>NZ_CP109460.1:0-4800000 GCF_036227565.1 Streptomyces sp. NBC_01454
GGCGGCTTCGCCGCCGGGTTGACGCTGTGTCCGCTCCGCTCCCGCAGCGGACAGGGCTGCGCCCCTTTTACCGGGGATTCCGCTGCGCTCCATCCCCGGTCGGCGGGTCCGCTCCGCTCCCCCGCCAACGGGCCCTCCGGCTTCGCCTCCAGGCCCTCGGGCCCGCTGCCGCGGGCCAAGCTGGCTACGAGGTGGGGTGTCGCTCGTTCGTGGCAAAGTCCTGCGCATCAACTGATGCACCATGTAGCGTTGGCGGAAGTAGGGCACACCCTACCCATGGTCTGTGGCCGCTGGAGCGGCAGGGAGGAAATTCGCGTGTGGAGTGCTGAGGATGTGGCGCGGGACCAGGTCAGGCGCCAGGCGAACGGGCTGGATATCGCGGCCATTGACGAGAAAGTCACGGAGGCTGACCGCCGTCGGCAGGAGACGGCGCAGGATGCCCGGCTGGGCGTGTCCGCCGCGTTCGAGGACGTGGAGCGCCTGGCCGAGATCTGGGCGGCCAAAGCTGCGGAGTGGCGGCGTGTCAGGGACGTCGTGGCGCAGGCCGGCTGGGAGGTCTACGCCCCGGAGGGGGACGTGAAGGGTGCGGCGTGGGCCCGGGAGCATGAGGAACGGCGTGCGGCGGCCCTGGAGGCGCGGGCCGCGTTCGAGGCGCAGCGGCGGGATGCGGCGGATGAACTGCGCACGCAGGTCTGACTGTCGGCCGGTCCCGGCCGGCTGATCCGGGCGGCGGCCGCGCGGGCCGGCCTGCGGCCTGACGAGGTGTTGGCGCAGTTGGCGGAGCGGATGGCCGTGAGCGAGGACGGCACCGTTTCCGTTCCGCCGTTCGCCCCGTCCCGATGAGTTCTCATATTCCCTTGGAAACCGAGTTAGCGGAGGTTCTTCAATGACGGGCATTAACCTTCGGCCCCATCAGGTGGAGCAGAAAGCGAGTTTCCGGAAGTGGGCGGGATTTTCTGCACGTTCTTCGGTGCCCGCTCAGGGGCGCCGGGGAACCCTCGTGTCCGCGACCGGATCGGGGAAGACGTTCACCGCCGCCGTGTCCGCGCTGGAGTGCTTCCCGGGCGGGCGGATTCTGGTCATGGTGCCGACCCTGGATCTGCTGGTGCAGACCGTCGAGGCGTGGCGCCTGGTGGGTCACCGCTCCCCCATGGTCGCGGTGTGCTCGTTGGAGAAGGACGAGGTTCTGGAGCGGCTGGGGGTGCGCACGACCACCAATCCGATTCAGCTCGCCGTGTGGGCGGGGGCGGGGCCGGTGGTCGTGTTCGCCACGTACGCCTCTCTGGTGGACCGGGAGGACGTCGAGGCACCCGAGGGCCAGCGCAAGGTGCGCGGGCCGCTGGAGGCCGCTCTGGCGGGCGGGGAGCGGCTGTACGGCCAGCAGATGGCGGGCTTCGACCTCGCGATCGTGGATGAGGCTCACGGAACCGCCGGTGATCTCGGTCGTCCGTGGGCGGCGATTCACGACAACGCCCGCATCCCCGCGGACTTCCGGCTCTACCTCACCGCCACCCCGCGCATCCTGGGCGCGGCCCAGCCGCAGAAGGGCGGCGGCCAGGAGGTGGAGATCGCGAGCATGGCCAGCGACCCGGACGGGACGTACGGCGAGTGGCTGGCCGAACTCGGGCTCTCGGAGGCGATCGAGCGCGAAATTCTCGCCGGCTTCGAGATCGATGTTCTGGAGATCCGCGACCCCTCACCGGTTCTCGGGCTGTCGGAGGAGGCGCTGCGCGGCCGGCGCCTGGCGCTGTTGCAGACGGCACTGCTGGAGCACTCCGCAAGGTGGAACCTTCGCACCGTCATGACGTTCCACCAGCGGGTCGAGGAAGCGCAGGCGTTCGCGGAGAAGCTGCCGGAGACGGCGGCGGAGCTGTACGCCACGGAGGCTCCGGACGAGGCCCTGGCGGCAGCGGAGGGGATGCCGGAGTCGTCGATCGACGCCCGGCTGTACGAGCTGGAGGCCGGCCGCCACGTGCGGCCGCACCGGGTGTGGTCGGCGTGGCTGTGCGGCGACCACCTCGTCAGCGAACGGCGCGAGGTCCTGGGGCAGTTCGCGAACAGCCTGGACGCGGCCGGCCACCGGGTCAACCGCGCTTTCCTCGCCTCTGTGCGCGTGCTCGGGGAAGGCGTCGACATCACCGGCGAGGTGGGCGTGGAGGCCGTGTGTTTCGCCGACACCCGCGGCTCGC
The DNA here is from genome assembly GCF_036227565.1 of Streptomyces sp. NBC_01454. Classification (NCBI taxonomy): domain Bacteria; kingdom Bacillati; phylum Actinomycetota; class Actinomycetes; order Kitasatosporales; family Streptomycetaceae; genus Streptomyces; species Streptomyces sp. NBC_01454. Next base: position 2,190 of record NZ_CP109460.1, read on the forward strand.
AGGTGGAGATCGTGCAAAACATCGGCCGGGCGCTCCGGCTCAACCGTGATGGCACCACGAAGATCGCCCGCATCATCGTGCCCGTCTTCCTGGAGCCCGAGGAAGACCCCACGGACATGGTCGCCTCCGCCTCGTTCCGCCCCCTCGTCGCCGTCCTCCAGGGCCTGCGCTCGCACGATGAGCGCCTGGTGGAACAGCTCGCCTCCCGCGCCCTCACCCGCAGCCGGCACGAGCGCAAGGTGCACGTCCAGCGCGATGAGAACGGCCGAATCGTCGGCGCCGGCGGCGGCGGAGAAGGCGACGGCAAGGACCAGGAGCAGGACGACACGCAGGCCGCCGTCGAGTCGGCGCTGCTGCACTTCTCCTCCCCCCGCGACGCGGCCACGGTCGCCGCGTTCCTGCGCACCCGCGTCTACCGGCCGGAATCGCTGGTGTGGCTGGAGGGCTACCAGGCCCTGCTGCGGTGGCGGGCGGAGAACGAGATCACCGGCCTGCACGCCGTCCCGTACGACACGGAGACCGAGGTCGGCGTCACGAAGAATTTCCCACTCGGGCGGTGGGTGCACCAGCAGCGCAAAGCCCTGCGGGCCGGGGAGCTGGAGGACCGGCGCAAGGTCCTCCTGGACGCGCCGGAGGCCGGGATGGTCTGGGAGCCGGGCGAGGAAGCGTGGGAGGCCAAGCTCGCCGCGCTCCGCTCGTACCGGCGGGCCACCGGGCATCTCGCCCCGCGGCAGGATGCGGTCTGGGGCGAGGGCGAGGCGATGGTGCCTATCGGGCAGCTGATGGCCAACCTCCGCCGCAAAGGCGGTCTCGGCAAGGACGCGGAGCGGGCCGCCGTGCGCGCGGAGCAGCTGGTCGCGATCGATGAGGACTGGAACTGCCCCTGGCCGCTGGACTGGCAACGCCACCACCGCATCCTGGCGGACCTGGTCGACGCCGACGGCCACCTGCCGGACATCCCGCCCGGAGTGCTCTTCGACGGCGACGACCTCGGCAAGTGGCTCCAGCGGCAGAAGGATCCGGCCACCTGGGCGCAGCTGTCCACCGAGCAGCAGCAGCGGCGGCTGTCCAGGTTGGGTGTACAGCCTGCTGAGGTGCCCTCTCCCGCTCCGGCAACGAAGCGCGCGCCCACGGGCCCCAGTAAAGCCCAGCAGGCGTTCCAGCGGGGCCTGGCAGCCCTCGCACAGTGGGTGGAGCGGGAAGGCGATCGGCCAGTGCCCCGCGGCCACAGCGAAGAGATCACCATTGACGGCGAGGGCGGCAGTGAGGCGGAGCCGGCGGTCGTGAAGCTGGGCGTATGGGTCTCCAACACCAGATCCAGGCGGGGCAAACTCACCCCCGAGCAGTTGCACGCGCTGCGGGAGCTGGGCGTGGCCTGGGCGTGACACGCGCCGTCGCGACGCGGGCTCCCTCGGCGGCGCTCATGCGGGCTCACGTAGCCGACGCCGGACGAGACGCTGGGCCCCAGGAAGCTGGCCCTGGCGGCTAGCTGCTTGGAGGCCAGACTTGGGAGAGATCGCGCAGGGGTTGGAGCGTGCGTTGCGTACCCGGCCCATTCCCTCCAGCACCGGGGCCCGCCTACGGTTTCTGCTGACTGCGCACCAGGGTTCCACCCGGAGGGTGGCCAGCGTGCAGCAAAGTCCGCCCCGCCCGACGGTCCCTGCGGATCATCCAGCACAACGTCGACATCGACGGAACTGGCACCTCACCGCCGGCAGCCACCAGCCGACGCCTCAGCTTCGAGACATTGCCCCCGCCTCACCCAGCAGCTCCCACACCTCGTCCGACACCGCGCATCCCTGCCGGACCGGGGCCTCTGCCCGCCCGGTCGCCTTCGCCTGCTCCAGCCAGCGCCAGACCGTACGCTCCGAAACACCCACCGTCTCAGCGACCGCACGCACATGCCGCGTCGACAACTCCCCCGCCTGCTGCCGCTCCAGCAGACGAGGCACCACCAACGCCCTGGGCAACCCAGCCCCCGGCCGGCCCTTACCTCTTGATTCACCACCCGATCACACCGGCCTGCCCACCTCACCGCGTAAGAACTCGTGAACCTGAGACAGCATCACCCAGCATGCGATAAAGCCCCACGACAGCAATACCCACGCGAAATCTCTCACCTTGTGACAGCGCCAGCCCCACCCTGAAGACCCCACTGATCAGCACCGAATCCCTCCACCCCGGGACCAGCCCCACCGACTCTCACCACCACCGACACCAAGCCGAGAGATCGCAGCGAGCGCTTAGCTTGTTCTTTATGGTCTGAGCCGGCTTCGTTCGATGAGGCTCTCGGGTCGTTTCACGGTTTTGCCCACGTCGTAGCGGGTGGCGGCCCGCTGGTTCGGCGGCGGCCTCGCGCAGAAGGCGGATCTGGGTGTGGGCGGCGATGATCAGCCAGGTCCAGCGCTCGCCGGCCTCGGGGATTCACAGCTTCGGACGGGTCCACCCGAGGGTCTGTTTCATCAGCCTGAAGAGGTGCTCGATGTCAAACCTCCTCAGGAACGCCTGCCAGCGCACGTCGACGTCCTCGCTGTTCAGGCCGGTGGCGGACGACCACAGCCAGAGCGGAAGCGGGTCGCCTCCGCCGGGCAGGCGGTCGACCTGGAGGCGGATCAGCGTACCCTCGATGATGGGGAGTTCGCCGACGTGGTCGATCCTGGCGGAGCGGGTGGTCAGACGGGGGTGGATGCGGTCCCAGGCCATCGCGCGGGCGGCGCCGTACCGGTCGGTGACCTGCACGGTTGCCACGTCCGGCTCGCCCCAGGTCTCCGGCTTGGCGAAGCGGAACTCCTTGCCGTGCTTCGGCGGTCGCCCGCCCTGGGGATAGGACAGGGCGTACTCCTTGAGCGATGGAGTCGGCCGTCGCATGACGCGGTCGGAGCGCATCCGTCCCAGCACCTCGATCGGGAGGCCGTCGAGGAGGTGGGCCATGCGCGGGCGTCGTAGCCAGCGTCGAAGACGATGGGGATGTCGCGGTCACCGAAGTGCCAGCGACCCATCTCGATCAGGTCCGTGACCACACGGCGGAGTTGGGTGGCCGTGACCTCGGCGACGTCGTCCTCAGGCCCGAGACGGACGGCATCCAGCAGCTGGCACCAGGACGTCCGGCCCGATTCGAGGGCGGCGACGAACGAGTACGGCCAGCCGGGCACGAACTGATCCGAAGACCGTCCGCTGCGGCCGTAGACGTGGCAGAACAGACGCTCCGCGCTGGTCGGCGCGTCGGGACGGAGCCAGTTGCTGACGTCGACCGCCAGAACCAGGCGCCCGTCGGCGGCCCGCGGCATCGGCAGACCGGCCAGCACCTGCCGCAGCCGGGGCACGTCCACGTTCCTGTGGTTCAACGCCCCGTACATCGCACCGTGCCCACGCCGGTGCTCAGCCACCAGCGTCAGGTCCACCGGCGAGGTCACCGGACCGTCCGCGCACAGCGGCGCGTCGGCCAGCTCGAACAGCTCGTCCCTGCGGGCGGTCAGGCAGTCGAAGAAGTCGTCCCGGAAGCGTGACGCTTCGGCGAACGCTTCCCCCGGGACATCGAGGTGCGGCAGGCTCATCCCCACGGCCTTCGTTCTGGTTCGGTGCATTCCTTGGTCGGAGCACAGAATCGGACGGAGGCCGCCCACGCGTCTGATGAAATTCCGCGTGAGGGAGCCAGTTCGACGGACAATTCGACACTACGGAGCTCGGGAGCCCAGGCAACCCGCTTGAAGTCGTGGCAGAGCCGAAGGGAGCGGTAGTGAACGGGAGGTGGTGGCTCACACAGGGCGACACCCGGATCGGCGAGCTACGGCAGTACGCAATTGATCAGCCAACGTTCCTCTGCCACTTCATCCCGGGGCCCGGGTGGGAAGGGGTCCGTGTGCTGTTCGAGAGCTGGGCGGCTCTGCACGGCCCGGACCCCGACGGCTCTCGAACAGCACAGGCCATCAAGCCCATCATGGACCTCGGACTAACGCTGGTTCCCGAAGACGAAGGTCAGCGCATGGCGCTCTTCAAAGAGTGCATCGTCCGTATCGACGGTGACACCGCCCGCGTGCACTGCTGACCTCAACGAAGTCGCCGACCATAAAGAACAAGCTTAGTGCCTGTTTCTGAACCCCGAACCCGGAGGCCAAAAGGCCGTTGGTTCGAAATAGGAGCTTTGCACGAGCGTTCGGGGATCGGTCGCTGTGACCGATCCCCGAGGCACTCAGCACCAGTTCCAGACGTACCAGACGGGGCCCCAGTGTCCGTAGGCGTCCGAGGAGGGGGCGCCGGGGGCCGCGGAGAGGTAGATCCCATACTTGTCGTAGAACCCCGTCTCCGTGCCCGCTGTCTGGTTGTTGTACCAGGAACCTCCACTACCCATGCCGTCGGGAATTTCCTGCTTGTAGCAGTCCTTGAAGCGGAATCCGAGCTGTTGGAAATTGCTCTGCTTGTAGCCGCAGAAGTATCCCTTGGGGCAGTCAGCTGGCGGGGACTGAGGCTGCGCAGCGCTCGATGGGGCCGTGGACAGTGCTACGGCGGTGAGGGCTCCAGCAGCCACGAGAAGCCGGCGTAGAGACTGCCAGCGGGTGGGGTTGACCATGCGAGTTCCCTTCGTGTCTGCGCATGTAGTAAATGGTCGACCGGAACCGTCGAAGTCCTCCGGCGCCAGCTAGCCACGTAACAAGGTTTGTGGGGCGGCTGGTTGTTGCACAGGCCCATTTTTCGCCATATGCAAGCCTTCTCCCCCTGTGACAGGAGCACCACGTTCCTGGGAATCCGTTCGCAGATCGGTCACGGTGACCGTTGGAGGAAAGGTGGCAATCTCTGGCCATCTCCGCCGCAGATCGTTGAGCTGCGCTCTTGAGGATTGAAGACACGCACTTAGCCGATCCGGCTGGCGCGGCAATCCGCTGCCCGGCGATGCTGGCTTGCTGCACGAAGAGCAGCCGTGTGCCGCCTGGGTCGTGCGAAGGCACGAGCAGCAGCGGCTACAGGTTCCGGGAGAGCGTCTCGCAGTACCCGAGCGGCACGGTCGCCTGGTAGAGGTCGTCGCCCTCCGCATACTCGGCTGCGATGCCCAGCATCATCGTGAGGCTGTGGAGCGTCTCGCCCTTGCCACCGGCCTCCGCCGGTCGTTCGGCGAGGACGCGGTGGGCCCGATGCAGGATCTCGTGCCAGCCGTCGTCGTACGTTGCCGGGTCCACGCCGGTCATCGGCGTCAGCCACAGGTCGGCGTGTGGCTGGAGGACCTGCTCGGTGGTCCGGTAGTCCAGCGCGGCCCCGCACGACAGCGTCAGTCGGTCCGCGGTGTCGGCCACGGTCCCGGGCCAGTCCGGCAGGTTCTCGGAGTGCTCGGAGCACAGGAACAGCAGCCAGGCCGGCGCCCCGCCGGGCTCCGTGGCTGGGCCCTGTCGGAGCACGGTCGCTGTGCCCTCGCAGGGGAGCGGGCGGCGCAGGGCGGTGAGCTGCCGGTCGGCGCTGAGCTGGGTGAGGGTGGTCGGCACGCGGGCTCCTTGAGCGGCTAGACCTCGATGTACGCGACGACACCACGGTGCGCAGCGCGGTGGCGAAGTACAGGACGCGGACGGCTTCGACTTCGTCGGTGTACTGGCGCAGCTGGGGGCCGGCGGTGTCGCCGGGGATCGGCTCGCCGACGTCCGGGGCGACGGAGATGACGACCAGGGCGCGGTCCAGGGCGTGGATGTCCGCCTCGCTGGTGATGTTCTCCAGCTGTTTGGCGGCGGAGTCGGAGAAGGCGATCCTGGCGCGGCGCGGGCTTTGCTGCGGGGCCATCAGGCGACGGCTGGGCGCTGGTCAGCGAGGCGGGTGAGGTGGGCCTCGCGCAGCTCCTCCCACGGCGTGCACTGCTCGGGGTCGGGCAGGCCGTTGGTGGCGATGTCTTCCAAGACGCCGGCGAGCTGGTCGGCGTTGGCCCGGGTGCGGGCGGCGTACGCGCGGACCGCTTCGGCGGCCGCGGGGTGCAGCTGCTGCCGGGCGGCGGTGTCGGCGGGGGCCGGTTGGTCGCTCCTCGGGCCTCCAGGGGCGCGGAACTGGCGTCTGTGTCCACGGTATCGGCGTGCGGGGCCCGGGGGCCACTCCGGATGAACCGGTCCTGGGGGCGGGCCGGCCGGGGTTACATGCCACCGGGCCAGCTGCCGTGCCGCCGTTTCGGAGTGCTGAGAGTGAGGTCTGCCGGGACCGGGCGCGGGCGAGGAACGCGGCGAGGTCGCCGGCGGCCTCAGGTTCAGTGGTGGCGACCCGGGCTGCGAACGCCAGCTGGCCGATGTCGGCGCCCGGGGCGAGGTGGGCGAGTTCGGCGGGCAGTGCGGCGTGGGCGAGCAGCGGCGGCGGCAAGAGGCCGGCGGCGGCTTCTTGCGCGCCAGGGTCGCGGTAGTGCCCGAGGTGCGCGGCGAGGGCTGCGCGAGCCATCCGTCGACGTCGGCCTGGGGCGTACCCGCCCCCGCGGCGGGTGAGTTCGTCCCGGACGGCTTCGTCGCCCTCTCGGGGCTCGGTCTGCTCCAGCGTGCCCCGATCGCGCAGCGCCTGGAGCTCATCGGCGCGGGTGGTCACGCGCTGCGCTTCCCGTGCGGCGGCTTCGTGGCGTGCGGCGGCTGCGACGTCGGCGGCGCGCTCGTCCTGGACCGCAGCGTCGGCGGCCGGGTCGTAGATGCCGCCGGTCTTGGAGAGCAGCCGGACGATGCGCTCCCACTCGGCGAGTTCGGCCGGGCCGCGCTTGTCCTGAGCCAGATCCTCGTGGCGGGAGTCCTGCCGGGCGAAGAAGTAGGCGTCCTCCAGCCAGGCCGCCGCCTCCGCGTGCGTCATCCCGGTGGCGCGGCGGCGCGGCGGCGCACCGAGCGGCGACCGACCGCCGCCGGGTCGACCGGCGGCCGGCCGGCTTGTGGCGTGGGGGCAGATCGGGGAAGTCGGCGGGGCGAGATGCTCACCAGGCGGCCTCGCATTTCATGTCGGAATTGGAGGGCAGCGCCCGTGGAATGACGATGAGGGGCCCGCCCATTTCTACACCCGGTACGAGATCCTGCGGCGCCGAATGGGAAATCACGCGAGCACCTCACTGGGAATTAGGCCCCGTTAGAGCCGCTGAAGCGCGTGGATGCCAGCCCGTGATCCGTCGCTCCGTCGGTCTGGTATGAGGGTTCGGGCCGCTGCCGCGGAGAGGTGCAGACGGTGAACTAGCGCCTGCGGCCGAGGGCGAAGGTGTTGCCGGCAGCAGTGAGTCCGGACTTGGCGCGGGTTGCGATCTCCAGGCCCTCGAAGGTGACTGCACGTGCTCTGGCCTGCGTACGAACGCGGGTCAGTGATCTCCACACTGCCGGCGTCGTAGGCCACCGGCCCTGCGGAGCGCGATTTGAGCGCCCTATGGACGGAGCGAACTTCGTCGCTGTCGGGCTGACCTTTTACAGGTAAGGCGGGCGTTGGCGGCGCGACGGGCTTGTTCTCGACCTTCGTGGAAGTAGTCGAGGATCTCACGGGTACGGCGGGGGATGATCAGGTGCTTGCTTGCGGCTGCTGCGCGGTAGGTACTGGCGCAGCACGGCGCACATGCCCACTCACGTGAATCGCTCGCATCCATGGAACATGCGCCGCGTACCCGGACGACCACACTCTTTCGCCGTGCCGGGGACCAGTCCGCCATCCGCGCCTCAAACCACCCGAAGAGGTGCGGTGACCCGACCCCTTCCGCCAACAACCACCAGCTTCAATACCTGGCACCGCCGCCAGCAGTCTGGTCAGCGGCATCACGGGCAGACGGAGACGACTTACCTGACCAGCGGGGGCGGAACCCGGGTCCGCCGCTGACCTCCGCCTGACCTGGTAGCGGCTCACACCGGCAGGTGATCGCGCCTCACGTTTGGCACCTTCCCGCCAACTCAAGCGCGCATCCGCCAAGCGAACCGCTCAGTCACAAGTCGGTGTGACTGAGCGCTTCAGTTGGCGAGTTGAGCAAAGCCGTTGACCAGCGACGGTGCCCGAAGCCGCTCTCCGCGGAATGGAGTCCGGAGGGCGGCGCCCCGCTGACCAGGGAAAACGCCGATGCTCAACTGGGCAGATCGAACGCTAACCGGCCAACTGAAGCACTCAGTCACAAAGTGAGCTCCAGGCCCTCAGCACACCACCGTTTCAGAAGTCGAGTTCTGCGTACGCGATGTCGGTGAACTCCGCCAGCAGACCGATGGCGGGCGGCCACAGTCCTTGAAATGGATCTCCCGCACGTTCTCGCCGCCACCCCTCTCGTCACAGGGCCTGGCAACGCCTGGCGAGGGGCTGGTTTGGAGGGCGGCGGAGGATGATGGAGCTCCAGGAGACGCCTGTCGCCAGTGTCCACGCTACTGGCTGGTTTCCTCTTCGGCCTTTTCGTTGAGGGCGGCCATGCGGGCCTTATATTCGGCCATTGGGATTTGCCCGAGAACCGCAAGTCTTTCCAGTTCGGCAGCCTCGGAGTCATGGGATATCTTGTGACTCTGCTCTATCTGCTCTCTGCTGTACTTGGCGGCCTTGGCGCGTTTCCTGGCACGGCTTCGCTGTAACTGTTCATCGATCGCTCTTCCTGTTGCCTCGAAGTAGCTGTCGTGTTTCCCTGACCACATATTTTCCCCGCATCTTCGGTTTTGAATGCCGGAAGCCGGATCCAGGATATCCTGGATCCGGCTTCTTAGTTGATCCTTCGTCAGATCTTGAAGTTCTTGTAGTCGATGGTGCACTTGATCGCCGTCGTGCCGGCGCCGCCGCAGCCCTTCGGGTGCGATTGCCACACCCAGCCTGGCGTGAGGAAGTTGGCCCACATGTCGTGCTGTACGTGCAGGGTTCTGGGGCGCTTCACCTTCGCCGTCACCTCCGAGATGGTGGGCGTCGGGTCGAGCGGCTGGATGACGGTGCGCTCCCCGTTGGCGATCACCTTGTTGTGGTCGTCCATGAGACGTGCGCGGGATTCCCCGGTGAACTGCGGGCCATCGGGACCTACGGCCGCGCAGTAGAACCTGGTGCTGCCCGTGACTTGGGAGACAGTCCCTGCTCCCCACTTCCAGTCAGCGTTCCACTCGCACAGAACGGTCTTTGCCTTGAGCGTTGCACCAGTCTTGGGGGCGATTTTGGCGACCTCGGCGGTGAAGCTTCCACTGCCGTCCTGAAGGCTGTTGTGCTCGGCTGCCGTGGCGGAGCTGGTGGCGCCACTTTCGACGCTTGTGGCCTTGTTGCTCTGGGCACTCGCGGAGCTGGCTGCCGGGATCATCATTCCCGACGTGGCGATGGCGGTGGCGATGGCGGTGGCGATGGCTATCTTGACGGTACGGGAAGCGTTAAGACGCGACAGTCCCCCGTTGGCTAACTTGCCTTTCACTTTTCCCCGTTTCTCGTGCGGATAGTGCTTGATCATTTGTAGCAGCATGATGGACCCCCGTCGAACGATTTTTCAGATCGTGACTCAAACTCAAGCCTCTTGGCCGACACGCCGAAATTTAACGCATTTTTGACGGGCGGAAGGTAGGGGGCGGATTGGATACCGGAATTACTGATACCGAATACAGTCGGACGCCCAGTGAGCTCCGCCCCGGGAGGTCAGAGGCCTCCGTTAATCGATGGGTTCACGGTGGCGCCTGATGTGACTGAGCGCTTCAGTTGGCGCGTTAAGTGGCTGTTGTCGTTCCGATCTTGAGGGGTGTGCGTCGAACGGGAGTCTCGATCGGGTGATCGCCGCTGGCCGTCGGCATGAAGGCAGGGCCTCTTGGTAGCTCGGGGTTGCGAAGCCAACCGAGATCCAGGAGACCCTGTTGCCGCAGTTGTACGCGTTCGCGCCAGTTCAGTTCAACTCGACTGCACTGTCGTGTGATTGTGTCGCTCACCGGTTCGGGAATGCGGCCGATCACCCGGAGCGTGTTCGGCGGTATCCGTCGGACATGACGGACGCGGAGTGGGAGACGGTCCGGCCGCTGCTGCCGATGCCGGCCTGGCTGCGCGGCCGGGGTGGGCAGCCGGAGGCGTATTGCCACCGCGCGATGCTGGACGCGATCCGCTACCTCGTCGACAACGGCATCAAGTGGCGTGCGATGCCCGGGGACTTCCCACCATGGGACCGGGTATATGCGTTCTTCCGCCGCTGGCGCGACCACGGCCTGGTCAAGGAGTTCCACGACCGGCTGCGCGGACAGGTCCGCGAGAAACTGGGCCGCGACGCGGCACCGACGGCCGGTGTGATCGACTCGCAGTCGGTCAAGGCGGACGCATTCGTCGGATCGGACAGCCGCGGCTTCGACGGCGGCAAACTCGTCAACGGCCGCAAGCGGCACGTCGTAGTCGACACGCTCGGCCTGCTGCTGGGCGTGATGGTCACCGCCGCGGACACCGGCGACCGCACCGCCGCCCACGTGCTGCTCGGGCAGGTCGCCGACGTGCACCACCGGCTGGAGCTGGTCTGGGCCGACGGTGGCTACACCGGCAGCCTCGTCGAGCACTGCCTGGTCGCGTTCGCGCTGGTCCTGGCAATCGTGAAACGCAGCGATGACATGCGCGGCTTCGTAGTGTTGCCCAAGCGGTGGATCGTCGAGCGGTTCTTCGCCACCTGATGCGCACCCGCCGTCTGGTGCGCGACTTCGAACGCCGCACCGCCAGTGCCGAGGCGATGGTCTACTGGTCGATGACCCTGCTCATGACGCGTCGCCTTGCCCGGCCGGGCCCTGGGCGAGGGTGAACTGTCCCGGCTGTCGCTCGGCCAGCCAGCCCCGCGCGACCAGGCGTTTCGCCTTCGACCGCAGTGCCTCCACCTTGGCCGGCACCGCGTCCAGGCCGAACACCACGGCGAACTCCTGGCAGGTCAGCGGCCCTTGATGGAGCCGGTGTCGTCTCGCGAGGGCCTCGAGGATGCGCTGATAGTCCACCGACAGCACCGACCAGGCCAGCCCCTCACGCCACACCGGCACCTGCGACTTCGGTCTCGCCGCCTGCCTGGGCGCCGGGGGCGCGTCCGTGTCCCGCGGGCCGGAGGCGGTCTCCTCATCAGCGATGTTGCCGCCGTCCGGAGCCAGGACCGTGCCCACTCGCCTGCGGGCGATCGCCCACTCCTCCCACTCCCGCTCGGCCGCAGCCAGCTCCGCCTGGATGCGGTCGGCTTCCTCACGCAACCCGTCGACTCGACGGCGAGCGGCCAGCTCATGCCGTTCCAGCAGTCCGACGACCGACGGCATCCGCAACCTCCCGGAAAGCGACGACACGACATGCCACCACTTCCACCGAGTCACCCACGCTATGCCTGACCAGCGAAAACGCTGCCCTCACATTCGGAACGACAACAGCCACTTAGCGCACGATCTGACACGGATGTTCCTCAGACCCCGGCTTGGCCCTGCTGCGGCGGATCCAGAAGAGCGGCCTGGGACTGCCCCTGATGCCGCCATCCGCCCAGGCAAGCGCCACACTCGCTCGGACACGGAACAGCAAATGACGCCGTAGTCTTCGGCGGCGACGGCGGCCAGCGAGGTGACCCCCGGAATGTGGACACAGGGGTTCATGCTGCGAGTGAGAGTTCAGCTTCCGTGTGGTGTTGCTGTTCTGTTTTGACCTGGAGCGTTGTCAACTCGGCTGATGGGTGGCTGGCCTGCGAGTTCGGTGTGGCATCGGTGGTGGTTGTCGGTGTGGAGTCGCAAACCTGCCACGGGTCCGATGAGAACTACCGTGGCGGTCCCTTCGCCCTCGCCGCGCGTGCGCAGGCGTGGTCGTCGGCGGCGATCGGTATCGGTCGACGACGATGATCACAGCGGACACGGCTGGGCACGGGTGCTGCGCAACGGCCTGCTGCGGTGCGCAGCACCCGTGGTGGACCCGTGGTGGACACGTGCTGCATGTGACCGCTGTGATCGGTGGCAATGAGGCCGGACGGACGGGCTCACACGCCAGCGGGTGGCCCCGCTCCAGTGGAACGGGGCCACCCGGGCGGACTTCTGTTTCAGCTGCAGGACGAGTACATACCGCTGGTGTCAGGGGTGCCGTTGGAGAAGTTCCACGTCGGGGTCTCCCCGGAGCACGAGTGACCGCCGGCCGTGAAGTTCCAGCGACCGTAGTAGAGGCGGGTGTTGTAAACGTTCGGGGCCACCTTGGTGAACGGGGAGTCCCACCACCACGTGCCGGCGTTCGGCTGCGGCGAGCCACCAGCCGACTTGAAGTCCGAGCTGGACCGCACGTCAATCTGCCCGGATCTCCAGTTGGCGTTAACGTAGTTGGTGTTCCAGAGGTTGACCTCGGTGTACGCCACCTTGTTGTTGGAGTCGCAGTAGTTCCACGCGAGGTAGAATTGACCAATCGTCTGCGAACCGACCTTGATGCTCTGAATGGGGCCGAGCACCGAGGCGCAGCTGGTGGTGGCGTGAGCTGTTCCGGCGCCAACAGTGGCGAACGTGAGGCTGCCCGCAAGAACAGCCAGCGCAGCAGAGGCCGCGCGCATCCGAGTACCCATCCGCATGCTTCCCCCATGGGAATCTGCGAGGTGGCTGAGCGCCACCCGACGAGGTGCCCATACTTCCACTGGATTCGCCTGCGATCCAGACCCTCCCCTAATCACCCCAATCGGCGACGAAGATTCCGGAAAGTGGAGCGTGAAACCGACGGCCGCCTCGCCGGCACCGGACTGATCATCGAATTCGGACTGATCGCACAGCCCACCCCCACGAGTCCAACCTGAGTATGCGCGCGCGAGGGCTGCGAGCGCCCCACCAGGCGCACCGGACCGGCCCCGGCGGCGTCCACGGTGTTCGGACCGGCCCTTCCGCGGCAGCCGGCCCCGGCGTTGTCACCGTCATCGCCGGGGCCGGGCTGCGCCCCTGACCGGGCGTGGCCAGCGCGGCTGGCGGGGGCACGGTGCAGCCGCGCCTCGCCAGCCGTGGCCGTACTTCACCGATTGCGCGCGTGATGTGGAGTGGTCGACGCCGAACCAGCAGGCCAGTACGTCGTCCGGTGGCACCGTGGCGGAGTGGATAAGCATTGCCAACAGGCGGTCGCCGACGTCGAGTTTGTGTTTCGCACCGGCACCCACGGCCCGGCTGCGGGAACGAGCGTGAGCACAGCCTGATGCCGCTGGTGCCACAAGGGGCCGCTCTCAGCGCCGAGTTCAGCGATCACATCGGGCGTGAGCCCTGTGATCCGCTGACTATGGATGATCACTGCACGCGCCCGCTTTCCCACCACACAGACCATGATCAACGATCACAATCCTCGACGCGACACCGCCAACCACGCACGAGCTCGTCAGAGACCGTCCCGAATCGGTGGAGCCGCAGGTGGCCCTTTCCGGCTGTCTACTTCACATTGACTGCGGCCCATGCCTTCTGGACGGCCGCATACTCGCGGCTAGGCGTTCCGTACAGCCTGGCAGCGGCTTTGAGGGTGCCGGCCCGGGCCTGCTTGTATCCCGTGGTCGAGTTGAACTGGGTGGTGAGCGCTTCGTACCAGATACGGGCCGCCTTGGTGCGGCCGATACCGGCGACTTTCCGGCCGTCGATGGTCGGGCTGTCGTAGGCGACGCCGTTGATAGTCTTTTTGCCGCTTCCCTCCGCCAGGAGGTAGAAGAAATGGTTGGCTATGCCGGCCTGGAAGTGGGTGTCGCCGTTCTTGCCGCTCGTTATCCCGGGCTTCCAGAAGTCTGGCGACTTGCCGTCACGTGATGGCTTGTCCATGTAGCGCATGGGGCTGGACTTTCCGTATACCTTCTCTTCAAAGAGGTAGTCCGGGGGGTCACTGGGGAGGCTCGCCTGGAATTCCACCATGGCGGCGAAGATGTCGGAGGTTGCCTCGTTGAGGGCATCCGACTCGGCAGAGTAGCCGAACTTTGCAGTGGCGTCGCTGACGAGGTGGGTGTATTCGTGAGCGACCGCGTCGAGCGACGTGATGGGCTTCTTGTTGTTTTTCCCGTCGCCGAAGAGAGCGGCCATCGGGTCGTCGATGGCCTGAGCGTGACTGAAGTTCTTTTTGAAGTGCACGTACAGGGTGGGACCCTTGTTGTCGCCACGTGGGCCGAGGCGGTGGAAGGTGTTCTTGAAGTAGTCCCAAGCCTGTTCGGCGGCGAACTGGGCGTCAACAGCCGCCGACTCGCGGCTGCTGGTGGTGCCGTTACCCCATTCGTTGTCCTTGCCAGTGAAGGGCTTGCTGAGCTCCAGGTCACCGAAGTACTCGTTGTTCAGGTAGTCCTTGATGGTCAGGCCACCCCGGGTGGGATCTGTGAGTTCGTAGCGGCCGTTGCGCAGGCGAGTGGTGATCTTGACCGTGCCGACGCGAATGCCATGGCCCGTCGCGGTGGCACTGCCGGCGGTCTGAGCCGGCACCGGTGTCGGGCCTCCCGTGGCGGCAGTCGCCGGTCCGGCCATCGCCCCCGACGCAGCGAGCGCGGCGGTGGCCACGACGACGGCGCTCATCTGCAGTGCGGCGCGCTTCCGGCGGCGCTTGCGGGTGGATCGTGCACGATTCATGGGCTCCTCCACAGGGCCAACGGCGTGGGGTACCGGGGCAGTGACCCCGGGCCCTTCAGCCACAGAGATGGCCGTAGCGCCCGCGCCGTTCCCGTCAGACGCCGGCTGTGGCCCCCCGACCGCGATGGTCGAGAGGCCCGGCCGCGACCTGGTCGGCCGGCAGCAGACGGACTGGGAGGGTGCGCCGGGCAGGTGCGCCGGGCAGGTGCGCCGGGCAGGTTCGCCGAGCGCGCCGCAGGCGGCCCCCATGGCGACCAGGGCGAGCAGCAGCACGCTCCGGTTGTCCTACCAGAGCCTGGGCACACAGCCCTGTGGCGGCCACCGGTTGGCCTGCGGTGGTTGCCCGCACCACCGCACAGCGGTCAACAGCGTCGGCCAACGTGCCGCCGCAGCCCGAACTGCACCACCGGCAGGTCGGTGGCGAGGGGCCCGGAGCCATCGATGCTCTGCTCAACCGCCCCTCTGAGGCCACCGGGGGCCGCGCAGGAGACGGATCTCGGTCACTCTCACCGCACGGATGGGCACGGCACTCGCCGCGTCCATCCGTGCCGTTCGGGCGGGTTCCTCGGTGCGGTGGGATCGCCCTGACGCGTCGCGGCGCTGACACCAACCCTGATCGTCGGCTCGCTATCTGCCGTCGCCGGATGGCTGGGGCAGCGATGCGGGAACACGAGTGAGGTGGAAGAGGAAGTCCGTAAGGGTTTCCTTCTTGTCCATCACGCACAGCAGGACGTTGTCGGTGAGCCGGCGGAAATGGTCGATGATGGGCAGCTGGTCATAGACCATCGCCGTGGACTGCTTGCCGCGGTAGATGACCTCACGCAACGTTGCGAGGCCCATCTCCTCGTACCAGAAGACCGTCCCGTCCTCGTCGCGGCACAGCAGCGGCTCCACGCGATCGGCGTCGACGAACCGCTTGCCGTACCACCGCATCTTCGTCAGCAGCGCGGCGTTCTCGCTGGTGTGCTCGAGCCCGCCACCCTGCCAGGTGCCGAGGAGGAGATCGGTGTCGACCGGTTCGAGCCGGTCGAAGAGCTCTGCCACCACAGGGCGGTGACCTGCTGTTCGACGCCGATGGTCCAGGCGCCGTGCCGAAGATGGTCCGTCAGCCGGGGCACGCCGCCACCGGCGGCCGCTGTCCGGGCCGTCTCGCGTTCGCATCGCATGCCGATGAGCGTCTGATGCATGCTTTCCGCCAGACGGCGGTGAGTTCGGTCGGCCTTCGCGGTGCAGGCCCCGGGCGATCTCCGCCAGAGCGCGCGTCATGGGATCGTCGCTGCCGCCGTCGCTGCCGCGCCCCACGAGCACCCCGTGCCAGGCCCGGACGCGGGTTTGGGTCCCGTCCGGGCCCGCGGAGTCCACTGCATCCGGTGCGTCCAGGACATTGTCGACCGCCATCAGCCAGCCCGTGAGCCGGGAGAAGACGCTCTCCCAGGTGCCGTCGAGGCCCACATCCGTGACCGGTTGTGGACGCCTCGCCAGTTGCCGTACTTCTCTGGCAGATGGACCTACTGCGTTCCTGGCTGGAACTTGAAGGCGATCGCGTCGATCACTCCCGGTGATCTCGCCAGCGATCACCCCGCTTCGGCGTCCGGTCCGGAAGCAACGGCTCGACTCGCGCCCACTGCACATCTGCTAACGGCACGCCCGGACCAACGACCGACTGATCCGAACGAAACTGCCTAGCCCCCGCATGGGCCGTCGGCAACAGCGCCGGCGCTGTCCGCGGTGTCCGGGACGGTGGCGCAGACCTGCTTCCCGCTGTTCGGGTCGGTCACGGTCACCTGCCCGCTCGTGTCGAAGGAGGCCGCCTCCTCCGCCCGGTACAGGCCCAAGGAGGTCAGCACCGTCGAGCCCAGGAGTGCGTCGCGCGGCGAGGTGCTGCACGGCGGCGGAGCGTACGTGGCCGCGCCGCCGGGCATCAGTCCGCTCGGGTAGACGTAGGTGGGTTCCGGCGCGGCAGTGGCGCAGCTCCGGGCCGAGTCCAGTGCCGCGCTGATGACTTGCTGACCAGCCGCGTGCAGCCCGTCGCTCGTCTGCTGGTCCTCGGAGCGACGGACCAGCAGCCCGAGCCCGCCCAGAACGCACATGGTCAGACCGAGCCCGAACAGCCAGCCGGTCAAGCGTCCGGAACCGCGCTCCTGCCGCGACAGCGCGGCCACCACGCCGGCTGCCACGACGACCACCCCGCCGACCCCGAGTAGGGCCACGGCAGGCCCGGTCGAGATGGATCCGAAGTGCTCCCCGTTACGCGGTATCCACTGGGCGACCAGCATCCGCACCGCCCCCATTCGTTCGGTCGGCCGTCAGCCTAGCGAGTCGGAGGCGGTGCGGACGGCGGGGTGGTCTCATTCCTGCGGGCAGGGACCGTACGCCGAGCAACTGGCTCGATCAACTCCCGCTCACGGGCACTACGGGTGACGTCGCGTCACATGAGCGTTTCAGCAGCCCAGCACGACCTCAAGCCCCGGATCAGACCAGACTGATCACAACTCCAAACACGCCCTGACGAGCTCGTGCGTGGTTGGCGGTGTCGCGTCGAGGATTGTGATCGTTGATCATGGTCTGTGTGGTGGGAAAGCGGGCGCGTGCAGTGATCATCCATAGTCAGCGGATCACAGGGCTCACGCCCGATGTGATCGCTGAACTCGGCGCTGAGAGCGGCCCCTTGTGGCACCAGCGGCATCAGGCCGTGCTCACGCTCGTTCCCGCAGCCGGGCCGTGGGTGCCGGTGCGAAGCACAAACTCGACGTCGGCGACCGCCTGTTGGCAATGCTTATCCACTCCGCCACGGTGCCACCCCAGGGGATCCAGGTCGGCCTGCCCTGCCCTCCCCCGAGCACGGTCGGCGGAATGCTCGCCGCCACCGTCGGCGATTGGGAGTCATGTCCGCAAGTGCGGCCCCGAGGTGGGAGTCGGTGCCGCCAGCTCCCCGAACCCGTACAACAGCGCCCCGCCGGCGCCCTCGAAGCCACCATGCCCCAACACGCGGAGCAGGCGTTGCACAGCTACTGTCCGACCTGCACCGCGTGACGCGCCACCGGCAGACTGTCATCTGATGCTGAAAACCTGCCGGCCCCCTCCGGGGGCCTCAGAACCGCAGCCCCTGCCCAGCGGGGCTGGGTGGCTGCCGCACGGCTACCACCTCGACCCCCATACCCATGACCGGGGTCAGCTCGTCTACGTAGCCGCCGGGACACTGGCCACCACGACCGAGCGCGGAACCTGGGTCGATCCGGCCAACCGGGTGACGTGGACGCCCCCGGCTTCGCCCTCTCCCCTCGCTTCTACGGCCGCACCGACGTCCGCCTCTTGACCATCCCGATCGACCTGTGCGGCGAACTCGTCGACCACCCCAGCGTGTTCTCCGTCAGCCCGCTGCTGCGCGAGGCCGTCTTGGCGCTGACAGCGAGCGGTCAGAGGTCCGCCCCGGCGCCCGCTGACGACTGCTCGCCGTGGTGATCGACGAGCTCTGCGATACTCCCGAGCAGTCGCTGCACCTGCCCGAATCCAGCGACGACCGGCTGCGCACCGTCACCGACCTCCTGCACTCCGATCCTGCGCGGCCTGCGACTCTGGCCGGGCTGGGACGCGCTGCGGGAGCCAGTGAACGCACCCTGAGTCGCCTGTTTCCACACCGAACTCGGCATGAGCTCCCACCAGTGGCGCACCACGCTTCGCATCCACCACGCCCTGGGCCACCTCACCAACGGCATGTCGGTCACCGATACAGCGATGGCATGCGGGTGGTCGAACCTGCCTCACCTGCAGGCGACAGTGACATACCTGCGGCTGCAGCTCGACCGCGTCCAGCAGCGTGTGACCGAGGTTGAGCATTGGCATGACCCACCGGGCCTCGGCGTGCCCCTCCCCCCGCCCGACTGGACGGTACAAATGAACGTCAGCGCCGACCCGCGGCCGGTGGCCGTTCACCACGGCGAGTGCACCGCCGGCCGCCGGCCCCGCCTGCGGCCGGTCCCCCGACAGGGCGTCAACGAGGCGCTCACAGCAGGTGTGGAGCCATGCGCGCTGTGCCGCCCGGACCGGGAACTCCAGCTCGACTGACCGTGGGGGCGGGAACGTGGACGACAGCGGGTGGATTTTGTGGCTGAGAAGCAAGGTTCCGCCGTGCCCACAGCTGCACCGACCCCCGTGCCGCTGTCCTGCCCGGCCAAAGAGGACGGCCGCTGCGCGACCTGCCGGCAGCCCTGCCACCGCTTCGGGCACGGAGGCAAGGGGATCTCGACTTGGCATCGGCCGCCACCGTGCCCCCTACCGCGACGGACGAAGCTGGTTTCGAACAGGAAATCGCCGAGCAGTAGGCTCATTCCGCAACACGACGCGAAGGGGAGATCGGTGGCGCGGGTTGCGGTGATCGGTGGGGGTATCAGCGGGCTGGGGACGGCGCTCTTGCTTGGCCGGCGGGGCCACACGGTCACGTTGTTCGAGCAGAACGCGCGGCAGGCCGGAGAGGACCTGCACCGGGACTTCCTTCACTGGAACAGGCCCCGAGTCCCGCAGGCCAATCATCCCCATTCGTTTCTCGCCCCCGTCCGCACCGTATTGCGGACCGAGACCCCTGATGTCTACCTGGATCTGCTGGCACGCGGAGCCCGCGAATACCACGACTTCGACTGGTTCGGTGAGCATCCGCCGCATCGGGCCGGTGATGAGGACTTGGTGACGCTGCGCACCCGTCGCATCGTGCTGGAGGCCGCCCTGACCGCGGCCGTGCGGCGGGAACCCACAGTTGAGGTGCGGCGAGGCTGCCGGGTGAGCGCCCTCACCTTCGAGGAGGGCCGCACTGCCCGGGTCACCGGCGTGCAGGTGGGCGCGGACAGGCACCAGGCGGACCTTGTCGTCGACGCGTCCGGTCGCCGCTCGCCGGTCCCCGACTGGCTGACCGCGGCCGGCTGCCGCCCGCCCGTGGTCGACAGCCACCGCACCGGAATCACCTACCTGTGCCGCTGGTACCGCCTGCGCGCCGACGGCCCACGTGACCCCGGACGAGTGAAGACCGGCTCGGCCGCACCGTTCGCGCTCGCCGGCGTCTTCCCTTCTGACAATGACACCTTCGCGGTGAGCCTGGTGCTCTCCACGGGCGATCCGACCCGCGGCGCGCTCACCGACCCTGCCGTGTTCGAGGCCGTCGCCCGCCGCTTCCCCGCCACCGCCGCCTGGCTCGACCTGGCCCCCGAACCACAGACAGCCGTCCTGGCGATGGCCGGCCTGGACAACCGCTGGACTTCCCTCGTCGACGGTGACGGACCTGTCGTCAGGGGCCTGGTCAACGCCGGGGACAGCCTCGTCCACACCAACCCCACCCTGGGCCATGGCGTGGCCCTCGGCCTGCTTGCCGCCCAGCACCTCGCCACCCATGTCGACCAGATCGCCGCAGACCCCATCGGCTACCACACCTGGACGGCACAGGTCCTTCGCCCGTGGTTCGACGCGCAGGTGACGGCCGACCGCGGCAACGAGCAACGCCTCACCGAGAGTTCACCGTCCTCGGATCGGCGGGCTGCTGCCCTGGCCGCTTGCGCCTTTGACGATCCCGTCGTCATGCGAGCCCGAGCCCGGGTACGCCATCTCCTGCAACCGGCCGACGACGCCTACGGCACCGACGAAGTGGACCGAGCCGTCACCGACTGGCTGGCCGCCCACCCAGACTTCTCGCCAACGCACGACGGCCCGACCCGCGACCAGTGGGATGCACTCACCCAGAGAGGAGTCCGGGGCCGATGAGGGCGACCTGCTCATCCAAGGGCAGCTCGTCCCAGAACTGGGCCTTCCGAAACGGTCAGTCTTGGCCGCGAGCGCCCCTTCGCGGTCCACCCCTGCTACCCGCACCGCCATCTTGGTGCCACATCTGTTGCACTCGATATGCTCGCCAGAATCGGCGTTGAGCTGCACGACTTGCCTCACGCCACAATCGCCGCCCCAGAGAATCCGCTGTGCACCCAGTGCCGCGCGAAGATCGAAGTCCGGCGGGCCAAGGCCCCGGCCGTCGCGTAGGCACCGCTGCGGGGTCGGGACAGGAACCCCGCCCCGACCCCGCTACGGGAGCGGCAGACGTCCGATGTGCATCGCGCCTCTTCGCTGAGCGACGGTCGCCTGTCTGAAACGGTTCAGACGACCACGACCCTGCGTCCGCGCGTGTGACCGGCCTGGCTGTCGATGTGCGCCGCCGCGGCCTCGGCGAGCGGGTACGACTTCTCGACCGGGATGTGGAGCTTCCCCCGCGAGATGAGGCCGACGGCCTCGGCGAGCGCGTCCGGCACACTCCCGGCCACACCGGAGAATCGGACACCGAGCTCCGGCGCACCGAGATCGGCAATGGAGATCACTTTCTGCGGATCCCCGGTCAGCTCGACGAGCTCGCGGATCACACCCGAGCCGGCCAGATCGAGAGCCGCGTCGACGCGGCCGAGATGCCGCACCCGCTCCGCCCAACCCTCGCCGTACGTCGTGGCGACGGCGCCCAGGCTCCGCAGATAGTCCTGGTTCGCGGCCCCAGCCGTGCCGATCACCGTGATGCCGCGGTCGCGGGCGATCTGCAGCACCGCCGATCCGACTCCCCCGGACGCGCCGCTGACCAGCAGCGTCTGCCCGGACTGCACACCGACCTCGCGGATGATGCGCAGCGCGGTCTCCACCACGGAGGGATACCCGGCCGCCTCTTCGAACGTCAGACCCTCGGGCATACGGGCCCAGGCCGACAGCACGGCGAACTCGGCATAGGTGTCGGCCCCTTCGCCTAACACATGGTCACCGACCTCGATACCTTCGACACCCTCACCGACCTCGTCCACCACCCCGGCGGCGTCCAGCCCGACCCCGGCGGGCAGCTCGATCGGATGGGCCCCCAACACCTGGCCTTCTCGGACCCTCCAGTCGACAGGGTTCACACCCGCCGCCCGCACGGCGACGCGGATCTGACCGGGGCCCGCGTGGGGCTCCTCGGCATCTATGAGGTGCAGGACGTCCGGACCGCCGAACTCGGCGAAGCTCACTTTCTTCATGCGGCGACCGTAGCACTAACCGTTAGCCTTTTGGAACTGTTATGTCTTTGTATCTGTTAGCATCACGGCATGACCGTGCCGACCGGACGCCGTGAGCGCAAGAAGGCCGCGACCCGCCAGAAGGTCGCTGACACCGCCCTGCGGCTCTTCCTGGAACGCGGGTACGACGCGGTGGGCATCCGTGACGTGGCCGCCGAAGCCGACGTGGCCGTCACCACGCTCTTCTCTCACTTCGCCTCGAAAGAGGCCCTGGTGTTCGAGCAGGACGAGAACTTCGAGCAACGCCTCACGCAGGCGGTCACCGGCCGGGCGCCGCACCAGCCGCTCATCCCCGCGCTGCGCCGCGAGATCCACGCCATGGTGCGCCATTGCACGGCGGCCGGCGCCGCCCCGATCTGGCGCATGATCGAAGAGTCACGTGCCCTGCGGGAGTACGAGGATTCGATGCGGCTGCGCCATGCGGAGGCGCTGGCTACTGCCATTGCCGACGACCCCGGCCTGTCACCGACCACAACGGCCTGCCGGGCGATCGCGAGGTTCGTGATCGACGCCTATGCGCTGGCCCGTGAGGCGGCCGATCCGGAGGCCGCGGTGGACGAGATCTTCCAGATGATCGAGGCGGCCTGGGAGGTCACCTGCCCCTCCCCCCATGCGTGAGGAACTGTTCCTACAGGTAGGGCCGGGAGGCGCCGAACGCTTGCTTCAACCTGCCCGAGCAGCTGGTTCAAGTCGGCCCAAGCCCGTCTGTCAAACCTTCACCCGAACTAGCGGTGGCACCACACGTGTTGCGCCGACTAGCGTAGGCCGACACAACGGTGAGCTGCACAGATACCGTCCCCTCCGCCTCGCGCCGCACTGCCTACGACCGCACTCCGGCAGCCGCAAGGGAAGGTTTCAGCCGTCCGAATCCCGTGTGGCCGAAGGTCAATCGGCAAGAGGGGCGCCCCGCAGCTGGCCACTGGCGTCGGGCCGAGGGGCAACTAGCTGATCCGTTCGGCCAGAGCGACGATGATTCCCGAGGGGCCGCGGAGGTTGCAGAGTCGGTAGACGTTCTCGTACTGCGCCACCTCGCCGAGGAGTTCGGCGCCATGGCGGCGCAGGCGGGTGATCGTGTCGTCGATGTCGTCGACGGCGAACATGACACGGTGCAGGCCCAGAGTGTTGGGTGGCGGGTTGAGCGGTCCGGCAGTGATCGCCGCGGGGGCGTGGAACTTCGTCAGCTCCAGCTTGCCGTGGCCGTCCGGGGTGCGCATCATCGCGAGGGCGCTGCGGACCCCGTCGAGGCCGACCGTCTGGTCTGCCCAGATTCCCTCGATCTGCGCTTCGCCTTCCAGCTCCATGCCGAGCTCGGTGAAGAAGGCGATGGCAGCCTCCAGGTCGTCGACGACGATGCCTACGTTGTCCATCCGCTGAATCGTCACGGGGTTGCTCCTTCTTCGTCTCGCAGTCCGTTCTGGCCACTGGTACCCCTGGGACGGAGCGGGTGCCCCATTCTCGACACCCGGAGGTGCCGACGTTTTGGGTGCTTCACGATAGATTGCGGCCTTGTAGGACAGGACGACCGGGTTTTCGGTGCCGTTGTCGACCTCCACGCACATCACCGGCAGCCCGGCCTCCGGCGCGGCGAGCACCGCGTCGGCGCGGGGGCTGTTCTTGCCGGGGGTCGAGAGCGTGCCGGAGACCGGCAGCACCACCTCCGTCGCCCAGGAGCTGATCTGGCCCCACCCCTGGGGCGCTCCGGCGCGGCCATTGGGGCAGCGGAGGTGTCATTGCCCGCCGGTGCACTGGTGGGCGTGCTGGTGGCGGGGTGGGGGCGGTTGCGGGGTACGCGGCGGGTCGGCTCGGGTGGGGTCTGCAGGAACGCGGCGACGGTGTCTGTGACCTTCACCGCGTAACTGTCGATGTGCCTGAGCCGGTTGCCAAGGCCCTCTGACCGGTGGCTTTATCCCCTGAATCTCGGGAGCGCGGCGTAGGAGGGTCGGTAGGGGAAACGGTAGGGCGCGCAGCAGGGGCACGCCGTGCGGGCAGAAAGGGCTACCGGGTCCGCTATACGCTGGCCACGAAGCTGGTGAACGAACTGGTCGAGGCGGCCGACGAGAAGCGGCTGAACAAGACCATCGTCCGCTACGGCCGCGTCGGCCTCCTCTGCATTGATGAGCTCGGCTACATGCAACTCGACCGGCACGACGCCGGGCTCCTCTTCCAGGTGCTGACCGAGCGCGAAGAGAAAAACGAACCGGCTGCCTGGCCCGAAGTCCCGGGCGAGAATCGAGGCCCAAGACCACTGACGAAGGTGAGAAGGCCGTGAGGCACGCACTGAACCTATGGCGTCAGGAACTCGGAGAAGTGCCCGACTCGGTCTGGCAACAGACCGAACTCCGCGTCCTGATCCTTGCCGACAACGGACTCACGGCCCTCCCACCAGGGATCGAACGACTGCACCGGCTGATGACCCTGGACGTGGGCCACAACGCGCTCACGTCGATTCCCGACGAGCTGGGCAGGCTGACGGAGCTCAGCAACTGCCTCTACTTGCATGACAACCAGCTGTCACGGCTTCCGGACGCCGTGGGAAAGCTGACCAGGCTGCGATACCTCAACATCGGCGAGAACTTCCTCACGACCCTCCCCGAGGCCATCGGGAGGATGGCCGGCCTCATCGAGTTCAGGGCACAGCACAACCGGCTGACCACGTTGCCCGACTCCCTCGGCCGGCTCCGCGACCTGCGTGAACTCTGGCTCCGAGGAAACACGATCGAACACTTGCCGCCGTCGACCGCGGAACTGCACCAACTTCGTCACCTGGATCTGCGCGAGAACTCCGTGGCGGAGCTGCCGCCGTCACTGGCCGGCCTGCCGCGGCTCCGTCAGATCGACCTGCGGAGCAACCGCCTCAGCCACCTACCAGACTGGCTCACCCTGCTTCCATCACTGGAGAAGCTGGATCTGCGATGGAACGACATCGATCCCTCCCTGCCGCTGCTGACCGAACTCGAGCGACGGGGATGCGTCGTCTTGACATGAGCGAGACGACACGCGATCTCTGACAGCAGTGCCGTCATTTGAAGTCACTGCTGGCCTTGCCCCGGGAGCATCGAGGTGGTCCTGGTGAAAGGCCTTCCTGAACTGGCAGGTTCACGGGCGACGGCCCACCCGTTCGGCGGACTGCTGGGCGCTGTCGGGCACGCTCACCCGCCTACGTTCGCCGCGTACCAGCGTCCGCATGATGCCCACCCCCGTCAGCACGGCCGTGACATGCAGCGCCACAGTGACCGCGACGTTCTCCGGGTAGCTGACGTCGCTCGGGTGCGCCAGCGCCACGTACACCGTGGCCGGCAGCCTCCAGCCGCTCCACGCGAACATCGAGCCCGATCCCAGCCACGCCAGCGCAAGCAGGAGCGGATACGGCAGCCGGGTCGACCGGCGCCGGACGAGAGCCGGCACGGCGGCGGACACGACGAGAGCCCAGCCCGCGCTGACCCCGACCAGCACATGCCAACTGACCGGCCGCTCATCGCGGTGCGCGATGCCCAGAGAGCCACCGGCCGCCCAGTAGAGCCAGGCCAGGCCGGTCACGGCGCCGGTCACCGCGGGCCACACCGGTCCTGAGGAGGTGCGGGTGCGGGGTCGCTCCGGCCGGCGCAGCACGTGGGGCCAACGCCGCCACAGATAGGCGGGAAGCGCGAGAGCCAGCGCAAGCCCGGTTCCCACGAAGCTGCACTGGAGCAGCACCGCTTCCCAGCCCGGCATCGCCGCGTCACCCCCCGGGCTCCCCGAGCCTCCCGAACTGCCCGTCCCGGAGTTCACAAGCGCGCTGACGACCACGAACGGCAGGATCGACACCAAGAACCCCGACCCGACCCAGGCGAAGAATCCCACCAGCCAGCCGGGGATCCGCATCCCCCACGGCCGCACCAACGCCAGCCCCAGCGTGATCCCGGCCGCAGCCATCCCGATCGTGACGGTGTTGAGCACCAGCCAACCGCCCAGGCTGAACCCCCGCCCGACCGGCAGCAGCCCCAGTAACGAACCGACCACCCACGACACCTTGATGACCAGATACGGCACCAGGGCCGCCACAATCCCGTACGCCGCCGCACGCCCGATCCGGTCCCAACGCTCCATCATGTCCCCCTCCGCTGGAGATCCCATCCTCCCGCGCCCGCGCCCCCTCCGCCTCAGCCCCCAGGCGCACCCCGCTCCCCCGTTGGTCTGACTCGCCCCTCCGCCCTGCGGACCACCCCACATGCGCACCACGGCGTTGCTGTCTTCCCGGTGACCGCGTTGTCCGACGACATGGACGACGTCACCGCTGACTCATTCGTGGTGGACGAACTCGGCGTCGTCCTCCTCATGGCGAGAGACGGGTGGAACGACGCCTGCCCCGGAACCGCGCTGCGGGGCATCACGCACTTCGCCGCCCAGATCCTTGCCGACTCCCCGCAGGACGTCACCCGCACTGGAGGCGATGCGAGACGAACGCATGGCGGGGCCGCGAGCGAGGCGCACTTTGAGGCGGGTGTGCACCACCCGTAACGCCGGAGGTCACCGCCTGGACCCGGGGCCGTGTTGGGGCCCCGGGGCGGGTCGGGTCGGGGTCTGGTGATTTTCGGGGGCTGCGTACATGGTGCGGTGGCGCCTGGTTCTTGGTGTGTGCCCCGCTCGCGTGCCTGCTGGGCGTCGGCGGCGAGTGCGGTGAACGCCTTCGTGATCCGCGCCAGCTGGTCGGCGGTCAGCTCCAGGGCCTGCAGATCAGTGCGCAGCGTTTGGACATCGACCGTGGGTGATGTCGTTGCAGTGCGTGGCGAGCACGGCATCCACGATCTGTTCGTCCAGGCCGGGCTCGCGGGGGCGGCCGCGCCTGCTGCTTGGGCGGGCGGGTCGATCGGACCGCGATCCGGTTCAGCTTCACCCGGGCCCGCTCGGAGACCACGGGCAGGAACTTCGGCTCCCCGTCCTCGCCCTTCGCGGTGACGTACTCGTGCCCCAGCTCCTGTCGGCAGGCGGCGATCTGTTCACCGCGTCGGGCGGTCCAGCCGATCAGCTCGTGCGGGACGCCCGCAAAGGGCGGCGTCGCCCCCGCCGTCCTCGCCCAACGAGCCGTGGACAAGATGCGGCTACGCCGTGTCATGGAGTAGGTCCCGGCCAGTCGGCTGGGACCTACTCCTCTTCAAGGCCAAGCCCAGCGCCACCAAGGTCCTACCAGGACCAGGACCAGGACCAGGACCGGGACCGGGACCGCTCTCGCTGGTGCCGATGCCTCAGCGTGGGCGGCAGATCAACTCGGCCGCTGGGCCTTCCCTCGCGCTACCCGGGCCATGTGCTGATGTCGCACAGCTCCTCAGGCGGCTTGGGTGAGTTCGGCGCGGCCGAACAAAAGCGCGTAGCCGGAGGGGAGTTGGCGCAGGATGCCGGTGAGCAGTTCTGGGCCGGCCAGGAAGGCGACGGTGGCCAGGACGGAGCCGGTGTCCCAGCGAGTGGCGGCCAGGGTGGCGCCGGTGCGGGCGGCGAGGTCCTTGACGAAGGCCCAGCCGGTGAGGGGCTGGGTGTTGGGGATCTGTTCGGTGAGGATGCGTGCGGCCTCCAGGGGCAGGCGGGTGGCCAGTTCGACGCGCTCGTCGCCCGTCAGCTGGCGTCCAAGTCCCGCAAGGACCAGGCGGACGGCTTCCTTGGCCCGTTCCCGAGTGGGGTAGGCGCCTTCGTAACGGACCTTTTCCAGCATCTGCTCGAATGTCATCTGGGGCAGGTGCTGGAGCGGTGCGGGCCGGTCGGAGGTCACTGCGGTGGTTGCCTTTCTCGTGGTCGAGGTCGTGGTGTGGGGGTGCCCGGCGGGCCCGGGCACCAGGTGGGTGGGCTGTCAGGTGGACTGGGGGCGGTCAGGTGGACTGGGGGCGGCCGAAGAGGAGGTCATAGCCGACGGGCAGCTGGAGCAGGATCTGCGTCATCAGGCGGTCGCCGGCCGCGTCGGCAGCGGTGCTGAGGACGGCGCTGACGTCCCAGGCCGCGGTCGCTTCGGTGGCCCCCTCAATCCATGCCGCCGTCGCCCGCACGAACCGTTCGGGCGGGAGTGGTTCGGCGCTCTGCAGCGGGTTGAGCAGGATCAGGGCGAACGCTTCCGGCAGACGTGCGGCCAGTTCTGCACGCACGCCGCCGACCAGGTGGGCGCCGAGCAGGGCGAGAACCACGCGGGCCGCGCGTTCCGCTTCCTGGACGCTCTCGTACTCGCCGCGTTCCTTCACCTGATCGAGGAAGGCTTCCCATCGCAGGGTCACGTCAGCCACCGCCTCTCTTGGTCTGAGCGGTGCGCAGGACGGGCGGAGGGGGAGATCAGGTGCCCGTCCTGCGCCGCGGGCCGGCCCGGGTCGCCGGACTCAGCCGGAGATCTCCTTGCGGGAGGACTCCCCGCCGACGGAGATCTTGCGGGGCTTGGCGCGCTCGGCAATCGGGATGCGCAGGGTCAGCACCCCGGCGTCATAGTCGGCCTTGATGCGCTCGGTGTCCAGCGTGTCGGCCAGCACGAGCTGGCGGGAGAAGACGCCCAGCGGCCGCTCCGACAGTTCCATCTGCACGTCGTCGGCCTTCGCCACGGGCCGGCGCTCCGCCCTGACGGTCAGCATGTTCCGCTCGACGTCGATGTCGATCGCCTCCGCGCTGACGCCGGGAAGGTCGAAGGCCACCACGTACTCGTCGCCCTCACGGTAGGCGTCCATCGCCATCGCAGAGGGCCGCGTCCAGGTACCGGTGCCAGTGCCGGTGCCGGTCAGCTGTTGGGCGAGGCGGTCGAGTTCACGGAAAGGGTCAGTGCGCATCAACATCGCGAAACACCTCCAGAAGGTTTGGGCTGTACCCGCCAATGCGCTTCACTGACACCGTTGTAACATGTCATCGAGTGGATGACAAATATTCTGTCGTCGAAACGATGACAACTTGGAAGGAGGTGCCCATGACAGCAGCCGATCAGCCGGTCTCTTCCAGCACTGACGCCCAGAGCCCGGCTTCGTTCCTCGCTGCGGCGGCGGCCCTGGAAACCATCAACAGCGCCCTGCGCGCCGCCCAGCACGAGGCCCCCGGCGGCGAGGGCACCGGTCCGGAGCAGGCCCTGGCCTCCCTCCTGCTGCTGCGACAGGTGCGTGAGCAGCTCGCCGGGTGGGAAACCAATCTGATCGAAACAGCCCGCCATGCAGGCGCCAGCTGGGCCGACCTCGCCCACCCCCTCGGCGTCGCCAGCCGCCAAGCCGCCGAACGCCGCTACCTGCGCAACAGGCCCGGCCCCGGAACCACCGGCGAACAACGCGTCCAGGCCACCCGCGAACGCCGCGCCGCCGACCGCACCATCGCCACCTGGGCCCGCCACAACGCCGCCGACCTGCGCCGCATCGCCGGCCAGATCACCGCCCTCACCGACCTCCCCACCACCGCCCGCCTCCCCCTCAGCCAACTCGACGCCGCCCTCGCCCAGGACGACGCCGCCGCCCTCATCCACCCCCTGAACGCCACCCGCCCCCACCTGACCACCGACCACCCCGACATCGCCGCCCGACTCGACAGCCTCACCAACTCCGCCACGGCCGCAGCCGTTGCCCCCGAATGACCGATGCACAGCGGCATGCAGGCAGCCGGACCTCACACGGCAGGCCCCGGCCAGTGAGCCGGGACCTGCCGTTCTTCAAGATCAGCATTGGCCTCCCTAGGGCCGTAACCGCCTACCCAGCAGCCGCTCCGCAAGGCCCCGACCAAGCAGCCGCAGCCCCCCAGCACCTTCATTTCCAGAGAACATCCACGATCTCGTTCATCTTCAACTGCTGTCGCAACCCGTCGATGAACGCTGTTCCCAGTACACCAGCCGTAGAGCGTGATGTGCCCTGGCCTTGGGGGTGTCTGCCGCTGGCAGCAACTCAGGTGGCCTCCGCGCACGATCTGGGTAGAGTCGGGCAATGCCCGAGCTGAAGCGGCTGCATGCCGGCCACACCCCGGCAGTCCTGGCCTTCGAGCTGGCGAACCGCACCTACTTCGCTGCTTCGATCTCATACGGCTGGAGGTCGCGCTGGTACCAAGTGCCTGACTTGCCGCCGAGATCGGCCGGGGTGGCAGGGCCAACCGGGACGAACCCGGCCTTGGCCAAGACTCTCCGGGACGCGGCGACGACTTCTTCGACCAGTTCACCGACCGGTACAACGCCTCGCTGGCCGAGCAGGAGGCCGGCATCTGCGCCTTCTACGTGCTCGTCGCCGCGGACGGCTCGGTACTCGGCAGGTTCAACCTGTACGACTTGGAGGACGGCACTGCCAGACTCGGCTACCGGGTCGCGGAGCGGGTCGCCGGCCGCGGCGTGGCGACCGCGACCGTCCGGGAGCTGTGCCGGATGGCGACAGCGATGCACGGCTTGCGCACACTGCGGGCGGCCACCTCCCACGACAACGCCGCGTCCCGGAGAGTCTTGGCCAAGGCCGGGTTCGTCCCGGTTGGCCCTGCCACCCCGGCCGATCTCGGCGGCAAGTCAGGCACTTGGTACCAGCGCGACCTCCAGCCGTATGAGCCGGACAGCCGGCCGGTTCGCCCGGGTTGAACCCCGGCGTCGGGTACGGGATCTGATGCTGGGGCTGCTGTCGGACCTGCCAGGCAAAAACTGCTGGAGCATCGCCGAGTGGGCCGGATAGGCCACCCCGGACGGCCTGCAGCACCTGCTCGGCCGGGCCCGATGGGATGCCGACGCCGTGCGCGATGACGTGCGCGAGTACGTCCTGGAGCATCTGCAGACGAGGGTGCGGGACTGCACGGGCACGCGGCAGTGGACCGGGAGCCGTACATCCCGCGCTCCTGGACGCGCGACCCAGATCGCTGCCGAGCCGCGGGCCTGCACGAGGACACCGTTTTCGCGACCAGGCCGGAGCTGGCCGCCCGCATGATCGGCCGATTTCTCGATGCCGGGCACCGCGCCGGATGGGTCGCGGCAGACGAGGTCTACGGCGGCAACCCACAGCTGTGCTCCGCGCTGGAAGAGCGCCAGGTCGGCTACGTGATCGCCGTCGCCTGCCGGCATGAAGCACCACCGGCGCGGGACGTTCCACGCGGATGCCCTGGCCGCGAAGGTGCCCCAGCGGGCCTGGCAGACGCTGTCGGCCGGGGCCGCACCACCGCTGAACTCGCCTACTACCGCTACTTCTCACTCGACCCGGCGCCCCAGAACACCCTGGTCCGCGTCGCTGGATCACGGTGGCGGGTGGAGGGGACCTTCCAGTCTGGCGACGCCGCCACCAGGCCCGAGCCCAAGCCGGCCATTACCGACGACAGCCGCGAATCAGACATGAAGATCACGATCTACGGCTGGAGTACCAGGACCACCTCGTCCACAACACGCGTCCGCATTCTGCGACTTGGGATACACGTCATGGCGCACCTCCCGCTGTGTGAGCCTGCCGGCCCTCGCCACCGAGCCGTCGAGGCGGTCAGCAGTGAGACAGTGCCCAGTTCACGGCACGACTCGCCTCGGGACACGCCTCAGCAGCCCGGCAGCAGCACACTCCGCGATGGCGATCGACGAAGGACAAGCCGGACGTCCAGGTCCGATTTCTCACGAGCCAGAGACCAGCGCGCGGGTACATCAATCGGTATACCCAGGCCCCACGACTTGCGATCACTCGGAGGCTCGCCGTCTCACCGCCTACCGTGCACGGGCTCGTCAGCCGGGCGGGAGCAATTGTCAATACCTGTGGATCAGTAGGGTCGGGAGAGTTCCTACGCATGACCTCCCGCTCTTCAAGGCTGTGCTGTCAGAGTGGACGTTTGGCAGCCGATGTGTGCCGTCGTTGCTGTCATCACCGTCGCTGGGGCACCGACCAAGCGCAGCTCGTGAGGGTGGAGTCGGCTTGTTCTGCCGACCTTCCTGCACCGTGGTCTGCTGGATCCGTGCCGATGCTGGAGCCGCCCTCACGGCCGGAGCCCCGCCTCTGGAATCCAGGCCTGCCGCCCAACCCCTCGACTGGTCGGCCAGCTCGTCCAGTTGGGTCACGGCGTGTTCCTCCCGTCGCAGCAGGCCAGGTGACGTGGGTTTTCGGCGCCGGTGAGATCAGCCCGGGAGGGGGATGAACAGCAGGATGCCGTGGGCGGTGGCGGCGGTGTAGCAGGCATTGCCGGGGAAGGTGGCGGTGTAGAAGGGGGTGGCGATGGCGAAGACGGGGACGATGGCGTTGTGGATGGTGGCGGTGCCGTTGGCGTCGGTGACGGCGGTGCCGAGGTTGACCGGGCCGAAGAGCGTGGTGGCGGTGAAGGTCACCGGCTGACCGGCCACCGGCATCCCCGAGGTGGTCCTCAGGGTGGCGCTGAGGGTGGGGATGTAGAACTCGGGCAGCGGGGTCAGCCGGAGCCGGATCGTGCCTGGCTGCGCGGTCAGCGTGGTGGGGGTGCGGTTCACGGTGACGGGGGTGCTGGCGTTGGAGCCGGTGAAGCAGCTGTCACCGCCGTAGGCGGCGGTGAGGGTGCCGGTGGTCAGGGCGGTGGTGGTGAAGCATGCCTGCCCCGATGCGTTGACGGGGACCACCTGGGTTTGGCCGTTGGGGAGGGTGAAGGTGACCGTGCCGGTCGGCACCGTGGTGGTGGCCGGCGCCGGGGTGATGGTGGCGCATACCGTCACGCTCTGACCGCAGGTGGAGGGGTTCGGCGTCACCGACAGCGTCGTCGTGGTGGGGTTGGAGTTCACGGTGACGGGGGTGGGATTGCCGTTCACGGTCGCGGTGAACGTACCGGCGGTGTAGGTGTGGGTGGTCTGCCCGCTCCCGGTGGCGTCCAGGGGGACGGTGACCGTGGGGCTGCTGTCCCCGAAGTCCACCACCGCTGTCCCGTTCGGAGTCCCCCCGGAAATGCTGAACGTCACCGGTTGCCCGCACACCGGCGCCGCAGGCGAGGTCGTCACCGTCAACGGCGAAATCTCCGTCACGCTGGCCGAATTGGCGTTGGTGACGTAGACGTTGCTGTTCGGTGCCGCCGCCACCGAGAACGGGAACGCGCCGACGGGGACGGTGGCCAGGACCGTGTTCGTGGCGCTGCTGATCACCGTCACATTGTTGGAACTGCTGTTGCCGACGTAGACGTTGCCGGTCGGCGCCACCGCCACCCCGAACGGGCCCCCGCCGGTGGGGACGGTGGCCAGGACGGTGTTCGTGGTGCTGCTGATCACCGTCACGTTGTTGGAAACGGTGTTGGTGACGTAGACGTTGCCGTTCGGCGCGATCGCGATCACCCCCGGGACCGTGCCGGCGGGGACGGTGGCCACGACAGTGTTGGTGGCGCTGTCGATCACCGTCACGTTGTTCGAGGTCTGGTTGGCGATGTAGACGTTGCCGTTCTGCGCCACCGCCGCCGCGCCCGGGAACCCACCGGTGGGGAGGGTGGTAATGACGGTGTTCGTGGCGCTGCTGATCACCGTCGCGGTGCCAGCGTTCCGGTTGGCGACGTAGACGTTGCCGTTCTGCGCCACCGCCACCGCGTCCGGGACCGCGCCGACGGGGACGGTGGCCACGACGGCGTTCGTGGTGCTGTTGATCACCGTCACGTTGTTCGAAGTGCTGTTGGCGACGTAGACGTTGCCGTTCGGCGCCACCGCCAATGCGAACGGGCCCCCGCCGACGGGGACGGTGGCCAGGACCGTGTTCGTGGCGCTGCTGATCACCGTCACGTTGTTCGAGCTCTGATTGGTGACGTAGACGTTGCCGTTCGGCGCCACCGCAATCATGGCCGGGCCTGAGCCGGCGGGGACCGTGGCCAGGACGGTGTTCGTGACGCTGCTGATCACCGTCACATTGTTCGAATTGGCGTTGCCGACGTAGACGTTGCCGTTCGGCGCCACGGCCACCGCCAGCGGGCTCGTGCCCGCCGGGATCGTCACCGTGGAGAACGCCGCACTGAACAGCGTGGGCGCAAGCCCCCGTACCGCGGCCACCTCAGATCCACCGGCCGGTACAACCGGCCGAACCCCGCCGGCTACCGCCGGAGCTGCCAACCAACTCGTAGTCGGTTCCATGACAAACCTCTCTCAGTTGAGAGGGTCGCCCAAGAAATCCCACCGGGGCCCGCGTCGCACGACGCCGGTATACGCGAACCGGATCACCGCTTGCACACCGGGACAGAGGAAGGACACACCGAGCCGTGCCACGCATCCGCGCACCACAGGGGTTGCCTCTCTCCCCGGAGAGATGGGCAACCCACCGGAAAACGGTCACCACCATTAACCCGAAATAACCAATACGACACCACACCC
The DNA here is from genome assembly GCF_036227565.1 of Streptomyces sp. NBC_01454. NCBI lineage: Bacteria > Bacillati > Actinomycetota > Actinomycetes > Kitasatosporales > Streptomycetaceae > Streptomyces > Streptomyces sp. NBC_01454. The sequence goes on from NZ_CP109460.1 coordinate 35,897, forward strand.
TTGACTCGACTTCACCCGGACAGACCAATGCGCAGCCCAACCCGGGCACGCCGTAAGAGAGGACGAACTGCCACGCAATGTGGCCCGGAACGTGGAGCTGAGCAGGGGACGAAGCGAGAGATGGAGCCGCTGACCGTGAAGGAGGGCGAACCTGACAGGCAGCCGGCTCGACGGCCACGTCACGGCAGGAGTCTGCTCGCCGCATCACGCCGCCACCTCGCCGGGGCGCCCGACCAGTCTGCCGTTGACGAATACCGCTCCTGCGCGGACGTTCATCCGGGCGTCGGCCCGGCCCGCGAGCGCAAGACCGACCGACACCGGCGTCGACCGCAGCCGCTCGGCCCGTCGCCCGAACCTGCGCGTGAGACCGGGTACTTGCTCGGCGAAGGTCATGCGCTCGCAGGATTCCTCATCGCAGACGAACCGCCGCACCCGCGACGACACCACGACGAACTTGCCCGCCGTCGGCAGATCACGAGGAAGACGCAGGCGGGAGCCGTGAATTCGCCCCGACCAGCACCCGCACCCCGGACAGGCCGCCCGTCCCGCGGTCGTACGGGCCTCGATCCGGACGACCCGTGTCGATCACCTCGACCGATTCCACCAACACGCCCTCGAGCGGGGAAAACAGCAGTTCGTTCAACTGCGGCAGCACTTCGTTCACGGCGAAGGGCTGCCGACCACACCACCGTCCAGCCAGGCGGTTTTCGGGCGGACTTCACTGGCCGTAGGCGGTCAGGCGCGCATGACTGGCCGGCCGCGCATGAACCTGGCTCCACTCATCAGGCCACTTGAAATCGATCATCTAGGGAACCGGGAGGCGCTCTACCGGCGGACCGCCGAGATCAGTCCGCCGGGCCGCTCCTCACGTTGCGGCGGGGTGCTGATCGGGCGGCCGTAGGCGGCAGCACGCTCGCGCAGGGTGTGGCAGCTGGCCTCCCAGCCGTGCCCGGCCAGCCAGCCCACCGGGTCGTCGGGCATCTCCGAGACCCACATGGATGCCGCCGATCCCGGCACGGCGTCCGCGCCGAAGCGCTCGATCACACCGCGCGAGCCCAATGTCAGCCCCATCCGACTGCCTGCCGCCGACTGCGCGCTGATCCGGGCCAGCAGCAGTTCCACCGCGTCCTCGGGCAGATAGATCAGCAGTCCTTCGGCGATCCACACGGTCGGCACCGCCGGGTCGTGCCCTGCGGCGGCCAGCGCGCCTGGCCAGTCCTCACGCAGATCCACCGCGACAGCGATCCGCTCGCAGCCTGCGACGGCCCGCTCCTGGCGCAGCACCGAAGCCTTGAAGTCCAGTGGCGCGGCGGTGTCGACCTCGAACAGCCGGGTGCCCTCGGGCCAGTCCATCCGGAAGGCCCGGCTGTCCATGCCGGCGCCGAGCAGCACGACCTGCCGGACTCCGGACGCGGAGGCCTGCTGCAACAGGTCGTCGAGGAACTTCGTCCTGATGACGATGGAGAACGACACGGCCAGCCGGCGGCGTCGCGCGGCCTCGTCATCGGGCAGCGGCGGCGAGGAGGGCCACAGGCCACCGGCGGTGGCGAAGGCCTGTGCCAGTGGGTCGCGGAACAGCGCGTTCTCCCGCTCGGTCTCCAGCGCCCGCACCCTGGCCACTCCCACCGCCGTGGCCCACACTCCCGACGGCTGCACCCGCTCCTGCTCATCAGTCACCGCGCCAGCCTAGATGATCGATCCAAGGGGCCTGATGAGGGGAGCTAGCCTCATGCGCGGCCAGCCGGTCATGCGCGCACTGACCGCCTATGACCACTAAAACGAGGGCAGGGCCCGATGCCAGGAAGGTCCCAGCTTCGGACCTTCTGAGCCACGGCCGTTCGCGATGTGATGAGGGTGCCGAAGGGCCGCCAGCCGGGCCGCCGGCCGGTGGTCATTATCGGGGCGGACAAGCCCGCCGCCGCAGGCGCCACTCCGGCCATCACGCTCACCGACAACTTCTCCGTGGAGGGCGCGACCCTCGGCCGGCAGCCGAACAAAGACGGCGGCAACAGCGGCGCCATGTGGTTCGAGTGACCGCGACCGCACGGCAATTCGGGGAGGGTGGCTCTGCCGGCCCCCCCCGCTCGTTTCGGAAGGGAGAGGCTCATGAGCGGGGAATGGATCACCGGCGGCGACGCCTCGACACCGGCGTGGAGCGAAGGACACGCGGCAGGTGGCGAAGGGTGCCCTCCGCGCAGGCGGAGGTGGGCCGCTTGGCAGGCTCCACCCCATCCTGATCGGTGTGTGCTCTCCGCGCAGACGAATACGGCATCTACCGCGGGACCGGCGACGGCACGTAGACAACAGGGGCCGTACCGCCCGATCGGCAGGTACGGCCTGTCAATTTCCATTCCGCATCGGTCAGTTCAGGGCGAGTCATCCCAGCCTTCTACCCAGACCAGCACTGCAGAACTGGGGGAAATGGCTCAGCAGCGCGCAACCCCAAGCGCACTGGGAATTTCTCAACTTGACGCCGTGCCAGACCACCAGGTCGGCACGTTCGCCCCGGCACGAAAGGGAGCCGGCGTTCGCCCGGCACCCGGATTCCGAATTCCTCCTATGCCCGCAACGTCTCCGAAGGCGACTCCCCGAACTGTTCGCGGTACGAGAGTGAGAAACGGCCCGGGTGCAGGAAGCCCCAGCGAGAGGCGACGGCGGTGACGGTCGCGGCACTCGGGTCGGAGGCCAGGAGTTCCTTGCGTACGCGATCCAGGCGGACCTCGCGCAGGTACGCGAGCGGTGTCGTGTCGAGATGCCGGCGGAAGCCGTCCTGAAGGGCCCGTACGCCGACGCCGACGCATTCCGCGATCTCCGCGACCGTGAGCGGCTCGTCGGCATGTCCCTCGATGACCTCCATGGCGCGGCGGACCGCGGGCGGTGCGACGCGCGGCTGCTCGCCGAGCAGCGCCGACGTGTAGTTGTTGGGCTGGGCCATCAACAGCTGGGTCATGAGGAGTGATTCAAGCTGTTTTGTCACGACGGGCTGGCTCGTCATGCCACCAGGCCCCTCCGCCTCCCGGCGCATGAGGTCGACGATGTTGAGCCAGGATCGGGAGCCCGGTGTGGTGAGGTTCATGCCGAGCGAGAAGAAGATCGGGCGGCGCACGGCGCGGCCGAGCAAACTGCCCAGGTGCGATTCCAGTGAGGATCGGTCGAACCACACGATCAGCTGCGGATTGCCGTCACCCCAGCGCATGTCCAACTTTCCGGTCGGAGAGGGGACAGAAGCGAGTTCTGGGGAGGAAATGATCTCCTCGCGGCCGCAGGTGATTTCGGCGTAACCGGCGAGCGGGATCTGGACAAGGAAAAAGCTCTCCAGATCGCCCGGCGTGATCCGGACTTCCGTGCCGTAATCGAGGTAATAGAGACCTGTCCGATCGAAGGGTGCGCCGTGCAGCCGGGCGTCGAGTGTCGCCGAGCGCCGCACGATGCGCAGCTCATGCGGACAGAAGGCGCGGCCGACCTCGGCCCGCGCCTCCCAGATGTCCGTTGTATGGAACCGCTGGTGATTTGCGAGGGGGGACTCTTCAGCGGGCATGTGAACCTCCACCGCCGAGATGCGCGATCGGGACAGCAACCCGCGTGATCCGGATAGCGGAGGTGATCTTGCCATACCAAGATTGATCCCCGACCGCCGCGGCCCCGAGAGAATCCTGGGAATCAACAATGCAGGGAGTGCCGGGCCGGACTGCGCTCGTCAGAGGCGGAGTCACGCCCAGCGGACAGCCCGTCGCATGCGCGCTGCGCGTATGACGCGCGACCGGCGCGGCGAGGGCCGCCAAGGCCGTACCCCCGCACGTCGCGGCACCCTTGCCGCTGCTGCCCCGGCCCGCCGATTCGGCCGGGCCCCTCTAGCCGGCCGGGTTACCCGGGGTCCATCCCCCGGCCCTACGGGTGCCCCGGCCTCCCGCGGCTGCCCGCCAACCCCCCTCCGGCGGGCAGCCGCATTCCACACCACCGCCGCCCACTCGTTGACGCCGCCACGTGCCGAAACGCCGCACAGTGCACGGCACTGCACGGCACCGCACGGCACCGCTCACAAACCGCACGCCCAACCCCCGGAGATCCCCCTCATGCGCAAGATCACCATCGTCGGAGCCGGCCAGGCCGGTCTTCAGCTCGGCATCGGCCTGATCGACCACGGTTTTGACGTCACCCTCGTGTCCAACCGCACCGGAGACCAGATCCGCGAGGGCCGGGTCATGTCCAGCCAGGCCATGTTCGGGACCGCACTGGCCCACGAGCGCAACCTCGGCCTCGACTTCTGGGGCAACGCCTGCCCGTCGATCGACGGTCTCGGCGTGTGCATCGCCGACGGCCAGGGCGGCCGGGCGCTCTCCTTCGACGCCCGCCTCGAGGCCACCGCCCGCTCCATCGACCAGCGCGTCAAAATGCCACTTTGGATGGGCGAGTTCGCGCGCCGCGGCGGCCGTCTGGAGCTCTGCGAGGCCGGCATCGAGGACCTGGAGCGCTACGCCGCCGAGTCCGACCTGGTGATCGTCGCGGCCGGCAAGGGTGCGATCGCCGGGCTGTTCGAGCGGGACGCCATGCGTTCCCCGTACGACGCGCCCCAGCGCGCGCTGGCCCTGGCGTACGTCACCGGCATGGCAGCGCTGCCCGACCGCCCCGGCGTCAGCTTCAACGTCATCCCCGGTGTGGGTGAGTACTTCACCATGCCCAGCCTCACCACCAGCGGCCCCTGCGACATCATGTTCTTCGAGGGCATCCCGGGTGGCCCGCTCGACTGCTTCGACGGGCTCACCCCCCACCAGCAGCTGGCGAAGTTCCAGGAACTGCTGCGGACGTACATTCCGTGGGAGGCCGAGCGCTGCACCGATGTCACGCTCACCGACGGGAACGGCACCCTCGCGGGCCGCTTCGCGCCGACCGTCCGCAAGCCTGTCGCCACGCTGCCCTCTGGCGCGCAGGTACTCGGCCTCGCCGACGTCGTCGTCCTCAACGACCCGATCACCGGCCAGGGGTCCAACAACGCCTCGAAGTGCGCGGCCTCCTACCTCGCCACCATCCTGGACCACGGCGAGCGCCCGTACGACGCCGCGTTCATGGAGCTGGCCTTCGGCCGCTTCTGGGACAACGCGCAATCCGCCACGGCCTGGACCAACGCGATGCTCGGCGCCCCGCCGCAGCACGTCCTGGAGATCTTCGGCGCGGCGAGCGCCAACTCCCGTATCTCCGCCCGCTTCGTCAACGGCTTCGACGACCCGCGCGATGTGCACCACTGGTTCCTGGACCCGGTCGCCGCGAGGAACTACCTGACGGAGGCGGGCGCCTGACTGATCGTCGGGAGCTGGGCACAGCAAACTGACACCATGTCAGCGATCTGACGTACGAGAACAGGAACAGGACAGCAGGGCATGAGAAGGATCGCGGTGGTTGGAGCCGGGCAGGCGGGTGCCCAACTCGCTCTGGGACTTCAGGCGCACGGCTATGACGTCACCTTGGTCACCGACCGCGACCCCGACGAGATACGTCGCGGCCCGGTCATGTCCAGCCAGTGCATGTTCGACACCGCGCTGCAGAGTGAGCGCGAACTCGGCCTGCACCACTGGGAGGACCAGGCCCCGGACATCTCCGGCATCGCGCTCTCTCTCATCGGTCCGCACGGTACTCCGGACGTCTCCTGGCGCGCGCCACTGGAGGGCCCTGCCCACTCCGTCGACCAGCGGGTCAAGTGTGCGGCCTGGATCGAGCAGTTCGCGGACGGCGGCCGCGGCGAGATCGTGCTGCACGAGGCGGGCGTCAACGACCTCGAATGGTACGCCCGAACGCACGATCTCGTCGTAGTCTCCACGGGCAAGGGCGAGCTGAGCCAACTCTTCCCGCGCAACTCCGAACTCTCCCCGTACGACCGGCCGCGCCGTGCGCTGGCCCTCACGTACGTCACGGGAACGGCACCGCGGGAGGGGGAGGACGCCGTCCACTACCGCCTGGTCCCCGGCGTCGGCGCATACTTCTCCTTCCCGGCCCTCACCACCACCGGCCCCTGCGACATCATGGTCTTCGAAGGCGTCCCCGGCGGCCCGATGGACTGCTGGGAAGACGTCCGCACGCCTGAAGGCCACCTCACCCGCTCACTGGAAATCCTCCACCGGTTCTTCCCCGACGAATACGAGCGCTGCCGGCACGCCCGGCTCACCGACAACGGCGGGGTGTTGCGCGGCAGGATCACGCCGACCGTCCGGCACCCCGTCGCCCGCCTGGCCTCCGGCAGGCACGTCCTCGGCATGGCCGACGCCGTCGTCCTCAACGATCCGATCACCGGCCAGGGTTCGAACAACGCGGCCCAGGCCGCGACCCACTACCTCGACAGCATCCTCCGCCACGGCACCGCCGAATTCACCCCGCAGTGGATGCAGCGCACCTTCGACAACTTCTGGCGCGGCTGGGCTCAATGGGCCGTCGGCTGGACCAACTCCCTCCTGACCGACCTGAGCCCCCACCACCGCGACCTCCTGACCGCGGCGGCCGAGATCCCCTCGGTCGCCGGCGCCCTCGCCGCCGGATTCGACGACCCGCGCACCCTCTACCGCTGGTGGTTCGAGGAGGCAGAAGCACACCGCTTCCTCGCCGAGAAGCGCGCCCAGCACGCCGCCCGCTTCGACGGCCGCGAGCTGCGCCGCGCACTGGGCCAGTACGCCACCGGCGTGACCGTGGTGACGGCCCGCGCCCCAGACGGCCGCAACGTCGGCATGACCGCGAACTCCTTCGCCTCCGTCTCGTTGGAGCCGCCCCTCGTCCTGTGGTGCCCCGGCAAAAACAGCCCGAGTCTCCCGGACTTCACCGACGCCTCGCACTTCGCCGTCCACGTACTGGCCGCCGACCAGCACCACCTCTCCCGCCAGTTCGCCACCCCGGCCGACGACAAATTCCGCGGTACCCCCACCACCGCCGGTATCGCCGGCACCCCCCTCCTGGACGGCGCGGTCGCCCGCTTCCAATGCCGCACCGTCCAACGCCTCGACGCCGGCGACCACATCATCTTCCTCGGCGAGGTCGAAGAGTACGAGGCCGACGGCGGTGCCCCTCTGGTGTTCCACTCGGGGTACTACCACGTCGCGACGAAGCACCCAGATCTGTGAACGAGCATCACGAGCATGCGGATCCGTTCCGTTCTCGTGCGCGATGCGCTTCTGACGCCGCAGGTCGCGAAGGGGGCTCTCCCCACAGGCGGAGGTGAACCGGCTGCGTAGCCCTTCGGGGAGGGTGAGGGTAAGGAACAGTGCTCTCCCCGCGAGTGGAGGTGAGCCATCCTTGATGCGGCGCTCGTAGTAGTCACGTGTGCGCGGGTCGAAGCGCAGCCGGGTCTGCACGATCCGGTGCAGGGGGGCGTTGGCCTGCCGGTCGCCGCCGCGGTTGAGTCGACGGTACTGACGGCTGCCCGAGGAGTGCTCGCCCTGCCACCCCCTGAGCCCGCGCAGAGCGGCGGGCGGACGCCGGCCGGGAGCGAGGTGGCCCGATCGTCGACGTCACTCGGTGCCGTGTCGGCCAGCCTCTCACGCAACGTTGCCGCTGTCGGCGGTGGCTCTCACCCATGCCCCACTTCCCGGACAGCAGGCCGGAGGGGGAAGGGCTCAGGCGGGCGGTTCGGCGAGCTCGTTGCGCCGGTGCAGCGAGAGCTGCACCTTGTGCGGTGTTGCGCGCGGCTGTGTTACGGATAGGCCGTTCGACACCGGCGCCGAGGTGGCGGCCACCGCATGGCGGATCAAATCGGTACATTTACCCGCCAGGGTAGACCGGGCTCCCAGGCGCGCCTCTGGTCGCGCCCGGTGCTCATGAACCTCGCGGGCGAGGAGAATATGTTCAATTTGAGTGCGCCGATCGTGACCACGTTCCTCGTGTATGCGGTCGCCATGATCGGAGTAGGTGTCTGGGCATATACCCGCACTCACACCTTCACCGACTTCGCCCTGGGGGGCCGCAGGCTCAGCGCGGTGGTCGCCGCCCTGTCCGCAGGCGCCAGCGACATGTCCGGCTGGCTGTTTCTCGCGTTTCCCGGAGCGGTCTACGCGGCCGGGATCGGCGCCAGCTGGATCGCCATCGGCCTGGCGGTCGGCACCTACCTCAACTGGCGGTTCGTCGCGCCGAGGCTGCGGACCTACACCGAGCGCGCCAAGAACGCCGTGAGCCTGTCGGCCTACCTGGAGGAGCGGTTCGAGGACCGCACCCGGATGCTCAGGATGGTCTCGGCGGCGGTCACCCTCGTGTTTTTCACCGTCTACGTCGCCAGTGGTCTGGTGGCCGGCGGGTTGCTGTTCGAGCATGTCTTCGGCATCCGTTTCGGGCTCGGGGTGACCCTGATGGCCCTGGTGATAGTCATCTACTCGGGCCTGGGCGGCTTCCTCGCCGTGAGCCTGACGCACGTGATGCAGGCGACGCTGATGCTCCTCGCCCTGCTCGTGGTCCCCTTGACCGGTATCGGGGCCCTGGGAGGCTTCCGGGAACTGGGCGATGCCCTCGACAAGAAGGCGCCGGGCCTGCTGGACATGGGGGCAGAGGTCAGCTATGCCGACGGGAAGTGGTCGGCCGGCGGGTCGCTCGGCGCCGTCGCGATCATTTCGCTGCTCGCCTGGGGGCTCGGCTACTTCGGCCAGCCGCACATCCTGGCCCGCTTCATGGGCATCCGCAGTACCCGCGCCATCCCCGCGGCCCGCCGTATCGGAACGGGGTGGGTCATCGTCGTACTCGCCGGCGCCACGCTCGTCGGCCTCGCGGGAATCGGGCGGCTCGGCACGCCGCTCCACAACCCCGAGACGGTGTACATCGTCCTGAGCCGCCTCCTGCTCAATCCCTGGATCGCCGGGGTGATGCTGATCGCCGTACTGGCCGCGATCATGTCAACCGCGGACAGCCAGCTTCTCGTCTCGTCCGTCGCGCTCACCGAGGACTTCTACCGCGCGTTCCTCAACCGGCGTGCCTCGGACCGGGCGCTGATGTGGGTCGGTCGCGGCGCCATCGTCGCGGTAATCCTCGTGGCCGTCGTCATCGCGCTCAACGGTGGCGGCCTCCTGGGCATTGTCGCCTACGCCTGGGCGGGCTTCGGGGCCGCCTTCGGGCCGGTCGTCCTCCTCTCGCTGTACTGGCCGCGGATGACCTGGGCGGGGGCCATGGCCGGGATCGTGTCGGGTGCGACCACGGTGCTTCTCTGGAAGAAGATCAATCCACTGCTCGGGCCACTTGAGTCGGGTATCTACGAAATGGTCCCGGGTGTACTGGTAGCCACGGTGGCCGCACTGGTCTTCGGCAGGTTCGTCGGCCGGCCCCCGAAACGGGCTTTCTGGCGGATGCCGGGAGGCGGGGTGAGCCAGCTGATGCTCACGCCGTTCCTCACCCACGCACCGGTCGGCATGGCCGTCCTGGACACAGATCTGCGCTACGTCTGGGTGAACGAGCAACTGGACCGCCTGATCCCCCTCGAACAACGACTGGGGCGGCAGGTGGGGGAAGTGCTGCCGAGGTCGGAGGCGGAAGCCTTCGAGGAGCTGATGCGCAGGGTTCTCGAGACGGGGGACCCGGTGCTGGACTACGAGATCCGCGGCCCCAGCTACACCGATCCCGACCGCACGCGCGCGTTCTCCGCCTCCTTCTTCGCCATGAAGGACCGTCAGGGCCGGTACGTGGGCATCTGGTACATGGCCATCGACGCCACCGAGCGCTGGCGGGCTCAGGAACGCCTGGCGCTGCTGAACGACGCCGGTGCCCGTATCGGCAGCACACTGGAGGTGACGCGGACCGCGCAGGAACTGGCCGACGAGGCCGTACCGTTCGTCGCCGAGTTCGTCGCCGTGGACCTGCTGGACTCGGTGATGAGGGGCGAGGAGCCGGCCCCCGGACCGGTCGGTATCACGCCCGTCATCCGCCGAGCGGGGCAGCAGTCGGTGCGTGCGGGCTGCCCGGAGTCGACGCTGGCCGTGGGCGAAGCGGTCCGGCGTGCTCCCTCGTCGCCCGTGACCCGCTGCCTGCGGGAAAGCAGGAGTCTCGTGGAACGGATCCTGGACCGCTCCACCAGCGCCTGGGTGACCGAAGACCAGTCACTGGGCGCCTCCATCGCCAAGTTCGACATCCGCTCGCTGATGGTGGTTCCGGTGCGGGCGCGCGGCGTCACCCTTGGCGTGGCGACGTTCGCCCGCTCCCGGCGTCGGGGGCCCTTCGAGGACGACGATGTGCGACTCGCCGAGGAACTCGTCTCCCGCGCGGCGCTGTGCGTCGACAACGCGCGCCGCTTCACTCGCGAGCGCACAGCGGCCCGCTCCATGCAGCGTTACCTGCTGCCGCAGGACCTCACGGGAGGGTCCGCACTGGAGGTGGCGTCGTGGTATCTCCCGGCGGACGCCCCCAGCGGTGTGGGCGGCGACTGGTTCGACGTGATTCCGCTCTCCGGCACCCGGGTCGCACTGGTAGTCGGGGACGTCGTCGGACACGGCATCAACGCGGCGGCGACCATGGGGCGTCTGCGCACCGCGGTACGCACGCTCGCCAATCTGGACCTCCCCCCGGACGAACTGCTGGCTCATCTGGACGACCTGGTCATCGGCCTCATGGGTCCGGCGGAGGCCGAGGACGAGACCGCGGGTGCCGCGTTCCTGGGTGCCACCTGTCTGTACGCGGTGTACGACCCGGTCAGCAGACGGTTCACGCTGGCCCGGGCCGGCCACCTCCCACCCGTGATCGTCGGCCCCGACGGCACCGCCGACGTCCTCGATCTGCCCGCCGGACCGCCACTCGGCCTCGGATACCTCCCCTTCGAGTCCGTCGAACTGGAGTTGACCGAAGGCAGCCTCATCGCCCTCTACACCGACGGCCTCATCGAGACCTTCGACCGGGATCTCGACGTCGGTCTCTCCCGACTGGGCGACGCCCTCGTGGTGCCCGGGCAGACGCTGGAGGAGGTCGGCCTGGGTGCAGTCGACGCCCTGCTGACGGGTCCGCCGTCCGACGACGCGGCCCTGCTCCTCGCCCGGACCCGCCTCCTGGCTCCGGACCGGGTCGTGTCGTGGAACCTGCCCAGCGAACCGGCGGCCGTGGCGAACGCCCGCGCCCTCGCCGGCCGGCAGTTGGCGGAGTGGGGCATGGACGATCTGACGTTCACCACGGAGCTCATCGTCAGCGAGCTGGTCACCAACGCCATCCGCCATGCGACCGGACCGGTAAGTCTGCGCCTGATCCGGGATCGCGGCCTGATCTGCGAGATCTCCGATGCCAGCAGCACTTCGCCGCGCCTGCGCCATGCCCGGACCACCGACGAGGGAGGACGCGGCCTGCTGATCGTGGCCCAGCTCGCCCGGCGATGGGGCACCCGTTACACGACGGCCGGCAAGATCATCTGGACGGAGCAGGATATTCCCGACGACATCGACGCCCGGTGATGAGCAGCGCCGCCACCGGTACCCGGGCCACAGAGTTCTGGGCGGTCGGAAGGCGCTGTGTGGGATGTCGTTCGAGCTGTACACCGGTAGCCGGTGGGAGTTGTGCCAGCGCGTGGGGCCGGAGGTGGCGGCCGTATCCGCGGCGACCGGGGGACGGAGTGCGGCAGCGCGCCGCGCCGTGCTGATCAGCACGGCGACGCCGGCCGGACAGGTGGCCTGCGCCCTTGCGGACCGTCGGGCGGCTGAATGCGGTGCGGGCCGTGCTCATGGACCGGAACGGCAGGCCGGCCGGGCGGGCGGCGACGCGTGGAAGCGAGTGACATCGTGACCAGCACCGGAACCGAGGCCGCTGAGGACCAGCGCAGGCACGCCCGGCCCAGCCCTGAGGCCACACTGATCACGAGTTGCCTGGCGGTGTGTCTCGCCCAGATCGCGCTGGCCATGCCCGCGACCCTGAACGGACTCTTCCAGGAGAGCCTGCACCCCGTCGGCTCCCAACTCACCTGGATCTCCGACGCCTTCCTGCTGCCCGTGACGGTACTGGAGCTGGCCTTCGGCCTGCTGGGCGACCTCTTCGGCCGCAAACGACTGCTGATCGGCGGCGCGGGCCTGCTCGCCGCCGGCGAGGTGGTGGCGGCGACCGCCGGGGGTGTCGCGCAGCTGTGGGCAGGCCAGCTCCTCGGCGGCCTCGGCGCCGCGGCGCTGTTCCCCACCACGCTCGTCATGGTGGCCGCCGGCACCCACACGCCGCGCGACCGGGCCCAGGGCATTGCGGTCTGGACCGCCTCGGCATTCGATGACACGACGACTGAGTTGGACGACAACGGACAGGTCGTCGCCGGCTTGGCCGTGGAGCGGGAGCCCATACCGTGTCCAGCCGAAAACCAGGCGACAGTCGGAGACAGGACGCCCTAATGTCCGCAGGCATGGCACCTTCACTTGAGCGTCCCCCCTTTCAGGCCGATGAGCGCACCGCACTCACCGGCTGGCTGGATCTGCAGCAGCAGATCCTGAGATGGAAGTGCGATGGCCTGAGCGAGGCGGACGCGCACCGCTCCGTCATCCCGACCTCGCCGGCGATGACGATGGCCGGACTCCTCAGCCATATGCGGTGGACCGAGCACACCTGGCTGGAGGTGCTGTTCCTGGGCGGTGACAAGACTCAGAACCCATCCTTTGACGAGACGGACGAGGACGCCAGCTGGCGCACCGAGGGGGTTCCGTTGAAGCAGCTGCTCACGGAGTACGAGGCCCAGTGCGCCCGCAGCAACGAGATCGTGGCCGCGGCCTCCCTGGACGACGTCGGCCGCCACCCCGACTACCGCTCCGGCAACGCCAACCTCCGCTGGATGCTCATCCACCTCGTTGAGGAGACCGGACGGCATGCGGGGCACGCGGATATCGTGAGGGAGCTGCTCGACGGGGCGAAGGGGTACTACTAGGTCTTTCCGGTGGGTCGCGACGACCGGAGCCATAGCCGGATCGAGACAACGGTGACGGTGACGGTGCCGTGGAAGACGTAGGCGCTCTTGTCGAACCTCGTCGTCACGGCCCCGAAGTTCTTGAGGCCGTTGATCGTCCGCTCCACCTCGTTCCGATGCGGAGTGGGCGGCGGTCCGGCCGTTGCCGGTCACGGCAGTGGACTCGGTCGCGGAGACGGCCAGGGCCTCGACCAGCTCCTCCCGCGCGATCACCCGCCGGTCCAGCTCGGTCTCGGCGGCCTCCAACACCTCAGCCAGCCGCGCGACTTCCTCCCGCAGCCCCTCCACCCGCACACGGGCAGCTGCGTCCCGCCCCTCCAGCATTCTCAGCACCGACGCCACCGCGCACCCCTCGGCCAGCAAGCGGACACAAGACGGGGCATCCCTCCCTACCTCGAGGTATCTGCTCGCCCGCCGCCCTTGAACATCGCGCGATCGCGTTGCCGCGGTCCCACCGGTGTGCGCCCAGCCGGGTGGTGAGCGGCCAGGTCGGGGTGCTGCTCACGCAGAACTTCCCGGATCAGCTCCGCGGTGATACCGACCGTGGTGTGCGTCCTGCCCCCTGCCCCACCCGTCCGAGCCGCAGATCGCGGTGGAGGAAGAACGCCGTCACCGCCACGACCGCCCCGCAGACCGCGGGCACGGTCGGCCACGGGAAACCCGCCCAGACGCTGACCAGACCCACGAGCGCGCAGCTACCTCCCGTGACCATGACGAGCCACTTGCCGTACGGGCGCCAGGTGAAGAATCCGGGGTCGCGTGGCCTCGTCAGACGCACCACACCGAACATCAGCGCCAACGCCGCCAGCAGTCCCGCGCACGTTCCCGCGGCGGCGGGCGCCTGGATCTCGTCGCGAGGAGCGTCGGAGGACGCCTGGCCGACGTCCCCCCGCGCGATCGCCACGACGTCCCCGCGCCACATGGTGCCGGTGACCTTCTTCCCGTGCTGAAGCTCGCTCAGCACGGGCCCCGGGTCGCCGAACGACACATGCATCCTCGGGAAGGGCTCCGGGCCGAGCAGAGTCGCACTCAGGTGCTTGATGCGGTCATCGGTGCTCTCGACGGTGAAGTCGACCTTGCGCAGGCAGTCTTCCGACCTGGGGACCACCGCGCGCCCGGGGCACGCGTCGGCCGCCTGGTACTCCCGGTACCGCGCCTGATCGCCGGGCAGCCAGGTCGTGAAAACGAGAGAGCAGACCAGCGCGGCCGCCAGGGACGTGATGATCAACAGCACACCCACCAGCCGGTTCCGGGCAGCCCTCGGTGGAGGCGTGTCCACCCGCTGGGTGCTGTCGACTTTCGTCCTGGACATCTCTCGTCTCCCCCGCCGTTCTCGAATCAAAGGGGCCAATCACCCGGTCCCTTCCGGAAATGATCACACCTGCCGCTTCCGCGTCACGACGGGGGCGCCCGGCTGGCGGGGCCTGCCCGAATCCAAGGACAGACGCCACACCGCGCCGACGCCTCCGGCAGACGAGACGCACGCGGGCATCCGGCTGCTGCTGGCGATCGGGGCGAGCCGTCCTGACTGCTGCTGACCGGTCCTGCACTGAGGATCAGGGCACGTGGCGACCGTGATGTTGGACACCGGTTGGAGCGCCGAGCAGCTGCGCCCATGTCATTACCGGCCGACAGCTGCCGAACCCGGTGCGCACCTCGGCCGGCCCGATCGTCGCCGCCCGGCTCCGCGCAGCCCAGGCATACCCGCTGCCTGCCACCGCCGATGCCTGCCACGACGTGACCCACTGGACGATCCGATCGCGAGGACGGCCACGGAGCGGTCATCGACAGCGGCCGCCGCCCGCTCCGTGCCCCAGGACCTCACCTATCGCGCCCTCGTCTAGTGCCCGCACCCCTCAGACGTCTACCTGCTCTTTGCGCACGAGCGCTGGTGAGGGCCGGTGCCCAGCTGTTCCGGGGACGAGGTCGGGACGGTAACTTTCGGCCTCTTTTGTACGGGTCCGTGCCAATACGCTGGTGTGAGGTCTACTCTGCTGCCTGTTCTGCCGCGCTGGGTGGCGGAGTGTGACCCGGGTTGCTCCGGGGCTGGGGGAACATCAATGCGTGATCGAGGGAGTTCGCGGCTGCGGCAACTCCGGCGACCGCCGGAACGGCACACGGCGGCACGGTCATACCCCGCGTCGTCGTTGTGACTCCGGCGCCACAGATCCCGACGGTGGACAGTCACCTCAAGGACGCCGTGCCCATCAGGTAAATCGGATCACGAAGACCCACGTCGACCGTGGTGAGTGTCTGGACAGGGACACCGACACGATCCCGGCGAACGAGGCGAAGGTGCAGTTGTGGGCGTGCAGCGGCTGGACCAATCCGAACTGGACGTTCCGCTAAAGGGCTTGTGAGCCGGGAATTTCGGTTCCGCGCCGTCCGTGCGTGGGGTCGCCCCGGACACAGCAACCGGGATGGTTGCGTGCTGCTGACCGGCAGCGCGCAAGACCTTGTTCATCTCCAAGTGGAAAGTGGAGTTGACCCATGTCCAAACGACGCGCTCTGCTCGCGCTCGTCACCGCCGCGCTGACGATGCCGGTCATGGCTCTGGCCGGCGCGCCGGCGCAGGCCGCGGGATTCAGCTCGATCAGTATCTGGAACTCGAGCCGCTGCCTCGACAATGCCACCGAGAACGCCGCGAAGCTTCAGATGTGGAAGTGCACTGGTGGGCCTGAACAGAAGTGGCTCGCGGAGTTCCTCCCGGGCAGCATGTACCGCTTCGTCAATCAGAACACCGGACGGTGCATCAGCGGGCCGGCCGCCCTACATCCGGGTCTCTGGATGGACGAGTGCAGCCTCCTCCCCGACAGACAGAAGTGGCGAATCTTCTACCAGGGGACCGGGGGCCTGTTCAAGGTGTGGCAGAACGTGTCCGACGGACTGTGCATGACGACCAGCAGCGTGGCCGACGGCACCCAGCCGCAGACAACTGCCTGCAACGCCTTCGCCGCCTATGAAAGGTGGCACCAGCAGTAGCGGCCTGCGGAGCAAGAGTGTGGCTGGAGGCGGCCCGTGACATGAGAAGGGCCGCACGGGCGGGTTGGGAAAGGTGTGCAGCGATCGGAACCCTTCCTCCCTCCGCCGGGGAAGTGGTGAACGGATGACCGCTCTGGCCGAAGCCCCGCGGGATCTCGGCCGACGGGAACCACGGATTCGCACTGCGTCAGCTCGCCCTTGACGGGCTGTTGACGGAGTTGACGGCCCTTTATTGCCGATGCCCGGGGTCGGGCAGACCGAGGGCGCGGGTGTCGTCTCGAGTGGACGCCGGGTTCCACTGCTCCGGACCGGGCCGTTCACTCGTAGTGTGACAAGCCGTATCTCAATCGACCTTGGAACGTGTGGGTCGAACGGGGTTCCTGGTCGGGTGATCTTCCTGTGGTGCGCGCATGACGACAGGGCCTCCTGGTAGCTCGGGGGTGCGATCCCCATCCGAGCGATTCCCGGAGGCCCTGTTGTCGTTCTTGTACGCGCCCGAGCCAACCGAGTTCAACTTGCCTGCCGTGTCGTGCGATTGCTTCGCGCATGTGTACAGCAATGCGGCCGATCATCCGGACCGGGTGCGCCGGTATCCGTCGGACATGACGGATGCGGAGTGGGCGGCGGTCCGGCCGTTGCTGCCGGTGCCGGCCGGCTTCAGGGACGGGGTGAGCAGCCCGAGGGCTCTTGCCACCGCCAGATGCTGGACGCGATCCGCTACCTGGTCGCGGGTGGGTCTCGCGGCGGGCGATGCCGGCGAACTTCCCCGCCTGGGGTCGGGTTTACGCATTCTTCCGCCGCTGGCGCGAGCACGGGATGATCACCGAGTTCCACGACCGGCTGCGCGGTCGGGTGCGTGAGCGTGAGGGCCGCGAGGCCGAACCCACGGCGGGATCATCGACGCGCAGTCGTGCGGGCCGCCGCGACGGTGCCGGCCGCCTCACGCGGTGACGACGGCGGCAAGAAGGTGCCGGGCCGCAAATGGCACATCGTGACCGACTGCCCCGGCCTGCTCCTGGTCGTCGCGGTCACCGCCGCGAACATCGGCGACCGCGACGCCGCGGCGGGCCTGCTGACGAGGCTGCGCCGCCTGCACCGCGACATCACCCTCGTCTGGGCCGACGGCGGCTACGCCGGCTCCCTCGCCGGCTGGTGCCGGGACAAGCTCGCTCTGACCTTGGAGATCGTCAAGCGCACCGACGGCATGGCCGGGTTCGTGGTCCTGCCGAGGCGGTGGGTGGCAGAGCGCACGTTCGCGTGGCTGGTGAACTCCCGCAGTCCGGGCCGGGACTACGAGACCCTGCCCGCCACCAGCGAGGCGATGATCCGGTGGTCGATGGTCACACGGATGAGCCGGCGTCCGGCACGGCCACGGACCGCCGGCCTGCACTGAATGCCCCCGACGCCTCCAGGAGGGCCCACCCGCGCTCCGCCAGGCGCCGGGCTTTCGACCGCAGCCCCTCGACCTTCGCCGACGTCGCCCCAAGACCCAGCTCCACCGCGATCTCCTTGGCTCGAAGCGGCCCTCCCCCCCCCGGGTGGATCGCTGCTGTTCCAGCACGCCCAGAATCCGCTGATAGTCCGGTGCCAGAACCGTAACGGGCAGCCCTTCCCGCCACGGCGGAACCGTCGAGCCCGATACCGGCGCGAACGCCGGCGCCGCCTCCTCCTCTGCCTCGGCCGTGGTCACGGCAGTGGACTCGCCAGCAGAGCCTGCCAGGGCCTCGACCAGTTCCTCGACCAGTTCCTCGCGCGCGATCACCCGCCGGTCCCACTCGATCTCCGCGGCCTCCAACACCTCAGCCAACCACGGGACTTCCTCACGCAAGCCCTCCACCCGCACGCGGACAGCCACCTCCCGCTCCTCCAACATTCCCCGCACCGACGCCACCGCGCACCCCTCGGTCATGAAGCGGACACAAGACCTCGGCGTGCTGGACGCCGAGGTGCCCAGCGGCGGGGAGGGGGACTTGCCGGCGGGTGGCGGGGATGGCCCGGGTTTCGTCGGCTGCCCCAGCCGGCCCCTGCGATCAGCGAGATCTGCGGCGCACTCCACCGAGACCTCACGCCGGCCGAACGATCGTCCTACCTCCCGGACCAGGAACCCAGGCAACCGGTCTGTCCCGCTCGGAGGAGCGAGGAGAGGCGCGCAAAGGCAGGGCGTTCATAAGATTTTCCGGTTCCCCGTTGCACGATCCCGGGCCGGCGAACGCTATAGGGGCAGAGGGACAACAAGGTTCCTCTGAGGCGTAGGGGGTGGCGCCTCTCTCACACCGGAGGGGATTCCCGAGTCCGTGAAGCTTCATCTCATTGGCGACCTGCTTACGGCCGCAGTGGCCGCGCGTGTCTTCGGCAGGGACGCTCTGGCCGTACTGCGCCGCGCCGCTGCTGCCGGCGTCCTGATGGGCCTGTCCGAGCTGCGGGTCCGCCGTCAAGGCCAGGGAGGTGAGCAGTGACCCGCTACCGCCGTCTCAGAGCGCTCCCGGTGACCGAGCTGCCCGCTGATTTCCGGGCCTTCCACGAGCTTTTCCGGGGGGTCTACATCGACTGGTCCGAGCTCTATCTCGCCAACCTCGCCGACGCGGAGGAAGCCGTGGACGAGGCTTTCGAGCAGCTCTACCTCAGGTGGACGGAAGTGCTGGAGCAGGAGAACCCCAACGCGTACGCGTGGGTGGTGGTCAAGCACCGCACCATCGACCATGCCCGTGCACGGGGCCGCCGCCCCACTGTGGTGGACGAGGCGGCCTTCGAGACCGCGGCGCTGCGCGACGCGGTCGACCCGATCGGCGAGTTGTCGGAGAGCCTGCACATCTACACGGCGATCCAGGCCCTGCCGGAGCGGCAGCACGATGTGATCGTCCTGCAGTACTGCCTGGGCTACAGCACCCAGGAGACCGCCGACATCCTCGGCGTCACCCCCGCGGGAGTCCGGTCGACCACCCGCTACGCCCGGCACCGGCTGCAGCGCGCCCTGGGCCTGGAGAAGGAGGAACTATGAGTACATCGAACGAACTTGACCGCGCGCTGGCCAAGGCCCGGCTGACCCGGCGTCCCTACACCGGGATGCCGGCGGCCGAGGCTCGACTGACCGCACGCATCAACGAACGTATGTGGCAGGGTGCGCTGTCCTTCGACGACCAGATGGAGCCCGCCCGTACCGCCGCGGCCCGGGCCGCGGAGCGCGCCGGTCTTCCCCACCGGGCCCATACCCGGCACCTGAACACCCTGTGCGAGACCGTCGTCGCCCGGGACCTGCACAAGCTCAGCACGTTCTTGTCCCGCCGCATCCTCGAGCCTGAAGCAGCCCGCGTCCTGGGATGCGTGCTGCGGCTGGCCCACCGCTTCGACAGCGCACAGTTCTGGTGGCAGTTCGCCGGCGGCGCCGGAGACCTCGCGGCCGCCTGCTGCCTGTATCTGCACCACATGGCCCTCGGAGAGCGGCACGAAGCCAAACTCTGGCGTGACCAGGCCGGACTCGAAGTCCACGACCCTGCCACCCCGGAATTCGCCGACTGCAGTGATCTGGTGGCCGCCCTACGGATCCTGGATGTCCTGCGCAAGGAGAACGCCGGCGTCTCCGCGGCAGCCAACGCCGTCATCGCCTACGTCCCCGACGCTCTCGGATTCGTCGACGACGTTGACCTGCCACTCCCCGAAGCCGACTTCGCCTCCCGCATCGAGGAACTCACCGCCAGCACCTGACCACACCGGACCTCGGCTGAAGCACAGGGGGCCACCCGTTCCACACGCTGTTCCTGCTGGAACTCGTGGCGACGATGCCAAGCATCCGATCCGCGCACCTCGCCCCGCGACTCGATGTCTCGTAGTCCTTAAGCGTGCAAGTGACGGGAGCACGATCCGCCTGCGGCCGTGGCCGCTGGCGTGTGGGAAGGTCAAAATTGACAGATGGACGACAGCCAGGTTCCCCTCGGGTATCCGGAAGGCCGGACCCGTGGGCGGTTCCTCTCCGTTCATGAGGGGCGCCTGGATGTCGAAAGCGCCGGGCATACGCACACCGCGTCGCTTACATCAGAGGTGTGGGATGCGCAGCCGCCAGGTGAGGATGGCCGAGCCGATTGGGACGAGGTAGGTCAGGCCCACATCCACTGCCCTTCAGGGGAGTTGGCCCTGTGGGGTGTGGCGGGTGGTCCGATGGAGTCCTGTCTACACCTCTCCGAGGCTGGTGGCACGTGGCAGGTTCGGGTGTACTGCGCCGGGCGGGAAGAGGTGCGGCGCCTGGCCCAGGAGTGCGTGCCGGAGGGCGTTGAGCGGTATCTGGTGCACTTCTGGCCGGACGTGGCGTGAGGAGGCGGGGAGCGCCATCGTTCTCGGCGGATCCGGATAGGTCACCGTCCCTGCCGCCACGGCTGAGGGCCGGGCCGGAACATGGCTGGGACCAGGATGCCCTCGTCTGCGTGAACGGCGCGGCCGGGCCAGCGGCGCCGCAGGCACAACTCCCCGGCTGGACGAGGGTGTCCAGCCGGGGACTGCGTGCTCCCGCGCATCACCACCAAGACGCGCAGCCCGGTCTGCCGTATCGAGGGCGGGCAGCCGGCCTCGTCGGTCAGCTCCCGCAAGGCTCATGCGATCCGGCTGCATGTGTTCCCTCACCCGGCGCAACAGGGCCACTACTTTGTCGTCGGCCCGGAAGGGAGCATCAGCAAGCGTCAGCGCCAGCTCGCGTCCCCGGCACCTGGCCCGAGAGCGCCGATGCCACGTCGGCCTGCGCGCCCCTACTGGGGCTGGAAGGAACGAATCTGGTAGCTGCCCTGCAGGTTGCCGCCCGCATTGGCGGGGGTGGACCCGACGCGTCCGTGGTAGTTCGTCTGCGTGTAGTACTGCACGCGGTGTCCGGTTCGGTTCCATACGGAGCGCACGTTCTGTCCCCTCTGGATGAAGGAACAGTCATCGGCGGTGTTCGCCTTCTTGGACTGCGACCACTGGCAGCGGGTTCCCCCACCGTTCCAGTCGCTGTAGATGCAGAAGTATCCGGGGGAGCAGTTGTAGGCCGCCACGCTGCTGGACGACGTGGGGGCCGCGTCCGCTGTGGGGACGGCGCCGAAGGCGGCAACCAGGGCAGCTGCGGCTACGGCGAACGAGTGGATGCGACGCATGAAAGAGCTCCTTTTCCTCGCTGGTGGGAACGCACACGCTGCTCCGAGCCGGCTGAGCAGGACCGTTTGCGAGCAAGAAAGCCATGGCCTGCCAGGAAACGGGTTGGCAGCCGGCGGAACGTCACCAGTATGGGCCGCACCCATGAGCTACCTCAGGTCGATTCCTGCCGAATCACCCTCGGCTGGAGCATGGCAGCGTGTGCGCTGGGCGCATTCCCCGCGCGCTGCTGCGCTGTTGTGCGCTTTTCGGTAGCCGCCGGGATGTGGTCGGTGCGGGTGTCGTGCGTACGGAGATGCCGACGCCTCAGCCATCGGTGAATGCCCCATCTGCCCTGCTAGAATGCTGGCTATTACGTGAGCCTTCTCGGTGCGGATTCCGATCCGCCGGGGAGGCTTTTTTCATGCCCGGGGCCCAGCCGCCTGCCGCGGCGCTGACGGAACCACCTCGAGGTGCTCGCCCCTCCGAGCGATCTGAACGCGCGTCGCGCTCGCCCATCGGTATCCCGTTCCCAGCCTGCAAGAGGAGATCCATGTCATGCATGTCATGAGCTCGAGGACGAACACAGCTTCAGCCGCGGGTACTTGGCGGCTCGGGGACCTGACCGTCAACCGTGTCGGGTTCGGCGCGATGCGCTTGACGGGTACTGCGCCCTTCGACGGCGGTGTGCCGCGTGATCGTGAGGGGGCGATTGGCGTGCTCCGGCGGGCGGTCGAGCTCGGCGTGAACCATATCGATACCGCCGCGTTCTACTTCTCGGCGACGCGCTCCGCCAACGAGCTGATCAACCGGGCCCTGGCGCCGTACCCCGAGGACCTGGTCCTCACCACCAAGGTCTGGCCGGGCCGTGATCCCTCGGGTTCGTGGTGGTGGGCCGAGCCGGCGCAGTTGCGCGGCCAGGTCGAGGAGAACCTGCGCCAACTCGGCCGCGATCACCTGGATGTGGTGAACTTGCGCGTGCCGACGAGCCGGCGGGCCGGCTCTATCGGCGAGCACTTCAGCGCGTTGGCCGAAATGCGCGATGCCGGGCTGATCCGCCACCTCGGCGTCTCGCACGTGACGTCCGAGCAGCTGGCCGAGGCTCGGGCCATCGCCCCGCTCGTGTGCGTGCAGAACCCTTACGGGATCGGTGCGTTGAGCGAGGAGCGATCACTTCTGCGGACCTGCGGCGAGCTCGGCCTCGCCTTCGTCCCGTTCTTTGCGATCGCCGGGGCCGGGCGAGTGGCGGGTCCGGCCGGCGACGCCAGTGAGGCGGTGTGTGCCGTTGCCCGTGCCCACGGTGTGTCCGTCGCACAGATCAGGCTGGCCTGGACCTTGCAGCAGGGGCCGCATGTGCTGGCGATCCCGGGGACCGGTGATCCGGACCACCTCGCGCAGAACGTGGCGGCCGGCGCGGTGCGGCTCTCCGAGGAGGAGATGGCACGCCTCACCTCCCTGCGGCCGGCCGGCGCTTAGGGTCGTCGCGGTGCCCGGGACGTTCGTGCGGTGACGCGACGGAGCGTGGCTGATCCCGAACGGCCAGGGCCTGTCACGCGTCGGCGGGGGCCGGCGCGAACCGCCCCCAGGACTCCGGCCGAAACCTGTACCGCATGCGGTCTCGTGCAGGCGGGTTGCCGTCTGCCGCGCCCGCCGCGTTCAGGGTGCCGTGAAGAGGGCCGGGAAGCGGGGAGCGAGCCAGGGCTTGGGGCCCCAGGTGAGGATGTGGCCGCGGGCCATGGCGCTCCACTGGTTGCGGCGGCCCAGTGCCATGAGGAGGAAGGTGACCGGCTCGGTGGCGATGCTGCAGTCCGGGCGGGCCGGCGGCTGTGCGGCCACGGACACCGCGCCGTCGGTCACTGTCACCCCGAATCGGGCACCACCCCACAGGCGGATCGCGTAGCGGGCGGTCAGCCCGGCGGTGCGGGCGGTGTCGGTCACCCGGGGCATGGCCGTGATCATGAACGGCAGGGTCAGCTCGACACGGGTGCGGTTGATCATGTGTGGCCGGCCCAGTGCGCGGGCGAGGTCGTAACCGTGGCCCAGCATGTGCGTGAGGAGATAGGACCCCAGTACGGCCGGGCTCATCGGTCCCAGGGGGGTGATGACGGTTTCCTCCGGGGTGCTTGCCTGCACCGCCTTCAGGTAGGCGTCGGCCTGCGTCACGATCATCGCGGCCAGCGGCTCGGCGCCGCGCTCGTCGAATTCGGCGAGCGCTCGCTCATTGGCCGCGGCGAGGCTCTGTGGCGTGCCGTCGCCGTAGCGGCGGGCCTGTCCAGCAGCGACGTCGGCCATCAGCTCGTTGGCCTGTGCCAGATGCGCTGCCGCCTCCCCGACGTTCCACTTCGACCCGGGTATCGGACGCGCCATGTCGGTGTCCCGGCGCAGCAGCGCGGCGATCTCTTCGGCGGTATCGCGGATGGCGGCGCCGAGCCCCTCGGGCAGCGTGCCGCGTATGTCCTGCTCGGCCGCTGATGCCACGCCGCTCTCCTCCGCTGTCCCGTTCCGCTGTCCGCTGTCCCGTGCCTCTGTCCGCTGTCCCGTGCCTCTGTCCGCTGTCCGCTGTCCCGTGCCCCTGCCGACCGGGCGGGCAACCGGACGGTGAACGTGTGACGGGTTACCCGGGGTACAGAAGACCAGTCAGCGGAGGCCGAGACAAGACCTTGCGCAGGGTGCGGTGCAGGTCACCGGGTGGCCGCCGACCCCTACCGGGCCGGCGGCGTCCCGCTACGCAGGAGTGTCGTGGTGATTTCGGAGCGCCGGGCGCCGTTCCCGGACCGGACTCACGGACTCCAGCAGGCTGCCAAGCCGGAGCAGGGTGTCCTCGGCGTTCCACTTCGTCACCAGTTGCACACCGATCGGCAGTCCCTCGGGGCTTGCGCCGAAGGGCACGGAGAGCGCCGGCAGGCCGGTCAGGTTGAACGGGACCGTGGCACGCATGACGTTCCAGGCGGGGACGGTCACCCCGTCGACGACGTACTCCCTCCGGCCGTGCGGGGGCGCGGGCATGGTCACCACGGGGCAGAGCAGTGCGTCGTAGTGTGCGAAGTACGCCGCGAATGCCGACTTCAGGTCTTCGACGGTGCGCTGCGCCGTCACATAGTCGCCGAGCGGGACGTCCGGCAGCGTCAGCGTGTGCGCGAGCACCGCGTGCAGTTCGTCCTCGCGGCCCGCGGTGTGCTCCTTGAAGTACGGAAGGATTTCCGGCAGGAAGAGTTGCGCGCTCAGCGCCGTGCAGTCGCAGGCCTCCAGTTCCGGCAGGCGCACTTCGGCCACTCGGCAGCCGCTCTCACCCAGTGCCTTCGCGGCGGCGGCCACGGTCGCCGACACCGCGGGGTCCACCGGCCCGAAGCCGGGCTGCACCAGCCATCCGATCCGCAGGCCGTCCCCCGGGGCCGGGTCTCCCCCGGTGCCGGCCGAGGCCGGGGTGACGGGGGCAGCGTCCGGGGCGTCCACGGCGTAGCCGTCCAGCCCGTCGGGGCCGGCGAGTACCGAGTAGGCCGTGGCGATGTCGCGGACGGTGCGGGCCATCGGGCCCACGTGCCAGTAGCGGCGCAGGACGTCCGGCCAGTGGCCGGTGAACGGGATCCGACCGTGGGTCGCCTTGAGGGCGACGATGCCGGTGTAGTGGGCCGGTCCGCGCATCGAGATCGCGACGTCGCTGCCGAGGCCGATCGGCGAGAGTCCGGCGGCAATGGCTGCCGATTCCCCACCGCTCGACCCGCCGGGGGTCCGTTCCGGGTCCCACGGGTTGAGGGAGCGGCCGGAGACGAGGTTGTCGCTCTCCGTCCAGTAGGAGAACTCCGGCAGGTTGGTCTTCCCGATCGGGATCGCGCCGGCCGCCTTGAAGCGGGCCACCGAGGTCGCGTCCCGGTCCGGGACGTGTCCGGCGAAGAGGTGCGAGCCGCGCATGGTCCGGACACCGGCCGAATCGAGCGAGTCCTTGATGGTGAACGGGACGCCGTGCAGGGGTCCGAGCGGCTCACCGCCCAGGACCGCCTCCTGTGCGGACTTGGCAGCGTCGAGGGCCTGTTCGGCGATCACCGTCACCACGGCGTTGAGGCCCGGATTGATCTCGTCGATGCGGTCGAGGTGCGCCTGGACGACCTCCAGCGGGGACACTTCGCGCGTCCGGATGCGGGCCGCCAGATCGGTGGCGTCCAGGAAGCAAAGGTCGGTCGGGGTCATCGATTTCCGCCACGCGAAACCATGGAATCCGGACTCCGTTGCGTTGGTGGGGCAGGGGGAATGCGCCATGGGGATGCGCGTGATCACAGTATCCGAGGGCGGGAGGCCCGAACCGGTAGTCAGCTGTGGGGAGGCTGATTCCAGGTATATTCCGGTCACTGTCTCGCAGGATGTGCCGCCGGGTCCGGGGTCTCGGATTTCGGCCGGACGGGAGCCGAGTTCGTGGGCGGCTCCGAGTCGGATTCGTGGCGGGTACGGAGTCGGATTCATGGTGGGGACGGAGTCGGGTTCATGGCCGGGACGGACACGACGGGGCGCCAGGGGCGACGGGCCCGGCAACGGTCCGCGGGAAGGGTCCGGCTCCCCCGCCGACAGGAGCGTCACCAGCAAGATCACGATCTGCCGCCGGGGTATTAAGGTGCAGGCATGACTTCGCAGGCGTACCTCTCCGCATTGTTCTCGTTGGACGGCCGGGTGGCTGTGGTGACCGGCGGTAGTTCCGGCATCGGCCGGGGCATCACCGAAGCCCTCGCGCGCGCCGGGGCGAGCGTGGTGGTCATAGCACGGCGCAAGGCCGAACTGACCAGCACAGTCGATGAGTTGACGGCTCAGGGCTGCCGTGCGGCCTGGGTGAGCGCGGACCTCGGTACCCGCGACGGCGTGCGCGCTGCGGCGGAGGAAGCGGCTGAGGTGTTCGGTGAGCCGGACATCCTGGTCAACTCTGCCGGGGTCAATCTGCGGCCGCCGATGGGGGAACTGGACGACGAGGTCTGGGACACCACGATGGCGGTGAACCTCGAAGCGCCGCACCTGCTGGGACAGCGATTCGGGCCCGGTATGGCCGAACGGGGCTTCGGCCGCATCATCCACATCACCTCTCAGCAGGCACATCGCGCGTTCGTCCAGAGCGGCGCCTACGGTGTGTCCAAGGGCGCGTTGGAGTCGCTGGCCCGTTCGCAGGCCGAGGCGTGGTCGCCGTACGGGGTCACCTGCAACACGCTGGTGCCCGGGTTTGTGATGACGCCGCTCAACAAGCCGTTGTGGTCCGACCCCGAGACCGTCAAGGTACTGGCGGCGCGCACGATGATCGGACGCAATGGACTGGCCGAGGACTTCGCCGGGGCGGCGGTGTTCCTGGCGAGCCGCGCCTCCGCGTACGTCACCGGTCAGGCGCTCTTCGTCGACGGCGGGCTCTCCGTTCACTGAACTCGGTATCCGGTCGGGGCCCTGCGACGCGTGATGGCGACCTCGCCGCGCAGGTCGAGCAGTGTTACCTCAGCATCGGCGGTGCCCTGACCGAGCCCGGTGGCTGCTTCGCCGACGTGGCGAACGTCTGGTGCGCGGCGAGCAGCGGGCGCAGGTGCGCGGGGGCCAGCCGGCCAGGGCGGTGGGCGTGGTGGTCGCGTCTTGCGGCTGCTCAGGGTCCCTGCTGACCCGCGCCCGGATCAGGACAAGACGATCTCCAGCCAGGGGCTCATCATGGTTCCGGACGTGCCGCGCGGCTGCTGGTCCAGCTCTGCCTGGGCGGATTGCAGGTCCTGGCCCGGACCCTGCCAGAACGTGTACGGCTTGCCGTTGTGCTCGGGAGGGATCAGCGCCCAGTACTGGTAGTGCGTCAGGGTGAGGTAGACGCGCTTGTTGATGTAGTCCAGCACCACCTTGACGTTGTGCTCCCAGTCGCTTCCCGTGCCGGTGTACTCGGCGAAGCCGCGGGGTGCCGTGGCCGCGTTCTGGACCGAGGAGCCCGCGCCGGACTGCGAGTGAGCGGTGTAGTGGGCGTGCAGCCCCTGGGCGTGTGCGGGGACGGCGTCGGGGGCGAACTGGTTGTCGGGCAGTCTGCCGTAGTCGTCCTGGTGCCAACTGCGCAGCGTCCCGGGCTGGTTGGGGCTCTTGTCGCGGACCGCTTTCTGCGCTTCGGTCCGCTCGTCGATCACCGGTTGCTGCTGTCCCGCGTCCGGTGTCTCCAACTGGTAGCGCACGTCGAAGATGAGGTTGAGCAGCGGGCGCGGCAGCATGTCGACGGCCTGCTTCAGCGTGAGCCGCGTCAGTGGCAGGTTCGCCCCACCCCGTGCATGGCTCTGGAGCCTCGGCTGCTCCTGCTGGGCTCCCCCGGCGACGACCGGGCCGAGCGACCGGCCGGTCTTCTCCCGCATCGTGTCGTCGTTTCCCCAGTACGGCTCCGTCTTCCCGGAGAGGGACGAGTGGTAGTAGCCGGTTTCCTCGGTGCTCGGCTGCGTCGCGTACCGGGTGTCCGCGTTCGGCACCGGAACCATGGCGCCTGGCCCCTCCGGGTGGTCCGGCGGATTGTGGTCGGAGGCGTAGGTCTGCTGGTCCTCCAGGAAGGTGTTCACCGCGCCGACGAGCATGGTGGTCAGCCGGAGGGCCCCCGGCACATCGGGGGTGGCGGACTTGAGTCCCCGCTTGATCTCTCTGAGTTCCGCCTCGAACGTGCCCTCGGGGTTGAGCTTCTGGGCGCGGCTGACCTCGTCCTGCACGGCGATTGCCAGATACCGCAGGAGCTGGGGCGCGGTGAGTGTCTGCTCGGTGGCGTCCACTCCCCGCAGGTACATACCGGGAGTGACCTTGACGGTCCGCTGCACGGCGGCCGGTCCGCCGGCCGCCGCACGCGCTGCGGAACCGGAACCGGAGTCGTGCGTCCCGGCCGCGTGCCCCGCCATGACGCGCTGCGCGGTGGCCTCGGCCTCCCGTTCGAACCGGTCGGCGGGGTCCGAGACCTTCAGACTGTCCCCGTTGTCGGTCCCGGCGACGGGGCCTCGGCGCTGCTGGATCACATGCACGAGCTCATGGGCCAGGGTGTGCCGGTCCGCGCCGCCCTCCCCGATGACGACGTGGCTGCCCGAGGTGTACGCCCGTGCGCCCACCTCGGCCGCGGAGGACCGGGCCGCCGCGTCGCTGTGGATCCGCACGTCGGAGAAGTCTGCGCCGAGCCGGGTCTCCATGTCGGTACGGGTGGTCTCGTCCAGAGGACGTCCGGGGGCACGGAGCACGTCATGGACGGCAGAGCGCTGCACCTCGGGCTGCTGGTGCCCGCAGCCGGCACCGTGCTGGTGCTGCTCCGCGGACAGGTGTCCGGCCTGGCGCAGCATCTGCACCACGGCGTCGTTTCCGGCAACCGCCTGCAGAGCCGCGAGGCCTGACGGAGCCGCCCGTGGTCCGGCGGCGGCCTGCCGGGCCGGCGCTCGGCTCGTATCGGCGCCGGTCGTCCTCGTCCTGTGGCGGTCGTGCACGTGGTCCTCATCTGACGGCGGAATGCGGCTCCCTCTGGATACAGGGCCGGCGATACCCGCACCAGAGGCGTCAGGGCAGCCCGAGGGGCCGAACGGCTACCTCGGGTTGCCCCTAAGACCCTGAGAGCACGGCCTCGCCGCCTACCATGCGCGCCACGTCAGCAGATGGTGCCGCCGCTCGATGCCTACTGGGCGTACTCGGGTGAAGCGAAAGCGACCACGCCGCGAGGTGCGGTGCCAGGCGCCGCTGTGACTTAGTGGTCGGCTCCGTAAATCCTTCGGGGGTTGATCACGTTGCCCGTCCGACAGAGGCTTCTTCCTGGTGATCGGCGGTGTGCCGGTCGAGCCTGGCCAGTAGATCGTCCAGGTCGGAGGTGGTGAACTTCCACTGGAACGGCCGTGCTGTGGCGTTGTAGCGGTCTTCGAAGGCTCGGAGCCGGTCCCTGACCTGAGCGAGGTCGGTGAAGTCGTTGGGGTGGACGACCTTGCGCTGGACGACGGAGAAGTAGATCTCCGCCTGGTTCAGCCAGGAGGCATGGACGGGTGTGCGGACCATGACGGCGTTGGGGAACGCCGCCGCCAGCCGGGCGGCGGACCTCGGCAACCTGCAGCGGCGTGAACACCGTCGGGCCGCCGCAGCGCTGACGGTCTTTGAGTCCGGGCAAGCCCTGTTCGGCGAACCGGCCACGCCAGCGGCGCACGGTGTCCAGGTGCAGCCCCGTCTCCTGGGCGATACGCGCGTTGGAGCGTCCGCGCGCGGCGTGCAGCACCACCTGTGCACGCACCCGCAGCCGGTGCTCGGCCTTGTGACCGTAGGCCATCGTCTTCAGCCGCGCGCGTTCGGCGGCACTCGGGGCTATCGGACAGGCAGTGCGGAGGGGCATGGCGGGCGAGCCGATCGGCGGAAGTGGATCACTGGCAAGCCGCAGCCTTCCCCGCCCGCCGTGGCAGTGGAGCCCAGGCGTCGCGGCGGTCAGCGGGCGCCCGAGCTTGGACTGACCAGATCACTCCGTCACGGGCAGGCACTCGGCGAGCAGGTCGACGACATCGCGCCAGGCTCGCTGCGCGTGCCGTGGGTGGTAGCCGACGCCGGGGCGCACGGGATGGCCGACCGGCGGGTGGTGGAAGGCGTGCAAGGCGCCGCCGTAGACCACGAGGCGCCAGTCGACGTCCGCGGCCTGCATCTCGGCGGTGAACGCGTCCCGTTGCTCAGCGGACATGATCGGGTCTTCCGAGCCGACCCCGGCCCACACCGGGCAGCGAATGCGCGCTGCCTCGCCCGGTCGGCCCGTGATAGTCGCGTTGACTGTCCCGATCGCGCGCAGGTTGACTCCGTCGCGCCCGAGTTCCAGCCCGATGGCGCCCCCGGTGCCGTAGCCGACGGCGGCGATCCGGTCGGGGTCGGTCCGCGGTTCGGCGCGCAACACGTCGAGCGCCGCGTGGCCGATGCCTCGCATCCGGTCGGGGTCGGCGAGTAGCGGCATGCAACGGGCCAGCATCTCCTCGGGGTTGCCCAAATAGCGCCCGCCGTGGAGGTCGAAGGCCAGCGCCACATATCCCAGCTCAGCCAGGGCATCGGCTCGGTGTCGCTCGACGTCGCTGAGCCCCGTGCCCTCTGGTCCGAGCAGCACCGCGGGCCGGCGGTCGGCACCGGCCGGGAGCGCGAGGTGCCCGATCATCGTCAGACCGTCGGCCGGGTACTGGACCGTGCGCGTGGTAATAGTCGTCATGAGACTGGACCGTAGCGATCGTCGCGTCCGGTCGGGCCGGGGTTCGCCGCTGGCAGAACAGCGCGGGTGCCCCTCTGAAATGCGGCGATGGCTCACAAGAACCGTCACAACCCCCGTTCCCACGGCAGCACCTGCCCTGGCACCACGCACGACACAGGTTCCGGAGTCAACCCCCGAAGGATTTACGGAGCCGACCACTTAGCGCTTCAGTGGGCGAGTTGGTGTCGTCAAGGCTCCGCGTCAGGACGGGCCGAGGATGCAGAACTCGTGGCCCTCCGGGTCGGCAAGGACCGTCCACGGCACGTCGCCCTGGCCGAGGTCGAGGTCGGTGGCGCCGAGGGCCCGCAGCCGGCTCACCTCCGCTGCTCTGTCATCACCGGGGTACGGCAGCAGATCCATATGGACGCGGTCTGGCACGGTCTTCCCGTCGGGCATGCGGAGGAACTCGAGATACGGGCCGACGCTCTTGGCGGAGCGCAACACCGCGTGGCCGTCAGTCACCTCGTGCAGGGTCCAGTCCATCGCCTCACCCCAGAACCGGGCCATGGCCTGCGGATCCATGCAGTCGACCACCACCGCGGCGATCGGCCCGGTGTCCCGGTAGATCTCCCGAGGCTCCAGCACGCAGAACTCGTTGCCCTCCGGGTCGGCAAGGACCGTCCACGGTACATCGCCCTGGCCCACGTCGGCGGGCGTCGCACCGAGAGCCTTCAGGCGCGCGACCAACTCCGCCTGATGGGCCGCAGAGGTGGTGGCGAGATCGAGGTGCACCCGGTTCTTTGTTGCTGTCTTGGGTTCCGGGACGGCAACGACGTCGATGCAGACGGCGACCGGGTCCGGCCAGACGAAGCCGCCGCCGGGTTCCACGTTGGTCACGCCGGGTCCCTCGCTGGAAACACTCCAGTCGAGCGCCTCCGCCCAGAACCGGCCGACTGCCGAGTCATCCAGAGCCTTGATGTTCACCTGAACAGGTCGCAGTGCCATGTCTGCGATCCTATGCACCCGCTCTGCAACGAGGCAGGCACCGTCGCCCAACAGAGATCAACTCGCTCACCAGCCGCAGTGCTCAGCTCGCCGACTGGAGCGCTCAGCCCTGCCGGATGAACTGCTCACTCGCCAGATGAAGCGCTAAGACAGCCGCGGCCCAGGGGTGATCCGAAAGGCACGCTCTAGTAGTCGAGTTCCACGTAGTCGATGTCGGTGAACTCGACCAGGAGGCCGTCGGCGCGGCGGCCGCGGTCCTTGAAGTAGATCTCCTGGAGGCCCTCGGCGGCGATGTTCTGCAGTTCCTGCTCGGCGGCGCCGGCGGCCTGTGCGTCGAACAGCCGGGCCGCATAAGCGGGGGGCAGGGCCTGGGTGATGAGGCGGATCCGGCCGTCGTCGGTGGAGCCGGGGGCGGCGGTGAAGCCGAAGCGGGCCCGGGTCTCGATGACGATGCCGTCGGTGGTCGCCGCCCGCTTCTTCGCCCGCTCGCGGACCCGTGGCTGCCACCGCTTGCGGACCTCTTGCTCCATGCGTGCGGCGAGGTCCTTGCGGGGCCGCTTGAGTTGCGCCTTGAGGTAGCGCTCGACCGTACGCTGCGAGATGCCGAGCAGCTCGGCAACAGCCCTGGTGGAGCCCTTCTCCGCCTTGACCAGGAACCGCATCTGCGCAGGCCCCGACTTCGGGATGGGGCGGGTGGTGGTGTGTTCCGCTGCCTTGTCGAGGCTGTCCTGGATGATGCCCATCGCGCTGGTCTACTCTCCGTCGGCGGCGGCGTCGGTGCCCTTGATGTGCCGGGCGGGATTGAGCTGCTCGTCCTCGATCATCGACGCCAGCCACAGGAAGTCCTGGGTGCCCTCGTGCTTGACCATGCCAGGGGACACCCCGAGGCGGAACCCGCCCGGCACCGGCTTGCCTTCCGGGGTGTACGGGAGGAAGTCGAGCGGCGACGGGCCGCGGGAGAGGTACACGGCGCAGTCGGACAGCACCGCCACGGGGAACAGGCCGGAGGCGGCGAGCTTCGTCATCTTGCGATGCATGTTGGTGCGGGCCTTGCCGATCAGCTCCGCCCGGATGTGCGGGCTCCACGTCGGGCGTTCCAGAGCCGGCCAGCGCTCACCGTGCTTGTGCCTCGCGCTCTGCGGGCGTTCGCGGAGCTTGCCGATGCCGCCCTTGACGCTGGACTTGATGGCGGAAAGGACCGCGGCCCGGCCCGGATCGGCGTCCTTGTGGTGCACCATCGCGGCGAGGAAGTCCTCGTCGGTCATGCCGGTGGTGACGCCGAGGTCGGCCATGGTGGCCATATAGGCGTCGCGCAGCCTGGTGTACCAGGGGTCGAGGTAGGCGCCGCTGTCGTGGCGGACGTACGCCTCCGTCGGCTGTACCCGGGCACCGAGTTCCACGGCGTAGGCGACGGTGGAGGTCGAGTACCAGGCCGGCCCGTCCGGGCGGACGCCCTTGGGGGTGAACGGGGACGGGAGGCGGGGGTCGAGGTCGAGGTGGGAGAGGTCCACGAGCCACGAGCCGGGCAGCTTCGGGTCGAAGTCGGGGTACTTCTCCTGTGTGGCGGGGCCGAGGCCGACGACGAGGCGGTTGGCGGCCGCGGCGAACGCCATGTTCACATCCAGGCCGACCGCGTGGGTATAGCCCGCGGTGCACTCCTCGTCGGTGAGTGGGCGGAACCAGTCGTAGGCCTCTTCGTCGACGACCTGGTCGGGGGTGCGCTCGTGGAAACGGGGGTAGCGGGCGGCGACGACGGGGTGTTCCATCGGGGCCTCGGGCGGCGCCGGATCCACCGCTTCCGTCAGCGCACCCGGCATCGGGCCGGACACCCAGGATCCGGACTCGTTCCTGACGGCGCGGGTCGGCGGGCGCAGCGCGGTCATCAGCTCCAGGCCGCATACGGCGGTCGAACCGCGCGGTGTGATGACGCGCTGGGCGTAGGACCCGAGGACCGCGGCGACGTCGGCCGGCGGCAGCTGTCCCGTGGCACCCCAGGAACGCGCATCGAGTGCGCCCCAGGGCAGGACGGCCAGCTGCACGCACTGGCGCCTGCCGCCCTCCGTGGGGCGGTAGACGCGTGCCCAGGGACCGAAGCCGCGCCGGGTCAGCTGCCATTCCGCGCGCGCCAGTTGCTTGATCACGGGGTGATCGTCGGGCAGGCGCAGTCCGCGTCGATCCTCCAACTCGGCCGGTAGGCCGAGGAGTTCGGCGGCAGCAGCGGTCAGCACGATCAGCGGGTCGGAGTCCTTGCCGGAGCGGTGCAGCCGCGGTGCGCCGAGCTTCGCCTCGGTCAGCGTCCATGCGACCAGCGCCGGGAGGGTCTTGGCCGGGCAGTCGAGGACCAGGCCGCCGACGCAGTACAGCGACCCGTCGTCGTCCAGCACCCCCAGCGGCCCGTTGACGAAGCGGGGGTCGGTCTCGGACGGAGCGTCGGCCGGCTTCTTCGACGGGGCCTTCATGGGGGGCGAGTTCTTGCGGGGCGAGTTCTTTGACGGGGAGTGCTTTGACGGGAAGTTCTTTGGTTGAGCGTTCTTCGCGGGTGGGTGCTGTGACGTGGGCGGTGGCACGGTGGGGTCGGCCGGGCGGGGGGCTGTAGCGGCGCCGGCTTGGGACGGTGTCTGTGCCGGGGCGGCCGGGTACGCCGGGGCCGGCACCTGCGCCGGAGCGGGGAAGCCGGTCGGTTCGGGGATGGCGGTCTGCGGCGTGGTCGGTGCGGAGGCGTACGGCACCGTTGGCGCGGGGAGGCCGGCCGTGCTGGGCTCTACGGGGTAGCGGGCGGCGAGGCCCTCCAGGAGCCGGGCGTACGCGGCGCGTTTAGGCGGCCGCGGCTCGGTCCTGCCGACCTCCCAGCTCGTCACCGTCTCCCGCCGTACCGACAACGCACGCGCCACCTGATCCTGGCTCAGGCCCCCCGCCTCACGCAGCCGTCGTCGCTCTGCCGGATCCGGCAGAGCGTCCTGGTCCGCCACGTGGTCCAGCAGCGCATCGACCGAGGCAAACAGCTTGTCCTGCTCGTTGGCCACAGGATCACCTCCAGGCCCCACCCTAGCTGAAACACACCCGGCGTAGCGGTGAAGCGCACGTCACCCGGAGCGGAGTCCCGCAGAGCGGTGGAGGGGGGCAAGATGCGTGCCCTGATCGAGCGCCTGGCCGCCGTCGAGGGCCTGGAGCACGTACGCACGTGACGCACCGGAGCGGACCCGCTCGGCCTTGAGCATGGCCGGGATCAGCACGCACCGACACATCGGCTGACAAGCGCAGATGTCACACCAGAAGCTCAGGAATGGCGACCAGGGCTTGGAGGGTGTGTGGGCGGCTTCCGCTTTGCCCGGGCGCGGCCGATGGACCAGGCAGCCAGGCACACCAGTACGGCCGCGCCGGCCCCGTACACGGGCAGCCACCGGGTTGTCGTGGCTGCCAGGCAGTCCGCCACGTCGGTATGCCGCTGGATGTGCGCGTAAGCCGATGCGGCCCGGTGGTCGCCGGCCGGGTTCGCCGATGTCACACGGCTGCTCTCGTATGCGCCCACCCGCACACACCCTTCACGGGTGCCCGGCATCGGGAACAGCCACTCCCAGCGCTGCATCATGGGGGCCACCATGATCGCCACGCACAGGCCCACGATCAGCGCATAGGCCATCAGATTCCGCGCGTAGTCGGACCGGAGGCCAGGCTCCCATGCCGGCAGCCGGTAGAAGGAGAAAATCACGGCGAGCAGCGTCACGCCGATGTATGTGGAGAACCATCCCCAGGCGCCCTGGGCGAGGGCGGCCGTCAGTACGGCGGCGAGCGCGATGCC
The DNA here is from genome assembly GCF_036227565.1 of Streptomyces sp. NBC_01454. Classification (NCBI taxonomy): domain Bacteria; kingdom Bacillati; phylum Actinomycetota; class Actinomycetes; order Kitasatosporales; family Streptomycetaceae; genus Streptomyces; species Streptomyces sp. NBC_01454. The sequence goes on from NZ_CP109460.1 coordinate 70,781, forward strand.
GATGACTCCGTACGGGGCGCCGCCACCGGCGCCGGCGGACGGGTTCGGGGCCCCTTGCGGGCTGGGCGCATCCACGGTGTCTCCTGCCTCCTCCAAGGCCCTCAGTGTGCGGGCCGGCAGGATCCTCGGCCCGCACACCGGGCGGGGCCGTCCCACAGGCCCGCCCGATTGGCGGGGCCGCGGAAACTGAGGGTCCGTCCGTGCCTCCCCCACCGGCACGGCCACACACCGCGGTGGGTGGTGGCCGTGCCCGCGGCGCCTATGTCATGAACCTGTCACGCATAGGTGTAGAACTTGGTGTGGTCCAGCAGGTCCGCCGGCGTGATGTCGTTCCACGGCTTCATGGTGTCGTGGAGGTCGACGACGTCGGGTGTGTCGCCGGTCGGCAGATAGCCCGAGGTGGGGTGCATCCGCCGCCAGTCGGCCCAGAGCTTGTCGATGAAGCAGTGGTGCAGCCAGAAGACCGGGTCGTTGGGTGAGGCGCCGGTGGTCATCTGGCCACCGACCCAGACGTGCACCCGGTTGTGCAGGTTCGGGCCGCGCCAGCCCTCGACGTTGTTGCGGAAGCCGTCGGAGGAGCTGTTCCAGGGCGCGGCGTCGTAGACACTCATGGCGAGCACCCGGTCGACCTCGGCCCGGGTCGGCAGTTCGCGGACTCCGGTGCCGAGGGAGCGGCGCAGGAACGTCCGGCCGTCCACCCGTATGTTCATCGGCCACTTCCCGCTGCCGAAGGCGAACGGTCCCGAGGTCACCCGGCCGTCGCCGCTCCGCCCGTCACCGCCGAGGAAGTCGTCGCCCCACAGGGAGCTGCTGGGTGAGCGGTCCGCGGTCCAGTCCCAGTAGGGCAGCATGACCGACGGCGTGATGCTCTGCAGGGCCTGCTCGAACTGGAGCAGGAACCTGCGGTGCCAGGGCAGGAATGACGGCGAACGGTGGCCGGTGCGCTCTCCCTCGTCGGTGTCACCGATGATGAAGGCGTTGTGGGTACTGATGAACTCGTCGTAACGGCCGCTGCGCTTGAGCTCCAGCACCGCGTCGACGAAGTTCCGCTTTTCGGTAGCGGTGAGATCCGCCTGGTTCTTCCGGACTGCCATGTCGAGGACTCCTCGGTGGGGGGACGGTCAGGGGCGGGCCTCAGCCGGTGACGACGGGCACCAGGTCGGCGCCCTGAAGTTCACGCACGGCGGCGCGCGCCAAGGCTTGTGGCGTGGTGAACGTCTGGTAGTGGTTCACCAGGCTGATCCAGGTGCCGTCCGCGTTCCGCATCACATGGAGGTCTTCGTTGTCGATGCGGACGACGAAGTCCATGCCGTCGTGCGGGCCGGCGTGGCCCGCGGGGTGCTCCGCGTGGCTTCCGCTGCTCCGGTGACCTCCGTTCCGGGCCTTTGCCTTCTGTGCGCTTCCCTTCTTTGCACCTTCGTCGTCTGCCGGCCAGCCCTCTATGTGGCGGCCCTGGTACATCTCGTCGAAGGGCTCCGGCATGTCATGGCCACCGGAGTGCCCGTCGTGCGCCGGGTGTCCGTCTCCCGCTGAGTGCCCGTGGCCCTCGGCGGGACGGGCGGCAGCGGTGCCGGCAAAGGCGACCGGTGCGGCGAGCGCCGCTCCGGTCAGGGCCGCGGCGCTGCCGTACAGCATCTGGCGTCGGGTGGGACGCGACATGGTCCACTCCTCTGTTCGTCTCGGCTCCCCCTCCGGGGCCGGGCCGCAGAGGGCTGGAAGCCGGCGGGCCGAAGGTCGGCCCGCGCCGCCACATGCTGGCAGGGACGAACGGATCATCAAGTTGCACCGGCGAATCAAGCAACGAACGAGACAACACCTGGGCGAAGGTGCAGGATTCAACGGCGGCGATCGTGCTCATGCCCCGGCGCACTTCTCCGCGGAACCGGATATTCCGCGAAGCGGTCCGTTCCCGGCCGCAGATCTTCTTCCGGCGCGGCCGAAACCGTGAGACCCCGCACGGCCGGAACTCGGCGTGAATGCACGGGGCTCCGGATGGATCGGGTTTGAGGCCGAAGCCCGGCGCTGACGGCGTCGCGGCGCCCATCCGACGCCTTGCCCCGCGCCACCGTGCGCAGTGCGCAGTGCGGGGAGCAGTCCACAATCGACGTCCTGACGGGACCACTCAGGCCCGCCCCGACCCGGGCCGCCGACGCCGAGACCACCGGCGGCCCGAGCAGCGTCATGTCCCTAGGGAGCCCACCTCGTGCACCGCGTGACTCCGCCGTGGTGACCGCATGCGCGGAACTGGCGGTGGCTGCCACCGCTTTGCAGGTACGCGGCCGCGACGGTGTGCTGGTCGGAACCGGAGTGGACAGTGGCGGAACACCGATGCCGCGCATGAGTGAGGTCACCGCATCCCGTGAACACGGGAACAACTGGCCGATGCAGAAGGCTAGTTGGGCCTTATTGGATGCTCTACGGCGTGCAGGTGAGCTTCCGGGTCGTTCGGGGGCGCGGAAAAATGGGTGGGGCGGGGTGATGCTCGGGCTGTAGCTTGCCGTTGACCGTGATACCGCCCGAGGAGGTGAGACCCATGAACGCTGCATTCGTGTGGGTGCTCCCCCTCGTCGTCACGGTCGGGCGATTGACGTAGGTGTCATCGGGAGCGCCTCGGCAACAAGGCACTCCCGAAAGGCAACAGCCTATGTACTCCCTGCAGTTCACCGCCGAGTCGTCGTCGAACGGTGTGGTCGAGCGCGACTTCACCGTGGGCGAGGTCCCCGGAGTTCTCTGGTCGCCGGCCTCCGGCGCCGATCGCGCGCCCCTGGTCCTGATGGGCCACGGCGGCGGCACTCACAAGAAGCATCCGTCGATGGTCGGCCGGGCACAGCGCCTCGTGACCGGCTGCGGCTTCCATGTCGCCGTCCTCGACGCGCCCGGTCACGGCGACCGACCGCGCACCGCGCACGACGAGCAGGAGATCGCCGCGCTGTACCGGGCCAGGGCGGCGGGCGAGCCGGAAGGCCCGATCGTCGTCCGTTACAACGCCCACCTGGCGGAGCGGGCCGTTCCCGAGTGGCAGGCGACCCTGGACGCCCTCCAGGAACGTCCGGAGCTCGGCGCCGTCGGGCCGGTCGGCTACTTCGGTCTCAACATGGCCACCGCGATCGGTGTGCCGCTGACGGCGGTCGAGCCCAGGATCACCGCCGCGGTCTTCGGTCTCCACTGGCCCGATTGCCTGGCCGGGACGGCGAAGCAGATCACCATCCCGGTCGAGTTCGTGCTCCAGTGGGACGACGAGCACATCCCGCGCGAGGCCGGTCTCGCGCTGTTCGACGCCTTCGCCTCGACGGAGAAGACGTTGCACGCCAACGCGGGCACGCACAAGGAGCTGCCGAGGTTCGAGGCCGACAGCGCGGTCCGGTTCTTCGGCCGGCACCTCGGCCGAGCGGTCGTCTCGCGGGTCTGACGTGAGCTGACGTGAGCTGACGTGGGCGGTGGCGGCGTGCGGCTGCCGGCCGGGCGTCGCTACCGCGGCTTGCAGCCCGCGAAGAACGCCCGGAGCCGGCGGTTGACCTCCTCCGCGTTCGCCACCGGGAGGCCGTGGTGCGAGGCACCGTCGATGACCGCGCACTCGACATCGGGCAGCAGTCGCTCCGCCCCGGCCCGCACACGCGCGATGTCGTGCACCTTGCTCTGCCCGGCCAGGAGCACGAGCGTGGGCACGGTGAGGTCGCGCAGCAGGGCGGCGGGTGGACGGCGGGCCATGACGACCTTCGGGCGTGGCGTACGGGCCGCGCCCCGTGCGTACAGCTCCAGCCAGGTCGCGTCGAGCGGCAGACCGTCCGCCTCCCATGCGAGGTGGGCGCGGGCGCGCGCGGTGGTGGGGCGGATGAGGAGGGGCAGCACATGCAGGAGGTAGCCGGGTTTCATACCGGCGAAGCAGTTGTTGGGGTCGATGAGGGCGAGGCGGCGCACGCGGTGCCGGGCGTGCAGGGCGTAGCCGAGGGCGATCCGCGCGCCGTACGAGTAGCCGCACATGTCGGCCGCGTCGATGCCGAAGTGGGACAGGAGTGTGTCGAGCCAGTCCATGAGGTCGGCGAATGTCCGCAGGGGCCGTGGGCCGTCGGCGGGGCTGTGGCCGGCATCGCCGAGGATGTCGGGGGCGTACACCCGGTGGGTGGCGGCCAGTTCGGCGGCGTTGGCCCACCAGACGGTGGACGTCGTACCGCCGCCCGGCAGGAGCACGAGGGGCGGCGCGTCCGCGGGCCCGCAGACGTTGACGCGGGTGGTGCCGTGGTCCGTGGGGACGTCCACCGGCTCGACGGGGACGGGCCATGCGGCCAGTACGGCGTCGTAGGCGGCGGAGAAGGATGAGGGCGCAGAGGAGAAGGGCGAGGACGCGGCGGCGCGGTCCGATGAGGAGTGCGTGTCATCGACCATGAGGGTCCTCAGCGTTGTCCGACATCCCTGGCGTCACCCTAGCCCTGGCGGTCGAGGTCACTGATCGATGGTCGCCCGTCGCCCCTCCCCCGCCGCCCCCGGACAACCAGCAATTCTCCTAGTTCCCCGCAAACGGCCTTGTCCGCAGGCAAAACGTGCGGCGAAGCTGGCGATCGGCCGATGGTTCGCCTGGTGGGAGTGGCTGCTGCTGATGGGGTCGCCGCTGCCGCGAGGTGCGGAAGGCGGTGTGGCCGGGGCTGCGCCGGCCCGTCCGGTGGTGCCGCGGCCGACGGAAGCTCCTTTCCCGGCCTCCGCTGTACGGGCAGGGCGCCGGTTCGAGCCACGACTGCACGCCGGGAATGCGGCGTGCACGTCACTCGGACGTTCTTTTGTGGTTGCCGGCACGAAAGGGGGACGAAGTGGTCGCTCAGCAGACACTGTCCGACGTCAGCAGGCCCGGGCAGGTGGAGCCCCGGCCGTACCGGCGGCGGCTGCCGCAGACCCTGCCGCTGACCCTGGACGGCATGTTCAGCAGCATCGCCCGCAGGTTCCCGATGGCCAGAGCCGTCCAGGAAGGGCAGCACCATCTGTCCTACGGAGAGGCCGAAGCGCGGGCCGGGCAGCTGGCGTCGGCGCTGGTGCGCGGCGGGGTGCAGCTGGGTGACCCGGTGATCGTCCACTGCGGTGACCACCGGCAGGCGGTCGTGGGCCAGCTCGCGGTGCTGAAGGCCGGTGGGGTGTGCGTGCCCGTCCCCGCGGCCTCCCGCGGTGCGCGGCTCGACCGGATCACCGAGGTCAGCGGAGCCCGGACGGTGCTGTGCAGCACCGCGACGCGACCGGTGTGGAGCTACCGCTGTATGTCGTGGGTGCTGGACGACCCGGCCACCTGGACAAAGATCGCCGCCCAGCCGCCGGACCCCGCGCTGCCGCGCTCCGGGCACACCGAGGCCGCCTATCTGCTGGTCTCCGACACCGACTGCCAGGGGGTCGGCGGCTATCTGAGCGACCACCGCGCATGGCAGCTGGCACTGTCCGCCAGGATCCGCCGGGCCGGCAGTGCGCACGACGGGGTGATCGTCCACCATCCTCCCGTCCGCCCCACGACACTGCCCGCGATGTGGTGGGCGTTCGCCTGCGGGGGCACGCTCCATGTGCCGTCCCGCTACGGCGGTTTCACCTGTTCGCCGGCGCCCAAGCGCAGGGCCGCCGCGGTCTTCGGCCCGGAGGAGTACGCGCGGCTGCTGCAGCCCCCTTCCCTGGCCTCCCACCCGGTGTCCCCTCGGCTGACCGTGCTGATCGGCGGTGCCTGCCCGCGCACGGTGATCGACCGGCATTTCGAGGTGCTGCCCCGGGCGCCGCTGTGGGTGGAGTTCGCCGCCGCGGACGGCACCCTGCCGTGGACGGTCCGGGAATTCAGCCCCGACAACCCCTGGCCGGAGCATCCGGGGGCGAGCCGCCCGGTGCCCGGCGTCCATGTGCAGGTGGTGGACCCGGCCGGCAGCCCCTTGCCGAGCGGACAGACCGGTGAAGTCCATGCCACGGGGCCCGCGTTGCCCTACGGAAGCATCCGCAGCGCCGACGGGGCCTGCCTGGCCGAGGACACCGCGCCGGTGCTGGCCTCGGGCCGGCTCGGCCGCTGGAGACGGGACGGCACGCTGGAATTCTGCGGTCCGGCCTCGGTGCCGTCACCCGCCGCACGGCCGCGGAACCCGTAGGTACGCCCGGGGACATACGTGGAAGCGCCGATGTGGAGAGGTGGATTGGCTGCCGATGACCTACCGCGAGAAGAGCCCCGCCGAGCGTGTGCCGCACGATGCCCGGGGGCGGGTGGCCGAACTCCACGCCCTGCACGAGCAGGCTCGGGTCGGGCCCGGGGAGCGCGCGACGCGGGTGCAGCACGACAAGGGCAAGCTGACCGCTCGTGAGCGGATCGCGCTGTTGCTGGACGAGGGTTCCTTCACCGAGGTCGAGCCATTGCGCCGGCACCGTGCCAGCGGGTTCGGTCTGGAGGCCCGCCGGCCGTACACCGACGGGGTGGTTACCGGTTGGGGGCGGGTGCACGGCCGGACGGTGTTCGTCTACGCCCACGACTTCCGGATCTTCGGCGGCGCGCTGGGTGAGTCCCATGCCGCCAAGATCCACAAAATCATGGACATGGCGCTCGCGGCCGGCGCCCCGCTCGTCTCCCTCAACGACGGCGCCGGTGCCCGCATCCAGGAGGGCGTCGTCGCGCTGGCCGGCTACGGCGGCATCTTCCACCGCAACACGCGCGCCTCGGGCGTCATCCCCCAGATCTCGGTGATGCTCGGCCCGTGCGCGGGCGGCGCCGCCTACTCCCCCGCCCTCACGGACTTCGTCTTCATGGTGCGTGACACCTCCCAGATGTTCATCACCGGCCCCGATGTCGTCCGGGCCGTGACCGGCGAGAAGATCACCCAGAACGGGCTCGGCGGCGCCGATGTGCACTCCGAGATCTCCGGTGTCGCCCACTTCGCCTACGACGACGAGCCCACCTGCCTCGACGATGTGCGCTATCTGCTGTCGCTGCTGCCCGCCAACAACCGGGAGCGGCCGCCCGCCGAGCCCACCACCGACCCGGCCGGCCGCCGCTGCGACCGCCTGCTGGACCTGGTCCCGGCGGACGGCAAGAAGCCGTACGACGTCTGTGAGGTCATCGAGGAGATCGCCGACCACGGCGAGTTCCTGGAGGTCCAGGAGCGCTGGGCGACGAACGTGGTGTGTGCGCTGGCCCGGCTCGGCGGGGAGGTCGTCGGCGTCGTCGCGAACCAGCCCCGGTCGCTCGCCGGTGTGCTGGACGTCCACGCCTCGGAAAAGGCGGCCCGCTTCGTCCAGCACTGCGACGCGTTCAACATCCCGTTGCTGACGCTGCTGGACGTGCCCGGGTTCCTGCCCGGAGTCGGTCAGGAGCACGGCGGCATCATCCGCCACGGGGCCAAGCTGCTGTACGCGTACTGCAATGCCACCGTTCCCCGGATCCAGCTGATCCTGCGGAAGGCCTACGGCGGTGCCTACATCGTCATGGACTCCCGCTCCGTGGGCGCGGATCTGTCCTATGCCTGGCCTACGAACGAGATCGCGGTGATGGGTGCCGAGGGTGCCGCCAATGTCATCTTCCGCAAGGAGATCGCGGAAGCCGACGATCCCGAGGCGATGCGGTCCCGGATGGTCAAGGAGTACAAGTCCGAGCTGATGCACCCGTATTACGCCGCCGAACGCGGTCTGGTGGACGATGTCATCGACCCGGGCGAGACGCGGGCGGTGCTGATCCGTTCCTTTGCGATGCTGCGGACCAAGCAGGCCGAGCTGCCGCCGCGCAAGCACGGGAATCCTCCGCAGTAGGGCGGGATCGCGTGAGGGCCGACACGGGCCGTACGGCGCCTCGTCGTGGCCGTGCGGCCCTGCATGGGATGCTCCCCTCCAGGGTTGCGTGGAAGCGCCCGCAGAACCCGCCTGGGTGGCACTCTCATGGTGCCCTCGCGCCCGCCGTCCCTGACTGGCAATTCCCTAGAGTTCCCCCACCGGACTGGCTCCCTGTGACCGGTCCGTGCTGGGCTGTGGCTGTCATCGGGCTCGGCCCACACCGAAAGGGGAGTCGCCATGGGATCCACCACGGCCCCGGGGCGCCGCCCGCGCATCACGTAGTGCGGACCTGCCCTCGACGGCACGCTCGACCGGCCGCCGCCCGCCCCGTGGTGCACGGCAGCGAGCTGTCCCGCTTCCCGAACCGGACCACTGTCTTCGGTCTGCGACGACCGCCCGTCGTACCCGGTGCGGCCGCTCGCCGCACACGGGCTCCGAGCGCGGCGCCCCAGTGGCCACCAACAGCAACGGAGGAGTCATGGTTTACGAGCCGAAAGCGCCGGTGATCCCGTACAAGCGCACCTGCCCTTTCGATCCGGCAGCCGAGTACGCGCAGCTGCGCGAGGAGGACCCGATCAGCCCGGTGGCCTTCGAGCTGTCGCCGCGCGAGAAGGACGGCTGGCTGATCACCCGGCATGAGCACATCCGCCAGATCATGACCGACTCCCGCTTCAGCCACCGCAGCGAGCTGCTGGCGCTGGTGCACTCGCCGCCCTTCCCCGTCGAGGAGTACGCCCCCGAGCCGTCCGCGCCGGGCAACTTCGTGCGGATGGACGCTCCCGATCACACCCGCTACCGGCGGCTGCTGACCGGGTTCTTCACCGTGCGCAAGATCCAGCAGTACGAGCCCACGCTGGAGCGGATCATCGACGGGGTGCTCGACGAGATGGCCGCGATGGAGCCTCCGGTGGACCTGCTGAAGGTCTTCGCGGAGAAGATCCCCGCCAGGTCGACCTGCTCCATCATGGGGGTGTCGGAGAGCGATCTGATGGCCCTGGCGGAGCACTTCTCGGTCATCATGCGGATCGAGTACTCGCTCGAGGAGTTCGTCCATCACAACACCGAGCTGAACGCGACGCTCGAGCGGATGATGGCCGAGCGCTTCGCGGGTGAGCCGGGGGACGACTTGCTCGGGCAGCTCATCGCGACCGGCGAGCTGACCGAACAGGAGATGTTCAACATCGCCTGGATCGCGATCGGCGGGGCACTCGACACCACTCCCAACATGTTCGCGCTGGGCACCTTCGCGCTGCTGGAGCACCCCGAGCAGCTGGCGAAGGTGCGGGAGCGGCCGGAACTGATGGAGAACACCGTCGAGGAACTGCTGCGCTATCTGACGATCTCCCACTTCGGGGCGAGCCGGGTGGCGCTGGAGGATGTCGAGATCGGCGGCCGGACCATCAAGGCCGGGCAGACGGTGGTGCTCTCGCTGCCCTCGGCCAACCGTGATCCGCGGTACTTCGAGAACGCCGACGAGTTCGACATCGACCGCCCCTCGCGCCGGCATCTGGCGTTCGGCTTCGGGATCCACCAGTGCCTCGGCCAGCACCTCGCGAGGGCGTCGCTGCGCATCGGCTTCCAGAAGCTGTTCGACCGCTTCCCGGATCTGCGGCTCGCGGTGCCCGCGGAGCAAGTGCCGCTGCGGGAGACCGCGATTCACTACGGCGTTTTCGAACTGCCGGTGACCTGGGGCTGACTCCCCCCCCGGGCCCGCCTGTCACGGCAGGGCCGGCGTTCCGTGGCCGCAGGGCCGCCCCCCGATCACCGGGGTGGGGCAGACGTCCCGCCTCAGCCCCCGAGGACCTCCATTGGATGACTCCGTGCCAGCTCAGCGCACCACTCACCCACAGCAGCTGTCCGCGCCCGCCGGGCCGGCCCCCGACTCCGGCGGCGCGGGTCCGGTGCGCTTCGGCGCGCTGGGTACCTCGTCCTTCGGGGGGCGGCGGGTGCTCCCGGCGATGACCGGCTGCCCGCAGACCGCACTCGTCGCGGTGGCCGGCCGCAGCCCGGAGCGCGCCCAGCGGTTCGCCGACCGGTTCGGCTGCGCCGCGGCCACCATGGAAGGGCTCCTGGAGCGCGAGGACATCGACGCCGTCTACATCTCCCTGCCGCCGTCGCTGCACGGCGAGTGGGCGGCCCGGGCGCTGCACGCGGGCAAGCACGTCCTGGTCGAGAAGCCGATCGCCACGACCGCGGCCGAGGCCCGCACCGTGGTGGCGCTGGCCGAGGACCGTGACCTGGTGCTGCGGGAGAACTTCATGTTCCTGCACCATCCGCAGCACGACGCGGTCGCGGCGCTGATCGCCGAGGGGCGGCTCGGGGGGCTGCGCGCGTTCCACGGCGCGTTCTGCTTCCCGCCGCTGCCCGAGAAGGACATCCGGTACGTGCCCGAACTCGGCGGCGGTGCGCTGCTGGACGCGGGGGTGTATCCGCTGCGGGCCGCCGCGATGCTGCTGGGTCCCGGGCTGCGGGTGGCGGGCGCCACGGCGCGGGTGCGGCGGTCCGACGGGCTGGATCTGTCGGGCCAGGCGCTGTTGGTGTCACCGTCCGGTGTGCTGGCGAGCGTCGAGTTCGGCTTCGAGCACGCCTACGGCTCGTGCTACTCCCTGTGGGGCGCGGGGGCGAAGGTCGCCGTGGACCGGGCGTTCACCCCGCCGGCCGGGTACCGGCCGGAGTTGGTGCTGGAGGAACAGGACCACGTCGAGAAGTTCACGCTCCCGGCGGCGGACCAGCTGGACCGGTCCCTGGCCGGATTCGCCGCGGCCGTGACCACCGGCGGCGCCGCGGCCGACCCCGCGGAGGCCCGGTGGCGGCAGGACGCGGTCGCCATGATGGAACTGGTCGACGCGGTCCGCGCGCAGGCCGTCCGGGTCACCGTCGACGGGTAGCGGCAGGGAGGGCCAGGAGGCGGTCCTCGTACCGGCAGTGCCGACGGTACGAGCACCGCTTCCCGGGCGGCGCCCAGGTCCCCGAAGCGTTCAGACGAGTGCGACGGCGAACAGCGCGAAGGCGCCCACGATGATGCCCACGCGCAGGTAGTGGAGCCGGTCCCACCGCCCTACCTGCTGCTTCCAGTCCGTGGGCACGCCCTCGTGCGACCAGGTCGCCACCCGCTTGTTGATCGGCACCAGCAGCAGGATCGACATCACCACGCTCAGTACGAGCAGCGCTGTGCCCGCGGCGACGAGCGGGGCACCGGGGCCACCCCACTCCACCGCGGCCCACACCGACCCGAGGACGACCGAGCCGATGTACCAGAACGGCATGATCCGGCCGAGGACGCGCGCGCCGTCGCTGCGGGCGTGGACTCCTCCGTCGTTCGGGAGCCGGTCGAGGATCGGGTTGATGAACACCGCCACCGCGAACTCCACGCCCCCCATCAGCCCGACCACGACGACCGTGATGACGGCCAGTGCGTTCTGCATGTCCCCTCCCAAGGACAGGACCTAGCGGCGCTAGGTATCGAGTCAATGCTAGACATGTCGCCGCTCGATTGTCTAGCGATGCTAGAATCGCGCCATGTCGGTACGTGAACGCAAGGAACGCGAGCGGGCCAACCGCCACCAGCTGATCGTCTCCACCGCCCGCGAACTCGCCGAGAGCGACGGCTGGGACGCGGTCACCACACGCCGGCTCGCCGAACGGATCGAGTACAGCCAGCCCGTGCTCTACAGCCACTTCCGGGGGAAGAAGGAGATCCTGGGAGCGGTCGCGCTGGAAGGGTTCGCCGAGCTGACGACAGCGCTGCGCGCCGCGGCGCCGAAGGGACCCGCCGACCGTGCGACGGTGGCCGCGCTGGCCCGCGCCTACACCGACTTCGCCACGGACAACCCCGCGCTGTACGACGCGATGTTCAGCCTCGACAACGGCCTCCCCTTCGCCGACGAAACCACGCCGGCGCCGCTGCACGAGGCGTTCGGGGTGTTGCAGGACCATCTCGCCGACCACGCGCACCCCGATGAACCGGGGCTGTTCGTCGAGACGTTCTGGGCGGCGCTGCACGGACTGGTCACCCTCACCCGCGCCGGGCGGCTGCCCGCCGAGCGGGTGTCCGACCGCCTCACGCTCCTGGTGGACCGTTTCGTTTCCCGCTAGCCGACGCCCGGGAAGTCCAGGGCGTCGGGAGCGACCGGCGGTACGAGGCCCTCGGCGGCGGCGCGGCCGAGCAGCTCCCGCACCGCCGCGTAGCCGTCCTCGCCGAGGGCCGCGGTGTAGTCGTTCACATACAGTCCGATGTGCTGCTCGATCACGTCCGGGGCCATCTCCTGGGCATGTTCCAGGACGTAGGGCCGGGATGTCGAGGGGTTGTCCCAGGCGAAGCGGACGGAGTCGGCCGCGGCGCGGGCCACCGCCCGCAGCTGCTCCTCCCCGAGGTCCCGTCGGGCGACGATCGCCCCGAGCGGGATCGGGCGGCCGCTGCCGGCCTCCCATTCCTCGCCCATGTCGGCGAGGCGGTGCAGCCCGTACTGCTGGTAGGTGAAGCGGGCCTCGTGGATGACCAGGCCCGCGTCGACCGCGCCGTCGCGGACCGCGGGCATGATCTCGTGGAAGGGCATCACCACGACGTCGCCCACTCCGCCCGGCACGGCCCGCGCCGCCCACAGGCGGAACAGCAGATACGCGGTCGAGCGCACGCTGGGCACCGCGACGCTGCGCCCGGCCAGCCGCTCCGGGCCGGCGGGACCGTCCTCGGGCCGGGTGAGCACCAGCGGCCCGCACCCGTGGCCCAGCGCGCCGCCGCACGGCAGCAGGGCGTACTCGTCGAGCACGTACGGCAGGGCCGCGTAGGAGATCTTCAGCAGATCCCCGGCGCCGCGTTCCGCGAGGCCGTTGGTGACGTCGATGTCCGCGATGGTCACCGTGAGTCCGGGCGCCCTCGGGAGCAGGCCGTGGGACCAGGCGTGGAAGGTGAAGGTGTCATTCGGACATGGTGAGTGGGCGATCGTCAGCCGCTGGGCCATGGGTCCCCTCCGCCGGGGTTCGTTCGGGCCGCCGGCCCGGAGCTCCGGCGCCGTCCCTCCCAGGAAACCCGTTGTGGGTATGGGGAATTCCCCAGAGTGGCCTCGGCGAGTATGAGAGGGGCCGCCGGTGTTGCCGCGTCGGACCGTCACCCCGGCGCCGGTCCGGCCGGGAGACGCGGGCGGCAGCCCGGCTCCCGCATGATCCGCGCGCGACTGCGGCCTTCCCGGCAGGAAAGGAACGGCGATGCTGCCGACCACCGCACCACTGGACACCTCCGCCATGGGGCGCTGGCTGTCCATGGATCTCGACGCGTGGACCCGGCATGTCGTACGCCGTCACTTCGCTCCGGACACCGGGAGTCCGTATTGGCTCAAGCGCCGTGACACGCTGGATTTCGACCCGTTCGACATCACGCGCTACGCCGAACTGTCGGCGTTCGGCCACTTCACACTCGCCGAGCTGCGGGACCTCGACCCCGTCGATCTGGTCCCGCAGGCCGTGCCGCGCCCGCTGTCGGGCCGGGTCTTCGACTCGGGCGGCACCACCGGCCGACCGTGCCACGTCTTCTACACCGGTTCGATGCTCGACCACCACTCCCTCTGGCGCCGGTTCGGCCTGGTCACGGCAGGTTTCCAACCGGGCCGCAGCTGGGTGTACGCCACTCCCGGGGGGCCGCACGTGGTGGGCGAGGGCGCCGCGCAGATCGCCCATCTGTATGCGTCGGTGGTCTACGGCATCGACCTCGACCCGCGCTGGATCAAGCAGCTCATCCGGAGCTGCCGGCTGGCCGAGGTCAACCACTATGTCGATCATGTCGTCGACCAGATCACGGACCTCATGAGCAGCCGCCGGATCGACTACCTGGAGACGACACCCGCGCTGTTCCAGGCGCTGGTGCGGCGGCGTCCCGAACTGGTCGGGCGGCTCGACGGCGTCGGACTCGGCGGCACGCAGATCGTGCCGGCGATGTACCGGGAGTTCGCCGGGGCGCTGGGCGGCGCTCCGATCGGGACGGCCTACGGGAACACCTTCGGGTGCGCCATGGGCCTGCCCGCGGAGCAGAACGGCGACGTCCTTCCGTACGTCCCGCACTACCCGCAGGTCACCATGGCCGTCGTCGACAAGAACGACCCGGCGCGGACGGTGGACTACGGGGAGGTGGGCCAGGTCAGGCTCACGGTGTTGCACGAGGATCTCTTCCTGCCCCACATCCTCGAACGCGACCAGGCCGCGCGGTACCGCACCTCGGCCGACTGGCCCTGCGACGGGGTGGCGAACGTCCAGCCGCTGCAGGTCTCCCGGGCCGCGCCCGAAGGAATCTACTGACGACGATGCCCGCAGCGCCCAAGCGCACTCTTTGCCAAGTCAAGCACTCAGGAAGGTAGTTGGGGATGGACGCAGGACTCAAGCGTGAGCTGGAGGAGAAGGTCTATGCGGGAGAGCGGCTGTCCCGTGAGGACGGGATCGCGCTCTACGGGTGCGACGACCTGGCCTGGCTGGGCGGGCTGGCCCACGAGGTACGGACGCGCAAGAACGGCGATGTCGTCCACTTCAATGTGAACCGCCATCTGAACATGACGAATGTGTGCACCGCCTCCTGCGCCTACTGCTCCTTCCAGCGCAAGCCGGGCGAGCAGGACGCGTACACGATGCGGATCGAGGAGGCCGTCCGCCTCGCCAAGGCGATGGAGAACGAGAACCTCACCGAGCTGCACATCGTCAACGGTCTGCACCCGACGCTGCCGTGGCGCTACTACCCGCGCTCGCTGCGCGAGCTGAAGAAAGCGCTGCCGGACGTCTCCCTGAAGGCGTTCACCGCCACCGAGATCCACCACTTCGAGACCATCTCCGGGCTGAGTGCCTCCGAGATCCTCGACGAGCTGATCGACGCCGGTCTGGAGTCGCTGACCGGCGGCGGCGCCGAGATCTTCGACTGGGAGGTGCGCCAGCACATCGTGGACCACCGCACCCACTGGGAAGACTGGTCGCGCATCCACCGCCTCGCCCACGAGAAGGGCCTCAAGACCCCCTCGACGATGCTCTACGGGCACATCGAGGAGCCCCGCCACCGCGTCGACCACGTACTGCGGCTGCGTGAGCTCCAGGACGAGACCGGCGGTTTCCAGGTCTTCATCCCGCTGCGCTACCAGCACGACTTCGTCGACATGCAGGACGGCAAGGTCCGCAACAAGCTCCAGGCCAGGACCACCATGGCGTCGGGTGCGGAGGCCCTGAAGACCTTCGCGGTCTCGCGCCTGCTGTTCGACAACGTCCCGCACGTCAAGGTCTTCTGGGTCATGCACGGGGTGTCGACGGCCCAGTTGGCCCTGAACCACGGTGCGGACGACATGGACGGTTCGGTGGTCGAGTACAAGATCACGCACGACGCGGACAACTACGGCACGCCGGACAAGCTGACCCGCGAGGACATTCTGGACCTGATCCGGGACGCGGGCTTCCGCCCGATCGAGCGCAACACCCGGTATGAGACGATCCGCGAGTACCCCGGCCCGGACCCCGAGCGGCGTGAGTCGCCGCAGCCCATGCGGGTCTGAAGCCCGCCGGCCCGAGCGCCCGAAACCACAGACCAAGACCACGATCGGCAGGCAGGCGGTATGTCCACCAACGTGAACGTGAACAACGACGAACTCGAGGTCTGGATCGACCAGGACCTGTGCACCGGAGACGGCATCTGCGTGGAGTACGCGCCGGAGGTCTTCGAGCTGGACATCGACGGGCTCGCCTATGTGAAGGGTGAGGACGACGAGCTGCGCCAGGCGCCCCGGGCGACCGCGCCGCTGCCACTGGATCTGATCCGGGATGTCGCGGACTCCGCCAAGGAGTGCCCGGGCGAGTGCATCCACGTACGGCGCGTCAAGGACGCGGTGGAGGTCTACGGACCGGAGGCCGAGTCGGCCTGACCCGGGCCGGCGGGCCGCAGGACACGCAGCGCACGGGCCGGTTCCCGAAGACACCTCTTCGGGAACCGGCCCGTCGGCGTGGGCCGGTCCGGCTCCCGGCCGGGCAGGTCCCCCGGTATGACGCCGCGGTCGTGCCCTGCGCCGGCACAGCACAACGGTGACCGGATCAGCTCTCTGATCCGGTCACCGTGTGGGAGGAGCCGGCGTCACGCGCGGCACGCAGGAGGAGCTGGTCAGCTCGCCCCGATCACCTTCAGCTCGGGGTGGCTCCTCGCCTGGTCCGGGCCGTCGAGGGCGGTGGAGGACAGATGGGAGACGACGTGGTCGTCGACCGGGTCGTTGGCCGGGTCGTCGTGCACGACCAGGTGCTCGTAGGTCGTGGCGCGCTGTGCCGGGACCCGGTCGGCCGACCGGATCAGCTGGAGCAGTTCCATGCGGTTGGAGCGGTGCTTGGCGCCGGCCGAGGAGACCACGTTCTCCTCCAGCATCACCGAGCCGAGGTCGTCGGCACCGTAGTGCAGGGCGAGCTGGCCGGCCTCCTTGCCGACGGTCAGCCACGAGCCCTGGATGTGCGCGACGTTGTCCAGGAAGATCCGGGCGATGGCGAGCATCCGCAGATACTCGAAGACCGTCGCCTGGGTCTGCCCCTTCAGGTGGTTGTTCTCCGGCTGGTAGGTGTACGGGATGAAGGCGCGGAAGCCGCCCGTACGGTCCTGGACGTCGCGGATCATCCGGATGTGCTCGATGCGCTCGGCGTTGGTCTCGCCGGTGCCCATCAGCATCGTCGAGGTCGACTCCACACCGAGTCCGTGCGCCACCTCCATGATCTCCAGCCAGCGCTCGCCGGACTCCTTCAGCGGGGCGATGGCCTTGCGGGCCCGCGCCGGCAGCAGCTCGGCGCCGGCGCCCGCGAAGGAGTCGAGCCCGGCCGCGTGGATCCGCCGGATCGCCTCCTCGACGGACACCTTCGAGATCCGGGCCATGTGCTCGACCTCGGAGGCACCCAGGGAGTGGATGACCAGCTCGGGGAATGCCTTCTTGATGGCGGAGAAGTGCTCTTCGTAATACTCGACGCCGTAGTCCGGGTGGTGCCCGCCCTGGAACATGATCTGGGTGCCGCCGAGTTCGACGGTCTCCGCGCAGCGGCGCAGGATGTCGTCGAGGTCACGGGTCCAGCCCTTGGCGGTGTCCTTCGGCGGCGCGTAGAAGGCGCAGAACTTGCACGCCGTCACACACACATTGGTGTAGTTGATGTTGCGTTCGATGATGTAGGTGGCAATGTGCTCGGTGCCCGCGTAGCGACGGCGGCGGATCGTGTCGGCCGCCGAGCCCAGCGCATGCAGCGGGGCGTGGCGGTAGAGATCCAGCGCCTCTTCGGGGGTCACCCTGCCGCCCTCGGCGGCACGGTCCAGTACGGACTGGAGGCCACGGTCGGTGGCTTCGGACGGTCGGGGCATGTCGACGGCCTTTCCGGGGGTGTTTTCGGGCTCGTTGCCGCTCATGTCACGTGCTGATCGCTTCGGTGCCCAGGAGCTCGACGCGGACGTCCGGCGGGAAGCCGGCCTGTCCGCCGCCGACCCGGCGGGCGAATTCCGCGATTCCGGCGAGCTGGCGCTCGCCGAGGCTGAAGTCGAGGGCGGTGGTGTAGTAGTGCTCCAGCGTCCGGGCGTCGAACGCCTCCCACCGGGCGGCCTGTTCACAGACCTCCTTGACCTCGGTGAGGGACAGATCGCGGGACGCCAGCAGGTCCGCGTGGACGCGGCGCGCGGTCTCGGGCTCCCTGGCGAGGAAGTCCTTGCGGGCGGCGAAGACGGCGAAGACGAAGGGCAGTCCGGTCCAGTCGCGCCACATCTGGCCCAGGTCGTGCACCTGGAGGCCGAGCCGGGGCGCGTCGTGCAGGGAGGCGCGCAGCGCGGCGTCACCGATGACCACGGCCGCCCGCGCCCGCTGCATCATCGTCGCGAGGTCGGGCGGGCAGACGAAGTATTCGGGCCGGACGCCGACCGACTCGGTGAACAGCAGCTCGGCCAGCCGCACCGAGGTCCGGCTGGTGGATCCGAGCGCGACGGGTTCGCCGTCGAGCTGGTCCAGCGGGACCTGGCTGACGATCAGGCAGGACTCCACGGGGCCGTCGCTGCCCACGGCGATGCCCGGCAGTGCCACCAGTTCGTCGGCGTGCTTGAGGAATTCCATGAGGCTGATCGGCCCGATGTCGAGGGTGCCCGAGACGAGGGCGTCGCTCAGGCCGTCCGGGCTGTCCTTGCGCAGGTCCATGTCGAGCAGACTGCCGCTCTTGGCCAGTCCCCAGAACAGGGGCAGGCAGTTGAGGAAGTCGATGTGACCGACCCTGGGCCGTCGCCCGGTGCGCGGTGCGGGCGTGGCCGACGCGGTGAGTAGCGGTTCAGGCATGGCTGTCAGGGCTCCAGGGGGGCTCGGTCGGGGCAGCGGGGCGGCACCTACGCATGGTGGGGAAGGGCGGTGGAGGTGAAGTGGGCGCTGAGCACGTCCATCACCTCTTTCGGTCGGTCGGCCAGGTAGAAGTGCCCGCCGGGGAAGACCTGCAGGTCGCATGCGCCGGCGGTGTGCGCGTCCCAGGACCGGGCCTCGACGAGGGACGTCTTGGGGTCGTCGTCGCCGACGAGCACGGTGACGGGGCAGCGCACGACGGCCCCGGGCTCGCTGCGGTAGGTCTCGACGGCCTTGTAGTCGCTGCGCAGCGCGGGCAGCACCATGCGCAGCATCTCCTCGTCGTCGAGGACCCGGGAGTCGGTGCCGCTCAGCGCCCGCAGCTCGGCGACGATGCCGTCGTCGTCCCGCCGGTGGACCTGCTCGTCGCGGTACGCGGACGGTGCCCGGCGCCCGGAGGCGAACAGCCGCACGGGGCCCTCCCCGTCGCGTTCCAGCCGCCGTGCCACCTCAAAGGCCACCAGTGCGCCCATGCTGTGGCCGAAGAAGGTCAGCGGCCGGTCGGTCCAGGCTCCCAGCGCCTCGGCGATCCGGTCCGCAAGGAGGCCGATGTCGTCGATGGCCGGTTCGTGGCGGCGGTCCTGCCGCCCGGGGTACTGCACGGCGAGCACGTCCACGCCGGGGCTGAGCGCGGCCGAGACGGGGTGGTAGAAGCTCGCGGAGCCGCCGGCGTGCGGGAAGCACACCAGGCGCCGGCCCGCGTCCGGGGCCGGGTGGAACCGCCGGCACCACAGGCCGTCGTCCGCAAGGGGGGAACTCATCGTGGTGATCCGTCCTTTCCTGTGGACCGGCCCGGCCGCGCCGCGGCCGGCACCCTCGTCCCGAGCGGATCGGGAAACACTTACTGCCGCCACTATCCAGTGGGCCCGGACCACCAGCACAAGGTCTACCGGCCCGTTACGGCGGAAGTCTGGGCGTTTCCCCGGTTCTCGGGGGTGGGGGAACCGGACCGGTGGCGCGGCACAGCGCCGCGGGCCTAGCCTCACGGTGCAGCGGTCGCTGCCCGAGGAACGACAGCGATTCGGCAACCCGTTGCGCCCGCCGTGCCAGGTCTTGTACGTCCGCCTCAGGAGGTTGGTTCATCATGGCCGCGAGATCACCACGGTCCGCCCGGGTTCTGGCCGTCCTCGGGACCACTGCCGCCACGCTCGTGGTGTGGGTGATCGCCGCGGTGGCGCTGGACGTGAAGCTCGATGTGCGGATGAAGCCCGGTGCCGCCCTCCAGCACATCGGACCGGCCACGGTCGTCCTCGCCAGCCTCGTCGCCGGATTCGCCGCCTGGGCGCTGCTCGCCCTGCTGGAGCGCCGCACCCCGCGGGCGCGCCGGGTGTGGACGGTCATCGCGGTCGTGGTGCTGGCCCTGTCCCTGATCGCTCCGCTGCAGAGCGGGGTGACGACCGGTGTCAAGGTGACGCTGCTGTGCATGCATCTGGTCGCGGCCGTGGTCCTGGTGCCGGCGCTGGCCCGCACGGCCGTCCGGCGATGACGCACGCCGGTCTCGCGTTCCTCTGCGGTACCGATCTCGATGCCTACGACCCGGGCGGGCTGGCCGCGTTCCACGACAGCTCTCCGGTGCTGCGCCACCGGTACCGCAAGGTCGCCGAGTGGACGGGCGTGGACGCCGGGCGGCTGCTCGGCCGGGACCGTTCCCGGGCCGGGCCGCACGAGCGTACCCTCATCGGCCGGCTGGCGCTGGCGACGGCGATGCTCGGGATCCACGACGTGCTCGCGGTGCACAAGATCCGGCCCGGTGTGCTGGGCGGTCTGGGCATCGGGACGATGGTCGCGTCCGCTCTGGCCGGCGCACTCCCGCGCGACGCGCTGATCCGGACGCTGGCCGGCACCGGCAGCGCCGAGGGCCCGGACCGTGCGGGGGCCGTCGCGCTGGCCTTTCTGCCGGCCGGCGCGGACCCCGAGTGGTATCGCGGCGCGGTGGGCGGTGACGTCCGGTGCGGCGGCTCGCTGGGCCGGGACACCAGTGGGACGTACCGGGTGGTGCTGCTGACCGGGGACGGCGCGGCGCTGGCGCGGCTTGCCGCCGAGGCCCCGAAGGGCGCCGTCCGGATCAGCGGGAGCAGTCGCGTCACGGTGCACAGCCCGCTCGGCAGGGAAGCCCACGACGAGATGCGCCGTCTGGTGCGCGGGCTGCCGTTCACCGCCCCCGCCGTGCCACTGTGCTCCGCGCTGGAGGCGAAGACCCTGCGTACGGCGGACGAGGTCGGTGAGCTCTTCGTGCGGAACGTGGTCCAGCCGGCCGAACTCGGCGCGCTCACACAGGAGATGGCGTCGCACGGCACCCGGCTCGGGCTCGTCCTCGGGCCGTCGCTGCCCAGGAATCTGCTCCGGTACCCGTTCCCGGTCATCCCGGTGGAATCCCCGGACGACATCGCCCAGGCGATCTCGGCGATCCTCGAATTCGGGGTGGAGATGTCCCCCGTGGGGCACGCCCTGCCGCACTGGGTGTAGGGCCTTCGCCGCGGTGGGCGCCGCCTGAAGGGTCGTGAAGTGGCGCCGGGTTCCGCTCGCCCTTTCGGGTGAGCAGGTCTCCGGAACGTTGCCTCGGCCTCACCGGGCTGGGTTACTGAGACCGTCCGATTCCGGTGGGCCGCCCATCCTTTCCGGGGGAGTGGAAGGCGTCGTGCCAGTTTCGGATCCCCAGCGTGCTCACGCTGTGCCCGAGCGCTCCTCCGTGGAGGACGAGCAGGTACCGGCCCTGTCGACACGCGTGCGGCCGCAGAGTGCTGCGGCAGGCGCGCGCGCTGGTCTGGAGCCGTCATGCATGCTGTCCGTGCCGTCAGCCCGGTGCACGTCCCGCCTCTGCCGGTGCCGCGCGCGGGAACTGCCCCCGCCGGCGCGACCACCGCCAACTCCGCACGCACCAGGGCAGTTTCGTGCTGACCCCGTACGGCCCGGGCGGGCTCCTCCTCGTCACCGACCGCGACGGGCACTGCGTCGCCGTCATCGACCCGGTGACCGGCCAGGTCGTCCGCGCTCCCGGCGGGCAGCTCCCGCTCGCGGCGGAGCTGGGGGCCGGCACCGCCGGTGGCGCGCTCGGGCTCCTCAACCGGTACTCCGGGGTGTTCCCGAGCCAGGGGTCCTACGCCGGCGGAACCCTGGTGACGATCATCGGCAGCCACTTCAGCCGCGCCAGCGCCGTGTACTTCGGTGCCCGCCCGGCCGCGAGCTTCGCCGTCCTCGACGACCAGACCATCGTGGCGGTGACCCCCTCGGGCAGCGGGGCGGCTCCGGTCACGGTCACCACCCCCGGGGGCACCGCACGCGTCGGCTACTTCTCCTACCTGTACTGGCCCAGCCTGTCGGCAATCGTGCCGGCCGCGGGTCCGGTCGGCGGCGGCAATGTCGTCACGCTCCGCGGCGCCAACCTGAGCACCGCGCAGCTGGTGCACTTCGGCGATGCCGTCGCCTTCCCCCTGGTGGTCTCCGACGCGCAGCTGCTGGTGACCGCTCCCCCGGTCCCGGGGCCGGGCCCCGTCCCGGTCTATGTCTCCAGCATCGGCGGCGTGAGCAACCGCCTGCTCTACACCTATGCGGCCGCCCCGTCGGTCTCGGGTGTGAGCCCGGCCGCCGGGCCGATCGCCGGCGGCAACACCGTCGTCCTGACCGGCACCGGTCTGGCGGGTGTCACCGGCGTCACCATCGGCGGGCTGCCCGCGACGTCCTTCCGCGCGTACTTGGACACGCTCATCGTCGCGGTGACGCCCGCGGGGGTCCCCGGTCCCGCCGACATCACCGTGACCACTCCCGGGGGCAGTGCGACGCTGCCCGCCGCCTTCGACTACATGGCGCCCTCCGCGACGGAGGTCACCTCCGATCCCGATCCCGCGCTCGTCGGCCAGCCGGTCACCTTCACCGCTGCCGTGACGGCCGTCCCGCCGACGACGGGCACCCCGTCCGGCACCGTCACCTTCGACTTCGGCGACGCAACCGCCGCCGTGACGGCGGCCGTTACGGACGGCACGGCCACGGTCAGCCACGCCTACACCGGGCCGTCGGGCTCGCCCTACGCCGTCAGCGCCACCTACAGCGGCGACGTCTTCTTCACCCCGTCCACCGGCACGGACACCCAGGTCGTGGAGGCGGCGCCGACCACCACCACGGTGGCCCCCACCCCCGCCCCCTCACTGGCCGGGCAGTCGGTCACCTTTGTCGCGCGGGTCGCTCCCGCCCCTCCGGGGGCCGGTGTGCCGACCGGCACGGTGACCTTCGACTTCGGCGACGGCACCCCACCGGTCACCCTGCCGGTGTCGGGCGGTGCGGCATCGGTGACCCACGCCTATGCGCACGCCGCCGAGAGCCCGTACCCGGTCACCGCCACGTACGACGGCGACGACCACTTCACTCCGTCCACGGGCACCGGCTCCCAGACCGTCCAACAGGCGTCGACGTCCACCACGGTGGACCTGTCGCCGAACCCCTCCGTGGCCGGGCAGCCGGTGACCGTCACCGCGTCGGCCACCTCCCTCCCGCCCGGCGCGGGGACCCCGACCGGCACGGTCACGTTCGACTTCGGCGACGGCACCACACCCGTCACGGCGCCCCTCACCGACGGCAGCGCCGGCACCACCCACACCTTCGGCGCCACCGGCAGCCCGTACGCGGTCACCGCCACCTACAACGGCGACGACAGCTTCACCGCCTCCACGGGCACGGACAGCCAGACCGTGGGATTGGCCTCCTCCAGCACCGCGATGACCTCCACACCCGACCCCTCCACCGTCGGCCAACAGGTCACCTTCACCGCCACGGTCACCACGCTCCCACCCGGATCAGGCACCCCCACCGGCACCGTCACCTTCGACTTCGGCGACACCACCACACCCGTCACGATGCCCCTCACCGATGGCGCCGCCGACACCACCCACACCTACACCGACGCCGCCGACACCCCCTACACCGTCACCGCCACCTACAACGGCGACGCCCACGTCACCGCCTCCGCGGGCACGGACAGCCAGACCGTGGGACTGGCCTCCTCCAGCACCGCGGTGACCTCCACACCCGACCCCTCCACCGTCGGCCAACAGGTCACCTTCACCGCCACGGTCACCACGCTCCCACCCGGATCAGGCACCCCCACCGGCACCGTCACCTTCGACTTCGGCGACGGGAGCCCCACCACCACCGCCCTCCTCGCCGACGGCGCCACCGACACCAGCCACAGCTACACCGATGCCGCGGGCAGCCCCTACACCGTCACCGCCACCTACAACGGCGACGCCAACGTCACCACGTCCGCGGGCACCGACAGCCAGACCGTCCAGCCGGCCGACACCACCGTCAACCTGGACGCGGCGCCCGACCCGTCCACCGTCGGGCAGTCGACGACATTCGTCGCGAAGATCGCCCCCGAGGCGCCGGCGGCCGGTGCCCCGACGGGGACGGTGACCTTCGAGTTCGGCGATGACAGCCCGCCCGTCACGGCACCGGTCGAGGGCGGCACGGCGACGGTCACCCACACCAATCCGGACGTGGCGGCCAGCCCGTACACGGTTGCCGCCACCTACAGCGGCGACGACAACTTCAACTCCTCGGCGGGGGCGGACACCCAAGTGGTCACCAAGGCCGTGTCGACGACGGTGGTGAGTGCCGCGCCCGCCTCCTCGATGACCGGCCAAGCGGTGGCCTTCACCGCGGTGGTCGCGGCCGTCCCGCCCGCCGCGGGCACCCCGACCGGCACGGTCACCTTCGACTTCGGCGACGGCACCACACCCGTCACGCTGTCCCTCACCGACGGCACCGCCGGCACCACCCACGCCTTCACCAGCGCGGCGGCCAGCCCCTACGCGGTCACCCTCACCTACAGCGGGGACACCAACTTCCTCGCCTCCGCGGGCACCGACCTCCACGTCGTCGAGCAGGCCACGACCGTCACCACGGTCACCGCGGCGCCCGATCCGTCCGTGACGGGGGAATCGGTGAGGGTCACCGTGACACCCCGCGCGCCGGGAGCGGGCGTCCCCACGGGGCAGGCCGTCTTCGACTTCGGCGACGGCTCCCCCCTCCTCACCGCCCAGTTGGAGGGGGGCACGGCCACCGTCGTCCACGCCTACACCAGCACGGCCGGCAGCCCGTACACCATCGCGGCGCATTACAGCGGTGATGCCGACTTCGCACCGTCCGACGACACCATCGCCCATGCCGTCGCGCCGGCCGCGACCACCACCGTGGTGACCTCGTCGGGGGATCCCGCCGCGGTGGGCCAGAGCGTGACCCTGATCGCGCGGGTGCGGCCGGTGCCGCCGGGTGCCGGCGACCCGACCGGCACGGTCACCTTCGACTTCGGCGACGGCACCGTGCCCGCCACCGCGCCGGTCTCCAACGGCCTGGCCACGGCGGTGCATGCCTACGCCGGCACCGCGGGCAGTCCCTACACCGTCACCGCCGCCTACAGCGGGGACGCCGACTTCGCGGCCTCCTCCGGGACGGCCGCCCAGCGCGTGGACAGCAGCGTGTCGACCACGTCGACGACGGTGAGTTCGGCGCCCGACCCGTCCACCGTCGGCGAGCCGGTGACCTTCACCGCGGTGGTCGTGGCCGTCCCGCCCGCCTCGGGCACCCCGACCGGCACGGTCACCTTCGACTTCGGCGACGGCACCACGGCCGTCAGCGCCCCGCTGGTGGGGGGCACGGCGACGGCCGGCCACCTCTACACCACCGCGACGAACCCCGCCTCGGTCACCGCTGTTTACCACGGCGACACCAACTTCGCGGGTTCGGCCGGCCTCGACACCCAGACGGTCTCCGAGGCCGCCTCGTCGACGGCCCTGACGTCCTCCGCCGATCCCTCCGCGACCGGCGAGCCGGTCACCTTCACCGCGACCGTCGCCACGGTCGATGCGGGCGCCGGCACCCCGACGGGCTCGGTCGCCTTCGACTTCGGCGACGGGAGCGCGACCGTCAGGGCGCCCCTCGCGGACGGGACCGCGACCGCCGTCCACGCCTACACCGGCACCTCCGGCAGCCCGTACGCCGTCACCGCCGACTACGACGGCGATGGCAGCTTCACCGGTTCGACCGGCACCGATACCCAGACCGTGCACCCGGCGGCGACGTCCACCACCGTCTTCTCGTCGCCGGACCCCTCCACGGCCGGCCAGCCGGTGACCATCACCGCGTCCCTCGCGGCCGTTTCCCCGGGGTCGGGCAGACCGCCCGGAACGGTCACCTTCGACTTCGGCGACGGCACCCCGACCGTCACCACTCCTGCCGTGGCCGGTCTCGCGACGGTCACCCACGCCTACACCACCACGGTCAACAGCCCCTTCAGCATCACTGCCAGCTACAGCGGCGCCCCCGACTTCGCCCCCTCCGCGGGCACCACCTCCCAGACGGTGCTCCAGTCCGCGGTCACCCTCGCGGTGAGCACCGGTCCGAACCCCACGGTGGCGGGCGAGCCGGTCACCGTCACCGCCACGGCCACCCCGGTGCCGCCGGGCGCCGGTGTCCCCACCGGCACGGTCACCGTCGACTTCGGCGACGGCACGGCTCCCACGACGGAATCCCTGGCCGGCGGGGCGGTCCACCTCACGCACACCTACGCCTCCGTTTTCGGCAGCCCGTACACGATCACCGCCACCTACAACGGGAGCGAGGACTTCTCCTCCGCGGTGGTCACCGCCGCCCAGACGGTCCTGCAGGACGCCACAACCACCACGGTGGCCGCCGCGCCGGACCCCTCCGTCGTGGGTCAGCCGGTCACCTTCACCGCGTCGGTGAAACCGGTGGCGGGCGGCGGTTCGCCGACCGGGACGGTGACGTTCGACTTCGGCGACGGGACGGTGCCGGTCGCGATGCCGGTCGTCGCCGGGGTGGCCACCGTGGAGCACGCCTTCTCCGGCACGTCCGGCAGCCCGTACGCGGTGACCGCCGCCTACAGCGGGGACACCGACTTCACCGCGTCCGGCGATGGCGCCACCCAGTCCGTCGACGAGGCCCCGTCCGTCACGGCGGTCACCTCCTCGCCCGATCCGTCGGTGACGGGTCAGCCGGTGACCGTGACCGCGACGGTCTCGGCGGCGGCGCCCGGGGACGGAAGCCCCACCGGCACCGTCACGTTCGACTTCGGCGACGGCGACGGCAGCGCGACCGTCACCGCGCCGGTCTCCCACGGCGTGGCGACGGCGGCCCACACCTGGGCCGGCACCTCCGGCAGCCCCTCCACCCTCACCGCCGGCTACAGCGGGGACACCGACTTCACCCCCTCAACCGGGATCGGCACCCACACCGTCGCCCCGGCCACGACCACCACAGCCGTGGACTCCTCCCCCGATCCGTCGGTGTCGGGCCAAGCGGTGACCGTCACGGCCGCCGTCACGGCGAACGCGCCCGGGGACGGCGTCCCCACGGGCACCGTCACCTTCGACTTCGGCGACGGCAGCCCCGCCGTCACCGCACCCCTGACGGACGGCGTGGCCGGCACCACCCACGTCTGGCCGGGCACCTCCGGCAGCCCCTACCCCGTCACGGCCACCTACGGCGGCGACCCCGACTTCGCCCCCTCCACCGGCAGCGACGATCAGAGCGTCACCCCGGCCACCACCACCATCACCGTCAGCGGACTTCCGGAGCCGTCGGTCACCGGGCAGCCGGTGACGTTCTTCGCGAGGGTCACACCGGATGGCGACGGGGACGGTACGCCGACCGGGACGGTGACGTACAACTTCGGCGACGGCACCACGCCGGTCGTCGCTCCCGTGACGGACGGTGTGGCGACCGCCGTGCACGCCTACCCGCCCTCGACGGGCAGCCCCTTCACCGTCACCGCCACCTACAGCGGCGACGACGATTTCCTCGCCTCGGTGGCGGCCGACATCCACACCGTGCAGCCCGCGGTGTCGACGACGGTGGTCAGCTCGTCGCCGGATCCCTCGGTGTCCGGCCAGCCGGTGACCGTCACCGCGACGGTCTCGGCGGAGGCCCCGGGAGACGGCACCCCCTCCGGCACGGTCACCTTCGACTTCGGCGACGGCAGCACGGCCGTCACCGCACCCGTGACGGACGGCACGGCGAGCACCACCCACGTCTGGTCGAGCACCTCCGGCAGCCCCTACACCCTCACCGCCACCTACAGCGGGGACGCGGGATTCACCCCCTCCAGGGCCACCGGCACCAAGACCGTCACCGCGGCCGCGACCACCACCGCCGTGGCTTCCTCCACCGACCCATCCGTGCCGGGCCGGCCGGTGACGCTCACCGCGACCGTCTCCGCGGTCGCCCCGGGCGACGGCTCCCCCACCGGCACCGTCACCTTCACCTTCGGCGACGGCACCCCCGCCGTCACCACCGCGGTCTCCGCGGGCACGGCCACCCTCACGCACGCCTGGGCCGGGACCGCCGGCAGCCCGTACCCGGTCACCGCCGACTACAGCGGCGACCCCGACTTCAGCCCGTCGACCGGCACCGGTTCCCAGACCGTCGGCCAGGGCGCCGCCGGCCTGACCCTGTTCTCCTCCCCGGACCCGTCGGTGGCCGGGCAGGAAGTCACCTTCACCGCGCGGGTCACCGCCGTGCCGCCGGGCGCGGGCGCGCCCACCGGGACCGTCACCTTCGACTTCGGCGACGGCACCGCGCCGGTCACCGCGCCGGTCTCCGGCGGGGTCGCGGCCCTCGCCCACACCTACGCGGCCGCGTCCGACACCCCCTACCCGGTCACCGCGGCCTACAGCGGGGACACCGACTTCGCCCCCGCCACCGTCACCGAGCCCCACACGGTGTCGGCCGGCGCCGCCACCACCTCGACCACCGTGAGCTCCGCCCCCGATCCCACGGTGACGGGCCAGCAGGTGACCTTCACCGCGACCGTCGCACCGACCCCGCCCGGCGCCGGAGTGCCCACCGGCACGGCCGCGTTCGATTTCGGCGACGGCACGGCGACCATCACGGCTCCGGTCTCCGGCGGCGTGGCGACCGTCACGCACACCTATGTGAGTGCCGCGGGCAGCCCCTACACGGTCACCGCGCACTACAGCGGGGACGCCAACTTCAGCTCCTCCTCCGGCACGGACATCCACACCGTCGCCCCGGCGTCGACCCTCACGACGGTGACCACCGCACCGGACCCGTCGGTGACCGGCCAGCCCGTGACCCTCACCGCGACCGTGGCGGCGCTCGCGCCGGGAGCCGGGGTACCGACCGACACCGTCACCTTCGACTTCGGCGACGGCACGGCGACCACGTCGGCGCCCGTCTCCGGTGGCGTGGCCAGGGTCACCCACACCTATACGAGCGCGACCGGGCCGCTCACGGTGACCGCGCTCTACGACGGCGACGCGAGCTTCCTGTCGTCGAGCGCGACGGACACGCAGACCGTCAACAAGGCCGCCACCACGACGGCCGTGGTCTCCTCCCCCGACCCCACGGTCGTCGGCCAGGTCATGACGATCACCGCCTCGGTGGCGTCCGCCGCGCCGGGAACCGGCACCCCGACGGGCACGGTCACCTTCGACTTCGGCGACGGCACGGCATCGGTCACGACTCCCGTGGCCGGCGGTCCGGCCACCGTCACGCACACCTACACCGCCACTGCCGGCAGCCCCTATCCGCTCACCGCCACCTACAACGGCGACGCCAACTACACCTCGTCCAGCGGGACGGACACCCAGACCGTCAACAAGGCCGCCACCACGACGGCCGTGGTCTCCTCCCCCGATCCCACGGTCGTCGGGCAGACGACGACGGTGACCGCCACCGTGGCGTCCGTCGCGCCGGGGACCGGCACGCCGACCGGCACCGTCACCTTCGACTTCGGCGACGGCTCCCCCTCCGTCACGGCGCCGGTGGCCGGCGGCCAGGCGACCGTCACCCACCCCAGCGCCTCCAGCGGCCCCTACACCCTCACCGCCACCTACAACGGCGACGCCAACTACACGTCGTCCAGCGGCTCGGACACCCAGACCGTCAACAAGGCCGCCACCGCCACGGCCCTCGTCTCCTCCCCCGACCCCACGGTCGCCGGCCAGTCCGTCACCCTCACCGCCACCGTGACCCCCGTCGCGCCCGGAGCCGGCACCCCCACCGGCACCGTCACCTTCAGCTTCGGCGACGGCACCGGCTCCACCACCGCCACCCTCTCCGGCGGCCTCGCCACCGTCACCCACACCTACACCACCACGTCCGGCACCCCCTATCCCCTCACCGCCACCTACAACGGGGACGCCAACTACACGTCGTCCAGCGGCTCGGACACCCAGACGGTCAACAAGGCAGCCACCGCCACGGCCCTGGCTTCCTCCCCCGACCCCGGCGTCGCCGGCCAGCCGGTCACCCTCACCGCCACCGTGCCCCCCGTCGCCCCCGGAGCCGGCACCCCCACCGGCACCGTCACCTTCTCCTTCGGCGACGGCACCGGCTCCACCACCGCCACCCTCTCCGGCGGCCTCGCCACCGTCACCCACACCTACACCACCGCCTCCACCACCCCCTATCCCCTCACCGCCACCTACAACGGGGGGACGAACTTCATCACCTCCGGCGGCAGCGACACCCAGACCGTCAACAAGGCGGCGACGGCCACCGCCGTGACCTCCACACCCGACCCGTCAGCGGCCGGCCAGGCGGTCACCGTCACCGCGGCCATCTCCGCGCTCGCCCCGGGAGCCGGCACCCCCACCGGCACCGTCACCTTCAGCTTCGGCGACGGCACGAGCTCCACCACCGCGCCCCTCTCCGGCGGCCTCGCCACGGTCAGCCACACCTACGCCACCAAAACGGGCAGCCCGTTCCCCCTCACCGCCGCCTACAACGGAGACGCCAGCTTCACCGCGTCCAGCGGGGCCACCACCCACACCGTCAACAAGAACCTGACGACCACCACGGTGACCTCGTCCCCGGACCCCGCGGTGGTCGGCCAGCCGGTCACACTCCGGGCGACCGTTTCCTCCGGGGGCGGCACGCCGACCGGCACCGTCACCTTCAGCTTCGGGGACGGCACGAGCTCCGTCGCGGCAACGCTGTCCGGCGGTGTCGCCACCGTCACCCACACCTACACGACCACCACGGGGAGCCCGTTCACGGTCACGGCCACCTACGGCGGGGAGGTCAGCTTCACCGCGTCGAGCGGTACGGACACCCAGACCGTCAACAAGGCCGCCACCACCACGACCGTGGTCTCCACGCCGAACCCCTCGACGACGGGTGACCGGGTGACGGTCACCGCGACCGTGGTTCCGGTGGCCCCCGGAGCGGGGACACCCAGCGGGACCGTCACCCTCGCCATCACCGGGCGCACTCCCCAGACCGTGACGCTGGTCGGCGGGACGGCCTCGGTGTCGTTCAGTCCGCTGCCCAAGGGGAGCCACTCCGTCACCGGCAACTACAACGGTGACGTCAGCTTCGCGGGATCCACCGGGATCACCGTGCAGACGGTCGTGTGAGGAACGGTTCCGCCGGCCCTCCGTAGTTGCGGGATTTCGCGGGCCCCCGATGCCATAGTTCCCGATCCGGCGAACACTAAGGTCCCCCCTAGTCACCGGCGGCGGATGATATGCGCCGTACCGGCAGGACAGAGCCGGCTTTCTCCGCGGAGGCCAGGAATGCGTGACCCTTCCGAGCGTCGGCCCTACACCAGACCCCTGACGGCCGAGGAATGGCTGTACGTGGGCATGGGCGGCCGGAACACCATTCAGCACGTCATCGAGGGCGACGGCACGCTGGACGCCGAGGAACTCGGCGCGGCGGTGGCGGTCGCCTCGCAGGCGTGCCCGGGCACCCGGCTCCGGCGGCAGGGGCGCCAGTGGGTGGACAGCGGGACCGCCCCCTTGGTGCACATCCTGCCCGGCCCGTTCGACGGGCAGCTCCTCGACTCCCCGGCGCTGCGCAAGCCCCTGAGCCCGTCCGGGCCGACCTGCGAGGTGCTGCTCGTTCCCGGCGAGCCGGCCACCGTGATCTTCCGGGCCTGCCATGCCGTGACCGATGCCCGGGGCCTGCTGCCCTGGGCCGTCGATGTGTTCCGGGTGCTGCGCGGTGAGCAGCCGCTGGGCGCGCCCGACCGGCTGAACAGTGACGAGTTTCTGCAACAGCTCGACCTTCCGGACGGGCTGCCGCCGATCCCGCAGGGCGTGGGGAAGCTGACATGGCCCTCCCCTCTGGGCCAACTGCCGCGAAAACGGGGCGGTTTGCTCTGGCGGCGCCGGACCGTCGACGGCAGCCACCCGGCGATCACGGCCAAGGTGACCAGCGCGCTGGCCGCGGCCTACGGGCCGGACGGCAGGGGTCAGTTCTTCGTGCCGGTCGATCTGCGCCGCCATGACGCGACGGTCCGGTCCACGGCCTGGCTGTCCCAGGCGCTGGTGCTGGACGTCGGCCCCGGGGACGGGTGGGAGGAGACGCATCACCGGATGCTCACCGCGCTGTCCGCGAAGGAGGAGCTGGCGCTGCGCACCGAACCCCGCCTGCTGCAGGCGCCGTTGCCGGTGCTGCGCCTGATGTCGGCGGCGGTCGACCGGGCGGCCGTCCGCAAGGGCCGGTTCTCCGCCCTCGGCTTTGTGACACATCTGGGCGCCTTCGGCCTGGAGGACTTCAGCACCGCCGGCTTCCGCGCCAGGACGCTGTACACGCTGGGCGGCACCGGCCCGGGCAGCCCGCCGTCGATCGAAATGATGGAGAGCGAGGGCCACACCGAGATCACCTTGGCGTGGCAGGACGGCCCCGGAGTCGCGGAGCGCGCCGAGGCGCTGCTCGACCGCGTGGAGGAGGCCCTGTCGCCCCGTGCGCACCGCCACTGGACGGGCAACGACACCGCGCGGGCGCTGCCGACGGACGGTTCGATGGTCCGGCTGTTCCGTGAGCAGGTCCGGCGGACACCCGACCGGGTGGCGCTCAGCGGGCCGGAGGGGCCGGTCACCTATGCCGAGCTGAGCCGCCGCGCGGATGCCGTGGCCGCGGAGCTGGCGCGTCGCGGTGCCGGCCGGGGCAGCGTCGTCGCCCTGCTCGCCGACCGGTCGGTGGCGGGTGTGGCGGGGCTGTGGGGGGTGCTGCGGGCCGGGGCCTGCTATCTGCCGGTGGACGCACAGCATCCCGACGTCCGTCTGGCCGGGCTGCTCGCGGATGCGGGGGCCGCCTTCTGCCTTGTGGAGCGGCCGTACGAGCAGCGCGCGTGCGTACCGGAGGGTTGTGTGCCGCTGGTGCTGGACGAGCTGATGGCCGCGGCGGCCGAGCAGGAAGGTCCCGGCGACGGCGGCTTCGCGGATGCCGAGGTGGCGCCGGACGACCTGGCGTACATCATCTACACCTCGGGCTCGACGGGCCGCCCCAAGGGCGTGCAGATCGAGCACCGCAACCTCCAGCACTACGTGCACTGGGCGACCCGGGAATTCGGGGTGGATGCCGAAACCCGCCTGCCGCTCCTCACCTCGCCGTCCTTCGACGTCTCGGGGACGTCCGTGTTCCTGCCCCTGCTGGCGGGCGGTGAAGTGATCCTCCTGCGCGACGAGCCCCATCACCTCTCGCTGCGCCGCCTGCTGGAGCACTCGGGCGCCAATACGCTGAACCTCACGCCCTCCCATCTCGACCTGATCGGGCAACTGGACATGCACCCGGCCGGGTTCCGCACCATCATCGTGATCGGTGAACAACTGCGGGTGGAGGTCGCGGCGCGGGCGCAGGAGATGTTCGGGGCCGACTGCCGGATCGTCAACGAGTACGGGCCGACCGAGGCGACCATCGGGTGCACGGCGTACACCTTCCGGCCGGCGGAGGACCGCAGCCGGGCCGTGGTGCCGATCGGGATGCCGGCCGACAACACCCAGGTGTTCCTGCTCGATGCGCAACGGCGGTTCGTCGCGCCCGGTGAGGTGGGCGAGATGTATCTCGGCGGGGTGCAGCTGGCCCGCGGCTACCGCGGCCGCCCGGACCTGGACCGGGAGCGCTTCCCCGTACTGGCGGACGGCACCCGGGTCTACCGCACGGGTGATCTGGCCCGGGTCCTTCCCTCGGGTGGGCTGGAGTTCATCGGACGCATCGACAACCAGGTCAAGGTGCGGGGCCACCGGGTGGAGCCGGCGGAGGTGGCGCAGTGCCTGGAGGGCCACCCGGCGGCCGACCGGGTCGTGGTGGTGGCACGGGCCAGGCCCGGCCGGCCCGGCAAGTCGCTGTTCGCGTATGTGCTGTCCCACGCGGAGGTGACGCCGAAGGAGTTGACCGCCTACGCCGCCGAACGGCTCCCCCGTTACATGGTGCCCGCCGCGGTGCTCCTGGTGACGGAGCTGCCGTACACGGTCAGCGGCAAGGTGGACGAAAAGGCGCTGCCGGACCCGTTCGCCGAGGAGCCGGGGGCCGGGGCACCGGTCCGCGGGGATGCGGCCGCGGCGGTGGATCCGGTGGAGGAGGCGGTGGCTCGGGTCTGGGCGCGCACCCTGGGCGTGGAGCGCTCCCGGCTCGACGGCCAGGCCGACTTCCACCGGATGGGCGGTGACTCGCTGTCGCTGCTCGCGATGGTCGCCGGTGTCTGCCGCGACGTGCTGGAGTCCGGCCGGGAAGAGGTGTTCATGGCCCAGCTCGCCACGATCATCAGCGACCCGACGCTCGACCGGGTGGTGGCCCTCTCCCGCGCGGCGGCCGCCGGGGACCCGCAGCCCCAGCTCTGAGAGCCCACCGGCAACCGCCGTTCCGGACGCCGCCGACGAGCCGACGGCGTCCGGAGCGGAGGTCAGTACGTCACCGTGATCCGCCGGGCCGGCCCGTCCACCCGCACCGTGCCGCCGTAGGGGATCACCACCTGGGGATCGGTGTGGCCGAGGTCCACGCCGAAGACCGCCATCGTCTGCGGGGCGTACGCCGCCAACGCGCGCAGGACCGCTTCGCGCTGCTCGACGACGTAGCGGCGCTTGGCCTCCGGGCCGTTCGGCTGGTCGAAGGACCAGGCCTTGGCACGTCCCATCAGCAGGGCGGGGAAGCGGGCGAGCAGGCCGCGCTCGCCCATGCTGCGCAGGATGTAGAACACCTCCTGCGCCGCCGGCAGCTCTTCCGAGGTCTCGAGGAACAGGACACCGCCGTCGTACGCGGCGGGGTCGCGGTCGATCTCGCGGTCGGCCATCAGCAACCAGGACAGGATTTCGATGTTGCCGCCCCAGGAGGGGCCCTCGACGACCCGCTCGGGCCGGTGCCAGATCCACCCGTCGGCGGGCTCCGAGTCCGGCTCGACACGGAAGGTCTCGGGGTCCGCCCAGTCGCGGCCCGAGTCCCCGAAGCGCTCGGCGGGGCGGAGCTCATAGGGGCCGGATGTGAACAGTGCGGCGCGCACCGAATCCGCGGTCATCGGGTGGAGGGCGTACGGGCGGCCGATCTCGGTCATCACACAGCAACCGTGATAGCCGACCATGCCGAGATGGTGCAGGAACATCAGCAGATTGGTGTTGTCGCTGGTCCCGAAGAACGGCTTGGGGTGGGCGCGGATCAACTCCCGGTCCAGCAGGGGCAGCACGGTGATCTGGTCGTCACCGCCGATACTGGCCATCACCGCCTTGATGGCCGGATCGGCGAACGCGGCGTGAATGTCGTCGGCCCGCTCCTGGGGCGTGGATCCCATCCGCCGCGTGGCCGGATACTCCACGGGTTCCAACCCGAAATCCGCACGCAGCCGCCGCAGCCCCAGCTCATACGGAAGCGGAAGAACTCCCGGCAGGCCGGAGGACGGCGAGATGACCGCTATCCGGTCACCGGGTACGGGCTTGGGCGGATACACAGACGTCTTCATGCACAGGAGGATAGGGGTCCAACTTCCCTTCACTCACCTGCATTTCACCACGTCGTGATCAAATGGAGGATGACATCGTTCTGGACCGGCCAACGGGTACGCCTGCGCGGTATCGAGCCCGACGACTGGCAGGCGTTCCTGCGCTTCGCCGAGGACGAGGAGCGGTTGGGCGACTTGCTGCACCCGCCCCGTTCCGCCGAAAGCTTCCGCGAATGGGCGAAGGAACAGGCACTCGCCCGGCCCGACGGAGACTGCTTCCGGTTGGCGATCGAAGCCGTCGAGACCGGGGAGACCGTCGGTGCTGTCGGCGTGCACCATGCCGACCCCCATGCGGGCCGTTTCGAGTACGGCGTCACCATCGGCGCCGACCATCGACACCGGGGCTACGCGGCGGACGCCGCTGTGCTGCTGCTGCGCTTCATGTTCGCCGAGCGGCGCTTTCACAAATGCGAGGCCCGGATATTCGCTCACAACGAGGCCTCGCTGACCCTGCACCGCCGTCTCGGCTTCCTCGAGGAGGGGCGCCTTCGCGATCACGTGTTCTTCGCCGGCCGGCACCACGATCTCGTCCTGATGGGCATGCTCGCGGACGGGTTCGCGCAGCTGCACTCGATGGTCTAGGGGGTGTCCGGCAAAGGGATGCCTTCACGTCTCGGCGCGGCGGACTTACGGTTTGTGGGTTACCCAGAGCAGTTCCGCCGGCCAGCGGTGTGCCCAGTCGGGTGGGGCGGTTTCGTTGTAGCCGTTGGGTGTTCCGAGTTCGGGCCGCGGCTCGATGAGGTCGTCGATGATGAGACCCGCGCCGCGCAGGACCTTGACCCAGTCGCCGTAGGTGAGCTGATAGCTGGTCGCGCCGTCGTCTTCGGCGATGGTGTTCAGCCCGAAGTAGTCCTGCTGCAGCGTCGTGGTCACGCGGCTGGCGGCTTCGTCGTAGCAAGCTTCGAACCATGGGCTGGCGACGTTGAACACCAGGCGCCCGCCTCGGCCCAAGACGCGTGCGGCCTGTGGGACGGCCAGGTGCGGGGGCGCCCAGCTGAGCCCACCGAAGTCGCAGAACACCAGGTCGAAGCTGTCGGCGGCGAAGGGGAGTTGTTCGGCGGCGCCTTGCACTAGCGGGTAGCGGGCCGCTCCCATCGCGCGGGCCGCTGCGGCGAGTTGGGCTTCGGACAGGTCGAGCCCGACCACGGTGGCACCCTCGGCAGTGAGCGCCCTGGACCACTGGCCGGCGCCGCAGCCGAGTTCGAGGACGCGCTTGCCGGTGACGTCGCCCAGGGCGTGCAGGTGCGCGTCGGGGATGGAGTACATGCCCCACAGCCGGGGTGTGGCGCCGATTTGCGGGTCGTGCTCGTGCTGGTAGGCGCTGCTGATCTGGTTCCAGAGCCGCCGGTTGGCGGGGATGCTGTCCACGTGCCGACTCCAGCACTGCCTGCCGGGGGCGGTCAACACGATTAGGGCACTGGCCGGCCCTCGCCTCGGTCCGGCCCTGGCTCGGCCCATGATCCGCCGGACGAGCCCCAGTACTGCAACCGCATGTGGCGTGACGTGTGGTGCCGGGGCGTGAGCGGGCGCTGGACTACCTCCATGGGCTGGTCGCGCCGCTGGAGAACATGAACGGCTGGACCCTTTCCGGGCAGGTCGGGCAGCTGCGTCCCGATGGTGTCCGTCTGCTCAACCTCTCTGACTGGGACGAGGAAGGATCCCGACCGGGCGGCGCCCGCGACAACGTCGCCCTCGTCGTCGTCCGTCTGTGACCGTCCGCCGATGACCGCGGCCCCGTCGGCCCGTCAGCGCCTCGTCACGGAACTGCAGCGCCACGTCCTACCGGGCTCCACACCCACACCCAGCGCGGGCCCGGAGCCAGGGTGGTCAGGCGAACGGACCGCCGTCCACAAAGGCGTGTGCGGCGAAACGCTTGCCCATCCGGCGGTACGCGGCGGCGGTGGGATGCAGGCCATCGGGCAGGTCGGCCACCTCGTCGGGCCCGAGCAGTTCGCGTCCGTCGAGATAGTGCAGATGGGGATCGTGCGCCCGCCGGGCCGCCACGATCCGGGCCAGCTCGGCACGCACCAAAGTCAGCGACAAAGCCCCACCGGTCACGTCCGCCGGGTCACCCAGGGCTGTGATCTTCCCGTCCGCACCCATCGCGACCGGACCGGGACGCTCCTCGAACGTCGGACAGCTCACCGGGGAGATCAGCAGCAGCGGGGTCTCCGGGTGCCCCTCCCGGATCGTGTCGAGAAATCCGTGCACCGCCGGGCCGAACGACCGCTGCCGAAAGGCGGCCAGGCCCACGATGTTGATTCCCACCTTGAGGCTGATCAGGTCGGCCGGAAGATCGCGGATCGTCCGGGCGACATAGGGATCCAGCATCTCGTTGCCCGCCTGGCCGAGATTGATCACCTCCGCTCCCCCGAGCGTTGCCGCCACCACCGGCCAGGTGCCGGTCGGGCCGTCGGCCTCCAGGCAGTGGCTGATGGAACTGCCGTAGTGCACCCAGCGGCGTCGCCCGTCCGGCAGCGGCGCCAACACCTCGCCGTCGGCCCGCAGGCCCACCAGTTCCGTGGGGGTCTGCTGCGGCAGCCACAGCTCGACCTGCTTCATGCCGGCCGGCAGCCCGCCGAACCGGACAGCCCCCGGTTTGCCCGGGATCAGTCGCTGCTCGGCCCCGGGGCCCGCCATCCGCAGCACGTTGCCCAGCGGCGCCTGCTGCCGCCCGAACGGCACGCCGTCCACCAGGAGTTCCATCACCCCGGTCGGGCGGGGTTGAGGTTCGGTGTCGAGCTGCCCCGTGGAGGTGAGTACGTCCAACTCCACCTCGCGCGCGTCGGTACGGAACACCAGCCGCACCCCCGAGGGCATCAGGGTCACCCCGTAGACCGAGGGATCCTGGTACTGCACCTTGGTCCACGCCGGCAGCCGACGCGGCATCACCCCCGCCTCTGTGGTCTCCAGATCCAATGCACCCCGTAACTCCACTGGTCCGCCGACCAGCGGCACCGCCTTCATTCCCACCGTCACCGCTCCTGCTCCTTATGTCACCTGATAGGTCGTTCGGCATAGCCATGCCTGGCACCGGCACACCAACCGGTGGGGGAACAACCACGACCAACGCCCCTTCGCAGCCGCCCCATGCGGTTGCAGTACTAGGCCGGTTCACCGGCGGTCGGCACACCCGCGCTTCCGGTCACGAGATCAAGCGGGCGGCGTGACCGGGGACCGGACTCCGAACCACTGCTCGGCGCCGTAGGCCTCGAACCGCTCTGCCTCGATGAACCCCAGCTTCGCCGCGAGGCGCATCGAGCGGATGTTGGCGCTCTGGGTCGCAAGCACCACTGGTTCGCCGGGAAGCGCGCCGGCGAACCAGTCGAGTGCCGCTGCGCACGCCTCGGCGGCGTACCCACGTCCCCATGCCTGCGGCAGGAACAGGTAGCCGAACTCGACTCTCCCGGCAGCCTGACGCAGGTGCCCCGTTCCTCTGGTGAGCATGATCTGACCGATCATCGCTCCGTCGAGATCGACCATGAAAAGGCCGGGGCGCCGCTCGGGTACTTCGGGCGTCGTGCGCTCGAGCTCGTCACGCGGCTGCGGGCCGCCGAGGTAGGCGCTCACCTCTGGCGAGGCCAGCAGGTCGATGACCGCCGCACGGTCCCGGGACTCGGACTCACGGAGCACGAGCCGCGCGGTCTTGATCGGGGCAGGTGGCCAGGCGATGGACCCTAATGCACTCATGGCGGGGAACCTATCGCACGCCCGCCGACGAGCGCGCGCTCTCACCGCTCACGAACAAGGCCACGGCTCTCCCGTCATGCTTCCCGGAGGGGGAGGCAAGACATGGAGGCGGCACGGCATCGGTGGGCTTCGGGCTGCTGGCCCGCTCGCACGCGTCGACGGGGCGGAACGCGGAGCGACGGCTAAGGCCCTTGGCCGGCAAGGGGGTCAGGATCAGGTGCGTTCCCGTCGGCGGGGCCGGCGCAGCGGGACCGTACCACGCCTCTGTCCGCCAGCAGGGCGTACACGGCGGCCGCGGTTTGGGTGACCGACGTGTGGTGTGTGATCAGGCGCAGGTCGGGGTGGGCCGGTGGCTCGTATGCCTCGTCCGGCGGCGGCATGGGGACGGCGGAGCCGGTTTCTTGCCCGGCGGGGCGGCGCTTCGCGCAGACCGACTGCGGTGCGTCCAGGTGGATTTCCACGTACGGCGTGCCGGTCGCCTCGTG
Organism: Streptomyces sp. NBC_01454; assembly: GCF_036227565.1. NCBI lineage: Bacteria > Bacillati > Actinomycetota > Actinomycetes > Kitasatosporales > Streptomycetaceae > Streptomyces > Streptomyces sp. NBC_01454. The sequence goes on from NZ_CP109460.1 coordinate 109,819, forward strand.
GCGCCGGCGGACGGCATCGCGGCCGGCCGCGCCGGAGTCGGTGGCGGACACCAGGGTGAGGAAGCCGTTGCGGGCCAGGACCTCGGCGGCGAGGCCGGTGCGCTCCGTATGCCGGTGGGGGTCGTCCCGGGTGGGTCCGGTGGGGAGCGTCGCGTGCCGGGGGTCGCCGTCGAGGATCTCCACCCGGTGGCGCCGCGCGCGCAGGGCGCCGGCGAGGGCCTGCGCGACGGCGGTCTTGCCGGCGCCCGGCAGCCCGGTGAACCACACCGTGGCGCCGGCGCATCCGCACCTGAGACCGTCGTTGGTCATGTCAGCGCTTCTCCTGAGGTACGTCGAAGCGGTCGTAGTAGAAGGCGAAGCGTTCCCTGAGTTCGGCGACGTTCAGGGCGAAGTCCTCGGCGGCGTAGCGGTGACGGCCGCTGCGGTGCTTCTCAGCCGTGGCGTACTCGCGCATGGCCTTCTCGGTGACGTCGTCCAGTTCGCGGCCGGCCGCCTCGTACACCCGGATCACTTCGCGGATCGGATCCTCGACGAGCGGGCGGAAGAACACATCCACGACCTGGTGCTCGTGGCCGGCGCGGTCCCGCAACGCGGCGCGCAGCGACCGCTCGATCGTGTCGGCGGCGAACGCCCCGATCAGATGCGGATTCGGGTGGTCGAAGTAGGCCCTGGCGCCGTAGGCGACCATATTGCTGAAAGAGATGACCGAGGTCACCGGGTCCCGGTGGGTCTGCACCACCGTGGCATCCCCGAAGGCTCCGAACAGCGGCACCAGCATTTCGGCGTGGCCGGGGGACTTCAGGACCCAGCGGTCACCGGCCGGGCGGCTCCACTGGAGAAACTGCAGGATGCGCTTGAAATAGCGGTAGCCCTCGGTGTGGTCGGCGCTGGTGTACCACTGGGCGTACGTGGGGACCAGCCCGAGGTCCTCGTACATGGGCGAGCAATGGCCCAGCGAGAGCAGGAGGTTGTCCTCTTCGGCCTCGTCGTGCACCAACTCGTGCATCGCGGACTGTTCGGGCAGGATCCGGTTGCTCATCCCGACCTCGACCCGGCTGGCCTTGATCCGGGGGTCGGGGTCCTTGCGGGGCGCAGTCAGATCACCGTCGGGCAGGGGATGCGTCGATTCCCACAGCGGAAGGGAGCGGGAGCGCGGGTCCCGGGCGATGAGCCGTTGCAGAAAGGTGGTGCCGGTGCGCGGTGCGCCGGTGATGAAGAGCGGTTCGGGTACCGGGGTGTCGAAGATCTCCGGGCGCCGTGCGGCCAGTTCCGCCAGTCGGAGCCGGGTCGACAGGTTTTTGACCAGCTGGCTGTGGAGCATGAACCGGCCGTTCGCGCTCAGCTGGACTTCGGTGTTGAGCGAGTGGCACAGCAGGGCCAGCGGCTCCTCAAAGGCGCCCTCCGAGGCCGCGGCCGGCACCTTGGTCCTGAGGGCCGCCTTGCGCTTGAGTGCCTCGGGCTCCAGCGGCCACAGCCGCTGCGCCAGCGGCCCGAGCAGCCCGTTCATCGCCCTGAGCGGCCACGGCAGGCGCGGGTGTGCCAGGAAGATGCCACGTGAGGTGAGCTCTTGGCGTTGCGGAAGCGGCACGTGGGTCAGCATCAACTTCTCCCATGACGGTGAACCGATCGCCGCTATTCTGGTCACGCGCTGTGCACACCCGGCAAGTGTGTTCAGGAATGACTAGGAGTTCTTCTGGGCTTCTCGAATTCGCCGCACAGGGAAGCCCGGGTACCGGTCGCAGACCCCTGAAAGCCCAGCGAAAGGGCGTGACAGCGCCATACCCAGGAAGCCGGTCACACGCCGTTCTGCTGCGTGATCGCCCACCTGGGTTTGAATTTCCGGTCGGCTCTTGTCAGGCCGTCCCGTCGCCCTTCATGTCCGCCGAGGGCCGGGATCCGGCCGACCGCCTCCCCCGCCCCCGTCCGGGAAAGAGCAACTGGAACACACCGGCCTTGTACAGGATGATGTGTGTGATCACCTGGAGCACGATGTAGGTCACGAAATACAGCGCTCCGTCGAGCGCCGGCACCGTATCGACGGAAAGGGTGTATGCCATGATCACGCGAAGCGCCGCGTCGACGAGCAGCCCGCACCCCCACAGCACGGTCAGGCCGCGCCAGACCCGGCGGAATTGCGGATCGGTGTGCCAAAGCCCTTCCAGGGTCTCCGACTTGCCCGGGAGCAGCGTCTTCATCGCCCGGTAGGTGAACGGACGAGAGGCGAACAGCGACCCGAGGATCCACAGCGCGATCAGCCCGGTGAACCAGCCGCCTCTGGCCAGGGTCATGCGGGGGCTGCCGGAGATGAGGGAGCCGATGCCGGCGAGCACGAGGATGACGATGACGAAGAGTCCGACGCTGTCGACCTTGCGCTGTTTGACGATGGAGTACCCGGTGTTGAGTGCCGGCGCGGCGGCGCTGATCAGCAGGGACACCAGTTCGCTGAAGCCGGCACTGCGCAGCACGTAGTAGAGCCCCACGGGAAGGACGACATCGCAGAGCAGGGTCACCGCGAACTGGCGGCGGACTGCGGTCTGCTCACGTTGGTTGCTGTCTTGTGCCAACTCGGTCTCGTCACGCAGTGCAGCCATTGCTGCTCCTTGACTCGTCTGTTGCCGCTCGTCCGTACGGGATCGGACCACTCTGCGAAAGAGTGCGTCACCCGAGCTCCCTCAGCCCTGATACCCAGATACCCACGGTGAGTTGCATAGCCAAGCAAAAAATAGCATACACAAGCAGGTGCGGCGACCCCTTGCCGCGGTGGTGCGGTAGCGCGGACCGGCTCCGGGGGGCAGAGCTTGCCACCGGCCCGTCAGGTAAGTGACTCCGGCGTACGGGTTCTGGAGCATTTTCCAGAATCCGCTCCGGAATCACGAGGACTCAAGCCTTCGGCATTAGGGTCACCGGCAGTTACCTGGCGGGGCTCGCCGCGCCTGGCGTGGGATCACGACGCCGGTTCCGATCCGGTCCAGCCGATGATGGAACGCGACCTGGAGAATCCATGATCACCGAAGACTGCCGTATCTGCGGCAACCGCAACCTGCTGCCGGTCCTCGACCTGGGCCCGCAGGCTCTCACCGGCGTCTTTCCCCGCACCCGGGACGAGGACGTCCCGACGGTCCCCCTGGAGTTGCTCAAGTGCTCACCGGACGGCTGCGGCCTCGTCCAGCTCCGCCACACCGCTGACTTCGGGCTGATGTACGGGGACCATTACGGCTACCGCTCCGGGATACGCCCGTTCATGGTCCAGCATCTCCACGGCAAGGTCGCGGCGATCACCGACCTGGTCGACCTCGGCCCCGACGACCTGGTCGTGGACATCGGCAGCAACGACTCGACGCTGCTGCGCGGCTACCCGACGCCCGGCCCGACGCTGGTCGGTATCGACCCGACCGGGCCGAAGTTCCGTGAGCACTACCCGCCGGATGCCGAGCTGATCCCCGACTTCTTCTCCCGTGAGCAGTTCACCGACCGGTTCGGCTCGCGCCGCGCCAAGGTGGTCACCTCCATCGCGATGTTCTACGACCTGCCGCGGCCGATGGCGTTCATGCAGGACGTCTACGACGTCCTCGACGACGACGGCATCTGGGTGATGGAGCAGAGCTACCTGCCGGCGATGATCGAGGGCACCGCCTACGACGTGGTGTGCCACGAGCACCTGGAGTACTACGCGCTGAGCCAGATCGAGTGGATGGCCGAGCGCGTCGGGTTCACGGTCCTCAAGGCCGAACTCACCAAGATCTACGGCGGCAGCCTCTGTGTGACGCTCGCCAAGCGGCCCGGCCGCTACCCCGTGGACGAGGCCGCGCTGGCTGCCATCCGCGCCAGGGAATCCGCGCTCGGGCTGGACACCATGGCCCCGTTCGAGGCGTTCGGCAAGCGCGTCCATGACTATCGCGACCGCCTTCGTGACTTCCTCGACGAGTCGCGCAAGGCAGGCAAGGTGACCCTCGGGTACGGCGCATCGACCAAGGGCAATGTCATCCTGCAGTTCTGCGGGCTCACCGAGGACGACCTGCCGTGCATCGGCGAGCCCAACGCGGAGAAGTCCGGCTGTTTCACCCCCGGCACGAAGATCCCCATCGTTTCCGAGGAGGAAGCCAAGTCCCGGCGGCCCGACCAGCTGCTGGTGCTTCCCTGGATCTACCGGGAGGGCTTCCTCGAGCGGGAGAGCGCCTTCATGGCCGGCGGCGGCAAGCTGATCTTCCCGCTGCCCGAACTCTCCGTCGTCTGACCGTGCCGCTCCGCCCGGCAGGGGCGTCCGGATCCGGCACTAGGGAATCTTCCACATGGGCCCCGCCCATACTGAGAGATCCACAGCCGGGTCCGGCCCGTCCCTCCGACCGGAAGACACGGACCGTGCGCGGTGCCGCATTGAGCCGCACCCGCCTGCCCACGGCACAAACCTGAATCCTAACGTGGTGGGAGCGCGAAAACGTGAGTGACATGAGGCGCAGCACCGAACCGATCCGGCCGCGGCGGCCCCTAGCGTGCCCCGCGGCGTCGTCCGCACACGACGCGACGGGCCGGTGATCCGGGATGCGTACCCGAGAGCTCGCTGTCGCCGGCGGATTCGAGTTCACGCCTGAGATCCATGAGGACCACCGCGGGCTGTTCGTCTCGCCGTTGCAGGACGAGGCGTTCGTCGCGGCGGTCGGCCACCGGTTCCCCGTGGCACAGACCAACCACAGCAGGTCGGCCAAAGGTGTGCTGCGCGGGCTCCACTTCACCGCCACTCCCCCGGGCCAGGTCAAGTACGTCCACTGCGCACGGGGGCGGGCACTGGACGCCGTCGTCGACGTCCGGGTGGGGTCACCCACCTTCGGCCAGTGGGACCTCGTCCAGATGGACTCGGAGTCCTTCCGGGCCGTGTACATCCCCGACGGGCTCGCCCACGCCTTCATGGCGCTGGAGGACGACACGGTCATGTCGTATCTCGTCAGCAGTGCCTACCGGGCGGAGCTGGAGCATGCGATCGATCCGTTTGACCCCGCGATCGGACTGCCCTGGCCGACCGACATGAAGACACTCCTCTCCGCGCGGGACTCCGTGGCGCCCAGTCTGGCCGAGGCCGAGGCCAAGGGGATGCTCCCGAAGTACGCCGACTGCCTGCCGGCCGTGCCGACGGTGTACCCCGACCGGTCGGGGGTCCGCGACCGTGACTGACGGGGCAACCGCCGTGGCACCGTTGATGCCGTCCCCTCGCCCGCTCCGTGTCGCGGTGCTGGGAGCCACCGGGTGTGTGGGCCGGCACGTCTGTACCGCCTTCGCGGCCGAGGGGAATGAAGTCGTCGCGATCGCCCGCCGGTATGCACCGCGCATCGCCGCCCACCGGTTCCAGCCCCTCGATGTCGCAGGCAGCGCGAGCGAAGAGCTCGCCCGGGTGCTGGCCGATGAGCACATCGACGTCGTGGTGAATGCCACCCTCGGCTGGGGAGACGAACTGCACTACACCAACGTGCAGTTGGTGGAACGACTCATCGGCGCGCTGGCGATGATGCAGACCCCTGTCCGACTGGTCCACCTCGGCACCATCCACGAGTACGGCCAAGTGCCCTCCGGCACGTCGATCCACGAGGACACCCCGCCGGCTCCGACCAATCCCTACGGCAAGGCGAAGCTCACCGCCTCGCGGATGGTCCTCGAGGCCGTGCGGAACGGCGCACTCAACGGCGTGGTGTTGAGGGTGGCGAACACCCTGGGGCCGTACCCCGCACTGGAGAGCTTCTTCGGTTCCCTGGCGGTCAGACTCCGGGGGACCGACGCGGCCACGGGCATCGAATTGACCATCGCCGATGCCCAGCGTGACTACGTGGACGTCCGGGACGCCGTGGACGCCGTGCTCAAAGCGGCCCGGATCACCCGCGCCGATCCGCTGGTCAACATCGGCTGCGGCCAGGCGATGAACGTACGGAAGCTGGTGACCGAGCTCGTCGCGGCGGCCGGGCTGCCGGCGGAGACGATCCGGGAGCAGCCGGGTGAGGTACACGGCAGGGGTGGCGACTGGGTCCAGGTCGACATCTCCCGCGCCGCACGCCTCCTCGGCTGGCAGCCCCGGTTCACCATCCGGGAATCGATGCGGGCCATGTGGGACACCGTCCACGCGGACCAGTCGCTCCCGGCCCGGAACGGCAACTGAACCCGACGCCCGCACCACTCCCCATGACCCCGGCACGAAACCGGCCGCAGCCGGCGTACCACCGGCCGGGGCAGCGGCGGGTGGGCCCTGTCGTACGTCGCGCGGGCAGGATCCCGGCATACGAGCACGCTCCACAACGGCCCAAACGCTGGGGATTTGCCCGTAGTTCGTCCGCACAGCGACTGGACCTCGAACTAATTTGCTCAACCATGTAAGAATATGCTTGAGCGAGCAAACCACAGGAGTGCGCGGAGAACCCGGCGAGACGCGCATCCGCGAGGCAGGAGGCCGCCATGACGACCCCGATCATCAGCGCCACGGGGCTCGCCCGTACGTTCATGACAAAGAAGGGCCCGGTCGAGGCGGTGCGGGGCATCGATCTCACGGTGTCCGCAGGCGAGATGCTCGGGTTCCTCGGCCCCAACGGCGCCGGCAAGACCACCACGATGCGCATGCTCACCACGTTGCTGCCCCCCACCGGGGGAAGTGCCACCGTCGCCGGGCACGATCTGGCCCGCGACCCGGCCGGGGTACGCCGGCACATCGGCTACGTCGCCCAGGTCAGCGGGGTCGACCCGGGCATCAGCGTGCGCGAGGAACTGGTCACCCAGTGCCGGCTGTACAGGCTCGGCAGGGCCGACGCCAAAAACCGTGCGCAGGAACTCGCCGAGGATCTCGACCTGGCAGACCTCCTCGACCGGCCCACCCGCGCGCTCTCCGGAGGCCAGCGGCGCCGTCTCGACATCGCCCTGGGCCTGACCCACCGGCCCGAGGTGCTCTTCCTCGACGAGCCGACGACCGGACTCGACCCCGGCAGCCGCTCCGACGTCTGGGATCTGGTGCGCCGCATCCGGGACGAGGGCACCACGGTCTTTCTCACCACGCACTACCTCGACGAGGCGGACGTCCTTTCCGACCGGCTCATTGTCGTCGACGACGGCCTGGTCGCCGCCGAGGGCACCCCGCAGGACCTGAAGCTGCGGTACACCGGCTCGGAAACAGCCAGCCTGCGTGAAGCCTTCCTGGCCATCACGGGACACCAGCCCCTCGCTCCCGACGCCCCGGTCGCTGTCTGATGCCCGCTCCCACGGAGGTTGACGTGCCGCACCCGTCCCCCGCCGCGTCCTCCATGACGACGGCGTCCCAGCCCGCGGAGGGTCCGTCCCGACGCCATGCGGCCAGGCGCGAGAGCTCCGGTCTGGCCGCACTCGTTGCCGACACCCGCCTGGTCTTCGGGCGCTATCTGCGACAGACGATGCGCGCCAAGCTCGGCCTGGTGGTGGGCGTCCTCATGCCGCTGCTCGTACTGCTCTTCTTCGGTCCGCTGCTGACGCGCATTCCACTCGGTACCGGCGGTGACGCCTGGCAGACGCTGGTGCCCGGGCTTCTGGTGCAACTCGGCATGTTCAGCGCCGCGTTCGCCGGCTTCGACATTCTCATCGAGCGGCAGCACGGTGTGATCGAACGGATGCAGGTCACCCCGGTCAGCCGGCTGGCCCTGCTCATGGGCCGCGTGCTGCGCGATGTGGTGAAGATGCTCGCCCAGTCCCTGCTCCTGGTGCTCGCGGGCGTGGCGATGGGCCTGCGCGCCCCGGTGCTCGGCATCCTCATCGGCTTTGTGTTCGTCTCCGCGCTCACGGTGGCGCTGGCTTCGCTGTCCTATGCGCTGGCCATGCGGCTGAAGTCCCCCGACGAGTTCGCGCCCGTGGTCAACACCGTCAACCTGCCGGTCATGCTGCTCTCCGGCATCCTGCTGCCGATGGCGCTCGCGCCCCACTGGCTGGACGTGGTATCGCGATTCGTGCCGCTGCGCTATCTGGTGGAAGCGGTCCGGGCCGCGTTCCTCGGCCAGTACGGCAGCACCGCGATGCTCCGCGGTGCACTGGTGGCAGGGGCACTCGCCGCGCTCTCGGTCTTCGTCGGCGCCCGGATCTTCCGCAAGGCCGGAGCCTAGCCGCCACTGCCCCTCGGTCCGCACCCGGTGCGGAATCCCGCGACCGGTGCCGCCCGCTGTCCCTGATCGTCACGTCCGGGCAGCGGGCGGACCACACACGCCACGGCCCGGGCCGGTGCCGCCCGCCTGGCCGGCCGGCACCGACTCGGGCTGCAGGTGCTCGCCGCCCGCTGGTACACCTCCCTCGGCAGCTGACGCCCTTTGACCGGCCGGACACCTGCCCGTCGTGGTCCGCACCGCGCGCCGCTCCTGTGGATTTCGCGAGGGAAACCCCTAGAGGGGGTCTGGTCATACTGGCCTGTGCCGGCAGGTTTCCGCGCTTCCGGGTCCACAGCCCGAGCGGCGATCGCAGCGCCTGAAGCGGCTCCGCCTGGTCGTCGGCGGTACCGCATCTCCGTTCCCCATGTGATTGGAATCCGAGAAGCGTGAGTGACAAATTCCGGAATGAGCTCATCCGGCCGCTGCATGAGCTGCTTGCGCGCAACGCCCGCCGTCTTCCGGAGAAGATCGCATTCCGGGACGCACGGCGGTCAGTGACCTACGGGGATCTGGAAGAGCGCACCCGCAAACTGGCCGGCCATCTCGTGGACCTGGGAGTGGCACGCGGTGACCGGGTGCTCCTGCGCATGGGCAACCGCGTCGAGATGGTGGAGTCCTACACGGCCGTGGTCCGGGCCGGTGCCATCGGCGTACCGCTCAATCCGCAGTCGACGGATTCCGAGCTCGCCCATCATCTCGACGACAGCGGTGCCGTCCTGGTGATCAGCGATGCCGCCCAGGCGGAGCAGGTGCGCAGAGTCATCGGACGGACGACGTCGGGCGGCACCGTCGTGGTGGTCGCAGCGGCCTCCGAAGTGCCGGGCGGAGCACTGCGGTTCGAGTCACTCGCGACCACCGAGCCCCAGAGCGCGGCGCGTGACGACTTGGGCCTGGACGAGCCTGCCTGGATGCTCTACACCTCGGGCACCACGGGGCGTCCCAAGGGTGTGGTGTCGACGCAACGTGCCTCACTGTGGGCTACGGCGGCCTGCACCGCACCCCTACTCGGCCTGGGCCCGGAGGACCGGGTGCTGTGGCCGATGCCCCTGTTCCACGCCGTATCGCACAACGTCGCCGTACTGGGCGTGCTGGCCGTCGGCGCCACGGCACACCTCATGGTGGGCGCGGCGGCCGACGAAATCCTGCAGGCGGCACAGGAGGACCGGGCCACCTTCCTGGTGGCCGTACCGACCCTGTTCCACCGCATGCTGGAGCTCGGGCGTGAGAGGGGCGGCGAACTCCCCTTCCTGCGGGTCTGCTTGGCAGCCGGTTCGCCCTGCTCGGCCACCCTGCACGAAGCCTTCGAGGACACCTTCGGCATCCGTCTGCTCGACAGCTACGGGAGCACCGAGACCGGTGGTGCCATCACCACGCACGTCCCGGACGGCCCCAAGGTGCCGGGATCCTGCGGGCAGCCGCTGCCCGGGCTCGCCCTGCGGCTGACGAATCCCCGGACCGGCGCGGAGGTCGCCACGGGCGAAGAGGGCGAGGTGTGGGTCAGCAGCCCGGCGCTCATGCTCGGCTACCACAACCAGCCGGAGGAAACCCGTGCGGTGCTCCATGACGACTGGTACCGCACCGGCGACCTCGGTCGCCAGGACGCGTCGGGCTTCCTCACACTCACCGGCCGGGTCAGGGAACTCATCATCCGAGGCGGGGAGAACATCCATCCGCGGGAGATCGAGGAAGTCCTGACGCGGGTGCGCGGAGTGCAGGACGCCGCGGTGGCCGGCCGGCCGCACGACGTGCTCGGCGAAGTGCCCGTCGCCTATGTCGTCCCAGGCCCCGAAGGCATCGACGCGGGGGTGCTCCTGGAAACCTGCCGGCGGGAGCTGTCCGCTTTCAGGGTGCCCGACGAGTTCCGCAGCATCGCCGAGGTCCCCCGCAACGCGGCAGGGAAAATCGCCCGTCAGCGCCTGGCGGACCGTCCCGGCACCCTGCTCACCGTCAATCCCGCGGTCGGTCTCCGTCCGGAGGTGTCCACCCCCACAGGCGGCACCGGCACACCGGAGGTCTTCGGCCCGGCACTCCTCCCCGCGGACGACGGAGCGCCGGTCGGCGGCCGCGGTCTGCTGGACCTCGTGCGCTCCGCTGTCACCGAGGTCCTCGGGCTCGGCTCCGTCCAGGAGGTGCCGGCGGACCGGCCGCTGCACGAACTCGGTTTCACCTCGCTGGCCGCGGTGGCCCTGCGCGATCGGCTGTCCGCCGCCACCGGACGGCAACTGTCGGCCGCCCTCGCCTACGACTATCCGACGGTGACCGCCCTGGCCTCTTACCTTGAGGGTGCACTGCTGAACACCGCGCCCCCGGCCGACGACACCGCGGACGTCGGGCCCGTCCCCCCGGATGAGCCCGTGGCCATCGTCGCGATGGGCTGCCGGCTCCCCGGCGGAGCCCACTCCCCGCAGGAGCTGTGGAACCTGCTGACGGCCGAGACCGACGCAGTCGGCCCGTTCCCCACGGACCGGGGCTGGGATCTGGACCGGCTGCTGGACGAGGAGTTCGGCGGCGGCGGAACGTCGTCGGCCCGTCAGGGCGCGTTCCTGGACGACATGGGTCGGTTCGACGCCGCGTTCTTCGGGATCTCGCCGCGGGAGGCGCTGGCGATGGACCCGCAGCAGCGGCTGCTGCTGGAGACATCCTGGGAGACCTTCGAACGCGCGGGCATCGACCCCACATCGCTCAAAGGCAGCCGCACCGGTGTCTTCGCCGGGGTGATGCACAGCGGCTACGGGCCCGGGCTCTACGACCGCGCACCGGAGAACCTGGAGGGGTACCTCGGCAACGGCTCGGCCGTCAGTATCGCCTCCGGACGCATCGCCTACACCTACGGTCTGGAGGGTCCTGCGCTCACGGTGGACACGGCGTGCTCGTCCTCCCTGGTCGCTCTGCATCTGGCGGCGCAGTCACTGCGGCAGGGTGAGTGCACCCTGGCACTGGCCGGCGGGGTGACCGTCCTGGCGACCCCCGCCGCGCTCGTCGAGTTCAGCCGCCAGGGCGCACTCTCCGCCGACGGTCGGTGCAAGGCCTACGCGGCAGCCGCCAACGGGACCGGGTTCTCGGAGGGTGTGGGGTTGGTGCTGTTGGAGCGGTTGTCCGACGCCCGGCGCAACGGGCACCCGGTCCTGGCCGTCATCCGTGGTTCCGCGGTCAATCAGGACGGCGCCTCCAACGGCCTGACCGCCCCGAACGGCCTTGCCCAGCAGCGGGTCATCCGCTCCGCCCTCGCTCACGCCGGCCTGTCGGGCGCCGACATCGACGCCGTCGAGGGCCACGGCACCGGCACCACCCTGGGTGACCCGATCGAGGCACGGGCCCTCCTGGCGACATACGGCCAGGACCGCCCGGACGACCGGCCCCTGTGGCTGGGGTCGGTGAAGTCAAACATCGGCCACACGCAGGCCGCGGCCGGGGTCGTCGGGGTGATCAAGATGGTGCAGGCCATGCACCACGGCGTCCTCCCCCGCACCCTCCACGTCGACGCGCCCTCCCCTCATGTCGACTGGACCACCGGTGAGGTACGGCTGCTGGCCGAGGCGCAGGCGTGGCCGGAGAGCGGACATCCGCGCCGGGCGGGGGTCTCCTCTTTCGGAGCAAGCGGAACCAATGCCCACGTGATCCTGGAGGAGTCGCCGGACGCGCCCGCAGCACCCCCGTCCGGCCCCGACAACGACAACAGCACCGGCACCGGCTCTGACACACATCCGGCGGGCAAGGACGCCACCGTCCTGCCCCTGGTGATCTCAGCACGCGACCAACAAGCACTCCACGCACACGCCGAACAACTCGCCACCTTCCTCGACCACCACCCCCACACCCCCCTCCACGACATCACCCACACCCTCGCAACCCGCACCACCTTCGAACACCGCGCAGCCCTCACCCACACCACCCACACCGAACTCGCCACCGCCCTACGCACCCTCCACACCCCAACCCCCCACACCCACACCCACACCGGACCCACCCTCACCGACCCCGTCTTCGTCTTCCCCGGCCAAGGCAGCCAATGGCAAGGCATGGCCCTCGACCTCCTCCACACCAACCCCACCTTCACCCAACAACTCCACGCCTGCCAAGAAGCCCTCGACCCCCACATCGACTGGACCCTCACCGGCGTCCTCAACAACCAACCCCACCAACCCCCCCTCGACCGCGTCGACGTCGTCCAACCCACCCTCTGGGCCGTCATGGTCTCCCTCGCCACCACCTGCCAAACCCTCGGCATCCAACCCGCCGCAGTCCTCGGCCACTCCCAAGGCGAAATCGCCGCCGCCACCATCGCCGGCGCACTCACCCTCCACGACGCCGCCCGCATCACCGCCCTCCGCTCCCAACTCCTCACCACCCTCACCGGCAACGGCGCCATGACCTCCCTCGCCACCGACCCCCACACCGCCCAAACCCTCATCAACACCCTCCACCTCGACGCCCACATCGCCGCCATCAACAGCCCCACCCACACCGTCATCTCCGGCACACCCCAAGCCCTCAACCAACTCCAACACCACTGCGACCACCACCACATCCGCGCCCGCCAAATCCCCGTCGACTACGCCTCCCACTCACCCCAAATGGAACAACTCCACGACAAACTCCTCCACCACCTCACACCCATCACCCCCCAACCCACCACCACCCCCTACTACTCCTCCCTCACCGGAACACACCTCAACGGCACCGAACTCACCCCCGAATACTGGTACCAAAACCTCCGCCACACCGTCGACTTCCACACCGCCACCCAAACCCTCCTCAACACCCACCACCACACCTACCTCGAAATCAGCCCCCACCCCGTCCTCACCCTCCCCCTCCAACAAACCCTCCAACACCACCTCCCCCCCACCACCCCACACACCATCCTCCCCACCCTCACCCGCAAACACAGCACCCAAAACGACCTCCTCACCACCATCGCCACCGCCTACACCCAAGGCATCCCCCTCCACCCCACCCCCACCACACCACCCCACCCCAACCTCCCCACCTACCCCTTCCAAGGCCACCACCACTGGCTGAGCAGCGTTCCGGCCGGTGGCGACCCGGAATCGGTCGGACAGCGGATGGTCACGCATCCCTTGCTGGGCGCGGCGATCCACACGGCGGATGCGGAAGGTCTGGTACTGACCGGTCGGGTGTCCATGGCGTCGCATCCCTGGCTCGCCGATCACGAGGTACGTGGTTCCGTCCTCTTCCCCGGCACTGCCTTCGTCGAGGCGGCGATCCGCGCCGGTGACGAGGTCGGCTGCGCTGCCCTGGAGGAGCTGGTACTGGAAGCCCCGATGGTCCTGGCCGCTGAGGAAGCGGTGAGTCTGCAGATCGCGGTGGGCGCACCGGATGCGTCGGGACGGCGCGCGGTGAGCATCCACTCCGCACCGCAGGACGCTACGGAGAGCGCCGCCGGGGAGGATCCTGTGTGGCTGCGGCACGCGAGTGGATTCCTGCGGCCGGACGAGCCGGACACGGCGGACACGGCGGACCCGACGCACACCGCGGAGGCCCTGAGCCCGTGGCCGCCCCGGGGTGCGGAAGCCGTGCCCGTGGAGGGAGCCTACGAGCAGCTGCGTGGTGCGGGCTACGGATACGGCCCGCTCTTTCGGGGACTGCGGGCCATGTGGCGCCGGGGCGGCGAGGTGTTCGCCGAGGTCGCGCTCGCGGAGGAGGGCCCCGCGGCGGACTGGGGCGTGCATCCGGGGCTGCTGGACTCGGCCCTGCATCCAGACATCCTCGACAAGCTGGTGGACGCCGGCTCCGAAGGGCTGCGCCTGCCCTTTTCCTGGCACTCGGTGCGGCTGTTCGCATCGGGGGCGACCGCACTGCGGGTTCGTCTGACGTCGGGTGCCGAAGGCGTGTCGCTGTTCGCCGTGGATCCGGCGGGGCAGCCCGTCCTCTCGGTCGCGGCGATGAACACCCGGCCGGTGGCGGACGGGACGGAGGCGCCGGTCGCCCAGCTGGTCCGGCAGTCGCTCTTCCGGACGGACTGGACACCGCTGTCGCCGACACCGTCGGCAGCCCCCGCGGCCGGACACTGGTCCGTGGTGAGCCCCGATGCGGAGGAACTGGCCGGCGCTCTGCGGGCCGCGGGCATCGACGCACGGGGCCATGAGCGGCTGCAGGACGTGCCGAGGACGGCGGACGGCGCACAGCCCGGTGAGGAGGCACCGGCCACCGACGTGGTACTCCTCTCCTTCCCACCCGTGCAAGGAGGTGCCGTCGCGCCGGCCGAAGCGGCCCGCACGGCCGTGCACCGGGCCCTGTCCGGCATCCAGGCCTGGCTGGACGACGCGCGTTTCGAGGCGACCCATCTGGTCGTGGCCACCCGCGGGGCGGTCGCGGCGGGCCCCGATGCCGAGGTCTTCGACCTCGCCGGCGCGCCGCTGTGGGGACTGGTGCGGTCGGCCCAGGCCGAGCATCCGGGGCGGATCACCCTGGTCGACCTGGACCCCGGTACGGAACCGGCCGGCACCGCGGCTTCCGACACGGACGCCGCAGCTGTGCTGGCGGCCGTCGCCGCGGACGAGCCACAACTCGCGGTACGCGCAGGCACGTTCCTGCTTCCCAGGCTGGCGCGTGCCTCCGAGGCGGCGGTACGCCCGGATGCGGGGCTCGATCCCGAAGGGGTCGTCGTCGTGACCGGCGGCACCGGCGGGCTCGGAAGGATCCTGGCCACCCATCTGGTCACCGCGCACGGTGCACGCCATTTGCTGTTGCTGAGCAGGAGCGGCCCGGACGCGCCGGGCGCCGCCGCATTGGAGGCGGAACTGGCCTCGCACGGGGCGAGCGTCTCGGTCGTGGCGTGCGACGTGGCCGACCGCGAGGCGCTGGCCGCGGTGCTCGGCGGGCTGGACCGCCCGCTCACCGCCGTGGTGCACACGGCGGGCGTACTGGACGATGCCATGCTTCCGGCGTTGACGCCGCAGCGGATGGACACCGTGCTGCGGCCCAAGGTCGATGCAGCGATGCATCTGCACGAGCTGACCCGGGATGCGGACCTGGCGCAGTTCGTGCTTTTCTCCTCGGTCGCCGGGGTCCTCGGCGGGCCGGGCCAGGCCAACTACGCGGCGGCCAACGCCTTCCTCGACGCCCTGGGCCTGCACCGTCGTGCCCTCGGCCTGCCGGCCACGACGGTGGCCTGGGGGCTGTGGGAGGACGGCGGGCTGACCGCCCACCTGGGCGACACCGATCTGCGCCGGATCGCACGCAATGGTGTACGGGCCCTGTCGGCCGAGCAGGGGGCGGCACTGTTTGACGCCGCGCTCGCCCGCGACGGGGCGGCCTTCGTGGCCGCACGACTCGATTTCGGGACGCTGCGCCGGCGCTCCGGCCCCATTCCGCCCTTGCTGCGGGATCTCGTACGGACCCCTGCCAGGCGTACGGCGGCCGGGGGCGCCGGGCCGGATGAGGGGGTCGCCGGGGAGTGGCTGGCGGGGCTGTCGACGGCGGAGGCGGAGCGGGCGCTACTCGATCTGGTCCGCACGCATGCCGCGACGGTCCTGGGACACGAGTCCGTGGCGGAGATGCCGTCCGACGGTGTCTTCAAGGACCTCGGGTTCGACTCCCTGACCGCGGTGGAGCTGCGCAACCGCCTCAACGACCTCACCGGTTTGCGGCTCGCCCCGACGGTGATCTTCGACCATCCGACGGTCGAAAGCCTCGCCGCGCACCTGCTGGAAACCTGGAGCGGGACCTCCTCGTCCACGGCAGTGCCCGTACGGGCACTGCCGGCCGGGTCGGACGACGAAGACATGATCGCGATCGTGGCCATGGGCTGCCGCTATCCCGGGGGCGTCGCCTCCCCGCAAGGGCTGTGGGACCTGGTGGCCTCGGGGACCGACGCCGTGACCGGCTTCCCCTCCGACCGGGGCTGGGACCTGGATGGACTCTACGACCCGGACCCCGACAAGCCCGGCACCTCTTATGCGCGGGAGGGCGCGTTCCTGGACGAGGCGGGTCGGTTCGACGCCGCGTTCTTCGGGATCTCGCCGCGGGAGGCGCTGGCGATGGACCCGCAGCAGCGGCTGCTGCTGGAGACATCGTGGGAGACCTTCGAACGCGCGGGCATCGAGCCGACGTCCCTGAAGGGCAGCGCGACCGGTGTGTTCGTCGGGGCACTGGCGCAGGAGTACGGCTCGACCCTGCTGCACGAGGCGCCGGCGGGCCTGGACGGCGCGCTGTTGACGGGCAACGCGCTCAGCCTGGCCTCGGGCCGGTTGTCCTACTTCCTGGGACTGCAGGGTCCTGCGCTCACAGTGGACACGGCGTGCTCGTCCTCCCTGGTCGCTCTGCACCTGGCGGCGCAGTCACTGCGGCAGGGTGAGTGCACCCTGGCACTGGCCGGCGGGGTGACCGTCATCGCGACGCCGGGCACCTTCACCGCGTTCAGCACCCAACGCGCCATGTCCCCCGACGGCCGGTGCAAGCCGTTCGCTGAAGCGGCGGACGGCACCGGCTGGGGTGAGGGTGTGGGGTTGGTGCTGCTGGAGCGGTTGTCCGACGCCCGCCGCAACGGGCACCCGGTCCTGGCCGTCATCCGTGGTTCCGCGGTCAATCAGGACGGCGCCTCCAACGGCCTGACCGCCCCGAACGGCCTTGCCCAGCAGCGGGTCATCCGCTCCGCCCTCGCACACGCCGGCCTGTCGGCCACCGACATCGACGCCGTCGAGGGCCACGGCACCGGCACCACCCTGGGTGACCCGATCGAGGCGCAGGCCCTCCTGGCGACATACGGCCAGGACCGCCCGGACGACCGGCCGCTGTGGCTGGGGTCGGTGAAGTCAAACATCGGGCACACGCAGGCCGCGGCCGGGGTAGCCGGAGTGATCAAGATGGTGCAGGCCATGCACCACGGCATCCTCCCCCGCACCCTCCACGTCGACGCGCCCTCCCCCCATGTCGACTGGACCACCGGCGCCGTGGAACTGCTCACCGAGCAGGGGCCCTGGCCGGCTGCGCACGGACGCCGTCGGGCGGGGGTCTCCTCCTTCGGCATCAGTGGGACCAATGCCCATCTGATCCTGGAGGAGTCGCCGGACGCGCCCGCAGCACCCCCGTCCGGCCCCGACAACGGCACCGACGCCGGCACCGGCTCTGACACACAGCCGGCGGGCAAGGACGCCACCGTCCTGCCCCTGGTGATCTCAGCACGCGACCAACAAGCACTCCACGCACACGCCGAACAACTCGCCACCTTCCTCGACCACCACCCCCACACCCCCCTCCACGACATCACCCACACCCTCGCAACCCGCACCACCTTCGAACACCGCGCAGCCCTCACCCACACCACCCACACCGAACTCGCCACCGCCCTACGCACCCTCCACACCCCAACCCCCCACACCCACACCCACACCGGACCCACCCTCACCGACCCCGTCTTCGTCTTCCCCGGCCAAGGCAGCCAATGGCAAGGCATGGCCCTCGACCTCCTCCACACCAACCCCACCTTCACCCAACAACTCCACGCCTGCCAAGAAGCCCTCGACCCCCACATCGACTGGACCCTCACCGGCGTCCTCAACAACCAACCCCACCAACCCCCCCTCGACCGCGTCGACGTCGTCCAACCCACCCTCTGGGCCGTCATGGTCTCCCTCGCCACCACCTGCCAAACCCTCGGCATCCAACCCGCCGCAGTCCTCGGCCACTCCCAAGGCGAAATCGCCGCCGCCACCATCGCCGGCGCACTCACCCTCCACGACGCCGCCCGCATCACCGCCCTCCGCTCCCAACTCCTCACCACCCTCACCGGCAACGGCGCCATGACCTCCCTCGCCACCGACCCCCACACCGCCCAAACCCTCATCAACACCCTCCACCTCGACGCCCACATCGCCGCCATCAACAGCCCCACCCACACCGTCATCTCCGGCACACCCCAAGCCCTCAACCAACTCCAACACCACTGCGACCACCACCACATCCGCGCCCGCCAAATCCCCGTCGACTACGCCTCCCACTCACCCCAAATGGAACAACTCCACGACAAACTCCTCCACCACCTCACACCCATCACCCCCCAACCCACCACCACCCCCTACTACTCCTCCCTCACCGGAACACACCTCAACGGCACCGAACTCACCCCCGAATACTGGTACCAAAACCTCCGCCACACCGTCGACTTCCACACCGCCACCCAAACCCTCCTCAACACCCACCACCACACCTACCTCGAAATCAGCCCCCACCCCGTCCTCACCCTCCCCCTCCAACAAACCCTCCAACACCACCTCCCCCCCACCACCCCACACACCATCCTCCCCACCCTCACCCGCAAACACAGCACCCAAAACGACCTCCTCACCACCATCGCCACCGCCTACACCCAAGGCATCCCCCTCCACCCCACCCCCACCACACCACCCCACCCCAACCTCCCCACCTACCCCTTCCAAGGCCACCACCACTGGCTGAAGGCGGCCCCAGGGGCGTCCCGCGGTGGTGCCGGTATCGGGGCGGTGCGCGCAGAGCACGCGCTTCTGGGGGCGGTCGTCGAACTCCCCGACTCCGAGGCGGTGTTGTTCACGGGACGACTGTCGACGGCCGGCTACGGCTGGCTCGCCCGGCGCGACATCGGCGGTGCCCCCCTCGTACCCGAATCGGTGCTGGTCGAACTGGCCGGCCGGGCCGGTGATCAGGTGGGCCTCGGGAAGCTGGCGGAGCTGACGGTGCAGACCCCGCTGGTACTGCCGGAGTCCGGTGCCGTCCAGCTCCGGGTCACGGTCGGTGAGCCCGGGGAGACGGGGACACGTCCGGTGTCCGTGCACGCACGGCGGGGCGACGAAGGCGTCGGACGGCCATGGACGTGCCATGCCACGGGCTTGCTGACCGAGGAAGGTTCGACGCCCTCTTGGGACCTGGAGGCCTGGCCCCCGGCCGAGGCCGAGGACGCACCGTCCGCCCCGGAAGGGGCGGACGTCCCAGGGAGCTCCGAGGCGGTCGTGTCCGCCGTGTGGCGACGTGGCGACGAGCTCTTCGCGGAAGTCGCCCTGCCCGAGCAGCTGCGGGCGGAGGCAGCGGAGTTCGGACTGCACCCGGTCCTGACCAACGCGGCGCTGGATCTGCTGCCGATCGACGACGTGCTGCCGGAGCCCGCACGGCCGTCGCGAGCCGTGGACTGGCAGGGGGTTTCCCTGCACGCCTCCGGGGCCTCCGTCCTGCGGGTGCGCATCAGCCCCCTGCCGGACGGCTCCTTCTCGGTACGGGCGGCCGATGCCACCGGCGCCCCGGTGCTGACGGTGGAGTCGCTGACGCTGCGACCGGTTTCCCGGAGCGGTGTCCGTGCGGCGGGCGCCGCCCAGCAGGACGGGCTGTTCGGCGTGGAGTGGACCGAGGTGGACCTCGCGGCGGTGGCCGGCGCGGCGCCCGCCACGTGGGCAGTCGTCGGCGAGGACACGCTGCGGGTTCGGTCGGGGCTGATGTCAGCGGGCCAGTACGCCGAGACGTACCCCGATCTGGCGGCGTTGTCCGCGGCCGTCGGTGACTCCTCCGAAGCACCCGCGGTGGTCGTGGTGACCTGCGCGTCCGAGGCGTCGGGGGCAGTGGAGCGGACCGGCGGGGAACTCGCGGGCGCCGTCCACGACACCACGCGGCGGGCGCTGGAGTGGGCACGGTCCTGGGTGACGACACCCGCGTTCGACCGGTCCCGGATGGTATTCCTGACCCGGGGTGCGGTGCCCGCCTGGGAAGGCGGCGGGGTGAGCGGCCGGCTCGACCTCACAGCGGCCGCGGTCTGGGGACTGGTGCGCTCGGCGCAGACCGAATTCCCGGGCCGCTTCCTGCTGGTGGATACCGATGGCGGCAAGCCGGCCTGGCGTGCGCTGCTCAAAGCCGTGGGCTCCGACGAGCCGCAATGGGCCCTGCGCAAGCGGGCGGTACGGGTGCCGCGGCTGGCCCGCCTCTCTCCCGTGAGCGATGCCGGTGCGGCGGCGCTGCCCGAAGGCGCTCAGGGCACGGTACTGGTCACCGGCGGAACGGGCCTGCTGGGCTCCGCGGTGGCGCGTCACCTGGTCGCGGAACACGGCGTACGGGACGTGCTGCTGACGGGCCGGCAGGGCCTCGGCGCACCGGGCGCGGTCGAGCTCCAGGCGGAACTGACCGCATCGGGTGCGCGGGTCACCGTGGCCGCCTGCGATGTGACGGATCGCCAGGCACTGGCCGACCTGCTGGCGGGCATTCCGGCGGACCGTCCGCTACGGGCCGTGATGCACACCGCCGGTGCGCTCGACGACGGGGTCATTCCGTCCCTGACGCCCGACCGGCTGAGCGCGGTGCTGCGGCCCAAGGTGGACGCGGTGCTCGCGCTGCGCGAGGCGACCCGGGATGCGGACCTGTCGGCGTTCGTGTTGTTCTCGTCGGTCGCGGGCATCCTCGGCGGCGCGGGACAGGGCAACTACGCGGCGGCCAATGCCTTCCTGGACACGTTCGCGTACGAGGCACGCTCCCAGGGAGTCCCCGCTACCTCGATCGCCTGGGGCATATGGGGTGGTCGTGACCTGCTCACCGCGGGCAAGGCGCGGCTGGCGCTACCGGGGGTGGGGGAACTCCCTCCGGCGCACGGGCTCCAGTTGTTCGACGCGGCGCGCGGGCTGGGGCACGGGCTCACCGTCGCGGCCCGGCTGGACTTCGGTGTGCTGCACGAGCGGGCCAGGGCCGGTGAGGCACCTGCGCTGCTCCGTTCGCTGCTGCCGGCCCCGGCGCGCCGGTCGGCGCAGGACACCCCGGCAAAGCCGTCGGAATTGCGGCACCTGCTGGCCGCGATGACCGACGAGGAACGCGACGCGACGCTGACCGATCTTGTGCGGGAACAGATCGCGGCCGTGTTGGGGTACTCGTCCGCAGACTCGGTGACCGCGACCACGGAGCTGAACGGGCTCGGCTTCGACTCCCTGACCTCGCTCACCCTCCGCAACGCCCTGAACAACGTCGTCAAGCTCCCCCTGGCTCCTGGCGTGGCGTTCGACTTCACGACACCCGTCGAACTGGCCCGGCACATCAAGGAACAGCTGCTCGCCTGAACCGGCCCCGGGGCCGGACGGAAACGGAGAGATCCCGCATGAGGGTAGAGAACGTCCACATCAACTCACTGGGAGTCACTCTGCACGAGTGGGTGAGCGCGGAACAGGCCGTGGCCGACGGCCTCCTCGGCTCGGAGGTGCCGGCGGCGAACGGACTCACCGGAACCCATGTGTCCAAGGACGTGCCGGCCGTCGACCTGGCGGTGTCGGCTGCCCGGACCGCCCTGGAGCGTTCGAAGCTCGACCCCGACGAGATAGCGTCGCACCTCCACAGCGGGGTCTACTACCAAGGGCCCGCGGGCTCCTATCCACCGGGGTACATCCAGCGGGAGCTGGGCCTGGAGGGTGTCTCCGCGCTCTACCTCCAGCAGGGCTGCAACGGCATGCTGGGCGCCTTGGAGGTGGCCATCGGCCAGATCACCGGTGCCTCGGAGACGGAGGCCGTGCTGCTGACCACGGGAGAGAACTTCACCTCCCCGGAGATCGACCGGTGGACGGGCTACGGCCAGTCGTACTTCCTGGGCGATGGGGGCGCCGCCGCTCTGCTCAGCGCAGAGGAGGGTTTCGCCGAGGTGCGGTCGCTGCACGCCGGACTGCTGCCCGCCCTGGAGAAGTGGCACCGCGGCGACGCCCCGCTGCTGCTGCGCGATGAGCCCGGGTCGATGGCGGACATGGCGGAGCGGGCCGAGCGGTTCACCGAGACGGAACTGTCGCTGTCGGAGACGCTGGAGAAGCTGAGCGTCTTCGACCTGGGCGTCATCCACCGGGCCCTGGTCGACGCCGACGTGAACGCGTCCGACCTCGCCAAGGTGGTGCCGATCCACATGGACGGCCGGATGATCGAGTTCTCGGTCATGACGCCGCTCGGGTTGCCGATGTCGAAGTCGTCCTTCGACATCGGCAAGGGCGTCGGTCATGTCGGCGGCGCGGACGTCTTCCTCTCGCTGGAGCATCTGGTCCGCACGCGGGAGGTCGGCCCGGGTGACCACGTCCTGCTGATCTCCCAGGGCCCCGGCTGGATCTGCACCGCGTGCGTCGTCACCATCAGCGAACTCCCCACCTGGGCGGAGTGACGGCACCCCCGCCTTCTTCCGCGGCACAGGCCGGAGCGCCGGGGCGAGCCCGTCAAAGGGCTTGCCCCGGCGCTCCGGCCTTCTTGGGGACGGTCACCGAAGCCGTCAGCAGCAGCGGGTTTCCTCGCCCGTCCAGCGGCACACCTTCGGTGACATGTGCTCAGCCGGCCACCCGGACCCGCGATTCCAGCATGTCCGCCGCACGGGTCACTCCGCCGGCGGCGTCCGTCAGCTCCCGCATACGGCGCAGCCGGGTACGTGTGGCCTCGTCGGCGATCAGGTGCTGCAAGGTGGTGACGATCTGCTCCTCAGTGGTCTCCCGGGGGTGGTCGAGCAGCACTCCCAGCCCCAGCTCCGCCGCGCGTGCGCAGGTGACCTGATGCTCCGGCAGATGAGGTGCCATGATCATCGGGGTGCCGGTGTGCACCGCGCCCATGAGGCTTCCCAGGCCGCCGGAGGTCACGAACACATCGGCATGTTCCAGGGCGGCGATCTGGGGGATCCACGGATGCACCTCGATGTTGGCGGGCACGGCCCCCAGTGTGGTGGTGTCGAAGCCGTTGCCCACCGTGATGAC
The DNA here is from genome assembly GCF_036227565.1 of Streptomyces sp. NBC_01454. Lineage (NCBI taxonomy): Bacteria > Bacillati > Actinomycetota > Actinomycetes > Kitasatosporales > Streptomycetaceae > Streptomyces > Streptomyces sp. NBC_01454. The sequence continues at coordinate 132,623 of NZ_CP109460.1, forward strand.
GGCGCGCCAGGGCCGGCCACTGAGCGCACGCACGCAGGTGCGGAAGAACTCCGACTGCGCTTGGGACATGGTCCCCATGGAGATCACGACCAGGGGGGTGTCGTCCTGCGGGGCGTCCCAGGTGGCAGTGAGGTCTTCCGTGAGGAAGCACGGCCCGACGAAGGCGGTCTCGTCGCCGAAGGTCTCCTGGGCGGTCTGGAACACTCGGGGTGCGTACACCACGCTGTCCACCGGCCGGTGCCAGCCCAGCAGTTCCTCGACGGTGGCGGAGAGCCCGCGTTCCTCGGCGACCTCTCCGGCGCGGCGGAAGACTTCGGGGAACGCCGGGTGGTCCTCGGGGACGCCGATCATGGCGAACATGGTGTCGAGGTCCGAGTAGTGCGCATTGGAACCCATGGCGGGGATGGACTGCACGACGGGGCGGTTCCAGAGCAGTCCCAGGGCCCGGCCTGCGAAGGAAAGGGATGTGTCGTGGAAGAGGAGATCGGGCGGATCGTCGGTGAGGTGTTCCTCGGCCGCCCGCATCACTGCCTCGCTCTCGTATTGGAGCATGACGAGTGACCAGGCCATTTGGTCAGGGGGGAGATCTACGTCCTGCCCGGCGGTAAACGCCTCGGCCAGCGGCGAATCGTAGGGCACCACGCGGGCGCCGGTTTGCTCGACGGCCCCGGTGAATCCTCCCGGCGTCAGAAAGCTTACGCGGTGCCCCCTGCGCACAAGCTCTTCGGTGACGGCCAGGGAGGGACGCATATGCCCGTGAGCGGGAATGCAGAGAACAGCAATATGGCTGGACACGGCGACGCTTCTCCTCGTTGAGTACAGGGCCGCAGGGAACTCCGGCTGAGCACGGACAGGCCGGCGGGCCCTACCCGGATCCGGGTTTCCTTGCGAGCGTGCGGGGTCCTGAAATGCGGTGTCAACGAGGGCGCTGCATGACTAGTTGATTCATGGTGTGCGCAGCGGCCGCCCGGCGCTGGATGTCACCAAGGGGGCGGAGACACACCGAAGGGCGGAGGTATCAGCGGGTGTCCGACGCTCGCGGCGCCGGGACGGCACTGATTCCTCCGCCCTGCCTCGTTCCAGCCCGTCGCCGGGGCGGTGGATCAGGCTTCGGTCCAATTGTGCGCAGCGACCAGTTCCATGACGCGCTTGCGTACCTGAACGAGCTGTGCCGCGGTGAGCGAGGGAGCAGCTTCGAGCAGCGCCTCGGTCAGTTCGTTCCGGAATTCGGCGTGGGACAGGACATCGCACAACAGGTCCGCCTCGGACTCCGCGCTCCCCTGCCCTTCCGGACCGCCGGCCACCGGAGCCGGCCGCCGCACCGCGGCCGCGCGCACGGGCCCCAGCAGCTTTACGTCGCTGGCCTTGAGCCCGCGCTCCCCGACCTCCGTGGTGTACTCGACCCTGAGCCCACTGCCGAACAGGTGCTTGTCGTCCCGCAAGTCGTTGGCATGGACGAAGACGTCCTCGCCACCGGCGTCGGGGGCGATGAAGCCGTACCCGCGCACCTCGTCAAATCGCACCACTGTACCTGTAGCCACCACAGCGTTCCTCACCCTCTACACCCTCTGCCACTGCACATTGTCACCCTCAAGCACCCCACAGGAGCTCGGCACCCGGGCCCGGCACGGCAGGTGTGCGCCGTTCCGTCTCTTCCTCGGTCCCGTCCCCCCCGGTGCGGTCGTTCGCCGAGGTGTCACACGGCCCACGGGGGCGGATTCAGCACGGTCACCACGCTCGCCGTGCAGAGCCAACCGGGCGCCTGGGAAAACAACAGGACGTTATCACCCGTACCCACCTCGCCCGTACGGACCAGATGCTCCAGCGAAATGAAGACATCGGCCCCTCCCACGTGCCCGACCGACCTCCCGAAATCGAAGCTCGACCGCTCCATGGGGAGGCCGAGCGGCATCATCGTCCCCCACTCCAGCATCCGCCCGTCCATATTGATCATGACGACCTTGGCGAGGTCGGAGGCGTTGAGCTCGGCGTCCACCAGGGACTCGTGAATGACGTCCATGTTGAAGTGCGTGATCTTCTCCAGGGCCTCGGACAGCGGCATTTCGGTTTCATTGAAGTGCTGCGCCCGCTCGGGCATGCTCTGCGTTTCCTCGGGACTCCCGGGCTCCAACAGCGGCCCATTGCCGCGGTGCCACTTTTCCAGTGGGCTCAGGACGCCGGAACTCAGGGAACGCACCTGGGCGAACCCTTCGTCGGCGTTGAGCAGAACCGCCATGCCGCCGTCGGAGAAGAAGTGCGACTGACCGAAGCCGTCGTTCCAGCGGTCAGCTCCCGGCGCGGTGAAGTTCTCGCCCGAGGTCAGCAGTATCGCCTCGGCTTCCGCGGCACCCGTCATCTGTCCGATGGCCACCTCCAGGGACCCCAGCATGCCGTTGCACCCCTGCCGGAGGTACTGCGCCGTGGCCTTCCCGATGCCGAGCTCGCGCATGATGTAGCCCGGCGGGTAAGACCCCACGGGTCCCTGGTAGTTGACCGCACTGTGAATAAGTCCGTCGATGGCGTCGACATCCGTCTTCGAGCGCTCCAGGGCGGTCCGGGCGGCGCTGACCGCCATGTCCATCGCCGGGATGTCCCCCGCGGCGTAGGTGCCGGTGAGTCCGTTGGTCTTGGGAATCTCCGGGTCCAGGATGCCGTCGGCGACCGCCTGCTCCACGCTCAGCCATTCAGGAAGGAACACTCCCAGGGAGTCGATGTAGACGTCATCCACCTTCACGAACAATCTCCTCATTCCGTGTGGCGCCGAGGCCGGTCAGCATGCGAGCAGTTCTGTCTTGAGGTGCTGCGCCAGCGCTTGCGGGCTGGCGAAGTCGAACACCACCGCGGGGGGCAGGGCGAGTTGGGTGGCCTCGTTCAGTGCGTTGCGGACCGTCAGGGCCGTCAGCGAGTCGAAGCCGAGATCCCGGAACGCGTGGTCCGGTCCGATCTCCTCGGCAGCGGCCTGGCCCAGGCCGGCGGCCACGTGCCGGCGTACCAGTTCGAGGAGGGTCTCGTCCCGCTCGGCGTCGGTCATCGTGGCGAGGCGGTGGCGCAGCGCGGACGCCTCCGCCGGCTCGTCCTGCGCCACCGGCCGGGCCGGCCTTCGCACCAGTGCGCGCAGCAGGGGCGGGAGGCCGCCGGCCGCGGCCTGGGCGCGGATTTCGGCGCCGTCCAGCCGTGCCGCGACCACATGGCCCTCGTCCAGGCCGCGCACCGCATCGAACAGTTCCAGGCCCTCGGCCATGGGGAGGGGCTGCACCGGCAGCCGGGCGGAGCCGGGCGCCGGGACGTCCCGGCCGGCCCACAGGCCCCAGGCGATGGACAGGGCCGGGGCGCCCTGCGCCCGGCGGTGCCGAGCAAAAGCGTCCAGGAAGACGTTGGCCGCGGCGTAGTTGCCCTGGCCTGCGCCGCCCAGTACCCCCGCGATGGACGAGAACACCAGGAAGGCCGACAGGTCCAGGCCCTTGGTCGCCTCGTGCAGGACCAGCGCGGCGTCCACCTTGGGCCGCAGCACCGCCTCCAGCCGGCCGGGCGTCAGGGACAGCACGATCCCGTTGTCGGCGACGCCTGCCGCGTGCACCACGGCAGTGAGCGGTCGGTCGTCCGGCAGCGTTGCCAGCAGGAGGTCCACCGCACCGCGGTCGGCCACGTCGCACGCCGCGAGCGTCACCTGTGCGCCGAGCGCGGTCAGCTCGGCGCACAGTTCCGCGGCACCCGGGGCGTCAGGTCCACGGCGGCTGGTCAACAGCAGGTCGTGTACGCCGTGTTCGGTGATGAGGTGTCGGGCAAGGGCTGCGCCCAACAGGCCGGTGCCGCCCGTGAGGAGGACCGTGCCGCGCCGACCGGCGAACAGCGGCGCGCGCTCGGCCGGGGCGGCGCGCCGGACCAGCCGGGGCACACGTGAGGCGCCCTTGCGCAGCGCGAGTTGGGACTCGTCGGACCCGGCGACGGTGAGCAGGGTACGCCAGGCGGCCTTGCTCGCGTCGGTATCGACGAGGCGGAAGCGGCCGGGCGCCTCGGTCTGCGCCGAGGCGATCAGCCCCCACACGGCGGCCGCGGCGAGGTCCGGCGCGGTGGTCTCGTCCCAGGCGGCGACCGCGTCACGGGTGAGGACGAGCAGCGTGGCGGCGGTGAAGGCGGGAGTCCGCAGCCACTCCTGGGCCCAGGACAGTGCCTGCCGGGTCAGCCGGTGGACGGTGTCCGCGGTGTCGACACCGCCGGTCTCCGTGCTTGCGGTCACCACCACGACGTCCGGTACGGACGCGCCGCCGTCGATCTCCTTGGCCAGGGCCTCCAGCGTCGGGTACCGCTCGGCGTACTGTCCGGCCCGCATCAGTCCGGACCGCGCCCGGAGCGGGTCGTCGCCCACGACGGCCCACGAGGTGGGGACGTCCACCGCGACCGACGCGCTCGGCGCATCGGTCCACTCCACCCGGAACAGGCTGTCCTGCTGGGCCGCGCCCGCGCCCCGGAAGGCGTGGGGGGACACCGCTCGCGGTTCAAGGTGCTCGACGGTGAGCACCGGCCTGCCGGTCGCGTCGGCGGCAACGACAGTGCACTCCCCTGACGGCGCCCAGGTGATCCGTACGCGCAGGACCGACGCTCCCGCCCTGTGCAGGCACACCCCCCGCCACCGGCCCGGCTCCCTCGCCGTTCGCGCGTCGTCGTCGCCGCCCTGCGCCCACAGCGGGTGCAGCGCCGCGTCCAGCAGGGCGGGGTGCAGGCCGAACGCCGCGGCCTGCGCGCGATGCTCCTCGGGAAGGGCGATCTCGGCGAAGAGGTCGTCGCCGCGCCGCCACACCCCCCGCACCCCTTGGAAGGCAGGGCCGTACTCGTGGCCGGCGGCGGCCAGTGCGGGGTACAGCTCGGTGGTCTCCACAGCGGTGGACTCGGCCGGGGGCCAGACGTCGAGGCGCCACGACGGGGCGGGACCGCTCGCGGCGACGGTGCCGGTGGCATGGCAGGTCCACGGCCGGCCGGTGCCCCCGTCGTCCCGCCGGGCGTGGACGGTGACCGGCCGGCGGCCGGTCACGTCCGGTGCGCCGACCATCACCCGGAGCTGGACGGCGCCCTGCTCCGGAAGGACCAGCGGCGCCTCCAGGGAGAGCTCCTCCAGCAGGCCGCAGCCCACCTCGTCACCCGCACGGACCGCCAGCTCGACCAGCGCCGAGCCGGGTACAACGGTGCGCTCGGCCACCCGGTGGTGGGCCAGCCAGTCGTGGGTCGGTGCCGAAAGGCGCCCGGTGAACAGCACCGCCTCGGAGTCGGGGAGCTCCACGGTCGCGCCCAGCAGGGGGTGCTCGGTGGCTGCGGCCCCCACGGCGGGGGCCGCACCGGCGTCGTGCGGCTCGTCCGGCGGCCGCATCAGTTCGGTGCGCATCGTGGCACTCACTCTCAGGCGCTCCCAACACATCGGGGAATGGGGTTCCGGCATCGGGGCGACACGGGCCGCCCGGGCACCCCCGGCACCTTCCCGCCCGCACTTCCGATGCCCGGCACAGCTCCGGGCCCGGCGGAACGCCCTCGCGTCTGCCGGGCAAAGGCCTACGCCGCCGGCACACGACCGCGAGAAACGCTTGCCTGTCCGGCACCAGTATCTGCAGTGCGATGGTGGGAGATTCCCTAGGACTTGTCCGGCCGCACTCCTGCGCAGCGCGATCATGTGGAAAGGCTCATCCCGTGTGCTCCGTCGGCGATCCGGGCAAGGGCATGGTGGTTCACCGCCACGGCTCTATGGCAATTCCTAGACTTCACGAGCCGATCTGGCCCCTGCCGGAGCGGCGTGCTGAAGTGAAGGCCCCCGATCAGCCGACCGGATACGCAACGCCTGTGTGCCGCGTGGCGAATCGTCGGATCATTCGCGCGCGGCGCCGCGCACCGGGATCACACCCTGGGGCAGCGCGACGGAACTTCGAGCAGGACACTCACAGGAGGCGGCAGTCGATGGGGTACAGCAAGAGTGACATTCTGGAGCTGGTACGCGAGTACCACCAGGGGAACGTCGCTTCCGGATTCGTGCCAGGGGTGACGCCGGTGCCGGCCTCAGGCGCCGTCCTCGACGAGGACGACCGGGTCGCCCTTGTCGCAGCGGCCCTCGACCTGCGGATCGCGGCCGGGACCAGTTCCCGCAGGTTCGAGCGTGCGCTCGCCAAGTTCTTCGGGCTGCGGAAGGCGCATCTGACCAACTCCGGCTCGTCGGCCAATCTGCTGGCGCTCAGTGCGCTGACCTCGCCCCAGTTGGAGGATCTGCGGCTGATGCCGGGGGACGAGGTCGTCACGGTGGCAGCCGGTTTCCCCACGACGGTGAACCCGATCATTCAAAACGGTCTGGTACCGGTCTTCATCGACGTCGAACTCGGTACGTACAACGCGTCCCCGGAACGTATCGAGGAGGCCATCGGCCCGCGCACCCGGGCCATCATGATCGCCCATGCGCTCGGCAACCCGTTCGCCGTCGAGGAGGTCGCGAAGATCGCCGACGAGCGGGGCATGTTCCTGATCGAGGACAACTGCGATGCACTGGGCAGTACCTATCGCGGCAAGCTGACCGGGACCTTCGGGGACGTGGCGACGGAGAGCTTCTATCCGGCCCACCACATCACCATGGGCGAGGGCGGGTGCGTGGTGACGGACAACATGGTGCTGGCCCGGATCGTGGAGTCACTGCGGGACTGGGGGCGCGACTGCTGGTGCGAGCCCGGTGAGGACAATCGCTGCTTCAAGCGGTTCGAGCAGCAGATGGGCGACCTGCCGCACGGCTACGACCACAAGTACATCTTCTCGCACGTCGGGTACAACCTGAAGTCGACCGACCTGCAGGCCGCGCTCGGCCTCTCGCAGTTCACCAGGATCGAGGATTTCGGTGCCGCCCGGCGGCGCAACTGGTCACGGCTGCGTGCCGGGCTGGACGGCCTGCCCCATCTCCTGCTTCCCGAACCCACGCCCGACAGCGACCCGAGCTGGTTCGGCTTTGTGATCACCGTCCGGGACGGCGCGCCCTTCTCGACCGCCGACATGATCGAACACCTGGAGTCCCGGCGGGTGGCCACCCGCCGCTTCTTCGCCGGTAACCTCATCCGCCACCCGGCCTATCTGTCACGGGAGTTCCGGGTGAGCGGGCCGCTGACCAACAGCGACACCATGGCCGAGCGCACCTTCTGGATCGGGGTGTTCCCCGGGCTGACCGGCGAGATGATCGACCACAGCATCCGGAGTATCACCGAGTTCGTCACCTCCCGCACCTGACAAAGGCCCAGGACGGGCTGAGCCCGACGCACATGAGGTGCGTCGGGCTCCGCCCGTCGGCCGGCCGCGCGGGGCGCACGACTGAGGTCAGGTCGCCACTGTCGAGGCGGAGGGGGCGGCCCACTGCTCCAACAGGCCCGCGGCCCGTGCCGCGCCGCCTGCCCCGCGCACGCTGGCGCGCATCCAGGCCATCCGCTCCGGGATCTCCGGGTCGGCCACGATGTCGCCCACGGCGGCGCCCAGGGTGTCCGCGGTCAGCCGGTCGCGGTCGATCATCCGGCCCAGGCCCAGCTCCGCCACGCGCCGTGCAGTCAGGATGTGTTCGAAGCCCTGGGGCACCACGACCACGGGTGTGGCGAAGTGCAGCGCCTCCATGAGACAGCTCATGCCACCGTGGCAGACCAGGACGTCGGCGTGCGGCAGTACCGCCGGGTGCGGCAGCCACCGGTAGGCCTGTACATGCGGCGGGAGGTCGCCGAGGCCGGCGAGGTCCGCCTCACGGCCGAGGGTCATCACCACCTGCCACTCGGCTCCGTCGAAGGCATCCGCACAGGTACGGAAGAAGTCACGCTGCCGGTTGGACTCGGTCCCGAGGGAGACCAGCGCGGTCCGCCTGCCGTCGGCCGGCGGCGACCACGGCACGTCCCCCTCGAGCTCGGTGATCGTGGGCCCGACGAAGGCATAGCTCTCGTCGAACGTGGTGCCCTCGATCTGGAACTCGCGCGGCAGGAAGGCCAGGTTGCGGTCGTCCCACTCCCGCAGGAAGCGGTCCAGCCCGTCCGGGGCGAGGTCGTTGTTCCCGGCGAACCGCATCAGTGCCGCCCCGCCCTCGCGCATCGACGGGGCGTCGGGGTCGAACAGCAGCTTGCGCATGGAGAACACTTCGTTCGCCGCATGGCTGATGCCCAGCTGCACGGTCGGGACGCAGCCGAGGGTGTGCGCGATCATCCGCGCGGCCGGAAACGACTCGAAATCGTAGAGCACGATGTCCGGCGGGTCGGCCGCCAGGGTGGAGAGCGCGAGCGGATAGACCCGCTCCATCGACTCGACCAACAGGTCATGGCCTTCGGCCGCCATACGGGTCCCGTCGGCGTCGGGCACCTTGGCGAACGCACCGCGCCGGGACGTGTAGACCACGGCCCGGGCGCCGGTACGCTCGACCACCTCGCGGTACTGGTGATCGACGAAATACGTCACCCGGTGCCCGCGGCGGATGAGTTCGCGGGTCAGGCCGAGCGTCGGGCTGATGTGCCCGAAGTCGGCGAACACGAACACGGCGACATGCCGCCTGGGGGTGGCTGCGAATGCTGACACATCGACACCTTCATTCGGGCTGCGGTAGGGGGCGGATCGGCGGAGGCCAGCTGCTCGTGCTGCCACCACAACGGGGGTCGTCCGCGGTCTCCGGCCGGGGCGAGGCCGGCACGGCGGCTGCCGGGTGGTCCGGGGGCGACGGTTCGGCCCCGGGGGCGGTGGCCTCCCACAGGTCGCGTACCGAACTGTCGATGCCGTGGCGCACATTCCAGTGGAGCAGCCGTCTGGCCATGGCGGTCTCCACCCGCATCCAGTCGGTCCCGGCGGCGGCCCGGGCGTCGGGCTCCGCCTCCTCGACGATCCGTGCCTGCCGGCCGCTGACGGCGATCAGCCGCTCCACCATGGTGCGCACGGGGACCGCCTCGCCCCGCCCGACGTTGATGAGCTCGTTGCCGAGCGGCAGGGCCGCCGCCGCCAGCACCGCGTCCGCGGCGTCCCGGGCGTCGACGAAGTCCCGGCTCGCCCGCAGCGGGCTGAGCCGCACTATTGCTTCCTCGTCCGTCTCCACGGCCCTCAGTTGCGCCGCGACGCGCCCCAGCAGGCTGCCCGGTGAGGTGCCTGCGCCGATCGTGTTCGATACCCGCAGGACGACCGCCGCCACCTGCCCGGCCGCGGCGGCCGTGCGGACCGCTTCGGTCCCCTGCAGTTTCGTCCGCCCGTACAGCGTGGTCGGCCGGGTCGGCGTCCGCTCGTCCAACGAGATGCCCGGCGGCTGCGGGGTGTACTCGTGCACCGAGCCCACGTGGACCAGCCTGGGGCGCCAGGAGGCGGCGGCCATGGCCGCCAGCACCTTGTCGACCAGGACGTGGTTGGCCTGCCACATGACCTCCGGCGAACACAGCCATGCGGCGCCGGCGGCGTTCACCACGGCGTGGGGCCGCTCAGCGTCGATGAGGCGGGCCAGGCCGTCCGGTCCCTCGCCGATCAGGTCCATCGGGAAGAACCGTCCTGCCCCGGTCGCGGGGCCCGGCCGGCGTGCCACCGTCAGCAGCTCCCCGCCGGCGGCGCGTAGCGCCGCACAGACGTGGCGGCCGACGGCTCCGGTCGCGCCGAGGACGATGATCCGGCGGTGGCTACCGTCCGGGTCTTCCGCCGTGCTCACGTTGTCGTGCTCCGCCCTCAGCATGTCTCGGCGAGCAGCTCGGCGCGTTGCTTGAGCGGCTCCCACCAGTCACGGTTGTCGCGGTACCAGGCGACCGTCTCGGCCAGCCCGTCGGCGAAGTCCTTGCCCGGCTTGTAGCCCAGCTCGGTCTGGATCTTGCTCCAGTTGACGGAGTAGCGCCGGTCGTGACCCTTGCGGTCGTCGACGTACTCGATCATCTCCGGCCCGACGCCACAGGTCTCCAGCAGCAGATCGGTCAGGTCCCGGTTGCTCAGTTCGGTGCCGCCGCCGATGTTGTAGACCTCGCCGGGGCGGCCGGCGGTGCGGACCAGCTCGATGCCCTGGACGTGGTCGTCGATGTGCAGCCAGTCGCGGATGTGCAGGCCGTCGCCGTAAAGCGGGACCTTCTTGCCGTCCAGGAGGTTGGTCACGAACAGCGGGATGAGCTTCTCCGGGAACTGGCGGTGCCCGTAATTGTTGGAGCAGCGGGTGACCCGCACATCGATGCCGTGGGTGCGGTGGTACGCGAGGGCGATCAGATCGCTGGAGGCCTTGGAGGCCGCGTACGGGGAGTTGGGCTCGACCAGATGGGTCTCCGAGGAGGACCCGGTGGCAATCGAACCGTAGACCTCGTCGGTCGAGACGTGGACGAAGGTGTCGATGCCGTGCCGGAGCGCGGCGTCGAGCAGGACCTGGGTGCCCAGGATGTTGGTGCGGATGAACTCCGCGGAGCTGCGTATGGAGCGGTCGACATGGGACTCGGCCGCGAAGTGGACGATCTGGTCGTGGTGGGCGATCAGCTCGCCGACCAGTGCCTCGTCGCAGATGTCGCCGGCGAAGAAGCGGAAGCTGTCGAGGTGGCGGACCTCATCGAGGTTGGCCGGGCTCGCCGCGTAGGTGAGACTGTCGAGCACGGTGATCTGGACGTCGCCCGGCCCGAAGGGTCCCAGGAGCGTACGGACGAAGTGCGAACCGATGAAGCCGGCGCCGCCGGTCACCAGGATTCTCGTGGGGCTCATCGAGGTTGTGGCGCGGGGCCTGGGAGCCAGGCCGGTGGAGCGCCTACCCCCTTCCGTTGTTCGGTGCGGGTGGGATGAGTCAGCCCGCCGCGCGGGCGGCGTCAGGACTGGATGTGGACCCTCGCGTGGTCGCCGATGACCAGCCGGTGGGCCACCGGGCGCTGCGGGGCGAGCGCCACTTGGGCGTTGCGTCCGACCAGCGAGGCCTCGACCCGGCGCACGCTCTCGAACGACGAGCCGCGCAGCACGATCGAGGAGGCGAGTTCGCTGTCGTGGATGCGGCAGTCCTCCGCGATGGAGGTGGACGGGCCGATGTAGGAGTCGGTGACGACGGTGCCGGCACCGATCACGGCCGGCCCGACGATGCGCGAGGCGCGGATCGTCGCGCCCGGCCCGATGCGCACCCGGCCGAGGACCTCACTCGCGCTGTCCACGGAGCCCTCGATGCAGCGTTCCTGGCTCTCCAGCAGCATGCGGTTGACCTCCAGCATGTCGACGACGCTGCCGGTGTCCCGCCAGTAGCCGGACAGTTCGCCGGAGCGGATGTCCTGGCCGGCCTCGACCATCCACTGCACGGCGTCGGTGATCTCCAGTTCGCCGCGCGCGGACGGCCGGATGGCCCGTACCGCCTCGTGCACCGCGGGGGTGAACAGGTAGACGCCGACCAGCGCCAGGTCGCTCTTGGGGTGCTGCGGCTTCTCCTCCAGGCCGGTGACCCTGCCCGTGGCGTCCAGTTCGGCCACGCCGAAGGCGGTGGGGTCGGGGACCCGGCTGAGCACGAGCTGCGCGTCGGGGCGCTCCTTGCGGAAGCCCTCGACGAGATCGGTGATGCCGCCGGAGATGAAGTTGTCGCCCAGGTACATCAGGAAGTCGTCGTCGCCCAGGAAATCGCGGGCGATGACGACGGCGTGGGCGAGGCCGAGCGGGGCGCTCTGCGGAATGTAGGTCACGCGCAGGCCGAACTGTGAGCCGTCGCCGACCGCCGCGCGGATCTCCGGCCCGGTGTCACCGACGATCATGCCGACGTCGCTGATGCCGGTCTCGGCGATGGCCTCCAGCACGTAGAAGAGGATCGGCTTGTTGGCGACCGGGACGAGTTGTTTGGCAGAGGTGTGGGTGATGGGCCGCAGGCGCGTACCAGCGCCTCCCGAGAGCACAAGAGCCTTCACAGTTTCCATCCAGGGGCGAGTGGTGTCAGGGGGAGGGTTTGTCGGTCGCCGGCCGACGGGCCCGTTCAGCGCTTCGCGACCAGTTGCTCCAGAGTGGCGACCATGTCGCGCGGGCTGGGCATCGCCACCGCCTCGTCGCGCAAGCGCTGCGCGGCGGAGGTGAAGCCCGGATCTTCGAGGATCTGCCGGGTGTGCCGGAGCACCAGATCGGCGGTGACCTCGCTGTGGTGGGCGTGGATACCTGCGCCGGCGCGCTCCAGGGACCGGCCCCGCCACTCCAGGTCGACGACATTGGTGGAGAGGGTGAGTTGCGGGACCGCGTTGACTAGGGCGGTGGCGAAAGTACCCCAGCCACCGTGGTGGATGACGGCCGAGCAACTGGGCAGCAGGGTGTGCAGCGCCACGCCTTCGACGACGCGCACATTGGCAGGGATATCGACGAGCGCCTCCCGTTGCTGTGGAAGGAGCGCGGCGACCACCTCGACGTCGAGCGAAGCCAGCGCCCCGAGGATGTCGGGGACGGAGACGTAATCGCCGCCGTATGCCTCGGTGTTGGTCGTTCCGAGGGACAGACAGACTCGCGGCCGCTCGGGAGCCTCGCGCAGCCACTGCCACCACACCGCGTCCCCGTTGTACGGCACATAGCGCATGGACAGCGCCGTCAGTGTGGTGGGCGGCCGCATGCTCGGCGGCAGGGTGTCGAGGGTGTACTGCCCGTGGAGCAGCTCTTCGTCGCAGGAGACGCCGAAGGGTGCGCCACGCTTGTCGAGCCAGTCGGCAAGCGGGTCCACCCGCTCTTCGGGCGGGACCTGGCCCTTCAGGGCGAGATAGGTCTGACGTGCTCTGCTGTAGACATCGGCGCTCCACAGCAGCCGGACGTGGACGGCGTCGCAGGCGCGGGCGGCGATGGCTCCCGCGTAGCAGAGCGGGTCCCGGACGACCAGATGTGGCCGCCAGCTCACTGCCAGGGCGGCCACATCGTCGATCATCGGATCGTTGTAGGGCGCGAAGCCGTAGGGGACGCTGGTCTCGTAACGGTCGCGGATGGTGGGCCAGTCCACTTCCCCCGGTCCCAGTCGGCTCCAGTTCGCGACGTCCTGGTCCTGTGACTCGGGGGCCTGTTTCATGGCCTCGTGCAGTCCGTGATCACGGCCGACCGGAGCGGAGACCAGGCCGGTGTCAGTGACGATGCCGGTGAGTGCCGGGGCGTTCACCATGCGTACCTCGTGCCCTGCCGCGGTCATCGCCCAGGCCAGCGGCACCATGGGATACAGATGGGACCTCTCGGGCAGTGCGGCGAACAGCACGCGCATGGGGGATCACCTCTCGGTCGCGCGTAGTTTGGGTGGCCTCGTCATGGCCGCGAGGCACGCCTTCACGGATCAAAGCGCGGATAGCGTCGATGCTTATCCTGTGGTCTGGGACAGTGCACCGCGGTACCGCGCCGCCATGGTCTGGGGATTCCTCCAGACAATGACCTGCCGGCCCACGGCCCGCCTCCCGGGTGCCAGATGCACGCCGCCACTGCCCTGCGGCTCCGGGTGGGACCAAAACTCCACCGTGGCCGGGCCCGGGATTGGGAAATCCCTAGCGCTTCGCCACATTCCTGTCCTGCGCCGCGCCGCCGTGCTGAGCTTCGTTCTTACCTGTAAGAGGTGGCTTCGACGGCAGGACGCGTGCTCCGGTATGCGCCCGGGCCGGCGCGAAAGGGGAATCACCGGTGCCGCAGAAAATGTCGAACGTCCTCCCGAATGTGCCGCACCCGCCGTGGGCGCCCGGCCCGGAGGTCGTTCAGCCTCCGACGGTGGAACCGGACGGAGGAGCCACGTTGCTGGCCTGGATGCGCCGGATGCGGAACGAAAGCCCGGTCTGGCGGGACGAGTCGGGCAACGCGCATGTCTTCAGACATGCGGACGTGGTGCGCATCATGGCAGATCCGGGGTTGTACTCCTCCGACACCGTGGGGCGCCTCGGCGGCGGTGAGACACCCAGCGGCGTCCTGCTGCTGCTCGACCCTCCGCAGCACGGCAAGCTGCGCCGCCTGGTCAGCCGTGCGTTCACCAACCGGCTGATCTCCGAACTGGCCCCGCAGATCACCACCCTCACCCGGGAGCTGCTCGACGCGGTCGACGCTGACCGCTTCGACCTGGTGGACGCGGTGGCCAATCCGCTGCCGGTGATGGTGATCGCGACGATGCTGGGCGTGCCGCTCCGCGACCACGGCAAGTTCCAGGCGTGGGGCGAGCAGCTGCTGGCCACGGATGCGTCGGACCCGGAGAGCGTGCGGCGCATGGAGCAGACCGGCAAGGAGATCTCGGCGTACCTGCAGGAGTTCGTGGACGCCCGCCGGCGCACCCCGCACGACGATCTGATCGGCACCCTGGTCCAGGCGGAGGTCGACGGGCAGCGGCTGTGCGACGACGAGATCGTCAGCTTCGCCACGCTGCTGCTGCTGGCGGGCCACATCACGACCTCGGTGCTGCTCGGCAACACCCTGCTGTGCCTGGACAGCGCGCCGGAGCGCTGGGAGGCGCTGCGCGCGGACCGGTCCGCGATACCCGCGGTGATCGAGGAGACGCTGCGCTGCCGGCCGCCGTTCACCCGCGTCGAGCGGGTGCCGACCCGGCAGGTGGAGATCGCCGGGGAGGTCATCGAGCCGAACACCCTGATCCATCTGTGGCTGCTGTCCGCCAACCATGACGAGCGGGTCTTCGACGACCCCGCGGCCTTCGTGCCGGAGCGGTCCAACTCCCGGCAGACGGCGTTCGGTCATGGCATCCACTACTGCATCGGGGCCCCGCTCGCCCGGCTGGAGAGCCGGATCGTGCTGGAGCTGATGCTGGACCGCTTCCGCACCGTGCGGGTGGATGCCGGCGCCCCGCTGTCGTTCCACGGCAGCAATGTCTTCGGCGCCGAGCGGCTGCCGCTGGTGGTCCGGCGCGCCTGACCCCATCGTGACGGACCTCGCCGCACCGGTCAGGAAGCGGCGGGGTCCACCGTGATGGCCCGGGACGGGCACAGTTGCTCCGCCTCTTCCACGTCGCCCGCCCACCGCTCGGGCGGCTCGGTCATCAGCAGCACGACACGGCCGTCGTCCTCGTGCTGCTCGAAGACCTCACCGGCGGTCATCGCACACATCCCGGCGCCGACACACCGGTCCCGGTCAACCGTGATCTTCATGGTGTCTTCTCCCTCGTGTCGTGGCCCTGCGGCCTCGTCTTATGGGCCCGTGGGCCCGTGGGCCTGCCGACCATGGTGTCCGCTGTGCGGCGCGCCGCCGACGGTCACCGGCCGGGTCTGGTGAATCGCCCAGACAATGGGCCCGGGGCCGTGGGGCCCCGGGCGGCGCAGGCCGCTGCCCGCCGCTCATCACGGCGTGTCGCCCCGCGGCTGCGGCCCCGGCAGGGCCTCCATCCAGGCGGCGACGGTCTTGGCGGTGGAGGCCGCGTGGTCCTCCATCATCGTGAAGTGGTTGCCCGGCACCTCGGTCACGGCGTCCGCGCCGTCCCACGAGGCCTGCCACTCCTCCGGTGCGAGCTCTTCCCCCTCCTCGGCGCTCACCGGCGGCTCACTGGAGCGCACCAGCAGCACCGGGCCGGACAGCCGATCCGGCGACCAGGCACCGACGACGTGGATGTACCAGCTCATCGCGGTGAGCCGGTCGGAATCCATGTGCGCGAACAGGGACTCGCGGGCGAACATCCCGCTGATCATCTCTCCGGCGAACCGGGTGAACGGCGAGTCCTCGCGCGGCAGATAGGTGTCCAGCAGCGCCACCCCGACGGGCGGGGTCCCCGCCTTCTCCAGGTGGTGCGCCACGGCGAGGGCCAGGATGCCGCCGGAGGACGAGCCGAGCAGCACGAACGGGCCGCCGTCCGCACACCGCAGCACCGCCTCGGCCTGGAGCCGGACGACCGCGTCGAAGGAGGCGGGCAGGTGCTCCTCGCGCCCGAAGCCCGGGGTGGGCAGCGCCCAGACGTCGCGGGTGCCCCGGTGGGCGGAGGCGAACCTGGCGTACTGGTGCACCCCGGCGAGTGCCACGTACGAGCTGAAGCAGATCAGCGCCGGCTCGGGCGTGTCCGGGGCGTCGCCGCCACGCGCGAGGCGTACGGGGGTGCAGTGCGCCCCGGCGTCCTGCGGCGTGTCGAACGTCGGCCGCAGCTGGGCGGCCGCCTGCAACAGCGCGAAGCCCTCCTCCACCCGACCCGACTCGCAGGCCCCCCGGAAGAGGGCGCCGAGGGTGTCCTGCGCCCGCGCCGGCGCGGACGGCCGGTCGTCGGATCCCGCGGCGGGGGACTGCGGGAGGGCCCCCGCGGTCAGCTCCTCGCCCAGCCGGGCGGCGAGGTCCTGCGGGGTGGCGACGTCGAACACGAGGGTGGGCGGGAGCCGCAGGCCGGTGACGGTGCCGAGCTGGTTGCGCAGCTCTACGGCGGTCAGTGAGTCGAAGCCCAACTCGGTGAATTCGCGGTCCGGTTCGACGTCCTCGGGCGAGCCGTGGCCGAGGACCGCCGCGACCTGGCGCCGGACGAGATCGAGCAGCAGCGCGTCCCTCCCGTCGGGGCCGGCGGCCGTGAGCCGGGCGAGCAGATCGTCCTTGTCCGCCGCGGACGCGGAGACCGTGCGCCGGGTGCGGCCGGGAGCGGCACCGTCCAGCAGTGCCGCCTGTCCCCCCTTGCCCAGGCCCACGGTGACCAGGGCGGGGTCGCCCGTCGCCAGTGCGGCGTCGAACAGCGCGAGCCCGTCGTCGGCGGAGAGCGGCCGCATCCCGCCGCGGGCCATCCGCCGCCGGTCGGTGTCGGCGAGCCCCGTGGTCATCCCGCCGTCCTCGGCCCACAGCCCCCAGGCCAGGGAGGTGGCCGGCAGACCCTGGGCCGCCCGGTGCCCGGCCAGACCGTCCAGGAAGGCGTTGGCGGCCGCGTAGTTGGCCTGGCCCGCCGAGCCGAAGGTCCCGGCCGCGGAGGAGAAGAGCACGAACGCGGACAGCTTCTGATCCTTCGTCAGCTCGTGCAGCAGCCAGGCGGCGTCGGCCTTGGGGCGCAGCGTCCGGTCGATCCGCTCCTCGTCGAGGGCGGTCAGCACACCGTCGTCGACGACGCCGGCGAGATGCACGACGGCGGTCAGCGGGTGCTGCGCCGGGACCGACTCGAGCAGCGCCGCCACCTCCGCCCGCTCGGCGAC
The DNA here is from genome assembly GCF_036227565.1 of Streptomyces sp. NBC_01454. Lineage (NCBI taxonomy): Bacteria > Bacillati > Actinomycetota > Actinomycetes > Kitasatosporales > Streptomycetaceae > Streptomyces > Streptomyces sp. NBC_01454. Next base: position 149,647 of record NZ_CP109460.1, read on the forward strand.
ATCGCAGGCCACCAGGGAGGCTTCCGCTCCCCCCTCGGCCAGCTCCGCACAGAACCGGGCCGCCCCGTCGGCCGCGGGGCCGCGACGGCTCGCCAGCAGGAGGTGCCGCACGCCGTGCCGGGTGACCAGATGGCGGGCCAGGAGCCGTCCCAGCGCACCCGTGGCCCCGGTGACCAGCACCGTGCCGTCCGGGTCGAACGGGGACTGCGGGGCCCGGGGAGGCTCGACGCGGGCGAGGTGCGGCAGCCGCAGCTCGCCGGCCCGCAGCACCGCCTGTGCGGGGGCGGCAGCCACGGCGTCCGCGAGCGCTTCGCGGGAGGCCGCACTGTGGTCGAGGTCGAGCAGCCACAGCCGCCCGGGGTGTTCCCGCTGCGCGGAGCGGACCAGTCCGCACAGCGCCGCGCCGGCGAGGTCGGCGACGTCCTCCCCGGGCGCGGCGGCGACGGCGCCCCGGGTGACCAGCACCAGCCGGGAGCCGGCGAACCGCTCCTCGGCGAGCCACTGGCGGCAGGTGGCGAGGGTGGTGGCGAGCAGCCCCCGGACATCGGGGGCGGCCGCAGCGGTGTCCGGGGCGCACACCAGCAGCACGGTGTCGGGCATCGTCATCCCCGTGGCCACCGCGGCCGCCAGCGCATCGAGGTCGGCGTACGACTCGGTGTGCACACCCGCGCCGTCCAGTGCCTCCGTGATCCCGGCGTCCGCGGATCCGCCGGACGTGGCGCCGGCGGGGCTGCCGAGCACGACCCACCGTGCGGCCCCCGACCGTGCGGGCAGAGGGGCGGTGGCCCGCCAGTCGACGCGCAACGGCGCCTCCGGCCCGGCCTGCGGGGAGGCGGGCAGCTGCTCGGGAGTCACCGTGCGCAGGGTCAGCGCGTCGGCGCTGGCGACGGGCCGTCCGGAGACGTCCGTGACCAGCACCGAGAAGGCATCTGTCCGGCCCTCGGCGGGCGCCAGACGGACCCGCAGCGCATCGGCCCCCTCGGCATGGAACGTCACCCCGCTCCAGGCGAACGGCAGCATCGCACCGCCGTCCCCCGCACCGCCGTCAGCCGCACCGCCGTCAGCCGCGTCCCGGCCACCGACCAGCAGCGTCTGCACGGCCGCGTCGAGCAGCGCGGGGTGCAGCGTGAACCGTGCGGCGTCGGCGCGGTACGGCTCGGGCAGGGCGGCCTCGGCGTACAGCTCCTCGCCGCGCCGCCAGACCTGCCCGAGCCCCTGGAACGCGGGCCCGTAGGCGAACCCGGCCTCGGCGAAGGCGTCATACCACTCCCCCGTTCCGACCGGCTCGGCGCCCTCGGGCGGCCAACTGCCGCGCATTTCGGGCTCGTTCGGCGGAGCGGTGGCCAAGGTGCCCTGGGCGTGCCGGGCCCACGGCGCGTCGTCGTCCTCCGCCACGGGCCGGGAGTGCACGGTGAACGACCGGCACCCGGCGTCGTCGGGTGCGCTCACCGCGACCTGTAGCTGGACCGCGCCGCGCTCCGGAAGGACGAGTGGCGCCTCCAGGGTGAGTTCGGCGAGATGGTCGCATCCAGTACGGTCACCGGCGCTGACCGCCAGGTCGAGATAGGCCGTCGCCGGCAGGATCACCCTGCCCAGCACCGCGTGGTCGGCGAGCCAGGCATGGGTGGCCAGGGACAGCCGCCCCGTGAACACCACGGACTCCGCACCGGCCACGGTGACCGCCGCGCCGAGCAGTGGGTGACCGGCCGCGCGCAGCCCCACGGCGTCGAGGTCGCCCGCGGCGGCGACCGCGTCCCACCAGTAGCGCCGCCGCTGGAAGGCATAGGTCGGCAGGTCGACACGGCGGGCGCCGGGGAACAGCGCGGCCCAGTCGAGACCGGCACCCGAGGTGTGGAGAGCGCCGACCGCGGCCATGACCCCGTGCGTCTCGGGCCGGTCCTTGCGCAGCGCGGGGATCAACGTCCGGTCACCCTCAAGGCACTCCTGCGCCATGGCGGTCAGGGTGCCGTCCGGCCCGATCTCCAGGAACCGGGTCACGCCCTGCTCCTCCAGCCACCGGATGCCGTCGGCGAAGCGGACCGCCTCACGGACGTGCCGCACCCAGTAGGCGGGGGAGGTCAACTCCTGCGGCGTGGCGAGCGTGCCGGTGACGTTCGAGACCACCGGGATGCGGGGCTCCTCGAATGTCAGGCTCTCCGCGACCCTACGGAACTCGTCGAGCATCGGCTCCATCAGCGGCGAATGGAAGGCATGGCTGACCCGGAGCCGCTTCACCTTCCGACCGTCGGACTCGAAGCGGTCGGCGACGGCCGCCACCGCGGACTCCTCGCCGGAGACCACAACCGACTGCGGACCGTTCACCGCAGCGATGCTCACCCGCTGCTCCTGGCCCGCCAGCAGCGGCAACACCTCATCCTCGGTGGCCTGCAGCGCTACCATCGCGCCACCCGCCGGAAGCGCCTGCATCAACCGGCCACGAGCCGCCACCAGACGGCAGGCATCCTCCAGCGACAGCACCCCCGCCACATGCGCAGCCACCAACTCACCAATGGAATGCCCCACCAGGAAGTCAGCCCGCACACCGAACGACTCCACCAACCGGAACAGCGCCACCTCTACCGCGAACAACGCCGGCTGCGTGAACCCCGTCCGGTTCAGACGCTCCGCGTCGTCGCCGAACACCACATCCCGCAGAGGCGAGGCCAGCTCCCCGTCGAAGTGCGCACAGACGGCGTCAAACGCAGCGGCGAAGACCGGGAAGGAGTCGTACAACTCCCGGCCCATTCCGGCACGTTGCGCGCCCTGGCCGGTGAACAGCAGCGCTGTTCTGCCTTCGCCGCGTACCACCCCGGTGCGGGCATGTGCCGGGGTCTCTCCGTTCGCCAGTGCGCTCAGGCCGCTCAGCAGCTCGTCGCGGGTGGCGCCCACGAGGGCGGCGCGGTGTTCGAAGGCGGACCGGGTCGTGGCCAGGGAGAGTCCTACGTCCCGCGGATCGAGTTCGGGCCGGTCCACGAGGTGGGTGTGCAGCCGGCCGGCCTGCGCGCGGAGGGCGTCGCGGGTGGTGCCGCTGAGCGTCCAGGTGACGGGCACGGACGGGGTGCCGGCCGGTGGCGGGGTGGGGGCGGCCGGGGCCTGTTCCAGGATCGCGTGCACATTGGTGCCGCTGATACCGAAGGAGGAGACACCCGCCCGTCGCGGCCGGTCGGTGTCGGGCCACTCCACGGTGTCCGTGAGCAGCCGTACGTTCCCTTCCGACCAGTCCACATGGGTCGACGGCCGGTCGATGTGCAAGGTGGGCGGCAGCGCGCCGTGCTGGAGCGCCAGCACCATCTTGATCAGGCCCGCCACACCCGCGGCGGCCTGGGTGTGCCCGATGTTGGACTTGACGGAGCCGAGCCACAGCGGCCGGTCGGTCTCCCGGTCCTGGCCGTAGGTCGCCAGGATTGCCTGGGCCTCGATGGGGTCGCCGAGGGTCGTTCCGGTGCCGTGGGCCTCGACGGCGTCGACGTCCGTCCCGGACAGGCCGGCGCCGGCCAGGGCCTCGCGGATCACTCGTTGTTGTGAAGGGCCGTTGGGGGCGGTCAGGCCGTTCGAGGCGCCGTCCTGGTTGACGGCGGAGCCGCGGAGCAGCGCCAGCACCGTGTGGCCGTTGCGCTGTGCGTCGGAGAGCCGCTCGACCAGTACGACGCCCACGCCCTCGGAGAATCCGGTGCCGTCGGTCCGGTCGGCGAACGCCTTGCAGCGGCCGTCGGGGGCCAGGCCCTGCTGGCGGCTGAAGTCCAGGAAGAGTCCCGGGGTGGACATCACGGTGACGCCGCCGGCCAGCGCGAGATCGCATTCGCCCGCGCGGAGGGCCTGCGCCGCGAGGTGGAGGGCGACGAGCGAGGACGAGCAGGCGGTGTCGACGGTGACCGCGGGGCCTTCCAGGCCGAAGGTGTAGGAGAGGCGGCCGGACATGACGCTCGCCGAGTTGCCGGTGCCGAGGTGGGCCTCGGCGTCCGGTGCCGGGGCGAGGGAACGGGAGGAGTAGTCCTGGTAGTTGGTGCCGGCGAAGACGCCGGTGCGGCTGCCACGCAGCGCCGCCGGGTCGATCCCGGCCCGCTCGAACGCCTCCCACGACGTCTCCAGCAGCAACCGCTGCTGCGGATCCATCGCCACCGCCTCCCGCGGCGAAATCCCGAAGAAGCCCGCGTCGAAGCCGCCGACATCGTCGAGGAAACCGCCGGCACGGGTGTAGCTGCGGCCGGGGATCCCCGGCTCGGGGTCGTAGAGCGCCTCCACGTCCCAGCCACGGTCCGCCGGCCACTCACCGATCGCATCCACCCCGCCCGCGAGCAGCCGCCAGAACTCCTCCGGCGAACCCACCCCACCGGGGAAACGGCAGCTCATCGCCACGATGGCGATGGGGTCGTCTTCGTGGACGGTGGCCCGGGCGGGGGCCTGGGCGGCCGGGGCCGGCGCCTCGTCGAGGTGCAGTTCGGTCCGCAGCCGGGTGGCCAGTGCCGCCGGGGTCGGGTGGTCGAAGATGAGGGTGGCCGGGAGGCGGCTGCCGATGGCCGTGCTGAGCGCGTTGCGGAGTTCGACGGCCATGAGGGAGTCGAAGCCCAGTTCGCGGAAGGCCCGGTGGGGGGCGATCTCGTCGGGATCGCTGTGGTTGAGGACGGCGGCGATATGGGCGCGGACGAGTTCCGACAGGGCCTGGCGCTGCTCGGCCTCGTCCAGGGCGGCGAGCTGCCGGGCGAGTGCGGGGCCTTCGGTGGTCTCCTCGGTCGCCGGTGCGGCGGCGGCTCGGGCCCGCTGCGCGTCGGGGAGGTCGGCGATCAGGGGCCGGGCGCGGGCCGTGGTGTAGGCGTGGGTGAAGGTGTCCCAGTCGATGTCGGTGACGGCGAGTGTGGTGTCGTCGTGGTCGAGGGCGCGTTGCAGCGCGGCGACGGCCGACTGCGGGTCCATGACGCGTACGCCGTGCCGGTGGAGTCGCTCACCCACGGTGCCCTCGGCCATGCCGGCTTCCGCCCAGGGGCCCCAGGCGACGGAGGTGGCCCGGTGCCCGGCGGCCCGGCGCTGCTGGGCCAGGGCGTCGAGGTAGGCGTTGCCGGGGGCGTAGTTGGCGTGGCCCGGTGCGCCGATGATGCCGGCGGTGGAGGAGAACAGGACGAAGGCCGACAGGTCGTGTGACCGGGTCAGTTCGTCGAGGTTGCGTGCGCCGCCGGCCTTCACCCGGAGTACCCCGGCCAGTTGGGCGGGGGTCAGGGAGTTGATGGTCCCGTCGTCGAGGACGGCAGCGGTGTGCAGGACGGCGGTGAGCGGCCGGTCGGCGGGGATCGTGTCGAGCAGGGCCGCGAGCGCGTCCCGGTCGGCGATGTCGCAGGCCGCGAAGTCGGTCCGGGTGCCGAACTCCGCGAGTTCGGCGGCGAGTTCGGCCGTTCCGGCGGTGTCGGCGCCGCGCCGGCTGACGAGCAGCAGATGCGGTGCGCCGTTGCGGGCGAGCCAGCGGGCCACGTGCCGTCCGAGGGCGCCGGTGCCGCCGGTGACCAGGACGGTGCCCTGGGGTGTCCACCGCCGGGTGGTGTCGAGTGCGCCGGTGGCGGCGCGGACCAGCCGCCGGGCGAGGATGCCGTGCGGGCGGATCGCCAGCTGGTCCTCGTCGCCGATGCCGGCGAGTGCCCGGACCACGGCGGTGGCCGCGGCCGGGTCCCATGTTTCGGGCAGGTCGAGCAGTCCGCCCCAGCGCTCCGGCTGCTCCAGTGCGACGACTCGGCCGAAGCCCCACACCAGGGCCTGGCGGGGTGCGGTGACGCCCCGCAGCGGATCGGTGGCCACGGCGCCCCGGGTGGCGAACCACAGCGGGGCCTCGACACCGAGGTCGTCCAGGGCCTGGACGAGGGCGACGGTGGCGGCGAAGCCCCGGGGCAGGCCGGGGTGGGCTCCGTGCTCGTCCTCGTCCAGGGCGAGCAGCGAGACGATCCCGGAGACCGGGGGCAGCGGCGCGTCCGGGGCGGCCGTGCCGCGCAACGCCGCGCCGATCGTCCCGGCGAGGGCGGCGCGGTCGCCTTCGGCGTCCACGGGCACGGTGACGGGTTGCGCTCCGGCCGCGGTGAGCGCCGTCGTCAGTTCGTCGGCCGGGGCGGGGTCGCCGGGGGTGAGCACCAGCCAGGTGCCGCGGAGGGGGGCGGGAGCGGTGCCGGCGGGGACGGGCTTCCAGGTGATGCGGTAGCGCCACGAGTCGGCCTGGGCCCCTTCGCGGTGGCGCCGGCGGTAGTCGGTCAGTGCGGGCAGCAGTGCGTCGAGGGTGGCCGGGTCCAGGGCGAGTGCGGCGCCGAGGGTGTCGGCGTCGCCGCTCTCGACGGCTTCCCAGAAGCGGGAGTCGGTGGCGTCGCCCGGGCCGCCGCGCAGTGCGGGGGCGGGCTCGGGCCAGTAGCGGCGCCGCTGGAAGGGGTAGGTCGGCAGGGCGATCCGCCGGGCGGTGCCGGCTCCGGCGGGGTCGAGGACGGTGCGCCAGGTGACGGGCCCGCCGGCGACGGAGAGTTCGGCGAGGGAGGTGAGGAACCGCCGCCGGCCGCCCTCGCCCTTGCGGAGGGTGCCGACGACGGCGGCGTCCGCGAGGTCGAGTGCGTCGAGCGTCTCGCGAACGGCGGTCGTCACCACGGGGTGCGGGGAGGTCTCGACGTAGGCGCGGTAGTCCTGTTCGGCAAGGGAGCGGACGGCGTGCTCGAAGCGCACGGTCCGGCGCAGGTTGCGGAACCAGTACTCGGCGTCGAGCCGGCCGGTGTCGATCCAGTCGCCGGTCACCGTGGAGAAGAAGGGGGTGGCGCCGCTGCGCGGGCGCACCGGTGCGAGGTCGGCGAGCAGCTGCTCACGGATCTCCTCGACCTGTGCGGAGTGGGACGCGTAGTCCACCGGTATCCGGCGGACCTGGGCGCCGTCGGCTTCCAGCGCGGCGAACAGCTCGTCGAGGGCGTCCGCCGCACCGGAGACGACCACGGAGCGGGGGCCGTTGACGGCGGCGACGGAGATGGCGTCGCCCCAGGGGGCGAGGCGCTCCTCCACCTCGGGCAGCGGCAGCAGGACGGACATCATGCCGCCGCGTCCCGCGAGCGCGGTCAGCGCGCGGCTGCGCAGGACGACGACGCGGGCGGCGTCCTCCAGGCTCAGCGCCCCGGCGACGCAGGCGGCGGCGATCTCACCCTGGCTGTGGCCCACGACGGCGTCCGGTTCCACCCCCCGGGCGCGCCAGAGCCCGGCCAGGGCGACCATCACGGCGAACAGGGCGGGCTGGACGACATCCACGCGGTCGAGGGACGGTGCTCCCGGCGCGCCGCGCAGCACCTCGTCGAGGGACCAGCCGGAGAACTGCTCCACGGCCTCGGCGCACTCGGTGAAGCGGGCCCGGAACTCCGCGTCGGTGTCGAGGAGTTCGGTGGCCATCCCCGCCCACTGGGAGCCCTGGCCGGGGAAGACGAAAGCGGTACGGCCGTCCCCGCCGCTCGTGCCGCGTACCACTCCGGGGGCCGGGACGTCGCGGGCGAGCAGGTCCAGCCCGCGGAGCAGCTCCTCGTGGTCGGCGGCGATCACGGCGGCCCGGTGCTCGAACGTGGTGCGGGTGGTGGCCAGCGACCAGGCGAGGTCGTGCAGCGGCGGCGGCGTCGGGCCGGAGAGCCGCTCGTGCAGCCGGGCGCCGAGGGTGCGCAGCGATTCCGCGGTGCGCGCGGAGAGGGGGAAGGCGAGGTCCTGGGCGGCGGTGTCCGTGTCGGGGACGTCGTCGGCCTCGGGGGCGGCTTCCCGGTCCGGGGCCTGTTCGATGATGACGTGGGCGTTGGTGCCGCTGACGCCGAAGGAGGAGACCGCGGCCCGGCGCGGCCGCCCCTGGTCGGGCCAGGCGGTGGCCTCGGAAAGCAGCGCGACGTTCCCCGCCGACCAGTCGACGTGTGACGAGGGCCGGTCGATGTGCAGGGTCGAGGGCATCAGCCCTTCCTGGAGGGCGAGCACGACCTTGATGACGCCGGCCGCGCCGGCGGCGGCCTGGGTGTGCCCGATGTTGGACTTCACCGAGCCCAGCCACAGCGGCTGCCGCTCGTCCCGGTCCTGCCCGTAGGTCGCCAGGAGCGCCTGGGCCTCGATGGGGTCGCCGAGGGTCGTGCCGGTGCCGTGGGCCTCCACCATGTCGACGTCCGCGGTGGCCAGGCCCGCGCCGGACAGCGCCTGCCAGATGACGCGTTGCTGGGAGGGGCCGTTGGGGGCGGTCAGGCCGTTCGACGCGCCGTCCTGGTTGACGGCGGAGCCGCGCAGGACGGCCAGCACGGGGTGCCCGTGGCGCCGGGCGTCGGAGAGCCGCTCGACGAGGAGCATGCCCGCGCCCTCGCCCCAGGCGGTGCCGTCGGCCGCGTCCGCGAAGGCCTTGCAGCGGCCGTCGGCGGCCAGTCCGCGCTGCCGGCTGAACTCCAGGAACAGGCCGGGTGTGGACATCACGGTGACCCCGCCGGCCAGCGCGAGGTCACACTCCCCCGACCGCAGGGCCTGCGCCGCGAGGTGCAGGGCGACGAGCGAGGACGAGCAGGCGGTGTCGACGGTGACCGCGGGACCCTCCAGGCCCAGCGCGTAGGAGACCCGGCCGGACACCACGCTGGCGGCGTTGCCGGTGCCGATGTGGCCTTCGAGCCCTTCCGCGGCGCCGAGCAGCAGCGCGGTGTAGTCCTGCCCGTTGGTGCCGGCGAAGACGCCGGTGCGGCTGCCACGCAGCGCCGCCGGGTCGATCCCGGCCCGCTCGAACGCCTCCCACGACGTCTCCAGCAGCAACCGCTGCTGCGGATCCATCGCCACCGCCTCCCGCGGCGAAATCCCGAAGAAGCCCGCGTCGAAGCCGCCGACATCGTCGAGGAAGCCACCGGCACGGGTGTAACTGTGCCCGGGGATCCCCGGCTCGGGGTCGTAGAGCGCCTCCACGTCCCAGCCACGGTCCGCCGGCCACTCACCGATCGCATCCACCCCGCCCGTAAGCAGCCGCCAGAACTCCTCCGGCGAACCCACCCCACCGGGAAAACGGCAGCTCATCGCCACGATCGCCACCGGTTCCTGGCGCCCGGCCTCCACTTCCTGGAGGCGCTGGCGGGTCTGGTGGAGGTCGTTGGTGACCTTCTTCAGGTACTCGAGGAGCTTCTGTTCGTTCATACACCCTCATCCACGTGGCGGTTCCGGGGGTCCTGCGGCCGGCGTGTCATGACATGCCGAGGTCGTTGTCGATGAAGTCGAAGATCTCGTCCGCGGTGGCGGAGTTGATCCGGTCGCTCACCCCGGCGTCGTCGTTCGCCGCCGTGTCGGTGTCCTCCCGCTCGTGGCACTTGGCGAGCAGCATCTGGAGCCGGGAGGCGATCCTGGCCCGCTGCGGATCGTCCTGCGCCACCTCGGCGAGCGCGTCCTCCAGCCGGTCCAGCTCGGCGAGCGCGGGCAGCGCCCCGGCCGCGTCCCCCGCCGCGACCTGCTTGCGCAGATGGCGGGCGAGAGCCGCGGCGGTCGGGTGGTCGAACAGCAGCGTGGCGGGCAGCTGGGTGCCGGTGGCCAGACAGAGCCGGTTGCGCAGCTCGACGGCCATGAGCGAGTCGAAGCCCAGCTCGCTGAACGCCCGCTTCGGATCGATCGCGTCCACCGCGTCGTACCCGAGGACACCGGCGACATGGGTGCGCACGAGCGTGACAAGGACGCGTTCCTGGTCCGTCTCGCTCCGCCCGGCCAGCTGTGCGCGCACCGTCCGCAGACCGCCCGGTCCGTCGCTGTCCGCGGACTCGCGTTCCGGGGTCGCCTGCCGGGCCTCCGGCAGCTCGGCGAAGAGCGCGCTGGTCCGCACCGAGGTGAAGCCGGGTACGAAGCGCGCCCAGTCCACGTCGGCCACGGTCAGGGTGGTGTCGCCACGGGTGACGGCCCGCTCCAGCGCGTCGACCGCGAGCCGCGGGTCGAGCGTGGCCATACCGCCGCGGGTGAGGCGCTCGGCCAGCTGCTCGTCGCCCGCGCTGCCGGCCGCCATTCCGGCGCCGGCCCATGGGCCCCATGCGACGGAGGTGGCGGGGAGGCCGAGGGCGTGCCGGTGCTCGGCGAGGGCGTCCAGATAGGCGTTGGCGGCGGCGTAGTTGGCCTGGCCGGTCGCCCCCACCGTGCCGGCGAAGGACGAGAACAGCACGAACGCCGTGAGGCCGTCGGTCAGCTCGTGCAGATGCGCGGCGGCCGCCATCTTGGACCGCAGTACGGCGTCCAGGCGGGCCCCGTCGAGTCCGGCGAGCAGCCCGTCATCGAGCACGCCCGCGGCGTGGAACACCGCATCGACGGGGTGTTCGGCCAGCAGCCGCGCGAGCGCGTCACGGTCGGCGGCGTCGCATGCGGCGAGCGTCACCCGGGTGCCCCGGGCGGTGAGTTCGGCCCGCAGCTCGGCCGCGCCCTCGGCCTGCGCGCCGCGCCGGCCCGCCAGTATCAGGTGCTCGGCGCCCCGGTCGGCCAGCCGGCGGGCCACGTGTGCGCCGAGCGCTCCGGTGCCGCCGGTGATCAGTACGGTGCCGGCGCACGCCCACGGCTCGTCGGTATGGGGTGCGGCACCAGGGGCCTGGACCCGGACCAGCCGCCGGACGAACACGCCCGAGCCGCGCACGGCGACCTGGTCCTCGCCCGGACCGGCCTCCAGGACCGCGCACAGCCGCTCAACGGCCCGCTCATCGGGCCCGGTGGGCAGGTCGACCAGACCGCCCCAGCTCTGCGGCTGCTCCAGCGCGGCGACCCGCCCCAGGCCCCAGACGGCGGCCTGGACGGGGGACGGCACGGCCTCGCCCTCGCGTACCGCGACGGCCCCGGTGGTCGCACACCACAGGGGCGCGCCGGTGCCCAGGTCGTCGAGCGCCTGGACGAGGGCCATGGTCGCGGCGAGTCCGCCGGGCGTGGCGGGCTGGCTGCGGTGCGGTTCCTCGTCGGTGCCCAGCAGGGACAGCACCCCGCCCACCGGGCCCGACTCGCCCAGCAGTGTGCCCAGTTGGTCGGCGAGCGACTTGCGGTCGGCCCGGGCGCAGTCGACCTCGAACGGGACGACCGCGGCCGCCCCGTGGGCGGTGAGTCCGGCCGCGATCGCCGTCTCCCAGGCACGGCCGCCGTGACCCGCGGGGTGGGCGAGCAGCCAGGTGCCGGAGAGCACGGGAGCCGGGGCGTCGGCGGCCGGCCGCCAGGTGACCCGGTATTCCCAGCCGTCGGCGACGGTGCGTTCGCGCTGCTGGTGGCGCCATGAGGACAGCGCGGGCAGTACCTCGCGCAGCGGAGCGTCACCGGCCAGGTGGAGGCGCTCGGCCAGCTCGCCCGGGTCGGCGCTCTCCACGGCGGCCCAGAACTGGTCGTCGATCGACTGTGCCGCCTCGACCCCGGTCCGCGAGCCGGCCGGCTCCAGCCAGTACCGGCTGCGCTGGAAGGCGTAGGTGGGCAGCTCGACGCGGCGCGCGTGCTCGCCGTACAGCGCGGCGGGCCCCGTGCCGAGACCGCGGACGTGCAGGCGCGCCGCGGCCAGCAGGGCGCTGCGCACCTCGGGCCGTTCGCGCCGCAGGACGGGCAGCGCGGCGGCCTCCTCGCCGGGCTCGCGCAGGCTCTCCCACGCCGTGGCGGCGAGGGCACCGTCGGGCCCCAGTTCCAGGTAGGTCCGTACGCCGTCGGCCTCCAGCCGGCGGACGCCGTCGCAGAAGCGGACGGCCTCGCGGACATGCCGCACCCAGTAGTCGGGCGAGGTCAGGTCGGCGTCGGCCGCCGGTTCCCCGGTGAGGTTGGAGATGACGGGGACGCGCGGCGGTGCGTAGCGCACACCCCGCGCGATCTCGCCGAACTCCGCCAGCATCGTGTCCATCAGTGGAGAGTGAAACGCATGGCTGACCCGCAAACGCCTAGTCTTTCGCCCGCGCTCGGCCAGCTGTGCCGCGATCTCGGTGACGGTGTCCTGTGCCCCGGAGACGACGACGGCCGACGGCCCGTTCACCGCGGCGATCCCGGCCCGGTCGGCCAGGCCCTCCAGCAGGGGCAAGACCTCCTCCTCGGCGGCCTGTACGGCGATCATGGCGCCGCCTTCCGGCAGTGCCTGCATCAGCCGGCCGCGGGCGGCGACCAGCCGGCACGCGTCCTCCAGGGTCAGCACCCCGGCGACATGCGCGGCGGTCAGCTCGCCGATGGAGTGGCCGATCAGGACGTCGGGCCGGATGCCCCACGACGTGACGAGCGCGTGCAGCGCGGTTTCCACGGCGAACAGCGCGGGCTGGGTGTAGGCGGTGCGGTCGAGCAGCGCGGCCTCGGGCGTGCCCTCGTCCGCGAAGACGACCTCGCGCAGCGGCCGTTCGAGGTGGCGGTCGAACTCCGCGCAGACCTCGTCGAAGGCCGCCGCGTAGGCGGAGAAGCGCGCGTGGAGCTCGCGTCCCATGCCGGCGCGCTGGGACCCCTGGCCGCTGAACAGGAAGACGAGCTTCCCGCCGGTGTCCGCGTGGCCGCGCACCAGCTCGGCCGTGTCCTCCCCGCGGGCCAGCGCGGCGAGGCCCTTCAGGAACGCGTCCCGGTCCTCGGCGACCAGCGCCGCCCGGTGGTCGAAGGCGGCCCGGGTGGTGGCGAGCGAGTACCCGACGTCGCCCACCGGCAGGTCCGGGCGGTCGGTGAGGTGGGCGCGCAGCCGCTTCGCCTGGTCGCGGAGTGCGGCCCCGGACCGGGCGGACAGCGGCCAGACCACGGGCCCCGCCAGGTCACCGGCCCCGTCGTCCGCGGCCCGCACGGCGTCGGCGGACACGGCGCCGTCGAGCGCAGTGGCTCCCTCCGGCCCGCCGTCAACCGCCCCGTACTGTTCGAGCACCACATGCGCGTTGGTGCCGCTGATCCCGAACGAGGACACCGCGGCCCGGCGCGGCAGTTCGTGCTGCGGCCACTCCACGGCCCGGGTCAGCAAACGCACCTCACCCGCCGACCAGTCGACGTGCGAGGACGGCTCGGTGACGTGCAGCGTGCGGGGCAGGACGCCCTTCTGGAGGGCCAGCACCATCTTGATCACACCGGCGACGCCGGCGGCGGACTGGGTGTGTCCGATGTTGGACTTCAGCGAGCCCAGCCACAACGGCCGGTCCGCTGCGCGGTCCTGGCCGTAGGTGGCGATCAGCGCCTGGGCCTCGATCGGATCGCCCAGCGACGTCCCGGTGCCGTGTGCCTCGACCGCGTCCACCTCATGGGCGTCGAGCCCGGCGTTGGCGAGCGCGGCCCGGATGACGCGCTGCTGGGAGGGCCCGTTGGGGGCGGTCAGACCGTTCGACGCGCCGTCCTGGTTGACCGCCGAGCCGCGGAGCACGGCGAGCACCGGGTGCCCGTTGCGCCGCGCGTCGGACAGCCGCTCGACGAGGACCATGCCCGCGCCCTCGCCCCAGCCGGTGCCGTCCGCGTCGTCGGAGAACGCCTTGCACCGCCCGTCGCCGGCCAGTCCCCCTTGCCGCCCGAACTCCACGAAGGCGCCCGGGGTGGCCATCACGGTCACCCCGCCCGCGAAGGCGAGATCGCACTCCCCCAGCCGCAGGGCCTGGGCGGCCAGATGCAGCGCCACCAGCGACGACGAACAGGCCGTGTCGACGGTGACGGCGGGGCCTTCGAGACCGAGGGCGTAGGAGACCCGGCCGGACGTCACGCTGGTGGCGTGGCCGGTGAGCAGCTGCCCCTCGGTGCCCTCGGGCAGGGTGTGTGCGGCCGAGCCGTATCCCTGGTAATTCGTTCCCGCGAACACCCCGGTGCGGCTGCCACGCAGCGCCGCCGGGTCGATGCCGGCCCGCTCCAGCGCCTCCCACGAGATTTCCAGCAGCAGCCGCTGCTGCGGGTCCATGGTGACCGCCTCACGCGGCGAGATCCCGAAGAAGTCCGCGTCGAAGTCACCGCTGTCGTAGAGGAATCCGCCCGCGCGCGTTCGGCTCCCACCTGTGTGGTCGGCATCGTTCCCGAAGAGGGCATCGAGGTCCCAGCCGCGGTCATGGGGAAGCTCGGAGATCGCGTCCTCGGCCCCGGCCACCAGCCGCCACAGGTCCTCGGGACCGGCCACCCCACCCGGAAGCCGGCAGCTCATCCCGACGATGACCACCGGGTCGTCCGAGACGGAAGCCAACACCGGCAGACCGGATACCGCCTCCGCCCCGGTCCCGAACAACTCATCACCCAAGAAGCGCGCCAGAGCGACCGGCGACGGATAGTCGAAGACGACGGTAGCGGGCAGCCGCAGACCGGTTTCCGTGTTCAACCGGCCCCGCAACTCCACAGCAGTCAGCGAATCAAAACCCAAATCCCGAAAGGCAGAACGCGCTTCAAGCGACTCCGGCTTGCGGTAACCGAGAACCGCCGCAGCATGCGTACGCACCAACTCCAACAGCGCCCGCTCCCGCTCCACAACCGACAGCCCCGACAAACGCTCCCGCACCACACCAGCGCCAGAACCCTCACCACCGGCGCCGGCAGCCAACACCGCCCGCACCTCCGGCAAGTCCTCCAGCAACGGACTCGGACGGGCACTCGTGAACGCCGGAGCGAACCGCTCCCACGCCACATCCGCCACCACCACCGAACCCTCACCCGCACCCACCACCGACTCCAGAGCCGACACCGCAAGGACCGGATCCAGCGCCTTCAACCCACGCCGCAGCAGATGCTCCTCCGCACCCTCCGCATCGAGCATGCCGCCCTCAGCCCACGGACCCCACGCCACCGAACAACCCACCACACCCCGCGCACGCCGCGCCTCCACCAACCCCTCGACAAACGCATTCCCCGCCGCATACGCCGCCTGACCACCACTGCCCCACACACCAGCGATCGACGAGAACACCACAAACGCATCCAACGCCCGATCCCGCAACGCCTCATCCAGCACCACCGCACCGCCGACCTTCGCCCCCATCACCTCAGCGAAGTGCTCCGCATCCACGTCCCCCAACGGCACAGAATCCACCACACCCGCCGCGTGAACGACGGCATCTACGGCACACCCCGACAGCAGCTCCTCAACCGCGCTGCGATCCGCGACGTCGCAGGCCGCCACGGTTACCTGGACACCCAGCCCGGACAGCTCCGCCTCCAGCTCCACCGCACCAGGAGCCTCCAAGCCACGACGACTGGTCAGCACCACATGCTCCGCACCCCGCTCGGCCACCCAACGCGCCACACGAGCACCCAGCGCGCCAGTACCACCGGTGATCAGCACCGTTCCCCGCGGCCGCCAACCGTCGACACTGCTGCCCCCAGCAGGAGCCGGCGCATGCCCCAGCCTCCGCCCGAACACACCCGAAGCCCGCACCGCCACCTGATCCTCAGCGCCGTGCGCGAGCACCTCGACCAGCCGGTCAAGCACCCCGCCGTCCACGGCCTCCGGAAGATCCACCAGACCACCCCAACGATCCGGCAGCTCCAAAGCAGCCACCCGACCCAAACCCCACACCGCCGCACCCACCGGATCCGGACCACCATCCGACCGACCCACCGCGACAGCCCCCCGCGTCACCCACCACACACGCCCACCAACACCCGCAGCCCCCAGCGCCTGCACCATCACAGCACTACGCGCCACATCAGCGCAGTCCACCACCAGCACACCGGCAACCGGCTCCTCACCAGCCACCTCACGCACCCGCTCAGCCAACAGCCCGCGATCCACCTCCCCCGCGACACACTCCACCCGCTCCACCGACACACCACACGCCGACAGCCCCTCCACCACGGCCTCGGACCACACCTCACCCGCACCCACCACCGCAAGCCAACGACCACCCAGCACCCCACCCGACTGCACCACCAACGGCTTCCACTCCACCCGATACCGCCAGCCCTCGGTCGGGTCGGCGGCAGGTGCAGGCGTCGGCCAGAAACGCTCACGCTGGAACGCGTACGTCGGCAGATCCACCCGCCGGGCGACCGGGAAGCACGTACCCCAGTCCACCTCCGTGCCCAGCACAAACACATGCGACACAGCGGTCAGCAGGGCTTCCGTCTCCGAGCGGTCCTTCCGCATAACGGGAAGCAGCAGCAGATCAGGTGCCGAGAGACAGAGCTGCGCCATGGCGGTCAGGGTGCCGTCCGGACCGATCTCCAGGAACCGGGACACCCCCTGCTGCTCCAACCACCGCACACCATCAGCGAAACGGACAGCCTCACGCACATGCCGCACCCAGTAGTCGGGAGAGGCCAACTCCTCCGCCGCGGCGAGTTCACCGGTCACATTCGAAACCACCGGGATACGCGGCTCGGCGTAGGCCACGCTCTCCGCGACCGCCCGGAACTCCTCCAGCATCGGCTCCATCAGCGGCGAGTGGAAAGCATGGCTCACCTTGAGCCGCTTCACCTTCCGACCATCGGACTCGAAGTGCCCGGCGATGGCCGCCACTGCCGATTCCTCACCGGAGACCACGACCGACCGCGGACCGTTCACCGCGGCGATACTCACCCGCTGCTCCTGGCCCTCCAGCAGCGGCAGCACCTCATCCTCGGTGGCCTGCAGCGCTACCATCGCGCCACCGGCCGGGAGCGCCTGCATCAACCGGCCACGAGCCGCCACCAGCCGGCACGCGTCCGGGAGGGACAGCACTCCGGCGATGTGCGCGGCCACCAACTCACCAATGGAATGACCCACCAGGAAGTCGGGCCGGACGCCGAAGGACTCCACCAACCGGGACAGCGCCACCTCCACCGCGAACAACGCCGGCTGAGTGAACCCGGTCTGGTTCAGACGCTCCGCGTCCTCACCGAACACCACATCCCGCAACGGAGTCACCAACTCCCCGTCAAAGTACGCACAGACGGCGTCAAAAGCATCGGCGAAGACCGGGAACGCGTCATACAGCTCCCGACCCATCCCCAGCCGCTGCGCACCCTGCCCGGTGAACAGCAGAGCCAGCCGGCCTCCGGTGTCCACCGCACCCGATACGGCGTTGACCGCAGCAGTCCCCTCCGCCACGCCGGTGAGACCTGCAAGCAGTTCCGCGCGCTCGGAGCCGAGGACAACAGCCCGGTGTTCAAACGCCGAACGCGTCGTGGCCAGGGCGAACCCCACCTCCGCCATGCCGAGTTCAGGCCGGGCCTCCACATACGCCAACAACCGCTGCGCCTGCGCCCGCACCCCCTCCGGACTCCGCGCGGACACCACCCACGGCGCCACACCCACCTCACCAACCTGCTGGGCTACCGCGCTTTCCTCCACCGGAGCCTGCTCGATCACCACATGCGCGTTGGTACCGCTGACGCCGAACGCCGACACACCGGCCCGACGCAGCCGCTCCCCCTCCGGCCACGCCACAGCCTCCGTGAGCAGTCGCACATTGCCCGCCGACCAGTCCACATGAGACGACGGCTCCTCGGCATGCAGGGTCTGCGGCAGCACACCGTGCTGCAACGCCAACACCATCTTGATCACACCGGCCGCACCCGCAGCCGCCTGCGTGTGCCCGATGTTCGACTTCACCGAACCCAGCCACAACGGCCGGTCACCGTCCCGGTCCTGGCCGTACGTCGCAAGCAGCGCCTGCGCCTCGATCGGATCACCCAGCGACGTCCCCGTGCCGTGCGCTTCGACCACATCCACATCCGACGGCGACAGCCCCGCACCCGCCAGCGCCTGTCGGATCACCCGCTGCTGCGACGGACCATTCGGCGCCGTCAAACCATTCGACGCACCATCCTGATTCACCGCACTACCACGCACCACGGCCAACACCCGATGACCCTTGCGCCGGGCATCCGACAACCGCTCCACCACCAGCACACCAGCGCCCTCGCCCCAGCCGGTGCCATCCGCAGCGTCCGAGAACGCCTTGCACCGGCCATCAGCAGCAAGGCCACGCTGCTGGCTGAATTCGATGAACGCGCCCGGCGTCGACATCACGGTCACACCACCGGCCAGCGCCAGATCGCATTCACCCGAGCGCAGTGACTGCACCGCCAGGTGCAAGGCGACCAGCGACGAGGAACACGCCGTGTCCACCGTGACCGCCGGCCCCTCAAGGCCCAGCGCATAGGAGATCCGGCCCGACACCACGGCTGCTGCGTTCCCGGTACCGAGGTAGCCGTCCTGGCCTTCCGGAGTGCTCAGCAGTAGGGCAGGGTAATCCTGGCCGTTGGAACCGACGAAGACCCCGGCCCGGCTCCCCCGCAACGTCTGCGGATCTATGCCGGTACGCTCCAGCGCTTCCCAGGAGGTCTCCAGCAGCAGCCGCTGCTGCGGGTCGATCGCGACCGCTTCCCGTGGGCTGATACCGAAGAACGCCGGATCGAACTGGTCGACTCCGCTGACGAATCCGCCGTGGCGCGAGTAGCTCTTCCCAGGCCGGCCCGGGGTCGGGTCATAGAGGGCATCGAGGTCCCAGCCGCGGTCATGGGGAAGCTCGGAGATCGCGTCCTCGGCCCCGGCCACCAGCCGCCACAGGTCCTCGGGACCGGCCACCCCACCCGGAAGCCGGCAGCTCATCCCGACGATGACCACCGGATCGTCCGAGACAGAAGCCAACACCGGCAGACCGGATACCGCCTCCGCCCCGGTCCCGAACAACTCATCGCCCAAGAAGCGCGCCAGAGCGACCGGCGACGGATAGTCGAAGACGACGGTAGCGGGCAGCCGCAGACCGGTTTCCGTGTTCAACCGGCCCCGCAACTCCACAGCAGTCAGCGAATCAAAACCCAAATCCCGAAAGGCAGAACGCGCTTCAAGCGACTCCGGCTTGCGGTAACCGAGAACCGCCGCAGCATGCGTACGCACCAACTCCAACAGCGCCCGCTCCCGCTCCACAACCGACAGCCCCGACAAACGCTCCCGCACCACACCAGCGCCAGAACCCTCACCACCGGCGCCGGCAGCCAACACCGCCCGCACCTCCGGCAAGTCCTCCAGCAACGGACTCGGACGGGCACTCGTGAACGCCGGAGCGAACCGCTCCCACGCCACATCCGCCACCACCACCGAACCCTCACCCGCACCCACCACCGACTCCAGAGCCGACACCGCAAGGACCGGATCCAGCGCCTTCAACCCACGCCGCAGCAGATGCTCCTCCGCACCCTCCGCATCGAGCATGCCGCCCTCAGCCCACGGACCCCACGCCACCGAACAACCCACCACACCCCGCGCACGCCGCGCCTCCACCAACCCCTCGACAAACGCATTCCCCGCCGCATACGCCGCCTGACCACCACTCCCCCACACACCAGCGATCGACGAGAACACCACAAACGCATCCAACGCCCGATCCCGCAACGCCTCATCCAGCACCACCGCACCGCCGACCTTCGCCCCCATCACCTCAGCGAAGTGCTCCGCACCCACGTCCCCCAACGGCACAGAATCCACCACACCCGCCGCATGAACGACGGCGTCCACCGCACACCCGGACAGCAGCTCCTGCACGGCATCCCGATCCGCGACATCACAGGCCGCCACCGTCACCTGAACCCCCAGGCCGGACAGCTCCGCCTCCAGCTCCACCGCACCAGGAGCCTCCAAGCCACGGCGACTCGTCAGGACGACATGCTCCGCACCCCGCTCGGCCACCCACCGCGCCACACGAGCACCCAGCGCGCCCGTACCACCGGTGATCAGCACCGTCCCCCGCGGCTGCCAACCACCAGCCGCATCCCCAACCGGAGCCGGAGCGTGCACCAGCCGCCGCCCGAACACACCCGACGACCGCACCGCCACCTGATCCTCGCCACCATCAGCCAAAACACCAACGAGCCGATCAAGAGCCCTACGGTCCACGGCCTCCGGAAGATCCACCAGACCACCCCAACGATCCGGGAACTCCAAAGCAGCCACCCGACCCAGACCCCACACCGCAGCACCCACCGGATCCGGACCACCATCCGACCGGCCCACCGCGACAGCCCCCCGCGTCAGCAGCCACACACGCCCACCAACACCGGCGTCCCCCAGCGCCTGCACCATCACAGCGCTACGCACCACATCAGCGCAGTCCACCACCAGCACACCGGCGACCGACTCCTCACCAGCCACCTCACGCACCCGCTCAGCCAACAACCCCCGATCCACCTCCCCCGCGACACACTCCACCCGCTCCACCGTCACACCACACGCCGCCAACCCCTCCACCACGGCCTCGGACCACACCTCACCCGCACCCACCACCGCAAGCCAACGACCACCCAGCACCCCACCCGACTGCACCACCAACGGCTTCCACTCCACCCGATACCGCCAGCCGTCCACGGCGGACTGCTCGTGCGGCTCAGGTGTGGCGCCCGTCGATTCCAGCCAGTAGCGCTCGCGCTGGAACGCGTACGTGGGCAGATCCACCCGCCGCGCCCCGGTGCCCGCGAAGTACGCCGACCAGTCGAGCGGTGCGCCCGAAGCGAAGGCGCCGGCCATCGCCGACATCAGCGACGTGGTCTCGGGCCGGTTTGTCCGCAGAGAGGCGAGGAATACCCGCTCGGTGCCCTCGTCCCCCGCGTCCGCAAGGCAGGCCTGTGCCATGGCGGTCAGGGTGCCTCCGGGGCCCAGCTCCAGGAGCCTCGTCACGCCGTGTTCTGCCAGCCAACGGACACCGTCGGCGAACCGGACGGCATCCCGCACGTGCCGCACCCAGTAGTCAGGGGACGTCAGCTGCTCCGCCGTGGCGAGTTCACCGGTCACATTCGAGACCACCGGGATACGCGGCTCCGCAAACGACACACTCTCCGCGACCGCCCGGAACTCCTCCAGCATCGGCTCCATCAGCGGCGAGTGGAAGGCATGGCTGACCTGAAGCCGCTTGACCTTCCGACCGTCGGACTCGAAACGCCCGGCGATCTCAGCAACCGCCGACTCCTCGCCGGACACCACCACCGACTGCGGACCATTCACCGCAGCGAGACTCACCCGCTGCTCAAGCCCTTCCAGCAGCGGCAATACCTCATCTTCGGTGGCCTGCAGCGCGACCATCGCCCCGCCCGCCGGCAACGCCTCCATCAGGCGTCCACGGGCCGCGACCAGCCGGCACGCATCCTTCAGCGACAGCACGCCCGCCACATGTGCGGCCGTCAACTCGCCGATGGAATGACCCACCAGGTATTTGGGCTTGAGTCCCCAGGACTCGATCAGCCGGTAGAGCGCCACTTCCACGGCGAAGAGCGCGGGCTGGGTGAAGGCCGTCCGGTGGAGGGCGTCGACATCGGGGGCCTCGCCGAAGACGACATCGCGCAGGGGGCGCTCCAGCTGGGGGTCGAGGAGGGCGCACGCCTCGTCGAATGCCGCGGCGAAGGCCGGGAACGCGGCATACAACTCCCGTCCCATTCCGGCGTGTTGGGCACCCTGGCCGGTGAAGAGGAAGGCGGTGGCACCGCGCGTCGTGCGGCCGCCGAGCACGTCGGTGTTCGGTCCCTCGATGCCCGTGGTGGCCAGTTCCTCCAGGCCGCGCAGGGCCGCGGCCCGGTCCTCGGCGAGTACCACGGCGCGGTGTTCGAACGCGGTCCGTGTGGTGGTCAGGGAGTGGCCGACGTCGGTCAGGTCCAGCTCGTCCTGCTTGACCCGCGTCAGCAGTTGTGCCGCTTGTGCGCGAAGAGCCGCCGCACTGCGGGCGGACACCACCCAGGGGACGAGGGGAAGCGTGCGGACGGGCTCGCCGTCGGTGTCCGGTGCCGGGGCCTCCTCGTCCGCCGGCGCCTCTTCCAGGATGGCGTGTGCGTTGGTGCCGCTGATGCCGAACGAGGAGACGCCGGCGCGGCGCGGGCGCCCGTCGTGCTGCCAGGGCCTCGCCTCGGTCAGTACCTCGACCTCGCCGGAGGACCACTCGATGTGGCGGGACGGCTCGGAGATGTGGAGGGTCTTGGGGAGCGACCCGTGGTGCATCGCCATGACCATCTTGATGACGCTGCCGACGCCGGCCGCCGACTGGGTGTGGCCGATGTTGGACTTGAGCGACCCGAGCTGGAGCGGTCCGTGGTCCGCACGGTCCTTTCCGTAGGTGGCGAGCAACGCCTGTGCCTCGATGGGGTCACCCAGCGAGGTACCCGTGCCATGGGCGTCGACGGCGTCGACATCGCTCGGCGAGAGTCCCGCCCGGGACAGCGCGGAGCGGATCACCCGCTGCTGGGAGGGGCCGTTGGGGGCGGTCAGGCCGTTGGAGGCGCCGTCGGAGTTGATGGCTGTGCCCCGGACGACGGCCAGCACGGGGTGGCCGTTCTTCCGGGCGTCGGAGAGCCGCTCGACGAGCAGCATGCCGGCGCCCTCCGACCAGCCGGTGCCGTCCGCGTCGTCGGAGAACGGCTTGCAGCGGCCATCGGCGGCCAGGCCGCGCTGCCGGCTGAACTCGAAGAACATGGCCGGGGTGCACATCACGGCGACGCCACCGGCCAGCGCCAGGTCGCATTCGCCGCGGCGCAGGGCGTGGCAGGCCCAGTGCAGGGCGACCAGCGACGAGGAGCAGGCCGTGTCGACCGTGACGGCAGGGCCTTCGAGGCCGAGGGTGTAGGCGATCCGGCCGGAGGCCACGGAGGTGGCGTTTCCGGCGAGGAGCAGCCCCTGGACGCCTTCGGGGAGGTCGGCGACGCCGATGCCGTACCCGGAGGTGGCGGCGCCGACGAACACTCCTCCGTTGGAACCGCGCACCGACGTGGGGTCGATGCCCGCGCGTTCGAAGGCCTCCCAGGCCACTTCGAGCAGCAGTCGCTGCTGCGGGTCGGTGGCCAGTGCCTCCCGTGGGCTCATCCCGAAGAACGCCGGGTCGAAGTACCCCGCGTCGTGGAGGAAGCCGCCTTCGCGCACAGAGATCGAGCCCGGCTTGTCCGGGTCCGGGTCATAGGCCGCGTCGACGTCCCAGCCCCGGTCGACCGGGAAGTCGGAGACGGCGTCTCCCCCTTCGGCGACCAGCTGCCACAGGTCTTCCGGACTACGCACGCTGCCGGGGTAGCGGCAGCTCATCGCCACGATGGCGATGGGCTCCTGGTCTCTGCCCTCGGCTTCGCGAAGCTGGCGACGGGTCTGCCGAAGCTCGGTCGTCACCCGCTTCAGGTACTCCATGTACTTCTCGTCGTCAGCAGCCACCAACGTCACATCCTCGAACAGAGCCGAGCGGTTCCCCGCGTCCGGTCACGACGTTCCCAGTTCCTTGTCGATGAGGTCGAACAGTTCGCCGGCGGTCGATGCCGATGCCAGTTCGCCGTCGTCCCCATCGGTTTTCGCGTACGGATCCGCGCCTTGCTCCTGCTTGCCGTCGCCCTGCCAGTGCGCGGCCAGGGCCCGCAGCCGGTCGGCGATCTCGGCCCGTTCCTCGTCTCCGACCGTGGCCCCGGCCAGTGCCGCCTCCAGCCGGGTGAGCTCGCCGAGGATCGGCTGCGCACCCGAGATCTCGGGCAGGTCGATCTCGTCCAGGACATGGCGGACCAGGACGAGCGGCGTCGGGTAGTCGAAGACGAGGGTGGCGGGCAGCCTGAGCTGCGTCGCCGCGTTGAGGTGGTTGCGGAGTTCCACCGCCGTCAGCGAGTCGAAGCCCAGTTCCTTGAAGGCCTGGTCGGGTTCGATGTCCTCGGCGGATCCGTGCCCGAGGACGAGGGCCACCTGAGTGCAGACCAGGTCGAGCAGATACTGTTCGCGGTCCGCCGGAGGCAGTGCGGCCAGTCGTGCTGCGAGATCCTGCGCCGCTTCCGCTCCCTTCGCCGCGGCGGCGGTCGCGGTCTGGCGGCGGGCGGGTGCCCGGACCAGGCCGCGCAGCAGCGGCGGTACGGCCTCGGGGTGGGCGCGCAGCGGCGCCGTGTCGAGGTTCATCGGCAGCAGCAGCGGCCGGGCCAGGTCCCGCGCGGTGTCGAGCAGGCCGAGCCCCTGTTCCGGGGTGAGCGCGAGCATGCCGCCGCGGGCCATCCGCTGCAGATCGACCTCGCTGAGCTCGCCTGTCATGCCGACGCCGGGAGCCCAGGCGCCCCACGCCAGCGACTGTGCGGGGAGGCCCAGTCCACCGCGCCGGCAGGCCAGCGCGTCCACGAAGGCGTTCGCGGCCGCGTAGTTGGCCTGCCCGGCGCTGCCGAACGTCCCCGCCACCGAGGAGAAGACGACGAACGCCGCCAGATCCTCGTGCCGGGTCAGCTCGTGCAGGTTGCTCACCGCGTCCACCTTCGGCGCGAGCACCGTGTCCAGCCGCTGTGGTGTCAGCGAGGACAGGATGCCGTCGTCGAGCACCCCGGCCGTGTGCACGACCGCGGTGAGCGGGTGCTGCTCGGGCACGGAGTCCAGGAGTCCGCGCAGGGCCTCGCGGTCGGCGCTGTCGCAGGCGGCGACGGTGACCTCGGCGCCGAGGGCGGCGAGTTCGTCGCGCAGTGCGTCGACGCCGGGAGCCTGCGCGCCGCGCCGGCTGGCCAGGAGGAGGTGGCGCACTCCGTGCTCGGTCACCAGATGCCGGGCCACCAGCGCGCCCAGCCCGCCGGTGCCACCGGTCACCAGTGCCGTGCCCTGCGGATCGAGGGGAGCCGGCACGGTCAGGACGACCTTGCCGATGTGCCGGGCCTGGCTGAGGTACCGGAAGGCCTCCGGCGCTCGGCGTACGTCCCAGGCCGTCACGGGCAGGGGCCGCAAGGCGCCCCGCTCGAAGAGGTCGAGGAGCGCGGTCAGCATCTCCCCGATCCGCTCGGGCCCGGCCTCCCAGAGGTCGAACGCCCGGTAGCGCACGCCCTCGTGCGCGGCCGCGACCTCCTGCGGGTCACGGACGTCGGTCTTGCCCATCTCCAGGAACCGACCGCCGCGCGGCAGCAGCCGCAGCGAGGCGTCCACGAACTCCCGCGCCAGGGAGTCCAGCACCACATCCACACCCCGGCCACCGGTCTCGGCGAGGAAGGACGGCTCGAAGTCCAGCTCACGCGAGGACGCGATATGCGCGTCGTCCAGACCCGACGACCTAAGCGTCTCCCACTTCCCCGGGCTCGCGGTGCCGAACACCTCGGCGCCCAGGTGCCGGGCAAGCTGCACCGCGGCCATCCCCACACCGCCCGCGGCGGCATGCACCAGCACCGACTCGCCCGCCTGCACCTCGCCGAGTTCCACCAGCGCGTAGTACGCCGTCAGGAACACGACGGGAACGGAGGCGGCCTGTGCGAACGACCAGCCCTCGGGTATGCGGGCCAGCAGCCGGCGGTCGGCCACCGCGAGGGGCCCGAAGGCGCCGAAGAACATGCCCATCACCCGGTCACCCGGTTGCAGGTCCTGTACTCCGGGACCGACCTCCAGCACCACCCCGGCGCCCTCACTGCCGAGTGCGCCGGCCTCACCGGGGTACATCCCCAGCGCGTTGAGCACATCGCGGAAGTTGACGCCTCCCGCACGCACCCCGATGCGTACCTGTCCGGCCTCCAACTCGGCTGCCGCGTCCGGGCATGCGGTCAGGAGCAGGTTGTCCAGGGTGCCCTTGTCGGCGATGTCGAGCCGCCAGGCGTCCCCGTCCGCGTCGGGCCGGCGCAGCGCCTCCGTGGACGCGACCCGGGCCAGCCGCGGTACGTGCAGCGCTCCCGCCCGTACTGCGGTCTCGGGCTCTCCGCTCGCGAGCGCGCCGGGCACGGCCGCGGCCGAGGCCGCCGTGCCGTCGAGGTCGAGGAGCGTGAACCGGCCCGGGTTCTCGACCCCGGCGGCCCGCACCAGGCCCCAGACGGCGGCCTGCGCCGGGTCCGGGTGGTCCGCGTCCGAGGTGCTCATGGCGCCGTGCGTGAGGATGACCAGCCGGGAGGCGGCGAAGCGGTCGTCGGCCAGCCACGTCTGGAGCAGTGCGAGCGTGTCGTGGGCGGCGGTGTGCGCCCCCGCGGCCGCGTCGGACGGGTCCGTACTGGTGGAGCTGACGAGCACCACGGGGGGCACCTCGTCGGCGAGCTCGCTCAGGCTGTCCGTAGCCTCCACCCGTACGCCGGCGCCGTCCAGGGCCACGGCCAGAGCCATGTCCCCGACGACCGCCCACTGCTCGTCCGGCTGCGCGGTGGGCATCGGCACGGTGTTCCAGTCCACCTGGAACAGCGCGTCGTGGTGGGCCGCGCCACCGCTCACCTGCTCACCGGAGACCTGACGGAGCGTCAAGGACTCGATGGAGGCGACCGCGCCGCCCGCGGGGTCGGCCAGTTCGAGGGAGACCGCCTCGGGCCCGGACTGCACCAGACGGACGCGCAGGGCGCTGGCGCCGGCGGCCCGCAGAGAGACGCCGTTCCAGGAGAAGGGCAGCCGGCCGCGGCCGACATCCTCCATGGACACGAACATCATCGCGTGCAGCGCGGAGTCGAGCAGCGCGGGATGCAGCCCGAACGCGCCGGCCAGCCCGTCGTGCTCCTCCGGCAGTCCGACCTCGGCGAAGATCTCGTCGCCCCGCTGCCAGACGGCCTTCAGTCCGCGGAAGACGGGACCGTAGGCGAAGCCGGCCTCGGCGAAACGGCCGTAGAAGTCGTCGACCGAGGTGGCGTCCGCGTCGCGCGGCGGCCAGACCGTGAAGTCGTACGGCTCGCCCTGGTCCGCGGTCGCTCCGGTGGACACCACGCCGCTGGCGTTGAGTACCCACGGCTGCTCGGCGAGCTCGTCCTCCGGCCGCGAGTACAGGTTCAGCGTCCGCCGTCCGGACTCGTCCGGCGGCTCCACCGCGAGCTGCAGCTGCACCGCGCCGCGCTCGGGCAGGACGAGCGGCGCCGCGATGGTGAACTCGTCCACGCGGTCGCAGCCCACCTCGTCGGCGGCGCGGACGGCCAGCTCGAGGAAGCCGGTGCCGGGGAACAGGACGGTCCCGGTCACCGCGTGGTCGCCGAGCCACGGGTGGGTGTGCAGCGACAGCCTCCCGGTGAAGAGGAAGGAGTCCGAACCGGCCACCTCGACGGCCGCGCCGAGCAGGGGGTGGTCCGCCGAGCCGAGTCCTGCCGAGCTGATGTCGCCGGTCGGCAGGACGGGCGGCTTGGGCCAGTAGCGGTGCCGCTGGAACGCGTAGGTCGGCAGACCGACGCGCCGGGCGTCGCCGTCCGTGAAGGCGGCCTCCCAGGTCAGCGGCGTCCCGGCGGTGAACACCTGGGCGAGGGCGGTGAGCAGTCCGGTCGCCTCGGGACGGTCCTTGCGGAGGGCGGGGACGAGGAGGTGGTCCGCGTCCGTGTCGCCGTCGAGGCAGCCCTGCGCCATGGCGGTCAGGGTGCCGTCCGGACCGATCTCCAGGAACCGGGTGACCTCGTGCTCCGCCAGCCACCGGACGCCGTCGGCGAAGCGGACGGCACCGCGGACGTGCCGCACCCAGTAGTCGGGGGAGGTCAGTTCTTCGGCCGTGGCGAGCGTGCCGGTGACATTCGAGACCACCGGGATACGGGGTTCCTCGTAGGACACGCTTTCCGCGACGGTGCGGAACTCGTCGAGCATCGGCTCCATCAGCGGGGAATGGAAGGCGTGACTCACCTGGAGCCGCTTCACCTTCCTCCCCGCGGACTCGAAATGCCCGGCGATCTCCGCCACCGCGGATTGTTCACCGGCGATCACGGTCGACTTGGGGCCGTTCACCGCGGCAATACTCACCCGCTGCTCCTGGCCCTCCAGCAGCGGCACCACCTCGTCCTCGGTGGCCTGAAGGGCGACCATCGCGCCACCCGCCGGGAGTGCCTGCATCAACCGGCCGCGGGCAGCGACCAGACGGCAGGCGTCCTCCAGCGACAACACGCCCGCTACATGCGCGGCCGCCAATTCGCCGATGGAATGTCCCACCAGATAGTCGGGCCGCACTCCGAACGATTCCACCAGCCGGAACAGCGCCACCTCTGTCGCGAACAACGCCGGCTGGGTGAAACCGGTCTGGTTCAGCGCCTCGGCATTCCCCTCGGCATGCCCATCAGCCTCGTCACCGAAGACCACACCCCGCAGCGGGGATGCCAATTCGCTGTCGAAGTGGGCGCAGACGGAGTCGAAGGCGTCCGCGAATGCCGGGAACGCGTCGTACAACTCCCGGCCCATTCCGAGACGTTGTGCGCCCTGTCCCGTGAACAGCAGTGCCAGCCGGCCGTCAGCCTTTGCCGTGCCGGTGAGGGCGTTCGGCGCGGTTTCGTCGGCCGCTACGGCGGCCAGACCGCGGAGCAGCTCGTCCCGGTCCGTCCCGAGGACCACGGCACGGTGTTCCATGACCGACCGGGTGGTGGCCAGCGACAGTCCCACGTCGGCGGTGCGCAGGGCCGGGAAGGTCTCCACGTGTGCGAGCAGCCGGGCGGCCTGCGCGCGGAGGGCGGACCTGGTTTTACCGGTGATCACCCAGGGGGCGGGAGAGGTCTCCGCTGCCGCCCGGACGTCCTCGGCCGGGTCGATGCCCTCGGCAGGGTCGATGTCCGCGGCAGAGGTGGCGTTCTCGGACGGGGCTTCCTCCAGGATGGTGTGGGCGTTGGTGCCGCTGATGCCGAAGGACGACACACCGGCGCGGCGCGGCCGGCCCGTCTCCGGCCACTGCACCGACTCCGTCAGCAACCGCACGTCGCCCGCCGACCAGTCCACATGCGACGACGGCGCATCAACATGCAGCGTCTGGGGCAGCACGCCGTGCTGCAACGCCAACACCATCTTGATGACACCCGCCACACCCGCAGCCGCCTGCGTGTGCCCGATGTTCGACTTCACCGAACCCAGCCACAACGGCCCCGCCCCGCCCCGATCCTGCCCGTACGTCGCAAGCAACGCCTGCGCCTCGATCGGATCACCCAACGACGTCCCCGTGCCATGCGCCTCGACCACATCCACATCCGACGGCGACAGCCCCGCACCCGCCAGCGCCTGCCGGATCACCCGCTGCTGCGACGGACCATTCGGCGCCGTCAAACCATTCGACGCACCATCCTGATTCACCGCAGAACCAGCCACCACAGCCAACACCCGATGACCATGACGCCGCGCATCCGACAACCGCTCCACCACCAACACACCCACACCCTCAGAAAACCCCGCACCATCCGCAGCATCCGAAAACGCCTTGCACCGCCCATCAGCAGCCAACCCCCGCTGCCGACTGAAATCCACAAACAACCCCGGCGTCGACATCACCGTCACACCACCCGCCAACGCCAAATCACACTCACCCGCACGCAACGACTGCACCGCCAAATGCAACGCCACCAACGACGCCGAACACGCCGTATCCACCGTCACCGCAGGACCCTCAAGACCAAACGTGTACGACAACCGCCCCGACACCACACTCGCCGCATTACCCGTACCGATATAACCCCCCAAATCCTCCTCACCCGACGCCACCAACAACCCCGTGTAATCCTGACCATTCGTCCCCGCAAACACCCCCGTACGCGAACCACGCAACGACCCAGGAACAATCCCCGCCCGCTCAAACGCCTCCCACGACGCCTCCAACAACAAACGCTGCTGCGGATCCATCGCCACCGCCTCACGCGGCGAAATCCCGAAAAACCCAGGATCGAAACCATCAACCCCCGGCAAAAACCCACCCTCACGCGTCGACACCTTCCCCGGCACACCCGGCTCAGGGTCATACAACGCCTCAACATCCCACCCACGATCCACCGGGAACGGCACCACACCATCCCCACCCTCAACCAACAACCCCCACAACTCCTCCGGCGACCCCACCCCACCGGGGAACCGACAACTCATCGACACAATCGCCACCGGTTCGTCGTGCCCCGCCTGTCCTGCCGTCACGGCGGCCGGCGCCGGCGCGGACCCGTCCTGGGCTGCCGTGTCGGACAGTTCGGTGAGCAGGAAGTCGGCGAGTACCGCGCAGGTGGGGTAGTCGAAGACGAGGGTCGCGGGCAGCCGCAGTCCGGTGATGCCGTTCATGCCGTTGCGCAGCTCGACGGCGCTGAGCGAGTCGAACCCGAGGTCGCTGAAGGCCCGTTCGGGGTCGACCGCGGAGGGTCCGGCGTAGCCGAGCACGGTGGCGACATAGCTGCGGACGACGTCCAGGACCATGGCGGCCCGATCGGCCCCGGAGAGGCCGGCGAGGTGCTGGAGCAGCTTGGCGGCGTCGGATCCGGTGTCGTCGCTGTCCTGCGCCGTCTCCAGGACGCGCCGGGCGTCCGGGAGGTCGCGCAGCAGGGCGCTGGGCCGGGGGGCGGTGAAGGCGGGGGTGAACTTGTCCCAGCCGAGGTCGGTAACGGAGACGTAGGACTCGTCGTGGTCGAGGGCCTGCCGGAGTGCGCCGCAGGCCAGTTCGGGCTGCATGTCGTACACGCCGTAGCGCCGGAGCCGGTCGCCGACGGCGCCCTCACCCATGCCGTCTCCGGACCAGTGGCCCCAGGCGACGGCGGTGGCGGGCAGCCCTTCGGCGCGGCGCCGGTCGGCGAGGGCGTCGAGGAAGGCGTTTCCGGGGGCGTAGTTGCCCAGGCCCGGGCCGCTGATGGTGCCGGAGGTGGAGGAGAAGAGCACGAAGGCGGACAGGTCCCGGTCCCGGGTCAGCTCGTGGAGGTTGAGCGCCGCGGTGACCTTGGCGCGCAGCACGGTGTCCATGCGGCCGGGGTCGAGGGAGTCGATCACACCGTCGTCGAGGGAGCCCGCGACATGCATCACCGCGTCGAGCGGGTACTGCTCGGGGACGGCTGCCAGCAGGTCGCGCAGCGCGTCGCGGTCGGCGACGTCGCAGGCGGCGAAGGTGACGCGGGAGCCGAGCGCGGTGAGTTCGGCTTCGAGTTGCGCCGCGCCCGGGGCGTCGGCGCCGCGGCGGCTGGTGAGCAGCAGGTGCTCGGCGCCTTCGCGGGCCAGCCAGCGGGCGATGTGGCCGCCGACGGCGCCGGTGCCGCCGGTGACGAGGACGGTGCCGCGCGGGCGCCAGGTGCGCTGCGGCGGTGTGCCGGCCAGCGGGGCGCGGGCCAGGCGGCGGCCGTAGGCGCCGGAGCCGCGCAGGGCGATCTGGTCCTCGCCGTCCGGGTCGGCGAGCAGGGCGCAGAGGCGGTCGGCGGCCCGCTTGTCGAGCGTCTCGGGCAGGTCGATGAGGCCGCCCCAGCGGTCGGAGTGCTCCAGCGCGGCGACCCGGCCCATCCCCCAGACCAGGGCCTGGTAGGCGTGGGTGACGGACTCGGAGCGGCCGATGGCGACCGCCCCACGGGTCCCGCACCACAGGGGCGCGCCGATGCCGAGGTCGCCGAGTGCCTGGACCAGGGACAGGGTCGCGGACAGCCCGACGGGCACGGCGGGGTGGTCGGGGTGGGCGTGCTCGTCGAGCGGGAGCAGCGACAGGACTCCGGTGAGGTCGTCGTCTCCGAGCGCCTCGCGCAGCCGGGCGCCGGTCCGCTCGCGGCTGCCGCCGTCCTCGGGCGTCAGGCCGACGAGGCGTACCCGGGCGCCGTGTGCGGTGAGGGCGTCCTGTACGGCGGCGACCCGCCCGGCGGCGTCGTCCGAGGCCGGTGCGGGGCCCACCAGCAGCCAGGTGCCGTGCAGGGCGGCGGCGCTGCGCTCGGCGAGCGGTGACCAGCGCACGGTGTAGCGCCAGCTGTCGACGGTGGACTTCTCGCGGCTGTTCCTGCGCCACGAGGAGAGCGCGGGCAGTACGGCGCTCAGCGGCTGATTGCCGTCCAGGTGGAGCGTGTCGGTCAGCGCCTGGAGGTCTTCCTTCTCGACGCTCTCCCAGAACTTCGCTTCGACAGCGTCGGACAGCGGCCCGTCCTGGGCGTCGGCGGCGGTCAGTTCGCGTGCCTGGGGCCAGTACCGCGCACGCTGGAAGGCGTAGGTCGGCAGGTCGACGCGGGGTGCGCCGGTGCCGGCGAAGACGGTGCTCCAGTCGACGGCCACGCCCTGTGCGTGTGCTTCGGCGAGGGAGGTGAGGAGCCGGCCGAGGCCGCCCTCGTCCCGGCGCAGGGTGCCGAGCACGGCGGCGTCCGTGCCGAGCGCGTCCACGCAGTCGCGGATCCCGCCGGACAACACGGGGTGCGGGCTGACCTCGATGAAGGCACGGTGTCCGGCGGCCACCAGGCCGCGGATGGCGTCCTCGAACCGTACGGTCTGCCGCAGGTTGGTGTACCAGTAGTCGGGGTCGAGGCCGGTGGTGTCCTGCCACTGGCCGGTGACGGTGGAGAAGAACGGGATGGCGGCCTCGGCCGGGCGGATGCCGTCGAGGGCGTCGAGGACCCGGTCCCGTACCGGCTCGACCTGCGCCGAGTGGGAGCCGTAGTCGACGGACACCTTGCGGGCTCGCACACCGTCCGCGGTCAGTGCGGCGAACAGCTCGTCGAGCGCGTCCGCGGCACCGGAGACCACGACGGAGGCGGGGCCGTTCACGGCGGCGACGGACAGCCGCTCGCCCCACGGCTCGATGCGCGCACGCACCGCGTCCGCGGGCAGCTGGACGGACATCATGCCGCCGCTTCCCGTGACGGCGGTCAGCGCCCGGCTGCGCAGGGCCACCACCCGCGCGCCGTCGTCCAGAGTCAGTGCCCCGGCGACACAGGCGGCGGCGATCTCCCCCTGGCTGTGTCCGACGACCGCGTCGGGCTCGACTCCGTAGGAGCGCCACAGCTCGGCGAGCGAGACCATGACGGCCCACAGTGCGGGCTGGATGACGTCGACCCGTTCGAGGTCGGCTGCGTCGGCGTCGCCGCGCAGGACGGCCGTCAGCGACCAGTCGACGAAGGGGGCGAGGGCGCGTTCGCAGGCGGCCAGTCGGTCGGCGAACACCGGTGCGGTGTCGAGCAGTTCGCGTGCCATGCCGGCCCACTGGCTGCCCTGGCCGGGGAAGACCAGGACGGGGCGGGCGCTGCCGTCGCGGGCGATGCCGCGGGGCACGTCGGAGACCATCGCGCCCTCGGCGATCTCGCGCAGGCCGCGATCGAGGTCCTCCCGGTCGGCCGCGACGAGCACCGCCCGGTGCTCGAAGGCGGACCGTGTCGTGGCGAGCGAGAAGCCGAGGCCGGCCAGGTCGCACTCGGCGGGCCGGGCGAGCAGGTGGGAGCGCAGCCGTGCGGCCTGGTCGCGCAGCGCCTCCGCGCTGCGCGCCGACAGGGGCACCGGCACGACGGGCAGCGCGGACACCGCCGGGGTGCCTGGCCGGGCCGGATGCCGGGGCGCCTCCTCGACGATGACGTGTGCGTTGGTACCGCTCATCCCGAACGAGGAGACGCCGGCCCGGCGGGGCTCGTCCGCGTCCGGCCAGGTGACGGCCTCGTTGAGCAGTCGTACATGGCCTGCCGTCCAGTCGACGTGCGGGCTGGGCTCCTCGGCGTGCAGCGTCCTGGGCAGCAGCCCGTTGCGCAGCGCCATCACCATCTTGATGACGCCGCCCACGCCGGCGGCGGCCTGGCTGTGTCCGATGTTCGACTTCAGCGAGCCGAGCCACAGCGGCCGGTCCTCGTCGCGGTCCTGGCCGTAGGCCGCGATCAGGGCCTGGGCCTCGATGGGGTCGCCGAGGGTGGTCCCGGTGCCGTGCGCCTCGACGGCGTCGACCTGCTGGGGGCCGAGACCGGCGGCGGCCAGTGCCCGGCGGATGACGCGCTGCTGGGAGGGGCCGTTGGGGGCGGTGAGACCGTTGGAGGCGCCGTCCTGGTTGAGGGCGCTGCCGCGGATGACGGCCAGGACGGGATGCCCGTTGCGCCGCGCGTCGGACAGCCGCTCGACGGCCACCATGCCGACGCCCTCGGCCCAGCTCGCGCCGTCGGCGTCGGCCGAGAACGGCTTGCAGCGGCCGTCCTCGGCGAGCGCCCGCTGCCGGCTGAACTCGATGAGCGAGCCGGGGGTGGACATCACCGTCACACCGCCCGCGAGCGCGAGATCGCACTCGCCCTGACGGAGCGACTGGACGGCCAGATGCAGGGCGACCAGGGACGAGGAGCAGGCGGTGTCGACGCTGACCGCCGGCCCTTCGAGGCCGAGGGTGTAGGCGATCCGCCCGGACAGCACGCTGGGCGAGTTCCCGGTGCCGACATATCCCTCGAAGCTCTCCTGCGCTCCGCCGAGGATGCCGATGTAGTCCTGGTAGGTGACGCCCGCGAAGACACCGGTGAGGGTGCCGCGGGCGGCCGCGGGATCGATTCCGGAGCGCTCCAGGGCCTCCCACGACGCTTCGAGGAGCAGCCGCTGCTGCGGGTCCATCGACAGCGCCTCGCGGGGGCTGATGCCGAAGAAGCCCGGGTCGAAGTGGCTGGCGTCGTGCAGGAAGCCGCCTTCGCGGGTGTAGCAGGTGCCCGGGTGGTCCGGGTCCGGGTGGTACAGGCCGGCGAGGTCCCAGCCCCGGTCGGCGGGGAACGGGGAGATGCCGTCGCCACCCGCGGCGACCAGCTCCCACAGCTCCTCGGGCGTACGGATGCCGCCCGGGTAGCGGCAGCTCATCCCGACGATGACGATGGGGTCGTTGTCGACGGGCGCACCGGACGCTACGGGCGCCAAGTCACCTGTCTCTCCGGTGAGTTCCGCGTCAAGGTAGCGGGCGAGCCCCACCGGGGTCGGGTAGTCGAAGACCAGCGTGGCGGGCAGTGCCATGCCCGTCGCCGCCCTGAGCTGATTGCGCAGCTCGACGGCGGTGAGGGAGGTGAACCCGAGGTCGGTGAAGCTCCGGGAGGGCTCCACCTCGTCCGGGCCGGCATAGCCGAGGACGTGGGCGACCTGGGTACGGACGACGGTGAGCAGCGCGCGGCCGCGTTCGGCCGCACCCTTCCCCGCGAGCCGGCGCGCCAGGCCGGAGGCCGCGGTGGCCTGCTCACGTGTGGCGATCCGTCGCCCGGAGCCCTGTGCCAACGCGCTGAGGACGGCCGGCAGCGGGCCCGCGGAGCCGCGCAGCGCGGCGCGGTCCACCCGCGCGGGACGCAGCACCGTCCGGCCCGTGGCCTGGGCGGCGCCCAGCAGCGCCGCGGTCTCCTCCACCGACACCGCGGACAGCCCCGGGGCGGCGCCGGACGGCGGGAGCAGTGCCAGAACCGGCAGGCCGGCGCCGGCCCGGCGGTGGGCGAGCGCGGCCAGTTGCCCGCCCGACGCAGCGCCGGCCGGGCCGCCGATGCCGAGGAGGATGAGCGCGGACGGGGCGCCGTCCGCGCCGGTGCGGCGCGTCAGCTCATCGAGGGCGCGAGCCGTCTCGACGTCGCGGCTCCGGCCGAGGTCGGCGGTGTGCACGAGGGCGCTGAGCGGGCGTCCGGTTGCCTGGGCCGCGACTATCGCTGCTTGCAGGCTGTGTGGATTCTGGCTGGCGTCCGCGTACGCTGCCGCGTCCTGGTTTCCGGCTCCGTCCCCGCCCTGGTCCGGGTCCGGGTCCGGGTCCGGGTAGGCCACGGTCTGCACGTCTGCCTGGGATTCGAGGGCAGCGGCGACCTGTTCGGCGAACGGGCCGGTGACCAGGACCGTTCCTCCGGGCTCCACGTCCAGGGCAGTGGCGGCGCTCGATGCGCACCTGACCAGCCGCGCGGCCGACACCTCGCCCCTGCGGACAGCGAGCTCGGACTCGTCCGTGGCGAGCGCGGCCGGCAGCACACGGTGGGAATCGAGGTCGTCATCGACGTCCACGAGCACGATCCGGCCCGGGTAGTCGGCCTGGACCACGCGAAGCTCTTCCCAGAGGGCGGCGGCCTCCGCGTCCGGTGCCTCCACACCGAGGGCGATGGCGCCTCGGGTGGCGAACACCAGACGGGCCGGCGCCGACTCCTGCCCCAGCCGTTCGCTGAACGCGCTGAGGGTGGTGCGCGCTTCGGCCACGGTGGTGACACCGGTCACGAGCACCGTGCCCGTCGTCGCGGCCGTCCCAGCCGACGTGGAGTCGGCGGCCGCCTCCACAGCCTCGGCGGCGTGTGTGCCCAGTGTCCCGGCCAGGCCCAGCGGGTCGCTCCCCACTACGGTCAGCCGCGGCACATCGGCGTCCGCTGCCGCGTCCTCGCCGATGTCCGACTCCCCGGCCCGTTCCACGGCGATCGGTGCCCAGTCGAGACGCAGCAGCGAAGCCGGCAGCGACGGCGTCCGGTCGTTCCGCAGCTCACCGGTCTTGCGCATCAGCATCGACTCGACCGCGATCACCGGCTGCCCGGTGCCGTCGGCGGCCTGGAAGGACACCTCGTCGGGCCCGCGGCGGGCCAGCCGGATCCGCAGTGCGGTCGCGCCGGTCGCCTGCAGCGAGGCGCCACTCCACGCGAACAGCACGGCTTCTGTCGCCACACCGTCCAGCAGACCGAGGCCGAGCGGATGGAGCGCCGCGTCCAACAGCGCGGGATGGAGGGCGAATTCCTCGGCCGCAGCGGACTCCGGCAGTTCGGCCTCGGCGTACAGTCCGTCGGCGCCCCGCCAAACGGCCCGCACGCCGCGGAAGGCCGAACCGTAGTCGAAGCCGGCCGCCGCCAGCCCGTCGTACAGGTCGTCGATGTCCACGGGCTCCGCGCCGGCCGGCGGCCACGCAGCGAAGTCGAAGGTTTCCGACGGGCCGCTCTCCGCCAGGACACCGCTCGCATGCCGCGTCCACGGCGCATCGGCCGAGGCCGCCGCGGGACGCGCGTACACACCGAGCGCCCGGTCTCCGGACGCGTCCGGGTCCTCGATGCGGAGCTGCAACTGCACCGCACCGTCCTCGGCGAGCACCAGCGGTGCCTCGAGGGCGAGTTCCCTGACGTGGGAGCAACCGACCTCATCCCCTGCGCGCACTGCCAGTTCCAGGAGCGCGGTGCTGGGGACGACGATCGCGCCGGCAATACGGTGCTCGGCAAGCCACGGCTGTGTGCGGGGCGAGAGCCGCCCGGTCAGCACGACCTCATGGCCACCGGCCAGGGACACCGCCGCACCGAGGAGCGGGTGCCCGGCCGCAGCCAGGCCGATCGACGAGGCATCCGCGGTGGTGGACGGAATCTCCAGCCAGTAGCGCTGGTGCTGGAAGGCGTAGGTGGGGAGGTCGACGGGGGTGGGAGCGGGTGCGGCGTCGGTGGTGCTTTCGGTGGCTGTGGCTGTGGCGGTGGCAGTGGCTGTGGCCGGGAAGAAAGTCTGCCAGTTGATGGTGATGCCGTGGGCGAATGCGCGCCCGGCGGCGGACAGTACCGCGGATATCTCGCCGCGGTCGTCGCCACGCAGGGTGGGGATGAGGACCTGGTCCGCATCCAGATCCGCGTCCACATCACTGTCGAGGCAGCCCTGTGCCATGGCGGTCAGGGTGCCGTCCGGCCCGATCTCCATGAACCGGGTGACCTCGTGGTCCGCCAGCCAGCGGATGCCGTCGGCGAAGCGGACCGCCTCACGGACGTGTCGCACCCAGTAGTCGGGGGACGTCAGCTCCTGCGGCGTGGCGAGCGTGCCGGTCAGGTTCGAAACCACCGGGATACGGGGCTCGGCGTACGTCACGCTTTCGGCGACGGTGCGGAACTCGTCGAGCATCGGCTCCATCAGCGGGGAATGGAAAGCATGGCTCACCTTGAGCCGCTTCACCTTCCGGCCGTCGGACTCGAAGCGCCCGGCGATGGCCGCCACTGCCGACTCCTCACCGGAGACCACGACCGACCGCGGACCGTTCACCGCGGCGATACTCACCCGCTGCTCCTGGCCCTCCAGCAGCGGCAACACCTCATCCTCGGTGGCCTGCAGCGCTACCATCGCGCCGCCGTCCGGGAGCGCCTGCATCAAGCGGCCACGGGCAGCAACCAGCCGGCAGGCATCCTCCAGCGACAGCACCCCCGCCACATGCGCGGCCACCAACTCACCGATGGAATGACCCACCAGGAAGTCGGGCCGGACGCCGAAGGACTCCACCAGCTGGAACAGCGCCACCTCGATGGCGAACAACGCCGGCTGGGTGAACCCGGTCTGGTTCAGACGCTCCGCGTCCTCACCGAACACCACATCCCGCAACGGAGTCACCAACTCCCCGTCAAAGTACGCACAGACGGCGTCAAAAGCATCGGCGAAGACCGGGAACGCGTCATACAGCTCCCGACCCATCCCCAGCCGCTGCGCACCCTGCCCGGTGAACAGCAGAGCCAGCCGGCCTCCGGTGTCCACCGCACCCGTTACGGCGTTGACCGCAGCAGTTCCCTCTGCCATAGCGGTGAGACCTGCAAGGAGTTCCGTGCGCTCGGAGCCGAGAACGACAGCCCGGTGTTCAAACGCCGAACGTGTCGTGGCCAGGGCGAACCCCACCTCCGACGGGCCGAGTTCAGGCCGGGCCTCCACATGCGCCAACAACCGCTGCGCCTGTGCCCGCAACCCCTCCCGACTCCGCGCGGACACCACCCACGGCACCACACCGCCGAGCACATCCAACGGTCCGGCTTCCGAGCCCTCCTCCACCGGAGCCTGCTCGATGACCACGTGCGCATTGGTCCCGCTGACGCCAAAGGCGGAGACCGCCGCACGCCCCGGTCGGCCACTCTCCGGCCATCCGACGGCCTCGGTGAGCAGCCGCACATTGCCCGCGGACCAGTCCACGTGCGAGGAAGGTTCCTCGGCATGCAGGGTCTGGGGCAGAATGCCGTGCTGCAACGCCAACACCATCTTGATGACACCGGCCGCACCCGCGGCCGCCTGCGTGTGCCCGATGTTCGACTTCACCGAACCCAGCCACAACGGCCGGTCACCGTCCCGGTCCTGACCGTACGTCGCAAGCAGCGCCTGCGCCTCGATCGGGTCGCCGAGGGACGTCCCCGTGCCGTGTGCCTCGACCACATCCACATCCGACGGCGACAGCCCCGCGCCCGCCAGCGCCTGGCGGATCACCCGCTGCTGCGACGGACCATTCGGCGCCGTCAAACCATTCGACGCACCATCCTGATTCACCGCACTGCCACGCACCACGGCCAACACCCGATGACCCTTGCGCCGGGCATCCGACAGCCGCTCCACCACCAGCACACCAGCGCCCTCAGCCCAGCCGGTGCCATCCGCAGCGTCCGAGAACGCCTTGCACCGGCCATCAGCAGCAAGGCCGCCCTGAAGACTGAACTCGACGAAGGCTCCGGGGTTGCCCATGACCGTCACACCACCGGCCAGGGCGAGGTCGCATTCCCCCGAACGCAGAGACTGCGCGGCCAGGTGCAGGGCGACCAGCGACGAGGAACACGCGGTGTCGACCGTGACCGCCGGCCCCTCGAGGCCCAGCGCATACGACACCCGGCCCGACACCACAGCGCCCGAGCTTCCGGTGAGCAAGTGACCGCCGAGCCCTTCCGGCGCCTCCCGCAGCCCTGCGCCGTAGCCCGAAGCGCTGGCACCGACGAACACGCCGGTACGGCTGCCCTTGACCGACGTGGGGCTGACGCCGGAGCGTTCCAGGGCTTCCCAGGAGATCTCCAGCAGCAGCCGCTGCTGCGGGTCGATCGCGACCGCTTCCCGTGGGCTGATACCGAAGAATGCCGGATCGAACTGGGCGGCGTCGCGCAGGAAGCCGCCGGCGCGCGTTCGGCTCGCACCTGCCTGGTCGGCGTCGTTCCCGAAGAGGGAATCGAGGTCCCAGCCACGGTCCGTCGGGAAGCCGGAGATCGCGTCTTCGGCGCCGGCCACCAGCCGCCACAGGTCCTCGGGGCCGGCCACCCCACCAGGAAGCCGGCAGCTCATGCCGACGATGACCACCGGATCGTCCGAGGTGGACGCCAGCGCCGGCAGACTGGCCGCCAGGTCCGTCCCGGTCCCGAACAACTCATCGTCCAGGAAACGGGCCAGGTCGCTCGGCGTCGGATAGTCGAAGACCAGAGTGGCGGGGAGTCGAAGGCCGGTCTCGGCGTTCAGCCCGTTGCGCAGCTCGACCGCGGTGAGCGAGTCGAAGCCCAAGTCCCGGAAGGTGACGCCGGTTTCGAGGTCAGCAGGCTTGTGGTAACCGAGGACCGCCGCGGCATGCGTACGCACCAACTCCAGCAGCGCCCGCTCCCGCTCCACAACCGACAGCCCCGACAAACGCTCCCGCACCACACCAGCGCCAGAACCCTCACCACCGGCGCCGGCAGCCAACACCGCCCGCACCTCCGGCAAGTCCTCCAGCAACGGACTCGGACGGGCACCGGTGAACGCCGGAGCAAAGCGCTCCCACGCCACATCCGCCACCACCACCGAACCCTCACCCGCACCCACCACCGACTCCAGAGCCGACACCGCGAGAGCCGGATCCAGCGCCCTCAGCCCACGCCGCAGCAGATGCTCCTCCGCACCCTCCGTGCCGGCCATCCCGCCGCCACCCCACGGACCCCACGCCACCGAACAACCCACCACACCCCGCGCACGCCGCGCCTCCACCAACCCCTCGACAAACGCATTCCCCGCCGCATACGCCGCCTGACCACCACTGCCCCACACACCAGCGATCGACGAGAACACCACAAACGCATCCAACGCCCGATCCCGCAACGCCTCATCCAGCACCACCGCACCGCCGACCTTCGCCCCCATCACCTCAGCGAAGTGCTCCGCATCCACGTCCCCCAACGGCACAGAATCCACCACACCCGCCGCGTGAACGACGGCATCTACGGCACACCCCGACAGCAGCTCCTCAACCGCGCTGCGATCCGCGACGTCGCAGGCCGCCACGGTTACCTGGACACCCAGCCCGGACAGCTCCGCCTCCAGCTCCACCGCACCAGGAGCCTCCAAGCCACGACGACTGGTCAGCACCACATGCTCCGCACCCCGCTCGGCCACCCAACGCGCCACACGAGCACCCAGCGCGCCAGTACCACCGGTGATCAGCACCGTTCCCCGCGGCCGCCAACCGTCGACACTGCT
Source organism: Streptomyces sp. NBC_01454 (assembly GCF_036227565.1). NCBI lineage: Bacteria > Bacillati > Actinomycetota > Actinomycetes > Kitasatosporales > Streptomycetaceae > Streptomyces > Streptomyces sp. NBC_01454. Next base: position 190,187 of record NZ_CP109460.1, read on the forward strand.
GCCCCCAGCAGGAGCCGGCGCATGCCCCAGCCTCCGCCCGAACACACCCGAAGCCCGCACCGCCACCTGATCCTCAGCGCCGTGCGCGAGCACCTCGACCAGCCGGTCAAGCACCCCGCCGTCCACGGCCTCCGGAAGATCCACCAGACCACCCCAACGATCCGGCAGCTCCAAAGCAGCCACCCGACCCAAACCCCACACCGCCGCACCCACCGGATCCGGACCACCATCCGACCGACCCACCGCGACAGCCCCCCGCGTCACCCACCACACACGCCCACCAACACCCGCAGCCCCCAGCGCCTGCACCATCACAGCACTACGCGCCACATCAGCGCAGTCCACCACCAGCACACCGGCAACCGGCTCCTCACCAGCCACCTCACGCACCCGCTCAGCCAACAGCCCGCGATCCACCTCCCCCGCGACACACTCCACCCGCTCCACCGTCACACCACACGCCGCCAACCCCTCCACCACAGCCTCGGACCACACCTCACCCGCACCCACCACCGCAAGCCAACGACCACCCAGCACCCCACCCGACTGCACCACCAACGGCTTCCACTCCACCCGATACCGCCAGCCCTCGGTCGGGTCGGCGGCAGGTGCAGGCGTCGGCCAGAAACGCTCACGCTGGAACGCGTACGTCGGCAGATCCACCCGCCGGGCGACCGGGAAGCACGTACCCCAGTCCACCTCCGTGCCCAGCACAAACACATGCGACACAGCGGTCAGCACGGCTTCCGTCTCCGAGCGGTCCTTCCGCAACGCGGGCATCAAAAGCGGGTCCGGGCTGTCCGCACACGCCTGCGCCATGGCGGTCAGGGTGCCGTCCGGCCCGATCTCCAGGAACCGGGACACCCCCTGCTGCTCCAACCACCGCACACCATCAGCGAAACGAACAGCCTCACGCACATGCCGCACCCAGTAGTCGGGAGAGGCCAACTCCTCCGCCGCGGCGAGTTCACCGGTCACATTCGAAACCACCGGGATACGCGGCTCGGCGTAGGCCAAGCTCTCCGCGACCGCCCGGAACTCGTCCAGCATCGGCTCCATCAGCGGCGAATGGAAGGCATGACTGACCCGCAGCCGCTTCACCTTCCGACCCTCGGACTCAAAACGCCCGGCAATCTCGGCAACCGCCGACTCCTCGCCAGAAACCACGACCGCCTGCGGACCATTCACCGCAGCGACACTCACCCGCTGCTCAAGCCCTTCCAGCAGCGGCAACACCTCGGCTTCCGACGCCTGAAGCGACACCATCGCCCCGCCCGCCGGCAACGCCTCCATCAACCGACCACGAGCCGCCACCAGCCGGCACGCATCCTCCAGCGACAACACCCCCGCCACATGCGCGGCCACCAACTCACCAATGGAATGACCCACCAGGAAGTCCGGCCGCACACCGAACGACTCCACCAACCGGAACAGCGCCACCTCCACCGCGAACAACGCCGGCTGAGTGAACCCCGTCCGATTCAGCGCCTCCGCATCCTCACCGAACACCACACCCCGAAGCGACGACTCCCACTCGCCCTCGAAGTGCGCGCACACCGCGTCAAACGCGTCCGCGAACACCGGGAAGGAGTCGTACAACTCCCGGCCCATGCCCAGCCGCTGCGCGCCCTGGCCCGCGAAGAGCAGGGCCAGCGGGCCGTCTGCCTGGGAGCCACGAATGACGCCGGGGCCGGGGGTCCTGTGGTCTTCGGCGAGCGCGGTCAGGCGGTGGACTGCCGAGGCCGGGTCGTCCGCCAGGACCACCGCACGGTGGTCGAAGCGCAGGGAGCGGGTCGTGGCGAGGGAGAAGCCCACATCCGCCAGGTCCAGTGCGGGGTTGTCCTCATACGCCGTGCGCAGGCGAGCCGCCTGTGCGCGGAGGGCGGCCTCGGTGCGTGCCGAGAGCACCAGCGGTGTGAGGGACGGGCGTTCCGGCGCGGCGGCCTGGAGGGCGTCGGCGGTGGCCGGCGGTTCGGGGGCGCTTTCCAGGACCACATGTGCGTTGGTGCCGCTGATGCCGAACGAGGACACACCTGCCCGGCAGACACGGCCCGCCGCTTCGTCGTCGAGCGGCCAGGCGACGGGCTCCGTGAGGAGCCGTACGTTGCCCTCCGACCAGTCCACGTGGGGCGAGGGCGCGTCCACGTGCAGAGTGCGCGGGAGCACGCCGTGCTGGAGTGCCAGCACCATTTTGATGACACCGGCGACGCCCGCGGCTGCCTGGGTGTGTCCGATGTTCGACTTGACCGAGCCCAGCCACAGCGGCCGGTCCGCCTCACGGTCCTGGCCGTAGGTGGCGAGAAGGGCCTGTGCCTCGATGGGGTCGCCGAGGGCCGTTCCCGTGCCGTGCGCCTCGACCGCGTCCACGTCCGAGGGGGTCAGGCCGGCGCTCGCCAGTGCCTGCCGGATCACCCGCTGCTGGGAAGGGCCGTTGGGCGCCGTCAGACCGTTCGATGCACCGTCCTGGTTCACCGCGGATCCCGCCACGACGGCCAGTACCCGGTGGCCGTTGCGCCGGGCGTCCGACAGCCGCTCCACGAGCAGCATCCCGACGCCCTCGCCCCAGCCGGTGCCGTCGGCGTCCGCGGCGAATGCCTTGCACCGTCCGTCCGGGGCGAGTCCGCGCTGCCGGCTGAACTCCACGAACGCTCCGGGCGTGGACATCACCGTCACGCCGCCCACCAGCGCCATGTCGCACTCGCCGGAGCGCAGGGCCTGCGCCGCCCAGTGCAGCGCCACCAGGGACGACGAGCACGCCGTGTCCACGGTCACGGCCGGGCCTTCGAGGCCGAGCGTGTAGGCGACTCGTCCGGAGACCACGCTCGCGGCGTTCCCGGTGCCGATGTAGCCGTCGAAGTCGTCCGGGGAATGGGCCAGGAGCGCGGGATAGTCCTGGCCGTTGGTGCCTATGAAGACGCCCGCCCGGCTGCCGCGCACGGAGTGCGGATCGATGCCGGCGCGCTCCAGCGCCTCCCAGGACACTTCGAGCAGCAGCCGCTGCTGCGGATCGGTGGCGACCGCTTCCCGGGGGCTCATGCCGAAGAAGGCCGGTTCGAAGCGGTCCACGTTTTTCAGGAAGCCACCGACGTTGACGTAGGTGGTTCCCGAGTGGTCCGGGTCGGGGTCGTAGACCGACGTCAGGTCCCAGCCGCGGTCGGCCGGGAATGCGCCGACGGCGTCCGCGCCGTCCGACAGCAGTTGCCAGAAGGCCTCCGGGGAGTCGACGCCGCCGGGGAAGCGGCAGCTCATCCCCACGATGACGAGCGGGTCTCCGTCGACTGCGGAGGGGGCCACCGCCTGCTCGGCGTCCGCATGCGCCGGTGCGATCCGGGTGCGCAGGAAGCCGGCCAGTTCCGTCGGCGTCGGGTAGTCGAAGACCACCGTCGCGCTCAGTGTGATGCCGCAGGCCAGGCTGAGTGCGTTCCGCAGTTCCACGGCGATCAACGAGTCGACCCCGAGGTCCCGGAAGGGCCGGTTCGGCGGCACCTCGCCGGGTCCCGCGTAATGCAGCACTCCGGCGGCGTACGACCGGACGAGATCGGTGAGTACGCGTTCCTGCTCGGCCGGCTCCCGTCCCGCGAGCTGCCGGTGCAGGTCGGACTGGCGGTCGTCGTCTTCGTTCCCAGCGGCGAGCTCGACCGCGGTACGGATTTCCGGAAGATCGCCGATCAGCGGGCTCGGGCGCACCGTGGCGAAGGCGGAACGGAAGTCCGCCCAGGTGATGTCGGCGATCACCAGGCCGGGTGTCCGGGAGCGGATCGCGTGCGCCATGGCGTCGACGGCGAGGTCCGGCCGCAGCGGGGACACTCCGCCCCGGCGCATGCGCTCGGCCATCGCCTCGTCGCTCGCCATACCGCTCTCGCCCCACGGCCCCCAGGCGAGGGAGGTCGCGGGCAGGCCGTCGGCCGCTCGCCGCTCGGCCAGGGCGTCCAAGTAGGCGTTGGCGGCTGCGTAGTTGGCCTGTCCGGCGGCGCCGATGGTGCCCGCGAAGGACGAGAACAGGACGAAGGCCGACAGGTCACGGCCGCGGGTCGACTCGTGCAGGTTCAGGGCCGAGGTGGCCTTGGCCTGCATGACGGCGGCGAACCGTTCGGGGGTGAGGGAGTCGAGTACGCCGTCCTCGAGTACCGCGGCGGCGTGGAAGACGGCGTCCACGGGGTGCTCGGTGAGCAGTGCCTCGACGGCGTCGGGGTCCGTGACATCGCAGGCCGCCACGGTCACCCGCACGCCGAGGGCGGACAGCTCCGCCTCCAGCTCGGACGCCCCGGGAGCCGCCGGGCCACGACGGCTCGTCAGAACCACGTGCTCAGCGCCGCGTTCCGCCACCCAGCGCGCCACGCGGGCGCCCAGCGCGCCCGTGCCGCCCGTGATGAGCACCGTCCCGTGCGGCTGCCAGCCGTCGGCCGTGTCGTCGCCGGCGGGGACCGTGGCGTGCGCCAGCCTGCGCCCGAACACGCCGGAGGGCCGTACCGCCACCTGGTCCTCAGCGCCGTGCGCGAGCACCGCGGCCAGGCGGTCGAGCGCCCTGCGGTCCACGGCCTCCGGCAGATCCACCAGACCGCCCCAACGGTCCGGGTACTCCAGCGCCGCCACCCGGCCCACGCCCCATGCCGCCGCCTGCACCGGGTCCGGTCCATCCTCCGACCGACCGATCGCGACGGCCCCCTGCGTCACCACCCACAGTCGCCCGCCGACGCCGGCGTCCCCCAGCGCCTGCACCAGGACCGCGGTCCGCACCGCGTCCGCGGATCCGACCGCCAGCACGCCCGAGACCGGCTCCTCACCGGCCGCCGCACGCACCCGCGCGGCGAGCAGCCCCCGGTCCGTCTCCCTCGCGGCACACTCCACCCGCTCGACCCGGACACCACACGCCGCCAGCCCCTCCACCACGGCCTCGGCGTACGCGTCCCCGGCTGCCAGCACCGCGATCCAACGGCCCTCAGGCACCCCGCCCGACTGCGCGGCGAGCGGCTTCCACTCCACCCGGTACCGCCAGCCGTCCACCACGGAGCGCTCACGCCGCTGCCGCCGCCACGACGACAGCACGGTCCGCGCCTCATCCCACGGGGCATCACCGGAAATCGCGAGTTCCCCGGCCAGCGCCGCCGCGTCTCCGCGCTCGATGGCGTCCCAGAGTTCGGCGTCGGCTCCGTCGAGCGCGTGTGCCGCGCCGTGCTCGGCCGCAGTCCCGGTCGCCGCCAGCCAGTAGCGCTGACGCTGAAAGGGATACGTCGGCAGTTCGACGGGCCGGGTCCCGGGCAGCAGCGCGGCCCAGTCGAGTACCGCGCCGTGAGCGTGCAGCTGCGCAAGGGCCGTCACCACGTGCTGTGCCTCAGCCCGGTCCTTCCGCAGTGCGGGGACCGCCACCTGCTCGGAGCCGTCCCCACACGCCTGAGCCATCGCGGTGAGCGTACCGTCGGGCCCGATTTCGAGGAACCGGGCGACGCTGTGCTCCGTCATCCAGCGGATGCCGTCGGCGAAGCGGACCGCCTCACGGACGTGCCGCACCCAGTAGGCGGGGGAGGTCAACTCCTGCGGCGTGGCGAGCGTGCCGGTGACGTTCGAGACCACCGGGATGCGGGGCTCCTCGAATGTCAGGCTCTCCGCGACCCTACGGAACTCGTCGAGCATCGGCTCCATCAGCGGCGAATGGAAGGCATGGCTGACCCGGAGCCGCTTCACCTTCCGACCGTCGGACTCGAAGCGGTCGGCGACGGCCGCCACCGCGGACTCCTCGCCGGAGACCACAACCGACTGCGGACCGTTCACCGCAGCGATGCTCACCCGCTGCTCCTGGCCCGCCAGCAGCGGCAACACCTCACCCTCGGTAGCCTGCAGCGCGACCATCGCGCCACCCGCCGGAAGCGCCTGCATCAACCGGCCACGAGCCGCCACCAGACGGCAGGCATCCTCCAGCGACAGCGCCCCCGCCACATGCGCAGCCACCAACTCACCAATGGAATGCCCCACCAGGAAGTCAGCCCGCACACCGAACGACTCCACCAACCGGAACAGCGCCACCTCTACCGCGAACAACGCCGGCTGCGTGAACCCCGTCCGGTTCAGACGCTCCGCGTCGTCGCCGAACACCACATCCCGCAGAGGCGAGGCCAGCTCCCCGTCGAAGTGCGCACAGACGGCGTCAAACGCAGCGGCGAAGACCGGGAAGGAGTCGTACAACTCCCGGCCCATTCCCACACGTTGCGCGCCCTGGCCCGTGAACAGAAAGGCCGTCTTCGTGCCGGGACGGTCCGTCCCCCGCACGATGTTTTCGGCGTGCTCGCCACGCGCGAGGGTGTGCAGTCCCGCGACGAGTTCCGCGCTGCTGCTGCCGAGGACGGCGGCGCGGTTCTCCAGTGCGGCACGCGTCGAGGCGAGCGAGCGGGCGAGGTCGCGGATGTCGTGCCCGGGATGGGCGTCGAGGTGGGAGAGCAGCCTGCCGGCCTGCTCGCGGAGGGCGTCGTCCGTGCGGGCCGAGAGCACCCACGGCACCACCGGCAGCCGCACGGATGCGGCGGCGTCGTCCTTCTGGTCTTCTTCGGGTGCGGGCTCCGCCTCCGGTGCCTGTTCCAGCACCGCGTGCGCGTTGGTTCCGCTGACGCCGAAGGCGGAGACCGCCGCCCGCCCCGGCCGATCGTTCTCCGGCCATCCGACGGCCTCGGTGAGCAGCCGCACATTGCCCGCCGACCAGTCCACATGCGACGACGGCTCCTCGGCATGCAGGGTCTGCGGCAGCACGCCGTGCTGGAGCGCCAGCACCATCTTGATGACACCGGCCGCACCCGCGGCCGCCTGCGTGTGCCCGATGTTCGACTTCACCGAACCGAGCCACAACGGCCGGTCCTCGGCCCGGTCCTGACCGTACGTCGCAAGCAGCGCCTGCGCCTCGATCGGGTCGCCGAGGGACGTCCCCGTGCCGTGTGCCTCGACCGCATCCACGTCGGAGGGCGACAGGCCGGCCGCCCCGAGCGCCTGGCGGATCACCCGCTGCTGCGAGGGGCCGTTCGGCGCGGTCAGACCGTTGGAGGCACCGTCCTGGTTCACGGCGGTGCCGCGGACGACCGCCAGCACCCGGTGGCCGTTCCGTCGGGCGTCCGAGAGGCGCTCCAGCACCAGCATGCCGACGCCCTCAGCCCACCCCGTGCCGTCCGCGGACTCCGCGAATGCCTTGCACCGGCCGTCGGCGGCCAGGCCGCGCTGCCGGCTGAACTCGATGAACGCGCCCGGCGTGGCCATCACGGTCACCCCGCCCGCCAGGGCGAGCGTGCACTCGCCGGACCGGAGGGCCTGTGACGCCAGATGCAGCGCGACGAGGGAGGAGGAGCAGGCCGTGTCGACGGTCACCGCGGGGCCCTCCAGCCCCAGCGTGTAGGCGACACGACCCGACACGACCGAGGTCGAGTTGCCGGTCAGCAGATGACCGCGGACATCGTCGGGAATGTCGCGAAGGCCGGCGCCGTATTCCTGGCCGCTGGCCCCGACGAAAATGCCGCTGCGGCTTCCCCGCAGCCCGAGGGGATCGATTCCGGCGCCTTCGAAGGCCTCCCAGGAGGCTTCGAGTAGCAGTCGCTGCTGCGGGTCCATCGCGAGCGCTTCGCGCGGCGAGATCCCGAAGAAGCCGGGGTCGAATTCGGTGGCCTCGTAGACGAAACCGCCCTTGCACGAATAGCTCGTGCCCGACCCCTCGGCCTCCGGGTCGTACAACGCGTCGGCATCCCAGCCACGGTCCTGCGGCCACTCGGAGATGGCGTCTTCTCCACCGTGCAGCAGTCGCCAGAATTCCTCCGGCGAGCTCACACCCCCGGGGAAGCGGCAGCTCATCCCGACGATTGCGACCGGCTCCTGCTGCTGCGACTCCAGCTCCTGCAGGCGCCGACGGGTCTCATGCAGGTCCGCGGTGACCCACTTGAGGTAGTCCCGAAGCCGTTCTTCATTCGCCATGTGGAACTTGCCCCATACGTTGTAGACCGGAACGGTTCACCAGCGGCGTTCAGGAACGACCGAGCTCCTGATTGATGAAATCGAAGATCTCGTCGTCCGAGGCCGCATCCAGCTGCTGGGACACGGCGAACTTCGCATCGGCCTCGGCCGCCCCGCCCAGCTCAGACAGGATGCTCCGAAGGCGGGCCTCGACGAGCCCCCTGGCGGTGTTCTCTGGGGAAAATCCTGAAATCGCGCTGGCGAGACGGTCCAGGTCAGCGAGTACGGCGGCCTCCGGCTCGGCATCCGCGGCACCGAACAGGGTGTCGTGTACATGCTCCGCGAGAAGCTGGGGCGTGGGGTAGTCGAAGACCAGGGTGGCGGGGAGCCGCATCCCGGTCTCGGCGTTCAGCCCGTTACGCAGCTCGACCGCGGTGAGCGAGTCGAAGCCCAGGTCCCGGAACGCCCTGACGGGCTCCACGGCCTTCATCTCCCGGAACCCGAGAACGGCAGCCGTGTGGCCACGTACAAGATCGAGTACGGCTTGCGCGCGCTCCACCGGGGAAACTCCCGCGACCCGGTCGACGAAGGACTGTCCCTCGCCCTCAGCCACCTCCGTGGACGTGCCACCTACGGCGTCAGCGACCTCCGGCAGGTCCTCCAGCAACGGGCTCGGACGGGCACCTGTGAACGCCGGAGCGAAGCGCTCCCACGCCACATCCGCCACCACCACCGAACCCTCACCCGCGGCGACCGCCGACTCCAGAGCCGACACCGCGAGGACCGGATCCAGCGCCCTCAGCCCACGCCGCAGCAGATGCTCCTCCACGCCTTCCGCGTCGAGCATGCCGCCGCCACCCCACGGGCCCCACGCCACCGAACAACCCACCGCACCCCGCGCACGACGCGCCTCCACCAACCCCTCGACGAAGGCATTCCCCGCCGCATATGCCGCCTGACCACCACTCCCCCACACACCAGCAATCGACGAGAACACCACAAACGCATCCAACGCCCGATCCCGCAACGCCTCATCCAGCACCACCGCACCGCCGACCTTCGCCCCCATCACCTCAGCGAAGTGCTCCGCACCCGCATCCCCCAACGGCACGGAATCCACCACACCCGCCGCATGGACCACCGCGTCCACCGCACACCCGGACAGCAGAGCCTCAACCGCATCCCGATCCGCGACATCACAGGCCGCCACCGTCACCCGTACACCGAGCGCCGACAGCTCCGCCTCCAGCTCCACCGCACCAGGAGCCTCCAAGCCACGACGACTCGTCAGGACGACATGCTCCGCACCCCGCTCGGCCACCCACCGCGCCACACGAGCACCCAACACACCCGTACCACCCGTGATCAGCACCGTCCCCCGCGGCCGCCAACCACCAGCCGCATCCCCAACCGGAGCCGGAGCGTGCACCAGCCGCCGCCCGAACACACCCGACGACCGCACCGCCACCTGATCCTCGCCACCATCAGCCAAAACACCAACGAGCCGATCAAGAGCCCTACGGTCCACGGCCTCCGGAAGATCCACCAGACCACCCCAACGATCCGGGAACTCCAAAGCAGCCACCCGACCCAGACCCCACACCGCCGCACCCACCGGATCCGGACCACCATCCGACCCACCGACGGCCACAGCCCCCCGCGTCACCACCCACACACGCCCACCGACACCCGCATCACCCAACGCCTGCACCACCACAGCCGTCCACCACACACTCGCCGGCACCCCACCAGCGGCTTCCCCCGCCACCCCGCTCGGCAGCACCATCACACCCGCGACGGCTTCGCCGGTGAACTCCGCACATCGCTCAGCCAGCGCACCCTGGTCCACGTCCGGGCCGCACTCCACCCGCTCGACCTCGACACCACACGCCGCCAGCCCCTCCAACACCGAAGAAGCCCAGCCCGACTCCGTCACGCCCTCCGGAACCACCGCCAGCCAACGCCCGGACAGCTTCTCGCCGGCTTCCGCACCCACCGGCTTCCACTGCACGCGATACCGCCAGCCGTCCACCGCCGACCGCTCACGCCGCTGCCGCCGCCACGTGGACAGGGCGCTCAGAGCCTCATCCCACGAGGCGTCCCCGGCGATCTCCAGTTCCCCGGCCAAGGCGTCCGGGTCTTCGCGCTCGACGGCCTCCCAGAACCAGGCGGCCCCGTCGTCCGCCGGCTGAGCCGCGACGGTGCGCGCCACCGTCCCCGGGGTGCGCGGCCAGAAGCGCTCATGCTGGAACGCGTACGTGGGAAGATCAATCCGCCGTGCCCCGGGGAAGAGCGCATCCCACTGCACCTCCGCACCCTTGACGAACATGCCGCTGACCGCCGCCACCAGGGCTTCCGACTCCAGCCGGTCCTTCCGCAACGCGGGCATCAGAAGCAGGTCCGGGCTGTCCGCACACGCCTGCGCCATGGCGGTCAGGGTGCCGTCCGGCCCGATCTCCAGGAACCGGGACACCCCCTGCTGCTCCAACCACCGCACACCATCAGCGAAACGAACAGCCTCACGCACATGCCGCACCCAGTATTCAGCGGAGGCCAATTCTCCCGGCCCGGCGAGTTCGCCGGTCACATTCGAGACCACCGGGATACGCGGCTCCGCAAACACCACGCTCTCCGCGACCGCCCGGAACTCCTCCAGCATCGGCTCCATCAGCGGCGAATGGAAGGCATGACTGACCCGCAGCCGCTTCACCTTCCGACCCTCGGACTCAAAACGCCCGGCAATCTCGGCAACCGCCGACTCCTCGCCGGACACCACGACCGCCTGCGGACCATTCACCGCAGCGACACTCACCCGCTGCTCAAGCCCTTCCAGCAGCGGCAACACCTCGGCTTCCGACGCCTGAAGCGACACCATCGCCCCGCCCGCCGGCAACGCCTCCATCAACCGACCACGAGCCGCCACCAGCCGGCACGCATCCTCCAGCGACAACACCCCCGCCACATGCGCGGCCACCAACTCACCAATGGAATGACCCACCAGGAAGTCCGGCCGCACACCGAACGACTCCACCAACCGGAACAGCGCCACCTCCACCGCGAACAACGCCGGCTGAGTGAACCCCGTCCGATTCAGCGCCTCCGCATCCTCACCGAACACCACACCCCGAAGCGACGACTCCCACTCGCCCTCGAAGTGCGCGCACACCGCGTCAAACGCGTCCGCGAACACCGGGAACGTGTCATAGAGCTCCCAGCCCATACCCAATCGCTGTGCGCCCTGCCCCGTGAACAGGAATGCGGTCCGCCCCTGCCCCTTGGTGCCGCGCACCACGCCGGCAGCTTTTCGGCCTTCGGTGAGCGCGGTCAGCCCCTGTACGGCCGACTCGTGATCGTCGACGAGCAGCACAGCACGGTGGTCGAATATCTCCCGCGAAGTTGCCAGGGAATAGCCGACGTCGGAGGCATCGAGCGGGAACTTGTCGAGGTGCGCCAGGAGCCGGTGTGCCTGTGCCGTCAAGCCGGCCTCGTCGCGTCCGGAAATGACCCAGGGCACTGCCGGCAGCTTGAGCGGTTCCGCGCTGTCCGCGCTCTCCGCCATGTCGTCGGTCGCCGGAGCCTCTTCGATGATGGTGTGGGCATTGGTGCCGCTGATGCCGAACGACGACACGCCGGCCCGGCGCGGACGCTCCCCCTCCGGCCACGCCACAGCTTCCGTCAGCAACCGCACGTCGCCCGCCGACCAGTCCACATGCGACGACGGCGCATCAACATGCAGCGTCTGCGGCAGCACGCCGTGCTGCAACGCCAACACCATCTTGATGACACCCGCCACACCCGCAGCCGCCTGCGTATGACCGATGTTCGACTTCACCGAACCCAGCCACAACGGCCCCGCCCCGCCCCGATCCTGCCCGTACGTCGCAAGCAACGCCTGCGCCTCGATCGGATCACCCAACGACGTCCCCGTGCCATGCGCCTCGACCACATCCACATCCGACGGCGACAGCCCCGCACCCGCCAGCGCCTGCCGGATCACCCGCTGCTGCGACGGACCATTCGGCGCCGTCAAACCATTCGACGCACCATCCTGATTCACCGCAGAACCAGCCACCACAGCCAACACCCGATGACCATGACGCCGCGCATCCGACAACCGCTCCACCACCAACACACCCACACCCTCAGAAAACCCCGCACCATCCGCAGCATCCGAAAACGCCTTGCACCGCCCATCAGCAGCCAACCCCCGCTGCCGACTGAAATCCACAAACAACCCCGGCGTCGACATCACCGTCACACCACCCGCCAACGCCAAATCACACTCACCCGCACGCAACGACTGCACCGCCAAATGCAACGCCACCAACGACGCCGAACACGCCGTATCCACCGTCACCGCAGGACCCTCAAGACCAAACGTGTACGACAACCGCCCCGACACCACACTCGCCGCATTACCCGTACCGATATAACCCCCCAAATCCTCCTCACCCGACGCCACCAACAACCCCGTGTAATCCTGACCATTCGTCCCCGCAAACACCCCCGTACGCGAACCACGCAACGACCCAGGAACAATCCCCGCCCGCTCAAACGCCTCCCACGACGCCTCCAACAACAAACGCTGCTGCGGATCCATCGCCACCGCCTCACGCGGCGAAATCCCGAAAAACCCAGGATCGAAACCATCAACCCCCGGCAAAAACCCACCCTCACGCGTCGACACCTTCCCCGGCACACCCGGCTCAGGGTCATACAACGCCTCAACATCCCACCCACGATCCACCGGGAACGGCACCACACCATCCCCACCCTCAACCAACAACCCCCACAACTCCTCCGGCGACCCCACCCCACCGGGGAACCGACAACTCATCGACACAATCGCCACCGGCTCATCCGGCAATGCCCTCGCCGTCGGAGCCACGGCTCCCGCATCGGCCGTCTCGTCCCCGTCGGACAACTCGGCTTCCAGGTGGCGGGCCACCACCAGCGGAGACGGGTAGTCGAAGACCAGAGTGGCGGGCAGCGGCAGTCCCGTGGCTGCCTGCAGATGATTGCGCAGTTCCACGGCGGTCAGGGAGTCGACGCCGAGTCCGCGGAAGTCGCGGGTGGGCTCGATCGCCTCGGGGCCCGGGTGGCCGAGGACGAGTGCCGACCGGGTGCGTACGAGTTCCAGGAGCGCGGCTCGTCGCTCGTCCTCGGACAACGGGGCGAGCCGGGACCGCAGGGCGTCCGCCGGTGACAGCGCCACCGCCGAGGAGGCGGCGGTACGACGCGCACTCCTCCCCAACAGGCCGCGCATGAGCGGCGGTAGGACGCCCGCGGCATGCTGCTCCCGCAACATCGTGTGGTTCAGCTGCACCGGAACGACCACGGGTACGGCGGCGTGCCGAGCGGCGTCGAACGCCTCCACACCGCGCTCCTGAGTGAAGGGAGTGATGCCTCCGCGTGCCATGCGCTGGACGTCGGCTTCGCTCAGTTCGCCGGTCATGCCCGCGTCCGGAGCCCACGCACCCCACGCCAATGACCGCGCCGGCAGCCCCGACCCGCTGCGTCGGCACACCAGGGCATCCACGAAGGCGTTCGCCGCGGCATAGTTGGCCTGGCCCGCGCTGCCAAAGGTTCCCGCTACCGAGGAGAACACCACGAACTCCGCCAGGTCCGCGCCACGCGTCAGCTCGTCCAGGTGCACCAGCGCGTCCACCTTCGGCGCCAGCACGGCGTCCATGCGGGCGGGCGTCAGCGAGGACAGCATGCCGTCGTCGAGTACGCCGGCGGTGTGGATGACGGCCGTCAGCGGATGCTGCTTCGGCACCGCCTCCAGCAAACCGCTCAACGCCGCACGATCAGCGATGTCACACGCGGCCACCTCCACCTCGGCACCGAGACCCGCCAACTCCTCCCGCAATGCGTCCACCCCGGGAGCGTCCTGGCCCCGACGACTGGCCAGCAACAAATGCCGCACCCCATGTTCGGCCACCAGATGGCGGGCCACCAACGCACCCAGACCACCCGTACCACCCGTGACCAACACCGTCCCCTCCGCATCGAGCGGAACCGGCATCGTCAGCACCACCTTGCCCACATGCCGCGCCTGACTGAGATACCGGAACGCCTCAGGCGCCCTCCGCACATCCCACGCCGTCACCGGCAACGGCTCCAGCACACCCCCCTCGAACAACTCCCGCACATGCGCAAACATCTCCCCGATCCGATCCGGCCCCGCCTCGATCAGATCGAACGCCTGATACCGCACGCCCTCATACCCGGCCGCAACCTCCTCCGGATCACGGATGTCGGTCTTGCCCATCTCCAGGAACCGACCACCACGCGGCAACAACCGCAGCGACACATCCACGAACTCCCGCGCCAGGGAATCCAGCACCACATCCACGCCCCGGCCACCGGTCGCCGCCAAGAACGACCGCTCGAAGTCCAGATCACGCGACGAGGCGATGTGCGCCTCGTCCAGGCCCAGCGCGCGCAACGTTCCCCACTTGCCCGGGCTCGCAGTGGCGAACACCTCCGCACCCAGATACCGCGCCAACTGCACCGCAGCCATCCCCACCCCACCGGCACCGGCATGCACCAGCACGGATTCGCCGGCCTGCACCCCACCCAACTCCACCAGGGCGTAGTACGCGGTCAAGAACACCACCGGAACCGACGCCGCCTGCGCGAACGACCAGCCCTCCGGAACCCGGACCACCATCCGCTCATCCGCCACCGCCACCGGCCCGAACGCGGACGGGAACAACCCCATCACCCGGTCACCCGGCACCAGGCCCACGACACCGGGGCCCGTCTCGGTCACGACGCCGGCGCCCTCCAGGCCCAATGCCTCCGCGTCGCCCGGGTACGTGCCGAGGACGTTGAGCACATCACGGAAGTTCAGCCCGGCGGCCCGCACCGCGATGCGTACCTGGCCGGGCTCCAACTCGTCCCTCGCCTCGGGGCGCCGCACCAGGCGGAGGCCCTCCAGCGTGCTCTCGTCAGCGATTTCGAGGCACCATCCGTCCTGCGGCAGGCACGGTATCGACAGCTCGTCCCGCCGGATGTTCATGCTCAGCCTCGGCAGATGGGCCGTGCCTTCCCTCAGAGCGAGTTCGGGCTCCCCCGAGGCCAGGGCGGTCGGCAGCGCTGCCAGCGAGGCGTCCGTGCCGTCGACGTCCACGAGCACGAAGCGGTCGGGGTGCTCGACGCGCGCCGCTCGGACGAGGCCCCAGACCATGGCCTGTGCGGGGTCGGGCTGCTGCAGTTCCGCCGGGACGGCGTTCCGTGTCACCACCACGAGTCGAGAGGCGGAGGGGTGCTCGGCTTCCGTCCATTCCTGTATGCAGGCCAGCGCCCGATGCGTGGCGGCCCGTGCGGCCGCGGGAGTTCCGTCGGGTTCTCCGGTGAGGTCGTCGAGGCGCAGCGTGACGAACGGGGGCATGGCATCGTCCGGTGCGGAGCCGAGGTCATGGAGATCCGCGAGATCGATGAGGTCGACGGATTCCGCGGCGGTCTCGGGCACACGGGTCCAGTCGACCCGGTACAGGGCGTCGGAGTGGGTGCTGCCCTGCCAGGCGCGGCTGAACGTCTCAGCCGTCATCGCCTGCCGAGTGAGGGAAGCGATCTCCGCCACCGGCTGTCCTACGGCATCCGCCAGCTGGAGCGACACCGCGCCGTCCGCATGCGTGGAGATGCGTGCCCGGACCACGGTGGCTCCCGAGGCGTACAGCTTCACGCCCTGCCAGGAGACCGGCAGTTGTCCGAGGGCGGCGGTCTCGTCCGTGTCGAGCGCCAGGGCGTGGAGGACGGTGTCCAGCAGCGCGGGATGCAGCCCGAATGACGATGCCTCCGGCGATTCCGGGAGCTCCACCGTGGCGAAGACGTCGGCGTCACTGCGCCATACGGCTTGCAGCCCGCGGAAGGCGGGCCCGTAGGCGATCCCGGCGTCGGCGAAGGCCTCGTAGAGACCGTCCGTCGGGACGGGCCGCGCTCCTTCCGGGGGCCAGACGGCGAGGTCGAAGGTCTCGCGGTGATCGGCCGCTCCGAGCAGGCCGGTGGCGTGCCGGACCCAGGGTTCCTCCGCGACGCCGGTGCTTCCGATGCGGCAGGAGTGGAGGGTGAGTGCGCGGGTGCCGTGCAGGTCCGGCTCCTCAATGCGCATTTGCAGTTGGACGGATTCGTGTTCCGGGAGCACCAGGGGGGCTTCGATGGTCAGCGACTCGACGTGGTCGCAACCGGCCTGGTCGGCGGCGCGGAACGCGAGTTCCAGGAAGGCCGTACCGGGAACGAGGAGGGAGCCGTCGAAGACATGGTCCGCCAGCCACGGGTGGTCCTGCGCGGAGAGCCGGCCAGTGAAGATGACGGCGTGGGAGTCGGCGAGTGTCATGGTGGCCCCGAGCAGGGGGTGCTCGGCTGCCTGCAATCCGGCCGAACCGAGATTGGTGGCGTGGGTGTGGGTGAGCTCGAGCCAGTAACGCTGGTGCTGGAAGGCGTAGGTGGGCAGTTCGACCTGCCGCACGCCGGTGCCGGCGAAGAGCGTGGCCCAGTCGACGGGGACGCCGCGGGTATAGGCGTGGCCGAGGGCGGTGAGGAGCCCCGTGGCCTCCGGACGGTCTTGGCGGAGGGCGGGGACGAGGAGAGGTGCCGCGCCCGCGTCGCTGTCCAGGCATCCCTGCGCCATGGCGGTCAGCGTGCCAGCCGGCCCGATCTCCAGGTATCGGGTGACCTCGTGGTCCGCGAGCCAGCGGATGCCGTCGGCGAAGCGGACGGCCTCGCGGACGTGCCGCACCCAGTAGTCGGGGGACGTCAGTTCCTGCGGCGTGGCGAGCGTGCCGGTCAGGTTCGAGACCACCGGGATGCGGGGCTCCGCGTAGGCCACGCTTTCGGCGACCGTACGGAACTCGTCGAGCATTGGCTCCATCAGCGGCGAGTGGAACGCATGGCTCACCTTGAGCCGCTTCACCTTCCGGCCCTCGGACGCCAAACGCCCGGCGATCTCCACCACGGCGGATTCCTCACCGGAGATCACGACCGACTGCGGACCGTTCACCGCCGCCACGCTCACCCGCTCCTCTTGGCCCTCCAGCAGCGGCAACACCTCGTCCTCGGCGGCCTGAAGGGCGACCATCGCGCCACCCGCCGGAAGCGCCTGCATCAACCGGCCGCGCGCCGCCACCAGGCGGCAGGCGTCCGCCAGCGACAGCACCCCCGCCACATGGGCAGCCACCAACTCACCGATGGAATGACCCACCAGATGGTCGGGGCGCACACCGAAGGACTCGACGAGGCGGAACAGCGCCACCTCCACCGCAAACAGCGCGGGCTGAGTGAACCCCGTCCGATGCAGCGCCTCGGCATCGTCATGGTCGCCGAACACGACGTCCCGCAGGGGCGACGCCAACTGCCCGTCGAAGTGGGCACACACCGCATCGAAGGCGTCCGCGAAGACCGGGAAGGCCGCGTACAACTCCCGGCCCATTCCGGTTCGTTGTGCTCCTTGCCCGGTGAACAGGAAGGCAAGGCTGCCTTCGGAGGTGGTCATGCCGGTGGCGACGTTGCCCTGTGGCTCACCGCGGCCGAGGGCGTGCACGCTGTCGAGCAGCGTTTCCCGGTCCTCCCCGAGTACGACGGCTCGGTGCTCGAACGGCGATCGGGTGGTGGCGAGCGAGAGTCCCACATCCCGCGGGTCGAGTGCCGGGTGGGCGGTCAGATGCGCCGCCAGGCGTTCGGCCTGCGCCCTGAGAGCCGCCTCGCTGCGTCCGGACAGAACCCAGGGTATGAGGGCCGGTGCGGGCGTCCGGGCGGGTGCGTCCTGGGGTTCTTCGTGGGACGCGTCCTGGGGCGCGTACGCGGGGGGCTGTTCGAGGATGACATGGGCGTTGGTGCCGCTCACGCCGAAGGATGAGACACCGGCCCGGCGGGGCCGGTCGCCCTCCGGCCACGGCACGTCCTCGGCCAGCAGCCGTACCTGCCCGGCCGACCAGTCCACGTGCGAGGACGGCTGCTCCGCGTACCGCGTCCGCGGCAGGACGCCGTGCCGGAGGGCCTCCACCATCTTGATGACACCGGCCATACCCGCTGCCACCTGCGTGTGGCCGATGTTCGACTTCACGGAACCCAGCCACAACGGCCGGTCCTCGTCGCGGTCCTGGCCGTAGGTGGCCAGGAGCGCCTCGGCCTCGATCGGATCGCCCAGCGTGGTGCCCGTCCCATGGCCCTCGACGGCATCGACGTCCGAGGTCGAGAGCCCCGCACCGGCCAGTGCCTGCCGGATCACCCGCCGCTGGGACGGGCCGTTCGGGGCCGTGAGACCGTTCGACGCACCGTCCTGGTTCACGGCGCTGCCGCGGACCACCGCGAGCACCCGGTGGCCGTTGCGCCGGGCGTCCGAGAGGCGCTCCACGAGCACGAGCCCGGCGCCCTCACCCCAGATGGTGCCGTCCGCGGTGTCCGCGAACGCCTTGCAGCGGGCGTCCGCGGCGAGGCCCCGCTGCCTGCTGAACTCGATGAACGCACCGGGCGTGGACATCACGGTCACGCCGCCGGCGAGGGCGAGGTCGCAGTCGCCCGCACGTAGGGACTGCACCGCCAGGTGCAAGGCAACCAGCGACGACGAACATGCCGTGTCCACGGTCACCGCGGGCCCCTCGAGGCCCAGGGCGTACGCCACGCGGCCCGACACCACGGCGCCGGAGCTTCCGGTGAGCAGATGGCCCAGGATCTCCTCGGGCATCTCGACAGGGCCCGACCCGTAGCCCTGGTAGCCGCAGCCCACGAAGAGTCCGCTGCGGCTGCCCCGCAGTGACAGTGGCGCGATGCCGGCCCGTTCTATGGCTTCCCAGGAGATCTCCAGCAGCATCCGCTGCTGGGGGTCCATGGCCAGGGCCTCATGAGGCGAAATGCCGAAGAAGCCGGGGTCGAAGTCGCCGGCGCTGCGGACGAAGCCGCCCTCGCGTACGTAACTGGTGCCCGGGCAGCCGGAGTCGGGGTCGTAGACGGCGTCGATTTTCCAGCCCCGGTCGTCGGGGAAGGGGGTGATGGCGTCGCCGCCGTCGGCGATCAGCTGCCAGAGGTCATCCGGTGACCGTACGTCGCCGGGGTAGCGGCAGGCCATGCCCACGATGGCGATCGGTTCGTCGTCCGCCTGCACGGGGAGCGCGAGTGCGGCGGTGTGCTGCTCCCCGAGGTCTCCGAGGAGTTCGGCGCGCAGATGGCGCGCCAGTGCCGGCGGTGTCGGGTAGTCGAAGACGAGCGTCGGGGACAGGGGCAGGGTGACGGCCGTGGAGAGGGTGTTGCGCAGTTCGACGGCGGTGAGCGAATCGGTGCCGAGTTCCTGGAAGGTGCGGGTGGTGTCGACAGCGTCGGGGCCCGGGAATCCCAGTACCGCGGCGGTGGTCCGGCGTACCAGGCGGAGCAGGTGTTGTTCCTGTTCGGCGGAGGTGCGCAGGGTGGCGAGGACGCTGCGGACATCGTCGGCCGGGGTGTCGTGGCCGGGGTTCTGGGCGGCGGCTTCGGGCAGCTTGCCGAAGAGCGCGTTGCGGCCCGCGGGGAACAGCTCCCAGTCAATGTCGGCGATGACGAGGTGGCTCTCGCCGTGGTCGAGTGCCTGGTGCAGGGCGACCAGTGCGGTGTCCGGCTCCATGGGCGGCAGGCCCGCGCGGCTGAGCTTGGCGCGCAGGGTGGGGTCGGCCGCCATGCCGTCGTGTGCCCAGGGGCCCCAGGCAATGCTGGTCGCGGGCAGGCCGTGGGCGCGGCGGTGCCGGGCGAGGGCGTCCAGGCCGGCGTTGGCCGCCGCGTAGTTGGCCTGGCCGGCCGCGCCGAGGGTGCCGGCGATGGAGGAGAAGAGGACGAACGCGGTCAGGTCGTGTGCACGGGTGAGGTCGTGGAGGTGGTGGGCGGCCTCGGTCTTGGGGCGGAGCACGGTGGCGAACCGTTCGGCGTCCATGGTGGCGAGGGTGCCGTCGTCGAGTACGCCCGCGGTGTGGAAGACGCTGGTCAGGGGCTGGTCTTCGGGGAGGGAGGCGAGGAGGTGCGCCAGTGCGTCGCGGTCCGCGGGGTCGCAGGCGGCGAGGGTGGTACGGGTGCCGAGTGCGGTGAGTTCGGCGACGAGTTCCTCGGCGCCCGGGGCGTCGGGGCCGCGCCGGCTGATGAGCAGCAGGTGTGCGGCGCCTTCGCGGGCCAGTTGGCGGGCGAGGGCGGAGCCGATGGTGCCGGTGCCGCCGGTGATCAGTGTGGTGCCGTCCGGCGCCCAGGCGGAGGAGTCACGGGGCCGCTCGGGGCGGGGGGCCCGGATCAGTCGGCGGACGAAGAGGCCGGAGGCGCGGAGGGCGAACTCGTTGTCCTGGCCGGTGTCGTGGCCGGTGGCGTGAGCGGGGCTGTGGAGCACCGCGCACAGTCGGTCCAGGGCTCGTTCGTCGAGCTGTTCCGGCAGGTCGACGAGGCCGGTCCAGTGGTCGGGGTGTTCGATGGCCGCGCTGCGGCCGAGGCCCCAGACGGTGGCCTGCTCGGGGGCGCTGAGCGGGTCGGAGCGGCCGATGCTGACGGCGCCCCGGGTCGCGGTCCACAGCCGGACGGGGGCGTCGGTGCGCAGCAGTGCCTGGACGAGCGCGCCGGTCAGGACGAGGGCGGCGGGGGTGTCGGGGTGGTGGGGGGCGCGGGCGGTGCCGAGGCCGAGGAGGGAGAGGACGTTCAGCTCGTCCGGGCCACCGTCCGGGTCGCGGGTCTCGTCGAGGCGTTGCGCGATGTGGTCGGCGTCGGCGTCCGGCGGCAGGCTCAGGGTGGTGACGGTCGTGCCGTGAGCGGCGAGTGCGGTGGTGAGGGCGTCGGCGACGTGGTGGTACCGCTCGGGGTCCGCGGCGGGGACGACGAGCAGCCAGTGGGCCGGTGCGGTGGTGGCGGGGCCGGGGTCGACGGGCTCCCAGTGTTCGGCGTAGCGCCAGGACCGGGCGGTGGAGTGCTGCTGCTGGTCGCGGTGGAAGGCCGCGAGTGCGGGGACGACCGGTTCGAGGAGGGAGCGGTCGAGGCTGAGGCTGTCGGCGAGTTCGGGCAGGTTCTGCTGCTCGACGGCGGTCCAGAACGCGGAGTCGGCCGGCCGGCCGGCGGGGGTGTCCTCGGGGGCGGTGGCGTGGAGCCAGTAGCGGGTGCGCTGGAAGGCGTAGGTGGGGAGGTCGACGCGGCGGGCGCCGGGCAGCAGGGCGGCCCAGTCGAGGGGGACGCCGGCGGTGTGGAGCCTGGCGAGCGCGGTGAGCAGGCTGAGGGCTTCGGGGGTCTCCTTGCGCAGGAGGGGGATCAGCACACGGTCGCCGTCGGGCAGGCAGGCCGCGGCCAGTGCGGTGAGGGTGCCGTCGGGGCCGAGTTCGACGAGCCGGGTGACGTTGCGGTCGGCGAGGGCGCGGACGCCGTCGGCGAAGCGCACGGCCTCGCGGGCGTGGCGTACCCAGTAGTCGGGGCTGCACAGCTCGTCGGCGGTGGCGAGGCGGCCGGTGACGTTGGAGACGACGGGGATCTGCGGCTGCCGGTAGGTGAGGGCGTCGGCGGTGGCGCGCAGGTCCGCCAGCATCGGGTCCATCAGCGGCGAGTGGAAGGCGTGGCTGACCCGCAGGCGGGAGACCTTGCGTCCCAGGTCCCGGAAGTGGCCGGCGAGGGTGTCCACGGCGGCTTCGTCGCCGGCGATGACGGTGGCGTCGGGGCCGTTGACCGCGGCGATGCTCACGCGGTCCGCGGTGTCCGCGAGCAGCGGCCGCACCTCGGCTTCGGTCGCCTGGAGGGAGGCCATGGCGCCGCCGGGCGGGAGCGCCTGCATCAGCCGTCCGCGGGCCGCCACCAGACGGCAGGCGTCCGGGAGGGACAGCACGCCGGCGAGGTGCGCGGCGGCCAGTTCGCCGATCGAGTGGCCCATGACGACGTCGGGCTTGAGGCCCCAGGAGGTGAGCAGCCGGAAGAGGGCGACTTCGAAGGCGAAGAGCGCGGGCTGGGTGTTGCCGGTGCGGTCCAGCGGTGCCCGGTCGTCGCCGAAGACGGTGTCGCGCAGCGGCAGTTCGAGCTCCGGGTCGAGGTGTGCGCAGGCGGCGTCGAAGGCCTCGGCGAAGACCGGGAACGCCGCGTACAGCTCACGGCCCATGCCGAGGCGCTGGGCGCCCTGGCCGGTGAACAGGAAGGCGGTCTTGCCGCGGAGGGGGGAGCCGCTGACGGCGCCCGCGGCGTGCGGGCCCCCCTCGGCGAGTGTGGTCAGCTCGCCGCGCAGTGCGGCCGGGTCGGTGCCGAGCAGCACCGCACGGTGTTCGAAGGCCGACCGGGAGGTGGCGAGCGAGTAGGCCAGATCGTACGGGTCCGTGTCAGGGTGGCTGTCCAGGTGCGCACGCAGTCGGCCGGCCTGTGCCCGCAGGGCGTCCGGGGTGCGGGCGGAGAGCACCCACGGCAGGTGCG
The DNA here is from genome assembly GCF_036227565.1 of Streptomyces sp. NBC_01454. Lineage (NCBI taxonomy): Bacteria > Bacillati > Actinomycetota > Actinomycetes > Kitasatosporales > Streptomycetaceae > Streptomyces > Streptomyces sp. NBC_01454. The sequence goes on from NZ_CP109460.1 coordinate 212,489, forward strand.
GAAGGCGGGCCGCGGTGGGGGGCGGGGTGGTTTCGGCGGCCGTTTCCCCGTCCGCCCCGGGTTGTTCCCCCTCGGCCGGGGGCTGTTCAGCGTCCTGCGGCGTCCGGTCCCGGTCTTCCGGGGCCTGTTCCAGGATGGTGTGGGCGTTGGTGCCGCTGATGCTGAAGGAGGAGACCGCGGCGCGGCGTGGTCGGGTGGTGTCCGGCCAGGTCACGGCCTCGGTCAGCAACTGGACGCGGCCCGCCGACCAGTCCACGTGGGTGGAGGGACGGGTGGCGTGCAGGCTCTGCGGCAGGACGCCGTGCCGCAGGGCGAGCACCATCTTGATCACGCCGGCCACGCCCGCGGCCGCCTGGGTGTGACCGATGTTGGACTTCACCGAGCCCAGCCACAACGGCCGGTCGGCCGGGCGGTCCTGGCCGTAGGTGGCGAGCAGCGCCTGCGCCTCGATGGGGTCGCCCAGTGTCGTACCGGTGCCGTGGGCCTCGACGGCGTCCACGTCGGCGGCGGACAGTCCGGCGCCGGTGAGCGCGGAGCGGATCACCCGTTGCTGGGCAGGGCCGTTGGGGGCGGTCAGGCCGTTGGAGGCGCCGTCCTGGTTGAGGGCGCTGCCGCGGAGCAGGGCGAGCACGGGGTGGCCGTTGCGGCGAGCGTCGGAGAGCCGCTCGACGAGCAGCATGCCGGCGCCCTCGCCCCAGCCGGTGCCGTCGGCGTCGTCGGAGAACGGCTTGCAGCGGCCGTCGCGGGCGAGTCCGCCCTGCCGGTCGAACTCGACGAAGGCGGCGGGGGTGGACATGATCGCCACACCGCCCGCGAGCGCCAGGTCGCATTCGCCCGCGCGGAGGGACTGTGCGGCGAGGTGCAGGGTGACCAGGGAGGAGGAGCAGGCCGTGTCCACGGTCACCGCCGGGCCTTCGAGGCCGAGGGCGTAGGCGATCCGGCCGGAGACGACGCTGCCCGTGGTGCCGGTGAGAATGTGCCCCTCGACGCCCTCGGGGACGTTGCCGCGCAGCCCGGAGCCGTACTCCTGATTGCTGCAGCCCGCGAAGACGGCGGTCCTGCTGCCGCGCAGCGTCATCGGGTCGATGCCCGCCCGCTCCAGCGCCTCCCAGGACACCTCCAGCAGGAGCCGCTGCTGCGGGTCGGTGGCCAGGGCTTCGCGCGGGCTCATGCCGAAGAACTGCGGGTCGAACTCGTCGGCGGTGTGGACGAAGCCGCCGCGGGTGGTCGTCGCGTCGAGTGCGCCCAGGTCCCAGCCCCGGTCGGCGGGGAGGTCGGACAGCGCGTCGGTGCCCTCCGCGAGCAGCTGCCAGAACTCCTCGGGCGTCTGCACGCCACCGGGGAAGCGGCAGCTCATGGCGACGATGGCGAGGGGTTCACCGGCGGCGTCGACCAGCTGCTGATTCTGCTTGCGCAGCCGGTCGTTCTCCCGCAGCGAGGCCCGGAGGGCTTCGACGATCTGATCCGCGGACGTGGCCATTGGTCAGCTCTCCATCATTCCGGCTTCGGGGTGTGGCTTCGTCGGGACGGCGGTGTTCAGCCGTCCGTGGCGCCGAACGCGAGGCGCACGAGGTCGTCGACTTCCATGCTCTCGATGGCGTCGGAGTCGGGGGCGTCATCGGCTTGCGGCTCGCGGTCCGCGGCGGACGGTTCCGGCTGCGCCAGCGCCAGCAGGTCGTCCAGCAGCCCGGCCGCCCGCAGCCGTGCGAGGGGGATGGCGGCGAGGGCGTCGCGTACCGCCGCTTCGTCCTCCGGTGCGGCGGCCGTCCCCGCGGGGTGCTCGGGGACGAGTTCCGTGCACAAGTGGTCGGCGAGGGCCAGCGGTGTGGGGTAGTCGAAGACGAGTGTGGCGGGCAGCAGGGCCCCGGTCGCGGTGCCGAGCCGGTTGCGCAGTTCCACCGCGGTCAGCGAGTCGAAGCCGAGGTCCTTGAACGACTGCTGGTCACCGACCTCGGCCGCGGAGGCGTGGCCGAGCACGGCGGCGACCTGGGTGCACACCACGTCGAGTACGGCGTGGTGGGCCTCGTCGCGGGTCAGGGTGGCGAGCGTCCGGGTCAGGCTCTCGGCGGAGCCCGGTCCGGCCGGTGCCGGGCCGGCCGCTGCGGTGCGGCGTGCCGCGGTCGGCAACAGGCCGCTCAGCAGGGGCGGTACAGGCCCGCCGGAGCCCAGGGCGCGCTGATCGACCAGCATCGGCAGCAGCGCGGCCTCGGGCCGGTCGAGCGCCGCGTCGTAGAGGGCGAGTCCGCGGTCGGCGGGCAGGGCGGGCAGCCCGGCACGGGCCATGCGTTGCAGATCGGCTTCCGTGAGTCCGCTGGTCATGCCCGTCGTGCGGGACCACGGCCCCCAGGCGAGGGAGGTGGCGGGCAGCCCGGCGGCCCTTCGCTCGGCGGCGAAGGCGTCGCAGAAGGCGTTGGCGGCGGCGTAGTTGGCCTGGCCGGGAGCGCCGAACACCCCCGCGGTCGAGGAGAAGAGGACGAATGCCGCCAGGTCCTCGTCACGGGTGAGTTCGTGCAGATGGACCGTCGCGTCGGCCTTGGGGCGCAGGACCGCGTGGAGCCGCTGTGGGGTGAGCGAGGTGACGACGGTGTCGTCGAGTACGCCGGCGGTGTGGATGACGGCCGTCAGCGGATGCTGCTTCGGCACCGCCTCCAGCAGACCGCTCAGCGCCGCACGATCGGCGATGTCACACGCGACGACCTCCACCTCGGCACCGAGACCCGCCAACTCCTCACGAAGACCGTCCACACCCGGGGCGTCCGGGCCCCGACGGCTGGCCAGCAGCAGATGCCGCACCCCGTGCTCGGCCACCAGATGGCGGGCCACCAACGCACCCAGACCACCCGTACCACCCGTGACCAACACCGTCCCCTCCGCATCGAGCGGAACCGGCATCGTCAGCACCACCTTGCCCACATGCCGCGCCTGACTCAGGAACCGGAACGCCTCAGGCGCCCTCCGCACATCCCACGCCGTCACCGGCAACGGCTCCAGCACACCCCCCTCGAACAACTCCCGCACATGCGCAAACATCTCCCCGATCCGATCCGGCCCCGCCTCGATCAGATCGAACGCCTGATACCGCACGCCCTCATACCCGGCCGCAACCTCCTCCGGATCACGGATGTCGGTCTTGCCCATCTCCAGGAACCGACCACCACGCGGCAACAACCGCAGCGACACATCCACGAACTCCCGCGCCAGGGAATCCAGCACCACATCCACGCCCCGGCCACCGGTCGCCGCCAGGAACGACCGCTCGAAGTCCAGATCACGCGACGAGGCGATGTGCGCCTCGTCCAGGCCCAGCGCGCGCAACGTTCCCCACTTGCCCGGGCTCGCAGTGGCGAACACCTCCGCACCCAGATACCGCGCCAACTGCACCGCAGCCATCCCCACACCACCGGCACCGGCATGCACCAGCACGGATTCGCCGGCCTGCACCCCACCCAACTCCACCAGGGCGTAGTACGCGGTCAAGAACACCACCGGAACCGACGCCGCCTGCGCGAACGACCAGCCCTCCGGAACCCGGACCACCATCCGCTCATCCGCCACCGCCACCGGCCCGAACGCGGACGGGAACAACCCCATCACCCGGTCACCCGGGGCGAATCCGATGACGCCGGGGCCGGTTTCCGTGACCACGCCCGCGCCCTCGAGGCCGAAGGCGCCGGCGTCTCCGGGGTACATGCCGAGGACGTTCAGCACATCGCGGAAGTTCACCCCGGCCGCCCGGACCGCGAGGCGTATCTCGCCCTGTTCCAGCGGCCGTTCGGCGTCGTCGTGGGGCAGGAGGGTGAGGTGGTCGAGGGTGCCCTTGCCGGTCATGCCCAGGCGCCAGCCGGTGCCGTCGACGGGCTCGCGCAGCGCCGTGCCGGCGTGGACGGGGGCGACCTTCGGCAGGTGCACGGTGCCGCCGCGGACGGCGAATTGCGGCTCGTTCGTGGCCAGTGCGGCGGTCAGTGCGGCGTAGGAGGCGTCCTGGCCGTCGAGGTCGGCGAGGACGAACCGGCCGGGGTGCTCGGACTGTGCCGAGCGCACCAGGCCCCAGATGGGGGCGGCCGCGGCATCGTGGTGGGTGGTGCCGGGGGCGTCGACGGCGCCCCGGGTGACGAAGACGAGGCGGGCCGCGGCGGGCGGGTCCGCCAGCCATCGCTGGACCAGCGCCAGTGCGCCGGTCGCCGCCTCGTGCGGGTCGGCGGTGGGGAGCGCCACGAGGACGGTGCCGGTGGCCTCCTGGAGGTCGGGGCCGGTCAGCCGGGTGGCGGGCAGGCCCGCGCCGTCCAGGTCGGCGGCGAGGTCTTCGCTGTCCAGGACGAGGAGGCGGGCCGGCTCCTCGGGGGACGTCGTGGGAAGGGGGGCCACGGGCCAGTCGAGGTGGTAGAGGGGGCCGGCGGAGCGGGCGGAGAGCGCGATGCGGTCCGGGGAGAGCTCGCGCAGCGTCAGCGCCTCGATGTCGGCGACGGGCCGGCCGTCAGTGTCGGTGAGGGCGAGGGACACGGTGTCGGGTGCGGACAGGTCGAGTCGGGCCCGTAGCTGCGTGGCACCGGTGGCGTGGATCTGCACTCCGCGCCAGGAGAAGGGCAGCCGTCCGTGGTCGGTGTCCTCCGTGGGCAGGAACGCGGTCGCGTGCAGGGCGGCGTCGAACAGCGCCGGGTGGAGGGCGAAGTGGTCCGCGTCCTGGTGTGCGGGCGGGGGCAGGGTGATCTCGGCGTGTATGCCGTCGCCGTGGCGCCAGGCGGCGCCCAGTCCTTGGAACAGCGGCCCGTAGTCGAAACCGCCGGCGCTCAGTTGTGCGTAGAGGTCCTCGACAGGGAGGGGCTCGGAGCCGGCGGGCGGCCATGCCGACGGGGCGGGCGCCGTGGGCTCCGGGTGGGCTGCGGTGAGGGTGCCGGTGGCGTGCAGCGTCCAGGGCTCGCCGGGAGCCGGGTCGGTGCGCCGAGCATGGACGGTGAACGGGCGCCGGCCCTGCCCGTCGTCGGCGCCGAGGACCGCCTGGAGGTCCACCGCGTCCTCCTCGGGCAGGACGAGCGGGCTGACCAGGGTCAGGTCCGCCACCCGGGGGCAGCCCGCCCGGTCGCCGGCCAGGACGGCGAGTTCCACGAAGGCCGTGCCGGGGACGACGGCGGTGCCCGCCAGGGCGTGGTCGGCGAGCCATGACTGGTCGGCGACCGAGAGCCGGCCGGTGAACAGGCGGCTGCCGTCGGCGAGTTCGACGGCGGCGCTCAGCAGCGGGTGGCCGGCCTGGCTGATTCCGGCGGTCGCGTGGGCGCGGGGAGTGGGCCAGTAGCGCTGCCGCTGGAAGGGGTAGGTGGGCAGGCCGTCGACGGCCCGATGCCCCTGGTGGGCGTTGGCGACGGCGGACCAGTCGAGGTCGGCGCCGTGGACGTGGGCGCGGGCGAGACCGTCGAGGAGTGCGTGCGGCTCGGGCTTTTGGTCGTGCAGGAGCGGGATGACCGCCGTGCCGGTGGCGTCGGGGGGCAGGCATGCGGCTGTCATGGCGGAGAGGGTGCCGTCGGGGCCGAGCTCGACGAAGCGCTGTACGCCCTGGGCGGCGAGCCCGCGGACGCCGTCGTGGAACCGGACGGCTCCCCGCACCTGCCGTACCCAGTAGTCGGGGAGGTCCAGTTCGGTGGCGGGCTCGCCGGTCAGGTTGGACACGACGGGGAGGCGCGGCGGGTGGTAGGTGAGCGTCTCGGCGACGGTGCGGAACCCGTCCAGCATCGGGTCCATGTGTGGTGAGTGGAAGGCGTGGCTGACCTGGAGCTGCTTGGTCCGGCGGCCGTCGGCGGCGAGCCGGTCGGCGATGCGTGTCACCGCGGCGCGGTCGCCGGAGATCACGACGGAGTCGGGGCCGTTGACGGCGGCGATGCAGACCTGCCGGTCGAGCCCGTCGAGCAGCGGGCGCACCTCGTCCTCCGTCGCCTGGAGCGCGACCATGGCGCCGGTCTCCGGGAGCGCCTGCATGAGCCGGCCGCGGGCGGCGACGAGGGCGCAGGCGTCGGCCAGGGAGAACACGCCGGCGACGTGTGCGGCGGTCACCTCACCGATGGAGTGGCCCAGCAGGTGGTCGGCGTGCAGGCCGGTGCTCTCGGCGAGGCGGTGGAGGGCGGTCTCCATGGCGAACAGGGCGGGCTGGGTGTATGCGGTGCGGTGCAGCAGTCCGTCGGTGTCGTGGAACATGACGTCGCGCAGCGGCCGGTCGAGATGGCCGGCGAAGTGGTCGCAGATCTCGTCGAGGGCCTGGGCGAACACCGGGAAGGTGCGGTGCAGTTCGTGGCCCATGCCGGGGCGCTGGGCGCCCTGTCCGGTGAAGAGGAAGGCGGTGCGTGCGCCGGGCCGGGCAACGCCGTCCACGGCTCCGGTGGCCGGCTCACCGGCGGCCAGCCCGTTCAGGGCGGTCAGCAGGCCGGCGCGGTCGGTGCCGTGGGCGACCGCGCGGTGCTCGAAGGATGCGCGGGTGGTGGCCAGGGCGTGGCCGACGGCCGCGGCGGGCAGGTCGGCGTGGTGTGCGGCGTGCGTGTGCAGGGCGGTGGCCAGGGCGCGGAGCGCTTCGGGGCTGCGGGCCGACAGCGGCCAGACGACGGCCAGCGGGGCGGCATCGGCGGCATCCTGTGTGCCCGGCGCCGGGTGCGTCACGTCGGCCGGGTCGGTGGGCCCGGCCGTCTCGGGGGTGACGTGTTCGAGGATGACATGGGCGTTGGTGCCGCTGAAGCCGAAGGAGGAGACAGCCGCTCTGCGGGGCCGCCCGTGGTCGGGCCAGGTGGTGGGGGCAGCCAGCAGTTCCACGGCGCCTTCGGCCCAGTCCACGTGGGTGGAGGGCGTGTCTAGGTGCAGCGTCTGCGGCAGCAGGCCGTGGCGCAGGGCCTGCACCATCTTGATCACCCCGGCCACGCCGGCCGCGGCCTGGGTGTGCCCGATGTTCGACTTCACCGAGCCTAGCCACAGCGGCTGGTCCCCGGTGCGCTCCTGGCCGTAGGTGGCGAGCAGCGCCTGTGCCTCGATCGGGTCGCCGAGGGTGGTACCGGTGCCGTGGGCCTCGACGGCGTCGACGTCGCCGGCCGTGAGCCGGGCGTCGGCGAGCGCGGCCCTGATCACCCGTTGCTGGGAGGGGCCGTTGGGCGCCGTGAGGCCGTTGCTGGCGCCGTCGGAGTTGATGGCGCTGCCGCGCACGACGGCCAGCACCGGGTGCCCGTTGCGCCGGGCGTCGGACAGCCGCTCGACCAGCAGCACGCCGGCGCCCTCACCCCAGCCGGTGCCGTCGGCGCCGTCGGCGAAGGCCTTGCAGCGGCCGTCGGCGGACAGTCCGCGCTGGCGGCTGAACTCCAGGAACGCGGCGGGTGTGGACATCACGGTGACGCCGCCGGCCAGGGCGAGCGAGCACTCCCCCGACTGGAGGGCACGGACGGCCCAGTGCAGGGCGACGAGTGAGGAGGAGCAGGCCGTGTCCACGGTGACGGCCGGGCCTTCGAGGCCGAAGGAGTAGGCGATGCGGCCGGAGACCACGCTCGCCGCGTTGCCCGTGCCCAGGTATCCGTCCACGGACTCGGCGGCGTTGCCCAGGACGGTGGTGTAGTCCTGCCCGTTGGTGCCGGCGAAGACGCCGGTACGGCTGCCGCGCAGCGACAGCGGGTCGATACCGGCCCGCTCGAACGCCTCCCAGCAGACCTCCAGCAGGATCCGCTGCTGCGGGTCCATGGCCAGGGCCTCGCGGGGTGAGACGCCGAAGAAGCCGGCGTCGAAGCGGTCGGCCTCGGTGAGGAAACCGCCCTGGCGGGTGTAGGTCGTGCCCTCGTGCTCCGGGTCGGGGTCGTAGAGCGCCGCGGTGTCCCAGCCCCGGTCGTCGGGGAACTCGCCGATGGCGTCGCCGCCGGCGGCCAGGAACTCCCAGAACGCCTCCGGGGTCCGCAGGCCGCCGGGGAAGCGACAGCTCATCGCCACGATCGCGACGGGCTCACCGGCCGTGGTGAGGTCGGCTCCGGATGCCGCCACCTCCTCGCCATCGCCGAGTAGTTCGGCCAGCAGATAGGTGGCGACGGCCGCGGGCGTGGGGTGGTCGAAGACCAGGGTGGCCGGCAGCCTGAGTCCGGTGCGGCGGCCGAGGGCGTTGCGCAGTTCGAGGGAGGTCAGGGAGTCCAGGCCGAGGTCCCCGAAGGCACGCTCGGCGTCGACCCGCCCGGCCGAGGCGTGACCGAGGACGGTGGCGATCTCGGTGCGTACCAGGTCGAGGACGTGGGCGTGGCGCTCTTGCGGTGCCAGGGCGGCCAGTGCGTGGGCGGCCGGGGACGCGGGGTCGCTGCCGGGTGCGGCCGCCGGGGCGGCGGTCCGCTTGGCGGGGCGGCCGGCGAGCGTCCGGAGCAGGGGGGCGACCGCCGGTCCGCTTCTGCGGATCGCGGCGACATCGAGCGGCACCGGGACCGGAACGGCCCGGTCCTGGGCCAGACAGCGGTCGAACAGGGCGAGCGCCGCCTCGGTGGACAGCGCGCCGACGCCGCCACGGTCCATCCGCCGCCGGTCCGTCTCGTCCAGGCGGGCGCTCATCTCGCTGCGCTCCGCCCACATGCCCCAGCCGAGCGCGAGGGCCGGGCGGCCCTCGGCGCGGCGCCGGTGGGCGAGCGCCTCCAGGAAGGCGTTGCCGGCGGCGTAGTTGCCCTGGCCGGGGCCGCCGAAGGTGGCGGCGGCCGAGGAGAACAGGACGAAGGCCGACAGGTCGAGGTCCCGGGTGAGCCGGTCGAGGTTGACCGCGGCATCGGCCTTGGGGCGCAGGACGGTGGCGATCCGCTCGGGGGTGAGGGAGGAGATCACCCCGTCGTCGAGCACCCCGGCGGCGTGTACGACGGCGCCCAGGGGGTGTGCTTCGGGGAGGGTGGCCAGCAGGTCGGCCAGTGCCGTGCGGTCGGCGGCATCGCAGGCGGCAAGGGTCACCCGGACGCCCAACTCACGCAGTTCCTCAGCCAGTTGGACGGCGCCGGGCGCGGCGGCACCGCGTCGGCCGACGAGCAGCAGATGCCGTACGCCGTGGCCGGTCACCAGGTGTCTGGTCACGGCGGCGCCGACGGTCCCGGTGGCTCCGGTCACCAGCACGGTACGGAACGAATCGAAGCGGGCTCCGGCCGTGGGAGATGTGGACGCGGTGGTCCGGGAGTGCGGGGGAAGCCGGGTCAGACGGGGGGCCAGAAGGCGCGTGCCGCGAACGGCGAGCTGGGTCTCCCCTGATTCCATGGCCGCGTCGACGACCGCGGCGGACAGGTCGGTGTCGGCGTCGGCGTCCACCAGCAGGAAGCGGTCGGGGTTCTCCGACTGCGCCGAGCGCACCAGGCCCCACACCGCGGCGGCGGGCAGGTCCGTGACGGTCTCGTCCGGGCCGGTGGCGACGGCGCCCCGGGTGCGGAGGACCAGCCGCGCGTCGGCGAGGCCCGGCCGGGCGAGCCAGTTCTGCAGCAGCGTCAGGGCGTCCACGACCGAGGTGTGGGCGGCGTCGGCCGGTTCACCGGACTCGGCGGCTTCGGCGGTCCGCCAGGGCACCACGACGAGGTCAGGAACCTCGGCGCCCTGTTCCACGGCCGTGGCGAGCGCGTCCAGTTCACGGTGGAACGCGGGTGCGTCCGCGTCGGCCCCGGCCTCTTCCGCGCCGAGGACGGCGACCCGGCGGGGCCGCTGCCGTGCGGTGGGCGGCCGCAGCCCGGTCCACTCGACGGTGAAGAGATCGTCGCGGCCGGCCGGGTCCTGCGGGGGTGCGAACTCGGTGGCGGGTACGGGCGTGACGGAGCCGAACGAGGCGACCGGCTCGCCGAGTTCGTCGGTGAGGTGGAGCTCCAGGCCACCGTCGTCCGCGGGGGCGAGGCGGGCGCGCACCGATTCCGCGGCCACCGCGTGCAGCACGCAGTCGCGCCAGGACACGGCGACGGCGTCGGGGTGTCCCGCCGCCGGGAGCGCCTGGAGCACGGCGTCGAGCAGCGCCGGGTGGAGGGCGAACCGGGCCGCGTCGCCGCGGTAGTCCTCGGGCAGTGCGGCCTCGGTGAACACCGTGTCGCCCTGCCGCCATACAGTGCCCGGGCCGTGCGGGGCCGCGTCGCTTTCCTGCGTCGCGCGGAGCAGGCCGGTGTCGACGGGCCGGGCGTCGGCGGGCGGCCAGGTCCGCAGGTCGTGGCCGGGGAGCCGGGGCGGCTGTGCGGTGAGCGTGCCGTGGGCGTGCCGCGTCCACGGAGTCTCGTCGTCCGGCCGGTCGGCGGGGCGGGAGTGCACCGTGAGGGTGCGCTGCCCGTCCGGTTCCGCGGCGGCGTCGAGCACCACCTGGATCTCGACGGCGGACTGCTCGGACAGGACGAGGGGGGCGTCCACCGTGAGTGCGGCGACGTGTTCACAGCCGGCGACCGCGCCGAGGTGCAGGGCGAGGTCGAGGTAGGCGCTCGTGGGGAGTGGGACGCGGCCGTCGAGTGCCCGGTCGGCGAGCCAGGGGTGTGCGGAGGGGGTGAGGAGTCCGGTGGAGACGACGGCGCTGCGGTCCGCGAGGGTGATGGCCGTCGGGAGCAGGGGGTGTTCGCCCGTGCGGTGCGCGGGGGCCGCCTCGGGGGCCAGCCAGTAGCGCGCGCGCTGGAAGGCGTAGGTGGGCAGGTCGACGCGGTCGGCGCCGGGGAAGAGGCGGTCCCAGTCGGGGCCGGCGCCGCGGGTGTGCAGGGCGCTCAGCGCGGTGAGGAGGCTGTGGGCCTCGCCCCGGTCCTTGCGCAGGGCGGGCACGAGCAGGGGGCCGGGGTGGCCGGGGTCCGCGTCGAGGCAGCCCTGGGCCAGGGCGGTGAGGGTGGCGTCGGGGCCGATTTCGAGGAAGCGGGTGACGCCGCGCCGGTCCAGGGCGCGGATGCCGTCCGCGAACCGCACGGCCTCCCGTACGTGCCGTACCCAGTAGTCGGCGGTTCCCAGGTCGGTGGCCGGCTCCCCGGTCACATTGGAGATGACCGGGAGGGTGGGCTGATGGAACGTCACGCTCTCGGCCACGGAACGGAATGCGTCGAGCATGGGGGCCATCAGCGGGGAGTGGAAGGCGTGGCTGACCCGGAGCCGTCTGGCCTTGCCGCCCTGCTGCTCGAAGTGCCGGACGAGCGGGGCGAGCGCCTCCTCATCGCCGGCGACGACGGTCATCCGGGGGCCGTTGACGGCGGCGACGCTCAGCCGTTCGCCGGCGTCGGCCAGCAGCGGCAGCACCTCGTCCTCGGCGGCCCGGAGCGAGAACATCGCGCCCCCGGCCGGGAGTTCCTGCATCAGACGGCCGCGAGCCGCCACCAGACGGCAGGCGTCCGGCAGCGAGAGGACGCCGGCGACGTGCGCGGCGGCCAGTTCCCCGATGGAGTGGCCGAGGAGGAAATCGGGGGCCGGCCCCCAGGAGGCGACGAGCCGGAAGAGCGCCACTTCGAAGGCGAACAGGGCGGGCTGGGTGAAGCCGGTGCGGTCCAGCGCGGCCGCGTCCTGGCCGAAGACGACGTCCGCGAGCGGCTGGGGCAGCTCCGGGTCGAGGTGGGCGCAGATCTCGTCGAAGGCCGCCGCGAACACGGGGAACGCCGCGTGGAGATCACGGCCCATCCCGAGGCGCTGGGCGCCCTGGCCCGCGAAGAGGAACGCCGTCTTGCCGCGGCCGGCCGTGCCCCGGACGGCCGCGGTGTCGTCACCCTGCGCGAACCGGGCGAGGTGCCGGAGCAGCTCCTCGCGGTCCTCGCCCAGCACCACCGCGCGTTCCTCGAAGGCGGTACGGGTGGTGGCCAGCGAGGCGCCGATGTCCTCGGCGCGGGCGTCGGTCAACTGGGCTGCGTGGGTGAGCAGTTGGGCCGCCTGGGCGCGGAGGGCGGGCGCACTGCGGGCGGAGAGCACCCAGGGCACGACCGGGAGCGGCGCGGCGGCGGGCTGCTCGGCGGGGGGCTGCTCGGCGGGGGGTGCGGGCTCCGCCGCGTCGGGGCCGTCGGCCTGCGGTGCGGTGTCGGCGGGCGGGGCCTGTTCCAGGACGGCGTGGGCGTTCGTCCCGCTGACGCCGAAGGCCGAGATGCCGGCGCGGCGCGGGCGGTCGGTGTCGGGCCAGTCGACGGCGTCGGTGAGCAGCCGGACGTCGCCCTCGCTCCAGTCGACGTGGGTGGAGGGCCGCTCGGCGTGCAGGGTGCGGGGCAGCACGCCGTGCTGCATCGCCTGCACCATCTTGATGACGCCGGCGACCCCGGCCGCGGCCTGGGTGTGCCCGATGTTGGACTTGACCGTGCCGAGCCACAGCGGGCGGCCGGCTTCCCGTTCCTGGCCGTAGGTGGCGAGCAGCGCCTGTGCCTCGATGGGGTCGCCGAGGGTGGTGCCGGTGCCGTGTGCCTCGACGGCGTCCACGTCGGACGTGGCGAGGCCCGCCGCGGTGAGTGCCGCGCGGATCACGCGCTGCTGGGACGGCCCGTTGGGGGCGGTCAGCCCGCTGCTCGCCCCGTCCTGGTTGACGGCGGTGCCCCGGACGAGGCCGAGGATGCGGTGGCCGTTGCGGCGGGCGTCGGAGAGCCGCTCCAGCAGCAGCATGCCGGCGCCCTCGCCCCAGCCGGTGCCGTCGGAGTCGTCGGAGAACGCCTTGCAGCGGCCGTCGGCGGACAGCCCGCGCTGGCGGCTGAACTCCAGGAAGGTGACGGGGGTGGACATCACCGTCACACCGCCGGCGAGGGCGAGGGAGCACTCGCCCTGGCGCAGTGCGTTGCAGGCCAGATGCAGGGCGACCAGGGAGGAGGAGCAGGCGGTGTCGACGGTCACCGCCGGGCCTTCGAGGCCGAAGGTGTAGGCGACCCGGCCGGAGGCGATGCTGGCGGCGCTGCCGTTGCCGAGGTGTCCTTCGAGTCCGGCGGGCGGCTCGGTGAACCGCGAGCCGTAGTCGTTGTACATGACGCCGACGAAGACGCCGGTGGGGCTGCCCTTGAGGGTCTGCCGTCGCAGGCCCGCCCGCTCGAAGGCCTCCCAGGACGTTTCGAGGAGGAGGCGCTGCTGCGGGTCGGTCGCCAGCGCCTCGCGGGGCGACATGGCGAAGAAGTCGGGGTCGAAGTCGGCGGCGTCGTGGAGGAAGCCGCCTTCCCGGGTGTAGCACGTGCCGGGGTGGGCGGGGTCCGGGTGGTAGAGGGAGTCCACGTTCCAGCCGCGGTCCTCCGGGAAGGGCGTGATGCCGTCGGCGCCGTCGGCGACCAGCTGCCACAGGTCCTCGGGCGAGCGCACATTGCCGGGGTAGCGGCAGCTCATGGCGACGATCGCGATGGGCTCGCGCTCGCGGGCCTCCATCTCGCGCAGCCGCTTGCCGGTGCGGTGGAGATCCGCCGTCACCCGTTTCAGATAGTCGCGGAGCTTTCCCTCGCTCACCGTTCAGCTCCCTTCCCCGGACCGCTCGGCGGACCGGCGGCCTGCCTCACACCGGCGACCACGACGCTGGAATCTCTACTCGCTGATCACATTCTGTGGCCGCCGGTCGGCCGAATTGAGCGCTGGCCGGGGACTCTAAGAGAACCCCTAGGAGGTGTCCGGCCCGCCTCGACGGGCGCTGCCGGGCATCCGCCGAGGCGTCCGGCGGTGCGCTGTGCGGGAGCGCGGCCCGCGGACGGTGGCCCCCGGTACGTGCTCCGGACGAGACCGGCTCCGGCAGCCCTCGTCGGGCGGCCGGAGCCGGTGTGCGGGCGCTCAGCGCGTCATGATCCGCCGAGTTCCTGCTCGATGAAGTCGAACAGCTCGTCGTCCGACGCCTGGTCCAGCCGGCTCTCCAACGCGGTGTCCGGGTCCTCGGGAAGGCTGTCCAGCCGGTCCATGAGGCCCTGGAGCCGGCTGCGCAGCGCCGCCCGGGCGGCGGCGTCGTCCATGAGCCGCTCGGTCTGGGCCTCCCACGCGTCGAGCGGACCGGAGGCAGGATCGCCGGCGGCCGGCTGCTGTTCCACCGCGGCGGCCAGCCTGCCGAGCAGGTGGTCGGCGAGTGCGCCCGGTTCCGGGTAGTCGAACAGCAGGGTCGCGGGCAGCCTGGTCCCGGTCACGGTGGTGAGGCGGTTGCGCAGCTCGACGGCGGTCAGCGAGTCGAAGCCCAGCTCCAGGAAGCCGCGCTCGGGGTCGATCGCGTCGGCCGAGTCATGGCCCAGGACCAGCGCGGCCTGGCCCAGGACGGCATCGAGCACCGCCTGGTGCCGGTCCCGCTCGGGCAGCGCGGCGAGGCGGGTGCCGAGCGGTGCGGCGTCGGCGGCGGGCGCGGGGCCCGGCCGGCCGGCCGGGGTGCGGGGCCGCGTCCCGGTCAGCGACCGCAGCAGCGCGGGCACCTCCCCGGCCGCGGCCTGCAGCGCCGCCAGGTCGAGCCTGGCCGGGACGAGGAACGCCTCGTCCGCGGCGAGTGCGGCATCGAGCAACGCCAGCGCCTGGTCCGACGGCATGGGGCGCACCCCGCCCCGGGCCATCCGGTGCAGGTCGCTCTCGTCCAGCTTGGTGGTCATTCCGCTGCGTTCGGCCCACAGGCCCCAGGCGAGGGAGACGGCGGGCCGGCCGGCTGCCCGGCGGGCATGGGCGAAGGCGTCGAGGAACGCGTTGGCCGCCGCGTAGTTGCCCTGCCCGACGCCGCCGAAGGTTCCGGCGAGCGAGGAGAACAGAACGAACGCCGTGAGGTCGAGGTCGCGGGTCAGCTCGTCGAGGTGGAGGACGGCGTCCGTCTTGGCCCGCAGCACGGTGTCCATGCGGTCGGGCGTCAGGGAACCGAGCACCCCGTCGTCGAGCACGCCCGCGGTGTGGATGACCGCGGTGAGCGGGCGTTCGGCCGGTACGGACGCCAGCAGCCGGGCGGTGTTGTCCCGGTCGGCGAGGTCGCAGGCGACGATGTCGACCTCCGCGCCCAGTTCGCGCAGCTCCTTCTCCAGTTCGGGCATCCCGTCCGCGGTCCGCCCACGACGGCTGGCGAGCAGCAGGCCGCGCACGCCGTGGGCCGTGACCAGATGACGGGCCACGAGCCGGCCGAGCATGCCGCCGGCCCCGGTGATCAGTACCGTGCCGCCGGCGCCGAGGCCCCGGAACGGCTCGGCCGCGCGGGCCCGTACCAGGCGCGGCACCCGGGCGGTGCCGGCGCGCAGGGCGATCTCGGGTTCGCCGGTCGCCAGGGCGGCCGGCAGCGCGGCCGCGGAGGGTGCCGTGCCGTCGTGGTCGAGCAGGGCGAAGCGGCCCGGGTTCTCGGCCTTGGCGGTGCGGACCAGGCCCCAGACGGCGGACTGCGGCAGTCCGGAGACCGGCGCGCCGGCCCGGTCGGCCACGGCGTCGCGGGTGCACAGGACCAGCCGCGAGGCGCTGAACCGCTCGTCGTTCAGCCAGGCCTGCGCCACCTCCAGGGCGTGGTGCACGGCCCGTCGGGTGGCCTCGGCCGGGTCGCCCCCGGTCGGCGGGCAGCCGACGAGGACCGTTGCGGGCACCTCGGCCCCGGCGTCGACGGCCGCGGCCAGCGCGGACAGTTCCGCATACCGGGTGCCGTGCCCCTCGGGCAGCTCCGGTAGCCCGTCCGTGCCGAGGACCGCGTACGGCTCGGCCGGATGCCCGTGCAGCGCCAGGTCCGCCCAGTCCATCCGGTACAGGTCGGCCGACCTGGGTGCGGCGGCGGCCAGTTGGGCGGGGTCAACGGGCCGCAGGACGAGCGCCGGTATCGCGGCGAGCGGGGCGCCCGACGCGTCGGCCAGCTGCACCGCGTAGGTGTCGTCGGGCTGCCGGACGAGACGGACCCGCAGGGTATCCGGGTGGGCGGCCGGTGCCGCGGTGACCGCCCGGAAGCTGAACGGCAGTACGGCCCGTTCGGTGTCGGGGGCGGCCAGGGCGACGGTGTGCAGGGCGGCGTCCAGCAGCGCCGGATGCAGCACGAAGCCGTTGTCGCGGTACTGCTCGGGCAGGGCGACCTCGGCGAACACCTCGTCGCCCCGGCGCCAGGCGGTGTGCAGACCTCGAAACGCGGGGCCGTAGGCGAAGCCGTTGGCGGCGGTGCGCGCGTAGAGGTCGGAGACGTCGACCGGCTCGGCGCCGGGCGGGGGCCAGGCGGTGAGGTCGGCGGGTATCCCGGTCTCGGGCGGGCCGTCGGCGAGGGTGCCCTCGGCGTGCCGGGTCCAGGGCGCTTCCTCGTCCTCCGGGCGGGTCGCGGGGCGCGAGTGCACGGACAGCGCGCGGCGGCCCGTCGCGTCCAGGTCCCCGACGGTGAGCTGGAGCTGCACGGTGCCGTCCTCCGGGAGCACCAGCGGGGATTGCAGGGTGAGTTCCTCCACGTGGCCGGCGCCGGTCCGGGCGCAGGCCTGGAGGGCCAGTTCCAGGAATCCCGTGCCGGGGAAGAGCAGCGTGCCGTCCAGGGCGTGGTCGGCCAGCCACGGCTGGCGGCCCGCCGAGAGCAGCCCGGTGAACAGGGCGCCGTCGGAACCGGCGAGCGGCACGGCCGCGCTGAGCAGCGGATGGCCGGCGGCCTCCAGTCCCGCGGCGGAGACGTCCGTCAGGTCGGTGCCGGCCTCCAGCCAGTACCGCTGCCGCTGGAACGGGTAGGTCGGCAGCGGCACCCGCCGGGCGCCCGTGGGCGTGAGGTAGCGGTCCCAGTCCGGGCCGTGGCCGTGCAGATGCAGCTGGGCGAGGGCGGTGGTGAGCGACTCCGCCTCGTCGGTGTCGCGGCGCAGCAGCGCGCCGAGGGCGATCCCGTCCGTGGTGAGGCACTCGTCCGCCATGGCGGTCAGCACCCCGGACCCGAGGTCGAGCAGTGTCCGGGCGCCCAGTTCTTCCAGGGTCCGGGTCCCGTCGTGGAACCGGACCGCCTGCCGTACGTGCCGCACCCAGTAGGAGGGGCTGCACAGCTCCTCGGCCGTGGCCGGGCGACCCGTGACGTTCGACACGACGGGGACGGCCGGCGGCTGGTAGGCCAACTCGGCCGCCACGGAGGCGAATTCGTCGAGCATCGCGTCCATGTGGGCGGAGTGGAAGGCATGGCTGACCCGCAGCCGCTTGGTGCGGTGGCCCGCGGTGGTCAGCTGTCCGGCGACCTCGGTGACGGCGTCGTCGTCGCCGCTGAGGACGACGGCGGCCGGCCCGTTGACCGCCGCGATCACGACCCGCTCCTCGTATGGCGCGAGCAGTGGCAGGACGTCCTCCTCGGCTGCCTGGACGGACACCATGGCGCCGCCGGCGGGCAGGGACTGCATCAGCCGGCCGCGGGCGGCGACCAGGCGGCAGGCGTCGGCCAGGGAGAACACCCCGGCGACGTGTGCGGCGGCCAGTTCACCGATCGAGTGGCCGAGCAGCAGGTCCGGGTGCACGCCGTAGCTTTCGAGCAGCCGGAACAGGGCCACTTCGAGGGCGAACAGTCCGGCCTGGGTGTAGACGGTGCGGTCGAACAGTTCCGCGTCGGGCGTGCCGGGCTCGGCGAACAGCACCTCGCGCAGGGGCCGGTCGAGGTGGCCGTCGAGGTGTGCGCAGGCCGCGTCCAGGGCGTCGGCGAAGGCGTCGTGGGTCGCGTAGAGGTCCCGTCCGGTCCCGGCGCGCTGCGATCCCTGCCCCGGGAAGAGGAAGGCCAGCTTTCCGGGGCGGGCGCGGCCGACAGCGACCCTCGGGTGCTCCCGGCCCTTCGCGAACGCCCGGAGTGCCTCGGTCAGTTCACCGGTGTCCCGGCCGGTGAGGGCTGCCCGGTCCTCGAATGCGGTGCGCGAGGTGGCCAGGGACAGTGCGACATCGGCGGGCGCGAGCCCGGGGTTGCGGGCGAGGTGTGCGGCCAGCCGCCGGGCCTGGGCCCGCAGGGCCGTGGTGCCCCGTGCGGACAGCAGCCAGGGGACGACGGCCGCCGGAGCGGCAGCGCCCTCCGGCAGACGGTCCTGCGGCGCGGCGCCGGACTCGACGGCCACCGGCTCCGGCTCCGACTCCGGCGCCTCCAGGATCACATGCGCGTTGGTACCGCTGATGCCGAAGGCGGAGACGCCGGCCCGGCGCGGGCCGTCGCCCGGTGCCCACTCCTGCGGTTCACTCAGCAGCCGCACGTTCCCCGCCGACCAGTCGATGTGCGGCGACGGCTGCGCGGCGTGCAGGGTGCGGGGCAGCACGCCGTGCCGCATCGCCTGCACCATCTTGATGATGCCGGCGACCCCGGCCGCGGCCTGGGTGTGGCCGATGTTCGACTTGACCGAGCCGAGCCACAACGGGCGTTCCGCGGGCCGTTCCTGGCCGTAGGTGGCGAGGAGCGCCTGGGCTTCGATCGGGTCGCCGAGCTGGGTGCCGGTCCCGTGCGCCTCGACGGCGTCCACGTCGCCCGCGGCCAGGCCCGCATTGGCCAACGCCTGGCGGATGACGCGCTGTTGGGCCGGCCCGTTGGGTGCGGTCAGGCCGTTGGAGGCACCGTCCTGGTTGACGGCCGTGCCCTTGACGACGGCCAGCACCGGGTGCCCGCGCCGACGGGCCTCGGAGAGCCGTTCCAGCAGCACGACACCGACGCCCTCGGCCCACCCGGCGCCGTCGGCGTCCGCCGAGAACGCCTTGCAGCGACCGTCGGGAGCGAGCGCCCGTTGCCTGCTGAATTCGATGAAGGTCTGCGGCGTCGAGATCACGGTCACGCCGGCGGCAAGCGCCAACGAGCATTCGCCGGACCGCAGGGCCTGGGCCGCCAGATGCAGGGCGACCAGCGACGACGAACACGCGGTGTCCACCGTGACGGCCGGCCCCTCCAGCCCGAAGGTGTAGGCGATACGGCCGGATGCGACGCTGCTCGCGCTGCCCGTCGCCAGATATCCCTCCATGCCCTCCGGGGCGGTGTGCGCCCGGGAGCCGTAGTCGTTGTAGTTGGAACCGACGAAGACGCCGGCCGCGGTGCCCCGGAGCGCCTCCGGATCGATGCCGGCCCGTTCGATCGCTTCCCAGGAGGTCTCCAGGAGGAGCCGCTGCTGGGGGTCGATGGCGACCGCCTCACGCGGCGAGATCCCGAAGAACGCCGGGTCGAAGTGGTCGGCGTCGTAGAGGAATCCGCCGTCGCGGGCGTAGAAGGTGCCCGGCTTGTCGGGGTCCGGGTCGTAGAGCCGCTCGATGTCCCAGCCCCGGTTGGTGGGGAAGCCCGAGACGGCGTCGGTGCCCTCGTCGAGCAGCCGCCAAAGCTCCTCGGGCGAATCGGCCTGCCCCGGGTAGCGGCAGCTCATCCCGACGATGACGACCGGATCGTCATCGGCCGGAACGGCGGCCGCGGCCCGGTCCGCGGACTCCGGCTCCGCGCCGAAGAGGCCGTCGTGGAGGAAGGCCGTGAGCGCGGTCGCCGTCGGGTGATCGAACACCAGGGTGACCGGCAGCCGCAGACCCGTCGCCTCGGCGAGCCGGTTGCGCAGCTCGACCGCGGTCAGCGAGTCATAGCCCAGCTCGCGGAACGCCCGGTCGGCGGGGAGGGCGTCGGGGCGGTCGTAGCCGAGGACGGCGGCGGCCGCGGCCCGGACCTCGTCCAGCAGCGCGGCGCGCCGCTCTGCCGGTGCGTGTTCCCGCAGCCGCGCGACGAGCGGCGCGGCGTCGCCGCGCACCGTGGCCTCGTCCGCGTCCGCCCCGGCCGACGCCCGGACCTCGGGCAGCTCACTGACCGCGGCGACCTGCCGGGCCGGAGCCTTGCGCCAGTCGACGTCCGCGACGACCAGGAACGTCTCGTCCTCGTCCAGCGCCCTCTGCAGGGCGGAGACGGCCAGGTCGGGATCCATCGGCGGCACGCCGTCGCGGCGGAGCCGCAGGCCCAGTTCCTCGCTCACCAGACCGCCGCCGCCCCAGGCGCCCCAGGCGATCGAGGTGGCGGGCAGTCCCTCGGCGCGGCGCTGCAGGGCGAGTGCGTCGAGGCAGGCGTTCGCCGCCGCATAGCTGCCCTGGCCGGGCCCACCGAGCGTGCCCGCCATGGACGAGAAGAGCACGAACGCCGACAGGTCCAGGTGCCGGGTCGCCTCGTGCAGGGCGAACGCCGCCCCCGCCTTGGGCTCCCACACCGTCGCGGCGCGGTCCGGGGTGAGCTGGTCGATCACTCCGTCGTCGAGGACGCCCGCGGTGTGCACCACGGCCGTCAGCGGCTGCTCCGGCGGCAGGCTCCCCAGGAGAGCCGTCACCGCCGCCGGGTCGCCGACGTCGCACGCCCGCACGGTCGCCCGCGCCCCGAGCCCGGCAAGTTCCTCGACGAGTGCGTCGGCACCCGGCGCCTCGGGTCCCCGGCGGCTGACGAGTACGAGGTGTTCGGCACCGTTGCGGGCGAGCCAGCGGGCGAGATGCCCGCCCAGCGCACCCGTACCACCGGTGACCAGGACGGTGCCGCGCGGCCGCCAGCCCTCACCGGCCGGCCGGTCCGCGGGGAGCGACCGCAGCATCCGCCGGGTGAAGACACCGGAAGCACGCAGCGCCACCTGGTCCTCGCCCCGGTCCTGCGCCAGCAGGGCGACCAGCCGGCGCCCGGCCCGGTCGTCCAACTCGCCCGGCAGATCGACGAGTCCGCCCCACCGCTGCGGATATTCGAAGGCGGCGATCCGGCCCAGCCCCCACGCCATCGCCTGCGTCGGGTGGCCGACGGCCTCGGCCCGGTTGACCGACACCGCGCCACGCGTCGCACACCACAGCGGCGCGTCGATCCCGGCGGCACCGAGCGCCTGCAGCAGCGACGTCATCAGCACCAGCCCGGCCGGCAGGGACTCGGTGGCGATCCACGGCCGCTCGTCCAGCGCGGCGAGGGACAGCACCCCGGCGATCGTCCCGCCGGCCGCCCCCGCCTCGTCCCGCAAGCGCTCCGCGAGCCGTTCGCGGTCGGCGTCCTCGCTACCGACGACCAGGGTCCTGATGTCCGCGGCGCCCGACCGCAGCGCGCGGACGACGCCCTCGGCCACCGGGGAGTCCTGGTGGCCCTCCGGCACGACGACCAGCCAGGTACCGTCCAGGTCGGTGCGCTCGGGCTCCGGCTGGGGGCGCCAGACGATCCGGTAGCGCCAGCCGTCGACCGTGCTCCGCTGCTGCCGCTGCTTGTGCCACAGCGACAGCGCCGGCAGCACCTCGCGCAGCGCACCGTCGTCGGACAGCCCGAGCGTCTCGGCCAGGGTGTCCGTGTCCTCGCGCTCGATGGTCTCCCAGAAACGGGCATCTGCGGCATCGACGGGTCCCGAAGTGGCCGTACCAGCCGCGGCCTTGTGCGAGGCGAGCCAGTAGCGGCGGTGCTGGAAGGCGTAGGTGGGCAGCTCGACGACTGCGGGCCGGGGAGCGGCGAAGGCCGGGGACCAGTCCACCTCCACGCCGTTCACATACAGCTCGCCGAGGGAGGTGTAGAGCCGCGACAGACCACCGTCATCACGGCGCAGGGTCCCCGTCACCACCGCCTCGACCTCTGCCGCCTCGGCGGTCTCCTGCACCGGCATCGTCAGCACCGGATGCGGACTGACCTCCACAAACACCCGATGATCCGACGCCAGCAGCGCACGCACCGCAGGCTCCAGCCGCACCGTCTGCCGCAGATTCGTGAACCAGTACCCGGCACCCATCTCCGCCGTGTCCAGCCACTCCCCCCTCACCGTCGAAAAGAACGGCACCCCGGACGCCCTGGGCACCACCGGCGCCAACACCTCGAGCAGCTCCTCGCGAATCGACTCCACATGAGCCGAATGCGAGGCGTAATCCACGTCGATTCGACGCGCACGGATCTCACGCTCGCGGCACACGTCCATCAGCTCATCGAGCGCATCCGCGTCGCCGGAGACCACCACGGAGGTGGGGCCGTTGACAGCCGCCATCGAAATGCGACCGTTCCACGCCTCGACGAGGCCCGGGACCTCGGACGACGGCAGGGCCACCGACACCATCCCGCCGCGACCGGACAGCGCACGGATGGCCTTGCTCCGCAACGCCACCACCCGGGCGCCATCCTCCAGAGTCAACGCCCCGGCGACACAAGCCGCGGCAATCTCCCCCTGGCTATGACCGATGACCGCGGCCGGCTCCACACCATGAGCCCGCCAGACCTCCGCCAACGACACCATCACCGCCCACAACACCGGCTGGACCACATCCACCCGGTCCAGACCCGGCGCCCCCTCGGCCCCCCGCAACACACCACTCAACGACCAGTCGGTGAACGACTCCAACGCCGCCTCACACTCCGCCAACCGGCTTGCGAACACCGGCGAGGAGTCCAGCAACTCCACCGCCATGCCCATCCACTGCGACCCCTGCCCCGGGAAGACGAATACCGTACGGCCCGGGTCGCCCACCGGAGAGGTGGTCTTCACCTCACCTATCTTTGTGGTGAGTTCAGCGATATCCGAGCCGACGACCACCGCCCGGTGCTCGAACGACGACCGGGACGCCACCAGCGACCAACCCACCTCAGCCGGCGACCAGTCGCTGTCCACCACTCGCGATGCCAACCGCTCCGCCTGCGCCACCAACGCCTCGGCGGAACGCCCGGACACCACCCACGGAACCACCACACCCGAAGCCGACGACGGCGCGACGGCCTCTCCCTCACTCGGCTCCGCCTCCGCCTCCGCCTGCTTTTCCGCCTGCGTTTCCGCCTCCACCTGCTCCACGATCACATGCGCATTGGTCCCGCTCACGCCGAACGAGGAGATGCCCGCGCGGCGCGGACGGCCGTCTTCCGGCGTCCACGGACGGGCCTCGGTGAGCAGTTCCACCGCGCCCGACGACCACTCCACATGCGGCGACGGCTCGTCGGCATGGAGCGTCGCCGGCATTTCGCCATGGCGCAGTGCCTGCACCATCTTGATGACACCGGCCATTCCGGAGGCGGCCTGGCTGTGTCCGATGTTCGACTTGACCGAGCCGAGCCACAGCGGCCGGTCCGCCTCCCGCTCCTGCCCGTACGTGGCCAGCAACGCCTGCGCCTCGATCGGATCGCCCAACGACGTACCCGTACCGTGCGCCTCCACCACATCCACCGCACCGGCCGACAGACCCGCATTGGCCAGCGCGGCACGGATCACCCGCTGCTGGGACAGACCGTTGGGTGCGGTCAGACCGTTCGACGCACCGTCCTGGTTGACGGCCGTGCCGCGGACGACCGCCAGCACTCGGTGGCCGTTGCGGCGGGCGTCCGAGAGCCGTTCCACCAGCAGGACGCCGACGCCTTCGGCCATGCCCATGCCGTCGGCGGACGCCGAGAACGGCTTGCACCGGCCGTCCCGCGCCAGCCCCCGCTGCCGGCTGAAGCCCACGAGGCCGATCGGTTCGCTCATCACGGCTGCGGCTCCGGCGATCGCCAGGGAGCACTCCCCGGAGCGCAGCGCCTGCACCGCCAGGTGCAGCGACACCAGCGAGGACGAGCAGCCGGTGTCCAGCGTGACCGCGGGGCCTTCCAGCCCGAGGGTGTAGGAGATGCGGCCGGAGGCGATGCTGGTCACCGTTCCGGTGATGAGGTGCCCTTCCAGCCCTTCGGGAGCCTCGCCGTTGCCGTATCCCTGGTAGGCGGCTCCGAAGAAGACGCCGGTCGGGGTGCCCCGCAGCGTCCTGGGGTCGATGCCACCGCGCTCGATCGCCTCCCAGGAAGTCTCCAGGAGGAGTCGTTGCTGCGGGTCCATGGCGAGGGCCTCGCGGGGCGAGATCCCGAAGAACTCGGGGTCGAAGTCACCGGCTGCGTCGAGGAATCCGCCTTCGCGGACGTAGCAGGTGCCGGTGCGGTCCGGGTCCGGGTCGTAGAGCCCGTCGAGGTCCCAGCCACGGTCGGCGGGGAACTCCGAGATCGCGTCCGTCCGGTCCCGCACCAGCTGCCACAGGTCCTCGGGCGACTGCACGCCGCCCGGGTATCGGCAGGCCATGGACACGATCGCGATCGCGTCGTCCGCGGCCGGGGCGGCGGGGGCCACGGTTTCCGGGGCGGCGGCCCGTACGGGCAGCACGGCGCCGCCACCGGCACCGTGGCCGACCAGCGTGGTCTCCAGATGCCCGGCGAGCGCCTTCACGGTCGGATGGTCGAAGACCACGGTGGCGGGGAGCTTCAGTCCGGTGGCCGTGTTGAGCCGGTTGCGCAGCTCCACCGCGGTGAGGGAGTCGAAGCCCAGCTCGCGGAAGGCCCGGCCGACCTCGACCTCCGAGGTGTCCGCGTATCCGAGTACGGCCGCGACCTGCTTGCGCACGAGGTCGGAGACCTGCCGCTCACGTTCGGCGGGAACCAGCCCGGCGAGCTGGGAGCGGAGCGACTCGGAGGTGTTCTCGGCGGCGTCCGTGTCGGCCTCATCGGCCTCCAGTGCCCGCAGTACCTCCGGGACCTCGTGCAGCAGCGGGCGGCGGTGCGCGGCGGTGAAGACGGGGACGAAGCGTTCCCAGTCGATGTCGGCCACGGCGAGGAACGTCTCATCGTGGTCGAGCGCCTGCTGAAGTCCCAGGACGGCCAGGTGCGCCGGCATGAACGGGATGCCGCGCCAGCGCAGTTGCTCCTGGACGACATCGACGGCCATGCCGCCGCCTTCCGGGCTCCAGATGCCCCAGGCGATCGAGGTACCCGTCAGACCGCGGGCGCGCCGGTGTGCCGCGAGCGCGTCGACGTAGGAGTTCGACGCGGCGTAGGCCCCGTGGTCGCCGCTGCCCCAGGTGCCGGCGACGGACGAGTACAGCACGAACGCGTCCAGTCCGTCACGGTCGAAGAGCGCGTCGAGGTTGCGGGCACCGAGCAGCTTGGCGCGGGCGCCCTCGGCGAACTCCTCCAGTGTGGTGTCGGCGAGCGGCACGAGCAGACCGACGCCGGCGGTGTGCACGACGGAGCGGATGGCGGGGCCGTCGGACTCGACCTGGGCGACCAGCTCGGCCAGCGCATCGGCGTCCGTCACATCGCAAGCGGCGATGGTGACCCGAGCCCCCAACTCGGCCAGCTCGTCGCGGAGTTCGGCCGCACCCGGTGCGTCCGGGCCGCGCCGGCTGGTCAGCACCAGATGCTCGGCACCGTTACGGGCAAGCAGCCGGGCGGTGTGCGCACCCAGACCACCGGTGCCGCCGGTGACCAGCGCGGTTCCGCTGGTGCGCCAGGGGGTGGCCGGCTCGCCGCCGTCCAGTGGGGCACGGGTCAGCCGGCGGGTGAGGAGTGCGGAGTCGCGGAGGGCGAGCTGGTCCTCGTCCCCGCCCGCGGCGAGGACCCCGGACAGCAGGGCCGCCGCACGGTCGTCCAGCGCGGCGGGCAGGTCGACGAGGCCGCCCCACTGCTTGGGGTGCTCCAGGGCGAACACGCGGGCCAGGCCCCACACGGCTGCCTGGAGCGGGTGCCGGACCTCGTCGCCGGCGGCACCGGTGGCGGCGGACTCGGTCGTGAGCAGCCACAGCGGAGCCTCGACGGCGGCGTCGAGGAGCGCCTGCATCAGGGACACGGACTGGACAAGTCCCACGGTGACCTCGGGGTGCCCGGTCAGGGACCGCTCGTCCAGGGCGAGGAAGGAGACAACGCCGCTGGGGGCGCCGGTCGTGAGGGAGTTGCGCAGCTGGTCGGCCACGCCCTGACGGTCGGTGGTCGACTCCTCCAGGACGAGGAGCACGGTCTCGGCGCCGTTGTCCCCCATGCCCTGGAGAGTGGCGCGTACGAGGTCATTGTCCAGGTAGTCGGCGGGCACGACGACGAGCCAGGGACCCGCCAACTTGTCCTCTTCCGGCTCGGGTTGGGGCCGCCAGACGATCCGGTAGCGCCAGCTGTCGACGGTGCTCCGCTGCTGCCGGCCCTGCCGCCACGACGACAGCGCCGGCAACACCTCGCCCAAAGCACCCGAATCCGCCAGACCCAACGTCGCCGCCAGACCCTCCAGATCCGCCCGCTCCACCGAATCCCAGAACCGCACCTCCACCGGATCCACCACACCGGCCACCGCCGGCTGACCCGACTCCAGCCAGTATCGGCGACGCTGGAAGGCATAGGTGGGCAGCTCGACGACCTTGGCCCGACGAGTGGCGGCGAAGGCGGGCGACCAGTCGACGTCCACACCGTTCACATACAGCTCACCGAGGGAGGTGTAGAGCCGCGACAGACCACCGTCATCACGGCGCAGGGTCCCCGTCACCACGGCATCCGCACCCGCCGCCTCGGCGGTCTCCTGCACCGGCATCGTCAGCACCGGATGCGGACTGACCTCCACAAACACCCGATGATCCGACGCCAGCAGCGCACGCACCGCAGGCTCCAGCCGCACCGTCTGCCGCAGATTCGTGAACCAGTACCCGGCACCCATCTCCGCCGTGTCCAGCCACTCCCCCCTCACCGTCGAAAAGAACGGCACCCCGGACGCCCTCGGCACCACCGGCGCCAACACCTCGAGCAGCTCCTCGCGAATCGACTCCACATGAGCCGAATGCGAGGCGTAATCCACGTCGATTCGACGCGCACGGATCTCACGCTCGCGGCACACGTCCATCAGCTCATCGAGCGCATCCGCGTCGCCGGAGACCACCACGGAGGTGGGGCCGTTGACAGCCGCCATCGAAATGCGACCGTTCCACGCCTCGACGAGGCCCGGGACCTCGGACGACGGCAGGGCCACCGACACCATCCCGCCGCGACCGGACAGCGCACGGATGGCCTTGCTCCGCAACGCCACGACCCGCGCGCCATCCTCCAAGCTCAACGCCCCCGCGACACAGGCCGCCGCGATCTCCCCCTGACTGTGCCCGACGACCGCAGCCGGCTCCACACCATGGGCCCGCCAGACCTCCGCCAACGACACCATCACCGCCCACAACACCGGCTGAACCACATCCACCCGGTCCAGACCCGGCGCCCCCTCGGCCCCCCGCAACACACCACTCAACGACCAGTCGGTGAACGACTCCAGCGCCGCCTCACACTCCGCGAACCGGCTTGCGAACACCGGCGAGGAGTCCAGCAACTCCACCGCCATGCCCATCCACTGCGACCCCTGCCCCGGGAAGACGAACACCACATCGACGTCGCCCTCCAGGACTCCCGCGTCGCCGACCACCGCACCGGCGGGTGTCTCGCCCTCCGCCACCGCACGCAGTCCGGCGACCAGTGCGTTCTGGTCGGATCCCACCACCACGGCCCGGTGCTCCAGGGCCGCACGCGAGGCCACCAGCGCATGCGCCGTGTCCGCCGGCGGCTGTCCGGCGGTCTCCGCCCACGACGCCAGTCGGTCTGCCTGCGCGCGCAAGGCCGTCGCGGATCGCCCGGAGACCACCCAGGGCAGCGCGACGGGCGCCGCGTCCGCTGCGGGAGCGGCCGCCGCGGGAGCGTGCTCTGCGGGAGCGTCCTCTGCGGGCTGTTCGTCGGCCGGTTCCTCCGCCGGTGCCTGTTCGAGCAGGACATGGGCGTTGGTGCCGCTGCCGCCGAAGGACGAGACACCGGCGCGCCTGGGTGCTTCGGTCTCGGGCCATGCCGTCTCGTCGGTGAGCAGACGGACGTTCCCCGTCGACCAGTCGACATGCGGTGAGGGCGCGTCGACATGGAGCGTCGCGGGCAGGACGCCATGGCGTATCGCCTGGACCATCTTCATCACTCCGGCGATGCCGGAGGCGGCCTGCGCATGCCCGATGTTCGACTTGAGCGAGCCGAGCCACAGCGGCCGGTCCGCCTCCCGCTCCTGCCCGTACGTGGCCAGCAACGCCTGCGCCTCGATCGGATCGCCCAAGGACGTACCCGTACCGTGCGCCTCCACCACGTCCACCTCGCCGCCCGACAGACCCGCATTGGCCAGCGCGGCGCGGATCACCCGCTGCTGCGAGGGACCGTTGGGTGCGGTCAGACCGTTCGAGGCGCCGTCCTGGTTGACGGCGCTGCCGCGGATCACCGCCAGTACCGGGTGGCCGTTGCGGCGGGCCTCCGACAGGCGTTCCAGGAGCAGGACGCCGACACCTTCGCCCCATGCGGTGCCGTCGGCGGCCGCGGCGAACGGCTTGCAGCGGCCGTCGCGTGCGAGTCCCCGCTGCCGGCTGAACTCCACGAAGTTCCGTGACGAGGACATCACGGTCGCTCCGCAGGCGAGCGCCATCTCGCACTCGCCGTGCCGCAGCGCCTGGATGGCGAGATGCAGGGCGACCAGCGAGGACGAGCACATGGTGTCGACGGTGACGGCCGGCCCCTCCAGCCCGAAGCTGTAGGCGAGCCGGCCGGAGAGCACGGCTGCCGAGCCTCCGGTCAGCAGATGGCCCTCGACGCCCTCGGGGGCGGTGCTCCCGTCGGCGGCAGCGGCGTAGCCCTGGTTGCTGGACCCGACGAAGACGCCGGCGCCGCTGCCGCGTACCGATGTCGGGTCGATGCCCGCGCGCTCGAAGACCTCCCACGAGGTCTCCAGGAGGAGCCGCTGCTGCGGGTCCATCGCGAGGGCCTCGCGCGGGGAAATCTCGAAGAAGCCGGCGTCGAACTCCGCGGCGTCATAGAGAAAGCCGCCCTGGCGGACGTAGCTGCTACCGGCCCGGTCGGGGTCCGGGTCGTACAGCTTGTCCACGTCCCAGCCGCGGTCGGTCGGCATGGGCCCGATGGCGTCGGTGCCTTCGGCCACCAGCCGCCACAGTTCCTCCGGAGAGGCCACTCCTCCCGGGAAGCGGCAGGCCATGGCGACGATCGCGAGGGGATCGTGCTCCCGCGACTCCACCTCCTGCAGCCTGCGGCGGGTCTGCCGCAGGTCCGTGGTGACCCGCTTGAGGTAGTCGCGGAGCTTGTCCTCGTTGTCCATGTAGCGTCAGCCCTTCAAGAAACCGGCGGTCGGTGTACGTCCCGGATCAGCCGATCCCGAGTTCCCTGTCAATCAGGTCGAACATGTCCTCATCGCTCGCTTCCGCGAGTTCGTCGTCGACGGTCTTTGCCGGTAGCGGCTCCTGGCCTTCCCAGTGGGTGAGCAGGCCGCGCAGCCCTTCGGTGAGCGCCCGCCGGGTGTCGTCATCGGTGGCCGCTTGCAGTGCGCTCGCGACCTGTTGCAGCTCGGGGAGCACCGGAAGGTCGCTCGCTGCCTCCGGTTCCGGGGGGAGCAGTGCGTCCCGCAGGTACGCGGCGAGTGCGGTCGGTGTCGGGTGGTCGAAGACCAGAGTGGCGGGGAGCTTCCGTCCGGTGGCCGTGGTGAGCCGGTTGCGCAGCTCCACTCCGGTCAGTGAGTCGAAGCCCAGCTCGCGGAAGGCCCGCGCGGGCCGGACCGCCTCGGTCGAGGAGTGCCCCAGTACGGCGGACGCATGGGTGCGGACGAGGTCCAGGAGCATGCGCTTGCGCTTGGGCTCCGGAAGCGCGGCCAGCCGCTCCGGCAGGTCCGGGCCCTTCTCGCCGGCCTGGTCCGCCCGCTCCTCCTCCTGGCCGGCGAGCAGTTGCCGGACGTCCGGGAGTTCGTCCAGGAGCGGCCGGGGCCCGCTCACCGTGTAGGCGGGGAGAAAGCGGTCCCATCGGATGTCGGCGACGACGAGCGTGGTCTCCCCCTGGTCGACGGCTTCCCGCAGGGCGTGTACGGCCAGTGCGGGATCCATCGCGGGCACACCGCGGCGGCTCAGTTGCTCGGCCACGTCCTCGTCGACCATGCCGCCGCCCGCCCAGGCACCCCAGGCGATGGACGTGGCCGGTCGGCCCTGTGCCCGGCGCCATGCGGCGAGTGCGTCGAGGGTGGCGTTGGCTGCCGCGTACGGGCCCTGTCCGCCGTTGCCCCACACTCCTGCGCCGGAGGAGAACAGCACGAAGGCGTCCAGCGGGTGATCGGCCAGCAGCTCGTCGAGGTGACAGGCGCCGGAGATCTTGGCGCGCACGGCGGCCATCGCGTCGTCGAGGGACGTCTCGTCGAGGGGACGGGCCTCACCGACGACGCCCGCGGTGTGCACCACGGCGGTCAGCGGCGCCTCGTCGGTGAGCGAGTCCAGCAGCTTGGCCAGCGCGGCCCGGTCGGTGACGTCGCAGGCGGCCACCGTGACGCGCGCCCCGAGGGCGGTCAGCTCGGCGGACAACTCGGATGCGCCCGGGGCGTCCGGTCCGCGCCTGCCGACGAGCACCAGGTGCTCGGCGCCGCCGTCCGCGAGCGCCCGCGCCACATGGGCGCCGAGCGCTCCGGTGCCCCCGGTGATGAGAACGGTGCCGCGCGGCTGCCACGGCTCGGCGGCGGCCGACGGGTCGAGGGGCGCGCGCACCATGCGCCGGGCATGGACCCCGGACGGGCGGACGGCGTACTCGTCCTGACTGCCACCGTCACCGCTGAGCAGGGACCGGAAACGGCGCAGTGCGTCGTCGTCCAGGGTCCCCGGCAGATCGATCAGGCCACCCCAGCGCTCACGGTGGTCGAGGCCGAAGACCCGGGCCAGACCCCAGATCGCCGCCTGGCCGGGATTGCGTAGCGGGTCGGACGCCCGGCCGGATTCCGGTCCCCCTGCGGCGGCGTCGGTGGAGACGGCTCCCTGGGTGACCGCCCACAGGCGGGCCTTCACCTCCGTGTCGGCGAGTGCCTGGGTGAGCGCAAGGGTGCTGAGCAGGCTGCCGGGCACTCCCCGGTGGCCGCCGGCGTCCCGGTCGTCCAGCGCGAGCAGCGACACCACGTGCAGCGGGGCATCCGCGTCACCGTGCAGCGCCGTCAGCTGTGCCGCCAGTTCCGCGCGGTCGGCGGTGGCCGATACGGGCAGGAGGCGAGCCCGTTCGCCGAGACCGCGAGAGGTCGCCTGCACCAGGTCGTCCGCCAGGTAGTCAGCGGGTACGGCGATCACCCAGCTGCCGTCCAACTCGCCCTGGTCTGGCTCGGGTTGAGGTCGCCAGACGATCCGATAGCGCCAGCTGTCGACCGTGCTCCGCTGCTGCCGGCCCTGCCGCCACGACGACAGCGCCGGCAACACCTCACCCAAAGCACCCGAATCCGCCAGACCCAACGTCGCCGCCAGACCCTCCAGATCCGCCCGCTCCACCGAATCCCAGAACCGCACCTCCACCGGATCCACCACACCGGCCACCGCCGGCTGACCCGACTCCAGCCAGTAACGGCGGTGCTGGAAGGCGTAGGTGGGCAGCTCGACGACTGCGGGGCGGGGGGCGGCGAAGGCCGGGGACCAGTCCACCTCCACGCCGTTCACATACAGCTCGCCGAGGGAGGTGTAGAGCCGCGACAGACCACCGTCATCACGGCGCAGGGTCCCCGTCACCACCGCCTCGACCTCTGCCGCCTCGGCGGTCTCCTGGAGTGGCACGGTGAGCACGGGGTGCGGGCTGACCTCCACGAAGGTGCGGTGGCCGGCGGCCGTGAGGGCCTCGATGGCGGGCGCAAACTCCACGGTCCGCCGCAGGTTCGCATACCAGTACCCGGCGTCCATCGCCGCCGTGTCCAGCCACTCCCCCGTCACCGTCGAAAACAGCGGCACGGACGACTTCCGGGGCGCGACGGGCGCCAGGAGCTCCCCCAGCGTCTCCTCGATCGACTCCACGTGGGCCGAGTGCGAGGCGTAGTCCACGTCAATGCGGCGGGCCCGGACCTCGCGCTCCCGGCACGCATCGGCCAGTTCATCGAGCGCGTCCGCGTCGCCGGAGACCACCACGGAGGTGGGGCCGTTGATGGCCGCAAGCGATATGCGACCGTTCCACGGCTCGACAAGCTCCGGGACCTCGGACGACGGCAGGGCCACCGACACCATCCCGCCGCGACCGGACAGCGCACGGATGGCCTTGCTCCGCAACGCCACCACCCGCGCGCCATCCTCCAGAGTCAACGCCCCGGCGACACAAGCCGCGGCAATCTCACCCTGACTGTGCCCGACGACAGCAGCCGGCTCGACACCGTGGGCGCGCCAGACCTCCGCCAACGAGACCATCACCGCCCACAGCACCGGCTGGACCACATCCACCCGGTCCAGACCCGGCGCCCCCTCGGCCGCACGGAGCACCTCGCTCAGCGACCAGTCGGTGAACGGCTCCAACGCCGCCTCACACTCCGCCAACCGGCTTGCGAACACCGGCGAGGAGTCCAGCAACTCCACCGCCATCCCCACCCACTGCGACCCCTGCCCCGGGAAGACGAACACCGTCCGACCCGGATCACTCACCGCCGAAGAGGGGTTCAACTTCCCTAGTTGTGTGGTGAGTTCAGCGATATCCGAGCCCACTACGACCGCCCGGTGCTCGAACGACGACCGGGACGCCACCAGCGACCAACCCACCTCAGCCGGCGACCAGTCGCTGTCCACCACTCGCGATGCCAACCGCTCCGCCTGCGCCACCAACGCCTCGGCGGAACGCCCGGACACCACCCATGGAACCACCACACCCGAAGCCGACGACGGCGCGACGGCCTCTCCCTCAGCCGACTCCGCCTCCGCCTGCGTTTCCGGCTCCGCCTGCTCCACGATCACATGCGCATTGGTCCCACTGATACCGAACGAGGAGACGCCGGCGCGGCGCGGACGGCCGTCTTCCGGCGTCCACGGACGGGCCTCGGTCAGCAGTTCCACCGCGCCCGACGACCACTCCACATGCGGCGACGGCTCGTCCACGTGCAAGGTCGCCGGCAGCTCGCCGTGCCGCATGGCGAGCACCATCTTCATGACACCGGCCACACCGGAGACGGTCTGGGTGTGCCCGATGTTGGACTTGACCGAGCCGAGCCACAACGGCCGGTCCGCCGCCCGCTCCTGCCCATACGTGGCCAGCAACGCCTGCGCCTCGATCGGATCGCCCAACGACGTACCCGTACCGTGCGCCTCCACCACATCCACCGCACCGGCCGACAGACCCGCATCGGCGAGCGCGGCACGGATGACTCGCTGCTGCGAGGGACCGTTCGGCGCGGTGAGGCCGTTCGACGCACCGTCCTGGTTGACGGCCGTGCCGCGGATGACCGCCAGCACCGGGTGCCCGTTGCGGCGGGCCTCCGAGAGGCGTTCGACCAGCAGGACACCGACGCCCTCGGAGAGTGCGAAGCCGTCGGCGGCGGCGGCGAAGGGCTTGCAGCGGCCGTCGCGCGCCAGTCCCCGCTGCCGGCTGAAGCCGATGAAGGGACCCGGATCAGCCATGACCATCGCGGCTCCCGCGACGGCGAGCGAGCACTCCCCCGAGCGGAGGGCTCGCACCGCCATGTGCAGGGCGACCAGTGACGACGAGCATGCCGTGTCGACCGTGACGGCCGGGCCTTCCAGTCCCAGGGTGTAGGCGACCCGGCCGGAGGCGACGCTCGCGGCCGCCCCGGTCGCGAGATAGCCCTCGAACTGCTCAGGATCCGACGTTCGCAGCCGGTTCCCGTACTCCTGGTCGGTGACGCCCATGTAGACACCGATCCCGCTGCCGCGCAGGGACTTGGGGTCGATGCCCGCCCGCTCGAAGACCTCCCACGAGGTCTCCAGGAGGAGCCGCTGCTGCGGGTCCATGGCGATCGCCTCGCGCGGCGAGATCCCGAAGAACTCGGCGTCGAAGTCACCGGCATCGCGCAGGAATCCGGACTCCCGGACGTAGCTCCTGCCGGGCTGGTCGGCATCGGGGTCGTAGAGGCCGTCGAGGTCCCATCCGCGGTCGGTGGGGAAGGCGGACATCGCGTCGACGCCCTCCCGGACGAGCCGCCACAGGTCCTCGGGGGACTGCACGCCACCCGGGTACCGGCAGGCCATGGACACGAGGGCGATCGGGTCATCGTCCGCGGGGGTGGAGCCGGGGGCGGGGACGAGGGCGGGCGCCGTGCCCGGCTTGGTGGCGCCTTCCTCCTCGCCGGCCAGTTCGGTGCCGACGTAGCCGGCGAGCGCGGCCGGGCTGGGATGGTCGAAGACGACGGTCCTGGGCAGTCGCAGCCCGGTGGCCCGGCCCAGGCGATTGCGCAGCTCGACGGCGGTCAGCGAGTCGAAACCCAGCTCCTTGAAGGGGCGTTCGGCGTCGACCGGGGCCGTCTTGTCGTGACCGAGCACCGAGGCGATCTGCTCACGGACGAGGTCCAGCAGTGCTGCGGTGCGCTGCCGGGCATCGAGCCCGGCGAGCCGCTCGGCGAGCGGCGAACGTGCGGACCCACGCTCCGTTCCGCCATCACCGCTACCGTCCCCGCCCTCCGCCAGTTGCGGGATCTCGGTGAGGAGTCGGCTGGGACGTATGGAGGTGAAGAGGCTGCTGAAGCGCTGCCAGTCGACATCGGCGACCGCGAGCGAGGTCTCGTCGTGGTCAAGCGCCTGCTGGAGGGCGGTGAGGGCGGTGTCCGGGTCGATGACGGGCACGCCGCGGCGCCGCAGCACGTCGTGCATCGAGTCGGAGATCATGCCGCCGCCGGCCCACGGGCCCCAGGCGACCGACAGGACCGGCAGGCCGTCGGCCCGTCCGCGTGCGGCGCGGGCGTCGAGGAGCGCGTTGGCGGCGGCGTACGCGCCGTGCTCGGCCACGCCCCACGTGCCGGAAATGGAGGAGAAGTAGACGACGGCGTCGAGGTGTGCGGGATCGAGTACGGCGGCCAGGTGGTCGGCTCCGGCGACCTTGCCCGAGAGCGCGGCCGCGAGGTCGTGCGCGCCTGCCTCCGCCAGCGGACCGAGGGCGCTGACTCCGGCGGCGTGCACCACGGTGCGGACCGGGTCCCCGTCCTGCTCGATCTGCCGTACCAGGGCCGCCACCGCCTGCTGATCGGCGAGGTCACAACCCGCCACGGTGACCTGGACGCCCTGGTCACGGAGTTCGGAACGGAGTGCGGCGACGCCGGGGACGTCGGCACCACGACGGCCGGTGAGGACGAGGTGTTCCGCGCCCTCGGCGGCGAGCCAGCGGGCGATATGGGCACCGAGCGCTCCGGTGCCGCCGGTGACGAGGACGGTGCCGCGCGGGCGCCAGGAGCGCCGCGGGGCCTTCCCGGCGACCGGCGCGGGGACCAGCCGACGCCCGTACACGGCGGTCCCGCGGACGGCGAGCTGATCCTCGTCACCACCGGCTGCCAGGATCCGCGCCAGCAGCGTCACTTCCTGGCCATCGGCTGCCACCTGGCCGGACAGGTCGATGAGGCCGCCCCAACGTTCCGGATGCTCCAGCGCGGCGACCCGGCCGAGCCCCCAGATCCCGGCCTGGTCGGGATGCGTCGGCGCATGGTCCGCAACGGTGGCGCCCCCCACGGAATCGCCAGTGGGGTCAGCGGTGGAATCGGCCGTGGTGGCATCCGTCGCAGACTCGACCGTGGTGCCGGTGGCGACCGCGCCTCGGGTGACGCACCACAGCGGGGCGTCGATCCCGGCCTCTCCGAGTGCCTGGAGCAGCGCGAGGGTGAGCGAAAGGCCGGTGGGTACGCAGGGCTGGCTACGGTCCGGCCGTTCGTCCAGGGCCAGCAGGGACAGCACACCGGTGAAGGGTGCGGAGGCGGCACGCAGCAGATCGGCGAGTCCCGCGCTGTCGTCCACGGTCAGTGCGTGTGTGCGGGCGCCCGCTTCCTCCAGTGCCTCGCGGGCGCCGCGCACCAGCGCGTCGTCCTCGTACCCGGCCGGAACCGCCAACAGCCATGTGTTGCCGTCGAGTTGACGGACGGCTGGCTCCGTGAGGGGCCGCCACACGACGCGATAGCGCCAGCCGTCGACCGTGCTCCGCCGCCGCCGGTTCTTGTGCCATGACGACAGCGCGGGCAGCACCTCGTCCAGGGCCTCGGCGCCGGGCAGCCCGAGCGTGCCCGCCAGTGATGCCGCGTCCTGGTCCCCGACGGCCGTCCAGAACGCCGCCTCCTCGGGGGAAGCGGCGACGGCCGGCGCCTCCGGCTCCAGCCAGAAGCGCTGCCGCTGGAACGCGTACGTCGGCAGGTCCACCCGGCGCGGGCGGCGGTCGGCGAAGACGGGGGACCAGTCGACGTCCACGCCGTTCACATACAGCGCGCCGAGCGAGGTGAAGAGGCGCGGCAGACCACCGTCGTCCCGGCGCAGCGTGCCGGTCACCACCGCATCCGCGCCGGCGTCCTCCACGGTCTCCTGAAGCGGCACGGTGAGCACAGGATGCGGGCTGACCTCCACGAAGGTGCGGTGACCAGCCTCGGTGAGAGCTTCGATGGCGGGGGCGAACTCCACCGTCCGCCGCAGGTTCGCGTACCAGTACCCGGCGTCCATCTCCGCCGTGTCCAGCCACTCCCCCCTCACCGTCGAAAAGAACGGCACCTCGGACGCCCTCGGCACCACCGGCGCCAAGACTGTGAGCAGCTCCTCGCGAATCGACTCCACATGGGCCGAATGCGAGGCGTAATCCACGTCAATGCGGCGCGCACGGACCTCGCGCTCGCGGCACACGTCCATCAGTTCATCGAGCGCGTCCGCGTCGCCGGAGACCACCACGGAGGTGGGGCCGTTGACCGCCGCAACCGAAACCCGGCCACCCCACGGCTCGATCAGCTTCGACACCTCGGACGGGGACAGCGCCACGGACACCATCCCACCGCGACCGGACAGCGCACGGATGGCCTTGCTCCGCAACGCCACGACCCGCGCGCCATCCTCCAAGCTCAACGCCCCCGCGACACACGCCGCCGCGATCTCCCCCTGACTGTGCCCGACGACCGCAGCCGGCTCCACACCATGAGCCCGCCAGACCTCCGCCAACGACACCATCACCGCCCACAACACCGGCTGAACCACATCCACCCGATCCAGCCCCGGCGCCCCCTCGGCCCCCCGCAACACACCACTCAACGACCAGTCGGTAAACGGCTCCAGCGCCGCCTCACACTCCGCCAACCGGCTTGCGAACACCGGCGAGGAGTCCAGCAACTCCACCGCCATGCCCATCCACTGCGACCCCTGCCCCGGGAAGACGAAGACCGCTGACGAAGCGGGGGCGGTGGGTACGGAGCCGATGGCGGTATGGGGGCCGGGGTCGCCCTCGGCCACAGAGTGCAGGTCCGCGAGGAGGGCGGCGCGGTCGGTGCCGATGAGCACCGCTCGGTGTTCCAGGGCCGCGCGCGTCGTGAGCAGGGAGTGTGCGACGTCGTACGGTGCGGCGTCGGGGAGGGAGTCGAGGTGGGTGGCGAGCGCGGCTGCCTGGGCGCGCAGTGCTTCCGGGGTCCGGCCGTGCACGGCCCAGGGCACGACCGGCTGGTCACGGTGGTCGCCGTCCGCTCCTTCCGCGTCGCCCGGCTCCGCTGCGTCGGGCCGTGCGGACGGGGCTTCGGCCGGAGGCTGTTCCACGATCACATGCGCATTGGTGCCGCTGATGCCGAACGAGGAGACGCCGGCCCGGCGCACCTGCCCGTTCACCTCCCACGGCTGGTCCATGGTGAGCAGCCGTACCGTGCCCGCCGACCAGTCCACATGCGGGGACGGCGCGTCGAGGTGCAGTGTTTCCGGGAGGAGGCCGTGCCGCAGGGCGAGCACCATTTTGATGACCCCGGCGACACCGGCGGCGGCCTGGGTGTGCCCGATGTTGGACTTGAGCGAGCCGAGCCACAGCGGCCGGTCCGCCTCCCGCTCCTGCCCGTACGTGGCCAGCAGCGCCTGCGCCTCGATGGGGTCGCCGAGCGCTGTGCCGGTGCCGTGCGCCTCGACCGCGTCGACGTCGGAGGGCCGCAGCCCGGCAGCGGAGAGCGCGGCCCGGATCACGCGTTCCTGGGAGGGGCCGTTGGGGGCGCTGAGGCCGTTCGAGGCGCCGTCCTGGTTGGTGGCGCTGCCGCGCAGCACCGCCAGTACCGGGTGGCCCTTGCGGCGGGCCTCCGACAGGCGTTCCAGCAGCAGGATTCCGGCGCCTTCGCCCCAGGCCGTGCCGTCGGCGGCCGCGGCGAACGGCTTGCACCGGCCGTCGGGCGCGAGTCCCCGCTGGCGGCTGAACTCCACGAACATGCCGGGCCGGGACATCACCGTCGCCCCGCCGGCGAGCGCGAGGGTGCACTCTCCGGTGCGCAGTGCCTGCGCCGCGAGATGCAGCGCCACCAGGGAGGAGGAGCACGCCGTGTCCACGGTGATGGCCGGTCCCTCGAGACCGAGTGTGTAGGCGATGCGTCCGGAGGCCACGCTCGTGGTCGTGCCGGTCAGGACATGGCCCTCGACCTGCTGGCTCGCCTGGTGCAGCCGGGGGCCGTACTCCTGGGCCATGGCTCCGACGAACACTCCGGTGAGGCTGCCGCGGACCCCCGTCGGGTCGATGCCGGCCCGTTCCAGCGCCTCCCACGAGGTCTCCAGCAGCAGTCGCTGCTGCGGATCCATCGCCAGGGCCTCGCGCGGCGAGATCCCGAAGAAGCCGGCGTCGAAGGACGCGGCATCGAGGAAGCCGCCCTCGCGCACGTAACTGGTGCCCGAGCGTTCGGGGTCGGGGTCGTACAGCCCGTCGGTCTGCCAGCCCCGGTCGGTGGGGAACGGCGATACCGCGTCCACCCGGTCCCGCAGGATCTGCCAGAGGTCTTCGGGCGACCGTACGCCGCCGGGGTAGCGGCAGGCCATCGCGACGATGGCGATGGGCTCCTCGGGGTCGGCGGCCGGGCCTTGATGCTGGGGCAACTCATGGGCAGTACCCAGGAGTTCGGCGTCGAGGTAGCGGGCCAGCCGGGTGGGTGAGGGGTGGTTGTAGAGCGCGGTGGACGGC
Source organism: Streptomyces sp. NBC_01454 (assembly GCF_036227565.1). Taxonomy (NCBI): domain Bacteria; kingdom Bacillati; phylum Actinomycetota; class Actinomycetes; order Kitasatosporales; family Streptomycetaceae; genus Streptomyces; species Streptomyces sp. NBC_01454. Next base: position 250,872 of record NZ_CP109460.1, read on the forward strand.
AGCCGTACGGTGAGTGCCCGGTTCAGCCGGTTCCGCAGCTCCTCGGCGGTGACCGAGTCGAAGCCCAGGTCCTTGAAGGTGTGGGCGGCGTGGAGCGCTGAGGGGTCCCGGTGGCCGAGCACCGCGGCAGCGTGGTCCCGTACGACGTCGAGGGTGGGCCGGCCCGTCCCGGAGCGCTCGGTCGGGGTGGTGGCGGGCCGGTGCGGCACGGAAGGGGCGGGGGCCGTGCGGCGGGGGTGCCCGGCGGGGTGCTCGATCCAGTGCCGCTCGCGCTGGAAGGCGTAGGTGGGGAGGTCCACGAGCGGGGGGCGGGGGGCGGCGAACGCCGGGGCCCAGTCGACGTCGACACCCTGCACGTACAGCTCGCCGAGCGAGGTGTAGAACCGGGCGAGGCCGCCCTCGCCGCGGCGCAGGGTGCCCACGACCGCCCCCTCGGCGCCCGCGGCCTCCACCGTCTCCCGCACCGGCATGGTCAGGACGGGGTGTGGACTGACCTCCACGAAGGTGTGGTGCCCGGCCGCGGTCAGCGCGTCGATGGCGGGGGCGAACTCCACCGTCCGCCGCAGGTTGGCGAACCAGTAGCCGGCGTCCATCTCCGCCGTGTCCAGCCAGTCCCCCGTCGCCGTCGAGAACAGCGGCACGGCGGGGGTCCGGGGCGCGACCGGCGCCAGGACGTCGTTCAGGTCCTCCTCGATCGACTCCACATGCGCCGAATGCGAGGCGTAATCCACCTCGATCCGCCGTGCACGGACCTCGCGCTCCCGGCACTCCTCCACCAGCCGGCCCAGAACATCGCCGTCACCGGACACCACCACCGACGACGGCCCGTTGACCGCCGCCACCGAGATCCGACCACCCCATGGCTCGATCAACTCCTCCACCTCGGGCCGGGGCAGCGCCACCGACACCATTCCGCCACGGCCCGACAGGGCACGGATGGCCTTGCTGCGCAGCGCCACCACCCGGGCGCCGTCCTCCAGGGTCAACGCCCCGGCGACACAAGCCGCAGCAATCTCCCCCTGGCTGTGCCCGACGACAGCAGCCGGCTCGACACCGTGGGAGCGCCAGACCTCCGCCAACGACACCATCACCGCCCACAACACCGGCTGGACGACATCGACCCGGTCCAGCCCCGGGGCCCCGTCAGCCGCACGCAGCACACCACTCAGCGACCAGTCGGTGAACGGCTCCAACGCCGCCTCACACTCCGCCAGCCGGCTCGCGAAGACGGGCGAGGAGTCGAGCAGCTCCACCGCCATGCCGGCCCACTGCGACCCCTGCCCCGGGAAGACGAACACCGTGTTGCCGGAGCGGTCGGTCACCGTGTTGCCGGAGCGGTCGGTTGCCTCGCCGATCGTCACCGCGGCATCGGGGCGTCCCTCCGCCACCGCCCGTACCCCGGCGGTCAGTTCGTCGGTCCGGGAACCCACCACGACCGCTCGGTGCTCGAACGACGACCGGGACGTCAGCAGCGACCAGCCCACCTCCGCCGGCGACAAGCCGCCGTCCGTCACCCGTGACACCAGTCGCTCCGCCTGCGCCGCCAGGGCTTCGGCGGTACGCCCGGACACCACCCAGGGCACCGTCACGTCCGCATCCGGAGCCGACGGAACGCAGCCCCGTCCAGTGGCAGACTCAACCTCCCCGGAGTCCTCCGTCCGTGCCACGATCAGATGCGCATTCGTGCCGCCCATCCCGAACGAGGAGACCCCGGCGATGAGTTGCCGCCCCTCCTGCGCCGTCCAGGCGCCGGACTCGGTCTGCACCCGCAGGTTCAGGGCGTCGAGCGGAATGTCGGGGTGGGGTGTCGCGAAGTTGAGGCTCGGAACGAGGTGGCCGTGCTCCACGCACAGCACCACCTTCAGCAGTCCCGCGATGCCGGCGGCGCCTTCGAGGTGGCCGATATTGGTTTTGACCGAACCCACGGGCAGTGGGGTGCTCCGGCGCGGGTCGGTGCCGAACGCGGCGCCGAGCGACGCCGCCTCGATGGGGTCACCGACCTTGGTGCCGGTGCCGTGCAGCTCCACATAGCCGAGGTCGCCGGGGTGGACGCCGGCGCGTGCGCAGGCCAGGCGCAGCACCTCTTCCTGCGCGGCGGCGTCCGGGGTGGTGAGGCCGGGCCCGCCGCCGTCGTTGTTGACCGCGCCGCCGCGGATCACACAGTGGACGTGGTCGCCGTCCGCCAGGGCCCTGGAGAGGGGCTTGAGGACGACGAGGCCGCCTCCCTCGCCGCGGACGAAGCCGTCCGCGCGGGCGTCGAAGGTGTGGCAGCGGCCGCTCGGGCTGAGCGCGCCGAAGCGGGCCATGGCGAGAGTGCTCTCGGGGGCGAGGTTGAGGTGTACCCCGCCGGCCAGCGCGGTGTCGCAGTCGCCGCGGTGCAGGCTGTCGCACGCGGCCTGGACCGCGACGAGGGAGGAGGACTGAGCGGTGTCCAGGGTCATGCTGGGGCCGCGCAGGCCGAGGTGGTAGGAGAGGCGGTTGGCGATGAGTCCGCGGTTGAGGCCGGTCGGAGTGTGGTGGTCGAGTGCCTCGGGGCCCTGCTGGTGGACGAGTACGGCGTAGTCCTCGACGGTGGCTCCGATGTACACCCCGGTCCGGTGGCCGTGGAGCCGTTCCGGGCGGATGCGGGCGCTTTCCAGTGCCTCCCAGCCGAGTTCGAGGGCGAGCCGCTGCTGGGGGGCCATCGACCGGGCCTCGCGCGGGGAGACACCGAAGAAGCCTGCGTCGAAGCCGGCGACATCGTCGAGGAAGCCGCCCCGGGGCAGCTCGGACAGCTCTGACTGCGCGAGGAGTTCGGTGGTCCACCGGTCGGCCGGCGCTTCGGTGACGGCGCTTCTGCCGTCGCGCAGGAGTTGCCAGAGGGCGTCGGGGTCGGCTGCCCCGGGCAGGCGGCAGGACAGGCCGATGACCGCGATCGGCTCACCGCCCTGCGAGGGAATCCTGGAGCCCGCGGGTTCCGACCCGTTCATCAATCGCACTCCCTACGCGAAGCGGCACAGTCACGGCTGGAGTTCACCGTTCCACAGCGGCGGGCCGCGAAAGGCGGGCCGTAGGCCACCTCTAGGGGAACTCCTAGGCGCGGCGGAGGACCCTTCCGTACCGCTCTGAGCAGGGCTTCCGCAGCGGTACGCGGCGTCCTCCCGGAGCCTGGGACGGCGCGGCCCGGCGCCCGTTCCCCGGGTGCTCGGGTGCGGCCGCCGCCGGCCCGTCCGCGGGCGGGCGAGCCGCAGAGACTAGGTGAATGCCAGGACTCCCCGGTGCAGGCTGCGGGTGGAGAGGTCGGCCGTCCGGTGCCGTACACCCATCAGCGGTGCCGTACACCCATCAGCGTGGAGGGGCGCAGAAATGCATATGGACAGCACAGTGGAGCCTTCGTACTCATCCGGCTCCGTGGTGTCTTCCCGGCGGGCGGTGGCGCTGTCGTCCCGGCTGGCCGCTTCGGCGCTGGCCACCGAGGGCGGGGTGATGAGCAACGAAGCGTTCCATGCGTGGTTCGAGGAGCGGCAGCGCACTCATGCGCTCCAGGTCAGCCGGATACCGTTCGAGGAGCTGCGGGGCTGGGGCTTCGCTCCCGGGAGCGGGAACCTGCGGCATGACAGCGGGCGTTTCTTCTCCATCGAGGGCCTGCGGGTCCGCTCCGACTACGGGCCGGTCCGCGAGTGGTGCCAGCCGATCATCCACCAGCCCGAGATCGGTGTGCTGGGCATCGCGGTGCGCGAGATCGACGGGGTGCTGCACTGTCTGATGCAGGCGAAGCCGGAGCCGGGGAACGCCAACGGGGTGCAGCTCTCCCCCACGGTGCAGGCCACCAAGAGCAACTACACGCGGGTGCACGGCGGTTCCGCGGTTCCGTACATGGACTGCTTCGTCGATCCCGATCCGCGCCGGGTGCTGGCCGATGTGCTCCAGTCCGAGCAGGGGTCGTGGTTCTACCGGAAGCGCAACCGCAACATGGTGGTCGAGGTGGGCCCCGAGGTCGAGGCGGACGAGGACTTCTGCTGGGTCACCCTGGGCCAGCTCGGTGCGCTGCTGCGCCATCCCGACCTGGTGAACATGGACGCCCGTACGGTGCTGTCCTGCATCCCCGACTGGCGGGCGGGCTCCTCGACGGCCAATGCCGGCCTGCACTCCGATACGGAGATCCGCAGCTGGGTCACGACGCGACGGGCCCGGCACGAGATCACCACCGAGCCGCTGCCGCTGCGCGAGGCGGCGGGCTGGCACCGCTCGCCGGACGCCATCTCGCATGAGAGCGGGCGCTTCTTCAGTATCGTCGCCGTCGATGTCAGCTCGCACCGGCGGGAGGTGCCCGCCTGGTCGCAGCCGCTGCTCGAACCGCACGGGCTGGGAATGGCGGCGCTGCTGGTGAAGCGGATCGGGGGTGTACCGCACGCGCTGCTGAGCGCCCGGGTCGAGCCGGGTTTCCTGGATGTGGTGGAGCTGGGGCCCACCGTGCAGTGCACGCCGCAGAGCTACGCGCATCTTCCCGAGGGTGACCGTCCCCGGTATCTCGATGCCGTGCTGGAGCGCCGTCCGGAGCGGACGCTGTTCGATGCCGTGCTGTCGGAGGAGGGCGGCCGCTTCCTGTATGCCCGCAGCCGCTACCTCATCGTCGAGGTGGACGAGGACTTCCCGACCGAGGCACCCGAGGACTTCCGCTGGGTGACCCTGTGTCAGATCAATGAGCTGCTGAAGTACAGCCACCATCTGAATGTGCAGGCCAGGACGCTGGTCGCGGGGATGAGGACGCTGGCTTAGTGGTCCGTTCTGGAAGTCCTTCGGGGGTTGACTTCAGGCCCGTGTTGTACGTGGTGGTCTCTGGCCAGATGTTGGGGGTAGCGAGGTGGGGGCACCCAGCTTGTTGGCCGCCGCAATTGCTCATTGCTGCGAGAGAAAGCAGTGGCTCCGGTGCGTTCTCACTCGGGCTTCCACCGCAGAGCTCACACGTCGCTCGGCTGGCTTGCGGCTGGTCAGCTCTGTGCGGCCCGGAAGGCGCCTGGGGTCTGGCTGGTCGCGCGGGTGAAGAACTTGCTGAAGTTGGTGGGTTCGGTGAAGCCGAGCCGGTGGCTGATGGCGGCGACGGGCAGGTCGGTGTGGGCCAGCATGCGCTTGGCCTCCAGGGTGACGCGGGCTTCGATGAGCTGTTTGGCGGTGTGTCCGGTGGCGCGTTGGCAGGCGCGATTGAGGGTCTTGAGGGAGTAGCCGAGCCGGGTGGCGTAGTCGTGGGCCTGGCGCAGGACGGCGAAGGAGCGCTCCAGTTCGTGCTGGAAGAGGCGGTACGGCTCCTGCGTGGCAGGGGTCTGTGCGCTGTCGTCGGGCGTGGGGAGGCGGGCGATGCGTAGCAGGATCCCGACCAGCAGCTGGCGCAGGAGTTCCTTGGTGATCTCCGGGTCCTGGGCGGGGAGGTCGGCGTATTCGGTGGCGAGGTCGGCCAGTGCGTGGCGGAAGCGGTCGTGGTCGCCGGGGCCGAGCTGCCAGAGGGGCGGGCCGAACGGGTCGTCGGTCACCGGGATGCTCGCGGGGAGTCGGGGCGGGAAGTCCGGGGTGAACAGGACGATCGTGGCGTCCAGGTCCGCGGGAGCGCCGTCGGGTGCTGTGGGCAGGCGCTGGACCTGCCCGGGACGGACGTGCAGCAGCGTGCCCGGCCGGCAGGGGCGGTCGACGAAGTCGACCATGACGGTGCCTTCGCCCCGGTGGACCAGGGTGAGGTGGTGGAAGTCCAGCCGATGCACCCGTTTGTACTCTTCGCCCGGCAGGCGGCGGACGAGGTCGGCGAAGGTGAGGACTTCCAGGCGCAGACCGGGTCGGGTGGGGTTGCGGTAGCCCCGTTCGATCACCGGAGTCTGTCCCATTTCGACCATAGCCATGCCTGACTCTACCGTGCACCGGGGCCCCGGTGCCGGGAGAGTGGAGGGCAGGCCGGTGGGCAAGGCGTCACCGGAATGCGCAGATCGGAGGCATGGCATGAGCAGCAAGGAAAACGTACTCAGGGCAGCTGGTGAGCTGTTCGGGGACAAGGACCCGAGCGCGGTGGACCGCTGGGTGGCCGCTGACTACCGTCAGCACAGCAGCCTGGCCGCAGACGGTCCGGAGGCGCTGCGGCAGCTGGTGGCGAGCCTGCCGGAAGGCTTCCGCTACGAGGGAGCGCGGGTGATCGCCGACGGAGACCTGGTGGCGCTGCACGGGACGTACCACGGCTTCGGCCCGCAGCCGCTGGTGGCTTTCGATCTCTTCCGCGTGGATGCGAACGGCAAGCTGGCGGAGCACTGGGACGCGCTGACCCCACTCGTTGCGGACACGGCCGCCGGCCGCTCGCAGACCGACGGCCCGGCCGCGCCGAGCGACCTGGACACGACCGAGGCCAACCGCGCGCTCGTCACGGAGTTCGCGGAGAAGGTCCTCAAGGGCGCCGACTACTCGGTGCTGACCGACTACATCTCCACCGAAACCTATCTCCAGCACAACCCGGAGGCCGCCGACGGGCTGGACGGCTTCGGGGCCGCGGCCGCCAAGTGGGCCGAGCAGGGCAAGAACCTGGTCTACCGGACCGTCCACAAGGTCGTCGCCGAGGGCGACTTCGTGCTCCTGCAGTCCGAGGGCGAGTTCGGCGTGCCGGTCGTCTACTGGGACCTGTTCCGTGTGGCCGACGGCAAGATCGTCGAGCACTGGGACGTTATCGCCCCGATCCCGGCCGAGCTCCCGCACTCCAACGGCCTCTTCTGAGCGGCAGGGAGAACGCGGTGAGCAACAGGACCTACGCGGGGAAGACCTTCCGCTTCCGCGTCGACAACGGCGTCGTCTTCCACAACACCTACGCGCCCGACGGCACCAGGCTGCACTACGAGACCGTCGCCGGACCGGCCAAGGGCGCCGTCGAGGACGTCGACCTGCATGCCGCCGAGGTCAGCCCCGGCGTGTTCATCGTCGGCTGGGTCGAGCAGTCGGGCATGACCGTCACCCACGCGATGAACCTCAACACCAACACCGTCCAAGCCTTCTGGACCTACGAAACCCCCGACGGCCGCGTGGGCGAACTCCACACCGGCACCCTCAAAGAGGTCTGACGGAGCTGTTTGGGAGCAGCCGTCTTGACGAGCACCACCACCCATGCCGAAGGCGCTGTCGAGGGAAGGTGCCGCGCGGGGGCCCTCCGCCCGCGCCCTCGTGCCAGCGGCAAGCCTGCCTGCAGAAAGGCTTCGGGCATCAAGGAATGAACAGGGCGACATGGCAAACTTCCGGGAGCCCGCAGGGCAGGCACCCCAGCAGGCTCTACCGGGCCGTCCCACCGTCATCCTCGCCAGCATCGGCCTGATCGCTGCGTTCGTCGTCGGCATCATCGGCCCGAGCACCGAGCCCGCCCAGAGCCAGGGCGCCGCTACGGCCGTAGGTGTGGTTGACCCGCATGGCGCGGGCCTTGCCGGGAGCGAGGGTGGGGTGGCAGCGGCAGCGGGCCTGGATGGAGGTCTTCTCGTCGGCGCTGATGACGTACTCGTCCTCGCCGAGGGGTTGACCCTGCCAGGTGCGGGCGTACAGGTCCAGCACCCGGGCGGCCTTGGTGTGGAAGTCGGAGTCGGTGATGAAGATCCAGGAGCGGAGCTGCCAGGGCTTGAGCGCGTCCTCAGTCAGCCAGCGTCGCACGGTGGAGGGCGACACCGCGGTCACGATCTGGCGGGTGATGGCCTCGCGGGCCAGTTCCGGGCACGACCAGCGTGAGATCGGCACTCCGGTCTCGGCGGGTAGTCGGCAGGCCAGCGCCTTGACCTCGGTGGCCTGCAGCGGCGTTAACGAAGCGGGACGGCCGCAGCGCCTGCGGTCTTTGAGCCCGGGCAGGCCCGCCTGAGCAAACCGGCCACGCCAGCGGCGCACGGTGTCCAGGTGCAGCCCCGTCTCCCGGGCGATGCGCGCGTTGGAGCGTCCGCGCGCGGCGTACAGGACGACCTGCGCACGCACCCGCAGCCGGTGCTCGGTCTTGTGGCCGTAGGCCATCTTCTTCAACCGCAGGCGTTCGGCGGCGCTCAGGGCTATTGGACAGGCAGTGCGGACGGGCATGGCGGGCGAACCGATCGGCCGAAGTGGATCACTGGCAAGCCACAGCCTGCCCCGCCCGCCGCCGGGGCAGAGCCCAGACGTCGTGGCTGGGCGCGGCGTCCCACGTCATGAGCACCGAGTGGGGACAGGATGGCCCTGACCGCAGTTGCGTGAAGGCCAGAGCGGCGACTATCCGGGGGTTGTTGGCGTCTTGGGATTCGGCCACCCCCGCGTACGGCCGATGCTCCTGCTTCAGGGCCGGTAGACGCACTCCGCCAGCGTCGTGTGCTTCTTCCAGCCCAGCGTCTCGTACAGCGCGCACCCGGCGTCGGTCGCGCCGAGAACGGCGAGGACCGCGCCCGTCTCCAGGGCGCGGTCGGCAAGCGTACGCATCACGAAGTTGCCCAGCCCGCGCCGCCGATGGGCATCCTCGGTCACCACCCGGTCCACGACCACGGCTTCCCCGAGGGATGCCATCTGCCCCTGGGCCGCCTGCTCGCCCGCCGCATCCAGCACCCGAGCGTAGGTGACGGCCCCAATGGTCTCCACGGTCGTGGTGTACCCCTCAGGCGCGACCGGGTCCGTGGCCATCAGGTCAACGGCCATCAGATGGCCGCTCTCCTCCCAGGCCCATCCCTGTGGCAGCCAGGACTCGATCTCCTCCGGCTCCGCGGGCATCTTCATCCAAGTCCGCGGCACGGACACCGAGGCCGCGGCGCTGCGAACCAACAACTCCTCGGCCTCGGGCAGGACATGGCGTCCCACTTCGTCGGCGTTGCCAGCCACCTCGATATAGAACCCCCAGGGCTTCTCGACAGGCGGGGGCGTCCGCCGGGACACGGCCCAGCCCGCCACCCAAGTCCTCACTATGTCCGCAACCATCAAGCCCTCCCGAAGCCGTGGCCGTACCAACGACCAGGTAATAGACAACAGCCGGGATCACACATTACGTCGCCGTGTAGTCTGCGGCATCTGGTTTGCCGGGGTGCAGCTCCGGAAGGGCAGTCGCGAAAGATCACAAACAGCACCGCAGAGGAACCGCCACCAGCCAGCAACCATTACAAGGACACCGCCCTACCCGCCGGCAGCCCCGAAGGCGCCCTGGACTGCGCCTGCAGTCTCTACCCCGCCGACCCCAACGTCTGACCCGGCACCGCGCACGAGACAGGCTCAGGAGTCAACCCCCGAAGGACTTCCGGAGCCGACCACTTAGCCGGGCCGGAGGGGGGCGACGGCGGCACTGCGGGCGGCCCGGGAGTGCCGCTGTCCGCCGCGCGCCTTCTGAGTGCCGGGAGGAAGGTCTGCGCGCCCCGCGTACCGGGGCGAGGCCGCCCGGCGTCGTTCAGGAGCCGGCCCGGGTGGCGCGGTCGAAGATGTCGGCGAGCTTGCTGCCGTAGCTTTCGAGGTCGACGCCGGGGGTGAGCATGTGGTGCCGCAGGGTGTTGTCGATGGCGCCGCGGATGGCGACGGCCATCACCCGCGGTTCGACGTCCGCGAACTCCCCGGCGGCCAGCCCCTTGTCCAGACAGTCGACGAGGGCGTCGAGGGAGGCGGTGGCCTGGTTCATGGCGCCGGCCGGCACATTGTCCCGGTCGCAGGTGCCGATGATGATCTCGGCCAGGGCGAGGGTGTGCCCGGGGTACTTGGCCATGAAGTCGAGATTGGACTCGATATAGGCGCGGAGCTTCGCCCGGTAGGTGGGCTCGTGCTGGATGCGGGGTCCGACGAATTCCTCGGCGGCTCGCAGGACCGTGGACACCACTTCGTCGAAGAGCTCGGCCTTGCCGGCGAAGTAGTACGAGATCATGCCCGTGCTGCTCAGGCCCGCCCGCTGGGCGATCTTGCTGAACGATGTGTTGGGGTATCCGTGCTCCGCCACCGTGTCGATGGCCGCCCGCACGATCTGGGCGCGCCTGGCCTCCTCGGTGAAGGTCCGGCCACCTTGCTCACTCACCCTCTTCGCACTCACGAGCAAAAAGTAGCATAAGCGAGCAAGACCCGGCAGCGGTTCGGTGCGGGCAGGAACGTGCTGGTGGGGGTGGTGCTGCCGGCCACGGAGGCGGCCTGGTGAGGGGGGGTCGCGCTGATGTCCCTGAGCGCGAGGTCGGCGGCCGGTGATCAGCGGTCGGCCGGTGCCGGGATCCCCGGCGCCTGCGCACACCGGCAGACCGGGGTGGTCTCGCGGCCCGCTGCGCCGGTGCGGTCCGGCCGGACGATGGTGGTCAGCGCCCACTCGACATGTTCGAGGTGGGCGGTCATGGCCCGCACGGCGCCGTCCTCGGACCGGTCGACGATCGCCTCGACGATGGCGCGGTGCTCCCGGTTGGACTGCTCGCGGCGGTCCCTGGCCAGCATGTCGAGAAAGGTGGACTGCCGGGCCAGGGCGTCCCGGATCTCCTCAATCACCTTGCGGAACACGGGGTTTCCGGCCGACTGCGCGATGGTGATGTGGAACAGGGTGTCCAGGGCGACCCACGCCGTGGTGTCGGTCTGCCGTTCCATCCGTACGAGCAGCCGGTCGAGGAGGTCCAGATCGTCCTGGGTACGCCGGGTGGCGGCGTAGGCGGCGACCGGGATCTCGATGTGCCGGCGGACCTCGACCAGGTCGCGTGAGGAGTACGCGCCGAAGGTGGGGTCCTCCGTCGCTCCCGGTGAGGCGACATAGGTCCCCTTGCCGGCGCGGGAGGCCGTCAGGCCCAAGGCCTGCATGGCGCGGAGGGCTTCGCGGACGACGGAGCGGCTCACCTCGAAGCGCTGACCCAGCTCCGCCTCCGAGGGGAGCTTGTCACCGACTTCGTAGTCGCCGCGCTCGATGGCGCCCCGCAGGTCTCTCAGCACGATCTCCATCGCATTGACGCGCCGAGACGGTACCGCTGCTGTCCTGCTGTCCAGGTCGGCCATGTGTCGCATCCTGTGGCCGCCTCACGAAAGGCGTCAACGCACACCGGGAACTTCTGTGTTTTTCCCTAGAAGAGTGGCCGAACCCGCCCGCCCGCAGGTCAGGAAACCGGCCACGACCTGCGTCATTGCGACGCGGGACGGGTGGCGGCACAGATCGGGACGTTGGTCCGGTTGACACCTCTCACCTGGAGTTCGACGATTCGTCCAGGACTTGTCAGACAGCCGGACAGGCACGACTGAGAGGTTCGGTCCGGCTGCCCGTGCACCACCCCTCGGCGCGGCGACCGGACGGACACACCCGGCCCGGCCACAAGCCGAGGGCGCCCCCGGCGGAGGAGAAGGCTCAGATTCTCCTCAAGAGCCTCGCAGCAGACCTGAGATGCGTGCGTAACATTGCTCACACCGTTACGGCCCGTCAGCCTCCGGTGGAATTCCGCTTCGCCTTCCCCGTGCGATCCACGGTCCCGGCACCGCGCGGAGCCCGAAGCCGCACCGAGCCTGAGAATCCCGTGAAAAATTTCATGAGGGACGCCGTTCACAGGAACTTTTCTTTCCCCGGAGAAAGGCTACTGCCGAGTATTTCTTCAGGCCCCTTCCGGGATCCGCCAAGGAGACTCCCTTCGAAAGCCGTCCAGCGCACCGTTCCGCGCCCCTGGGAAGGGTTCACCGAACGATGTGGCAACCTTGAACACAGCGAATGACGAAATACCCGTGAACCGCACTGCTGTTGGAGGGTGAGCGCTGACAGGAGGCCACAACAGAAGTTGGCTCACCGCAATACACGCCGGGCGCTCGGCGTGAGCGGCAAAACCCCGGCAGGCTGCCTCGACCGCACTGCCCAGCCGGATTTTTGCGCTTCCTGCCCCTCCTCCAGCGCCACCCGCGGCGGCATGTCCGAAGCTGTACGTGCCCTGTGCGCCGAGCGCCGACGGCTGCGCGGCCGGGAGATCCCCGGCACCGCCCCCACCGGCCCGCACTGCGTGCGACACCCTCGGCACCCGCCGCCGCGACAACAGTTCGCGGTCTGAAGGGATCTGAACCTGATGTTGCTGGACCGCGATGTGGAACTGGACCTGGCCGTCACCGCCCTGCGGAGCGGGCGAGGCGCTCTGGTCCTGGTCAGCGGTCCGTTGGGGGTAGGCAAATCAGCACTCCTCGACGGTATCGGCGCACTCGGCGCGGCGCAGGGGGCCCTGCACCTGCGGGTGAGCGCGGCCCCGATGGAGCGGGACTTCTCTTTCGGAGTGGCCCGCCAGCTGCTGGAGCCGGCGCTGCGGCACGCCTCGCCGGAAACCCTGGCGCGATGGACCGCGGGCGACGCGCGCGACGTGATCGAAGCGGGCCGGTCCGGCGGCGCCGTTCCGTCGCAGACCGTATTGGACGGCCTCACCGCACTCCTCGAGAACATGGCCCGCGACCAGCCTGTTCTCCTGCTCGTCGACGAACTGCAGTGGGCGGACCCGGCGACCCTGCGGTGGCTGCGGCACCTGGGCGGGCGGGCGTCCGATCTGCCGGTGGTGCTGGTGTGTGCCGTCCGCGAGGGCGACACCCTCACCGAGGACCCGGCGGTCCGGGCTGTCATCGCACAGGCCACGCACACCCTGTGCCCCGGAAACCTCGCCGTGCAGGACACCGGCGAGCTGATCCGGCGATACTACGGGGAAGCGCCGGACGAGGCGTTCACGGCCGCCTGCCACCGGGCCACCGGCGGCAATCCGCTGTTCCTGAGCTGCCTGCTGGCGGATGCGGCGCCCCGCGGTCTCCGGCCCACCGCGGACCGCGCCGAAACGGTCGCCGCGCTGCGGCCGGCCTCGCTGCAACACCGGCTGCTGCTGCGCCTGGACATGCAATCGGTACAGCTCAGGCGGGCTGCGCGGGCGGTGGCCGTGCTCGGCGACGACACCAATCCCGAGCTGCTGAGCAGGCTGGCCGAGGCGGACTCCGCCGAACGGGACCAGGCCCTGCGCCGGCTGACGGACCTCGGCCTGACGACCGGCATGCAGCGCCCCCGGTTCGTCCACGCCCTCGTGCAGACGGCGGTGGTGGAGGGCATCCCCCCGGAGGAACGGACCGCCATGCACGCGCTGTCGGCCGAGTTGCTGCACCGGGCGGGCCGGCCGCCGGAGCAGGTGGCGAAGCATCTGATGGCCCTCACGACACCGACCTACCCATGGGCCACCGAGGTGCTGCGCGCGGCGGCCTGCGCCGCGCAGCGCAGAGCGGCACCCGAGGTCGCCGCGCGCTATCTGCGGCATGCGCTGATGGGCAGCGCACCGGACAACGACCGGGCGGATCTGCTGATCGACCTGGCCACGGCGGAACGCAGCTTCGCCCCGTACGCGGCCGTGCGGCACATCGCCCAGGCCGTTCTGCTGTGCGACGGACCCGTACAGCGCGCGCAGGCCGTGGTGCGGCTGGCGCCCAGTGCGTTCTCCTCGACGCTGCTGCCGGTCCACGAACTGCTGCAGGAGACGGCGGACGCACTGGGGCCCGGAGACCGGCTGCAGGGCGCGGACCGCGAGCTGGCGCTGCGGCTGGAGGCCCGCATCCGGCAGTCGACGCTGTCGGATCCGGAGCAACTGGCGGACTCCGTGGCCCGTCTCGTCGGGCTGGGTGACGAGCCGAGGACCGACACGGTGGCCGAGCGGGAGCTGCTCGCCCCGCTGATCGGTGCCGCGACGTTCTCCAACGCCCTGCCCGCCCATGAGGTGGCGCCGCTGGCGAACCGCGTCCTGGAGCGCGAGCCGGCGCTGCCCGCCCATGTGCACACCACCCTGCCGATGGTGGTGGCCAGCCTCGTGGCCGCGGACTCCATCGAGGGGCTGGATTCCTGGCTCGACGCGGTCCAGGAGAACGCGGTGGGGCGGCAGACGCGCGTGGAGCAGGCGCTGATCGGCACCGAGCAGGCGCTCGTCTCGCTGGCCCGCGGCCGGCTGGCGCAGGCCAAGGAGCAGGCGCTCGCGGCCTTCGAACTGGGCGGGGAGAAGCACGAGGAAGTCTTCACCGTGTCGTCGATGACCCTCGCCACCTGCGCGATCCTGACCGGCGACCACCAGCTCGCCGACCGGCTGCTCGCCGTCAAATACCGGGCGGAGGACGATCCGTACGTGTGGTCCGGGCTGGCCATGCTGAAGGGGCAGAGCGCGGCACGGACGGGCGATCTGGACGGGGCGCTGGGCTGGTTCCTCGATGCCGGGCGCCGTCTTGAGCAGTGCGGATGGCTCAACCCGGCGCTGCTGCCCTGGGCCTCGGCCGCCGCGTTTCTGCACCTCTACCTCGGCGAGCGCAAGGAGGCCAGGGAGTTGAGCGCGCTGGAGGTGGAACGCGCCCGTGCCTGGGGTGCGCCGGGGCCGCTCGGGCGGGCGCTGCGCGTGTACAGCCACATGGTCGACGGACCGGGCAGCACCGAGGTGCTGCGGGAGGCGGTGGACGTCCTGCGGCTGTCCGCCAACCGCTTCGAGCTGTGCCAGGCCCTGCTGGATCTCGGCGAGCGCCTCGGCCCGGCCGACGCCCGTGGCCGCACGGCGCTGCGCCAGGCCTACGCGGAGGCCGTCGTGTGCGGCACCCCGTGGCTGGCCGGCCGGGCGGAGGAGCTGCTCGCCGAGGCGCCGCCGGACCCGGAGGCCACCCGCGGTCAGCTCACCCCCTCGGAGCGGAAGGTCGCCGAGCTTGCCGTATCAGGTTTGACGAACCAGGTGATCGCCGACGAGCTGAACATCTCGTGCCGTGCGGTGGAAAAGCGTCTGACGAATTGCTACCGCAAGATGTCAATTCCGGGGCGCGGGCATCTCTCCACGGCTTTGGGAGAACTCGACCGGCAGTCCGACTCCTCCGGTGCGGCGGCGCCTTACTGACCCGGCACAGCCTCGGATTTGTGGTACCGGCCGGCGTCGCTTGGCGGCGCCGGCCTCTCTCAACAATCGGGTCATGACAAAGAGTTATTGCTACCGCACCGTATTGACACCGAACCACCGCACCGAGACACCACAGTGTTTTGCTATTTGCCACATGTCGCGTTGACTCCAGGGTTGCGGCGTTCCTAGGCTCGGAACAGCGGAATACCAATGCAAAGAAAGGCACTTCGCTCCGTGGACCGAAGGAGCGAGGACGACCAATGCCTCATTCGACGGGCGGATTTCCCGGTGCGTCGACCGCAGAAAGACGGTAGCTCCCTTGACATCCCAGCACTACGCCGACCCGATGCCTCTGGCGGCGGCCCCTCATGCGCCGAACCCCCACACGCCGCGCGCGCCCGACCAACCCGCCGCGGCGGGGCGGCGCCAGCTCGAGCCCCAACAGGCCTGTATGGCAAGCCTTGACGCCACGCTGGCGATCATGGCCGCCGACGCGGAGTTCTTCCGGCTGTTCGGCCAGGACTCCACCGAGGCCTGCGGACGCAGCCTCTACTCCCTGCTGCACCCCAGCGCTCCCGCTCTGCTGAACCGGCACTTCGCCCGGCTGGCCGAGGGGCACCGCGCACGGTTCGTGGAACGGATGGTGGGAATCCGTGGCGAGGAGGTGCCGTTCTCGGGCGAACTGACCGGGATAGCGGTGCGCAGCGAATCGGAACAGGCACCGTCCTTCGTCGTGGTCGTGCGGCCCGACGACGATTCGGCCGCGCTCACCGGCCAGGATGAGGCGCCGGCCAGCCGCCGGCAGCTGCTCACCGAACTCGACGCGCAGATCCTCGAAGGCGTCGCGAGCGGCGCCTCCACGGTCCAGCTGGCGGCCCGGCTCTACCTCAGCAGGCAGGGCGTGGAGTACCACGTCGGTCTGATGCTGCGTCGGCTCAAGGCCCCCAACCGCGCCGCGCTGGTCGCCCGGGCGCACTCCATGGGGATGCTCACGATCGGCAGTTGGCCGCCCAGGGTCCTTCCCGAGTTCGTGAAGGACGCCGACAACCGGCGCAGCCGCAACCGCCGGGCGGACGCGTCCCGGCAGCGCACCGCGGCCGCCCGCTCCGAGGCCGCGGCGCCTCGCACACCGCCGGCCGTACCGGGCGCCCGGACCGCGCCGGGCATGACGAACTCCCGGGCCTCATAGGGCTTCAGCACGGCCGGCAGCACCATGGGGCGTCCCCGACGGGGCGCCCCTTCTCGGTGCACCCGGCGCCCCTCCGCGTGCACCGGGGCCACCACGCCTGCCCTGCCCGGCTCCTGACCCCCGGGTGTAGGGAATTCCTCAACTGCCCCCGGGGGAGGATGGATATGTCGCCGAAGCCGCTCTCGGGAGCCGGGCCCCCGCGCTCCGGGAGTCTTGCTGGGACGGCGACAAGGGCCGGCAAACGCCTCCGGCCTGGAGCACACCGGCTCCGTGCGGACAATCCCCCTCCGCACGGAGCCGGTGTTGCATTTCGGGCGGGTGCTCGCCAGGAATTCGCCCCATCTTCCTTGGCGCCGACATTAATTGACGTAGCGTCACTTTCGCTGTACGCCCCGGGTCGCCGCCAGCCCGCCCGCGCCTGCCGCCGGCCCCCACCGTGCCGCACACTCCGGAAACCGGACCGCACGCAGCGGCGTTGCGCCGCCGACGACGGCGATGCGGCCCGTACGGCACCGCCACCCTGGCCCCGGCGGACCGCTGCCGATGCCCCCGTCCGTCCCGCCACACGGTGCACGGGTCTCACTCCCGGCCGGATGCTCGGGCTAGAGTCAACTCCGCGGGAACGCGCTGTCGCCGGCATGCATCACCGGCGGCCCGGGCATATGCCCCTGAGCGGAGTTATCCCAGCTCAGGGATGGGCAGATGGCGTGCTCCAGCACGACGCGCACGGCCACGGGGAGGCCTCTTCACCCAAGCGTCGCCTCCCGGGCACCCCCGGCGGCCTCCCGTTCACCACATATAGGAGAAACTGGAGAAAGCTTCCCAGCGGGGAGAGGGCAAGGAAACAGTCATGGACAGGCAGCATTCCTGTGCGCACAGGCGCCGCCGCGTACCGCGCGGGGCTCCGGCGGGAGCCGACCGGCCGGCGGCCGGCGGGCGCCCGGATGCCGCGTTCCTGCCCGCGGAGGACTGCCCGGCACGACCGTGCCGGGTGCAGGTGCGGACAGAGGAGATTCCCGATGACCGACGGGATACCCACCGACGCGTTCGAGTGCCGGCGGGACACGCTGGCCCTCGTCAACCGCGAGGAGGAGATGTCCTCGCTCTCCGCTCTCGTGCAGGACGCCCGCGCCGGGTCAGGCGGTATCGCGCTCGTGGAGGGCGTCGTCGGCATCGGGAAGAGCCTGCTGCTGCACCGGCTCGTGGCCACGCTCCCCACCGAGGGTCTGCAGGTGCTGGAGGCCCGCTGTGACGCGCTGGAGCGCGACTTCCCCTTCGGCGTCGTACGCCAGCTCTTCGAGCCACTGCTGGCCACCCTCGACGAACCGCGGCTCACCCGGCTGCTGGCCGGCAGTGCCCGTACCGCCGCGCAGGCGCTGAGCGGGGAGACGCTGCCGGGCGACGTCATGCTCCCCACCGAGGACATGTCGTACGCCGTGCTGCACGGGCTGTACTGGTTCACCTGCAATGTGGCGGCGGAGGCGCCGCTCGTCATCGTGGTCGACGACGCGCACTGCGCCGATATGGCCTCGCTGCGCTTCCTGACCCACCTCGCCCGCCGGATCGAGGGCCTGCCCATCCTGCTGGTGCTGTCCCAGCGCACCGGCGACAAGGCGACGACGGACGCCGCGCTCCTCGGTGACATCGCCGCGCAGCCGCTGTGCCGGGTGCTGCGGCCCGGCCCGCTGACCTGCCAGGGGATCGGCCGGATGGTGAAGACCGTCTTCGGTCACGAGGCGGACGAGGAATTCCACGAGGCCTGCCTGGCGCTCACCGGCGGCAACCCGCTGCTCGTCCACTCCCTGCTGAGCGTGCTCCGGCTCGACGGCCGGCCGCCCACGGTCGATGCTCTCGGGTACATCGCCCAGGACGGCACGTTCGTCCACGAGGCGGTCCGGGCCATCCTGCAGAGCCAGCCCGAGTCCGCCTCGGCGGCGGCCCGCGCGCTGGCGGTGATGGGCGACGAGGCCCTGCCGGAGGTGTGCGCACGGCTGGCCGGGCTCGATGACGCGACCCACTCGGCCGCGATGTGGGCCCTGCGGTCCAACGGGCTGGTCTCGGAGGTCGACGACGGCCGGAGATGGTCCTTCAATCACGGACTGATCAGGGAAGTCATCGTGGCGGACCTGCCCCCCGAGCGGCTCGCCGAGGCACACCAGCGCGCCGCCCGTCTGCTGCTGGACGCGGGGGCGCGTGCCGAGCAGGTGGCCGGCCATCTGCTGATGACGACCCTGCCGGCCACCGAGGACTGGGCGGTGACCGTGCTGCGGGAGGCCGCCCGGGAGGCGTCGTTCCGCGGCGCCCCGGCGCTGGCGGTGGATCTGCTGCGGCACTGCCTTCCTGCGGACGGGCAGCCGCCCGAGGACACCGCGGTCCTGGTGGAGCTGGGACTGGCCGAGGCGGGCGTGGACCCGCAGGCGAGCGTCCGGCATCTGCAGGCGGCGCTGGAGCACGTCCATGAACCGTCGCTGCGCTTCCGGCTGCTCAGCTCACTGGCCAGCGGCCTGATCCGCAGCGGGCAGTCGCTCCAGGCGGTGCGGCTGCTCGCCGAGCAGGCGCCGACGGTCCGCGACGCCGATCTGCAGCGCCTGCTGGAGGGTCAGCGGCTGATGGCGTCGGCGGAGGACCTGAGCAGCTTCGCGGTGACCCTGCGGGAGTATCCGTTCGACATCAGCCGGCCCGGCACCACCCCCGGCGAGCGGGCCCTGATCGCCGCGGGGGCCGGACTCTGCTCGGTGCGCGCGGACCGGGCGCAGGAGTCGGCCGCCGCGGCCCGCCGCGTGCTGGAGAGCAGCGTGCCCGGTGTCGACTCGCCGTTCTTCCTGACCACGGCGGCGACGGCGCTGCTGTACGCGGGTCTGCCGGACGAGGCGGATGCCGCCTATGGGCGGATCATCGACGACACCCGGGCGAGCCAGCGGCTGCTGCTGTACGGCCTGTGCCAGGCGCTGCGGGCCGAGGCACGCTACCGGCTGGGGGCGCTGTCGGAGTCGCTGGCGGCCACCCGCTCGGCGCTGAACGTGGTACCGCCCCGCCACTGGGGCCGCACGCTGGCGCTGCCGGTCGCGACCCAGATCCATGCGTTGATCGACACCGGTGATCTCGCGGGCGCCGACGCCGCGGCCGCGCAGGCCTTCCCGTCGACGAGCCTGGACACCTGGCAGTGGAACGAGTTCCTGTGCGCGCGGGGGCGCCTGCGGCTCGCTCACCAGGATCCGAAGGCGGCGCTGGCGGATCTCCTGGAGGCCGGCAGACGGCAGCACCAGTGGACCCGGACGAGTCCGGCGGTGTCGTCCTGGTGGTCCTGGGCCGGCCGTGCCCATCTCGCCCTGGGGGCGCTCGCACCGGCCCGGGAGCTCGCGGAGGACGCGGTGGAAAGCGCCCGGAAGGGGAATCTGACCGATGCGCTGGGTGCCGGTCTGCGGCTCCTCGCGACGACGGAGAGCGGCCCCCGGAAGCTAGGCATGCTGGAGGAGGCGCTGTCCGCCCTCGCCGGTTCCCCGGCACGCCTCGAACTGGCCCACACTCTGGTCGATTACGGCGCCGCGCTGCATGCGTGCGGTCACACGGAAGCGGCCCGGGAGACGCTGCGCCAGGGACTCGATCTGGCCTACACGCTCGGCGCCGCCCGGCTGCGCGCCCGGGCCAACGACGCGCTGCTGGCCACCGGTGCCCGTCCGCGCCGGGTCACTTCGAGCGGAGTGGAGTCGCTGACGCCGAGCGAGGCGCAGGTGGCGCGGATGGCTGCGGTGGGGGAGACCAACCGCGAGATCGCCGAGGAGCTGTTCGTGACCCAGCGCACCGTCGAGCAGCATCTGACCTCGGTGTACCGCAAGCTCGCGGTGTCCGGGCGGCGTGGCCTGGGTTCGTTCTTCGACCCGGAGCGGACAGCGACCTGACGTCGCGGCCGTAGGGCGTCCTCGCACCGTCCCGCGGGGCATGGTGTCTTGTGCCGTGCCCGGCCGGCTGCGGTCCACGCCGGAGGTGGCGCGGCGGCCGGTCACCGCGCGGACCCCGCCGCGGCCCCGGACCCCGGCGCGGGACTCGTCCGCTCTCCCTGGACGGCGAGGACGGCGACCGCGGTCAGGACCAGGCCCGCCCGCACGGCCCAGCGCCCCCGGAAGCCGGTCAGCAGGTCCTCTCCGAGCGGCCATCCGGGCACCAGCAGCCGCGCGGTGAAGGTCCCGTCGTCCGGGTCGAAGGAGAGGAAGGCGTCCTCGAATCCCAGCGGGCGCCCGGTCATCGGGTACCAGGCCTTGTACACGGACTCCTTGGCGCTGAACAGCATCCGGTCCCAGGGCAACGGCGGTGCCCCGTCAGGGTTGTGGGGAAGTCCGGCGCGTTCCCCGGGCAGCGCCACGGCCTCAAGGACGCCGTCCGGCAGCGGCTGGGCCGGCTCGGCGTCGATGCCCAGGGCGAGCACCTCCGTGGACCGTGCGACGACCGCGGCGGCATAGCCCTCGCAGTGGGTGAGGGCCCCGACGAGCCCGGCGGGCCAGCCCGGTTCCCCGCGCGGGCCCGGCAGGACCGGTACGGGCGGCACACCGAGCCCGGCCATCGCCCGGCGGGCGCACCAGCGGCCCGCGGAGAACTCGCGTACGCGCTTGTCGACCGCGCGGGAGACGTGCGGCTCCTCCTCGGGCAGGAGCGCCGCGGCCGGCGGTTCGTCGCCGAAGAGCTCGGCCGCGGAGACCGTCTCCGGCAGCAGCTCATCGATCATCGCGTCTCCTGTCCTTGCGGCGGTGGGTGCGCGCCTCGCGGGGCATCGGCGCGGAGCAGTACCTCACGGCGCCGCACGGCCGAGATTAGAGCGGGTGCCCGGACGGAACCACCGCAGTGGGCGGCCGCGCCTCAAGTCCCGGGGAAATGCCCAGTCTTTCCGGATCGGACGGGGATGTTCGACCGCGCCGGCGCGGGCACCGCGGACGGCCCCGGGCTCGGGTGGATCCCGGCGAGGGCGGTGCGTTCCCGGCGGCGGCCGCTTTAGGGGTTTCCCGAACATGGGCCCTGCTCCAATGGCGGAGAGCACATCCTCACCCCGAAAGCCGATCAGTTACGCAGTCGAACGGGCTCGAAGAAGGGCAGTTGACCATGCTGATGAACGAAATGAACGCAGTGCTGCGTGGGGGCCCCACCACCTACGTGGCAGAGGAGGAGCGGGTCCGCTATGTGCCGGACATGGCGTCGCCGCTCAAGCTGCTCTGCGGCAACCGTTATGAGCATTTCGAGCCGACGGCGGAGCGGGTCCGGCAGGACGGTCATACGCTCCAGGTGTTCGTCTGGACGGGCTGCACCTACGTGGCCGAGTAGCGCCGATCGACCGGGGTCGCGTCGTCGGACTCGGCCTGGGTCGTGCCGTCGGCCGGAGTCGTGCCGGGTGCCCGCAGGACGTACGGGCACCCGGCCGCCGTCCGTATCAGCGGCCGTCACCCGCCGGCGGTCCACCCCGGGATCGTCGGCAGCACCTTCTCCGCGACGCCGAGCAGCGTCGCGTCGTCCGGTATCCCGCCGTCCGCGCGCCACAGGGCCACCTCGAAGGAGCCGCCGCTGTCCCGTGCGTCCCGGGCCACGATGACGGTGCGGGCCGGGACGCCGGGGCCGCTTTTCGTGTCGCTCCCGTCGAGGCGGAAGCTGATGCCGATGGTGCGGTCCGAGTACAGGACCGCCGGGCGGCCCAGAACCTTCCGCTGCCGCACGCCGTCCCCCATAAGCAGGGCGGACCCGGCCACCGGACGACGGTCGTAGGTGGCCGACAGCGTGACGGTGTATGTCCCGAACTCGACGCGGGCCGAGGGAGTTTCGATCTCCTTGCCGTCGGCGAACTTCACGGAGCCGCCGCTGCCGCCGGCGGTCTTCGCCCTCTCCCCCGGTGTGCCCAGCAGTTCAGCGAGGTCGCGGCGGTTCAGCGCCGTGCACAGCTGCGCCCCGGAGACGTGCCGAGACGCCTTCCCGGACTCCCCCTGCGTCTTCCCGGGCTCCCCGCCCGAGCAGGTGGCGGGCGACGGGTCGCTGTCCGGGGACGATGTCTCCCCGAACGCCCACAGACCGACTGCGAGCCCCGCCACCACTGCCCCGGCCGCGACGGCCTGCCCCCACGCGCCCTTCGCAGGCGCGCCGATTTCGTCTGCCATGTCCCCCGCTTGCAGTGATCCCCCGATATGTGCTCGGGGACTGTAACCCCTGATCATCGAGCCGACAAGGAAAAGTTTCCGCAACACCGCCCGCTGCGCGGGAATTTCACTCCGGGGAACACCGCGCGGTGCGCCGGACCGAGCCGGTGGAGTGCCGAACCCCAGCCTCACCTGGGAGGATTTCGAGGCGCGTTCGCCCGGTCACGGAATTTTGCCGGGGAAGCGTGCCTTTTGCCGCTGCATATCCTTTCGTTACACTTCCGCGGGATTGCCGCAACAGCGAGCAGCCGCCCACGTGTCCTTTGACATTCCCGCTTCCCCGACTGGAAATTGCCGTGTCCCTTCCCCGCTCCCGGCCGGCTCCCGGTCGTATACGGGTCCTGCCGCCGGTGCTCGGCATGGCGATCGGGGTCCTGCTGCTGAGCGGATGCACGGGGACCGGGGAGCCCAAGAGCGCGGGGCACACCGCGGGCGCGTCGGCGCCGGCACGGCTGTGGCCCGAGCGCTCGCCCGCACCGCAGCCCTCCGCCGACGAGGTCGGTTCCCACGAGCGGCCCGCGCGGCTGCGCGGGGTGCCCCGCGTCCCGTCCGGCGACATCCGCAAGGTGCCGCTGCTCACCATCGTCAAGGCACAGGTCGAGGCGGGCTCCGAGCTCAAGGGCACACCGGAGTTCGACCAGGCCACCACCCAGAAGATCGACCACTGTGCCACCGACCGGAAGCACTGCCCCGTACGAGCCCCTCAGTACCGGGATCTGAACGACGACGGCAAGGACGAACTGGTCGTCGGCATCGAAGGCTCGGACCACAACCTGGCCCTGTGGGTCTTCATGCTCAAGGACGGAGCGGTGACCCGGATCATGGACGCCGGCGCCACACCGCTGGCGGTGGAGGTGACCGGCGGGGATGTGATCATCCGGGAGCCGACGGGCACGCCCGGCTACGACATGCGCACGGTCTACTCCTGGGACAAGCGCACCCAGTCCATGATCCTTCGGGTCATGGAGTTCGACGAGGTCTACCGGACCACGCCCCGCAAGAGCACCTCATGAGCGCCGGCCGGTCCGCGCCCCGGCGCCTCTTCGGGTGGACGGCGACGCTGCGGTGGAAGGCCGCCTTCTTCACCGTCGTCATGTGCTGTTTCCTCGCCACGGTGCTCGGTGTGCTGGTCCATGTCCTGGTCGGCCGGCAGACCGAGGACCAGGCGCGCGAAGCGGCCTTGGTCGAGCTGGACTCGGCGGTCGAGGCGTACGTCGACGGCGAACCCCTCGGCCACGATGCGAGGGTGGACCCCTCGGATCTGCCGCCGGCGCTGCGCGACCTGGCGCGGCGGGGCGAGCGCGGCACCCAGCTCGGCCGGCACGCCGGCCATCCGGTCATGTGGGCGGTCGCCCCGGCCGACGGCACGGCGCTGGCCGTCCGGCAGGACTACACCCAGCGGGCCGTGGTCCTTCAGGGGCTGGACCGCGCCATCATCGGCTCCGCGGCCGTCGCGATCTTCCTGACGCTGCTCGTCGGTCTGTACGCCGCTTCGGGGGTCACCCGGCGTCTGCACCGCACCGCGCAGGTGGCGCGCCGGATCAGCGACGGGGATCTGGACGCCCGGGTGGACGACCCCCGCGGCCTGCGCCCCGGATACGCGAGGGACGAGCCCGCCGCCGTGGCCGCCGCGCTCGACGCGATGGCCGCGAGTCTGCAGACCAAGCTGCACAGCGAGCAGCGCTTCACCGCCGATGTGGCCCATGAGCTGCGCACTCCGCTCACCGGTCTGCACGCGGCCGCCGAACTGCTGCCGCCCGGCCGGCCCACCGACATGGTGCAGGAACGGGTCCGGGCCATGCGCCGGCTGACCGAGGACCTGCTGGAGATCTCCCGGCTCGATGCCGAGGCGGAGCGCGCCGACCTCGATGTGCATCCGCTGGGGCCGCTGGCCGAGCGCGCCGTGCGGGCCACGGGGCTGGCGGCCGAGGTACGGGTGGTGCGCGACGCCCGGGTGGAGACCGATCAGCGCAGGCTGGAGCGTGTGCTGGGGAACCTCGTCGGCAATGCCCACAAGCACGGGCGTCCGCCGGTGACGGTGACCGTGGACGGTCCGGTGATCACCGTACGGGACCACGGCGACGGCTACCCCGAGGAGCTGCTGGCCCACGGCCCCCAGCGGTTCCGGAGCCGGCCGGGCAGCGGGAAGCAGGCCGGGCACGGTCTGGGGCTGACGATCGCCCTGGGGCAGGCCCGGGTGCTGGGCACCACGCTGCGGTTTTCGAACGCGCCCGACGGCGGGGCCGTCGCCGAGCTCACCCTCGCCCCGGACGAGCCGTCCGGGCCCTGACAGGGGACCTCGCCCGGACCGGGAGGGGACGCGCTGCGAGCCGGAGGGCCCCGTCGCCCCCGGGCCCGGGGGCGACGGGGCATCCAGGCGCCGCCCCGTGAAGCTGCGGGAGCCACCGGTGTCGAGAGAGGATGAAGAGACCCCTGGTCTTCAGGGGGGTCGGGTGAGTGAACCAGAGGGACCGGCCGCCGTTTCGGCGGGCGGTATCAGGAGCGGCTGGTATGGACACCGAGGGGTTCCAGGCCGATCTCGGCCCGTCCGAAGCCCGCGCCTCGGCCGGGCCGTCGCCGACCCGCGGCCTGCTGGACGTACTGGCCGTCGCGGCGGTCGTGCTCGACGCGACCGGGCGGATCGTGCTCTGGAGCCCGCAGGCCGAGCAGCTTCTCGGCTACCCCGCCCAGGAGGCGCTCGGACAGTACGCGGCCCGGCTGCTGGTGGCCGAAGAGGACTTCGACCGCGTACTGGAGCTCTTCGCCCGGGTGATGGAGAGCGGGGAGACCTGGGCCGGGATCTTCCCCGTCCGGCACAAGGACGGCAGTACCCGGCTGCTGGAGTTCCGCAACATGCGGCTCACCGACGACAGCGGGGACGTCTACGCCCTCGGGCTCGCCACCGACCAGGCGATCCTGCGCCAGGTGGAACGGGATGTGGCGCTCTCCACCCGACTCGTCTCGCAATCCCCGATCGGCCTGGCCGTGCTGGACACCGACCTGCGCTATGTGGCCGTCAATCCGGCGCTCGAGCGCATCAACGGCATGCCCGCACAGGCGCACCTCGGCCGGCGGGTCCGCCAGGCGCTGCCCTTTCTCGGCGCCAAGGCGGTCGAGGCGGCGATGCGCGAGGTACTGGCCACCGGTGTCCCGCAGGTCGACCGGTCGGTCGTCGGCCGGACCCCCGCCGACCCCGACCATGATCATGCCTGGTCGGTGTCGTACTACCGGCTGGAGGCTCCGGGCGGCACCGTCCTGGGGGTGGCCGCCTCGGTGATCGACGTCACCGACCGGCACCGGGCGGCCACCGAGGCGTACCACGCCCGTCAGCGGCTGGCGCTGATCGCGGATGCCTCCGTGCGCATCGGCACCACTCTCGATCTGGAGCAGACCGCCCGGGAGCTGGCCGATACCGTCGTTCCCGACCTCGCGGACGTGGCCGCCGTCGACATCCTCGACACCACCCTGCACCACTCCCCCGGCCCCGGGGGCTCCTCGGGCGGGCAGTCGGTGTTCCGTGCCCTGGCGGTGGCGGCGGCCTACGACACGGAAGCGGTCGGCGCCGCCGATCCCGTCGGCGAACCCGCCCGGTACGAGGCGGACCGGCTGGTCACCCGGTGCGTCACCACCGGCACCCCGGTCCTCGTGTCGCATGTCGGTGCGGAGGATCTGCCGCGGATCGCCCGGGACGGGGAGTCCGCGGCCCGTCTGGCCCGGGCCGGGCTGCACTCCTACATGGCGGTGCCGCTGATCGCGCGCGGCACCGTGCTCGGCGCCCTCGACCTCAAGCGCCTGCGCAACCCGCTGCCGTTCGACGACGACGACCTGGTCCTGGCCGGCGAGTTGGCCAACCGGGCCGCCGTGTCCATCGACAACGCCCGCTGGTACCAGCGCGAACGCACCACCGCCCTTACCCTGCAGCGCACCCTGCTGCCGCAGCGTCCGGCGCCCCAGCCGGGGCTGGAGATCGCCTCCCGCTACCAGCCCGCCGGAGCGGCCAGCGAGGTCGGCGGCGACTGGTTCGACGTCATCCCGCTGACCGGCGACAGGACCGCGCTGGTCGTCGGGGACGTGATGGGCAGCGGGATCAACGCGGCGGCCACCATGGGCCAACTGCGCAACACCACGCGCGCGCTGGCCGATCTCGGCCTGGATCCCGCGCAGGTCCTCCAGCACGTCGACCGCAGCAGCACCGGCCTGGAACAGGCCATCGCCACCTGCGTCTACGCCGTCCACGACCCGCACCGCGGCGAGTGCCGCATCGCGACCGCCGGCCACCTGCCCCCCGTTCTCCTCCGGCCCGGCCGCGCTCCCGCGCTCCTGGACCTGCCCACCGGTGCCCCGCTCGGCGTGGGTGACGTCACCTTCCACGCGACCACCATCGACCTGACCCCCGGCGACCAACTCGTCCTCTACACCGACGGCCTGGTCGAAACCCGGGACCAGGACATCGACACCCGGCTCCAGGTCCTGGTCGGCCTGCTGGACACCCCCCGGATGAGCCTGGAGGAGACCTGCGACCACCTCCTGCGCACCCTGCGGCACCCCGACGACTACGACGATGTCGCCCTGCTCATCGCCCGCGCCGTCGGGTAGCGGGCATCCCGCCCCTGGTGGCGCCCGATTGCGCGGGGCAAGCGTTCGCCCGGTCTTCACCCGCCGGACCCGGCCGGGAACCTCCGCGGCCTCTACGGTTACGGCGCCCCATTGCCCCGGTACCGGTGTGGCCCCTGGCCCGCCGGGGCATCACTGAGCTTGCCGGTTCGGCCGCGCTGGTGAACTCCGTCTGGTGTCAAGGTGGTTGACCAGCAGGTGGGCACCAGCAGCTGGAGCGCCCGCTCGCCTTTGAACCCTTGAACACACCGAACCGACCGAACCGACCGAACCGACCGAACCGACGATGAGGTGTCCGCATGAACCGCACCACCCGCGTGGTCATCCTGCTGGCCGCCGTCGTACTGCTCGGGACCGTGGGCACCGTGGCGGTGCTGCGCGCCGCCGACCGGTCCGGCTCGCGCGAGCGGGACCAGGCAGGTGGCCCGCCGGTGCGGACGGGTACCGTCGCGCTGCAGTCGTCCGCCGGCCGTCAGCTGCTGGTGCGCAACCTGGCCTGGGGCCCGCACCGTGACGAAATCGCCGCCGTGCCCGCCGGCCGGCCCTCGGCACCGCGCACCGTTTCCGGCGTCAAGTGCCTGCGCTTCCACGCGGCCGCGGGCACCGCGATCTGCCTGCAGGCCGAGCACGGCGCACTGCGGGACACCTACCGGGCCGTCGTCCTCGACTCCCGGCTGCACGAGCGCCGCCACTTCCCGGCCGCCGGCATCCCCACCCGCGCCCGGGTCTCGCCGTCCGGCCATCTCGTCGCATGGACCGTCTTCGTCAGCGGCGACTCCTACGCGGGCACGAACTTCTCCACCCGCACCGCCCTCGTCGACACCCGCACCTGGGCGATCGACGACAACCTGGAGTCCTTCGCCGTCACCAAGGACGGCCGGCCATACCACGCCTCCGACGTCAATGTCTGGGGAGTGACCTTCGCCGACGACCACCGCTTCTACGCCACCCTGGCGACCGGCGGCCGGACCTATCTCGTCCGGGGCGATGTCACCGCCCGCACCCTGACCACCCTGCACCGCAACGTCGAATGCCCTTCCCTCTCCCCCGACGGCACCCGCCTCGCCTACAAGAAGCGGGTGGCCCACGCCTCCCCCGACGCCCCCTGGCGGCTGTACGTCCTCGACCTGCGCAGCATGGCCGAAACCGCCACCACCGAGCATCGCAACATCGACGACCAGGCCCTGTGGTCCGACCACTCCACCCTCGTCTACGCCCTCCCCGGCGACTACGGCTCCGATCTGTGGACCGTCCCCGCCGACGGCAAGGGCACCCCGCACCGCCTGATGACCTCCGCGCTGGCCCCGGCCTATCCGGGGTGAGGAGCCGGTTGCGGCGCTGCCGCCCGTACGGGCCCGGAGACCAGTCCGCCACCGACAACCGGCCGCCCGCCGAGGACCGTTCCGGTCACTTCCGGCGGGCGATCGTGATGATCTCCCGGCTCGTTCCCGTGACCGGGCCGCGGTCCCAGTCGCCGTAGCGGCCCTCGAGGGCGAAGCCCGCCTCGGCGAGGAACACGTCGAGCGCCGCCACCTCGAGGAAGCGCAGGGTCGTGCGGTCGACGCGGAGCACGCTGCCGTCGGGCTCCGCCGTCGTGCCGGTGAAGGTGACCAGGTCACCGGTGACGGACTCGACGCGGTGCCAGACCCGCAGGGCGCGTCCGGCCGGGCCGGTGAGGTCGCGGGCGTCCGACGGGTTCCAGTCCTGCCAGGCACGTGCCTGCGGGCGCCGGGTCTCGAAGACGAAACGGCCGCCCGGGCGCAGCGCCGCACCGATCGCGGCGAGCGAGGCGCGCAGTTCCTCGTCGGTGACCAGACACTGGAAGGCGTGCCCGGTCATCGTCGCGAGCTCGAACGTGGCCTCCGGCGCGGCGTCCGCCGCGGTGCCCTCGGCCCATTCGATGTCGGTACGACGCCGGGCCCTGGCCAGCGCGGCCCGGTCCGGGTCGAGGCCGACGAGACGGCCGGTGTGGCCGTGCTCGCGCGCCCAGTGCAGCATGGCGCCGGTCCCGCAGCCGACGTCCAGCACCGATTCGGCGGCCCTGACCAGCTCGTCGTAGAAGCGGTCACTGGACCGGCTCCCGGGTTCCCACGGATTCAGCAGGTCATACAGCGCGGCGGCATCGGCGTCCGAGTACATCACGACAGTGTCCACCGGCCGTCGACAGCGCCCCACTGCATTCCACGACAGGCCACTTGAGGGCCGTTCGGACCGCCCCGCCACCTCGCCACCGGCCACAACGGTGACTGGTGGTCGCCACACCAGGATCAGCACGCACTCCCGTTCACGTACCGGGCCCGCCATGATCGCGGGCATGAGCACACACACCACCTTGATCACCGGCGCGACCCAGGGGCTGGGCCGCGGTATCGCGCTCGACCTGGCCCCCCGTGGCGGCACCCTGCTGCTGCACGGCCGCGACCGCACGCGTCTGGATGCCGTCGCGGATCAGGTACGGACGATCGCACCGGGCACCACCGTCCGGACCTACCTCGCCGACCTGGCCGACCTGGACCAGGTCCATGCGATGGCCGACCGGATCCGCGCGACCGAACCCCGGCTCGACGCGCTGGTCAACAACGCGGTCGCGGGCGGGGGCACCGAGCCGCTGCGACGGGAGCTGAGCCGGCAGGGGCACGAGCTGCGGTTCGCCGTGAACCACCTCGCCCCCTACGCCCTCCTCCGCGATCTGCTGCCGCTGCTCATCGCCTCGGCCCCCGCCCGGGTGGTCAATGTCGCGTCGATCGGCCAGGAGGCCATCGACTTCGACAACGTCATGCTGGAGCGCGACTACGAGGGACTGCGCGCCTACTGCCGCAGCAAGCTCGCGATGATCATGACGACCTTCGAGCTGGCCGCCGAACTCGACGGCACCGGCGTCACCGTGAACACCCTGCACCCGGCCCATCTGATGGACACCGAGGGCGTGCGCGCCTATGGCCTGACGCCCGCGGTGGGCATCGAAGAGGGGGTACGGCCGACCGTACGGCTGCTTCTCGACCCCGCCCTCGCCTCCACCACGGGCCGCTACTTCGACCGTTTCACCGAGACCCGGGCGCACGACCAGGCATACGACGCCCGCGCCCGGGAACGCCTGATGACCTTGACGCACGCCCTGCTCCGCTGAGACCGAGCGCCGTGCGTCCGTCCCGGCAGGGCGCTTCCCCGCACCGCGTCGTCGCAGGTCACCCGGTGGGGCGTCGCACGATTGCGTCACCTTCCGCCGGTCACCGCGGGCTCGTGCCCACGTCAGGGCCGGTAGATGCATGCCGCCAGCCGCGCGTGCCGCTTCCAGCCCAGCGTCTCGTACAGCGCGCGTCCGTCGTCGGTCGCCCCCAGGACACCGAGCGACGCGCCCTCGGCCACGGCGTGGTCGGCGAGCGCCCGCATCACGAAGTCGCCCAGGCCGCGGCGGCGATGGGCGTCCTCGGTCCGGACGCAGTCGACGACCGCGGCCGGCCCGAGGAGGGCCATCCGGCCGTCGGCGGCACACTCGCCCGCCGCATCGAGCACCCGGACGTGGCGGACGCCCTCACGGGTCTCCGTGGTCACAGTGTAGCCCTCGGGCACCGTCGGCTCCGTGGCACACAGGTCGGTTGCCATCAGATGGCCCGCCTCGTCCCGGTCCACCACCCAGTCCCGCGACAGCCAGTCCCCCACCTTCTCCGGCTCCATGGGCACCTTGAGCCAGGTGTGCGGCACGGTCACCGACGCGGCGGCCGCCCGCACCGCGGACTCCTCGGCGTCGGGCAGCACATGACGCCCCACCTGACCGGGCTTGCCGACGTCGATATAGAGCCCCCAGGGCAGCTCGACCGGCCGCGGCCGGCGCCGCGACACCACCCAGCCGGACACCCACACCCTGACAAGTTCCGGAACCATCAAGCCCTCCCCGGTAATAGCTGCTTGGCGTGTGCACATGTTACACAGCGGCAACGGTCCCGGCATCAGGTTTTGTTTCCACTCCGAATAAACTCCGTCCCTCCGCGCCGAGTTGGGCCACTCCGGCGAAGAGCACGGGTCGCGACGGGGTGTCCTCGCGCGCCCGCCTCGGCACTACAGTGAACCGGTGACCGACTCCTGGACAGCCACCGACACGGGAGTGCTGACGCTTCCCTCCGGACGCCTTATCCGGGGGCGCGCCTTGCGCCGACCGCTGCCCGACGGCCCCCCACCGCACTTCACGGTCCGCCTGCTTGGCACGCAGCCTCCCCCGCTCTCCTGGGAATCCCGGTGGCTGCGCTGGCCTGACTTCCGGCTGCCCGTCAACCGTGCGGAGGCACTGCAGACGCTCCGCGAGGTGTGGGCCCGTGCCGTGGCCGAGCGCGTGGAGGTCGCCTGCGCCGGCGGC
This sequence comes from Streptomyces sp. NBC_01454, assembly GCF_036227565.1. Lineage (NCBI taxonomy): Bacteria > Bacillati > Actinomycetota > Actinomycetes > Kitasatosporales > Streptomycetaceae > Streptomyces > Streptomyces sp. NBC_01454. The sequence goes on from NZ_CP109460.1 coordinate 281,979, forward strand.
CGCGGCCGCACCGGCACCGCCCTAGCCTGCCTCGCCGTCCTGGACGGCGTACCGCCAGCCCAGGCCGTGGCATTCGTGCGGCGGAACTATGACGCCCACGCCGTCGAAACCCCCTGGCAAAAGCGCTACGTCCGCCGTTTTTGACCTCGCGGACCGCGGGCGCGACAGTCCGAACGACCAGGTTCGACCATCCCCGGCACAGGGACGACCTGCGGCAAGATGGGCCCGTGCCCACTGAACCGGACGAGATCGAGCTGACGGAACACGAACTTCGCGACATCGCGGGCTACGCGGCCGACGGTGCGCGCAGGGTGCTGGCGCTCTTCGAAGAGATGCATCCTGCTGACCCGCGTCCCCGCGCCGCCATCGAGGCAGCGGACGCCTTCGCCGCCGGCGGCCGCCGCACGGGCGCCCTGCGGCAGAGCGCGTGGGCGGCGTACCGAGCGGCGCAGCAAGCCGCTTCCCCCGCTGTGGTCGACGCGGCCCGAGCGGCGAGCCATGCGGCCGCCGCCGCGTACCTTCATCCCAAGGCAAGCGCCCATCAGGTGAAACACATACTCGGTGCGGCAGCACATGCGGCACGAGCCGAAGAACTGGCATGCGCAGCGGACCCGCGCGTCACCGCGGGGACCCTCGACTGGGCGCGTGAGCACGCCCCCACAGCGGTCACCGCGGTACTCGGCCGACTGCCGGCCGCACCTCCCGGAGGCGGGCGGGTGGGAGAGATCCTTCGCGATCTCGACGCCGCTCTCCGCGCCTGAGGACCCCGAGCACCACGCCGCCCTGCCGCACCACCTCCCGTGGCGCAGCAGGGCGTTGCGCGTCTCCGGCGTGACGGCCGGGTCAGCCGAGGTGCGTTCCGGTCTCCTCCAGGGCCTCGCGCACCGGCTGGTAGTAGCTCTGGCCGGCCGTGGCACAGTCGCCCCGGCCGCCCGAGGTCAGGCCCAGCGCGGCCTCGTCCTCGAAGAGCGCGCCACCGCTGTCGCCGGCCTCCGCGCAGATACTGGTCTGGATCAGTCCGTCGACCGTCCCCTCCTGGTAGTTGGCCGTCGCGTCGATCGCGAGGACGTCCCCCTCACGCAGGTGGGTGGTACTGCCGCTGCGCGCCACACGCTGGCCCACGATCGGGTCGTCGGCCTCGGTGATCTCCTGTGAGTCGCCGTCGTAGAGGTCGACGGCGCTGGGGTGCTCGATGTCGTCGTCGGTGTACCGCGCGATGCCGAAGTCGTTACCGGGGAAGTCGCTGGAGACCGTCTTCGCGATCTCGGGTCCGCCCTGTGTGTCGGACCAGGTCCGCATGGCACTGGTGCAGTGCCCGGCGGTCAGGAAGTACGGCTTTCCGCCCTTGGTGACATTGAAGCCCAGCGAGCAGCGTGCGCCGGGCCCCCAAATGGCGTCGCCCCCGTCGATCAGCGGCCGGAGTTGGCCCGCCGACCGCTGGAGGGCGGCGCGGTCACCGAGCGAGGAGACGACCGTCGTCAGCTGCCGCAGCTTGCGGCCCTGGACGGTTCGGTCCGCGACGACGATCACCCGGTTGGCCTTGGGATCCATCGCCCAGGCCGTGCCGGGGATGGTGGCCTTTTCCCGGAGGGTGGCGCGGGCGGCGTCCAGCGAGGCGAGGGAATGCCGGACGACCCGGGGCTCGGCGCCGGCCACCCGGACCGTGCCCGCGGCGGCCCGATCGGTGACATTGACGACGAGACGGTGGTTCCTGGCGTCGTAATAGGCGCCGGCCCCGCGCGCGCCGAGGGCGGCACTGAGGGCCTTGGCGCGCTGCACGGCGGCGGCTGACGATTGGGGGTCGGGCCCCTGGACGGGAGCGGCCTCGGCGCTCGGCAGGGTGAGTGCGGCGGCGATCAGGGCCACCGCACCGGCACCGGCGAGGAGGGTGCGGGGCGTAGGTGCGCTTGTGTGCTTCAACTCAACACCTCTGGTGGGGGTGGGCCATCGGGGCGCCCCGCCCTCGGAAGGTGTCGGCGCCACAAGCGGCCTGTGAGGGCGTGGCACGGCGGCGCGGAGCCATTCTGGACTGCCACCGCGCCGCACTGCGCCCGCCCGGCCACGGGTCCGCAGGAATCACCTGTACGGCCCCGGGCCCGCACCGCCCGCGAACCGGTCGGCGGCAGCCACATTCCTGCTACCTGGTGCGATGCGTCTCTCCGGCCGGGAACCCGTACGGCGGATCAGGCGCAGCGGCCGCCGCGGGACGTCGTGGAACGGCGCGTGCCCGGGTGTCGGCCGGGGCCTGCGGGGCGCAGGACGGTGCCGGGGCCGGGCAGGTCTGCGGGAGCCGGCGGGGCGGGCGCGGCGTGGCGGTCCGGGGCGCCGTGATCTGCGCGTCCGGCGCGTCTTTCACGAACCAGGCGCGTGCCGGCAGGACTTGGGCGACAAACACCGGAGGGACCACCGACCGGCGACCAGACGGGGTTGTGCCCGCGCCCCCTCTCCCGGACGCGCTTCCCCCGCGAAAGGACCGTGCATGACCGGGGCGTTGCCCCCACGACTCCTCTCCGCCGCCCACGGAGGAAACACGCCACGCCGCGATCGTGGCACTCCTGGAGAAATCCCCATCAAGTTGCGACAGATGGGACAGCAGATACGTGAGATGTCGCTTTCTTCCGCGTTCTGTATGCATTGCGTAAAGCCATTGGTGTTGACCGGATTTGGTGGGCGTCACCGGTGCATGGTCATTCATGCCCGGCCGTCGGCAGGGCATCTCGCACCACGGCAATGCAGAAAGGCACGATCCTCAATGATTGACGGATTCAAGCGCGCCCTCGCTCTGGGCGCCGCCACCGTTGCCCTCGCCGGAGGCGCCGTCCTCACCACGGTGGGAACCGCCTCGGCCACACCCACTCACCACGGCGACCACACCGCCACAAGACACCTCGACCGCGGGCACTGTCACATGCTCCGCGGACACTGGGCCCGCGTCTGGCGCCCGGCCTGGCGTGACGGACACGGCATGCGTCACGGTGGCCGCTGGATCAGGGTCTGGCACCGGGAGCGCCTGGTGTGCCGGCACCGTCGCTGACCATCGCGCCCAGGCAGTAACCGGACCCCCGAGCCGTTTCGGCTCGGGGGTCCGTTCGTCATGTCGGCGAGGCACGCACCCATGGTGTGCGGTCGCCGGCGGCCCCTGCCGTCAGCGTACGCCGTGCGGCCGGAACTGGATGCTGATCCGCGGCCCCGCCGCCCGCGCGGTCTTGGGGATCGCGTGTTCCCAAGTGCGCTGACAGGAACCGCCCATCACGAGGAGGTCGCCGTGTCCCAGCGGGTGCCGCACACTGCCGCCGCCGCGTCGCGGGCGCAGCAGCAGATCGCGCGGCTCACCCACGGACAGGATGGCGACCATGGTGTTCTCACGTCGCCCGCGACCGATCCGGTCGCCGTGCCAGGCCACACTGTCGCGGCCGTCCCGGTAGTAGCAGAGCCCGGCCGTGGTGAACGGTTCACCGAGCTGGTCGGCGTAGTGGGCGGTGAGCGCCTCGCGCGCCTCGTCCAGTGTGGGGTGCGGCAGCGGGTCGCCGGACCGGTAGAAGGCGAGCAGCCGCGGTACATCCACCACTTGCTCGTACATCTGCCGGCGCTCGGCCTGCCAGGGCACTTCGGCGGCGAGCTGGGCGAACAGGGCATCGGCCCCGCTCAGCCACCCAGGCAGCAGATCGAGCCAGGCTCCGTCGCCGAGCACGGTCCGGCGCATCCCGCACAGCGACCCGAGCCGGACCTCGTCGGTCTGGTCGAAGAGTGAGCCCTGGAGGTGCGTGACCATGCCTCCAGCGTACCCACATATTCGAATGTATGTTCTGGAGGGAGTGGGGGAGGGAGCGCGGAGGGCCGCCTCCCGTCGGCCACCCTTGCCTGAGCGGGACGCCGGGCGCACGCTGAATGTATGGGCACCGCAGAAGGCCCGACGCTCATCACTTCCGTCCAGCGAGCCTTCCGCCTCATGGAGGCCGTGGGTGCACACGAGGGCGGCGCCCCGGCCAAGCAGCTGGCACGGGAGACGGAGTTGCCGCTGGCCACCGCCTATCACCTGCTGCGCACGCTCACTCACGACGGGTACATCCGGAAGCTGGAGGACGGCGGGTACGTCCTCGGCGACAAGCTGGACACACTCCAGTCCGGCGGGCGCGCCCAGGCCCTGCTCAACCGGATCCGGCCCACGCTCGCGGCCCTGCGCGACGACCTGTCGGCCGCCGCCTATCTGACCTTCTTCGAGGACGGCGAGATACGGGTCGCCGAGATCGTCGACGGCCCCCGGGCGCCGCGGGTCGACCTGTGGGTGGGCTTCGAGGACGCCGGCCACGCCACGGCGCTGGGCAAGTGCGTACTGCGCGAGCTGGACGCCGGCGCCCGCGACGACTACCTGTCCCGCCACCCCCTGGCCGACCTCACCCCCCGCACCATCACCGTCCGCGCCGAACTCCTCCGACGGCTCGACACGATGCCCGTATCGCCGGTGGTCACAGACATGGAGGAGTACGCCCTCGGCACGTTCTGCGTCGCGGTGCCGGTGTACAGCGGGCAGATACTGGGCTCCCTCGGCGTCTCGCTCCGGGCGGACCGGATCTCCCGCTTCGACGAGGTCCGGGACCGACTGCTTCCGGCAGCGAGCCGCGTGACCAGGGGTTTGTCGCTCACTATCTGAAATCCGGGTCCTTGCGGCTGCCGCGCGACTCCCGTTTCCTAGATGAAACGGACATTTCGGCGCGTATGTGCCATGAGCAGGGAAGCGAGCTGTGGACGAGGACATGCACCAGGCCCGAATCCACCCCCACGACCACCGGCCGCGACGGCAGCTCACCGCACCGCTCTCCGCTCTGTGGGCAACGGTGCGCCGCTCGGTGGAGGAACCGTCCGCCACCACAGGCGTCTTCCGGCACTACACCCACCACGCGCCGGTACTGATCATCGCCGTCGTCGCGTTCCTCGCCCTCGCCGACGGCACCGGTATGAACTGGCTGCCGCTGCTGGCCGTCGGCCCCGCGCTGGCCGCCGCCACCAGCGGGCCGTGGGGCGTGCTGCGCATCGGCGCCCTGGCGGTGGCGCTGGCCGCGGTGCTCGGTGTACGCGGCGGCGCGCCGGGCACCGAGCAGGCGATCATGCTGTCCGCGCTGGCCGCCGTGACCTTGGCCGGTGGCCTGGCCAGCGCGCTGCGCCGCCGCCGCGAACACGTACTGGCCGCCGTCCGTTCGGTGGCCGAAGCCGCCCAGCACGCGTTTCTCAAGCCGGTGCCGTCGACCGTCGGGCCGTTCCAGGCGGCGGTCCACTACAGCGCCGCCGCTGCCGAGGCACGGATCGGTGGTGACCTCTACGCGCTGGTGCCGACGCCGTACGGGGTGCGGCTCATCGTGGGCGACGTGCGCGGCAAGGGACTGCCGGCCGTGGGGGTCGCCGCCCTGGTACTGGGCGTGTTCCGGGAAGCGGCCTACGACGAGCCGGACCTCCTCGACGTGGTGCACCGTATCGAGCGGAGCCTGGCGCGCAACCTCGGTCCGGACGACTTCGTCACGGCGGTGCTCGCCGGGTACCCGGAGGACGGCCGCATGGAGCTCGTCAATTGCGGGCACGCCGCTCCGCTGCTGGTCCACGACTCCGGAATCCTGCCGGTCGAACCCGTCCGTCCGGCCCCGCCGCTCGGACTGCGGTCCCTCGCCGGCGAGTCGCCGAGCCTCCAGCACGTGACGCTGGTCGACGGACATCAGGTGCTCTTCTACACCGACGGGGTCACCGAGGCCCGCGACCACGAGCGGGCGTTCTACCCGCTGGGGGAACGGCTGGCCCAGCACCTTTCGGAGGAACCGTCCCGCACCCTCGCCGCACTGCACGAGGACCTGCTCGCGCACGTGGGCGGGGAGCTGCACGACGACGCCGCCATGCTGCTGCTGCGGAAGCCGGCCGGCACCGCCCCGGAGCAGCCCGGCACCGCCCCGGTGGCATCGACCGGACCGGCACGGCCCACCGGCCGCAGCCACCGGTGTGCCGCTCCCGCGGTGGGTGCTGCCGAATAAAGCGCGGGGATCCGTGCAAGATGGCCCCGGACCGGATCAAGAAGCCCAGGAAGGAGCGCCCCCGATGTCGAAGCCACCGCTTCCCGATGCGGCGGTCGCCGTGTTGGCCAAGGCGAACCCGGCGGTCATCACGACGCTGCGGTCGGACGGCCAGCCGGTCTCCACGGCCACCTGGTACCTCTGGGACAACGGCCGGGTGCTGGTCAACATGGACGAGGGCCGCAAACGGCTGGCGCACCTCCGCCGTGATCCGCGGGTCAGCCTCACCGTGCTGGACGAGGGCAACTGGTACACGCACCTCAGCCTCATCGGGCACGTCATCGAGACCGGTACGGACGAGGACCTCGCCGATATCGACCGGCTGGCGCAGCACTACCTCGGCAGGCCGTACCCGCAGCGGGACCGGCGCCGGATCAGCGCCTGGATCGAGATCGACCGCTGGCACGGCTGGGGCGCGATGAAGGACAGCGACCAGGCCGGCTGACGACGCCGGACGGTGGCGCACGACGCCCGGTGTCCGTATCCGTATCCGTATACGGGGTGCTCCCCCGTCCGCCGGCTGCCGCACCTTGGCCGTGGCCGGGCCCGCGGCCCGTACCCGGACCGCCTCAGCTCTCGAGAAGTCCCTTGCGGAGCGTGGCGCACGCGCGGCTGAGGAGGCGGGAGACATGCATCTGGGAGAGGCCGAGTTCCTCGCCGATCTCCGCCTGCGTCATCTCCGCCCCGAAGCGCAGTTGGAGAAGGGTGCGGTCACGCTCGTCCAGGTCGGCCAGGTGCGGCTTGAGGGCCTGGACGTCTTCGGCCAGCGCCAGGGCGGGGTCCTCGGTGCCGATGAGGTCGGCGACCAGTCCGGTCTGCTGCTTTCCGCCGCCGGCCTGGATGGGCCGGTCGAGGGAGTCGCTGTCATAGCCGTTGGAGGCCACCAGCCCCTCCGCGACCTCGTCCTCCGCCAGATCGAGGTGGGCGGCGAGGTCGGCGGCGGACGGTTCGTGGACTCCCTCGCACTCCAGCTCCTCCCGGGCACGGGCAAGGTCGATACGGAGTTCCTGCAGCCGCCGGGGCACCCGCACCGACCACGTCGTATCGCGGAAGAACCGCTTGATCTCGCCCTGGATGTAGGGGACGGCCAGCGTGGTGAACTCCACGTCGCGGGAGGCGTCGTAACGGTCGATCGCCTTGATCAGGCCGATCGTGCCGACCTGGAGGACGTCCTCCATGGATTCTCTGCGGCTGGAGAAGCGGCGCGCGACGTAGCGCACCAGGGAGAGGTTCATCTCGATCAGGGTGTTCCGCACGTACTGGTACTCGCTCGTCCCCTCGTCGAGCTCTTCCAGCCGCAGCAGGAACCGCTTGGACAACTCCCGTGCGTCGGCGGGGGCCACGCGCTGCGGGGACGGGATCTGCGGCAGCACCGTCGGAGCCGGAACGGCGCTCTCCTTCGACGTGGTCTCCGGGTCCCTTCCCGCCGCCAACGTGCTGTTGCTCGTCATGCGCTTGGCTCCCCTCTGTTGCCGAGCCCCCGTCGGTCGCTCCCCTACCCGCCGCCGACGCCGGTATGTCCCGACGTCCGCACGCCGCTTCGGGAGCGGCCGGAGCGGATCCGGCTCCGGTCACCCCCAAATCCGGTTGCCCGCACACCGGCACCGTGACAATATCTCTTAATGCAACTAAAGTAGCGCTAGTGTTCCCCTCCTCCTGACGAGCCCCACGTATCAGCACGTTCCACGTAAAGGAAGCACCCCACCCATGTCGCGCCGTGTCGCCTCGTTCCAGCGATTCCCCGTCCCCGACCCCGGCGCGGGCCCGTACGCCCTCACCACCGGCCCCGACCAGGCGTTGTGGTGCACCCTGGTCCACACCGGGCAGATCGCCCGTCTTTCTCCGGACGGTCAACTCCTGTGCCACCGGCTCGACTCCGCGTCCTGCGGGCCGACCACCATCACCCCGGGACCCGATGGCGCGCTGTGGTTCGCCCGGAGCCAGGACCACCGGATCGGACGGATCACGGTCACTGGGGAGGCGACCTCGTTCCCCCTCCCGAGCCCGGACAGCGGTCCGTTCGGCATCGTGTCCGCCCCCGACGGAGCACTGTGGTTCACGCAGATGCACGCCGACCGCATCGGCCGGATCACCACGGACGGCGAAGTGACGGAGTTTCCGCTGCCGGTCAGCGGCGCCTTCGCCTCGGCCCTCACCGCCGGCCCCGATGACGCACTGTGGTGCACCCTCAATCAAGCGCATGCGATCGGCCGTATCAGCCTCCAGGGAGAGATCACCGTCTACCCGCTGCCCACCGCGAACGCCGCGCCGGTCGGCATCACCTGCGGCGCGGACGGCGCCCTCTGGTTCGTCGAGATCGGCGCCGGCCGGATAGGCCGGATCACCACGGACGGCCGGATCGAGGAGTTCCCCCTCCCGGACCCCGCGTGCCGGCCGCATGCGATCGTCGCGGGTCCGGCCGGAGACTGCTGGTTCACCGAATGGGGAGCCCACCGCATCGGCTCCATCGCCCCGGACGGCCGTATCGAGGAATTCGCCCTGCCCGCCTCGTCGTCGGAGCCGCACGGTCTGGCATTCGGGCCGGACGGTGCCCTCTATGTGGCTCTGGAGAGCGGAGAGGTGGTCCGGATGGCTCCCTGACCGCCGGCGCGCCGGGGGCTGTGCGCGACCGACCACCGGCCCTGGTAACGACCGGATCGGCCATCGCCCCGGCCGCCCGCCCCACCAGCGGCTCGGTCGCGGCCCGCCCGCCTCAAGATTCTGCCGCGACCACGCCTTCCCGAGGTGTCGCTCTCGTGCCTCCCCGCGGTGTCGCTACGGGCAAACTCCGTCTCGGTGTCACCATCAGCAGCACAGCGACAGCACATGCACCGCCCGGGTGCGCCGGTGAGCGGCGGTGCCAGGGCGGGACAGCCCACAGGGCGGACGGCTCGGCGGGCCGGCGTTCGAGGAAAGGTGCCTGAATGAGCAGTGCAGCGGCCCGCGGAAGGATGCTGGGTGATCTGATTGCCGCCAGCCATGTGGTCACGCTGGATCATGTCCCGGACGTGGTCGCCAAGCATGCGGCCCGGGTCGGCTGGCTGGAGGTTCTGATCTACCTGGCCGATCTCCAGCAGGACGTGCTGTGCCTGCTCGCCGGCCAGGGATCCGGCGCCGGCGGCGGGGCGGAGACCGTCCCCGATGAGCTGCGGATCGAGGGCACCCTGGCGGGGCGGGCCTTCCAGACGGGGAGCATCGTCGCGAGCACCGCCTCCGAAGGCGGCCTGTGGTGGGTGCCGTTGCTCGACGGCACCGAGCGTCTGGGGGTCCTGCGGGCCTCCGCCGCGCCCGGTATGGAGTGGGACGCCCAAACGGCTCAGGACCTGCGCAATCTCGCCGGGCTGGTCGCGTTGATGGTGGTCAGCAAGCGCGGGACGAGCGATACGTACGCCAAGCTCGTACGGCGCCGCCGGATGAACATCGCCGCGGAGATGGAGTGGCGCGTGATGCCACCGAGGACGTTCGCCACCGCCCGGTTGCTGATCAGCGCGGTGATGGAGCCCGCCTACGAGGTCAGTGGCGACGTCTTCGACTACGCCGTCGCCGATGAGATCGTGCACCTCGCGCTCTTCGACGCGATGGGCCATGACACCGCCGCCGGGCTGACCGCGAGCCTCGCGGTCGCCGCCAGCCGCAACCACCGCCGGCAGGGCTCCGGGATCCTGCCGACCGCCGAAGCCATGGGACGGGTGCTCGCCGACGAGTTCGACGGCAACCGCTTCGCCACGGGCATCCTGGCCGAGCTGAACACCGCCACCGGGGTGCTCATCTGGACCAGCCTGGGGCACCCCGCACCGGTCGTCATCCGCAAGGGACGCACCGCGCTGAGCCTGCCCTGCTCGCCCGCGCCTCCCATGGGCACCGACCTGGGCGTGCCGCCCGCCCTCTGCCGGGATCAACTGGAACCCGGTGACCGGCTGCTGCTCTACAGCGACGGCATCACCGAGGCCCGCAACAGCGACGGGCAGGAGTTCGGCCTGCCGAGATTCACCGACTTCCTCATCCAGCACCATGCCGACGGGCTGCCCGTGCCCGAGACCCTGCGTCGTCTGATGCGGCGTCATCTCGCCTACCACGGCGGGCGGCTCAACGACGACGCCACCGTCCTGCTGCTGGAGTGGAGCGGCCCCGCCCCCTTCCGCCCCGCCCACGTCGAAGCCCTCGCCGGTCTGCCCGAACACACCACCCCCGCCACCGCCCTGCCCACCCGCTGGACGCGGCCCGACGCCGAGGAGCCGTGAGGTGCCCGGGCGCAGGGGCGCGGTGCGCCCGCCGGGGCGAGAGCCCGGCCCACGCCCGTTCCCGGCCCCGGTGACGCATGCTCTGCCCAGACGGGGCAGACGCACCGTACGCTGCCAGGCATCACGGCACACTCTCCGCAGGCACCACACTCCCCGCAGGCACCGCACTCCCCGCCCAAGACAGGAGCCCACCCCCGATGACCGAGACCGAGCAGAACGCCCCGGCCGCGCGGGCCGTCTTCCGCGCGGAGGCCTTCACCCGTCATGGCCGCTGGCATCTCGAAATCGCCAGCCTCGACCGCGAACCGGACGCCGGCGACACCGAAGCCCTGCTCGTCACGCTCTGGCCGGTCGGGGAGACCCCCGAGGGCAGCGGTTTCCCGGCCGACGCGCTCCGCGATCAGCTGCGCGACAACGGCTTCGCCCTGGCCGACCCCGGCCGGGGCACCGGCGGCTGGACACGCACCGGGGACCGGGACCGCTTCACCGCCGCCTGCTACCAGACGGACGAGGCGACGGCCTGAGCCACCGCACGCCGCGCGGGGAGGGGGGGACCTCCCGGAGGGGCAGATCCGGTGAGGGCCTGCCCCTCCGGGCTCGTGCGCCGGGTCAGCCGGTCTGCAGGGCCGCGTCGTCGAGGACGAAGCTGCTCTGGAGGCCGGAGTCCTCGGTGGCGGTGAAGGTGAGGGTGATCCGCTGTCCGATGTAGGGGCTCAGGTCCAGGGTGCGCTGGGTGTAGCCGGCGGCCGCGTCGGTGTTGGAGAGGGTCGTCAGGGTGGTGCTGCCCACCTTGACCTTGAAGGTGTCGTAGGCGACGCCGCCACTCTCGTCGGTGTCGATGTGCAGCCAGTAGGTCAGGGTGGCCTTGCGGCATCCGGCGGGCACGGTCACCGGCTGGCTGACGGTGTCGGTGGCCGAGTAGCCGTATCCGGCGAGCCAGGCGAATCTGCTGCCCCCGTGGGCGGACTGGCCGGCGTGGGCCCCGATCACTCCGGTGTCGCCCGTCCAGGGTGTGGTGCCGTTCTCGAAGCCGCCGTTGCCGAGAAGCTGTTGGCCGGTGCAGCCGCCCGTTCCCTTGACGGTCAGGGTGTAGGTCGCGGTGCGGGTGACGGACCCGGTGCCGGTGACGGTCAGGGGGTAGGTGCCCGGCGCCGTGGCTGTGGTCGTGGCGACGGTCATGGTGGAGCCGGCCCCGGAGGTCACCGAGGAGGGGCTGAAGGAGACGCTCACGCCTGCCGGTGCGCCGGACGCCGACAGCTGCACCGTCTGGGCGGACCCGCTGGTGGTCGCCGTGGAGACGGTGCCGGTGGCCGACGCGCCCGGGTCGACGCTGCCGGCCGTGGGGCTGACGGCCAGCGAGAAGTCGTTCGCCGGGGTGGACGGCGTGACGGCGAGCTGCCACAGGGTGGCGGCGATACCGTCGACACTGCGGTTGAGTCCGGTGGCGTTGATGTTGCCGGTGGTGTCGCAGGACTGGTGGTAGCAGGAGTCATAGGCGCGGTTGGCGGTGCCGCCCCACTTCGTCGCCTGCGCCGAGGTCTTCCTGGCGCTGGCGCCCATCGCATAGCCGGAGGTCGCGATGCCGGCCTGCTCGAAGGAGTAGTCGTCGGAGCGTCCCGCGCCCTCGGTGTTCTCCTCCGGCTGGAGGCTCAGCGAGTCCCAGTAGACCTTCATCGGCTGGGCGGCGGCGGAGTTGATGTGGTTGATGAAGTAGCCGCCGTTGGTCGAGGCGATCATGTCGAAGTTGTAGTACGCCTTGATCTTCGCCCGCTCGGCGGAGGAGAGGGAGTTGACGTAGAAGTCGGAGCCGTTGAGGCCCTGCTCCTCGTCCGTCCACCAGCCGAACCGGACGCGGGCCGCCATGGCGGGATGCTGCTCGGCGAGGGTCAGTGCCGTCTCCAGCAGTGCGGCCGAACCGGAGCCGTTGTCGTTGATGCCCGGACCTGCCGAAACGCTGTCGAGGTGGGAGCCGAACATGTACACCCTGGAGGCGTCGCCCTGCGGCCATTCGGCGATCAGATTGGGTCCGGCCCCCGAGGCGCAGCCGGAGGTGCAGGGCTGCTCGGTGACGGTGTAGCCGGCCGCCTGGAGCTTGCCCTTGACGTAGGCGACGGAGTCCCGGTAGCCCTGCCCGCTGGATTTGCGGGTGCCGCCGTTGCGGGTCGCGATGCTGTTCAGCTCGGTGAGGTGGGCCTGGACCTTGGCCACATCGATGTCCGGCGCGTCGAGGAGCGCGGCGCGGCCGACGTCGGTACGTAGCCGCGGCGCGGCGGGACGGTGCGCGGCCCGGTCGGCGACGGAGATCGTGCGGGACGGCGGGGCAGGGGGCGAATCCGCCGGGGGCGCGGCGGCCGCGGGAAGGACGGCCGCTGCGAGGGTGACGGCCAGGGATATACCGGCCACCGCGAGTCTTCGTATCACCATGATTCCTTGAGGGGGTAGGCAGTTCTACCGACGGAGGTTCTGGTGGAACGCCGGGCCGCGTACGCCGTGCCGTCCTGCCGGCTCCGACGACACGTGGTGCACTGCGGGCAGGAAGGCGACATGTCCATGACCCAGGCGGCCGTACCATCACACCGTGACGCCTGCGGCGTCAATGGATGTCCCTGAACAGAGCGGTGTTTGTCGAAAAATGTCAGACGCCGCCCGATATCCGGGCACTCGTCGCCCCTTCGCATCCGCCCCGGCCCCGGCCGGCACCACGACGGCGGCCCGGGACGACGACGGCCCCCGCCCCGGCTCACGGCCGGCGCGGGGGCGCCCCGCGGTTCCGGTGCTGCCCCGTCTCGACGGACTCGACGGACGAGATCAGGCTGCGGCATCCCCGTAGGGCCCGGACACGAAGGCCAGGATGTGGGGGACTGCCTCGCGCAGACTGACGAAGTGGCGATGCACGCCCTCCACCGCGACCGCGGCGTTCACACCCCACACCGTCATCCCCGCGCGCAGCCCGGACCGCACTCCGGAAGGGGCGTCCTCGATGACCAGACAGTCTCCGGGCTCGGCGCCCAGCCGCGCAGCGGCCCGCACATAGGGCACGGGAGAGGGCTTGCCCTCCTCGACTGCGGCCGCGTCCACGATCACGTCCGGCAGCGGCAGGCCCGTACGCAGGAAACGGCCGCGCACCCGGTGCTCGTAGTTCGAGGTGACGAGCGCCCAGGAGCCCGGTGACAGGCCGTGCAGCAGCTCCGAGGCGCCGTCGAAAGCGGCATAGCTGCCGGACCGGACGTCCTCGTCCTCCAGCTTGTGCAGCATGGCCAGGCACTCGTGCGGATCCCGGTCCGCGGCAACCTGGGTGAACGTCTCCCTCGGCCGTGTCCGCAGCGCCACCTGGTAGACCTCGTCCGCATCCAGCCCGTACCGCTCCGCCCAAGTACCCCGGAACCGGCGCTGGTTGCGCACCGCGTCGATCAACGTGCCATCGACATCGAACAGTACGTGCTTCCTACGGCGCTGCCGCCCGGGTTCGCCGGTCACTCGTCGATCATGCCAGGCAGCGCGCAGACGACTGCGGGACAGCTCTGAGGGGTGGGAAGAGCGGCGGGCGCGGCAACTGCATGTCAGGTCTGGACGATCACGTCCGATGTGTTCGCTCGCATGCGGTGGCCAACTGCGTGGTGGGCGTGCTGGTTTCTCAGCATGCCGGTGGTGGCGTGCTGCCACGGCAGTGGCATGCTCCTCGCTATGCAGGAAGAGCGGCAGGACAGGACAACGGCAGAGGTGTGGGGGCGGATCGCGGGTGCCTGGGCGGTCGCGTTCGCCATGCTTCATTTCTATTGGGCGCTGGGCGGCAGCTGGGGTCTGAGTGTCTCGGCGGGGCCCCTGGCCGAGGAACGCCCCGCGTGGTTCGTGGCGGTGGGCTTGTGGGGTGTGGGAGTGCTGTGTCTTGTCGGCGGTGGGCTGGGATGGCTTCTCGCTGCCCGGCCACAGCCCCGTGGCCTGGCCGGACGGGTGGTCAAGGCTCTGGGCTGGTGTGTCTGCGCTGTGCTGTTGGTGCGCGGCATCGCGGTGGAGATGCTGCTGCTAACGGGCGCAGCGGGCCAGGAGGTAGACGTGAGCCCGGCACAGCGGCTGTGGACGCTGGTGCTGTGGAATCCCTGGTTCCTGGTCGGCGGTCTCCTCTTCGGCCTGGCCGCTCGGGAGTTCGGAAGAGCGGAGGGCCCGAGCAGCGGAACCGCCTGACGGCGTCGGGGAACACGAGCGGGGCATCCGAGATGCATTGCGTAACGAACGGCCTGGACACCCTGCTGACCGCACTGTGCGTGAAGACCGACGACGGCCTGATCGCCTTCGACCACTGAACACATCGGACTTGATCGTCTAGCTCATGAGCGGCTGTGGCCGGTCAGGGCCGCCGCGGTTGCCCTGACCGGTTGGGTGCACCGGCTTGTGCTGCCCGGTCTGCCAACGCCCGTACTTCGGCGGCCACGGCGAGGTGCCGCTCGCGTGGGAGGTCGTGGCCTACGCCCGGTTGGAGGACCAAGCGTGCGTCGCGGAGAGCCGCGGCGGTGGCGCGGGCCGCGGAGGGCTTGAGCAGGGGGTCGTCGGTGCCGTGCAGCACCAGCGCCGGGACGCGCAGCTCCGCCAGGGGCGGACCGTGCCATTTGGCGCCGATCTGGCGGGACTGGGCCTTGGCGTCGGCGATGCCGGTGTCCACGTCGACGGTGATCCGCTCCAGTGCCTCCGGCTCGTCGAAGGGGTAGCCGGGCGACGCACACAGACGCGCGACCGCGAGCCCGGCAGCGATCCTTTCCTCCCGGCCGCGCGGGGGCTTGATCCGGGCGAACTTGGCGAGGGTGCCGAGGCGGAGATGGCGGAACGCGCCCAGCCCGCCGACGTCGCTGGGCAGTGCCGCGGACGAGGTGAGGGTGCGGACCCGGTCCGGGTGGCGTAGCGCGACGCGCTGCGCCACCAGGCCCCCGAGCGAGTGCCCGAAGAGGTGGGCGGACTTCCAGCCGAGCGCGTCCATGACCGCGATGGCGTCGTCGGCCAGGTCCTCGGCGGTGTACGCCGTACGGCGGCGGCCGGCCAGCGCCGTGAAGGGGTTGCCCGAAGTGGCGGTCCCCGCCAGGCGCGTGGACTCCCCCGCGTCGCGCTGGTCGTAGCGCGCGACGGAGAAGCCGGCGGCGGCGAAGGCCGCGCACAGCTGCCGAGGCCACCAGTGCCGGGACACCGCCAGGCCCATGAGCAGCAGCAGCGGCTCACCCTCCGCGCCCTCCTGGAACCGGTCGTAGGCGAGCTCGACGGTGCCGTTACGGGCAAAGCTGCGTGCGGTCCAGGTCATGCCGGCTCCCTCGATGAGTCCGAATTACTGCGATCACCGTTCGCAGTATTAGACTACAGGCCGGCCGGTCCAGGAGCAGGTGGCAAGGGAAGAGCGAAAGGCGGCGGGCAGGGTGAGCGATCCGGAGTCCCGGCACACCGTGTGGTCGCGCCCCGAGCGCGGCGCGCGCGGGCCCGCGCCCGAACGGAGCCGTCGTCAGATCACCACCGCCGCCCTTGCGTTGGCCGACGCCGAGGGCCTGGCTGCCGTGTCGATGCGCGCGCTCGCGCAGCGTCTGGGCACCGGACCCGCTTCGCTCTACCGGTATGTGGCCGGCCGTCACGACCTGCTGGAGCTGATGGCGGACGCCGTCGTGGGAGAGATCGACCTCACGGCCGCGCCCAGCGGCGACTGGATCGGTGACCTCGTCGGCCTCGCCCTCCAGTCCAAGGCCGCCTGCACGCGCCACCCTTGGCTGCTCGACCTCTACGCCCAGCAGGGCAGCCCGGTCGGACCGCACGCGATCGACTACCTCGACCACTGCCTCGCCGTACTGGCCCGGGCGCCCGGCTCCAGCCAACAGAAGCTGGAGGCGATCGGCCTCGTCGGCGGCCTCGTCACCCTCTTCGCCCGCCAGGAGCTCACCGCCACGGCCCCGCCCGCGCTGGCGGCCCACCTCGCCGCCGTCTCCGCCGAGGGACGCCATCCGCACCTGCGCGCCGCACTGGCCACCGCCGGATCGCCCCCGTCGGGCAGCCCCGCCGACGGGGACGCCGTCTTCGCCCGCCTGCTGGGCCGCGTCCTCCCGGGACTGCTCGGCTAGGCAGTTGCCCGGCCGACAGCACGCGGCCGGGGCCCGCACAAGGGACCCCGGCCGGCGAGCCGCACGGCCAGGCCGGTCTGTGGCACAGCGGACCGGCCGACAGACGGGCCGGCCGGAACCGGCTAGAGGAAGCTGACGTTCTGGGCGAGCGCCAGTCGGCTCGAATAGTTGATGGTGTTGGTCGCCGAGCGCATGTAGGCGCGCCAGGCGTCGGAGCCGGACTCGCGGCCGCCGCCGGTTTCCTTTTCGCCGCCGAAGGCGCCGCCGATCTCGGCCCCGGAGGTGCCGATGTTGACGTTGGCGATTCCGCAGTCGGAGCCCTCCGCGGAGAGGAAGAGTTCGGCTTCCTGCTGGTCACGGGTGAAGATGCTGGACGAGAGGCCCTGGGGGACGTCGTTGTGCAGGGCGATGGCCTCGTCGAGGGTGTCGTAGGTCAGCACGTACAGGATGGGCGCGAAGGTCTCCTCGCGGACGACCTCGCTCTGTGCGTCGACGCGCACGAGGGCCGGTTCGACGTAACCGGCCCGGGGCGCGGCGTCGGTGAGGCGTCGGTTGCCGCCGGCCAGGACCTTGCCGCCCTCCGCCTGCACCCGGCTCAGGGCACCCTGCATGGCCTCCAGGGCCTGGGAAGAGATCAGGGGGCCGACCAGGGTGGTCTCGTCGAAGGGGTCGCCGATGGGGAGCTTCTGGTAGGCGGCGGTGAGCCGGGCGAGGAGGGGGTCGGCGATGTCGCGGTGCACGATGAGCCGGCGCAGGGTGGTGCAGCGCTGGCCCGCGGTGCCGGCCGCGGCGAAGACGATGCCCTGCACGGCGAGATCGAGGTCCGCGGAGGGGGCGACGACGGCCGCGTTGTTGCCGCCGAGTTCGAGCAGGCTGCGGCCGAAGCGGGCCGCGACGCGGGGGCCGACCTCGCGTCCCATACGGGTCGAACCGGTGGCGCTGACCAGTGCGACACGGGGGTCGTCCACGAGCTGCTCGCCGACGGCGCGGTCACCGAGCAGCAGCCGGTGCACCTCGCGCGGGGCGCCGACCTCCTCGGCGGCCCGGGCCAGCAGCCGGTCGCAGGCGAGCGAGATCAGCGAGGTCAGCTCGGAGGGCTTCCAGACCACGGTGTCACCGCAGACCAGGGCGATGGCGGTGTTCCACGACCAGACCGCGGCGGGGAAGTTGAACGCGGAGATGACGCCGACCACGCCGAGCGGGTGCCAGGTCTCGGCGAGACGGTGGCCGGGGCGCTCGGAGGCGATCGTGCGGCCGTAGAGCTGGCGGGACAGGCCGACGGCGAACTCACAGATGTCGATCATTTCCTGGACCTCACCGAGCGCCTCGGAGCGGATCTTGCCCGCTTCGATGGTGATGAGGTCGGCCAGATCGCTCTGGTGGTCACGGAGCAGCTCCCCCAGCCGCCGTACGAGTTCCCCGCGGCGCGGTGCCGGCGTGGTCCGCCAGGTCAGGAACGCCGCATGGGCGTCGGCGACGGCCTGTTCGGTGTCGGCGGCGGTGGCGGCCCGCAGGCCGAAGAGGTCCTCGCCGGTGAGGGGGCTGCGGGCGGGGAAGTCGCCACCTTCCGGGACGGTGACGCCGAGGCGGGCGAGGCCGGTGCGGGCGCGGGTGCGCAGGTCCTCGGTGGTGGGGAGGTTCGTGCGGGACATGGTGCTCCTTCGGGGTGCGGAGGGTGCGGAGGGCGGGTCGTGCGGTTCAGTGCGGTGCCCGGTCCAGCCCGAGGTCTCGGGCGACCTGGGCGAGGGACTGGTTCTGCTGTTCCTCGTAGAGGTCGAAGGGGTCCAGGACGTCGCGGCCGAGGACGCCGGAGAGCCAGTCGCTGTCGTAGTCGGTGCCCTGCTGGTCGTTGTTCCTGGAGCCTTCGTCGCTGAGGTTGGACTGGAAGATGCCGGCCGCGGAGCGGGGCAGGAAGTCCTCGTAGACGACGGGTTCGGCGCGTACCCAGCCCTGTGCCACCAGGTCCTGGAGGGCGGCGGGCGGCCGGGATCCGTCCTGGGGCCGGCCGGGCACGGCGTGATAGGTGAAGTGCGCCAGGCCCTGTGTGGCCAGTTCCTGTTCGGTGTCGGGGAGTTCCCCGGCCCACAGGGCGCGGGCGATGGCGGCCCGGTCGTCCCCGGGACGGCGGGCCACTTCGTCGTCGACGCGGGCGAGCAGCGCGTCATAGCGGGCCCGGCCCTGGCGGGTGAGCGCGATGCCGCGGGCCTCGACCTCGCCGAAGCGCACCCGCAGGGCCCCGCTGACCACCTCGCCGTCCGGGGTGCGCAGGGCCCGGGGCTCGGCGAGGGCGCGGAAGGAGGTCTGACGCAGCAGGACGTCGGGGCCCTGCCGGCGCGGCGGGCCCTGGATGGTGTCGATCATCTCGATGCCGCGCTCGGTCATCCGCCGGTAGAGCGCGTCGATGTCCAGCACGCGCGGGGTGAGGTGGTTGATGTGGGTGCTGCGCACGCCCCCGATGTCCGCGGCGACGGCGGAGACCCGCTCCAGGGTTTCGTACCACGCCTGGTCCACCGGCTCCGGTGACAACTCAAAAGCCCGCACGGCGAGTTGGAGGAAGCGTTCGGCTTCCGCTTCGGGCAGTTCCCCGGCGGCCTCGGCGCGGTCGGCGAGAGCCAGCAGCTCCGGGGGGAAGAGCCGGCGCTCGGCGAGGAAGTTCTCCAGGCGGGCGCGGAGTGCGTCGTCGAAGAACCGGGGGTCGGCGGGGGTGAGCAGGGAGGTGAACACGCGGAAGGGGTTGCGGGCCAGTTCCTCGCCGTCAACGGGGCGGAAGGCGGTCGACACGACGGGCACCGCGCTGGCGGCGGCTTCCCGCAGGTCGTAGAAGCCGACCGGGTGCATGCCCAGGGCGCCGAAGATCCGGGCGACCTGCTGGAGTTCGGCGGGGGTGCCGACGCGGATGGCGCCGTGGCGTTCCGCGGTGACCCGGCCGATGGATCCCAGGCGCTCGGCGTCGGCGCCCCGCGCGCGCAGCACGTCCTCGTTGACCTCGCGGGAGACGTCCACGAGCGTGGTGTAGGCGGGCACTTCCCGCCCGTACATGTCCGAGAGCCGCCGGGCGAAGGCGGCGCGCAGTTGCCACTGGCTGATCATCGGGAGGTCGTCCTTCCGTCGGGGGATTCACACCACATGGATTTCGGGGCGGATCGGGGCGCCGGTCGTGAAGCGGTCGGCGCTGAACGGCGTCACATCGAGGAACGGTGCGCGCTCCAGGTGGAGGTCGCGCATGATCTCGCCGACCGCGGGGGCCTGCAGGAATCCGTGGCCGGAAAACCCGGTGGCGTAGAGGAAGTTGGGCACCGCGCCGGAGCGTCCGATCAGCGCGTTGCGGTCGGGGGTGACCTCGTAGAGTCCGGCCCAGCCACCGGTGGTCTCCAGGTCCGCGAGGGCGGGGGCCCGGTGCCGTGCGGCGGCGCGGAACAGTGCGAGCCAGTCCGGTGTCCAGGTGGTGTCGAAGCCCTCGGCCTGGCCGGGGTCGGCGAGGCCGAACAGCAGCCCGTCGTCGCTGTTGTGGAAGTAAGCCGTCGAGGCGAAGTCGATGGTGAAGGGGATGCGGGGGGCGGGCGGTGTGAGGGGGGCGGTGAAGGCGAGCTGGCGGCGGACCGGGCGCACCGGCAGGGGGACCCCGGCCATGTCGCCGATCGCCGCGGACCAGGCGCCGGCGGCGCAGATGACCGTGGCGCAGGAGATCCGGCCGTGGTCGGTGTGAACGGCCGTGACCCGGTCGCCGGTGGTGTCGAGGCCGGTGACGGCGGTGTGCGGGGCGAAGACGACGCCGGCGCGGGCGGCGGCGCGGGCATAGCCCCGGACCGCCAGCCGGGGCCGGGCGTGGCCGTCGGCCGGGGAGTAGGCGGCGGCCACCAGTCCGTCGGTGCTGACGTAGGGGCAGAGCCGCTGTGCCTCGCGGGGGCCGATGAGGCGGCTGGGGACGCCGAGCTCGTTCTGGATCCGGACGCCGGTCTCGAAGTCCGCGGCCTGCTCGGCGCTGGTGAGCAGGAAGAGGTAGCCGACCTCGGCCAGCCGGATGTCGGCGCCGGGCCGCTGTCCGAAGTTCTGCCAGGCGCGCAGACTCCTGCTGCCCAGGGCGATGTTGAGCGGGTCGGAGAACTGGGCCCGGACGCCGCCGATGGGCTTGCCCGAGCTGCCGCTGCCCAGCTCGTCGCGCTCGATGACGACGATGCGCCGCACCCCGGCCTCGGCGAGGTGGAAGGCGATGCTGGTGCCCATCACACCGCCGCCGATGATCACGACATCGGCGGTGGCCGGCACGGTGCGGGAGATGGAGGACCTGGACGACATGGACAAGAGGCCGATCCCTTCCGGAGGCCGTGACCCCGCGCCGTGAGGAGGTCGGCGCGCGGCCCGGCTGTCGGTGCTGGCAAGAAGAGCTGATCAGCTAGCTGCCCGTCATCGTGCAGCACTCCAACCGTTGACGTCTACGAACAGTTAGTGCGTCCGATCTATTACGATCTCTATATGGATTGGACGAGTGCCCAGCTGCGGTCCCTGGTGGAGCTGACCCGGCGCGGCACGATCACCGCGGCGGCTCAGGCCCTTGGATACACGCCCGGCGGGGTCTCCCAGCAGATCGCCGCGCTGGAGAAGGCCGCCGGCATGGAGCTGCTGCGGCGGGTCGGGCGGCGGGTGGAGCTGACCGATGCCGGCCGGACGCTGGCGTGTCACGCCGAGCGGATCCTGTCCACGGAGGCGGAGGCCGTCGAGGCGCTGGAGCGCACCCGGCAGGAGGTCTCGGGGGTGCTGCAGGTCGGACTGTTCGCCACGGCGGCCGCCGAGATCCTGCCGCCGGCCCTGCAGGAGGTGCGGCGGGTGCATCCCGGGCTGACGGTGCACAGCCGCGATATGGACGTGGACGAGGTGCAGGACGCCGTCGCCTCCGGTGCGGTGGATCTGGCACTCGGCCTGGACTACCCGGACGTGCCCATTCCGCGTGAGCCCGCCGTGCGGGTGCGGCAGCTGTACCGCGAGCGGTTCTCGCTGGCGGTGCCGGCCGGATCGCTGGCCGGCCGCGAGGTGGCCGCCCTGGCGGACACCCAGGATCTGGGCTGGATCCTGCCGTCGCCCAACAGCTACTACGGCCGGGCGGTGCGCACCGCCTGCCGGCGCGCCGGCGTCGAGCCCCGGGTGCGGCACGAGGTGACGGACACGGCGGCCACGCTGGCGCTCGTCGAGGCGGGTATCGGGGTGAGCACGGTGACGGATCTGATGCTGGGCCTGCGGGCGTCGCGGCTCGATGTCGTACGGCTGCGGGAGCGGATCGAGCGACACATCGTCGTACTGTTCCGGTCCTCCGCCGAGCACCGGCCGACGGTGGCGGCGCTGGTGGAGGTGCTGCGGGCGGTGTCGGGAAGCCGGCGCGACACCGCAGGTTAGCCACCCTCAACGGACCTGACCCCAGGGCGAGTTGCCGCGATCCCTCGGGCCGGTGCACCCGCCACGGCAGGAGGTCGTCCACTCGCCCTGCGGGGCCGGTTCACCAGCCCTCGTTGGCCTCAGCCCCGCAAGTTGTCGCGCTGCGGTCCCTGTTGCCGGGGCCGATCGTGAGTGATGGTTTCAGGCCAGTGGTGACCCACGCCACGACGGCAGCCCGTCGTGTTGCCGTTGGCTGACAGGGAGCGAGCGATGTCCCCCCATCACACCCCGAAATCTCCGCTTCCCGCCCTGCTGGGAAGAGGTCCGCAGGGAATCTTCCGGCGCACACTGCCCCATGAACAGACCGGCGGGGAGCGCATGGTGCGCACCCTGGGCCTCACCCAGCTCACGATGATCGGCATCGGTGCCATCATCGGGGCCGGCATCTTCAGCCTGGCCGCGGCCGTCGCCCGCAATGTCGCCGGTCCCGCCGTGCTCGTCTCGTTCCTGGTGGCGGGTGCCGCGTCGTTGTGTGCGGCGTTCGCCTATGCCGAGTTCGCCGGCATGGTGCCGAAAGCGGGCTCGTCCTACACCTACTGCGCCGCGGTCCTGGGGGAGATCGTCGGCTGGATCGTGGGCTGGGACCTGCTCCTGGAGTACACCGCGATCGTCGCCGTCGTGGCGATCGGGATGTCCGGCTATCTGGGATTTCTGCTGGACGCCGTCGGCATCCATCTGCCGGCCTGGGCCCTGGGCGCGCCCGGCACCGGGGCCGGCCACCGGGTCGATCTGCTGGCGGTCGTGATCTGTCTCGGGGTGGCCTGGCTGCTGACCCGGGGCACCCGTACCTCGGCGCGGGTGGAGACGGTGCTGACCGTCGTCAAGATCGCCATCGTGCTGCTGGTGATCGTGGTCGGGTTCACCAAGGTCAAGACCGGCAATCTGCACCCCTTCGCGCCGTTCGGCCTCGGCGGGGCGTTCACCGGAGCGGCGACGGTCTTCTTCGCCGTCTTCGGTTACGACGCGCTGAGCACCGCCGCGGAGGAGTCGCTGGAGGCCCGGCGCAAGCTGCCGAAGGCGATGATGCTGTCGCTGGCGGTCTCCATGGTGCTCTACGTGCTGGTCTGCATCGTGCTCACCGGGATGCAGCACTACACCGAGATCAACCCGGAGAGCGGGATATCCAGCGCCTTCCGGAGCGTGGGACTGAGCGGGCTGGCCAATGTGATCGCCGTCGGCGCGGTCATCGGCATCGTCACCGTGACGTTCTCCTTCATGATGGGCGCCGCCCGCCTGTGGTACGCACTCAGCCGGGACGGCCTGATGCCGGCCTGGTTCGGTGCCATCCACCCCAAGCGCAAGGTCCCGCACCGCGCCACCTGGCTGATCGGTGGGGTCTCCGCCGTGCTGGCGGGGGTGCTGCCCATCAACGCGGTGGCCGAACTCACCAATATCGGCGTGCTGTTGGCGTTCGTGGTGGTGTCCGCGTCGGTGCTGGTGCTGCGCTACCGCAAGCCCGACCTGAAGCGCGGTTTCCGCTGTCCGGGCATGCCGGTGGTGCCCGTCCTGGGCATGGCGTTCTCCGTGTGGCTGATGTCGTTCCTGCAGTGGGAGACCTGGGTGCGGCTCGGCGGCTGGCTGGTCGTCGGGCTGGTCATCTACGCCACGTACGGCTATCGCCGCACCCGCACGGTCATGCCGGGCGGGTCGGTGGACCTCGACGCCCTGAACGAGATGCCCGACTCCGACGACATGCCCGACACCGACGACTCCCCGCCCGTGGCCGCCGGGTGACGGCCGCGCCCCCGCTTCGCCCCTCCCCCGCGAGGGGCGGAGCGCGTCGTCCGGGCCGGTCGCCCGCGCGCCGGGGAGCCGGGAGCCGGGCCGGTCACTCGGCCGGCGCCGGATGGAGATACCGCTCCCCGGTGGGGACCGCGCGCCGCAGCGCCTCGATCATGGTGGTGAGCAGCGGATTGCTGTTCTCGCCGCGGTGCAGTGCCAGCACGGTGCGGTGTGCGGAGCGCTGGGTGAGCCGGGTGGCTTCGATGCCCTCGTCCGGGACATGACCGAGCGCCGGGACCACGGCCACCCCGAGGCCCGCGGACACCAGCTCGCGCACCACGCCGTAGTTGTTGCTGCGGAAGGCGACGGCGGCCTCGAACCCGGCGGCCGCGCACAGCCGCACGAAGGACCGGGCCCCGGCGGTGCCCTCGCGGCTGGTGATCCAGCGGGCCCCGGACAGCTGCGGCAGCTGCGCGCTCAGCCCGCTGCCGCGCGCCCGGAGCAGGACCAGGTCCTCGCGCAGCAGGTGATGGCGGGTCAGACCGTCCGGCCACTGCCGGGGGCTGAGCCCGTACTCGTACACCAGCGCCACATCCAGATCGCCGTGGCCGAGGGCGGTGATGAGCTCTTCGGGTTCGCCCTCCTCCAGCTGGATCTGCGCCCGCGGATGGGTGTCGACGAGCGCGGACAGGGCCGAGGGGACGAGCCGGACGTCGGCCGTGGGGAAGCTGCCCAGCCGCAGCCGGCCGGTGGCGCCGGTGGCGAGCTCGTGAACCTGGTGGTCCAGCTCGTCCATGGCGGCCAGCACATGGGTGCTGAGATCGACCAGGCGATGGGCCGCGGCCGTGGGGCGGATCCCGTGCGCCTCCCGCTCGAACAGCGACAGGCCGGTCTCCTTCTCCAGGGCGGAGATCTGCTGCGAGATGGCGGAGGCGGTGTAGCCGAGGTCGCGGGCGGCGAGGGCGAACGATTCGGTGCGGACGACGGCCTTCAGCGTGAGCAGATGCAGTGGCTTCAGCAACGCGGGCTCCCAGGGACGCAGGAGGAACGAGCATAAGCACTCTTTACCCTCAAGCGTCAATTCTTTCGCTCTGCTGGTTCTTGTCAGGTGCCCCGTACGGCCCACATCGTGGTCGGGACCAGGCGGAAGGTGACCGGTGAGCACGAAGGAGCACGCAACTGTGACCACGACAGCCCAGGGCCGTGGCAGCCTCGATGCGGCAGCTGTGGCCGAGGCCCTCCGGGAGGGGGACTGCGGCACGGTCGCCGGCGACCGCGGCACCCGGGCACGGTACTCGGCCGATGCCTCCAACTACCGCCGGATCCCGCTGGCCGTGGTCTTCCCCCGCGAGCGCCGGCACATCCTCAACGCCCTCGGCGTGTGCCGGCGCCTGGGCGTGCCGGTCACCTGCCGGGGAGCGGGCACCAGCACCTCGGGGCAGGCCGTCGGATCGGGCGTGGTGCTCGACTTCTCCCGCTCCTTCAACCGGCTGCTCGCGCTGGACCCGCACGCCCGGACCGCGACCGTCCAGCCCGGCCTGGTGCTCGACGAGCTGCAGACGGCCGCCGCCGGGCACGGTCTGCTGTTCGGCGCCGACCCCTCCACGCACAGCCGCTGCACCCTGGGCGGCATGATCGGCAACAACGCGTGCGGATCGCACTCCCTCGCCTGGGGCCGCACCGCCGACAACATCGTGGAACTCGACGTGGTGACCTACCGCGGCACGGTGGTCCGGCTCGGCGAGATGACCCAGGAGGAGATCGACGAGGCCATCGCCGCGGGGGACGACCGCGCGGAGCTGATCGCCGCGCTGCACCGCCTCGCCCAGCGCAATCTGGCGGTGCTGCGCACCGGGCTGGGGCAGTTCCCGCGGCAGGTCTCGGGCTATGCGCTGGAACAGCTGCTGCCCGAGCGGCGCTTCCACCTCGCGCGGGCGCTGGTCGGCAGTGAGGGCACGCTGGCCGTCGTGCTGTCGGCGACCGTCCGTCTGCTGGCCCCGCCGCCCGAGCGGGCACTGGTCGTCCTCGGTTTCTCGGACGCCTGCGCCGCGGCCGACGCGGTCCCCGCACTGCTCCGGCACCAGCCGTTGGCGCTGGAAGGACTCGACCACGCGCTGACCGACATCGTCACCCGGCCCGAGACCCGGGCCGCCATCGACACCCTGCCGGCCGCGCGGGCCTGGCTCTTCGCCGAGCTCGGCGGCACCGCGGAGACCCTTCCCCGGCAGGCCGAGGCGCTGGCCGCGGCCGCGCGGCAGGCCCCGGGCTGCACCGGCAGCGAGGTCATCGCCGATCCGGCGCGCGCCCGCAGGCTGTGGCGGATCCGCGAGGACGGCGCCGGACTCGCCACCCGCTCGCCCGAGGGGCACGAAGCCTGGCCGGGGTGGGAGGACGCCGCCGTCCCGCCCGAGCAACTGGGCTCCTATCTGCGGGAGTTCACCGCGCTGCTGGACCGCCATCAGCTCCAGGGCGCCGTCTACGGACACTTCGGCGAAGGCTGTCTGCACGTCCGCATCACCTTCGACTTCAGCACCGAAGAGGGGACCGCCGTCTTCCACGCCTTCGTCACCGAAGCCGCCCGGCTGATCGCCGCGCACGGCGGTTCGCTGTCCGGCGAGCACGGCGACGGCCAGGCCCGTTCCGCGCTGCTGCCCCTCCTGTACGGCCCCGAGATCATCGCCCTGTTCGAGGAGTTCAAGAACGCCTGGGACCCCGACAACGGCCTCAACCCCGGCATGATCGTGCGGCCGCTGCCCGTCGACACCCATCTGCGGGTCAGCCCGCACCGCACTCCCCTGCCGCTGGCCACCGTCTTCCCGTTCCCCCACGACGACGGTGACTTCGCCAAGGCCACCCGCCGGTGCGTCGGTGTCGGCAAGTGCCGCTCGGCGAGCGGCGGAGGGGGCGAGGTGATGTGCCCCAGCTACCGGGTCACCCTGGACGAGAAGGACTCCACGCGCGGCCGCGCCCGGCTGCTGTACGAGATGACCCAGGGGGAGGTGATCACCGACGGCTGGCGCTCCACCGAGGTCCGGGACGCCCTCGATCTGTGCCTGTCCTGCAAGGGATGCAGCGCCGACTGTCCCGTGGGCGTGGATGTGGCCACCTACAAGTCGGAGTTCCTGCACCACCATTACCAGGGGCGGCTGCGCCCCGCCTCGCACTACACCATGGGCTGGCTGCCACTGCTGGCACGGCCGGCCGCCCGGATCCCCCGGCTGGTCAACGCGCTCACCTCCTCCTGGCTGGCCCCGGCGCTCAAACGGCTCGGCGGCATCGCCGCCCAGCGGGACGTTCCCCGCTTCGCCGACCGGACCTTCCTGAGCTGGTTCCGCCGCCGTACCCCGCAGGGCGACGGCCGGCGCGGCCCGGTCATGCTGTGGGTCGACTCGTTCAACAACCACTTCAGTCCCGAGGTCCTCGCCGCGGGCGTGGCGGTCCTGGAGCACGCCGGTTTCCGGGTGCGGGTGCCGGACGGCACCCAGTGCTGCGGGCTCACCTGGATCACCACCGGGCAGCTCGGCGTCGCCCGCCGTATCGCCCGTCGGACCACCGCCGCACTACGGCCGGCCGTCCGGGCCGGTGTCCCCGTCGTCGGACTGGAGCCGAGCTGTACGGCGGCCCTCCGGGACGATCTCCCCGCACTCCTCGACGGCGACGAGGACGCCCGGGCGCTCGGCCGGTCCACCCTCACCCTCGCCGAACTCCTCGTCGACCACGCCCCCGGCTGGCAGCCCCCGCAGATCGAGGCCCGCTCGATCAGCCAGACCCACTGCCACCAGCACGCCACCTCCGGCTTCGGCGCCGACAGCACCCTGCTGGCCCGGATGGGCGTCGACAACACCGCACTCGCTTCCGGATGCTGCGGTCTGGCCGGCAACTTCGGCTTCGAACGCGGCCATTACGAGGTCTCGGTGGCCGCGGGCGAACAGGTGCTGCTCCCCGCGGTGCGCGCGGCCGGAGCCGACACCCGGATCCTCGCCGACGGCTTCAGCTGCCGCACCCAGATCGCCCAGCAGACCTCGCGTCACGGCACCCATCTCGCCCAGCTGATCGCCCACGCCCTGCCCCCGTCCGGCACGTCCGGCCGGCCCGCCTCGCCCGCCCTTCCCAGCGATAAGGAACACACCCGTGACTGATGCACTCTCCCTCGTCGACGAGTGGGGCCCCGAGAAGATCGTCGTCGTCTCCCACCGGCGGACCGGGATGAAGGGCGTCCTGGTGATCGACAACACCGCCCGCGGCATCGGCAAGGGCGGAACCCGCATGAGCCCCGGCGTGACCGTCGACGAGGTGTCCCGGCTGGCCCGGGTCATGACGTGGAAGTGGGCCGCCGCCGATCTCTTCTACGGCGGCGCCAAGGCCGGCATCGTCGCCGACCCCGCCTCCCGCGACAAGGAGGCGGTGCTGCGCGCCTTCGCCCGCGCACTGTCCAACGAGGTACCCCGCGAGTATGTGATGGGGCTCGACATGGGCCTGACGGAGGACGACGCCGCCATCATCCAGGACGAGTTGGGCGACCGCGGTGCCGCCGTCGGCACCCCCGAACATCTCGGCGGGGTGGCCTACGACCGGCTCGGGGTCACCGGCTACGGAGTCGCCGAGGCCGCCGACGCCGCGGCACGGCACCAGGGGCTGTCCCTGGCCGGGTCCCGGGTCGCCCTTCAAGGCTTCGGTGCGGTGGGCAGCGCCGCCGCCCGGCGCTTCGCCGCACTCGGCGCCACCGTCGTGGCGGTGTCCACCGCCCACGGGGCGCTGCACGACCCCAGCGGTCTCGACATCGACGCGCTGCTGACGGCGCGTGCGGAACACGGGGACCACTTCGTCACCCGCCGGCCCAGCGGTACCGCGCTCGCCGCGGGCGGCGAACTCACCGTTGACTGCGACATCGTGGTGCCCGCCGCGCTACAGGACGTGATCACCCACCGGACGGCTCATGAGATCAAGGCGAAGCTCGTGGTGGAAGGCGCCAATCTGCCCACCTCCGCGCAGGCCCGGACCGTCCTCGCGGAGCGCGGGATCACCGTGGTCCCCGACTTCGTGGCCAACGCCGGCGGCGTGGTCGCGGCCGCCTTCGCCATGGACGCCCGCTACTCCGGCTTCCGCCCGGAGACCGCCGGCATCTTCGAGACGGTCTCGGCGAAGCTGCGCGCCAACACGGTGACCGTCCTGGACGAGGCCCGGCAGCAGGAGGTCACCCCGCACACCGCCGGTCGCCGGCTGGCCGAGGCACGGGTGCGGACCGCCATGGAGAGCAAGGGACGTATCCCGCGCGGCTGACCGTGCTCCGGGTGTGCGTAGTGGGGGGCGGTGGTGCGCCGACTGGAGGCACAGGCCCGCCCGGGGCCGGGGCGATGTCCGTCAGCCTGTGGGCGTGCCGATCCGGTGGCGTTCGAGCACGGAGCGCAGCTTCGAGAGGGCGCGGAGGGCGGCCGAGGCGGAGGAACCGTCGAGCGTGTCTCCGATCAGCTCGGCGAGTCCATTGGTGAATGTCTTCTCCGCCGCGTCGACGAGCTGCGAGCCATCGTCGGTCAGGGCCAGCACTGAGGACCGGCGATCGGATGGATTCGGCTGCCGGACGACCCATCCCTGTTTCTCCAGACGGTCGACGCCCTTGCTGGTCGCCCCGACGCCGACGGCGAACTCGGCGGCGAGATCCGCCACCCGGGCTCCGGGTCGTTCGCGCAGGAAGCGCAGGAACTCGAACTGCGAGGTGACGATCCCGTGCTGCTCACGGAGACGGTCGTTCAGTGCGTTGTAGAGGCGCGTCTCGCACCGGACGAGGTCGGCGAAGAAGGCCGGCAGGTCGGCCGCAGCACGCGATGTATATTCCACGGCATATAGTGTACTGGAAGCTACTTCCGCGGGAGCACCGTCATGAGCAAGGCACAGCGCGCCGAGGTCGATGCGATGCTGCGGCAGCCGCAGCCCGAGGGAGCACGGTCGATCGAGGAGCTACGAGCCGGCTTCAGGGCATTGATGGCCCGGATGACCGTGCCCGACACCATCCGCACCACGCGGACAACGCTCGGCAACCGACCCGCACTTCATGTCGAGCCGGACAACGGGCCCCGCGCCGGGACGATCCTGTACCTCCACGGCGGCGGCTTTGTGTTCGGCTCCCCTGAGACCGCCCTGTCGCTGACGGGACACCTCGTGGCCAAGACCGGCTTCGGGTCGTATTCGCCGGACTACCGGCTTGCCCCCGAGCACCCGTTCCCGGCCGCGGTCGAAGACACCCTGAGTGCCTACCGCGCCCTCCTCGACAGCGGCACAGACCCCTCGACCATCGCGTTCGCCGGCGACTCCGCCGGCGGCGGCCTCACCGTCACCAGCTGCCTCGCCACCCGTGACGCGGGCCTCCCCCTGCCCGCCGCCATCGTGGCGTTCTCCCCGGGCCTCGACGCCACCCGCACGGGCGAGAGCATGGACACCAAGGAAGGCATCGACCCGATCTTCACCCGTAAGGCCGTTGAGCACACCGGGACCATGTACCTCGCCGGAGCCGACCCCCTCCAGCCCCTGCTCAGTCCGGCTGTCCTCGGCGACCTGACCGGCTTCCCTCCCCTACTGATCCAGGTGGGCACCAACGAGATCCTGCTGGACGACTCCACGCGCCTTGCCGCGCGTGCGAGGTCGGTCGGGGTGGACGTCATCCTGGACATCACCGCCGACGTGCCGCACGTGTTCCAGGCGTTCGCCGGCGTCCTGGACGAGGCGGACGAGGCACTGGACCGCGCGGCTCTCTTCCTCACCCAGCGCCTTCGCGCCGGGTCCACGGCGCACACGTCAGCGGAGTAGGACCCGCCCCCCACTCCCGCTCGAAGCGCCGACGGAGTCGGCCAACTCCAGCAAGATCAATCTCGGCGGCACTTTCCGTACCTCAACCACTCACACCCGTGCTCCGCGCCGGAGCCGCGGTGGTGGCTCACAGCGGGCAGGACTCGCCGTTCTTGACGACGACGAGCGTGACCTTCCGGTCCTGCAGCGGTGTCCCCGCCTCCGGGCTCTGCGCGCAGACCTTCCAGCTCGCCGGCCACAGCACATGGCGCCCCGCGCCCCGCCCGTCCCTGAGCCGGAGTGAGGTGTCGTAGTGGAGGGCCTGGTAGGCGGAGACCAGCCCCTGGCCCGCCACCTGCGGCATCAGCTCCGGGCCGTCGGCATGTACCGGCCCGGCCGGGGCGAGAGCGAGCAGGACAAGGACCGAGGCGGTGACGATTCTCTTCACCACCTGGGAACGATCATCACCGGCAACGGTCACCGCGCGGCGGGTGGCCGCGGATCAGCCGCCACCCGCGTGGTCGAGGAGGACTTCCCGGATCACCTGCCGTGCGATGCCCGCCATGGCCGGGTGGGTGACCCGGTAGTAGCGGAGTTCCATGAGCGCGATGGACAGCGCCCAGCCGCGCCCCCGCGTCCAGGTCGCGTCGTCCGCTCCCAGGGCCGTACGGAAGACGCCGCGCGCGTCGGCGGGCAGCAGGTACCACGCCGCGATCACATCGACGGCGGGATCACCCAGGCCGAAGCACCCGAAGTCGATGACGGCGCTGAGCCGTCCACGGTCGAGCAGCACATTCCCCGGTTGCAGGTCGGCATGGATCCAGACGGCGGGGCCGGGCCAGGCAGCTGCCCGCAGGGCCGAATCCCACACCGCGGCCGCGGCTTCGGTGTCCACCATGCCGTCGAGTTCCGCCATCGCCGCACGCGTGGCGGTGTCCCGCGCCGACAGGGGCTCACTGCGGTAGGCCGGCGGACCGTCCATGGGAGCGATGCGCTGCAACGCGGCGACGAACTCCGCGAGGTCCGCCGCGAACGGACCGGGTGCGGCGAGGCGGCCGAGCGCCGGGTTCCCGCCGTCGAGCCAGCGGTAGACGGACCACGGCCACGGATAGCCCTCGCCGGGCCTCCCCTTCCCCAGCGGTGCGGGAACGGCCACCGGGAGCGTGGGGGCGAGCCGCGGCAGCCAGCGGTGTTCCTTCTCCACGTCGTTGGCCGCCCCGGCGATGCGCGGGAGCCGGACGACCATGTCCGCGCCGAGCCGGTACATCGCATTCGAGGTGCCGACGGAGTCCACCGCCGCCGGCGAAAGGTCCGCCCACTGCGGAAACTGCGCACCGAGCAGCCGACGCACCAGGGACATGTCGATGTCCGCCTCATCGGCATGCACCTTGTGCGCACCCTCTCCGTGCGGTGCCACGAGCCTCTCGGATGTCATGCCGCGATCGTATAGCGACCCCAGAAACGCACGGCGGGCCGCCGCCGTCTGTCAGGATCGCCGTCATGGTGCCCGAACACTGCACGCATACGGTCGAGTTACTGCCTGACCGAGTCATCAAGCGGTTTCGGGGGACGGATCGGGCGGGTGGTGAGCGTGAGTGGCGGGCACTGACCCTGCTGGCCGTGCACGCTCCCGGGCTGGCGGCCGAGCCGTGGGACTGCGATCTGGCCGCCGACGAGCCCGTGGTGGTGATGTCGCGGCTGGCCGGTGTGCCGATGCGGGGGCGGGCCCTGTCGGACGAACAGGTCGGCGCGCTGGCGGCAGCCCTGCACAGGCTGCACGCCGCGGTGCCACCCGAGGCGCTGGGTCAGGTCCCGCCCCGGCCGGATCTCGCCGCGGAACTCGTCGCCAGGATCCACCGCTGGACGCCCCGGACGCGACCGGATGTCAGCGGGCCGGTGGCACAGGCCATGGACGCCGGCCTCGCCTGGCTGGCGTCGGCGCACCTCGACGAGCCCGGCCCGCCGGCGGTTCCCCGGGTGTTGGGTGCCGGGGACGGCAATCTCGCGAACTTCCTCTGGGACGGCTCCACCGTCCGGATCGTCGACTTCGAGGACTCGGGCCGCAGCGACCGGCCCTTCGAGCTGGCGGAGATCACCGAGCATGTGGCGAGCTGGGCGGAGCACCCCCTCGATGTCTCCTCGTTTCTCGGCCACTTCGCGCTCACCCGGGCGGAGCGGGGCCGGTTGCGGGAGTACCGCCGTCTGCTTGCCCTCGTCTGGCTGTTCCTGTTGCTGTTCGACGCCAGGAACAGCAACCGGCGAAACCCTGCCGACGCGGTGGAGCGCCAGTCCAGGCGTCTGAGGGACCTCCTCGGCTGAGGCGTGCCCCCTCGGCGCCCCGTCAGGAGAGCGGACGGCACAACAGGGCGTCGGGGGTGCCCTGGTGGCCTGGGCGGTGGGTGTAGGCGATGCCGGCCGCGTAGGTGTCGGAGGCGCACTGGCCCTTGAGGCGGCCGTGGGCGAAGTCGCCGCCGGGGTCATCGGGCGGGCGGTGGTCGCCGCGGTCGAACCACACCGTTGCGCCACCGGCGCCGAGCGGGACCCGGGCGGGCATGCACAGGGCGGCGGAGACCCGCTCACCGCGCAGGCTGTAGCCGGTGAGGAAGTCGCCCTCGGGGCACTGGAGTTTGCTGTAGCCGGGAGCCCAGTCGCCGCCCGCGGGGACGTACCGCTCGTCGCGGACGACCTGAGGGACGCCGTCGGGCCGACGCAGGTCGCGGGCCGTGGGCGCGTCGGTGCACAGGCCCCGGCCCTGGGTGTGGCCGATACCGATCAGCCGTTCGCCGTCGGGGCAGGCCGCTTTGCGGGCGCCGTTGTCCCAGTCGCCCAGGGCCCGGGTGCTCAGGGACTGCACGAAGTCCCGGTGGTCGAGGGTGAGCATGTGCCACGCGGGCGTGAGCGGCACCGGGCCGGTCCTCTGCGGGGCCGTAATCAGCCGCTTCCATGCGGCCGCGCGCCAGTCGTTACCGTCCAGGACTCCGCTGCGCTGCCCGGCGTTGTCGTACCGCAGCAGGGCCCAGCTGTCGCCGCCCGGCCGGCCCTGGCCGTCGGTGCTCCACCCGACGAGCGGCCAGTAGGCGAAGTCGGTGTCGGTGTCGGCGAGGTAGTCGGTCAGATTGCCGAACCAGGCGCGGGCCGCGGCCCCCTGCTCCTCGGCGCCGACCCCGAATTCGCTGATCCACAAGGGTGCGGTGAAGTGCTGTCCGGTCTCCTGGGAGACGAAGAACGCCTGATCGTGCAGTACGGCGCGCAGCTGATCGCGGGACAGGTCCTGATAGCGGGGATCGCTGGTCTCCCCCAGCCCCGTGGCGCCACTGTGGTGCGGGCCCGTGTAGCCGTAGAAGTGGGCCGAGTAGACGAGTTTGCCGGAGACGAGGAGGGTGTGCGAGAGGGTACGGGCGGGGGTGAGGGTGGGGCGGCCGTGCGGCAGGCCGTCCACGGGCAGGCCGGTCCAGTTGATGCCCTCGATGATGAGGAGGAGGCGGGGGGTGGCCTCGGTCTGGATCCGGTCCGCCGCCTCCTGGGCCGCGGCCTGCCAGTCGTGGTCGTCACCCAGGCCCCAGTTGGGGTCGTCCCAGACGTCGCGGCGCACTTCGTTGTAGAGATCCGCCCCGACGACCCGGGCGTTGTCACGGTAGCGGCGGGCCATCAGGACCCAGTCGTCGGCCCACTGCCGGGTGCTCTGGTGGCTGTTCCAGCGCTCGTTGCCGTCGAGGCCGCAGCACCATCGGGTGGTGTAGGTGTGGTTGTTGACGATGACGGCGAAGCCGTCCGCGGTCAGGGCCGCGATCACCGCGTCGAAGATCTGCAGCGGTGTCCTGCCGCGCAGTTGCGGGTTCGCGGCCACCGCGGCATCGGGTACCGGGGCGGTCGCACGGATCATCTCGTTCGAGAACGGCAGCCGGATGCTGTTGAGGCCCAGCGCGCGGAAGTCCGCCAGCAGCGCGGGGAGGGCGACGCGGTCCAGGCCGAGCGGAATGCCGTGGGAATCCTGGCCGCTGTGGTGGCTGGACGCCTCATTGCTGTCACCCGAGCCGCTCCAGGAGCCCTGCGCGCCATCCCAGTTCCCCGCTTTCAGCCGGAAGCGTGTGCCGTCGGCGTCGACGAGGTAGCGGCCTCGGGTGGACAGCGGGGCGGTCCACGACCCGGCGGACGTGCCGGCGGCCCCGGGCGTGATGGCGGTCCGCGCGGCAGCCGGCGCGACAGGTGCCGCGCCCGCACCGGAGACGGCGATGCCCATGAGGACGAGGCATATCGCCAGGGCGCCGCACGCCGCACGCACCAAGGACTTCATGTCAGCTGCCCGCTTCGCCGGGGGTACCCGTCGGGGCCATCCGGCGGGCCGCCCTCGGCGGGGACACCGCCGAGGGCAGGGCCAAGGTAGCGGTGAGGGGTGAGGGGAGCCATACCATGTAGCTGATTCCCCGTCACTTCTTCAGGGAGCCAGCGGATTTCCCGTCATTCTTCAGGAAGTCTGCCGCGGGGGGGGGTCCAGTCCTCCAGTGCCGCGCTCACCCCCGCCACGTCGGGAGCGGTCCAGGCGCGGGCGATATAGCCGTCCGGCCGGATCAGCGCGGCGGACAGTCCCGACCACGGCAGGGCCCGGACGACCTCGGCACCGTACGGGCGCAGGTGTCCGAAGGCGGCGTCGGGGGTGAAGTCGGCGAGCAGGAACCGGTCGACGGCCAGCCGGCGGTGCACGGAGCCGTCCGCCAGCGCGAAGTCCGGTGCACGGCAGCCCTCCAAGGGGTGCCCGGGGGTAGCGGGGGGATAGGAGTGGCCCAGCCCGGACAGCCAGGCGGCGAGGTCGTCGGCGGTCTCACCTCCCTTGGCGATCAGCCCGCTCATCAGGTCCCGCAGCGCCGCCCCCGCCGGGGTGAAGGTGGTGAACAGGGCTCCTTGCGCCAGGGTGTTGGCGGCCAGCCGGGCGGCGATGGGGGCCCGCTCACGCTCGTAGGCGGCCGGCCCGTCGATGAGCAGGGACGGCGCACGGCCCTGGATCTCGGCGGCCAGCTTCCATGCCAGGTTCGCCGCGTCCTGCATGCCGATGTTCATCCCCTGGCCGCCCGCGGGGAAATGGACATGGGCCGCGTCGCCGGCCAGGAAGACCCGGTTCCTCCGGTACCGCGCGGCATGTCGCGTCGTGTCACCGGCCTTGGACAGCCACAGCGCCTCGCGCAGCCCGTGGTCGGTGCCGGTCACGCGCCGCAGGGTGTCACGCACCTCCTCGACGGTCAGCGCCTGCGACTGACGCACGCGCACCTGATCGGGAGTGAGTCCGGTGTCCTCGGCCGCGGTGCCGAACACCCGGCACCGGCCGTCCGGGAACGGGATGATGCTGACCTGGCCCAGCCGGTGATCCCAGAAGTGCCGCGCCCGGTCCGGAGGGTCTGCCAGGGTGACATCGGCGACGAATCCCACCGTCGAGGGCGGGGTCCCCGGGAAGTCGATGCCCGCCTCCCGTCGTACGAGGCTGCGCGCACCGTCCGCGCCCACCAGGTAACCGGCCTCACGCAGGGAGCCGTTGACGGACACCCGCACGCCGTCGTCGTCCTGGGTGAACCCGGTGACCTCGTGCCGGTGGCGGACGGGCACGCCGCGCCGTTGCAGGTGTTCCGCCAGCACCCGCTCCGTCGTCGCCTGCGGGATCACCAGCAGGAACGGATAGGGCGTATCGAGCCCGGTGTAGTCGAGCGGGTCGGGCAGGACGGCGAAGTAGGCGACCGGTTCGGTGCGCCCGAGCGAGACCAGGACATCGGAGAGCCGCCGGCCGTCTTCGGTCCGCAGGACCGTGAGGACCTCCAGGGTCCGCGGGTGCATCACGGCGGCCTTGGAGTGCTCGCTCTGTCGGGCCTTGCTCTCCAGCACCTCGACGCTCACCCCCGCCGCGTCCAGGAGCGCGGCGGTCAGCAGCCCCACCGGCCCGCCCCCCGCGACGATCACCTCGGTGCTCATCGGCGCCCCCGCTCGGGGCGCAGCAGCCAGACGCCCGCGGCGAGACCGGTGGTGGAGGCGAGGTGCACCGCGAGTGCCTTGGCGTGGGGCGCCCAGACGCCCGTCGTGGGTCCGCCGGACCACATCGCCGTCGCGAAGCCGGCACCGGCGGCGGCCATCGCTCCCCACAGCTGCCTGCCGCGCCGCGGCCCGGCCAGCACGCCGATCCCGACGGCCGCCAGGCTCCCCGCCGTGATCAGGGCCTCGCGGGCCATGTGGTACTGCACATGACCGGCGCCGTCCCGCACCTCGGGCGTCCGATAGGTGTCGTCCGTGATGTGGGTGACGGTCTGCCATACCGACGGCAGAGCCGCCGCCATTCCGGCCAGGGTGACGACTTGGCCGAGCCTTTCACGCCCCGTGCGCGCCATGCGGATCCCCTCCACTGCGTGAAGCCAATTGCCTTAACGTGAAGCTAATTAATGTTCGCCTACCTGTCAACGCGCTGCTAGGATCCGGCGCGTGACCGAAAGTTCCCCCCGCGACCGCATCGACGGCATGATCGATGTCATCGCCCGTGCGCACGAAAGCGCCGACCTGGAATCCAAGGCGCTGGTGTACCGGCTGCGACGGGTGGCGCACCACATGGAGATCGAGCTCAAGCGCGAACTCGCGGGCCATGGCATCGAGTTGTGGGAACTGGAGCTGCTGGCCTGCCTGTACAGGGCGCTGCCGCACCACCGCGTCAGCGCCAAGGATCTGATGGAACAGATGCAGCTCACCACCGGAGCCGTCACCAATCGCGTCTCCCGCCTCGAGGCCAAGGGATGGGTCAGCAGGGAAATCGCCCCGGATGACCGCCGCAGCATCCTGGT
This sequence comes from Streptomyces sp. NBC_01454, assembly GCF_036227565.1. Classification (NCBI taxonomy): domain Bacteria; kingdom Bacillati; phylum Actinomycetota; class Actinomycetes; order Kitasatosporales; family Streptomycetaceae; genus Streptomyces; species Streptomyces sp. NBC_01454. Next base: position 319,097 of record NZ_CP109460.1, read on the forward strand.
CACCCTCACCGAGCCCGGCCGCGTACGCGCCGCACAGGTCTTCGCCACCAAGACCGAGGCCGAACGCCGGCTGCTGTCCGCCTTCCCGGACGAGCAGCAGCGCGAGCTCAATGCCGCACTGCGTACGTTGCTGATCAGCCTGGAAGGACGTCACAGCTGATCAGGGCGGCCACCCGCGTCCCGTGACACCCGCCCGGCCGGGCCGCCGCGGCGCACGACGCACCCGGGCGGCGGCACGCTGACGGCCGCCGGCTGCGTCGACTCCGCCGGCCCGCCACCCCCGGGTCCCACGCAACCGCGAGACGTCCCGGCCGGCACGTACAGTGATCCTTCCTCACTCGCCGTGCGCCACGGGCGCGCGGCGGCACCGGAGAAAGGGACCTGCATGCGCGCTCGCCTCCTTGCCACGGCTGCCGTCCTGGCGGTCACCAGCACTCTTCTCGCCGCCGCACCCGCACCGGCGGACCCCTCCGCCGTCGCCGGACCGCCCGGCGCGCAGGCCGCCACCGGCCGCCGCGCCGGAAACACCGAGGTCCCCGTCGAGGGCGGCACGGCCCGCTTCGACGCTCCCCCCACCCTCCTCGCCGCCCTCAAGGACCACGGCGTGACGATCGCGGACGTCGACGCCGACGGCAGGATCAGCCGGCGCCACTCCGCCGGTGCGGGCGTGCGCCTGGACATCGAGGGCGGTGCGGTCACGAACAGCGGCGGAAAGGTCGGCGGTGAACTCCGGTTCGCCGAGACGGGTCTCGCGCTGCTCAACAGCGAAACCGGGAAATCCGTCAAGATCTCCGACTTCGTCGGCGACCTGTCCCAGGGCCTGCTCCGGGCCGGCATGAACCGCGGCCCGGACCTCACCCTGGGCACCTTCACCCGGCCCGCCACCCACGCCTCCGTCGACACCGATGCCGCGATGCTGCGGATGAACATGGGCATCACGGTCACCGCGGTCGCCGCCGCCAAGCTCAACGCCGCGCTCGGCACCAAGATCTTCACCGCCGGCGGACCGCTGCTGCACGCCCGCATCGACGCCCACCTCGACCCCTCCGTCGACCTCCGCACCGCCCTCAACCTGAGCCGCCGCCCGGCACGACGCGAGGAGTAGGGGTGGGCCGGTGGCTTTGCGCCGGCCGGAAGTGGTCACAGGGGCTGGAGCCGGGTGTGCAGGAGGCAGAATTCGTTGCCTTCCGGGTCGGCCAGGACGTGCCAGCTCTCGGTGCCGGTCTGGCCGACGTCGACGGGCCTGGCGCCGAGAGCGAGCAACCGCTCCCACTCGGCGTCCTGGTCGCGGTCGGTGGCGTTGACGTCGAGGTGCAGTCGGAGCTTCCCGGTCCGCGGGGTGCTGCTGGGGCTGAGGACGAGGGTGGGCTGCGGGCCGCCGAAGCCGGCGTCGGGCGGCCCGATCTCGATGCTTCCGTCGTCCTCCCGGCCGAGTTCGACGTAGCCGAGGACCTCGCTCCAGAACGCGGCGAGCCGGTCGGGGTCGGCGACGTCGATGACCAGCTCACTGATGCGGCATGCCATGCCCGTCAGTGTACGTACCTCCGTGCCGCGTCCCCGGGGGCGGAGTGACGTACCGACGGGCAATGGGTGCGCCGCGTTCCGGGCGTGTTCAGCTAGCGGTCACGCACGTCACCCAAACTCTGGAACGAGACATTCCGTTTGGTGACACCGCTGTGGCCAGGCCTGCCGGCCACGGCACGGAGGGCCTGATGGCCGGTATCGAAACCCACGTCCCCACCAACCGTCGTCGCTTCCTTCTCAGCTCCGGCGCCGCCGTCGCCGGAGCCGGTGCCGCATGGGCACTGCCGAGCCAGCGCAGCAGCAGCGCGACTCCGGGCGCGCATCCCCTCACCCGCACGCCGCCGGCCCGTACGGGTGGTCGGCGGCCGGCCCCGTACGGGGTCACGACACTGGAAACCGCCGCACATCTCACCGGCAGCGGCGGCTACCGCCGCCTCGGCTCCGGCCCCGGATGGCCGCTGGTGGTCCGCGGCGACCTCGCCGCCGGCACGGCCGGTCGTCAGGACCGGCGGACCGCCCTGGCCTGTTTCGTCCAGTTCACCGATCTCCATGTGGCCGACGTCCAGAGTCCGTTGCGCACCGAGTATCTGCGCGCCGGGTCGCCGGGGTCGTGGCGGGCGCAGGAGGCGCTGTCGGTGGCCGGCGCCGTGTCCCTCGTGGAGCAGGCCAACGCGCTGGGCGGCGGGCCTCACACCGGCCGGCGGCCGGCGTTCGTCATGTCCACGGGCGACAACATCGACAACCACTCCATGGTCGAGCTGGAGTGGTTCCTCACCCTCATGAGCGGCGGCCGCATCACGCCGAACACCGGTGACCCGGCGGCGTACGAGGGCGTGCAGAACTGCGGCCTCCCGCTGTACTGGCACCCGGCCGACGGTCTGCGCGACCAGGACAAGATGCGGGGCCTGCCGTCGATACCCGGCTATCTCGACGCCGCGATCCGCCCCGTCACCAGTCCCGGCCTGCGGATTCCCTGGTACTCGACGCCCGGCAACCACGACGATCTGCCGGGCGGGTGCCTGACCCCGCAGGACCCGGAGCTGACGGACTACATCACGGGAGCACGCAAGCTGTTCTCTGTACCGGACAGCGATGTGGCCGCGTTCGCCAAGGTGCTGGAGTCCGGCGACGATCCCAAGAGCACCGTGCTCAAGGAGATCCTCGGACGCAATGCCGCCGGAGCCCGGACCGTGACCGCGGACGAACGGCGCCGCATGTTCACCCCGCACGACTATCTGCGGGCGCATCTGAACCCGGCGTTCGCCGGCGCGGGGCCGGCCGGACACGGCTACACCGACGACCACCTCAACGACGACCGGATGTACTACACCTTCACCGTCGCGGAGGGTGTCCTTGGCATCAGCATCGACACCACCTACCGAAGCGGCCACTTCGAGGGGTCGCTGGGAACCGGTCAACTCCAGTGGCTGGAACAGACCTTGGCCGCCCACAGCACCCGCCACTACGACGCGGACGGCCGGCTGGTACGCAACGCCGGAGCCGATGACGCGCACATCCTGATCTTCAGCCACCACCACAGCCCGAGCATGACCCGGCGCCCCGACGCGGCCCGCGCGGAGGAGAAGCGGCACGACGGCGAGGAGCTCATCGCCCTGCTGAGCCGGTTCCCCAACGTGGTGGCGTGGATCAACGGCCACAGCCATGTCAACCGCATCACCCCGCACGCCCACCCGACGGCCGCCCGCTCCTTCTGGGAGGTCAACACCGCCTCACACGTGGACTATCCGCAGCACGCCCGGATCCTGGAACTCGTCGACAACCACGACGGCACGCTGTCGCTGTTCACCACCCTCATCGAGTCCGCCGCTCCGCACCGCACGGATTTCGACGACCTCTCGGCGGTCGGCCTCGCCTCCCTCTACCGCGAACTGTCCTACAACGCCCCGGGCCTGGCCGCCGGCATGGGCGGCGGCGTCCACGAGGTGATGGCGGGCCGCCCGGCGGACCGCAATACCGAACTCCTCGTCCACCGGGCGTGACCGGGGGTGGGGGCACTCAGTGGCCGCCGGAAGGAACGTCGCAGCCTGAGTGGTCGGGGTAGCCGCCGAAGGCGTTCGCCCGGGTGGCCCCGCCGTTCATCGTGCCCTCCAGGCACAGCGGAGCGGCGTCGATGAGGAAGCCGACCCCCTCGGGGCCGTTCTGGTGCGACTGCACCTTCCCGGCGGGGTAGCCGAGGCCGGTGAGCACGCCGTGGGTATGCGCCGGGTCGAAGTCGCCGCTCTTGCGCAGCGGTTCGAGGGCGCGCTCGATGCGGCGGACGGCCGCGAGCCCGTCGCAGCGGCGCTGACCGTGCAGCGGGAGGGGAACCCGGAAGCCGTGGTTCTCGGCGTAGTGGTCGGTGGGCGGCGCGGCCGGACCCGTGGGGCGCGCGGACCCCGTGGACTTCGGTGTCGCATGCGGTGTCGCATGCGGTGTGGACTTCGGCGTGGGGCTCTCGCCGGGGCACGGGAAGTCCGCCGGCCTGTGCGGCGCCGCCGACGGGTTCCGCGAGGGCGCGCCGCCACCGGCGTCCGTCCGCTCTCCCGCCCGAGGTGTTCCGCACCCCGCCACCAGCACTGCCAGCACCGCCACCGGCAGCATCGCGCGCCGGACCCCCGTCGTCCTGGTCATTGTCATGCACTGATCCTCCCCCGCCGCACCGCGGGCGTCAGGAGTTCCGCCGCACCGGGCCACGGCGACACGGATGACACGTCGTCAGCTCAACGGCACACCCCCATACGTCGACCGTCACAGATCATCCGGGGGACCCCCACGACGCGCTGCGCCCCGCCCACCAGGGTGCGCAGTACCTTCAGGAGGAACATTACTGAAGATATCGTCAGAAAACACCCTTGGTGGAGTCCGCATGGCACCCTCCGTCCTACGCCGGGCGACCCGACGGCGCATCGCCGGCACCGTGAGCGTGCTGCTGGCCGTCGGTGTCGTCCTCACCGGTCTGGTCCAGGCAGCGCCGTCCACCACCCCCCACCGCCTCGACCCGCGCATCACGGCGGTCATGCGGAAGCCGGACTACCGCCATGCCCAGTGGGGCCTGTTCCAACAGAACCCGGACGGCGGCGAGGTGACGCAGTCCCGCTACGCCGACCAGTTCTTCCTCCCCGGGTCGACGGCCAAACTGTTCAGCGTCAGCGGCACCTGGCGCACCCTGGGCGGCGACCATCGCTTCGTCACGCCGGTGCATGCCGTCGGGCAGCGCCGGGGCAGCACGCTCAAGGGCAATCTGGACCTGGTCGCGCAGGGCGACCTGACGCTCGGCGGCCGGACCCGCAAGGACGGCACCGTCGCCTTCACCACCATCGACCACACCTACGCCGACGACGTCCCGGGGGCCGCCCTCACCCCGGAGGACCCGCTGGCCGGTATCGACCAGCTGGCCCGGCAGGTACGTGCCTCGGGCATCCGGCAGGTCGACGGCGATGTGGTCATCGACGCGCGGCTGTTCCGTCCGGACCCGGTGCTCGACCCGACCCCCACCCCGCTGATCGTCAATGACAATGTCATCGATCTGCTGACCACACCCGGCTCCGGGGCCGGCACCCCGGCCGGGCTGGACTGGCGTCCGAAGGTCGCGCCCTACCACGTCACCTCGGCCGTGCGCACCGTCGCGGCGGGCCGACCCGCCGGCATCAACGTGACCAGTTCCCCCGACGGCACCCGCATCCGGCTGTCCGGCACCATCGCCGCCGGCTCCGCGCCCGTCCTGCGGGTGTCCGGCATCAAGGACCCGAACGCCTTCGGCCGGACGGCCATGATCGAGGCACTGCAGCGCGCCGGCGTCAGGGTCCGGGCGAAGGCGGTGGGCCCCAATTCCGCCGGCCGGTTGCCGCGCTCCTATCAGGGCGCGCCCACAGTCGCCCGGTACACCTCCCCGCCCTATGCCCAATACGCCAAGCTGATCCTCAAAGTGAGCCACAATCTCGGGGCGAACCTCGGGATGTGCCTGATGGCGACGACCGCGAAGAGCACCGACTGCGAGGACGGATTCCCCGTGCTCGCCGCGTTCCTGGACCGTGCGCGGGTGGACCGCAGGGCCGTACAGCTCGCCGACGGCCGGGGCGGGAACCCGGCCGACCGCACCACACCCCGCGCCCTGGCGCAGATCCTGACGTACTGGCAGCACTCCCCCGAGGCGGCACGCTTCCGTACCTCACTGCCGATCCTGGGCGTCGACGGGTTACTGGCGGACTCCTGCCGGCACTGCCCGGCGCGCGGTAAGGTCTTCGCCAAGACCGGGACCGTCGCGGGCGGTGACGCGCTCAACGACCGGCTGGCGGTGGGCGCCGAAACCGCGGCCGGCTATCTGGAGACCCGTAAGGGCCACTTCGACGTGTTCTTCGACGGGGTGAACGGGGCGTCGACGCCCCATGCCGATATCAACGGGGTCCTGACCATCGGCAACGACGTGGCCGACATCGCCGCCTACCTCCAGCAGCAGTCCACCGGCGGGCACTGAACATCCGGACGCGGTCACGGGTTCGTGAGGACGGCCCGGCCCCCTTCGCACCGACGGCGGGAGCCGCCTCCACGGACCAGTCGATGAGACCGGATTTAATTGGCATCTTGAATGCCACTTCTGTACTGTACAAGCGTGCGACTGACCAAGAGCACCGACATCGCCCTCCGTATTGCCATGCGCCTGGCGGTGCTCGGCAACAAGGACGATGCGCCCACCACCCGCGAGGTGGCGAGCGCCGTCGAGGTGCCGTACACCCACGCCGCCAAGGTGGTCAGCAAGCTCCAGCACCTGGGCGCCGTCGAGGCACGCCGCGGGCGCGGCGGAGGACTGACGCTCACGGCCGCGGGGCGTACGGGCTCACTGGGAGAGCTGGTACGTGAACTGGAGGGGGTCGACGATGTCGTGGGCTGCGAGGACGACCCACCCTGTCCACTGCGCGGCGGCTGCCGACTGCGCGGTGCGCTGCGGGCGGCACAGGAAGCGTTCTACGCCTCGCTCGATCCGCTCTCGATCGCCGATCTCGTCGAGAGCCCGACCGGCCCGATCCTGCTCAGCCTGACCTCCCGCCCCGGGGACTGAGCCCACCACCGGGCACCACGCCGCACACCCCGCACTCGCTCCCACACCCCGCACACCCCACGCACCGCACACACCGGCCTCTCGATCCCACCTCGACCCCGCATGGCCATAAATACGCATCCAAGATGCAAGTTTCATCTCCCTCCCCTCCCCCCCTTCTCCTTCCTTCGAGAATCAGGAGCAGTTGATGCTGTCGACCGAGTCCGCCAAGACCATCACCGCTACCCTCCCCGCCGTGCGCGGAGCCCTCGGTGAGATCACGGCGCTCTTCTACGAGAAGCTCTTCACCGCCCGCCCCGAGCTGCTGCGCGACCTCTTCAACCGCGGCAACCAGGCCAACGGCAGTCAGCGGCAGGCCCTTGCGGGATCGATCGCCGCCTTCGCGGGCCATCTCGTCGCACACCCGGCCAGCCGGCCGGACGCCATGCTGGCGCGGATCGCACACAAGCATGCCTCGCTCGGGGTGCGTGCGGACCAGTACCCGATCGTGCGGGAGCATCTCTTCGCGGCCATCGCCGAGGTGCTCGGCGACGCGGTGACGGACGAGGTGGCGCGGGCCTGGGACGAGGTGTACTGGCTGATGGCCCATGCCCTGATCGCCGTCGAGAAGCGGCTCACCGCCGAGGCCGGCGTCCAGGGCGGCGGCGGGTGGCGGCCCTATCGAGTCGCCGGCCGCGTCCAGGAGACCGAGGAGGTCGCGACCTTCCTCCTGCGGCCGGCCGACGGCGCCCCCGTCCCGCCGTCCCGACCCGGCCAGTATGTCTCCGTACAGGTCCAACTCCCAGACGGGGCACGGCAGATACGCCAGTACAGCCTGTCCGGGCAGCTGGACGGCGGACTGCAGATCTCCGTGAAGCGGGTGGCGGCCGGCCACCGGGCCGGGGAAGCGTACGAGGACCCCGCGGGCGAGGTCTCCAGCCATCTGCACGCACACGTCCACGGCGGGGAAATCCTGCACGTGAGCCCGCCGTTCGGCGAGGTGGTGCTCTCCGAGGACGGCGAGGGCCCGCTGCTCTTCGCCTCGGCGGGCATCGGCTGCACGCCGGTGATCGGCATGCTCTCGCATCTCGCCGCCGCCGGCTCCCGGCGCCGGATCATCACCGCCCACGCCGACCGGTCGCCCGCCACCCATCCGTTCCGCACGGATCTGCGCCGGCTCACCGACAAGCTCTCCGACGCGACGGCGGCACTCTGGTACGAGGAGGAGCTCGGAGGCGGGGACGGGAAGGGGGCGGTGACCGTGCGCGCCGGTCTGATGGATCTGACGCAACTCGCCATTCCGGCCGGGACCACCGCGTATCTCTGCGGGCCGGTGCCGTTCATGAAGGCGGCGATCGCCCAACTACTCGCCTCGGGACTGCCCGCCGAACGGATCCACTACGAGGTCTTCGGTCCGGATCTCGGCCTGTAGCGGATGCGGGGGAACGGCACCGCCGGCGGCGCGCCATACACCGGCCTGATCTCCGTACCCTGACTGATCGCCCCCCTGCCTGATATCCGTTGCCTGCGGCCGGAGCACACCGCATGATGCGGTCATGGCTGCCAACTCACCCTCTGCGTCACTCACCGTCGTCCCGCTCGCGCGCTACACCAAGAAGGAATTGGGCGAGATCCTCGGGGAGGTGGAGGACCCGTTCGGGGTCGCGTACACCGGACTGACCTGGCTGGCCAAGGAGCGGCACTTCGGCATCAGACGCGACGGGCGGCTGGTGGCACACACCGGTCTGGTGACGCTGCCCGTCGCGGTCGGCACGGTCGAGACCGAGGTGGTCGGCTTCGGCGGGGTGGCCGTCGCTCCCGATCTGCGGGGGCAGGGACTGGCGCGGCTCGTCGTCACCGGCGCACGGGAACACGCCCGCACCATGGGACCGCGGTTCGGGCTGCTGTTCTGCCGGCCGCACCTCGTGCCCCTGTACCAGCGGCTCGGTTGGCAGGCACTTCCGGGGAAAGTACACGTCGAGCAGCCCGAAGGGCCCGCGGTGATGCCGCTTCAGACGATGTGGACACCCCTGCGGGACGGAGAGCGCTGGCCCGAGGGGCCGGTGCGGCTCCGCTCGCTGCCCATGTGAGCGGCAGACATGTTCGAACCCGCTTCGTCAGCCCGGGAGTCCCACGGGAGTTCGCATCTGTCCTTCGTCCGCGTGGAGCCTCGGCGCGTCGTTTGGACAGCCCACGAGCCTCCGACACCGTGAGAGGGTGCGCCCTCTCCTTCTTCGTCTCGTCACCGCGACCGCCGTCCTCCTGGCCACCAGCGGCTGCGTCTCCCTCCCGGCCGGTGGATCCCTGCACGGGCCCGGTCCCGCACCGGGCGGCCGTACGGTCGCTCCGGCCAGGCCCTCACCGCTGGTGATGCCCAGCAAGGGGTCCTCGCGGGACCGGCTGGTGGATGTGGCCTCCGCACGGCACAAGCCCGGACGGCGACCGAAGGTGCACAAGAAAAGGGCACACAAGAAAGACGTCATCCGACGGCACGCCGCTGCGGGCAACGGCCGGGAGCGGCCCGGGAGTCGGGCCCTGCCACGCCACCCGCGTTCCGCACCGCCCAGGGCGCGTGTCCGGCTCCCCGCGCACACGGTGCCACGGCAGCGGCACGCCGGGGGTGCGCAGCGGCGGGCGCTTCCCGCACCAGGGCGGCGCGGGTCGTCGGTCGACCCGGGGGTGATGTGCCGGATGGCGTCCGGCCGGGTCCGCGCGGACCTGGTGCAGTTGTGCCACAGCGCTTACGGACGCTGAGCCCGCCGGGCCCGGCCTCGCCGCCCCGGCCGCCGGCGCCACTGCGTCACCCCAGATCGATCTCCCATCCCACCGACCGCTCCCGTGCGGCCGCGACGACCAGGGCCGCGGCCGCGGCGTCCTGCACGGCGACCCCGACGGACTTGTAGAGGGTGATCTGGTCCGGTGCGGTGCGGCCCGCTTTGCCGCCGGTGAGGAGTTCGCCCAGCTCGGCGTGTACGTGTTCCTCCGTGATGACGCCCTCGCGGAGCGGCTGCAGCAGGTCGTTGCTGCCCGCGGGGAACGGGGCCAGTGCCGCCTGCCGCGATTCGACGCACACCAGCGCCTCCGCGATCGTGGCGTCGTCGATCTCGCGACCGTCCGGGTTGAAGCCCACCGAGGTCACATGGACGCCGGGTGAGAGCCAGGAACGGCGGATCACGGGATCGACGGCATGGGTGGTCGCGGCGGCGATGTCCGCGCCGTCGAGCGCCTCGGCGTAGCCGGCGAACGCCGTGGCGGGGACCTGGAGTTCGGCCGACAGCGCCTCGGCCAGGGCGGCCGCCTTCGCACGGTTCCGGCCCGCGACCCGGATCTGCCGGACCGGGCGGACCCGGCACATCGCCGCGGCGTGCGCCCGGGCCTGTGCGCCGGTGCCCAGGAGCGCCAGCACCGAGGCGTCGTCACGGGCCAGCAGGCGGGCCGAGAGCGCGGAACCCGCGGCGGTACGGGCCGCGGTGATCGCCGTACCGTCCAGCAGCGCGTCGGGCTCTCCGGTGTGCGGATCGAAGGCGACGATCAGCGCCTGATGGGTCGGCAGACCGGTGCGGCCGTTGTGCGGGAAGACGGAGACCAGCTTGGTCATGAGCATCTCGGCGGACGGCACGTGGCCCGGCATCGCCGCCAGGAAGCCGTCCCGTTCGGCCACCCTCACGGCCACCCGGTCCGGGGCCGCCGCGCGCCCCGCGCTGAGGTCCGTCATCGCCGACGCCAGGGCGTCGATCAGCGCATCGATGTCGAGCAGCCCCTCGACCTGCGCACGTCCGAGAACCAGCATGCTTCGCACCCTCCCGATCACCGCGTACCGGCCCGGAGTCACGCCGGGCCGAGAGGCCGACCGTAACCCGCTGTCCGGGACGGGTGACAAGTGTGTGGGGGGGGAGGCGGGAGCCTGAGACGGAGGGGCACGTCCTACGGGTGCCTGTGACGTCCCGTGACGCCGGCGATGTCGGTGATCCCGGTGATGCCGGTGATGCCGGCCCAGGGCTCCGACTGCGTCCGCCGCTCCGGCAGGCCACCGGGGGTGAACGAGCGGGCAAATCCGTTTGCCCCGTAGGGACGACGCATTGCGCGCGCAGGATCGGGCACGCGAGGACAGCGAGGCGCCGTCGCAGGACGTGTAGGCAACCAGCGGTTCCGGCGCCGTGCCGCATTGCCTGTGGACCGCGTTCCACCGCGGAGAAAGGGAGGGAATCCATGGACTGGCGCCATGACGCCGTGTGCCGTGAGGAGGACCCGGAGCTGTTCTTTCCGGTCGGCAACACCGGCCCCGCGCTGTTGCAGATCGAGGAGGCCAAGGCCATCTGCCGCCGCTGCCCGGTGATGGGACAGTGCCTGCAGTGGGCGCTCGAATCCCGTCAGGAATCGGGGGTCTGCGGCGGGATGAGCGAGGACGAGCGGCGTGCCATGCGTCGCCGGGCCGCACGCAACCGGGCGCGCAGTGCCGCCGTTTGACGGCGACGCAGCCGCCGGGGACCGCACCGCTGCCCCGTCTTCCCGAAACCGTCACGGGCGGTGGCGGAGCACCATCCGCCACCGCCCCTCCGTCGCGCTCGTGCGGGGTGGGGCCACGGCGCCCGGCGCCCGCGGGACTCAGGGCCGGGCGGGCGCGGCGCCGTGGGTACCCGGTTTCCCGGCCCCGCGCCGGTACGCTTCCGTCACCCCCGGACGCTGACCCGGCGCGTGCGGCAACGGGCTCCCGGGGCACGGTGCCGGAAGGACGTCACCATGACCACGGAGGGACACCCCGGTGCGCTGCGCGTCCTCGTGCTCGGCGCCGCACTGCGCACCGGATCGACCAATGCCCGGCTGGCTTCGCTGGTGGCGCGCATGATGACCGAGGCCGGCGCCGATGTCGACCTGGCCGCGATGCGGGAATTCGACATGCCGCTGTACGACGGTGACGTGGAGGCCGCGGAGGGAGTACCGGCGGGCGCGCTCGCGCTGCGCGACCGGCTCGAGCGGTGCGACGCCTTCGTCCTCGCCTCCCCCGAGTACAACGCCTCCGTTCCGGGCGTGGTGAAGAACGCGATCGACTGGGTCTCCCGCATCCGGCCGCAGCCGTTCAAGACCAAGCACGCCCTGCTGCTTTCCGCCTCGCCGTCCCTGGTCGGCGGCAACCGGGGGCTGTGGGCGCTGAGGGTGCCGCTGGAGCACCTCGGCACGCGGGTCTACCCGGACATGTTCAGTCTCGCCGGCGCGCACAACGGGTTCACCGAGGACGGACAGCTGACCGATCCCGCGCTGGAACAGCGCCTGAACGAGACCGTCACCGCGTTCCTCCACCTCGTCGAGGCCGATGCGCGCTATGTGTGTCTGCAGCGCCGCTGGTACGAGTTCCTCGGCGACCGCACCGGGGCTCCCGTCACCCAGCGGGCGGAGGACTGAGCCGCTTCCCCGGAGCGCGCCGGTAACGCGCCCCGCGCACGTACGCCCCACCCCGGGACGGGGCGTACGCGTGCGGCGTTCAGCGGTCCGCGGCCGCGTCGGAATCCGCGGCGTCGGCCGCGCTCGCGGCGTCGTCCACCAGCTTCTGTATCTCCGCCGTGCCGGTGGGCGAGGGCGCGGCGGAGGACGGTGCGGCGGACGAGGGTGTCGCGGCGGGAGCGTTGCCCTCGGTACGTACCCCGTTGCCGCATCCGGCGACGAGCATGCCGCACAGCAGGGTGGTCACCACGAGCACCCCGCACTGTCCGGTGCGGGTCACGAGGAGGTCGTGTCGTGCTGCGTACGGCACCAGGAGGCGACCTTGGCCAGGTCCTTCTGCCGCTGCTGGAGCGTGGGGATCAGGGACTTGCGGTGGGCGAGCTTGTGGCTGAGGAAGGTCTCGACCTCGTTGTGCCCGGCGGCCTTCGCCTTCGCCACCCGCTTCTCCAGGCGGGCGACGGAGCCACGGACGTCGGCGTTGCCCTGGAGCCGGTGCAGTGCCTTGGTGAGGCGCTTGTCGATCTTGGGGGCGCGCTTGCAGAGCGCCCGCGCGCCGTCGCCCGCGCCGTGCTTGGCGGACGCGGAGGGCGCCGGGGTGCTGCTGTCCGCCGCGGCGGCGGTGCCCACGATGCCGAGCAGGGCGGTGCAGGCGGCCACCGAGGAGATGGCGAGGTTGCGGGTGCGCATGGCAGGTCCTCCTCACAGGAAGGCGGGCACGGTGCCCGTCCGTGCGGAGAAATTAGGGGTGTTCCTTGTGGAAACCTTGTGGCCCCTCCGCAGGGTCCGCCAGCCAGTCCCGGTGCGCGGGCAGCGCCGGAGGGCGGGGGCGTCCGGGCCGCTCGGCGGGGAACGTCACCTGGAAGCGGGCTCCTTGGCCTCCGGGGCCGTCCAGGACCCGCAGCTCCGCCCGGTGCAGGGCGGCCTGCTGGGCGACCAGGGTGAGCCCGAGGCCGGAGCCGGGGCTGTCCGGGCGGCGGTGGAAGCGCCGGAAGACCTCCGCCCGCCGCTGCGGGGGGACGCCCGGGCCGCGGTCGTCGACGCTGAGGACGATGCGGGGCGAGGCGGCCTCGCCGGCGGTGCGCAGGGAGAGGACGACATACCCCCCGTTGCCGGCGGACCGGCCGTGGACCAGCGCGTTGGTCAGGAGGTTGTCGAGCATCGACCGCAAGCCGGGGCGCCATCCGTGGACCGTCAGCCCCGGGCTGCTGTCGACCACCACCTCGGCCGCGGGATGACCGCGCCGCAGGCCGGCGGCCGCCTCATCGGCGAGGTCGGCCATGTCGATGGCCTCGAACGATTCCGCCTCGACCAGATCGCCCTGCGCCAGTGCGCGCAGCATCACCAACAGGCCGAGCAGGCGGGCGTGTTCGTGCCGCAGGTCGTGCACGGTCTCCGCCCGGTCGGCGGCGTCGAGATCCTGGAACGCCTCCAGGATGTCGAGGTTGGTCTGCATGCTCATCAGGGGCGTGCGCAGTTCGTGGGAGGCGGCGGCGGAGAACGAGCGGGCCGACGCCAGTGCTTCGACGGTGCGGGCGGCCTGCTCGTCGTAGCGGGTCAGAAAGGTCTGCAGCGTCCGGGCGAGGTCGTCGACCTCGGTGATGCCGGTGGGGGTGTGCGCCAGCCGGGCGGCACTGGTGTGCGGGTCGAGGCCGCCGGCCGTCTGCTGCAACCGGCGCAGCGGCCGGGCCGCGCGGGCCGCGAGCAGCCAGCCGATGCCGCCGGCGAGCGGAGCGGCCAGCAGGGCCACCGTGAGCACCCTGCGGCGCACCAGACCGAGTTGCGCCTCGCGCGCCGTGTCCGGGGAGAACAGCCACAGCATGCCGCGCGCTCCGGGGCCGCCGCCGTTCACCGGTACGGCGAGCACCCGCCAGCTCTGTCCGTGCGACCGCACGGTGGCCGGGCGGGTACGCTCCCCGGGCAGCGGCACCGGCCCGGCGGGCTGCGGGCCGTCCCGCAGGGTGCCGCCGGGGCCGGTCAGCCGCACTCCGACGTCCAGGGCGGAGGTGAACAGCTTGCGCTGGCGGGCCTGTTCGAGGCGCGGCCGGTCGTGCGAGGTGGCGCGCAGCAGGCCGCGGGCCGCCACCGCCACGCTCTGCGCCCGCGCGGCGAGCCGCTGGTCGGCCTGGGCGCGCAGATCCTTGCCCACCAGTGTCACCAGGACCCAGCCGGACGCCACCACCAGCAGCGGCACCACCGTCCCGGCCACCAGCGCGATCCGGGTGGACAGCCTCATCGCGCCGCTCCGTTCTCGTCGTCACGCAGCACGAACCCCACTCCGCGCACCGTGTGCACGATCCGGCTGCGCCCGCCCGCTTCCAGCTTGCGGCGCAGATAGCTGACGAAGGTGTCCACGGCGTCGGTACGGACCTCGAAGTCATAGCCCCAGACGCGCTCCAGGAGCTGGTCGCGGGTCAGCACCTGCCCGGCGTTGCGGGCCAGCACCTCCAGCAGGGAGAACTCCCGCCGGGTCAGGGTGAGCTCCCGGTCGTCGAGCCGCGCGCGGTGCGCCGCCGCATCGAGCGCCAGGCTGCCGACGTGTACGGCGTCGGTGTCGGCGGGTGGCCGGCGGCGCAGCAGCGCGTGCAGGCGCAGCACCAGCTCGTCCAGGGCGAACGGCTTGACGAGGTAGTCGTCGCCGCCGGCCTGCAGCCCGGCGACCCGGTCGGCGACCTCGTCGAGCGCGGACAGCATCAGGACCGGTATGTCGTTGCCGCTCTCCCGCAGCCGCCGGCACACCGTGATGCCGTCGAGGTCCAGCATGGAGATGTCGAGGACCATGACGTCCGGCGGTGACTGCGCCAGCCGTTCCAGCGCGGCCCTGCCGCCCTCCGCCAGTCCCACGGTGAAGCCGTTCAGCCGCAGCCCGCGGCCCAGCGACCGCCGGATCGCGGCGTCATCGTCCACCAGCAGGACCCGTCCGGTACCGCTTTGTCCGTACATGCACCCCTCCGTGGTGACGGCAGCCTGCCGAAAGCATGCGGCATGGGCTCGGCGCGGCCATGGCCGCGGTCGGGGGAGCCCGACGGCCGGGAGGGGATTGCCCCGGATACCGGCGATTCATCGGTAACCGTCCTGAACATGCCCTCATGGGGAGTCCGTCCAGGGAGCGGTGGCGGGACGGTCGGGTGAACGGGCGACTGGGCGACCGGGCGACCGGTCGCCCTACAGCAGGTGCTCGATCCTGATCGGCAGTTCCCGTGCCCGGTAGCCGGTCGCGTGGAAGACGGCGTTGGCGATGGCCGCCGCGGCGCCGACCATTCCGACCTCGCCGAGCCCCTTGACGCCCAGCGGGTTGACGACCTGGTCCGGCACCTCCACGAACTCCACGTCGACGTCGGGGGCGTCGGCGTTGACCGGCAGCAGGTACTCCCCCAGGCCGGCGTTCGCCCAGCGGCCGTCGCGGGGGTCGACCACGGTGCCCTCCAGCAGCGCCTGGCCGATGCCCCAGAGCATCCCGCCCATGGCCTGACTGCGGGCGGTCTTGGCATTGAGGACCCGGCCGGGGGCGAAGGCGCCGACCATGCGGCGCACCCGCACCAGCCCGAGGTCCTGGTCGACGGCGACCTCGGCGAACTGGGCGCCGAAGGTGGCGAGCCCGTAGGGGATGTCGGGTGCGGGCGGGCTCCAGCTGCCGAGCGCGTCCATGTCGGTCATGAAATGACGCTCCATCAGCTGGCGGTAGGTCTCGCCGGTCCCGGAGTCGTCCCGCAGCTCCATCCGCCCCTGGCGGACGACGACGGTCGCCGGGTCGGCCCGGTGCAGCGGGGAGCCGGGGTCGGCGACGGCCTGCGCGATCAGCTGGTCGCGCAGCGTGGTGACCGCGGTGTGCACCGCGGCGCTGATCATGCCGGCGCCCGCCGACCCGACCGTGGCCGCGACATTGGGCAGATCGGTGTCGCCGTACTCGAAACGGACCCGGTCCACGGCGACGCCGAGGCCGTCCGCGGCGACCTGGGTCATCACGGTGGCCGCTCCGGTACCGAACTCCTGCGTCCCGGCCTGTACGACGGCGGAGCCGTCGGCGTAGAGACGGGCGCGGGCGCGCTGCGGCTGCATGGGGAAGAACACCGGGTAGCCGGCGGTGGCCATGCCCTTGCCGATCAGCCAGTTGCCGTCCCGTTCGGAGCGGGGTGCGGGATTGCGGGACTGCCAGTCGAAGCGGGCCGCGCCGCGGCGGTAGCACTCCGCCGCGCCGTCGCTCGACCAGGGGTGGCCGGTGTGGGGGTCGGCCTCGGCGTGGTTGCGCAGGCGCAGTTGCACGGGGTCGACGCCGATGCGGTGAGCAAGCTCGTCCATGGTGCATTCGAGGGCGAACATCCCCGTGGTCTCACCGGGGCCGCGGGTGAAGGTGGGCGTCATGGTGTTGCTGCGGATCAGCCGGTACACGCCCTCGTAGTGGGGGCAGTCGTACGCCTGGGCGGCCATGCCGAGCGAGGGTTCGGCCCACTCGTCGAACGGCGAGGTCAGCGAGAGCTTGTGGTGGCGCAGTGCGGTGAGCCGGCCGTCGGTCGTCGCCCCCAGCTCGATGCGTTGTTCCTGCTCCTCGCGGTGGCCGCAGGAGGTGCACATCTGCTCCCGGGTGAGCGCCAGTTTGACCGGGCGCCGCACCCAGCGTGCGGCCATGGCCGCCAGGGTCACATGGGGCCAGATCATGGCCTTGCAGCCGAATCCGCCGCCGACGAACGAGGCCCGCACCCGCACCTTCGACGGGGGGATGCCCAGCAGGGCCGCGACGGTGTTCTGGCTGGCCACGATGCCCTGGGTGGCGTCGTAGAGGGTGAGCCGGTCGCCGTCCCAGACCGCCGTGGTGGCGGAGGGTTCGATGGGGTGGTGATGGTTCGCGGCGAAATGGTAGGTGGCGTCCAGGTGGTGGGCCGCCGCCACGAAGCCGGCCTCGACATCACCGCGCACGCTGCGGGCGGGAACGAACCCCGCGAAGATCGCCTCGGGTTCGTAGGCCTGGTCCCGGCCCTCGTCCAGGGTGGTGACGGAGGCGCCGCGCGCGTAGTCGACATGGACCTGCCGGGCCGCGAACTGGGCACGTTCACCGGAATCGGCGATCACCATGGCCACGGGCTGGCCGAAGTAGTGCACCACCTCGTCCTGCATCGGGAAGAAGCTCTCCCCGGGGGCCGCATGACCGGCCAGCGAGGGCAGCAGATGCGGCGGGGCGGCGACCTTCGGCAGGTTGCGGTGCGTCAGCACAGCCAGCACCCCGTCGGCGTCCTCCGCGGCGCGCGTGTTGATGCCGGTGATCCGCCCGTCGGCCGTACGGGCGCCCACGAGGGCCGCGTAGGCGGTGCCGGGGAGGGTGAACTCCGCCGCGTAGCGGCCGCGTCCGGTGACTTTGGCGGGGCCGTCGACCCGGTCGAGGGGCCGGCCGAGGGCTTCGAGAGTGCTGCCCGTGGTCATGCCGGCTCGCCTCGCAGGGCGGCGGCGGTCCGCAGCGCGCGGACGACCGTGCGCCGGGCGAGCTCGGCCTTGAAGGCGTTCATCGGGCGGGTGACGGCGGGCGCCAGCTCCGCGGCCGCGGCCCGCGCGAAGGTGTTCTCGTCGGCGGGCTGCCCCAGGAGCATCTCCTCGGCCCGGTGCGCCCGCCACGGCTTGGTCGCGACCCCGCCCAGCGCCAGCCGGGCCCCGCGGATCACCCCGCCCGCCACCTCCAGCGCCACCGCCGCCGAGGCGAGGGCGAACTCGTAGGACTCCCGGTCGCGCACCTTGAGGTAGAGCGACCTGCGCGCCATGCGGAGCGCCGGGACCTCGATCTCGGTGATCAGTTCGCCGGGGGTGAGGGGGTGTTCCCGTTCGGGGGTGTCCTCCGGGAGCAGGAAGAAGTCGTCGACCGGGAGGGTCCGGGCTCCCCGGACACCCTCCACGTGCACCACGGCATCGAGCGCGACGAGCGCCACCGCCAGATCGGAGGGGTGGGTGGCGATGCAGTGCTCGCTGGTCCCGAGGATCGCATGGCCGCGATGGACGCCCTCCAGCGCCGAACAGCCGCTGCCGGGAACGCGTTTGTTGCAGGCGGATTCGGGGTCACGGTAGTAGGAACACCGCACCCGCTGCATCAGATTTCCGCCCATCGACGCCATGTTCCGCAGCTGGGCGGAGGCCCCCAGGAGCAGCGACTGGGACAGCATCGGGTACCGCTCGACGACACCCGGCGCCTCGGCCACCTCGCTCATCCGGGCCAGCGCGCCGATGACCAGTCCCCCGTCGGCCCGGTCCTCGATACCGGCCAGCGGGAGTCGGTTGATGTCCACCAGCCGGTTCGGCCGCAGCACGTCCAGCCGGATCAGGTCGACTTCCGTGGTGCCGCCCGCGAGGAAGGAACTGCCGGGGTCGTTCGTCACCGCGGCGACCGCGCCGGTGACGTCGGTGGCACGGGTGTAGCTGAGGGCACGCACGTCACTGTCCTGTCTTCCGGTCGCGCATCTCGCGTATGGCGGAGCGGATATGGGGATAGGCCGCGCACCGGCAGATGTTGCCGCTCATCCACTCGGCGATCTCGCGGTCGTTCTCGGCATGCCCCTCGTCCAGCAGCGCGACGGCGGACATGATCTGGCCGGGGGTGCAGTAGCCGCATTGCAGGGCGTCGTGCTCGAGGAACGCGCGCTGCATCGGGTGCAGCTCATCCCCCTCGGCGAGCCCCTCGATGGTGGTGACGTCGCGGCCCTCGCAGGTGACGGCCAGCGTCAGGCAGGCCAGCACTCTGCGCCCGTCGACCCATACCGTGCACGCCCCACAGGTGCCCTGGTCACAGCCCTTTTTGGTACCGGTCAGCGCCATGTGCTCACGCAGTGCGTCCAGCAGGCTCACCCGCGGTTCCAGGTACAGGGCGCGCGAGACGCCGTTGACGACGAGGTCCATCTGCACGCCGTCGGGCCCGCGGATCTCCATGGCGGAGGGCTTGGCGACGGATAGGGACGCGCCTTTGTCTGCCACGACACTCACCTCGGAGTCGATGCCGTACGTCGAGCGTCCGTCCGGTCGCCGGAGCGCGCAACCGGGCGGGGGAGATGGTCAGGACGGGGACGCGGATGCCCCGGAGGGCTCGTGCGGCACCCCGTACGGGATAATGCGGGGCATGCGGATCTCAGCCAGAGCGGACTATGCCGTGCGTGCCGCGCTGGAACTCGCCGCCGCCCGGGAGGCGGGGCCGCTCAAGGCGGAGGCCATCGCCCACGCCCAGGACATTCCCCATAAGTTCCTCGAAGGCATCCTGAACGACATGCGCCGGGGCGGGCTGGTGCACAGTCAGCGCGGCGGCAACGGCGGCTACCGGCTGGCCCGGCCCGCGGAGGCGATCAGCATCGCCGACGTCATCCGTGTCGTGGACGGGCCGCTGGTGTCGGTCCGCGGCGTGCGCCCGCCGGAGCTGTCCTACAGCGGCCCCGCCGAATCCCTGCTGCCGCTGTGGATCGCCCTGCGGGCCAACGTCCGGGAGATCCTCGACGGGGTGTCGCTGGCCGATGTCGCCTCCGCCGGGCTCCCGGCGCGGGTGTCCGCACTGTCGGAGGACCCGGCCGCCTGGGCCAACCCGTAGGGCCGGTCACCGCGGTCCCGGCCGGCTCGCTCCTCGCACCTGGTCTCGTATCCCAAGACCACCTTGTCCACGCTGTGAACGCCCCTTGCTCCGCGCGCAGTCGGCGCAGCATGCTTACCTCTTCATATTCCTATTAATCCAGTGGGAAAACTAGGGAAGAGGGGAGCGGCTGTGCCCACGGCACGGCGTTCCGTCTCTCCGGCCGGTGGCGCGGCCGCTCCGTCCGCGCCCGACACACCCGACACACCCGACAGGACGGTGCACCGCGCCATGCCGAAGAAGTCCGCAGCACGGCCCGGTCCCGCGCCGGCCGACCAGTGCGCCGGCGAAGCGCTCCGGCCGCGCCTGACCCGTGAGGTCGCGGACGATCTGGCGGTGGATGCCCTGCTGCGCGACCGGGCGGGCAAGCCGCCGTTCGACGAGGCCGCGCGGCTGCGCGAGGCGGGGCTGCCCGCGCTGCTGACCCCGCCCGGCCCGGACGGCCGGGGCACCGACTGGCGCACCGCCTGTGCGGTCATCCGCGAGATCGCGGCGGCCGACAGCTCCATCGGCGAACTGCTGGGCCGGCACTACGCGCTGTCGTGGAGCGCCCGCTTCTTCGCCACTTTGGAACGGGCCGACCGGCTGGAACGCCGGGCGGTGGCGGAGCAGTGGCTGTGGGGCGGGAGCACCGACCTCCCGGGCGCCGAGTCGGCGACGGAGCCCGGCCTCACGCTCACACCGGCCGACGGCGGATACGTCCTCGACGGGCGCGCCACCCTCGCGGCGGGTGTGCAGGTCTCCGACCGGCTGGTGCTCGGCGGGGTGGACACCGCTACCGGCGACTGGCTGATGCTGTGTCTTGACCCGGAGCGTCCCGGCGTGACGGCCGACGCCGAGCACGACCGCCTCGGCCAGCGGCTGACGGGAGCCGGCAGCCTCACCTTCGACGGTGTCCCGGTCCCCGTGGCGGAGGTGCTCGGCACCGTCCCCCGCGACGAGCACGCCGTCTCCCCGTTCGCCACGCTCGCCCCGCTGGCGCTCCGGCTCGCCCTGGTCCATGTCAGCCTGGGCACCGCCGAAGGCGCATTGGCCGAGGCACGGGACGCCGACCGGGCCGCACCGGGCCGTTGGCCGGGGGCGCGGCCGGACGAGGGGGCCTACCCGGACCGCACCGGTGCGGATCCCTATCTCCTGCTCGCGTACGGGGAGCTGGTGACGGCGGCTCATACCGCTGCCGCGGTGGTGGAGTCGGCGAGCGAGGCGCTGGCGAGGGGGCTGGTGGCCGGGCCCGGCTTCGGGGTCGACGAGCGGGCCGACATCGCGGTGCGGGTGGCCGCGGCGGAGGCCGTCACCAGCCGCTCCGCGATGCGGATCACCACGCGCGTCCTGGAACTCGCCCGGGCCGCCGGTTCCTCCGCCGACTCCCTGGGCCTCGACCGGTTCTGGCGCAATGCCCGCATCCTCACGGCGCAGGCCTCCCCCGCCCACCGGCTCCGGGACATCGGCGACCACTATCTGAACGGCACGCACCCGCCGTTGACGCTGCGCGCCTGACGCTCGGGGCTGCCGGGCGGCGCGCGGCGGCGGGGCAAATCGCCGGGGCGTCGGCGCAGCTTCAAACGGATCGGCGCCAGGGGCTGCTACATCTCGTGTGTGCATCCCCGAGCGGGGGAGCCCGTCGGTCCTGTGAGGTGGCGCCTTGTCAGAAAGCAGCAGCGTTCCGGTACACCGGCCCCGCCGGCGGGAGGAGGCCCTCCAGCGGCTGCTGTTCGGCGGGGTGTACGGTTCGGTGCTCGCCAGCGCGCTGGCGGCGGCCCTGGACCACGAGGGCCGGCCCGCGGACCCCGGGTACGACGCGCTGTGGGTGACGCTGGCGGCGATCGCGTCGGCCGCGGCGCACGGCTATGCGCACTCCATCGCGCACCGGACCGAGGAGGACACCCAGGTCACCGCGAGCGCGGTGCGTTCGATGCTCACCGAATGGCCGCTGGTGGCCGCGGTGGTGCCGACGGTGGCCGCCCTGCTCGGCTCCTATGCGCTTTGGTGGAGCGAGGAGAGTGCGGTCGAAGTCGCCCTGGGCGTCAATATGGTGGCGTTGTTCGGCTGGGGCGTGTGGGCGGCCCGGGTGGCGCGCCGGGGGTGGCCGGCGTCGCTGCGGGTCGGTGGTGTGGACGTGCTGATCGGGCTGTTCATCGTGATCGCCAACGTCGTGAGCAAGTAGCCGGACGGCGGCAGGCCCGGGCCGGATCGCGGTCCCTTCGGGGCACGTGCCGCCCCCGGTCACAGCGGTGCTTTCACCGCCAGCCAGTCGGCGATGGCCTGGGCGATGGGCTGGTCGGTCTCCAGCTGGACGAAGCCGAACTGGCCGCCCTGGTTGCATTCCAGGAACCACCAGGCCCCCTCGGGGTCCTCGGCGAAGTCGAAGGCACCGTAGGCGAGTTGGGCAATGCTCATGTACTGGAGCACCGCCTGGTGGATGGCGTCCGGCGCCTCGACGGCCTCCCAGGTGCCGTGGTGGGTGAAGCGGCTGTCCACTTCGTCGGGGTCGGCCTTCTTGCGGGCGGCGAAGAGCTGGTCGCCGACGCAGGTCAGCCGGATATCCGCCGCCTTGGGGACATGCCGCTGGAGCAGGGTCGGGCCGGCCGCCACCCCGGAGAAGTCCGTGTCCGGGCTGATGCGGGTGGTGGGCAGCACCATCGGCGGGTCGCCGGGGTGCTTTCCGCTGACCGACTTCACCACGAGGTCCCGCTGGGCGGCGGCGAACTGGCGGGCGGCGGACGGGAAGGAGGTGAGCAGTGTGGGGGGTACGAGGAAGCCGCTGCGATGGGCGATATGGAGCTGCCAGGGCTTGTAGCGGGCCTGTGCGGCCACGGTGGGGTGGTTCATCCACCGCGCCCGGGTGCAGCTGAGCATGCCGTACAGCGCCTGCTCGGCCTCGGCCGTGATCCAGGCGGACTGTTCGGCCGAGCGTGCTCCGGGAGCGCCGGGCCGGCGGACCCATACCGAGCGCAGGCTGTTCAGGCTCACCATGCGTTCGCCCGACTTCAGATATCCGTGGAAGTCGTTGTCGGTGTACTCCGCCGACAGGGAGACGCGCCCGGGGAGGTCGGCGGGGTCGAGACGGACGAGCGGCACCCCGAGTTCGTGCAGCGTCGCGACCACGATGTCCGCGGTCAGGTCTTCCTCACAGGTGAGGACCAGGACGGTCATCGGTGCTCAGTCGTCGAAGTGGGTCTTGGAACCGGCGGTGGAAGCGGTGGTCCCGGTGGCCAGCAGCACGGCCCGGCTGCAGGTGGCCGGGCGTCCGTCCGGCAGGACGTTGAGTTGCCGCGTGGCGTCGTAGCTGTACGGGGTGCTGGTCGCCGACTTCACCGCCGGGCGGGCGTAACTCAACGCAAACGGTCGCATGCCATCTCCTTCAAAAATCGGTTTCCAAGCCTTAGGCACGGGGCAGAGGTGGAAAGCCCCGCCTTATGACTCTGCACGGAAGACGCGACAATCTGGCCGTTTAGTTGCTTCTTTTGCTCGTTTCCAGCGTTCCCCTTGACTGAAAAGCGGCGAACGCGTACTCACTGTCTTCGTTATGTGTCGCCGTGTAGGCGCCGGGACCCGAGCGCGACGGAAAGCCCCGCCCGGGCGGGCGGGGCTGACGGGTCATCAGTTACCGGTGGGGCCTACTCCGGAGGCACCCCGCCGACCGCGTCCCGCACGGGTGTGCCGTCCAGGAGGGCGGCGACGAGGTCCACGGTCAGCCGGTGCCAGTGGCGGGCGCCCCGGAGCATGGTGTGTCCGCCGCGCGGCATGGCGACCGTGTGGACCCGGGCCCCGGACCGCCGGGCGCGGTCGGCGAAGTGCCAGGAGGCTTCCGCGTCGGTGATCCGGTCGCGTACGTCGTGCAGCAGCACCAGCGTCCGGTCCCGCAGCTGGGTGACGGGTTCACCGGGCGGGCACCACGGGGCGAGCGCGATCACGCCCCGCACCGCGGGGTGCCCGCCGGTGCGCAGGGCGGCCCGGCCGCCCATGGAGTGGCCGACCAGCACCACCGGTACGTCCGGGGCCTGCGCGACCAGTTCGTCGAGCGCCGCGCGGGCGTCCCGGGCGGCGTCCGCCTGCGGCCCGTTCCACCCCCGGTAGCGGTAGCGCACGGAGGCGAGCAGTACCTCTTGCCCGCGCGGGGTGCGGGAGATCGCGGAGCCGAACGGCCGCATCCGCAGCGCGGGGAGGTTGAGCCGGGCGGGCGGGGTGCGGTCGTCGGGGCGCCCTCCGTGCAGCAGCAGCACCGCCGCCTGCGCGGTGTCGGGGCCGCGGTGCACCACCAGCGGCCGGTGCGGCTGCCCGCCGTCGGGTTCCGGGGGCCGTGCTGTTCCTGTCGTCATGGGCGGGGATCCTCGGGGTCGGGGTGCCGGCGTGCCGGCAGGGGGAGAATCCGCTGGTGCGGGCCGGCCGGCCCCGCCGCCGCGGACCGGCGGCGGGGCCAATCAGCCGTGAGCGGGGGGCCGGTGGTGCGCGGCGGTCACACCCCGAGCAGGCCCAGCGGCGGGCTGGTGGGCCGGCTGGAGCCGCCCGGCGGTTCCGCGGTGATGCCCACGCCGTCGGCGCCCTGCGGTCCGCCGGTCAGCAGCATCGCGCCGCTGGAGCGGCCGGTCTCGACGAGTCCGGCGGGGACCATCGAGCCGTTGCGGCTGTACCAGAGTTCGTAGACCCGCTGACCGGACAGCGCCGGCAGGCCGTGGTAGAGGAACGCGGTGCGTCCCTGCCGCTTGGAGGCCACGACCGTCCCGCTGCCCCCGCCCTTGAGCGCCGTGGTGTGGAAGGTGGCGTCCGGAGCGGCCAGCAACGCGCTCACCGCGGCCGCCTGTTGCTCGGCGCGCACGCTGCGGTCCCGTTGCGCGTCGGCGTCGTGCCGGGCCTGGACGGCGTACCCGCCGGCGACCGCGGCGGCCACCAGACAGGCGGCGGCCGCCAGATAGGGCAGCCGGTGCCGCATCCGCCGGCGCATCGGCACCACGCTCGCCGCGTGCTCCACCGGCGGCAGTTGTCGGACCTCGGGCAGGGCGGCCATCACCCGGGTACGCAGGGCGGCCGGGGGGACCTCGGCCACCGCCAGGGCCAGCCGGGCCGCGGTCTCCTGGAGTTCGCGTACCTCCTGGGTGCAGGCCACGCACCGGTCGAGGTGGCGGGCGAACTCCGCGGCCTCCCGGCCGGTCAGCGCGCCCAGGGCGTAGGCGCCGGTCAGGGTGTGCAGTTCGACGGTGCTCATGCCGATACCCCCAGGCAGTCGCGGAGCCGGATCAGCCCGTCCCGCAGCCGTGTCTTGACCGTTCCCAGTGCCGTGCCGAGCAGGTCGGCGGTCTCACGGTAGGTGTACCCGCGGTAGTAGGCGAGCGTCACCGACTCCCGCTGGAGCTCGGTCAGCTGTCCCAGGCAGCGCCGGACCTGTTCGCGCTCCAGCCGTCGTTCGACCTGCTCGCTGACCTCGTCGAACGCCGCGGTGTAGCCGTACACCGCGGCCCGGTGGTCACGGTCGGCCGCCGCCTGGGCCGAGCGCACCCGGTCCACCGCGCGGCGGTGCGTCAGCGTCATGATCCAGGCCATGGCGCTGCCCTGCCGCGGGTCGAAGCGGGCCGCGGTCCGCCACACCTCGATGAGCACCTCCTGCGCGACCTCCTCGGACTGCGCCGGGTCCCGCACCACCCGGCGCACCAGGCCCAGTACGGTCCCGGCCACCGCCGTGTAGAGACTCTCGAACGCCTGCTGATCGCCCCGGGAGACGCGGTCGAGCAGGGACTCCAGGGCACCGGCGTGCGGCGCTGAGGAGCGGTCGCCGCGGCGGGCTGCGACGGGCATGGACACCTCCGGACTGTGACGTGGTCACAGCTGATTCGGCGCCGGATGACACCTGGATTGGTGGAGAGAGGATTCTTGCCGATCGCCCGGCGGACACCGCACCCGCCCCGGGGCCCGTACCGCCGGCCCGCCGGCCCGCCGGTACGGGGTACGGGCTACCGGCCGAGGTCGCGCAGGATCTCGCGGGCCGCACGGGCGCCGGAGGCCAGCGCCCCCTGGACGGAGCCGGTCGCCCGGTGGTCCCCGCACACATAGCGGCCGGGGCCGATGCGCGACGGCCGGCTCAGTGGCTGCGGCGGCAGCATCGCGGGCAGCGCGTCATGGACGGTGCGGACGGTGAGCAGCTCCCATGCGGCGGTGTCGGCGTCATAGCCCTCGGCCAGCGCCGTACGCAGTCCGTCCTCCCGGCCGGGGGTGTCCGCGCCGAGCACCGAGGTGGCCACCAGGCTGTAGCCGTCCGGCGCGTGACCGGGGACCACCTCGCTCAGGACGCAGGTGTGCAGAAACCGCCGGCGGACGTCGACGAGCAGGGTCGGCTCGGCCAGGGGTGTCACGGTCGCCGCGTGGTAGTAGGTCGTGACCTCGCGGTGCGGCGGGATGTACAGCCCGGGCAGCAGGGAGGCGGCCGCGGCGGCTCCGGTGGCGACCACGACGGTGCGGGCCGCGAGGTGCTCGCCGCCGGCGGTCATCACCCCGTCGTCGGTGAGCCGGGCGACGGGGCAGTCCAGCCGCACCGCGTCCGGCGGCAGCACGCCGGCGAGCTGCCGGGGCACCGCGCCGATGCCGTCGCCCGGCAGGCACAGGGTGCCGCGCAGCATGCTGCGCCACACCAGATGGAAGAAGCGGCTGGAGGTCTCCAGTTCGTCCTCCAGGAAGACCCCCGACAGGAACGGCCGGAAGAACCGCTCGACGAACTCCTCGGACACCCCCGCCGCGGCGAGCGCGGTGCGGGTGGTGCGCTCCGTGCCGCGTTTGAGGAGGGCGGCCGGCGCCAGCGCGTCGCGGGCCGACAGCGCGCCGAGCGCCAGCAGATCCCGGGGGCCGGCCAGCCGGCCCGGCAGCAGATCGGCCGCCCGGCGCGGCTCGCGGCTGGGGTCGGCGAAGCGCAGCCGGCCCTTCCCGGTGTGCACGAGCACGGCCGGCGAGAACGGGTGGAGCCGGAGCGCGCGTCGCTGGATCCGCTTTTTGACCTGGGGGTAGGCGGTGTTGAACACCTGGAATCCGCGGTCGATGACGAACCCGTCCACCCGGTCCGAACGCATCCGCCCGCCGACCCCGTCAGAGCCTTCGAGGACCTGGACGGTCAGTCCGGCCGACCGCAGATCACCGGCGCAGGCGAGCCCGGCCGCTCCCGCACCGACGACCAGGACATCGACCGCACTGCCGGCTGCCGTCATGGGGCACCGCCTTTCGCCTCGGGCACCGTGTCCGCACGCCGCGGGCCGGCGGGGCCGGTGCGCCGCTGTGGGCTCTTCGTACCGTCCCGCCGCGACGCCCGGCCGGATCCGCCGGAATTCCCGCGCGTCGCACCCCGCCGCCCGGCCGGGAACTGCGCAAGGATCACCGTCGGGGCACCGAGGCACGGAGAGGACCGGGTGTGCGGGACGCGGATGCCGTCATCGTCGGCGCGGGAGCGGCCGGGCTCTCGCTCGCCCACCGGCTGTGCGCCCCGGCGGCGGGTCCCGGGCCCCGGGTGCTGCTGGTCGACGCACCGCCCGGACCCCGCACGCCGCCGGAGCGCACCTGGTGCTACTGGGAGACACCCGGCGGCGCCTTCGACGGCGCGCTGACCGCCTCGTGGGAACGGCTGCGCGTCCACGGGCCCGGCGGCGCGGCGACCGTGGGCAGCCCCGCGCCCTTCCGGTACAAGATGCTGCGCTCGCGTGATTTCGAGGCCCTCGTCGGCGCCCGGCTCTCGGGTGAGGACGGTGTGGTCCGGATCGAGGCGACCGTGGATTCCGTACGGGACGCCGCCGGTGGGGCCGAAGTACGAGGGCGCGACACGGCGGGGCGGCCGGTGCTGCTGCGGGCGCGCTGGGCCTTCGACTCCCGGCCGGCCGGCCGCCTGCCGTTGGCCCGCACGACGCTCCGGCAGCATTTCCGCGGGTGGTTCGTGCGGACCCGGCGGCCCGCGTTCGACCCCGCGACGGCGGATCTGATGGATTTCCGCACCCCGCAGCCCGCCCACGGTCTGTCGTTCGGCTATGTGCTGCCGCTGGGCGAGTGTGCCGCGCTGGTGGAGTACACGGAGTTCTCCCGCCGCGCCGCGGACACCGCCGCCTACGAGCGGGCCCTGCGCCACTACACCGAACAGGTGCTGCGCCTGGGCGCGTTCCGCGTCACCGGGACCGAGCAGGGCGTGATCCCGATGACCGACGGGCGCTTCCCGCGGCGGGGCGGACGCGCGGTGTTCCGCATCGGGACCGCGGGCGGCGCGACCCGTCCGTCGACCGGGTACACCTTCGCCGCCGTGCAGCGGCAGAGCACGCTGATCGCGGCGGCCCTGCGGGCGGGCCGGACGCCACTCCCCCCGCCCGCGCACACTCCGTGGCACCGGGCGATGGACGCGGTGCTGCTGCGGGCGCTGGACAGCGGACGGGTGGACGGGGCCGAGTTCTTCACCGGGCTGTTCCGCACGGTGCCGACGGCGCGGCTGCTGCGGTTCCTCGACGGCCGCTCCCGGCTGTGGGAGGACGTCAGCATCGGCCTGCGCACGCCCGTGCTGCCGATGCTCCGCACCGTCGCCGAACTCCCGCTGCTGCCCCGCCGTTCCGCGCCCTGGTGACCCGTCCCCCTTCCCCGGCGCCGGGCGTCCGCCGCGCCTGCGCCCTTCGCTCCTCGTACCGACCCCTTGAGGAGGGCTCGTGACACCTCGACAGCGGCACGACGGGGCCGCGCGGCGCGGACGTGACCGGCGGGCCCACCGGGTGCCGGGGCCGCCGGGGCGGGACCGGGCCGCGCCCGAGGGGCCGTGCGTGGCGGTGATCGGCGGCGGCATCGCGGGCCTCGCCGCCGCGACGGCGCTGGCCGAGCGGGGTGTGCGGGTGACCCTGTACGAGCGGGAGCGGAGCCTCGGCGGCCGGCTGGCGGGCTGGCCGGTGCGGCTCGCCGACGGCTCGCGGGCGACCATGAGCCGCGGGTTCCATGCGTTCTTCCCGCAGTACTACAACCTGCGGGGGCTGCTGCGGCGGGCCGACCCGGGGCTGGACGTGCTCCGGCGGCTGCCGGACTATCCGCTGCACCACCGTTCGGGCCTGCGGGACAGCTTCGCGCGGGTGCCGCGGACACCGCCCTGGAGCGCGCTGGGTTTCGCGGCGCTCAGCCCCAGCTTCGGCTGGCGGGACCTGGCGCGGATGCACCCCGGGGCGGCGCTGCCGCTGCTCGACGTGCGGGTGCCGCAGGTCTACGAGCGGCTGGACCGCACCAGCGCCTGGGACTTCCTCGCCCGCATCCGGTTCCCCGAAGCCGCCCGGCACCTCGCGTTCGAGGTGTTCTCCCGGAGCTTCTTCGCCGATCCGCGGGAACTGTCGGCCGCGGAGCTGGCGTTGATGTTCCACATCTACTTTCTCGGCTCCAGCGAGGGCCTGCTGTTCGATGTGCCGCGCGAGCCCTTCCCGCAGGCCCTGTGGGAGCCCCTCGGCCGGTACCTCGCCGGACACGGGGTGGCGCTGCACACGGACACGGAAGTGGCGGGGGTGGAACCGGCGGCGGACGACGGGCTGCGCGTCGCCGTCTGCGGGGAGCGCGCGGAGCGCCGGTTCGAGGCGGTGGTCCTCGCGCTGGACCCCGGCGGGCTGCGCCGGCTCGTCGCCGCCTCGCCCCGGCTGGGGAACGCCGCCTGGCGGGCGCGGGTCGGGCGGCTGCGGACCGCGCCGCCCTTCGTGGTGTCCCGGCTGTGGCTGGAGCGCCGGGTGTACGCCGACCGGCCCGGCTTCCTGGGGACCAGCGGTTACGGTTCGCTGGACAACGTCAGCGTGCTGGAGCGCTGGGAGGGGGAGGCGGCCCGCTGGTCCGCCCGTACCGGCGGCTCGGTGCTCGAACTGCACGCCTACGCCGTGTCCCCCGATGCCGACCGTGGGCGCGAACAGCGCCGTCTGGTGAGCCAGTTGCACGCCCTCTATCCGGAAACCCGCGGCACCCGGATCATCGACCGGCGCCATGAGTGGCGCGCGGACTGCCCACTGTTCCCGGTGGGCGGCTACGGCGACCGGCCCACCGTGCACACCCCCGACCCGCGGCTGGTGGTGGCGGGCGACGCGGTGCGCACCGCGCTCCCGGTGGCACTGATGGAGCGCGCCGCGACGACCGGGTTCCTCGCGGCGAACGCCCTGCTGGCGCGCTGGGGCGTGCGCGGCCAGACCTTGTGGACCGTGCCGGGCAAGGGGCGTTCGGCGGTGCTGCGGTGGGCGGCCCGGCAGACCGGAGGGTGAACTGGGGGGGGGCGCCCGCCGGGCTCCGGGCGTGCTGCGCCTCAGCCCGGGTGGCGTCCGCTGTTGCGCAGTTCCCAGCGGCGCTCGGCGTAGGCCATGTCGTCGCGCCACAGACGGCCCGCGGCGGCGCGCATCAGCGGGCGCAGGGCGGGCGCGGCCGCGCGTGCCAGGGCGAATCCCGGGCGCCGGGAGGTGGCGACGATCGCCTCGACGACGGCGGTGCGCGGGCGTCCCCGGTCGTCCGGGCCCAGCGGGGTGGCGTGGGTCTCCACCACCGAGCCGCGCCCTTCGCCGGCCACGATGTGCATCACCACGGTGCGCGGCTCGGGGGCGGTGAACCGCGCCGTGACCGGCACGACGGCCCGGCCGGCGACCTTGAACGAGACCTCCACGGTGAAGCCTTCGGCCGGCTCGCCGTCGGCCGGGGAGCCGGCCACGGTGAGGTCGGCGAAGGAGTAGGGGTGGAACCACGCGCCGTGCCAGGGATCGAGGCGGTTGGCCACCACGTCCTCGGGTTCGCAGACGCCGGTGGCGGTGTGGACGGCGGCGACGGTCCCGCCCGGCCGCGGCCGGGCGGGGAGGACCGGCGCCGGCAGCGGCAGTTCGCCGCCCGCCTCGTCCAGCCGCACCCAGGCCAGCAGGCCGTCGTCGTGGGCGGGAAACGGCTCCCAGCCGGCGAACGGGGCGCCGTCCAGGGCGAGTCCGTGCCACCGGCAGCGGAGGATGCCGCAGTGCACCGGGCCGAGCGCGAGGGGCG
Organism: Streptomyces sp. NBC_01454; assembly: GCF_036227565.1. Classification (NCBI taxonomy): domain Bacteria; kingdom Bacillati; phylum Actinomycetota; class Actinomycetes; order Kitasatosporales; family Streptomycetaceae; genus Streptomyces; species Streptomyces sp. NBC_01454. The sequence continues at coordinate 349,657 of NZ_CP109460.1, forward strand.
CGCCCAGGTGGGGGCACGCGCCGGGGCCGGCGACCAGGCGGCCGGCGGCGTCGCGCCAGGCGACGACCTCGACGCCGGCGACGGTACGGCCGAAGGCGCGGCCGGCGGCGATGTCGCGTGCCGCGCCGAGGACGAACCAGTTGCCGGAGGGGCGGGCGAGCGCGGTCTTCACGGCGCCGGCGATGACCGCGGGCCGGGCGTCACGCCAGGTGGGGCGCTGCTGTGCCCAGGGCTGCGGCCGCCGCAGCCGCAGCGGGAGGCGTGGCTGGGGGCGGGGCGCCCGGCTCATGGGGTCTGCTCCGACACCGACACCGACGCGTGCGCCGGAGCGGGCCGCTGTGGTCTGCCGGGCGGCGCGGCGGGCCGCCCGGCGGTGAGGCGGGTGGCGGCCAGGCGGGCCAGACCGTCCGCGACGGTCGCCATCCGGCGCCGGCGGGAGACCACCGCGCGGCGGTGCAGCACGGCGTAGCCGTCGTCGCGCACGGCGTCGAGGATGGCGCGGTAGAGGACGTACGCGGTGCGGATGCACGGGCGCGCGGACGGCTCGAGCAGGGCGAGGCCCGGCGCCGCTTCGCGGTAGACGCCGTGGGTGAGGTCGGCGGCGGCCATCAGGGCCGCGGTGATCCGCGGGTCGCGTGCGCCGGTGTCCCGGCTCCAGCGGAGCAGGTGGCGGTCGACGCCGTGCGCCGCGAGCAGATCCGCGGGCAGATAGATCCGGCCCCGGTCGAGATCCTCGCCGACGTCGCGCAGGAAGTTGGTGAGCTGGAAGGCGATGCCGAGGGCCGCGGCGTGCGGCGCCGCCTCCTCCTGCGGGACGACCGTGCCGAGCACCGGCAGCATCTGCAGCCCCATCACCGCGGCCGAGCCGTGCATATAGCGGCGCAGCTCGGCGTAAGTGGGGTAGTCCGTCACCGTCAGATCGCTGCGCATGGACGCCATGAAGTCCAGGAAGTGGCGGTGGTCGATGCCGTACCGTGCGGCGGTGTGCGCCACCGCGCGCACCACGGGTTCGGTGGTCGGGGCGCCGCGCAGGCCGTCTTCCAGGCACTGCCGCAGGGCGTCGAGCGCGGCGGCGCGGCCGGCGGTGGTGCGGCCGGCGCCGGGCTCGTCGACGAGGTCGTCGGCCCAGCGGGCGAAGCCGTACAGGGCGTGGACGGCCGGCCGGCGGGCCGCGGGCAGCAGCCGGGTGGCGAGGAAGTAGGTCTTGCCGTGCCGGGCGTTGAGCCGGCGGCAGTGGGCGTAGGCGTCGCGCAGGAGGGGATCGGTGACCCCTGCGGCGTCCAGTTCGCGGTCGGTCATACCGGGATGCCTCTCTTCGCGGGACGGGCCGGGCCGGCGGCGGAGCGGGGCGGCCGGAGTCCGGTGATGCGGGCCGCGGCGAGCTTGCCGGAGAGCACGACGGTGGGGATGCCGACGCCCGGGGTGGTGCCGCAGCCCGCGAGCACGGCGTTCTCGGTGCCGCGCACGAGGTTGCGGGGGCGGAAGGGGCCCGTCTGCGCGAAGGTGTGGGCGACGGAGAACGGGGTGCCGGCGGCGAGTCCCTGTGCGGTCCAGTCGGCCGGGGTGACCAGGTGCTGCTCCTCGATGGCGGCGTCGATACCGGTGAGTCCCCGGCGCTCCAGCACGGCGAGCAGGCTGTCGCGGTAGCGGGGGGCGAGGTCGTGCCAGGTGCGGGCGCCGGGGCCGGTCTCGGTGTTGGGGCAGGGCGCCAGGATGTAGTGCAAGTGGCGTCCGGGCGGGGCGAGTTCCGGATCGGTTGCGGTGGGGCGGGTGAGCAGCAGGGAGGGGTCGCTCATCAGCCGGCCGGTGCGGGTGAGTTCGTCGAAGGTCCGCTCCCAGGCCGCACCGAAGGAGAGCGTGTGGTGCGCCAGGTGCGGCCAGGTCCGGTCGGTGCCGGCGTGCAGGATCACGGCGGACGGCGCGTGGCGCAGGGGCATCGGGCGGTGCGGCCGCCGGCCGAGCAGCCGGTGGACGACGGGCAGATCGGGGGTGAGCACGACCGCGTCACAGGGGATCCGCTCGTGCGCGGTGACCACCGCCGTGATCCGGTCGCCGGCGCGCTCCAGGCCCGTCACCCGCTGCCCGTAGCGGAAGGCGGCGCCGGCGTCCGCGGCGGCCTCGGCCATGGCCTGCGGCAGGGCGTGCATGCCGCCGCGGGGGAAGTACACCCCGGCGACGGTGTCCATGTAGGCGATGACGGCGTAGGCGGCCAGGGCGCGGGCGGGCGGCACCCCGGCGTACAACGCCTGGAAGGAGAAGACCCGGCGCAGCCGCGGGTCGGGCAGAAAGCGGCCGATCCGGGCGTCGAGGCGGCCGAATCCGCCGAGGGCGGCGAGCCGCACCAGGTCGGGGTGGAGCAGTTGGAGGGGCGAGTCGAAGTTGGTGTCGATGAAGCGGTGCCGCTGGACGGCGTACATCTGCTGGAGCCAGTGGCGCAGCCGGCGGTAGCCGTGGGCCGCCCGGGCTCCGGCGAACCGTTCGACCTCGGCCTCCATGGCCGCCGGGTCCGTGTGCACCGCCAGCTCGCTGCCGTCGGCGAAGCGGGCGCGGTAGGCGGGGTGCAGTGCCCGCAGTTGCACCCGGTCGCTGAGGCGTTCGCCGACCGCGGCGAACGCCTCGTCGAGGAGGTCGGGCATGGTCAGCACGGTCGGTCCGGTGTCGATGCGGTAGCCGTTGCGCTCGATCCGGCCGGCCCGGCCGCCGGGCCGCTCCTCGCATTCGACGACCGTCACCCGGCGGCCGGCGCCGAGCAGATGCAGTGCGGCGGACAGTCCGGAGAGCCCGGCTCCGACCACCACCACGTGGTCGGTGCGGCCCGGAACGGCTCTCATACGTCGCTCCCTTCGGCGCGGCGGATCGGGACGGCGGGGGACGGCGGGTCGGAACGGCGGGGTGGAGCGGCAAGGTTGAGCGGCGGGGTTGAGCGGCGGTCAGACGGCCCGGAAGACGAGTGCGGCGTTCTGGCCGCCGAAGCCGAAGGACGTACTGGCGGCGGCGGACAGCGGCGTGCTGCGCGGGGCCTTGGACACGATGTCCAGATCGATGTCGAGGTCGCGGTCCTCATGGTTGGCGGTGGGCGGGATGCAGGACTCCTGCAGGCTCATGACGGTGACCGCCGCCTCGATGGCGCCGGCCGCTCCGATGGCGTGCCCCAGGGCGCCCTTGAGGGAGGTGACGGCGGGCGGCGTGGGGAAGACCGTGTGCAGGGCTCTGGCCTCGGCCAGGTCGTTCAGGCGGGTTCCGGTGCCGTGCGCGTTGACGTGGTCGATGTCCCCCGGCGTCAGACCGGCGTCCGCCAGGGCGGCGGTGAGGGCCGCGGCGGCGCCCCGGCCCTCCGGGTCGGGGGCGGCGTAGTGGTAGGCGTCGCAGGTCGCCCCGTAGCCGGCCAGCTGTGCCCGCGGGCGGGCGCCGCGGGCCCGGGCGTGGGCAGGGCGTTCCAGGACCAGGACCGCGGCGCCCTCGGAGAGCACGAAGCCGTCGCGGGCGGCGTCGAACGGACGGCAGGCGCCCGCGGGGTCGGCCACCCGTGCGGAGAGGGCACCCATGCGGTGGAAGCAGGCGGCGGGGATGGGGTGGCGGGCCGACTCCGCGCCGCCGGCCAGCACGATGTCGCAGGTCCCGGCGCGCAGCAGATCACGGGCGACGCCGAGGGCGCTGCTGCCGGAGGCACAGGCGGTGGACACGGCGAAGTTGGGGCCCTGGGCCGTCAGGTCGAGGGCGATCTCGGCGGCCGCCATGTTGGGCACGCTGCGGGTGACGGCGAGCGGCGAGATGTCCAGCGGGCGGCCGGCCGCGAGCTTGGCGAACTCGCCGACGTAGCGCTCCATGCTGGCCGTTCCCGTCCCGATGACCACGCCGACGCGGGCGGCGTCCCAGTCGCCGGGGACGAGGCCGGCGTCGGCGACGGCGTGCCGGGCGGCGAGGAGGGCCATGGCGACGAAGCGGTCCAGCCGCCAGGCGGCCTTCCGGCCGACCAGCCGCGCGGTGTCGAAGTCCGGCACCTGGCAGGAGATGTCCACCGGCAGCCCCGCCAGGCCCGGGTCCCGGGCGGCGGTGGACCGGCCGGTGAGCAGACCGTCCCAGGTGGCCCGGGCGCCGATACCGGCCGGGCTGACGACGCCCAGCCCGGTGACGGCGACCTCGCGGCAGGCGCCGGGCATCAGTGGGTGCTGTTCGGTGCGGCCGTCAGCGCCTGCTCGGTCCCGGCACGGTCCATGAGGGCCGCCAGCCCGCCGATGGTCGTTTGCAGGGGCACGTCCTCCAGCGAGATGCCGGTCCGCTCCTGCAGCATCAGCCCCATCTCGACCAGGGCGAGGGAGTCCAGGCCCAGTTCCTCGAAGGTGCGCCCGGGGCTGACCTCGGACGGGTCGAGGTCGAAGGTCTCGGTGAGGGTGGTGGTGATCAGCTCGGTGGTGGTGGGCACGGATGACTCCTTCGGTGGATGGGGTGGTGCCGGACGCGGGCCCTGGACGTAGGACGCCGGTGGGGACAGGTCTCCGGTGTCCGTGCGCGGGCGCATGGGGCCGTGCGGATGCGGACGGGGTGCGGCATCGCGGCTCCGGACGGGCGGGCGGCACCGCGGGCGGTGCGCGGGGGTCGGTCGGCGCGTCTTCCACTGTCGCCGACCGGGTCCCCGGGCACCGGGCGTGAAGGCACCTCCGAACGAGTGGCTCATCGCCCGGTGGCGCCGGGTGTGCGCTCCCGGTCCGCGGCCATGGCGGGCGGGGCCGGCGCCGGTGTGGCGCCGTACTCGGCAGGGGGACGGGGCGGCCGGCCGAGCCAGCGGGCGGCCGCCACGGCCGTGAGCAGGGTGACGGCCCCGGCGACGACGGCGGTGAGCGTCATCGCGTCGGTGAAGGCGCTGCGGGCGGCGGCCAGCACGCCGGCACGCAGTGGTGGGGGAAGGTGCCGCGCCTGTTCGGGGACGGACAGCATGCTGTGTTCGGCCGCCGCCGTCACGGGCGCGGGGGCGTGCAGACCCGTCAGGGACGTACTGAACCGGGAGGTGAAGACGGCCGCGAGCAGGGAGCCCTGAACCGCCACGCCGAGGGCGGAGCCGACCTGGCGGGTGGCGTCGTTGATGGCCGATCCGAGTCCGGCCCGTTCGGTGGCGACCGAGCCCATCACCGACTCGGTGGCCGCCGCCGCGACGAGCCCCGCGCCGACGCCCGCGACCAGCTGGAAGGCCGCGCAGTGCGGGTAGCCGGAGTCGGGGGTGGTGGTGGCCAGGACCGCGAAGCCGGCCGTGACGAGTGTCAGGCCGGCGACGACGGGGACCCGGCCGCCCAGCCGGTTCCGCAGGGGCACGGCGCACCCCGCGCCGAGCGCCAGTCCGCCCGGCAGCGGCAGCGTCCGCAGACCGGCCTGCCAAGGGCTGAAGCCGAGCACCCCCTGGAGATAGAGCGTCAGCACGAACAGTGCCCCGAACATGGCGAAGGACATCAACGCCAGGGCCGCCGCCGCCACTCCGATGCCCGGCACCCGCAGCAGATACAGCGGCAGCATGGGGGCGGGCGTGCGCAGCTGCCGGGCGACGAAGGCGGCCAGCAGCAGCGCGGCGGCGGCGAATCCGGTCAGGGCCGCCGGGCTGGTCCAGCCGCGGTGCGGGCTCTCGGTGATGGACCACACCAGCGCCAGCAGCCCCGCGGCGGACAGGACGGCGCCGGGCACGTCGAAGCCGGCGCGGCGCACCGTACGGGACTCGGGCACCAGCACCAGGGCGAGGACGACGAGGACGCCGGCGAGTGGCAGATTGATCCAGAAGGCGGCGCGCCAGGAGAAGTGCTCCACCAGCCAGCCCCCGATGACCGGACCGCACAGGCCCCCCATGCCGCCGACCGCGGCCCATGCGGCGATCGCCCGGCTGCGCAGCCGGGGTTCGGGGAACAGGTGGTGGAGGACCGCCAGGGTCGCCGGCATCAGCAGCGCGGCCCCGGCCCCCATGACGCAGCGGGCGGCGATCACCTGCCCGGGGTGGCCGGCCAGCGCGCCGACCGGTGAGGCGCCCGCGCAGACCGCCACTCCGCAGACGAAGGAGCGGCGCCGGCCCCAGGCGTCAGTGAAGGCGCCCACGGCCAGCACCGTTCCGCCCAGGACGACGGCGTAGCCGTCCACGATCCACTGCACCTGGGCGGTGGAGGTGTCGAGGTCGCCCTGGAGGCCGGGGACGGCGACATTGAGGACGGTCAGATCCAGGCCGAGCATGAACAGCCCGAGGCACACCACGGCGGCCGCGCCCGTACGCCGGGCACCTCCGGCCTGCCCGGTGGCCGTCATGCCGTGGCCACCGGGTGCCGGGTGACCGTGCCGAGGACGCCGGTCAGGTGCCCGACCAGTTCCTTGGCCGCCGTCTGCGGATAGCTGTGCCCGCCGGGGAAGAGGTGTACGTCGGCCGGGGTGGTGACCAGGTCGCTCCAGGCCTGGAGCTGGCGCGGATCGGTGACGGGGTCGTGCTCGCCGCCGTAGAGCACCAGGGGCACCTGGAGGGGCGGCTCCGGGTGGTGCCGGTAGTGCAGGAGCAGCAGCAGGTCGGCCAGCAGCGGGGTGCAGGCCGCGGCCATCAGGCGGGCGTCGGCGAGCAGTTGCTCGGGGATCGGGCCGACGAGTTCGTCAAGGCCCGCGAGACCGGCCGTCAGACGCGGCGGCAGGTCCGCGGTGTAGGCGTCGAGATGCGGCGCCGACAGGGAGGACACCGCCAGCAGCGCGGGCGGGCGGCCATGGGTGCGCCGCAGATGGCGGATCGCCTCGTAGGCCAGCAGCGCGCCCGCGCTGTGCCCGAAGACCGCGAACGGCCGGGGGTCGGTCCAGTCGTCTAGCACCGCCGCCAGCCGGGCGCTCAGATACGCGGGATCGGTCAGCGACGGTTCCCCGGCGCGGGTGCCACGGCCGGGCAGCGCCACGGAACACAGCTCGACCCAGGGCGGCAGCAGCGGCACCCACCGCAGATAGCAGTCCGGGCCGGCCCCGGCGGGCGGCAGGGCGTACAGCCGCATCGAGGCCCGCGGGCGGGCGGCCAGCACGACGCGTTCCGGCACCGCCGACGCCGCGGCCGACGCCGTGGCCGTCTCCTGTGGGAAACCGACACCCATGACTCACGCCCTTCGCCTCGCGCTCCGCCGTTCGCCGCTCCGCCCCGGCCCCGCCGTCCGCCCGGCAGAGCCGCGGACGGCCGTGGTACTCCGGCCGGGCACCGCACCGGTGCCCACGCCGACCCTGCACTCCCCCGCCCGCTCACTCCACACACCACGCAAGGCGCCGGGCCCGTCTGACACCAACGGCGGCAGCCGTCGCCGTCAGCGGACGCCGGCCCCGGGGGTGCGGGGCGCGTCGCACCGGGCCGCCGTGCGCCGTCCGTTCGGGGGCGCCGCCCCCTACCCCTAGTACTTGAGAGCCAGGCGGGAAGTGCGCTCCCGGGCGGGACGTGGATCAACCGGTGCGCTTCATAGCGTGCGTCCCGGAAGCACGACGGCTTCCGTGACGGAAGGACCGATCCCCATGGCGTCCCGCCCGCGCAGCGGCAGACTGCTGCGTACCCTGCTCGCCGCGCTCGTGGCCGCCTCGGTGGCCGTGCCCGTGTCCGGCGCGGCCCGCCCCGCGGCCGTCCCGGCGCCCGCGCCGGTGGCGCTCGCCCCGTTGCGGGCGGTCGGCCCCGGCGGCCTCGCCGGGCGCTATGCCGTCAACCGTGCCGGCATCCGCGCGGCGGCCCGGATGGCCGAGGGCCACGGCGACCGGGCACGGGTCCGGGCGCTGCGCCGGATGGCGGGCCCGGAGCGGCAGTTCCTGTCCTTCGACGGCCGCGGCGGGGGCCGCACCGCCGAGGTCCTCGGCGATCTGACGCGGGCCGAGCGGATCGCCGTCCTGGTACCGGGCTCGGACACCAACCTCGACACCTACGAGCGGTTCCTGAAAGGCGCGACGGCGCTCCGGCGGTCGCTGGACGCACGCACCGCCGTGGTCGCCTGGCTCGGGTACGAGACGCCGGGCACGGTGAGCCCCGACGTGCTGACGACCGGGCTCGCCGACGCGGCCGCCCCGCAACTCCGCGCGTTCCTCGGCGACATGGCGGCACTGCGGCCCGCGGCCCGGATCTCCGTGCTGTGCCACTCCTACGGTTCGGTGGTCTGCGGCCGCGCCGCGCCGGGGCTGGCGGTGGCGAACCTCGTGCTGTACGGCAGCCCCGGCGCCGGGGCCGAGAGTGCCTCCGCCCTGCACACCCGGGCGGCCGTGTGGGCCGGCCGGGGCGCGGACGACTGGATCGCCCACGTGCCGCACGGCCGGCTGCATCTCCCCTTCGCCACCCTGGGGTTGGGCGCCGATCCGGTGTCGGACGCCTTCGGGGCGCGGGGCTTCGCGGCCGGCGCCGGCGGCCACAGCGACTATCTCGCGCCCGGCTCCGTCGCGCTGCGCAACATCGCCCGGATCGTCTCCGGACGGGCACCGTCCGAGGGGCATCGTGATGCGTGAGCTCGCCCGGCGGATCGCCGCCGCCACTCCGGAGGGCCGGGACCGTGCCGTCGACGCCCTGCGGGCGCTCGCCATCCTGGGTGTGGTGCTCGGGCACTGGCTGGTGACCGCCCTCGTGACGGACAGCGGCGCGGTGCACGGGGCCAGCCCGCTGCACTCCATGCCGCAGCTCACGCCCGTCTCCTGGGTCTTCCAGACCCTGGCGGTCTTCTTCCTGGTCGGCGGCCGGGTGGCGGCGCGCAGTCATGCCTCGGCCCGTGCCCGGGGCGAGAGGTACGGGCGGTGGCTCGGCGCCCGTACGGCCCGGCTGTTGCGGCCGGTCGCGGCCGTGCTGGTGCTCTGGGGCGTGGTGGCGGTCGCCCTGCTCGCCTCCGGAGCCCGGGTGGAGACCGTCAGCACCCTGGGCACCCTGGTGTGCTCCCCGCTCTGGTTCCTGCTGGTCTTCACCGCGCTGACGGCGGCGACCCCGCTGGTCGCCCGGCTGCACCCGTTGTGGCCACTGGCCGTCGTCCTCCATGTCGACCTGCTCCGCTTCGGGTTGGGGGGTCCGGCGTGGCTCGGCTGGATCAATGTGCCCGTGGGCTGGCTGGTTCCGTACTGTCTGGGCGCGGCCTGGGCGCACGGGCGGCTGGCCGGCCGCTCGACCGGCTGGGTGCTGTTGCTCGGCGGCGCCGCCGCCACCGCCGGCCTCGTCGGGTGGGCCGGATATCCGGCCGCGATGGTCGGGGTGCCGGGCGCCGCGATATCCAACCTCAACCCGCCCACCCTCGCGGTCGTCACCTTCGGTCTGGCCCAGTGCGGGGCGGCCCTGCTGCTGCTCGGTCCCCTGCGCCGGGTCCTGCGGCGCCCCCTGGTCTGGGCGCCGGTGGCGCTGTTGAACCTCGCGGCGATGACGGTCTTCCTGTGGCACCAGACGGCGATGATGGCGGTCACCGCGCTCGGCCTGCTCGCGGGCCGGCCGCTCCCCGGACTGCACACGGCCCCCGACGGCGCGGCGTGGGTGCTCGCCCGGCTGGCCTGGCTGCCGGTGTTCGGGCTGGCGCTGCTGGTGTGCCTGGCCGCGTTCCGGGCCTACGAGCAGGGCCGCGCGGGGCGGCGCGGGCGTTCCCGGCCGGTATCCGAGCTGCGCCCCGCCCGGCCGGCGCAGACACCGCGTGTCTAGGGTGGTTCACATGGTCACGGGGGGCGGGAAAAGCGGGGAACCGCGGCTGCGGGCGGTGCTGTTGGCGGTGCCGCGTACGCTGCGCGACGATCTGTGGACGGCGGCGGCCGATCCGCTGCCGAGGATGCGGGGGCCCCGCCTGCTGGCCCGGCTGCCGCATGTGGTGATCGGCGTCCTCGTCTATGCGACAGCCGTCCTCAACACGGACTTCCTCGCCCATGTCTACGGGCTGGAGATGGGCCTGGCGCTGCTGCTCTCGCTGTGTCAGTCCCTCGCGCTGTTCGCGGCCATGTTCCGTCCGATACCGGCCTGGTGGGTGTCGACGGCGGCGATGGTCGTCGCGGCGCGGGCCGCGGGGAACGGGCTCCCCGGGCCGGAGGGCTTCCCCTGGACCGAACCGGGTCTCCTCGTGCAGGCCGCGACGGTGTTCCTGCTGGCGCTGCGGGTACGCCCGCGGGTCGCGGCCGAGGCGCTGGGTCTCCACGTCCTGGCCGGACTGTGCTGTCTGACGTTCCTCGGACCGGGCCACCACGAGAACGTGACGCAGGCAGTCCCGCTGCTGATCATCGCGACGGTGCTGGGGGCCGCACTGCGCGGCCGCCGGGTGGCGCGCACCCAGCTCGTCGAACAGGAGGAGCTCACCGCCGAGGAGCGGGCCCGGCGCACTCTGCTGGAGGAGCGCCACCGGATCGCCCGGGAGCTGCACGACGTGGTCGCCCACCACATGTCGGTGATCTCCATCCAGGCACAGGTCGCCCCGCATCTCGTCGCGGACCCCACCGACGAGCTGAAGGAGAACCTCGCGGGCATCCGCACGAACGCCGTCGACGCGCTGCGCGAACTCCGCCGGGTACTGGGCGTGTTGCGCTCCGAGGACCCTGCGGCGGAGGGCGTACGGCATGCCCCGCAGCCCACCCTGGACCGGCTGGACGAACTGCTCGACAATGTGCGGGCGGCCGGACTGGCCGTCACCACCGAGTCCACCGGCGAGCCGCACGCGCTGTCGCCGGGGGCCGAGCTGTCGGCGTTCCGCATCGTCCAGGAGGCACTGAGCAACGCGATGCGGCACGCGCCCGGCGCGGCGGTGCGGGTGCGGCTCGGATACGCACCCGACGGTCTCACCCTCCACGTCACCAACACCGCGCCGGCCGGGCCCGCCCCGCCCTCCCCCGGCTCCGGGCACGGGCTGCTGGGCATGCGCGAACGCACCGCGATGCTCGGCGGCGAACTGGCCGCCGGCCCCACCCCGGACGGCGGCTACGAGGTGGCCGCCCTCCTGCCCGCCCCCGCGAGACAACCGGCCGAGACCGGTGAGGACACCCCATGACGACCATCCGTGTGCTGATCGCCGACGACCAGATGATGGTCCGCCAGGGATTCACCGTGCTGCTCAACGCCGAACCCGGGATCGAGGTCGTCGGCCAGGCCGTGGACGGTCTCGACGCCGTCGCGAAGACCGCCGAACTCGCCCCGGACGTCGTCCTGATGGACGTCCGGATGCCCCGCCTCGGCGGCATCGAGGCCACCCGCCGCCTCACCGGGCCGGCCGGCGCCACCGTCAAGGTCCTCGTCCTGACCACCTTCGACCTCGATGAGTACGTGTACGAGGCGCTGCGCGCGGGCGCCTCCGGCTTCCTGCTCAAGGACGCCTCGGCGGCCGAACTCGCCCAGGCGGTACGGGTGGTGGCGGCCGGCGACGCCCTGCTCGCCCCGAACATCACCAAGCGCCTGATAGCCGAGTTCTCCCGGGTGACCAGCGCCCCGCGCACCCCGCTCAAGGACCGGGTGGGCACTCTGACGGAACGGGAGACCGAGGTCCTGTCACTGATCGCCCAGGGCCTGTCGAACGGGGAGATCGCGGAGCGGCTGGTGGTGGCGGAACAGACGGTGAAGAGCCATGTGGGCCGCATCCTGGTCAAGCTGGGCCTGCGCGACCGGACCCAGGCCGCCGTCTTCGCCTACGAGACGGGGCTGATCCGGCCGGCCGGATACTGAACCTCGGCCTGCGGCACAGGTACCGGTCCGCCACCCGCACACCCCCGGCAAGCGGACCTCCGCCGGCCGATCGTCAGTCGGTCGCCAGTCGGTCGCCACCGACGCCGGACGCTACTTCACGTCCTTGAAGGGCCCCTCATCGAGGAACTTGCGCAGATTCCGGGCGAAGGACCGCGCCTCCCCCTCGGGCCAGGAACTCAGGGACTCCTCGATGCGCGCGGCAAGGCGCGTGCGCATCAGCGCCACCGTCTCGGTGCCCTGATCGGTGAGCGTCAGCAGAACGGCCCGCCGGTCGGCGGGGTCCGGTGCGCGCCGTACGAGGCCGGCCGCCTCCAGACGTGAGGCGCGTCGGCTGACGCCGGACCGGTCCAGGCCCACCGCGGTGGCCAGGTCGGCGGCGCTGCAGGGTCCCGTTCTGGCCAGTCCGCTCAGCACCGGATAGGTGACCTCGTCGACGCCCTCGCCGATGTTCTCGGTCAGGGCTTGGTACAGGTTGGCCCGCAGGGTGCGCTTGAGCAGGTCGCCCAGGGCTTCGGCGACCGCGTGACCCATCTCGTTTTCCATACCCCCAGGATAGCGTGCGCCGCGCACACATGTGGTGCCGGTTCCGGCGCATCGAGGAAACCACGCTCATGCTGGACGGCAGCGAAGCGGACCGAAACCTCGGAAGCGCTCGCTGAGCGGCGCCGCCGACGGGAAGCACTCCACCACGGGGCACAATCCGGCCTGTACGAACGCTTCCTGACGGAAAGTCAGGTCACGGACGCCCGGGCCCCTGGAGCCCGAAGGAGTCGGCCAGGGTGTCGATCTGCGCGACGAGGAGCGTCGACGCCTGGTGTCCCATGCCGGCGTACTGGCCGGACACCTCCAGGCCGACCGTGCCGTGCAGCTGCGACCAGGCCAGCACCGTACCGGCGAGGGCGATGGCCGCCGCCCCGTCCTGCGGTGGCAGCCCGGTGTACTGCGCCACCCAGTCGGCGATGCCGGCGTCCTTGCGCACCCAAGCGGCCATTTCGGCGACGACCGGCCGCATCGCCTCCGCGGGCACACCGGTGGCGAACACCGTCAGGAACGGTCCCAGCACGGCCCGCGCGCGCCGCAGGGTGTCGGGCGGAGCCGCGTAACCGGGGAGCGGGGTGCCCTGGATCAGGAGATAGCGGTGCGGCTGCGCGACGGCCCAGCCCCGGTAGGCGTCGGCCAGGGCATGCAGGGCCGCCCGCGCGTCCCCGGCGGACGCTGCGCCGCCGACCCCCTCGGTGACCTGCGCGACGTCGTCGTAGGCGTCCCGGATCAGCTCCCCCAGCAGATCGTCCCGACCTGCGAAGTAGCGGTACAGGGCCGGCCCGGAGAGCCCCAGCTCCTTGGCGATCCGGGTGAGCGCCACCGCCTGCACGCCACCCTCGGCGAGCTGCTGCAGCGCGGCCGTCTTGATCTCCGCACGGTTCTGCTCGCGGTAGCGCGCCCGGGGGCTTCGTACCTCGGCGGCCATGTTCTCCTCCTGCGTCGCGGCGGGGTGGGACGGCAAGCGTGAGCCGCCCTCGCGCATCGTATCCATCACCTCTCTTGCGATGCTCCATCACAATAGTTATGGTCTCTAACAGAAGCGAGGAGGGGCAACGGAATCCCGCTGTACCGCCCCTCACCCGCCTTCACCCGCTCCCGCTCGGCTCCACCCGCCGCTCCACAGAGAAGGAATCGCCATGTCTACTGCCGCCCGCCCTCTCCACGCCGTCCTGGGTGCCGGTCCGGCCGGCACCACGCTCGCCGCCGAACTCGTCCGCCGGGGGCACGCCGTCCGGCTGGTCAGCCGCTCGGCGCCGGAGAACGCCCCCGAGGGCGTGCAGTGCCTGGCCGCCGATGTGAGCACGCCGGAGGGGGCGCTGACCGCCGTCGAGGGCGCCGAGGTGGTGTACCACTGCGTGAACGTCGCCTATCACCAGCAGGTCGAGGTCATGCCCCGGGTCCAGCAGGCGGTGCTGGCCGCCGTCGGGACCACCGGCGCGCGACTGGTCGTCCTGGACACGCTGTACCCCTACGGCCGTACGCACGGCGAGGTGATGACGGAGGACAGCCCCTGGCAGGCGACGAGCCGTAAGGGTGTGATGCGGGCGCAGCTGGACGAGGCCTACCTCGCCGCCCACCGCGCGGGGCAGGCCCATGTCGTCCTCGGCCGGTCGGCCGACTTCGTCGGGCCCGGCGTGCTCAACTCGACGCTCGGCGGCACGGTGTTCCCGCCCGCGCTGACCGGCGGCGAGGTCCTCGGGCTGGGCGACGTCGACCTCCCGCACAGCTACACGGCCATCCAGGACGTGGCGAAGGGACTGGCCGTCCTCGGCGAAGACCCGGCAGGCGACGGCCGCGTATGGCACCTGCCCACCGCGCCCGCCCGCACCACCCGCGAGATCCACTCGATGATCGAGGAGCGGGTGGGCCGCCCGCTGCAATCGGTGATCCTCACCGAGCCCCGCCCCTTCGGCCCGTTCGACGAGACCTTCATGAACGAGTACGCGGAGATGTTCTACCAGCACACCGAGCCGCAGATCGTGGACTCCTCGGCCTTCGCGCGCGCCTTCGGCATCCGCCCGACGCCGCTGGAGACCACGCTCGACGTCACCCTCGACTGGTACCGCGCGCTGCTGGCCGGCACGCGGAACTGAGCGGCCGCGGGGAGCCGTTGACGCCCCTGGGCGGACGGACGCACAGACACCGGGGGCCGACGCGTGATGCGCCGGCCCCCGGTCGTTGTGGCTGCGGTCAGGAGGCGCTGGGCGGGGTTGCCGACCAGGCGGTCACGGACAGGGCGGCGCCGTCGACGTCGTTGGCGAAGGGCAGGATGCCGTGGGCGTTGCCGCCCGACGGGGAGACCTGGAGGTACTTGGCCTTCGCGGACGGTCCGGCGTGTGTCCAGACGAGATCGGCGTAGGCGCTCTTGCCCGGCTTGAGGGTGACGCGGTGCGCGCCCGGGTCCTTGGCGAAGTAGGTGTCACCGCGGTGCACCGTGGTCTTCATGGCCGAGTGCCCGGCGCCCTCCAGCGCCAGCCCCGGGTAGCCGGATATCGCGCAGGTGCTCGTGCCGGTGTTGGTCACCCGCAGGTAGGTGCCCTGGTGGTTCATGCCGGCCTGGCTCGAACCCGCGGTGGTGGTCGTGACCTTCAGCGTCCCCGGACCGCACGCGCCGGCGGCCGCCCCGCCGGATCCGGCCGGGCCCGCCGCGGCGGCGATGCCCGCACTCGCCCCCGCGGCCAGCACGACAGCGGCGGTGACGGTGACAGCGGTACGCAGACCACGGATGGTCATCAGTCATCAACTCCTTCTTCTCCGGCATCCGGAGACATGGTGGTGCCCGGCCCACCCCCGGTCCCGCACGGTGCGGCGCGCTGCCGCCGCGCGGGGCACCGGGCAGGGTGCCCCGCGGGCGGCAGCGCAGGACCGTCGGTCCCGGCGGTGGGTTGTGCTTTTCCGCGCCCCCCACCCTGGGCGCCCCCACTGATGCTCGACTAACGCCTCACTAACACCCGAAATACGCAAAGGGGCCGAGCAGCTCAGGGAGGAGGGGAAGGGGTGCGGGGCGCGGATCCGGCAGGTGGGGTGCGGTGTGGTGCGGCCGGGCCGGGCACGAGGCGGCTGAAGCCGGTCCGAGCAGACGTGCGATGCTGGGGCACCGGGGATCATGGCAAGAAGTGGGAGCGTACGGCAGCGTGGTGGCAGCGATACGACGGGCTGGTACGAACACCTGGGACCGCTTCGCGGCATCCGACCCGGGGTTGCTGCGGCTGATGGCGGGACTGCGGACGGTCGGGGCGATCGTGCTCACCCTCCTGGTCCTCGCACTGCTCGGCACCGGCGTCCCCTTGATGGTCGCGGGCGCGATGGTCGCCATGGTGTCCACCTTCGCGATCCGGGAGAAGGAGGTGCGCGGCCAGGCGGTCACACTGGCGCTCGGCCTGCCCGTCGCGCTCACCGCGATGTCGCTGGGTGCGCTGCTGCACGCCCTGGTCGTGGCCGGCGATGTGTTCTTCGTGCTGCTGATCTTCGGCGCCGTCTACTCCCGCCGCTTCGGTGACCGCGGCACCGCACTCGGTCTGATCGGGTTTCAGGTCTACTTCATCTCGCTGTTCGTGCATGCGAGCGTCCCCACCCTTCCGGTGCTGTATCTGACGCTGGCCGTCGCCTTCGGGTGCAGCGCCCTCGTCCGGTTCGCCGTCGTCCCGCAGACTCCCCAACGCACCCTGGGCCGGCTGCGCGAGGCCTTCCGGGCCCGTCTCGCCCAGCTGCTGGCCACCCAGCACGAGCTGCTGGACGTGGAACCCGACGAGCTGGACAAGGTCCTCGACGACCTGCGGCGGCACACCGCCCGGCTGCACGAGGCGGCGCTGATGATCCAGGGCCTCCTGGAGGAGGGAACGCGGGACGAGGCCGCGGCGGGGCTGATACAGCGCCGCGTGGCGGAGGCCGAGATCGCCGCCGAGCGGCTGGGCATGCTGCTGCTCAACGCCCGCAGCGCCGGGCGCGCGGACACCCTCACCATGCATCTGCCGCATGCGCCCGTGCCCGCCACGGGCACCCGCATACGGACCGAGGACGACGCGATCCGCACCCTGCGCCGGGACCTCAACGCCCTGCTCCTGCTGATCGCCCGGACCGCGCCGGGCGAGCGCGGCACCGCACTCGCGCATGTACGCAACCGGCTGCTCGGCTACCGGGACGAGGACAATCTGCCGCCGGCCTCCCCCGCCGTCCAGGACGTCTTCCGCGGGCTCGGTGAGGCCGCGCGTTCCGTCCTGGGTCTGCGGCTGGCACTGGACGGGCCGCAGGACGAGTCCGACGACAGCCCGGCCACCACGCGCTCACGCGAGGAGTTCGACGCCGAGGACCTCGCGATCGTCGTCGCCGAGGAGGCCGAGGAGCCGGCGGACGACCGTACCGGGCTGCAACGGCCCACCACCCGGGCCGCGTTCCAGGTCGCCGTGGGCTCGACCCTGGCCATGATCGGCGGCGAGTTCCTGTCCAGCCAGCGCTGGTACTGGGCCGTGCTGACCTGCTGGGTGGTCTTCCTCAACACCGCGTCCACCGGCGAGATCCTGGTCAAGGGCTACCGCCGGCTGGTGGGCACGGTGCTCGGCGTGGTCGCCGGTGTCGCGCTCGCCGGGCTCGTCGGCAACCACACCTGGATCGCGTTCGCGCTGGTGCTGCTCTGCATCTTCGGGATGTTCTTCACCGCGCCGCTGTCCTACGCGCTGATGTCCTTCTTCGTCACCACGATGCTCGGACTGCTCTACACCCTGCTCAACACCTACAGCCTCGATGTGCTGGTGCTGCGCATCGAGGAGACGGCGCTGGGTGCCGCCTGCGGGATCATCGGCGCGGTGCTGGTGCTGCCGGTGCACACCGACCGCCGTACGGACGAGCTGCTGGGCACGGTGCTGGTCCGGCTGCGGGACGTGGTGTCCGCAGCGGTGGAACAGCTCAGCGGCGGGCCCGCCGTCGACCTGCTGGGCAAGGCACGCGATCTGGACGAGGCGCTGGACGAGCTGCGCGCCTCCATCCAGCCGCTGACCCACCCGATCACACCGCTGCGGGTGCGGCGGCGGACCGCCCGCTATCTGGTGGCGCTCCTGGAGACCTCCGCCTATCACGCCCGTTCCCTGGCGGCGACCGCGGAACTCGTCCCGTTCAGCAAGACCATCGCGGCCGACCCGCGCCTGGAGCGGGCCGGCCGGCGGATCGCGTACAACATCGATCTGATCGTCGCGCGGGTGCTGGAGGAGCGCACCGACGGCGAGGTCCAGTCCGGTGCCAGCATCGCCTCGATGCTGGAAACCGCCGGCTCCGGCGCGCTGCAGTCGGGCACGGTCACCTTCCGCGTGCTGCGGCATCTCCAGCGCCTCGACGAGGGGGTGGTGGGTATCGCCCGCCCCCTCGACGTGCCGGTGGCCGGCCCCGGCGGCGGCAAGGCTTCCTAATGAAGTTGTCAAGCCGCTGTAGCCACTGGGGGTGCGACCTCGTAGCACCGTCGGTCACGGATCAGGGCCCACAGGACGTTGACGCGGCGGCGGGCGAGGGCGAGCACGGCTTGGACGTGCTTCTTTCCCTCGGCGCGTTTGCGGTCGTAGAACTTCCGCGAGTTGGGGTCGCAGCGGACGCTGACGAGCGCGGAGGTGTAGAAGACGCGCTGGAGTCTTCGGTGGTAGGCGACCGGCCGGTGGAGGTTGCCGCTGACCTTGCCCGAGTCGCGAGGCGCGGGCGCAACGCCGGCGAAGGCCGCCAGGGCGTCCGGAGAGTCGAAGTCGTCCAGGCTGCCGCCGACAGCGGCGAGGAATTCCGCTCCCAGCACGGCACCGATGCCGGGGACGCTCTGGACTATGTCGGCGAGTTCGTGCTCGCGAAACCGGCCCTCGATGAGCTTGTCCATCTCGGAGATCTGCTCGTTGAGGGTCATCACCTCCCCGGCCAGGGTGTGGACCAGCTTGGCTATGGTCTTCTCCCCGGGGATGGCGGTGTGCTGCCGCTCTGCTGCCTCAACGGCTGCTTCGGCCAGGGATCTTGCGTTGCGGACGGTGCGGTTGGCCAGCCACTTGGTCAGCCGTGTGACCCCGGCGCGGCGGATCGAGGCCGGACTCTGGTACCCCGTCAGCAGCTTGAGCGGGCCGGTGTTGGTCACGTCCAGGGCCCGTTCCAGGGCGGGGAACATGCTCAGCAGGGTGCCGCGCAGGCGGTTCACGGTGCGGGTGCGGTCCTCGACCAGGTCGGCGCGGCGTCCGGTCAGCAGCTTCAGCTCGATGGCGGCTTCGTCGCCGGGGCGGATGGGCCGCAGGTCGCGGCGCATCCTGGCCTGGTCGGCGATCACGTAGGCGTCGCGGGCGTCGGTCTTGCCCTCGCCGCGGTAGCCGTCGGAGGCCCGGTTCACCAGCCGGCCGGGCATGTACAGGATCTCCTGGCCGTGGTTGACCAGCAGGGCCAGCAGCAGTGCGGGTTCTCCGCCGGTCATGTCGATGGCCCAGGTGACCTGACGCCCGTCGGCCAGGTCGAGGACGTCACCGAGCAGTTTCAGCAGCTCGGGCTCGTCGTTGGCGACCCGCCGCGACAGCAGTGTTTTGCCGTCGGTGTCCAAGGCGAGGCCGTGGTGGTGGCCCTTGCCGCTGTCGATCCCCGCCCATATCCGGCTCATCGTGCTCCTGACGTTCGTGTTCGTACTGTTCGTGCCACGGACGACTTCGCCGGCATTGCTCTACGCAGCGACTTGTTCGCACTTCCTAATCGGCGGCCGAGTCGTCGTGGGGTGCCGGGCGGCGAAGCCTCGCAAGCCACAAGGTGGCAGCCGCCTGACAGCCACACCCAGCACCCCTGGGCGACCCAACCCTACGAATGGCTCGATCAACCCGATCAAGAAGGTAGAGCCGCCTGAGCCGGTCGGCCGCACACCGGAGTGGGTCAGGCGTCGACGTAGGCCGCGAGGTGCTCGCCGGTGAGGGTGGAGCGGGCGGCCACGAGGTCGGCGGGGGTGCCCTCGAAGACGATCCGGCCGCCGTCGTGGCCGGCGCCCGGGCCGAGGTCGATGATCCAGTCGGCGTGCGCCATCACCGCCTGGTGGTGCTCGACGACGATGACCGACCTGCCGGAGTCCACCAGCCGGTCGAGCAGGCCGAGCAGTTGCTCGACGTCGGCGAGGTGCAGACCGGCGGTCGGCTCGTCGAGCACCAGGACGGAGCGGCCGCCGCTCTTCTCTCCCATGTGGGTGGCCAGCTTGAGCCGCTGCCGCTCGCCGCCGGACAGCGTGGTGAGCGGCTGGCCGAGGCTGAGGTAGCCGAGCCCGACGTCGGCGAGCCGGCCCAGGATGCGGTGCGCGGCCGGGGTGTACGCCTCGCCGGCCCCGAAGAACTCCTCCGCCTCGGTCACCGGCATCGCCAGCACCTCGCTGATGTCGCGGCCGCCGAGGTGGTACTCCAGCACCGTCGGCTGGAAGCGCTTGCCCTCGCACTCCTCGCAGGGGGTGACGACGCCGGCCATCATCGCCAGGTCGGTGTAGACGACGCCGGCGCCGTTGCAGTGCGGGCAGGCGCCCTCGGAGTTGGCGCTGAACAGTGCCGGCTTGACGCCGTTGGCCTTCGCGAACGCCTTGCGGACCGGGTCGAGCAGTCCGGTGTAGGTGGCCGGGTTGCTCCGCCGCGAGCCGCGGATCGGGCCCTGGTCGACCGACACCACACCCGCGCCGTCCGCCCCCGGCCGCTGACACAGCGACCCGTACACGAGCGAGCTCTTGCCGGACCCGGCGACGCCGGTGACGACGGTGAGCACCCCGAGCGGTATGTCGACGTCGACGCCCTGCAGGTTGTGCGTCGTCGCGCCGCGGATCTCCCGCGTGCCGGTGTGCTTGCGCACCGTCTCCTTCAGGCGGGCCCGGTCGTCGAAATGGCGGCCGGTGACGGTGCCGCCGGACCGCAGTCCCTCCACGGTTCCCTCGAAGCAGACGGTGCCGCCGGCCGGACCGGCACCGGGGCCGAGGTCGATGATGTGGTCGGCGATCGCGATCGTCTCCGGCTTGTGCTCCACGACGAGCACCGTGTTGCCCTTGTCCCGCAGCCGCAGCAGCAGGGCGTTCATCCGCTGGATGTCATGGGGGTGCAGGCCCGTGGTGGGCTCGTCGAAGACGTAGGTGACGTCGGTGAGCGAGGAGCCGAGGTGGCGGATCATCTTGACGCGCTGCGCCTCGCCGCCCGACAGCGTTCCCGACGGCCGGTCGAGCGAGAGGTATCCCAGCCCGATCTCCACGAACGAGTCGAGCGTCTGCTGGAGCGTCGCCAGCAGCGGCGCGACGGACGGTTCAGCCAGCCCCCGCACCCACTCGGCGAGGTCGCTGATCTGCCGCGCGCACGCCTCGGCGATGGTGATCCCGCCGAACCGCGACGACCGGGCCGCCTCGCTGAGCCGGGTGCCCTCGCACTCGGGGCAGGTGGTGAAGGTCACCGCCCGCTCCACGAACGCCCGGATGTGCGGCTGCAGCGCCTCCTTGTCCTTGGACAGGAACGACTTCTGGATCTTGGGGATCAGCCCCTCGTAGGTGAGGTTCACCCCCTCGACCTTCACCTTGGTCGGCTCCCGGTACAGGAAGTCCTGCATCTCCTTCTTGGTGTACTTGCGGATCGGCTTGTCGGGGTCGAGGAGGCCCGACTCGGCATAAACCCGCACGGTCCAGAAGCTGTCCGACTTCCAGCCGGGGATGGTGAACGCGCCCTCGGCCAGCGACTTGGAGTCGTCGTAGAGCTGGGTGAGATCGATGTCGGAGACCGCGCCCCGGCCCTCGCAGCGGGTGCACATGCCGCCGGTGCGGCTGAAGGTCTGCTTGACCGTTTTGGTCTTCGCGGCACCGCGGTCGACGGTGATCGCCCCGCTCGCCCGGACCGAGGCGACGTTGAAGGCGAACGCGCTGGGCGGACCGATGTGCGGCTGTCCGAGCCGGCTGAAGAGGATGCGCAGCATGGCGTTGGCGTCGGTGACGGTGCCGACCGTGGAGCGCGGGTCGGCGCCCAGGCGCTGCTGGTCGACGACGATCGCGGTCGTCAGCCCGTCGAGCACGTCGACCTCGGGCCTGGCCGGCGTCGGCATGAAGCCCTGCACGAAGGCGCTGTAGGTCTCGTTGATCAGTCGCTGCGACTCCGCGGCGATCGTGCCGAACACCAGCGAGCTCTTGCCCGAGCCGGAGACCCCGGTCAACACCGTCAGCCGGCGCTTGGGGATCTCGACGCTGACGTCCTTGAGGTTGTTCACGCGCGCGCCGTGCACGCGGATCAGATCGTGGCTGTCGGCACCATGCGGCGCGGGCGACTGCGGGTCCGTCCCTGTGGCCATGCTCATCGTCTGTCCATCTGTGAGGCGGAGCCGCCTGCGCGGCCCCCGTCGGCGTCGCCCGGCTCGGTCCGACCGGCTTCGAGCAGGAGAGCCGGCGCTCCTCGGCCGGCGCGATCGCGGCAACGGTACGCCGTCCGGCCGACCGGCGGTATCGGCCGGGGTGGCCGCGCTGGGCTGCCCGCCTGTCGTGCGGGGTGGCGCGACACCCCGGCCGGGCGGCGCGCGCACCTCGCGCCGGGCCCGGATGCGCGCGGGGGTGGATGCCGGGCGGGGGTCGATGCCGCGCGGGGGTGGCTCAGCCCCGGACGGACGGCCGGAAGCGGGGCCCTTCGCTCACGGGTCCTGGAGCAGCCCGAGGACGTTGCCGTCGGGGTCGGTGACGGTGGCCACCAGGCGGCCGCCACCGACGTCGCGCGCGGGCTCCTTCAGCGTGGCACCCGCGGCGGTCACCTCGGCCAGCTTCGCCTCGATGTCCGGCACGTGCCAGTAGGCCACCGGTGCGGTCATGCCCTGCGCCGCACCGCCCGGCACCAGCCCGATGTGCTGGCCCCCGATGTCGAAGCCGACGTAGTAGGACTCGTCGGCCTGCGGCGGTGCGCCGAGCAGGGCGGTGTACACCTCCTTGGCCGCCGCCAGGTCGGACACGGGATGCAGCACGGTCTTGATTCCCTGGGTGGACGAGCTGGTCATGGTGGTCCCTCCTGACGTCGTGGGGTGATGCCCCTGCCGTCACGGTAGCCGCGGGCCGGGGAGTCCGCGCCTTCCCGTTCCCGGCCGGCCCGGTCAGCCGCCTGCCGTGGCCGGGTCCGTCCCGCCCGCGCCGGAGCGGCACGCGGGGTGCCCCCAGCCCTCGTCGTTCTTGGAGATCTGCTCGCCCACCGCGTAGGAGCGGCCACAGCGGCAGCGCCCGGGGAACTTGGCCTTGAGCGTGCGCATCGTCTTGCCCGCGCCGCGCCGCTGCGGCGTCGAGGCCGTCCCCGCGGTGGCGCCGGAGGCACCCCGACGGGCGCCGGCGGGCCGCGCGGCAGCCGGGGCGGCGGGCGGCGACGGGGAGCCGAGCTCGCTGCCGGCGGCCTCCTGGGCGGTCGCCGCCTGGCTCGCGGCCCGGTCGGCGAAGTCGTTCAGCGGATCGCCGTCGACCTGGTGCGCGGGCACATACCGGAACTCCACGGAGCGGCCGGTGAGCAGCGCGTCGATGCGCATCACCAGTTCCTGGTTGGCGACCGGCTTGCCCGCGGACGTCTTCCAGCCCTTGCGCTTCCAGCCGGGCAGCCAGGTCGTGACGGCCTTCATCGCGTACTGGGAGTCCATCCGGATCTCCAGCGGCATGGCCGGATCGGTGGCGGTCAGCAAGCGCTCCAGCGCCGTGAGCTCGGCGACGTTGTTGGTCGCGGTGCCCAGCGGGCCGGCCTCCCACCGCACGACGGTGTCCGCACCGTCGGCGATGACCCAGGCCCAGCCCGCCGGCCCGGGGTTTCCTTTCGACGCGCCGTCACATGCGGCACTCACGCGTTCAGCCATGCGCGCGATCATGCCAGGCGGCGGCGCCCCGGGGCCAAGCCGCCCGGGTCTCCGCCCCGCGCCGGGGGCAGGGGGACGCCCGCACGGCGTGGCTGGAGTCGTCATGACCTACCGGTTCCACGAGAACGATCAGTTCCACCACGAGATCCTGCCGGCCCTGGGTTCCGCCTGGCGGCAGGGCGCGGACATGGTCGAGGTGCCGGCCGCCGCGTCCGCCACGTCCGCCACGTCGGACGGCGATGCCGGGGCCTGACTGTCGACCTGGTCGGCAAAGGAACTGGCCCCCTTCTCCGCGGCGGAGGGCGCGCACCTGCACTGCGAGCCCATGGGCCGCGCGCTCTTCGAGCAGCGGGTCTTCGACCGGCTGGACGCCCGCCTGTCCGAGACGGAGGGACCGCGGGCCGGAGACCGGGATGCGGCCGGTCCTGAGACCGCCGCCCGTTGTGTCTGCCGCAAGGTCAGTTTCCGGTCGACTTCTCCGGACGGAGCTCGCTGGGCCGCACGATGACGAACCCCTCACCGTCCAGCCGGAGTTGGACGGCCTCGCCGGAGCCGCCGCGGAGCATCGAGCCGAGGCTCTGCGAACGGTGCAGTCCGGTCCGCAGCGCGCTGCTCCAGCCGACCACGGCATCGGTGTCGACGAAGACCGGGGACCGCGGGGAGACGGGTATGACGAGGGGGTTGCCCTCACACATCACGCCCAGCTTGCCCTGGCCGCTGAAGACGGAGTTGAAGAGTCCGCCGCCGATCATGCCGGCGCCCTTGACCACCTTGATCTCGTAGGAGAGGGACGGGTCGAAGCACAGCACGTTGCGGCCGTTGACGGTGAGGCCGTCGCCGGCGGCGAGGTCGATGATGAAGCAGTTGGCGGCCTCGTGCGCGAACCACACCTCGCCGCGGCCCCGGACGGCCATCAGTGCCAGCCCCTCGCCGGTGACCGCGCGCTTGAGGAACTTCCCGACGCCCTGCCCCTGCTTCTCGAAGTGCAGATCGCCGCGGTAGGCGATCATCGCGCCCTGTCTCGCGTAACACTCCCCGTCCAGCGCGTATTTGAGCGACTTCGCGTTCTGCTGCACCATGCCGGGTGTGGTGGCCTGCGTCGCCATGTTCTCGGCGGCAAAGAGATCACTGTTCATGAGGGGCATGCTAAAGCGGGGCGCGGCAGGGCGGCCCGGAGACGTCCGACGACGGGTGCCCCAGGCCCACTGCCGGGCCGGATTCCCCCGCCGGCGAGGCGGCTGAAACCGGATCGTGTGTTCCCTGGCTTGTAAACAATGGGACACAAGAACACTCAAAATAGGTAAACCACAGCAGTCAGGCGCAACGTGCTCTAGCGTCACGTCCGACACGGGGCGGTTGTCTGTGCCAGGGGGCGACGGCTGCGCCGGAATGAGGGGACGACCAAGTGGGGGGCCATGGGGTTGTTCGAAGCTGCCGGATCACGGGTGATGGAGTCACCCGCCGGGACAGCCAAGTGGGATCGCGCGCCGGAACACGACAGGGGAGGCAGCCACAAGCCGACCGAACGACGGCTCTTACCGGTGGCATTGGCGGTGGACGCGGTCGGCGCCCTGCTGCCGGTGGCCGCGCTGTGTGTCACGACGCGGCAGCCGCATCCGTTGCTCACGGCGGCGCTGGCCGGTATGTCGTGGCTGGCGGTAGGGGCATCGAAGAATCGTTACTCCAGAGATGAACTGGGTGCGGGTGCCGTGCTGCCCGTCTTCCGGGACTGGCTGACCATGCTGGGCGTGCTGGCCGTTGCCTGCGTCGGCGCGCGGATCGATTTCTCCATCGAGATCTGTGTGCTGGCGCTGCTGCCCTGTCTTGCGCTGGGCGTGGCCCGGCGCAAGCTCGCGCACCGGTATCTGCTGGCCATCCGGCGCCGCGCGCAGGCGCTGCGGCGGGTGCTGATCGTCGGGGAGGCGGGCGCGGTCGATGTGGTGCTCGCGGAGCTGGGGCACCGCACCGATCACGAGTATGTCGTCGTCGGCAGCTGTCTCGTCGGGGACGAGGCCACCGATTCGGCGCTGCCGGTGTGCGACCGGCTCGCGTCCGACGGTGACGCGCCCGAGGGGGCGCTGGACGGGGAGCGGGTGCTCGGCTGTGCCGCCGAACTCGGCGCCGATCTCGTCTTCGTGGCACCGGGCCGTCAGATGTCGGCGGCGCGCGTGCGGCGGCTGGCCTGGGCGCTGCACGACGGGGGCCGGAATCTGGCCATACTTCCGGGCCTGATCGATGTCTCACAGCACCGTGTCCGGCTCGCCAAGGCGGCGGGGCTGACGGTGATGCACATCGACCCGGCGGCGCGGCGGGGCATTCCGGTACTGCTGAAGCAGGCCACCGACCGGCTGGGGGCGTTGCTGCTGCTCATGCTGCTCTCCCCCGTCTTCGCCGCGGTGGCCGCCGCCATACGGTGCACCACTGCGGGCCCGGTGTTCTACTGGCAGATCCGCGTCGGCCAGGATCTGCGGCCGTTCCGGATGTGGAAGTTCCGCACCATGGTGGTCACCGCCGACCGGATGCGGGCCGCGCTGGAGCCGGCCAACGAGCATGACGGGGCGATGTTCAAGATGCGGCGGGATCCGCGGGTGACGCGGGTGGGCCGGCTGCTGCGCCGCTTCTCGCTGGACGAACTGCCGCAGCTCTTCAACGTCCTGGCGGGCCACATGTCCCTGGTCGGGCCGCGGCCGCCGCTGCCCGAGGAGGTCGAGCGGTACGACGGCACGGAGATCCGCCGGCTGTCGGTCAAGCCGGGGCTGACCGGTCTGTGGCAGGTCAGCGGGCGGTCCGACCTCTCGTGGGACGAGACCGTCGCACTGGATCTGAGCTATGTGGACAACTGGTCCTACTCCCGCGACATAGGGGTGCTGGTGCGTACCGTGCGGGCCGTCGTGGACGGGCGTGGTGCGTACTAGCCGCCGTGGCCCGTGGTGTGCGTCCGGTGCCCCGCCGAGGGGCGGGCGCCGGGCGCACACCACGGGCCGGTCCCGCTCACGCCGGGGCCGGCTCCGCCTGCCAGGCCTCATAGGTCCGGGCGATGCCCTCGGCGAGCGGCACGGTGGGCGCCCAGCCCAGGGCGCGCATCCTGCTGATGTCGAGCAGCTTGCGCGGGGTGCCGTCGGGGCGGGACGGGTCGAAGGCGATCCGTCCCTCGTAGCCCACCGCGGCGGCGACGCAGGAGGCGAGGTCGGCGATGGTCAGGTCCTCGCCGCAGCCGACGTTGACCGTGTCGTCCCCGTCATAGCCGCGCAGCAGCACCTCGCAGGCGGCGGCCAGGTCGTCGACGTGCAGGAACTCGCGCAGGGGCGTTCCGGTGCCCCAGAGGGTGAGTTCGGGCAGGCCCTGCTGCTTGGCCTCGTGGAAGCGGCGTATCAGTGCCGGCAGCACATGCGAGGTTTCGAGGTCGAAATTGTCGCCGGGGCCGTAGAGGTTCGTCGGCATGGCGGAGATGAAAGAGGCACCGTATTGGCGGCGGTAGGACCGGATCTGCACCAGGCCGGCGATCTTGGCGATCGCGTACGCCTCGTTGGTGGGCTCCAACGGCCCGCTCAGCAGGGCGTCTTCGGTGATGGGCTGGGCGGCGTGCTTGGGGTAGATGCAGCTCGATCCGAGGAACAGCAGGCGGCGCACCCCGGCGTGGTGGGCACCGGCGATGACGCTGAGCTGGATGCTGAGATTGTCCTCCAGGAACTGTACGGGGTAGGTGCTGTTGGCCATGATTCCGCCGACCTTGGCGGCCGCCAGCACGACGGCGTCGGGCCGGGCCGCGCGCAGCCAGGCCGCCGTGGCCTCGGCATCGCGCAGGTCGAGTTCCGCACGGGTACGGGTGAGCACGTCGTAGCCCCGGGCGGCGAAGCGCCGGGCCACGGCGGATCCCACCAGGCCTCGGTGGCCCGCGACGAAGACACGGGCAGGTGTGGGCAGCAAGTCATCCATGGGGCGGATTGTCGCAGTCAATCCGAGTCGCCCACCGGCCATTTCAGGAAATATCTGGCGCTTCTTGATCTCGACCACCGGCCACGGTGCAGGTAGCGTCCACGCCCCGCGCGGTCCGCCCACGCGTGGGACATCCATCGTTCGATCCCGATGCACATCACTTCTCGTGGGGGGAAGCCATGCCGAAAACCGCGGTCATCACCGGAATCACCGGTCAAGACGGTTCGTATCTCGCCGAATTGCTGCTGAGCAAGGGCTATGAAGTGCACGGGCTGATGAGACGCTCCTCGAGCTTCAACACCGAGCGCATCGACCACATCTACCAGGACCCGCACACGCCGGACCGCCGGCTGCTGCTGCACCACGTCGATCTGTCCGACGGCGTGGCGCTGGTGAATCTGCTGCGCGATGTGCAGCCCGACGAGGTCTACAACCTCGGCGCCCAGTCCCATGTCCGGGTCTCCTTCGACGCCCCGCTGTACACCGGTGATGTGACCGGCCTGGGTGCCCTGCGGCTGCTGGAGGCCATCCGCGCCAGCGGGGTGCACACCCGGCTCTACCAGGCCTCGTCCTCGGAGATGTTCGGCGCGACCCCGCCGCCGCAGAACGAGGCGACGCCGTTCCACCCGCGCAGTCCGTACGGCTGCGCCAAGGTCATGGCCTACTGGTCGACCGTCAAC
Organism: Streptomyces sp. NBC_01454; assembly: GCF_036227565.1. Classification (NCBI taxonomy): domain Bacteria; kingdom Bacillati; phylum Actinomycetota; class Actinomycetes; order Kitasatosporales; family Streptomycetaceae; genus Streptomyces; species Streptomyces sp. NBC_01454. The sequence continues at coordinate 377,260 of NZ_CP109460.1, forward strand.
TACCGTGAGGCGTATGGCCTGTTCGGCGTCAACGGCATCCTCTTCAACCACGAGAGCCCACGACGGGGCGAGACCTTCGTCACCCGCAAGATCACTCGTGCGGTCGCCCGCATACAGGCGGGTCTGCAGGAGCACCTCTATCTGGGCAACCTCGATGCCGTCCGCGACTGGGGCTACGCACCGGAGTACGTCGAGGCCATGTGGCTGATGCTCCAGCGTGACGAGCCCGACGACTACGTGGTCGCGACCGGTGTGGCCGCGACCGTACGCGACTTCCTGCGGGCGGCGTTCGAGACGGTGGGCCTGGACTGGGAGCGCAGTGTGCGCTTCGACCCGAAGTACGAGCGGCCCTCCGAAGTGGACGCGCTCATCGGCGACCCGTCCAAGGCGAAGAGCCTGCTGGACTGGTCGGCGAAGGTGCAGTACGACGAACTCGCCCGGATCATGGTCGAGTCGGACGTCCGCCAGCTGCAGGACGAGCTCTCCGGGCACCGGGTGCGGGTGGACCGATGACCACGTCCACCACCTCCACGACCTCCGCCACCGCCCGCCGGCTGCGCGGCTTCAGCGGCTCGGGCTATGACAAGGGCCGCGGGCTGCTGACCCAGGCGGCCTGGTTCGCCGTGCTCAACCTGGTGTTCATGAAGTGGTGGTTCCCGCCCCGGCTGCGGCCCCCGCTGCTGCGCGCCTTCGGCGCCCGGGTCGGTCAGCGGGTGCTGATCCGGCACCGGGTACGGGTGCAGTGGCCGTGGAAGCTGACGATCGGCAACGACGTCTGGGTGGGCGAGGACGCCTGGCTGATCAATCTGGAGCCGATCCGCATCGCCGATGACGTCTGCGTCTCGCAGGGCGCCGTCCTGTGCACCGGAAGCCACCAACGCCACTCCCCCACCTTCGAGTTCGACAACGCGCCGATCAGCGTCGAGGAGGGCGCCTGGGTGGCCGCCCGTGCCGTGATCCTGCGCGGCGTCACGGTCGGGAAGGGCGCGGTGGTCGGCGCCGGAGTGGTCGCCCACCGCGATGTGCCCGCCGGGGCCGTGCACACCACCGGGGGTGCCGGATGAAGATCACCCATGTCGTGACCCTGGTGAGCGACGACGGGGCGTACGGCGGGCCGGTGAGCGTGGCCACCGGGCAGCTGGGCGAACTCGCCTCCCGGGGGCACGAGGTGGAGCTGGTGTCCCTGTGGCGGGGCCACGGCGCACCCCCACGTACGGTGGACGGGGTGCCGCTGCGCGCCCGGCCCGCCCGCACCCTGGTGCCGGGGCAGGGGTTCCTTGGCCTGTTCCACCCGGGGCTGCTGCCGGTGCTCTGGCGCCGGACGGGCCGCGCGGACGCGCTCCATCTGCATGCCGGGCGCGATCTGGTCTCCCTGGCCGCGCTCGTGGTCGCCGTGCTGCGCCGCCGCCCCTTCGTGGTGCAGACCCACGGCATGGTCCAGCCCCGGGGCTCGGCCGTGGCCCGGCTCTTCGACCGGGTGTATGTCCCGCTGCTGCGCCGGGCCATCGCGGCGCTGGTGCTCACCGACGAGGAGGAGGCCGGGCTGCGGCAGGTGCTGGGACCGGGCGGGCCGCGGCTGGTGCGGCTGCCCAACGGGGTGCGGGTCCGGCCGGCCGACGAGGACGAGGAGCGCGGCGCGACGGATGTGCTGTTCCTGGCCCGGTTGCAGACCCGTAAGCGCCCCGAGGCCTTCGTGCGGATGGCGGCGCTGGTGCACCGCAAACGGCCCGAGGTGTCCTTCACCCTGCACGGTTCGGACGAGGGGCGGCTCGCGGAGGTCCGCCGGCTCATCGCCGCGGAGGGGCTCGGCGAGGTCGTGACGTACGGCGGTGCCCTCGCACACGACGAGGCGGTGCGCCGGACCGCACGGGCCACCGTGTACGTCCTGCCCAGCGTCGAGGAGCCGTTCCCGATGAGCGTGCTGGAGTCCCTGGCGGTGGGGACCCCGGTGGTCTGCACGGACCGCTGCGGGATCGCCGCCGTGCTCCAGGGGCGCGGGGCCGCGCTGGTGACCGACGGCTCGCCGGAGGAGCTGGCGGACGCGGTGCTGCGGCTGCTGGAGGACGCTCCGCTGCGCGAGCGCGTCACCCGCGCGGGACGGACGGCCGTCGAGGAGGAGTTCTCGCTCCCGGCGGTAGGCGACCGGCTGGAGGAGTGGTACGCGCTGCTCGCCCGGCCGGGAGCCGGATGACGGGGGGGCGGCGGGGGCCGGGCCCCCGCCGCCCGCGGCTACCGGCCGGCCCTCGCCAGCCGCAGCAGCGCGGTGATCCGCTCCAGGCCGGCCCGGCTGCTCAGCCGCTCCTCGACGTACTGCGGACCGCGGGCGCCCAGCCGCGACGCCTCGTCGGGGTCGGCGGCGAGCGCCCGCACCTCCGCCAGCAGTGCCTTCGGGTCCTCCGGCGCGACCAGCACCCCGGCGCCCGCGCGCAGCACCTCCTGGGCGGTGCCCCCTTCGGCGGCCACCGAGGCGATCACCGGCCGTCCGGTCATGAAGTACGAGGTCAGTTTGGACGGCAGACTCATGTCGAGCACGGAGGCCTTCTGGGTCACCGCGAGGACATCCGCGGCGGCGAGCACCTCGGGGAACTCCTCGGCGCCGGCCGGCGGCAGGAACGTCAGCGCGGAGCAGCCCGCGGCGAGCGCTTGCAGGTGGGCACGCTGATTACCGTCACCCATGAGCACGAACCGCACCGGCGCCGCTTCCTGGTCGGCGAGCATGGCGGCCTCGACGAGTACCTCCAGGCCCTGCTTGAGCCCCATGTTGCCGGCGTGCAGCACCACCGTCTCGTCCGCCTGCCACCCCAGTCGTGCCCGGGTCGTCGCCCGGTCGCCGCTGGGGCCCTTCACATGCGTCCAGTTGGGCACCACATGCACCCGCTCACGCGGCACACCCATCGCCGTGACCCGGTCCACGAACGACTCGTGCACCACCCCGACGACATCGGCACCGCGCAGGATCCGGGCCTCCAGTGCCCCGGCCGCGGCGGCGGCCCGGCCCCCGCCGCGGATGCCGCTCTGCTCGGCGGCGGCACCCATGAGGTCCTGGACGACCACGACATGGGGCACTCCGGCCCGCCGTGCCAGACGGCCGCCCAGCACTCCCCCGGCCAGGCTGGGCATCTGACTGAGCACCACATCGGGGCGGATGCGCGGTGGTCCCACGAGCCCGTGCGCGAGAATGCCGGCCTCGAACAGCGCCCGGCGCAGCGCGGTCTGACGCGACGGCACGGTATGCCGACGGCGGTGCACCGTCACACCGCCACGGCGCTCCCGCAGCCGCCACCGGCCGCGGTATCCCTCGGCCACCCGCCAGGCCGGGTAGTGCGGCATGCCCGCGAGCACATGGGTGTCGGCTCCGGACGCGGCCAGATGCTCGGCGATCTGCGTCGAGTACGGCCCTATGCCGGTGTGTTCGGGTGCGTAGTTGGTCGAGACCACGAGCACACACCGGCCTGCGAACGAGTCTTCCACGACTGGCCCCCCTCTGAATGTGCCGTCATCGTAGGAGGCCACCGGGGGCCGCGGGCTGTGAATTGGGTTGCGATTGTGTCCCGAAGGCGACCTTGTTTCCCGAAGTCCCTTAGATTGTGGCTGCTGGTGGGGAGTTGGGGGGAGGTGGGCCGATGATGCCCGGGAAGTGGGGTACCTCGCGGCCGGTGCGTGGCATCGCCGCGCTCGGGTGCTGGGCGCTGCTGTTGGTGGTGCTGCTTCCGGTACTGATCCTGCAGTCGACGGACGCCCGGTTCGGCGCGGCGACCGCCGTGCAGTGCGTGGTGGTGGTGCACACGGGTGCGGCGCTGGCGCGGGTGCTGACGGATGTCCGGGCGCGGGTGATCGGCTTCGGTTTCTGGCTCTTCTCGTATGTGTGGCTGGGGCTGGCGCCGCTGGCGATGCTCGCGACGGACGCCTATCCGCGGGGGTTCATGGTCGATGCGCACACCGCCTTCCTGACCACACTCGTGGTGGAGACGGGACTTCTCGCCTACAGTGCCGGATCCGCGGTGGCGAGCTGGCGGTCCTCGCGCACCTCCACGGTCCTCGAACCACTCCTCGCCCGGCGCCTGTCGCCGGCGCGGGTGCTGCTGCTGTGCGCTCTGGCACTGCTGCTGGCCGTCGTGCTGATCCCCGGCCAGGGCGGGCTCTCGGCGTTCTTCCTCAGCAGGCAGGCGGCCAACGAGGCGGCGGCCGCGGCGGAGCCGGCCGGTTCGGCGGACCGTGCGATGGCGGCCTGGGCGCTGTCGGTGCCGGCGTTCTGGGCGCTGGTGGCGCTGGTGCACGTCCCGCGGTTCACCGCGGGCGACCGGACGCTGCGCGGGTTACGGTGGCTGCTGCTGCCCCTGCTGATCGCGGTGAACGTCACCGTCAACAACCCCATCAGCCAGCCGCGTTTCTGGGCCGGGACGGTGCTGCTGGCGCTGGTCTTCAGCGCGTCCTGGATGCGCGGGCCGCGGGCCTTCCGGATCGGGGCCGCGGCCGTGGCGGCCGTGGTGTTGGTGGTCTTCCCGTACAGCGACTACTTCCGCTACGACAAGCGGGAGCCGGTCAAGGTGGTCTCGCTCGCCGAGCAGTTCACGTCCAACGGCGACTATGACGCCTTCCAGCAGGTCGAGACGGGCGTGGATTACGTCCGCTCGCACGGCTTCACCCCGACGGCGGCGCTGGGGCCGCCGCTGTTCTTCGTGCCGCGTGCCGCCTGGCCCGGCAAGCCCGACGACGCGGGGATCCTGCTCGCCCGGCACGCGGGCTACACCTTCACCAATCTGTCCGCGCCGCTGTGGGTCGAGACGTACATGTGGGCGGGCCTCCCGTCGGTCCTCGTGGTCTTCGCTCTGATCGGCGCGGTGGGACGGCGCGTCGACGACCTGAGGCACCGGCTGCGGCGCCGCCGCGGCACCCTCGCGGCGCTGCTGGTACCGGCGTTCGGCTTCTACCAGCTGGTGTTGCTGCGCGGCAGTCTCATGGCCATCGTGGGCCCGCTGGCGCTGCTGGTCTGCATCCCACTTCTGATCACCCGTAAGGCGGGACGGCGGGCCCTGCCGCCGTCCGCGGCACCGACCGCGAGCGCACCGGAGCCCCGGCCCCGTCGCGATGCCTTGTCGCTATCCACTGGAGGAGCACGTACGTGAGCGTCTTCGACGAGCCCGCGGAGGAGCCGGACCAGATCCGTGACCAGTTGCGCCAGCTCTTCCGGTATCGCGCTTTACTGGTGCTCGGGCTGCTGCTGGGCATGCTCGGCGGCGGCGCCGTGTCCGTGCTCGGCGGCTCGACGTACACGGCCACCGGAGAGGTCGTGGTGCATGCGATCAGCACGGCGCCCTTCGAGGCCGGGGGTGTCTCGGCGGACAAGCAGATCAGCATGGGCACCGAGCGGCAGATCGCGCAGAGCGCCTCGGTCGCGGCCGGTGCGGCCAAGTCCCTGCGGATCGGCACCGATCCGGCCGTGCTCCAGCGGGATCTGCGGGTGAGCAATCCGCCCGAGACACAGACCCTGATGTTCGAGTACAGCGCGGACTCCGCGGACCGGGCGTCCGCCCTCGTCAATGCCTTCGTGCACGCGTATCTCGACTACCGGCAGGACGCCGCGACGCAGCGGATCGACAAGACCGTGAGCAAGCTCGGTGAGGAGCTGAAGCCCCTTCAGGACCAGCGCAAGGTGCTGGACCGGCGGATCGCGAACGCCGGTGGCGGGGCGGGGCGGGCCACCGACGAGTCCGAGCGCAGCAGTCTGGTGTCGGAGATAGCGGATCTGCAGGGGCGGATCTCCAGTCTGAAGTCCCTGGACACCACGCCCGGTGACATCGTCCGCAAGGGCGATCCGCCGGCCTTCCCGTCGAGCCCCGGGCTGGCGATGATGCTGCTGACCGGAGCGGTGATCGGTCTGGTGCTGGGCATTCTCGCGGCCTGGGTGCGATCGGTGCTGGAGCCGCGGGTGCGGTCGGTGGCGGATGTGCAGGACAATCTGCGGGCGCCGGTGCTGGGCATCCTGCCGCGCCGGCAGGGCGGCAGCGAGGTGCTGGAGGTCGGCCGGGCCGGCCGGGGAAACCGCGCGGAGGCCTATCGCACCATCGCCTTCCGGCTGGCGCACGACCAGCGCTTCGCCGGGCGGGGCAGCCTGCTGGTCGTCGCTCCCCGGGAGCACTCCGACGCCGTGTCGGTCGCGGTCAATCTGGCCGGTGCGTTCGCCGAGATCGGCAGCGACATCCTGCTGGTCGAGGCCGATCTGCGCACCCCCGGGCTCGCCCGGCGGCTGCCGGTGCACCCGGCCCACGGCCGGCCGGTGCCGGGCGGCTGGGCGAACGGTGAGCGGCTCGCGGTGGACGCGGGCGTCGACGGGCGCTTCGACCTGCTGCCCGGCCGGGAGGTGCCCAACCCCGCCCGGGCGCTGGCCTCCGCGGAGTTCGCCCGGCTGCTGAACGCGCCGTCGGACCCGAATGAGCACGTCGTGGTCGTCACCGGTCCGCTGCTCGCGCACGCGGACGGGCTGGCCGTCGCCAAGCAGGCGGCCGGCGTGGTGGTGGTCTGCGATCTCAACGAGGTCCGCCGCGACGATCTGGACCGGGTGTGGGAGCTGATCACCGGGGCCGGCGGCCACATCCTGGGTGCCGTCCTGGACAAGGGCAGCCACGGGCCGTCGCTGCGCCGCTTCTCGGACGGCGGGCCGACCCATCGCAAACGCGGCCGCAGCCGTCCGCGGGCCGGCGCGGTGCCCCCGCCGTCGCTGCCCGGCCCGCCGCCCCGTACCGGTCCCGCGCCGACGGGCCGGACGGGATCGCCCCTCGACGCCGACACCACCACGCTCCGCGGGTGACGGCCATCGGCCCGGCGGTCCCGTCCGGCCCGTCGGCACCACCGGCTCCCGGACGGTCCGCGGCCGCCGGGGGCGGTGTCACCGGCACGGCCCGCGGCAGCGTGTTCGGCCTGGCGGGCTCGGCCGCGAACGCCCTGTTCGGGTTCGTCCTCGTCGCCGTGGTCACCCATGGGCTGGGGGCCCGCGGGGCCGGCGCCGTCTTCACCGGGGTCGCCGCCTTCACCATCCTGAGCAACGCGCTGAAGCTGGGTGCCGACACCGCCCTGGTCCGCTTCGTCTCCCGGGACCTGGAACTCAGCGGGGGCGCCGGTGTGCCGGCCCTGCTGCAGACCGCGGTCCTGCCGACGCTGCTGGCGAGCACCGCGGGGGCGGCGGTGCTGTGGTGCTCCCCCGGCCTGGCCGGCTGGCTGCTACCCGATCTGGTGGCCGATCAGGCCATGGCGATGCTGCGGCTGTTCGCGGTTTTCCTGCCGGTGACGACGGTGGCGCTGGTGCTGCTCGGGGCCACCCGGGGGTACGGCTCGGTGGTGCCGTTCGTGGGTGTGGAGCAGATCGGCAAACCGGCGCTGCGGGTCCTGCTCGCGGTGCCGCTGGTCCTGCTCGCACCGGGCGTGGCCGGGCTGTCCGCGGCCTGGCTCGCGCCCGGGGTGCTGGGCGCGGTGGCGGCCTGGGTGTCGCTGCGCCGGTCCCTTCGCAGGCATCCGGGGACCGGCCGGCCGCCGTCGCAGACACGGGAGTTCTGGTCCTTCGCCGGGCCGCGGGCGGTGTCCTCGGTCTTCGACATCACCGCGGTGTGGATCGGTGTGATCCTGCTGTCGGTGCTGGGCAGCGGCACCGAGGCCGGCATCTACACGGCGATCGGGCGGCTGGTCACCGCCGGGACGCTGCTCCAGCTGGCGATCCGGCTGGCGGTGGCTCCCCAGATCAGCCGGTTGCTGGCGGGCGGCGACGAGCGGGGAGCCCATCGGCTGCACCGGCTGTCGACCCGCTGGATCGCGCTCTTCTCCTGGCCGGTGTTCGTGGTCCTGGCGGCGTTCCCGGGGACCGTGCTCTCGCTGTTCGGCCCGGGTTTCGCCGGCGGCGGCTCGGCGGGGCTGCTGACGGTGGCGGTGGCGTGCCTGGTCAATGTGGGCGTCGGCAATGCGCAGACGGTCCTTCTGATGGCCGGGCGAAGTGTCTGGAATCTGGTGGTCGCCGGCGCCGCTTTCGTGGTCCAACTGGGCAGCGGGGTATGGCTGGTGCCGCGGTACGGGGTGCTGGGGGCGGCGGTTTCCTGGGGGCTGGCGATCGTGGTGGACAACGGTGCCTCGGCGCTGCTGGCCCGCTACCGGCTGGGCTTTCGCACCGTCGACCGGGGGTACGTCCACGCCGCGGTGATCGCCGTCGGGACGGTGGCACTCCCGGTGTTCGCCGTGCGGACAGTTTTCGGGGACCGCGTTCCGGGTGCTGTCTTGGGAATTGTTTTAGCCATTGGGGCTTTCGGCGCGGCCGTCTGGCGCTATCGTTTGCCGCTGGGGGTAGGGGAGTTCTTCGGAGCGCTGCGCAAGCGCGGTTCGGGAAACTCGTGATGAACACCGGGACCATTTCCGCACAGAACGCGTCTGGTTCCCGCTCCCTATCCTGATAATTCCCATCGCGCCATGCTTCCAGGGGGGACCTGTGCGCCAAAGAAACAAATCAGCCCATCTCTTGCTGGCCGCCGCGGTACTGGGCACCGCGTCGGCAGCACTTGCCGCCGGTCCCGCTCAGGCCACCGGCGAAACCACCCTGACCGCCGATCCGCTGAGCACCTGGCAGACCGACGGCATCGTGTGGGCCATGGCCTACGCCAAGGGGATCGTCTACGTGGGCGGCACCTTCAGCCACATCCGGCCGCCGGGCACCGCCCCCGGTGGTTCCGGTGAGCTGGCCCGCACCAACTTCGCGGCGTTCGACGCCAAGACGGGTGCCCCGCTGCCGTGCGCTCCGGCGTTCACGGGCGGGACGGGCACGATCCGGGCCATGAAGGCCTCGCCCGACGGCTCGACGATCTACATCGGCGGCTCGTTCGGCAAGGCCGGCTCCGTGGGCCGGTCCAACACGGCCACGCTCAACACCGCCGACTGCACCATCGGTGCGGCCTGGAAACCGACGGTCAGCTCGACCGTGCGGGCCATCGACGTCACCGACGACTCCGTCTACATCGGCGGCGGGTTCGGCACGGTCCAGGGGCAGACCCGCGAGCGGGTCGCCGCGCTGCGGCCGGACGGCACGCTGCTGCCGTTCAAGGCGACGATCCGTGGCTCCTCGGTCTCCAACGACCCCACACCGGCGGTCAACGCCCTCACGGTGGTGCCCAAGCTCAACAAGATCATCATTGGTGGCCGGTTCACCTCGGTGAACGGCAGCCTGTTCGGGGTGCACGCGCTGGCCGGTCTCGACGCGACCACCGGCAGGGTGGTTGACTCCTTCACCGGCTGGATCCCCAGCCGCTCGGCGGTCAAGGCGCTCGCCAACGACGGCACCAACTTCTATCTGGGCGCCGAGGGCACCGGCGGCGGGGTCTTCGACGGCCGGGCCGCCGGCCGGCTGTCGGACGGCGCCCAGCTCTGGAAGGACACCTGTCTGGGAGCCACCCAGACGGTGCTGCCGTACAAGGGCGTCCTCTACAGCGGCTCGCACGCGCACGACTGCTCCAACACCCCGGGCGGATTCACCGACATCAACAACCGCCAGCACTTCCTGGCGCAGTCGATCTCCGACAAAACGATCCTGCCGTGGTTCCCGGACACCAACGACGGGATCGGCGAGCAGATCGGTCCGCGGACGATGACCATGGCGGACGGCATCCTGTGGGCGGGCGGCGAGTTCACCACCGTCAACGACGCCCCGCAGCAGAGCCTGACCCGGTTCGCGGCCGGTCCGGACACCGGGGCGCCGCAGGTGCCGCTGCTCAGCGGCGCGAGCGGGTCCCGGGGCCAGGTCACGCTGAAGTGGAAGGCCTCGTGGGACCGGGACAACGGGGTGCTGACCTACAAGATCTACCGTGACGGTGTCTATCTGACCTCGGTCAGCCAGGACTCGCGGTACTGGAACCGGCCCGACATGAGCTACACGGACACCGTGGACCCGGGGTCCGAGCACCGTTACTCGATCGAGGTCACCGACGGCACCAACGTGTCGGGACGCAATGGCCCGGTCTATGTGACGGCCAGGAACTGACCGTATTCCGAGTGGGGGGTATATGACGCACCGAGTAGGTTACGCGCCCGGGGTCTACGACCTTTTCCACGTCGGGCACCTGAACATTCTCCGGCACGCCAAAAGCCAGTGCGACTATCTGGTGGCCGGTGTGGTCTCGGATGAAATGGCGGCCCAGGCCAAGGGAAAGGCACCGGTTGTTCCGCTCACCGAGCGGCTGGAGATCGTACGCAGTGTCCGGTTCGTGGACGCGGCGTTCGTCGAGACGGTGCCCGACAAATTGGAGACCTGGCAGCAGGTCCGGTTCGACGTCATTTTCAAGGGCGACGACTGGCGCGGGACGGCCAAGGGCGACAAGCTCGAACGGGACTTCGCGACGGTCGGGGTCGATGTGATCTATTTCCCCTACACCGTGCACACGTCGAGTTCCTTGCTGCGCAAGGTGCTTGACGGGCTCGCGGATTCGGCGTGAGCTGACGCGCCGGCCTGGCATCTCGTCCAGGCCGGCGCATCGGCCCGACCGCCCGGTGGGGCGGCTGCCGCCGCCCGTCAGCGGGCGAGGGCGGACAGTTCGCGGTACCACTTGGCCAGGAACGCGACCATGAAGAGCACATGGGCGGCGAGCAGCGCGCAGTACAGCGCCGCGAACACGTCCCGGCTGCCGAACAGCAGGAACACCGCGCAGAAGACCCCGTAGTCGACCGGCAGCAGGGCGACGGAGCGCAGCGTGGAGGCGGGTGCCGCGGGCGCCGGGCCGTCCGCGGCGCTCCGCAGCCGTGCGGCGCGCTTGAGCTGTTCGGTGAGAATGCCGCCGAAGAAGACCATCACCGCGGTGAACTGGAAGGCGATGGGAAGGAACAGATACCGAGGATCGGAGAATCCGTAGTAGCGGTAGAACGAGAGGAGCACGGCCATGTGGAGGGCCAACATCTTGGCGCAGTCGACCACATGGTCCAGCCACTCCCCCGCGGCACTTCCGGTCCCGGTCAGCCGGGCGAGCTGCCCGTCGGCGGAATCGAGGGCGAATCCGACGACCAACGCCGCGAAGATGCCGAGAGCCGCGGCGGGCGAGGGACGCAGCAACGCAATCATCGCCACGCCGGCGAAGGTGAAAACCCCGCTGATCATGGTGATCTGATTTGGCGTCAGTTTCATGCTGTACCCCGCGGCGGCCAGTATCCGGCCGGCCGGACGGTTCACATAGCGCGAGTACAGGGACACCCCCTTCGCGGATTTCTGGGCCGCCGACAGCTGTCTGATCGCATATCCGAACTGGCTCATATTCCCCACCTGATGAATGGACCCCCGAAGGAGCAACATCATGGCAGGCAGGACCTCTCCGTCAACCGGTGGCGCCACCCGCCGGACACTGCTGGCGGGCACGGCCGCCGCACTGGCCGGCGCCCTCTCCGGGTGCGATTCGGCGCCGCCTGCCGGCCGGCAGACCTCCGACGACGCCGAGGCTCCCGTGGTCACCGGCCACAAGCCGAAGGGCAAGGACGTCATCGACGTGGTGGCGGACTGCGGTGCCAAGGGCGACGGACGCACCGACGACAGCCGGGCGTTCGCCCGCGCGTACTCCTACGCGGCCGGCCGGGTGTGGGACCACATCGGCCGGACGGTGGTGGACATACCGGCCGGCACCTACCTCATCCGTGCCCCCAACGCGCTGCTCGACGCCCGGAAGGGAAAGCTCAAAGCCAACGGCTTACGGTTCCGCGGGGCCGGCAAGCGCATGACCCAGCTGATCTTCGCGCCCCACCAGGCCGAGGACGCCTATCTGTGCCGCAACGAGGACAGCTGGGCGAATGTGACGTTCGAGCAGCTCGGCTTCGCCTGCGGCACCCCCGGCGCCTCGTTCTTCTACTCGTACTCGACGGGTCAGGCGCAGGACTACCGCTTCACCGAGTGCGAGTGGACCGGTGAGTGGACCTACGGGGTCGCCCTCGACGGCAGCAACACCAACTCCGAGATGCGCTGGGACGCCTGCCGGGTGGGCGGCGCCTACCGCAAGGCGTTCCTGTACTCCGGGCTGTCGCAGAACTCGCTGAGCCGCAAGCAGCAGGACCAGTTCCTCAACTACTGGTTCAACGACATGAAGGTCGAGTACTCCTGGGGCAACTTCCTGGAGTTCCCCTACGGCGGCTCCATCACCTGCCGCGGCGGCTCCTACATCATCACCGGCAGCCGCCCCGAGGACTCCCCCGATTACGGCGGCACCAGCACCTTCTTCCGCTTCCCGCGGGGTCCGCACCACGACTCCGTCCAGCGCTTCCATGCCGAGGACATCCGCTTCGAGGTGCGCACCCCGGACACCGTCGTGATGGACTGCGCCTGGGAGAGCGGAACGGTGCACTTCAACGACTGCGACGACACCGCGAACGCCTTCAAGTCGTTCGCGCAGGACAGCCGCCCGCACCGCTACCGCATCGGCGCGCGGGGCCCGCTGGTGCGCTACGACTCGTGCCAGCTGTCGGGGCAGCACTCCTACGAGCCGGACGGCACCGGCGGGGCGGGTCCCCGGGCGCGCTACGACATGTGCCACTTCCGCAATCACTCCCAGCAGGACTTCATCGCCGGCTCGGGCGACCGGGTGAGCTTCGTCGACTGCCTGGGGTCCTGAGCGTTCCCGGGCGGGCGGGCCGGGAACGCACAGTCCGTCCCCGGCCCGCCCGGAACGCACCGGATCGGCATCCGCCGCGCCGGACGCCCCGATTGCCGACGGTGATCAACGGCACACGTACTGGCCAGTAGCGTGAGGGTCGTGCGGGCCTAGAGTGAGGCCCGAATGGCACCGCCGGAGTCCCGGCGGCGGCCCGTCCTGTGAGCCGACCAGGGAGACTGCATGCGCTCTCCGAAGGATTTCTTCCGCCCGCTGGCCGTCGGGGCGCCGACACCGGTCCGCGAGGTACCGTTCCGGCCCTCCCGGATGATCCACTTCTTCGACCCGGGCAACGAGAAGATGGCCGCGAAGGTGCCGTCCATCGCGCCCACCGTGGACATCCTGCTGGGCAATCTGGAGGACGCGGTCGCCGCCGACCGCAAGGAAGCGGCCAGGTCGGGCCTGGTGAAGATCGCCAAGGCCACGGACTTCGGCGACACCCAGCTGTGGACCCGGATCAACAGCCTGGACTCGCCGTGGGCGCTGGACGACCTGCTGACGCTGGTCACCGAGATCGGCGACAAGCTGGACGTGGTCATGGTGCCGAAGGTGGAGGGCGCCGAGGACATCCACTACGTCGACCGGCTGCTCGCCCAGCTGGAGGCGAAGGCGCAGATCCGGCGGCCGATCCTGGTGCACGCCATCCTGGAGACCGCGACCGGCGTCGCCAACGTCGAGGAGATCGCCGGCGCCAGCCCCCGGATGCAGGGCATTTCGCTCGGCCCCGCCGACCTGGCCGCCAGCCGCCGGATGAAGACCACCCGGGTCGGCGGCGGGCACCCCGGCTATCTGGTCCGGGAGGACCCGCACGGCGAGGGCGGCACCGCACCGCGCGCCACCTTCCAGCAGGACCTGTGGCACTACACCCTGTCGCGCATGGTCGACGCCTGTGCGGCGCACGGCATCCTGCCGTTCTACGGGCCGTTCGGTGACATCAAGGACACCACGGCCTGCGAGGACCAGTTCCGCAACGCCTTCCTGCTCGGCTGTGTCGGCGCCTGGAGCCTGCACCCGGTGCAGATCGCCCTCGCCAAGAAGGTCTTCTCGCCCGCACCCGCCGACGTCGCCTGGGCCCGCAGGGTCATCGAGGCCATGGGCGACGGCACCGGCGCGGTGATGATCGACGGCAAGATGCAGGACGACGCCACCTACAAGCAGTGCCGGGTGGTCGTCGAACTCGCGGAGGCCCTCGCCGCCCGCGACCCCGAACTGCGTGACGCCTACGCGGCGGCCGAGACCCGGCAGAACGAGGAGTAAGTCCCATGTCCGACGCGATCCTGCGACCGCGCCGCTCCGTGCTGTACATGCCCGGTGCCAACGAACGCGCCCTGGAGAAGGCCAAGTCCCTCCCCGCCGACGCGCTCATCCTCGATCTGGAGGACGCCGTCGCCCCCGACGCGAAGGCCGAGGCCCGCAAGCGGGTGGCGGCCGCCGCGGCCAGTGGGGAGTACGGCTTCCGCGAGGTGACCATCCGGGTCAACGCCCCGGGCACCGCCTGGCACGACGACGATCTGCGGGCCGCCGCCGAGGCGGGCCCGGACGCCGTGGTGGTGCCCAAGGTGGAGTCCGCCGACACCGTGCGCGCCGTCGAGCGTGCGCTGGAGGCCGCCGGCGCCCCGGACCGTACGGCCATCTGGGCCATGGTCGAGACGCCGCGCGCGATGCTGGACGCCCGTGCGGTGGCCGCCGCCAGCGAACGGCTCACCGTCCTGGTGATGGGCACCAACGACCTGGCCAAGGAGCTGCACGCCGAGCACGTCCCCGGCCGGGCTCCGCTGCTGACCGGGCTGTCGCTGGCGCTGCTGGCGGCGCGGGAGTCCGGCAAGGTGATCCTGGACGGCGTCTACAACGACGTGAAGGACGCCGAGGGCTTCGAGGCCGAGTGTGTGCAGGGGCGGCAGTTCGGTTTCGACGGGAAGACGCTGATCCATCCGTCGCAGGTCGCACCGTGCAACCGGGTGTTCGCGCCGTCGCCGGAGCAGATCACCCGCGCGCAGCGGATCATCGACGCGTTCGAGGAGGCCACCCGCGAGGGCCGCGGAGTGGTCACCGTCGACGGGCGGCTGATCGAGAACCTGCACGTCGAGGACGCCCGCAGGATCCTCGCCCTGGCCGAGGCGGTCGCCGGGCGCGAGTGAGCGACGCCCCCGAGCCGACGGGGCGTCAGATACTCTCGGCCGACGGTTAGTTGGAGCCGTCGCCGAGGAGGGGGAGGGCCGGGGCCGGCGCTGTGGTGACGCCGGCCCCGGCCGTCACGCATCCGGGCGGCGCCGAGGGCCGTCACGGTGAATCCTTTCATCGGACAGGGTGAATTACGGGTGCCGGAGGTTGCTCCGCCCTGGTGGTTCGGGGCATCCGGGATAGCAAGATCCCGGGTACCAACCATGAGGTGCAGGAGCACACAGTGAAGAACACGGCACGCGTCCCCACCGTGATCGCAGGAGCCTGCGGTCTGCTTCTGGCCGCCGGCGGGGCCCCGGCATGGGCCGGGTCCGGCGGGGACGGGGTCTCCCACAGCACCACCGTCGCCCGCTTCGACGCCAAGTTCCACTGCGGTCACCGGGCCAGATTCTGCATCAACGGTCCGGTGCTCAGTGGGAACCCCGGAAGGGCGCAGAACGTGCACGTCTCCGGCACGGTCAGCAACAGCGGCAGCCCCACCAACACCAACGCCAACACCAACTCCGACACCGGCGGGACGACCGGCACCGCCACCAAGAGCAGCAACAACCAGCAGCACCTCGGCAGTGACGGGGAGCAGGCGCTGTGACCGTGCGCTGACCCCCCTGCGGGCTCTCGCACCTCGGGGCCCGCAGGGGCAGCGGCCGGCATGCTCCGTCGGCGCCGTAGCCGGGTCAGCGGTGGAAGAGGCCGCCGAGGCCCCCGATGACCCGCTGCACATTGTTGTTGCTGCCCGACGCGGCACCCGTGGCGGAGTCGGCGCTGTTGGTGGACCCGTTGGTGTTGGAGAGATTGCCGCTGTTGTTCGGGTTCCCGTGGTTGATGAAGTTGCCGCTGTGCAGGCTGTTTCCGCTGTGCACGGGCCCGTTGACGCAGGCGTGGGGCGAGGCGAGCTGCGGCGAGCGGTAGTGGATCTGGCCGAGGCGGTTATTGCAGAGCACCCCGTTGACCGTGCCGGTCACCGTGCCGACATCGGCGTCCGCCACGGCCGAGAGCAGTGAGTCGCCCGGGACGGTCACGGCGTGCGCCGCCCCGCTACCGAGCATCATCAGCCCGCATGCCCCGACGATGGTTCCTGCCTGCACGATTCTTCTCACGTCGCTCCTCGCCTCCGCGTCCGTCCGGTGCCAGACGTATCGTGCTGCCGTTGGCGTCCAGGGGCGTCCTTCAACCCGCAGGAGCAAACCGCCCGCCGCCCACAATCAACCGGGTGGCCCAACACCTCGCGCCGCTGTCGGCACGGTCCTGGGCACGGTGGACCGCCGCCGGCAGCCCGGTGTACCCGTCAGGTGACGCTGTGCGGATGGCAGGCCGTCGCCGAGCGGGGCGGCCAGGTCTGCGGGGCGAGGATGCCCAGGACATAGGCGCGGGCGACGAGCGCGGGTCTGGTCGGCGCGTCCAGCAGGTCCCGCAGCCGGCTGAGGTGGTAGTCGACGGTCTGCCGGGAGAGGTGCAGGGAGCCGGCGATCTCCGCGTTGCTGTGGCCGGCGGCCAGCAGGGACAGCAGCCGTACCTGCGTGGCCGTCAGTGCGGGACCGGCCTCGTGCGCGATGCCCTGGTGGGTGACGACCGCCCAGACGCTTCTGGCGCGATCCGCGCTCCGTCCCACGGTCGTCAGATGCAGCCGGGCGCGGCGCTGGCGGCCCCGGGCGTCCACGAACAGGGCAGAGGTCTGGATCCGCCGGCTGCGGCGCGCGATCAGATCGTGCCAGCTGCGCCGCAGCCCGGTTAATTCCGGGGCGGGCGCCAGCACCGTGTGCGCGCGGCGGCCGACGAGGTCCGAGAGCCGGGTCTGCAGCAGCTCGGCGGCTGCCGCGCTGGCCTGCCGGATGCGTCCGCCCGCCGATATCAGGGCGCAGGGCAGCCCGCTGTGGTCGCGCAGCGCGTGCAGGTTCTCCTCGGCCTCGCGGCGCTGGTGCAGGGCACGGGTGTAGTCGCTGATGTCGATGTAGATGCCGGCCACACAGGTCTGGCCGCCTTCCAGGACGGGGAAGCGATGGCCCGCCGCCTGCCCGCTGCCGCCGTCGAAGCGGTGGTAGGTCAGGGTGTGCCGTACCGGTTTGCCACGGGCGAGCACCTCCCGGTCCAGGGCGAGGACCTGGGCCGCGTCGTCGGGGCCGTCGACGTCGGTGACGGACCTGCCGATGATGTCTTCCGGTGTGGTGCCGTAGAGGTGGGCGTAGGCGTGGTTGGTCCAGAGGTAGCGCCCGCTCGCGTCCCGGATGAAGGCCGCGGCGGGGGCGAGATCCGCGAAGGCGTCGTAGCGGCGGGGGTCGGGCGTCCGCGTGCCGACCTCCACGGCCAGTCCGCGGGAGCGGCCCTGCCGGGGCACGCCGAGGGGCCAGTTGACGTCGAAGGTGCGGCCGTCGAACTGGGCCTGCCAATGGCTTGATTCGGTGGGTGCGGCAGGCTCGGGGAGCTCCGCGCGCACGGCGTCGAGGAAGCGCTGGGCGGTGCTCGTGTCGTCGAAGGCCCCGCCACCGCTGTCGATCACCCGTAATTCACGGTCGGCCTCCCACCAGGACACCGGAAGGTGTTCGAGCAGCGACTTCAGACTGGTCTCGTCCACGACGGGCCCCTCTGCAAGGAAGAGTTCAACGGATGCGCACGGCGCGTCATCGCCATGCGTATCCCTCAGCGTTGTGTGGCATGCCCGGTTCTCGGCCGATCTCGCGGCGGGCCGGGAAACGGTGTGCCACACGGCTGCCCTACGGCATCACGGAACCTTCACTTCGAACCGACCATATCCGCAACTCTGGCATTTGCCTGAGCGGTTGCGGCCCGATCCGGGGAAGCAGGTCTCGCACGGCTGCTTCGCTTGAAGGCGGCGTGTGGACGACGTGGTCCGCGCGCCTTCAGCTGTCGATGGTTCCTGCCCGTATGACGATGAAGAGGAGTCGGATTCCAGTGAGCAAGGTGCTGTTCGTATATGCCAAGGGTGGACCGCCCTTGGGGTATGCCCTGTCACGGGTCGCCGCACGGTCGGCAGTGCACCTGCTGGCGCTCAGCGCGCTCCCGCCCACCGTGGCCGCGTCGGTGGACCGGCTGTGTGATTCGGTGCTGAGCCCCTCCGAGGCGGAGCGGCGTGATCTGGTGTCCCTGATCGTCTCCCGGGCCCAGGCCGTCGGCGCGGACGCGGTCGTCACGTTCTCCGAGTACGCGGTCGTCGCGGTCGCCGAAGCCTGCGAGAAGCTCGGGCTCGCCGGGGCGGGCACCTCCTGTGCCCTCGCCCGGGACAAGCGGATGATGCGCCGCACCTGGGAGGAGCGGGGCATATCCCAGCCCCGGTTCCGGCCCGTCGCCACGGAGGGGGATCTGCGGGACGCGGCCGGCGCGCTGCGCTTCCCGCTGCTGCTGAAGGCCGCCTGGAGCGCCGGTTCCACCGCCCACCGCACGCTGCGCGCGCCCCACGAGGTACCGGCGGCCTGGGAGCGGGCGCGGGAGGTGATGGCCGAATCCGCGCAGTTGGGCTACGCCGAGCTCCATGTCGCCGGCGCCGGGGCGGACTTCCTCGTCGAGGAGATCGTGCCGGGCACCGCGGCGGACTGGTTCGAGCAGGAGGGCTGGGGCGACTATGTGAGCGTCGAAGGCGTCGTCGTGGACGGCGACTTCCGCCCGGTCTGTCTCAGCGGACGGATGCCGACGGTGGAGCCGTTCACCGAGCGCGCCGGGATCACCCCCGCGGCCCTGCCGGACGACGCCCAGCGGCGCATCGTGGACCTGGCCTGTGAGGCCGTCGACGCGCTGGGGCTGCAGACCTGCGGGACGCACACCGAGATCAAGCTCGGGGCGCACGGGCAGATGTGGGTGATCGAGACCGCCGCCCGGTTCGGCGGGGCGATGACCGTCCCGCAGATCGAGGAGGTCTTCGGCCTCGACCTCATCGGGATGCTCACCGACCACCTCCTGGGGCGTCCCGTGTCCTGGCCCGAGGAGGTCCGCACCCCGCTGGAGGCGCGCGGCGCGGCCGGCTCCCTGGTCGTCCTGGCCGTCGACGGCGCCGGTGAGGCCTGGCCGGACCAGCGGGTCTGGGACTTCCCGACGGTGCGGGACGCCGTGCCGCTCAGCGTCGGCAGTCATCTGTCGGTGGTCGCCGAGAACTCGCTGCCGGACGGGGCTCCGGTGCCGGTGTACGACCCGGCCGCCGGCGCCAACACCATGGCGGCGCTGTGTCTGCTGTCCGCCACCGACCCGGAGACCGTGCTGCGCGACTTCCGGACCCTGGTGGACGCCCTGCCGAAGGTCCTGCCCACGGACGGCATCATGGAGGCGCAGTCATGACCACCACCGTCCTGCCCTCGGGCGCACCGGGGCCGGTCACCGACCGCACCGTCATCGGCGAGAACCTCTCGCTCCCGCTGTTCCGCAGTATTTCCGGCGTCCTGGCCGGCCACCCCTACCTCAAGGTCGTGGTGGACCGCACCGAGAACACCTGGCACCTGCTCGACACCGCCGTCCACCCCTTCCACGTCAACTACATCGCCCTGCGGGTCCTCGGGATGAACCTGACGGACCTGGACTCCGGACTGGACGCCTTCAACGCCTCGGTCTACATGGACCCCGAACGCCGGTTCCTGCTGGGCGTGCTCTCGCTGCACACCGACGAGGACACCGAGGGCCGGGAGCGGCCCTTCCTCGTGCTGGAGACGACCGAGGCCGACACCATGAACGGCCTGCTGCTGGAGGAGTTCTACACCTTCGTCCGCCACCGGGTCGACGGCCGGCTGCCGCTGCTGCTGAAGCCGGCGAACCACGGACAGGAGCAGGAACTCGCCGCGATCAGCGACGTACGGGTGCCGCGGATCCTGGGCCATGAGCTGTTCGGCAACCGCACCCGCACGCCGCTCAACCCCGGCGAGGCCGTCGGCCGGCTGCGCTACTTCCGCACCGCCGAGGAGTACGCGGCGGTGGCCGGCGACCTCGGCTGGTCGGACATCGTGGCCATGCCGTGTCTGCCGGACGACATCCCGCGGGTGGCGGGCTTCCTCAACACCGCGCCCGGGACCCCGCTCTCGCACACCAATGTGCTGGCCTCCGGCTGGGGCATCCCCAATGCGATCGTCCGCGACCTGGACCGCCTCGTCGAGCGGGACGCCCTGGACGGCGCCTGGGTCCGCTACCGGGTGCAGGACGACGAGATCAGCCTCGTCCCGCTGGCCCACGCCCCGGCCCTGGACGCCCCGACCTGGCACCAGCAGCGCATCCGGATGGAACCTCCGCTGCTGGAGGACGTGCCCGCGCTGGCCCTGCACCGGCTGCGCCGCGCCGACCACGACCGCTACGGCACCAAGGCCGCCAACCTCGGCGAGCTGCACCACATCCTCGACAGCCGCAGCGTCGACCTCACCGCCTTCTACGGGCAGCCCAGGCCGCCGCGCGCCCACCTCTACGGCCACCTCGCGGCCCGCCTGGGCGTCACCGGCGCGACGGCGGACGGCGAACTGCGGGCGGCGGCGGCCGACTTCGTGAGCCGGGTGATCGCGGCGCCCGAGGGCATCGCCCTCCCGTTCGCGCTCCAGCACCGCTTTCTGACGTCCTCGCCGGCCGTGCAGCAGGGCATCGGCAAGCTCAAGATGGCCCTCGAACTCGATGCCGTCGACGTGCTGGACGCGCTCTGTCTGCATCTGCAGCACCTGATCCGCAACACCCCCATGCCCGAGGACGTGACCCGGCAGATCACCCTGGCGCTGCCCGACGGTCCCGCCGCCGGCCGCCGGCTGGTGGTCCGTTCGTCCTCCAACGCCGAGGACCTGCCCGGGTTCTCCGCGGCCGGGGTCTACGACTCGATCACCACCGTCCACGGGGCGGAGGAACTCCTGGACGCGGTGCGGCAGGTGTGGGCCTCGCTGCTGTCGCCGCGCAGCGTCCGGCTGCGGCACCAGGCGGGCATCTCCCTCGACGACACCTATATGGGCGTGATCATCCAGCAGTATGTGCCCGCGGAACTCGGCGGTGTCCTGGTGACCTGCAACCCGACCCGCCGCGAGGACTTCCGCAACGTCTACCTCAACTGCTCCCCCGGCTCACCGGAGACGGTCGTCGACGGCACGACGCTGCCGCTGCAGTACCTGTACAACACGGTCGAGGGCGGCGGCCGCACCGTCGCCCTGGGCTCGACGGGCCGGGACCTGCCCGACGCCACCCGGGACGGGCTGGCACAGCTGGCGCTGGCCGGGCGGCTGCTGCAGTCGCACTTCAGCGACGACGAGGTGGACCATCCGCTGGACATCGAGTGGCTGATGACCGATCAGGGGGACTTCCGCCTGGTCCAGATCCGCCCCTACGCCCTGTGAGCGGCCCCCTCACCCGTCTGCGGCGCGCCCGTGGGTCCCAGGCCGGAGCGGCGTCCCTGACACCGCGGGCCCGCCGGATCATCGGGCTCAACAACGGCTTCCAGCTGCTGTTCAACCTGCTGTGGTGGATGCCGGTCTTCTACGCCTACCAGCGTGAGGCGGGCCTGAGCGACGGGCAGATCTTCGGCATCCAGAGCATCTACTACGTCGCGTTCTGCCTCTTCGAGATCCCGACCGGGATCGTGGCCGACCGTATCGGGGCCCGCAACTGCCTGCGGGCCGGTGCCGTCGTGATGACCGTGGCGAACCTGACCCCGGTCCTCTCCCCCAGCTACACCGGTTTCCTGGTGCACTTCCTGGCGATCGCGGCCGGCCGCTCGCTGACCTCCGGCGCCGCCAGCGCCTATCTCTACGACGGCCTGGCGGCCGAGGGCGCCGGGGAGCACTACCTGAAGGCCGAGGGGCAGGCGCGGGCGTGGGGGCTGGCGGCGAAGGTGCTGTGCTGGCCGCTGGTCGGGCCGCTGATGGCGCTGGCGCATCCCGCGCCGTACGTCCTCAGTGCGGCGAGCGCGGCGGGGTCACTGGTCTGCGCCGTGGTGCTGCCGCGGCAGGCCGCGGCGCGCGCCGGCAACCCGGCCCGCGCCAAGGAGGCGCCGCGCGACGGGCTGGCCTTCCTGCGCGATGCCACGAAGGCGCTGCGCTGTGTGTGGGCCACCCCGTGGCTCGGCCTGATCATGCTCCAGGGCGTCGCCGTCTTCACCCTCTCCCGGATCTGCCAGGTCAATCTCTTCCAGCCGGTGCTGCTCCACCACGGCATCCCCGAGAGCTCGCACGGCGGGGTGCTGGCCGCGATGACCGTCGCGGAGGCGGTGGCCTCGGCCCGTCCGCAGTGGCTGGGCTCGCGGCTCTCGCCGGTGGCCTGGGTGTCACTGCTCAGCCTCGCGATGGCGGCGGCACTCGCGGGCAGCACCCTCGGCGGACCGTGGACCGTGATCGCCCTGCTGTGTGTGTTCGCCGCGGTCACCGGCTTCGCCTATCCGCTCCAGCGCAAGCTGGTGAACGACGCGATCCCGGCGGGTGCGCCGCGGGCCACGCTGCTGTCGGTGGAGAGCATCGTGGACCGGGCGGTGTGCGCGCTGGCGGCGGTGGCCGCGGGGGCGTACCTCTCGGCGGGCCGGCTGGATGCGCTGCTGTGGCACAGCGCGCTGGTGACCGGGGTGGTGATGGTCGTCCTGCACCTGGTCCTGCGGCGCGCTCCGGGACGGCGGCGCAAGGCGCCGGACGCGGAGCCCGTGCCGGAGCTGGTCACCACGGCAGGAAACCCCTGAGCGGCGCCGTCATACTGGGGAGGTGCGCGCTACGGAGGCCGGGCGGTACGGCGAAGGCCTGTTCCGCCCGGAGGAGACCGGCGAGGCCGGCCGCATCGATCTGGGAGCGCTCGCCTATGACGAGGTGAGCGCCGCCCGGTTGACGGCACTGGGGGCCGGCCCCGGCTGGCACTGCCTGGACGTCGGCGCGGGGACCGGCACCCTCGCCCGGTGGCTGCTGGAGTCGGCCGGTGTCGAGACGGTTCTCGCGGTGGACCGGGACACGCGGTTCCTCGCCGCCGGGGACACAGCGGGCCTGTCGGCCCTGAGCGCCGATGTCACCGCGCCGGGCTTCGATCCCGGCCGGTTCCAGCTGGTCCACGCCCGGTTCGTGCTGATGCATCTGCGTTGCTGGCGCCGGATGATCGCCACACTGGCTTCGCTGCTCGCGCCCGATGGCGTACTGGTGCTGAGCGACGCCGTGGACCTGACGTCCGCGGGCGCGCCGGCCACTGCGTACACCACGGTCATGCGCGCGATGTGGCAGGCGCTCCGGGAGACCATCGGCACGGACATCTCCTGGGTGCCCGACTACCCCTACCTCCTGCGGGAGGAAGGGCTGCGCCAGGTCGGTGCCGAGATGCACGCTCCCCCGTTGGCGCCGGGCAGCGCGCTCAGCCGTTTCTGGGCCGATACCTGGGACCGGTCACAGGACGCCATGGTGGCGACGGGGCGGGTGGACGCGGCGCAGATCGCGCGCGCCCGGCACGAGCTGGCCTCCCCCGGGGGCGCCGCCCTCTCCCCCGGGATGCTCACCGCGTGGGGCTGGCGGACCGACCGGGCCGCCCCGGACCGGCACGGCTGACCGGGCACGGAGCACGGCGGCTGCCGCACACGGGCCGCGGGGGCGGCCGGGCGGTCCGGGGCGCCGTCGCAGCGGGACCCGCGGGCGGTGGCTTCAGGCGGCCCGGGGGCGTTGTTGGGTGGCGCAGTGGATGCCGCCGCCGCCCTCGCCGAGGTGGTCGAGCGGCAGCTGGACGACCTTGCGCCCCGGGTACAGGTCGCGCACGACGGACGCGGCCCTGCTGTCGGCCTTCTTGTCGCCGTAACGGGGCATGATGACGGCCCCGTTGGCCACGTAGTAGTTCACATAGCAGGCCAGGAACCCGTCGCCGTGGCGGCCGGTGTCGGACGGCTCGGGCAGCTCGACGACCTCCAGCCGCTTCCCGCGGGCGTCGATGGCCCCGTCGAGGACCGTGCGGGCCTGTTCGTAGGCGGCGGTGAAGGCGTTCCGCGGGGCGCCGGCGGCCGGGGTGCTCATGACCACGACTCCCGGTTCGGCGAACCGGGCGAGCGCGTCGATGTGATAGTCCGTGATGTCCTTGCCCTTGACGCCCTTCACCCAGATCACCCGGGAGACGCCGAACAGGTCCTTGAGCGCCCGCTCGATGTCCTCGCGGGACCTGCCGGGGTTGCGGTTGTCGTTGATCAGCGAACTCTTGGTCGCCAGCAGGGTGCCCCGGCCGTCGGTCTCCACGGCTCCGCCCTCGGCGGTGATCGGGGCCGTGATCCGGGTGAGGCGCTCATGGGCGAGGACCGAGCGGGCGACGTGCCGGTCGCGGCCGTGCTCCTGCTTCTTGCCCCAGCCGTTGAAGTGGAGGTCGACGCCGGCGACGCCCTCGGGGCCGAGGACGAAGACCGGTCCGCTGTCCCGCATCCACAGGTCGTCGACCGGGGTCGGGAGCACCTCCACCCCGTATCCGCACGCCCGCCGGGCCGCCGTCGTCTCCCGCTCGTTGGCCAGGAGGGTGACCGGCTCGAACTCGGCGATGGCCCGTGCGATCCGGGCGATGTCGTCACGGACACCGGTCACCTCCGGTCCCCAGATCTCCCGGGTGGGCCAGGCCATGTACGTCGCCGCGTGCGGATGGGTCTCCTCGGGCAGGCGCCGGCGCCCGGCGGGCCGCGCGGCCGCGGCGGCCGCCACGTGGTCCGTGCGGGGCGCCGACCCGGCGGCGTCGGTGCCACTACAGGCGGTCAGTGCTCCGCCGACCGCGGCGGCGGCCACCGCCTGCAGGGTCTGACGTCGTGATATCTCCACGGGACTCCTCCTGACTGAAATTTTAGTCAGGAGCATGTTAAGGCATGATCGGAGCCGAGCCACAGTTGATTTCTCGCACCCGGGAGCCTCGATGCCGGACCGCCCCACTCAGATCCTCGAAGCCGCCGCCCGGCTGATCGCCCGGAGCGGGGTACGCGGACTGCGGGTCGAGCAGGTGTCCGCCGAGGCCGGCGTCTCGACCGCGCTGATCTACTACCACTTCAAGGACCGCGCCGGGCTGCTGCGGCGCACGCTGGAGTTCATCAACCGGCGGGCGATCCGCTACACGGACGCCGCCCTCGACTCCTCCGACGCCCCGCTCGCCCAGCTCACCGAGATGCTGCTGCTGGAGTTCCAGGAGACCCCCCAGGTCAGGGAGAACAGTGCGGCCTGGGGCGAGCTGCGGGCCACCGCCGTCTTCGACCCGGATCTGCGGGAGCTGCTGGCCGGCGCGACCCAGGACTGGATCGAGGACCTCGCCGACCTGATCCGCCGGGCCCAGGCCGTCGGCACCGCCGCCCCGGGGGCCGACCCGACGGCGGCGGCCGAACGGCTCTCCGCGCTGGTCGAGGGCCTGAGCGAGCGCTGGCTGAGCGGCACCACCGCGCTGGAGCGCGCCCATGAACTGGTGCGCGGCGCCGTCCGGGCGGAGCTCGGGCCGGCCTGACCCGCCGGCAGCTCCGGGCATCACGCCAGGAGGTGCCCCGCCGCATGTCATAGCGGGTGAACCGAACGCTTCGGTTAATAAACGGACATCAACGACTGTTTTCGGTCGGATTCCGCCACGTCACTCTCTGTGCCCGACCTCTCCCTCTCGCCCGGTGTGCGGCGCAGCTTCCCACTTCAGGGCAGGCGCGGCGGACGCTGGTCATCCGGTGGACACCAGGATCTGATGAAGAATTTTCTGTCGTGGTGGCGAATTGGTGAAGAAAAGCGACCGAAAGTGTGCATCGGGTTTTGACCGCTGATCGACCGTTCAGCCATGGTCTTTCCCATGCCCGCCATACCCCGACCCGCGGCCAGCGGCCCGCTGCGCATCCGCGACTTCCGTCTTCTGCTCGCCGGTGCCGCGGCCGGACAGCTCGGCGCCCAGGTCACCCTGGTCGCCCTGCCCCTCGTCGCCGTGCTCGAGCTCAACGCCCCCGCCTTCCAGGTGGGGTTGCTCACGGCCGCCGAGACCGCCGCATTCCTGCTGGTCGGGCTGCCGGCAGGGGCGTGGGTCGACCGGATGCGCAAGCTGTCGCTGATGATCCGGGCCGATGTGGTGCGCGCGGTGGCGATGGCCAGCATCCCGCTGGCCGGCGTCGCCGGTGTACTGACGATGGCTCAGCTCTACCTCGTCGCCCTGGTCACCGGCGTGGCCACGGTGTTCTTCGACGTGGCCCACCAGAGCTATCTGCCCCAGCTGCTGCCCAAGGACCAACTGGTCTCGGGCAACGGGGCGCTGGAGACCATCCGTTCCACGGCACAGGTGGCGGGCCCCGGCCTCGGCGGCGGTCTCGTCCAGTTGCTCGGGGCCGCCCTGGCCATCGCCGCCGACGCGGCCGGCTATGCGCTCTCCGCGCTGTTCCTGTGGGCCATCAAGCGGCCCGAGGAGCGCCCGGAGCCCGTGCCGGACGCCTCGCTGCGCAAGGACATCGGTGAGGGGCTGCGGTTCGTCTTCGCCCACCCCCTGCTGCGGGTGATCGCCTTCACCACCGGCCTCGGCAACTTCTTCACCGCGACGCTGATGGCCACCCAGTCCGTCTTCCTGGTCCGGGTGCTCGGGCTGGCGCCCGGGATGGTCGGCCTGGTGCTGTCCGCCTCCGCAGTGGGCGGGCTGGCCGGCGCGCTGTGTGCGGGCCGGCTCGCCGCCCGGCTCGGCCAGGCCCGGCTGATCTGGCTGTCCGCGCTGGTCACCGGCCCGTTCGCGCTGCTGTGGCCGCTGTCCGGACGTGGTGCGGGAGCGGTGCTCTTCGCGGTCGGCTCCGGCGTGGTCTTCTTCGGCGCCGTGGTCTACAACGTCGCGCAGGTGAGCTTCCGTCAGGCCCTGTGCCCGCCCCGGCTGCTCGGCCGGATGAACGCCACCCTGCGGTTCCTGATGTGGGGCACCCTGCCGCTCGGGGCCCTGGCCGGCGGTGCGCTGGCCGACGCCTTCGGCGCCCGTACGGCGCTCGCGTGGTGCGCGGCCGGATTCCTGGCCGTACCGCTGCCGCTGCTGCTCTCCCCGCTGCGCCGGATGCGGGATCTGCCCGCCACCGGCCCCGACGAGGACACCGCCCGGCCCGGCGCCGCGGACGCGGCCGAAGCCGCCACGCTCGGCTGACCGCCGACCGTCTCCCGGCTCTTCTCTCCCCCTCCCCCCTGTACGGCAGTTCCCCCCGCATCCCGCTCCGGTGATGCGGGTCCGTCACGACACAGAGGATCACGGTGCCCAGCATCACGAGCCAGTATCTGGCCCGCTTCCGGCGACTCGACGCCGGCGAGGGGGCCCCGGTCCTGCTGCCCGTCACAGGGGCCCAGCGCCGCTTCGCGCTGGTGCGTGCCATGGACCCCGCCGGGCGGCCGGACCTCGTGCCGATGTTCTTCGCCTTCCCGCGCGGCACGGTGGACGCCGACCGCCTCGCGGCGGCCGCGAACCGTCTCGCCGCCCTGCACCCCGTGCTGCGGTCCCGGCCCACCGTGCAGCGCGGCACCCCCGCGCTGCGCCTGGAGCAGCCGCAGGTCCCCGTGGTCCGCCTGGCGTGCGCGCCCGGCGAGGACGCGGCGGTCGTGCTGCGGCGCGCCCTGGACGGGTGGAGCACGCAGGGCGCACCGCTGCGGCTGTTCCTGGTGCCGGACGGTCCGCAGGGCACCGAGGAGGTGCTCGCCGTGGTCCTGGACCATCTCGCCTGCGACGGCCAGTCGCTGGCCCGGCTCGCCGGAGAACTCGGCGCCGCCTACGACCGGGGCACCGGCGTCGAGGGCCCCTCCCCCGCCGAGGCCGAGGCCGAACTGACCGCCTACCGGGACGCCGTCCTGCTCCAGCTCGCCGCGGAGGAGCGCGCGGGCTCGCCGGAGGCGCTGGCGTACTGGGGCGAGCGGCTGCGCGCGGTGCGCGAGGCGGCCCCGGCGCCGCAGTCGGCGCCGCCGGCACCCGGCACGCCGGGCGGCTCGGCCACCGTGCGGCTGCCCGCGCCCGCGGGCGGGGTGCCCTTCCCCCAGCTGCTGGACGCCTGCCGGGCGGCCGCCGCGGCGCTGTACGGAAGCGGCCCCGTGGTGCCGATCGGCTACCCGTGGGGCGGCCGGCCCTCCGGTGCCGCGCCGGTGCTGGGCTGCTTCCTGAACACCGTGGTCTTCCCGACCGAGACCGGGCAGCGGCCCGACGCGTCGGCGACGGCCGGGGCCTGGTGGGACGACCTGGACCATGCCGCCACCCCCTTCGACGCCGTGGTGCACGCCGCCCGGGCGGCCGGTTCCGGCTGGAGCGGCCGGCTCGACGGCCTGCTCACCGTGGAGGACACCCGGCGCCATCCCCCGCTGTGCCTCGGCGGGGTGACGGGCCGTGAGGTCCATGTCGACGGCCGAGCGGTACGCGGCCCCTTCGCGGTCTCCGTCACCCAGGGAGCCGAACTGGGGCTGCGCATGGTGTGGGACCGCACGATCCTCCCCGACCTCAGCGCCGAGCGCGCCTTCGCCGCACTCGCCGACACCCTGCGGACCCCGGCCCCGACGGCGGGCTGATCCGCCCCGGGGCCCAGCCCCTTCCTCACCCACCGACTCCGCCGGACCCGCCGCACAACCCGCGGCGCGGTCCGCGCACCCCAGGCCGGGCCCGACCACGCCCCGGCCGGAGAACACACCCGACCCGACAACCTCAGGGATCGCCCATGCTTCCGCTCTCCTCCTCGCAGGAGATCGTCTGGCTGCACGAACAGGTGCAACCGGGCAGCCGCGCCTACAACTTCACCGCCGCACTCGATCTGTGGGGCACACTCGACGCCGAGGCGCTGCGCCTGGGTCTCGCCGCCACACTCGACCGGCACGCCGGGCTGCGGCTGGAACTCGTCGCCGTCGCCGGGGCGATGCCGGGGCAGCGGGTCGCCGAGGTCTGTGCCCCGCGGCTGCGCACGGTCGACCTGAGCGGGGCCGCGGACCCGGAGACCGCCTTCCAGGAGCTGCTGCGCACCGAGGCGGAGACCCCGCTCGACACGTATGAGGCGCCGCTGCTGCGCTGGACCCTGGTCCGGCTGGCGGACGACCGGCACCGGCTCATCCACGTCGAACACCATCTGATCCACGACGGGCACTCGTTCGCGATCCTGCTGCGGGACGTGTTCACCGTCTACCGGGGCCACGTCCTGGGCGAGCCGGTGCAGCTGCCGCCGGCGTCCTCCTACGCCGATCACGTCCGTTCCCGGTCCGCCGACGAGGTGAGCGCGCAGCGGAACGAGGGGCTGGAGTTCTGGACCGGTGCACTGCGCGAGCTGTCCTACGACATGCCGCTGCCCGGTCTGACCCGGCCCGGCTCCCGGCGCCGCCACCACGGCGGTCAGCTGCGGCAGTCGATCGGCGCGGATCTCGCCGAGCGGCTGCGGGCGCACGCCCGGGACCGCGGGCTGACGCCGTTCGCCACGCTCCTCGGGCTCTTCGCCGAGCTGCTGCGCCGGCACAGCGGCCGCACGCAGATGGTGGTCGGCACCGCGGTCGGCAACCGCCCGCGCGGTTTCGAGGACGCCGTGGGCATGTTCGTCAACACCATCCCGCTCCCGCTCCGGCTGGACCCGGCCGCCCCGGCCGAGGAGTCCATGGACGAGGTGACCGACACCCTCTTCCGTGCGCTGCCGCACCAGGAGGTGCCGATCCAGGAGCTGACCCGCGCGCTCGGCCTGCACACCTCGGGCGCCGACAACCCGCTGTTCAGCGTCATGTTCAGCGCGCACGACGCCGAGCTGCCGGAGATCGACGTCCCGGGCCTGGAGATCACCCTCTTCGAGGGCTTCAACACCGGCACCACCCGGTTCGACCTGGACGTGGTGCTGCTGCCGGACGACCGGCGCGGTGTCAGCATCCGGCACGGTGCGCCGGGAATGACGCTGGTGTGGGACTACGACGCCGACATGTTCGGCGAGGACGTGGCGAAGCTGCTCGCCGGACGGTTCCTGGATCTGCTGCGGGCGTATCTCGACGCGCCGGGCACCGCCCTGGCGGAGCTGGCGCCGCCGCCCGTGCCGCCGGCCCTCACGGCCCCCGCCCCGCAGTCGTCCGGGCACGACCCGCTGGACCCGGCCGCCGCCCACGACCCGTCCCTGCCCGCGCTGCTGATCGGCGCCCGCCGACTCACCTACGGCGATCTCGACGAGCGGGTGAGCGCGCTCGCGGAGCGGATGCGGGCGGCCGGCGTGACCGCCGGGCAGCCGGTGGCCGCGGTGCTGCCCCGCGGCGCGGATTCCGTCGTGACGCTGCTGGCCTGTCTGCGGACCCGGGCGGTGTACTGCCCGCTGTCGCCCTCGGACCCGCCGGCCCGGCTGTCGCTGCTGCTGGGCCGGCTGGCACCGGCGCTCGTGCTGACCTCGGCGGACGCCCCCGTCACCGTGCCGGACGGCCTGCCGACGGCCACGGT
This sequence comes from Streptomyces sp. NBC_01454, assembly GCF_036227565.1. NCBI lineage: Bacteria > Bacillati > Actinomycetota > Actinomycetes > Kitasatosporales > Streptomycetaceae > Streptomyces > Streptomyces sp. NBC_01454. Next base: position 407,373 of record NZ_CP109460.1, read on the forward strand.
CGACGCCGTCGCGCTGCCGGCGGCCCGGGCGGCCGAGGTCGTGCCCGGTGCCGCGTACATCATCCACACCTCCGGTTCGACCGGCATCCCCAAGCCCGTCGCCGTGGGCCGGGCGGCGCTGGAGAACCATCTGACCGGCGCGGCCGAGCGGTTCGGGCTGGCCGCGGGCGACCGGGTGCTGCTCTTCGCCCAGCCGTCGTTCGACGTGGCCCTGGAGGAGGTGCTGCCGTCGCTGTACGCCGGGGCGTGCCTGGTGGCTCCCGACCGTGAGGTGCCGACCGGCGCCGAGCTGGCCGCCCTGCTGATCTCCGCCCGGGTCACCGTGGCCAATCTGCCGACCAGTTACTTCCTCGCCACCCGCGAGGAGATGCGCCCCGCCCTGCGCGACGGCCACTGGGCACCGCGACTGCTGGTGCTCGGCGGTGAGCGGCTCCCGGCGGATGTGCTGCACGCCTTCCTGGCGGACACCGACAGCACCGTGCTCAACGTCTACGGCGTCACGGAGGCCGCCATCAGCTCCACCGTCCACGAGATCACCCGCGAGGGCCTCGCCGACGGTGCGGAGATCCCGCTGGGCACCGAACTGCCCGGCGAGCGCGTCCATGTCCTGGACGAGCGGCACCGGCCGCTGCCCGACGGCGCCGTCGGTGAACTGGCCATCGCCGGCGCCGGGCTGGCCGAGGGGTATGTGGGCAATCCCGAGGCGACGGCCGCACGGTTCGTCTCCATCGAGGCCCTCGGCGGTGAGCGGGTGTACCTCACCGGCGACCTCGGCTACCGCGGCCGCGACGGGCTGCTGTACTTCCTGGGCCGCCGCGACCACCAGATCAAGCTGCGGGGCTACCGCATCGAGCTGGAGGAGGTCGAGGCGGCCGCCTCGGCCGCGCTCGGCGGCCGGTCCGTCGCCGTCGTGCTGGACCGCGAGGCCTCCGGCGGGCCCCGGCTCGTCGGCTTCCTGGAGCGCGCTGATGACAGTGCGCCGTGGGACGAGCAGGCGCTGCACACGGAGTTGAGCAGCCGGCTGCCGAGCGCACTGGTACCGGGACGCTGGGCGCTGCTGGACGACATGCCGAGACTGGCCGGCGGCAAGCCGGACCGCACCGCGCTCACCCGCCGGGCCGCCACGCTGGAGCCGGCCGCGCCCGCCGCGGAGAGTGTCGTTGCCCAACCGCTGGCGCCGTCCGACCCGTTGACGGCACTGCTGGCCGAGGGCTGGTCCGCGGCGCTGGGCCACAGCCGCTTCGACGAGTCCTCGGACTTCTTCCGGTCCGGCGGCCATTCGCTGCTCGCCGCGGAGCTGGCCGCCTGGCTCGAACCGCGGCTGGGCAAGCGCCCGCCGCTGCGGCTGCTGTTCCAGAACCCGGTGCTGGCCGACCAGGCCCGTGCGCTGCGCGCCGTCGGCACCGCCGCCGTCCCCGCTTCCGCCGCTTCGACCCCCGTGACGGAGTCCCGATGACCCAGCCGATGACCGCCCCGGCCCCCGCCCCGCAGACCCCGGACGGCCACCCGCTCAGCATCGCCCGCGGCGCCGCCCTCGCCGGCGGCGGCGAAACCGGGGTGCTCGCCCGCTACGAGGAGTGGGTCCGGCGCACCCCGCAGGCGCCCGCGGTGACCGACGGGCCGCACCACTGGACGTACGAGCAGATCGACCTCGCCGCCGATGAGGTCGCGGCCGCGCTGCGCGACCGGGTGCGGCCCGGGGACCTGGTCGGCGTCTGCCTGGACCGCTCGGCCGCCCTGGTGGTGACCGCCGTCGCGCTGGCCCGGCTCGGTGCCGTGTATCTTCCGCTCGGCCCCCGCCCCGGTGAGCGCCGTACCGCCGCCGTCACCGAGGACCTGAACGTCGTCGCGCTGATCGGCGACCCCGCCGTCCTGCCGCCCCGGCACCGCTCGGCGGAGCTGCGGGACCTGGTGCTGCCGGGCGCGGGCGCCAATGCCCCCGCCCGGGTGGTGGCGGCGTTCGCCCCGCCCGCCGGTCCGGCCCTCTGCGCGCCCCCCGAGGCGTTCTACGCCGTGCTGACCTCCGGCTCCACCGGCCGTCCCAAGGCGGTCGCGGTGGGCGAGGCGGCGCTCGGCACGCTCCTCGACTGGTACCGCGCCACGACCGGCCTCGCCCCCGGTGACCGGCAGTCCCTGCTGATCGGTGTCGCGTTCGACCCCCATCTGCTGGAGCTGTGGGCCGGGCTGACGTCCGGGGCATCGCTGATCCCCGCGCCGGACGAGGTCCGCTGGGACCCGGTGGTGCTGGCCGACTGGTGGCGTGCGGCCGGGGTGACCGTGGGTGTCGCGGCGACCCCGATGGCCGAGCCGCTGCTGGAGCGGCCGTGGCCCGCGGACCTGAAGCTGCGTCATCTGATGGTGGGTGGTGACCGGATGCGCCGCCGCCCCGGCGCGGAGGTCACCGCCACCGTCCACAACGCCTACGGACCGGCCGAGGCCACCGTGGTCTCCACCGTCCACACCATGCGGGCCGCCGACGGCGCGGTGGACACGGACTCCGCCCCGCCCATCGGCCTCCCCCTGCCCGGCGTGACGGTCGTCGTCACCGACGCCGACGGCCGGCCGGTGCCGCACGGCGCGGAGGGCGAACTCCGCATCGGCGGCAGTGGTCTGGCGCTCGGCTACCTGGACCCCGAACTGACCGCGCGCCGCTTCACCGCGGTGCCCGAGGGCCTCACCCTGCCGGGCGTGGAGCGCCTGTACCGCACCGGGGACCGGGTGCGGATGCTCGACGACGGGCAGCTGGAGTTCCTCGGCCGGCTCGACGACCAGGTCAAGATCAGCGGGGTCCGGATCGAACCGGCGGAGGTGGAGGCCGCGTTCGAGCAGGACCCGGCGGTGCTGAGCGCCGTCGTCACCGCGCCGCGTACCGCCGACGGCCGCACCCGGCTGGTGGCGTACGTCCGGCCGGCCGCCGGCGCCGCCCCCACGGCGGAGTCGCTGCTGCCCGCCCTGCGGGCCTGGCTGCCCGAACAGGCCGTGCCCTCGGACGTACGGCTCGTGGACGCCTTCCCCCTGGACGCGAACGGCAAGGTGGACCGGGCCGAGCTGACCCGGCAGGCGGCGGCCGCGGCCGGTGCCCGCCCGGACGCCGGCACCGCCGCCGGCGCGCCGGACCCGGGCGCCACGCCCGGCGAACGGCTCCTGCTGGACGCCGTGCGCGATCTGCTGGCCCGTCCCGAGACCTCGCTGGCGGAGAACTTCACCGAGGCCGGCGGCACCTCGATCGTCGCCGCCCGGCTGCTGACCGTGCTCGAGAAGGAGAGCGGGGTACGGCTGCGCGCCCCCGAGCTGCTCCGCCAGCCCGACCTGCGCGCCGTGGCACGGCTCATCGACGAGCGCCGTGCCCGGCAGCAGGCGGCGGGAGCCTGAGATGACCACCCGCACCCCGTACGTCCCCGACGCCCCGAAGGAGGGCCCCGTGCTCACCGAAGGCACCTTGCCGCACGAGCGCACCCCGTCCGGTGACCGCACCGGGCCCGTCCCGCCGGCCGGCCGGCCCGCCCCCGAGGCCGGGCTGGCCGCCCTGGTGGCCTGGCACGCCGAACGGACCCCGCACGCCCTGGCGGTGGCGGACGGCGACACCACGCTGACCTACGCGCAGCTCGTCGCGTCGGCCCGGGCGCTCGCCGCCCATCTGCGCGAGAACGGTGTGCGCCCCGGTGACTCCGTGGCGCTGCTGCTGCCCCGCTCCGCCCGCACCGTGGTCGCCCAGCTCGCGCTGTGGTGGGCGGGTGCCGGGTGCGTGCCGCTCGACCCGGCCCATCCGCGGGCCCGCTCCGAGGCGCTGACCGCCGACGCGGGCGCCACGCTGACCGTCGGCGACCGCAAGCTCCTCGAATCCGTGGCGCCGGCCGGCGCCACCCTGACGCTGCCCGGTGAACCGCTGCTCGGCGGCGACGCGCTCGCCGCGGCCGAACTCGGCCCGGACGCCACGGCGTTCACCATGTTCACCTCCGGCTCCACCGGCCGCCCCAAGGGCGTGGCGGTCCCGCAGCGGGCGATCGCCGAGCTGGTCCTGGACCCGGCGTATCTCACGCTCACCGCCCGCGACCGGGTGCTCTTCCACTCACCGATGACCTTTGACGCCTCGACCTTCGAGGTGTGGGGCGCCCTGGCCAACGGCGCCGCCGTGGTGGTGTGCACCACCGAACGGCCGTCGCTGGAGGACCTGGCGCGGCACGTGGAGCGCCATGGCGTCACCGTCGCCTTCTTCACCACCGCGCTGTTCCACCAGCTGGCCGGCCGGCGCTCGCGGATCTTCTCGCTGCTGCGCACGGTGATCGTGGGCGGCGAGGCACTGTCCGCGCACCACGCCGGCGAGGTGCTGACCGCCTTCCCGTGGCTGGAGCTGGTCAACGGCTACGGGCCGACGGAGGCGACCACCTTCACCACGGCCCACCGCGTCACCACCGCCGACTGTCACGGCGCGATGCCCATCGGCCGGCCGATCGCCGGGGCGACCGTGCACCTGCTCGACGACGCCGGGGAGCCGGTCGCGGCCGGCGCCCGCGGCGAACTGTGGATCGGCGGCAGCCGGCTGGCACACGGCTACACCGGACAGCCGGAGCTGACCGCCGAACGCTTCCGCGACCTGCCCGGGCGGGGGCGTCTCTACCGCACCGGCGACCTCGTCTCCCAGCGGCCGGACGGCACGCTCGACTTCCACGGGCGCACCGACGACCAGGTGAAGATCCGCGGCTTCCGGATCGAGCCGGGCGAGATCGAACACGCCCTGCGGGAGCGGCCCGAGGTGGCGGACGCGGCCGTCACCGTGCTGCATCCCACGCCCGACGACGCCCGGCTGGCCGCGTTCGTGGTGGCTGCGCCCGGCCCGGTGCCGCGCCCCGACGCGCTGCGTGAGACGCTCAGCGCCGTCCTGCCCGCACATCTGATCCCCGACGACATCGAGCTCGTCGAGGTGCTGCCGCTCACCCCCTCCGGCAAGGTCGACCGCCGGGCGCTGCGGGACCTCGTCGCCGACGGCGGGGCCGAGGCCCCGGCCGGGCCGCTGAGTCCGCTGGAGCAGGCCGTCGCCGAGATCTGGAGCCGGTCGCTGGGGCGCGAAGTCGCCCGCGCGGACGCCGACTTCCTCGCGCTGGGCGGTCACTCGCTGCTCGCGCTGGCCGTCGCCGACGACCTCCGCGAGGACCTCGGCGTGGAGCTGACGCTCGCCGACTTCTTCGCCGCCCCCACGGTGGCCGGACATGCCTCGCTGGTCGAGCGTGCGCTGCTGGCCGCCCACAGTGATCTGCGCCCCGGCGCCCCGGAGGACACCGATGGCCACTGACTCCCCGACCGCCGCGGCGCTCCAGGAGGAACTGCTGCGCCGGGCGCGCTCCCGCGCCGCCCGCCCCGCGCCCGCCGACGAGGCCGCCCCGCGCGGTCCGGCGCCGCTCTCCCACGCCCAGCGCCGGATGTGGCTGATGGACCGGCTCGGCCAGGACGGCGCCTCGTACAGCGTGCCCTTCGCCACCCGGCTGCGCGGCCCGCTCGACACGGACGCGCTGGCCGCCGCGCTGACCGCGCTGGTGGGCCGCCACGAGATTCTGCGGACCCGCTACGGGCAGCGGGACGGTGAGCCGTACCAGGAGGTGCTCCCGGCACCGGAGACGATCGCGCTGCGCCTGGTGGAGACAGCCGAAGAGGGCGCCGGCGCGCTGCTGGCCGAGGAGGCCCACCGGCCGTTCGACCTCGCCGCCGGCCCGCTGCCGCGCGCCCTGGTCCTGCGGCACGGGCCGCAGGACCACACCGTCTTGCTGACGTTTCATCACATCGCCCTCGACGGGCCGTCGTTGGAGACGGTGGCCGGCGAGCTGAACCTGCTCTACACGGCCGCCGCCGAAGGCTCGGCCGCCGCTCTGCCGCCGGCGCCCCCGCAGTACGCGGACTTCGCCCGGCGCGAGCAGGCGGCCGCCGACCGGCTGGAGAAGGGGCTGAGCCACTGGGCCGAGCGGCTCGGCGGCGCCTCCCCGCTGCCGCTGCCGCGCCCGGCGCAGCCGCCCGCCGACGCCGGTGACCGCCCGGCCGCCACCCGCACCGTCGCGCTCGACCCGGACGTGCCGGCCGCGCTGCGCGCACTCGGCCAGGAACACCGGGCCACCCTCTTCACCGTGGCCCTCGCCGGCGCCTTCGCCGCCCTGCACCGCTTCACCGGCCGCAACGACCTGGTGATCGGCGTGGCCGGCACCCACCGGCAGGGCCCCGACATGCGCCGACTGGTCGGGCTGTGCGTCAACACCCTCCCGGTCCGGGTGGACACCGCCGGGGACCCGTCGTTCACCACGCTGGTGGGGCGCGTACGGGACGCCCTGCTCGACGCCCAGCAGGGCCGCGAGGTGCCCTTCGACCTCATCCTGGAACGGCTCGGCGCCACCGCCCGTGACACCGAGGGGACACCGCTGGTCCGGGTGACCGCGGATGTCCTGGGCGCACCGACCACCCTGCACCTGCCGGGTACCGAGGGCGAGTACGTCGACGTCAGCGCCGGGGAGGCCAAGTTCGACCTGTCCTTCGGCCTGGTGGACGGCGCCGAGCCGGCCGGCCTCGTCCAGTACAGCCGGACCGCGCTGGACGAGGAGGCCGCGACCGCGCTCGGTGCGCACTACGCCGCCCTGCTCACCGCGGTCGCCGCCGACCCGGAACTGCGGCTGTCCCGGATGCCCGGCGAGCCGCCGGCGCACCACGGCGAGGCCGGCGGGCACCCGGCCGAGGCGCTGCTGCGGGCACATCCCGAGGTGGCCGAGGCCATCGTCGTCGAACCGGCGGCCGGCCCGCTGCTGGCGTACGCCGTCCTGCGGGAGACCGGCGGCCCCGCACCGGCCGTGCTCCGCGCCCATCTGCGCGCGTCACTGGCCCCCGGCCTGGTGCCCGCCGCGGTGACCCTGCTGGACGCCATGCCGCGCACGGCCGCCGGCTCGGTCGACGTGACCCGGCTGCCGGGCATGCCGTCCGCGCCCGCTCCCGAGGGCGAGCGCGCCGAGGCGGTGACCGAGGGCTTCGCCGCGCTGCTGGGTCGGGCGCCCGGGCCGGACGACGACTTCTTCCTGCTCGGCGGCCACTCGCTGATCGCCGTGCAGCTCGCCGAACGGCTGCGCCAGGCGCTGACGCTGCCGCTGACCGGCCTGGACATCATGCAGGCCCGCACCCCGCGGGCGGTCACCGCGCTGCTGGACGCACGCGAGGCGGAGCGGGCCGCCGCCCGGTCGGCCGCCCCCTCCCGTCCGCGGCGGGCGCGCGAGGGCACGGTCCTGGTCACCGGCGGCACCGGCGGGGTCGGCGCGTTCGTGCTGCGGGAACTGGCCGCCCGGGGGCGGCCGGTGCTGGCGCTGGCCCGCCCCGAATCCGCGCATCTGGTCGCCGCACAGGGCGTGGACGTCATCGAGGGTGACCTCAGCGACCTGGACTCGCTGCGCAAGGCCGTCGACGGCGCCGACGCGGTGATCCACGCGGCCTGCACCTTCACCCGGCCCGAGGTCGATGTGACGGCGATGGCGGCGATGATCGGCGCCTGGTCGCGCGGCCCGTTCGTCTTCGTCAGCAGCGTGGACGCCTACGGGCACCCCGGCAGTGAATGGGTGGCGGAGGAGTCCGCCCCCCAGGCGCCGCTGAGCGCCTACGGACAGGCCAAGGCCGACTGCGAGGGGCTGCTGCTGCGGGCGGCCGGCGCCGGGGGCCGGGGCGGGGCGAGCGCCGTCCGCTCCCCCCTGGTGTGGGGGGCTCACCAGCGGCTGCGGGACCAGTTGCGCTGGGGCGCCACCGGTCTGCTCTACCAGGCCGCGCGGGAGGGCCGGCCGATCGCCCTGCCGCGGCCGGGCACCGGCGGCCACGCCTGGTACGGCGCGGCCTGGGTGCACGCCGCGGCGCTGGCCCGGGCCGTGGTCTCCTGCCTGGACGCCCCCGTGCACGGTGTCGCCAACGCCGTGAGCGGACATGTCTCCTGGCGGGACCTCGCCACCGAACTGACCGCACTGCTCGGCAGCGACAGCGAGATCCGTGACGCCGACGAGGTCCACCCGGACCTCGACCACCGCTGGCACTACCGCGCCGGGCGGCTGGCCCCGTCCCTGGCCGAACAGCCGGGCGAGGACTGGCGTTCCGTACTGGCGGCCATGGTCGGCCCCGAGGAGGACTGAGCCGCGACTGACCGCGCGGCGGACCGGTCTCGACACCGGTCCGTACCGCGCGGCCGTACCGCTCCGCCGCATCGCGCCGCGGGTGCACGCCGTTCCGGCGTCGCCCGCGGCGTTGCCGTGTCCGGCCGCCCGCGCCGGACGGATCCGCGCGCGCCACCGGCCGTTGCCGTCCCGGCCTCCGACGGCACCCGCCGGCTCGCCATGCCCTGCCGTGACCCACCCTTCACATAGCGTTCGCTATTGACATAGTGAGTGCTATGTCTACCGTGGAAGGCATGAGCCCGGATGCCGACCCCCCTCCCCGACGCCGCCCGACCAGAGCGGAGACCAAGGCCCGCACCCGGCGGCTGCTGCTCGACGCGGCGGCGCGGACGTATGCGCGCAAGGGCTTCGCCGGCGCCTCCGTGGAGGAGATCGCCGAGGCGGCGGGGTTCTCCATCGGGGCGGTCTACTCGAACTTCGGCAGCAAGGACCGGCTGTTCGTGGAGCTGCTGAAGGAACGCGCGAGCGAGCAGGTCTCCCGGGCGACACAGATCGTGGCCGACGCCCAGACCGGCGACGACCCGGGTCCCGCGCTCGGCCGGCTGCTGGCGAACGCCGCCGACAAGGACCCGGACTTCGCCCCGCTCCAGGCCGAGTTCTGGCTCTACGCGGTGCGCAACCCCCCGCTGCTGGAGACACTGGCCGAGGAGCTGCGCGGCCCCCGGGCCGAGCTGGAAGACCTCATGGGCAAGGCGCTGGGGCACATCGGGGCGCGGGGCTCCGTGCCCGCCGACGCGCTGGCCACCATCGCGATGGCGCTCTTCCAGGGGCTGCTGCGACAGCGGCGGATCGACCCCGCCAGCGTGCCCGACGAGCTGCTGGGCCAGGCGATGCAGTGGCTGTTCGCCGGGATCGCGGCCGGCGACACCGCCGGCGCCCCGGGGCCCGGCCCCACGGACGACACCGCGGCCGCGGACGACCCCGCGGCCGCCGACCGGCCCGAGGAGACCCGATGACCCACGTCGACGCCACGGCCGCCCTGCCGTCGCTGCAGGACCTGCTCGACCCGCTGCACCAGGCCGACCCCTATCCCCTCTACTCCCGCTGGCGGACGCGGACACCGCTCGCGCGGCTCGACGAGCAGCTGATGGTGCTCACCCGGTACGACGACTGTGCCGCGGTCCTGCGCGACGGACGGTTCGGGCACCCGGAGGCCGACGATCCCCGGTTCGCCGCCCGGGACCGCCCGTCCCTCGACGTACTCGTCGATGACGAGGGCCGTCCCGTACGCGGCTTCCTGGGCCTGAACCCGCCGGACCACTCACGGATGCGGGCCCTGGTCTCCCAGGCTTTCACCCGCCGGCGGGTGGAGCGCCTCGCGCCGCGGATCGAGGAGCTCACCGATGAGCTGTGCACGGCCATGGAGCGCGCGCCGGAACCGGTCGACCTCATCGAGGGCCTGGCCACTCCCCTGCCGGTGGCGGTGATCAGCGAACTGCTCGGCATCCCAGCGGCCGACCGCCACCGGATGCTGACCTGGTCGCATGCGGTCGCCCGCGCCCTCGTCCCCGACTTCCTGCTACCGCCCGGCGCCGCCGAACAGGAAGCGCTGGCCCGCCGCGAGTTCGCCGACTACCTGCGGGAACTCGTCGTCGAGCGCCGCCGCGCACCGGGCGACGACCTGCTCTCGGCGCTGGTCACCGTGCACGACGACGGCGACGCCCTGACCGAGAACGAGTTGCTGGCCACCTGCACGCTACTGCTGATCGCCGGCCACGAGACCACCGTCAACCTGATCGGCAACGGCACCCTCGCCCTGCTGCGCCACCCCGAGCAGCTGGCGCGGCTGCGCAGCGACCCGGACCTGACCGACAACGCGGTCGAGGAACTGCTCCGCTATGACTCGCCGGTCCAGCTCACCGTCCGCTACGCCCTGAAGGATGCCGAGGTCGCCGGGGTCGCGGTCCCGGCGGGCACCACGCTTCTGCTGCTGATCGGCGCGGCGAACCGCGACCCCGCGGCGTACGGACGTCCCGAGCAGCTGGACATCGGCCGCACGCCCCCGCGGCACCTCGCCTTCGGCCAGGGCATCCACTTCTGTCTGGGCGCGCCGCTCGCCCGCCTCGAAACGCAGATCGCCCTGCGGACGCTGCTGGCCCGCGCCCCGCAGATGCGGCTGGCCGGCGAGCCGGAGTGGAAGGACCACATCACGCTGCGGGGGCTGAGCCGGCTTCCGCTCTCGCTCGGCTGACCCGCATCTCCCGGCCGACGTGCGGGAATCCGGTGTCACCAGCACCACCGCCCGCGCCGCCGCCCTCGCCCTCGCCTGAGTGACCCTCGGAGGCCCCTTGCCCACGCCCGAGCGCCATCCTCTGCCCGGCTCGGCCGGCCCGGCCGGCCCGCCCGACCTGTCCGCGTCGCCCTGGGACATCGCCCGGCTCTACCTCGTCGCCGGACTGGTCATGGGCGGCATCTGGGCCTGGAACCACGGCGCACCGCTGTGGGAGCACGCCGTGAAGCTGCTGGTCGTCCTGTTCGTCGGCGCCCCGCTGCTGCATCTGGCGCGCAGCCGCCGGGCCGCCCGGCGCCCGGCGCGCCGGCTCCGGCTGTCGCTCGTCCGGCTGGCCACCGCCAAGGTCACCCTGGTCGCCCTCGCACTCGGCGCCAGTTGGCTGCTGGAGGACTCGATGACCCACCCCGACCTGGCCGTCGCGGCCGGGCTGGCCACCGTCATCACCCTCCTCGGACCGCTCCTCCACCGCCACCTGCTGGTGCGGGCTCCCGCCGCCGTCCCCTAGTAGGGCTTTGTTACGTGGTCTTGTCACGGTGGGTGTGTGGTAGTTCGCTGGTTGTATGAGGGCTGGGGAAATTGCTGCGTGTCGGGGCCGGTTGGAGGAGTTTGCCGGGGAGGTGTTCGCGCCGTTGGTGCGGCGGGATCAGCGTGAGAAGGGCGCCTTGTATCTGCGGGGGCTGCTGCTGGAGGGCCGACGCAAGTCGATGCAGCCGATGGCTGACCGTCTGGGGGTGGACCACCAGCAGCTCCAGCAGTTCATCACCTCCTCCACCTGGCCCTCCGATGCGGTACGAGCCCGGCTGGCATGGCGGGCCGTGCGGGTGGTCCGTCCTGAGGCCTGGGTGGTGGACGACACCGGCTTTCCCAAGGACGGCACCTCCTCGCCCGGTGTGGCCCGGCAGTACTCCGGCACGCTGGGCAAGGTCGGTAACTGCCAGATCGGAGTCAGTGTCCATGCCGCCTCCGACACCGCCTCATGCCCCCTGTCCTGGCGGCTGTTCCTGCCCGAGAGCTGGGATGCACCCGAGGCGGACGGCCGAAGGAACCGCTGCCGCATCCCGGACGACGAACACCACCGCCCCAAGTGGCAGCTCGCCCTGGAGATGCTCGACGAACTCGCCGGAGGCGGCCTGAGGCCCGCCGTGCTGGTCGCGGACACCGGATACGGCGCCAACGCCGACTTCCGCCGCGGCCTGGAAGACCGCGGCCTGGCCTACGTCCTGCAGGCCAAGGCCGAGATGACCGCCCACGGTGAGGCCGCCGAACCCCACCAGCCTGCATACAGCGGACTGGGGCCCAGGCCCCTGCCGCGTTACCGCACCCGGCCGGTGTCCTTGCGTGAGCACGTGCTGGCCGCTGGGCGAGACCAGGGACGGACCCTGACCTGGCGCAAGGGTTCCAAAGCCGCGATGAGCTCGCACTTCGTGCTGGTGCGGGTGCGTCTTGCCGGGCGTCGTCCAAAGCCTGCCGCGGACGGCACGATCCCGCTGAGCTGGCTGATCGCCCAGTGGCCCGAGGACGCAAACGAGCCTGTCCAGTACTGGATCTCGAACCTGCCTGCCGACATTCCCGCCCGCGACCTTGTCCGCATCGCGAAGTTACGGTGGCGCATCGAGCACGACTACCGAGAGCTGAAAACCGCCCTGGGACTGGACCACTTCGAAGGCCGCTCCTTCGCCGGTTGGCACCGACACGTCACCCTCGTCACCGCCGCCCACCTGTTCCTGACCGAACAACGGAGGAGCCCAAAAGTCCCTGCCAGGGCCTGAGCCTCTACCAGGCCCTGGACCTCTTCCAACACCTGCTGGCCACCTGGACCGGCACCTGCCCCACCTGCCACCAACCCACCCCATGGCAGCCCTACGACACCACCTAACAAAGCCCTACTAGGGAGCGTCTTGTCGATCACAGGTCGAGCCGGATGAGCGTGCCGGCGAGGGTGAGGGCGGCAAGGTAGCGGTGGGGGCCCGTTTGTCGTCGCCCTGTCCCATCATCGGGTAGAGCATCGCCAGGCCGCCCACCGGCAGCAGCAGCCGCCACCACAGCCGGCGGCGTCGGGGCGTGGCCGTGCGGACCACGCCGAGGGGCTCGATGACCACCTGGCGCAGCGCGAACAGCGTGACCAGCACCGCGGCCGTCGGGACCGCGACCGCAACGAGCACGGCGAGGGCGGGCGAGGGAGTGAGATCGCCGGGGAACACACTGACGCCGAGGACCTCTACGGCGCCCGCCACCTGACGGCCGATCAGGAAGAGGCCGGTGCCGAGAACCATCCCGAGCAGCGCGCCCGCGAGCGCCTCCCCCGCGGCGATCCGCCGGGTCATGCCGCCGTCGGAGCCGATGAGCCGGAGGGCGGCGAGCCTGCGGTCGCGCCGCTCGCCCCCGAACCGCACGGCCGTGGCGATGAACACGACGACCGGCATCAGCAGCACGAGGAACATGACCAGGGTGAGCAGGACGAGGATCGGATCCATCCGTGCGGGGGTCGGATCAGGCTCTCCGAACCGGTCGATCCGGGCCACCGTCGAGCCGTCGAACCTGGGCGCGAGATGGCGCACCCCCGCGTAATAGGAGAGCTCATGCGAGCCGATGAGCCCGCTCTCTCCGATGGTCCCGGCGATCCGGAACGGCAGCCGCTTCCGCAGCGCCTTCCCGCTGTCGGAGGCGAGCAGCCTCTGGAGCGCGGGCGAGACGAGCATCTCGCCCGCCGCCGGGAACCTTTCCACCCCTGGCGGCAGCGGTGCCCGCGGACCCTCGGGCTCCAGCAGCCGTCCGCGGATGTCCTTCTCGCGGAACCAGTCGTTGGTCTCGGCGATGACGAGGGTGTCGTCCGCCTTGGGCTTGTCCGTCGGGCCGTAGGTGTAGTCCTGGCGCGCCTGCCCGCGTTCGTGCCGTACCGACAGCGCGTGCGGGACGGCCGCGGTGAGCAGCAGCAGCGCCACGCCGAGCCCGACACCCACGGCCGTCAGCAGGAGCCGGATCCACCCTTCACGCCCGCCGTTGACAGCGAACCGGACGCCCATGGCCAGGTCCCTGGCCGTCCCCCGGCTCCTCGACACTCCGGCGGGCGGGTGCTCTTGCGTCGTCATACGGAGCGCTCCATGTCCCGGGACTTCCCGTCCCGTACGACGACCTCACGGTCGGAGTACGCGGCCACCCGCGCCTCGTGCGTCACCAGCACAACCGCCGCGTTCGTCGACCGGGCCGCCTCCGTGAGCAGCTCCATCACCCGCTCGCCGTTGAGCGAGTTGAGGGCGCCGGTGGGTTCGTCGGCGAACAGCAGGCGCGGATCGGTGACCAGGGCCCGGGCGACGGCGACGCGCTGGCCCTGACCGCCGGAGATCTCACCGGGACGCTTCTTCGCGAGGGCGTCGACCTCCAGCCGCTCCATCCGGGTGAGCGCGTTCCGCTCGGCCTCCTTGCGGGACATGCCGTTGAGCCGCAGGGGAAGGGCCACGTTCTCGACGCAGGTCAGCTCCGACACCAGCTGCCCGAACTGGAACACGAACCCGAACTCGGACCGCCTGAGCAGACTGCGCTCGGCGTCGCTCATACCGGCCATCTCGCGGCCGTTGTAGACGATCGAGCCCGAGTCGGGTGCCACTATCCCTGCCAGGCAGTGCAACAGCGTCGACTTCCCGGAACCGGAAGGACCCATCGCCGCGACGACCTCGCCGGGGTGGACGGAGAACTCGGCGCCGTCGAGGGCGACGGTCCGGCCGTACGCCTTGCGCACGTCCTGCGCGGAGAGCAGGGAACCAAGGGGCGGATTCACGCGGCCACCGCCTGGACGAGTCGATCCGGCCGAGCCGTCGTCAACTCCCGCCATCGCAGGTCGCCTTCGAGAGGGAGCAGGGCGTGGTCGCAGATCAGCTGGTCGGCCAAATCACCCGTGCGCCTGACCCCCGCCTCGGTGATGGCATAGCGCTTCCGCTCGGGCCCGCCGGCCGCATCGAGGCCGCCCCCGCCCCGCCGACAGGCCCGTCGGGGCGCGAAGCGGATGCCGTGGGTGCGGTGGCAAGTCGCGGGCAGCCGGTCACCGGCAACGCCGTCAACCCTCTGAGGCATCTCGAACCGTGGCCACGAGCAGTGCGCAATGATGCAGACATGACTTTGACTTCGATGTGTTTGTGCCTGGTGACCCGGACTACCGTCGAGGGCGGGCAGGAGGTGCTGCTCGGGCGGAAGAAGCGAGGCTTCGGCGCCGGAAACATCGTGGGCCTCGGCGGTCACGTGGAGGCCGGGGAGACCCCGGCACGTGCGGCGGTGCGTGAGCTGGAGGAAGAGTCCTCGCTGGTTGTGGCTGAGTCAGACCTACGGCAGGTGGCAAGACTCGTCTTCCGATTCCCCGCTCGCCCTGCCTATGACCAGGAGGTGGCGGTGTTCGCCACCGACAAGGCGGCCGGCACCGCACGGGAGTGTGACGAGATCACACCGTCCTGGTACCCAGTGGACTCGATTCCGCTTGAAGCGATGTGGGACGACGCGAAGTACTGGATCGCAAAAACCCTCGAAGGGCAAAGTGTGCAGGCGGAGTTCGTGTTCGCAACTAACTGCCTGACTGTTGCCCAAGCGCGGGTCGAAGCGGAGCCGCTACGGATTGACACAGAGATGTGAGTCAGACTCTCCAAACCTGATCCTTCTGTACCTGCCAACAATGTTCAATGCCGCCGTCCACTGGATGAGAGCAACCGGCTGGTTCGTACCTCAGCACACCTCCGATTCGGTGCCTTTCTGGGGCTCCTCGATGACAGGCAGCGCTGTGATCCCGCTCTGCCGGCGGGTCGTCCAGATGGTCACTATGACGACGGTAAGCACCTGAAAACCTAATGCTGTGAGCATCAGGGAAACAGCGCCGTGGACGAGGGCAAGGCCGCCAGCCAAACTACCGACGGCCTGCCCGGCGTACACCGCTGATCCGGACAGAGAGAGCACAACTTGTGCTTGCTGCCCACCCGCGTTGATCAGACATTTCTGCAGCGCGGGATTCAGGGTCCAGCCGATCAGAGACCACAACACGATCAGGGCGAACAGAGTAACGACCGTGGCAGCGTTCTTGGATCCGACGAAGGCTAGAAGTGTCAGGAGACCCATGATGATGACGAGCAGTCCAGAGGAAAGCAACGCAATTCGCTCTGGCGGAAAACGGTCGATCAGCAAGCCCGTCATCAAATTGGAGAGTATCCCGCAGACCCCGTAGGTCAGGTAGACGCCAGCAATAGCTCCGTCATTCAGGTCTCCTACGGCCCGGGAAAACCAAGCCAGGTAGGCGTACAGGGCGAACATGCCACAGAAAGTCAGCATGCTGACAAGCAGAATCGCAGGTACGCCATGGATGACGGTCGCGCGTGCACGATCAGCGATGGAGGCGTCACCTGCGGACGGGACCGAGGGGAGGGCGCGAGCGAGGCCAAGGAGGGCAACCATGCTAAGTAGGGCGACGAAAAGGAATGTGGCTCGCCAGTTCGCAACACTGGCAATGATGGTGCCCGCAGGTACACCAAGGGCACTCGCGAGGGTGATCCCGCCGAGAACGGCCGTCAGAGCCCTCCCTCGTTCCTCAGGAGCGACAATGGCTGCGGCGCTGGCAGATGCTGCGGGCATGAACAGCGCAGTTGCTAGGGCAGCGATAACTCGTGCAGCCATCAGAACTGAATAGTTTGGAGCTAAGGCAGCGACTACGTTGGCGATGACGAACCCAGAAAGAGCAACCAGGAGGATCGTCCGACGGTCTAATCGGCTGGCACCGACCGCAACGAAGGGCGCGGCAACGGCGTAGACAGCGGCGAACACGGTTATGAGAAGGCCGGCAGTGCCGACTGATACCCCAAGGTCCTGTCCGAGCGAAGGCAGGACACCGCTGATAACAAAGGCGTCAGTGCCCAATGCGAAGGACCCAAGGGCCATCAACAGGACAGGCCTTCGGGCTGGCGTGCTAGGAAAGAGCGCTGCGAGACCTCGTGCACCTGGCAATGATCGCGTCATCCTTCGCCGACCCGAATCTGTACCCCATCCTTGTTAGGGCTGTATACACGTCGTCGATTCTTATCGATCTTGCGCGCAACTTCCTGGTCGAGATCGATCCCACTCATCTCGGCTAAACCGGCGAGATGTAAGAAGACGTCCGCGAGCTCTTCACCGAAGTCGGGAAGACCACGGTGCCACGCAGTAAATGCTTCCCCTGTTTCAGCGCTCAACAGACCGAACTCAAGAGGAATATCGGCCAGATTGAAACCCTTTGTAACTTTATTCTTCCAGGCCAGCTTTTGAGCAGTACGAATATCCAAGATTCCCCCTTGGCTCAACAAGCGAATCGACTTCTTTCGTTGCAGCATGACCGGCATGAGTCCTGCGGCGCCATCAGGTTCGACGGCAGCGCAGGGAACCGAGTCACGGAATTGACTATTATCCTGCTCCGAGTTTTTTGATATCCGGAAATCCTGCCCGACTCCACAGCCATAACGGAGTGTGCACATCAATTGGATCCAAGGAAGAACCGGCGAGAGCATTCACCCACGCCTCGGCTACCACCGCACGATGCCCTGCCGCCCCCTCAAGAACCTCGCGCCCACACAGGCCGAGTCTTACCGTCGCCTGAATGACGTGTGTATCGGGAGCAATCGTGATGAGATCCCGAGATTTCCACTCCACCGCCGTATACTGCTCCAGCACATAAAGCCAATAGTTAAAGATCTTGGGTCCGGATAGGTAAGGGAACTCCTTCTTTCTGATGACCTGCACGACATTCTTAAGTCGTGCGATATCCATCTCTGTAGCCATCAGAAGGCCCATGACATCACCACTATTAGACGATCTTAAAATCCCCTGAGCCACACGGCTCCAGATCATAGGGTGACGGTTCGGCTGGAGCGCAATTCGATGCTTTAGGAGATGGCGAGCAAGCTCTCCGGAATCTCTTTCGAGAACTAGCTCCGGAGTGAAGACCCACCGAGATTCTGGATCTCGAAATGCCGTGGCGACTGCCTCCCAGAGGGCGTAGCTACTTCTTTGATAATTGAGCGACATCCCCAGTGTCAAAACGTCCATGAGAGATGCAGTGGGCACCACGCCAAGGAGTGCATCTTCAGGCATTACCTCGCCCCCGAGGAGTCCTGCTTCACGGGCGGTCATGAGATCCTGAACCCGCTCAATAATGGCTACGTCTACCACTCTAATCCTTTATCAGATTTCAGTGAAGATTTCATCGACTTAAAGATATTGAGCCAATATGGTTCCAGTCGATCCGCATCGATATGTCCGGATTCCCTTAGGGTCTTCTCTGCAGCAATCAGCACACTGTCTTCGCTGAGCGGTGTCTGAGCCGGCATGGGGGACATAGCCTCAATCACACCCTCGCAGTTGAGGATGCTGCGGATTTGACTTTCCTCGCTTGAATAGTAGTGCAGTGACCCGCAGTGGTGGTAGTAGGACCCCAGGTCGAGGTCGAGCTCGTTCGCGACCGTTTCTTGAACCATAGTGAGGAGCGCTATGTCGTAGGGCATCACTCCGAGGATGGATTGAGAACGCATGGACGCAATGCAGTCAAGTCGCCCATGCCTATGCAGGAATTGCATGGAACCAAAACATGAGAAGTCTCGCGGCTCGTCACGGAGATCAGAGGGGTATACGAATCCAATGTATGCCCGACGAGTGTTGATGTCCCTCTTCATGAGGTCAATCAAATCTTTCAATGGCGACTGGGATCCATCGCCAATTAACCTCTTCGAAAGACCACATACGAGGCTTCCTTTTTCATCGGTGAAATCCCTTCCTCGCTCATTGTAGGAGATCACCTGACTCGCTTCAGCACCTGGCGTCAGGGCCCACAGATAGTTGGCAAAAGCGAATCCAAGGTTCGTCCGCCGGCAACCGCCCGGGAGGAGGCGGTTTCTCGGATCGAGTATCTTCACTGTCGGAGAGATCACTTCGTATGTCGCTTTTCTGGACTCCCCGAAATCGGAACCGATTGAGGTTCGAGATTGTGGGCCAGGGACCTTACTCCCCTCTTTGAAGACGAGTTCTACGAGATAGTGAAAGGCTTCGTGAAACGACGCGAATGTGTTCATAACCGAACCCCCACGGCTATGGAAACGAGGCTCTCGGGGAGAGATCCATCGGCGAGTAGCGTGTCATTGCTGTATGAACGCCCGACGGGAGGCGTCGGGGGGCATTGCAGGAATTCGGTGAGCTTCAGGCCGGCCGTCTGGAATAGCTCTTCTGTTTGGGATTGGTTGGGTGTGAAAGAGTGAATCCCTTGAACTTTATCTCCATTCGCGGAGATGAAGTGCGTCTTCTGTGTGCGTCGACGGCCAGTGGACCACACTGCAGATGGCCACGAGACCACAATCTGGCCTGATCGCACCAGGAGCTGCGACAAGCAAAATACACCGAGAGGGTATGCCATTCCGTCGACCAATGATCCTACGACGAAATCGTAGGTACCATGCTTCATAGGGAGAGCCCTTATCGGGTTCGCTATAGTACCTTTAGGAAGGTATTCGAGCATCC
Organism: Streptomyces sp. NBC_01454; assembly: GCF_036227565.1. NCBI lineage: Bacteria > Bacillati > Actinomycetota > Actinomycetes > Kitasatosporales > Streptomycetaceae > Streptomyces > Streptomyces sp. NBC_01454. The sequence continues at coordinate 426,291 of NZ_CP109460.1, forward strand.
CTGGGCTGGTCTCCTGACACGAGTAGTCCGCTTTCCCCATCCCGACAGTCTCGCGAAGCCACCCTCGCCCTGCCCCCACCTCTATGAGCCGCCTGCTTTCAGGGATATCTTTCAAAATGTTGCCGAGGTACGGGGCCGATGCATTGTGGAAGTCGGCCGTAGTAAGTCTTAGCTCGTCAATGAACTCTTCCGCGATGGCTGTATAGCCAACGCGGTTTTCGCGATCTATTCGTCGACAGTCTGGGTATGCACTCGATGCCCGATGTACCTCGAATCCCTTGCATACGGCATAAGCGATCTCTTCGACGGTCTCACAGTTGGAGCGATAGAGGACCAAGTGCGCCTTGTCCGTAAGCTGCGATACGTCCGCATAGTCGGTGTTGCCCTCGGGTGACGATTTGCCGACGCCCTTACCCTCGTCGGAGAGAAGTGCAACACAGAATGCGTTATCCGAGTGCGCAGCTAGTTTTGAGAAGCTGTCGGGATGCGCTTCCACCACTGCGACCTTCCCGGCGGTTGCTAATGCCTCGACGTCAGCTGCCACACGCGGGTAATCTCCCCCATATTTAAACATGGGGGAGCTGATCCGAGTGAAGTTTGGGCGTGTGGTTATCTTCTCTATGAGATTCTTCCGATCCCTATCGCTGGGGCCACCGATGAAAATTGCGGGAGGGCTGGATTCAGTGAACATTGAAAGTGACATCCCCGATTCTCGGCAACAGGCAGAACCTACAATTGGCGCAGTTGATACCTTCTCTGTACTCTTCAGGGCAAGCGATCTGTCTTACGCTTGAGGATGTGACTGGATCGGCTTTGGGTGACCGCGGGTCCTTCACGCGACTCACACGCCAACCTGTAGGAGGTTCAGGCATAGAGTGATCGACAGAGGCGAAGAGCTGGAAGTTGGACACTTCTCGAAGCTCATCAAGTGCCGGTAGTAACTCAGGGACTGCCCAAGATCTCGTATAAGCCCAGAACAGATGCTGAGGCACTGCACTGCTAATATCTCGCCACATGGAGATGTAGGCGCTGCTGAAGAAATCACCAGATGAGTGCACTCTGGTGGCCACTACTGAGGGAGATACTCCTTTCGACTCATCCGCTATCTGCTGCAGGATTAACCTGCCGAGAGCTTGCGGGTTGTCACGAGCGTGGAGTTCGTTCGCATACCACAGGGGCCTGTTGAATTCGATCTCGCCACTTGTGTCCCCGTTGTAACAGTTACTGGCACACCAACCGCTCGCACCCGGGCATGTGCGTAAGGTGGGCAGGTTCCATACGAGGATGCGCCCTATATGCTTCCCCGAGAAACCTGTCTTAATGTTTCCTTGCTCAAGGCCAGGCGCAAGGGATGGAGTGACGATCTCAAGGATGGGTAAGCTCTTCTGGCGTGCCAGGTACTGAGCTCTTCGCCGAATTTCCAGTTCCGATGGTATGTCCCGTTTCATGCTTCTCCCGAGTGACGTTGCAACTTCAAGGAGCGTGCGTTGGAACTCATACCTCTGATGGCGCCAAGAAAAGTTAACACAGAGTGTGGACTCCGGGGAGGGGTTCGCACACGCATCTCCCTCTGCACCGTAGCGCCCGCAGGTGTAGTGCAGAGAGGGCCGCGGGCCTTGCAGGCGGTCTGGTACGGACTCTGAGTCAGACCTTTGTATGACCGGGCAGGACCCCTCTATCCTGCGGGGATGCCCAAGCCGATTGAGCTCGTGATATTCGACTGCGATGGAGTGCTGGTCGACAGCGAACGCATCGCCATGCGTGTCCAGATGGCCCTCGGGGCAGAGCTGGGCTGGCGGCTCACCGAGGCCGAAGTGATCGATCGGTTCATCGGTCGCTCCAGTCAGTTCATCACCGAACAAGTAGCTGCTCGGCTCGGCGAGGAGACTGCGAAGACCTGGTGGGAGCGGTTCGTCGAGCTGCATCGGGAGGCCGTAGATCTCGGGTTGGCTCCGATCGAAGGAGTCACAGAGGCACTTGATGCCATCGCTCTTCCAACCTGTGTTGCCTCAAGTGGTTCTCACGAGAAGATGCGTCACACCCTTGGTCGCACGGGTCTCTACGAACGGTTCGCAGGCCGCATCTACAGCTCCACCGAAGTCTCCCGGGGTAAACCGGCCCCAGACCTGTTCCACTACGCGGCGCGGCAGATGGGCATTGATCCGGCGGCGTGCGTAGTGGTGGAGGACAGTCGGCCGGGGGTGGAGGCCGCCCGTGCAGCAGGGATGCGTTCCTTTGGCTACGTCGGCGGACTGACCCCTGCGAAGTGTCTCGAAGGCCCCGATACCGTCGTCTTTCATGACATGCGCAGACTGCCAAGTCTGCTTGCGGCAGGACTCAGGCCAGGCGGGTGACGTCGCGGCCGGCATCGCTGACGATCGCGATGTCCGGGTCTTCGGTCTGCTGCTGGCCCGCGGTGCTGAGCCGCTCGACGACACCCCGCAGCTGGGCGGCGGTGACAGCGGTCGTATCGTCCACCGGCTCAAGCCGGACCACGGGCCTCATGCATTCCCGAAGGTCGAGCGGGGCGTTCCGGAGGGCCGCTGAGGCAGGCCCCTTACCTGCGGCTTCGTAATTCTCTGCAAGGCCCGCTTCTGGCCCGCACCATCGGCATTGTCGACCTCTCCTGGACGACGCGCTGGAGCCCCGATACTCCCGAAGCCGATCCGGACCTCCGCTTCCAGTTCACCGACCACACCGTGACGGCCACAGCCGAGACCACCACCGCCCGCTCCCTCCTGGGCAGCACGGCTTCGCCCTCGCGGCGGACGGCTCCGCCTATCAGCCGACGCCCGGGCTGGAGCAAAGTGGCTGCTGCCGGGGCCGCAGGCGCGCCGGGGGTCCCCTCTCCGTGGCTACGGGTGCAGCTGCTCGCCCTTCGCCAGCATCGCTACGTACTTCTCGATCCGGCGCGCCCGGGTCTCGGCCTTCTTGGCATCCTGGATCCGGTACAGGATCGCGTAGCGGTTCTGCCGGTCCAGTGTCTCGAAGAACTCCGCCGCGCCCGGGTCGGCGGTCAGTGCCGCCGCGAGGTCGTCCGGCACCGTGGCGGTCTTCGCACCGTCGTAGGCCGCCTCCCAGCGGCCGTCCGCCTTGGCGCGGTCGACCTCGGCCTGCCCCGGCGGACGCATCCGGCCCTGCTCGATCAGGGCGGCGACCCTGTCCCGGTTGACCTTGGACCACTTGCTGCGCGGCTTGCGCGGGGTGAACCGCTGGAGCCACCACTGGTCGTCGAACTTGGCCTTCTGGCCGTCGATCCAGCCGTAGCAGAGTGCCACGTCGAGCGCCTGGGCGTAGTCCAGCGCGACGATTCCGGGGCCCTTCTTACGAAGCTTGAGCCAGATGCCCGGCGAGACGGCGTGGTTCACACCGAGCCATGCCTGGAATGCCTCGGCGGATTCGAATGCGACGATCTCCAAGTCCTGAGTCACCCCAGCAGCGAACCACACCCGGCCGATTGTCATGAGGCATTCGGGCACGGCCCTGGATGCAGGATGCCCGTGGACCTGCGTGATCATCTCTGTTCTCGACGCAGAACGATCATGCAGGAGCCACGGGCTTGCTCAGCGATACGACGTTGCTGCTCGACCTCGACGGGGTGTCCGTCGCGTGGGTCGAGCGGCTGGCCGACGGAAGGCGCCGAGTTCACCTGGTCACGGCCGACGAGACAGCCAGAGCCTGCCCGGCCTGCGGGGTGTTCGCCACCCGGGTGAAGGGCTTCGCGGTGACCCGGCCGCGCGATCTCCCTTACGGCGAGCGCGGATTGGAGTTCCGCCGGCACAAGCGCCGCTGGTGGTGCCGCGAGGCCGACTGCCCTCGCCGGTCCTTCACCGAGCAGATCCCGCAGATCCCGGCCGGTGCCAGGCTGACCGCCCGGCTGCGGGATGCGGCCGGGTGCCGCATACGGGATGCCGGCTCCACGGTCATCCAGGCCGCACGGGATCTGCATCTGTCCTGGCCGACCGTGATGGAAGCCTTCCGCACGCAAGCCCGCGACGTCACCGAGGCACCTCTGCCGAGGGTCGCAGTCCTGGGCATCGACGAGACCCGCCGCGGACGGACCCGCTGGGAACGGGATGCGGATACCGACAAGTGGCGCCTGACCCGGGACCGGTGGCACACCGGCTTCGTCGACGCCCTCGGCCACGGCGGGCTGCTCGGGCAGGTCGAGGGCCGCACCGTCGCCGACGTCCTGGCCTGGCTCGCCACCACCGACCTGGACTGGAGAAAGGGCATCGGCTACGTCGCCATCGACATGTCGGCCGCCTACCGCGCCGCGATCCGCATCGGCCTGCCGCACGCCACCATCGTGGCCGACCACTTCCACATGGTCCAGCTCGCCAACAAAATGCTGTCCATGGTCAGCCGCAACTGGGACTACCGCTACGTGTGGGTGCGCGACGCCGCGTTCGCCGTCTACGCCCTGCTCAGGCTCGGCTTCACCGAGGAGGCCGAGGCGTTCATGGGGTTCCTCACCCGGTACACCGACCGGCGCGGCAACGGATCGTCCGGCCCGTTGCAGGTCATGTACGGCATCGACGGACGCACCGAGCTGCCCGAACGAGAGCTGTCCCACCTGGAGGGTTAGGGCCTGTGTGAGGTCGTGATCAATCTCGGGTTCTGATCCCGTGCGGGGGCGGGACCTGGTAGGACGCTGGATGTGACACGTAGACAACTCACGGACGAGCAGTGGGAGTTCATTGAGCCGTACTTGCCGATAGGTGAGTACGGTCCGTACCCCGAGCGGCTGCGGGAGCAGTTCGAGGGGGTGATCTGGCGGTTCCGGTCCAGCGCCCAGTGGCGCGAGATGCCTTCCGAGTTCGGACCGTGGCCGACGGTCTACGGGCGCTTTCGCGTCTGGCGGGCCGCCGGGGTCTTCTCAGCTCTTCTGGAAGGCATGATCGCCGAGGCCGCACGCCGGGGGCAGACGGACTTATCCCTGGTCAGCGTGGACTCGACCACTGCCCGCGCCCACCACGGTGCAGCCGGGATGCGCATCGGCAAGGACGTCATGGACGCCCTGGAGGAAGCAGCCGACGAACAGGAGCGGGCCCGGCAAAAGGGGGCGGCCCGCCGGAACAGAACGGACAGGACGGCAGGTATGACCCCGAGCAGCAAGAGCGACGGCGAATCAGGCGACGGCGCAAACTTCGCTTGAGCCAAGCTCTCCTCGGCAGATCCCGCGGTGGACTGACGAGCAAGATTCATCTCGCCGCTGACCGTAAGTGCCGTCCGCTGTCACTCGTACTGACCGCAGGACAGGCCGCCGACAGCCCGCAGTTCGTCCCCGTGTTGCAGAAGATACGGATCTGTCTGCCTGTCGGCCGGCCTCGAACCCGGCCCGGCGCCGTCGCCGCGGACAAGGCCAATTCCTCCCGCGCTAGCCGCTCTTACCTGCGGAAACGCCGCATCAAGGCAGTCATCCCCGAGAAGAAGGACCAAGCCGCCAACCGGAAGAAGAAGGGCCGCCGGGGCGGCCGTCCCACATGCCACGAAGGAGCGGAACACCGTCGAGCGACTTATCAACAAGTTGAAGGCATGGCGGGGCATCGCCACTCGATACGACAAGTCACCCGAGAGCTACCTCGCTGGCCTCCACCTCCGTGCATCCATGATCTGGATCAACGACCTACTGAAGGTAACTGGCTGATCACAACGTCACACAGGCCCTAGAAGACTCATGAAGATCTTGGAGTTCTGGCCCCGCCGCGTGAGCGGCGGGGCCAGACTGCTTGTTGTGGTGATGGGGGAATGGGCCGGGGAGACGGTCGGGCCGGATGTGTGGGAGACCTGCCGGGATTTGATCCCGGCGGGGAGTGTGTTCGCTTTCCTGGCCGAGCATCGCAGCACGCTGTTCGAAGCGGAGATGTTCGCGGACATGTACCCGTCGGCGAACGGGCGGCCGAGTATGCCGCCGCAGATCCTGGCCTCGGCGATCACGCTGCAGGCCCTGCACGGGCTGTCGGACTTCGAGACGGTCCAGGAACTGCGGTGCGACCTGAGGTGGAAGGCAGCCTGCGGACTGGGCCTTCATGACATGGCGTTCGATCCGTCGTTGCTGGCCTACTTCCGCCGCCGGCTGGCCCGTTCCGCCCGGCCGAACCGGGTGTTCGAGGCTGTGCGGGAGGTCGTGAAGGCCACCGGTGTCCTCAAGGGCAAGCACCGCCGGGCGCTGGATTCCACCGTGCTGGATGACGCGGTGGCCACCCAGGACACCGTCACCCAGATCATCGCCGCCATCCGGGCGGTGATCCGGGACGTCCCCGGGGCCGGCGAGGTGGTCGCGGTGCACTGCACCGCGCACGACTACAACGACCCGGGCAAGCCGAGGATCGCCTGGAACGACGAGCAGGCCCGTGCCGACCTGGTCGACGCCCTGGTCGGTGACGCGCTGCGGCTGCTGGGCCACCTGCCCGAGCAGCAGCTCGGCGAGAAGGCCGCGAACGCGGTCGGCATCCTGGCCCTGGTCGCGGGCCAGGACGTGGAGCCCGCCGAGGACTCCGACGGCCACGACGGGCGCTGGCGCATCACCCAAGGCACCGCACAGAACCGGATGGTCTCCACTGTCGACCCCGAAGCCCGGCACGTGCACAAGACCCGCACCCACCAGCAGGACGGCTTCAAGGCCCACCTCGCCATTGAGCCCGAGACCGGGTTATACACCGCCGTCGCCCTGCGGCCCGGAGCCGGTCCCGAGCACCACGAGGCGATGGTCGGAATCGACCTGCTCACCGACGAGGACGAGCCCGTTGACGCCTTCGGTGACACCGCCTACTCCACAGGTGACGCCCGCCACAGCCTCGAAACCGCCGGTCACCGGCTGTTCCTCAAACCCGCACCGCTGCGGCCCGCCGTCCCTGGCGGCTTCACCCTCGACGACTTCGTCATCGACACCGTCGCCGCCACCGTGACCTGCCCCGCCGGACACACCGTCCCTTTATCCGCTCCCGCCGGGCAGCACCACCAGCGCAAAGCCTCGTTCAAGGACGTGTGCGCCGGATGCCCCCTTCGTGAGCGGTGCACCAAGGCCAAGGCCGGGCGGATCCTGACCATCCGTCCGCACCACGATCTGCTCGCCGCCGCCCGCCAGCAGGCCGCCACCGATCCCGACTGGCAGGCCGACTACCGGCGCTGGAGACCACCGGTCGAACGTGCCGTCGCCTGGCTCGTCCACCACGGCAACCGCAAACTCCGCTACCGCGGCACCATCAAGAACGACACCTGGCTCCACACCCGAGCAGCCGCCCTCAACCTTCGCCGACTGATCAACCTCGGACTCAACCGAACCAACGGAACCTGGCACCTCGCCCCGGCCAGCACATAGCCGGAGGGGCCGCCCGGCCTGCGGCCGAACGACCCCTCAGCAAGATCTTCATGAGTCTTCTAGGAGTGTGTGACCGATGGACATGGAGAGCACTATACACGCGACATATACATGCAGTTTATAGATCGTTCGGAGAGGGCCTGGTTCGGAGCGGTCCGATCACGGCCCAGGCGGCGTCAGGAATCTGCCCATCACTCACGATCGGACCAACGATCCGGTGATCGGGGAGACGCCCCCTGGAGCCCCCGGCGCGGCCCCCGGCCGAACGAGTTCGGTACGCCGGGGAAAACGCCGCCCCTCGGCCTGCCCCCGCCGATTCCTCCGCTCGGCTTGCGACCATGGGCGAACTGCCGGGGCCGGCGCCCGCCGGGTGTGCGACCGCCGCCGGAGCGCGACGGACCGGTCACCGGCACCGGCACCGGCACCGGCAGCCGCGGACCTTCCGCGCGAAGACCTCCGTCGCCGCAAAGGAGCCCTGTATGAACGCCAGCACGGACCTGCTCGTCGATGCCTTCGGCCGGATCCAGGAGGTCGTCGAGGACGTGGTCAGCGGGCTCGACCCCGATGAACTCAGCACCCGCCCCGAGGACGACGCCAACTCCATCGGCTGGCTGGTCTGGCACCTCACCCGGATCCAGGACGACCATCTGGCCGGCGTGGCCGGCACCGAGCAGATCTGGACCGCGGACGGCTGGTACGACCGTTTCGGGCTCCCCTTCGCCGCCGACGACACCGGCTTCGCCCACTCCACCAAGGACGTGGCAGCGGTACGGGACCTGAGCGGGCAGCTGTTGACGGACTATCACGGCGCGGTGCACGACAACACGGTGCAGTACCTCGCCGGGATCGACGACAAGGACATGAAGCGGGTCATCGACCGCGCCTGGACGCCGCCCGTCACCCTGGGAGTCCGTCTGGTCAGCGTGGTCGCCGACGATCTCCAGCACGCCGGACAGGCCGCCTACGTACGCGGCCTGCTGGGCCGTTGAGGAGCCGGGTGGACCTCCGGCCTCATCTCCGCTGCGGCAGACGGTGCAGCTCCACCGCGGTGAGCCGGCCCGCCGCGATCTCCGCGGTCATATAGGTGCAGTACGGCTGCCGGCGGCGGTCGGTCGGTGAGCCCGGGTTCAGCAGGCGCAGCCGGTCGCCGGCCGTGGAGTCCCAGGGGATGTGGCTGTGGCCGAAGACCAGGACGTCCAGGCCGGGGAACCGTTCGGCACACCGGCGCTCCCGCCCCTGCGCCGGGCCCGTCTCGTGCACCACGCCCAGCCGCACTCCGGCCAGTTCCGCGTACGCCACCTCGGGCAGCCGGGAGCGCAGTTCCGGGCCGTCGTTGTTCCCGTACACCCCGATCAGCCGGGCGGCACGCTCCTCCAGCAGGTCCAGGGTCGCGGCGTCGACCCAGTCACCGGCATGCACGACGACATCGGCGCGCGGCACCTCGTCGAGCAGCTGCGGCGGCAGCACCTTGGCGCGCCGGGGCAGATGGGTGTCGGAGACGAGCAGCAGACGCACGGGACTCTCCTCGGCAGGGCGCACGGAGACGACAGGGCGATCGGTGTTCCTGGACGGTCGGTGTTCTCGGGCGGTCAGTGTTCCTGGGCGGTCGGCCGCACCATGATCTCGTTGATCGCCACATGTGCCGGCTGGGTGACCATGAAGACGAGGGAGCGGGCGATGTCCTCGGGCCGCAGCCAGCTGTCCGGCGGCAGCCCGTGGGCCGACGCGGCCTGACCGCCGCCGCGGGTCATCTCCGTCGTCGTCATCCCCGGTTCGACCAGCCCTACCCGGACCTGACGTCCGGTCACCTCGCGGCGCAGCGCCTCGCTGAAGGAGCACACCGCATGCTTGGTGGCTGAGTAGACGCTGTTGTCCTTGCGCGGCACCCGGCCCGCGACCGAGCTGACGTTCACCAGATCGGCCACGCCGCGCGGCCCTGTCTCCGCCGCGCGCAGCAGATGCGGAAGCGCGGCACGGGACACCCGCAGCACCGCCCTGACGTTGAGGTCGATCATCCGGTCCCAGTCCTCGGGATCGCTCTCCGCCAGCGGGCCGCGGGCGCCGAAGCCCGCGTTGTTCACCACGACGTCCAGTCGCCCGAAGTGCGCCATGGCCCGCTCGACCGTCTCCGCCGGCTGGGCCGCGTCGCGGAGGTCGGCGGTCAGGGCCAGGGACGTGCTGCCGTGCGCACCGAGGGACCGGGTGAGCTCCTCCAGCCGTCCGGTACGGCGGGCGACGAAGGCAACGGAGCAGCCTTCCCGGGCGAGCGCCAGCGCGGTGGCCGCGCCGATGCCGCTGGAGGCGCCGGTCACCAGCGCGACGGTGCCCGACAGCGGCATCCGGCCGTTGCCACCGGCCGCCGCGGAGGCGCGTGAGTGCGCCACCGGGGGGTGTTCGCTCTCCGAGGTGCCCATCGTGCGCGCGCTCCTTGCCCTCGTCCGTTCGGTTCGTTCGGTTCGTTCGGTTCGTTGCCTTCGTTCCCTCCGGTCCGCGGCAGCCCGCATCCCGGTCCGGTGACCCCTACCCCGCCGGGAGTCCGCTGTCCCTCCCCCTCTGCCATCTGCCGCACGGAGCAGCCCGATTCGGGGCGGAATCGGGCCAGGGGGAATCGGGCCGGACCCGCCGGATCGGCGCGGCTCGGGAAATGCGGATCACCGTCGCGGCGCCGGCCGGGCTCTCGGAGGACGGCAATCCGGTAGCAGTCGCCCTGCGCTCCGTCCGCATTCCCTCGGCATAACGGCGGCATTCCGGCGGCATTCCGATGTCCTGCGTCCGCCCCGGCGGCGGCCGGAATTCGGCTGCGCCGCCGCGCCGTACGGTCCGCGCGAAGGCTCGGAGGGTATGAACCCCGAGAACCCCCCTTTGGCTCCCGGGAGCTGCTCATGAAGCACACTCACCCCCTGCCCGGCGACATCGGACTCACCCGCATATCCGGCGTCACCGGCCGGTTGATCCGCTTCGGACAATGGATCAACGGAGACGGCTTCGCCGACTACGAACACGCCTTTCTGGTCCTGCCCGACGACCGGCTGCTGGAGGCCGAACCGGGCGGGGCGCGCATCGTGGCACTCGACACCTACGACGGTGACGAGGTGCGTTACGTCTGCCCGGAGGGGCTCACCGAGCGTCAGCGCGCCGCCCTCTGCGCCGCGGCCACCCGCTACACCGGGGTGCCGTACAGCTTCCTCGACTATCTGGCGATCGCCGCGCACCGGTTCCGTCTTCCCCTTCCGGGGCTGCGCCGCTATGTGGCCAGCACCCGGCACATGATCTGCTCCCAACTCGTCGACCAGTGCTATGAGGACGCCGGTGTGCATCTCTTCGCCGACGGCCGCTGGCCCGGTTATGTGACGCCGATGGCGCTGTACAAACTGCTGGCCCGCTGACCGGCACCCCGCCATTCCTTGCGCGGCGAGGCGAATACCATGGTCGTCGGAAGTGCGCATGGATTCCGACCGCGCGAGGGGTGACGGGAAATGCGGCGACAACCCGTACTTGTCTATGACGGCGACTGTGCCTTTTGCACGTCCTCCGTGCGGTTCGCGGAACGCCGGCTGCGTCCGCGCTGCACCGCCACGCCCTGGCAGTTCGCCGATCTCACCGGGCTGGGGATCACCCAACAGCGCGCGGAGCACGAGGTGTTGTGGGTGACACCGGCCGGAGACGTGCACGGTGGCGCCCAGGCCGTCGCGAAGCTGCTGCTGAGCTCCCGCGGCGCGTGGCCCGTCGTGGGAGCGCTGCTCACCCTCCCGCCCGTGCGCCGGCCGGCCCACGGCGCGTACCGCCTGATCGCCCGCAATCGTCACCGGCTGCCGGGCGGTACGGCGGCCTGTGCGATGCCCTCCTCCCGCGCCTCCCGCTAGGGCAGGACATGTCCGGACCGGGCGTGGCCTGCGCGGTGTGCGGAGGGCTCGGCGCCCGGTGGCAACCCCGCCATCGGGCGCTCCCCCTTGCCGGGCCGGATCAGGTGCCGGACTTACGGCCGTAGACGTAGACGTCGTCGCCGTTCTTCAGCAGGGACCAGTACTTCTTGGCGTCGCCGGTGCGCATGTTGACGCAGCCGTGCGAGCCGGGGGCCGACCAGACGCTGCCGCTGATGGAGTGGAACGCCTGACCACCGTCGAAGAACTGGCTGTACGGCATGGCCACGTGATAGATCGTCGAATAGTGGTGCAGGTTGCGCCAGTAGATCTTCTTGGCGCCGGTGCGGGTCTCGTAACCGTCGCGACCGGTGCGGATCGGCACCGGCCCGTACACCAGCTTCGATCCGTCCTGGACCCAGCTGAGCTGGCGGGTCAGATCGACGCAGGCTATCCGCCCCTTGTCGGTGGGGCACTTGTGCGCCTTGTTGGGGTTGTTCCCGGCCGCCTCCTGCTGCGCCACCACCTTCATCACACCCCAGGTGACAGGGCCCGCGTAGCCGATGTTCGGGGAGATGCCGTGGCTGGTCTGGAAGTCACGGATCGCCCGGCAGTCGGCGGCCGACTGCCGGCCGTCCACCGGACGCCCGAGGAACTTCTCGGCCTGCTTCTGGTAGGGGCCGCGGGCGGCGGTGCACGAGGACGCGGTGGCGGCCTGGGCCGTGGAGCCGAAGGCCACCGTCAGCGGAACGGTCAGCGCCGTGAAGGCGAGCGCGGCGCCCACCCGGCGGCCGGCGGCGGACCGCCGCACACGCAGGTTCAGTCGTCTTTTCATGCCCGGTAGGACTGTTTGCCCGACCCGCCGGTTGCAGGCGTGACCGACCCGAAATATCTGCTACGTCACCGTGTGCCCCCGACTGCGGTGCGCGCCGCACCGGTGACCATGATCCGGATGCCCCGGCCCCCGGAGGTGGCGCCCGCCGGCGGACGGAGGGGCAGGCCGTCCGCCGGGGGCCGGCACCCTCAGAGGACCGCGACGGTCTCCTGCTGCGCGTAGCTGAAACCGTCGTCATCGAAGTAGTGGACGGCGGCCTTCACCTTGTCGCCCTTGCCGAAGTGCGAACCGGCGGCCACTTTGAGGTTCATCTGCGCCGTGTGGTCGGCGTAGTCGCAGATGAGCTTGTCCTTCTTGATCGTCCCGGCGGCCTCCGAGAGGTCGTGACCGGTCGAGATCTTGGAGACGTTGGCGACCAGCTGATGGTTCATGCCGGGGTCACAGGAGTAGGTGACCTTCACCTGCAGGCCCGGGGCGTGCAGGGCGACCTTGTCGATCGCCAGGACGTTGGCCTTGGCGAACGCGGCCGGCGCCGCGGCCAGCGCACCGGCGCCGACCAGGACGGTGACGGCCGCGGTGCCGGCCAGGCGGCGCCGGAGACGGGATGAGTGCATCGGGTTTCCTTCCCCCCTGCGCAGCCACCCCGGTCCGAGCGGCGGAGAAATATCCGCCTGTGCGGGCGACTGCGACAGATATTCGTTTTGGCTCGGGATCATACGTGATCTTCACCGACCGAACCGAATGTTTATTCGCATCGGGTCGGCCGCCCCGCCGCCCGGGAAGCCACGCCGGACACACCCATCGATGACCGTCCGCAAGAAGTCGGCCACTTAGTGTGCTCATGGTGGCTCTTCGTGGCGCCCGCGGGGAGCCGCCGCCCCAGGCTCCGCCAGGAGCACCTCGCCCAGAAGGGATGACCCATGATCACCGATGCCCTGCGCGCGGAGTACGAGCAGCGCTTCACCACGTACGACACCGACGGCGACGGCTATCTGACCGCCCAGGACTTCACCGAGCGGGCCCGGATCCTCGCGGACGCGGTGGGTGAGCCCGAGAGCTCGGCCAAGGCGGCGGCTCTGCGGACGGGGATGCGCCACACCTTCGAGCAGCTCGCCGACCTGGCCGACGTGGAGCGTGCGGGCCGCCTGGACCGGGAGCAGTTCATCAAGGCGTTCACCCGCGCCGCCACGTCGGGAGCCATCGGCACGGTCGTGGGCCCGTCGATCGCCGCGACCATCGCACTCGCCGACACCGACGGGGACGGCGTCGTCAGCCGGGAGGACTTCGCGACGCTGCACGAGGCGGCGGGGTACTCGGCCGCCCAGGCGGACGCGGCCTTCACGGCACTGGACCAGAACGGTGAGGGGCGGCTGCTGGTCGAGGCATGGCAGGCCGCCGTCAGCGAGTAACCGTCGCCGTCAGGAGCGATCGCCGGCAGCGACGCATGCGTACGGCCGCTCCGGCCAGGGTGGTGTGAGCCGCCCGCCGCTCACGGCCGGAAGGTCGCCGCGAGACCGGACACCAGCTCCGGACCGCTCACCTGCGCAGAGCGCAGGCCCACGTAGCCGTCGGGGCGGATGACGAACCCCGCGCCGCCGGCCGCACCATAGCGCTGCCGGAACTCGCCCCGCGCATCCTGGACGACGGGCAGCGGCAGGCCGTCCGCCGGGGTGTGCACAGCCACGATCACCCAGACGTCCAGCCGGCCGTGCGCCGCGCTCCGCGCCGCTGCCACCACCTCCTCGTACGCCGCCAGTTGTGCCTCCTGGTCCGCGTAGAGCAGCACGGTGTGCTCCTGGCCGCGCAGCAGATCGAACAGGCGGGACGGGAAGGCGGTGAGGCCGAAGCGGAGACCGCCGCAGTCCGGTGCCCGGTCCCCGGGCGCGGGGCCCCGGTGCGGCGCCGGGCCGGGAACGGCGAGCGGGCTGCCCCGGTAGGTGACGAGGAGCTGGGCCTCGCGCCGGATCAGCGTCGACGGGTCGTCCGGATCCGCCTGGATGCCGGCGCCGGCGTGCCGCACCGTCCGCTGCACCACCTCCTCGCCCACGGGGCGGCGCTCGGCGTCGTAGCTGCGCAGGAGCTGCGCGCTCGCCGTCGACCGCACCGCCATGGCGACCTTCCAGGCGAGGTTGCAGGCGTCCTGGATCCCGGTGTTCATGCCCTGGGCGCCCGTGGGCGGATGGATGTGGGCGGCGTCCCCCGCGAGGAAGACCCGGTCCGTTCCGTAGTGGTCCACCAGGCGGTGGCTGATCCGGAAGACCGAGGACCAGCGAAGGCGGGAGGCGGTGGTGGGCTCGGGCGCGAGCCGGTCCAGAACGGCCTGGATGTGTTCCAGGCCGGGGCCCGGCCCACCCTCCAAGCCGTGCGACACGCCCTCTTCTGCGTCCGGTGGGGCGCGGGAGAGTTCGGGCGGGACGAGCATGGACATCCGGTAGCGGTTGCGGCCGGGCAGCGGGATGCAGACCAGCAGATCGTCGGTGCGCCCGTCGCGCTGGTGCAGGGACCGGATCGCGTAGCCGGACGGCAGTTCCCAGTCGACCTCGACGTCCCCCAGCATGTACTCCTCGGGAAGCGCGGCGCCCTCGAAGCCGAGCCCGAGGATCTGCGGACGACGCTGTGGGCGCCGTCGCACCCGAGGAGATACCGGGCGCTGACCTGCTCCTGGGCGCCGGACGGCAGCGCGAGATCCGCCCGGACCCCGTCGGCGTCCTCCTCGAAGCCGACCAGCTCGGTGCCGCGTTCGACCCGGCCCCCGCCGCGCACGAGAACGTCCTCCAGGATCCGCTCGGTGTCGTTCTGCGGAAGCACGGCGAAGCCGTACGGCACCTCCGGCGGCAGCGTCAGCTCCACCCGCGCCTGCCGGGCGCCGTTGACGTAGAGCAGCTGGCCGCGCATCGGCGCCGCGGCCGCCAGGATCTCCCGGACCACCCCCATGCGGTCCCAGAGCTCCAGCGTTCCGGGCTGGATGCCCACCGCCTTGGCGTACGGCTGCCGTGCGGGCAGCCTGTCGACGATGCGGCACTCCACCCCCCGGCGCCGCAGCTCCCCGGCCGCCGTCAGCCCGACCGGCCCGGCCCCCACGACCAGCACCTCCACGTCGGCCACGGCCCGGCCTCCTGTCGAGAGACGCACTCCTCTCCAATGCAGCACAGGGCCGGGCAGCTGTCTATTTCGTGGGGGTGGGAGGGCATGGGGGCTTGCCGGGGGGCCTGCGGGGGTGACCGAGCAGGGCGGCCACGGCCGGCGCGTGGCAACCGTCCGGCTCTTGCGCGTGCCCGCTCGCCCCCGGTTGCGGTACCGGTCCGGGACGGATCGTTGCATCGCGCCGGCGCCCGTGCGCGGTGCATGCGGACCTGCGCAGCGCGTGCATCACGTGCGCCGGATGCGCTCGGCGGACACCCCGCGGCCGGGCAGGTGATCGCGGGGCCCGTGGGTGTCATGCGCCTCGGGCGGGAGCGGTGCGCCCCTGCCCGTCTGATCAGGTGCGCCGCACACAGGCACGGCCGCGCACCGACGGCAAGGGGGCAAGGCGGGCAGCGACGGCGCTCCCGCGCGCTCTGCCGGGGCCAACTCGGAGCATGATTGTCTCGTCCCCGTCAAATTCACGGCGCCGTACGGAAATGCGGTTCGAGTGCGACTCGAACAGCACACCATTACGGCGCCGGGTTTCCTCACACGCCGCCAGGCAACTGCGCGGCGGGCGACGGGAGTACCCGCATGGAATTTCGTCAGGCATCGGAATCGGCGGCCCGGAATGAATTCCGGGGCCACGGGATCCGGAGCATCACTGCGGCGGCCGTCCTGCTGGCGGCCGGTGCGCTGAACCTCGCGGCCGGGCAGCCGGCCGAGGCCCGGGGCAGCGGAGCCTGGGACCGTCTGGCCGGGTGCGAGAGCGGAGGGAACTGGCGTATCGACACGGGGAACGGCTTCTCCGGAGGGCTGCAACTCGCCCACTCCACCTGGCACTCGTTCGGCGGCGGCAGCTACGCGTCACGGGCCGCGCGGGCTACCCGCGCACAGCAGATTCAGGTCGCGGAGCGGGTATTGGCCCGTCAGGGCTGGGGTGCCTGGCCGGCCTGCTCGGCCTCCCTGGGCCTCAACTCGGCCACCCGGCACAGCGCGCCACGGGCCGGCACCGCGCACGTCGCCCCGAAGCGGCATGCCGGGGCGGCGGCCCACAGCCGGGTACGGCATCCGCAGACTCACGAGAAGCGCCACAAAGAGGGACCCCATCGGAGTACCGGCGGGTCGCTCGTCGTCAACGCCGGGGACACGGTGAGCGGCCTCGCCTCTGCACACGGATACGGCTGGCAGGAATTCTACCGGCTGAACCGAAAGGTGATCGGGGCGAATCCGGACCTCATTTACCCCGGAATGCGACTGGCCGTGCCGCATACCGCCGGCCACTGAACACGCCCTGAATTCACGGGATTTACCCGGCCCGGCAGCCGGCGCTCCGGCCGGGGGAATCCGCTGATGGTCCACTCCTGAACGGCACGGTGGCTCGTCCGGGTGGACGGGCCACCGTCAGGTGCTTTCACCGCGCGGTAATTTCGGTGGATGCGGGTCCTGCTACCCGGGTTCAGCGGCCTGCGGGACGTCGAGCTGGTGGTCGGCCCAGACGTAGGTTTCGGGGAGCAAGTCGGTGACAGGGACGGTTCGGACGCGGTCGCCCTCGCCGACGATGACCTTGAGGGCGGGGAAGTAGTCGAGAAGGACCTGACGGCACCGGCCGCACGGGGGCACAACCCCCCGGTCGCGATCGCCCACGGCGACGATGGTGTCCAGTTCGTAGGCGCCCTGGGCGGCTGCCGCGCCGATGACGACCAACTCGGCGCAGGGGCCTCCCGTGAAGTGGTAGGCATTCACCGCCGTGACGATCCGGCCGTCCTGGGCGCGGGCCGCGGCCGCCATGGTGTGGTGGTCACCCCGACAGCGAGTGCGCGCGACGTGCGCCGCGGCCTGGATGAGTTCGCGGTCGACGTGGTGGGGCTGCGTGGTCATCTTCTCTGCCTTCGTCCGGTGTCGGCATTCACCAGCATGGCCTGCATTCTCCTCTGCGTCCGATGACTTGCCGGAGGACGGGCCACCCCTCACCAAGGCACGGGCGTTCCGTCCCAGGAGAAGAAGCCGCCGGTGGGGCCGTCGTCCGGTAGCAGGGCCAGGCGGAGTGCACCCTGCGCGGCCTCGGCCGGGTCACCGCCGGCAGTGGCGGCCCGGGGGTTGAGATCGGTGGCCCGCAGGCCGGGGGCGAGCGAGTTGACCTTGAAGCCGTCCTCGGCCAGCGTCTGGGCATAGAGGACGGTCAGGGCATTGAGGGCGGCCTTGGACGACCGGTAGGCGGCAGCGCCACCGCTTCCCGGGGTGAACTGGGGATTGGGGTTTGTGCTCCAGGTCAGCGACGCGGTGCCACTGGAGATGTTGACGATGCGCGGGTGTGGGGACCGGCGCAGGGCGGGCAGGAACGCATTGGTCACCGCCACCACCCCGAACACGTTGGTCTCGTAGGTGCGCCGGAATTCCTCGACGCCGGTGGCGGTCGGCGGGGCGAGTGACGGTGCGATGCCGGCGTTGTTGACCAGCACGTCCAGGCGGTCCACCTGAGCCGCGGCCCGTGCGATGCCGGCGGGATCCGTCACGTCGAGGACCAGCAGCCGGGCGCCGGCACCGATCTCCTCGACGGCCCGCTGTCCGCGCCCCGGATCGCGGGCGCCCACGTACACGGTGAGGCCCTCGGCCGCGAGCAGGTGGGCGATGTGCCGGCCGATGCCCTTGTTGGCACCGGTGACCAGAGCTGTGCGATCGTTCATGGAAACTACGGTCCCCTGGCGGTGGGCGCCCTGCCAGGGACAGTCTGTACCAGGCAAGCGGCCGGAGGTGGCATGGCGCGGCAGGAGCTGGCCCGCTTTCTGCGGGACCGTCGGGCGGGCCTGCGTCCGCAGGAGGCAGGGGTGACGACGACGGGCAGCGCCCGCCGTACGCCGGGCCTGCGCCGTGAGGAGGTGGCGGAGCTCGCCCACATGTCGGTCGACTACTACACGCGGCTGGAGCAGGCACGGGGACCGCGGCCATCGGCCCGGATCCTGGACGCGCTGGCCCAGGTGCTGCGTCTCACGCCGGCCGAGCGCAGCCACCTGTTCCGCCTGGCGGGATCGAACGCGCCACCCGGCGCCAACACCGTGCGGCGGGTCCGCCCGCACGTAGCCCAGATGCTGGAGCGGCTGCCGGCGACCGCTGCCATCGTCACTGACGCGGCATACGGCGTCGTCGCCTGGAACCCCCTGGCCCAGGCACTGTTCGGCGGCGACCTCGCACGCGGGACGACAAACCTGGCCCGGCGCCGCTTCCTGGGCCGGGGGCGGATGTATGCGAGCTCCAGTACCGAGGAGTTCGGGCACATCGTGGTGGCGCGACTGCGCCGGTCCGCCGACCGCTACCCGCACGACCCGCGGCTGACCGCCCTGCTGGACGAACTGCACGCCGGCAGCGAGGAATTCCGGCAGATCTGGGAGACGCATCCGGTCCACGCACCCGGGCACCGCACCAAGACCGTGGACCACCCGGAAGCCGGCGTACTGCGGTTGAACTGCGACGTCCTGCTCGTGCCCGAGGATGACCAGGAAGTCGTCCTGATCACGGCCGACCCCGGATCACCTACCGTGCGGGCCCTGCAAACGCTGGCCAGGCAGGCGACCTGGGCAGCCCAGTAGCCGCTGCACCGCCGCAAGAGGCGGGTGGGACGCTGTCTTGCACGACCTACCCGCCTCTTGCCCTACCCGGCCGCCTACGTTCCCGGTCCAGCCGTTTCGTACGCCCCCGCGTGCCGGCGACGCCGTCATCCGTGTCAAACGACCTGTCACGGACACCGGGAATCCCTCCGACCCGGTACCGTCCCCTCACCACCGGGGGAGTCGTGTCGGATGGTCAGCGGTTGGCGAGCAGCGCGAGTTTGCCGAGCCGGTGAGGCGGCTCCCGTCGGGCGCGGCCAAGCGCTCCTCGCCACTGTCGGGGTGGTGACATGCTGTGCCGTTTGGTGGCACGCTCGAATGCCGACTTGCGGCGCGTGATCGACCGGATGGGGGGATTCGATGGCATCGTGCGGGCCTCGACGGCGATCACGTTGGAGAATCCGGTGCCGCTCCGGATCACTCCACTGGTGCGCCAGGCGTCGCGGCAGGCGCCGTATGGACCGCTGACCGCTGGAGGACCGGCCTTGAGAGAGGGACCGAGACGTGACCTCGCTGCTGATGCTGTTCCGGGGCGAACTGCCCCTGGCCGTCCCGCTGATCCTGGCGGGCGTACGGACCGCGCTCGTGCTGAACCTCGGCACCGCGACGCCGGCCACCTCCGGCATCACCGACCAGCGCATGCCGGTGCCGGTGCTCGGCTCCGTACTGACGGTCGTCATGGCGCGGATCAGGGACTGGCCGGGAACGCTCGTCGAGCTGCCGCTACGCCCACGCGGCCTGGAGGTGGACTGATGCGCCTGGCCCAGGTACGGACGGCCATCGCGGGCGCGGGCGCCCTGCTGCTCGCCGCCGCAGGGCTGAGCGGCTGCGGACTGACCAGCGGCAGCCCGCTGGCCGACTCGGTGCGGCCCGGCTCCATCGGGAAGGGGCGACCGCTGGGTGGCGCCCAACTGACCGTGACCTCAAAGGAGTTCACCGAGCAGATCATCCTGGGCCAGATCATGGGGCTGGTCTTCAAAGCGGCCGGCGCGGAAGTCGTGGACCGGACGAACATCCAGGGCTCGATCGGTGCCCGCGAGGCGGTCAAGTCCGGTGCGGCGGACGGGATGTACGAGTACACCGGCACGGCCTGGATCACCTACCTCGGTCACACCAAGCGGGTCGTCGACCCGCACGAGCAGTGGGAGGCCGTACGCGAGGAGGACCGCCGCAACGGCATCACCTGGCTGCCCGCGGCCCCGCTCAACAACACCTACGCGCTGGTCGCGAACCAGGCGAATGCGCAGAAGTACCGGCTGCGCACACTCTCCGACGTGGCACGTCTGACGAAGAATGACCCGGGCGCGGCGACGATCTGCGGCGGAAGCGAGTTCTCGGTGCGTGAGGACGGCCTGCCGGGCGTGGCGAAGACGTACGGATTCGCCCTCCGGCGTGGGAACTTCAAAAAGATGGACGACGGCGTCGTCTACACCCAGGTCGCCGAGGGCGCGGCCTGCGCCCTCGGCGTGGCGGCCACCACCGACGGCCGCATTCCCGAACTCAAGCTGAAGGTGCTGGAGGACGACCGGCACTTCTTCCCCAACTACAACGCGGCACCCGAGATGAACAGCGCCACAATGAGGAAGTACCCCGCCATCGCCGACCTCCTCTCCCCGATCACCAAGCGGCTGACGGGGGCGGAGGCCCAGCGGCTGAACGCGCGGGTGGACGTGGACGGGGAGGACCCGCACGAGGTGGCGAAGGACTGGCTGGTGCGGGAGGGCTTCATCCGGGAAGGCTGACAGACGGAATCGCACGAGCGTCCGACGAGCAGGAGGGGAGCGCCCTGCCGCTCGCGTGGACGCTGCCGTCCGGAGGGCCGGGACACCATGATCCGAACGAGGCGCCCCAGGGGCGTCACGAGGCGGGCCGCCACGGACGGAGCCGTGTCGGGTACGACGGAGCCGTGTCGGGTCAGGCCGTTGCGTAGACCCGGGTGGCGAACTCCGCGATCTGTTGGTCGCTGAGGTTCTTGGCAAGATCGGCCTCGGTGATCATTCCCACCAGTTGGTGGCCGCCTTTGACATCGATCACCGGCAGGCGCTTGATGTGCTGCTGCTCCATGGTCTGCAGCACCTCGCTGGCGTCCGCCTCGGCGTCGATCCAGTGCAGCCGTCCGCCCATGGAACCGGCCTGTACCGTCGCCGGATCGATGCCGTCGGCACAACACGAGACGACGATGTCACGATCGGTGATCATCCCGGTCAGTTTGTTGTTGTCACCGCAGATGGGCAGGCAGCCGACGTCCAGCTCCCGCATCATCTTCGCCGCGTCCCTCAAGGATTCGTGTGCCCCTACACAGTGCGCTCCGCCGGACATGATGTCCCGCGCCCGCAGCTTGCCGGCCATGATTCCTCCTGTCTCAGGAATGTGGTTGCCTTGCCTTCGATCACATCACGGATGCTCCGGCGTCGCTCCCCGGGAGCGGGGCGGGAGGCGGAGGCGCCGCGGCCGGGAGAAGAGCCGCCCACCCCTTTCCGTCTCAACTACCCGCGCACACAAGCTGTGGTGACTGCCGGACCCGGGCCGTGTCTGCGGCGTAGTGTCGGCCGACGTGACCTCGAATCCCTTCTTCTCGCCGAGCGACCTGCCCTACGAGCTGCCGCCCTTCGCGCGGATCCGTAACGAGCACTTCCTGCCCGCCTTCGTCCGCGGCATGGACGAGCAACTGGCCGAGGTGGCGGCGATCGGCGCGGCTGCCGAACCGGCGACCTTCGAGAACACCGTGGAGGCGCTGGAGCGCAGCGGCGCCGTGCTGGACCGGGTCAGCCGGGTGTTCTTCAACAAGGCGGCCGCGGACACCGATGACGAGACCCAGGCGCTGGAGGCCGAGCTCACGCCCCGGCTGGCCGCCCACGACGATGCGCTGCTGCTCGACCCCGCGCTGTTCGCCCGGCTCGACGCGCTCTTCGAGCGGCGCGAGCAGCTCGGACTGGACGCGGAACAGCGGATGCTGCTGGAGCGCCATCACACCCGCCGGGTGCGCGCCGGTGCCCGGCTCACGCCGGAACAACAGCAACGACTGCGCGAGCTCAATGCCGAAATCGCCACCCGGTGCACCGAGTTCGGGCGGAATCTGCGTACCGCCGACGCGGCCGCCGCGCTGGTGCTGGACCGTGCCGAGGAGCTGGCCGGGCTGTCCGCGGACCAGATCGCGGCCGCCGCCCGGAACGCCGATGCGCTCGGGCACGAGGGGAAGTTCGTGCTCAGTATGAAGAACTTCTCGAACCAGCCGGAGCTCGCCTCGCTGACCGATCCCGCCCTGCGCGCGCGGCTGCTGGCCGCCTCGCTCGGGCGCGGCAGCGACAGCAACGGCCCGGTGGCCGTCGCCCTTGCCGGGCTGCGTGCCGAGCGTGCCGCGCTGCTCGGCTACCCCAGCCACGCCGCCTGGGAGGTCGCCGACCGGACCGCCGGTACCACCGACGCCGTCGAGGACCTGCTCGGCCGGCTGGTCGCTCCCGCCGTCGCCAACGCCGAGCGGGAGGGCGCCGCCCTGGCCGAGGCGGCCGGCGTCGCCGAGATCGGCGCGGCGGACTGGCAGTTCTACTCCGAGCGGGTGCGCAAGGAGCGCTTCGACCTCGACGCGGCGGAGCTGC
This sequence comes from Streptomyces sp. NBC_01454, assembly GCF_036227565.1. Lineage (NCBI taxonomy): Bacteria > Bacillati > Actinomycetota > Actinomycetes > Kitasatosporales > Streptomycetaceae > Streptomyces > Streptomyces sp. NBC_01454. Next base: position 448,634 of record NZ_CP109460.1, read on the forward strand.
GACCGTATCTGGAACTGGAGACCGTGCTGCACGACGGTGTCTTCCACGCCGCCGGGCTGGTCTACGGCATCACGTTCACCGCGCGCCCCGATCTGGTGCCGTACCATCCGGACGCCCGCGTCTACGAGGTGCACGACTCCGACGACAGTCCGCTGGGCCTGTACATCGGCGACTTCCACGCCCGTGCGTCCAAGCGGGGCGGTGCCTGGATGAACGCGCTGGTCTCGCAGTCCCGGCTGCTCGGCCACCGGCCGGTGGTGGTCAACAACCTGAATGTCGCGAAGCCGCCGGCGGGCGAGCCGGTGCTGCTGACGTGGCGTGAGGTCCACACGCTGTTCCACGAGTTCGGGCATGCGCTGCACGGTCTGTTCTCCGACGTCCGCTACCCGTCGCTGTCGGGCACCCAGGTGCCGCGCGACTTCGTCGAGTTCCCGTCCCAGGTCAACGAGGTGTGGGCGGACCGGCCCGAGGTGCTGGCGCACTACGCGCGCCACCACGTCACCGGTGAGCCGATGCCGCCCGAACTGCCCGCCCGGCTGCGCGAGGCGGAGGCCTTCGGCGCGGGGTTCCGGATGGTGGAGCACCAGGCGGCCGCGGTGCTCGACTGGGCCTGGCACAGCCTCTCCGCCGACCAGGTGCCGGACGAGGACGCCGCCGAGGCCTTCGAGGCCGCCGCCCTTCAGCGCCACGGGCTCGCGATGGCGGCGATCCCGCCGCGCTACCGCACCGGCTACTTCGCCCATGTCTTCCACGGCGATTACGCGGCCGGGTATTACGGCTACCGCTGGGCGGAGGTGCTGGACGCCGACACCGTGTGCTGGTTCCGGGAGAACGGGAAGACCGTGCGCGAGAGCGGGGAGATCTTCCGCCGGGAGCTGCTGAGCAAGGGCGGCAGCGTCGATCCGCTCGGGGCGTTTCGCGCGGTGGTCGGCCGGGAGGCGCGGATCGAGCCGCTGCTGGCGCGCCACGGGCTGGACGGCTGAGCGGTACGGGCGCGGGGCTGCGGGCCGTCGGCGGAGGACCGACGGTCCACGGCCCCGGCGTCGCGACCCGCCCGTCACCGCTGTCAGCCGGATACGAAGCGGTGCTGCGGCTCCCCCTGGAGACGGCCCGGGGGGAGCTTGCGGCCGTAGGCGACCAGCAGCAGGTCCTGGGCGGTGCCGTGGAGGGGGGCTCCGGTGCCCAGGGACCAGTCGAGGTCGTCGGCGCGGAGCTGCACACCGGCGAGGTCGGCCCCGAAGAATCGGGTGGTCTTCGGGGTGACCTGCTCCAGGAGGAAGCGGATGCGGGCGGCGGGGACCTGCCGGCCGAGGCCGAGGGGGACGGTGAGGTCCAGGCCGTGGACGGCATCGTGCCCGAGCGCCGCGGCGGGTCCGCCGACGGGCGGGGTCCAGGGGTGCGTCGCGTGGTCCCGGAGGAAGCCGGCGAGTTCACCGGCCGAGGCGGCAGCGGCGTCCCTGCGGGCGCACCGGTCGGTCATCCGGTGGAGGTGGCCTCCCGATCTGAGGAGTTCGGCGAGCGTCCTGGGGAGCGAGTAGCGGAACCCCATCGACATATGGGCCGCCAGCTCGCGGACCCGCCACCCCGCGCACAGGGTCGGTGCCTGCCACTGTGCGGCCGACAGGCCGTCCAGCACGGCCGCCAGCTCCCGCCGTTCGGCCGCGATCTCCGCCTTGATGTCCATCGGCACGTCCCTTTCTCCCCTGCCTCCGGCTTCAAGGATCTTGGAGCGCCCGTCATAAGTCCAAGAGCCGCTGTTTCTGCTCACTAGAATCACCGGTTATGGAACTTCGTCAGCTGCGGTACTTCGTCACGGTGGTGGAGGAGGCCAACTTCACCCGGGCCGCGGCCCGTCTGCATCTGGCACAGCCCGGGGTGAGCGCCCAGATACGGCAGCTCGAACGGGAGCTGGGGCAGCCGCTCCTCGACCGCGGGGGCCGGGCGGTGACCGTGACGGAGGTGGGGCGGGCCGTCCTCCCCTACGCGCGGGCCGCCCTCGCCGCCGCCGAGGGGATCCGGCAGAGCGTGGACGAGTTCAGCGGGCTGCTGCGGGGACGGGTGCGGGTCGGCCTCGTCTCGGGCGCGAGCACCCGCAGATTCGACCTGGCGTCGCTGCTGGCCGATTTCCACGACGCCCATCCGCAGGTGGAGATCTCCCTCACCGAGGACACCTCCGAGCGGATGCTCGACGCGCTGCACGCCGGCGAACTCGACCTCGCCGTGACGGGCCTCGCAGCGGACGAACCGCCGCCGGGCCTCGCACTGCGGCTCGTGGTCGACGAGCCCCTCGTGGCCGCCGTCGCTCCCGACGACCCTCTGCTCGGCACGTATCCGGCCGGTGAGGGCATCCCGCTGACCGCGCTGCGCGACCGCCCGTTGATCAGTCTGCCGCGCGGGACCGGTCTGCGCGGGGTGCTCGAACGCGCCTGCGCGGAAGCGGGGTTCCGGCCCCGCATCGCCTTCGAGGCGGCCGCTCCGCAGGTGCTGGAGCGGCTCGCCGCCCGTGGCCTCGGCGTGGCCGTCGTCCCGGCGCCGGCGGACGGGGCCGCGGCCGGGCTGCGGACACGGGCGCTCACCGCACCGGCACTGCGCGGCCGGGTCGCCCTGACCTGGCGGACGGAGGGGCCGAGCGGCCCCGCGGCCAGGGCCCTGCTGGCGCGGCTGCGCGACGCGCTGCCCGTCCCGGGGGCCGACGGGGCTGTGCGTGAGGAGCCCGGGGAGACGGCCACAGCGCCGCCTCCCGGTGCCCAGGAGGCGGCTGCGCCGCGCGTGCGTCCTGCCCGTTGATGCCCTCGGCAGGCACCCGGGGGGGATCACCAGGCCGCGGGGGCGTAGTCCTTCAGGAAGCAGCCGTACAGGTCCTCGCCGAGCTCACCGCGGACGATCGGGTCGTAGACCCGGGCGGCGCCGTCGACCAGGTCGAGCGGGGCGTGGAAGCCCTCGTCCGCCAGGCGCATCTTGTCGGGGTGCGGGCGCTCGTCGGTGATCCAGCCGGTGTCCACGGCGGTCATGAGGATGCCGTCGGTCTCCAGCATCTCCCTGGCGCTGGTGCGGGTGAGCATGTTCAGCGCCGCCTTGGCCATATTGGTGTGCGGATGCCCGGCGCCCTTGTAGCCACGGCTGAACTGGCCTTCCATCGCCGAGACGTTGACCACGTACTTGCGGCGGGCGGTGGCCGCCGCCATCGCCGGGCGCAGCCTGCTCACCAGCAGGAACGGCGCGGTCATATTGCAGAGCTGGACTTCCAGGAGCTCGATCGGCTCGACCTCGTCCACCTTCTGGATCCAGGTGTTGGTCGCGTGCAGATCGGGGACGAGCCCGCCGGCGTCGATCGCGGTGCCCGCCTCGATCCGGGCGGGCGACGCGGAGCCGGTGGTCAGGGCGAGCGCGGTGATGTCCCCGGCGGTCAGGGCGCCGGAGCCGGCCGCGACGGCGGGGAGGGCCGCGGGGGCGCCGCTGCCGAAGTGCCCGAGGACGACCGAGGCGGGCAGTTCCCCGGCGGGCAGCGGCGCGGACTCGGCGGCGATCAGCTGTCCGTAGGCCTCCGGCGACCGGCGGACGGTCTGGGCGGCGTTGTTGATCAGGATGTCGAGCGGACCTTCGGCGCTGACGGTGTCGGCGAGCGCGAGGACCTGCGCCGGGTCCCGGAGGTCGATGCCGACGATCTTCAGCCGGTGCAGCCACTCCGCGCTGTCCGGCATCGCCTTGAAGCGGCGGATGGCGTCGTTCGGGAAGCGGGTGGTGACGGTGGTGTGGGCGCCGTCGCGCAGCAGCCGCAGCGCGATGTACATGCCGATCTTCGCCCGGCCGCCGGTGAGCAGCGCGCGCCGGCCGGTGAGGTCCGTGCGGGCGTCGCGGCGGGCCCGGTTCTCCTTGGCGCAGGGCGGGCAGAGCTGGTGGTAGAAGGCGTCGACCTGGACGTAGCGGCTCTTGCAGGTGTAGCAGGACCGGGGCCGTTCCAGGATGCCGGCGATCTCGGACGTCACGGAGCTGCTGAGGGCCAGGCCCTGCGTCTCGTCGTCGATCCGGTCGGGGGCGCCCGTGGCGGTGGCCGCGGTCACCGCCCTGTCGTTGGCGGACTTGGCCGCCCGGCGCTCCTGCCGGCGGCGCTGCTTCACCTTGCGGTAGATCCCGGCGGTGGCACGGCGTATCGCGATGGCGTCGGGGTGGTCGATGGGCAGCGCGTCGAGCTCCTCCAGCACGCTGAGGCAGACCGCCATCCGTTCCGCCTCGATACCCGCGTCCGCGGCCATGCCTGTTTCGGTCACCGTCATTGCCGCTGCTGCTTCCCCTGGGATCGCGCGTTCTATTTATGCTTCGGCGGAACTGTACGTAGCCGGGGGCGGCAGCGCCAAACCCGGTGGGCGCGCGGGCCGTGGCCGCCGCCCGGCGGAAGGCGGTGCGTGACCTGCACGGCACCGCGCAGGTCACGGCCGAGGGGCCCGGCGCCGGTCGCGCCGGGCCCCTCGGCTCCGCCTCACCCGACGACCGTCACGTCACCGGGTCGTGGCCCAGCTCGATGTCGCACTCGCCGTGCCCGGCGGCCCCCACGGACAGCGGGGTCGCCACCGGCGGGTAGCCGCTGGCGATCAGGGTGTAGTCGCCGCTGTCGAGATCGGTGAAGACGTACTCGCCGTCCCGGCCGCTGGTGGCGGTGCCCACCACGTTGCCCGCCGGGTCCAGCAGGGTCACCCGGGCGTCGTCCACCGGACTGCCGTGTGCCGTGCGGACGGTGCCCCGGACCTGGGCACCGGGCGTCAGCCGGACCTCGTACCAGTTGCGGGCGCCGGAGACGACCTCCACCTGGAGGGCGGAGGGCCGGTGGTGCTCGGCGCTGACGGCCAGGGTGTAGCTGCCCGGGCTCAGTTCGGCGAAGGCGAAGCCGCCGTCCTGGCCGGCCGCCCCCGACGCCACGACCTCGCCGCGGACGTCGGTGGCCACGACGAGCGCGCCGGGCACCGGGTCGTCGCCCTTGTCCTCCCGGACCTCGCCCGACAGGCCGGCCGCGCCGCTGAGGGTCAGGTCGAACGCCACCGGCTCCTCGCCCACGACGACGGTCGCGGCCTGCGGCCTGCGGGCCCCCGCCGAGCCGATCAGCACATAGGTGCCGGCTCCCGTCGTGGGCAGGGAGTAGCCGCCGTCGGCCCCGGTCGAGGCACGGCCGAGCTGCCGGCCGCCGACACTGATCAGGGTGACCGCGGCCCGGTCCACCGGCCTGCCGTCGCCGTCGCGCACCGTGCCCCGGATCGCGGGACCGGTCGCGCCGGTCACCGCGCCCACGGGCGGTTTGGTGAGGGCCGGTGCGGGGGCGTCCGCCGGAACAACGGCCGGTGCGGCCGCGGTGGGCGGGCCGGCGGCGTCGAGCGCCGTCGCGGCATCCTCGGCGCCGTCCGCCGTACCCGCGGCGGGCTGCGCCTCCGCGTCGGCCTCCGCGTCGGCCTGGGCCCGCGCCTGGAGACCCGACAGCTGCCGCAGCGGCATCTCCTTGATGAACCACATCAGCACGAAGGCCAGCGCCACGACGATCGCGCCCATCAGGAACACGGTGTGCATCGAGTCCGCGAAGCCGCGCTTGAACGGCTCCGCCAGCCGCGGGTCGAGCTGCTGGATGAACGACGAGTCGCTGAGCACGCCCGAGGAGTTGCCGTTGCCGGGGTGCTTGAGCATGTCCAGCACGGGCTTGTTGGCCGGGTCGTGCAGCACCGCGGGGTCGTGCAGCGCGGCCTGGAACCGTTCGGTGTGCACGGCGTCCTTGAACGCCGTGGAGATCTTCTCCCCGACCGTGCTGAACAGCACCGACAGGAAGATCGCGGTACCGGCGGTGGCGCCCATCTGCCGGAAGAACGTGGCCGAGGAGGTCGCCACGCCCATGTCCCGCGGTGGCACCGCGTTCTGTACGGACAGCACCAGGGTCTGCATGCAGCCGCCCAGGCCGAGGCCGAAGAGCAGCATGTAGACCATGGTCTGCCACAGCGGGGTGTCCCACTGGACGCGGAAGTGGAAGAGCAGCATCGCCGCGACCATCAGCGCGGTGCCGATGATCGGGAAGATCTTGTAGCGGCCGGTCTTGCCGGTGATCTGGCCGGACGCGACCGAGGCGATCAGCATGCCCGCCATCAGCGGCAGCATCTCCAGACCCGACTTCGTGGGGCTGGCGCCCTTCACGATCTGGAGGTACTGCGGGATCATCAGCATCCCGCCGAACATGCCCATACCGATCAGCACGGACATCACGCTGGTCTTGCTGAAGGTGCCGTTGCGGAACAGCCGCATCGGGATCAGCGCGTCCTCCCCCATCCACCGCTCGACGAAGATCCAGGCGATGATGCCGACCGCGCCGATGGCATAGCAGGCGATCGACCGGGACGAGTCCCAGCCCCACTCCCGGCCCTGCTCCGCGACGAGCAGCAGCGGCACGACACCGAGCGAGAGGGTGACCGCGCCCCACCAGTCGATGCGGTGATCGCGCCGGGTGTGCGGGATGTTGAGGACCTTGGCGACGACGAACAGCGCGATGATGCCGATCGGCACGTTGACCAGGAAGACCCAGCGCCAGCCGGTGATGCCCAGCAGCTGGTCCTGACCTGCCAGGGCCCCGCCGATCAGCGGCCCGGCCACGCTGGAGGTGGCGAAGGTGCCGAGCATGTAGCCCTGATACCGGGCGCGTTCCCGGGGCGGGACGATGTCACCGAGGATCGCCAGCGCCAGCGACATCAGACCGCCGGCGCCCAGGCCCTGGACGGCCCGGAAGGCGGCGAGTTCGGTCATCGAGGTGGAGAAGGTGCACAGTACCGAGCCACCGACGAAGATCGTGATCGCCGCCAGGTAGTAGGGCTTGCGGCCGTGCAGGTCGGACAGCTTGCCGTACAGCGGGGTGGCGATCGTCGAGGTGATCAGATAGGCGGTGGTCGCCCAGGCCTGCTGGCTGAGGCCGTGCAGATCGTCGGCGATGGTCCGGATCGAGGTGCTGACGATGGTCTGGTCGAGGGCGGCCAGGAACATCCCCAGCATCAAGCCGCTGAGGATGGTGAGGATCTGACGGTGACTCAGGAAGCCTGGGGCGGGTATCGCCCCGGCTGACGCCTCGGGCGGAGAGGTGGCTGTGCTCATGTACGTATGTCTCCCTGCTCCACGGCGGCGCCCTGGTCTCCCCCGGGACCCAGCCGTGTGTGTTGTCGTTCTGCCATGTCCTCGTTGAGGCGGCCCAGCAGCCGGATCAGATCGGCCCGGTCCTGGGGCGACCACGGTTCAAGGAGCGCGGCGAGTTCGGCGTCGCGCTGTCTGCGGTACTGCGCGAAGGCGGCCCGCCCGGAATCCGTCGCGGCCAGCAGCGAGCCGCGGCGGTCCTCCGGATCGGGGCGCCGGGTGACCAGGCCCCGTTCGACCAGCGAACGCACCTGACGGCTGACGGTCGACAGGTCGAGGAAGGCATCGGCAGCCAGATCCGTCGCCCGCTGGTCGCCGCCGACCACCAGCCTGGCCAGCAGCACCCGGTCGGCCGCGCCGCCGTCGGTCTTCGCGCGCTGCTTCCATGCCGCGATCAGCCGGGAGAAACGGACGATCTCCGTCCCCAGCCCGGCGGCGGCCTCCTCCAGCCTCGATGAGGCGGTGACCTGCGCGGCAGCCCGGTCGCAGGTATGGACCGTGCCCTTGCTCATCGTCGTGATCCTCGCGGTGGTGTCGTCGGCCCACTGAATACATTGCTTGTATCCAGCAAGCATAGCGGCTGGAATCGGCCACGTCGCACCACCCTCGGCATCCGGGGAAGGAGCCCGGCACCGCCCTCTTCCGGCCGTGCCGCCCCGCCGGCACCGGGGGCATGGCACGCTGATCGCGGACCGGTAAGGGCAGGCGGACGGAAGGAAGCCGACGATGGGTGTGGGCAACGGCGCTCGGCGGCGGGCTGCGCTCGGGACGTGGCCGACCCCGCTGGAACCGGCGCCGCGGCTGGCCCGCGCGCTGGGGCTCGGCGCGGAGGACCTCTGGGTCAAGCGGGACGACCTCACCGGTCTCGGCGGCGGCGGGAACAAGGTGCGCAAGCTGGAGTGGCTGTGCGGTGCGGCGCTCGCCGAGGGCGCCACGACACTGGTGACGACCGGCGCCGCGCAGAGCAACCACGCCCGGCTGACCGCGGCGGCCGGGGCCCGGCTCGGACTCGACGTGGTGCTGGTGCTGGCCGGCTCACCCGGCTCGTCAGCCTCCGGCAACCTCGTCCTCGACGGTCTCTTCGGGGCCACCGTCGTGTGGGCCGGGAAGGTGCGGGGCGCGGAGCTCGCGGCCGCGGCGGAGCGGGTGGCGGAAGGGCTCCGGCAGCGGGGCGCCGTCCCCTCCGTGATTCCCCTGGGGGGTTCCAGCCCGCTGGGTGCGTACGGCTACGCCGAGTGCGGGCGCGAACTGCTCGGCCAGGCACCGGATCTGGACACCGTCGTCGTCGCGCTCGGCTCCGGCGGCATGATGGCCGGCCTGGTGGACACCCTCGGCCCCGGCAGGGTGCTGGGGGTCGACTGCGGCGCGGTGGACGATCCGGCGGGCACCGTGACCGGGCTGGTCTCCGGGCTGTCCGGCACCGTCCACGCCCCGGAGGCGCTGCGGCTGCGGCGCGACCAAGTCGGCGCCGGCTACAGCACGTTGACCGAGGAGTCGATGGACGCGCTGACTCTGGCGGGCCGTACGGAGGGCCTCGCACTGGACCCCGTCTACACCGGGCGGGCACTGGCCGGGCTGCGGGCGGCGGTGCGGGACGGCTCGGTGGCGGCCGGGCGGCGCACCGTACTGCTGCACTCCGGCGGGCTGCCCGGTCTGTTCGGCCACTGTGCCGCCGTCGCCCGGTCGCAGGAGACGCTCACGGTCCTGTCGCCGTAGCGGCGGCGGGCCCCGTACGGCGCCGTACCGCGGCGCCCCGCCCGCCGCGGGCCCGGCCGGATCAGATCGCGGGGAAGGTCTCGGGGACGCCGAGTGTCCCCGAGACGGCCCGCCAGATGGCGGCCTGGGCGGCGGGGAGGTCGATCCTGGGGTCGCCCAGCATCAGCCGGATGCCGAAGCCGTCGCTCAGCGCGAGCAGCAGCGTGCTGGTCGCATCGACGTCGCAGTCGCGGAATTCGCCCGCCTCGATGCCCCGCCGGATGGCCTGGGCGAGCCAGGTGTGCAGCTGGTCGTAGAGATCGACGGCGAGCTGCTGGGCGGTCTCGTCGCGCAGGGCCCGGACCCACAGCTCCTGCCACAGCCGCCAGTCCTGCCGCAGCTCCGGGTCCGTGGGCAGCATGTTGTGCAGAATGCGGGCCAGGACCACCGAGGCCGGCACGGTGTCGGCGTCCCGTTCGAGTTCGGTGCCGGTCTGTCCGAAGGAATGGGTCATCGCCTCGGCGAACAGCCGCTCGCGGTTCTCGAAGTGGTAGTGGAGCAGGGCCGTCGACACCCCGGCGTGTTCCGCGACCATCCGCATACGGATCTTTTCGAAGCCGACCTCGGCGATCACTTCGCACGCGGCGGCAAGGATCCGTTCCCGCGTTTCGAGAGTGCGTTCAGCCTTGGCCACGTGAGTGCTCCCCGGGTCGGTGTCGCTGTTGTCGGCGGGCGCGGCGGGCCCGTCCCGTTCCATCTTCCCGCATCGTCTCCCCCGCTCGTCGGTGGCCGGTGCTCACGGGTAGTGGTGGAAGCCGCGGCCCGACTTCCGGCCCAGCAGGCCCGCCTCGACCATCCGGGCCAGCAGCGGCGGCGGTGCGTAGCGCGGCTCACGGAACTCCTCGTACAGCGACTCGGCGATGGCCCGGGTGGTGTCGAGGCCGATCAGATCGGCCAGGGCGAGCGGGCCCAGCGGATGGGCGCAGCCGAGCCGCATCCCCCGGTCGATGTCGGCCGCCGAGGCCGTGCCGGACTCGGCCATCCGTACCGCGTCCAGCAGATAGGGGATGAGCAGGGCGTTGACGATGAACCCGGCACGGTCCGCGGCGTGCACGACCTCCTTGCCCAGGACCCCGGCGGCGAAGGCCCGCGTCCTTCGGGTGGTGTCCTCGCCGGTGAGCAGCGAGGACACCAGCTCGACCAGCGGCAGCACTGGCACCGGGTTGAAGAAGTGCAGGCCGATGACCTGCTGGGGGCGGGCGGTGGCGGCGGCGAGCCGGATGACGGGAAGCGAGGAGGTGTTGGTGGCCAGGATCGCGTCCGGCCGGCGCACCACGTGGTCCAGCCGCGCGAAGACGTCGAGCTTCGCGGCCTCGTCCTCGGCTACGGCCTCGACGACCAGATCGCGGTCGGCGAGTGCGGCCAGGTCCGCGGTGACGGTGATCCGGGCGAGCGCGGCGTCCCGGTCCTCGCCGGAGAGTTTCCCGGCCGCCGCGGCCCGTCCGAGGGAGGCGGCGATCCGGCGGAGCCCGGCGTCCGCGGCGGCGGCACCGGTCTCCACGACGGTCACGTCCCGGCCGGCCCGGGCGCACACCTCGGCTATTCCCGAACCCATCAGGCCGCAGCCCACGACCCCGACGCGTGCGACGGCGGCTTCTTCGACGGCGGGTGCGGACATCGGTCCTCCTCGGTCGGCGTACGGGGTGGCACGGCGCGGTGACCACGCCTGGTGGAGCGGTGCGGAGGGGCGGTGTGCCCCGGCCGGCGGGGCCGGGGCACACCGGAGGGCGGGGTCAGGTGCCGGCGGGTATCTGCAGCACTCCCGTGCCCCGCTTGACCAGTTCGCCGGCGATGATCAGGCGCTGGATCTCGGAGGTGCCCTCCCAGATGCGGTCCACCCGCAGTTCGCGGTAGAGCCGCTCGACCGGGTAGGAGCGGTCGTAGCCCCGGCCGCCGAAGATCTGCACACAGCGGTCGATGACCCGCCCGGCCGCCTCACTCGCCGCGAGCTTGGCGATGGCCGCCTTCGCGTGCAGGGTCTTGCGGTCGGCGGTGCCCTCGTCCACCTCCCAGGCGACCTGGTGGGTGTAGGCCCGGTTGACCGCGATGTCGACCGCGCAGTCCGCCAGCATCCCCTGCACCAGCTGGAAGTCGGCGATCGGCGAGCCGAACTGCCGGCGCTCCACCGCCCAGTCCCGCGCCAGCCGCAGGGCCCGCTCGGCGGCGCCCGTGGTGCGGGCCCCGATCATCAGCCGTTCCTCCGTGAACCAGGACCGGGTGATGTCGTAGCCCCGGCCGATGCCGCCGAGGACGGCGTCCTCGGGGACCCGCACGTCGGTGAAGGTGAACTCGGGGTGCTCGTAGACGAAGGTGTGCATGAAGCGCGGCACCCGGGTCATCTCGATGCCCGGGGTGTCCTTGTCGACGAGGAACAGCGTCGGCGCCCGGTCCTCGCCCGCCGCGGCCAGGACGATCATGAAGTCGGCGTGGTCGCCGACGGTCACGAACCACTTCTCGCCGTTCAGTGCCCAGCCGTCGTCGGTCCGGGTGGCGGTGGTCGCCAGGTTCTGCGGGTCGGAGCCGGCCTCGGGTTCGGTCACCGCGTAGCAGTCGCGGCGCTCGCCGCGGATGACCGGTTCGAGGTAGCGCTCGCGCTGGGCGGGGGTGCAGAAGCGCAGGGCGTTGGCGGGGCGCCACACGGTGTCCCACAGGGCGCCGGTGAGCTGCCCCAACTCCTCCTGGACGATGGCCTGTTCCAGGATGGTCAGGCCGGCGCCGCCCCACTCCCGGGGCATGTTGACGGCCTGCAGGCCACTGGCGAGGACGGCGTCGCGGATGGCGGCGTGGTCCTTTGCCGTCAGTCCGTTGTTCTCCTCGCAGTCGGTCTCGTACGCGGTGAGGGTCTCGGTGAGCTCGCGCGCGGTGCGCTTGAGGTCGGCCTGTCGGGGGGTGAGACGGAAGTCCATGTCGGTCCTCGAGGGTCGGTGGGAGCCGGGTCGGTGGTGGCCGCGGGTCAGGGCAGGGGCAGGTCGAGGGCGCGGGTGCCGCGCTTGATGAGCTCGTTGGCGATGATGAGGCGCTGGATCTCGGAGGTGCCCTCCCAGATGCGGTCCACCCGCAGTTCGCGGTAGAGCCGCTCGACCGGGTAGGAGCGGTCATAGCCCCGCCCGCCGAAGATCTGCACACAGCGGTCGATGACCCGCCCGGCCGCCTCACTCGCCGCGAGCTTGGCCGTCGAGGCCTTGGCGTGCAGGGTCTTGCGGTCGGTGTCGGGCCGGTCCGCCTCCCAGGCGACCTGGTGGGTGTAGGCCCGGTTGACCGCGATGTCGACCGCGCAGTCCGCCAGCATCCCCTGCACCAGCTGGAAGTCGGCGATCGGCGAGCCGAACTGGCGGCGCTGCACCGCCCAGTCCCGGGCGAGTTGCAGGGCCCGCTCCGCGGCCCCGGTCGTGCGGGCGGCGATCATCAGCCTTTCGTCGGTGAACCATTCCTTGGTCAGCTCGTAGCCGTTGCCGACACCGCCGAGGACGTCGTCGTCGGGCACGAAGACATCGGTGAAGGTGAATTCGGGGTGCCCGTTGACGGCGGAGTGCATGAACCGCGGGACCCGGGTCATCCGCACGCCCGGTGCCTGCTTGTCGACGAAGAAGAGCGTGGCCGCCCGCTCCGGTCCGGCGTCGGCCTGCACCAGCAGGAAGTCGGCGATGTCCCCACAGGTCACGAACCACTTCTCGCCGTTCAGCAGCCAACCGCCGTCGGTACGGGTGGCGGTGCTGGTGCCCGAGGAGGGATCCGAGCCGGCGCCCGGTTCGGTCACCGCGAAGGCGTCGAAGCGCTCGCCGCGGATGACCGGGAGCAGATACTTCTCCCGCTGGGCCTCGGTCCCGTACACCAGCACGTTGGCGGGCCGCCAGGGGATGTCCCACAGGCAGTTGGTGACCTTGCCGAATTCCTCCTCGACGATGACCTGGTCGAGCAGGGACAGGCCGGGGCCGCCCCACTTCTCGGGCATGTTCAGGGCGTAGACACCGGCGTCGATGGCGGCCCGGGTCAGCTCGCGGACGGTGTCGGCCGGCAGCGGCCCGCCGGCCTCCTCGGCCTGGTCCTCGTACGGGTACAGCAGCGCGGTGTACGCGGCGGCGCGGGCCTTGAGGTCGGCCTGTCGGGGGGTGTAGCGGAAGTCCATGGTGTCCTCCGGGACGGCGGGCGGAGCGGGGCGTCAGGCCGGTACGGCGCGGGCATCGAGGGCGAGGGCCCCGTCCGGGCGGACGAGCAGCGGATTGATCTCGATCTCCGCGATCTCGGGGTGGGCGGCGGCGAGCGTGGTGATGCGCTCGATGACGGCTGCCGCGGCGGCCACGTCGACCGCGGGGCGGCCGCGTACGCCCTTGAGGAGCGCGGCGGTCCGCAGCCCCGCCAGCAGCTGTGCGGCGCGGTCCGCGGGAACGGGTGCCAGGGCGAACGCGACGTCGTGCAGCGCCTCGGTGAGCACGCCGCCCAGCCCGACCATGGCGACCGGCCCGAACCGGGGGTCACGGTTGACCCCCACGATCAGTTCGACGCCGTCCGTCAGATCGGCCATCGCCTCGACGGAGTAGGAGGCGGCGCCGAGCCGGGCGTGCATCTCGCGGTGGGCGGCGACCAGCGCGTCCCGGTCGGGCAGTTTCAGGGCGACCCCGCCGGCGTCGGACTTGTGCAGGAGGTGCAGCGCCTTGAGGACGTACGGCCCGGGGAACTCCGCGGCGGCGGCCAGCAGTCCGGCCTCGTCGGTGATCTCACGGGCCTCGGGGAACGGCACTCCGGCGGCGGTCAGCAGCGTGCGCAGGCCGTGGTAGCCGGTGTCGCGCAGCGGGGGCGCGGCCGGCGGCAGCGGGTGCACGCCCCGCGGGCCGGCCGCCTCGGGCACGGACATGGCCGCCAGCGCCCGGGCCGCGTCCTCGGTGGCGGCGAACACCGGTATGCCCGCCTCGGCCAGCGTCCGGCAGCTGGGTGCGTCGGGGAACATCGACTGGACCACCAGGGGTTTGGCGTGCCGCGCGGCGTGGCCGGCCATCTGGTGTGCCGTCTCCAGCTCGCCGGCGGCGAGCGCGCTGCCGCCGCCGGCGGTGCCGCTCTCGGCGAGCGGTCCGCCCAGGCCGCCGGTCGCCGCGGAGTAACCGCCGAAGTACCCGGTCAACAGGACGGCGTCGACCTCGTCCAGGGCGAGCAGGGCGCCGACGGTGTCACCGTAGGAGTGGGGGTTCTGCTCCCCCATGCCGGCCAGGTCGACGGGGTTGCGTACCGCGGACTGTTCCCACAGCAGGGTGGTGAGCTTCTCCTGGGCGGCGGCACCGAGTTCGGGGACGGTGAGTCCGGCGGATTCGGCGGCGTCGGCGGCGATGGCTCCGTGGCCGCCGCCGTCCGTGCAGACCGCGGTGCGGCCGCGGCCGGCGCGCGGCGTGCCGTTCAGCGCGGCGAGCACGACGGTCATCTCATGCGGGGTGGCGACCAGTTCGACGCCCGCGTCGCGGCAGGCGGCGGCCACGACATCGGCCGAGGTGGTCAGGGCGCCGGTGTGCGACTGGGCGCTGCGCGCGGAGGCGGTGCCGCGCCCGGCCGTGAGCAGGACCACCGGTTTGCCGGCCGTGGCGGCCGCCTCGGCGAAGGCGCGGCCGTCGCCGAAGTCCTCCGCGTAGACGGCGATGGCCCGGGTGGCGTCGTGCCGGGCGGCGTCCTCGACGAGGTCGACGAGGGTGACGTCGGCCTGGTTGCCCAGCGAGACGAAGCGGGAGAAGCCCAGGCCGTGCGGGGCGCAGCGGAGCTGGAGTTCGAGGGCGAGGTTGCCGCTCTGGCTGAGCAGGGCGATCCCGCCGGACGCGAAGCGGTCCGAGGCGAGGTACAGCTGGGTGGTGTTGTCGGCGATGCCGAGGCAGTTGGGGCCGACGAGGACGGCGCCGGCGGCGCGGACCTTTGCGGCCAGGGCCTGTTGGCGGGCGAGTCCCGGCGGACCGGTCTCGGCGAAGCCGGCGGTGATGCCGACGATGGCGCGGGCGCCGCAGGCCAGCGCGTCGTCGACGGCGGTCTCGAAGCCGTTGCCCGGTACGGAGATCACGACCAGTTCGACGGGTTCGCCGATCTCGGCGAGGGAGGTGGCCGCGGTGCGCCCCAGGACCGTGCCGCCCCGTCGGTTGACGAGGTGGACGGGGCGGCGGTCGGGGGCCCGTAGTGCCTGGGCGGCGACCGCGTGGCCGTACTTGGCCGGGTCGTTGCTGGCACCGACCACTGCGACCGACTTCGGGTCGAACAGGGTCGACAGATCACGTCCCATGGTCACCTCTCCAGGCGGAGCGCGGAGTTGGGGCAGGCTTCGGCGGCGGCCCGGGCGGCGTCCTCGGAGGTGCCCGGTGCGGGGTCGGCGACGACGGAGGCGTAGCCGAACTCGTCGAGGTCGACGAGGTCCGGCGCGGGTTCCTGGCACAGGCCGTAGCCCTGGCAGCGGGTGGGGTCGAGGCGGAGTTTCACGGGGGGCGTCCTTTCAGCGGGGGCAGGGGGCGGAGCGCGGGCGGGGCACGGTGCGGACGGCGACGGCCGGGACGGCCACGGTCAGCGCGGCGGCGGGCGCCGCGCAGGCGGGGCAGGGGGCGTCGAGGTGGGAGCGGACGAGGTGGGGGAAGACCTGCAGGAGGCTGCGGGCGGTGCCCGCCGCGGCGTCCAGCAGTCCGCAGGCGCCGCGGCCGGGCAGTGCGGTGACCCGGCGGTGCAGCCGTGAGACCAGGCCGGGGGCGGCCGTGCCGGTGGTCAGGGAGCCGACCTCGTCGCGGATCGAGCCGGTGCCGGTGACGCAGATGCCGCACTGCCGTGCGCTCTCGGCGGCGAGGTGGGCGAGGGCGGCGGAGGCGAGGGACACCGGGCACTCGTCGGGCCCGAGGAAGCGGATCGCCCCGCAGCCCAGGGCCGTGCCCGCGGTGGTGAGGGTGTCGGGGTCCAGTGCGAGGTCGAGGAAGTGCGGTCCGATCAGCCCGCCGAACAGCCCGCCCATGAGGACGCCGGCCGGCTCGGGGGTGCCCTGGGCCCGGGCGAGGGTGCGCAGGGTGCGGCCGTAGGACACCTCGGCGAGCAGGGAGTCGGTGCCGGCGCCGGCGCCGGCGAGCGTCACCAGGGTGCTGCGCGCGGTGTGATGGCGCCCGTCCGGCCGGGCGGCGATGAGCGCGATCCGGGCCAGGGTCTCGACGTTGGCGACGAGGGTGGGGGCACCGTCGACGCCCTCCTCGTAAGGGCGGGGCGGTTTGGCGGTGGGGAGGGCGGGGCCGCCGTTGATCCGCCGGACCACCGCGGACTCCTCCCCGGCGACGTAGGTGTGGGCCGTCTCGACGACCTCCACCGGCAGCAGCGGCGGCCGCTCGGCGAGCGCGCGGCGCACCCGTTCGCCCGCCGTGGCGTCGGAGAGGTACACATAGCCGCGCCGGGCACCGGTGATCTCGGCGGCCCGCAGCAGTCCGTCCAGGACCAGGTGCGGCCGGGCCCGCAGCAGCCAGCGGTCCTTGACCGAGCCGGGCTCGCCCTCCTCGCCGTTGGCCACGACGACGGGGGGCTCCCCGGCGTCGCGGACGGCGCGCAGCTTGCGCGCGGTGGGGTAGCCGGCGCCGCCGCGGCCGCGTAGCCCGGCGGCCTCGACGCGGGCGAGCAGCTCGGCCGCTCCGGTCCTCGCGCGGTAGCCGCCGGTGGCCTCGTACGCCGCGGCGTCCTCGGTGACGCCCGGCGCGGCGCCGAG
This sequence comes from Streptomyces sp. NBC_01454, assembly GCF_036227565.1. Lineage (NCBI taxonomy): Bacteria > Bacillati > Actinomycetota > Actinomycetes > Kitasatosporales > Streptomycetaceae > Streptomyces > Streptomyces sp. NBC_01454. The sequence goes on from NZ_CP109460.1 coordinate 465,225, forward strand.
CACTCCGGGGGTCTCCCGGGGTGTCAGGGAGTCGATCCGGGTCATTCTCGGTCTCCGTCCGATGGGGCGGTGCGCAGGGTGCGCACCGCGCTTTCCAGGGCTCTGCGGTCCGCGGCCGTCCGGCCGTAGCCCCTTCCGGGCAGGCCGATCAGCATGCGGTGGTGGTCGAGCACGACCTCGGCCGCGCGGAGTGCGGCCCGCCGGTCACCGGGCCGGGCGCCGCCGGCGACGGCCGTCACCAGGCCGGTCACCTCGGCGAGATAGCGGAGCCAGCGCTGCTCGGTGCCGTGCAGGATCAGCCGCTCGACGCGGTGCCGCTCGGCCGTGGCCGCTTCGGCGGACGTGTGGGTCACCTCCCCCGCGCCGGTGCGCAGGGCCGCGACGGTGGCGGGCAGCTCGCGCTCCGGTTCGGGGGTGAGCCCGAGCCAGACCAGGCTCCGACGACCGCTCATGCGTGCCTCCGGGGAGAGGGTGGGGTGCCGGCGCCGTGCCCACGGCCGGGGCGGCCGGGTACGGCGCTGCCGTGGCGCGGTGCCGTTGCGGCGCCCGGCCGGCGGATCGGGGTGTGGGGGGTCGCTCGCGTCCGGGATCCGTGCGGCGGAGCACCGGAGCGGCGCCGCCACTAGACTAACTAATCAATTAGTCAGGACACAAGTCTTGACTTCGCCGACACACGCCAGCAATCTGACTGACCAATTAGTCAGCACGGGATTCCGGCACGCCGGTACGGGCCGTTCACCTCGCCCGCCACCGCCTCGACCCCTCACCCGTGCGGCATGGAGGAGTGACCCGATGCGCCCCGAAGCCACCACGACGGTCCCCGGACAGGGCACCCCCGGGCAGGCCCTGTCCGCCCGTTACTACACCGACCCGGCTCTGGTCGCCGCCGAGACGCAGCACATCTTCGCCAGGTCCTGGCAGCTCGTGTGCCATGAATCCGATCTCCCCGGCCCCGGCGCGCGGCTCGCCGCCACCGTCGCCGACCGTGAGGTGCTGGTCGTGCGCACCGGGGACGGCACCCTCGCCGGACATCTCAATGTCTGCCGGCACCGCGGCACCCGCCTGGTCTCCGCGCCCGAACCGTCCGGCAAGGCCATCCGGTGCCCGTATCACGGCTGGACCTACAAGCTCGACGGACGGCTGGTCGGCGCCCCCGAGGCCCGTCAGATCCCCTGTCTGGACAAGCCGGCGCTCGGTCTCTTCCCGGTCCGGGTCGAGTCGTTCCTCGGGTTCGTCTTCGCCAACCTCGACCCGGACGCGGTGCCGCTGGCGGAACAGTGCGCCGGACTGGCCGAGGCCGTCGGCCACTACGCGGGCGCCGACCTGGTGCCGGTGGGCCGCGGCCGCATCCACGATCTGGCCGGCGCCGAGGTGCAGCCGGCCAACTGGAAGGTCGCCGTCGACAACTACCTGGAGGGGTATCACGTCCCGGTCGCCCACCCCGGTCTGATGCGCCTGCTCGACTACCAGGGCTACACGTGCGAGACCGCCGGGTCCTACGCGCTCTTCGCCTCGCCGCTGCGGGACAAACCGTCCTCGAACTGGGCCGAGCGGCTCTACCAGCGTCTCGCCGCCCCCATGCCCGGGCTGCGGGAGACGGACCGGCGGGTCTGGCGGTACGCGGTGATCTACCCCAACACACTCATCGACTTCTACCCCGACCATGTGCTTGCCTGGACCGCCATACCGACGGCGGTCGACCGGGTCGCCGTCCCCGGCGCCTTCTACACCCGCCGCGGGACGAGTGCCCGCACCCGGCTCGCCCGGCGGCTCAACATCCACATCGGCTGGATCACCAATGACGAAGACGTCGCACTGGTGGCCCGGGTGCAAAAGGGCCTCGGCACACCGGGCTTCGAGCCGGGCCCGCTGTCCCGCCGGGAGGCCGCGGTCGGCTGGTTCGCCGACCGGATACGGAACGACCTCGGGGGCGCGATGCGCTGACCCCTGCGGATGAGGCAGCTGTACCAGCCGTCCCCCTCGGCGCGCCGCCCCGTGCCACGGCTGTTGGTCCCGCACGGAGGACAGGGCCTCCGTGTCCTCGTGACCCTGCCCTGGAACAGCGCTCCACCCCTACGGAGAGGACCCCATGTCCCCCGAGGAAACCCCACCCCCCTCCCGCCGTGCGGTGCTGCGTTCGGGCCTCGCCGCGGGCCTCGGCCTGGGCCTGGCCGGGTGCGGATTTCTGCCCGAGGACCGCAACGCCTTCGGCGACCCGGACCGGCCCATCGACGTCAAGGTCGACGGTGACCTGGTGTATTTCAACTGGGCGGATTTCGTCGACCCGGCCGTCTTCGACGGATTCGAGAAGGAATACGGCGTCAAGGTCATCCAGTCCAACTTCGACTCGATGGAGGGCATGGCCGCCAAGCTCAACGCCGGCAACCGCTACGACATCATCTTCCCCACCGCGAAATGGGCCCAGCGCCTCGCCCAGGGAAGCCGGCTGCGCCGCATCGACCACTCCCGGCTGAAGCACCACGAGGCGGTGTTCGGCCACTACCGGTACTTCGCCGACCCCTGGTACGACCGCCGTTCGGCGCACACCGTCCCCTTCACCATGTACAAGACGGGCATCGGCTGGCGGAAGGACCGGATCGGCGACGACCTGGCCGGCTCCTGGGACGACCTGTGGAACGACCGGGCCAGGCGCCAGGTCTTCGTCCTCGACGACCGCGACGAGGTGCTCGGGATGGCCGCGCTCAAGCTCGGCCTGGACCTGTGCACCACCGATGCGCACGACCTCGCCCGGATCACCGACACGCTGCAGAGCCTGCGCCCCCGGCTGCGCGGCTTCTCCAGCGACAGCTACAACAACCTGCTCAACGGCAACGCCACGATGACCCAGGCCTGGAGCGGCGACATGGCCGCGATGCTCGGGCAGGCCAAGGACCCCTCCGTGCTCGGCTTCGAAGTGGCGCGCGAGGGCGCACCGATCAACTCGGACTGTTACGCCATCCCCGCCAACGCCCGCCACCCCGGCACGGCGATGCTCTTCATCGACTACATGCTCCGGCCGGCGAACGTACGCAAGAACGTCCAGTACATCGGCTACCCCATGCCGGTCCACGGCAGCGAGGACGTCTACGCCGCGCTCGTGCGGCCGTTCCCGCAGTGCCTGGTCTCCCCCGACGACCTCAAGGCCGACCTCTTCTTCCGCAATGCCTCACCCAAGGGCGAGCAGGCCCGCGATACCGCCTGGACCCACGTGAAAGCCGGCTGACATGGCACTACGCACCCCCTCCGGGCCACCCCGGGCCCCGCGCGGCCGCTCCGCGTCCGGCACCCGGCTGTGGACCTGGCTGATGCTCCCCGGCACCCTGTGGATGACCGGGTTCCTGATCGCCTCCCTGATCCTGGTGGCCACCCTGGCGCTGGGCACCACCGACCCGCTCGGCAACCCGCGGTTCGGCCTCAGCTTCGACAACATCGCGGCGATGGCCGACCCCGCCTACCGGATCGTGCTGCTGCGGTCGCTGGTGTTCGCCCTGATCGCCTGCGCCGTCTGCCTCATCGTGGCCTACCCGGTCGCCTACGCCATCGCGCTGCACGGCGGCCGGTTCAAGCATCTGCTGATCGCCGCGATCGTCGTGCCGTTCTTCGCCAACTACCTGGTGCGGATGTACGGCTGGTCGGTGGTGCTGTCCGACGACGGCCCGGTGCTGAAGGCGCTGCGCGCCGTCGGGCTGGCGGACGGGCACACCAGGATCCTGCAGAGCGGCGTCGGCGTGATCGCCGGGCTCGTCTACGGCTTCATCGTCTTCATGATCATCCCGCTGTACGCGGCGCTGGAACGGATGGACCTCTCCCTGATCGAGGCCGGCCGCGACCTGTACGGCGGGCCGTTGCGGACCTTCTTCTTCGTCACCCTCCCGGCCACCCGGCAGGGCGCGGCCGCGGGCGCCGTCCTGGTCTTCCTGCCCGCCATGGGGGACTTCGTGAGTGCCCAGCTGATGGGCGGACCGGATCAGATCATGATCGGCAACCTGATCCAGGACAAGTTCTTCCAGGGCCAGAACTGGCCGCTGGGATCCGCCCTCACCATGCTGATGATGGCGGTGCTGTTCCTCGGGATGCTCGGCCATCTGCGGCGCACCCGCAAGGACGAGGCGGAGGCCGCCCGATGACACTTCGCCCCCTGCACCGCCGGCGCCGCCGCGGCACCGACCGCCGCCCCCGGCTCGCCCTCGCGGTCACCGCCGTCTTCTTCCTGCTGCTCTACCTCCCCATCGGGGTGGTCGTCCTCTTCTCCTTCAACGCCCAGAAGTCGCTGACCGTCTTCAAGGGCCTGAGCCTGCGCTGGTACACCGCCTTCTTCCACGACAACGTGCTGATCGAGTCGCTCGGCATGAGTCTGCGGATCTCCCTGGTGGCGATGGCCGGTTCGGTGCTCCTCGGGGTGGCGCTGGCCCTGGGGCTGGTGCGCTGCCGCACCCGGCTGGGTTCGCTGGCCGGCCTGATCATGCTGGTCCCGCTGATCACCCCGGAGATCGTCACCGGTGTCGCCGCGATGCTGCTCTTCAAGGGCATGGACATCACCCTGTCCTCCGGCACGGTCATGCTCGCGGAGATCACCTTCTCCATCTCCTATGTGACGGTGATCCTGCGCTCGCGCATCGCCGCCCTCAACCCGGAGGTCGAGGAGGCCGCGATGGATCTGGGCGCCACCCGCTGGCAGGCCCTGCGGCTGGTGACGCTGCCCGCCCTGCTGCCCAGCATCCTGGCCTCGGCGGTGCTGGTCTTCGCCCTGGTCTTCGACGACTTCGTGCTGGCGTACTTCACCACCGGCGTGGACCCGCAGCCGCTGTCGGTACGGATCTACTCCGCCATCCGGTTCGGGGTGCAGCCCACCATCAACGCCGTCGGCACCCTGATGCTGGTCGGCTCCATCGGCCTCATCGCGCTCGCCCTGGCCATTCCACGGCTGTTCGGCCGCCGCGGTGGCCTCGATCTGCTCTCCGGGAAGTGACACCCATGCCCTCCCTCGACACCCCCCGAGCCGGGTCGGCCGAGGCCGGCGCCCCGCCCGCCGTCCGGCTCGACTCGATCAGCAAGACCTACGGCAACTCCTCCGCGGTCGACGACCTCTGCCTGGACATCGCCCCCGGTGAGTTCTTCTCCCTGCTGGGCCCGTCCGGCTGCGGCAAGACCACCTCGCTGCGGATGATCGGCGGCTTCACCGACCCCACCGCCGGCACCGTCCTGCTGAGCGGCGAGGACGTCACCGCGCTCCCGCCGGACAAGCGCAACGTCAATACGGTCTTCCAGAGTTACGCCCTCTTCGACCATCTCTCGGTGGCCGACAACGTGGCCTTCGGCCTCAAGCGCAAGGGCGTCGGCCGGGCCGAGATCCGCACCCGGGTGGCGGCCATGCTGGAGCGGGTGCAGCTCGGCGAACTCGGCGACCGCAAGCCCGGCACGCTCTCCGGCGGGCAGCGGCAGCGGGTGGCCCTGGCCCGCGCCCTGGTCAACCGACCCCAGGTGCTGCTGCTGGACGAGCCGCTGGCCGCGCTCGACCTCAAGCTGCGGCGACGGATGCAGGTCGAACTCAAGCAGATCCAGCGCGAGGTCGGCATCACCTTCGTCTTCGTCACCCATGACCAGGACGAGGCGCTGACCATGTCGGACCGGGTGGCGGTGATGAACGAGGGCCGGGTGGAGCAGTGCGGCACGCCGGAGGACGTCTACGAACACCCCGCGAGCCGCTTCGTGGCGTCCTTCATGGGGACGTCCAACCTCGTCCCCGGCACCTACCGCGACGGGCAGGTGGTCCTCGACTGCGGCCCCACGCTGCCGGTCGGCCCGCGCAGCGACGTCGCCGACGGCAGCGCCGTCAGTCTGTCGGTCCGGCCGGAGAAGATCTGGCTCTCCGACTTCGAACCCGGCATGGCCCTGGTACGGGGAGTGGTCCGCGAGACCGTCTACTCCGGCCCCACCACCACCTATCTGATCGAACTCGCCCCCGACGTCACGGTGTCCGTGCTGGAACAGAACACCGACCGCTCCCGCATGGAGGACCGCTGGTGCGGCGGCGAGAGCGTGGAGATCGGCTGGCGGCCCGAACACTGTCTGGTCCTCGAGTAGCCGCCCGGCCCGGGCCGGTCCGCCGGACCGGGCCGGCCGCCCTCAGCCGCCCCACCGACAGCAAAGGAACGCCCCCTGATGAACCACGACGTCATCGTGCTCGGCGCCGGCCTCGCCGGACTCGCCGCGGCACGGGACCTGAGCGCGGCCGGCGCCGATGTGCTCGTCCTGGAGGCCCGTGACCGGGTCGGCGGACGCGTCGAACAGGCCGTGCTGCCCGACGGCCGGCTGGTCCAGCTCGGCGGAGAGGTGGTCGGCCGGGCACACACCGCCTATCTCGCGCTGGCCGCGGAGCTCGGACTGACCCTCGTGCCCAGCTATGTCGCCGAGCCCGGCCGGATGGCGCGGGCCACCGCGGAAGGGGTCTCAGCCGGCGACCCGCCGCACTGGTTCGGCCCCGGCGACCAGACCTGTCACGAGCAGGTCACCGAGGCGTTCGTGGCGCTGGCACGGACCGTCGACCCCGAGGACCCGTGGTCCCTTCCGCACGCCGCGGCCCTCGACCGGTTGTCGGTCGGTGCCTGGCTGCGCGGCGAGGGGGCGAGCCCGGCCGTCGTACGGCTCTGGGAGATCGGTCAACTGGCCCTGGCCAGCGGCTCCTGCGAGCGCACCTCCCTGCTCGCCGCGCTGCGCAAGCACGCCGCCGTCCCCGGTGACGACCCCTACGCCTACGAGGACTGGGAAGGGCTGCGGGTGGCCGAGGGCTCGGCGACCGTGGCGCTGCGGATGGCGGCGGAACTCGGCCATCGCATCCGCCTCTCGGCACCGGTCACAGAGGCCGCGGTGCGCCCGGGCGGCTGCCGGGTGCGGCTGGCCGGCGGGGAGACCCTGGCCGCGGACGCACTGGTCAGCGCGCTGCCGGTGGGCCCGCTCCGCTCGGTGGCCGTCACCGGGGTCTCCGATGCCCGCCTCGCCTCGCTGCACCGTCAGCGCCAGGCCGTCGCCGCGAAGTTCGCGGCGGCCTACGACAAGCCCTTCTGGCGCAGCCTGGACCTCAACGGCCTCTCCGAATGCGAGGGCGTGCTCGGCAGCACCTGGCCGCAGAGCGAGGGCATCCTGTCCGCACTGATCCCTCCGGAGCGCTACGGCGTCCTGCTGGGGATGCCCGCCGCGGTCCGTGACCAGGAGCTGCTGTCCGACGTGGCCCGTCTCTACGGCCCGGAGGCGCTCCAGCCGTTCACGTCGTATCTGCGCATGTGGGGCACCGACCCGTGGACCCAGGGCTATGTCACGCACTGGAGCCCCGGCGACGTGATGGCGGTCGGCCCGCTGCACGGCACCCATGAACCGCCCTTCTACATCTGCGGATCGGACCAGTGGGTGGCCGGCTACATGGAAGGCGCAGTGCGCACCGGGCGCGCGGCGGCGCGGGAGGTGCTGCGCCATGGCTGAGCCGGCCGCCCCCTCCCCCGTCCTCAACCACATCGCCGGGGCCGACCGGCCGTCGGCCTCCGGCGCCTCGATGGCGCTCGTCAACCCCGCCACCGGCGCGGTGCACGGCAGCGCGCCCCGCTCCGGGCCGTCCGACACCGACGCGGCCTGCACGGCGGCACAGGCCGCCCTCGACGGCTGGTCCCTGACCACCCCCGCGCAGCGGCAGCGGGCCCTGCTGGGGATCGCCGAGGCGATCGAGGCCCACGCCGACGCCCTGGTGGCCGCCGAGGTCGGGGACACCGGCAAGCCGCCCGGGCGGTTCCGGTCCGAGGAACTGCCCGCGGTCACCGACACGTTCCGCTTCTTCGCGGGGGCGGCGCGCAATCTCCCGGGGGCGGCCGCCGCCGAGTACACCGAGGGCCGCACCTCGGTGCTGCGGCGCGAACCGGTCGGGGTCTGCGCCCAGATCACCCCCTGGAACTACCCGCTGATGATGGCCGCGTGGAAGATCGCCCCGGCCCTCGCGGCAGGCAACACCTGTGTCCTCAAGCCCGCCGACACCACCCCTTCGTCGGCCGCGCTGCTCGCCCGGATCGCGGCGGAGCAGCTGCCGTCCGGGGTGCTCAATGTGGTCTGCGGTGACCGCGACACCGGCCGGTCGCTGACCGCGCACCCCGTGCCCCGTCTGATCGCGGTCACCGGCAGCGTCCGGGCGGGGCGGGAGATCGCTGCCACCGCCGCCGCGGACCTCAAGCGGGTGCATCTGGAACTGGGCGGGAACGCCCCGGTCGTCGTCCATGACGATGTGGACCTCGAGGCCACCGCGGCCGAACTGGCGGCCGTGGCCTACTACAACGCCGGCCAGGACTGCACCGCTGCCACCCGGCTGCTGGTGCACCGGCGGCGGTATGACGCCTTCGTCGCCGCGTTCGCCGCCCAGGCGCGCACGCTGCGCACCGGGCCGCCCGACGAGGCGCCGGCGGACTACGGACCGCTCAACAGCGCGACTCAACTTGCCTCTGTACAGGGCTTGTTGAGCCGTCTCCCGGCGCATGCGGAGGTGGTGACGGGAGGAGCCGCGGCCGGGCGGGCGGGCTGGTTCCACGAGCCCACGGTGGTCGCCGGGGTGCGGCAGGGCGACAAGATCGTGCAGGAGGAGATCTTCGGCCCGGTCGTCACCGTGCAGCCCTTCACCGACGAGGACGAGGCCCTGCGGCTGGCGAACGGGGTCCGGTTCGGTCTGGCGGCGAGCGTGTGGACCGGCGACCACGGGCGGGCCATGCGGGCCACCCGGGCGCTGCACACCGGGATCGTCTGGGTGAACACCCATGGCACCACCGTCTCGGAGATGCCGCACGGCGGGGTCAAGCACTCCGGCTACGGCAGCGATCTGTCCCTGGCGGGCCTGCTGGACTACACCCAGGTCAAGCACGTCATGCTGTGAGACGGCGGCCGCGCCCCGCGCCCCGCGCTCAGGGGCACGGCGGCTCGGTTTCGGCGGCGCTCCCGCCGGGGGCCGCGGCGGGAGTGCCCTGTGCACCCGTCAGATCCCGGGCCAGGGCGACGCGGGAGAGCAGCATCGCGCCCCACAGGACCAGGGCGACGCCCAGGGCCTCGGGCAGCAGCCACCAGCCGGTGCGGACCCGCTCGTCGTAGAGGGTGACCCCCAGCGACAGGCTCACCAGCGCGTCCCCGAGGGTGAGCACCGGCTGGGAGGCGGTCAGCGGGCCCGATTGCATGGCGTTCTCCAGGAGGAAGATGGCCATGACCCCGACCACGGCGAAGCCGTAGGTCTGCCATGCGGTGAAGAACGCGCCGGGGCCGCCGGCCTGCCAGGTGTGCGTCGCGTCCTTCATCAGGGCCGCGGTGAGCGCGTAGGCGACGGCCGTGGCCCCGGCGAAGCAGGCCGCCCGTACGCCGCCCGCGCCACGGCGCAGGGCGGCGCCGACGGCCGTGGCGATCACCCCGGCGCAGACCACGAGGGCGGGCACCCAGCGGCCGAACGGGGCGTGGGCGGTGCCGATGGTGGGCGCGGCGGCGGCGAGGGCGGAGCCGAGTCCGACCACGAGCAGCGCCACTCCCGCCCAGCCACTGCGGGGGATCCGTCCGCCGAGGAGTACCCGGCCGATGAGCAGCGCGAGCGGCAGTTCCAGCACGAAGAGGGGCTGCACCACCGACAGCGCCCCCTGCGACAGCGCCAGCGCCTGGAAGCACGCCGCGGCGACGACCGCGAGCATCCCGCCGAGCCAGACGGCACGGTGCAGCAGATCGACGAGCAGCCCCAGGCGCAGCCCGGCGGACAGTGGGACGGTCCGGGCCGCGCGCCGCTGCAGCACCGTGGCCAGTGCGTTGCTGGCCGCCGCGAGCAGCGCGAACAGCACGGACGGCCATGTGGCCACGCGCCCACCTCCTGGTCGGCCACCCGGTCACCGGGCGGTGCCGCGCCGGTCCTCGGGCGGGGCGGTGTGGCGCCGTGGTGGGCTTCGACGCTATCGGCAGCCGGCGCCGACGCCCCGCCGACACGGACGCCGGGCGGCCGCATTCGCTGAGCTGGACGGTGGTCGCCGGGGTGGCGGGGCCGCGGACCGGGTTCCGCGCGGCCGTGTCCGGGGTGCCGCGTCACCGTGTCCGTTTGCGCTGTCGTCCGGCCACGTCCGGAGTGTCGTCCGACCGTGTCCCGGGTGGCAGATCTTGCCTCGTCGGCGGCGAACGAGCAGGTCACAGCCGTCGGCCGGCCGGCGGCAGGTGGCGCAATAGTGCGGCAACACCACTGGCCGGATCCGGTCGGTATGGTCCACCGCATGCCAGCCGAACGCACCCGCCAGCACACCACACCGGTCGCTGCCGCCCGCCGGCGCCGGCTCCGTGCGGACCGCGCCCGGCAGCTCGCCGACCTGCTGCGCCACCAGGTGCTCGCGGGCCGCTTCCCCGACGGCGTCCTGCCGCACGAGGAGGAGATCGGCACGGACTTCGGCGCGTCGCGCAACACCGTGCGCCAGGCCCTGGACCTGCTGCGCGCCGAACAGCTCGTGGCCCGCCAGCCGGGTGTGGGCACGGTCGTGGTGTGCCGCAAGTACCCGCATGCCCTGGACCGGTTGCAGGGGCTCGCCGAGACCCTGCAACCGCACGGCAGGGTCACCAATGAGGTACGCACCCTCAGCCCGGTTGCCGCACCGGGCCCGGTGGCGGACCGGCTGCGGATCCCGCCGCGCAGCGACGTGCTGTATGTGGAGCGGCTGCGCCGGCTGGACGGTCTGCCGCTGTCCCTGGACCTCACCTATGTCCCGATGGACCTCGGTCTGTCGCTGCTCGACGCCGACCTGGAGAACAACGATGTGTTCCGGCTGATCGAGGAGGCCGCCGGACAGCCGCTGGGCACCGCCGAGATCAGCCTGGAGGCCGTCAACGCCGATGCGCACTCCGCCGCCGTGCTGGAAGCGCCGCGCGGCACCGCCCTGCTGATGCTGGAGCGCCTCACCCAGCTCGCCGACGGCTCCCCCGTCGACCTGGAGTTCATCCGCTTCCGCGGGGACCGCCTCACCATGCGGGGCCTGCTGCGCCGCACGCTCTGAGCCCCGCCGCCCCCTCTCGTCCCCCTCCGCCCTGCCCCGCCCTGCCCGGAGACCGCCATGCCTCTTGTGCCCCAACGCGGCGACGTGCCCGTGACCATCGACGAGTCCCGGTGCATCGACGGCTGCACGCTGTGCGTCGACATGTGCCCGCTGGACTCGCTCGCCATCGACCCGTCGAGCAACAAGGCCTATATGCACGTCGACGAGTGCTGGTACTGCGGCCCGTGCGCCGCACGCTGTCCCACCGGCGCGGTCACGGTCAACATGCCCTACCTGCTGCGATGAGAGGCCTTTGACGATGAGCTCCCGATTCCCGGGCTCCCGGTCCGCTCCGTTCCCCGTCACCTTCCCCTTCCCCGCCGTGTCCGCTCCCGCTTCCGCCCGCCGCCCGGCCGGTCGCCGGGCGCTGCGGGCGGCGCTCTCGGCCGCCCTGCTGATGGGCTCGCTCAGCGCCTGCGGCACCGCCGCGGACGCCTCGGACGGCAAGACCGTCACCGTGACCGTCGGCTACCAGTCCAAGACCATCAACACCGTCACCGCCGGCACCCTGCTCCGCTCGCTGGGCTCCTTCGAACGTGCCCTGCGCGCCCAGGGCAGACGCGACGGCACGACGTACCGGGTGCGCTGGCAGGACTACGCGACCGGTGCGCCGATCACCGCGCAGATGGTCGCGGGCAAGGTCGACATCGGCTCGATGGGCGACTTCCCGCTGCTCCTCAACGCCGCCCGCGGCACGCAGCTGCGCGCCCCGACCCGGCTGGTGTCGGTCACCGGCTACAACCTGCGCGGAGCGCTCAACACCATTGTCACCAGGCCCGGTTCCACGCTGCGCGCGCTGGCGGACCTGCGCGGCAAGAACGTCTCCAGCAGCGTCGGCTCGGCCTCCGACGGCACACTCGTCCGGGCGCTGCGACAGGCCGGTATCGACCCGGAGCACGGCATCCACAAGCTCAACCAGCAGCCGGCCGTCGGGGCCTCGGCGCTCCGGTCGGGCAGCGCGGACGCCCTCTCCCAGTTCGTCGCCTGGCCCGGGCTGCTCGCCTTCCAGGGCCAGGCGCGGGCGCTCTACGACGGGGGCGCGCTCGACCTGCCCACCTTCCACGGCGTGACCGTACGCGAGGCGTTCGCCACCCGGCACCCGGCCCTGGTGCGGGCGTTCCTGACCGCGCAGCGGGACGCGACGCGCTACCTGCGGGCCCATCCGGTCGACGCCGCCCGGAAGGTCGCCGCGGCCACCGGGCTGCCGCCCGAGGTGGTCTACCTCTACAACGGCTCCGGCGGCATCGCCACCTTCGATCCCACCCTCAAGCCGCGGCTGCTCGCCGCGCTGAAGAAGGACGTAGGGGTGCTGCGCGCGGCCCGGCTGACCGGACCGGTCGCTGTGGACTCCTTCGTCGACGACCGTTATCTCCGGCAGAGTTACGGCAGCGGCTACGCCAAGGCCGTGCGCGGCACCGCGCGTCCGTCGCCGGACGAGGTGTGGCTGCGCGGCGAGGACCGTACCCACAGCTTCGCCGGGCCTGCCGCCCTGCTGCGGTTCGCCGCCGCCCACCGCGGCACGGTGCGGGCCGCGTACACGGCCGATACGACGACCGGCAGCCGCTGGTTCGCCGACCGGTCGGTCTGGGTGCACGACGGGGCCCGGCTGCTGCCCTTCACCACCCGCGCCACCGCCGACTCCTGGACGCGCCGGCACCGCGGTGCCCGCACCGTCGGCTACGCCGCCGCGCTGGAGCTGGCCCGGTGAGCGCGCCCACGACCACGCCCGGCGCCCCCGGGCGGACGGGCCCGCGCCCGGCGCCCTGGGCCCGGCACGCCCGGCGTACCGCTGCGCTCCTCGCGGCGCTCGCGCTGTGGCAGTTGCTCGCCCAGTTCCGGGTGCACCTGTGGCTGCGGTTCTCGCAGTTCCCGACGGTCATCGAGACGGCCCGGGAGTCCGCCCGCCGGCTCGGTACCGGCGCCTACTGGCAGGACGTGTCCGAAAGCCTGACCCGGATCGTCGGTGGCTTCGCCCTCGCCGCCGTCCTGGGCGTCGCCGTCGGCACCGCCCTCGCCCGCTCCGCCCTGGCCTTCGATCTGCTCGGCCCGCTGCTCGAAGTGCTGCGCCCGATACCGGCGATCGCGCTGGTGCCGGTGGCGATCCTGCTGTTCCCCAGCAATGAACAGGGCATCGTCTTCATCACCTTCGCCGCGGCGTTCTTCCCCATCACGGTCTCCACCCGGCATGCGGTGCGGGCGCTGACGCCGGTCTGGGAGGAAGCGGTCCGCACCATGGGCGCGGGCCGGTGGCGGGTGCTGTGGTCGGTGGTGCTGCCGGGGGCGCTGCCCGGCATCCTCGGCGGGCTGTCGGTCGGCGTCGGTGTCTCGTGGATCTGTGTGATCTCCGCCGAGATGATCTCCGGTGAGTACGGCGTGGGCTACCGCACCTGGCAGGACTACACCGTCCTCGACTACCCGGGCGTCTTCGTCGGGATGGCCACCATCGGCCTGCTCGGCCGGCTCACCTCCACCGGGGTGGAGCTGCTGGGCCGGCGCCTGACCCGGTGGCTGCCGCGGACGGCGGACGGCCCGGGCCCGGTGGCCGCGGTGCGGCGGACCCGGTGGCGAAGGGCCCGCACGGTAGCGGAGGGATCGTCATGACCGACACCGAGCTCTCCCCGGCGGCCCCCGCGCAGACCGGTGCCCCGGGCCTGCGGCTGACCCTCGCCGATGCCGCGCTCGGCCGGCCCGGCGCCCCCGTGCTGCACGGCTTGGACCTCGACGTCGCCGCGGGCGAGATCCTCACCGTCGTCGGCCCGTCCGGCTGCGGCAAATCCACCCTGCTGCGCACGCTGGCGGGTCTGCTGCCCCCGCTCGGCGGCCGGCTGAGCCAGGACGGCGCACCCGTCGCGGGCCCCGCCGCCGACCGTGCGCTGATCTTCCAGGAGGACGCGCTGCTGCCCTGGCGCACCCTGCGGGCCAATGTGGAACTCCCGCTGGCCATCCGCGGCGTGGCCCGCCCGGCGCGCCGGGCACGGGCCGGCGAATGGCTGGCCCGGGTCGGCCTGACCGCCCATGCCGGCCGCCTGCCGCACCAGGCCTCCGGCGGCCAGCGGCAGCGCGCCCAGCTGGCGCGTGCGCTGGCCGGACGGCCGCGCGCGGTCCTGATGGACGAACCCTTCGGGGCGCTCGATGCCCAGACCCGGGCCGATATGCAGCAGTTGCTGGTGACGGCGCTGAGCGGCACCCGGGCCACCGTCGTCTTCGTCACCCATGACGTGGACGAGGCGCTGTTCCTGGGTGACCGGGTCGCGCTGCTGGGCACCGGCCGGGTGCTGGACGTCCCGCGGCCCCGGGCACGCGCGGCGCAGGCCGAACCGGCGACGGCCGCGCTGCGCCGCGAGGTCCTGGCCTCCCTGGGCGGCCGGGCCGAGGCCCGGCCCGGCGCCCCTCGCCCGGCGTGACCCGCCCTGACCGCTGTGACCGGCACGTCGTGTGACGTGACCGGCGACCGAAAGGCACCGCCATGGACACCACGGAAGCCATGGAGATCCCCTCCCCCGACACCGCCGAGGAACTGTCCTGCGACGTCCTCGTCATCGGCGGCGGCACCGCCGGGACCATGGCGGCGCTCACCGCCGCCGAACAGGGCGCCTGCGTCCTGCTGCTGGAGAAGGCGCACGTGCGGCACTCCGGTGCGCTCGCCATGGGCATGGACGGGGTCAACAACGCCGTCATCCCGGGCCGCGCGGAACCCGACGACTATGTCGCCGAGATCACCCGCGCCAACGACGGCATCGTCGACCAGTCCACCGTCCGGCAGACCGCGACCCGCGGCTTCGCGATGGTGCGGCGGCTGGAGTCCTACGGCGTGAAGTTCGAGAAGGACGAGCACGGCGCGTACGCGGTCCGCCGGGTGCACCGCTCCGGGTCGTATGTGCTGCCGATGCCGGAGGGCAAGGACGTCAAGAAGGTCCTCTACCGACAGTTGCGGCGGCGCGAGATGCGCGAGCGGATCCGCATCGAGAACCGCATCATGCCGGTGCGGGTGCTGACCGCCGGCGGCCGGGCGGTCGGCGCGGCGGGTTTCCACACCCGTACGGGACGGTTCGTCACGGTCCGCGCCGGTGCGGTGATCCTCGCCACCGGCGCCTGCGGCCGCCTCGGCCTGCCCGCCTCCGGCTATCTGTACGGCACCTACGAGAACCCCACCAATGCCGGCGACGGCTACGCCATGGCCTACCACGCGGGCGCCGAACTCACCGGCATCGAGTGCTTCCAGATCAACCCGCTGATCAAGGACTACAACGGCCCGGCCTGCGCCTATGTCGCCAATCCCTTCGGCGGCTACCAGGTCAACCGGCACGGTGCGCGGTTCGTGGAATCCGATTACTGGTCGGGGCAGATGATGGCGGAGTTCGCGGCCGAGGTCGCCTCCACACGGGGACCGGTCTACCTGAAGCTCAGTCACCTCCCGGAGGAGTCCGTCGCCGCCCTGGAGACGATCCTGCACACCACGGAACGCCCCACCCGGGGCACCTTCCATGCCGGACGCGGCCACGACTACCGCACCCACGACGTGGAGATGCACATCTCCGAGATCGGTCTGTGCGGCGGGCATTCGGCGTCCGGCGTGCGCGTCGACGACCGTGCCCGCACGACCGTGCCGGGGCTGTACGCGGCCGGCGACCTGGCCTGCGTCCCGCACAACTACATGATCGGGGCATTCGTCTTCGGTGACCTGGCCGGCGAGGACGCCGCACAACACCGGGCGTACCAGGGCGAGTTGCCCGTCGAGCAAGTGCGCGCCGCCCATGAGCTGATCTACCGTCCGCTGCGCCACCCCGACGGCCCGCCGCAGCCCCAGGTCGAATACAAGCTCCGTCGTTTCGTCAACGACTATGTCGCCCCGCCAAAGAGCGGCGCCCGGCTGTCGCTGGCCGTCGAGCACTTCACCCGGATGCACTCCGATATCGCCGCCATGGGGGCCCGCACCCCGCACGAGCTGATGCGCTGCGCCGAGGTCACCTTCATCCGCGACTGCGCCGAGATGGCCGCCCGCTCGTCGCTGGCCCGTACCGAGTCCCGCTGGGGCCTCTACCACGCGCGCACGGACCACCCGAAGACCGATGACCGCGACTGGCTGCACCACCTCGACCTGCGCAAATCGGCCACCGGAGCAATGGAGTTCACCGCCCGCCCGGTGGCGCCGTACCTCGTCCCGGTCGACGAGTACACCCCTGTGGGCGGCGCCTCCCGCTTCCTCGGCGAGGTCCATCCGGAACAGGTCGCGACGGCGGGTCGGCGGGACACCCCGCCGGTGGGGTCCACGGGCGCGGTTGCGGACGGCGGGACGGCCGGTGTCCCCGTCGGCGACGCCGCCGGGGACGGCACTCCCCCCTCCCCCCGCATCCTCGAACTCCTCGCCCTCACCGAGGACCAGCCGGACCTCCCGGCGCTGCGCCCCTACCTGGCCGATCCCGACCCGGCCGTCCGCCGGGCCGCGGTCGACGCACTCACCGAGAGCGTCCCGCCGGGTACGGGCCCGGCCCTCGCCACCGCCCTCGCCGATCCCGCCCCGGCCGTCCGGGCCGCCGCCGGCGCCTCCCTGCGCGAACTGGTCGAGGTGCTCCCGCCGGCGGCCGGCCTGCGGACCCCGCTGGCCGCGGCCGTGCACGGGCCGGACGCCGTCGTCCGGTCGGCGGCCGTGGAGGTGCTGCGCGCGCTCCGTCTCGGCGACCGGGCGCTGTTCGCCGACGCGCTCGGCGACCCGGCCGTGGACGTACGCCTCCAGGCCGTCCGGGCCCTGGTCTCCGTCGACGCCCCGCACGACCTGCGGCGGGCCGCCGAGGACGACTCCCGTGAGGTGCGGGTGGCCGCCGCGCAGGGGCTCGGTACGGTCGGCCGGCCCGAGGAGCTGGCGGCGTTCCTGCCCGACGCCGATCCCCTCGTCCGCGCCGCGGCGCTCACGGCGCTGGCCACGGCCGGCTGCCCGCCGCCGTACGACGCGGCGGCCGTCGCGGCGCTCGGCGATCCCGCCTGGCAGGTCCGCGCCGGTGCCGCCACGGCCCTGGCCGCCGCCGGCTCCCCCACCGCCGTGACCGCGCTCTCCGCCGCGCTCGGCGACCCGCACGCGGACGTGCGCAAGGCCGCGGTGCTCGCGCTGCGCGCCCACGCCGGCCGCGCGGACGCCCGCCGGGCCCTGGCCTCGGTCGCCGACGACCCGGACGCCGATGTCCGGGCCTACGCCCGCCCGGCGGCGAACCCGGCGGCGAACCCGGCAGCAAAGGGGTGACACACGTTCGGGCCGTCCGGGTGGCCGGGCGGGGCCGGGGGCCGAAGGCTGAAGGCCGTCAGCGCACCGCACGGGATACCGGCCGCCGGCCGGACACCGCCGGCCCCTGGCGCCGCCGCGCGTCCGGGGCCGGCCGGCACGGCGGCGCCCACGCGTCAGGAAGGGCTGATCAGGAATCCTCATGTCCCGTCCGTCCCCGGAGTGGCCCCGCTACGTCGAGTTCGCGCCGACCGTCCTGGTCGCCGCGGGACTCCTCTGGGACGTGTTCTCGCCCGCGGACTACTGGGGTGACCCGATGCTCATCGCGGCGAGCGTGACGGCCGGTGCGCTGCTCTCCCTACGGCACACCCTGACGATCGGCGCCGTCATCATCGTCGGTGTCTTCGTACTGACGGTGAAGGACGGCACCGCCAACGACATCGTGGGGCATGTGGAGCTCATCAACACCGTCTTCGCCGCGCTCATGGGCGTCGGTGTCAACCGGGTGGTGGCCCGGCACGGACGCCGCCTGGACGTCGTCCGCACGGTGGCCGAGGCCGCCCAGCGCGCCGTCCTCCCCGCGCCCCCGAAACGCATCGGCCCGCTGACCGTCGCCGCCCGCTACCAGGCCGCCCAGAGCCAGGCCCGGATCGGCGGGGACGCCTACGCCGTGCAGCGCACCCCGTTCGGCGTCCGGCTGCTGATCGCCGACGTACGCGGCAAGGGGCTGGGCGCGGTAAGTGCCGTGTCCGTGCTGCTGGGTGCGTTCCGCGAGGCGGCCGAGCAGGAACCGGACCTCACGACGGTGGCCGACCGGATGGAGCGCGCCCTGCTCCGGGAGAGCGAGCAGACCTCCGAGGAGGACCGTCTGGAAGGCTTCATCACGGCCCTGGTCTGCGAAGTCCTCCCGGGCGGCAGCGGGCTGCGGCTGCTGGACTGCGGCCATCCCGCGCCCTACCTCTGCCAGGGCGGTGAGGTGCGCCCCCTGGAGACCCGCGATCCGGGTCTCCCCCTCGGCATCGGGACGCTGGGCGCGGCGCGGACCGCACCGGCCGACTGGCCGTTCCCGGCGGGCAGCACACTGCTGCTGGTCACCGATGGGGTGACCGAGGCCCGCAACCGTGCCGGCACGTTCTACGACCCGGCGGAACAGCTGACGGGCCGCGGCCCCTTCCGCGGCCCCCAGGACCTGATCGACGTGCTGGTGCGGGACGTCGAGCGCTGGACCGGCGGGCCGCGCGACGACGACATGGCGGTCCTGGCGATCGGCCGGCAGGCGGAGGGCCGCCGCCGGTTCCGGAACGGCGGGAACGGCGCGGAGCGCTGACCGGAGGCCGCGAGGAGGGACCCGATCGATCCGGTCGTCCCGGGCCGCGGCCGGCGGCTGTTCGCGGACGCGACCGGTCCGGGCGGACTACGGCTCGCTCCTGACGCCGCGTTGCTGCTTTCCGTGGCCTTTTCGGAATTTCCTCGTGTGCTACCGAAAATCCTTGGTGAAGGATGAGATGATCAGTAAGAGCATCAGCATCCGCACCGAGCGATTCCTCGCTCCCGCGCAGATCGGAGTTGATGTGTCCGACAACAGATCAACCCTGCTGAGTCAGCGCGCCGCCGTGATTTTTCTCCTCGGCGCCCTCACCGCTGTCGGCGCCGGGGTACTCACCTTCTTCAACGGCGGCACCCCGGCTTCCGCGACGCTCGTCGGCGGCGCGGCCTTCGGCGCCGCCGTCACCTTCTTCCATACGGTCATCGACTGAGATTCCGCCCCCGCGCTCCGGCCTCCGACCCGGCCGGCGGCGACCCTCGCACGGACCTCGGTACGGCACGTGCGGGCGGAGCACCACGAGCCGGCCCAGGGCGCGTCGTCCTCGGACCCCGCGGCCAACTGTTCACCGTGCGGGCAGGCTCGCCGCTCACCCGACATCCGGGCAGAACGCGCCGCCCGCTGGCGGACACGGACGGTCACCGGTGCGCGCCCACAGCAACCGGCGGCAGGTGGGAACCCGCGGCCGGCCCGGTTCCGGTGCGCCGAGCGGAATCCGTGCCACCGCATGCGGTGCGCTGCCGGACCTCCAGTGCCAAACTTGAGTCACCGCGCCCGGCTGCCGGCCGGGGCCCTTGTCGCCGAGGGGACCATTATGACCTGGGCATCTTGGACCACTGTCGGGATCCACGCCCTACCCGGCGCGGTTCACACCGCGGAGATCGGCGTGATCAACGGCGATCTGACCATCCATACGACCTGGTCGGAGAATCTGGCCCATGTAGCGGTGCAGTACACCGGGGCCACCGACTGGTACACCATGGCCGGCAGTCCCGTCCCGTGCGATTCCGAGGAAGCCAGCCGCTCCTTCCACCAGGCCGTCGTCGAGGCCGCCCGCGGCGGCGAACGGGCCGAGGCCTCACTGGAGGAGCTCTTCCAGCAGCAGTGACCGCGAGGCACCGGTGACGGGTCCACCGGCCGCCGCACGCCGCTCCCCATACTCCGCACACTCCGCATACTCCGCTCCCGCCTCGCCCTGACGAGCCCGGGAGCGTTGCCACGAGGGCGGCACCCCCCCCCGGGTGCCCCTCGGTCTGCGGCATCTCTTCTGCTGTGTACCGAAGTTGGGCCGATGCCGCCGGCCGCCTGCCGGCTGCCGGCAGCTCGCAGGCGAGTTCCCCGGCAGCTCATGGGTGAGTCCCCGGCAGTTCTTGCGTGGTCGGGATATTCGCTGGTCGCCGCTTGTTGATGGTGGTCATACTGCCGCGATGGATCCAGTGACTCTCGAGACCGACCGTCTGCTGCTGCGGGCCTTCACACCTGCCGACGTGGATGCGGTGTACGAAGCCTGCCAGGACGAAGACATCCAGTTCTACACCCCGGTGCCGGTGCCGTACCGGCGTGCGGACGCGGAGAAGCTCGTCGGCGAGAAGCTGCCCGCCCAGTGGGCCGAGGACAAGGACTACACCCTCGGCGCGTTCCACAAGGACACCGGTGCCCTGGTCGGCTCGTACTGCCTGACCCTCATCAGCCGCGGCGTCTGGGAGCTCGGTTACTGGGCAGTCAAGGAGCAGCGCGGACGCGGGTACTCGGTTGAGGCCGCTCGGGCCCTGTGCGACTGGGGCTGGGCCACGCTCGACGTGCACCGCATCGAGTGGTGGGCCATGGCCGGGAACACCGGCTCGCGTGCCGTCGCCGAGAAACTCGGCTTCACCGTCGAAGGGACACTGCGCAATCGCGGCATCGCCAACGATGGCAAGCCGCACGACTGGTGGGTGGGCGGACTGCTGAGGCCCTGATGCTCCCATTGATCATCGGCGGGCAGCCGTGACGTGGCAGTGGCCGCACGGGCTTTTCGAGTGTGACCAAGAAGTGGGCCCGTGCGGCCTTGACCCATCCTGCCTTCCGCGGCGTCTCGCGTGCACATCTCGGCGATGTGATCGAAGAGTTGGCCGATCTGTGGCTCGCCCGGCGCGAGTCGCAGCTTCGTGAGCGGCGCGGTGCCGAGCGGCAGCGGGAGGCCGGTGCCGGCCCGAAGCACGACCTGGTCTTCACCGACCGCCTGATCGTCACCCTGGTCCGCCTACGCACCGGGCTCCCGCACGCCGCGCTCGCCGAGCTGTACGGCATCGCCCGCTCCACGATCTCCCGCGCCATCGGGGAGATCCGCCCGTTGCCGGCCAAGTGGCTTCGCCATCCCCGACCACTCCGGCGTGCGACTTCGGACCCTGGCGGACGTGTTCGCCTACGCCGAGGCCGCGGGGGCCCGGTTGCGGATCGACGGCGCCGAGACCCAGGTTCGCCGCCCGAAGGCAGGCAGGCCCGGACGGCGGGCCTTCGTCTCCGGCAAGAAGAAGCAGAACACCATCAAGACCACCACCATCAGCGACGGCCAGGGCCGTCTGCTGTGGTCGGGTGCGGACCGCCCGGGCCGCATGCACGACCAGACCGCGACGCGCACCGAGGGTATCGGCGAGCAGTTCCGGCTCCACCCGAAGGTGACGGCCGAGGTCGACGAGGGCTACCAGGGGCTACCGGGGGCTGGCCAACGAGTTTCTTGACCAAATCAGCGCCCCTCCGAAGCCGAAGGGCGACGCGCCGCTCGGCGAGCAGTACGCCTGGCGGGAGATGCGCCGACGGCAGTCCTCGCAGCGGATCTGCATCGAGCACGCCAACGCCGCATTGCGGCAGTGGTGCCCGCTCCAGCGCTACACCGGCCCACGCGAGGACTACGCCGCGACCCGCCAGGCCAGCACGCCCAAACCGCCATCGCGGACCAAGTCGTGAGCAGCCCACAGTTCGCTGCGACTTCGAAGCAACCATTTCCCGCCATCTGATGTCTCCCTCCAGGGAGCACAGTTGGTCACCTTGCAGCTACTCAAAGCTGATCAATTGTCAAATTTCGCCCAGGAATCTCGCATACTGATCTTTTCGCTTTACATGCCCATGCCAGACATACCAGGGTTTGCGCGGGGCCCCACGGCCCCCGTGGTGCACAACAGCACTGCGCGTACGGGCGGTTGGCGTGACCGGCCGCCCCACAGCGCTAAGGACCCATAGCTGTGCGTAGACCCCACATACGCAGACACCGTCTGGCGATCGCCGTCGCCGTGACGACGGCCGCGACGCTCACCGCGGGAGTGGCGAGCGCCGCCTCCGCCACCACCGAGACCGCACCGGCCGCTGCGCCCGCCGCGACGTCCTCCCTCCAGAAGGTCGTGAACGCCGCCCGCGAGGCCGCCGTCGCGCACGCCGCGGCCACCGGAGTGGGCAAGAAGGACACCCTCAAGGCCACGGACACCCTCGTGGACCCCGACGGCCGGCAGCACGTCCGCTTCGTCCGGACCCACCGCGGGCTTCCGGTGCTCGGCGGCGACCTCGTCATCCACCTGACCGCCAAGTCGGCGTACGAGGGCGTGACCCGGGCCTACCGCCACCAGGTCGACGTGGCCGACACGGACCCGAAGCTGTCGGCCCGGGAGGCGCAGTCGAAGGCCGCCACCGTCGCCAAGGGCCAGGCCGGCGACGCCGAACTGATCGTGGACGCCCGCGACGACCGGACCACGCTCGCCTACCAGGTCCAGGTGGACGACAGCCGCACCGCCGAGGCCGACGGTGCCCGTACCGTCATCCTCGACGCGGCCACCGGGGCGGTGCTCAGCAACACCCCGGCCAACGACTCCTTCCTGTCGCCCGCACTGCAGAAGAAGCTGCGCGCACGGGGCGAGCACCTCAACCCCTCGACCGGGCTGGCCGCCCCCGCGGCACCCGTCAGCCCCGAGGCGGCGGCGACCCCCGGCTACCCGGCCGCGGCCAAGGGCACCGGTTCGTCCCTGTTCGTCGGCACGGTGCAGCTGTCCACCACCCGGACGGCGAAGAAGTCCTTCACGCTCAAGGACTCCACCCGCGGCAACACCGAGACCCGGGACGCCGGAAACAAGGAGCCGGAGAAGTTCTCCGACAGCAAGGCGTTCACCAGCACCACCAACCGCTGGGGCAACGGCACCACGAGCAGCCGGGCCACCGCCGCCGTGGACGCCCAGTACGGCATCAGCAGCACCCTCGACTTCTACAAGAAGACGTTCGGCCGCAAGGGCATCAACAACGACGGCCGCGGGGCCCACGCCCTGGTGCACTTCGGCAAGAAGGTCGGCAACGCCTACTGGTCGTCCGACTGCGGCTGCATGCTCTACGGCGACGGTGACGGCGCGACGTTCGCCAAGCCCCTGGTCGTCCTGGACGTCACGGGCCATGAGCTCACGCACGGCGTGGTCGACGCGACGGCCAAGCTCCGGCCCACCCGCGTCGACGGGGAGGGCAACCAGTACGGCGAGCCGGGCGCCCTCAACGAGTCGCTGGCGGACATCTTCGGCAGCGCGGTCGAGTTCTCGACCAACAACCCGAAGAACCCGCCGAATTACCTGATGGGCGAGAAGCTCGGCCTCCAGCAGAAGTTCCTGCGCCGCCTGGACAAGCCCTCCCTGGACAAGCTGGAGGGCACCGTCGACTACTGGTCGAAGGCGGCCTACGACACCGAGGTGCACGCCGGTTCCGGTATCTCCTCGCACGCCTTCTACCTGCTGGCCGAGGGCAGCGGGAAGAAGACCATCGGCGGTGTCGCCTATGACTCCCCCACCCACGACGGCTCCAAGGTGACCGGCATCGGGCGGACCAAGGCGACGGCGATCTTCTACCGGGCGCTCACCCGGTACATGGTCTCCACGACCGACTTCCATGACGCGCGGGCCGCGACCCTGCACGCGGCCAAGGACCTGTACGGCGCCTCCAGCACCGCGTACAAGACGGTGGACAAGGCCTGGTCCGCGGTGAACGTGACGGCGGCCAACTCGCCCTCCGCCAAGCACTGATCCTTCGGGACCGGGTACGCGTGGTGCCTCCGCCGGCCGCGGGGGCACCACGCGCTGCGTCCGGCTACGTTGGAGCCCATGATCACTGATCGCACGGGCGGGAAACGGCGGCTCGGCTACCCGGTGGCGGCGGGCGTGTTCGCCGTCGGCATGGCCGGCACCACACTTCCCACCCCGCTGTACGGGCTCTACCGCGCCCAGCTCGGGTTCTCCGAGCTGATGGTGACCGTGGTCTTCGCGGTGTACGCCCTGGGCGTGATCACGGTGCTGCTGCTCGCGGGCAATGTCTCCGACGAGGTGGGGCGGCGTCCGGTGTTGCTGGTCGCGCTGGCGCTGTCCGCGGCAAGCGCCCTGTGCTTCCTCTTCGAGGGCGGGCTGCCGATGCTGCTGCTCGGGCGGGTGTTGTCCGGCTTCGCCGCCGGGCTGTTCAGCGGTGCCGCCACCGCGGCGGTGCTGGAACTCGCCGAGCCCGGCCAGGAGGCGCGGGCGGGGTTCGCCGCCACCGCCGCGAACATGGGCGGCCTCGGCTGCGGCCCGTTGCTGTCGGGTCTGCTGGCCCAGTACGCCCCCTGGCCGCTGCTGCTGCCGTTCGTGGTGCATCTCGCGCTGGTGGCCGTCGCGGCCGTGGCGGCCTGGCTGCTCCCGGAGACCGTCGCGCATCCGCACCGCCCCCGGACACTGCGGCCGCAGGGCCTGGAGCTGCCGCCCGAAGTCCGGGGTGTCTTCGCCCCCTCGGCCGTTGCCGCGTTCGCCGGCTTCTCGCTGCTGGGGCTGTTCACCGCGGTCGCACCGAGCTTCCTCGGCCAGACCCTGGGCGTGCACAACCTGGCCGTCGACGGGCTGATCGTCTTCACCGTGTTCCTGGGGTCCACCACCGGCCAGTCCCTGACGGAACGGATCGGCACCCGCAGGGCGCTCCCCTGCGGCTGTCTGGTGCTGGTGGCGGGCCTGGTGCTGGTGGCCACCTCGCTGCTCGTGGAATCCCTCCCGGTGCTGGTCATCGGGGCCGTCTGCGGCGGCATCGGCCAGGGCCTGGCGTTTCGCGCCGGGCTGACCGCGGTGGGCCGGGCGGCACCGGCCGAGCACCGCGGCGGCACCATCTCGGCCTTCTTCCTCGTCGCCTATCTCGGTATCTCGCTGCCGGTCGTCGGCGTCGGCGCGCTCACCCTCGTGCTCGGTCTGCGCGGCGCGGGCCTGACCTTCTCGGCCTGCGTCATCGTGGTGACGGTGGCCGTCGGGCTCTACGTCCTGCGGCGGCCCCCGGCGGGCGACGACTGACCCTCCGCCGGCCCGGCGCGGCTCCTGTCCGGCGGCGGCCCCGGCGCCCGCCGGACCTCACGGCCCGTCACGCTGCCCCGCCCGCCGCGAACTCCATGGCGGGGAACGCGTCGAGCAGTTGGTTGACACCGATTTCCGGCTCGGCCCCGGCCAGGAGGGCGCCCACGCAGAAGTGCCGGCCGAGGGAGAAGGCGACGTGGTCGGCGGCAGCGCTGAAGGCGGTGGCGGGGGTCAGATCGGTGCGGAAGATGTCTCACGAGCCTGCTCGCTCCCGGCGAGAGCAGCCGACGAGCCTCGTTCCTTGATCGTTCTCAGCGCCAACTGCGCCGGTCCCTTGACATCACGGCGCCTGTTGTGGCTGGCCAGGGCGGTGAATGGGCCTCTTTGACGCTCGGTCATAGTGGGCGCCATGGACTATGACGTAGTGGTGGCCGGAGGCGGCCCGGTCGGACTGATGCTGGCTTGTGAGCTCCGGCTCGGAGGCGCGCGGGTGGCCGTCCTGGAGCGCCTCACCGAAATGGACCCGACGATCAAGGGCGGGGCGATCACCACGCCCAGCGCCGAGGCGCTCTACCGCCGGGGCATGCTGCCCGCGCTGGCCGAGGTGCAGCGGCAGGCGATGGACCGCTTCCAGGCATTCCTACGCGAGCGGAACGGCGGGGACGGAGGCGGGGCCGAGGGCCAAGGGCTCGGGGTCGTCGGGCACTTCGCCGGAATCATGCTGCGCGCCGACCTGGTCGACCGTACGGAGCCGGGCCTCGACGACACCGGACCCGCCGCCGAGATCGCTTTCGTGGCGCAGCAGGACATCGAGCGGCTGCTCGGCGGGCGGGCGGACGAGCTCGGCGTCGACGTGCGCCGGGGAGTGGAGCTGACCGGCTTCGACGCGGACGACGGGGCCGTCACCGTGCGGACCAGCCACGGGGCCATACGCGCCGGCTGGCTCGTGGGCTGCGACGGCGGCCGCAGCGCGGTCCGCAAGCTCGCGGGGTTCGAATTTCCCGGTACGGACCCGGAGATCACCTGTCACCAGGCGGTCGTGGAGATGACCGGCGCAGAGGACCTGAAGGTCGGGTGGGCCGCCACGGACACCGGGGTGTACGCCCACGGGCCGATGCCGGGCCGCGTCGTCACCGTGGAGTTCGACGGCCCGCCGGCCGACCGGGACGCGCCGGTCACCGCCGAGGACCTCCAGGCCCGGCTGCGCCGCGTATCCGGCGTGGACGTCACGATCACCGGGGTGCGGACCGCGACCCGCTTCACCGACCACGCCCGCCAGGTCACCGAGTACCGCAAGGGCCGGGTGCTGCTGGCGGGAGACGCGGCGCACGTGCACTCCGCGTTCGGGAGCCAGGGGCTGAGCCTGGGTATCGGGGACGCGATGAACCTCGGCTGGAAGCTCGCCGCGGTGATCGGCGGCCGGGCGCCGGAAGGGCTGCTGGACACGTACACCTGCGAGCGGCACCCGGTCGGTGCGTGGGTCCTGGACTGGACCCGGTCCCAGGTCGCGGCCATGCGCCCGGACCCGCAGTCCCGGGCCCTGCGCGAGATCGTCAGTGACCTGGCGGGGACGGTCGTGGGCACCACGTACCTCACCGCGCGGCTCAACGGTGGCGGGGTGCGGTACGAGCTGCCGGGCGAGCACCCGCTGACCGGCCGCAGCACCCCGGACCTCGAACTCACCGACGGCGGCCGCCTCGCGGACCACCTCCACGGCGGCCGGGCGCTCCTGCTCGACCTCACCGACGACCCGGAGCTCCGGGCCCTCGCTGCGGGGTATGCCGGCCGCGTCGACACCCTGACGGCCGGCTGCCCGTCCCGCCCGGAACTGGCGGCGGTCCTCGTCCGTCCGGACGGCTTCACGGCCTGGGCAGCCGACGCGGGGGCGCAGGCGGCGACGTCGACGGCCGGGCTGGCGGAGGCGCTGGAGGAGTGGTTCGGAGTGCCCGAGGGTGCGGTGACGCCGGGCTGATCCGCCGCTCTGCCGACTGACTCGAACCGCGAGCCGATCCCACCCACGGCCGCCGCACCCACCCGGTGTGGCGGCCGCCCGCACCCCGGTCCCGGCCCAGCAGCAGCCCGGAGCTCTCACCGGCCGCCTACCGCACCCGCCGCCACGCCCTCCGCCGGTGTTACGGGGCCGCGCGCCCGCCGGACACCCGGCACCGCCGACCGCCACCCGTATGGCGTGCCGCCTTCACTCTCCTGCCGCTGTGGGCACGCCCCTGCGCCGAAGGCCGGAAACCCTGGGATCCGGCAGTTCCCCGATCAGACAGCCTCCTCGTGGAGACGGAGAAGTGAGAGACGCATGGCCGCACCTTCCGCCCCTGGCCCCCTGAGCCGGTACCGACGCGGGTGGGTCCTCGCCGTGGCCCTCCTCGCGATGTGGTGCGCCGCCGGACCGGCCGCGGCCGCCCACCGGGCCACGGGCCGGGTACCGGCCGCCGGTCAACGGCCCGTAGGCGCCCCGGCGTTCACCGGTACGGCTCCGGCGCGCTCGGCCCCGGCGGCGACGCCCACCAAGCCGCTGGTCTTCATGGGCCTGGGCACGATGGCCGGTCTGACCGTGGTGGCGGGCGCGGCGCTCATCGCGAGCGCCCGGCGGCGCCGGGGCTCCGCCCCGCCGACGGACCGCTGCTGACCGCCCCGACCCGTCCCCTTCGGGCCCTCGCGGCCCATGCCCGTACACCGGCGAACGGCAGAAAAGGACCGACCACACCATGCCCACCCTCACGACGACCGACGGCACGGAGATCTTCTACAAGGACTGGGGGACGGGCCGCCCCGTCGTGTTCAGCCACGGCTGGCCGCTCAACGCCGATGCCTGGGACGACCAGCTGCACCTGGTGGCCACCCACGGGTTCCGTGCGGTCGCCCACGACCGCCGCGGCCACGGCCGTTCCGGCCAGCCCTGGCAGGGCAACGACATGGACACCTACGCGGACGACCTGGCGCAGCTGATGGACACGCTGGACCTGCGGGAGGCGGTGCTGGTCGGGCACTCCACCGGCGGCGGCGAGGTGGCCCGCTACATCGGCCGGCACGGCACCGGCCGGGTGGCGAAGGCGGTCCTGCTCGGTGCCGTACCGCCGCTGATGCTCAGGACCGAGGCCAATCCGGAGGGGCTGCCGCTGGGGATCTTCGACGGGATCCGCGCGGGTGTGGCCGGCGACCGGTCGCAGTTCTACAAGGACCTCAGCGAGACCTTCTACGGTGCCAACCGGCACGGGTCCGCCGTCTCCCAGGGCGTGCGCGAGGCGTTCTGGCTCTGGAGCATGCAGGTGGGGCTGAAGGCGGCGTACGACTGCGTCCGGCAGTTCTCGGAGACCGACTTCACCGAGGACCTCAAGCGGTTCGACGTCCCCACCCTGATCATCCACGGCGATGACGACCAGATCGTGCCGTTCGTGGCCTCCGGCCAGAAGTCGGCGAAGCTGGTGAAGGACGCCACGCTGAAGATCTATCCGGGTGCGCCGCACGGCCTGTTCGCGGTCGGCTCGTACAAGGACGACTTCCACGCCGATCTGCTGGCGTTCCTCAACAGCTGAGCGACCCGGCAGGCCGGAGCGGGCCGTTGCCGGTCCGGCGCGCGGCCGCACACAAAAGCCGGTGCCGGCCGTCAGCTTTGATTACCTCCGGCGGCCGTCAAAGCCCCAGCCGCTGCGCTCGCAGCCTTCGCTGAAGACGGGGCCGACGCGGTCCAGAACGCCCGCCGAGAGCCAGCAGGCGGCGTGGTGGCCGTGGCCGCGGCCGTGGTTGTCGTGGTGGTGGCCCTTGTTGCAAGCCAGGGCGGCGCTCGCACCGCCCATGACGATGGTGGTGGCCAGGGCGCTGGCTGCGATCGCGGCGCGGATGCGCATGTTTGCTCCTCGGGAGGATCAAAGGGGTATATCGACCTTTTCAGTGATCACCTTCGCAGAACCTCCCAAAACCTTCCTCAACCGGAATTGCGCGAGTCGGCGTAACGGGTTGCCTGGTTTTTACCCGGCGTGTGTCCGGCCCCGGCGCCCGCCCCTCCGCCCCCGCTCGGAGCGACGGGACGCTCAACGCCCTTGGATGAAGGGCCTGTTCAGGGCCGGACGCGGCCCGCGGCGCCGCTCCGGTGCGGGCGTCCGGTCACGACGGGCCACTCGCCCCGAAGGGATGATCCGTCCGTCGCCGGATCGGCTCAGACCTCTTCCGCCGCGAGTGCCTTCCCGCGGCGCGCGGGGCGGGTGCCCGGGCGCAGGCCCAGCGACACCAGCGCCACGGCCACGGCGAGGAAGCCCGACAGCACCGCGAAGCCGGTCACCTGGGATCCGGTGACATCGGTCAGCCGGCCGACCAGATAGGGGCCCGCGAAGCCGCCGAGGTTTCCCAGGGCGTTGATCAGGCCCAGCGCGACGGCCACCACCTCGATGCGCAGCAACTGGCCGGGGATCGCCCAGAAGGGTCCGTACGGCGCATGGACCGCGGCCGCGGTCACACACAGCAGCAGCATCCGGGGCAGGGCGCCGTCCACGACCTGTCCCAGCAGCAGGGCGACGATGCCCACGACGAGCGGGACGGCCACCGCCTGGCGCCGTTTGCCGGTGCGGTCGGACCAGGCGGCGTTGGCGATCATCGCGGCCAGCGCGACCGTGAACGGGATCGCGGTGAGCAGCCCGACCTCGGTGGACGAGCCGCCGTGCGTCAGGTCCTTGATGACCGTGGGCAGCCAGAGGTTGAAGCCGTAGAAACCGGTGATCCAGAAGAAGTAGACGCCGATGAGGACGAGGACCTGCTTCTGCCGGACGGCGTCGAGATACGAGCCGCTGCCGGCCGGCGGTTTGGCGGCCTCGTCGGCGGCGAGCGCGCGCTCCACGTCCTCGGCCTCGGCGCGCGAGATCCAACGGGCCCGGGCCGGCCGGTCGGCGACCGTGAACCACCAGACCACCGCCCAGACCAGGGGTGGTACGCCCTGGAGCACCAGCACCCAGCGCCAGCTCGCATGGCCGAGCATCCACCCGGACAGCGGGGCCATGAGGACCGAGGAGAGCGGCAGACAGGCCATCCACAGGGCGTTGGCACGGGCCCGCTCCCGCAGCGGGAACCACGAGGCGAGCAGGATGAGGACCGCGGGCCAGACCCCGCCCTCGAAGAAGCCCAGCACGAAACGGGCCGCGTAGAACTGTGCCTTGGTCTGCACGAGACCCGACAGCGACGCGGCCACCCCCCACGCCACCATGAGCAGGAGGACGGTCTTCCGGGCGCTCCAGCGCTGGGCGAGGAGCGCGGCCGGGATCTGCAGGAAGACATAGCCGACGAAGAAGAGGCCGCCGACCAGACCCTTGTCGGCGTTGGACAGCGCCAGATCGCCGTGGAGGTAGGGGAGGATGACGGAGACGTTGTTCCGGTCGAGGTACGCCAGCATGTACATGATCGCGGCGACCGGGATGACGTACACCCAGCGCTTGGCGGGGACCGCGGGGCCACCGGCGCTGTCGGTGCGGCCGTCTCCCCTGCCGGGCCACTGGGCCACGAGGTCCCCTCCCGTAGGCTCCGGTGCCGCGGCGTCGACCCCGAAGTGAACGAACCACGCATCTGTGGTTGCGTGATCCACGCATTTCAGGGTGGTCACTCGCCGAACGGGCTGTCAAGAGGTGTGCGCGGCGCTGCCGTCGGCGCTCCCGTCGGCAGTCCCTCCGGTGCCGTCCGGGACCGGATGCACCCGCCATCCCGCGTCCGCGTACGCGGCCAGCTCCCGCTCCGTGCCCTCGGAGATCAGCCCCGTGTCCGCCGGCATCGCCGCCCAGTACGGAAAGCTCCCCGTCCCGCCGAGTGCGCAATGGTCGGCGAGCACCCAGGCGGCCCGGGCGCACCCGGCCATCGTCTCCTTCAGCGCGGCCTGTTCGGGGTCGGGGCAGTTGATGCCGCGGCGGGGGTCGAGGCCGTCCGAGCCGAGGAAGGCGAGATCCGGGGTGAGCCGGCGCAGCGCCTGTTCGGTCCGGGTGCCCAGCAGGGACTCGCCGGGGCGCCGCAGCCGGCCGCCGAGCACCTCGACCGCCACCTCGGCGTCGGCCAGTTCGACCAGCGTGGCCAGGCTGTTGGTGACGATGGTGAGGTCGCGGCGGGCGCGCAGTGCACGGGCCAGCCGGGCGACGGCGCTGCCCGCGTCTAGGAGCACGATGTCGCCGCTGCGCACCAGCCCGGCCGCGGCGTGGGCGAGGGCGTCCTTCTCGCCTTGCCGTGCCCGGTCCTTGTCGTGCCGGGAGCGCTCCGCCGCCCGGTGGTCGACCGCGCCGCCGTACGTGCGGGTGATGTGCCCGAGGGCGGCCAGCGTGGCGAGGTCGCGGCGGACGGTGGACAGCGAGACATCGAATGCGGCGGCGAGGTCGTGCACGCTGATGTCCCCGGCGCCGAGCAGTTCCACCATCCGCGCACGCCGTTGCCGGGTGGCCGGGCGTTCCCCACTGGTCACGTCACTCCCGCCTCTGTCTGCCGGTCGACCGGGCGGCGCCCTCGCGGGCACCTCGCGCACGTTGCGCGTTTCGCGCAATTCGAGGCTAGCAGTCGGGCGGACAGCGGCGGGCGGTCCTCCGTCGTGACCTGGTGGTCAGGCGAGTACCTTCGCCTTGGCCTTCTGGAACTCCTCTTCGGTGATGTCCCCGTGGTTCTTCAGTTCGGCGAGCTTCGCCAGGGAATCCGCGTGCCGGGCCGTCTCGTCACCGGTCCCGACGGTGTCCCGGAGATAGCTCTGCAGCTGCTTTTGCTGCCGTTCGGCCTGCGCGTAATCCCGCTCACTCATTTCGTGGCCGCGCGCGATCACATAGATGAAGACGCCCAGGAAGGGCAGCACGATCACCAGGACGAGCCAGCCCGTCTTGGCCCAGTTGTTGATGTCACGGCTCCGGAAGATGTCACCGATGATCCTGAAGAGCAGGATCAGCCACAGAATCCACAGAAAGATCAGGCACATCGTCCAGAACGCGTTGAGCAGCGGATAGTCCATCACGGCCTCCTCGTGACGCTTGGAGCCCCGAGCTCATCCGTCCCTCACCTCAAGGATCGTCGAGGTCGACGTCCAGCGCGAGCAGATCGACGCCGGTGAGCGCCTGCTCCGTCCAGATCACCTTGCCGCCGGTGGTGTAGCGGGTTCCCCAGCGCTCGGCCAATTGGGCGACGAGGAAGAGTCCGCGGCCGCCCTCGTCGGTGGTGGCGGCCTGCCGCAGATGCGGCGAGGTACTGCTGCGGTCGGAGACCTCGCAGATCAGGGCGGTGTCGCGGATCAGCCGCACGCCGATGGGACCGGCCGCGTACCGGATGGAGTTGGTGACCAGCTCGCTGAGGATCAGCTCGGCGGTGAACGCCGCGTCCGCCAGGCCCCATTCGATCAGCTTGCGGACCGCCGTGGCGCGTATGTGGGCCACGGCCGAGGGGTCCGGCGGCACCTCCCACTCGGCGACGTGCGCGGTGTCCAGCACCTGGGTGCGGGCGACGAGCAGGGCGATGTCGTCGCTGGGGCGCTCCGGCAGCAGCGCGCTCAGCGCGGCCTCACAGGTCTCCTCCGGCGTCCGCGCCGGGTGGTCGGCCAGCGTACGGCTCAGCAGCGCCATGCCCTCGTCGAGGTCGCGGTTGCGGTCCTCGACGAGCCCGTCGGTGAACAGCACCAGTCGGCTCGCCTCGGGCAGCTGCTGGTGCCAGGTCTCGAACGGCAGCCCGCCGAGCCCGAGGGGCGGACCGCCGGGCACATCGGCGATCTCGGCGGTGCCGTCCGGCCGCAGCAGCAGGGGCTGGACGTGCCCGGCGCGCGCCATGGTGCAGTTCCCGGACGCCGGGTCGTAGATGGCGTAGAGGCAGGTGGCGCCGGTGACCGAACCCTCGGCGCCCTCGTCCTGGTCGATGCGGGTGACGAGTTCGTCGAGGTGCCAGAGGATTTCGTCGGGCGGCAGGTCCAGATTGGCGAAGTTGTGGACCGCGGTGCGCAGCCGTCCCATCGTGGCGGCGGCGTGCAGCCCGTGCCCCACGACGTCCCCCACGACCAGCGCCACCCGGGCGCCGGGCAGCGGAATGATGTCGAACCAGTCGCCGCCGACGCCGCCGAGTCCGCCGCGCCCCGCCTGGGCGGGCAGATAGCGGTAGGCCGCCTCGACGGCGTTCTGCTCCGGCAGGGCACGCGGCAGGAGGCTGCGCTGCAGGGTGACGGCCATGGTGTGCTCGCGGGTGTAGCGGCGGGCGTTGTCGATGCTCACCGCGGCGCGGGCGACCAGTTCCTCGGCGACGGACAGGTCCTCGTCCTCGAACGGCTCGGGGACGTTGGAGCGCCAGAAGATGGCCACGCCCAGGATGACGCCACGGGCCCGCAACGGCACCGCGATCCTGGAGTGGATGCCGTGCTGGACTATCTTTCTGGCCCGGTCGGGGCTCTGCAGATGCCAGCCGGTGAACGCCGCCAGATCCGCCTCCAGGGCCGCCTGCCCGCTCAGCAGACTGGCGCCGAGGGTGGTGGCCGGCTCGAAGCGGATCAGCCGGCCGACGGGGTAGAGGCCGCTCTCGGGCGGCGCGCCGCTGAGCGCCGTCCGCCGCATCTCCACGACCGCGCTGGAGGGCACGGTCGGTTCCTCACCGATCAGCACGTCCTCGGCCAGATCGACGGTGACGATGTCGGCGAAGCGGCTGGCGCCGAACTCCGCGAGCTCCTCACAGGTGCGCACCACGTCGAGGGTGGTGCCGATCTCCGTACCGGCGTCGTAGAGCAGCTTGAGGCGGCCTCGGGCCACATCGGCCCGGCCGGTGAGCGCCCGCAGCTCGGTGGTGTCCCGCAGCGTCGTGACGCTGCCCGGCGGTCCCCCCGCCTGGTCCGTCGAGCGCTGGTTGACGGCCAGCAGCCGGTCGCCGACCGGGTGGACCTCGTCGGTGACGACCCGGCCGGAGGCCAGCAGATGGGCGGTGGCGGGGTCGAGTCCGAGCTCGGTGACCGGCCGCCCCTCGACCTCGGGCGGCAGGTCGAGCAGCCGGCGCGCCTCGTCGTTGGCGAGCAGCAGACAGCCGTCACCGCCGACGATGATCACGCCCTCGCGTACGGCGTGCAGCACCGCGTCGTGGTGTTCGTACATCCGGGTCATCTCGGCCGGGCCGAGGCCGTGGGTCTGCCGCCGCAGGCGCCTGCTGACCAGTGCGGTGCCGCCGGTGGCCACGAGGAGGACTCCGGCCGCGGCGCCGAACAGCAGCGGGAACTGGTTGTCGACGACGCCGCTGACGCGATTGACGGTGATACCGGCCGAGACCAGCCCGATGACCTTGCCGTTGCGGCCGAAGACCGGCACCACGGCCTGCACCAGGGGCCCGATGGTGCCGGTGATCCGCTCGGTGACCACCCCGCCGGCCAGCGCCGGTTTGATCGTGCCGACGAACTTCTTGCCGATGCGGTTGGGGATGGGGTGGGTGTAGCGGATGCCCTGCGTGTTCATCACGACGATGAAGTCGACCTCGGAGCTTTTGCGCGCGGCTTCCGTCCGCGGCTGCAGTACCGCGGTGGGATCGGCGCTCCGCAGGGCGGCTTCGATGCCCGGCGCATTCGCGAAGGCCTCGGCGACCGCGACCGACCGGTTGCGGGCCTCACGGTCTCCGTCGGCCCTGGATTGCAGCACGAGGGCCGCGATGGCGGCGGCGACGAGCAACACCACGATCGCCACCTGCAGGAGAAAGACCTGACCTGCGACAGTTCGCATCCTGAGAACCGAACGCGGGCGGCCGTAGCGTCCGGCCATGTCCTCTTTGTACACCTCCCGCATACGGTGGGCGAGCCGCGCGATGCGGAGCGCAGCAGCAGCGAGCGCCCGCGCTGCTGCCGGGCGGCCTCACGGGCTGTCAGAGGATCGTCCCGTGATCCGGGGCCGGGCGCCAGAGGGCGGAAAGTCTCCCGGGTAGGTTTTACTGGTACGCATATGCGAACCTCTTCGACGAAGAGGACATACACGGCGCTCGCGAGGCGCCGCGGTACGGGGAACAAATCGCCCATGGTCCGGACGGTTCATGTAACTCTTCCCACAAGGCCGGACGCTTGCCTGATCGGCGCCGGGCGCCCATGTGAGTCCGGCCTAAGCACGATATGCCTGGTCAGCCGCGCTCGCCAGGCGAGCGGATCCGCCCCTGAGGTGGTACCGGGGCGCCCCCTGCCGTGACAGGGGCGGGCGCGACGGTATGAGACGTTCGTGGGCATGCATGTTCCCGAGGAGATCCGTGCCGAGGCGGCCGCGCTCATCGACCACCACGCGCTCGGGCTGTGGAAGCCGAATGACGCCGACCGGCGAGCCGCCGTGGCGCTGTACCGCTTCCTCGAAACCGGTGTGCCGCTCACGAGCGAGCAGATCCGGGCCGCCCTTGCGCACGCGGAACCGCCGGCCGGGCTGCACGAGCGGCTGCTGACGCTGCTGCAGGCGACCGCCGGCCTGCTCGACGACGCAGCGGTGTCCGAGAGCTCCGCCGGCCGGGACGCCGTCGACCACGTATGCCTGCTGCTGGACGCGCTCGCGCTCTCCGGGCTCTCCGGGCAGTAAGAAGAAGGCCCGCCCGGGCAAGCGCTCCGGGCGGGCGGTTCCGGGCCGTGAAGGCGCTATTCGGACAGCGGGGCGGACGCCGTCATGGCGGGGGCCTGCTCGTCCTCGGGCACCGAGATCACCCAGTGCGTCTCCTGGCGGGGGCGCAGGTAGATCACCCAGTACCCGGCGGCGGCCAGCACGATCGCGCCGGTGATGACCAGGCTCTCGGTGCTCTGCTGGTAGAGCACCCACGCCAGCACCACGATCAGCAGCGCCGGGATCGCCGGCCACAGCGGCATCCGCCAGGCCAGCCGGTGCTTGTGCTCGCCGCGGCGCGAGACCAGGGCGCCCAGGGCGACGAAGACGTACATCGCGGCGACGGCCACTCCGGTGACCTCGCTGAGGGTGTCGAGGTTGACGAAGCACAGGGCCGCACCGGGCACGCCGACCGCGAGGGTCGCCGCCCAGGGGGAGCCGAAGCGCCGGCCGACGTGCGAGAAGATGCGGTTGACGGGGGTCGGCCAGGCGGCGTCGCGCGCCGAGGAGAAGACCACCCGGGAGTTCTGGATCACCATCACGATCGCCGCGTTGATGATCGCCAGGGCGATACAGAGGCTGACGAAGGTACCGACGCCCGAGTTGCTCCAGTCCCGCACCATGCCGGCGACGTCACCGGCGCCGAGGGTCTTCAGGTCGGGGGCGCCCAGGGTGATGGCGATGACCGGGATCAGGACGACGGCCGCGCCGATGGCGAGGGTCCACAGCACGGTGCGCGAGACGTTGCGGCGGGGGTTGTCCATCTCCTCGGCCAGGTACACGGCGGTGGAGAAGCCCTGCAGGATGAAGAGCGCGGTGGCCAGTCCGGCCACGATGAGGCCCCCGGTGACCGCGGCGCTGTGCCCGTTCCCGGCATCGAGGACGGGGTGGACGAGGACGGACGCGGGCCGCTGGGTGTGGGTGAAGCCGAGGAAGGCGACGACCGCGCAGGCCACGACCTCCAGCACCAGGAAGATGCCGGTGATCCAGGCGTTGGCGCGCAGATCGAGCAGCCCCATGGCGGTGGCCAGCAGCATCACCGCGGCGGCGGTCCACTGCGGATCCAGATGCACGATCGGGGCCAGATAGTCGGCGGTGCCCAGCGCGATGATGGGCGGCACGATCATGACGACGATCAGCGAGAGTATGAAAACCAGCCAGCCGGCGAGACGGCCCATGAGCGTGCCGACCATGGCGTATTCGCCGCCGGAGCTCGGTATCAGCGTGCCGAGTTCCGAGTAGGTGAAGGCCACGCCGACACACAGCAGCGCCGCGATGGCGATGGTCAGTGCGGTGCCCGTGCCCAGGGTGGCGAAGGAGTCCGGAACGATCACGAAGAGCGAGGACGCCGGGGTCAGACAGGACAGCGTGAGCAGGGTGCCGCCGACCACACCGATCGACCGGGTGAGTTTGGGGCTGGTCGCGGCGTCCCCCTCCGTCGCCGCGCGGGTGTCCCGCTCAGGCGCTGCGGAGGCAACAGGCGTGTAGGGCATCTCGGTATCCGTATCCCATCGGTGCTGGCGGCATGAGGGGTGGCGCATGCGGGGGAACGCCGCAAAGCGGCCTGAACCCGGACGACCGAGCGCCCGCTTTGGTGACCGAATAAAACCCCTGCCGACGACTCCCGTCAAGACCCCGTTAAAGGCGTGAGACAACGAAATCCGCAGCATTGCTGGCTACTTGGAACGCTTATCCATGATCTGCCTGCGGAATTCAAGCGGATTTCGCGGCTGGACGGGGCGGTGGGAGAGGCCCGTGGGCACCGCCGAATCCGTTGCGGTCCCGGCGGATCCGCGCCCGTCCCGTCATCCCTTGTGCGCGTGCACGCGGGCGATCAGCAGCGCCACGTCGTCGTGATCGTGCTCGTCGCGCAGGGCGGCCAGCAGGCGGTCGCAGAGCACCTCCAGATCCTGCTCGGGCTCCGCCAGCAGTTCCAGCAGGGTGTCCAGACGGGCGTCTATCGGCTGGTCGCGGGTTTCGATCAGCCCGTCGGTGTAGAGCACCAGCTGATCACCGTCGCGCAGCGGGACCGTGGTCTGCTCGAAGGGGACGCCACCGACGCCGAGCGGCGCGCCGGTGGGCAGGTCCAGCAGCTCGGGCGGCCGGTCCGGCCGCACCACGATCGGTGGCAGATGCCCGGCGACGGCGACCCGGCACTCGGTGCGGTGCGGGTCGTACACGGCGTACAGGCAGGTGGCGAATGCCGGGTCGAGGCCGACGGCGATGTGGTCGAGATGGCGCAGCACCTCGTCCGGGTCGAGGTCGAGGTCGGCCAGGGCGCGGGCGGTGGTGCGCAGCTGACCCATGGTGGCGGCGGCGTTGATGCCGCTTCCCATGACGTCGCCGACGACCAGCGCGGTCTTGTCCCCGGCCACGGGTATCGCGTCGAACCAGTCGCCGCCGACCTCGCTGGCCGCCTGGGCGGGCTGATAGCGGTAGGCGATCTCCATGGCCGTGGGCTGCGGGGGCCGGTGGTTCATCAGATGGCGCTGGAGGGTGAGCGCGGTGCGGCGTTCGCTCTGATAGGAACGCGCGTTGTCGATGCAGACCGCCGCCCGGGCGGCCAGTTCCACGGCGAGCACCGCGTCGTCCTCGTCGAACGGCTCCGGATTGCGCACGCGGTAGAGCGACAACGCGCCGAGGACCTCACCCCGGGCGATCAGCGGGACGGCCAGATAGGAGTGCAGCCCCGCCTTCTTCAGAAGGGCGGCCCCTCGCAGGTCCGCGGCGATGTGCGGCAGATCTTCCTCGTCCACCTGGGAGACGAGCACCGGGCGCGCCTCGGTCACACACCGGGTGATCAGCCGGTCGGTCTCGTAGGAGGCGATCTGGCCGGTGGGATCGGCGGCGCTGACGGCCTCGGTGGAGTAGGCCGTGGAGACGGCGAGCGCCCGGAAGCGGGCCGGGCCGCCGCGGGAGAGCGAGGTCGGCCGGCGGCCGTCCAGGACGGCGTCGAGGACGTCGACGGCTGCCATGTCCGCCAGTTCGGGGACGATGACGTCGGCCAGTTCGTGTGCGGTCTGGTCGACGTCGAGGGTGGTGCCGACGGTGGCGGAGGCGTCGGCGATGACGGCCAGCCGCCTGCGGGCGCGGGCCGCCTCGATGGCGGCCCGGTGCTGCTCGGTGACGTCCACGACCGAGGTGGCCAGCCCCAGCACCCGGCCGTGGGCGTCCTCCAGCCGGTAGTACGACACCGACCAGGCCTTGTCGGCATGGGGGTCGGAGGCGGTGCGCACGAGGGTGAACTGGTCGAGCATCGGCGTACCGGTGTCGAGGACCTCGCGCATGCCGGCCACGATGGTGTCGGTGTCCAGGAAGGAGAGGGCCTCGCGGACCTCGTGGCCGATGTGCTGGTCGGCCGGCAGCTCGTTGATGCGCTCCAGTGCGGGGTTGACCATGACGAAGCGCAGCGAGGTGTCGAGGACCGCCAGGCCGATCGGCGACTGGGCCACCAGGCGGACGGACAGCGCCAGATCGCGCTCCACCCGCCGCAGCACGGCCTGGTCGGTGGCGATGCCCAGGGCGTAGGACTCGCCGCGCTCGTCCAGCAGCCGCATGTTGCGGAATTCGACGAGCCGGGTGCTGCCGTCCTTGTGCTGGACCGGGAAGACCCCTGCCCAGCTCTCGCCGCCCGCCATGACCTCGGTGAACAGGTTCAGCACCAGATCGAAGTGCTCCGGTCCCACCAGCAGCTGCGCGGCGGTCCGGCCGAGCGCTTCCTGCGCGCTCCAGCCGAACAGCGCCTCGGCCTGCGGGCTCC
The DNA here is from genome assembly GCF_036227565.1 of Streptomyces sp. NBC_01454. Lineage (NCBI taxonomy): Bacteria > Bacillati > Actinomycetota > Actinomycetes > Kitasatosporales > Streptomycetaceae > Streptomyces > Streptomyces sp. NBC_01454. Next base: position 504,432 of record NZ_CP109460.1, read on the forward strand.
ACAGGGTGATCCGTCCGTCCGCGTCCAGCATCACGGCGGCCACGCCGAGCACGTCCAGCAGGCCGCCAGGCTGCCCCGGTGCGGCCCCTACCCGGGCCGCACCCTCGGGGAACGCGTCGGTCGCACCCATCCAGGCACTCCTTCCGCCGGTCATCGCAGACCGACAGCCGTGGCGCTCTCCGTACATCGGCCGATTCTCACTGTGCTTCCGCTGGTCTCCATCATCTCTCGACACGGGACGGACCTGCAGGGAGAGCGAGATCCGCAGGGCGTCCGCGACCCGTGCGCGAGCGAGCATTATCCGACGCCGTTCGCAGGTCGGCGACCTTGTTGGCGATATTCACAGTGAGGTTTCCGGCCGGGTTCCACGGCGGAAATGCGGGCGCCGGCCACATTCCGGTCGCCGACTGCCCGCGCGGCCGGCGTGCGGCACCTTTCCGACTTGGAGTTGTTGATCACAAGGGCTACGCTGAGCATGCTTGGTTGCCTCCAGCAACTAATTTCGCGACACCGCACCGGCGCAGAGCACTGCGCCCGCCGCCGTCAGGAGGAAGCCCGACATCATGCCCAGCACCGCCCCGACATTCCGCACCTACGTGGAGGAGAACCTCGATGTCCTTAGTGCCGACCCGGCGCGCGAGGCCCTGGTCCACCAGGGCCGCCGCGTCACCGCGGGTGAGTTCCGCACGCTCGTCCACCGCCTGGCCCGCGCCCTGCGCGCCCGCGGCGTCGACCGCGGCACCACCGTCACCCTGCTGAGCGGCAACCTCCCGGAGACCCTCGCCGCCCGTTACGCGGCCAATCTGCTCGGCGCCCGGGTCAACTTCCTCTACAACAAGCTGTCCGCCGAGTCCCAGGCCGCCATCGTCCGCGATGTCGAGACCCGTGCCCTGATCGTCGACCCGCGGCTGGCCGACCGGGCCGCCGAGGTCACCGCGCTGGCACCGGTGCCGGACGTCCTCGTGCTCGGCCCGGCCAAGACGGGCGCGGATCTGCTGGAGCTGGCGGCCGGCGAGTCCGACGAGCCGTTCGCGAGCCGGGCCCGGCCCGATGATGTGTGCACCATCCGCCACACCGGCGGCACCACCGGCCACCCCAAGGGCATCTGCACGACCTTCACGCAGGCCCGCTGGTTTCACGGAGCGCTCCGGCTGGAGGCGGAGCACGAGCGCCGGCAGCTGGTCTGCACGACCCTCGCGCACGCGGCGGGTGTGATGGCCGACAGCACCCTGCACGCGGGCGGCACGGTCGTCCTGCTCGACGACTTCGACCCCGCGACCGCGCTCGCCACCATCGAACGCGAGCGCATCACCGACCTCTTCCTGCTGCCGCCGCTGCTCTACCAGCTGATGGACCACCCGGACGCGCAGCACACCGACACCTCCAGCCTGCGACTGGTGACGTACGGCGGCTGCCAGGCGTCCCCGGCGCGGATAGCCGACGCGGTACGGATGTTCGGCCCGGTGCTGGTGCAGGGTTACGGGCAGAACGAGGCCGGCGGCATCAGCACGCTCGCCCAGGAAGACCACGACCCCGAGCGCCCCGACCGGCTGCGGTCCGCGGGCAAGGTCCTGCCGGGCGTCGAGGTGGCGATCCGCGACGAGGCGGGCCGCGACCTGCCGGCCGGTGAGCACGGCGAGGTCTGTGTGCGCTCCGACATGATCATGAAGGGGTACTGGAAGCAGCCCGAGCTGACCGCCGAGGTGCTGCGGGACGGCTGGCTGCACACCGGGGACATCGGATTCCTCGACGCGGAGGGGTACCTGACCATCGTCGACCGGATCAAGGACATGATCGTCGTGGTCGGCGGCCATGTGTACACCACGGAGCTGGAGGACCTGCTGAACTCGCACCCGCAGGTACTCCAGAGCGCCGTGTTCGGCGTCCGGGACGCCGACCGCATGGAGCGGGTGCACGCCGCCGTCGTACGGGCGCCGGGCGGCACCGTCGACGCCGCGCAGCTGGGCGCGATGGTGCGGACGGAGCGCGGCGCGATGTACGAGCCCGCACGGCTCACGTTCGTCGAGGCGCTGCCGCTGACCGACGCCGGCAAGCCGGACAAGAAGGAACTGCGCCGGCAGGCCGAGCAGGAGGCCGGCACCGCCGGATGACCGCAGCGACGGGCCGCCGCAGCTGAGCGCCACGACGGCCCGTCTGTTCTGCTGCTGATCAGAGGATGCCCAGCAGACCGAAACCGAACGGGAAACCGAACAGCCCGCCGAAGCCGAAGCCGCCACGACCGAAGCCGCCACGACCGAAATCACCACGACCGAAACCACCACGGCGACCACCTTCGAATCCGCGGTCGAAACCGCGGTGGTGGCAGCTGTGGCGGTGGTTGTTGCGGCCATGGTCGGCCTGGGGAGCGGCAGAAGCGATGCCGGCGAGCGGGACAACGGTGGCAGCGGCGATCGCCGCAGCAGCCACGGAGCGGCCTATGAACTTGCGCATTGCGTTTCTCCTGTTTGGCAGGAAATCGGACAATCGATGAGTACCGCGCACCGGCCAAAACCTCGCAGACACGGCGAACAGCCACTCCAACGGCCCCGGGAATTGCTCCGGTCGCGCTAACGAACGGGGGCCGGCGGTCCCGCCGCCGCGCCGGTCAGAGCCGGATGATGACGAGAGCCGCGTCGTCGGTGGCGCCGCTGGGCGGCAGCAGCTCCACCAGCAGCGCGTCGGCCAGCTCCTCGGCACCGGCCCCGAGGTGCCGGGTGAGCGCCGCCGCCAGCCGCGCCAGGCCGACGTCGATGTCCTCGTGGCGGCGCTCAATCAGCCCGTCGGTGTACAGGACCAGCACCGCCCCCTCCTCGAAGGCGAGCTCCGCCTCGGGGCGGGCCACATGCTCGGGGCGCGCGCCCAGCGGCGGGTCGGTCGCCCCGTCCAGCAGCTCCACCGTGCCGTCCGGGTGCAGCAGGGCCGGCGGCGGATGGCCGGCGCTGCTGTAGGCCAGGGTGTTCGTGGACCAGTCGATGATCGCCTGCACCGCGGTGGTGGACTCGGCGCCCTCCACCGACCGGGCATAGATGCCGAGCACCTCAAGGGCCTGGGCAGGGCCCCCGGTGACCCGGGTGGCGGCGCTCAGCGCGCTGCGCAGCTGGCCCATGACACAGGCGGCGTCCAGCCCGTGGCCGACCACATCGCCGACGGCCACCGCCATCCGGTCGCCGGGCAGTTCGGCCAGGTCGTACCAGTCGCCGCAGACATTGAGCGCGCCGACCGCCGGCCGGTAGCGCACCGCCGCCCGGTGGTGCCCCACGAGCCGCGGCGCGGGCAGCATCGCTTCCTGGAGGGCCAGCACCACCTCCCGCTCCCGGTCGTGGGAGCGCCGCAGCCGGTCGTTGACCTCCTGGAGTTCCTGGGCACGGCGGAAGAGCTCGGCCTCCATCCGCTCCCGGTCGTCGCCGTGGTGGCGGGCGCCGGCCCGGACGATCTCGGTGACCTCCTCGACCCGGTGCACGATCAGCCGCACCTGCCCGTCGGGGCCGAGCACCGGTGCGTTGACCGGGCTCCAGTACCGCTCCTCGAACACGCCCGGCCGGCCGGGCGGCTCGACGTCGTAGCGCTGCAGCGCCATGGTGTCGCACCGGCCGGTGGCCAGCACCCGTTCCAGGGACGCCCGGAGGTTGCGCATCCCGGTCGCGCCGGGGTCGTCGGGGTTGTCGGGGAACGCGTCGAAGAGGTGGCGGCCGACCAGCTCGCCGCGTTCCCGCCCGGCCCGCTGCAGCAGCGCCTCGTTCACCTCGGCGATCACCAACTCCGGGGTGAGCAGCAGCACTCCGCCCGGCAGCGCCTGGAACACCGCCGCGTAGTCGATCGGCGGGCCGCTCATGTGCGCCCCGTGCCCGGGGGTGGGATCGGCATGCGCCGGGTCCCGGGATGCAGGTGGGCGCAGAGGAACGCCACGGCCAGCGCGGCGGCCATCCCGTAGAAGACCGCCCGGTTGCCCTCGGCGAAGTCCATCCGCACCGCGTCCAGGACCGAGGGCGGCAGCCGCGAGGCGCTGTCCCCGGCCGGTGGCCGGCCGCCCTGGCCGGCGAGGGAGCCGGTCAGGCCGTGGGCCAGTTCGCGGGAGGTGGCGGTGGACAGGCCGCGGTCCTTGAGGCTCTCGACGATCCGGTCGGTGGTGACGCGCGCCAACACCGTGCCCAGGACGGCCAGGCCCAGGCCGGCGGCGTAGCTGCGGACGGTCTGGGTGACGCCGGTGACCTCGCCGTAGGACGTGCCGACCGCCCGGCTGACGGCATCGGTCGAGGCGGGCGCGAGCAGCAGCCCGATGCCGGCTCCGGCCAGCACGATGTAGGGCCACTGGGCGCTCAGCGACAGGTCCGTCATCTCGTGCGCCCACAGCGCGAAGCCCACGGCGGCCAGCGCGGTACCGAGCCGGAGCGCCGGCCGGGCGCCGCGCCGGTCGAGGATCCAGCCGCCGAGCTGCGCCGCGATGCCGAAGCCCGCGAAGAAGACCAGGAGATACAGCCCGGCCTCGTTGGGCGACGAGCCGAGGGCGACCTGTGCGTAGACCGAGGCGAAGAAGAACACCGGGACGAACGCCGTCATCGCGAAGAACAGCACGACGACATCGGCGACGAAGGCGCGGTCGCGGAAGACCCGCAGGCTGATCAGCGGGTGACGGGTGCGCAGTTCGAGGCGGACGAAGACCACCAGCACCAGCAACCCGCCGAGGGTGCACGCCCAAGTGGCCGGGGCGGCCCAGCCCCAGGTGGCGGCCTGCTGGAGGCCCAGCACGCTCAGGACCGTACCGGCGGCGAGCAGGAGCGCACCGCGCCCGTCCAGGCTGCCGCGGCGGGCGTCGTCGGGGATGTGCGCCAGCAGCGTCAGGGCGACGGCGACCACCGCGACCGGCACATTGACCCAGAAGACGGCCCGCCAGGTCCAGGTGGTGAGCCAGCCGCCGAGGACCGGTCCGAGGGCGGTCAGCGCACCGGAGAGCCCGAAGAACAGGGCCAGGGCCCGCCCCCGGCGCTCGGCGGGAAAGACCATGACCACCACGGCGAGCGCCGCCGGGAACATCAGGGCCGCGCCGATGCCCTGCCCGGCCCGGCACACGATCAGCCAGGTCAGTGCGGCGTCCCCGTGCGGCACGGCGCCGCACAGCGCGGCGGCGAGGAGGAAGACCACGGTGCCCACGAGCATGATGCGGCGGTGGCCGAGCAGATCGGCCAGCCGCCCGCCCAGCGCGAAGCACGCCGCGAGGGCGAGCAGATAGGCGTTGACGACCCATCGGATGCCGGCGGCGGTGAGGCCCAGATCCTCGGCGATCCGCGGCGCCGCGATGGACACGAGCGTCTGGTCGATGAAGGTCATCGACACCGCGAAGAGCATGGCCGCGAGCGAGAGCGTCCGGTGCGCCGCTCCCGGCCCGGCCGCCCGCTGTGCCTCCGGCGCGCGCCGGCGGTTCGCCTCCGGTGCGTTCCTGTCGTGCGCCACGTGCGAAATATTCCCGTCCGGGCGGGGCGGGCGCATGCCGGGGACGGGGGACGGCCCGCCGTCGGCACCCGGACGACGGGGCCGGTGCGGACCTGTGGGCGCCGTGGGCGGGTACGGCCGTTCGGGTCAGGCCGCCCGGCGCCGACGCGTGCGGCGGGGCCACCGGTCGCCGGGGCCGGTGTCCGGCCGGCACCCGCCGGGCCGGCGCCGGCCCGCGCTCACCGCTTACGGGCCCGGCTCGGCTGCACCCGGGACGGCTCCCCCGGCATCTTCGGGTGGTCGGGCGGATAGGGCATGTCCCCCAGCCCTTCGTCCGTCTCCTGCCGGTCCGCGGCTTCCAGGACGGATTCCAGGCCGAAGGCGTGGTCGGCCATGTCGGCGTGCACATCGCCGAGTTCCGCGAAACGCGGTGGCACCGTCCGCAGGTCGAAGTCCTCGGGTGCGGCGTCGGACAGCTCGTCCCAGCGCAGCGGGGTGGAGACGGTCGCCCGCGGCCGGGCGCGCAGCGAGTAGGCGGAGGCGATGGTCCGGTCCCGGGCCATCTGGTTGTAGTCGACGAAGACCTTCTCGCCGCGCTCCTCCTTCCACCAGGCCGAGGTCACCTGGTCCGGCATCCGGCGCTCCAGCTCCCGGGCCACGGTGATGGCGGCGCGCCGGACCTCGGTGAACGTCCAGTGGGGCCGGAGCGGCACATAGACGTGCACCCCGCGGCCGCCGGACGTCTTGGGCCAGCCGCGCAGCCCGTGCTCGGTCAGCAGCTCCCGCAGGGCGTGAGCGACCCGGACGGCGTCGGCGAAGCCGGTGCCGGGCTGCGGGTCGAGGTCGATCCGCAGTTCGTCGGGGTGCTCGGTGTCGGTCCGGCGGACGGGCCACGGATGGAACGTCAGACACCCCAGGTTGGCCGCCCAGAGCACGGCCGCGGGCTCGGTGGGGCACATCTCGTCGGCGAACCGCCCGCTGGGGAAGGCGATCCGGGCGGTGGGCAGCCAGTCGGGCAGTCCCTTGGGCGCCCGCTTCTGGTAGAAGAACTCGCCCTCCACGCCGTCGGGAAAGCGCTGCATGGTGGTGGGCCGGTCGCGCAGGCCCCGCAGCACCCCGTCGGCGACGGCGAGGTAGTACTGCGCGACATCCAGCTTGGTGAAGCCGCGCTCCGGGTAATACGTCTTGTCGGGGTGCGACAGGCGCACCGTGCGCCCCGCGACGTCCAGCTCGACAGCTCCGCCTCCGGCCATGACTCCACGTTAGGTTCCGTGCCGCGGCGCCGCGCGCCGGGCGAACGGTGTGCCGCCCGCATCCGGCGCGCGGGAAGCGCCGCCGGCCGTCAGGATCGGGACATGGATCTGCCCGTGATGCCCCCGGTCTCCCCGATGCTCGCGAAGCTGGTGACCGACATTCCCGCCGGCATGCAGTACGAGGCCAAGTGGGACGGCTTCCGCGTCATCGTCTTCCGGGACGGCGACGACGTCGAGATCACCAGCCGCACCACGAAGCCGCTCACCCGCTACTTCCCCGAAGTGGTCACGGCGGTGCGGGCCGAGCTGCCGCGGCGCTGTGTCCTCGACGGCGAGATCGTCATCGCCCATGACGGCCGGCTGCACTTCGAGGAGCTGCTGGAGCGCATCCACCCGGCCGACTCCCGGGTCCGGACCCTCGCCGAGCGCACACCCGCCTCGCTCGTCGCCTTCGACCTGCTGGCGCTGGACAACGCCGCGCTGGTGCACGAGCCGCAGACGGCGCGCCGGGAGGCCCTGGTCGAGGCGCTGCGCCCGGCCCGTGCCCCGGTGTACACCGCGCCCGCCACCACGGATCAGGAGCTGGCGCGCCGCTGGTTCACCCAGTTCGAGGGGGCGGGGCTGGACGGGGTCGTCGCCAAGCCGCTCGATCTGCCGTACCGGCCCGGTGACCGCGCGATGTTCAAGATCAAACATGCCCGGACCGCGGACTGTGTGGTCGCGGGGTACCGGCTGCACAAGAGCGGGCCGGTGGTCGGCTCCCTGCTGCTCGGCCTGCACGACGACGCCGGGCACCTGCAGCACGTCGGGGTGTGCGCGTCGTTCCCCATGGCCAGGCGGCGCGCGCTGGTCGAGGAGCTGGCGCCGCTGCGGATGGCGGACGCCGCGGGGCATCCGTGGGGCGCGTGGACCGACGAGGCGGCGCATGCCTCGCGGCGGATGCCGGGCGGGCCCAGCCGCTGGAGCGGCGGCAAGGACCTGTCGTGGGTGCCGTTGCGCCCGGAGCGGGTGTGCGAGGTCGCCTATGACCACATGGAGGGCGACAGATTCCGGCACACCGCCCAGTTCCGCCACTGGCGCCCGGACCGTACGCCGGAGAGCTGCACCTACGCCCAGCTGGAGGAGCCGGTGCACTACGACCTGGGGGAGCTGCTGCGGGGCTGACCGCGGGAGCGGGCCGGTGCCGTGCCGGGCGCGGGCCGTTCAGTGGTCGTTCTCCGGGGGCCAGCGGCGCCGGGTCTCCCCCGGCGCGAGGCGGTCGACGACCTCCGCGAGTTCCCGGCAGGCGTACTCGATCTTGTGGCGGATGCTGTACTGCTCGGCGATGACCGCCGACAGCAGCAGCGCGGTGAGCGCCGCGGACGCGTTGAGGGCCTGGAGGTTGATCATCGCCTCCAGCAGACTCTGTCCCCGGAACGGTCCCCGGCGGCCGTTCGCCGCCGTGATGGCCAGGACGGACACCAGCAGCACGATCGGGGCCGCGCCCGCCAGCTGGAAACGCAGCGCCGCCCACACGATCAGCGGAAAGACCAGGAACAGCAGCGAGAGTTCACTGGTGACCGCCACATACGTGACCACGACCGAGGCGGTCAGCAGGATCGCCGCCTCGGCCCACCGGTAGCCGGGTACGTCCCGGGGCCGGCGGAGCGTACGGCAGGCGAGGAGCAGCGGGGTGACGACGAGGATGCCCATCGCGTCGCCCACCCACCACGCCGCCCAGGTCTTCCAGAAGCCGCCGGCCGGCAGCACCCCGCTCAGGAGAAGCGTCCCGGTGCCCACCGTGGCGCTGATCAGCATTCCGGCGAACGCGCCGAGGGCGACCAGCGCCACCCCGTCGCGCAGCCGGTCGAGTGCGGTGCGAAAGCCCACCCTGCGCAGCATCCAGTAGGCGCACACCGGGGCCAGGGTGTTGCCCGCCATGATGCCGATGACGGAGACCTGGAGATCGCTGATCGAGGCGACGACCAGGAGGGTGCCGAGCGCGATGCCGGGCCAGGTCCGCAGGCCCAGCAGGAGCAGACAGCTCAGCGAGATGCCCGTGGGCGGCCAGAGCGGCGTGACCTGGGCACCGGCGATCACCACCTGCTCCAGCAGGCCGATCCGTGCGGAGGCGTAGTAGACGCCGGCGAGGACAAGGATCGTCAGGGCTACCGGTGCGAGACGGCGGAGTTCCTCGGTGCGCACCACACCGGCCATCAGACAACGCCGGTGGCCGGGCACCGGCCGCGACACGCGGCCGTGCGCTCCGGCCACACGCCCGGCCCGCGCTTCACCCGGCTCTGGGCGCCGCCGCGTCGAAGCGCAGCACGATCACCGCGGAGTCGTCGGTGTGCCCGGTGAATTCGGCCACGCTCATCGCCACGTCGGCCACCGTGGCCGGGTCGCCGCCGGCATTGGCGCTGACCAGCCGGGTCACCTGAGCCAGCCCGGCCTCGATCGGGAACGAGGGCCCCTCGACCACCCCGTCGGTGAGCAGGACGAATGCGCCCGCCGTGGTGAACCGCCGGCGGGTCACCGGATAGTCCTCCCCCGCGACGATGCCGAGCGGCAGGCCCCCGGGGTCGTCGGCGAGGCCGTGCCGGCCGTCGGTGGTGGCCCAGATGCCGGGCACATGACCGGCCCGGGCGCTGGACAGCTCCCAGGCGACCGGGTCGAAGCGGACGAAGGTGCAGGTCGCGAAGAGCCCGCAGTCGACCGAGAGCAGCAGGTCGTTGGCCCGCCTCAGCACCTCCCCCGGGTCGGGGGCGTGGACGGCGACGGCGCGCAGCCCGAAGCGGATCTGGCCCATGAAGGCGGCCGCCTCGACGTCGTGCCCCTGCACATCGCCGATGCAGAAGGCGAGCGAGCCGTCGGGCAGCGGGAAGCCGTCGTACCAGTCGCCCCCGATGTCCAGTCCGTGCCGGGCGGGGGCGTACGTGGCGGCGGCGCGCAGGCCCGGTACCACGGGCAGGACGGTCGGCAGCATGTCGTGCTGGAGCGCCTCGGCCAGCTCCACCCGGGCCCGCTGCTTCTCGGCGCCCTCCCGCGCCTGGGCGGTCAGCCGGCCGAGCGTGGTCAGCAGATCGTCGGCGCTCGCGGACCGCGGGGGACGACGCCGCAGCATGGATCGCTCCAAGGTGCGTCGGTGCAGGAGCCGCCGCGGGGCCACACTCCGTGCGGTGCTCCGCGTGGGCCGTCTGACCTGGCTTCATGGGGACCCCTGGGGGGTCCGCCTTTCCGGGTTCATCTTATTTCTGCGGTCCGACTTCCGCTTGACGGCCGTCCGGCGGGGCGCACTCCCGCCGGACGGCCGGTCCCGCGCCGGGCTCAGGCGGTGGCCGCCGCGCGGGGTGCCTGCAGATGCCGGACGCCGGACCGTACCGCCCAGAAGAAGACCGCGAGCGCGAGGGCGGCGACGGTGAGGGAGTCGTACGGGGCGGGCAGCCGGCCGGAGCCCTCGAAGGTGCCCAGCCAGGAGAGCAGCGTCAGGGCGACGAGGTAGACCACCAGCCAGGCGCCGGTGCGGAGTTCGGCACCGAGCGGGCGGCGCGGGCCGGCGCCGTCGGCCTCCGGGGCGTCCTGGTCGGCCCGGGCGGCGGGGCGGCGCATGGCCAGGAAGATCAGCAGGCCGCCGAGGACGAGCGGCAGCGCGAGCCGCAGGTCCTGCCAGCCCGACCAGTAGACGAACTCGCTGGACACCACGAAGCTGAGCGGCGCGATCCAGCGCAGCCCCGGGACCCAGCCCGCGGTGTGGCCGCCCGGCTCGGCGCGGAAGACGGCGACCGCGACCGCGGAGGCGGCGTAGATCAGCAGATACATGTCGCCCATGACGCTGACGATGTCCTGCCAGCCGCCGAACGGCAGCAGGAAGACCACGATGACGACGAGGTTGATCACCAGGGCCCGGCGCGGGATGCCGAACCGCTGGTTGACCTTCATGAAGTACCGGGGAATGGTGCCGTTCTTGGCGAGCGCGTAGGTGTGCCGGGCGTCGATCGCCACGCCCACGTACGCCGAGCCGCCGGGCGAGACCACCGCGTCCGCGTAGAGCAGGCTGGACAGCCAGTGCAGGTTGAGGATCAGGGCGAGCTGTCCGAACGGCGAGTCGAAGGAGACCCCCTGCCAGCCGTGGCCGAGCAGGTTCTCCGGGACGGTGAAGAGGAACGCCAGCTGCAGGGCCAGGTACATCAGGACGGCGAGGCCGATCCCGCTGAGGACGGCGCCGGGGATGGTCCGGCGGGGGTTGCGGGTCTCGCCGGAGAAGTCCAGCGGCGCCTGGAAGCCGTTGACGGAGTAGACGATGCCGCCGCCGGCCAGCGCGGTCAGGCAGGCGACATAGCCGTACGGCGCGAATCCGCCGTGGTCCGTCAGCCGGCCGGAGTGCCAGCCCGAGGCGATCAGCGCGATCACGGTGACCACCGGGACGACGATCTTGAACACCGAGACCAGGTTGTTGAGCGTGGCGAACATCCGCACCGCGAACCAGTTCAGCACCGTCAGCAGCACGCTGAGCCCGGCGGCCAGGGCCAGCCCGGAGAGGGTGAGGGTGTGGCCGTTGTAGAGGCCCGGGAGGTAGTGCGCGGCGTACTGCATGATCGCGCTGATCTCGGCCGCGGTGCCGCCCACCGACAGCAGCGTGGACCAGCCGATGAGGGTGCCGACGAGCCGGCCGCTGGCGAACAGCGGCCAGCGGACCGTGCCGCCGCCCTCCGGCCGGGACGCGCCGAGCTCGATCATCACCAGGGCGACCAGTGCGCACAGCACGCCGGCGCCCACCCAGGACAGCAGTGCGGCGGGGCCGGCGGTCTGTGCCGCGTACATGGCGGCGAACAGCCAGCCGGAGCCGACGATATTGGAGAAGCCGATGCCCGTCAGCCCCCAGAAGCCCAGGTCACGGCGCAATCGGCGCTCCTGCGCCTGCACTTCCGGCGCGCCGGCGCCCTCTCCCCCGGCTGATACCTGACGCTCCGTCACGGAAAACGGCCTCCTTGATTCACTGTTCCGGCTCGCCGGACCCTACTCGACCGGCGGCGAGCGGAAATGTCCCGCTCCACCAGCGGACACTTCCTCCACACGGCGTGCCGCCACGGCGCCGGAGCGTGCGGCGTCCGGCCGGGAGGGCAGCGACCGGACGCAGGGGAACGCGGGAGCGCACGGCCGCGCGGGGCGCAGCCGACACAAAGAATTCATATGGCGAGCGACACCCGGCGGACCGCAGCGGACCGCGGCGGCACTCACGCCAGCCGATCCGCCGGAATGCCGAAGGTCGCCGCCAGCCCCGCCCGGCCGGCCTCGGTGAGGTGGACGACGCGGCGGTACTTCCCGTGGCGGAGCCACTCCAGGGCGAACATCCGAGCGGTGAGCGCGGCACCGAGCCCGCCGGCGAGGTGGTGGCGCCGCTCCGCCCAGTCGACGCAGTAGCGGACGGACGCCCGGCGGCGCGGGAGCCGTTCGGTGTCGACACCGAAGGCGGTCAGCTCCGTGTGGCCGTGCGGGGTGAGCACGTAGACGGGGTCGGCGGGATCGACGGCGTCGTCCCCGGCCGGCTCGGCGGTGAGGATGCCCTGCACCTGGAGGGCGCTCATCACGGCGACGCCCAGCCGGCCCGCGAGGTGGTCGTAGCAGAGCCGGGCGCGCAGCAGGGCCTTGGCGCGGGTGTCGGCGTTCAGCGAGCGGACCGGCAGCGGGCGGGCGATCAGGGCGAGTTGTTCCAGGGCGCGGGCGACGTCCGTCGTGGCGAGCCGGTAGTAGCGGTGGCGGCCGTCGAGTTCGACGGTCAGCAGCCGGGCGTCGAGGAGCTTGGCGAGATGTCCGCTGATGGTGGAGTTGCTGACGCCGGCCTCGGCGGCCAGGGCGCTGGCCGGCAGCGCACCGCCGCCGGCCAGCGCCAGCAGCACCCTGGCCCGGGAGGGGTCGCCGATCACCGCCGCGACCTGGGCTATATCGGCTTCGCTGCGCACATCCATGATTTCGACGGTACGCCGGGGATGCTTCGGCAGACAGCGAAAGGTCGCCGTACGGGTCCCGCCCCCCGGCTCCCCCCGGCTCCCACCCGGGTCCCGTACGGCGAGCACGCTTCGGCCGCCGCCGTACCGACCCGGCTCGACACTGGCCGTATGCCGACGATCTGCCCGCCCGCCGCGCCCCCACGGACCACGAGCCGGAGCCCGACACTGCCGCTGGTGGCCCTCTGCCTGGGCTACTTCATGGTCATTCTGGACGTCACCGTCGTCACGGTGGCCCTCCCGGTGATCGGCACCTCCCTGCACGCCGGGGTGACCGGACTCCAGTGGGTGGTGGACGGCTACACCGTGGTGTGCGCGGGGCTGTTGCTGTTCTGCGGCGGGCTCGGCGACCGGCTGGGCGGCAAGGCGGTGTTCCTGGGCGGGCTGCTGGTGTTCACCCTCGCCTCCGCGGGGTGCGCACTCGCCCCCACCGTCACGGTGCTGGTCGTGGCGCGGCTGGTGCAGGGCCTGGGGGCGGCGCTGATGGTGCCGGCTTCGCTGGCGCTGCTGCGGACGGCGTATCCCGAACGGGCCGCGCGCGCCCGGGCGTTCGGCGTCTGGGGCACCGTCGCGGGCCTGGCCGCCGGGGCCGGGCCGGTCCTGGGCGGCGTGCTGGTCACCGGTCTCGGCTGGCGGTCGGTCTTCCTCCTCAATCTGCCCGTCGGCCTCGCCGCGCTGCTCCTGACCGTGCGTCACGTACCGCACTCCCCCGCCGGCCGCGCCCGCCGCGGCCTGGACCTGCCGGCGCAGGCCGCGGCGGCGGTGGCGCTGGCCGCCCTGGCCACGGGGTGCATCGAGGCCGGGGCGCTGGGCTGGACCCGTCCGGCCGTTCTCGGCGCCTTCGCGGCCTCCGTGTGCGGAGCCCTCGCGTTCCTGGTCCTGGAGCGGCGTGCCCGGGCGCCGATGCTGCCGCTCGCGCTCTTCCGCGTCCGCGCCTTCTCGGCCTCCGCGGTCATCGGCGTCCTGCTCAACGCGGGTTTCTACGGGCTGCTGTTCCTCGCCCCGCTGTACTTCCAGCAGGTGCACCACTACAGCGCACTGCGCACGGGCTGTGCGCTGCTGCCGGCCGTGGGAGTGGTGGCCCTCGGCTCCGCGCTGGCCGGACGGCTCACGGCGCGCACCGGACCGCGGCTGCCCATGGTGGCCGGGCTGCTGGTGGGCGCGGCCGGGCTCCTCGGCTGGCTGGCGGCGGGCCCGGACACGCCCTGGGCCGCGCTGGCGGCCCCCATGGCCTGCGTCGGTTTCGGTACCGCGCTGACCATGCCGGCCTCGACCGCGGCGGTGATGGAGGCCGCGCCCGGCGAACGCGGTGGCGTGGCGGCCGCGGTGTTCAACGCCGCACGGCAGACCGGCAGCGCCCTGGGCGTCGCGCTCTTCGGCACGCTGGTGGCCCCCGGGCTCGTACCGGGCCTGCATCTCTCGGTGCTGATCGGCGCCGCGGGCTTCCTCACCGCGGCGGCGCTCGCCGCACGCCGGATCCCGGGCAGCGGCCGGGCGGGCGCGGCGGACCGGGGGTGACCACGCGCCCGGCGTCCGCACCGGCAGGCCCGTAGGCATCTTTCGCCGGGGCGGGGTAGGAGTCGCCCGGGGAGGCCGCATCGGCACACGGGAGTGCCGGCGTCCCCGGGCATGCTGTAACGAGGCGAGGAGCGGACGTATGACACTGCCGTGGCGGGAGAACGAGGACTGGCGCCGCCGGTATCCGCAGCCCGGTCCCGACTGGACGCAGGGCATGCCGCAGGGGCCGACGGATCCGCTGACGCCCATGGGACGAGTCGACCAGTACGGCCGGATGGGGAGCGCGCTGCGCGGTGGCGCGCTGTCGTCCTGGCAGCGGAAGGTGATCGCCGGGTTCGTCATCGGCGCGGTCGCGGTCGCCGTGGGGGCGGTCCTGCTGGCCCTCTTCGGCTGACCGGCCGACGGACGGTCCGGGAGCGGACGGCCGGCCCGCGGGAACCGTCCGCCGGGGAGCCCGGGAGTGCCCCAAGACCCGCCACGGCCACGCCCGTTCAGCAGCTCCAGCAGCCCGACCAGCAGGCCGACCGGTGGGGGCGGTGACGCCGTGCGTGGAGCCGGCCGGCGGGCCGTTCGTCCGCGTCGACGGGCGCGGCGAGGGCGCGCAGCGCGGCGATCCGCTCGCACAGCACGACGCTGAGGGCGGCGATCTCTTCCGGCCCGGCACTGCCCTTCTCGATGCGCAGCCAGGACTCGGGCACCTCCTCGGGCACCGGACAGCCGTCGGCGGGCGGCACGGCGATGCCGGCGGCCGGGCTCCCGTCACGGGGCGTGCGCTCGACCGTGGGAGTGCCCGCACCGACGGTGGCCGTGCCCGCGGCGGTGGGTGGGTGCTCCACGAGGGGGGCGGTGGCAGCGATGAGGGGGCCGGCGACGGTGGAGACGTCCGTGCCGACGGGTCCGGCCTCGCCGGTGACGGTGCTCGCGTCCGTGGTGGTGCTCATGTCTGGGGTCCATGGGCTAGGCGACGGTGCGTGGCGCATGACGGGCCGCCCCGGCGTCGCGCTGGTGCCGCGTGCGGACAGGTCACCGTCCCGACGCTACGAGCGCTCCGGGGCGGTGTCGCGCGGGGGGCGCCCCGCCTGCGCCATTCGGACGACCCCGCCGCGGTCCCAGGCGTGATATCCGGGGCCGGGACCGTGTTGCTCCCGGCCCTCGCACCCCGGGCGACGAGCATCGCGGCCAGGGATGTGCAGGCACGCGGCTGCCGGATGACGCAGTCAGGATGGCGGGACGATGAGACGTGACCAGGCCGACGACGGGCGTGCGCCGACGCGGGACGAGGGGCGCCGGGGCTTTTTGAAGTGCGCGGCGGGGATGGCGGGTGCGGCGGCCGCCGTGGGACTCGGCGGGGAGGCCGCCGCCGTCCCCGCGTCCCGGCCGGCAACCGCCCTGCGCGAGGACCCGCAGCTGCCCGACCGGATCGCCTTCCACGGGCAGCACCAGGCCGGCATCGTGACTCCGCAGCAGCTCTTCGCCGGGTTCGTCGGCTTCGATGTGCTGGCCGAGAACCGGGAGCGCCTGAGCGAGCTGTTGCAGCGGCTCACCAAGCGGTCACGCATCCTGGCGGCGGGGGTGAAGCCGCAGGACGAGCTGGTCGCCAAGGAGGCCCCGACCCCCGACTCGCTGACCATCACCGTCGGGGTCGGCGCCTCCCTCTTCGACGACCGGTTCGGGCTCTCCGGGCACAAGCCCCGGCATCTCAAGGCCATGCCGGCCTTCCCCGACGACCGGCTGGAGCCGGCCCGCTGCCACGGTGATCTGTCGCTGCAGATCTGCGCCCAGCACCCCGACGCGATCGTCCATGTGCTGCGCGATCTGACCCGTGAGACGGAGGGGCTGCTGCGGCCCCGCTGGCGCGCGGACGCCTTCCTCAACCCCTCGCGGCCCTCGGGGTCGCCCCGTACCTTCATCGGCTTCAAGGACGGGATCGTCAACCCGGACACCGGATCGGCCCGGGAGATGGACCGGCTGATGTGGGTGACCCCGCCCTGCGGCGAGCCGGAGTGGGCCCTGGGCGGCAGCTATCAGGTGCTGCGTCTGATCCGCTTTCACGTCGAGAAGTGGGACAAGCTGCCGGTGGACCGCCAGGAGCGGATCTTCGGCCGGCGCAAGGCGAGCGGTGCCCCCCTCGACGGCCGGAACGAGAGGGATGTGCCGCGCTACCACGACGATCCCAACGGCAAGAAGATCCCGCTCGACTCCCACATCCGGCTGGCCAACCCCCGCACCGAGAAGACCGACAACTCCCGCTTTCTGCGCCGTAGTTACAACTATGACGCCGGTTTCGACCGCAGCGGGAAGATGGACCTCGGGCTGGTCTTCTGCGGCTACCAGCAGAACCCGGAGCGGCAGTTCGCGACGGTGCAGCGGCGCCTGCGGCACGAGCCGCTGTCCGAGTTCGTCACCCCCATCGGGGGCGGCTACTTCTTCAACCTGCCCGGGGTGCGGGACGCCGACGACTGGTTCGGCTCCCGGCTGCTGGAGAAGATCTGAGCGAAGCGGTGGCGGTGCCCCGGCGCCTGTGACGCCGGGGCACCGCCACCGTGCGACCGCCCCTCAGCAGATCCGCGGCAGCTGCTCGCCCAGCGGCAGATCGACCACCCGGGTGCCGCCCAGCGGGGTGCGGGCGACGACCATGCCGGGGTGGGTCTCGACGGTCTCGCCGATGACCGCGGCGCCGGCGCCCAGCGGGTGCGCACGCATCGCGTCCAGTACGGCGTCGGCGTGGGCACGCGGGACGAACGCCACGAGCTTGCCCTCGTTGGCGACGTACATCGGGTCCAGGCCGAGGATCGCGCAGGCGTTGGCGACGGCCGAGGGGACGGGTACGGCGCGTTCCTCGATGACGATGCCGGTACAGGAGGCGGTGGCGATCTCGCACAGCGCCGCGGCCAGTCCGCCCCGGGTGGGGTCGCGCAGCACATGCAGATCGGGGGTGACGGCGAGCATGGTCTCGACGAGGCCGCCGAGTGCCGCGCAGTCGCTCTCGATCTCCACGCCGAATTCCAGGCCCTCCCGCACACTCATGATCGCCACGCCGTGCAGGCCGATGTCACCGCTGACGATCACCACGTCGCCGGGGACGACACGCTGCGGCCGCAGATCGACGCCCGCCGGGATCAGTCCGATGCCGGCGGTGTTGAGGTAGACGCCGTCGCCGTGGCCGGCCTCGACGACCTTGGTGTCGCCGGTGGCCACCTCGACACCGGCCGCCCGCGCGGCCACGCCCATGGCGTCGGCGACCCCGGCGACCACCGGCATCTCGACGCCTTCCTCCAGGATGAAGCCGCAGGAGAGATAGGCGGCCCTGGCGCCGCTCATGGCGAGGTCGTTGACCGTGCCGTTGACGGCGAGATCGCCGATACAGCCGCCCGGGAAGAACAGCGGCCGCACGACGTAGGAGTCGGTGGAGAACGCCAGGCGTACGCCGCCGAGGGAGACCGCCGCGGAGTCGCCGAGCTGGGCGAGGATCTCGCCGCCGAAGGCCGGGGCGAAGATCTGCTGGACGAGTTCGGCGGACAGCGCGCCGCCACCGCCGTGCCCCATGACGACCCGGGGCTGGTCGCGGACCGGGGTGGGGCAGGTCCAGCCGGAGATGTCGACGGTGGGCAGGCCGCGGTCGGCCGGGGTGGGGGCTCCGTGGGCGGATCGGGTGGTGTCAGGCAACGGGGCTCGCCTCCTGCGGGGTGGACGGGGTGCCGAGTCGGCGGTAGAGGTAGTAGGCGGCGCAGGCGCCCTCGCTGGAGACCATGGTGGCGCCGAGCGGGCTGCGCGGGGTGCAGGTGGCGCCGAAGGCCTCGCACTCATGCGGCTTGATCAGCCCCTGGAGGACCTCCCCGCTGCGGCAGGCGGCGGGTTCACGCGTGGTGATGCCGTCGACGGAGAAGCGGTACTCGGCGTCGTATGCGCGGTAGCGCTCCGAGAGCCGCCAGCCGCTGGCCGCAATGGTGCCGATCCCGCGCCAGGCGCGGTCGGTGACCTCGAAGACATCGGCGAGCATGGCCTGGGCCGCCGGGTTGCCCTCGGGGCGTACGGCGCGCGGATAGGCGTTGTCGACGGTGTGCTCGCCGCGCTCCAGCTGGCGCACGGTGCGGCGGATGCCCTCCAGGATGTCCAAGGGCTCGAAGCCGGTCACCACGATCGGCACCCGGAACCGTTCGGCCAGCTCCGGGTACTCCTGGGTGCCCATCACGCTGCACACGTGGCCGGCGGCCAGGAAGGCCTGGACCCGGCAGCTGGGCGACGTCATGATCGCTTCGATGGCGGGCGGCACCCGGACGTGCGAGACCAGCAGGCTGAAGTTGGGGATGCCGAGCTTGCGGGCCTGATGCACCGTCATGGCGTTCGGCGGTGCGGTGGTTTCGAAGCCGATGCCGAAGAACACCACCTCGCGGTGCGGATTCTGCTGGGCGATCTTCAGGGCGTCGAGCGGGGAGTAGACGACGCGTACGTCGCCGCCGTGGCTGCGCACCTGGAACAGATCGCGGTCACTGCCGGGCACCCGGAGCATGTCGCCGAAGGAACAGAAGATCACGTCGGGGCGGGAGGCGATCTCCAGCGCCTTGTCGATGACCTCCAGCGGCGTCACACACACCGGGCAGCCCGGTCCGTGGATCAACTCCACGTTGTCGGGCAGCAGTTGGTCGATGCCGTGGCGGATGATGGTGTGGGTCTGGCCGCCGCAGACCTCCATCAGGGCCCAGGGCCGGGTCACCGTGGCCCGGATCTCGTCGAGCAGCCGGCGGGCCAGCTGGGGGTCCTGGAATTCGTCGAGGTACTTCACCGGCTCGCCTCCGTCACGCCGTCTCCGAGCGCGGCCGCCGGTGCACCGCCGGCCGCGGCGACTGCCCCGTCACCGCCCTGGGAGGCGGCAGCCGCCTCCCAGGGGTCGCCGAACTCCTCCTGCAGCAGGCCCAGTTCCTCGAACAGGGCGAGGGTGTGCCGGGCGGATTCCTCGTCCAGTCGCTGCAGTGCGAAGCCGACATGGACGATGGCGTACTCGCCGACCCGCAGATCGGGGACGTACTCCAGGCACACCTCCTTGACCACCCCGCCGAAATCGACGGTGGCCATGCGGGTGCCGTCCCGTTCCTCGATGTCCAATACCTTGCCGGGTACCGCCAGGCACATGGGCCTCTCCTCGTCATGGGTGCGTTGCGTCTGCCTCGTCGGGGCACCGCTCAGGGCACGCCCACCCCGCCGAACACGGGTACCGTGCGGGCCGCCACGACGACCTGGCCGAGCGCCAGTCCGCCGTCGTTGGGCGGGACGCGGCGGTGGCGCAGGACGGTGAACCCGTCTTCCCGCAGGAGGCGGGCGGTGGCCTCGGCCAGCAGGGTGTTGGCGAAGACACCACCGGTCAGCGCCACGGTCGTCAGGCCGGCACGCTGCCGGGCCAGCACACAGCAGCGCCGCACGAGGTGGGCGACCGCGGTGTGGAAGCGGGCCGCGATCAGCGCCGGGGCGGTGCCCGCACGGAGGTCCTCGACGATGGCGGTGAACACCGGGGCCGGGTCGGCGACGGTGTCGGCGCCGCCCTGGCCCGTCGGCGCGTCGTGCAGCGCGAAGGTGTAGCCGGGGCCGTGGTCCTCGCCCGCGCCGAGCGCCGCGGCCTCGAGGGCGACGGCGGCCTGGGCCTCGTATCCGGCGTGGTGGCAGATCCCGGCCAGCGAGGAGACGGCGTCGAAGAGCCGGCCCATGCTGGAGGTGGGCACGCAGTTGAGGTGGCGCTCCAACTGCCGTGCCAGCAGTGGTCGTTCCTCGGGCGGGCAGGCCGCCACCGGGGGCAGATCGGCGGCCCAGTCGAGGCCGGCGGCGCGCAGGTGGGACAGGGCCATCCGGTAGGGGCGCCGTACGGTGGTGTCGCCGCCGGGCAGCGGCACATAGGCGAGCTGTCCGAAGCGGCGGTACCCGTCGTAGTCGGCGAGCAGGATCTCGCCGCCCCACACGGCGTGGTCGTCGCCGTAGCCGGTGCCGTCGAAGGCGACGCCGATGACCGGCCGGCGGTCGCCGAGTCCGTGTTCGGCCATGGCCGCGGCGATGTGCGCGTGGTGGTGCTGGACGCGTACCAGCGCCCGGCCGGCGGTGTGGCCCTCGGCCCAGCGGCCGGAGCGGTAGCCGGGATGCCGGTCGGCGGCCAGGAGTTGGGGGCGCACCCCGGTGACCGTCTCCAGATGCGCCTCGGCCTTCTCGAACGCGAGCTGGGTCGCCAGGTCGTCCATGTCGCCGATGTGCGCGGACAGCCAGGCGCGGCGTCCCTCGGCGACGCAGAGCACGTTCTTCAGGTCGCCGCCGGCCGCCAGTGCGGGCCGCACCGCTACCGGGAGCGGGACGGGCAACGGCGCATAGCCGCGCGAGCGGCGGACGAACAGCGGCTCCCCGTCACTGATGCGGACCACGGAGTCGTCGCACGGGAGGTGGATCGGCCGGTCATGGGTGAGCCAGGCGTCCGCCAGCCGCGCCAGCCGCGCCACGGCCTCGTCGTCGTCGGTGACGATCGGTTCGCCCGCGAGGTTGCCGCTGGTCATGACGAGCAGCCGGGGGCCGGGCGGGTCGCCGGGCAGGCCGAGCAGCAGATGGTGCAGCGGGGTGTACGGCAGCATGACGCCGAGGTCGGGGCTGCCGGGGGCGACGGCGTCCGAGAGCGCGGGCGCGCCGGGGGGCGGGGCGGGGTGCGGGGCGCGGCGCAGCAGCACGATGGGGCGTACCGGCCCGGTGAGCAGCGCGCGCTCCTCGTCGCCCGGCCGCACCAGGTGCTCGACATCGGCGAGTTGACGGGCCATCAGGGCGAAGGGTTTGTCGCCGCGGGACTTGCGGCGGCGCAGCGTGGTGACGGCGGTGTCATCGGCGGCGTCGCAGACCAGGTGGTAGCCGCCGAGGCCCTTGACGGCGACGATCGCGCCGTCGGCGAGCAGCCGGCGGGCGTCGGCGACCGGGTCGGGGCCGGTCGCCGGGCGCGGGGGGCGGGTGCGGTCGTCGGGATCCGCGGTCAGCAGTCGCAGCCGGGGGCCGCAGTCGTGGCAGGCGATGGGCTGGGCGTGGAAGCGCCGGTCGGCCGGGTCCGCGTACTCGCGCGCACAGCGGGCGCACATCGGGAAGCGGGCCATGGTCGTCAGGGCACGGTCGTAGGGGACCGCGGTGACGATGGTGAAGCGCGGCCCGCAGTGCGTGCAGGTGAGGAAGGGGTGCCGGTGGCGTCGGTCGGCCGGGTCGGTCAGCTCGGCGAGACAGGCCGCGCAGGTGGCGGCGTCCGGGGAGACCAGGGTGCGCGAGGGGCCGTCGGCACGGGAGGGGAGGATACGGAACCCGGCGTCGCGGGCCAGCGCGATGTCCGCGCCGTCGACGGACTCCACCACGGCCAGCGGGGGCGCCTCGGCGCCGATCCGTTCCCCGAAGCGGGCGAGCGCGGCGGGGTCTCCCTCGACCTCGGCGACCACGCCGTCACCGGTGTTGGTGACATGGCCCGTCAGGCCCAGCTCGGTGGCGAGGGTGTGGACGAACGGGCGGAAGCCCACGCCCTGGACGACGCCGCGCACGGTGATCCGGCGGCGGGCGGCGGCTGCCGCGGGGGCCGTCGCGAGGGCCCCGTCGACCTGCCCTGTGGTCATGAGCGGCTCGACGCCACGGTGTCGGAGCCGGTCGGGTGCGGATGGCCGCCGTGTGCCCGCGGCGCGTGGGTGTGCTCGCCGTCGTGGGGGTGCTCGTCGTGGGTGTGGCCGCCGTCGTGGGGGTGATCGTGCGGGTGGCCCGCCTCGTACGGCCGGCCGTCCTCGACGTCGTGCACATGGTGGGACTTGCGGGTCATCACCGGGATGTGGACCGGCGCTCCGTCGCGCGCCGCGAGCGCCCGGTCCAGCAGCGCCCCGTCGCCGGTGCCGCCGCGGGCCGAGGTGAGCACGACCTCGACACCGGGGTTGATCCGTTCGACGTTGGCGCGGAACTCCGCCTCGTCGAAGGAGACCGCGCCGGCGATGTCCATCTTGGTGACCACGACCAGATGCGCGAGTCCGAAGGCGGTGGGGTACTTCAGCGGTTTGTCCTCGCCCTCGGTGACCGACGCCAGCACGACGCGCAGCGTCTCCCCCAGGTCGTAGGAGGCCGGGCAGACCAGATTCCCGACGTTCTCGATGAACAGCAGTCTGGTGTCGGCGGGGAGCCAGCCGTGGAGGTGCCCGCCCAGCATCTCCGCTTCCAGGTGGCACAGCCCGTCGGTGAGCACCTGTTTGACGGGGACCCGGGAACGGGCCAGCCGCACCGCGTCGTTCTCCGTCGCGAGGTCGGCGGTGAGCGCGGCGACCGGGATGTCCCGGCTGCGGGCGAGGGTGAGTTCCCGTTCCAGGAGGGCGGTCTTGCCGCTTCCGGGGCTGGAGAGCAGATTGACCAGCGCGGTGCCGCGGGCGGCGAGGTCCTCGCGCAGGGTGTGGGCGCAGGCGTCGTTCTTGGCAAGGACCGCCTGTTGCAGGTCGACGACACGGCACATGGTTCAGCGCTCCTCGTGAGTCGGTGGGTGTGCCGGGGCGTCGTTCCAGCACACGCTGACGATCTGCAGTTCGCGGCCGGAGAGCAGCTCGGCGCTCGCCCCGCCGCAGCCCGGACAGCTCAGCTGCGGGGGCATGCCCACCGGCCAGGTGTCGGCACAGGGACCGCAGCGGGCGCGCGCGGGAACGGGCTCCGTGACCAGTTCCGCGCCCTCCAGCACGGTTCCGGCACAGGCGAGGGAAAAGGAGAAGGCCAGCGCGTCGGAGACCACGCCGGCCAGTTCGCCGACCTGCAGCCGGACGCTGTGGACCGTGCCGGCCCCGTCCGGCCGGGCCGCGCCGGCGACCTGGTCCACGACCGCAAGCGCGATGGACATCTCGTGCATCGGTCCCTCTCTGGTACGGGGACGACCGGGGCCGCTCGGCTTCATTAGACGGCGCGTCCAGAGACCGGCCGGGGTGCCTCGCCGGGGCGGCGCGGCGGCGTACACCGTTCGGTGCAGCGCCACCCGGTCACATGGCGCGCATCCGCATGTAGCGCTTGATGTCGGGGAGTACGGCCCTCATGACGACGGCGAGCGCGGCGGCGAGCACCCCGCTCATGGCGAGCTTCAGCATGATGTCGAGTTCCTCTCACTGGTGTGCGGTCCGGCGGCCGACGGTGTCGGCTCCGCCGCGCCGACGAGTTGCAGGATCAGCCCCACGGCCTCGTCGACCGCGGCGGCGACCGGTGCGCTGAGTCCGATGCCTTCGGCGACATCGGCGGGTTCGCAGCCGACGACCAGCACCCGGTCCGGGCGCCGGCTGCCGGTGCCCGCGCTGAGCGTGTCGAGCAGCGCGAGCACGGTGTCGGGGGTCATGTGGTGGCCATCGAGCGCGGTGGCCTGCGGGCGGGCGGTGGCCGGGTCGGTGGCGTCGAGGAGGTGGACGGTGCCGGGTTCGCCGCCGCGCGCGGCGGCGTCCACCAGGAGCACCGTGTGGTAGCCGTCGAGCATCCGGTAGGCGAGGTGGACACCGCGGACGCCGATGTCGACGACCTCGACGCCCTCGGGGAGTTCGTGCTCCCCGAGCCGGCGAACGGCCTCGACGCCGAATCCGTCGTCGCCGAGGAAGATGTTGCCGACGCCGGCGATCAGCGTCTTCACGGGCGGCTTGCCTGCCGCTGTCGCGCTCACGCGTCCTCCAGAGGGGCGATCTCGTCGGGTTGGAAGTACAGGAAGCGGCCCTGCTCCCGCCGGATGTCGGCGCCCGGGTCGCCCTCCACGGTCACCGCGAGATGCACCCCGCCGTCGACGTCGTGCAGCACGGCCTCCACGTGGGCGGTGCGGCCCTGGAGGAAGAGGTCCTGGGCGTCGGTGCGCCGCAGGCCCGGCCGCAGCAGCACCCGGCTGCCGGCGCCGACCGACCGCCCGTCGACGGTGATCCGGTCGCGTACGGGGTCGACGCTGCGGTCGCTCTCCGGGTCCCACCAGGGGGTGTCCGGGCGGGTGCCCGGCACCTCGGGAGCGAGGCCGTCGGGGGCGTCGGGGGCGGCCGGCCCGGGGCCGGTGACCTCGCGCAACGCCCGGACGGCGCCGTGCAGGCGCTCCAGTACCTCGGGGGGCATGGTGTCGGCGAGTTCGATGACCTCGGCGGCGCGCGGGTCGGTGCCGCGGGCCTCGCGCTTCTCCTGGTCGGTGAGGGCCGCGGTGCGCAGGGCGAGGATCTCGTCGATCTCCAGGGCGTCGTAGAGGGCACCGGGGCTCTCGGGGGCGATGGCCGGGTGGTCCTCCAGGATGATCGGGGCGGACAGCAGGACGTCGCCGCGTCCGTCGGCGCCGGCCAGTACCGGCCAGGCGTGCTCGTTGCGGCAGGCCGCGACGGCGCCCCGGGCCCACTCCGGCGGGTCGGTCATGGACAGGAACGACCCCGCGCTCAGGCCGAGCAGGAGGTGCGCGCCGACCAGGCAGTGGGGCAGCGCCGCGGTGCGATCCGCGCCGGCCGCGTCCGGTTCCCAGCCGCTGGTGTTCTCGACGGTCGCGGTCAGCCGCAGCGCCGCGTAGGGGCCGTCGATCGCGTGCGCGGTCAGCCGCACCCGGCCGTCGACTGGCGCGCAGCGGCGCACCAGCCGGCCGACGAGCCGTCCCTCGGCGTCGTGCACCGGCTCGGTCTCCTCCCGCGCGGGCCGGGTGAAGGGCACGGTGACGCCCTCGCCGGTCAGCTTGGAGACATCGGCCACCAGCGTGACGCGTTCCTCGGCGCCCTCGTCCCAGGGGACGAGCACCCGGTCGGGCAGTTCGAGTTCCTCGACGGTCTCGAACCCGCCGTCGGGGCAGCGGCGTTGGACGGTGCGCCGCTGTGCGTGCAGGAACCGCAGTTCGGCCGAGAGCCGGGCGCCGGAGCGGGGCTCCATGAGGCATTCGGTGCGCTGGAAGGAGTGCTCGGCGCTGTCCGTTCCCCAGGCGGGCGGTACGAGGACGCCGAACTGCCAGCGCAGTCTGTTCTTGGCGGCGGAGGCCCGGTAGGGGTAGAGGACATAGCCCTCGAACAGCACGGCGTCCGCCACCTGGCGGGCGGTGGCGAAGGGGTCCGCCGTCTCGTCGGGCAGGACACCGGTCGTCATGGCGCGGTCCTCTCGCTGACGGTACGGGCACGGGCGGCGCCGCGCAGCAGCCGGGCGTCCGGTGTGGCCGGCCCGGTGTCCCCGGCGGATGCCAGCAGGGACTCGACGGCGGCCTGCCAGGAGGGGAGGGCGCGGCGGGAGCGGTAGGCGAGCAGGGCGTCGAGGGTTTCGTTCGGCAGCCGGAGCCAGCCGCAACCGGGGAAGTGCGCCTCGGTCATCTCCTGCCAGACGGCCACCGGCATCCGCACGGCCGCTTCCTTGTCCCAGGACACCGGCTGGACCTGGAAGCCGCCGGCGCCGGCGAACACCGTGCCGGAGAAGAGCAGCAGCAGCGGCACCTCTCCGTCGTGCAGCGCCCGGAAGTAGCGGCCGGCGGCGACCTCCAGGTCGTAGCCGCAGGGGACGGCGAGGTCCACCTCGGTCTCCCCGGTGAAGCCGGGGACGACCTGGGAGACCTGGGCGAACTGCAGCGGGTGCAGGGTGCTGCCCCAGCGGGCCCGCTCGCCGAAGAGGTCGGACAGCGCCTCGGCCTCGTCGGCCCGGTAGCCGCGCCGGGCCGGTTCGATGCGGATCTGGCAGCGCAGCGCGATGGCGTGCACCCGGGTGGCCTCGGGGGCGGTCAGGCGCAGGCGGAAGAGGAGGGTGGGCGCGGCGGCGTAGCGGTCCGCCCGCACCCCGGTGCACTCGAAGGACAGCTCGGTCACGGCCGGTCGTCCTCCTTGGCTTCGCGGGCCCGTCGGGCGACCGTGGCGAAGAAGTCGGCGAGGGCGGCGCGGGCCTCGGCGCCGCCGTCGAAGCCCTGCCACAGCAGCCGCATCCGGCCGACGAGTTCGTAGCAGACGTCGACGGGCACGAGATAGCAGTCGATCCGGCCCTCGAAGCGGCGCAGCAGCAGCGCCTCCACGTCGGGCTCGAGGAGGGCGGAGAGCCGGCTGGCGCCGAGCACGGTCTGCCAGGTCGACGGGTCGAGTTCGCTCTCGGTGGCGCCGGCCGGGCTGGGGTAGAGCGCGACCAGCCGGTCCAGGTCGGCGTTGCGCAGGAAGAAGGCGACGCCGACGGGGATCTGGAGCAGTTCCCAGGCCGCGTCGTCCAGGGTGTGGCCGGAGTCGACGAGGTAGCGGGCGGGGACGGTGCGGAACTGTCCCCCGCCGGAGCCCGGCCGGTCGAAGAGCAGCGCACAGGGGGTACAGGCGCAGGCCAGCGCCCGGCGCTTGGTGTCCACCAGGTGGCGGTGGTTGTGCTCGGCGAGCACCACGCCGCACAGTTCGCAGCGTTCCGGGGCCGGCGGCGTCGGTGCGCGGAAGCGGCGCAGGCCGCGGTGGGCGGCCTGCGGCCCCAGGCGGGTGGGCGCCGGGCCGCTCACGGGGCGCCGGCGCCGGTCGGGGGCCGGCGGGAGATCTGCAGCAGCGCCGGCTCGGGCTCGGCGCCCGCCGTCTCCCACTGCACGGAGGTCACTTCGGGCGCGTAGCAGGCGACGGCGGCCTCGACGGCCTGGTGGGCCCCGTCCGCCGTGCTCGGGCAGCCGCAGCCGCCGGAGTCGCCCGCCCGCAGGCGCAGCGCCCCGGTGCCGGCGTCGAACGCGGCGACCTGCGCGGCGTGCTGACGGCGGACGCTGTCCAGGGCGCGGTCGATGCGGGTGGCGGCGTCCTCGGGGTGCAGATCGTGCAACACCAGGAGGCTGGTGACCAGTTCGTCGCGCAGCAGTGCCGGCCGCGGGCCGTCGTCGCCGGCGCCCAGGTGGTGCATGATCCGGGCGAGTCCGGCGCCGTAGAAGTCCATCAGGACGCTGACCAGTTCCTCCGCGGCGGCGATGGTCTCACCGTCGCCACGCTGCGCGAGACGGTCCAGGACGTCCTCGACGCGCCGGCCGGTCGCCTCGGCGTTCGGCGCGGTGCCGTGGGACGCGGTGCCCTGGGGGACCCCGGCCTGCGGTGCGGCGGCCGGTGCCGCGGTGGTCCGGGCGGTCATCCGCCCAGTCCGCTCAGACCGGTGGGCACATGCATCTTCTGTACGGACTTGCCGTCGCCGACGTACATGTGGACGCCGCAGGGCAGACAGGGGTCGAAGCTGCGCACCGTGCGCATGATGTCGATGCCCTTGAAGTTCTCCGGGGAGTTCTCCTCGAAGATCGGGGTGTTCTGGACCGCGTCCTCATACGGGCCGGGGGTGCCGTAGCTGTCGCGGGTGGAGGCGTTCCACGGGGTCGGCGGATAGGGGTGGTAGTTGGCGATCTTCCCGTCCCGGATGACCATGTGGTGCGAGAGGACGCCGCGCACCGCCTCGGTGAAGCCGCAGCCGATGGACTCGTCGGGGACCTCGAACTTCTCCCAGGTCTGGGTGCGTCCGGCGCGGACCTCGTTCAGGCCCTGCTCCGCGAAGTGCAGCGCCATGGCGGCCGAGTAGGCCTGGAAGTAGGTGCGGGCCCGGTTGCGCTCCAGGGCGTTGCTCCACTTCGGGATCTTCCACTCGAAGCGCGCCTCGGGCTTGGTCATGGAGCGGGGCAGGTCGATGACGACGCTCTGGCCGGTGGCCTTGACGTACGGGGTGTCGACGAGCCCGGACAGCGCGGTCGACCACAGCCGGGCGATCGGGCCGCCGCCGGTGTCCAGCGCCAGGTGCTCCTTGCCGTCGAACCAGCGCGGCGACATCACCCAGCTGTACTTGTCGTTGAAGTCCCGCTTCTGGGGGGCGGGGATGGTGTGCTGGTTCCACGGGTGGCGCGGGTCGACGGGGTTGCCGAGCGGGTCATGGGTGACGAACCGCTCCTGGCCTTCCCAGTCCTGGTAGTAGGAGCTGCCCAGCAGGATGCGGATGCCGAGGTTGATCTCGGTGAGGTCGTTGGTGACCAGCTTGCCGTCCACGATGACGCCCGGGGTGACGAACATCTTCCGTCCCCAGTCCGTCATGTTGCGGTAGGTGAAGTCGCAGTGCTCCGGGTCGTTGAGCGCGCCCCAGCAGCCCAGCAGCACCCGCCGCCGGCCGACCTCCTCGTAGCCGGGCAGCGCCTCGTAGAAGAAGTCGAACAGGTCGTCGTGGAGCGGGACGACGCGCTTCATGAACTCGACGTAGCGCATCAGCCGGCTCATGTAGTCGGTGAAGAGCTGGACGCTGGCCACGGTGCCGACGCCGCCCGGGTAGAGCGTGGAGGGGTGCACATGGCGGCCCTCCATGAGGCAGAACATCTCCCGGGTGTAGCGGCTGACCTGGAGGGCCTCGCGGTAGAACTCGCCCTCGAGAGGGTTGAGGGAGCTCATGATGTCGGCGATGGTGCGGTAGCCGTGGTCGGCCGCGTGGGGCGCCTCGGTGCGCTGGGCGAGTTCCCAGACCCCGGGGTTGGTCTCGCGGACCATCTTCTCGCAGTAGTCGACCCCGACCAGATTCTCCTGGAAGATGTTGTGGTCGAACATGTACTCGGCGGACTCGCCGAGGTTGATGATCCACTCCCCCAGGTGCGGGGGCTTCACCCCGTAGGCCATGTTCTGTGCGTACACCGAGCAGGTGGCGTGGTTGTCACCGCAGATGCCGCAGATCCGGCTGGTGATGAAGTGGGCGTCGCGCGGGTCCTTGCCCCGCATGAAGACGCTGTAGCCGCGGAAGACGGACGAGGTGCTGTAGCACTCCGCGACCCGCTTCTGCTTGAAGTCGATTTTGGTGTGGATACCGAGGCTGCCCACGATCCGGGTGATCGGATCCCAGGACATCTCCGTCAGACCGCTGCCGTCACCGGCCGCCTTTGTCGTCGGTGCCATCGTGAATGCCGTGCCCTTCTCTGCGCGCGGGAATGGGGGTCATACGGAGAATCCGGGGCGTCCGGGGGCGTCCGGGTGTCCGGACGGCTACGGGTGTGCGGTCACCACGGTTTCCGGTAACCGGTGGTCAGCTGATCGCCGCGATGGCGCCACTTGGGCTCGCTGTCGACGGTCTTGGCCGTGATGCCGCGCAGCCGGCGGACGACGCTGCCGTACGCGGCGCTGGCGGTGCTGGAGACCCTGCCGCCGGGCGGCTCGTCCATGAACGGCATGAACTTGTCGGGGAAGCCGGGCATGGTGCAGGCGATACAGATACCGCCGACGTTCGGACAGCCGCCGATGCCGTCCATCCAGCCCCGCTTGGGCACGTTGCATTTGACCACGGGACCCCAGCATCCGAGCTTCACCGAGCACTTGGGCGAGTCGTAGGTGGTCGCGAACTGACCCTGCTCGTAGTAACCGGCACGGTCACAGCCCTCGTGCACGGTCGTCCCGAAGAGCCAGGTCGGCCGCAGCTGGTCGTCCAGCGGGATCATCGGAGCCGAACCGGCCGCCTGGTAGAGCAGATAGGTCAGCGTCTCCGAGAAGTTGTCCGGCTTGATCGGGCAGCCGGGCACGCACACGATCGGGATCCCGGCCTTGGAGGTCCAGTCCCAGCCGAGGTAGTCGGGCACGCCCATGGCTCCGGTCGGGTTGCCGGCCATCGCGTGAATGCCGCCGTACGTGGCGCAGGTGCCGATCGCGACCACGGCCAGGGCCTTGGGGGCGAGGCGGTCGATCCACTCGCTGGTGGTGATCGGCTGGCCGGTCTCGGGGTCGTCACCGAAGCCGCACCAGTAGCCCTCCGGCTTGATCGATTCGTTGGGGATGGACCCCTCGATGACCAGCACGAACGGGTCGATCTCGCCGCGCTCGCCCTTGAAGAACCACTCGATGAAGTTGTCCGCGCCCTGGACCGGGCCGCATTCGAAGTCGATCAGTGGCCAGTGGACGGCGATCTTGGGCAGCCCCGGCAGCACACTGAGCGCGATCTCCTCGATGCTCGGCTGGGTCGCGGCGGTGAGCGCCACGGAGTCACCATCGCAGCTCAGGCCGGCATTGATCCAAAGGACGTGGATCGGGGACTCGTCCTCGGCGGACGGCTTTCCGTTGGCAGCGACCTGAGTGGCCGCACGCGAAGCTGCGGACATGGGAATGTCTCCTAGGCAGATATGCAACGAAAGCACTCATTCAAGGCTTTCATCCACCTTGGTAACACCGATCCCGGGGGAAAGGGCGGTCGCAAGGGGCCGTTGTGGTGACGTGCCACCCGACCGCCCGCGCCGAGGGGTGGATCACCGGCCGGCGGGTGACCGCCCTGGAGTGACCGCCCCCCTCGGCACGCCGTGGAAGCCCGTACTGCCGGCCGCATGACGGACGACGGCACGCCCCCGGCGTTCGTTCGCCGGGGGCGTGCCGTCGTGCGGGGAGGGCCGTCGTGCGGGAGGGCCGTCGTGCGGGAGCGCTGCCGCGTGGTGGCGGGCGTGCGGGCCGCTCCCTTCCGGCGGGCCGCCCTCGGTCCGGTTTGCCGTCCGGTCCGTGGTCCGCCCCGCTCTCCGGTCGTCAGCCCAGGGATCCGGGCTCCACGGCGGTCACGTCGAACCGTCCGCCGCACACCCGCAGCCCGTCACTGCCCGTGGTCATCGACTCCTTGGAGCCGGGCGGGTAGACGTAGACGATCTGCGACTTGGCCCAGCACGGGGTGTCCGAGACGCCCTCGTTGACGGTGTGCAGCACAGCGTGTGCGCTCTGCCCGGGCTGGAGCCGGACGACACCGCCGACGCCGCCCGCGCGGGTGGCGGGCTCGCCGACCGCCGAGCCGTCCCGGTTGATCAGCGACACCCCGGGGAATCCGCGCAGCGAGCAGGCCTTCTTGCCCTTGTTCGTGAAGACGAGGGGGTAACGGATGTTACCCGCACCGATGTCGGCGCGGCCCAGCCGCAGCGACATGGCGGCGGCGGTGCAACGGTCCGATGCCGCCATCGCCGAGCTGTGGGACTGGGTGGTCCGCGGGACCGTGCCCTTCGGGGTCACGCTGGGTGCGGCCGAGGGCCGGTGGCCGCCCGGCGCGGAGGACTGCGGCTTGGCGCCGGGCGAGTGTCCGCTGCCGGACGCCTGCGCGCCGCTGCCGTGACCGGTGTCGCTGGACGTGGCGGAGGCGGCGGCCGACGACGAGTGGGATGCGGCATCGGTCCCGCCCTTGCAGGCGGTGAGCCCGAGCGCCGCGACGGCGATCAGCGATCCTGCGGCGACACGGCGGCCGCGGCCGGGCTTCTTGATGATGAGCGACATAAGTGTCCCCCTCGTCTGGTAGGTGCGAGCGGTCGTGGAAGGTGTGCGGTCCGTCCGTTGCCTCTTTCCAGCGTGGCCCCGGTCACTGCTGGTCCGCTAACGAGGCACTAACACACCGCTAACGACTCTGTGCGCCCGGCACGCCGATGACGCCGGCAACCGGCCGTGACCAGCCCGGATTGCGGGCGTGCCGCTCAGACTCGCAGAAAACTCCCGAGTTGCGGACAGGGCACCACCGGGTTCGGCCGTTCCGCGGAACGGGTTCCTCCGACCCACCACCCCCGACCGCCCCATCGGCCCCGGGAGCTCAGCCGGTGGCCGGTTCCGCTACGCCCCCTGCCCCCGGCCGGCCCCGGCGTTCGGCGGATCGGGAACCGGATCGCCGCGGAAGTCGCACTCACCCCCGCCGGGGACGGGTACGCCCGCCCCCGGAGCCGGAGAGCCGGCGCGCAACCGCGCACGGTGGGGCGGCCGGGAGCGCCGGCTAGCCGTCCCCGGGCGGGGCATGGCGAGTGGGGCGGCGCGGCGAGTGGCCCCTCTACCCCGGCGGACGGCCCATGGACCATGGCGGCGGCGACCGCACGCTTGAGGGTGACCACCTGATTGCCGGAGATCCGCTCCAGCACCCCCGTCCGGTCCGGTGCGCGCCGTGCCGCGGGGACGGCGCAGCAGCCCGGGCGGACTTGGCGGTCTCCGGCATCGCCGGCCCCCGCACCTCGACGAACTCCCCGACGAAGGCGCGCTCGCCGGGCGGCGCTGACACTGCATCAGCAGCAGGTACGGCATGCCCGTCTCCGCTGTCCCGGGCGGCCCTCCGATGGCGGGGCCATGACCGCAGCACCGCCCGACCCGGATCCGGCAGGAGGGGGCCGGATCCGGCAGCGGTTGCGTCAGGCAGTGGCCGCCGGCGGCTGGGTGAGGTCCAGGTCGAGGAACTCTTCGGCGCCGCCGGCGAGGGATATCGGTGCGGCGTGCGGCGGATATCCGGCTGCCGTGAGGGTGTAGTGACTGCCGCTCAGCTCGGCGAAGGCGAAGGCGCCGTCCGGGCCGGTGACCGTGTGCCCGGCGACCGTGCCGTCCTCGACGAGGGTCACGGCGGCATCGGCGAGTGGCCGGCCGCCCGGGCCCCGCACCGTGCCACGGACCGTTGCGGCCGGCTGCAGCCGGGCATCCTGCCGATCCGGCGCGCCGCCGGACAGGTGCAGCGCACGGGCCTGCGGGCGGTGCCCCGGGGCACTGAGGACCAGGGTGTACGAGCCGGGCGGCAGCTGCGTGACCTCCCAGCGTCCTTCGGCGCCGGAAGTCGTACGGGCCACCACCTCGCCCCGGGCGTCGGTGACGATGACGCTCCCGCCGTCCAGCGCGTTGCCGTCCGGGCCGCCGGACAGGGTGCCGTGCAGCCGGCCGGTGCCGGTGAGGGTCAGGTCGACCCGGGGCCGGGCCTGCGCGCCGCGGCTGATGGCGGAGGCCGCGTGCGGGGCGTGGCCGGGCGCGGCGGCGGTCAGGACATAGGTGCCGGCCGCGGGGGCGTCGAGTGCATAGCGGCCGTCGGCGCCGGCCGTGGTGACGCCGGCCTGGCGGCCCTGACGGTCGATCAGGGTGACGCTCGCGCCCGGGACCGGAATGCCGGAGGCGTCGGCCACCATCCCGTGGAATCCCGACGCACGATCGGCCACCCGGACGTCCGCGGTCTGCGTCCGGGACGGCGCCGGAATCCCCGCCGAGGCGGCCGGTGCGGCGGATGCGGGCGAGACCACGGACGCGGGCGAGGCGCCCGCCGTCGGCACCGCCGTCACGGCCTGCGGGCGCGGCGTGCCGGTCACCACATCGTGGTGCTCCGCGCCCACCGCATCGTCCGTGCCCTGCGCGACCAGGGCCGGGCGGGACGTCTTCAGCTGCGACGGCAGGAAGGACGCCAGGGCGACGCCGACCAGGACCGCGGCCGTGGCGATCAGGAAGGAGACCCGGAAACCGGCCATCGTGGGCACCGTGACCCGTCCGACGCTCGTGGACATATGGGCCAGCACCATGCCGATGACCGCGCTGGACACCGAGGTGCCGATCGAACGCATCAGGGTGTTCAGGCCGTTGGCCGCGCCGGTCTCGGAGGGATCGACGGCGCCGATGATCAGTGCGGGCAGCGAGGAGTACGCCAGCCCGATGCCGGCGCCGAGGACCACGGCGATGATGACGGTCTGCCAGGCGGCGTTCATCAGGCCCATGCCCGCGCCGTAGCCGATCGCGATGACCAGCATGCCCAGCAGCAGCGAGACCTTGGGGCCGCGTCGAGCGGCGATCCGCGCATACAACGGGGCTACGCACATCATCGTCAGACCCAGCGGCGCCATGCACAATCCGGCCACCACCATCGACTGGCCCAGGCCGTATCCGGTGGACGTGGGCAGCTGGAGCAGCTGCGGCAGCACCAGGGAGACCGCGTAGAACGCCACACCGACCGTGATCGAGGCGAGGTTGGTCAGCAGCACCTCACGCCGGGCGGTGGTCCGCAGATCGACCAGCGGATCGGGCAGGCGCAGCTCCATCACGGCCCACAGCACCAGGATCAGCGCGGCGAGGCCGAACAATCCGAGGGTGGTGGGTGAACCCCAGCCCCAGTCGCCGCCCTTGGTGATGGGCAGCAGTAGCGCCACCAGCCCGGCCGACAGTCCGAGGGCGCCGGCCACGTCGAAGCGCCCGTGGGCGCGTACCGCGCTCTCCGGTACGACGAGGAGGGTGAGCACTATCGACAGCACACCGAGCCCGGCGGCGCCGAAGAACAGGGTGTGCCAGTCGGCGTGTTGGGCGACCAGGGCCGCGACCGGCAGCGCGAGTCCGCCGCCGACCCCGATCGAGGAGCTCATCAACCCCATCGCCGAACCGAGCCGTTCACGCGGCAGCTCGTCGCGCATGATGCCGATGCCGAGGGGTATGGCGCCCATGGCGAAGCCCTGGAGCGCCCGGCCCACGATCATGGTGACCAGGTCGTCGGTGAATCCGCAGACGAGCGAGCCGACGACCATGATGGCGAGGCTGGTCAGCAGCATTCGCCGCTTGCCGTTCAGGTCGCCGAGGCGTCCCATGATCGGCGTCGCGACGGCACCGGCGAGGAGAGTGGCGGTCAGGACCCACGTGGCGTTGCTGGGTGCCGTGTTGAGCAGCACCGGCAGGTCCTTGATGACCGGCACGAGCAGCGTCTGCATCACCGCGACGACGATGCCGGCGAAGGCCAGCACGGGGACGATGGCACCGCCGGCTCTGCGCTGCCCGCCCGTGGCCGGGTCGGCGGGCACCGGGGGCGCCGCGGCGAGGGTCGCCGTCCTTCCGGCTGGCTGGTCCGTCGTCGTCCGGGTCATGCGGGTGGCCTCCAGGGCGGCAGAGAGGAGCGCGGTGTCATCAGGCGTGGCAGAGCGGAGTGAGCAGGATGCGCAGGGGCGAGTGGCGGTGGTGGGAGGGCAGGGAGGAGCGGCGGGCGTGCGAGGTGTGGGGCGTCGCCCTCGGGCAGCGACCCGGTCAGGCCATTGATACGTGCATGACGAACGCGTTATCCCGGAGCACTATTCCGCCACACCGGCCGGTTTCTCCTCCACGCGGTCGTGATCTGCCTCACGCGACAGCGCCCCGCGCTCTCCCCCACCCCGTTCATCGGGCCTCCCCCGGCCTCGTCGGGAACGCGGAATCCACCGACCCCGCACATCCAGTGAACCGCACACCACTGACAGTCCGCCCGGAAAGCGATCGCCGCACCTCGCGCCCGCGTGCAGGGTGCGGCGCCCACTGGTGCACCCGTCAACAGCGAGAGGCGCCGCGGTTCTTCCGCGACGCCTCCCACTCCGGCCCACACCCCACCGACCTGCACACTTCGCACACGACTCGGCCACGCGCCCGGCATACAACACCGACTACGCGGTATTTTTCAGCCGCCCTGAATGCGCTGCATTTCCTTCACACCCTGAACTGAACTGAATTGACCTGAACCGACCCGAACCGATCTGAACCGACCCGAACTGCCGCGAGTACGCGGAGCCTTCCCGTCAGACCGACTCGCCCCGAACCGCGTCGCCCCGCCCCCACCCGGCCGACGCCGGGGCTCAACTCACCGCGATCTCGGCCTCGACGGCCCCGCGGCCCTTGCGCTGCAGCGCGGCATCGAGTTCCGCGCCGCGTTCCGGATCCAGTTTGAGCTTGGCGAGCACGGCGGGCACCGCGATGCTGGGGAGGGTGTGCTCGAAGAACACCGTCAGGCGGTGACTGAGGTCGGCCTGGTTGGTCAGGGCGTTCGACATCAGCTGCAGACCGGCGAACGCGCCGACGAAGAGCTCGGCGGTCTCGGTGACCACGACGCTCTCCAGAACCTCACCGCGATCCCTCGCCTGGTTCAGCAGATCCTCGACGAACCGCGTCCAAGCGATCATCCCCTGCTTGCGGTCGAGGTGGTTGGAGCCCTGCTCCACCGCCAACCGGGCCGCCCCGCGCTGGATCGGGTCACTGCGCAGCCGGTAGGCGAGCACCTGCCCCGCGTCGACGAACTCCTGGAGTTTGATCTTCTGCGGCTCCACGGCGATATCCGTCACATGCTCATCGAGCACGGCCAGGGCGAGCTGTTCCTTCGAGGCGAAGTGGAAATACAAGGCGCCCTTCGTCACGCCGGCGCGCTCGAGGACCTCGGCGATGGTCGCACGGTCGTAGCCGAGGTCGTCGAAGACCGAAGCGGCTGCCTCCAGGATCAGTCGCCGGGTCCGGATAGCGCGGTCCTGTTGTGCCACAGGACGCCTCCTGTCTCTTGATGTTTTTTCACGTTCCGCATCAGTTAGCTACCGCTCAAGTCGCCGCTGAGCCAGCTACTTGCTCCGTTTCGCCGCCCGGCATTGAAAATAAAACCGGATGGTACGTATCTTAACAGCGCCGGACCTCATCCCATTGAGACGCCTGGGGGCAGTCATGAGCGACACGATGCACGTCAGCGGCACTGTTCCACCCAGGGCTCCACATCAGTCATCCCTGCACCGAAACCAGGCCGCATCCGGGGACCACCGAGGCCCTTGTATTCCCCGGGAGTTCGTGCACCGCCCGCGCGTCGACGACATTCTGGTCACCTCATGGCGCCGGCGGGACACCTCCCACTTCTCGCTGACCGCCCAGTGGCCGCACGACCACGGGTACTTCACCCCGGTACACGGCCGCCATCACCTCATTCTCACCGGCGAGACCATCCGCCAGGCAGGGCTGCTGCTGTGCCACACCGAGCTGGGCGTACCGGTCGGGCACCATTTCATCCTCGGTGACCTGGTATACACAACTCATCCCGAGCATCTGGCCGTTGGCCAGGGACCGACCCGGCTGACGGTCGAGGTCCGCTGCAGCCGGATGCGCTTCCGGTCCGGCACGCTCACCAGTGGCCACTTCGACATGACCATCCGCAGGGCGGACCGGATCGTCGCGACGGGCCACTCCGACGTCACCGTCACCTCCCCGGCCGTCTACCGCCGGATCCGCGGTGCGCGGCTGACCGCGCGCCACGCCCTCGCCCCGCTCCCCGCACCCATCCCGCATCAGCTGACCGGCAGCGCCCATGACAGCGATGTCCTGCTCTCCCCCACCGGCCGGCCCGATCGCTGGCAGCTGCGCATCCCGCCCGGCCACGCCGCGATGGTCAACCCGGCCAACGACCACATCCCGGGGATGCTGCTGCTCGATGCCGCACAGCAGGCCGCCCGCACGCTGGCCGCTCCCCAGGCTTTGATCCCCTACGCCTTCGGCACGGAATTCCGCCGCTACGCGGAACACGGCACCCCCTGCATCATCGAGGCGCGGCGCGTCCCGTCCGCGCTCCCCTGCACCACGACCGTCCAGGTCACCGGCTCCCAGGACGGCGAGCCGGTGTTCATCTCCACCTTGACGGCGCTGGACGCACGCCCCTGAACGGACCGCCCGCGGGCGTCCTGGGCACCGACAGCCACCTCACGCCCCTCCCGTCCACGTCGGGGGCGGCAGCATGTTCATCTCAGCACAGGAAAGGCCCTCACACATCATGGGTGACCTCACGGGAAAGACCGCACTGGTGACGGGAGCCAGCCGTGGCATCGGCCGGGGCATCGCCCAGCGACTCGCCGGGGACGGCGCGCTGATCGCCGTCCACTACGGCAGCAATGACGCCGCGGCCAAGGAAACCGTCGAAAGCATCAGCAGCGCGGGCGGCCGGGCCTTCACGGTGGGAGCGGAACTGGGGGCTCCGGGTGCTGTCGAAGCCCTCTTCGCCGCCTTCGACGCCGAACTCGCGGCCGCCGGTGCGGAACCCGGCCTCGACATCCTCGTCAACAACGCGGCGCTCAACTTCCCCGGGCGCATCGACGAGGTGACGTACGAGGAGTTCGACCGCACCGTCGCGGTCAACATCAGGG
Source organism: Streptomyces sp. NBC_01454 (assembly GCF_036227565.1). NCBI lineage: Bacteria > Bacillati > Actinomycetota > Actinomycetes > Kitasatosporales > Streptomycetaceae > Streptomyces > Streptomyces sp. NBC_01454. The sequence continues at coordinate 542,171 of NZ_CP109460.1, forward strand.
CCCCGTTCTTCCTCGCCCAGCACGGTCTGCGCCGGATGCGGGACGGCGGACGCATCATCAACATCTCGTCGGCGGTGACGAGTACGGCGCACCCGGCACAGATCGCGTACAGCGTCTCCAAGGGCGGGCTGGACACCCTCACGCGCACCCTCGCCAAGGACCTCGGCGCACGCGGGATCACGGTCAACACCCTCGCCCCCGGCTGGGTCGAGACCGATGTGACCGCGTCGCGCAGGGCCACACCCGAGGGACGGGCCGCGCTGGCGGCCTATTCGGTGTTCAACCGGATCGGCCGCCCGGCGGACATCGCGGACGTCGCCGCGTTTCTGGCCTCGGATGACTCCCGTTGGATCACCGGCCAGCGCCTCGACGTCACCGGCGGCTCCATGCTCTGACCCGCCGGGCCGGTGGCGCCCCGGGCTCCCGGGCTCCCGGGCTCCCGGGGCCGCGCCAGCGGGCCCGGAACGGCTTCAGGCGTCGTGGAAGACCAGGCCCAGGGAGTGCCGGTGGCCCGAGCGGACGATGCTCACACCGTGGCGTACGGGACCGGCCGACCAGCCGCGGGCCGAGCGGACGGGGCGGTCGCGGGTCGTGAAGATCAGGCCGTGGCCCTGCGGCAGGACGGTGGCGGTGCCGCGGGACTGTGCGCGCGGCCGCTGCTCGACGAGGAGGAACTCGCCGCCGGTGTAGTCGGTGCCCTGCTCGTTCAGGCCGATGACGACCTGAAGCGGGAAGACCATCTCCCCGAAGAGGTCGCGGTGCAGCGCGTTCCAGTCGCCCGCCCCGTAACGCAGCAGGATCTGGGCGGACTTGCGCTGTCCGGCCTGGTGGCACATGGTGAGCCACTCCTCCAGGGTGTCCGGCCAGGGCGCCGGCCGGCCGAGCTTGTCCGCCCAGTCCCGGGCGATCGTCAGCAGGTGCGGGTAGAACGCCTCGCGCAGGGCCTGGACCGGGGCGGGCGGCGGGTCGGCGAAGTAGCGGTAGCGGCCCGAGCCGAAGCGGTGCCGCGCCATGTCGACGGTCGAGCGGAAGTGCCGCTCCTCGTCGTAGTGCGCGATGAGGGCGCGGCAGTTGGCCGAGCCGAGCAGGCGTGGGGTCGGTGCGCAGCCCAGCTCGTCGAGTTCGCCGGTCAGGGCCGGCCAGTCGGCGGCCGCGACGCGCCGGGCGAGCGCGCCGGGACGGGTCCGGCGCTCGGGGGTGGTGAGGGTCATGATGAGGTCCTCCAAGGGGCGTCGGGGCGGCTGACGGGGCCGCGGACGCGCACGGACGGGCTCAGGCGGCGTCCGGGCCGACGCCCTCGATGCCGAGGAGCTTCCGCTTGGGCACGGGTCCGGCCGCATAGCCGGACAGGGATCCGTCGGCGGCGATCACACGGTGGCAGGGCCGGACGATGAGCAGCGGGTTCGCGCCGATCGCCGTTCCGACGGCGCGCACCGCGCCGCGCGCCGCACCGATCTCGGCGGCGATCCCCCCGTAGGTGGTCGTGGTGCCGTACGGCACGGCCTCCAGGGCCTTCCACACCCGCTGCTGGAAGTCCGTGCCCCGGGTGAGGTGTTCGATGCTGAAGCGGGTCAGCGTCCCGTCGAAGTACGCGCGCAGCTGCTGGACGATCGCGGCGAAGGCGGCGGGGTCGCGCGTCCAGCCGTCCTGGACGGTGGCAGCGCCCTTCTGGCCGGGCAGGGACACCGAGGCGAGCGCGGTGCCGCCCGGTGCGGTGGCCGATTCCTCGCCCACCAGCAGAAGTTCGCCCAGCGGGCTGTCGAGGGTGGTGTAGAGCATCATGATCCTGTGCCTTCCGTAGTGGGTGGGCGGACAGTGGCCGGCTCCGTGGCCGGCATGTTCCAGAAGTGGTGCATCGCGTACGAGCGCCAGGGGCGCCAGCCGTGGGCGTGCGCCGCCAGAGCGTCCGCCGGGACCCCCGCCCGGCGCATGCCGGCCCGTACGGCCACATCGCCGCTCAGCAGGACATCGGGGTCCCCGAGGGCGCGCATCCGGATGTAGCCGGCGGTCCACGGGCCGATGCCGCGCAGACCGAGCAGTGCGTGCTCCGTACGGTCACGGTCGGCTCCGGCGTCCAGGATGACGGTGCCGTCGGCGAGTGCGGCGCCGAGGGTGCGCAGGGCCGCCCGCCGCGACTGCGGCATGCCGAGCTCCGCGAGCGTGGCCTGTGCCAGGTCTTCGGACCGCGGGAAGAGGTGGGTGAGCGCGCCGGCCGGTTCCGGCAGCGGTTCGCCGTGGGCGGCGACCAGCGCGCTGCCGAGGGTGCGCCCGGCCGCGACCGAGACCTGCTGGCCGAGCACGGCGCGGACGGCGAGTTCGTGCGGGTCGGGTGCGCCCGGCGCCCGCAGTCCGGGACGCTGCGCCACCAGCGGCGCCAGGACGGGGTCTTGGCCGAGCCGCTCGGCCACCGCGTAGGGGTCGGCGTCCAGGTCGAAGAGGCGGCGCACCCGCTGGCCGGCGGTGGTGAGATCGCGCAGCTCGGTCAGGCGCAGCCGGCAGTCGAGCCAGCCGTCGCCGGTCGCCTCGTCGACCTCGGCGATTCCGGCGCCGTGCGGCAGCCGCAGGGTGCGCCGGTAGGTGCGGGCGCCCGCCTCGCCGCTGACGTCCTCGATGCCGGTGATCGCGCGCCGCTGGAGATGGTCGAAGAGCTGCCGCGCCGCATACGGGCCGCGGAAGGCCAGCCGCAACGGCAGCGTTCCCGCCGTGACGCCCGTCGCGACCGGGCCGTATCGGGCTGTCCTCCCGGGGCGGGCGGCGCGCAGTTCGCTCGGGGTGAGGGCGTAGATCTCCTTGATCGTGTCGTTGAACTGGCGCACGCTGGCGAAGCCGGCCGCGAAGGCGATCTCGGCTGCCTGCAGGCCGGTGGTCTGCAGCAGGACCCGGGCGGTGTGGGCGCGCTGGGCCCGCGCCAGGGCCACGGGGCCCGCGCCCAGTTCGGCGTTCAGCTGCCGCTGGACCTGCCGGGCGCTGTAGCCGAGCCGGGCCGCGAGCCCGCGGACCCCTTCCCGGTCGACCACCCCCTCGCCGATCAGCCGCATCGCCCGCCCGACGACATCGGCGCGGGCATTCCACTCCGCGGAGCCGGGGACGGCATCGGGGCGGCAACGCCGGCAGGCACGGAAGCCGGAGCCCTGGGCGGCGGCGGAGGTCGGGAAGAAGGTGACATTACGGCGGCGGGGCGTGGTGGCGGGGCAGCTCGGCCGGCAGTAGATACCGGTCGTGGACACCGCGAAGAAGAAGGCGCCGTCGAATCTGGCGTCCCTGCTGCGCACCGCCTCGTACCTGCTGTCCTCGTTGCTCACGGTGTCCACTGTGCCGCAGGTCAGGGCATGGCGCTGGCGGAAATCGGACGTGGCGTTCGGGGGGCGAGCGTGCGCGGTGAAGCCGGGTGTCGCCGCGGCTGCCGTCCGGGCGTCGGGCTACGCCGGAGGGCCCGGCACCGTCCTGCTCAAGAGCGGGGACCGCTCCACGAACGGGCCGGCGGCCGATATCCGCGGACAACACCGGTCATCGGCAGGGCGATTGGCAGTGGAGGCGAGGGGCCGCAGCAGGAGGCGGTGGCCGCCGCCGGACGGACCCTCACCATCGGCCGGGCGCCCGCACCGACTCGACGTCGCGTCAGGAGCGGACCGCCGCGAGGATCACCTGAAAGAGAAGCAGCGCGAAGGTCTCCCACCTGCCCGGCACATGGCATGCCGGGCGCGCTGACATCGTCGGTGGCGCGCCGCTTCAGGCCGGCGGCATCGGCCAGTCGTCCAGCGAGCCACCGCGCCATTCGACGAGGCCCGGGTCGTCGAGCGCGATGTCGTCGGCCTGGCCGGCGACGCCCGCGCGGCGGAGAAACTCGGCGACATCGCCTCGGCCGTGGGCCAGGCCGACGATCTGCCCACGTACGGTCACCCGCCGGCCACCGGACGGCGTCGGGGGGTGCACGATGACAGGCGGATGCTCGGTCATGCCTCCAGCGTGCGCCGGGCTCCGCGCTCCCGCACGTCGACGGCCGCCGTGGGCGTCACCCGTCGCCGGGCGCGTCAGCCGCCGTCGGTGGGGCAAGTCCTCGCCGGCCGGGGCCTGGCGGACAGCGGCCGTCGACGGCTGGACACGCGGAAGCCCCGGCCGGACGGGGGGACCGGTCGGGGCGGTTCGCGGGTGAGCACTTCTTCAGCGCCCACACACAATTGAACGGTAAACAGAGCGTGGACGTTCCATGGAGGTCACGTGACGACGGTCACTCCGGTGGGCGTCGCACCGGCGCGGGGAGCCGACAGCCACCCCCTCCCGGTCCACCCACCCACCGCGTCGGACCCCCCGTCAGACCTTGAGCGGCTTGATCGCGGTGGGTGCGTGGCCCGGCTCGGTCGCGATCTCTTCCCACTCGTTCACCTTGTCGATCTCCGCGGCCGCCATGGAGATATTGGTGATCCGCTCCAGGATGGCCTCGACGACGACCGGGACGCGGTGTTCGGCCGCCAGCTTCTTGGCCTCCTCGAAGGCGGCGCCCAGTGCGCTCGGGTCGGTGACCCGGATGGCCTTGCAGCCCAGACCCTCGACGACCTTGACGTGGTCCACGCCGTAGACGCCCAGCTCCGGCGAGTTGATGTTCGCGAACTCCAGGTTCACCTGGAAGTTGATGTCGAGCGTGCGCTGGGCCTGACGGATCAGGCCCAGGTAGGCGTTGTTCACCAGGACGTGGATGTACGGGATCCGGTGCTGGGCGCCGACGGCCAGCTCTTCGAGCATGAACTGGAAGTCGTAGTCACCGGAGAGCGCGACGACCGGCGCCGCCGGGTCGGCGGTGGCGACACCCAGCGCGGCCGGGATCGTCCAGCCGAGCGGGCCGGCCTGACCGCAGTTGATCCAGTGGCGGGGCCGGTAGACGTGCAGCATCTGCGCCCCGGCGATCTGGGACAGGCCGATGGTGGTGACGTAGCGGGTCTCCGGGCCGAACGCCTTGTTCATCTCCTCGTAGACGCGCTGCGGCTTCATCGGGATGTCGTCGAAGTGCGTACGGCGCTGCAGTTGGGCCTTGCGTTCCTGGGTGGAGGCGGCCCAGTCGCCGCGGTCGGGGAGTTCGCCGGCCGCCTTGAGCTCCTTGGCCACCTCGATGAACAGTTCCAGGGCGGCCCTGGCGTCCGAGGCGATGCCGTAGTCCGGAGCGAAGATCTTGCCGATCTGGGTGGGCTCGATGTCGACATGGACGAACGTGCGGCCGCGGGTGTAGACGTCCAGCTTGCCGGTGTGGCGGTTGGCCCAGCGGTTGCCGATGCCCAGCACGAAGTCGGATTCCAGGAAGTTCGCGTTGCCGTAGCGGTGGGAGGTCTGCAGGCCGACCATGCCGGCGTTCAGCTCGTGATCGTCGGCGAGGATGCCCCAGCCCATCAGGGTGGGGACGACCGGCGTACCGGTCAGCTCGGCGAACTCGACCAGCAGCTCGGCGGCATCGGCGTTGATGACGCCGCCACCGGCGACGATCAGCGGCCGCTCGGACGCGCCGAGCAGCGTGAGCGCCTTCTCGATCTGGGCGCGGGTCGCGGCCGGCTTGAAGGCCGGCAGCGGCTCATACGTCTCCGGGTCGAAGTCGATCTCGGTCAGCTGGACATCGATCGGCAGGTCGATCAGGACCGGGCCGGGGCGGCCGGAACGCATCAGGTGGAACGCCTGCTGGAAGACGCCGGGGACCTGCGCGGCCTCCATCACGGTGGTCGCCGCCTTGGTGACCGGCTTGGCGATCGCGGCGATGTCGACGGCCTGGAAGTCCTCCTTCTGGATCACCGCGGTCGGGGCCTGGCCGGTGAGGCACAGGATCGGGATCGAGTCGCCGATCGCGGAGTAGAGACCGGTGATCATGTCCGTCCCGGCCGGGCCGGAGGTGCCGATGCAGACGCCGATGTTGCCCGGGTGCGTCCGGGTGTAGCCCTCGGCCATGTGGGAGGCGCCCTCGACATGCCGCGCGAGGGTGTGGTCGATCCCGCCGGCGCCCTTGAGCGCCGCGTAGAAGGGGTTGATCGCGGCACCGGGCACGCCGAAGGCGTGGCGCACGCCCTCCCGCTTGAGGATCTCCACCGCGGCACGGGCGGCTGTCATTCGAGGCATCGCGTACTCCTGCATCGGCCTGTCACGGGCACGCTCCAGCGCAGGGCCGGAGGTTCTCAATTCCGCATAGCGGAATTAATGTTTTGCTTTATGGAAGGAACGTAGAGTGAGGCGTACCGCCCGTCAAGAGGTGCCCGATGGGCAGCACGCACGGACCGGCCCCGGAAGCGCGAGAGCCGCGTACGGGCGGAGGCCCGCTACGCGGCTGAGCGGTGGACGTGCACGCCACCGGTCGGGGGGGGCGGGCGCACGGTGACGGACACCCGGCCCCCGCACACACGAAACCGCCTGCGCCCCTGACCTCACCTCGAGGCCGAGAGCGCCGGCGGCGCAGCAGAATTGACGGTGCGTCAGCGAATCGGCATACCCGCCAGCGTCCGGGCGATCACCAGTCGCTGGATCTCGCTCGTGCCCTCAAAAATGGTGTAGATCGCGGCATCGCGGTGCATCCGCTCGACCGGGTATTCGCGGGTGAAGCCGTTGCCGCCGAGGATCTGTACGGCCTGGGCGGTGACCTTCTTGGCGACCTCGCTGGCGAAGAGCTTGGACATGGAGCCCTCGGCCGACGTGAAGGGCTTGCCGGTCGCGGCCATCCAGGAGGCGCGCCAGACCAGCAGCCGGGCCGCGTCGATCTGGGTGCGCATATCGGCGAGCTGGAAGGCCACGCCCTGGTTGTCGATGATCGGGCGGCCGAACTGCGAGCGGGTCCTGGCGTACTCCAGGGCCTCTTCGTAGGCGGCGCGGGCGGTGCCGACCGCCATCGCGCCGACGGCGGGACGGGAGGCCTCGAAGGTGGCCATCGCGGCGTTCTTCACGCGCTCGCCGTCGCTCTTGGCCGTCTCACGGGCGCGGGCGAGCCGCTCGTCGAGCTTCTCCTTGCCGCCGAGCAGGCAGTGGCCGGGGACGCGGACGTCCTCCAGGACGACCTCGGCGGTGTGCGAGGCCCGGATGCCGTGCTTCTTGAACTTCTGCCCCTGGGAGAGGCCGGGAGTCTGCGGCGGGACGATGAAGGAGGCGTGGCCCTTGGAGCCCAGCTCGGCGTCGACGACCGCGACGACGACGTGGACGCCGGCGATGCCACCGTTGGTGGCCCAGGTCTTGGTGCCGTTGAGCACCCATTCGTCCTTGGCCTCGTCATAGACCGCGCGGGTGCGCATCGAGGAGACGTCCGAGCCGGCGTCCGGTTCCGACGAGCAGAAGGCGGCCACCTTCACATCGTTCACATCGCCGTACATCTGCGGGACCCAGGTGCCGATCTGCTCCTCGGTGCCGTTCGCGAGCACACCGACGGCCGCGAGCCCGGTGCCCACGATCGACAGACCGATCCCGGCGTCGCCCCAGAACAGCTCCTCCAAGGCCATGGGGATGCCGAGGCCCGTGGGGTCGAAGAACTGCTGGGCATAGAAGTCCAGCGAGTACAGACCGATCTTGGCGGCCTCCTGGATGACCGGCCAGGGGGTCTCCTCGCGCTCGTCCCATTCGGCGGCGGCGGGGCGCATGACGTCCGCGGCGAAGCCGTGAATCCAGTCACGGACTTCCGTCTGCTCGTCGTTGAGCTCCATGGTGAACTCAGCCATGTCCCCTCCAGTGCTGCACGCCGTACGGTGTTACTAGCGGTAACCCGCAGTGTGTTACTCGCCAGTAGGGGATGTCAACTCCCCTGCGGACGAATTCGCCGCGGAGAACGGGTGTTACGTTGCGCCAGCGCCACAGATTCACAAGGGTGGGGAGCACGACCATGGAACGCACCGAGCGCAGCGGCCGCCAGCAGTCGACGACCGAGCGCAGGCGGCGGGAGCTGTTGGAAGCCGCCGAGCGCATTGTGCTGCGCGACGGCCCGGACGCCTCGATGAACGCCATCGCCGCCGAGGCCGGCATCACCAAGCCGATCCTCTACCGGCACTTCGGGGACAAGGGCGGGCTCTACCGCGCGCTCGCCTTGCGGCACACGGATGCCCTGTTGGCCAATCTGGCCACCGCGCTGGACGCACCCGTCCTGCGCCGCGACCGCGTCGAGGCCACCCTCGACGCCTACCTGCTCGCGATCGAGAGCCAGCCGCAGGTCTACCGCTTCCTGATGCACCCCTCCGACGGGGACACCGCGTCCGAGACCGGTTTCGACGTGGGACGGCACTCCGCCCCGCTGCTGCGCCGGCTCGGCGAGGAGCTGGCCAAGGTGATCACCGACCGGCTGGACCTCGGGCCGGGCGGCGACCTGACGGCACGCGTCTGGGGACACGGCATCGTCGGCATGATGCACGGCGCCGGTGACTGGTGGCTGCGCGAACGCCCGTGCACCCGCGAGCAGTTGGTCACGCAGCTGGCCGATCTGCTCTGGGGGCAGCTGGCCGCGGTCAAGGACCGTGAGGGCGGCCCCGGCTTCTGAGCACCCGTCCGGCGGCGGGCCGCGCGTCGCTCAGCCGCCGGACGCCCCCGCCGCCGCGGCCCACGGGGCCCTGGCCGCCGCCCGCAGCGCCCGGCGCCGGCGCAGCCCGGTGAGGTGGTCGACGTACAGGCCGCCGTCGAGGTGGTCGCACTCGTGCTGCAGACAGCGGGCGAAGAAGCCGGTGCCGGTCACCGTCCGGGGCTCACCGGTGACATCGGCCCCGGTCACGACGGTGTGGTCGTGGCGCGGGGTGCCGGCCTCGATGCCGGGGAGCGACAGACAGCCCTCGGGGCCGCGGAAGACCGGGCCGTCCGCTTCGACGAGCCGGGGGTTGACGAGATGACCGAGGTGACGGCGGTCCTCGTCGTCGGGGCAGTCGTAGACGAAGACGCGCAGCGGCACGCCGATCTGGTTGGCGGCGAGGCCCACGCCCTGCGCGGCGTACATCGTCGCGAACATGTCCTCGACCAGCCGCCGCAGCACGCCGTCGAAGGCGGTGACCTCCTGGCAGGGCTCGGTCAGGGCCGGGTCGCCGAGCAGGCGCAGGGGCTGGACACGTCCGGAACTGCCCTGGATGGTGCGGGAACGCATGGGGGTAAGGGTACGGTCCGGCCCGCACCGGATGTCGCCGCACGGGTGGCGGGGTTCGGGCCCACCGCCGGATCTCGATAGGCTGATCCCCGACCGAAGCCCCGGCCGGTCATCGGCTGCGGAGGAGGCGTTCCACCGGCAGCGGTACGGCAGGGGGGCGCCGGATGCAAGGAGGATCAAGGACGATGGCAGGCAACACGGACCCGCTGTCGCCGCGGGCCAAGCTGGCCGTGACGGCGGGCAAGGCCGCGGCGGCGGTATCGCGCGCGGCGGGCCGCGGCAGCGGATCGGTGATCGGTGGCCGGGTGGCGCTCAAGCTCGACCCCGACCTGCTGGCGCGGCTGGCCGGACACTTGGACGTGATCCTGGTGTCGGCGACGAACGGCAAGACGACCACGACACGGCTGATCGCGGAGGCGCTGCGGGCCAGCGGCCCGGTGGTCTCCAACGCGCTCGGCGCCAACATGCCGGCCGGTATCACCTCGGCACTGGCCGGCGGGTCGGACGCCAAGTACGGCGTCATCGAGGTGGACGAGAAGTACCTCGCCGGTGTGGCGCGCGATGTGACGCCGAAGGCCATAGCGCTGCTGAACCTCTCGCGCGACCAGCTCGACCGCGCCGCGGAGACCCGGATGCTGGCCGAGCACTGGCGCGAGGGCCTGGCGGGCTCCAAGGCGCTGATCATCGCCAACGCGGACGACCCGCTGATCGTGTGGGCGGCCTCGTCGTCCGCGAATGTGGTGTGGGTCGCGGCCGGGCAGGAGTGGAAGGACGATGCCTGGTCCTGCCCCTCGTGCGGTGGTGTGATGCAGCGGCCGGGCGAGGACTGGTTCTGCGGCGAGTGCGGCTTCCGCCGTCCCACGCCCAGCTGGGCGCTGTCCGGCGATCATGTGCTCGATCCGCACGGCAGCGCCTGGCCGATCAAGCTCCAGCTGCCGGGGCGCGCCAACAAGGCGAACGCCACCACGTCCGCCGCGGTCGCCGCCGCCTTCGGGGTGCCGCCGCAGGTGGCCCTGGAGCGGATGTTCTCGGTGCAGGCGGTGGCCGGCCGCTATGACGTGGTCACGTTCATGGAGCGGGAGCTGCGGCTCCTGCTGGCGAAGAACCCGGCCGGCTGGCTGGAGACGTTCTCGCTGATCGACCCGCCGCCGACCCCGGTGATCATGTCGGTGAACGCGCGGGGCGCGGACGGCACGGACACCTCGTGGCTGTGGGACGTCGACTACACCCGGCTGGCCGGGCACCCGCTCTTCGTGCTGGGCGACCGCAAGCTGGACCTCGCGGTGCGCCTGGAGGTCGCGGGACTCGACTTCCATGTGTGCGAGAACCTCGACGAGGCGGCACGGATGGCGCCGCCCGGACGGATCGAGGTCATCGCCAACTACACGGCCTTCCAGGACCTGCGCCGCCGCGTGGGCAACTGAGTGCGGTCCACCGACCTTACGGACAAGGACGAGCGAGCATGAGTGACAACAGCCTGCGCCTGGTGTGGATCTACCCGGACCTGCTGAGCACGTACGGCGACCAGGGCAACGCCCTGGTGGTGGAGCGTCGGGCGCGCCAGCGCGGTCTGGACGTACAGCGTCTGGACGTACGCTCCGACCAGCAGATCCCCACCTCCGGCGACATCTATCTGATCGGCGGCGGTGAGGACCGGCCGCAGCGGCTGGCCGCGGAGCGGCTGATCCGTGACGGCGGACTCGGCCGCGCGGTCTCCAACGGCGCGATCGTCTTCTCGGTCTGCGCCGGCTACCAGATCCTGGGCCACGAGTTCGTCAATGACCTCGGGGAGCGGCAGCAGGGCATGGGTCTGCTGGACGTGGTGAGCACCCGCGGCGAGGCGGAGCGCTGCGTCGGCGACGTCCTCGCCGACATCGACCCGCAGTTGGGGCTGCCGCCCCTGACCGGCTTCGAGAACCACCAGGGCGTCACCCACCTGGGCAAGACGGCCCGGCCGTTCGCCAAGGTGCGGTTCGGCAACGGCAACGGCGTCGGCGACGGCTACGAGGGCGCGTACAGCGACACCGTCTTCGGCACGTACCTGCACGGTCCGGTGATGGCCCGCAACCCGCACATCGCCGATCTGCTGATCAAGCTGGCGCTGGATGTCAACGCACTGCCTCCGGTGGAGGACCGCTGGTACGAGGCGCTGCGCCAGGAGCGGATCGCGGCGGCCACCCAGCCCGCTTGATACCGGTTGACGGCACCTTCAGGCGATTCGCCCGCATGTGACGTTTGCCGGATTTGCACCCCTTTCGTACGCCCGCAGTCCCGCACTGCGGGCGTTCGTGTGCCCAGTGGCTCCGCGCTTGTAGGGTGAGCGGGATCCAACCGGACGACGGGGTCCGGGCCTCCGGTTGAGTTGCAGAGGGTTTTCGAGCAATGCGTATTGGTGTCCTCACCTCCGGCGGCGACTGCCCCGGCCTGAACGCCGTCATCCGGTCCGTCGTCCACCGTGCCACCGCTGATCACGGCGATGAGGTGATCGGTTTCCGCGATGGCTGGAAGGGCTTGCTGGAGTGCGATTACCGCAAGCTCGACCTCGATGCCGTCGGCGGCATCCTGGCGCGCGGCGGTACCATCCTCGGCTCCTCACGGGTGCAGCCCGCCCATCTGCGGGACGGCGTGGAGCGGGCCCGCGGCCACGTCGCCGAGCTGGGCCTGGACGCGATCATCCCGATCGGCGGCGAGGGCACGCTGAAGGCGGCGCGGCTGCTGTCGGACGCGGGGCTGCCGATCGTCGGCGTACCGAAGACCATCGACAACGACATCGCGGTCACGGACGTGACGTTCGGCTTCGACACCGCGGTGGGCGTTGCCACCGAGGCGCTGGACCGGCTCAAGACCACCGCGGAGTCCCATCAGCGGGTGATGATCGTCGAGGTGATGGGGCGGCACACCGGCTGGATCGCGCTGCACTCGGGGATGGCGGCCGGTGCGCACGCCATCGTGGTGCCGGAGCGGCCCTTCGACATCGACGAGCTGACCGCACGGGTGGCCGAGCGGTTCGAGGCCGGCAAGAAGTTCGCGATCGTGGTGGTCGCCGAGGGCGCCAAGCCGCGCGAGGGCAGCATGTCCTTCGACATCGGCGGCAAGGACATGTACGGCCACGAGCGCTTCGCCGGTGTCGCCCGGCAGCTCTCCGTGGAGCTGGAGGACCGCCTCGGCAAGGAGGCCCGCCCGGTCATCCTCGGCCATGTCCAGCGCGGCGGGACGCCGACCGCCTACGACCGGGTGCTCGCCACCCGCTTCGGCTGGCACGCCGTCGAGGCCGCGCACCGCGGCGACTTCGGGATGATGACCGCGCTGCGCGGCACGGACATCACCCTGGTGCCGCTGGCCGAGGCGGTCGAGACGCTCAAGACGGTGCCCGTGGAACGCTATGACGAGGCCGAGTGCGTGCTGTGAGCACCGCACCCCCTGCACGTTAGGCAGGGTCCGCAACGCCCTGTCGCACGAACCGCCCCCGGCCGATGTTCCGGCCGGGGGCGGTTCTAGTCTTGTGGCCGGAGTATCGGTACGAATCAGGAGCGAGCGGATGGATCACAGCGGGCACGGCATGGACGGCATGAACATGGATCTGCCGCCGTTCACGCTGGGGCGGGGCCTGGAGTTCGGTGGTGATCCGTTCTTTCTCGTCGGCTGCCTGCTGGGACTCGGGCTGTACGGCTGGGCGGTGTTCCGGCTGCGGCGGCGGGGCGATGCCTGGCCGGTGGGCCGGACCGTCGCCTGGACACTGGGCATCCTGACGGTGGCGCTGGTGATGTGCACCAAGCTGAACGACTATGGCATGGCGATGTTCAGCGTCCACATGGTCCAGCACATGATCATCAGCATGCTCTCGCCGATCCTGCTGCTGCTCGGGGCGCCGGTGACGCTGGCACTGCGGGCGCTGCCGACCGCCGGGCGCGGCCGCAAGGGCCCGCGCGAGCTGCTGGTGGCGCTGCTGCACAGCCGCTACATGCGGATCATCACGCACCCCGCCTTCACCATCCCCCTCTTCATCGCGAGCCTCTACGGGCTCTACTTCTCCCCGCTGTTCGACTTCCTGATGGAATCGCGGGCCGGGCACATCGGGATGATGGTGCACTTCCTCGCGGTCGGCCTGGTGTTCTTCTGGCCGATCATGGGCGTCGACCCGGGGCCGCACCGGCCGGGCCATGTGATGCGGATTCTGGAGCTGTTCGCGGGCATGCCGTTCCACGCGTTCTTCGGGATCGCGCTGATGATGGCCTCGGAGCCGATGGTCGACACCTTCGTGCACCCGCCGGCCTCGCTCGGGATCGAGGCGCTGTCGGACCAGACGGCCGCCGGCGGCATCGCCTGGGCCTTCAGCGAGATCCCGTCCGTCGTGGTGCTGATCGCGCTGGTCTTCCAGTGGTACCGGTCCGACGAGCGGCAGTCGCAGCGCGCGGACCGGGCCGCCGACCGCAACGGCGACAAGGATCTGGTCGAGTACAACGCCTATCTCGCCTCGCTCCACGCACGGGGGCGTTGACGGCAGGTCGCCACTCTGGCGGTACGGGCCGCGGCCGGGGACGATGGTCCCATGGCCGCGGCCCGTGGCATGGACGCCCGGACCGCCGTGAGGAGGTTGCGGGTATGCCCGGATCTGCTAGGACGATGGCCGTGTGCACGGTGGGCGGGCTGGTGGTGGCGACCGCCTACACCGTGGCGTTGGGCGCCAATGGCTGGCTCTGGTTCTCCTGGGTGGTGCTGGCGCTGGTGACGATCGGGATGGTGGCCGCGCGACCCGTCTGAGCGCCCCGCCCGGCCGGCGTACGGGACGGCGAGCGGTGCGCCGGGCGGGCCGAGCGCTGCCCGGCTCAGAAGCGGAAGACGGGCCCGGTGGCGGAGTCCATCGTGCAGGCGTTGGGGAACTCCTTGCGCCAGTTCACCGGGCTGCCGTGCCAGGTGCCGGTCGCGGTGACGGTGACCGGGTCGAACTCCCGGGTGCAGCTGTGCGGCTCACCGGGCAGGGCGTCCAGGTCCCCGTGCGCCCAGGTCAGCGCTTCACAGGCGCCGCGCGCGTGCGGATGCCGGCGGTAGGCGTCGGGGCAGCTGAGCCGTACCCCGCGGACCCAGGTGTTGGCGGATCCCGACACGGTGAGCTGCAGGCCCTGGTCCACGGGCGGCTCATCGGCGCCGGCCGGGCCGGCGCAGAGCATGCCCAGCAGGGCCGTGGAGAGGGCGGCGAGCACGGCGGTACGGGCGGATCGGCGTCCACGGCTCACGGACATCGAGGTCTCCTGGAACGTCGGCGGGATCGAATGCGGGGCCCGACAGGGACGTGGCGCCCGGCGGCTTCAGGCCACCTCGCCGGACGCCGGCGGGCAAGCGGCCACGCCGTGAAGTCGCCCGTACGGGCCCTGGATCCACGCCCAGGAGACAAAAAGGTGACCGGCAACGAAGGAGGCGGCTCCGTTGCCGGTCACCGGACCGGGGTCACCCCACGCGCTCGATCCGGGCGTGCCGGATCAGGTTCTTCCCCTCCTCACGGACCTGCTCGAAGGCCGCGTTGTTCAGCAGCACACAGCTGCCCGAGGGGGAGGTCACGGAGACGGTCGTCGACTTGTCGTTGTCCAGGTTGGTCACCTTCAGCTTGGTTCCGGCGGGGAACTGGCCGCTGGACGCCGCCGGTGCGCCGCCGTCGCCGGACAGGGTCACCGTCGAGCCGGGGCAGACCACATCGCCACCGCCGCCCGACGAACCACCCGCGGCGGGCGGGGCCGCGGAGGCGGAGGGGTCGCCCGAGGCGGAGGGGTCCGCCGAGCCGGGCGGCGCCGTCGAGGAGGCGGGCGGGGCGTCGCCGGCGGGTGGTTGCTGCGCCGGCGGAGCGCCGGCGGCCGCGTCCCCGCCCCCTTCCGCGGAGCAGCCGGCGGCCTTCTGCTTGACCTGGATCTCCTTGATCACGGCTTCCCGGTTGGCGATCCGTGCCGCCGACTGGGCGTCCGGGTGGGCCCGCTGGTCGGCGATGAACTTCTGGTTGTTGCTCAGGGCGGTGGACAGGCCGTCACAGGCCACCGATGCCTGGCTGGTGCCCGTGGTGGCGATGGCGATGCCGCCGACCAGCGCCGCGGCACTGACGCAGACGACGATCTTCTGGCGCCGGCCGACTTTTTTCTTCCGGGACATCTCTGCACTCCTGTTCTCGGCCTGGAACCGTGGATTCAGGCGCGGTTGCCGGACAGTACGACGCGCCAACCGGGCGTCGTTCAGCAGGAGTTGAAAGTTGTCCGCGGATGCCAAAGGGGATTCCGGACGGCGGGTACGTCTGCGAGGGTGCGGGGATGCGGGGCGCCGGCCGGGGGTGCGCCTGGGACGCCTTCCGGCCGGCGTGTCTGCGCGCTGCGGGCTGGGGACCGCGGACTGCGGCAGGTCCATGCGTCGCGTCGCAGGATCAGCCGGGCGCCCGCCGTCAGGACCTCTTCCGCCCGCTCCGGCGGGAGGGCCTCGGCGAGGAACGAGACCGCCCGGCCCAGCTGCTGACCGCTCTGGTAGGGGAAGGGCCGTCTCCGCCGGCCCGCGGTGCGCGGCGGCTTCCCGGCGCCCGTACGACTTCACACGCCGGAGGTTGCCCTCGCTCCACAGATGGGCGTGCACATCGGTCCGTATCTCCCCTCAGGTTCCCGCCGGGGCCCTGGGCTGTCCACCAGGGCCCCGGCGTCCAGGCGGCGGGGTGTGGCCGACACGCCTTCCGGTGTGGGCGCCGGACCCGGGCGGGCGTCAGCATCGATCCGGCCGAAGGTGGTTACAAGTAGCGGCATGTGCTCATAAACTCACTGACTGTCCCGGGCCCTCGTGACCTTGAGCGGCCTCATCGCTTGGCAACCCGACCGAAAGAGGGAGCTGCTCCGTGCTCTACCAGGTGCTGAAGTACCTCCTCCTCGGACCGCTGCTGCGGCTGGTGTTCCGACCACGGATCGAGGGACTGGAGCACATCCCGGAAGAGGGTGGAGCGATCATCGCGGGCAATCATCTGTCGTTCGCGGACCACTTCGTGATGCCCGCGATCGTGCCGCGCCGGGTGACCTTTCTGGCCAAAGCCGAGTACTTCACCGGCCCTGGCCTCAAGGGGCGGCTGACCGCGGCGTTCTTCCGCGGGGTGGGGCAGATTCCGGTGGACCGTTCCGGGGGCCGCGCTTCACGGGCGGCCCTGTCCTCGGGGCTCTCCGTCCTGCGCAAGGGCCACCTCCTGGGGATCTACCCGGAGGGCACCCGCTCGCACGACGGACGGCTCTACAAGGGGCGTACCGGGGTCGCCTCGATGGCCGTCATCGCGGGTGTGCCGGTGGTGCCGTGCGCGATGATCGGCACCTTCGAGGCACAGCCGACGGGCCGGCGGCTGCCGCGCGCGCGGCGGATCACCATCCGCTTCGGCGCACCGCTGGAGTTCGCGCGATACGAGGGCATGGAGGACGAACGCTTCATCCTGCGCGCCGTCACCGACGAGATCATGTACGCGATCCTCTCGCTGTCCGGGCAGGAGTACGTCGACCGGTACGCGGGCGAGGCCAAGGCCGAGGCACAGGCCCAGGCGCGCGCACAGGGGCGGCGGGGGCAGGGGAAGGGCCAGGGGCAGGGCCAGGGGCAGGGCCAGGGGCAGGGGCAGGGGAAGAGCGCGGGTACGGACAAGGGATAGGCGCAGCGGCCGGCCGGTCCCGCCCCCGCGAAACCTTGCGCCGAGGGCGAACCGTGCCGCGGCCGCCGTCCGGCCGTTCGTAGGGTCGCCGTATGACATCAGGCAGGGCAGTGGTGGTCGGGGCGAGTGGACAGATCGGGCGCGCGGCGGTGCGGGCCCTGGCGCGGGACGGCTGGGAGGTGACGGCCGCGTCCCGGCGCGGCGGGCGTGCCGACTCCTGGCCCGCGGAGGTCCGTTCGGTGGCGGTGGACCGGGAGGACGACGCCGCGCTGGCCGGGCTGGTCGGCGAGGGCTGTGAGGTGCTGCTCGACTGTGTGGCCTACGGTGCCGCGCACGCCCGGCAGTTGACCGGCCTGGCGGACCGGATCGGTTCGGCCGTGGTGATCTCCAGCGGCGCGGTGTACGAGGACGACCGGGGGCGCAGCTTCGCCACCATGGGCGATCCCGGCGGCCACCCGGACTATCCGGTACCCCTCCCGGAGTCCCAGCCGACCGTGCCTCCCGGCGACGGGGACTACGCCACCCGCAAGGTCGCCCTGGAGCGGGCGCTGCTGGCGCCGGGCGGCCGGCTGCCGGTGACGCTGCTGCGGGCCGGTGCGATTCACGGCCCCTACAGCCCGCTGCCGCGTGAGCTGTACTTCGTCAAGCGGGTGCTGGACGGACGGCGGGTGCGGGTGCTCGCCTACGGCGGCAGCAGCCGTTTCCATCCGGTGCATGTGGCCAACCTCGCCGAGCTGATCCGGCTGGCGGCGCGCCGTCCGGGTTCGCGGGTGCTCAACGCGGGCGATCCGCAGGCCCCGACGGTCGCCGAGATCTCGGCGGCGGTGGATGCGGCGATGGGCGCACCCCCGAGCGAGATCGTGGGGCCGGCCGGTGCCCCGGCGCCGTCCGGCGTCGGCACCACACCGTGGTCGACCCCGCACCCCATCGTGTACGACATGGCGGCGGCGGAGCGGGAGTTGGGCTACCGGGCGGTGACGACGTACGAGGAGTCGCTGCCGGAGACGGTGGCGTGGCTGGCCGACGAGATCCGGGGACGGAACTGGTGGGAGGCGTTCCCGACCATGGCCCGCCGCTATCCGGACGAGGAGTTGTTCGGCTATGCGGCCGAGGACCGCTGGCTGGCCGGGCGCGGCGGGCAGGGCTGAGGGCACCGGCGGACCCGCCGGGGCGCCGGAATTCCCTGGCCGGGCGGGCTCCCCGCCCGTACCTTGATCGCCATGTGGACTCGGATACGGGGGTGCCGACGATGAGCGCCCGGCTGCGTGGCATGGCACAGGAGACGGAGCGGATCGTCGCGGCGGGTGCGTACCGCGCGCCGGACGGCCGACGGGTGGAGATCGCGGACGCGGTCGCCCGGGCCCGGGCCGGGACCCGGCTGTACGGGCCGGAGCCGGTCGCCGTGCCGGGCCCGCCACCGGACGTGCGCACGGTGTTCGAGGTGACGGCGGAAGGCAGCCTCACGGCGGGGCGGCGGCTGGCCGCGGCGGGCCGGGGCCCGCTCGGCGTGCTGAACTTCGCCTCCGCACGCAATCCCGGCGGCGGCTATCTCAACGGTGCGCAGGCCCAGGAGGAGGCGCTGTGCCGGGGGTCGGCGCTGTACACCTGTGTGCGCGAGGCCCCGGAGTTCTACGCCGCGCACCGGGCCGATCCCAGCCCGTTCTACAGCGACCGGGTCATCCTCTCCCCCGGTGTGCCGGTGTTCCGCGACGACCGCGGCACGCTGCTCGATGTGCCGTACGAGGCCGGATTCCTGACGGCCGCCGCGCCGAATGCCGGGGTGATCGCCAGGCAGCAGCCCGCCGCGACGGGCCGGGTGGCGGCGGCGCTGGCGGCGCGTGCGGAGCGGGTGCTGGAGGTGGCGGCGGCCGGCGGGCACCGTCAGCTGGTGCTGGGTGCCTGGGGCTGCGGGGTCTTCCGTAATGATCCTGCCGCGGTGGCCGGGGCGTTCGCGGGGGCCCTGCTGGCCGGTGGCCGCTTCGCCGGCTGGTTCGACCACATCGTGTTCGCCGTACTGGACCGCCGCGAGGACTCCCCCACCAGGGCGGCGTTCTCCGAGGTGTTCGCCGTGTGAGCGGCGGGGGCGGTGCGGGGGAGCCGCCGTGTGAGCGGCGCGGACGGCCGGGCCGCCGTCCGCGGACGCGACAGGGGCGGCCGGGAAGATCCCGGCCGCCCCTCTCTGCCGTGCGGGATCAGGGAGCGGCCGGAAGGTCGGCGGCACCCTTGGCGGCGGCCTTGGCCGTCGCCTTGCCCGGCTGGGGCGTGGCGTGCGGAGCGCAGGTCACGTCCTTGGCGTCGGTCTTCCCCTCCAGGAAGTACGCGTCGACCCGGTCGTTGATGCAGGGGTTGACCTGGCCGGTGACACCGTGCGAACCGGCGTCCCGCTCGGTGATCAGGCGGGAGCCCTTGAAGCGGTGGTGCAGCTCCACGGCGCCGCCGTAGGGCGTGGCCGCGTCACGGGTGCTCTGCACGATCAGCACGCTCGGCAGGCCCTTGCCCGTCTTGACGTCGATCGCGCGCTGCTGCTTGGCCGGCCAGGTGGCGCAGGGCAGGTTCATCCAGGCGTTGGCCCAGGTCATGAACGGCGCCTTGGCGTGGATGCGGGTGTTGTCGCGGTCCCACTTCTGCCAGCTGGTGGGCCACTTGGTGTCGGTGCACTCGACGGCCGTGTAAACGGCGTTGCCGTTCTCCGAGGCGATGTTGCCCGCCGTGTCCTTGAGGTTCGGACCGGCGTTCTCGACCAGCGGCTTGCTGTCACCGGAGCGGTAGGAGCTCCAGACCTCGGCGACCGTGGTCCACATCGAGTCGTAGTACGGCGCGTTCTGGAAGAAGCCGGTCAGCTCGGCGGGGCCGACGACGCCACCGATGGGGTTCTTCTTCGCGGTCGCCCGCAGCTTCTCCCAGGCCGCCTGGACCTTCTGGGGGGTGTCCCCGATGTGGTAGGCGGCGTCGTTCTTGGCGACCCACTTCTTCCAGTCGCCCCAGCGGGTCTCGAAGGCGATGTCCTGGTCGAGGTTGGCCTGGTACCAGACCTTCTCGCGGGAGGGATCGACGACGCTGTCGACGAGCATCCGGCGGACATGGCCCGGGAAGAGCGTCCCGTACACGGCGCCCAGGTAGGTGCCGTAGGAGACGCCCAGGTAGTTGAGCTTCTTCTCACCGAGCGCGGCGCGGATCACGTCCATGTCGCGGGCGGTGTTCGGGGTCGTCATGTACGGCAGCAGGCCGCGGCTGCGCTCGGCACAGCCCTCGGCGTACTCCTTGGCGAGCTTGCGCTGGGCGCGCTTGTCGGCCTCGCCGGCCGGCACCGGGTCGGCCTTGGGTGCCTTGACGAACTCCTGCGGGTCCATGCAGGAGATCGGCGCGG
Source organism: Streptomyces sp. NBC_01454 (assembly GCF_036227565.1). Lineage (NCBI taxonomy): Bacteria > Bacillati > Actinomycetota > Actinomycetes > Kitasatosporales > Streptomycetaceae > Streptomyces > Streptomyces sp. NBC_01454. The sequence continues at coordinate 562,250 of NZ_CP109460.1, forward strand.
AGTGCCCCACGCCGCGGGGGTCGAAGCCCACGAAGTCGTAGGCCTTCGCGGTCTTGGCCCAGAGCGGGTTCTTGGTGGTGATGCGGGTCGGGAACCTCATGCCCGAGCCGCCGGGACCACCGGGGTTGTACAGGAGGGAGCCCTGTCGCTCCTTCTTGTCGCCGGTGCTGACGGCCCGGTCGACGGCGATCTTGATGGTGCGGCCGTTGGGCTTGGCGTAGTCGACGGGGACCGCCACATAGCCACACTGGACGGGTGACTTGAGGCCCCAGTCGGCGGGGCACTCCTGCCAGTTGATGCCCTTCTTGGCGGCGCGCGCGGCGGCGGTCTGTACGCCGCGCGACTCGGCCGAGCCGCTGCGGTGCCGCTCACCCGCGGTGGCGGGCGTGGCGGATATCGCTCCGGCGAGGAGCGCTCCGGTCACCAGGGTGCCGGCGGCGCCGAGCGCTGCTGATTTTCTCACGTGGTCAATTCCCCCTGCATGGTGCGCCACTCGTGGCGGCGTTGATCACAGGCTTACAGAGGGATCCTGACGTGTGCCGTCCCCGGTTGAACAGGTTGGACCCACATTTCTTTACCAAGCTGTAGGTATCCGGCCGCCCGCGAGCCGTTCCGCCGGTGTACGCCGGGGGCGCTCGGCGCCGCGCATATCTCCCCGACCGGCTCCCCGGTGGACTCCCCGACGGACTGCGGGCGGCGGGCCCCTGCGCACCGGGATACGCCCCCGAGCGGCTGGAAGAGTGCTGCCGAACGACCGGAACAGCGCGGGGGAACCTCCCCCTTCCGGCCAGAATCGCCGGCCGAGGGCGCCCACTCCTCCGGCGCTCGCGCTCTACCAGCTCAGCCGCCAACTTGAGGGGAATATCGCGCAATTGACCGAGCGACGCCAGTGCAGCCACCAAGGTCGACAGCGGGGGGAGGGCGTCAACCTCCGTACTGACCTGGCCGGTTGTCGTCCGGCGCGGGGGCTGCCGGAGGGGGCGCGCAGGGGCGAGAATACGTCAATTGCCGTAGACCTGCCCATCAGGCATGTGCCAGGCGCACACCTTCAGTAACCTTCCGTGAAGGCTCTCCCACTCACCGCCACGGGAGGGCTTCGGCGTTTTCGCCCCGCAGCCGAGTCGTCCAGAAGGAGATCCGAAGTGCCGGGTATCGATCAGGTGTTGTCCCAGGCCATGGGGATCCCGGGCGTTCTCGGCGCCGGACTGATCGACTGGACCAGCGGGCTGACACTCGGCACGGCGGGGCAGGCGCCGCACGGTGACCACGACGCGGCCGCCGCCGACACCGCCGATGTGGTGCAGGCCGTGACGCGCAACGCCACCTTCGACACCGCGGGCGCCGGCGGTCCGGCTCTGGAGGACCTCATCATCACGGCCGCGGGCAGCTACCACCTCATCCGCTTCGTGCACACGGCCTTCGACAGCCAGACCTACCTCTACCTCTGGCTGGACCGCGCCCAGGCCAATCTCGCCGTGGCCCGGATACGGCTGCGCGATCTGGCGGCGGAGCTGGTCGCGTCCTGACGGCGCGCTCCGCCACCTCGTACGAACGGTAAGGGAACCACCATGGGCCTGCCCATATCTCCTCCCCCGCCCGCGCCGGCCGGGCTGCTCGACCGGTTCGCCGCCGAACGCGTCACCGGCGCCCTCTCCGGTCCGCACGGCTGCTTCTACTTCCTCGACGGCGCGGTCTACTGCATAGAGAGCACCGCCGCCCCCGGGCTCGGCAGCCGCCTCACCGCGGCCGGCAAGGTCCCGCCGCAGGGCTGGGAGTACGCCGCCGAGGCGGCCGGGGACCGGCGGACCGGCGGCCGGTTCCTGGTCGAAGAGGGCTGGCTGACCCAGGGCGAACTGGAGATCTGCCATCTCGCCGCCCTGCTCGACGCGGCGTTCTTCGCCCTGCCGCTGCCGCCCGAGGCCACCTCCTTCACCCCAGGGACGGCGCACTGGCTGGGCGTCATACGCCCCGTCAGCATCACCGCGCTCCAGCAGGCGACGGCCCGCCGCCGGGCGCTGCTCGACCGGCTGCAGCCCTGGGCGGCGGCCGACACCTCCCCCGTCATACCCGCCGGCACCCGCATACCGGTCGCCACCACGCGCCGCCAGCGGCGGCTGCTCGACCGGGCCGACGGCCGGCACACCCCGTACGAACTGGCCCGTGTCCTGGGTGAGTCGGCGTTCGCCACGCTGCTCGACATCCGCCTGCTCGCCGCGGCCGGCCTGGTCCGGATCCCCCCGCCGCCGGCACCGCTGCCCCGGCGCCGCCCGGGCGCCTGCCTGGACGCCCCGCCCGCGCCGGACGCCCCGCCCGCGCCGGCCGCCGCGGCCCACCCGGCCCCCGCCTGGCAGCAACCGGTGCCGGACGTCTTCGACACCGCCGATCCGAACATCGCCCTCCTTGTCCGACTGCGTACGGCGCTGGAGGAAGAACTGTGAGCCTTTCCGCGCGAATCCGGTGCACCCCATGAGGCGCGTCATCAGAGGGCGCGTCACGAAAAGGAGACTGATGACGATCGAACCCCGGATACGGGAGGAATTGCATACGTTGCGCGATCAGGTCCGCCATTTCCAGGGCGGAATGGTGGCGAGCGTGGACGGCATGGTCATCGCCCATGATCTGCCGGATATCGAACCGGACGGCCTGGCCGCGCTCACCGCCGCGGCGATCGGGGTCGCCCAGCGCCTCACCGAGGCGACCGGACAGGGTGCCTTCGAGGAATCCCTGACCAGGGGCGCCGACGGCTATATCGCGGCCTATTCGGCCGGACGCCGCGCGGTCCTCACGGCCGTGGCGAGCCCGGCCACCAATGTGGGGCGGCTCCATTTCCAGGCCAGGAAGGCCGCGGAACGCATCGGCGCCCTCGTGGACGCACCGCCCCGCCGATAACGCCCCCCGCACCGGCACCGGCACCCGGCCCGTACTCCCCAGAACCCGGCAATACCGTCAAAGAATCGAAAGGTCTGACCCCTCATGGCTCAAATGGAAAACGCCCTCTCCGACGCGATGTCCGGCATCGAGGGCGCCGTCGGCGTCGCCCTGGTCGACTACACCAGCGGGATGGCCCTGGCCGCACTGGGCGACAACCAGGCGCTGGATCTCAATGTCGCGGCGGCCGGCAACACCGATGTCGTACGCGCCAAAATGCGCACCATGGAGATGCTGGAACTCCAGGGCTCCATCGAGGACATGCTCATCACCCTGACCGGGCAGTACCACATCATCCGCCCGGTGACGGGAAAGAGCGGGCAGGGCCTCTTCCTTTATCTGGTGCTGGACCGCAAGCGCGCCAACCTCGCGCTGGCCCGCCACCGCCTCGCCAAGGTCGAGGCCGACCTGGAGGTCTGACGAGGGGCGCCGCCGTCACCCGGCGGCGGCGCTCCGCACGGCCTCGTCCAGGAGGCACCGCAGCCGCAGCGCGTCCGGGGCGACGACCGTGGCCAGCGCCGCGGGACCGGCGAGCGGCGCGAGCACACCCTGCCCCTCGTCCGCCGCGGACCGTTCGCCCGCCGCACCTCCGAGCAACCGCACCTCCGCAGCGACTTCCCCGAAGTCCGGTGAGACGACGAGGAGTTGACCGAGCGCCCGGTGTCCGTTCAGGACGGCGGAGCTGTCCCAGCCAGGGGCGCCGGGCCCGTAGGCCGTCTCCTGGTCGAGCAGGGTCCGGCCGGCCCGGCGGACGGTGAGCCGGCTGCGCAGCGCACCGGTCTCCTCGCCGCTGCGTCCCAGGACCTGCTCCTCGCGGAGCACCAGGTGGGCGGTGGGGGCGAGTTCGACCGTGGTGGTCATCCGCAGGTCGCTGCCCGCGGCGGAGATCAGCGGTTCCGGCAGCCAGTCCAGCCGTGCGCCGTCGCCCACCGTCAACCGCACGTCGTAGTGGGCGGGTTCGCCGGTACGGCCGGGCAGCGCGACGGTCGCGGCGGCGGCCGTGAGGCGCAGTGCGGCGCCCGCCTCGACGGTGGCCTCGATGCCCAGCCGGTCGCCGCCGAGCGGGGCGCTCATCGCGCTCACCACGCAGACCCGGGCCTGCCGGCCGTGCGCGCCGACGCGGCGCAGCGCGAACGGGCCGTCGCCGTCGAGGACCGGCAGCCGGGTCACGCCGTCGGCACCGGCCCGCGCGAGGATACGGGCGGTGGCGCGCAGCCCGGCGGCCGACGGGGCGGGCACCCGCTCGTGGTGGGCCGGTGGGGGCGGTGCGAGAGTCATGCGCGGCCCGCGGTCCAGTCCGCCAGCATCCCGCGGACCCAGTCGGAGACCGGCTGGACACCGTTCTCGGTCTTCAGCGCGGTGAAGGCCACCGGCAGCTCCCCGCGCTGCGCCTTGGCGTCGCGGGCCATGCCCGCCAGGTCGACACCGACGTACGGCGCGAGGTCGGTCTTGTTGATGACGAGCAGGTCGGAGGTGGTGACGCCGGGGCCGCCCTTGCGGGGGATGTCATCGCCGCCGGCCACGTCGATGACGAAGATCTGCGCATCGACCAGGCCCTTGGAGAAGGTGGCCGTCAGGTTGTCCCCGCCGGACTCGACCAGCACCAGGTCGAGGGGGCCGACCGCGTCCTCCAGGTCCTCCACCGCCTCCAGGTTGGCGGAGATGTCGTCGCGGATGGCGGTGTGCGGGCAGGCTCCGGTCTCGACGGCGGCGATCCGTTCGGCGGGCAGGACGGCCTCACGGAGCAGGAACTCGGCGTCCTCACGGGTGTAGATGTCGTTGGTGACCACGGCGATGGACAGTTCGTCGCGCAGGGCACGGCAGAGGGCGGCGACGGTGGCGGTCTTGCCGGTGCCGACCGGTCCGCCCAGGCCGATGCGCAGCGCGCGCCGGGTGCCGTCGGGGCGCGCGGCCCGGGCGGCGCCGTAGGTGTGGCGCTCCGGGAAGGTTTCCGGGTGGTCGAGGTGCATGGTCACTCCGTGATTCGTACGGCCGGGGGCGCGCGGGTGCGGTGGGGTGGGGCCGGCGGGTCAGGACGCGAAGAGCCGTACCGGCCAGGCGGCGTGCTGCTGGGCGGTGATGTCGAGCAGCGGCGCGGAGGCGGCGGGCAGGGCATCGGTCCCTTCGGCGGTGACCCGCTCCGCGGCGTCGGCGCCCCGCTGGGCGACCCGGTCGAGGTCGTCGGCGAGGCGGGCGAGCACGGCGGTGGCGTCGAAGGGGTCCAGGCTCAGCAGCCGGACGGCCGCGGTGGCCGGACCGCTGATGCTCTCGTAGGCCACGGCGTGCGCGGCGTCCAGCGGCGTCAGGCCCGCGGACCGGGCCGCCAGACCCAGCACGACGGGCTGGTGGGCGCCGCGGGGACGGGCCGCGGCGAGCGCGTCGAGGGCGGCAGCGGGCCAGGTCGCCCGGGCGGCCCGCATCATCTGCCGGCCGAGCCGCCGGGCGGTGTGCCGCAGCGCCGGTACGGGGGTCCGGGCGTCGGCGGCGTCGTCCAGGAGGAGCGGGTCATGGCCGGCGGCGGCCGCGGCGGCCAGCCCGGCGGCGACCAGGCCGGCGGTGTGCAGCCGGCCCCGGCAGAACGTCTCCAGGGTGGCGGCGTCGGTCAGGCGCCCCGCGGCGACGGCCGCTTCGGCGCCGCCGGAGTGGGCGTGCCCGCCGGCGGGGAACCGGCCGTCGGCGAGGACCATCAGCGCGGCGCGGCTCATCGGTGCTCCGGGGCGGGTACGGGGAGGTTCATCGGCGCCCTATCAGAAGAGGAAATACCGCTGGGCCATGGGGAGTTCGGCGGCCGGGGAGGGTTCGACCACCTCGCCGTCGATGGTCACCGTGAAGGTGTCGGGGTCGACCTGGACCCGCGGCAGGGCGTCGTTGTTCCGCATCTCGGACTTGGTGACGCCACGGGTGGAACGGATCGCCTCGTAGCGCTTCGCCAGCGGAAGGCGCCCGGGGAGATCGTCCTCGAGGGCCTGCGGGGAGACGAAGTTGACCGAGTTGCTGCCGGGCGCCTTGCCGGTGGCGCCGAACATCGGGCGCGGCAGGACCGGCTGCGGCGTGGGGATGGACGCGTTGGCGTCGCCCATCTGCGCGTACGCGATCTGGCCGCCCTTGAGGACCAGCTGCGGTTTGACGCCGAAGAACGCCGGGTCCCACAGCACGAGGTCGGCGAGCTTGCCGTCCTCGACGGAGCCGACGAGGTGGTCGATGCCCTGGGCGAGGGCCGCGTTGACGGTGTACTTCGCGACGTAGCGGCGGGCGCGGTGGTTGTCCGCACGGCCGTCCCCGGGCAGGCTGCCGCGGCGGCGCTTCATGACGTGCGCGGTCTGCCAGGTACGCAGCACGACCTCGCCGATCCGGCCCATGGCCTGGGCGTCGGAGGCCATGATCGAGATGGCGCCGAGGTCGTGCAGGATGTCCTCGGCGGCGATGGTGGAGGGCCGGATCCGGGACTCGGCGAAGGCCAGGTCCTCCGGGACGGCGGGATTGAGGTGGTGGCAGACCATCAGCATGTCGAGGTGTTCCTCGACGGTGTTGACGGTGTGCGGCCGCGTGGGGTTGGTGGACGCGGGCAGCACGTTCGGCTCGGAGACCATCGCGATCATGTCGGGCGCGTGGCCGCCGCCGGCGCCTTCGACGTGGAAGGCGTGGATCGAGCGACCGGCGATGGCGGCGAGGGTGTCGCCGAGGAAGCCCGCCTCGTTCAGGGTGTCGGTGTGGATCGCGAGCTGGGCGCCGCTCTCCTCGCAGACGGTCAGACAGGCGTCGATGACGGCGGGGGTCGCGCCCCAGTCCTCGTGGATCTTGAAGCCCAGGATGCCGGCCCGCAGCTGGTCGCGCATCGAGGCGAGCGAGGTGGTGTTGCCCTTGCCGAGCAGCCCGACGTTGACCGGCAGGGAGTCCATCGCCTCGAACATCCGGGCCACGTGCCAGGCACCGGGGGTGATGGTGGTGGCCTTGCTGCCCTCGGCCGGTCCGGTGCCGCCGCCGATGAGCGTGGTGACTCCGGAGGCCAGCGCCTCGTCCACCTGCTGGGGGCAGATGAAGTGGACGTGGGTGTCGATGGCGCCGGCCGTCAGGATCTTTCCGTTGCCGGCGATGATCTCGGTCTCGGGGCCGATGACCAGGTCGGGGTGGACGCCGTCCATGGTGTCGGGGTTGCCGGCCTTGCCCAGGGCGGTGATCCGCCCGTCGCGGATGCCGACGTCGGCCTTGACGATGCCCCAGTGGTCCAGCACGACCGCGCCGGTGATCACGGTGTCGGGGGTGCCCTCGGCTCGGGTGGCGCACGACTGCCCCATCGACTCACGGATCACCTTGCCGCCGCCGAAGACCGCCTCGTCACCGGCCCGGCCGGGCCCGCCCGAGCGGTCCTCGGTGATCTCGATGAGCAGGTCGGTGTCGGCGAGCCGGATCCGGTCGCCGGCGGTGGGGCCGAAGAGGTCGGCGTACGCCTGACGGGTCAGCTCAGACGCCATCGAGAATGCCTCCGGTCTCGCCGCGCAGGCCCTCGACGATCCGCTTGCCCCCGAGGGGAACGAGTTCGACCTCGGTGGGGATGCCGGGTTCGAAGCGCACGGCGGAGCCGGCCGCGACGTTCAGCCGCTTGCCGTGCGCGGCCGCACGGTCGAAGTCGAGTCCGGGATTGGCCTCGGCGAAGTGGTAGTGGGAGCCGACCTGCACGGGGCGGTCGGCGGCGTTGAGGACGGTCATCCGCGTGCGGGGGAGGCCTTCGTTGAGGCGCACCGGCTCGTCGGCGTGCAGGATCTGTCCCGGGATCATCTTCGGCTCTCCCGCAGTCAGTTGATGGGTTCGTGAACGGTGACGAGCTTGGTGCCGTCGGGGAAGGTGGCCTCGACCTGCACGTCGTGGATCATCTCGGGGACGCCCTCCATGACCTCGTCGCGGGTGAGCACCTTGCGGCCGGAGGACATGAGCTCGGCGACCGTACGGCCGTCCCGGGCACCTTCGAGGATGTGCACGGTCAGCAGCGCGATCGACTCCGGGTGGTTCAGCTTGACTCCCCGCAAGCGGCGCTTTTCAGCCACGTCGGCCGCCACATGAATCATCAGGCGCTCCTGTTCATGCGGGGTCAGTTGCATACGTTCCACCTCACGGTCTTCCTGCCCGGACACATCCGCCCAGGTCACAGGCGTGGACACACCCGTGTCGATAGATGTACCACGCAGCAATTAAAGGAGGAGCAAACCGACTTCCAGCACTTGGCCATCAAGAGCCCCACGCCTGGAGACTAGTTCGGCGGGATTTCGTCGGCGTTACAGCCGGGGACGCGTCGGCGTCCTTTCATACGGCCGACGTAACACCGCGGCCTCACGACGCGGCGCATCGCCGGCCGCGCCCGCCTGGGGGCGCATCGCCGCCCGCGCCCCCAGGCATCGGCACGCCTCTCATCCCCACTCCGGTGCCGCGATCCACCCCACCCCAGACCCCTCCCGGACCGCGCACGGCCACGGAACGTAAGCCCCCACACCCCACCCCTCCGCATCAACGGCACATGACAGAAATGTCCCGCTCAGCGAACTCCCCTGTCCGATATGAGCTCTTGACGGTTGGCAAAGTGATCGCAATTCTCATGTGCGCATCAAAACGCTCCGTACCAACCCCCCACACCAGGAGCCCATACCGTGACAAATTCGGCACGCATACGCCGGGCCGCGCTGGCCACGGGCGCCGTGACCGCGCTGGCCGCCACCCTCTTCACCGCGGCCGGCGCCTACGCCGACCCCGCGCCGGCAAAGGCCCCGGACATCGACGTCAAGGCCGTGAAGGCCGATCTGGACCAGCTGCAGTCGATCGCCGACGCCAACGGCGGCAACCGCGCCCACGGCAAGGCCGGCTACAAGGCGTCCATCGATTACGTCAAGGAAAAGCTGGACAAGGCCGGATTCACCACCAAGGTCGAGGAGTTCGACAACGGCGGCGCCAAGGGCTACAACCTCGTCGCCGACTGGAAGGGTGGCGACGAAGGCAAGACCGTGATGGCCGGCGCCCACCTGGACTCGGTCCCCGCCGGCCCCGGCATCAACGACAACGGCTCCGGCTCGGCCGGCATCCTCGAGGTCGCCCTCGCCGTCGCCAAGTCGAACCTCAAGCCCACCAAGCACCTCCGCTTCGCCTGGTTCGGCGACGAGGAGGACGGCATGGTCGGCTCGAAGGCCTATGTGGACAAGCTCGGTGCCGACAAGTCGAAGATCGACTCGTATCTGAACTTCGACATGATCGGCTCCCCCAACCCGGGCTACTTCGTCTACGACGACGACACCCGTCTGGAGAAGGTCTTCAAGGACTGGTTCGCCACGAAGAACATCGCCACCGAGAAGGAGACCGAGGGCGACGGGCGCTCCGACCACGCCCCCTTCAAGGACGCCGGCATCCCGGTCGGCGGCCTGTTCTCCGGCGCCGACTACATCAAGACCGAGAAGCAGGCGAAGGCCTGGGGCGGCACGGCGGGCAAGGCGTTCGACGCCTGCTACCACCAGTCGTGCGACACCTCGAAGAACCTGGACGACAAGGCGCTGGACACCAACACCGACGCCATCGCCCACGCGATCTGGGAGCTCAGCTCCTGAGTCACCCGCAGCACCCCGTGGTCAGCTCACGCTGACCCGTCAGTGCCCGCGACCCGGCCGCCGATCCCCGGCGGCCGGGTCGCGGTGTTCCGCGGCGATCCCGAACCGCCGCCGTTCGCCCGGAGCGGACGGAAGCTGCCGCACGGCCGAGACCGTGCTGATCACCTGCTCCTCCTCCGCGTCCGGCTCGCGCCGCCCGAGCTCTTCGAGAAGCTCCAGGTCAGCGGCGGAAACCAGCGCCGCCAGCGGCTTGCCGTGGCGGGTGACGACCACCCGCTCGCCGCCGTAGACGACTCGGTTGATCAGCTCCGCCAGCTCCGCCCGGGCTTGCGTCACCGGAATTTCGTAGGCCATGCTCCCATTCTCACGGGATGTACGTCCTGTACATTTTTTACAGAGAGAGGAGCAGGCATGCTGCCACCGACGGCCCGTTATGTCCTTCCGGAGTTCACCGAGCGCACCTCGCAGGGCACGCGCACGATGGACCCCTACTCCAAGCTGCTCAGCGAGCGCATCATCTTCCTGGGCACCCCGGTCGACGACGCCTCCGCCAACGATGTGATGGCGCAGCTCATCCACCTCGAACACGCCGCGCCCGAGCAGGACATCTCGCTCTACATCAACTCCCCCGGCGGCTCGTTCACCGCGATGACCGCCATATACGACACGATGAACTTCGTGTCGTGCGACGTGCAGACCGTCTGCCTGGGGCAGGCCGCCTCCGCCGCCGCGGTGCTGCTGGCCGCCGGCGCCCCCGGAAAGCGGCTGGCACTGCCCGGCGCCCGGATCCTGATCCATCAGCCGGCACTCCACGAGCCCGTCCAGGGCCAGGCCACCGATCTGCAGATCCAGGCGGAGGAACTGCTGCGCACCCGCGACATGTTGGAGGAGATGCTCGCGCGGCACACCGGTCAGCCCCGTGCGCGGATCGCCGCCGACATCGAACGCGACAAGATCTTCGACGCCCGCGCCGCCCAGGAGTACGGCCTGATCGACGGCCTCACCCGCGACCGCAAGCAGTCGGCGCACCCGCCCACCGGGCGGTGAGCGCGCATGCTGCCACCCGAACTCCCGCCGCTGCCCGCCCTCACCCGCGCCGAGGGTGAGCTGATCGACCGCTATCTGGAGGTGCTCGATCTGCTGGGCCGCATCAACCCGGCCCGCGGCGGTGGCACCTACAGCGGGCTGCGCGCCGCCCAGGCACTCGTCGGCAAGGCCACCGGACTGCGGGACGCGCTGACACTGATGCACCAGCGCGGCGAGAGCGAGCTGCACCGCGACACCCTGACCCGCGCGCTGCGGGTGCTGGACGGCGAACGGCGGGCCGGGCTCGTGGCGCTGCCGCCGCCCGAGGAGATCTGACGCGACACGCGGTGGGGCTGCCCATACGGCGTAGCCCTCACGGCCGTTGCGCAGTGGCCACGAATTGCCCCTTCACCGGCAATTTCTCCGGTCCCGGATGTTTCGTTCCAGGTCCGGGGCGTGCGACACCCGGGATCCTGACGCCTGAGGGAACAAAACCCACCATTCAGGCCAAATGTGACCCATCTCACACACGGCAATTTCAACTCGGAGTTTGGGCGGCGGGTGCGTGAGGATCCCTTCGACGACAAGACCCCGCCACAGCGACGGGGCGGTCCGGACGGGCGCCTAATCCCGCCGCCGTACCGGATGTCCGGTCGACGTTCTGGACCGGCGGGAGCGGAGGACCCGAGCAGGACGGGGTCCACGGCCTTCACGGGCCGGCGGACTCCTTGGGGTGAAGCCGTACGCACGGCCGGGCATTCTTCGCCTGCCCGAACCCGACAGGTCTTCCTTCGCAGGCGGCTGACGAAGGGTTTGCGCATGACTGTGCGCATGCATACGCCGAGTGTGCTGGCGCGCACCGGCACCGTCGCCGCGCTGACGCTGGTCACGCTCGGCGGAACGATGATCGCCCCGGGAGCGACCGGGGACGTGGAGGCCGCGTCCGTGTCCGCACACGCGCTGCGGGTCGCCGCCTCCAAACGGGGCTCCCCCTACCGGTACGGCGCCCAGGGGCCCAACGCCTTCGACTGTTCCGGGCTGACGCTGTACTCGTTCCTGCGCGCCGGCCGGGTCCTGCCCCGTACCGCCGCCGCGCAGTACAGCCGCACCCGGCACGTCCCGGCCGCGGCCCGCCGCGGTGGCGACCTGGTCTTCTTCCATTCGGGCAGCGGCATTTACCACGTGGGGATCTACGCCGGGAACGGCCGGATGTGGCATGCGCCCAAGGCCGGGAGCACGGTGCGGCTGGAACGGATCTGGAGCCACGGGGTCTGGTACGGGCGGGTGCGCTGAGCCGCGCACTCTTCTGACTACCCGTCAATTACCTCCGGCCGAACGGCCGGAGGCACGGGGCGTGCCGCGATTCAGGCGAGCACCACCTCGACCAGCAGGACGCCCCCCAGCGCCGTCAGCAGCGCTCCGGTGGTGGCCTCCAGGGCACGGGCCACCCGCGGGCGGCGCAACCAGGTGCCCAGACGGTCGACGAGCAGCGCGACGGCGGGGAACCACACCAGCGCCATCGCGACGACCAGGGTGGCCAGCAGCAGCGTACGGGGCAGTGCGGGCTGTCCCGCCGGGACGAACTGCGGCAGCAGACTGAGAAAGAGGACCGGGGCCTTGGGATTGAGCGCGTTCGCCAGGAAGCCCTGGCGCAGGCTGCGCGCGGTGCCCAGCGGCGCGGCCGGGTGGCTGTCGTCGCCCGGCGCCCCTTCAGCGGGTGCGGCCGTCGGGTCCGTGGTGGCCGCCGGGCGCCGCAATGCCGCGGTCAGCGCGCGGGCCCCCAGATACAACAGATAGCCCCCGCCGAGCAGTTGGACGGCCCCGAACAGCGCGGGCACGGCGACCAGCACGGCCGCGAGCCCGGCCACCGCCACTGCGGTGTGCACCAGCAGCCCGCCGGCGACCCCGACCGCGGTCGCCACCCCCGCGCGCCGCGAGTCGAGCGCGTTGCGCACCACGACCGCGAAGTCCGCGCCCGGCATGGTGACCATGCCCGCGGCGACTCCGGTGAAGGCCATCAGCTGTCCGTCCATGCCAGCAGCTTCGCTGGTCAGAGCCTTTAATGGGTAGTGGCAATGTTCTGGGAGGGCCTAAAGAGGTTCTTATGTACGACCCCACACGACTGGCCGCACTGGTGGCGGTGGCCGAGGCCGGCTCGATCACCCGGGCCGCCGCCCGACTGGGCTACACCGCGCCCGCACTCTCCCAGCAGCTGGCCAAGCTGGAGCGGGAGGCGGGGACGGCGCTGCTGGTGCGCCACCACCGGGGGACGCGGCTGACGGCGGCCGGGGAGCTGCTGCTCGTGCGGGCCCGGCGGGTGCTCGACGAGCTGGCGCAGGCGCGGCACGAGCTGGCCCGGCTGGCGGGGCTGTCCGGGGGCCGGCTGCGGGTCGGCACGTTCATGACCGCCGGTACGCATCTGCTGCCGCCCGCGCTCAGCGCCTTCCGCCGGGCGCACCCCGATGTGGAGCTGAGCGTGACGGAGTACGTGCCGCCACAGGCCGCCGAGGCGGTGGCGGTGGGCGACGTCGATCTGGCGCTGACGCATGCCTATGTGCCGGGCGAGGCGATGCCGCCGCCGGACGGGGTGCGCCTCGAACCGCTGCTGACGGAGGAGCTGGTGCTGGTCACGGCGCCCGGCCATGCCCTGTCGGCGGGCCCCGGACGGCTGCCGCTCGCCGAACTCGCCGGACAGCCGCTGGTCAGCATGGCGCCGGCCAATCCCAACCGGCGGGAGGTGGAGGCGGTGCTGGCGGCGGCCGGGGCGAGCGTCGCGGTGCGCTGTGAGTCGCCGAGCTATGCGGTGGCGTGCGCGCTGGTGAGCGCGGGGCTGGGGGTGGCGGTGGTTCCGGAGATGGTGGCGGAGGGCTCGGTGACACCGCTGGGGGTCCGCCGGCTGGACCCGCCCGAGCTGCGCCGCCGGATCGCGGTCGCCCACCGGCCCGACGCCGGCAGCCCGGCCGCGGACACCCTGCGGGCCCTGCTGCGCGGCGCGTTCGCCCGCCACTCCCCCGCACCGTGACCACGGGAACGACGACGGGCGACGCCCGCTCCTGACGACGGGTCAGCCGACCGGCGCCGTGGCCAGGATCGTGCCGACCGCCGTGTCAATCTGATCGTCCGTCAGGTCCGCCCGGGCGGTCAGCCGGAGCCGGGAGATCCCGTCGGGCACCGACGGCGGCCGGAAGCAGCCGACGACGAGTCCGGCCGCGCGGCAGTCGGCGGCCCAGCCGACCGCCGCCTCCGGCGAGGGCGCGCGGACCGAGACCACCGCGGCGTCCGGCCGCACCGCCGTCAGACCTGCCGCGGTGAGCCGGTCGTGCAGCGTGCGTGCGACCTGCCCGGCCCGGGTGGCGCGCTGCGGTTCACGGCCCAGCACCCGCAGCGCGGCGAGTGCGCCGCCGGCCGCCGCCGGGGCGAGACCGGTGTCGAAGATGAACGACCGGGCGGTGTTGACCAGGTGCTCGATGACCCGGGCCGGGCCGAGCACCGCACCGCCCTGCGCGCCCAGCGACTTGGAGAGCGTCACGGTGGTCACCACATCGCCGTCGCCGGCGAGCCCGGCCGCCCACAGTGCGCCGCGGCCGCCCTCGCCGAGGACGCCCAGTCCGTGGGCGTCATCGACGAGCAGCGCGGCGCCCCGCGTCCGGCAGACCTCGGCGAGTGCGGGGAGCGGGGCGGCGTCGCCGTCGACCGAGAACACCGAGTCGGTGACGGCGAGCGCCCGGCCGTCGTGGCCGCCGAGCGCGGCGCGTACGGCCTCCGGGTCGGCGTGCGGGACCACTTCGGTGCGGGCCCGGGACAGCCGGCAGCCGTCGATGAGGGAGGCATGGTTGCCCGCGTCGGACACGACCAGGGTGCCGGCGGCGGTGAGCGCGGTGACCGCGGCGAGATTGGCGGTGTAACCGGACGAGAGCACCAACGCGGCCTCGAAGCCGCAGAAGGCGGCGAGTTCCGACTCCAGCCGGGCGTGGAGTTCGGTGCTGCCGGTCACCAGCCGGGAGCCGGTCGCGCCCGCGCCCCAGCGGTGTGCGGCGGCGGCCGCGCCACGGGTGACCTCGGGGTGCCGGGCGAGTCCGAGGTAGTCGTTGCCGGCCAGGTCGAGCAGCGGGTGGTCGGCCGGGCGGGGACGAAGGGTGCGGACCAGTCCGGCGCGCCGGCGTGCGTCGCGGGCTTCATCGATCCAGTCGAAGGCGGTGCCGGGTGCCGGACGGCGGGCCTCGGCGGGGGCCGCCGGTGAGCTGTCGCGGGGCAGCGTGGGGGCGGAGTCCTGCGGCATCGGCGTCCTTCGTCCGTGGGCCTCGATTGTGGGCTGTTGATAGACGTTAGCGGTCGTTCCGCAGGCCCACAGTGTGGCGATACACACACCTCCATCCAGGGTCGTTGTGGGAATCCTCCTTGGCCGGGGACGGTGACGTAGGCCAGGATCAACGCCATGGACCTGCTGAACGCACTGGTGGACAAGGGATTGCGGCGCGAGTTGCCGACCCGCGAAGAGGCGCTGGCCGTGCTGGCGACCTCCGATGACGAACTGCTCGATGTCGTGGCCGCGGCCGGAAAGGTGCGCCGTCAGTGGTTCGGGCGGCGGGTCAAACTCAACTATCTCGTCAACCTCAAGTCGGGTCTGTGCCCCGAGGACTGCTCGTACTGTTCGCAGCGGCTGGGGTCGAAGGCGGAGATCCTCAAGTACACCTGGCTCAAGCCGGACGACGCCTCCAAGGCGGCGGCCGCGGGGGTCGCCGGCGGGGCCAAGCGCGTCTGTCTGGTGGCCAGTGGCCGTGGTCCCACGGACAGGGACGTGGACCGCGTCTCGAAGACGATCTCCACCATCAAGGAGCAGAACGAGGGCATCGAGGTGTGCGCCTGCCTGGGTCTGCTCTCCGAGGGTCAGGCCGGGCGGCTGCACGAGGCGGGCGCCGATGCGTACAACCACAACCTCAACACCTCGGAAGCCACATACGGCGACATCTGCACCACGCACGACTTCTCGGACCGTGTCTCCACCGTCCAGCAGGCCCAGGCGGCCGGAATGTCGGCCTGTTCCGGGCTGATCGCCGGTATGGGGGAGAGCGACGCCGATCTCGTCGATGTGGTCTACGCGCTGCGCGAGCTGGACCCCGACTCCGTCCCGGTGAACTTCCTGATCCCCTTCGAGGGCACCCCGCTCGCCAAGGAGTGGCACCTCACCCCGCAGCGTGCGCTGCGCATTCTGGCGATGGTGCGGTTCGTCTGCCCGGACATCGAGGTGCGGCTGGCCGGCGGCCGCGAGGTGCATCTGCGCAGCATGCAGCCGCTGGCGCTGCACCTGGTCAACTCCATCTTCCTCGGCGACTATCTGACCAGCGAGGGCCAGGCCGGCAAGGACGATCTGGCGATGATCGCGGACGCCGGTTTCGAGGTCGAGGGCACCGACACCAGCACGCTGCCCGAGCACCGCCGCGCGAGCTGCGGCGGGGCGGAGCACGCGGAGTCCACCTGCGCGGGCGGCGACGCGGCGCCCGCCGCCACGATCCCCGCGCCGCCCGAGGAGAGCCGCCGCGACCTGGTCTCGGTGCGCCGCCGGGGTGCCGGTACCGAGCTGCCGCCCAATGCCTGAGCCGCTCTCCCCCCGCGAGCTGCTGGCCCTCGACCGGCAGCACGTGTGGCATCCGTACGGGCCGATGCCCGGCCGGACCGCACCGCTGCTGGTGGAGTCGGCCTCCGGGGTCCGGCTCCGGCTGGCCGAACCGGTCGAGGGCCGGGACGAGTTGGTGGACGGCATGTCGTCGTGGTGGTCGGCGGTGCACGGCTACAACCACCCGGTGCTCAACGAGGCGGCGCACGGCCAGCTGGGGCGGATGAGCCATGTGATGTTCGGCGGGCTCACCCATGAGCCCGCGGTGCGGCTGGCGAAGCGGCTGGTGGACATCACCCCGGAGCCGCTGGAGCACGTCTTCCTCGCCGACTCCGGTTCGGTGTCGGTCGAGGTCGCCGTGAAGATGTGCCTGCAGTACTGGCGCTCGCTCGGCAAGCCGCGCAAACAGCGGCTGTTGACCTGGCGGGGCGGCTATCACGGCGACACCTGGCAGCCGATGTCGGTGTGCGATCCGGACGGCGGAATGCACGAGCTGTGGCAGGGGGTGCTGCCGCGGCAGATCTTCGCGGACGCGCCGCCGGCCGGCTTCGATGCCGCACCGGACGAGGCGTACGCGGCGCAGCTGCGCGAGCTGATCGGCCGGCACGCCGAGGAGCTGGCGGCGGTGATCGTGGAGCCGGTGGTCCAGGGTGCGGGCGGGATGTCGTTCCACTCCCCCGGATATCTGCGGGTGCTGCGGGAGGCCTGCGACGCGCATGGCGTGCTGCTCATCTTCGATGAGATCGCGACCGGCTTCGGCCGTACGGGCTCGCTCTTCGCCGCCGGACACGCCGGGGTCTCCCCCGATGTGATGTGTCTCGGCAAGGCACTGACCGGCGGCTATCTGACCCTGGCGGCGACGCTGTGCACGGCGGCCGTCGCGGACGGCATCTCCCGCGGTGCCCTGCCGGTGCTGGCGCACGGCCCGACGTTCATGGGTAATCCGCTCGCCGCGGCGGTCGCCGATGCCTCGATCGATCTGCTGCTGTCCCAGGACTGGGCGCAGGAGGTCAAGCGGATCGAGACCGGACTGCGGGCGGGGCTGGCGCCGGCCGCGAGCCACGCCGGGGTCCGCGAGGTGCGGGTGCTCGGCGCGATCGGTGTCGTGCAGCTCGACCACGAGGTGGACATGGCGGCCGCGACCCGGGCGGCGGTCCGGGAGGGGGTGTGGCTGCGCCCGTTCAGGGACCTTATCTACACCATGCCGCCGTACATCACCGGCGACGACGATCTGGCGCGCATCTGCGCCGCGGTGTGCGCGGCGGCCCGCGAGGGCTGACCTCGCGGCGGGCGGGAGCGGGCCGGGCAGCCGGCCGGCCCCGGCCCCGGCCGCGCCCCCGCCGGCGCGGCGCGCACCGGCACTCTTCACCAGGAACCATCCGGCCGTCCCCCGGGGGACGGCCCGCGCAGAGTCGGAGGCACACCATGTCAGTGCTGTTCGTGACGGGTACGGGCACGGAGATCGGCAAGACCGTGACCACCGCCGCGATCGCCGCGGCGGCGCTCGCCCGGGGTCGCTCGGTGGCCGTGCTCAAACCGGCCCAGACCGGTGTCACGGCACACGAGACGGGCGACGCGGCGGAGGTCGAGCGGCTGGCCGGTCCGGTCACCACCCTGGAACTCGCCCGCTTTCCCGACCCGTTGGCGCCCGCGACGGCCGCGCTGCGGGCCGGTCTGCCGCCGGTGCTCCCCCAGGACATCGCCGAGGCCGCCGCGAAACTGGACGCCTCGCACGACCTGGTGCTGGTCGAGGGCGCGGGCGGGCTGCTCGTCCGCTTCGACGCGGACGGCCACACCCTCGCCGACGCCGCGCGGCTGGCGAAGGCCCCCGTGCTGGTGGTCGCCCAGGCGGGCCTGGGCACCCTGAACGCCACCGCGCTGACCGCGCTGGCGCTGCGCGCGTACGGACTCGACTCCCCGGGCGTCGTCATCGGCAGCTGGCCGGCCGCGCCCGATCTGGCCGCGCGCTGCAATCTGGCCGACCTCCCGGAAGCGGCCGGCGCCCCGCTCCTCGGCCTGGTCCCGGAGAACTCCGGCGCCCTCGCCCCGAACGCCTTCCGCGCCGCGGCACCCGGCTGGCTGACACCGGCGCTCGGCGGATCGGACACGTTCCGGATCCCTGTATGAGCCGCTCATGACGGTGGCGGGTGGGCAGGGCGGGCCGCCCGGCGGGGCACAGTGCCCCCGGCCCGTACGGATGTGCGCACCACGGACCGGGTGACTCGCGGGGACTCCTTGTCCGCCCAGTGGGGAGACTGACGGCAGGAGCGGGCATCGCCGGCGAAGGGGTCCGTCATGTTGCAGCGCAGAAGAGTGCCGCAGGGCACCGTCCACCACCCGGTGTTCGCCCGTTACTACGCGAGCTGCTGCGGTCCGGCGGCGGACGCGCGAGCGGGGGTGGCCGCGCTCCGCAGGGAGTTGCTGGCGGGCGCCACGGGCCGGGTCATCGAGGTCGGCGCCGGCACGGGGCTGAACTTCGCGCACTATCCGGGGACGGTCTCGGAGGTGGTGGCGATCGAGCCGGAGTCCACGCTGCGGGAGGTGGCCCGGTCGGCGGCGGCCCGTGCGGAGGTACCGGTGGATCTGGTGCCGGGGGTGGCGGAGGCGCTGCCGGTCAAGAGCGAGGGCTTCGATACGGCGGTGGCGTCGCTGGTGCTGTGTTCGGTGCACGAGGTGCCGCGGGCGCTGGCGGAGCTGCTGCGGGTGCTGCGTCCGGGCGGTGAGCTGCGGTTCTTCGAACACGGGCGGGCCACGGGGCGGGGGCTGGCGATGGTGCAGCGGGCGCTGGACCGGACGGTCTGGCCGCTGCTGATGGGCGGCTGTCACACCGGCCGCGATCCGCTGGGCGAAGTGCGGGCGGCCGGGTTCGAGGTGGTGCGGGTGCGCCGGCTGAAGGTGCCGGAGCGCGGGCCCACGCTGCCGACCTCGCCGGCGGTGCTGGGCCTGGCGCGGCGGCCGGCCGGCTGACCGGCTGACCGGCTGACCGGCTGGGGCCTGAACGGCCGGGGCTCTCAGACGGTCCAGGTGCGCAGCGCGTCCGCGATGGCGCAGACGTCGGCCGTGCCGTCCTTGACGAGACGGGCGAGGTCGCGGACCTGCTCCGGGGAGGTGGCGATCTTCAGCCCGCTCGCCACGAGATAGCCGTAGGCGACCGCGGTCGCGAACATCGCGTTCGAGCCCTCCAACGCCGGCACCCGAAGCAGGAGTTGGAGCAGGGATGCGGCACGTTCCTGGGGGTCGGCGTAGACGGGCACGCCGAATATCTCGGCCTCGTGGCGGCTGACGGCGGCCACCAGGGCGCCCCAGTCGGTGACCTGGGGGTCTCCGGGGGTGTGCTGTTCGGCGATCAGAAGGAGCCAGGCGAGATCGATACGCAGTGTCACGTCGTGCCCGGCAGTCCTTCGTGCGGGGTGGGCGCCGCGTCCGGCGCCTCGCGTCGTTCCCGGCCGAATTCCTCGGCGAAGACCCGCTCGTACTGCTTCATGAAGTCGGAGGCGGCCTCGACGAAGGTCTGGCCGATCTCACCGGCGTCCTTCAGGACGAGTTCCTCGATGTAGCGGTTCATGCTCACCCCCCGCTGCTGAGCGCGCTCCCGCGCCGCTTCGGCAGTGGCCTCGTCCACCCGGACGTTCAGCTGCGTCTTCGCCACCCCTCCAAGCTAGCGCGCGGGTGCTAGCAGCGGCAAGCAGCAGAAGGGGCGGCGGACCCGGCGCGGGGTGCCGCCCCCCGGTGCCGCGCGAGGCACCATCCGGGCGGCGCGGCACCCCGCGGCCGGCCTTTACTTGTAGCCGAAGTCCTGGGTCCAGTACGCCCGGAGCTTGCCGCCCAGGGCGACACCTATGCCGGTGGCCTTGGAGTGGCAGCCGAGGAGGTTGGCCCGGTGGCCGGGGCTGTGCATCCAGGCGTCGAACGCGCCCTTGGGCGTGGTCGGCCAGGCGTCGATGTTCTCGCCCGAGGCGTCGTGGTAGCCCTGCGCCTCCATGCGCTCCTTGGGGTCCTTGCCGTGGGAGGCGGTGTGCGCGTAGAAGCCGTGGGCGGCCATGTCCTGGCTGTGCAGGCGGGCCGCCCTGTCCAGGCGGGGGTCGCGGCGCAGGGGCGCGCAACCATGCTCGGTCCGTGCCTTGTTGACCAGCCGGTTGATCTCCGCCTCGTAGCGCGCGACCTTGCCGCCGGCCTGCGCGGAAGCGGTCGGCGCGGCGGACGGGGTGGCCGGAGCGGACGGCCGGGCGCTCGACCCGGCCGGGGGCGCCGTGGTGTGAGCAGCCGGCGGGAAGGCCTCGCCGGCCTTCGCGTTGTCCTGGGAGTTGAACACCGTCAGCGATCCGGCGATGACGCCCACCGAGGCCACCAGGCCGATCGGGACGATCCTGGCCCTGCGCCGGTGCGTGCCGCGCGCCTCGCGCTTCGACGAAGAGAATTTCACGTTCAACTAAATCGTCTCCATGGGGGGATAACCGGAAGGGAAAGGGGCGGGGACAAAGACCTCACCCGTCTCCCGCGGGCAGGCCGGCGAACCGAACCACCCTTTCCGAGAACAGGATTACCGTAACAAAACATTCGGCCACTCGATCTCGGTAGGTGCGGCGCCGATAATTGCCCGGCGTGCCGTAATAAGCAACATGCCCGCTTTTCACCAACCTTTGAAGGAGTGGCCCTTCCCCTGTCCGACCCGAATCTGCGATACCGGAAGCCCAACTACACCTTATTTCAGGTGGGTTCGACGGGGAGCATGGACGGACGCCCGACTTGCTGGAAATCCCGTCAACAAGGGGACCGGAAAATCGCCGTCACAGCCGCACCGAAACCGGAGATCCATGAGCCGATGTCCCCTTTCCGGAGAAATACGCGGGACGCCCGTTGCGTTTCCGTTCCGCGCCACGGAAAGGGTTTTTCGGGCCGGCCACAGAAAATATGCGGCTGGCCGGCGGGGCCCGAACGGAAATCGGGGCGCCGACCGGGGCGCGGCACCGGGCCCGCGGCGCCCACCTCGCGGAAAGGCTTCGACACCGCGCACCCTCCGGTGATGGGATCCGATCATGACTGATCTTCACGTCCGGACCGGGACGCCGGCCG
The DNA here is from genome assembly GCF_036227565.1 of Streptomyces sp. NBC_01454. Classification (NCBI taxonomy): domain Bacteria; kingdom Bacillati; phylum Actinomycetota; class Actinomycetes; order Kitasatosporales; family Streptomycetaceae; genus Streptomyces; species Streptomyces sp. NBC_01454. The sequence continues at coordinate 583,475 of NZ_CP109460.1, forward strand.
ACCTCGATGCCGTACTCGCCTTCTGGAAGGACGCCGCGGAGGGCACCAGCATCAGCGATGACACCGACGGCGTGGCACGGCTGGTGGCCCGCGATCCCGAGTCGCTGCTACTGGCCGAACGTGACGGCGCCCTGGTGGGCACGGTGATCGCCGGCTTCGACGGCTGGCGCTGCCATCTCTACCGGCTGGCCGTGGCCCCCCGGTGCCGCCGGCAGGGCATCGGCGGCGCACTGCTGGCGGCCGCCGAGGAGCGGTTCCGCGCGCTGGGCGGGCGGCGCGGTGATGCGATGGTGCTGGACCGCAACGAGCCGGCGCACCACGCCTGGCGGGCGGCGGGGTATGCCCCCGAGCTGCAGTGGAGCCGCTGGGTCAAGCACCTCGACGACTGAGCGCATCCGTCGGCGTGCACGGGAGCCCGTCCAAGATGCGGACGGACCCCCGCTCGCGACTTTGCTGACCCTTTACCATGGAGGCTCCACCGACCCCGGCGAAAGGTGTGTGAGCGTCCAGCCATGGGCGAACCTCCCAGTTGTCGAGCTTCCTGGCGACATAGCGCGAACCTCCCGATCCTGCTCGATCATGGGACGGAGGTGACTCGATGACCGACCTGCTCTTTCTGGGCGTGGCGCTCCTCCTGACCCTGGCCTGCGGAGTCTTCGTCGCGGCCGAGTTCTCGCTGACGACCGTCGAGCGCAGCGACCTCGAACGCGCCGTCGAGCGCGGCGAGCGGGGCGCGGACAGCGCCCTGAAGGCCGTCCGCAGTCTCACCTTCCAGCTCTCCGGGGCCCAGCTCGGTATCACCGTCACCGGCCTGGTCATCGGCATGCTGTCCAAAAAGGCCATCGCCACCCTGCTGGCAGGACCGCTGGACGCGATGGGTCTGCCCCGCTCGGCGGCGGACTCACTGGCCCTGGTGCTCGGTACGGCGATCTCCACGGTCGTCCTGATGGTCATCGGCGAACTGGTGCCGAAGAACTGGGCCATCTCCAGCCCGCTGGCCATCGCCAAGCGGGTCGCCACCGCGCAGCGCGGCTTCAGCGCCTTCTTCCGGCCGCTGATCCGCCACCTCAACAACGCCGCGAACCGCATGGTCCGCCGGATGGGCCTGGAGCCCGCCGAGGAGCTGGCCTCGGCGCGCGGCCCGCAGGAGCTGGTGGCGCTGGCCCGGCACTCCGCCGAGGAGGGCGCGCTGGAGGCCGACACCGCCGAGCTGTTCGTCCGTACCCTCAACCTCGCCGATCTGACCGCGGAGAACGTGATGACCCCGCGGGTGCAGGTGATGGCGCTGGAGGTGCACTCCACCGCGGAGGACGTGGCCAACGCAACCCGGGCGACCGGGCTGTCCCGCTTCCCGGTCTACCGCAGCAGCCTGGACAGCGTCGTCGGGGTGGCACACATCAAGGACGTGCTGACCATCCCGGCCGAACGCCGCCCCCGCCATCCGGTCTCCGAGCTGGTGCGCGAGCCGCTGCTCGTCCCCACGACGCTGACCGTGGACCGGCTGCTGGACCGGCTCTCCGGCAAGCGCACGATGGCCGTGGTCATCGACGAATACGGCGGCACGGCCGGAGTGGTGACCCTGGAGGACATCGTCGAGGAGGTCGTCGGCGAGGTCCGCGACGAGCACGATCCGATGGAGACCCCCGACCTGGCGCCGGCCGGCGCCGACGCCGAGGGCCGCGCCCTCTACCAGGCCGACGGCGCCGCCCGCACCGACCAGCTGGAACGGATCGGCCTGCGGCTGCCGGAGGGCCCGTACGAGACCCTCGCCGGCCTGGTCGCCAGTGCGCTGGGCCGGATACCCGTATCCGGCGACAGCCTGGAGGTGGCCGGCTGGTCCATGGACGTGCTCGACGCCACCGGTCACCGCGCCGCGCGGGTGCTGCTGCACGCGCCGCTGCCCGGCAGTACCGACGAGCGGGACACGGAGGCCGGCCGATGACCGCGCTACAGCTGTTCGTGGGCCTGCTGACGCTGGTCGTCAACGCCTTCTTCGTGGGCGCCGAGTTCGCGCTGATCTCGGTGCGCCGCAGTCAGATCCAGCCGTTCGCCGAGCGTGGCGACCGGCGGGCGGCCAGTGTGCTGTGGGGGCTGCAGCACGTCTCGGCCCTGCTGGCGGCCGCCCAGCTGGGCATCACCCTGTGCACGCTGGTGCTGGGTGTGGTCGCCGAGCCGGCCATCGCCCATCTCCTGGAGCCGGTGTTCCACGCGGTGGGGATCCCGTCCGCGCTGAACCAGCCGATCTCGTTCGTGATCGCGCTGTCGCTGGCCACCTACCTGCACATGCTCTTCGGCGAGATGGTGCCGAAGAACGTCGCCCTGGCCGAACCGGTGCGCAGTGCGCTGCTGCTGGGGCCGCCGCTGGTCGCGCTGACCCGCGCGCTGCGCCCGGTGATCTTCGCGATCAACGCGCTCGCCAACGGACTCCTCACGCTGCTGCGGGTGGAGACCAGGGACGAGGTGGCCGCGACGTTCTCGGACGCCCAGCTCGCGAAGATGGTCGAGGACTCCCGGGCCGCCGGGCTGCTCGACGAACGGGCGCAGGAGCGGCTGCGGGACGCCCTGGAGCTGGGCCGCCGCCCGGTCAGGGACGTGGTGCTGCCGGTCGAGCGGGTCGTCTCCGCGCGGATGGGGATCACCCCGGAGGAGCTGGAGCAACTGGCCGCCGATTCCGGCTTTTCCCGCTTCCCCGTCGTCGACGACACCGAGCGCATCCTCGGCTATCTGCACGTCAAGGACGCCCTGGACGCCGCCCCCCGCCGACTGCCGTTCCCGGTGGCGGCGCTGCGCCCGATCGCCCGCGTCAAGGCGGCGACGCTGCTGGACGACGTGCTGACGGCGATGCGCGGCTCCCGTACCCATCTGGCCGCGGTGATCGGCGACGACGGACGGCTGGCCGGGCTGGTGACGATGGAGGACGTGCTCCGGGAGCTGGTGCTGCAACAGCCCCCGGCCTGACGGGCGGGGGCGCCATATCCGATGCCTGACCGATCGGTTGGATTGTTGACCGATCGGTCAGACGCTCCCGCGCCGGCGCCGGCCGTCCTCGCACCCGTACGCGACGAGGGGGCAGGGTAGGGAGCGCACCACGTGCTGCACAGCGGGCGGCGGACCCGCGGGAATGATGCTCGGACTGCTGCTGGCCAGGGCAGGCGCCGAAATGACCGTGCTGGAGAAGCACGGTGACTTCCTGCGCGACTTCCGGGGGGACACCGTCCATCCCTCGACCCTGCGGCTGCTGGACGAACTCGGTCTCGGCGAGGAGTTCGCGCGGCTGCCGTTCGCCAGGATCCGCGAGATGCGGGCACAGATCGGCACCACCACGGTCGTGCTGGGCGACCTGCGCCATCTGGGCGGGTTCGGCATCCGCCCCGAGCACGCCCCCGGCTTCGCCCGGGTCAGTCCTGGCGCTCGATCGCGTCGAGGGTGAACCTCTCCACCTCGGCGGTCGCGGCGTCGAGGTCGTAGTCCGGGTGCACCAGCCAGTGCGCGATCACCCCGTCGATCGCGCCGCCGATCGCCAGGGCCACCGTCTGCGCGTCGAACTCCCGGAAGACACCCGCCCGTTGACCCTCCGTCAGCAGTTCGGCGAGGGCCTGCAGCCGGCCGTGGGTGTCGTGCGAGCCCGGGTTCTTGAGCCGGGTGCCGCCGGCGTCGTCGAGCAGCATCTCGGTGATCATCCGTACCTGGCGGCGGTGGGCCTGCTGGTAGCCGATCATCGCCCGTACGTAGGCGACGATCGCCTCCCGTGGACCTGTCGCCCGCGCCAGCCGCTCGGCGACATGGGCGCCGAACTCCGCCAGCACCTGCTCCAGCGCGGCCCGGGTCAGGGCGTCCTTGGAGGAGAAGTGGTAGAGCACCGCGGCCTTGGACAGCCCGGCCCGCTCGGCGATCGCCGAGAGCGAGGTCGCGGGATGGCCGCGGGTGGAGATCAGGTCGATGGTGGCGTCGATCAGCTGCCGGCGGCGGGCCCGTTCGGTGAACGTCGGCTCGTCGGAGCCCTCGCCCCGGCGGGGAGTCATCGCGCTGCCACCTGCCCATTTGCCGGTTTGCTGGTCTGCCGTTCGTTCCCGATCGTTCCCGGTCGGTCGCGCCGTGCGAACGACAGCCAGACCGTACGCCGCGGGCGCCGGGCGGCTCCTGGGGGACCTCGACATACCGAGCGGTACGCCGGGCGGTAGGATCACCGCGCCATGGAGATGAATGCCCGTTACACCAGTTTCGTCGCGGTCGGCGACAGCTTCACCGAAGGCATGTCGGACGGCCTGCCGGACGGCTCGTACCGCGGCTGGGCCGATCTGCTCGCCGCCCGGCTGGCGGCCTCCTCGCCCGGCTTCCGCTACGCCAATCTCGCGGTGCGCGGCAAACTCATCGGCCAGATCGCCGACGAGCAGTGCGGCCCGGCCGCTTCGATGGGCGCCGATCTGGTGACGCTGGTGGGCGGACTCAACGACGTCCTGCGGCCCCGGTGCGACGTGGCGCAGGTCTGCGCGCGGTTCGAGGAGGGCGCGGCCCTGCTGGCCAGAGGCGGCGGCCAGCTGGTGCTGATGCGCAGTCCGGGCCGGCAGGGTCCGGTGCTGGAGCGCTTCCGGCCGCGGATGGAGGAGCTGTTCGCGCACCTCGACGAAGTGGCCGCGCGGCACGGGGCGGTGGTCGTGGACCTCTACGGGTCGCGGGCGCTGTCCGATCCGCGGCTGTGGGCCGACGACCGGCTGCATCTGAACGCCGAGGGGCACCGCCGGGTGGCGGAGGCCGTGTGGCAGGCGCTCGGGCTGCCGGCCGGGGCCGACTGGGACGCCCCGCTGCCCAGCGCCGCACCGCCGGGCTGGGGTGCCCGGCGCACGGCGGATCTGCGGTTCGCGCGCGAGCATCTCGTGCCGTGGATAGGGCGGCGGCTCACCGGCCGGTCCTCGGGCGACGGCCGGCCGGCCAAGCGGCCGGAGCTGCTGCCGTACGAGGGCTGACGGGAGGCCGCCACGGCCGGCCCCGGCGCCCGGCTCTCGGCTTGGAGGAAAGCACAGCCGGGACCGGGGCGCCGACCTGCGTAAACCGCCAGTAGACTCTGACCACGTGACTGCTGTGTCTGCGAAGCCTCGCATCCCCAATGTCCTGGCCGGCCGCTACGCCTCCGCGGAGCTGGCTGTGCTGTGGTCCCCCGAGTACAAGGTCAAGCTGGAGCGGAAGCTGTGGCTCGCCGTGCTGCGCGCGCAGCAGGACCTGGGCGTGGAGGTCCCCGAGCAGGCGCCGGCCGACTACGAGCGGGTCCTGGAGAACGTCGACCTGGCCTCCATCGCCGAGCGCGAAAAGGTCACCCGGCACGACGTCAAGGCGCGCATCGAGGAGTTCAACGCCCTCGCCGGCCATGAGCAGGTCCACAAGGGCATGACCTCCCGCGACCTGACCGAGAACGTCGAGCAGCTCCAGGTGCGGCTGTCGCTGGAGCTGATGCGCGACCGTACGGTGGCCGTGCTGGCCCGCCTGGGCTCGCTGGCCGCGCAGCACGCCGAGCTGGTGATGGCCGGCCGCTCGCACAACGTCGCCGCCCAGAGCACGACGCTCGGCAAGCGCTTCGCGACCGCGGCGGACGAACTGCTGGTGGCCTACGCCCGGCTGGAGGACCTGCTCGCGCGCTACCCGCTGCGCGGCATCAAGGGCCCGGTCGGCACCGCCCAGGACATGCTCGACCTGCTGGGCGGGGGCCCGGACGGAGCGGCCAGGCTCGCCGAGCTGGAGCAGCGGATCGCCGGACACCTCGGCTTCGGCCAGGCCTTCACCTCCGTCGGACAGGTCTACCCGCGGTCGCTGGACTACGACGTGGTGACCTCGCTGGTGCAGCTGGCCGCCGCCCCGTCGTCGATCGCCAAGACCATCCGGCTGATGGCCGGGCACGAGCTGGTCACCGAGGGCTTCAAGCCCGGCCAGGTCGGCTCCTCGGCGATGCCGCACAAGATGAACACCCGCTCCTGCGAGCGCGTCAACGGCCTGATGGTGATCCTGCGCGGCTACGCCTCGATGGCCGGTGAGCTCTCCGGTGACCAGTGGAACGAGGGCGATGTGTCCTGCTCCGTGGTGCGCCGGGTCGCGCTGCCGGATTCGTTCTTCGCGCTCGACGGCCTGCTGGAGACCTTCCTGACGGTGCTCGACGAGTTCGGCGCCTTCCCCGCCGTCATCGCCCGTGAGCTGGACCGCTATCTGCCCTTCCTCGCCACGACGAAGGTGCTGATGGCGTCCGTGCGGGCCGGCGTGGGCCGCGAGGAGGCGCACGAGGCGATCAAGGAGAACGCGGTCGCGTCGGCGCTGGCCATGCGCGAGCAGGGCGCGGAGCGCAACCAGCTGCTGGACAAGCTGGCCGCCGATGCGCGGATCCCGCTGGACAAGGCCCAGTTGGACGCGCTGATGGCGGACAAGCTCTCCTTCACCGGCGCCGCGGCCGGCCAGGTGGCGGCCGTCGTCGCCCGGATCGAGGAGATCACCGAGCAGCACCCGCAGGCCGCCGCGTACACGCCGGGCGCCATCCTCTGACGCGACCGCCATGCGTTTCTCTCCCGAAGAGCTGGCAGCCGCTCGCGACCGCCTCGTCCCGGACGTGGCCGCGAGCGGCTTGCGCGTGCTCTTCTGCGGGATCAACCCGGGGCTGATGACGGCGGCCACCGGCCACCACTTCGCGCGGCCCGGAAACCGCTTCTGGCCGGCCCTGCACGCCGCCGGATTCACGCCGCGCCGGCTGCGGCCCGACGAGCAGGAAGAGCTGCTCGCGCACGGCCTGGGCATCACCAATGTCGTGGCCCGGGCGACCGCCAGGGCCGACGAGCTGAGCGCGGAGGAGTACCGCGAGGGCGGCCGGCTGCTCGCCGAGAAGGTGGCCCGGCTGCGGCCCCGCTGGCTCGCGGTCGCCGGTGTCACCGCCTATCGCCTCGCCTTCGACGACAAGCGCGCCGCGATCGGACCGCAGCCGCGCACCCTGGGCGACACCCGCATCTGGGCGCTGCCCAACCCGAGCGGGCTGAACGCCCATTGGACGCCGCAGACGCTGGCGGAGGAGTACGGGCGGCTGCGCGCCGCGGCGTTCGCAACGGAGGACGACGGCTGAGACACCCGGGGGGGGCGGGTGCGAGGCCGGGGATCGGGGCGCGCCGCGTGTCGGGACGGGGTACTCCGAGGGCTGGGTGACCGCATGGCGGTGTCCGGCGGGCCTCGTACCCGGGCGGCCGTGACCGGCGGCACCGGCCGCTCGGCCGCTGTTCCGCCCCGCGTCACCCGATAGGCGTGTACATGCCACGGTGACAGCTCTACGCTGTCGCCGCTCACGCCCCCCACCTCTCCCGTACGGAGGCTCCCGTGCCTGCTCCGTCCCCCTCGGCTTTCCCCTCGGCTTCCCCCTCCTCCCCCATCCGCCGCTCGCGCCGCCACAGGGCCGGCGCGCTCGCCGCGGCGTTCGGCCTCGCCGCCGCCGGCCTCGGTATCTGGGCCGGCGACGGCTTCGGCGCCGAACCGGCCGCGGCCGCCGTGCCCACCCCCGACCATGTGGTCGTGGTGGTCTTCGAGAACCACGCCTACGGCCAGGTCATCGGCAGCTCCAGCGCCCCGTACATCAACTCCCTGGCCTCCGGGGGCGCCAGTCTCACCGCCTCCTACGCCGAGACCCATCCCAGCCAGCCCAACTACTACGCCCTCTTCTCCGGGGACACCCAGGGCGTCACCGATGACAGCTGCGTCGACCCGGGGTTCAGCACCGCCCCCAACCTCGCCTCCGAGGTGACGGCGGCCGGCAAGTCCTGGGCGAGCTACAACGAGTCGCTGCCGTCCGACGGCTCCACCACCTGCAAGAGCGGCACCTACGCGCAGAAGCACAACCCGTGGTTCGGCTTCAGCAATGTCCCCACGAGCTCGGCGCACACCTTCGACGCGTTCCCCTCCGACTTCTCGAAGCTGCCCACGGTGTCGTTCGTGGTGCCGAACCTGTGCAGCGACATGCACGACTGCTCGGTGTCCAGCGGTGACACCTGGCTGAAGAACCACCTCAAGAGCTACGCCGACTGGGCCCGGACCCACAACAGCCTGCTGCTGCTCACCTTCGACGAGGACAACCGGCTCAGCGGCAACCGCATCCCCACCGTGCTGTACGGCCAGCCGGTGAAGCCGGGCGCCACCTCCGCCACCACCTACAACCATTACGACGTGCTGCGCACCCTGGAGGACATGTACGGCACCGCGCATGCGGGCAAGGCCGCCGACGCCAAGGACATCAGCGGCATCTGGGCAAGCTGACGTGTATCTCGCCGACCGCCCGTCCGCCGCCGCCACTCCGGCGGAGGTCCGGCGTCCCGCTCGGGTGCGGCGCACCGTGGCCGCGCTGCCCTCCACGGTGCTCGTCCTGGGCACCGTGAGCCTGATCACCGATGTCTCCTCGGAGATGATCACGGCGGTTCTTCCCCTCTATCTGGTCGCCGAACTCGGGCTGTCCCCTTTGGGGTTCGGTGTGCTGGACGGGGTCTACAACGGGGTGAGCGCGCTGGTGCGGCTGGTGGGCGGGCGGGTGGCGGACCGGGGCGGGGGCGGCGGTCACAAGACGGTGGCCGCGGTGGGGTACGGGCTGTCCGCCCTCTGCAAGCCGTTGCTGCTGATGGTGCACTCGCTGCCGCTGATCGGCGCGGTGCTGGCGGTGGACCGCACCGGCAAAGGGCTGCGGACCGCCCCACGGGACGCGATGATCTCGCTGGCGGCCGAACCGGCCGTGCGCGGGCGGGCCTTCGGGGTGCACCGGGCGATGGACACGGCCGGTGCACTGGGCGGGCCGCTGGTCGCGTTCCTGCTGCTGAGGGCGGCCGCGGACGGCTATGACGCGGTGTTCACGGTCAGCTTCTGCATCGCCGTACTGGGCGTGGTCGTTCTTGTGCTCTTCGTCCCGGGCCGCGCCCGGGACACCGCCCGCCGCACCGGCGAACGGGCCCCGGCCCGGCCGCGGATGCCGGTGCGCGCCCTCCTGGGCCGGCCGGAGGTACGCCGGCTGACGGGGTGTGCGGTGCTGCTGGGGCTGACCACCGTCAGCGATTCGTTCCTCTATCTGGCTCTGCAGCGACGGCTGGATCTGCCGGCCGGGTGGTTCCCGCTGCTCCCGCTGGGCACGGCCGCGGCGTTCCTGCTGCTGGCCGTGCCGTTGGGGGCGGTCGCCGACCGGCTCGGCCGCCGGCGGCTGTTCCTGGCCGGGCATCTGGCGCTGCTGTGCGCCTACGGGTTGCTGACGGCGCCGCTCGCCGGCGGCCCGCTGCTGGTCTGTGCCGTGCTCGTGCTGCACGGGGCCTTCTACGCGGCGACCGACGGGGTGCTGGCGGCCGCGACCGCCGACGCGGTGCCCGAGGAGGTCCGGGGCAGCGGTCTGGCCCTGGTGCAGACCGGCCAGACCGCCGCCCGCTTCGTCTGCTCGCTCGCCTTCGGCGCCGCCTGGACCGCCTGGGGCGAGCACACCGCCATCCTGGCCGCCGCCCTCGGCCTCGCCCTCGCCGCGGCCCTGAGCGCCCGCCTGCTGCACCGCGCCACCCCGGCCCCGGCTCCCGCTCTTCCTCGCCAGGCCGCGTCCGCCGGGGATGCGGTCCGCCCGCCGCGTCATGCCCCGGACCGTGAAGCGTGACGCTGCGCAAAGAGCAAGCCGCCGCTGGGGACGGCAGATGCCGTGCTTCCCTCGTCCATGCCCTCGCACCCCCCGCCTACGCCACCCGCTCCTCCTCCACCGCCACCACCAGTTGGAAGGGCAGTTCCGGACCGCCCTGCCCCACCCCCACGCCTATCCACCGGCCCCGCACCCGCCAGCCGTGCACCCGCGGGACGTATCCGCAGAGCGTGTCGAGCGGCGGGCGGACCGGCAGGCCCTGCGCCTGCCGGTCCAAATGAGCGCTGAGATCGACCACTTCGGGCGGCCCCCACCGTAAGGACAGCGCCTGCACCAGCGCCGTCAGCCCGTCCGCGAACTCCTCCTCGGCCTCCGCCACCTCGGCGAGGTCCGCGTCCCAGAAATCCCGGCCGGTCCGCAGCGCGGCTATGTGGAAGCCCGGCCCGCTCTCGGTCAGGGCGAAACGGACCCGCGCGGCCGGGAATTCCCGCACGCACAACAGGTCGACGGCCCTCAGCTGCTCATCCAGCGTCATGCCCCCAGTAAACCGGCCGGGTCTGACAATTGACCGCCCCGGGCGGGACCGCGCTCGCGGCACTCGCCGCCCACCCCCTGGCCGGTTACCATCCGCCCACACGGCAAGCGAGGGAGACGGACGTTGGGGCGGCTCACCGGCGGGGACCCGTCCCTGCTGCGACGGATCAACTCCACGGTGGTGCTGCATGCGCTGCGCGCCGCGGACTCCCCCACGCTCACCGATCTCGTGCGGGCCACCGGACTGTCCCGGCCCACGGTCGAGGGCGTCGTCGAAGGGCTCATCGCGGCCGGTCTGGTCGCCGAGGCAGCCGCCGGGACGGGTGCGGCGCGCCGCCAGGGACGGCCCGCCCGCCGGTTCCGGTTCCGCACGGAGGCCGGCCATCTGCTGGGCATCGAGATCGGCGCGCACCGCGTCACGGCACTGCTTTCCGATCTGGGCGGCCGGGTGCTGGAGAGCGCACAACGGCCCGTGGCGGCGGCCGCACCGGCCGACGAGCGACTGGAGCGGGTGCGTGCCGTGGTCGCCGATCTGCTGCACCGCACGGGCGTGCCGCGCAGTGCGCTGCGCGCCGTCGGCGTGGCCGGCCCCGGCATCGTGGAGGCGGACGGCACCGTACGGCTGAGCACCGCCCTGCCGGGCTGGACGGGCCTGCGGCTGGGCGAGCGGCTGCGGCGGTCCTTCCGCTGCCCGGTGCTGGTCGAGAACGATGCCAACGCCGCCGCGGTGGCCGAGCACTGGCAGGGCGCGGCCACCGGCTCCCATGACATCGTTTTCGTGCTGGCGGGGCTCAGCCCGGGGGCCGGTTCGCTCATCGGCGGGCGGCTGCACCGTGGCTTCGGCGGCGCCGCGGGAGAGATCGGCGCGCTGCATCTGCTCGGCCGTGAAGCACGGCCGGAGAAGCTGCTGTCGACGACCGGAACGCCGCTGCACCCCCTCGACGAGGCGCAGGTCGCGGCGGTCTTCGCGGCGGCGCGGGAGGGCGCGGCGCAGGCCCGGGACGCGGTGGACCGCTTCCTCCAGCGGCTGGTGCACGATGTCGCGGCCCTGGTGCTGGCGCTCGACCCGGAGCTGGTGGTGATCGGCGGCTGGGCTGCGGGGCTGGCCGGTGTACTGGAGCCGCTGCGCGAGGAGCTGGCGCGCTACTGCCTGCGCCCGCCGCAGGTGGTCCTGTCGCAGCTGGGCGAGGCGGCGGTCGCCACCGGGGCGCTGCGGCTCGCGCTCGACCACGTGGAGGGCGAACTCTTCGCCGTACAGGGCACGGTGACGAGTCGCCAGTGAGGCGCGCGACGTTGTCTGTCCTGCCCGGTCACGGGGCCGGGCCGGCGTCCGCTGCCGCCACCGCCGCGACCGGCCGGGCGGCTCAGCCCGCGAGCAGGGCGACCGGGTCGCTCTCGCCGAAGGTCAGCCGACAGGTGTCCGCACGGTAGGTGGCGACCGCGACGGCCGTCGTGCGCCCCGCGGAGACATAGCGGGTGGTGACGACCAGGACGGGCGCGCCCGGCAGCCGGTCCAGCTGCTTGGCGTCCTCCGCACGGGCCGAACCGAGCTCGACGGTGCGGTCGCGGCCCGTGAGCTCCCGCGTCTGCAACTCGCGCAGGACCGTACGGGCGCGGGCCTGGGCACCCGGCGAGACGGCGGCGGCACAACCGGGAACCACGGATGCCGGGACGTAGAGCAGCTCGGCGGCGACGGGCTGGTCGTGCGTGACCCGGCTGCGGCGTACGAGGAACACCCGGTCGCCGGGGGCCGTCTCCAGCAGACCGGCCACCGCGGCCGGCACCTGGTCCGTTTCGACGGCGTCGACCGGCAGCCAGTCGTCCTCGCCGACGCCGGGCCAGGTGTGGCGGGCGGATTCGACAGTGACGCCGACCCGCGGCGGTGCGACCGTGGTCCCCACCCCGCGGCGGCGCTGCAGTCTGCCTTCCAGCTCCAGCTGTTCGAGGGCCTGCCGCAGCGTGGCGCGTGCGACGCCGAACCGGGCGGCCAGATCCCGCTCGTTGGGCAGGATTTCGCCGACCGTGAACTCCGAGTCCAGCGCCTCGCTCAGCACGGTCTTGAGCTGCCAGTACTTCGGCTCCGGCACCGTTTCGAGTTGCCTGGTCCCCACCGTTGTCCTCCGCACCGGCCGTCACCCCGCGGGGCGTTGCCCCCATGGACCACGGGCCCGTACACATGCCCTGCGTCGGGTCCCGTTCCGCGCGCCCGGTCGGGGAGCGCTTCTTTATGAAAGGTTGTTGCAGTATCCCGACGATATGGCCGCCCCCACCCTTGGTCAAGACCAATCCCGCACCACCCTCCGGATCCTGCCGCCCCGGTTCCGAGGGGTCCGGCGGATTCCGGTACGCCGCCCGCCGCCCCGCGGGATCACCCGTTGCCGGCCCCGGCTGCCCCATACCGCTCAGTAGCCTCAGCTGGCATCGTGTCAGTGCACACCCTGCGACACCGCACGTACCGCACCCCCGAGGAGTTCCCATGGCCGCCCCGGTCTCCTTCGCCCGTGTCACGCCCGCGGACCGGCCGCCGTTCACGGTCGCGTACGAACGCAAGGGCGCGGGCGAACCGATCGTGCTGCTGCACGGCATCGGTCACCACCTCCAGGCCTGGCACCCGGTGTCCGACATCCTGGCCGCGTCCCACGAGGTCATCTCGCTGGACCTGCCGGGCTTCGGCGCCTCCCCCGCGCTGCCCGGAGGCTCCTCCTACGACCTGGACACCGTCCTCCCGCTGCTCACCGCGGCGTTCGCGGAGCTGGGCGCCGACCGCCCGCATGTGGTCGGCAACTCGCTGGGCGGGCTGCTGGCGCTGGAACTGGGCCGGCGGCGGGCCGTCCGGTCGGTCACCGCGCTGTCGCCCGCGGGCTTTTGGACCCCGGCCGAGCGGCGGTACGCCTTCGGTGTGCTGCGCGGCATGCACGCGGGCGCCCAGGTGCTGCCGGAGCCGATGCTGGAGACGCTGGCCCGGTCGCCGCTCGGCCGTGCCTCGCTGACCGGCACCATCTACGCCCATCCGGGCCGCCGTTCGGCCGATGCCGTGGTGGCGGAGACCCGGGCGCTGCGTGACGCGACCGGGTTCGCCCCGACCCTGGCGGCCGGACGGGGGGTGCGGTTCACCGACGATGTGCCGGACGTGCCGGTGACCATCGGATGGGGCAGCCGGGACCGGCTGCTGCTCCCCCGCCAGGGCGTGCGCGCCAAGCACACGATTCCGGGCGCACGGCTGGTACGGCTGCCGGGCTGCGGACATGTGCCGATGAATGACGATCCGGCGCTGGTGGCGCGGGTCGTTCTCGACACCGTGCGGTAGCGGACCTGCGCGGGCGGCAGGAGGCGGCGGGGCCGCGTCGCCACGGAACGGACGAGGGATCGCCGCCGGGCCTCCGGGAACCCTCGCGGGGAAACCCGCCCCGCGCGTTCGCCTTCGACGAGCCGAACCACCAGGCCGGCGTCTACCGGGACGCGCTGCTGCGACGGTGGCGCAACACGCTGGGGCGCACCATGGGGGACTCTTCCCCGGCGGACCGGCCGGCGGTGAGCGATACCTGGTCCTCGGTCTCGGCACGGGCCCGGCCGCCGACCTCGCCCTGCCGCCCGACCGGGACGAGCTGATCGCCTACGGGCCGCCGCTGTCCGACAGCGGCGCCCGCTGGCTCGGCACGGCGGCGCCGGTCCGGGCACCGGACCCGGAGAGGGCACGCGCCACCCTGACCCCGGAGCGGTACGCCGACATCGAGGTGCACCGGTGGCAGTTCGGCGGCCGCCCGGCGCAGCCGAACTCGCGGAGGCTCCTGGGCGTCGCGAACTTCCGTAGGGTGCCTACCCGTTGGACCAGTCGCGCGGCGACAGCACCAGCCGGTAGCCGTCCGGGTCCTCCAGAGTGACGCCCCACTCGTCCCAGTAAGGGTTGTGGGCGGCCACCCGCTTGCCCCCATGGCGCTCCAGACGGGCCACGAGGTCGGCCGGCACCGGTTCCCCCAGATAGACCACCAGCAGATCGTCCGCCGTGGGGGACGGCTCGAGGGTGCCGGACGGGTCGAGGGTCAGCTCCAGGTGCCAGTGGGCATCCGGCCAGCCGAGCATCAGCAGGGCGTGCTCGCCCGCCTCGGCGTCGTGCCGGTACAGCTCCGTGAGGCCCAGGCCCTGCTTCCAGAAGCGGCCGGCCGCGGCCAGATCGCGGGACGGGCGGGCGAGGCGGACGTGGGCGGAACCATTGGCCGGCATACCGGGGTCACCTTTCTCCAAGCCGCCCTGCGGCGGCGCGTAGCAGAAACGTAAGGGCCGCCGCGGCATCCTGGCGATCGGCCGTTGGTCTTGCGACCATGGCCCGGGCCCGACGGGTCGCAGGACCCGGGACCCGTTCGGGCGAACGGGCACCGCACCGCGAACGGGCCGCTGTTCACCGTCCGTTCGGCTGCGGGGCACCGGACAGCGATACGAACGGGGCGGCAGTGAAACCGGTCGAGGCATGGAGGTTCGATATGGCGCAGGAATCCGGCGGCGGCTTCGGGCGGCGGTCACTGCTGCGGGGCGCCGCGGTGGGTTCGGCGGCGCTGGCACTGCCCGCGCTCTCCTCCGCCGCACCGGCGCAGGCCCGCAGCGGGCGGCCGGCCGCCGGCTGGGGCGTGCAGGCCGGCGATGTGACCACGTCCTCGGGGCTCATCTGGGTGCGGTCGGACCGGCCGGCCCGGATGGTGGTGCAGACCGCGGCCACCGAGTCGTTCCGCCACGCCCGGTCCTGGACCGGTCCGCTGCTCGGGCCGGGCACGGACTTCACCGGCGTCACCTCGCTGCACGGCCTGCCCGCGGGGGAGCAGATCCACTACCGGGTGCTGCTCGCCGACCCGGACGACCCGCGGCGCACCGGCGAGCCGGTCGCCGGCACCTTCCGCACGGCGCCCGCGGGCCGTCGCGCGGACCTCCGCTTCCACTGGTCGGGCGACCTCGCCGGGCAGGGCTGGGGCATCAATCCGGACCGCGGCGGCTACCGCATCTACGAGGACATGCGGCGCCGGAACCCGGACTTCTTCCTGTGCAGCGGCGACAACATCTACGCGGACAACCCGATCACCGAGAAGGTGACCCTGCCGGACGGCCGGATCTGGCGGAACGTGACGACCGAGGAGAAGGCGAAGGTCGCCGAGACGCTCGCGGAGTTCCGCGGCGCCTTCCGCTACAACCTGCTCGACGACAATCTGCGCCGCTTCAACGCGCAGGTGCCGACGATCACGCAGTGGGACGACCACGAGGTGCACAACAACTGGTACCCGGGGCAGCTGCTCGACGACGACCGGTACACCGAGAAGGACGCCGATGTGCTCTCGGCCCGGTCGCTGCGCGCCTTCAGCGAGTATTTCCCGATCCGTACGCTGCGCCCCGACCGGCGCGGCCGGGTCTACCGGGTGGTGCGCCACGGCCCGCTGCTCGATGTCTTCGTCCTGGACATGCGCCGTTACCGCGATGCCAATTCGCCGGGCCGGCAGACCGACGACCCCCAGGGCATCCTCGGGGCCGCGCAGCTGCGCTGGCTCAAGCGGGAGCTGTCCCGCTCGCAGGCGGTGTGGAAGGTGATCGCCTCCGACATGCCGCTGGGCCTGGTCGTCCCGGACGGCAAGACCGACTTCGAGGCGGTGGCGCAGGGCGACCCGGGCGCGCCGCTGGGACGCGAGCTGCAGCTCGCCGAGCTGCTGCGGCATATCAAGCACGACCGGATCACCGGCACCGTCTGGCTCACCACGGACGTCCACTACACCTCGGCGCAGCACTACGCGCCGGAGCGGGCCGCGTTCAAGGATTTCGAGCCCTTCTGGGAGTTCGTGTCCGGGCCGCTGAACGCGGGTGGTTTCCAGGCGGTGAAGCTGGACGGAACCTTCGGGCCCGAGCAGTCGTTCGTCAAGGCGCCGGACCGCGCCAACACCTCTCCCGCGGAGACCCCGCAGAACTTCGGGGAGATCGATATCGACGGCGCGAGCGGGGAGCTGACGGTCCGGCTGCGGCAGGAAGGCGGCACGGTACTGTTCAGCAAGGTGCTTCAACCGGGACGGGCAGGACAGTAGAGGCCAATGCGTCGATTGCGTCTTTTACCCGTCGGACACAATGTGTTGGCGATCAGGCAATACCCGTCCGCCAGGCTGGTGTGCATGACTGAAGCATCCTCTGCGCATTCCGCCCGCCGCCCCCACCGGCGGCGGGACCTCATCGCGCTGGCCCTGTTCACCGCCGTGGCGATGGCCGGCGCCGTCGCCCACACCGTCGTGCCCGGCCCGGCGGGCCCCGTGCTGCTGTGCTCCGCCGCGGTGGCGCTGCTGGCCACGGCGGGCTTCCACGCATGGCGGTCACGACGCCACGAAAACGCCCCGCCGCCGACCGATACCGGCGCCACGGCGCCGTCCCCCGCCGGTCAGGCCCCCCGGGCCGCCGGCCAGGAGACGACGCTGTGGCGGATGCGGACCACGGTCCGGGACGAGCCGGGCAGCCTGGCCGCACTGTGCACGGCGCTGGCCGGGCAGCGGGTGGACATCCTCAGCCTGCAGACCCACCCGCTGTCCGACGGCACGGTCGACGAGTTCCTGCTGCGCGCCCCCGCCGCGCTGCAGTCCGCGGAGCTGACCCGGACGGTGGCCGGCGCGGGCGGCACGCACTGCTGGCTGGAGCGGGCCGACACCCACGACCTCGTCGACGCCCCGACCCGGATGCTGGGCATGGCGACCCGTACGGCCCTGGATTCCGCCGAACTCCCCCTGGCGCTGCGCCAGTTGCTGGGGCGCTGCACGATCCACTCGGTGCCCGCGCGCTCGCTGCACGGCCGGCCGCTCGCCGAGCAGGTGCCCACCGAGGGCGTACTGGAGGAGCACCGTATGAAGTTCCGCGACCCCTCCGGGGGTTCGCTCACCATCGAAAGGCCGCAGTTGGCGTTCACCCCCACCGAGTTCGCCCGGGTGCGCGCGCTGGTCGAGCTGGACGCCCGGCTCGGGCAGCGGGTGCCACCGCGGCGTGACGTGCTGACGCTGCCCGAGGGCAACGAGATCACGATCCGCCGCGCCGACACCTCCGACCTGGCCGCGGCCCGCGAGATGCACGAGCGCTGCTCCCCGCGGACCCTCGCGCTGCGCTACCACGGCCCGGTCGGCGACGCGGACCGCTATCTCGGCCACCTGCTCAGCCCGCGGTTCGGCCGCACCCTGGCGGTGGAGACCGCGTCCGGCCGGCTGGTGGCGCTCGGCCATCTGCTGTGGGACGGCGACGAGACCGAGATCGCCCTGCTGGTCGAGGACGCCTGGCAGCAGCGCGGGATCGGCGCCGAACTGCTGCGCCGGCTGGCGGCGATGGCGTCCGAGACCGGCTGCACGAGCGTGTACGCGATCACCCAGGCCTCCAACACCGGCATGGTGGCGGCGATGCGCGGCCTCGGTCTGCCCCTCGACTACCAGATCGAGGAGGGCACGCTGGTGATCACCGCGCGCCCGGCGGGCCTGCCCGCCCGCCGCGCGCCCCTCGAGAGCGTACGGATCCAGGACGCCTCGGGGCGCCGCTGAGCACCCACTCCGCGGTCCCGGCGTCAGCACGGATCAGCCGGCCGGACGCGGCGACGCCCGGCCGGCTACCGCGACCGGCGCCGCCCTCGCGACGAGCCATTGGCCGATTGTTGGTGACGCGGCGGGCCATCCGTACGAGGATGGCGGTATGCCCCACACCACTGCCCCCCAGGGCGGCCCGCTGCCCCGCCAGGTCGCCGACGCCTATGTCGACGCCTTCGTGGACCTGGACCCGATCGCCGGAACCTTCCTCGGGATCCCCGGGAGCTCCGGCCGGCTCCCCGACTTCTCACCGACCGGCCAGGAAGCGCTGGCCCAACTCGCCCGTACGACGCTGGAGCAGCTCGCCGAGGCCGAGAGCCGGCCGGGCGCGGAGCTGCCCGCCGAGCAGGTCTGCGCGCGGCTGCTGCGCGAGCGGCTGACCGCCCAGCTGGCGGTCCACGAAGCCGGCGAGGGCCTGCGCACCGTCAGCAACCTCAGCTCGCCCCTGCACGGCGTCCGTGAGGTCTTCACGGTCACCCCCGCCGAGACCGACGAGGACTGGGCGGCGATCGCCCAGCGGCTGCGGGCCGTTCCGGCCGCGCTGGAGGGCTACCGTGCCGCGCTGGACGCCGGCCGCAAGCGGGACCTGCCCGCCGGCCCGCTCCAGGTCACCACGGTCATCGGCCAGTTGGACGAGTGGATCGGCACGGACCGCAGCTGGTTCGCCGAGTTCACCGACCCGGGCCCCCAGGCGCTGCGCGGCGAGCTGACCGAGGCCGCCGCGCTGGCGACCGGTGCCCTGGTGGAGCTGCGTGACTGGTTCCGCGACAGCTACCTTCCGGCCGTCGCGGACGCGCCGGACGTGGTGGGCCGGGAGCGCTACGCCCGCCTCGCCCGCCACTACAACGGCGCCGACATCGACGCGGACGAGGCGTATGCGTACGGCTGGTCCGAATTCCACCGGCTGCTGGCCGAGATGGAGACCGAGGCCGAGAAGGTGCTGCCCGGCGCGAAGACCCCGTGGGAGGCGCTGGCCTGGTGCGATGAGCACGGCGAGGCGATCGAGGGCGTCGAGGAGACCCGGCAGTGGCTCCAGTCGCTGATGGACGAGGCCATCGAGGCGCTCGACGGCACCCACTTCGAACTGGCCGAGCGGGTACGCCGGGTGGAGTCGCGGATCGCCCCGGCCGGCAGCGCCGCCGCCCCGTACTACACCCCGCCGTCGCTGGACTTCTCCCGTCCCGGCCGGACCTGGCTGCCGCCCATGGGCGAGACCCGCTTCCCGGCGTACGACCTGGTCTCCACCTGGTACCACGAGGGGGTGCCCGGCCATCACCTCCAGCTGGCGCAGTGGGTCCATGTCGCCGACCGGCTCTCGCGCTACCAGACGACCGTGGGCATCGTCAGCGCCAATGCCGAGGGCTGGGCGCTGTACGCCGAGCGGCTCATGGACGAGCTGGGCTTCCTGACCAGTGCCGAACGGCGCCTGGGCTATCTGGACGCACAGATGATGCGGGCCATCCGGGTCATCATCGACATCGGCATGCATCTGGAGCTGGAGATCCCGGCGGACTCCCCCTTCCACCCCGGCGAGCGCTGGACCCCGCAGTTGGCGCACGAGTTCCTGGCGAGCCACTGCAGCCGGCCGGCCGACTTCGTCGAGAGCGAGATCATCCGCTACCAGGGCATGGCCGGCCAGGCGATCGGCTACAAGCTCGGCGAGCGGGTGTGGCTGCGGGGCCGGGAGGCGGCCCGCGCCCGGCACGGCGCGGACTTCGACCTCAAAGCCTGGCACATGGCCGCGCTGTCCCAGGGCTCGCTCGGCCTGGACGATCTGCTGGGCGAGCTGTCGGCGCTCTGACTCCGGCCCCGGACACGGCGGCCGGCCGGCACGCCCGGTGCGGTCCCCGGCCACCGCCCGTCCGTAGGGTCCGCTGACATGACAGTGGACCCTACGGGCGGCCCGCCGCTCCTTCTGTTCCCCGGCGACCCCCTCCGCCCGCGGCGCCCCGATCCGCACTTCGCGGCCGAGGCCGCCACGGCGCGGTCGGCCGGTGCCGCGTGCGCGGTCCTCGATCACGAGGCGCTGCTCGCCGGGGACGCCGAGGGGGCGCTGGCCCGGGTGCCGCGGGGCGCCGGGCCGGTCTGGTACCGCGGCCGGCCGCTGCCCGCCGCGCGCCATGCCGCGCTCGCCGCGGCGCTCACCGCACGCGGCGGCCGGCCGCTGACCTCCCCCGCCGCCTACCGCACCGCCCATGAACTCCCGGGCTGGTATGCCGCGTTCCGCGCCCTGACGCAGCCCAGCGGCTGGCTGGCGTGTGCCCCCGGCCGGGTCCCGGAGCCGGCCGCGCTGGCCCGGCTCGCCGCCCCGCTGGGTGTCCCGGGCCGGCCGTGCCCGCTGCTCGTCAAGGACTGGGGCTCGTCCGGCAGGCACGAAGAGGAGGAGTCCTTCCGCCTCCCCGACGCGGCCGACACCGACCGGCTGGTCTCGGTCGTCGGCCGCTTCCTCGCCGTGCGGGGGGTGCGCCTGACCGGGGGTGTGGTGCTGCGTGCCGTCGAACCCTTCGATCCGGTGGGTAGGGCACGGGTGTGGTGGGTGGACGGTGAGCCGGTGCTGACCGGCCCGCATCCCGGCACTCCGGAGTTGCGCCCCGTCCCCGATCTGACCTCGGTGGCGCCCGCGGTACGGGCGTGCGGCCCGCGCTTCGTCACCACGGATCTGGCGCGGCGCACGGACGGGGTCTGGCGGGTGGTGGAGGTCGGCGACGGCCAGGTCAGCGCCCTGCCCCCGGGGGTGGACCACCGGCCGCTGTTCGAGGCGCTGGTCACCGCGGGCGCCGGCCATCCGCTGATGCTCGCGGCCGGCCGGGTGGCGCTGCGCGCCCTGCTGCCGGCCACCGCCGCCCGGGTCGCGGACGGCGAGGCCGCCGGGTTCGACTGGATCGACGGCACACCGGCCGAGACCACGTCGGGTGCCGCCGGCATGGCGGTGCGGGCCGCCGCGGCGGGCCCCTGCCGTCCCGGCTGGGGCGTCTTCGTGCTGACCGACGCGGTCGCCGGGACGGCGCTCGGCAGCATCGGCTTCCACGGCCCGCCGGACGACGAGGGCTTCGTGGAGATCGGCTATGACCTCTCCCCGTCCGCGCGCGGCGCCGGGTGGGCGACCGAGGCGGTGCGGCTGCTGGCCGGGTGGGCGGCGGCCCGCCCCGAGGTGCGGACGGTGTGCGCGCTGACCGAGCCGGAGAACGTCCCCTCGCGGCGGGTGCTGGAACGGGCCGGCTTCCGCTTCGTCGGGGAACGCGAGGGGCTGCGTGCCTACGAGGCCCGCGCGGCTCCGGACGCGGCCGGCGCCGTGGACGGGGAGCGGCTCAACGCCGGAAGCCGCCCTCGGAGTTGATGACCTGCCCGGTGATCCAGCCCGCCTCGTCACTCGCCAGCCAGGCGATCAGCCGGGCCGGGTCGTCAGGTGTGCCCCACTGCCCGCCGGGGAAGCCCCGGGCGACCCGCTCGCGCAGCGCGCCGTCCGCGTAACCGGTGTCCACGGGCCCCGGGTTGACGGTGTTCACGGTCACCCCGACGGCAGCGAAGGTGGTGGCGAGGCTACGGGTCGCCGAGGCCAATGCGCCTTTGGCGAGGCCGTAGGCGAGCTCTTCCGGCATGCCGTCCCCCAGGTCCTGGCCCGAGGTCATCAGCACGATCCGCCCGCCCGGCAGCCCCGCGGTGCGCCGGCGGGCATAGGCCTGGACGAGAAGGATCACCGAGCGGGTGTTGACCGCCCAGTGGGCATCGAGCATGGCCGCGTCGAGGGCGTCGAGGGTGCCGTCACTGCCGCTGAGCGCGTGGTTGGCGACGAGGATGTCCAGCCGGCCGCCGAGCGCCTCGGCCGCGCGGTCGACGAGCCGGGCGGGGGCGTCGGGGCGGGCCAGATCGGCCGGCCCGTGGGCCACCACCGCGCCGGGCACCGCCACCTCGCGCACGCCGCCCGCGACGGCCTCCGGGCCGCCCGGGTCCGCTCCCCAGGGCTGCGCCGCGTCGTGCGGCACATGGTGGTGGAGGTAGACGCCGGCGCCGTAGGCGGCCAGCCGCCGGGCGACGGCGTAGCCGATCCCGCCGCGCCGGCCGGCTCCGGTGACCAGCGCGGTCCGGCCGAGGAGCGGCAGGGGGTCACGGTGGGGTGCGGCGGTGGACGGGTCGTTGTCGTAGGGCATGGCTCCAGCCTGGGGGCGGCCCCGCGCCGCCGTCACTCCCTTTTTGTGCGACGGCCGCCCGGACGGCGAGGAGGCAGAGTCCGGGCTCCCCGTCCGCTCAGCCGCGTACCCGGTGCCGGACCGTCGAGCCCGACCGGGCCTTGACGACCTCCAGCTGGGCCGGGATGCGCGCCCTGAGATCGGCGACATGGCTGACGATGCCGACGCTGCGGTCGCGTTCGCGCAGCGAGTCCAGCACATCCAGCACCTCGTCCAGGGTCTGTTCGTCCAGGCTGCCGAACCCCTCGTCGATGAAGAGGGTGTCCAGCCGGACGCCGCCCGCCTCGTCCGTGACGACGTCCGCGAGGCCCAGCGCCAGCGCGAGCGAGGCGAAGAAGGTCTCGCCGCCGGAGAGGCTGGAGGTGTCCCGTTCGTGGCCGGTCCAGGAGTCGATGACGTGCAGGCCCAGGCCGGAGCGCCGGGCGCCGCCGGCCCGCTCGTCGGAGTGGACGAGGGTGTAGCGGCCGGCGGACATCCGCTGGAGCCGGGCGCTGGCGGCGGCCGCGACCTGTTCGAGCCGGGCGGCGAGCACATACGACTCCAGGCGCATCCGGCGGGCGTTCTCGGCGGAGGTGCCGGAGGCGAGCGCGGCGAGACGGGCGATGCGGTCGTGGTCGGCGCGCAGCGGTGCCAGTGCGCGGGCGTCGTCCTCGGCGCGGGCGGAGAGCCGGTCGAGCGCGGCGCAGCGCTCCTGGGCCGCGGCGAGGGTGGCCGAGGCGGTACGCAGCCGGGCCGCCGCGGCCTGGTGCGCGTCCTGTGCGGCGGCCGGTTCCGCGGGCGGCAGCGCCGCGGCGGCGCGGGCCTGCGGGTCGGCCAACTCCGCCGCCACCGCGGCGGATTCGGCCTGCCAGTCGTCGAGCCGCTGCTGCAGCGTCCGCCATTCGCCCTCCCGCAGCAGCGCCTGCGCGGCGGCCTCGGCGGTGTCGAATCCGGCGCGGGAGGCGGCCTCGGCCAGTCCGGCCCCGGCCTCGTCGAGCCGCCGGGCGCAGGACTCCGCCGTACGGGACGCCTCCGCCGCGGCGGCCAGCAGCGTCACCTGCCGCTCCAGCCGGGCGGCCCGGTCGGCGACGCTCGGACTGTCGCCCCGCGCCTGGGCCAACTCCGCTTCCAGGGCGGCCCGTTCGCGGTCCAGCGCCTCGCGGTGGGAGGTGCGGGCGGCGGCCCGGCGTTCGGCCTGCTGCTGCTCGGTGCGCCGCCGCTCGGCCTCGCGCTCGGCGTGCTCGAGTGCCTCGCGGGCGGCGTGGAGGCCGGCGCCGCGCGCATGGGCCCGGGCGTGCTCGGCCTCCCAGTCCGCGATCTGTGCCAGGAGTTCGGCGGTGGCGGCGTCCCCGGCCGCGGCGGTCGCGGCGGCCAGTGCCTCCTTGGCCGCCTGGCACTCGGTCTCCGTCCGCCCACGGGCGTGCTCGGCCTGCCGGTGGGCCTCCTGCGCGGCCTCCTCGGCCGCCCGGTCGACATGGCCGGCGCCGGCCCGCGCCGGGTCGGGGTGCGCGGTCGCACCGCACACCGCGCAGGCCTCACCGTCGCGCAGCTTGTCCGCGAGTTCGGCGGCGATCCCGCGCAGCCGCTGTTCCTTGAGCGTCAGCCACCGCTCGTGGGCCGCCGTGGCGCACTCCCGGGCGGCGAGCAACTCGCCCTCGGCCGCGCGCACCTCGTCCCTGAGACGGTCGCGGCGACGGGCCGCCTCGGCCCGTTCGCGGGCCGGTGCGATCCGGGTGCCGAGCTGTTCGGCCCGGGTGGCGGCTTCCCGCGCCTCCTCGATGCGCTGCTCGTGGGCCGCCCGGGCTTCGTCCCATGCGCCGAGCCACTCGGCGGCGTCCAGCAGCGTCTGCTCGTCGGCGCGCGCCTCGCGGTCCAGTGCGGCCCGCTCCCCCGCGATGTCCGCGGCCCGCCGCTCGGCCCGCCGGGCGGCGGCGAGCGACCCCAGGTCCTGCCGCAACGCCCGCTCCTGTGCCGCGAGTTGTTCGCCCGTGGCGCCGGCGAGTGGGTCGGGCAGCGGTCCCCGGCACTGCCGCTCGGTGTGCCGGGCGGTGTCGAGTTCACGCCGGGCGGCGTCGCGCAGGGCGAGCGCCGGGGCGACCTCCGCCGCCGCGCGGGCCCGCTCCAGCCTGCCGCGGGTGCGCTCCCGCTCCTCGGCACGGTCTTCGAGCCGGGCGGCCCGCCGCCGGGCGTCGGCGTACCGCTGCTGGAGCCGGTCCCGTTCGCGGGCCGCCGTCCACTGCTCGGCCGCGGTCCGCTCCGTGTCCTCGGCGGCCGCCACCGCGCTGTGGGCAACGGCCAGCCGCTCCCGTGCGCTCACCCGCGCGACGGCCGCCCGCACCAGCACCGTCTCCGCGAATCCCGGTTCGCCCGGGCCCGGTACGGCCGGGTCCTCCCCGGCGGAGGCACGGGACGCTCCCCGCCCGCCGGGCTCCACCGCTCCGCCCTGCCCCGGCACCGTCGCCGCCGGCGTCAGGACCGCCGCGGTCGCCCGGCCGCGCCCGCCGGCCGCCGCGCGGCCACGGGCCGGTGCGCGGGCTGCCGGCTGCGCCTCGCGGTCCGGCGCCGGGACCGACGGGTCGGCGAGGTCGGCGCTCTCACCGGCCGCCTGTGCCATCCGGTGTGCCAGCGCCAGCAGCCGTTCGTCGCCCGCCAGCACCGTCTCGCCGGCGGTCTTGCGGCGCGCGTTCAACTGCTCTTCGAGCGCGGCGAACCGCCGGGTGTCGAAGAGCCGCCCCAGCAGCCGCGAGCGGGCCTCCGCGTCGGCCCGCAGAAAGCGCGCGAAATCACCCTGCGGCAGCAGCACCACCTGGCAGAACTGCTCCTTGCTCATCCCGAGCAGCTGGCCGATCTCCTCACCGATCTCCTGGTGGGAGCGGCTCAGTGCCTTCCAGTGGCCGTCCGGGCCGGCCCCCTGGGGGGCGGGAGCGGCACCGGGCCCGGCCGGCACGAACTCCCGCAGTCTGCTCTGCGCCTTCTCCTTCGTCGTGCCGCTGCCCCGCCTCTTGGGGCGGGGCTGCTCGGGCAGCCGGGTGACCTCCAACCGCCGTCCGGCGACGGTCAGTTCGAGGACGACCTCGGTGGGCGTCAGCGGGTCCGCCAGATCGCTGCGCAGCGCCTGGCCGCTCTGCCGCGCCCCGGGCACCGACCCGTAGAGCGCGAAGCACACCGCGTCCAGGACCGAGGTCTTGCCCGCGCCGGTGGGGCCGTGCAGCAGGAAGAGGCCCTCGCGCGTGAGCCGGTCGAAATCGACGGTCTGGCAGGCGCCGAACGGCCCGAAGGCGGTGAGCGAGAGCCGGTGCAGCCTCATCGCGCCCCCTCCGCCGCCATCTCGGCGAGGCGTACCTCGTCGATCGCCGACCGCAGTGCGGCTCGCTCCTGCCCGTCGGCGCCGCGTCCGGCCCGTACGTGTGCCACGAAGTCCTCGGCAATCTCCTGGTCGCTGCGGCCGCGCAGCCGCTGTGCGTACGAGGCCGACCCGTCGGCGGGGACCTCGTCGGGATCGAAGACGAGGCTGACGAGGTGCGGGAAGCGCTGGGTGAGCCGGGCCATGGGCTCGTGCGGGCGGGCGGTGTCGGTCAGCGTGGCCTCGACCCAGGAGTCCTCGTGCGGGGCGTGCGCCGGGTCGTCCAGCAGCTGTTCCAGCGTCCCCCGGAGGCGGGCCAGCGGCCGCGGCACCGGGCAGTCCACCCGCTCGGCGTGCACGGCGCCGTCCCGGTCGAGGTCGATGAGCCAGGAGGACTTGCGATGTCCGGCCTCGGAGAAGGAGTAGGCGAGCGGCGATCCGGAGTAGCGGACCCGCTCGGTGAGGGTCTGACAGCCGTGCAGATGCCCGAGGGCGGCGTAGTCCACCCCGTCGAACACGGCCGCCGGGACGGACGCGACCCCGCCGACGGTGATGTCCCGCTCGCTGTCGCTGACCGTGCCGCCGGTGACGAAGGCATGCGCCAGCACCACCGAACGCGTCCCCGCGGGCCGGCCGGCGAGGTCGGCCCGCACCCGGCCCATCGCCGCGCGCAGCACCTCCGCATGGTCGGCCCGCCGGGCACCGAGGGTGTCCCGCACCATGGCGGGTTCGAGGTACGGCAGCCCGTACAGCGCCACCGGGCCGTGGGCGTCGTCGAGCAGCACGGGCGTGCCGCAGCCGGCCGGGTCGGTCCGCAGATGGATGCCGGCCCGCGCCATCAGTCCGGAGCCCACGCCCAGCCGGCGGGCGGAGTCGTGATTGCCGGAGATCATCACGGTCGGGACCCCGAGCGCGGCGAGCCGGTGCAGCGCCTCGTCGAACAGCTCGACGGCGGCGAGCGGCGGCACCGCTCGGTCGTAGATGTCACCGGCGACCAGCACCGCGTCGACCTCGCGGGCGCGCACCGTCTCGACGAGATGATCGAGGAAGGTCCGCTGCGCGGAGAGCAGATTCACCCGGTGAAAGGACCGCCCCAAATGCCAGTCAGAGGTGTGCAGCACTCTCACAAAAAAGCTCCGACCTGCATGTTTCTCCCCCTCCGAGGCGACGGGTCAGCACCCGGCCCGTGCAAGTCCTTCCGTGCGCCGGCCGCCGGTGGCCGCCGGCGGGCCCCGGTCCGTCAGCGCCCCATTCTCGCACCCGCACCCGGGGCCGGGTGACCGCGGACGTCCGGGCGCCGGGGCTCAGATCAGACCTCGCCGGACCACGGCGTCCCGAGCCCGCCGGCCGCACGCCGGGCCGCAGAACACATGTCCCAACAGCCGCTATACGCAAGTAATTTGCACTAAACCACATTTACTCCCTGAAAGAGTGAAATGATCGCAAACTCTCTCAGGGTCCGGCCGTGCGCGCCGAAAGGAAGTACAGGAAGCGGCAGCTAGCCGCTTTGGATCGATCGGGAGATTGTTATGTCACGGATCACACGGGTGACTGCTATGGCCGCTCTTGCGGCAAGTACAGCCCTGGGTGGCATGTCGGCAGCGTTCGCAGACAGCGGTGCGTCCGGCGGCGCGGCCAATTCGCCGGGAGTGTTGTCAGGCAATGCGGTTCAGGTCCCGATCCACATTCCGGTCAACGTGTGCGGCAACACCGTGAACATCGTGGGCCTGCTGAACCCGGCCTTCGGCAACACCTGCCTCAACGGCTCCATCGAGCGCCGCCGGGTGATTGTTCACCACCACCACCACGTCCACCACATCAAGCCGCACCACATCAAGCACCACAAGAAGCGCCACCACAAGAAGCGCCACCACCGCCCGATCGGCGGCATCCACACCGGCGGCGGCGGCATGTCCTAAGACGGGACCCGTCCCGGGCGCTGCCGGTGACCACGGCACCTCCCGGGACACCCGCTGACGCCCGCACCACCCGGCCCGGGGCCGGGCCGTTCGCACCGAGAGCCCTTCCACCTTCATCGGAGCAGACGGTCCGGCCCCGGGCTTGTGCCGTGCAGGTACTCCTCACGGATCCGCTTCGGGCCGAAGGGCCACTCCTTCTCGTGCCTGGCCCAGACCAGGAACGCCACCACCCCCGCGCCGACCCATGCCAGCGACCATTCGACGGGGTATCTGCCGGGCGAGTTGCGGTCCGCGGAGCCGTAGATGACCAGCCAGCCGAGCAGGGCGACGATGCTCGGCAGCGGATGGAGCCACATCCGGTAGGGCCGGCGCAGCCCCGGCTGGCGGCGGCGCAGCACGCTCACCGCGGCGACCTGGGCCAGCGCCTGGACGATCACCATGACGGTGGTCAGCAGCTGGATGAGGGTGGCCAGATCGGTGTGCCGGCCGAGCAGGAAGCCCGCGGCCGTCACCCCGCCCATGGTGAGCAGGCCCAGCACGGGGAAGCGGTGACGGGGGTGGAGCGTGCCGTACGGGCGGAAGAAGACCCGGTCGCGGGCGGCGTCGTAGGGAACCCGGGAGCCGCCGAGGAGCCCGGTGAAGACGGAGGCGACAGCGGTGAGCAGGATGAGCACCGTGACGGCGTCGGCGGCGCCCCTGCCCCAGGCCTTCTCCAGCACCACGGAGGCGACGGATGAGGACGCCGCGCTGTGCGGGTCGAGCATGTCCTGCCAGTCGACGACCCCGAGCGTGCCGATCTGCAGCAGCAGATAGATCGTCATGATGCCGAGGATCGACCGGATGACGGCGCGCGGAATGGTGCGGCCGGGCTGTCTGATCTCGGCACCCATGTACGCGACAGTGTTGTAGCCGAGGTAGTCGTAGACGCCGATCGTCAGGCCCGCCGCGAAGCCGGTCCAGAAGTGACCGGCCGTCAGCTCGAAGGCGTGCGCGGGGTAGGTGAAGGCCCGCTCCGGGCTGAAGTGGGTGAAGGCGGCGACGATGACCAGGACGACCGAGGCGATCATCACCGTCCACAGGACGACGGTGAGCCGGGCGATGTTCTCCACCCGCCGCCACAGCAGCACGACGATGCCGGCGGTGACGGCGAGACCGGCGAGGTCACCCTGTCCCGGGCTCAAGTCCGGCCACAGATAGCCCAGGTACTGGACGAAGCCGAGCACGCCCGTGGACATCCCGAGCGGGATGAAGAGCATGGCCGTCCAGACGAACAGGAACGGCATCAGCTTGCCGGTGCGGTACTGGAAGGCCTGCCGCAGATAGACGTAACTGCCGCCGGCGCCGGGCAGCGACGCCCCGAGCTCGGCCCAGATCAGCCCGTCGGCGAGCGCCAGCACCGCGCCCGCGAGGAACCCGGTCACGGCCTGGGGCCCGCCGAAGGCCGCGACCATCAGCGGGATGGTCACGAACGGGCCGATGCCGCACATCTGGCTCATGTTGAGGGCGGTGGCCTGGAACAGGCCGATACGCCGGACGAATCCGACGCGCTCATCGAGGAGTTCAGCCATCCGGCAGGCCCTTCTCTCGCCGGCGCGCACGCCGGACGCCGGTCCCTTCTCGCCGCGCCACAGGCTGACACGATCGCCGCACCGGCGCACCGGCGCACCGGCGCGGACCGGACATTCCGGTGCCGCCCGCGCCCGCCCGCGCACGGCGCCGGGCCGGCGGGTCAGACGTCCCCGTACGCCTCGCCGCCGAGTTCCAGCCGTGCCGTCCCGGCGGTGGTGTCCGCGAGCCAGCCGCGGAAGACCTCCAGATCGGCCTCCGGCAGCCCGATCTCGATACGTACCTCCGCCCCGTACGTCACCCCGCGCACCGCCCGGCCCGTCGTGCGCAGATCGTTCTCCACCCGGCCCGCGCGCTGGTGGTCGACGGTGACCGTCACCAGCCGGAAGCGCTGACGGGTGACCGTTCCCAGCGCGTCCAGCGCCTCGCCGACGACACCGCCGTAGGCGCGGATCAGGCCGCCGGCGCCGAGTTTGACGCCGCCGAAGTAGCGGGTGACCACGGCGACCACGAAACGGACCTCGCGACGCACCAGCATCTGGAGCATCGGTACCCCCGCGGTGCCGCCGGGCTCCCCGTCGTCGCCGGCCTTCTGGATGCCGCCGTCGGCACCGAGGACGTAGGCGAAGCAGTGATGGCGGGCCGTGGGGTGTTCCCTGCGGATGCGCGCGATGAAGTCCTGGGCCTCGGCCTCGGTCGCCACGGGCGCGAGCGCGCAGAGGAAGCGGGACTTGTTGATCTCGATCTCGTGGACGCCCTCGCGCGCGAGCGTGCGGTACTGCTCCTGCATCGGGCCAGCCTATGCGGCCCCTGTGACCCGCGGACCGCCGGCCGGGGCCGCCCGCGCCGCGCGGGGGTGTCCGCCGGACGGGCGCAGTCCGCACGGCCAGGCGGCGTACCCGCCCCGTCCGCACGGTGCGTCGGGGAGACGTCCGCGCCGCCCGTGGGCACTGTGAGGCCAGTGCGAGAGCCTCGTGTTTCCGGGGCCCCGCTCGTACACGTAGGAACGGCGGGTTTGCGGAGGGCGGCATGGAAGAGAGCACACAGGCGGCGATGACGGCGGGCGTACCCGTGACGGGTGACGAGATGCCCGAACCCCCGCCGGAGGTCATCGAGGCGGCACGCGATGCGCCCGATCACTGGTTGGCCATGGTGGATCTGACCTGGCAGGGAGAGGGGCCACCGCCCCTGTGGGCGCTGATCGGGCAGTGGCGCTCGGGCCCGACGGGCGAGATCGAGGAGTGGCGGGACAACCCGGAGTACCGGCCGTCGCCGCAGATGCTGGACTGGCCGGATCCGGCCGACGCGGTCGACTGCGCGGTGCAGCTCGCCGCGACCGGCTACGGCCCGGGGCAGGACGTGTCCGAGGCGCTGGCGCGCGCGGAGGTGTCCGTGCTGGTCACCGCGACCGGCTCACCGCTGGCCGCCGCCTCGCCCGAGGGCACCCCGGTGATCCCGGTCTACACCTCGCAGAGCTATCTCGAATCGGTGGGCCGGCTGCTCTACGACCGCCGGCCGGTGTCCGCGCTCGTCGAGCAGCTGCCGCCGGGGCATGCGCTGTACCTCAACCCGACCGGCCCGGTGAGCATGCTGGTGGACACCGAGGAACTGCGCGCGGCGCTGGCCGCGGCGTCCGGCACGATGGACGAAGCGGGCAAGCCGGCCGTGGCGGCGCGCCCGGGGACCGGGGCCGGCGGCGCCGAGCCGGTGAGCGGCGGCCGGGCGATCGGCAAGCCGGCCCGTGCCGCGAACGGCAGCACCGTGGTCGGCGCCGGGATGGCCAGTAGTGGAGTGGCCCGCGGCCGGAACTGATCCGCCGGCACACAGGACCCGCCCCGCCCGTCTTCCCCTTCGGGCGGGGCGTCTGCCGTGCGGACGGGGCGTCCGCCGTATGGGCCAGGAGGTCCGCACGGTCCGCGACCCGGTCGTCCCGCGACGGGAATCTCCCGGCAGCGCCGTCCGTTGAGCGCACAGGACCCTTCCATCCGCAGGAGGCAGTGCGTGTACGGCGACCCCACCACGATCCGCAGAATCCTCACCGAGCTCGGCGACACCTGGGCCGTCGTGGGGTTGTCGAACAACGAACAGCGCGCGGCGCACGGCGTCGCGGAGGTGCTGCAGCGTTACGGCAAGCGGATCGTGCCGGTGCACCCGAAGGCCGAGACGGTCCATGGCGAGCAGGGATATCCCTCGCTCTCCGCGATCCCGTTCCCGGTCGATGTGGTCGATGTCTTCGTCAACAGCGAGCTGGCGGGCGGTATAGCCGACGAGGCGGTGGCGCTGGGCGCGAGGGCCGTCTGGTTCCAGCTCGGGGTGGTCGACGAGGCGGCCTGGGACCGGGTGCACGACTCCGGGCTCGACATGGTGATGGACCGCTGTCCGGCGATCGAGCTGCCCCGTTTGAGCTGAGCGGCCGACGGATGGCGTCCGCCCGCCCCCGAGTGCGTCGCCGGGCAGGTCCGGCGGCGCGCCGCGCGTGTTGGTGCGCGGGCGCCCGTCAGGCGGTGCCCAGGCCGTCCAGGAGTGTGGCGCTGGGCAGTTCGGCGAGTGCCTTGCCGGGCACGATGAGCTTGCCGCGGCGGCTGCCGCTGCCGATCAGGGCGTACGGGGCCTCGGCGACGGCGGTGTCCACCAGCAGCGGCCAGTCGGCGGGCAGGCCGATCGGGGTGATGCCGCCGAATTCCATCCCGCTGTCGCCGACCGCCTTGTCCATCGGCGCGAACGATGCCTTGCGGGCGCCCAGTTGACGGCGTACCAGCCCGTTGACGTCGACGCGGGTGTGCGAGAGGACGACACAGGCGGCCAGGGTGGTCTCCCCGCCGCGCTTGCCGGCCACCACCACACAGTTCGCCGACTGCTCCAGCAGCCAGGGGCCGTAGCGCTCGACGAGCAGCGCGGTGTCCGCGATGGCCGGGTCGGTGTCGACGTAGCGCAGCTCCTCCACCGCCACGGACCCCTGCCAGTCACGCAGCGCGCCGGCCACCGGCCCGGCCAGCAGGTCCAGGCACTCGACGGCGGGCCGGACATCGTCAAAGGCATCCATCGGGACGGGCATACGCGCCAAGCTAACAGTCGTGCCCGCCCGGTCGCGGGCCGTCTCAGCGGGCGAGCGGGATGATCACCGACATGGTCATCCCGACCGGCTCCCCGCCGTCATTGCGGTACGCGTGGGGGACCTTGGCCTCGAACGTCGCGGAGGAGCCGGCGGGCACCCGGTGCTCCACGCCGTCCACGACCAGCGTCAGGGTGCCGGTGCGGACATGCAGCAGTTCGACGGTGCCGGGCGGATGCGGATCGGAGGCGCTGCGGTCGCCGGGCATCAGCCGCCAGTCCCACAGTTCGAACGGCCCGGGGGCCTCGGCACCCACGAGGAGCGTGGTGAAGCTGCCGGCCTCGGTGGACCAGAGCCGGACCGCCTCGTCCGCGGCCACGATGCGCACCTGCGGGCCCTGCTCGTAGTCGAGCAGGGTGGTGATGCTGACGCCGAGCGCGTCGGCGATCTTGACGGTGGTGCCCACGCTCGGGTTCGTACGGGCCTGCTCGATCTGGATGATCATGCCGCGGCTGACCCCGGCACGGGCCGCCAGCGCATCGAGGGTGAATCCGCGCTCACC
This sequence comes from Streptomyces sp. NBC_01454, assembly GCF_036227565.1. Lineage (NCBI taxonomy): Bacteria > Bacillati > Actinomycetota > Actinomycetes > Kitasatosporales > Streptomycetaceae > Streptomyces > Streptomyces sp. NBC_01454. Next base: position 615,798 of record NZ_CP109460.1, read on the forward strand.
GCGCCAGTGCTTGAGGTTGCGGGCGAGCGACTGCGTGAGCTGATCGAGATCCGTCACGGGTCCGTCCAGGTCGAGGGCGAATATATTCGATTCCGCAGTTCAATTTCTTGCACTACGGTGTGGTGTACTTCAGCGTCCGGTTCACTGTACTGCGAGGTTTCACCATGACAGCGGTCTTCGCCCTGGCCACCAGCCTTCTGTGGGGGCTCGCCGACTTCGGCGGCGGACTGCTCACCCGACGGCTGCAGGCGCTGACCGTCGTGGTGGTCTCGCAGACCCTGGCCGCCGTGGTGCTGGGCGCCATCGTGCTCGCCACCGGCGGCTGGCGGGAGGCCGGACCGCAGCTGTGGTGCGCGGTCGGCGCGGGCGTCGTGGGTCCCGCCGCCATGCTCTGCTTCTACCGCGCCCTGGCGCTCGGCCCGATGGGCGTGGTCTCCCCGCTCGCCTCGATCGGCACCGTCCTGGTACCGCTCGGCGTCGGGATCGTGGCGGGCGAACGGCCGGGCCTGCTGCAGGCCACCGGCATGGTGGTGGCCGTGGTCGGGGTGCTGCTGGCCGGCGGCCCGCGGATCAGCGGCGCGTCGGTGGCCCGCCAGACGATCGTGCTGACGCTGGTCTCGGCGTTCGGCTTCGGCGCGGTGATGGCGCTGATCTCCGAGGCGTCCACGACCGTGACCGGGCTCTTCCTCGCGCTGTTCGTCCAACGGGTGTGCAATGTCGCCGTCGGCGGCGCCGCCCTGTACGTCTCGGTGCGGCGCGGCACCCCGGCGCTGCCCGAGGGCGGACTCCCGGCCCTTCGCGGTGCGCTGCCCGCACTCGCCTTCGTCGGGATCGCCGATGTCGCCGCCAACGGCACCTACGCGATCGCCGCCCAGCACGGCCCGGTGACCATGGCGGCGGTGCTCGCCTCCCTCTACCCCGTCGTCACCTCGCTCGCGGCGCTGGGCGTCCTCAAGGAGCGGCTGCAGGCCGTCCAGGCGGCCGGCGCCTCGCTCGCGCTGGTCGGCACGGTGCTGCTCGCCTCGGGCAGCTGACCGCGGGCCGGAACGGCGGCGGTACGCGCGCCTGACGGCCGGTCAGGACGCCTCGTACGCCTCCCCGGCCTCCGCCGCATGCCACTCCCCCAGCGCGCGCAGCTGCTCGGGGGTGACGCCCTCCGGGATCGGCACCGGCGCCGGCGTGCGCAGCGGCGGCTGCCAGCCCTCCCGGGGGTCCCAGCGGCGGACGACCTTGGCGGGCGCGCCGGCGACCACCGCGTGGTCGGGGACCTCACCACGGACCACGGCACCGGCCGCGACCACCACGTTCCGGCCCAGCCGCGCGCCGGGCAGGATCACCGCGCCGGTGCCGATCCAGCTGCCGGAGCCGATGGTGACCGGGTCGCTGCGCGGCCACTGCTTGCCGATCGGCACCTCGGGGTCGTCGTAGCTGTGGTTGGTGGTGGTGACGTACACCCCGGGGCCGAAGAAGCAGTCGTCGCCGATCGTCAGCCGGACATCGGCGATCACATGGCTTCCCCGCCCGAGCACCACGCCATTGCCCAGTGTGAGGATCGGGTCCGGGCCGAGATCGAGGTCCGGCATCATGCCCGCCGTGAGCGTCACGTCCTGGGCGATGATGCAGTGGTCACCCAGCTCGATCCAGGGGTCGCCGAAGACCGTGCCCTGCGGGAAGGCGAGCCGGGTGCCGGTGCCGATCCGGCGGAAGCGGTAGGGGCCGGGGCGCTGTGCCGTCACCGCCGCGGACTCCCTCACCCAGCGCGCGCCGCGGTGCACGGCACGCGACACGGCCCGGCGCCGCCAGGCCGCGACGGATGAGAACACGTTCTTGTTTATCGGCACCCGCACACCGTAATCGGCCCGCCGGGATACCGTCCGCGCGACGTGCTGTGATCTTCGCCCCACCCGCGGCCGCCCCCGCCGGGCACCGCGGCGGTCGTCTACGGTGCTGGAGTCGCGGCGCAGCACGGCAAAGGAGAGCGAAGAATGACGGCACGGGCTTTGATTTCAGCGGTGAACGGCAAGGCGCCGAACGTCGATCCCTCGGCGTTCACCGCTCCGACGTCCGTCGTGCTCGGTGAGGTCTCCATGGCGGCCGGCTCCAGCGTCTGGTACCACGCGGTGCTGCGGGCCGACTGCGGCCCGATCGTGCTCGGCGCCGACAGCAACATCCAGGACAACTGCACGGTCCATGTCGATCCCGGCTTCCCGGTGACCGTCGGGGCGCGGGTCTCGGTCGGCCACAACGCGGTGCTGCACGGCTGCACCGCCGAGGACGACGTCCTGATCGGCATGGGTGCCACCGTCCTCAACGGGGCGCACATCGGGGCGGGTTCGCTGGTCGCCGCGCAGGCGCTGGTCCCCCAGGGCATGCAAGTCCCGCCCGGCTCCCTGGTCGCCGGGGTGCCGGCGAAGGTCAAGCGCGAGCTGACCACCGAGGAGCGCGAACTCCTCACGGTCAACGCCACGATGTACGGGGAGCTGGCGGCCCAGCACCGGGAGACGGTCACGGCCGAGGAGGAGTGAACCGGCCGGGCGCCGACCGGCCGCGGCGGCACAGACCGGCGGCCGGCCCGTGCCGCCGCGGGCCGGCTCAGCGTTCCTGCGGGCCGGCTCAGCGCCCGGCGGAGGCGGCGACGGTCAGCGCGGAGGACAGCAGCTCGGCGTCGAACAGGGTGGCGTCCGCGAGACGGTTGGCGTTGGCGTAGGCGTTCAGCATCAGCTTGGCGGTCCGCAGGGCCGAGGGGGAACGGCGCACCAGCGGCTTGATCCACCGTGCGACGGTGCTGTCGAGCTGCTCCTCGGGGACGGCCTTGTGCAGGATGGACAGCTCCTGCGCGGTGGCGGCGTCGAAGTTGTCGGCGGTCAGTATCAGCTCACGGATCCGCGACGCACCCGCCTCGTGCAGCAGCCGCGGCATGATCCCGCCCCAGGCCGGCGGCACACCCAGACCCAGCTCCGGCAGCCGGAAGCGGCAGGTGTCCGCACCGGCCCGCAGATCACAGAAGACCGCGAGCCCCACGCCGGCACCGACCACCCCGCCGTGCAGTCGCGCGATGGTCACCACGTCGGTGCTCGCGAGGGCCTCGCACACCCGCCGCGCCTTGTTGCCCAGGGCACGCAGCCCCACCCCGCCGGGTTCCTCGGCGAGCAGGGCGGGGAACTCCACCCGGTCACCGCCCAGACAGAAGTCCTCGCCCGCGCCGGAGAGGACCAGCACCCTGATCCCGGACTCGTCGTCCAGGGCTCCCAGTACGACGAGCAGCTCGTCGAGGGTCTCCCCCGAGATGGCGTTGCCCGTCTCGGGGCGGTTCAACTGCACCGTGAGGACGGGGCCTTCCCGTCTCACGAGGAGGGACTTGAAGTCGTGCATCATGGGCGTTCCTTGTTTCGTTGTCCCGCTGTGCGGGAGACCCGTGCGCCGGGGCGGTCAGACACGGACGACCGGAAGAGTGATCAGGCGGCGGAAGGCCACCCGCGGCTCCCAGACGGGCGGTGCGCCGATCCGCAGCCCGGGCAGCCGGTCGAGCATGGCGGTGAGCAGGCAGTCCGCCTCCATACGTGCCAGCGCGTTGCCGAGGCAGTAGTGAATTCCCCCGCCGAAGCTGAGGTGGGAGGCCCGCCGGCTGATGTCGAAGTCTCCGGGTGAGGCGAAGTGGTCCGGGTCGTGATGGGCGGCGCCGACCATCAGCTGCACCATCTCGTTCTTGCGGACGGTCACGCCGGCCAGCTCGGTGTCCTCGGGCGCGACCCGGCTGATCATGTGTATCGGGGCGTCGTAACGCAGTACCTCGTCGATCGCGTCCGGTATCTGCTCGGGATGCAGCCGCAGCCAGTTCAGCTGCCGGGGGTGTTCCAGGAGCAGCCGGACCATGCTGGACAGGACGTGCGAGGTCGTCTCCAGCGCTGCCAGCACCATGAAGAGCGCGAGGGAGAAAACGGCCTCGTCGACGGCTTCGCGGTCGGGTTCCTGTGCGTCCCAGGCACGGAGCCAGGACGAGACCGGGTCATTGCCCGGATTCCTTCGCCGCTCGTTCACCAAAGCGCTGAAATACTGGCGCAATTGGTGGGTTGACGCATCGGAGAGCGTGAGCTGGCTCGGCGTCGGAAACAATTCCTGGGTGTACACCTGGTCGTGGGTAAGGGAACGCAGGAGCCCGAAGTCGGACGACGGAATCTGCAGCCATTCACCGATGGTGATCACCGGAAGTTCTTCGCTGACCAGTGCGCAGAAATCGGCCGGGCCGTCCACGAGTTCCGCTTCGAACCGGTCGAGCAGCCTTTGGGTCGTCTGCTCGACCGAGGGTCTCATTCCGGCCAGGGAGTTGCGATCGAAAACGTTGCCCACCGACCGCCGCACCCGGGTGTGGTGCGGCGGGTTGAGCATCGGCAGGGTGCCGCCCATCTGTCGGGACGCGTCCGCACTCCAGCGGGCCGCGTCGCCCTGGCGGGCCCGCCAGGCACTGTCCGGGACCCGCCAGGATCTACTTCGCAAAAGCTGGTGGCACAGCCCGTATGACGTCGTCAAGTAGCCGCCCCAGGGCGCCGGAACGGCCTCTCCCATTTTCCTGAGTTTCGCGTACAGCGGCAGCGGATTCGACTGGCCGTCGACCGTGCGCAGGCGGGAAAAAAGCGAAACCACACTGCGCCGGTCAACGGCGGCAGTGGCCAGAGCGGGAGGCAAGGCGGCACCTTCTTTCAGAAGATCACTCACTAATCGCCAACCCTGCATACCCCTGCCGCCGAACGTTCATGCGACAAACGAACTTTCAAGCTGTAGTAAAACTCACACCCGCCACCAGCTGAGGAATCCGCTCCACCAGCTGCCCTTCTGGGGCTTGCCCTGCTGCTCCCGGCCCCGGGCGTCTCCCCCGCCGGCACCGCCGGCCGCGGCGGGCAGCGGACCCCGCCGCTCGCTGCGTACCGGGGTGAAGCGCGCGGGCAGCGCGTTGAGCGCCCGGTGGAACGGGCCGGGCCGCCAGGTCAGCGTCTGTGCGGGGACGCCCAGTTCGATGTCGGGCAGCGTGTTCAGCAGCTTCTCGATCGCCCGTATGGAGATCAGCAGCGCGGGGTCCTTCGCCGGGCAGGCGTGCGGACCCGCGCCCCAGGCCAGATGGGCCCGCTTGCTGAACGTCTGCCGGCTCGCGGACAGGCTCGGGTCGGCGTTGGCCGCCGCGAAGCTGATGAGCACCGGTGTGCCGGCCGCCAGCTTGGTCCCGGAGAGTTTCACCTCGTGCACCGGGTAGTGCGTGGCGTAGTTGGCGATCGGCGGGCTGTTCCACAGCACCTCGTTGAGCGCGTCCTCGACCAGGACGTCGCCGCCCCCCTGCGGGCCGCCGGCGAACTCCTCGTCGGACAGCAGCAGCCGCAGCGCGTTGGCGATGATGTTCTGCACCGGTTCGGTGCCCGCGCCGATGAGCAGGGCGAGCTGGTGGACCATCTCCTCGTCGGTCAGCCGCGACTGATGCTGCATCAGCCAGGAGGTGACGTCCTCGCCCGGCGCGTTGCGCTTCAGCGTGACCAGCTCGAACAGGGCGCCCGCCATGACCTCGTTGGCCCGCTCCACATCGACGCCGTCGAAGAGGTTGGAGATGGCACTGATCAGCCGGTCGCCGATTTCCGCCGGGCAGCCGAACAGGTCGTTGAAGACCAGCAGCGGTAGCAGCTGGGCATAGTCACTGATCAGGTCGGCCTTGCCCCGGAGGCCGAACTGGTCGATGAGGTACGCCGCGACGCGGTCGACATGCCGGCTCACCCGGTGCATGTCCAGGCGCGCGAGGCTCTCCGTCACCGCCTGGCGCAGCCGCAGGTGCTCGGCGCCGTCGGAGAACATGCAATTCGGCCGGTACATCATCATGGGCAGCACGGGGCTGTCCAGCGGCACACGCCCCTCGTTCAGTGCGCGCCACCGGCGGGAGTCCCGGGCGAAGGTGTCCGGGTTCTGCAGGACGTGGAGCGCTGTGGCGTAGTCCGTGACGAGTTCGGCCTCCACACCGGGAGCCAGCTCGACGGGCGCGCTGGGGCCGTACTGCCGCATCGTCTCGTAGAACGCGTCCGCTGCGGCGGCGAATTCCGGCCCGTGCAGGGGCACCCTTTCGCCGCCGGCGTGCGCGGGGCAGCCTGGCGGCGGAGTCTGGAATTCCGAGTGAGATTGCATGGCTGAGCTCCTAGTTGACGCGGGACTGTAGATATCGCACGAGTGCGATCAGGGAATCGGCCGAGGAACGCTGGTCCCGTGCGTCACAGTGGACGACGGGCGTCTCCGGGAGAAGGTCCAGTGCCTCCCGGATCTCGTCGAGCGAATGGGAGGGGGTCCCGTCGAACCGGTTCACGGCGATGGCGTACGGGATTCCGTAGTGTTCCACCAGGTCCATGACAGGGAAAGACTCGTCGAGTCGCTGTGGGTCGACCAGGACCAGCGCACCCAGCGCCCCCCGCGTCATGTCTTCCCACACCTGAACGAACCGCTGCTGCCCGGGCGTTCCGAACAGATAGAGGACCAGCCTCTCGCTGAGGGTGAGCCGGCCGAAATCCATGGCGACCGTGGTCGTGGTCTTGTCCGGCGCACCCTTCGGATCGTCAATTCCGGCGCCCGCCTGGGTCATTACCTCTTCGGTCCGCAGCGGAGGAATCTCGGACATGGTGCCGATGAATGTCGTCTTTCCCACTGCGAAATGACCGACCACCAGGATCTTCGCCGCGGTCTGCACTGAATTGCGCAGGTACACGCCGTCATCCAAAGCGAGCCTGGAGTCCATTCAGCACCTCCTCAAGGATTTTCCGGTCGACAAGCTGAGCGCTAGGTATAGGCGCGCGGGAGTAGAGATGACCCTCCCGCGCGAGATCGGACACCAGAATCTTGACGACGCCCACCGGGAGCCGGGTATGCCCGGCGATCTCGGCGATCGAGAGAAAGCCTCCCGAACACAGCTCCAGCAGGCGGAGCTTCTCCGGATCGAGCGGTTTCGTCCGAGGGGGGTCCGCATGCACGGTGACCAGGGTGATCAGCGAGAACTCACTGCCGTCAAGAAGATCGCGGCCGTTGGTGATGACGTACGGCCGCACTAATTCCGCTGCTTCGTGTTCCAGCTCCGGCTCGTCGTCATGTGTCATGACTGAATATCTGCCCTCTCGCGAGGCGGGCTGGTCAAAGCCTTACCGAGCTGCCCGACAAGCTGTTGCATACGGAAGGTGATCTCCGCCATGTCGACATCGGGCGACGCCGAAACGGCGAGATACGCACCTTCACCGGCCGAGATGAGAAAGACCCAGCCATGGTCGAATTCCACCAGCGTCTGCCGCCATTGCGGCCGGTTGGCGGCCGTCCCGCCATGGCAGAAGTCGGCAACCGTACGGCTCAGCGACTGCATTCCGCTCATTGCCGCGGCGACGGTATCGGCGTGATCCCGGCCGACGTCCTTCGAGCGGGCCATGAGCAGACCGTCGGCGGAAACGAGAATGGCATGCTGCGCTTCGGGCAGTTCCAGAGCACTGTCAAGCATCCACGACAGATCGTAGTTCACTGAACCTCATGCCCTTCATCGCTTGCATTGGTGGAACGACGGCCGGACTGGGTGCCGCGCTGGAATGCGCCCATGACGGACGCGGCCTTTGCGCTGTCGCGGGCCGGGGTTTCCGTAGTCTCGTTCTCGGTCGGCACGATGGAAATCGCACCACGACGGCGACGCTTCGGCAGCCCGCCGGCGGTCGTCTCGTTGACCGGCGCTGCGGGAGCCGGCGGCTGCCCCATGGGCACGGGTCCCGGAGGCTGGTAGGAGGGGGGCCGGGGAGCCGCGGCGGCACCGCCGGAAGCCGGATGACCAGGAGGGTTCTCGGGCGGCAACGGAGCGGACGCGGCCACGGCAGGGCTCTCCTCGGGCTCGTGCAGGGACGTCAGTAGATCGTCGGGGAGCAGGACGACCGCGCGCACGCCACCGTAGGGAGAGGTGGAATCCACCGAGACGCTGAATCCGTAGCGGGCGGCGAGCACACCCATGACCGTGAAGCCGAACTGCGGCGGGTTACCGAGACTGGAGACGCTGGCGGAATTCTCGCTCGACAGCAGCTGAGCGGCGCGCGCCTTCTCCTCCTCGTTCATACCGACACCGGCATCATCGACGACGATGCAGACGCCCTTGGGTACCGGACGGATATTGATCTCGATCATCGTTTCCGGCGCCGAGTAACTGGTGGCGTTGTCCAGCAGTTCGGCAAGAACCAGCGCGACCGGTTCCACCGCACGGCTCACGATGGCGAAGTTGCTCTGCGACCGGATTTCGACGCGCGTGAAGTGGCGAATACGCCCCTTCGCACTGCGGACCACATCGTAGAGCGAGGCGTTGTGCCGTCGCCGGCCGAGCCAGCCGTCGCAGAGGACGGCGATGGACTGGGCCCGCCGCGCGAACTGCGAGTTCATGTGGTCGATGTCGAGCAGATCCTGAAGGATCTTGTGCTCGCCATAGGTCTCCTGCAGCTTGGAAATCGCCAGCTGCTGCTCGCTCGCCAGACCCTGGAGGGTCCGCATGGCGGACTTCAAAGTGGTCTTGGTGGCCTCTTCCGCCCGGTCCTTGGCCTCCTCCACCGCCTCCGTGTAGCGGTCTTCCAGATTGGCGTAGTGCTGCTTGAGTTCAGCCTTTTCTGCTCGAAGCTCCGATATTTTCTTTCGACCGCGAATAATCGCGGTCGCGGCTACAGGTGTGCCAGCGATCAATCCCCAGAGCGCTGGATCCTGGAAGTATTGCGTCATAAGACTCTCTTCGGACGACGGAGCCACCAGGTGTCGTTTGCCTGGCTGCGACGTATCTGCTCATTCGCGGTTCCCGATATACGTGAACGGCCGCGCGCAGTCGCCTGCCAGAAAGCCATCAAAGGGCCGGCTAATGGCATAGTGCTCCCGGGGTGGCAGTTTTCAAAGGCCAATGCGCGGAATTACTTTCTTGCCTTAGCAGGTGACTAGCCCGTTGGCAAGTGCGATGATCTTAGCATCACAACAACGGCGATCGTCCAACTGCGATCTGAACAGTTCCTCATCTGAAGGAGATTCAACAAAGGCCCTCTTTGGGGCCATTGGACTCTTGCGCCGGGATCGGCGGCAGCCCGTCGTCCGCATCCTGACGATCCGTTGACGTGCTGCGACGCGGCTTGGCGAACGCAACGGTGGACGGGCCGGCCGGGCTCAGCGATGCGGGGCGTCGTGCACGTACGTGATCTCGCCACCGCGGACCCGGACGACGCGCACGGTCATATCGCGGTCGGTCCCGCGCAGGTAGTGGGCCGTGCACCGGGTCCGCGCCCCCTTGACGGCGCGCAGATCGCTCGCGCAGTCGACCGATCGTGGTCCCTTGGGGATCACCGGCAGCGACAGATGGTCCGAGATCGACCGGGCGACCTCGTGGCGCGGGACGGTATCGGTCGTCCTTTGCACCTCGCTGATGGCGTCCCGGTCCCGCAGCCACCGGCTGCCGGCCGTGAGGCTCCCCGCCAGCAGAGCCGTGCCGACCAGCGCCAGGCCGACAGCTCGCAGTGTGCGCACGACTCTCCTTCCCGCGGGTGGACGCGGTCCTCCGGGCCGCGGCGCGGCCGGATCACGGACAATTCTTACCGGTTGTCCGGGGTCGGCAACATGAGCCCCCTGCGGTGCCGCCACCCAGGCGACGGTGCGTCAGGGGGACGGCACCGGGCCCTGCATCTGTTCGCTGATCCAGTGCAGCGATTCGGGCATCCGCTGGATGTAGGTGTGGCCGCTGTGCACACCGCCCGGTATGTCGAAGAGCGTGGAGTGGATCGGTCCACCGGTGTGGTCGGCGATGAAGCGCTTCACATCGGGCACCGCCACTTCCCTGCTGCCGAGCTCGAACGCCAGATAGACGTCCGGGCCCTTCCGCCGGACCAGCTGCCGTGCCAGGTGGCGTGGATCGTTGGCCCGCATCTCCGCCGGGTGCCCCCGCCACAGCGGCGAATCCGGCGCCGTGTCCGGGCCGTTGACGATCGCCGCCTTGAACTTCTGCGGCTCCTTGAGGACGGCCTTCAGGGCGGCGAAGCCACCGGACGAGGACCCCATGAAGGCCCAGCCGTCACGGCTGTCGTACGTACGGAAATTGGCCCGCGCGAAGTCCGGCACGTCCTCGGTGAGCCAGCTGCCCATCTTCGGCTGCCCCGGGATGTCGCTGCCGTCGTAGTACCTCTTGCCGGGGTTGAGCACCGGCATCACCAGGATGAACGGCAGCGTCTTGCCCTGCCGCGACCACTCCGCGATCCGCTCCTCCAGCGAAAACGGCTCCCCCGCCCAGTAGTTGAACGGATATCCGTAGGCACCGGGCAGCGCGATCAGCACGGGGAAGCCGCTCCTGACGTACCGGGGCCGGTGGTACTCGGGCGGCACCCAGGCCCAGATGTCGCCGGTGAAACCGGACTTGCGGCCGTGCCATGTCGTCCGTACGACCTGGGTGCCGTCGTCCCCGGTCGTCCGGAACGGGGTGAAGGAGGAGCGCGGTCCGCGCGGCGGCACCATCTGGGGCCGGCCGTTGTTGGCGTCCGCGGGGCGGGCCCGCAGCCGCGGCACCCCCGAGGCGTCGACGATGTCCCGGCCGGTGCCGCAGCCGGCCAGCAGCGCCAGAGCCAGCACGCTCACCCCAGCACGGACACGCAGGCACTTCATCGGGACGCTCTCCTTGGCTGCTCGGTCCGGCCGCGGGCACCACGCTGCCATCACGGCGCCGGCCGAAAGGCACCACTCTAAGATCGTCCGGAGCCCGCCCGGCGCCGCCCCCAGCCGCGTGACCTGGCGGTCCACGGTTTCCGGGCCTCAAAAGGGCGCTCCGTTACGTCAATTGGGCCGACCGGGTTTCCCCCGTTCGATAGGCCCTCGGCTTGTTTACCGGACGGTCGGTTCTGGCATGGTGGATTCCCGTTGGCAAGGGTGCGGCGCTGTGCCGTGGTGGGGGATGACCGATGACCACGTGGGCCGATCGCCGGCCACTGCCGGGAGTGGTGGGACGGGCGGTGGAGCACGAGCAGTTGTCCGAACTGCTCGACAGCGCCCGGCTGGTGACGCTCACCGGCGCCGCGGGGGTCGGCAAGAGCGTGCTGGCCCACGCCGTCCTGGCGGAGCGCACCGCCCGGTACGACGGCACGGTCATCCGGGTCGGCTGCTGGGACGGGCCGCCGGACGGAAGCGGGCCCGACCCATCGGACGGGCCGGACGGCCCGTCAGAGGCGTTGCTGCACGCGGCACAACCGGCCGGCAGGGACGGCACCCGCGCGCCCGCCGGGCCGCCGGCTCACCCCGGCGCCGGCGCACCGCCCGGCACGGCCCGCCCGGCGGATACCGCGACGGATCGCTTCGCGGCGCTCACCGCGTACTGCCGGCAACGCCGGGCGATCGTGCTGCTCGACGACTGCGACCCCCGGATCGAGGAGTGCGCGCGGCTCGTCCGGCGGCTGTGGCGGGCCGATCCGGCGCTGCGGATCGTCGCGACCGCGCGGCGCCCACTGGGGCTGGCCGAGGAACGGGTCGTGGAGATCGCGCCGCTCCCGGTGACGCTGGGCGAGGGGATCGCCGGACCGGCCGTCGAGCTGCTGGCCGCCCGGGCCGGGACCGCGGCGCCCGAGCTGCTGGTCGCGGTCTGCCAGGCGCTGGAGGGCTCGCCGCTGGCGATCACGCTGGCCGCCCGGCAACTGGACCGGATGTCGCTGCCGCAGCTCGCGGCGCAGGTGGGCACGGACGGTCCGCTGTTCTACGCCGGGCCGGCGGCGACCGCGCGGCACACCTCGCTCCATGCCGCGCAGGCGGCCGGCTACGCCCTCTGTTCGCCCGTGGACCGGCAGGTGTGGGCTTGCCTCTCGGTGCTTCCCGGCGATTTCGATTCCTGGCTCGCCGGCTGTGTCTGTACGAGCAGTGACGTTCCTGCGGCCGCGGTCGAGGGCGCACTGGAACGGCTGCGTACGGCCTCGGTCATCGAGCGCGTCCGAGACGCGGGCGATGTGCACGAGGACACCGGGGCCGCGCTGCCGCCGCGCTACCGACTCCCCCGCGCCGCCCGCGACTTCGGGCGGACACAGCTGCGCGAGGCGGGCGGGGAATCCGCGGCGCTCAGACGGTTCCGGCAGGGCTGCGCGGCGCTCGCGGCCGAGGCCCAGATCGCCTGGCAGGGCCCTGACCAGCGGCTCGCCGTGGGGCTGGTGGAGGACGAACAGGCCAACTTCGACGCGGCGTTGACCCGGCCGCCGCAGGACGCGGCGGATGCGCTCGACGCACTGGAGATCGCGGTGTCGCTGTGGTTCCACTGGGCGGCCTGCGGCCACCGACGACAGGGGCGGGCGCATCTGGACCGGCTGCTGCTGCTCTCCCCCGAGGACACTCCGCTGCGGGCCCGTGCCCTGTGGTTGTCCGGGTATCTCGCGGCGCAGGAGAACGCGCCCGCCGCCGGGGCGCTGCTCGACCGGGCATGGACGGCGGCGGTGATGCATGCGGACAGCGACGGGCTGGCCCGGATCGCGCATGCGCACGGTGTGTTGGCGCTGTACCGGCGGGACCTCACGGCTGCCACGGCGTGTCTGGAGGAGGCGGCCCGGCACCGTTCCCGTGATCCGTGGTTCGGCCCGGGGCCCGCCCACAGCGGGGCGCTGCTCGCCCTCGCCCTCTCGTCGCTCGACGCCCGGCGGGCGAGGACGACGGCCCGCCGCGCATGGGAGGCCCGGCACTCCGACGGCGACTGCTGGCTCCACTCAACGGTGCTGTACGCGCTCGCCATGACCGAACGTGCCCACGGGAAACCGGCGGTGGCCCTGCGTGCCTGCCGCAAGGCCCTGGCGGCCACCGAGCTCGTCGGTGACCCGCTGTTCATCGCCGGTGCCCGGACCCTGCTGGCCGGCCTGCGGCACCAGCTGCGCGGCGGGGCGCCGCCGGGCCGGGACGGGCAGGAGGCGTGGTGGCAGGGCGGCGGCTCCGGCGTGCGGTCCCGGGCGTTCGGCTCACGGCTGCGGGCGCGGTCCTGAGCGGCGCGGACGTACGGCGGCCGGCCGGCGCGGCGGGGGCACGCTGTGTGACGTTCCGGCCACGTTCGGGATGCGGGGGCGGTGGCCCGGTCGCATGCTGAGGACATGAAGCGTGCCCCCGTGATCGTGCATCCGCCCTGTACGGGCGGTCGCCGTGTGACGCTCTACGGACAGGATCTGGGGCGCGCGCTGCGCCCCGGCGACGTGGCCGCCATACTGCGCCGGGCCGGTTTCGGTACCGCGCGGTTCGTCTGGGACGACACCGGCGTCTTCGAATGGCGCGACGGCGGGCCGGACGTCTGGCTGATGCCCTGAGCCGCCGCCGCGGCGCCGATGTGAAGTATCGATCGGGTGCGGCGTCCGGAGATCCGGCCGCGCGGACGGGCAGCAGGGCCGCACCGGCCCGGTTCCCCGGTCAGTCCGCCGTGGCGGCGACCGCGGCCTCCTTCGCCTCGCGGGCGGCGGCCGCCTTCTTCGCCCGGTGCTTCATCAAGAGGAACGAGCCGATGCCGAACAGCACCGCGGCACCCAGGCCCCACGACGAGAAGCGCTTGAGCCAGGGCTCGGCGACGATGCCCACGCTGTAGATCAGCGCGGTCGTACCGCCCGCCCAGATGATGCCGCCGAGGACGTTGGCGATCAGGAACTTCCAGTACGGCATCCGCAGGACGCCGGCGAGCGGGCCGGCGAAGATGCGCAGCAGCGCGATGAAGCGGCCGAAGAAGACCGCCCACATCCCCCACTTGTCGAACTTCTCCTCGGCCATGGCGACATGGTCGGGGCCGAAGTGCTTGGGGAACTTCCGGCCGGCCCAGTGCAACAGCGGCTGGCCGCCCTTGCGGCCGATCAGATAGCCGGCGGAGTCCCCGAGGATCGCGCCGATGGACGCGCAGGCGCCGAGCACGAACGGGTTGATGTGGTCCTGGGTCGCGGCGAGGATCGCCGCGCTGACAAGGACGATCTCACCGGGCAGCGGAATGCCGAGGCTCTCCAGTCCGATGACCACCCCCACCAGGAGGTAGACGCTCACGGCCGGTACCGTCTCGAGCCACTCCTGGATGTGCAAAACCGGTTCCTCCGCTGAAGTAGGGCCCCCGTGGGCCGTGGCCCGGTGCCCCTGACACCGTCGCCGCTCGATCCCCCTGGCACGCCCGGGGCGCGCCCGGGAAGCGTACTCGATCGGGTCGGTCGTGGGCCGATTCGTCCCGCGGTGGGCGACCTCCGCCACCGGGGACCCTGCCGGCGCGGCCGGGCCGTCCCGGGACGGCGACGGCCCGCCGTGCGGTGACACGGCGGGCCGGGGGAGAACTGGGCTGTGAAGCGATTCACTCGGTGAAGCGGCTCACTTGTTGGGGCGCAGGGTCCACACGATGGTCATCTCGCCGGTCACCGCGCCGTCCTCGCGGGTAAGGGCGATGTTCACCGGGAATTCCGGGCGCTCACCGGCGTCGAGCTCGGCGACCACCTCGGCCACCGGCCGGCCCAGCTCCGCGGTGGCGGTGACCGCTCCCATGGCGAGCTTCTTGTAGCCGATCTCGGCGCGCACCGCCAGCGGCACCGCGCGGCCGAGCTGGTCGCCGAAGGCGGTCATCACGATCGCCCCGCTCGCGGACTCGGCGAGGGTGAACATCGCGCCGGCGTGCGGGCCGCCGACGTGGTTGTGGAAGTCGGACTGGTCGGGCATGCGGACCACGGCGCGCTCGGCGGTGGTCTCGGTGAACTCGAGGTTCAGGGTGCGGACCATCGGCACGGAGGCCGCCATCATTTCGCCGATCGACGGCAGGGTCTCGGAGGACATGGGGTCATGTTACCTAGCGGTAGCTTAGGTGGGAAGGGCCGCGCCGCCCGGGCGTCGCGCCCCGCGACCATCCGGGTGCACGCCGCGGCCCGCGCCGCCTATCGTGAGCGCCCATGCGGCCAGGACAACAACACAGCGCAGAAGCACGGGTGAGGTACCCGGCACACCACCGGCACCACGCGCCGGGTTCCCCGTGCCGCAGGCCGTCCCCCACCGCCCCCTCCCCGGGCACCCGGCCTTGGTGAGAGCCCGTCCCGCCTGGGCGGGACGCAACTACCTGCTGCTCACCGGCGCCACGGTGATCACCAGCCTCGGCAGCTCCGGTGCGCTGATCGCGACCGCCTTCGCGGTGCTCGCCGCCGGCGGCACCGCCACCGAGGTCGGCCTGGTCGCGGCCGCCCGCACGGTCCCGCTGCTCCTCTTCCTGCTGATCGGCGGCGCGATCGCCGACCGGCTCCCCCGCCACCGTGTGATGGTCGCCGCGAACGCCCTCAACTGCGTCTCCCAGGGCCTGTTCGCGCTGCTCGTCCTGACCGGGGAGCCACGGCTGTGGCAGATGGCGCTGCTGGCCGCCCTGGGCGGTACCGGGCAGGCGTTCTTCGCGCCGGCCTCCGAGGGCATGGTGCTCGCCGGGGTCTCCGGCGAGCACGCGGGGCGCGCCTTCGCCGTGTACCGGATGGGCATGAAC
Organism: Streptomyces sp. NBC_01454; assembly: GCF_036227565.1. Classification (NCBI taxonomy): domain Bacteria; kingdom Bacillati; phylum Actinomycetota; class Actinomycetes; order Kitasatosporales; family Streptomycetaceae; genus Streptomyces; species Streptomyces sp. NBC_01454. Next base: position 631,279 of record NZ_CP109460.1, read on the forward strand.
GGCGCGAACATCGGCGGGGCCGCGCTCGGCGGCGCCCTGGTCGCCGCCGTCGGCCCGGGCTGGGTGCTGGCCGTCGACTCCGCGGCGTTCGCGCTCGCGGCGGCGCTGCGTGCGTTCCTCGATGTGAGCGGAGTTCCCCTGCGGGCCGCCGGCGGCGGGATGCTGCACGAGCTGCGGGAGGGCTGGCGGGAGGTCGTCTCGCGGTCCTGGCTGTGGGCGGTGGTCCTGCAGTTCTCCCTCGTCAACGCCATGGTCGCGGCCGCCGAGGCGGTCTACGGGCCGCTGGTCGCCGCCCGGTATCTGGGCGGCCCCGGCCCCTGGGGGCTGGCGCTGGCCGCCTTCGGCGCGGGTACCGCGGGCGGCGCCCTGCTGATGACCCGCCTGCGACCGCGCCGGCTCCTGCTGACCGGTGCGCTGTGCGTCTTCCCACTCGCCCTCCCGTCCGCCGCGCTCGCCGTGCCCCTCCCGACGGCCGGGCTCGCCGTGATCATGTTCGGTACCGGCGTCGCGATCGAGGTCTTCGCGGTGACGTGGATGATGGCGCTGCACCAGGAGATCCCCGAGGACAAGTTCTCCCGGGTCTCGTCCTACGACTGGCTGGGCTCCCTGGCCATGGTCCCGGCGGCCACCGCACTGGCCGGCCCGGTACAGGACCTCATCGGCACGAGGGCCGCGCTGTGGGGCTGTTCGGCGCTGATCGTGCTGCTGACGGCGGCGGTGCTGTGCGTTCCCGGCGTACGGCAGCTGACCCGGCGCACGGACCCGGAGCCCGCGGCCGGGCGGGCGGACTCCCACGCGGCCGGTGCGCAGGAACCGCAGACGTCGGGGACGCCGTGACCCGCGGCCGCGGCGGGTCCGCGCTCAGCCGACGCTGAACGCACCGTCCGGAGGCACCGGCGAGGCCACCGCCTCGGCATCGCGTACGGGTGCCGCGTCCGCGATCAGCCGCCGCAGTCGCGCACCGTGCTCCACCCGGGCCGGGAACGCGTCGCCGGCCGCCCGCCGGGCCAGCGCGGCGACCGGGAGCGGCGTGCGCGAGGCGAGCAGCACGGCGTTGCCGAAGCGGCGGCCGCGGAGCACCGAGGGCTCCGCGATCAGCGCCAGATGCTCGAAGACCGAGGCGAAATTGGCGAGTTGACCGCGCAGAAAGCCGAACGGCGCGCTGTCCGCGAGGTTCGCGGCGTAGCAGCCGTCTTCCCGCAGCACCCGGGCGGCGGCCCGCGCGTACTCGATCGAGGTGAGCTGCGCCGGCACCCGCGAGCCGCCGAAGACATCCGCCACGATCACGTCGGCGCTCCGCTCCGGGGCCGCCTCCAGCGCCATACGGGCGTCTTGGGCGTGCAGCGTGACACCGCAGTTCCCGGGCAGCGGCAGGTGCTCCGCCACCAGGGCCAGCAGGGCGCGGTCGGCCTCGATGACCTCCTGCCGGGAGTGCGGCCGGGTGGCCGCGAGATAGCGGGGCAGGGTCAGCGCCCCGCCCCCCAGGTGCAGCACGTCCAGCGGCTGCCCCGGGGCGGCCACCTCGTCCAGGACGAAGGCCAGCCGGCGCACATACTCGAATTCCAGATGCAGCGGAGCGTCGAGGTCCACGTACGACTGCGGCGCCCCGTCGACCGTGAGCAGCCAGGCCCGGCGCCGGTCGACATCCGGCAGCAGCTTGGCAGTGCCGCAGTCCACGGTCCGGGTGACGGGTATCGGCTCAGGTGCTCGGTCCACCGTCCGATTGTGCCCGTCCGGCCCCGGGCGCTGGTGCCGGTGCGGGCCACCTCGCCCCCGTTACCGGCCCCGGGGCGGGCGGTCAGTCCGGCCAGACCTGCCGGATCTCCGCCAGATGGGACGCGGCCTGCCGGCGCCCGGCACGAGCCGCGTCCGCACGCCGGGCGGGATCCAGGACATTGCGGCCGAACGCCGACCGGGCCGCGCGGTCCGGGGTGATCACGCACACCCGGGCACCCTGGCGCGCCAGTTGGGCACCCTGCGCCCGGGGCCCGGCGATCGGCCCGCCGGAGGCCGCCATCGGCGCGACGACCACCACCCGCTCACAGCCCGCGGCCAGATCCGCGTTGGCGCTGGAGTGCACCCCGCCGTCGATCCAGCGCGTGCCGTCGATGGTGACCGGCGGATAGATACCGGGGACCGCGCAGCTCGCGCCCACCGCGTCGAGCAGCCGCACACCGCTGGTGTCGTCGAAGGCGGTCCGCTCCCCCGTGGCCGCGTTCACCGCGGTGATCACCAGCCGGCGGGCCGGCCAGTCGGCCAGCTCCAGGGTCCGGGCGATGACCGTGCGCTGGGTCTCCTCGGGAACGGTACGGGCCGCGAGGGCCAGCTTCCCCATCCGTACGCCGAAGGACACGGTGTCCCGGGAGCGCAGCGCGATGGTCGCGAACCGGGCGAGTGCGGCCGGGCCCATCCGCTCCGCCGAGCGGGATGCGGGCACGGCGAGCTGGCGCTCGTAGATCTCCTCCAGGGCGAGCTGCCGGGAGGTGAGATGGGCGCCGACGATCGATCCGGCGGAGGTGCCGATGACGACGTCGGCGTCGGCGAGACCGATGCCCGCCTCGGCCAGACCCGCCAGCACACCGATCTCCCAGCCGATGCCGGTGAGCCCTCCGCCGCCCAGGACCAGTGCCGTACCCGCCATCAGGTCACCCTCGATCATCCGTGTGTGCGCAGCCGTTCCTCCGGGCGAGCAGTGTCGCACCCCGCTCGCTCCCGGGACAGCGGCGGCCGCGCCCCGCATCGGCGACGGTGCCGGACACCGCTGCTGACCTGCGCCGCCTCACTCCTCGACGGTGCGCACCGTCCCCACGCCGACGGTCCGGCCGCCCTCCCGGACGGCGAAACCCAGGCCCGTCTCCAGCGCCACCGCGCGGTCCAGTTCGACGCGGACCGTCACCGTCTCTCCGGGGTGGGCGAGGCCCCGCTCGCCGAGGTCGAGGCGGCCGGTCACGTCCGCGGTGCGAAGGTGGAACTGCGGCCGGTAGCCGGTGGACAGCGGCGTCCGGCGGCCGCCGTCCTCTGAAGACAGGACCTGGAGGCCGGCGGTGAAACGGCGCCGCGGGGTGACGCTGCCGGGTGCCGCGACCACCTGCCCGCGGCGCACCCGGTCGCGGTGGAGTCCGCGCAGCAGCAGCCCGACATCGTCCCCGGCCTCGGCCGACGCCACGGGCTTGCCGAACGTCTCCAGCCCGGCGACGGTCATCTCGGCCCCCGCACCGACCACCGCCACCCGGTCGCCGATCCGCACCGTGCCGCGCGCGACGGTTCCGGTGACGACCGTGCCGCGGCCGGTGAGGGTCAGGACGCTCTCCACCGGCAGCAGGAACGGAGCGGCCGGATACCGCTCGGGCAGCGGGACACCGACGTCCACGGCGTCCAGCAGCGCGTCGATCGCCGCCGTCCAGCGCGGGTCCCCCTCCAGGGCACGCAGTCCCGAGACCCGTACGACGGGCACATGCTCCCCGTCGTAGCCGTGCGCGCTCAGCACCTCGCGCACTTCCCGCTCCACCAGGCCGGTGAGTTCCGGGGCGCCGGCGTCGGCCTTGTTGAGGGCCACGACGACGTACCGGACGCCCATCTGCCGGGCGAGCAGCACATGTTCGGCGGTCTGCGGCCTGATCCCGTCGAGCGCGGAGACGACCAGGATCGCCCCGTCGAGCTGCGCCACGCCGGTGATCATGTTCTTGATGAAGCCGGCGTGACCGGGCATGTCGACATGGGCGTAGTGCCGCGTGCCGGTCTCGTACTCGACGTGCGAGCTGGTGATCGTGAGACCGCGGGCCGCCTCCTCGGGCCTCCGGTCGATCCGGCCGAACGGCTCGAACGTACCGCTCCCCCGGTCGCTGAGGACCTTGGTGAGGGCAGCGGCCAGCGTGGTCTTGCCGTGGTCGACATGGCCCATGGTGCCGATGTTCAGATGCGGCTTGGCGCGCACATTTGCCGTCTTGGGCACGGTGTACTTCCTCGCAACAATGCGGTGAGGACGGCGACTTGGCGCCGCGGGGACCCCTGGGCCGGCCGACCCTCCCCCTGCGGGGTCCGCGGGACGATCCGGAGAGGGTCAGCTGTGAATGCCGTCGGCCGGCACGGCCGCTGCGAGGGCGGCGGTGGGGGTGACGGTGGGGGTGGCGTCCTCCGTTGCGGCGAGGGCCGCGGGGAGGGCGACGGCAGCCTTCGGCCCGTCCGCGACTGCGGGCGGGAGCGGGAGGAAGGCGCGCCGGGGCATGCGCCCCATGGTGCCGGGCACCCGCACCGCCGTCGAACGATTTACCCGTCGATGCCACGGCCGGACACGGACACAACAGGACATCCTTGCGCCGGTTTCCGGCAATCCCGAAACGCGCCGGCCGCGGGCCGGGGTGACCGCTCCTTCTCACTGGGGTCGGTTACGCTCCCGGGATGCTCACACCCGCCGCAGCGCCCGACGGCCTCGCCGCGCGCTGCACGCGTGTGCTGCTCTCCCCCTGGGCCCGGCTGGGTCTGCTGCTCGCCCTGCTGGCGGCCGCGGCGGCTGCCGTGCTGCTGTGGCGGCCGCAGCAGCTGCTGACCGGCGGCTGGCCCGCGCAGCTGTCCGGCCCGACCGCCCTGGTGGTCTTCGCGCTGGCGTACGGCGCGTGCGCCACCGCCTTCGTCCCGCGCCCGGTGCTCAACCTCGCGGCGGGCGCCCTCTTCGGCTGCCGGGCCGGGCTGGCCACCGCGCTCGTCGGTACGGTGCTGGGCGCCGGACTGTCCTTCGGGCTCGGCCGGCTGCTCGGGCAGGACGCCCTGCGTCCGTTGTTGCGCGCCCGCTGGCTGACGGCCGCCGACCGGCAGTTGAGCGAGCACGGCTTCCGCTCGATGCTGGCGGTCCGGCTCTTCCCCGGCCTGCCGTTCTGGGCCACGAACTACTGCGCCGCGGTCTCGCGGATGGGTTGGTTCCCCTTCCTCCTCGCGACGGCCCTCGGCAGCGTCCCGAACACCGCGGCCTACGCCCTCGCCGGCGCACGGGCCTCGACACCCACCTCACCGGCGTTCCTCCTCGCCGTGGGCTTCGTCGTCGTCAGCGCGCTGGGGGCGCTGGTGGTGGCGTGGTGCACACGCAAGGCGCTGCGCGGCAGCTGACCCCGGAGGGGCCGACGGCACCCGCCATGGGAGCCGCCACCCGGCAGGCGCAGCGGGTCCAGGACCCCTTGGCCATCCGGACATCTTCGGACGTTACGCTGCCCCCGATCGGCGGTGATCCACATCCGCCGCCAGTGTCCGATTTTTCACATCTCGCGCAGGTCAGCGCCTGATCACCCTTGGATAGCGTCTTTTCCATGACTTGGTTTGAATCATTCGTGCTCGGACTCGTCCAAGGGTTGACCGAGTTTCTTCCGATCTCGTCCAGTGCCCATCTGCGGCTGACCGCGGCGTTCGCCGGCTGGCAGGACCCCGGGGCGGCGTTCACCGCCATCACCCAGATCGGCACCGAAGCGGCCGTCATCATCTACTTCCGCAAGGACATCGGGCGGATCATCTCGACCTGGGCCCGGTCCCTCTTCCGGCGCGAGCTGCGGCACGATCACGACGCCCAGATGGGCTGGCTGGTCATCGTCGGCTCGATCCCGATCGGCGTGCTGGGCATCACGCTCAAGGATGCCGTCGAGGGCCCGTTCCGGGATCTGCGGCTGATCGCCACCACCCTCATCGTGATGGGTGTCGTCCTGGGCATCGCCGACCGGCTGGCCGCGCGCGACGAGACGGGTGGCCGGCACCGCGCCGCCAAGCAGCGCAAGACCCTCACCGACCTCAACGTCAAGGACGGCCTGCTGTACGGCGCCTGCCAGGCCATGGCCCTCGTCCCCGGCGTCTCCCGCTCCGGCGCCACGATCAGCGGCGGCCTGCTGATGGGCTACACCCGTGAATCCGCGGCCCGTTATTCCTTCCTGCTGGCCATTCCGGCCGTACTGGCCTCCGGCGTCTTCGAGCTCAAGGATGCCGGCCAGGGGCATGTCGCCTGGGGCTCCACCGTCTTCGCCACGGTCATCGCCTTCGTCGTCGGCTACGCAGTGATCGCGTGGTTCATGAAATTCATCTCCCACAAGAGCTTCATGCCGTTCGTGATCTACCGCATTCTGCTGGGCATAGCCCTGTTCGCCCTGGTCGCGGCCGGGGTGCTGACACCGCATGCGGGGGAAACGGCGGGCTGAGCAGCCCGCATACGGGGAAGTGGGGGCGGGCCGCGGCGGGCCCCTGGACGCCGACGCCCGCCCACCTACGGGCGTCGGGACGGAACCGGCGGGAGCGCGGGCCATCGGGCGGCCATCCGTTGGTGCATGACCGTGCAGAGCGTGCCGAAGCCCGGCAACTCCGCGTGGCCGGCGCTCATCCGGCTGACGACAGCGAGGCGGTGCAGCAGCCGCTGCCGAGCGGTGGCGGTGCCCCAGGTCCAGTCCCGCTGGGGGATGCGGGCCAAGTCGTCGGTGCCGCCGCGCCGCGCGCGGGGGACCAGCGCGTCGCCCCTGATCAGCCAGCCCGCGCAGGCGTCGGTGAGATCGACGGGGAGTGCGGCGCCGGTCTCGGCGTGCCAGGCCGTGCGGTAGGCGTCCTCGGCCCGGTGCAGCAGCGCCTCGGAGGAGGCGGTGACACACCAGCAGGTGGGAAAGCCGATGCGGAGATAGGCGAGTTCCATTAGTCCGCTGCCCCATGCGGCCTGTTCGAAGTCGATGAATCTGACGCCGCCGGTGGTGTGCAGGTCGTTGCCGGGGCACGGGTCCCCGTGGAGAAGGGCGTTCCCCGGCGCCCGGCCGAGCCGGAGGACGAGGGCATCGAGCTCGGCGCGCACGCCGGGGGCCACGGGAGCCTTCAGCGCCTCGGCCAGTCGAAGGAAGGCGTCGATGTCGGCCCCGCCCGGTCCGGTCCACCGGGGGAGCACGGCGGCGCCGTCCGGGCCCGCGGAGGCGTGCAGCCGCGCCAGCGCCGCGGCGTGGTCGACGATCCAGCCCGGGGACGGTCGTTGGTGGTCCAGATGCTCCAGAACCAGAACCCGCTCGCCGGGATCGGTGCCCAGCACCGCGGGCACCACAGGTGTGGTGGCCCTGGCGGCGAGCCGCAGAGCGGCCACCTCGCGGGCGTACCGTTCCTCGGCATCGGCCCCATGGACGATCTGCTTCACGACCGCCGGTCCACCGGTCAGCTCCACTCGCCACACACGGGAGCGCGGGCTGCTGTCCAGTCGGCGGGCGCGCCGGGGCGGCCCCAACTCGGCCTGTAACTCGTCTCCGAACGGCAGTCGCGACGGCATGAGCACATGCTCGCACGCGGCCGGCCACGCGGCTGCTGAATATCGGCGCGTGAACCCGTGAACCCGGCGTCCCCCTACCGGACTCGACCGCCTCAGCGCCCCTCCCCCGGTAGCTATCCGACGCCCTGCGCACGGGCGTTGGCCAGCAGCGCCTTCCGCCCGTTGAGGTCGAAGCCGGTCAGCTTGTCCGCGTCGGCGGTGGTCCGGTACCCGCCGTTGGGGTCGCACATGATCGGCTTGTTGCCGTAGGACGTGGCGACGCACTCGAACTTCTCCACCCACGTCGTGCGGAACAGCGTCGTCCACGAAATGCTGCACGCGCTCGATCTCGACCACCCGAACACCGACCTGGACAAGGACGATGTCGTGGGTTGACGGTCTCGACGCCGCCGAGGGCCGGCTTCACACCGGCGGCCTTGGCCTGGGCGACGGCGGCCGTCAGGTAGGGGGTGTAGCGGGCCTTCATGGCAGCCGTGGCGAAGGTGACCGTGTACGGGCGGGACGGGCTGAGGCCGGTGACGCCGAGCCGGGAGGTCAGATTCCACCCGGTGCCCCTCGTGGTGAGCGCCGCCGCCCCTCCGGGCGCCGTGGTGAGCGTGCACACCGATATCGCGGCGGCCACAGCAAGAGTCTTCCGCAGGAGGGCTTCCCTCTCCCTTTGTCCGGGGAAGTGATGCTCTTTCACGCATCAGACTGATGAGCCGCACACATGGTTACATTGCCCGCCCGTATTTCCGCTGCACCGGCGCGAGTTGGGTACGGCAACGCCATGACACCGCGTCGCGTGCGGGGCGTCCGGCCGGCCGTGCGGCCGTCAGCGGTAGCCGGTGTCGTCGGCCGTCAGGCCCCGGTCTGGACCTCGACGACATAGCGCCAGCAGTCCGGGCGGGTGCCGTCGGTGTCGGTGAATCCGTAGAGGGGGGCCAGTTGCCCGCTGGAGACCCCCTTTCCGCTCCAGCGGCCGACGTCCGGATCCGCGGCGAGCGCGACCACGGCCCGAGCGACACAGGTGGGGGACTCGGCGATACAGAAATGCGGTACACGGGCGGTCGCCTCCCGCCAGGTCTCCTCGGTCACGCCGGAGGCCTCGAGCATCTTCTCCGACCGCAGCCGGCCGGGTGTGACGGCCACGGCCGCGCCACCGTACGGGGTGAGTTCATGGCTCAGGGCCAGGGTCATCCGCTGCACGGCGGCCTTCGCCAAGTCGTAGTAGGAGCCCTCGTGGTGGCGGTAGGCGGCGTTGTACTCCGGGGTGCCGTCGGTCATCTCGATCACCAGCCCGCCGGGGCGGCGGATGAGCAGCGGCAGCGCATGGTGGCGGGTGATCGCGTGGGTGTCGATGCCCATGCGCAGCATCCGCAGCCCGCCGGCGAGATCGTGCTCCCAGACGGTGGTGCCGAACTGGGCATAGGCATCGCCGCCGAAGATGTCGTTGACGAGGACATCGAGGCGGCCGTGGTCCCGGTCGACGCGCCGGATGAGAGCACGGACCTGATCGCTGTCGAGGTGGTCCACCGCAGGGCCGTTCCGGTGCCTCCGGCCGCGGTGACCAGCTCTCCGGTCTCCTCGATCGTCTCCGGCCGGTCGATCTCCGACCGGCCGGCGGTCCGGCTGCTGCGCCCTGTGGCGTACACCCATGCGCCGGCGCGGGCGAGTTCCACCGCGATGGCGCGCCCGGCGCCGGCCACCAGCGCCACCTTCCCCGCCAGCACCCCCTTCTCCCCCGCCCCCGCCTCGTCCCCCGCCCCCGCCTCGTCCCCCGCCCCCGCCTCATCCCTCGCCATGGCTCCGGCCTGCTCCCCTCTTCTCGCCCCGCTCCGGGGAATCCGGGCGGGGCCTCTCACCCCGGGACGGCCGGTACCGGCCTGCGGGGCGGAGTGCGTACGTAGCGCGCTCTCAACGGGCAGTCAGGAACTGAGGTGGTATTGGGCCCAGGGCTGATGGGAGGAAACGGGGTCCTCGTGCGAGGGCGCGAGGGTGCCCCACGGAGCGAGGGCGTTGTCCCATTCGGAGGCGAGGGCGGCCATGTTGTCCGGGACGGACTCCGCGGTCGGCATCGTGCCGGTGTGCCAGGCGGATGCCATCGGGTGTGCCGAGGGCGCGGCATTCCAGGGAGCCGTCTGCTGTGCGGGAATGGTGTATTCGGATTCATGAACATCGCCGGGACCGCGCCGGTGGCGTCCGGCATGGGTCTCGACCGGGCCCGGATAGAACCGCCCCTGGGCGGAGAGCTGTTGGGCCCGGGTCACCAGGCGGGTGAGATCGAGCCCGAATTCGGCGGCGAGTTCGCGCAGGTCCACCCCCGTCTGCCAACTGCCGATCAGCACCGCGTCCATGGCCGGTGACCAGCTCTGTTCCGCTGCCCCCGGGCTGCCGACGTTCTCACGGACCGGCCCGGGACGCGTTCCGGCAGAGGAGTTCTGGTGGTGAGGATATTCGGCAGCTGCCTCGGGGGCCGGCGGAGCCTCGTCGGGCTGCGGGACCGCGGCGGGAGTGGAGGCCGCGAGCAGTTCTTCGGCGACGGCGCGGGCGTCGTCCTTGCCCACCGTGCGCCGGGCGATCCGTACTTCCCGCTCGTTCAGACCGAAAAGACCCGCCACCGCGCCAGTGCTGCCCACCGTCACCGCGAACGCCGCCAGCACCCGTGACCGGTCGGCCTGCGCCTCGTCAAGTCTGGCCTGCGCCTCACGCACACGCTCGTCGCCCAGACAAAACGCTTCTGCCAGCACGGCGTTGCGGTCCCACAACTCTCTAGGATCCATACTTATTCAACGCCTCGCGCGCGCTGGTGTCCCGATCTGGCTAAATAAAACACCCCAAAGCACCCATCGAACCACCAGATGAAAATCACTCCGGCCCCACGGCTCCCGCCCGCCCCCCGGCCCCGCCGGATGCCATACGCCCAGGCCACGCGGCCGCGTCCCGCCACACGGGGGATTGTCGGTGCCGTGGGTTACTGTCTCGATCAGTCACATTTCCATATGTCCGTGTGTTCATGGGGGGGCCATGACTCGTATTTCCCGTACCTCATTCCGCGTCGCCGGGGCGTTGCTGACCGGCGCCGTGCTGTGCGGCACGGCGGCATGCGCGGCGTCCAAAGGGACCTCGGCGGACCGCTCCGCGCCGGAGAGCTTCCGCGCCGCGCCGGTCGCCGCGGTCCAGAAGGCCGTCAACAAGGGCGCCCGGCTCAACTCCGCTTCGTATCGCCTCTCCGGCAGGGTCCCGGGGCAGGGGACCATCGAGGGCAAGGTGTCGTTCAGCCTCCGTCCGCGCGTCGCCGACATGCAGATGAAGGCGTCCATGGGCGGGAAGGCACACGAGTTCTCGGTGCGGCTCGTCGGAGGCTCGGTGTATCTGGGCGGGGGTTCGGACACGGCGGCCGGGATGGACGGCAAGCACTGGATCAAGTTCGCCATGAAGGGCAAGGGGGCCGGCGGACTCGGGGGATGCAGCAGCAGGCCGACCAGGACCCGGCGGCGCAGGCGTCGTTGCTTCCGCAGTCCGAGGACGTCAAGAAGGTCGGCGCGGAGACCGTCGACGGCGTGCGGACGACGCACTATGCCGGCACGGTGGACGTGGCGGAGCTGCTCAGGCAGCAGATGCCCAAGAGTGCGATGGACGCCGCGCGCCGCAAGAAGGCGATCGAGCAGTACGGGCAGCTCGGGGTGCGCAAGCTGCGGCTCGACATCTGGATCGGACCCGATGACCGGACCGTGAAGTTCCGGGAGCGTGCGCAGGCGGCCCAGGGCCCGCTGGACCTGACCATATGGTTCTCCGGCGTCAACAAGCCGGTCACGGTCCAGGCGCCGCCGGCTTCGGACACGGTGGATCTGGAGCAGAAGCTGAAGGAGGGCGGCATACGGCCGCGCACCTCCTGACGGGCGTCTCAGTACGGCACGGGCGCATCGAGGTGCGGCAGGCCGATCGGGTTGGGGAAGGGGAGCACCTCCGCGGCCAGAATGCGGCGGACCACGGGCTCCAGCGTGTGCAGCATCGCCTCGGTCTGCGCCTCGGGCAGCGGGCGCAGCAGCCGGCCGGCCAGCCGGTCGGTGGCTGCCTCGATGCGCTCCCGTTCCCGTCTGCCGTGCCCGGTCGCCTCGCCGCGGGCGTCCACGAGGTCCCGGGCCCGCAGCCGGTCCGCCGCCGCTGCCCAGTCCTCCTCGCTCCAGCCGCGGTCCTGGCGCATGGCCTCCCCGGGGACGCGCCCGGACGCGGCGGCCAGGACCAGGGCCTCGCATCCGTCGAGCCCCTCGTCGGCGAGTACGGCGTGGTGCGCGTCGCCTCTGAACTCTCTGACGGTGGTGACCAGTTGCCACAGCCGCTCGACGGGGTCGGCGTGATCGCACAGCGCGCGGTTGGCGGCGAACAGCGGACGTGCGGTGGCCGGTGCGTCGTCGACGATCGCCTGGAGCGGCGGCAGCAGCTCGGCGGCGCGGCGCTCCAGTTCGGGGTCGATCCCGCGCAGCGCCCGGGCCGCGCGGCTGCCGCGTTCGTCGAGGACATGGGCCGGGCTGACGACGCTCCAGGCCGCGGGCAGCGCACGGGCGACCATCCCCGGCGCGAACACCCCGAGAACGGCCGTGGCCGCGGCGGGTTCCACCGCTCCCATGGGGGCGGTGCGGGCCGCGAAATACCCCATCCAGAAGCCCTTGAGACCGAGGTCCTTGCCCATGTCACGGCAGTGGTCGTCGAAGTAGCAGACCGCGTGCAGCGGCTCGGTCAGCAGCCAAAGCGATCGTGCGTGCAGCTCCATGCTCGGCACGCTACCGCCGGCGGACGTCCGGCGCACCGCGTGCACGGCCCGTACGGCCCCTCGTACGAGCCCGCCCCGGGAGCCGGAGCCGGCGGGGAGACCCACCCGCACCACAGAGAGGATCAGCAGCAATGCCCACCCACGCAGAGATCATCGACCTCGCACTGGACCGCATAGTGACGGGCTATGTCTTCCCCCAGCGTGCGGTGGAGATCGATCAGGCGATCCGGGCCCGGCTGGCATCGGGGACGTATGACGCGCTGAGCGGTGCCGCGTTCTGCGCGGCGGTGACCGCGCACCTCCAGGAGGTCTGCCCGGACAAGCACCTCCGGCTGCTGTGGCAGGACGAGCCCCGGGCCGCCGAGTCGGCGGAGGGGGACGCGGGGCGGGCGGCCTTCCTCGCGCTGATGCGGGCCGAGAACCACGGCATCCGCCGCTGCGAGCAGCTCGACGGCAACATCGGCTGTCTGGACATCCGGTGGATGGCCGACGCCGGGGAAGGCGCGCGTGCGATCGGTGCGGCCATGGAGCTGGTCGCGCACACCCGGGCCCTGCTGCTCGATCTGCGGGAGTGCCGGGGCGGCTCCCCCGCGGGCGCCGCGATGTGGTGCAGCTACTTCTTCCCCGACGATCAGGTGCACCTCAACGACTTCTACGAGCGCTCCAGCGACTCCACCCGGCAGTTCTGGACCCTGTCGCACCTGCCGGCGCCGCGCTATCTCTACCGTCCGGTGTACGTCCTCACCAGCGCGACCACGTTTTCGGGCGGGGAGGACGTGGCGTACACCCTGCAGGCCTACGAGCGCGCGGAGGTGATCGGGGAGACGACCCGCGGCGGGGCGCACCCGACGAAGCGGCATGCGGTGACGGAGCACATCACGGTCACCGTGCCCACGGCCCGGACGATCAATGCCGTCACCGGCAGCAACTGGGAGGGCGTCGGAGTGCACCCGGACCGCGACGTACCGGCCGACACGGCATTCGAGGTGGCGTACAAGGAGGCGCTGGGACGGCTGGCCTAGACGGTGGGGCGGCAGTGGCGCGTCAGGCGTCGGTGCGGCCGCCCGCGCCGAATCCCGACTGCCAGGCCCACAGATGGGTGCAGTTGGGGCACTGCAGGTGCAGGACGCTGCCCTTGTTCGACAGGAGGTAGCGCCAGTGGTCCTCACAGGTGCGGCCGTCGAGGCAGGTGCCGCATTCCTGGTGGTCCTGGCAGCCGGGGCACGGGACCCAGGCCCGGCGGCCGATATCGGCGGTGGGGTCGAGCGGCAGCATGCTCAGGCCTGTCCGGAGGCGGGCAGCACCCCGGCGGAGACCAGCATGTCGTAGGTGGCCTGCTGCTCCGCGTCCAGGTCCGAGTAGAGGAGACGGTAGGCGTCGGCCTCCCCCTCCAACACCGCGAGGGGGTCCCAGGTGTCCCCCAGCGCCGCGACGACTTCGGTGCGCCGCCGGGCCTCGTCTGCGGTGAGGTCGAACTCGACTATGTGGTGGTCCGAGGTATTGCGGTCGATCATGGTGCGCGTCCCATGCCACGTGCGGATGATTCGAACGTGTCTATCAAGCCGGGCGGCACTGAGGAAGCGTCAGGCGGAGAGCGTCCCGGAGGGGTCCGGCATACGGAACGGCCGGTCGCGCAGTGTGCACTCACGAAAGCGTACGGAAGTGGGTAAAGCGGAATTCCCGTGTGGGGAATTGCCTGCGTCGTGCCGGAGGTGTCCGCTAATGCGAGGTGTGACGGAATTCATCCCGGTCGGGTCAGCCGCCCGTCCCGGCCGGACCGCCGGACCGCCGGAGAGTCGCAGAACCGGAGAACCGGAGAACCGGAGGTCCGCAGAATCCGGAGAACCGGAGGTCCGCAGAATCCGGAGAACCGGAGGTCCGCAGAACCGTCTCAGGACCCGTCCGGTCGCCCGGCCTGCGGCGGCCCCGCGGGCAGGCGTCGTACCGCGACCGCGGCGGCATCGTCGCCCAGGCGGCCGTCGGTGTGCGCCAGCAGATCCGCCCGCAGCAGCTGCAGGACCTGCTGCGGGCTGCAGCCGCTCCAGGCTCCCGCGCGCTCGGCCAGCGGGTAGAACACCCCCTTGCCGTCGCGGGCCTCGGTCACCCCGTCCGTGTAGAGGAGCAGCAGATCCCCCGGCTCGAAGGGGAACGTCTCGACCTCGTAGTCGGGGGCGCCGGCCAGCCGGCCGAGCCCGATCGGCAGCGCGGTCCGCTCCGGGCGCAAGGTGAGGGCCCACCCGTCGCGCAGCAGCAGCGCGGGCGGGTGGCCGCACGTGATGGTGCGCAGCACGGGCCAGTGATCGGGGATGTCCAGCAGCGAGACGGTCGCGAAGGTCTCGTCGGTGTCGGTGTCGGTGTCGGTGTCGAGGTCCGGGGCCGGGGCCGAGTCCGGGCCGGCGGGCTCCGGACCGGGCTCCGCGGTGGCGGCCGGGGCGGAGCGGACATCCGCGTCGGGGGCGTCACCGGCCTCCGTCGCGGCCTCCGTCGCGGCCTCCGTCGCGGCCTCCGTCGTCGCATCCGGGGCGTTGCCCCACTGGCTGCTGTCCCAGCGCACCGCGCCGTCGAGGTGGATGGCCAGCTTAGGCAGGGTGGCCTGACGGTGGGCGGCGGCCCGGAAGGCGCCGAGGAGAAGGGCCGCATGGCTGTAAGCGGGCAGCCCCTTGCCCCGGACGTCGCCGATGATCAGCCGGGTACTGGTGGTGGTGCGGGCCGCCGCGAAGAGATCGCCGCCCATCGCCGCCTCCTCCTCGGCCGCCAGATAGAAGGACGCGATTTCCAAGGGGCCACTGCGGGCGGGCAGCGGTCTGAGCAGCACCTGCTGGGCGACGGCGGCCACCGAGCGGCTCTTGGTGAGCCGCCGCTCGCCGCGGTCGCGCACGACGGTGTAGAGCACGACCAGCGCGGAGACGACGATCAGCGCGGCGATCTGGGCCTCGAGATTCTCGGTGAACAGCACCCGGCGCACGAGCCCGATGCTCACCTGCGCGACCACCGCCAGCGCCCCGATCGCCGCCGTCAGCTCGGGCCCGGCGAAGGCCGCGGTGAGCGCTGGGGCCGCGACCAGCAGGGGCCCCAGATGGATGTCGGGCGGCGAGAGGACATCGATCGTGCAGACCGCCACGATGAGCCCGATCGGGAACAGCACCAGGACGTGACTGAGCTCCCGTCGTCCCCAGAGCCGAGGCAGCCGTCGCAAGGGCATGCCTCATGGTGGCACCCGGGAGGGCGAAATGCCCGGATCGTCCCGCCGGGTCGTCGCGGGAGGCGCCTCACTCCGCCCGCTCCGCCCCTTCCGCCACCCATTCCGCCGCCTCCCCGCGCATCGCCGCGATGAGCAGATCGAGGGCGCGCTCGACGGCCGAACCCGCCATGAGCGGCAGATGCTCCCGTACGCGGTGCAGGCTGGGGTACTCGTCAGCGGGCAGGCTGCCGTACTGCGCCTGCCAGGCCTGTTCGTCGGCGGCGCGCTGGGCGGGGGCCAGCCGCAGCACACCGGCGTCCAGGGCCGCATGGCCGAGGGCGGTGTCCACGAGCGCGTGGTAGTGACGGACGGCCGTGGCCTCGTCGAAGCCGGCCCCGAGCAGCAGGCCGACGCCGGTGTCGACCGCGCGCTGCTCATGGGGGCGGCCCGTGACCCGGACCGTGCTGAACACGGCGATCTGCGGATGGCGCAGCGCGGAACGGTAGGCGCGCAGGCCCAGTTCGCGCAGATCGGCGGCCCAGTCGCCAGTGGATCCGAAACCGGTCATGCACTCGCCGATGAGCCGGTCGGCGAGCGCCAGCAGCAGGTCCTCGGTGTTGCGGAAGTAGCGGTAGACGGCGGAGGGGTCGGCGCCGAGCGCCGCACCGAGTTTGCGGACGGTGAAGGCCTGCGCGCCCTGGGCGTCGATCAGTTCACAGGCCGCGTCGACGATCAGATCGGCCGACAGGACCACCCCCGAGCTGGTCGGCCGGCGCCGCTTGCGCTCGGCCGGGACGCGCTCGCTCTCCGTCACGCCTGACCTCCGTATCGCTCCGCCCCCGACCCCTCGGGCCCCGTGCGGGCAAGTTAATCACCAGGTTACGTCAACACCGTTGACACAAGGAGGAGCGGGCGGTTTCATCGGCGGACATACACGGACCGCCGCGGTGCCGTACCCCGCTCCGCACCCCTTTCCCACGACGCGGCCGGGCCCCGATCCCGGGCCCGGCCCGTGCCGCCCCGCCTTGCCACCCCTTCCGCACCTCCCCCCGGCCCGGCGCGAGTCCGGCCCGGGCCGCCGTTCAAGGAGTGAGTGCCATGCCTTCCCCCGTGCAGCAGGACCCCGGCCGGCCGAGAATGCGCCGCTCGCTGGGGGTGAAGGACGGTGTGGCCATCGCCGCGTCGAGCACCGCCGCCACCACCAGCCTCGGCATCGGGATGGGCTCGCTGGCCGCGTACGCCGGGCGCCAGACACCCGCCCTGCTGCTGCTCGCGTTCCTCCCCGTGCTCGGCATCGCCCTGTCGTACGCCCGGCTCAACCGCACCGAGCCGAACTGCGGCAGCGGCTACACCTGGGTGGGCCGGTCCATCGGCCCCTGGTCGGGGTTTCTGACCGGGTGGGTGGTGCTGATCGGCAACGTGATCTTCATGGCGTACACGGGGGCGGTGACCGGCTCCGTGGTGCTCCAGTTCCTCAACAAGCTCGGGCTGCACAGCCTGTTGGGCCTCCGGCTGGATCCGTCCTCGACCGGCATCAGTACCGCCGTCGGCCTGGTGGCGCTGGTCGTCGTCACGGTCACCGCCATCACCGGCGTGCGGTCCGCGACCCGGATGCAAATGTGGCTGCTGATCTTCGAGTACACGGTGCTGTTGGTCTTCTGCGGCTATGCGCTGTACATCGGCGACCAGCCGTTCTCGCTGTCCTGGCTCAACCCCTTCGACATCGGCTCACCGCAGGCACTGGCCCAGGGGATGGTGATCGCGGTGTTCATCTACTGGGGCTGGGACGCCGCGTTCAGCGTCAACGAGGAGACCCGTAGCGCCTCCGACGCGGCCCGCGGCGGACTGATCGCGCTGGTGGCGATGCTGGGACTGTTCCTGATCGGCGCACTCGCGTTCCAGCGCGTGATGAGCACGGGCGAACTCATCCACAACGGCCCCCAGGCGCTCACCTTCCTCGGCAGCACCCTGGCGCCGGAGCCCTGGGCCTCACTGCCGCTGGCCGCCCTGATGTGCTCCGCCTTCGCCTCGCTCCAGTCGAGCGTGATCCCCACCGCCCGGGGGGCGCTGGCGATGGCCCGCGACCGGACGCTGGGCCCGGTCTGGCAGCGCCTGCATCCGCGCTACGGCTCGCCGGCCGTGGGGACCCTCGTGATCATGGCCATGGCGGCGCTGCTGGCCATGCTCGCGGTCGGCATCCCCAAGCTCAACGACATGATCCTGACCGCGGTCAACTCCATCGGCCTGACCGTGGCCCTCTACTACGGCCTGACCGCACTCGCCTGCGCGGTGCGCTTCCGCGGCAGCCTGCGCGACGGCGTGGTGCGCGCGCTGCGGGACGTGGTCGTCCCGGCGGCGAGCGCCCTGGCGCTGTTCGGGCTCGGCGCCTACCTCGTCTGGGACTACGCGACCATGAGCGACCACTTCGAGGCGAGTCCGGACAACGGCTGGTTCATGCTGCTGCTCCCCGCGCTGTTCCTCCTGCTGGGCCTGGCCACCGCCGCCTGGGCCAAGTGGGTGCGCCACGCCCCGTACTTCCGCACCGGCCGGGGCACCGACGCCGATGCGCTCACCCTGCCGATGGACGGGGACGCCGGCGGGCCGCTGCCGCACCCCGTGGAGAGCTGACCGCCCGCCCGGCCCCCTCGCGACGACCGCACCACCCACCCGACACCACTGGAGCTGCACCCTCATGGATCTCCGCACCACCGTGCACCCCGAGCCCGGCCCGGCCGGCGTCCCCTCCGGATCCCCCGGCGACCACCGCGCCGACCTCGTCTTCCTCTCCGGCCCCGTACACACCGTCGACCCCGCGCGGACCCGGGCGAGCGCGGTGGCGGTCCGCGGGGACCGGATCATCGCCGTCGGGCACGACGCGGCGGTGCGCGAGCTGATCGGACCGGGCACGGAGGTCGTCGACCTGGGCGGCAAGCTGCTGATCCCCGGCTTCCAGGACGCCCATGTCCATCCGGTCGGCGGCGGGCTGGAGTTGGCGCTGTGCGATCTGAGCGCGGCGGAGACCGCCACCGCGTACCGCGAGCTGATCAGCGCGTATGCGGCAGCGCATCCGCAGGCTCCGTGGATCACGGGCGGCGGCTGGTCCCTGGAGGCGTTCCCCGGCGGGATGCCGACCCGCGAGTTCCTGGACGAGCTCGTCCCCGACCGTCCGGTGTTCCTCGTCAACCGTGATCACCACGGCGGCTGGGCCAACACCTGCGCACTGGAACGCGCCGGGGTGACCGCCGGTACGCCGGACCCGGCCGACGGGCGT
The DNA here is from genome assembly GCF_036227565.1 of Streptomyces sp. NBC_01454. Classification (NCBI taxonomy): domain Bacteria; kingdom Bacillati; phylum Actinomycetota; class Actinomycetes; order Kitasatosporales; family Streptomycetaceae; genus Streptomyces; species Streptomyces sp. NBC_01454. The sequence goes on from NZ_CP109460.1 coordinate 649,748, forward strand.
GTCGAGCGGGACGCCGACGGCCACCCGACCGGCATGCTGCAGGAGGGGGCCATGCGGCTGGTGGGCGATCTGGTGCCGGAGCCGACGCTCGCCGAGCGGACCGCCGGTCTGCTCAGAGCGCAGCGGCTGCTGCACGGCTACGGGGTGACCGCCTGGCAGGACGCGATGCTGGGCCGCGCTCCGGGGTCGCCCGACGTCACTCCCGCCTACGTGGCCGCCCGCAGCGAAGGGAAGCTCACCGCGCGGGTGCGGGGGGCACTGTGGTGGGAGCGGGACCGCGGCGTGGAGCAGATCCCCGAACTGCTGGCGCGGCGGGAGGAGTTGACGGGCGGGCGGCTGCAGGCGACCAGCGTCAAGATCATGCAGGACGGCATCGCCGAGAACCACACCGCCGCCATGCTCAGCCCCTACCTCACGTCCTGCGGCTGCGCCTCCGGCAACAGCGGCATCTCGTTCATCGCCCCCGGGGATCTGTGCACCTATGTCACCCGGCTGGACGCGGAGGGCTTCCAGGTGCACTTCCACGCCCTGGGCGACCGGGCCGTACGCGAGGCACTGGACGCGGTCGAGGCGGCCCGGCGGACGAATGGCCGGACCGACACCCGGCCCCACCTCGCCCATCTCCAGGTGGTCCACCCCGAGGACATCCCGCGCTTCCGCCGGCTCGGCGCGACCGCCAACATCCAGGCGCTGTGGGCGGCCCACGAACCGCAGATGGACGAGCTGACCATCCCCTTCCTGGGCGCCCAGCGGGCCGCCTGGCAGTATCCGTTCGGCGATCTGCTGCGCTCGGGCGCCACCCTGGCGGCGGGCAGCGACTGGCCGGTCAGCTCCCCGGACCCGATCGCCGCCCTGCATGTCGCGGTCAACCGCCGGACCCCGGACGGCCCGGACGCGGCACCGGCCTTCCTGCCCGAACAGCGCATCGACCTGGGGGCGGCGCTGGCCGCGTACACGGCCGGGAGCGCATACGCCAACCACCTCGACGACACCGGCACCATCCGTCCCGGCATGCTGGCCGACCTGGCCATCCTCGACCGCGACCCGTTCGACGGCCCCGACGAGGAGATCGCCGCGACCCGGGTGCTGGAGACCTTCGTCGGCGGGAGCCGGGTGTACGCGGCCGACGACGCCTGAGCAGGACGGCGCGGCCGGAGCCCCACGCCCCGGCCGCGCCACCCCCGCGCTGTGCGCCCGGCGGACCCGCCCCGCGCTCTCGCGGTGGGCCGGCCCGCCGGGCGGGACGCGCGCCTACTCGATGACGAGCTCGACGTCGATGTTGCCGCGGGTGGCCTTGGAGTACGGGCAGAACTCGTGCGTGGCCTCGACCAGCTTGTGGCCGGTCTCGCCCGCGAGGGTCTCCGGCAGCTCCACCCGCATGACGACCCCGAGACCGAAGCCGGTGCCGTCCTTGCCGATCGAGACCTCGGCGGTGACCGAGACGTCCTTGGTGTCGATCTTCATCTGGCGGCCGACATTGCTCATCGCGCTGGCGAAGCAGGCCGCGTAGCCGGCGGCGAAGAGCTGCTCCGGGTTGGTGCCCGCGCCGTTGCCGCCGAGCTCCGGGGGCATGGCCAGGGCGAGGTCGATCCGGCCGTCGGAGCTGACGGCCCGTCCCTCGCGGCCGTTGGCGGTGGCGACAGCGGTGTACAGCGCGTCCATCAGGGTTCCCTTCGTGGCGCGGCGGCCGTTTCCCGGCCGCCCGATGGGCACTACAGTCGCACACATTTAAATTGCGTGCAACTAGGTTGTGCACAATTAAATGGCTGGGCGAGCTAACCTGGACCCATGACCCCTACGACCAGGCCCCCGGTGCCCGACGCCGAACTGCTCCGCCTCGACCACCAGGTCTGCTTCTCCTTGCACGCCGCCTCGCGCGCCTTCGGCAGCGTCTACCGGGACGCCCTGAAGGACCTGGGCCTGACCTACCCCCAGTACCTGGTCATGCTGGTCCTGTGGGAGCACGGCCCCCAGCCGGTCAAGGCCATCGGCGAACAGCTCCGGCTGGACTCCGGCACCCTCTCCCCGCTCCTCAAGCGGCTGGAGTCGGCCGGCCTGGTACGGCGCGAACGGAGCAGCGAGGACGAGCGCTCGGTCACCGTCCAGCTCACCCCCGCCGGCGACGAGCTGCGCACCCGGGCCCTGCCGGTCCCGCTCCGGATACTGGCCGCGACCGGCCTGACGATCGAGGAACTGCGTACACTCCAGGGCCTGTTGGGACGGGTGACCAGCGCCCTCGACGAGGCCTGACCCCACCGGCCTCCCGAGTCCGGCGCCCTCCGGCCCGTACCTCTCGACGGTCCGCGGCGTTACGTACGTAGGCGCTTTCCGCGGCGTCCGCAAGGCGGGGCACGAACGCCCTGTCCACCCTGGTGCACTCATCACCCCATTGAGCTACCAAAGTTGGGGAGTCATCAGGACAAAGGCGTATAAAGGGTGGTCAAACCAGCCGGAGCCGCCGGTGAAATCCCGCCCACGACGCGGTTGGCAGCATCGCCTACGGCAAGGAGGAGCGCCACGTGAATGCGGCAGAAGTTGTCACCACCATGCTGGTCCAACGGTTCGGGGTCTCCTCGGGCGACATCACCGACGGGACTGCGCTGCGCAGCCTGCGTCTGGACTCCCTGGCACTGGAAGAGCTCCGCGTGCTCATCGAGGAGCGGCTGGACATCGACCTCGACGAGGTCTCGCTGACCCCGCGGAACACCGTGGGTCAGCTGGTGGCGGCCGTCGACGGCAAAGTTCCGGCATGACGGGCCGCCAGGAGCCGTTCTCCGCGGCCGTAACAGGACTGGGACTGGTCACCGCGGCGGGCGTCGGCGCGAAGGCCACCTGGCATTCCGTCACCCAGGACACGGTGCCTTCCGGAGTGGCGCGGCACGAGGAACTCGCCGATCTGCCCTGCGACTTCATGTACACCGTCCCCGATCTGGACACCCTCGGGCTGCTCGGCGTGGCCACCCAGCGGCTGATGGACCGCTTCTCGCAGCTGGCGGTCATCGCCGCCCGGGAGGCCGTCTCCGATGCCGGACTCGACACGGAGTCCTGGGACAGCGACCGCGTCGCGGTGGTGATCGGCTCCGCGCACGGCGGGCTGCCGTTCTACGACCAGCAGCATGTGGCGATGGCCGGGCGCGGCGCCCGGCGGGTCTCGCCCAAGCTCGCCCCGCTGACCGTCGTGAACAGCGCCGCCAGCAGTGTCTGCACCGATCTCGGCGCCCACGGCCCCAGCCTGGGGGTGGCGACGGCCTGCTCCTCCGGCACCGTCGCCCTGGGCACCGCGCACCAGCTGCTGCGCGCCGGGGTATGCGACATCGCCATCGCCGGCGGGGCGGAGTCGGTGCTGTCCCGGCTGCTGATCGCCAGCGCCTGCCAGATGAAGGCGGTCTCCACCCGCCGGGACGACCCGGCCACGGCCTGCCGTCCCTTCGACGCCGACCGGGACGGCTTCGTGGTCGGCGAGGGCGCCGGGCTCCTGGTGCTGGAGCGCCCCGAGCACGCCCGGGCGCGCCGGGCACCCGTCCGCGCGCATCTGCGCGGCTACGGCGCCTCCAGCGACGCCCACTCCGCGGTGGCCCCGGACCCCGAGGGCAACGGCATCGAGCGGGCGCTGCGGACCGCGCTGGCGGACGCGGGGGTGCAGCCCGGCGACGTCGGCCATGTCAATGCGCACGGCACCTCGACGGTGGTCAACGACCGGGTCGAGGCCACCGTGCTGCGGCGGGTGCTCGGCGATCACCCCCTGGTCACCTCCACCAAGGCGATGACCGGGCACGCACTGGGCGCCGCCGGCGGCATCGAGGCGGCGCTCACCGTGCTCGCCCTGGAGCAGCAGCTGGTGCCGCCGACCGCCAACCTCGAGGTGCCGGATCCGCGGATCCCGATCGACATCGTGCGCAAGGAGGCCCGGCCGGCGTCCTTCGACTGCGCGGTCAAGACGTCGCTCGGCTTCGGCGGGCACAACGCCGCGCTGGTACTGACCCGCTAGGGCGACACGCCCTGGACCACCACCGCGCGCCCGGCCGGCGCGCACGCTCCCGCCGGTGCCCCGAGAAGGAAACTGCCATGTCCGAGGAAACGATCCGTGCCCTGTCGGTGGGCGGGCTGTCCTATTCCTACCGGCGGCTGCGGCAGCCGCAGCGGACCACCGAGCCCGTGCTGGTGCTGGGGGGCGCGCTGCAGGGGATGTTCGGCTGGCCGCAGATGGAGGATCACGTGGGGCCGGTGGCGGATGTGGTGACCGCCGATCTGCCCGGCATGGGCAGCGCCGATCCGCTGCCCCCGGGGCCGAGCATCGACGTGGTGTGCGCGGCGATCGAGCGGATCATCGACGATCTGGACGTCCCCCGGATCAATCTCTTCGGCTTCTCCTACGGCGCGGGCGTGGCCTTCGGATGCGCCCGGCGTTTCCCCGGGCGCATCGCACGGCTCGCCCTCGGCGGGGTCCCGGCGCACATCAGCGAGGCGCAGATGGAGCTGTGGCAGCGGGCCGCCGACCATCTGCTGCAGGGTGACGACGAGGCCTTCGCCACCCTGGTCACCGAGGGGCTGATGTGCCTCGACGCCGGCCGGCACGTCACCCATCGCAAGCTGGCCTACCGCTACGTCCGGCGCTCGATACTGCATGCGGCCCGCCACTCCCGGGACGCCGTCGCCTCGCTCAGCCGCGGGCTCCTGGACCGTCCGGACTTCTCCGGCGGACTGACCGGGGTCCCCACCCTCGTCTTCAGCGGTGAGCACGACACGGTGACCTCCCCGGCCCGCCAGCGGGCGTTCGCGGCCACCATCCCGGGCAGCCGCTTCCTGACGATTCCGGACGCCGATCACTGGGTGGTGCTCGAACGCCCGCAGGACGTCGCGGACTTGGCGGCCCGCTTCTTCACCGACGGCCCGCTCAGCTCGGCGCCCTGTCTCGCACCGGCGGCGGGCAGGGAGCCGTCGCCGGCCGATCCGGCGTGTGTGTGAGCCACGCGGGGCCAATACATTCCCTTGCGGTTATATAGCCGGAGAGGCATGCTGGCGCCATGCCCATACCGTTCGACGTACTCGCCGAGCCGCGCCGGCGCAAGATCCTCGACCTGCTCCTGGAGCGGCCGCGTCTGGTCGGCGAGCTCACGGACCAGCTCGGACTGAGCCAGCCCGGCACCTCCAAGCACCTGCGGGTGCTGCGCGAGGCCGGGCTGGTCCGGGTCCGGCAGGACGCCCAGCGCCGCTGGTACGAGCTGCGGCCCGAGCCGCTGGCGGAGCTGGACGCCTGGCTCGCCCACTACCGCCACCTGTGGACCGGGAGCCTGGACGCGCTGGAACGGCATCTCGACGCCATGGAGGACGACCCCCGATGAACCCGCACTCCGACACCCTCACCACCTCCGACGGCCGCACCGCCCTGCGCATGGAGCGCAGGCTCGCCCATCCGCCCGCGAAAGTCTGGTCGGCGATCACCGACCCGGCGCACATCGGGCAGTGGTTCCCCGCCGAGGTCACCGTGGAGCTCCGGCCCGGCGGGGCGGTGACCTTCACCATGCCGGGCGTCAGCGGGGTCGCCATGACCGGCACGGTCACCGACGCCGAGGAGCCCCGGCTGTTCGCCTTCACCTGGGGCGAGGACCATCTGCGCTGGGAGATCACCCCGGACGGCGAGGGCTCGCTGCTGACCTTGGTGCACACCTTCGGCGACCGCTTCGGCGGCGCCAGCTTCGCGTCCGGCTGGCATCTGTGTCTCACCGCGCTCTCGCAGCTGCTGGACGGCGCCCCGCCCGCCGTGGAGCGCGATGCCGGCGAACTCCACGAGGCGTATGTCGAGCAGTTCGATCTCGGGCACGGCGTGGTCGAGAACACCGCGGACGGCCCGCGGATCCGCTTCGAGCGCCAGCTCATCAAGCCCGCCGAGACCGTCTGGGCCGCGCTGACCTCGGGCGCGGAGCCCGTGACGGATGCGCCGGCGCCGGAGGGCTTCACCGCCGGGGACGCGGCGGCCGGGCCCGTCACCGAGGTACGGGCCCCGTCGGTGCTCGCCTACCGCTGGCATCCGCAGGGCACGGTCCGCTGGGAGCTGGGACGGGGCACCGGTCACGGCGCGCGCCTCGTCCTCACCCAGACCGGCCCGCGGGGTTTCGACACGGCCGCCGCGCTGGACGCCTGGCACGACCGCATCGAGCACCTCGCGGCGCGGCTGCTGAGCGACTGACCTTCCGTATTTCCCCGCCCCCGCCTCTTCGCGCCCCCTGTGGATTCCGCAGGGGGCGCGAGCGATAAGCGCTCCGGGGCCGCTCCGGCCCCGCCGCTCACCCCCGCGGAAATACCTCTCCCCCGTGTGAGCCAGGCAACTCCGCGGGGCTCCGAAGAAGCCTTTGGCGTCCTCGCCGGGTGATGCACGGCACGCGACGTACGTCACGTACGAGCACCGCTAGTCGATGCCCTTCCCGGCGTTTACCGCAGAGCGCCATCTTTACAACGGACATCTCGCTCTATCTCACGAAGATAGGTAGTACAAGGCATCTTTGCCACCATCCAGGGCTCGCGTTAACCATGTTCCGCGTAGCACCGAGAACGAGCCTGCGGCCTCAGCCAGAACGGCGAACGCGGCCACGACCCTCGGTTCTCACGCGCCAACCGAAGGCCGTCTCCCCCCGCCACCCAGCCCTGGAAGAGGTCATATCCGCATGCCTGGTTTCACTCTGCCCCGCGCCCTCCGTACGACCCGCATCACCCGCTCCCACAAGATCTCCGCGGCAGTGGTGGCGTCCGCGAGCTGTGCCGCCGCCCTGGCGCTCACCGCGGCGCCCGGCCACGCCGAGACCACCGCCGCGCAGGCACCGGCCGGGGTCAAGCCCGTCAGCGCCAACGGTCTGCCGCTCACCGCGAAGGACCGGGCCGACGACGGCGCGAAGGACCGGCAGGTCGCCTCGTCGCTGACCGCCGGCCTCAAGGTCACCGCCGTCGCGAAGCAGGGGCACACGGCCAAGCAGGCCGCCGACCGGTCCGCCGACCGTAAGATCATCGCCGCGCCGAAGGCCGCCGCACCCAAGGCCGCCCCCAAGGCCGCGCCGAAGGCCGCCCCCAAGCGCTACGCCAACAACCTCGACGGCTGGATCCGTGAGTCGCTCGACATCATGAAGTCCAAGCGGATACCGGGCTCCTACCAGGGCCTGCACCGCAACATCATGCGGGAGTCCAGCGGCAACCCGAACGCCGTCAACAACTGGGACATCAATGCCATCAACGGCATCCCGTCCAAGGGCCTGCTCCAGGTGATCCAGCCCACCTTCAACACGTACCACGTCTCGGGTACGCCCCATAAGCTCACCGACCCGGTCGCCAACATCACCGCCGCCGCCAACTACGCGGCGCACCGCTACGGCTCGATCGACAACGTCAACTCGGCCTACTGAGCCGGAGAGACACGACCGTGCGGACGGTCGGAGCAGACTGATACGGGTGCCGCGCCGGCGGCACCAGGCTCGGCAACGGCAGTGGCCCTGCCCGCAACTCGCGGGTGGGGCCATTGCCGTTGCCGTGCTGCGTGGACGCCGCGCGTCAGTAGCGGTCCGGTCGCGCGGGGGCGCCGAAGAGGACGTCGAGCACCTCGCCGGCCATACGAAGTCCCTCCCGTTCCTTGGCGGTAAGACGGTGGCCGTCGGCCGGCGCCGCGACGGCGGGGCCGGCGGCGAGGAAGCCCGTGACGAGAAGACCGGTGAGCACGACGGCAAGACGACGGAGCATGAGCACTTCCCTACGGTGAGTGTGGACGGTGTGCGGTGCCACCCTCCGGGAGCGGAGGGCTCGTAGTCATGCGACAGCCCCGGACGCTGCTGCGAACGGCCCAGCACCACCGCCGTATCGCCGTAGCGGGGGCTCACCAACGGCCGAGCGGACGCCGCCGCTCCCACGCACCGCGTGCCCAAGGAAGCGGAGCCGTGGGCCGGACGTGCCTCGTGCGTGAATCAGGGCACAATCGCCGCCCTTCCGGGCCCGGACGCGGTGCCTCTCACCGCATTTGACGTCTTCCGAGACGCCACGCCCGGCCGCCATCCCGATAAATGGGCTGCCGCCGGCGGGCAAATCGATGCCGGCGAACAGTAATTCCGGTGTGAGCCAGGCAACTTATAGCCCGGTCTTCAGAGGGCTTTACGGCCGCCGCCGGGTGACCCGAGGCACGCGACGTACGTCACTTACGAGCCTGCCTAGTCGATATCCTGCGGCCATTCCGGGTCAACGGAGCCGCACACGCTTATCACTTCGGGGATTCAGATTTCTCTCACGAAGACGAGTAGTACAGAGCACCATTGCCACAATTCGGGACGGGCGTTAACCATGGATTCCGACGCACTGAGAGCGAGTTTGCGATTCACGCCCCACGGCGAACGCAGCAAAGACCTCCGGTTCGTCTCGCGCCGCCAAAGAAGGCCGCCTCCCCGTCCCCAGTACCTGGAAGAGGTCACCCTGCATGCCCAGCTTCACCCTGCCCCGCGCTGCCCGTATCACCCGCATCACCCGCACCCACAAGATCGCCGTGGCCGTTCTGGCCGCCGCGGGTGCCACCTCCGGCCTGGCCCTCACCTCGGCCCCGGACACCGCTCAGGCCGCTTCTGAGCACGCTCCGGCCGCGGTCAAGCCCGTCGATGCGAAGGGTCAGCCGGCGAAGGCCGACGACGCGAAGACCGGCCGCCCGGTGACCGCCTCGGTCGCCGACCGCGTCAAGGTCACCGCCGTCGCGAAGCAGCACAGCGCCCAGCAGGCCGCCAACCGCTCCACCGAGCGCAAGGCCGTCAAGGGCTACCCGAACAACCTGGACGGCTGGATCCGCCAGTCCCTGGACATCATGAAGTCCAAGGGCATCCCGGGCTCCTACGAGGGCCTGCACCGCAACATCATGCGGGAGTCCAGCGGCAACCCGAACGCCGTCAACGGCTGGGACGTCAACGCCGTCAACGGCATACCGTCCAAGGGTCTGCTCCAGGTGATACAGCCCACGTTCGACCAGTACCACGTGGCCGGCACCGCCCATAAGCTCACCGACCCGGTCGCCAACATCACCGCCGCCGCCAACTACGCGGCCGACCGCTACGGCTCGATCGACAACGTCAACTCGGCCTACTGAGCCGAGGAGCCGATGCGCCGTCACCCACCCGCCCAGGCCGGACCGGCCGGATGAGGCAACGGGAACGACGGTCCCCACAAACGAGCCGACAGGCTCTGCACAAGGCAGCTTGCGAAGCGGCGGAATGGCGCGTTCGCCGCTGCGCGGTGAAGCGGGTCCCGGCACAGCCGGGGCCCGCTTCGCTCTGTCTCGGACATGTGCTCGGACCGGGCCCGGGGCGGCCGCTACCGGCCGCCAGACGGGTGAGATGCGGGGCCGGTCGGCGGACTGACGGCCTGTTGGGTCATAGCGTCAGGCAGTTCTGCGTATAAGTCTCTTATCGGCAGGATTCTGCTCAAAAGCTGCCGAACCTGACTCAACCGAAGGCCTTCGGAGGCATGCGATGCCCTTGCGCAGATCCGGTCCGGCCCGCCGTACTGTCCCTATTGCGGCCGGAACTCTTGTTTCTCTTCTCTCCGTGCTGCCCCTCGCGCTGCCCGGCGCCGCCACGGCGCAGGACGCCGGGAAGAGACCCGCCCATCCCGACCAGGACTGGATGGGGTCCACCATCGTGGCCCATGAAGGTCTCGGCACCCTCCGTGCCGGCGGCCTGGCGCCGCGGGCGTCGTCCAGAAGGGCCGTGTCCGGCGTCGACGTCTCGAGCCACAACCGCAAGGTCGGCTGGTCGGGGCTGCGCAGGTCCGGTGTGCGGTTCGCCTATGTCAAGGCCACCGAGGGGACCAGCTACACGAACCCGTACTTCGCGCAGCAGTACAAGGGCTCGTACAAGTCCGGCATGATCCACGGCGCGTACCACTTCGCGCTGCCCGACCACTCCAGCGGCGGTTCCCAGGCGGAGTACTTCGCCGACCACGGCGGCGACTGGTCCCGGGACGGCCGGACGCTGCCCGGCGCACTCGACATGGAGTACAACCCCTACGGCGCGACCTGCTACGGCAAGAGCCACAAGGGGATGGTCGGCTGGATCCACGACTTCGTGCAGACCTACCGGGAGGAGACCGGCCGCTATCCGGTCATCTACACCTCCACCAACTGGTGGAAGCGCTGCACCGGCAACTCCGGCAAGTTCGGCCGGACGACTCCGCTGTGGATCCCGCGCTACGGCTCCTCCGTCGGCGCGCTGCCCGCCGGCTGGCACTACCACAGCATCTGGCAGCACACCTCTTCCGGTCACACGGTGGGCGACCGCAACCGCTTCAACGGTACGTACGGCCGCCTGAAGGTTCTCGCGAACGGCCGCTGACCTCGCCACCCCGCCACCCCGGCCGGTCCCCGGCGCCCTCCGCGGCGCCGGGGACCGGCCTTTGTCATACCTCATGCGCCCCTGTCGTCACAGAATTCACGAGAATCCCGATCGCAAATCGGCCGGAAAGAGAGGGAATTCACGCTGCCGTGCAACCATCCATGGCGGACCGGTGTCCAACACTGCGCAACGACCACGCAAGGCACTGCACCCAACGGGGGTATTCAGATGAAGCGTTCACGTGCCATCGCCGGATCCGCAATCCTGGCCGTCGCGGGAATCGCCACGATGGCGACAGCCACCACCGCATCCGCCGCGCCGAAGGCCGCCGCGTACAACGGGGCCTGCGGAAGCGGCTACCGCGTAGTGAATTCCGTGCCGGTCACCGGAAAGGGGACCGTGTTCCTGACGTACAACGCAAAGACCGGAAAGAACTGTGTCGTGACGGTGCGCAACGCCACCGGTAAGCCCGTGCAGATGTACGCCTATCTCACGGCCACCGACGGCAGTTCGCCCTGGGTGTACGACAGCGGTAAGTACACCTCTTACGCGGGTCCGGTCTATCTGCCCGGGAAGGGCATCTGCGTGGACTGGGGCGGCTCGATCGAGTCCGTCAGCGTCAACGTCTCCGGCTCCAACTGCGGCCGGTTCGCGGCCGGTGTGGTGACCCACCACTGAGTTCACCCACGACGGCGGGTTCCCTGGGCATTCGTGCCCGGGGGCTCGCTGTTGGCGCGTCCGGCCAGGGAAGCAGCACCCTTGTGGGGAGGGGGAGTTCGGCCGCCCCTGCCCTCGTGCCCGTGGCGGCCGGGGCGTCAGTCGGCAAGACGCAGCAGCAGCTTGCCCGTCGAGGTGCGTCCGCCCATCAGGCGGTGCGCCTCGGACGCCTCCGACAGCGGGAACTCCGCGGTGACGGGAAGGTGCACGGTGCCGTCGGTGACCGTACGGAAGGCACGCTCGGCGAGTGCGCGCAGCGCCTCGGGGGCCGACTGCGCAAGCGCCAGGATCGAGAAGCCGGCGACCGAACGTCCCTGCGTCAAGAGCTCGGCCTGTCCGACCTGCCAGGGCTCCGCCCCGCTCGCGTTGCCGAAGGAGACCAGGCGCCCGAAGACCGCCAGCGCCTCGATGCCGCGCCGGAGGGTCTCGCCCCCTACAGGGTCGAGCACGAGGTCCACTCCTCTGCCGCCGGTGGCACGGCGGACCCGGTCGGGGAACGACTCGGCCGAGAACACCTCGTCATAGCCGTACTTGAGGGCGTGCCCGGCCTTGGCCTCGGAGGAGGTCACGCCGTACACGGCGCCGGCGCCGGCCGCCCGGGCCAGCTGCCCGGCCGCCGTGCCGACGCCGCCCGCCGCACCGTGCACCAGGACGCTCTCCCCCGTGCGCAGCCGGCCCACCTCGTGGAGCAGTGCGTGGGCGGTGGGCAGCACCGTGGGGAGACAGGCGGCGGTCCGCAGATCGATGCCGTCCGGGAGGGGAAAGACGGTGGCGGCGTCGGCGGCCACCACCTCCGCATAGCCGCCACCGCTGACGAGCGCCGCGACGTCCTGCCCGACGCGGAAACCCGCCACGCCCCGGCTGACGGCCCGGACCCGCCCGGAGACCTCCAGGCCCGGGACGCAGGGCAGCGAGGCCACCCGGTAACCCTCGGCACGCGCCTTGAGATCCGCGAAATTCACGCCCCCGTAGACGGCGTCGATGGTGACCTGCCCCGGCCCCGGCTCCGGGGCATCGGTGTGTACGACCTGCAGCACCTCGGGCCGCCGTACTCCCGGAATTCGACCGCACGCATGGCAGACCACGCCCTTCGAAGAGTGTTCAATGAAATGCGAACACTCGGACTGTAAGATATCCATCGAACACTCGGCAAGACGTGGAGCAGGGCGAGGAGAGGGCATGCCGCACCAGGCCGCAGACGGCGGGCACCGCGCCGCACCGGTCCATACGGATCCCGGCGAGGTCTCCGTCCTGACCGCGCTGTCCGCGCTCGCCGACCCCGTCCGGATGCAGCTGATCCGCGAGCTGGCGGGCTCCGACGACTGGACGCGCAGCTGTGGCAGCTTCGATGTGCCGGTCGGCAAAGCGGCGCTCAGCCATCACTTCTCGGTGCTGCGCGGCGCCGGACTCGTCGAGCAGCGCGATCAGGGGGCCAAGCGGGTCAACCGGCTGCGCCACGAGGAGTTCGAGGCGAGGTTCCCGGGACTGCTCGGGCTGCTCCTGCGCGACGACCAGGGTGTGTCCTGACATGCCGTACGAAGCACGCCGCGCCGCGCGGGCGGTTCACTCCCCGTGGGAGCGGTGTTCGGCTTCCGCGGCGGCGGCGATGTTGCGGGCCATGCCGCCGAACACCGCGGCGTGGAAGGGCGAGACGGACCACCAGTACGCATGGCCGGTCAGTCCGTGCGGGTGGAACAGGGCCCGCTGGCCGTAGCGTGTCCGGCCCCGGGCGTCGCGGCCGACCGTCAGTTCCAGCCAGGCCAGGCCGGGGAGCCGCATCTCGGCGCGCAGTCGCAGCAGCCGCCCGGGGGTGACCTCCTCGACGCGCCAGAAGTCGAGCGAGTCACCGACCCGCAGCCGGCGGGCGTCCCGCCTGCCGCGGCGCAGCCCCACTCCGCCGACCAGCCGGTCCAGCCAGCCGCGCACCGCCCAGGCGAGCGGGAAGGAGTACCAGCCGTTGTCGCCACCGATGCCCTCGACCACCCGCCACAGGGTGTCGGGGGGCGCGTCCACGGTCCGCTCCCGCCGGTCGGTGTAGAGGCTGCCGCCGGCCCAGTCCGGGTCGGTGGGCAGTGGATCGCTCGGCGCGCCGGGCACCGCGGCGTTCGACCATCGGGTGGCGACCTCGGCGTCCCGCACCCGGCGCAGCGCGAGGTGGAGCGCCTCGTCGAAGGCGATCGGGTGGCCCGGCGGGTCCGGGTCGGGAACGTACCGGGCGATGTCGTGCTCGCGGCAGACGACCTCGTACCGCAACGATTCGGCCAGGGGACGGGCGAGGCCGGGCGGTACCGGCGTGACGAGGCCGATCCAGAGGCTGGACAGTCGCGGGGTGAGCATCGGCACCGGGAGGATCAGCCGTTCGGGCAGCTCGGCGACGCGTGCGTAACGCTGCATCATGTCGCGGTAGCTGAGCACGTCGGGTCCGCCGATGTCGAAGGCCCGGCTGACGTCGTCGGGCAGGCGGGCGCAGCCCACCAGGTAGCGCAGGACATCGCGGACGGCGACCGGCTGGATGCGGGTGCGCACCCAGCTGGGGGTGACCATGACCGGCAGCCGTTCGGTGAGATAGCGCAGCATCTCGAACGAGGCGGAGCCGGAGCCGATGATGACCGCGGCGCGCAGCACGGCGGTGGGGACACCGGACGCCAGCAGGATGTCCGCGACCTCGGCGCGGGAGCGCAGATGGGGTGACAGCTGCTGCTCGGGGACGTCCTCGGGGGTGAGGCCGCCGAGGTAGACGATCCGGCGCACGTGGGCGGCGCGGGCCTGCCGGGCGAAGATCTGCGCGGCCCGGCGGTCGGTGTCCTCGAACCGCCGGCCGCTGCCCAGGGCGTGCACCAGGTAGTAGGCGATGTCGACGCCGTCCATCGCGGTGGCCACCGACTCGGCGTCGGTGACATCGCCGCGCAGCACCTCCGTTCGCTCCGCCCAGGGATGGTCGCGCAGCTTCTCCGGGGTCCTGGCCAGCGCGCGGACGGCGTACCCGGCCGTGAGCAGCTCGGGGATCAGACGGCCGCCGATGTAGCCGGTGGCACCGGTGACCAGGGCGCGCGGACGTGTCGCGGGCCGCGCGGGGACGTCGCCTGTGCCGGACATCTGCGCGGCCTCCTCCGATGGAGCACGGTGCGTAGGTGACGTGGGATCAGGTCCGTGCGGGAACGGGGCGGGTCACGGGCGGCCGGACGGGTGGCGCCCGGCCCCGGGTGCCACCTACCCCCGGGGCCCGCCCGAAGGTGACCGGGCGTCGCGGCAGGTGTCCCGGCGTGGCTCGGGCCGGCGCTCGCGTTCGCGGCCGGCGATCCGGCCGGCCGGGCCGCCGCCGCACTCAGGGCCATGGCCCGTCTCCTGGCAGCAAGGCGCATCGGCCTCCTGATCGCGGCTCGGGTCCAGGCCCAGCATGTCCATCAACATCGACAGGTCGCCCTCGTTCCGCGCATGGCCGGCCAGCGCCTTCCTGGCGAGCCGTCGTTCCTCTTCACACGGCACGGCGCGCGGCGCGGGGTCATCGGCACTGCGGTGTTCATCGCTCACCGCTGCATTCTCAGCCGGACCGCGACGCCGTGCCCGTCGAGCGGGCCGACGGCGGTTCCCGGCAATTTCCGCGGGGCAACTGCTCCACACGGGTGGGCGGGCGCGCTTCCCCGCCGGGCGAGGGCGCGGGCTCCGCCGCCACCGCGCGCCCGGGCGGAAGCCGCCCGCTCCCGTGACGATGCCGCCTCTCCGCCGGAGAGCGGGTCACCACGGCGCCGACGGGATCCGGACCCCGGGAATCCACCGCCGCACCGGCGCCATACCCCGCCCACGGACGGCCTGCCGGGCCCCCTGATGCAGATCCCCTGGGACAGGACGATGCTGGAGGCGTGGGGGATCGTGGTGAGGAGGACGACTCATGTCCATGATGGACAAGATCAAGAGCATGCTGAAGGGCCACGAAAGCCAGACGGACAAGGGCATCGACAAGGCCGGCGACATGGTCGACGACAAGACCCAGGGCAAACACAAGGGCCAGGTCGACACAGGCCAGGAGAAGCTCAGGGACCAGTTCGGCGGCGGATCGGGCCAGGACCGGCCACCGCAGCCCTGACCACCGCAGACCTGAGCGGCCCGCCCAGCGGCGGCGAAGTTCCGCCGCGTCGCCGTACGCCGCACGGATGAGCACGGTGCCATCCGGCCGGCTCGCGCCCGGTGCCCCAGGAGGCCGTGGACGGGGCCGATGGGGTGAGGCGGCACCGCCCCCGCGCGACGGTGCCCGCCCCCGCGATCGGGAGCGGGCACCGAGAGGTGAGTCCGCCGTGACTACGCCAGCCGGATCTTCTCGGCCTGGGGGCCCTTGTGCCCCTGGGTGACCTCAAAGGTCACCTTCTGGCCCTCTTGCAGCTCTCGGAAGCCCGTGGCGTCGATGTTGGAGTAGTGCGCGAAGACATCGGCGCCGCCGCCATCCTGGGCGATGAAGCCGAAGCCTTTCTCCGAGTTGAACCACTTGACCGTGCCGGAAGCCATGTCCGTCTCCTTCGTTCAATGGGCTTGCGTCGGCTTCCGCGTGCTGCGGAATCCGGAGGTGATCGCCCTGGTCCGGAGACGCGCTACACAGCAAGGACGCCCGTGAATGCGACACGGGCGTCCGGCACTTCGGAACCACGACAGCTGATCAGGACGCTACACCGAGCAACGCCCGGCGGGCCGCACAACCATGACGGACGCGTCGCCCTTCACCGGCCAAGGCCATCGCACGTCCTCCGTATCCCTGACCGATCGGACGGGTGTGCGACACCCCGGCGGTGCGGGCGGCGGCCTCAGCCGGTCTCCACGGTCTCGGCCTCGCGCTCGGCCTCCCCCTCGGCCTTCCGCGCGCTCTCGCTCTCGCGCAGCTTGCGATGGCGCCACCACGCCCCGGTGCCGAGGCCGGCGAGGGCGATGACGCCGACGGCCGACAGCATCCACCAGTAACGCCCCTGCCATCCGGCATCCGTCGGCGCCACCGCCGCCTTGTGCAGGGACATTCCGGGCCCCTGCCGATGGGCGGCATGCTCCGAGCCGCCGTCGGCGTCGCCGGGCGTCAAGGCGGGGAGCGCACCGACGGCCGCCGTGTGCGGCGCCGCCTCGAATCCCCAGTCCAGCAGGGTGCGGGTCTCCTCGTAGACCGCGTTCGGGGCGCCGGACTGCGGGTTCATGACGGTGACCAGCAGTGTCCGGCCGCCGCGCCGGGCGGCGGCGATCAGGGTGTTGCCGGCATGGGTCGTGTAGCCGTTCTTCACGCCGATCAGCCCGTCGTACGGCCTGACGCCGTGTGAGCCGACCAACAGCCGGTTGGTGTTCTGGATGCCGAACGAGTCCGGGCCGCCGTCCTGCGGAAGCTGTGCCTCCTTGGTCGCGGCGAAGTGGGCGAAGTCCGGGTTGTGCAGACCGGCCCGCCCGAAGAGCGTCAGGTCGTAGGCGGAGGAGACCTGGCCCGGCGTGTCGAACCCGTCGGCCGACGCCACCCGGGTGTCGCGGGCGCCGAGACGGTGCGCGGTCTCCTGCATGTCGTCGATGGTCTTGTTCCACCCGCCGTTCATGGCGGCCAGGGTGTGGACGGCGTCGCTGCCGGAGCGCAGGAAGACGCCGCGCCACAGGTCATCGACGTGGTAGGGCATGTCCTCCCTGAGGCCGGCGAGCGAACTCCCGGACTCGATACCGGACAGGTCCTCCAGCGAGACGGTGTGCACCTCTCCCTGCGCGAACTTCGGCAGCACCGTCACGGCGAAGAGCGTCTTGAGGGTGCTGGCGGGCGGCAGTGGCCGGTGGGCGTTCTTGGCCGCGAGGACCTTGCCGCTCGCCAGGTCCGTCACCATCCAGGACAGGGCGGAGACCTCCGGTGGCTCGGGCACCTCCGCCCTGGGCAGGAACTGCACGCCGCGCCGGTCCAGCCGGTACTCGGCGGCGGCCGGATCGGCCAGGTGCACTCCGGGCCGCAGGTCGTCGATGCCGTTCGGACCATCGGCGGCTGCCTGACCGGGCACGGCCCACAGGCCGGCGGCACAAAGAGTGGCTGCGGTGGCGACTCTGACGGGGGCCCAACTCACGCTAGACATGTGGCCCACGCTAAAAACGACCCGGGCGTGGCGCCGTCTGGCATACGCCATCCGATGTGCGGGGGCTCCATTGCCGTACGCGGAGGGCCGGGGCCGGTGGGCCTAGAGCGGTGGGCCGGGGCCGGCGGGCCGGGGCCGGCGGTCGCCCCGCCGGTCCCGGCCCGCGCGGCCGTATCCCGGTTACCAGATCGCGTCGACCCACTCCGGGTGGTCGACGAACGGGTTCCGGTTGTGCTGGTACTTGTCGAATATCACCTGGTTGCGGTGCTTCTCGAAGGAGTCCGGCGGGTCCTGCTTGCTCCACTGCTTCAGGACGGAGAGCTTGCCGATGTGCGGCGCGGTGCCGTTGTCGACCTTGTCGTTGGGCTCCAGGTCCGGGAATCCGTCGCCGCCGTCGTAGCGGACGGCCATGTAGAGGATCATGCGGGCGACATCGCCCTTGACCGCGTCACGGGGCTCGAAGGAGTCGTCGTCGGTGAAATTGCCCGGCGCCCCGGGAACCGCCTCACCGCCCTTGTCGAAGTCCTTGTCGCCACGGGCTCCGTTGACGGAGACCTCGGCCGGGCGCAGATGGTGGAGGTCGGTGCCGGGGCCGGTGTCGGTACCGAAGTCGCCGTGGGACTTCGCCCAGACGTGTTCGCGGTTCCAGTCGTCCGCGCCGCCGCCGTGGGCGTCCTTGCTCGCCGAGCGGCCGGAGTACAGCAGAATCACGTTCGCGCTGTTCGCCGGGTCCTGGTCGGTGTCCTTGAGGGCGTCCCAGACCTCGTCATACGTCAGTTTTCCGGTCTGGGTGGTGCTGATGATCCGGTGCAGTGAATCCTTGAGCGCCTGGCCGGTCTTGCCGAGGGCGTCCTTGTAGTACGTCTCGTCGTCCGCGCGAAGGGCACGGGACGGGTGCGAAGCGAGGGGCGCGGCAGCGGTGGGCCGGTGTACGGCTTCAGTGGCCGTCGCACTGGCCGGGATCTGTGCGACCACCGCCGTCACTACCGTGCCGATGGCGAGAGCCAGTCCGATACGGGCGCGACGGGTCACGCGAGTGGTGTCCACGAAGGGTGTCCTCTCCCCGAATTGTGGCGTCGAGTCGCGAAATGTGGGGGCGCGACCCGCGCCGGCCGCTGGGAAACACGGCCGCAGGCAGCCTTCCATCACGGGAATCAGCACGGCGTGAACAGTGGGAGAGGGTTATGTGCCCACTCCGTGACAATCACTGAATTCCCCCGAAACCCCGGAAACCCCGGAAACACAGCACCTTTGCCGCTACCCCGTCAGGAGCGTATGGGCCAGGCGGTGTTCGGCCCGGAACACTCCGTACCGCTGCCCGGAGAGGGAAAGCGGCGGGCGCACGGAAACCCGCTCGGGACCTCCTCGTGCGGGAGGAAAGGCACTGCCGGGCGGGCGGGTTGGCGTCCCGCGCCGGCCGCTTTCAGGAATGCGGTTTGTCCCACACCAGTGCATAGCGCCACAGCAGATGGCGGCGGAAGCGGCTGCCCGGCAGCATGTCCCGCGCCGCGCGCCGGATCTCACCCCAGGTCATGTCCGCGTCCTCCATCGGCATGCCCGACGGTGCGGACGTGCCGCCGTGGCGCCGGGCGAGGAGCCAGGCGGCGGGCACGCCCGCGCCGCTGATGAGCCAGTCCAGCGGCGTCCGGGTGCGCGCCAGGCCGATGACGACGAGGCGTCCGCCGGGTGCGAGCAGGGCGGCCATGCGGCGGACCGCGGCCGTGAACTCCAGGTGATGGAGGACGGCCACGGCGGAGAGGAAGTCGTACCCGCCCGGAAGGCCCTCGTCCGCCGTCATGAAATCCGCCTCGACAAACGCGGCGTTCGGGGACCGGGCACCGGCCTCGCGGGCCAGCCGGATCATCGCCGGCGAGCGGTCCACCCCGGTCACCTCGGGAACCCGCCGCGCGAGTTTGCGGGCCAGCAGGCCGTCGCCGCATCCGATGTCCAGCGCCCGGGCGCAGCCGTCCGGCACGGCACCGAGCACGAGCCGGTGATAGTGCACATTGTGATTCCAGTACGGGTTCGGGAGTTCTTCCGGGCTCGGCATGCGGCCACGGTAACGAGGCAACCGGCGCACTTTGGCCTTATCGGGTGAACTCACTCCCGGCTTGCAACCGGACGGGCCCGGCCCGGCTTCCGAAGAACTGACACGTTGTTCACCGAATGCCCCGAATCCCGGAAACTCCCCGGAATCCCCTGATCCCGTCGAACCGTTTCGCACCCCTCGCACCCTTCGACTGACCCCGTCGAAGCCCTCGACCGACCCTTTCGATCCCCCGAACCCTTCGGACCGTGAGTTGTGGAGGCCCTCATGTCGCAGTTCCGCCCCACTCCCCCGCCGTACGGTGCCACGCCGGGCTATGTGCTCGCTCCCCCGCGCCCCGAGGAGCGTCTCGGTACGCCGGCGGCCGCGCAGCAGTGCCCGTCCGCGTACTCCGCAGACCCCGTTCTCCCGCCGCCCCGCCCGGAGGACCGGCTGCACTTCGGGCCGCTGCTCCCGCCGGACCGGCCGCCGGCTCCCCCGCGCCCCGCGGAGCAGCGGCAGGGGCCGGTGGCCATGCCCGACCGGCGGCGGCAGGAGCTCCAGGCCGCGCTGAGCGCGGCGGGCGTCGCTCCGGCGGACGCCGACCTGGCCGCACTGGCGGAGATCGCGAGCCTCGGCGACACCACGGTCGTCGCCGTCATCGGCTGGCTCGGGGCCGCCGCCCGGGCGTCCTGGCCGCGGGCGGTGTGACGAAGGGCGCCGCCCCCGTCAGCGCAGACCGGGCAGGCTGCGCAGCTCGGCGATCTTCAGCATGCGGGCCAGGAGCACGAAGACCAGCGCCATGGTGAGAGCGCCGGCGGCCAGGGCCGGCACGGAGGTCCAGCCCGCCGGGACGGGCACACCGGAGCAGGTGTGGGCCACGAGCCGGCCCAGCACGCCGGCCGCGGCCGCGGCGAGCGCCAACTTGCCGTAGGTGCGGCACAGCCGCCGGCCGTCGAGGCGGCCGGCGAGCCGGCGGCGCAGCAGCACCGCGGTGAGCAGCAGCCCCGTTCCGTAGGCGACGGCGTAGGCCGCGGCCATCCCGATGACCGCCCAACGGGTGGGCAGCCACAGGTGGCAGGCCGCGGCCAGGCCGATGTTGACGACGGCGATGCACAGCGCCGCCCAGAACGGCGTACGGGTGTCCTCGAACGCGTAGAAGCCGCGCAGCAGCAGGTACTGGGCGGAGAACGGGATCAGACCGAGCCCGAAGGCCTGGAGCATCTGCCCGGCGGGCACGGCCGACGCCGCGTCCCCGGCACCGTGCGCGAAGAGGAGTTGGGCGGTCTGCGGGCCGAGCGCGACGAAGAAGAAGGCCGCCGGGACGATGAGGACCCCGCTGATCCGCAGCCCGCGGGAGAGATCGGCGCGCAGGTCGTCCAGGCGGCGTTCGGCGACCGCCCGGCTCATCCGTGGCAGCAGCGCGGTCACCAGCGAGACGGTGACGATCGACTGCGGCAGCAGCCAGATGCCCTGGGTGTAGTTGTAGGCGGTGTAACCGACGCCCCCGGTGGGACTTTGCTGGTCGGCGGCGCCGGCGAAGTGGGTGACGACGGTCATCGCGGCCAGGTTGGCGAGCACCAGCAGCAGCGTCCACCGGGCGGCCCCGATGCTCTTGCGCAGACCGCTGCCGCGCCAGTCGAAGCGCGGCCGGAAGCGGAAGCCGGCGGCCCGCACGAAGGGGATCAGGGCCAGTCCCTGTACGGCGATCCCGCCCGTGGTGACGATGCCCAGGAAATCGACCTGGTCCGGGGTGATGTCCTCGATCCGGTCCGGGCCCGCCAGCAGGCCGACGTAGAGGCCGAACATCGTGATCAGCACGACGTTGTTGAGCACCGGTGTCCACATCATCGCGCCGAACTTGTTCCGGGCGTTGAGGACTTGGCCGAGGATGAAGAACAGGCCGTAGAAGAAGATCTGCGGCAGCAGAAAGCGGGCGAAGGCCACGGTGAGTTCGAAGGCGGCATGGTTCTTGGGGGTGTCGCTCGTGTAGACGGCGACGATCTGCGGCGCGGCCCAGACCGACAGCACGGTACCGACCGCGAGGACGCTCAGGACCAGGGTGACCAGGCGCTGTTCATAGGCGCGGCCGCCGTCCGGGTGCTCGGTCCTGGCCCGGACCAGCTGCGGCACCAGCACCGAGTTGAGCGCGCCGCCGATCATCAGCGTGTAGATGCTCATCGGGATGACGTTGGCCATGTTGTACGTGGTGGCGAGCAGTCCGGTACCGAGTGCGCCGGCCTGCAGCATCACGCGGATCAGCCCGGTGGCCCGGGAGGCCACGGTCCCCAGCGCCATCAGGAGCGAGGAGCGCCGCAGCCCCGCGCCCGTGTCCGCGTCCTCCCTGGTAGCCGTGTCCTCCCCGGTGTCCGCGTCCTGCGCTCCGCCGGGCGCCGGCCGGCCGCCGGATATCTCTTCGCCCGCCGAGCGGTCCCCCGAGCGGTCCGGCAGACGCAGCGGCAGTGTGTCGTGCGGTGGATGTGGTGTGTGTGACGTCCCGTCCAGCATTCCGTCAATCTACGGGGAACCACGGGCGGGCCCTGGGCCCCGGCCGCCGGGAGGCGGGCCGCGCACGGGACTACGTCACGGCGGGCAGCGGGCGGGCGCGGTCCGGGTCGAGGAGCGGGGCGAGCAGATCGCCGTGGCGGCCGAGGCGGGGAGCGATCTCACCGAAGAGAAAGGTGAGTTGCCGGGGATCGGTGCAGCCGGCGATCTCGTCCCAGGTGACCGGGGCGGAGACGGTGGGGGTGTCGCGGGCCCGCAGGGTGTAGGCGGCCGCGGTGGTCTTGGCGGCGGCGTTCTGGGAGAAGTCGAGGAAGACCTTGCCGGGGCGCAGCGTCTTGGTCATCTTGTGCACGACCAGCTCCGGGAGGGCCGCCGCCGCCTCGACGGCGAGCGCCTTGGCGTAGGCGGTGGTCCGCTCGGCCGGGGTGGGCTCGACGGGCACGAGAAGGTGCAGGCCCTTGGCCCCGCTGGTCTTGGCGTGGACGTCCAGACCGTCGGCCGCCAGCCGGTCGTGCAGCCACCGGGCCGCGATGCAGCACTCCACGACGGTGGCCGGGGCTCCGGGGTCGAGGTCGAGGACGAGCCGGTCGGCGATGCCCGGTGCCCGGGACGTCCACTGCGGGGTGTGCAGCTCGACGACCAGGTTCGCGGCCCAGACGAGCGAGGGGAGGTCCTGCAGCAGGACCTGGCGGGTGGGCCCGGACGTCGAATGGGGGACCTCGCACGTCTTCACCCAGGAGGGTGTGCCGGGCGGCACGTTCTTGGTGAAAAAGCGCTGGCCGTCCGGCCCGTCGGGGTAGCGCAGGAAGGACAGCGGCCGATCGCGGAGGTGGCTGAGCAGCGGCTCTGCGGTGGTGGTGCAGTAGTGCAGCACCTCACCCTTGGTGGTGCCGGTCCCCGGATAGAGGACCTTGTCCAGGTTGGTCAGGGAGAGGCGCCGCCCCTCCACGACCGTGATCGGCGACATACCATGAGAATCCCACACAAGGGATGAAAGATGCGTTCTATCTGGAATGGATCGATATCGTTTGGCCTGGTCACCATCCCGGTGAAGACCTACAGCGCCACCGACCGCACCTCGTCGGTCTCCTTCGTGCGCATTCACGAGAAGGACGGTGCGCCGGTCCAGTACCGGAAGATCTGTGAGCTGGACGGCGAGGAGGTCCCGAACGAGGAGGTCGGCAAGGGCTATCAGCCGCCCGGCGACGACACCATCGTGCCGATCACCGACGACGACCTGTCCCGGCTGCCGATGCCGACCGCCAAAACGCTCTCGATCCTGTCGTTCGTCGACCCCACCGGGATCGATCCGCTCCAGATGGACAAGTCCTACTACCTGGCGCCCAACGGAGCGGCCGCCGCCAAGCCGTACACGCTGCTGCGGGAGGCGCTGGAGCACCACCGCAAGGTCGCGATCGGCAAGGTGGCGATGCGGGGGCGGGAGTCGCTGGCGATGCTGCGGGCGCACGACGGGGCGCTGGTGATGCATCAGCTGCTGTGGCCGGATCAGATCCGGCCCGCCACCGACGTGGTGCCCGACGACGTCGAGATCCGCGAGAACGAGATGACGCTGGCCGAGACCCTGATGGACTCCCTGGGCGAGCTGGATCCCGCCGAACTCCACGACGACTACCGCGAGGCCGTCGAGGAGCTGGTCGCCGCCAAGCTGGAGGGCGAGGAGCCGGCCGCCCCCGCCTCCGCCGCGTCCGGTGGCCAGGTCATCGATCTGACGGCGGCCCTGGAGAAGAGCGTGCAGGCGGCACGGGGCGGGGGCGGCGACACGACGTCGGAGCCGGCCTCCGTGACGCCCCTGCGGGGACGGAAGGCCGCGAAGAAGCGCACGGCGGGCTCGGGCGCCGCCAAGAAGAGCGGGACGACGAAGCAGGCCACGGCCCGCGAGACCGGCGCGACCGCCACGAAGAAGGCCCCCGCGAAGAAGACGGCGGCGGCGGCGGCGAAATCCTCGACCGCGCCGAAGGCCGCCGCGGGGCGGTCCACGGCCTCCCGCGGCACCGCGGCCGGCAGTTCCAAGAAGGCCGCGTCGAAAAGCACCGCAAAGACCGCAAAGAAAGCCGCCACCACGTCGGCCACCAAGAAGGCCACTGCCAAGAAGACCGGGGCCAAGACGTCGCGCCGGCGGTCGCCCGCCTGAAGAAGGTCCGGCGGATCTCGTTTGCTCTCGTCCTCTCCTCCTCGCTTAGATGCCTGTGGTCAACGTCGGCGGTCCGGTCCGGCGAGGGGGGGCGGCGGGTATGGCGGGCAGGCGGGCGCTGGGGCGTCAATTCGGGTGGTTGTGGGCGGCGTATGCGGTCAGCGCGTACGGCTCGGGGTTCGGCTTCGGCGCGTTGCCCCTGATCGCGGTGCTGGTACTGCACTGCGGCCCGGCCCAGGTGGCGGCGCTGGCCGCCACGGGACGGGCCGTGGGAGCACTGGTCGCGGTGCCGCTCGGCCCCTGGGTGGAGTTCCGTCGCAAGCGGCCGGTCATGGTGGCGATGGATCTGACCCGCTGCGTGGCATTGCTGAGTGTCCCCGCCGCGTTCGCGCTCGGCCTGCTCAGCTTCGCCCAGCTCCTCCTCGTCTCGGTGGTCACCGCCGCGGCCGACATCGCGTTCAAGGCGGCCGGCGGCGCGTACCTCAAGGCGCTCGTGCCGCCGGCGGACCTGCTCGTCGCGAACGGCCGGTTCGAGTCCACGACCTGGACCTCGACCACGGTCGGACCGCCGCTCGGCGGGGCCGCGATCGGACTGTTCGGCCCGGTGACGACCGTGGTGGCCGACGCGGTCAGCTATCTGCTCTCGGCGCTGGGCATCCGCGCCATCGGCGGGACGGAACCGCTCCCCGCGCGGACCGGTGCGGCACGGCTGCGCGCAGGCGACCTGCTGGCGGGCTGGCGCCACATCCTCAGCCACCCCGCGCTGCGCCCGCTGTTCGTCAACTCGATCGTGGTCAACGGCCTGATCATGGCCTCCCAACCGCTGCTCGCCGTACTGCTGCTGGGCCGCCTGGGATTCGCGCCCTGGCAGTACGGTCTCGCCTTCGCGGCCCCCTGCGTCGGCGGACTGATCGGCTCACGCCTGGCGCACCCCCTCGCGACGCGGTTCGGCCGGCACCGGGTACTGCGCACCTCCGGGGCGCTGCGCGCGTGCTGGCCGCTCGGCCTGGCGTTCGTCCAGCCCGGCGTCCCCGGGCTCGTCGTGATCATCGTCGTCCAACTCGGCGTGGTGACCTGCTGCGGCGTGTTCAACCCGCTGCTGGCGACGGCCCGGCTCGACCACACCGCCCCCGACCGGGTGGCGCGCACCCTGGCCGCGTGGTCGATCAGCAGCAGCGCCGCCATCGCGGCCGTGACCGCCCTCTGGGGTCTGCTGGCCGCCGTCACCGGCCTCCGTACCGCGATCGCCGCCGCCGGCGTCCTCCTCCTGGCCACCCCGCTGCTGCTCCCGCGCCGCGAGAACGTGTCCCGGGACGAGCTCACCGACACCGGAGTCCAAGAAGCCGTCGATCCCGTCTGAGGCGGAGCTTTCGTGCAGGGGCCGGCAGCATCGGGGCCGTCGGGCCGACTCCCGCATGGGCACCCGTTCTAGAGTCTGGGTATGGCTTCAGACGAGGGGACCACCCGCATCGACAGCTGGATCTGGTCCGTACGGCTCACCAAGACGCGCTCGCTGGCCGCGGCGGCGTGCCGCGCCGGACACGTCCGGGTCAACGGGGAACGGGTGAAGCCGGCGCACGGTGTGCACAACGGCGACGAGGTGCGGCTGCGGCACGCGGGCCGGGAGCGGATCGTGGTGGTCGCGCGGCTGGTGCGCAAGCGGGTGGGCGCGGCCATCGCCGCGGAGTGCTACGTCGACAACTCCCCACCGGCCCCGCCGCGCGAGGAGGTTGCGGTGATCGCACACCGCGACCGCGGCGCCGGACGCCCCACCAAACGCGAACGCCGCGAGATCGACGAGCTGCGCGGCCGCTGAGGGCCGGGTCCGCGGAACACCGGGCTCCGGCCGCCGGGCGACCGGGCCCCGCGGCCCCCGTTCCTAGCCCGGCGGCAGGGCGTCGAGATAGACCCACCGGCCGGCCTCGCGGACGAAGCGGCTGTGCTCGTACTGGCTGTCGGCGTGGCCGTGCAGGGTGTAGTGCGCGCGGAATTCCACGGTGCCTTCGGTGTGGAAGGCGCTGCCGCCGCTCGTGCCGAGGATGTCCAGTCCGGTCCACCGCTGTGCCGGGTCGAGGTCCAGAACGGCCGGCCGGGTCGTCGGGTGCCAGGTGCGCAGCAGATATCCGGTGTCACCGACGGCGAAGGCGCTGTACCGCGAGCGCATCAGGCGCTCCGCGGTCGGGGCGGTGGCGCGTCCCTGGTGGAAGGCGGCGCAGCAGTCGCCGTAGGTCGCGGCGCGTCCGCAGGGGCAGGGCGAGGCGGGGGCGGCGGGAGCCGGGCGGCGGGGCGTGTTCTTCGGTTTCGGCACCCCACGATTGTGCCGGGTCGGCCGGGACGGTCCACGACACGCCGGGCATCCGTCGAAGCGGACCACGCGAAAGCTGCGCCCATTTAGGGAATTTCAACGATAAATCACCCATTTGCAGCTTTTCGTGGCTTGATACGTGCTGTGAGGCTGGAAGAACTCATGGTGACCGTCCCCACCACCCAGGAGAGAACCCCCCATGATTCTGTCCATTTCCGGCGTCGTCCTGCTCGGTGTCATCGTCTTCCTCTTCTTCCGCAAAGACGGCCTGAAGTTGTCCCACGCGCTGGTCTCCGCGCTCTTCGGGTTCTACCTCGCCAGCTCCGCCATCGCGCCCAGCATCAAGGCCGGCGGGGCGAGCCTGGCCAACCTCCTCGGGGGGATCAAGATCTAGGCCCGTCCGGCGCTCCCGCCCGGAATTCCCGCCCGGAGTCCCCGTCCGGCGCCACCCCACCGGTCCGCCCGGACGGGCCGCGCCCGCTCCGTCCGGGCGGCTCCGCGTGCCGCACGTTCCCCGGCTCGCCGCCCACGCCGAGCCCCGACGACCACCGCACGAGCAACAGGAGAAGACGTGGCCCGGCGCCCCCTGCCCCGCATCCTGACCAGCGGCCAGCCCCTGACCCGCATGGCCAACAGCGCCTCCCTCGCCCGCAGCCGCGAACTGGCGCGCACCGCCGCCGAGAGCGCCTCCGACGTGTTCCACCCGCTGATCATCATCGGCCGGGGGCTGCGCCGGCTGGGCGCGGCCGGGCGTGGACGCTGGGTCGCCACGCCCCGGGAGCACCGCGGCCCGATGGCCTTCTTCATCGGGGCGTGCGTACTGGTCGTGTGCCTGGTGCCGTACGGGCCGCTGCTCGCCCTGATCACGCTGATGGGCGCGGGCGCCTGGGCGGGGCGGGAGCGCACGCCCGTGGAGACCGGCCCCGGCGAGGCCGCGACCGAGCGGCTGCGGGCGCTGTACGAGGCCCTGGTGCCGTACCTCTCCGTGGACGGTGACCCCAGTCCCCTGTACGCGCCCGACGGCGACTGGGAGCGGGCCTTCCCCGAGTACGCCTTCGACGACGGCGGGCGGCTCGAACGGCTCCAGCTGAAGTACCCGGCGTACTTCACCGACGGCGAGGACGGGGCCCGGACCCGCATCGAGCAGGTGCTGTACGCCAAGGCCGGCCGCGGCCGGGAGTACCACTTCGCCTGGGACGAGCTGGCCAATCAGCTCACCCTGACCGCCCTGGGCCCGCTGCCCACCGACATCGCCACCCAGCGCTTCGTCACCTCGCCGGGCGAGCTGGTGCTCGGGTTCACCGACCCGGACTTCGTCCAGCGGACCCTCCCGGTCACCGCCGGGGAGGAGACCCGGGACGCGCCGCCGGTCGTCTGGCGTACCGGTCCGCGCTCCACCGAACCGCATCTGCTCGCCCTGGGGCAGCCGGGGACGGGCAGCACGACGCTGCTGCGCTCGCTCGCGCTCCAGGCGCTGCAGCATGGTGATGTGCTGGTCATCGACGGCGGCGGCACCGGCGAGTACGGGTGTCTGGCCGGGCGCCGTGGCGTCCTGGGGGTGGAGAGCGGGCTGGCGGGGGCGCTGGCGACGCTGGAGTGGGCCGCCCATGAGACCGAGCGGCGGCTGATCGCGGCGAACCGGGCGCGGCAGGCCGGCCGGCCCGCGCCGGAGGACACCCGCCGGCCGCTGTGGATCATCGCGGACCGTCCCACCGCGCTGGCCCATATCGCGGCCGCGGAGGGCCGGGACGATCCGCAGCAGTGGCTCGAGGTGCCGCTGCGGCACGGCCGGGCCGCCCAGATCACGGTGGTCGTGGCCGAGCAGTTCGAGAGCGCCGAGCTGCTGAGCGAACCGGTGCGGGCGCACACCAAGGCACGGGTGGTCCTCGGCCCCGCCACGGCGGAGGAGGTACGGGCGGTGCTCGGGGCGCCGCCGCACACCACTCCGGTCGCGCAGGTGCCGCCGGGGCGCGGCTATGCGCGCCTGGGCACCGCTCCCGTGCTGCGGCTCCAGGTGCCGGCCACCCCCGACCCGCTCGACGACGCCACCGGTCAGGCGCACCGGAAGGCCGTCCTGGCACTGCTGCCGGAGCGGACGGTCCCGGCCGATGGCGCAGACCCCGCCGAGCCGGTGGACGGAAAGCAGCCCGAGGACGGCCGCCCGGCGGGCGGCGACCGCACGGTGGGAGCGGGCCGCAAGCCGGTGGACATCCGCAAGGTGGACGCCCGTACGTCCGCGGGCGCCGGCACCGCGGAACCGGCGGGCGGGTCCGCCGCGGCCGAGGGGACGCCGCGGGACGGGGAGGCCGGGGGCGCCGGCGAACCGGTGGGCGCCGCCGCGCCCGCGGCACACGGCAAGGGCGGCGAGCCCCGGGTGGTCAACGGGTCGGCGGACGCGTCCCGGGCGGAGGGCTGAGGCTCAGCCGCCCGGGCGGTCCCCAGGGCGTCAGGCCACGAAGGCGTGCCGCGTCTCGGTGTCCACCGGCGCACCCGTCGCGACCAGCCGCGCGGCGCCGGCCAGCCGGACCGCGGCCTCGTCCGCGACGGCGCCGCTGACCGTGAACGGCAGTCGCACGAACCCCTCGAAGGCCCCGTCGACACCGAACCGCGGGCCGGAGGGCACCCGCACCCCGAGCCGCTCCCCCGCCTCGGCGATCCTGGAACCGGAGAGTCCGCCGGTGCGCGCCCAGAGCGTGAGCCCGCCGTGCGGCACGCTGAACTCCCAGTCGGGGAGGTGCCGTTGGAGGGCCCCGACGATCGCGTCGCGGTTCTCACGGGCCTGTTCACGACGGATCTCGACGGCCGCTTCCCAGCCGCCGCCCTTCAGGAGCGAGGCGATGGCGAGCTGCTCGAGGACCGGTGAGCCCAGGTCGGAGTAGGCGCGGGCGGCAACCAGACTGCGGATGACGTCGGGAGCGGCACGCACCCAGCCGATCCGCATCCCCGCCCAGAACGCTTTGCTCGCCGAGCCGACGGTGATCACCGCGCTGCCCCCGGGGTCGAAGGAGCAGACCGGGCGCGGCGGCTCGGGGTCCTCGTCCAGCTGGAGTTCGGTCATGGTCTCGTCGACGACGAGCAGCGTGCCGGCCGACTTGGCGGCGTCGACCAGGCGGCGGCGCTGGTCGTCGGTGGCGAGGGTGCCGGTGGGATTGTGGAAGTCGGCGACGACATAGGCCATCCGGGGCGCGGCATCGCGCATCACCTGGCGCCAGACGGGGAGGTCCCAGCCGGCCAGCCGCTCGCCGAGGGCGACCGGGACGAGCCGGGCGCCGGCGTCCCGCATCAGCTGGAGGATGTTGGCGTACGACGGGGAGTCGACGGCCACCCGCTCGCCGGGGCTCGTACACAGCCGGCAGATCGCGGCCACGGCGCCCATCGCGCCCGTGGTCACCATGATCTGTTCCGGCATGGTGGGGATTCCGCGGGCGGTGTAGCGGTCGGCGAGGGCCTGGCGCAGGACCGGCAGACCGGCCGGGTAGTCGCCGTGGGTGTGGGCGTAGAGCGGAAGGTCGTCCATCGCGCCCTGGACGGCGCGGGTGAGCCAGGGCTCGGGGGCCGGGAGGGCGGCGCAGCCGAGGTCGATCATGGATCCGGCGGCCTCCGGGGGCAGCGGTTCCAGGCCGCGGGTGGGCAGCGGATTGCCCGCCGGGACGGCCGTCCAACTGCCCGAGCCGCGCCGGGACTCCAGGAACCCCTCGGCACGCAGCGCTTCGTAGGCGGCGGCGACGGTGGTGCGGCTGACGCCGAAGGCGGCGGCCAGTTCCCGTTCGGCGGGCAGGCGGGCGGCGACCGGTATCCGGCCTTCCAGTACGAGCAGGCGCACCCGGTCGGCGAGGCTGCGGTAGGCGGGCAACCGGCGCCCGCCGGCCGCGAGTTGGGCGTCGCACGGGTCCTGTGACCGGAGCAGCCGGGCGAGTTGGGGTGCGCCTACCGCTGAAGTCCACTGAGCCACAAAGATCAGTCCACCTTCCCCGAATTGGCTCTACTTCCCGAGCCCGGACACGCCACATGGTGTCATGCGTCGGTCCAATTCTGCCAGGAGGGGGAAAAGCCATGTCCACGCCCAGAGGGTCCGGTCCGGGGAGGGCGCCGGTGACGCGTCGGCTCGTCCAGCTGTACACGGGGCTGACGCTGTACGGCGTGAGCATGGGGCTGATGGTCCGCGCGGACCTGGGCCTGGAGCCGTGGAGCGTACTCAATCAGGGCATATCCCGGCACACGGGGCTGTCGATCGGCACGGTCACCATCGTGTCCGGCGCGCTGATCCTGCTGCTGTGGATCCCGCTGCGACAGCGTCCCGGGCTGGGCACGGTGTCCAACGTGGTGATCCTCGGGCTGATGATGGACGCGACGGTGGCCGTGACACCGGAGCTGTCGGCACTGGGTGCGCGCATCCCGCTGCTGGCCTTCGCCGTCCTCCTCAACGGCGCCGCGACCGGCCTCTACATCTCGGCCCGCTACGGCCCGGGGCCGCGCGACGGACTGATGACCGGGCTGCATCAGCGCACCGGGCGCCCGGTGCGGCTCGTGCGGACCTGCATCGAGGTCACGGTGCTCGCGGTCGGCTTTCTGCTCGGCGGGGCCCTCGGG
The DNA here is from genome assembly GCF_036227565.1 of Streptomyces sp. NBC_01454. Taxonomy (NCBI): domain Bacteria; kingdom Bacillati; phylum Actinomycetota; class Actinomycetes; order Kitasatosporales; family Streptomycetaceae; genus Streptomyces; species Streptomyces sp. NBC_01454. The sequence continues at coordinate 680,457 of NZ_CP109460.1, forward strand.
GTCGGCACGGCGGTCTACGCACTGGCCATCGGGCCGCTGGCGCAGTTCTTCCTCCGCCGCTTCGCGATCAGCGGCCTGCCCGGGGAGCCGTCCCCGGTGGTGGCCCGCTCAGGGACGTCACCCGAGCGCGCCATACTGCCCGAGTGACCTCAGCGATACGCCCCCGCCACGCCTATCTCGACCACCCCGCGCCGCTGCCCTTCGCCCACCGCGGCGGGGCGGCCGACGGACTGGAGAACACCGCCGCCGCCTTCCGGCGCGCGGTCGCCCTCGGCTACCGCTATCTGGAGACCGATGTGCACGCCACATCGGACGGACACCTCGTCGCCTTCCACGACGCCACCCTCGACCGCGTCACCGACTCCCGGGGCGCGATCGGGGCGCTCCCCTGGCAGGCGGTGCGCCGGGCCCGGATCGCCGGCCGGGAGCCGCTGCCGCTGTTCGAGGAGCTCCTGGCGGAGTTCCCCGACGCGCGCTGGAACGTCGACCTCAAGGCCGAGGCCGCGCTGGAGCCACTGCTCGAGCTGCTGCGCCGCACCCATGCCTGGGACCGGGTGTGCGTCGGCTCGTTCTCGGAGGCCCGGGTGGCACGGGCGCAGCGGCTGGCCGGCCGCCCGCTGGCGACCTCGCTGGGCACCCGTGGCGTGGCCGGCCTGCGGCTGCGCTCGTACGGCCGCGGCCGCCTGCCGCTGGACCGGCTGCTGGGCGCGGCGGTACGGCGCAGCGCGGTCTGCGTCCAGGTCCCCGAGCGGCAGTGGGGCATCCCGGTCGTCGATCCGCTGTTCCTGCGCGCCGCGCACGCCCTGGGCATGCAGGTCCACGTGTGGACGGTCAATGACGCGGACCGGATGACCGCCCTGCTCGACCTGGGCGTGGATGGCATCATGACCGATCACATCGAGACGCTGCGGACGGTGCTGACCGAGCGGGGGTGCTGGCACCAGCAGCTCTAGGGAAACGAGCAATTCCCGCCCTCTGAGAAGATGTCACATTCTCGCAGATCCACGCAGGATCGCGCGTCGAGTTGCCGTGATCATCTCCCACTCGTCTCCCATCTCTCGCCTTGAGACATGAAAAAGCCGGCCCCGGGCCACCCACTTGGGAGGTGGGATGGCGACCCGGGGCCGGCGATGGGCCCGCCCCTCAACGCCGTCGGCGGAAGGGGACGGAAGCGTGCGGCAGTCATCGACGCCAGGTGGACACCAACGGGCGTGGGCGGCACTGAAGGCCGACTGGCACGTCAGGACCAATGAGCACACACACTGCTGGCACTGATTGTAGACGGCAGCCACCTTGATATATCAAGTGGACGGGGCGATTCCTACCCTGGCGATCTCGCCCAACACGTGATCGCTAAGGGGCTCCGATGGAGGCTGCGCACCGACGCGTTGCAGCCGACCTCGCAGAGCAGATCACCGCCGGCCTCTGGACACCTGGCGACCAACTCCCCTCCCGGGCCGCGTTAGCCCGCCACTACGGGGTTCACGAGCAGACCGTGCGATTGGCGATGGTCCTCCTCCGATCGCGTGGACTGATCGAGGGGGAGCAGCGAAACCGGCTCCGGGTGGCGCATCCTCCAGTCATGCGCGCCCTCATTCGCCCCGATGTCGACTGGCCGCACGATGTCGAGGTCGCCGATAGCAGCCCCTGTCGCGCCACGGACGAACTCGCCGAGCGCCTCGACGTCGAGCCGGGCACCGCGCTGCAGCGGCAGGTCGTCGAATGCCTTGACCCGGGCGGTCGATCAGCCATGCTCGTCACCACCTGGTGGCCCGGCCGACGCAGGCCGCACCACGACTACGTCGCCGAGCTCGACGTCATCGCACTCGACGCCGACCAGGCACACGCGCTCGGACTAACCGTCGACACCGCCGCCTACAGACTGCTCCGCACCCGCATTGACACAGCCGGACGCCCGGTCGAGACCGCGGATCTCATCCTGCCGATGGACCGCTGGACGATCCGGCTCTAACGCGCCAGCGCCCCGCTCCGGGCGCTGTTCCGGGGCGGGGCGGGGAGTGCAGCGCTACCAGCATGAGCGCACACAGTGAATGTGATCCTTCAACGATACGGCTGGCCACTGACAATCTCGGGGCACTCCGGGGCTAGACTCGAACACATGAGCGAGTTGCCGCCGGATCTGCCCCGCCTCCGCACCCTGGAGACCTGGCTGCAGCTCGCCCTCGACCAGATCCGGCAGGCCATCACCGTTGCCGAGCAGCGGGAAGCCCAGCAGCAGCGGGCCGTCCCACCCCCGCCCCCGGACTGGGTAGTCCAGCTCAGCATCGGCGCCGACGCCCACCCCGTCGCAGTACACATCGGCGGATGCGGAACCGCCGGGCAGCGTGCCCGGCCCATCAGCCGCGAGCAGGCGATCCGTGCGCTCACGGACGGACTGGAGGCCTGCGGGCTCTGCCGCCCGGACACGGAACTCGGCATCCTCTGATGCGCCCCGCGGCATGACGAAGCAGGCTGGAGGGATGCGGGACCACGCCCCGATCGTCGTACACCCGGTGTCCGCCACCGGCGGCCGGCGAGTCACCGTGCGCGGGCAGATCCTCGGGCTCGCCTACGACGACCTCGACCTCGTCGAATTCCTGCGGCGGGCCGGTGTCGATGAACCCGAGGCCATCCTTGACGATCCGACGTGGGTCGAATGGCGCGGCGGGATGCCGCACGACTGGGGCGACACCTGACAACAGAAGGCCCCGCAGCGACGGGGGATGCGCGGCGGGGCCCGGGAACAGTGTGGCAGGTGGCGGGCCGCTAGGTGGCGAACGCGGATTCCAGCACGGCCGCGATCCCCTCGTCGTAGCCGTCGCGCACCGGCACCAAATCCTTGCGGGAAGCAGACTTCGTGATGCCGAAGTACGCCTCCAGGTGCTGCACTGGCGCCCCGTCCTCCAATACGGCGCCCATCGCCGAGCGGCGGAGGTCGTGCGCGCGGACATCCAGCTCGGCAGCACGCATCGCCGCAGCGAACAGCGTCACACGCTTGACGCCCTGCAAGCCGACCAGCAGTGGCTCGCCCGGATCGGCGTCCTGCCCTTCGAGGTAGGCATCGACGGCAGCCGCCGCGGACGGGGCGATGCGGATGATCCGCGGGTGGCGCACGCCATCAACGTGTAGTCGCCGCTCCCCCAGCACGTAGTCCCGCACCCGCAACTCTGAGACCTCCTGTGGACGGAGGCCGGCCAGCAGCATCAGCGCGGCGCTGGCGTGCACCAGCGGATCGTCGCGGGTGGCGGCCAGAACAGCCCGGCCTTCGGCGCTGGTGAGGGTCGGCCACTGAAGGAGCGGCGGCGATCCCTTCCGGTCCACCCACGCCTGTGCCACCTCGCGGCTCTCGAACTGCGCACCTCGCATGACGCTCCTCCCGCCGGTGTGTGGCCACATCATCCCGCGCCGACCGCCGGTACGGGGGCGGAACAGTGGAGCGCCCCGGTCTCTCCAGCCGGGGATGCGGGCACCTCCTCGCCGCGCTCCAAGTCGGGAGGTAGCGCATAACGTCCTATGGGTTATGCGCTACCACATCCCGCCCCCGCCCCACGGGGAGCCGTACTGCTCTTCCACCTGAAGCATGGCCGTCGGAGGGTGGCCCCGGTACGCGGCGAACGCGGCTGCGTCTGAGAACGCCTCGGCTGTGTTGCATTGGGTGCACAGCAGCCCACGAACCAAGCCAGTTCGGTGGCAGTGATCTACCAGCAGGGTCCGGCCAGCTGAACTACACATGGCGCATTCCCCTACCTGCCAGAGACGGAGAGCCGCCGTGGCCGACAGGTGCGACGGGACCGGCCCGCTCGGCACGGCCCACACGTGGCACGAGGGGATTCCTTCTCGGTCCAGCATCTCCGCCTCGGCGAAGGTGGGGCGCTTGGGCGTTGCCTGGCCCAGCCATTTGCGCTCCGCTGCGCGCTGGCGACTCGCCTCCGCCATGGCCCACGCGAGTTCCGCCAGCCTCTCCTCGTCGGTCGCGTGCTCGAAGCAGGGGCCACCTCGCCGCATGCACGGCTTCCCGTTGGCCTTGTGGCGGCCGCACCGTCGGATCTCACTCACAGTCCGATGTCCTCCGATGCGGCGTCTGTCCACTTGTCGGCTTCGCGGATGTAGCCCCAGAAGGCGGGGCTGTTGGCGGCGTGCCCGGACTGGGCGCGGATCTTCTCTTCGCGCTTCCCGGCGCGGCGGCTGGTGGTGATGAATCCGGCCCGCATCGAGTGGCCGGTGAGGCGGACGGCGAGCCCGGCGCGTTCGGCGTTGCGGGCGATGATCTCGCGGACGGCTTCTGGGGAGAGGTGGCGGTCGCCGAGCTGGCCCCAGGCGGTGATGGGTAGGAAGGCGGACCCGCTGGTGATGCCTGCTGCGGCGCGCCAGGTGAGCCAGGCGCGGACGGGGCAGGTGTCGGGGTTGCGGCCGTAGCTGACGACGACATCCCGCGGCGGCCGGCCCTTCACGGCGGGAACGTGAACTTCGAGGCCCTGGCTGACGTGGACGATGGACTCGGTTCGCAGTGCGGCGACCTCGGCGGAGCGGCCAGCGATACCGAAGGCCATGAGCCAGAGGGCGCGGTCGCGGAGGCCGGTGAGTCCGTCGGCGACGGCGGCGTTCATCTGCCGTAGCTGCTCGGGCGTGGCGGCGGCTGCCTTGCCGCGACCGCGCGCCGTGCGCTCGGGGTCGTTCTTCAACGGCTTGAGTGCTTGCCGGGCGGCGACGGTCGCGGCCTTCGGCACCTCGACGCCGTGTTCGTTCCGGGCGGTGACGGTGACGCCGGTAATCCTGCGGTCGATGCTGTTGGGGGCCGCGAGCTTGATGGCGTCGAGCCAGACGACGAACCCGACGAGCGTGCCCTTCGTGACGGCGGTCAACGGCAGCGGCTGGCCGGTTCGTTCGGCGAGCCAGCCGTGGAACTCTTCCCAGAGGGCCCAGTCGTTGGCGTAGCCGCGCTTCGTGTTGTGGGGGCGGATGGCGTCGAGGTGCTTCTCGGCTGCCTCTTCCATGGCAGCCAGGACGGCGAGCGTCGCAGCGTCATAGGCGGCGGGACTGGCGTCCGGCTGATGCGGGATGAGGTCGGTCACGTGCTCTCCAATCAGATACGGTACGGGCGACGCCCCGGCTGCTTTCCTCAGCCGGGGCGTCGTCACGGTCGGGACGGCTTGCAAGGCTCAAGCGGCCGAAGCTTTCGAGGTTGAGATCTCGCTGGCTTCGTCGCGGGCCTCGCGGGCGACCTCCCGCACCGTCCCCATGACCTTTGTGGCCTTCTCCATCGACACGTCGATGTCACCGCGCTCGGCCTGCACCACCTTGTAGATCGCCGCGTACATCTCGCAGATCATGAGCCGTCCGGCGGCCATCGTGCGAGCTGTGAAGTTGCTTGCGAGCGCGTGCTTCTCGCGAGCCTCGGCAATCTTGCCCGCGTAGTACAGCGTCTGGTCCTTGCTGTAGTTCTCCCGGACGGTCCTCTCCGCCAGGGCCAGTCCCTGGCGGATGGTCTGGTTGACCGTGGCTCGGCTGATCAGACCTTCGCGGGCGTAGGCGTTCAGAACGTCGCGAGCCGCACGCTCCGCCGGGTCCATCTTTCGCGTCATTTCGACCTCCCTGCTAGTCGCTAGTTTCTGTACCTACAGAATTCTCTTGATTGCACCCCTTGTCAAGTCGTTGCGCCAGATGGATGCTAGTTTCTGTACCTACAAACCCGAGGGGGAGAGATGGCCAGGCCAGCCACCGGCAAGACGCCGCTGCGGAACATCCGCGTGCCCGACGAGCTCTGGAGTGCCGCCATGACGGAGGCGAAGGAGGAGGGGCGCTCGCTGACCGACGTCATCGTCAGCAACCTGCACCGCTATGTGAATCGACGGCGGCGCGAACGAGGCACCCTCGGCGGGGAGATGGGGGGCGAGACCGCTTCCCGAGGGTCGAACAATCATTCCAAGTGACGCCCGCGATATGGCATGTTATCGGGGCTGGCATTCAAGTGGCGGGGTCGTCTCGGCGAAACCGCTTGCGATCAATACCTTAAGGACCTTAAGGTATAGTTATGAGCAAGGAAGTAGGCATCGAGCAAGCCCGCAAGACCCTGGGCGACCTCGCCAACGAAGTCCGCTTCACGGGTAACGACATCGTCCTCACCCGCAACGGCAAGCCCGTCGCCCGCATCGCCCCGCTGGAGGAAGCCATGACTGCTGGAACCCGTGTCACCGTCCCCGACTACTCGGTCCCGGAGGACTGGGCTCGTGCTGGCGAGATCGTCGAGGTGAACAGCGAGACCGTTGTCGTGGCCCTGGATGACGGGCACCGCCAGGAACTCCCCACCGACGAAGTCACCCCGGCGTGAGCTGGCCAGCGTCCGCAACCACGAGAAGAAGTGCACCGCCACGAAAGGGAACTGACTATGCCCGAGCAAGGCCCCATCGATGATCCCGTGAAAGCCCGGCAGTTGGCCGCAGCCCTCAATCGAGCAGCAGATGAAGCCGACTGGGCCGCAGGCGTCAACACGCATCCAAGGGTTGCGTACAGGGACTTGCGTGTCGGCGACATCCTCGCTCCGCACACGGACTACCGGGGCGACGACGAGTCCGAGGCCGCTATCTGCGTGAGCGTGAAAAGGGTCGGCACCATGGTGAAACCTACCTGGCAGGCCATCGCTACCGGCGAGACGTGGACCTTCATGAATCACGAGGAGTGTGAGCTCACCCTCATGCGCCGCGGGCCTGCCACCGAACAGTGAGGAGCCGATCGTGACCACCACCATCGAAGGGGCCGTCGCCGTGGCCATGGACGCAATTGGCGACGACCCCGACTACGCAGCGGCGCGAGACGCGCTCGCCGAGGCGTCCACCGCGCTGGTCTCGGGCACGACCGCCGAGGTCCAGTGGTACCTGGAGCGGGCCCTCCACCTCATCGACGACACCTGCCCGATCTGAACTCCAGCACCGACAAGGAGAACTGACCATGTCTGAGCTGGCCATCGCTGTGTGGGTGATCGCGGGGCTTTACGTCGGCGCGTGCGTGGTCCTGGGCGGCGGGCAACACCTGCCAATCGCCTTTCGCCTGCCGTACCTGGCCTGGGACGTGATCGCGCACTCGTGGCGTCGGCCGCGCCCCGTTCAGGCTCGCCCCAACTACGCCCAGATCGAGCGGCTTGAACGCGAGCTCGGGCTGGGCGAGACGCACCCCACCAACGACAAGGAGAACTGACCATGCATGAGCAGCGCCGCTACGACGTCGACTGGACCGACGAGAACAACCCGAAGATCGTCCACGCCCAGCCCGGCGACGACGCCATGACCCTGACCGAAGCCCAGCAGGCCATGCGCGACGGCATGGACGAGACCACCGAGCAGTGAGGACACTGACTATGACCCGCACGAGCTGCATGCCGCCCGTCGGCGGTTCGAAGCAGAGCCACCCGGAACTAACGGACCACTGCTGCCCGGATGGCGAAGTCACGTTCCCCGAGCATGACTACCCCGCGACCGGCGAGGCGCGATGTCGCCGGTGCGACGCCGCAGAGCAGTGAGGACGCCGACCATGGACCCGAAGCACCTGCTGTACGCGATGATCCTGCCCGGCTTGCTGGGACTCGGCGTGATGGCCAGCATCGTGCTGCCGTTCGCGCGAGGAGGCCACGAACTGACCTGGCCCCGACTCCTCGCCGGATGCGGCGCGCTGATCGTTATCCAGGTCGGCGGCGGCTACATCGCAGGCCGGACGATCGGACAGCGAGGACACCGACGATGATGGAAGATGAGCAGTCGCGAAAGATTGCGTCCCTGGACGCTGAGCTCCGGGACCGCATCAGCGAAAGCCGGGAGCTGCGTAGCGAAATCGGCAGGACCCTCCGCCTGATCGAAAGAGGGGACATCGACTCGGCTACCACTTTGTTGCGGTTCCTGTCACGCACCACCAAGAAGTGAGGACGCCATGACCCGCGAAGACGACAGCTATGAGGACTTCGGCACCGAAGAGGTCCCGGACGACTACTGCCTCTTCCACCCCGCTGGCGGATGCTCGCCGGCGGACCACTTCGCCGACACCGAGCAGTGAGGACACCAGCCGATGAGCTTTGAGATCAACCTGCACTTCCCGGACGGGGACTACACCGTGAAGATGCCCGCCGTGCCGCGCAAGGGCGAGACGATTGAGTGGGAGACCACCGACGAGCGCGCAAGCATCTGGACTGTCACCGCTGTCGAGTACACGGCCTACCCAGACCAGGAAGGCTCGATCAACCTGACGCTGGACCCGCCCGAGCAGCCCTAGCTCGCACAGACCGATGCCCCGCCAGTCGAAGTGGCGGGGCATCGGCATGCCCAGGGTACTGGCCGGTCTGGTCAGCAGCGGAGCCAGGCGGGCTCCAGGGCGCGGACTTCGTCCCGATATGCCTGGACGATGGCGAAGAATCCATCAGGATCGTCGTCGATCATGGCGAGGAGTTCGGCGTACAGGTCGTGCGCCTCGGCCGTCATCTCGTATGGGCAGGCGCCCGAGGAGCATTGCCACCATTCAACTGAGGCGCTGATCAGCGTGCCGCCGCACTGCGGGCACGGCAGGGGCGCTACTGCGGCTTCGAGGTCCCGCAGGGGTAGCAGATCGCCCAACCGTCCTGGGTGTTGGTCATCTGCTGTCCGCACTTGTCGCATGTTGCCCTGGTCTCGTACAGATCCGTCGCGCACTGCATCGGTCCTCCACTTGAGAGTGGTGATTGTGCCACCGACCGGCGAGTAGCGGCAGTTCGCGAACCGCCCCGCGTCCGGCGGGGGCTCGGTTGTTTGTGCGGCTGGCCGCCGCGTGCACCGCGGCGGCCAGCCGTCCCGCGGCGCCTCGGGGGCGTCGGGCTGCGGGGGTCAGGAGTCGGCGCGGGCTACGGACTGACCGAGGAGCCATTCGCAGTCGCGGGCGAGGAGCTGCACCTGCACCAGCGCCGCGAACGGATCGACGGGCAGCGGCTGCTCGGCCTGCCGGGCGATGCCGTCCAGGCGGGCGGCACGCTGGTACCAGGCCGTGCCGCCGCGCCACAGGCGGTCGGCGTCCCCGCGGGCGATCGGCAGCAGCAGGGCGACATGCCCACGGAGTGCCTCATGCAAGGCGGTCATTGCGTCGCGGTCGAGCGGGCCAGCGCTGAGCAGCAGTCCGAGGCGGACCGTCTCCCGGATGGTGTCCGTGTCGATCGGTTCGACGCCTGTGGATTCCCGCGGCTCGCGTTGGCCGGCCTGTGTGGTCACTGCGGCCTCCGGGTCCGGTGCTGCGGACAGGCCACGATGAACCAGATGCGAACGCCGCCGCCACCGACCGGGGTAGTGACCGATCCAGCCGGTGTGAGGGTGCTGTGGGCGGCGCCGCACCAGTAGCACGCCTCGCCGTGCAGCCGGACGATACTCACCTCGGGGTCTGCGGACGGAACGTCTGGTGGAGCTGTCGTTGCAGTCACACTCTCTCCCTGTGCCGGTGGACTCAGGGAGAGATTCGTCCCGCAGGTACCCCTCAAGTACCCCTGCGAGGGGTACCCATCAGCTGATGGAGGCGTGGCACCACTCGGCGAAGTTCGACAGGGACTCGGCGTCCCCCCTCTTCAACCGGCGCAGGGTGGCGGCGTCCTCCCTCACCCACCGGTGCTCCCGCGCGTGTTGAGGCGCGATCCGCCTCGCCACCTTCAGCGACTCGAACGCCGCGTCCGGGCGGCCGGACCAGAGCTGGGCGCGACCGAGTTCGATATAGAAGCCCGACCGTCGTTCGGCTGGCAGTTCCCGCGGGGGCTTCCACTCCCGAGCCAGCTTCAGCGCGCGGCCCACGTGGTCGTCGCCCAGGCTCACGGCCACCGACACCTCATGGACCCGGACGCTGTTCGGCCCGAACGCCGTGCCCCGGTAGACGCCCTCCGGTACCCGGTCGCCGAGGGCCCGAGCGTCATCCAGGTGAACGTCAGCGGCCGCGCTGTCGGCAGCTCGGCCGGCAAGCACCGCGGCACGCATGTGCAGCGCGCCGCGCGCCGCAAGCACGTCCGCCGAGTCGGCACGCGGAGCGTGGTCGAGGGCACGCTCAAGGGCCCGCAGGCCAACCGTGTATGTCCGGGCGCCGAAGTGCAGTTCAGTCCGGACGTAGGCCACGGCCGCTTCCACGACCGGATCGTCGGCCTGTGCCCCGGCCCACCGCATCAGGTCGAGAAGACGCGCCGAAAGATCCCTCGCGCCGTGCTTGAACGCGACCGCGTCCGCGGCCCGGCAGGCGTCCACCAGGAGCCGTGCTACCGCGGGCCGATCGACGGACGGGGCCGTGCTCAAGGCGCGGCACAGTTCGGCGAGGAGTCCCGGCACGGACCGGGCGATGCGCGAATACTGCGCGCTTAGTCTGAGCCCAACGGTCGTGGACACAGCCTCTCGCAGCGCAGGCAGATCGCGGCACGGCCCATCGTCCGGCTCCTCATATGCGGCAAGGACAGCTGACAGGCCCGGCATCGCTGCATGCACGCGGTCGTCCGGGCGCTCCCGATCCGGCAGGAGCCTGGTGGGGTCGATGTCGAGCGCGTCGGCGATGGCGTCCAGGACGGCGTCGGATGCGCCCCGCTCGCCGCGCTCGATCTTCCTGATGGTCCCGAGGGCGGTCCCGGCGGCGCGCGCCAGGTCGGCCTGGGTGAGGCCGGCGATGCGACGCTCGTAAGCGATGCGGGGGCCTACCCCGCGGTACACGATGCTGGGCATACTGGTCTCCGTTCGGTGCAGCCACTCCGAACGGTACCCGCGCCGTCACGGTCCGGGAACGCAAACGGCCCCGCCCGCATCTCGCAGGCGGGGCCGTTCTGTTGACGGCTACAGGATCCGCACCGCGTCCACCAGGTCCGTCAGGCTCGTGACCCGCACGTCGGCAGCGCGGGCGTCCTCGCTTTCCGCCCACAGGTGCCCGAGCGGGCCCCGCCGCAGGTGCGCCGCGCGGAGCCCCGCCGCCCGCGCCGGGCCGACGTCGTTCTGTGGGTGGTCGCCGACGTACAGCACCTCACCCGCCGGGACCCCGGCCAGCTCGACAGTACGTGCGAAGAACCTCTCCGCCGGCTTGGCTACGCCCCACTCTCCGGACGTGGCCACCGCATCCACCGGCAGGTCAAGGGCCCGCAGCAACTCACCAGCCCGCGCCGTCTGGTTGCCAGCCACCACCACACGGATACCGCCTGCCCGGAGCGCGGCGAGCGACGGCCGAACGTCCGGGTACAGATCGGACTCGCCCAGGGCCTCACCCCGGCCGGCCCGCTCCATCGCGGCTCGCTCCGCCTCCACATCGATGCCCGGCCGGACGAGCCGTAGCGCGTCCGCGTTGTCCCGGCCCTGTGCGACGACCGCGCCGACCAGGGCCGACAGCGTGTGCCTGTGCACGCCCAGCCAGTCCGCCCACGCGCCCCATCCGCGGTCATCGCTGATGAGGGTCTCGCCGATGTCGAATGCCACTGCGCGGATCATGCGAGCAGCCTACGGCGAACCAACGGGCGCGCTGTTGTCGGTGCCCGGCCGTAGCATCGGCGGCATGGCGACCCCCTGCGCAACCGACGCCGCCGACGTGGCGAACGAGGCGATACGTCGGTTCATGGCCGCCCGCGTCGGACGTCCGCTGTGGCCCGAGGAGCAGGAGGAGTACGAGCAGCTGCTCGCCGCGTGGGCCGAGGCCGCCCGCCCCTGAACGTGACGAAGCGCCCCGCCGCCTGCCGAAAGCAGGGGGCGGGGCGTTGCCGTTCAGGGGTACTGGCGTCGCGTCGGGTCAAGCCCCAGGTTCAACGGGCCAGATCCAGATGGGGATGGTGTCGGCGTGGGGTCGGGTGCCCCGTCTCGGCGGCAGACGAGGGCGTCGGGATCGTCGGCCGGCGGCTGGAGGCTGTAGCCGTCGGGGCAAGTTTGCCCATTCTTGCCGTCGGCGCCGTTCTGGCCGTCTTGACCGTCCTTGCCGTCTGCTCCCGGAGGCCCGGCCGGCCCCGGAGGTCCGCCCGCGCCTGGTGGCCCCTGGATGGTGGAGTCCTGCCCGGGAGCGCCGCCCTTGCCGTTTGTCCCGTTGGCGCCAGCCTTCCCCGGCGTTCCTGGCTGTCCCGGCTTTCCGGGCGTGCCAGTCGCGTTGGCCCCGTCCCGACCGGTCTTGCCAGGCTCGCCGCTGGGGCCGGGCGGCCCCTGCGGGCCGACGAGCCCCCGGCCGGGTTCGCCGCGGGATCCCGGCGGGCCGGCGACAGGTTTCACGCCGAGGCCCTGCACCTGCCGGGCGAGTGCGTCACGCGCCTTGTTCGCGGTCTGGAGGTCGTTGTGGAGACCGACGACTTGTACGGCTAGCCAGACGAGGAACAGAAAGACCAGGACAGCAGTGGCTGCGCCAAGGAGTTCTGCCTGAGGCAGTCGCAGTCGACGACGGGACGGCCTGTGGCTAGCACTCATTTTGCGACCACCGCCCAGATCGATATAGCTGCCGCGAGGAGCCCCATGAAGACGGGCACGATCATCTGGTAGAGGCGTGCTTGGCGTTCCCGCTCCCGCCGGTCCCGCTCCGCCATCTGGTATGCCTCGAACTCCCGCTCCAGAGCTTCACGAGCATCGATGGCCTTCTGCAAGTCCTGACTGAGCTGGGTGATGCGCTGGTCCGTGTAGGCGCTCTGGAGGCTGTAGACCTCAGTCGACACGACTTTGTCCAGCCTCGCGTTGATGCCCTGCGCCATGGCCTGAATGTCGATCCGCAAGGCGTTGACGGTACGCCCGAGTTCGCCCACGGACAGCTCCTCGGGCACGGTCATCTCCGGTCAGTCGCCAGCAACGGTGGCCGCGGGGGTGCTGCGTCCCCCGCTGGACGTGCCGACCTCTATGCCGGGAGCGATGCCGGACGGGCGCCACAGGGTGTGGTAGGCGACGCCGATGGCGACTGCGGCCGTGAGCATGCAGGTCGTGATGGTCTGGCCGGAGAGCTGGTCGTTGAAGTAAGCGGTGCCGAGGCCAACGATCGCGGCCCAGGCAAGCATGATGAGCGCCTTCAGCGGGCCGGCGAACCGCGGCTGCTGCACGATCGCGATGACGGGCGGGGACAGGTAGCCGAGGGCCGCAGCCCACAGTTCAGCATCAGACATGACGGGATCCGTTTCTGGAGGAGGATCTAGACGTTGGGGACGTGGAGCTTGCCCCAGCTGGTCGGCCCGGGGATGCCGTCGGCGGCGGTTCCGGCGTAGCCGAGCTTCCGCTGCCAAGCGGCGTAGGACCGTTCATCGCCCGAGCCCCACACATCCGCGTTGGTCTGCGAGACGTATTTGTTGCAGCCCTCGGCGACGAGCCGGTGATGCATCGCCGCGATGATCGGCGACTTGCGGCCGGACCGGAAGAACGAGGCGCCGGGAAACGGCTCGTAGGACGGGGCCGGGCTACCGCCGCCCGCGGCCTTGATGATGGCGGCGCGCTGTGCCTTGATCGGGTTGCCGGGGCAGTCGTAGTGCCCGCCCCATGCTGCGCCGCCCATGCCGTGCCAGCCGACACCGCGACCGTCGACACTGTCCGTGACCTGTAGCGCGACGCCATGGGTTTCGTGCATCCAGGCGACGATGCTGGCGGTTGCGGCGAGCTGCTTGGCGGTGAGGGAGTCGCCTCCCTGGCCTTCATGCTCGATGGACAGCCAGGTGCGGTTGCCGGCCATCTGTGCCCAGGCACGGTCGGCGGTGTCGACCCACTGGAAGATGCGTCCGTCCTTGCCGACGCCGAAATGCGCGGAGGCCTGGGCGTTCGGGTTGCGGAACCAGGAGTCGGAGCCGTCGAGTGTGCCCGCCATGATGTGAAGGACGACGCCGTGGACAGCGTCCTGGCCGCCCTTGGTGCAGTTGGGTACAGGGCGCCAATCGGCGCCGGGCATACGGGCCATGGGTCAGCCCTCCTTGGGGATGTCGCGCAGGTCGGGCATGAGGGCTCCTCGGGGTGAGGGTTGTGTGGGTTAGAGGCCCTTGGCTGTGCGCCAGGTCTGGAATGCGGCGGCCAGTGCAGCGTCAGCGCTGGTGGGGGTGGGAGTCGGCGCGGGTGCCGGGGAGGCGGTCCAGGCGGGCACGGTGACGTCTCCGGTCTGCGACAGCAGCCATGACAGGTCCGCGGCGGTGAGATAGCCCCAGCCGTCCTGGCCCCAGCTCGCGCCCCAGCTGTTCGGCACCCAGTACTCGCCGGTGGTCGCGTCAAACCGGGAGAGTTCCAGTTCGTGGCCGCCGGCTTCCCCGGAGTTCTTGTCGACCTTGATGCGGCCGTCGCTGGCCGTGTCGAACATCGACTTCATCCAAGGGATGCCGATGAGGACCGGGCCGGCCTGGAGGGCCGAGTTGAGGGCGTCCAGGGAGAAGGCGTGGGTGTAGCCGCTGGCCAGTCCGAGCGCCTTGAGTGCCTTGGCCACGCCGATGCCGGACGAGCCGGTGTCGGTGGGCGGGTACTGGCCGGTGACGCCGTCGAGGATGGTGGCCAGGGAGTACAGGGCGACCGCGAACGCCTCGTCGAGGGGGTACTCCCCCGCGGTGAAAAGCCCGCGTGAGGCTGCGGCGCCTGCGGCCGAGATGGTGGCCGTCGTAGTGGCGGTCCGTCCAGCCGAGTCGGTCGCGAGCGCGCCGGTCGCCGCGTTGCCCGTGCAGCTGCCGAGCTGCCCCTGGTCGAGAATCGGGACCCGTCGCGCCCATTCGACGGACTTGATCGCCGAGGTTGGGAGGACGCCATGCGCGTACCGAAGCGACCGGGGGTCGTGCTCGATGTGGCGGCCGAGTGGCGGCCGGCCGGCATTGGAAACGGACAAGAGGCGCAGGCGCACAGGGCCCTCCGGGCATGAAAAAGGCCCCATGCGGGGCGGGGTGAGAAGCGGGCTGTCTATCTGCTGAGCCAGATGACACGGAGGCTCGGGGCGAAATCTGTCACCGAGGTATTCAGGGCCGATCCGGTGCTCTGCGAGGCGTGAACCTCGACGTAGTCGGTGGTGCCGTTCAGCACCACGATCGTCGACGTGGAGTTTCCGGCGAGGACTGAGGTGGTTGCGTCGCTGCCTACGCTGCTACCGGGGACGCGCGTGCCGTTGAGCGCGATGGACGTGCGCCGGTATCCGGTGGCGTTGGCGGCCCAGGCGGCGGTGCCCAGGACGAGGTAGGTGCCGGGCACGGTGGCGGTGTACCGGCTGGTGTTGGTCGTGGTGGAGTGCCCGCCGTCACTATCGATCACCTCGGTGTCGATCGTGAGAGGGGTGAAAGTGCCGGTCGAGACAGACTGGACGGTTCCCTGGTAGCCGGCGAAAACGGGCACCCCGGTGGTGAAGTCGTTGAGGGCTTTGAGCTGGGCGTTCCACAGGGCCCCTGTGATGAACTGGCCGGGGCTGACGGATGCCGAAACTGGGACGATGCGGCCCATGACTCACCTCCTAGTAGGCGAAAGTGCAGTCGTCGAACTGGTCGACCGCATCCCATGTAGTGGGGTCGGTGGTTCCGGCGGGTAGCGGCTCGCAGATGGTGTCGCCGGAGGTGTGGACCTTGGTGGTGGCTGCCGTGAGGGCGATCGTGGCCTGCGTCCATCCCGGGACAGTGCCGCCGACGGAGGCCACGGTGACGGTCTCCTGGTTCGCGCTGCCCTGGCCGAGGACGATTTGTTGCCCTGCTGCGAGTTGCGTGGCCAGCGGGTTGGTGGTGTCCGCCGAGGCGTTGACGGTGATGCTCGTGACGCCGGACGCCACGCTGGTTTTGAGGGTGGTGTGCCAGGCGGCGAAGCTGGCGTATGGGTTGATGTCTGCTGGTGAGCATTGCAGGGTGGCCCACGCGTCGCCGTCGTCTCCGAGCTCCCACGCGATGCTCTCGATGTAGCAGTCCACCGCGACAGCTGGGACTCCGGGCGGGCGCCGCATGACCCGGGCCCGGGTGCCGAGTTCGAGATTGAGGAGGACCGGCCATAGTGCCGGCTGCGCCGAGGGGTGCAACTTGACGCTGGGCACCCGGACGGCGGGCTGCTTGTAGCGGGACAGGAGGTAGCCGGCCGCGTCCTGGCACTCCAGCCCGGAGGACGCATTGATCGTGCGAGTCAGGGTGCGAGGAAAGTAGCTCGCGATCGATGCGGCGTCCTGCTGATAGAACGTCTGCCCGGTGGACGCTTGGGTGACGGTGACCTGGTTGGACAGGTGCGTCGAGTCGTAGTCGAGTTGGCAGTCCTCATACGGCCATTCGCCGAGATCGGCTCGCTCGCCGAGGATCAGCACGGGGTTGAGGGCGTTGTAGCGGGCCGACCGGGACCGGAAAGTTACGGTGCCGGCCCTGTCGACGAAGTGCTCGCCGTTTTCCGTGTCGACCACGGCCTGCAGTGCCGTGACGATGTCCTGCCCCTCGAACGCTGCGGGCCCCATGCTGGTGGTGAGGCCCGTCTGGATCGACGAGGGCCCCGTGTATCCGGAGTAGCGGAGGATGCGCGCGTATCGGGCATCGGTGGATTCGCCGGCACACGAGTTTCGCCACGCCGTGTAGATCGTCCCCGCGTCCGCGATGCTGAGGGCAGTAGGGAACTCGGCGGCATATGACAGGTCGCCCCGGAAGTTGCCAATGGACCAGCCGCCGCTGGTGACGTCGACGTAGGCGCCGAGGCAGTCGCTGATGAGGCCCGTCGGCTCGCTGCTGCTGATGCCCGCCCAGTAGGTGGTCGGGGCGTCGACGGTGACACTCAGCGTGCCGGTGGCATGTGTGTAGGAGGCTATTGCCAGGTGCCAGTTGGAGTCGACCACGCTGACGGATGTCTCGTAGGCGGTGAGGAACCCTGATGGGCCGGCCATCCAAACGGCGAACTTGCCGGAGGTGCCGACTACGAAGTAGAGCTGGCTGCCGTCCGACTGCCCGTTGGCGTGTTGCCGGTCCATGCAGGACCAGAGGAACGCGGCGTAGGTGGGTGTGGGGCCGGTGTACCGGAATGCGAGCATCCTGGTCCAGTCGCCGGTCGGGTTCGCCGGGCCCTTGATTCCCGCCTGGTCGAGCTGGAGGAAGGTGCTGGGGGTCAGGGATGCCACGCCGGGGCTGGGGTTGTTGATGGTGGCGACGGTGCCGCCGGATCCGGTGTAGAGGCCGGTGGTGGTGTTGGCGGCCGTGATGGTGCTCCCGAACGCCCAGGAGCCCGCACCGTATTTGCTGTTGGCCAGCGGCGCGGCCGCATAGTTGCCAGTCGCGTCGGTGGCGGTCGTGCTGCCTTGCGGGTCGTCGAGCTTGTACAGGAACCGCGGGTTACGGTTGGTGATCTCCTGGGTGAGCGGGTCGGTCAACTGCACCTGCGACAGTAGCGAGAAAGCGTCGACACACGTCGGCGCGATGGTGCCGTAGGTGCCGGACATTGCCCACGCCGGGGACCAGCGCTCGACGAATCCGCCGTACATCGGGTACGAGGTGCCAGGGCACGTCCAGGCGGATGCCGTGGGGCCGTGCTCCATCTGCCAGCCGTCGACTTGGATGTTGCATGTGGCTGCGGCTGTGGCGGCAGTACGAATGCCGCACACCGTGTATGCCGCATCCGGTCCGAGGGTGGCAGTGACCGTCAGGGTCGTCCAGTTGGCTGTGGGCGAGCCGGTCAGGGTCACCGTAGAGCCGACGTTGGCGGTACCGACGCTGGCTGCGGTGGCCCCGTAGATGAACGCCGCGACCTGCTGCGATGTGCCAGCGGTGACGTTGCGGGCGCGGATTTGCATCGTGTACGTCTCGCCCGGCTGCGCGCTGGGCCGCGGCGTCCAGCAGATCAGGCCCGGGGTGGTGGTCCCCGATGCGGCCACGGTTCCGGAGGCGACGGGCGCCTGGATGACGGTTCCGCCCTGCCAGGCCGACGCGCTGGCCACGGTCGCGAACGTTCCGGCGCCGGCGGTGCTGCAGTACGTGCTGGGCCCCGTGTTGCCCTGGTCGATGGTGCCGAGGGTGTATCCGCCGAGGTCGCCGCCGGTCGCCTGGAACTGGGACAGGAGGTTGCGGGTGGCTGGCCATTGGGCGCGGATCCGGTAGGGCTGGTAGGGCTGGATGTGCCCGTAGAAGGGGCCGGTCGTGTTGGTGGGGTCGAGTGCGCTGTCGGTGTTGGCGAGCTGGACGGTCGCTTCGGCGGAGCGGATCTGGTCCAGCTCGTACTGTCGGCCGCGGCTCATGCTGGTGGATCCGCGGGTGCGGAGGCTCACGTCGGTGTACTGGTCGTGCGGCGAGTTGCCGCCGTTGCACGTCCAGCGGGCACCCCATCCGTGCTCGATCAGCGGCCAGTTCGGATTCTGCGGGCCGCCGAGCGGGGTGTTGATGTTCTCGATGCTGGCGATCAGGCCGGCGACCTCGGTTCCGCCCGCCGCCGTCTGAAAGGCGAAGGTGAGCCCGGTTGCCGACCAGGTGTACGTGGTGGTGGCGAGGGTCGTCCATGTGATGCCGTCTGCTGAGGTGTCCGCATACCAGGAGCCGGCCGCCTCCCGGATCCGCCACCAGCGGTGAGCGTCCGGCGAGTAGGCGGGCAGAGTGGTGGCGACTGTCGAGCCAGCAGTCTGGAGAGTCAGTTTGAAGACGCTGGCCTCGAGGCGGATGGCTACCGAGTTGTTGGTGTCGAGTCGCAGAACCATTGCGGTGCTGGTGGTGCCTGCGCCGGTGGGTACGGTGCCGATCTGGGCGTAGATCTGGGATGAGGTGGCGTCCCACAGGGTGCTGCTGCCGAAGCTGTTGGTGGCGCCGCTGGTTGTGGGCTGCGCCAGCGTCACCAGGTCGTTGACGGTGTCGAGGGTTGCCGTGCCGGTGATGTTGTCCCACAGCGCCGTGTTGATCGACGGCGTGGTGAAGGAGTCGACGAGCGTACTTAGCTTGACCACCGGGCACCTCCATGTCGTTGGGGCGCCCGGTGGCGCTCAGCTGATCAGCGGCCGTATGGGGGGTACGTGGTCGGGTTGCGCATACCGCGGCGGAGGAACGCGGCTTCGACGTCCTTGGCTAGGCCGTCGACTGTGGCGACGCTGCCCGCGATCTCGAAGGTGTAGTGGTTGTGGATGATGGTCTGACCACCCCCGCCGGTTCCGGCGACCGCGACGCCCGCCGTGCCGACGCCGCCGGCTCCTGCCACGGCGCCTGCCAGGTTGGCTGCCGCCGTGGTGGCGTGGTGGGCCGCGTCGGAGATGCCTTGGGCGAGGCCCTGGGGGATGAACTGGCCGAGGTCGGCGAAGACCCGGCTGGGCGACCGGATGCCGAGCGCCCGCTTGATTGCCGTCTGCATGGACTTGGCGATCTTCGTCATTTGCTTGGCGATCGCCTTCTCCTGCGACTGCAGGCCCTTGATCAGCCCCTGCGCCGACTTCATGCCAGCGCCGTACATGGAGTTGGCGACCGCTGCGCCTGTGCTGTTTGCCGCGCTCTGCATGTTCGACTGCAGCTTGTTCATCTCGGCGACCTGGCCCTTGGTGCCGGCCGCGAGCGCCTGGGCGGTGTCCCCTGCCTGGTCCACGCCCGCCGATGCGAGCTGGGCAACCAGGTCGGAGCGCAGCCCCTTCTTCTGGAGTGCCTTGAGGTTCGCCGCGAACGCGTTCGCCTTCGCCACCTGGTCACGCATGTGCTGGACGACGTCAAAGCTGTTGACGCTACGGCCCTCATCGGGGGACGCGGTGACGATCGACGCGGACTCCATGATTCCCTTGGCGACCGCGTCGCGCTCTTTCGTCCAGTCCTTCTGGACGGCCGCCAGTTTCTTCTGCGCGTCCTTCAGCCGAGTCGCCACAGAGTCCCTGCGGGCGGCCAGGCCGCGCAGAACGCGGTCCTCGCGCGCGGCGTAGCTCTGCAAGCGGCTGATGGCCCGGACGTGGGAGTGCACCCAGGAGACCAGGCCCCGGTTGCGGCGGGCGCTCTTGCTGTCCAGCAGATCCTGGACGCGGTTTTTGGAGGAGATCAGCAGCGACTCGACGCGCCGGGTTGCTGCCTTCACGCGGGCTGTCGACGAGGTGAGGCCGTCGATGAGGCCCGTGTTGACGTAGATGCCGAGCTGCCGGAAGACCTTCGACGGGCTGCTGATGCCGAGCATGCTCTTGAAGCCGGACACGGCGGAGCTGGCCAGGCTCTTGACCTTGTCGACGACGGCGCCGGCCATGCCGGAGATGCCGCTGATCAGGCCGTGGATCAGGTCGCGGCCTGCGCTGACCAGCCATGATGCCGCGCCTGAGAGGGCGTTCATCGCCTTGCTTTTGATCGACGACAGGAAGCCGCCGATGCCAGAGACGGCTGACGACACGGCGTTCTTGGCTCCGTTGATCGCTCCGGTGATGGTCGACCGGATGCTGTTCCAGATGGATGAGGCGACGCTCTTGATGCCGTTCCATATGGACGACCAGGTGGAGCGGATACCGTTGAGGACGGCGCTGATCGTGCCGCGGATGAGGTTGATGTTCGTCTGAATGAACGACTTGATCGCGTTCCAGACCGACACGGCGATCGCCTTGGTGCCGTTCCAAATGCTGTTCCACGTCGACTTGATCGCGTTCAGGGTGCCGGTGATGATCGTCCGGACGGCCAGGATGTTGAGGTTGATGAACGCCTTGATGCCGTTCCACACGGCCACCGCAACGGCCTTGATGCCGTTCCACACCGACGACCACGCCGACTTCAGCGCGCCGGAAACCGAGTTCCAGATGCTGATGAAAAAGGAGATGGTCGCGTGGAACGCGGTCTTCAGTGCGTTCCAGACAGCCAGGCCGACCGTCTTGATTACGGTCCAGGTCATCCGCCACGCGGTCTGGAACCACGTCGTCTTCGTCGCGACCCAGATGATGCCTGCGACGAGCGCCGCGATCGCCAGGATGATCAAGCCGATGGGGTTGGCGTCCATAGCGGCGTTCAGGAGCCACTGCGCTACGGCCGCGGCCTTCTCCGCGACCGCCGACGCGATCAGCGCCACCTTCTGGGCAACCCAGGCAGCGGCGGAGCGGAGGCCGGCCGCGGCGCTCGCTGCCATCGACCGGACGAAACCCAGGCTGGCGAGCGATGCCGTCTTCATGGCCGCGCCGACGCCCTTGATGCTGGAGACCAGCCCCGACCACGCGCTCCGACCCGCCGAGGCAGCCGCAGTCCCGACCTTGCGCCCGAAACTGGCGACCGCGGAACCGGCGCTGTTGGCGCCGGACTTCACGCCATCCCAGGCGTACATGCCCTTCAGACGCACAGTGTCGAATGCCGACTTCGCGGCCGAGGCGGCACCACCCAGGCCTCGACGGATCGCGCCCCCCAGAGAGCCGGCCATGCCGGAAGCGTCCGATGCTGCCGCTGAGGCGCTACGGAACCCCCGGATCACGTTGACGCCAGCCTTGACGCCAGAAGCGCCGAGCTTCGCCATGCTGGCGACACCCTTGACGGCGCTCATCGTCAGCTTGGTGGCGTAGGCGACCACGGACAGGGCCAGCACGCCGCCGATCACTGCGGCCAGGGCCATTGCGACGTCCTTGTGCCGGCCGAACCAGCTGACAGCGCCGGTGACGACCGGCAGGAGCTTCGTGCCGATCTCGATCGCGAGGACGTTGATGGTCTGCTTGGCCTTGGCGATCTGGACGTTGAACAGCTGCTGGGTGGCCTTCCAGCCCTCCACATCCTTGGTGGCATGGCCGTAGGACTCGCCGACCTTCTTGACGCGGTCCTTGAAGCCGCCCATGTTTTCGCCGGTCAGCATCAAGGTCGTGTTCATGCCGGTCGCGCCGCCGGTCATCTTCTTGATGGCGTCGGTGTACGTCTGGGCTGCCGGGCCGCCCTTTTTGAGCTCGGCGGAGAAGCCAGTCGTCCGGTTCTGCAGCGTGGCGTACTGGGACAGCAAATTGGCCTGCTCCGGCGGCAGCCCCTTGAGTGCCGCCCTCCAGTCCGCCACCGAGAGGGAGCCCTTGGAGTAGGAGCCGGCCAGCTTCTGCAGGTTGGGCGGCATCTGCTTGATCATGGTGTTGGCGTCAGCAGCCGCCTGCTTGCTCTTGTTGAAGGCCGACATGAGGACGGTGCCGCTGCTGCCCATCTTCGACAGGACCGTCTGCGACAGCATGTCGAGGGTGCCGGTCAGGCCACGCTTGCCCAGGTGCGTCGACACGTCTGTGGATGAGATGCCCAGACGCTGCATCTCCTGGATCGCCACGTTGTTCGGCGCGGCCAGGTTCCTGATGGTGTTGGCGAGTTCCTGGGTGCCTTCGCGGGCGCTGGTGCCGTGCTGGGTGAGCGTGGCGAGAGCGCCGGACACCTCGGCAAAGCTGATCTTGTTGGCGGAGGCGATCGGCAAAACGGTCGAGAGGCTGCCAGCGAACTCCTCCATCGTCATCTTGCCTTCACCGGCTGCGGTCTTCATGGCGTTCATGACCTGGACGGACTTGTCGGCCCCCAGGTGATACGACGCCATAACGCTGGTCATCGCGTTGGTGACCGACGACAGGGAGGCGTTCTCCTCGCGCGCACCCTGGGCCGCCGCCTTGAGGACTTTGAGGCCGTCGGCGCCGCGGAAGCCCGCCTTCTCGACCTGGTACATGCCGTCGGTGAGCTTGTGCCAGTCGGTACCCGTGCCCGAGGCGATGTCGAGGATGCCCTTACGGACAGTGCTCAGACCCTTGAGGGTCTCCCCCGCCGCCGTGTGCAGCACCATCGTCTGCGCCTGAAAATCGCCAGCCATCTTCACGCTGGCTACCGCCGCGCCGAGGCCCAGGACGCTGACGCCCTTACCGATCTTGGCCGCTCCGGCGAAGACGGTCTCGCCGGCCTTGCGCATGCCGCCGGCGGTGCCGTCCACCATCGAGCGGGCCTGGGTCATCGAGGATCGCAGCTGCCGCACGTCGCCCATCAGGCGAACGACGACGGGGGGCAGCAGGGCGCCTTCGGACATCTGCGCCTCCTCGTGGTGACGGCAAACGCGGATGTTGGCGGGCTATCGGGCTATGGCCGCCCGCCACGCCTGGTGATAGATGGCGGACACGGCGCCGGTGGCGATGACTCGCTCATACGCTGGTGCCACGTAGGGTCGGGCTGGCAGTTCGGTGGCGCCGCCGCGGCCAGTCGGCCCGCCGAGTTCTTGGACGCGCCCGTAGACGGCAGTTGGGCCGATTTGCGCCTCCCATCGGCCCATCCCGAGCGGGTGCGGGCCGGTGACCTTGATGGAGCGTCGCAGGGTCCCTGTCACCAACGAGGGCGGTTCGCCTGGCGCCGATGGAGTTGGGGTGCCCGGGCGGTGGCTCGAGGTCGTCAACTTCTCCTTGATGGCGCCTTCGGTGAGGTGCGCGGCCTTCGCCGTCGCCGACTTGGTCGCGAGGTTGAACGATGCAGTCAGCCGGGACAGAGCCCCCGTCAGCTCCGACACGCCGATCACCTGCACGCTGCCTGTCACGGGTCACCTCCTGGCGTTGCGTTCCGCTTCACGCTCGGCCCGCTCCTGGGCCGCCTCTCGGGCTTCGTCGACGACCATTGCCATGCGTGGCAGGCGGGCGTCGAGCCACGCCGGGATTTCGTCTACCTGCTGTGGCGTCCATCGGTATCGCTCGGCGTACCAGAGGTAGTCGTATGCCTCGTCGTATGCGGTGATCGGGTGCCCAGGTGGGACTTCGTGTCCCTCCAGCCGTGCTCTTAGGCGGCGGAGGGCTCGGTAGGGGATGCCTCATCCTTGGCGTCCTTCGCGGACTCCTCCGGCCACAGGAGCTTGCGGACAGGTTCCGTGAGTTCCATCAGCTTCTGGTCGTCGGCCAGCGGCAGCAGGTCCAGCGAGTCGGGCGACGCGGATGGGAGCGGCAGGTCGTAGGACCAGTCGATGATGAGGACCTGGAGGATGCCGTCGGTCATCTCGTAGGCCATCGCCAGGGGCTTGTCGACGTCTCCGCTGACGCTGGCCATGGCGCGCTTCTTGTCGCCGCGGCGCAGCGTCATGGGGTCGCGGAACTGGACCCAGGCGCCGGAGGGCAGGTTGTGGCGTTCGGTGGTGGACATGAGGGTGCTCCGAGGGTGTGAGGGTTGGGTGGTTCGGATCAGAAGCCGGTGGCGTTGTTCGTCACCGAGATCTTGATGGGGCTGTAGCCGCCGGATCCGCCCGCGTTCGTCGTCGAGAGGACGGAGACCCATGAACCGCCGTATTCCACCGCGGCCTTGGTACCGTCGGGGTCGACGTCAGTGAACGCCGCAGTGGCGACGTCGAACTGGATGGCGATCCGGTTGACCCCGGTGAGGCCGTTGTCGATCACCATCTGCAGCTGCGGTTGCGTGTTGTTGAGCACGTACAGCAGCGGACTCTCGTCACTGGCGACGAAATTCAGCTTGCCTTCCACCGAGACGCCGCCGCGCTGGATGATGTACGGCGACTGCACGCCGGTCGTCGTGTAATAGGGGTTGAGCTCCCGCTTGATGGTGATCTCACCGTCGGTGATCGTGTTGACCAGGGTGCCGCCCGCCGCCGGGCCGCCGATACCCGCAGTCATCCGCCACGACGCCACCGGCAGGATCGTCGACGGGTTCGAGACCGGGGCCGAGCCGAGCGCCACCGACGGGTACGACTGCGCCTTCCCAGACCAGGTCAGCAGCTCGCTCTCCGCGTTCCACTTGAAGGAGACCTCGGAGAAGCAGGCGCCCGGATACTGGCGGGCGCCAGACGTCGGTGTCGGGCCGAGGAAATGCGTCAGCGTGTGCGTGAGCGGCTGGCCGCTACCGGAGTTCAGCAGACTGTGGGCCTGAGTGTAGGGGCCGGTGGACGGGGCGACCGCCTGCGCGGAGGCGTGCGCGTACTGAAGAGTGGAGCCGGTGATCGGGATCGTGTACGGCCCGGAGCCGGACGGGGTGCCGGTAGTGACAACCTCTGCGGTAGCCCCGGTGCCGATCTGCACGATTGTGGCGGCGGGAATTGACGCGACGCACGAGATGGACGACGCACCGGCTGCCGCGCCCGCGGCGAGGGTCGTCGCCCCGGTGCCGGTGGCGGTCGCGCTGGTGGCCATGTCGCCGAGCACGTTGCGCAGGAAATACCCGATGCCGTCCCCGTAGACCGGCCCGCCGAGATCGAACTCGGCGGCCTTGACGCCGGCGATCTGCGCGAACGAGTCCGTGGCCATGGAACCACGCCACGACTTGTCCTCCAGGAACTTCGGCTGATCTTTCGGCTTGAACTCGGCGACCAGGACCGTGGCCGTCATCGCGACTGGTGTGCCCTGCGTGGTCTCGGGCGCGATGCCGACGAACTGCTTGGCGGGTGCGTATGTGGTGGGAGTCGGCACCGGTCACTCCTCGCTGGAAAGGGCCGGCGCATTGTCGGCGGCCTGATTCGGCTTGGTCTTGCGGGTCTTGGCCCAGCGGCCGTCGTTCGGCGGGCCGAATGGCCAGTCGAAGACGGTGGCGGGGAGTTCCTTGCCGTCGTCCGCCTCGCGGGCCGGGTAGGCGGTCAGCGGCACGTGCGGATAGACGCAGGCGGTCGGGTGCACGTACTCGTAGACCCCCGGGGCCGGGCCGTCCTGGTCCTGCGGCGCCTCCACGGGCTCCGGCGTGGGCGGGGCCGCATCGGCTTCACGCGGGGCGTGGGCTTCGCTCACGGACGCCTCATCAGGGGCGTCCTTGGCCGGGGTGCTCTTTGTCGACATGGACGCTCCTATGCGTTAACGAACTCGATCGCAGCGAAAGACATCTCAAGGAAGCTCTTGGTCAGCTCGGCTTTGGTCTCGGGCTGGCCGTAGCGGAAGTCGATGCCCGCCTGACCCGAGTCGACGTGCTCACCGGCCTGGAAGACGGCGCCGCCGAGGGTCCGGTCGAGGCGCATGTGCTCGACGAGGGCATCCCGCAGCGCGTACACGTCGTCTTGGGCGTCCTCTGCGTAGGCGGTCTTCGACCGGAGGTAGCAGAGCACCTGCACTTCGTAGGTGATCTGCTTCATGCCGCTGTGGGCGCCGCCGAGGGCGATGCGCTCCTCGTGGTGGCGCGGGATGAACACGACGATCTGGCAACCGGTCCGTGCCCCGTCGTCTTGGCCGTGGAAGTAGTCGTTGTGGTCGTCGCGCTTGGCCCACGCCCGCCGGACGACGCCAACACCGGCTGCTGCCAGCGGCGAGGAGCGGTAGGTGCGGGTCTGCTCGTCATAGGGCCCACCGAAATACCGGCAGATGCCGTCGAGCGCAGTCTGGACGCTCACCGTCACCTCACACGCCGGTAGGAGCAGAGGATCCGGCGCGCCTGGTCGACCAGGCCAACGCCGGTACGGCGCGAGTCCTTGCCGCGGGTGGTGGACGCCATGGCCGTGTCAGGAAACTCGTCCTCGGCGCTGGTGTCCGGCCGCAACAGCAGGGCGGTCGTGTACGAGACGACAGCGAGCCGCACATCTGCAGGCATCCCAGAGAAGTCGTGCCCCGCATCGTGGTCGACGACCGTGGGCGAGGTCAGTGTCACTGTGGTCGCGGCGGGGATGGTGGTCGGTGTCGGCGGCTGCCAGAGAGGCGACACCGTCACCGTCTCCTCGGCCCCGGGCTCCCAGATGCGGTACTGGCCGCCCGGCTCGATGCCGGTGGGATCGGCGACCTGCAGTGTGGTCGCGCCGGCGGTCGACGCGGCTGTGAGCTGGGTTGCCACGTGGCCGGCCACGTAGGTGATGCGCGCGAACGTCTCCATGCCGGGGGCTGTGCCGAATCCGAGTTGGAGTGATCCGGTCCAGGCCCCGGACGCCCCGCCCAGGCCGACGACCATGTTGGTGCCGTCCTCCACCCACGCCTGCGGTGAGGCGAGCGAGGTGATGGAGGTGGGCGACCAGCCGAATCCGAAGCCTGTGACCGTGCTGACGGGCCCGTGATCGGCGTGGATGCGGATCATCCCGGACCGGTCGGTACGCGCCCTGGTCAACTGGGTGTTGAGATGCGCACCGAGCGGCTGGTCGCATTCGTTGTCCGCCCACGCCGACGCCTGCAGTAGCAGGTTGGTGAGTACCGCGTCCTGTGCCGCCGGGTCGGGATTGTCGGGGCGGAGGCTGTCGAGGTCGAGGTAGGTGGGGTGGGCGCGGAATGCCGCGGCGGACACGTAGGGCGTGCTGGGCATTGCGCGCCTCCCCTCGCTCTACTTGGTCTCGCGGACCCAGGTTCCGTGTGTGCATCCGACGGAGAACGCGCCCTCGGGCCAGCCGTTCGGCATGCACTCGGTGCACGGCTGGTCGGCCGTCTTGAGGTCGCTCTTCGCCGGGCCGTCGGGTTCCTTGGGACCGGGACTGTCCTCCTCCACTGCGCTCTCGGGCGGGGTGTCGCTGTTGTCGGGCTGGTCGTTCGTGTCAGCTGAGTCGCCCGGCGCCGGCTCTTCCGCCTCCAGTCCCTCGGCCGTCTGCTGGTCTTCGGTCGCTTCGGGTTTGGCAGCGGTGCGCTTCCTGGGCGGCATCAGCCGGCCTCCTTCTCGCAGGCGCCCCCACATCGGGAGCAGGACTTGAAGAACGCCCCGAACCCGCATGAGGTGCAGCGGTAGCCACCTCGGGTCCGGCCGCCAAGGTTGGCGGGGAACGCCCCGTAGGCGAGCAGAGCCTTCTCGTGCTGGGCGTTGTCGACCGTGACGGTGCCGTCGCGGCCTGGGGTGTAGGCGGTGGTGGCGCCCGTCTGGGCTCCCTGTACGTCGATGCCGCGGACCGCCCCGTCGGGCATGCACAGTCGTGCCATGACTGCCTCTCGTTGAGGGTGCCCGCGGCCCCGCACC
The DNA here is from genome assembly GCF_036227565.1 of Streptomyces sp. NBC_01454. Classification (NCBI taxonomy): domain Bacteria; kingdom Bacillati; phylum Actinomycetota; class Actinomycetes; order Kitasatosporales; family Streptomycetaceae; genus Streptomyces; species Streptomyces sp. NBC_01454. The sequence goes on from NZ_CP109460.1 coordinate 708,067, forward strand.
CTCGAGCGGGGCCGCGGACGATCGGGGGTCAGGCGCTCTTGATGCCGGTGATCGCGCCATTCCAGGCCGGGGCGTAGCAGAGCAGGGCCCCGAACCAGTACGACGAGGACTCGAAGGCAAACTGCGAGACCGGCCAGTCGATGCCCATCAGATCCTGGACGTTGAAGACACTCCACACGTCGCTGACCTCAGAGTCCGGGATGGGCAGGCTGTCCGAGAGGACCACCGAGCTGCCCTGCGGCATCCACGGGTGGACCTCGACGGCGACGCCCTTGCCCGTCACCTCATTGATGATCGTGTTGACGACGTCGCCAATGGTGACACCGGTCAGCTGATCCTGGGTGATCGTCATCCTGTAGTTACTGGACGACGAGCCCTTCAGCGCGTCCGACAGCTGCTTGCGGTCGGACCCGTTCAGCAGCGTCCTGTCCGGGTCCGCCTTCACCGAGTTGTAGAGCGACACGAACGCGTTCTGCCACTCCACGCCGGGGTTGCTGGTGCTCAGCGCGGCGTTGAGGCGGTTGACGTAGCCGGAGTCGGCGCCGGTGCAGATCGGCAGGATGCCGTCGTAGCCGGAGGCGTAGGCCGTGGTGTCGGCCGTCACCGTCGACGCGGCGGTGCCGGAGGTCGGCAGGGCGCCCTGCAGAGTGAACGTGTTGGTGCCGGACTTGCCGGCGTACCAGCGTGCGGCGTCGCCGGGGTCGGATGCGCCGGTGCCCACGTAGACCCGGAACCCGGTGGCGCCGGCGGGCAGCGTGACGGTGACGTCGACGACCTGGGTGGACGGGGCGACGTTGGCCGCGGAGGTCAGCACGGACTGGCCGAAGTCGCCGGCGTCGCTGGTGACCTTGACGTAGATGTTGGTGGAGACACCGGTCAGGGCAGTCTCACCGGCCGCCGCGGAACGGGCGGTCAGCGTCAGGCCGGTCGGGGCGGCAACGGCACCGAGGAAGCCGTTGCCCGCGGTGCCGCGGCCCATGAGCAGCATGCGCTCCTCCAGCAGCATGCTGGAGTACATGAGGCTGGTGCGGGACAGCTGCCGGATGTCCTGGTAGCCCTGGCCCGCGTACTGTGCGGACCACGTGACCTGGTCGGAGACGGAGAACTGCGAGTACGACACGTTCTTGTCGTAGCCCGCATAGGAGATCTTCGGGCCGCGGGCGTAGTACAGCGACTGGCTGCCGCCGCCTGGCGCGAAGTTGTTCTGCGTGCTGTCGGCGATACCGGGGTGGATGTTGCCGACGCCGCCGGTGCCGGTACCGGTGAACCCGGAGATGACCTTGAAGCGGTGGGAGAGGCCGATGCCCTTCTTCCGCGGGATCCGGTTGCGCAGCGGCGTCGGCCTCGGAGTCAGCATTTTCGCAGGCCCCTCCAAGTCGAAGGCGACCAGGCCACCCGCCACGGGCGACGACGTGGTCAGATCCTTGACGAGGTCCGGCTGCTGGGACTTCAGCTCGTCCAGCGCGCCCGTGATGGAGGCGAGCGACTCGGCGCTGAGGCCCTTGGTGATGTCTGCGCTACCAAGCGCCTTGGTGATGGCGCCGTAGGCGTTGGTCGGCTGCTGGTCGAAGGAGATGCCGCGACCCTCGGAGAAGGCCTGGACGACGTCCCCGGGGCCAAGGGTGCGGCCGGGAGCGTTGTCGACGGCGGACATCAGCTCGTCAAAGCGGGTGCTGACCTCGGCCTTGCTGAGCTGCGGGCCCTCGGGGCTGTCACCGAAAAGGACTTCGGCCTTGGGCAGAGCCATAGCACTGCTCCTTTCATGCGAAAGGCCCCGTCGCCGGGGCCGGGAGTCTGGTGGAAGGGTGCAGGCGGATTAGGCGTCGGCCTTGGCGAGGAGCGCCTTGGCGCGGTCGCGGTAGCCGTCCCGGAGATCCCGGTCGGCGACCTGGTCGGCCTTGGCCATCAGGGTCTTAGCTTCCTGGCGCATGCGGTCTGCGTCGGATCCCTTCGCCTGTGCCTGCTGTGCTGCGGTGCGAGTGAGCGCGGGTCCGCCCGCTGTGGGCATCGCCCGAAACTCCTCGATAGCCTGCTGCGCCTTCGCCAGCTCCACCTCGAGCGCCTTGTTGCGCTCCTCTGAGGCTTCGGCGGCCTGTGCAACTGCAGCCTTGACGAGTTCGGCCAGGTCGGCCTTCGTCACTGCTTCGGTGGGCTGCTCGCCGTCGGCGCGCTCGCCCTCCTTGGTAGTGCTCTCGGCAGTCGGAGAACCCGATGCCGAAGTCTGTGCGGCCATCGCCTCGGCGACGACCTCCTTCGTGATGGGGGTACCAGGCGGCAGGCCCGCCGCGTGCACTGCGGCCACCTGCTCGGCGGTGAGGAGCGACCCGGCGACAGCTTCCGGCCCCGGCGCCTCCGGTGAGCCCGCCCCATCGGCGTCGTCGGACTTGGAGGCAGCGGCCTCTTCGTACTGCTCGTTCTGCTTGAACCAGGTCAGCGAGCGGACGGCGGAGAGCAGCAGGTCGATGTCGCATGCCTCGTTGAGGTTGCCCTGGGCGAGGGACTCGGCCTCGGCGATGATGAGTCGGGCGATGCAGGCGATTGCCTCGTCGGCGCCAGAGATGTCCTCGGCCTCTTCGCCGTCTGCGCCGGATGCTCCGCCGGCCTCCGCCTCTTCGCCGTCAGCCTTCGACAAGGATGGGGCGAGGGCGCGCACGTCGCGGAGCAGCTGCTCCGCCTTCGCTACGACCTCGTCGTCCGCCTTGGCGGAGGCCTTGAGGGATCCGTTGCTGTTCCAGTTGCTGGGCACCATGGCCTCCAGTCCGAGGGCCTTGGCCCGCTTGATCACATGCGCGCGGATCTTGTCGTGGTCGGAGCCGCCCCGCCCAACGGCCTTGATGGCCTTCCGCAGGTCCGCCTTGGTCTTGATCGGATACGAGCCGTCAGGAAGTGCGGCCCCGTCGGCGGCGGCCTCCCGGCGTCCGGACGCGGAGGTGTCCGCCTTGGCGGACTCTGTCGCCGTGACGGCTACGTTCACGACCAGCTGAGGTGCCGCATCGTCGCTCTTCACCGTCTCGGCACTCACTGTGGCGCCGCCGGCGGCGAGTTCGGCGAGCGCGTCCTTCACGGGGGCGGCCAGTCGGTCGTACAGCTCTTGCGGCAGGCCGAACGCTTCGGCCTCGCTCTTCTCTGTGACCTCGGCGCCGTCCACGGCCTCCAGATGCCCGCCCGCGCCGTCCGCCTTAGCGATCTCGAACAGCGTCGTCGGGTTGCATGGCCGGTCCACCACCGACACCTCGATGATGTCCCCGCCCACGATCTCCCCGCCGGGCGCGTCCGTCTTGCCCATGGTGACTCTCGGGCTCTTGATGCCGACGGAGAATCCCTTCAGTACGCCGTGGCGGCACTTCGCCACAGCGACGGGGTCGACGATGCGGGCGGCGAGCATGTGCGTGCCGCCCTCGTCGTCGCCCTTCGTCAGGCCGACACCGACCCCGACCGCCTTCCGGCCGTCGTGCTGCTCTCTTACGTTCGCCCCCTCCGAGAACCAACGGGGCATGGCCTGGTCCAGCCACGCCGAGTTGAGACGCTGCTGGTCCCGGTCGAGGTCAGAGGAAGCGGCGGGCCCGTATACGAGGAGTGTGCCGTCGTCCTCTTCCTGCATCTTGGTGATCGGCGCCCACGCGTAGGCGACGTCCGGCTGTGGCATCGGTGACTCCTTCCGCGTGTCAGGCGGTGTAGGTGGCGAGCCCGGTCGAGCCGGTCTCGGGGTAAATGGCGCAGCGGCACGAGGGGTGCCCTGGTGGAGACTGGGCGCCGCTTGGGAACGCCGCGGTCAACGAGATGGCGCCAACCCCTTCGTTGCGAAGGCAGACCGCACAGACGCGCTCGTCAACAGCCGACAGCCAGCTTTTCGCCCCGATACCGTTGGCCTGGTAGGTGGCCAGGGATGCCGCAGAGATGGCCCGGGAGATTTCGGTGACGGCTACGCGATCGGCCCAGGCGGGGTCGTCGAGGATGTCTCGGAGATCCCGGGCCAGCGTGTCGGTGGAGTCGCCGCGCTCCAGGGCCCCGGATAGGGCTTCGGCGAGCTTGTCCATGCGGTTGGCCGCGATGGACTGGATCGTCACCCCGTCCTGCTCCAGGAGCGCCGTCAGGCCGTTGCTGCCGTCCGAGTGCAGGACGAGCTTCGCGGCGTCTGGATCGCCAGGCTTCCACGCCGTCCAGTCCACCGTGGAGTGCCCGGCAAGGACAGCGCTGGCGGAGCGTTCGCCGATGACGTAGCCCTCGGCGTGCAGCTGGCGGATGATGCCGAGCGCCACGGTGAGGTCAACTCCGTGATCGGCCAGCCACGATGCCGCATCGTCGCCCGGTCGGATCGAGGCCTCGTCGCCGCCGGCCCGCTGCACTCCGGAGAGGTCCGCCTCGTCGGCCTTGACGGTGATGGCCCGCGCGGCGATCCACTGTTCGGCGATACGCCGGGTGTCGACCGCGTCCCGCATGGCCTTGCGGATGCGGGGCTTCCAGTGGGCTACGGCTTTGAGGTCGACCTGCCAGCCGGGCCAGTCACGGACGCTGGCCGCGTCCGGGACTTTTGGGCCGGCATCAGCCCCCGCCAGGAGCACGCGCGGGTCGTCGGCGAGATCGGGTGCATCCGCCTTGGTGACGGTGGTGAACTCGAAGCGGCGGCCCGGCTTGGGGTTCCGCCTGACCCAACGGCCGAACGCGGCGAGCTCGGATTTCACTGCCTCCTGGTGGTCCTGGTCGTCGGAGCTGTCAGCCTCGTCGCCGTCATCGGGCTTGTCACCTGCGTCCTCGCCGCCCTGCGGGCTGCCGCCGGTGCTGCTTTTGGGGGCGGCGACGATCGTGCCGGGGGTGGCTCGCTCTGAGGCGCCTTCCATGAAGACGATGCCGCGGGTCGTCATGACCATTGGCATGTCGGCTTCGGGTATGTCGAACCTGGGCTGGCCCATCCGGTCCCGGTCTTCGTTGATGGTCATGCGGCCCCACATGACGCGCTGGCGTGCCACCTCGTCGGCGGCGGCCTCGTCCTCTTCCTCCAGGCCGAGGAACCGGAACTCCAGCTCGGCCGGCATGTCGAGGTGGGTTCGGGAGATGGACGTGAGGAGCTGCTGCAGCCATCGCAGCGTCGGCAATGTGGCCTTGCGCTGCTGGACGTCGGCTTGGCCCTCGTGCCAGCCGGTGGACCCGAGGCCGCCTGTTTCGGTGAAGCCCAATTCGGCGATGGTGACGTCGAAGTGCGCCGCGATCTGCTTGATCAAAAAAAGATCGTATTCGGGCTTGTACTTCTCCCCGACGTCCTGCGGCGTGTCGATGTCGAAGCCTGGCGGCAGGACCCTCAACCTGTGCCTGGCCGCCGTGGATCCGGCGTAGGCGTCGTTGAGCGCTGTTTCGTATTCGGCGGTCTGGGCAGGCGACCAGCCGGTCTGGCCGTTGCTCTTCACGAACCCGGCGGGGACGGTGCCCTCGGTGTACTCGTCGCGGATCCACTTGCGGCGTCGCAGCCACACGTCGACGTCCTCAAGCGCCTGCTCGACCGCCGAGTAGCCGTAGGGCGTGTGCGCGCGGACGTTGCGGCGCTTGTACACCAGCTGGTCGGAGCGGTAGCCGCCGATGACGTTCCCCTCGGCGTCCGTGTCCGCGACGAACTCGCCGCGGGGAAAACCCCACAGGATCTGCTGGAACGCCGGGTTCGGTGGCAGCGGCCGGCCACCGCGGTGATCCCGCAGCGGTTTGATGGTGGAGGAGTCGAGAAGCTCCAGGGCGTAAAGCTCGCCGCCGTAGGTGCGCCGCGGGTAGATGGCGACCGCGTCCAGGACTAGCTGCTCTTCGAGGAGTTTGCCGAGCCACTCGGCGAAGCATTCGTCCTGCCCTGGGTCGGGCTTCTCCCAGAAGCGCGTGCAGCGCACCATCTCCGCGCTCAGGGACTGGCGCAGTTCCTGCTCGACTTCGGCGCGCGGCCGGTCCGACTTGGCCTGCGCCTCCTCGACGGCCTCCTTGGTGATGGTGATGGCCCAGTCGAGGGTGGTGACCTCCGCTTTACGGATCTCGATGCAGCGCCGCGGTAGCCCGCCGGCGTCCGCGGCGTCCCGGAGCACCTTCCACGGGACGAGACGGTCGCCGACGCCCGGCAGGTTGCTCGTGACCGGGTATTCGTTGAAGCGGGGCTCGGGGCGGCCGTCTGGGCGCAGCGGGTCGATCGCCGCCGGGGTGAGGGGTGTGCCTGGCCCGAACGGGACCGCGGGGTCCGTGCGCGGCAGCGGGACAAAGGTTGTGGCTTCGCCCGCGGCCCGGGCGGTCGCGGTAACGAGGGTGGCCACCTGTTGGGGTGTGTACGTCTCCGCGGTGGCGGTGAGGGCCTTGGTGATGTCGGGCTGGGTGAAGGCGTCACGCAGGGCGCGGAGCGGGTTCCAGCGGGCCACGGCACCTCCCGGTCACGTCATTTCGGCATAGTCCGTAGCGCAAAGTTGTGCGGGATCACTTCACCCAAAGCGGATGTCAGCATGAGTGCCTGCCCGCGGGCTTGCGTCGATTCCAGCGCCTTGACCTTGGTAAGCAGCCGTGCGCCCTCGATCGCGACGGTCTTCTGTCTGATCTTTCGGCCAGGGACTCCCAGCCATGAGGCGCTCGAAACAGGGAAGCGCACCTCATAACGGGTCTGGGTCGGGGTCACGCCCCACATCAGCGAGGAGGCCACGCCGAGGCGCGCCAGGATCTGGTGCACGGCGGTCAGCAGCGGAAGTGATACGGATGCGATACGCGCCCAACCGTCATTCATCGTTCCCCCTACTGGGGTGACGGTTCCGTCCCCGGCCCAGTATCCGCGCACGAGTTCTCGGGCGTATGTCTCACAGAGAAGCACCAGTTCGCTGGGCAGTCGCTTGTTGTGCGCTCCGTGCCCCATCTGGGTCATGAATTTGGCGAGCTGCTGCGAGGAACAGCGCACCGTCAAGGAGCTCGCGCCGTTGACGGCATGCCAGTTGACGTTGATGTCGTATCGCCCAAGAACTGCTGCGACGTCCTCCGCGTAGGACTCCTCATCAAGACCGAACGTCCAGCGAACGACGTTGGGGTCGCCTCCTTTCCTGCTGGTCGTCACGTCGCCTTCCGCCAGCCAGTACCCAACGATCCTCCAAAAGTCAGGGTCGTTCGTCGGGTCCCCCTGCAGGACGTGGTGTGCAGTTCGGGTCAGTCCGTAGTGCAGTGCCCAGTCGAAGGCGCTGGCACGATGCTTTCGACCGTATAGCTCTGCGATCTGCTGGTAGGAAAGCCCATCGGAGAGATGTTGCGCGAGCGCGGATCGGCTCACCGGGAGCCGAGCACCGCTCAGCCTGCTCACGGTTCGTGGTGCTGATAGCGGAGGCGCCGGGAGGAGCGCGCTTAGCCCACTGTCGAGCGTGTCGCCTTGCGGGATCGTGAACGCGAGCCAGTCGGTTGGGCGTAGTTCTGCAGCGGGCTGCCAGCCTTCCGAAGTCAGGACTTCCTGATCCGGCGTGACTTGCAGCGGGATGGGATAGCCGAACGTTCGGATGCTGATCGCCTCTCCCTCATAAGGGGAAACTTCTCCCGAGAGAGATGCATACAAGTTGGCATCTTCAAACATAAGGGCCATGCCGTAAGAATACCGTCACCCGGCCTGTAGCGCGGCGAGATAGCCCATAGCCGCATCGAATCCGCCGGGCGCTGCGTAAAACGCGAGGAGAAGCGCGTCGGCGTTGTCCGGCGACCGCCCCAGGCGCTTGATCGTCTCGGCCTTCGGTTCCACGACGATGCGGCCAGCCGAATCGAGGCTGTACTTAGGGGCGGTGAGCTGGGAGATCAGCCGCTCACGGTCATCTTCTTCAAGCTGAGAGAGGTCCCAGGCCCGATCTTCGGAAAGCTTGCGACCGATCTCCCACCAGATCTGCGATCGCAGACGCGGGAAGCGGTGTGGCTCTGTCGACGCCTCGGACACGTTGACGCCCAGGATTTCGGCACTGTGCCGCCCCTGCTCGCGCTTCTCGCGGAGGTTGCCAACAATGCCCCAGCCGATGCCGATCGAGTCGACCTTGACGGTGGTGGCCCCGGACTCGCGGATGGCCTCCACGATCCGGGCAGCAGCCTTGACTGGGTCCTTCTCCCGGAACTTCCACTCGCGGCCGACTAGCATGCCGCGGCGTTCGCGGATCGAGGTCTCGTCGCCGCCGGCGCCCATGTCGATCCCGAGTTCAACTGGCAGTAGGCGTTCGTCTGGGTGCGGCGCCTCGCGGGGCGCAGCGCAGGCCCGGAGGGTCGACAGTCGGACGACGCCGTCTTCGGAGTCGGTGGGGAATTCGCCCTTCACTTTCGAGGTGAAAGTGGGTGATTGCTCGCCGTACTCCGATCGCATGTCGTCGACGTAGTCGTGGCTAACGAGCATGGACCGCAGTTCGTCGGGGACCTGTTCGCCCGTGAAGTTCGGGGTGTCGAATGCGGAGATCCGGATGACGTTCCAGCGGTCGGTGTTGGCGCAGGCGCGTGCAAACTGTGACCCGGGGTCATCCGGGTTGCCGATCGCCAGGATCCGGCAGTGCTCGCCGGTAGCAATGGCGCTCGCCGCCGTCCAGAACTGCTTGTTGACGCCGCATGCCTCGTCGAGGATGACGAGGACGTACTTCGCGTGGATGCCTTGGAAGGCGTGCGGGTTGTAGTCGGACGGTTTACGCCCGAAGGCGATGAGCCGCTTGCCGAGCTTCCACTCGGTCTCGTTGATCCGGCCGAGGAACGGGTTTTCGCGAGCCTCGGCCTTCGAGAAGGCTGCGTTGATTTCTGACCACAGAATCGCCTTGACCTGGTCGCCGGTCGGAGCTGTGGTGACGACGCGGGCCTCGCCGGGCGGGTGGGTGTCAAGCCACCAGGCGGTGAGTCGTGAGGCGGTCCAGGACTTGCCGACTCCATGGCAGGACTGGACGGCAGTGAGCCTGTGGTCGCGTACCGACTCGGCGATTTCGATCTGCTTGGACCACAAGTGTTCGCTGAGCTTGTCGCGCGCCCAGAGCGCGGGGTCGCGCGAGTAGTCAGATGCTCGACGGTCCCGCTCGTTGCCTTCCTCCAGGCGATCAGCCGCACGAGTGAGCATGTCCATTGCTCACCCCTGACCGTCTACCGCACGGCTCGGAGCTTGCGGGCCGCCACCTGCTTGGCGTCGGCAGCCTGCTGCCCAGTGACTCCTGCGAAGGAGAGGGCGGCTTCGATGGCGGCGATGACCGCGTCCGCCTGCCGTTCGGAGATCGCGGCGAGCCGCTCATCAATGTTGAGTTTTGCGATGGTGGCGAGGAGGGTGCCGGCCCGGTCCATGGCCCGCTCGTACAGGACGATTTCGGCGCGGATTTGTTCGCCGGCTGCGCCTTGGTAGCGGATCTCTTCGAGTTCGTTGACGCGCTCGGCGAGGATCTCTTTGAACGCGAGTACCTCGCCGGCCAGCTCGGCGAGCGCGGTGAGGGGGTTGTCTACCGGCTTGGCGCCGATCCGGGCGAGGGTTCGGTGTGCTGCTTTCTCCACTGCCGCCTCCGCCAACCGTCGCTCGGCCGCCCGCTTCGCCTGTGGGGCATTGCCGCCGTGGTACTTGCAGACCGTCTGCCCTTTGAGGGCCCATTGGGTACAGCGTCCGCCTTTGTTACTGGTGGCGGTGCACTGCCGTTCTTCGGGCAGGTCCTTGCGGATGTTGGGGGCTGTGCCGGCGTGGACGGGGCAGAGGTCAATGCCCTTCTTCTTCCATCCCTGGCAGCGTGTGGCCGGCTTGCCGTCTCGTCCGGGGCGGATGGCGGTGCATTGCCGGTCGGGCGGTGCCCGGTGCGGGCTGTCCGCGGTCATTCCGTGTGCCAGCCGTCGGGCAGTCGGGGTGCTGCGGCACGGACGAGTTCCTCGTCTGGTGGCGGGGGCGATTCGGGGGTGCAGTCGCATTCGGGCAGGTCGGCCGTCTGCGGGGCAGTGCAGGTCTTGCGGTGGATGAGCGCGGCGAGGTCGAGGGTGATGCCGTGGGAGGCACAGGCGTACACCGCGGTGGTGTAGTCGCTGGGCTGAGGCATCGGCCCGAACACGGGCGGCTGCTCGGGGTCAGCGAGGAGGGTGGCCTCGTCGCGGCGGGCCTGCTCGGCGTCGAGAACCTGCTGGAATTCGGCGTCGGTGAGCCGCCGGCGCCACTGCACTACGGCGGGCTCGCCGCACAGCGCGCAGGCCGGACCAGCGGACATCGGCTCGACGGGTGTGGGTGTGGCCATGGACTCCCCCTATGAGACGCCGTACCACTGCGACGCCCAGCCGGTGTTGATGATGCTGGTGGTCTGCTGGGTGAGGTCGAGAGTGGATGGCAGCGTGGTCTGGCCGGTGAGCATGTTGGAGTAGCGCAGGCGCGGGGCGGAGAGGCCGCAATTGACGGTGACGCCCGCACCGGTCGCCTTCAGCGTGAAGGTGTTGGTGCTCCATGTGCCATTCAGCAGTAGGCCGATGAAGTATTCGCCGGGCGGTGCGGTGAACGGTGAGGTCAGCGCGAAGGAGATGCCCTTGGCGTTGGAGCCGTTGACGAGCTGGGAGGAGAGGTCCGCGGTGGCGCCTTTCAGGTTCCCGTTGCTGTCGTACACGCCGATGTAGTTGTTGCTGAGGGTGGCAGCCGTGTCGACGCCGGCCAAGCCGATCCACACGTTCGTCCAGGTGATCTGCTTCCTGATCTGGATCTTTGTGAGGGTGATGCGGCCCGCGACTCCTGCGCTGCTCTGGGCGGTGACGTGGCCCGCGTCGTTGGGGTCACCGGTCCAGGCGAGCAGCGCCTGATCGGACGGCAGAGCAAGCGGGGTGTCGAGGTTGATGCCGGAGGCGGCGGGGGCATTGCCGGAGACCTTGACGACCTCGAGCAGCGACCCGGCCTTCAGGGTGACCGGGCTGGCATTGGTGGTCTGCTGGGACCAGCGGAGCCGGAGCAGGCCAGGGGTCGTGCTGGTGGTGATGATGCCGCGCGGCAGGGCCATGATTCCGGCGAGGGTCGCGGACGACGCCATGACGCCGATGTCGCTGTTGCTGCCGAACTGCCGTGCCGCGACCTTGATCTGCGCGCTTCCGTCCGGCGTGGTGGTACCGAGCGTGCCTGCGTTGGGCGCCCATCCGCCTGTGGCGCCGGACGGCACGGTGTAGGTGATGCTGGCGTCGGCGGTCTCGGGTCCGTCGAAGAGGAGCGTCGACGAGAACCGGTAGGTGGAGTTCGCCTCCAGTGAGGCGTACAGGTGTAGGTCGTCGGCGACCGTGGTGGTGGAGATGCGCTGCTCGTCGGCGCTTTTCACGACGGTCTGAGTCAGGGCGGAGAGTGCGGCGACGGCTGTGCTGGCGGCGCCAGCGGCGTCGGCTCCGATGTCGGCGGGGCTGAGCGCGTCGCTTCCGCCGGTGGCGTGGGTGCTCTTGTGGGCGGTCGGCGTCCGGGAGTTGCTGAGTCGGGAGTCGTCTCCGGCGGCGACCGTCCCCGTCGCTGTGCCGACGCTCAGAACTGCGGCGCCGCCGAGCCCGAGGTTCGTGCGCGCCGTGGCGGCGGACCCGAGGCTGGCCAGGTTGTCGTTCTTGGTCAGCCCGGTGTTCTCGACGGTGGTGACGCGGCCCTCGAGGGTGACGCCGGCCGCGCTGGTGTACGCGCCGATGGCGGCCGGGGTGACGGGGTCGCTGCCGTTGGCGGCATGGGTGGAGGCGTGCGTGGTGGGGGTGCGCGCGTTTGCCAGCCGGCCGTCGTCCCCTGCCGCCACCGTGCCGGTTCCGGTGCCGACGTTCAGTACGGCGGCTCCGCCGAGGCCGAGGCTGGTGCGCGCGGCACTGACCGAGTTGACGTCGGACAGGTTGCTGCTGCGCGCCAGGGCGCCGACATCTGAGGCGGCCAATGTGACGGCGCCCGTCTTGGTGTTGACGGAGACGACGGCGCCGCCGCCTCCCCCGCCGCTGAGTGCCTGCCCGCTCCCCCAGGCGCCGCCGGTCTTAGGCCCGTAGATGATGAGGGCGGTCGGCGTGGTGTTGTCGATGTACCAGTCGCCGTCGATGCCGGTCGTCGAGCTGGGTGTTCCGGTGCCGGTCAGGATGCTGTTGCCGCGGGGGCCGGAAGTGCCGGCGGAGGAGACGACGACGCTGGTCATGCCGGGCACCTCCTACACGCTGGCGGTCGGCCTGCTGTTGAAACGGCCCTCGACGAGGCAGGTCGCGGACGGCTGCCCGGGATCCATCCACAGGGCGAACGGCCTGCTGCCCTTACCGAGGAGTGCAGTGGCCGTCGGGGTGAGAACAACCTGCACGGTGGCCGTGCCCGTGTCGATCGCGATGTAGCCCTGGACGGTGGGCGTCGCCGTCACCTTGATCAGCGGCGGGGATGCAGTATCGACGACGGTGGGCCGGATGACGAACTCGAAGCCCTTGCCGTTGATCGCCATCGGTGTGCCGTCGTCGTCCAGCAGTGTGAAGTCCGCTCCCCACTCCGAGCCGACTGCGGTGGTGGTGTTCCACTGCAGGGGAAGGTCGGGCACGGCGTCTCCTCGGGTTGCTGGGCCCGCTGCCGGCCGCGGGTGAAGTCGACGGGCAGCGGGTGCTTTGGGTCCGCCCGGCCGTTTCGGGGTGGCCGGGCGGACCTGGGTGCCGAGCGCCGTGCGCTACAAGGCCCCTGCCTGCCCGCACAGCAGGCGTTTCCTCTCGCGGGCGGGAGCTGCCGCCGGGGGCTCGACCACCCGCGAGGAGTTCATGCGGCGCGGAGGCCGCGTTGCGGTGTGGCCCGGTAGGTGCGGGCCAGCGCCTCGATCTCGGGGAGGGCGTACATGGTCTTGTACTCGTGCCCGAGGCCGGTCAGCCGGTTCTCGCCGGGGAAGCGCCGGATCTTGCCGCGGGACGCCCACTGGCGGATCGTCGCCCGGGGAACCCCGGTTGCGGTTTCCGCCTCGTGGACGAAGACCAAATCCTCTTCCTGGATCGAGGTGAGGCGCATCGAATCCCCTTGTGCATGCAGAAAGCCCCCGACCGGAAGTCGAGGGCTCTAAGAGTGGGGCGGACACAGGTGTTCCGTCTGCGGGCAGTATGACATTCAACAATCGCTGCGGCAAGCGGGACGATCAGGCGGCCATGCCCCGCACAGCGAGGGGCAGCTCGAGGACGTCCGCTCGGGCGTACTGGGCGCCGCAGCCGCCGCATCGGGCGCCTGGGGTGGAGATGGTTACGCGCAGGATGTCGCCGCAGGGGCAAGCCACGGATATGCGGCGCTCGGGTTTCTCCCCTGTGATCTGGCGGCGGCACGAGCGGGTGAGTGTTGCCACCTCCGCCGCGAAATCACCGAACGCGGCATGCTCGGTGGCTGCCCATTCCAGGTTGGCGCGCAGGGCCCGCACCACCTGGTCGAGTTGCTGCTGCAGGTCTCCCTGCCAGCGGGGATGAGCCCATTGCAGCTGGTCGTGCCAGTCCACGAGCCATGTCTGCAGCACGGTGACGACTCCGCCGCGGGCGGACAGGCTGAGCGGTTCGAGACGGAGTGGCAGGGGCGCGCTTCGTGTGCCGCCCGATACCCGCGCATCCCCCCTGCCGGCCCCAGGCGCGAGTGCGGCGGCGAGTCCTGCGTACAGCCCGTCCGGCCCGGCGAGTGCTTCGAGGTTCTGGTCCGCGCGCCGTTGGCACATCCGGCAGGCGCACCGTCCGAGTTCGTTCTCCCACAGGTTGCGGCTGCACGCCGCGCAGGTCGGCCAGGCGTATTCGTCGGCGGGGTGGTTCATGGCGGCTCCTCGCGGCGCGTGGGACTGCGGGGTGAACTGATCCCATTGTGCCTACGCACCGCGACAACGCCGGCCAGAGCTACCGGGAAACGCGTCCGCCAGCCTCTTCGTAGGCCACAGCGAACTCGGCGACCTGGCCGACCGAGGTACCGCTCGGGAACGTGATAACGCCACCGTCGACAAGGAGCGACCCGGCGGGGGCGAATGCACGCCTGAGCCTGATGGCGAAGTCCGCCACCGTGCCGGGCTGGGGCTCGATACCGAAGAGCTCGTACTCCAACTCCGCTATACGAAGCGGGTCTGCGCGCTGAGGCAGAGGCTTCCGCCCTTGGAACCACTTCATGGATTCAGTGTGCACTGCCTGACGGCTACTTGCCCTTGGCGACGTTCTCCGCGTCCCTGTCGGCCTTGGCGAACGCCTTACCCACTGCCGCGGATGGCGGCATTTTCGACCGTTCCGCAGTGTCGAGGGTGTTCTTCGCGGCCCACTGGTTGATGGCATCTCCTGCGGCGGCGATGTCGTCGTGCCATGTGTTGATGCTGGCCGGTTCGGTGGCCGCCGTGAACTGCCGGTCCGCCTTGGTGAATGCGGCCTGGTACGAGAGGTCTACCATCGCATTCTGCTGCCAGGGCCCGAATCGGGGGCTGCCCCACGCGCCTCGGCCTGCGGCTAGAACGTCACGGTAGTGCTGGACGTTGGTGTGGAGGATCCTGGCGGCTGCGGCTCGGCGATTCCCAGGGGCGAGCTTGTGCTGCGGACCGGCCGCCGGGGTCGACGCCCCCGCGGCTCTCGTGGCCTTGGGCGCCGATGGGCTCAAGTTCGGCCCGTCGCTGCTGGAGCAGCCGGCGAGGCTGAGCGCTGCGATGGCTGTCACGGCGATGGCGAGGGTGCGCTTCATGACCCGGGATGCTCTCACGGGGCTACCGCCGTTGGAGGGGCTCTACCCGAATTCGCCCCCAACTGTGTACCGTCCGGGGCAAACTGTCGCTATGGCGACTGTGTTCACGGTCCTCGCGGATTCGCGGGATGCGGCAGACGTGGAGCTGGCCCGTCTCTGTCGGCTTCTTGGCCTCTCGCCGTTGGGCGCCCCGTCGTTGGTTCTTGGCCGTGGCCGGTGGCTGGCCCGCGCAGTCGAATCGAAGCGCCCGCCGGAGCGCGAGAACTCAGCCTGACCCGGTTCGGGGGAATGCACGTCGGACAGGGCGCGGCTTCCGTGCCACATTCCCGAGTAGTCTCGGACGCGACTGGGCCCCACCGCAGTTCCCGTGCGGTGGGGCCCTGTTGCTCTTCGGGGCGCGTCAGACGGTGGCGATGATGAGCGCGGCGACGAGCAGCCACAAGTGGTGGAACGACTGGTCCAACGCGTAGGCGCCGGTGCCGAGATGCGCGGCCGGCTTGCCCTCGGCGGTGACCGGGTGGGCGGGGTGCGCACCGGTGCCGAGGTTGTAGAACTCGGCCTTGCCGGTGACCTTGGCGAGCCACGCGAGGGTGCTGCGCCGGTCGGCCCACCAGTGGGTGATGGCGTCCACGGCGAGCCCGATGGTGACGCCGGCCGCGGTGACCGGCACGTCGAGGAGCAGCACGACGGCGACCAGGGCGAGCCCCTTGGTGAGGGTCAGACCGAGGACGTGCCGGGTGTCGGCGAGCCTTCCGGCCCACCCGGGCTTGCCCTTGTCGGCGGACTGGCAGGAGGTCTGTACCCAGTGGTCGCCGACGCTGTGACCGACGTACAGGGCGATGAACACGGCGGCGAACACGACGGCGGCGTCGGTCATGATGGGGGTTCTCCTGTCTGCGGTGAGTGGATGGGGGTGCCGGGGGCGGTCGTTCTGCTGGCAGGCGCGCGGCCGCCCCCGGGCGGAGCTACTTCTCTACGTGGGCAACGAGCTTGGCCAAGCCGGGCGCCATTCCGGCCGCGTATTCCTCGGTCCGGCAGCCGGAGCAGTGGACGAGCAGGTGGCCTCCGTTGTCCTGTTCGACGCGGGCGAATCCGCCGTTGTGCCGGTACTGCTTGCTGACGATCTCGCGCTTCATGGGGTGTTTCCCTTCTTGTTTGGGTGATTCCAGAGTGCTGTGGTGGGTGGGTTCGTTCTGCACACCTGAGTGCAGAACAAGGGTGACCTGGGCCATAGGTTCGCGGTGGCGCCGCATCAGCTCACGGGCGAGGCTCGGCCTGGGAGAGGATTCGGGCGTAGTCCTTGGCGGTGACGCCGAAGACTTCGGCCAAGTCCATCGCACTGTTGGCGGCGCGCACGTCGTCGTGGCGCGCGCTTCCGGTCTCCAGCTGGTCGAAGACGGTGCGGAGGTGTCGTGCCGCGTCGGTGGCGGCGGATTCCTCGAGGGTCATTGCGTGTTCCTTTCGGTGGTTGGTGCGGCGGGGCCGTTACAGGCTGAGGAGGTGGTAGGGGAACGGGTCGCGTTCCATGTGGACGCCGAAGGAGCGGATCCAGTACCAGATGAACGAGAACTCGGGGGCGCCCAGCTCGATGTGCGCGATGGCTCGGTGGTGCCCGTCGGCTACGTACACGTCGTGGTACCTGTCGTCGATGCCCAGGGTGATCGGCTCCACTGGCCGGCCCTTCAGGAGCTGCGCCTTGTATTCGTCGACCGTCACGCGGTCCTTGTCGCGGCGGGCGAATTGGTCGTGGGCGTGGCGCCACTTCGTGTATTCCGTGGGCCGGATCTGCTTGTCGTTGAGGAGCGTCGTCTTCATCTCCCCGCGGTACAGCCCCATCAGCGCCATTCCCAGGACTGCCGGGCGTTGGCGGCGTTCTGTGCGGCATCGGCGAATTCGCGGGCGAGGTCGCCCCAGTCGGCGGGCATTTTGCGGTGGCTGGCGGCTCGTCGCAGTACGGCGGCGATGCGGCGTGCCTCGTTGTGCGGGACGCGGAACGGGCCGCCTGAGCGGTCACCGAACACCGGCTCGATGGCGCGCCAATCGGAGGCCGGCAGGACGTAGGCGAGGTGCTGGCCGAGCACGGAGATGCTCCTGTACGAGGGGCTGATCTGGCCGTTGTTGTGAGTGCCGTGCGAGATGGTCCAGCCCATGACGGGCTCCTTTCGGATTGGCGGGCGTGGGGCCCTGTGTCGGCTTCCGGGCCCCCGGGGGGCGGATCGCTAGTCGTCGAGCAAGTGAGCGGGGAGCTCGTCGCGGACATGGGTGGGGAGCTTGAACGCGTTGCGCACGTAGTCCTGGTCCGACAGCTCGGTGCTGCCCTCGAGCGCGCCGCGGACCCACCCGGTGTCCATGAGGCTTCCGGCGTCGGCGACGCGCAACCAGAGCTCGCGGATGATGGCGCGCAGCTCGCTGACCTCGTTCGGAGTCGCATTGGCCATGATTCGATGTCCTTTCAGCTGTAGTCGTCGGCGCGACGGAGTCCGTGGCGTCGTTCCCATTCGCGGTCGTAGACGCCAGCCCAGTTGCGGTTGAGGTCGCCTCCGGCTTTGCGGTAGGTGTCGGCGGCGTCGCCGAGTTCTTCGAGGGTCATTTCGGCGGCCTTCTTGTTGGCCCAGCTCTTGCCGGTCAGGTTGGGGTCCATGGGCATTCCTTTCAGTGGTTGGGGAGTTGCCGTGCGAGGGCTTCGAGGTTGGCGGCCTGCGTTTCGCGGATGTCGATGAGCCGCTCGTATTCGCGCTGGTCGGCTTTGCTGTGGGCAGTGATGCCGTACTGCTGGCGGAGGTAGGCGATGTGCCGGTTGCGGGCGCCGGGCTGGTTGAGCTGGACGGTGTGACCCAACTCGTGGATGAGGGTGCGGTCGAGTTCGCGGAGGTCGCTGTTGCGGGATGCGTTGATGGCAACCAGCGCTCCGCGGTTCGTAAGAGCGGTGGCGGCGAATGCGTGGCGGGCGTGCCAATGGTCGATGACGCGGCCGACGGCGCGGCGACGCCAGGTGGTTCGGCCTGCGAGTTCGAGGTCGGCGCGCTGGATGAGGGATGTGACGCCGTTCCCGTCGGTCAGGACTATCTCCACCTGGGGCAGTCGGCCGCCGAGATGGCGGGCGGCGAGCCGGCCGGCATGGTCGCCTATCTCGCGGATGCGCTGCTCGATGCGGCGGGCGTCCCGGCTGCGGCAGTCGATGGTGATGTCCACGGGGTCCTTTCGATGTCAGTAGCCGGTGGCCCTGTTGAGCGCGGACCAGAGTCGGTGTTCGCGGCCCCAGATGGGGTCGATGAGTGTGGTGTGGGTGGCCTTGCGAAGTTCGCGGATCGCTTGACTACCGACGCCTGGGAATGTGCTGGAGATGAGTCGCCGGTGTCCGGGTGACCAGCCGAATCCTGTGGTTACCTCGGTGCCGGCTTCGGTGACGGGCATGCCGGGATGGCTGCGGTCACCGGGCCGGTTGGTGATGACGACGATGCCCGCACGTTCGGCCTGGGTGCGGATCCGGTCGAGGAGCTGGGGATCGGCGATCCAGCCGTCGACGGCGGCACGCTGCCGCCACATGCGGCCGTCGTAGCCGCGGCTGGGCGGGAGGCCGGGCTGCGAGCTGGTGGTGACATACCCGGCCCGGTTGGCGCTGGCGAGGGGGAGGATGAGGTGCCGGGTTTCAGTGTCAGGGCGGGGGTCGCCGTAGCCGGGCCAGGTGCGGATGCGGCCTTCGAGCCAGTCGGCCATGAGCCGGCCGAGGTCGGCGACGGTGCGGGCGGTCTTCCACGGGTTGGGAGGCACAGCGTTCCTTTCAGGGAGTTAGATGCCGCGTGCGTCGGCGCGGCTGGCGGCGTGGCCGAGGATGCGGGCGGGCATGTGCCCGTCGCGTTGCCGGTCGTTCCAGCTGGCGATGGTTTCGGCGCTGGGGTCGAACTCGTTGCGGACGATGTCGAGGAGGAGGGTGCAGGCGTCGTCGGCTTCGGATCGACTGCCGGCTTCGGCGCGGATGACGCCGATCAGGCAGGCGGCGCCCTGCTCGTCGCGAAGCCGGCCGGTGCACCAGCCGTCGCGGAGGAGCCTGGTGTGGGCTCGGTGGAAGAGGGCGGCAATCGGCGTCCGATACGGCTGCAGCGCCGGGGCGGTGGGCGCGTCCACGGGGCCGCGGATCACGTCGGCCAGGTCAAGCGGTGCGGTGGCAATCCGGGCGTCCACGGCCAGGGCGGCGAGGGCGAGGCGCTCGTCGAAGGTCAGGGTGGGGGCCCACGCTGACTGCTCGGGCTCGGTCAGGGTCGGGGCGATGGGCGCGGCGGCCTGGTCGAGGGCGGCGGCGGTCAGCGTGGGCGCGGGCATCTAGATCACTTCTCCTTCTTGTTCATGAGCTGGGTGGCGGCGTCGGTGAGTCCTCCGGCAGCGGCCTGGTTTCCCTTGTCGCGGGCGATGCGAGCGGCGTTCGAGTACTGGTGGCTGAGCTCCTCGCGCTTCTGCTTGTCCTGGTTGGAGCTGGAGTTGTTGGGCATATCGGGTCCTCTCGTGGTTGGCGCCTCGGGCGTTGGCCGAGGTTCGCATTTATGGATCTTTCGGGCATCTGAGCCCGTGACGTTGCCCGTGACGGGGCGTTACGCCGCAGGTCAGAAACTTGATGGAGGGCGTGACGGGGGCGTGACGCGTCACGGGCAGATCGGCTCCGTCACGCCCTCGTCACGGGTGGCGTCACGGCCGTGACCTGCGACGTCACGCCCTCGACGTCGGCGGGTCAGGTGCCTTCGGGGGCTTCCTCGCCGGTGAGCTCGATCAGCGTGGCGAGGTAGAAACCGCGACCTCCGCGCCACTGCTTGGTCTTCATATCGACTGCCGGGGCCACCTCGGTGGCGGCATCTCGCAGAGCCTTCAGGTACCGGTCGCGGGCGATGTCGATCTCCTCGTCCTCTTCCGGCGCCCACGACTCTGGGGCTGCAGCGGCCACGTACTCGTACAGGTCGGCGGCCGTCATGCGGGCAGGGTCGTCAGCGGCGGTGAACGCGGCCCGCGCCAGCTCGATCGCCTCGGGCAGTTGCTCGTGAGGCTGGACGGTGTCGAGGTCGTCGAAAGTGACACCCGCCAGATCCAGGGACTCCGGATCGAACCAGGGCCGGCCAGCGGCTGCGCGCTCGGCGGCGCGCCGCTTGCCCTCCTCGTAGGTCATCGGGATGAACTTGTGGATGAGGGGGTCGGTGGAGCCGCCGCCCATGATGTACGCCTTGCCGGCGTCCGCCGGGTCCTCGCCCTGGGCGGGGTGGAGTCGGTCCGAGCGCCAGCCGTTGGCGCCGGCTCCGGCTCCGAAGACCTGCACGATGTCCTGGTGCCTGCTCGGACCGACGATCTTCAGGGCGATGGAGTCGGCGATGGCCGCGCCGATCGAGTCCTTCGTGGCTTCCTGAGCGGCGAGGCCGATCTGAACGCGGGACTTGCGGCCAACCCGCAGGATCGCGACTACCAACGCCTTGGCTCGCTGCGACAGCTGCGGGTACTCGTCGATCAGGGTGACGATCGCCGGATAGCGGGGCGACGGAATCCAGTTGTCGCCCATGCCGAGCTTGCCGAGGAGCATCGCCCGCGCCTTCGCGATCTTCAGGAGTTTCTCCAGCACCGCCTCAATGATGTGCATCTGATCGGCGCCGACCACCCGCACCCCCACCGCGGCAGCCAGGGGCTCCAAGCCGTTGCCTCCCGGGTCGAGGTCGACGACGATGACGTCCTCGCAGTCGGTGAGGGTGTCGCCGATCGTCCTGAAGGTCACCGACTTACCGCCGCCGGAGCTGGCGATCACGATGAAGTGCTGGCCGAGGAACGACAGCATGGTGTGCTGCCCGTCCATCCGCTTGGCGACCAGCGCCTTGTCGCGCATAGCGATGCTGTTGGGCTTGCGGACCGGCAGCGCTGGCATGTCTTCGAACGGGTCGCCCTCGACGAGGCGCAGCACGACCTGGGCGCGCTTCTGCCGCATGGGCTGGCACAGCAGCCCGTCTGTTGGCAGGTCGAGGGGTGTCTCCAGCTCGGGCGCTTTGGCAATCAGGTCGGCGGGGGTGCCCTTCTTCAGCCGGACGGTGATCTCCCATCCCCAGGGGTAGCGACGGCCGGCCTCGACCGCGGCCACGTTGATGCCCTCAGACACGAGGGCACGGCGCACGCACTCGGCGGCCTCGTCACGGGTGTTGGCGTCGGCGATCGGGAACGGGTCGTTCTCGCCGGGCTCGATGGCGATCAGGCCGCTGGTCGCGTCCGTGAAGGCGGACTGCCCTGCACCTGGCCGGCCGTGCCACGTGCCGACGGCGTAGGCGCCGAGGGCGAGCAGCACATCGACCCATCCCCCGCCGACGACCACCGCGGTGGTGATGCCCGTGGTGCCAGCCGCACTCCACCCGCCGGTCTTGATCCAGTGCCAGCGCTTGTGGACCCGGTACTCGGCGCGACGCTCCTTGACGAGCTCCTTGGCTGCGGTCTCCGCGGCCGTGTTCCCGGCCGACGCCTTCCTCTCCGCAATCGCGGACTGGATCAACTGCGGGTAGTCGTCGCGGCGGGCCTCCAGCCACCGCCGGGTGAGGTTGCGGTAGCCGCGGACGGTCCAGCCGATGTAGAGCTGGTTCTCGGCGGCGTGCTCGCGGGCGCGGGCGGCGAGTTCCTTCCCGGAGTCGCTCCAGGCGGGCCGCAGGGTCTCGCCCTGGTGCTCGACTACCGCGCCTTCGATGGACTCGGGCTTGACGAGGCTGAGGGTCGGCCGGGTGTCCTCGGCGACGGTCGCCATGGTGGTTTCCTCTCGGTGCTCGCGGGTGCTGAGGTGGGTGCTCATGGCGGGTTACTTCTCTTCGGCCTGGACGACGTCACGCAGGCGCATGAGGTAGGCGTCGGCGCCGCCGACTCCGGCCTCGGTGCGGATCTTCTTGACGCTCAACTTGTCGGCTCCGCCGAGGGTCTGCGCGAGGGCGCGGACGGCGGTGAGGTCGGCTTCAGCGAGGGGCTTGTCGGGCACCTTCGCGGAAGTGCGGCCAGGAGCCCGGTTCCCTTTGCGCCCTAGGGGATTTTGCCCCCCAGAGGGCCTATCGGAGAGCTTGAGCGCAGATCCGCCACCGGCGCCGCGCGGGCCGCCCTGAGGGCCCCTGTCGCGCGTTCCTCCGGCGGTTCCGCCGTCCCCAGGGGAGGGGTCGAAGACGTCCGCGAGGAAGAGGTCGACGGCGACGCTTTCGCGGGTCCGATCGGAGGCGGCCATGAGCTCGTCGATAGCCTCGCGAGCGACCTCGCGGGCGGCGAGCGTGCCCACCGTGACGCCGACCGGCAGCATGTGCAGGTTGTCCCACGCGGCCTTCCATGCCTCGTCCCGAGTGATCGCTCCGATCGGGTGGGCGGCGACGATCCGCTCGTATTCGTTGAAGACCTCACCCCACTTGGCCTTGCGCCGCTCGTCCTCAAGCTTGTGACGCTTGGCCGCTTCGCGCTCCTCGGCGGCCCGCTTCTTCGCGGCCTCCTTCTCCTTCGCGCGCTGCTCCCGACTGCGGTTGTCAACAGCGGCCTTGCTCTCCAGCGCCTGCCGCACCTCAGCCAGCACCGGCCCGATCACCGACGTGGCAGCGAGGGCTACACCGGCGACCAGCCCGTACTCGGTCGCCCCGTGGGTGAGGTTGATGTAGCCGGCAACCGAGGCGAGGGCCGCGGTGAGGATCCAGAACGGCCACCGCGGCAAGCCCTTACGGTGCGCCCACTGTGTACCCAGGACGCCGACCCAGGCGAGAAGTTCGAGGAAGAACGGCACCGGCGCCATGAGCCAGGCCAGGTCACCACTCGTGTCGCCCTTGCGGTGCAGCTTCAGGAAGTACGACAGCTGGGCCGGCAGTGCGGCGAGCAGCCCGAGTGTGAGGACGATGTTGGTGACGAGCTTGAAGCGGGTGCCGTTGTCGGCGGCCTCCTCGCGCTTCTGCGCCTTGTCCTGCTGCTCGTCGGCCTTGGCGTCGCGCTGGATGCCGGCGAGTCGTCGGTTCAGCTTGGCCTGCTCGACCTGTTCGGCCAGCTTGCTGGTCTCGGTCTTGGCTGCGCCTGCCGCTACGGCCTGCTCGGCGGCCTTCGTCTCGGCTGCGATCCTCGCGGCTTCGGCGCGTGTCTTCGCCGCCTCGGCCTCGCGCTCCTCCCAGGAGCGGTATCCGCTGGTCATGTCGTTCAGTCCCTTCGGGGGTGGGTTGCCGGGTTAGGCGGCGGTGTCGTAGTCGTGGGCGGGGCGGGGTGCGGGGATCTTGGCGCGCTGATCTTCAATGGCGCCGTCCCCGGCGACAGCAACGGCGAGCAGCACGGCGATCAGGATGCGAACGCCGACTGGGGCGTCAAGACCGATGAACCAGGACAGGCCGGCGGCCATCAGAGCGAGTCGGAGGCGGGTGAGTGCGATCAGAAGGGCGTGCTGCATGGCGTGTCCTTCGACGGGGGTGAGGGTGGGTGCTGCGTCGGATCTCCAGGCCGCCGGTGCCGGTGCGGGACCGGCGGCGAGGGCTACCGGCGAGCGGTCAGCGCCCGCGCTTGGTGCCGCCGAACATGCGGGGCACCTTGGCGGCCTTCTCGTTGGCGATCCTGTTCAGGCGCTGGTACTCGGGGGTCTCGTCCCGGATGCCGGCCTTGAACTCCCGGTCGCTGTTCTCGTGGAGTGCCTTGTCAGCAGCCTTCATCTCGACGATGGCCTGCTTCTCTTCCGGGGTCTTTCCGAACACGTGGTCCTCCTGTGTGGGCTGGGGCCTGGCCGGTTGGCCGGCTCCCTGCGGGCCCGGCGCCAGGTGGTGCGAGTTCTGGCGTTGCTCCGGGGCCACAGGCAGCGGTCAGATCAGGGACTGGAGGCGGGCGATGCGCTGCTGGCGTTCGGAGATGCCGTGTTCGAGCGTGTAGATCTCGGTGTCGGGGACCTGGCCGGAGGTGATCGCGCCACGCATGTTCGCGATGTCGGCCCGCAGCTTCGTGATGATCGCCTGAGCCTGCTCGGTCTCGGTGCGGGGACGCTGATCGGTGATGGACGGCATGAGCGGCTCTCCCTAGTGGGAGTCCGGGTCAGGGCCCGGCTCATAGGTGTGGCCTTCGGAGCAGGCACGGCTGTCGATGTCGGTGACCATCCGCCAGCCGGGCGGCACGAACCCGGACTTCTCAGCTCGGAGCCGGCATCCGCAGTCCTGGCAGGCCCAGATGTCGCCGCCATGTGACTGCAAGGGCTTGCCGCAGCAGGTGGCGTCCTGCGGCCGGATCGGCGACTCGACGGTGACCTCGGCCATCAGCGGCGGGCCTTCTGGCGGCCCCGACTCCCCCGCACCTTGAGGACGTCGCCGGGCTCGGCGTACACCTGGTCGTCGTCGCACTCGAACATTGCGCGGATGTGGCGGCCAGGTTTCTCGTCGTACATCGGCCCGAAGCGCCTGCACGCCGACTGGGCGTCGACTCCGCCTGCGGTCGGCGTGCCGAAAATCGGCAGCCGATCGGTGAACACCCACTCCTTCCAGAGCGGTTCCTCGCCCCACGGGTTCACGGAGGTCTCGATCGTGTAGTAGGGCATGTTCAGCTTCGCCTGAAGGCCGAACTTCTTGGCGTCTTTGGGCTGCCAAACGGTCATGGCTGTCTCCTCAACTCGGGGGTGCGGGGTGGGTGGTGGCGGGTCGGGCGGTGATCAGGCGGCGCGGGTGTAGTGGGCCTGGAGGCCGCGGATCTCATCCATCAGTCGCGGCTCGGCCGGGTGCGCCCCGTCGAAAGCGATGGCGGCGAGGATCGCGTCCTGCATGCCGCCGTAGTCGTTGGCGGCGGAGGCGGAGGCGTAGCGGCTGACGATCCCGGCACGCTCGGTCCGGTGGGCCTCGGCGGCCTTCGTGCCCTGGGCGTACTCGGCGTCGGAGATCAGGTGAAGCGACATGGTGGTGGTCCTTCCGGAAAATGTGGGCGGTGGCAGGGGGTGGCGCGGGTCAGGCGGTGGGCCGCGGAAGCTGACGGCACCGTTCGGCGTGGGTTGCAGCCCAGCTCGTGACGGCGACCGCGTAGCTATTTCTGGTGCCGCCCTGGCAGCCGCGGCACTCAGCGGCAAAGCCGTCGTCGGTGACATCGACGGTGATATTCGGGTCGGCGAGCGCAGCGCCCGCGAGGGTGAGGTAGCGGTTGACGACGCCCTCCGGCCAGGCGGTCTCGGTCTTTGCGGGCATGGCGGTATGGCCTTTCGGAAGGAGTGAGCGGGTCAGGCGTTGCGGCGACTGGGGAGCCACAGGCGGCGCTTGGGCTCCGACGCTGGGGGCTCCTCGGCGGCGGGCTTGTCCAGCGCGGCAGCGATCCGGCCGAGGCTGTCGGCGATCTGGGCGAGGTGCGCGTTCGTCGCCTGCTGCTCAGTGACCAGGGCCAGGAGCGCGTGGGGCACAGCCCTCTGCGGACCGTCCTGGGCGGAGAAGCCGTTCATCGGGTTCTTGCCGTCGACGCCGTCCTCGGCGCGGCTGACGTGGATATCGGTCGGGGTACCAGGCATGACGGCATGGCCTCTCGGTGGAGGTGGTGCGGGATGGGGTGAGATGCGAGGTAGTGCGCCGCGCTCGGGGGCTGGGGGTGGTCACCCCGAGCGCGGCAGTTAGAGGGAGCCGGCGGGAGTCCGCTGCGGAAGCGGCGGCAGGGCGGGCGGGGTGTCGGCCCGGTCGTGGCGGGGCTCAGGCTCGGCCGGCATCAGGCCGCCGCCAACTCGATCGCGGTGGCGACGGTCGTCTTGCCGCGGAGCGCGGTGACGCCCGACGAGCGGCGGGCCGCATCGGCGTCACCCAGGGACTCGGCCAGACGAGCAGCCGGGCGGGGGCGGACGTAAGAGCCAGCTGCATGAGCGGCGACATCTGCGGCGGTCATGGCGGGGGCGGTGGAGGTAGTCATCAGGCCACCTCGCCGATCGCCGGGGTGACGGCGGCGTCGCGAAGGAAAGCCTCGACGGCTTCCTCCGCGATACGGAAGCGGGGACGTACAGATCCCTTGGCGATGTTGATCGCCTCGATGGCCCCAATTCGGATGAGTTCGCGGATGTGCTGCGGGGTGCTGCCGATGCGCTTGGCGGCCTGGCCGGTGGTGAGGTAGTCGCTCACAGGAGCGGCTGAGGATGGCGTCATTGGGTGCTCCCATGCGGTCGACGGGCTGACACCTAGATAGAAACACATTGCTATGGAGCAATCAAGAGCGCTCCATAGCAATACAGCGAATCCAGGCCATCAAAAAGCCCCCGCCAGTCGATGGCGGGGGCTGGAAAGCGCAGGTCAGGAAGGAAAGTCGTACAGCAGTAGGTACCTGGACGCGTCCAGAACCATGCGGTTCACCTCGACCACCCGATCAGCCGAGTCGTAGGCGTACCTATTGATTTCCACCACGGGCGTCGCGGGAGGGAGGGCCAGGTCCGCAACCTCGGAGGCCGCCGGCATACGACACCGCAACTCCTCCCGGAAGCGCGCCGGCTTGTGCCCTGCATCGGCGAGGCGCGCATAGATCCCGCCAGGACCAGTATCGATCTGGGTGATGCGCGTCCCCCGCGCCAGGTCATCCGGAATGTGCGATGTGGCGCGCATTACGGCCACCCCATCCACGAGATACCTCCGACCGCGACGCCACACGAGCTCCCCCTCATCGAGCTCCAGAACGCGCGCAACCTCCGGCGTGGCAGGCAACTGCTCGATTTGAGCGTCATCGACCTGGAGCTGGCGGTCCTCGACATCGACCTCCCACATCGATCGCCCTTCACCCCACTGCTCAGTCGACAGCCTCTTGAGGGCGTTGCGAGCGATCGGGCGCCATGCTCGGACGGATACGCCGGAGCCGACGCGAGACTCGACAATCCCCTCGTCGCGAAGTGCACCGAGAGCCTGCCGGACGGTGCCTAGCGCTACGGCGTACTCCTCCCGAAGCTTCCTCTCAGGGGGGAGCTTGTCGCCGACCTGGAACTCTCCGTCATCGATTCGCCTACGCAAGTCGTTGGCGATCTCCCGGTACTTCAGCGGTTCGCCGGGCTTACGTGGCACGTGACCTCCCTCTACATGGATTCATCTAGAGCAACGTTACCTGCTGTAGTTGCCATTGGGTTGGCGCGGGATTGGGAGCAGCCCGAGTCGGCACTAGCCATAAATTGCTCTAGAGCGCTACGGTGTGCTGTGTAGCCACTGCGTCACTACGAACGCACGAAGGCCGGACGGTTGCTGCCGTCCGGCCTTGGCTCAGCGAGCTGCGAACTCGCTGATCAGTGATCCGTCTCGTCAAAGAGGAGTCACCCATGAGCGTAGCAACCACTGCCCCTGCCGTCGCCGTGTCGACCGCCACGCCCGTCGTTCCGGTCCAGCCCTCCACTCCCCAGGCCGCCTCGCATCCGACTCCCTGTCCGGCGTGGTGCAAGGATCGCTGTCATGTCGCCGGCCACCACTTTGGGCCGACGGCGACGTGGCACTGGTCACCGCAGTACGTGCTCGGCAATCCGCGTCCGCTCTCCGACGATAGCCCGGTGATCCTGACGGCGGAGTTGTCGCGCGGCGATGAGGGTGACGGGGTCGGCGAGGCGGTGCTCTACGTGCAGGGCATGACGGACATCGACTTGTCGGCGGCTGAGGCCGACATCTTCATCGCTCAGGCGCAGGCGTTCGTGGACACGCTGCGCGTACTGCGCGCCCAAATGGGCTGACACCCCGCACTTCCCCGGCCGGGCAGCCCTAGAGCTGCCCGGCCGTTCTCATACCCGCGGGCGTGGTCCCGCGAGATCCAGGAGTTGGCCTTGGGTGTACTGGGCTGCGCGTCTGCCTGCCTGTGGGCGGGGGCGCGATGAAGGTCGTCAGGGTTCTGCCGGAGACCGGCTGGACCGGCGTGGACAACGCGGTGGCGAGGAGCCGCCGGATCAGCTGGCGAGCAAAGGGCCTGCTGCTGGAGCTGTTGAGCTATCCGCCGGACAACGACATCACGCTGGCGAAGCTGGCTGGGTGGGGCGCCACCTCGCGCAAGGAGGGCTACACGGCAGAGGGCCGGGAGGCGCTACAGATGGCGATGCGCGAGCTGGAGCGGGAGGGCTATGTCGTCCATGTGCGGCGGCGCGGGGACCGGGGGCGGTGGGAGACGACGACTTACGTGTCCACGGCGCCGGAGAGGTTGCCGCAGGTCGCACCGAGTACGGGTTCTCCGCGTTCGGTCGACCAGTACTCGGCGGAGCAGCGCTCGGTCGACCAGCGTTCGGTAGACCAGTCCCTAAGTACTTGTAAGACGGACGACAACATGGACAAGAAGACGGACGAAGGAGAGGAAGGCTTGGAATACTCCTCCGCACTCGCTGCCGCTCGTGCGGGCCAGCAAGCCGGCCCGCAAGATCCACGACGCGAGGAACTTCGCCACCTGTACGAGGCCGCGAACGACCTTGACGATGACCGGCTACGCCGGCTGCTCCTCCAGTTCGAGAAGAAGCGGCCACGGATCTACAGGGAGCAGCGGCAGGCGGCCCTCGGCCAGCTGGAGCGCGAGAGTCCGGCGATCCTGAAGAGCCCCGACTCGGTGCGGTCGATGGACCTGCTGAGCTACAAGTACGCCCTGATGCACTACACGAGCGACGACAAACCGGTGCCGGACTGGCTGGCGAGATTCCCCCGCTGACCTGCTGAAATCCCCGCCGATCAAGCGTGGGGTGCGGGACAATGGGACTACCGCAAATCAGGATCAACTCGAAGGGGTTTTGGCTGTGAGCGAGTGTGATCACGACTGGGTGCAGTGGTCGGGTGCAACGCGTTGCCGCAAATGCGGGGCGACTGCGTAGCGACGCCTGAATGATGGTGGTGGGGCCGAGTAGTCGGCCCCACCACTGTCGAGGAGGTCTCTGATGGCGCTGCGGATCGACTGGGCTGACCTGCCTGCCGCTGCCCGTGCGGCGATTGAGGCGCGCACCGGGGCCGTGTTGGCGGCGGAGCCGATCGCTGATGGTCTCACCTGCGCCGTGGCGGCGCGGCTGGTCACGTGCGCTGGGGCGTTCTTCGTCAAGGGTGTGCCTGTCGAGGACGGGCGGGGCCGCGCGGCGCAACGCTGGGAGTTGGCCGTCAACCCGCAGGTGTGTTCGGCGAGTCCGGTGCTGCGCTGGCAGGTTGTGGCCGACGGCTGGGATCTGCTGGTCTTCGATCATGTCGACGGCGAGCATGCGGACTTGTCTCGGCCGGCGGACCGTGAGCTGGTCGCCGGGGTGCTGCAGTCGGTGCAGGGCGTTGCAGCTCCCGCGGGGGTTCCGTCGTTCGCGGACCGGTTCTCCGATGTCTTGGACGCCGGCGAGCTGGTTCTGCTGTCCGGGGATGCGCTGCTCCACACCGACACCAACCCGCACAACCTGCTCGTCGGGGCGGGGCGGGCTTGGCTGGTGGATTGGGCGATGCCTGCTGCCGGACCTGCTTGGGTGGATGTGACCTATACGGCGGTGCGGCTGCTGGAGGCTGACGTGTCGGCCCCCGAGGCGCTCGGCTGGGCGTGGCAGTTCCCGTCGTGGCGGGCGGCCGATCCGGCGGCGTTGGAGGCGTTGGTGGTGGGGACGTGCCGCCAGTGGGAGTCGGTCGTGGGCGCGGCGGGTGCTCGGCAGAGCAACGCCCGGTTCGCGGCGCTTCTCGGGGCGACAGTCGCTGTGCCGTAGCCAATCGACAGTGGTCTGCGATGGACGGAGTGGGTATGGGCGAGAGGCCGGTAGCGGCTGCCGTGATCGTGCGGGATAGTCGCGTACTGCTGGTGCGCCGCGCGGTCGAGGAGGGTGAGCTGCGCTGGCAGTTCCCGGCGGGCAAGCTCGAGGCCGGCGAGTCGCCGGAGCAGGCGGCAGTGCGCGAGACCCAGGAGGAGACCGGGCTGACCGTCGAGGTGGTCAAGACCCTGGGTGACCGGGTGCATCCGAAGACGGGCCGGCTGATGCACTACGTGGCCTGCGCTCCGATCTCCGGCGAGGCGTATGTCGCCGATGCGGAGGAGCTGGCCGAGGTGGCGTGGGTCGCGCACGGGGAGATCACGGACTATGTGCCGTACCCGCTGGCGCCGATGGTGCAGGAGTACCTCGACGCCGAGTTGGCGCCGGCCGAGTAGCTACCCGCGGCGCGACGAAGCCCCCACCTGGGATCGAGTGGGGGCTTCTGTTGTTCGCTCACACCGATGTTCGCCACTACGCGCCTCTGCCGAATCTGCGGTTCCGCTGGCAAGCTGTCGCTCTTCTGACGAGGGGGCTGGGATGGCGTTGGCGTGTCCGCGGTGTAAGGGCAGTGGCCAGGTTCTGCATCTGCCGGAGTTTGTGGCGTCGCTGCCGGGAGAGTCGCCGTTGCGCGGCAAGTACGGTCAGCCGCCGGAGTATGTGGCGCAGTGGCTGCTGCCGATCGGCGCGGTCGCGGCGGGGGTACTGCTGCTGGTGAGCGGCGCGGTGGGCGGGGGCGTCCTGCTGCTGGTCGGCGGCGTCGGGTTGGGCTTCTGGTTCTCCCGGCTGACGGCGGCGGCGGAGGAGGCGCGGGAGCGGTGGGCGCGGTCGCTGTACTGCCGGCAGTGCCCGGCGACGTTTCTGCGGGAGGACGCCGTGACGGTCTGAGCAGCGCAGAGAGGCCCCTGCCCGGTTCGGGCAGGGGCCTCGATTGTTAGCGGTCGACGCCCAGCTGACGCGCCTCCCGGTCCGCCCACACGGCAAGCCGGATCGCCTGCTCGACTTCGGCTAGCTGCTGCCCGCGCAGGTGGTTCGGTGGGGTTAGCGGCTGGCCGGCGGGGTCGAGGAAGAGCCTGGCTTTCTGCGGGATGGGCAGCATGTCTGCTCCGTCGTAGCAGTCGCGCCAGGGGGTGTGGTGGCCGGGCGGGGTACACCAGTTGGCGTGGGCACGGTTGAGGATCCGGTGGGTGTGTTCGTCGCCGAGCTGTTCTTCGTGGGGTGGGGGTAGCTTGCGGGCGATGAACTTGGCGGCGTTGATCCTGCCGATGGGCATGGTGGGCCAATCTTGTTGCCACGCGCCTCGCGGCTAGGCCCCGCGCCTGGGCACAGGGTGGCACATTCCGCTTGGGCCGTTCCCCCTGTGTGCCGTTTCTGCTGGTCAACGCAATGCGGCGCCCTGTCCTGGGGCGAGGGTCTCGCGTGTCCGGCGCGGTCAGTCGCCCGGCTCGTCGTCGACGTGCTTGAGCCGCATGCGGGCCGTGACGAGGTCGGTCCCGCTGAGCGTGTCCCAGTACGGGTGGGTGTGGACCTGGTCGATGAGGTCTTGCAGGCGCTGCCGCAGCTCGACTTCGCGCGCCTTGTCCTCTGCGCTCCAGCCGGCCGTGCCGTTGATCGGCTCGGGCGGTTCGGGGTGGGCGTGGAGGAAGGCCCGCAGGTCGGCGGTGGCGGCGTGGAGGTGACGCTGCAGCTGTACCAGGTCGTGGGGGAAGTCGTGGCTCACGGCGGGATGCTAACCCGGCGGGTCGATCGGGCCGGCGGTGGGGCGCAGATCCCTGTCGACTGCCCGGCGCAGCAGTGCGGCCCCCGCCCGTTCGGGCGGGGGCCGTCGCCGTGGGGCTGTCAGCCTGCGTAGTTGAGCTGTACGAGGGTGATGTCGCTGTCGCCGATGAGGATGACTCCAGCGATCCGGCCGCGGGCGATGGTGCGCATGATGCCGTCGTCGATGCCGTAGGGCTCGGAGTGGGCGAGCGGGTCGGCCATGGCCTCGAGGAGGCAGGTCGATAAGTCGGCGCGGGCCTGGTCTGGCAGGGCCTTGAAGGCGGCGTGGAGGGCCGGGTCGAGGTGGAGCCGGTAGGTCACGCGGCGCCCCTGCGGCTGGTGTCGGCTGCGGCGGAGCGGAGTTCGTCCGGGGTCACGTCGATGAGGCTAGCGGTGTAGCTGGCCGGGGGGTGGCCGTTTGCTCGGACGAGGGTGCGGAGGTGTTCGAGGCGGTCGCGGCCGGCTTCGAAGTCTTCGATGAATTCGACCCAGCGTTCGAGGGTTGCGGGGAGTTCACGCACGTTGGTGAAGGTGGCTTCGCGCATGAACTGAGCGCGTAGCTCGGAGTGTGGGAGGGCGTGGGCGATGCTGTCGACGGTCCACGGTCCGGTGCTCATCGGGTCCTCCCACGCGGCGGCTTGCGTGATCCTCGTGAATCACGTAACTCGGGCCCAACCGTAGCGAATCTGGTACCACTCTGGTACTGCATCGCCAACCTCGCGCCGCGCCTAGCGAGGGATCTTCCCGCGGATCCCTATCGCCGAACAGCCGCGCGAAAGCCCCGCCCGATCATGCTGGGCGGGGTTGACGGGCGACTTTGGAGGCTGGCTACTTCTGTCGAATCCTGCACGCCTCGACAAAGATCTCCTTGGCCTTTGCTGCGATCTGCACTGCGTCCTTCCCGAGTAGAGCCTGGCGGATCAGGCCGGCAACGGTCTTCAGCGCCAGAAGCTTGTACGTGAGGACCATGGCGAGGTAGACGATCGTCGCGACGAGGACGGCGGGGGCGGCATTGCTGAGGTTGTTGAGCATCGGTCTCCTTGAGGCAGTAGAAAACCCCCTTCCACCTGCACGAAGAGGGTTGATTGGGTTGCGGGTACAGCTGAGGCCTCATCGCTCATGTCGCGGATGAGGCCTCGTGTTCGGGTGCCGATCGTGCGCTATCCGGACGCAGGCGCGGTGAGTTCGCCCGTGAGAAGGTGGTCTTGCCAGGCGGCTACGGCGTAGCCCTGCCATCGGGCGACGGGTGAGCCCCAGCCGCAGGCGCAGCGCAGGACGACTGCTTCATCGGTGTGCCGGTCCCAGCTGGGCCGGTGATGCTCCAGGAGCGGGGCATGGTCGGGGCAGATGTAGCCGGTGGCAACGGTGGGCCTGATCTGCTTCCACCCCTCACTGGACCAGTATTCCCGCACTGGCCCCCCGCCCAGGCTGGCGCCCATGTCGAACTCGCGCAGGCAGCCCGGGTGCAGGCAGTGCCGCAGGATGGGCTGCCGGTTGAAGGCGTCTACCTCTTCGTCACGCACCGCGGACTCGAAGGCGTCGACGAGCTTGTTGGCGTGCGCTTCGACCACCGGGTTCGGGCAGTCCTTGAACGCGGCCAGGGTGAGATCGAGGACTGCTTCCCGGGCCTGCTGGACAGGCGACTCCTGGTCGGGCATCACGCCCCCTTGTCGTGACAGCTGCACGGGCAGGGTGCACCGGTGAACTTGTTGTTCAGCCGGCACCGAGAGTGCAGCCGCCGGGCCCACCCGGTGGCGTCCGGGACATCCGCCGGCTCGACGCGGAGTGCGGTGTCGCAGGCGGTGGACAGGTACGGCGGCACGTTGATCGCGGCCAGGATCTCGGCGGGCAGGAGTTCGCTGGTCGAGCCGGGAGCGTTGACGAATCCGGGCGTCAGGTTCGGGCCGGGGTCGTCGGTCACTGCCGCTCCTCGGTGTCAATGGGGTATGGGCAGGTGCAGCCCTGGTTTGTTCGGCAGCCGCAGGTGAACGTGGCGGCCGGCATGGGGCGGGTGCCGGCGTTGGCGCGTTGCCGCAGTTCGTCGGTCACAGCACCTCCTCGATGGTCGTGGTGATACGGCGAATCAGGCGATGCTGCATGTGCGGGAGTCGCTCGCGCTTCTCGGCGAGACGCCGCTCGGCCTTTGCCTGCTCGGCATAGTGGAAGCGAACGCCCAGGGTCTGCCATTCATCGCCGCCGATGCGGGACTCGACCCGATAGGTGATGGACTGCTCCACCTGGGGTGCGCCGCATTCGTCACCGCAGAATGCGTGCTCGCCCTCTGCGTGGGCCTGCCGCCGCTCGCACGGGCCGCAGGGCTCGCCGTCGGTGTGCTCGCGGGGGATGCAGTCGCTGTCGGTTGTACTGGCCATGCTGCTGCTCCTTGTGGTGTGGGCCCGCCGCGGGGTGCGGCAGACCGGGGTCACAGGTCGTCGGTCCACGTGTCGCCTGCGGCGTTGCGGTGGTTGTCGTGGGGCCCGATCTCGATGCACGGTTCGAAGGGGGCGGGGCCGATAGGCAGCAGGCCGGCCGAGCAGTGCGTGAGGGGACGGTCGGGTTCGGGTGTCCAGTACGGGGCGTCGGGCCCGTCGCTGGCGATGTGGACGTGGATGTTGCGCATGATGGAGACGATCAGGTCGGTGCGCTCCCCTTCGGCGAAGGTCGGCCGGTCGGCGCGGTGGATTTCGTCGGCGACGAGGTCCCGCACCTGTTGCTCAATCGCGGGCGGGACCGGGTCGCCGAGCCAGACGGTGGCCGGCTCGATGCGGGTGACGCTCGGCCCGTCCACGCTGTAGGCCCACAGGTCGCCGTCAGGGCTGCGGGCCTGGATGCGGCCGGCCACCGTGTGCGTAGCGCTGTGCACTTCAGCGAACGCAGTCAACTCCTCCTCGATCTCGTAGCCGTTGTACGCCTCGGTGGTGAGCGGCACGATCGCGGCAGCGGTGACGGTGCGGACCTGCCCAGTGGCGGTGTCCTCCACCGTCTCGTCGAGACGTAGCTTCAGATCCTGAAAGGCGACGGGACTGTTCTTGATCTCGGCCCAGGTGAGAGGCGGGTCAATCCGCACCTCACCAGACCAGCGGGACTCGTAGCCCATGGGGATACTCCTTCGGTCAGGCGTCGGGGTCGACTTGGGGGTGGGTGAACCGGACCGGCATACCGAGCGACCGGGCGTAGGCGATCTCGGCGCGGGTCGAGTCCCCGATGTAGTCCCCGACGACCAGCACCTCGTCTGCGAGGCGGATCTTCGCCCGGTGCAGGGAGTCCAGCCGCACCTTCCCCGCCTCCGCCTCGTCCGGATCGGCCCACAGCGGGTGCGGCTCCTTCATGTTGCAGCCGGGCTTGATGACGATGCGGCCGGCCCAAGTCAGGTCGCGGTCAGCGTCGGCCATCTCGCGCATGAAGCGGGTGCTACCGCAGATGGCGACGATGGTCGGGGTGTCGGGCGGCTCGGGATAGGACACGGGCGGTTCTCCTTCGGGTTAGGTGTTGCAGGCTGCCCGGCGGGCGAGTACCTGGGCCTTGATCTGCCGGCTGGAGGCTGCGGTCACCACGTCGGCTCCTCATAGGCCTGCCGGGTGTGGCGGGATGACCACCACCGTTCGTCGACCTCCGGGTTGTCGGGGTCGGGCCGTCGGGAGATGTTGGCGCCGGTGCGCACGAGGTACTCGTAGTCGCCGTGCCGGTCCGGGCCCTCGACACGGACGATGACGCCGGTGCCGCCGGGCAGGGTGCGGGCCCAGATCTGGCCGCCGTGGAAGACGCGGGTGCCGGGGTCGAGACGGGTGGTCATCACGCACCCTCAGCTACGGCGACTGGCCGGTACTGCTCGACGAGTTCGCGAATCCACGGCTCCCACAGGTCCGGCTCCTCGATGTGGGTGTGAAGCGTGTCCGTCGTGGTGAGAATGCTGATCGCGGTCACCTCGCTGTCGCGGTAGGCGATGCGCACGCCGGTGGCCGTGAAGGTCTCCGGGCTGTGCAGGTATCCGGCCTCTACCGGCGGAGCGCCGGAGACGGACACGATCACTTCGTAGGTTCGGGACTCTGCGGTGATGCTGCTGGTGATTCCGATGCTGGTCACGGTGCTTCTCCTCGAGGTGGGTGGCCCGCCCCAGACCGGGGCGGGCGCGGGGTTCATGCGGCTTCGGCGTCGTCGTAGTCGTCGGGGTCCGGGTCGTGGCCGTAGCGGTCGGCCCAATAACGCTCGTCGTCCCGGGCGACCTCACGTATCGACGGCTCCGGGAAGAGCGGGACCGGGGCGGTCATCGAATGACCTCGGAGCGGGCGGCCTGCAACGCCTCCCGGTGGGCATCCATGGCCTCTTCGCGAGTGTCGCTGCGCACTTCGCCGGTGCCGATGATGTGCCTGCCGATGCGCTTGCCGGCGTGCCGACGGTCGGAGTGATCGTCGAAGACGACGGTGCTGTACCGCCGGTGCGCGATCTTGACTGTGGAGACGGTGAGCTTCTTACCGTCCTCGCGAACGGGGCTGGTGCGGACTTCCTGCGGGAACACGGCGGACTCCTTCGGGGTAGAGCGGGCGGGAAGCGGGAGGCAGGAGGGGCCGCCCCGCGGTGGGGGCTTGGGGCGGCGTGGAAGCTGCGTTAGGAATCACAGCGGGTGAGCCAGAAGCACCGTCCGTGCTCATCGCGGAAGGTTCGGCCAATCTCCCAGCCAGAGATGGAAGCCAGTTCGCTCCACGTCCAGCGGGCCGCAAGGGAAGCCCAGCCGTCTTCGGGCCGGTTCATCAGATGCGGCCGACCATCGGGATGGTCGACGCGAACCAGGACCCGGTCCGTCAGGGCGTCCAGAGTCCGAGGCGGGCGGCGCATGACAGGGCAGCCGCCGCAGTCTCCGGCGCTGACGCAAGGCCCGTAGCCGCCATAGCGAGCGCGCCGTGTGTCCAGAGACTCCCAGAAGTGCGTGAGGTCACGGGGTTGCAGGGCGCACTGATCCGAGGAGAGCCCGCCCATAGAGGCAAGGGACATGCGCGTCCAGCCCTGCCCGTCAGGGCCTCCGTTAGCCGGTGTTGGGACCGGAAGGTATATCGGCATCGCTTCTCCTTCAGGCGCGGGGACGAATGGTGACGGTCTGATCGGCGCTGATGAACGCCTTGTCTCGCGTTCCGGGGTTGATGGTCACGTCGCCGAACTCGTCGACGACCAGCTCGCGAACGTGGAAGTCGCGGCGAGGGTCCGAGGTGATGACGTCGCCGCACTGCAGGTAGCGCGGGAAAATTCGGATGTCGGTCATAACTGCCTCCTCATGCGGCGGTGGGGATGGCGAGCAGGTCGAGGAACGTCCCGCGGGCGGCCACGGTCGGCTCCGGGGTTCTAGGCCGCCTCCGCGAACTGGGCCTGGACGAGATGCCGGGTGCGCCCGTAGGAGGCGAGGCCGGCGAACAGGGCCGGGTCGGCGGGCCGGTAGACGTGGACGTGGATCCAGCGGCCGGTGGTGCGGTGCTGCGCCCACACCCGGATCGCGTCGGCGCCCAGGTGCGCGGCCCGGTAGGCCTTGGCTACGTGGCGGCCAAACCACGACCGCTGACCGTCGGGAAGGTCCGCGCCGAGCCGGTCCAGCAGATCCCCCGTGCGCACCAACCGGCCCGCAGCGACCAGGGCGGCGACCTCGCCGGAGAGGGCCGTGAAGCGGAGGTGCCGGCTGGTGGTGAGAGCGGCGGCGATCGTGCGGCGGATGGCGGTGACGGTGCGGTACATGGGTCCCCCTTGACGCGGATGTGCAGGTGGTGACGCAGGGCCCGGCCCGCGAAGGGCCGGGCTGCGAGTCAGGCGGCGCGCCCCATTCGCCCGAGGAGTGCGGCTGCGATGGTCGCGGCTTCGGCGGGGCTGTGGTCGCGGAGGTAGGCGAGCATCACTGTCTCTGCGCGGGCGATCGTCCACTGGTTGGCCTTGGCGACCTCGTTGGCCTTGGCCTCGAAGGCTGCCAGGACGTCTGCATCTGTGGCGCCCTCAGCCTCAACCTCGGCCTCTTCGGCGGGGGCGTGGGCGGTGATGGCCGCCTCTACGTCCTCTTGGTCGACGTACATGCCGAGCCAGTCCAGGCCGTCCCACACGTGGTAAGCGGCGGGCATGCGCTCGACCTTGTAGGTCTTGGCGTCCAACGTGACAGCCCAGCGATTGGCGCTGGCGTAGGGGCGCAGTCGGCGGTCAGTCTCGTCAGTCCACGTGATGGCGTTCATATCCGTCTCCCCTGCGGTTGGTGCGCTTGGCGATGACTCCATCATGCACCCCTACGCGTTGGGATGCAATAGCCATACACGTAGCCCTACATGATCCTTTGCGTGTAGGGCTACCCACTGCACTACCCATCGCCCCGATGACGTGCGACCATGACCCCATGACCAGCGACTGGACCCCCGACGACGAAACGGCCCGCACCTTCAGCCGCTACCGGAAAGCCCTGCTGACCGAACGCGAGCTGAAGCCCACCGTTCGCGAGCTCGCCGTAGCGGAACTCCGCAACGGCGCCACCGCCGCACAACTCTCGGACGCCACAGGCATGACCCCCGAGGTCTTCCGCCGCCTCGCCCGCGAGCACGACATCCCGGTAGCCGAGAAGTACCGAAGCCGCGCCGAGCTGTTCCGCGCCCGCACCGCAGCCGACAAGGCCACTGGCGACGCCTGACCTGCCCCACCCGAGCCGCACGCCACCGATCGGCGTGCGGCTCTCGCATGCCCCGGTCACGGCCGGCCGTGTGCT
The DNA here is from genome assembly GCF_036227565.1 of Streptomyces sp. NBC_01454. Taxonomy (NCBI): domain Bacteria; kingdom Bacillati; phylum Actinomycetota; class Actinomycetes; order Kitasatosporales; family Streptomycetaceae; genus Streptomyces; species Streptomyces sp. NBC_01454. The sequence continues at coordinate 745,783 of NZ_CP109460.1, forward strand.
ACGGGCGCCCGTATCTCCAGCCGCACCGGCGCGACGATCGGGCCGAGCACCATGTAGGCGAACAGGCTGGCCAGCAGCGCGCAGATCGCCCTCACAGCGCACCCCCGCCGGACGGGTCGGCGGCACTGTGGCCTGCGGTTGACGGGTCTCCTGCCTGCGGCCGATGGGTCGACCGGTTGTCCGTCCAGCCGAGCGCTTCTCGGGTTTCGGCGAGTACGTCGGCGGTGGATCGCATGGTGTAGACGGCGACGGTGCGGGCGAGGAGGTCTCGTTCGGCACGGAGTTGGCGGATGGCTGGGGGCTCTGTGTGGGCGCTGGGAGGCCTGTCGCGGGTGCCGGCGTCCGGGGCGTCGTCCGTGCCGCGTTCGGCGTCCTGCGGGCCGCTGACGGCCGTCTCGGGGGTCTGTGGTTTCTGGCGGTGGTTCATGGATGCGTCTCCAGTGGGGCTGTACGGCCGTCTCGCGGCCTCGGCGGGTGGAAGTGGGGCCCGGGAGCCCCGCGGTTGATTGCGGGGCTCAGGCGGGCGTCAGGCGGCGCGCTGCCGACCGGGGATGGCGATGTCGTCAATAGCGATCAGGCCGCGGGCGATGCAGATCGCGATCGCATGCGTCCGAGATCGGGCCCCCAGCGCGTGCGTCGCCTCGTTCACGCGCTGGTGAATCCCGGACTCGGTCGTCCCGAGCTCGCTGGCGATCTGCCGACTGGTGAGCCCGTTCGCCGCCAGCAACAGCGCCGCCAACTGGCCTCGGCTCAGGTGGCCGTCGAGGATCCGGGGCATTACGCGGCCACCTCCAGCGCCGGGGTGGTGGCATGCTCGACGGCCGCACCGACGAGCGCGGCGCCGAGCTGCACCGGCACGCTGTTGCCGGCCTGCTGGGCGATGTCGTTGCCGGACCACGGGTAGTCGGCGGGGAAGCCCTGCAACTGGCCGGCCTCGGAGTGGCTGAACCTCGGGAGCTCGCGGCCAGCCATGTCGACGATCCGGTTGCGGCTGATCTTGCCGGTGACGGTGAACGCCGGCTCGGCGCTGCTGCGACGCCCGCGGTTCTTCGGGTCGCCACCGGTCCCGTAGTTGGAGATCACCGTGAACGGGCCAGGCCGGTCGAGCGCTTCGCCCATCGACACCCACGGCAGCAGCCGGGCGTCACCCGCATCCCGCGGGACGCCGGCCCGGTACGGGCGGTGCGTCGGCGTGGGCAACACGGCCACGCCGTCGAGGCGGGCCACCAGCACCGCGCGCCGCCGAGTCTGCGGCACCCCGAACTGCTCCGATCGCAGCACGCCCGCGGCCACCGAGTAGCCCTCGGCGCGCAGGACTTCGGCGTAGGCCAGCCACACCGGAAGCACCTGCTGCACCTGCTCGAGGACAACCGTCCTGTACGGCCGGCCAGCATCCGCGGCCTCCAGTGCCCAGCGCATCGGCTCGAGCACCAGGCCCGTCCGCACGTCATCCAGACCGGCCAACTCCGCGGCGATGTCGTCCCGGGCGGCCATGCGGTGCAGCAGCCCGACCACCAGGTCGAGGGCCCGGCGACCAGCGCCCGTACCGGCGACGGTGAACGTCTGACACGGCGGACCCCCCAGCAGGCGGCGTGCGTCCGGGAAATCGGCCGGGCCGTACCGGCGCACGTCGTCGTGAACCGTGGCCAGCCCCGCGGCCACCCGGGTGGCGACCGCGTTCGCATCCCACTCGATGCCGACCGGCCGCAACCCGGCCGCAGCCGCACCCATGTCCAGGCCGCCCGGCCCGGCGAACAGGTCGACGGAGTCGTAGTCGCTCATGCCGCGCTCCGCTCGTCGGACGTGATCGGCACGGCGAGGACGGTCGGGTCATCGGGCGTGACGACAAGCGGCAGGCCCTTGACGGAAGCCACGTAGCCGGCCGGCTCCCGGCAGTCGGCGGCTGCGGCCCGGTAGCCGTCGGCGGTCACGCGCCCACCGCCGTCGAGGTACCGCTGCCAGCACGTGTCACACGGCAGATGGCCGATGACGACGCCCTCGCCCACGACGTGGGGGCGGCCGCGGCCCCATTTCGGCTGCTCGCCCTGCGCAACCCACACGGGGGTGCCGATCGGCAGGATCTGGGTCATGCGGCGGACCTCCTGGTTCGGCGCTGGGCGCGGCGGGCGTGCAGTTCGGAGTAGGCGGTCAGGTCGCGGACCGTGGCCCACGCGTGCCGGCAGTTCGGGCACTCGTAGCCGTCGACAGCGCGGTCACCGCGGGTGCGGGTTTCGGCGGGGGCTATGCCGCGGGTCGTGCACGACGGGCAGCTGTCGGTGATCACGCGGCCTCCTGGCTGTAGTCGTTGGCGCATCCGGGGTGGTCTCGCCGGGCGCCGGGGATCGCGACCAGGGAGGGTCGCGCCTGCGCCCTGCACCTGGGGCAGGAATGCTCGGCGGGTGCGACACCGGTGGCCGCGGTACCGAGCGGCCAGGCGCCGAGGTGCGGGATGGTGTAGTCGGCGCCCTCGGGTTCACTTCGGGCCGCCCGCTTGGCGGGGGCTCGTCCACCGAGGGAGAGCAGGAATTCCTTGAGGTCGCCCTGCTGGCGGAGGGCCGCGATGTCGGCCGGGTCGAAGGCGGTCACAGGTCGGCCGCCATGTCGACAAAACGTGCATAATGCCCCTGGAACGCGACGGTGATCGTGGCCGTGGGCCCGCCCCGGTGCTTACCGACGATCAGGTCGGCCTCGCCGGCCCGCGGGGACTCCTTCTCGTAGGCGTCTTCGCGGTGGAGCAGGATGACGATGTCGGCGTCCTGCTCGATCGAGCCGGACTCGCGGAGGTCGGAGACCATCGGCTTCTTCTCGGTGCGCTGCTCCGGCCCCCGGTTGAGCTGGGCGAGCATGATGACGGTGATCCCGAACTCCTTGGCGAGGAGCTTGAGTCCGCGGGACAGCATCGACACGGCGACCTGCCGGGACTCAGCGCGCGGCGCCTGCATCAGCTGCAGGTAGTCGATGACGAGCAGCCGCAGGCCGGCTGTGCGGACGAGGTGGCGGACCGTGGCCCGCAGCCCAGGGAGCGTGACGAGCGGCGCGTCGTCGATGTGCAGCGGCGCGGCAGACAGCGACGGGGCCATGGACGCGGCGCGGGACATGGCGGTGTCGTCGACGATGCCCTGCTTGACGTGGTGCAGGGGGATGGTGACGGCCGCGCACATGATGCTCTGCGCGAGCTCGTTCTTGCCCATCTCCAGCGACGCGAAGTAGGTCGGGATGCTGGCTTTGATCGCGGCGGCGCGGGCGAAGTTGGAGGCGACCGTGGTTTTACCCATGGCCGGGCGTGCCCCGATGACGACGAGCTGGCCGGGTGCCCAGCCGCCGCACAGCAGGCCGTCGAGGTCGATGAATCCGGTGGGGATACGGTCCTCGGCGCTGGGCGGCGTCACGGCCTGGACGAGCGCGTCGGGCAGGAGTTCGCCGAGGGTTGATGCCTGCGACACGGCGGTCGGCCGGACCAGGTTGTCGATCTCGGCCTGCATTTCGGCGATGTCGCTGCTCGGGTCGAAGGCCGGCGAGGTGGCCTTGACGCGCATCGTGACGCCAAGAGCCGCGGTACGGGCGGCGATAGCAACCCGGGTGACGCGCTCGGCCCAGTAGTCGGCGGATCCGGGCATCGCCTGGTTGTACAGCTGGGCGAGTTCGTCGATGGTGAGCGGCCGGGAGGTCATGCGGCCGTCGGCGTGCCAGGCCTGGAGTTTCCGGGCGACGGCCTGCCAGCGGATCTCGCCCGCGGTGAGCTGGTCGCGGATGTCTTCGATGGCGTACCAGGTCCAGCGGTAGCGCTCGTCGCTGATGTCTGCGGGGTCGAAGCCGTTGGCGGCGAGGTCGTCGACGAGGTCGGTCTTGGCCATGGCGGAGGCGACGAGGATCTGTTCGGCCTCGAGGTCGGAGGGCATGGTCGGGATGGGGGCGTTCTGGTCGCCGGCCCACAGGTCGATGTCGGTGGTCACGCAGCAGCCCCCTTGCGGAAGTCGTTGCCCTCGAGCAGTACGACGCTGTTGCGGCACATCTCGGCGAGGCGGGAGGCGACCCGCGGGCCGGTCACCTCGGCCAGTTCGTTGGGCAGCACATCGCACGTGATGATCACCGGGCGGCGGTTGATGTACCGCTCGTCGAACAGCTCGAAGAGCCGCTCCTGCGTCCACGTCGACGCGCGGGCCGCAGCCAAGTCGTCGATGAACAGAAGCTCACAGCGCTGAAGCTCCTTCAGCAGGACCCGGCCCTGCCCGTCGGCGGCATCGGGCCGGAGCGCGTCGAACAGCGCGGTCGACCGCCACGTCTGGATCAGCGGCGTCCCCTGCCACGGCTCGCCCGGCGCGTACTGCGCCTCCAGCCAACGGCGGCAGGTGCGCCACGCGGTGAGCGTCTTGCCGACCCCGATCGGGCCGGTGAGGAACAAGCTGCTGCCAGTCCAGCCAGCGATCCAGTCGGCGACCGTCTCGGGGAGATCGATGTGCTTGCGGTAGATGACCGGGATGCGGTCGTCGAACTTGCGGAGGGCCACAGCCCGGCGCTCGATGATGACGCCTTGGGCGGGGCTGGGGTTGTCAGAACTGGAGTGCACTCTTCTTCTCCTCTTCGGTCATGTAGCGGGGTGCCGTCTGCGGGCCGGAGTTGCTGCCGCCAGTACGCCGGATGGCGTTGAGGGCGATGTCGAGCGTCGGGCCGGAGATCGAGCGGCCTTCGCGGACTACGCGGTCCAGGGCCCGGGCGAGGTCGTTGCGTTCGACGCCGTTGCCGATGGCGGTGCGGATGATGCCGCGGACGGCGATGTAGGACTGGGCTCGGCCTTTGCCGTGGCGGGCCCAGAAGGCTTTGGCGAGTTCGTCGGCGGTCTCGTGCTGGTCGGGCTTCTTGTCGCTCGCCTTGCGGTTGGGCTTCTTGGCCGCCTTCTTGGCTTCGGCGGGGGTGTTCGGGGCCGCCGGCTGGTCGGGTTCGTCGCTGCTGTCGGTGGAGGTCTCGTTGGCCGCGCCAGCAGTAGTTAGTGGTGTGTGGCTTGTGGAATGTGGAGGGGGGGTAGCCGTGGCTCCTTCTGAAGGAGCCACGGCTCCTTCTGAGTGAGCCCCCGCTCCTTCTGAGTGAGCCGTGGCTCCCCCTTCGCCTTCTTCGTCAGAGTGAGCCGTGGCTCCCTCTGGGTGAGCGAGGGCTCCTTCTGGTGGGTACGGAACGCGGAACTCCATGGCATGGCCGGGGACCGCGTACAAGACCCGCCCGTCCCTGCCCTTGCCGATGGCGACACGGAACTCCCAGCCGGCCTCAGCCAGCCGCTTGAGCGCGTTCCGCACCACGGCGGTGTCCTTGGCTCCCGTCCAGCGGGCGAGATCCTTCAAGGCGACCTTGCTCCGGCGCCCATCAGCGTCATGCCGGGCGTCATCGGCGATCTCCAGTGCGACAGCGCGCTGGAGTCCGGTGACGTTCGGTCCCAGCACCTCGCGGATCTGGCGGCGGAGCTCGTAGCCCATTGGTTCTCTTCTCTCGGGAGGGATGCCGCTGCGGTTTCGTTTCGGTTTGAGACAGCCCTCATGGAGGCTTCAAAGGGGCGCGATTCGCGCCCTTGATGCGGTTCGATCCTACCGCAGGGTGTGTAGTCACCCGCAATACATAAGCAACACACTCTCGGCGGGTGGGGTGTGCAGTCACTGCACAGTCAGCTACGCTGTCGCCATGACCACGAAGGGGACGCCCGGCCGCATGGTGCGCATCGACGACGCCACGTGGGCCGCATACGGCGAGCTGTGCGAGGCGAAGGGGACCTCGCGCGCCGACGACATCCGCCGCCACGTCCACGCCCAGGTCACCGCATGGCGCAAGATGCAGGCCATCGAGCGCCGGCTGGCGAAGAACAACGAGTCGGCTGGCAGCGACGACTGACATCCCTCTCCCCTCCCTTCTCGCCCCGCGGTTTCCGCGGGGCGTTGGTGTGTCTAGGCGGCGGCCGGCTGCTGGCGGAGCTGGGCCCGGTAGACGGCGCGCGCGTCACGGCAGGGCGGGCAGACCGGGGTCTTGATGCGGTGGTGGGCTGCAGCGCCTTCGCTGGTTCCGCATCGGCCGGTCCAGTCGGGGAATGCCGTGGGGTCGTCGATCTGGTCGTCGTCCCAGGCTCCGACGGGCGCCCAACGTGCTTCGGCGGCTTGTCGGCGTACCCGGTCGTAGACGTGTTGCCGGACTCCGTGGTCGCGGGGGTCGGTCCGCCACAGCTGGTCGTAGAAGGTGACCGCGGTGCGAGCCGTGCCGACCTTGACCTGCCGGTCGCCGTAGAGGGTGTAGGCAAAGTTCGACGGATGCCAGCCGAACCGGGCGGCGAGTCGTGCTGGGGGCCAGCCGCCGGCGACGAGTGCCCGGAGTCGACGGCGGGTGCCGGTGCCGTCGATGAGGGTTGCTGCGCCGAGGTTGTCGAGGGTGGGCTCGACGGCGAGGAGGGCGGCGGCGTTCTTCGGCAGGAGTCGCTTCGACGGGCCCATGCCGCGGGCGGAGTCGCCGTAGAGGAGCTTGGAGACGGTGCCGCGGGGCACGCCGGCGAGCTTGGCGAGCCGCATCCAGCCGATGCCGAATTCGCCGAGGGACTTCACGTGGGCTCGGACGGGGTCGGCGTCGACGTAGGGCTGCCAGGTGCCGTAGGCGATGGCGCGGGCCCGGTTGTTCCGGTACCGGCTTTCGGCGAAGCAGCAGGGGTAGCAGCGGCAGCCGTCGAGCTTGTACTTGACGTAGGTGCCGTGCTCTCGGATCGTCATGCTGCGGCCTCCATGTTCTGCTGCCTGCGGCTGCGTTCGATGGCGTGGCGTTCGCGGGGCGTTTTGCCGCCTCGAACACCGCTGCGCAGCTGGTGGGGGAGGCCGTGTTCTTCGGCCAGCGCTTCGGTTAGGCAGGTGCTGTAGACAGGGCATTTGTCGCAGATCGCCTTGAGTGGGGCGACGATGCTGGGGTGGCAGACGTCGGGGACGAATTCGTCGGGGTCGGTTTCGCGGCAGAGTGCCTGGTCGCGCCAGTCGCGGCGGGTCATGCCGCCGCCTCGAGGTCGCTGACGCCTGTCACTGCCGGCTTGGCGAACCGTTCTTTGCGCATGTCGCGGATGAGGTCGTGGACGTAGGCGCGGGCCATGCCGAGCCGGTCGGCGATCTCGTGTTCGGGGACGTTGAAGGAGTCGAGGTGTTCGATCTCGGCGCGGCGGAGGGCTGCCAGTTCGCGTCGGCTGTCGAGGTCGGTGGCTTCCTGGTCGGTCTCGGGTGTCGCGGCCGGGTTGTCGATGTCCTCTCCCCAGGCTGCGGGGCCGTGCCATCCGCGGGCTCGTGCGATTCCGCGGGCCGTCGGTGAGGGGCCGGGCTGGCGGACGAGGGTGGCGTAGAGGCGGGCGACTCGGCTGGCGAGGGCCTTGCTGACTTTCTGGCGGGTGCCTGCGGCGATGGGGCGGATGGTGCCGTGGTCGATTCCGACGGCGTCGGCGACCTGGTAGAGGGGGTGTCCGATGGCAGCCAGGGCTCGGAGCCGGCGGGTTGTTCCTGTGGAGTCGGTCCAGTAGCCGCCGGGTTCGACGTTGGGGGTGGGTTGGAAGGCGAGGATGCGCGCGGCTGTTTCGGGCCGGATCTTCTTCTGGTTGCCGTTGAGGAGGCTGCAGACGGTGTGGGTGCCGCAGCCGATGGCTTTGGCGAGTCCTTCCTGTGTCCACTTCTGGCTGGCGAGTTGCTTCAGGTGTTCCGCTGCCGGTGTGGCGTCGATGTTGCGGCGGCCTTCCCGGTGGACGCGGAGGTCGTATTCCTTGCAGTAGCGCTTGTGGGCGGCAGCGCATTCGGGTCGGCGGCATCCGCGGAGGTAGCAGGCACGTTGTCCGTGCTGGGGCGGGGTGCGGGTCATGGTCGGGGCTCCTTCCGGGTGTTGCGGCGGCGGCGTGCGGGGCGGCGCATGATGGCTTCGAATGCGGCGACCTGGGAGTCGAAGCGGAGGGGCTGGGGGCGTCGGAGCCGGTTGGCGAGCCGGCGGAGGGGGCTCACGCGGCGGCCTTCCGTGGCCGGCGGGCCTCAGCTATGAGCAGGCCCTTGACGGACAGGCGCCAGACGGCGATCGGATGGCCGTGCGTGGCCGGTGAAGTGGACGGCACGTACTGCTTGGTGTGCTCGATGACTCCGCCCTGTCGCAGGCCGTTGATCGCTGCGCCGAGGAACCCGTGGGACAGCTCCGGGAGTACGTCGCGGAGGTCGTTTGCGGAGAAGGTGTCGCGGGTGCGGCCGAAGGCGAACACGGCTTGCTGGACGAGGAACCGGTTCCAGCTGCTGGCGCGGTCGACGATGTCGTCGAGCCGCTCGTCCTTGTCGACAGATGCCAGGCGCTCGGCGGTGGTGAGCTTGCGGGTCATGGATGACTCCCGAGGGTGTGATGCTGGTGGGGTGGCCGGCCCGCACTGCCCGCGGGCCGGCCCGGGGCCCCTTACTGGGCGGTGCTGTGCTGGTCGAGCTCGGCGTCGGTCATCAAGCCGTGAGGGATGCGTCCGGAGCGGAGTACCTCGCGGAGGTCTGCGGCGGCCCGCCCGTAGGTGGCGGCGCGCTCGAACTGCTGCAACTGGACCGGGGTGGGCTCGTCGATGAACAGCTCGTCGCCGAAGTCGGGTGCACTCTTGGCCATCTGCTCCCACCGCTCGGCGAGGTCAGCCAGCACGCCGCGGACCTTGCGTTCCTCGGTCAGTGGCACGAGGGGCCACTCCGAGTCGACGACCGCGTGCGAATCCGTCCTGCGCAGGTACTCCTGCAGCCCGGACGCCTGCTCGGCCGCCCACCGGACCTGCCAGGCATGCAGCTGTTCGGGGTGCACCTGCAGCTGCGGGTACTTCTCGGCGATGGCCACGGCGACTTCGGCTGCCGCGAGGGCGTCGGCGTCAGCGGTATGCGCGGCAGCCAGAGCCACGCCGTAGTGGGCAGCGAGCGCCTCGAGCTTGCGGGAGCCCCGCCGGTACTTGTCGGCCTGCTTGTCGAGGACAAACGGGTCGACGACCGGGCCTGGGGTTACCTCGCCGCCGATCCGGTCCTGCAGGGTGCGCAGGTTGTGACGGCGGAGCTCGCGATCGAGGACGGTGAAGTCATACCTCGCGTTCATCGCCACGACCGGGATGCCGGTGGAGAGTGCGGCGGCGAGTACGTCAGCGATCTCATCGGCAACCGCTGCCGCAGGCCGGCCGTTCGCGCGGGCCTGCTCGGTCGTGACGCCGTGCACCGCGGTCGCTTCGGCGGGGATGCGGACGCCGGGGTCGGCAAGCCACAGTCGGGAGCGGTCAGGGAGGGTGTCGATGCTGTCGCCGGGCTTGTAGTCGATGGCTGCGGCGGTGACGATGCGCGCCGTTTCCACGTTGATGCCCGTCGTCTCCAGGTCGAAGCCGAGGAGGGGTTCGGTGTGCCAGGTCATGACGCCTCCTTCGCGGGGCCAGCGATCTGGGGGAGGTTGAGGTGGCCGAGCTCCCCGTCGCGCCAGGCGGCGGCGATCCGCTCGCGGCCGTCCTTTGTGGGCCGGACGGAGTGGGTGAGGGAGCGGGTGGCGCGGATCTCGACACCGTCGACGTCCTCGATGACGCCCGTCTCCTTGTCAGCGACCACAGCGGCGCCGGCAGCGGTCATCTCGGCGAGGAGCGCGGTGGTGTAGGCGGGTCGTACTTCGGTGACGAGCCGGGTGGTGACGTTGTGGGGGCTGTTCTTGCGCACCCAGCTGAGGAAGGCGTCCGAGTCGGTGACGACGGCCGCCGGCTTAGCGTCAGAACGGGAGATGGTGGCGACCTTCGTCCCGTCGGGGAGAGAGGCGTCGACCCGGGAGGCGCCGGTTTCGACGAGCGCTTCCTGCATGGCGGTCTTCACCTCCTTGAGACGGTCGGTGACGGCGTCGGAGAGGCTCTTGAGAGCAGCCTCCTCGAGGGCGAGCTGTTGCAGGTCCATGGGGTCTCCGTGGTTTGCTGGGTAGGTGGCCGCCCCCGTTTGCCCCGGGGGCGGCCGACGTGCGGGTGATGTCAGGCGGCGGGGCGGATCTGCTCAGCGAGGGCGCGGATGGCGTCCGCGCTTGCCTGCTCTATGGGCATGCCGAGGGCCATCCGGGCGCCGTTGTCGAAGTCCTCCAGACGGGCGGCTGTGGCGGCTTCGCGGAGTTCGTCGATGGCGGCGGCGTGCTCGTCCTCGGGGCTGCCGACGACGGTGGTCGCGACCGGCTCGGCGTCTCCACCAGTGGCGTCAGCGGCACCGACCGGTGCCGGCGCGGCGAGCTCCTGGCCGCGTGCGATCAGGTAGGCGCCGAGTTCCAGCAGTTCGCGATCGATGGTCTTCACCGTCTCGTCGAGGAGTCCGGCCGCGCGCGCCTGCCGGTAGATTTCCTTGACGGCGGCCTGGTCAGCTGCCTTGGCTGCATCGTCGGCGAAGTCCTGTGCTGGCTGCGACCTGCCCTTGACCGCCGCGTTCCGCTGCGGGCCCGGCGTGGCCCACGGGTCTCCCTCGCCGGACTGAACCTGCCGCAGGTGTCGTTCGTCAGCGGGCACCGGGTTGTCGGCCTGCGCCATCTCCTCGGCCGTGTACACGCCGGCCAGGTCGTGCGGGAACGCCTTGCGCAGCGCGAGTGCTTCGGCGCACTTCGCCAGCTGGCCGGCGGGCATCTTGCCCCACAGCCCGATCGGACGGTTGTCCTTGTTGGTCTGCACGTACTCGCGGAACAGGGCTACTGCGGGGAACCGCTGGCCGTTCCGGATCACCGTGACCTTGGCGGCGGCGGGCGGTGCGTCGGACAGCCACACGTCCTGCCAGCGGCCGTCCTTGTCGCACCACATGTTGTCCTCGTAGCCGAGGTGTCCACCCTGTTCTGCGACGACGCGGTGGGCGATGACGCGGTAGCCGTCGATGCTGGTCTGAGGCGTGTACACCTTCCGCTGCTGCCGGTTGTCCCAGCGGCCGATCAGGTAGATCTGCCGGGAGAAGGGGTCCAGTCGGGTGCGCTGGCACAGGTGCAGGAATGCGGACAGTTCTTCGCTGGCGACCTGGTTGTCGATGCCGGACTGGCGCAGGACGGCGCCCTGTTGGGGGGTCCAGTCGGTCTGGTCGGGGCGGATGGCGAGTGCGCCGCCTGCCTGGACTAGGTCAGTGCTCATGTGCTGTCCTTTCGGGGTGCTGGGTGGCCGCCTGCGGTGTGCGGGGCGGGCGGCCGTGGGGTGTGGTCAGCTGTGGTGCCGGATGGCGTCGGCGATCCGGTCGACGATTTCGCGACGGGTGGCCTGGTCCATGTCGGGCGCGAAGGCGAAGTGGATGCGGACGCGGTCCTCGCCGACGGAGTCCTTGATGTTGAGGTTGCCGGTGACGGGATCCAGCCCGTCGGCGCCGAGGTTCACCGCCCACTTGGACAGGTCAGCGGCGCGGGTGATGAGGTCATGGACCTGGCGCTGGGCGGCGTCGAACTGCTCGTAGTCGTCGGCGTTGAGGCGCAGCACGCTGTCCCAGTTCCGAGGTGCTCCATCCTCTTGGGTGGACTCCACGATGCCGTCGGCCATCTGCTCGCCCACGCACATGAACTCGGGGTACCCGGTGAGGGCGGCATGCTGGCGCGCGGCTTCGGCGCGGAGGTCGTTGTCGGTGTAGGGCTTGTCGGGCATGTGTTCTCCTTGGTTGGTGGCCACCCCGCCTGTTTGCGGCGGGCGGGGCGGCCGGGCGGGTTGTCAGGCAGCGGTCTTCTCGGCCTTGCGCGTCTTGCGGTACGCCTCGTACTCGTCGTGCCACTGCTGCGGGTTGTGGCCGGCTTCCTTGGCGGCGTCCCATGCGAATTCGCTGATCTCCCCGGAGTCGAGTTCATCCGCGACCTCGGCGGCGATGGCCCGAGCGAACCGCGGGTCGGCGGTGTGGAGCGCGTCGAGGAAGCGGTAGGCCATCCACCCGTGGACGCCAGCGTTGATGTGGGCGAGGAACTCGTCCGGGGCACTGCTCGACTTGCCGTGCATGTCGATTCCCGACCGCAGTACCTGCTGCAGCAGCGCCTCGCCGGTCTCGTAGACGTCCGTCGTCACCTCGTAGCGCGGACGGTCTTCCTCGTCGGGCATGTCGGTGGCCATGTCGAGGCCCTCGGCCCCGGCGGCGAGAGTCTTGTCCCACTGCCTGCGGACCGCGTCGAACGTCTCGTCCTTCATCGGCCCGACGCCGGCGTAGCGGACGGGCATCTGGGCGCCGATGAAGTCCTCGCCGAAGACGAGTACGGCCTTCTGGGCGGCGGTGACGCGGACGCGGAGGTTGTCGCCGGTGGCGGCCCAGCGGGTCATGAAGCCGGCGCTCAGCGCCGGGAACGGCTCGCCCTCGACGGTGTGCTCGGTGATGGTGCGGAGCAGGCCGCGCCAGTCCGGGTACTCCAGGCCGGGGTCGACGCCGATGCGCAGCTCCGTGTGCGTGCCGCCGAATTCGACGTAGTGGTCCTCCGCAGAGATGCTGATGTAGGTGGATCCGGTCTGGCTGCTGACCCACTCGCGGAGGGAGGGCAAGTACTCGCCGGGGATGAGGCGGGCGAAAGGCTGGCCGCCCTGGTCGTCGTGAAGGAGGCGGTAGCGGGCGACGGCGAGGGTGTACCGGTCGGAGGCCACGGCGTACAGGAACGTGGTGTCGACGTCGAGGCGGATCCCGTTGAGCGGGGCGGTGTACTCGCCGCCGATGTGGCCGATGGTCTTGTCGATGAGCAGTCCGAGCTGATGGGCGTTGATCGTTACGCTCATGCTGTGTCTCCTTGAGTGAGAGTTGAGTCGTGCTGGTGGGGCCGGTTCCGTGCCGTTTCAGGCATGGCGGTGCCCTCCGAATGTGGTGTTGGGTGCCGCCCCGCGGCGCGGGATTGGGGTGCGGGGCGGCGGTATCAGAGGTAGAGCCAGGTGACGGGGAACGCGGCGGGATGGTCCGGCTGGTCGCCGGAGTCGACCGTCCGCTTGCCGTCGGTCCGGCTCTCGAAGCGGGCCCATCCGGTCGCCATGTCCCGGTCGGGCACGATGCCCATGTCGGCGAGGGACTCCTCGCAGTAGAGGCGGTGGAACGCGTCGAGCGCGGCGATCGCCTTCTCGCGGTCGTGTGTGAGGGCCGCTTCGTGATCCTCGAAGTCGAGGACACCCACACCGTCGAACACGTCGGCGACCTCAGCGCGGGTGGGGGTGTACATCAGGCGGCCCCCCTCTTCTGTAGCGGGATGACCTGGGCGACCGGCTGTGTACGGGCCAGGAGTTCGCGGCGGAGACGCTCGTTGTCGGCCTTGAGGTCGGCGTTCTCGTCGGTGATGCACTTAGTGACGAGTTCGGCTTCGAACATGCGCTGGGTGGCGTTGGCCGCCTGCTTGGCGAGCTCTGCGCGGTCGCCGACATTGCGGTCGATCGTTTCGAGGGCGCGGAGGTACTTCCCCTCTACGTCGCCGAGTTCGCGTCGGAGGTCCACGTTCTCGGCCCGGACCCGTGCGAGCTCGACGTCAGAGCTGGTCCGGCGAGGCATGCGGTTGAAGAGCTTCACTGGTCCTCCCTGGTGCGGTTGCCTCGCTGGGAGGCGACGATCATTGCGGCGGAGATGAGGCCGAGTCCGGCGGCGATCCATTCGGCGGCGGTCACGTGGCCTCCTCGTCCGGCTTGGCGGTGCGGGTGCAGTAGTCGGCGAAGGACTCGGTCAGCCCGGCCGCGATCGAGGCTGCGAAGTCCGGGTCGGTAGTGGCGGTCAGCGGGAGGCCGGTCTCGTTCATCGGGCACCTGCCTGGTTGAGGCGGTATCCCCGCCGGTTCTCCGGCCCGACCTCGATGGCCCTGCCGCGCGCCGCCAGGTGCTGCAGGTCGCCGCGGGCAGTGGAGCGCTGCGGCCCGAAGCCGAGGGCCGAGTAGAGGCGGCGGACTTGGCCGGTCGTCCACGTCGTGAGCGGCGCCTCGCGCATCTCGCCGAGCAGCCGGTTGATACGCACCGAGCGGTGCGTCCCGCCGGTCATGCGGGCACCTGCTCTCGCCAAATGCGGTGGATGTGCCGCATCAGGGACTCGCGGTCGTGGACGCAGCGCCGGCACAGGCAGTCGACAGGGTGTTCCGGCAGGCGCACCCGGGCGTCCATTGCGAGGCCCTGCAGGTAGCCGTTGGCCGCGGCGAAATCGCCCTGGGCGAGCAGCTGCTTGAGGAAAGCGTCGGTGTCCTCGCCCCGCCGGACCGCGGTCTTTCCGGCCAGGTAGGCAGACGAGAAGAGCTTCGGGTCTGTCGTCTCGAAGGTGCGTCCGCCAATCATCACGAGCTTCATGCGGCACCTCGCAGGGCGGCCCGCACTTCGGCGGCGATGGGCCGGCGGGGTGCCGGGACGAGGGGCGCCCACGTGGCGTACACCTCGTCGAGCGGCATCATCGCGAGCGGCGACCGCATGATCGGCACGCCGTCGGCAGTGCGGCGGCCGGTCCACTGCCAAGGGCAGCCCCGGACGTCGATCCAGGTGAGGCTGAGGTCGTATTCGGTGCCGTCGAGCTCGGTGAACTCACGGGCCGCCCACAGGAGCTGGGCACGGTCCGTGGCCCGCAGGTTCTGGTTGGTGGCTGCCGCCCGGAGCAGCGCGGCCCGGGTCACGACGCCACCGCCCGGATCCCGCCGTTGCGCTTCCAGGCGGCCAGCTCAGCGAAGGCCTCAGCCAGGCTGTCCAGCGTCTCCGGAGTGGCATCCGCGACGTGCACCGTCATGCGGCGACCGACGTGGACCATGCCGAACGTCCGGCCGTCAATCCCCCTCCTGTAGTCGGCCCGGGCCTCGTCGTTGCCGAGGACCAGGGCCCCGGAGAAATGGGTGTCAGTAGCGAAGGAGCTGTCAGTCATCGTTCCTCCAGGTGCGGAGTGCGGTACGGGGGTGGGGCGGGCGGTCACGAGACGCCGCCTTCGATCGCGTCGATGTGCGTGAGGGCGATGCAGGCGCCGTGTCCGTGGACCCACACAACGTCGGTGTGGCCGCCGAGGAGCGTGGCCCGGCTGCGGGTGGTCGATTCGATCCGCGTGGCAGTCGGGTCGTTCTCGGGCCGGAAGCCGGGGTAGGCCACGACCGGCGTGCCGATCGGGTAGCTGGCGTTGAACTGCTCGGCGTTCACCGGCCCTCACACGCCTCGTCGTACCCTTCCCAGTTGTCCACGCCAGCTGCGTAGAGGGCGGCGAGCATGCTGGAGTCCGGCTCCAGCTCAGCGACGCGGGCATGCAGCGTCTCGGTGCCTTCCGCCAGCGCGGCGATGACCGTCCGCAGCCGCTCGACTTCCGCGAGCAGCCACGGCACGTCCTCGCGGGCGTGGGCGATGAACCGTTCGTTGGCCTCGGCCATCCGGCCAGTAGTGCGGGCGATGGGCAGGAGGTTGGGTTCGCCGCCGTGGAAGACGGAGCCGGGCCACTCCTCGTGAACGGTCCACGGCCCGGGTGTTGCGGCGGCCGCGCGGGCCGCGATCTCGGTCAGGCGGTCGCTCATGCCGTCACCTGCTTCTTGGCAGCGCCGGAGCGGGTGCAGCCTTCCTTGTGCCAGGGCTTCCGCTGGACGTCGTGGGCGACCGTTCCGCACTCGGTGCATGCCTGGCGGGGGCCCTCAACCCGGGTGAAGGGGTAGACCTCCCAGTCCCAGTTGTGGTCCTCCGGGGCCTCTACCGACCAGTCGTAGCCGCTCTCGATCTGGTTCTGGGGGGTGATTGCCTCGTACCAATCGGGGTCGTCGCCGAAGCACTCGACGGCTTCCTCCAGATCGTCGGCCTCCACCCAGACGAGATACCGCTGGACCGTCTCGACGATCACCGGGTACTTGTCCTGGCCCTCCCACGGGTGCGGGTAGGCCTTGTCCATCGCGTCGGCGATGATGCGGTTCACACGGTCAGCCACGGTCGACACCGCCCTGCACGGCCTTCGCGAGGTCGGCGGCGGTTTCCAGGAGACCGCCGAGGTGGGTGAGGTCGCGAAGCTCGTTGATCTGGTCATGCCCGCATGTGCCGCACGGCTGCACGAGGGTGAACGTCACCTCGTCGCTGTCGACGACGCGATACCGCAGGTACTCAGCACGGCCCTCGCCGAGGCTCGCCGTAGCCTGCTCCGTGTCCGCCGGCAAGTCGAGCGTGCCGGTGTACTGCCAATCCAGCTGGGCGGCAGCCTCCTCGCCGAGGACGCAGCGGGCCTTGGCGCGGGCGAAGGTGAGGAATTCCTCGCGGTGCTCCTCGAACATCTCGTCGCCCTTGGCTTCGCCCTCGGACTCCCACTTGGTGAAGGCCAAGGTTGCGAGGTCTGCCACGGTCAGATGAGTGGTCGTAGTCATCGGGCATCCCCTTCGATGCTGGTGAACTGGGCGGCCCACTCGGGGTAGTCCTCGTTCTCGGCGACCCGGACCTCCGGGTGCTGCACAAGGAAGAGGGACATCGAGGTCGCGGACACCGCCGCGTCGGAGTGAGCCGGATCCGCCAGCAGCCGCTGCTGGACTTCGAGAAGAACCGCCGGGTCGGGAGAGGCCTGTGAGGCCGGAGTCGAGGCGGGTGAGACGATGGTCATGACGCATGCCCTTTCAGAGTTGGGGTGGTGCGTTAGGGCCCGGTTGCCGGTGTGTCAGAGCCCGGCGGCTGGGCCCGTAGGCCGCAGCTAGGCGGCGCGGGGGCTCAGCCGGTGAGGGCGAGCTCCAAGGGGCGGCCGTCGGCAGGCTTCTGCCGCCGGCCGGTCGGCTTGTCGGGGCCCTTCTCCGCTGCGGACCTGCGCCGAGCGGCAGCCAGGCGAGACGGCTTGGCCGGGACCCGGAGCATGTTCCGGATCTCCCGAAGCTCCTGGGGGCCGAAGCGCTTCGACTTGCCCATGTCGATGTACGGGAAACCGTGCTTGTTGCACCCGTCGAGCAGGAAGCGGACACCGCATCCAAGGGCGGCGGCGGCCTCCTTCGGCGTGAAGGTCAGGTCGCCGCTGTTGAAGGACTCGACGGCGGCGGCAACGACGATGTCGCGCAGTTCTCCTGTGGCGAGGGCGTCGCGGACGGCCTTGACGATGGCCGGGTCTGTGGCTGTGGGGGTCTCCTCGGGACTGGGCATGTCACCTTCTCTCGTTGGTTTCCTCGTGGGGGACGAGGAGTTCCTTGTCTGTTGCGTGGAGCGTTTTGCGGAGTGCGGCGTATGTGGGCGGTCGCATCTGCTCCCGGATGCCGGTTTCCAGCCGTTGTAGGTAGCTGCGGCTGATCCCGGCTGCCTCTGCGGTCTCACGTATGCCGAGGCCCTGGCGCTTCCGTGTCGCTCGTATCGCCGCCCCGTTCACCTGGCAGGTGGCTGGGGGGTTGTTCATGACGAGAATGTACGTGCTTACGCTCGTAGAAACTAGCAGTACCACGTAGTAACTTGTAGATCCTCGTAACGATTGAGGCGTGAACCTTTGGCCAGAGTTACGAGAACATCAAGGAACCGGCCATAAGCTGGGTGTTCCTAGCTGTTCCTGCTAGTTCCTGGGACCATGACGCCATGCCTCCCCCTGCAGACGACACAGCGCTCCGCCGGCTCGCCGACCAGATCAGGCGGCGACGGGTCGACCTGGGTATGAACAAGATCGACGTAGCCAATGGCGCCAAGATCACGATCAACACGTACATGAAGCTCGAAGACGGCAAGCCCGTCCGAGACCTCACCTACGGCAAGGTCGAGACGGTGCTCCAATGGGCGTCCGGCTCCTGCCAGGAGATCCTCCGCGGCGGTGACCCCACCGTCGCCGACCGGCTGACAGATGGCGCCGTCGCCTCACCGGTCACCAGCGACGACCTCGAGGGTGACATCGGGCGCGCGGTCACCGACGCCGCCATCGCCGTCAGCGACGGACTGTCAGCCGCCGACATCCGCAAGCTGAAACAGCGCGTAATCGAAGAGCTTCGTCGGCGCGGCAGGCTGCCAAATGTTGGGAATTGACCCCTCCGCGCGTACAACCATTGGCTTTGTCCAACTCGTTACCGCCATACGGCAGATCGACTCGCGCAAACCCGGTCACGAAAGTCGTTCAATGTGCGACTATCAGTAGTCACTTGGGAGGTTCCCTCGTCCCGAAAGGGGGGACCATGCACGAAATGGTCACCGCTGATCTCGGCCCCGGCTTCCACGGTTTCCGAGGTCTGATCGATGGCAAGCTCGTGTGTGTGGCGACGCCCCAGGTACTGCACGATGCCGCCGCACGGCGCATCATGCGGGACCTGGTAAGGCGTCAAGGAGGAGACTGTGACGCGTGCCGGCGCTGCCTGATGGGCCGGCACGACTAGTCAGTCCACGCGGGGGCCACGGCGGGGCGGGGAAGGCACCCGCCGGGCCACCGCGGGAAGACCCCAAGGAATCACAATGCCGTATGTCGAGTGGCGTGGGTCGAAGTGCCGAGTCCGCTGGGACACCGGGAAGGTGCACCCCGAGACCGGGAAGAAGATCTACGACAGCAAGTCCGGGTTCGCCGACGAGGCTGTCGCCTACGAGTACGGGCTTGATCGCGAATCGGACGTCCGCAACGACCGGTACATCAGCAACGCCGACGGAAACATCCTCTTCGAAGGCTGGGCCAAGTCGTGGCTGGCCGGCCTCGACCTCGCGGACACGTCGTATGTGACCTATGAATCGATCATCAAAGCCCAACTGATCCCCCAATGGGGGGACGTGTCACTGCGGAAGATCACAACGACGCAGTATCAACGCTGGGCGAAGATGACTCGCGCCAGGTACTCCGCGCACTACGCGGGCAGCATCCTCTCTCTGTTCGGGCTACTCATGACCGACGCGGTCGATCACAGGCCGCCCCTCATCGCTGAGACACCGGTCCCCCGGACCAGCCGCCGGCGCGGCCGGTATACGCGACCCGAGGAGCCGGAGGTGCTGACACCCACCACCGAGCAGGTCGTGCAGCTCGCCGTGAACGCCCACGAGGTGTGGGGCCTGACGGGCTACGTCTTCATGCTCACGAAGGCCTTCACCGGGATGAGGCTCCGTGAGATGTACGGCCTCCGACGGGAATTCGCCTCGCCCACTTGGCCGGGCTCCGATCCCGACGTCCGGCGCCGCACGAAGGCCTTGAAGCGGTACGGGGGCATGTCCGCGCTGCGCGTGCAGTGGCAGCACCAGTACGCGAAGGGCGTGCCCACGCTCCAGCTGCCGAAGTACGGGTCCGCCCGCGCGCTGGTCCTCCCCCCGTTCCTGCACGCCCTGCACGGCCAACTGCTGGAGAGCCACGAGAGCGACTGGGTGTTCCCCTCCGCCGGCGGCGGCCACCTGCTGGGGACGAGGTTCTACCCGTGCTACTGGCGGCCTGCCGTGGACGGGGCGGAGGAACGGGGCGGACGGTGGGCGCGGGGCGCCGTACCGGCCGTTGAGGGCCTCCAGGGGATGGTCCCTCACGGCCTGCGGCACGCACAGAAACAGTGGCTGGACGAGGACGGCCATTCGCGGGTGGCCTCGGAGGAACGGCTCGGTCATAGGCTGCAAGGCGTAGAAGGCACGTACTCCGAGGTCACGGTGCCGATGGAGTTGCGTATCGTCGAGGCTCTACAGGAGCGGTGGGAGAAGGTCATGGGAGACGAGTCGTCGGTGGAGGCGGCCCGCCAGGTGCTCCGAAAGCGTCAGGTCTCCCAACCCTCTCCCACTTGATCTTGCAAGGGGTTGTCGTTGCAGCTCAGGAAGATGCGAGAGTGAGTGCCGCTTAATCGATCACATCGAGACGCTGCGGACGGTGCTGACCGAGCGGGGGTGCTGGGTCTGACCGGGGTGCCGAATCCGACCGGGGGCACCGGGTCCGGTCGCCGCGGCCCCGCCGGCGGTCCGCCGCGGTGAACAGGGACCGGATGACGGGGGCGGGCGTGGAAGGCACACAAGCCGTGGGCGGGGCCGTGGACGGGCCGGCCGCCATGGACGAGCCGGCCGCCCGGCGCCGCGAACAACGCGGCTGGTACTGGTACGACTGGGCCAACAGCGTCTACTCGACGACCGTCCTGACGGTCTTCCTGGGGCCGTATCTGACCTCGGTGACGAAGGCCGCGGCGGACGCGGACGGCCTGGTGCACCCGCTGGGCATCCCGGTGCGCGCCGGCTCCTTCTACCCGTACGCGGTGTCCGTCTCGCTGCTGCTGTCCGTGCTGGCGATGCCGCTCGCCGCGGCCCTGGCCGACCGGACCGGCCGGAAGAAGCCACTGCTGGGGTGCTGCGCCTATACGGGCGCGGCCGCGACGGCGGGGATGTTCTTCCTCGACGGCGACCGCTATCTGCTGGGCGGGGCGCTGCTGGTCCTCGCGAACGTGTCGTTCGTGGTGTCGATGATGCTCTACAACTCCTTCCTGCCGCAGATCGCGACCCCCGACGAGCGGGACGCGGTCTCGTCCCGGGGCTGGGCCCTCGGCTACGCGGCCGGGGCACTGGTCCTGCTCGCCAACCTGGTGCTCTACGGCGCGCACGAGTCCTTCGGCCTCTCCGCGGGCACCGCGGTACGCCTCTGCCTGGCGTCGGCGGGGCTGTGGTGGGGCGCGTTCTCCCTGATCCCGCTGCGCCGGCTGCGCGACCGCCGGACGGCGGCCACCGGCGCACCCGGTGCGGCGGGCGGCGCCTCGCTCGGCCAGGGATGGCGGCAACTGGCCGAGACCCTGCGCGGGATGCGCCGCCACCCCCTCACCCTCTCCTTCCTCCTGGCCTACCTCGTCTACAACGACGGGGTGCAGACCGTGATCACCCAGGCGTCGGTGTACGGCTCGGAGGAACTGAAGCTGGACCAGACCACGCTGATCGTGGCCGTCCTGCTGGTACAGGTGCTGGCCGCGGCGGGCGCCCTGCTGATGGGCCGGCTCGCCCGGCGGTACGGCGCACAGCGGACGATCCTGGGCTCGCTGGCCGCCTGGACGCTGACGCTCGCGGCCGGCTACGCCCTTCCGGCCCGGGCACCCGTGTGGTTCTTCGCGCTGGCCGCCGGCATCGGCCTGGTGCTGGGCGGCAGCCAGGCACTGTCGCGCTCGCTGTTCTCGCAGATGGTGCCGCGCGGCAGGGAGGCGGAGTACTTCTCCGCGTACGAGATCAGCGACCGGGGCGTGAGCTGGCTGGGGCCGCTGGTGTTCGGGGTGACCTACCAGCTCACCGGGAGCTATCGGAACGCGATCGTGTCCCTCGTGGCGTTCTTTTTGATCGGTTTTGTCCTGCTGGCGAGGGTGCCGGTGGGGCGGGCGATCGCGGCGGCCGGAAATCCTGTGCCTGACCGGATTTAGGCCCAGAGCGTGCGGGGCGGTAGTGTACGCCTTTGGCTCACCAGGCGGACCGTTACTGCGCGCTCAAGCATGTATGGCGCTGGGTGACATCTGCTGCCAGATGTGACAAACCGGGCAATGGTGGGTACAACAAGGGGCGGCACGAAGGAAGGCAGCGGCGCACAGCGCCTCCATCATGGGCGGTGGTGGGCGACGGGTGGGCGCATCTCCCGAATGCGGGAATCTTCACCGCCGACCGGACGTTGACCGGATGACGACGACAGCGACACCTGTCCTGTGGGCGACAAGCCCGGGAGGCACGATTCATGAGTGAGCGAGCTCTCCGCGGCACGCGACTCGTGGTGACCAGCTACGAGACCGACCGCGGCATCGACCTGGCCCCGCGCCAGGCGGTGGAGTACGCATGCCAGAACGGACATCGATTCGAGATGCCGTTCTCGGTTGAGGCCGAGATTCCGCCGGAGTGGGAGTGCAAGGTATGTGGTGCACCCTCGCTTCTGGTGGATGGCGATGGCCCTGAGGAAAAGAAGGGTAAGCCCGCGCGTACGCACTGGGACATGCTCATGGAGCGGCGCACCCGCGAGGAGCTCGAGGAGGTGCTGGCCGAACGGCTGGCAGTCCTGCGCTCCGGCACCATGAACATTGCCGTGCATCCGCGCGACACCAACCGCAAGTCCGCCTGACGGCGGGATTGCACCGAGCAGCACAACAAGGGCCGGGGTCACTGCGCAGTGCAGTGACCCCGGCCCTTGTTCGCTGTCCGCGACTCCCCCGGACCCGGGGGCCGGGGTGCTCAGCCGGTCAGCGGCGGGTCCTGGCGGCGCGGCGGCGTCGGCTCGTCCTCGCGGATGACCTCGCCCTGGACGACCTTCCCGTCCGGCCGGTGCATCCTGGCCTGCTGGAAGGCGTCACCGAACGTGCCCGGGGTGTGCTGCGTCCGCCGGGACAGCAGCTTCTCGGCACGGCGCTGGATCAGCTTGCCGGTCGGCGGGAAGAGGCAGAGCAGCCCCAGCGCGTCGGACACCAGCCCCGGCACCATCAGCAGCAGCCCGCCGGCCATCGGGAGCGTATTGCCGCTGCCCGACGTGCCGTTGCCGGACGGGGCCCGGCCGCCGGGGGCCGCCGGGTCGCCGCCGCCCTGCATGCTCTCGGTGAGCTTCTGCCAGGCGCGGCGGCCGGCCCGCTTGATCACATAGCCGCCGACGAGCACGCCGGCGATCAGCAGCAGCGCCACCGTGAGCCCGCTGGTGGCCTCGGCGACCACCGTCAGCAGCCAGATCTCCAGCACCATCCAGGCGGCGACACCCAAGGGAATGTACCGGCGGGCGCGTGAACGCTTGGGTGGGCGGGGACTCGGCGAGGGCGTGGCTCCGAACGTCATGCCTCAAGTGTGCCTGGCCCGCGGCGCAGCCCCCGGTGAGGGCCCGCCCGGCGGCGCACCGGCCGTCCGGTGGTGCGCGGCGTCAGCGGCCGCGGATCTTGTCCACCCGCGCGCCGATCCCCCAGGCGGTGACCCGCCACAGCGCCTCCACGACGATGTCCCGGCTCATCTTGCTGTCGCCCAGCTCCCGCTCGACGAACGTGATCGGGACCTCGACGACGTGGTAGCCGGCCTGCACGGCGCGGCGGGCGAGGTCGACCTGGAAGCAGTAGCCCTGCGAGGCCACGTCGTCCAGGCCCAGCCCCTGGAGGGCCTCCGCGCGAAAGGCCCGGAAGCCGCCGGTGATGTCGTGCAGCGGCAGGTCCAGCACCAGCCGGGAGTAGGTGCTGCCCCCGCGGGAGATCAACTGGCGGTACTTGGGCCAGTTCACGGTGCGGCCACCGGGCACCCAGCGCGAGCCGAGGACGAGATCGGCGCCCTTGAGGGCGGTGAGCAGCCGCGGGAGCTCCTCGGGCTGGTGCGAGCCGTCGGCATCCATCTCGACCAGCACGCCGTAGCCGTGGTCGATGCCCCACCGGAAGCCCGCGAGGTAAGCGGCGCCGAGACCCTCCTTGCCCTTGCGGTGCAGGACGTGGACGTGCGCGTCGTCGGCGGCCAGCTCGTCGGCGAACTTGCCGGTGCCGTCGGGGCTGTTGTCGTCCGCGACCAGGACGTGTGCCTGGGGGACGGCGGCCCGCACCCGCGAGACGATCGGCTTGATGTTCTCCGCCTCGTTGTAGGTCGGAATGATCACCAACGTGGTGCCGAGCGGACCGTACTGCCGCTGACCGTCTGTCACTGCTGCCCCTTCTCGTCCTTCGTACGCCCGCGCCTGCCGCTGACCACCGCGGCGGCACAGGACAGGAGACCCACGATAGCGAGCAGCCACTCGGGGGCGGCACCGACGCGGTCGGCGAGCGTCGTTTCGTCGCGCAGCGGAATGCGCGCGGAGACCACGCCTCGGGTGAACTCGGGGATCTGGTGGGTGACCGTGCCGTCCGGGGCGACCACCGCGCTGATTCCGCTGGTGGCGGCGGTGACAACGGCCCGGCCGTGTTCGACGGCGCGCAGCTTGGACATCGCCAGCTGCTGCTCGGGCTGGCCGGTGCGGCCGTAGGTGGCGTTGTTGGTCTGGATGACCAGGGCGCGGGCGCCGGCGTCGACCGTGTCGTGCACGATCTCGTCGTAGGCGACCTCGAAGCAGATGACGTCGCCGAGCCGGGCGGGGCCGAGCTGGAGCACCCCGGTGTGGTTGCCGGGGTAGAAGTCGCGGGGCACCCGCTGGAAGCGCGTGATGATCTTGCTGAGCTGCTCCCGGAAGGGGACGTACTCGCCGAACGGCACCGGATGCTGCTTGGTGTAGGAGGCGCCCGGGCCCTTCTTCGGGTCCCAGACGATGCCCTTGTTGAAGACGTAACCCGCCTTGGAGGGGTGGTCGACCAGGGCACCGACCAGGACGGGCACCCCGATGGACTTCACGGCCCGGTCGATCCGGTCGTACGCCTGCGGGTACTGGAACGGGTCGAGGTCGGAGGAGTTCTCCGGCCAGATGACCAGATCCGGCTTCTTGGCCCGGCCGGCCCGGACGTCCGCGGCGAGCTTCTCGGTGGCCGCGGCGTGGTTGTCGAGGATCTTCATCGGGCGGCCCAGGAAGTCCATACCGGCCTGCTGGACATTGCCCTGGACGACGGCGATGTCGGCGGTGTCGTCGGCCTTGGTGGGGACGGGGACGGCGAGACCGGCCAGGGTGACGGCGGCGGCCAGCCCGAACGCCTCGAAGACCGGCACGGCCCGGCGCAGGGTCCCGTTGCCGCGCAGCTTCCAGAGAACGGCGGCGCAGGCCGCGATCAGGGCACCGGCCAGGGCGACGGCGAAGGTCACCAGCGGGGCGCCGCCGAGCGCGGCGAGCGGGGTGAACGGAGAGCCGGTGTGGGCGAACGCCAGCCGGCCCCAGGGGAAGCCGCCGAACGGGAGCCGGTCGCGGGCCCACTCCTCGGTGACCCACAGGCAGGCGGTCCACAGCGGCCAGAGCGGCAGCCGCGACGTGACGGCGAGCCCGGCGCCCAGCAGCATCATGAAGAGCGCCTCGGCGACCGACAGGCCCACCACCGCGTCCCAGCCGACGACATGCAGCCACTTCAGCAGGATCAGGAAGAACGGCAGCCCGAAGACGAAGCCCGTCCAGGCCCCCTGGCGCGCGCTGCGGCCGCGGGTCAGCAGGGACAGCGCGGCGACGGCCGCCAGGGACAGCGGCCACAGGTCGTACGGCGGGAAGGCGAGGCCGAGCGCCAGGCCACAGACCACCGCGAGGCCGGTGCGCAGCGCCTCCCGGCGGACCAGTGCGGCCAGCCGCCGGGCGCGCCGGGGCCGCGCCGTCAGAGCGGTGGCACCCTGCTCGGCGGCGGGCACCGGGCCGTCGGGCGAGGTGCCGCTGACGGCTTCTTCGGTGGTATCGGAACCCGATGGCACGGTCGCGGGCCTTCCTGCAGGTCGTGCGGTGGTGAGCTGACCGTACATCGGGAGACCGGGGTTGCGGATGCGGGGTGCACGAAAGGTGAAGAACGCCGCGGGAGGCCGCGGGCGGGCCGCAGCGTGGTGCGGATAGGGGCCCGGCGCCCTTCGGGCCGACCTGGGACCCGCTGGCTGCGGGTCGACCGAGAGCCGTTGTCTACTGAGCGTCCGGGCCCCACCCGGGTCGCACCTGCCGATCGGGCGAGACGTTCCGTCGCCCCGTGCCGCTGGTGCTGGACCTGGCTCCCAGTGGTGGCGTGCCCAGTGGCACACCGCCCCATGGCCCAGCTGCGTTCGACGACTGCGCGGAGGTCTGCCGGTCGGACGTCCTGTGGTGGACTCGGCCGAACCTACCGGCCGCCGACCGCCTGCTGTCAACAGGTGCTCCGCCTGCGTCGTTTCGCGTCGCCCCAGGTCAGCCCCGAGCGCCCCCGGGAGAGCCAAGGAGCGGCAAGCGCGGTCCGCGACGGCACGTGGCCGCGCGATGTCACTCGTTCGGCGGCCCGAAGACCGTTCGCCCGCCGACGACCGTGGTCAGGCACACCGGGAGGTCGTTGCCGGGGGTGAGATCGGGCAGGCCGGGGGTGCCGGAGCGGGGGTCGGTCGACCAGCGTTCCACCCGCTCGTCGGGCGCCTGGACGACCAGCTCGCCGGTGCGCCAGACCGCGTAGTCGGCGGGCGCGCCGGGCACCAAGACGCCCGCGTCGTCACGGCCGACGGCACGCCAGCCGCCGCGGGTGTGGGCGGTGAACGCGGCGCGCGCGGAGATGCCGTGGGCGCGGGTGCGGTGGAAGACGGCGGCGCGCACGGTGCCCCAGGGGTCGAGCGGGGTGACCGGGCTGTCGGACCCCAGGGCGAGCGGGACACCGGCCTTGAGCAGCGCGGCGTACGGGTTGAGGGTGCGGGCCCGCTCGGCGCCCAGGCGGGCGGCGTACATGCCCTCCGTGCCGCCCCAGGCCGCGTCGAAGGCGGGCTGGACGGAGGCGGTCAGGGCCAGCTCGGCGAAGCCGGCGATGGTGCGCCCGGTGAGCATTTCGGCGTGTTCGACGCGGTGCCGGGCGGCCCGGATCCGGCCCAGGCCGACGCGCTCGGCGGCGGCCCGTACGCCGTCGACGACGTGGGTGAGCGCGGCGTCACCGATGGCGTGGAAACCGGCCTGGAGCCCGGCCTCGGTGCAGGCGGCGACATGGGCGGCGATGTCCTCGGCGGCCAGCTGCGCGACGCCGGTGTGGGCGGCGTCCGCGTACGGGGCGTGGAGGTGGGCGGTGTGCGACCCGAGGGAACCGTCGGCGAACAGATCGCCCGCGGCGCCGATCGCCCCGAGTTCGCGGATCCGCTGCGCATCCTTTGCGGATGCGACCGCCTCGGCCCAGTAGCCGACCACCCGCGGGCCGGTCCCCTGCCGGGCGAGGGCGAGCAGTCCGGTGAAGTCGTCCTCGCCGGAGATGTCCGGGCCCGCGCACTCGTGGAGGGTGCCGATGCCGAGCGCGGCGGCCCGCGCCAGGGCGGCGGTCTGGGCCTCGGTGCGCTGGGCGGGGGTGAGGGTGGCGTACGCGGCCTTGCGCACCGCGTGGTGGGCGGCGCCGGTCAGCGGGGCGTCGGTGTGGAATCCGGTGCGTTCGCGCACGCCGGGGACCAGGTCCAGCAGTGCCGTCGTCACGACCGCGGAGTGCACGTCGACCCGGGTGAGATAGAGCGGTCGGCCGCCGGCGGCCTCGTCCAGTTCCGCACGGGACGGGGGCCGGCCCTCCGGCCAGAGCGCGGCGTCCCAGCCGTGCCCGAGCAGGACCCGGTCCGAGGGACGGGCGGCGGCGTAGGCGCGGATCCGGGCCAGCGCCTCGGGCAGGGCGCCGGCGCCGGACAGGTCGAGCCCGGTGAGCGCCAGCCCGGTCGCGGTGGTGTGCACGTGTGCGTCCGTGAACGCCGGGGTGACCAGCGCACCGTCGAGCTGCACGACCTCGTCGACGCCGTCGGCGAAGGAGTCGGCCGCGCCCTCCTCGCCGACCCAGGCGATGCGGTCGCCCTCCACGACCATGGCGGTGGCGAAGGGGTCCGCGGGGCTGTGCACCTCGCCACCACGCAGCAGGACGGTGCGGGAGGGATGCTGCCGGGCCGGTTCGGGAACGTGCGCGCTCATACCGGACAGTTTGGCCCCTGAGCGGGACCGGACCGCACGCGGGGGGCGATCAACGGTCAGATACGCGGCGGGCGGGCCTCGTAGGGGGTGGAGAGCACGACGGTGGTGCGGGTGGAGACGCCGGCCAGGGTGCGGATGCGGGTGAGCAGGTGCTCCAGCTCCAGCGGGGTGGCCACCCGGACTTTGAGGATGTAGTTCTCGTCGCCGGCGACGCTGTGGCAGGCCTCCAGCTCGGGCACCTCGGCGAGGCGGTCGGCGATGTCGTCCGGCGCGCTGGGGTCGAAGGGTTTGACCGAGATGAAGGCCGTGAGCGGCAGGCCCACGGCTTCGGGGTCCACGATGGCGGCATAGCCCCGGATGACACCGCGCTGCTCCAGGCGGCGCACCCGCTGGTGCACCGCCGAGGTGGACAGGCCGGTGGCCTTGCCCAGGTCGGTGTAGCTCATCCGCCCGTCCTTGACGAGCAGATCCACGATTTGTCGGTCCAACTCCTCCACCCGTTCAACCTACTGTGCGCGGGCGCAGATGCGCACCGCGCGCCGGCTCGTGAGCACCTTCGCGCCGGGTTGTGTGACCAATGCCACATGGGTGAACCGGTGTCCGCCGGACGCCCGCGATTATGCGCGGGGCATGAAGGGAATTGCTGCTGGTGGCCAGGACCGCCCGTCACAGGAAGTCAGCGATCCGATCGGCCCACCCGAGGGGGATGGACATCATGCGACGCCTGAAGCAGGACTCCGCTGCCGCGAACGCCGGCGCCCAGGAGGGCGACAGTCTCGACGCCTCCGGCGAGGACGACTCGTTCGACACCTATGAGATCTACCGCGTGACCTGCCCCGACTGCCGCCAGCCGATCGCGCTGCTGGCGGACGAGGACGTCCTCCCGGAGCACGCCCGGTGCCCCTCGCCGTGGAACCCGTTCGGTCTGACGGTGTGCCAGGGCTCCGGCCGGGCGGTGTCCGAGGCCCCGGAGGCCGAGGACGCCCTGGACACCCAGGAGCAGGACGCGGCCGTGCTGCTGACCCTGCCCGCCGGCCTGGACTGGCGCCGCCAGCCGTTCTCGCACGTCGGCGAGCCCGGCACCCGGCCGGCCCGGGTGCCGCGGATGCGTCCGCGCGCCTGAGTGCCGCTCCGCGCCCGTTCGCACGGGCGCTCCGGCCTCACCAGTAGCGGCCCTCGATCATCGCCTCCAGGGTGTCCCGGTGGAGGATCAGCGCATCGGCGTCGGCCGGGGCCGGCGCCTCGCCGAAGTGGATCCGGCGGTAGGCCACGCGCAGCATGACGATGGCGTGCCGCAGGGCCGCGTAGAGGGTGTGGAATTCCATGTCGCGGGGCGGGTGCCCGGTGAGGTGGGCATAGACGCTCTCGACGCGGTCACGGCACAGGAAGCCGGGCAGTCCCCGCTGTCCGCTGCCTTCGGCCAGGTCCTGGAAGAAGCGGTGGAGATAGACCATCCAGCCCAGGTCGAGTTCGCGAGGGCCCAGGG
Organism: Streptomyces sp. NBC_01454; assembly: GCF_036227565.1. Classification (NCBI taxonomy): domain Bacteria; kingdom Bacillati; phylum Actinomycetota; class Actinomycetes; order Kitasatosporales; family Streptomycetaceae; genus Streptomyces; species Streptomyces sp. NBC_01454. The sequence continues at coordinate 774,508 of NZ_CP109460.1, forward strand.
CCGCCATCTCCCAGTCGAGGACGGCGGCCGGCGCGAAGCCGTCGTAGACGATATTGCCGATCCTGGCGTCTCCCCAGCTCAGTACGGTCTCACCGGGATCCGGCGGCCAGTGCTCGGCGAGCCTGGCGAAGCCGCGCTCGATCAGCGGGGAGCGCGGCCGGCCGTCAACGACCCAGGCGTAGTAAGCCTGTTGGGCCTCCACATGGCGACTCAGGGCACTGCCCGTACCGGGCGTGGCGAGGAACTCGGCCTCGGCGAGCGGGACTTGGTCGTGCAGCCGGGCGAGGACCGAAACGCTGTCGGCTTCCAGCCGGTCGCGCTCGGCGTCGGTGGCGTCGTGGAGCCAATTCCCCTCGTACGTATAGGGCATGACGTCCGGCGGGACGCGGCCGGCGGCGCGGGACATCACGAAGAACGGGGCGCCGAGGTGCGCCGGGTCCTCCTCGAGCCAGAGGGTGCGGGGCACCGGGAGGTCGGTGCGGGCGGCGACCAGGCGCATGGTGCGGTACTGCCGCGCCATGTCGTACCGCGGGAAGACGCAGTACGCGGCGGGGTCGGCGGCGAGGCGCAGCGCGCAGGCGGACTCCGGCGGGTCGGGATGGTCGATGTCGAAGAGCAGGGTTTCGCTGGACATCCCGTTGGCGTCCGGGACGGTCGCGCCCCGGGCGCGGGCGCCGGGGAGCCGGGTGCCGAGCCAGGCGGTGAGGCGGCGGGTGAGCATCTCGGGGTCGCGGGTGGTGGTGCGGGGGCGCCGGGCGTCCGGGGCGCCCGCGGAGCGGTCCCCGGGCAGCGGGTGGTCCGTCATCGGCCGTCCTCCCCCGCGACGGAGTCATAGCCGGCGAATCCGCTCGGGTCGTGCCGGCCGAAGCTGCCGTGCTCGAAGATGCCGTGCCCGGTCCGGCCGTCCAGGGTGAAGCGGGCGGCATGGTCGGTGACGCCGTAGGCGGCGAGCGGGTGGGCCGCCGGGTCGGAGAGGTCGAAGCTGCGGCGGTCGGTCCAGCCGTGGCCGCGCCAGGTGCCGTGCTGCCAGTCGTCGGCGGGGGGATAGCCGGCGCCCACGGCCAGGGGCGAGGAGGTGAGGATCTCGGCGGTGAGGTCGAGGGGCGTGCGGCCGGGTCCGGTGAGGTGGAGGACGGCACGTTCGGGGTGTCGGGTGCCGGGGCGGTAGGTGATGTCGCTGTGCGGCCAGCCGAGTTGGACGTCACGGGCGCCGTCGCGGCGGACCGAGACGGCCTCGTTCAGGGTGCGGTGGCCGTCGGCGTCCTCCTGGACGATGACCATCACGAAGCGGTCGTCGAAGCGCACCGGGCACCAGAGCCAGTGGAAGCCCTCGGGCCGCAGCTCCTCGGCGGCCCGCCCGCCGTCCTCGCCCGGTATCGGGCGGACGCCCCAGCTGCGGTCACGGGTGCCGGTCCACTCCCCCGCCGTGACGGCGAGCTCCTGCCCCGCGACGCGGATGCGCCCGGTGCAGGTGCCCGCCTGGACGAATCGCCGGCCTTCGAGCATCAGCCGGTCTCCGCGGTACTGGGTGTGGTGCGGCTCCCAGGTGGCCGGGAACGCCGCGTGCCAGGTCAGGTCGTACGTCAGGCCGTCCGGGTCGTCGGGGTCCGCGGCGCAGGTCAGCCGCAGTCGGGTGAGCGGCTCCTCGACGGTAATGGTGAGCGGGCCGACGGTAAGGGCCAGGCGGTCGTCGGTGAGCGCGTCGGAGGCCCGTACGACGTGCAGCCGGTCACCGAGGCGGAGGGTGGCGTAGGCGTCGATGACGCCGGTGTTGGGGTAGACCCCGAGGCCGGCGATCAGCAGGGCGCGGCCGAAGTGGTCCATGACGTGGAAGATGCAGCGGTCGTAGGCGTTGCGGTCGCCGGTGGCGACATGCCGCATGGACAGCGGGACCTGGTGGATCGGGTACTCGTCGAGCGCGATCGGGCGGTCGGGCACGGTCTCCTCCTGGGCGGGCGCGGTCGGCGGGGTGCGCCGCAGGAGAGGCGAAAGGCAGCCCACACGGCGGGAATTGACGGTACGTCAGCTTCCGTCGGACGGCCAGGCCCGGACGCGGGAGGGGCGGGGCGCCGGACGTGCGCACGGTCCGCCGCTGCCTGGCGCGGTCGCGGGGTGGGGAGCAGTGGAACAGGCCGCGGCGGAGCGGGCCGAGGGCGTCGCCCCGGTCCGCTCCGCCGCCGGCGCTCAGCGCGTTTCGGGGCCCGCGAGATGGCGGGCGATGACCATCCGCTGGATCTGATTGGTGCCCTCGACGATCTGCAGGACCTTGGCCTCGCGCATATAGCGCTCGGCCGGGAAGTCGAGGGTGTAGCCGTAGCCGCCGAGCAGCTGGACGGCATCGGTGGTCACCCGCATCGCGGTGTCCGTGCAGAACAGCTTGGCCATCGCCGCTTCCTTGGAGAACGGCAGACCGGCGTCGCGCAGCCGGGCGGCGGTGAGGTAGAGCGCGCGGCCGGCCTCGATCTGGGTGGCCATGTCGGCGAGCATGAACCGCAGGCCCTGGAAGTCGAGGATCGGGCGGCCGAATTGCTGCCGTTCGGCGGTGTAGGCGAGCGCCTCGTCCAGCGCCGCCTGGGCGACGCCGATGGCACAGGCCGCAATACCCAGGCGCCCGGAATCCAGGGCGGACAGCGCGATGGCGAATCCCTGGCCCTCGTCCCCGAGGCGGCGGGCGTCGGGGACGCGGACGGCGTCGAAGTGCAGCTGGGCCGTCGGGGAGCCCTTCATGCCCATCTTGCGCTCGGGGGTGGCGGCACTCAGGCCCTCGGCGTCGCCGGGGACCAGGAAGGCGGTGATGCCGTGGGCACCGCTGCCGCCGGTGCGGGCCAGGACGGTGTAGAAGTCGGCCACGCCGCCGTGGGTGGTCCAGGCCTTGGTGCCCTCCAGCGTCCAGTCGTCCCCGTCACGGGTGGCCCGGGTGGTCAGGGACGCGGCATCGGAGCCCGAGGAGGGCTCGGAGAGGCAGTACGCGCCGAGGAGGCCGCCGCCGAGCATGTCCGGAAGGTGTTCGGCGCGCTGCTCCTTGGTGCCGAAGCCGGCGAGCGCATGGCAGGCGAGGGTGTGGACGCTGACGCCGAGGCCGACGGTGAGCCGGGCGGCGGCGAGTTCCTCCACGACCTGGAGGTAGACCTCGTAGGGTTGGCCACCGCCGCCGAATTCCTCGTCGTAGGGCAGCGAGAGCAGACCGGATCGGGACAGCAGGGTGAAGGTCTCGCGCGGGAAGCGCCCGGCGTCCTCTTCCTCGCCCGCCGTGGGCCTGATCTCGCGCTCGGCGAGCTCGCGTACGAGTGTCAGCAGATCGCGGGCTTCCTCCGTGGGCAACCTGCGGTCCACCGGCTGGGGGCCGTACTCGGTCATGGCGGCGCTCTCCTCCCTGTCGGGCGCTGCGGCGACACGCGCGCGGGGTGGGCGGCGGCGCCGGTTTCCATCATGCCTGTCCGGTGATCGCTTTCCGGGTCTCGGAAGGCGATGACCTGCGACGGTGGCGCTAGGAGTATGCCCGATCGGAGGCTCCGCGTCACGGGTTGATCATCACGGGCCGTGGAGATCAGGTCCCGGTCCCCGTCGTCCGGGAAATTGGTCCGAACCATTGACGCAGTGGTCTAGTCCTTCTACCTTCTGCTGCAACGTTCAACGCGTTCATGCCAATTCGGAACGCAGGTCAGGTCAGGCACCATCCCTCGCCCCCTCGAGGAGACACGACATGCTCAGACCGCACCGGATGCGCACACCGCGCAGACTGATCGCCGCCGTCACCGCGCTGTGTACCGCGGCGCTGGCCGGCACCCTGCTCGCCGGACCCGCCTCCGCCGCCCCCACCGGCGCCCCCGCCACGCACCGCCCGGCCACCGCCGCGCCGGCCTCCACCGGCAAGGTCGCCGGCGACAAGGTCGTCGGATACTTCACCAACTGGGGTGTCTACGACCGCAATTACCACGTCAAGAACATCGAGACGTCGGGGTCGGCGGCCCGGCTGACCCACATCAACTACGCCTTCGGCAATGTGCAGGGCGGCAAGTGCACCATCGGCGACTCCTACGCCGACTACGACAAGGCGTACACCGCCGACCAGAGCGTCGACGGCACGGCCGACACCTGGGACAACGGCGCGCTGCGCGGCAACTTCCACCAGCTGCGCGAGCTCAAGAAGCTGCACCCGGGCCTCAAGGTGATCTGGTCGTTCGGCGGCTGGACCTGGTCGGGTGGCTTCGCCGAGGCCGCCAGGAATCCCGACGCCTTCGCCCAGTCCTGCCGGGACCTGGTCGAGGACAAGCGCTGGGCCGATGTCTTCGACGGCATCGACATCGACTGGGAATACCCCAATGCCTGCGGCCTGACCTGCGACACCAGCGGCAAGGACGCCTTCACCGGGGTCATGCGGGCACTGCGGTCGACATTCGGCTCGCACGCTCTGGTGACCGCCGCGATCACCGCGGACGCCTCGGCCGGCGGCAAGATGGACGCCGCCGACTACGTGGGCGCGGCCCAGTACGTCGACTGGTACAACCCGATGACCTACGACTACTTCGGCGCCTGGGACGCCAAGGGCCCCACAGCCCCGCACTCCCCGCTCACCTCGTACAGCGGCATCCCGAAGGCCGGCTTCAACACCACCGACACCCTCACCAAACTCAAGGGCCTCGGTGTGCCGGCGAGCAAGCTGCTGCTGGGCATCGGCTTCTACGGCCGCGGCTGGTCGGGCGTCACCCAGGACGCGCCGGGCGGCACGGCGACCGGCGCGGCGCCGGGCAGATACGAGGCCGGCATCGAGGACTACAAGGTGCTCAAGACCCGCTGCCCGGCCACCGGCACGGTGGGCGGCACCGCCTACGCCAAGTGCGGTGATCAGTGGTGGAGTTATGACACCCCGCAGACCATCGGCAGCAAGATGGCCTTCAAGAACGCACAGGGTCTGGGCGGCACCTTCTTCTGGGAACTGAGCGGCGACACCACCAACGGCGAGCTGATCAAGTCGATCACGTAACGCGGGGACGCCGCGGGCCGGGCGGGAGGCAGCTTCTCCCGCCCGTTCGCCGTGGGCACCGTCTCCCGCTCGTTGGCAATCACCCGACAGGGCGGCGCGGAAGCGCGTCGTGCGCCCCCGCGGGGTTTACGGCTCCGTCCCGTACGAGCACCATCGCCCCAAGGGCAGGAGCCGTATCGAAGAGGTGTCACGTGGTCAACCCCTGGCTGGCGATGGAAGCCGGTGCCGACCCGGTGGAGCGCACCCGCACGGTGCGCCGGGCCCATGCGGCTTTCCTGGCCGACGGGACCGTCGCACCACCGGTACGCCAAGTGGTCGCCGACTCCTGGCGCCGCTCGGCCGACGCCCGGGCCGCGGCGGACGGCGCCGCGCCCATCGAGCTGGACGAGTCCGCTCTGGGCGCCTACCGGGACGGGCATCCGCTCGCCCGTGCCATGCCCGTCTTCCGCGAGCTGCTGGGCAGTTTCGCGCAGGACGGCGCCCATCTGCTGGCCGTCTGCGATCCGCAGGGACGGCTGTTGTGGGTGGAGGGACACCGCGGGGTGCGGCGCAGCGCCGAGCGGATGAACTTCGTCGTCGGCGCCCGCTGGGACGAGCGGCACGCCGGCACCAACGCGCCGGGCACCGCCCTCGCCGCCGATCACGCGGTACAGATCTTCGCCGCCGAGCACTACAACCGGCAGGTGCAGCGCTGGACCTGTGCCGCCGCCCCGCTGCACGATCCGCGCACCGGGCGGCTGCTGGGCGCCGTGGACATCACCGGCGGCGACCATCTGGCGAGCCCGCACAGCCTGGCCCTGGTGCAGGCCACCGCCCGCGCCGCGGAGGCCCATCTCGCTGCGGGCGTCCCGGAGTGGGGCGTGTCTCTGTCGGCGCTCGGCCGGGACGAGGCGCTGCTGGTCGTCGACGGCGAGCGGTGGCGGCTCGGCCGGCGGCACAGCGAGATCATGGTGCTGCTGGCCGGGCACCCCGAGGGGCTCACGGGTGATCAGCTCTCGGTGCTGCTGTACGGCGAGCGCGAGCGGCGCCCGGTGACGCTGCGGGCCGAGCTGTCCCGGCTGCGGCAGCTCGTCGGCACTCTGCTCCATTCTCGTCCGTACCGGCTCAGCCGGCCCGTCGAGACCGATGTGCGCACGGTCGAGGAGGCGCTGGCGGCCGGTGATGTGCACTCCGCGCTGGCCGCCTACCGCGGTCCGCTGCTGCCACTGTCGGAGGCGCCGGGCGTCCAGCGGCTGCGCGGTGCACTGGAGGACCGGACACGGTGTGCGCTGCTCGGCGCGCACGACCCCGGTCTGCTCCGCGAATGGTCGCGCACCCCCTGGGGCGAGGACGACCTGGTGATCTGGGAGGCCCTGGTGGACGCCCTGCCGGAGCGCTCGCCCGCCCGCACCGCGCCGATGGCCACCGCCGACCGGCTGCGCGCCGCCTACGGCCTGACGGGCGCCTCCCGGGCCGGTACGGCGCCCACCCCCGGCCCCTCGCGCGTCGCAACCTTCGCGCAACCTCCGCGGCCCTAGCCTGCGCGCATCGCCCGTCGCACGGGAGTGGCGGGCACCGCGCCGAGAGCGATTGGGAGGCCGCCCCATGGCCCGTTACGCCAGCCCGGGTTCCGCCGACGCCGTCATGAGCTATCTGCCCCGCTACGACCACTGGATCGGCGGCGAGTACGTCGCGCCGGCGCTGGGCCGGTACTTCGAGAATCCGACGCCGGTCAACGGACAGCCGTTCACCGAGGTCGCGCGGGGCACGGCCGAGGACGTCGAGCGCGCCCTCGACGCCGCCCACGCGGCCGCGCCCGGCTGGGGCCGCACCCCCGCCGCCGAGCGCGCCGCCGTCCTCAACAAGATCGCCGACCGGATGGAGCAGAATCTGGAGAAGCTGGCGGTCGCGGAGAGCTGGGAGAACGGCAAGCCCGTACGGGAGACCCTGGCGGCCGACATCCCGCTCGCCATCGACCACTTCCGCTACTTCGCGGGGGCGATCCGTGCCCAGGAGGGCTCCCTGTCGGAGATCGACGAGGACACCGTCGCCTACCACTTCCACGAGCCGCTCGGGGTGGTCGCCCAGATCATCCCCTGGAACTTCCCGATCCTGATGGCGACCTGGAAGCTCGCCCCGGCGCTGGCCGCCGGCAACGCCGTGGTCCTCAAACCGGCCGAACAGACCCCCGTGTCGGTGCACTTCTGGATGAGCCTGATCGCCGATCTGCTGCCGCCGGGCGTGATCAACATCGTCAACGGCTTCGGCGCGGAGGCCGGAAAGCCGCTGGCCTCCAGCCCCCGGGTCGCCAAGGTCGCGTTCACCGGCGAGACCACCACCGGCCGTCTGATCATGCAGTACGCGTCCGAGCATCTGCGGCCGGTGACCCTCGAACTGGGCGGCAAGAGCCCCAACATCTTCTTCGACGACGTCTCGTCGATGGCGGACGACTTCCAGGACAAGGCACTGGAGGGCTTCACCATGTTCGCCCTCAACCAGGGCGAGGTGTGCACCTGCCCGTCGCGGGCACTGATCCAGCGCGGGCACTACGACGACTTCCTGGCGGCCGGGGTGGCCCGTACGGAGAAGATCGTCCAGGGCCACCCCCTGGACACCGACACCATGATCGGCGCCCAGGCCTCCAACGACCAGCTGGAGAAGATCCTCGCCTACCTGGACATCGGCCAGAAGGAAGGCGCCCGCATCCTCACCGGTGGCTCCCGGGCCGAACTGGGCGGCGAGTTGGAGGGCGGCTACTACGTCCGGCCGACCATCTTCGAGGGCAACAACGGCATGCGGGTCTTCCAGGAGGAGATCTTCGGCCCGGTGGTCGCCGTGGCACCGTTCTCCGACTTCGACGACGCCATCGGCATCGCCAACGACACCCTGTACGGCCTGGGCGCGGGCGTCTGGACCCGCGACGGCTCCACCGCCTACCGCGCCGGCCGCGCCATCCAGGCCGGCCGCGTATGGACCAACTGCTACCACGCCTACCCCGCCCATGCGGCATTCGGCGGCTACAAGCAGTCCGGAATCGGCAGGGAAACCCACAAGATGATGCTGGATCATTACCAGCAGACGAAGAACCTGCTGGTGAGCTACTCGGCAAAGAAGCTGGGGTTCTTCTAGGGCTCAAGAAAGGGCGCCTGACCTGGACTTCTACCCGTCAGGCGCCTTCCGTATGGCCCGTTCGGAGCAACGCCCGGTCTGCGTTGTCACTCCCGGATTCTCCCGCCGGCATCCCGTGACCGACCAGCGTTTCCGGACCGGTCATGGACCACTATCCGGTCTACCCGGCAGATTGCGCCCCCTGACTGACGCGGTCCCACTCCTGATCGTCGAGGGCATCCGCGCCCTCGTCACCCACCCGGTCCCCGATCCACCACGACCGGGCGTCGGCGCCGGCCGGGCGGATCGGGGTCAGTGGACTGAGCGACTCGGCCGCCGTATCAACTCACCAGGTTCATCCACGTATTCGAGCCGACCACGCCGTCCGCGGTCAGCCCCCTGGACTTCTGGAAGGCACTCACGGCGTCCCGGGTTCCGGCCCCGAACCGGCCGTCCACCGTGACAGCGGCGCCATGGGCCTTCAACTCGTCCTGGACTGCCCGCACGGCCGCTCCGGTGTCGCCGTGCCGCACGGTGACGATCAAGTGCTGCCAGGTGTTCGGCCCCACGATGCCGTCGGGCGTCAGCCCCTGGGACCTCTGGAACGAGACCACGGCGTCCCGGGTTCCCGCCCCGAACCGGCCGTCCACCGTGAGGGACGCCCCGTGGGCGCCGAGCAGGTACTGCAAGGTGGTCACCTGCCGGCCTGCTTGCCCCTGCTGCATCAGAGGCCAGCTGGGAGCCGGCAGCGGAGGCGTGTAGTCACCCAGGGCAAACGTCTTCAGGTCCTTCAGGCTGCCGTTGAAGACGTCCTGATCCCCCGGGAAGGCACCCGAGGCGGCGGTCTGCCAGACGGTGTAGGTGTTCCAGCCGGCGGGCAGAGGGGTGGGCGTGCCGGACTGGTTGACGATCCACAGCGGGTCGGTCCTGCCGAACCCCCGGTAGTTCCCGGTGCAGGTCGCCCACCAGCCGGCGGGGGTATAGATCACCGGGTGGCGCCCCGTGCGGGCGTGGTACTCCTTCACGAACTCCGCGATCCAGCTGGTCATCGCGTGGTGGCTGAGCCCCCAGCAGGTATCACCGTGCCCGTTGGCCTCGAGGTCCAGGGCTCCGGGGAGGGTTTTGCCGTCGCGCGTCCACTTGCCGCCGTGGGCCAGGAAGTAGTCGGCCTGCGCACGTCCGCCGGAGGCGTCCGGGCGGGCGAAGTGGTAGGCGCCACGGATCAGACCGGCACCGGCCGCCCCGTTGTACTGCTGCGAGAAGTAGCTGTTGGTGTAGCTGACCCCTTCGGTCGCCTTCACGTAGGCGAAGGCGGCGCCCTTGGCGGCCGTCGCTTGCCAATCGACACGGGGGGTGTGGCCGCTCACATCGAGCCCGCGCACCTGGGCCGTGGACCGGGCCGCCTCAGTGGCCGCGGTGGTGGCCGCGTGGGCCACGCCGTGGACGTCGATGCACAGGGCCGCGAGTCCGGCGGCGAGCACCGCCGCACCGCGGACCCGCCACCCGGCCCTGCCCACCGCGCCGTTGCGGGCATGGGGATACCTCATCGCTGTCTCTCCGTTCTGGTTCCGTGGTCGGTCATGGCCGGCGTCGCAGGCCCTCCCGGGCCTGCGACGCCGTGCACCGGCCCCTGCGGCGCTCAAGGCGCCGACAGGGACCGACGGGAGGGCTGGGCGTGATCCGCTACGGGCGCACCAGGCCGTAGAAGACGGATCCGGACAGCGGGTAGCTCTTGTCGTAGACGCCGTGCCGGCCGGGACGGGCGGGGTTGGACGTGTTGCCCGAGATGACGCGCACGGTCCCACCGTTGGCCTGGTCGACGACGCCGATGTGGTATCGGTTGTGCGCGCTGCCGAAGATGATGAGGTCTCCGGGCTTCGCGGTACCGAGGCCGCTGGTGCCGACCCACCGGTGGTGCGCGACGGCCCAGTCGTAGACGCGGGGCACGTAGGTCATGAAGGGGATGTCGGCACCGGACTGCCGCCAGACCCAGGTGGCGAAGGCCGCACACCACTCGTTGCACACGCTGTACGGCTTGCCGGGAACGCACTCATGGGAGTCAGCCGTGACCCCGATCTGGCTCTTGGCGGTCTTCACGATCCTGGCCCGGAGCCCGGTCGTGGCGTGGCAGCTCTTGACGAACCGCTCGATGCCCATGGCCTTCATCGTCTGCTCTCCGGCGATGCCGTCCGCGGAGAGATGGTGGGCGGCCTGATAGCTCTTCACCGCGCTGGTCGTGGGCGTCCCGTAGTCGCCGTTGGACGGGGCTCCGGCCTTGGCCTGCACCTGCTTGACCACGGACGTGAGTCCGGCAAGCGTCTGCGGGCCGATGACGCCGTCGACACCGAGGCACCGGTCGCTCTGGAAGGACTGCGTCGCCGCCTTGGTCTTGGGGCCGCCGACACCGTCCACGTCACCGGCGTGGTAGGCCAGGCCGTTCAGGTCGCGCTGGGCCAGCTTGATCTGCGACGAGGCGGCGGCCGGCCTGACCGTTGACGAGATGGCCGCTGAAGCCTGGCCCGGCACGACCGCCAGGGCACCGGCCGCGACCGCGGCCGTCAGCAGACCGACGGCAGTCCGCCGGGAGCGCCACATCGGACGCCGGGTTGCAGGAGCGTTCGTGAGCATTTCGGAACTCCTCATGTTCAGGGAGAAGAGAAGGTGAGACCCGGGAGGAGCGTGCACACGGCATTCGCCTCGGCCGTACGACCGCTGATTCGCCCCCGGTCGGCGTCGGCGGCTCCCCCGCGTCCGCCGTCGCCAAGTCGGTTCTACGGCAGGTCACGTTGTCCGGTGTCGGCGAAGAGGCTCCGGACAACCGGCTCCGGACAATAAGCTCGCCGCGACACCTCAGGGATGCGGGGGGCAGTACAAGTGCCAAGGAAAGAACAGCCGTTGGAGGACGACGGCAGCGCACTGACCGACTTCGCTGCGGGGCTGCGCCTGATGCGGGACAAAGCGGGGAAGCCCACCTACCGCCAACTCGCGACGAAGGCGCATTACTCCTCGACCACACTCGCGGACGCGGCCGGGGGCCGGAAGCTGCCCAGTCTGGAGGTCGCGCTCGCCTTCGTCCGGGCCTGCGGGGGCGACGAGGAGGAATGGAAGGGGCGCTGGCACGAGGTCGCCGCGGGCCTCGCCCCCGCGTCGCCGAACGGGCGGGACCGCGCGGGCCCGGAACAGGACCGGCCATGCCCCTATGTGGGCCTTGCCGCTTTCCAGCCGGAGGACGCCTCCTGGTTCTTCGGGCGCGAAAAACTCACGGACGACGTGGTCACCCGGGTCCGTGCCGACCGGTTCGTCGCGGTGTTCGGGGCGTCGGGGTCCGGCAAGTCCTCGCTGCTGCGCGCCGGTCTGGTCCCGCGCATGAGCGGGGGCGACCCGGACGGCGACCAGGGGTGGCCGGCCCTGCTGTTCACCCCGGGAGCACATCCGCTGGAGGAGTGCGCGGCCCGTCTCGCGGCCTTTGCCGGGGGCACGGCCCCGGAACTGCACGGGGAGCTGAGCGGTGACCCCCGGGCCCTGCACCAGGCGGTGCTGCAGGCGCTGGCCACAGGGGACCGCCCCGACGGCACGGATCTGCTGCTGGTCGTCGATCAGTTCGAAGAGGTCTTCACCCTCTGCCGGAGCAAGGACGAACGCGACCGCTTCATCTCCGCGTTACTGACGGCGGCCCAGGCCGCCAACAGCCGTACCCGCGTGGTCATCGGCGTCCGGGCCGACTTCTACGCGAGTTGCTCGGAACACCCCGAACTCGTCGCGGCCCTGCAGGACGCCCAGTTGCTCGTCGGCCCCATGTCGACGGAGGAACTGCGCCGTGCCGTCAGCCGGCCGGCCGTCCGCCGCGAATGCGCCGTGGAGACGGCGCTGCTGGCCCGTGTCGTGGCGGAGGCCACCGGACAGGCCAACGTCCTGCCGCTGGTCTCCCACGCCATGCGGGAAACCTGGCTCCGCCGCCGCGGCAACACGCTGACCCTGAGCGGCTACGAGGCCGCGGGTGGCATCCCGCACGCCCTTGCCAACACCGCCGAGGCCCTCTACCAGCAGTTGACCGCCGAGCAGCAGCGGCTCACCCGGTCCGTCCTGCTGCGGATGGTGGCCCCCGGCGAGGGCACCGACGACACCAAACGACCCGTACCGCGTGCGGACCTCGGCCCGGACACCGGCGCCGTGCTGGATCTGCTCGCCCGGGCGCGGCTGGTCACCCTGGACAGGGACGGCGCCGAGATCACCCACGAGGCGCTGCTGCACGCCTGGCCCAGGCTGCGCCGCTGGATCGACGAGGACCGGGCCGGTCTGCTCATGCACCAGCAGATCACCGAGGCGGCCGCCGTCTGGCAACGGCAGGGGCGCGACCCGGGCGCGCTGTACCGGGGCGGCGTCCTGGCCGCGGCGCGTCAGTGGGCCGCCACCCGCGGCGACGCGCTGGTCTCCGGGCCCCGCATCGAGGAGTTCCTCGCCGCGTCCGTCCGGCACGCGGGCCGCGCGGCCCGGCTGCGCCGCGCCGGAATCGCCGCCGTGTGCGTCCTCGCGCTCGTCGCCTCCGTGGCCGCCGTCGTGGCGTTCAAGAAGAGCGCGACCGCCCATGCCGAGCGCAACAACGCCATCGCGGGGGAGGTGCAGGCCGAGGCCGGCCAGCTGCGGGAGACCGACCCCTCGCTCGCCGCCCAACTCGACATCGCCGCCTACCGCATCCATCCGCAGCCGAAGCTGCGCACCGACCTGATCAACGCCGCCGGCGCCCCGGTGTCCAGGCCCCTGGCCGCCGGAAGCGGCACCGTGTACGCGGTTGCCTACAGCCCCGACCGCCGCACCCTGGCCGCGGCGGGAGCGGACGGCATGATCCGCCTGTGGAACGTCGCGGACCCCGCCGCCCCGGTGCCGCTCGGCCGCCCCGTCGCCAGCCACAGCCAGTGGGTCTACTGGCTCGCCTTCAGCCCCGACGGCCGCACCCTGGCCTCCGCCGGACGCGACCGCACGGTCCGGCTGTGGAACGTCACCCGCCCGGCACACCCCGCTCCCTGGGGGCAGCCGCTGACCGGCCACACGAGTTACGTCTTCTCCGTCTCCTTCAGCCGGGACGGACGCACGCTCGCCAGCGCGAGCGACGACGGTACGGTCCGGCTGTGGAACGTCGCCGATCCGGCCCACCCGCAGCGGCTCGGACAACCGCTGAAGGGCCACGACCACGGTGCCGTGGCCTCGGCCGCGTTCAGCCCCGACGGCCGCACCCTCGCCAGCGCGGGGCACGATCACACCATTCGGCTGTGGGACGTCACCCACCCCGCCGGCCCACGGCGTCTGGGACGGCTCACCGGCTTCAAGGACACCGTGTACGCCGTCGCCTTCAGCCCCGACAGCCGCCTCCTGGCGGGCGTGGGCAACGACCGCACCGTCCGGCTGTGGAACGTCGCGGACCCGGCCGACCCGGTGCCGCTCGGGGCGCCCCTGACCGCGCACCACGACACCGTGTACGCGGTCGCCTTCAGCCCCGACGGACGAGTCATGGCCACCGCCGGAGCGGACCACACCGTCCGCCTGTGGAACGTCATGAATCCCTCCGCGCCCGTCCCGATCGGGCAGCCCCTCACCGGACACACCGAATACGTCTACTGGCTGGCGTTCAGCCCCGACGGGCACAGCCTGGCCTCGGCCGGGGCCGACCACACCGTCAGACTCTGGCACCTCCCGAGCACCCTTCTGCCGGACCGGAGCTACGTCAACACCGTGGCCTTCAGCCCCGTACGGCACATCCTGGCCAGCGGCAGCACCGACCACACCATCCGCTTGTGGAACGTCGCCGACCCGTCACGGCCCACCCCCCTCGGCCGCCCTCTCACCGGCCATCACAACGCCGTACGGAAACTGGCGTTCAGCCCCGACGGCAAGCTCCTGGCCAGCGCCGGCCGGGACGGCACCATCCGGCTGTGGGACGTCCGGAACCCCACGCGGGCCGCGCTCGTGGGACACCCGCTCACCGGCCACCAGGGTGAGGTCAACTCGGTCTCCTTCAGCCCGGACGCCCGGACGCTGGCGAGCGCGGGCCTGCACGACGGGCAGGTCCGCCTGTGGGACGTCTCGCGGCCGGCGAACGCCACCGGCCTGGGTGAGCCGCTCACCGTCCACAACGGACCGGTCACCGCCGTGGCGTTCAGCCCACGAGGGCACGTGCTGGCCACGGCCTCCGCGGACGACACCACCCGGCTCTGGGACGTGACCCGTCCGGCCAGGCCCATCCCGCTGGGCCACCCCCTCGCCGCCCGGAGCGGCGGTGTCTACGGAGTGGCGTTCAGCCCCGACGGCCGGACCCTGGCCACGGCCAACGTCGACCACACGGTACGGCTGTGGAACGTCACCGACCCGGACCACCCGTCCCAGCTGGGTACCGCTCTCGTCGGCCACACCGGGCCGATCGACGACGTGGCCTTCAGCCCCGACGGCCACTCCCTCGCGAGCGCGAGCGACGATCGCACCGTACGACTGTGGACCCTCGATCCCGACCGGGCGATCCGGCGGCTGTGCGCCGCGACCGGCGGTGTCACCGCGCAGCAGTGGCGTCGGTACGTGCCCGAACTGGCCCTGAACCAGCCCTGCTCCTGACGCGGCCGGCAGCGGTGAGCGCACCGGCACCACCCGTCTGACCTGCGGGGCTCCGTCGTCATTGTCCGGACGATGTTGTCCGGTGCCGGCTCGTCGACACCGGACAACCACATCGGGCTAGACAGGGTTCGGTGGCACGAGCGGGACCGGCCGGCGCAGCCGCGGGCTCCGCTGTCACGGGCCACTGCTTCCATCCCGACGAACGAACGGAAAGCAGATGTCCACTCCGAAGATGACTGCGAGGCTCGGCCTGCTGGCCGCTGCCGTAACTGTGATCACCGGCGGTCTGTCCACGACGGCGGACGCCTCGCCCGCCGCGGCCACACTCCAGTACGGGAGCCAGGGCTGGGGAGTGAAGTGCGTGCAGGAGGCCGTCGACGACTGGGCGTGGCGGACCGGCCATGGCTGGCCGCTGGCGGTGGACGGCGGCTTCGGGTCCGGGACCCGGACCTGGGTCAAGAAGTTCCAGTCCGCCTCCGGCGCCTCCACCGACGGCGTCGTGGGCCGGCAGACCGGTAACAGCGTGCTGGACAACCTTCAGGGCGACAGCACATGGCGACACGACTGCTACGACTACGTCCCCAGCACCCACAGCTGACGGGCTCCGTCCTCCGCCCGGGGCCGGAGGGCGACCTGCCGTCCGGTCCCGGGCAATGACCGCGCCGCGACCGTCGCTTCACAAGAGGCGGCGGTCGCACGGCGGTTGGCCGTCACGACCTGTTCGGCTTCACCCCGACCTGCACCCGTGAAGTGTGCGAGCAGGCTGTGGGGCAGGTGAGGGGACGAGCGCCTGGGGGACACAGGCGCCCCTCCACACACCGCCGAGGCTCGTCGGGCGGGGTGTCAGCGGGCGGCGGAGAAGGCCATCAGCCAGGTGCCGTCGTCCTGTTCGGTGGCGTCGGAGTAGCCGCAGCCGTCGGCCTGCGCAGCCGTGCCCGGGTAGGCCACCTCGACTTCGACTTTCGGGAAGTCCTCGATGAACGCCGCCACCGCCGTCCGGCCGTCCCCACTGGGCCCCCGCTCGCAGTCGAGCCGGACGGTGCCCTCGATGTTCCCGATCCACCGCCGGAAAGCCTGCGGCCGCATCAGCTGGCCGGGCTCCATCTTGGTGCTGATGCCCCGCGCGATCCCGTCCATGACGGCGGCCACCTCGTCCAGCGGAGCCGCTGCGGCCCTCGGCGCCGGGTACAGATACGAGCTGTGGGGCTGCTGGTCGATCCCGCTCACGGTGCCGGCGAAGGCCTGACCGCCCGGCCCGGCGACCTTGACGTCGTACGCCCCGGTGGCAGCGGCCACGGGAGAACCCGGGTAGATCTTGGCCCACAGCTCGTCCTCGCGCTGCGTGGCGTCACCGATGCCGTAATTCCCGGACAAGCCGTCACCGGCCGGGATCAGGGCCGCGGAGCCGCCGCCGCGCAACGCGTTGCGGTAGCGGATGTCCAGGGTCAGGGTCGGGAAATCCCTGCGGAAATCCTTGATCACCGACCGGCAGGAGTGGCACGGACCCATGTCGGAGTACAGGATCACCGTGCCTCTGCGGACCGCGCCGAT
Organism: Streptomyces sp. NBC_01454; assembly: GCF_036227565.1. Taxonomy (NCBI): domain Bacteria; kingdom Bacillati; phylum Actinomycetota; class Actinomycetes; order Kitasatosporales; family Streptomycetaceae; genus Streptomyces; species Streptomyces sp. NBC_01454. Next base: position 790,730 of record NZ_CP109460.1, read on the forward strand.
GCGCGAGGTGTACTGGGCGTTGCTCCGGCATCCCAGGTGGCTGTAGATCTCGTCGGCGAGGAGGTTCACCACCTGCCGTTCGGCGTCCGTCCGGTGCTGGATGCCCTTGAGGGCGCCGTCCCAGTCCTTCGGTTCCGCCAGGTCCTGGTAGTAGTTGCCTCCGCGCAGGGGCTGGTGCGAGACGCTCTGGACCTCCCCTTCGAGGTCCGCGTATCCGATGAAGGCGATCGAGTACGTCAGGGTCGCCCTGTTCGTGTATGCGGCGTTGGTCATGTGCTGCGTTCCCCCACTCCGTCGTGGTGCACGGCGCGACCGACCGCCCCACAGGTCGGTTCCCGTCGCCCTACCCTCGCACTCCCACTGTGGCGCGCGAGGGTAAACGAACGCTCAACACACGTGCGGGGCAGTCACACGTCGCCCGGACCCCCCCGCCGTGGTCAGCCTCGCCGGCCGGCGGTCCAGCTGCCCGCGCCGGAACGCCGGGCTTCAACAGGGCTCACGACAGCGTGGCCCGGCTCTACGTGAGGGTGTGGCGCCATGCCTGGTTGGAGGTTCCCGTACACGGCATGAGGCCCCCCTCGCGCCGGTTCCCGTCGGGTCGGCCGATGTCCTCGAGGCACTTACCGCTCACAAGGTGCCGAAGTACCACGACGTGGTCGTGGATGGTGTCCATGCGCCACTGCTGCGCGAAGCTGTTGTTGCAGGTCCACTACTGGACCCCCGCGCCGTCGTACGTGCCGTCACGCGGTTCGACGCACTTGTACGAGCGGCGCGTGGAGAAAGCCGTGCCGCCCACGTCATTCGAGCCGACGCCGAACACCTGGTTCTGCCCGCCCTTGCACTTGAACTGCTGCACGACTGCGGCCTCGTCATAGGACTCGTCTCTCACCTCCAGGCGCATTTCCGTCGCCAGGTTCTTGAAGCGAGCAGTGAGCAACGCCTGCGCATCGGCAGGGGCAGCCTGCGCGACGCCAGTCGCACCACTGGTACCCATGAGGCCGACGAAAACAAAGGCACAGAACAAGACGACGCTGCGGAAGCGGCGCGTAGACAGAGAAATAGCCCCCTCGATCATGAGGCGGGAATCGAACGGTCGCTGATGCGCCGCCATCAGCTCGGAGGCTGCGCCAACTCCGTGATACGGGAATCGGACATTCCCCGTGGAAACGCAACAGACGCCGCCAGGGCTCCTCGCCGACTCCGCTCTGAAGGAGACCGAAGAGTCCGGGGAGCCCGCCAATACGGGGACGGCATCGAGCCGGCTCGGCTCATCCGCCGGCCTCGGCCCCGGCGTCGTCGATCAGGCCCACGAACATTGTCCGGTGCGGCTGGTCGACGTGCCGCCGGGCGACCTCGGCCGCGCCCACCGCGAGCCGCGGGCGCCCTCCGGGCATCCGGCGGACGGGAACTGACGTCGCCTGGCGTGAGCTGCCGCCCCCATGGAGAGCGAGACGCCCGCTAAGATGCACCGGAAGTGAACAAATGCTCCCAAACAGGAAACTATCGGCCTTTGGGGCAGCGGTCTCCGGGACGGTGCGTCGGAGAGGTTCGGTCCGCGCTCCGCTCACCGACTGGCGCCCTGGTCCGCCGGATGCGGTCATGGCGCCCGTCGCGCATGACCGGTTTTCGGGACGGACGGGAAGCCGCCGACCGACCGGACCGGGGCCCCTCAGCGGGAGCGAACAGGCCATCGTGGAGAGGGGCGCTGCGTGAGCGTGCGACGGGTGGGCCTCGTCGTCCACGGCGGACGTCCCGCCGCCGTGGCGGCCGCCGACGTTGTCCGACGGTGGTGCGTGCGCCAGGACGTCGGCTGCGTCGCCATCGACGTGTGGAGTCAGGACGAGCAACGGCGGGATGCGCGGGAGGAGGTCGAAGCTGCCGGCAGCCCCGACCTGATCGTCACACTCGGAGGAGACGGCACCTTCCTTCGCGGAGCACGCCTGGCCGCACAGGACGACGCGCTGGTCCTCGGTGTCGACCTGGGCACTCTCGGCTTCCTGACCGAGGTCCCGGCCGACGGGGTCGAGCGCGCGCTGGACGCCGTCCATCGCGACCAAGTGGACATCGAGACCCGCCTGATACTGACCATGCGGGCGTCCTGCCCCCTGAGACTCCCTGAGGGAATGGAGGCCCTCCTGCGCTACGGCCGCGGTCCCGCGCTGCCGCCTCCGCTGGTGCGTCCCGATTGTGCCGTCGCCCCGGACTGGGGGGTGGCGCTTGACCTGACGGCCCTCAACGACATCGTCCTGGAGAAACTGGCACGCGACCGGCAGGTCTCCCTCGGCGTATACCTCTCGGGCCGGCTGCTCGCCTCCTACTCCGCCGACGCCGTCCTGGTCGCCACCCCCACCGGATCCACGGCCTACAGCTTCGCCGCCGGCGGCCCCGTCATCTCCCCTGCAGCCGACGCCATCGTCTTCACCCCTGTCGCTCCGCACATGACCTTCAACCGCTCGGTGGTCGCCGCCCCCGACGAGGCGGTCGCGCTACGCGTGCTGGGACATTCCGGCCGCGCGGCGGTCAGTGTCGACGGCCAGTTGTGCGGCGTCCTGGACCCGGGAGACTGGATCGGTGTCTACGCGGCTCCCCAGCGCCTGCGCGTCGTGCGGCTCGGACCGACCGACTTCTACGGCAGACTGCGTGAGCGCATGCGCCTGACCGACGCACCCGCGGCAGACGACGCCGGCATCACCCCCTTGTGGCCCCACACCACCCCGGCCCCCGATGACCTCGCACACCTGCGCCTGCCGCCCCTGCCCACGGACACCGACTGACCCGAGCGCCGCTCATCGACTCTGAGCGTCTCTCATCGACGGGACCCGTAGGCTGCGCACGGCGACAGCGCGCTGCGTCAGCCGCACGGAAACGTGGCACCGCTACGCCATAACGTGGTCACCTTGCCTCCCTTGAGCCGACCCTCGCCCCGATGGCGGTCGCCTTCTTCGGGGCGTCCCTCGCCGGGCCGAGGCTGATCGGCAGGTACGGCGGCCGGGTCACGGTCGCCGGGTGCGCTGATCCAGGGGACGGGCCTCGTGCTGCTGGTGCCGGCGGTCCGGCGCGACTGGCCGGACCTGGGGTCGTGGACCTGCTCCCCAGTCTGCTGCCGGCCGGGCTGGGCCAGGGCTTCCAGCTCCCGGTGCTGCTGCGGATCGTGCTCTCCGGCGGACCGAGCGGGGGTGGGCAGCAGGGTGATGGTGACCGCGCAGCAGTCCTCGCCGGCCGTGGGGGTGGCGACGCTCGGCACGCTCTTCCTGGCGGTGTCGCCCGGGCTGGACACGGGGAACGCGCTGGTGGTGACGCTGCTGGTGCAGCTCGGGGTGGTGGCGGTGACGGGGCTGCTGTATCTGCGGCTGCCCCGGGTGGTCGGCCGAGAGGAGCGGGACCGGCCGCGCCCGGTGCGGCGGCAGGGCCCCGGTACGGCAGCAGGGCCCGGACCGCGCGTCGCGGTCCGGGCCCTGCCCCGTGCGGTGCCGCCCTGCGGCGGCGGTGCGTCAGCTCTGTGCGGTGTCGTCGCCCGTCTGCCCGGCGCCCTCAGCTGCGCCTGCCTTCTCGCGCATCTTGCGCACCAGCTCCGCCTTCTGGTCGGCGGCACCCTGGCGGTCGAGGTTGCGGTGCGGACCGTTGTTCTGCCGTTCGGCGCGGGACAGCCTCTTGCGCTGGCCGCCGCCCATGCCCACGGGGTTGTTGATGTTCTTGCTCACGGGTTCTCCCGGAATGATGTGAAGTGATCTACGGATTCATCGGTGGGGGACGGGCGCGGCGACGTCGAAGGGCGTCAGCAGGGGCCCGTCACGCTCTCACTCGTAAATCGGCGTCTGGAAGAACATGACAAAGACATTACCCGGTTCCGTCGGCCCCGCACACCAAGTTTTTCGCCGCCCCGGCGTCGGCCGGGCCTTCGGCGAGCGCCCAGGGTCGGCCGTTTCCTTCCGGGAATCTCAGCCCGGCCAGCACCCGCCGGTGGTCACGGCCTGCTCGTGCCCGGTGCCCGGGCCGCTCTCCCCGTAGTAGACCTTACCGGTGGTCCGCTGCTTCGCCAGGTCCATCAGCTCTTTCTTGAGCGGGTTCACCTGGTTTTCGGATCCGCAACTCCTGCGGAAGGGGCGGGATTTCGCGCCCTCAACGGACACCTGCTCCCCTCCCGGAGGCAGCCGTCCATGAGCTCGTCGGAGGCGCTGGATGAGGTGCTCCGGGGTGGTGAAGGCGACGTGGGAGAGCCAACCGCGCCGGAGCAGGGACCACATGACCTTCGACGGGATGAGCCGACAGAGCATGTGCATGTCACCCATGCAGGAATAAATCACCCCATTAGATGCCATCCACCCCCTTCCGGTGTCCACATTAGGCATCAATGGGTAAATTAAGAGTGATTTGCCGAGATGTGAACTTGCATGAATTCGAAACGTGAATGAGTCAATTCAGACAGTGATGTGAGTCACTTGACACATTCGTCGAACAGGTCTTCACTTTCCACGTCAGCTGAAATGAATGCCGGGAATTCTTTCCGGTCTCCATATCTCCTGCCGTCGAATAAGTATCGCGCTCACCATACAAATGGAGGTGCTCATGAAACTCGTTCGCATCGTCAAGAAGTTCCGCCCGGAAAAGAGCCTCAAGGCATACGCCTGGTACGGCTGGATTTAATCAGGTAGTTTCCCTGCCGGGCTCGCGTCGGTCAGGAATTCTGGCCGGCGCGAGCTGCCTAACCCACGGAGTTCACCCATGCCTATGCACCGCGTCGGCGGGAGCGGTCGGGTCATCGAGTTCGCGCCGAGAATCGACGAACTGTTACGTCGCTATCGCGGTGCGTCGCTGTTCCGTCTGGAGCCCGACACGATCGGTATATCCGGCGCCGATCTGATGGACAGCTTGCTCCGTAGCAGGCCGGCCAACGCGGAGGAGAGGCCCACCTTCAAGCCCGTCCAGGGGCGGCTCGTCGGCCGTACCGATGCGTCCACCTTTATGCAGGCCGTGGGCTCGGACGTGCGAAACGCGCTGCAACGTCCCCTCGATGACGCGGTCGACCTGACCGGCCGGTGGCCGCATGTGGCGCATGTTTACCTGCGGAATCTCGTTTTCGGAAACGAACGTCTGCGATTTCGGGTTCTGGTCGACCGCCGGCTGGAGTTGACACCGAAACTGACCTGGTCGGCCGTCGCCTCCGGCGCCGCTTTGTTGGGCAGGCCTGGGCAGGGCGTGCCACTGTCAAAACTTGCCGCGCTCGTTCTCGATTCCACGACCTACGGTGACCGCCGCTATGCCATGTACCTGTACCGGCGGGTGGCAGCGCCGGTGTGCTTCACCGTATCCGCGCTGGTCACCAACGCCCTGTGGCTCGGGGCTCCGTTCAACGATGACGTATCGAACCGGAACATCATCCTTGAGGCGCTCCGGCTGCTTCCCCCTTCATGGAACATATTGCGAGTGGCTTCTCCGGAGTTCTCGGACGTGGACGCACGAATCGGCCCCAAAGACGATGTCCTGTTGCTTCCCCTGCTGAGCCACCGCGACCCCAAGCTCTGGGACGAGCCCGACACCTTTCATCCCGACCGCTGGGACGAGCTGGACGGAGACACCCACCCCGGATATCTCCCCTTCGGCCACGTAAGCGAACGATGCTGGGGCCGGCATATGGTCCTGCCCCTGGCCGAACGGCTCCTGGACCTCGTGCGCCGGGACGGCCTGGTGGTGAGTCCGGACCAGACCAGGGGGAAGGTCGAACTCGACGGATTGCTCGAAGTGTCCGAAGTGCAGATGACTCGACCGTGACGGTCCTGGAACCTGACGGCATATCGGCGGTGTGTCCGCGCAGATCATCGCGCGCAGGTACTGAGGTTGAACTCGTGGAGTCGTAGGGGCTGTTGGCTGGTCTCGTGCGGTATCTGCCGGGGCGCGCGGTATCCGCTGCGATGCAGACCCGCGGTGGCGGCCGATATGGACTGTGGGCGCTCTGGGCTCTCCGGGCGCCCCACGGGCGTGTCATCGGGACCGATGTGGTGGCCCATGCCGGAGCAAGCTGTCCGGCACAAGAAGGGTGCCGGCAAGATGACGAACCGCTGGGTCGGAGTGACCATCGGCTCCTCGTCTTCCAGCCCGTGGCCGAGCCGAAGCCCGGCAAGGTACGCCTGCACCTGGACGTCTCGGTCGACGACGTCGACGAGGGCGTGGTCGTCGTGATGGCCGATCCCGAAGGGCACGAGTTCTGCCTGGTCCAGTACTACTGACGCAGATTGCTCCAGGCTACGGACGCACCGCGCGTCAGGTCCTGCGCTCGCATGGCGATCAGGTGGCGGAAGCGACAAGCCTGGACCCGTAGAGAGGAACGCGACCGTTCCGCTCTGGGGCCGCACTCTCCTGCGGGCGGGCGCGGGCGCCGCCGCCACCTCCGGCGTGGTCACTACGGTGCACGGGTCGTGTCCGCGTGTGCGCGTTGCGGGCGGCGGTCGTGGGGCGGTCATCAACTGCTCCGCGTTGTTTGGTCGGAAGCTACGGATGCGGCTTCTCGGTGTGGTCGGTCAGGGCAGGATCTCGACGTACCCGTCGGTTCCGTGCACGCGGATCCGCTGCCCGTCCCGGATCAGCCGGGTGGCCTGCTCCACGCTCACGACAGCCGGCAAGCCGTACTCCCGGGCGATCACTGCGCCATGGGTCATCAGGCCGCCCACCTCCGTCACCAGGCCCGCGATTCCGACGAACAGCGGCGACCAGCTGGGGTCCGTGAAGGTCGTGACCAGGATGTCGCCCGCATCGAGATCGGCCTCCGCCATGTCAAGGATGACGCGGGCCCTTCCCTCGATGGTCCCGGCGGAAACCGGTAGGCCGATCAGGGCGCCGGCCGGCACATCGTCGCGCCGGTACGCCCCGGTGACGGCCTCACCATCCGAGGTGAGCACCCGGGGCGGTGTGAGCGCGTGGTACGACCGGAACGCCTCCTTGCGCTGCTGGATGAGCTGGTCATCCACCTGGTGCGAGCGCACGACGCCGTGGAGTTCCTGGAACGTGAGGGAGAAGATGTCCTCCTTCTCAGGAAGCACGTTGGCCTGCACGAGGCGCTCGGCCTCCGCCAGCAGGGCCTGCTTGTAGACGAAGTAGCGGCTGACGATGCCGTACTTCGGGTACTCCCGGTACCCGATGAAGGTTCTGACCCGGTCGATCATCCGCTTGGCCTCGTCGGCTTTCCGGTCCCCGTCCGGCAGGGCCCGCAAGCGTGACAGCACGTCCTGTTCCTTCTTCTGCGCCTTCTGCCGCCCTTGCGCGAAGCGCCGCTCGGCGGCGCCCGGCTCGAAGTTCCTGACGTTGTCGAGGATCACGGGCACGAGCGTGGTGGGGCGCTCGCGCCAACGTGGCCTCGTAATGTCGATCTCGCCGACGCAGCGCATGCCGTACCGGTCGAGGTAAGCCTCCAGGGCCTCGCGCGCTTCGGTCCCGCCCGCGACCTTCGCCAGCTCGTCCAGGAAGGCTCTTTCGCCGGCGTACTCGACGTGCTCGACGCCCCGCAGGAACGCCACCACCTCCGGATGCGGGCGGATCACGTCCGCGACGTCGAGCAGCGCCAGTCCCATCTCCGACGTGACGTTGTCGGGGGCGGACAGCGTGAGCGTGTCAGCCGCGTTCTTCTCGCCCAGCCACTCCTGCAGCTTGTCGTTGAGCCACCACGTGGCCTCCATCCCCGCCATGATCGCCTGCATGCTCAGCGGATCACTGAGGACTCGCCTGTGCTCCTCGAAGGCCTCCAGCAGGAAGTCGAACAGCGCCGGTCCGGACTTCGTCCGGATGTCGCGCTCCAGGGCGGCGATGGACGCTTTGCTGCGCTCGATCAGCTCGGTGACGAGGGCCGGATCGGTCTCGATCGGGGCGGACGCACCGCCGGCCGGCGGCCCGCCGGGACCCGCGTCCGGGAGCGACGGGACGAAATCCTCGCGGTCGAGGACGGTCTCCAGAGCGTCCCTGATCAGCGGATCGCCTCTCCCCACCACGTCCAGGAGGGCGGCTCGGCTCGCGGGTGCGGCCAGTCTCCGGGTGACGTCGACGAACAGCCTCCCGCCGGCCGCGTGCATCGGCACCATGGCCGTCAGCTGCCAGATGGAGAGTCCCAAGGGCTTCATGGGGTCGGTCATCATCTGCCCATGACCAACGGAGACGTAGACGTGATTCTCCTGGTCACCGGTCTCGGGAAGGGGGAAGAGCGTCGTGATCGGCCGGCTCTGCACGACCTGGAAGACATCATCGACCAGGCACCATTCGATGTCCTGCGGGCTGCCGAAGTGCGCTTCGATCCGCCGCCCGAGCTGCACGAGCCGCACGACCTGCGCATCAGTCAGCGCCGGCTGCTCCTGCCGCTGCGAGTCGATCGCCACTTCCTGCGTACCGCCGGCCGGCCGGGCGTGCACGGCACGCTGTTTGGCGGCGATCGCCTTGGCGACGACTTCGCCGTGTCGCACCTTGAAGACGTCCGGGTTCACCAGGCCGGAGACCAGGGCCTCGCCGAGGCCGAAGCCGGCGTCCACGGTGGCGACCTTCCGGTTGCCCGTGACGGGGTCGGCCGTGAACAGGATGCCGGCCGCCTGCGGGAAGACCATCCGCTGCACGACCACGGCCATGTGGACCGTGCGGTGGTCGATGCCGTTCCGCCGGCGGTAGGTCACGGCCCGTTCGGTGAACAGCGAGGCCCAGCACCGGCTGACGTGCTGGAGGATCGCCGTCGGCCCCACGACGTTCAGGTACGTGTCCTGCTGGCCGGCGAAGGAGGCCGTCGGCAGGTCCTCCGCCGTCGCGCTGGATCGGACGGCGTAGGCGGCTTGCTCACCGAGCTGGGCGAGCGCGCCGGTGATCGCCGCCGCGAGATCGCCCGGGATGGCAATCCCTTCGATGGTCCGGCGAATCTGCGCGCTGAGTGTGCGGATCGCCTCCCGGTCGTCCGGGTCCACGCGCGACAACTGATCGAGCCGATCGCCGATTGACGGCGCTTCCGCCATGATCCGCCGGAAGGCGTCCGTCGTCACGCAAAAGCCACCCGGCACACGGATGCCTTCGATCCGCGACAGCCCGCCCAGGTGCGCGCCCTTGCCGCCAACGACCGCGACCTGCGTCTCGTCAATCCCTTGAAGATCCCGCACGTACCGCTCGGTCATCGCGATACCTCCGAGGCAGCCGTGCTCCGTCGCACTGCGGTGGCCGGTCGAATCACCGGCACCCGCAACCGCCCCACTGGTCCCGCCACCGGCTCGATGTCACCGCGTCCCCCATACACCGACAACAACACACGCACGTCGTGCTCCCATTTCCGCAGGTTGTGGCATCGGCCGACGATTCTGCGGCACGCCCCGGGTCTTGCCGCAAGCCCCCCAGCGCGCTATAACTTAGGAGTGGCAAGGAGAGTTCTCTCCTTGCCTTTGTCTTTGCCGTCCGCGGGAACTGACAAGCCTCTCGCAAAGCGGTGGGGCGTGGCGTACGGGTACGCGTTCTTGGCCCAGGCGGATGTCCCATCGGCCCAGTGACGCACACGCGGGTGGTCATCGGCATCGAGATGTTCAGGCAGGCACGGAGGAGCCGACGTGCCGCGCGCAACGAGCACGGCGACGACGCCCTCGACCCAGCCCTCACGGCCTGCCAGGTACCGGAGAAAGTCAGGTGCCAACGAGGCCCCGTAGCCGTCGGGTTTCTGTGCCTGGACCTCGGAGCCAGCGATACCCGGCAACAAGACATGGGATCACTGGGTGAGTCGGCGGCAGCCGATGAGGACTGCGGCTATGCCGACGGACGCGAGGAAGTGCTCGGCCCTGTCGGGTCCTGTGCCGGCGCCCACGACGGCGCCGTTCGCGTCGCTCACTCACACCGCCGCGAGATATGCACATTCCCTCTCCATATCTCCTACCGATTCCCTGCTCCTGGTCTGCGGTTCCGGGGCATTTCCGGGTCGCATTCACGCTGAGTCTGTCTTCATCGGCACCATCCCGAGCGCCGTCCCACTTCCGCGTGGAATCTTCGATCAGAAGCAGACGAGTGGCATGTTCTGCGCTCCGGGCAGGAACTTGGCGCAGTAACGGAACAGGACCTGGATTCTCTGTCCCGCGCGACGGGCGCATTCGGCCGGATCGACTCCGGCACGCCGGAGTGAGATTCCGGCGTGGCGACGCGTCGTTCTGACCTTTCCGAGAACTCGTCGTGTCCGTCGGCTACGCGCACCGAGCGTCGGACCGGCGGGGCGCACCGGCCTCGCACGGCACGAGGTGACGAATGAGCGGGTGTGCTCCGGCTCCCGGAAGGTACGTTGCCCCTGCCCATTCGAGCCCCGCATTCCCGTCGCCCACTCGGTTCAATCATCAGAAAAACGTCGATTTTCCGTGCGGATTTGAATACTTAGCCATTAGCACATCACCTGGACATTGCTCTGATCGGGTGTGGGCTAATGAATGTATATTCTCAATGAACGCGAGCGGGTGGATAGTGAAAAGCCTCCACCGGGTTTCGGATCCTTTGGTGCAAGCAGGAATGGAGGCAACAAGTGACCATTGAAGAATGGCTCAAGACTAATGTCACCACCGACACGAGAGCGCTCGGGTGGTATAGCGGCCCGGAGTGCGAGGATCGCATCGTCCGGGCCTATCGCGAACTGCTGAGTGGCTATGAGATCGACACCGCGAAGATCCTCAAGACCACCTGTCTGGTGAACGGCGAGCACACCGGCGTGGTGCGCATTCAGGAGAACAATTTCTTCTCGATCTGCGCCCACCACTTCCTGCCGTTCTTCGGGAAGGTCAACATCTCCTACGTGCCGGGTGACCGCATCCTCGGACTCGGGAAATTCCCTCGTCTCGTGCAGGCGTTCAGTCGGCGCTTCCAGATCCAGGAGTACCTCGTCAAGGACATCGCTGAAGAGATCATGTCCTCCGGCGGCGCTCAAGCCGTGCGAGTCACCTCCCGTAGCCGCCATCTCTGCATGTGCAGCCGTGGTCCCTCCGACCAGACCGTGACCACCGACACCTCCTACGTGGCGGGCGATCAGGAGTTGATGGCCAAGTTCGGCTTGGACGACTGATCCGGACTCGCGTGGCGGGAGGTGGGTTCAGTCATCGACCCTCCCGCCACGCGGCCACGGGCGGTCACGCGGAGGCGCCCGCAGGACGCGGGCGCGGCGGCGGGCCAAGGCCATGACGGCCCGGACGTGCTTGCGGCCCTCTCCGCGCTTCTTGGAGCAGGCAACAACCCATAAGCCACAGCCGGCCCTCCCGGGCCGCCCGACAACTGACGGAGAATCCGTGGGCGAGAGGAAGAGACGCAGTCACGGCCGTACTTCGAAGTCGCCTTGGAAGTACGTACTGGTGACATGGCTCGCCGGCGTGCTGGCGGCGGTCGGTCTGGGTGCCGTCTCACCGGCGGGTTCCGCCCTGCGTTCGTCACTGGGGCTGTCGGCCGGTGCGCTCGCTTGGGCCACCTCGAGCATCACGGCCGTGGGCGCACTTCTGAGTTTCCCGGCGGGATGGTGGGTCCGCCGCTTCGGCGCCGAACGGGCCCTGTCCTGCGGGCTCTTCGTGATGTCGGTGGCAGCCGTCGGCAGCGCGGCCGCCGGATCCTGGGGGCTGCTGCTGGGCTCGCGCCTCGCTGAAGGAGTCGGCTACCTGCTCGTGTTCGTGGCGGGTCCGGTCGTTCTCACGCGCAGGACCGAAGGCGGCATTCGGTCGGCAGCGCTCGCGTTGTGGGGCACGTGCGTCCCGACGGGGCTCGCGATCGCCGCGGCCGCGGGCGGAGCCCTGGCATCCTGGTGGACGTGGAACCAATGGCTGACCCTCACGGCCCTTGGTCCGCTGATCATGGCCGTCGTACTCACCGCCGTGCTGCCTCGGCTGCCGAGGACGGCGGTCCCGTGCGCTCACCGTCAAGCCGGCGACTGGAACGGGGCACTGATGCTGGGTGTGGCGTACGGAAGCCTGTGCCTGGTCGGCGTCGCCGTGGTGATGGTGCTTCCGCCGTTCCTCACCGAGTTCCGCCAGGCTACGCCGGCGGTGGCCGGGACCGTGATGGCAGTCGTCTGCCTGGGGAGCGCGATCGGAGGGCTCGCCGCCAGTTGGCTGCTGCGGCGCGGCTTGGCCCTCTCCGCGCTGGCCCCGCTGGGCGTCGTGATGCCGGTGGCCTGCTTTCCCGCCTTCTCGGCCGAATTCCCCCTCGTGGTCAGCGGCGGAGCGGCCACGCTTGTTCTTGTCGTCGACGGACTGCTCATCTCCGCTGTCTTCGCTGCCCTCCCCGCCTCGGTGAGCCGTCCTGAGCAAGTCGATATCGCCAACGGGATGTTCAACCAGCTCGGCAGTGTGGGGACTCTGCTGGGACCACCGCTCTTCGGACTGCTCATCGCCGCCGCGGGATTCGGCGCCGTCGCTGCCGCGACCCTGGTCTTCGGCGGAGTGGGCACGGTCCTGCTGCTGATGACCGCGCGCACGTCCGCAAGGGGTTCGACAGCCGGTGTGTTCCGGGCGCTCGACGCGCCGGAGAGTGAGGAGAAGAGGGGAGGACCGGAACTCTTGGGGGACGGCGACGCACATCAGCCGGCCCTACCGCACGGGACCGTGACCGAGCCACGGAAGTGTGGCGTTCCCGGCTGCTGTACCAGCTGACGGCAGTCCTTCACCTCGGAAAGGGCAGGATGAACATCGACTTCCTTCTGTTGCGGGACAACCCCCAGGGCGAGTTCTGCCTGTACTGCCACGCCGAGGCGGTCACATGGATCGTCGTGGACGGAAGGAAACGCTGTACCTGCGCTTCGTGCGGCCGCGCGGCGGAGAGAGCCATCGTCGTCGACCCCCGCATCCGCTGGTGGACCGATACAGACGGCGAATACTGGCATGAGAGTGCCGGTGTCTTCGTACGCGACCGCCGCGCGAGGTTTCTCTTCTTCCAGCGCACCGCCTTTCCCTACTCACTGACCGTCCCCGCGGGCCATGTCGAACGCGGGGAGGAACCCGAGTGCGCGGCCGCGCGGGAGCTGTGGGAGGAAGTGGGAATCCGCGCAGCGAAGGGGGGTCTCCGGCTTATTGCGGACGAGTATTTGCGAGGGGACGTGTGCAGAAGGGGCTCCGACGCGCATCGTTGGCACGCCTATCTGCTGGAGGTCGATGAGCCCCGGGAAGCGGGAGCCCGTAGGGAGGTGACCGTGCAGGAGGAAGGTGAGGCACCCGTGTGGCTCACTCTCGACGAAGCACGTTCCTGCCGCACGACGTTCGCGGTGGAACGCATCATCGGGCAGTATTCCGAGAGACTCCTCGCCGCCGTCCCGCGTACTCCCAAGTGAACGCAGTGAGCGGCCCACTCGGGCCCCGCGAGGGAAGCGCATGGCTCTCGCCCGACCACGTCGACGAGGGGCGACTGTCTCACCTACGTTCCGGGGCGTCACGTCTCGGGGACAACCGCACCCCCGTGACCAAGTGCGGGCGGATCCGTAGTGCGTGGGACATCCGGTGATCGGTCCATGGGTGGAGCAACGCTTCGTAGTGCGCCAGGTCGGCGGGATCGGTCACCAGGTGGCAGTAGCCGGTCACGACCACGCTCCAGCCGCAGTGGGTGGCCGGGTCGATGGCGTCGGCTTCGTACGCGACGACCACGCCCTGGGCCTCCGCGTGTTCGGTCAGGCTGGTCAGTGCCGCGCCCTCGTGAGTGCGGATGATCACCTCGCCGTGGTGGAGGAGGTGGTTGACGGGGCGGATGGCCGGCAGGGCGTCCTGGGTGAAGACGATCCGGCCCAGTGAGACGCTGCCCAACAAGCGGAGGGACTCGGCGCGGTCCAGTTCGGTGCGGTGGCGGGACGCCTCGCGGTCGGCCCAGGCCGCCAGTACGGAGTCGGTGGCGGTCCCGGTGGTGTGCCGGGCCGGGAAGTCGTTCACGGCGTACTGCTCCCTGTCCTTGTGACGCAGCTGAATCAGGTGACACAGCTGATGCAGGCGATTCAGGTGACGCAGCTGTCGCCACTCACGCAGCTGACGTATTGAGATGCCGGCCAGTAAAAGGGGCCTGGTGGCGGGCCGCCAGGGGCCGTTCGGCCCGTCTGGAAGCACGCGGCGTTCCGGGTCCGGTGGGCGTCACTGGGCCGCGCCGGTCACCCTCCCGTTGCCGTGTGCGCCGGGCAGCGGCCCGCCGGCGGGGTCAGTGGTCCGGTATCGGGTCGTGGCGGATGTGGTCGGCGGGCATGCCGGCTGCGGTCAGTCGCGCGACGGTGGCTCCGACCATGGCCGCCGGGCCGCTGACGAAGGCGAGGTGCCGCGACCACTGCCCGGCCCGCGCCACCGCTTCGGCCAGCGGGCCGTACCCGGCCGACGGGTCGTCGTGCGACGGGGTGACGTCGTCGTCCAGCACCCGGACCACCCGTAGCCGGTCGTGGCGTGCCGCCCACTCAGCCAGCGCCGCGGCGTCATACAGGTCGGCGTGACTGCGGGCGCCGACGAAGAGGTGGACCCGGCCGGCCGGGGGCGACGGAAGGCCGCCGGTGCCGCGGCGGCGGCCCGCCCAGTCCTCCAGCAGTGCCTTGACCGGCGCCCAGCCCGTGCCGCCCGCCACCATCAGCAGATCGCGGGAGCGGTCCTCGTCCCGGAGCGTCATCGTGCCGTGCGCCGGGCCCAGCCGCAGGATGTCGCCGGCCCGGGTACCGCTGACCAGGGCGTCGCTGACCCCGCCGGGGCCGGTGCGCCGGATGTGGAACGTCACCTCGCCGTCCGGCGCCGGTGCCGACGCCGGGGAGTAGTGTCGCCACGCCTGGGGCATCAGCGGGGACTCGACCGCCGCGAACTGGCCGGCCCGGTACGGGTACGGCTCGTGCGGCCTGATCCGCAGCACCGCGAGGTTCGGGCGGCGCCGCTCGTGGGCGGTCACCGTCCCCTGCCAGCACGGGGGTTCGGCCAGCGCGGCGTCGGCGCCCTCGACCATCGACGCGACGGCGAACCGCAGCATCCGCACCCAGGCCGCCTCCACCGCCCCGGTCCACCGGGGCCCGGCGGTGCGCCGCAACGCCGTACACAGTGCCGCCTCGAACGCCTCGTAGTGCGCCGGACGCACCCCGAGTTTGCGGTGGTCATGGCCGAGTTGCCGGAAGGTGGCGGCCACCTCGGAGGGGCGGTGCAGATTCTCGATCAGGTACCAGAAGGCGCGGGCGAGATGCGCGCGCTGGAAGTCCATGGACGCGGGGAACAGCGCTCGCAGGGAGGGCCACCGGGCGAACATCTCGTCGTAGAGGTGGGCGATCAGGTCGCCGAACGGGGTGACCAGGTCGAGGTATGGGGTGATCAGGCGCTGGTCCGCGGCGCCGTCGTATAAGGCGGCCGTCTCCGGCTCGGGAGCCCGGCGCCGGCCGAGGATGCGCCGCCGCAGGCGCATGGCGTCGTGCCGGGCGAGCAGGGCATGGTACTCGCCGCCGACGGTACCGGCGGCGGACCGTCCGGACGGCACGGACGGCACGGACGGCGAAGCGGAGCGTGCGGGCGGGTAGGACCGCTGCATGGAATCGACCTCCTGACGGGAGCGTCAGTGTCGCAAGGCGGTGCCGTGCCCGAAGGGCCCCGATCCCCCGGGGCCGTTCGGCCCTTGTGCGGGCCGCCGGGACCGGCGAACCTCGTGGCCGGACCCTTGTGCCCGGCCGATCCGCGTGAACCACAGAGCGAGAGTGCATGAACCAGCAGCCCGTTCCCCCTGCCCCTGGCGCGCCCGTCGCCGCCCCCGCGACGCCGCTGCGTGTCTTCATCCTCGACGACCACGAAGTGGTGCGCCGCGGGGTGCGGGACCTGGTGGAGGCGGAGGGGGACATCGAGGTCGTCGGGGAGGCGGGGGACGCCCGGCAGGCCCTCGCCCGGGTGCCGGCGGTCCGGCCGCAGGTGGCCGTGCTCGACGTGCGGCTGGGCGGCACCGACGGGCCCGACGGCGACCACGAAGGGATCGTGGTCTGCCGGGAGTTACGGGCCCGGATGCCGGAGCTGGCCTGTCTGATGCTGACGTCCTTCGACGACGACGAGGCGTTGTTCGACGCCATCATGGCCGGGGCATCCGGCTATGTGCTCAAGCAGATCGACGGCACCGCGCTGGTGCACGCGATCCGTACGGTCGCGGCGGGGCAGTCGATGCTGGATCCGCGCACCGCGACGCGGGTGATGGAGCGGCTGCGCGACCCGGACCGGGGCGAGGCGGCCGAGGCGGAGACGTCCGAACTCGATCGGCTCTCACCGCGCGAGCGGGAGGTGTTGGAGCTGATCGGCGAGGGCTTGACGAATCGTCAGATCGGCGATCGGCTGCATCTCTCGGAGAAGACGGTCAAGAACCGGGTGTCCGCGATCCTGTCCAAGCTGGGGGTGGGACGCCGGGTGCAGGCGGCGATGGTCGTCGAGCGACTCAAGGGGGCCGGGCCACGGGCGTGACGGCGGCGCCGGGAGCTCCAGGGGACTGACCTGCCCTTCCCGTGTGGTGATGCCGGGGCGGCACCGGAACGGATCGGGTCAGTCGGGCAACGGTACCCGCCAGACGATCCGGGTTCCGCCACCCTCCGGTGTTTCGACGGCCAGTCGGCCGTCGTGCATGTCGGCCCGGGCCCGCATGTTGGCCAGGCCTCCGGTGTGCGGTGCGTCCCCGATGCCCGTCCCGTCGTCCGTCACCGTCAGCGTCGCCGCGGCCGCGGTCACCGACAGCGTCACGTCCAGATGGCGGGCGTGGGCGTGGCGGGCGGCGTTGCTGAGGGCCTCGGCGGTCACCGCCACGAGGTGCGGTGCCAGGTCGTCGGGGACCGCGGCGTTCACCGGTCCGTCGATCCGCAGCGAGGGGCTGAAGCCGAGGGGACCGGCCGCCCGCTGCACGGTCTCGGTCAGGTCGCGACGCAGACCGCGGCCTTCCTTGCCGTCCCCGGTGGTGCGCAGTCCGAAGATGGTGGACCGGATGATCTTGATGGTGGTGTCCAGGTCGTTGACCGCGCGGCCGACCCGTTCGGCGGCCTCCGGACGGTCGATCAGCCGGGTCGCGCTCTGCAGCGTGATGCCGGTCGCGAAGAGCCGTTGGATGGCGAGGTCGTGCAGGTCCCGGGCGATCCGGTCACGGTCGTGAAGAACCGTCAGCTCCTCCGACTCGGCGCGCCGGCGGGCGAGTTCGAGGGCGATCACGGCCTGGTCGGCGAAGCCCGATATCAGGGTGACCTCGGCGTCGTCGAAGGCCGGCCGCCCGGCCAGGCGGCTCAGCCGCAGGGCGCCGCAGCCGGTGTCCACCTGGAGCGGGACGGCGACCGTCGGCCCGTGCATCTCCGCCGGCGCTCCGTTCAGTGCGGCGTCGTCCGGCTCCTCGCCCTGGGGCGGGTGCTCGGTTCCGTTGCGCCAGGCGCCGGGGCCGAGCGGGTACGCCCGTGGGTCGGCCCGTAGATCGGCACTGACCACGGGCCGGCCGCTGCGGGCGGCCATCCCGGGCAGTGAACCGTCAGCCGGCACCCGCAGCCCGAGGATCCGGCTCGCGCCCGTACCGCACGCCACCGCCACCGTCAGCTGGTCCGCGGACGAGGGCACCGGCAGCAGGACCGCCGCGCAGTCCGCGCCGGCGACCTCCAGAGCGCGTTCCGCGATCAGCCTCAGCACCTCGTCGGCACCGGTACCGGACAGCAGGCTGCGGGTGATCTCGCCCAGTGCCTCCAGCCACCGCTCGCGGCGGCGGCTCTCGTGGTACATGCGGGCATTGTCGATCGCCACTCCCGCCGCGCTGGACAACGTGGTCAACACGGCCTCGTCGTCCGCGTCGAACGAGCCGCCGCCGCGCTTCTCGGTGAGGTAGAGGTTACCGAACACCTCGTCGCGGACCCGGACCGGCACCCCGAGGAAGGTCCGCATCGGGGGATGGTGGGCCGGAAAGCCGAAGCTGTGCGGGTGCCGGCTCAGGTCCGTGAGCCGCAGCGGCTCGGGGTTGCGGATCAACTCCCCGAGGATGCCGCGACCGCAGGGCGCGCGGCCGATCAGCCCGATGAGCTCGTCGGACATCCCGACGGGCAGGAACTGCGCCAGCTGCCCGTCCCCGACCACGCCGAGCGCACCGTACTCCGCGTCGGTGAGGGTGACCGCGGCCTCCACGATGCCCTTGAGCACCTGCGGGAGTTCGAGCCCCCGCCCCAGGCTCATCACGGCGTCGAGCAGGCCGCGCACCCGGTCCGGCTCGCGGAGCTGCGGCCCGTGCGGACCGCTCATGGCCGGTGCGTACTGCAGCGATTCGGACATGACCGTCCCGCTCCAAAGATCCCGTACGTCTGCTCGGCAGCCTACGTGATCAGCGAAGCCACACCGGTGCCGACCGGCCACCCGGCGGCGTCGGCGACGGGGGCCGGCCGGCCCGCCACCGGGGGCCGGTCGCGGGGCGGAAGAGGGCTGTTCGGCCCTGCGGGCCACGGAGGTGGACGGCCGACGATGTGTCTGCCGGGAAGGGCCGGTCTCCCCCGTGCCGATGGCTCTTCCCGGCTCCGGCCGTTCCCGGCCCGACGCACATTTGCGAGGTGGAGGACACAGCACCATGGCTGGTGGGGAAGTACGGACAACGGCGGTCGGGGAAACGGTGAGCGGCCGGGTCACGCACCGGCCGCCGCGCCGGCACAAGGTTCCTCTTCGGCTCGCTGATCGGCACGGTGGTTTACGCGATGTTCGCCGGATTCCCTTTCCGGTGGCCCAAGTTCACCGGCACAATGCTCGACGAACGCCTCGGCTAAATCACCTTCTGGACGCTGACCGTGGGATTCCGCTTCACCTTCCTCGTGCAGCACCGGCTCGGCCCGCCGGTATGCCCCGCCGGTACAGGCGACCCCTGGGGCTACGGCCGCTCCCTGGAATGAGCTACTTCCTGCCCGCCGCCGCGCCGCAATTTCACCTCGCCGCCCCGAATTCGCAGTGAATCCCCCGCCGTTGACCTTCATCACCCCGCCTTCGGCGAGCTCACCGCGTACCGCCCCACCGCCGAACACCGAGAAAGGAGAGGTCACGCTTCGGGGACACGGCAAATACACAGCAAATTCACAGGAAGGAATGGACAACCCTTGACTGAAGGTTGACCGCTTGCGTGGCGATCTCGGCCAAAGGCCGAACTACGTTCCCTGTCATGCCCCTACACCCTGCCACCCTCCCGGTCCTCCCCTACCGCAAGCCGACTCGTGGCCGGGATTACTGGGTACTAGATGACGTGTTGCCGGACCCGACTGCCGTACGGGAACGCTGTCTGGCCCGGGACGACTGGACCGAGGGCTACCCCCACAAACCCGAGAGCTGGCCGGGCCTGCGCACCATGCCGGCGCTGGAACCCGGCGAGCTGGCCCGAGTCGAGAGGCTGGTGAAAAAGGCGACCGGTGCCCCGAAGATCTGGGCGGAACGTCCCGCAGGTAGCGGCACCGTCAACCACAACTGCGTCCAGATCGTCGGCGAGGGCGAGTGCGAGCCCCGCCCTCACACCGACTCCCGCGCCCTCTGCCGCTACGCCGCCGTGCTGTACCTCAACTCCCTGGTCCCCAAGGACTTCGGCACCAGCTTCTACCGACAGCGTCTGCCGGGTGGCGCACTCGGCGGCAACCAGGTGGCCGCTCCGCACAACAATCTGGTCGACGCCCTCGGCACCCGCTTCGTCGCGCCGGACTCCTTCGTCGAGGACGTCCGCGTCCCGCACCGCGCCAACCGGCTGCTGCTCTACTCCGCGAACCTGATCCACACGGCCACCGGTTACTGGGGCACCACCATGGAGGAGAAGCGGATGACGGCGGTCTTCTTCTGGATGGCCTGACCTGCCCCGGCCCCTACGGCGAACTGGAGGGGCCGGCGGGGACGTGGCCGAGCGCTCAGGTCCGGCGCGTGGCGGGGAAGCCGTGCCCCCGGGCGGCTATGACGACGATGAGCACCGGGGCCATGAGCAGCAGAATGCTCCACGGCAAGGAGGGCGGACCGAGCCGGTCGAGGAGTACCCCGCCCACGATGCCCCCGCCCGCCATGGCCACGTTCCACAGCGTGACCAGCATGACCTGGGCGGCGTCCGCCCGGTCGCCTCCCGCATCGCCCACAGCGGTCTGCAGGAGGGTGGGGACACCTCCCCACCCCAGACCCCACAGTGCCGCCGCGACATAGACGAGTGCCGTGACGTCGGACAACGTGGCGAGAGCGGCTGCCGCCACGGCGACCAGGAGGGTGCAGGCGACCATCATGAGCCGCAGCCGGCGGTGGACCTGCGCCCCCACGAACCAGATGCTCACCAGCGAGGCCACGCCGAAGACCAACAGCACCAGATCGGTGGAGCCACCCATACCGAGATCGGCGAGGAACGTGGCGACATAGGCGTAGAGGATGGTGTGAGCCAGTACGAACACCAAGGTGACGAACAGGACGGGGCTCACGCCCGGGACCGCCAGGGCCCGCAGGATCGGGCTCCGGCGCTCCTGCTGCCCCGGATAGTCCGGGACCGTGGCCATGATCCACGCAATCACGATCACGGCAAGCACGGACATGGCCAGGAACGCCGCCCCCCAGCCGAGCACCCTCCCGACGAAGGTCCCCGCGGGCACTCCGAGCGACAGAGCGACCGGAATGCCGGCCATGGCGATCGCCATGGCCTTGCCCTGAAGGTGAACCGCGACCATGCGGCGCGCGTATCCGGACAGCGTGGCCCAGGCCAGACCCGCTGCCACTCCGGCGACGAACCGGGCGACAAGGGTCAGCGTGTAGTCCGGTGACAGCGCCGTGACAGTGTTCGCCACGACGAACACCACCATCGAGGTCAGCAGCAACCGCTTGCGTTGCCACTTCGCGGTGGCCGCTGCCAGGGGGATCGCCGTGAGGAAGGTCCCGACGGCACAGATCGTCACCGACTGCCCCATCGCGGACTCGCTGACCCCGAGCGAAGAGCTCATCGCAGGCAACACACCTGCCGGCAACGTCTCGGTCAGGCTGGTGATGAACACAGCCGTGGCCAGGGCGAGCAGCGCCGGCAACGGGAATTTCGGTTCACCGGTCCCTGAAATCTTCCCGCCCTCGACGGGCACACTGACAGGGAGTTGTGTGGTCATACCCATACCTCAAATCGGTAAATGAAAGCAGGGGTGAATAAGGTGCGTGCCGGTAGGGAGTGACGCGCCGTCGATGGACTGCAGGGTCCATCGGAATGCGCGCAGGCCCAGCTGCTTTCACCCGCGGCCGGTTCCTCTTCACGGGAACTGAGGTGAAAGCTACGTTCTCAAGAGCCCGGCTGGTATCGGGCGTTGGGTCTAGGTCCGGAGACCCGAAACCAAGTGGAAGGAATGCCCGTCAGCCTGTTGCCCCCATCAGTGGTGCGGCCGCTCCCGCTGAAGAGCGGGTCGGCGTTGCCGCCCGTGCCATGGACGCGCATCAGCCCCGGCCCCTCTGCTGCGACCGCGTACCCCACCTCAGCGGAACGAGCAGCTACGAACGGCATGGAACTCCCCAAACCCTGGCGAATAAGACCTTTACCGAAGCATTCCTCCGCCTGGATCATGAGTCCAACACATAGATTTCATGACATCGATCGCGATACGAGATGGATGAAGGCAGGGGTCGGGGCCGGGGCCCGGGGGTGGCGCCGGGGCTCGCTCGCCCTGGCCGCCCTCGTCGCCGTCGCCGCCTGGCGGTACGGCCGCCGCACCGCCCGCGGCCGTACAGGCGCCCCCGCCGACAAGCGCCCGCTCAGCCCGTCGCTGTGACGCGTCTCATGCAGTGATCTCCCGGGCCGCCGGCGAGCGGCGGGTGGGGGGCGAACGGGCCGTGCGGCCGGGGCTGTTGGCCTCCCGTTCGTGTCCTGGCGGGGCCGGTGCGTGTGGTGTTCGTGCAGCGCGGCGGCGTTCCCGGTATGTGGCCGGAAATAGGGTGGTCGGCGGCAGATGGCAGCGGCCCCTCCAGCAGTGCGGGGTGCGCAATACCAGGACGGACGACACTTCCCATGGATATGAGCGCCGGCGAGCGCAAGGGGCTCAGCCTCTTCGCCCTCATCATGATCGGCATCGGCTCGATCTTCGGCTCCGGATGGCTCTTCGGGGCCGGCTCCGCCGCCCAGGTGGCGGGCCCCGCGGCGCTGGTCGCCTGGGTGATCGGTGTCGTCTTCATCGGCCTGATCGCGATGTCGTACGCCGAGGTCGGTTCGGCCTACCCGATCCCCGGCGGCATGGCCCGCTACGGACACCTCTCGCACGGCCCGGTGCTCGGCTTCCTCACCGGCTGGGCGGTGTGGATCGCGACCGCCTCACTGGTGCCGATCGAGTCGATAGCGGCCACCCAGTACATGACGTCCTGGAGCTTCGGCTGGGCGAAGGGGCTGGTCGATCCGGCCACCCACCAGCTGACCCTCTCCGGCACGGTGGTGGCGCTGGTCCTGACCCTCGCGCTCTGGCTGACCTGCTTCTGGTCGGTCCAGCTGCTGGCCCGTGCCAACACCGTGCTCACCCTGGTCAAGTTCGCCATACCGGTGCTGGCGGTGCTCGCCCTGGTCGGGTCCGGCTTCCACCCCTCGAACTTCACCGCCCACGGCGGCTTCGCCCCGTACGGATGGCCGGCCGTGCTCACCGCCGTCACCACCTGCGGTGTGGTCTTCGCCTTCAACGGCTTCCAGGCCGTGGTCAATCTCGGCGGAGCGGCGAAGAACCCCGGCCGAGCCATCCCGATCGCCCTGGTCGGTGCGCTCTCCCTGGGCCTGGTGATCTACCTGGCGCTGCAGGTCGCCTACCTGGGGTCGGTGCCGCCCGAGCTGCTGGCGCGGTCCGGCGGTTGGCAGGGCGTGAACCTCAACTCGCCGTTTGCCGATCTGGCGGGGCTGCTGATGCTGCACTGGGTGGTCACCATGCTGCAGTTCGGCGCGTTCATTTCGCCGGCCGGGTCCAACATCGCCAATGTCGCCTCGGCCGCGTACCTGGTCACCAACCTCGCCGAGACCGGGTTCTTCCCCCGGAAGCTGGCGGCCGTGCATCCCCGCTACGGCACCGCCCGCCCCGCGATGTGGCTCAACCTCGGCTTCTCCGTCGTGCTGCTGCTCACCGTCGGACGCAGCTGGCAGGCGCTGGCCGGCGTGGTGTCGGCGGCCATGGTCATCTCGTATCTGATCGGCCCGATCGCGGTGGGGGTGCTGCGGCGGACCCGCCCGGAGCTGCCCCGTCCCTTCCGGCTGCCGGCCGCCGGGGTGCTGTGCCCGGTCACCTTCGCCTTCGCCGCCTGCGCGCTGTACTGGTCGAAGTGGCCGGAGACCGGGAAGATCACTCTGCTGACGCTGGTGGCCGTTCCGGTCGCGGCGCTGGTGTTGTGGCGCCGGGGTGAGCGTCGGCTGCTGCGGCAGTTCGCCGCGGCCTGGTGGATGGTCGCCTTCCTGGTGTGGACGGCCTTGGTGTCCGCGCTGGGCGGCACGGAGTTCGGCGGGCGGGGCCTGCTCCCCGGCGTGCTGGGCACCGCGCTGATCGCGGTCACCGCCCCGGTCTTCTACTTCTGGGCGGTGCGCTCCGGGGTCAGGGCTCACGAACGGGGCCTGACCAGCGACCCGTCCCTGGCCCCCGAAGCCGGCCCGACATCCTCAGCCGCCTCCGACGACGCACGCCCGATGGCCTCGGTCTGAGGGCACCGCGCCGGGGCCGGAACAGCTTGGAGACGGGCTCCTCACCCCGCTGCCACCGCCTCCGCCGCCCCGCGGCCCAGGAGGTCGTGGAGGAGGCGGGTGGCGGGGAGTTCCGGGTGGAGGTAGACGTGTTCGTCGCTGTGGCCCACGGCTGCCAGGAGAGCGCGCAGGGTGGTCTTCGCGTCCTCCGTCCTTCCGGCGCGGTGCTGTGCCTGGCCCAAGAGGCCCAGGTGGAGGGGGCGGCGCAAGTGGGTTCTGGAGTGGTGGAGTTCGGCGAGTGAGGAGTGCATCAGGGGGAGGCCGTCCTCCTGTCCGGAGTGGGTGAGGGCCCAGCCCTCCAGCACCCCGAGCATGGCCTTCCAGTAGCGAAGGCCGTGTTCGTCCGCCAGGCGGACTCCCTCGGCGCCGGAGGAGCGGGCCGTGTGTGCGTCGCCTTCCCAGGCCGCCACGACCGCGTCCACGTAGAGGGCGAAGCAGCGGTCGGAGGGTCTGCTCTCGTACTCGGTGAGGTGCAGCATTTCGCGGCGGCGTGCCGTGGCGGTCGTGCGGTCGCCCATGAGCCAGTGGGTGAAGGTGTCGTAGGAACGGCAGGAGACGCGTGGGTCGTGCTGGAAGGTGCGGGCCAGGGAGTGGCCCTCGCTGGCGTACTCGTCCGCCATGGCGACGCCGTGCTCCAGTTCGGCGAGCGCCTGCCGCAGCTGGCCGCGGATGTGAAGGACGATGCCCTCGCCGTAGGCCGCGCCGAGCACCGCGACGGGCTGGCCGGTCCGGTCGGCGAGTTCCCGGAGCAGGCCCGAGAACTGGCGTGAGGCGTCATAGCGGCCGGTGACGATGTACGCCGCGCACAGGGCCCAGAGCACCGACGGGTCCTCGGGAGAGTGGGTGGTCGCGCCGAGGGCCCATCCGCGGGCGAGTGCCGTTTCGGCCTCGGCGTGGCCGTAGCCACGGGTGGTGGCCAGCACCTGGCCGAGTTGGATGTGCAGCCGCTGGTTCAGGGACGCGGCCGAGGGGTCGCCGGGCGGCAGCAGGCCGAGCAGGTGCACCGCGCGGCGCAGCCAGGTCTCCACCTGTTCGTAGGCGAGTTGCTGCTCGGCCTGTTCGGCGGCGCGCAGCAGCAGGGGAAGGGTTTCGGCGGTCGGCAGTGCGCTCTTGGCGTGCCAGGCGTGGTGGGCGATCCGCTCGATCTCCTCGTCGTCCATCTGCCCGAGCCTGCGGGCCGATATCCCCTCGACGACCCTCGCGTGCAGCCGCTGCCGGTCCTCGCGGGGGAGCTCGTCGATGAGCGTCTCGCGGACCAGGGCGTGGGTGAAGTGGAGCCGTTCGGGGTGGTGGGGGTCCTCGCCGAGCAGCCCGGCCCGGATCGCCGACTCCAGTGCCGCGGTGACCCGTTCGTCGTCGGTGGCGGTGCGCTCCAGCAGGTCGGTGTCGACCTCGGTGCCGATGACGGCGCACAGCCGCAGCACGCGCAGCACCGACTCGGGCAGTGCGGCGAAGCGCTGGTGCAGCGCCTCGCGGACGCCCGTCGGGACTCGGGTCAGCAGGACGTCCACCGCGTCGGGCCGCCGCAGGCTGCGGGCGTCCCCCAGGAGGGAGAGGAGTTGCATGACGAAGTACGGGTTGCCCTCGCTGCGCCGGTGCAGCACCTCGACGACACCCGCGTCGACGCCGGGCCCGGCCAGGGCGACGACGAGGGCGGCGACGGCGCGGCGGGACAGCCCGCCGAGCCGCAGGGTCTCGCTCCTGGGGCCGCGCAGGACCTCGGAGAGCATCCGGCGCAGCGTCGCGTCCGACTCGATCTCGTGCTCACGGGCGGTCAGGACGATGCCGAGCGGGTGGCCCTGGCTGCGGGTGCTCAGCAGTCTGAGGAGGTCCAGGGAGGCGGTGTCGGCCCAGTGCAGGTCCTCCATGAGCAGGACGAGGGGGCGCTGGGCGGCGAGGGTGAGCAGGACCTCGCAGACCGCGTCGTGGGTGAGGAACCGGGCCCGGCCCCAGTCGGATTCGGGGGCCGGTGGGGCGGGCCGGGCCGCGCGCTCGGGCATCAGCGGGGCGAGCAGGGTGCCGAATGGTTTCGCCGCTTCGCGGAAGGCGTCCGGGCGGGTCGTGGACAGTCGTCTGAGGATCTGGGTCCACACCCAGTAGGGCGGTACGCCCTCGCCCAGGAAGCAGTGGCTCCAGATCACCTCCAGGCCGGCATCCTCCTGATCGGGACCGTCCTGGCCCGCGCGGGGGGTTCCCAGCCGGGGTACGAGTTCGAGGAGCAGCCGGGTCTTGCCGACGCCGGCGGGGCCGAGGACGCCCGCCACGTGACCGTGACCGGCGAGGGCGCTGGCCGCCGCGGCGGTCAGGCGCTGTAACTCCTGGCTGCGGCCGGTGAACGGCGACGCGGCGCCCGGGCCGCCGCACACCGGTCGTACGGTCTCGGTGCTCGTGTCGTCGTATTCCCGAGCCGTCGTCTCCTGCGCCGGACGCGCGCGTTCCCATGAATCCGGGGTGGTCGAGCGCGGGGGCGTGGTGAGAGTCAGCGGCCGGCGGGCGGGGCCGGGTCGGGGTTCGGCGGGGGGTCTGTCCGGCTGGTGCCCGTGCGTCTGCGCCCCGGCGCTTACGGCGCCTTCGGTGCCTCCCGGTCCCGCGGTCAGCGTGCCGTCCTGGCGAGCGTGCGCACTGCGGTCCGGTGCGAAGGGCTCGTCGTCCGGAGCCGCGACCGGCCTGGCGAACCCCTCGGATGTCCCGGCCGCCGCTCCCCCGCCGAACCCACCGGACGCCTCCGCCACCGCGGGCCGTTCGGGCTCCGGTGCCGCGTGCCGCGGGCGCGCCTTCGCCCCGCGCGCGCCTGCGCCGTCGTGCGCCGTTGCTGCCCCGATCGCCGCGGCGCCCGGCGCGGGCCCGGCAGGTTCGGGGAGGTCGGGGTGCGGTTCGGCGGTGGGCGCGCCCACCCCCGGCTCCTGGCGCAGGATCGCGGTCCTGACTCTGCGGAGTTCGGCGGCCGTGCCCACGCCGAACTCCTCTTCCAGATGGACGCGGGTCCGTTCGTACACTTCGAGCGCCTCGGCCTGCCGCCCGAGCCGGGACAGAGCCGTCATGAGGTGGCCGACCAGGCGTTCTCGTGCCGGGTGGAGACGTGCCTCGCGGTCGAGGCCGGCGGCCACTTCCTGGGCTTCACCGAGGGCGAGTTGGGCCTCCGCGCACGACTCCACGGCGTTGAGCCGGACATCTTCGAGACGCGAACTCTCGTCGCTGAGCGGAGGATGACCGTCGAACTCCGCGTAGGGCGAACCCCGCCACAGGGACAGGGCTGCCGTGAACCGGTTTCGCGCGGCGCGCGGGTCGCGGCGTTCCTGCAGCAGCCGCCCTTCGGCGATCAGGTGCTCGAAGCGGCAGGCGTCGATCTGTTCGGCGGCGAGTTCCAGGACGTAGCCGGGCGCGCGGTGGCGCAGCACGGTGGGGCGGTCCGGCCCGGAGGCCGGCTGCAGTACGCGGCGCAGGTGGGATAAGTGGCTCTGGAGCGTGGCGACGGCCTGCCGCGGGGGCTCCGCGCCCCACAACTCCTCGATCAGCAGTTCCGTGGGCACCACGCGCCCCAGGCGTATGAGGAGCAGGGCGAGCAGGGCCTTGCGGCGTGGCGGACCGAGGGGGAGGTCGCGGCCGCCGTGGCGCGCCGACATGGGGCCCAGAACGCTCAGCAGGAGGGGCTCGTGCGGTCCGGCCGCGGGGGTCGGGGTGGTCGGGGGCGGGTTCGGCGTCAGGAATGAAGGCATATCGCTCCCAATCGTTCTCGCACGCGCGGTGGTGCCGACGGGCGGGTGGCGCAGTGCGGCCGGTGCCCTCCCGAAGCGGAGCCTTACACAGGAAATGGGGGCGTTCCAAGATCATCGTCGCCGTCGGCAGGCGAACGGCAAGGCCCCCGCTGGGATTTCGGCCGGATTGGCCAAAAACCGTGCAGTGGACGGCAAGAATTCGGCAGCTTCCCGGCCAGGCCACCGCAAGGGCGGTGCCGCAGGATGCCCGTCATCGGAAACCACGCCGAACGGTGAGGCCACGGTCGAAGCCTCCGGTGACGCCTTCGCCGTCACCCGCCGGCCAGACCTTCACCGAGGCCGCCCCGCAACGGGAAGGAGTATCGGTCCGATGCGCAACGGATTGTTGGTGAATCCCGCGACCGCAGGAGTTCCACGGCCACCCTCCGGGGTCCGCAAACGGCCGGCGCATGACCGAAGTTGTGGTGAGAGGCCGACGACCGGTGGCGGGACGGCCCCGGTGACCGCGGGGCGGAGCTGACCGGCCGGTTGCGCGAGGGAGGGCCGGCGCCTCCCGTTCGGTGAATGGGTCGGACGTCATGTCGCGACTCTGCGGCGGGACGGTCACCGGGACCAGGCAGCGCCACTCCCAGGAGGGGCAACCCTAGGAGTGCCACGCCCACCCTCCCCTCCGGCGCCCCCTGCCGGCCTCCAGACCTGTCCCTCCGAAGCTGACGCAACGTCAACAAGCACCGTTTCGGTGCCGATTGCCATGCTCGTCAGGCATGTGATGTGAAGGGTCTAGTTCCGTGCATTATGCAATCCTCGGGCCGGTCCGCCTCGTCATCAACGGTGAACCTCGACCGATTCGATCCCGGAACCTCTCGATAATTCTGGCCACTCTTCTTGTGAAAGCGGGAAGTATCGTCACCGTCGACGACCTCATCGGCGAGGTATGGGCCCAACCGCCACAACGGGCACGCGACGCGATCTACGTACACATCTCCAAGCTGCGCCAGCAACTCGGCGACAAGTCGCAGGGGGACGTCATATGGAGTCAATTCCCGGGCTACCTCATGCGGCTCCAGGGCGAGCAACTGGACCTCCAGTTGTTCCACCGCCATCGGATCGACGGCCATCGCCACATGGTGAACGGCGACTACAGGTCGGCGGCCCGCGAGTGGAAATTGGGGCTCTCGCTCTGCCGCGGCACACCGCTCGGCGGAGCCTGCTCCGGACCGATCCTCGGCAGCTTTGACTCGTGGCTGCAGCAATCCCGCGCAGACTGCGTCGAGCTGGCCGCTTGGTCGCAGCTCAGCGCAGGCCTGTGCCACGAGGTGATCGAGTTCCTCTCGCTACACCTGATGCAGTATCCGTTGAACGAAATCCTGTACCAGCAGTTGATGCTGGCGTTCTTTCTGTCGCGCCACCGCGCGCAATCCCTTCGGGTTTTTCACCGGGCCCGCCAGACACTCGCCGGCGAACTCGGGATCAATCCGGGCGGAGACCTGCGGACGATGCAGGACATCGTCTCGACCGACGACGTCGGACGGGCCAAGCGTGTCATCGCCTCCGCCGTGGCGTCGCGCGTCAGCGATCTGCGGCCTTCAGGAGTTCCGGCGGCATCCCAATTCTGTTGATCCGCAGGGCGCGAGCGAGGGGAATCCCTTCACCCGTCACCTTCGATCGGCCGCCGCAGCCGCGCCGGCCTCGCCCACAGGAAAGAGGGACCGTGATCGTCATTCCCCTCCGCGCCCTTCCGGTGGCGCGATGAGCGCCCCGGACGCGAGCGCGATGCTGCTCGCCCTCGCCGCCCTCGTTCTCGTCTGCCGGTCGATGGCGGCCCTCGCGCGCCGCCTGGGCCAGCCCTCGGTGGTCGGGGAGATCGTCGGCGGTGTGCTCCTGGGCCCCAGCCTCTTCGGGGGCAGACTCACCGACACGCTCTTCCCGACCGAGATCCGTCCGCTGCTCGGCGCCTTCGCGAACGTCGGCGTGGCGTTGTTCATGTTTCTGGTGGGGCTCGAGTTCGACCGTCGCGCCGTACGCCAGGAGGCGGCGACGATGGGCTGGTTGGGCACCGGGGCGCTCGTGGTGCCATTCGGGCTCGGGTCGCTGTTCGCGCTCCGGCTGCTCGACGATCATCCGAGCCGGCAGCCGGCGGTGTTCGTCGTGTTCCTGGGCACGGCCATGGCCGTCACCGCCTTCCCCGTGCTCGCACGGATCATCGTCGACCGTGGCCTGCTCACCAGCAGGGTCGGCGGGCTCGCACTGGCGCTGGCGGCCGTGGGCGATGTGATCGCCTGGACGGTGCTCGCCGTCGTCGTCGCCGTCGTCGGGTCGGAAGGGCACTCCTGGCGCCTGTTCCTGCTGCTGCCCTATGCCGCGATCATGGTGTGCGCGGTCCCGCGGCTGCTGAGCTGCCGTGTCGTGCGGCGGCTCCCGCAGCGGACGACCACGCCGCTCGTGATGGCGGGCGTGCTCGCCTCCGGCGCCGCGACGGAGTGGATGGGGCTGCATCTGATCTTCGGGGCCTTCCTGTTCGGCCTCGCCGTGCCCCGCTCCGGGCTGCGCGGCGGGTTCCGGGAGGGGCTGGGCACCTCGGTCGAGCCGCTGGCGTCCTTCCTCATGCCGATCTACTTCGTGGTCGCCGGGTTCCGCGTGGACCTCTCGCACCTCGATGCCGCCGCGATCGGGGAGCTGTTGATGATCCTGCTCGTCGCGAGTGGCGGAAAGCTCCTCGGCGTCTACGGCGGGGCCCGGGCCGCCCGCCTCGACCACCGGTCGGCGCTGGCGCTCGCCACGCTGATGAATGTGCGGGGCCTGACCGAGCTGGTGCTGCTGACGGTGGGCCTCTCCCTGGGGATCCTGGATCCCGGCCTTTACTCGCTGATGGTCGTGATGGCCGTCGTGACGACGGTCGTGTCGGGACCGCTGTTGCGTGCGAGCATCGGCTCGTCCGCGCAGGGCGAGGGAGCGCTCGGGGCACGGGTTCCGGCGCCGGGTCCGAAGGACGAGGACGGGGCGCACCCTTCGGCAAGGCGGCCGTAGTTCGTGATCGGGATCGGGATCGGGGTCAGGGTCGGGGTCAGGGTCGGGGTCAGGGTCGGGGTCAGGATCGTGAGGACCACCTACGGGTTGGCGCGGCGCCGACCGTCCCGCGCCAACCCGGTTCCGCGCACGCCCCGTTCCGCTCAGTCGTGGAACCGCGTGGTCTCGGTCAGCGGCGCGCGAGGGATGGCCGGCATGGCGGCCGCGGCCTCCGGCTCGGGGTAGCCGAAGGAGATGCCGAACAGCAGCTTGTCCGTCGAGGGGCCGAGGACGGAGCGCACGGCGTCGGCGTAGAACCCGAGCACGCCCTGCGGGCAGCTGGCGACGCCGTGGGCCGTCATGGCGAGCATCAAGGTCTGCGCGTAGATGCCGAGGTCGGCCGTCATGCGCGCGTCCGCGTCGGCGGGGACCGAGAGCAGCGCGACATGCGGCGCGCCGTAGAAGCGCAGCCCCGTGAGGAACGCCCGCCGCCGCCCGGCACGGTCGCCCCGCGCGATCCCGAGTGCTTCGTGCATCAGCGCGCCGGCCGCGAAGCTGCGTTCCGCGGCCGTCCCGGTGTACGGGTGCAGCGGGAAATCGGGGGTCGGCTTCCCCGATTCGGCGGCTTGCACCAGTGCCTCGCCGAGCCGTTGGCGGGCCCCGCCGCTGACGACGTCGACCGACCACGGCTGGGTGTTCGAGTGCGACGGGGCCGAGGCCGCCAGGTCGAACACCGCGGAGATGACGGTGTCCGGTACCGGATCGGGCCGGTAGGCACGGACCGCGCGCCGGCCACGGATGAGCCGCTCGGCCACCAGGGGCTCCAGAGACGTTTCGAGAGACGTCACGACCTCTCCTTTCTGTGGGGGTGTTCCGCGGACCGGTCGCCACGACGATCCGGGCCGGGCACGGTGCGTGGCGGCGCCGCGTCACGCCGGTGGGACGGTGCCGGAGAAGCCGTGCGGTGCGGGAAAGAGAGGCCCCGTCACCACGGCAGGTCGCACGAACCGTGCAGGCGCCGCGCCTCGATCCCCCGGGTGCGGCACGCCGCCACGAACCGCTCGGCCGCCAGCACCGGCACCGCGTTCTCGTCGAAGGTCGTCGTCGTCAGGTACCACACCCACGGCTCGTGGCCCATGGCGTACACATAGGCCCGGTCGCATCCCAGCGCCTCGGCGAGTGCCATGGCGCCGAGGTCGTCATTGCCGTTCAGGCGGCGGCGCACGGCCATCTCACGCGCGGGCTCGTGGGTGAAAAGGGGCCCGTAGAGCCAGGTCAGCGGGGCCCCCTCGCACTCCATGCCCAGGAAGAGCACATCGACCTCGCCGATGGCCCGCCGTACGTGCGCGTAGGCCGCGGGGTCCACCGTGGCGGTGTCGGCGGCGAAGAGCACGGACCGCCCGTCGGCCTCCAACAGCCAGGCGGACTTCGAGATGGCGAGGTCGCCGTGCTCGCCGAAGAAGGGCACGGCGGTGATCCGGCCGACCGCCGTCTCGATCTGCTGCAGCTCCCCGAGTTCGATCACCCGGGGGAAGCCCGCGGCCTCCAACGCCAGCCGCAGCGACGGGTCCTGCAGCGAGCCCGCGTCCGACCGGGGCACGACGACCGTCCCGATCCGGGTGCGCAGGCGCAGCAGCGATTCCAGCACCAAGTGGTCCTGATGCCCGTGCGTGATCAGAACGTGGTCGATGTGGTCGGGCAGGTCACTGTCGAGCAGGCGGGGCCCGGCGCCGGGGAAAGCGGGCGGCAGCAGCGGGTCCACCAGGACCGAGCCCCGGTCGTTCTCGGCCAGCACGCAGGCGTGTCCGAGGTAGCGCAGGCGCGGCTCCGTGACGGGCTCCCCGCGCGGGGCCGTCGCGGGGGTCTCGGCCGCGGTGAAGTAAGGCGCCAGCTTCCGCGCCCCGTCGGGCGTCAGCTCCAGGGCCTCCGCCACCTCGCCCAAGGGCCTCGGTGTGCGCAGCGTGGAGAACAGGACGTCGACGCCGGGGTGGCGGAAGGCCACCGGCAGCACGGTCCGCTCGTCGGTCTCCAGACGGGGGGTGGAGAGGGCGAAGGGGCGGCGGTCGGCCCGGAGGGTTTCCAGGGCGAGCGACTGGCCGTCGGTGCAGGCGTGGTCGCTGCGGTACAGCAGCGCCTCGATCAGCCGGAACGAGGCGTTGTCCTGCAGGTCGTAGACCAGCTCCACATAGCCCTTGAGCGGCTCCGGCACCAGGGGGTAGAGCCCCTCCAGGGGCGCGCCCGGGCCGGCCTTCGCGAGCAGGTCCCGCAGTGCGTCCACCGCGGCGTCGAACTCGAGCAGCCGCGCGGCGCGCCGCCGGGTCGTCTCGATCAGGGCTTGGACGTCCGCCGAGCGGTCCCCGCCGAGGTCCATGAACGGTCCGCCGGCCAGCGCCGCGGTCCGGGACGACCGCTGGTGCACCGCCGGCGCGTCCAGGTAGGACGTCATGATCGGCAGGTGTCGGCGGGCGATGCTGCGGGCCGCCGTGCCCGGCGAGAGCAGGTGCGACCACGCGTACCAGTGGTCGACCAGTGGCTCGACCACGACGTCGGGGCGCAGCGAGACGGGCTGCCGGGTGTGCGGGATCGCATTCATCGGGCACGCCTTCCCTGTCCGGCCCGGACCCGGTCGAGGGTGTAGGGGGTGAGTCCGCCGCCGTCGACGATGCCCTGCAGGGCTCCGAGGTCGGCGAACTCCCGCTGTCGGCCGGCACAGCTCACGACCCGGCGGGAGATGTCCACACTGACCGGTTCGCCGGTGATCGACTCGTCGAAGCCGTGGTCGATGACGACGGGAAGCAGCAGGCCCATGTTGACGCAGTTGCGGAAGAAGATGTTGCCGAAGGACCGGGCGATGACGACGCGGGCCCCGGCGTAATGCAGCGCCTGTGGTGCGGTCTCACGGCTGGAGCCACAGCCGAACTCCGTCCCGGCGAAGATCACTTTGAAGGGCGAGGTCCCCGTCTCCGGGTCGACGAACGGGGTCTTCGCCGGGTAGTCGACCAGGGCGATCCGGGCGAGCTGCGCCGCCCCCTCGTAGGGCTCGTAACGGCCCGGACTCATCACGTCGGTGTCCACGAAGTCCCCCACCCCGTAGGCGAGGCCACTGATTATCACGACGGCAACCCTCCGTTCCCGGCCGTCGGGGCGGCGCGACGCTTCCACGCCATCCCCGACAGCACCTCCAGCACAATCCGGTTCGCGAGAAAGGCCGTGATCTCCCCCGGCCCGTCGTAGGGCGGGGAGAGTTCGACGATCTCCGCGCCGACGAGGTCCACGCGCTGGGCGCAGGTCCGTACGGCGTCGAGAAGCTCACGGCTGGTCAGGCCGCCCGGTTCGGGCGTCCCCGTCGCCGGGGCCATGCCCGGGTCGACGACATCAATGTCGATCGTCAGATACAGGGGGCCGGAGCCGAGTTGGTCGAGGATCTCGTCCAGGCAGGCGTCGAGCCCGCGCGAGCGCAGCTCCGACATCGTGACCGACCGCACCCCGAGGCCGGCCGCCCATTGGAGCGTGCGCGGCCCGGGCCAGTAGCCGCGCAGCCCGATCTGGGTGAACCGGTCCCCCGGCACGGTGCCGGACTCCAGGAGCCGGCGCATGACGGTGCCGTGTCCGTACTTCGAGCCGAAGTCGCTGGTGTCCCCGATGTCGGCGTGGGCGTCGAAGTGGACCACCGAGAAGGTCCCGGCACCGCGCCGGCCGGCGATCCCCCGCATCGTCGGCCAGGCGATGGAGTGGTCCCCGCCCAGCGTGAAGGGGATGGCCCCGGCGGCCACGACCTCGCTCACCGCGCGCTCGAGCAGCTGGTGGGCGCGCTCGGTGTCCCCGGGAGGGGTGGGCACGTCACCGGCGTCCACGACCTTGAGCGTGCTGAACGGGTCGACGCCGAGCCCCAGATGGGGCCGGTAGGGGACGTGCGGCAGGTAGTCGGTCCGGCGGATGGCCTGGGGGCCGAACCGGGTTCCCGGCCGGTGGGAGGTGGCGCCGTCGAAGGGCGCGCCGAGGATCACGACGTCGGCGCCCGCATACCCGGCGGGACTCTGTGCGCAGCGTGGCAGCCCGAGGAACGAGGTCTCCGGGCCGAACACCCCGCGGTAGCCGGCCTGGCGCACCGCGTCGTCATAGTCCTGCGGTGCGTCGGCGGCGGGTCCGCCCGGTCCGCCGGCGTGGGATGGGGTCATCGCGGGGTCTCCTCCTCCGCCACCACGGCGTCGAACGCGTCACAGACCGCGGTGGCCATCTCGTCGGTGGTGCAGAACGCGCTCCCCGGGCCGGCGATGTCGCAGGTGCGCCAGGACTCGACCGCCCGCTCGACGGCGCCGGCCAGGGCGTCCGCCCATCGGGGGGCGTCGAAGGTATGACGCAGCATCAGCTCCACCGAACCGATCGTCCCGAGCGGGTTGGCGCGCCCGGTGCCGGCGATGTCGGGGGCCGTGCCGCCGACCGGCTCGTAGAGCGCGAACCCGGTGGGGCTCAGGGTCGCCGAGGGGAGCAGCCCCAGCGAGCCGCACACCGCGCCGGTGATCTCTGAGAGCACGTCGCCGAGCAGGTTGCTGGTGACGATCACGTCGAAGTCGGCCGGCCGCAGGACCATCTGCATCGCCATCGTGTCGGCGTACATGTCCTGGACCTCGACGTCTGGGTGGGCCGGTGCCTCCTCGGCGAGGACCTCCAGCCACAGCCCGAAGACGTCGGGGATGGCGTTGGCCTTGTGCACCAGGGTGAGGCGGCCTCGCCGGGCCCCGGCGTGCCGCAGGGCGCACCGCACGATGCGGCGGATCTCGTCCTCCCGGTAGTACATCTCCTGTCCGGCCCACCGCTGTCCCGCGTCGGTCCCCGTGCGGCGTCGCCCGTAGTAGACGTCCGACACGAGCTCGCGCACGATCAGCAGGTCGACGCCGTCGAGACGCTCCGGCCGCAGGGGCGAGACGTCGCGCAGCGCGCGCAGCGGGCGGGCCGGCCGGAGGTTGGCGAACAGGTCGTAGCGACTGCGCAGTTCGCCGATCGGTTCATCCGCGGTCGCACCGAACAGGACCGCGCCGCGCGGCGTCGCCGCGACCTGGTCGAGCTCGTCGCGCACCGCGTCGGGCAGCCACTGCCCGGTGCGCTCGTACGCGGGGAGACCCACGGCGTGCTCGCGGATCGTGGCGTCCAGTCCGGCGCGGTCGAGGACGTGCTCGAGGACGTGGCGGGCGGCGCCCACGACCTCCGGCCCGATCCCCTCGCCGGGAAGGACGAGCACCGTCGGTACCGTTGCTGGGGTCATCGGCTACTCCGTGATCCGGCCGGCGAGCGCGCTGCGCGCGGCCACGATCGGCGAGGCCAGGTAGACGGACGACTTGGGGTTGCCCATCCGTCCGCGGAAGTTGCGGTTGGTCGTGGACAGGCAGACCTCGCCGTCGCCGACGACCCCGCCGTGCGCGCCGTAACACGCCTTGCAGCCGGGCGACTCGACGACGGCCCCGGCTGCGAGGAGCGTCGCCATCGTGCCGGACAGGGTCAGCCGACGGTAGATCCCCATGGTGGCCGGCACGATCATGAGCCGCACTCCGGGCGCCACATGCTTGCCGGCCAGCTCGGCGGCGGCCACCTCGATGTCGTCGTACTTCGCTCCGGTGCAGGACCCGATGTAGACCTGGTCCACCCGGATGCGGTCGGCCATCGCCTCGTCGATCGAGTGCACGTTGTCCGGCCGGTGGGGGTAGGCGACGGCGGGGCGCAGCTTCTCGGCGCGGTACTCCAGGCGCCGCGCGACCGGGGCACCGGGGTCGCTGGTGACCGGCTCGTAGTCGACGATCCGCGGGCGGGCGGCCAGGTAGTTGGCGGCGGCGGGCGACAGGGCCATGATCCCGTTGACCGCCCCGGCCTCCACGACCATGTTGCACAGCGTCATGCGCTCCTCGACCGACATCGTGTCGATCGTGGAGCCGGTGAACTCGATCGACCGGCCCGAGGCGCCCCCCATGCCGAGGTCGCCGAGCAGGGTCAGGATCACGTCCTTGGCCAGGACACCCGGCGCGAGTTCGCCCTCGATACGGACCTCGATGGTCTCCGGGACCCGGAACCACAGATCGCCCGTGTAGAAGGCGTTCACCATGTCGATCATGCCGACGCCGGAGCCGAAGGCGTTGAACGCCCCATAGGTCACCGAGTGCGAGTCCGTGCCGAGCACCACCGTCCCGGGCTGGACGAGCCCCTCCTCGCACATCATCACGTGGCAGATGCCGTAGTTCGCGCCGTACGGGTAGTGGTGCGAGATGCCCTGCTCGGCGGCGAACTGTGCCATGCCGGCGGCGAGCCGTCGCGATTCGGCGTCCTTGGCCGGGACGAGATGGTCCTCGAAGAGGGCGATCCGCTCGGGGTCCCACACGGTCGCGTCCGGGCCGAACGCGGCGCGGAACTCGCGGCGCAGGCCCTCGCACACCGGGTCGTGGGTGAACGCCATGTCGATCCCGACCTCGACGATCTCGCCGGCGACGACGTGGTCCCGGCCCGCGGCCCGCGCGAGGATCTTGTCGGTCATGGTCTGCGGGATCATGCGGACGCACCTCCCACGGCGAGCAGTTCACGTATCTCCGACGGCTCGAGCCAGCGGTCGCGCGACCGCGCCCGTGCCAGCACCGCCTCGACGTTCTCGTCATCGACCGGCGCCCCGACCGAGGCGAGCGCCTCACGGGCGGCGGCCCGTCCGCTCGTCGGACCGACCATGATCGACTGTGTGCGTCCGAGCACGGCGGCGGGCACACTCGAGAACACCAGGTCCTCCGCCTCCCGCCCCCAGCGCCGGGCCTTCACCAAGGCCGCGACATGGGTCCCGGTGCAGGTCGCGAAGGCCTGATCACCGATCAGGGGGGCGTTCGGCCGCACCGGCGATCCCGTCGCCTCGGCGAGCCGGCGGCAGTGCCCGACCACCCGGTCCATCCGGTAGCCCTGGTGTCCGGCCTGGTGGAGGTACATCAGGACCGATTCGAGCGCGGTGTTCCCCGCTCGTTCCCCCAGGCCGAGGAACGCGCCGCTGAGGGTGTCGGCCCCGGCCTCGGCGGCGGCGAGGGCGTTCGCCACCGCGAGCCCGCGGTCGTCGTGGCCGTGCCACCAGATCTTCACGTCCGTGCCGCGGGCGGAGGGGAGTTCAGCCACCGCGCGCTGCGCGTCCGCCCGCACCGCCCGCACGATCCGTGCGGCGCCCTCGGGTGTCGACTCCCCGACCGTGTCGCAGACGGTGAGGACCTCCGCCCCCGCACCGACCGCCGTGCGGACCAGCTGTTCGAGTTCCTCCGGCGGCGTGCGCGTGGCGTCCTCAAGGCTGACGCCGCACCTCGTGCCGCCGTCCCGGGCCGCCGTCCCCGCCGCGGTGATGCGCTCGAGGACGCTGTCGAGGGTCCAGCCCTCGACGCGCCGCCGCAGCGGGCTGCACCCGACGAAGAAGTCGGCCCACACGTCGCGATCGGTGCCCCGGTTGAGCCGGGCGATCGGTGCGATGCTCGCCGGGTCGGCCAGCGCCAGGAAGCGCGGGACCGTCGCGAGGCCGCGGCGGTCGAGGTGCTCGACGAGCTCGGCCGCCTCCGCGAAGGCGGCCGGTGAGCTCGAGGGAAACCCGAGCATGGCCGCCTCGACGCCGATCGCCGCGGAGGACTCGACGAGCACCTTCTTCACTTCGAGGGAGGGGTGGTGCACAAACGCACCCTGCAAGCCGTCCCGCAGACTGTCGTCCTCGATTCCGACGTGCTCAAGGCCGCGTGAACGCGGATTCCACGTGAACAATTCCTCGGCACTCCCAGACATCACTCCACCTCTGATCGAGACTGGCCAGACAGCCTGACGGGATCCGCTCCGACCGAAAAGAAAAAGCACCGCGCAGAGAGCTGTGCAGCAATGGGTGTACCAGATCGGCCCGCCGGCGCACCAGCGTTCCAAGGGGCATCTAAAGCCGGGCCTAAACGCGATCCAAACAGGACCTGAAAGGCATCCGGCGAGCGAGCTGAAGGATAATTCGGACGCTCTTGAACGGCCGTCAGGACTGTGTTCTGGTGGGGACTCGGGACAGCAGTAATCACCCGCCAGTCTCATTTGCCAGCAATCTCGTCCGGATGCAGCCGGAGGTTTCAGGTGTCAATCGGCATGGAAAGTGGAGCAAGCGCTCGTCACCCTCGCTGGGAGGACGTGCCCCAGGCCGAGTGGAGTGATCCGCGATGGCAGATGACACACCGGCTGCGGCGCGCCTCGCAGTTGCGCGAGGTCATCAAGCTCACCGAGGACGAGGAGGCGGCACTCGCCGGGGACGACCTCTTCCGGGTCGACATCACCCCGTACTTCCTCAGCCTCATCGACGGGGACGACCCGCACTGCCCGCTGCGCCTCCAGGTCATCCCCAGCTCGCGGGAGATGGAGGCCTTCGACGGACGGCTTCCGGACGCCAATTCGGAGATCGAGCACGAGCCGGTGCGCGGGATCATTCACAAATATCCCGACCGGCTCGTGATGCTCGTGACGAGTGCCTGCACGTCCTACTGCCGGTACTGCACACGGAGTCGCTTCGTCGGCGACGGGAAGCAGAACTACAGCCATTCGGATTGGGCGGAGCAAATTCGCTACATCCGGGAGTCGCCGCAGGTGCGCGATGTCCTGATCACCGGCGGAGATCCGCTGTCGCTGGCACGCAAGCGGCTGGCCGAAATCATCACCGAACTCCGCAGCATTCCGCACGTCGAGATCATACGGATAGGCACCCGGGCCCCGGTCTTCAACCCGTTCGTCGTGGACGACGAACTGTGTGAACTCCTCGCGGCGAATCACCCGATCTGGCTGAACATCCACGTCAACCACCCCTACGAACTCACCCCCGAACTCGCCCAGGCCTGCTCCCGCCTCTCCCGCGCCGGCGTGCCGCTCGGCGCGCAGACGGTGCTGCTGGCGGGGATCAACGACAGCGTCGAGGTACAGCGCCGGCTGTGCACCGAACTCGTCCGCATGCGCGTGCGCCCCTACTACCTCTACCAATGTGACTCGGTGCGGGGCGCGGGTCACTTCCGGACGAGCGTCACCAAGGGCATCGAGATCATCGAGGGCCTGCGGGGCCACATCAGCGGCTTCGCGGTCCCGACCTATGTGATCGACAGCCCCGGTGGTGGCGGGAAGATCCCGGTCGGTCCAAACTACCTGCTCAGCCTGTCACCGGAGCGGGCGGTGCTGCGCAACTGGGCGGGAGAGGTCTCCGAGTACCACGGACCGTCGGGGTACCGCTCGGGCACGACCCCGCCGCTGCGGGGACCGAAGCCGCCGCGCGCGCACACCGACGTGCCCACGGTGTCCGACCGGCTGTCCGCCCCCCAGGCACCGACCGACGACGCGGAGGGCTTCGCGTCATGAGCACGGTGCACTCCGGGCCCTCCCTCCGGCCGCGAGACGGTGACGGCGGCGGGCACTGCGTCGACGATGTGCTCGCGGCCGCCGTGGTCGTGCTCGAGCGGTACGAGGACCGGGACCCACTCGTCCTGGACGTCACGGTCGAGCCGGCGGACGCGGCGTCCGGGAGGGTCGCGGTGCACCACGTCGTCGTGGACTGTTCCCCCTCGTCCACCTTCGCGCAGGTGCGCTCGGCGATCGCCGGCCGGCTCCCGTCCCCTCGTCCCGCGGGGCGCTGGACCGTCCAGGTCGCCGACAGTGAGGCAGGCGAACGACCCGCGGGGCGGGGCGAGTTGACGCTGCGGCACGGCGCTGCGCCGACGCTCGTTCTCGAGCACCCGCACGCGTCCGGTCCCGGTCTTCACCAAGCGCTCACCCGCGTACTCACCGCCGGCACGGACCGCCCCGGGCAGGAGCTGGCCGCGCTCCCCGTGCTGTCCCCGGACGAGACCGAGAAGCAGCGGCAGTGGCTCACGGGCGAGCCGTCTCCGGTATCGGCGGAGACGACGATGCACGAGCGGGTCCGGGCCGCGGCCCGCCGCCACCCGGAGCGGGTCGCGGCGGCCTGTGCCGCCGAGAGCCTCACCTATGAGGAACTCGTGGAGCGCGCCGATCGGGTGGCCGGGGCCCTACTGGACCACGGGATCACGCGGGGGGAGGTCGTGGCCGTCGTCGCCGAGCGGTCGTGCGCGGTGCTCACCGCGGCCCTCGGTGTGCTCACCGCGGGCGGCGCGTTCTTCCTGCTCGACCCCGGTCTGCCCGCGGCCCGGCGGGAACAGCTCCTGGCGGCGGCCGGGGTGCGGCTGGTCGTCACCACCCGCGCCGGGCGCGCCGCGCTCACGACGGACCACCCCGCCCTCGTCCTCGAGGACCTCGGGCCGGCCGACGCGCACCGGGACCGTCCGCGGCTGCACGGCGACGATCTCGCGTACCTGATGTTCACCTCCGGCTCCCGTGGCGAGCCGAAGGGGGTCCTGATCCGCCACGGGTCGTTCGTCAACCGTCAGCAGTGGCTCATCGACCGCCTCGGACTCGGCCCGGAGGACGTGTCGCTCGGCCGGACGGCGCTGTCGTTCGATCCCGCCATCTGCGAGATGTTCCGTCTGCTGCCGGTCGGGGGACGTGTCTGGTTCCTGCCCACCGGCCACGAGCGTGATCCGGCGCGGGTGCTCGACGCCATCGACCGCGAACGCGTCACCGTCGTGGACCTGGTGCCCTCTCCGCTGCGCAGTCTGCTCGAGCACGTGGTCACGCTGGGCCTCTTCCCCTCGCTCGCGTCGCTGCGGTGGGTCCTGGCCGGTGCCGAGACCCTGCACCCCTGGCTGGTCGAGCTGTTCGAGGATGTCGTCGGCCGCCGCGGGGGCGCCCACCTGCTCAACGGGTGGGGAGCGACCGAGGTCTGTGTCGACGTCACGTCCGTCGACTGCTCGGCCGGACCGGTCGGCGAGCCCGTGCCCGTCGGCCGTCCGATCCCCGGGGTCGGTGTCGCCGTGCTCGACCGTCACGGACGGTTCACGCCGCTCGGGGTGCCGGGTGAGCTCTTCGTGCGCGGCCGCTGTCTCGCCGCCGGCTATCTGAACGACACCGCACTGACCGACGAGCGTTTCGTGCAACGTCCGGTCGCGGGGCCGGAGTTGCTCTACCGCAGCGGCGACCGGGCCCGGTGGCGCAACGATGGGAACCTGGAGTTCCTGGGGCGGCTCGACGACGAGCTGTCGGTCCGCGGGCAGCGGATCGCGCCCGCCGAGATCGAGGCCGTGCTGCGCCGCCATCCCGCCGTGGACGACGCCCTCGTCCGTACCGTGGGCGGCGGCCCGTCGGCGGAGGCGGGCGGCGAGCGGCTGGTCGCCTGGGTGACCCACGACGCGTCCGCCACCCCGCCCGCTCCGCACGACCTCCGCACGCACCTGGGCGAGTTGCTGCCGTCCACCATGGTCCCCGAGATCGTCCATGTGCTGGACGCCTTCCCCCGGACCGTGCACGACAAGGTCGATCTCAAGGCCCTTCCGACGGCATACCCGGCGCTTCCGGGCGGCTCGGCGACCGACCCGCTCCCCGCCCCGTCCGCATCGGTCGAGGACACCCTCCTCGCCCTGTGGCGCGGCGTGCTGAACGGTGCGGCCATCGGCCCGGAGGACGACCTGATCGCCCGGGGCGCCACCTCGCTGGACGCCGCGCGGGTGGCCACCCGCGCGGCAGCGGGCCTGTGCGGGCGCCTGGACGTGCTCCGCATCTTCGCGCATCCCACGATCCGCGCCCAGGCGGAGGTGATCCGGGGCTGTGACCACGCCTCGTGCCGGGTCGCCCGCCTGGAGCCCACGCCGCCGGCCGAGACGGTGCCGGCGTCCCACAGCCAGCTCCGCCACTGGATCACCAGCCGCTTCGACGCCACGTCCTCGGCGTACAACATCGCGGTCGGCATCGAGCTGACCGAGGTCCCCGACCCCGCCGTCCTGCGCACGGCGCTGGACGAACTCACCGTCCGGCACGAGATCCTGCGCACGACGTTCTCGCTGGACGACGGCGAACTCGTCCAGCGCATCCTGCCCCCGCGACCCGGCTGGGTGCCCGTGGAGGTCAGTGCGGCGGCCGACCCGTCCCGCCATCTGCGGGCGGTGAGCGAGCGGCCGTTCGACACCGAGGCCGGGCCCCTGCTGCGGCTCGGCCTCATCACCCCGGCCGCCGCGGAGCCGGCACCCGACCGGGGCACCGTGCTGTACCTCGTGATCCACCATCTGATCAGCGACACCTGGTCGCTGACGCTGCTGCTCACCGAGCTGGCCGCACGGTGCCGGGCGCCGGCCGCCGGGGACGGCCCGGCGGAACTGCCGCCCGCCCGCCTCCAGTACCGCGACTACGCCGCCTGGGAGAAGGCGCGGCTCGCCGGACCGGCGGGGCAGCGGATGCGCGGCTTCTGGACCGGTCAGCTGGCCGGGCCGCTGCCGGCCCTCGGCCTCCCGCTGGACGCCCCGCGCGGCTCCGCGAAGGTTCCCGGAGCCGACGTCCAGCGCTTTGTGCTCGGCCCCGACGTCACCGACGCGCTGCGGTCATGGGCCGGGCAGCACCGGGCCACGATGTTCATGGCCCTGCTCACCGCGACCTCCGCCTGGCTGCACCGGCTGACCGGCCAGCGCGATCTGGTGATCGGTACCCCGGTGGCCGGTCGCCCGCACGTCGACCTCGAGGACGTCCTCGGCTCCTTCGTCAACAGCGTGGCGCTCCGGATCGCCGTGGACCCGGAGGCCTCTCCCGAGGGTCTCCTCGCCGGCGTCCGGTCGACCGCCCTGGACGCATTCGCCCACGAGGAATACCCCCTCGACCTCGTCGTCCGGGACCTCGGCCTGGTGCGCGACCCCGAGCGCTCGGCCCTGTTCGACGTGATGCTGGTCCTGCAGAACGCGCCCGGGGCCCGGACGGAGTCGGTGTGGGGGGAGCCCCGCGCCCGCCGGGTCGACGTGGACCGCGGTGTCGGCAAGCTCGACATGATCGTCACCTTCGTCGAGGACGAGGACGGGCTGCGCGGCGAGATCGAGTACGACTCCCACCTCTTCATGAGCACGACGATCGAGCGCTGGCTCGCCGGGCTGTCGCGCATCCTCGCGGCGCTCCCGGACTCCCCCGGCACGACCGCCGCCGCCGTGGCCCGCTCCGCACTCGAGGCCCCGGCGGAACCGGTCCTGCTGCACACGGCGGTGGAGCGTCATGCCCGTCTCACCCCCGCGCGGACCGCCGTGGTGTGCGAGGAACGGGTCCTGACCTACGGGGAACTCAACAGCCGGGCGAACCGGCTCGCCCGCCGGCTGCGCGACGAGTTCGGCGTGGGCCCCGGGCAGCTCGTCGGCTACGCGGTCGAGCGCTCCGAGCGGGTGCCCGTCATCCAGCTCGCGGTCCTCAAGGCGGGCGGCGCCTTCCTCGGGATCGATCCCACCCATCCCGCGGCGCGCGGCCGCGCCGTGCTCGAGGACGCCCGGCCGGTCCTGCTGGTCGTCGACGGTCACGCGCACGGCCTCCTCCCGGAGGGCGGGGAAGGGCTCCCCGTGCTCGCCCTCGACGACGCACCCGAGCCGCCCGACGACGGCGGGGCGGCGGCCGACCTCCCGCCGGCCGCCGGCCCGGCGGACCCCGCGTACGTCATCTACACCTCCGGCAGCACCGGCACACCCAAGGGTGTCGTGGTGGAGCACCGAAACGCCCACGCGCTCCTGTGGGCCGGCGGCTGGCCGTTCGAGTTCCGGGACGACGACGTCTGGACCGCGACGCACTCGTTCGCCTTCGACTTCTCCGTCTGGGAACTCCATCTGCCGCTCTCCCGCGGCGCCCGGGTCGTGATCATTCCCGAGGCCACACGCCGGGACCCGCGGCGGCTGCTCCCGGTCCTCGTGCGGGAGCGGGTGACCGTCCTGGCCCAAGTCCCCAGCACCTTCGAGCGCGTGGTGGACGCGCTCGACCGCCGCCCGGAACTGGCGCCGGCCTCCCTGCGCTACGTGATATTCGGGGGAGAACCCATCAATCCCGGGGCCGTGCGGCGCTTCGCCGGGCACCTGCCCGGGGTGGACATGGTCAACGGCTACGGCATCACCGAGACCACCGTCCTCACGACCTTCAAACGACTCGACCCCTCCGCAGCGCCCGGGGCCCCGTCCGACGTGCAGAACATCGGCCGCCCGATCGGGACGATGAGCGTTCAACTGCTGGACCCGGACGGGCAGTCCGTTCCCGACGGCAGCGTCGGGGAGATCGTCATCAGCGGGCCCGCGGTGGCCCGCGGTTACCTCGGCCGGCCCGAGGAGACCGCCCGGGTCTTCGGGGTGCATCCGCCCGGCCCCGGCGTTCGGGAGGACGGGGCGGGCGGCGGCCCCGACGCCCGCCCGGCCCGGAGGTGGTACCGCACCGGAGACCTCGCCCGGCGCCTCCCCTCCGGTGACCTGGTGTTCGTCGGCCGACGGGACCGCCAGGTCAAGATCCGCGGCTATCGGGTGGAACTCGAAGAGGTCCGCTCCGCGATCCTGGGCACGGGGCTGCTGGCCGGCGACG
Source organism: Streptomyces sp. NBC_01454 (assembly GCF_036227565.1). Taxonomy (NCBI): domain Bacteria; kingdom Bacillati; phylum Actinomycetota; class Actinomycetes; order Kitasatosporales; family Streptomycetaceae; genus Streptomyces; species Streptomyces sp. NBC_01454. The sequence continues at coordinate 835,489 of NZ_CP109460.1, forward strand.
CCGTGACCGACGTCCGGCCGGGGCCCGCCGACGCCCCGTCGATAGTGGCCTACCTCGACGCCCGCGACCGGGAGCGGATCCCCGCCCTGCGCCGGCGACTGCAGGAACTCCTGCCCGCGCCCATGATCCCCGCCTCGTTCGTCCCCGTCGACGACTGGCCGACCACGGGCAACGGAAAGGTGGACCTGGACGCGCTCCGCGCCCGGTACGCCGGCTCCCCGCAGCCCCCTGCCGAGACGGAGGAGCAGCCGGAGCCGACGGTGACGGATCAGGCCGCCACGGGCGGCGCGCCCGACACGGTGGCCGCGCTGGGGGCGCTGTGGAGCGACCTGCTGGGACAGCCCGGCATCGGCCCCGACGACAACTTCTTCACCGTCGGGGGCCATTCCCTGCTGGCCGTGGCGCTGGTGACCCGGGTGGAGGAGGAACTGGGCGTCGTCCTCGGTCTTGAGGACGTGCTGACGTATTCCACGCTCGGCCGCCAAGCGGAGCTGATCGACGCCCGTCGCGCCTCGGCGGTGGATCAGTCGACCACCGTGCCGGACGCGCTCCCCACGGCCCCGGACTCCGACACCTACCCCTTGTCGCCCGCGCAGTCGGAGTTCTGGCTGCTCGATCAGTTCCGGGCCCCGCAGACACCGGCGGCGACACCCGAGATCCTGGACCTCGGGACACCGTGGGACCCCGCGGCCGACCGGGCGGCGTTCGCCCGGCTCGTCGAGTCCTTCGAGATCCTGCGCACCGATTTCCCGCTGGCCGGCGCCCACCCCCGGCAGCGGGTCCGTCCACACGGCCACGCGGACGCGCTCCGGCTGACCGACCTGTCCCGCTCCCCCACGGCCGAGGATCTGCGCGCACTCCTCGACGAGGAGACGGCCCGGCCGCTGGACCTCGCCGAGGGCCCGCTGTTCCGGCTCCACCTGGTCCGGCGGCCCGGCACGTCGACGCTCGGCGTGGTCACCGCCCACCACATCGTGTGGGACGGCATGTCCTGCGACGTGCTCGCCCGGTGGTGGCAGCGGGACCGCCAGGCGCAGCGGGCGGGCCGGGCCGCCCCCCGGCGTCCGGAACGTCAGTTCCGCGATATCGCCGCCCACCAACTCGCCTACCTCGAGGGCCCCGAGGGGCGTGCCGAGCTCGCCTGGTGGACCGGGCGGATGGCCGGCGCCCACCGCACCCGTCCCGATCTCACCCCGCTGGGCATCGGCCACCCCTCCGGGCCCCGGGACTTCCTCGGGCGCAGCCATCGGGTGACGGTGGACGCCCCCCGGACCAGCGCCCTGCGGGCACTGTGCAAAGACACCGAGGCAACTCTGTTCGCGGGGCTGCACGCCGTCGTCAAGGCGTTTCTGTTCGCCATGACCCGGCAGACCGACCTCGTCGTGATGTCGCCGGTGTCGCTGCGGGACGGGCGGGTCCTGGAGGAGCAGCTCGGCCCGTTGATCAACACCGTCGCCCTCCGCGACCACATCGAGCCGCGCGAGCCGTTCCGCGCCCTGCTGGGTTCCGTACGCCAGTCGGTGGTCGACGCGCTCGCCCACCGGCGGATTCCGCCGGGAGAGATCGGCCGGGCGCTGGGGCTGGACGCCGACGCGCCACTCGCCGACATCGGTCTGACCCTCCAGCCCCGGGCCGGCGCCACCGATGTCCCCTGGACGGAAGAGGTCTTCGGCGCCCACACCGCGCTGTGGTTCGACATCACCGAGCGGACGGACACCCTGGACGTCGAGATCGTGGCCCCGCGCGCCCGCGTCGACGACGACACACTCGCCGAACTCGGGCGCGCCTTCCTCCGGATCGTGGGGACGCTCCTCGATCACGCCGACGCCCCGCTGGACGCGGCCGTGGGTGCGCGGCCGGCGGAGTCCCCGGCCCCCCTGACCATCGAGCTGCGCTACTGAGCGCTGATCCCGGGACCGGTGTGAACCCGTCCCCGCTGAAAGGAGCAGAGGTGGACACTCAGGAAATTCTGTCGGCTCAGCACCACCATGAGCGGGTCGACCATGAGGTCTGGCGGCACCTCTACCGCCAGCAGTTGGATCTCGTGCCGTCGGCCGCACCGGCCCTCTACCTGGAGGGGCTCGAGCTGCTCGGCCTCCCGGACGACCAGGTGCCCGATCTCGACCCGGTGAACGAGCGCGTCCGCGCGATCACCGGCTGGACCTTCGTCGCGGTGGACGGCCTGGTGAAGGGGGACGACTTCTTCACCATGCTCCTGAACCGGCGATTCCCCGTCACCAACCGGATGCGCAAGCCCGAGGAGGTCCGCTTCGCCGAACTGCCCGACCTCTTCCACGACTTGTTCGGTCACGGTCCCTTCCTGGCCCACCCGCGCACGGCGGACCTGTACCAGGAGTTCGGCCGCATCGGGGTCCGGTGTGCCGCACGCCCCGATGACCTCGCGCTGCTGCAGAACATCATGTGGACCACGCTGGAGGCCGGTCTGATACGGACCCCCGACGGGCTCCGGGCGCTGGGCGGCGCCATCCTGTCCTCGGCCGACGAGATCCAGCAGTGCCTCGACCCGGCCACCCCGACCGAGCCCTTCGACCCGGAGGTGGTGCGGCGCGCGACGTACGACATCCTCCGGCTCCAGAACCGGTACTTCGTCGTCGAGGACCTCGTGGAGATCGAGTCGGCGCTGGCCGGCCTGAGCGCCCGGGCGGAGGGGGGTGAGGGCTCATGACGAGGTCGCAGAAGACCACCGGGCACTTCCTCCGCGGCGATGTCGAGGTCGAGCCGCTGGTCGACCGCTGGTATGCGTGGGTGCACCTGGTCTCGCCGGCGACTGCCGCGTTCGTCACCATGGAGCGTCATCTGCGGATGATGGAGTCCTATGTCCGCTCCCCGGCGATGCACGCCGCGGCTGCGGCCAACCCGGCGACGCGCAGCGGCCCGTTCCTCGACCTCGGCGGCGCCCGGGTCGCCGAGGTCCAGGCGCTGCTGGACGCGACGCGTACCAAGGCGAAGCGCCAGCAGGACTTCGTGTCGGCGTTCGGCGAGCTCGACGAGCTTCTCGAGAGCATGACCGGTGGCGCGCTGGAACCGCTGTACCCCGCCGTCCCGGCCGCGCTGCGGGGCCTGGTCGAGCTGGAGTACGACCGCCACAACCGGGCCCGCTGCCGACTCTATGAACGGCTGCTCTACGCCGACGCGCTGGCCGACCCGTCGGGGCAGTGTCTGCGGCTGGTGCGCACGGACCGCGACGGCGACCGCCCGTTCGCGTTCTCCACTCCGCGCCTGCCCGTGGCGGAGGACCCGGACGCCGCCGACGACGCGGCCTGGGAGGGCGCCGTGGAACTCTGCGTACCCTTCGCCTCGCCGGCCCTCGACGCACTGTTCCGCGCCCGCGGCGAACCCGTCGATCCGGACGCGCTCGCCGACGAGTTGGGCCTGGACGCCGGCACCCGTCCGCGCTTCCGTGAGCTGTTCACCACCACGCCCCCGCGGACGCCGGGCGAGCGCGAGGACCCGCCGGCCGGACCGGGCCCCCTCCGGGTGACCTACTTCGGGCACGCCTGTGTGCTGTTGGAGGACGGCGAGGTCAGCGTCCTCGTCGACCCCGTGATCCCCTACGCGCACGCATCCGACGTGCCGCGCCGCTCCTTCGCGGATCTGCCCGACCGGATCGACTACGTCCTCATCACCCACGCCCACCACGATCACGTCCTGCCCGAGACGCTGCTGCAGATCCGGCACAAGGTGGGCACGGTCATCGTGCCCGGCAACGACGGCGGAGGGCTCATGGACCCGTCGCTGCGCCTCGTCGTCGAGCACCTGGGCTTCCCCGACGTCCGTGAGGTGCGCGAGCTCGACGTCGTGGACCTTCCGCACGGGGCGATCACCGCCATCCCGTTCGTCGGCGAGCACCACGACCTGGCGATCCGGTCGAAGTCCACCTACCACGTCCGTCTCGGCGGACGGACGGTACTGCTCGGCGCCGACACCGCCAACGTCAACCCGGCGCTCTACGACCGGGTGCACGACCTGGTCGGCGACATCGACCTGCTGTTCCTGGGCATGGAGTGCGAGGGCGCGCCGGCGAGCTGGGTCTATGCGCCGTACTTCGCCCATCCGCTCAACCGGGACCACGACCAGAGCCGGCGAGGGCGCGCGTCCACCTGCGCGGAGGCCCTCGATGTCGTCGAGCGCTTCCGCGGCGCGGAGGTCTATGTGTACGCGATGGGCGAGGAGCCCTGGCTCTATCCGCTGCTGGGCATCCCGTACACCGACGAGTCCCTCGCCATCCGGGAAGCCACGCGTCTGGTCGAGGTCTGCCGGGCGCAGGGCCGCCACTCCGAGCGGCTCTACGGTGCGAAGCGTTGGAGTGTGTCGTGAGCATCTCTCGTATCGAGGCCCTTCAGGGCCCGGCCCACCAGCAGCAGCGTGCCGCGTGGCTGGCGGCCATGCCGTCCGTCGAGGACGCCGTGCACTGGGCCGACACCGTCGTCACCACCGAGACGGCCGCCCCGGGGACGCGGCGCCGCGTCACTCTCGGGCCGGAGAGCCGTCGCCGGGTCACCGCGGTGAGCGGTGGTCAGGCGCTGGGCGACTTCGTCGTCCTGCTCTCCGCCCTCGTGGTCGCCGTCCAGCGCACGTCGCTGCACGACGTGGTCTGGCTGTCCACTCCCCTGCTGCACGAGGTCGACAGCCCCTACCGGCACGACGACCGGGTGCCGCTGGTCTTCCGCCCGGAGCGGCGGGGCAGCTTCAAGTCGCTGCTCGAGCACGTCCGGCACCACGTCGCCACGGCCTACACGCTCCAGGGCTTTCCCGTCCGCGAGCTGTGGGCGCAGGCGGACGGGCCGACGGACACCGGTCTGGTGGTCGCCGAGACCCGGCTGCACGAGGCCGTGCCGGTCGACGACAGCACCGAACTGGTCATCAGGATCGACGGGGCGGAGGGCAGCTTCGAGTTCGAGGACCGGCACGGCCGGTTCCCGGTCTGGTTCGGCGATCATGTCGTGGGACTCGTCGAAAAGGTGCTGGAACACCTCGACCACACCGATGTCGCGGTGGCGAGCCTGGACCTGCTCGACGACGACGAGATCCTCCACCAACTCGACACCCTCACCGCCACCGGCGTCCCCGCCCACACCCCGGACGACTCGCTGGCGACCCGGTTCCGGGCGGTGGCCGCCGCCGCGCCCGACGCCACCGCCCTCCTCGCGGGCGGCCGGGCCATGAGTTACGGCGAACTGCTCGCCCGCGCCGAGCAGTTCGCCCGTCATCTGCGCGACGAGCTGAGTCTGGCCGAAGGGGAAGCGGTGGCCGTCCTCGTCTCGCGCACGGAGGACACCCTCGTGGCGCTGTGGGGGTGCGTGCTCGCCGGGACCGCGTACGTCCCGATCGATCCGCACGCCCCGACCGACCGCATCGCGCAGATCGCCGAGGCCTCGAAGGCCAAGATCCTGGCGATGCACTCCAGTCTGCTGCACCGCCTCACCGATCTGCCCACGCTCGCGGTGTGCTGTCTGGACCTGCAGTTCCCCGCGGGCACGGCGGACAGTTCACCGGCCGAACCGACCTGGCCGGCGCCACGGGGCAACGACGCCGCCGCGGTGATCACCACCTCGGGCTCGGGTGGCACCCCCCGCACGATCGTCCTCGACCACGCCGGCGTGGTGAACGTCGCCCTCGACCATGTGACCGAACTCGGCCTCGGCCCGGACGACCGCTATCTCGCGTTCATGGCGCTCTCGTTCGACGGCGCGCTGCTCGACATCGTGATGACCCACCTCGCGGGTGCGGCGCTGGTCCTCCCCGACGAGCAGGAGCTCGCCGATCCGCGCCGCCTCCAGGACCTGATGGCCGGGCACGCCGTCACGGCGACCACCATGACCCCCTCCTACCTGAGCGCCCTCGATCCGCTGCGGCTGACCGCTCTGCGGGTGCTCATCTCGGCGGCGGAACCGGCCAACACGGCGGACCTGTTGGCGTACGCGGCCCGCGGCGTCGCGGTGTACAACGGCTACGGCCCGACCGAGGCGTGTGTGAACACGACGCTGCACCGGGTGGACCCGCAGCGCGACTACCGCAGTGTGCCGCTGGGCCGGCCGCGCGCGAACATGCAGGTCTACGTCCTGGACCAGGACCGGAATCTGCTCCCGCGCCATGTCATCGGCGAGATCGCGATCTCCGGGCGCGGCGTGGCGTCCGGGTACATCGGGGACCCCGAGCAGAGCGCCCGCCGCTTCGTCCCGCACCCGTTCCGCCCGGACGGCGGCGTGCTGCACCTCACCGGCGACCTCGGCGGCTGGGACGAGAACGGGGAACTGGTCTTCGCCGGCCGCCGGGACCAGCAGGTCAAGATCCGTGGGTTCCGGGTGGAGCCCACCGAGATCGAGAACGCGCTGCGCACGCACGACCGCGTGGCGGACGCCGTGGTGGCCACGGATGCCGAGCGCGGGGTTCTGGTGGCCTTCGTCCGCGCGCCGGGCGGCCACGGCCCGGAGCACGGCGAGGTGCCGGCGCACGAACTCTCCGAGCATCTCGCCCGGAAGCTCCCCGCCTATATGGTCCCGAGCGCCGTACACCTCGTCGACGCCTTCCCCACCACCGAGCACGGCAAGGTGGACCGTCGCGCCCTCCTGGACCTGCACGAGCGGCGGATGGCCGAGCGCCCGGTCAGCACGCCGGCGAACCCCGTCGAGTCGAGCCTGCTCGAAGGATGGGCGACCGTCCTGGGCATCACCGCGATCGACGCCGAGGACGACTTCTTCCAGCTCGGCGGCGACTCGATCCGGCTGATCCAGGCCGTGCAGGCCGCGGAGCAGGCGGGGATCGCCCTGCGCACCAGCGACATCATCGAGCACCGGACCGTGCGCGCGCTCGCCCGCATGGTGGCCGCACGCGGCGACGACACCGGGCCCGCGGCGCCGGCCGCGAGCGAAGCGGTGAGCCTCACCGACGACGAGACGCTGCAGCTGCCGGCGCGGTGCGAGGACGCCTACCCGCTGACGCACCTTCAGGAGCGCATGGTCGAGTGGTCCGCCGAACCGGACCTGCGGGCGCTGCACGCCTACCGCTGTATCGCGGGATGGCGGCTGCGCGACGGCGACGCTCTGGACGTCGATGTGCTGCGGCGCGCCCTGCGCGGCCTGGTCGAACGGCACCGGTCGCTGCGCACCACCGTGATCCGCGCGGCCGGTTCGGGACGTCTGCTGCAGTGTGTGCTCCCCGCGGACGCCACCCCCGTCGACACCGTGGACACCGTCGAATCGGCCCCGCAGGACGAGGCCGACACGGCGCTGAACTCCGTCGTCGAGGCGGACCTCGCCGCCCCGTTCGACACCGACGGCGCCGCACCGTGGACCCGCTTCGTCATCGTCGTGCGCTCCGCGACCGAGGTCGATGTCGTCATGTCCGCGCACCATGCGCTGACGGACGGGTGGAGCGGAGTCCAGCTGCGCAACGAACTCTTCGAGGACTACGCAACCCTCCGCGCCGGCGGCCGCCCCGACACCGCGGCGCCCACGGCGGACTCCTACCGGGAGTTCGTCGCGCTGGAGCGGACACTCGCGAACGACCCGCGGGCACAGGCCTTCTGGGCGGACACCCTCGCCACCCTCCCGGACGGCCCGGCCACCCCGCGACGCCGGGAGTTCCGGCGCATGGGCTACACGGAGGTCGTCGTGCCCCCCGAGCGGGTCGAGGCGATCCTCGCGCCCGCCCGCAACGAGGGCCTCTCGCCCAAGGCCCGCTGTCTCGCCGCTTTCCTCTCCGCGCTCCACCGTCACGACGGCGCCTCGGCGCTGACGGTCGGCGTCGTCGCCAACGGCCGGTCGGAGCGGCTCACCGACCCGCTCGGCACCACCGGGCTGTTCTGGAACATCCTGCCGGTCAGCTCCCGGTGGGACGCCACTGCGCAGCCACCCTCGGCGGCAACGGTGCAGGCCGGTCTCGAAGCGCTGGAGCCCTACGCGGGTTTCCCGCTGGCCGGACGGGTCGCGGACGGCGAGGCGGTCGCGGCGTGGTTCAACTTCGTGCACTTCCATCACGCCCGCCAGGCCGTCGACCGGCTGACCCTGGTCGAGGAGTGCGTCGCCCTCGGCCAACTCCACCACCCGGTGGTGCTCGCGGTGTCGCTCGAACCGGCGCCCCCCGACGGCGCACCCCAGCTCGTCGCCACCCTTGAGCACGACCTCGACCGGCTCGACGAGGCCTCGGCCGAACGGCTGATGGCCCTCTGGTCCGAGGCCCTGTCCTCGCCCGCCACCGACACCCCGGGCTACCGCGCCGTACCCGGCAATCCGGAGGAATCCCGTGACACTGTTCAGTCCTGAGCGCGCCGAGACCCCCGACGACACGCCCTGGTACGACGTCGTGGTCTGCGGTGGCGGACTCGCCGGCGCCACGTTCGCCCGCCATCTGCGCCGCAAGCAGCCCGACGCCTCGGTCCTGGTGATCGACGGGCAGACCTACCCGGTGCCGCCGGCGGCCCACAAGGTCGGCGAGTCGACGGTGGACATCGCGGGGTTCTACTTCTCCACCGTCCTCGGCCTCGCCGAGTACATGGCGGACGCACACCTGCCCAAGCTGGGCCTGCGCTACTTCTTCGGCCGGCCCGGCGAGCCGTTTGCGGACGCCCCCGAAATCGGGCTGTCGGCCCTGCCGGGGCGGAGCACGTACCAGATCGACCGCGGAGTCCTGGAAAACGACCTGTACGAGATGAACCGCGAGGCCGGCATCGAGATCGCCACCGGCAGCACGGTCCGCGAGGTCGACCTGGGCCCCGAGGACACCGCACACCTGGTGGAGTACGTCGACGGGGACGGGGTGCCCCGGCGCGCACGCTGCCGATGGGTGGTCGACGCCATGGGGCGGGCCCGGTACCTCCAGCGCAAACTGGGGCTGCAGAGGCCCACCGAGGGCCGGTTCAACGCCGCGTGGTTCCGCGTCGCGGGCCGTCTCGACGTCGAGGACTTCGTCTCCGAGGACGACACCGACTGGCACGAGCGGGTGCCGGGCCGCCGGCGCCGGCTCTCCACGGTCCATCTGATGGGCCCCGGATACTGGGTCTGGCTGATTCCGCTCGGCTCCGGCAATACGAGCGTCGGCATCGTGACGTCCGGCGAACTGCACGACATCGACGGCATGAGCACCCTGGCCGGTGCCGTCGAGTGGTTGGAGCGGCACGAGCCGGCGGTCGCGTCCGCGCTGGGCCCTCACGAGGTGCTCGACTTCCTCGCGGTCCGCGACTACAGCTACACCTCCAGCCAGGTCTTCTCGGCCGACCGCTGGGGTTGCGTGGGCGAGGCCGCGGCTTTCGCCGACCCGTTCTACTCGCCCGGCTCCAACATGATCGCCTTCGAGAACTCGGCCCTGATCGAGCTGATCGGCGAGGACGCCGTGGACGCGCTGCGTCCGGAGCGGGTCGAGGAGCTGAGTCGTTTCGTGCTCGGTCAGAACGACTGGCTCGAGTACAACATCCACAGCTCGTACTCGTACTTCGGCGAGCCACTGATCATGACGCTGTCGTTCCTCTGGGACACGCTGCTCTCCTGGACCACGGCGACCCCGCAGATGTACAACGGCATCTTCCTCGACGAGGAGAAGGCCGCCGCGGTCCGCGCCGCGACCCCGGGTCTGTACGCCCTCACGGTGCAGGTCAAGCGGCTGTTCAAGCAGTGGGAACGGAAAGCGGGACGGGGCCGGAGCTTCCGCTTCATCGACTACTACAAGATCCCGTTCCTCCAGGAGGCGTATGAACGCAACCTCGTGGAGGGCAAGTCGGTGGCCGAACTCGTGGCGGACCACCGCCACTCCATGACCGTGCTCGAGGAGGTGGCGCAGGCCATCTTCCTCATCGCCGTGGAGGACACGATGCCCGAGCGGCGGGCGCACCTCGACGAGCACCCGTGGCTCAACGCCTGGGCGATCGGCCTGGACCCCGAACGGTGGCGGGCCGACGGCCTGTTCAAGCCCACGACGCCACCGCGGCCCCTCGACCGGACGTACGGGATCCTCACGGCGCTGTTCGACGCCCCCGCACCGGAGCCCGATACGACACCGGCCGCGCTGCCGATAGAGCTGCGGCTCTAGGGCGTGTCCGCAACGTCCCGCCGGGACCCGGCCATGTGCGGGCTCGTCGCACCCGACCCGGTCATGACCTGAATGACCGCCGATGCCCGCGGTCGTCCCGCGGGCATCGGCGCGGACCCAAGCCGGCTCGGCACCCGAGCCGCAGAACTTCCCTCCCCGAGGAGTGCCCATGATTTCGACGTGTCGTCCGTGGCACCAGCTGTCCTTGATCGAGCGGCAGGCACGTGCGGCGCAGCACGGCGGACAGCCCACCTGGGATCTCTCGGAGGCCCTGTTGCGCGGTCTCCCGACGTCGACAGGCCGGGTCGAGTTCCGTGCCGAGACCTATCCCGATCCACAAGGAGAGCGGGAACTCCGACGCCGGATCGCGGCCCGGGAGAACGAGAAATACGGCCTGTCGGTGACCGAGGACCACATCGTGGTGACGCATGGCGCGACCGAGGCGCTGTTCCTGCTCGCGCACACCTTCTTGGACCCCGGTGACCGGGTCGCCGTACAGGCGCCGAGTTTCCTTTTCTACCGGGAGATCCTCGAAAACCTCGGGGCCGGGCTCGTCCCGCTGAACGCGGAGCCCGACAGCGCCCGTCCGGCACGGATGCGGTTGCTGCACAGCCCCTCGAATCCCGACGGTCTCGTCCTCGCCGAGGGCGCCCTGTCCGTGCATGCCGCGGCGGCCCGCGCCGACGGTGCGCTGCTCGTCCTGGACCAGGTGTACGACGAGCTGATCGTCGGGGGCACGCGTCCCCGCGAGGACCAGGCCCTGCTCGACACCGGCCACGTGGTCAAGGTGAACTCCCTGTCCAAATCCTTCGGTTGCCCTGGCCTCCGCATCGGCTGGATCACCACCGCCCCCGCAGTCGCCGACCTGCTCACCGGTGTGGCCGAGCGCCTGCGCATGGGCCCGTCACTGGCGGCTCAGCAGGCGGCGACAGGCCTGCTGGAACAGCCGGTGGACGGAAACCTGGAGTTGCTCGCCGAGCGCCGGGCCATCGCCCTGGAGGCACTTTCCACACTCGACATCTTCGAGGCGGCGGCACCCCCGGCGGGCGGCCTGTTCCTCTGGCTGAAGCTGGCCGATCCGAACGCCGGCGCCCAGCAGTTCTGCGACCGGGCACTGGCGGAGACCGGCGTGCGGCTGATGCCCGGCACCGGATTCTGGCAGGGAACCGACGATCGGATACGTCTGTCGTTCGGCGCGGTCCCTGAGATCCTTGACGCGGCCTTCGACCGGCTCCGCCGCCTGACGGTGGCCTCGGCCGGCCTCACAACAGCCTGTGGAGGCAGGTGATGTGACCGGCAAGGCATCGATATGACACACCGTCGACGTCAACTGACACCCCGTCACAGACACCTGGCAGGTAGGTAGCAATCACGTGGAACCGAACGCATCACTGACGGGTACTTCAGAACAGCGGGTATCGCGATGATGCCGTCGACGACGCAGGCCCCACCGCGAGGAGGGCTGCGACGCAACCGTGACTTCCACATCTTCTGGGCCGGCGAGACGATCTCACTGTTCGGCGCCGAGGTCAGTCTTCTCGCGCTGCCCTTCACCGCCCTCGTCGTACTCGGTGCCGACGCAGCCGACTTGGGCCTGTTGCGCTTCGCCGAATACCTTCCCTTCCTCGCCCTGGCTCTGCCCTTGGGAGTGCTCGTCGACCGGAGAAGGCGCCACCCCCTGCTGGTGCTCGCCAACTCCGCCCGTGCCCTGCTCGTCGGGGCGATCCCGGTGCTCGCGGCACTCGGGTGGCTGACCATGCCCTGGCTGGTGGTCCTCGCCACGGGCATCGGCACGTTCACCGTGCTGTTCGACCTGTGCCTCCCGGCCTACCTGCCGAAGTTCGTCGCCTCCGAGGACCTGCTGTCGGCCAACGGTCGCGTATCGATGAGCCAAGCGGCGGCGGAGGTCGCGGGGCCGGGCCTGTTCGGCTTGCTCATCCATGTGCTCTCCGCACCCCTCTGCCTGGCTCTCAACGCCGTTTCCTACCTCGCGTCCGTCGTTTCCCTGGTGCTCGTCAAGCGACCGGAGCCCGCCCCGACCCGAGTGGCCGCCACCCCCTGGCAGGACCTCCGCGACGGGCTGGGCTTCCTCACCCGTTCACGCCTGATGCGGGCGGTGACGCTCGCCGGGAGCCTCTACAACCTGGCGTGGGCCATCTTCCAGACCGCGTTCCTCGTCCACATGAACCACATTCTCGGATTCAACGTCGGCATCGTCCTCGCGGTGGGAGCGGCCGGTGGCCTGGCCGGAGCCGCGTGCGCCCCCTGGCTCACCCGGCACCTCCCCGTCGGCCTCACCTACCTCGCGGCCGCCACTGCCATCTCCGTCCCCGCCCTGCTCATCCCCGCCGTCGTGGGCCACCGGACCTCGCTCGCCCTCGTCGACACCGCCCTTCTGGTCCTCATGAACGGCGGCCTCGCGGTCTTCAGCGTCCTCACCGCGACCCTGCGGCAGACCATCACGCCCGACAGGCTCATGGGCCGAGTCGTGGCAGGCTACCGAGCCCTCGTATTCGGAGGCATCTCCCTCGGCGGCCTGATCACCGCCTGGCTCGGCACCCTCGCCGGCCCCCGCACCCTCCTCTGGACAGCCGGCCTGCTCTTCCTCTCCGCGGCAGCACCCATCCTCCTCTCGCCGGTACCGCGCCTCCGCGGATTCGGCACGGGAGATGGCCTCTTGAGCGGCACCGAGTCCTCCGAGTAGGAGTGGGCCCAGCGTTCCTCCACCGGGTAGTTCATGGCGACCCATCACCGGCCCTAATCCCCCGCCAGAGATCGTGTAAAGGCAACCCCCAGCCTCCGGGATCGCCACACAACTCCGTGCTCCTGGGAATACCGCGTCTCCCCCACGGAGAAGGAAACGGGAAGCAGCGCCATTCGCCTTGTCCGTCCGGCCGGGTAGCCGGTCGTCCTCCGTCACCGCCGTGCTGCGTGGCCCGGACCGGCTGTGCTGCTCCGGGCCGACATGGATGCCTTGCCGGTGGCCGAGCCCGCACCGGCCTGTCCTCCGCCTCCACGACAGCGGGCGTCATACACGCCTGTGGCCACGAGTGGTGCTACGTGTGAGGGGACTCGGTTCGTGGAGTCGTGAGCCTCGTTCGGTGAACTCCTGTGCCCGGCCGCAGCAGTAGGGTCTGCCCCACCGTGTTCCAGGGGGCTTGTCGGAGTGCCTGAGTCCGGCACCGCATGATCGGCTGTCCGCACGGGATTCGCGTGGCGGAAGGTGGACAGGTGAGAGTCCGGATCGGGTACTCGGCATGGATCGTGGGCGTGGTGCAGTTCTTCGTCATCCACTGGATTGCCGAGTCGGCTTGGGCCAGACCGTATAGCTGGGCACGGAACAACATCAGCGACTTAGGTAACGCTCACTGCGCTCTGCAGTCAGAGCCTGAGCCGCGCTATATCTGTTCCCCCGAGCACGGTCTGATGAATGTTTCGTTCGTCGCCCTGGGAGTGCTGCTCGCTGTCGGCGCCGCGCTGACCGGTGGTGCCCTGTGGCGGAGAGGCCGGACCGCTGCCGTGGCCCGTCTGCTGCTCGCCGGTGCCGGCGTGGGATTCGTGCTGGCCGGGCTGGCTCCTGCGGACGTCAACGAGAACCAGCATGTTCTGGGTGCCGTCTTCATCATGGCAGCGGGCAACATCGGTCTCGTCGTGGCGGGGTTCGGCCTGGCAGTACAAGTTCCGGCCCGCATGCGGTGGGGCACCAGCCTGCTGGGAGTCACAGCGATCACGGCTTTCGGGCTCCTTTTCTCCCACCACTACCTCGGTCTCGGGATGGGAGGTATGGAACGGGTCGCCGCTTTTCCTCTCCTGTTCTGGGCGCTTGCTGTCGGTGCTCGTGGCCTCATCCCTCGGGCAGGTCGTATCCAGGAGGCGGTGCCGGCAGAGCGTCTCAGCCGCGCTGGTTGAGAACTCTGGTCAGGTCCCGGTTGGCCCCCTCGCGGCATCGAGATCGGATCGGGCCTCCTCCAACGCGGAGGTCCGTTCGACGTTTTGCTGCTCCAGCCTCGTGATCTTCCACTGGAGCTCGTCGATGTCCGCTGGGGCTCCGAGCCCGGACTCCTGCCACGCCTGAGCTCCCAGGGCCTGCGACAGTCGCTTCCCAACTGCTGAATGCGGGCGGTCAGGCGGGTGTTGCGGGCTTGGGCGTTGGCGAGGCCGGCCTGGAGTGAGGCCCTGCTGACCGGCGAGCCGCTGGCCGGGTCCTGGGCTGCTGGTTCGAGTTCGGCGGCGTGGACGATTTCGAGCAGGTCGCGGTGGCGCCCAGCGGCTCCGCACCCGCTCACCGGTGCTGACGACGGCGAATGACTCTCCGGCGCCATCGGCCGCACCGTCCTGGCCCCCTTCGCCCTCTACGAGCAGCAGCGGAACCGCTCGCTCGCCCCGGTCGCCCGGGAGTTGTCCCTCGGCGTCCCGCTCGAGGCCGGTCGCTGACGCCGCCGCTCAGTGAAGCTGCCCGGGTTCGTAGTCGCCGGCCGGCTGCTGGGTGATGACGTTCGCCCGGTTCACCATGTTCATGAAGCAGACCAGGATCACCAAGGCGGTGAGCTGCTCCTCGTCGTAGTGCTTGGCGGCGGCCGCCCACGCCTCGTCGCTGACGCCGCCGGCCGCATCCGCGATCCGGGTCCCCTGCTCCGCCAGCTCCAGTGCGGCACGCTCGGCCTCGGTGAAGACTGTGGCCTCCCGCCATGCCGCCACCAGGTTCAGCCGCACCGGGGCCTCACCGGCCGCGGCAGCCTCCTTGGTGTGCATGTCGATGCAGACGGCGCAGCTGTTGATCTGGCTCACGCGCAGCGCCACCAGCTCCTGCGTCGCGGCCGGCAGCGGCGAGTCCTTGATCGTCTTGCCCGCCGACATGAGGTGCTTGAGGGCCTTGCCGGCGGTCGGGCCGGCGAAGTAGTTCAGTCGGGCGTCCATGGTCCGCTCCTGGGTGGTCGTCAGTGGCTACACCCCTGAGACGAGGTAGCCCGACGCCCTGTGACAGGGACGGAGGTGACCTGCGTCGCCTCTCGTCACCCGACCCCCGTGAGGCGGGTCGAAGAGGGAACGTTCCGCGCAGCACCTTCACCCACCACGACGAGCTTGTTCGGCCTCCTGTGAACGAGCCCGGAAATCGTCGCGCAGCCTTGTGTAGCGAAGGTCGAACTTGTAGACCTCCGCGTCCTTCTCCGGGTAGACCCCGTGCGTGAACGCTCTCGACATCACGCCCTTCTGGGCGCGCTCACACACCGTGTTGTCCTGCTCCGCCACCCGCTCGTTGAATTCGACCACCGCGCTGGGATCGAAGTCGGCACGGGCCACGCTGTCGGGGTGGAAGAGGTAGTCGGTGACGAGTCTGCAGCTGGTCGGACCGGTCGGCTGCACCAGGGTGGCGATTACCTCGCACCCACTGACATCGAGGAACATCGCAGGGAAAAGCAGGGACCCGAAGTAGGAACTTGCCTCCTCCCCCGCCATTCCCGGTATGAGCAGATTGCGCGACTCACGCTCCCCCGCGACGCTCATCCTCCCCTCCGCCAGGGACACTCCCCCATCGGACCTGCCGTCTTCGAACACCACGCCCGACCGGAACGCCGGCACGATGTCAACGAGTTCGGGATGCACGGTCGGACAGTGGAGGCATTCGTTGTAGTTGGCGACTATGACCTTCCAGTTGGCCTGCACCTCGTGGACGGACCGAAATCCCCGCCGCAGTCCGCTGAGATCGAATCGTTCGAGGTCCAAAACCCCCTCGCTCTCCGCCAGAGCGTCACGCAGCGCGGGCGGATCGTCGCGCTGAAGGTTGACGAAGACAAACCCCTGCCATTCCTCAACGGAGACGGCCCAGAGCCCGTGTTCTTCGCGAGAGACTTCCTCACGGCCGACGTGCGGAGTCCCCCGGAGCTTGCCGTCCAGCGTGTAGGTCCAGGCGTGATAAGGGCACCTGAAAGCGGACTTCACCCGACCGGAATCCCCGTCGCACAGCCTCGATCCCCGGTGCCGGCACACGTTGTAGAAGGCGCGCAGCGAATCCTGTTCGTCGCGCGTCACCAGAACGCCCTCCCCCGCGACATCAGCGGTGATCCATTGCCCCGCTTCCTGCACATCTTCCGTACGTCCGACGCATATCCACGACCGGAAAAATATCGCTTCCCGGTCGAGCGAGTAGACCGCGGGATCGTGATAGTCGGGACCAGGCAAAGTTGCCGGCAACGCACTCACTTGCACTCTCCACTCCTGGCGACCCGTGCACAACAAGGCGCCGCACACCCCTCAGAGCCTGACTAACTAGTCAGTCAGGAAACTACCGAAGTGGCCCCTTTGTCAAGGGGCCACGGCGTCGGCGTGAGCACCGCACAGCGCAGGAGACCGGCCCGCCCGCGCAGCGAACGGCCTCGCGGCTCGACCTGAATCCGGGGCACCGTCAGCGGCGACGGTCGAGCCGGGGGACAGGCCCAGCGGTGGCCGAGGCCCGGATCAGAAGGGTGCGGGGGCCTGTGCGAACTGCCCGGAAACGTCCCCGGCCAGATCGAGCGAGTCGGGGTTCAGGGTCATGACCGGGGCGCCGGGTGACAGGTCGAAGCGGTCGATCTCGGCCCACAGGAGATTCGGGCTGGTGGCCAGTTCGAAGTAATACCGCTTGTCGGTGAGGTCGCAGACGGTGCGGTATTCGGTGTGGTAGATCTCGAATCTGCCGGAGCGATACGGCGCACCGAAGGGCACGGAGGCATTTCGGGTGACGGCCAGGATTCCGGCGACAGCCTGTCGTTCGTCCGCCGGCTTCGGCAACAGCGCACTGAAGTAGGCGGCGCGCTGGAAGCGGTCGACCGCGTTGACGTTTCCCGGCAGCGGAACCTCGCTGCTGGGCTCGTCGTGGCCGAGGTCCCGTACTTTCTGCACCTGCTGCTCGAGCAGGCGGAGTTGCTCGTCAAAGGCAGGTTCGTTCGTCATGACCGTGTACCTGCGGTGGTGATGCACCCGCCGTTCACCCTCGACGTATTCAATGATCGCCGAGTCGCCGGACGCATCCTCCAGCGCCACATGCACCGTGGCCTGGAATCCTCGCATCTCGACCATCACCAGCTGGAAGGTGTCGAGGAGATTCAGGGCCTCCTCCACGGTCTCGGCGCTGTCCAGCAGATACTGGATCCACAAAGCGATCTGCAGACCCGGTTTGTCCGGGTCGCCGGGGCCGAGGTCGGTGCCGTCCAGATACAGCATGTGAGCCCCGAGACCGCGCTCGTTGAGCCCGTCCACCGTGCCGCCGCCGTAGACGGTCGTCACGAGACTGCCGAACTGGCTCGTCCACTTGAGGGGATTGTCGCCGGCCACGGTATGGCCGGCGAGCTTTCCGCCGTCGCGCTTCAGCCCTTGCGGGAAAACGGTCAGGACAGGCTCGGTCGATTCGGGCCAGTCCATCGTCCGGCCGACCAGAACCGCGAGGCCGTTGGTGTTCCACAGAATCCGCGTACACATGAGGAAATGCCCATCCGCAGGAACGAAACGGTCATGTCGCCCATAGTTCTACCTCACCTGTGCGCGCTCGCCGCGTGAGGTGACGCGCGGCGTCGGAGTACATCGGCCTGCCGCAAGGCCCGCCCGCGCCGGCGGGGACGCGCGGGCGGGCCAGGGCCACGAAAGCCGGGCGCCGGCAGAGTGCGCACCGGCGCCCGGAGGGGTCTCGCGCCGATGAACGGCCGAGCCGAACGAAACCGCCTAGTGCAGCGTCTTCAGCGCCGCCGCGTCGTACGGCGTCAGCTCCTCGAACCGGTCCCCCAGGACCTTTGCCGCCCACTCCGGGTCCTGGAGCAGGGCGCGGCCGACGGCGACCATGTCGAACTCGTCGCGCTCCAGGCGGTCGAGAAGGTTGTCGATGCCCCGGACCGGGGCCCCCTCGCCCATGAAGCCGCGGAGGAAGTCGCCGTCGAGGCCGACCGAACCGACGGTGATCGTGGGCCGGCCGGTGAGCTTCTTGGTCCAGCCCGCCAGGTTCAGGTCCGAGCCCTCGAACTCCGGGAGCCAGTAGCGGCGGGTGGAGGCGTGGAAGGCGTCGACACCGGCCGCGGCCAGCGGGGCCAGTATCGCGTCCAGCTCCTCCGGGGTCTCGGCGAGCCTCGCGTCGTAGGCCTCCTGCTTCCACTGCGAGTAGCGGAAGATCACCGGGAAGTCGGGCGAGACGGTCTCGCGGACCGCGGCCACGATCTCGGCAGCGAACTTCACACGGGCCACGGAGTCGCCGCCGTAGGCGTCGGTGCGGCGGTTCGTCCCCGCCCACAGGAACTGGTCGAGGAGGTAGCCGTGGGCGCCGTGCAGTTCGACGCCGTCGAAGCCGATGCGCTCGGCGGCCGCGGCGGCCTCGGCGAAGGCGCCGATGACATCGTCCAGGTCGCGCCGGGTCATCGCCTTGCCGGTGCCCTCGGTGCCGTCGACGCGGATGCCGGAGGGGCCGACGGCGGGGGCGTCGGCGAAGGGCGGCTCGCCCTGCTTGCGCACCATGCCGATGTGCCACAGCTGCGGCACGATCGTGCCGCCCGCCTCGTGCACGGCCTCGGCGACCTTCGCCCAGCCCGCCAGCTGCTCCTCGCCGTGGAACCGCGGCACACGGTCACTCTGTCCGGCCGAATCGTGGCCGACGTAGGTCCCCTCGGTGACGATCAGGCCCACCCCCGCGGCGGCGCGGCGGGCGTAGTACGACCGCACGTCCTCACCGGGGATGCCGCCCGGGGAGAACATGCGCGTCATCGGTGCCATCGCGATGCGGTTCGGGACGGTCAGGCCGTTCAGCGCGACGGGCCGGGAGAGGATCTCGGCCGCGCGGGAGGCGGGGGACGCAGTGACGGTCACGGGGGTGCTCCTCGGAGGTACCAGTCGGTATGTGTACACGCACTGAATGCGTGCTGGCGTCAACACTCCGCGGCGCCGATGGCATTCCGTCCCTCCGGGCAACCGCCCTGTGATCCAGGACACGCACCGGAAACCAGGGGCAGCCGGTGCCGGTGGGACCCCTGGAGCCGCCCGAGCCGCCCGGAGCCGCCCGGGAGACGGTCGGGCAGGGCTACGGGCGGCGCCCCCACGCGGAGATCATCGGAGCGGTGGCCAGGTCGAGCCGCCCGGCGGCGACGTTCGCCAAGTGACGGTCGATCTCCTCGTCGGTGGCAAGCCCCTGCTCGATCAGGTGGTGGCGGATCTGCCGCACCGTCGCGTCCTCGAGCACGGCACACGCCGGCGAGGTGATCGGGAAGTACGCGTCGGCCTGCACCTCCGCAAGACCGGCTTCGCGCAGCACCCTGGGCAGGGTCCGCCCGTACGCGAGGTCCGCGCCGCGCGCCGCCATCAGCGCCCGGAAGCCGGACCGCAGCCGATTGGCGAGCCGCTGTTCGGGACCCGACTCGTCCGGGCACAGCAGCGGCTGCAACAGGGGGTCGGCGTCCTCCAGGAGCAGCCAGCCGCCCGGCCGCAGCGCCTGCACCATCCGGCGCAGGGCCTCGGCCCGGTCCGCGACATGCACCAGGACCAGCCGGGCGTGCACAAGGTCGAAACCACCGGGCGGCGGCGGATCGGCCGCCACGTCGTGGGACAGCACCTCGATCGCGCCGCCGGCGATGTCCCGGGTCCAGGACACGTCGAGGTCGGTGGCGAGCACCGTGCCTGTCGGGGCGACCCGTTGGGCCAGCCCGAGGGGCACGGAGGGTCCGCCGGCGCCGACCTCCCAGCACCGCATGCCGACACCGATTCCGAGCCGGTCGACGTGCCGGAACGTCACCGGGTCGAACAGCTCGGCGAGGGCACCGAAGCGGACACCCGCCTCCGACTGTCGGTTGTCCAGCAGGTAGCCGCTGTCGGTCTCGTGCTCAGCCATCTGATGATGATGGCAGAAGGGCGCAGGACGGGCCGGACCATGCCTGGCTCGACGAGGCGTTTCCCGATCGCACCGAGGCGTACGGCCGCACCTCGGTGCGAGGGCTCGCCCCCGTTCGCGAACCACCGGCACGGCAGCGCCCCGCACAGTCTTGTCGAGGAGATGCGGTGCCGGCTTCGACCTCGGTGCCGGCGAGGACCGGAGCTACGAGCTGCCCACCGAGGCCATGTGCGCGCCGGCCGAGCGCCTGACGGGCGGGCGGCTCTCCGCCGAGGTCCTGGCCTCCGCCACGTTCCTGTGCGGGACGACCTCGCTGCCGCCGCGTGGCTGAACCCGACCTCAATCTGTCGCGTGGGACCGCCCCTTGAGGTCCCTTCCCATACCGAGGACGATGGCCCCCATCACACTTCGTTGCACCATGGTGCGCCGATGGGGCACCGTATTGCACCAGGAAGGTGGGGAGCGATGTCCGGCCAACTCGAGGCGCCTGACGGCCCGATGTGGCGACACAGTCTTGATGCGGAAGTGCATGCCGCGAAGACAGCGATCGCCGTGCGGCTGCGTCACATCAGACAGCATCACCCGGAGGGGCCGTTCAGCCTGGCCAAGCTGGCGGAACGGGCCGGCGTCTCGAAGCGCACCCTGGCATCGGCCGAATCCGCCGAGGGAACCAACCTCACCATCGAGACCCTGGTGAAGGTGACGCACAGTCTGGGCATCGCGCGCTGGGCCTACCTCCTCGACGAAGAGGTCTTCCAGCAGGTCAATGCGGAGCTGGAGACCATCAAGGAACTGCGCCGCCGCAGGGTGCAATCCGTTGCCCTGCGCGCCTCGCACTCCGCGGCCGTGTCCACCGGCCAGCTGTCGAAGCTCCTCACGGGCATCATCGACGCTGCGGCACAGGCGCGCGACTCACTGCGTGGTGCGCCACCGACAGCCGGTGAGCAGCAGCACGTTTCCGGTCCCCGACCCGCCGCCACCACCGAGTGACGCCGATGCCGCATCCTCCGCTCCGTCCGGGCACGGGACGGCGGGGCAGCGTACGGCGGCCGCGCCCCGGAGCAGTTCAGCACACAGCCAAAGGTGGGGCGATGCGCTACGCACACGACGTCGGCTTCTACCGGTGTCCGACCGACCAGCAAGGTGACACCATGACCACACGGCAGGTCCGCAAACGGTGCCAGACGCTCGTCAGCGAGCTTGATCTCCCCAGTCCCTTCTCCGTCGACGCTCTGGTCCGCGAGTTGTCGGTGCGGCGAGGCCGGCCCATCCGGATCCACACCTTGCCCATCGGCTCCGCCCTCAACGCCTGCGGACTGTGGATCGCCACCGACACCGTCGACAACATCTATGTCGAGGAGAAGACCACCAAGTTCCATCAGGAGCACATCGTTCTCCACGAGATCGGGCACATCCTGTGGGATCACGGCATCTCCGATGAGGAGACCCAGAGCGCGCTCACCACACTGCTGCCGAGCATCAGCCCCCACATGATCAGCCGGCTGCTGGCCCGCAACAACTACACCACCGAGCAGGAGCAGGAAGCCGAACTCGTCGCCAGTCTCATCCACTCCGCCGCCGGGATGCTTCCCCCTTCGTCGTCCACAGGGGTGCGCGGCGCACTCGAAATCGCGCTCGGAATCCGCAGGTAGAAACCATGAGCATACGTTCGCTGAATGAACTGGGTAACCGTGCCGAGCTCCTGGGCGCGCTGGCACTGTGGGTGGTGATCATCCTCCGGTTGCCGTCAGCCCGCCGGTCCCGCCAGCAGAAGATGCTGCTGATCGCCGTCATCGGGATCGCCGGGTCGATCACGGTCTATCTCGACCCCGTCACCGCGGCGCTGAACCGCACCTTCACCTTCGCCCAGAGTTGCGGCCTGTTCATGAACACCTGGGGCGTCCTCAGCTCGGCCCTCATCCTCGACTTCGTCCTCGCCGCCATGTCCCGGCGCCGCCCCTGGCTCATCTACGGTCCGATGGTCATCACGATCGCCGCTCTGATCGTGCTCAACTTCACCATCGCGCCGCACGCCGGCTGCGTCACCTCTGAAGTCGTCCCCTGGTACAGCCCGTTCTGGTGGCTGCTTGTCGCGGCCCACCTCATCGGCACCGTCCCGTGCGCCGTGCTGTGTGTGCGCTACGGCCGCCAGGCCCACGACGACCGTCCTCTGCGCACCGGGCTCCTCCTGCTCGCCGCCGGCTTCACCTCGTCCTCCACTTTCTGGTGCGTCGTCCTGGCCTTCCTTCTGGCCCGTCCCGCCTGGCTGGGCGCGTTGTTCCCCCTCAACATCGCCGTCACGGCCTGGCTGATGACCGCCGGGGTCTGTCTGCCGCTCGCTCTCGCTGCCCGCCACACGGCCCGCGACGCGATCGCGCTGTGGCGCTTGCACCCGTTGTGGCGCGACCTCACCGAAGCCGTTCCGCATGTCACCCTGGACGAGCCGCTCAGCCGGTTCCGCGCGGTGCTCGGCGGACCGCGCGCGATCCACCTCCGGCTCTACCGCCAGGTCATCGAAATCCGCGATGTCCTGCTCGTCCTGCAGGACTATGTGACTCCCGAGGCGACGGAAGCCGCCCGTCACCACGTCACGGCCCGGAACCTGCCCGAAGAGCAGATCGAGCCGGCGTTCACCGCATGTTGGCTGCGCGTCGCCCTCCAGGCCGAGAAGACCGCGGCCACCCCCCAACCGAACCAGCTCGCCCCCGGAAGCCCCACCCACGACGGCCTCCGCAGCGAAACCGAGTTCCTGCTCGCCGTCCGCCGGGCCCGCACGCTCCCCACCGCGCGTGCGTTCACCTTCCTGCCGGAAACCTCCAGCCCTGCCACGCCGGACGGACGCGACCGGAACACCCCGGCTCCTCACACGAGATAGGCGCACCCATGACGCAACACCCCACCACCACCCCGTACAACAGCGGCATGCTGAGCAATGACGCCGCTGACGAGAGCGCCCGCCTGGAGTCCATCCAGCGCAACGTCGACGGGTTCACCACCGGCCTCCTCGACGGCCTCCCCATCGAAGCCTCCTGGAACTGTCTGGAACTGGGCGCCGGCGCCGGCTCCATCGCCTACTGGCTCGCCGGACGCTGCCCCGACGGGCGCGTGGTCGCCGTCGACCTCGACACCCGCCACCTCGATGCGGGCCGCGCGGCGAACCTGGAAGTCCAGGAAGCGGACATCACTCACGAGGACTACGCGCCCGGCAGCTTCGACCTCATCCACGCCCGCTACCTCTTCTGCCACCTCGCCGAACGCGACGAGATGATCGCCCGGGCGGCCCGCTGGCTCTCCCCCGGCGGCTGGCTCCTCGTCGAGGAGCCCTACCACCTGCCGGCCGACACGTCCCCCTTCCCCGTGATCCGGCGCATCCTCGACGGGTATCAGCGCATGTACCACCAGCACGGCGCCGACATGACCTGGGCCCGCGGTCTGCCGGCGCTCCTGGCCCGCCACGCACTCAAGGAGGTGGCCTTCGCCGGAAACCTCGGCCTCATGGGCGGACTCGACAAGGACCGCTGGCTCCCCCTCATCACCCAGGCGGCGCCCGCCCTTGTCGCCGACGGTCTCGTCTCGGAAGCCGACCTGGCGGAGTTCGCCATCATTCTGAAGGACCCCGCGTTCATCGACATCCCCCAGATCACCCTCTCCGCATGGGGCCGCCGCCCCGCGGAAGACGCCTGACGGCTCCCTCCCGTACGGATGCCACAGGTGGCGCTCCCCCCGCGCGGTGGTGATCGGGCCGTAGGCTCGAAGCCGACCGTGCGGGGCGTTGAGGGCGAGAATCGAGAAGCAGATGGATGCAGTGGCAGTGACTTCGGAGGGGGCCGTCCGGGGCGCGTCCGTATCCGGCATCGCCGGCTTCCGCGGCATTCCGTTCGCCGCGGCGCCGGAGGGACCGCGGCGCTTCCGGCCACCCGCGCCTGCGGCCCGTTGGGACGGGGTGCGGGACGCCACCGCGTTCGGTACCGCGCCACCACAGTTGCCGCCGGCGCCGGGGGCCGCCCCGGCCTGGCAGGCCGGTGACGGGCTGGACTGTCTGACGCTGAACGTCTGGACCCCCGACCTCGGCGGGGCCGGCCTGCCGGTCATGGTGTGGATCTACGGTGGCGGATTCAAGCACGGCTCCTCCGGCAGACCGGACTTCGACGCCACGCACCTGGCGGCCGCCGGAGTGGTGGTGGTCACCTTCAACTACCGTTTCGGCTTCGAGGGCTTCGGCCATCTGCCCGGAGTCCCGGACAACCGCGGGCTGCGCGACCAGATCGCGGCACTGGAGTGGGTGCAGCGCAACATCGGCGCCTTTGGCGGCGATCCCGCCCACGTGACGGTCTTCGGCCAGTCCGCGGGCGCGGCCTCGGCCGCCCTGCTCCTGACCTCTCCTGCCGCGCGGGGCCTGTTCCGCCGAGCGATCACACAGAGCATCCCGGATGCTTTCCTCCCCACCGCACAGGCCGAGCGGGTGACCGGCATCCTCGCTGCGGAAGCCGGGGTAGCGGCTACGTGGGAGGGCTTCGCCGCTCTGCCGCCCCAAGCGATCCTGCGGGTCCAGGACACCCCGCTCCAGGGGCCCCGGGCAGGCTTCAGCGCCTTCGGCCCGGTCATCGACGGCGATCTGGTCACCGGCCCGCCCTGGGAGACGATCCGCCGCGGCGCCGGCCGTGAGGTGGACCTGGTCTGCGGATTCACCCACGACGAGGCCCGGTGGTACACCGCAGGCATGGACGTGTCCGCCATCCCCCTCACCGCCGTGGCGGACTCACTTCGGCTCCCGATGAGCGTGGTCGCCGACTACCGCACCGCCTATCCCACCAGTACCGACGCCGAACTGGTCACGGTGATGCTCTCCGACGCCCTGTTCCGGATGCCGACGACCCGGGTCGCCGAGGCACACGCCGAGGCGGGCGGCCGTACCTGGCTGTACGACCTCACCTGGCAGAGCCCCCGCCTCGGCGCCGGCCACATCCTCGATGTGCCACTCGTCTTCGGCAACGCCGGGACCCCACTGGCGGCCCGGTTCCTCGGCACTCCACCACCCGCAGAGTTCGTCGCCCTGTCCGGGAACATGCGCGCGGCATGGACGTCCTTCGCCACCGACGGCGACCCCGGCTGGCCGCGCTTCAACCTCGGAAACCGGACCACCCGACTGTGGGATCTCCCAGCTGCCGACGTTCCGTACCCGCTGGCCGAGTCCCGCCAGATCTGGGAAGGCATCGACCGGAGGCGGTAGCGGCGCGGGCGCCACGTGGTGGACGAGGGTGAAGGGCACACCAGCGTGGCCGAGTGGCGGGCGGGCCACGAGCGGTTCTGGCACGGCGAGGAGATGCGTGCGGCGCTGGACGATCCCGAGTTCACCGTGCACGACGGGACGCCGACGGTTCTGGAGCGCTTCCGCCTCCGCACCGACCTTCGCCCCGCCGCCCGCGGCCCCGTCGACGACCACCATTCGTCGCTCACCACGCCACGTCACGTCGTCACCGGCGGCCGCAAGCGTCCCGACGCGTGAACCACGTGCCGTCTCCGAAGGGGTAGCAGCCCCACGCCCGCCAGAGCACGGGCAGTTACTCCCCTGATCCCGTCTCCGCCACCGCCACCACTTGCTTGCCCACCACTCCGCCCCGCTCGAATGCCTGGTGCGCCGAGGCGATGTCTGCCAGCGGGTACACACTGTCCACCACAGGCCGCAGTCGGCCAGATGTCACATACTCGGCCAGGCCACGCAGCGTGTCGGTGTCCGGGTTGGAGCTCAACGTGCGGATGCGGCGGGCGCCGTGCACGCTCGACGCGGCGATCGCGGCCACGGACGAGGCCGACAGGGAGATGGTGGCCATCCGGCCTTCGCGGGTCAGCCGCCCCCGGAAGCGGTGCAGGTCCGATCCGACCGTGTCCAGGATGACGTCGAAGGGTCCGATCTGATCGGCCGTGGTGGAGCCGTAGTCGAAGACCTCGTCGGCTCCCAGCTCGCGCAGCGCCCCGGCGTGGCGGTCGCGGGACAGCGCGGTGACGTGCCCGCCCATCGCGTGCGCGAGTTGGACGGCGGCCGTGCCGACTCCGCCGGCGGCGCCACGTACCAGGACGCGTTCACCGCTCGCCAGGTGCAGCGTGTCCCGCAGTGCGCTCAGCGCTGTCGTGCCGGCGACGACCAGGGAGGCTGCCTCCACCGGCGAGAGGTCCGCCGGTGCGGGCCCGACACGGTCCGCGGGGATCACGACGTATTCGGACGCTCCACCGAGCGTGTGCCGCTTGAGCGGGTGCACGGTGCCCCATACGCGGTCGCCGACCTGGTACCGACGCACATCGGCGCCGGTCGCGGTGACGAGACCGGCGAAGTCCAGCCCCACACCGAACGGGAACCGGCGTCCGGTCACGATCCGCAATCCCCCTGAGCGCACGATCGTGTCGAGTCCGTTCACGCTCGACGCCTCGACCGATACCAGCACCTCACCCGCGCCGGGAGCGGGGCGGTCAACCTCGTCGACGCGCAGGACATCTGGTGTGCCGTACCCGGTGATCTGAACGGCCTTCATGTCAATTTCCCCTTCATGGTGTGCTGATAGGCGGGTCGGTGGGGGCGACCGCTGTACGGTGTCGCGCGCTCGCCTCGCCGCCCGACGGGCTCGAGCGAGGCGGCGGCTCGGGTCAGGGAAGGAGGACGACCTTGCCCTGGTTGCGGCGGGCTTCGATGTCGGCGTGAGCCCGGGCGGCCTCGGCAAGCGGGTAGGCGCGCCACACGGGGACGTCCAGCTTGCCGGCGGCGATCAGCTCGGCCAGCCGCGGCAGGGCCTCGGGGAAGCGGTCTGCCGGGTCCATGCCGGTGAACCGCACGCCGTGTTGGGCGAAGGACGGGTCGGCGATGGTGATGACCTTGCCCGCATCGCCGACCAGGGCGACGGAGTCGGCGAGTACACCCGCGCCCGAGGCGTCGAACACGAAGTCCACACCGTCCGGGGCGGCGGCCTTGACCCGCTCCACCCAGCCCTCGCCGTAAGGCACGGCGAAGGCGCCGAGACCGTTGACGCGCTCGATGTCCTGCTCGGCGACGGTGCCGACCACGGTGATTCCGCGGGCGGCGGCCACCTGCACGGCGATGGTGCCCACGCTGCCGCCGGCGCCGTGCAGGAGCAACGTCTGCCCCGGCTGCACGCCGAGGTGCTGGAGCGCCCGGCAGGCGGCCTCGCCGACCGTGACCAGGGCAGCCGCGGTCTCGAACGACACCTCCACGGGCTTGGCGAAGGGCTGGTCGAGCACCGCGTACTCGCTGTAGCCGCCGACCGAGGCGACACCGAAGACCTCATCGCCGACCGAGGCGGTGGCGCCCTCGCCGGCCTGGTCGACGACACCGGCCACGTCCCAGCCCGGGACCATCGGGAAGGCGACGGGGAAGGCACCCTGCATCGCCCCGGCGCGAATCCGCAGGTCGATCGGGTTGACGGCGGTCGCCCGCACGCGGATGCGCACCTGGCCCGGGCCCGGTTCGGGGGTGGCGACCTGGGACAGGGTGAGGACCTCAGGCCCCCCGTACTCGGAGAACGAAATGACAGTGGACATCAGACACTCCTGACGGGAGGGACGGACCACACGGACGTGAATCATCCAGTGCGTGTGATTCCTTTCTATCACACACCCCGTATGATTCAATGTGTGGCTCGAATCACACGGCACGTATGATTCAACGGTAGGGTGGGGTCCATGCAGCAGCCCCTTCACCGCCGCCCGCCGACCGCGAGCAACCCGCGCGTCCAGCGCACCCGCAGTCGCGTTCTGACCGTCGCACGCGAACTGCTGCCCCAGGTAGGACCGACCGGGCTGACGTACGCGCTGCTGGCCGAGCGCGCCGACGTCACCCGCCAGACCCTCTACCGCCACTGGCCCAGCCGTGCCGCGCTGCTCTTCGACCTGATCCTGGAAGGCCCCGACCTCGGCAATTACCCCGAGCCGGGCAGTGACGTACGCACCGTGGCCACCGAGTGGCTCAAGAGCCTGCGCGCCGGCATCAGCGAACCGGCCATCCGCACCGCCGTACTGGCCGTCACCGCCCAAGCGGACCACGACCCCGACAGCGCCCAGGCCCTTTCCCGCATTGGCCAGGACCGGCTCACGGCCCTGAACGCACTGCTGGCACCCTCCGGCATCCAGATCGACGGCGCCGAATACACCCTGCTCTACGGGCCCGTCCTCGCCCGGCTCTTCCTCGACCGCAGCCACGTCTCCGACGAGTTCATCGACACGACCGTCGCTCAGTGGCTCACCACTCTCGAAGGACTGCGGCGGACGGAGTCTGAGGGGGGCGGGTGACTGGAGGGGCTTTCCTCAGCCGGGCCGCCTGGGTGGCGTAGGCCGTAAGCCGTAAGCCGTAAGCCGCGGAGCCTGGAGTGGCCAACAGGGCGTCGAGTCAAGGGACTTGGCGGGCACGCTCGGAGGGCGGAGTGTCAGGCCGACCGTCGCAGCCACGATGCGAGAGCCGCATGGTCGCCATCGGTCGGTCAGACCGAGGCGGGGATCGACTCGGTGGAGCTGGGCGTCTCCCGGGTGGTGGGCAGCGACCGAAGAGCCCGGTGGTCGCTTGGGCATGCCCCCAGAAGTCACTGCCGTCAGCATCACCGGTCAAAGAACAGCCGGCCCCACCCCGTCGTCAGCAGTCCGACCATCATCGCTGCGGAACGAGTTCCACCCGGACCCCGCTGCGGAGTCCGGGTGGCGGGGCGGTCGGACGTCAGGCCGGTACCGCTTCCTTGTTCTCGCGGTCGGTCGGGACGGCTCCGCCGTTCCCGTCATCGGGTCCGGGCACGGATGCCGGGATGACAACTGAGGGCGCCGGGGCGGGGGTTCGGCCAGGCGGTACCGCGGCTTCGGACTCGCGCCATCCCGGTGGGCCGAACAGGTAGCCGGCCCTGCCGCGCCAGGTGCGGGCCCGGCGGACGTCGCGGAGCATCCCGGTGAACTCGTGGTAGTTGGCCTTGACCGGATTATGGGTGTCGATGTTCGTGGTCAGGCCGTACCTGACGGGTTCGGTCTCCTCCGCATAGCTGCCGAACATCCGGTCCCACACGATGAGGATCCCGCCGTAATTCTTGTCCAGGTAAGGGTTGTTGGCGCCGTGATGGACGCGGTGGTGCGACGGGGTGTTGAACACGAACTCGATCGGCCCGGGAAGGCGGTCGATGCGCTCGGTGTGGATCGGGTACTGGAAGAGCAGCACGAGGGAGTGCGCCAGGAAGATCATCCAGGCGGGGATCCCGATCAGCGCCATCGGGATGTCCGCGACCGCGGTGAGGAACGATCCCGGGATCAGCCAGGGTAGACGCACCGCCGTGGACAGATTGAAGTGCCGGCTGGAGTGGTGGACGCTGTGTCCGGCCCAGAGCAGGCGGATGCGGTGGCCCATCCGGTGCTGGGCGTAATAGGCGAGGTCGGCGAGGACGAGGGCCGCCACCCACACCCGCCAGTCCGAGGAGGAGAGCGTGTGTGGCGCGCACGCCGCCGCGATCACCACGACCGGAAGCTGGATGAAGTGGTTGAGTGGCTTGGTGAGTTGACCGATCGCGTAGATGGACAGGCTGGTGGCGGCATCGCGGGCGGAGACCCCGGCCCGGTCGGCCTTCGGCTCCTTCTCGCGGTGATAGCTGATGAACTCGACGGCCATCAGCAGCAGGAACGCGGGTATCGCGTACAGGCCCAGTCGGAGCGTTTCTTGCACTGAGTCACCTTTCCTTGGCTTGGTCGGCTCGGCTCCCGCCTCGGGCGGAGCCGGCGTTTCGCGGCTCGCGGGCGGGGCGGCGGGGTCGGAACGAGGCCGCCGCCCCCGGCCGTCACAGGTCGCCGAGGTCCAGGAGGGAGGACCGGGACCGGACCTCGCGCCAGATGTCCCCGCTGCGCCATTCGCCGGACGGTTCGCCGAGCAGCTCGGTCAGGGCCGTCAGCGCCCGGACGGCCTCGACGCCCAGCTGTTCACGGATCTCCTCGTCCACCTCGCGCCGGGCCTCGCGGAACGCCTGGAGAAAAGCGATCGCGTCCGAGGTGGGGCGCACGATCTTCTCGCGGCCGTCGCCGGGCGACTTCTCCAGCGACAGGAAGCCGCGCTCGCACAGGTCGGCCACCAGCTTGCTCGCGCCCTGGCGGCTGATCTGCATCTCGCGGCCGATCCGGGAGACCGTCAGCCCCTCGTTCGCCACACACAGCCGCAGGATCATGCCGTCGGGCAGACGTCTGTCGGTGAATCCGGACGAGGCCAACTTCTGCTCGACCCGGCGTCGGTACCCGATCCAGGAACGCAGGAGCTGCGGGCCGAGGGCCGGCGCCCCACTTCCGTCGGAGAAATGCGCAACCATGGGTGCCAATATAGATACGCACCCATGGTTGCGCAACCATGGGTGACACCTTCTGGGTCAGGGTGGGGTGACCGACGGCGACGGGCCACGGCGACCAGATGCTGCTCGACGTGCGGAGTCCGCGGCGGGCGTGGGACCGGGGCACCCGGGCCCAGGCCTGAGCGCCGGGGTGCTCCCGGGTCTCACGTACGGCGCCGCAAGGTCACGGTCGGTGCCGGAACGTCATGGTGGGCGCGCCCGGGGTCAGGGGCGGTATGCCTGGCGCAGGGCGCAGGTCCAGATGACGGCGCGGGACGTCGATGTGGCGTCGGCCGCGGTGCCGCCGACGCGCTGGTCGTCGCTGACGGCGAAGGCCTCGGAGGTGCCTTCCGGGGAGAGCCGGGGCAAGGCGAGCAGGGGGCCGGTGCCCGGCCAGATCTGGGCCTGGATCGGGGGCGCGGTCTCCGGCG
The DNA here is from genome assembly GCF_036227565.1 of Streptomyces sp. NBC_01454. Lineage (NCBI taxonomy): Bacteria > Bacillati > Actinomycetota > Actinomycetes > Kitasatosporales > Streptomycetaceae > Streptomyces > Streptomyces sp. NBC_01454. The sequence goes on from NZ_CP109460.1 coordinate 866,148, forward strand.
GGAACGGGCCGTCCATGTGGCTGTCGCGAGCGGTGCCCACACTGACGTTGGTGGTGGGGCTGATCGCCTCGAAGGTGCCGCTGGTGCGTTCGCCGAGGTGCCCGACTTGGTTCTCGGTGGTGTACGGCGGGAGCCACTGGGTGGGGGTCAGGGTGTCCAGGTGGACGTAGTCGTAGGTGCCCACGATCCGTCCGGCCCGGTCGATGTCCCGGGGGTACCAGTAGTCATAGGGCACTCCCGCGGGCCAGAAGCGCTGCAGCGGGATGGCCGCGGCGCCTCGTCCGGTGGGCCAGGTGAGGCCCGCCGACCACGATTCGTCATCCTTGACGGCCTCGCCGGAACCGGCGATCTGCCCGGCGTTGTTGAGGGCGGTCACCGAGGTGAGCGAGTAGCCGGCCGGCGGCTTGAGCCGGCGGACGATCCGGGCCCCGTCCCATTCGAGGCCGACGAGGGAACCCGGTGTGCCCCCGTCGCCGACGATCAGACCCCGGTCGTTGACGTCCGCCGCGTGCGCCCCCGCCGGCAGCAGGGTCACCTTGCGGGCCCCGACACGGAAACTGAAGGCGGCGCTCCGGCCGGCGCCGTTCAGGGAGCCGACCATCAGCCCCTTCGCGTTGACCGCGGCGACCTCGCCGCCGGTGAATCCGGCGGGCAACGGGACGCGGTGCACCCGGGTACCGGTCCAGTACACGGGAAGGCCGTGCGACCCTCCCACCGCCAGGGCATTCGGCCCAAGTCCCCTGACCTGGCTGTCTCCTGAACCGGGCAGGGAGGCCAGGACCTGGAGGGCCGGCCGGCAGGCGGGCTTGCGGGCGTCGTCGGCGTGCCGGGCCGGCGAGGCGGGCGCGGGGCTCGCCGTCAGCAGGGGTGTGCACAGGGCGGTCGCGACAACCGTCACTGCGGCACGGAGGTGTCTTCGCATGGTGATCTCCGTTTCCGAACGACGCGGGAGGACCGCGTCAATGTCGGGGTGAGATGGGAGGATGTCCCCAAGTCCGCGGATCGGCACAGGTCTTCATGGACGGCGCTGCGACCTGCGCGGACATTCAGGGCCTCGTTCGGGAGGCCCTGAAAGGTCGGGAAGCCGAGGAAGCTCAGGAATAGCCCGGCCGGTGCCGTGCGGACCGCGGTGCGGTGCCCCGGCACAGTGGCGGGAGCGCACTCCGATCGTGCTGCCGCTGTGGCCGGCCGGGCCTCGTGCACGTACGCGTACCGGTGCTGTCCTTCATCCACTTCCTCCGGTACCCGTTGGGGAAGTTCCGCGGACCGGCCCCTTTCCTACCGCGCGGCCGTGACCGTGCGGGACGGCCCTGCCGGCCAATGGCCGGAATTCGTCCGGGAGTGTCCGGGAGTGTCAGGGTCCGTTTTCGGTGCGTGCGTACGGCGCCGGGGGGTGACGGCCGAGGTGTAGTCGGTCGACGCCGCGTAGTCGGCGCCCTTGAGGACCTTTTCCGCGTACTCGGCGACCAGCTCGCGGTTCGCCGCGGTACCCCCCAAGTCGCCGATCAGAGTGGGGCCGTCGGTCTGGGAACGGCCGCTGACGGTCTCCTCGACCACCGGCACCAGCGCGTCCCAGTGCTCGGCGAGCTTGCCGTCCACGACGCGGAAGAGGTCGAAGGCGACCATCGGCGCGGGGCCGATGCCGTGGTAAGTGCCGTGCAGCGCCACCAGGTCTCCGTCGGCGATCGCCCGGGCGCCCTCGTAGCGGAAGTCGGCGGACAGCGAGGAGACCAGTGCGCGCAGCCCCTCGGGCCCGTCGGCGGCCAGCGCGCTGTGCTGCGTGAACGTCGGGGAGACCCAGCGGTCCACCGCGGAGGGGTCCCGGTCGCCGAACAGCTCGCCTACTGCCGTGAGGACCAGATCTTTGTTGTTCATGAGAGGTGCATCCCATAGGGCCGGGGCGGCGGACCCGGTGTCCGCCGACTGCCCCTCCACAGTCGTCGGCAGCGCTCCGGCGCACGAGGTGAATTTCTGACCCGCGATGGGGGAAAGTGGACACCCTCCGGGTGACCTGTGCGCCGTCTCAGGGGCGGGCCGTCCAGTACCGTTTGAGCACCTCCAGCTGGAGTGAGCATTCCAGCGAGGTGACTTCGTCGCTGCCCTCGAAGCCGCCGGTGAGGAAGTCGGCGAGGTGATCCTCGTCGCGGAAGACCCCTCCGTAGGTGAAGACCGAAGCGGCCGCCGTGAGGGCGAGGAAGCGCGTCGCGGGATGGCCCGCGAGGGAGGCGGCGAGGCGCTTCACGGCCCCCGGGCGGCAGCCGATGCTCAGCACCGCCTCGACCGCGTAGCCGATGTCCCGTGGGTCGACCTCGACGCGCGGACGCAGCAGGCCGGATTCGAGCAGGGCCGCGACGGTGCGGCGGGCGCGGGACTCGGTGATGCCGAGGGTGCGGGCGAGGGTGGAGAAGGGCATCCGGGCGTCGTTGCGCAGGACGGCGGCGGTGTCGCGTTCCAGACCGCTCAGCGGTGTGTGCCGCGGGTGGGTGGCGGGCCCGCTCGCGTTCTGCCCTGCGAGGCCAGCGATTTGACTGGACGTCAGGCGCGGCAGGCGCCAGGCCGACGTGCTGGTGAGCCGGCGCAGCATCCACTCGGTCCGCAGGGTGCGCACTCCCGGCACCGCGGGGAGTTCGGTGGTCAGGGCGCGGGTCGTGTCGGCGCGGGTGGGGCCGTGCAGCATGCAGAAGACATCCGCGGCTCCGGACGCGAGCGACACGAAGGGGGTGTCGGCGCGCGCGGCGAGCGCGCGTGCCACCTCGGGTGCCCGCCCGGGTTCGGTGCCGATCCACACGGTGGCGGGGAGTCCTTCGGCCAGCAGCGACCACTCGGTTTCGCAGATCACCCGCATCGCCCCCGCGTCGACGAGCCGGGCGTAGCGGCGGGCGACGGTGCGGGCCGAGCTGTCGAGGACGCGGGCCAGCACGTCGAAGGACGCCCGGGGAGCTGTCTGCAGTGCGGCGATCAAGTCGAGATCGATGTCGTCGATCACGGTGTCCTCCATGGCTCCTGCCGCCTCACTTTCCGTGGCTCTCGCCTTGCCTCTCGTCGACTGTCGACCCTAGCCGAGCGTCCGACGGAATCGGGCATCGAGAGGGGCATTTCGCGCGGGGATGCGGCATCGGTGGCGTGGTTCGCGCCCGATTCCGCCATATCGCCGCCTGAATCCAGCACGTTGCGTGCTAGTGTGCAGGAATTCGGCACACACGGCATGCAGCGTGCAGGAAAACGGCACACCGCCGCGCCCCGAGCCGCCACACCTGCGGCGACCGCGCCCACTGCATCCCGCATCTGCCCCCACCTGCCCGCGAGGAGAGTTCATGAATGCGATCACCCTTGGAGACGTCTCGGTGCTGCGCACGGTGGAGTACGAGGGCACGACCCGGCCGCCGGAGGAGATGTTCGGCGACGTCCCGGGCGAGGTCTGGGAGGCCAACCGGCACTGGCTGGCACCCGATTTCTGGGACGTGGGGACGGGCCTGCTGAGGTCGTCCGTGCAGACCTGGATACTGCGCAGCGCCGGCCGGACGATCCTGATCGACACCGGGGTGGGCGACGCCAAGGAACGCCCCGCCATGCCGGCCTTCCACCGGCTGAACACGGGTTTCCTCACGCGCCTCGCGGCCGCCGGGGTACGGCCCGAGGACGTCGACGTCGTGGTCAACACGCACCTCCATGCCGATCACGTCGGCTGGAACACCCGCCTGGTGGACGAGGAATGGGTGCCGACCTTCCCGCGTGCCCAATACCTCTTCCCACGGGCCGATTACGACTTCTGGAATCCCGCCCACCACCACACCCGCCGTATGGGGGCGGCCAACCAGAACGTCTTCGAGGACAGCGTCGAGCCGGTCGTCCGCGCCGGCCTGGCGACGCTGTGGGAGGACGCGTTCGTGATCGACGAGAATCTGACTCTGGCCCCGGCGCCCGGCCACACCCCGGGCTCCGCCGTCGTGCTCCTCAACTCCGGCCAGGACCGCGCCGCCTTCGTGGGAGACCTGCTGCACAACCCGGTGCAGGTGGTGGAGCCCCTCTGCAACAGCTGCTTCTGCGAGGACCCCGCGGGCGCCCGCGACTCGCGCCTGCGGATCCTCGGCGAGGCGGCTGACACGGGGCGGATCGTCTTCCCGGCCCATCTGCGCGGGGAGCGGCCGGCGATGCGGGTCGAACGGTCCGGCAGCCGGTTCGCCATCAGCTCCTGGACGTCGCTGGAGGCCACGGCATGACCGACGCCCACCGCCCCACCCGCCGGCCGGACGGACCCCGCGGGAGTGCCGCGCGGCGGTGCGACGTACGGCCCGGCCCGGTCGTGCGCACGACCTGCGGGCGGGTCCGCGGCCTGCACCAAGACGGCGCGCACGTGTTCCACTCGATCCCGTACGCCGCCGCACCCGTCGGGGCGGCCCGCTTCGCCGCTCCGGCCCCCGCCCCCGCCTGGCACGGCGTCCGGGACGCCACGCGGCCCGGCCCCACCGCGCCGGCCCCGGTCCGCCGGGGATTCGGCGGCCTGGACCTCGACCCGGTCACCGGACCGCCACCGATACCGGGCGACGCCTACCTCACCGTCACGGTGACCACACCGGACCCGGGCGCGGGCGGGCTGCCCGTGTTGGTCTTCGTGCACGGCGGGGGCCTCCTCTCCGGCACCGGTCAGGCAGCCCTCTACGACGGGGGACCGTTCGCACGCGACGGAGTTGTCCTGGTCACCCTCAACCACCGCCTGGGCATCCCGGGTTGGCTCACCCTGCCGGGTGCCCCGGAGAACCGTGGCCTGCTCGACGTGATCGCCGCGCTGCGCTGGGTGGCGGACAACGCCGCGGCCTTCGGCGGCGATCCGCAGCGTGTGACGGTGGCGGGCCAGTCGGCGGGCGCGATGATCGTGGCCGCCCTGCTGGCCGCTCCCCCGGCCGCCGGTCTCTTCCGCCGGGCCGTCAGTCAGAGCGGCAACGGCCTGTGCGCGGTCCCGGCCGAGCACAGCCTCGCGGTCACGCGCCGGGTGTGTGCGACGCTCGGACTGCCGCCCCGCGCCGAGGCGTTCCACGGTGTGGACGACACCCGGCTGGCCGCCGCCCTGCAGGACCTCCCGCCCGCCGAGCCGGCCCTCTCCGGCCACCTCGACCCGTCCCTGGGCAACAGCCCCTTCAAGCCCGTGATCGACGGCGTCCTGCTGGAACGACAGCCCGCGCTCGCCCTCCGCACGGCCGCTCAGGACGGCACGGGGCCGGTGACGGCACAAGAACTCCTGATAGGCACCAACGCGGACGAGGCCGCTCTCTACACCGTCCCCGGCGGCGCCATCGATGCGATGACCACCCACACGCTGGCCGCCGCCGCGGCACGGCGCTCCGCCCGGCCGGAGGCCCTGCTGGCCCACTACCGCGCCCTCCTCCCCGGCGCCGGTCCGGGCACCTGGGCGACCCGTCTGATGACCGACGTGTACCTCGACGGCAGCCGCGCTCTCGCGGACGCCCACAGCGCCCTCCCGGGCACCCGGACCTTCGCCTACGCCTTCGACTGGCGATCCCCCGCGTTCGACGGCCGGCTCGGCGCCTGCCACTGCGTCGAGCTGCCCTTCGTCTTCGACCGCACGGAACTCCCCGCGCTGCACGGCGCACACGCCCTCCTCGGCCCCGGCCTGCCGGGCCGCGACATCACGGACCTCGCGGCCCGCACGCACGCCGCCTGGGTCGCCTTCGCCACCCACGGCGACCCAGGCTGGCAGCCCTACGACGCCGGCCGGCGGGCCACGATGCACATCGACCACGCCTGGCGCCTGCACCACGCCACCCCCTCCCCCACCACCCCAGGAGAACCGTCATGACCCAGGCATCCTCCCCCGGCCCGGCCGCACGGACCACGGACGTGCCGCCGCCCTCACCCCCGGCCTTCCCGCCCTTCGCCCGCCGGGGCCCCGTCGTTCAGGTCTCGGGGCAGGGCGCGCTCGACCCGGCGACCGGCGCCGTCCTGCACCCCGGAGACGTCGCGGCACAGACGACGTGCGCACTGGAGAACGTCCGCGCCGCACTGGCCGCCGGCGGCGCCGCCCTCACGGACGCCGTCATGCTCCGGGTCTATCTGACGGAACGGCAGCACTACGCGACGATGAACGAGGCCTACGGACGCTTCGTCGACCGCCACTTCGGCACCGGACCACGGCCGTGCCGCACCACCGTCATGGTCGGGCTGCCGCTCGCCAGCATGCTGGTCGAGATCGACGCGCAGGCGGTGGTCGATGGCTGAACGCCGGCTTCCGGCCCGTCGCCGTCAGGAGGACGAAGCCACTGCCGGTGGGGCCATGTGATGCTCCCCTGAGGCGGGCCGTTCCAGGCAGGCATTCCAGGCAACGGCATTTCCGCAGGTCAACACCCCTCCCGGCATTCCGGCGTTCTTGATTGGCCCGGATTCATTGCCGCGCGACCACCCCGCCCCGCAAGCTGTCGGCACAGCCGGGCCGGGGGGAGCAGCACTGCGCACCCCGTACCCGCTTCCGCAGCGGCGACGTTCTCGCCGTAGCGGTCGCCGTAGCGGTCGCGACAGCCGTCGCGATAGCCGTCGCGGTACCGGCCATCCGCAGCGCTGTCCCTCCCGCCCACCACTCCTGCTCAACCGACACGATCCCCACGGGGAGACGCACCACCATGCACCGCATCCGCACCCGTATCCGCCCGCGCCCCGGCCGCCACCGCCCCTCTCCTCGCGGGATCTTCGCTCCGGCCGGCCCGCGGCAAAGGGGGCGGACCGGCCGGCAGCTCGCGCACTCCCGGCCGTGGCGGCGCGCCGGACGGACGGGCGGGCACGGCCGGAGTCGGGGGCTCCAGAAGACGAGGAAACCCATATGCACACCACCGAGGTTCAGACCGAGCCGCTGATACGCGTCGTGGTCCGCGCACCGGACCCGATCTCCCTGGCGGGCGTGACCAGCCAGCTCAGCCGGCACCGGGGGGTGAGGCTGACGGAGAGCGGAGACGACCGTCCGGCCGCGGTGGCCGTAGTGGTCGCCGCGACGAGGGACGACTCCGTGATCCCGCAGTTGCGCCAGCTCGTCCGGATCGACCGGACCCGGGTCGTGCTGGTGGCGGACCGGATCCGGGAGGCCGAGCTGCTCGCCGTCATCGAGTGCGGCGTCGGAGCGATCCTCTGGCGCCACGAGGCCACCCCCCGCCGGCTGTACCAGGCCGTACAGGCCGCCTACCGAGGCGAGGGCGACCTGCCCGCGGATCTGCTCGCCCGGCTGCTCCAACAGGTCGGACAACTGCGGCGCAGCGCCGACGAGCGGCCCCAATCGCCGGCCGGGCTGGCCCCGCGCGAGATCGACGTCATCCGGCTGGTGGCCGAGGGCCTGGACACCGCGGAGATCGCCGGCAAACTCTCGTACTCCGAACGCACCGTCAAAAACGTCCTGCACGGCATGACCACCCGCCTCCAACTGCGCAACCGCGCCCACGCTGTCGCTTATGCGGTGCGGGAGGGCCATATCTGACGGCCTTTCGGCGTCCCGGGTGCGGCGCCCGACTCGGTGCCCGCCAGAGGGGCCCTCGGCCTCAGACCGTCAATTCCGCTTGTGCTGCCGCCGCGGAGAGGGCGTCGTGGCGGATGTACCACTCGGTGGAGAGCATCTGCTCCCGGCCGGGCGCCGGGAGACCCGCGATCAGCCCCGGGGCGGCTCCCCGCGCCACCTCGGTACGGTGAGCCAGCAGGGCGGAGACCTTCTGCTCCAGCCAGGGGCGGACGTCGACGGTCGCGGTGATCCGCTCATCCGGAACGCTGTGCAGTGCCCTGCCGGTAGATGCCAGGTAGCCGCCCCACACCCGCATCGCCGAGTGGGGGTGCGCAGCCAGGTACAGGGCACTGGGCTGCCAGGGCTCACCGGCGTCCGGGGAGAACCGCTCCAGCCCGGCCGCCTGGAAGGCGAGCAGGGTGACCCGGTGCGTGTGCACGTGGTCCGGATGGCCGGTCAGCCCGCCGTAGGCATCATGCGTGACCATGATCTCCGGGCGAAACTCCCGGACATGTGCCACCACTCGCCGCACCGTCTCATCGAGCGGCGCCTCGCAGAACCGCGCCCGGCCCGGGGCCGACTGCGCAGCGCCGGCGTCGCCGTAGCCGAGCATCCTCGGCTTGCCGGCCCCGAGGATCCGCAACGCCTCTGCCAACTCCGCGGCGCGGGGAGTGTCCTGGGCCCAGGTTGCCGTGACCACCGCGGTGCGGGCGCCCGCGGCCGCGTGACGGGCGAGCACGCCGCCCGCCGACAGCGACTCGTCGTCCGGGTGAGCGAAAACCGCGAGCAGGCTCGGCACACGCATACGCGGTCACCTTCCAGTGTGTGGACGTCGGTTCACACGAAGTATCGCGCTGCGGGGCAGCAGGGCGTACTCCTCCTCACGCGCCACCCCGCGAGCATCTACGGGGCAGGGTTCTTCCTGCGGTCCGCGGGCTGACCGTGCACCACCGTGTCAGTCACGCTTGGTGTAGGTCGTGATCGTGACGCCGCTGTCGAAGACCTGGCCCGCGACCATGCGGTAGCGCTGCGGCGAGTAGGCAGAGTCGAAGAGCGGGACACCCGAGCCGATCACGACGGGGTTGATCTTGACGATCAGCTCATCGATCTCGTCCCGGAGCGAGGCGGCGAGCTTGCCACCGCCGCAGAGGTACCGCGGCCCATCAGCACGGTGTCGAACCTCCGGTTCTCGGTCTCGGCAAGTCCCGGGACGAGGTGCCTGTAGGCCGTCGGAACCGTCTCCGGCATCTGCGCCAGCACCCATGCACCGTGGTCTTCCCCCTCGACGAACATCGTGTGCTCGGAGTCGGGGGAGGCGATGAACCCGTCCACCGTCGCGGCGCCCCCTTCCCACGGCCGCCCCCTCCCCCGGCCGGCAGCCCTCCCCGCAGTCACCCCGCCGGCAGTTTCTCCTGGAGCCAGTCGAAGACGACCTCGCAGTGGTGCTGTGGGGCCATCGGGGAGCAGTGGAGTTGGGCGCCGGTGGCGGCGGTGAGCTTTACGTAGTCCTTGGGGGCCGTGAGTTTGTCGTACATCTGGCGTGGCTGGCCCGGATAGAACTGTTCGTCGTCGTAGTCGAGGACCAGGGTGGGCATCTTGATCCGGCTCACGACGTCGGTGATGTCCAGCGACTTGATGAGGGTGGCGGGGGTGTAGAAGTCGGTGAACATCTTGCCCTGGCGGGCCGCGAGCATCGCCGGGACGGAGAAGGGCTCGATGCGCTTCCGCATCGTCGCGGCCGCGGGCTGCGGCAGCTCGGGGACAACTTCCTTGTTCCAGATGGCGTTGGTCTTCTCCTTGTCCGGGGTGAGGATCTTCCGGATCTCCGCGGGAAAGCCCAGCCAGGGCGAGAGCACGCCGGGCATCGCCACCAGCGCGGCGATCCGGGTCTCGAAGGCCGCGGCCCGGGGCGCCAGATCCCCGGCCATGCTCAGGCCGGTCAGGGCGATCTTGCCGGTGTCCACGTCCGAGCGGGCGGAGAGCCAGTCGACGAGCGGGGTGACGACGGTCTCCCAGCGGGGTGTGAACACCACCTGGTTGACGAAGAGCAGCTGGCCCTGGCCGGGCCCGTCGTAGACCAGGGCGTTCCAGCCGCGCTGGAGGGCGGCCGGGACGCCGTAGGTCCACATGTCGACGTTCTGCCCGTCGCTGCCGTTCGTGAGGATCACGGTGGGGCGGCGCTTGCCGGAGTGGTCCGGGCGGAAGAACCAGACGGGCAGCGGGGTCCGCCCGCCGTACGGGACATGGGCGGTGACCGGTGCCGGGTCGCACAGCCGGCAGAACGTGTCCCAGGCGTCGCGCCCCGCCCGGTACAGCTGTTCCTCGCTGCCGGGGGTGTCGGAGCCGAGGACGAAGAACAGGGCCTGGGCGTAATACTGGGCGGCCCGCAGCGCACGGAACCGTGTGGTCTGCGTCCCGGGCTTGCCGTTGGCGGGCGGTGCGCTCAGCTGATCGCCGAGGTTCTTGAAGGTCTCGGTGTAGGTCTGCGCGGAGAGGCCGGCCTTGTTGATCGTGTTCACGGCGGTGAGCACCTCGCCCACCTCGCCGGCGCCGTACCCGGCCGAGCCGAGCGCGAGGAGCCCGTTGAAGTTGAAGCCGGGGTCCTTGAAGAGCGTCATCACACCGGGCGTGGGGTTGCCCATCGCCGCCGAGGCCCACGCCCGGCTCGTGGGACTGGGCTCTGGCGCGGGCGAGGTGCCGGACGCGGTGCACCCGGTGGCCAGCACGGCCCCCGCCCCACCGATGAGCCCGGCAAGCGTGCGGCGGCGGGTGGGGCCTGACAAGGGGTCACCCGATGCGTAGGTCATACCGCCCGAACGTACGAGCCGCGGCCCCGGGCCCCTCGCTCCGACACCCGCCGTTCCCCCGATCGGCACGTCCCGCCGTGCAGGGCGGCAGGGTGCACAGGGCGGACTTCGCGGTGCAGCGCCTAGGTGTATTGATCACGAGCGTTGTTAACGCTGGGCGGCCTCGCGCAGGTGCTTGCCCCGCTTGCCGGTCACCGTTCTGACCGGGACCAGCACCAGCCACCACCACTTCGCGCCCGTGGGCGAGACGAAGGCGAGCGGTACGGCGGCGGCGAAGACCAGCACCGTCGAGGCGAGGTCGGCCACATCGTTGCGGGCGAGGGCGTCGGGCAGTGGCGCGGTCCCCAGCCAGGGGCGTTTCCACAGCACCACGGCCAGGGCGAGCTGCACGGCTCCCATGGCCGCGACGGCGCCGGAGTAGATGGCCACGGACTGCGGCAGGTCCGGGTACTCGGCCAGCAGGGTGGTGGGGAACGGCATCAGTGCGACCAACCCCAGGCTCAGCAGCACGAGTCTGATGACCGTCCCGTCCACGTCCCGCACGGAGTGGAAGAGCTGGTACTGGCCCCGCCAGAACGCCGCGATGACCAGCAGGCTGAGGGCGTACGCCCACACCTTGGGCATCACATCCCTCAGCGCGTGCGCGAAACCGGCGGAGTCCAGCCCGTCGGGGAGGCTGATGTCCAGCGCCAGCAGCGTCATCGCGATGGCGAACACGCCGTCGGACCACGCGAGGAGGCGGGCCGCGCCCTCCTCGTCGTCCCGTACTCTCCGGACCTCGTTCACCACGCCACTCCAGGATCACCTGCCCCGGAATATTCCGATTGGCCCCTTGTACGTGTTGAGCGGCCCGCCCGTTGCCCACGAGGGTGACGGCCTCCCCGTCAGGCGTTCTTCGCCGTTGCCGTGTCGTGGTGCCGGTTGAGCAGGCGGGTGCGGAGGAGGTCGAGCACCTCGTCCAGCGCCGCGCGGGTCGGCTGGCCGGGTGCGTCGATGAGGTGCTCGGTCAGCACGGAGTGCGGTGGCAGGACGGCACCGGGGTGGGCGGCGGAGTCGTCCAGTTCGACGGCGGTGAACGCCGCACCGAGTGCGCGGCGCAGAAAGGCGAAGCGGTCGCCCGGCACCAACCGGTCGCCGCGGAACCGCAGTCCCATGACCTGAAGCCCCTCCCGCTCGCAGCGGCCCCGGACGGCGGCGAGGTCTTCGGCGGAGATGTCGATGACGGCGGCCCGCCGCTTGGTGAGGGCCAGCGGCAGGGACGGCTGGGACAGGACGGGGGCGAGCAGGCGGTCGTCGGCCGCCATGGCCAGGGCGAAGCCGCCGGTCAGACACATGCCGACGGCCCCGACGCCGGGACCCCCGCAGCGCTGGTGCTCGTGCGCGGCCAGGGCCCGCAGCCAGGTCACCACGGGGGAGGTCCGCCCGGTGGCCAGCACGGTGAACTCCCGGCTGACGCACACCTGCCACAGCGACGAGGCCGTGTAGAGCGCGGAGTTCAGCCGGCCGTGGGCTGCGGGGTCGGCATCGCGGCCGGGCGTGCCGAAGAGCACCGGGAGGACCGCGGTGCAGCCGACGGCGGCCACACGCTCCGCGAACTCCAGCACCTTGGGGGTGATCCCCGGTATCTCCGCCATCACGATCACGGCGGGTCCCGTGCCGCGGCGCAGGATGCGGCGGGTGGTGCCGTCATGGGTGAAGGTGCCGCGGTCGAATCCGGTCAGGTCGTGATCTGCCATGGAGTGCCACCGTCCTGGTCGGCTGTGGGGAGGCCGGCCTCATCCATACGGCGCCGTATGGATGAGGCTAGACTTGATCTATACGGCATCGTATAGAAAGAGGCCCGTTGCTCATGAGACTCCCCAGAACTGCGCACACCTCCCGTCCCTGGCGGATTCACGAGATCGCCGGCGACTTCCGTGTCGAGGATGTGTGGGCGCTGCCGACACCGGGCGGCCCCGACGATCTCCCGCGGCTGGTACGCCAGTTGGCGGCCGGTGACGGGGGGCATGCCTCCTCCCCCGTACCGCGCCTGCTCTTCGCCCTCCGCCGGAAGCTCGGGACGCTGTTCGGCTGGGACACCTCCGACGCCGGACTCGGCGCCCGGGTGCGGACGCTACGGGACCGCTTGCCGGCCGACCTCCGCGAGGGTCCGCAGGGTCCCGACCTGAGCGGATCCGCGTTCGTCTCCGTCTACCAGACGCACGACGAGTGGGTGTCCGAGATCGCCAACCGGACCGTGCACGCGGTGCGGCACATCGGGTGGGTGCCGGACGGCGCCGGTGGCCATCGCGGCCAGATGGCCGTCCTGGTGAAGCCGAACGGGCTGTTCGGCCGCGTCTACATGGCAGGCATCAAGCCCTTCCGGTACCTGGGGCTGTACCAGGCGCTGCTGCGCGACATCGGACGGACGTGGCGGACCGGCACAGGCGAGAGGAGCGCGGGCTGACCGGAGCCGGTGGAGGGCACCTCCCCCGCCAACAGCGCTTCGACGGGCGGGTGTTGGCGGAGGTGCGCCCTCCCGGGATCAGGTCAGTGCCGAGGCCAGCAGCGCGGCCGTTTGGGCGATCAGGGGGTTGTCGGCGGCCGCGTCGGGCGCACGTTTCGTCGTCAGGACGGCCATGAGGACCGGTGAACGGCCGGGCGGCCAGGCGAGGCCCGCATCGTGGTTGGTGCCGTACTTCCCGCCCGCCGTCTTGTCCGCGACGGTCCAGTCGGACGGCAGGCCGGCCCGGAATTTCTCACCGCCGGTGGTGGTGGCCAGCATCCACTCGGTGAGCCGCTTGCGGTCGTTGGGGGCCAGCGCGGTGCCGAGGGTGAGGCGCTGATAGGTCTGCCCGATGGCACGGGGGCTGGTGGTGTCGGTGACGCGGGACGGTTCGGCCGAGTTCAGGTCGGGCTCGTAGCGGTCGAGCCGGGTGGTCCGGTCGCCGGTCGAGCGGCAGAACCGGGTGATCGCATGCGGTCCTCCCAGTTCACGGAGCAGGAGGTTGCCGGCCGCGTTGTCGCTGTAGGAGACGGCGGCGGAGCACAGGGCCGCGACCGTCATGCCGTGCGCGAGGTTCTCGGGCTTGCCGGTGATCGGTGTGTAGCCCGCGTCGCTGACGTCCTTCGCGGTGTACCGCAGGCGCTTGGCCAGGAACTCACCGTGGTGATCGAGGTCCCGCAGGACGGCCGCGGCGGCGAGCGTCTTGAACAGTGAGCACAGGGGGAAGCGTTCGTCGGCGCGGTAGAGCACGCTGCGGCCGGTGTCGGTGTCGTGGGCGAACACCCCCAGGCGGGCGGAGTGCCGCCGTTCGAGGTCCGCCAGGCGGCGCGAGAGCTGGTCCGTCCGCGGAGTCGCCGCCTGGGCACCGGCGCCCAGGGGCGTGGCGACGGCCAGTACGGCTCCGGCCCCCAGTGCGAGCACGGTGCGCCGAGAGGTGTTCGATCCTGTGGCCTGCACAGTCATGTCCTCCTGAAATCAAAGTACTTCGGTTCACAAACCTGCCTGAACGGGGTGGCCGGCCGGTGCTTCCCGCAGAACGGTGCGGCGCCGGCGGACTCTTCCGGGGAGCGCCGGTGGACCCCGGCACCTCCACCGGTGGCCCGTCACTGGAGCGCCGCCTTCATCATCGCGGTGGCGACGGGGCCGGCCAGGCTGCTGCCGGAGACCTCCGCGCGCGCCGCGTCGGCCTGCTGGACGATGGAGGCGACGGCGACCTTGTGGCCCTCGGCGTTCTTCGCCCAGGAGACGAACCAGGCATAGGGGGTGCCGCTGTTGTTCACGCCGTTTTGTGCGGTGCCCGTCTTCGCGCCGACCGTGAGCCCCGGGATCTGCGCGCCGGTGCCCGTTCCGGAGTTGACGACGGTTTGCATGGCGGACTGGAGCGAGCGGGCGACGGTGGGGGTGACAGGCTTGCTGTACTGCGTGGGCCGGAAGTCCTGGATGCTGTTGCCGCTGCCGTCGGTCAGCTTGTCGACCATCATCGGCTTCATCAGGGTCCCGTCGTTGGCGATGGCGGCGGCGACCATGGCCATCTGCAGCGGGGTGGCCAGGTCGTCGTACTGCCCGATGCCCGACATGGCTTCGCCGGCCCGGTCCATGCCGGTCGGATAGACGCTCTTCGCGGCGCGCACGGGGATGTCCAGCTTGTCGGTGTTGAAGCCGAACTTCTCCGCCATCTGCTGGATCTTGTCCTGGCCGACGGTGTTGGCGACCTTCCCGAAGACGTTGTTGCAGGAGTACTGGAGAGCCACGCGCAGGGTGGCGTCCTTGCACGGGGCCGAGGGGTCCTCGTTCGGCAGCGAGATGCTGGTGCCGGGCAGCGGGTAGGGGCTGTCCGCGTCCGTGCGGGTGTCGATGTCGGGGTAGGTGCCGGGCGCGTCGGTCAGGGCCGCGGCGGCGACGACGAGCTTGAACGGGGAGCCGGGGGCCAGGGACTGCCGCATGGCGCGGTTGACGTGGGGCTTGTTCGTGTCCTTGGCCAGCTTGTTCCAGGCGGCCTGGTCGGCGGGGGCCGAGCCGGCGAAGGACCCGGGGTCGTAGGAGGGGGTCGAGACCATCGAGAGCACCTTGCCGGTGTCGGGGTCGAGGGCCACCGCGGCGCCGGACTTCCCCTTCAGCGCGGCGTATCCGGCCTTCTGCACCCGGGCGTCGACGGTGGTGCTGACGTCCCCCGCCTTGGGCTGCTTCTTCATGAGGGTGTCCGCGGGCCGGGCCAGGCGGGGGTCGCTGCCGTCCAGGACCTTGCTGTACACGCCCTCCAGTTGGGTGCTCCCGTAGATCTGGGAGGAGAACCCGGTGACCGGTGCGTAGAGCGGCCCGTCGGTGTAGGTGCGTTTGTACGCCAGATTCCCGCCGGTCTTCGCGGAGCCGGTCACCGGGGTGCCGTCGACGAGGATGTTGCCCAGCGGCTGGGCGTAGCGGGCGATGGCCACGCGCGGGTTGTGCGGGTCGGACGCGTAGGTGTCCGCCTGGAAGAACTGGATCCAGGTGGCTCTCCCCATCACGGCGAGGACCAGGACCAGGAAGCAGACCGCGACCCGGCGCAGGGGCTTGTTCATGCCGGCGCGCGGCTTGACCGCCGTGGGCCGGCGCCGGGCTGCGGGCCGCTGCCGTCGCGCGCCACGTCTGCGCCGGGGCCACGGCCGCCGGGGCGGCGAGGGCTGCGCCGTGGCGGGGTCCCCGCGCCGGGGCGAATCGGAAGATGCGGACATGTACCCGAGGACAGCACCGAAGAGCCGTTCATGTCCAAGATGCAGATCATGCACATATTCATTCGCTTTTGATATTCTTGCTGCTCATGGACCTCCTCGGGCATCTCCGCTGCTTTGTGGCTGTTGCTGAAGAGTCACATTTCGGCCGGGCGGCAGCCCGCCTGGGCATGGGCCAGCCGCCGCTGTCGCAGCGCATTCAGCGCCTGGAGCGCGAACTGGGCATCCGGCTCTTCGAGCGCTCCAGCCGGCAGGTGACGATCACCCACGGCGGCACTTTGTTGCTGTCGGAGGCCCGCGAGATCCTCAGCCGCTCCGACACGCTCCTGGCCACCGCGCGGCGGATTCGCGACGGGGAGAGCGGACTGCTGCGCGCCGCACTCCCGCCCGACGTCTCCGGCGAGACCATCGCCGCGCTCCTGGCGGACTTCGGTGAGCGTCAGGCCGGCACGGAGCTGGAGCTGCACGAGCTGACCACCGCCCAGCAGCTCGAACGCTTCGGGGCAGGGCGTCTCGACGTGGGGCTCGTCCACCATCCCTGCGATGTGTCCGGGCTGGAGATCGGCCCGCTGCTGCGGCGCGAACTCGGCGTCCTCCTGCGGCACGACCACCCCGCCGCCCGGCTGACCGACGTGCCGCTGGCCGCCCTGGCCGGCCATGACCTGGTCCTCTTTCCGCGCGGCGACGCCCCCGCGCTGCACGACGAGCTGCTGACCACCTGCGCCCGCAACGGCTACACCCCGCCCGCCGTCCGCCACGGCCGGAGCCCCAGCTTCATCCGCGGCCTGATCCTCTCCTCGCAGGCCGTCTCCTTCAGTCCCTGGGACACCCAGCCCGCGCCGCCGCACCCGCAGCTCATCTGGCGTCATCTGGCCGGCGCCCCGCTGGCCTGGCGGCACTCGGTCGCCTGGCGCCAGGGGCAGCGTGACGCGGCCGTCGACGCCTTCGCCGAAGCGGTCGCCCGGGCCCTGGGGGGCACTGGCACAGTGGGCCCGGACCAGCCCCTGCCCCCTCTCCACCTACGCCCCACAGCGGAGTACTGGCTATGACCCGCACCCAGCAGCAGATCCGAACCGCCTTCGCGGACGCGGCCGTCACGGGCTGGCTGCACGCCTGCGACATCGACACCGGCGCCGAGGTCGGCCTGCACCCCGACCGTCCGGTGGTCACGGCCAGCGTCCACAAGCTCTGTCTGCTCGTCGCCCTCCACCAACGCGCCGCACAGGGCGACTTCGACCTCACCGAGCAGATCGAGGTGCCGCCCACCGGCCGCACCTTCGGGCTCACGGGGCTGGGTGCCATGCTCGATCCCGTGCGGATGTCCCTGCGCGATGCCGCCTATCTGATGATGAGCGTCAGCGACAACATCGCCGCCGATCTCCTCCTGGAACGCGTCGGCCTCGACGCCGTCAACCGCACCACCACACAGCTCGGCCTGTCCCACACCCTGGCCATCCACACCTTCCGTCAGCTCCTCGACACCCTCAAGAAGGACGCCGGGCCCGGCGGCCCCCGGGCGCTGAGCGATCCGCACACCCTCACCCGGCTCACCGCGCTCGACCCCGCCCGCACCAACCGCAGCACCCCGCGGGACATGACCCGGCTGCTGGCCCGCATCTGGCGGGACGAGGCCGGCACCCCCGACCACGGCGCGGCCATCCGCCGGCTCCTCGGCCTCCAGGTCTGGCCGCACCGCCTCGCCTCCGGCTTCCCGTTCGACGATGTGCACGTCGCGGGCAAGACGGGCAGCCTCCCCACCCTGCGCAACGAGGTCGGCGTCGTCGAATACCCCGATGGCGGGCGCTACGCGGTCGCCGTCTTCACCCGGGCCGCCAACACCGCCGCCACCCTCCCCGCGGCCGACGCGGTGATCGGCACCGCCGCCCGCATCGCCGTCGACGCCCTCCGGGCACCGGGCACCGCGCGCCGCCCGAGTACGTAGGGCGCGTCCCGGTGGCCGGGGCACGCCTCCATCTCATCGGGCGGCGGCCGCCCGACCTGACCGCGCCGGTGTGGCGCGCGGTGGCCACTCAACTCGCCACCCTTGCACAGCACTTGGAGGTGCGGGCGCGGGCGGAGCAGTGGCGGTCGCTGGTGCCCGCGCTCCGCGACCGGCCGTCGGATGTGGTCATCGATCACCCGGGGCTGCCGGGGGCGGGTGCGGAAGCCGACCGGGCCGTGCGCGCGCCGGCCGCCCGCGACCATGTCTGGGTCAAGGTCAGCGCGCCGTACCGATCCCCGCGCGGTGCGGCCGCGGGCACGCTCGCCCGCCTGGCCGACGAGGTCGGCACGGCGTGGCTGCTGTGGGGCAGCGACCGGCCCTGGACCCGCCACGAACAGGGGCGCAGCTACCGCGCCTGCCTGGACTGGATCACCGCCCACCTCGACGCGCAGGCCTGCCGGGCGCTCCTCGGCGGCAACGCGGCCCGGCTGTTGCGGTGGACACCCCGGCGCGGCCGGCCGGGATGACGGCCTGCGGACCGCGGTTCCGGCGCGCGGCCGGTGCGCGCCGCCGGTTCATTCGTCGAGGGGCCACAGCGGCTCGATCGGACGGATGCCGCGCACCCAGGAGCGGTGCAGCAGCGGTAGACACGCCTGCACGCGGACCTGGTCCGGGTCGTTCTCCTCCTCCGGCGCGATGGCCCAGTCCATGGCCGGTGCCCGCGCCCCGTCGAGGAACCCGCACAACAGCTCGTTCCAGGCGGAGTACGAGCTGCGCAGCACATAGGCGTCCCGCACCTCCAGATCCAGGACGACGACGCCCGCGGCGAACTGCAGGTCGCTGAGCAGCAGCCGGGCGGTCAGCGCCACCCGGCTGTCCCGGGTGTCCGGTTCGGGCCACGCCCACACCGGTGGCCGGCCCGCGCAGTCGATCCCCCGGCGCCCCATCTCGGCGGCCATCACCCGGTAGGCCGGGCGCCATGACGAGGGCACAAGATCCCAGTCACCGACCAGCCGCCCGGTCCGTTCCAGCACCCCGACGACGTCACGGTGCTGCGCCGTCCACAACCGCATACTCTCTCCCCGCTTTCCTGCGGTCTTCACTCCGGCCTGCCCCGTCACGGCCCTCCCTCCCGGCGGGGGCCGCCGCACGCGGCCGCCCGCCGTCCGGCCGTCATCCGGGCTCCCCCGCCGTGGCCGGCAACCGCTCCGACCGCCGGCGGCGGTCGGAGCCCGCGACGCAGGCGGCCACGGCAGCGCAGACCACGGCGCCGGCCAGACACAGCACGACGGCAGGGTTGATCACCGCGGGCACCAAGTCGATCCGGGGACGGAGGTCCGACACACACCGGGAGACCAGAGGGAACAAGCTGCTCTCCAGCCGGGGATGCGGATACCTGGCGGACGGGTCGGGGGCGTCCGCCGCCCTCTGCACGGGGCACCAGTCGGGGGCGTCGTGGCTGACCACGGCCGCCATGCCCAGCCCGTAGACGAGGACCGCACCGCCCAGGAACCACCCGGCGCCCTCGGCCCAGGCCCCGCCCCGCCGCCTGCGGAACAGCCGCCCGGTCACCACCACGCGGAACACCTTGGCGACCAGCAGGGCGCAGAGGACCGGCACCGACAACAGCGCCGCCACCACCACGAGAGCCATCAGCATCGAGACGAACATGGCACCCCTTCGCGGGGCTCGCTGCCGAGATGCCGTCCGGAAGGGGGGTGGCGGTGGGGGCAGGCGGGACTTCTTGCTTGGTCCACGGGGGTGTTCCTCCTGCGGTGTGGACGACCGGCCGGCCTGGGCAGGCGGTCGGACACCGTGGCTCTGTGCGTCCGTCAGTTGCCCGTTCCCGGAAGGGCATTCGGGCGGCCACCGGGGGCGCGTCGGCACCGGTACCGGCCAGGTCCCCGCTGCGGACGAGGCGCCGGTCGGTGGCGTGAAAACGACACTAGGAGTGCCGCAGGAGGCTGCCATCAGCCTGTTGGCTGATCCTCGTGGCTTCTTGGTGCACCCAGCGAACGATCTCCCGTACGCCTACGGGTGGCAGCGGCTGTCACCGGAGCGAGTCCAGTGGTGGCGCGGCAGGGCTCGCCGGGTGGGGCCGGTGCGTATGCGGCCGCGCCCGTCGCGGGCCACAGTGAGAAGGGTGGCCATCGAACGAAAGGCGGGCGGTCGCATGGGCGGCGACGACGGACTGACGACGTACCACGGCAAACGGCACTTCGACCGCACGGCCGAGCCGCGGGGCGAGCGGGCGGCCGCCGGCGACGCCCCCTGCTTCGTCGTACAGATCCACGAGGCGAGCACCCTGCACTTCGACTTCCGGCTGGAGGTCGACGGGGTGCTGAAATCCTGGTCCGTCCCCAAGGGCCCGTCCGCCGACCCCCACGACAAACGGCTCGCGATGCCGACGGAGGACCATCCGCTGGAGTACCGCACCTTCGAGGGCGTCATCCCGCAGGGCGAATACGGCGGGGGCACCGTCATCGTCTGGGACCAGGGCACCTACCGGCCGCTGCTCCGGCAGAAGAAGGGCCGCACCCTCTCGTTCGCCCAGTCTCTGGAGGACGGCCACGCCTCCTTCTGGCTGGACGGCCGCAAGCTCCGCGGCGGCTACGCCCTCACCCGGTTCCGCGGCGGCAAGGACTCCGGGGAACGGGAGGCCTGGCTGCTGGTGAAGGAGCGGGACGAACGGTCCGGGCGCGGCGGCACCCCCGACCCCTGGCGGGCCCGGTCGGTCCGCAGCGGGCGCACCCTCAAGCGGGTGGCCGCCGAGGAGAGCGCCGAGAGCGCGGAGAGCGCGGAGCCCTGACGGCCGGGCGTCCACAGTCCCCGTCGCCGCGGTGGTGGCCGGCGCGCCGGTCCGCTGCGTTCAGCGCATCTCCAGGCCGAGTTCCTTGTGCAGTACGGCCGCCTGCTCGGGCGTGACGAAAGCGAAGTAGCTGTCGTAGTTGCTGTCTTTGAGGCGCACGAACTGGACCTGGTGGAACCGGCGTCCGTCGTCACCGGGGTCGGGATCGGCGTGGTCGATGAACTCCATGATCGCCAGGTGGTCGAGGTAGTCGTCCGATTGGTGCTCCATCGGCTGGGTCACCAGGACGCCGTTGCGGGCGAACTCCAGGACCTCGCCGTGCTCCTCGTCCGCCCGCAGTCGGACGCCGGTGAAGGTGACCGCGCCGTCGGTGAGCGCCGCGGCCTCCGTCAGAAGGGACGCGTAACTCTCCTCCAGATCGTCGACGTCGTCGCCGTGGGCGGATATCGCCACACCGAACGCCTGGAGGGCGTCGGGTACTTCGTGGGGCGGCAGCTGCACGTGCGCGAAGTCGGCGTACTCCGCGAGGACCCGGTCGGCCTTCTGCCGGGAGACCATGCCCATCCGCTGGAGGAGTGCCCCCACGTGTGCGTACGAGGACGAACGGAACCAGATCAGCACGTCCCGCAGCCTCTCCTCCCGTGCCGTCGGCGCTCCGTCCGCCGCTTCCTGGAGGTACAGCTCACGCAGGCACCCCAGGGGAACCGCCGCGCCCCCGAGCCGCTTGTCCGGCTGATCCACGAACGGCACCCCGGTCCACGCGCTCTCCCGCGACCCCGGACGCCCCGGCCCGGCGTCCGGATCGAAGGGGAGGTACTGCCACACCGCCCCCTTGTTCCGCCGGATCACCTCGCCCATATACCAGCAGGCGCCCTGCACGAACGGCTCGTCCCGCGCGGCGTCGAAGTCCTCCACGGTGGCGAACCGCCGCCGCACCACGGCTTCCAGCCGGTCCAGCGTGTCCGGGTGGAAATTCCACCGCCACGCTCCGTCGAACGCGTCCTGGGCCCAGTCGGGGAGCGCCTCCTCCCGCTCGGCCAGCCACGCCGTCAGCGCCGGATGCTCCGGAAGCGGTGCGCCGGGGTCCACGTGCGGGGTGTGCTCCTTGACCGGCTCCCACTCCGCGGCCGTGTGCCGGCGCGCCGTCACGGCCTGCCGCAGGCGCTCGATCTCCTCGGCGAACGCGGTCCCGGTGCGGACGCGCAGGGCGTACGAGATCAGGAGCATCGGTGCGACGGGCGAGAGTTCCAGCTCCGGGTCCGGCCGGACGACCGGCTGCCCGGGGCGGTCGCCAATCGGCCGGGTGTGCCAGGCCCAGGCGCCGCCCGCGGTGGCGAGCAGGACCTCGCCGAGATAGGCCGTCGCACCGTCCACGCACTCCGTCCGCTTCGCGGGGTCCTGGACGGCGTCGTCGTGCTCCAGCAGGCATGCCTCCAGAGCGTGCAGCGACTCGGGGGTGAAGTCGAAAGGGAAGTCCTCGGGGAGGAGCACCTTCTCCAGGAGCAGCAGTTGATACGGCAGATCGCCGATCCACTTCTCCAGCAGCTGCCGTGGGGAGTGGTCCGGGGGTGTGCGCGGGACGTTCTCCGGCGGTGTTTCAGGGGCCATGCGAGCACTGTAGGCGCACCCACTGACAGCGGCCCTCGCGGCGGCCGGCGAGCAGGGCGTGGGAGGAACTTCCGCTCCAGTAGCCGTAGTTGACGCCCGCTCCCGGGAGTCGCCCATGGGGCACCCCGGCGGCGGGCACGCTCATTCCGGGCTGTCGCCCTGCCGCCCCAGCGCCACCCCCTGCACCCCCGTCAGCTCGGACACCTTCTCGACCAGCAGGTAAGGGGAGGACGGTCCCTCCAGGCGGAGCGTTACCTCGGCCGGGGCGCCGTCCGCGTCCGTGCCGGCCGTCACCTGGACGTTGGTGACCCGGAAACCGCTGCCGGTACATGTCTCCAGCAGCCGCCCGAGCACTCCGTGCCGCGAGAGGTAGCTGATGCGCAGTTCGACGCGGGCGAAGGACGGTCGCGGGGAGGTCAACGCCGTGATCTTGGAGAAGCCGCGGATGACCAGGAAGTGCACGGCCGTCGCGCCGATCGCCAACAACGGCAGTCCGCCTCCGCAGGCCATGCCGATGGCACAGGTCAGCCAGACGGTCGCGGCCGTCGTCAGGCCCCGGACCGCGTCCTTTCTGACGAAGATCAGGCCGCCGCCGATGAAGCCGATGCCCGAGACGACCTGCGCGGCCACCCGGGACGGGTCGAGCACCACACCGTCCGTGCCCAGCACCGATCCGAAGCCATGGATCGACACCTCCATGAACAGCGCGCTGCCCACCCCCACGAGCGTATGGGTCCGCAGTCCTGCGCTCTGCTGCCGGGCCTGGCGTTCCAGACCGATCAGTGAGGACAGCAGCAGGGCCAGGGCCAGCTCGGTGAATTGGCGCAGCCCCTGCCCACCATCGACGTCGAACAACGCGGCGGAGAGGTACGAGAAAGACATATCGGCGATTATCGCTCCGCCGTCCACGGATCCGGAACCCCGCGGTCCGTGGGCAGTGGTTGCCGACGGCGGGGCACGCGGCGGCCACCTGCCGCTCCCTCACCCGCGCCGGCTCTCCTTGCTCACGACGACGACCGGACACGGTGCGTGCCGGGCGAAGCGCCGACTCAGGGAGCTGCGGAGCCCGCCGAGGACTCCGCGCCGCCGGCTGCCCACCACCAGCAACGACGCGCCCCGCGCCGCCTCTTGGAGCACTCCGGACGGCGTGCCGTACGCCACCGTGGCGGCGACCGGCGGGGCGTCATACGCGCTCGCGACCTCGCTGACGGCACCGTCCAGCGTCTCCCCCGCCCATACCTTCATGTCGGTCGCGAGGTGCTGGGGTGCATCGATCCAGCCGATCGAGCCGTACATCAGCGGGTACTCCCAGGCCATCACCGCATTGACCGTGGCGTGTCCCCGCTCCGCCTGGCGTACCGCCCAGTGCAGGGCTTCCTTGGACGATTCCGAGCCGTCGACCCCGACGACGATGCACTCGTTCCCTTCGGTCCTGCTGTTCATGGTCACCTCCGCATCAGGGCGTGCCCGGACGGTTCTCCTGGCATCGCCGGTGTGTCGGCCGTGCTGTCTCTCTCCCCTCCTCGGACGTGCCGCGGTGTCGGCGCACAGGGGCGGTGAGCCATGTGCACCGGAGCCGGAGGGCGCCGCGCGCCGGCCCCATCGGGGACGGAGCGCGGTGCACCCTCACGCCGAGAAACGACGGCCTGAACGTGGCGAGGAGGGCTGCCCGCTTCCTCGCGGGCCCCGGCTGCGCGGTGCACGGTCTCGCCGCTGCTCCGCGCCGCCGCTGTGCTCCTCGTCACTTTCAGTAGAACGCACCCAGCCGTCCAGGACCACGTCCGATCGGCCTGACCTGGGGGCGACCGGTCCCGGTCGCGGAGCAGGACCATGTACCCCTCCCTGGGGTACTTCGACCCGTCCCCGCGGGCTCTCGCACCTCCCCCGAGCCCCTCCCCCGAGGGCTTCGCCCCTACGTGGCCGACCGCTCGGCACTGCGGGGTCCGGACGGCCGGTCCTCGGCGATGCGCACCAGAACGTCCGCCGTGGCCTCCGGTGCGGCGAGCATCATGTCGTGGCCGCAGTGCAGGTCGTACGTCTCCCAGCCGGCGGCCAGCGCCTGCTCGTGGAAGCGCGTCAGGCTCGCCAGGGGCGGATCGGTGTGCCGCACATAGACCTTGCGGATCCGGTCGAGGGCCCCGGGGTCGTAGGCGACCCGGTCCGTCTGGCAGCGGAAGGGGAAGTCGGTCAGGCGCGGCCCGGCCCATGCCCGCAGGCCGGGGTCGGTGACACCCCACAGGTCGAGGAAGGCCGGGCTCGCCGGGAGCCGCCAGCCGTCCCCGGCGGCCACCTCCCGGCGATAGCGGGCGGCGGTCGCGGCGGGTTCGACGTCCAGCAGCGACTGGCCGGGGCCGGCGAGGAAGCTGCCGAGGAACACCACACCGGCCAGCCGGTCACCGGCCCGCTGCGCCAGTGGGCCGGCGAGGATCCCGGAGTAGCTGTGCAGCACGAGATGCACCTCGCGCAGGTCCTCGAACCAGAGCAGCTCCGTGAGATCGGCGAGGTGCGTCTCGACTCCGACGTCAGGGGTGAGCGACCGGCGGCGCTCTCCCTGCCCGGTGAGGGTCGGGGTGAACACGTGGTGCCCCGCCCGGTGGAGTCTCGCACGCACCTCACGCCAGGCCCAGCCACCGTGCATCGCTCCGTGCACGAGGACGAATGTCGCCATGGCTCAGCGCCTCTCCCTCAGCGGCCGGATACGGCAGATACACCGTATGGGGCATCTGCCTTGATTGTGGCATCGAGGGCTCACCGGCCGTCAGAACGACCGTCACGCTTACTCCTTGAGGGGGTTGGAGACCAGGTCGACGAGGTTCTTGCGCGGGTCGGACGCGACATACCGGTTGAAGTGCGCGACGCAGGAGAGCACCAGGAGACGGCTGACCCGGGGGTCGTGCACCGTGACCTCGTAGGCGGAACGGATGCCGGTGGGGCGGGAGAGCTCGAAGCCCTCGGACCCGTTCGAGCGGAACCGCAGGCGGTGCGAGAGGACGTTGTTGACCTGCGCGGCGTCGAAGGCCATCCGCAAGGGTGAGGCGTGGCGCAGCCGGCTGCCGGCGCCCGCCGGTGCGCCGGCCAGTTCCCCCAGGTCGTGCTGGGCGAACGTCCAGCGGTCCGCGCCGTTCGTGCGGCGGCTGCGCTCGACGGTCCCCAGCAGGGTGCGGTCGGGCAGCCACGCCTTCCACTCGTCGACCTGGCCGGCACACTCCGTCAGGCCCGGTCCGGCGGTGACGGTGTAGGGGCGCAGGCCCTCGTAGTGCACCTCCCTGTGCATCCGCGCCACCGGCTCCCGCTGCCCGTCCGTCCGTACCAGGAAGGTGGTGTGGGCGCGGGCGTACTCGACGCTCACGGTGAAGGACTGGAGTGACTCGATCACAGCCGACCGCCCCCGGCCCGCCCGGCGTTCGGCCGTCCCATGCCCCGGTGACACTGGGCGAGCTTGCCGGAGAAGAACTCCGCGGTCGCCGGCACGAGCAGCCGCAGGGGCAGCAGGAGGCCGTCCAGGTCGTCGTCCTTGTGGCAGTGGTGGCCGCCGTAGCTCTGTATGGCGCTGAGATGGCCACCCTGCTTGGCCGTCAGACCGGCGTACTGATGAAATTCGTCCTGTGATGGCGCCTGAAATCCCGACATGAAGGACCCTCCCCGTTGGGTGTTACGTGAAATGCCTCCAGGCGTGTCGGTATCCATCCGCACGCCCGTTGAGGTGACGCACCCGGGCGTCCCGCGGGCCGAGGCCCACAGGGAGGCTAGGCACCACAAGTAGGCGTCTGACCATGGGTTCCCCTCGGCGGAGTTTCCACGGGCCCAAAGATTGCCCAATTAACCATTTGCCTTTCATTTACCGCCCGGCCGATAGCTCGCCGAGGGTTTTCCGGGCTTCGCGTCCGAGGGTTCAGGAACTTGATTTCCGGCGGCATCGCGGGGCACAGCCGGAAATCGTGCGGCATTTTCGGCGGGGAAAGCCTCGCGTCGCGGCCGGGCGCCGGCCGGGGCACTCGCCGGGGGTCGAAAGCGCTGGTCCCGGCCGGACGGAGGTGCGGTCGGGCGATCCAGGGGACCATGGAGGCCGGGGCAGCCACCGGGCAGGGGCCGGCCACGAGCCGGACACGCGGACCGGCCACCGAACGGAGCGAGGAAGGGCCCGTGGTCCGGCAGACACGAAGGCCCCGTGGTCCGGTGGACGGGAAGGGCCCCGTGGTCCGGCAGACGGAAGGAGTGCCGGGGTGAGCGCAGCCGAGGTGCCTCCCGCTGACGTCGGTGGACCGGAGGGCGGGTCGTCGCAGCCGAGCGGGCTGATGGACCTCCTCGCCGTCGCCGCGGTGCTGGTGGACGGCGAGGGGCGGATCGTGCTGTGGAGCCCGCAGGCCGAGGAGCTGTACGGCTACTCCCCCGAGGAGGCGCTCGGGGAGTACGCGGCGCCGCTGCTCATCCACCCGGAGCACTGGGACCTGGTGATCAAGAAGTTCGCCGACGTCATGGAGACCGGCAGGAGCTGGGGCGGCACCTTCCCCGTCCGGCACAAGGACGGCGCCGCACGGCTGGTGGAGCTGCGCACCATGCGGCTGACGGACGACCACGGCGAGTTCTACGCACTCGGGCTCGCCACCGACTCCCCGACACTTCGCGAGGTGGAGCGCGATGTCGCGCTGTCCACCCGGCTGATCTCCCAGTCCCCCATCGGGCTGGCGATTCTCGACACCGAGCTGCGCTATGTGGCCGTCAACCCCGCCATGGAGCGGATGCACGGCATCCCCGCGAAGGACCACCTCGGCCGGCACTACCGCGAGATCATGACCGCCGCGAAGTTCGAGGTGCCCGAGGCCGCGATGCAGCAGGTCCTGGAGACCGGGGTCCCCATGGTCGACGAGGCCACCGTCGTCGGCCGCACACCCTCCGACCCGGAGCACAAGCACGCCTGGTCGATCTCGTTGTACCGGCTGGAGGACCCCCAGGGGCGCGTGCTCGGGGTGGCCGACCTGGTGGTGGATGTGACCGACCGCTATCAGTCGGCCATGGAGGCCGCCGAGGCCCGGCGGCGCCTGGCCCTGATCGCGGACGGCTCGGCGCGCATCGGCACCACCCTGGAGGTGGAGCAGACCGCCCGGGAGCTGGCCGAGGTCACCGTTCCCGAGCTCGCCGACCTGGGCACGGTCGATGTGCTCGACTCCGTACTGGGGGAACACCGCCCCAGCCGTGGCGAGGGCCCCGCGCTCTTCCGCGCCCTCGCCGTGAAGGCCGCCTACCCCACCGAGGC
Organism: Streptomyces sp. NBC_01454; assembly: GCF_036227565.1. Classification (NCBI taxonomy): domain Bacteria; kingdom Bacillati; phylum Actinomycetota; class Actinomycetes; order Kitasatosporales; family Streptomycetaceae; genus Streptomyces; species Streptomyces sp. NBC_01454. Next base: position 893,253 of record NZ_CP109460.1, read on the forward strand.
CCTCCAGGCGGTCGACCCGCCCGGCCAGACCGCCGCCTACGAGGCCGGCCGGCTGGCCACCCAGTGTGTGCGCACCGGCCGCCCGATCCTGGTCCCCCACGCGAACCGCGACGACCTGGCGCGCATCGCCCGCGACGACCACGCCGCGACCTTGCTGGCCGGCGCCGGAGTGCACTCCTACCTGCTGGCCCCGCTCATCGCCCGCGGCCACATCCTCGGCTGCCTGGGGCTCAGCCGCGCCGGCAACCCGCAGCCCTTCGACGCGGACGACCTCGCCCTCGCCGCCGAGCTGGCCTCCCGCGCCGCGGTGTGCATCGACAACGCCCGCTCGCACCAGAGCGTGCGCAACGCCGCCGAGACCCTCCAGCGCAGCCTGCTCCCCGACCATCCGCCGCACCTTCCCGGTCTGCAGATCGCCTCCCGGTACCGGCCCGCGCAGGCCACCTACGAGATCGGCGGCGACTGGTACGACGTCCTCCCGCTGGAGGGCGACAAGACGGCGCTCGTGGTGGGTGACGTGATGGGCAGCGGTATCGACGCAGCCGCCACGATGGGCCGGCTGCGCACCGCCACCAGTGCCTTCTCCGATCTCGATCTCGACCCGGCCGAGGTCCTCCAGCACCTCGACAAGATCACCTCGGGGCTGGAGCACTACATCGCCACCTGCGTCCACGCGGTCTACGATCCCCACCGCGCCGAATGCCACATCGCCACCGCCGGTCATCTGCCGCCGGTCCTGGTACGCCGTGGCGGCCACCCCGTGCTCCTCGACCTGCCCACCGGCACCCCGCTCGGTGTCGGCGGCGTCCCCTTCGAGACCGTCACCTTCGGCCTCGCCCCCGGCGACCAGTTGGTCCTGTACACCGACGGGCTGGTCGAGACCCGCCACCACCCCATCGACGAGCGCCTCGAAACCCTGCGCCGCCTGCTGGACGCGCCCGACCGCTCCCTGGAGGAGACCTGCGACCGGCTGCTGGCCGCGCTCCGGCGGCCGGACGATCCCGATGACGTGGCCCTGCTCATCGCCCGCGTCCAGCCCTTCGGCCCCGGCTCGTAGCGCCGTCGAGCGGCCCGTCCCTCTTGGAGCGCCGATCAGATGACCCGCCACCCCAGCGATGCGCCGACGCCCCCGCCCGGCGGTGCGGACAACGGGCCCGCCGTCTCGCGCGCGGAGTTCGACGCGCTGTTCGCGGCGGTCCGTGCGTGGGGCCGCTGGTCCCCCGCCGACCGCGGCGCCTGGAGCCGGGTGACCCCGGAGCTGGTGCGTCGGGCCACCGCCCTCGTCCGCTCCGGAACGGTCATCCCGATGGCGCGCCCGTGGGACACCTCCCCCGGCCCGGACAACAGCCGGCCCGCCTTGCACTACATGTCCGACCTCGGCGACCTGGAGGCCGGCGAGCCCTCCACCTTCAAGGACTTCATCGCCGTCGACTACCACGGCAAGGCCGTCAGCCATCTGGACGCGCTGTCCCACGTGGCCTATCGCGGGCAGCTCTATGACGGCCGCACGGCGCGGGAGTGCGTCGACGCGGCGGGGGCCCGCTTCGGTGCGGTGTCGGCGCTGGGTGCCCTGGTGACCCGGGGCGTGCTGCTCGACCTGCCCGCCGTTCTGGGGTGCCGGTGGCTGGCACCGGGACGGGCGGTGCACGCCGAGGACCTGACGTCCGCCGAGCGGGCACTCGGGGTGACCCTCGGTGAGGGTGACGCGGTGTTGCTGCGGTCCGGCAGCCTGCGCCGCCGCCGGGAGGAGGGCGCCTGGGACCCCGGCACGGCGAGCGCGGGGCTGCATGTGGACGCCATGCCGCTGCTGGCCGAGCGCGGTATCGCGCTGCTCGGCGGCGACGGCGACAGCGATGTGCGGCCCTCGCCCGTCGACGGCCTGCACTCGCCGGTGCACGCGCTCGCCCTCGCCGCGATGGGAGTGCCGCTCCTGGACAACCTCGACCTCGAAGCGCTCTCCGCCGCCGGCGCCGCGGAGGGCCGATACGCGTTCCTCTTCGTGGTGGCTCCGCTGCACATCCCGGGCGGCACGGGCTCGCCCGTCACACCCCTCGCGGTGCTGTGACGGCCGCGATGACCTCCGCCCCCTGGGCCCCTCCCCCCCTCTCGCACTCGTGACCGATAACTGTACAAAGCTCTACAATTGGGTCGGTGGTACCGCTGCTCCGGCGTACGGGTGGCCATGGCGGCACGTATCGATCTGGCAGGTGATCGGGATGGGGCTCGTGGCAGACGACCTCGGCCCCGCACGCGCCCGTGAGCAGTTCCTGCACGGCGGCCGGGTCGAGGGGGAGGTACGCGGCCCGATCCTGGATTCCTGGCAGCGTTCGCGTTCCCTGGGGCTCACCCCGGAGGGCTGCGAGCTCCCCTTCCGCCAGGACATCGATCTGGACGGCCGGCTGGTCCGTGCCGCCGGGCCGGTGCTGGACCGGCTCCAGGCCAGGTTCGCGGGCAGGAACATGAATGTGTGCCTTGCCGACGGACACGGGGCGGTGCTGCAACGCCGCTTCGGCGAGGCCTCGCTGGTCAGGCAGCTGGCCGCGATCCAGAGCGTGCCGGGCTTCGTGTTCGCCGAGCAGTTCGCCGGGACCAACGGCATCGGGCTGGCGCTGGCGGAACGGCAGCTGATCACTGTCTACGGCGCCGAGCACTTCGCCGAACGCTCACAGACCAACGCCTGTGCGGCCATTCCCGTCCGGGACCCGCTCAGCGGACGCATCGAAGGCGTGCTGTGCTTCGGCTATCCGCCCACCGACGCGGACGCGGGCCTGAACACCGTGATCAGCCGGGCGGCTGGCGCCATCGAACGACGACTGCTCGCACAGAGTTCAATGCGCGAACAGGCCCTGCTGCAGGCATACTTGGATGTCAGACACCGCGCGGCGGCCGACGACACGACGGGCAACGGCCGGCCCGGCGAGCCGGCCGGGACCGGGCTGGACTGGCGTGACGAGATGATGCTCAAGGAGCGGGCCGCCGATCTGATCGCCGCGGCCCAGCGCGCCGCCGTCGAGGTCCTGCTCCCCGGCGGCCGGCGGGTCACCCTGCTGAGCCGCCCGGTGACCAGCCCCGCCGGGGTGGACGGCGTCGTCATCGAGGCGGTCCTGCCCGCACCGCATGAGCACCTCGCCGTCCTCACCGGCGTGGGCGCCCCGCCCGGCGGCCCGGCGCCGCAGACCCTCGCCCTCACCCGTCCGCCGCCCGGACACGGTGACGACGCCGCAGCCGGCCGGCCGGTCGCGACGGCCCGCCCGCCGGGCCGGGCCGGCGCCGCCGGACCGGCCCCCGGCGGTGCGGCCGGCCCGGTGGTGCTGATCGGTGAGCCGGGGGTGGGCTCCTACGCCGTGGCGGCCCGGCGTCGGCTGGAGCTGCTCTCCGAGGCCAGCACCCGGATCGGCACCACCCTGGACGTGAGCCGCACTGCCCGGGAGCTCGCCGAGATGGCCGTCCCGCGGCTGGCCGACTACGTCACCATCGACCTCCCCGAAGCGGTGCTGCGCGGCGAGGAGCCGACCGACCTGCGGACCGGTCTGCACCGCACGGTCGTCCACGGCATTCACGCGGACTGCCCCTTCTACCCGGCCGGTGAACCGGTCGCCCTCCGGCCGACGACGCCTCAGGTCCGTTGCCTGACCAGCCGTCAGTCCGTCCTCGAACCCGATCTGACGGCCGCCACGGACTGGATCGCCCAGGACGCCGCGCACGCCCGGCACATCCTCGCTCACGGCATCCACTCCCTGATCGCCGTCCCGCTCCTCGCCCGCGGCATCGCGCTGGGCATCGCCAGCTTCTACCGCTCGCAGGACCCCGCCCCGTTCGGCGACGACGACCGTTCGCTGGCCCAGGAGCTCGCCACCCGCGCCGCCATCTGCATCGACAACGCCCGCCGCTTCACCCGCGAACACACCATGGTCCTCGCCCTGCAGCACAGCCTGCTGCCGCAGCGCTTCCCCGAGCAGAGCGCCGTCGAGGTCGCCCACCGCTACCTGCCGGCCGAATCCGGGGTCGGCGGCGACTGGTTCGACGTGATCCCCCTTTCGGGCACCCGCGTCGCCCTCGTCGTCGGGGACGTCGTCGGCCACGGGCTGCACGCCGCCGCCACCATGGGCCGGCTGCGCACCGCCGCGCGCAACTTCGCCGAACTCGACCTGCCCCCCGACGAAGTCCTCACCCAGCTCGACAATCTCGTGGGGCGCCTCGACCGGGACGAGGGCACCGAGGACCCCGCCGCCGACAGCCCCGGCATCATCGGCGCCACCTGCCTGTACGCCATTTACGACCCCACCTCGCAGGTGTGCGTGATGGCCCGGTCCGGCCACCCCCCGCCCGCGCTGGTCCGCCCCGACGGCGCCGTCACGTTCCCCGACCTGCCCGCCGGCCCGCCGCTGGGCCTGGGCGGGCTGCCCTTCGAGACCGCCGCCTTCCCGCTCCCCGAAGGCTCTTCGCTCGTCCTCTACACCGACGGGCTCCTCACCGACCGCCACCGCGATGTCGACACGGCCCTCGACCGGCTGCGCCGGGCCCTGTCCCACCCGGCCCGTTCCCCCGAGGACACCTGTGAGGCGGTGGTCCGGACCGTGGTGCCGCCGCACCCCGACGACGACATCGCCCTGCTCGTCGCCCGCACCCACGCCCTGGACCCCCGGCGGATCGCCACCTGGGACCTGCCCGCCGACCCGTCGCTGGTCTCCGGCATCCGTGCCGCCGTGACCCGCCAACTGGCCGCATGGGGACTGGAGGAGGCCGTCTTCGCCACCGAACTCCTGCTCAGCGAGCTGGTCACCAATGCCATCCGCTACGGCACCGCCCCAATCCAGGTCCGGCTGCTCCACGACCGCACGCTGATCTGCGAGGTCTCCGACGCCAGCAGCACCGCTCCACATCTGCGCCATGCGGCCAGCACCGACGAGGGCGGCCGCGGGCTGTTCCTCGTCGCCCAGCTCGCCCAGGCGTGGGGCACCCGCTACACCGTCGGCGGCAAGGTCATCTGGGCCGAGTGCGCGCTGGAGCCCCCCGGCGGAAAGTCCGACGCCGCCGAGAGCCTTTTCGACGACATCCCCGCCCTCTAGCGGCCCCTGCGGCAGCAACACCACAGCGGGCCGTACCATGACGGAACGTGCACATAACGGCATGAAGGGCGCACCACGGAACCGCCCCGTGCGCCGCCCGCACCGCCGCGGAACACCCCGCGGCGCGGCCCGGCCCGTCGGGCCGCCAGGAAGAACCACGAGGCCGACCCCCGGAGAAGTCCGTGCATGACGCTCCTGACCGCAGCCCTCCCCCGCGCCGTGCCCCGGAGCCCCTCGTCCGCATCCGCGGTATCGGCAAGCGGTTCGGCGGCACGCTCGCCCTGGACGCCGTCGACCTCGACATCCGGCCCGGCCGCGTCCTCGCCCTGCTCGGGCCCAACGGCGCGGGGAAATCCACCCTCATCAAGGTGCTCGCGGGCGTCCACCACGCCGACGCCGGCACGGTGACGGTCGCCGGGCACCCGCTCGGCACCGAAGCGGCCTCCCGCGCCCTGTCCTTCATCCATCAGGACCTGGGTCTGGTCGAGTGGATGACGGTCGCCGAGAACATCGCCCTGGGCGCCGGGTACCCGCGCCGCGCGGGCCTGCTGTCGTGGCGGAGAACCCGCCGGCAGGCCACCGCGGCGCTGGACATCGTCGCCGCGCATCTGGACCCGGACACGCCCCTGGCCGACCTCCCGCGCGCCGAACGCTCCCTGGTGGCCCTCGCCCGCGCGCTGTCCAGCCAGGCCGCGCTCCTCGTCCTCGACGAGCCGACCGCCAGCCTCCCGGCAGCGGACTGCGCCCGGCTCTTCGACGTGCTGCACACCCTGCGCGACCAGGGCCACGCCATCGTCCACGTCACCCACCGGATCGACGAGGTGTACAAGGTCGCCGACGACTTCGCCGTGCTGCGCGACGGCCGCCTGATCAGCGAAGGTCCGCTGGCCGGCTACGACCCGGGCCGCCTCGTGCACGACATCGTGGGCCACACACCGGCCGGCCACCGGATCGCACCCGCCGCGGGCCCGGCCGTCCTCTGCCTCGACCGGGTAGGGACCGCGAACACCGCACCGGTCAGCCTGGAACTGCGCGCGGGCGAGATCCTCGGCATGGTGGGCCTCACCGGCGCCGGGCACATGGAACTGGGCCGCGCCCTCGCCGGCGCCGGCCACCTCCTCGGCGGGCGGGCCCTGCTCGACGGACGGCCCTACGCGCCGGACACGGTCGCCGCCGCCGTCGCCGCCGGCGTCGGCCTGGTGACCAGCAACCGACAGGAAGAGGGCTGCGCCGCCGAACTGACGGTGCGGGAGAACTTCCTGGCCAACCCCCGGGCGGGCGGCGGACCGGCCGTGCACTGGATCGGCCCCCGCCGCGAGCGCGCCGAAGCGGCCGCCCTGATCAAGCGGTTCTCGGTGTCGCCCGGGGACACCGAGGCACCGATCGCCACCCTCTCCGGAGGGAACCAGCAGAAGGTCATGGTCGGCCGGTGGCTGGGGCGCAACCGGCGGCTGCTGATCCTCGAAGAGCCGACCGCCGGAGTGGACATCGGCGCCAAGGCGGCGCTCTACCGCCTGCTCCAGGAGGCGCTGGCCGACGGCCTCGCGGTGCTGCTCCTGTCCACCGACTTCGAGGAGGTCGCCCAGGTGTGCCACCGGGCCCTGGTCTTCGTCCGCGGGGCGGTGACCGTGCAGCTGAGCGGCGAGGCGCTGACGGCCGCCGGACTCGCCCGCGCCTCCTCGGCCATGACCGCGCTCACCGGGACGAGGAGACGATGACGCCCTTCTCCCGTCCCCCGCTGGGCCGCCGGTGGGGTCATCTCCTCGGCGCCTACGGTCTCCTGGCCCTCACCGCGCTGCTGTTCCTGGCCTTCTCGCTGGCGCTGCCGGACACCTTTCCCACCCTGGACAACATCTCCGAGGTGCTGTCCAACGAATCGATCCCCGCCATCCTCGCGCTCGGCGCGACAATCCCCATCGTCACCGCGAAGTTCGACCTGTCCATCGGCTACGGACTGGGCCTGGCACACGTCATGACGATGCGGCTGATCGCCGAAGAAGGGTGGCCCTGGCCGCTCGCCTGCCTCGTGGTGGTGCTCGGCGGGGCGGTCATCGGCACCTTCAACGGTGTCGTCGTCGAATTCGCGAAGATCGACTCCTTTATCGCCACCCTCGGCACCGGCAGCATCCTCTACGCCGTCACCGGATGGCTCACCAACGGGGCCCGGATCGTCCCCGGCCCGCAGGGCCTGCCGGCCGGCTTCACCGACCTCTACGACTCCCGGTTCCTCGGCCTGCCGGTCTCCGCCTTCTACGTCCTCGCCCTCACCGCCGCGCTGTGGCTGCTCCTGGAGCGACTGCCCCTCGGCCGGTACCTGTACGTCATCGGCTCCAACCCCCGCGCCGCCGAACTCGTGGGCATCCCCATCCGGCGCTATGTCATCTCCGCCTTCGCCGGATCGGGCCTGGTCGTGGGCGTCGCCGGTGTGCTGCTGGCCGCACAGCAGCGGATCGGCAACCCCAGCGTCGGCCTGGACTACCTGCTGCCCGCCTTCGTCGGTGCGCTGCTCGGCTCCACCGCGATCAGACCAGGCCGCCCCAACGCCCTGGGCACCCTGGTCGCCGTCGTCATCCTCGCCATCGGTCTGGCCGGCATCGGTCAGCTCGGCGCCCAGTTCTGGGTCACCCCGCTGTTCAACGGCGCGACGCTGCTCCTCGCCGTCGGCATGGCCGGGTATGCCGCGCGCCGTCAGCTGCGTCGGCGACGGACGGAACCCGCCCGGCCCCGCCATGACGTGCCACACACCGCCCCGTGACCGCCGGCCGTCACCACCGTGCCCTTCCGCCGGGAGCGCCCGTGTCCTCGCACCGCACCACCGCCCTCGGCAGCGCCGTCGTTCTGGCCGTGGTGGCCACCGTCCTCGCCGGCTGCGAGCGCGGCACCTCGACCGGCGCCGGGTCCTTCTCGCCGGGGCCGGCACGGACCGGTTGCCCTGCCGTCCTGGCCAGGGCCCGGACGACCGTGGAGCGGGCCATGACGACCCGCTCCACGTGGGACGGCCCCACCACCGGCCCCCGGGCGGTGGCCGGCAAACGGATCGTCTATGTCGCGCAGACCATGAACAACCCCGGTGTCGCGGGCGCCGCCAACGGCGTGCAGGAGGCCGCGCGGGCCATCGGCTGGCAGGTCCGGGTGATCGACGGCCAGGGCACCCCCGCGGGGATCCAGGCGGCCTTCAGTCAGGCCCTCGCCCTGCGGCCCTCGGGCATCGTCATCGGCGGCTTCGACCCGCATCTGACGTCGCAGCAGGTGGCGAAGGCCGGCGCGGCGCACATCCCGCTCGTCGGCTGGCACGCCGTCGACTCCCCCGGCCCGAGCAGGAACCCCGCCCTCTTCAGCAACGTCACCACCCGGGTCCAGGACGTCGCGAGGAGCAGCGCGGACTGGATCATCGTGCACTCCCACGGCCACGCCGGGGTCGTCGTGTTCACCGATGACTCGATCCCGTTCGCCAGGAACAAATCCGAGCTGATCAAGAAGGAGCTGGCCACCTGCTCCGGCGTGACGTTGCTGGCGGAGGAGAACATCCCGATCGCGGACACCAGCAGCCGGACCCCCCAGGAGGTCTCCTCGCTGCTCTCCCGCTTCCGGGACAGCTGGACCCACTCCGCCGCCATCAACGATGTGTACTTCGCCGATGCCGCCCCGGCACTGCGCGCCGCACGCAAGAAGGGCGGCGGCGTCCCCTTCAACATCGGTGCCGGCGACGGCGATCCGTCCGCCTTCCAGCGCATCAACAGCGGTCAGTTCCAGGCCGCCACCGTTCCTGAACCGTTCGCCCAGCAGGGCTGGCAGATCCTCGACGAGTTCAACCGCGCCTTCGCCGGCAGGCCGGCCAGCGGCTACGTCGCCCCCGTGCACATCGCCACGGCCGCCAACAGCGGCGGCGCCACGACATGGAACCCGCCGGGCTACCGCGCGGCGTATCTGAAGATCTGGGGGAAGTGAGTCGGGCCGGCCTCCCGCACCGCCGGGCCCGAACACCGGGGAGAGCCGGGGGAGGTCATACGCCGCCGAGCGGAACCGGCGGCGGCAGTTGCGCCACGGGGTCCACGAGGGCGTGCACGGCCGGCAGCCAGGGGCGCTCCCGCGGACCGCACAGCACCAGGTTCCTGCTGTGGTGCGGGGTGATCGGCACCAGGACGAGGTCGTCGGGGACCACCGAACGTGAGACCTCCGGCAGGATCGAGACGCCGAGGCCGGCCTGGACCATGCTGAGGAGCGTGCCGAGGTCCCGTACGCGATGGGCCGGGGTGTACTCCTCCCCCGCCAGCCGGTGGATGGTGCGGATGTGCCGCTCGCAGCCGTTCGGCGAGAGGACCAGCGGGTCGTCCGCGAGGTCCGCGACATGGACGCTCTCCTCCCCCGCCAAGGGGTGGTCCTGCGGGAGCAGGGCGAGGAAGGGGTCGGTCACCAGCAGCGCGCCACCGCCGCCATGGCCATCCCCCCGGCCGGTGGCCGGCGCGGGGTCGACCACGATGGCGGCGTCCGCCGCCGCGCCGGCGAGCCAGGCCTCGGTCTCCTCGCCGCTGCCCTCGAAAACACGGAGGTGAAGCGCCGGCAGCCGCTCCGCCCAGTGGCGCAGCAGCGAGGGCAGCAGTCCCTGGCAGACCGTGGGGGTGGCGGCGAGGCGTACCGTGCCGCCCGGCGTCGCCCGGTGCCGGGCCGCGGCGTCGAGGACCGCGTCCGCCGCCGCGAGAGCCGAACGGGCATGGGACAGCACCCTCTCACCAAGTCCCGTCATCCGTACGGGAGATGAGCGCACCAGCAACGGCCCGGCGAGGGTGCGCTCCAGCGAGGCGACGGCATGCGAGACCGCCGACTGGCTCAGCCCCAGCTCGTCCGCCGCCCTACCGAAGCCCCCCGCGTCGACCACCGCGACGAACGCCCGCAACTGCGGCAGATTCAACGCCACGATGCCTTTCCCTCCCCGTCATGAGGCCCTTCATACGGCACCAGTCCCCTCATGAGGGCCTCTTATGAAGGCCCCTCATGAGTCCATCGATGATCCTCGTTGGACCCATCTTCCCTGACCGGAGAGGCTCATGAGCATTCACTCCGCTCCTGGAAAGGCGTCGTCCCATGCCGTACATCCGCGTCACCGTCTCCGACCCGGACCTGGCCCCCGCCCGCCATTACGCCCTCGCGGAGGGCCTGACGGACCTGGCCGTCTCCGCCCTCGGAAAGTCCGCGGCGCGCACCACGGTCCACGTGCACCCGGTCCCGGCCGACCACTTCTTCGTCGCCGGCCGCCCGGTCCGCGAGGCCACCGGCGCTCACGTGGAAGCAAGCATCACCGCGGGCACCAACAGCGCCGAGGAGAAGGCCCGGTTCCTCGCCGGGGCGTACGCGCTGCTGCGGGAAACCCTGGGCGTACTGCCCCCGGTCGCCGGGGTCGCCCTGTACGAACTCCACCCCGAGAGCTACGGCTACAACGGCGTCACCCAACTCGACCACTACCGGCACACGCCCCGGCCCGCCCCGGGGACCGATGCACCCTCACGGCCGTAAGTGTGCGTGTACCGGGTACCCGGTACACGCAAGCCGCCGCAACGGAGCGGCAGGTGCCCGCCCGGGCCGGCTGCGGCATTGGCCGGCCTTCGCACGAAAGGCACAGCATGCTCTTTCTGGTCGTATCCCTCTTTCTCTTCGGTGCGTTGCTCGGGACGGCAGGTCATGTCCCGGTACCCGTCACGGTGCTCGGCGGGATCGCCATCACGGCCTGGCTCACGGTGTTCTTCTGGCGCGAACGCCGCAAGAGCGGCATGAAGGGAGCCTCGCGATGACCTCGACCTGGATCCCGCTGAAGACCGGTCCCCGCCCGCAGGCCGACCGGATGGCCGTCGCCGCGTTCGTCTGCGGCCTGGTGGGGACCGTGGTCTTCAATATCTTCTTCGGGCCGTGCGCTGTCCTGTTCGGCATCCTGGCGCTGGCCCGTGGCACGATCCGCCGCCTGCGCGCCTGGCTGGGCGTGGCCTTCGGCGTGCTCGACCTCGTCCTGCTCTTCGTCCTGACCTCGGCCGGCGGAACCGTCAGCTGGCACATCTGAGGGCCGGTCCGGCGGATCATCGCCCGAGGGCCCGGCAGCCTTGAGCGATGATCCGGGGACGCGACTGGGGACTGGTGGTCAGGTCATCGCGAACTTGGCAACGTACGCGTCGAAGGGCTCGATGCCGGCCTCCGCACGGAGTTCGTCCATGCGCTCGGGCTCTTCACAAGGCCACGGAACCGGTGACCCGTCCTTCACGCCGACGATCTGTGACGGTCACGGTGTCGTGGAAGGCGTAGGCACATGGCCGCCCCCTCGCGTCAGCCGTGCTGTGCCCGGTCGTACACCTTCTTGGCCGTGGCTCCCAGCACTTCCCCCTGCATCACGGTCGGAGTCAGGGAGTCCAGTGAACTGTTGACCGAGACCAGCGTGCCCTTGCCGGTGGTGGCGTTGAAGTCGGCCAGCCACGGCCCGCCGCTTGCGCCGCCGCTCATGTCGCAGGGGATGGCCTGCAGGCCGCTCTGCTTCTTCGCCGTACCGACGCAGCGCAGGAGCTCCTCGCCGAGCTGCGGGCGGGTGGCGGAGTAGCCGAAGGCGGAGAGGGTGCCGCCAACGGGGCGGTTGAAGGCGATGTCCTGGCCACCCACGACATCGGTGAGCTTGCGGCCACTTTTGCCGTCGTCGACGACCAGCGTGGACAGGTCGTCGGTGGAGTCGTTCTCCCAGGTGCGCGGAGTCACTGCGGTGCGGACGGCGAACGCGCCGTAGGGCATGGTGCCCTTGCTGTAGCCGGGGACGAACACCATCAAGAGGTGGGTGTTGCCGGGAGAGGAGCCCCGGCGCACGCAGTGTGCCGCGGTCATGACGGCGGAGCGGTTGGCGCTTTTCACGGCGGTGGCCGTGCACCAGGTATCGGCACCGTTCGCATTGACGAAGAAGAGCCGCCCGACGGTCTTTAAGACGGTGCCCTGCCACGGCTTGGCCTTCGGTCCGGTCGGACCGAGGTCCACGGACTTCCCAACGGCCTTGATGCGGGCGGGCGTCCAGTAGGCGAGTGCTTCCTGGCGCTCCTTGGCCGTGTACGCCAGGACGGAAACCGGGTCGGCCGAGGCGGCACGGGCCGGCTGACCGGCCACGGCCGTCGCCGGGATCGGGACAGCGAGGACGAGGGCCGTACCGGCCACGGCGAGTCCCATGACACGGCCATGAAGGCGCCGCATCACGGAAGTTGATGTCTCGGACATAGCTGGTATCTCCTCGGCTGGTGCAGGCAGTGGACAGGGGCTGGCACTCCGCCCTGCAAGAACGGGGAACCTGCCTGTTCGGTTGCGCTATCGACGATCTGTGACGCACTGCGTGGATACACGCCGCGTGGTGTCAAGGTCGGCGACGGCGAGCACCCTTCGGTGCGCCGAAGCACCGCAGGAGGGCCTGTCCGGCGTCGTGATCACGTGGCGAGGAAAAGGGTTGGAGGGATGATGGTCGGGGCTGTTAGCTTGCCGTTGACCGTGACACCGCCCGAGGAGGTGAGACCCATGAACGCTGTATCGACGTGGGTGCTCCCCCTTCCCGTCACGGCCGGCGATTGATGCAGGTGTCGCCGGGAGCGCCTCGACAACAAGGCACTCCCGAAAGGCAACACCTATGCACTCTCTGCAGTTCACCGCCGAACCGTCGTCGAACGGTATGGTCGAGCGCGACTTCACCGTGGGCGACGTCCCCGGAGTTCTCTGGTCGCCGGCCTCCGGCGCCGATCGCGCGCCCCTGGTCCTGATGGGCCACGGCGGCGGCACCCACAAGAAGCATCCGTCGATGGCCGGCCGGGCACAGCGCCTCGTGACCGGCTGCGGCTTCCATGTCGCCGTCCTCGACGCGCCCGGTCACGGCGACCGACCGCGCACCGCGCACGACGAGCAGGAGATCGCCGCGCTGTACCGGGCGAGGGCGGCGGGCGAGCCGGAAGGGCCGATCATCGTCCGTTACAACGCCCACCTGGCGGAGCTCGCCGTGCCCGAGTGGCAGGCGACCCTGGACGCCCTCCAGGAACTGCCGGAGATCGGCGCCGAGGGGCCGGTGGGCTACGTCGGCATCGGCCTGGGCACCGCGATCGGGTTGCCGCTGGTGGCGATCGAGCCCAGGATCACGGCCGCGGTCTTCGGCCCGCACTGGCCCGATGTCCTGGTCGAGAAGGCGCAGCAGATCACCATCCCGATCGAGTTCGACCTGCAGTGGGACGACGAGCGCATCCCGCGCGAGGCCGGTCTCGCGCTGTTCGACGCCTTCGCCTCGAAGGAGAAGACGTTGCACGCCAACGCGGGCACACACATGGAACTGCCCAGGTTCGAGGCCGACAGCGCGGCCCGGTTCTTCGCCCGGCATCTTGGCCGGGCGGTCACCTCACCGGCCTGAAAGTGAGCGGCAGCGGCATCCGGTCTGCCCATCGGGTGCCGCTACCGCGGCCCGGGTTGAGGCTGCGCATCCAGATGAGGGATCCGCGTAGCCGGAGCCCTGCCAGGTAGCTCGCGGATGTCTTGCCGTAGCGGGTAGCCAGGCCCCGCCACCTCCGGCTCGCGGGGCCAGGACGGCGGCAAGTCCGCGTGACCGTCCGCGTCACCATGGACCCCAAGTCCGGCGGTGGCGAGACGGTCGAGGAGAAGTACCACCCGTAAGCACCCGCGTCCTGCCCGCGCGCGGTGCTAGCGCCGGGTGACCGAGCGGATCCAGGCGAGCTGCTGGGAGATCTCCCCGGCCTGGGCGGTCTGCTCCCGGTCGGAGCCGTTGAAGACGCCGAGGAGGGTTTCGGTGCCGCGCGGGGAGATGCTCATCACCGGGCCGCCGGAATCGCCGCCGGCGGGAATCCCGGACACCTTTTCCATGCAGAAGTCCGGGCCGCCCGGGGCGGTGAAGCCCTTGCAACGAGGGTCGTCCGGCCGTACGACCCGAAGGTCCGACTGCTTGAGTACGGGAGACTGGCAGGTGTTTTCGTCCTCGGTGCAGGTGGCGCCCCACCCGTACTGCCGTACGACCTGGCCGGGGTGGACCCCGGCCGTGGCCAAGGGCGCCGTGCGGATCTTCATCGGCGGGACCTTGATGAGCATCATGTCGGCGTGCGCGCTTCCGACGCGCCTGCCGGGGACCGGGCGGACCGTGGTGCCCTTCCGCATGTCGAGGTTGCCGACCCGGAACGAGATCCGCTTGTCGGCGACCGGCTGCGCCTGCTCGTAGAAGCAGTGCGAGGCGCTGATGATCCACTGTGCTGTGACGGCGGTCCCGGTGCACGTCGGCTTGCCGTCGATGAGCATGCGCACCGCCCACGGGCCGTAGGTGCTCTTCGATCCGCCGATGACGGCGGAGGCCGGCGCGGACGACATCACCGCACCCGTCACCAGCAATAACGCGGTCACCAGCAGCACACGAACGCGACGCACCATCCGGAACAACTCCTCTCAACGGGGCATGGGCCGTACGAGTGGTGAGATGCCCCGCGGGGACGAAAAGTTCCCAATGGTGTGAACGAAGCGGCCCGGGGCCGTCGTTCGCCCGGCCGGAGTTCCGGCCGGGCGGGGCCGCACGGGTCGCGGCCACCACACGTCAGCTTCAGCCGGTGAAGGCCCGCAGGAACTCGTTCGTGTTCTTCCCCGTGCTGGAACACGTCGCCTGCGCCTGGATGTTGGTGCCCTCCGGGCACGGCTTGTCGCGGGTGGCGGACCACATCGACAGCCGGCCGAGCCCCTTTTGCCGGGCGAACGCCCGGAGTTCGGCCGCGTCGCCGGGCGTGAAGACCTCGCCCTTGACGTCGTTCACCCCGATCATCGGCGTGACCCCGACCGCCTTCCATGCCGCGGCCTCACCGCGCAGGCCCAGCGCCGACTTGACCTGCTTGTGGGTGGCGGTGGCGGCGTCGATGGCGTACTTGCCCATGTCGCCGTCGTAGGAGGTGCCGTAGTCCATGGCCATGATGTTCACGGCGGAGACCTGGACGCCGTTCTTCTTCGCGCTCTTCAGCACGGCGACGGAGTCCCGGTTCAGGCCCGAGGGCATCACCGGCAGGGTGTAGGAGACGTCCAGCTTCCGGCTCTGCTGGAGCCGGGCGATCGCCCGGGCGCGCAGGTCGTTGGCCTTGGTGTCGGTCAGGGCGGGGCCCTCGATGTCGAAGTCGGCCTTGGTCAGGTGGTAGGCGTCGATGACCTTGCGGTAGGCGTCCACCAGCTTGTCCACCGAGCCGCAGGTCCGGGCCAGTTCGTTTCCGCTCTGGCCGCCGAAGGAGATCCGCACCTCGCCGCCCCGGTCGCGCAGTTGGTCCGCCTGTCCCGCCACCGGATTGTCGGCCAGATCCTGCCGGCCGCCCCACTTGGGCACACAGCCGCCGCCCGGGGAGACGAACGCCAGGTTGTACTCCTTCACACCGGCCTCCCGGGCGCCCTTGAGGAGATCGTAGGAGGGCCTGAGCGAGGTGTCGACGTACGGGGCGAAGGCGCCGGACGCGCCGGCGGGCGCGGAGGGGGCGTGCGGAGAGGGCGCCTTGGTCGCGGGGCCGTTGCTCTTGTGCGGCCGGGACGCCGCCGGCCCCGGGCTCGTGGCCTCGTCCGGCTCGCCGGCCGAGCAGCCGGCGAGCAGCGACGCCGCGAGTGCCGCGGCCGCCGCCGCCGCCGTGGCGGCCGGTATCCGGGTGCGGCTCCTGCGCACGGCGAACTGTTGTGAGTGCTTCGTCATCGTCGGGCTGCATCCTTTGTGGGGGGGTGGGCGGTGGTGTCGGGACCTGGGTCCCGCACGGCAGCCGCGGTCCTCCCCCACCGCCCCGGGAGCGGACCGCGATCCGGACGCGTTCCGGATCAACTTCCCTCGGCCCAAGGCAATCGCATCCTTTTTCGCTGGTCAAGAATCGCCCTTCACCGCAGGCGGCGCACGGGCACGGCCCGCAGCCGAGCCGCTGCGGGCGGTCGCTACTGTGGGGTGATCCGCCGGCGTGGTGACCGGCCGGCGGGCTGCCGCGTTTCACGCGTCGCCCGGCGGCCCCCGTGACGGACAGCACCTTGACCGGCAGCCTTATGTAAGGAGCGAGCATGACAAGCGTGCACGGAACTTCCCTGGACATCCCCACCCCGGACGGGATCGCCGACGCCTTCCTCGCGCACCCCGGCGACGGCGCGCCGCACCCCGGCGTCCTGCTCTACATGGACGCCTTCGGCCTGCGTCCCGCACTGGAGGAGATCGCCCGGCGCCTGGCCGGGCACGGCTACACGGTGCTGGTGCCCAACGTCCTGTACCGGGCCGGGCGCGCCCCCGTGGTGGACCTGCCGGACTTCATCGATCCTTCCCAGCGGCCGGAGCTCTTCAAGCCGCTCTTCGCTCTGGTCCAGTCGCTCAGCCCCGACCTGGCGATGCGGGACGCCGGCGCCTACCTCGACTGGCTGGCCGCCTCCCCGCTGGTCGCCGAGGGACCGGTGGGCACCGCCGGCTACTGCATGGGCGGCGTCCTCGGCCTGCGCACCGCCGCGGCCCACCCCGACCGGATCGCGGCCGTGGCCTCCTTCCACGCCGGCCGTCTGGTCACCGAGGCCGAGGACAGCCCGCACCGGCTCGTCGGCCGCATCACGGCGGAGCTGTACTTCGGCCACGCCGACCAGGACCCGTCGATGCCGGCCGACCAGATCACGACCCTGGAGCAGGCCCTGGACACCGCGGGCGTGACCTACCGCAGCGAACGGTACGAAGGCGCCCCCCACGGCTACACCCAGGCCGACACCGCCGCGTACGACGCCGGGGCGGACGAACGGCACTGGCGCAATCTGCTGGAGCTCTTCGCGCACCGCCTCTGACCCCGCTGGCACCCCGAGGCGGCTACCCGACAGCGACGGGTAGCCGCTTGAGCGCGTGCGACCGGAACGACGCACGCCACTCCAGCTGTTCGTCCGGTACGGCGAGCCGCAGCCGCGGGAACCTGTCGAGGAGGGTGGTCAGGGCGGTGCGGATTTCCAGCCGGGCCAGGGCGGCGCCCAGGCAGTAGTGGACGCCGTGGCCGAGGGCGAGATGTGCCTTGTCGGCGCGGTGGAGGTCGAAGCGGTCCGGTTCGGGGTAGCGGGCCGGGTCGCGGTGGGCGGACGCGAGGCCGAGCAGCACGGTGTCACCGGTCGGAATCCGTACGCCACCGATGTCGACGGGCTCGGTGGGAAAGCGCCGGATGGCCATCTGGTTGGGATGGGCGAAGCGGAACAGTTCCTCGACGGCCTCGGGCATCAGCGCGGGCCGCGCGCGCAGGGTGCGCAGCTGGTCGGGGTGGCGGAGCAGGGTGAGCAGTCCGCCGCTGATCAGGTGCTGGGTGTTCTCGCTGCCCGCCATGAGGATGAGGAAGGCCAGCGAGACCAGTTCGTCCTCGCTGAGCCGGGCACCGTCGTCCCGGGTGGCGATCAGGGAGGACAGCAGGTCGTCCGCGGGACGGGCGCGGCGGGAGGCGATGAGGTCCACGAGGTAGCGGTGGATGTGCCCGATCGCTTCGGCGGTGTGCCCCGGGTACTCGGGGGCGAACATGGCACCGACCCAGCCGGAGAACGTCCGGCTGTCCGCCTCGGGCACGGCCAGCAGGTCGCCGATGATGACCAGGGGCAGGGGGTTGGCGAACGCCGTGACCAGGTCGGCCTGCCCCGACTCGGCCAGCCGGTCGGCGAGCTGACCGGCCACGGCGGCCACCCGCTCGCGGAGTTGCTCGACGTGCCGTGGCGTGAAGCCCTTGGAGACCAGCCGGCGCAGCCGCAGATGATCGGCCGGGTCGATGTTGAGGAGGTTGGCGTCCAGCGCGGGCGGCAGGGAGAAGCCCTGGTAACCGTTCGTGGAGTGTGCCTTGTTCACCGACAGCCGTGCGTCGGTGAGCCCGGCCCGGACGTCGCGCTCCCGGGTGACGAGCCAGACGGGGGAGCCGTCGGGCAGCGCGATCCTGTGCACCGGCCCTGCGCCGCGCAGCCGGGCGTAGGTGGGGTAGGGGTCCTGGAAGAACTCCTGGTCGAAGGGCCGGCTGAGGGACGGGGCCGGGGTCTGCTGTGTCATGTGCGTTCCTGGGTTGCCGGGTCGGCGGCGGAGTGCGCGGCCGCGGCCCGCACGATCGGGGACGTGGTGAAGGCGCGCGCCAGTTGGCGCTGGAAGGCGAGTTCGGCGGCGAGGTCCTGGGGCTCCGCCACGCGGGGCGTCTGCGCGTGGACGGCGGGCCGTCGTTGTGCGGCCAGCGCCTCCAGGGCGGCCCTGAGCTGTGCCGCCTCGACGGTGGCCGCCAGGTCGGTGCCGGCCAGGCCGGCCGCCCGGGCGTGTTCTTCGGCGGCGCCGGCCACCGCGGCCGGGGTCCAGACGCGCAGCGCCCACTGGGCGTCACGGATCTCCACGAGTCTGCGGTAGAGCCGGGTGCGCAGATCCGTGTCGGGTTCGAGGTGCAGCACCGGTTCGGGGATCCGGGAGGTGACCTCGCGGTGCAGCGGGCCCAGCTCCCGAAAGGCGCGGTAGTCGGTGAACCGCCGCCACAGCGCGGTGAGATGGCGGCCCCAGTCGGGGAGGATCCAGCCCAGCGTCTTGCTGAGGGTCGCGATGGTGACGGCGACCTGCGCCACGGGCTCCCAGGCCTGCCCGCTGACGCCGAACTGGGCGGCGACGATGTCGGCGGCCCGGCAGCCGGTGTAGAGGAGGGCGAAGGGCAGTGTGGCGGCGATGAGGTACAGCCCGCGGCGCATCCAGGGGTGCGGGGCGATCCTGGCGTAGCGCCAGCCGAGGACGCCCACATCGACCTGGTTCGCGGCGTAGGCGAGCAGATAGAGGGTGAGGTAGGCCGGGTAGTACGTGGCGCTGTCGATGGCGAAGTCGTCGGGCTTCTCGCCGCGACTGGTGGCCACGGCGAACAGCGCCACCATGGCGACGAGTACGAGCCCGAGCCCGATCAGCCGTGGCCGTGCCTTGCGCCAGGCGAGGGGGGCTTCATGGGTGAGGTGGAGCAGCACGATCTGCTGGCACGCCGTCAGCAGGATGACGCAGCTCTGCGACAGCAGCCCGGAGAAGTTGACGATGCCGACGGCGCTGCTGGTGGCCGCCCAGACCGCGGGGGTGGAGACGGTATAGGTGACGAACAGGAAGAAGAAGTTGCCGAGCAGCGCGACCTGCGTCACGGATCGGTCCGTGCGCAGCACGCGCAGTTTGTACAGCAGCGCCAGGCCTGCGACGACGGCGCACAAGGGGTAGAGAACGCTATTCATGACTTCCTCGGAAGGCGGGATTGTCCAGCGCACCGAGCCGGGCGACCAGCTCCTGCATGGCGGGTGGGACGGGCCGGACCTGGTCGGCGGTCCAGCTGCCGATCCGGCGCCCGATCAGGGAGCCGATGTACTCGGCTTCGGTCTCCGCCCAGGACCGGGCGTGTTCACGTCCCAGGGTCCGGCGGATCAGTGTGGGGTCGAGCGAGGGCAGCAGCAGCCGGGATGCCTCGGGGGTGAGGACCGGGCTCGCCTCGTGGTCGCAGATGAGGTGGCCCAGCTCGTGCAGGATGACCTGCTGCTGGTGCACCGGTGCGAGCCGCTGCTCGTAGACGACGTACTCCGCGCTCGCCGTGGAGACCCAGAGGCCGTCGGGGCTGCCCAGCGGCAGCGGGCAGGGCAGGAGCTGGATGGGCCGCCCGGAGCGCCGGCTGAGGTGCGCGCACAGGTCGTCGACGGACAGCTCGGCGCGGGCGGGCAGCTCCAGCTCGTCGACCCGACGTTCGCACGCCTCGCGCAGCCGTATCGCCTGCGGATCCACGTGCTTGTGCCGCCAGCGCATCACCATCACTGCGGAGTACGGTCGTCGCCACCCTGCCCCGGAAGGTCCTCTAGGGTCGCCCGAGCGGCTTCGGCGGTGGTGACCAACCGGGTGATGAGATGGCTCAGTTCGGTCAGCGAGGAGGCGGGCTCGGCGGGGCCTGTCTGGCGCAGCGCCACGCTCTCCACGCGATGGGTGCGCAGCTTCCTGAGCAGCTCCAGCTCGGAGTTGACGTCGTGGAAGACCTGCTCGTCGAGGAAGTAGGCCACGCGGGAGATGCCCAGACTGTGGGCCACCTTGACGAGGGTCTCCACGGTCAGGTTGGTCCCGTCCGCGGATTCGGCCGCGGCCAGGGTGCGCTTCGAGACCCCGGCGATTTCCGCGAGCCGGGCCAGGGTGACGGGGCCTTCGGGGTGGTGCTGGCGAATGTGCCGGAGCCTGCGGGCGATGGCGGTCTTGGCGGCGTGCGCGGTCTCGTCCGGACCGGCGGACATCCCTGCCGCCCTGGCGAGTTCGTGACGGTCCACCCTTGTCCCTCCATGGCGTGTGCACTACAGGATCGCACGCGGCACGATGCCCCCGGTGCAGGGTACGCGGCGCCGCTGACCTGCGTACGGAGAGCGGAGACGCCCGGCCCCGGCCACGGCCGGCACCCCGGCGGAGTGCGGTGCGGCCGGAACGACGTGGTCCCTGGCCGGAACGAACGTGCCGGTCAGATGCCCGCGCTCGCGTCGTGGACGATGTGCAGCCCGGGGCAGATGTGCGGGGCCGGCGGCGGCCACGGCGAGGACAGCGCGGATTCCACCGCCCTCGACTCCCGGTCGGCCCGTTCGGCCTCGCTGCGGGCCGGGCCCAGGCGGCCCCGCCAGATCAGTTCTTCGGCGATGCCATAGGCCCAGGAGCCGAGCCAGCCGCTCTGCCGTGGGCAGTGCAGCGCCAGCGCCCCCCGCAACGCGTCATAGGCCCGCAGAAGTTGGCGGGACAGTTCGGCGTCGGGATGCTGGGCGTGCGGACGCTCGTGCGGTGGCGGAACCGGGCAGTCCTCCAGCAGGTGCGCCACCCGCCGGAGCAGCAACTCCGCACCGTCCTTGAGCGGCTGGGGCGCCGAGCCCTTCGGGCACGACACCTCCCAGAGCTCTTCGAGCGGGTCACCGTCCCGGGACAACGGCGGTGCGGGCGCCTCCCCGCACGGGGATTCGTCCGCCGCGGCCGGGAAGGGCGCACCGCCCTCGGGGCGGCCACCGCAGTGCTGCGCACACTCCGGGACAGGGCCCGTCACGGGAGAGTGCCGCAGGAGGTGTTCGTGGTGCAGTTGGGACCACAGATCACGCGGGGCGGCCGGTCCGGTGAGCAGGCGCCAGACGGGGCCGATGTTCCAGCTGTAGCCGGTGACGCGTTCTATGTGCCCGGAGCCGCGCGTGGCGAATACGGCCAGCCGCCCGGTGGAATTGTCCTGCACCTGCGTGTAGAGGCTCTCCCCGAGCTGCCAGGCCGCGCCGATACCGAACGGCGCCTCCTGAGCGGCCGTTGCGCCTTTGTGCGCGGCGACGGGAAGAAGCGTGTGCAATGCCGTGTCGCCCGCCGGATTTTCGCGGTCGACGTCGACGTCCACAAGGAAGGGAATGCGTCCTCGGCGGCTGCCGGAGAGAGAACTGCTGCGCTCAGCCGCCATGCGGGTCTCCCGTCGCGGTTCGGCAGGCGGCAACAGCCGTGTCCGGCTGGGCCGCAGAAGCTATGACGGTCACTGGTCGTCCCCCTTTGGCCATCTTTCGAAGGCTCCGCTTCGAGACGATAGACACAAGCGCACCGTGGTGCAACTAACTGCCGGTGTCATGCAATAAATTGCACCACCGCCTGTGGTAGCGGGCCCCACGAGGCCGGGCGCGGCGCCACTTCTGAGGTGCCCATGCCCGCCCCGGCCCATCCCTCTCGCCGCCCCGCGCCGGTCCGCGCACGGACGCGGCGCCTACGCCGGTTCGGGTGCCTGGGTGCCGGCACGGGCCCGGCGGCGGACCCGGTCGAGCAGGCCGGCGGGGTCCGGTTCGGCCTGGAGGGCGCGGAGCAGCAGCAGCCACAGGTCGTGCAGATGGGCCTCGATGTGCCGGCGCCCCTCCAGCGCGTCGGAGACGGTGTGCAGCCCGAAGAAGGCGCAGACGACGCTGTGGGCGGTCGCGGCGGGCGACACCCCGGCGGCGAGTTCGCCGTTGTCGCCGGCCTCTTCGAGGAGCTGGGTGACCGCGTCGATCCAGCCCAGGAACGGGGCGGGTAGCTCGGTCTCGATGGCCTTGCGTTCGGCCCAGAGACGGGATCCGGCCCGTACGACGATGTCGTCACGGAACGACCGGGCCACGTCGAAGCTCAGACCGACGAGCTTCTCCAGGGCGGGCAGGCCGGGCTTCCGGTTGCGGGTGATCAATTGCGGCCAGGTGGCGAAATGCTCCTCGACGATGGCGAGGGCGAGTTTCTCCTTGCTGGCGAAATGAAAATAGATGGCACCGCTGGTGCGGCCGGAATGTGCGCTGATATCGCTGATGCTGGTGCCGGCGTAACCCCGCTCGTCGAACAGGGCCGCCGCCGCCTCCAGAAGGAACCTGCGTGTCGTCTTCGCCCGGATCTGCACGTACACCTCAGACGTCGTTCTCGTGCCGGCGGCCCGCAATCTATCGCGCTGCGCCACCCGGAATGAACAGGTGCGGATGTTCGAATTTCGATATTCCCTGGTCGTATGAGTTCCTCAACTGCTGGCACTGCCGGAAAGAGTGAGCCGCTCAGCCGGTCCCGCACCGTCGCGCGGGAACTGGTGCACCGGACTTCCGTGGCGGAGGTCCTCCTCACGGATGTACGGCGGACGGACACCCCCGACCTCTTCGCCGCGGCCGCGTCGTGGCCGCGCGCCCATGCGACGTTCCCCCGCGACGGGTCACAGCGGCACAGCCCGTTGATCCTGGTGGAAACGCTGCGTCAGCTCGGTCTGTACATCCCCCTGCGGTTCTACGCCGTTCCCGCGGCGTGCCACGCGGTCATCACCGACCTGTACTTCCGCCTCGCGCCCGGCAGTGCGCCGCCGGCTCACTCCGGCGCGACCGAGGTCACCTGTCACGCGCGGGTGAGCGCCGTACGGCGCTCCACGCACCACGGCGTGTGCGCACTGCGCCTGGACGCCGTCTTCACCGTCTGTGGACTGCCCTTCGGGCAGGGGGGCGGCGGTGTGCGGTTCCTGAGCGAGGCGCAGTACCGGGCGCTGCGCGGCAGGACCGCCCAGGTCGCGGTGGCCGTCCCGTCCCCGGACGGGGCTCACCGGCCGCCGGCCGCGGTACTGGCCGTGAACCACCCGCAGGACGCGGTGCTTGCCGTCGCCGGGGACGGGCTGCTCCTCGCGCCGGCCGACCCGCTGCACCCGTTCCTCTTCGACCACCCGACCGATCATGTGCCGGGCATGGCGCTCCTGGAGGCCGCACGGCAGGCCGCCTCGTACAGCAGCGGGGGCACCCTGCGCCGGCCGCGCGCCGGCCGCATGAAGGCCGTCCGGTTCACCGAACTCGCCCCGCCCGCCCGGGTGCTGTGCACGCAGTACGACTCGCTCTGCGTCTTCCGCGTCACCCAGGGCGGCACACGGACGGCCTACGGGACCCTCAGTTACCAATAGAACATAAAATATGGACAATTAGGAGCCTATTGACCGCAGCGAGTTGCCGTCCGTAACGTAATGATCGTTATTTTCCGATGCAGAGCGCACCAGGTTCCCCCTTTCGCGGTGGCTGCCCTCTGCCGGAAACCCCCAGCCCGGTGCCCGGCGGCCGTCATCCGACGCTGCCTCGCCCCGCACGCGACCGGTCATTTCGCCGCCCCGGGCCCTGTCGGAACGGAAACCCGGATGACCGCACATCGCCTTTTCTCCTGGACACCCGCCGCCGTCGTCTTCGACTGCGACGGCACCCTCATGGACACCGAACGCCACTGGCAGGACGCCCGCGACATGGTGCTGCGCGAATACGGCTGCACCCCCTCGGCCGAATTCTCCGAACAGGCCCGCGGACTGCATTACACCGAATGCGGGCGCCTGATGGCCGAGGCGGCCGACCGCCCGGACCTGACCAAGACCATGACGGACACCCTGCTCGACCGCTTCCGTGACCTCGTGGCCGCCAACCCCACCACCATGCCCGGCGCACCGGAACTGGTGCATTCGGCCGTGCAGTTCGCCCCGCTGGCGGTGGCCAGCAACTGCCCGCTGGAAGTCGTCGAGTCCTGCCTGGACATGGCCGGACTCCGGGAGTGCTTCCGCCACATCGTGGTGCCCGACGCCGCCATCAGGCCCAAGCCGCATCCCGATGTGTACGTCACCGCCGCCCGGCTCTGCGGAGTCGATCCGGGGGACGCGCTGGCCGTCGAGGACTCCCACTGCGGCGTGCAGGCCGCGGCGGCCGCCGGCATGCGGGTGCTCGGGGTGGGCGCCCAGCCCGGCGAGAAGGAGCAGGCGCTGGCCGATTGGTGGGTCGACTCACTGGAGGAGCCGACGGTGCAGGGGTGGGCGGACGCCCGCATTCCGGCCCAGGACACCGGGCCCGCCGCCCCTGGGACCGCCGTCTCCTGAGTCACACCCGTCGGGTCAGGACACCCGCCCGTCCGGGGCGCGCATGAGGGCTTCGGTACCCGTCATATAGGCCTCGACGGCCCGGCGGGCGGCGTCCTCGTCGCCCGCGGCCACCGCCTCCGCCACCGGGTGGAGGCGGTCCGCCGCGGCAGCGGCGTCCTGGAACGGCCGGGCGAGCGCCTGGCGCACCGGGAGGTAGCCGCCGAGCAGGGTGTTGGTCATGAGCAGATAGACGCGGTTGCCGGTGGCGCGGGCCAGGGTGCGGTGGAACTCCGCGTCGGCGAGCTGCACCTGGTCACCGTCGCTGCCGGCCCGTACGGCGGCGACCTGCTGCCGCAGCGCCGCGACGTCCCGCGCGGTGGCCCGGCGCGCGGCCAACCCCCCGATCAGGGTGCCCACTTGGCGCCGTACCTCGAAGATCTCCCCCAGCCAGGCGCCGTCCCGCCGCACCAGGGACGGCAGCAGCTCTGCCGTCCCCAGCCGCCAGAAGTCCCGGACCCGCGTGCCCACCCCGTGCCGGGTCTCGACCAGGCCCGCCTGCATCAGCCGGACGAACGCGTGCTTGAGCGTGGTGCGGTTGACCCCGTAGGAGGCGGCCAGCTCGCGCTCGGGCGGCAGCAAGGCACCCACCGGGTGCCGGCCGTCGATGATCGCGTCCCGCAGCCGGCGCTCCAGGGCGTCGACCGTCGTGTCACGAGTGATCGGATCGTCCATCGGTGCCACCACCGCTCCCCCACCCCCACGCCGCCCGGGCGGCCGTCCGACGTTGTCGTGCGCGCCCCACCGTACAAGGGCGCCCGGCCGGCCCGGGTCTCAGCCACCCTCCGTCCGGCAGGCGGCCTCCGACACGGCCAGGGCCCACGCCATGATGGTGAGCTGCGGATTGACCTCGGGGCAGCTGGGCAGCGCGGAGCCGTCCGCGATCAGCACGCCCCGCACACCGCGCAGCCGGCCGAGGGGATCCGCGGGTGCCCGCCGGGCGTCGGCCCCCAGGGCTACGGTGCCGGTCGGGTGGAAGGCCGACAGATGGAGTTGCCGCGGGGTGACCGGTTCCAGGACGGCGTCCAGCTCGCGGGTGGTGCGGACGGCCGGGGCGCCCGGCACCCCCGTGAACACCTCCTCGGCGCCGGCCGCCAGCAGCAGCTCGCCCATGGCCCGTACGGCATGCAGCAGCCGCCGGCCGTCGCGCGGATCGAGGCGGTACCAGGAGACCGCCCGCTCCCGGCCCGTCACCCGCCCGCCGGGCCGGTCGGCGATCATGGCGCCGAGGGTGGCGAGATGGCCGGCGCCCTCGAGGCCGGAGCGCAGCGCCCGGCCCGCACCGGGCAGCACGAAGGAACTCAGTCCCGGCGGCGGGGCGGTGGCCTCCAACAGGATGCCCCGGTCGTGCAGTTCCTCCACGCCGGCGCTCTGCAGCACCGACGGTGTCCCGGCGACCGGCTCGGCGAAGCGGCCCGCCACGCTGGTGGCCGGGTGGACCGCGAGATTGCGGCCGGTCATCGGATGGCCGCCGAGGCCCGACCGGCGCAGCAGCAGCGGTGACTGGAGCGCACCGGCGGCCACGACCACCAACGGGGCGAGGATCTCGAAGGTGGAGCCGTCCGGCCGCCGGGCGGCGACCCCGGCCACCCGGGGGCCGCCCGGGCGGTCCCGCTCGACGAGCAGACGATCCGCCCGGGCCGAGGTGACGATGCGGGCGCCGTGCGCGCAGGCGTCGGGCAGCACCGACAGCTGCACGCTCTGCTTGGCCCCCGTCGGGCACCCCACGACACACTCGCAAGAGCCCTGGCACCCGGGGGCGTTGCGGCGCAGGGCATCCGCCCGCCAGCCCAGCCGCTCGGCGCCGAGCAGGGCGAGACGGCCGTTGGTCCCCAGCACCTCGGCCGGCTGCCGGGCCACGGACAGGGTGCGCTCGACCTCGTCCAGCTGCCGTCCGAACTCCGTGGCGTCGGCGAGCGGCAGACCGAAGTCGTGCCGCCAGCGCGCCAGCACCCGGTCCGGAGTGCGGTAGCAGGTCCCGGAGTTGACGAGCGTGGTGCCGCCCACCGCCCGTCCGGTCGGCAGGAGCACGCCGGGCGCGCCCAGCATGACGCTCGCGCCGCCGTCACGGTAGAGCGCGCCGAACCGGTCGAGCGGAGTACGCCGGGCGAACTCGGCGGTGGGGTGATGACGCCCCTCCTCCAGCACCCGCGCCCGCAGTCCGGCCCGGGCCAGGGTGCGGGCGGCGACGGCGCCACCGGCACCGGAGCCGACGACGACGGCGTCGGCACTGTGCCGGTCGGGCCACTCCGCCGAGGGCGTGCAGTCCAGCGGCGGGTCCGCGGGCGCCACCGGGCGGGCCGCCGGGGTGGTACGGCGCGCGTGGTACTCCGTACCGGCCGCGAGCAGCACCGGGATCTTGACCAGGTCCATGAGGTGCGCCGTGCCCGGCCGGCTCACCAGCCCGGTGACGGTGCGCTCCCGCTCCTCGGGGGTGAGGCGGGCGAGCGGGCGGCCGTGCCGGGCCCGGGCGCAGACATCGACGGCCCGCGCCGCCGCGGCCATCGCGGCACGGGTGGCACCCGGCATGGCGGCGAGGGCCGCGTCGAGGCGGCCGGCCACCGCGCGGACCGTCGCCGGATCGTCCTCGGCCAGCAGCGCGGCCAACAGCCCCTCGGTCGCGGTGTTCATCGCTCCCCCACCTCCGCGTGCGCGGTGCCGCGCAGGGTCCAGGCGGCCTCCGGGCGCCAGCCGCCCCACCACCGCTCCAGGACGACCCGGGCATCGGCGGTGACGCTGTTGCGGCACACCGCACGACTGCCGTCCGGATCGGTGTACTCCAGCGCCAGGGTGCGCTCATCGGGCTGGTGCACCGTGACCCGGATCCGGCGCGGGCCGGCCCGTCCGGTGACGGTCCACGAGGGCAGTCCCACCTCCGCGCGGAAGCGGCCGAGCCCGAACCAGCCGGCCGCGGTGCGGGTGCCGCGCCGGGGCCAGTCGCGGCCCGCCCGGCGCAGCCGCAGGAACACCAGTGGGGGCAGCCGGTCCAGCCCCGGGCGGCGGGCCACCGCGGCCACCACCTCCAGGACGTCACCGCCGCCGAGGTCGGCGTGCAGCCAGGCCCAGCGCCGGGCGTTGCCGTGGCCGTAGATCCGTCCGGTGGCACCGGGCGCCCCGGCCAGGGTGAGGTCGGTGCCGGGGCCGCGGACCGTCCCGGTGTAGCGGGCCCGGCCGCCCGGGACGATCTGCGCGGCCGGCAGCAGGGGGCGGCGCCATGCCCAGGCCGGGAAGGTGTGCAGCGTGGCGCCCTCTTGATGCTCCGTCAGGTCCCAGGCGTAGGGGCCGCAGCTCCCGCGCAGCCGGCCGGGTCCGGCCACGGCGGCCGTGGCCCGGAACCCGGTGGCATCGGGCGTGACCGGTTCGGGCCCGAAGCGGGCGTGGGCGACCGGGCCGCCGGGCGGGCACACGGCCACCCAGCCGTGCGCGTAGGCGCCACCGCCGTCCTCGGGGGCGGTGATCTCGTGGTGCAGCCAGAGCCCGGTGCCGGTCGCGGGCTCGGTGATCGTGGTGTACCAGACCTCCGTCCGGCCGGGCCGGCCGTTCCACCGTGGCGCCAGCTGCGCCGGCCCGGGATCCACGGCCGGGGACCGGAAGCTCGCGAGGAACGGCAGCAGGGCGCCGGCGAGCGAGAAGCGCACGGTGCCGCGCCCGGCCTCCCGCCGCGCGTCGTCGTGGACGGTGAAGGGCAGGACGGTCAGGGAGGCCAGCGGGTGACGCGGCGAGAGGGACTTCCAGCCGTCCAGCCGGTAGGTGCGCCCGGCCCTACGGAAAGAGAGGCGGTAGCGGATACGCCGCCGGGCGAGCGGCGAGATCTCCATCTCGCCCTCCACCGAGGTGTCCCCCTCCCAGCCGCGCACCCGCAGCCGGCCGCGGGCGTGTGCGCGGGTGGTACGCCACGGCAGCAGGACGGTGTCGGTGCGGACCTCCAGATCCAGGCGGACCGGCCGGGCCTCCCGCTCCCCGGTCAGCCGCACGGTGCCGGTCATGGTCTCGGTGAAGCGTGTGCGGCGCTTCGTCATCGGGCGCCTTCCTGCATGCGGGTGCGCTGCATCCGACAGCTCCTCACCGACGTGGGTCGATCACAGTGGCTCAGTGGATGAGCCACTCAACCAATCGATTCCCGGGACGTCAAGAGGCGTGACAGGGAGCGGAGTTGGCGCCGGCGGCGAGGAGGGCGGTTCCCGGGGCGCCGCTCGCACCGGGGTGCGCGGCAGCGGTCCGAGGGTGGCCGACCCGGCCCGGCCCGCTCCCCCCGTCGCTCTCAGGAAGGCCCGGCCCGACCTGGGCGGAAGCCCCGACCGCGCAGGTCAGCGGTTGCCCTTGCGACGAGGTCGGATCACAGTGAGAGAGGAGACCTGTACGAGATCGGAGAGCAATCATGATCATTCTCGGAGTCATCTTGCTCATCATCGGTTTCGTGACCGGCATCGGGATCCTGTGGACGATCGGGATCGTACTGGCCGTCCTCGGCGCGATCTGCTGGATCCTCGGCTCGCTGGGGCACGCAGTCTTCGGGCGACGGCACTACTGGTAGCCCCGCCCGCACCGGCCGACGCGTCCCGTACTCAAGGAAGAGCTTTCCGGTATGGACGAACAGACGCAGGATCCTGGTCCCCGCAACCGCCCCGGCCCCGTCGGCGGGGTGCCGCCCGGCGAAACCCCCGCGGGTGAGGGCAGCACGGGCGCCGAGACCGGCCCTCGTGACCAGCAGACACGCGGATGGGCCAAGGGCCCGGTGATCATCCTTGGCATCATCGTCGTGCTCTGCGCGGCCTTCTTCATCGCCTACGCGGTGATCGTGACGGTGTAGCGGATAGCGGATAGCGGATATACGCCACAGGTAGCGGATTACGCCACGGCTCGGCCGCGGACATACGACACGGCTCGGCCCGGGGCCCCTCCGTTTCGTGAGGGCGCCCCGGGCCGAGCGGGCTCACCTCACTCGGGCTCCTGCGGATCGACACCGGTGTGCGCCTCCGCGTCCCTGCCCCCGCTCGGCCGGCGCGAGCGGCCCTTGGGGCCCATGTCGCGCATGCCCTTCTCGTCTGTCTTGGCGGCTCGGCGCTCGCCACTCTCCGTCTCGCTCTTCACCTCGCTGGCCGGCGGCACCTTCTCCTGCCCGGTGCCCTCCTTGCTGCGGTCCCTTTCGGGTGCGTAGCGCTCGGGGTGGAAGGAGCGGTGGGCGCTCTTGTTCTCCTGCTGTTCGGTCTGGTCGACGTCGGGCGACCACCCGTGCTGTTCGGTCCCCTTGTGCGCACTGGGACCCTCGCCCATCTTGGGGTGCGAAGACTTCCGCTTGTCAGACACATCGGCTCCTCGTGTTGGCGTCACCCACGGGCGGCGCTGACTGCCCCGTGCAGCGTGCGGCAGTCCGGATCTCCCGCCTGCGGACCCCGGCCGCGGCACCATGTCCATGCCAGCTCGGCCCCTGTGCTGGCGGGTCCGCTACCTTCAGGCTGCGTGCCTGCCGAGGCATCCGCATCTCCGCCCGGCGGCACGGGGCGCCCGCGTCCCGCCGGCGGCTCGATTCACAAAGACCGCGCACCCGAAGCAGCGGAGCGACTACGGAGTGTAGCTGGACGCACGCGGATCACTGCCTGCCAAGGGGCTACGCCTCGCCCGCGGTGCTCCGCGGACCCGGCCGGCCGTCACCCGGCCGTCGGCGACCAGCGGACCGGAAGGCGCCGCGGGCCCCGGAGCAACGCACCCAACCGCCAGCGCAGATCGGCCGGATGCGCGTCCAATTCCAGCGCCGGGCAGCGCTCCAGGAGCGTGCGCACCGCGATCCGCGCCTCCATGCGTGCCAGCGGGGCGCCGAGACAGAAGTGGATGCCATGGCCGAAGGCCACATGGCCGCGGGCGTCGCGGGTGATGTCGAAGCGCCCGGGGTCACCGAACCGGACGGGGTCCCGTCCCGCGTCCGCGATCACGGGGAGCACGACCTCGCCGCCGCCGGGGATCACCGTGCCCGCGATCTCGGTCGCCGCGGTGGTGAAGCGGAAGGTGGAGGTCTCGATCGGTCCCTCGTAGCGCAGCATCTCTTCGACCGCGTTGTCGATGAGGGACAGATCGGCGCGCAGCGCGGCGAGTTGCGCCGGGTGGGTGAGCAGCGCGAGGACGCCGTTGGAGATGAGATTGGCGGTGGTCTCATAGCCCGCGATCAGCAACAGCTGGGCCATTCCCAGGAGTTCCTGCGCGCTGAGCCGGTCACCGTCCTCATCGCTCACCGCGATCAGATCGCTCAGCAGGTCGTCGCCGGGGCAGGCACGCATCGTCTTCATCAGACCGTCGAGATAGTCGGTCATGGCCACCAGCGCTTCCCCGGCCTCCGGCGTCGCGGCGCCGACGAGCAGGACGTCGGTCCAGGCGCGGAAGGCCTCCCGGTCCAGGAACGGCACACCCAACAGCTCGCAGATGACGGTGATCGGCAGCGGGAAGGCGAGCGCGTCGACGAGGTCGGCGCGGCCGTCGGGGGCGGCGAGCATCGCCTCCAGCAGCCCGTCGGTCAGCTCTTGGACGCGCGGCGCGAGGGACGCCATCCGGCGCGCCGTGAAGGCGCGGGCGACCAGGCCGCGCAGCCGGGTGTGGTGCGGCGCGTTGGAGCGCAGCATCGTCACGCCCAGGGTCACCGGCTGCATCGGCTGCGTGGACGTGGCGTGCCGCCACTCCTTAGACAGCCGCGGGTCGCTGAGCGCCGCGCGCACCTCGTCGTACCCGACGACCAGCCAGACGACCGGGCCCTCCGGGAGACGTACCCGGTGGACCGGCCTCTGCGCGCGCAGCGCCGCGTACACCTCGTACGGATCGCGGACGAAGTCCTCCCCCATCGCTGCCAGATCGAGTGTCTCCACCGGTTGCGTTGCCATCCGGCCTCCTCCCCGTCGTGCCCTTGTCCCGGTACGGCCGGCCACGTACGGGGCATCCCTCCCCGGCGCCGGGGCCACTAACCACCCCCGGCCGAACAGCCGGTCCTCGACAGCGGTGGCCGGGGGCGGCGTCCGCCCCGTCAGCCGAGCAGATAGACGAACACCCCGGGTGCGGTGGCGCTGCCGCCCGTGGTGGTGACCGCGAGGGAGACGGCGCCCAGGGAGTGGGTGGGAGCGATGGCCGCGACCCGGGTGCTGGACAGCACGGCGAACACGGCGGGAACGCCCCCGAAGGTCACGCCGGTGGTCGTCAACAGCCCCGTTCCGGTGATGTCGACGAGCGTGCCGCCCGCCGGGAGGCCGGTGAGCGGGCTGAAGCCCGTGACGGTCGGTGCGCCCACGACGAGGAAGGACACGGACGCGGTGGCGGTGCCGCCGCGCGCGGTGACGACCAGCGACACCACGCCCGCCGCGTGGGCCGGGCTCACGACGGTGAGTTCGCTGTCGGACAGCACCGTCGGCGTCACGACCGTCGCGCCGAACGCCACGGACGTGGTGGTGGCGAGCCCGCGCCCGGTGACGGTGATGGTGGCGCCGCCCGCCACGGGTCCGGACGACGGTGACACGTCGACGATGACGGGCGGGGGGATGTAGTAGAAGGGCACCGGGTTGCTGGTGCCCCCGGGCGTGCTGACCCTGGTGTCGACCACGCCGGCTCCCGAGGGGGCCAGTACCGACACGGAGGTGTCCGTATTGGCCGTGATGGTGGCGGACTTGGTGCCGAAGCGCACCGTGGTGGCATCGGCGAGATGGGTGCCGGTCAGGATCACGACGGAACCGCCGCCGGTGGAGCCCTGGTTCGGATTGATCGGCATGTCCTCGCCACCTGTCCCCCGGCAACGCCCGTGCTCTGCCTGTCACTCACCAGTTAGGCAGGATCGTGAGAACGGGGCGAGGTCACGTTCCCCTTCTTCACCCGTTTGGCGCAGCTCGGAAGCGGGGCCGAACGGGCCCCGGTGGCATCCGACACGGCGGCGAAGGCGCCGGGTCCGGGCCGGGGAAACCACCACCGGTATGACTTGCCACCCTCCGGGGTGAGCGCCCTCGCGTTACCCGCGTGGCGGCCCGTGGAGCGGCGCTATCAACTCGTGGTGAGCGGGACGACCGCCGGCGCCCTGCCTGTCGCGGCCGTCGCACCGCTGAGGCGAACGGCGGAGCCGCCCGGCAGGTGCACCCACCGGACCGTCGAGGACAAGGAAGTCCCGTCATGCCCCATGAGCCCGAACTCCTCGTCCTCGACGCCCACGGCGCCGACCCGGACGCCGAAATCCGCGCGCTGCACTCCCGGGGGCCCGCGTCGCGCGTCGACATCCTCGGCGTGACCGCGTGGGCCGTCAGCGAACCCACCCTGCTGAGAAGGCTGCTGACCAGCCCGGACGTGTCCAAGGACGCGCGGCGGCACTGGCCGCGCTTCGCGGAGGTCGGCGGGACCTGGCCACTCGCCTTGTGGGTCTCGGTGAAGAACATGTTCACCGCCTACGGCAGCGAGCACCACAGGCTGCGCCGCCTGGTGGCGCCCGCCTTCGCCCCGCGCCGGGTGGCCGCGCTCGCCGGGACCATCGAGGCCATCGTCTGCGGCCTGCTCGACGACCTGGCGGCCACCGCGCCCGGCGAGCCGATCGACCTGCGGGAGCGCTTCGCCTACCCGCTGCCGATCCAGGTCATCAGCCATCTCATGGGGCTGCCCCCGGATCAGCGCGAGGGCTTCCGCAGCGTCGTCGACGGGGTGTTCGCCACCACGCTCACCTCCGAGGAGTCGGCCGCGAACACGGCGCGCCTGTACACCGTGCTCGACCGGCTCATCGCGGCCAAGCGGGCCGCTCCCGGTGAGGACATGACCTCCCTGCTCATCGCCGCGCGGGACGAGGACGGCGAGGAATCGGCGCTGTCCGACGAGGAGTTGCGCGACACGCTCCTGCTGATGGTCTCGGCGGGCTACGAGACCACCGTCAACCTGATCGACCAGGCCGTCACGGCACTGCTGACCCACCCCGACCAGCTCGCCCAGGTGCGAGCCGGGCGGGCCGGCTGGGCGGATGTCGTCGAGGAGACCCTGCGTCTGAAGCCGGCCATCAAGCACCTGCCCCTGCGCTTCGCGGTCCGTGACATTCCGCTGCCCGACGGCCAGGTCATCGCCGCGGGCGAGGCGATCCTCGCCTCGTACGCCGCGGCCAACCGCCATCCCGGCCGGCACGGCGACAGCACCGGCGTCTTCGACCTCACCCGCACCGCACCGGGACCGGAGCATCTGGCGTTCGGCCACGGTGCCCACTACTGCCTGGGGGCACCGCTGGCCCGCCTCGAGGCCGTCACCGCGCTGCGGGCCCTGTTCGCGCGCTTCCCTGATGCCGAACTGGCCGTTTCCGTCGCGGAGTTGGAGCTGGTGCCTTCACTGATCACCTATGGGCACAAGGACCTGCCCGTACGGCTGCGGCCCCTCGTCTGACGGGCCGCAGCCGCCTCCGGGATGTCCCGGCCGGGTGAGCGGACCGACCTCGTCCGCCCACCCGGGGGCTCTGGGCGCCGGCCCTTACGAGGCCGCCGCCGGTCCTCGTACGAGGGCGGCGCGGTCGCCGCTCACACGTAGGTGTAGCCGCCGGGGACGAGCGTGCTGCCGCCCGCGGTGGTGACCGCGACCGGCACGTTGCCGGCGGCCCCGGGCGGCGTGAAGCCCACGAGGGACGTCCCCGCGGCATTCACCGCGACCCCCGTAGCCGGCACCCCGTTGAACGTGACCGACGCCCCGTTCAGAGAACTCCCCGAGATCACGAACGCCGTACCACCCGCCGTACTCCCCGAGGTCGGAGTGATCGACGTCGCGACCGGCGGGGGCGGCGGGGTGTAGGTGTAGCCGCCGGGGACGGCGGTGGAGCCCGTCGGTGTGGTGACCACGACCGGTACGGTGCCGACGACTCCGGCCGGGGTGAAGCCCACCAGGGACGTCCCCGCGGCATTCACCGCGACCCCCGTCGCCGGCACCCCGTTGAACGTGACCGACGCCCCGTTCAGAGAACTCCCCGAGATCACGAACGCCGTACCACCCGTCGCGCTCCCCGAGGCAGGCGTGATCGATGTGGCCACCGGCGGGGGCGCGGTGTAGGTGAACCCGCCGGGGACGATGGCGCTCCCGGCCGGAGTGGTGACCACGACGGGCACATTGCCGGCCGGGCCGGGCGGGGTGATGCCGGTGAGCAGGGTGCCGGCCGGGTTGACGGACACTCCGGTGGCCGGCACCCCGTTGAAGGTGACCGTCGCGCCGGTGAGGCCGGTGCCGGTGATGGCGAACGCCGTGCCGCCGGTGGTGGGCCCGGTGTTGGGCACGAGAGCGGTGACGGTCGGGCCGGGCGGCGGGACGACCACATAGGTGTAATACACCGGGTTGGAGACGCCCCGGGGCGTGGTGGCGACGACCTGGACGACGCCCGCCGGGTGCGCCGGTGCGAGCACGGTGATCGAGCCGCCGTAGGGGTCGACGGCGACGATGGTGGCGGGGGTGCCGCCGAAGGTGACCAGGTTTGCGCCCTGCAGACCGGACCCGGTGAGCAAGACGGTGTTTCCTCCGGCGATCGGCCCCTGCTGGGGGGTGACGTCGAAGAGTCTGGGATATCTGGGCCAGTTTCCCCCGCCCCCGTCCCCGCCGGGCCAGGAATCCGTGGACTGCGCGAGTGCTGCCTGCTGTACGACTGCGGACATGGCATCTCCCTGGGCAGCCTCCGCCCCGTTTCCGCGCACGAGCCAATTCGTGAACGGATGCGTCCGGAGCGGACGTTGCTGCCGTCGATTGGTGGATGCCTGCGACAGTAGGGTTCCCGACCGAGGGGAAAAAGGCGCGTACGTGACAGCAATGGTGCGTTCGGCGATCAAAATGACAATAGGTAGATGAGCGTCACTCCCGCGGCCAGCAACGGCGCGCGCCGTTGTCCCGCGGTGTCCTCATCCGAGCCTGCCGGCTACGGCTGGTGGTAGAGGGTGGCGCTCCAGCCGGCCTTCCAGCCTCCGTCGCCGAACCGGAGGTTGACGGTGCACCTGCCGGTGTCGCCGTCGCAGTTCAGGCTGCCGGCCGGTACGGGGGCCACGAGCCTGCCGGCGGACCGGAGCGCCGGATGGAACACGGTCGCGGGCCAGCTCGCCCGCCAGCGCCCGTCACCGAACATCAGATGGGCCACGCAGGTGCCGTTGTCGCCGTCGCAGGAGAGGCTCGTCGCCGGTACGGGAGCGCGCGAGGCGGACCGGGCCGCCTCGTGGAAGATGGTCGCCCCCCACCTGGCCTTCCAATTGTTGTCGCCGTAGCGGAGGTTGGCCGTGCACTTGTAGGTGTCCCCGTCGCAGCTGAGCGCGGTCACCGGAACGGGGGCCGCGACGGCCGGGGCGGCCGGCCCGACTCCCAGAGTCGCGAGGGCAGCGCAGGTACCGAGGAGGGTGCGTCGCATGGCCGTGTCCTTCCGTCGTGGGCGCCCGGTGCGCCCGGTCCAGAGAAGGATCTGCTGATTCCGTCCGGCATCACGGCCGGCGCCACGAGCCTTCAGCAGAAGGTGTGAAGGCCCGGACCGGCAAGCGAACCCTGGTCCGCGCCGCCCGCGGAGAACGGTGGTGAACAGCGCGTTCGTGGTGAATGCGGGGAGTGCAGAGGGCGCATCGCACGGCCCGTGCGGCACCGTCAGCCCATGCCGCGGGCACGGTCCGGCGCGTCGGCGGCGGCGTCGGGGGGCGGTGCTTCCGCGGGTGTCCCGAGGAGGGTGCCGGGGTGGTCCGGGCGGGTAGGTAACCCGGTTCGGGTACGCCGCGTAGATCTGGAGCGACGCCCACTCCGGCGGAAGCGAATGCACCTTCCGCGGCAGCGTGGGCTGCAATGGGCGCTAACCGGATATGACTTCCGCGGCGCACACCCGTGACGGCAGCACCCGTGACAGCAGCGCTCAGCCGACCCCGTGCGGGGCCGGCTGAGTCTGTGGGTGCGGCGCCGGACGGGTCCGGGTGCCGGCTGGTTACGGGGCCATCTCGTACGCGCCGGCGAGCGCCGCGACGCGCTCCCAGACGCGCGCCGAGCGGGCCTCGTCGACGACCGGGCGCCGGACCGCGCCCAGTGCCCAGCGCTGCTGCTCCTGCGTGGCGGAGTCCTTGCCGTGCAGCTCGACGGCGTGCGCGGAGAAGTCACGGACGAGGACGGCGAACAGCTCGTCGAGCACCTCCTCGTCGAGCCCGGTCAGCCGCGCCTGCTCCAGGATCAGCTGGCCGTGGACGACCAGCGCGAACAGCTGGCCGATGGCCAGGAGGAGGTCGAGGTCGCGGCTCTGCTCCTCGTCGGGGGCGGCGGTGGTGATGAACTCGCAGAGGGCGTCGGCCTGTTCGCGCAGGCGGCCGACGTTGGGGACGGCGGCGTAGGCATCGTAGGCGGTGCGCCAGTCGTGGAAGCGGATACCGCTCAGGCCGCGGGCCGGGCCCTGCCGGAAGAGGAACGCGTCGTCCGCCGCGTCGAGGCGGGTGGGCACCGGCTCGTACTCGGCCGGGTTCAGCAGGTGGTTGCCCATGAACTTGAGGATCAGGGCGAGGTTGACGTGGACCGTGCCCTCCAGCTTCGGCAGGCCGCGGATCTCGGTGGCGGCCTGGGAGAAGTAGGTGTCCTTCTCGAAGCCCTTGGCCGCGATGACGTCCCACATCAGGTCGATGACCTTCTCGCCCTCGGTGGTCACCTTCATCTTCGTCATCGGGTTGAAGAGGAGGTAGCGGCGGTCGTCGGGGCCCGCGGAGCGGAAGTAGTCGACGGCGCGGTCGCTGAACAGCTTCATTCCGACGAGGCGGACGTAGGCGTCGGTCAGTTCGCGGCGCACATGCGGGAACGCGGTGACGGGCCGGCCGTAGAGGATGCGGTTCTGCGCATGGGTGACGGCCTCGTACATCGCGTGCTCGCAGATGCCGATCGCGCCCGTGCAGAGGTTGAACTTGCCGACGTTGACGGTGTTGAGGGCGGCGTCGAAGGCCGCGCGGCCGGTGTGCAGGATGTCGTCCGCGCCGACCGGGTAGTTGTCGAGCCGGAACTCGCTGACGTACTTCGAGGAGTCGACGACGTTCTTCACCAGGTGGTAGTCCGGGTGGCTGCTGTCGGCGGCGAAGAAGACATAGCCGTCGGGGCCCTCGATGTCGGTGCGGCGGCCGAAGACGGAGACGAGTCCGGCGGCGTTGCCGTTGCCGATGTAGTACTTGGAGCCGCTGGCGCGGAAGCCGCCGTCACCGTCCGGCTCCAGGAGCATGTCGGTGGAGTAGATGTCGGCGCCGTGCGCCTTCTCGGACAGGCCGAAGGCGAACACCTCGCCCTGTTCGAGGAGTTCGGCCGCGCGGGCGCGGACGGTGGCGTTGTCGCTCTGCCAGATCGGGCCGAGGCCCAGGATGGTGACCTGCCAGGCGTACCAGTAGTCGAGCCCGTAGAAGCCGAAGATCTCGTTGAGGGCGGCGATCCGGGCGGTGTCCCAGCGCTTGTCCTGCTGGCCGCCGGCGGCGGAGGCCGGGGTGAGGAAGGTGGCGAACAGCCCCTCCTTGGCGGAGAAGGCGAGGAAATCCGCCAGCCAGGCACGGGAGCGGTAGTCCTCGATCAGCCGGCGCTTGCCGCGGTCCTCGAACCAGTCGACGGTGGCGCGCAGCAGCCGGCGGGTCTCGGGGTCGAAGTGTGCGGGGTCATAGGTGCGCGGGTTGAACAGCAGCGGGTCGGCCATGGTGTTCGCCTTTCCGGTTCGTCGGGGAGAGGGAGGGTCAAGAAACGTGCGGGCGGTGCCGGTGAGCGGCCCGGGCAGGCGGGCGGCTCACCGGCACCGGGTTCCGTGCGCGGCGGCGAGCCGGCGGAGGGTGGCGAGCACGTCCTCCAGCCAGGCGATCGTCATCCGCTCGTACGCGATGCCGCCGCGCAGCACGACGTGCTGGAGTTCCTGTCCGGCATCGGGATCCTCGGGGGCATCGGGTCCGGTGAAGTCACGCCGCTCGCCCGCGAGATAGTGCGCGAGCCGGTCGGTGTGCTTGTGGTGGTGCCGCTCGACCTCGCGGATCAGGGCGGCCGGGTCGTCGAAGGCGGCACCGCGAATCTTCACCGCGAGGTCGTGCCGGACGCTCTCCGGTTCGATCGGCTCGTGCAGCCACTCGGCGAGGGCGGCCCGGCCGGGCGCGGCGACGGAGTACTCCTTCTTGTCCGGCCGGGCCTGCTGCGGCACCTCCCGGACATCGATCCAGCCGTCGCTCTCCATGCGCTTGAGAACGCGGTAGATCTGCTGGTGGGTGGCGGTCCAGAAGTAGCCGATGGACCGCTCGAACCGCCGGGCCAGCTCATAGCCGGAGCCCGGCTGCTCCAGCAGGGAGACGAGGATCGCGTGGTCGAGCGCCATACCCCGATCCTTCTATGCAACGAGTTGCATAAACAAGGGGCTCCGCGTGGGTGAGACACGGCTCACCCACGCGCCCGCGGCTTCCGCACGCCTCCCGGACGCGGCCGCGCCGCCCGCCGCACCGTGGGACGATGACGCCGAAGGGGAATCGGGGGAGGCAGCGGTGCAAGGCGGATGTTCTGGTGTGCCGGACGTGGGTGCCGCACCGTCGGGGCCCCCTCCCCCGCGATCACCGGTCCTCGCGGCGCACGGCGGACTGCTCGACCTGCGCGGACGGGCCGGTGCCCGGCCGGTGCCGTCGTCCCCGTTCACCCTGGCCTATCCGGCGAACGCCGTGGTGGTGGTGTCCGGCCTGCCCGGCAGCGGCAAGAGCACGCTGCTGCGCCGCGCCCCCGCACAGGCGACGGTCATCGACCCGCGGGCCGTCCACGTCGCCTGCGAAACGGTGATGCCCGACTGGCTGCCGTACGGCCTCTACCGGCCCTGGGCGCGGTGGAAGCACATCCGCTGGCTACACCGCGAACTGCGGGGTGACGGGCCGCTGTTGGTCCACGACTGCGGCAGCCGCCCCTGGGTGCGCCGCTGGATGGCCCGGGCGGCGGGGCGCCGGGGCCGCCCGCTGCATCTGGTCCTGCTGGACGTGGGCACGGCCGAAGCCCTGTCCGGCCAGGAGTCCCGCGGGCGGCGCGCACCGCGACGCGCGTTCGCGCGGCACCACCGGGGCCTGGACCGGCTCCTCGGCCGGCTGTCCCGGGCCGCTGCCGACGGCCCGCCCCCGGCCGCCGGCCCGCCCGCCGCCGCCGAGGCACCCGGGGCACCCGCGCACCGCGCGGCGCTGCCCGTTCCGCCCTGCGTGGCGGAGGCCGCCTCGGTGGTCCTGCTCGGCGGTCCGACCCGGGGGCTCGCGACATGGGAGTTCACCGGGGTGCCCCGGCCCGCACGGCCGGCCGGCGCCCGGTGACCCCACCCCTCCACCCCGGAACGTGAGTCACCGTCAGCACCTTGGGTGAACCGGTGGCACGTTGCGCATACGCGTGCCAACCTTCTGTAATCAGCCGGCGGTCCTGTCGCCGGCCGGGACAGGGGGATAAGCCGTGACGGAGCGTCCGTTGGGCATACAGGGGATCGAGGCCCTGTACGAAGAGTGCCGCACACGGGTACCGGACAACAAGACCGCGCCGGCGGGGCACGGGCTCCCCGCGATCGTCCTCGTCGGACCGCGCGGCAGTGGCAAGACCGCCACTCTGAAATGGCTCGGCTACCTCGGCTCGCGGCGCCCCCACGCGTACTTCGACTTCGACTCCGCCGCGCCCCGCCGCCCCCACGAGGTCGCCGGCCGCCTCGCCTACGGCCTGTCCCACCGCCTTCCCCGGCAGACCCCACTGCTCTTCCCGCGGCTGACACTGGGCCTGTTCGTGGTGGACCCCGAGCTGTTCCTGGACGCGACGGATCCCGAGCGGGCCAAGAAGCAGTTGCGCCAGGCGCTGCGCGGGCCCCGCGACCCCCACCCCGCGGCCGAGCGGGTGGTCGCGGTCGCCGGGCTGCTCCAGGACATCAACCTCGTCCGGATCCCCGGCATCAGCCTGCTGGCCAGCCTCATCCGGCAGCCGCCCAGCATGCCGCTGGGCGTGACCCGGCACACCGGATTCGCCTGGTACGCCGGCCCGCTGGCCGCGTTGGACGCGCTGGTCGAACTCAACCAGCTCAGCAAGAGCGAGGATCCCGCGGACCGGACCGCGGTGGACCGTCGGCTGTGCGAGGCGTTCCTGGCCGATCTGCGCGGCGAGTACGCCCGGCGTCAACGCGACCGCAACTGTGTGGTGTTGCTGGACAACATCGACGCTCCCGGCGGGCGGGAGTTCCTCGACCTGCTGATGGAGCTCCGGGACGCCGCCGGCGAACCCGATCCGCTGCTGGCCGTGGCCGGGGCCTCGAACGTCGGCCGGGTGCCGGGAATGTTCGCGATCGGGCCGGCGGGCGTGCAGCTCCGCTCCCCCGAACAGGCCGGCTACGCCGACTGGGAACGGTCCATCCCGGACCCGCCGCCGAATCGCTCCTGGCGCTGGTACTGCGTCCAGCTGCGCGGACTGACGGCCGGCGAGACCGCCCGGCTCGGCACGAACATCGTCACCCGGCTGCCGGACGCGCCGCTGCTGGCACACCAGTTGACCGACGGACATCCGTGGGGCGTGCGGCAGCTGCTGACCGCCTCGGCCCGCATCGCGGGCCGCGAGGGGCCGGAGGCGCTGTTGCGCGGGGTGCTCTCCCGCACCACACCGGCCACGGCGGACGCCGACGAAGGGCCGTCGCTGGAGGCCGCGGCGCGGGAGTATCTGCTCCGCGATCTGACCGACGACCAGTACCGTGCGCTCGTCGAGTGCTGTGCCGCCCGCGAGTTCGACGCGGCGTGCGACGCGGGCCTCCTCGACCGCTTCCCGCTGCACACCCGCGATTCGCTGGCCCGTGTGGTCGCGACCCGATTATTGCTGACCGACCCGGTCCCGCAGGATGCCGAGACCCGTGGCGGCCGCGGCTCGGGATATCTGGAGCGGGTCCACCCGCACCCGTTGCGGGGCGGCTCCGTGCTGCACCCGTGGCCGCGCCTGCTGCTGTTGCGGGAGCTGGCCGCCGTCCCGGACCGCTGGATGGCCGTCCACGGAACGCTGCGGACCTGGCACACCGAGCACGGCCACCCGCTGGAAGTGCTCTACCACTCACTGGCGCTGCACCGGGTGGACGAGGTCATCGAGCATCTCGCCCGGCGGCTGGCCGAACTCTCCGACACCGATGTCTGGCTGTACGAGCTGTACGCCATCACCGCCGCACCGCTGCGTGAACCGGTGCTGCCGGAGCAGTCCGCCACGCTGCGGGCGGAGCAGCTGGCCGCGGAGCTCGCGCCGCGCGCGTTCGCGGCGCACACCCCCCTGGCCCTGCTGGTGATCTCGCTGTGGCTGGCGTCCGATCCGCGCAATCGGCTGCCCGGTGCGCACCCCGAGCTCAACCGCACGATCAACGCGATGTTCCAGTACCTGGCCATGCGTTCCGTGCCCACCCGGGTCGGGCTCATGCACGAGGCCGCGAAGTACGTGTGAGCGCACCGGCGCATCCCCTCCCCTAGGAGTTGGCACCATGCATCTGACCCCGCAGCCCGCCGACGCGCTTCCCCCCTGGTGGAAGGGGTGGCAGGGCATCGGCGCCGTGGCGCTCGCCCTCGTCCTCATAGCCGGCGGCCTCTGGTACTTCTGGCCCGCCGAGGAGGACACCGGTTGCGCGACGGGCGTTCCGGGGCTGCACTGGGCCGGCCGGGGCGCGCAGCGTGAGTGCGTCGGTCTCATGGACGAAACGGCGTACTCCTTCGATCCGCGGCTCAAGGGGATCACCGACCGGATCGCGCAGGAGAACCGGAGGGTCCGTCAGCAGTGGGACAAGCCCGACAAGGGCAAGAGCCGCGTCCCGTACGTCAAGGTCGCCCTGCTGACGCCCATGACGGACAGCGACACCAGCGCGCTGCCCATGGCGGAGATCCTCACCAGCCTGGAAGGCTCCTTCATCGGGCAGTGCCGGGCGAACGGCTGCCCGCAGCTGTCCCCGGCCGGCTCCACCGGCATCCAGGGCAAGACCCCGCAGATCGAACTCGTCCTGGCCAACGAGGGCCGCAACGAGACCCATTGGCAGCCGGTGGTGAAACAGCTGTCCGCACTGGTCAACGGCGAACATCCGCTGGTCGCGGTCACGGGGATGGGTGTCAGCATCCCGGAGACCCAGGCGGCGGCCGACGCACTCAGCCGGCTGAAGATCCCCTCGATCGGCGCGGTCCTGACGGCCACCGACCTCAACGCGCCACGTCTGTTCAAGGTGTCCCCGTCCAACGTCGAATACGCCAAGGCACTCCGCCGCTTCCTGACCGGATCCCCGCTGGCGAAGCAGCGCGGCTACCTCGTCTTCGACAGCCGGGACGACAACTACGTCAAGACCATGCGCAAGGCGTTCGACGCCGAGTTCGGCGACTACATCGGCCGGCGGCGCGCCTCGTTCGTGGGTACGACGGGGCACAAACCCGCGGGCATCCCGAAGCTCTTCTACAACGCCGTCAACAACATCTGTCTGACCAAGGCACAGGTGATCTTCTACGCCGGCCGGGACCGCGATCTCGCCGACCTCGTCCGTGCCCTGTCCACCCGCAGCCAGTGCGGTCACGACAAGCAGATCACGATCATGACGGGGGCGACCGGCGCGTTCACCCAGGGATCGGCGGTGCGCGGACTGCTCAGGGCCAACAAGATCACCGTCCTCGATGTCTCGGCGACGAGCCCCGCCCAGTGGATCAGCGGCATCCACGCCCCGTCCGGCTTCCGGCCGTTCCTCCAGGCCCTGCGGGACCTGAAGTTCTCCGACGCGGTGCTGGACGACGGTTACGCGATCATGCATCACGACGCCCTGCTGACCGCGGTGTGGGCCACCCGCAATGTCACCGGCCAGACGGGCAAGGTGGCGCCCGACGTCCAGGATGTGTACAACGAACTCACCAACCTGCACGACGCGAGCACCGTCCCCGCGGCGAGCGGAGAGCTGAGCTTCGACGACGCCTCCCAGGGCTGGCCCCACAACAAGCCGGTCCCCGTGATCCAACTGCCCGATCCCCTCAAGCATCCCGCGCCGCCGTATCTGGTGCCGTGACCGCGAGGAGGAAGC
Organism: Streptomyces sp. NBC_01454; assembly: GCF_036227565.1. NCBI lineage: Bacteria > Bacillati > Actinomycetota > Actinomycetes > Kitasatosporales > Streptomycetaceae > Streptomyces > Streptomyces sp. NBC_01454. The sequence continues at coordinate 936,695 of NZ_CP109460.1, forward strand.
CGGAGCCACCGGGGCTCCGTATGCAACCACCTCGCAACCTCATGGGGCGTTCACTGCAGTGGTGCCCCGTGGCGGCCCGGCGCCATGGTCCGGGCCGGCTTCGGGCCGGACCACCGCCGTCCACCAGGACACTGACCTCCGTAGGGGCCGGGCAGAGAGGGACCCACATGTACCGAACTCGGCGCAAGAAGCCGCTGGTCAGCGGCTTGACGATGACATCGGGCCGCTTCTGATGAGCGGTGACGAGCGGGAGATGACCGCTCCGGACGCACCGGCCGACACGGGCGTCGCGCGGATCGCGCTCTCCGCGGCCGCGACGGAGCTGCTGCGTCTGCTGCACGCCCGGCACGGCCCGCTGATGTTCCACCAGTCCGGCGGCTGCTGCGACGGCAGTGCCCCCATGTGCTACCCGGACGGAGAATTCCGTACGGGGTCGTCGGATGTGCTGCTGGGCCGGCTGTCCGTGGAGGGCGTGCCGGAGCCGGTGGAATTCTGGATGTCGGGCGACCAGTTCGCGCGCTGGCGGCACACGCATCTGACGGTGGACGTCGTACCGGGGCGGGGCAGCGGCTTCTCCCTGGAGGCACCCGAGGGTGTGCGCTTCCTGATCCGCTCGCGGCTGTTCACCGAGGAGGAACGGGCGCGTCTCGACGGCTGAGGCCGGCCCGTACGGGCGGATGGTCGGCGGGCCCGGGGAACATAGTGAGGCCCCACGCACGGGGGAGAGCGTGGGGCCTCACACAGATAAACGGGTGGGAGAGCGTTCGGGTTCCCGCACCGTGCAAAATGCGCGAGAAAATTTTTGAGCGCGGTGCGCAGGGCACGGTCGGCAGCCCCGGTGTGCGGCCTCACCGGTCAGCCGTCCCGCTGCACCAGGCGTTCCAGCATCGCGTGGAAGTCCGCGTCCGCCACCACCCGCAACCCGTCGCCGTCCGGTTCGCTCAGCGGGGTCATCACCCCCCGGCGCCACCAGAACACCCTGGGGCTGATGGCCCCCGCCGCATCCTCGTGACCGGCCGCCGCGAACTGCGCCATGGCCTGCAGGGCCGGAATGACCCGGGCGTCATGGATGCGGTGGAACGCCAGCTGGTGCCGGAAGGGCATGGCGACCAGCGCACCGTCCGGGGTGAGTCCGGTGCCCATGAGCCGCTGCACCAGCTCGTCCAGGACCAGCACGCGGCTCGCGGTGAAGAAGGAGTCGCCGAGCAGCACCTCGAACGCGGAGCCGTCGCCGCGCCGCACCGTCTCATGCCCCTCGACCGGCAGCGCCCGCAGATTGTTCATCGCCCGGATCCGGAGTTCGGCCACGTCCCCCAGGTCCGTCAGCGAGTCCTCGCTCAGCATCTGCACCGCCTCCGGCAGATCGAGGGCGAGCACCTCCCGCAGCCCCGGCGCCGGCGCCCGGCCGTACCGGAAGGAGTCCGAGGCGGGCAGCGTCTCCTGGGCGACGACACGGGGGTAGAGGCAGGCCCGGATCTCGTCCTCGCTGAGGATCTCCAGGGGCTGTGGTCCGTCCATCGTACGGAGCACCTTGCCGACGTGGTCCCGGATCAGCGCGGGCCAGCTGCGCTCCCCCCGCCGGTCGCGGTGGCACACCGCGGCGAGGTTGCCCAGGCCGAACTGCCGGCCCGCGGAATCGGTGACCACGCCCGCGTACGCGGTGACTTCGAGCCCCGCTTCCGCGAAGGCCTGCCGGACCTGTGCGCGGAAGAGCCCGCCCTCGCGCTCGGAGAAGAAGCTGAACTCCCCGTCGCGTGCCAGGTCGCGGGAATCCCGCTTCGGTCCTCGGCGGAACAGGCCCATCTCTTCCTCCCGGCAGCGGCCACGCACATCGGCCATGAATGGGCCGATCGTAACGGGTGCGGCGCCGGCCCCGTCGCCCCGCTGCCGGTGCTGTGCACCGCTGTGACCGGCGCGGGGAGACGGGGTGTCGGGGGCGGGAGGGGGAACGGGGAGGGAAGGGACGGCGGGGTCAGCCGCCGATGGTGACGTCGATGCAGGCGTAGAAGGCGTTCGCGGTGTCGGCGATGTTCCACACCGCGAGGATCTTCTGCCGTCCGGTGAGGCCGCCGAAGTCGACGGTGTGCGAGACCGTGTCGGACGGCCGCGCACCACCGTCGTTGAACTCGGCGACCTTCCGCCCGCCGGCGAAGTACTGCCAGGTGCTGGTGGCATGACGTGCGGTCAGCCGCCAGCTGAAGGTCTGGGAGCGGCCGATCGGAGTGACCTGCCACCCCTTGGCGTCGTCGTCGAGTTCGGCGAACCGGCTGTTGCCGCCGCTACAGCTGGTCAGCCCCTTGGGCCCTTCGACGCTCTGCGGCTCCCACTTGATCGCGCCGCACTCGATCGTGCCCGCCGCGCACTGCGCCTGGCGGCTGGGCGGTGCGGACACATAGCCGTGCGCACTTGCCGGGCCGACCGGCACGGTGACGACGAGCAGCGGGGCGATGCCCGCACCGAGGGCGAGGGCCAGCCTTCTTTTCTTGTGCATGTCAACCCTTTCGCGAGGGAGGCCGCCCACGCGAGAGCTGCGGACCCGGCGACGCCGACGACGCCGAACGCCCGTCCCGGGGGGCCTCATTGAGGGGGATGGATGACGCGAGGGTGCAGCAATTGGTCTAGACTTTACCGCGCGGCCAGGTGCGGTCAAGAGGTGTGCCGATGCGGGCAGCTGAGGGCGCCCGTTCGTCAACTCTTCGCTTCTGCACTGAATTTGACGAGGGATCAGATCTGACGTCTGACGCACCGACAGTACCGGCAGGAGCTTCGGCCTTCGCGCGGTCGGGCGTTCCCGGAGCCAGCCGCTCCCGTCAGCGGTCCGCGGTGGCGGAGGCCGGGACGCTGGAGCCCCGTACGACCAGCCGCGGGGCGAGCCGTACCGTGCGCCGCGGCCCCGGCCCGCCATCGGAAGGGCGCCGGCTCAGCAGGCGGGCGGCCTCGGCGGCCAGTTCACCGACCGGCTGGCGGACGGTGGTCAGCGCCGGGTCGGCGAGGCCCGCGAGCGGGATGTCGTCGAAGCCGGTGACGGCGACCTCCCCGGGGACGTCCGCGCCCAGCTGCCGCAGACGTTGCAGCGCCCCGGCCGCGATCAGGTCGTTGGCGCAGATCAGGGCATCCGGCCGGGAGGGCCAGACGCGGTCGGCGGCGGCCCGGCCCCACGCCACCGAGAAGTCGCCGAGCTCGACCCGCCCGGGGGCGGTGGGGTCCAGGGCCGCGGCTCCCGCCTCGTAGGCCGCGCGCCGTTCGACCGCCGCCGACGCGGTCCCGGCCGCCCCCACGAAGCAGGGGCGGCGCCGGCCGGTGGCCGCCAGATGATCGAGTACCAGCGCCATGCCGGCCGCGTTGTCGACGGCCACCGAGTCGGCGACGCCGGGGCCGCATCCGCGGTCGAGCAGCACCAGGGGCACCCGGTCGGCCGCGCTCGCCACCGCCTCGCGGCTGCGCCGCTCATCGACGGGTATCAGGAGCAGGGCGTCGACCCGCCGTCCGAGGAACGTGGCGATCCGGGCCGCTTCGGTGACCGGGTCGTCGTCACAGTCGGCGAGGAGTACGGCCCGGCCCTCGGCGTGCAGGGCGTGTTCCAGCTCCCGGACGAGGGAGGGGAAGAACGGGTTGGTGATCTGCGGCAGGACCAGCCCGACGGTGCCGGTGGTGCGGCTGCGCAGGGCGCGGGCCACCTCGTTGGGCCGGTAGCCCAGGCGCTCGGCCGCCGCGCGGACGGTGCGTGCGGTCTCGGCGCCGACCGGGCGGGTGCCGGCCAGGACGCGGGAGACCGTGGCGATGGAGCAGCCCGAGGCCAGCGCGACATCCCTCAACGTGACTTCGGCCACCGTCTCCGGCTCCCTTCGTCCGGCCCGCCCGAACCGGAGGGAGCATACGCCCCCTTGCCCATCCGGCAATCGTTGTCCCATGAGAGCGGGATCTCCTGGTCAACCAACCCTCCTTTCGTCCCGAAAACACCCGGAAGGCCAGAGATTGAACCATTGACAACCGGCAGGTCCATGGGTCAAGTTTCCGGAGAACGTTTTCCCATGCTGCTCGCTCGCCGGCTGACCACCCGCCCGGGCTCGCCATGGGGCGACCGCCGGACGCGCTGTGCGCCGGAGCCCGCGTCGGCCCGCACACACCACCACTCCGCGCTGCCTCTCCACGCAGCCGAGCAAGCAGAGCAAAGGGGCTCTTCCGTGGCCAGAAAGATCATCCTCGACTGCGACCCGGGGCATGACGATGCGATCGCCATGCTCCTGGCACACGGCAATCCCGACGTCGAGCTGGTCGCCGTGACGACCGTGGTCGGCAACCAGACGCTGGAGAAGGTGACCCGCAACGCCCTGTCCGTGGCGCGGATCGCCGGGATCACGGGGGTGCCCTTCGCCGCCGGCTGTCCGCGTCCGCTGGTGCGGGCCATCGAGACGGCGCCGGACATCCACGGCGAGACCGGGCTGGACGGCCCGGACCTGCCCGAGCCGGCCTTCGCGCTGGACCACCGGCACGCGGTGGACCTGATCATCGACACGGTGATGTCCCACGAGCCCGGCGAGATCACCCTCGTGCCGACCGCCGGCCTGACCAACATCGCGCTGGCCGTGCGCAAGGAGCCGCGGATCGCCGAGCGGGTCCGCGAGGTCGTGCTGATGGGCGGCGGCTACCACGAGGGCAACTGGAGCGCGGTCGCCGAGTTCAACATCATCATCGACCCCGAGGCCGCGCACATCGTCTTCAACGAGCGCTGGCCGGTCACCATGGTCGGGCTCGATCTGACCCATCAGGCGCTGGCGACGCCCGAGGTCGACGCCAGGATCGCCGCGGTCGGCACCGGCCCGGCCAGGTTCGTCGGGGAACTCCTGGACTTCTTCCGCGAGGCCTACCGCGAGAACCAGGGCTTCGCGTACCCGCCGGTGCACGACCCGTGCGCCGTCGCCTATGTCATCGACCCCGATGTGATGACCGTGCGCAAGGCCCCGGTGGACATCGAGCTGCGCGGCGCGCTCACGGTCGGGATGACCGTGACGGACTTCCGCGCACCGGCCCCGCCCGACTGCACCACCCAGGTCGCGGTCACCCTCGACCACGAGCGGTTCTGGAACCTCGTCGTGGACGCGCTCGAGCGGATCGGTGACGTCGCGGCATGAGCGTCTCCACTTCCTCGCGCCCCGTCGGGGCACCGGCCGGCGGCTCCGGCGTCCGCATCGGTGTGCTGGTCACCGCGCTGCTCGCGGCCTGCTTCGCCTTCCAGCTCAACGCCAGCATGCTCAGCCCCGCGCTGAAGCACATCGAGGACTCCCTCGGCGCCAGCTCGGCGGAGATCGGCCTGACCCAGACCGCGTTCTTCACCTCGGCGGCGCTGTTCTCGCTGTTCCTGCCGCGGCTGGGCGATGTCATCGGCCGCCGCCGGGTGCTGACCGGCATGCTCGGCCTGATGGTCGTCGGATGTGTCGTCGCGGCGCTGGCGACCAGCGTGCCGATGCTGTTCGCCGGGCGCGTGATCCAGGGCATCAGCGGTCCGGTCGTCCCGCTGTGTCTGATCATGCTGCGGGTGGAGGTGCGGGAGCCCAAGCGCTACGGCACCCTGCTCGGCGTGATCACCGCGGTCAACGGCGGTATCGCCGGTGTCGACTCCCTCGCCGGCGGCTACCTCGCCGACCGTCACGGCTTCGGCTCGGTCTTCTGGGCGATGGCGGTGGTCGCGGCCGTCGCCGCCGTCCTGGTCGCCACGCTCACCCCGGAGTCCAAGGCAGCCGTCGCCGGCCGGATGGACTGGCCCGGTGTCGCGCTGCTCGTGCTCTCGGTCGGCTCGCTGCTCACCGCGCTCAACGAGGCGGGCAAGCTCGCCGCCGCCAACTGGCCGCTGATCGCCGCCCTTCTCGTGGTCGCCGCGGCCGCGTTCGCCCTGTTCTGGCGGACCGAGAACCGCAGCGGGCACCCGCTGGTCGCCACCCGGCACCTCAAGCAGCGGGCGACCTGGGCGACCCTGCTGACCACCGTGCTCACCATGACCGGCGTCTTCGCCGTCATGAACGGTCTGATCCCGGCCTTCGCCCAGGACGCGCAGGCCGGCCTCGGGATGAGCGCGGAGCAGTCCGCCTGGTGGACGCTGTCCCCGTACGCGCTCGCCGGACTGGCCATGGGTCCGCTGGCCGGGCGGCTCGCCGCCACCTTCGGCTACGGCCGGGTGCTGCGGCTGGGACTGGCCGGTTCGGCGGCCACGGTCGTGCTGATGCTGCTCACGATGCACAGCCACTCGCAGCTCCTGCTGGTGGCGACGTCCGTCATGGTGGGCATCGCCTACGCGGGCGTGGCGAACATCGTCCTCAACGGGCTGGGCATCGTCCTCTCCCCCGGCGAGAACCCGGGCTTTCTGCCCGGCCTGAACGCGGGTGCCTTCAACCTCGGCGCGGGGCTGAGCTTCGCGGTGCTCTACGCGGTCAAGACGGCGGCCACCCCGGCGGACCCGGCGTCGTCCGGGGGCTACACCGCCGGCATGATCGCGGGGGTGGTCATCCTGGCGGCGGCCATTGCCACGTCGTTCCTGATCCCGAAGCCGGTGGCGGCCGAGGCACAGGGCTGAGGCCACCGATCCACCGTCATGCGGCCGCCCGCCGACCGGAGTCCGGTCGGCGGGCGGCCGCATGAGGTGCCCCCGCGCCGCGTCCGTTCAGCGCAGGATGGCGCCGAGCCCCCCGGCCGGTGCCCGCTCGGGGTCCAGGACCACCACGATGTCGGCGCCGTGCGCGGCCGCCGACCGCACCAGGGCGTCATCCGCCCGTGCGGCGGCCGGACGCAGCTCGCCCAGCTGGGGCAACTCCATTCCCCGGACGGCGAGTTGGTCGGCATCGGAGCCCACCCAGACCTGCCGGGCGCTGTCCGCGCCGTGCGGGCTGACCAGCAGGGTGTCGATCCGGTGTTCCCGCGCCGCCTCGACCAGGGCGGGGATACCGGCCGCCGAGTGCGGGACGTCCTTGCGGCCGGGGCCGGCGCCCGCGCGGTAGCGGTCCGCCACCTGCGCGATATGGGCACTCTCCTGGGCGGCCCTGACCTGGGCGATGTCGCGCTCCACCAGATCGCTCTCGGCATCGGGCGTCCGGCCGCCGTGCTCGCTCTCGTAGGTCAGGGCGCGCAGCGGCTCGGGCAGTGCGCCGTGCACCAGCCGCCGTTCGTGCTCCTCACCGATCAGGACGACGGCCTCGGCGCCACTGCTCTCGAACTCCCTGCGCACCGTGTCGGCGATCTCCTCGGCGCGCTGTTCGCCGTGGTCCACGGCGGTGCAAAAGTGCCGTGCGGGCCGTTCCCCGGGGGCGCTCCCGTCGGCGGAGGCGGCCCGTTCGCCGAGTACGGCGAAGTCCGCTCCCGCCCGGCCCAGGCGGACCACGAGGCAGACGGGGTCGTCGCCGATCGCCGCCAGCAAGGGGGTGACTCTGGGCACCGGCCCCCATGCCGCGAAGGGGACGGCAGGGGGGCCGGGGAGCGGGGTGTCGAGGACGAGGGCTCCGTGGGCGGCGAACAGCGCCCGCCCGGCGTGCGCCCCGGGGTCGCCGCGGCGGGTGAGCAGGGCCTCGTGCACCGCACCACAGGTGGCCTCATCCGCGCCGAGGGCGAACAACTGCGCCGTGGTGGCCGTCGCCGTCAACTCCAGTTGTCTTCCGGCGTCCTCCGTGCCGTACGAGACATCGGCATAGACGGACGCCCAGGGGCCGGGCCGGTCGATGACCGGTTGCAGGAGCGAGAGTCGCATGGCGCTGCCTCCTTGGCTTCCTCGGATTCCGCGGATTCTCCTGTGGGGTGCGATGGGTGCGATGGGTGCGATTTTCCCCGTGGGGTGCGGTGCGCGCTCGTCGCGCCGCGGTGGCCGGCGTCCGTGCCTGCCCGGCAGTCTCCGGAAGGCAGCCGTCGCCGGTAAGCAGCCGACTGTCCTACGAATTCCCGTTCCGGAAAGGCGTATGCATGCGGGCATATGCGTCTGCCCTCACACTCCGTGCCCGTTCACGCTCTTTTCGTGTGCATGGTTGAAACGAGGGCTGCCGGGTTGTTAGGGCTGGGGGACCAGGGAAACTGGGAGGAACACGTCGGGTCGGTACGACCCGTAGAGCCGGAGGCACCCATGGTCATGGAACACGGAACGGACAAGACCGGCCCCGCCCGGGACGACGTGATGAAGCGGCAACTGCGGGGGCAATTGACGTCCGAGCGCTCCCTGTGGCTGGAGGAGGAGCACGAACTCCAGCCGGCCGGCGAGGACCAGCCGGTGGCGGCGTGGTCGCCCGAGAGCGACTTCCGGGGCGGCACACCGAGGGGGATGACCGAGGAGGACGTCGGGCTGCGCTCCGAACTCGCCCGGCACCTCGGGCGCAGCCTGTACCCCGCCGACCGGAACGCGGTGATCGAGACCCTCCGGCGCAACAACGCCCCGGACCGGCTGGTCACGATGGCCGAGCGGCTGCCCGCACACGAGCGGTTCGGCAATGTGCAGAGCATCGCGGAGGCCGTCGGGATCCACACGGAACACCAGCGTTCCTGAGCTCCGGCCCCGCTCCGCCTCCTGGCGCTGCCGCGCGGCGCCAGGAGGCGGACAATTGGTGGTACGGCACCTGCCGCACCCCGCGGCCGGGCACGTGGACGGGAAGAGGGAGGGCGGTTATGTCCGACGAGACGATGGGCGATGAGGTCTACCAGCCGCCCAGGTCCGATCCCCGGGACAACCCCAACGAACTCGACATGGAAGACGCCCTGGACGAGCCGGACCTCGATGCGACCCTGGACACCGGCTATTCGCCCCCGGAGCGGCCCTTCGTGGTGAATCACGAGGGAACCACCGCACGGGAGCTGCACGACCGCGAGACGCTCGACCACCGGCTGTCGGTGGAGGTGCCGGAAGTGTGCGCACCGGACGGCGACGGGATCGGTGACCTGCCCGACGGGGTGGGGGAACCGACGGATCTCGAATGCGGCGAGGAACGGGCCGGCCGGCTGGTGGGCTCCGACGAGGGATTCTGGCGCGGCGGCAGCAATGACATCGCCGCCCGCGACGTGGGCATCGACGGCGGGGCCGCCTCGGCGGAGGAGGCGGCGGTGCATATCGCCCGGGACAATGCGGGGGACGGGGACCGCGAGAGGTAGCGCCGGCAGGACGCGGGGCCGGGTGCGTGCCGGCAGCCGTCGGCGCACCGCCGAGGCTCCGTTCCCGTCAGAAGGAGAAGAGCGGCATCCATGTGTACCCGGCCGCACGCGGGATAGCCGACAAGGCATCGACCCCGCCGGAGCGGCTACGCGGATCGCCGCGCGCACAAGGCCCCGGCGGTCACCCGGCGCACCATGCGCACCCTCCTCGACCGCAGGAGCCCACGTGAAGCGACGTCGCCCTCGGATCGTGATCGTAGGAGCCGGATTCGCCGGCTACGAGTGTGCCCGCACGCTCTCCCGGCAGGCCAAAGGAGCCGCCGAGATCGTGCTCCTCAACCCGAATGACTACTTTCTGTATGTGCCGCTGCTGCCGGAAGTGGCGACCGGGATCCTGGAACCCCGCCGGATCTCGGTCTCGCTCACCGGCACCCTCCCGGGCGTCCGCCTCGTCCTGGGAGCCGCCCATGACCTGGACCTCGACGCCCGTCAGGTGCACTACACCGACCCCGAGGACCACAAGGGCACCCTGTCCTACGACCGGCTGGTCCTGACCGTCGGCAGCGTCAACAAGCTGCTGCCCGTGCCCGGCGTCGCCGAGCACGCCCACGGCTTCCGCGGGATGCCCGAAGCGCTGTTCCTCCGCGATCACCTCACCCGGCAGACGGAACTGGCCGGCGCGGCCGAGGACCCGGCCGAGCGGTCCGCCCGCACCACCTTCGTGGTGGTGGGCGCTGGCTACACCGGTACCGAAGTCACCGCCCAGGGCGTGCGGTTCACCGATGCGCTGGCCCGCCAGAACACCGGGCTGCGGCACGGCCCCCGCCCCCGCTGGCTGCTGCTGGACATCGCCGACCGGCTGCTCCCGGAGCTCGACGAGCGGCTGTCGCGCACTGCCGAGCGGGTGCTGCGCGCCCGTGGCGTCGACGTCCGCACCGGCACCTCCGTCAAGGAGGCGACCTCGGACGGAGTGCTGCTCGACGACGGCGAGTTCGTCGCCACCCGTTCCCTGCTGTGGTGTGTGGGTGTGCGGCCCGACCCCCTGGTCGACTCGCTGGGGCTGCCCACCGACAAGGGGCGGCTGTGCGTCGACGCATTCCTGAACGTGCCCGGCCGGCCGGAGGTGTTCGCCTGCGGTGATGCCGCGGCCGTCCCGGACCTGACCCGGCCCGGTGAGGTGACGCCGATGACGGCCCAGCACGCCCAGCGGCAGGGCAAGGCCGCCGCGCGCAATGTGGCGGCGTCCTGCGGCCGGGGCACGCCCCGCGCCTACCGGCACCACGATCTGGGCTTCATGGTCGACCTGGGCGGGATCCAGGCCGCGGCCAACCCCCTGCACATCCCGCTCTCCGGCCCGCTCGCCGGCCTGGTCACCCGCGGCTACCACCTGATGGCGATGCCGGACAACCGCGTGCGGGTGGCCACCGACTGGCTCCTGGACGCGGTGCTGCCGCGGCAGGGCGTCCAGCTGGGTCTGGTCAGCTCCTGGTCGGTACCGCTGGACACCGAATCCCCCGAGGTGGCCCGCCTACCGGGACCGGGGGCGTGAGGGGCGGGCACACCAGCACGGTCGCCGTCCGGCCGGGCCGGCGCCTCGCCCCCGCGAGGTTCCGGCCCGGCCGGACGGCTACTGGCCGGACGGCTACTGCACCCGGTCCGGCGTTTCCTCTTCCTCGTCGGGCAGCCGCACGTCGCTGACCGCGATGTTGACCTCCACGACTTCGAGTCCGGTCATCCGCTCCACCGCGGAAATGACGTTCTCGCGCACGGCCTTGGCCACCTGGGGGATGACCTCGCCGTACTCGACGACGATGTCCAGATCCACCGCCGTCTGCTTCTCGCCCACTTCGACCTTCACGCCGTGCGTGGTGGTCGTCCCGCCGCCGGGTACGCGCTTGCGCAGGGCGCCCACCGAGCGCGAGAGCCCGCTGCCCAGGGCGTGCACCCCTGCCACGTCACCGGCCGCCAGGTAGGCGATCTTCTCGACCACGCCGTCGGCGATGGTCGTCCGCCCCAGGTCACCGGTGTTCCGCGGCCGGCGCTCTGCGAACTCGGTCATTGCCCATCACCCCTTGTGATTGCGGGGAAGCTTCGGCCCGTCTCTTCACGCTATGGCCGGACGGGTGACGCTGCCTCCTGAAGCGGGCGGCGGCTGTCGCTGCGGGCCCGGCGCGGCGTGATCGCCCCCTTTGCCGGTCAGGCAAAGAGCTTTGCCCACGCAATCGCCATCGCCATCGCCATCGCCATCGCCACCGTCTGCGTCTGCGTCTGCGTCTGCGTCTGCGTCTGCGTCTGCGTCTGCGTCTGCGCGCGGTATACCGGGGCGCCCGCCCGGCAGGCGCACCCCTCCCCCGCCGGCGCCCGTGTCCGGCACGGGCCGTCCCGGGGCCGGGCCGCGCACGTCGGCCCGCGTCTCAAGTCGTGGTCACCCAGGAGGAGTTGGCGCTCCACAGGGCCATTCCACGGTAGGGTCCTGAACCCCGCACCCGCCCCGGGCCTGCGGGGACGGCGAAACGGCGATTGCCACGGACATCTGCCAAAGGGGTGCCGCTCCCGGCGGTGGATCCGTATCGTCTGCTCGCGCCGGAGCCTTCCCGCCCCGGGACTTCCTCGTGGGATCCCCCATCGGGGGCCCGTGCACGACATGGCAGCGCCTGCATCGAGGGAGCAGTGGTGACACACCTGATCGTACCGGTCATGATCACATTTGGGATATTCCTGCTCGCCATGGTGGCGGTGGGCTTCTGGACGTATCAGGACACCTTGACGTTCTCCGATTTCGCGCTGGGCGGGCGCCGTTTGAGCGCCACGGTCGCGGCGCTGTCCGCCGGGGCCAGCGATATGTCCGGCTGGCTGTTCCTGGGCCTGCCGGGTGCCGTGTACGCGGCCGGCATCGGCGCGACGTGGATAGCCGTCGGTCTGGCCCTCGGCACGTATCTCAACTGGCTGCTGGTCGCCCCGAGGCTGCGGACGTACACCGAGCTGGCCGGGGACGCCAAGACACTGTCGGCCTATCTGGAGGAGCGGTTCGAGGACGGCAGCCGGATGCTGCGGCTGCTCTCGGCGACCGTCACCGTGGTGTTCTTCACCGTCTATGTGGCGAGCGGTCTCCTGGCCGGAGGGGTGCTGTTCGAGAGCATCTTCGGCGGCGGCTTCGAATTCGCGCTCACCGTCTTCGCCGTGGTGATCGTCGTCTACACCGTCCTGGGCGGTTTCCGGGCGGTGAGCCTGACGCACTCGGTGCAGGCCACGGTGATGTTCGGCGCGGCGGTGGCCCTCCCGGCGATCGGCGTCGGGCTGCTGGGCGGGTTCGGTGCGCTGCACGGGCTGCTCACGCACAAGAGCGCCGCACTGCTGGACATGGGGGCCAAGGCCGGTTTCGACGGCAGCCGTTGGACGTCCGGGCACCCGCTCGGCATCGTGGCGGTCATCTCCCTGCTCGCCTGGGGCCTGGGCTATTTCGGCCAGCCCCACATCCTGGTCCGCTTCATGAGCATCCGCAGCACCCGCGAGATCCCCAAGGCCCGCCGGATCGGCGTGAGTTGGGTGGTCGTCTGTCTGGCCGGGGCCTCGCTCGTGGGCCTGGTGGGGATCGCCGCGCTCGACCAGCCGCTGGAGAATCCCGAGACGGTCTTCATCGCGCTCTGCACCCAGCTGGTCAATCCCTGGATCGCCGGACTCCTGCTGCTGGGCGTACTCGCCGCGATCAAGTCCACCGCGGACAGCCAGCTGCTGGTCTCGGCGATGGCGCTCACCGAGGACTTCTTCCGGGCGTTCGTCAGACGGCAGGCCTCGGACGCGGCGCTGGTGCTGACGGCCCGCGCGACCGTGGTGGCCGTCGCCGTGGTCGCCTACGTCATCGCGCTCAGCGGCGGCGCCGTGCTGGACATCGTCGCGTACGCCTGGGCGGGATTCGGCGCCGCCTTCGGCCCGGTGATCCTGCTGTCGCTGTACTGGCCGCGGATGACGCGGGCCGGGGCGATGGCGGGCATCGTGACGGGGGCGGTCACCGTCGTCCTGTGGAAGCAGATCGACCCGCTCCTCGGGCCGCTGCAGTCGGGGATCTACGAGATGGTGCCCGGGGTGCTCGCGGCCACCGCGGCGGCGCTGCTCTTCGGGAAGTTCGTCGGCCGTCCGCCGCGACGCGTCTGGTCGGGCTCCATGGAGCGGCAGAACGCCACGGCGGTGCCGGTCGGCTGAGCCCGCGGGGGCGGCCCGGCCCGGCAGGTGGACCGGGCGGGGCCCGTGCCGGGGTGCGCGGCGCACCGGTCGTTTCGCGTCAGGAAGGGTGCGGGCAGCGCCCGGTGAACGGTCGGCATCCGCCTGGCGGGGCGGGTTCCTCGGAGCGGGCGCATTGCTCAGCCGGCCTTCTCGACCTGCGACAACGCAGATCGAGAAGGCTACCTTCACCTTGCCCACGCCCGATTCGGGCGATCCCCCGCGTCGCCCGAACCGGGCAGCTTGACCGGATTTCTGCCTGGACAGATATCCGAAGTCGTCCTGAGTATATTGGCTCGCAGCCAGTCAACGCAGGAGTACAGGATGTCCCCCCGCAGCGCCTCGGTCAATGAACAATTGCGGCGGCGCTCCCGCGAGCGGCTGCTACAGGCGACCGTCGAGCTGGTGGGCGAGCGTGGCTTCGAGGCCACGACACTCAGCGACATCGCCCAACGGGCGGGAACCGCACGGGGGTTGATCTCCTACTACTTCCCCGGCAAGCATCAACTCTTCCAGTCGGCCGTGCACCGGCTGATGCATCTGACCCTGCGGGAGGCGCTGGAACGGGAGCCGCGACCGAGCGGACCGGACGCCGGACGCGAGCGGTTGGCCCGGGCCGTCGACGCCGTCCTGGGTCTCGCCCACGACCGCCCGTTGCTGATGCGGACACATATGGCGGGAATTCTGACGGCCGAGGGGTTCATCCAGTGCCCCGAGCAGCAACGGCTGGCGCACCTGCTGCGCGAGACGGTCGTGGCGTACGGATCACCGGCTCCCGATACCGACTATCCGCTGCTGAGGGCTCTGCTGATGGGCGCGGTGGTGCCGATGCTGCTGCCGGGAGCGCCGATGCCGCGCGGCCTCCTGCGCGCCGAGTTGTTCCAACGGTATGGACTGGCTTGGGAGTTGGGGCTCCCTCCGGAGGAGGAACCACCCCCGGTGACGCACCCGCGGGGGCCGGTACGCGGCTAGCCGGTCGATGGTGAGCGCCGGCGGCGGGCGGCGGGCAGGGCGGATCGCGGCGGTTACGCATGCCCCGACCGGTTTGCCGGACGGCCGGTTGAGCGGGCGGGCGTTGCTCCGCTAGCGCTTGTTGTGACGTGGCGTCAGAAGGCCCTTGTCGCGGGCGCCGGCGATCAGCCGCAGCGACCTCCGGCGGTTACGGCCGGTGGCCAGCATGACGGCCAGTACGGGATCGTGCCCTTCTTGCTGCGCCTGACGGTAGGCGTCCGCGGCGATCCTGCGGCGCTCACCGGACCGCGACCGGGAGAGGACGGCGGAGCGCGCCGGCTCGGCGGGCGGCGTGGAGACCGCGGGCGCAGGGGTGGAGGACGCGGCCGCGGACGGCGTGGGGGCCGGTCCGGCAGGCGCCCCGGCGGGCGATGCGGCCACCGTGTCGGAGGAGGCGTCGGAGGTGTCGGAGGAGGCGTCGGAGGGGGTGTCGGCCGACACCCCGGTGAGGCAGCCGGCGCCCGTGGTGGTCGGGTCGGCCACGTCGTCGCCGGTCACCGTGCCCGTCGCCACCGCCGGCGTCTCCGGGGGTGCCACCGCCTCCCTCACGGCGGGTGCCGGGCCCTCCCCCGCCCCGGCACCCACGGGGTCCGGCGCGCGGTCCGGCAGCAGGGCGTCCACCGGCTGCTGCAAAGGCGCCGGCTGGTGCGGCGACAGGGGCCGCGGGCCCGACGCCGGCCGGGGCGCCGCGCCGGCCGCCGACCCCGCGTCCGGCCCGGCCGGCAGCGTCCCGCCGGCCCCGTCCCCCGCCGCCGGGACGGCCGCCGGGCCGGGCTGCCGGGGTGCGGACCGGGCCTTCTGCGGCCGGCCGGTGGCCGCCCGGAAGGTGTCGTCCAGGGGGCCTTCGATCCAGCGGGCCAGGGCGGCGAGGCCGGCCAGGGTCAGCGGCGGGTCGGCCCGTACGTCCTCGACGGTGAGATGTTCGTCGGAGACCGTCACCAGGACATCGATCCGGGCGCCGTCGGCGAAGGTCAGCCGGGCGCTGCACCACGGGCCCAGCGGGTCGAGCCGCGGCGGCGGGCACCCGGGGCCGCCGGAGCCGGCCGGATCGTACGAGGTGGCGGACTCGACGGCGGGCGCGGCGGAGCCGTGCGCCCGCACCTCCCATGTGGGCCACTCCAGTGGCGCGCCCTGGGCTTCATATCGGTGATTAACGGTATAAAAGTCACTTTCCGACACATTGAAAACCTAGCCTCCAGCCCACCCGGCCCAGTAGCGCGGCACGCTCATCCCACCGGGAGCAACCCCGATAGCGCATCTCCCGTCGCGCGCCCGCCGGTGCGACCCTGGGGGTATCCCGCGGAAGGGGCCACCCGTGCTTCGTGTCGCAGTGATCGGTTCCGGACCCAGCGGCGTCTACACCGCCCAGTCCCTGATCGAGCAGCAGGCCGTACCGGACCTCGAGGTCTACGTCCTGGACCGGCTGCCCTGCCCGTACGGCCTGGTCCGCTACGGCGTCGCGCCGGACCACGAGAAGATCAAATCTCTGCAGAACACTCTGCGGACGGTCCTGGAGCACCCCAGGGTGCACTTCCTGGGCAATGTCCAGGCGGGGGCGCCCGGGCTGGGGGTCGAGGAGCTGCGGGAGATCTTCGATGCGGTGGTCTTCTGCGTGGGCGCCGCCACCGACCGGCAGCTCGGCATCCCCGGTGAGGAGCTGCCCGGCAGCCATCCGGCGACCGAGTTCGTCGCCTGGTACAGCGCGCATCCGGATGCGGCCGCGATCCGCTTCACCCTCGCGGCGCGGTCCGCGGTCGTGATCGGTGTGGGGAACGTGGCGGTGGACGTGACCCGGATGCTCTCGCGCGGCGCCGCGGAGCTCGCTGCCACCGATATGCCGCAGGGCCCGCTCGGCGCCCTCGCGGACAGCCGCGTCGAGGACGTCTGGATGGTCGGCAGACGGGGCCCCTCGCAGGCCAAGTTCACCACCAAGGAACTGCGGGAGCTGGGCTCTCTGCCGGATACGGACGTATGCGTCCGGCCCGGGGAGCTGGCGCTGGATCCGGCCTACCGGGATCCGGGCGCGCTGCCCGCAGCGGCGCGGCGGAACGTCGAGGTGCTGCGCGGCTGGGCGGAGCGCACGGCGGCCGCAGCGGCGGACGCGGGATCCGCGCCCCGGGCCGGGCGCCGCATTCATCTGCGGTTCTTCCTGCGGCCGGCCGAGGTGCTCGGGGACGCCTCGGGGGTGCGCGGGGTGCGGTTCGAGCGGACCGCGCCGGACGGCCGTGGCGGGGTCGCGGGAACCGGTGAATTCGAGGAGATCGAGGGGCAGTTGGTGCTGCGTTCGGTCGGCTACCGGGGGACGCCGCAGCCGGGTCTGCCGTTCGACCAGACCACCGGGACGGTTCCGCATCTGGCCGGCCGGGTGCTGCGGGACGGGGCGCCGCTCCCCGGTGTCTACGTGGCGGGCTGGATCAAGCGCGGCCCCACGGGCGTGATCGGCACCAACCGGCCGTGCGCGAAGGAGACCGCGGGGTCACTGCTGGCGGACGCCCCGATGCTGGCGCGGGGCCGCACGCCCGGGGATCCGGTGGCGGCGCTGGTACGGGCGGGGCAGCGGCCGGTCCCCTGGCCGGGGTGGCTGGCGATCGAGGCCGCCGAGGCCGCGTGGGGTCACGGCCTGGGGCGTGGCACGGTCAAGCTGCCGGACTGGGCGGGGCTGTTGGAGGCGGCGCACACGACGGGTTGAGCCGCCGGCCGGGCCTCGGGCGGTCAGCCGCGGCTCACCGAACGGGTCCGCTCACTCCTCGCCGAGGCGGCCGGCCTGGAGATCCGCCGCCCGCAGCACGCCGTCGATCAGACCGGGGAAGAGCTCCTCCAGATCCTGCCGGCGCAGCCCGTTCATCTTGGCCGTGCCCCGGTAGAGCTGATGGATGACGCCGTGCTCGCGCAGCACCCGGAAGTGGTGGGTGCAGGTCGACTTGCTGACCGGGAGTTCGATGTCCGCGCAGTTCAGCTCGCCCTCGGCGGCCGCCAGCGCGCGGACGATCCGCAGGCGCATCGGGTCGGCCAGCGCGTGCAGCACCTCGGCCAGCCGGATGTCCGCCCGGTCCGGATGCTCCAGCGACCGGGGGCCCGACGGGGCACGCGCGGAGGTCGTATCGGTCGGCATGACGGCTCCTGACTCACTCTGCGGGGCTCGGTTCGGCCTGGTCTGCCGCCCGCGCGTTCATTGTACGAGAAGCGTCGTAGTTTGACATCCACCGTAGTACGACGTTTATCGTATGAGTCCTGGATCCGACCGGACCCACTCCTTCCCAGGCACAGGAGTCTGCTGTGAGCGCACTGTTCGAGCCCCTCTCCCTCCGCTCGCTGACCGTCCCGAACCGTCTCTGGATGGCGCCCATGTGCCAGTACTCCGCGGCCCCCGAGGGTCCGGACACGGGCGCGCCCGGGGACTGGCACTTCCAGCATCTGGCCGCACGAGCGGTGGGCGGCACCGGACTGATCCTCGTCGAGGCGACCGCGGTGAGCCCCGAGGGGCGCATCAGCCCGTACGACCTCGGGCTGTGGAACGACACCCAGACCGAGGCGTTCCGGCGCATCACCGGCTTCCTCAAGGAGCAGGGGACGGTGCCGGGGATCCAGCTCGCCCATGCCGGGCGGAAGGCGTCCACCGAGCGCGGCTGGGTGAACCGTGGCGGGCCGATCCTCCCCGGTCAGCGCCACGGCTGGGAGCCGGTCGGGCCGAGCCCGGTGCCGTTCGACGAGGGCTACCAGGCCCCCGCGGAGCTGTCCGTCGCGCAGATCGGGGAGATCGTCGCGCAGTTCGCCGCCACCGCGCGACGGGCGCTGGCCGCGGGCTTCGAGGTGATCGAGATCCACGGTGCGCACGGCTATCTGATCAATGAGTTCCTCTCGCCGTTCACCAACCGGCGCACCGACGGGTACGGCGGTTCGTACGAGAACCGGACCCGCTTCGCACGGGAGGTCGTGGACGCCGTGCGCGAGGTGTGGCCCGACGAACTGCCGGTCTTCTTCCGGATCTCGGCGACCGACTGGCTCACCGAGGACGAGAGCGACCCGCGCATGGGCTGGACCGCCGACGACACCGTGCGCTTCGCCCGTGACCTGCGCGAGCGCGGCATCGATCTGCTGGACACCTCCACGGGCGGCAACGCACCGGACGCGAAGATCGCCACCGGGCCCGGCTACCAGGTGCCGTTCGCGGAGCGGGTGAAGAAGGAGAGCGGTCTGGCGGTGGGCGCGGTCGGTCTGATCACCGAGCCGCGGCAGGCCGAGAAGATCCTCACGGACGGCCAGGCCGACGCCGTGCTGCTCGGCCGGGAACTCCTGCGCAACCCCAGCTTCGCGCGGCAGGCGGCGCGGGAGCTGGGTGCGCCGATCACCGTGCCGCCGCAGTACCTCCGGGCCGCCTGAGAGCGCCGGAAGGGCGTGCGGGGAGCGGGTGGCGCACCGTGTGACCTGCCCGGACATACACCGGGGCGCCATTGTCAGTGGTCGGGTGCAGACTTGCCTCTGTCTGAGACAACGGCGTCCCGGAGGTGTTCCGGCATGACTGACGTACTCCTCGCGGTGGGCACCCGCAAGGGGCTCTTCCTCGGCCGTCGACGGCACGGCAGCTGGGAGCTGAGCGCACCGCATTTCCCCGCCCAGGCGGTGTACTCCCTCGGCATCGACACCCGGCGTGCGACGCCCCGGCTGCTGGCCGGGGCCGACAGCGCCCACTGGGGCCCGTCGGTGTTCCACTCCGACGATCTGGGCGAGACCTGGCAGGAACCCGCCCGCCCCGCGGTGAAGTACCCGGAGTACACCGGGACTTCGCTGGAGCGGGTGTGGCAGCTGCATCCGGCCGGCCCCGCCGCCCCCGACGTGGTCTACGCGGGCACCGAGCCCGGCGGCCTGTTCCGCTCCGAGGACGGCGGCGAGACCTTCGACCTCGTCCGGGAGCTGTGGGACCACCCGAGCCGGGAGAAGTGGGTGCCGGGCGGCGGCGGGCTCGCCGTCCACACGGTGCTCACCGACCCGCGCGACGCCGACGCGGTCACCGTCGCCGTCTCGACCGCCGGGGTCTTCCGCACCCTCGACGGGGGCGCCAGCTGGACGCCGTCGAACAAGGGCGTGAAGGCGGTCTTCCTGCCGGATCAGCATCCGGAGTTCGGCCAGTGTGTCCACAAGATCGCACCGGACCCGGTCGACCGCGACCGGCTGTATCTGCAGAACCACTGGGGCGTCTACCGCAGCGATGACGCGGGTGCGACGTGGCAGGACATCGGCGGCGGACTGCCCTCCGACTTCGGCTTCGCCGTGGCCGCGCATCCGCACACGGGAGGTGTCGCCTACCTCTTCCCGATCACCGCCGACATCGACCGGGTGCCGGCCGGGCACCACTGCCGGGTCTACCGCACCTGTGACGCCGGCGGAAGCTGGGAGCCCCTGAGCGACGGCCTGCCGCAGGAGGACCACTACGGCACGGTGCTCAGGGACGCCCTCTGCGTCGATGACAGCGATCCCGCCGGGGTGTATTTCGGCAACCGCAACGGCGAGGTCTACGCCAGCGCGGACGACGGCGACAGCTGGCAGCAGCTCGCCTCCCATCTGCCGGATGTGCTGTGCGTACGGGCGGCCGCCGTGGCCTGAGAAGAGGCGGACGGGAGGGGCGATCCGGGTGCCGGACAACGAGGTGGGAGGGAGTGGCAGTTGGGGACCGCGTAGGGCGGGCCGCCGGAGTCCGGGCCATTGGTTGAAGGGGAGCGGGTCCGGGCCAGTAGGGTGATCCCGTGGCTGCACGACCTCTCCAAGAAATTGTCGAACCAGGCTGGGCCAAGGAACTTGAGCCCGTCGCCGACCGGATCGCCGCGATGGGCGACTTCCTGCGGGCGGAGATCGCCGCGGGACGGAGCTATCTGCCGGCCGGCGCCGATGTGCTGCGCGCCTTCCAACAGCCCTTCGACGAGGTGCGGGTGCTCATCGTCGGGCAGGACCCCTACCCCACACCGGGGCATGCGGTCGGGCTCAGCTTCTCCGTGGCGCCGGAGGTGCGTCCGCTGCCGCCGAGCCTGGAGAACATCTTCCGCGAGCTGCACTCCGACCTCGGACTGCCCCGGCCGTCGAACGGCGATCTGACCCCGTGGACGCGCCAGGGCGTACTCCTGCTGAACAGAGCGCTGACGACGGCGCCCCGCAAACCGGCCGCGCACCGCGGCAAGGGCTGGGAAGAGGTCACCGAACAGGCCATCCGCGCGCTGGTGGCCCGCGGGCGCCCGCTGGTCTCGGTGCTGTGGGGGCGCGATGCCCGCAATCTGCGGCCGCTGCTCGGCGACCTGCCGGCCGTCGAGTCCTCGCACCCCTCCCCCATGTCCGCCGACCGGGGCTTCTTCGGCTCACGGCCCTTCAGCCGGGTGAACGACCTGCTGGCACGGCAGGGCGCCCAGCCCGTCGACTGGAGGCTGCCCTGACACCGGGCGA
The DNA here is from genome assembly GCF_036227565.1 of Streptomyces sp. NBC_01454. Taxonomy (NCBI): domain Bacteria; kingdom Bacillati; phylum Actinomycetota; class Actinomycetes; order Kitasatosporales; family Streptomycetaceae; genus Streptomyces; species Streptomyces sp. NBC_01454. The sequence continues at coordinate 957,467 of NZ_CP109460.1, forward strand.
TAGTGTGCCTCGTATGACGAATGCGAACATCCCTGCGGGTTGGTACGCCGACCCACAGGGCACCCCCCACCAACTGCGCTGGTGGGACGGGTCCCGCTGGACGGAGCACACCCACCCGGGACAACAGCCCCCGGCCCCGCACCAGGCGCCCCAGCCGGGCCACCAGCAGGCACCACAGCAGCCGGCGCCCCAGCAGGCGGCGCAGCAACAGGCCACCCAGCAGCCCCCGCAGCAGATGCCGCACCAGTCCGCTCCGCAGCAGCAGCTGCCGCCGCAACAGGCGCCGGGCCAGGCTCCGTACCCGGGCCCGCAGCAAGGCGGCGCCCCGTACGGCGCGCAGGGCTACGGCCACCCCCAGCAGGCGCCCGGCCAGCAGTTGCCCGGCCAGCAGATGCAGCAGCCGTACGGACAGCAGCCGATGCCGGGGCAGCCCGCCGGGAATCCGGGCGCCGTGCAGCATCAGGTGCAGCAGCAGGCCGGGGTGGCGCCCGGCGGGCCGGGCGGCGGCAGCCTGTTCACCGAACCGGTGCTGGTGGTCAACCAGAAGGCCAAGCTGATCGAGGTCACCAACGAGTACAGCGTCTTCGACCAGCACGGCAACACCATCGGCACGGTCGTCCAGGTCGGCCAGAGCACGGCCAAGAAGGTCCTGCGCGTCGTCTCCAGCCTCGATCAGTACATGACCCACAAGCTGGAGATCCGGGACGCCTACGGCCAGCCGCAGCTGGTGCTGACCCGGCCGGCGAAGATCCTCAAGTCCAAGGTGATCGTGCAGCGTCCGGACGGCTCGCCGGTCGGCGAGATCGTGCAGCAGAACGCCATCGGGAAGATCAACTTCGCGATGATGGTCAACGGCCAGCAGATCGGCGCCATCAAGGCCGAGAACTGGCGCGCCTGGAACTTCGCCATCGTCGACCACGCCGACACCGAGGTCGCCCGGATCACCAAGACCTGGGAGGGGCTGGCCAAGACGATGTTCACGACGGCGGACAACTACGTCCTGCAGATCCACCACCAGCTGCCCGACCCGTTGCTGAGCCTGGTCGTCGCCACGGCCCTGACCGTCGACACCGCCCTCAAGCAGGACGCCCGCGGCCTTGGGTGAGCCCCCCGGCCACGGCCGGGACGCCGCCGGGGCCGGTCATGTCCTCGGCGTGGACTCGGGTGGGTCGGGGCTGCGGATCGCCGTCGCCCGCGCGGACGACGAGGCCGCCCGCCCGCTGGCCGTACGCGTCTCCCGCGAGCCGGTGCGCACCGGCCCCGCCGGGATCGACGCCGGACATCTGCTGTCCCAACTGCTGCCCGCAGCACAGGAGTTGCGGCGCGAAGCGGGTGCGGACGGGTTCACCGCGGTGTGCGTGGGCGCGGCCGGTGCGGCCACGCTGGGCGATGAGCTGCGCGGCCGGCTGCCCGCCGCACTGGCCACCGCCCTCGGAGTGCGGCGCTGCGCGGTGGCCGCGGACGCGGTCACCGCGTACGCCGGGGCACTGGGGCAGCGCCCCGGTGCCGTGGTCGTCGCGGGCACCGGCATGATCGCCCTGGGCACGGATCCGACCACCCCGGGCGGCTGGCGCCGTGCGGACGGCTGGGGCCATCTGCTGGGCGATTGCGGCGGCGGAGCCTGGCTGGGCCGCGCCGGACTGGAGGCCGCGCTGCGGGCGTACGACGGGCGGCCCGGCGGTTCGGCCGCCCTGCTGGCGCGCGCGGAAGCGGTGTTCGGGCCGGCCGGTGAACTGCCCGGCGCCCTCTACCCGCGCGCCGACCGGCCCGCCGCCCTCGCCTCGTTCGCCCCGGAGGTGGCCGGCTGCGCCACCGGGGGCGACCCGGTGGCGCTCGGCATCCTGCGGGCCGCCGCGGGCCATCTCGCCGATGCCGCGGCCGCGGTCTGCCCGCCGGCCGCGGACAGCGCGGTGGCCTGCACCGGCGGGCTGTTCGGCCTGGGCGAGCCGCTGTGGGCGCCGCTGCGCACGGCGCTCGCCGAGCGGCTGCCGCGAGCACGCCGGACGGTCGCCGCCGGGAGCCCGCTCGACGGGGCGCTGACCATCGCCGCGGCGCTGGCCGGCGACCGTCTGACGCTGCCCGCCGACGGGAAGTTGTTGCAGATCACACGGCCTGCGCCGGGTCCGTGACCAAGGACGCGCGGGATAAAACGGGACGGATACCTCGTCACCGAACCCTCCCTCCGCGCGGGTAGGACCCGAGGCGTTAGCATGCGGCGCCATGAGTTCCCCCACTGGGCCCGCACCTGGCTCGCCCCATTTTGACGCCGCACCCCCGAGCCCGGGAGCCGCGCCCGGCCTGCCGGTACGAATGCCGCGCGCGCGGCAGTCCGGCCGCCACCGCAAGCCGGAACCCCTGGCCGCGCCCGAGGGCGCGCCCGCCCTGGTGCTGGCCGTACCCGGCACCCCCTCGTCCGCCTCGCGCAGCCTGGCCGACGAGATCTCCAGCATCGCCCGCTCCGAACTCCCCGGCCTCGACGCCCGTATCGGGTATGTCGACGGTGGCGACGACGAGTTCCCGTCCCTGGAGGCCGTGCTGGCGCACGCCGCCACGGAGCACAAGGCGCGGGTGGACGCCGACGGACAGCCCGGCCCCGGCCCCGCCGCCGTCGTGGTGCCGCTGCTGGCCGGACCGGACAGCGCGCTGCTGCGCCGGATACGCCAGGCAATGATGAACAGCGGCTCCGGCGCGGAGCTGACCGATGTCCTCGGCCCGCATCCGCTGCTCGCCGAGGCGCTGCACGTCCGGCTCTCCGAGTCCGGTCTGGCGCGCGCCGACCGTGCCCGGCTGTTCACGGTCGCCACGGCCGCCGACGGCATCATCCTCGCCACCGTGGGCGGCGACGAGGCCGTGCAGGCCGCCGGCATCACCGGCATGCTGCTCTCCGCCCGGCTCGCGGTGCCGGTGCTGGCCGCCGCCCTCGACGAGGAGGGCGCCATCTCCCGTACGGCCGAGCAGCTGCGCGAATCCGGTTCGCAGCAACTGGCGCTGGCCCCGTACCTGATCGGCCCGGAGATCGCCGACGGCCTCCTGGGGGCGGCCGCGGCGGAGGCGGGCTGCGCCTCGGCCGAGGCCCTGGGCGCCTACAGCACGGTGGGCCGGCTGGTGCTGTCGAACTACGCGGCGGCGGTGGGCATCACCCTGCCGACGCAGTCGCAGGGGGTACCGGTCCGCTAGGGCCGCCCCCCTGCCGGATCCACGGCATCGAAGGATCGAACGGCCGTCCTCGCGCAGCGCGGGGGCGGCCCTTCGCCGTCCGGGCACAGGTACCGGAACCGGAACCGCGACGAGCGGCGCAGGCGCCCGCCAGGCGGCCCGGGAGCGACGAGGCCATGGTGCGGCGCCCCAACGGGCCGTACGCCCGCCAGGGCGCCGCGCAGGGCGCCTGCCGTACCGCTGAGGCGCCGGGCGCCGGGCGGCATGCCGTACACCAGCGGCCGATACACGCCTGAAGCATGGCTGCCGGCCACACCCGGAGCCGCCCGGGGCACATGGCCCGTGCGACTCGCGGGAGAAGACCGTGCGGGTGAGCCGCCGGTACGCGATACGTTCCGCCGGAGCCGTGCGCAGCGCGAGCGCGGCCACTCGCCGGCCGCGATCGCCCCGGAGCGCGAGCGGGCCGCCCACGGAAGGAAGTTCATGTCGCACATCGATGTCGTCCGTGCCGCCTTCGCGGCCTATCTCGCCCAGGACCGCGCGGCCATGGACCGGCTGCTCGCCGAGGAATACGTGTTCACCAGCCCGCAGGACGACCACATCGGCAAGGCCGCGTTCCTGGAGGTCTGCTTCCCCACCGCGGACCGGCTGCGCGGGCAGGAGATCCTCGATGCGGTGGCCCTCGACGGCGAGCAGGTCTGCGTGCGCTACGAGTACGAGCTGACGACGGGCGAGCGGCATCGCAATGTCGAGGTGACGACGGTGCGGGACGGCCGGCTCACCGAGACCCAGGTGTATTTCGGCGGGCGCTTTCCGCAGGGCTGAGCGGCGCGGGCCGGTCAGGCGAAGACGACGCAGGAGGCCGCGGGCGCCTCGACGGATCCGGTGCGGGCGGGAATACCGGTCGCCGGATCGACGGCGAACCAGGTGATGTCGCCGGAGCGCTCGTTGGCGGCGTACAGATGCCGGCCGTCAGGGTGCAGCGCCAGGTCACGGGGCCAGTGGCCGCCGCAGGGGACGGTGGTGACGAGAGCTGCGGCAGCGCCGTCGAGGGCGAGGACGGAGAGGCTGTCGTGGCCCCGGTTGGCGGCCCAGGCGAACCGGCCGTCCGGGGAGATGACGAGCGCGGAGGGGAACGTGCCGTCCGCGGCGACGCCGTCCGGCAGCAGGCGGGTCTCCCCCAGCGGAGTCAGCGTTCCGGTGCCGGCGTCCCACCGGCAGACCGTCACCGCCGGATCCAGCTCGTGGATGACGTAGGCGAGGTCGCCGCGCGGGTGGAACGCGAGGTGGCGCGGTCCGCTGCCGGGCCGCAGCCGGGTCTCGGCGCGTACGGTCAGCGCCCCGTCGGCGGCGGCCAGGGTGCAGCTGCGGACGGAGTCGGTGCCCAGATCGACGCTGAGCAGCCAGCGGCCGCTGGGGTCGGTCAGCACGGCGTGCGGGTGCGGGCTCTCCTGGCGGTCGGTCCGCGGGCCGCTGCCCTCGTGGGCGAGCACGGTGGCGGGGCCGGCCGGCGCGCCGTCGGCCCGTACCGGGAGCGTACTGACGCCGGCGGAACTGTAGTTGGCGGTGACGAGATGGCCCGCGGCCAGGGGTGAGATGGGTGGGGTCGGCGCCCTGGACGGACACGGCGGGGGCGAGCAGTTCGGGTCCGCCGGGGGTGAGCGCGAAGGCGGCCGCGGCGCCCTCCTGGGTCTCGCTGACCGCGTAGAGGTACCGGCCGTCGGGGCTCGGCGCCAGGTAGGAGGGGTTGGCGACGGCATCGGTGGCGTGCAGCGGGGTGAGGGCGCCGGACTCCGGGTCGACGGCCGCGGTGGTGATACCGGCGCCGCCCGCCGAGGTGAACGATCCGAGGTACGCCCGTAGTCCGCTGTCGCCCGTCGCCACGGCTGTGCCCTTCGTCCGCCGGCCCGTTGAGGTGCTGGGATGACGCTAGCGCCCGTGGCGGCGAGGCGACACCGGGGAGCGGTGAGCCGTGGCTCGTGACGCGTCGCTCAGGCGTCGACCAGCGGTGCGCGCGGGGAGCTGCGCAACGGTGCGGAAAGTTCGGCCAGGGCCCGTTCCAGTCCGTGCAGATGCATCAGCGCGGGTTCCGCGACGGGAGGGTGCGGCACGGACACCGTGACGGTGGCCGCGTCGCCCGGCCGTTGCGGGGTGGTGAGGGCCTCGACGGCGGCTTCCACCCGCTGGCAGGCCGCGGTGAGCCGGGCGTCGTGGGAGGCCTCCGGGTCGGCGGCGACGGCGGCCAGCCCGCGGACCTCGCGGGCGCAGTCGTCGAGCAGCACGAGCACCTGGCGGGCCCGGGCCTTACGGGCCCGCAGGGGGCTCAGCGGGTGCACGAGCGGTGCGAGGGAGAGCCGGACCCTGCCGAGCAAGGGCTCCAGCGCGGCGACGTGCGCGGCGGGGTCGGCGGTCTCGGAACCCGCGAGGCGGGCGGCGGCCTCGGCGGTGCACAGGTGCACACAGCGCAGCGCGCGCTGGATCCAGGCATCGGTGGTGGCGTGGGTGGTGACGGGCAGCACCAGGAGCACGGCGAGCACGGCACCGAGCGCCCCGACGCCGGTCTCCGCGAGCCGCAGCGCGAGCAGGGCGGGGTCCAGCACCCCCAGGAGGCCGTAGAGCAGCCCGGCCAGCAGGGTCACCGCGAGCATCATCCAGGTGTAGGACACCGCGGCCGTGTAGAAGATCCCGAAGACGCTGACCGCGAGCAGCGCCACCGTGGGGACGACGGCTCCGTGCAGCGGGACGGCGACGACCAGGCCGAGGGCGATGCCGAGCACCGTGCCCAGGGCCCGGCGGAAGCCCCGGACCAGGGTTTCGCCGCGCGAGGTGGTGTTCACGAAGATCCACCAGGTGGCGCCCACGGCCCAGTACCAGCGCTGGTCGGAGAGCAGCTGGCCCGCCATGAGGGCGAAGCCGGCGCCGGCGGTGGCCTGGATCGCCTGGCGGGTGGTGATCCGGGCCAGTCCACGGCCCGCCGGCGGGGCGGGTACGGCGGCCGGGGGCAGCCGGCGCTCGTAGCACCACAGCCCGAAGCGGACGGTGGAGGAGGCGAGCAGGGCGAGGGCGAGGGCGGCGTACAGCTCGGGCAGCCGGTCCGGTTCGGCCTGCAGGAACTGGGCCGCGAAGAACGTCATGAACGCGAACACGCCCAGGGCGTGGCCCCGCGGCCCCCACCTGCGGGCGTAGACCCCGGCGCCGACCACGGCGAGGAAGGCCGTGTCACGGGCCACCGGGTGGTCGTGCAGCTCCGCCGCGGCGGCGAGCACGGGGAAGCCGACGGCGGGCAGCAGGGCCGTGGTGACCAGCTGGCCGCGGACCGTCGCGTCGGTGACCGTGAAGAGGGCCAGCAGCGCGCCCAGTCCGCCGAGGACGGCGGCGACGAGCGAGTGGGCGGCGAGACCGCAGACCGTGACCGCCAGGCCGATGCCGAGGACGGACCGCACCGCGCCGCGCAGCCGCAGCCGGCCCGGATCCGGAGCCACGAACACCCTCTTCAGCACGGCTTTTGCCCCTTCGGTGGTTCCGCATGAAAAAGGCGCCGCGGAATCCGCAGCGCCATCGACGGGACCATCAGAGCACTATTGAGACAGCTTGCTCAACAGTGGCCGGAACCAGTGGGCCATTGGTACAGCGTACACGCCCTTCGTCAGGCCAGAAGGGTGCCAATGGGCGGAGCGCGGCCCCGGGCGGCCTCCGTGCCCCGACACGGGGGGCAAGGAATCCGCGGCATCGAGGACGCGTGCGTGAGGGCGGGAGTGAGGTTTCCCTCTTCCGAGTCACACCTGGATAACGGATCGATCTCGCGCGCTGAGGCTTTCGAAAGCCACCCGCCGTCATGTGAGGTACATCACCCAAGAATCGGTAAAGGGCGTGCTAAAACTACGCCAAGTCCGCAAGCGGCTCCCCCTCGCCGCAGCGCGGAGTGCCGGCACGCACCGGCAGCACGACCAGTGATCACGGGCCGAGTCCGCGGACCGTGCTATCGCGGGGCGCCGACCGGACAACGGCGTTCGCTCAAAGACCGCACATCCACCGGCACAACCTTCCGTGCGCCGGTCCCTGCGCCTCCGAGGTAGCCAACGTGTCTCTCGATGCATTCACCAGTTCTGTTGACAAAGCAGTCAGCACGTTCTTCGAACCCATAGCCACCTGGCTCGGCGACATCGTCTTCTACTCCGTTCCCGTCGCCGGTACGGAGCTGCCCCTCATCGTCGCCTGGCTCGTGGTCGCCGGTCTCGTCTTCACCGGCTGGTTCGGATGTGTGCAGATCCGCAAGTTCCGGCTCGCCGTCGACGTGGTGCGAGGCAAGTACGACAAGAAGGGGTCGGCCGGTGAGGTCAACCACTTCCAGGCGCTGACAACGGCCGTCTCCGGCACGGTCGGACTCGGCAACATCGCGGGGGTCGCCGTCGCGGTCTCCATCGGTGGTCCCGGTGCGACGTTCTGGATGATCCTCTGCGGTCTGCTCGGCATGGCCACCAAGTTCGTCGAGGTCACTCTCGGCGTGAAGTACCGCGAGGTGCACGCCGACGGCACCGTCTCCGGCGGTCCGATGCACTATCTGCCCAAGGGCCTCGCCGACCGCTTCGGTAGCAACGGCAAGAAGCTCGGCAAGATCCTCGCCGTTCTCGCCTCGGCCATGGTGCTCTTCTTCGGCCTCTTCGGCGGCAACCTGTTCCAGGTCAACCAGAGCTACGCCCAGCTCGTCTCCGTCTCCGGCGGCGAGAACGGGGTCGTGGGTTCCTCCGCCGGTGCCCTGTTCTTCGGCATCCTCATCGCCGCGCTGGTCGGCATCGTCCTGCTCGGCGGTATCCGCTCCATCACCAACGTCACCAGCAAGCTGGTGCCGGCCATGGCCGGCGTCTACATCGCCGCGTGCCTGGCCGTCATCCTGGTGAACATCACCGCCGTCCCCGACGCCTTCGCCACGATCATCGAGGGCGCCTTCCACCCCGAAGGCGTCGCCGGCGGTGTCCTGGGCGCCCTGATCATCGGCTTCAAACGGGCCGCGTTCTCCAACGAGGCGGGTCTCGGCTCCGCCCCGATCGCCCACTCCGCGGTCAAGACCGAGCACCCCGCCAGCGAGGGCCTGGTCGCCCTGCTGGAGCCGTTCATCGACACCGTCCTCGTCTGCACGATGACCGCACTGACCATCGTCATCGCCAACCCCGCCAGCTGGAACGAGGCCCGCGAGGGCGGGGACATCGGCGGTGTCACCATCACCTCGGACGCCTTCGGCACGGTGCTGCCCTGGTTCCCGTACGTCCTCACCCTCGCGGTGCTGCTGTTCGCCATCTCCACGGTGCTGACCTGGGGCTACTACTGCCTCAAGGCATGGACGCACCTCTTCGGCCGCAGCAGGACCAGCGAGCTGACCTTCAAGGTCTTCTACACGCTGTTCGCCGTCGCGGGCTCCCTGCTCACGCTCCAGACCCTGATCGACATGGCCGACGCCGTGCTCTTCATGCTGGCCGTCATCAACATCATCGGCCTCTACCTCCTCGCCCCGGTCGTCAAGCGCGAGCTGAACTCCTTCCTGGAGTTCGTCCGCGCCCGCAAGGCCGGAGAAAGCAGCGAGGCCGACGAAGACCAGGAGCCGGTGAAGACCACCGTCTGACCGCCCCGCGGCCCGGCTCCCCAAGCGGGGTCCGTACGCCTGACGCAACCGCCCACCGCCGGGCGGCGACAGGTCGGGAGACCTACCCGAGCGCGAAGGACGCGCGCTCGTGCCACCTCCTGCCGTCGTGCACCAAGAGCGCGACCGACGAGACGTGCGCGGTGAGGGGCGTACCGCCGGCGAGTGCGGCCTCGGCGCTCTCCAGAGCGGCTTCGTCGCGCCCTTGGCCGACGGTCAGATGCGGGACGACCTCGTCGAACCGGCCGCCGAACGGCGGGGCTTCCGGCCACCGTTCGGCGACCGCCCGAGTGAGCTGCCGGAACGGTACGTCCGGTTCGGGAGTCAGATACAGCACCCCGGGGAATCGTCCGCAGCTCTCGAACCGCACCGTGAAGGCCGGGTGGACGGCCAGCACCTCTCCCAGAGCACGGCGGACGGCACCATCGATGCGGTGTGCCCGGAGGAACGGGAAGAGCACGGTGACATGCGCCGGAACTCCCTCCCGGGCCCCGGGGTCCAGCCGTTCCCGCCACGCGCGTACGGCGGGTTCGGCCTCGGGGATCTTCACGATCAGCCCCGTTCGTCCGGCCCGGAGCTCGCTGGTGTCGTCATCCGTCACCGGACCTGTTTAGCAAGGAACCCGGGCGACGGTGCGGGAAGTGCCGGACTCCGGCGGGCACCCGCCCGTGCAGCCGTCGTTCGCCGCACGCCGGGCCGACCGGGAAGCGAGGAACGGAAAGGGGCCACTGGCACAGCAACCGGCCCACCCACTGGGCCATTGGTACCGTCATTAGGAGATACGCCGACCGGGAGGAGGCCGTGGAGCCATGGCCGTGGATGCGCTGGATGCCAAGATCCTTCGGCTGCTGCTGGAGCAGCCGCGTACCAGTGTGCGGGAGTACGCCCGCCTCCTCGGGGTCGCCCGGGGCACCGTCCAGGCGCGTCTGGACCGTCTCGAACGGGACGGTGTGATCACCGCGTACAGTCCCCGGCTGTCCCCCGCCGCACTCGATCACCCCGTCCTGGCCTTCGTCCACATCGAGGTCACGCAGGGGCACCTGGAGGAGGTGGCCGACGCACTGGCCGAGGTGCCGCAGATCATCGAGGCGTTCTCGACGACCGGGGGCGGCGACCTGCTGACGCGGGTGGTGGCCCGGGACGCGGCGCATCTGGAGGATGTGATCCAGCAGCTGATCAGCATGCCGGGCGTGGTCCGGACCCGTACGGAGGTCGCGCTGCGCGAGCGGGTGCCGCACCGGATGCTGCCGCTGGTCGAGGCGGTGGGCGGCGCCAGGTCGCGATGAGTGGGCGGCTTGGCATGCTGGTGGGCATGAGCGCCTCCCCCACCTCCCGGGTCACGCCCGCCCCGCCGGCACCGGTGATCTTCGATCTCGACGGCACTTTGGTGGACAGCGAGCCGAACTACTACGAAGCCGGGCGCCGACTGCTGGCGGCCCACGGCGTACCGGACTTCAGCTGGGAGCACCACACCCGCTTCATCGGCATCGGCACCCGCGAAACTCTGGAGATCCTCCGCCGGGAGTTCGGCATCGGGGCACCGGTCGAGGAGCTGCTGGCCGGGACGAACCGCTGCTATCTGGAGCTGGCGCGGGCACACACCGAGGTCTTCCCCGAGATGCGTGCGCTGGTGGAGCGGCTTGCGGAGGCCGGGCATCCGCTGGCGGTGGCGTCCGGCTCGTCGCGGGCCGCGATCGAGGCGGTGCTGGCCGGCACCGGGCTCGTTGGGCTGCTGCCCACGGTGGTGTCGGCCGAGGAGGTGGCGCACGGCAAGCCCGCGCCGGATGTGTTCCTGGAGGCGGCAGGCCGGCTGGGTGCCGATCCGGCCGACTGTGTGGTGCTGGAGGATGCCGCGCCCGGGGTGCTCGCGGCGCACCGGGCGGGCATGCGGTGCATCGCCGTTCCGTATGTGACCGGCACCGCCGACGACCCGGCGTTCGCGCATGCCGGGCTGCTGTTCAAGGGCGGCCAGGAGGAGTTCACGGCCCGGGCCGCGTACGACTGGCTGGGACGACGAGGGAGCGGGGGCAGCTGACGGAGGGGCGCGGCCGCTTCGCCGTGTCCGGCGCCCGGTCTGCGGTCCGCCCCGTCGGGGGCCGGTACCGAGTACCGGGTACCGGCCCTCGACGGGCGGACAATGCCTGCTCCGGCACTTACCGAGGGGTGTGCCGGGGGGCGATTGCGGTCAGTTCAGACCGGCGGACTTGCACTTGGCGGCAAGGCCGCCGACGCAGAGCAGATCGGTGCGCACGACGCCGTCACGGACGACGGTGTCCTTCATGTTCTTCCTGGTGACGATCTGCGCCTTGAACAGCCGAGCGGGGATACCGGACTTGCTCGTGTTGTGCGCGGTGGTCGAGGTGAGGGACGTGATGCTCTTCCCGCGCAGAAGACGGAAGGCGATTTCGGCGGCGGTTTCCGCCTCCGGCCGGACTTCCTTGTAAATGGTGAAGGACTGGGTGCCCTCGACCAGCCGCTGCAGAGCGGGGAGTTCGGCGTCCTGGCCACCGAGCGGCACATTCTTGATTCCGGCGGACTTGAGGGCCGCGGCAACGCCGCCCGCCATGCCGTCATTGGCCGAGTAGACCGCGTCAAAGCCCTCCGGGCCCTCGGCGTTGATGAGGTCGGTCATCTCCTTCTTGGCCTTCGCCGCGGACCAGTCGGGGATCTCCTTCTCGAAGACGATCTTATGGACCTTGCCGTCGAGGACCTCGTGGGCGCCCTTCTTGTAGGACGGCGCATTCGGGTCGGTCGGCGAGCCGTCCATCATGACGAGGTCGGAAGCGGCCGCCTGCGAACCGAGAGCGGCGAGGATCCCCTGCCCCTGGAGCCGGCCGATCTTCTCGTTGTCGTAGGAGACATAGGCCGCGACATCGCCCTCGGCGAGCCGGTCGTACGCGATGACCTTGACGCCCTTCTTGGCGGCCGAATCCACCCAGCTCTTGGCCGCCGCGGCGTCGACCGGGTCCAGAATGATGACCTTGACGCCCTTCTTCACCAGCGTGTCGAACTGTCTCTTCTGGGCATCGACCTGCTGCTCGGCATTGTGGTAGTCGACTTTGCATTCGAGGCAGAGGGACGCAACGCGCGCCGAAATGATGCGGCGGTCGAACTTCTCATAACGGGCCGCATTGCTCTCCGGGAGCAGCAGACCGATGGAGTCCTTGCCGGCACCGGCGTCCTGATGATCGTTTCCGCAGGCCGCCAAGGGTGCTGCGAGCGAAAGCGCCATCGCGCCGGTGAGGGCGCGCCGCATTATTGCATTCATTTCCCGGTACCTCCAAAGGGGCCTCCTGACCGGCCCAGAACGGCTGAAGTGAACGTCACTCACGGCCCAATCGTCAAGAATCGAACCAACAACGATATGAAAGCGAGCTGTGAGATGACTCTCTGAAGGGCCGTCACTCGACGGGCTTTCCGGACAGTCCCGAAAACGTTCTATTCGTTCCGTATCACGCGGTAATTCCGGTTACGCATGAGTCAGCTGGTCCGGGCGATGGTGGGAGATGCGGGCGGGAATGCGGCCCTCGGGGCGCGCTTGCGCAGGTCAACCAGGAAGCGAGGGAGGGGAGTTGGGAAACGACCTGCGCGCGGTGACATCGGTTGCGGGCGCGGATGCAGCCCCGCACGCCGCGTGCCAGACTGGGAGAAGCCAGGAGAAGACAAGAAATATAGGTGCTGGGCACAGCTTTCTGGTGCGATCGAAGCACCGGACAGGGCATGGTTCGGGCGTCGAAGCGAGCGCCCACCGTGCTCCGGCGACGGTCACGGCGAGTTTTCCCGCTCCGCAACCAAATACGGCGGAAGCTATGGGGAATCCCTGGGAATCTCTTTAGCTTAATTTTTTGCGGCCGGGACTCCGGTTTCCGAAGATGCCCTCGACGCGGTCCGGATCCGCGAGAGGTGAAAAGCCCGCGCCGATCGGCCGGGGCCGGAAATCCGGGGACGTCCCTCCGGACGCGGAACACGGCCTGCCGGGTGCAGAACCAGGTGACAGACATGAGCACGGTGTGCAGACGGACACCCATCTCCGCCGACGGCCGGCTGGGACTCCCGGGCGAGCACCCGGGCCGCAGCGACCCGGTCTATCTGCGGCGCCGCAACGCACTCGCCGCACGGGCGGACGGCCATCGCGTCGGGTCGCCCTCTCCGGCCGTCCACTACACCGACGAGGAACACCGCACCTGGCAGGTGATGCACCGGGCGCTCGGCCCGGCGCTGCGTGCCCACGCCTGCCGTGCGGTGCTCCAGGCCGGTGAGGACGCGGGGATCCCCGCCGAGCACATCCCGCAGCACACGGAGGTCAGCTCCCTGCTCGCCGCCCGGACGGGATTCACCTTCACCCCGGCCGGCGGGGTGGTGTCCAACGAACGGTTCCTGGGGGCGCTGGAGTACGGCTACTTCCACGCCGTGCAGTTCGTCCGCCACCCGGCGGTCCCGCTGTACGCCCCCGAACCCGACGTCCTGCACGACGTCTTCGGGCACGGCATCCATCTCTCGTGCCCGCGCTTCGCCCGGCTGTACCGGCTCATCGGGCAGGCCGCCCACCGCACCGAAACCGCCGAGGCGCTCGACATCCTCAGCCGGGTGTACTGGTTCACCCTCGAATACGGGCTGATCACCGAGTGCGGCACACCCAAGGCGTACGGCGCGGCCCTGCTGTCGTCCTACGGCGAGATCGCCGCCCACGACCGGCGCATGGTCCGGCCCCTGGACTTCCGCGCCGCCGCGGCCACCCCGTACCGCATCTCCGGCTACCAGCCCGTCCTGTACTCCGTGCGTTCGCTGGCCCAGCTCGAGGACATGCTCGGCGCCTTCTGTACCGGCTTCGACGACGACGCCGCGAGCCGGCTGCGCGTTCCCGCGCTCTCCCGCGACCGGGCGTAGGCCGCACCGGGCGAGCCGCGCCGGGACGCCCGGCCGGCCCCGGCGGGGCCGCGGCGGGATCCGCGGCGGCGGGTCAGCTCACCCACCCGGCCGTGAGCCCGAGCACCGCCGAGCCGTCCAGGTCGGTGAGCTTGGTGCCGGTGAAGCCACACGCCCAGTCCGACGTCTGGATCCGGAACGCGGGCCGGTCCGCGGTGAGCACCTCCAGCACGGCCTCGGCGGCCTCGGCCGGGGTCTGCGCGCCGTTGAGGAACTGCGCGGTGGTGCGCTCCAGGTAGGCCTGCAGCGGCTTCGCGTACGGGCCCGCGGCGTCGACCTCCGACTGCAGATCGATCCCGATGTTGTTGACGAACTCGGTCGCCACGGCGCCCGGCTCGACGACGGATACGGACACCCCGAGCGCGGCCGCGACCGGCGCCAGGCTCTCCATGTAGCCCTCGACGGCGAACTTGGCGGCGCAGTAGGCCTCGTTGAAGGGCTGTCCGACGACTCCGCCGACGCTGGTGACGGTGATCAGACGGCCGCCGGTCGCGCGCAGGTGGGGCAGCGCCGCCTTCGAGACGTGCAGCACGCCGAAGAAGTTGACCTCCATGACGGTGCGGACCTCGGCCACGGACTCGTTCTCCAGGGTGCCGAGGTGCCCGGCGCCGGCGTTGTTGATCACCGCGTCCAGGCGGCCGTGGTCGGCGAGCACCCCGCTGATCGCGGCGGCCACGGAAGCCTCGTCGGTGACGTCGAGCTGCCGGATGTCGAGCTCCACCCCCGCCTCGGCGGCAGCCGTGCGCAGCACCCCGGCGCGGGAGGGGTCGCGCAGCGTCGCCACGACCCGCCAGCCGGCCCGTGCGGCGGCGACCGCCGCGGCCAGGCCGATGCCGGAGGACGTACCGGTGACCAGAACAACCTTGGAAGAGGCGGCAGACGCAGAAGAAGCGGCGGAGGCGGAGGGCGTGGCAGACATGGTGGACCTTTCGAGTGCTGGAGTGCTGCGTGGCGCGAATTGAGTGCGTGTACACACACCATAGACATTATGTGTGCGTACACGCAACCGGTAGTCTTGCCGGCATGGCGAAGAGGAAGCTCACCCAGACCGAGATGCCCGAGGCTGACTACGCCTTCTACGGGCTGGTCTGGGCCGGAACCGTACTCACCGAACGCGTGGACCGCGTCCTGACCAAGGCCCACGACCTGCCGGTCTCGTGGTTCGAGGTGATGCTCTGGCTCGCCTCCAGCCCGGACCCGGTCCCGGCCTCCGTGCTCGGCAACAGCACCATGCTCAGCCGCAGCCAGGTCTCCCGCGTGGTGGACGCCCTCCAGGGCCGTGGGCTGGTCGTGCGCACCCCTTCGGCGCGTGACGCCCGGTCCGTCGAGGTGTCCCTCACACCGGCGGGCCACCAGCTCTTCGAGGAGGCCGATGCCACCCGCCGCACCTGCCTGGCGCCGGTGTTCACCGACCTCCTCGACCAGGAGGACCTCAAAGCGCTGGGCACGGTGTGGAAGAAGCTCAAGGCCAACAAGGACGGGTAGGGCCCGCTCACCCCGGGATCAGTGGCCGATCGTGCGGGCGATGTCCAGGGTGAGCCGCTGCCAGGGGTCCCGTGGGTCGCGCAGGGTGAGGTCGGCTATCCGGCGCAGCCGGTAGCGCAACGACTGGGGGTGGAGGCCGAGGCTGCGGGCGGCGGCGTTCGCGGAGCCCTCATCGAGGTAGGTGGTCAGCGCCGCCAGGAGAGGGCCGCGGCCCGGCCGGACGAGCGGGCCGAGGATCAGCCGGCTGATCTGTTCGGGGGCGGCGGCGGGTCGCCCGCCGAGCAGGGCCAGCACCTGGGCGTCGCCGTCCGTCAGGAGCCGCGCCGGATGGTGGGCGTGCGCGGGCGCCGTGTCCAGGGCATCAGCCGCGAGCCGGTAGGCGACGGCGATCCGGTCCTGACTCTCCCCCGAGATCGCACACCCCCGCAGACCACGCTCCCGCAGCGCCTCCGGCGCGGCCGCGCCGGCCGCGGCGGGCAACAGCAGGACGAGGCGTGAGGCGCGCACCGTCGCCAGCGCGGTGGCGTCGTGGGCATGGCCGTCGAGCGCGGCCAGCAGCCCGAGAGCCGCCTCCTGCGTCACCGGCGGACCCGCCAGCGCGAGTGGTTCGGCCACCAACAGGCTGTAGGGGTCCGGGAGTTGACGGCCCAGCCGGGCGGCACGGTCGGTCAGGGCGCCGAGGGAGGCGTGCCGGCCGGCGATCAGATCGTCGAGGAGCAGCCGCAGCGCCCGGTCGCGGTCCCCGGCGAGGTCCTCGCTGGCGGCGGTGTACGCCGTGACCATCTCCTCGGAGAGCAGGTCCAGGATGGTCAGCGCCATCCGGACGAAGGCGAAGGCGTCGGGCGCGTCCGGTGCCGGCGTACCGTGCGCGACCTCGTCCGTGAGGACCGTCGCCGCGACCCGGTAGGCCCGCAGGACCGCCTGCACCGGGCGGCCGTCCGCGGCCCGCGCCGCCGCGATCCCGCGGAACCGCCGGAGATCGGCCGGGGTGAGGGCGCCGTCGGTGGCCCACAGTTCGAGCATCCGCTCCAGCGCCCAGGCGGCGATGGCACGGACCTCCTGGAGCCGGCTGTCGTCGAGCACCGCGTAGGCCGGTACCTGCGCACGCACCGCGGTGACGATCGAGGCGACCACGCGCGGGGAGGCGGTCAGCTGCTGCCGGATGCGCTCCCGATCCTTCATCACAGGGTGATGATGTCAGCCGCGCGTGGTGCGCACCGTGGTGGACGGGTCTTGTCACTGTCGCCAGGATCGCGGTGAGCACGGGGTATCGGCGACGAGAGGCGGGACGGACGGATGGCGAAGCACTGGGCGGACTTCCAGTACGAGATCTATCTCCGCGGCATGACGGGCGCCGTACCACGGCTGCCCACCGATCTGTCGCGGCTGGAAGAGCTCACCGAGCAGCGGCTCGGCCCCGGCCCGGTCGGCTATGTGGCCGGCAGCGCGGGCACCGGCAGCACCGCCGCGGCCAACCGGGCCGCGCTGGACCGCCGGCGGATCGTCCCGCGGATGCTGCGGGACGTGGCCGCCCGCGACCTGTCCGTGGAGGTCCTGGGCCGGTCGCTGCCCGCGCCGCTCGCGCTGGCGCCGGTGGGCGTGCTGTCCCTCATGCATCCGGACGCCGAGCCCGCCGCCGCCCGGGCCGCCGCGGCGCAGGGTGTGCCGTACATCCTGTCCTCCGCCTCGAGCACCCCCATGGAGGAGGTCGCCGCGGCGATGGGTGACGGGGAGCGGTGGTTCCAGCTGTACTGGGCGAAGGAGCGCGAGGTGACCCGCAGCTTTCTGCACCGGGCGAAGGCGGCGGGGTTCACCGCGCTGTTCGTCACCCTCGACACCCCGCTCCTCGCCTGGCGGCCGCGCGATCTCGACCAGGCGTACCTGCCGTTCCTGCACGGCGTGGGCACCGCCAACTACTTCACCGACCCGGCGTTCACGGCCGGGCTCGCCAAGCCGGTGCACGAGGACCCCGACGCGGCCGTGATGCACTTCGTGGGGATGTTCGCCGAACCCGGCAAGACCTGGCCGGACCTGGCGTTCCTGCGCGAGAACTGGGACGGCCCGATCGTGCTCAAGGGCATCCTGCACCCGCAGGACGCGCTGCTGGCCGCCGAGGCCGGGATGGACGGGGTGGTGGTCTCCAACCACGGCGGCCGCCAGGTGGCGGGCTCCGTCGCCGCCGCCGACGCGCTGCCCCGGGTGGCGAAGGCGGCCGGGGACCGGCTGACCGTCCTGTTCGACAGCGGGATCCGCACCGGCGACGACATCGTCAAGGCCCTGGCCCTGGGCGCGAAGTCGGTGCTGGTGGGGCGCCCTTACGCCTATGGGCTCGGCCTCGACGGCCAGGCGGGCGTGGAGCACGTCATCCGCTGTCTGCTCGCCGAGTTCGACCTGACCCTCGCCCTGTCCGGGCACTCCCGCCCCACCACCCTGACCGCCGACGACCTCCTCGAGGAGTCCGCATGACGCCCACGACTGATCCGGCCGCCGCCACCTGGGCGCAGCCCGTGAAGAACGTCCTCGCCGTCGTCTCCCCGCACGTGGGCGGGCGCACCGCCGGTGCCGCGCTGACCGGCCTCTTCCCCGGGCAGGCCCGGGTCACCGTCGTCGAAACGGCCGATGAGGACCCCACGGCCCTGCGCGACGCCCAGATCCTGATCACCGGGCTGAGTCCGGTCACCGCCGCCCACCTCGCCGCGGCACCGGACCTGGAACTCGTCCAGTGCGCCAGCCACGGCTTCGACTACGTCGATCTGGACGCGGCCCGGGCGCGCGGCATCCCGGTCTGCACCATCGGCTCCAGCGGCGCCGAGAAGCAGAACGTGGCCGAGCAGACCTTCGCCCTGATGCTCGCCCTGGCCAAACAGCTGGTCCCCGCACACACCGCGCTGGTGGCGGCCGACTGGGCGCTGCCCCGCCTCCAGCAGTCCCTCACCGAGCTGTCCGGCAAGACCCTCGGCATCATCGGACTCGGCCAGATCGGTGCGGAGGTGGCCCGGCGCGCGGTCGCGTTCGACATGGACATCGTCTATGCCGGGCCGAGGCCGCTCGCCCCCGAGGCCGAGGCCCGGTTCGGCGGCGCCCGCCATCTGAGCGTCGACGAACTGCTGCGCACCGCCGACTACATCAGCCTGCACGCCCCGCTCACCGAGCACACCCGCCACCTTCTCGACGCGGAGCGCCTCGCCCTCCTCAAGCCGACCGCGTTCGTCATCAACACCGCCCGCGGCGCCCTCATCGACCAGGACGCCCTCGCGGACGCGCTGGAGGCCGGTGCCCTCGCCGGCGCCGGTCTCGACGTCTTCGACCCCGAGCCGCCCACGGCTGCCCTGCGTCTGCTCAAGGCCCCGAACGTGGTCCTCTCCCCGCATGTCGCGGGCGTCACCCGCGAGACGCTGGTGCGCATCGCACTGGCCGCCGTGCAGAACGTCATCGACCATCTGGCGGGCAAGCCGCTGCGGGACGTCGTCTCCTGAGACCGCTCCGGTATGGCGCGTCCGGGGCGGGCGAAGTCCGGTCCGGCCCACGGGACTTCACAAGCCTTCCCCATGACTCTGCCCCGACTTTCGGCCATTGTTCGACTCCTCCGGTGAGCGGCACCGACCACCTCGGCGGGGCGAGGCGGCGGCACCCCGCCGACCGGCCACCGCCATTTCACGACAGCCCGGATCTGCCGGGCGCGCAACGGGTGTAGCGTCCGCCCGGAAATTCGGGCGTCCCGCCGGTCGGCCCGGGCCGTCCGGACGTCCCCCACCGGACCGCCGCGGGCGCCGGCGGGACGTCCGGCCCGGACATCCGTGGCCGGTCCGCGCTCGGCGACGGCCGCACCAGGAAAGGCGGACGTACGCACGTGGAACCCCGTGGACGCACCCGTTGGGCGATCGGCGGACTGCTGGCCGGCGGCATCGTCGTCAACTTCCTCGATCGCACGGCGATATCGGTGGCGAGCTCCTCGATCGCCGCTGACTTCGGGCTGGATCTCCAGCAACTCGGGGTGGTGCTGTCCGCCTTCACCTGGTCGTACTGCCTGGTCCAGTTACCCGCCGGCATGCTGGTGGACCTGCTGGGTGTCTCCCGGCTCACCCGGGTCGCCTCCGCGCTCTGGGCCGTTGCCGGCCTGCTGACCGCGGTGGCCGGCGGGGTCGGCCCGCTCATCGTGGCCCGGCTGCTGCTCGGGGTGGCCGAAGGGCCGTCGATGGTCGGCGCCTCCAAGGCGACCGCTGCCTGGTTCCCCCTCGGTGAGCGCGGGATGGCGACGGCGATGTTCGACGGAGCCACCAAGCTGGCCAACATGGTGGCGTTCCCGGTGCTGGCGTTCGTGATGAGCGAGTGGGGCTGGCGGGCCGGCTTCCTGTTCACCGCCGCGGTCAGTGTGCTGTTCACGGCCGTGTGGTGGTGGGGCTACCGGGACCCGTCCGCGCTGCGCTCCCTGCGTCCGGCCGAGCGGGACTTCATCCTCCAGGGCGGGGCACGGGACACCGACCGGGGCGGCGCCCGGCAGTTCCGCACGGCCCTGCGCTCGGGCAGGATCTGGATCCTGTGCTGCGGCTTCGCCTGTTACGGCTACACCATCAACATCGTGCTGACCTGGATGCCCGAGTTCCTCCAGCGGCAGTTCCATGTGCGGCTGTTGCAGTCCGGCCTCTACTCGATGATTCCGTGGGCGGTGGCCACGGTGGCCGAACTGGCCTTCGGCGGCTGGCTGGTGGACCGGCTGGTGCGCCGGGGCCGTCAGCCGTGGCGGGTGCGCCGAACCGTGCTGACCTGCGGGCTGGTACTCGGCGCGACGATCGGCGCCGCGGGGAGCGCGGCATCGCCGGCCCTCGCGGTGTGCTGGATGTCCGCCTCCCTCGCCGGGCTGGCGGTCGCCGCGCCCGTCGCCTGGAGCCTGCCCGGTCTGCTCGCGCCGCCGGGGACGGTGGGAGCGGTCAGCGGACTGATGAACTTCCTCAATACGGCGGCCACCGCCGGCGGCGTGCTGCTCACCGGTTGGCTGGCGCAGGTGACCGGATCCTTCGATGCGCCCTTCGTGTGCGCGGTCGCCGTCCTGGCCGTCGGCGTCGCGCTCTACTGGTGGGCGCTGTACCCGTCCCCGGTGCCGGACGCGGCCCCGCCGGCCCGGCAGCTGGACCGCGTCTGAGGCCGTGCCACGTCCGTTTCCGGCATGTCCCGCACCGCCTTTGCGGCTGCGTCCGGCGGGCAGGAGCTGTGGCTGTCGTCACAGATTTCGTGTCGTGCCCAGGGGCATCCCTAGTAGCGTCCGGCAGTTCTGGCAAGGGAGCGTGGAAGGCAGTGAGGCACACCGTCGGCCCGATCCGGCCCGGGTCCGGGCCCGCCGCGGGGCCGGACCGCCAGTCGCCGGCACCGGCCGGGGGCGTCCGCCGATGACCGCGACCTCCGTCCTGGCCTCGTGTCTGGCGCGATTATCCTGGCCGCCGGAGCGGCTGGCCCGGGAGATCAACAGACGCTGCGGCAGCGGCACCATCAGCAGCAAAGCCCCCTACAACTGGCTGAAGGGCGCCTGCCCCCGCCGTCGGCTCCCCCACATCGTCGCCACCATCCTCTCCGAGCAGCTCGGTGAGCCGATAGCGGTCGAGGCGCTGTGGCCCCAGCACTTCCCGGCCGGCTCACCCCCGCTCCCCCAGGGCCCCACCCTGCGGCAGCCCGTGATGCCCCTCGCTCAGCCCACCGCCCCGGACCCGTTGACGGCCTCGGTGGACTGGCTGGTGACCGACGAGGCCCCGCCGCCCTCGCGCCACCGTGGGGAGGAGGTCCCCGAGGCCGCGGTGGGCATGCTGACCGTCCGGATCCAGCAGCTGCGGCAGCTCGACGACAGCGCCGCCGGCGGACTCGTACTGGACTGGGCACTCGCGGACCTGCGGTGGGCACAGAAGCTGGCCGCCAAGTACGCCTACGACGCCACGACGGGTCTCCAGCTGCACCGCATCATCGCCGAACTCGGCCAGCTCACCGCGTGGCTGACCGCCGACCAGGGCATGGACGCCCTGAGCACCTCCCGCTTTCTGACCGCACTGGGCGCCGCACGTGCCGCCGGCGACCGGCCGCTCGCCGCGTACATCATCTCCTGCATGAGCTACCGCGCCGCGTGGGCCGGGCGGGCGGAGGAGGCGCTGCGTCTGATCCGCATCGCCCGCAAGGGGACGGCGCGCGAGGACATGGGCATCGGCCAGGCGCTGCTGGCCACCCGTGAGGCCCGGGCCCATGCGGGCCTCGGCGACGAGGCGGGCTGTCAACGCGCGCTGGAGGAGGCCGCCGAGCTCAGCCGGTCCGGCCGGCCCTCGTGCGAGCCGCCCTGGGCGTACTGGCTCACGCCCGCGGTGATGGTGGCCGACGCCGGACGGGCCTGGCTGGAGCTGGGGCGCCCGCAGCGGGCGGAGACCCATCTGACCCGCGGGATCGACATGCTCCAGGGCAGCCAGCCGCGCAACCTGCTGCTGCACAGCGCCTCACTGGCCGAGGCCCGGCTGGCGCGCTGTGAGCTCGACGGCGCGGCGCAGGCCACCGCGGACGCGCTGGCGCTGACCGAGACCGTCACCTCGCAGCGCGCCCACAGCCGGCTGATGAGCCTGCGCCGGAGGTTTCTGCGGTACGACAGCGCGGTGGCCCGCGAGATCGTGCAACGGGCGGACGATCTCCTGCATGCGGGCCGGACACCGCCGATGCGCCACGGCCTGGCGCCATGAGCGCCTTAAGCGGGTCGGCGGCCCCCGCATACAGTGCACATGCGCGGGAGCGATGCCCCTACGGCACGGACTGAGCGCGGGCCCGGCACCCCCCGCTGCACACCCGCCCCCGGGACCCCCTCTGACACGGAACGGAATCCAGGAGAAACAGGACCCTATGCGAGTCACTCACGCGGTACCGCTTGCCCCGATGACGACGCTGGGCATCGGAGGACCGGCCGCGGCCCTGATGGAGCTGCACGACCCCGCGGACTTCCCCGAGTTCGTCGCCCTGGCCGACGCCTTGCCCGGCGCGCCGGTCTGCCTGGGCGAGGGGAGCAATGTGCTGGTCAGCGATGCCGGATGCGACGGTGCCGTGCTGCGCATGAGCACCAAGGGCGTACGGATGACGGGGAGCACGGCGGACGGACGGGTGCTGGTCGAGGTGCAGGCCGGTCATCTGCTCTCCGACCTGGTCGACATGACCATCGCCGAGGGCCTCACCGGCATGGAGATGCTGGTGGGCATCCCCGGGACCACCGGCGCCACACCGGTCCAGAACGTCGGTGCCTACGGTCAGGAGACCGCCGACAGCCTGGTGGAAGTGACCGCGTGGGACTGGTCGTCGGGCCGGATGGTCACCCTCGATGCCTCGGCGTGCGGGCTGGGCCACCGCACCAGCGTCTTCAAACGCTCCCGCCGCTGGACGCTGCTGAGCCTGGTCTTCGCGCTGCGCCGGTCCGAGCTGAGCGCACCGGTCGGCTACCGTCCGGTCGCCGCCGCACTCGACGTGCCGGTGGGGAGCCGGGTCCCCCTGGAGGAGGTGGCGCAGGCGGTGCTGACCGTGCGGCGGAGCAAGGGCATGGTGCTCGGCTGCAGCGGCACCGACAACCGGTCGGTCGGCAGTGTGTTCCTCAGCCCCGAGATCTCCCCCGCCCAGGCCGACGGCCTGCGCGCGCAGAACGCTCCGGTGAACCACTTCCCGGACGGCTCGGTGCGGGTGAGTGCGAGCTGGCTCATCCGCCGGGCCGGGTTCGCGCTGCGCAGCCCGGTCGTGCCGGGCGTGCGGCTGTCCTCGCTGCACTACACGCTGGTGGCCGAAGAGGGCGCGAGTGCCGCCGCCTTCACCGAGGCGATCGACATCGTGTTCCGGCAGGTCCTGCGGCGCACCGGGGTACGGCTGACCTCGGAGATCGACCTCCTGTGAGGAGGGCGCCGACCAGGCACGGCACCGGCCGGGCCCGGCGGGCGCCGGCCCGCAGCCGGACTACGGGATGTCGCGGACACGGCCCCGGGATCTGCCGTCACATGCCGTCACATGCCGTCAGCCTCCGTCCTGTGTCAGGACGTCATCCAACTGATCGCACATCCAGTCGAGTTGCTCGGCTTCGATGATCAGCGGCGGGGCGAGCCGGAGGGTGGAGCCATGGGTGTCCTTGGCGAGCACACCGCGGTCCAGGAGCCGCATACAGGCCTCGCGCCCGGTCATCAGCGCGGGGTCGAGGTCGATGCCGGCCCACAGGCCGCGGGATCTGACGGCGACGGCGCCGCGGCCGATCAGTCCGTCGAGCCGTCCGCGCAGCCGCTCCCCCAGTGCGGCCGCCCGTGCCTGGTATTCACCGCTGCGCAGCAGCCCCACCACGGCATGCCCGACGGCAGCCGCCAGTGGGTTGCCGCCGAAAGTGGAGCCGTGATTGCCGGGCCGGATGACGTCGAGGACGTCATGGCGGGAAACCACGGCGGAGACGGGCACGATGCCCCCGCCGAGGGCCTTGCCCAGGACATAGACGTCCGGGGTCACGCCCTCGGCGTCGCAGGCGAAGGTGGTGCCGGTACGGCCGAGGCCGGACTGGATCTCGTCCGCGATGAACAGCACGTTCTCGCGAGTGCACACGTCCCGTACGGCCTGGAGGTAGCCCGGCGGGGGGATGAGTACGCCGGCTTCACCCTGGATGGGTTCGAGGAGCACGGCCACGGTGTTCTCGTCGACCGCCGCTTCCAGCGCGGCGCTGTCGCCGTAGGGGACAGTGCGGAAGCCGGGGGTGAAGGGGCCGAAGCCGTCGCGGGCGACAGGGTCGGTGGAGAAGCTGACGATCGTGGTGGTGCGCCCGTGGAAGTTGCCGTCGGCGACGATGACGGTGGCGCGGTCCGGGGCGACGCCCTTGCGTTCATAGCCCCATTTGCGGGCGACCTTGATCGCGGTTTCGACGGCCTCGGCGCCGGTGTTCATGGGCAGCACGAGGTCCATGCCGGCGAGTTCGGCGAGGTCCCGGCAGAACGGGCCGAGGCGGTCGTTGTGGAACGCCCGGCTGGTCAGGGTGAGGCGGCCCAGCTGCTCCTGGGCCGCGGCGGTCAGCCGGGGGTGGCTGTGGCCGAAGTTGAGGGCCGAGTATCCGGCCAGGCAGTCCAGGTAGCGGCGGCCGTCGACATCGGTGACCCAGGCGCCCTGGCCGGAGGCCAGTACGACGGGCAGGGGCTGGTAGTTGCGGGCGGTGGCCGTCTCGGCCAGGGACACATGGTGCTGGGTGGCCGGGCCGGGGTGGGGTGTGCCGTGTGTGTCGGTGGTGGTCATGGTGCGGTCCTTGGGAGCGAAGGGCGCGGGGGCGCCGGGGGTTCAGGTGTGGAGTTCCGCGGCGGCGAGGTAGCCGGCGAGCATGGCGTGGGCAACGTCCCGGATCCGTTCGTCGGGCGGCAGGAACGTGGGTGAGTGCAGCTGTTCGGTGCCACCGTGGGTGCCCACGAACAGCATCAGCGACGGCAGTTGTGCGCAGAAGAAGGAGAAGTCGTCCGAGCCGGCCGAGCGCAGGTCGTCACCGACGCTCAGGCCCAGGGAACCGAGCAGCGGTCCGGTGGCGGCTGTCAGCGCCGCGTCGTTGTCGAGCACGGGCTCGCCGCGGGTGATGTCCACCTGCGCGGTGCAGCCGTGGGCCTGCGCCACCAGTCCGGCGACCTCGGCCAGCCGGGCGTGCAGGGTCTCGCGGTCGCCGGTGCCCAGCGCGCGCAGTGTGCCGCGGGCCTCCGCGGTGCCGGGGATGACGTTGGCCGCGGTGCCGGCCGCGAGGGTGCTGACGCTGAGGACGACGTGGGACATGGGGTCCGTGCCGCGGCTGACCAGGCTCTGCAGGGCGACGACGATATGGGCCAGGGTGACGACGGGGTCGCGGGTGAGGTGCGGGTAGGCGGCGTGGCCGCCGCGGCCGTGCACCGTGACCGTGAACTCGTCGGCGGAGGCGTTGACGCCTCCGGAGGTGCAGGCGACGGTGCCGGCCGGCAGCAGTGGCTGCACATGCGCCCCGATCACCGACCGGCACTGCTCCCGGTCGAGGATGCCGTCCTCGACGATGTCCTGGGCGCCGGAGGGGTAGGTCTCCTCTCTGGGCTGCAGGACGGCCAGCAGGGGGGCCGGGCCGCCCTTCCGGTCGAGGGCCCGGGCCAGGGCGGTGAGCGCGGCCAGGTGCACGTCGTGGCCGCAGGCGTGCATGAGGCCGGGGTGTTCGGACGTCCATGCCGCGCCGGTCTTCTCCTGCACGGCGAGGGCGTCGAGTTCGGCGCGGACGGCGACGGCCGGGCCCGGTCCGCCGATCCGGACGACGGCGCCGGAGCCGGCGACCTTGGTGGTGGCGCCGGCGGGCAGTGCGGCGAGCACGCGGTCGCGGGTGGCGGCCTCGGCGCCGGACTGGCAGGGGCGGGCGTGGATGCGGTGGCGCAGTGCCGCGGCAGCCGGCAACTCCTCGTCGAGCGCGGCGGCCAGGGAGGACAGGTGGTGGGCGGTCATGCCGGGTCCTCCAGCCGGTAGACGCGGCGGGCGTTGTCGTGGCCGATCATGCGCACGACCTTGAGGGCTTCACCGAGGTCCCACTCGCCGCTGTCGGTCCATGCGGCGAGGGTCCGGGCCATGCCGCGGCGCCACAACAGGGCGCCGAGATGGTGCAGTTCCGGCGGTCCCCAGGCGTCGGAGGAGAAGAGGATCTTGGCGAAGGGGGCGAGTTCCAGTGATTCGGCGATGACGGCGTCGGAGCGCATGCCGGTGTAGTTGATGCCGAGGCCGACATCGAAGTACACATGCGGGAAGACCTGGGCGAGGTAGCCCGCGTTGCGCTGGAAGGGGTAGCAGTGCAACAGCAGCAGGTCGGTGCCGTACGGTTCCACGTTCTTGATGAAGCGGGTGAGCAACAGCGGGTCGCAGCGGTGGAGTTCGACGTCCGGGTCGCCGTAGCCGGCGTGCAGCTGGATCGGCAGGCCGCGGTCGACACCGCACCACAGGGCGAAGCGCAGCAGCACCGGGTGGCTGACGCGGACGGTGCCGGTGGCTTCGCACTCGGCGAGCCAGGCACCCGCCGCGGCGGTCACCTCGTGGTCGTGGGGACGGGCGGGGTCGAAGTCGAAGCCGTGGCGGTAGGCGACGATGCTCTTGAGGCCGACCGCGGTGGCCGAGCGGGTGGCCAGGGTTTCCCGGAACCGGCCGGGGAGTTCGGCGGCGGTGACACCGGCGCGCGCCACGTCCTCCAGCACGGTCTCCAGGCGCACCACCTCGTCGACGGGGCGCCCGGAGGCGGCCGCCATGCCCTGGGGGCCGAGGATGTCCTCGCCCTTGTAGCCGGTCTCCAGCAGATAGTGGCCGATGCCGGAGGCGTCGAGCAGTCTGCGGGTGACCTCGTCGGTGCCGAGTTCGGTGCGCCGGGCGACGTACGTCTCCGGGTCGGCGTGCGGTGCGAGGCCGAGGACGGGGGCGCACCAGCGGCGGACGGCGAAGCCGATCTGCGAGTCGAACTGGGTCATCCACGGCGGGATCGGGCGGTCGGACTCGGTGAGCATCTGCTCCAGGGCGGAGCGGTCGGCGTCGTGGCGGAGGGCGCCGTGGACATGGTGGTCCACCAGGGGGAGCCGGTCGATCTCCGCGAGGAGTCGTTCAGTAGACATGACGGACCTTTCGAATGCGTGCGGCGTCGTCCAGGCCGTCGAGCTGGGCGAGTTCGGACCGCTTGACCGCGAGGTGGGTGGACAGCAGCTGTGGGTCGAACCAGGACCGGACGACATCGTCCTTCTCCAGGGCCTCCAGGGCCTCATCGAGCGTGCTGGGCAGGGGCGGCGCCAGCGCGAGCACGGACTGGTCGGTGTCCTCGGGCCATACCGTGGGCTCGTCGTAGTCCCCGGTCAGGCCGGCCAGGCCGGCGCGGATGAGGACGGCCAGGGCGAGCCAGGGGTTGGCCGTGGCGTCGGCGGCGCGGTATTCGAGGTTGAACTGGGCGGCGGGGCCGGAGCCGCCGAGCTCGGTGGTGGGGCAGATGCGCAGCAGCGCCTCGCGGTTGCGCTCGGCCAGGAACGCCCCGCCGGCGCTCCAGCGGTTCGGTGTCAGGCGCAGGAAGGACACCGGGCTCGGTGCGGTCAGGGCGGTGAGGGCCGGGGCGTGGGCCAGGACGCCGGCGCTGAAGCGGGCGCCGAGGGCGGACAGCCGGCCGGGGCGCTGCGGGTCGTACAGCACGGGGCGGCCGTCGGCGTCCCGCAGACTCAGGTGGACATGGACGCCGTTGCCCACTCCGTCGGTGTCCAGGAGAGGGGCGAAGGTGACGGGCAGGCCACGGCGGCGGGCCAGATCGCGGACGAGTTCCTTGAGGAGGACGGCCCGGTCGGCCGCGACCGTGGCGGGGGCGGGGCGCACGGTGACCTCGAACTGCCCGTCGCCGTACTCGGGGATCCATGTCTCCGGTTCGAGGCCGGCGTGCTCCAGCAGGCGTACCAGGTCGGTGCCGAACGGCTCGGCGTCCCGGAAGCGCCGCAGGGAGAACGGGGCGCTCTCGGGCAGGTTGCCGAGCACGAACTCGTGCTCGAAGGCGGCGACGACCTCCAGCCCGGTCCGTTCGCGCAGCTCGCAGAGGGCGTCGCGCAGGAAGGTGCGCGGGCAGCCGGCCCAGGGCTGTCCGTCGGGCAGTCGCTGGTCGGCGAGGTAGAGCAGCATCCCCGGGGCGGTGCCGTCGGCCGGGATGCCGACGGCGGTGCCGGCGTCGGGAATCAGCCGCAGGTCACCGCGGGACCCGAAGACGTGGTCGGGGGCGATCGGTCCGAACGAGGAGAGGGCGAGGTTCGCGGGGACCCAGCCGGTGCCGCTGCGCAGGACCGCGTCATGTTCGGACGGCGGAACGGCGCGTCCCCGTACTTGGCCGGCCAGGTCGCAGGTGGCGACGAAGACGGTCGCGTAGTCGTCGGTGCGGGGAGTCATGGGGTCACCTTCACGCTGTCGGTGGCGGGCAGTTCGAGGCTGCGCTCCTGGCGGTGGTCCTCGGCTCCGTTCAGTTCACTGGTGAGGCGGGCGCCGATGCGCCGGGCGAGGGAGGGGGCGAGGAGGACGACGGCGAGGCCGGTCGCGCACCAGGCTGCCGCGATCCAGGGGAAGTAGGTGTAGGGGGCGCTCTGGCCGGTGGACTGTTGGTAGAAGACGAAGCAGAGGTAGCCCAGTCCGGCGAGTGGGATGACCAGTTCGCGGCGGGGGATGTGGCCGCGGCGGGAGAGGGTGAAGACGATCACGCCGACCCCGGCTACGGCGTAGACGACCAGGACGCACAGCACGCCGATGGTCGCGTACCAGTAGTAGGCGTCGAAGGCGGTGGTGCCCAGGCCGTACATGACCACCGCGATCGCGACGGCCACGGCGCCGCACAGCCGCAGGGCCCTGGTGGGGGCACCGGTGGCCTGATCGGTACGGGCGAGGGCGGCCGGTCCGAAGCCGTCGCGGGCCAGCGCGGAGACCATGCGTGCGGCGGCGGCGGACGAGGACAGCGCGGCGGCGAAGGCGGAGGCGACCGCGGTGAAGGCGATGACGAGTGAGAACCAGGTGCCGAGGTAGCTGCCGGACAGCGTCACCAGGGCCGATTCCGCCCCGGCGAATTCCCGCACGCCCTTGTCATCGGTCCCGAACCCTATGGTCTGGACGAACATCATCAGGACGTACAGAACACCGGTGAGCAGCACACTGCCCGCCAGGGCGCGCGGGATGTTGCGCCTGGGGTTGTCGGTCTCCTCGCCCAGTGACGCGCACGCCTCGAATCCGGCCCAGGACAGGAAGGCGAAGACGGTCGCCGTCATGACGGCGCCGTAGGTGGCTCCGCCGGGGGCGAAGACCGACAGGTCGAAGGTCTGGTGCCGAGGCGCCGTTCCGGTGCCGGTGCGCCCCAGGACGACGACGGCGAGGACCAGCATGGCCGCGATGCCGATGCCTTCGGCGATCAGCAAGGTGCGGGCGGTGAGCCGGGTGTCGCGCGAGTTGAGCAGCGTGACACCCAGGCCCGCGAGGGCCGAGACGGCCGCCCACGGGCCGGTGGACGTCATGCCCAGAGCGTGCAGGAACGCGTGGGCGAAGACCCCGGTCGCGGCCAGGGTGCAGATCAGGAAGGCGAGGTAGGTCCCCAGCAGGGCGAACCCGCCGAAGAAGCCGGCGCGGGGTCCGATGGTGGCCCCGGCCAGGGCGTAGACGGAGCCGGCGTGGTGGAAGTGCTGGGTCAGCCGCCAGAAGCCGTAGCCCACGAGGCCGACGCCGAGCAGGCCGAGCAGGAAGACCAGGGGAACGGCCTTGCCCACGGCGGCCGCGACGCCGGCCCCGTTGAGTCCCATGGCCAGGGTCGGGCCCATGAGTCCGACGGAGAGGGCCAGCGCTTCCCACAGGCGCAGCTTGCGTGAGGTATGAGGATGATCGGGCACAAGCACTCCCGAGCAGAAGGGGGCCGCCTGGATGTGGCCCGACACCCTCATGAAATATTCGTTACAAGTAGCGCGTCAAGAGTCGCGGTGAAATGAATTTTTCAGACGGTGCCGGCCTCGCCACGCCACGCCTCCTCCGCGGCCCGCATCCGCTCCTCGGCCGCCGGCCCCAGACGCGCGTGCACGGCGGCGACCAGGGTCTCCACGAGCGCCATGGGCGCCACAATGCTGTCGAACGGGCTGGGGGCCTCCACCCGCGCGGGGAGCACCACGTCGGCGAACTCGGCCACGGGCGAGAGCCACGGGTCGGTGAACAGCACGACCTTGGCCCCGCGTTCGTGCGCGTACCGGGCGAGCTGCACGGTGTCGTCCTGGTAGCGGCGGAAGTCGAAGACCACACACACATCCCGCCGGCTCAGGTCGACACGGAAGCCCGCGTCGCGCCCCGGGGCCGCGATGTGCACGAAGGTCCCCGGACGCAGCAGCCGAAGATGCAGGTCGAGGTACTCGGCCAGCAGCTGGGAGAACCGGCCGCCGAAGGATGCGATCCGCTTGGCGGGGTTGCAGATCAATCCGACCGCCTGATCGAACTCCCGCTCGGGCAGCGCTGCGAACGTCTGCTCCATGGTCACGCTGCTCACCTGCCGCGCCGCCTCGACCAGTTCGGAGGTCGGAGAATCCCTGCCGATCACCGGCGCCAGGGTCAGCGGCGAGGCGTGACGCGCCTGCACTTCCTCACGGAGCGACTGCTGGAAGTGCCGGTAGCCGTCGAACCCGAGCCGGGCGACGAAACGCACCACGGTGGGGGCGCTGACCCCCGCCTGGGACGCGAGCCCCGAAGCGGACTCCAGCCCGGCCGCCGGGTAGTTGGCGGTCAGCGCCCGCGCGATCTTCCGTTCGGCGGGAGACAGCCCGCCCTCCACACGCCGCACCAGCTCGGCCACGGTGATTCCCGGGCCGGCGTCATGACCAGCCGGCTCCCGCCCCGTGTCGCCCTTCGCAAGATCGCTGTGCTCTCCGGCCAGATCAGCCATCCGCGTCCCTTCTCCGCACTGCTTGACGCAACGATCGTGACACACGGCCAGGAAGACCAGTCGTGGTCACGTCTGCGGCCCGCCCCGCAACTCGGACGGCTGTCAGGGCGGCATCGCCACCCGCTAGGGCAAGACCGCCGAGACCTACCGGCCGGCCGTCACTCCCGCCTCACTCCTGATGTGGGCGTGACGTGGCAACCACTGCTAACGGACCTCGAAGCACGTCAGGCCCTCCGGTTCCTCCTCCTGGACGGTCACGGTGTCGACGGTCGCCAGGGGCGGGCCCTCGCGCACCCAGTCCATCAGCGTCGCCACCCGCTCGGGCTCCCCCTCGAACACGGCCTCCACCGTGCCGTCCGGGCGGTTGCCGACCCAGCCGGCCACGGCGTGCTCGGCCGCCATGCGCCGGCAGGTGTCACGGAAGAACACCCCCTGCACCCTCCCGGAGACCACCACATGTCTGCGGATCATCCGTCGCTCACCTCTCCTCGCCTGGCGGCACCCGCGCGGACCGCTCCCGGCCCGGTGGCCGGCCGCTGGCGCCGCGCCCGGTCGGCGTGCGGCTGACGGAGCGTCCGGCGGCCGCGACGGCCCGGCCGAAGTGTGCGGCGTCCAGGACGGCCGCGCCGTTCGTGTCGTTGTTGAAGTACGCATGGACGTCCGCCCGGTCCGGCCAGGTGTCGGTGATCCGCCGCACCCAGGTGCCGAGCGCCTGCCGACCGTAGCGCGGCGAGGGTTCCGCACGGCCTCCGTGGAAGCGGACATACCCCCAGTCGGCGGTCCGCCAGAGGGGCGTCACGGGCCGGGAGCCGCGGTCGGCCCAGCACAGCGCGGCGCCCCGCCGCTCCAGCACCGTACGGATCTCCGCGGTCCACCACGAGGGGTGTCGGGGTTCGACCGCCACCCGGGTGCCGGCGGGGAAACAGCCGAGGCAGGTGTCCAGCAGCCGGGCGTCCGCGGGGAGCGTGGGCGGCAGTTGGAGCAGGACGGGGCCGAGCCGGGGGCCGAGGGCGGCGGCCCGCGACATCAGCCGTGCGACCGGCTCCGCGGGGTCGCGCAGCCGCTTGATGTGGGTGAGGTAGCGGCTTGCCTTGACGGCCAGGACGAACCCGTCGGGGGTCCGCGCCCGCCAGTCGGCGAAGGTCTTCTCCTCGGGCAGCCGGTAGAAGGCGGCATTGCTCTCGACGGTGGCGAAGTGCCGCGCGTACTCCTCCAGCCACAGCCGCTGCGGCCGGCCGGGCGGGTAGAGGACCGTACGCCAGTCCTTGTACTGCCAGCCGGAGGTTCCGACGAGGACGGTCATGTGCGCATCCCTGCCCGGCCGGGGCCCGGACGTATCAGCCGCCCCCGCACGGCCCGGCGGCCGGGCAGCGGTCAGGCCGCGGCAGGCGACCCGGCGGCACCAGCACCTCCCTCGTCCGCGGCACGGTGGATCGGTGTCCGGAGGCCGGTCAGCGGGACGCCCGTGCCACCCCGCCGGGCCGCGACGATCTCCGCCGCGATGGACAGGGCGGTCTCCTCGGGCGTACGGGCGCCCAGGTCGAGGCCGATCGGCGAGTGGAGCCGGGCGAGTTCGGCCGCGGTGAGGCCGGCTGCGCGGAGTTGACGGTTGCGGTCCTCGTGGGTCCGGCGTGAGCCCATCGCGCCGACGAAGGCGACCGGCAGCCGTAGCGCCTCCTCCAGCAGGGGAATGTCGAACTTGGCGTCGTGGGTGAGCACACACACCACCGTGCGGCCGTCGGTCGCGGTGTGCTGGAGGTAGCGGTGCGGCCACTCGACCACGAGGTCGTCGGCCTCGGGAAAGCGCGCCCGGGTGGTGAAGACGGGGCGGGCGTCGCACACCGTCACGTGGTAGCCGAGGAACTTGCCCGCCCGCACCAGCGCCGCGGCGAAGTCCACCGCACCAAAGATGATCATGCGGGGCGGTGGTGCGCTCGATTCGACGAACAGCGTCACGGCCGGCCCGCAGCGCGCTCCGCCCTCCGTGACCTCGCAGGAACCGGTGCGCCCGGCGTCCAGCAGGGCGCGGGCCTGCTCCGCCGCCGCGCGGTCCAGCCCCGGACGCCCGCCGAGGCCGCCCTCGTACGACCCGTCGGGACGGACGAGCAGCGGTCTGCCGAGGAGTGCGGCCGGGCCCCGGACGACCCGGGCGAGGGCCGCCGCCGTGCCCCGGGCGGCGGTCGCCAGCGCCGCCGCCCACACGCTGCGGTCCGGCCCGGCCGCCGACACCGGCGTGATCAGGACCTCGATCTCGCCCCCGCAGGTCAGTCCCACCGCGAAGGCGTCCTCCGCGCTGTAGCCGAACCGTTCGCGCAGCGTCACCCCCTCCCGGAGCGCCTGGACGCACAGGTCATACACCGCCGCCTCCACACAGCCTCCGGAGACCGACCCGACGGCCGTGCCCCCGCTGTCGACGGCGAGAGCGGCACCGGGCCGGCGCGGGGCACTGCCGCCGACGGCCACGACGGTGGCCACGGCGAAGTCCCGGCCCTGTTCGACCCATCGGGTCAGCTCGTCGGCGATGTCCAGCATCGTGGTCTCCTCGTGATTCGTGGGGCGGCGGGGCGGCGGCACCGCGGACGTCCGCACGGGTCATCCGCCGGCGCGGCCCCCACCTCCCGCCAGCAGGACGCGGTCGGGGCGGATCGGCAGATGCCGGTGGCGTACCCCGGTCGCGTGCCAGACCGCGTTGGCGATCGCCGCCGCACCGCCGACGACCCCGATCTCACCTATCCCCTTGATGCCGACCGGATCGCTCTCGTCCGGGTCGTCCACCCAGTCCGCCTCGATGGGGGGCACGTCGGCGTGCGCGGCGACGTGATAGCCCGCGAGGTCGGCGCCGACAGGGGCGCCCGACGCCCGGTCGCGGACCGCCTCCTCGTGCAGCGCCATGGACAGCCCCCAGGTCATGCCGCCGATGAACTGACTGCGGGCGGTCAGCGGATTGACGATCCGGCCGGCGGCGAAGATACCGAGCATCCGGCGCACACGGACCTCCCCACTGGTGATGTCCACGGCGACCTCGGCGAACTGCGCGCCGAAGGCGTGCCGTTCGGTGGCCGCGAGGGCGGCAATCGCCGCGGCGGTGTCCGACCGGACCGTGATCCCCTGCGGCGGAATCCCGCCGCCCAGGGCCAGTTGCTCCCGCAGTTCGCCCGCCGCGGCCATCACCGCCCAGGACCAGGAGCGGGTGCCCATCGAGCCGCCCGCGATCATCGCCGGGCCGAAGTCGCTGTCCGCGATCCGCATCCGGATGCGTTCCGGAGCCACCCGCAGCGCGTCCGCGGCCACCAGGGTCAGCGCGGTGCGCGCGCCGGTGCCGATGTCCGCCGCGGTGATCCGTACGGTGAAATCGCCGTCCGCCTCCGCCGTCACGGCCGCCGTGGACGGGGCGGCGCGAGCGGGGAACTGCGAGGCGGCCGTGCCGGTGCCGAGCAGCCAGCGACCGTCGCGCCGCCCGCCGGGACGCGGGTCGCGCTCCGCCCAGCCGAATCTGCGGGCGCCCTCCTGGAAGCACGCCTGCAGCTTGTGGCTGCTGAACGGGAGACCGGAGACGGGGCCGGCTTCCGGTTCGTTGCGTGCCCGTAGCGCGATCGGGTCCATCCCGCACTTCTCGGCGAGTTCGTCGAGCGCGGACTCCAGCGCGAACGAGCCCGGCGCCTCGCCCGGCGCCCGCATCCAGCTCGGCGTCGGCACATCGAGCGGGACGACACGGTTGACGGTGTGGTGCGCGTCGGCGTCGTACATCACCCGCCCCATGTCGGCGCTGCGCTCGATGAATTCATACACCGTCGAGGTGACGCACTCGGCTTGGTGCTCGAAGGCGCGCAGCCGTCCGTCGGCGTCGGCGCCGAGCCTGACCCGCTGCGCGGTGGGGCTGCGGTAGCCGACGAGCGAGAACATCTGCCGGCGCGTCAGGACGACCCTGACCGGGCGCTGAAGGACGGTCGCCGCCATGGCGGCGAGCACCTGGTGCGGGCGGGTGGCCTTGGACCCGAAGCCGCCGCCGACGTGCTCGGACCGCACCCGTACCGAGGCCGGCTCCAGGGAGAAGAGGTGCGCGAGTTCCTGCGCGACGAATGCGCTGCCCTGGTTGGAATCGACGACCTCCAGCCGGCCGCCCTCCCAGCGCGCCATCGCCGCATGCGGCTCCAGCGGATGGTGGTGCTCCTCGGGCGTGGTGTACTGCGCGTCCACCACCACGGTGGACGCGGCGAGCGCGGCCGCCAGGTCGCCCTTCGCCGTCTCCGCCGGGGAGTTCGGGGAGTCCTGGGGCGTGTACCTGCCCGGATGCCCGGCGGCGAACGCGACCTCGTGCGGCTCCTGGTCGTAGCGGACCACCAGCGCCGCGGCGGCCTCCCTCGCCTGCTCGGGCGTTTCGGCGACGACCAGCGCCACCGGCCAGCCCGCGTAGGGCACCCGGTCGTGCTGGAAGACCTGGAGGACCGGGTCGGGCTTCCCCAGGGCACCGGTGTAGTTGCCGTCGACGCGCGGGGCGTTGCCGTGGTGGAGCACGGCGAGCACTCCGGGCATCGCCAGCACGGGGGCGGACTCCACGGCACGGATGCGCCCACGGGCGATGGTGGACACCACCAGCCAGCCATGGGCGAGTTCGGCGAACGGGATCTCCCCCGCGTACCGGGCCGCCCCGGTGACCTTGGCCAGGCCCTCCATGCGGGTGTGGGCGGCGCCGACGGCCCCTGTCACCGCGGTGGTTCCCGTGGTCGTCGTGGTCATCGCGCGGCCTCCTCGGTGAGCTCGGTGAGCTCGGTCAGCAGGGCGACGACGAGGTTGCGCAGCAGCGTCACCTTGTATCCGTTGTGGGGCAGCACCTCGGCGGCCGCGAGTTCGGCATCCGCGGCGGCGGCGAACGCCTCGGCGCTCGCCGGCCCCCCGGTCAGCGCCCGCTCGGCCGTCCGGGCCCGCCACGGCCGGGACGCCACCGCGCCGAAGGCGAGCCGGACCTCGCGGACCGTGCCGTCGTGGACGTCGAGGGCGGCGGCGAGCGAGCCGATGGCGAAGGCGAACGACGCCCGCTCGCGCACCTTGCGGTAACGGGAGACGGCGGCGACCGGAGCCGGCGGGAGCCGGAGCCCGGTGATCAGCGCGCCGGACGGCAGCGCGGTCTCCAGATGCGGGGTCCGCCCTACCGGAAGATAGAACTCCGCCAGGGGCAACTCCCCTGGTCCGTCGGCCGTTTCATATCCGACGACGGCATCGAAGGCGGCGAGCGCCACCCCCATGTCCGAGGGGTGGACGGCGACACAGTGCGCGGAGGCACCGAGGATCGCATGGTTGTGGTGCTCGCCCCCGATGGCCGGGCAGCCGCTGCCGGGGACGCGCTTGTTGCACGCCGCGGCCGGGTCGGTGAAGTAGCCGCAGCGCGTGCGCTGCAGCAGATTGCCGCCGACCGTGGCCATGTTGCGCAACTGCCCCGAGGCGCCGGACAGCACGGCCTGCGCCAGCGCCGGATAGCGGCGCCGGACCTCGGGATCGGCGGCGAGATCGCTGTTGGTGACCGTCGCGCCGATGTGCAGGCCGCCGTCCGGCGTGACCTCGATCCGGTCGAGGGGGAGGTCCTGGACGTCGATGAGCAGCGCGGGCCGCTCCACCCCCGTCTTCATCAGATCGACGAGATTGGTCCCGCCACCGAGGAGGCGCGCCCGCGGATCGGCGGCGAGCAGCGCGACCGCGCCCTGGACGTCGCTCGCCCGCCGATAGCCGAATTCCCTCATGCGACCGCCTCTCCGTCCGCCGGGGCGCCGGCCTCACCCAGGCCGCCGGCCTGCCACGGCTCCGACGGGGCGCCCGATCGTCCGGCCGCCCCGGCCGCCCGGGCGACCGCCTGGACTATCGACACATACGCGCCGCAGCGGCAGAGGTTGCCGCTCATCCGCTCCCGGATCTCCTCGGCGCTGAGCTCCGGCACGCCCGCCTCGGGCCGTACATCAGCGGTCGCGGCGCTGGGCCAGCCCGCCGCGTGCTCCTCGATCACCGCGAGGGCCGAACAGATCTGTCCCGGTGTGCAATAGCCGCACTGGAAGCCGTCGAGGTCGAGGAACGCCTGCTGCACCGGATGCAGCCGGTCGCCGTCCGCCACGCCCTCGATGGTGGTGATCGCGCGCCCCTCGGCGGCGACGGCGAGCTGCAGACAGGAAACCGCCCGGCGCCCGTCGAGCAGCACCGTGCAGGCACCGCACTGCCCCTGGTCACAGCCCTTCTTGGTGCCGGTCAGATCGAGCTGCTCACGCAGCGCGTCAAGCAGGGTGGTGCGGTGGTCGACGGGCAGCGTGTGCTTCTCGCCGTTGACGTGCAGTGTGATGGCGCTGGACGTCGGTGGGGCCATCTCTCAGCCTTCTTTCGCGTAGGTCAGGCGCGGCGGGCGTCGGGACGCGGGCCTGCGGCCGGCGGGTCCACCAGGAGTCGGACGATCCCCGTGGCGCGGGTCCGGGAGCGCCGGGCGGGTATCTCACGGGCGGTCGGGGAGGAACGGGCACTGTCCCTGTGCGGAGCGGCGCCGGCTCGGGACCGCGAGGGGCGCTGTGGGAGCAGGATCAGCGCGGGCACCCTCAGTCCTCCCCTCCGGGCTGTATCTGCCGCTTGGAATCTGCCGCTATGGTGGACCTAAGCGGACAGCTGTCCACTCCATCGAAGCTACCGGACAACTGTCCGGTTATCAAGACCGGATTCTGCGTGATTCCCGAAAGCCTGAAAGGAGGACGAGTGCAGCAGCGGAAGGACGCGCCCCTGCGCTCGGACGCGCAACGGAATCGCGAGCGCATCCTGGAAGTGGCACTGGCGGAGCTGACGCACTCGGCGGACGCCCCGCTGAGCGCGATCGCGAAGAAGGCAGGCGTCGGACAGGGGACGTTCTACCGGAACTTCCCCAACCGCGAGTCACTCGTCCTGGAGGTCTACCGCTACGAGGTGCAGCAGGTCGCCGACACCGCCTCCCAGCTGCTCGAAAGCCGCGCTCCCGAGGAGGCCCTGCGGGAGTGGATGGACCGCCTGGCCCAGTACGCCATGGCCAAGGCGGGCCTGGCCGACGCCATGCGCAAGGCCACCAGCGCACACGGCAGCCTGGCGGGCCTGGGCCATGGCCCGGTGACCTCGGCCGTCGCCCTGCTCCTGAAGGCGAACGAGGAGGCCGGCGCCATCCGCCCCGGGGTGACCCCCGACGACTTCGTCCTCGCCATCGCCGGCCTCTGGCAGATCGACCCGCACAGCGACTGGCAGTCACGCGCCGGCCGCCTCTTGGACCTGGTCATGGACGGACTCCGAGCGGGCGCTCCGGGGGCGTGCGAGACAACAGGACGTTAGCGCTCCGTTAGTGGACCGACAGTGACAGCAGGAAGAGTTGTCCCTGCTCGCCGCAACCCCGGCCCCACCTGACCGCCCTCGGCGTCAGGGGTGTTGCGGCGCCTGCTGCCCCCAGAGCAGGTACCCGAGCGCACCACTGCTCAGTCACCACGCTCGATCAGATCAGGAGCACCATGTCCCCCCAGACCTCCCCCCGCCGCCACGCCCGCACCCTCGCCGCCACACTGCTCGCCGTGACGGCCGCGGCCGCGCTCACCGCGTGCCAGGACGGCAAGCCCGACAGTGCGCAGAGCCCGTCGTCGGCCGCGTCGGACGGCAGCTCGTCGGGCACCGCATCCGGCGCCAACGGGGGCGGCACCGGCGCCGGTGCGCA
The DNA here is from genome assembly GCF_036227565.1 of Streptomyces sp. NBC_01454. Taxonomy (NCBI): domain Bacteria; kingdom Bacillati; phylum Actinomycetota; class Actinomycetes; order Kitasatosporales; family Streptomycetaceae; genus Streptomyces; species Streptomyces sp. NBC_01454. Next base: position 995,771 of record NZ_CP109460.1, read on the forward strand.
GAACTCCGGTGGCTCGGCGGGCACCTCCCGGCAGCCCACTGCCGCGCGGAGCGCCGCGTCCACCGACAACTCGCCGCACCGCTGCACCGCGGCCCCGATGCGCATGACGCTGGGGCAGCCCGACCCGGGCGCGGGCAACATCCACTATGCGCTGACCTTCACCAACAGCGGCAAGCAGTCCTGCACGCTGCGTGGCTTCCCCGGGGTCTCGCTGCTGGCCAAGGACGGGCAGTCGGTCGGCAAGCCGGCCACCCGTGAGGGTTCGGCGGGTGCGGCCGTCACGCTCGCCCCCGGTAACAGCGCCCATGCGGTGCTGCACACGGTCAGCGAGGGGACGAAGGGCTCCGGCTGCTGGCCGGCCGGGGCCCTGGTCCAGGCGTACCCGCCCGGCTCGAAGGAGTCGCTGACCGCACGCGCCTCCGGACTGCGGGTCTGCGGCGAGGAGTTCAGCGTCACCACCGTCGCGCCCGGTGCGGCCGCCTGACCCGCATCCCTGGGCTTGGCGTCTCCTGCCGTACAGAGGGCCGGCGCGCCGCCCATAGCGCGATCACGCCATGACGCGAGGCTCAGCACTGCGGGCCCGCCCGGTACCGGCTCCGGCCGGCGGGCGGGCCCGTGCGCCTGTCGCTCCCGACCCGGCGGGGGGCGGCAAGCGGTTCTCGGGCTGACCCGCCGATGCCGAGTTGCCGGAGGCCACCGGCCCTGGGCAAGGTGGAGAGCGGACGGAGGCAGCGGCCGCCGCCGTCGGACGGGCGCGGCCGCGGGGCGGTGGCACACCGCGCAGGCCCGGGAGGGCCCCTGCACACCGGTCCCCCATCGCCCGGATCCGCCCGGCCGGGCCCGGCGGCGTACCGGAGAGACGTCCGGCCCGCGGAGCGTCCGACGCCACGGAGCGGAGGAACCATGGGGACAACGCACACCGCCCGGACGGCTGCGGCGTGGCCGCAGTTGCGGGTGGCCGACTGGACCGACACCCGCGACACGCTGCACATGTGGACACAGATCGTCGGCAAGGTAAGGCTGGCCCACGCGCCGCTGGTCAACCACTGGTGGCAGGTGACGCTCTACGTCAGCCCGCGGGGCCTGACCACCTCCGCCGTCCCGCACGGCACGGGCGCCTTCGACATCGAATTCGACTTCCTCGATCACGTGCTGCACCTGCGCACCAGCGACGGCGGCACCCGCCGCATCGCGCTGGAATCCATGCCGGTGACCGACTTCCACGCCCGTGTCCTGAGGGCCCTGGAGGAGCTGGACGTCCCCACCACGATCCAGGCGCATCCCAACGAGGTCGAGCAGGCGATCCCGTTCGCGGAGGACTACCGGCACCACACCTACGACCCGCACGCCGCACAGCTCTTCTGGCGTCAACTCCTCCAGGCGAACCGGGTGCTGGGGGAGTTCCGAGCGGAGTTCGCCGGGAAGGTCAGCCCGGTCCACTTCTTCTGGGGAGCCATGGATCTGGCCTGCACCCGCTTCTCCGGACGCGGCGCCCCGCGGCACCCCGGAGGCGCACCGAACTGCGGCGACTGGGTCATGGTGGAGGGCTACTCACGCGAGCTGAGCAGTTGCGGATTCTGGCCCGGCGGCGGGGACGAGGGCGCCTTCTACGCCTACGCGTACCCCGAACCGGAAGGCTTCGCCGAGAGTCCGGTCGCTCCCCCCGAAGCGTTCTACAGCGCGCAGAACGGTCAATTCCTGTTGCCGTACGAGGCGGTACGCAGCGCCACGGACCCGGACCTGACACTCACCCGCTTCCTGCACAGCACCTACGCGGCCGCCGCCGACCGGGCCGGGTGGGACCGTGCGGCGCTGGAGGTCGATCCGGAGCGCTGGAACCTCGTCCGATAGGCGGCGGCACCGCCACGGCGTGGGACGTACGCGGCGCACTGCGCCTCAGCCGAAGGGAAGACCCGATGACTCCTCGCGACGACTGGCCGACGCCCGCTCAGGGGCTGGTACTGACCCACTTCCTGACCGTGCGGGACGTCGCCGCGTCCCGCCGCTTCTACGCGGAGGTGTTCGGCGGTGAGGTGGTGCTGGCCGAGAACCCCTGCATTGTGAAGATCGCCAACGGCTGGATCATCATGAACCCCGGTGGCGGCCCCACCCCCGACAAACCCGACGTCACCCTCACCGCGCCCGAACCCGGCGACCCGGTGTCGTCCTTCCTCAACGTGCGGGTGGCCGATATCGCGGCCTTCTACGAACAGGCCGTCGCCAAGGGCGCGCAGTTCCTGACCGAGCCGCTCGACCGCAAGGCCGAGATCCGCTGCTATCTCCGCGATCCGGACGGCTATCTGATCGAGGTGGGCCAGGCCACCGGGATGCTGGAGGGCGTCTTCGCGGATCCGAGCGGTCCGCCCGCGCCGGGTGCCGGAAATCCCTGAGGGTGCGCCGGGACATGCGCCCAGGACACACCGAGCGCCGGCCTGCCACCGCACTCCGCCCGCTTACCGTCTGATCCAGAACTGGAGGGCGTACGCGCCCCACCCTTCCCGGCCGCCGAAGGAGAACTGCTGCTGGTGCGGCGTGGGGAAGGACGTGGTCTCCATGACCAAGGGGCCCTCGTTCCCGCCCTCGTACGCCATGTTCTTGTTCTTGGCGACGTTGAAGAGCGCGAAGCGCCCGTCGTCACCGGACGGGGTCCACTGGCAGTAAGGGTTGCTGTACGTGATCTTCTGGAGCCAGACGGAGTCGTCGTGGGGACTGGCACAGAGGATGCGGTCGGACCACAGTCCGTTGACGATCAGCACCGGACCGGAAGTGCTCCGGGCTGAGGCGAGCGCGGAGGTCCCGGGCAGAACCGTGAGACAGGCGGCCGTCATACCGGCGATCGCCATGATTTTCGCTGCCCGGGACATACGTCTGAAGCGTGCCATGGGCGAGCTCCTTCGCTCTCGGACCCGCCGGAGCCGACAGGTCGGGCGATCCTCCAGGGCAACCTGTGACATGACCAGATCACGGAGAAATTTCCCGGCAAGGCACACCGGGCCCCCACACAAAATCGGCCTTCACGACCACAACGGGGCGCGAAGGCCGACCTCACGTGCGGCCCCCAGGATTCGCGGACAGTGTCGCGATTGCTGCGGGGCCCGCGCGGGCGGTGACGTCACCAGCGGTACCAGCGGCCGCGCCGGCCGCCGGCGCCCGCCGACCGCATCAGGAAGCCGAGCAGCCAGAATGCCAGCACGACGACGGCGACGATCCACAGGGCCTTCAATGCGAATCCGGCACCGAAGAGAAGCAGTGCGAGAAGCAGGACTAGGAGCAGGGGAACCATGAGAGTCAACCTCCGAATCGGGGACTTCGACTCCACGCAGCGAGAGTGCGTCCTCCAGTGGAAAGCGCCAGAGGTGGCTACGGGGAATCTTCAGGCTTCTTGAGGGAAAGGGGGGTTGAGGGAAGGAGGCCGGCTCAGATGCGGCCGTGTACAAGTCGCGTCAGGGGACCGGTTCGCGGCTTCGCCGTGGCACGACCCGCGGCGAAAGCAGCGCCGACGGCGCCGATCAGCCCGGCACCGACGCTCGCGGCAATGGCCTTCCGCTTCTTGACGACCTTCCAGGTGGTGACGGCCGTGGCAGCGAAGTGCTCGGTCGCGGCCACGGCGGCCTGCCGACCGCTTTCGACGCTCGACTTGGCACGCTCACCGGCCGTCGCGGCTTCCTTCGTGGCGACACGACCTGCATTTTCGGCAGACTTCGTCCCTGCCGAGGCAGCCGCCTTGGATTTGCGCTGCACCGCGCCGGAGGGACCGTCGGACTTCTTTCGTTCGTCACTCATGCCATTCGTCTCGCCGCTCTTTCCGCTTTGAAACCCCGGAAGCTGTATGCCGACACCTGCCGCAACTGATTCAGCGTCAATAACCTCGCCGTTGAAGATCGTTCACTGTCGACCCATGTTGTTCTCGGGACGGTAGGGACTGACCGGGACCGGCGAACAACAAGCCGGGTTACAGGAAAGCGCCGTCCCGCCGGGGAATGGCGCGTTCCGCGCTCACCGTGCTGCGCCGCCCACCGGGATGCGCCGGCGGACGGAGGCGGCGCAACCGCCGCCACGCATACGTTCGACGCCGAGGGGCAGGCGGTGTTCTACCGCCGAAACTCCCCATCGCACAGGGGTCTTCAGCGAAACCACACGGCGTACGAACGAGACCACACGACGTACAACGGACGGGATCATGGCGACAACGGAGAGCACGGAAGGAACGAGTGGGCCGAAGCGTATCGGCGCCCCCGCAGCGATGCGTCACGCAGCTGCGCAACTCGCCCAGATGCTCCAATGCGAGCCCGGCTCGGTATCCGCACTCCGAGGCACTGACGACGGTTGGTCGGCGGACGTGGAAATAGTGGAGATCCCACGGATACCGGACACCGCGAGCGTCATGGCTTCCTACCGGGTTCACCTGGATCACCTGGGTGAACTCATGGGATACGAGCGGACTCGCCGTTATGCCAGGGGCCAGATCGACCGGTAACCGGTACGGGAAAAGGCTCCACAGAAATAGCAAACGTTCCATGACCCGCTCCAGCACACTGGAAGGGAAGATCAACTGTGTCTGTCGTTCAGCAATCAAACGCACCGAACAGCAGCAGTGGCAGCGGCTCAGGGAATCTCTACGATGTTCTTGAGCTGATACTCGACCGGGGGCTCGTCATCGACGCCTTCGTCCGCGTGTCCCTCGTCGGTATCGAGATACTCAAGATCGATGTACGTGTCGTCGTCGCGAGCGTGGACACCTATCTGCGTTTCGCCGAGGCGTGCAATCGACTGGATCTGGAATCGGGCCGCAAGGCGCCCAGCCAACTCACCGATCTCGTGGGTGAAGTGACCGAGGACGGCGCCAAAGGCAAATCGAAAGGCGCACTGACCGGCGCCATCGAGGCCTTCAGCGATTCCTTCCAGAAGGGTCGCGAGGAACCCGAGCAGGAGGAAGAGGAGCGCCCCGCGCGTAAGTCTTCCGCGTCCAGCAAGCGCCGCACGGCTCACCGCCGGGAGGAGTGACCATGCCGACCTACGTCTACGCCATCACCGACGCCGGCCATCCGCTCCGTCTGGACGGCATCCCCGGGGTCGGCGACCCCGCAGCGGAGCTGCGCACCGTCCGGACCGAGCAGCTCAGCGCGGTGGTCAGCGATGCGCCGGCGGATCTGCGGGCCAAGCGCAGGGATCTGGTCGCCCACCAGAGCGTGCAGGAGCGTCTGCTCGCCGACGGTCCCGCGCTGCCGATGCGGTTCGGCCTGGTCGGGCCCGATGACGCCCAGGTCGCGACCATCCTGGAGGAGCAGCGGGACACCTACGCCGAGCGCCTCAAGGAGATCGCCGGCTGCCTGGAGTACAACCTCAAGGTCGCCCGCGACGAGGACGACCTGCTGCGGGAAGTCGTGGCGGAATCCGCCGACGTACGGCGGCTCAACGAGCGCACCCGGGACAATCCCGCCGCGCACGACGACCGGCTGGCGCTCGGCGAACTGGTCGCCCAGGAGGTCCAGGCCCGGCAGGACCGTATGGGCACCGAGCTGGTGGCCCGCCTGACGCCGGCGGCGGAACGCACGGCGGTCGCCGAGCCGACCAAGACGCACTTCCTGAACGTGTCGTTCCTGGTGAAGCGTGAGAAGACCGGAGCGTTCTCCGAGGCCGTCCACCAGGAGGCCGAACAGCGCGGCGAGGCCTACACGTTCCACCTGAACGGCCCGCTGCCGCCCTACAGCTTCGTCTGACCCCGGCCGAGCACGCCGAGCGGAGACACGCCATGGGCCTCATCACGAACATCCTGACCCTGCCGCTGGCCCCGGTGCGGGGCACCGTCTGGGTACTCGACCAGGTACTGCTGACCGCGGAGCGCGAGTACTACGACCCGGAGCCCGTACGCGAGGAACTACGGCAGCTGGAGCGGCAGTTGCTCGACGAAAGCATCACGCCCGAGGAGTTCGACCGGCGGGAGGACGACCTTCTGGACCGCCTGGAATGGCTGGAGGCCAACCAGCAGCGGCTGCGTACCGACTCCTGATCACGAGGAGAACGAGGTGTACGAGAGATGATGAGCAACGTCAAGATAGGGGTGGCCCTCGTAGGGGGCTACGTCCTGGGACGCACGAAGAAAGCCAAACTGGCCATCGGCCTGGGCATGTACCTCGCCGGCAAGCGGCTGAACCTGGATCCGAGGCAACTGGGCAAGCTGGTGGCCAATTCACCGGTGCTCGGTCCCCTCAACGACCAGGTACGCAGCGAGCTCGTGGACGCCACGAAGTCGGCGGCCACCTCCGCGCTCACCCAGCGCATGTCCGCTCTCACCGACTCCCTGCACGAGCGGACCCTGGAACTCAGCGATGCGGGCAGCGACACCGGCCGCGGCGCGGAGTCGGCGGACGAGCCGGAGAACGCCGAACACCCGGACTCCGAGGACGAGCAGCCGGCGCCCTCGGGCAAGAGGGCGGCCACCTCGTCCGCACGGTCGAGCAAGCCCGCCGCGAGCAAGTCATCGGCGAAGACATCGGCAGCAAAGACATCCCAACGAGCCAAGTCCGCCAAGGCGGCCACGTCGAGCAGGTCGGCCAAGGCAGCCACGTCCGGCACGTCCGCCACGGGCAAGGCGACTCACCGGGCGGGAAAGACCGCTTCGGGCGCGCGAAAGGCCACCACCGGCACTCGGAAGAAGGCCGCGGGGACGGCACGCAGCACGGCTGACCGGGGAGGCCGCGATGACTGAGTCCGCGTTCAGCAAGGTGAAGAACGACGTGGTGAAGAGCCCGGCCGCGGAAGATCTCAAGGAGGAATTCCAGAAGTACCTCCAGGCCCGGGCGCAGCACGCCGTCACCAGCCTCGGCCACCGACTGGGCGAAAGCGTCGCCCGACTCGGCGAGCCCGGCCAGGGTGCGGGCTCGCTGGTCAGCAGCCTCGCCAAGGGCGGCAAGGCGCTCGGCGAGGGCAGCTCACCGGCGCAGGCCGCACTGACTGCCGGTGCCTCGCACCTCAAGGACACCGTCAAGGGCAAGGTCAAGGACAAGGTCAAGGGCTTGTTCGGCAAGGGCCGCGAGAGCGGGGGCGGCAAGTCCAAGAGCGTGACGATCGTCGAGGACATCGACGTGGGTGTGCCGGTCCGTGAGGCATACGACCAGTGGACACAGTTCCAGGAATTCAGCACCTTCGCCAAGGGTGTCGTCAGTGTCGAGAAGTCCGACGACACCACCAGTAACTGGAAGGTGAAGGTCGCCAAGTCCACGCGCAGTTGGCGCGCGAACGTCACCGAGCAAGTGCCCGACGAGCGCATCACCTGGACCACCGAGGGCGCCAAGGGAACGGTCAAGGGCGTGGTGACCTTCCACCCCCTCACCGAAGACCTGACGCGAGTGCTGCTGGTTCTCGAGTACTTCCCCAAGGGCCTCTTCGAGAAGACGGGCAACATCTGGCGCGCCCAGGGCCGTCGCGCCCGCCTCGACCTCAAGCTCTACCGCAAGTTCCTCATGATGCGCGGCGAGGCGACCGACGGCTGGCGGGGCGAAATCCGGGACGGCAAGGTCGTCGTCGAGCACGCCGATGCCGTGGAGGACGAAGAGCAGGCCGGCGAGGACGAGTCCTCCGCCGAGGACGAGTTCGAGGGCGACCCCGATGACGCCATCGCGGACGCGGACGACGTGCGGGGCGACGAGGCGTACGAGGACGACGTCCGGGACGAGGCCGACGAGGAGGCCGAAGCAGACGACGAGCCAGAAGCAGACCTCGCAGAGGAGGAAGCGGACGAGGAAGGCGAGATAGGCGAGGAAGACGACGAGGACGCCCCGACCGCCCGTCGCACACGGCGCCGCCCCGTCGCGGCCACCCGTCAATAAACCTGCCCACCTGCCCCACCTGCCCCACCTGCCCCCTATCCCCTGTCCTTGACGCACAGACGAGGCTGATCACGTGTCCGATTCACTCGCCGGCCGTATGGGGCCGTCCTCCGGGGTGTCCCCGTACAACGGGCAAGGGTCGTCCGCCAACCTGGCCGACATTCTCGAACGCGTCCTCGACAAGGGCGTCGTCATCGCGGGCGACATTCAGATCAACCTGCTCGACATCGAGCTGCTGACCATCAAACTGCGGTTGCTCGTCGCCTCCGTCGACAAGGCCAAGGAGATGGGCATCGACTGGTGGGAGCACGATCCCTCGCTCTCGTCCCGCGCCCACTCCCCCGGGCAGGTCGCGCCCGCAGCCGCTCCGCCGGCGGGCGACGACCGCCTGGCCGAGGAGAACGCCCGGCTGCGCGCCGAGCTCGCCGAACTACGCGCCGCCGTCGGCCTGCCGAAGAGTTCCCAGGGCGACGGAACACCGCAGACGGCGCACCAGCATGAGGATCACGAGGAGCATGAGGAGGAGGAACGGTGAACACCGACTCCCGGCCCATCGGAACGGACGCCGCTCCTCCCCTCGGCGGTCCGGACACTCCGACGGACCCCGGCGCCACGAACCCCGCCACCACGGTCTCGTATGTCTACGCCATCAGCCGCGCAGGCTCGGAACTCGAGACGACGGCCCCGCACCTCACCGGGTTGGAGGGCGGGCCGCTCCGGACCGTCAGCTGTGGCGAGCTGACCGCCCTCGTGTCCTCCGTGCCCGCCGGCGCATACAGCGAGGAGGGCATGCGGGCACGGCTGGAGGACCTGTCCGAGCTGGAGGCCGTCGCCCGTACCCATCACGCGGTGATCGAAGCCGCGTACGCCACCACAGCGGCGCTCCCCATGCGGCTGGCCACGGTATATCTGGACGACGCCCGGGTCCGGTCGATGCTTCACGAGCGCCGTACGGACTTCGGCGACCTGCTGGCCTGGCTCGACGGGCACATCGAGCTGGGGGTCAAGGTCTACGCCGACCCGCGCGAGGCCGCCGCAGCGCCACCCGCACCCGCCCCCGCCTCCGCGCCGGCCGGCTCCGGCCGCGCGTACCTACAGCAACGCCGGGCGCAGCGGCGCCATCACCGCGACGCGTACCGTGCGGCGGGGGCGGTCGCGGGCGCCGTACCGGACCGAGTGGCCGCACTCGCCCGGGCCAGGGTGGCGCACCGTCCGCAGCAGGGTGAGCTGGCTTCGGGCCCGGGTGAGAACATCTCCAACGAGGCCTACCTGGTACCCGTCGAGCGGATAGATCAGTTCCGCCAGGCGCTGGCAGGGCTGGCCGACGAGGTGCCCGGCGTACAGGTCGAGATCACCGGCCCGTGGGCACCGTATTCCTTCGCCACACCCCCCACGGCGGGCGCCGGCACATGAGACACGACCAGGCTTCGACGAACAGCGGCGGGCTCCCCGGCGTCCCTGGCGACCTCGGCATCACCGATCTGTCCGAGGAGGAGTCGCTCGCCGGGCGTCAGGTCGCCCTGATCGACCTCCTCGATCGCCTGCTGAACGGTGGCGCGGTCCTCACCGGCGATCTCGTCCTGTCGGTCGCCGATGTGGACCTGGTCCGGATCAATCTGCGCGCGGTCATTCACTCGATCACGCCCGACGACCCGGCACCGTGGTGAAGGAACCCCTCAACGTCGTTGCCCAGAGCGGCAGTTCACCCTACGAGGAGGAGTGTGCCCGTGTCGGAAGACCACGCTCATGCCCCCAACCCGGCCTTCGCGGAGGTCGCCCAGGCCGCGGCCCGGGCGTTCGATCTGGTGCCGGCGGGGACGAACGACCGGACGTCGGGCAACGACGTGGCGCGGCGGCTGGAGACCGACCCGGAGACCGTCGAGCGAGATCTCATCAAGTTGGTGCTGACCATCGTCGAGCTCTTGCGGCAGCTCATGGAGCGCACCGCATTGCACCGCACCGACCACGGCGACCTGACCGAGGAGCAGGAAGAACGCATCGGTATGACGCTGATGATTCTCGAGGACCGGATGTCGGAACTCTGCGGCCGCTATGGACTCACCATGAGCGACCTCAACCTGGATCTCGGACCGCTGGGCTCACTGCTCCCGACCACGGCACCGGGCGACGTCGACCGATGACGTCGGTCGCCTGCCCGGCTCCCCAGCCTCCGCTTCCCCTGAAATGCCGACATTGGGGATACCCGCCTATAGTGAGGCGGGACTGTTCGCATCACTGCCAGGCGAGTCTCCCGGGGCTCCCGAGCCCCTTCCGGCCACCGGGCAGTCAGGACGGAGGTCCGCCCATGCTGAGCGCGATCGCAGACGTTTTCCGGGCCATCGGTGGCGCCATCGCCACCGTCGTCACCCTGCCTTTCCGGGCCGTAGGCCGGCTCTTCGGAGGGGCCGCCGACTCCGCACACGGCCGCCACTGAGGCGACCCCTGCCGCCGCCACGTGCGAGTGACCGCGTTTTCGTCGCGCATCGACGCACAGACGCCCCTCGCCACCGGCCCCGTGTGCGAGACTCGCCAGATGATTATCGAACGTGCGTACGCATACACGGCTGCCCACGACGAAGGCGAGTGGCCCTGGTCCGTGCCCTGCGTACGCGCGCTCCTGGCGAACGGGCTGCGCTTCACCGCACCGGTGACGTTCCTGGTCGGCGAGAACGGCTCGGGCAAATCGACTCTGATCGAGGCCCTCGCCGAAGGCTTCGGCCTGGATCCCTGGGGCGGCTCCCACGACTGGCGCTACGCGAGCCACCGCACCAAATCAGTGCTCGGGGAACGGATCCGCTTCGACGCGGCGCCGCGCGGTCGGCGCATGCTGAGCAGCTGGTCGGCCCGCAAGGGTTTCTTCCTGCGCGCCGAAACGGCACTGAACGCGCTGGAGCGGGAAGGGTTCGCGCCGGATTACGTCAGCCATGGCGAAGGTTTCCTGGAGGCGTTTCGGCGGAAGTTCCTCCAGCCCGGGTTGTATGTGATGGACGAGCCGGAAGCAGCCCTGTCATTCGCGTCCTGCCTCGAACTACTCGGCCACATCGACCAGTTGGTGAAGAACGGCGGTCAGGTCATCTGCGCCACCCACTCTCCACTCCTGACCGCGCTGCCGGGCGCGGACATCGTCGAGATCGGCGAACACGGCCTGCGTCGAGCGGCCTGGAATGAACTCGCCCTGGTCGACCACTGGCGCCGCTACCTCGGCAACCCCCAGTCCTACCTGCGGCACATCCTCGACTGAGGTCGCCCTGCCCCCACGCCTGTCCCACTCGCAGGAGATCGACCAGGCAGACTCGCTGTACGGGGCGTCCGGGATCGTGCAGCTCGTGGCCACCCTCGCGACCGCTGCGGTCTTCGTCATCTGGTTCCACCGCACCCGTGTCAACGCCGAGGTCTTCGCCCCCGAGTACCACGCGAAGAGGCGCGCCTGGGCGATCTGGGGCTGGTTCGTACCGGTGGTCAACCTGTGGTTCCCCCGGCGGATCGCCACCGACATCTGGAATGCCAGCGCCGACGTGCCCTCCCGCTCCAGGGCACTGCTCAACGGGTGGTGGTCACTATGGCTCCTGAACCTCATCTTCGGACGGCTCGCCAGCCAGCGGTACAGCAGGGCCAGGACGGCGGACGAAATCAAGGGAGCAATCGCCGGCCTCATGGCAAGCGATGCCTTCAACATCGCAGCCGCCGCCCTCGCCATCCTCTTCGTGCATCGCCTCACCCGCATGCAGCACGAAAAGGCATTGCGCGGCCCGGCACTCTGACCGCGGCGGGCCCCTCAGCCTCCGCAGGCCCACCTCGACGCTTCCGCAAGCGGTCGCCATCCACGGTCCGCTGAACCTCCGCCCGATGACCACGAGTTCACGGGCGAAAGCCCCGTTGATCTGTGCGCACAGATCAACGGGGCTTTGCCGAGCACGCATTCGCGCGGCGGGAAGAACGGCGAATGCGGGCTCGTCAGCTATGCAGGATTGTTCACTCGGGCAGCCCTCGAACAAACCCGGCGACCAACGTCGCCACCCCTTCCGGAGTCTCCAGGATCATGGGGTGGGTGGCGTCAATCCGGTTGATGTTGATCGTCGGCTGGGTGCGGGACAGCGCAGCCAGCTCGTCGGAGACCCCGCTTGCGAACCGGGCGCTGAACTCGTCGAACCACTCCATGCCGGGCGCAGGCGGTAGCCGACGGCCGGCCTGTACCAGCAGCAGCGGGCAGTCGACCCCGTCCAGCCATGTGGTGACACCGAGCGCGCCGAGCCTGTGGAGTTCGTCGAGGATCTCCAGCGCCGCCGCCCGTTCCGGGAGCGTCTGCCATCTGCCGTCGGGCAACGGGCGTGCCGCCGCGCGGGCAGCGGCCTCCGCACGGTCGGCGGGAATCCCGAACCGGGCGGAGTTGATGACCTGCCCTTCGATGTACTCGGGTGGCGCGATGGCCCCGGCCGACGCCAGCAGCCCCTCACTCACCCGTTCAGCACCGGGGTACTCACGTCCCCACCAGAAGCCGTCGAGATTCACGGCGGCACGTGCACGGGCCCGGTGCGGGTTCGCCCGGGCGTACTCGACCGCGACCAGCCCGCCGAGAGAATGGCCCACCACAACGGCCTCCGGCACGCCATGTGCGTCGAGCGTGTCCGCGAGGCTCCGCACCACGGTGGGGATGGTCCAGGGGGAGATACCGGGAGAGCGGCCGTGCCCGGGAAGGTCAACGGCGAGCACACGATGCCCGGCGGTGAGCAGAGCGGCCGAGGCGTCCCAGTCGGTGAGCGATCGTGCGTAACCGTGCAGAAGTACCAGTTGAGGGCCATCGCCCCCGTAGTCATGAGCATGTAGGAGTGTCATCGGGCTTCACTGTAGGGGGACTTAACATTTCGGACACCGGATTAAAGGTCTTCGTCGAAGCGAAGCTTGGGCACGTACCGAAGATGCCGCGTGCCATCCGGCCGCGAAGCACTGGTCTCCAGACACTCGGCCAACGCCGACCACGTGGGGGTTGGCCCGGCGGACGTGGGCGTCGGCCGGGACGAGGTAGCGCCCGTCCGGTGTTTTGGCGCCGAGGTTCGGGTCCCAGGCTGCGGTCCCGCCGGAGAGAGGCACGCCGGTGGCTCTGCGCCGGCCGAAGACCGCTTCCTGCTCGGCGACGGAGAGCGCGGTGAACCGCGGCAGGTCGAACTCCATGCGCCGCACCACGGCGATCGTCCCGCCGCCGACGGGAGCCGGCCCGGCCAGCCACAGGTGGCGTTGGTGTTCGGCCGTCGTGTGCGGGCCCACGATGCCGTCGATGAAGCCGAGCAGGTTTCGTGGCGCGGAGATGCCCTTGTCCACAGGGATGTTCGGACCGCGGCGTCCGGACTGCCGCCAGCGCTCACGTATCCGGTGACCGGCCTGCTCCAGAAGCGCGGCAGCGACGACCGGTAACGGCAAGGGGTCGCCGGCGCAGATCTGTAACAACAGGTCCCCGCCGCGTGACTGCGGGGCGATCTGCTCGCGGGAGAACCGGGGGAGGTCTGCCGCGCCGGGCAGGGCGGGATCGGCCATGCGCACCAGCCGTGGGCCCACCCCGATCGTCACGGTGAGATCGCCCGGCGGCAGGCCCACCAGTCGTGGGTCGGTTCCCGCGGTGAGCGTGCGAACGGCCCGGCCGAGTTCGGCCAGCAGCGGGCCGATGGCCACGGCGTCGCCGAGGTCGGCCACCACCGCCAGGAGGTTCGGCTGGGCCGGTTGCGGGAGCGTGATGCCTGCCTGATAGCGGCCGGTCGGCGACACCCGTTCAGGTGACGCGGGGGAAGAAGGCCGGCTTGGCCGAGGTGCAGGCGATTCGCACCCGGCGGTGAGCCCGGTGGTCGCCGCGGCCCCGGTGGCACCGATGAACGCGCGGCGTGATGGATGGGAGTCGGCTCGGCTCACGGCGTGGAGAATGCCATATCCCGTCTGGCGCAGGCGAGTTGATCGACCTCCGCGCAGGGATGACTTCATGCCAGGATGAGGTCATGCCTCGTCTCCGTCTTCGCGTGATGGTCGCGTTACTGAGCACACTGACATGCGTACTGGCGGGCTGCGGGCCCGGCGATGACGGGTCCAACCACGGCCGGCGACCACCCGGCGCGCACGTGACGATCAGAGTGCCGGCTGACGCCCCGACGATCTCGGCTGCGGTGTCTCTCGCTCACCCCGGTGACCTGGTGTTGGTCGCGCCGGGCGGGTACCACGAGTCGGTGAAGGTCTCCACGCCTCGTGTCACTGTTCGTGGGGAGTCCCGGGACAAGGTCGTGATCGACGGGCGGTTGCAGCAACCGAACGGCATCCTCGTCACCGCGCCCGGGGTGGCCGTGGAGAACCTGACCGTGAAGAACAACACGCAGAACGGGGTCCTGGTCACCGGTTCGGCGAAGGCGGGCGCCGGGCTACCGGGGCGTTCCGGGGGCTACGACACCGGCGATGAGCCTGTCACCTTCCTGAAGTCGTTCCTGGTCTCCCACGTGACCGCGACCCGCAACGGGCTGTACGGCATCTACGCGTTCTCCGCGCAGAACGGTGTCATCGAGCACTCATACGCGTCAGGCGGGGCCGACTCCGGGATCTACGTCGGACAGTGCAAGCCCTGTCACATCGTGGTGCGGGACAACATCGCCGAACTCAACGCGGTCGGTTACGAAGGCACCAACGCCAGCAAAGACATGTACGTGGTCGGCAACCGCCTGGTCGGCAACCGGGTCGGCCTGACCACCGACTCCGACCATCAGGAGAAGCTGCTCCCGCAGCGGGGCGCCCTCATCGCGGGCAATCTGATCGCGGCCAACCAGCAGAGGGCCACCCCGGAGCAGGCCGACGGCGGGTGGGGTACCGGCATCGGCATCGACGGCGGCAGCGACAACCAGTTCCTCCGCAACCGCATCGCCGACAACAGCAACGCCGGGCTGGTGATCACCGCAACCGCCGATCTGCCTCCGATGGGCAACCAGGTCGTGGACAACACGTTCCACGGCAACGGCATCGATGTCGGCTGGACGTTCCCCACCGCCACGCGGGGACGGGGCAACTGCCTGCGTGGCAACGAGCTGCGCACCACAGTGCCCGCGCGGCTCGCGACAACCGCGTCCTGCCCGCTTCCGGCCCGGTCGCCCTCGCCGGCCGGCAGGTGGGCGATGCCGAAGGCGCCCGGTGGCATCCCGTTCACCGAGGTCGCGGTGCCGGGTCCACAGCCGCAGTTCCCCCACGCCACTACTACGGGCGCCACCGCTGTCCCGGCCGTTCCGGCCCTGCCGAAGACGGCAGGCATCCCGCTGCCGTCCGCGTCCCTGCTCGCCGTGAACGCGCGGGTGCAGACGTCCTGAACAGCGGCTACCGGGTCGGGGTGACTCCGGGTACCGGCTTGACCGGAACGTACTTGTGGGTGTCGAAATCGATGCCCACCGGCTGCGGCTCGGAACCCATGCTGACGCGGACCCGGTACATGGTGCCGTCCGAGCCGACCCAGTAGCGCGCATTGCCCGCCGTACCGGAGCGGTCATGGGAGGACGGCCCCGTCATGACGTCCACCCGATGCCCGTCCACCTGGTCTCGTCCCCACCAGGCGGCGCCGTTCTGCGGCAGCAGTTCGGCGTTGTCCGGTCGGTCGCTGCCGAGCCGGAGCGCGATGGTCAGCGAACTGTCCAGCGAGCTGCCGGACGACAGCAGCGGACGGCGGTACCAGGCCGAGCGGGGCGGCGACGCGGGTGCGTGCGCCGGGGCGTGCGCCATCGGGTGGACGAACACCGAGGTGGCCGTCCACTCGATCAGGCCGTCGCTGGATGTGTCGCGCCCGGTGCCGTGCACCACGCCGTATCCGAGCTTGCCTCGGTAGTCGACGGACCCGGTGACGATCAGCCCGCCGGCGGTGCCCGGCACAGTGATCGTCACCGCGCGCCCGTGCGCCTCGTAGTTACGGAACCGCGTGATCGCCAACCGGTTCGCCTCATCCGAAGTCAGCGCGCGCGGACCGCCGGGGCCGGAGCCGCCGTCGGCGACCAGGAACGCGGCCACCGCGGCCACCGCGACGGCCACTGTGCCGATGACGACTGCCGCCCGGCGTGGCCGTAGCCATCGGCGCCGGTCAGCCGCACGGCCCGGTAGAGCTTGCCGGCTTCTCGCGCTCCGCACGCGGCTCGACGCTGACACTCTTCTCATCCATCCTCTCGATCCCCACACTGCTCGGCCGGCGTGCGGTCACGGCGGAACGCGCCGGTCCAGTGACGGACGACGCCAAGGCCGGCCCTCGTGGGCCGGCCGAGACGTGATCTGCCCGACCGCGCCATCCGGACCGCGGGCAGGCAGATCACAGTTGTTCGGTTCGTTCGGTTCGTTCAGTGCTTCCGGGCGCGACGCTTCCGGCTCGTGAACACGATGACCAGGCCCGCACCCACCAGCAGACCGACCAGGGCGATCATCTCTGGCAGCCCGGACGTACCGGTGTTCGCCAGCGAGCCCTTGCTCCCACCGGCCGGGGCCGGGTTGGCAGGCGGTGCGGGTGGCGGCGGCGTAGCGGCCGGCGGCGAGGTCGGGCTCGGCGTCGAGGTCGAGGTCGAGGTCGCGGTCGGGGTCAGGCTCGGGCTCGGCGTCGAGGTCGGGGGCGAGGTCGGGGTCGAGGTCGGCGTAGAGGTCGGCGTAGAGGTCGGGGTCGGCGTCGGGGTCGGCGTTGCCTTCGGGATGTACACCCCGGCGTCGATCGTGTGATTGACCCCGCCCGGCTTGTCCGGCGCCGTGACAGGCGCGTGGCCGTTGCACAACCGCCCGGTGGTCGGCGGGGTCACATTGGAGTCATGCGCACGGTGGGCACCGGCTCGCGGGAGGGTGAACCGCAGCTCGCTTGACGGGGGCCGGCCGGGCACCTTGCCGGTGTCCGCGGTACACACGTCGAACTGCACCATGTATTTCGCACCCGGCGTGAGCTGGTACGCGGCGCCGACACCACCGAAGTAGTACTCGCCGGCGGCATCGGTCCTGGTCGTGGCGACCTGCTTGCCGTCCGCGTCCAGCAGGTTGATCGTCGCCCCCGGCAGCAGCACTTCCGCCGGGTCCTGGATCCCGTTGTGGTCGCCGTCGAACCACACGAGGTTACCGATCTGGATCGGCGCGTTCGCCGCTGCGTACGCGATGTCACCGAGCCCGCCGGCCTTGCCGAACCCGTTCTGTTCCTGACCGACGAACTGGTACGCGTTGGCGGCCGGACCGTTGCCCGGTCCCTGACCGGTCGTGATGTCGTAGTAACCGGTCCCAGCGGCTTCGATGTCGACGGCCGGATCGAACTCCGTGCTGACGACCCACTGCTGCTGCGGGATATAGGCCACCGACCCCAGCGCGGTCTCCTGGTGCACGCCGCCGCGGAAGAAGTCGCCCGGGAAGTATTCGACGACATCGTTGGCCTGGCCGCCATCGTTGGCGGGGGTGGCGTGGTGGGGGCAGTTTCCGGTGCCTTCCCACTCGTATCCACCGGTGGGACTGGCACAGGCCATGGTGATGTCACCACCGGACATGCCCATTTCCGGCGTGTTGTTCCCCGGGCGGGGGTCCAGCCCCTTCGCACTGAGAACGTCCATGAACCGGTCGCGGAAACCCAGGATCAGCGAACCGTCGCGGCCGAAGGCGAGGGAGGCGAGCTCCGGCTGCGGATCGATGAAGGCGCCGCCCACCTTTCGTTGGTCCCACGTGTCCAGGGTGGTGTTCCACGGGTTCCAGTGGGTGGCCTGGTCGGCGTCACCGGCACCCGTGAAGACGGTGCCGCGCTTGTCGGTGAGCGCGTGGGTCAGCACCGTGGAGAACCGCTTGCCGTCGTAGCTGTAGACGACGGCTTTCAGGTCCGCGCGCTGCCGCGTGCTCTCTGCGTTGCACACGCCGCCGACGTACAGCGTGTTGTTGTGGACGGCGAGACCGAACGGCCGCCAGTCGCCGGTGCTCGCGCACCCCGGGTCCGGGATCCGCACCGTCGCCTCGGGCGCTGAGGCGGTGGCCCCTGTCGCGTCGAAGCTCACCAGGCTGCGGGTCAGCAGGTTCACCGCGTACAGCGTGGAGCCGTCCTCCGACAGGGTCAGGCCACCGATGCTCTCCTTGCCCGGTGCGTCGGTGAACCCGGGATCCCTGTTCATGTCGGCGGTGTCGTGCGGCGTCACCGCAGCACCCGGCACCTGCGCGAACAACTCCGGCGCACCCGAGCCGCTGGCCGGCACCGTATAGATCGCGTCACTGCCCTTCGGCCCGTACGGGGCGTACCGGCGGGCGAACGCGCTCTGGAACAGCCGGCTCCGGTACTTGTCGTACGCCAACCCGAACGTCGTGCCCACCTGGGCCTGCGTGGCCAGCGTGTCCGGGCACGACACACCGGCAGGACACGTGCCCCGGGTCTTCGTCCCGAACGCCACCAGTGCCCGGGTGTCGGTTCCGTTAGCGCCGCCATTCTGAACCGGCACGAAATACCGTGAGTCCGGCAGCGTGTAGTCGGCCGGATCCCACACCCCCGTCACCACCGAGGCGTTCTTTTCGTCCGACACATCCACGAACGACGTGAAGCTGTTGAAGTGGTTCTCCGCCGTCGACGCAGGCGCCGCCCGCAAGTAGTCGCTGTACGGTGCCGGGATGCTGACGTCGACGCGGTAGCGGCCGCCGCTCAGCACGGTCGACCGCGACACCACGACCTTCCCGGTGGCATCCGTGACGCCGGTGACATCGTGCCCGGCGGGGTCGGAGATCTCCACCTTCATGCCCCGCTGTGGGACGTCCATCGTCGCGTTGATCACGCCGGTGCCGAAGAAGTCACGCAGCACCGCAACCGTCAGCGTGCCGTCGGCGGTCGAAGCGGCGGCCGGACCAGCCGTCGCTCCCACGGCACCGCCTGCCAGCAACAGAACGGATAACCCTATGCGTGCCAGCGGCTCCACAAGCCTCCAGGCCGACCGGCGAGAATCTCTGCCGACTCGTTTCATGGCATCACACTCCACACTTTTCTTGTCAGGAAAACGAAGTACCCGTTTCTCGCTGCACGTTCACTTCATGGCCCCGGACGCGGACGCCGGCGCGAACGCCACGGAAAAGAAAAAGGGCCCACGCTGTTGCGTGGACCGCTTTGTGGTGATCGCTTGAGGGTATTGCGGACGAGTGGTAAGCGTCGCAGGCCAGGAAAAGCGAACGCGCGTTCAGGACCTCGGGCAGGACGGCCCTGGGTTGTGTGTTCTTGCAACTCCATCACGGCGCCCTCGCCCCCACCACCGACCTCGCCGACCGCCATCGCGAGCAGCGCCCGATATTCTATCCGCTGACATCTCGCCGTCACCAGCAGAACGCCCGACCTGGCACCCATCGGGATCCGCGAGAGTCCCCAAGTGCCCAGAGAATGGAGACCGGAAGAATGTGCGACAGCGACATAACGGCCGGATCCGGTCCCGTTGAGCGTGGCTTCTTTCACTTCTGGACAGCAATTGTCGATGCGTGTGGGTGGCAGTTGTCAGTCGGCGGGGATAGTGAGGTTTACGGGAATTCCCGTGAACATCCAGACGGCCGACGATCACCAACGATCACCAAGTGCCGCCCGAAACCCTGGTTCTGGCGCAACTTCTGTGGAGTGCACAGGAGGCGTGACGGCTGAACGTCGTGCGACCCTTGGGAAGTTGCCCGAAAACGATCAGTGCCCGATGAGGTGTGGCTGACAGTTCGAGGCCGTGGAAGAGGTGGTGCTCCGACTGGAGGAGCTGTTGTTCCCGTCGATCGCGGACGTCGCGGTGCTGTCGATGGACGTGAGCAACAAGGCAGCACGCGTGGCAGCACGCGTGGCAGCAGGGTGCACGACGGCGGGCGCCGCCTGCCCAGGATGCGGGACCACCGCAGCTGCCTGCGGGGAGTGCGCACCGGCCCACCCCGGGCCCCGCACCAAGGGCGGCGCACTCCGGCTCGGTCCCCGAGCCGCCGGATGGGTGACAGTCACCGGAAGACCGGCGCAGGTGGCGCTCCCGCCGACCCGTGATCAAGGTCGGTTGGCGGGAGCGCCGGTGGTTCAGCCGGCGCCTTCCTCGGCGGCGATCCGTGCGTGCGTTTCGTCGCTGTCGGTGCCGGCGGCGCGCTTGCCATAGCCGCGGTGGACGACCATGAGTTGGTCTTGCGTGCGCTTCTTGTCGCGGTAGGCGATCACGGCTGGGCCGGCGCCGCTGGTGTGGCCGGGGAACATGGCGTCCTCGTTCCACTCGAAGCGACCGGTATTCGCATTACGGCCAACACCGTCCACCACAGGTTGGGGTCCTCGGCGGGGTTGATGCCGATCGGGATGAGCATCGTCGGCGAGATCCACGGCGAGACCAACTTGCAGCCGTACCCCCTCGACACCGCCTGGACCCAACCCTTCTGCGCCATGGCCGCCAGGGTGACCAGGGACGAGAGAGGCTCCTTGAGCGCCTCGCCGAGGAAATCCGCGAGGAGGTCTTGATCTCGAGGTACGCATCCACCGCCGCCTGGTTGAGGTGAACCTCAAACCCCCACCACTTCGCCTTGAACTCCACGGTGGCGCCCCGCGCCTCCAGTTCCTTGCGCGCGCTCCGCCCGCTCCACCAGCTCCGGCGGCGGCGTCTCGTAGACCACGCTGTTCTGCGGCGCGCTGTCCTGGGACTCGGTGGACTGATCGATGGCCATGGTTTTCCTCTCCAGCGGCGCGTGTCGTACCGGCCTGCCCGGACTCGTGACTCGAAGATCCCGGCGCCCCTCAGAATGCCCACATAGCGCAGCGAAAGACTGCATAAAGCCACTGATTGGCCTTATGGGGGCTACTCAATCTGGGGAAGCAATCACGGCCAGCCATACGGGAAAAGCGAGCTTTGGATGAGACGCGCGGGCTCGGTAACGTCGCTGAGACGAATCCGCACGCACCGCCCCGCCACCTGTCCACATCGGGGGCGCTGCCTGGGCGATCACGAGCATGCCGCCTGCGTGGTCGGCAGCCGCGTCGCGCCGCGGCCCTGGGCATGGGCCGAACAGGTGCATCCTGAGCCGGTCTGCGGGGGTGAGCCACTGTGATCGTGATCTTGCCTCGGCCGCCGGGCTATGGTCCCGCGTGGAGACGCTCCCCTGGGACAGTTCCTGCTGCTCCCGCTGGTGTTCTTGGAGGCTCGCGGGTATGCCCCGTTCGTATGGCGGGCCAGCGGACGGCCGACGTGGCTTCCCGGCCGGGCTCCGGTCGGGAGCGGCCGCTCTGCTCGCAGCCGCCGCTGCGGTGCTGAGCACGCTGATCATCGCTACGCCCGCCGCTGCGGCCGTGCCCAGTTGCCGCGTCGGGGCTTACGTCACCGACCTCTACGCGGTGGATCCGGTCAGGCGCACCGTGAACGCGGAACTGTGGCTGTGGAGCGTATGCCCACGCAAGGATCTGGCCGCTGTCCAGCGTCTCGAGTTCACCAACGCGACGAGCACGACGCTGACCGCCCCTTCCAGCGAAAAGGTGGACAACGAATACTGGACGCAGGTCAAAGTGTCCGGGACCTTCCGGCAGAACTTCGACCTGACGGACTTTCCGTTCGACAAGCAGGTCGTCCGGATCCGGGTTGAGGAAAACGAGCTGGACGAGTCACGGTTCGTCTACCGGGCGGATGTGAAGAACTCCACGTACAGCCCCAGGATCCATCCCGACGACTTCAAGATCACGAAATTCCGGATCGGTGTCGTGGACGCGCCCTACAGGACGAACTTCGGCGATCCCAGGCTCAAGCAAGGAGGCAGCAGCCGCTACTCCCAGCTGGTGATCAAGTTCCAGCTCACCCGAGAGGACATCACGAGCTTCGGCAAGCAGATCCTGCCGGTATATGTGGCTTTCCTGGTCGCCCTGGTCTCGTTTCTGATCTGGTCGACGGACGACGAGGTCGCCATGGTCGCACGGCTCGGGATTCTCGGTGCCGCGCTCTTCACGATCATGCTCAACTTGCGGGCAGTCGACGAGGCGATGGGCACGTTCCTGAACGTGACGCTGGTCGAAGAGATCCACTTCATGAGCCTGCTCTACGTACTGATCGGTGTCGCCAACACCACCTACGTCATGGGACTGTTGACCGATCCCATGGCCCGACCGGCGGCGCGGCGCTTCAACAACCGCATTTTCGCCATCGCGACGGGCTGCTACATCGTCGCCAACGTCATCGCCATCGCCCTCACCGTGTCGTTCTGAGTCCGTACACTGCTCGCCGCCGAGGCGGCCGCCGGCCCGGCAGCTGCCGCGCTCCTGCGCATACCTCCCCGGCTGTTGAGTGCGGAGCGGGCATGCCGACTGGAGGAAACCGTGGTGCTGGAGAGCCGCACGGAACTCTTCGGCAACCGTGCCGCACCGTTGACGGTCAATCAGGTCGACTCACCGTCGTCGGCTGTCCGGAGATCCTCCAGGTGCGGGAACGCGACATCGACCGGCTGCGGGTCGAGCCCGTCGTCCTGGCGGCCCTGAGGGGGACGGGCGCACTGACGTGACCCTGAGGCGACGCTGGGCATGGCGGGCCGGGGCCGGCCCGTGATGGGGGTACAGCGGCTCTGGGAGCCCAGGGTTGGTGGTCCGAATCGGCCAACGGCCGGATCCACGCGGGCCTTACGCCATCGCGCTGCGTCGAGGACACGGGATGCCTGAGCCAACGTCACCAGTCATCCTGTACGCCGGCGGTGCCCAGGCGAACCAGACCGGACGAGGGCAGTAACGGCATGATCCCACCGACCCCGGCGCAGGGCTGTTGCCTGACGGCCCCGGGGAGCAATCGGCACCTGGTCATCAACGCAGCGCGATGGTGGGGCGAAGCGGCCTAGCCTCCGGGCCGAGACACCCTGCTGACGGTGTCGACCAGGGTACGCAGGACGGCCGTGCCGACGAACGCCACCGAGGAGACCGGCCGGACCACCCATCGCGTCAGATCGCCTTGCAGGTCGGGATCCACCTCGACGGTCACCCGGATGTACCTGCTCTGCAGCGTGGTGACCTTGGTGGATCGGGGTCCGGAGACGTCGTCCTGCTCGCGCCGCAATGCGGCGCGGTAGTTTTCCCTGCGTTGGCTCATGACTCTTCCTGACGCTTGATCAATTCCTCCGCGAAGTCCATATACGCCGACTCCTTGGCCTGGACCGAGTTCCCGAAGGATTGGGCGTACAGGTCGAGCCGCGCGATATGGGTGTCCAGCACCTCGAAACCCCGCTCGGTAAGTGCCTCGCGAGCGTCGGCATCGGGCCCGGTGCGCGTGGCATCGGGACGGTTGGTCCGATTGAGCAGGACCGCTGTGCGGGCCGGCTCAGCACGCAGGGACTGCACGTCCGCCATCTCACCGAGGATGGGTGCCATCCGGTCCAGTTCGATGGGAGCGGGAGTGACGGGCACGATCCACTCACCGGCGTACCTCATGATGCTGCGGGCAATCCGGGGATGGTCCTCCAGCTGGGGCGCATCGAGCACGACGGCCTGCCGGTCGCCGAGGAAGTCGTTCACGCGACGGTGGACGTCCCCCACCGGCAGGGCGATCACCGGAAACGGAAAGCCACCGGCCAGCTCGCTCCAGCGCAGCGCGGAAGCGGCTGGGTCACCGTCGACCAGCAGGGGGGACAGTCCCAACTCATGAAGCGCATGGGCCAGCCACACAGCACTCGTCGTCTTTCCGACGCCGGGCTTGAGGTTCACAAACGCACAGCTCAACGGCACGAGAGCTGACGCTAACGGGCGCGATCGTCCAGCCTCGGCCGACACGAGGGCGTAGCTTCGTGGTTCACCCGCACGCGAGTGAGAAACGGCGGGCACCCGGTTGTTGTCACAGTCGACCATGTGCACCAGCGGCGGCCTCTTCTTGCCCGCGCGCCGGACAGCATTCAGCCCGATCCCGTCCTCAGCTGCTACTCCGCTCGGCCCCGCCACGACCGGCCCACAGAACCTGGCGGACCAGCGCGGATGGTGGACGGCGCGGCCTCGGCCATGAGCTGAGGGCACACCCTCCCCCTCCCCCTCGGAGCCGCATGGAATCCGCCCGCCCTTGGCCACCACCTCCGCGAGATGTCCCATCCGGCCGGCAAGGGCCCGTACGCCTCGTTCTCGCACCGCTCACCAGCCGAGGAAACTCAACCGCACCTGGCGGTTCGGGTTGTCGACGTTGGTGTCGACCAGGCAGACCGACTGCCAGGTGCCCAGTGCCATTCGGCCCGATACGACCGGGAGGGTGGCGTGGGGTGGGACGAGGGCGGGCAGGACGTGGTCGCGGCCGTGGCCGGGGCTGCCGTGGCGGTGGCGCCAGCGGTTGTCGGCGGGCAGGAGGTCGTGGAGCGCGGCCAGGAGGTCTTCGTCGCTGCCGGCGCCGGTTTCCAGCACGGCGATACCGGCCGTTGCGTGGGGGACGAAGATGTTCAGCAGGCCGTCGCGGCCGTCTGCCGCCTCTTGGAGGAAGACCGTGCAGTCGGCGGTGAGATCGGCGACGGACTCGGCCGTGCCGGTGGTGATTTCCAGGGTGCGGGTGGTGAATGCGGTGCTCATGCGTTCATTTTCCTCTGGGCGGCGTGTCCTCGTCGCCGGCTAGCCCCGCGGGCGCCTTCCGCAATGTTGCCGCCACGTTCCGGCAATAAGGGTCCGGCAGCCGAGATGACGATTGACCTCTCTTCGAGGGCGCGGCTACGTTCATCGGCATGTCTACCTCAGCCCTGCTCACCACGCGCGGTCATATCGACCTGGTGCGGGTGGCCTCTGCCGCGTGTCGCCGCGGCGGCCGTTGCTGACGTCAGTGCAGACGCGGGGCCTGTTGTTCGTCATGGGCTCGGTTCCGCAGGAATTGCTACGCGGGGTTTTGTAGCCCAGGGATGTGCTTAGCCCAGGGATGTGCGTTGCAGGGTCTCGCATCGCGGGGATGGGTGTCGCAAGCCTTCCGTGGGCGTTGCCTATCCTTCGCGGTGCTTCGTGGTGCTTCGTGCAGGCGTCTTTTGTGACCTGTCTCTTTCCCTGATCTCGCTGGTCTGCCGGGCATTCCCGCGTACGTAGCGGTTCAGTGGGCCGTGCCGCCGCCGAGGCCGGCGAGTCGCGTCTGTCGTGTCGGGTCGGGTCGGGTCGTGCCCGGTGAGTCGTGCGTTCGGTGCATCCCCCTCCCGCCTTATCTCCCCTCCCCTCCCCTCCCCTCCCCTCCCCTCCCCTCCCCTCCCCTCTCCCGCCCGTGGAGCATTCATGACTGTTGAGCAGGCCGTGCGCGGCCATGTGCCGCCCGATACCTCCGATCCCTCGGTGCAGCCGGTGCAGCACGCACACTTGAAGAGTTCGGAAGAGCGGAGGAAGCCGCCGGAGAAGTCCGCACGTGGAGTGGGGCCGGCGGGTGGTGAGGCCGAAGGTGGGGCCGGCGGCCGTGACGAGGGGCTTGAGCTTGTCCGTGTGGTGGCGGGTTCCCGGCGTCGGTGGGCGGTGCCGCGGTGGTTGCGGCGTACGGCCGGGCCCGTGGCGCTCCTGGTGCTGTGGCAGGTGTCGAGCGCCAGTGGGGTGCTGGAGGCCGGCATTCTGGCGTCGCCCGGCACCATCGCGGCCACCGCGGGCGAGCTGGTCTCGGACGGCACGCTGCCCTCGGCGATGCTGGTGTCCGTGCAACGGGTCGCGGTCGGGCTGCTGTTGGGCGGCGTGACGGGTGTGGTGCTGGCGCTGGTGTCGGGGCTTTCGCGGCTCGGTGAGGACCTGGTGGACGCCACCGTGCAGATGCTGCGGGCCATCCCGTGGGTGGGGGTGATCCCGCTGTTCATCATCTGGCTGGGCATCGGTGAGGCACCCAAGATCGCGCTGATCTCGCTGGGTGTGGCCTTCCATCTGTATCTGAACGTGCATGCCGGGATCCGTGGCGTGGATGCCCAGTTGGTGGAGGCGGGGAACTCGCTCGGGCTGACCCGATGGGGCCTCGTCCGGCATGTGGTGCTGCCCGGTGCGCTGCCGGGCGCCATGACCGGGCTGCGCTACTCGCTCGCCACCGCGTGGCTCGCGCTGGTCTTCGGTGAGCAGATCAATGCCGATGACGGGCTGGGCTTTCTGATGAACCAGGCCAGGGAGTTCTTCCGCACCGACGTGATCGTGGTGTGCCTGGTCGTCTATGCGCTCCTCGGGCTGCTCGCCGATTTCGTCATCCGTACTCTCGAAAGGCTGCTGCTGCAATGGCGACCGACGTTCACGGGCCAGTGACCGGGATCGAACACCGGCGGCGTCCGCACCCCGCGGGCTCCGGCGCCGCCGTGGAGGTGGACGGGCTGGTACGGGCGTTCGGTGACCGGGTGGTCATCGACGGTCTGGAGCTGTCCGTCCGGACCGGTGAGTTCGTGGCGCTGCTCGGACGCAGCGGTTGCGGGAAGTCGACCCTGCTGCGGGTACTGGCGGGACTCGACCGGGAGATCACGGGCGAGGTGCTGGTGCCGCGCCGTAAGGCCGTGGCGTTCCAGGCGCCGCGGCTGATGCCCTGGAAGCGGGTCTGGCGCAATGTGCTGCTGGGACTGCCGGGGCGTCCGCGACGCGAGGCTGCTGTACGGGCGTTGACGGAGGTCGGGCTCGGCCATCGGGCGGACGCCTGGCCCAAGACGCTCTCGGGCGGCGAGGCACAGCGCGCGTCGCTGGCCCGTGCGCTGGTGCGGGAGCCGGATCTGCTGCTGCTCGACGAGCCGTTCGGTGCCCTCGACGCGCTGACCCGGCTCAAGGCCCAGCGTCTGGTGGCGGAGTTGTGGCAGGAGCGCGGCTGCGCGGTGCTGCTGGTCACCCATGACGTGGAGGAGGCGCTGCTGCTCGCCGACCGGGTGCTGGTGATGGAGGACGGGCGGATCGCGTACGAGGCCACGGTGGATCTGGCACGGCCGCGCGATATCTCCGCTCCGCGCTTCGGTGCGCTGCGCGCCCGACTGCTCGACCGGCTCGGGGTGGAGGGCGCGGAAGTTTCCGAGGCGGGCCAGGAAGGCTCCGAGGCGGGAGAGGCCGACGCCCGGACCCGTGCGCAGACAGCCGCCCCCGCAGACGTCGGCGTCGACGCCGACGCCGACGCCGGGCAACACCCCACGCCCTCAGCCGTCCCCGCACCCATCCCCGCCCCCGTCCCCGTCCCCGCACCCGTCCCCAACACCCCGCACCGACCCCAGAACGAAACGGACACGCCATGAGAGCACACCATCTCGGCCCGGCCGCCCTGCTGCTTCCGCTCACTCTGCTGCTGGCCGGCTGCGGGGGTGCGTCGCGGGCCGAGGGGGCCGGGGGCGGAACCGGCAGCGGCACGGACGGCAAGGGGTCGCTGACCCTCAACGTCGGTGACCAGAAGGGGGGTTCGGAGGCGCTGCTGCGTGCCGCAGGGGAGCTGGACGACCTTCCGTACAAGATCAAGTGGTCGACGTTCACCTCGGGGCCGCCGCTGCTGGAGGCGATCAACGCGGGGGCGGTGGATGTCGGCGCGGTCGGCAACACCCCGCCCGTGTTCGCCGCCGCGGCGAAGTCGAAGATCAAGGTGATCGCCGCGACGCACAGCAGGTCGGACGGCGAGGCGATCCTGGTGCGGAAGAACTCCCCGCTCCGGCGGCCGGCACAGCTCAAGGGCAAGACCGTCGCCGTTGCCCAGGGCAGTTCCGCGCACTACCAACTCATCGCCTCGCTGAAGAAGGCGGGACTGACGCCGAAGGACGTCACGCTCAGCTACCTCCAGCCGGCCGACGCGCTCGCGGCGTTCACCCGGGGGAAGGTGGACGCCTGGGCGGTATGGGACCCGTACACCTCGCAGGCGCTGGACCGGGCCGGGGCCCGGGTGCTGACCACCGGGCAGGGCGTGGTCAACGGGCTCGGCTTCCAGGTCGCCGCGCCGGCCGCGCTGGACGACAAGAAGAAGTCCGCGGCGCTGAAGGACTACACCGACCGGCTGCGGCGGGCGCAACACTGGGTGTTCACACACCCCGACGACTTCGCGAAGGCCTGGGTGAAGGAGACCGGGCTGCCGCAGAAGGCGGCGCTGGACGCGGTCCGGCGTACCCGGGGCACGGCGGTCGCGGTCGCCGTGGACAAGCCCGCCATCGCCTCCGAGCAGGGGATCGTGGACGCGTTCGCGGCACAGAAGCTGATTCCGCGGTCCTTCGACTTCGGGGACTTCGTCGACCCTCGTTTCAACGGTGACCTGCCGCCTTCGAGCACGGCACCGCACACCTATGGAAAGGCGCGCTGAGATGTCCGTACACCTGCACTGGTTTCTGCCGACCGGCGGCGACGGGCGGACCCTCGTCGACCGGCATGCCTACACCGACGGCGGCATCCGGCGGGACCGCATCACGCCGGTGAGCGGGGTACGGGCCCCGGACATCGAGTATCTCGCCCAAATCGCCAAGGCAGCCGAGCAGTTGGGGTTCGAGGCGGTGCTCACGCCGACCGGCACCTGGTGCGAGGACGCCTGGCTGACGACGGTGGCGCTCACCCAGGTGACGGAGCGCCTGAAGTTCCTCGTCGCGTTCCGGCCCGGGGTGATCTCGCCGGTGCTGGCGGCGCAGATGGCCGCGACGTACCAGCGGATCTCGCGGGGGCGACTGCTGCTGAACGTGGTGACGGGTGGCGACTCGACCGAGCAGAGGCGGTTCGGGGACTCCCTCGACCATGACCGGCGCTATGCCCGCACGGATGAGTTCCTGCAGGTCGTGCGCGGGGTGTGGGGTGGCGCGCCGTTCGACTTCCGGGGCGAGCATTACCAGATCGAGGGTGGTCTGACGGCGCTGCCGCCGGATCCGCTGCCGCAGATCTTCTTCGGCGGCTCCTCGCCCGCCGCGGGGCCGGTCGCCGCCCGGAACGTGGATGTCTACCTCACCTGGGGCGAGCCGCCCGAGCAAGTCCGGCAGAAGATCGACTGGATTCGCGGGCTGGCGGAGAAGGAGGGGCGTACGGTCCGGTTCGGCATTCGGCTGCACACCATCTCGCGGGATGCGTCGAAGGATGCCTGGGCGACCGCCGGACGGCTGCTCGACGATCTCGACCCGGAGACGATCGCGTCCGCGCAGCAGGCGCTGGGCCGGAGCGAGTCGGTGGGACAGCAGCGGATGCTGGCGCTGCACGGCGGGTCGCGGGACAAGCTGGAGATCTCGCCCAACCTGTGGGCGGGCGTCGGTCTGGTGCGCGGTGGTGCCGGGACGGCGCTGGTCGGCAGTCATGCCGAGGTCGCCGACCGGATCGAGGAGTACCACGCGCTGGGCGTCGAGCACTTCGTGCTCTCCGGCTATCCGCATCTGGAGGAGGCGTACTGGTTCGGGGAGGGCGTACGGCCGGAGCTCGCCGCCCGCGGACTGCTGGATGCCGGACGCCCGCCGCTCGACGGGGTGCCCGCCGCCCACGGCCGGCCGGCGTCCGCACCGGGTGGCGCGCCCCTGCTGTTCGCGGGCGGTCGCTGAGCGGAGTGGTGCGGAGGACGTGGTGCCTGGGGCGCGGTGGCGGTGATCGCCGCGCCCCACGCGGGCCCGCGTCTGGTCCGAGCGGGCGGCGTCCAGGCCGAGGCCCGCTGCTCCGGTAGGCGTCCGGGCGGCCCGGGAAGAGATCCCCCGCCTCCCGGGTTGGATGAAACATGAACCACTCCGGGGTGCGTGACGTCGAGGTCGTGGTGATCGGTGCCGGGCAGGCCGGTCTGGCCGCGGCCTTCCATCTGCGGCGGGCCGGCTGGGCGCCGGATCGGGACTTCGTCGTCCTCGATCACTCTCCGCGCCCCGGCGGGGCCTGGCAGTTCCGGTGGCCCACGCTGACCTTCGACAAGGTGCACGGGATGCATGCGCTGCCGGGTATGGAGCTGACCGGCGCCGACCCGCGGCGCCCGTCGTCCGAGGTGATCGGCGGGTACTTCGCACGTTATGAGCGGACCTTCGGGCTGCGGGTGCACCGGCCGGTGAACGTGGCGGCGGTGCGTACGGGCGCCGGCGGACGGCTGCTGGTCGAGACGTCCGAGGGCGCCTACGCACCGCGGGCGCTGATCAATGCGACCGGGACCTGGGACCGGCCGTTCTGGCCACGGTTTCCCGGCCAGGAGGTGTTCGCCGGCCGCCAGCTGCACAGCGCGCAGTACGCGGGGCCGGCGGACTTCCGCGGCGCGCGGGTCGTGGTCGTGGGTGGCGGGACGTCGGCCGTCCAGCAGCTGCTGGAGATCGCGCCGGTCGCGGCCGCCACGACATGGGTGACCCGTCGGCCGCCGGTGTTCCGGGAGGGGCCGTTCGGCGAGGAGCAGGGCCGGGCCGCCGTCGCTCTCGTGGAGCAGCGGGTACGGCAGGGCCTGCCGCCGCGGAGCGTGGTGAGCGTGACGGGGCTGCCGATGACCGAGGCACTTCGGCAGGCCCGGGCGAGCGGCGTGCTGGCACGGCAGCCGCTCTTCGAGCGCCTCACGCCCGGCGGTGTGGCCTGGGCCGACGGCCGTACGGTCGAGGCCGATGTGGTCCTGTACGCGACGGGCTTTCGCGCGGCGCTCGACCATCTCGCCCCGCTGCGGCTGCGCGAGCCGGGCGGCGGCATCCGGCTGGACGGCACCCGCACCCTGCGCGAGGCGCGGGTGCACCTCGTCGGATACGGACCGTCGGCGAGCACCATCGGCGCCAACCGGGCGGGGCGTGTCGCGGTCCGGGACATCCGGCGGCTGCTCGACAGCCCCCTTCAACTGGACGGACACGAGACGGAGTTGGTGGGGAGGCTGGCCTCATGAGGCAGGGCGGCTCACTGCCGCCCCGGGGCGCCGCCAAAGACTCCGCGGCCGCGCACGTCCGGCGCGGGAACGCACGTTCGCAGGTAAGCATGATCGAAGAGACGGGGCCTTCAATTGACTTCCCGCGCCGGTCACTGTTGACGAGGCGCAGGCGGCGGGCTGCAGACCGAAACGCCGACGTCCTCCGGTCGATACCTCTTGCCGGGCCGACGAGTTGGATCCCACACCACACGTCAAGGAGAAGCCCCGATGAACATCCTCACCAACCTTCTCGCGTGCGTCCTTCACTTCGTGGGGTGGCTTATTTGACCAACCCCGCATGAAGGCGCCGCCGTCCCTGTCCCTGGAGCGGCGGCGCCTTCGCGTGCGGCGAGCCCCGCGCCCGACGTAAAACGCCTGGTCAAACTCGACATCCTCACCGAGTTCGAACTGGCAGCTTCGCCAGGAAGCAGTAATCGGCCGAGCCCCGTGGTGGGGACCAGTGGGCCGTGTCAGGCAGCTGATGGGGTGAGGCTGGTGCGGTCGAACGGGCCGCCGTGCGCGGCGGCGTACGCGATGGCGTCGTTGACGGCATCGAGGCCGAACGACCGGACCCGTTCGGGGGCGAGATCCAAAGCGCCCGAGGCGAGGAGCCGGATGATGCCGACATTGGCTGTGCGCGGGTACATCCACTGCCCGCGCACGGTGATCGAGTTGCGCATGATCCATGGGTACGGGAGTGCGAGGTCGTCGCCACCGAGCATGCCGACGCCGCCCATGAGGACGACGCGGCCGTACTCGCGCACGGTCATGGCCGCCGCGCGCGAGGCCGAGCTGGGTGCGCTCGGCGGGAGCAGGTCGATCACCATGTCGATCGGGCCGTCGGCCGCCGTGGACACCGCCGCGCGGTCGGTGGCCTCGTCTCCGGTCAGCGGGACCGGGCGCAGACGCGGACCGAACCGGTCGGCGAGGAGGTCGAGCGCGTCCTTGTTGCGGCCGGGGGCAACCACGCGGTGCCCGGACGGCCGCGCGTCGTCCACTCCGCGCGCGACTGGCTGACGAAGCTCCAGTTGGTCGCCGGCGGCTTCGGCGTGACCACGGTGCCGTCCGGGCTCTCACCGATGCTGCTGCCCGGGGTGAGCGTGCTGCGCGTCGACGGCGCACCCCCCGAAATTCGCCGGGTGCTCGTGGCACGCCTCTGCGGCCACCCCACCCCGGCGATCACAGCCGTCACCCGAGCGATCACTTCGACCGCCTGAACCGCCGCCAAGGCAGCCGCACACGATCGCGTGTACCCCGATAGCGGCCGCCGGCAGCCGGCCGTCCGCGGAGGCAAGCGGGCTCGTTTCCGGAGGACACGCCCAACGTGACACTGGTCGGGGTTTCGTGTCCGATCCCCACTAAGCCCCCTCAAACCACCCTCTTAGGGATTCAGCGTTCCCGTTGGCGTCGTTCGTAAAAGATCTCCGTGAAGACGGCAACCTTGGCGCGTAGGGCCCAGGGATCAAACGGCTTGGCGATGTAATCCACGGCGCCTGCGGAATAAGCGCGGGCAGAATGTTCGGAGTCGATGCTCATCGCGGTAAGGAAGATGATCGGCAGGTCCCTGTGGCGGGAGCGCCGTTTAATCTGGGCTGCAGTCTCGTAGCCGTCCATCTCGGGCATTTGGACGTCCAGAAGCAGGACGGCGAAGTCGTCATGGTCGAGGAGCGCTTTGAGTGCTTCCCGGCCGCTGGAGACAGCGACGATCTCCTGGTCCAAGCCGTCCAGGACTGCTGTCATGGCGAGCAGGTTCTCCGGCTGATCGTCGACCACCAGTACTTTGGGAAGGCAGGGCGGGTTGGGCTCGTCAGCAGTAGCCTCGAGGGGCGCCTGTCGCTGTTCCTCGATGGTGTCGATCTGCCGTTCCAGCAGCTTGCAGCGTTCCTCCGCTTGGCTGTGCCGAATCTGGACGGCTTCCAGCTCGTTGGTGAGCCTGGTGACTTCGGAACTCAGGGCGTCACGCTCTCGCAGCAGGTTGGCGATATCAGGGGCGTGGGCCTCCAGAGCGTCAGCGCGTGCTCGCTCCGCGCTCCACTCGGATTCCAGGTGTGTCAGGCGGACCTCGAGGTCGGCGATGCGGTGCTGGCGGTCCAGCAGCGCTTCGCCGATGACGTCGCTGTGAGCCGTTGTGCTGCGGGCGGTACGGTCCGCGTCCGCGAGCTGCCTCTCGAGGATCTCCACCGCGTGCTTGGGCGAGGATGTGGTGGAGATTGCGGCCTGGTGCAAACGGCGCAGCAGGTCCATCGCCTCTTGCGTGGCCGGCTTACCGCGGTGTTCGGCGAGGTCGGCGAGCAGGTCCATGACCACGTCCCAGGGAGGGACGGCTCTGCCGCTGAAGTAGCGCGAGAAGGTGGCCGCGTTGCGGTGCCGTCTGCTGGAGTAACGGCGCAAAGAGACATTCAGCCCTTGGAAAAGCTCCCGTAGTGCGGTTGCCAGAGCCCGTGCTTCGTCGCTCAGTTCTTCGGGGAGGGGGTTCATCTCAGACATGGCGGTGAGCCTCTTCAGACCCATCGCCTTGAGGCAGGGCGCCTTGAGCGGTGCCGTTCGCTCCGGTCGCCACAATGCGGTCGAGGAAGGTGATCATCCCGCCTGCGCTGGCCATTCCGCCCAGCAGGCTGTCGGCTATTGCGTGACCGGCCAGGAGGGATAAGGCCACGGTCACGACACCGCCCACCATGCCGAGGGATAGCAGCACGACTGCTCTCAGCGACAGCAACGACGGTTTCACATCGGGCCCCTTTGCTACGACCGCATGATGCGGTGCTATGCCGGCGCTATGCCGGCGAGCTCAGCATGGCGGCTGACGAAGCCGTTGCGAGGCCGTTGCGGGAGCCACGCGGCGTTGCCTTCTCACTGCAGGAGTGAATCGAACGGCAAAAGCCCAGTTGAAGCGCCAGTTGTTCCCATACCGCGCCCCGCATTGCGAGAACAAGCTGCAACACTATGGGCGTTGCAGCGGCACCGCATCGGCGCGGGTCGAGGCTGCGTCCAGGCCGGAGTGAGGCTCAGCGCTGCCATGTCCACCCCAGCGCGTCCCTCTTCCATGGGCGTCGAGATCGACGAGCCAGACGCGGCACGCAGGCAGGCTCTCCACCGTGCGAACACCGCGCCTCTCGGTACCGTCGCCCGGCACGACGCCCAAGCCGTGCCCCACGGGCAGACAGGAGAGCGGTCCCCGTAGGACACGTCCGGGACGCTCACCGTGGGCTCATCCCCGCAGGAGTCGGGAGCAGCAGAGCGCAGGGTGCTCAGCGGCTCGGCCGGGGCATGGGCGGCGTCGGTCGGGCGTATGGGGGTACATCCCGCAGACCTGGTGAGTGAACTCCGGCTGAGGCGGTTGGAGTGTGGAAGGACAAGCTCAGGGCCAAAGCCGATGCAGGCTGAGACGGATGGTGTGGTAGCCATCAGGGCCGCTGACGGTCAGGTGTCCGCTCGATGTGAGGGATAGCGCATTACAGCGGTAGAGCAGCGGCACGGTCCTGACCGCTCCGCTCGTCAGATGCCAGAGGTGGACCTCGCCGTCGTTCCACGCAGCGGCGAGTACCGGGCCGATGTCGGTATTCGCCGCGGCCAAAGCTGTGACTACTGCGGGCCGTTGGTCGACGGGGGCTTCCATCGGTTCCTGGCTCGTCTCCCACATCCGGATGGACCCGTCGAAGGCGGCACTGAACACGAGGATGGATCCGTCGTCGCCGAGTGGCAGACAGGTGACCGCCGTGATCGGAACTGTGTGGAGGCGGTGGCTCCGGGGGGTTGGTGAGTAGGCAGTCAGGGACCAGACATGGACGGCTCCGCCGGTGTCCCCGACGGATAGCAGAGGCGACCGGGAACAGGAGCCGAGAGCAGTGGGCTGCGAGCCCTCCGTGGACGGGAGCGCCTGGGTGTGGTGGGCAACGATGTGCCCGAGCAACGTGGCGGCTGCCCCGTCCTCATCGGACGTGACGGCGTGGGGGACTCCGTCGTCGTCGAGAACCAGTAGGGCGTCGGAGTCGGTCCCAACGATGCCCGCGGAGCGCACCGGCAATGCCGACGGGATGCTCGTGTGCTGCCCTGATTCGAGGTCGTGAAGGTGGAGTCGGCCCAGAGGGTCGGAGACCAGTAGTCGGCCGTCGTCTCCCGATAGCTGGCAATGTGCGGTGACCGGTGTGTTGTGCTGTGCCCAGGTGGCTGTCCAGTGATGCTGTTCGGCAAGGGGCTGGAGGTATGCGGCGAGACGGTCGTTGTCACCGAGTGCAGCAGCGTGCAGGAGAGCCGCCCGCTCCAAGTGGCTGTGCTCGGTCGCGGTGAGCTGCGGCGCTGCCCGGCGCCAGATGCGGCGCGCCCCGGCAGGCAGCCGGACGCGTTCGTCGTCCATCACGGCGGTGATGGCGTGGGCTGACCCGTAGACGAGAAAGCCGGGGTCAGCAAGCAGACGCTCGACCTCCGCAGTCGGCTGACCGGCGGTCTCATACAGCGCTTGATCGAGCACGCGCCGGCGGATGTCATCCGGAGTCTGCGCCCAGTCAGGGCGGCCGGCGGCGGTGTGCGGAACAGCCGCCTTGAGATCTGCGAAAGCGGTGGTTCCTGCGCCGGCCATTTCGTGAGCGCCGTCAGGGTGCCCCTCGATGATTTCGGCAGAATGATCAGAGAGCAGCCCCGAATCACCGACCTCGATCACGGCCCGGATGTGAGGAAGCGCAAGGAGAGGCCCGAGGAACGCAGTGACGAGCGTCGTCGGATCGGCCTGCGCGAGGTCGGCTGAGCCGCGTCCGGCCCGGTGCAGGTCGGGAACGAGAAGGAGCGTTGGCCGCTGGTCGGCGGCGACCTGGTTCAACAGGCGGTCCAGGGGAAGGGGCCCGTAGCCCAACTGGCGGCCGAGGCCCCAGGCGAAGGTATCCGCGGTCAGCCCGTCGGCGGGGACAGTGGCGTGGACCGTCGTGCGGGGGTGGCCAGCCGCAGCTGCTCCCGCCAGAAACCACGCCAACAGGCGGCTCTTGCCGGTGCTTTGACTGCCGCGCACCAGGCACAGACCCGGCCGGTCTCCGTCCACGTCGACGACCCAGTCGAACAGCTGCTGCTGGCCGGGCACCCCCTCGACATGCGGCCAGGCGGCGATGTCCGGTGCTGGAATGACGGTGGCCACAGTTCCCCCTCTATTCCTCTGCCCTTGCTCGTGGCGCTACTGCGACGGCTGCTCAGCGGCTGCCTCACGCAGCTGCTGGATGCCCTCGGCGCGTGAGGCAGCAGTCTCTCCGTACGGGAAGTTGTGCGTGAGCTGCGCTTCGGGGAAAACCTCGCCAAGCCACAACGAGCAGTAATGGCCGGGCATGAAGCACGCCTCCAACTCCGTGTGGATCCGCAGCACCTGCTCTGGCTGCACACCGGCCGACCGAAGCTGCTGCCACAGCTTTTCCTCCGGGTGGATCCCGACTCCGCCGGACGCCGTGAGGATCTGCTTCTCACCTTGCCCGTCGACGACCTCGAACGCGGTGAACCACTCGGCGCTCGCCGTGTCCCTGATGTCGTCGAGCACAAGAGGCCACCAGTACTCGCGTTCGGCGAAGGCGCCCCGGTCGATCGCCCACAGCCGCTGCTCCAACTGCTCGAACGCAGATTGCGCCGTGTGCGGGCTGTCCGCGGTGAGGATCGCGCCCAGAGCCTGGTCCAGTGCTCCAAGTGACTCTGCGAAGGCTTCCGGAGTCGAATTGACCGGACGTACTGCCTCGTTGAGGTCCAGCAGCACCGCGTGCACAGCTCCGTCGTGGTCGGCGCAGATCTCGAACCCGCGGTCCGACCCGAGCCGGGCCCACGTCAGGCAGCTCTCGTCCATCACCCTGCGCCCGACGGAGTCGGCATACTCGTGCAACGGCACGGCCTCGTCGTGGGCCGTGGCGAAGTACGGGCCCACCTGGAGAGGAACGGTGATCCGTGCAAGCCGCTG
Organism: Streptomyces sp. NBC_01454; assembly: GCF_036227565.1. Classification (NCBI taxonomy): domain Bacteria; kingdom Bacillati; phylum Actinomycetota; class Actinomycetes; order Kitasatosporales; family Streptomycetaceae; genus Streptomyces; species Streptomyces sp. NBC_01454. The sequence continues at coordinate 1,032,187 of NZ_CP109460.1, forward strand.
AACGCTCGGATGTGCACTGCCGGCGTCACTCCCGGACTCGGAGCTGAAGGACCGAAGGGCGCCTTCGGGATGTCTCATGAGTGAATCCGCCTAACCAACCGACTCGTAAACGTCCCAGAGAACATGATCCCATGCGGGAAGGGGAGGGGCGTCCTCGGCATCCCAGTCGAATTCCTCCGACCACGCGGGCTCCACCCCTTCAAAAGGAAGCGGATCGACGTGAATCATCCGCTCTCTGAGAGAAACGGCCACGCCCTCCGAGTCGGTGATCTCTTCCGACACCGAGAAGTCGAAGTTGGGGCGCTCGAACTGGAGAAGATAGAGGAAGTAGACGAACGATTCGAGGCTCTGGTTCAGCGGACGGGCCCGGTACTCGCCGTCCGGCAGGGAGTACACCATTCCGGAGACGGGGTCCAGGGCCACACCGTCCTCGTAGATCCCTCCGATCACCAACCAGTTCTCCCAGCCCTCCGGCATGTCCTTGTACTGGGAGAAGTGGGGCAGCTCCGCGCAGCGGGCGAAACGACCGACTGGTTCCTCGTCGGTCAGCCGCCCATCGACGAAGAAGAAGGAGCTCCGGTCGTCCGGGAGTCCGACACTGGTCAGAATCGTCCGGGCGGCCTCGTTCAGCTCGTGCGGCAGGTTGGCTTCCTGCAGGGTCACGAGCTCTTCCGAGGGGAATACCGACTCCATCATCGTGCGGTTGATGAGCTGTGGCATACATTGTCCTGTCGCATGTTCGTCACTAGTGCTCGCCATCCTATCGGGGGCGGCATTTGGGAGTCAATTGCTACTTCTTTTTGGGCTTAATTCCGTCAAGGTATTGCTTCATCTGATCGTTGCCGCGCTTCTTGGAGTCCTCGGTTTCGCCGTACTCGACGCTATGCGAAACCTGCACCCCATCAGGAAGATGTTTCGACATCCAAGCGCTACAGTCCACCGAGCCCTTCCCCGAAGTACACGGCTCACGTTCCGTGTAGAGCTCCCTCATTCCATGCGTCGTTCCAGCGTCGAGGAAAGGTATGCCGACTTGACGCTCTGAATGCGCTCCCGGCCATTTGCTGCGCCCGACAAGGACGAACTCGTCGTCAGCTCCCCGCTCGCCATGCCGGGTCGCAGCGTAGTTCCGACTCGTGAATTTGTCCTTCTTCTTCCTGCCGTAATCACTTTCGGCGTCGCGTGCCGTGCGTGTGGCACGCGACAGATCCGTGCTCCCGAAACCAACCTGCTGGGAGGGCTTCTTCTTCCGGTCGGCCTTATCGGGCAGCGGGTATTTCGACGCCTGTCTCTTCGGAACACTGTCGTCCTGAAGCCCGAGGGGAGACAGCCGCTTGCGGTCCTCATCAGTCAGATCCCGATGCCCCTGGTCCGTCAGGCGTGTGGCCTTCCCCTTGTCGTCAACGAAGTACGTCGGAGCGGGGCCGCCGGAGGATTTCTTGTGGATGCCCTGAAGCTCGGTCGCGATTCCGGCATCGTTCTCGTGGTGGTTCTTCTTCATCTGCTTGACGCCGCGGGACATGTCGTCGTCGAGATGCTTGGCAGTCCTCTTGACGCCGGTCTCCAACCCCTCGATGACCTTGTCGATCATCGGCGCGGCAGCATTGGCGATGGCGTCCTTCCCGCGGGTGCGTCCGTGATGGCTCTTGGCCCGTCCGATCTTGTCGCCCGCCTTGTTGCGGAAGGTGCCGCCGGCACTCTGCAGGCCGGTGACGGCGCCATCATGTGCATCGGGGTCGAAGGTGAAGCCACCGCTTCCGGCGCCACCGCCGCTGCCTCCGCCTCCGGCGCCACCGCCCTCGTCGCCGGCGCTCAGCAACTGCATGCCATCGGCTGCGGACTTTCCGGCGCCCTTTCCTGCCTGAGCCGCGTGGCCGAGGTCTACCCCCTTCTGCAGACCAAGGGCATTGGAGCCGAGCTGAACAACCAAGTCGCCGACCATCGCACCGAGAGCTTCCTCGATCGGACTCAAAGCGGTGCTGACCACCCGCTCGACGACCTGCTCGCAGACCTCCTTGATGATCCTTTTCACGGCGACACGGGTCACTTGAGTCCCGGCCACTGCCCCCAGCTCGGACAATCCGAACGTGAAGGGCGCCGCGGCCTGTGCAGCGATCACCTCGGCGGCGAGGATGGCAAGTTGAGCGATGGCTGCGATTTTGGCGCCCTCGATGAGGACCGCGACAGCGTCCATGGCTGTGCCGGCCAGTCGCCCGCACTCGGCAAGACCCTTCAGGTGCTTGCCGTTGACTTTGCCCCAATGTGCATTGAGCGCTTGCACCCCCAGCGAGCCGCCCGCAGAGCCGACAAGACTCTGGATGGCCTGATGAGCTTCGTTGGCGCCGCCGTCAATGTCGTCAGCAAACCCACGAAGAGCATCGGCCATGTCGCGGTAGTCGTCCTCATCCACGTTCGGCCACGAAACGCCGATGATGTCGAGAATTTCATCCGCCCAGCCCGGCAGCACAACACCCACGCGAACATGCCCCCCATTAGCCAAAACCGCACGCCGGGATAGACGCTGTTCGACCGGGGCCGGTTCCTCACGAGGCGTTTAGGCCGCCGCGAAGCCAGTTGCCGGCAGTCCTGCGCGCCACCACATGACTCCCGGCCGGCGCCGAGCCAAGCTGCCCCAGAGTCGGGTCTCCAGGCGACCGCCACCACACGGTGCCTCGACACACCCCCGCCTGTGCCGCACCGCTGTGCATTCGACGGCGCTCCACCGCGTGCCCATGCCCTCCGGAGGCACCTCTCCTGACGACAGCGAGTCCAGGTTCGGGATCAACGCAGACCCCACTGGTACCGCAGCGCGGTTCCCACGGCATCGAAGTGCGGCATTGAAGTGGGCTGTGTGAGGCGGTAGGTGGGACGAATCCGTCGTCTGTCGGAGCGGAGAACGCCGCCGAACCGAGGCGCCACGGGCCGCTTCCGCCGTCAGCTCGCCGACGCCGACCGGCACCTTGCCGATCCCCGGCTGCCCCAGCCCCGCCAGGAGGCGCCCGGAGTCGACTACCACCGGCTCTCCGTAGAGGAACACAAGTGGTTCTTTGACGAGCTGATCGCCCCGGGGCTGGGGCGGATCACGCCGCAGGAGCAGCCCGTCGCGGTGTACGTGGTGGACCGGCCCGGCGCGGGCAAGACGGGGGCCGCGCAGATGGTCCGCCGCACCCTGCGCGCCGGTGCGGCCCACATCCGCGGTGACGACTTCAAGTTCTCCCACCCGGACTACCGTCAGCTGTTGCGGGAGGAGCCGCGTACGGCCTCGGAGCGGATCCGCGCCGACTACCGGACCTGGCAGGCGCAGGCCGAGGCGTACGTGCGCGAGCGGCGCGGGGACGTGGTCATCGAGCTCACCCCGTCCAGCGCCGCCGGGTTCGCCGCCGGTGCCGCCCTGTACCGGCAGGCCGGGTACCGGGTCGAGTTGGTGGTCCTGGCGGTGCGCGCGGCCGATTCCCGGCAGGGCACGGCCGCCCGCTACGCCAAGGTGAGCGGCGGGGGTGCCGGCGCGGTTCACCACTGCCGCCGGGCATGACAGCTGCCACTCGGTGCTGCCCGAGGTGGTGGCGACGGCCGAGCGGCTGGCGGTCGTCGACGAGGTGCTGGTGATGCGCCGGGGCGCCGCGCTGGCCCTGGCAGCGGAACAGGCCCGCACCTACAGCTGCGAGGAAGCGGCTGGGTTCTGGGCCGTCCAGCGCTGGTTGCACACGGCGGTGCCGCAGTATCGCGACGACCTCATCGCGATCGCTGGGCTGGCCTGCCCGCTGATGCCCGCCCAGCAGCCGCGCCAGCTCCGCAGGTCGGCCCCCGCGGCCGCGCTGCCTGTGCCCGCCTGAAGCCCGTCGCGAAACTTCGCCCACGTTCGGCCGTCATGCGCGATGACCGCTGGGCTAGCTCTCCTGGTAATTGAAGTAGTCGAGCGCGGTGCTGGACTTGGGGGACTGGACGTAGACCCGGGCCGGAATGGCGGTGAGGGTCTTCTCCGTCATGTTCGGGTCGTCCTTGAAACCCTGGTCCTCGTCGGAGTAGTAGGTGATGATGTAGCCGACGTAATACGCGCCGTCGCGCCGACCCTGCAGGCTGCCCTTCACCTCGCTCGGGAAGGTGGCGTCGGTCTGGTCGTCCACCTGCTTCATGTTTCGATGGGTCGAGGTGCTGGAGTAGCTGTAGGTGAAGCTGATCTCAGGACCGACCTCGCCCCCGGTTCCCCCATTTTCGGGGATACTGGTGACCTTGCCCGAGACCTTTCCCCCCATCGACCAGCCTACCGTGTCGGTCTTTTCGTCGGTGTTCTGCTGCGAGATCTTGTAGGTCTTCTTCCCCCCGCCCGCGATGCCGGTGCTGCCCCCGGCCTTGGGGTACAGGGACTCGGGTGCATTGTCGAGCTTGCCGACGAACATGCACGGCTTCGGCTCGGGGCCAGTCACCATCGGCTTGCCATCAGAGTCTTTGCCATCACAGTAATTCGGGGCAGGCCACCTTGGATACTTTGACGAACTCGAATAAACGTTGTCGTCAAGGGTGTTCTGGCGTGTCTCGGGTTCGGTGAGGGGTGTATCCGCAATCTTATTGGCGGCGGTCACGAGAGCTGTCTTTGGATTCGGGAGGGCCGCGTACTTCTTCGCCGCCGCCTTGGCGTCCACGACCGCCTGCTTCGAATCGTACTGCTTCGCCGCATAGTCCAGGTCAACAGACGTGATGGCGCCCTTCTCGTCTCGGACACCCATCGGGTATCCCATAACGCTCTCCGAATCTTCGACCGGCGCCCACTTCTTCATCGCCGCGATGATGTCGTCCTCCGACGAGTAGATCTTTGTTCTGTCGATCTCCTTCGGATCTTCGGCAGCCACGGCCGGTGTCGTTGCACCCACCAGGGGCGCCGCTACCAGCATGGCCGCGACCAGGACTGCTGCTCTACTGGTCGTGCGGCTGGACGCCCGACCCGGAGCTGAAACTGGACGCATCATGGCGATATCTCCCTTACGATTCGCTAGGCGAAGCCGCACGGCAACACCGGCAACGTGACCTGCCAGAAAGGGCCCCAAGAGGGTATTTGGGCCCGTCCTGATGAGCCTTTGGCCCGGCCTTCCATATAGCCCTTCTGCCGTTCTGCCGAAATCAACGAGGCAGGTTTAGAGATGGAAGGGTGCGGTATGGTCAGTCCTGAAAGAGGTCCACGTTCCCAACCATCGTGGCCGTGTTGCGCCGCGGATTCATCGCGCTCAGGTCGGGATGCACTACCCGTCAAAGGTGAGACCTACCACCGTCGCTTTAACCTGACGGACGACGAGGGTCTCTGTCCAAAGACAGAGTTGGAGAGCGGCAGGCGGCTCGGCATCGGTGTGGGGACGGTCAAGAGCCACGTCTGCTCGCTCCTGGGGAAGACGGGGCGCGGCAGCCGGGTGCAGGCGGTACTGCTGGCACACCAGGCCAGGCTCATGAGCGGAGCCCGCAGCATCTCCCGAGCCGGGCAGATCGGGCATTGACGTCCGGGGCCTGGTCGGCGGACTGCATCCGTGCTCGGATCGTCGCGCCGATATTGGCCCCTCTGAGCTACCCCCGCACCCTCGCAGCCGGCCGCGTCACCAACCTCGCCGGACTCCACAGATGTCTCCGACAGCGAGCGGTGGATCGTACGGGCCCCGTGGACGGAAGCAAGGACGGCGCGGGAGAGAGCGAGCAGACCGGCGTCGCCCAGGCAATGCAGGCTCCCTTCGTGCGGTCGGCCCCTGACGCTGGCCCTTGGCCAGATCAGGAAGCTGCGGCGTGCCATCGACTTCGATACCCATCCGAAGCTCGGCGGTAGAGCCCTCCAGACGCAGCTGCTGACCAGGACGTAGACGATGGCCGCGAACAGGGTTTTAGAGGCAAAAGGCCCCCCGCGTTTGAGGCCTTTCGTCACTGTCTGGGCTGAATGGCAGGCCTCAGAATCAGGGAAGTAATTCATCCCGGCAGCAGGGCAAGGGATTCACGCGAGAGGACGCATTGTGGCGCGGTGAGCGAACGCGTATCCGTTGGCGAGATCGAAATGAAAGCTTCAGGTCTCTAGGTCATCCTGCGATGATTCTTCTTGAATCCAGGAGCCTGACACAGCGGCGAGCAGATACCTATACATCACTGCGCTTGGCCGCTCATTTTCAGATTCGTCGACTCCCTACACCCTGCCCTACCGGCCCCTTCAGTCCATGACGCTGCCGACTGTGCAATCACGATAGTCGGCTGCGCTTAAAGGCTCCCTTGGCCGTTTTCGCAAAGGATTTCACTTCATGCAGAACATACTCCGCGTAGGGCTGATTGGATCCGCAGCCATTGGCATGTCCATGGCCTCTGGTGCGGCCTATGCAACTCCGCCCGGCCCTGGCGTCACCGGAACGACCATTTCGCAGACCACGGTGGGTGGCACGGATTACATATTGCGGAAGGTCACCATTCCGCCTGGCCAGAGCACCGGCTGGCACTACCACGACGGAACCCTGTACGGCTCTGTCGAACAGGGGACTCTGAGCCACTTCGACGCCACTTGTAAGTCCGACGGTGTTTATCAGGCTGGTGACAGTCTTACGGAGCCCAGCGGCTCCAAAAATGTTCACATTGGACGCAATCTCGGTACCACACCTATGGTCCTAGAAGTCCTCTACGTCCTCCCCCACGGAGCACCTCTATCCGAAGATGCCCCCAACCCGGGATGTTCCTTCCAGTAGGTACTTCCAGTAGGAAATTGAAGAGAAGAGTACGTGGCTCGCTGCCGCTCGGCAGAAGGGTGGCGAGCCCGTATCCCCGTTGCGATGAGGCCTCCGCGGACCACCGCGCACCCCCGGGATCAACGGTCACCTTCCGCTCCGCGCGGCCAACGGACCCGTGCTGGCACCGCGGTGGCCGTTCAGCTGCCGACAGCAGGCGGACGGTCGTCAGAACTTGGGACACTAGTCAGGGGCGCGCCTCCTGCTCTTCGGGCTTGCCGGCCCTCGCCACCGGGCCGGCAAGGCGGTCAGCGGTGAGACAGTGCCCAGTTCACGGCATGTATACCCTTAAGACACGCCTCAGCAGCCCGGTGGCAGTACGCCCCGCACTGGTGATCGACGAAGGTAGGGCCGGACACTCGGGTCCGATTTCTCACGAGTCAGAGCCCGGCGCGTGGGTACCTCAACCGGTATACCCAGGCGGCATGGCCTGCGATCACTCGGAGCGCAGTGCTGTGTCAAGGCGTGGTGATCTATACGGCGGCGCATCTCCGCGAACGCGGAGCAGGCCCCTTCCTCTTCCTCGCTGATGGCCAGGGCCTCGGTGCATCTCCGCGGAGGCGGAGAAGACTTGAACTTGCGCGGAGTCGACGCCATTCGGAACGGACTTCCTCTTGGCGGGGCATCGTCGTGTGCGGCACAGGAGCAACCCTGGGGTCCTGTTCGTCACCCGCTGTGCTCTGCTGTACTGCCCTGCGGCTAATTTGTGTGCAGGACAGGTACGCAGGCCCGTGGTGGCAGAGGTGCACGAGGGACGGGAGGTCGGGAAGAGTGTCGCTGCGCGCAGGTGATCCAGCCGAAATCGGCGGTTATCCGCTTGAGGCGCGACTCGGCTCGGGTGGCATGGGCGCGGTCTTTCTGGCCCGTACAAGTTCGGGTCGTCCTGTCGCGATCAAACTGATCCACCCGCAGTTCGCGGCGGACGACGAGTTCCGCATCCGCTTCCGGCAGGAGGTGGCGGCGGCAAGGCGAGTGAGCGGCGCGTTCACCGCCGCCGTGGTCGACGCTGCCCCTGAGGCCGAGCAGCCGTGGATGGCGACGACCTACATCCAGGGGCCCACGCTCGCCCGGCGCATCGCCATGAAAGGCCCGCTGAGCGGAGCGGAGCTGCGGAGGCTCGCCATCGGGCTGGCGGAGGCGCTGCGGGACATCCACCGGGTGGGGGTTGTCCACCGTGATCTGAAGCCCTCGAACGTGGTGCTCTCGCCCGAGGGCCCACGCGTCATCGACTTCGGCATTTCGCGCGCCGTGGACCAGCAGACGCTGACGATTACAGGGCGGGTCATAGGTACGCCGCCCTTCATGTCGCCGGAGCAGTTGCAGGCGCCGCGCGACGTGGGGCCACGGTCCGATGTCTTCTCGCTGGGGACGCTGCTGACGTACGCAGCGACGGGCCACGGGCCCTTCGACGCGGACAGCCCATACATAGCTGCGTATCAGGTGGTGCACGAGGAGCCGTCGCTGGAAGATGTGCCGGTGGCCTTGCGCACGGTCGCCGAGTCGTGCCTGGCCAAGGAGTCCAACGGGCGCCCCTCGGCGGACGAACTCCTCGTACTGCTTCGGGACCTGCCGACCGACCTCGGCCAGATCGACGCGAGGGGAGTTGGCGCGGGCCGCACCCGCGACATGGTCACCGAGCATCACTTCGCGACGCCGGCCACCCCCACACCAACCACCCCGACGCCGTCAGCCCCGACCACCACCCCGGCCGGTCCCGATACGGGGAGCGCCATCACCTCCATCGGCCGCCGATTGCGTCCCCGATGGCGTCCCATGTTCGCGGCCGCGGTCGCGGTGACGGTGGCAGCGATCGGTGGAGGAGTCGCCGCACTGACGGCGGGCGGCTTCGGGGGGAACAGCGGCGGCGACAAGGGCAACAGCCTTGCGGTGCCGGGTGCCGCACTTCCGGACGGCTTCGAGCCGTGGCACAAGGCCGTGCCCGGCGGTCGCCCGGACATCCCCGACGAGCTGCGTTGCGTCGTGCGTGGCGACGCGCTGTTCTGCGGGGGCGGCAGTGTTGTCGCGACCCGTATCAGGGCCAGGGACGGCTCGCGGGTGTGGACGGCGAAGAGCCCCGGCGTCCCCGTCAACGGCATGCACCTGGTGGGCGCCACCGACGACACGGTGCTCGGTTACCGCTTCGCCGCCCAGGACGCCCCGCAGGACCCTCCGAGCGAGGTGGTGGCCATCGACGCGAACAACGGACGGGAGCTGTGGTCCGTGCCGTCCGGCGCCCAGTCGACGGCCGTCACGGGTCGGACTCAGGACGCCATGGTGGTCGGTTCCGACGTCGTGACGGTCGACGCTTCCAACTCCCGCTTCGAGGCCCGCAACGCGCACAGCGGTCAGGTCACATGGACGTCGCCATTCCCAGCGGGTACGCAGTGCGCTCCCGTCCCGCTGGGCTCACAGCTCGTCGCGATGTGCGCGAAGGATGCGGAGGTGGATGCCTTGGCAGTGCGCCACCCCACCCTGTACCCGGTCGACCGCGCCTCGGGGACACTGGGCAGGCCCATCGCGGTCAACGGCCCCGCCGTGCCGATGGGCGTCGCCAACGGCAGGCTCGTACTCCTGCAAGTACGCAGGAAGGGAACGGAGCTGGCCGGCTACAACGGGGTGGCGCAGGTCGACCCGGTCTCGCGGAAGGTCACGTACTCCCGACTGGCCAAGACATACGAGGGGACGCCCGGCATGGCGGACAGTACCGTATACGTGAGCGGGCAGACCGGTCTCGTCACAGCACTCGACCCCGCGACCGGCCGGAAGAAGTGGTCGCGGCAGACTGGCGTAGAGGGCGCGTCGGGTCCTGGTGCGGGAGCGGACGCACTGTATTTCAGCTCGGCCACCGGCCGGGTGGTCGCGCTGTCGCCGGACGATGGCAAAATCCTGTGGACAACAGATCCGCAGGTCGATGGTTTGACGGGCGAGCAGGGCGCAAGCCCACGTGTGACTCTTGCGGGGCGTGCGGTGATCGTGGCCGCGGCCAAGAACACTCTCTTCGCTTTTGACGCGCAGAAGCCGCCGAGTCGGGCTGACCCGGTGGCTGGACGGCAGCAGGGCTGATGCTCCCATCCCGCCCCCTGCTCGGGGAGCGATCGCTGGTCATACCCCTGGCATGGGTCCTGCTGGTCGTCGTCGAGGGCTATGACGGCCTCGGGCGCCCTCACGCATGGGCGCCCCTCCCCGGGCAGAAGGCGCATCTCCCCGCACTCCGGCCTGCCCCTCGGACACATCAAGAAAGTCCCTCTCACCAGCGTATCCGCTGGTGAGAGGGACTTTCCCCTGTGTCACGCAACCCCGCGGGGCCTCAGCTCCTGGCCGGCGGCAGCACCGTACGCAGCACCCCGTCCCCCCGGCGCAGGAGCACCACGGCCAGAGACACGTATGACCGCATCACCCCAGGTCAAGGCAGCCAGGTAGACGACTTCATGATGTTAGGTGCCCAGGTCTCACCTTCGACGCCCCCAGGAAGAGGCCGCCCTCCGGTAGCAGACACTTCGCGCCCTCACCGCTCCAGCGGGCTGTGAGCGGTCTCGGGCAGTCGAAGGTAGACGGCGGAGGAGACCAGGCACAGCACGGCCACGTAGAGGGGGAAGAGACCGGTGTGCCCCATGTCCTTGAACAGCGTGCCGACATAGGGTGCCGTGCCGCCGAAGAGGGCAACGGTGAGCGAGTAGGGGAAACCGATTCCCGCGGCGCGCACCCGTGCCGGGAACGTCTCCGCGTTCACGGCCGCCGAGACGGCCGTGAAACCGCTCAGCAGGACCATGCCCGCGCACTGCACGAGCAGCAGCGTGACGAAGGAATCGTCGAGCATGCGCAGCAACGGCACGACCAGCACGGCGAAGCCGATCCCGAACATCAGCAACAGCGGCTTGCGCCCGATCCGGTCGGACACTATGCCCGCGAGGGGCTGGAGCACGGCGAAGAACGTCAGCGAGAGGGTGCCCGCCAGCAACGCGTCTGTTTTCGCCACCCCGGCGTTGAGCTCGGCGTACGTCGGCAGGTACGACGTCCACGTGTAGTACGCGAGTGTGCCGCCCGCTGTGATTCCGCAGATCAGCAGCGACTCGCGCGGATGGCGGCGCAATGCCTCGAAGAGGCCCGGCCGGGACGCCTTCGTCTGTTCCTCGATCGGGGTCTCCCCTGCTCGAACGGAGTTGGGAGCTTGGGGAAGCGTCTCGCGCGCGTCGCGCCGGACCCAGAAGCCCACGAGGCTCAGGAGCGCGCCCAGCACGAACGGGATCCGCCAGCCCCAGCTGCCCATGGTGGCGGGCGCGAGATTCGCGACGAGCATCGCCGCGACGCCGGAAGCGAGGAGCTGGCCGATGGTCGTCGACACATACTGGAAGCTGGAGAAGAGCCCCCGCCGTCCGGGCCCGGCCGACTCCACAAGGAACGTGGTGGAGGCGGCGAACTCCCCGCCCACCGACAGCCCTTGCAGCAGCCTGGCCAGGACGAGGACGACCGGTGCGAGGATCCCGGCGGCAGCGTACGTCGGTGTCAGTCCCACCAGCAGGCTGCTGCCGCCCATCAGCAGAATGGTCACCGTCAGCGCCGCACGGCGCCCGCGCCGGTCGGCGACCGCGCCCATCAACAGTCCGCCGACGGGCCGCATGAAGAATCCCACCGCGAAGACCGCGAACGTCGAGAGCAGCGGCACCAGCGAATTCGCCGCGCCCATAGGGAAGATCTGCGCGGCGATATACGTGGCAAGGAAGGTATATGTATACCAATCATACCATTCAACCGCATTGCCGACCGAGGCGGCGAGCAGCTGCCGCACAGGACGCGCCGGAGGAGCCACGGCGCCGGCGCGAGCCCCCTCAGCAGGGGAATCCAACCCCTCCTCGGACGCAGGCCCTTCGATGAAAGCTCCCATGATCACGCATCCCCTCGCCTTCGAGCACGGCAATCACACCGCGCCGACCTCTCCATATTTCGTAGCGCTTCACGCCACAAGCGAACCTTCACCGTCGACCGTTCCATCCAGGGCGCCTGACACCCGGAGCGATCACCTCCACCCCCACACAAAGACTCAGCCCGGGCACTCGCAGCACTGCTGACGCAACGTCAGATATGTCAGCAAACAGTCAGCCTCGAGCCGACCCCGGAGACGGCGGAACTCAGCAGCACTCGCATATGCATGATCACCCGCATGATCGCTCCGACCTGCGAAGATGCAGGTACGGGGCGCTCAAGTGGACTCCCTGCGCGCCCGTACAGGAGAACCCTGCGCGCCCGTACAGGAAGGCCAGTCGTATCACTCGACGGCGTTCCCGGTGGAGGCGGCGGCCAACTGCCGTAGCCGCGACGGCGGGCGGGCACCGTCGGGTGCCCGGCCCTCGGCCATGTACTCGGCGTACTCGGCACTCGACATGGTCCTCCGCTCCGGGTTCTTCTCGTGGGCCTGCCGCTGGGGCAGGATGGGCCACTGGTGATCATGTACCGCGGAAGCGGAGGGCCGCCAGGGGCCGTGGCGGCCGAAAGGAGAGTGCAACGTGCGTGTAGCACTGTTCGTCACCTGTATCAACGACCTGCTCCAGCCACGGACGGGGCAGGCGGTGGTGGCGCTGCTGGAACGGCTGGGGGTGGAGGTCGGCTTCCCGGAGGGGCAGAGCTGCTGTGGCCAGCCGCAGTTCAACACCGGGTACCGGCAGGCGACCGAGCCGCTGGTGCGCCGTTTCGACCGGGTGTTCCGCGACTACGACCATGTGATCACCCCGTCCGGGTCGTGTGCCGCGATGGTGCGGGACAACTACCCGCGGATCGGCGCGAAGGCGGTGGCCGAGGGGCGCGGACCGCAGCTCGCGGATGCGGCGGCGGCCGCGGTGGCCAAGACGTACGAGCTGACGGAGTTCCTGGTGGATGTGCTGAAGGTGGAGGATGTCGGCGCCTACTATCCGCATACCGTCACCTATCACCCCACCTGTCACGGACTGCGGTTGCTGGGGCTGGGTGACCGGCCGCGGCGGCTGCTGGAGCGGGTCAGGGGGCTGGAGCTGCGGGAGTTGCCGGGCGCCGAGGAGTGCTGCGGCTTCGGCGGCACCTTCGCGGTGAAGAACGAGGCGGTCTCGGCGGCGATGGGCGCCGACAAGGTCCGCAACGTGCGCGCGACCGGCGCCGAGGCCCTCTGCACGGTCGACAACTCCTGTCTGCTGCACCTCGGCGGGACGCTCAGCCGGCAGGGCGCGGCGGTCCGCCCGGTGCATATCGCCGAGATTCTGGCCAGTACGGAAGGACGTGTGTGGTGAGCGGTACCTACCTGGGCATGCCAGCCTTCCCCCGGGCCGCGGCGGCCGCCACTCGCGACAGCCGGCTGCGTGCCAACCTCACCCATGCCACCCACACCATCCGTGACAAGCGGGCGGCGGCCGTGGCCGAGCTGGACGACTGGGCACAGCTGCGGGCGGCGGGCGCGGCGGTGAAGGACCGTACGCTGCGCCATCTGGATCACTATCTGGAGCAGTTGGAGGCCGCGGTCACGGCGGCGGGCGGGCAGGTCCACTGGGCGGCGGACGCCGACGAGGCCAACGCGCTGGTGACCCGGCTGGTGCGGGAGACCGGTGAGCGTGAGGTCGTCAAGGTCAAGTCGATGGCGACGCAGGAGATCGGGCTGAACGAGGCGCTGGCCGAGGCCGGCATCCGTGCCTACGAGACGGATCTGGCCGAGCTGATCGTGCAGCTCGGCGGGGATCTGCCCTCGCACATTCTGGTGCCGGCGATCCATCGCAACCGCTCCGAGATCCGTGACATCTTCCGCCGGGAGATGGCCGGCTGGGGCCGTCCGGCGCCCGAGGGGCTCTCCGACTCCCCCGCCGAGCTGGCCGAGGCGGCGCGGCTGCATCTGCGGGAGAAGTTCCTGTCAGCGAAGGTCGGGATCTCCGGCGCCAACTTCATGGTGGCCGAGACCGGCACGCTGGTCGTGGTGGAGTCCGAGGGCAACGGCCGGATGTGTCTGACCCTGCCCGAGACCCTGATCTCCGTTGTCGGCATCGAGAAGGTGGTGCCGAGCTGGCGGGATCTGGAGGTCTTCCTTCAGCTGCTGCCCCGTTCCTCCACCGCGGAGCGGATGAATCCGTACACCTCCACCTGGACGGGCACGACGGACGGCGACGGTCCGCAGACCTTCCATCTCGTGCTGCTCGACAACGGCCGGACCGATACCCTCGCCGACACCGTCGGACGGCAGGCGCTGCGCTGTATCCGCTGCTCGGCCTGCCTGAACGTCTGCCCGGTGTACGAACGGGCCGGCGGCCATGCCTACGGCTCGCCCTACCCCGGCCCGATCGGCGCCATCCTCACACCCCAACTACGCGGTATCGGCGGGCCGTTGGAGGCGTCGCTGCCGTATGCCTCGTCGCTGTGCGGGGCGTGCTACGAGGTGTGTCCGGTCGCCATCGACATCCCCGAGGTACTGGTGCATCTGCGGGAGCGGGTGGTGCAGGGCGGGCCGGTGACCCGGGGCGGGTCGCGGGTCGTGCTCAAGCCGGCCAGGGGCCATGCCGCGGAGCGCGCCGCGATGCGCGCGGCGACCTGGGCCTTCGACCACCCGGGGGTGCTGCGTGCCGGGGAACGGCTGGCGGCGCGCACCCGGCGGCTGCATCCACGGCGGCTGCCGGGGCCGGGCCGCGCCTGGTCGCGGACCCGCGATCTGCCCGCGGTGCCCGCCGAGTCCTTCCGCGACTGGTGGCAGCGCACCCGCCGGGCACCGTCCGAGCAGCGAGGAGACGACGCATGAGCAGCCGAGAGGTGGTGCTGGCGCGGGTGCGCCGGGCACTGACGGATGTGCCGCGCGGTGAGCGGCCGGACGAGGCACCGGTGGCGCGTGACTACCGGCGGGTGCACGGGTCCCGTACGACGGCGGAGACCGTCGAGCTGCTCGCGGAGAACCTCGCGGACTACCGGGCGCTGGTGCACCGCAGTACCGCCGGCGCGCTGCCGGGGCTGATCGGCCGGCTGCTGGCGGAGCGCGGCGCGCGCACGCTGCTGGTGCCGCCGGGCCTGGATGCCTCCTGGGTGGCCGCATCGGACCTCACCCGGGTCGAGGACCGGGCGTCGGCCACGGCGCGCGAACTCGATGCCGTGGACAGTGTGCTGACGGGCTGTGCGGTGGCGATCGCGGAGACCGGCACCCTGGTACTGGACGGCGGGCCCGATCAGGGCCTGCGCCGGATCACGCTGGTGCCCGACCATCACCTCTGTGTGGTCCGCGTCCCTGACCAGGTGGTCGGTTCGGTGCCGGAGGCGCTGCCGCGGCTGGCCCCGGACCGCCCGCTGACCTGGATCTCCGGACCGTCCGCCACCAGCGACATCGAACTCGACCGGGTGGAGGGGGTGCACGGGCCGCGGACGCTGGAGGTCATCCTGCTGGCGGGGGCGTAGCCGTGCGGGCGGTGTGCAGGGCCCAGCCGATCAGGGGGAGCTGGGCCGGCAGCCGTCCGTAGGCCAGAAGGGGGTGCGGCGGCCACCCCGACCAATGAACTGGCCGCCGCGCCCCCGACCTTACCCGCGGGTCACTTACGGGGCCATCATCTGCTCACCGGCCGGGGTGAGGTCTGCGTCACGCCGTACCAGCGCGGCATAGCGCCCGTCGGCGGCGAGCAGTTCGTCGTGGGTGCCGCGCTCGGCGATCCGGCCGGCGTCCAGCACCACGATCTGGTCGGCGTCACGGACCGTGGAGAGGCGGTGGGCGATGGTGAGGGTGGTGCGGCCCGCGGACAGCTCGTCGATGGCCTGCTGAACGGCGTGTTCGGTGCGGGTGTCCAGGGCGCTGGTCGCTTCGTCCAGGACGAGGACGGGCGGGTCGCGCAGGATGGTCCGGGCGATGGCGAGGCGCTGCTTCTCACCGCCGGAGAAGCGGTAGCCGCGCTCGCCGACGAGGGTGTCGTAGCCGTCGGGGAGGGCGGCGATGTGGTCGTGGATCTGGGCGGCCCGGGCGGCGCGTTCGATCTCGTCGTCGGTGGCGTCCGGCTTGGCGAAGCGGAGGTTGTCGGCGACCGAGGCGTGGAAGAGGTAGGTCTCCTGGGAGACCACCCCGATCGCGCGGGCGAGGGTGTCGAAGTCGAGGTCGCGGACATCGGTGCCGTCGAGGGTGACCCGGCCGCCGGTCACGTCGTAGAGCCGCGGCACGAGGTAGCTCAGGGTGCTCTTGCCGCTGCCGGTCGGTCCGACGACCGCGAGGCTGCCGCCGGCGGGGACGGTCAGGTCGATGCCGTCGAGGGTGGGGGCGGCCTCGGGGTCATAGCGGAAGGTGACGTTCTCGAAGCGGATCGCACCCCGCGGGGCGGCGATCTTGACCGGTTCGGCGGGCTCGGTGATGGCCACCGGCAGATCGAGGTATTCGAAGATGCGCTGGAAGAGCGCGAGTGAGGTCTGCATCTGCACGCCGGTGGACAGCAGGGAGACGGTGGGCCGCAGCAGACCCTGCTGGAGCGAGACGAAGGCGACCAGGGTGCCCAGGGAGAAGGCGGGGCCGCCGAGCTGGAGCACGAGTCCGGCCGCCCAGTAGATCAGCGCGGGCATGGCGGCCATGACGATGCCGATCGTGGCCATCCGCCAGCGGCCCGCCATGTTGGCGCGGATCTCCAGCTCGACCAGGCGCTCGGACTCGTCGGCGAAGCCCTTGGTGAGGGAGTCGGCGCGGCCCATGGTGCGGCCGAGGAGGATGCCGCTGACCGAGAGGGACTCGGTGACCATCGCGGACATCGCGGCCATCTGCTTCTGGCGCCGGGTGGTGATCTTCTTGCGTTCGTTGCCGACCCGGCGGCTGATCCAGACGAAGAGCGGAAGCAGCAGCAGGGAGACGACGGTCAGCCGCCAGTCGAGGGCGACCATCGCGCAGACGGTGGCGAGGACGGAGGTCAGGTTGGAGACCAGGGAGGTGGCGGTGGAGGTGACCGTCGCCTGCATGCCGCCGATGTCGTTGGCGATCCGGGACTGGACCTCGCCGGTGCGGGTGCGGGTGAAGAAGGCCAGCGGCATCCGCTGGAGCTTGGCGTAGACGGCGGTGCGCAGGTCGTGCATGACGCGCTGGCCGACGGTGGTCGACAGCAGGGTCTGCAGCACGCCGAAGACGCTGGTGGTGACGGCCGTGGCGATCATGCCGAGGGCGAGCAGGCTCAGCAGTCCGGTGCGCCGGCCGGGGATGGCCACGTCCAGGATCTCGCGGAGGAGGAACGGGGAGGCCACCGACACCAGCGAGGAGGCGCCGACGAGCAGGCCGACGACGGTCAGCCGGCCGCGGTAGGGGCGGAAGAGGGCAAGGATCCGCCGCAACGGCACCGGTGTGTCCGGGTCCTTGGGCGGTGCGGTCCACTGGGGATCGTCGCTGCGCATGGGCTCCTTCGAAAGGGTGCGGGAGAGGCCGGCCGGGGACGGCCGGAGGCAAGCGTCGTGGAGCTTAGCTCATTGTTACCTATACTCACAATGAACCAGGTCCTGATATCCGCTATCCTCGCGGTATGCCCTCCCCCGAGCCGACGGTCAGCACCTCGAACCTCGCCGAACAGCTGGTACGGCTGACCCGCCGGATGCACCGCGCCCAGAAGCACCATCTGGAGCACCTGGACATCGCCTTCACCCCCGCGCAGTCCCGGCTGCTGCGGATCGTCGACCACTACCGCGGCACCCCGCCGCGGATGACCGACCTCGCCGAGCGGCTGGAGGTCGTCCCGCGCGCGGTGACGACGCTGGTGGACGCGCTGGAGGCGAACGGCGCGGTGCGCCGGGTGCCCGATCCGGCCAACCGGCGGGTGGTGCGGATCGAGCTGACCGACACCGGCCGGTCCACCCTGCGCGCGTTGCGCAGCGCCCGGCGGGCCGCGGCGGAGGAGATCCTGGCCCCCCTGACCACCGATCAGCGCGAGGTGCTCGGCGGACTGCTGTCCACCCTGGTCGACGGGCCGGGTGCACCGCATTGAGCTGACGCACCGCCCACCGGAGGAGTGCCGCCATGCCCCTGCTGGAGCCGGACCCCCAGAGCCTGCGGCCCACCGCTCCCCCCGGTCCGGCACCCGACCGGGTGGCCGCCCTGCGCGCGGCGGGCACCCCCGAGCGGCTGCGGGACGACCTGATCGCGCTGCTCGGCGCGGACAAGGTGCTCCACACGATCTCCGACCTGGTCCGCCATGCCTCCGACGCCAGCCCGTACCGCTTCGTCCCCCGGGCCGTGGTCGTGGCCGAGGACCTCGACGACGTCTCCGCGGTCCTCGCCTACGCCCGGGACCACGGCCGCCACGTCGTCTTCCGGGCCGCCGGGACCTCGCTCAACGGCCAGGCCCAGGGCGAGGACATCCTCGTCGAGGTGCGCCGCCACTGGTCCGGGATCGAGGTGCTGGACGACGGCGCCCGGGCGCGGATCCGGCCGGGCACCACCGTGCTGCGCGCCAACGTCGCCCTGGCCCGCCACGGCCGGCTGCTCGGGCCCGATCCGGCCAGCGCGCCGGCCTGCACCCTGGGCGGTGTGGTCGCCAACAACGCCTCCGGGATGACCGCCGGCACCACCCGTAACTCCTACCGGACGCTGGCCTCCCTCACCCTCGTGCTGCCGTCGGGCACGGTCGTGGACACCGCGCGGCCGGACGCCGACGCGCGGCTGGCCGAGGCCGAACCGGCGCTGTGCGCGGGCCTGCTGGCGCTGAAGGCGGAGATCGAGGCGGATGCCGCGCTGACGGCCAGGATCCGCGCCAAGTACCAGATCAAGAACACCAACGGCTACCGCCTGGACGCCTTCCTCGACGGCACGACACCGGTGCAGATCCTGCGCGGGCTGATGGTCGGCTCCCAGGGCACCCTCGGCTTCCTCGCCGAAACCGTCTTCGACACCGTGCCACTGGACCGGCACACCACCGGCGCGCTGTTGTTCTTCCCGACGCTGCGCGCCGCGGCCGCGGCCGTGGGGCGGTTCAACGAGGCGGGCGCGCGGGCCGTGGAGCTGATGGACGGCAACACGCTGCGCGCCTCGGTACGGGTGGCCGGGGTGCCCGCCGACTGGGCGGAGCTGCCCAAGGAGACCACCGCGCTGCTGGTGGAGTTCCGGGCACCCGACGAGAGCACCCTCGACGGCTACGAGCGGGCCGGGGGGCGGGTGCTGGCGGAGCTGGAACCGGTCGCCCCGGTCGCGTCCGTCACCAACGCCTTCACCCGGGATCCGGCGGCCCTCGGCGGCTACTGGAAGGCCCGCAAGGCGTTCGTCACGGCGGTCGGCGGCTCCCGGCCGCCGGGCACGACGCTGATCACCGAGGACTTCGCGGTGCCCCCGGCCCGGCTCGCGGACGCCTGTACGGCCCTGCTGGACCTGCAGTCGCGGCACGGCTTCGACACCGCGGTCGCCGGCCACGCCGCCCACGGCAATCTGCACTTCCTGCTCGCCTTCGACGCGGCGAAGCCGGACGACGTGGCGCGCTATGCCGCCTTCATGGCGGAGTTCTGCCGGCTGGTCGTGGAGCGTTTCGACGGGTCGCTGAAGGCGGAGCACGCCACCGGCCGGAACATCGCGCCGTTTCTCTCCCTCGAATGGGGGCCGCGCGCAACGGAGTTGATGTGGCGGATCAAGGAACTGGTGGACCCGCGGGGCGTGCTGGCCCCGAGGGTCCTCCTCGACCGCGACCCCCGGGCGCATCTGCGCGGGCTGAAGACCCTCCCCGGGATCGAGGCGGCCGCCGACCCGTGCATCGAATGCGGCTTCTGCGAACCGACCTGCCCCAGCGCGGACCTGACCACCACACCACGCCAGCGGATCGTGCTGCGCCGCGAAATGCTGCGGCAGCCGGCCGGATCCCCGGTCACCGCCGCGCTGCTGGACGCGTACGGCTATGACGCGGTGGACACCTGCGCCGGCGACTCGACCTGCGCCCTGGACTGCCCGGTGGGCATCGACACCGGCGCGCTGATGAAGGACTTCCGCCACCGGCGCCACACCGCCCGCGAGGAGTCGGTCGCCGCCCGGGCCGCCCGGCACTTCCGGACCGTCGAGCGGGCGGCGCGGCTGGCGGTGGCCGCGGCGGAGCGGCTCGACGACCGGCTGCTGACCGCGCTCACCCGCGCCGCCCGCCGGGCCGTGCGCCCGGATCTGGTGCCCGAGTGGCTGCCGCGGATGCCCGGCCCGGCGGCCCGCCACCTGCCCGGGACCCGGCGGGCGGGAGCGGCCGCGGTCTACTACCCGGCGTGTGTGAACCGGATCTTCGGCGGGCCCGCCGGGTACCACGGGCCTTCGCTGCCGGAGGCGATGGTGGCGGTGTCGCGGCGGGCGGGCCGGCCGGTGTGGATCCCGCCGGATGTCGCCGGGACCTGCTGCGCGACGATCTGGCAGTCCAAGGGATACCGGCGCGGGACGGCGGTGATGGCCAACCGCGTGGTCGAGGCGGCCTGGGGGTGGACGGCGGGCGGCAGACTGCCGCTGGTGGTGGACGCCTCCTCGTGCACCCTGGGCCTGGCCCGGGAGGTCGTGCCGTATCTGACGCCGGTCAACCGTGCGCTGCACGACGGCCTGACCGTCGTCGACTCGGTCGTCTGGGCCGCCGGACATCTGCTGCCGCATCTGGAGCCGGTACGCACGGCCGGGTCCGCGGTGCTCCATCCCACCTGCGCCATGGCGCACCTGGGGAACGAGGAGCAGCTGCGGGAGGTGGCCCGGGCGTGTGCGCGGGAGGTGGTGGTGCCCGATGACGCGGGCTGCTGTGCCTTCGCCGGGGACCGCGGGATGCTGCACCGGGAGCTGACGGAGTCGGCCACCGCGAAGGAGGCGGCCGAGGTGACCGGGCGGCGCTTCGACGCGTATCTGTCGGCGAACCGGATGTGCGAGATCGGGATGGACCACGCCACCGGGGGCCGCGGCTATCACTCGGTCCTGCTGGCGCTGGAGCGGGCCACCCGGCCCGGCGGGCCGGACGGGCCGGGGCGGCCGGGCCCGTCCGGCGGTTGAGGAACAGCGGCTCAGCGCACGGGAAGCAGCGCCACCGCACGCTTCGCCGGGACGGTCAGATGGACCTTCCCGTCGTCCCCGACGGTGACCGTGTGGCCGCCGCACGAGGACGGGTCGGCGGCGACCGCATCGCAGTACGTACCGCCGGGCAGCGAGGTCGCGAAGGTCTGGTTCAGCTCCCCCTCGCCGTTGTTGAGCGCGACGAAGCCCTTGCCGTCGCGCCCGAAGGCGAGCGCGCTGCTCCCGTTGTCCCACCAGTCGGTCAGCGGGGCGGAGCCCACCGCGTTGCGGAACCCGACCATCCCGGTGATCTCCCGCTTGGCGTGCTCACGGGTCCAGCCGGCGCTGCCGCTCGGCGGTCCGGCGTCCTTGTCGGACCACTCGTAGCCGGAGTAGACGTTCGGTGAGCCGTAGGGCGAGGCGAGCATGAAGACGTTGGCGAGGGTGTAGGCCGCGCCGTCCTTGTAGGTCAGGGTCGAGCCATTGCGCTCGGTGTCCCAGTTGTCGACGAAGGTACGGGCCTTGTCGCCGTCGAGCTTGCCGTCCGCGACGGACTTGAGCTGAGCGAGACCGCCGCCCTGGAAGGCGCTCTTGAGCTGGCTGCCGTACCGGAACTCGTCCACGTCGCCGGTGCCGGTGTACTCGTCGGGCTGCACGGCCTCGCCGGCGCCGTAGATGACCTCCTGCACCCAGTAACCGGGATCGCGCATCTTGCCCTTGATGGCGGCGAGGTCGGTGGCGGAGATGTGCTTGGCGGCGTCCACCCGGAAGCCGTCGACCCCCATCGACCGCAGTCCGTCGAGGTACTTGGCGATGGTGGTACGGACGTACTCGCTGCCGGTGTCGAGGTCGGACAGGCCCACCAGTTCGCAGGTCTGGACGTCGGTGCGGTTGCCGTAGTCGGAGATGCTCCGGCGGCAGCCGTGGAAGTCCTGGTCCTGATAGAAGCCGGGGTACCGGTACTTGGTGTACCGGGTCCCGCCGGTGCCGGTGCCGGAGCCCGCGGCCATGTGGTTGATGACGGCGTCGGCGATGACCTTGACGCCCGCGCCGTGGCAGGTGCGGACCATCGAGGCGAAGGCGTTCCGGTCGCCCAGCCGCCCGGCGATCTTGTAGCTGACGGGCTGGTACGAGGTCCACCACTGGTCGCCCTTGATGTGCTCGGAGGCGGGCGAGACCTCGACATAGCCGTAGCCGTCCGGACCGAGCCGGTCCGTACAGGCCTTGGCGACGTCCGCGTACTTCCACTCGAACAGCGTGGCGGTGACGGTCTTTTCGCCGGGCGGGGCGGCCTGGGAGGACCACGGCGCGAAGGTGGCGAGGCCGGCCGCGGCCAGCACGCCGGCCAGCGCCCCGCCCACCACACGGGAACGTTGCTGCATCTTGCGGCTCCTTGGTCATGGGGCACGGCAGGCACACCGCGCCCACGAGTGCAGCCACGCGCCGGCCGCCATGGGGGGATGGTGTACCGGAGCCTGCCGTTTGCCTTGTGGACACGTCAAGGCCTTCCGCAAGGCTTTTCAGCTGCTTGCGAAAGAAGCTGACGGCGAGACGCCCGAACTTGCGGGAGAAGGTCGCGTGGTGCGGCAAAGAATCCACATGTGCCGCGACCGGCCTCCCCCCCGGCCCTCTTGTGCCCCGGCCCATCGGCCGACAAGGTCCTGACCGAGGTTCACGCATGCCCCGGTACCCCACCGTTCCCTGGAGGATCGATGCACGAGGCACCCTCGCAGAACCACGACGACCACGACGGCCACGACGGCCGGCACGACCCCAACGAGGCGGGTCCGAGCCGCCGTTCGGTCCTGTGGACCGCCGGTGCGGCGGGCGCCGGGCTGGGACTCGGCGGCCTGACGTCCACTCAGGCCGCGGCGGCCGCACCCGCGACGCCCGGCTCCGCGGCCGCCGCCTCCCCCGCGGCCAAGGGCCGGACCATGATCGGGGTGCCGTTCGAGCGGCGCGGCACCGTACGCGTCGGCATCATCGGCCTCGGCAACCGCGGCGGCAGCATGATCGACCTCTTTCTCGCGATGCCGGGCGTCCGCGTCGTCGCCCTGTGCGACCCGGTGAAGGACAAGACCGCCAAGGCCGCCAAGAAGGTCACCGCCGCGGGGCAGCCCGCACCCGCCGTCTACACCCACGGCGAGCACGACTTCGAGAACCTCTGCGCGCGCGGCGACCTCGACTTCGTCTACGCCGCGACGCCCTGGGACCGGCACTTCGAGATGGCGAAGACGGCGCTGCTGCACGGCAAGCACGTGGGCGTCGAATGCCCCCTCGCCCTGCGGCTGGACCAGCTGTGGGAGCTGGTCGATCTCTCCGAACGCACCCGCAGACACTGCATGCAGCTGGAGAACTGCTGTTACGGCAGGAATGAGATGCGGGTGCTGCGGATGGCACACGCGGGCCTCTTCGGCGAGCTGCTGCACGGCGCCGGTGCCTACGTCCACGATCTGCGCGGCCTGATGTTCGACCCGAAGTATTACGAGGGGCCATGGCGCCGGCTGTGGCACACCCGGCTGCGCGGCGACCTCTACCCCAACCACGGGTTCGGCCCGGTCGCCAACTACATGGACCTCAACCGCGGGGACCGCGCCGTCCGCATCTCCAGCATCGGCACCCCCGCCCTCGGCCTCGCCGCCTACCGCAAGGACCACATGCCCGCCGGCGACCCCAGCTGGAAGGAGTCGTACATCGGGAGCGACCGGACGATCAGCCTCGTCCAGACCGCCAAGGGGCGGGTGATCCGGCTGGAGCACGATGTCTCCACCCCGCATCCCTACAGCCGCATCAACAGCCTCGGCGGCACCAAGGGACTCTTCGAGGACTACCCCGAGCGGATCTATATCGAGCCGGACCACAGCAACGACGAGTGGGGCGACTTCGGCACGTACGCGCAGTGGGACCACTGGCTCTGGAAGGAGCACGCCAACCCGCCCGGCGGACACGGCGGCATGGACTACCTGCTGATCTTCCGGCTGATCCAGTGCATGCGGCTGGGCCTCGTACCGGACTTCGACGTCTATGACGCGGCGACCTGGACCGCGCCGGTGCCGCTGAGCGACCTCTCGATCAAGGCGAACGGCGCCCCGCAGGAGATTCCCGACTTCACCCGCGGACTGTGGAAGAAGGCCCGGCCGGGGATGGATTCGCAGAAGCCGGAGGAGTAGGCGCGCGGGCGCGGGCCCGGCGGGCGGTGCGTCCGCCGGGCCCGCGCGTCAGCCGGCGGGTGCCACGGCCCGGCGTACCGCCGGCCTTTCGCGGCAGCTTCGAAGCACCGAAGGCACGGCGTCAGACCGCCAGATGCGCCTTGTCCCCCATGACCACCACCGGCTGCCGGGCCGGTTCCAGGGCGCGCAGCAGGGCCTGCATCCCGGCCTTCGGCACACTGACGCAGGCGGAGGTGCCGCTGCCGTGGTCCATGTGCAGCCAGACCCCGCCGCCCTTGGACTGCCCCTCGGGGCGGGACGGATCCAGCGGAGAGGTCCCCTTGACGCGGTTGTAGTTGATCGCGACGACATAGTCGAAGTCGTGGCGGGTGTTCTTGGACCAGTACGACGGCGGGGTGAACGCCGTGGAGTGCGTATAGGGCAGCTTGGCGCCGGGGTCGGCGAGCACACCGCCCGCATCGGTCAGCGCGAACACCCCGACCGGGCTGCGCTTGTCCCCTTCGTGATGGTTCACCGTCCAGCCGCGCCGGCCGTTGTGCGCGGCCCAACGCCCCTTTTGATCCCAGCCGTTGGCGCCCTTGTCGTAGAGGACGACGGTGGCGTCGGCGGAGTTCACCCCGTCCCCGTAGACCGCGACGACCTGCCGGGAGCCGGCGGGGATCCGTGACCGCAGCGCGGAGCCGACTTCGGGGATGTGCTTGAGGTGGGTGGTGGCCGAGGCCCCGCGGGCCGGGCCGCCGGGGCGCTCCCCCTTCCCCGCGCCGTCGTCCCTGCCGTCGCCGCGGCCGCCGCTCCCGCTGCCGCCGCAGCCCGCCAGAAGGACCAGCCCCGCCGCGGCCACCGCCGCCATCCGCATCGCACTGCCCGCTGTTCGCATGGCCCCCATGGTCGCACCGCCGGGGCGGCGCACCGCCGGCACCCGCCCGCTCTGTGCGGACCGCCACACGCGTGTCCGAAAGAGGGGGTCACAGCGGAAAAACCGTTTGAAATCAGACCTCCCGGCGGGCCAACCTTCCAGAACCTCCGCCCGCGACACGACCGGCGCGAGGGTCACTTCCCCTTGCCCGGACGGCCTGCCGCCATCCACCCCACCCCGACTTCGCCTGGGACATCATGCACATTCGCGACCTTCCGCATACCGACCCGGGCGTCCCCGACGTCCGTACGGGCGGCGCCTTCCTCCGCTGGCTCTGTGCACAGCAAGTCGGCGGACAGCTGTCGGCCCTCGCCTGGGGACTGCTGAACCTCGGCGGCATCGCCGCCTCCCCACTGGCGGTGGGCCTCGCCGTGCAGGCCGTGGTGGACCGCGACGGCGGCCGGCTCCTCCTGGCCGGCGCTCTGGTCCTGGCCCTCGGACTGCTGAGCGCGGTCGGCGGGGTGATGCTCCACCGCGCCGCGGTCACCAACTGGATCACCGCCGTCGCCCGGATGCAGCAGCTGCTCGCCCGCAAGACCACGGAACTGGGCTCGGCCATGACCCGGCGGGTGGCGGCCGGCGAGATCGCCGCCGTCAGCACCGGCGACCTGGAGAAGATCGGCTGGTTCGTCGAGGCGCTCTCCCGGTTCGGTGCCTCGGCGGTGACCACGGCCGGTCTCTGTGTCGCACTCGCCTGCTACCAGCCGGCGCTGGGTGCCCTGGTGGCTCTGGGCGTGCCCGTCATGGCGCTGGCCGTCCTGCCGTTGCTGCCGCCCGCCATCCGGCGCGCCGACGCACAGCGCGACAAGGCCGGCCAGGCTACCGAACTGGCCTCCGACACCGTCGCCGGGCTGCGCGTGCTGCGCGGCATCGGCGGTGAGGAACTCTTCCTCGACCGCTACCGCAGCGCCTCCCAGGAGGTGCGCAAGGCCGCCGTCCGCAGCGCCCGGATGTGGTCGCTGATCTCGGCCGTCCAGGTACTGCTGCCGGGCCTGCTGCTGCTCGCGGTGGTCTGGTACGGCGCCCGGCTCGCCCTCGACGGCACGATCACCGTCGGCGATCTCGTCACCCTCTACAGCGCGGTCGCCTTTCTCCTCTTCCCGCTCCGGCACTTCGAAGAGATCGCGCAGGCCTATGCCTTCGCCAGACCGTCCGCGACCCGCACGGCCCGCGTGCTGGCCCAGCACCGTCCGGCCGGCGCACCGGCCGAGGACACGGCGACGCCACCCACCGGCGAACTGCACGACCCCGTCAGCGGACTGACCGCACAGGCCGGCCGGCTGACCGCCGTGGTCTGCGGCGACCCCGACGCGGCGGGCCGGCTCGCCGAACACCTCGGCGGGCACCCGCCGTCGGCGGACGACGACAGCGGGAAGGCCCGCCCGCCATCCGTCCTCCTCGGCGGCACCCCGCTGGACGAACTACCGCGCGACGCCGCCCGCCGGGCCGTACTCGTCCAGGACAAGGACCCGATGCTGCTCTCCGGCACGCTCGGCGAACTGCTCGACGTACCGGCCTCCGGGCGGGTGGGCGCGACGCAGGCACTGGCCGCGGCGCAGTGCGGCGATGTGCTGACCGCGCTGGCCCAGGCCACCGCCGACGATTCGGGCGACCCGATGCGCACCCACATCACCGAGCGCGGCCGGTCGCTGTCCGGTGGCCAGCGACAGCGGCTGGCGCTGGCCCGATCGCTGGTCACCGACCCGGAGGTGCTGGTGCTGGACGAGCCGAGCAGCGCCGTCGACGCCCACACCGAGGCCCGGATCGCCGACGGCCTGCGGGAGTTGAGACGCGGACGCACCACGGTCGTTCTCACCTCCAGTCCGCTCTTGCTGGACCGGGCCGACGAGGTGGTGTTCCTCCAGGAGGGCACGGTCGCCGCCCGGGCCACCCACCGCGAACTGCTGCACCTCCACCCCGCCTACCGCGCGGTCGTGACCCGCGCATCGGACCCCGAGCCGGCACTGTCGGCCGGCCATCCTGAGCGAGAAGGTAGGACCGCATGATCGGCCTGGCACCCCCGGCACACGACCCGGACGCCCCGCAGACCGTCACCACCCTGCCCGTCGGCTCACCGGCGACGGTACGCGGTTACGTCGGCGGCCTGATCCGCCGTCACCGCACGGCATTCACCGTGCTGGTCGCCGTGAACGCCGCGGCGGTGATCGCCTCCATGGCCGGGCCGTACCTGCTCGGCGGCGTCGTGGAGAAACTCTCCGCGGGCGACCGGGACATCCCGCTGGAGCGCACCCTCGTCCTGTTCGCCCTCGCGCTGGCCGCCCAGACGGTGTTCGTCCGGATGGTCCGGCTGCGCGGGGCGATGCTCGGCGAGCGGATGCTGGCGGACCTGCGCGAGGACTTCCTCGTACGGTCCGTGGCGCTGCCGCCGGGCGTCCTGGAGCGGGCCGGCACCGGCGATCTGCTGTCACGGATCACCACCGATGTCGACCGGCTCTCCAGCGCGATGCGCGAGGCGGTGCCGCAACTGGCCATCGGCGTGGTGTGGGCGGCGCTGCTGCTCGGCGGGATCACCGTGACCGCGCCGCCGCTCGCACTGTCCGTGCTGCTCGCGCTGCCGCTGCTGATCGTCGGCTGTCGCTGGTACTTCAAGCGGGCCCCGAGCGCCTATCGCTCGGAGGCGGCCGGCTACGCCGCGGTGTCGGCCGTGCTCACCGAGTCCGTGGACGCGGGGCGCACGATCGAGGCCCACCGGCTGGGCGCCCGCCGCATCGCCCTCTCGGAGCACCGGATCCGCGAATGGACCCAATGGGAGCGCTACACCCTCTACCTCCGGTCGGTGCTCTTCCCCGTCGTCGATCTGACGCATGTACTGCTGCTGGGCACGGTGTTGCTGCTGGGCGGGGCGTTCGTCATCGGCGGCTGGATCACTCCGGGGCAGCTGACGACCGGCGCGCTGCTGTCGCAGATGATGATCGAGCCGGTCGGCCTGATCCTGCGGTGGTACGACGAACTGCAGGTGGCCCAGGTGTCCCTCGCGCGACTCGTCGGCGTCCGGGAGATCGAACCGGAGGCCGGGGATCCGGAGCGCTTCCCGGACGGCCGCGACGTGCACGCCGACCGGGTCAGCTTCGGCTACCACGCCGACGTGGATGTGCTGCGCGAGGTCTCGTTGCAGATCCGTCCGGGGAGCCGGCTGGCACTGGTGGGGCCGTCCGGCGCCGGCAAGTCGACGCTGGGCCGGCTGCTGGCCGGCATCTACGGCCCCCGCACCGGGACCGTCACCCTCGGCGGGGCCGAGCTCTCCGCGCTGCCGGCCGAGCGGATCCGCGAGCAGGTCGCGCTGGTCAACCAGGAACACCACGTCTTCGTGGGCTCCCTGCGCGACAATCTCCGGCTGGCCCGCCCCGCGGCGGACGAAACCGAACTGTGGGCCGCACTCGGCGCGGTGGACGCCGACGGCTGGGCACGGGCCCTGGGCAAGGGACTGGACACCGAGGTCGGCTCGGGCGGCCATACGCTGACCCCGGCCCAGGCACAGCAGATCGCGCTGGCCCGGCTCGTCCTCGCCGACCCTCACACGCTCGTCCTGGACGAGGCGACCTCCCTGCTCGACCCACGGGCGGCCCGCCATCTGGAGCGTTCGCTGGGCAGGGTGCTCGACGGCCGCACGGTGGTGGCGATCGCACACCGGCTGCACACCGCGCATGACGCCGATGTGATCGCGGTCGTCGAGGAGGGCCGGATCAGCGAACTGGGCAGCCACGACGAACTGGTCGCCGCCGAGGGCGCCTACGCGGCACTCTGGCGGTCGTGGCACGGCTGAGGGGGGCGGGAGCGGGGCGGGGGCTTCGGGCTCCGGCCCCTCCCGCTCGCTCCGAACTCGGAACTTCTCGGCCCTCGGCCCTCGGTCCTCGCTCCTCGCTCCTGAGCTTCGTCAGATATAGCCGAGGGCGCCCAGGCCGCCGATGCCTCCCAGCAGCATGAACACCGGCATCAGCACCTTCAGCTCCACCCAGCTGCCGGCCTTGAAACGCATGGCCTGGGGCGGGCCGACGGGGAACCAGCGCTTGCGGCCTATCGGGATGGGCCACAGGACGGGACAACCCGAGACCGTCAGGGCGTCGCCGATGTCATGGACCAGCGCCCCCAGGACGACCGGCAGACCCAGCCAGAGGTACTGCTGCCCCGGCTCGGTGAACAGCCAACTCGCGCCGTTGCCCGGCTGATCGAGTATGCCGCCCAGGATCCAGGCCGCGGCGGCGCCCAGCAGCCACACCAGCACGTCGCTGGAGACCCGTGCCGCCCGCCACAGCAACCCCTCGATGGCGAGCACCATGTGGACGAAGAGGATGCCGAGCACCGCCCAGTGGCCACCCTTCATCGCCAGCAGTGACATACCGCCACCGACCAGCACGGCCCACAACCAGGTGTGGGTGAGCGTGCGGTGCCCGCCATTGCGGTTCGAATCACCGCGCATCTTGGTCGCCTTGTAGACCGCGTGCGAGAGGGCGTCGACCACTTCGCACAGAATCCGCGAAAGCGGACCGAAGGCCCGCGAGATGGTCGCGGACTTGTGGTCGAGGTCCGGGGCCAGCGCCGCTCCGGCACAGATCAGAGCTCCGCAGACGAGCACCGGCCAAGGCATCGGATATCCAGCGGCAGCGGCCCCGGCACCCACCCCCAGCCAGGCTGCGGCCCCGGACAGCGAGTGCGCCGGTCCCATCATGATGTGCTCCCACCCTCTGTTCTCTTGCGCGTGTTCTCCCGCACGCACCATGTGCCTCGCACGCCGCTGAGCTGCGCCCCTGACACCCGTTCGGCGACTCAGCGTAGCGCCAGATGATCTCGCCGGCGGGCCGGGGTGAGCCCCCACGCTGCGGGGTGACGGGGCGCCAGCAGCGCAGGCGGCGGGGTCGGGGTAGTTGGGGGCGTGCTTGAGGGGGCGGCCGCTGGCGGATGAGCGGCGACGGTGCGGCCTTCTGACGGTGGGACGGCCGACCGCCGCCCCTCAGCCGTCCCCCCTCGCCGGCTCCCGGCCGCCCCTCGTCCCTCGTCCCTCGTCCCTCGTCCGTCGCCCGCCGCCCGCCGCCCGCCGCCCGCCGCAGAGGTCGACCACACCGGAGGTCAATCAAGCCGGAGGTCGACCACGGCCGACGTGCATCAGGGGGCATCGATCAGGCCGGCGTCGCTCAGGCCTGACGTTGATCAGCCCGGGCATTGATCAATCCGGGCTCAGGCCGGTCGCTCAGGCCTGACGTTGATCAATCCGGGCGTTGATCAGTCCGGGCTCAGGCCGCACGATGATCAAGGCGGATGCCCCCTCCGCCGATGCGCCTCGCATACCGTGCGTGATCTCCGCCACGTGCCGACGGACTGCGGCGCAGCCGGCGGATGCCGATGGCGACGACGCGTACGCTCCCTGGCACGGAAAGTGAGAACACTGCCCCTCGCTCCCCTCGCGCCCCTGTGGCCCGAGCCGTGAAGGTGGACATTTGTGCTGCTCAGGGTCGCTGAAGGCGCGTACCCGGGCGGTGGTGGGGCCGGCGTCGCGGGGTGGCGGGGCCGGTGGGCCGGTCGGCTTGTGCGGTCGGGGAGCTTCAGTTGATCTCCCGGTGAGCCGCCGGTTCCCTGATCGGGGCCGAAGGCAGGCAGTATGGGGGCGTGACCCTCATCGATCATCTGCCGAACGACGCCGACCCCGATGCCCTCTTCGAAGCCTTTTCGGGCTGGGCCGAGCAGCAGGGCATCTCGCTCTACCCTGCCCAGGAGGAGGCGCTGATCGAGGTGGTCTCGGGGGCGAACGTCATCCTGTCCACCCCCACCGGCTCCGGTAAGAGCCTGGTGGCGGCCGGTGCGCACTTCACCGCCCTCGCCAACGATCAGGTCACCTTCTACACCGCGCCCATCAAGGCACTGGTCTCGGAGAAGTTCTTCGACCTCTGCAAGCTGTTCGGTACCGAGAACGTCGGCATGCTCACCGGCGATGCGTCGGTCAACGCCGATGCGCCGGTCATCTGCTGCACCGCCGAGATCCTCGCCTCGATAGCGCTGCGGGACGGCAAGGACGCGGACATCGGCCAGGTCGTGATGGACGAATTCCATTTCTATGCCGAGCAGGACCGCGGCTGGGCCTGGCAGATTCCGCTGCTCGAGCTGCCGCAGGCGCAGTTCATTCTGATGTCGGCGACGCTCGGCGACATGTCGCGCTTCGAAGAGGACCTGACCCGGCGCACGGGGAAGCCGACGACGATGGTGCGCTCGGCGACACGACCGGTGCCGCTGTCGTACGAGTACCGCACGTCGGCGATGACGGAGACGCTCACCGAGCTGCTGGAGACCCGCCAGTCGCCGGTCTATATCGTGCACTTCACCCAGGCCGCCGCCGTGGAGCGGGCGCAGGCACTGATGAGCATCAATATGTGCACGCGTGCCGAGAAGGACGAAATCGCGCAGCTCATCGGGAACTTCCGGTTCACCACGAAGTTCGGCCGGAACCTCTCGCGGTACGTCCGCCATGGCATCGGCGTGCACCATGCGGGCATGCTGCCCAAGTACCGCCGGCTCGTCGAAAAGCTGGCACAGGCGGGCCTGTTGAAGGTCATCTGCGGTACGGACACCCTCGGCGTGGGCGTCAACGTCCCGATCCGCACGGTGTTGTTCACCGCGCTGACGAAGTACGACGGGTCGCGGGTGCGGACGCTGCGGGCGCGGGAGTTCCACCAGATCGCAGGCCGCGCCGGGCGGGCCGGTTTCGACACCGCGGGCTTCGTGGTCGCGCAGGCCCCCGAGCATGTCGTGGAGAACGAGAAGGCGCTGGCCAAGGCGGGCGACGACCCCAAGAAGCGCCGGAAGGTGGTGCGCAAGAAGGCGCCGGAGGGCTTCGTCAACTGGGGTGAGAACACCTTCGAGAAGCTGATCGCCTCCGATCCGGAGCCGCTGACCTCGCGCTTCCGGGTGACGCACGCGATGCTGCTGGCCGTGATCGCACGGCCGGGCAATGCCTTCGACGCGATGCGCAAGCTGCTCGAGGACAACCATGAGCCGCGCAGGAACCAGCTCCGGCACATCCGGCGGGCCATCGCGATCTACCGTTCGCTGCTGGACGGCGGAATCGTGGAGCGGCTGGCGGAGCCGGATGCGGAGGGCCGGATCGTCCGGCTGACCGTGGATCTCCAGCAGGACTTCGCGCTCAACCAGCCGCTGTCGACCTTCGCGCTCGCCGCGTTCGACCTCCTCGACCCCGAGTCGCCGTCCTACGCGCTGGACATGGTCTCGGTCGTGGAGTCCACGCTGGACGATCCGCGGCAGATCCTGGCCGCGCAGCAGAACAAGGCCCGCGGCGAGGCGGTCGCCCAGATGAAGGCCGACGGGGTCGAGTACGAAGACCGCATGGAACGGCTCATGGACGTGGAGTACCCCAAGCCGCTGGAGGAGCTGCTCTTCCACGCCTACGGCCTCTACCGCAAGAGCCACCCGTGGGTCGGCGACCACCCGCTGTCGCCGAAGTCGGTCATCCGCGATATGTACGAACGCGCCATGACCTTCACGGAGTTCACGTCCTTCTACGAGCTGGCGCGCACCGAGGGGATCGTCCTGCGCTACCTGGCGAGTGCCTTCAAGGCGCTGGACCACACCGTGCCGGACGATCTGAAGTCGGAGGACTTCGAGGACATCATCGCCTGGCTGGGCGAGATGGTGCGGCAGGTCGACTCCAGTCTGCTGGACGAGTGGGAGCAGCTCGCCAACCCCGAGGTGGAGACGGCGGAGCAGGCCGCCGAGCGGGCCGATCAGGTCCGGCCGGTCACGGCCAACGCGCGGGCGTTCCGGGTGCTGGTGCGCAATGCGATGTTCCGGCGGGTGGAGCTGGCGGCGCTGGACAAGGTCGAGGAGCTCGGCGAGATGGATGCCGAGTCCGGCTGGGGCACGGACGCCTGGGGCGAGGCGATGGACGCCTACTGGGATGAGTACGACGAGCTGGGCACCGGCCCGGACGCGCGCGGCCCGAAGCTCCTGCAGATCCAGGAGGATGCCGAGCACGGGCTGTGGAAGGTACGGCAGACTTTCGCGGACCCGAACGGTGATCACGACTGGGGTATCTCCGCGGAGGTGGACCTGGCCGCCTCCGACGAGGAGGGACGCGCCGTGGTGCGGGTCACGGATGTGGGTCAGATGTGAGGCGACGGCTTCGACCGAGGCCGCCGGAGGATGCGACGGAGGGCCACCGGTCATGAGCAATCCCGCCGACAAGCTGGTCGATCTGCTGGATCTCGAACAGATCGAAGTGAACATCTTCCGGGGCCGCAGCCCCCAGGAATCGCTGCAGCGGGTCTTCGGCGGCCAGGTCGCGGGGCAGGCGCTGGTGGCTGCCGGGCGGACCACGGAAGGTGACCGCCCGGTCCACTCGCTCCATGCGTACTTTCTGCGGCCGGGCCGGCCCGGGCTGCCGATCGTGTACCAGGTCGAGCGGGTGCGCGACGGGCGGTCCTTCACCACCCGCCGGGTCGTCGCCGTCCAGCAGGGACGCACGATCTTCAATCTGACCGCCTCCTTTCACAAGCCGGAACCCGGCTTCGATCATCAGTTGCCGCTGCGCCGGGCGGTGCCCGACCCGGAAGAGCTGCCCACGCTCGCGGAAGAGGTCCGCGAGTATCTGCGCGAACTGCCCCAGTCCCTGGAGCGGATGGCGCGCCGGATGCCGTTCGAGATCCGGTATGTCGACCGGCTGCGGTGGACCCCGGACGAGATCGAGGGTGCCGAGCCGCGCAGCGCGGTGTGGATGCGCGCGGTCGGGCCGCTGGGCGACGATCCGCTCGTGCACACCTGCGCGCTGACCTACGCCAGCGATATGACGCTGCTGGACGCGGTCCGCATCCCGATCGAGCCGCTCTGGGGGCCGCGCGGGTTCGACATGGCCTCGCTCGACCATGCGATGTGGTTCCACCGGCCGTTCCGCGCCGATGAGTGGTTCCTCTACGACCAGGAGTCGCCGATCGCCACCGGCGGCCGCGGCCTGGCCCGGGGGCGGATCTACGACCGGGAGGGCAGGCTGCTGGTCTCGGTCGTCCAGGAGGGGCTTTTCAGGAAGCTGGGCGGCTGATCCGGGCGGGCGGCGGAGGGCATGGCGGCCGGCGTCCGCAGCCGCCCCGGGTCGTCCCGGCGGGCGCGCTCCAGGCCACGGGAGAGGTTGACGCGGTACCACAGCACCTCGTCGAACTCCTCCGCCGTCACCACCCGTTCAAAGGATTCGCGGGCGGCCGGGGTCACCGTGATGACGGACGCCAGCGTGGGCCGGAGCCGGCGCAGCAGGGACCGCTCCAGCGGGTCCTCGGCCACCGAGGCCAGTTCCTCCGGCGGGAGCACCGCGGCGATCACCGCAGCCGATTCCCAGGGGTCGTCGGTCTGTCCCATGAGCTGGGCGACCCGCCGGCTGCGCCACTGGCGGGCCCGCCAGTCCTGTCCGCTGTCGAGCATCACCCGCATCGCCGCCGGGGTGTTGCCCCGCATGAGTTCGGGTTCCCGCTCGGCGAAGCGGGTGACTTCGGACGCGAGGTACAGCCAGACCACCGCGCCGAAGCGATTCACATAGAACCGGACGGGGCCGAGGCACCCGGCCCGGGTCAGGCGCGCCACCCGGCCGGGCCCGACGCCCATCAGCGCGGCGGCCTCGGTCGTGCTGACCGCGCGGATCCGTTCGCGGAGGGCTTCCGGAAAGCCCGGTTCGGCCTGCAGCCGGGCGATCTCCTCCGCCGGGACCCGGTGGTGCCGGCCCGGCGATCCGGCCGCTGCCGGCCGGTCCTCGCTCCCGGCCGGCACCGTCCGCACTTCTCCGAGCTGGACGGCGAGCTCGAACTCGCCGGTCCTCAGCTCCAGTTCACGGGCGGCCCGCCCCGTCGTGAGCGTCTGCTGCCCGTCGCACATCACTGTCATGCCGTTTCCCCCGCTTCTCGGTCGATCACTGACAGTGACGACTGTAGCCGCAGGCGATGACGGTGGGTCAATCCCCGCCTCAGATCTGTGGATAACTCTCGGGGCGGCGGACCGCGACCCCCAGATGCTCCCCGACGCGATTGACCAGCAGCGTCATTTCGTAGGCGATCTGGCCCATGTCGGCCTCGGCGCCCGCCAGCACGCACAGCGCGCTGCCGTCCCCCGCCGCCGTCACGAACAGCACGCCGTCGTCGAACTCCACCATCGTCTGGCGCACCCGGCCGATGCCGAAGTGGAGCCCCGATCCCTTCGCCAGGCTGTGCAGTCCCGAGGCGACCGCCGCGAGATGCTCGGCGTCCTCCCCCGCCAGTTGCTCGCTCGCCCCGGTCACCAGCCCGTCGTTGGAGAGCACCAACGCGTGCCGTACCTTCTCCACCCGCTTGGTCAGGTCGTCCAGCAGCCAGTCGAGTCCGCTGCTCAATGCCATTGCCGCTTCCTCCCCGTGTCCTCGCCGTGCTTCCGGCCGGACGGCAGCCCACGGTCCGTCCGCGAACTGCCGTGCCAGCCTGTCCCACCGCCGCCGTCTCGGCAAGCGGCCCCACGGCCCGGCGTGCCACTGGGCGCCACTCCGCGCCCGATGGATGAGGATGTCCGCATGGCACACAAGATGACCAAGGACGAGTGGCAGAGGTTCCTTTCCGAGGGGACCCGTACCGGCAAGCTGGCGACCGTACGGGCCGACGGCAGCCCGCATGTCGCGCCGGTGTGGTTCCTCATGGACGGCGACGAGCTGGTGTTCAACACCGGTGAGGACACGGTCAAGGGCCGCAACCTCGCCCGTGACGGCCGGGTGGCGCTGTGCGTCGACGACGACACCCCGCCGTTCTCCTTCGCGGTCGTCCACGGGACGGCGGAGACCAGCAGTGAGCAGGCGGACGTGCGCCACTGGGCGACGCGGATCGCGGCGCGTTACATGGGTGAGGACCGGGCGGAGGAGTACGGCGCGCGCAACGGAGTGCCGGGCGAGCTGGTCGTACGGGTCAGGATCGACAAGGTCGTCGCGGTGGCGGCACTGGCGAGCTGAGGGTGCCCGTGGCGCGGGCCCGTCCGGGGTCCGCGCCGCGCCCGGCCCCCGGCGCCGGTCACCCCACCGGGTCCAGGACCCGGTCGGAGCGCCACCGTCCCGCGTGCTCGACGAGCCGGACCAGCACCTCCTTGCCGGAGTCGCGGTCGCGCACGTCGCAGAGCACGACCGGGATGCTGCGGTCCAGGTCCAGTGCCCGGGAGACCTCGTCGGCCCCGTAGGAGTGCGACTCGGCAAAGCAGTTGACGGCGACCAGGAACGGGATCGAGCGGCGCTCGAAGTAGTCGACCGCGGGAAAGCAGTCCTGCAGCCGCCGGGTGTCGGCCAGCACCACGGCGC
Organism: Streptomyces sp. NBC_01454; assembly: GCF_036227565.1. Taxonomy (NCBI): domain Bacteria; kingdom Bacillati; phylum Actinomycetota; class Actinomycetes; order Kitasatosporales; family Streptomycetaceae; genus Streptomyces; species Streptomyces sp. NBC_01454. The sequence goes on from NZ_CP109460.1 coordinate 1,068,242, forward strand.
CCAGCGCGCCCTCCGACAGGTCGTCCCACAGGAACCAGAAGCGGTCCTGTCCCGGGGTGCCGAAGAGGTAGAGGGACAGGCCCTGCCTGATGGTGATGCGGCCGAAGTCCATCGCCACCGTGGTGCTGCCCTTGAGGTCCACTCCCCCGGTGTCGTCCACGGTCTCGCCCGCCTCGCTGAGCCGTTCCTCCGTGCGGAGCGGGTGGATTTCGCTGACCGCGCCCACCAGGGTCGTCTTGCCCGCGCCGAAGCCGCCCGCGACTAAGACTTTCAGGGTCACATCGGGGTCGGAGCCCGGGGCTGTGCCCGTCGGGGCCCCCTGTGCGCCGTTCATCGGCCGTCTCCTCCAGGTGCAAGGGTCCTGCGCGTCACGGGGTGTACGGATCACGGCTCGGCGAGTGGAGCCTTCGGCGGCACAGCGCCGTCCGAATCCATGGCGAGGACCGTACCGCCCGCTGACCGGGATGTCCGAGGATTCACCAAAGCCACCATGTCTTCCGATCAAGAAGCGCATCGGCCCCGGATTTCGTGATAGCCGGTCGCAGCGGGACCCCACCCGGGAGCCGGAGACCCACCGGTCCCGGGCGCACCCGGCGTTCGCCGCCGGGGAGCGGGCCGTTGCGGGATCATGCGGGGTATGGCTCAACAGCAGGCGCAGGAGCGGCACGGTACACCCGCCGCATGGATGCCGACAGACCTCACCGTCGGACGCCACGGTGCCGGTCCGTGGTCGGCGGTCGTCCCGGTGCCCCTGACCATCGCGATCGCCCGGTACGCCTGCGCCGCCTCCCTCACCGACCGTCCCGCCCGCGAAGGAGCCCGATGACCGACCATCACGCCGACCGGCCGCACGAGGTCCGCGCGTTCTTCGCCGCCCGCGCGGCCGGCTGGGACGCCAAGTTCCCCGACGACGGCCCGGCCTACGCCGCGGGCATCGCCGAACTGGGCCTCCAGGAAGGCGACCGGGTCCTGGACGCCGGCTGCGGTACGGGGCGGGCACTGTCCGCGCTGCGGTCGGCCGTGGGGCCGCGCGGGACGGTGCTGGGCGCGGATCTCACGCCCGAGATGCTGGAGGCCGCCGTGCGGGCCGGGCGGGACCGTGAGGCGGCGCTGCTCCTCGCGGACGTGACCCGGCTGCCGCTGCCGGATGCCGCGCTGGACGCGGTCTTCGCCGCCGGGCTGCTGTCCCATCTGTCCCACTCGGCGGGCGGCCTGGCCGAACTCGCCCGGGTCGTACGCCCCGGTGGCCGGCTGGCGCTGTTCCACCCCATCGGGCGGGCGGCCCTCGCCGCGCGCAAGGGGCGCCCGCTGACCTCCGGCGACCTGCGCGCCGAGCCGAATCTGCGGCCGCTTCTCACCGCCGCCGGGTGGGAGCTGATCCGGTACGAGGACGAGGACGCCCGCTATCTGGCGCTGGCCGTCCGGCGGGGGTGAGCCGGGGCCCCGGGGGTGAAACGGGCCGCCCATGTGTCATTCGGGAGCCGCCGGGTCCTCTCCGTGCGGGACCGGGCAGCTGCCCGTGCGGCGGGCGGCGGGGAAGGTGCCGAGTGCGGCCACCCGGAAGCCGTTCGGATAGCCCTTGATCTCGGGGTTCTGGCGGGCGTAGTGCGGGGTGCGGCGGGGCGGCAGCAGTCGCACGGCCCGGGCGCGCAGCTTCAGCGCCGTGCGGACCGTCTTGCGCACCGCCGGCGCGGGCCGCTCGTACCGGAACACCGCCAGGAGCGTGTCGTCCAGGAGGGCCAGGCCGGCGCCGCGCACCACCGGGGCGAGCGGGCCGTACCAGCCCGCCATCAGATCCAGGGTGGCGTCCGACACCCGGCGTGCGCCCTCGTCCCAGCCGAAGTGGGCCGCCTCGTAGGCGTCGAGGCAGCGCTCGAAGTCCTCGTAGGTCTGCGGGATCGCGGTGATGCCCATGTGCCGGCCGAGGGTGCGGTAGTAGGCGGCGACGGCCTGCTGTTCGTGTGCGGTCAGCCGCCGCCAGCCGTACTCGTCGAGCCAGCGCTTGGGCACCACCACGAAGGTGCACAGGACGTAGCGCATGTCCTCGTTGCTGATGTCGTAGCCGCGGTGCATCTGGTTGATGCGGCGGATCGCCGTCCGGCCGTCCGTGCTGTCGAAGCCGTGCTCGACGACGGCGTCCAGGAGGAGGGCGGTGTCGTCATAGCGCTTTTGCGTACGGTCCGTCAGCTCCGCCGTCTCGGCGAGCAGCCGGCCGATGCTCGGCACGGCATAGGTGCGGTAGAGCGCCAGCTCCAGGGCGCGGGTCAGGTCCCAGGGGAATTCATGGGTCGCGATGATGCGGTAGATACGCAGGAAATCGCGCTCCGGGTCGAGCCGGCGGATCTCCCGTAACCAGTCGTAACGCCGCACCTGATACCCGTCCCTTCGGTCGCCGACGGGGTCAATTTTAGTCCGGCGGGCGCCAGTTGAGGGCAACGCCGGGTGCCGGATCGGGCCGTACGGTGGCCGGATCCCGTCGTGGCGGGCGGCCTTTGGGCGGGCGAGCCGGCGCGACGGCCGGGCGGGTCGCCCCGCCGGGATCGCCCCCGTTCGGGCGGGTACCGCGGTGCTACCGGGGTGCCACCGGGGTGCCCACCGGGACTCCCGCGAGGCCGGCGCCGCCTTCCCCGCGGCCCGGCCGCGCCGCCCGCGCGAGGGGCACACCGCGCCGGCAAAAAGGCATCTGCGCAGCGTAGGGCTGGTGACAAGGCCGTGCCGCGCCAATTAGGGTGCGCCGACGTACTCCGCGATGGATTGGATGGGGGAGGCCCGCGTGCCCACGACCGAGAGCGCCGACAACGACCAGTTGTTCGTGCTGACGGCGGTGCTGCTGACGCCCGCGCAGTTCCCGAGCGTGCTCGGCGACGACTACCCCGAGGTGTGTGCGGGGCTCGGCCTCGAGCCGTATGCGGAGGGCTATGGGCTGGTCCTCGGCCAGGACGGGGACGGTGCCCGCTGGACGGTGGTGACGGAGGACGTGCCGCTGGTGGCCTGTGCGATCGCGGCCTGGGACTGCGGGATGGAGTACGACCTCTCCCCCGGGGAGCACAGCATCGTCGGGGCGCTTCCGGGATGGCCGCTCGCGCTCGCCGTCTCGGCGCCGGGGGTGCCGCAACCGCACGACCCGGAACCGCAGGAGGGCGACCCCGCGCCGCTGACGCCGCCGGATGCCGAGGCGTGGGGGCCGGCGCAACGGCGGCTCGGCGCGGACGAGATCGCCATGCAGTGGCCGGTATGGCGCGAGCAGGTGGACGGCGAAGACAGCTTTGCCGAGCCGGGCGACGAGACGCACCAAGGGGTGCGCAGGGTGCTGGCGGAGGCGCGCGGCTATGTGGCCGATCCGCCGCCGCCCGGACGGGTGCGGTCGTCGTTCGCGGCCGGTGAGGCGCGCACCCTGCGGGTCGACGGGCCCGGCTGGAGCATGGTCGCCCGCACCGATGACATCGCGTTCGTGCTGCTGGACGAGGAGCCGGGTGAGGTGCATCCGGTAGGCCGGGGGCCCGAACTGCCCGGTCTGCTGTCGTCGCTGGACGAGCTGGCGGTGCGGCCGGTCTGAGCCGGTCCGGTGCCTGCCGTGGCGCGGACCGCGCCGGACCGGGACGGGTGAGGGGCCGGCAGGTGCCTCCGGCCGCGCCCACCGGCTGTCCGGGCCCCGGCCCTGCCGCCCGCCGTACGCGGCCGGACCGGGTGACCGGGGCGGCCCACTACCGTGAGGTGCGCGGGGACCGGCTCGCTCAGCGGCCGATCTGCTTGTGGCCGACGCGGCGCAGCCGGCGCCGCTGGGAGGAGTCGAGCGTCAGATACGCGACGGCCGGAATCCCTACCATGACCAGGAGAGCCGCCCAGAAGGGCAGCAGCCACAGCAGGATCACTCCCACCGCGACCCCGCCGACCGCGACCTTCGCCTGTGTGGACATCCTTCACGCCCCTTCCGCGGCGCCTGCCGCGCTCTGTGTACTCCATTGAACGCCGATCGCGCGCCACAGGTTCCACTATGCGGCGCGGCGTCGGGTGCCCGGGGCGTTTCAGGAACCCTCAGTAGTCACCTGTGATCAGCCCGGGTCGCCCGTGACATCTTCCCCGGCCCGGCTGTCGCGCCGGCGCAGCCCCGCGGGTACCGGTCGCCGACGCCCCACCGGTGCTCGCCCCCGCACGAGCGGCCCGGGCCACCCGTCCGGCCGCCGCCTTCCGGGGCACCGCGTCCCTGGTCCGCCTCCACATGCCACCGTCTCGCGGGGCGCCCCTGGGGAGGTACGCAGCCGTACCGCCCCAGGGGCGCCTGTCCCGTCCACGGTGAACTCGGCGGTGGTTCAGTTGGTGCAGGTGGTGTGCAGTGCGGGCAGCGTGCGGGGGGTCAGGTAGCGGTTGGTGACGTCCTGGGCGCACGGGGAGACCAGGAGGGGGGCTACCGGGCGCCGGCGTCGCGGCCCCGGGAGGGTCCGGGAAGCACGGCCTAACGGGCGCTGCCGATGGTGCGGTCGGCGTCGGAGCCCTGGAGCATCAGGGTGGTCTCCTCGATGCGGCTGAACCGGCCGTCCGACGCGAGGTCGGCGAACACGTAGACCTCCATGCTCACGGTCGAGCCGTCCTTCTTGGTGAGGTGGACGGTGTGCCGGTCGGCGTAGTTGCCGCCGTCGTACAGCTCCTCGTGCACCTCGACACGACCGTCGGCGACAAGGCCGCGTACGTGGGTCATGTGCTCCAGGAACTGGGCGCGGTCGGCCCACTCGCCGTCCGTGCGCTGGCGGTACTCCGGGGTGAAGTGACGGTCGACGGCCTCCTGCAGGGTGATGTCACCGTTGAAGAGCAGGTCGGTCAGGGCGGTCTCCATACCGGTGCGCGTCATGGGGGTTCCTTTCAGGGAAGGGCAGAAGGAGAAGCAGTAGTGCGTGCGCTCCGCACGCATCTCCTGGACTGTAGCACCAACTGCGTGCGCAGCGCACGCTATTCTTTCGAGGTGGAGAACGAAGCAGGGCAGGAGATCGCAGACGCGCTGGGCGTTCTGCTCCGGCGCACCACCCGCACCCAGCTGTACAAACAGCTCACCGAAGGCATGGACGAGGCGGTGGACGAACTGACCTACCCGGTACTGAGCGCCCTGGCCCGCACGGGATCCCGCAGCGCGGCCGAACTGGCCCCCGATGTCGACGTCGACCGCTCCGGCGTCACCCGCCGCGCCTCCCGGCTGGCGGACGCCGGCCTCGTCCGCCGCGAGGCGGACCCCACCGACCGGCGCGCACACCTGCTCGTCCTCACCGACCAGGGCCGGTCCGCGGTGGCGGAGCTGCGCGCGCGTCTGGCCGCGCACCTCATGACGGGCATGTCCTCCTGGCCGCCGGGGGAGGTGGGGCAATTCGCCCACCTCCTGCGCCGCTTCACAGTCGAAGGACCGTTCGTACAGCAGAGGCAGGACCGGCCCGGGGCTTCCTGAGACGGTGTGGCCCTCCAATCCTGCCCATCCTGCTGCGCCGTGCGGCCGCTCATGCTTCGCTGAAGTGATCCCCCACCGCCCGGCACGTCGCCCGCAGCAGGAGGACCAGTGACCGGCACTTCGCCGCACGCGCCGCACCACACGCCGCCCGCACCCGCCCCCCGGACCGCCGACGAGACGGACCGCGCACCGCACCGCCCCGGCCACCCCGACCGCCCCCCGGCCCCCTCCCCGTACTACGAGGACCGTTCACCGGGGAGCGGGGTCCTGCCGCCACGCGCCTGGTACGCGGGATCGGATGCCGCCCGGCTCTCCCTGAACGGCATCTGGCGGTTCCGGCTCTCGGCGGGCGCCACCGCCGAGGACGAGTCGTTCGCGCGGCCGGACTTCGACGATGCGCAGTGGCAGGACCTGCGGGTGCCCGGCCACTGGGTGCTGCAGGGACGCACCGCCGCCGACGGCTCCCACGAGGGCGGCGGAGCGGCCCGGGCGAACGGCGCGCCCGCCTACACCAACACCGCCTACCCCTTCCCGGTCGACCCGCCGCGGGTGCCGGACGAGAACCCGACGGGCGATCACCGGCGGGTCTTCGATCTGCCCGAGGAGTGGGGCGAGGGGCCCGCCGTCCTGCACTTCGGCGGGGTGGAGTCCTGCGCCCGGGTCTGGCTCAACGGGCAGGAACTGGGCCACTTCAAGGGCAGCCGGCTGCCGCACGAGTTCGAGGCCGGGCATCTGCTGCGGCCGCGCCGCAATGTGCTGGCCGTGCGGGTCCACCAGTGGTCGTCGGGGAGCTACCTGGAGGACCAGGACCAGTGGTGGCTGCCCGGCATCTTCCGGGACGTCTGCCTCCACCGCCGTCCCGAGGGCTCGGTCGCCGACCACTTCGTCCACGCCGGGTTCGACCACCGCACCGGTCACGGCACCCTGGAGGTGGAGTGCGCTCCGGCCGGCCGGGTGACCGTGCCGGCGCTCGGGCTCGATCTGGCGACCGGGGAGCGCGCGACGGTGCCGGTGCGCCCCTGGACGGCCGAGGATCCGCATCTCTACGACGGGGAGCTGGTCACCCCCGGCGAGCGGATCCCGCTGCGGATCGGCTTCCGCACGGTCCGCGTCGAGGACGGGCTGCTGAAGGTCAACGGCCGCCGGATCCTGCTGCGCGGCGTCAACCGCCATGAGTTCCACCCGCGCCACGGCCGCGCCCTGGACCCCGAAACGATGCGCCGCGATCTGCTGCTGATGAAGCGGCACCACATCAACGCGGTGCGCACCAGCCACTATCCGCCGGACCCCGCCTTCCTCGGCCTGTGCGACGAGCTGGGGCTGTGGGTCGTCGAGGAATGCGATCTGGAGACGCACGGGTTCGCCCAGCAGGACTGGCGGGACAACCCGGTCGACGATCCGCGCTGGGAGCCTGCGCTGCTCGACCGGGCACAGCGGATGGTCGAGCGGGACAAGAACCACCCCAGCATCGTGCTGTGGTCGCTGGGCAACGAGTGCGGCACGGGACACGGACTGTCCGTCATGGCCGCCTGGATGAGGGAGCGCGACCCGTCCCGCTCGTTGCACTACGAGGGCGACCGCAGTTGCGCGGACACCGATGTCTACTCCCGGATGTACGCCGGGCACGCCGAGGTGGAGCGCATCGGGCAGCGCGCCGAGGAGCCGCTGCCCGATCCGGAGCTGGACACCCGCCGGCGGCACCTGCCGTTTCTGCTGTGTGAGTACGCCCATGCCATGGGCAACGGTCCGGGCGGACTGGGCGAGTACCAGCGGCTGTTCGAGCGGTACGCGCGCTGCCAGGGCGGCTTCGTCTGGGAGTGGATCGATCACGGGCTGCGGCAGCGGACGCCCGCCGGCGAGATCTTCCACGCCTACGGCGGCGACTTCGGCGAGGAGCTGCACGACGGGAACTTCGTCTGCGACGGGCTGGTCTTCCCCGACCGGGTGCCCTCGCCGGGCCTGTTGGAGCTGAAGAAGGTCTTCGAGCCGGTGCGGATCGAGGCCGGGACCGACGACGAGGGCCACCCGGACGCGGTCCGGCTCACCAATCGCTACGACTTCGGCGGCCTCGGTCATCTCACCTTCCGGTGGATCTACGAGGTCGCCGGCGAGCTGCGCGGGCACGGCCGGCTGGACGTACCGCCGGTGGCGCCCGGCGCGTCGGCGACGGTCCCGCTGCCGACGCCGCCGGTCGAGCCGGGCGAGGACGGCGAGGCGCTGTGGACGGTTTCGGCGGTGCTGGACGAGGACACCGCCTGGGCGCCGGCCGGGCACGAGATCGCCTGGGGCCAGCTGCCGGCCGGCCCGCGCCCCGCCGTCTCCTGGACGGCCACCGCCGCCCCGCGCCGCGGCGTGGGCAACGTGATCGTCCTGGGCCCGGGGACCTTCGACGCCGCCACGGGGACACTCGGCTATCTCGACGGCTTCCGGATCGGCGGCCCCCGGCTGGACGTCTGGCGGGCGCCGACCGACAACGACGAGGCCGCGCCCTGGCAGCCGGGGCCACGGCCGGCCACCGAGTGGCGGCGGATCGGACTGCACCGGATGCGGCATCGCGTGGACGCCGTCGAGACGGGGCCGGACGGCGTGCGGGTACGGACCCGTCTCGCCCCGGCCGGCTCGCCGCTCGCGCTGCGCACGGTCTACCACTGGACGGCCCAAGCGGACCGGCTGCGGCTGGAGTTGAGCGTCGAACCGGAAGGTGACTGGACGGTTCCGCTGCCGCGGCTGGGCGTGCGGATGCTGGTGTGCGGCAGTCTGGGCTGCGCCGAGTGGTTCGGCGGCGGGCCCGGCGAGGGCTATCCGGACACCCGGGCCGCCACCCGCGTGGGCCGCTGGTCGATGCCGGTGGACGCGCTGCAGACGCCGTATGTGCGGCCGCAGGAGAACGGCGCACGGCCCGGTGTGCGCTGGGTGGAGCTGACCCGTACGGACGGCTCGGGCCTGCGGATCGAGGGCGACCCGGATTTCTACTTCGCCGCCCGCCGGTGGTCGGCCGAGGAGCTCACCGCGGCCCGGCACACCACGGATCTGCGGCCCGGCGGGGGGCTGTGGCTCCATCTCGACCATGCGCAGCACGGGATCGGCAGCCAGTCGTGCGGGCCGGGGGTGCTGCCGCAGCACCGGCTGGAGGCGGCACCGGCACGGTTCTCGTTCGTGTTCTCGTCGTTGCGCTGACCCGGCGCCGGGCACGCCCGGTGCCGGCCGGGGCACTGTCCCCGGGCGGCATTACGCTCAGGAGGAGGGGCGCACCACGCACGCGTCCGGACCGTAACCGGGAGGCTTCGCACCATGGTCAGCACGTCCCCGTCACTCACCGAGGCCCTCGCCGCGGGGCCGGTCGTCCTCGACGGGGGCCTGTCGAACCAGCTGGAGGCCGCCGGGCACGACCTGAGCGACGCGCTGTGGTCGGCCCGCCTGCTGGCCGAGGAGCCGGAGGCCCTCGTGCGGGCGCACCAGGCCTACTACGAGGCCGGAGCGCAGGTCGCGATCACCGCCAGCTACCAGGCGACGTTCGAGGGCTTCGCGCGGCGCGGCATCGGCACCCGGCAGGCCGCGGAACTGCTCGGCCGGAGTGTGGAGCTGGCCCGCGAGGCGGCCGGGCGGGCGCGGGCCGGCGGGGTCGCCGGGCCGCTGTATGTGGCCGCGTCGGCGGGCCCGTACGGGGCGATGCTGGCGGACGGCTCCGAATACCGCGGCCGCTACGGCCTGTCGGTGGCGGCGCTGGAGCGTTTCCACCGGCCGCGGCTGGAGGTGCTGGCCGCGGCGCGGCCCGATGTGCTGGCGCTGGAGACGGTGCCGGACGCCGACGAGGCCCGGGCACTGCTGCGCGCGGTGCGCGGGCTGGGGGTCCCGGCGTATCTGTCGTACAGCGTCGCGGGCGGGAGCACCCGCGCCGGGCAGCCGCTGGCGGAGGCGTTCGCGGTGACGGCGGAGGCCGACGAGGTGATCGCGGTGGGCGTGAACTGCTGCGCACCACAGGATGCGGACCGCGCGGTACGGCTGGCGGCACGGCTCACCGGAAAGCCGGTGGTGGTCTACCCCAACAGCGGGGAGAGCTGGGACGCCGGGGCCCGGGCCTGGCGCGGGAGCGCGGCGTTCGATGCGGAGCGGGTCGCCGCCTGGGCCGCGGACGGCGCCGGGCTCATCGGCGGCTGCTGCCGGGTGGGCCCGGAGGCCATCGCCGCCGTGGCGGCCGCGCTGGGCCGCTGAGGTCCGCCCGGGGAACGGGCGGACGGCCGGGGCCGGGTCGCGGGCCGAAGGCGTTACACAGACGCAACCGACGGGGCGGGGACAGCGCACCGGGCCGGTGGCAGGATGCAGCCACATCGCAGCATGCGCGGCTTGGTTGATCAGCATCATGCCCTGGAGGACCCGTGTCCGCTCGCTCCGTGTCGTCTGTCATAGCCGTTGTCGCTGCCGTCGCCGTCGTGGCGGGGTGCAGCAGCACCGCGTCCAACGGGAAGAAGGGGGCCGGCGGGCTGGAGCTCGTCTCCTCCGGGACGCTGAAGACCTGCACCCACCTTCCGTACGCGCCGTTCCAGGTGAAGAAGAACGGCAAGATCGTCGGGTTCGATGTGGATCTGGTCGACCTCGTTGCCAAGAACCTCGGGATCAAGCAGGAGATCGTCAACACCCCCTTCGAAGGCATCGAGACCGGCCAGGACTTCACCATCCGCAAATGCGATCTGGCCGCGGCCGGCATGACGATCACGCCCGAGCGCGACAAGGTGATGGACTTCTCCGACCCCTATTTCAACGCCACCCAGGCGCTGTTGACGAAGAAGGGCAAGCCCTACAAGAAGGTCGAGGACCTCAAGGGCAAGAAGCTCGGCTATCAGAAGGCCACCACCGGCGGGATCTACGCCAAGGACCACGGCAAGGGCGTCGAACTCGTGGAGTTCGAGGATCTGGGGCTGCTGCTGACCGCCGTGAAGTCCGGCCAGGTCGACGCCGGCATCAATGACAACGGTGTGCTCTTCGACTATGTGAAGCAGAATCCCGACACCGCGGTCACCGCCGAATTCAATACGGGCGAGCACTACGGCATCGGTGTCCGTACCGGGAACGACGTGCTGCGCAAGAAGATCAACGAGGTCATCAAGAAGGCGAAATCCGACGGGACGTACGACCGGATCTACAAGAAGTGGTTCGGCACCACCCCGCAGAGCTGAGGCCGGCCGTCATGTCTGTGTCCAAACGACAGCGCGCCCGGATCATCCGCGGTGTGCAGTACGGCGTCCTGGTCGTCGCCGTGGTGGTCTTCGCGCTGGTCGCCGACTGGCACCAGCTGCGGATGGCGTTCTTCGATGTCGGCGTCGTCAAGGCGCTCTTCCCCGAGATCATCACCACGGCGCTCGTCAATACCGTCCTCTACACCCTGCTCGGCTTCGGCTTCGGACTCGCGCTGGGGCTGGTGCTCGCGCTGATGCGGCTGTCCTCCGTGCCGCCCTACCGCTGGATCGCCGTCACCTATATCGAATTCTTCCGCGGGATCCCCTGTCTGCTGGTGTTCATCGCGCTCGGCTTCGGTGTGCCGCTGGCCTTCGAGGTCGCCCTCGACATGAACGTCACGGTGATGCTGTCGCTCGGGCTGGTGGGCGCGGCATACATGGCCGAGACCATCCGGGCCGGAATTCAGGCGGTCCCCAAGGGCCAGACGGAGGCGGCACGTTCGCTGGGAATGTCGCACGGGCGGGCGATGGTCTCCATCGTCATTCCGCAGGCGTTCCGCATCGTGCTGCCGCCGCTGACCAATGAACTGATCCTGCTGACCAAGGATTCCTCGCTGGTGTATCTGCTGGGGTTGTCCCTGTCCCAGTTCGAACTGGCCAACTTCGGCCGGGACGCGCTCAATGAGCACAAGAGCCTGACCCCGATCCTGATCGCCGGGCTGCTCTATCTCGTGATCACCCTCCCGCTCGGCCAGCTGGTCCGGCGCCTGGAGGCCCGTACGGCGAAGGCCAGGTGAGTGACGTGACGGCGGAGACGACGGCACCGGGCGCGGCGGCGGCGAACGCCATCGAGGTGCAGGGGCTGCGCAAGGCGTTCGGTGCGCTGGAGGTGTTGCGCGGGATCGACTTCTCGGTGGCGCGCGGGGAGGTGGTGTGTGTCATCGGGCCCTCGGGGTCGGGAAAGTCGACCCTGCTGCGCTGTGTGAATCTGCTGGAGGAGCCGAGCGCGGGCCGGGTGACGGTGGCCGGGACCGAGGTCACCGACCCGGACGTGGACATCGACAGGGTCCGGCGGCGGATCGGGATGGTCTTCCAAGCCTTCAATCTCTTTCCGCATCTGAGCGCGCTGGAGAATCTGACGATCGCGCAGCGGCGGGTGCTCGGCCGCGACCGCGCCGAGGCGGAGCGGATCGCCCGCGCCAACCTCGAACGGGTGGGGCTCAGCGACAAGGAGGCGGCCTATCCGGCGCAGTTGTCGGGCGGGCAGCAGCAGCGGGTGGCCATCGCCCGGGCGCTGTCCATGGAACCGGAGCTGATGCTGTTCGACGAGCCGACCTCGGCACTCGACCCGGAGCTGGTCGGGGATGTGCTGGCGGTGATGCGCGGGCTGGCGCAGGAGGGCATGACGATGCTCGTCGTCACCCATGAGATGAGCTTCGCCCGGGAGGTCGCCGACCGGGTGGTGTTCATGGACGGCGGGGTGATCGTCGAGGAAGGCACCCCGGAACAGGTGGTGGGCGCCCCGCAGCACGAGCGGACCCGGACCTTTCTGGCGCGGGTGCTCGACCCGGCCGCCGCGGAGGTCGGGGAGGTCGCGGACGGCGGCGCGGCGGGCAGGCGCATCGACCGCTGACCGGCAGCCCCCGCCCGGCACCCGCACGGCTGCTGGGCGGGGGCGGCCGGCGGCGGTGCGCCCGCCCGTTCGTTCAGGTCAGCGGCTTGGTGAGCTTCTTGGTGCCGGTGCGGTCGGCCATCAGGCTGCAGCTGACGGACTTGATGCCGAGCTTGTACCCGCTGAGGCTGGGGTACTGGATGTAGGTGCCCCGGGTGGTCCCCGCGGGCTGCCGGGCCGCCTTGCGCTCCAGCTCGCCACTGCACAGCGACGAGGCCCTGCCCTTGATGGCGGATTCGGTCGTCAGACCGACGTCCAGGCGGTGTGTGGTGACGACCTCGGCGTCATGCGGGCCGTTGCAGGAGGCCGCGTCGTTGTTGCCGCCGCCGCCCGCCGGGAGGTCGTAGCAGTCGCCGACCTTCAGCAGGTAGAAGGGGAGCTTGCCGTTGGACGGCGTCGGCATGCCGCTCGCGAAGTCGCTGTCGGTGGGCGTGCCGGTGGGGTCGGGCCCGTAGGTGGGCGTCGTGGTGGGGCCGGCCTCGTCGGTGGGCGTCGCGGACGCGTCCCCGGAGGGTGTGGCAGGAGTGCGCGAAGCGGACGGCTGGGCACGGTGGGTGCCGCTGTCACCGGTGTTCACCACGACGAGGGTGATGACGACGGCCAGGACGACCGCGCCGCCGGCGAGGATCGCCGCGATGATCTTGCCGTTGCCGCCGCCACCGCCGGGCGGGCCGGGCGGCTGCTGCCAGCCGCCGGGGCCCTGGGGGCCGGCCGGGCCGCCGGGTCCGTAGCCGCCCGCGGGCGGGCCGAAACCGGCTGGGGGCTGGTTGCCGCCCGGGGGCGAGCCGTAGCCACCGGGACCGTAGCCGCCCTGGGCAGGGCCGCCCGGCCCGTAGCCGCCGGCCGGCGGGCCGAAGCCGCCGGGTGGGTCATGAGGCGGCTGGTTCGGCGGCGGCGGAGGAAAACTCATGAGGGAAATGATCGCTTCTTTACTCGGTTGTGAGGGGCCCGGTGACCAACCTGGAACATTGCGCGTCTGAAATGTCCGCTCCCTGGGCACCGTTGGCGACAGGCAGCCAGCCACCCTACGGCGCGGAGGTTTCCCGTGTTCATCGACCTGCCCCTGGACGAGCTCCACGCCTACCGCCCGCCGGTGCCCGAACCCCCCGGCTTCGACGCGTTCTGGCAGCGCACCCTCGACGCGGCCCGCACCCATGACCTCGCTGCCCGCTTCACCGAGGTCGATACCGGGCTCGCCCTCCTCAGCTGCCATGACGCCGAGTTCGCCGGCTTCGGCGGGCACCGTATCCGCGGCTGGTTCCTGCGGCCGCGCGCGGCCGCCGGGCCGCTGCCGTGCGTCGTGCAGTACCTCGGCTACGGCGGCGGCCGGCTGCTGCCGCACGACTGGCTGCTGTGGCCGTCCGCCGGGTACGCCACGCTGGTCATGGACACCCGCGGCCAGAGCGGGCCCAACCGCCCCGGGGACACCCCCGATCCGGTCGGCTCAGGCAATCCGGGCGTCCCCGGCAAACTCACCCAGGGCCTGCTCGACCCCGACGACTACTACTACCGGCGGTTGTACACCGACGCCGTACGGGCCGTGGAGGCGGCGCGCGGCCATGACGCGGTGGACGCCGAGCGCGTCGTGGTCGCCGGCCACAGCCAGGGCGGCGCGCTCGCCCTGGCCATGACCGGACTGGTCCCCGGGCTGGCGGGGGCGCTGATCGATGTGCCCTTCCTGACGCACATCCGGCGGGCGCTCGAGGTCACGGACGCGGGCCCGTACGGCGAACTGTCCCGCTACTTCGCCGGCGCCCGCGGCCATATCGACACCGCCCTGCACACCCTGGACCACTTCGACGGCCTGAACTTCGCCGTCCGCGCGACCGCCCCGGCCCTGTTCGGCACGGCGCTGCGCGATGCGGTGGTGCCGCCGTCCACCGGCTTCGCCGCGTACCACCACTACGCGGGCGAGAAGGAGCTGGAGGTGTGGCGGTTCAATGCCCATGAGAGCGGCGGCGGCGAACAGCGGGCGGCGGAGCTGGCGTTCGTGCGGCGGGTGCTCGGGTGAGGGTGGCGCCTCTGCCGGCCGTCGAAGACCGGCCCCGGGCGTCGCGCCGAACCCCTCAGACCGCCCCCATCAGATGCTCCAGCGCCAGCTGATCCAGATGCTCGAAGGCCATCCCCCGGGCGGCGGCGGCCTCGGCGTCGAAGGACTCGTACGCGGTGGGGTCGGCCAGCAGCCCGGCGAGGCCGTCGTCGGCGGTGGGGCGGCCCAGCTGGTCCAGCCGCGCGGCGTGCAGGGCGTCCTGGACGGCCGGGTCGGTACGGAAGGCCGCCGCGCGCTCCCGCAGGAGGAGGTAGTTGCGCATACAGCCGGCCGCCGAGGTCCAGACACCGTCGAGGTCCTCGGTGCGCGGCGGTTTGAAGTCGAAGTGCCGCGGGCCGTCGTAGCCGGCCGTCTCCAGCAGGTCGACCAGCCAGAACGCGGAGCGCAGGTCGCCGGCGCCGAACCGCAGGTCCTGGTCGTACTTGATCCCGCTCTGGCCGTTGAGGTCGATGTGGAAGAGCTTGTCCGCCCAGAGCGCCTGGGCGATGCCGTGCGGGAAGTTCAGCCCGGCCATCTGCTCGTGCCCGACCTCGGGGTTGACGCCGTAGAGCTCGGGGCGCTCCAGCTGTTCGATGAAGGCGAGGGCGTGGCCCACGGTGGGCAGCAGGATGTCGCCGCGCGGCTCGTTGGGCTTGGGCTCGATGGCGAACCGCAGGTCGTAGCCCTGCTCGACGACGTACTGGCCGAGCAGGTCGAAGGCCTCCTTCATCCGGTCCAGCGCCGCCCGGACGTCCTTGGCCGCGCCGGACTCCGCGCCCTCCCGGCCGCCCCATGCCACATAGATGTGCGCGCCCAGCCCGGCGGCGAGGTCGATGTTGCGGAGTGTCTTGCGCAGCGCGTAGCGGCGGACATCACGGTCGTTGGCGGTGAAGGCGCCGTCCTTGAAGACGGGGTGGGTGAAGAGGTTGGTGGTGGCCATCGGGACGACCAGGCCGGTGGCGTCCAGGGCCTGCCGGAAGCGGGCCACGGCCGCTTCGCGTGCGGTGTCCCCTGCGCCGGGCGGGATCAGATCGTCGTCGTGGAAGGTGACGCCGTACGCGCCGAGGTCGGCGAGGCGGTGGACCGATTCGACGGGGTCCAGGGCGCGGCGGGTGGCCTCCCCGAAGGGGTCGCGGCCCTGCCAGCCGATGGTCCACAGGCCGAAGCTGAATTTGTCCGCGGGGACGGGCTGACGGCTCATGCCGGCACCTCGCTCCGCGCGGCCCCGCATGCGCGCGGCGGGCACCCTCCGGTGGCCCCCCACCGGCCCCGGGCCGGGCGGATCCCCACACTGTGTTCCCTCATGCGCGACTCCCTCGGTTATTTCGTCAACGCGCTTTACAAATTCCGCCGCGGCCAAACTAATATGCGGCAGCACACCGGGGAACCCCCTGGACCGAGACCGAGGCACACGGGCCGCCAAGGGAGAGTGCACGATGGGCGCACAGTCAGCGGGACCGCTCGTCGTCGGGGTGGACAGCTCGACCCAGTCCACCAAGACGCTGGTCGTGGACGCCGACACCGGTGTGGTGCTCGCCCGGGGCCAGGCCCCGCACACGGTCAGCGGCGGCGAGGGCAAGGAGAGCGACCCCGGTCAGTGGTGGCGGGCGCTGGGCGAGGCGCTGGCGCAGTGCGGCGAGGCGGCGCGGCAGGCCTCGGCGCTGTCGGTGGGCGGTCAGCAGCACGGGCTGGTCACGCTGGACGCGGCCGGGGCGCCGGTGCGCCCCGCGCTGCTGTGGAACGACGTCCGGCCGGCGCCCCAGAGCGAGCGGCTGATCGCGGAGCTGGGCGGGGCGCGGGCCTGGGCGGAGCGGGTGGGGAGCGTGCCGGGGCCGGCCTTCACGGTGGCCAAGTGGGCCTGGCTGCGGGAGAACGAGCCGGCCGCGGCCGACGCCACCGCCGCGGTGCGGCTGCCGCACGACTATCTCGTGGAGCGGCTGACCGGTGAGGCCGTCACCGACCGCGGCGACGCCTCCGGCACCGGCTGGTGGGCCTCGCACACCGAGTCCTACGACCAGCGGATCCTGGACCATGTCGGGCTGTCCGCCGAGGCGTTGCCACGAGTGGCGCGGCCGGGCGAGGCGGCCGGCACCGTGCACGCCGAGGATCTGCCACTGCCCCGCGGCGCGTTGGTGGCGGCCGGCACCGGCGACAACATGGCGGCCGCGCTCGGGCTGGGCCTGCGTCCCGGGCAGCCGGTGCTGAGCCTGGGGACGTCGGGGACGGTCTACGCCCTCGCCACCCGCCGGCCCACCGATCCGACCGGGACCGTGGCGGGGTTCGCCGACGCCCGCGGGGACTGGCTGCCGCTGGCCTGCACCCTGAACTGCACGCTCGCCGTGGACCGGGTGGCGGCGCTGCTGGGGCGCGACCGGGAGGCCGTGGAGGAGGGCGGCGAGGTGGTGATGCTGCCGTTCCTGGACGGCGAGCGGACCCCCAATCTGCCCGGCGCCTCGGGGCTGGTGCACGGGCTGCGCCATGACACCACGCCCGGCCGGCTGCTCCAGGCCGCCTACGACGGCGCGGTGTTCGCGCTGCTGCAGGCGCTGGACCGGGTGCTGGAGGCGGACGCCGCGCCCGATGCCCCGCTGCTGCTGATCGGCGGCGGGGCGCGGGGGCGGGCGTGGCGGGAGACGGTGCGCCGGCTCTCCGGCCGCCCGGTGGTGGTGCCCGAGGCGCAGGAGCTGGTGGCGCTCGGCGCGGCGGCGCAGGCGGCCGGACTGCTGCTGGGCGAGGATCCGGCGGCGGTGGCCCGTCGCTGGGGCACGGCGCGCGGCGCGGAGTACGAGGCGCGGCCGAGGGACGGCGCCGCCTGGGACCGGCTGACGGCGACGCTCGCCGACGGCGCGGCGCTGCTGCGACGCTGACCGCCCTTCCCCACCCCCCGTCCGGCGGAATGTGCGCGCCCGCCCGGCACCCCGAGGAGACCTCTGTGACCGCGTCCGGCGGCGACACCCAGCACGGCATCCGGCGCCGCAATCTGGCCCGGGTGCTGCGGACCGTGGCCGCGCGGGGGCCGCTGTCGCGGCCGGCGGTCGCGGCGCGGATCGGGCTGACCCGGGCGGGGGTGGCGCCGCTCGTCGAGGAGTTGCTGCGGGCCGGGCTGCTGGTCGAGACGGGGCGGGCGGCGACCGGCGGCCGGGGCCGGCCGGGCGGCGAACTGGCCGTCAGTGACCGTGGCCCGGCCGGGATCGGGGCGGAGATAGGCGTCGATCATCTGGCGGTGTGCGCGGTCGATCTGCGCGGGCGGGTGCGCGCGCGGGTGGCGGCCGACGCGGCGAACCGGCACAGCGCACCGGGGCCGGTGCTGCGGCGGCTGTCCGCGCTGCTGGCGGAGGTGACGGCCGGCCTCGCGACCGAGGGGCTGCGGCCGGCCGGGCTGACCGTCGCCGTGCCCGGCCTGGTGGCGCGGGGGTCGACGACGGTGGTGCACGCCCCCAATCTCGGCTGGCGGGCGGCCGATCTGGCACCGGGCCTCGCCGGGGCGACGGTCCCGGGGCGCGAGGCCGTCCTCCCGCTCACCGTCGAGAACGAGGCCAATCTCGGCGCGCTGGCCGAGCTGTGGCTGGGGGGAAGCGGGGGCCGGCCGGTCCCGCCGCCGGACTTCGTGCATGTCTCGGCCGAGACCGGTATCGGGGCCGCGGTCGTGGTGGACGGCCAACTGCTGCGGGGGGCACGGGGGTTCGCGGGCGAGCTGGGGCATGTGCCGGTGTATCCGGACGGGCCGTTGTGCGACTGCGGCGGCCGGGGCTGTCTGGAGCAGTACGCGGGGGAACGGGCCGTGCTGCGCGCGGGCGGGCTCGCGCCGGAGGGAGCGGCGGCCGTGCCCGCGGGGCCGGGTGCCCGCATCGGCTTGCTGGCGCGGCGGGCCGCCGACGGGGACGCGGCCACGGTCCGTGCGCTTCAGGAGGCGGGGACGGCGCTCGGGATCGCGCTCGCCGGGGCGGTGAATCTGCTCGACCCGCAGGCGGTGGTGCTCGGGGGCGCGCTGGCCGGGCTGGCGCCATGGTTCCTGCCGTCCCTGGAACGGGAGTTGACGCGGCGCACGGCTGTCGCGGCGGCGGACGGGCGGGGTGGCGGGCCGCTGGTGACGGTGTCCGGGCTGGGAGCGGACGGGCCGCTGCTCGGGGCGGCGCACGCCGCACTGCAGACCGTCCTGGACGACCCCCTCCATTCCCACACCCCGGCACACTCTCCCCGCAATTGAGCCCGCTAAACCTTTCCAGGGCGCGGGAATTCCATGCCACCCCATCGGGCGATTGTGCCGATAAAATCCGCACGGCTACCTTCGGTTCGGCGGGTTGCCGCGGAACTGCCCTGAACTGGGGTTTCGGGGCGGCCTGTTGGGCACCCTCCGAAGAGACAGGTGGCAGGATGACGATTGCCGGCGAATCGCTGCACGACCACGCGGAAGAATCCCAGAATTCCAGTCTGAGTACCACCGCAGCGCGGAATTTGGCGACGACCACCAAGACCGCACCACAGATGCAGGGCATCACGTCCCGCTGGCTGCTGCGGCTGCTGCCCTGGGTGCAGGTGTCCGGCGGTACGTACCGCGTGAACCGCCGACTGGCGTACACGCTCGGCGACGGGCGCATCGATTTCGACATCTCCGGCAGCGATGTGTCGATCATCCCCGAGGAGCTGCGCGAGCTGCCGGCGCTGCGGGACTTCACCGATGCCGGAGCACTGGCCGCGCTGGGCGAGCGGTTCACCCAGCAGGAATACGCGCCCGGTGAACTCATCGCCGAGGCGGGTGCGCCGGGCGATCGCCTGGTGCTGATCGCGCACGGCCGGGTGGACCGGATCGGTACCGGCAAATACGGCGAGGACACCGTCCTCGAGGCGCTGGCCGGCGGTGACCACCTCGGCGACGAGCCGCTCACCGCCCCGGACGGGATCTGGCGGTTCAGCTATCGCGCGGTGACCCGGGTGACCGTCATGGCACTGTCCCGCCTGGCCGCGCAGGAGGTCATGGACCGCTCCCCCGGTCTGCGCGAGCATCTGGCGACGGCCCGGCAGGACGGGGCGCAGCCCACCAACGCCAGTGGGGAGTCGGCGGTTTCGCTCGCCTCCGGGCACCACGGCGAGCCGTCCCTCCCCGGTACGTTCGTCGATTACGACCTGGCGCCGCGGGAGTACGAACTGAGCGTGGCGCAGACGGTGCTGCGCACCCACAGCCGGGTCGGCGACCTCTACAGCGACCCGATGAACCAGGTCGAGGAGCAGCTGAAGCTGACGGTCCAGGCACTGCGGGAGCGCCAGGAACACGAGATGATCAACAACCGGGAGTTCGGGCTGCTGCACAACGTGGCGCTCCAGCAGCGCATCCACACCCGCAGCGGCCCGCCCACCCCCGACGACCTCGACGACCTGCTCGCGACGGTCTGGAAGGACCCGGGCTTTCTGCTCGCCCATCCGCAGACGATCGCCGCGATCGGCCGGGAGTGCTCGGCCCGCGGCCTGTATCCGACAGCGGTCGATTTCATGGGGCATTCGCTGCCGTCGTGGCGCGGCGTGCCGATTTTCCCGTGCAACAAGATTCCGGTGACCAAGGAGCGGACCAGCTCCATTCTGCTGATGCGCACCGGCGAGGAGAAGCAGGGGGTGGTCGGCCTGCACCAGACCGGAATTCCCGATGAATACGAGCCGAGCCTTTCGGTGCGCTATATGGGCCTCGACGACCGGGCCGTTCTCAAATATCTCGTCAGCGCCTACTACTCGGCGGCCGTTCTCGTACCCGACGCGCTGGGCGTGCTCGACGACGTCCAGATCGGCCACTGAACGATCCGCGGAAGAACACCGCGCGCCCGGGGAGCGGCCCCGTGTGCCCGCCCCGGCGCGCGCACCCTACGCACCGCAGCGAACTGGAACAGGTGAGCTTTCTTCATGACCACATCGGTGGATCCGACGTCCGGCCCCGAGCCGTCCGCACCCGAGCAGAGCCGGTCCAGCCTGGACACCGCGGCCGCCCGCAAGCTGGCGACCACGACCAAGACCGTGCCGCAGATGCAGGGGATCTCCTCCCGCTGGCTGCTGCGGATCCTGCCCTGGACACAGGTCTCCGGCGGCACGTACCGCGTCAACCGGCGGCTGACCCACACCCTCGGTGACGGCCGGGTGGAGTTCGTCTCGACCGGTTCCGACGTCCGGGTCATCCCGGCGGAGCTGCGCGAACTGGCCCCGCTGCGCGGCTACACCGACGCGGCGACGCTGGAGGCACTGGCCGACCGGTTCGTCCAGCGGGAGTTCGCACCGGGCGATGTGCTGGCCCGGCAGGGTGGACAGGCCGACCGGGTCATCCTGATCGCGCACGGCAAGCTCGACCGCACCGGCACCGGCAAGTACGGCGACGAGTCGGTGCTGGGAGTGCTGGCCGACGGCGACGCCCTCGGGGCGGCGGCGCTGCTGTCGCCGGACGCGCAGTGGGAGCACTCCGTGCGCGCGGTGACCCGGGTGACCGCGCTGACCCTGTACCGCAGCGACCTCGAGGAGGTGCTGGGCCGGTCGGAGTCGCTGCGCTCCCATCTGGAGGACTTCCGCGAGGCGCTGGTGCCCGCGCAGAACAAGCACGGCGAGTCGGCCATCGAGCTGGCCGCGGGCCATGTCGGCGAGCCGGCCCTGCCCGGCACCTTCGCCGACTACGACATGACGCCGCGGGAGTACGAACTCAGCGTGGCGCAGACCGTGTTGAAGGTGCATTCCCGGGTCGCCGATCTCTACAACGACCCGATGAACCAGCTGGACCAGCAGCTGCGGCTGACCGTCGAGGCGCTGCGGGAGCGCCAGGAACACGAGATGGTCAACAACCGGGACTTCGGGCTGCTGCACAACGCCGACCTCAAGCAGCGCCTGCACACCCACAGCGGCCCGCCCACCCCCGACGACCTCGACGAGCTGATCTCCCGGCGCCGCAAGACCCAGTTCCTGCTGGCCCATCCGCGCACCATCGCGGCCATCGGGCGGGAGTGGAACGCCCGGGGCATCTACCCCACGACCGCGGAGATCGAGGGCACCGCGGTCCGTGCCTGGCGGGGCATTCCGCTGCTGCCCTGCAACAAGATCCCCATCACCCCGGAGGGGACCAGCTCGGTCCTGGCGATGCGGGTCGGCGAGGAGAACCAGGGGGTGGTCGGGCTGCATCAGACGGGCATTCCGGATGAGTACCGGCCCGGTCTGTCGGTCCGCTTCATGGGCATCAATGACCAGGCCGTCATCAACTATCTGGTCAGTGCCTACTACTCCGCGGCGGTGCTGGTGCCGGACGCGCTGGGCATCCTGGAGGACGTAGAGATCGGACACTGACCGCCGGGGAGCCGGGGCTCCGGGTGCCGCGCCCGCCACCGCCCGTCAGGGCCGGGGTGCGGCACCCGGGTGACGTCCGATCAGGTATCTCCTGGACTTCTGACCTGCGCCGTTCTGCCTTTGGTCGAGCCATTGGCAGAACGGCCATTCCCTTGGCAGGGCGAGCTCTGTTGCGCATCATGAACGCACCGGCTGTGCGTGACATGTACGCGACCACCCCTCGGTCCCTGTCAGGAGTTCACATGGAGTCCGACCCCCGTCGCCCGGCCCGCAGACGCCTGCTCACCGGTGCGGCCGCGCTCACCGCGTCCGCCGCACTCACCCCCCTCGCCACGGCCGCCTCCGGTGCCGCTGCCGCCGCACGCCGCCACACACCGTTCGGCGGCAGCTATCCCCCCAGGCAGTGGGTCCCGGCCAGCCCGTCCAACTTCACCGCCGCCGACCGTCCGACGCAGTATCCCGTCGAGATGGTCGTGATCCATGTGACGCAGGAGACCTACGCCCACACCCTCAAGCTCTTCGCGAACCCCGCACACAAGGCGGCCGCGCACTATGTCCTGCGGTCCGCCGACGGCCATCTCGCCCAGTGCGTCAGCGAGCGGAACGTCGCCTGGCACGCCGGGAACTGGGACTACAACACCCGCAGCATCGGCATCGAGCACGAGGGCTGGATCGACGACCCCGCGTGGTTCACCGACGTGCTCTACACCCGGTCCGCCCAGCTCACCGCCGCCATCTGTGACCGCTACTCGATCCCCAAGGACCGCGAGCACATCATCGGCCATGTGGAGGTCCCCGGCTCCGACCACACGGACCCCGGCCAGTTCTGGGACTGGGCACGCTATCTCCAGCTGGTGAACGGCCTCTCCTGGCGAACCGCTCTCTGACCTGCCCTTTGACCGTCCTGCGACCCGGCGCGGCCACCCCGCCCGGCGACACGGCGGCCGTTCCCGGGGTGTACGGATTCATGACATCTCCGGGCCATAGTGAACATCTTCGGCACCTGGGACAGTTGACGTGACGTCAGGGGGGCTCGTGAAGCAGCGATTCGTTCGGGTGCGCGCGATGCTGACCGTGCTGGTGACATGGGGTGCGCTGACCGGCGGCGGGATGGCGGGCGGCGCCCCGGCCACCGCCTTGGACACCGGCCTCAGCCGCTCCGGTGCCGCGCCGGTGGCGCCCGGTGTCTCCTATTCCGAATTCCGGCTGACGGTGCCCCGCGGCCTGGTGCACGGGCATCTGCTGACCGTCGATCTGACCGATCCGCGGGTCGGGGTGGATCTGCTGTACCCGGGGGCGGTCGGCGCCCGCTCTCCGGTGTCCCAACTGGCCGCGGACCGTGGCGCGGTGGGCGCGGTCAACGGCGACTTCTTCAACATCAGCGAGGGTCAGCACCCCGGCGTGGAGGCCACCGGCGCCTCCGTCGGCCCGGCCGTGGCCTCGGGGCGGCAACTGAAGGGCGCGGTGCCCGACGGACAGCGCTTCGGACCGGTCATGCCGCCCGGCGCCACCACCGAGGACGTCATCGGCGTCGGCTACGACCGCCGGGCCCGGCTGGACCGGCTCACCCTGCACGGCGCGGTGCTGACCCCCGCGGGGGCGCTGCCGTTGCGCGGGCTGAACCAGTACGCCCTGCCCGTCGACGGGATCGGCGCCTACACCGCACGCTGGGGCCCGGCCTCGCGGCTGCGCGCCACCTGCGGGACGGACACCGACCGGGCGGCGCCGTGCAGCGCGGACACCACGGAGGTGACAGTCCGCCACGGCCGGGTGACGGCGCTCGGCGAGGTGCCGGGCGCCGGCGGGGTGGCCGTGGGGAGCGTGGTGCTGGTGGGCAGGGAAGAAGGCGCCCGGCAGCTGCGCAAGCTGCACGTCGGTGAGCGGGTGAGCGTCAGCCACCATCTGACGGGCCGGGGGCCGGGCCCGCTGCGGTGCGCGGTGGGCGGCTTCCCGATCGTGCGCGACGGGGTACCGGTGGCCGGGCTGGACTCCGGCGCGGTGGCGGTGCGCACCTCCGCGGGGACCGGAGCCGGTGGCCGGGTGCTGTATCTGCTGGCGCTGGACGGGGCACCGGGCCAGACCGGCCTGACGGTCAGTGAGCTGGCCGACCTGATGGAGCAGTTGGGGGCACGGGACGCGGTGGATCTGGACGGGGGCGGGTCCTCCACGCTGGTCACCGGCGACGCCTACGGGGAGACGGTGCGCAACCATCCGTCGGGCGGGGCGGAGCGGCCGGTCGCCAACGCGATCGGGGTCTTCTCCGGGCAGCGGCCGGGTGAGCGGGTACGCGGCTGAGCACCCGTGTGCCGCCGCCCCCGCGGTCCCGCCCTCACCCCTGGGGACGGCCGTGGGACCGCGGGGGCGGGTAGCGGACTTCGGCGGACCGCCACGTCACGGACGCACGCTGCTCAGCACGTCGGCGGCGCCGGACAGGCCCTGGTGGATGTCGGGGGCGAGACTGCTGTTCGCCAGGTAGAAACCGAGCAGCCCACACACCAGGGCGTGCGAGAACTTGAGCTTGCCGCTGCGCAGGAAGATCACGGTCAGGACCACCAGCAACAGCACGACCGAGATGGAAATTGCCACGGGACGCACCCTCCTCGACCGCCGCCCGAACGGGCGGCAATGGGTGGCTAGTTTGGCGTATTTCGGAGTATGTCCGGTTCTCGGGCGGGTGCTCCGATCGGGTGATCACTGCGGGTCACCGGCCGCGAGTGAGAAGCGGGCCTCCGGCGAGGACGGACGGCAGCGGGGGCCGCTCCAGGACGGGAAGCGCGACCACCCTCCCTTCCCCCGCGACCGACCCGCCCTCCCGAGGTCCACGTCACCCACCGCCACACGGTCATGAGGGACATATGGCCCATATCACCCCAAGTACCCAATGACGGTGGTGCGTTCAGGCCACCCGTCGCACCG
Source organism: Streptomyces sp. NBC_01454 (assembly GCF_036227565.1). Classification (NCBI taxonomy): domain Bacteria; kingdom Bacillati; phylum Actinomycetota; class Actinomycetes; order Kitasatosporales; family Streptomycetaceae; genus Streptomyces; species Streptomyces sp. NBC_01454. The sequence continues at coordinate 1,092,769 of NZ_CP109460.1, forward strand.
CGCCAGCCAATGTGGCGCATATCACATCACTCCCTGCAACGAACGGTGTCGCCCGTTCGTCTTAGCGGCCGACATTGCGCCCCTCTCCCCTCCTCGCAGACGGAAAGCCCGTATGAGCCAGACCCCCTCCCCCCGCCGTCGGCCGGCCCGGTCACTGCGCGTCCCGCTGTGCGCGCTCCCGGTGATCGCCATGGGCACGCTCACCGCATGCGGTGGGCTCGCCTCGTCGGCCCCCGAGGGCGAGCCGGTGAAGGTCGCGCTGGGGGCGGCGAGCGGGACGAGAACCGTGCAGGCCGGCGACCGGATCACGGTGACCGCACAGGGCGGGGTGCTCACCGAGGTGACCGTCACCGACCCCGGCGGCCACAAGCTGCCCGGCGGGCTCGGGGGCGACAAGACCGTGTGGACGGCCCGGACGAAAACCGCACCGGGCACCAAATACTCCGTCGTCGCCCGGACCAGGAATCCGCAGGGCGACGTCGCCGCGACCAAGGAGTCGCTGACCACCGCGAAGCCGGCGCGGGTCGGGATGCAGGCGTCCGGCCCCGGCCGGCCGGACGGCGTGGCCGGCACCGACCTGCCCCTGGCGGTCACCTTCGGCTTCCCGGTGACCCACCGGGAAGAGGTGCAGCGCCGGCTGAACATCCTCACCGACCGCCGCACGACCGGATCATGGACCTGGACCAAGGACCACGGCGGCCAGGACCGGGCGGACTGGTCGCCCGCGCGGCGCGGGCAGTCCGGCGCCGCGGTCGCCCTGTGGGCGGAGCTCGACGCGGACGACTCCGGCGGCGGCGTCACCCAGGACTATGACCTGAACTTCACGATCGGCCGGAGTTGCACCGACTCGGCGGCGGGCCGGGAGTGTGGCAAGGTCCAGGTGGGTGACCCCCTCGAGGTCGCCGCGTCCTCCGTACGAGGGAAAGACGACAGGACCACGAGGATCGGAGACTGGCATGCCGGCTGATCCCCACGACGGACGAACAGCGCCCTCGCGCCGAGCAGCTGACCCTTTTCAGAGCCTAATGTGACGGAATGAGCACCGTGCAGGACCAGGATCAACTTACGGGGTGGCGGCGCTTCCGGCGCCGGGTCCCCAATGGCTTCGCCATCATCTTCACCATGCTGGGGCTCTTCTGCGCCCTGACCGCGGTGATCGGGCCGCTGCGGCGCGGACTCCATCCGGTGATCTACTGGCTGGACACGCTCACCGTCCCGGTGCCGCCGAACCTCGCCTATGCGGTGCTCCTCTTCCTGTTGGCCGCGGCGCTGACCGCACGCAAACGGGTGGCGCTGCGGTGCCTGGTGGCCTACATGGTGCTGGTCGCCCTGGCGGACGCGCTGTTCCTGGCCATGGGCTACTGGGAGTTCGCCTTCTCCCTGGTGCTGTGCGTCGGCGTGCTGGTGCTCCTGCTCCTCTCGCACCGTGAGTTCTATGCGATCACCCGGCGCGGTGCGTTCCTGCGGGCCATCGGCGTGCTGATCGCCGGGGCGGTCGTCGCGGTGCTGATCGGCTGGGGGCTGGTGACGCTGACGCCGGGCACCCTGGAGGCCGGCGGCGGCAACCGGCTGCTGTGGGCGGCCAACCGCGTCTGCTTCGGGCTGGTCGGCGGCCGGCTGATCGAGGGCCATCCGCCGCACTGGACCACCTTCATGCTCGGTCTGCTCGGTGCGTTGGCGCTGCTGAACGCCGCGGCCACGCTGTTCCGTTCGCAGCGGATGGAAGCCGCGCTGCACGGCGACGAGGAGGACCGGATCCGGGCGCTCCTGGAGCGCTACGGCAGCCAGGACTCCCTCGGCTACTTCGCCTCCCGCCGCGACAAGGCCGTGGTCTTCTCCCCCAGCGGCAAGGCCGCCGTCACCTACCGCGTCGAGGCCGGTGTCTGTCTGGCCAGTGGTGACCCGGTCGGTGACCGCGAGGCCTGGACGCAGGCCATCGAGGCCTGGCTGGAGGTCGCCGGGCGCTACGGCTGGCAGCCGGCCGTCATGGGCGCCAGCGAGAGCGGCGCCAAGGCGTTCGCGCGCTGCGGCCTGGGTGCGCTGCAGCTCGGCGACGAGGCGATCCTGCACGTCAAGGACTTCGACCTGGACGGCCGGGAGATGCGGGTCACCCGCCAGGCCGTCAACCGCGTCGAGCGGACCGGCGCGACCTTCCGCCTGCGGCGCCACTCGGCGCTGACCGACGAGGAGATGCAGGAAGTCATCCACCGGGCGGATGCCTGGCGGGACACCGAGACCGAACGCGGCTTCTCGATGGCGCTGGACCGGCTGGGCGACCCGGAGGACGGGGACTGCCTGCTGGCCGAGGCGTTCGACGGCGACGGCAACATGATCGCTCTGCTGTCCTTCGTGCCGTGGGGCAAGGACGGCATCTCGCTGGACGTCATGCGCCGTGACCGCACCGCGCCCAACGGCGTCATGGAGTTCATGGTGGCCCGGCTGTGCACACAGGCCGGGACGATGGGCGTACGCCGGGTCTCGCTGAACTTCGCGGTGTTCCGGTCCGCCTTCGAGGAGGGCGCCCGGATCGGTGCCGGGCCGGTGCTGAAGTTCTGGCGCAAGCTGCTGCTGTTCTTCTCCAAGTGGTGGCAGCTGGAGGCCCTGTACCGCTCCAACGCGAAGTACAACCCGGAGTGGTACCCGCGGTTCCTGTGCTACGCGGACGCCGGCGCGCTGGCCCGTATCGGTCTGGCCTCCGGTATCGCCGAGGGTTTCGTCGCCGTGCCGAGCCTGGGCAAGCTGTGGGGCAAGGGTCACAAGAAGCGGCTGCTGGCCCCCGCGAGCACCGCGGGGCTGCCGTCGCTGGACGAACTCGGCCTGGTCCAGACGGGTCCGGCCACCGAGGAGGAGCTGCACGAGCGGGAGCTCGCCGCGCTGCCCGAGCAGGTGCGGGTGCGCCACCGGAAGCTGGAGCGGCTGCGGGAGGCCGGCACCGACCCGTATCCGGTGGGCGTGCAGCGGACGCACACCCTGGACGAGGTCCGCAGCGAATGCCCCGAGCTCAAGGCCGGGGCGCGGACCGGCAAGACCGTCACCGTCGCCGGCCGGGTGCTGCTCACCCGCGACCACGGCGGGGTGCTCTTCGCGGTGCTGCGCGACTGGTCGGGCGATCTGCAGATCGCGCTGACCCGCGACGGCAGCGGCGCCGGACCGCTGGACCGCTTCGGCGCGGACATCGACCTCGGTGACCATGTCGAGGTGGAGGGCGAGATCGGCGCCAGTGACCGCGGTGAGCTGACGGTGTTCGTCAGCACGTGGCGGCTGACCGCCAAGTGTCTGCGGCCGCTGCCGGACAAGCGGCGCGGCCTGTCCGACCCGGAGGCCAAGGTCCGCCAGCGGTATGTGGACCTGGTCGTCTCGACGGACGCACGGGACAATCTGCGGGCCCGCAGCACTGCCGTGCAGGCGCTGCGCCAGGGGCTGATCGACCGGGGCTACCTCGAGGTCGAGACGCCGATGCTGCAGCAGATCCACGGTGGCGCCAACGCCCGCCCCTTCCAGACCCACATCAACGCCTACGACCTCGATCTGTATCTGCGGATCGCGCCGGAGCTGTATCTCAAGCGGCTGTGCGTGGGCGGTATGGAGAAGGTCTTCGAGATGGGGCGGATCTTCCGCAACGAGGGCATCTCCTACAAGCACAACCCCGAGTTCACGATGCTGGAGGCCTACCAGGCGTTCGCCGACTACGACGTGATGCTCGACCTGACCCGGGAGCTGATCCAGAGCGCGGCCGTCGCCGCGTTCGGCAGCGCCACCGCCCGCAAGGCGGACGAGCGCGGCCGGCTGGTCGAGCACGACATCTCGGGGATCTGGCCGGTCAAGACCGTCTACGGGGCGATCTCGGAGGCGCTGGGCGAGGAGGTCGACGCCGACACGAACCCGGAGGCGCTGCGCCGGCTGTGCGCGACGTCGGGCGTGCCGGTCAAGCCGGAGAGCGGCCGGGGCGACATCGTGCTGGAGATGTACGAGCGCCTGGTCGAGGAGAAGACCACGCTCCCCACCTTCTACAAGGACTTCCCGACCGATGTGTCCCCGCTGACCCGTCAGCACCGGCGGGACCCGCGGCTCGCCGAGCGCTGGGACCTGGTCGCGTTCGGCACCGAACTGGGCACCGCCTACTCGGAGTTGACCGACCCGGTGGAGCAGCGCCGGCGGCTCACCGCACAGTCACTGCTGGCGGCCGGCGGTGACCCGGAGGCCATGGAGGTGGACGAGGACTTCCTCCAGGCGCTGGAGTACGCGATGCCGCCGACCGGTGGTCTGGGCATCGGCGTGGACCGGCTGGTCATGTTCCTCACCGGTCTGTCGATCCGCGAGACGCTGCCGTTCCCGCTGGTGCGGCGCCGCTGAGCGCATCCCGCCTGCCGGCATCCGGCCCGGGCCCGCCACCCCTGCGGTGGCGGGCCCGGGCCTTTCGTGGATGCCGGGGTCTTCGCGTGCTCCCGGGGGTTCTTGTGGCTCCGGTGGCTTCTCCGGTTCCGGGGGCTTCTCTCGGCGTCGGTCAGAACCAGTTGACGGTGAGCGGGAAGGTGGCGGTGGCGGTGGCGCCCCGGGCGTCGGTGACGGTCGCCGTGACCGGGAAACTGCCGGTCTGCCAGGGGCGGCCGCCGATCCGGCCGCCGCCCGCGTCGGCGGACAGGCCCAGCGGCAGACCGGTGGCACGGTAGGTGAGCGGGGGCGTGCCGCCGCTGGCGGTGAGTGTGACGGTGCATTCCTGGGCGAAGCGGCAGGTCTGCGGGCCGGGGGTGGCCAGTGCGAGGCCGCCGCCGGGCGGTTCGGTGCCTCCGGTGTCGAAGACGCCGGTGACCGGGGTGGCGGTGGCCGCGTTGCCCGCGTGCCCGGTGCCGTACATGTCCTCGAAGGTCCGCAGCAGGCTGTAGTGGTTGTAGTCGCCGCTGAGGCTGCCCCGGGTGAGGTGGGCGCCGTGGAAGACGGTCGCGATCCGGTTGGAGCCCAGGTAGTTGTCCTCGTCCCAGGTCACCATCAGCAGACTGTTGTGGTCCTCGGCCCACCGGGCGTAGCCGGCGAGGTTGTTCTTCAGCCAGCTGTCACCGCTGCCGACCGCGCAGTCGTGCATGTCGTTGCACATGTCCGGGATGACGAACGACAGGGTCGGCAGCGCGGCGAAGTCGTCCCGGGGGAACTGGGCGAAGGTCTTGCCGGTGTCCAGCGGCACGTTCCGGAAGGCGAACCAGGGGCTGTGCCGTTGTGCGTAACGGCCGTCGGAGCAGGTGGTGGAGCCCTGGGCGGGCAGGCCCTCGTTGTAGCTCGCGAAGGTCTTGCCGGCCGCGATCAGCTCCTGGGCGAGGTTGGGCGCGGTCATCGACCGGGCGGTGTAGCAGCCGTCGCCGGTGATGCCCTGGGTGGCGCCGGAGAAGAGGTTGAAGTAGTTCGGCTGGCTGGGGTGGGTCAGCGCCTTCATGCCGGTCAGGTCGGCGCCGCTCTGGGCGAGTTCGTTGAGATAGGGCGCGTCGTGGTTGCCGATGATCTCGCCGTACTGCTTGTTCTCGAAGACGACGACCACGACATGGTCGTAGGAGGGCAGCGCAGACCGGCCGGTGTGGGCGTCGGCCGTGGTGGCGACGGCGATCAGACCGAGCGCACCGAGCACGGCCGCGAGCGCCCGGCGCCGGCGGCTCACTGTTCGTCTCATCAGCTCTCACTCCTCCTGGGGGAAGCGGGCAGGTGGGGGTCAGTCCTCGCGACGGGCGGCGGCCGTGACACAGATCCGCAGCAGACGCGGTACGGGCAGGTCACAGCGGCGGAAGGCGTCGATGACGGCGGTGCGGACGGCGGTGCGCCGCTCCGGGGGCATCAGCAGCAGGACGCTGCGGCCCGGACGGGTGCCCGGCCAGGAGGCGGACCGGGCACCGGCTTTGAGGGCTTCGCGCACCGCGGTGGCCAGGCCGGTGGCCACCGCGGCGACGCCGGTGTCCGCCGTACCGCTGCCGGTGGCAGTGGCGGTACGGGCCGTCAGGAGCAGCACACAGGGAGCGGGGCCGTCGTCGGGGGCGTGCAGCGGCCGGTGGGCGCTGCCGTCGGCTGCCAGGAGGTGACCGGTGCGGCCGAAGAGCACCGCACGGCGCAGTCCGTGGTCGCCCGGTACGGCGGCGCCGAGGAGGTCCGCCAGGTGGGCGCGGGACAGCGGGCGGGCGCCCCGGGCGGCGTGGACGTCCGCGAGGGCCAGTGCGACCGCGCACTCCAGCGGTTCGGCGACGGGTAGCCCGACGGCGTCGGGCAGGGTGGCGTTCACGTGCAGATCGGCGCCGCCGCGGCCGAACCCGGCGGCGGCGAGCGCCCGCAGCACGGCGTAGGGGCGGGCCGCCCAGCCGGGGGCGCGGGCGGCCGGTCCGGTCAGGGGGAGTTCGGCGGACTCGGCCGGGTGGTTGAGCGAGCCGCAGCGGAGCAGACCGTCGGCGCGCGGGGAGACGGCCGCGGCGACATACCAGTTGGCCGCCGCGACCCAGTCGGTCCGCGGGGCCGCCGTGGGCACGGGCGGGCCGGGATCGACGGCGGAGGCCGCGAGCCGGAAGGCGTACGGGGCCCGCCACACCGCGCCGGGCGGGCGCCCGTATGTCGTCGCGAAACCGTGGGCGAGCAGCCGCAGCAGCGGGTCCGCCGTCGCGCGCCGGGCCAGGTCCACCGTCCTCACCCCAGTGCTTTGCGGGCCAGCAGCCGGTAGGCGTTGCCGCCGTCGGTGGCCCGGGCCGCCACGGTGCCCAGGGCGTCCAGGGCGAAGGCCGCGGCGTAGCAGGGCACCGCCATGGCCTGGACGGTGCTGCGGGCGGCGCGGCGGGCCGGGGTGTCGGGGACGGTGGCCCAGGGGGCACGCGGGTCGGGGGCGAGCCGGTTCGCGAAGAGGGCGACGGCCGCGAGGAAGTCGCCGTTGCCCTGGTGCGCCGCGCCGTGCTGCTCGGCGAGGACGGTGAAGCCGCGTGCGGCCAGGGCCTGTGTGACGTTGCCGGCGGGCATGAGGTGCTGGTGCTGGGGCTGGAACCAGGGCAGCCAGTAGGGGCCGAGCAGCCGGCCCGTACGGGACTCGGGGTCGGGGAGCTCGATCAGCAGATGGCCGCCGGGGGCCAGGACCTTGACGGCCGCGTCGAGTTCGGCGAAGGGGTCCCGGGTGTGTTCGAGGTAGTGGTGCATGCTCACCGTGTCGTAGCGGCCGGCGAGCCGGTCGGCCAGGTCGGGGAACTGGCCCTGGTAGGCGGTGGTGATCCAGCCCCGGCGGGCGGCCTCGTGGACCCCCTCGCCCATGTCCAGGCCGTCGAAGCGGGTGTCGGGCCATACGGCGCGTGCCGCGTTGCAGAAATGTCCCGCGGCGGTGCCGACGTCGAGCCAGGCCCTGGGGGTGGTGAAGGGCCGCAGCAGTTCGGCGCGGTCGCGGTAGGTGCCGCTCATCCGGCCCAGGACCAGGGCGGCGCCCTCGCCGCCGAGCCCTTCGTAGAAGTCGCGGTAGTAGAAGTCCAGTCCGTCCGGGGTGAGGCGGGGGTTCTGGAAGACATGGCCGCAGCGGCGGCACTCCTCCAGGGTGAAACGGCCGGGCTTGCCCTGGAGCAGGTCGGGCATGCGGACCCGCACGGTGAGGTCCGGCGCGGAGCACCAGGGGCAGTCGGTGCGGCGGGATTCGAGGAACCGCTCGGTGCCGGCGGCGAGTTCACCGGTGTAAGCCGCCCGGCGCGCCGCCCGGTCGGCGGGTTCGGGCGGATCGGCGGGGGGTGTCGCCAGGGTCCGCAGGGCGGTGGTCAGGGAGCGCAGCGGACGTGCCGCGGTGGCGCGGGCCAGGCCGGCGGGGCGCGGCCCGATACCCGGGGCCAGTACGGCGACGGGCTGCAGCCAGTACAGGGCGGCCGCGGCCGTGCCCCAACGCGGCGCCGAGACGCAGCACTTCACCAGCAGGGCGAGCCCGGCGAGCTGGGCGGCGGACAGCAGCCCCGGCGGCAGGCCGCGGGCGCGCAGCTCCTCGGCGTGCTCCCCGGGGCCGGGGGGCGGCGCCGTCAGGCCGGGGGCGAGGGCCCAGCCGGTGGCGTCCGGAGCGTACTCCTTGAGGGTGCGGACGAGGCGAAGCAGATCGGCCGGCGAGCGCGGTGGCTCCCCGGCGCCGAGCCCGGCCCGTCCGAGGACCTCGTCGGTCACCAGCAGCGCACGGCCCGCGCCGTGGCCCGGAGCGCAGCGGTCGGTGCGGTGGGCCGCGGGGTCGAGCAGCCGGAGCAGCCCGAGCGTGCTCTCGGCGTCCAGTCGTGCCGGGACGAGGTCCAGGACCTGGAGTCCTTCGCGTACGGCGTGGGCGACCGCGGCGCGCAGGGTCGCCGCGTCGGCCGTGACACCGGGCGCGGTGAGCAGCCGCCAGCCCAGCGGCGGCACGGTGTCGTGCGAGGCGTCGTACAGCCCGGTGTCCTGGGGGGCGGGGTCGAGCACGGGCAGCGCGGCGAGGCGGCGGCGGGCGCGTACGGTGCCCGCGCCCAGGGCCGTGAAGGCGGCGGCCGCCGCCCATCGCGTGCGTCGTCCCGAACGGTGCGCTCGCGTCATCTGGCTCACGGTCCCTTCACGGTCACGGTGCGGGCGGTGCCGGGAACGGGCAGGTGCGGGCGCTGCCCGTGCGGCAGTTTCTCCAGGCGGTCGGCCGCGGCGGCGGCGCCGCCCGCCTCGGCGAAGGAGGCCTGAATGCGGCGGGCCGCGCGGCGGTGGGCCGGATCGTCCAGGACGGCGGCCAGGGCCCGGTGCAGTTCGTCGGCGCGGGCCCGGCCGAAGCGCACCCGTACGCCCACGCCGGCCTCGGCCACCTGGCGGGCGACGATCGGCTGATCGTCGCGGACCGGCGCCACCACCAGCGGCAGCCCGTACGCGAGGGCCTCGCACACGGTGTTGTGGCCGCCGTGACACAGCACCGCGTCCAGGTGCGGCAGCAGTTGCAGCTGGGGGACGTACTCCTGGTGCACCATGTGGTGCGGGACGGTCCCGACGAGGTCGCCGGGGGCGGCGAGGATCAGCTGCGCCCGGTCGGCGAGGGCCTCCGCGGCGCGCAGCACCGCGGGGTAGAAGCGGGCGCCCGCCTCGCGGTTGAGGGTGCCCAGGGAGACCAGCACCCGCGGCCGGGCGGGATCCAGCCGGTGCCAGGGGAAGCCGCGGGCCGTCGGGCGGGCGCCGAAGGCGGGTCCGACGAAGGCGTAGTGGGGCGGATATCCGCCCGCGTCCCCGGTGCCCGGGCCGGCGGGCGGCGCGGCGTTGTCCGGCCCGGCGGCGCCGATGAGGGCGGGGGTGGAGAAGACCAGGACGAGGTGAGGCGAGAACCGCGGGTCCCAGCCGGCGGGGGCGCCGCAGTCGGCGAGCAGTGCCGCGATGCTCTGCGCCACCCACTCCCCCACCTTCGGGACCCCGGCGAACGGCCGGGTGAACTCCGCCGACGTGGTCGCCGAGGTCACCCAGGGAAGACCGTGCCGGCGCGCCACCACGGCCCCGGCGAGGGCCTGTTGGTCGGCCACCAGCACATCGGGCCGGAACGCGGCGACGGCGCTGTGCACCCCGGGCAGCATGGCCCGGGCCAGCGGGATGAGGACCTCCGCCCACAGGAACCGCAGCGCGGCGACACCCCGCAGATCGCGCCAGCGCGCGTGCAGGACGTCATGGCCCTCGGCCGCGCTCCGGTCCCCCGCCGCGTACAGCAGGGCGCCCGCCGGGAGCAGGGGCTCCACGGCGGCGGCGGGTCCGGTCCAGGCGACCTGGTGGCCGCGGGCGGTGAGTTCGGCGGCGACGGCGACGGTGGGGTTGACGTGCCCGGCCAGCGGCGGGACCGCGAAGAGCACTCTCATCCGGCCACCGCCCCGGCCCGGGCGCCGAGCCGGGTCAGCACCGCGGCGCACAGCCCTTCGGTGGCCTCGTTGAGCACGGTGTGCCCGACGCCGGGCAGCACGCACAGCTCGCAGTCCGGCGCGGCGCGCGCCAGCTCCCGTGCGCCGGGCAGGAGTTCGGAGTGCGCGCCGTAGACGGCGAGGACCGGGCACTCCAGCCGGGCGAAGTCGCGGGCGGTGAAGGCGGTGGCCGAGGCGAGGTCCTCGATCAGGGTGGTGCGGTTGAGCAGGGCGTCGGCCCCGGCCGCCAGCCGGGCCTCCTTGCGGCGTCCGAGCGCGGCGAGCTGTTCGGGCAGCCGGCTGTCCTCCAGGCCCAGGGCCGCGACGGAGAGGGTGTCGGTCATGTCCTCCACCCAGTCGCCGGTCAGCTGGGCGTCGATCAGCACCAGCGAGGCGACCAGGTCGGGGCGGCGGAGCGCGGTGTGCAGGGCCAGTACCCCGCCGTAGCTGTTGCCGACCAGATGGACCGGGCGGCGGTCGAGCCCGAGGGCGGCGAGCAGGGCGGTGAGGTCGGCCACCGCGGTGTCCCGGTCGTAGCCGTCGGGGGGCCGCTCGCTGCGGCCGTGTCCGCGCTGGTCGTAGAGGAGCACCGGGTGGCCGGCGCGGGAGACGGGGCCGGCGAGGGTGCAGTAGAAGCTCGACAGGTTGTCCATCACCAGCCCGTGGAGGAAGACCACGGTGGGGCCGTCGCCGCGGCCCGGCAGCCGCTGGGTGTGCAGGCGCAGCCCGCCTGCGGAGGTGTGGGCCATGGCGCGCTCAGCTCGCGCGGGCCCGGCCGGCGGTGACCCGGTCGACATGGACGGCGAGTTCACCCACCGACATGGCCAGGATCTGGTCGATGTCCTTCTCGGCGAGGAAGCCGAGGAAGTCCACCGAGGAGCCGTAGCGGTCCTGGAGCAGCTCGGCCAGGGCGACGAACTCGATGCTCTCCAGGGCCAGATCGTCGTTGAAGGTGGTGGCGGGGCCGATCTCCCCGACGATGAGGAGTTCCTCGCCGACGACGCTCACCAGCATGTCGGTGATCTCGTCCACGATCGTCCGGGTGCGCGCGGTGAGGGGCTCAGCTGCCATGGATGACCTCCGGGGGTGTGGGGGTGTCGGCGCCCGTACGGTCCCCGGGCCGCGGCCCGGTCCAGGCGACGACATGGCGTGCGGACGGGTCGTGGACGGAGTCGAGGTGGACGAGGTGGCGGCGGCCGTCCGGGGCGGTCACCCACAGGGCGCCGCCCGGCCCGGGGGTCACGGCCCACGCCTGCGGGCGACCGCCGAGGCCGCTGCCCGCCGCCTTCGCCGCGGCCTCCTTCGCGCACCACAGTGCGGTGAGCCAGTGGGCACGGCCGCCGGCGGCGTCGCGGGCGTGGAGACCGTCCGCCAGGCGGCGTTCGGCCGGGGTGAGGGCGATCCGTTCGAGGGCGCGCGGATCCTCGGTGACGGTCTCGATGTCGATCCCGACGGGGCCCGCCCGGTGGGCGAGGGCGACGGCGATCCGGTCCTTGTGGGCGAGCGAGACATGGATGCCGCGGGCGAGCGGGCCGTCGGGGCGGGGGCGGCCGTGGTCGTCGTTGACGAGGGGGACCTCGGCCGGGAAGACCGGACCGGCCCCCTCGTCCCAGAGCAGTTCGCGGACCGCGTCCTTGGCCGCGATCCGGCCCAGCAGCCATGCCGTGCGGGCGTGCGGCGCGCACCGTTCGTAGTGGGCGCGTTCGGCCGCGCCCAGGTAGCGGCGCATGACCAGCTCCTGCGAGGCCGGGTCCGACCAGCGGCGCCGGGCCAGGCACCAGCCGCCCGGCCGGGGTTCGCCGATGCCGCACACCTCCGGGGTGAACTTCATCGGCCACACCCGCTCGTCGGCACCGAAGCGCCGGTACGTCCACCCCTCCAGCCGCGCCCACACGGTGCCGTCGGCGTGGCACAGTTCGACGTCACCGCGGACCGTGCCGGGCCGTACCGCGCGGATCCGGGCGGTGGCCGCCAGCAGGGCGCCCTCGGGGGGCGGGGGCCCGTGGAGCCGTACCCGCTCCAGGGTGGCGGGGAAGACCAGCCGGTCGCCGGAGAGTGTGCACTGCATCCAGTGGCCCAGGAGCTGGCCCGCGGCGTCCAGGAGGGCGCCGGGTGCGGGCAGGGCGCGCAGCGTGCCGCGGATGCCGTCGGCGGCGAGCGTGGCGACCTCGTGGACGCCGGCGAACGCCGGGCCGTGGAACATCCACCGGTCCCGGTAGAGCGCGGCCGCGCTCACCGGCGCCGGCCCGTCGGAGGTCAGCGCCGAGGGGTCGGGGGGCGGTGGGGCCGGGTGGTGTGCCGCGAGGTGGACGGTGACGGTGGCGTAGTCGCCGAGGGCGACCCGTATCCGGCCGTCCCCGGCGGGGGTGGCGGTGACGGTCAGGTCGACGGGCGGGGCGACCGGCAGCCAGCGCAGGGCGCGTACGTCGGAGTAGCCGGTGACGGTCTGCCCGGGGGACACCAGCCGGGCCTCCTCGGCGGCCAGTTCGAGCAGGGTGGTCATCGGCACGACGGGGAAGCGGTCGGCGGGCTCGGGCCAGTCGTCGGGCTGGAGGTAGACGCAGTGGTCACGGACGTACGGGAGGGTGTCGAGGGAGAGGCGGCGGACGGTGCGGCGGGGGCCGCCGGGCGGCGCGGCCGGGCGGGCGGACGGCGCGGTGGCGGTGTGCGGGGCGGCCGCGGCGGCGACGGTCCGGGTAGCGGCCGCGGCGGCGACAGTCCGGGTGGCGGCGCGGGTCTCGGCGAGGACCGCGTCCAGGGCCTGCCGGACGGGCTCGGCGGCGGGTGGGCCCGGGGGTGCGTTCGGAGAGGGGTTCGGAGAGGGGCTCGGGGGTGGGTTCGGGCCCGCGGGCGCGAAAAGGCCCGTCACCGGCACCGTGGCGCCCAGGCGGACGAGCGGTGAGCCGAGGTCGAGTCGGACCGGCGGGCCGGATGCCGCCGGGCCGGTGACAGGAGCCGGTCCGGTGGCGGGGCCCGCCAGCCGGTCCCAGCGCGGGCTGAGCCCCTCGGCCCACAGGGCGGCGGCCAGCCGGCGCAGCGGGGCCGTTCCGCCGTCGCGGGTGTCGGCCGCCGCCACCGCGAGATGGTCCTGTCCGTGGAGGGTGTCGGCGACGAACCCGGTGAGGCTGCCGGCGCCGACCTGGACGAAGGCGCGTACCCCCGTCTCGTACAGCCGCCGGGTCAGCTCCTGGAAGCGGACCGGCTCCAGCAGGTGGCGCAGCACCAGCCGGCGTACCGCGGAGGGCTCTTCGGGAAAGGGCGCGACGCTGGTGGCCGACCACACGGGGAGCTGCGGGTCCCGTTGCGGCAGGGCGTCGAACGCGGCGCCCACCTGGTCGAGGTAGGGCGCCCACATCGGCGTGTGGAAGCCGGAGCGGAAGGGCATCTCCTGGGCCCGTACGCCCTGCGCAGCGAGGCGGCGCGCGGCCTCGGCCAGTTGCCCGGAGTCCCCGCAGATCACCGACTGGTGCGGGCAGTTGTCATGGCTGACCGCGACCCGGTCCAGCCCGGTCAGCGCCGCGGCCGCCTGTGCGGCGCCGCAGCCCAGGGCCGCGTAGACCAGGTCCGGCACGGCGAGGGAGGTGGGCCGCAGCGAGCCGAGGAAGGCGTCCACGGCGTGCGGCGGATACATTCCGGCGACCACCATCGCGGTCCATTCGCCGAGGCTGTGGCCGGCCAGCAGATCGGGGGCGATGCCCAGTTCGCGCAGGGCGCGGGCGAGCAGCCGTCCGGTGGTGAGGGTGTCGACGGCCCGCTCGACCAGTCCCGCGCCGCCGGTGAGGTGGGGGCGGGGCAGGGCCAGCAGGTCGGCGATGTCGTCCACCGGGGGCGGCAACTCCGCCTCCAGCCCCGGGAAGAGGAACGCGAGCCGGGCTCCCGGCTCCGGGGCGTACGGCCCGAAGAAGGGGGCCGGGGTGAACCACACCTCGCCGCGGCCGCGCCAGGGCAGTGCGCGCGCGAGGATCCTGGCGGCCAGGGCGCGGCGCCGCGGGGTGGGGTCGGGCAGCGCGAGCCGGCAGGGGCGGTGGTGCGCGGGGACGCCGGTGTCCGCGCCCCGGTCCCCCGCCTTCCGTAGTTCCTCGGCCAGTTCGGCGGGGGTGTCCGCGGTGAGCCAGTAGGTGCGCTCCGGCTCCGCCGTCCGCAGTGGCGAGCCACGGCGGACGGGCGGTGCGTCGGGGCGCTGTCGTCCCGGTGCCTCCTCCAACACGGCATGCGCGTTGATCCCGCCGAAGCCGAAGGCGTTGACGCCCGCCCGCAGCGGCGCCGGTCCGGCGTCCCAGGGTTCGGCCGCGGTGACCGGGCGCATCCGGGTGCGCGCCAGGTCCTCGTGCGGCTCGTCGAGGTGCAGTGTCGGCGGCAGGGTGCGGTGGTGGACGGCGAGGGCGGCCTTGATCAGTCCGGCGATGCCGGCGGCCTGCATGGTGTGGCCGAGCATCGACTTCACCGAGCCCAGGCCGACCGGCGTCCGGCCCGCCCCCGGCGGTCCGAACACCCTTGCCAGGGTGGCGAGTTCGGTACGGTCGCCCACCGGGGTGCCGGTGCCGTGCGCCTCCAGCAGCCCGAGCGCTCCGGGGGCCGCCGGGTCGAGGCCCGCGCCGTGCCAGGCCTGTTGCAGCGCCTGGACCTGGCCCTCGACCTGCGGGCTCATCAGACTCGCGCTGCGCCCGTCCCCGGCCACACCCACCCCGCGGATCACCGCATAGATCCGGTCCCCGTCGCGTTCCGCGTCCGCCAGCCGCTTGAGGAGCACGACACCGGTGCCCTCGGAGAGCAGGGTCCCGTCGGCCCGGCGGTCGAAGGGGCGGATGTGCTGGGTGGGGCTGAGCGCGCGCAGCTGGGTGAAGACGCTCCACAGGGTGGCGATATGACAGTGGTGCACGGCGCCGGCGACCATGAGGTCGCAGCGGCCGGCCGCCAGCAGATCGACGGCCTGGGCGACGGCCAGCAGGGAGGAGGCGCAGGCCGCGTCGAGGGTGTAGGCGGGGCCGCGGAAGTCCAGCCGGTTGGCGGTCCGGGCGGCGGTGAAGCTGGGGACCAGGCCGATGGAGGCCTCGGGCGCCTCGGGGCCGAGGCCCGCCTGGAAGGCCTCCCGGACGGCCGAGATCTTGTCCTCGCCCAGTTCCGGGGCGAGTTCGCGCAGGGTGGCGGCGAGCTGGTGGGCGGTGCGGACGCGCTGGTCGAGGCGGGCGGTGGCGACCCCCATGTAGCCGCCGCGGCCCAGGACGACGCCGATCCGGGAGCGGTCGGCGGGCAGCCGTTCCTGGCCGCCCGCGTCGGCGATGGCGTCGGCGATGACCCGCAGGGCGAGCAGCTGATCGGGCTCGGCTCCCGGGACGGCGGCGGGCATGATGCCGAAGCGGGTGGGGTCGACGACGGCCGGCTCGTCGAGGAAGCCGCCGCGCCGGCAGTAGAAGCGGTCGCTGCGGGCGGGGCCCTCGGCGCCGTGCGGGTCGTAATAGACCTCCGGGTCCCAGCGGCCGGGCGGGACGTCGGTGATGCAGTCGGTACCGGCCACCAGGTGGTGCCAGTAGGCGGCGAGGTCACCGGCGCCGGGGAAGAGCGCCCCCATGCCGACGATCGCGGCGTCCGTGGGCCGGGGCCCGGCGGACCCGGACCCACCGGGCCGGGCCACCGCCTCACGCATCGTCCGCCGCCCGGCCGTCGGCCTCCGCCGCCAGCACGACCTGGGCCGCGGTGCCCCGGGCCAGTTCGTCCAGGAGGGCGGCGGCCGCGGCGTCGGGGTCCAGGAGCGCGATGCCGCGGCGGGCGTAGGCGCGTTCCAGTTCCTCGGTGACCATGCCGCCGCCGGTCGCGGCCCAGGGGCCCCAGTCGACGGCGAGGACCCGGCCGGGTGCCCGGGCCGACCAGGCTCCGGCGAGGGTGTCCAGGGCGTCGTTGGCGGCGGCGTAGTCGGCCTGGCCGCGGTTGCCGAAGACCCCGGCGACGCTGCCGAAGAGGACGAGGAACCCGGTGTCGTCGCCGGCGGCCGACTGCAGGTGCCGGGCGCCGTCGACCTTGGTGGCGAAGACCCGGGCGAAGGACGCCGGATCCTTGTCGCGCAGCAGCTTGTCCTCCAGGGTGCCGGCGCCGTGCACGATTCCGTCGAGGCGGCCGTGCCGGGTCCGGATGTCGTGCACCACGGCGTGTACGGCGCGCTCGTCGGTGACATCGGCGGCGTGGTAGCGCACGGAGGCGGCGAGCGGTTCCAGGGCGGCGAGGGTGGCGGCGATCTCGCGCCGGGCCAGCACCCGGCCGGCCGCCGCCTCGATCTCGGCGGGCCGGCGCAGGCCCTGGGCGATCAGCGCGGCGCGCAGCGCGATGCGGTCGTGGGCGTGCGCGAGTGCCGGGTCCTCGGGGGTGTCGGGCAGGGGTGTGCGGCCCAGGAGTTCGATGTGGCAGCCGTGGGCGCGAGCCAGGGCGAGGGCCGTACGGGCGGTGATCCCGCGGGCCCCGCCGGTCAGCAGCACCACCGAGCCGGGGTCGAGCGGGGGCCGGCCGGTGGCGGCGCGGTCACGGGGCAGCGGTGCGGCCACGGTGCGCAGGGTGGTGCGCGCGCCCCGGGCGTGGCCGACGACCACCGGCTCGCCGGGGGCGCACAGTTCGGCGAGGAGGTGAGCGGCGATCCGTTCGGGGCGGTCCTTGGGGTCGATGTCCACGGCGCGGATCAGGGCGTCGGGGTATTCGAGGGCGGCCGTGCGGGCGAAGCCGCGCAGCCCGGCGCCGGGCAGCGGGTCGGGCGCGTCCCCGGCGGCGTCCCGGCCGAAGGTGCCGCCGGCCGCGGTGGCCAGCAGCAGCCGGCTGCTGCCGCCGGTCAGTGCGCTGCGCAGGGCGGCGAACTGGCCGGGCAGCACGGCCTCGCGGCCCGCCCGCAGCGCGCTGAGGTCCACCAGTGCGTCCACCCCGTCCGCGGTGAGCGCGGCCAGCCGCTCGGCCGGGACGGTGCGCACCCGTGCGCCGTGGCTCTCCAGGAGGGCGGTGAGGGCCAGCGCCACCCCTTGGCCGTCCTCGACCACGGCGAAGTCGAGCCCGGCCACCACCTCGGCGGGCGGGCGTCCGGCGGGCGGGCCGAGGGGGACGGCCCGGATGAGCGAGCGGGTCGGGGGCAACGGGCCCGGGCCGCCGCCGGGTTCGTCCGGTCCGGCCGGGACGGGGGCCGGTGGTACGGGGGCGGCGGGAGCGGGAGCGGGAGCAGGGGCCGGTGCGGGGGCGGACGGGGCCGGTGCGGGCCCGGGGCGTGCGGCGGCGATCCAGTCGACGATGCCGCTGATGGTCTTGACCCGGGCGAGTTGCTCCACCGCCGACTCCGTGGCCCCGTCGGCGTCCTGCGGGAGTCCGATCCGGTCGGCCAGCGCGCCGATGATCTCCACCCGCTTGATGGAGTCCACCGAGAGGTCGGCCTCCAGGTCGAGCCCGGCGTCGAGCATCTCGCGCGGGTAGCCGGTGCGGGTGTGGATGATCTCCCGTACGGCGTCGAGGAGTTCCTCGGGGCTCAGCCGCTCCACCCCGGCGGGCGCCGGCGCGGGTGCGGCGGGCGTCGCGGCAGGGGCCTCGGCACGAGACTCCGCACCGGCCGGTGCGGGGTGAAGCGGAGCAGCCCGGTCCGGCGGGGCCGCCGCCTCGCCCTCCCCCAAGTACCTTAGGACGACGTCCCGTTGGGCGGCGACCAGCTCCCGGGTGGTCCGCAGGTACTCCAGGACCGCGTCCTGCGGGGCGGGGCCGCCGACCGCGACGCCCGGTGCGTGCGCCGTGCCGGTACCGGCCTGTGGGGTGTCGACCCGCCGTGCCGGTCGCAGCCCGCCCGGCAGACAGGCGCCGTCGGCGGTGCGGACCAGATGGCCGTCCACCAGCCAGCCCGGGCGGCGCGGTGCGGTCTCGGGCAGGATCCGCGTGCGCCCGTGGAACAGGGCCTCGGGGTCGAAGGGGACCCCGGCCGCGGCGAGCCGGGCCAGGACGTGCGGCAGCCGGGCGAGCGCGGACTCGCCCGGAACGTCCAGCGGCACGGCGGTGTGCGGGCGTTCGCCCAGGATCTGTCCGACGAGCCCGGTGAGCACCCGCCCGGGGCCGGCCTCCACGAACGTGCGCACCCCGGCGGCGTACATGTCCTCGATCTGCTCCACGAAGCGCACCGGCGCGGCGACCTGGCCCGCCAGGGTGCCGCGCAGCGCGGCCGCGGTGCGGTCGTAGCGGCGGGCGGTGGCGCCGGACCAGACCGGGACCGCGGGCGCGCGGACCTCGGTGGCGTCGAGTTCGGCGGCGAGCGTCTCGCGGGCGGCGGCGAGCTGCGGGCTGTGGAAGGCACAGGCGACCGGCAGCCGCCGGGCGTCGACCCCCGCCGCGCGCAGGGCCGCCACGGCGCTGTCCACGGCGTCCGTGGGCCCCGAGAGCACGCTCTGGGCCGGGGCGTTGTGGTTGGCGACGACGACACCGGTGCCGCCGGTCAGCGCGGCCACCCGGTCCGGCGTGGCCACCACGGCGGCCATCGCCCCGGGGTCGTCCCCGGCGGCCGTGAGGATCGCCTCGGCGCGGCGGGCGCTGAGCCGCAGCAGGGCCTCCAGGTCGAAGGCGCCCGCCGCCCACAGGGCGGTCAGCTCGCCGTAGGAGTGCCCCGCCGTGCAGTCGGGGCGCACCCCGAGGGTGGTGAGCAGCCGGTACGCGGCGGCGGAGGCGAGGCCGAGGGCCGGCTGGGCGACGCGGGTGTCGGTGAGGGCCGCCTGCTGCGCGGTCCGCTGCCCGGGGGTGAAGGCGGCGGGCGGGAACATGGCCGCGGTCCACTGCGGATCGGCACCGTCCAGGAGGGCGCGCAGCGCGGGGAAGGCGGTGAACAACTCGGCCAGCATGCCGGTGCGCTGGCTGCCCTGGCCGGGGAAGAGGAAGGAGACCAGACCGGGGCCGGCGTCGCGGGGGCGCGGGTGGACCCCGTCGGCGGCGGTGAGCCCGCGGGCCGCCGCCAGCTTGCCGGCGAGGTCGTCGAGGTCCTCGGCCACCACACAGAGCTGTACCGGCCCCGGCGCCGCGGCGGTCTCGGCGGCCAGGTCGCGCAGCGGCCACGGCCGCCCGGCGGCGTCGTTGTCGGCCAGCCGCGCGGCGAGGCGCTCCACGGCCCGTACGGCGGCGGCGCGGTCGGCCCCGCGGAAGCAGAAGAGTTCGGCGGGCCACTCCTCCAGGGCGTGGGCGGGCTCCGGCGCTCCCGCGTAACCGGCCAGCACGGCGTGGTAGTTGGTGCCGCCGAAGCCGAAGGCGCTCACTCCGGCGATGCGCCGCTCCGCGGGGACCGGCCAGGGGCGGGCGCCGCGGGTGTCGAAGCGGAACGGGCCGGCGGCCGCGGCGTCGTCCGCGGTCGGGCGGGTCAGATGCAGGGTCGGCGGCCGCACGCCGGTGTGCACGGCGCGGGCGGCCTTGATGAGTCCGGCCAGGCCGGCCGCGCATTTGGTGTGGCCGATCTGCGATTTGACCGAACCCAGCGAGCAGCTGCCGGGCGCCGCGCCCGCGGCGTCGAACAGGTCGGTGAGGACGCCGAGTTCGGTGGTGTCGCCGACGACGGTTCCGGTGCCGTGGGCTTCGAGGAGGCCCACCTGCGCGGGGCTGATCCCGGCGCGCCGGTAGGCGCGTTCCAGGGCGCGCCGCTGCCCCTCGGGCCGTGGGGCGGTGAGGCCGAGGGAGCGTCCGTCGCTGGAGGTGCCGACCGCCTTGACGACCGCGTAGATCCGGTCGCCGTCCCGCTCGGCGTCCGCGAGGCGCCGCAGCACCAGCGCGCCGACGCCCTCGCCGAGCGCGATCCCGTCGGCCGCGGCGTCGAACGGGCGGCAGCGGCCGGTGGGCGACAGGGCGCGGACGGACGCGAACATCAGGTAGTCGTTGATGCCGTTGTGCACATCGGCGCCGCCGCACAGGACCATGTCGGCGTCGTGGTCGCGCAGTTGCCGGCAGGCCAGGTCGAGCGCGGCGAGCGAGGACGCGCACGCGGCGTCCACGGTGCAGTTGGCGCCGCCCAGGTCGAGGCGGCCGGCGATCCGTCCGGCGATGACATTGGCGAGCACGCCGGGGAAGGAGTCCTCGGTCAGGCGGGGCAGTTCGGCGTCGAGGGCGGGCGGGAGCGCGCCGAGGTAGCCGGGGTGCAGCGCGCGCAGCCCGTAGGCACCGGCGAGTTCGGTACCCGCCTCGGCGCCGAAGACGACGCCGGTGCGGGCGCGGTCGAAGTCCCGTTCGGCGTATCCGGCGTCCGCCAGGGCCTTGGCTGCGGCGTCGAGGGCGAGCAGCTGCACCGGTTCGACGGCGGTGAGGGAGGCCGGGGGGATGCCGTGGGCGAGGGCGTCGAAGGGGACCGGCGGCAGGAAGCCGCCCCAGCGCGAGGGGGTGCGCTCGCCCGCCCGCGCGGGGTCCGGGTCGTGGTAGGTGGCGGCGTCCCAGCGCTCGGCGGGCACCTCGGTGACGGAGTCGACGCCGTGGACGACGTTGGACCAGTAGCGGGCGGTGTCGGCGGCGCCCGGGAAGCAGCAGGCCATGCCGACGATGGCGATGTCCAGCGGCGCCGCCTCGGGGCCCGGCACCGCGGTGGGCGGCCGGAACCGCCGGGCCCGTGCGCCGAGCAGGGCGGTGGCGCCGTCGGTCACGTCGGTGTGCAGCGCGGCGACGGTGGTGGTGGCGCTGCGGATGGTGGCGGCCTGGCCCAGCATGTACAGGCCCTCCCGGCGCTGTTCCGGCTCCCCCACCGTCGCCGGTCGCCCGCCGTCGGTGTGCCGCAGGCCCTTGCTCGCCAGGCGCAGCCGGCCGAGGTTGCGCCGCTCCAGCTCCTCCCAGCGGGCCCGCGGGTCCGTGCCGTCCGCGGCCAGCCGGCGGGCGGCGGCCGCGAATTCGCCGGCGTAGGCGGTGTCGGCGCAGCGGGTGGCGTGGCCCGGCGCGGTCCGCAGCAGGACGGTCCGGTCGCAGGCCAGCGCGGTCTGCTGGAAGCCGGGGACGACGGCGCCGGTGGCCACGGCCTCCTCCGTGAAGAGGTAGGCGGTGCCCATCAGGACCCCGAGGGTGGCGCCGCGCTCGGCGAGCGGGGCGGCCGCCGCCATGGCCATGGCCGCCGAGCGGGCGTCGTGGATGCCGCCCGCGAAGAGCACGTCCAGTTCCTGAGCCGTGCCGCCGTGCGCCCGGGCGTGCTCCAGCAGGCGTTCGATCTGCTCGTCCCACAGCGGGAAGCTGGCCCGGGGGCCGATGTGGCCCCCGCACTCCTGCCCTTCGAAGACGAATCTGCGGGCGCCCTCGGCGAGGTAGCGCGTCAGCAGGCCGGGCGCCGGGACGTGCAGGTAGGTGTGGGTGCCGGCCGCTTCGAGGGGCGCGGCCTGGGCGGGCCGGCCGCCGGCGATCAGTGCGTACCGGGGGGCGAACTCGGCCACCGCGGCGAGCTGTTCGGCGCGCAGCGCGGGCGGGGCGAAGCCGAGCAGGCCGACGCCCCAGGGCCGCTCGCCCAGCCGTTCGGCGGTCTCGGCCAGCAGCCGGCGCACCTGGTCGCCGTCCATCACGGCCAGGGCGAGAAAGGGCAGCCCGCCCTCGGCGGCCACGGCGGCGGCGAAGGCGGCCCCGTCGCTGACCCGGGTCATCGGCCCCTGGGCGACGGGGAGATGGCGGGCCCCGGGGCGGCGGGCCAGCGGGCGGTTGCGGGCCGCCGCCGTGAGGTGGCCGGTGAGGGCGGCGCGGACGGCCTGCACGATGCCGGCGGTGGTGTGATGGCGCGCGGCGAGCCGGGCGGCGAACGCGCCGTCCTGGCCGACGGGGAGCAGCTGGACGGACAGATCACGGGTGCCGAGGAGACCGGTGAGGCGGGCGGGGTCGATGTCCTGGACCGCATCGGGCACGCCGCCCGTGCGGTCGGCCGGGTCGGCGCCCGGCGGGGCGAAGCCGGGGCGCCGGAGGACCCGGTGGCCGGCGAGGAGCGTGGTCTCGCTGCCGTCCATGGCCCGGATCGCGGTGGCGACCGCCCGGGGCAGCCGGTCCACGCCCTCGGTGGTGAGCGCGAGCTGGGAGTCGAGCAGCACCCCGGCGGCCCCGCCGACGACGGCCGCGGCGGCGGTGTGCACACCGATGCCGCCGGCGGCGAGGACGGGGACGGTCACGGCCGGGTCGGCCAGGATCCGCTGGAGCAGCACACAGGTGGTGAGTTCGCCCACCCGGCCGCCCGACTCATGGCCGCGGGCGACCAGCGCGGAGACGCCGGCGGCGCACGCCGCGGCGGCCTCCTCGGGGGTGGTGACCTCGGCCCAGACGCGCCGGCGGCCGCCGTCGGCCCAGTCCCGCGGGCCGGGTGACACGGCCCCGGCGGGCCGGCCGCCGCGCGGGGCGGACCCGGCGTACGCCCGTGGATCGGCGAGCAGCACGGTGTCGACGGTGTCGGGCAGCTCGCCGGGGGTGCAGGGGCAGCCCACCGGTATGCGCACACCGTGGGGCAGCCGTCCGGTCCGGGCCAGCGCCGCGCGCGCCGCGTCCGCGTCCCGGCCGAGGTCCAGCAGGCCGAGCGCGCCCGCGCGGGCGGCCGCCACGACGATCCGCTCGCCGGGCTCCTCGAAGGGCGAGAGCACGACGACGAGATCACGTTCGGGGACCTCGGGGTGCAAAGGTCCGGCGGGGGCGGAGGATCGGGGCCGGGGGGTGCCGGGGAACGGGGGCGGGGGGACCACGGGCGCTCCTTCTGCCGGAGGGGGGCGAACACGCTGACCACTGCCACCTGCGCTACCCAGTGGTAGCCCGCTGATTGCCGCGTTGCATCGTGGGGCCGCCCCCGTGCACTGTCAACGCATCTGCGCCAGGCGGTAGTTGATTCCGCCAAGGTCACCAAGGCGCCGTGCCGGACCGCCGTGGTGGCCGCCGTCCCCGCTCCGAGGTGCACCGCCGCGCCGGGCGTCCGGCTGCACCGGGCCCGGTGCGCCGCCCGGTCGAGCAGGTCCGCTCCCCGCCCGGCCCGCTCCTCCTCCGCGGCGGTGCGGCACAAGGCCGCTGTCCACACGCCGTCACACCGGCGGCCCCGGGCCCCGCGATCCCCACCGGCCCGTTATCGCCCACCGGCCCCAGGGGTGGCCGATAACCGCTTCCCTCAATCCGCCGGCCCGGCGCCCGCGTCAGGCATGACCGGGGCGGGCGTGGGGTCATGAGGCGGGCGCGCCTGGCGTCGGGCGGGGGTCCGGCCGGGTGGTCCGCTGCCGCCGGGCCCAGAACGGGCGGTCGGCCCAGCGGGTTTCCTGGGCGTGCACGACACGGTGGCCGTGCCGGTAGGCGGCGCGGGCCGTGACGACCTTCGCCGCGTAGCCCGCGAGCGCGGCCCGGTCGCCGCGCAGCCGGGCGTCGACCGCCTCGCCGGCGCTCAGCCCGGTGTAGAGGGCGGTGAGGATGCCCTGGGAGCTGAGCGGGTCGAAGGCGGCCGCCGCGTCTCCGGCGGCCGTCCAGCCCGCACCGTGCACCCGGTCCAGATGGGCGCTGTGCGCGGGGGCGCGGCGGGGCGGCCGCAGGGTGGCCAGGCCGTGCGGACGGGCGTGGCGGGAGAGGTGCCGGGTGGCCAGCAGCCGGTCGCGGAACCGCTCGGCGCCGCGGGCGGCGGCGACGGGCAGATCGGGGTCGGTGAAGTAGGCGACCAGCCGGTGCCGGGAGGGCAGCAGCGCGGTGTACCACCAGCCGTCCTGGTCGGACTCGACCAGCGAACGACCGTCGGCGGGTACCTGCGGGGCCGGGTCGAGGAGGACGTGCAGCGCGGTGAGCCGGTCGCCGGTGCGCCGCCGGGCACCCGAGCGGACGGCGATCGCGGCCTTCCGCCCGGTGGCGTCCACCACCCAGCGGCAGCGCACCGTCCGCTCCCCGGCGCCGGAGGTGTCGCACAGGGTGAGCCGCCAGGTGCCGTCCGGCTGCCGGACGGGGCGTCGTACGCCGGTGTGCTCGGCGACGTCGGCGCCCGCCGCGTGGGCGGCGGCGCGCAGCCGGCGGTCGAAGAGCGGACGGTCGAGGTGCCAGCCGTGCCCGTAGGGGTCGTGGAGGAAGTCCACGGCGTGCAGGGCGGCCGAGCCCCAGGCGGAGAGGTTGCCGTGGCAGGGCAGATGGCCGCTGCCCAGAACCGGCTCCGCGACGCCGAGGTCGGCCAGGAGCAGCCGGCCCATGGACACCAGTGCCTCGCCGGTCTTGGGCGGGCCGGTGCCGGCGTCGGCCAGCAGGACCGTGCGCCCGGCCCGTACGAGGGTGAGCGCGGCGGCGCAGCCGGCCGGCCCGCCGCCCGCGATCACGACGTCATAGCCGGGTGCGGGGGTCACCCGGCGCCGTGGAAGGGGTCGAGCTTCTCCAGGTATCCGGCGGCGATCGCCGTCTCGTCGTGTCCGGTCGCCTCCTTCACCTCCTGGACCGCCTGCCGCACGAGCATGGACTCGACCGACTCGGCTTCGACCTCCCCGGTCCAGGTACCGGCCACGGCGGCCAGTTGGGGCACGCCCGCCTCGGGCACCTGGACGTTGATGAGGTTGGCGTGGTCGGTGGCCGGCGGATAGCCGGGCTCGGACTCCACCTGGAGGTACCGGGGGAACTTCCCGTCGCCCACGGTGTATTCGCGGGTCTCGACGATGCCGAACCGGAACCAGTCGTCGATCATCTGCCGGCGCTGCTTGCTGAAGTCCGAGCCCGTCAGGCCGCGCAGCCACACCGCCCGGTTCTCGAAGGCCTGCTCCCGGGCGCTGTCGTCGGAGCCGGCCGGCGGGGTGTTGACGGTGGCGAAGTCCGACTGCTTGAGCACGTGGTTGGGGACCTGGGCGGGCCAGAAAGTGGGCAGATAGGGGCTGTAGCGGGGGCCGAGCCCGGACCGTACCTCGTAGCCGGAGCGGCAGCTCGCCGCGTCGCACTGCCAGGGGGCCGCCATCCAGCGGGTGAGGTCGCCCGGCCCCTGCGCGTACAGCGGGCCGTTCTTGCCCAGGGCGTCCTGGAGCGTGAGGACGTCGCCGTAGTCGCGTTCGGGGTTGTCCGGGGTGCGGTGCAGGATGCGGAACGGCTCGGCGTAGAGGGTCTTGTGCCGCATGGGCCAGGTGACCTCGATGCCGGGGTGGAACGCGTCGGCGGCGCAGTTCTCCAGCGCGGCCCGGTCCAGCAGCCCCGGCTGCTCGGCGGGCGGCGCCTCGTCCACGGCCGGGAAGCCGGTGCGGGGCGGGCCGGAGGTGAAGTGCCCCGCGGCCCACTCGGCCAGCATCCGGTCCTGGGCCGGGGAGAGCGTGAGGTGCTGCCGGACGGAGGTGGGCTTGCCGCTGGACATGGCGTCGCCGTAGAGCCACGGCCAGGGCACCGGGGAGGTGCCGTCCCGGTCGTAGTCGCGCAGGTGCACATAGACCTGGCGGCGGAGTTCCTGGCAGGCCGGTCCCGGGTCGGCGAGCCGCTGGCGCAGGGCCGGGGCGAGGAAGTCGTACGGGCCTTGCCGGCCGAACTGGGTGGCGAAGCCGTGGTTGACCCACTGCAGATCACAGAACCGCCGCAGCAGCGGTTCGATGTGGTCCGGGTAGGAGATCTGCTGCACGGCGGGCAGGGTGTGCTCGGTGACGAACACGTCGTACAGCAGGTCGTAGAGGGTGCGGACGGTCTTCACGCCGGGGGCGAAGTGCGGCGGGGCGACCACGGCCCAGGCGGGGGTCGCGGTCTTCGTGACGCCCCGGATGGTGACCTCCGCCGTGACCGGGCCGTCGGAGACGTCGTCGTACCAGGTGTCGTTGTTGGCGACGCCGGAGATCGGCGTCTCGGGCACGGTGTAGGACGCCGATCTGCCGACACCGCCGACGACCAGCAGCCGGCCGTCGGTCTGGGTGGAGATCGCGCCCAGGGAGACCGGCCGGTTCATGATCTTCCCGGCGAAGGTGGCGGTCTCGTGCGTGGAGGCGCGGATGGTCTGGCGGCCGGGGTCGATGACCAGCTTCTTGCGCTCCGCTCCCCTGACGCCGAAGTTCCGCCGCCGGCGCTGGGTGTCCGGCAGCCCCGCGGCCTCGGGGATGTCGAGCGGGAGGTGGAACTGGTACCAGGCGGCCTTCTTGTTGGCCAGGTGCACCGACCACTTGATCTCGGTGACCTCCTCGTCGCCCAGCTTGAGCTCCCTGACGACCTCCCCCGCCTGGTTGTAGCCGTAGACCCGGAAGCGGGCGGCCTGCCGGATGATCTTCCCCGCGCCGTCCTTGCGGGAGCCGGGTGGTGGCGGCGGCTCGTCGGGGGACTCCGGGCCGAGGAAGGGCGGCTGGTCGCTGTTGCCGACCCGGGCGATGCCGAGGGCGGGGTGGATCTTCACCTGGGCGATCTGCGTGTCCATCGAAGGCCTCTCACTGGTCAGGTGGGGATGCCCCCGGTGGCGTCAAACGTAAGTTCGGCGTCCCGCGTGAGGTGAGGTCGAGGCGTCGCAATGGGCGCAAGGATTCACCCTTTCGGGACGGCCCGCGCGCGGAGCCGCCCGGGGCACCCGGGGCCGTCGGACGGCACGGCCCCGGGGTGGCGGGTGGTCATGCCCCGTTCTCCCGGTGCCGCTCACCACGGGTGCCGGCGTCCTGGAGGGTGGCGAGGACGGCGAGCTGCTTGCGGTCCCGTTCCTGGCCGAGGTCGCGGTACGAGCGGGAGCCGTAGGCGTCCTCGACGGCCCTGATGAGCCGTTCGGTCTGTTCGGGGCCCTGCTCGGGGCGGCCGGGGGAGTCCCACTTGTCGCTCCTGCCGGAAGTAGATGTACTGCGAATGTTTCCGTCTCCGGCAGTAGGCGCGACGCCGCGGAATGAGAACGATCAAGAAACGGAGAAGGGCATGACCACAGCGGTCATACCCTTCTCCGCAGGGTGCGGGCGCGCACGGCTCAGGCGAAGAGCTCCTCGGCGAAGATGCGCCGCGCCGCACCGACGAGCGCTTCGAGGTCGCCGCCCGGCTCCGCCCGGTTCTTGCGGTAGAGCAGCCCGGTGGCCAGCTCGGGCCGGAAGTCCACCACCGGCAGGACGGTGACATTGTCCAGCCGGTACAGATGCATCGGGCTGTCCGGCGACAGCATCGTCATGGAGAAGGCGATGCCGCCGGAGACCAGTTCCAAAGTTCCCGCGTCATCGGAGCTGTTGAGGCGAATTCCCTTCTTCAGCCCGGCGGAATTCAGGCGGGTGTCGATTTCATCGAAATACGCGGGCATGGCTGGGTGGTGCGCTGCGGACGGACGGCCTCCCGCAGCCGCCAGGGGATGGCGTGGACGCGTTCGAGGACCTCGCGCGCCATCGGCAGCAACGCGGCACCGGCCGGGGTCAGTTCGACGTGGTGCGTGGTGCGGTCGAAAAGCGTCTGGTCCAGCTCACGTTCCAGGTCCTTGATCCGCCGGCTCAGGGGAGAGGCCGCCATGTGCAACCTGCGTGCCGCCTGGGAGAAATTCAGCTCTTCGGCCACCGCCACGAAGTAGCGCAGGTGCAGCATGTCCACGCGCCCCCACTACCCGGGCCGGGCAGCGCGCCCCGTGGCCCGGGGCGGCCGCGCACGGCACATCCGTCAGTCCGCGGCGAGGCCCAGCAGCGAGGGGTCCTCGGCCAGTTCGCGGAAGGCCGCCCGCGGGTCGGTCAGCAGCTTGCGCGTGGTGAGGTCGAGCAGTCCGCAGACGGCGCTCACCTCGGCGGCCACCACCCCGTCCGTCCTGCGGACGATCTGCTCGATCCGGAAGGTCTTGCCCTCGCCCCAGACGAACGCGCAGCTCACCTCGGTCTCGTCACCGGCCCGCAGCTCCCGCCGGTAGCGGATGGTGGTCTCGACCGTCACCGGGCCGATGCGCCGGTCCACCATGGCGCTCTGGCGGATCCCGCTCGCCTGCAGCAGCGACCAGCGGGCGTGCTCGGCGTACTGGAGGTAGACGCTCTGGTTGAGATGGCCCTGGGTGTCCGTCTCGTAGCCGCGCACCGTGATGGGGACGGCGAACGGCTCCGCCGCCTCGTGGGTGGTGTCCGCCGCCGTGCCCGTCGCTTCCGTCACGATCGCTCCGCTCCCCTCGGACGCCGGCCCGCCACAGGGGGCACACCGGGCTCATCAGCAACTGGCTTCCCATCGTAGGCGCCGGGTGCCGGGGCCGGGGCGTCTCCCGGTGAGCGGGCGCCGGCCCGTATGACCCGCGCGGGCGACCGGCCGTCAGGGGCTGCCCGTCTTCAGCCGCAGATTCCACTTGGCCAGGGCCTCGCCGATCGGCTGGAAGATGGTGAGGGTGGGGCCGCCGAAGTTGCCGCAGGTGGCGGGGCCGCCTCCGGAGTGCACGCCGAGTGCCATCGGGGCGCTGGGCTGGGTGACGTACGAACCGCCCGAATCACCGGGCGCCGAGCAGGCGTTGGTGAACGACAGGCCCTCGATGACCGTGTTTCCGTAGTCCACGGTCTGGTCGACCCGGGTGATCTCCCCGCAGTGCCAGCCGCTGCTCTGTCCGGAGCGGCAC
The DNA here is from genome assembly GCF_036227565.1 of Streptomyces sp. NBC_01454. NCBI lineage: Bacteria > Bacillati > Actinomycetota > Actinomycetes > Kitasatosporales > Streptomycetaceae > Streptomyces > Streptomyces sp. NBC_01454. Next base: position 1,121,032 of record NZ_CP109460.1, read on the forward strand.
ATCGACATCCCGACCAGCCCCTCCTGGAGGCCGGTGACGGCGACCGGTGTGCCGCCCTGACCCGCCACGTTCGCGCTGACGGTCCAGCCCGGCCCGTCGACCCCGACCAGCCCGAAGTCGCCCTCGCGCCCGTTGACGCTGTGCCCACCGCCCTGGTTGGCCGTCCCCAGACGGCTGCCGTCCTTGCCGTAGGCGGCCTGGTCGGCGGTGAGCGTGCAGTGGCCGGCCGTCAGAAAGCCCTGGAAGTCGCCCGGTCCGGTCACCGAGAAGCCGATGGAGCAGATGCCCTCGCTGCCGGGCATCCACCGCTCGCCGCCCACCACCGAGCCGCCCTGCTGGCGCGGCGTCTGGTCGCTGCGCTCGACGGCGACCGGGATCCTCGCCCGCGCCCCCAGGCCACGGACGGTCCGCTCGAAGGCGTCGGTCCGCGGGCCACGCCGGGTGCGCCCGACCCGGAGCACGACACCGTTGGCGCGCTCGTCCACCCCCCACCCGGTGACGCCCGGCACCCCGTGGCCGGCCCGGCTGTTGATCCGGCGTACGAGCCCGGTGAGCGCGGCCCGGCTGTGCGGCACCGTCCTGGCCACCGCCCCGACGTCCCGTACCCGCCGCGCGTCGGCGGCCCCGGTGACCGCGACCACGAGCCGGCCGGTCGACGGGTCGAACCACATGCCGGCGGGCGGCGCGCTCAGCGCCCGGCGCACGGCGGCCACCGAACGGTGGGCATCGGCCTCCTGCGCGAGCCGGGTCCGCACCTGCGCCGCCGTCAGCCCGAGGTCCCGCCGCATCGCGTCGAGCATGCCGCGCGGCGCGGGCTGGGGCGACGGGTCGGGCCGGGGCTCGGCGTGTGCCGGGCCGATCGGGCCGGCCGCCACCAGGACGGCGGCCACGGTCGCGCCCCAGAGAGCTGCCAGGCGAAAGCGGCGTTCCATCGGGGTCTCCTCGCGGTGTCGGGTGCACGTCGGATCCGATGGAGCGAGCCTGCGCGACACCACGACGTGCGGCATGAGGGAGAATCCGTGCACCATGACCGGATGACCGACGAGTCCCGCCGCCAAGTCCCCGCCGCCGACGGCGCGGTAGCGCTCGCCCGGCTGCCCGAGGCGCTGCGCAAGGTGACCTACTCGGGTGCCCGCCATTCCGGGAGCCGGGACACCTGAATGCCCGTCACACGCGCCGCACGGGGCCGCCGGTACCGCCGGCCCGCCCGTCCCCGACGCCTTCGCCGACCTGGCCGGCGGCGCCAACTGCCAGCGCTACGCCTATGCCGTGCTGCGCCACTTCGGGCTGCTGGTACCGCCGTTGCGCTCCGCGGAGCTCTGGGCGGACGACCGGGCGACCCGGCGGGCCGGCCGTCCGCGGCCGCTGGACCTGGTGCTGTTCGACGGCGGCCGGGCCGCCGGCCGGCCCCCGGGGTACGGCGCGCATGTGGGCGTCCATCTGGGGCCCGACCAGGTGCTGCATCTGTGCCGGGAGGCCGGCCGGCCCGTCGTCTGGCGCTATGCGGACTTCGCGGCGCGGCCGCGCTACCGGCGGTTCCTCGGTGCCAAACGGGTGCTGCGCACGACGGGCCGCTGACGGCTCAGAAGCCGCCGTCTCCCCCGCCGAACCCGCCGCCGTCGCCGAAGCCGCCACCGTCGCCGAACCCGCCGCCACCACCGAAGCCGCCGCCGAAGTCATCGGGGTTGAAGTCGGATCCGGAGAAGTCACCGCCGTCGGCACCGGCGCCGCCGAAGTCGGCTCCGTAGGCGTCCGACGACATCATGACGTTGCCGAGCAGCGTGCCCACCAGGAGTCCGGGCAGCAGACCGCCGCCGAAGTAGCCGCCGGCCCAGGGGGCGTAGGCCGGTCCCGCGTCCCAGTAGGGGCGGTCGCCGCTCTCCGTGCGGACCGTGCGGGCCAGCGGCTCCCGGCCGTCGTCCAGGCGGCTCTTGTCGGCGGCGCAGACCGGCACGGTGCGCTGGGCACCGCCCGCCGGCGCCCAGGTGGCATCGACGACGGACGGGCCGTGGCGCGGGTCGAAGAAGCAGGGCAGCCGGCGCTCGGGCAGCGGTTCGCCCGCCCGGCGCGCGGCAAGGGTGGCCAGCGAGAACCGGCCGTCCTCCAGGGCCTGGGTCACGGCCTGCACCTCGCCGGGGTGCTGGGCCGCCGCCATCGACGACTTGGCGCTCTCGTACGAGTCCAGCGCACGGCTGTAGTCCGCGCGCATCGCGTCGTCGGCGCCGGCCTCACCGGGGTGGAAGTCGAGCCGGTCCAGCTCCTCGCCGAAGGCGGTGATGTCCTCGTCGACGACGACCCGCAGCTCCTCCAGCGCGGCCCGCTCCGCCTCGGCCCGCCGCTTGCGGGTGCGGCGGGCGAGGGCGTAGGCGCCGCCACCGCCGACGACGACCAGCACCCCGAGCCCGATCGCCGTGCCGGTGTCGAAGCCGGAGCCGGAGCCGGAGCCGCCCCAGGAGGACGGGGCCTGGCCGCTTGCCGACCGGTCCGCGGAGTCGACGAAGCTGTTCAGGCGGGCGCTGACCGTCGGGTACCCCGAGCGCTTGACCGAGCCGACGAGGTTCTGCACCGAGTTGTGCGACATCACCCGCGGGTCGGCGCCGGCGTTGAAGCCGTCACCGAGGGCGACGGCGTAGACGCCGCTGATGCCGACCTTGGTGCGCAGGTCCTTCAGCAGCGTGCGGGGCGGGTAGTCGGCGGTGCGCGGCAGCACGGCGACGAAGACCGGCTTGTCCGCGTCCTTGATCTTCTTGGCCAGGCTGTCCGCCTGGGCGGTGGAGAACTGGCCCGAGGCGCGCGGATCGACGTAGACCGGGCCCTTCTTCAGGGCGGCCGCGGCTTCGTCGAGCCCCCCGGCAGCACGGGCCTGCGGTGCCATCGCCGCGGCCGCCGCCAGCAGCAGGGCCACCAGCAGCAGAACGGGTCCGGTCAGAGCACGACGAGTTGCGGTCTTCATGCGTGCGACGCTACCCGAACCGCACTTTCCAGACATCACCGATGTAGCGACCGGCATCGTTCACACCGGGGGATTTTCCTGCACCGCGGGGAGCCTGTCGCGCCGGAGATGTCCATCCAGGTGATCGCTCAGCGCGTCGTTTTTGATGATCGAAGTGCCGGGGATATACCCGCTCGCCCCTCCCCCGAGGAAACGAGGAGACGATGTGCAGGGCCACCTCGATGGCCACCAGTCTGGCCGTCGCCGTCGCCACCACCGCCGTCGGATGCATGCTGGTGATCTCGCTGGCGCCGTCGCACCCCGAGGCCGCGAAGAGCCGGCCGCGGGAGGGCGGTGCGGTGGCCGCCACGTCCGGTCATGCGGGCTCGGCCGCGCGGGCCGCCACCTCGGCCCTGGGCGCACCCGCCGCCGATACCGGCGAGGGGCGGTACACCTCTCCCCCGACGGGGCGGATCGTGGTGACCGCCCCCGCGCCGGGCGTCGACTACAAGGCGAACGGCAGCACCACGGTGGCCTGGACGAACACCACGGGTGAGCAGGTGGACATCTGGCTGTGGTCGGACAACGGCCACGGCCCCGCGGAGCGGGTGTCGGTGGTGGCGCCCCGGGCCGGCGACGGGCGGCAGGGCGAGGCACTGGTGACGCTGCCCAACGTGCCGCCGGGCCCCCGCTACTTCCTGGAGGTGGCCACCGCCGGTGACGGCGCGGTCCGGGGGGTCAGCCGGACCTTCGCCGTCACCGCGTGACCGCCGCCGCGCGGTGCAGCCCCTACGGTGCGTCGATCCCGACCAGGGCGCCCAGGGCGTCCCGGTGCCGTCCCGGCGAGCCGAGGGCGAGTTCATCGCTCTTGGCCCGCTTGAGGAACAGATGGGCCGGGTGCTCCCAGGTCATGCCGATGCCGCCGTGCAGCTGGACGCACTCCTCGGCGGCGCGTACCGCCACCGGCCCGCAGTACGCCTGGGCGACGGCCACCGCCACCGGGGCGTCGGGGCTGTCGGAGGCCAGGGCGTCGGCGGCGTACCGGGCGGCGGCGCGGGCCGAGGCGACCTCCAGCCAGAGCGCGGCCATCCGGTGCTTGAGCGCCTGGAACGAGCCGACGGGGCGGCCGAACTGGGTGCGCTCGGCGGTATGGCGCACGGTCTCGGCCAGACACCATTCGGCCACGCCCAGCTGTTCCGAGGCGAGCAGTCCGGCACCGGTGAGCAGGGCACGGTCGACGGCGGCGCGGGCGCGGTCCCCGGTGGCCAGCAGGCGGCCGCGGGCGCCGTCGAAGGTGAGATGGCCGAGGGGGCGGGTGAGGTCGAGGGGGGTGACGGTGTCGGTGCGGACGCCCTCCGCCGCGGCCTCGACCGCGTACAGCGCCGGTCCGTCGGTGCCCTCGGCGGGGACCAGCAGCAGCGCGGCGGACGCGGCGTCGGCGACCGAGGTCACCCGGCCGGTGAGGGTGCCGTCCGCCGCGGCCCGTACGGCGAGGTCCGGCGGGGTGCCGGGAGCGGTGGGCAGCGGGAGGGCCAGCACGCCGACGGTGCGGCCGGCGGCGAGTGCGGCGAGCGGCGCGGCGACCCCGGCACCGTCGCCGCAGCCGAGCAGTGCGGTCACCGCGATGACGGCGCTGGTCAGATAGGGCACGGGCGCCACCGAGCGGCCCAGCTCCTCCAGGACCACGGCGGCCTCGCGGGCGCTCGCGCCGTGTCCGCCGAGCTTCTCGGGGACCAGCAGTCCCGCGGTGCCGATGTCGGTGGCGAGCGCCCGCCACAGGCCGGTGTCGTGGGGGGCGCCGGACTCCAGGGCGGCGAGCACGGTGGCCGGGGCGCCGCGGTCGGCGAGCAGCGACCGTACGGCGGCGCGCAGCGCCTCCTCGTCCTCGGAGTACAGGAGGTCGGGGTCGGGCGCCGGGGCGCCGGGGCGGGGTGTCCCGTCGGTCATCGGGGGAGGTCCTTCCACGCGACGTCCTTGTCGGTGCGCGGCTCGGGCGGCAGCCCCAGCACGCGTTCGGCGACGATGTTGAGCAGCACTTCCGAGGTGCCTCCTTCGATGGAGTTCCCCTTGGCGCGCAGATAGCGGTAGCCGGCCTCGCGGCCGGTGAAGTCGACGCCGTCGGGCCGGCGCATCGTCCAGTCGTCGTAGGTCAGCCCGTCCTCGGCGAGGAACTCCACCTCCCAGCCGCTGATCTCCTGGGCGAGCCGGGCGAACGCCAGCTTCATCCCGCTGCCCTCGGGGCCGGGTTGGCCCGTGGGGGCACCTCCCGCTCGAACGGAGTTGAGAGTGGGGGAGAGCTGCTGGCGCAGCCGCTCGCCGGTCAGCCGGGCGACCTCGGCCTCCACCCACAGCGTCAGCAGCCGCTGGTGCAGGTCGTGGGTGCGCAGTGCGGGGCGGGCGCGCCAGTCCTCGGCGGCGACGCCGATCATGCCGCCCTCACGGGGGATACGGGAGCCTCCGATGGCGACCCGCTCGTTCATCAGCGTGGTCTGCGCGACCTTCCAGCCCTCGCCGACCTCGCCGAGGCGATGGGCGTCGGGGATCCGCACCCCGGTGAGGAAGACCTCGTTGAACTCGGCCTCGCCGGTGATCTGCCGTAGCGGCCGCACCTCGACGCCGGGGTCGGTCATGTCGCACACGAAGTAGCTGATACCGCGGTGCTTGGGCACCGAGGGGTCGGTGCGGGCGATCAGAATGGCCCAGCGGGCCAGATGCGCGCTGGACGTCCAGACCTTCTGGCCGTCCACGACCCAGCCTCCCCCGCCCTCCACACCCTGGTCTCTCCCGCCCTCCACAACCCGGTCTCCCCCGCCCTCGGCGTCCGAGCGGGCGCCTTCCGCGTCCCGTACCGCGCGGGTCGCCAGCGCCGCCAGGTCGGAGCCCGCCCCGGGCTCGCTGAACAGCTGGCACCACACCTCCTCGCCGGTCCACAAGGGGCGCAGCCAGCGCTGTTTCTGCTCCTCGGAGCCGAAGCGCAGGATGGTCGGCGCGGCCATGCCGAGGCCGATGCCGATCCGTCCCGGGTCGTTGTCGGGGGCGCCGGCGGCCGTGAGCTCGGCGTCCACGACGGACTGCAGGGAGCGGGGCGCGTCGAGTCCGCCGAGGCCCTCGGGGAAGTGGACCCAGGCGAGCCCGGCGTCGAAGCGGGCGCGCAGGAAGTCCAGCCGTCCGGTGGTGGCCGGCGGGTGGGCGGTGAGCAGGGCGGCGGTGCGCCGCCGCAGGTCCGCGGCGTCGGTCATCGTGCCTCCTCCGCTCCGGGGAGCACCACGAGCCGGCCGACGGACGTCCCGTCGGCGACCCGCTGGACGGCGTCGGCGGCCGCGGCCAGCGGGACCCGCCCGCCGATGAGCGGCTTGACGGTGCCCTGCGCGGCGAGTTTGGTCAGCTCTTCGTGGCAGGCGTCGATCGCGGCCGGGTCCTTGATCTGGTACAGGCCCCAATGCAGGCCCAGGATCGCGTAGTTCTTCACCAGGGCGTGGTTGAGGGCCGGGCTGGGGATGGCGCCGCCGGCGAAGCCGACGACGACGATCCGGCCCTCGAACGCGATGCACTTGACCGACTTGGCGTACGCCTCGCCACCCACCGGGTCGTAGACGACATCGGCGCCGCGGCCGCCGGTGGCGTCCTTGACGGCGGCGACGAGGTCGTCGCGGTGCCGGTCGAGCACGAGGTCGCAGCCCAGTTCACGGGCGACACGGGCCTTCTCCGCGCCGCCCACGACACCGATGACCCGCGCACCGGCGGCCTTGCCGAGCTGGACGGCGGCGCTGCCGACGCCACCCGCGGCGGCGTGCACCAGCAGGGTCTCGCCCGGCTGGAGACGGGCCCGGCGGTGCAGTCCGAACCAGCCGGTCTGGTAGCCGACGTGCAGCGCCGCGGCCTCGGCGTCGTCCAGGACCTCGGGGGCGGGGCGGACGGTTGCCGCGTCGACGACGGCGAGTTCGGCCAGTCCCCCGCCGGGCAGCGGCGGCTGGGCGAGCACCCGCGCGCCGATGTCACCGGTCGCGCCCTCCCCCACGGCGAGGACCTCGCCGCAGATCTCCACGCCCGGGGTGAACGGCAGCGGCGGCCGCGCCTGGTAGAGCCCGCGGCACAGCAGCGCGTCCGGGAAGTTGACGTTGGCGGCCCGCACCCGCAGCAGCAGCTGCCCGGGGCCCGGCTGGGGATCCGGCACCTCCTCCAGCCGCATCACTTCACGCGGCTCGCCGTTCGCGTGTACGCGCCATGCCTTCACCTGGTGCCTCCACAGACTTGGATACGCGGTGGGGCGAAGGGCACACCGGCCCCCTCGCCAGCGACATACTAAGCGGTCGGTATCCCTGAGGGAACAGTCTCCGCCACACGGCGGCGACGACGGGCGACGACGGGCATCCGCCCCCTGACGCTCCCCGGGCGGCGCCGCGACTACTCGCCGCGGAGCGCCGCCCAGGTCCCCGGGTCCTCGAAGCCGAGTGCCCACAGCCCGGTGCCGCGCACCCCGTACTTCCGCAGCAGCGGCATCAGCTCCCGGACACCGCGCGCGTCCTGGTACCAGACCTCGTGGTCGTCGCCGTCCTTGCGGTAGGTGAAGTGCGGGGTGCCGGACCGCTCGTCGAAGAGGTAGTCCGCGTCCTCCCGCTCGCGCAGCGCCTCGGCCTCCTTCCAGGTCCGGTGCGCGGCATGGCCGGTGACACCGGTGACCCAGTCCCAGCCGTAGCCGGGGAAGGCCACCTCGATCTTGTCCCGGGGGATGGTGTCGGTGGCGTAGCGCAGGAATTCGCCGTACCAGTCCCTGGCGGACAGCGGCCCCGCCTCGCCGCCCGACCAGTGCAGGTCATAGCCCATGATCCGGACCCGGTCGGCGTACCGGCCGAGCTCCTCGTAGTCGAAGGCCTCACCGGACCCGCGGACCCGGGCGGGCACCGTGACCACGCACTGCGCGTCGCGGGCGTGCAGCCGCGCGCACAGCTGCCTGACGAGCGCGCTGTATCCCGTGCGCACCCGGGCGCGGACCTCCTTGTCGTGGGTGACCGCCATCGACTCGTAATCCAGGTCGAGCCCGTCGTACGGCCGGCTGTCCATAATCCCCAGCAAGGCCTGCACATGGTCCGCGCGCCGCTGCGGATCATGCATCAGCTCGGCCATCCGCTCGGCGCCGAGCGTTTCGGTCACGGTGGGGACCACATCGATCCCCGCGTCGTGCAGCCCGTCGATGACGCCGCGCCGGCCCGCCCCTTCGTGCCCCGTGACGGCGGTGTCCGAGGAGGCCTGGTACCAGAACGGGCTGACGGTGTGCAGCTGGGAGGCGTGCCGCAGGGCGTCGCGGTAGGCGGCGTCGGTGTCGCCCCAGTAGGGAAGCCAGGCCGAGCCGGTGCGCCCGCCGTCCCTCGACTCCTTGGGCGCGGCGGCCGCCGGGGACCAGGGCACGAGGAGCGCCGTGACGGCCAGGAGGAGCGCAAGGCCGGTGCGCAGCCGGGATCCCGAAGGCTGTTCCATGATCCGAGCGTCACCCGGCACCGCTACTGACGCACCGTCAGATGCGCTGAACGGGGAGATGCGCGGAAGGGCGGGCGGAGTGGCGGACCGATCTTGGGCGCGGCCGGCGGTGCGACACGGAAGCCCCCGCACCGCGGTCCGCCCCCCACCCGGAATGACCATGGATCCGATCCCGGTACGCCCTCATGACGGCACCCCTTGAAGGAGCGAAGGGGCGTCGGGTTAGCATATGAGCACCGCCTAGCTCGAAAGATAAACCTGTGACTGTCAATGACGACTCGTTCACCAACTGGAAAAACCGCGAAGAGATCGCGGAGTCGATGATCCCGATCATCGGGAAGCTGCACCGTGAGCGGGACGTCACGGTCCTGCTACACAGCCGCTCCTTGGTGAACAAGTCGGTGGTCAGCATCCTCAAGACGCACCGCTTCGCCCGGCAGATCGCCGGCGAGGAGCTCTCGATCACCGAGACGCTGCCGTTCCTGCAGGCCCTCACCACGCTCGATCTCGGCCCGTCGCAGATCGACATCGCGATGCTCGCCGAGACGTACCGGACCGACGACCGCGGTCTGTCGGTGGAGGAGTTCACCGCCGAGGCCGTCGCCGGTGCCACGGGTACCGACAAGATCGAGCGCCGCGAGCCGCGCGACGTCGTCCTCTACGGGTTCGGCCGCATCGGCCGCCTCGTCGCCCGCCTGCTCATCGAGAAGGCCGGCTCCGGCAACGGCCTGCGGCTGCGCGCCGTCGTCGTCCGCCAGGGTGGCGAGCAGGACCTCGTCAAGCGCGCCTCGCTGCTGCGCCGCGACTCCATCCACGGCCAGTTCCAGGGCACGATCACCGTCGACGAGGCGAACAGCAAGATCATCGCCAATGGCAACGAGATCAAGGTGATCTACGCGAGCGACCCGTCGGAGGTCGACTACACGGCGTACGGCATCAAGGACGCCATCCTCATCGACAACACCGGAAAGTGGCGCGACCGCGAGGGCCTCTCGAAGCACCTGCGCCCCGGTATCGACAAGGTCGTCCTGACCGCCCCGGGCAAGGGTGACGTCCCCAACGTCGTCCACGGCGTCAACCACGACTCGATCAAGCCGGACGAGCAGATCCTGTCCTGCGCGTCCTGCACCACCAACGCGATCGTCCCACCGCTGAAGGCGATGGCGGACGAGTACGGCGTCCTGCGCGGCCACGTGGAGACCGTCCACTCCTTCACCAACGACCAGAACCTGCTGGACAACTACCACAACTCCGACCGTCGCGGCCGCTCGGCGCCGCTCAACATGGTCATCACCGAGACCGGTGCCGCCTCGGCCGTCGCCAAGGCGCTGCCCGACCTGGACGCGAAGATCACCGGCAGCTCGATCCGCGTCCCGGTGCCGGATGTCTCGATCGCGATCCTCAACCTCCAGCTCGCGCGGGAGACCAACCGCGAGGAGGTCCTCGACTACCTCCGCCACGTGTCGCTGACCTCGCCGCTCAAGCGCCAGATCGACTTCACCAGCGCGCCCGACGCCGTCTCGAACGACTTCATCGGCTCGCGCCACGCCTCGATCGTCGACGCCGGCGCCACCAAGGTCGAGGGCGACAACGCGATCCTCTACCTCTGGTACGACAACGAGTTCGGCTACTCCTGCCAGGTCATCCGCGTCGTCCAGCACGTCTCCGGGGTGGAGTACCCGACCTACCCGGCCCCGGTCGTCTGATCGCGGCTCTAGGATCCGCATGATCATTGACAATGAAGGTGTTTCATTGACATCGGATTGGCAAATCCGCGGTTCCTTTGACAATGGCTACGTTCAGTAGCGGTCCTCTCTGGGCCTCTTTCGATCTCCGCTGAGTCTGCAACGCCCGCTCTCCGTACCGTCTCAAGCATGGCAGTACGGAGAGCGGGCGGTACCCGTCGTACACGAAAAGTCCCTTCGACCTCGATCCGGTACGTCGATGGATCGGTACGCGAAGTCCCGATCCGACAACTCAGGTTGACCGATTTTGCGGAGTCCCAGCCGTGGCGGGCTGTTCGCTCCGTCCACGGGATGGCCCACTACTCGGGCAAGTACTCGTCTGCAACGACGGGTGGGCACGTGGTGTACGAAAGCCGCCTGGAGCTCGCCCGATTGCTGCTGGCGGACTTCGATCCGGAAGTGCGGGGGATCTTTGCTCAGCCGTGCCGCCTGGCGGCCCGGGTCGGCGACCGGACTCGCCACCACGTGCCGGACTTTCTGCTGGTCATGCGTTCGGGGACCGTGCGGGTGGTGAATGTCAAGCCAGCGAGCCGCTTGAAGGATCCGAAGATCGTGGAGGCTCTTGCGTGGCCTGGCGAGCTGTTCCGGCAGCATGGCTGGGACTACGAAATCTGGTCCGGAGCGGATCGGGTGCTGCTGGAGAACGTGCGGTTCCTCGCTGCCTACCGGCGTCCCGGTGTGGTGTCCGCAACGGAAACAGAGCAGGCATGGCAGCAGGTGACCGACGGCGAAAAACTGGCCTTGGCTGAGCGCCAGTTGGCCAATGGGCGGCCCGCCGAGGAGGCGAGGCCAGCGTTCATGGCTCTGTTGTGGTCGGGACGGTTGACGACGGACCTGTCGCGTCCGTTGTCGGGTGAGTCGGTGCTGCGCAGGTGCGTATGAGCACGTGGACGACGCCCTTGAGGCCAGGGTTGCCGATCAGCTTCGACGGTGAACAATTCACGGTCGCCGAAATTGAGGGTCGCCGGATTCTTCTCCAGCCGGCAGTCTCTGTCGTCGGTGTCCCGCAGTGGCGGCAGGTTGATATCTCTGTGCTGTTGGCGCATCCCACCACCGAGATCCTCACTCCGGCCCCGCAAGGTGAATCAGCTGATGCGGCTGCCCTGAGCGGTCTCAGCGACAAAGAGGACGATGAGCTGACCCGGCAGTTTCGCCATGTCCAGGAGGTCCGCACCGGCTATCAACTCGGCAGCGAGGAACTGGCTCTGGCGGGCGAGCCACGACCCGACTACGCGCCCGGAACACCGAAAATGCACCGGTACGCGGCCAAGGCGGCAGAACTGGGAGTTTCCGAAACCACGATCCGCAACTGGGTACGGCAAGTGAATAGCTCCGGCCCGGCCGGCCTGGTTCGCGACCGCCCTCAAAAGAGCGTGCTTGACAAGGTCGACCCTCGGTGGCTGGAGATGACCCGGTCAGTTTTGAAAGGCCACGAGAAGTCATCCCGGCCGGTGCGGAGTCTGATCCTGATCGAGATCGAAGAGCGTCTGGCCAAGAAGTATGGGGATGGCACGGTCCCGTTTCCGGCCCGCACGACGGGCTATGAGGCACTTCGAGTGCTTACCAAGGGAACGAACGCCTTCGAGGGCAGCACGAAGGGGAAGAGGTCGATCGCGGACGCCCCGAAGGGGACCTACGGTCGGCTGCGCGCGACACGACCGGGCGAGTATGTGGTGCTGGACACCAACTGCCTGGACGTCTTCGCGATGGAACCGGTGACCTGCCGGTGGGTGCGGTGTGAGCTCACGGTCGCGATGGATCTCTATAGCCGGTGCATCACCGGGCTCCGCCTCACCCCGGTGTCGACGAAGTCAACGGACGTGGCTGGGGTGTTGTTCGAGACGGTCCGGCCACAAGACGTTCCGGGGGACGGGAGCGAGCCGCTGCCGTATTGCGGAGTGCCGTCCACCGTCGTGGTCGATGCGGACAAGCTCGTCGACCGGGACGGGCAGCCGCTGCTGCCCACGGTCGCGGCCGAGACGATCATCTATGACCACGGCAAGGTCTACCTGTCGAACCACATCGAGAGCGTCTGCGCGAAGCTGGACATCTCTCTGCAGCCGGCCCGGCCGAAGACACCGACCGACAAGCCGGTCGAACGCTGGTTCCGAACCCTCAACCAGGGAGTGCTGGCCGCGCTGCCCGGCTACAAGGGCTCGGACGTGCACAGCCGCGGCGAGAAGGTCGAGGACGAGGCATTCTTCTTCATCGACGAACTCGAAGCGATCATCCGTGAATGGATCACTCTGATCTATCACCGGCGCCGCCACCGCGGCCTGCGGATTCCGGAGGTCCCTGGGCTTCAGCTCAGTCCGCTGGACATGTTCGAGCACGGAGTCACCCGGGCGGGACCACTGCGGATCCCGGCCCGCCCCAATATGGCTCTGGAGTTCCTGGAGGAGGAACGCGTCCCGATCCACCACTACGGCGTCGAGATCGAAGGGATGCGCTACAACGGGGATGCGCTGAACAACTACCGCAACCAGCCCAGCCCCTATCGCGGAGTGGACGCGGGCAAGTGGCCGATCGCGGTGGACCGCGGCGATATGCGCAAGGTGTATTTCCAGGACCCAGACCTTCGGACATGGCATACGCTCGACTGGGAACACGCGGCCGCCCTGAATGGACCGTTCAGCAGAGAGGCGCTGGTCTACGCTCGCCGGATTGCGAAGAAGACGCACCGGTTCCCCGACACCAAACGCGCGTTGGTCGAACTCCTCGAACGGTGGGGCGCCGGATTGGCCGCGGATCGCACTGAGCGACGCATGGCCCTCCGTCTCTCCCAGGAACGGCTACAGCTGGTGGGAGAGGCCGACGAACCACGGGAGGCAGAGGACGAGGTCGCCTCGCTGCCATCGGTCCGACGCATTGCCGCCCTGAGTCCATCCGAACAAGACCCAGCAGAAGCCGAGCCCGCCGAGCCCGGCCTTGTCATCGTCGGAACTGAGGACAACGAACTCGGCGGGGACGACGACGAGGATGAGGAATGCGAGGCAGCCTTCCCGGGCGACGAATCCGCTCTCATCGATGAGGACGACTACTACGCCGATATCTGGGACAGCCGTTGAAAGCGCCGGACGGCGTCGAGCCGTTCGAAGGCGACGACCGCCAGTACAGTCCCACCCGGCTTCCGGGCTGGCTTCAGGAGGTCAACGGGCCGGACCGGATCCGACCGGAACAGCACACCAGAGCGCAACTGGCTGACCTCTCGCCGCGAGCGCTCTTAATGCATAACGACAGCCGGGCGGTCTGGCATGCCAACATCGGCCCGATTGAAACCCCGCAACTCCTCCAACTACACGATGAGCTGGACGAGATTGTCGATTCGAACCGGCAGGACGGGGATAAGACGAAACCGGCAGCACTGCTGGATTCCTACCCAGGACTCGGAAAGAGCACCGCAGTCCGCGCCTACGGCCGGAAGCTATTCCGTGAACAGATCACCTTGCGCGGGGAAACCACCCCTAGCGGAGACCGCAGGGTCCCCATCATCTACATCGCACTGAGTGGGAACACACAGATCCGCGGCCTGAACGCCGCGATCTGCCGCTTCTACGGACTGCCGGTCACGGGGGACGCCGACACCCTGGCCGAGCGGGCTGTGGACGCGGTGTTGTCCATGAGAACCGCCGTTTTCATCATCGACGACATCCACTTCCTGGCCGGAGCGAAAACCAACTCGGTTCGCATGTCCAACCAGTTGAAGTACCTGGCAAACGTCTTCCCTGTCACCCTCATCTATGTCGGCGTCGGGGTCCAGCAGCGCGGCATCCTCAGCGAGGGATTCTCCGGCAAGAAGAACGAACTCGCCCAGTTCGGACGCCGCACCACTCCACTGACATTGCTCCCTTTCCAGATCGAGAACGAGGAGGGACGTCGGCAGTGGCAGGTCCTGCTGAAGACGATCGAGAAGAAGCTCGTCCTGGCGGAGAAATACCCAGGGATGCTCGCCCAGGAACTTTCCGACTATCTCTACTCTCGCTCCACCGGCCACTTTGCCTCCCTCATGGCACTGATCAACCGCGGCTGCCTCCGCGCCATCCGCTGCGGCCATGAGCGCCTCGACAAGGACCTCATGGACCAGGTGAAGAACGACGTCGCTGCCGAGGAAGCCCGTGAGGAACTCGAAGCCGCCATCGAGGCCGGCCTGCTGACCAGTCATCCCGCATCACCCGGCAGGAAATCGGCATGACGGAATGGACGGATGACCGCATTCCTCTCTGGGTTCCCCCGGTTGAGGGGGAGTCCCTCGACAGCTGGCTGGCGGCATACGCCCGCCGCCTGCGGACGGGCGTGCCGCAGTTCCTGAGCTTCATTGGTCTGCACAGAGCCCGTCCCAACCACATGGTCCGGTATCTGACAGACCGCGAACGGCAGGTACTTTCCGAACGCACGGGGCTCGCCTCGGAGGAACTGACGCCGATGACGCTCGAACCCTGGGACGGAGTGGCGGTGAACATCGACCGTCCGACGCGCCGTCTGAGCCGCCCACCGAACTGGCGGCACACCGGCAATACCAGCCGCTTCTGCCCCGGTTGTCTCGACGAAAGCGCCGGACGTTGGCAGATTTCATGGCGACTGCCGTGGTCATTTGCCTGCACCCGGCACGGAATGCTGTTGCTCGATTGCTGCCCAGAATGCGGACAACCGCCCGTGGTTCATGGGCGACAGCACCTGCGGAACTCTCCTGCGGGAGTCTGCCTCTACGGAACGGGCACTGCCGGCGCCGCCCCCTGCGAGTTCTTCCTGCCGCACGCGGCTACCCCTGTCCTCTCTGCAGACTCATTGGTCCTCAATGCCCAGCAAGACGCCACCTCCAAATTCTTGCAAATCGGTGATTCTCTGGACGACTCCTTGCTGCATGGTCGCGAACTGGCCGTCCTCGGCCGGTCGGCATTGCGCGGGATCAACGACAGGCTGTCCACAGCGCCTTCCGTTGTCCATGAAGTCCTCGCGGAACTCGGTGGTGATCTGCCTAAACTAGCGAATCGAGAGAGCGGAGTGAACGCTCACGGCGTGGCAGTTGGCACCACCATCGCCAGGATTGCAGTGCTCCAGGACCGGGATGACAGTGATGCAGTCTTTGCTTGGTTGATGGAGGCCCAACGTTCGAGGCGGAAGAATACTTATCCGACATCCTGGCTCGTTGACTGGGTTCCAGCCGGACCCCGCGTGATGTCTCGTGCTCTGACCGCCGTGTCCAACGAACTGACCTGGACTGCGCGCCTGCGTTTCGGCACGACCACGAGTGGTCCGACCTGGCCGACCCTCGCCGACGAAGACGTACGACGTCGAGCGGCCCGACTGCCGGCGATGCTCTGGCCCTCTTGGACAATCCGGATGTTGCCTCGCCTGCCCGAACCCCTATTCAGGTTGTCCGGACTCCGCCGAGCATGCGCGACTCTGCTCCTTACGCCTGGAACATTCTGGGACTATCCTAGAGCCGCTGAACTTCTGGGCAATCCGCACACATCCGACAACAGGAATGCTCTCGACGCAGCACTCGAAAAGCAGCGCCCCGATGAACTTGCCGCACTCTTGGCCGAGTTAGCTCGCGCTATTGACGCTCATCCAGTTCCCATCGACTATCGCCGTCGGCGGACCATCTTCTCCGAGGCCACTATCAGATTCGACCTGGACGCCTTCCATGGGTACTGCCGCCGTCGCGGCCTTCGGAGCGGACCGACGCAGATCAAGAGACTCCGGTGGCACCTTCTCAAGATTCTCCTCGGAGCAGACCCTGGCAGCTCATCCCGGACCCCGACCTGGAACACGAACCTCTCGCACCAGATCACCACAGAGCTCAAAGGATTCCTCTTCCAGCAGGCAGTAAAGAACCTCCAGGCTCACCAAATTGAAGAACCCGTGCTTTGGCAACCGCCGGCCACCTGGCTCGAAAGAATTGCATGGCCCGGAGAAGATCCCGAAAAGATCGACCACTCCGCACTCGCCGAGATGCTGATCGCGGGCCGCCCGCTGGCGGAGGTTGCGAGACACCTGGACATCAGCGAGGACCACGTCCTCTTGCACCTTGAAATGGCTGATATCGGTGGGACAGCGCCCGATCCCCCGCCGCGTCCCAGCGTTCCGGGCCGCAACATTCCGCGCCAAGACGTTCTCTCGCCACGAGAACTGCAACGGCTCTACCAGGAACAGCGACTCTCTGTCGTCGATATCGCGCAGCTCGCGGGGTGCAGCTCTCGCACCGTTCGTCGAGCACTCGTCGAGGCCAAGATCCCTAGCTCAGGGCGCGGAGTTCCTCCCCTCCTGCCGGGCATGGTTACCAGAGATTGGCTGGAAGGGGAGTACGCCATGAAAGGACGCGGCTGTCTTGATATCGCGCACGAACTCGGCCTCCATCAAGACACCGTGTCGCGCTTCCTGCGGATTTGGGACATCCCGCGACGTTCCAACGGACTCGGTTCGAACCCCTTCGCCCACCTCGGTGTCGCGCTCTCGCCAGAAATGCGACGCCTCAGTAATAGGAGGAGCTGCCTGCCGTGGCTACGCAACCTCCTCCAAATACCCGGACACCCCGGCCTGTCGGCTGCCGCACCGGCAATCAGCGTCCCCGAGGTCACCCTCCGCCGGCAGCTCAGGATCATTGAAAGCGTCGTGGGGTTCAGCGTGATCGAGCGAACCGACCCGCTGTCTCCCACTCCGACGGGCGTGAGATTCCTGACCGAAGCTCGCGATCTCCTTGATCGTTTCGACAGCGCCGCAACGCTGGTCGCAACCGGCTCGAGCAGGACCTCAGACCACTCACGGTGATTGCCGGAGCGGTGCTCAACGCCAAGATTGAGAAGCCTGGGCTGACAACGGCGTTGCCAATCTGACCCGGATTTCGGCGTTTCTGCAGGAAACAGTGTCAATGATCATGAGGAACCTACAGCGGCAGACAGAGCGGACACAGGGGCCCGGCGCCGGAAGCCCGGGTGGCAGTGGGGCGGCAACCGATACCGAGCGGTATCCGGTTGCTCGCCCACCGCCACCCGCCCGGCGCCGGGCCACAGTCGTCTCAGGACTTCAGCAGCGGGAATGCCGGCGTCCTCGTAACGTGCCCCGTACGAGCCCGCCCCTACTCGCACGGGTGCGGGTTCCGCCCCCACGACCGATGAGTTCCGCGTCGTCGCGTCGTCTGCAGAGGGGGACGTCCCCCTTCCGCGCCCGCGGGAGGCCGAGATGCGAGGACAAGGAGCGTGCACACCGTGGACCAGGAGAACGTGAGCGCCACCCTGACGGTCGCCGTGCCCGACGCGAGGGTGTTCGCGGTGCTGGCGGACCCGACGACCCACTCCGCGATCGATGGCACCGGCTGGGTGCAAAAAGCCGCCGACCGGGCGCCGCTGACCGAGGTGGGCCAGATTTTCCGCATGGACATGTACCACCCCAACCATCCCGACGGTGACTACCGGGTGGCCAACCAGGTCCACGTGCTCGACCCGCCGCGCACCATCGGCTGGCGGACCGGGACGGAGAAGGACGACGGTCACCTGGAGTTCGGCGGCTGGACCTGGCGCTACGACCTTGCGCCGCTCGGCCCGTCCGAGACCGAGGTCACGCTCACCTACGACTGGTCGGCGGTGCCACAGTCCATCCGCGAGTACATCCAGTTCCCGCCATTCGGCCCCGAGCATCTCACCAACTCGCTGCACCACCTGGCCGAGCTTGCCTCCGGTCGGTGACGTCAGCGTCCGAGACGACCGGCCCTAAGAACTCCCATCGAAATGGCTTCGGACATCGCCAGGAGAACTGTGCGCATCCGAGGGTGAGGAAGGCTTCGCTTCGTCGCGTATCTCCCAGCGGATGGGCAAGAACGTCACGCAACCGAGGCCCCACGCCGGCCCCGGTCTATTCGGCACCGGGCGGGCGGTCCCCGGCGAGAACTCCGTGAACCCGCGGTTCCTCGCTACCAGCCGACCTCACCTGTGGAGTCGAAGAGCCGTCCGCTGGGCCCGTCGATCGCCAGGGCGAGCCGCACGACCGTCGCGGCGCTCTGCGCGGGCGTGCTGGTACCGGTGTGGTTGTTGAGTGCCGTCGCGGTGAACCCCGGGTCGACGGCATTGACGCGGAAGCCCGGCAGGGCGCGGGCGTACTGGTAGGTGAGCATGTTCAAGGCCGCCTTCGAGACGGGGTAGACCAGGCCCTGCAACCGGGATTCCATGCTCTCCGGGTCGTCGTTGATGGTGAACGATCCGCGGCCGCTCGTCACGTTCACGATGCGCGGACGCCGGCCCTTGTGCAATGAAGGCAGAAGGGCGTGCGTCGTCCGGACCGCGCCGAGCAGGTTGACGTCCATGACGTCCGTGAAATCGTCCGCGGTCGTCTCCTCCACTGCCGGGCGGGTGCCGCCGATGCCCGCGTTGTTCACCAGTACGTCGAGCCTGCCGCACTCCGCCTCGATCGTCCGAGCCGCGGCTTCGACCTGCGACTGGTCTGCCACGTCCAGGGGCACGAACCGCACGTCGGCTCCACCAGCCGACAACTCACGTGCGGCCGCACGGCCCCGTTCCCGATCGCGCGCACCGAGATAGACCACCATCCCCACAGCGGCGAGTTGTCGGGCCACCTCTCGCCCGATTCCCTGGTTCGCGCCTGTCACCATGGCTATGTCCGCAGTCGTCATACTCGACATGATCCTCTCAAGACTCGTCTCACGAGGAGGGTAGACGCGAACGATTCGTCAGCCGTCGCAGGTGCCATGGGACTTGACCTCTTCGCAGAAGGCGCCCACAGCTCTCGGCCCATCGCTTCCGGTGTGCCTGGCCGCAAGAGTCACCCTTGAATCTCCTTTCGGAATGAGTTCAGGCGTCACCAACAGATGAGTGCGCATCCGAGAGCGAGGAAGGCTTCGTGGATGTCTTTGCGTATCTCCCAGCGGATCCGCAGGCGGCGGAACCAGTGCAGGTGGGCGAACGCGCGCTACGACCCGGCGTTGGGTGCCGAGTCCGGACCCATGCTCGGTGCCCCGGCGGGCGATCAGCGGCTTCACGCCGAGATCCCGGACCAGACGGCGGTACTTGTCGTGGTCGTAGCCGCGGTCGCCCAGCACCACGTCCGGGCGGCGCCGGGGCCGGCCTCGCTTGCCCCGCGCCGGCGGTACCGCCTGAAGCAGCGGGATCAGCTGGGTGACGTCGTTGCGGTTGCCGCCGGTCAAGGTGGCGGCGAGCGGGATACCGGTGGCGTCGGTGATCAGGTGATGCTTGCTGCCCGTCCTGCCCCGGTCGACAGGGCTTCGTCCCGTCTTGGTGCCCCTTTTAACGCCCGGATGTGGGAGCCGTCGACCGCCGCCCGGGAGAAGTCCCGGGCGTCTGCGGTGCGGAGTTCGGCGAGGAGAACCTCGTGAAGCCGGGGTCACACACCGGCCTCGGTCCACTCGGCCAGGCGGCGCCAGCAGGTCATACCCGAACCGAAGCCGAGTTCCTGCGGCAGGTGTTCCCAGGCGATCCCGGTATGCAGGACGAACAGGATGCCCTGGAACACCAGCCGGTCCGGATGACCCTTGCGCCCGGAGTGCCGAGCCCGACGCTCGACCTTGGGCAGCGGTGGCTCGATCACCGCCCACAGCTCGCCGTCGACTTCCCATGGCTTCGACCGCGCCACCCCGCACCCCAGATCATCAGTCCCGGAGTGATCCAACCACCTTGCAAAGCATTTCGTTAGAAGTTCTAAGTGCGCCCGCCCGCTGCTGGGCGTCCCGCAAGGTGTCGGACGGGGACGACCAGCGGGCGCGGATCACCGGGAAGCCGGCCTTCTCGCATGCGTCGCAGACGAGTTCGTCGTCATCGACCACATGGCGGACCTGGCGGTCGAGGGCGATCCGGCGCAGGACTTCCAGCTTGGTGTGCCGGGCCGGGCGCCGGTCGTGGTCGGGGCGCATCCACAACCGGCCCTTCGGCAGGCCGTGTCGGGCGAGCCAGGCCAGTGTGTCGCGGCGGCAGCGCTCCGGACGGCCGGTGAGGTAGACCACCGCGCAGTCCTCGGCGCTGCGGAGCGCCAGGGCCACTCCCTCGGCGAACGTCGGGTCCCCGGGGGCCGCCGCGAAGAAGGCCTTCCAGTCGCGGGGGGTGCGCTCCAGCAGATGCTGCCGGTGGGTGGAGTCGGCGAGCGTGCCGTCCAGGTCGAAGACCGCCAAGGGGCGTGCCGTCATGCCGTCGCCGTCCTCTTCCGTGTCCGTCGTCCTCGCCGGATGCCTCGGGCCAGGCTGACCGCGATCCGGGCGATATCGATTCCCTGTGCGAGGGACAGCGATGGTACGCGAGGGCGATACGGAGCGCGATGCCCCGGGGCCCTCGGGAGAGCGCACAAGAGAGCGGGAGAGGGCGCGCGGGCGGGAAAGCGGCGGCACAAGAACCTCTGCGGTCACGGTAGATGACATTCGCCATTCCGGTTCTGCGCAAGAGCACCCAACCGGCCAGGATCAACTTTCCAGCCGATTACCTCCGTTGCCCCGCAAAGGCCCCCGCACCTCGGTAATTTTTGCGCTGTGCCTCGATACGGCCGGTCCGAAAGCACGGCATTCGTATGTGCCGGAGCCACCGCCATGTCGGGTACGTCGAATTCGCCATGTCCAGCGAAAGGAAAGCGATACCGCATGACCACTGGAATCAAGGGCTGCGACAACCAGTCGAACTCGTACGTGTCCTTCGTCAACGAGGAGCACGCCGGGGACAGCGAGTCCGTGCACCCGAGGTCGTACAGCGACGCCTACGCATGGATCTCGCAGCACAAGGACAAGCCGCTGAGCGTGCAGACCGGCCGGGGCAGGTGCATCATCTGGGACGACGACTGGAAGATCAAGGGGCAGTGGGACGACGGCAGGGGGGAGGTCGTCCTCGCCAAGGTCGAGCACAGTCCGCAGGATTACCGCATGACGGTCAGCAACACGGGCGACATCACGCTGTCCGCGGTCTGATCCGCGAAATCGTCAGCGAAAGAGCGGAATCGGAAGCGAAAGAGGGGGATGGGATCAGCATGCCCATGGACAACTGGCGTATCACGAATGCCATGGAGAACCGGACCGGGAATTGGGTGTACTACATCTGTTCCGCCGCGGCAGCCTTCGCGAATCTCCATTTCAGCCGCCACGTCGACAATCCCGCCGACGACCATATGGCCACGAACGACGGAGCGTATTACTACTACGGCGTGACCGGCACGTTCAATCAGGCGGCACAACAGGCCGACCAGGCGGTCCGGCAAATGCTCGTCGACGCCTGGAACGACTACTTCGCGGTGTGAAGGACGCTGCACGGCAGAGAGGAACCCGTCCGCTCGCCCCAGTGGCGTCGCGGGTGCGCGTGCCGCCCCCGTCCGCCACGAGGCGAGCCGACCGGAACACTCGCCGGCCGCATGAAGCGCACATGAAGCCGCCGTCACGCCACACCCCGCCGCACACTCACTCGAACAGCCGTACGTTCCGCTCGCCCCCGTCCGCCGGTCACCCGGCGGGTCGCCGGACCCCACGGCGGGCGGAGCGGCCTTCCTGGTGCCCAGGAGGCGCCGTGGCACCCTTGGGAAGTCTTCCGGTCCGGACGGCCCGTCGGCCCGGTGAAAGCCCCTCCGCCGCCGTCCGGGCGGCGGATGCGCTCTTGAGCGCATCGCCCGCAACAGATTAGGTGGAGGGCGGCAATCCTGCCGCCGCCCCACGAGGGAGAGGGATTCCATGCCCGTAAGGCCTGCTGTCACGGAAGCGGAGCTTGAAGCTCACCTGCGCGGAATATGCTTCAAGACCGGGCCACCGCGCCGTCTCGGGGTCGAGATCGAGTGGCTGGTCCACGACGCGCGCAACCCCCGGTGTCCGGTCGAACCGGCCCGGCTGCGCAGCGCCGCCACGACCCTGCGCGCCCTTCCCCTGAACTCCCTGCTGACCTTCGAACCGGGCGGCCAGCTGGAACTCAGCTCGCCCGCCGCCACCTCCCTCACCGGCTGCATCGAGGCCATCACCGCCGATCTCGCCCTGGTCCGCCCCGCCATGCGGGCGATGGGTCTGGGCATGGCCGGCCACGGCCACAACCCCTGGCACCGCCCGCAGCGGGTCCTCACCGAGCCGCGCTACAACGCCATGGAGGCGTACTTCGACCACTGGGGCTCCGCCGGGAGGTCCATGATGTGCGCCACCGCCTCCGTGCAGGTGTGTGTGGACGCCGGGTACGAGGAGCCCGGCCCGTTCGGCCACGGCCGGCGCTGGCTGCTGGCCCATCTGCTGGGTGCGGTGCTGGCCGCGGCGTTCGCCAATTCGCCGACCAGCGAGGGCTGCCCCACCGGCTACCGCACCACCCGCCAGGTCGTCTGGTCGCAGCTCGACCCGGCCCGTACCCTCGCCCCGCCGCAGGGGCCGGACCCGCGCGGCGCCTGGGTGCGCTACGTCATGGACGCACCGGTGATGTGCATCCGCGCCAAGGACGGCCCGTGGGACGCGCCGGAGGGTCTCACCTTCCGTGAGTGGGTCCGGACCGGCGTCCCCCGGCCGCCCACCCAGGAGGATCTGGACTACCACGTCACCACGCTCTTCCCGCCCGTGCGTCCGCGCGGCCATCTGGAACTGCGCATGATCGACGCGCAGTCGGGCGAGGCCGGGTGGATCGTGCCGCTGGCCGTCACCGCCGCGCTGTTCGACGACCCGGAGGCCACGGAGCGTGCCTACCGCGTCGTCAAGCCCCTCGCGGAGACCGCCGGTGCGCGGCCGGCGCCGCGCAATCCGCTGTGGCGGCGGGCCGCCCGCGGGGCACTGACCGACCCCGAGCTGCACGCCGCGGCGGTTGCCTGCTTCGCCGCCGCGCAGGAGGCCCTGCCGCGGCTCGGCGCCTCGCCCGAGGTGTGCACGGCGGTCGTGGAGTTCACCGAGCGCTACGTGGCCCGCGGCCGCTGCCCCGCGGACGATCATCTCGACGCCCTGTACGCCGCGGAGGGCGACCTCATCGTTGAGAAGGACAGCCAGTGACCATCGACCCCGAGCTCCTTCGTGAGCGGGCTGCCTCGGCGCTGCTGGCCGCCCGCGACCGCACCCGCCTGCTGACCACCTGCGTCGAGCATCCCGATCTCGTCGCCCAGCACTCCCCGTTGATGTCCCCCCTGGTGTGGGACCTGGCACACATAGGCAACCAGGAGGAGCAGTGGCTGCTGCGCACCGTCGGCGGCCGTGACGCGCTGCGCCCCGACATCGACTCCGTCTACGACGCCTTCGAGCACCCCCGCGCCACCCGCCCCTCGCTGCCGCTGCTGGCGCCGGACGAGGCGCACGGCTATGTCGCCGAGGTCCGCGGCCGGGTGCTGGACATCCTGGAGCGGACCCCGCTGCACGGCGGTCCGCTGCTGGACTCCGGCTTCGCCTTCGGCATGATCGCCCAGCACGAGCAGCAGCACGACGAGACCATGCTCATCACCCACCAGCTGCGCAACGGCCCGGCCGTGCTCACCGCGCCCGAGCCGCCGCCCGTCACGGACGAGATCATTCCGGCCGAAGTCCTCATACCCGGCGGCCCGTTCACCATGGGCACCTCCACCGAGCCCTGGGCGCTGGACAACGAACGGCCCGCCCACCCCCGGCTGGTCCCCGCCTTCCTGATCGACACCACACCCGTCAGCAACGGCGCCTACCAGCGGTTCCTCGAGGCCGGCGGTTACGCGGACCCGCGCTGGTGGACCCCCGAGGGCTGGGCGCAGGTACAGGAACACGGGCTGCACGCCCCGATGTTCTGGAAGCGGGACGGCGGCCAGTGGCTGCGCCGGAGGTTCGGGGTGACCGAGCCGGTGCCGCCGGACGAGCCGGTCCTGCATGTGAGCTGGTACGAGGCGGACGCCTATGCCCGCTGGGCGGGGCGGCGGCTGCCGTCCGAGGCCGAGTGGGAGAAGGCCGCCCGCTACGACCCGGCGACCGGGCGGGCGAGGCGCTACCCCTGGGGCAACGAGGACGCCACCCCGGCCCACGCCAACCTCGGCCAGCGGCATCTGCGGCCCGCCCCGATCGGCAGCTACCCGGACGGACAGTCCCCGCTGGGCGTACGGCAGCTGATCGGCGATGTGTGGGAGTGGACGTCGAGCGACTTCCTGCCGTACCCGGGCTTCGCCGCCTTCCCCTACCGGGAGTACTCGGAGGTGTTCTTCGGCGACGAGTACAAGGTGCTGCGCGGCGGGTCGTTCGCGGTCGACCCGGTCGCCTGCCGGGGCACCTTCCGCAACTGGGACCTGCCCGTGCGGCGGCAGATCTTCTCCGGGTTCCGTACCGCCCGGGACGCCGACCCGGAGGCGGGCGCATGAGGCCCACCGCCCGGCCGGTCCGGAAGGTCATGTACTGATGTGCCGTCATCTCGCCTATCTGGGGCCGGAGATACCCTTCGGGCGCCTGGTGCTGTCCCCGCCGCACAGCCTCTACCGGCAGTCGTGGGCACCGCGCCACCAGCGGCACGGCACGGTCAACGCGGACGGCTTCGGCATCGGCTGGTACGCGCCGGGCGACCCGGTGCCCGCCCGCTACCGGCGGGCCGGACCGATCTGGGGCGACGAGCAGCTGCCCGACCTGGCGCGGGTGGTACGCACCGGCGCGCTGCTCGCCGCCGTGCGGGACGCCACGGTGGCCGGTGCGGACGCCGAGGCCGCGGCCGCGCCGTACGCCGCCGGACGCCATCTGTTCAGCCACAACGGCGCGGTGACCGGCTGGCCGGACTCACTCGCCCCGCTGGCCGCGGAGCTGCCCGCCGGGGAGCTGCTGCGGCTGCCGGCCCGCTGCGACGCGGCGTTCCTGTGGGCGCTGGTCCGGCACCGGCTGGAGCGCGACGACGAGCTCGGCGAGGCACTGGCCGCCACCGTCACGGCCGTCGCCGCCGCCGCACCCGGCTCCCGGCTCAATCTGCTGCTCACCGACGGCACCACCATCGCCGCCACCGCCTGGGGCGACACGCTCTGCCACCTGGCCGTCCCCGGAGGCGGCACAGCCGTCGCCTCCGAACCGTACAACGATTCCCCCCACTGGACCGAGGTCCCGGACCGCACCCTGCTGCGGGCCACCCGGACCGAGGTCCACCTCACCCCGCTCAAGGAGCCCGCCACGTGAGCCCGCTCAGCATCACCCGCACCCTCCCCGCCGACGCCACCGCGGCCGCGCTGCGCGCCGATGTCACGCAGGGGCTGACCCGCACTCCCAAGCAGCTGCCGCCCAAGTGGTTCTACGACGCCCGCGGCAGCGAGCTGTTCGAGGACATCACCAAGCTGCCCGACTACTACCCGACCCGCGCCGAGCGGGAGATCCTGCTCACCCGCGCCGATCACATCGCCGCTGCCACGCAGGCCCGCACGCTGGTCGAGCTGGGCTCCGGTTCGTCCGACAAGACCCGTCACCTCATCGGCGCGCTCGGCTCGCTGCACACCTATGTGCCCATCGACGTCAGCGAATCGGCGCTGGCCGCGGCGGGCGAGGCGCTGCTGAGCGACCATCCCGGTCTCACCGTGCACGCGCTGGTCGCCGACTTCCAGCGGGGCATCGAACTGCCCGACACCCCCGGCCCGCGGCTGCTCGCCTTCCTCGGCGGCACCCTCGGGAATCTGCTGCCGGACGAGCGCGCGGCCTTCCTGCGCTCGGTGCACGCCATGCTGTCCCCGGGCGACGCCCTGCTGCTCGGCACGGACCTGGTCAAGGACGAGGCCACCCTGGTGGCCGCCTACGACGATCCGCAGCGGGTGACGGCCGCGTTCAACAAGAACGTCCTGGAGGTCATCAACCGCGAGCTGGGCGGCGACTTCGATCCGGCGGACTTCGACCACGTCGCCGTGTGGGACGCCCGGCAGGAGTGGATCGAGATGCGGCTGCGGGCCCGCCAGGACCTCACGGTGAAGATCCCCGGCGTAGATCTCGCGGTGACCTTCGCCGCGGGCGAGGAGATGCGGACCGAGGTCTCGGCCAAGTTCCGCCAGGAGGGCGTGCGCGCGGAACTCGCCGCGGCCGGACTGGAGTTGAACAGCTGGTGGACGGACAGCGCGGACCGTTTCGCGTTGTCCCTGGCCTTCCGCGTCTGAGAGCCGTCCCCACCCGGCCGGTGTGACCCACAGGTCCGCCGGCCGGGTGTCATGTCCACGGTCAATGTGGTTCGATGCCCCGATCGCAGCTTCGTACCGGAGCGGCCGGTGCGGGGGCACGCAGACTCGACGGACAGGGGAAGCGGCATGGGGCTGGGACTGGATCGGCGGGGGTTCCTCAGAGGCGCGGCCGGGCTGTCGGCCGCCGGGGCGCTGACGGGCATCGGCAGCGGGCAGTTCACGGCGCGCGCGGCACAGCGCCGCCCCTCCGCGGTGTCCGTACAGGACTGGATGTCGGCGCTCGGCGACTCCACCCCCGTCCAGCGGCTGACGATCCCGGGCACCCATGACTCCGGTGCCCGGATCGGCGGCCCCTGGGTCGCCTGCCAGAACACCTCCGTGGACGCGCAACTCGCCTCCGGCATCCGCTTTCTGGATGTCCGCTGCCGGGCCGTCGACGGCGTCTTCGCCATCCACCACGGCGCGTTCTACCAGCAGCTGATGTTCGGCGATGTGCTCAACGCCTGCCGGGCGTTCCTCCAGGCACACCCCTCCGAGACGGTGCTGATGCGGGTCAAGCAGGAGTACTCGGAGGTCTCCGCCGACGACTTCCGCCGGATCTTCGTCAGCTACCTCGACGACAAGGGCTACCGTCCGCTGTTCCGCCTGGACGACGGGCTGCCGACGCTGGGACAGGCCCGCGGCAGGGTCGTGCTGCTGGCGGACTCCGACGGCCTGGGCGGCGTCCGCTACGCCGATCCGCAGCTGTTCGACGTGCAGGACGACTACATGGCGGAGCCGTTCGGGAAGTACCCGAAGATCGAGGCCCAGTTCCGCAAGGCCGTCACCCAGCCGGGCAAGCTCTTCGTCAACTACGTCAGCACCTCCGCCTGGCTCCCGCCCCGCTCCAACGCGGACCGCCTCAACCCGCAGGTCAAGGGGTTGCTGACGGGCTCGGAGGGCAGTCGCTGGACCGGCCTGGGCATCGTCCCGATGGACTTCCCGAACGAGGTCGGGCTGGCCGAGGCGCTGATCGCACACCACCTCGCGGGGCAGGCGGTCCGGCTCACCCGACCGGCCTAACGGAACCGCGCCGCGCCCCGCCGTCGCCCCGCACGGTACGACCCGGCCATCCGGCCTACCGGACCCCGGATGTGACGGGTGTTCCGATGCCATGCGGGCGTGCTCTTGGCCCTCGGTGCGGAGGATTTGCCCAGGTGAGCCAACCGCGACGCCCCGCCCTGCATCAGACTGGGTGAAATGTCTGGTTCCGGTGCCGATCCCGCGTCCGACGGGGTGACACCGGCTGATGCGGGGAGGCGGCGGCCGGTGACGACGAGCGAACGCGGTACCGCGCCGGCGGACGACCCCGGGCGGACGGACGAGGGCGCCGGAGCACCGGCGGCCCCCGGCTGCCCGGCTCCCGGCGGGCCGCCGTGCACGGGGCGCGGCCGGCCGGGCGTCCCGCTGCGGACGTCGCTGGCGCTCGGGGTGGTGGCCATCGTGGTGGGCAGCGCGGCACTGGCGCTGCGCTCCTCGTCGCACGACCCGTACCTGGCCCCCGGGGACCCCGCCTCCGGGGCGTATCTCGCGCCGCCGGCCGAGGGCGAGCGGGCCGCCGCCGCCGTGCTCTCCGGACCGTATGTGGAGCGGCCGGGGCCGCTGGTCCCGGCCCGGCGCGGCACCGCCATGGCCGCCCCGACGTCGGTGTCGCGGCCGCTCATGGCGGCCCCGGCGGACCCCGCGCCGGCGGTCGGCGCGCTCTTCTCCCCCGACGACGACGGCACTCCGGTCCACCACTGCACGGCCAGCGTGGTGCACTCCCCCGCGGGCGACCTGGTCGTCACCGCGGCGCACTGTGTGCACGACGACGGCTTCCGTACCCGGCTGGTGTTCGCACCCGGTCTGCACGACGGGGTCGCGTCGTTCGGGCTGTGGGTGCCCAGCCGGATCGATGTCGACCCGCGCTGGATCAGCAACCGGGACCCCGACCACGACGTGGCGTTCCTGCGGGTGCGCCGGGCGGGGCGGGCCGGCGGCCGGATCGAGGACGTCACCGGCGCCGAACGGATCCGCTTCGACGCGCCGCCCGGACGCCCGGCGCAGCTGACCGGCTACCCCGAGGACCAGGACAGAGCGGTCAGCTGCCGGCACACGGCGGACGTCCAGAGCCCGACCCAACTCCGCTTCGCCTGCCCGGGGTTCCCGAACGGGACGAGCGGCGGGCCGATGCTCACCGACCTCGACCCGGGCACCGGCACCGGCTCGCTGATCGGCGTGATAGGCGGTCTCGACGAAGGCGGTGACGACCTCGTCTCGTACAGCAGCCGGTTCGGTGCGGACGTGGCCGCGCTCTACCGGCGGGCGACCGCGGGGCCGGCCACGAAGGCGGCCCGGCCGGCCCCCGGAACCGAGGCGATCGGGGTCAGGCCCCGCGCGGCACCACGGTCTTGAGGACGGACGGCAGCGGATACCAGTCGGCGGTGGCGAAGCTCGCATGTGCCGAGGCCAGCTGACCGACCCGGGACAGCGCCTGCGCCTCGGTCGGGTGGGTGGCGTCGATGGCCGGCGGCACATTGTGTGCGTCGGTCATGATGAGCAGGTAGTGGCGGGTGTCGTACCAGGCGGTGTCGATACTGCCGTTCAGATAGGTCGCGGCGTCACCGTCGAAGACCACGAACCAGGGGCGCAGCGCCGGGTCCGCGTAGCGCTCGCGGGGGTCGCCGGGGGCCGCGCCGTGCACCGCGGGGAACGCCGTGGACCGCGCCAGCTTCCCCTGCGCCGCGAGGTCCTTGAGGTGGCCGGCGTACTCCACGTCCGTCCACAGCTTGTCGAACGGGTTCTTCTCCTCGACGGTGCCCGGTATCAGCTCGAAGAGGAACTTGCCGGCCAGGTCGGCACGGGCCGGCCAGCCGCCGGCCCGCACCGCCTCGTCCAGGGTGGCGTGCCCGCCGGCGAGGTCGCCGGGGCCGTAGACCGCGTCGCCCAGCTTCTGGCGCACCAGTGCGTCGAACTCGGCCGGGCCGCGGCCGCCCTTGGCGTTGAAGCCGTCCTTCATCTCGACCTTGAGCAGAATGGGACGGTGGCCGGGGTGGGCGTCGTGCCAGGCCCTCATGTCGGCGAGGCAGCCGGCGAAGTCCTGGTTGCGGGCCTTGGTGCGCAGCTGTGACGCGTCGGCCGCGCCCTCGCAGTTGTTGTCGTTGCCGAGCGGGTTGGCGTGCGAGACCCGGAAGGACCTGCCCAGTCCGTTGGTCCAGAGGTCGAGTTCGAGCAGCGCGGCGCCGGAGTCCAGGGCGTCCGCGAAGTAGGGGTACTTCCCCTTGTCGTAGGCGTTGTGCACGCCCACGGACGTGCTGGTGCCGTAGGTCGCGCCGGCGGGTACGGCGCCCGCCGGTCCGCTCACCGCGAGCAGTGCCGCCGCCGCGACGGCGACCGTTCCCACACTCCGCTTGCCGTTCATGTTCCCCGCTTTCCTGGAGGTCGTTGGCCGTCCGGCACCGGTCCGGACGCCGCCCGTCCGGTCGGTCGCCCGGACGATCGGGCAGCAGCGTACGGGAGTTGGGGTCGGAGGGGACCACGGAGACGGTGGAGAGTGGAGGAACGGCCGGTGCCGGCGGAGCGGCGGCCGGGCGACGGGCCGGCCGGGCCGGGGACCCGGCCGCTTCCGGCCCGCCGCGCCCGGCGGCTCACCACTCGATGCGGTACCCGGTCAGCCAGTCGTCGGCGCCCGCGCTGCCACGCTGTGCGCCGTCCCGGGGAGCGGAACGGTCGGTGGCCCCGGTGTCCCCGCCGACGACGAGTTCGGCCATGCCCGCGCTCGCCGCCACGACCCGCTCCACCCGCTCCCTGCGCAGCTCCTCGTACGCGGCGAAGGCTCTCTGCGCGTCGGGCCGGTCGCGCAGGCACCGGGCGAGCACGAGGGCGTCCTCGATGGCCATGGAGGCGCCCTGGGCGGCGTGGGGTGCGGCGGCATGGGCGGCGTCGCCGAGGACGACCATGGTGTCGGTGTGCCAGGTCGCGATGGTGGCGAGGTCATAGGCGCCGGAGGCGATGACGCGGTCGCCGCTGGCGCGGACCAGGGCGGCGGCCGGGGTGTCGTCGTCCGCGAAGAGGTCGGCCACCCGCTCGCGCCAGGCGCCGGGGGTGACGGCCGGCGGATCAAAGCGGTCCAGTTCCGTGCCGGGGACGTGGGCGAACCACCAGACCGCGCCGTCGGGAGCGCGGGTGCAGCCGAAGAAGGCCCGCTTGCCGCGGATCAGGGTGCAGGTGTCCGGCGGGAGCGGGATCTCGGTGTCGCGGACATAGCCGCAGACGGTGTCCTGGCCGGTGTAGCGGGGGCGGGGCGCGGCCGGGTCGATGAGGCCACGGGTGACGGAGTGCAGGCCGTCGGCGCCGATGAGGACATCGCCCTCGGCGCGGCTGCCGTCGGCGAAGGTGGCGATGACCCGTGTGCCCTCGGCGGAGGCCACGGTCTCCGCGCCGACCAGCCGCTTGCCGTGCCGCACCGCGATTCCGCGGCGGGCCGCCTCGGCGTGCAGCACCTGAGAGAGCGTGGCCCGCCGCAGGATGCGCGGGCCCAGGCCGGCGCCCTGTGCGGCGCCGGCGATCGGCCGCGCCCCCAGCCGCTCCCCGCTCCCGTCGAAGAACTCCACCCGCCGCGCGGGGAAGGAGTGGGCGACGACGGGGCCGTGCGCGTCGATCACCCGGAGCGCCTCCAGGCCGTTGGCGAAGACCACGAGGAAGGCGCCGACATCGTCGGCGCCGCTCGGATGGGCCTCGAAGATCTCCGCGTCGATATCCGCCTTCTGCAGCGCCATCGCGGTCACCGCCCCCGCGATGCCACCACCGATGATCAGGGCCTTGGCCATGTCCTCTTCCCCCCGGTCCAGTCGCCGGCCCGGTCACGGACGGCGAACGGTGCGGCCCCGGTCGGCCGCACCCGGTCCACCTTGGCCCCGGCGGGCCGGGAGATCCAGTCCGCCGGGGTGGGGAGGCGGATTTCAGCCTGCCGCGTAGACGTCCTCGATGTAGCGGCCGGAGGCGGTCAGTTCGCGCAGCCAGGCCTCGGACTCCTGCGGGGAGGCGCCGGTGCGGGTGCCGTGCAGTGCGCGGAAGGCGGCCCGTACACCGGGCGCCATCCGGCTGCCGTCGCCGCAGACATACACCCGCGCGCCGGCCTGCAGCAGCTCCCACACCTCGGCGCCCTCGGCGGCGATCCGGTGCTGGACGAAGCGGTGGCCGTGCTCGGGACGCGCGCTGAAGACCGGGCGCACGGACACCGCACCGGCGGCCTCGGCGGCGGTGAACTCCGCGGCGTGCAGGAAGTCGCCGTCCGGGTCGTCACAGCCGAAGTAGAGCCGGGCGGGCGCCGTTTGCCCGGCGGCGACCCGGTCGGCGACCACACCGCGGAAGGGCGCCAGGCCGGTGCCCGCCGCCACCAGGATGACCGGGGTGTCGTCGGCCGGATCGAGGCGGAAGGCCGCACGGCAGGGCTGCACACGGGCCAGGACGGTGTCGCCGGGACGCAGCGCGTGCAGATGGGTCGAGCCGGTGCCGCCGGGCAGCAGCGAGACCATCAGATCGGCGTGCCGGGCGTCGGTGGCCGGCGAGGACGACAGGGAGTAGTGGCGGGTGCGCAGCGGCGGCAGCAGCTCCACGACCACCGGCCAGGGCAGCGCCCCGCGCAGCGCCGGGTGCGCCTCGATCAGCTCGATCAGGGTGCGCGGGTCGTCCTCGGCGAGGTTCTCCAGGGCGAGCCGCTCGGGCGGGCACGGGTGGTGCGCGGCGAGCACGGCGCGCTGTGCGGGGGTGGGCCGGTGGCCCAGTTCCAGGTGGTGGGTGAGGAGTTGGCGCACCGTCACGGGGCGGTCGACGGGCAGCGTGTCACGGGCCGGCCGGCCGGCGCTGTGCAGCGCCAGGAGAGTGTCGAGGTCGGCGCCCAGGGCGTGGGCGGCGCGTGCGACGGCGGCGGGGGCGTTGGCCGGGAGCACGGCGAGGTGGTCGGCGGTGCGGTAGGTGACGCCGTCGGGCAGGGCGATCCGCAGGAAGCGCTTGGGCCGGGGCCAGCCATCGGCGGTCAGGTCACGGGCCTCGGTGACGGTCATCGGGACGAGGTCGTGGCGGGCGGCGAGCGCGTCCAGCGGGCCGCCGGTGATCTCGGTGACGGTGTAGCCGGTGTCCTGCGCGGCCGGTGTGGCGCCGATGGTGTCCGGGTCGCCGTAGCGGGTCAGCAGCCGGTTGCGCAGCGCGGCGGTGAACTCCTTGACGGTTCCGCCCAGGTCGCCGGAGGCGTCGGCCTCGGCGCGCGGCAGCAGCCGGTGTGCGCCCAGCGCGTCCAGCCGGTCGTCGATGAGGGTCGGTATGTGCTGGTAGGTGGCGGCCCAGTTGCGGTCTCCCACGCCGAGGACGGCGAACGGTACCTCGGCGGCGGCGCCGTCCGGCGCGGTGTTCAGCCACTGCACGAACGCGGCCGCGTCATCGGTGGGCCGGCCGTTGTAGGAGGCGGCGACGATGACGACCGGCCGGTCGTCCGGCAGCGCGCCGGCAGCCGCGTCCAGCGGGGCCACCTCGGCGGCGCAGCCCAGGCCGGTGGCCTCGTCGGCGAGCCGCTCGGCGAACTCCCGGCAGGTGCCGTAGTTGCTGCCGTGCAACACCAGCAGTCCGGTGCCCTGGCGCACCCGCGTCGCCAGCCCCTCGTCGGTCGCGGCGCCCTCCTCGGTGCCCGCGCCGCCTCCGGGGAGCACGGCCAGCGCGGTGCGGACCGCCGCCCGGTCGGCGGGCGTACGGGCGGCCAGGGTCAGCGTGAACCCGTCGGGCTTGAGGGTGAGCGTCTCCTTGATGCGCAGCCGGTAGCCGGCGTCGTCGATCAGCCGGTAGCGGTGGGCGAGGAGGGCGAGCAGCATGGTCGCCTCGTGGAGGGCGAACTGCCGCCCGATGCAGGCGCGTTCACCGGTGCCGAACGGCTTGTACGCGTGCGGGGAGCGCGCCGCCTCGGCCTCCGGGCTGAAGCGGGAGGGGTCGAACAGCTCGGGATTGTCGCCCCAGGCCGGGTCGCGGTGCAGCATCGGGGTGAGCACGGTGACCAGTTCCCCCGCCTTCACCGGGTAGCGGCCGCCGAGCAGGGTGTCCTCGCGGGCCTGGCGGCTGAACGCGGCGGCGGTGGGCCACAGCCGCAGCGCCTCGTTGAGGACCTGGCGGGTGAACGGCAGCCGGCCGATGTCCTCGAACGACGGGTCGGGGTCGGCCTGGTCGCCCCACAGCTCGTCCGCCTCGCGCTGCACCATCCGCAGCGCCAGCGGGTCCTTGAGCAGGTGGTAGAGGGCGAAGGAGAGCGCGCCCGAGGTGGTCTCGTGGCCCGCGATCAGGAAGGTGATGACCTGGTTGCGGATGTTGGCGAGATCGAGGGTGGGACCGTCCGCCGCCGCGCCGTCCCCCTGGCCCCGGGCGCCGAGCATCAGTCCGAGCAGATCGTCCTCCCCGCTCTCCCCGCCCGCCGTCCGGGCGGCGATGACCTCGTCGACGACGGAGGCGAGATAGTCCGCGTCGGCCTGGAACGCCGCGTCCGCCGCGGAGTGGTCGGCGCCGGGGTCACGGGAGAACTTCGTCATGCTCCATTCCAGGCAGCGCACCATCGCCTCGACGAAGGGATGCGCGCTCTCACCGCGGGAGAACGACTCGAAGTCGAAGCCGAAGCCGGCCAGTCCGATGGTGTCCAGCGTCATCCGGGTCATGTCCTCGGCGACCTGGACGGGCGTGCCGTCGGCCACCCGGCGGTCCCAGGACGCCATGACGCGGCGGGCGACCTTGAGCATCGCCGGGTGGTAGGTGCGCATCGAGCCGAGCGCGAAGGCCGGCATCAGGACCTCGTGCGCCTTGGCCCAGTTCGGCTCCTCGTTGTAGGCGGTGAACAGACCGTCACCGGCGAACTCCCGGACGTTCTCCAGCACGACCGACACCCCCTTGCGGAAGCGGGTTTCGTCGGCAACCTCGGTGACCAGGTCGAGCGAGGAGACGAAGAGGGTGCGGTGGTCGCCGAACTTGCGCTGGAAGGCCGGGCCGTGGATCCGGGCGAGGTCCATGGACTGCTGGATGGGCGTGTGGGTGAGCCCGGCCTCGGTGAGGTCGGCCACCGGAATGCCGTCATCGGCGGCGCGTTCGTCACTGTGGAGCGCGATGGTGTCGGTCATGACTCCAGCGTGCAGGGCCCGGAGCGCAGGTCGGGACCTGGCAACTGCATGATTGTGCAGTGGTTTTTCACCGCGCGCTCTTGCACACGGACCGGAGAAAGGGCAATGGAGAACGAGACTGCCGACGGGGTGCCGGAGACCGGTGACCCCGGCAAGCCGCCCTGTGCGCCGCGCCCGGTCGACCCGGTCGATCCGGCCGGGCCCTACGCGGGCGGCCCCTGGCGCAACTACTTCCTGATCCTGCTGGACCGCATCCCCACGCCGATCGCGGTGTGCACGGCCCACGGCGAGGTGCTGATCGCCAATCCGGCCATGGCCACCGAGTGGGGCGCGCACCCGGGACAACTGCGCGGCCGCAATCTGCTGGATCTCTTCGAGCCCCGTGCGAAGGCGCAGCTCGACCGGCTCGCCGAGGCCCTGCGGCTGGGGCGCCGGTCACGCTATCCGATCGAGGTGCGGTGGTCCGCCGGCCCCGACGGCACCGCACGGGAAGGGGAGCTGACGGTCGACCCGGTGGGCGACCCCTCGGTGAGCCCGCCCGCGCTGCTGGCGCTGCTGCGGGTGCGCGAGCCCGGCCCGCCGCCCGCTGCGCGCGGGTCGGCCAGCCCGGTGGAGGCGCGGATCCTGGCGCTGGCCGCGGGCGGCGCGACCACGGCGTCGATCGGGACGGCGCTGGGGCTGACCGTCGACGGGGTGAACTACCACCTCACCCGGCTGGCCCGCCGCTGGCGGGTACAGGGCCGTACCGCGCTGGTGGCCAGGGCGTATGTGCTGGGCGTGCTGTCACCGGACAGCTGGCCGCCGGCGCCCGCCTGACCGTCCGGGGCGGCGGGCCGTCGGGCGGCTGCCGGGCCCGCGGTGCCGGCAGCACGCATGTGCGGATAACCTCCCTCGTGTGGAAGAGAACGAGGAGCACGAGGAGCACACGATCGCGCAGTTCGAGCGCGGCACGGACGGCCCGAAGGTCATCGTCGTGGGCATCGACGGCTCCGACTCGTCGTGGCGCGCCGCCGCCTACGCGGCGGGGCTGGCCCGGCGTCAGTCCTCGAAGCTCGCCCTGGTCTACGTCCAGCCGGTGCTGCCGGCCGGGGCGGCGATGGGGGC
This sequence comes from Streptomyces sp. NBC_01454, assembly GCF_036227565.1. Lineage (NCBI taxonomy): Bacteria > Bacillati > Actinomycetota > Actinomycetes > Kitasatosporales > Streptomycetaceae > Streptomyces > Streptomyces sp. NBC_01454. The sequence continues at coordinate 1,156,485 of NZ_CP109460.1, forward strand.
GCCGGTCGCCGATGCCACGGACGAGGTGGCCGAGGAGCTGATGGCCGAGATCCGCCGGGCGACCGAGCGCCCCTCGGGGACGCGCCCCCTGCGCTGGGAGTTCCACACGCTGCGTGGCGACCCGTACAACGGGATGGTGCAGATGGCCGATGACCTCAAGGCCGACGCGGTGGTGGTCGGCGCCTCGGAGTCGGCCGGGCACCGCATCATGGGCTCGGTCGCCGTGCGCCTGGTCAAGGCCGGACGCTGGCCGGTCACCGTCGTCCCCTAAGCCCTCTTGAGGGCGGCTGCTCCGCTGGTGGGGCGGGGCGGCCTGAGGCACGGTGGGAAGTGGACGGGCGGAGCGCCGCCCCGGCGAGGGAGACCACCGTGACCGACCGCACGTATCGCGTGACCGAGATCGTCGGAACGTCCCAGCAGAGCGTGGACGCCGCGGTCAGCAATGGCATCAGGCGCGCCTCGGAGACCCTGCGCAATCTCGACTGGTTCGAGGTGACCCAGGTCCGCGGGCATATCGTCGACGGCGCGATCGATCACTACCAGGTCGGTCTGAAGGTCGGGTTCCGGCTGGAGGAGGCCGACTGACACTCCGTGCGCGTACGTTTCCCGGCGAGTCCCCGCCGTACGGGGACCGCTCCGGTGGCGTCGCCTTCCTTAGTCGTCCCCGAGGGTCCATGATGAGCCGCCGTCGGACCACAACGGAGCGACGGAGGGATGACGCATGGGGCTGCGCGCGGGACAGGGCGTATGGCGCCGTAAACCGATCGAACACATTGAAGAGGCGGAAGGCAGCGCGAGTCAGCAGCTCACCCGGGCGCTCGGTCTGTGGCAGCTGACGGCCATCGGTGTCGGCGGCATCATCGGCGCGGGCATCTTCACCCTGGCCGGCACCGTCGCGAACGGCAAGGCCGGCCCGGCGGTGGTGATCTCCTTCCTCATCGCGGGCATCGCGAGCGCCGCGGCGGCCTTCTCCTACGCCGAGTTCGCCGGGCTGATCCCGAAGGCGGGGTCGGCCTACACCTATGGCTACGCGGTCCTCGGCGAGCTGGCGGGCTGGTTCATCGGCTGGGACCTGCTGCTGGAGTACACCGCGATCGTGGCGGTGGTGGCGATCGGCATCTCCGGCTACTTCGGCTTTCTGCTCGGTGAGCTGGGCGTCGATCTGCCCGCCTGGATGCTGGGCGCGCCGGGCACGGGTCCGGGGCACCGGGTGGACCTCTTCGCGGCGGTGCTGTGCCTGCTGATCGCCTATTTGCTGACCCTGGGCATCAAGAACGCCGCACGCTTCGAGACGGTCGTGGTGGGCCTGAAGGTCATCGTGGTCATCGTGGTCATCGCGGTCGGCTTCTTCCACATCAACACCGCGAACTACCACCCGTTCTTCCCGTTCGGGGTGAGCGGCGCCTTCACCGGCGCGGCCACGGTCTTCTTCGCGGTCTTCGGCTATGACGCGATGAGCACCGCGGCCGAGGAGTCCAAGGACGCCCAGCGCCACATGCCGAAGGCGATCATGTATTCGCTGGCCATCTCCATGGTGCTGTACGTCCTGGCCTGCCTGGTGCTGACGGGTATGCAGAACTACCGGCACATCGACCCGGAGAGCGGTTTCTCCTCGGCGTTCAAGTCGGTGGGCCTCAGCGGCCTGGCGGATGTCATCGCGGTCGGCGCGATCATCGGCATTCTGACCGTCATGTTCACCTTCATGCTCGGGGTGACCCGGGTGTGGTTCTCGATGAGCCGGGACGGGCTGCTGCCGAAGTGGTTCGCCAAGACCAGCGCCAAGCACCGTGTACCGACCCGGGTCACCTGGATCGTGGGCTTCGCCTCCGCGGCCATCGCCGGCTTCCTGCCGATCGGTGAGGCCGCCGAGCTGACGAACATCGGGATTCTGCTCGCGTTCGTGGTGGTCTGTGTCGCGGTCATCGTGCTGCGCTACAAGCGCCCCGAGCTGCCGCGGACGTTCCGTACGCCCGGGATGCCGGTGGTGCCGGCCATCGGGGTGTGCTTCTCGATCTGGCTGATCACGTTTTTGGCGTGGCAGACCTGGGTCCGGTTCGTGGTGTGGTTCCTGATCGGCATGGTCATCTACTTCTCGTACTCCTACCGCCGTTCGAACCTGGCGCGGGCGGAGGGGCGGACCGCCTCCGGTACGGACGGCGGCGGCACACCGCGGTGAGCCATGGCCGCCGGCCGGGCGGCGCACACGACGGGGACCGGCGGATCGATCGGCCGGCCCCCGCGCGCGGTCAGAAGACGAACGGCCCCGGCGACTGCGGGGAGGTGGCGTGACAGGTGGCCGTGATGCCCAGCACCACGACCGTCAGCGAGGTGGCCGCCAGGCTGTCCCCCGGAGCGACCGTGCCGGTGAGGGGGCCGGTGGAGACCTCGCCGCCGGCCGGGATCGCCGGGTTGGCGCTGCCCTTGAACTGCGTGGTGCCCGAGCCGTTCTTGGTGAGCGTGAGGGTGGAGGTGACCGAGTGCGCGCCGATGGGTATGGGGGAGCTGATCGCCTTGGTGGCCAGGCTGATGGTCGCGGCCGTGCCGTTCTCGGTCGCGGTGAGCGTCGCCGAGCCGGAGCCGTACCAACCGCAGTCGAACGAGAGGGTCGCGGTGCCGGGTGTCACCGCGGTGGCGGCGGGCGCCATGGCGAGTGTGCCCGCGGCGGCGAGGGCGACGCCGAGGGCCGTCCCGAAGCCGAGTCTGCCGGGTCTGAGGTGTCTCATGGGGGTACCGCCTTCGTGAGGGGGGTGCGGGTCGATACCACCGGCCGTCGAGGGGGTACGCGAGGGAACGACAGGCAGCCACCCGGGGGCCGCGGCCGGACCCCGTGCCGACCGGACGCCATGATCTGACGAACAGTCACCAACCCGTATGACGCTGCCCATTGAGGCACGCACCCCTGAAGAGAGCAAGGCAGGCACCGCATGATTTTCGGGTGCCGCCCCCACCGCGCCACCGCTTCCCTCCCCTTGCCCCACTGCCACCTCCGGGGCCACACCCGCACCCGCACCCGCCTCCAGGCCCCGGACGCACCGGAGTTACCCCCACGCCCTCTTGACGCACATCTGACCGGCCCCAAGAATGAGCGCGCCTTGACAACGTTGTCGAACGCCGGCGCCGGGTGCACCTGCCGTCCCCGCGCCCGGCGATCCCGTGCGACGACGACCCGACCCCGGAGGTCCGAATCCATGCCATGGCTCAGACGTACCCGGCTGCGTACCGCGGGCGCGGTGCTGGCGGCCGCGCTCCTCGGGTGTGCGCTCACGGCCCCCGCCGCACAGGCCGAGCCGCCCGGCGGCCCGCTCACCGATCTGGTCAACCCGTTCATCGGCACCCGCAACGACGGCAACACCTACCCGGGTGCCGCCGTCCCGTTCGGCATGGTCCAACTCTCCCCCGACACCGGCCATTACGCCGGCTACGGCTGGGACGACGACCACATCCGCGGCTTCAGCGCGGTGCATCTGTCCGGTGTCGGCTGCGGGATCGGCGGTGATCTGCCGGTGCTGCCCACCACGGGCGACATCACCGAGACCGACAACGCGAAGTACGCGGCCGCTTACGGCCATGACGACGAGTCGGCCCGCCCGGGCTACTACCGCGTCGGCCTGAAGTCCTACGGCGGGATCACCGCCGAACTGACGGCCACCACCCGCACCGGCAAGCAGCGCTACACCTTCCCGGCCACCGACCGGGCCAATGTGCTGCTCGACGCGGGCCAGTCGCTGCACCGGACGGTCTCGACGCGGGTCGAGGTGCTCGACTCCCGCACCATCCGCACGACGATCACGGGCCGCGGCTTCTGCCAGGACACCAAGCCGTACACCGTCCACACCCTCACCCGCTTCGACCGGCCCTTCGCCTCGTACGGCACCTGGGACGGCGACAAGGTGACGGCGGGCTCCCGGGACTCCACCGCCACCGGCCGCCACGGGGCCTACGCCCGCTTCGACACCCGCACGGACCGCACCGTCGAGGCGACCACCGCGATCAGCTATGTGGACGCGGCGGGCGCGGCGGGCAACCTGCGTGCCGAGGGCGGCCGTTCCTTCGACCGGACGAGGGCCGCGGCCGACGCCGCCTGGGAACACCGGCTGGCGCTGGTGCGGACGCAGGGCGGCGACCAGGCGCTGCGCCGCACCTTCTACTCCTCGCTCTACCGGTCCTTCCTCGCGCCGAACATCGGCAGTGACGTGGACGGCCGTTACACCGGCTGGGACCAGCGCGCCCACCGGGCCGAGGGGTTCACGTACTACCAGAACTGGTCACTGTGGGACACCTACCGCACCCAGACACAGCTGCTGTCGCTGCTGGCGCCGGGTGAGGCCCGCGACATGGCGCTGTCGGTCCTGCGGATCGACAAGGAGAGCGGCTGGCTGCCCAAGTGGGGCTACGGCACGGTCGAAACCAACATCATGACCGGCGATCCGGTCACTCCCTTCCTCACCAACGCCTACCAGCAGGGGCTGTTGCGGGGCCATGAGGAGGAGGCGTACGCGGCGCTGAAGAAGAACGCCGACGGGGTGCCGCCGGCCGACTCCCCGGCCATCGGGCGGGAGGCCAACGCGCAGTATGTGAAGGACGGCTTCGTGCCGTACCTCAAGGACCACCCGCATCCCAAGTCCGGCGACTCCGACTTCGCCCAGGGCGCCTCGGCGACCCTCGAATACGCCCTGTCGGACGCCATGCTCGCCCAGATGGCACGCGATCTGGGCCACGGCGGGGACGCCGACCGCTATGCGGCCCGGTCCCGCAACTACCGCACACTCTTCGACAGTTCGACCGGCTTCTTCCGGGCCCGCGACGGGAAGGGCGCCTTCACCGGCCCCGCCGACCCGGCCAAGAGCGTGGGCTTCCACGAGGGCACGTCCTGGCAGTACCAGTGGCTGGTCCCGCAGGACCTCCCGGGGATGCTGGCGCTGATCGGCGGCAAGGACAAGGCCGACGCGCGCCTGGACGCCTTCTTCGCCTACCCCCGGTTGCTGGCGGACCCGGGGAAGACGGCACGCGAGGTGTGGGTCAACGGCCCCTACGACTACTACAACGCGGACAAGTACAACCCGCAGAACGAGCCCGATCTGATCGCGCCGTACACGTATCTCTCCACCGGCCGCCCCTGGAAGACGACCGATGTGGTGCACGCCGCGCTGACCCTGTTCACCGACGCCCCCACCGGGATGACCGGAAACGACGACCTGGGGACGATGTCGGCGTGGATGGTGCTCTCCTCGATGGGGATGTTCCCGGTCCAGCCGGGCACCGACACCTGGGGACTGAGCACTCCGGTCTTCGACCGGGTGGATCTGACACTGGACCGGCGCTTCTACCCGTCCGGCCACTTCTCCGTCACGGCGCCCGGTACGTCCTCCGCCAACCGCTATGCACAGTCCGTCCGCCTGGACGGCACCGACCATGACCGCACGTACCTCACCACCGGCGATCTGCGCGCGGCCCACGAACTGTCCTTCACCGTGGGGCCGAAACCGTCCGCCTGGGGCACCGGCGCCCATGCCGCCCCACCGCCGGTGGGCGGCTCAGCCACACAGCGGCAGCGCGATCACCGGCACTGAGATCAGGGCTGCCGAGAGCAGGGCGGTGCCGGCCCGACCCCCCGTGGGCCGGCACCGCGCCCTGCCGAGCGTGGGCCGGGCCGGCGTCAGCCCTGCAGGGCCTGCCAGAACTCGTCGAAGGACATCTTGCCGTCGTGGTCGGTGTCCTTGGACTTGATGACGGCCTCGGCCATCGGGCCGGTGACGTAGGGGTCGCCCATCTCGGCCATCGCGTGCTTGAACTCGTCCGGCGTGACCTGGCCGTCGCCGTCCGCGTCGAACCGGTCGAACGTCGCCCGGGCCTGCTCGATGTTTGCCATGAGAGGGTGCCCCCTTCGTGATGGTGCGCAGTGCTGCGCGGTGCTGTTGCCTGGTGATCTGACCTGCGTACATTAGCGGACCGTCAGGAGGCGTCCGGCCGCGCCCTCTGCCGGGCCAGATAGGGCGCGGTACGGCTGCCCGGGGCCGCCGCGACCTCGGCCGGCGTTCCCTTGGCCACGATCCGGCCGCCCTCCGCGCCGCCGCCGGGGCCGAGGTCGATGACGTGGTCGGCGCCGGCGACCACCCCCATGTCGTGCTCGACGACCACCACGGTGTGGCCGGCGTCGACCAGTCCGTGCAGCTGGTGCAGCAGCACCTCGGTGTCGGCGGGGTGCAGTCCGGTGGTGGGCTCGTCGAGCAGGTAGAGGGTGTGGCCGCGGCGGGTGCGCTGGAGTTCGGAGGCGAGCTTGATGCGCTGGGCCTCGCCGCCGGACAGTTCGGTCGCGGGCTGGCCGAGCCGCAGATAGCCCAGGCCGACGTCCTGGAGGGTGCGCAGGCTGCGGGCGGCCGCGGGGACATCGGCCAGGAAGCCGGCGGCCTCGTCCACGGTCATCTCCAGGACGTCGGCGACGGTGCGGTCGCGGTAGGTGATCTGGAGGGTCTCGGGGCGGTAGCGGGCGCCGTGACAGGTGCTGCAGGGCGCGTAGGTGCCGGGCAGGAAGAGCAGTTCGACGGCGACGAAGCCCTCGCCCTGGCAGGTCTCGCAGCGGCCGGCGGCGACGTTGAAGGAGAACCGTCCGGCGGTGTAGCCCCGGGCGCGGGCCTCGTCGGTGGCGGCGAAGACCTTGCGGACCGCGTCGAACAGCCCGGTGTAGGTGGCGAGGTTGGAGCGCGGCGTCCGGCCGATCGGCTTCTGGTCGACGCGCACCAGCCGGTCGATCGCCTCCAGCCCCGCGGTGCCGGTGAGCTCCGCGCGGACGCCCGGTCCGGCGCCGGTGGCCTCGGTGTCGTCCCCGCCGGCCGCGGTCTGCCGTTCCTCGCCGGTGCCGGTGCCGAGGTGGTCGCGTACGGCGTCCGCGAGGACCCGGGTGACCAGCGTCGACTTGCCGGAGCCGGAGACGCCGGTGACGGCGGTGAAGACGCCGAGCGGGAAGGTGGCGTCCAGACCGCGCAGATTGTGCAGGGTGATGCCGCGCAGCGTCAGGGCGCCCGCGGGGCGGCGCACGGTGCGCGCGGGGGGCGGTTCGGTGGCGAAGAGGAAGCGGCGGGTGGCGGAGGCGGCGGTGTCCGCGAGCCCGGCGACGGGTCCACTGTGCAGCACCTGTCCGCCGTGTTCCCCGGCGCGCGGGCCGACGTCCACGATCCAGTCGGCGCGGCGCACCACCGCCATGTCGTGCTCGACGACGAACAGGGAGTTGCCCGCTTCCTTGAGCCGGCCCAGCACCGTGAGCAGCGACTCCGTGTCGGCGGGGTGGAGTCCGGCGGACGGTTCGTCCAGGACGTAGACGACGCCGAAGAGGCCGGAGCGCAGTTGGGTGGCCAGTCGCAGGCGCTGGAGTTCACCGGCGGACAGGGTGGGCGCGGGCCGGTCCATGCTGAGGTAGCCCAGGCCGAGTTCGGTGAGCACCTCGATGCGGGCCACCAGGTCGCGGGCGAGGGTCGGGGCGGCCCCGTCGTCCGCCCGCCCGGCGGTGGGCCGCAGCAGCCGGTCCAGCGCGCTCAGCGGCTGCCCGGCAAGGGTGGCGATGTCGTGCCCCTCGAAGGTGACGGCGAGTGCCTCGGGTCGCAGCCGCCGCCCGAGGCACACCGGGCAGGGCTCGGCGACCATGAACCCCTGGACGCGCCCGCGCAGCGTGTCGCTCTTGGAGTCGGCGAAGGTGTGCAGCACATAGCGGCGGGCGCTCATGTACTGGCCCTTGTAGGGGCGTTGGATCCGGCCCACGTCGCGCACCGGGTGCACGGTGACGACAGGCTGTTCATCGGTGAACAGGATCCAGTCACGGTCGGCCTGCGGCAGCTCCCGCCAGGGCCGGTCGAGGTCGTATCCGAGGGTGGCGAGGATGTCGCGGAGGTTCTTGCCCTGCCAGGCGCCCGGCCAGGCGGCGATGGCACCCTCGCGCAGGGAGAGCGACGGGTCGGGGACCAGGGACTCCTCGGTGACGCGGTGCACGGTGCCCAGGCCGTGGCACTCCGGGCAGGCGCCGGCCGCGGTGTTGGGCGAGAAGGCGTCGCAGTCCAGCCGCTGCGCACCCGGCGGGTAGTCGCCGGCGCGGGAGAAGAGCATGCGCAGGGTGTTGGACAGGGTGGTGACGGTGCCGACCGAGGAGCGGGAGGTGGGCGCGGAGCGCCGCTGTTCCAGGGCGACGGCGGGCGGCAGCCCGGTGATGTCCTCGACCTTGGGCGCGCCCACCTGGTGGATCAGCCGCCGGGCGTAAGGGGCCACCGACTCGAAGTAGCGGCGCTGCGCCTCGGCGTAGAGGGTGCCGAAGGCGAGGGAGGACTTGCCCGACCCGGACACCCCGGTGAACGCGACCAGCGCGTCCCTCGGGATGTCCACGTCGATGTTGCGGAGGTTGTGCTCACGGGCGCCGCGCACCCGTACGTACGAGTCGGTCATCCCCCCATGATCGGGCACCGTCAGGGTGTGTCCGGGCCGGACGCGAGGGCGGCGCGGATCCGCTCGCGGGCCTCGTCCCAGGCGAGCGGGGTGGCGACGACCGCGCGCAGGGCACGCAGCCGGCGGGGCGGGAGTCCGGCGGCCAGCACGCCGACGGCGCTGCCGTCCCGGCCGTAGAGGGCGACGGCATGCCGCTGGGCCCGGTCCAGGACGGTGGTCTCGACACGGTCGGCGCCCGCGGTGAGGCCGTAGGCCTGGATCTTGAGGTGGTACTGGTCGGACCAGAAATACGGGACGGGGGCGAAGGGGCGGCGTTCCGCTGCCGGGGCGGCGTCCCCGTCGCCGTCGGCGGGGGCCTCGGCGGCGAGTTCGGCCAGGAGGTTGCGGGCGGCGGCCATGCCCTGCTCGGTGGCGTTCATCCGGTGCTCGAAGCGCAGCGGACGGCCGTGCAGCGGATGGTCCCAGCGCGCCACGTCACCGGCGGCGTAGATGCCGGGGGCGGCGGCGCAGTACGCGTCGCAGCGCAGCCCGTCGGTGGTGTCCAGGGCGGGGTCGGCCAGCCATTCGACGGCGGGCCGGGAACCGATCGCCAGCAACACGAGGTCGGCCGGCAGCCGGCTCTCTCCCCCGGCGGCTACGCCCCCACTGCCGGGGGGACCCCCCTTGGCCAGCCGGACGGCGGTGACCTGTCCGTCGCCCGCTCCCGCCGGGTCCGCAGGGCCCGTCTCGAAGCCTTCCACCGTGCCGGTGCGCAGCTCGACGCCGCGGGCGCGGTGCTCCTCGGCGAGCAGTTCGCCGACCTCCGCGCCGACGGCCTCGGCCATCGGGGTCGCCGTGATGCCCACGAGGGTGACCTCGTGCCCCAACTCCCGGGCCACCGCGGCCGCTTCGCAGCCCAGTACGCCGTTTCCGACGATCACCAGGCGCCGTCCGCCGCCGGCCAGCAGACCGCGCAGGGTCAGCGCGTCGTCCAGGGTGCGCAGGGTGTGCACACCGGCGATCCGGTCGGCGCCGGGCAGCGAGCGGGCCGCGACACCGGTCGCGATGATCACGCCGGCGCAGGCGAGCGTCTCCGGCTCCCGGCCTCGCTCGGGCGGGGAGACCCCCACCCCGCCGTCGAGGGTGAGGGTGCGGGTGGCCACGTCGAGGCCGGTGGCGCGGGTGCCGAGCCGCAGGTCCAGGTCGAGCGGATCGAGCTGGTCCTTGGTGCGCAGCAGCAGCTTCTCCGGCTCCCAGGCGCCGTGCAGCAGCTGCTTGGACAACGGCGGCCGGTCGTACGGGAGGTGGGGTTCATCGCCGATGAGGGTGAGCGGACCGCGCCAGCCGCCGCGCCGCAGCGCCTCGGCCGCGGCGAGGCCGGCCGCCGAGGCGCCGACGACGGCTATCGGCCGGGCGGTCATGCGCGCACCTCGCGCACGGCGGCCGGGCGGACGGCGGCGCCGCGGGCCGTGTCGGCATCAAGGGTGATCTTCATGGCGGAAGGCTCCGTGGGGGTTGTCGGGGTGTGCAGGAGCGGACGGACCGGTCCGGTACCACGATCACCCGTCGACGGTGCCGATGTCACCAGTTAACGGGCGGGGCGTGACGGCGGTGAAGGGACATACCGGTATGGAACGGGAGCTTGCCGGGGTCGTCAGGGGCGTCAGGGGCGTCAGGGGCGTCCAGGGTGCTGCGGCGCGTGTCGTCGCCCCCTCACCTCCCCCTCACCTCCCCCTCACCTCCCCCGCGTCAGCCCGTCGGCCGCCGCGCCCCGGCTCAGTACCGCCTTGCCGATCTTCTTGCCGACCTGGCCGTGACCGGTGGTCCGACCCAGTTTGCGCACCCGCACCCGCGCCCCTTGCTCGGCGAGCTGAGGGATGTACTCGGCCCTGACGACCCGCCAGCGGCCTCCGGCCGGGTGCGGCGGGGCGAACCGGAAGCGGGCGATGCTGCTCCAGGTGCCGTGCGGCTTCTTCGTGGCCCCGGTGATCTGGTCGCCGAGCCCGTAGACGACCCAGGTGCCGTTGACCTTCTCGTAGGGCTGCGGGGTGTGTGCCCGGGTGCCCACGATCAGATCGATGTCGGGCCGCCCGTGGGACCTGGAGGCGGTGAGCGCACGGGCGAGCGCGAGCTGCCGGCCGTCGGGGGCCGTGCGGTGCGCCGCGCCCCAATACGGGCTGACGACCACGACGTCGGCCCCGGCCCGGCGGGCCGCCCGGGCATCGTCGATGATCCGCCGCTCGTCGAGCGGATCGACCACCCAGCGCGCGGGCGCCGCGCGGCGGGCGCCCCCGGTGCCCTCGGTGTACGACAGCTGGGCCACCCGTGCGCCGCCGGGGGCCCGCAGCAGCGCCGGGCTGCCGCTACCGGCCGCGTCACGCGCCGAGCCCGCATGCCGCAGCCCGACGGTGTCCAGCGCGTCCAGGGTGCGCCGCACACCCGGGACGCCCTGATCGAGGGCATGGCCGGAGGCGGTGGCGCAGGAGTCGTAGCCGGTCGCCTTCAGGGCGGTGGCGATCTGCGGCGGCGCCTGGAGCACGGGGTACCCGGCGAAGGGCCCGTCCAGCGGCCCGAGCGGTGCGCCGAGCTGACACAGCGCCAGGCCGGCGGAGGAGATGACCGGCCGCACGCCCTTGAGCATCGGCCGGTAGTCGTAGCCGTCGTGCGCGGCGTCCTTCCGTGCCGTGGCGAGGACCGCCGGCTGGGAGGGGAGGACGGCACCCGCGGCGACCAGCGTGAAGGGCCGGCGGGCGGCGACGACGGGGGCGCCGGCGTGGGCGCGGGGCGAGGGTTCCGGGGTGGGCCGCGGCGCCGGCCGCGGTACGGCGTGCGAGCCTCCGCAGCCCACGGCCAGCGCGGCCAGCGCGACCAGCACGGCAACGGCGGCAGACCGGGTGTACGCGCTCATGCTCGACACATATCAGCAGATTTATGCCAGCAAATGGTCCCGTCCCCCGGTGTCCGGCACTCTCCCCCATACGGACCCCTGGCTCCCGCGGGCTCGGGGGAGGTGGCGGAGCGCGCCGGGCGTACGTCCGGCGCGCTCGGGCCGGCCGTCCGTCCCGGCCCTCGGCCGCCGGGAACCCTCTAGCATCGGCACGTATGAACTGTGAACCGCCTCCGGGCCGTGAGCCGCTTCATGTGACGGTGTGGGACGAGGCGACGCCCGGTGCACCGCGGGCGCTGCTGGTCCACGGCACCATGAGCTGGGGCACGGAGTGCTTCGCGGGCCAGCGGCCGCTGGCCGAGATGTTCCGTCTCGAACTCGTCGACCGGCGCGGCTTCGGCGACAGCCCGGACACCGAGCGCAGCGACTACGCCATCGACGCCGAGGATCTCACCCAACTGCTCGGCACCGGCGCACACTTGGTCGGGCATTCCTACGGCGCGGCCGCCGTGATGCTGGCCGCTTCGGCCCGCCCGGAGGCCGTGCAGTCACTGACCCTCATCGAGCCGTCCGTGCTGCGCACCGCGGCCGGGCATCCCCTCGTGGCGGCCGCCCTGGAACGCATCCGGGCGTCGTTCGCAGGTCCCGCCGAGGAGTTGAGCCCGCACGAGCATCTGCGGCGGTCCACCGAGCCGTACGGCCTGCCGCTGCCGGAGTCGACCCCGCGGCTGCTGCGTGCGGTGCGCTCGGCGATGCGCGAACGGCCCGTGTGGGAAGCGGAGATCCCGCTCGGTCCGCTGGCCAGAGCGACCATGCCCAAGGCGGTCATCAACGGGACCTGGGAGACCGCGCACCCGGCCTACCGGGAGTTCACCGGCGAGGCGCTGGCGGCCTGCGGGGAGTATCTCGCCGAGGTGATCGGCGCCCGGCACATCCGGGTGAGCGGCGCGGCCCACGCCCCGCACCAGGACCGCCCGGAACAGGTGAACGCGGTACTCACCCGGCTGTGGCAGCACTGACGAGGGCGGCGAAGCCGGGGGTGTGGAGCGGACCGCAGCTGCCCCGCCCCCTCACGCGACCTCAATGCCGTACTCCTGCACCAGCGCCTCCAGGCCGCCGGCGAAGCCCTTGCCGCCGATCACGAAGTCCCAGTCACCGCCCGGCCGTTGCCGGAACGAGCCCAGGACCAGGGCGGTCTCTCCCGGCCGCCCGTCCGAGACCTCCAGTTGCCCCAGCTCCTCCCCCGAGGCGTCCAGCAGCCGGATCCGGGCATCGGTGAAACCGGAGAGATCGGCGTCGGGGTTGACCTGGGGGTCGATCGCGGCGACCAGGACCAGCCGGTCGGCGTCCGCCGGCAGCGCCTCGAACCGCACCTGCATCGCGGCACGGTCGGGGGCGAACCCGGGCAGCATCCGCACCGAACCGTCCGGATTGCGCGGGTTGTTGTAGAAGACGAACTGCTCGTCGCCGAGCACCCCGGCCCCCTTGCACACCAGGGCACAGACATCGAGGGCGACCTCGCCGGACCAGTTCATGCCGAGGATGTTGTGGTCGGGTGGCTCCTCGGCGGAGTCGGGCCCGGCCGGGGCGGCCGCGCCGAGCCGGCCGCGCAGCCCGTACCGTCCGAGCAGATCGACGAGTTCGGGTCCGGCGATGAGGCCGAGCGGCTTGCCGTTGGCGAAGGTGTGGGCGCCGGGACCGAACCGGGAGGTCGTCACCAGCACGCCCTTGTTGGCGCCCTCGGACTGGACGGTGCCGTAGAGGTCGCGGACAGCGGTGGGCGGGACGGTGTGGCGGTAGCGCTTGACCTGCACCACGATCTTGCCGCCGCGGACCGGGTCGGGATCCAGCGCGTCCACATCGACCCCACCGTCGCCGGACCGCTGGGTGGTCACGGCCTGCATGCCCATGGCCCGGAACAGTTCGGCGATCAGGTTCTCGAAGGCGACCGGGTCCATCTCGTAGAGATCCGGCTCGCTGTCCGTGCCGTGCGAGACGACCGCGGCCCCGCCGTCGACGTCGCCGGGCAGCCGTCCGGGGCGCACCGCGGCCCGCTGGTCGGGGCGGGCGGAGAGCTGGCCGCGCAGCCCCTCGGTCAGACACTCCACCGCGCTGACCTGTTCGAGGCGGAGCAGGCCGAAGGCGCCGCGGGGCGCCATGACGGTCGCCAGACACACCCGGGCGGGGCGGCCGGTCGCCGGGTCGACATCGTCCACGAAGCCGTTGAGCGCCACCGATTCCAGCGTCCCGTGGGTGTCGGCGGCGAAGAGGTCGCGCAGCACCAGCAGCATGCTCTGGGCCAGCACATCGCGGTAGAGCGCCCGGCACTGCGCGGCCGGCCGGGCGGTCTCCTTCTCCTGGTCGGCGGTGGGCATGTACCGGACGGATTTGGTCTGCGGAACGATGTCGTAGCCGGGGAGTTCCCAGTCCAGCACGAGCTGGCGGGCGGCCGGGTCGTAGGCCGCGGCGACCTGCCGGGGAAAGCCCTCCGGCCAGGCTATGGAGGAGTACAGCGCGGCCGAGAAGTACTCGACGGCCGCATCCGCGTCGCCGTCGCGCAGGCCGCGGCGCAGCTCCTCGATGCCGGAATTGTGTGCCCGGATGTCCTGCAGCGCCCCGGCGGCCCACTGGTCGTACTGCTGCCGGTAGGCGGTGAGTTGGGCCTGCCGGCGGCTCTCCGCGGCCTGGGCGGCGTACCAGTCCTGTTCGTAGCGGGCGCGGGCCTCTTCCTGGGCGCGGTCGCGGCGGGCGCCGAGTTGCCAGCCGCCGGTGGGCGTGTGGTAGCGGGCCGGGTCGGGCATCGGCACCGGGGTGGCCAGGGCGCCGGGCGCGAACTCCTCGACCTGCTCGGGGCGCAGCAGCGCGGCGGTGGTGAAGGCGGGGGCGCGGCAGCCGTCGGCGAGCAGGCCACAGAGCGCGGCGACCCGGGCCGCCAGCTCCTCGGTACGGCGGCGGGCGTCGGCCTCACGCTGCTGCCGGTAGGCCGTCTGCCGCTCGCGGTGCATCCGCGCCATGGCGCGTTCGGCGTCCCGGGCCTGCCGCTCCTGGTCGCGCTGCTGCTGTGCCAGCGCGCGGCGCTGGGCTTCCTGCTGGCGCTGCTGCTGACGCTGCGCCTCGGCCCAGACAGCCATTAATCCATGGGAACGGCGGCTCATGCTGGTCTTCGTCCTCCCCCCGGGGCAGCTGCCCCCGGAAACCCTTCGGAAGCGGCCTCACCTGCGCTGTTGATACGACTTTAGCGGGGGAGCGCGAGACCGGTCACCGGTTGTGGACGAAGAGGCGCCGCGTTGTCCACAGCGCGCCCCGGCCGGCACCGCGACCGGGGCGCGTCCGGCGTCATCCGGCTGCCGCGGCCCGCAGCTTCGCCGCCGTCGTCGCCGGGTCGTAGCCGTCGGCCACGCCCGGCACCAGCACCACATCGCCGGCCATGTGCCGGGTGCGCAGCGGAAGGATCTCCCGGTAGGCGGGCGAGTCGTACCAGCCACGGGCCTGCGCCATGTCCGGGAAGGCGATGACGACGACGGTTCCGGGCCAGCTGCCCTCCTTGACCACCGCCTCGTCACCGTGCACGAGGAAGCGGCCGCCGAAGGGGTCCATCGTCGCCTGGATGGTCTCGATGTACGTGAGGATCTCCGGGTGCAGGCCGGCGGGACGCAGGTGGGCGATGGCGTAAGCGGTCATGGTGCGGCCTTTCCCGTGGGCGGTTGGTCCGTCGGTGTCCACCGTTCCATTCGCCGCGGCACGGGTCGATTACCTCCGGGGTCATCGCGGCGGCTTCGGCCCCCGGGGAGCCCGCGCGCCAAGGCGGGGTGCCCACAGCCGGTTACGCCACCGGCGACCCGGTTTCGGCCGGTGCGCTCGCGTCGGTTGTGGTCGGGGCCGGGCCCGGCCCTCCGGCGGCATGCACGGCTGCCAGGGCGGTGACGACGCTCTGCGTCCATGACAGCATCGCCCGCTCCCGCTCCTCGGGATCGTCGCAGGCCGGGCGGCCGAAGGCGCCGCACGGGCTCTGCTGGGCGAGGAGGAACGCCACGGCGTCCCGGGTGAGACGATGCGCCGCCCCTCCCCTGCGGGCCAGGTCGCGGACGATGCCGGCGATCTTCCCCAGGTGATAGTTCCTCCAGGCCCCGGGCAGGTCGCCGGTGGCCGCCTCCGGGGCCGCAAGCGGCGCCGTGGTTCCGCCGCCGGTCAGCGCGGCGGCCCGCCGGGGGGACAACAGCCCGAGGTCGGCCAGACGCTGGACGCTGGGTGCCGCTTGGGCAGGGACGGTGTCCAGGAGTTCGACGGCGGCCGCGGTGGACGTCAGGAATCCGTCGAGCGAGACACAGGTGATGCCGTGCGCCCGCAGACCGGACGCGAAGGCGCCGACGACCTCCATCCCGTGCTCCTGCCACACGGCGGCGTCCGCCTCCGCGAGGCGCGCGGCGCAGTCGAGGAGCAGCGGGCGGGTGAGTGCGGGCTCGCCCAGGGCATCGGCCGCGTGGGCGGCGGCCGCGGCGGCCGGCAGCCACCTGGCCGGGTCATGGCGCCGGACCGTACGAGCCAGCCACTCCACCGCCCGCCGCAGTGGTTGCGCCACGTCCTGACGGGAGGGCAAGGCGGTGGGCCGGGCCGTCCGCAGCACCCGGGGACTGCGGTCCAGGAGCGCGGCCAGGGCGGCGACGATGGTGGTGTGGTAGCCGGTGGCCCAGTGCCCGTAGGCGTCGTCGCCGTCGGTGAGGCCGGGGTGCACCACGCCCTGGGGGCCGTTCACCCGCCCGTCGGCCTCCTGGACCGAGAGCAGGAACTCCCAGGCCCTGCACGCCTCTTCGGAATCCCGCACCCCCAGACACAGCAGACAGCACAGCAGCTCCCCCACCAGGTCGGCATTGCCCTGACCGCGGGTGAGGACGAGAAGTGCCTCCAGGAGCTCGACCGCCGCGCCCTGGTCGAAGCTCCGTGGCCCGCTCGGCCGGCGCAGACCGAAGTCCGTGACGTAGAAGATCGTGTGGGTCAGGGCGTAGATGTCGCGGTCGGCGAGCTTGAGGACGTTGGGGCTGTTGTGCAGCAGCGTGAAGGGCATCACCTCCGCCATGGACGGCAGGGTGTGCGCAATGCCGCACAGCTCCAGGGTGTGCAGCAGATCGAGCTGCCGGTAGGGGATCCGTTCGAAGGCGGCCGCATAACCGCCCGACACCGCCTGCTGGATGAGGGTCCGGAACTCCGGGTCCTCCCGCCCGCAGAGCCGCAGTGCCGCATACGTGCCCGCGTACAGCAGGAGGGCGGCCTCGTCCCGGGCGATCAGCTCGCGGTAGGAGGGCCGGGCCGCGATGTCCTGGATCGTGTCCAGGAGGGCCGCATGGTCGCCGTCCAGCGGCGCCGGGTCGAGACGCGCCCGCAGTCCCACCAGGAACGCGGTTTCGAGGAGGGCCTTACGGGCGAACAACACCCCGTTCGGGGCCGCGTGGGCCGGGTCGATCCGATCGCGGCGCGCAGCGAGCCAGGCGACTGCCCGTGACCCCACCGCGCGCCTCTCTGCCGATCCGTCACCGGGCTGCGTCGTGTCCATTGAATGCCTCCCGGCGATCGGTGCTGTCGATGCCTCAGTTGCCGGCGGTGGTGGTGGTGTCGTCGGACTCCGCTACGTGGTTGGCGACCACCAGGACGTAGCGCTCCCAGGCGAGCACATAGCCGGCCACCTCATCGAGTTGGCTGACCTGGTCGACGACGCGCTCCAACGGGACGTTGAGGTCGACGAGCCCGCTGGTTCTCAGGAAGTCGAGCGCCTTCCGGGCATCGACAGAAGGGGGAGGACAGGACATGACTTGCTCCTTTTGAGTGGTTCGAAGGGACATTGCGAGTATCACGACGAATGACTGGGTGGTCACCGCATGCACTCCCTGTCGAAGCGCGGGCGCTTCCATCGGACCTGTTCGGAGCCGCTGTCGAGCGCGCCAAACCACCCCGAGGGGTGGGTAATCGCCAAGAGGTTCGGAAGAAAAGGGCGCGGCTTGACTCCGCCGCTACGGGGTCGGGGTTGACCGTCGGGGTCCCATCAGTCGCATCCCTACCGGGAGTTGGGGGTGGGAGCGGATCGAACCGGGTCGTCGGGCTGACCGTCTCGCACCGGGCCGGATCACGCGGGACCGGTCCGAGCGGAACCGAACCTCCGCGCCCATCCGGCGTTGCCCGCTCACCCTTACGGCATTACCCTGATGGCGTGACTACCGGGTCGGCCATGGGCCACGAGCGAGTGAGGTTCCCGGTCACCACGTGACCGCGAGGCGGGCGATCAGAGGCCCGCCCCTCCCCTCCTCCACAGTTCGCGCGTTCCGCGCCTTCTCCTCCGTATCTGTAGACGAATTCCGCCTGCGGGCCGTGCTGTTCGCCTACGGGATCCGGGATACGGACCACGGGTCACGCGCCACGAGCCGCACATTCCGCAAGCCTGCGCACCTTGCATGAATGCCGCTCCCGTCTCGTTCCCCTTCCGCGTTCCTCCTTCCCTCTTCTTCTTCCCTCTTCTTCTTCCCCCTTCCCCTTCCCGCTCCACGGCCATCTGCCGCCATTCCACGGCCCGTTCGCCGTGCACTGCGTCATGCCTTATTCGCGGGCACTGCGCCATGTCGGTCCAGCGTGCCCGCGATGGGTCCGTACACCTCCCGCGGACTCGTCCGCGCTCACCACTACAGGAGAAAACACCCACCATGCCCAACGATTTCAACCGACGGATCATCGAGGAGTTCCGCGCCCATGGCGGGCGGGTCGGTGGCCCCTTCGAGGGCGGCCGTCTGCTGCTGTTGACGACCACCGGCGCCCGGTCCGGTGCGTCGCACACCACCCCGCTCGGCTACCTTCCCGACGGTGGCGGACGCGCCCTGGTCATCGCCTCGGCCGCCGGGGCGCCCCGGCATCCGGCCTGGTTCCACAACCTGGTGGCCCACCCCCGCGTCACGGTCGAGGCCGGCGTCTTCACTTACGAAGCAGAGGCCCTCGTCCTGGAGGGCATCGAACGCGACCGCGCCTTCGCCCGCGCGGCCGAGGCCGATCCCGGATGGTCCGCATACCAGGACCGGACCGAGCGGGTACTCCCGGTGGTCGCCCTCCAGGAAATTCCCGCGGGGCCGCCGAATATCGCCGCTGCCTCGGCGGGTGCCGCGCTCAAGGCCGTACATGACGGATTCCGGCGGGAACTCGACCTGATCCGCAAGGAAATCGCCGCATCGGGCCCGGGCCTCGGCGCCCAGCTCCGGGTCAATTGCCTGACGCTCTGCCAGGGTCTGCACCATCACCACACCGGTGAGGACGCCGGAATGTTTCCGATGCTCGGCCGGGGCCATCCCGAACTCGCCCCGGCCCTGGAGCGGATGCGCCAGGAACACGAGAAGCTCGCCGTTCTTCTCGGCGAACTGCGCCAGGTCATTTCCGCGCAAGACGCAGATCCTGAACGGGTGCTCGCCGAGGTCGAGCGGCTGACCGGGGAGGTGGAAAAGCATCTGGCCTACGAGGAGAAGCAGTTGATCCCGGTCCTCGACGGGCCCGTCTGCTGAGACCGGGCCGCGCCGGGCGGGTCAGGGCGGTCAGATCGCCCCGTCGTGACCCGCCCAGTACGGGTCCCGCAGCTGCCGCTTGAAGAGTTTGCCCGACTCGTCGCGCGGCAGCCGCTCCTCGAAGACCACCGCGCGGGGCACCTTGTAGCCGGCGAGCCGCCCGGCGACATGGGCGCGTACCTCCTCGGCGCTGAGCACCACACCCGGTTCGGTCTGCAGATGCGCGGCGAGGGTTTCACCGAACTCCTTGTCGGGGATGCCGAAGACCGCCGCATCGCTGATCCCGTCGAGGGCCAGCAGACAGCCCTCGATCTCGGCGGGGTAGATGTTGACACCACCGGAGATGACCATGTCGTTGCGGCGGTCGCTGAGGTAGAGGTAGCCGTCCGCGTCGAGATGGCCGATGTCCCCGATGGTGACGTAGCCGGGCAGGTCGGGCGCTTCCATGGCGGCGCGCCGGTCCGGGTCGCCGAGGTAGGTGAACCGGGGCCAGTCGTCGCCCGGTTTGAGGTAGATGTCGCCGGTGTCGCCGGCCGGCAGCGGCTTCCCGCCGGGGTCGAGGACCGCGACCGCGCAGGTGCCGGTGGCCCGTCCGACGGTGCCGGGGTGATCCAGCCACTCCGCGCTGTCGCACCATGTCACGGCGCCGGTCTCACTGCCGCCGTAGTACTCCCGCAGGACCGGTCCCAGCCAGTCGATCATGGCGTGTTTGACATGCGGCGGGCAGGGTGCCGCGGCGTGGACGACCGAGGTGAGCGAGGAGAGGTCATAGCGCTCGCGGACCTCCTTGGGCAGCCGCAGCAGCCGGACGAACATCGTGGGGACGACCTGCACCTGCTCGATGCGGTGACGGTCGATCAGCCGCAGGAATTCCTCGGCGTCGAACCTCGGCATCAGCGTGATGTCCAGCCCGGCCGCGAGGGCGAGGACGGCGTGCTGGCTGGGCGAGGCGTGGTAGAGCGGGGCGGGGATGAGGGTGCGGCCGCCCGGAGCGACCGCGAAGTACTCCAGGAACCGCTGCACCGCTTCGTCGAGCCGGTCCCGGGCGACCGGTTCGCGCAGTACCCCTTTGGGGCTTCCCGTGGTTCCGGAGCTGTAGATGACGGTGGGCGGGTGCTCCGCGGCGGCCCGGTCGAGCGGGGGATGACCGGCCAGCCAGCGGTCGAGCAGCGGATGGTCGCCGGAGGGGGCGGGCACCTCGAACCCGCAGGCGGCCGCGACACCGGCAGGGACGGCAGCCTCGATGATCCGTACGCCGTCGGGGAGCACCGCGCTCACCCCGGCCAGCAGGTCGGTGTGTGCGAAGACCACCTTGCTGCCGCTGTCGGTGAGCACATGCCGCAGTTCATGCTGCCGGAAGTGCCAGTTCACGGGCACCGCCGAGGCCCCGGCCAGGGCGGCCGCGGCGGTGATCTCCAGATGGGCGGGCTCGTTGCGCATCACGACGGCGATCCGGTCGCCCGGTTCCACGCCCGCGGCCCGCAGGCCGGTGGCGATCCGCGCCGCACGCTCGAGGAAGGCCCGATAGTCGCGTTCATGGCCCGCACAGCGGATGGCCGGGATGCCGGCGGCGGACGGGACGACGGCTTCCATGGTGCCTCCAATGAGTGCGACCTGGCCGCTCATTGAACCGTCACGTCCCGTTGTCCGCCAGGGTGACGAGGGTGGGCCGGCGGACCAAACGCCGACTTCCGGTCAGCTCTCCCGCGACCGGCCCCGCCCGTCTCAACCAGCGGGAATCACGGGGGTGCCGGGCTTCCAGCCGCCGACCGCAGACAGCCCCGGCCCCAGCGCCAGCCCCCACAGATCGTGGCGCGACGCCGCCGCGCCCGCTCGGGCGCCGGCCCCGCCCCCAGGGAAATCGCCCCAGGGGCAGGACCGGCGCAGGGTTCAGCTGATCAGTCGATGCCGCGGAAGATATTGGACTCGGCGGGGTCGTCCTCGCAGCCGGCCAGGCGCACCGGGGCACAGCGGTCCCAGACTTCCAGATTGCGGACTTCCTTGATCCGGCCTGGCCGCTCGCCCTGCTTCAAGCGGGGCTGCTTGTGTTGAGCCTTGTGCAAAGCCACCACGCACTCCTTCATCGAGGTATTGGTCTGACGCGGTGGCGCCTTGTTTCACAAACCGGGAGGTCAGCCAAGGTTTGTGGCGTTCCCGCGACGGGCCAATGGTGTTGGCGTCTCCCAGAAAGGTCGTCCGTCGTCCCTCAGAGTAACTACGCCGCACGCGCCGCGCTCGACGTTTTCCAGCGAGAGGGTAATGGGACGGCAAGGCGGATATTCCGTCCCCCTTGGGCAGCGGGAAATCCGGGCGATTGTGTGATGTACGTCACTCACCCGAACGGCCCTCATCGCCCCTGCCCGCGGTCACCGCAACGGCCCCCGGGTTGCTGCATTCGCCCCACTCCCTACGCTGAAGAGTGAGCGGGGATCCCGCCGTCGAGGCCGCGCGCCATGCCGCAGAGCGCGCGGCCGCAGTGCTACCCATGGGCGGGTGGCTTGGTTCTCGGATTCCGGTTACTGGCTGGGGCGGCTCGTCTTCCAGCGCACGCTGGCCGTTCTCTATCTGGTCGCGTTCCTCGCGGCGGTGCGCCAGTTCCGCGCGCTCATCGGGGCGCGCGGCATGCTGCCGGTGCCCGCGTATGTGGCGCGGGTGCCGTTCCGTGCCGCGCCCTCGGTGTTCCACTGGCACTACTCGGACCGCTTCTTCGCCCTCTGGTCGTGGGGCGGGGTCCTGCTGTCCGCGGCCGTGGCGGCGGGTGCCGCGGACGCCGTCCCGCTGTGGGCGGCGATGCTGATGTGGGCCGCGCTGTGGGTGCTGTATCTGTCGATCGTGAACGTCGGGCAGACCTGGTACGGCTTCGGCTGGGAATCGCTGCTGCTGGAGGCCGGCTCGCTGGCGGTGTTCCTCGGCAATGCCGACACCGCTCCCCCGGTCCTGGTCATGTGGCTGCTGCGGTGGGTGCTGTTCCGGGTGGAGTTCGGGGCCGGGCTGATCAAGATGCGCGGCGACCGCTGCTGGCGGGATCTGACCTGTCTGTACTACCACCACGAGACCCAGCCGATGCCCGGCCCGCTGAGCTGGTTCTTCCACCATCTGCCGCGGCCCCTCCACCGGGTCGAGACGGCCGCCAACCATGTCGCGCAACTCGCCGTCCCGGTCCTGCTGTTCACTCCGCAGCCGATTGCCGGGTGGGCCGCCGCCGCGATGGTCATCACCCAGCTGTGGCTGGTGCTGTCCGGGAACTTCGCCTGGCTGAACTGGGTGACCATCGCCCTCGCCCTGTCGGCCGCCGCCCCGCTGTGGGGCGGGCCGTCCGCACCGTCCGGCGCGCCGCCGCTGTGGTTCGAGGTGCTGGTCCTCCTCGCCACCGCCGGCGTGCTCGCGCTCAGCTACCGGCCCGCACGCAATCTGCTGACCCGGCAGCAGATGATGAACACGTCCTACGAGTCGCTGCATCTGGTCAATTCGTACGGGGCCTTCGGCACGATCACCCGGGTGCGACGGGAGATCGTGGTGGAGGGGACGGCGGACGCGGTGACCGGGCCGGAGACCATCTGGCTGGCGTACGAGTTCCACGGGAAGCCGGGCGGGGTACGGCGGCTGCCGCGCCAGTTCGCGCCGTACCACCTGCGGCTGGACTGGCTGATGTGGTTCGCCGCGCTGTCGCCCGCCTATGCGCGGGCGTGGTTCGTGCCGTTCGTGGCGCGGCTGCTGGAGAACGACCGGGACACCCTGCGGCTGCTGCGCAGCAATCCGTTCCCCGAGGTGCCGCCAGCCCGGATCAGGGCCCGGGTCTTCCGCTACCGCTTCACGACGTGGCGGGAACTGCGGGAGACCGGAGCGTGGTGGCACCGGACCGAGGAGCAGGAGTTTCTGGCGCCGGCCGGGCGGTCAGCTCTGCACGGAAGGCGATGACCATGTCGCGGGCGTGACGCAGTCCGATCCGCCGGAAGTCCCGCTCCAGCGCGGCGAGTTCGGTCAGCGTCTCGTCCCGGTCACGGCCCAGGCGGGCGCGGGACTTGGCCAGTCCGAGCCGGGAGAGGGCCACCCCGCGCGGCTCCTGCATCTCGCGGAACTCGCGCAGCGCGACCGAGTAGGTCTCGCGCGCGCACTCGTAACGTCCCGCGCGGTAGAAGACATTGCCGCGCATCTTGTGGTTGTAGGCCAGCGCGCTCGCCAGGTCCATGGTGCGGCAGATCGCCTCCGCCTCGGACAGCAGTGCCAGCGCCCGGTCCGTCTCGCCCTGTACGGACAGGACGTCGGCGACGCCGCGCAGCGACCAGGCGCGCCCGCGGTGGTCCTCCGCGTCGGCGGCTATGCGGGCGGACTCCTCGAAGAGTTCCAGGGCCTTGGCGTACCCGCCGGTGTTGCGGTGCATCTGGGCGATGCCCGACATCGCCCAGACCGTGTGCCGGGCCTCGCCGTGCTGTTGGGCCTGTGCGAGCAACTCCTCGTGGAGTGCGGCGACCGCGGCGTAGTCGCCCTGGATACGGCCGGTTTCGGCCAGGCCGGCGAGCGCATAGCCGTGGGCGAGGCGGTCGCCACTGCCCTCGGCGAGGGTGACGGCGTGGGCGAGCAGCCGACGGGCGAGCGGCAGGGATCCGCACTGCCGCGCCAGGGTGCCACCGCTCCACAACGCCCAGGCCCTGGCGCCGGCATCACCCGCGGTGCGGGCACTGCGGTAGCTCTCGCGCCAGGCCTCGCCCGCCTCCGTCACCCGGCCGAGCCGCCGGTTGGCCTCGGCGACCGCGAGCGCGGCCCGGGCCCGCTCCAGTGCGGTGCCCGCCTCGGCGTGTGCGCGACTCGCCGTGGCCAACACCTCCTCGTAGGAGGAGTTCACACCCAGCGCCGAGCCCAACTCGCCCTGGTATTCCGGGGCGAATGCCTTGCCGTACATATCTCCGTGGCCTCCCGATCAGCTCCGTACCTTGATCACAAACCTATGAGCGGTGAGAGCCCGGCGAATCCGTCCGCGTATGTGTTGTGCCGTACGACTCGAGTGCTACGGGTGGGGCTGGTGGTCATCATGAGGATGTAGGGGCATGTCAGGGTCAACCGTCCGACACGGCCGTCATGGTGGGTGGCACACCGGGGCCTCACGCCCTGCCCTGCTTGCCTCCACGGGCCGGACGAGCCAGGCTTTCCCCGACCGACCGATCGCCTACCGGCACCGCCGACCACCGAGGTGTGGCATGAGCGCAACACGTACGGGAACGAGGGCCGGGGCAGGGATCGGCCGCCGGCGGTTCCTCGGCGTCGCGGCCGGGCTGACCGCGACCGCCGGGACGGGGGCGGGGCTGCCGACGAGGCAGGACGCGCGGCCCGCACCCGCCACCCGTCGTCCCGGCCGCCGGCCCCCCGGCACCCGGCCGCTCTTCCTGGGGACGTACACCTCCCCGCCCGGCGGCGGGACCGGCGTCGGGGTCGGCACGTACGACACCACGACTGGGCAGATCACCACCACCGGGGTCGTGGAGGGGGTCGCCGATCCCTCCTTTCTCGCCGTGGCGCCGTCCGGTCGCACCCTCTACGCGGTCGATGAGCAGGAGCAGGGCGCGGTGACGGCCATGGCGCTGCGGCCGGACGGGCCGCCCGTGGTGCTGGGGTCCCGGTCGACGGGCGGCGCGGGGCCCTGCCATCTGTCGGTGCATCCCGGCGGGCGCCGGCTGCTGAGCGCCAACTACCTCTCCGGCAGTGTGGCGGTGCATCCGATCGACCCGGCCACGGGGGCGCTGGGCGCGCGCACGGACCTGGTCACGCACTCCAGCCCGCCGCCCGGTCCCGGCCAGGACGGGCCGCATGCCCACCAGATCCTCAGCAGCCCGGACGGCCGCTTCGTGCTGGCGGTCGACCTCGGCAACGACACCGTCTACACCTACCGGCTGGACGAGCCGGCCGGACGGCTCGTCCAGGTGTCGACCGCGGCGCTGCGGCCCGGCGCCGGCCCCCGGCATCTGACCTTCCACCCCTCCGGGGCCTTCGCCTATCTGGCGAACGAGGTCGACAACACGGTCGTGGTCTGCCGCTACGACCGCCGGACGGGGCGGCTCGTGCCCGGTGCGCCGCAGTCGACGGGGACCGGTCCGGGCACCAGCTTCCCGTCGGAGATCCTGGTCACCCGGGACGGCCGCTTCGCCTATCTCGCCAATCGCGGTGACAACAGCCTCACCCGCTATGCCGTGGAGGCGGCCGGGGCGCGGCTGCGGCTGCTGGACACCGTGCCGGTGGGCGGGGACTTCCCCCGGCAGATCGCCTTCTCGCCGGATCAGCGGTGGCTGTTCGCGGCGAACCAGAAGTCGGGGTCGGTGACGGTGTTCGCGGTGGACGCCCGGACCGGAGCGCTGCGCAGCGCCGGCGCGCCGTTCGCGGCGCCGATCCCGGTGTGCGTGCTGCCGCTGTGAGAGCGGGACGCCGACGGGCCGGGCCCGCCATGGAGGTCCCGCCGCCGGAATCCATGCCCGTATCCCGTATCCCGTATCCCGTTCGCCGTCCTCCGTCTGCCGGCATCCGGCTGCTGAAACATTGCGGCAATGGCCCTGCATGGTGGGCCGATTAGCGTCGGCCTCCATGAGTACGGGAACGATTCGGGACGACAGCACCGCACGGACCGAGGCGCCGGCCGCGCCGGGCGGGCTGCGGCAGGGGCTCAAGCAACGCCATATGCGGTTGATCGCGCTGGGCGGGGTCATCGGGGCCGGGCTGTTCGTCGGCAGCGGAGTGGTCATCCGCGCCACCGGTCCGGCCGCCGTGCTGTCGTTCCTGGCGGCCGGGGTGCTCACCGTGCTGATCATGCGGATGCTGGCCGAGATGACCGTCGCCCGCCCGGCGCTGGGGTCCTTCTACGCCCATGTCCGCGAGACCCTGGGGCTGCGGGCCGGGTTCACGGTGGGCTGGCTGTACTGGTACTTCTTCGTCATCGTGGTCGCCGTCGAGGCGGTGGCCGGCGGCCGGATCGTCCAACTGTGGCTTCCCGGCGCCCCGTTGTGGGCGGTCAGCCTGGTCCTGATGGGGCTGCTGACCGCGACCAACATGGTCTCGGCGCGCTCCTACGGCGAGTTCGAGTACTGGTTCTCGTCGGTCAAGATCCTGGCGATCGTGGTGTTCCTCTTCCTCGGCGCGCTGTACGTGCTGGGGCTGTGGCCGGGCTCGCCGGGCGGTCTGGGCACTCTGACGGCGCACGGCGGGTTCGCGCCCGCGGGCGCCGGCGCGGTGCTGGCCGGTGTCGTGCCCTGCGTCGGGTTCTTCACCGGCGCCGAGATCGTGACGATCGCGGCCGCCGAATCGGCCGAGCCGGAGCGGGCGGTGGCGGAGGCGATCCGCTCGATCGTGCTGCGCGTGGTGGCGTTCTACGTGCTGTCGGTCTTCCTGGTGGTCGCGGTGGTGCCGTGGACCTCGAAGGCGGTCGGGGTGAGTCCGTACGCGGCGGTGCTGGACCGGCTCGCCGTCCCCGCGGCCGGTACGGTCATGAACGCCCTGGTGCTGATTGCCGTGCTGTCCTGCCTGAACTCCGCGCTGTACACGTCCTCCCGGATGCTGTTCGCGCTCACCCGCAACGGGGACGCACCACACGGCTTCGCGAAGGTCAGCGGGGGCGGGGTCCCGCGCAGGGCGCTGCTGGCCGGGACGTCCGCCGGCTATCTGTCGGTGATCGCGGCCTGGATCTCACCCGATGTCGTCTTCCCGTTCCTGATCAACTCCTATGGTGCCGTCGCCCTGTTCGTCTATCTGGCGATCGCGGTCGCGCAGGTACGGATGCGGCGGAAGCTGGAGCGTACGGAGCCGGAGCGGCTGACGCTGCGGATGTGGCTGTTCCCGTGGCTGAGCCGGCTGACCATCGCCCTGATGACGGTGGTGATCGGGTCGATGGCGTTCCTGCCGGACAGCCGGGCGCAGTTCTGGCTGAGTCTGCTGACGGTGGCCGTGGTGCTGGCCGGCTACGAACTGCGCCGCCGGAAGGGGCCGGCCGGCGGATAGCCCCCTACCCGCCCACGTACTGCCGCAGCAGCTCGCCCAGCTCGTCCTCGAACTCGGCGTAGTGCAGGCGGAGTTGTTCGCCGGGCCAGCTCTCGGGGAGCAGTCCGGCGGGGAGCAGGGGGTCGGCGAGGAGGTGGCGGAGTGCGGCGGCCGCGACGGTGAAGCGGTCGGCGGGGGTCGCGGCGCCGCCCAGTGCGGCGCTCAGGTCGCGGGCCCGCCGTGCCCAGCCGGGCAGGTCCCACAGCCGGCCGGCGAGCGCCGCGGGGTCGCCGTCCGGGGTGCCGGTGAGCCAGGTGCACTGCTCGGTGACGACGGCCGGGCGGGGTCGGTCGAGGTTGGCGGGGCGCAGCCAGCTGCCCTCGCGCAGCTCGGCCAGCCGCAGCGCCGCCATCGCCTGGCGCAGCGCGGTGCGCTCGGCGGCCGGCCGGCGCTCCGGGGTGGTGACCACGGCGATCTCCCAGTCCCCGTGCCAGGGCCGGGTCCTCGGTGCGCGGCTCTCGTCCTGGCGGGTCTGGCGGTCCAGCAGCCGGGGGGTGAGTGCGTACGCGCCGTCGCTCTGGCGCAGGTCACCGGCGGCCACCATGCGGGAGAGCGCGACCCGCACGGTGCCCTCGGCGATGCCGAAGAGCTCGCCGACCCGCACCAGGGCACGGGCGGGCAGCCGCGGCGGGTGATGCCCCAGCAGGGTGCTCAGCACGATGGAGCGGGCGGTGAGCGGCCGCAGGGCGAGCGCGGTGGCCGCCGGGTCGCCGCTGGTGCCGGTGTCGTCGTCGTTCATATGTGCCCGAAACTCTAGCGAGGCCCTCCATTACAGTCTTCCCGCATCTGTTCGACTTCTGTAACGTCAAGGGTATGACCGTCACCCATGAAGTCGTGAATCAGGCTCCGCCGCTGACCGGGTTCAGTACGGCGGACGAGCCGGCCCTCCTGGAGGCGCTGCGCCGGGACGGGGCCGAGTGGGGCGTACCGGAGGTCGCCGAGCTCGGTGCGCTGGCCGGTTCGGCGGCGGTCCAGGACCAGGCCCGCTGGGCGGAGGAGCATCCGCCCCGGCTGCGCACCCATGACCGGTTCGGCCACCGCGTCGACGAGGTCGAGTTCCACCCGGCCTGGCATCAGCTGATGACGGTGGCCGTGGAGCGGGGTCTGCACGCCGCGCCCTGGGCCGACGACCGCCCCGGCGCGCATCTGGTCCGTGCCGCGAAGTTCTACGTCTGGTCGCAGGCCGAGCCGGGACACGGCTGCCCGGTCTCGATGACCTACGCCGCGGTCCCCGCGCTGCGCGCCGCACCGGTTCTCGCCGCGCGGTACGAGCCGCTGCTCGCCGCCCGCAGCTACGACTTCGGGCTGCGGGCGCCGCTGACCAAGTCGGGCCTGATCGCCGGCATGTCGATGACGGAGAAGCAGGGCGGCTCCGACGTACGGGCCAACACCACCCGCGCGGTGCCGGCCGGCGACGGGACGTACCGCATCACCGGCCACAAGTGGTTCACCTCCGCGCCGATGAGCGACGTCTTCCTGGCGCTGGCGCAGACCGAGGAGGGGCTCGGCTGCTTCCTGCTGCCGCGGGTGCTGCCGGACGGCACGCTCAACGGCATGCGGCTGATGCGGCTCAAGGACAAGCTGGGCAACCGCTCCAACGCGTCCTCCGAGATCGAGTACGACCAGGCGGTGGCCTGGCCGGTCGGGGAGCCGGGCCGCGGGGTGCGGACCATCGTCGAGATGGTGAACATGACCCGGCTGGACTGTGTGCTGGGCTCGGCGGCCGGGATGCGGGCCGGGCTGCGGCAGGCGCTGCACCACACCGCGCACCGGCGGGCGTTCGGGCGGGAGCTGGACCGGCAGCCGCTGATGCGCTCGGTGCTCGCGGATCTGGCGATCGAGTCGGAGGCGGCGACACTGCTGGGGATGCGGCTGGCGACGGCGGTGGACCGCTCGCAGGCCGGGGACGCCGGTGAGGCGGCGCTGCGCCGGCTGGCGCTGGCGGCCGGCAAGTACTGGGTGTGCAAGCGGGGCAGCGCGCACGCGGCGGAGGCGCTGGAGTGCCTGGGCGGCAACGGCTATGTCGAGGACTCCGGCATGCCGCGGCTCTACCGGGAGGCGCCGCTACTGTCCATCTGGGAGGGCTCGGGCAATGTCGCGGCGCTCGATGTGCTGCGGGCGCTGGGCAGGGAACCGGCCGCGCTGGAGGCGTTCTTCGCCGAGGTGGAGACCGCGGCGGGCGCGGATCGCCGGCTGGACGCGGCGGTGGCGGGCGTCCGCAAGATGCTCGGCTCGTCGGCCGGTCCGGAGCGGGCGCAGCTGATGGCACGGTCGCTGGCGGAGCGGATGGCGCTGGTGCTCCAGGGGTCGCTGCTGGTGCGGTACAGCCACCCGGCCCTCGCCGACGCGTTCTGCGCCTCGCGGCTCGACGGGGAGTGGGGCAATGCCTTCGGCACGCTGCCGGCCGGCACCGATCTGACGGCGATCCTGGAGCATGTGCGGCCGCAGACCGCGCGCGGGGGCGGGGCCTGATGTCCGTACGGGTGGAGCGCACCGGTCCGGTGACCACGGTGGTGCTCTCCCGGCCGGCGTCCCGCAACGCGGTCGACGGTCCGACGGCACGTCAACTGGCCGATGCCTTCCGGGAGTTCGACGCCGATGCGGCGGCGCGGGTCGCGGTGCTGTGGGGCGAGGGCGGGACGTTCTGCTCCGGTGCCGACCTCAAGGCGATCGGCACCGAGCGCGGCAACCGCGTGGCGGCGGACGGGGACGGGCCGATGGGGCCGACCCGGATGCGGCTCGGCAAGCCGGTGATCGCGGCGATCGCCGGGCACGCGGTGGCCGGCGGTCTGGAGCTGGCGCTGTGGTGCGATCTCCGGGTGGCGGAGGAGGACGCGGTCCTCGGCGTCTTCTGCCGGCGCTGGGGCGTGCCGTTGATCGACGGCGGCACGGTGCGGCTGCCGCGGCTGATCGGCGCGAGCCGGGCGAGGGACCTGGTGCTGACGGGGCGGCCGGTCCCGGCCGCGGAGGCGCTGTCCATCGGGCTGGTCCACCGTGTGGTGCCGGCCGGTTCGGCTCGTGCGGAGGCGGAGCTGCTGGCGGCGGAGATCGCCCGTTTCCCGCAGGCGTGCCTGCGCAGCGACCGCGCCTCCCTGCTGGACCAGGAGGGCCGGGACGAGGAGTCGGCCATGGCCGTGGAACTCGCCCACGGGCAGGCCGTCCTGGCCGAGGCCCAGGAGGGCGCGGCGCGGTTCGCCGCGGGGGCGGGGCGGCACGGGGCGGCGGACCCGAACGGGTGAGACGGCGCCCGGTCCGGGTCCCACCCGGTCCGGTAACCGGTCACGGCCGTGTTCGCGCCCCGTCCGCGGGCGGGGCGCGAACACCGCCGCCGCGGACAGGGCGGGTCTCGTTGCCCGCGGCCGGCTCGCCGCGTACGGTCGCGCCGTCCCCGCCCCGCTGCCAGGAGCACCGCATGAGCGAGTTGAACTACCCCGAGGAGGGCGGCACCCGGCACACCCCGCTGCCGCCCGGCTACCGCCACCTCCACGAGGAGCTGCCGATCGGCCACGGGCGGGCGGCGCTGGCGGCGGCGGGTGAGGCGATCACCACCTTCCGGATGCACCGTGCGGCGGGCGCCGGCATCCGGGCCGACGCCCCGCGGGCCGCGCCGGGCGTGCGGGTCGAGGTCGCGCCGGGCATCGGCCCGATGCGCGTGCGGGCGCCGTGCACCGTGGTGTGGACGGCGGACGAGGAGGACCGCATCGGCTTCGGATACGGGACCCGCGAGGGGCATCCCGTGTGCGGCGAGGAGGCGTTCCTCGCCGAACTGCGCGCCGATGGCTCGGTGTGGTTCACGGTGACCGCTTTCAGCCGCCCCGCCCGGACGCTCACCCGCCTCGCCGGCCCACTGGTACCCGTCTTCCAGCGCCGGTACATCCGTCATCTCGGCCGCACACTGCGCCGTCTGACGTCGCATCGGTGAGCGCGCCTCGGGGGCGTTCTCCCCGGCGCTCACACCGTTCGCTACGCCCTGCCGGTCCCCGGAAGACGCTTTGTTACCGACGCGTAGATTCAGGGCTCCCCGTTCCCAGACGTCCACTTGGCCTTCATCAATCCGTCACCATCGCCTCCGACGGCCGTGAGAGAAATCCAGACATGTGTGAGGACGAACTGATCCCGCCGCAGGCGGACATGACCGAGCAGGAGTGGCTGCGCACCGGCTCGGCGACGGCGGCCGGGGAGCCGTCGATGCCTACGACGGGGCGCACGCTGCCCTTCGTGAACCGGCGGACGCTGCTGGGCGGCGCGATGGCCGGCGCGGCGCTCGCGGTACTGCCGTCGCCGGCACAGTCGCCCGCCTCCGCCGCTCCCCGCCCGGGGGCCCCGGGAGCCTTCCCGTTCCCCGAACACCCCAATGGCAAGGGAGAGTTCGCGATTCTGGTCACCGGGGACGCGGGGACGGGAGACGAGGCGCAGTACGCGGTGGCGGCCGCCGCACGCGATGTCTGCCGGGCCGAGCGAGTGAGTCTCGCGGTGGGTCTGGGCGACAACATCTACGAGAACGGGCCGGAATCCGCCGACGA
Organism: Streptomyces sp. NBC_01454; assembly: GCF_036227565.1. Classification (NCBI taxonomy): domain Bacteria; kingdom Bacillati; phylum Actinomycetota; class Actinomycetes; order Kitasatosporales; family Streptomycetaceae; genus Streptomyces; species Streptomyces sp. NBC_01454. Next base: position 1,187,846 of record NZ_CP109460.1, read on the forward strand.
CTCGGAATTCCAGGACAAGTTCGAGAAGCCCAACAGCGGCATCGATGTGCCGTGGCTGATGGTGCTGGGCAACCACGACTGCTCGGGGCTGATTCCCGGCAGCGGCGGCGACCCGTCCCGCGGTGACCGCGAGGTCGCCTACGCCGCCACGTCGCGGCGCTGGTACATGCCGAGCCGCTACTACAGCGTGCCGCTGCCGGCCGCCGATCCGCTGGTGGAGTTCTTCGCGATCGACACCATTCCGTGGTCCTCGTACGTCGCCCAGCTCGACCCGCACTACCGGTGGGACGGGCCGTACATGCGCGAGCAGCGGAGCTGGCTGGACGGCGCGCTGCGTGCCTCGCGCGCCCGCTGGAAGGTGGTGATCGGCCATCACCCGTACCTCAACAACGGCAAGCACGGCAGTGCCGGTTCCTATGACGGGTTCGAGATCGGGAACTACACCAGCGGGGTCCACCTCAAGGACATGTACGAGAACGTGGTGGCCGGCCGGGCCGATCTGATCCTGTCCGGTCACGATCACACCCTGCAGATCCTGGAGCCGACGGCCCGCACGGGCGGCACCCGGCAGGTGGTGTGCGGGGCGTCGGCCAAGACGGAGGACGGCAAGGCACACTTCGGGCACCCGGCGGCCTGGCAGAACTTCTCCGACCACGGCTTCATGCTGCTGAAGGTGTCCGGCGCCCGGCTGACCATCGATGCGTACACGGTGGACGTGGCGACCCGGAAGGCCACCCTGGCGCACCGGGCGCGGCAGACCCGGCCGGTATCCGCACCCGCGCGGGCGCACGCCTGACGGGCGCACGCCTCACAGGTTGCGGCGCCGGAAATGCGGGTTATCCGGCCCGCGCCTAGGGTGTTCGCATGGCCGCGCTCCGGTGGATATCGGCCCCGGTCAACGGCCCGCGACCGTGGGCACGAGACGTGCTCGGCGCGGCGCGGCCCGCCCTGGCACGCGGCTGCCCGGCAGCGGCGGATACCCGCGCCGCGCAGGACCGGGCCGCGCGACGTGACGCGCCATGACCGGCCGGTTCGTGGAATCGCCCGGCGAGGACTACGACCCCCGGGCCGACCGGGACTGGCGCCCGGTCACGGAGGACGCGCCCGGGGTGTCGGACCACAAGCCCATCGGTCTGCGCGAGCGGCTGTCACTCAACCGGATGGGCACCTTCGACTGGGATCTGGACGACGGGTTCATGGACCTGGACCCCGGCGCCATGGACGTCTTCGATCTGCGCCCGGACGAATACGACGGCGCGCCGATGTCCCTGGTCTCCCGGGTCCCTCCGGAGGAGGGCCTGCGGCTGGACGAGGCGCTCGCCCAGGCCCTGCGGGACGGCCACTCGTCCTACGGCTCCTACTTCCGCGTCCAGTGCCGCGACGGGACCCAGCGCTGGACCCACTCCCAGGGGCGGATCCTGCACGACGCGGACGGAATGCCGTACCGGATCATCGGCATCGTCCGGGAGGCGACCAGCGAGCTGGCGGACTCCGCGCTGCTGCGCTCGCTCCAGCAGGAGCGGCAGCGGCAGACCGTGATGGTGCAGCAGACGACCGCGGCGCTGGCCCGCGCGCTGTCCGTCAAGGATGTGACCCGGGTGCTCACCGACAGCGGCGGCGCCCGGCGGTTCGGCGCGGACGGCCTGCTGCTCGGGCTGGTCGAGAACGACCGGTTCGAGGTGATCGCCGCCGCCGGCCTGGAGGGCGAGGTGCCCGACGACATGATGACCTCGCGGCTGGACGACACCCTGCCGCTGGCCGACACGGCGCGTTCGCGGCGGCCGCTCTTCCTCAGCAGCCGGAGCGAGCTGATCGCCCGCTTTCCACGGCTGCGCCCGTACACCGAGGTGCTGCCGACGGGCAGCGCGGCGTTCCTGCCGCTGGTGGCGCAGGACACCGTCATCGGGGCGCTGGGGCTGTTCAACGCGGAGCCCGCGGTGCAGTCGCCGGAGGCCAGGAATGTGGCGCTGGCGCTGGCCGGTGTGGTCGCCCAGTCGGTGCAGCGGGCGACCCTCTTCGACCAGGAGCGGGAGTTCGCCACGGGACTGCAGGCGACGATGCTGCCGCGCCGGCTGCCGCCCCTGGCGGGCGGTGCGGTCACCGTGCGCTATCACCCGGCGAGCGTCGGACGGGACGTCGGCGGCGACTGGTACGACGTCATCGCGCTGCCGCAGGGGCGCACCGGGCTGGTGGTCGGCGACGTCCAGGGCCATGACACCCATGCGGCCGCCGTGATGGGCCAGCTGCGGATCGCGCTGCGGGCCTACGCCAGCGAGGGGCACACGCCGGAAACCGTGCTGGTGCGGGCCTCCCGCTTTCTGTCCGAGCTGGACACCGAGCGCTTCGCCACGTGCACCTACATCCAGGCCGATCTGGAGTCCGGGGCGCTGCATCTCGCACGGGCCGGCCATCTCGGGCCGCTGATCAGCAACAGCTCCCGGCACATCGACTGGCCCGAGGTCCGTGGCGGGTTGCCGCTGGGCCTGGCCACCGCCTTCGGGCACGACCACTTCCCGGAGACGCAGCTGTTCCTGGAGCCCGGGTCGACGCTGCTGCTGTGCACCGACGGGCTGGTCGAGCGGCCCGGCCACGACATCTCCTCCGGCATCGACGCGCTGTCCGAGGCCGTCCGCGAGGGCCCTACGGAGCTGGAAGCGCTCGCCGACCGGCTCTCGGACCAGCTGTGGGCCGCCCCCGGCTCGGAGGACGACATGGCGCTCCTGCTGCTGCACCGGCTCCCCGGCCCCGGGCCGGCCACCACTCCCCGGCTGCGGCTGCATGTCCACCAGGCCGACCCCTCGGGCACGGCGGAGGTCCGCTCGGCGCTGCGCCGCACGCTGGACCAGTGGCGGGCGGGCGCCGTCGCCCACCACGTCGAGGTCGCCGCCTCCGAGCTGATCGCCAATGCGCTGACCCACACGGAGAGCGGTGCCCTGGTCTCCGTGGAGCTGCTGCCCGGCACCCCGCGGCGGATCCGGCTGGAGGTCGAGGACCGCTCCAGCCGGTGGCCGCGGCGGCGCAGCCCCGGGGAGACCGCGACCTCGGGCCGGGGGCTGATGCTGGTCGAGGCCTTCGCGGACCGCTGGGGCGCGGAGCCGCGCGGTGCGGGCAAGGCGCTGTGGTGTGAGTTCGCGGTGCCCGACGGCCCGCAGTGACCCCGGTCCGCCGCCCTCGCGAAGTTACCTGACGGGGCGTCAGTAACCGTATGGAGCACGGCCTTTCCCGCGTGCGGGCCCTCTGTCGCCGGCCGCGGCGGAGGGGCGGCCGAGCCGGCCGACCTGGCCGTGGGCCGACTCGGCCTGACGGGACCGTACACCCTGAACTCCGCGACGAAAACCGCCCCGGACCGTGCCGCTCAGTCCTCCGGCCCGTACCACAGTGTCGTCATGTTGCAGAACTCCCGGATGCCGTGCCCGGACAGCTCCCGCCCATAGCCGGAGCGCTTGGCGCCGCCGAAGGGGAGGCCCGGGTGCGAGGCGGTCATCCCGTTGAAGAAGACACCGCCGGCCTGCACATCGCGGGCGAACCGGGCCTGCTCGTCGGGGTCCCGGGTCCAGGCGTTGGAACTGAGCCCGAACGGGGTGTCGTTGGCGATCCGCACCGCCTCGTCCACGTCGGCGACGCGGTAGAGCGTGGCCACCGGCCCGAACGCCTCCTCGTAGTGGATGCGCATGCCGGGGGTGATGTCGGACAGCACCGTCGGCTCGTAGAACCAGCCCGCGCGGTGCTGTGGCGGCCGCCGTCCGCCGCACAGCGCCGCGGCTCCCTTGTGGATCGCGTCGTCGACGAGTTCCTCCAGGTCGGAGCGGCCCTGTTCGCTGGCGAGCGGCCCGACATCGGTCCGCTCGTCCATCGGGTCGCCGACGGTCAGCGCCGCCATCCGGTCGGTGAACCGCTCGGTGAAGGCGTCGTAGATCTCGTCGTGCACGAGGAACCGCTTGGCCGCGATGCACGACTGCCCGTTGTTCTGGACACGCGCGGTGACCGCGACCCGGGCCGCCTTGTCGAGGTCGGCGGAGGGCAGGACGATGAACGGGTCGCTGCCGCCGAGTTCGAGGACGGTCTTCTTGACCTCGTCACCGGCGACCGAGGCGACCGCGCGGCCGGCCGGCTCGCTGCCGGTCAGCGTGGCGGCGGCGATCCGCGGGTCGCGCAGGATGTCCTCGACGGCGCCGGAGCCGATCAGCAGGGTCTGGAAACAGCCCTCGGCGTAGCCGGCGCGGCGGAAGAGCTCCTCCAGGTACAGCGCGGTCTGCGGGACGTTCGAGGCGTGCTTGAGCAGGCCGGTGTTGCCGGCCATCAGGGCGGGTGCGGCGAACCGGACGACCTGCCACAGCGGGAAGTTCCACGGCATCACCGCGAGGACGGTGCCGAGGGGGCGGTAGCGCACCACGGCGCGGGCGGCGCCGGAGTCGCTGACGTCGGCGGGGTCGGGGTGCTCGTCGGCGAGCAGTTCCTCGGCGTGGTCGGCGTACCAGCGCATGGTCTTGGCGCACTTCGCGGCCTCCGCGCGCGCCTGGGCCAGCGGTTTGCCCATCTCCGTGGTCATCGTGCGGGCGATGCCGTCCTGGTCGGCGTCGAGCAGTTCGGCGGCCTTGTGCAGCAGTTCCGCGCGGTGGGCGAAGCTGGTGCGGCGGTGCTCCTGGAAGGCCTGGTCCGCCCGGACCAGATGGTCTTCGATCTCGCCGGCGTTGAGCGCGTCGAAGGTCTTCAGGGTCTCGCCGGTTGCCGGGTTGACCGTGGCGATGGCCATGGTCGGCACCTCCTTGGTGGTGCGGGCGTGAACACCCGCGAACGACGGGGCGACGGTCCGGGCGGCTCCTAGGAGAGCGGCGAGGGCGCCGGGGACGGCTCCGGGACCGGGTCGGGGTCGGGTCCGGGCGGCCGTGGGATCGGTGACGGTTCCGGCGGGATGGGGTCCGGCGGGCCGGGTGGGCTCGGCGGGCCGGGCAGCGGGTCCGGGACGGGGGCCGGCGGCGGGCCTCCCGGATCCGGGGGCGGGGTGGGCTGCGGATCGCGGTCGAGCGTGCGGTCGCTGCGCGTATGCGGTTGCCGCTGCACGGTGGGCCTCCAGAGTGAGACGTCTAGTGGCACATGGGCCCCGTACCCGAGTTTCGCCCGTCCATGGCCCCGGCGCACGACGGATTGCGGCGGACGGAGTGCGCGGGGGCCGGGGGCGGTGGATGTGACCTGATCGGGCGGCGCCCGGGGAGCCCGCCGCGCTCTACCGTGCGGTCATGCCCATGACGCGTATCAGGACGACGCACCCGGCCGCGGCCGGGGCCAGGACCGCGGCCGGCGGCGCGATCCGGGCCGCGGTGCCGCCGGCGGCCGCCGCGCTGCTCCTCGCGCTCTGCGCGCCCGCCCCGGCGGCCGCCGCGCGGCCCGCGGGCTCCCCCGTCCCGCTGCCCGCCCGTATGGCGGACACCGGGGGCGGCGGGCAGCTCATCACCGCCCGGGCGCGCACCCCGCGTGCCACCACCGGGACGGTGACGTGGTGGGAGCGCCACAACGGCCGCTGGCGGCGGGCGGGTCGGGCGCCGGCCCGGTTCGGTGCCGGCGGGCTGACCGAAGGCCGCACCCGGGTGCAGGGCACCTCGACCACCCCCACCGGGCTGTACGACCTGCCGTTCGCGTTCGGCCTCGCCCCGGCGCCGCCCGGTACCGCCCTCCCCTACCGCCGGGTCGGCGCGGACTCCTGGTGGTGCGAGGACAACGCCTCGGCCTCCTACAACCGCTGGGTGGCGCCCCTGCCGCCGGACTGCGCGGCCGCCGAGTCCGAACGGCTGGCGGACTATCCGACGCAGTACGACCGGGCCCTGGTCACCGGCTTCAACTACCGCCGTCCGGTGCACGGCCGCGGCGCCGGGATCTTCCTCCATGTCCAGGGGAAGGGCGCCACGGCCGGCTGTGTGTCCGTACCGGCCGGGGCGATGGCGCGGATCCTGTCCTGGGTGCGGCCGTCCCGGCATCCGCACCTCGCCATCGGCACGGCGCACGGACCGACCGCGCTCACCCGCTACTGACGCCGTCCGCCCGGGCGGCACGGGGAAAGGGGCAGGGACGGGACAGGGCCACGCCGTCCGGCGTCCGGGTGGGCCGGCGCGGGAGCCGCGGCGGCAGACCCCGCTCCTCACGGCTGTGGTGCGCGGGCGTCGTAGCGGGCGAAGCCGCGGCGGGCGAGGCCCAGGCCGGTCACCACCAGCAAGCAGGCCAGACCGCCGCCGATCACCGCGGTGGCCGGGGAGGTCAGATCGGCCGCCGACCCGGCCAGGAAGTCGCCCAGCCGCGGCCCGCCCGCGACCACCACGATGAAGACGCCCTGGAGCCGGCCGCGCATCGCGTCCGGCGTCGCGGCCTGGAGCATGGTGCTGCGGAACACCATCGAGACGGTGTCCGCGCAGCCGGCCACCGCCAGGAAGAACAGGCCGAGCCACAGCTGGCGCGAGAGCCCGAAGCAGGCCACGGCCGCACCCCAGGAGGCCACCGCCAGCAGAATGGCCAGACCGTGCCGGCGGATCCCGCCGAGCCAGCCGGAGAACAGCCCGCCCAGTACGGCGCCCACCGCGGGCGCGGCGACCAGCAGACCGACGGTCTTGGCGTCCCCGGCGAACCAGAGCACCGCGACCGCGGGGAACAGCGCCCGCGGCTGGGCGAGCACCATCGCCGCCAGGTCGGAGAAGAACGTCATCCGCAGATTCGGCCGGGTGGCGAGAAAACGCAGCCCGTCCAGGACGGAGGCCCGGCGCCGCGGCCCCTCCCCCTGGTCGGGCCGCATGGACGGCAGCCGCCACATCGCGTACAGCGAGCCGCTGAAGGCCACCACGTCGATCAGATACGCGGTCTGGTAGCCCCACAGACCGACGATGACGCCGCCCAGCATCGGCCCGCCCATCAGACCGAGGTTGCTGGTCAGGGAGTTGAGGGCGTTGGCGGCCGGCAGCTGCTCGGCGGGCAGCAGCCGCGGGATCATCGAGGAGCGGGCCGGCGAGTTCATCGCGAAGCAGACGGCCTGGACGGCGACGACCCCGTAGAGCAGCCAGACCCGGTGGAATCCGGCCAGTGCGGCGACGGCCAGCGTGACGGACATCGCGGTGGCGCCCACGGCGCTGTAGAGGCCCAGTGTGCGCCGGTCGACGGTATCGGCGATGGCGCCGCCGTACAGACCGAAGACCACCAGCGGGACCAGTGCGCACAGACCCACCAGACCGACCGAGAAGGTGGAGTGGGTGAGGGCGTAGACCTGGAGGGAGACCGCGAGGGCGGTCATCTGCTGGCCCATCCAGGAGATGGTGTTGCCGCACCACAGACGGCGGTAGTCCGGGGAGGTGCGCAGTGGGGTCAGATCGGCGAATATCCGGGAGCGCAGGGGTATTTCGCCCTTTTCGGAGGTTGCTGTAGGGGCCACGCGGCGCAGTAAAGCATGCCGCCGGTCCGGAAGGGACGACAGGGTGGGAACAGCCGCACGCGGCACTCGCCCCTTACATACCGCCGCCTTCCACCGCTGTGGCTGAGCGTCGGCGTCAGCCCGATGTCGGCGTACCCGTGCGGGAACACGCTTGCCAGGTAGGCGGCCTGACGGTGGATCGGGTAGCAGTGCAGCAGCACCAGGTCGCACCGGCGTCGGCGGTGGCCCGGACCAGACCGGTCAGCAGCGCCGGCTCGGCGTGGTCGAGCCGCAGGTCGGGGTCGCCGAAGCCGGTGTGGAGCTGGAGCGGAGCCGGAGCGGGCGGCCGGTGGCGACGGCGAGTGCGATGCGATGGCGCACGCCGGTGCCGCCGCCGTCCCCGGCCGTCTCGGCGGGGCCGGTCAGGTCACCGGGCAGCCCGGTGACCACCGGATAGCTGCCGACGCCGGTGGCGCGCAGCAGCAGCCGATCACTCCGTGGCAGTGCTGGTCCACCCGCGGCGGCAGACCATCGGCCGGGCCGGCGCCCGCGAGGTTCGCGGGTATTACCACCGCCAGCGGGTGGCCGCGACGATCTCCTCGGGCTCGCTCTCGGCGAAGTGGGCCTCCTCCGCGCGCCGCACGGCCAGTACCGCGCCGTGCAGCACCTCCCCCATCGCCTCGTGCAGCGGGGCCGACTTCTCCAGCCGGTCGGCGGCCTCGGTGAGGGTGGCGGGCAGCCGGACGATGCCGCGCCGGGCCCGCTCGCGGACGCCGAGCACGCCCGGGTCGCCGGTCTGCGGGGCGGGCAGCTGCGTCGCCGACTCGATGCCGTGCAGTCCGGCGGCGATGACCGTGCCGACGGCGAGATACGGGTTGGCGGCGGCGTCGAAGGTCTTCACCTCGGCGTGGCCGCCGTCCGGGTCGTCGGGGGCGCCGGTGATCAGCCGCAGCGCCGCCTCCCGGTTCTCCACTCCCCAGCACTGGTAGACGCCTGCCCAGTGGGAGGGCTGCAGCCGCAGATAGCTGGCGGGTGAGGGGCAGCCGATGGCGAGCAGCGCGGGCAGGGCGGCGACGAGGCCGCCGAGGAAGGCCACCGCGTCCGGCGCCAGGCCCCATTCGGCACCGGGGGCGCGGTGCAGGCTGGCGCCGTCGCGGTAGAGGCCGAGGTGGAGATGGCAGCCGTTGCCGACCTGGCCGGCGACGACCGACGGGGCGAACGAGGCGCGCAGCCCGTGCCGGGCGGAGACGGCGCGGACGGTCTCGCGGACCAGCACCACGTCGTCGGCGGCCCGGACCGGATCGGCGGGGGCGGTGGTGACCTCGAACTGGCCCGGGGCGTACTCGGGGTGGAGCTGGAGGACGTCGAGGCCCTGGACACCGAGCGCCTCGGTGACGTCCCGGAGGTAGTCGGAGAGTTCGACGACGCGCGTCATGCCGTAGGCGGGGCCCGCGCAGGGGTGGTCGAGCGCCTCGTCCGCGCCCTCGGCGGCCGGGCCGTGCCCCGCCGGGGCGCGGGTGACGACCCACTCCGTTTCGAAGCCCATCCGCAGTTGCAGGCCGGCCGCGGCGGCCCGTTCCACCATCCGCCGGGCGAACTGCCGCTGGCAGGCGGGGTGCGGCCGGCCGAGCTGGTCGTAGCGGTCCACCGGCGCCCAGGCCCAGCCGGGCTGGGCGGCGAGGGTGACGACGCGGTCCAGGTCGGGGATGAGCCGCAGGTCCCCGTCGGGCCCGCCGACGTGGTCGGAGGCGGTGATGTCGTCGTACGAGGTGAAGACGTCGAAGACCGGCGACATCCCCACGCCCCGCTGGGCCGCCGCCGCGAACCGCTGCACCGGAACGGTCTTGACGCGGGCGATGCCCGCATTGTCCACCCAGGTCAGCGCGACGTTCAGCACGCCTTCCGCGGTCAGTTGCGCCGCCAGCCGGCGGGCTTCCTCGCGCTGTTCCGGTGCCCGCGATGCCATAGAACCGTCCTCACTCGACCGTGCCGAACCCTCGGCGCCCGCTGTGCTGACTGCCCGCCCGCCGCGGCCCGATGCCGCGCGGGTCAGGAGCAGTTGAACTCGCACCATACGCACTTTCCGCTGCCGCGCGGTTCCACACCCCACACATCGGCCAGGCGGTCGACGAGGAGCAGACCGCGGCCGGAGACACCGGCCTCGCCCGGTTCGCGGCGGCGCGGCAGGCTGCTGGAGTGGTCCTCGACCTCCAGCCGCAGCAGCCGCCCGACGCTGTGCGGCATACGGATGTTGACGACGGCCTCGCCGTCGGTGTGCAGCAGCGCGTTGGTGATCAGCTCATCGGCGACCAGCTCGATCTCCTCGGCCCGCTCGGCCGCGCCCCAGGCGCGCACCGCGGCCCGGATCATGTGCCGTGCGGCCGACAGCCCGTCGGGGTCGGCGGGTGCGATGTGCTGACGGAACCGTCCGACGGTGTCGTGCTCCGGGACGCCGAGGCGGCGCAGCAGCAGCAGCGCCATGTCGTCCTCGCCGGTCCGCACGCCCGCCGACTCGCAGAGCCGGTCGGCGAGTTGCTGGACGTCCTGGGGGCCGTCGCGGACCTCGCGGGCCAACTGCCGCATCCCGACGTCGAGGTCGGTGCCGGGCCGTTCGACGATGCCGTCGGTGCACAGCAGCAGGGTGTCGCCCGGGGCGAGCTGGACGGTGGTGACGGGGTAGTCGAGCCGGCGGAATTCGGAGGCGATGCCGAGCGGCAGCCCGCCGGCCACCGGCAGTCTGCGGCACATGCCTTCGGCGTGCCGCAGCAGCGGGTCGATATGGCCGGCCCGGACGATCCGGGCCGCGCCGGTGCTCAGGTCCGCATCGACATAGGTGCAGGTCGCGAAGCGGTCGGTGTCGAGTTCGTGGAGGAAGGCGGAGGCGCGGGCCACGACGGTGGCCGGGGCGTGCCCCTCGGAGGCGTAGGCGCGCAGCACGATCCGCAGCTGGCCCATCAGCGCCGCGGCCTGGGTGTCATGGCCCTGGACGTCGCCGATGACGGCCGCGACCCGGCCGTCGGGCAGCGGGATGACGTCGTACCAGTCGCCGCCGATGTCCCGGCCCATACGGGCGGAGCGGTAGCGGACGGCGATCTGCGCGTGGGCGACGCCGGGGATCCGGCGGGGCAGCATCGCCTGCTGGAGGCCCGCGGCGAGATCGTGCTCCTGGTCGTAGAGCATGGCGCGGGCCAGGCTCTGCGCGATGCTGCTGCCCAGCGCCAGCAGGACGCTGCGCTCCTGGTCGCGGAAGTCGCTCTCGCGCTCGAAGAACAGGCCGATCACACCGATCGGGCGGCCCTGGGCGATCAGCGGCAGATAGGCGGCCGAGTTGACGTTCAGCGGCTCGATGGCCGGCCACAGCCGCGGCCAGCCGTGCCGGAACTCCGCGCGGCTGGACACATACCGCGGGGTGAGGGTGCGGACCACCTCGCTCATCGGGAATTCGTCCCCCACCCGCGTGTATTCCAGGTCCGGTACGAAGCTGCCCGCCTTGCCCTCGGAGATCAGCCGGATACGGCCCGCCTCGACGAGACCGAGGATCACGTTCTCCGCGCCCAGCCGGCTCAGCCCCTGCTCGTCGGCGAGCACGGCGATCACGTCACCGACCGTTCGGGCATGCGCCAGGGCGGCGGTGGTGCGCTCGACGACGCTGGTGTGCCGGCGGCGTTCCTCGTCGCCGGCGACCCGCTCCGCCGCGTGGGCGTACTCGTGGCTGGCATCGCGGACCACGCCGATGATGCGGCGGGGCCGGCCGCCGCGGTCCCGGCGGATGCTGCCCTGGCTGTGGGTCCAGCGCAGTTCGCCGTCGCGCAGCCGTACCCGGAAGTAGGCGCCGTAGGAGTCGCTGCCGTCCTTGAGAGCACGGGCGACCAGGGCGTCCAGCCGGGCCGCCTCATGGGCCGGGAGGCGGCACCGGAGGCTCTCCGGACGGTCGTCGTAGTCCGCCGGGAGCATGTCGAACACCTCGAGGGCGGGCGCATCCATGTGCATCAGCCCGCTGTCGAGGTCCCAGTCGAAGCCGCCCATGCCGTTGAGGGCCAGGGTCAGGTCCGGGTGGGCGGGCCAGTCGTCCGGCACCGACACGGTGGGCCGCTTCGCTCCCCGGTCAGCCATGACGTCACTTTGCCACATTCACCCGGATTGCGGCGTATCCAGCGTATCGGCTCGAAGCCTTCCGACGCACCCTCCCGCCATACTGACTCTCGCATCAGTCACCTCCGCATCACACGCCCGGCATCCGCCGGAACAAGCTGATGAAGCCCCTAGCTCCCCCCTCGCGCCATTGCGATGATCTCAACACGCTGTTACGGTCCCGGACCATGGACGACTCCCCCGGAGACCGGGTCACCGACGACAGCGGCGATGTCACGGACCGTGTCCGCCAGGTGATCGGCCGGCTCGGTTGCAGCCATCGCGAATTCGCCCGCCGGATCGTGATGGACCCCTCGAAGCTGTCCAGGTCACTGGGCGGCACCCGGCGGTTCACCCTCGCCGAGATCGTGCGGATCGCCGATATCGGCGCGGTCGACACCGGCTGGCTGCTCGGCGCCCCGGCCCGGCCCGCGCCGGCGCCCGACCGCGAGCCGGCGGCCGTCCCCGAGGGCGGCCGGCCGCTGCAGATCGTGCGGGAGACCGTCCGGCTGATCGCCGAACACGGCTTCCACGGCGTACGGGTCGCCGATATCGCGGCTGCCTGCGGCACCAGCACCGCCGCCGTCCACTACCACTTCCCCGGCCGCGACGAGCTGCTGGAGGCCGCGGTGCGCTGGTGCATGGACGAGGACACCGAACGCCGCACCGCCGGTCTGGCCGAGGCCCCCGACGCCCACGCCGAGCTGCTGCATCTGATCGCGCTGCAGACCCCGCGCACCGAGCAGCAGCGCCGCCAGTGGCTGGTCTGGCTCGACCTGTGGGCCCAGGCCGCCCGTTCCACCGCCGTCGGCCGGCTCCACGAGCACTACTACCGGCAGTGGCGCACCACCGTCGCCGATGTCGTCCGGCGCGGCATCGCCCAGGGCGTCTTCTGTGCCGTCGATCCGGAGTTCACCGCACTGCGGCTGACCGCTCTCATCGACGGCCTGGCCACGCAGGTGCTGGCCACCGCGCCGGACAGCACCGGCCCCGACACCATGCACACCGCCCTGCTGGCCTTCGTGGCGAGCGAACTCACCCCCGCCGGGTGAGGCCCCCTTTTTTACCGTCCCGCCGTCCCGCCGTCCCGCGCCCCGAGGCACCCCACCCCACCGAAGGGATCCCCGTGAACAACGAGGTCATCATCACCTGTGCGCTCACCGGCGCCGGTGACACCGTCCGCCGCTCCCCGTACGTCCCGGTGACGCCCGAGCAGATCGCCGCGTCGGCCGTCGAGGCGGCGTCCGCGGGCGCCGCCGTCGTGCACATCCATGTACGCGACCCCGAGACCGGCGACCCGTCCCGCGATCCGCGGCTGTACGCGGAGGTGGTCGAGCGGATCAGGGAGACCGGCACCGATGTCGTCATCAACCTCACCGCCGGCATGGGCGGTGACCTGGTGATCGACCCCGATCGGCCGCTCCGGCAGCTGCCCGGCACAGACCTGGTGAGCGGCCTGGAACGGCTGCCGCACGTCGAGGAACTGCTGCCCGACATCTGCACCCTGGACTGCGGCTCCCTCAACTTCGGGGACGGATCCACCCTCTACGTCTCCACTCCCGACATGCTGCGGGCGGGCGCCCGGCGCATCCAGGAGCTCGGCGTACGGCCGGAGTTGGAGATCTTCGACACCGGTCAGCTGTGGTTCGCCACGCAACTGCTGGCCGAGGGGCTGCTGGACGACCCGACGGTCTTCCAGCTGTGCATGGGCATTCCGTGGGGCGCCCCGGCCGACCCCGGGGTGCTCCAGTCCATGGTGCACATGCTGCCCGAGGGCGCCCAGTGGGCGAGTTTCGCGCTCGGCCGGATGCAGCTGCCGTGGGCCGCCCAGTCCATCCTCCTCGGCGGCAACGTCCGCGTCGGCCTGGAGGACAACCTCTACCTGAGCAAGGGCGTCAAGGCCACCAACGGGCAGCTCGTCGAGCGTGCGGTACAGCTCACCGAGCTGCTCGGCGCCACGGTCGCCACCCCCGACCAGGCACGCGCCCGCCTGGGCCTGAAGCCGCGCAGCTGACCCCGTGCGCCCCTCTCTCCCCTCCCCCGCCTCTCCGCCTGGAGCCGCCCGCCATGTCTGAGACCACCCCCGCCCCTTGCGCCCCCGAGGACGTACGCCGTGTCGCCTGTATCGGCGCCGGAGTGATCGGCGGCGGCTGGGCCGCCCACTTCCTCGCCCGCGGCTACGACGTCACCGCCTGGGACCCGGCCCCCGACGCCGAGGAGAAGCTCCGCCGTCTGGTGGCCGCCGCCTGGCCCGCGCTGGAGCAGATGGGAACGGCCGAGGGGGCGGCACCGGAGCGGCTGACCGTCGCCGGCACGCTCGCCGAGGCGGTCGCCAACGCGGACTTCGTCCAGGAGAGCGCCCCCGAGAAGCTGGAGTTGAAGCGGTCGCTGCTGGCCGAGCTGACCGCCGCGACCCGGCCGGGCGTGGTCATCGCCTCCTCGACCTCCGGCTATCCGATGACCGATATGCAGACCGCGGCCGACGACGCCGGCCGCCTGGTCGTCGGCCACCCCTTCAATCCGCCGTACCTCATCCCGCTGGTCGAGGTCGTCGGCGGCGAACGGACCGACCGCGCGGCCGTCGACTGGGCGTCCCGCTTCTACGAGGTGGCGGGCAAGTCCGTCCTCACCATGGACCGCGAACTGCCGGGCTTCATCGCCAACCGCCTCCAGGAGGCGCTGTGGCGCGAAGCGCTGCACATGGTCGCCAACGGCGAGGCCTCGGTCGAGGACATCGACGCCTCGATCACCGAAGGCCCGGGGCTGCGCTGGGCGTTCATGGGCCCCTGCCTGACCTTCGCGCTGGCCGGCGGCGAGGGCGGCATGGCGCACATGCTCGATCACTTCGGCCCGTCCCTGAAGTCACCGTGGACCCGGCTGGAGGCGCCCGAGCTGGACCGCGCGCTGCGCGACGCCATGGTCGAGGGCTGCACACAGGCGGCGGGCGACCGCAGCTATGCGGACCTCGTCGCCGCACGCGACCAGGGCGTCATCGACGTCCTCCGCGCCACCGGCCGACTGGGAGGCACCGCCCGATGAGCACCCACCCGCCGGAACACCTCCCCCCGGAACGCCTCCCGCTCTTCCGCCACAAGGTCCAGGACGACTGGATCGACTACAACGGCCACCTCAGCGAGGCCTATTACGTCCTGGTCTTCGGCTTCGCGACCGATGCGCTGATGGCGGCGGCCGGCCTCGGCCCCTCCTACCGCGAGCGCTCCGGCTGCTCCCTCTACACGGTCGAGACACATGTCCGCTATCTCCACGAGGTGGCCCGCGACACCGAACTCACCGTCCGCACCACCGTGCTGGGGGTGGACGGCAAGAAGCTCCGCTTCCTCCACGAGATGTTCGCCGGTGAGCCGACGGGAGAACCGGTGGCCACCGGGGAGCAGTTCACCCTGCATGTCGACCGGGCCGCGGGCCGCTCGGTGCCCCTGCCGGAAGCCACCCGCACCTTCCTCACCGGCCTGGTCGCTCCCGCGCCGCCGTGGGCGGGGCACGGTATCCGAGAGGTGTGAGGTGCGGTGGGGGTCGCCGGAGCCGCGGGGGACGCCTGCTCCGGCCGCCCCCTCACCCGTATCCCGCCGCCGGATGCCGGGCGGGAGCGCCACCGCCCCTGCCCGGTGCCATCCTGGGAGGCGGGCCACACCCACCGATCCGGCAAGGAGACCCGACCATGAGCACAACGCAAGGCCACCACATCGACGTCACGCAGGGCACCGAGCACGTCCGCGTCGAGATCGACGGCCGGCTGATCGCCGAGAGCAGCCGCCCGCTCCTGCTCGCGGAGACCGGCTACCCGGTGCGGTACTACTTCCCGCCCGAGGACGTACGGACCGAGCTGCTGGTGCCCTCCGACACGCACACCGTGTGCCCCTTCAAGGGCACGGCCTCCTACTGGTCGCTGCCCGGCGGCCCGGAGGACCTCGTCTGGGCCTACCCCGAGCCGCATGACCAGGTCGCCCCGATCAAGGATCATTTCTGCTTCTACGAGGTCGAGCGGGACTGACACCGGCGGGCCCCACCCCGCACAATCGAAGGGTGAACCCCGCGGACAAGACACCCGACGCACCGAACCCGCCCCCGTCCCGGACCTCCGGCCCCCCATGGGCGGGTGAGCAGGGCGGCGATCCGGCCTGCTGGCTGGACCAGGTGTGTGCGGCCTGCGGCCGGATCCGCGAACGGCCCGGCAGCGAGGTCTGCGCGTACTGCGGCGCGGGGGCGGCGGACGACACGGAGCGTGCGGGCGGCACGGACGGCGACACGGACCGCGACGGCGGAGCCGGGACCGGCTCCCGCCTCGACCCCGAGCGGCGGGCCGCACCGGTCCGCCGGGACCGCGACGAGGAGGGGCGGGCCCGCAGCGCCCGCCCCCGCGACGGACTCGGCCGGCCGCTCCCGTACGGCTCCCCAGGGGTGGCGCGCCAGCCCGAAGGGGTGTCACGGACACCCGCGCAGTCGCTGGCCGAAGCCCAGCGGCTGCTCGACGACGGGATGCCGTTCCACGCCCACGAGGTGCTGGAGGACGCCTGGAAAGCGGCGCCCGAAGCGGAGCGCGAGCTGTGGCGGGGACTCGCCCAGCTCGCCGTGGGGCTCACCCATGCGGCACGCGGCAATGCCGTGGGCGGCAGGGCGCTGCTCGACCGGGGGATATCGGCCCTCGCGCCGTATGCGGAGGCGGCCCCCTACGGGATCGACATCGCGGGGCTCCTCGCCTGGTCCCGGGAGCTGACCGGACGGCTGGCCGGCTCCGGGGCCGTACCGGCCGCGGAGACCGCCCCCCGGCTCCGGGCCACCGGCGGGACGACCGAAAACCTCCCCACCGCCGACGGGTGAGGAAGGGGCTCCGCGGGGACATGCGGAGCCCCTTCCCCCCGTCGTACGGCGGGACCTCCGGTGCTCACCGGCCGTACGTCCCGGGCCACCGGCGTTGCGGGCCTACGCCGCGCCGCGCCGCTCTCCACCGCGGCCGCGTCCCTGTCGCCCTCGGGTCAGCAGGGCGCCCAGCCCGATCGCCGCGACGCCGGCGCCGCCCGCCCCCAGGACCAGGGCCGAGCGCCAAGGGGAACCACCGCGGATCTCGGCTCCGGTGATACCTGCTGCCACCGGACCCGGCCGGGCGCCACCGTCGTAGGAGGCGTTCACGGCGTGCAGGGTGCCCACCGGCTGGGCCTTGCCCTCGGCGCCGAAGCCCCAGTCGAGCAGCGAACCGGCCTCCTTGTAGACGCCGTTGGCCTGCGTCGACCGGGGGTTCATCACGGTGACCAGCAGGGTGCGGCCGTTGCGGCGGGCGGCAGCGATCAGGGTGTTGCCGGCCTGGGAGGTGTAGCCGTTCTTCACGCCGATGATGCCCGGGTATCGGGACAGCCCGTGCGAGCCCACCAGCATGCGGTTGGTGTTCTCGATCCGGGTGGCACCGCCGGCGCCGGGGAACAGGGCGCTGGGGGTGGAGCAGTAGCGGGCGAAGTCGGCGTTGGCGAGCCCGGCGCGGGCGAAGACCGTCAGGTCGTACGCCGAGGACACCTGGCCGGGCGCGTCATACCCGTCGGGGGACTTGACGGTGGTGTCGCGCGCGCCGAGCCTGCGGGCGGTCTGCTGCATCTCGCGCGCGGTGGTCCGCCAGCCGCCGTTCATCGACGCCAGCACATGCACCGCGTCGTTGCCGGAGCGCAGGAAGACCCCGCGCCACAGATCGGCGACGGTGTAGCTGCGGCCCTGCCGGACGCCGACGACGCTGCTGCCCGCCCCGACGCCCGCGAGGTCCGCGGAGCTGACCTGGCGCACGGTGCCGGACGGGAACTTCGGCAGGACGGTGACCGCGAACAGCGTCTTGAGGGTGCTGGCCGGCGCCAGCTTCCGGTGCGGGCTCTTGGCGGCCAGCACATTGCCGGTGTCCGCGTCGGCCACCAACCAGGACAGTGCGGACAGCCCGCCGGGCAGCCTCGGTATGCCGGGGGCGGTGACGGCCCGCACCCCGGCGTCGCCCGCACGGGACTGACGGGTCGTCGCCCCGTCCGCCACGGCCGGTATGCACGTCAGTGAGACCCCGGCGGCAATGATCAGTACCGTCGACGCCGCCTTCTTGGACATCCGCGCGTGAAGTGCCATGGCGTCACGCTATGGAGCGGAGCGGCAACCCGCAGCACAGTTGAGCCAGACGGACCACGGTGGCGCCGCCCGCCCGGCGTGTCGCAGCTGCAAACGGCGCAAACGCCCAAAGGAAAGGCCCGCCCGGTGCGACGGGGGATGCACACCGGGCGGGCTCAGACACCTTTTTACCTCATGAGCGAACGGTCATGCCTCAAAAACTTGTTCGCTTATTGACTACCAAGCGATGGGCAGCGAAATCAGGCCACGCGAGCGGAGGGACCTGCGATGCCGCAATTCAGCACGCGGGACGTCCAGTCGCAGCCCCGGGAAGCGGTCGAGGAGCGCCTCGAGCGCGGTGACGGCCTCCATCCGGGCGAGCGGCGCGCCGAGGCAGTAATGGATGCCATGGCCCATCGCGAGGTGCCCGGAGAGGTCCCTGCCGCGGTCCAGCGCGTCCGGCGCGGGGAAGCGTGCGGCGTCGCGGTTCGCGGACGCGATCGACAGCAGCACACTGTCCCCGGCCGGGATCCGTACGCCGCCGATCTCCAGGTCCTGGAGGGGGAAGCGGCGGATCGCCAGAGGACCGGGGCTGTCGAAGCGCAGGAACTCCTCCACGGCGGTCGGCAGTTCGGCTGGATTGTGCTGCAACTGACGCAGTAGTTCCGGATGGTCGAGCAGGCCGAGCACGGCGTTGCCGATGAGGTGGACGGTGTTCTCGTATCCGGCGAAGAGAATGAGGAAGGCGAGCGAGGTCAGCTCGTCCTCGGTGAGCCGGTCGCTCCCGTCGTCCCCGGGCGCGTCATCGCGGACCGCGATCAGGTCCGAGAGCAGGTCGTCGCCCGGCTCGGCGCGCTTGGCCGCGATCAGCCCGGTGTAGAACTCCAGCATCGCCCCGATCGCGTGCTTCATCCCCTCCGGCCGGCTCGGGTCGGGGGTGATCAGCGCGTCCGACCAGGCCAGGAAGTCCCGGCGGTCGCGCTGCGGGATGCCGAGCAGATCGCAGATCACGGTGATCGGCAGGGGCCCCGCGTAGTCGGCGATCAGGTCCGCGCGGCCGCGCTCGGCCATCGCGTCCAGCAGCTCGTCGGCGACCCGCCGTACGGGCGCCCGCAGCGTCTCGACCCGGCCCGGGGTGAAGGCCTTGACCACCAGGCGGCGGACCCGGGTGTGGTCCGGCGGGTCCATGTTCAGCAGATTGGCGTCCAGCGCGGGTGGCAGCGCGAAACCCCGGTACCCGCCGGGCCCGGCATGGCGCTTGTCCAGGGAGAGCCGGGGGTCGGCCAGGGCGCTGCGGACGTCCTCGTAGCGGGTGACCAGCCAGGCGGGGCTTCCGTCGGCGCCGGTGATCCGGTGCACCGGGCCGGACTCGCGCAGTGCGGCGTAGGCGGCGTACGGATCGTCGAGGAGAGGCGTCACGTCGATGGGGGCGTCGGGGCCGGTCTCGGCGGTGTTCTGCATGGGCCCGACTCTAGGCCGTGGCCGCGAAGTCCCGCCCGGCACACGACGCCTGGCACGCACGCGCGCTGTCGTCCGCCACGAGCCGTCCGCCATGAGCCGTCCGCCGTCCGGCAATACCCGCGAGGACGGCACCGGTTCAGGAACCGGTGCCGCCTCGGTGGTACGGGCGGCCCGGACCCCCGTCCCGGGCCACCCCGTCTCAGGGGGTGTTTCTCAACTGCGCGCCACCGCGCTGCGCTGGCGCAGTTCGGTGAGCACGGTGTCGATCAGCGGCGAGTGGTAGACATCCGCCACCAGGGCCAAGTGTTCGTACTCCGCGGAGAGTTCGGCCGGTGCGCTGCCGCTGGAGACCACCACACTGTCCGCGCCGTGCTCGGGGACATGACCGACCGCACGGTTCTCCAGACCGCGGCGGAGCGCGGCGGCCTCGGCGACGGCCGCCAGCTGCCGGTCGTCCAGGGCGACCGCGCGGGCCCGCTCACGGGCGACATCGACGGCGTCGGACTCCACATGCCGCCGGATACCGCGCTGCACGTCCCGGATCTCGGCCATCTGCCGGTTGGCCCGCCACTCCAGATCGGCGAACGGCCATTGCACGGACCACGTCGAGGTCTCCATCGTCACCTCCGGGGTCTGCGCGGTGACGGTCCGCCAGAGCGGGGAGAGGCGGCGCAGCCGGCGCCAGGCGGCGACCCGCGGGCCTGCCGCCGGCAGGGCGAATCCGGCGAGGACCATGAGGGCCGCGACCGAGGCGCTCAGCGGGGCCACTCCGTTGGAGAGCCAC
This sequence comes from Streptomyces sp. NBC_01454, assembly GCF_036227565.1. Lineage (NCBI taxonomy): Bacteria > Bacillati > Actinomycetota > Actinomycetes > Kitasatosporales > Streptomycetaceae > Streptomyces > Streptomyces sp. NBC_01454. The sequence goes on from NZ_CP109460.1 coordinate 1,207,699, forward strand.
AGCGCCGGGTGGCCCGCCCAGGACAGGACGAACCCGACGACCTTGCACGCGCAGTAGACGAGGCCCAGCCAGCAGCCCGCGGCCAGCACCCGCAGACCGCGCGCCAGATACGTGCCGCCGAGCCGGGCGGCGTAGCGCGGGCACAGCGTCCCCAGGGCCGCCGAGGCGAAGCCGAAAATGGCCAGATACAGCACCAGGAACAGCATCACGCCAGGAGAGTCGGTGTACGCGGTGCTGAAGTCACGGGGATGCTCGACGGCGTCCGGCCGGCCGGCGAGGAATCCGGCGATCGCCACCGCCCAGAGCACGGCCACGCCCCCGACGGCGACCCGCGCCCTGGCCCGCGCACGGGCCTTCCCGGCCGCCCCCTCCCCCGCCGTCCAGCGCAGCAGCAACACCATGGCGCCCGCGGCGAACACCACGACGGAGGAGTAGAGGAAGACCATGGCGAGGTTCGCCACACCGGTCAGCCGATCGAACGCGCGGTAGAGGCTGGGCGCGGAGAAGAGGAAGACCGTGGCCACCCCGCCGGTCATCACACAGGCCAGCCCCAGATCCGCATTGCTGCGGTCACGGAACCACGCGACGGATTTGTATCCGACGATCACCCAGGCGGCCAGCCCGAACGACAGATAGAGGGCATCAAACACGCGAGCCCCCGTCCCCGGCCGCGTCCGCACCGGCGCCCTCGGGTCCCGCGCCGCCGGCCGGAACCCCCTGCCGGCGCCGGATGTGCTGGAGTGCGGGCCCGAGCGCCGCCGCCAGCTCGGCCGCCTGTCCCTCCAGAGGGAGTTCACGCTCGGCAGCGGACGGCGCCACCCGCTCCATCAGCAGCGTGCCGAGCACCTCGGTCTCCCGCTCGGCGAGGTTGTCATAGCCGTGATGCCGGGCGAAGCCCATGGTCAGGCCCATCCGCCGCATGGCGGTGGCGACATCGACGGACGGTGTCCACAGCTTCAGCGCGTCCTCGGTGACCGAGGGATCCTGGGCGTGTCCCAGCAGGAGGTGGCTCAGTTCGTGCAGCACGATGTGCGCCTGGTGCCACGGCGAGGTCTTGAGCTCGTAGAAGACCCAGTAGCCGTCGTCGGTGACGGCCGTCATCCCGGAGACCACCCCGCCCAGGCTCATCGGCACCAGGTGGACGGGCCGCGCCACCCGCGCGGCGACGATGTCACACATCCCGCGCAGATCGATTGCGGCGGGCAGTGCCAGCTCCTTGATCAGCTGCTTGCACCGCCTGCGTATCTGCCCCACTCGCATGCTCGTCCCGTCCTCGTGTCCGGACCGCTGCCAGGTGGCGAAGATCTGGCCGCGCTCAGCGGTCCGTGTCGACTCACTCACCGCGCCGGTCACCGCCCTGCTCCGGCGGATCGGCCGGCAGATTCATCTGCTCCCGGAACTGGCCGATGATCGTCGTCAGGCTGTCCTGCACCTCCGGCGGCAGCCCGACGGAGCGCAGTGCGATGGCGCGCACCCGCTGATCGCGCATGGCGGCGAGGAAGCGCACCTCCTCCTCCACCCGCGCGGCCTGCGGCTGCGAGAGGTCCCCCAGCAGATAGCCCACCGGCACCGCGAAGAACTTGGCCAGCGCGCGCAGCAGTTCCGGACTCGGGTTCGTACGCCTGCTGTTGCGCAGCATCGACAGATACTGCTCGGTCACCTTGACCCCGCCGTACTCCTCCGCTCCCCCGCTGATCTCCTCGGCCACGAAGGCGTTGGTGTACGGGGCGCCGGGCGGGTGCATGTTCGCGAAGAGATGGTTGAGCCGCTCCGCGAGCGCACTGCCCGCCCCCTTGGATCGGCCGTCGCCCCCCACGCTCATGCCCACCGTCCCCCATCGATCGAGCCCAACGAACAGTTAAGGCACTGGAATTACCACCCTCATCTTGTCACGCCGGGAACACCGTGCACCAGTCCACTTACAGACAGTAAGGGCCGATCGACTTAACCGGCAGTTGAGTGACAGTGCAGTCATACAGAGCGTGAACAACGGCGACCCGGCGGACGGGCAGCCGGCACCGCATCTCAACCCACACCGCCGAGAGCGGAGTTCATCCGCACCTTCCGGAAGCGCACACCGGAGACCGGGGCAGCCACGGCCCTGCGCGCGAAGACACGGACGCCGACGGCCCGTCGTCGGCGGACGAATCGGGCAGATGGACCGCGGAGGCACACGCGGGCTCGACTCCCCTTCCCGCACCACGGCGGGCGGACATGCAAAAGAGGCCGTTCCCCTCAGGGAAACGACCTCCGACCTGCAGAAAAGCAAGTCGGGACGACAGGATTTGAACCTGCGACCCCTTGACCCCCAGTCAAGTGCGCTACCAAGCTGCGCCACGTCCCGATGCCCGTTCCGGCCGGGTTGTCCCGGCTGACCGCGCACGAGAACAATACCGCATGTCAGAGGGTGGGTGCTGCCATTTCGAGGCGCGCGGCCCCACCTGGCCGGTCGGCGAGATGAGTACCCGTACTCATGCGCCGCTGTCACCGCGCCCCCACGCTACGCACATGACAACTCCATCGATTCAGCGGCCGACGACCACGGCCTTCTTCGTGCAGTCGGCGATCTCCTTCGGGCTCTCGCTGGTGGCGCTGATGATCGGGATCACCCGGCTGCCCGTGGGGCCCTGGGAGCGCGGGTTTCTCGCCCTCGGGCTGGTCTTCGTGGTGTCCTCGGCGTTCACGCTGGCCAAGTGCGTACGCGACCGCCAGGAGGTCGCGGAGGTGACGAACCGGGTGGACAAGGCCCGGATCGACAAGATCCTCATCGAGCAGGACGTCTTCCACCCGGGGAAGGTCTGACCCGCAGGGGACGGGCGGCGACGAGCGGGACGCCGGTGCCGGCGGCCGGGCGCCGCCGCTCCGGCCCCGCCGCCCGGCCCCTGCGGGTCAGATGCGCTTGTCGAGCCAGGCCAGCAGATCGTCCTGGACCTCGTCGCGATGGGTCTCGTTGAGGATCTCGTGGCGGGCCTCCGGGTAAGCCTGCCAGGTCAGATCGCGGGTGCCCAGGTAGCGGAAGTCCTCCAGGAGTTCATGGACCAGGGTCATCCCCTGGTGGCAGGGGTCCAGCGCGCCGACGGCGACATGGACGGGCAGTCCGCGCGGGATGCGGGCGAGGTTGTCCGGGTCGTTGATCTTGCGGATGGCGCGTACCCAGTCGAGGGCCAGCCCGGCGCAGAACGGGAAGCCGCAGTCCTCGTCGGCGACGTAGGCGTCCACCTCGGCGGTGTCGCGGGAGAGCCATTCGTAGCCGGTGCGGTGGGTGAAGGCGTCGTTGAAGGAGCGGAAGGTGCGCGGGATGAAGGCCGACAGCGCGCCGCGGCCGTGCTCGGCGGCCTCCGCCTCCAGTTCGGCCACGGCCCCCTCGATGTCCAGGCCGGGCAGGGTCCGGAAGGTGCCGGTGAGGATCAGTCCGGCGAGGTCGGCGCCGTACTCCTGGGCGTAGTCACGGGCCAGCAGCGAGCCCATGCTGTGGCCGAGCAGCACCAGGGGGACGCCGGGGTGGGCGGCGGCCGCGTGGTTGCCGATGCCCTTGAGGTCGCTGACGATCGCCCGCCAGGCGTCCTCGCCGACCACCCCGCGGCCACCGGTGGAGGGGGCGGTGGCGCCGTGCCCCCGGTGGTCGGAGGCGATCACGCCATAGCCGTGGCCGGCCAGGAAGCGGGCGAAGCGGTCGTAGCGCCTGCCGTGTTCGGCGGCGCCGTGGGCGATCTGGACGAGGGCACGCGGGTGGCCGGACTCCGGGAGCCAGGTGTAGGTGGCGATCCGGGCGCCGTCCGGGGCCTGGTGGACAGCTGGCTGCATGGCCTGCATGGCGTCGTCTCCTGAACTGCCGGTGCGGTGGCTGACGGGTCTCGGCGCCCACTCTTCCGCGCCGGGCGGGGGTACGCCATGGGACGCGCGCGGCGGAGATGGCCCGGCCGCGGCGGCGCGTGACACGATCAGCCGGCTGTTTCCCGGCGCCTGTGCCGCAACCCCCCTTCGCAGGAGGATCGTTGGACACCGCAGACCGTTCCGAGAACTCCCCCCGTCCCCCTTCTCCGCTGTCCCGCCGCAGATTTCTGCGGGGCACCGCCTCGGCCGCCGCGGTGGCGGGGCTGGCCGGGGTCGCCGCCCCCGGCGCGGCGGCGCACGAGGCCGGCCCGTCCGGTGCCGCCCTGTCCTTCACGGCCGCCACCAATGGCGCGGCCTCCCTCGCCCCCGCCGGCGACCGGCTGATCGCCGAGATCCAGAACGTCCTGTGGTCGCTGCCGCGGGCCGGCGGCGAGGCGGTGGCGCTGACCCCGCCCGATCTGGAACCCACCCGTCCGGTGCACTCCCCCGACGGCCGCACGCTCGCCGTCTGCGCCTACCGCGGCGGCGGCTTCCATCTGTGGACGCTCGGCACCGACGGCACGGGCCTGCGGCAGCTGACCGACGGCCCGTGGGACGACCGCGGTCCCGCCTGGTCGCCCGACGGGACCCGGATCGCCTTCGCCTCGGAACGGGGCGGCGACGCGGTGGCGGGCAGCCCCTACCGGCTGTGGGTGGTGGAGGTCCGCACCGGACTGCTGACCCGGATCACCGGGCTGCCCGGCCAGGACGGGCCCCATCAGGACGGCGCCTGGGAGGACTTCGATCCGTGCTGGTCCCCGGACGGCTCGCGGCTGTGGTTCGTGCGCGGGCAGGTGGCGGGTGCGGCGCTGGTGTCCCGTACGGTCGCCTCCGTACCGGCCGACGGACGCGGCCCGGCGCACACCGAGTACACCGAGACGGCGGCCGCCCAGGTCCTGGCACCGGCCCTGTCCCCGGCGGGGCGGCTGGCCCATCTGCGGACCACGGACTATCCGGGGCCGACCTGCACGCTGGTGGTGGACGGCGCACCGGTCGCCCTCGACGGCGATGTGGAGCCGGTACCGCCGCGCTGGGTCTCGCGCGACGCGCTGCTGCTGACGGTCGGCGGGCAGTTCCGCATCGTCCGGGCCGACGCGCCCCGGCACACCGAGCACATCCCGTTCACCGCGCGCCTGCCGCTGGACCGCCCGGGCCACCGCGTCAAGGACTACGGCTTCGAGCGGGCGACGGCGGGCCCGGTGCGCGGGGTCCATCTGCCGGCGCTCTCCCCCGACGGCCGCCAGGTGGCCTTCGGTGCGCTCAACTCCCTGTGGATCGCGCCCACTTCGGGCTCCGGTGCGGCGCGCAGGGTGGTCCGGGCCGATGCCACCCGCTATGTCTCGGCGCCGAGCTGGACCCGTGACGGGCGTGCGCTGCTCTACACGGACGACCGGGACGGGCTGTTCGCGGTGCGCCGGCGGGACCTGGCCACCGGCACGGAGACGGTGCTGGCCACCGGCGGCCGGGTGCTGCCCGCGCTGTCGCCGGACGGCGGGCGGCTGGCCGCGCTGGACATGTCGGGGAACCTCGTCGTACGGACGCCGGCCGACGGCACGGAGAAGGTGCTGGCCGCGCCGCTGGGCGCCGGCGGGCTGCCCGGCCGCCCCAGCTGGTCCCCCGACGGGCGCCATCTGGCGTACTGCGACCGCAACCGCCTCAACCGCCGTTTCCGCGAGGGTTACCACATCATCCGGGTCGTCGACACCGAGACCGGGAAGGACCGGCGGTATGCGGTCGCCGAGCATGTCTCGATCGCCGACCGCCATGACTCGGGGCCCGTGTGGTCGCCCGACGGACGCTGGATGGCGGTGATCGCCGAGTCCGCGCTGTGGGTGCTGCCGGTGCGGCCGGACGGGACGCCGGACGGTGCCCCGCGACGGCTGACCGACGAGAGCGCCGACCACCCGTCGTGGTCCGGCGACTCCGGCACGCTGCTGTATCTGTCGGCCGGGAAACTGCGGTTGACCGGGGTGGCCGGCGGTGCGGCACGGACCGTCCCGCTGTCCCTCGCCCGGCAGCCCTCGCGGGCCCGGGACACGGTCGTCCACGCGGGCCGGTTCTGGGACGGCACCGGGGAGGAGGTGCGCTCCGATGTCGATGTGGTGGTGCGGGACGGTCGGATCACCGCCGTGGAACCGCACCGTCCCCACCGGGCCGCGGCCGCCCGCCGGGTGGACGCCTCCGGGCAGACCGTGCTGCCCGGACTGTGGGACGCGCACACCCACCCCTGGCAGGTGACGTACGGCGGGCGGCAGACCGCGCTGCAGCTCGCGTACGGCATCACCACCGCGGTCTCCTGCGGCGGCTTCTCCTATGAACAGGCCCGCATCCGGGAGGCCGTCGCGGACGGCGTGCTCGCCGGGCCGCGGCTGCTGACCTGCGGCGAGCTGCTGGACGGCGGGCGGGTCGCGTACAGCATGGGCCGGGCGCACCGCACCCGCGAGGGGCTGCGCCGCTCGCTGGAGCGCGGTGCGGCACTGGACTGGGATTTCGTCAAGACCTACGTGCGGGCGCCGGGCTGGGTCATGGAGGAGGCCGCACGCTTCGCCCATCAGCGGCTCCAGGTCCGCTGCGGGAGCCATCTGCTCACCCCGGGCGTGCAGCTCGGCCAGGACCTGACGACCCATCTGCAGGCCACCCAGCGACTGGAGTTCGGGCATGCGGTGACCGGCTCCGGGCACGCCTACCAGGACGTCGAGGAGATCTACACCGGCACCGACTTCCACCTGCTGGCCACGCCGTTCTCGGCGGCCGCCCTGCTGGGTGACGATCCCGCGCTGGCCGACGATCCACGGGTGGGAAGGTTGATGCCGCCCTGGGACACCGCGGTCGTACGGGAGAGCGCCGGGCACCGCCCCACCCCGGCCCAGCTGGCCGACATCGCCACCGAAGTCGCCTTCTACCGGCGGGTGCTGGACGGCGGCGGTCTGGTCGCCCTGGGGACCGACCAGCCGCTGGTGCCGGTGGGACTGGGCCTGCATCTGTGCCTGCGGGCGCTGCACCGCGGCGGTCTCGGGGTGGCCCGGACACTGCGCACCGCCACCGCTCTGCCCGCCCGGGTGTTCGGCGCGGAGCGCGATCTGGGGACGCTGGAGGCCGGCAAGCTCGGCGACATGACGGTGGTGGACGGCGATCCGTTCGAGGACTTCGACTCGCTGGTGCGGACCTCGGCGGTGCTGCGCGGCGGGCGGCTCTTCGAGCAGCGGGAGCTGACCGGCTCCTTCCCGGCGCCCGCCCACCCCTCGTTGCGGGCGGGCGGTGGCACCGACTGGCTGGAGGTGGGCCGGCAGCAGCGCCGTGAGTCCTGCTGCGACGCCTCGCACTGAGCCGCCGCACCGCTCCGCGAGGGGCCGGGGAGGCGTGGGGTGGCGCGGTTCCCGAAGCCCTCGGAACCCGCCCCGGGCATCGTCGAACCAGGGGTGGTGCGCCTCCCCTCCGCACTTCAACTCTTCGTCCGAACGTCACCAGTTGATGTTTCATGCGGCCGGGAGTAGGTATGCCAACGGGTATTGCACGGGGTAAGCGATAGCTCACGTTCCGGAACGTTCACTGCAGACGGCGCCGACGGTGCCGTCCCTAGGCGGGGTGCGACCAGCACGGGGAAGATCGCGGAGGAGGGGCTCGTCTTGCATGGCTATTTCACGGACCAGAGACACGAGGCACTCCGCAGCCGGGTGCGGGATTTCGCCGAAAGGGAGGTCCGCCCCCGGATTGCGGAGATGGAGGAGAACCGTTCCGTGTGCCGCGATCTCTCGCGTCTGATCGCCCGTCAGGGGTGGATAGGCGCCACCGTGCACCGCGCCTACGGCGGAATGGGAGCCGGGCACGTCGCCAAGACCCTCATCATCGAGGAGCTGTCCCGGGTGAGCGCCGCGATGGGCGCCATGGTGCAGGCGTCCCAGCTGGGGGTGGCGAAGATCGTCCACTTCGGCAGCGAGGAACAGAAGAAGACCTGGCTGCCCGCGATAGCCTCCGGCGACTGCCTGCCGACCATCGCCGTCACCGAACCGCAGTCCGGCAGCCATGTACTGGGCATGGCCTCCACCGCGGTCCGCGACGGCGACGACTACCTCCTCAACGGCCGCAAGATCTACGTCGGCAACAGCCATGTCGGCGATCTGCACGGCGTGGTGGTGCGCACCGGCGAGGGCTCCAGGGGTCTGTCGGCCTTCCTCGTGGAGTCCGACAGCCCCGGCTTCCGGGTCGGGGAGCAGCGGCCCGCGATGGGGCTGCACGGCTTCAGCTTCGGTGAGCTGTTCTTCGACAACTGCCGGGTCCCGGCCGCGAATCTGCTGGGCCGGGAGGGCGACGGGCTCTCGGTCGCCTACTCCTCCAGCGTGCTGTACGGACGCCCGAACCTCACCGCCGTCTCCCTGGGGATCCACCAGGCGGTGCTGGACGAGACGACCGCGTTCTGCGCCGAACGGCAGCGCTACGGCAAGCCACTGGCCGATCTGAGCACCGTCAAGCTCAAGCTCGGACGGATCCAGTCACGGCTGCTGCTGGCCCGGCTGTCGGCCTATCACGCGGTGCATCTGCTCGACCAAGGGCAGCCGTGCGACGCGGAGTTGATGAACGCCAAGCTGGTCAATGTGGAGTCCGCGCTGGAGTCGGCGCGCGATGCGATGGACATCCATGCCGGGTGCGGACTGTTCACCGACCGGCCGATCGAGCGTTTTCTGCGGGACGCCCATCACATCTTCGCGCCGGCCGGCACCTCCGACATCCAGCTGTTGCGCCTGGGCGAGCTGGCCCTGGGCCGGGCGCACGGCGAGTGGTCCAGCCGCCTGGCGGACCTGCTGCGGCTGGAGCCCTCGGAGTGGCCGGACGACGACCCCGCCGCGGACCCGCCGGCAACGGTGCCGGGCGAGGACGCCGCGGCCACGGTGCCGGTTCAGCGCACGGGAGGGTCGCGCCGGCGCCCGTGGTGCACCGGGCGGAAGTGAGCGGCCGGCCGCGTCCCCGAGTCGCGGCCGCCACCGGCCCGGAGCCCATGCGGCGGCCCCGGGCCGGCCGTCCGGCACAGGGCCGTACGCCGGGCCCGGGGCCGGGAGGAGCGGGCGGATCAGGGCGCGTCGGTGTGCTGCCTCTCCATGCTGTGGATCTGCTCGACGAGTTCGGCCGCCATCGCCTTGATGGTCTCCAGCCCTTCCCGCCCCCAGGGGCGCGGTTCGAGGTCCACGACGCAGACGGTGCCCAGGGCCATCCCCGTACGGTCGATCAGCGGCGCACCGAGGTAGGAGCGGATGCCGATCTCGTCGACGACGGGGTTGCCGGCGAACCGCGGATAGTCACAGACGTCCTCCAGCACCAGGGCCTTGCGGCGAACGATGACATGCGGGCAGTAGCCGTGGTCCCGGTCCATCACCCGGCCCGGCTGGGCACTGGCGGGTGCCGGCCCCAACTCGACGGCCCGGTCCTGGTCGGGCGTGTAGAGACCGGCGAAGTACTGCCGGCGCTCGTCGATGAAGTTGACCATCGAGTACGGCGCGCGGGTGGTCCGGGCGAGCTTGCGGGCGAACTCGTCGAACGCGGGCAGCGGGGATTCACCGATCCCCAGGGCGCGCAGCCGGGCGACGCGGGCGGGGGCCTCGTCGTCCTGCGGGGTGAGCAGCAGATGCCGCGTCGGGTCGTAGGAGATGTAGGGAACGCGGGAGGCGGGGTGGTTCATGGCAGCTCCGGGGTCGCGGCGAGGGCGGGGGTGAGCAGATGCTGGACGAGCGCCACCAGGACGCGGGTCGCCGAGCTGCTCCGTCGGGCGTCGCAGAGCACGACGGGGACGTCCGGGGAGAGGTCCATGGCGCTGCGGACCTCGTCCGGTGCGTAGTGGTAGGCGCCGTCGAACTCGTTGACGGCGACGATGAAGCGGATACCGCGCCGCTCGAAGAAGTCGACGGCGCCGAAGCACTGGTCCAGCCGCCGGGTGTCGGCGAGGATCACCGCGCCGAGCGCGCCGTTGGACAGCTCGTCCCACATGAACCAGAAGCGCTGCTGCCCCGGCGTCCCGAAGAGGTAGAGCAGATGGGCGGGGCTGAGGGTGATGCGGCCGAAGTCCATGGCGACGGTGGTGGTGCTCTTGTCCTCGACACCCGCCAGGTCGTCCGTGCCGACGCTGATCTGGGTGAGGAGCTCTTCCGTGCTGAGCGGTTCGATCTCGCTGACCGCTCCGACGAAGGTCGTCTTGCCGACGCCGAAGCCGCCCGCGATCAGGATCTTGAGCGCGGTGGGGAAGACATCGGCCGCGGGATCCCCCGGGGCCCGGAGGTCACAGTCGTTTGCGAAGTCCATTCAACACCGCCTCCAGCAGGGCACGGTCGGTACGGGACGCGGGCCCTGCCGAAACGGCCGCGGGGGCCCGCGCGGTGAGCGCCCCGCAGTCGACGAGGTCGGCGAGGAGCACCTTGGTGACCACGGCGGGCAGCCGTATGTGGGCCGCGATCTCCGCCACGGAGACCGGCCCGCCGCACAGCCCCAGCACCTGGGCGTAGTCGGGGCCCTGGCAGGAGACGGGCCGCCGGCCGGTGGCCATCACCATCGTCAGCAGGTCGAAGTGCGCCGTCGGACGGGTGCGGCCGTTGCTGATGGTGTACGGGCGGACCAGCCGGCCCGCCGCGTCGTCGTACCAGGGTTCCCCGCCCTGCCGCCGTCGGCGACGCACGGCCATGGTCATCGACCACCCGCGGGGGCCTGTTGGCGGGCGGGCGTGGACAGGTACGGGCGGACGCTCTTGACCAGCATCGACATCTCGTAACCCAGGACCGCCACATCGGCTTCCCGGCCGGCCAGGACGGCCAGGCAGGCGCCCGAACCGGCGGTGGAGACGAACAGGAAGGTGGACTCCAGCTCGACGACGACCTGCAGGACGTCGTCGCCCTCCCCGAAGCGCACCCCCGCGCTGCGGGCGAGGGAGTAGAGGCCGGAGGAGAGGGCCGCCATGTGGTCGGCGCTGTCCGGGTCGAAGCCGTGGGCGGCCTTGACCAGGCCGTCCGAGGTCAGCAGGAGCGCGCTGCGGGCGTGCGGCACGCGCTGTACGAGCCCGGTCAGCAGCCAGGACAGGTCGGTGTGCTGGCTTCCCTGCACTTGCGAATGCGTCTGCGCACGCACATCACTCACCATGGTTGCGGTCGTCTCCTCGGGGGCGGGCCATCGGGGCGTCGTGGTCACGGTCGTAGAGAAGGTCGTCGCCGGCCGGGCCGGCGGTGTCGCCGCCCGGGGCCGGGGGGATGAGGTGCTCGCCGGTGTCTCCGGCGTAGCAGTCGTCGGCGAGGCTGAATCCGCGCCGGAAGGCCGCCATCAGGCCGGGGTCGTGCTCGGGCTCCGGGCCCGTTCGGCGGGTGGCGGACGGCAGGATCGGCTCGCCGCGCAGCTCGGGGACGAGATGGGTCTGCTTGCGCCGCCGGGGCAGCCGGGGGCGGGCGCTGTTGTCCACGGCCGGCGGCGCGGGCGGCAGCACGACCGGGCCGGGGTCGGCCGGGCGGTCGGCGGGGGCGAGCTCGCGGGGGTGCGGCTCGGGCAACTGGGCGTCGGCCATGGGGACTTCAGGGGTGCGGACGCCGGAGGCGTGAACGAGCCGGCGGCGGGCGGCGCCGGCGTCGGGACCGGGCTCGGCGGGGGCAGCGGCGGGGGCCGGAATCCCGTCCGTACGGTCGTCGAAACCGCGCGGCGACAGGTCGAGCGCGTGGTCCGGGGCCGGGGCGGGGCGGGGGACGGCCACGGTCCAGGAGCCGCCGGCGTCCGCCTCACCGCGGTCACGACGGTCAGGACCGTCAGGCCCGTCAGGAACGGCATGACGGTCGTGAAGCTCATGCCGGGCAGGAAGGTCGTGGCGGTCATGAAACTCGTGCCGGTCATGAAGGTCGTGCCGGTCATGAGGCTCATAGCGGTCGCGGCGCGCGTGCCGCGCCGGGCCGGTGTCACGGTCGTCGGTGTATCCGGTGCCGTATGCCCCGTCGTGCTCCAACGCCAACCCGGTGTCCGGGGATTCGGCGAGCGACGCATCCGCCCCGCCGCTCTCCCCGTCGGCCGGTTCCGCGCCGAGCAGCCCCTGGGGCACGATCAGGACGGCCTGCACGCCGCCGTAGATGTTGCTCTGCAGCCGGACAACGATGCCATGCCGCCGGGCGAGCGAGGAGACCACGAACAGCCCGATGCGGCCGTCGCTCAACAGCTCGGCGACATCGATGTGTTCGGGGTCGGCCAGCAGCGCGTTCATCCGGCTCTGCTCGTCCGCCGACATCCCCAGTCCGCGGTCCTCCACCTCGACCGCGAGACCGGCGGTGACGAGCTGCGCGCGCAGCAGGACCGGGGTCTGCGGAGCGGAGTAGATCGAGGCGTTCTCGACGAGTTCGGCGAGCAGGTGGATGACGTCGGCGACGGCATGGCCGCGCAGGGTGCCCTCGATCGGCGGCACCAGCTTGATCCTCGGGTACTGCTCGACCTCGGCGATCGAGGAGCGCAGTACCTCGGTCATGGACACCGGGCGGCTCCACTGGCGGCGCGAGATGGCGCCGCCGAGCACGGCGAGGTTCTCGGCGTGCCGGCGGATGCGGGTGGCCAGATGATCGACGTGGAAGAGGCCCTTCAGCAGGTCCGGGTCCTCGACCTGGTTCTCCAGCTCGTCCAGCAGCTCGATCTCGCGGTGGACCAGGGACTGCAGCCGGCGGGCGAGGTTCACGAAGACCTCGACCTTCTGCTCGCTGCCGCTGGCGTTGCTGCGGGCGATGGCGACCGCGTCGATGACGGCGGACTCGGCGGCCCGGCCGGCGACGGCGACCTCATGGGCGAGCAGGTCGAGGGTGTCGCCGGTGGGCGCGGGGGATGTGTCCGGCTCGCGGCGCTGGAGCCATTCGCCCTGCCGTACCCGGTCCAGCAGGTCGTAGAGGTCGGACTGGCTGCGGGCGCAGACCTCGCGGAGCCGGTCGTAGCGGGCCACGGCGGCGCGGGACTCGGCGTTGGCGGCGGCGGCCGCGGTCAGCACGATGACGCACACCAGGGCGAGCCCGCCGGCCAGCACCACCCCTTCCCGCCCGGTCAGCCGGGCACCGCCGGCCTGCACCACGAACGCGGCGACGGCGGTGCAGACGACGGCGACGAGGAGACAGGGCACGGCGGCGAGCCTGACCAGCCGGGACCGTATCGCCGCATCGGCGGCCGACTCGGGGAACGAGGCCCGGCCGTGCCGTCCGCCGTCACGCTCCCGCCGCCGGGTAGAGGTGGGGACAGGAGCGGCCCCCGGGGAGCTGTGGGGTCCCGGGGACCTCTCAGGCTCCTGGGACATCTGGGTCCCCTGGGGGAATGCGGTAGGCATCGGCGCCCTCCGGATCGGCCGTTGGCAGTTCGCGGAGCACGCACGCTAGTTGTTACGGGGGGAGTGTCCGGAGCCACTTCGGGCTTTCGCTACCCCTCGCCACCTCCTTGAGTGGGCGAAGCGCGCACATCAGTGCGACACAATCCGAACTTCCGTTCAGCGAGGCGGAGTTACTGCCTCCGGAAGCGTGCCTCCGGGGGCTCACGGCGGTGTCCGCGTCCGCGCGGCACGACGGGCCCGGCCCGGCCGGCGGCGGACCGGGCCGCGAGGCATCCGTTGCCGCACGCCGCCCACAACTGACGGAGTCCGGGGTCCGGCTGATTCAATGGCCACCGAGGTGAGAGACATGGTGAGTACCGACCGGATTCTGGCGTTCGCGGCGATGTCCCTGCTGGTGATCGTGATCCCGGGGCCCAGCGTGCTGTTCGTGATCGGCCGGGCGCTGGCCCACGGCCGGCGAACGGCCCTGGCGACCGTCCTGGGCAATGTGCTGGGCTCCTACCTCCTGGTGGCCGCGGTCGCGCTGGGTCTCGGCTCGCTGGTGGAGCGGTCCGCCGCGGTCTTCGTGGCCGTGAAACTGGCCGGTGCGGCCTACCTGGTCTTCCTCGGCGTCCAGGCCTTCCGGCACCGCAAGGACATGAAGCTGGGGGCCATGGAAGCGTCCGGGCCGGCGGCTCGCGGTGATCTGCGGACGATCGCCGACGGCCTCCTGGTCGGCGTCACCAACCCGAAGGGGATCGTCTTCTTCGCCGCCGTGCTCCCCCAGTTCGTGGACCCGTCGGCGGGCGGGCTGCCCGCCCAGATGCTGATCCTGGGCCTGGTGCCGATCTGCATCGGCCTGATCACCGACACCGTGTGGGGGCTGACGGCCTCGGCGGCCCGCGGCTGGTTCGCCCGCTCCGAGCGCCGGCTGTCGATGATCGGCGGGGCCGGCGGCTTCGCCATGATCGGCCTGGGTGTGACGGTGGCGGTCACCGGCCGCGCGGACTGACCGCCACGCCCTGCCGCCGGCCCCTTCGCGCCGCCGTGCGCAGCAGCCGGCGGCGCGGCGGGATCACCGGCTGCCGTAGGCGTCGGCGGCGCGCCGGTACTCCTCCTTCTCCCGCTCGAAGTCGGGCACGTCGGCGGCGGTGCGGTCGCCGGGGCCGAAGACCCGGTCGAGGGCGTCCGCGCCGTCACCGGTCTCGGCCGCCCGGGGCAGCATGACCTCCTCGTAGGCGGTGACCGCCGCATCGACGGTGTCGTGGCGGACAAGGGCCAGCGCGAGTTCACAGCCGTCGAGCATGGCGAGATTGGCGCCGTTGCCACCGAAGGGCGCCATCAGATGGGCGGCGTCGCCGAGCAGGGTGACGCCGGGGGTGTGCGGCCAGGTGTGCGGGGCGGGCAGGACGAACAGCGGGCGGTGGACGTAGGGACCGTCGTTGTCGGTGATCAGGATGCGGAGCCGCTCGTCCCAGCCGGTGAACTTCTCCAGCAGGGCGGCGCGTACGGCCTCGGTGTCGCCGGGGATACCGGCCGGCTGGCCGCCGTCGCTCTCCTCACGGACGGCGATGTAGGCGCGCACATGCTGGTTGCCGTTGCGCTGCGCGAGCAGGCCCTTGTGGTCGCCGGTGGCGAAGGTGTGCCCGTCGCCGACGAGTGCGGCGACGTCGGGGTGGTCGGTGTCGACCTGGTCGAAGTGGGCCTCGATGAAGGTCACTCCGGAGTAGACGGGCATGGCGTCGCTGACCAGCGGCCGCACCCGTGACCAGGCCCCGTCCGCGCCGATGACGAGGTCGGCATCGGCAGTCGTGCCGTTGTCGAAGGTCAGGCGGTGGGTGCCGTCCGGGCGGGCGGCGGCGGAGCGCAGGGCGTGACCCCACCGGACGGTGCCGGGGGCGAGGGAGTCGGCCAGGAGTGTGCGCAGCCGTCCGCGGTCGATCTCGGGAGCGGCGTCCTCGCCGGCCGGGGGCCGGTAGTCGACGAGGACCTCGCCATGACGGCTGAGGACGCGCATGGCCTGCCCTTCCGGCCGGGCCAGCGCGAAGAACTCGTCGAGCAGGCCGGCCGCCTTGAGGGCGATCTGCCCGGAGTCGGCATGCAGATCGAGGGTGCCGCCCTGGTCGCGGGCGTCGGCGGAGGCGTCGCGCTCGTAGACGGTGACCGCGATGCCGTGCCGCTCCAGGACGCGGGCGCAGGTCAGGCCGCCGGGGCCGGCGCCGATGACGGCGATGCGGGGTGCGGGGGCGGGGGTGGGATTGGCGTTCATGAGGGCTCCGTTGCGTCGGGACGGTGCGGTGGGTGGGCGTCGGTGGTACCCGGGCCGCCGGATCCGAGGGGGACGGCGGTGCGGGTGCACCGGTCGCCGCCGGATCCGGGGTGGGCAGGGCAGCACCTCGCTCGATCCGTCAGGGCGAGGGGTGATGCCGGTCGGGACTGCGCCCCGCCACCGGCCTACCCAGAAGAGCACACTCACTAAAAAAGTGCAACGAGTCAACTTTCGGAGCGAGGCAACAAGTGGGTACAGTGCGGTGGTGAGCGATACACCGAAGCCCGTGGGGCGCCGCGAGCGCAAGAAGGCCGCCACCCGTCAGGCACTGGCCGACGCGGCCCTGAACCTGTTCCTCGAACACGGCTATGACCAGGTCAGCGTCAAGGACGTGGCCGAGGCCGCCGACGTGTCCACCACGACGCTGTTCAAGCACTTCCCCAGCAAGGAGGCCCTGGTCTTCGACGAGGACACCGACCAGCAGGCCGCCCTCGTCGCCGCGGTCCGCGAACGGCCCACCGGCCGCTCCCTCCCCGCCGCTCTGCTCGACCACCTCCTGCGCACCCACCTCCCCAAGGCGGCCGACCCCGGATTCACCCGCTACAAGCACCTCATTCTCAGCACGCCGGTGCTGCGCGAGTACGGCCACCGCATGTGGATGCGCCATGAGGCCGCCCTCACGGAGGCGATCGCCGACGAGACCGGCGCCCCCCAGGACGACCCCGCCTGCGCCGCGCTCGCCCACTTCGCCCTGGAATCGGTCGCCCTCACCCACGGCCGGGACGATCCCCGCACCACCCTCGAAGCCGCCTTCGCCCTCCTCGAACACGGCTGGCCCGGCCCCACCCGGGGCACGGGCCAGGGGACTTGAGGAGCACGGGGCGGGCGGGCGCGCTCAGCGAAACGGGCGGCCGGCCCGCGGAGCGCCGCGTCGGCCGGCCGCCGGGTCCCCCGCCTCAGCGGTCCGCAGCGAGGTCCACGTCCGTGGGGGACACCACCGCGGGCCAGGCGGGCCAGCCATGGGCGGGCGGTACCGCGATCGCCCGCCACCACGGGTAGACGGCCGGCGGATCGGCAGGCTCGAAGGGCTCGCCCGGCCTCGGGTGCACGGTGCTGACGCCGGCCTTGCGGGCAGCGGTCAGCGTCCAGTCGGCGGGCTCCGCCCAGGGGTGCAGCGCCAGGTTGAACGTGCCCCAGTGGATCGGCAGCAGCACCCCGCCGGGCGTACCGCCCTGGAGGTCGAGGTGGGAGAGCACGCCCTGTTCGGGATTCATGTGGATGTCCGGCCACATGCCCGGGTGCCGGGTGTCGGAGGCGTGGTTCCTGGGCCAGAAATCGCTGTACGCGCCGATCTGGATCATCGTGGCGTCGAACGGGCCGTGCGCCGCGCCGATCTCCGCGAAGCCGGAGAAGTAGCCGGTGTCGCCGCTGTGGAAGATCCGGTGGTCGGGCCCGGCGACCACCCAGGACGACCACAGGGTGTGCTGCGGGCCGCGCAGCCCGCGGCCGCAGAAGTGCTGCGCGGGGGTGGCCGTGAGGGTCAGCCCGCCGACGCGGGTGGACTCGTGCCAGTCGAGCTCGGTGATCCGCTCCGCCGGCACGCCCCAGAACTCCAGGTCGGCGCCGATACCGAGCGGTACCACGAAAGCCGCGCCGGTGCCGGTCAGCCCCTGGACCGTCGGCATGTCCAGATGGTCGTAGTGGTCGTGCGAGATCACCACGACGTCGACCGGCGGCAGCTCGTCCAGCCCGACGGGGACCGGGTGCAGCCGCTTGGGGCCGGCCCAGTCGAACGGCGAGCAGCGCTCCCCCCAGACCGGGTCGAAGAGCACCCGCCGGCCGTCGATCTCGGCCAGCACGCTCGAATGCCCCATCCAGGTGAGCCGCAGCCCGGAAGCCGGCGGCTGCCCCCAGTCCTCGGCGGTCGGGCGGTGCACCGGAATCGGGCCGACCGGCGCCCGGCGCAGCCGTCCCTCCCGGCTCAACTGCGCCCGCGCCATCTCCAGCGCGGCGCCCTTGGGCGGCCGTCCGGTCGGCGCCGGATTACGGAACTGGCCGTCCACGAACTGTGGCGATCTGCGCATCCTGGCCAGGCGCTCTCCCGTGGGTTCGATGCCGAAGCTCGCGGGGCGCAGCGCGGAAAGGCCAGCACGGCGGGGACGGGAACCGGTCACGGCACCTCCATGGTCAGGGCGAACGCGTAGTGATACGGGCCGCCCGTAAGCGGCAGGTTCCGGCACACCGCGCCACTCGGCGCCGTCGTACGGCTTCCGCACCACGACACCCGGACTCCACACCATCACCCTCTGAGTCAAACCGCGCGACCGGCTGTGACATTCCGGGGATCGGAGGTGATTTTGCCAAGGGCGGCCGCGGCGCCTCCCGGTAGGGGCATTTCGGCACCTCGGACGCGTCCATTGCGGTGAGCTGCGGCGCCCGCAAGGACGGACGGCCGCCGTTCGCCCGCACCTGCGGCGGAGCCCTACTCCCGCCCGAACTCCAGGGCGAGCTGATCCTCGACCGGGCGATAGCCCAGCCGCCGGTAGAGGGCGTTGCTGGTGGGGTTGGCGAGGTCGGTGAAGAGCAGCACCTCCTGCGTGCCACGGGCCCGTACGGCGCGGGAGACGGCGGCCGTCACCGCTCCCGCATACCCGCGTCCGCGCAGCTCGGGAGGGGTGTAAACGGGGGCGACGCGGGCCGCGCCGGCGAGCGGGTCGGTGTGGCAGGCCATCGAGACGGGACGGCCGCCGGTCTCCCACAACAGGCAGCGGCCGCCGGCGATCCGGTCGTCGGCCGCCCGGGCGTCGCGGGGCGGCGTGCCCCCGATCTCCGCGGCGAAGGCGGTGAACCAGGCGAGCAGCAGGTCCCGGTCGGCGGTCGTGGCGCGCCGGGCCGCGCCCGGTGGCGCCGGGGACGGCTCGATCAGCTGGTCCAGCCGGTGGAGCCGGAGGCGTTGGGCGCAGATCACCGTGCCGCCATGGCGCCGCTGCCAGGCACCGGCGACCGCCTCGGCCACCGCCCGGCCGCCCTTCACCCCAGGGATCTCGGTCCGCTCCGCCGCCAGTGTCTCCACCAGCGCGCCCGCGGCCTCGTCCGGCATCGGCGACAGCAGCACCGTACGCGGCGGGGTCCACACGAACGCGGCGCCGACCGGGGCCTGCCCGCTCGGCCGCCACCAGCCGAACGCCGGCGCGTCCGCCCCGTACACATCCGCCCCGAGCGAGCGCAGCGACGACACCACCGACAGCAGCACCGTGTGCGCGGTGGGCCGGCTGCGCAGGAAGGCTCCCGCGGCCGCTTCGAAGTCCTCAGGATCCTGGGTCGTGGTCCACGCCATGCCTCATCCTCCCGTGGGCCTGCGCGCGGACGCAGCCGGTTTTCGCGGGCCGGCGGACACCCCCTCGACGGCTGTGGGCGGGACGGGGAGACCGGGGCGGCGCGGCAGGAAGACGGTGCGCAGGGCGATGCGCGGGGCGATGAGGCGGGCGGGCGGCGCGGTGAGGCAGAAAACGTCCCGGTAGGCCGCGCCGACGACGGGGTCGATGGCGGCGCGGGCGGCGAGCCGGTCGAGATACCACGTGGTCAGCCGCTCGCCGGCACCGGCCTTGGCGTCCGCGGCGCTCGCATACGGGCGGTCCGCGCCGACCGCGGCGAGCCAGGCGGGCTCCATGGCACGGGCCACCGCCCGCTGCGCCTCGGCGGTGCTCCCGCCGCCGGCGAGCGTGCCGCGCACCGCCAGCGCGCCGAGGGCGGCCACCGACATGCCCTGCCCGTACACGGGGTTGAAGGTGCAGCAGGCGTCCCCCAGGACGAGGAATCCGTCGGGGAGCGCACCGGACCGTTCGAAGTGCCGGCGGCGGTTGCAGGTGTCGCGGAAGCCGTACACCGGCGAGAGCGGCTCGGCCCCGCTGAGCAGTTCATGGACGTACGGGTCGCCGATCGTCGCGCTGAACGCGGTGAACTCCGCGGCGTCCGTGGGCGGGTGGTGTCCGCGCACACCGGACAGTGTCAGCAGCCAGTTGCCGTCCTCGACCGGTACGTACGCCCCGCCGCGCGGGCACTCGGGCCAGCCGGGGACGTTGACGCCCACGTCGGGCGCGGCCGCGTCCTTGGGGCGGTACATCCGAGTGGCGTAGGCGATCCCCGCATCGACGGTCACCTCGTGCGGGGCGGTGCGGCCGAGTGCGGCGTACCACTGCGGGGTGCGGGAGCCGCGGCCCGAGGCGTCCACGACGAGCCCGGCCGTCAGATCCCGCACGGACCGCGCACCGTCCCGCGACCGCACCCGTACACCCGTCACCCGGCGGGCGTCCCCGGTCAGTCCGACGGCCTCGGTCGCTTCGAGGACCTCGACGCGGGTGCCCGAACCGGCGGCGGCCCGCAGCACCCGCTCGCGGACGACCGCGTCCAGCACCGGCCGGGTCACACTCAGGGTGCGGTGCCGGCGCTCGTCGAAGCGGCGCTGCCAGCCGGTGGGGGTACGGGTGAGCAGATCGCGCGGCAGCTCCAGGCTGCGGGCGCCCGCTTCGCCGAGGGCGTCGACCGTGCCGGGCAACAGCTCCTCCAGTGCCCGCTCGCCGCCGCTGAGGAGGATGTGCAGATGGCGGGCCTGCGGGACGCCCTTGCGGAAGGCCCGGCCCTGCGGATAGCGGTCGCGTTCGACGACCGTGATCGCGTCGACCTGCCCGGTCAGGGCCGTGACGGCCAGCATCCCGGCGAGTCCGCCGCCGATGACGATCGCGGTGCGTCCGCCATTGGAGTGCTCTGCCATCCCTGCCTCGCTCCCCCGCCGGCCCGTCCGGCCGCCGTACGCCCGCTCGTTCATGTCTCCCGGCCGGCTCGCGCGCCGGGGCTCCGCCCGCCGCTTCCGGTAGCCGGTCACCGGTGGTTGTTCACGCTTCAGTGTCCGCGACGCCCGTGTCAACGGCCTTCCGTCTCACCTGCTGGACGAATGTGCGGTGCGCTCCCGCCGGGCGCCGGTTCTCCCTCGCTCCTCACCCACCACAGACGCACCCAGGGCCCCGGGCGATGCGTTTCCCCCTCGCGTCACCACCCTCCCTGACATCCCGTCATGAGGCGCGCCTGCGTCTAGACTCCCGGCAGCGGACGGACATCGTCCGCAAACGGTCTCACCAGCAAGGGATTCGTCTCACCAGCAAGGGATCCAGGGACGCTTGTGACATTCCAGCAGGTTTCTGAGCCGTATGACGCCTATGACGTACTCGTCGTCGGCGGGTCGGGCGTGGACACCGTCGTACCGGTCGGCGCGCTGCCGCTGCCGCTCACCGATTCCGCCGCGGTGCCCCCCATTCGCGAAGGGGTGGGACACACCGGCACCGGCGTCGCGCTGGGCTGCGCGGCGCTCGGGCTCACCACCGGATTCGTGGACTTCATCGGCGACGACCACCCCGGCAGCCTGGTCCGCGCACGGATGGCCGCCACCGGCGTCGACTTCCGGCCACTGATCTCCCCGCACGGCACCCGGCGCGCGGTCAATCTCGTCGCCCCCGACGGCCGCCGGATGTCCTTCTACGACGCCCGCGACCCGCTCGACCTGCGCATGCCGCCGGAGCACTACCTCCCGGCGCTGCGCCGGGCCCGGCACGTCCATCTGTCGATCACGCACTTCGCCCGCTTCCTGTACGACGACATCGAAGCGCTGGGCCTCCCCGTCTCCACGGACCTGCACGACTGGGACGGGCTGACGGAGCATCACCGGGAGTTCGCACTCCGCTCGGACCTGGTGTTCCTCAGCACCTCCGGGGCGGGGGAACGGATCGCGTCCGTGATGCGGGAGATCCTGCACGAGGGGCGTGCCGAGGCCGTGATCGCGACGGCGGGGGCCGGCGGCGCCTATCTCCTGGCCGCCGACGACCGCTCCCCGCGTCCGGTGCCGGCCGTGGTGCCGCCCGGGCCGGTCGTGGACACCCACGGCGCGGGCGACGCCTTCACCTGCGGGTTCCTCTACGGGCGGTATCTGGGCCGGAGCCTGGAGGACTGCGCGCGGCTGGGCGCCGTCGCCGGGGCCCATGCCTGTACCTCGGCCGGCACGTACACCGCCCTCATCGGTCCGGACGTGCTGCGCGCGGTGCCCACCACGACGCCGCGGCCCGCCGCTCCGCCGCACTCCGCCACGCCGCCCGGCACCGGCCTCGCGGGCCCGGCGGACGACCGGGTCTCCCCCGCGGGGGCGTAGCCGCCCGCTCCCGGCCGGACGGTCCGCGCGGCGTCTTCCCCGTCAGGGGACGCCCCGCCCGTCCGGCCGCCCGGCTCAGTCCTTGCGGCCGACGCCGCCGTAGAAAATGGTGTTGTTGAGCTCCTCGGCGCCGGGCACCGCACCGTCCGGCCGCCACAGCGGCACCCGTACGACACCCGGCTCCAGCAGGGTGAACGGTCCGAAGAGCGGCGCGATGCCGGCCTTCCCGCGCAGATTGAGGCCGGCGGTGGAGCTCTGGTAGACGCTCACCACGCCGTCGCGCGCCCGCTCGTCCGTGCGGCCCGGTGCATAGGCCTCGTAGGGTTCGCCGGTGGCGTGCGACAGCACGAGACAGCTGCCCGCGGGGAGCGCCTCGGCGAGGGTGGCGACGAGCCCGGCGGGATCCTCGTCGTCCCGGATGAAGTGGAGGACGGCGACCAGCAGCAGCGCCACCGGACAGTCGAAGTCGATCAGTTCCCGGACGGCCGGGTGGTCCAGCACGGCCTTGGGGTCCCGGACGTCCCCGAGCACGAATGCGGTGCCCTCGGTGTTGGTCAGCCGGGCCCCGGCGTGGGTGGCGACGATGGGGTCGTTGTCGACGTAGACGACGCGGGTGTCGGGCGCGGTCTCGCGGGCCACGTCGTGGGTGCTGGGTGAGGTGGGGATGCCGGTGCCGATGTCGATGATCTGCCGGATGCCGTCGGCGGCGAGTGCGCGCACCGCCCGCCGCAGAAAGGCCCGGTTCGCGCGGGCGCTGAGCCGTACCTGCGGGTGGACCTCGATGACGCGCTCCGCGGCCACCCGGTCGACCTCGTAGTTGTCCCAGCCGCCGAGGTAGTAGTCGTACATCCGGGCCGGGTGCGGCCGGCTGGTGTCGATCTCCTCGGCCGAGAAGCCGGAGTGCTCCGGGCCCTGGACGTACGGTCCGATGCCGGTGACCGCGTCGTCCGGTGCGGGCGGGGAGCTGTTCTGGGCGCTCATGCCGTCCTCCGCTCGGTGCACCGGCCCGGTGCCGCCGCGAGGAGGAAGTCGGCGTGACCCGCCTTCGCGCCCTCGATGAAGCTCACCATTTCGCGGTGCGTGTAGATCAGGGCAGGGCCGTCCGGGTCGGTCGACTGGCGCAGCGCGATCCGGCCGTCCCCCAGCCGCATGGCCTCGACGCACTCGCCGCCGTTTCCGCCGCTCCACGGCTTGTGCCAGCCGTCCGTGCCCAGCTCTTTGGCGGGCATGCCGTTGTAGATACGTATGCGATCCATGGTTCAGATCTCCTTGCGAAAGCCACCCAGAATGGCCTCGGTGTGGTGTGCCGGCGCGGCCTGCGCACACATCCGGTCGAGGGCCTCCAGGAACTGCGAGACGTCGTTGCGCTGGTCGAAGTACACGGCTCCGACGAGGCTTTCCGCGTATGCGATGTCCGGAAGCTCCGGGATCGGGAAGCGGAAGAGGTGGAAAGGGCCGTACATGGCCGGGTGCGGGCCCGCGGCGAAGGGCATGATCTGCAGCCGGACGTTCGGCAACGCGGTGGCTTCCATGAGCCGGGAAATCTGCTCCCGCATCACCGGGGAGCCGCCGATCGGCCGCCGCAGCACGGTCTCGTCCATGACGACCCACAGCATCGGTGCGTTGTCGCGGGTCAGCAGGGACTGCCGTTCCATCCGCAGGGCGACGATCCGGTCGATGTCCGCCGGTGCGGCGTGCGGCATCCCCGCCCGCAGCACGGCGGCGGCGTAGTCCTCCGTCTGCAACAGCCCGGGGACGTAGTGCGGTTGGTAGGCCCGGATGAGGTTGGCCTCGCTCTCCAGGCTGACGTATGCGCTGAACCACTCGGGCAGGACGTCCCGGAACCGGTGCCACCAGCCGGGCTTGTTGGCCTCGCGGGCGAGCGAGAGAAAGCCCTCGATCTCGTCCTCGCCGACCACGCCGTAGGTCGCCAGCAGCTTCTCGACGTAGGGGAGCTTGAGGCCGACCTCGGCCTTCTCCATGCGCCGTATCGTGGCGTGGGTCACGTCGAGAGCCGCGGCGGCCTGTTCGAAGGAGAGCCCCGCCTTCTCGCGCAGGTCCTGCAGTCGCTTGCCGAGCACCACCCGCAGGACGGTCGGTGCACCTGCCGACCGTGGGTCCGCCACGTCCGATCGCCTCCCACTGAATTCAGTGTGCAGCAGTGTGTCATGCCGTCAGGAGCGCGAACAGACTGCATCTTACGATTCTGCAAATTGCAGAGTGATCCTTGCCATCGGTCACCGGCATCGCACATAGTTACGGAGTGGCTTCCTCCAACAACGCTCCTTCGTTAGGGCGCTGTGGCAGTTCCGTCGCCCAGTACCCGCAGGACGCGTTCCACTTGCCGGCGCAACGCACGTCCGTGCCCGAGGCACGGCGGCGCGTCAGCGCGCTGCTGAGCGAGTGGGGCGCGGCTCAACAAGTCCGCGACGACGTGGAGTTGGTGGTCTCCGAGCTGTTCACCAATGCGCTGCGGCACACCGACAGCGAGAAGATCGGGTGTGAACTCGCCCTGTCCGGCGCGCACATACGCATAGAGATCACCGACCAGGGCGGCCCGGAGAATGCGGCACCGCACGTCCAGCCCGGCAGCGTGGACAAGGAGTGCGGACGGGGCCTGTTCCTCGTCGGCGCGCTGTCCGACTGCTGGGGCTCCCGGCCCGCCGACAGCGGACCGGGCCGGGTCGTCTGGGCGGACCTGCCCTACACCGGCACCGCGGCACACTGAGGCCCCGCTCCGCCATCGGCGCAGTCGGGGCCTCCGTCATGCTCGGGCCGGTGCCGCCCGGCGAGGATCCCTGGGGCGGACATGCCCTAGAGCGGCAGCAGATCGGGCCGCTTCGGCTCGACGTGGTCGCCGGAGGACTCACCGCGCAGCCGGCGGCCGATCCACGGTACGAGATGCTCCCGCGCCCAGTGGATGTTGTCCCGCCGCGCGTCGGCGGCCGTCCGCTCCGCCTCCGGAGGCCACGGCTGGTCCGGGTCGGCCGGCACCCCCAGCCCGAGCACCTGGGCCGCGCGCAGCGCCACCCGGGTGTGCCCGTCGGCCGACAGATGAAGCCGGTCCTCGCTCCAGGCCCGCCGGTCCTGCACCGACTTCAGCGACCACAGGTCCAGGACGGGGCAGCCGTGCCGGTCCGCGATGGCCCGGACGTGCGCCGTATACGTGGCGATCTTGCCGCGCAGATGCTTGAGCACGGGGATCCCGCGGGTGTCGAAACCCGTGCAGAGCAGGACCGTGCCGACCGATCCGGCCAGATCGCGGACCGCCGCCTCGTAACGCTCGGCGACCGCGTCCGGGTCCGAGCCCGGGCGCAGGATGTCATTGCCGCCGGCACAGAACGTCACCAGCGCGGGGGCGAGCTCCTTGGCCCGCGGCACCTGTTCTTCGATGATCTGGCCCAGGAGCCGTCCCCTGACGGCGAGGTTCGCATAGCGGAAGTCCTCCTCCGCCCGCTGGTCCGAGAGCAGGACCGCGAGCCGGTCCGCCCAACCGATGTACACCCCGTCAGGGCCGGGATCCCCGACCCCCTCCGTGAAGCTGTCCCCGACGGCTGCGTACGACCCGATGGCGCCATGGGCGCCGCTGCTGAGGTTCTTCGAATCGTCTGCCACGTCAGGACATATTTCACCTCGAGAAGTGACCTACGCCACCGTAACCAGGGGTTGACGGCGGGTGATAAATGCCACCAAGTCAAATTCTGCCCAAATGGGAATAACGAACGATCACCCCTTGCTTCCCGAGCGCTTCGCCGCACCCCCACGCGCCCTGATTGCGGCCTGATTGCCCCTTGCATCAATGTCGTATCGTCGGATGGTGACCCGCCACGTCGACGAGCAGCGTCGGCGGCCGACACCGAGGAGCGCCCGTGACGCAGACGCCGCAGGTTCCACCGGCCCAGACCGAGCTCGCGGAGGTCCGCAACTTCCGTGACGTGGGCGGACTGCCGACCGTGGACGGGCGTCGTGTACGGGAGGGCAGGCTGTTCCGCAGCGGGCATCTCGCCCATGCGACGGAGGACGATGCGGCATTTCTGGCCGGACTCGGACTGCACACCGTCTTTGATTTCCGCAATGCCTCGGACATCAAGCTGGAGGGGCCGGATGTCGCCCTGCCCGGTGTGCGCAATGTGAACATCCCGCTCACCGACCCGGCCGACGGTGCGGAGTTCTGGACGATGGTGCGCGACGGCGAGCTGGACCAGCTGCGCGGCGCGCTCGGCGACGGGAAGGCCGCGGCCCGGATGGCCGCCACCTACCGCCACATCATCACCACCCGCACCGAGGACCACAGCCGGGTGCTGCATGCGCTCGCCGAGGACAGCGTGCCGGCGCTGATGCACTGCGCGGCGGGCAAGGACCGGGCGGGCCTGTCCGTGGCCGTGACCCTGCTGGCGGTCGGCGTGGAGCGGGACGCCATCGAGGCGGACTACCTCAAGTCCAACGACCCGCACCGCCGCTACAAGATCCGCCGCTCCGACAGCTCGGCGGTGGGGATGTCGCCGGAGGTCATGGAGCTGCTCTCGCCGCTGTTCGGCGCGCACACCGACTACCTCACGGCCGCCTACGACGCGATCGAGCGGACCTGGGGCTCGACCGAGGCCTACCTCGCCGACGGGCTGAAGCTGACCCCCGCCGTCCGGGACCGGCTGCGGGACCAGCTGCTGACGGACTGACACCCGCGAGCGGTGCCCCTGTGGCAGTCTTCCCGGCATGATCGACAACTATGAGTTCTCCAGCGATCCGGCCCGGCTGGACGCCGCTCTGGTGCACCACTGGCTGTCCACCGACACGTACTGGGCGGCGGGCCGTTCACGCGACAAGCAGGACCGGGCGATCGCCGGCTCACTGAACTTCGGTGCCTACGACACCCGCTCGGGCGCCCAGGTCGCCTATGCGCGGGTGGTCACCGACCGGGTCACCTTCGCCTGGCTCTGCGATGTCTACGTCGCCCGCGAGGCGCGCGGCAAGGGGATAGGCACGGCACTGGTCGCCGCGGTCCGCGACCAGCTGGCCCCCTACGACGTGCGCCGCATTCTCCTCGCCACCGCCGATGCCCATGAGGTCTACGGGAAGGCCGGGTTCCGCCCGTTGACGGAACCCGCGAAGTGGATGGCGTACGGACGCCAGTAGTGCCCGGTCACAGTGGGGGCGCCGGTCAGCCCCGGCCCGTCTGCAAGGACTGCTTCACCAGTGTCCGGCCGAAGTCCCACATCAGGCCGCCGCCGTTGTGGGCGTCGTCCATGACGGCGGTGAAGGCCGTGAGGAACCGGTCGACGTCCCGCTCGTCGATGATCAGCGGCGGGATCAGCTTGATGACCTCCAGGTGGTCGCCGGAGACCTGGGTCAGGATGTGGTGCCGTTGCAGCAGCGGCACCACGACCATCTGCGCGAACAGCCCCTTGCGGGCGGCCTGCAGCATGGTCCAGCGGCCGCGCAGGCTCAGGGACTTGGGGCGGCCGAACTCGATGCCGATCATCAGGCCGCGGCCCCGTACGTCGTGCAGCAGCTCGTAGTCGTCGATGAGCGCGGCGAGCCGGGAGCGCAGCAGGTCACCGATGTGCCGGGCGTGGGCGACGAGCTGCTCGTCCTCCATCACCGCGAGCACCGCGAGACCGGCCGCCATCGCCTGGGCGTTGGAGCCGAAGCTCGCGGAGTGCACCAGGACCCGGTCCATGGACGAGTAGACCTTCTTGAAGATCCAGTCCTTGCCGAGGGTCGCGCCGATGGGGACATAGCCGCCGGAGAGCGCCTTGGCCACGCACACCAGGTCCGGTTCGACGCCGTCCTCGTGCTGGTAGGCGAAGAAGTCGCCGGTGCGGCCGAGGCCGGTCTGCACCTCGTCGGCGATGAGCAGCGCCTTGTGGCGTTGCAGCAGTTCCTGGGCGGCGCGCAGGAAGCCGGGCGGGGTGGGGTGGACGCCCTTGCCTTGGATGGGTTCGACCACGAACCCGGCCACGTCGCCGCGCTTCAGCTCCCGCTCCAGTGCGGCCAGATCGCCCATCTCGATGGCGGTGTCCGGCAGCAGCGGGGCGAAGCCGTCGCGGAAGCCGTCCTCGCCGTTGACGGAGAGCGCGCCGGTCGTCAGGCCGTGAAAGGCGTGGGTGCAGTAGAGGATGCGCGGTCTGCCGGTGGCGTAGCGGGCGAACTTCAGGGCGGTCTCGACGGCTTCGGTGCCGCTGTTGCCGAAGAAGACCCGGTCGAGGTGGGGCGCATGGCGGAGCAGCTTCTCGGCGAGCAGCCCCGGCAGCGGCTGGCAGTCGAAGCGGGTGAGATCGGCCAGCGAGGCGTCGAGGACGTCGTGCAGCGCCTGCCGGACGACGGGATGGTGCCGGCCCAGGCCCATCACCCCGAACCCGGCGAGCATGTCGAGGTACTCCTGGCCCTCGGCGTCCCAGAAGTACGCGCCCTCGGCCCGCTCGTAGACCCGGTCGAAACCGATGGTGTGCAGCATCCGCGGGAGCTGGTGGTTGAGGTGGCGGGCGTGCAGCTCGTAGCGCTCACCGCCGCGCTCGGCGAGGAGCCCGGTCAGATCGAATCCGGTCACGGTGTGCTCTCCTTACGGCCCGTCGCGGCGCGGCCCAGCGCGGCGCTGATCTGTCCGGCGATCTCGGCCGGCGTGAGTCCGATGTCGGCCAGCAGCTCACCGCGCCGGGCGTGCGGCAGGAACTGCTCGGGGATCCCGAAGGTGCGCAGCGGCACGTCCACCTCCGCGTCCCGCAGGGCCTGGCCGACCGCCCAGCCGACGCCGCCGGTCCGGCTGTTGTCCTCGACGACGGCCACCATGGCGTGCTGCGCGGCGAGCTGCCCGATGGTCTCGTCGACCGGCTTGACCCAGCGCGGGTCGATGACGGTGGCGTCGACCCCGCGCGCGGCGAGGAGTTCGGCGACCCGCAGACAGACCGGGGCCATCACCCCGACGGCGACCAGCAGGACGTCCGGGTGCGGTGCCCGGTGGAGGACGTCGACGCCCCCGATCCGGTCGACGGCCGGGACCGGGTCGTCCACCGCCGCCTTGGGGAAGCGGACGACGGTCGGTGCGTCGTCCACGTCCAGCGCCTCGCGCAGCTGGGCGCGGAGCTGGTCGGCGTCGCGCGGCGCGGCGATCCGCAGGCCCGGGACGACCTGCAGGATCGACATGTCCCACATGCCGTTGTGGGAGGCGCCGTCGGTGCCGGTGACACCGGCCCGGTCCAGCACGAAGGTCACCCCGCACCTGTGCAGCGCCACGTCCATCAGCACCTGGTCGAAGGCACGGTTGAGGAAGGTGGCGTAGACGGCGACGACGGGGTGCAGGCCGCCGGTCGCCAGGCCCGCCGCCGACACGGCCGCGTGCTGCTCGGCGATGCCCACGTCCCACACCCGGTCCGGGTAGGCCCGGGCGAACTGCTCCAGACCGACCGGCTGCAGCATCGCCGCCGTCAGGGCGACCACGTCCTCGCGTTCGGCGCCGATGCGCAGCATTTCGTCGCCGAAGACGGAGGTCCAGGAGGGAGCGCCGGGCGCGGCGGCCGGCGCGCAGGTCAGCGGGTCCATCACGCCGACGGTGTGGAAGTGGTCCGCCTCGTCCTCCAGGGCGGGCGGGTAGCCGCGGCCCTTCTCGGTCAGGCAGTGCACCAGCACCGGCCCGTGGAAGCCCGCCGCCCGGCGCAGCGCCGATTCGACGGCCGCGATGTCATGGCCGTCGACCGGACCGACGTACTTCAGGCCCAGGTCCTCGAACATGCCCTGGGGGGCGATGAAGTCCTTCAGTCCCTTCTTGGCGCCGTGCAGCGAGTCGTACAGGGGTGCGCCCAGGACCGGGGTGCGCTGGAGGACGTCCTTGCCCCAGGCCAGGAACTTCTCGTAGCCGTCGGTGGTGCGCAGGAGGGCGAGGTGGTCGGCGAGGCCGCCGATGGTCGGGGCGTAGGAGCGGGTGTTGTCGTTGACGACGATGATCAGCGGGCGGTCCTTGGCGGCCGCGATGTTGTTCAGCGCCTCCCAGGCCATGCCGCCGGTCAGCGCGCCGTCGCCGATCACGGCCACCACATGGTTGCGGGTGCCTCGGGTACCGCGGATGCGGTGGGCCTTGGCCAGACCGTCGGCCCAGCCCAGCACCGTCGAGGCATGGCTGTTCTCGATGACGTCGTGCACGGACTCGGCGCGCGAGGGATATCCGGACAGCCCGCCCTTGGCCCGCAGCTTGGAGAAGTCCTGCCGTCCCGTCAGCAGCTTGTGCACATAGGACTGGTGCCCGGTGTCCCACAGGATGCGGTCGGCGGGTGAGTCGAAGACCCGGTGCAGGGCGATGGTCAGCTCGACCACACCGAGGTTGGGGCCCAGATGGCCGCCGGTGCGGGTGACCGCCCGGACGAGGAAGTGCCGGATCTCCTCGGCGAGTTCGGGCAGTCGGGCCTCCGGGAGCGCCTTGAGGTGGCGCGGTTCCCGGAGGTGTTCCAGCATCGTCATGTACGGTCCCCCACTCACTCGTTCAGGCGTCCCTGCCGGTCCTGCCGGTCCTGCCGGTCCGGTCCGCCGTCGCGGGCGGGGTGCGACGGCGGGCCGGGCCGTGACGCGGGGAGCCCGGCTGCGCGGGCTCCCCTTCGCTCAGCGGGTCATCCGCGGTTTCCCGCGATGGTCTCCCTGGCCGCCCGCAGGGACTCCTTCAGCGAGCCCATGGTGGCGAGGACGGCGGTCGGCTCATAGCCGCAGTGCGCCATGCAGTTGGCGCACCGCGGGTCCTTGCCGCGGCCGTACTTCTCCCAGTCGGTCTCCTCGATGAGCTCCCGGTACGTCGGGACGTAGCCGTCGCTCATCAGGTAGCAGGGGCGCTGCCAGCCGAAGAGCGAGTAGTTGGGGATCGCCCAGGCCGTGCAGGGGAAGTCCGCCTTACCCTCCAGGAAGTCCAGGAAGAGCGGGCTGTGGTTGAGCCGCCAGCGGCGCCGGTTGCCGCCGGCGAAGGCCTTCTTGAACAGCTCACGGGTCTGCTCGACGCCCAGGAAGTGCTCCTGGTCGGGAGCCTTCTCGTAGGCGTAGGCGGGCGAGAGCATCATCTCGTCGACCTGGAGGTCGTCATTGAGGAAATTGAGGACCTCGATGATGGTCTGCGGGGTGTCGGTGTTGAAGAAGGTGGAGTTGGTGGTGACCCGGAAGCCGCGCCGCTTGGCCTCCTTGATCGCCTCCACCGCCTCGTCGAATACACCTTCCTTGGCGACCGATTCGTCATGCCGCTCACGCATACCGTCGATGTGCACGGCGAACGCGAAATACTGGGAGGGCCGGAAGTCTTCCAACTTCTTGCGCAGCAGCATGGCGTTGGTGCACAGGAAGACATATTTCCGCTTGGCCACCAACTGCCGCACGATTTCGTCGATCTGCGGGTGCATCAGGGGTTCGCCACCGGCGATGGAGACCATCGGGGCACCCGACTCCAGCACCGCGCCGACCGCCTGGGCCACCGGCATGCGCTGCTTGAGCACGCCCGCCGGATGCTGGATCTTCCCGCAGCCCTCACATTTCAGATTGCAGGCGAAGAGCGGTTCCAGCTCGACAATGAGCGGGAACTTCTCCCGCCGCCGGATCATTTTCTGCTCAAAAAGATAGGTACCGACCCGGATGGACTGACGAAGCGGCATGACCATCTGACTCACCTCCAGGGGAGCAGCAAAGAACGGTGCCATTCGTAGAAAACAGGCAGGATGGAACGCAGGACTCGGAAGGCTGATATTCCACCGCGCACGGTGCCGATACGCACGAGTTCATGTTCTGGAGCGTCCACGACCACCCGGACGGCCGCAACCGGACGGGGACCGGCCCGCCGTGCCGCACGGAGCGTGGCGGCGGACTCCATGTCCACCGCGACCGCCCCGGCGGCGTGCAGCTCGGCCCGCTCCGCACCGCGCACCACGTGGTCGGAGCCGCACAGCAGACCGCTGTGCACCCTCAGACCGCGCTCCCGCAGGGCCCGCAGCAGCGGACCGTTGTCCCGGCAGGGCGTCTCCGGGGCGTCCGGGTGGTGGCCGCGGGTGGCCGAGGCGACGATCACGTCCCCGGGCCGCATGCCGGGGGCGAGACCGGCGCAGAAGCCGCTGGCGACCACCGGGGAACGCTCGGTGACCGCACCCTCACCCAGCGCCGTGGCCAGGGTGCGTTCGGCCGCCTGGGGGCCCATGCCCGTGCGGAGCACGACCGGCCGTGGCCAGGCCCGCTCCGCCGCTCCCCCGCGGTCGCCGCCGCGCAGCGCGAACCGCTCGATCCCGAGCGCACAGGCAACCAGCAGCGGCGGATCCGCGTCCGCCGGGTGCCGGCCCGGCATCAGGCCCTCACCGGTGCGGCGGCCGGTCCCCCGCCCAGGTAGCGACCCAGCGCCGTCAGGGGGAAGACCTGGCGGTAGAGGTGGTAATTGATGGAGAAGTCCCAGGGGAAGCCCGTGCCGGTGAAGTACGGCTCGTCCCAGGTGCCGTCCTCGCGCTGGGTCGAGGCCAGCCAGCGCACCCCGCGCCGTACCGCCTCGCTGTCGCGCTCGCCGGCCGCGAGCAGCGCCATCAGTGCCCAGGCGGTCTGTGAGGCGGTCGAGGCGCCGCGCCCGGCCCACTGCTCCTTGTCCTGGTAGGACCGCTGGTCCTCGCCCCAGCCGCCGTCGTCGTTCTGCACCCGCTCCAGCCACAGGACCGCGCGGCGGACGGCGGGGTGCGCGCGCGGGATGCCGGCGGCGGCCAGCGCGGGGAGCACCGATCCGGTGCCGTAGAGGTAGTTGGTGCCCCAGCGGCCGAACCAGGCGCCGCAGGTGTCCTGTTCGGCCAGCAGCCAGGCGATACCGCGGCGGGTGCGCGGATCGTGGGTGCGGCCCACCTCCGCGAGCATCTCGACGACATGGGCGGTGACATCGGCCGACGGCGGGTCGATGACCTCCCCGAAGTCACAGAACGGCAGCCGGTTGGGCAGCGGGCTGGTGTTGTCGACGTCGAAGGCGCCCCAGCCGCCGTCCTTGGACTGCATGCCGAAGTTCCAGCGCACCGCGCGGCGCACCGCGGCGTCGACCCGCTGCGGATCGGGGTGCTTCACCCGGCGCAGGGCGATCACCACCTCGGCGGTGTCGTCGATGTCCGGGTAGTTGTCGTTCTCGAACTCGAACGCCCAGCCTCCGGAGGGGAGTTGGGGACGCCGCACGCTCCAGTCGCCGGGGCGGTCGATCTGCTCGGCGAGCATCCAGTCGACGGCCTTGACCAGCTGGGGGTGATCGGCGGGCAGACCGGCGTCGGCGAGCGCGATGGTGGCCAGGCAGGTGTCCCAGACCGGGGACTGACAGGCCTCGATCATCCGGGCGCCGTCCTCGCGCCGTACCGCGAACCGGTCGAGGGAGGCCAGGCCGGCGCGCAGCACGGGGTGGTCGAGGTCGTAGCCGAGGAGATGCAGGGCGATGACGGAGTAGACGGCGGGCGGCTGGATACCGCCCCAGCAGCCGTCGTTCTCCTGGCGTTCGATGATCCAGCGGGCGGCGGAGCGCATCGCGGCACGGCGCAGCCGGCGGAAGGCGACCTTGCGGTAGAGGTGCAGCGCCTTGTCGAGGCGCTGGAACAGGCCGTCCCAGCTGACGGCGGGGGCGAGCGGCCGCGGCGGGTTGGGGCGGCGCGGATCGGTGTGCAGCTCGTCGAGGGCGAACGGCGCCGGGCGCACCGGGCGTTTGGCCGAGACGATGGTCAGCGGCACGATCGTCTGCCGCGCCCAGCACCCGAAGTCATAGATGTTGAGCGGGAACCACTTGGGGAAGTAGAGGAGTTCTGGGGGCAGTTGGGGCAGGTCGTCCCACTTCCACCAGCCGAACAGGGCCAGCCAGATGCGGGTGAAGACCCGGGCCGAAGCGATGCCGCCCTGCTCGCGGACCCATGCGGAGGCCCTGGCCATGTGCGGTGCGTCGGGGGCGTCCCCGGCGAGCCGCAGGGCGACATAAGCCTCGATGGTGGTGGAGAGTTCGCCGGGCCCGCCGTAGAAGGTGGCCCAGGTGCCGTCCGTGCCCTGCTCGCCGCGGATGTAGCGGGCGGCCGCCTCGGTGAGTTCGGGGTCCTGGATACCCAGGAACTGACGGAGCAGCAGGTCTTCGGCGTCCATCGTGACGTTGGTCTCGAGGTCGCCCTTCCACCATCCGGCGGGGTCCTGGGCGGACAGCAGATGGTCGGTGGCGCGGGTGGTCGCGCGGCGGGCGGTGTCCGCCGTGTCGTCCCGTAAGGCGGTGCGCGTACGGGCGGATGCCGTGGTGTTCTCAGTGGTGGCATCGCTGGCCGAAGGGGACCGGGGCGGCAGCGCCCCGGTGCTTCCGTCGGTCGTCGCTGTCATGGCTTCCCCTTCGGCAGTGAACTGTGAAAAGCGTGCTCAGGGATTCCGTCGGCCGGCGCCCGGCTGGCACCGGCCGGCGACTGCGAACTATTCGGTGTCGATGGCGCTCATCTCTTTCGTACGACGACGAAGTCAGCGAGCGCGACGAGCTCGGCACGGACTTTCTGCGGCATCTCGATCTCGTCGAGCGCGGCGATGGCGGTGGTGTGCTGACGGCGGGCCTCCTGGGAAGTCCACTCACGGCCGCCGGCCTCCTCGATGAGGGCCGCGCGGGAGGCGAACTCCTCCTCGGTGAAGTCGGCGATCTCGCTCTCGCTCTTCTTGGCGTCGGCCGCCAGGATCCGGGCCAGCCGCTCGGAGGCCTCGCCGCCGGCGGCCAGGGCCGCGACGACCGGCAGCGACTTCTTGCGCTGCCGCAGATCGCTCCAGGTCTGCTTGCCGGTGGCGTCCGGGTCGCCCCAGATGCCGAGCAGGTCGTCCACGGCCTGGAAGGCGAGACCGAGGTGGTAGCCGTACTTCTCGAGGGTGTCCGCCATACGGTCGTCGGCGCCACCGAGCACCGCGCCGATGGAGACGGCACAGGCCAGCAGCGCGCCGGTCTTGTTGCCCTCCATCTCCAGGCACTCCTCGACGGTGACCCGCTCGCGGTGCTCGTAGGAGATGTCCTGGGCCTGACCGTCGATCAGCTTGCGGGAGGCCTGGGTGAGGCGGCGGGTGGCGCGGCCGGCGTCGACCGTGCCGAGCTCCAGCAGTATTTCGTTGGCCAGGGCGAACAGCGCGTCGCCGACGAGGATGGCCTGCGCGGGGCCGTGCACCTTCCAGACGGTGTCGCGGTGCCTGCGCTGCTCGTCGCCGTCCATGAGGTCGTCGTGCAGCAGCGAGAAGTTGTGCACCAGCTCGACGGCGACCGCGCCGGGGATGCCGACCTCGGGGGCCGCCCCCGCGGCCTCGGCCGACAGCAGGGCGAGCGCGGGCCGTACCGCCTTGCCGCTGTCCCCCGTGGTGGGGTGGCCCTCGGCGTCGATCCAGCCGAAGTGGTAGGCGGCGACGGTGTCCATGGGAGAAGCGAGCCGGTTGACGGCGGCACGCAGCACGGGAGTGGCGAGTGTCCGCCCGCGCTCCAGCAGCGCGGTGACGCTCTCGGTGTCGATAGCTGGGGAAGCCGGATTCACGGTTTCTCCTCTGTTTCCGATGCTCGTGCTCGTGCGAGCGCTCGTACTCGTAGTCATGCCGCCTCCTGAGGCAACTGGCCCTGGGGGAAGCCGAGTTCGGTGAGTGCCTCGCGAGCGGCGGCAGTGCCGCTGCGAACAGCGCTTTCCATGGTCGCGGGCCACCCGGTGGCGGTCCACGCGCCGGCCAGGAACAGGCCGGAAGCTTGGGTGCGGGCGGCGGGGCGGAGCCTGCCGACGCCCGGTGCGGGCGCGAAGGTCGCGGTGCGCTCGCGGGTGACGAAGAAGTCGTGGATCCTGGCGCCCCGGGCGGCGGGCAGCAGGCGCTCCAGCTCCGGCAGATAGCGGGCGCGGAGCTTGGCGACCGGCTGGTCGATCTCCTCCTGCGCGGCGGACTGCGAGACCGCCAGATACTGGCAGCGCTCGTTGCCGCCCGCGCGCGTGAGCCCCGAGGCGTCGGTGCGGTCGAAGACCCACTGGACCGGGGAGCCGATCGCGGCGAAGAAGGGGCGGCGCAGCACCTTGCGGTCGTAGACGACATGGAGGTTGAGGATCGGCGCGGTGCCGATCTCCAGCAGCCGGTCCTTGCCCTCCAGCGCCCCGTCGGGCAGCAGGCCGTGGGCCTCGCGCTGCGGTACGGCGAGGACGACGGTGTCGGCGGTCAGCCGCTCGCCGCCGTGCGGGCCGTTCTCCACCGAGACCTGCCAGCCGTCCCCGCCGCGCGTGACGGCACCGGCGCGGGTGCGCAGGGCGAGGCGCACCCCGGCCTTCTCCAGTGCGGTGCGGGCGAGGGTGTCATGGACGTCGCCGAGCGGGACGCGGGACCAGCCGATGTCGGCGGCGCCCGGCGCGGACAGCAGCCCGGTCCGGAAGACCTTGGCGGCCAGGCCCATCGAGGCGTCCTCAGCACGGGCGTTGAGGGTGGCGATGCCGACCAGGTCCCACAGCGCCTCGACGGCCCGGTCCGACTGGCCGTGGCAGCGCAGCCAGCTGCCGAAGTCGATCCCGTCCAGCGCGGGGTCGGCCGGGTCGAGTCCCTTGAGCGCCAGGGTGGCGCGGACGACGCGGGCCCGCTCGGCGGGGGAGAGATGCGGGTAGCCGGCCAGGCTGCGGGCGAGGTGCAGCGGGACGGGCAGGGCGGTGCGGCGCAGCCGGCCCAGCCGCATCCTTCCCCGGCCGAAGCTGCCTCCGGGGTCCAGGACCGGTACGTCCATGCGGTCCTGGAGGGGCACCAGGTCCGTGGCGCCGATCCGCTCCAGGAACGTGCGGTACGCGGTGCAGCAGCGCAGGTAGACGTGCTGGCCGTTGTCGACACTCAGCGCACCGGCCGCGGACTCGCGCCGGAAGGAGAAGACCAGCCCGCCGAGCCGGGGCCGGCCCTCGATCAGGGTGACCCGCAGCCCGGCGTCGGCCAGCGCGAGCGCCGCGGTCGTGCCCGCGAGACCGCCGCCGATGACCACCGCGGCCGCCCCCTGCGGACGGCCGGACGGCAGGCCGGAGTCGTGACCGAGCCGCGTGGCTCCCGGTGTCATGTGCTCTCCCCCCATACTGCTGTCAGGGACGCAGCCACCCCGGGGAGGGTTGCCCGCCGCGCTGACGCGGGGTCACCGCCGTCCTTCGCCGTCGGGCGCATCATCCGCGCCTCCGGACGGACTGCCGCCGGCCGATCGCCCGTGCGTCGAGCCCGGACAGCCCGCGCACCGCGACGAAGGCCTTCTCCCGGCCGGGCAGCGAGACCCGGCCGCGCAGCACCGCCCCGGGGTCGGCGGCGATCCGGGAGAGCAGGCGGTGGTAGATGCCGGCCATCGCGGCCACGCAGGCACCGCTGCGCCGGTCGAGCATCGGCAGCAGCTGGAAGCCCTCGGCGAACAGCGCACGGGCGCGGTTGACCTCGAAGTGCACCAGGCCGGCGAAGTCGGAGCCGGGCGGCGGTACGGGGCGGTCGAAGCCGTCCGCGCAGCCGAACTTGGCGAGGTCCTCGGCGGGGAGGTAGGTGCGGCCGTTGCCGGCGTCCTCGCGAACGTCCCTGAGAATGTTGGTCAGTTGGAGGGCGAGGCCGAGGGTGTCGGCGTACTCCGAGGCGCGCTCGGCGTCCTGCGCGCCCGGCACCGTGCCGAACACACCGAGCGAGAGCCGGCCGATCGCGCCGGCCACACAACGGCAGTAGACCTTCAGCTCGTCCCAGGTCTCGTACGTCTCGCCGCGCACGTCCATCAGCACGCCGTCGATCAGCTCGTCGAGACCGTCCAGGGGCAGCGGGAAGCGGCGGGCGGCGTCGGAGAGCGCGACGGCCACCGGGTCGGTGTCGTCGTCGTCGATCCGGCCGTCCTTGATGCGGGCCAGCAGCGCCCGGGTGTCCTCCAGGCGCCCCTGTTTGGCGGTGGGCTCCAGGGTGCCGTCACCGATGTCGTCGATCCGGCGGGAGAAGGCGTAGAGCGCCGACATGGCCTGTCGCTTGTCGGTCGGCAGCAGCCGGATGCCGTAGGCGAAGTTCCGTGCCTGCTGCCCGGTGATGGCCTCGCAGTAGCGGTACGCAGCGAGCACCGGCGCGGACGCGTGTGCAGTGTCCTCCACGGTCCGACTCACCCCTCTCTTCGCAATGTCGCCGCTACCTCGCGCAGCAGGCTGAGCTTGGTCGGCTTGGGCGGTCCAGGGAGTACGTCATGATCGGCGGCCGCGACCGCCTGGAGCGCGGCACGCCCGCCGGCCACGAAACCGGCCAGCAGCAGCTTGAGTCTGCCGTGGACGCTACCCACCAGCGGGGTGCCTTCATTCAGCAGGTCACGGGCGCGTTCCGCCTCGTAGGCGATCAGCGCGCGCACCGATGCGCCCCCGCTGGGCGCGGCCAGATCGGACTCGGTGACGCCGAAGCGTTTCATGTCCTCGGCGGGGAGGTAGATGCGGTCGCGCCCGAGATCCTCGGCCACGTCCTGGAGGTGTTCGACGATCTGGAGGGCGGTGCAGACGGCGTCCGAGCGGCGGATGCGCTCGGGGCTCGCGGTGCCGGTGATGCCGAGGACGAGCCGGCCGACGGGGTTCGCGGACAGCTCGCAGTAGGCGGCCAGATCGTCGTAGGTGCCGTAGCGGCTGACCCGCTGGTCCTGCCGGTTGGCCGCGATCAGATCGAGGAACGGCTCGGGGGTCAGGCGGCAGCGGCGGACGGTCGGGCCGAGCCGGCGCATGAGCGGATGGCGGGGCCCCGGGGCACGGTCGCTGAAGACGCGGTGCAGATCCGCCTCCAGGGCGTCCAGCAGCGCGAGCCGCTCTCCCCCGCTCTCTGCGCTCGAGCGGGCGGTGCCCCCGTCCTGCGCGCGGTCCAGCCCGAGGAGCACGGCGTCGCCGCCGCCGGGTGCGAGATCGCCGTCACCGATGTCGTCGACGAGCCGGGCGAAGCCGTAAACGGCCATCAGATCGGCCCGCCAGACCCGGGGCAGGAAGAACGGCGCGACCGGGAAGTTCTCGTGTGCGGCCTGATCGAGCACGGTGCGCGTCTGCTCCCGCCCGTCGCCCGCCGCCCCCTTCCGGGGGAAGGCGCGACGCACCTGCTCGTTGTCTCGGCTCACCGGGGGCTGCCCGGCGCATTTCGGTGCCGGAGCGAACCAGTAGCCATTGCCGTCACGTCTCCCGTTCTACACCGCCAAGCTAAAACATCCTATTTCGGACACGCCGCAGCAGGCGACGCGCCCGATCGGGCCCGTATCGCCCGCTTGGGTGAGCACTGCCCGACATGTACCACTTGACGCTGTTCAGTACCCGTACAGCTTACGCCGTACGTCTCGCCCGCCTCCGCGGGGGTACCCGTGCCCCCGCCCCTCTTCCGCTCAACATCCCGGCCATCCGAACTGTTCCCGATGCCCGGAGAGTTGACGATTCCTTCACATCCGAAGGCCTCCGCGAGGCGGACTCGCGGAGGCCTTCGGGTGCGGGACGGGGGCTACTTGCCCGTCTCCTTCTCGTACGCCTTGATGACCTCGTCGGTGGGGCCGTCCATCAGCAGTTCGCCGCGCTCCAGCCACAGGACCCGGTCGCAGGTGTCGCGGATGGACTTGTTGTTGTGGCTGACCAGGAAGACGGTGCCGGCTTCCTTGCGCAGTTCGCGGATGCGGGCCTCGGAGCGCTTTTGGAAGCTGCGGTCGCCGGTGGCCAGGGCCTCGTCGATCATCAGCACGTCGTGGTCCTTGGCGGCGGCGATGGAGAACCGCAGCCGGGCCGCCATGCCGGACGAATAGGTGCGCATCGGCAGCGAGATGAAGTCGCCCTTCTCGTTGATGCCGGAGAAGTCGACGATCCCGTCGTAGCGCTCGCGGACCTGCTCGCGGGACATGCCCATGGCCAGGCCGCCGAGCAGGACGTTCTTCTCGCCGGTCAGGTCGTTCATCAGCGCCGCGTTCACGCCCAGCAGGGAGGGCTGGCCGTGGGTGTAGACCTTGCCGCTCTCGGCGGGCAGCAGGCCGGCGACCGCCTTGAGCAGGGTGGACTTGCCCGAGCCGTTGGAGCCGATCAGGCCGATCGACTCGCCGCGGTAGGCGGTGAAGGACACACCCTTGACCGCGTGCACCTCCCGCACACCCGTGGAGGGCTTGCGGCGGATGATGCGGTTCAGCGCCGCGGTGGCGCTGCCCTTGCCGGCGCCCGTGCCGTAGACGCGGTAGACGATGTGCAGATCGTCCGCGATCACGGTGGGGATCCGCTCCCGCGCCGCCTCGGTCGGCTGGACGCCGTTGGTCTGCTCAGCCACGTCCGTACCGCTCCTCAGCCTTCCAGAAGTACACAAAGCCGGCCACGCCCGCGAGCAGCGCCCAGCCGATGGCGAACGCCCACACATGGTGCGGCAGCTGGTTCGCCTTGAAGGTGTCGATCAGCGCGAACCGCATCAGGTCGATGTAGACGACGGCCGGATTCCCGTTGAGGAGAACCTCCACGAACTTCGGGACGTCCTTGCCCTTGAGGATCACGCTGATGCTGAACATCACGCCGGAGGCGTACATCCAGGTCCGCATGATGAACGGCATCAGCTGCGCCAGGTCCGGGGTCTTCGCCCCCAGCCGCGCCATCACCATCGCCAGACCGGTGTTGAACACGAACTGCAGCGCCAGCGTCGGCAGGGCGA
The DNA here is from genome assembly GCF_036227565.1 of Streptomyces sp. NBC_01454. NCBI lineage: Bacteria > Bacillati > Actinomycetota > Actinomycetes > Kitasatosporales > Streptomycetaceae > Streptomyces > Streptomyces sp. NBC_01454. Next base: position 1,247,914 of record NZ_CP109460.1, read on the forward strand.
GCAGCCACGACCACGTCGGCACCTGCCCGAAGCCGAGCAGGATGATCACCAGCACGCCCATGGAGAACAGCAGCTGCTGCAGCTGCATCAGGCAGAACGAGATCGGCAGACAGGCCCGCGGGAAGTGCAGCGCCCGCACCAGCCCCAGGCTGCCCGAGATCGCCCGGGTGCCGGCCATCACCGAGCTCTGGGTGAAGGTGAAGATGAAGACGCCGGTCACCAGGAACAGGACGTAGTTGGGAACGCCCCGGCTCGTGCCGATCAGCACACCGAAGATCAAGTAGTAGACGCCCGCGTTGAGCAGCGGCGTCGCCACCTGCCAGACCTGGCCCAGCTTGGCCTGGCTGTACTGCGCCGTCAGCTTGGCGCTGGCGAAGGCGGAGATGAAATGCCGGCGGTGCCACAGCTGCCCGATGTACTCCAGGAGGCCCGGACGGGCGCCGCTCTGCGAGAGCCCGTACTTCTGGGCCCGCTGGGCAGGGGTGAGCCCCTCATCGGAAGATGGCGGGGCACTCATGGCGACCGCACTGTCGTGCGTGGTCTCGCTCACAGTTGACACTTTCGTCCTCAAGGTGCGCTGCCGGGGCCACGCCCCGGCTCGCGCCTGATGCTCTTCAGATACGAGCTTGTCAGATGACGGGAGGGCGGCCCAGTCGGGTCAGTCGCCAAACGGTAGCCCACTTCATGGGGCGCCTGGGACCGCACGGCGAGACCCAGCCCTCCTTGAAGCCGCCCAGCCAGGCCCGCAGCGCCGGCCGCGACGGCCGGCGGGCGAGGGTGAGCAGAAGCCAGACGCCGAGGTAGACCGGCACCAGCGGGGCGGGGAGGTTGCGGCGGGCCAGCCAGACGCGGTTGCGGGCCACCATGCGGTGGTAGACCGCGTGCCGGGCCGGGGCCGTCGTCGGGTGGAAGAGGACCATGTCCGACCGGTAGTCGATCTGCCACCCCGCGTCCAGGGCCCGCCAGGCGAGGTCCGTCTCCTCATGGGCGTAGAAGAAGTCGTCGGGCAGCCCGCCGACCTCCGCGAAGACCGCCGTACGGACCGCGTTCGCGCCACCGAGGAAGGTGGTCACCCGCGACGAGCGCATCGGGTCGGCGGCGCGCAGCCGCGGGACGTGCCGGCGCTGGGTCTCGCCGGTGTCCGGGTCGGCGATCCGGAAGCTGATGATGCCCAGCCGGGGGTCCGCGGCGAAGGCCTGGCGGCACAGCTCGGCGGTGTCCTCGTGGGCCAGCAGTCCGTCGTCGTCGAGGAAGAGCAGCACATCGACATCGCGGCCGCCGGGCCCGAACGCCTCGATACCGGCATTGCGGCCGGCCGGGATGCCGACGTTCTCCGGCAGCTCGACGGTCCGTATGCCCTCGGGGAGCTCGGGCAGCGGCGAACCGTTGCCGACCACCGCGATCTCGACCCGGTCGCCGTCCTGCTTGGCGACCGAGTCCAGGAGGGCGCGCAGCTCCTCGGGGCGGTTGCCCATCGTGATGATGACCGCGCCGACCTTCATCGTGCTCCTCACTTCAGCCTGCTCGACGCCAGGATGGACACCAGGTGCAGCAGCGTCTGCAGGAGCGCGATGCCGGCCAGCACGGCGACACCGAGCCGGGAGAAGAACAGGTCGCCCCGGACCGTGTCCAGGACCGCCAGGACCAGGATCAGCAGGGAGGCCTCGACCCCGAGGACAAGGCGGTGGAACTTCAGCGCCGCGGCCGCCTTGCGGGCCAGCGCCATGCCGGACGAGCGCGGCTCGGACGCCGTCTCCTTGACCGGCGGCAGACCGCCCTGGTGACGGGCGACACCGACGAGGTCGGTCTCGGCCTTGATCAGGATGGCGCCGAGCGCGGCGAGCGTGCCGAGGAAGGCCCACAGCCAGTCGACCCGCCCCGCGCCCCACAGGTCGGCAGCGCGCAGGCCGAAGCCGACCAGCACCGCGGCGTCGCACAGGTAGGCGCCGACCCGGTCCAGGTACACCCCGCCCAGGGAGAACTGCTTCTTCCAGCGGGCGACCTCGCCGTCGACGCAGTCGAGCAGCAGATAGAGCTGGACCATCAGCACGCCGAGCAGTGCCCCCGCGATCCCCGGCACCAGAAGGGCCGGAGCGGCGAGGACGCCGGCGACGGTCATCACGTAGGTCAGCTGGTTGGGCGTGATCCGCGTGTTCACCAGGTGGCGGTCGATGCGCAGCGAGAGCTCGCGCATGTAGAGCCGGCCGGCCCAGTGCTCGCCGCTCCGCCGGTCCTTCACCCCCGGAGGGTGAACGACCGGGCGGAGCTCAGCTACCGATGGCTTCTGCATAGTCGGCGTAAGCGTCCCTGATCTGGTCGGTGGACAGGTCGAGGTGCTCCAGGATGGTGTAGCGCCCGGGGCGGGTCTTGGGTGCGTACTCGACGACCTGGACGAATTCCTCGTCGGTGAAGCCGATCTCACCCGGCGTGACCGGCAGGCCGTGCCGGCGCAGCACCTGGACCATCAGGTCACGGGTCTCCTTGTCCCCGCGCAGATGCGTGGCGAACGCGGCGCCCAGGCCGCACTGCTCGCCGTGGCTCGCGGCGCGCTTGGGGAAGAGGAGGTCGAAGGCGTGGTTGATCTCGTGGCAGGCGCCGGAGGCCGGACGGCTGTCGCCCGCGACCGACATCGAGATGCCGGTCAGGACCAGGCCCTCGGCCAGCACCTGGAGGAACTTGTCGTCGCCGACACCTCCGGGGTGACGCAGCACGGCCTCGCCGGCCTGGCGGGCCATGGCGGCGGCCAGTCCGTCGAGGTCCTCGCCGGTCTCGCGGTGGGCGAGCTCCCAGTCCGCGACCGCGGAGATGTTGGAGATCGCGTCGCCGATACCGGAGCGGACGAACCGGACCGGGGCCTCACGGATGATGTCGAGGTCGATCACCACGGCGATCGGGTTCGGCACCCCGTAGGAGCCGCGGCCGGCGTCGTTGTCGAGGGTGGCGACCGGCGAGCACAGGCCGTCGTGCGACAGGTTCGTCGCGACGGCGACCAGCGGCAGGCCGATGCGCGCCGCGGCGAACTTGGCACAGTCGATGATCTTGCCGCCGCCCAGGCCCACGACGGCGTCGTAGTGCCCCTTCTTCATGGCGTCGGCAAGCTTGATCGCGTCGTCCAGGGTGCCGCCGTCGACCTCGTACCACTCGGCGCCCGGCAGCGCGGGCGACAGCCGCTCCCGCAGCCGGGCCCCCGAGCCGCCGCTGATCGCGATGGCGAGCTTGCCGGACGCGGAGATGCGCTGATCGGCCAGCAGGCCCGCCAGGTCGTCCAGGGCGCCGGCGTTGATGTCGACGACGACCGGGGACGGAATGAGGCGGGTCAGTACTGGCATGCGATGTCACGGCCCTTCGCCAGGTCGTCGTGGTTGTCGATCTCGACCCACTTGATGTCGCCGATCGGCGCCACGTCCACCTTGAAGCCGCGGTTGACGAGCTCCTGGTAGCCGTCCTCGTAGTAGAGGTCGGGGTCCCGCTCGAAGGTGGTCTTCAGGGCGTCGGCCAGCTCGTCGGCGGCCTCGCCCTCGATGAGGGTGACACCGATGTACTCGCCGGTCGCCTCGGCCGGGTCCATCAGCTTGGTGATCTTCTGGACGCCCTTGGCGGGGTCCACGACGACCTTCATCTCCTCGTCGGCCAGCTGCTTGACCGTGTCGAGGGCGAGGATGATCTTCTGGCCGTTGCCGCGGGCGGCGAGCAGGGTCTTCTCGACGGAGACCGGGTGCACGGTGTCGCCGTTGGCGAGGATCACGGTGTGCTTGAGGGAGTCACGGCCGCACCACAGGGAGTAGGCGTTGTTCCACTCCTCGGCCTTGTCGTTGTCGATGAGGGTGAGCTTGAGGCCGTACTTCTGCTCCAGGGCGGCCTTGCGCTCGTAGACGGCTTCCTTGCGGTAGCCGACGATGATGGCGACCTCGGTCAGGCCGATCTCGGCGAAGTTGCCGAGGGTCAGGTCGAGGATGGTCGTGTCCCCATCGACCGGCACCAGAGCCTTGGGCAGGGTGTCGGTGTAGGGGCGCAGACGCCGTCCGGCGCCGGCAGCCAGCACGAGGCCGATCATGCGGGTTCTCCTTCATCGTGTACGGCGGGTGCTTGGGAGGACACCCAGAAACGGATGCTCTCGACGAGCACCAGCAGCGCCAGGACCACGGCAAGGGCCGTGAGCGCGATTGTGAAACCTTCAGGGGACAGCGCGGCCGCGAGGACGGTGACCACAAGGACGCGTCCCTCGTGCCCGCCGGTTGCCCGGACCAGCCACCGCGGCGGGGCCCCGGTGCCACCGCGGATGCGGTAGACGGTGTCGTAGTGATGGTAGGCGACCGCCGCGACCAGCCCGTACGCCGCGGGCAGCGCCCCGGGGACGTCCGAGCGGGCGGCCAGCACCAGGATCGTGACGTATTCGCCGGCCCGGAAGAAGGGCGGCACCAGCCAGTCGAGGGCGCCCTTGAGCGGGCGGGACACCGCCGCACCGGCCAGCAGTGCGGAGCAGACGGCGACACCGACGGTGAGCCAGGACGTGGGGTCGTCCTGGAAGAGCACCCAGACCAGCAGCACGGCGGCTGAGAGAAATGCCATGACGGGGGCCAGGAAGGAACCGGTGCGGCCGCGGCCGCGGGCCCCGGCGGCGATCAGCTCGGCCAGTGGTCCGGAGTCGGCGAGGTCGGCCAGCGCCCGGGCGGCGCGGTCGGTGCGCCGGGCTGGGGGTCCCCCCGGCGTTAGCCGGGGGAGGGTCAGCGAGCGCAGCACCCGGCCCGCCGTGGTGTAGCAGGCGGCCAGCGCACAGCCGATGAGCAGGGCGTAGAAGACGATGCGCGGGGTGGTGAGGGCGGTGAGCACCGCGATCATGGCCCAGCGCTCGCCGATCGGCAGCACGATCATGCGCCGCACCCAGACCGTCCAGCCGACGCTGTCGAGCTTGTCGGAGAGCGCCGCGGTCGGGCTCGTATTGGCGCTCGCACCCGTTGCATCGTGATTCGCCTCGTTGAAGGAGAAGTCGACGACATGGCGGCAGGTCTGCAGCACCATCGCGCCGAGCGCCAGCGCCCAGACGTCGTCCCCTCCCCCACTGCCGCTCGCGGCCGATGCCCCCAGGGCCAGGCCCGCGTAGTACGCGTACTCCTTGGCCCGGTCGAAGGTGGCGTCCAGCCAGGCACCCATCGTCGAGTACTGCAGGGAGTAGCGGGCGAGCTGCCCGTCGGTGCAGTCCAGGACGAAGGAGAAGAGCAGCAGCAGGCCGGCGGCGACGAAGCCGCCGCGGGTTCCGGTGGCCGCGCAGCCGGCCGCGATCAGCGCGGTGAGCAGGGACGCGGTGGTGACCTGGTTGGGGGTGAGCCCGCGCCGGGCGCACCAGCGGGCGAGGTAGCGGGAGTACGGGCTGATGCAGTGGGTGGTGAAGAACCCGTCGCGGGACTTCACGGCGGTGCGCAGCCGGACCGCCTCGTCGTCGACGGCGGCGACGGCTTCCCGCGCCTCCTCGCGCCGGGCGGGGGTGAGCGCGACGGTGGCGACCAGGCTGCCCAGCTCGACGCGGTGCAGGCCGGCGCCGTCGCGGTCGAGGGCCTCGGTGAGGGTGTCGGTGAGGACGTCCGTGAGGTGGGCGGTGCCGGCGCCGACCGGGATCCGGCCGACGGCCCGGGCCAGCGCGCCGCGGGCCCCGGGCTGCACGGTGAGCGCGCCCGGCACGGCCGCGGCCGGGAAGCGGGGGTCGGTCAGCGCCAGCCGCAGGGCGTGCAGATGGCCGACGAAACGGGGGTCGACGACGGCGACCCGCTCCTGTGCGGGCACCGCGGCGATCAGCTCGCCGGCGGCAGCGGGATCGTTCGCCGTGCGGACGTCAAAACCCAGCGTGCGCAGGTCGGCTTCGAGCGGCGACCCGGCGACCGGCGGACCGGTGAGGATGGCGGTCGACAGACGAACTCACTCCTTGGAAGCTGACAAGGCAGCACGGGCGGTCCGCAGTCGATTCCGCATTCGACACGAGCTACCCGGGCAGCGGGCGTGGCACACCTCGCCCCCGGAGGGGTGGGGTGGCACGTCGGCAGAGGTTATCGGATCGCCGGATGCGGCCGTTCACCGCGCATTCACCGCACGATCGAGTGACCGACGGCTGCGCCTGCCGCGATCATCATGGTGGATCGGGCGGCGCATGAACAACTGCGCTGCGCCCCCGGTGGCCGCCCCGGTGCCCCTTATGAGAGGGCTGGTCACGAGGCGGGCGGGTTGTGCCGGGGCAGGTGTGGTGCGCGCCATCCCGCATCCGGCGGGCGGTGGCCGCGCGCCGCTGCCACCGACCGGGCGGCCGCGATCTCGGCGCCGGGGGCACCGCACGGGGCGGCCGATGTGGCCCCTCTCACGGCGGGCGCACTCCCGGTCCGGCGCGCTGGCATGTGGCGCCGCGCACCCGCTGTGCCGCTGATGCGGACCTGGCTAGGGCAGACTTGGCGTCGAAGACCGACGACAAGGATGGGCATGCCGATCACACCTGCCAACGGACAGACCGCCGGGGACCCGGCGGTGAGCACACCGGGCGGCGCCGCCGAACCGATCATGCTGGAGCTGGTCGACGAGGACGGTACGACGATCGGCACCGCTGAGAAGCTCGCCGCCCATCAGCCTCCCGGGCAGCTGCACCGCGCGTTTTCGGTCTTTCTCTTCGACGAGAAGGGCCGACTGCTGCTCCAGCGCCGGGCCCTGGGGAAGTACCACTCCCCCGGTGTGTGGTCCAACACCTGCTGCGGTCACCCGTATCCCGGTGAGGCGCCCTTCGCGGCCGCGGCGCGCCGCACGGCCGAGGAACTGGGCCTGGCCCCCTCCCTGCTGGCCGAGGCGGGCACGGTGCGCTACAACCACCCCGATCCGGCCTCCGGCCTCGTGGAGCAGGAGTACAACCACCTGTTCGTCGGGCTGGTGCGGGCCGAACCGGCGCCCGACCCGGAGGAGATCGGCGAGATCGCGTTCGTGACGCCCCAGGAACTGGCCGACCGGCATGCCGAGGCGCCGTTCTCCGCGTGGTTCATGACCGTGCTGGATGCGGCGCGCCCGGCGGTGCGCGAACTCACCGGACACGCGGCGGGCTGGTAGCGAACGGGGCGAGCGGAAGCTCGGCCCAGATGGCCTTGCCGCCGTTCGCCGTGAGCTCCACACCGCATTTGCCGCCCGCCTCCGCGGTGAGCGACTTGACCAGCCACAGGCCGCGTCCGCCGACGTCACCCTGATCCGCCTCGAGAGCCTTGGGGCGGTAGGGGTGGCTGTCCTCGACCGCGATCTGCAGCCAGTTCGGGCCGATGGTGAGCTGTACGGCGATCTGGGGCGAGAGCAGGGCGGCGTGCCGGACGGCGTTGGTGACGAGTTCGGAGACGATGAGCAGCAGGCCGTCCATGATCTCGGCGGCCACGGGCACGCGCTGTTCGGCGAGCAGATCCCGGACCGCGTGCCGTGCCTGCGGCACCGAGGCATCCAGTGCCGGGGCGGTGAACCGCCAGACACCTTCGTACGCGAGCGGGGAGGTCAGCTCTTCGGGGGGTTCTGCGGGGGGTCCGGAAGGCATCCTCACAGGAAGAGTGTTGGGAATGCGCTGGTCCGGACCGGGCTGCTGACCACAAGTCGGCGTCTATCGACGCCTTTTGGCCACATCCGAGCGTTTCGGCGGGCCCGGCGACCGGTCCTGTCCCTCTCGTGCCTCGCTCGCGGACTGCCGCGAAGCATCGCCCCGCCGGCCCGTCCGTGGACCGTCCGGCCCTACAGCACAGCCGGTCCGGTGCCTGAGCACCGGACCGGCTGTATCTGTGCAGTAGCGGGGACAGGATTTGAACCTGCGACCTCTGGGTTATGAGCCCAGCGAGCTACCGAGCTGCTCCACCCCGCGTCGGTGCACACCACCCTACGGGTCGGTGGCCGGTGGGCCAAATCGATAATCCGCGCGGGTCCCGCGGGCGCCTGGTCCCGCCGCGCTCACACCGGCCGGTCGGTGATCCGTCCGGCGTCGACCTCGATCCGGCGGGTGGTGTGCACCGCTTGGAGCATCCGTCGGTCGTGGGTGACCAGCAGCAGGGTGCCGGGGTACGTGGCGAGAGCCGACTCCAGTTGTTCGATGGCCGGCAGATCGAGGTGGTTGGTCGGCTCGTCGAGGACGAGGAGGTTGACCCCGCGGCCCTGGAGGAGCGCGAGCGCGGCGCGGGTCCGCTCGCCCGGTGAGAGGGTGCGGGCCGGGCGCTGGACATGCGCCGCCTTCAGCCCGAACTTGGCGAGCAGGGTGCGGACATCGGCCGGCGACAGCTCCGGGACATGGACCCGGAAGGCCTCCATCAGCGGCTCCTGGCCCCCGCCGTCGCCGAAGAGCTGGCCGCGCGCCTGGTCGACCTCGCCGACCACGACCCCGGGGCCCAGCGCGGCATGCCCCTCGTCCAGCGGCAGCCGGCCGAGGAGGGCGGCGAGCAGGGTGGACTTGCCCGCGCCGTTGGGGCCGGTGATGGCGACCCGGTCCGCCCAGTCGATCTGGAGGTCCACCGGGCCGAAGCGGAAGGTGCCGCGCCGCACCCCGGCGCCGCGGAGGGTGGCCACCACCGCGCCGGCCCGCGGCGCGGCGGCGATCTCCATCCGCAGCTCCCACTCCTTGCGCGGCTCCTCGACGACCTCCAGCCGCTCGATCATGCGCTGGGTCTGCTTGGCCTTCGCGGCCTGCTTCTCGGTGGCCTCGACCCGGGCGTTGCGGCCGACCTTGTCGTTGTCGGGGGCCTTGCGGCGGGCGTTCTTAACGCCCTTCTCCATCCAGTTGCGCTGGGTGTGCGCCCGGGTCTCCAGGGCGGACCTGGTGTCGGCGTACTCGTCGTACTGCTCGCGGGCGTGGCGCCGGGCCCGCTCGCGCTCCTCCAGATAGGAGGCGTAGCCACCGCCGTAGGTGTTGACCTGCTGCTGGGCGAGGTCGAGTTCGACGACGCGGCTGACCGTACGGGTCAGGAACTCGCGGTCGTGGCTGACCAGGACGGTGCCGGCGCGCAGCCCGGTGACGAAGGACTCCAGTCGGTGCAGGCCGTCCAGATCGAGATCGTTGGTGGGCTCGTCCAGCAGGAAGATGTCGTAGCGGGAGAGCAGGAGTGAGGCCAGGGAGGCGCGGGCGGCCTGGCCGCCGGAGAGCGTGGTCATCGGCTGGTCGAGGCCGACGGAGAGGCCGAGCTGGGCGGCGGTCTCCGCGGCGCGCTCGTCGAGGTCGGCGGCGCCCAGCGCGAGCCAGCGCTCCAGCGCCGTGGCATAGGCGTCGTCCGCACCGGGCCGCTCCTCGACGAGCGCCTCGGTGGCGGTGTCCAGGGCGAGCTGGGCGGCGGCCACGCCCGTACGCCGGGCGAGGAAGGCCCGTACGGTCTCCCCGGGGCGGCGGTCGGGTTCCTGCGGGAGGTGGCCGACGGTGGCGGCGGGCGGGCTGAGCGCGAGCTTGCCGTCCTCCGGGGTGTCCAGGCCGGCCAGCAGGCGCAGCAGGGTGGACTTGCCCGCGCCGTTGGCGCCGACGAGGCCGACCACATCGCCGGGGGCGATGACCAGGTCGAGACCGGAGAACAGGACGCGCTCGCCGTGGCCGGCGGCGAGGTCTTTGGCGACGAGAGTGGCTGACATCAGGCCGCCGATGTTATCCGGCCGGGCCCGCGGCGGGCGCTCTACTATCCGGGGCATGGAACCCGGCCTGAAAACGCATGTCAGCGACGGCACCGCGACCGTCACGATCAGCAACACCGGCAAGCGGAATGCCATGACGGTGCAGATGTGGCGGGATCTGCCGCCGCTGCTGGAGCGGCTGGCGGGCGACGGGTCCGTACGGTCGCTGGTGCTGACCGGGGAGGGCGGGACGTTCTGCGCGGGGGCGGACATCGGGGCGCTGCGGGAGGCGGCCGGTGAGTCGCAGGGCCTGGCGGTGGCGGCGGAGGAGGCGCTGGCGGCGTTCCCCGGTCCGACGCTGGCGGCGATACGCGGCTACTGCGTGGGCGGCGGCGCCCAGTTGGCGGCCGCCTGCGATCTGCGCTTCGCGGAGGAGGGCGCGCTGTTCGGGGTGACGCCGGCCAAGCTGGCGGTGGTCTATCCGGCGTCCGCCACCCGGCGGCTGGTCCGGCTGGTCGGACTCTCCACCGCCAAGTACCTGCTCTTCTCCGGGGAGCTGATCGACTGTGCGCGGGCGCTGCGCACCGGCCTGGTGGACGAGGTGCTGGCCGAGGGCGAGCTGGGAAAGCGGGTGACGGAGTTCTCGGCCGTCCTGGCGAGCCGGTCGCTGCTGACGCAGACCGCGGCGAAGGAGCTGGCCAACGGCACCTGGGACGTGCCGCCGGCCGAGGCCGAGGAACGGGGCTCCCACTGGGCGGCGCAGGCCCGGGCGAGCGGCGACACCGTGGAGGGGGCCGCCGCCTTCCTGGAGCGCAGGGCGCCGCGCTTCACCTGGCCCGCGGGCTGAGCGGGCCGGGGCGCGCGGGCGCCGGGTGCCGGCCCCTCACCGCTCCCCCGCCAGCAGGAACCGGCTGCGCTCCCGCAGCGCCGCGGTGACCTCGGCCGGGGCCTTGTCCGGGGAGCCCGCGTCGTACGGCGGCTGCGGGTCGTACTCGATGCCGAGCTGGATCATCTGGGCCGTGCCGTCCCCGGCGATCCGGCCCGCCAGCGTCAGCCCCATGTCGATGCCGGAGGAGACGCCGGCCGCCGTGACGTACTTGCCGTCGAAGACCACCCGCTCCCCGGTCGGCTCGGCGCCCAGCGCCGGGAGCTGGTCCAGCGCGAGCCAGTGCGAGGTGGCCCGCCGCCCCCTGAGCAGGCCCGCGGCGCCGAGGATGAGCGAGCCGGTGCACACCGAGGTGGTCCAGGCGGTGGTGGCGTCCACGGCACGGATCCACTCGTGCAGCGGGCCGTTGGCCATCTGCGCGGTCTGCCCCGGTCCGCCGGGCACGACGAGGATGTCCGGTGCGGTGACCTCGTCCAGCGCGGCATCGGCGACCAGCCCCAGCGAGCCGGTCTCGTTGCGGTAGGGGCCGGTGCGTTCGCCGACGAAGACCGCCTCGGCCCCGGGCAGCCGGCTGAGGGTTTCGTAGGGGCCGACGGCGTCCAGGGTGGTGAACCGGTCGAAGAGGAGGATCGCGAGCTGCATGGCGGGTTCCTGTCGGTAGGGGTGGTGCCGGCCCGGTGAGGTCCCGGTGGCCGGTGTGGTTCAGGCTGCGGGCACGGGCGGCGCGGCCGGCCGGAAGCGGCGGCGGTATTCGGCCGGGGAGGTGTCCAGGGCGCGGAGGAAGGCGCGGCGCATGGCCTCGGGGGTGCCGTAGCCGCAGTGGCGCGAGACCTGCGCAATGCCGTCGGCGGTGTCCTCCAGGCGCCGGCGGGCAGCCTCCAGCCGGACCCGGTCGACATAGCGCCCCGGCGGCATGCCGACCTCGTCGCGGAAGGCCCGGGCGAAGTGCCGTGGGGACAGGCCCGCACGGTCCGCGAGGGCATCGACGGACAGATCCGCCGCCGGGTGCTCGGTGATCCACTGCTGGAGGTCGCGCAGCGGCCGCCGCTCGGCGAGCTGGACGGCGAGCTGGGCGCTGAACTGGGTCTGGTTACCCGGCCGGCGCAGGAAGACGACCAGGTGCCGGGCGACGGTCAGCGCGATGTCCCGGCCGAGGTCCTCCTCCACCAGGGCCAGCGCGAGGTCGATGCCGGCCGTCACGCCCGCGGAGGTGGCCACATCGCCGTCCCGCACGTAGATCGGCTCCGGTTCGACGTGCACGGCGGGGTACCGGCGGGCGAGGGTGTCGCAGAGCATCCAGTGGGTGGTCGCGCGGCGGCCGTCCAGCAGCCCGGCCTCCGCCAGCAGCAGCGCTCCGCTGCACACCGAGACCTTCCGCCGGGCGCGGTGGGCGTTGTCGCGCAGCCAGTCGATCAGCCGGGGGTCGGGGGCGCGGGTGCCCTGGCCACCGGGCACCAGCAGGGTGTGCGGTACCCCGGCCTCGGCGAGCGTGAGGTCGGGGACGAGCGTGAGCCCGCTGGTGGTGCGGACCGGGGCGCCGTCGAGTGCGGCGGTGCGGATCCGGTAGGCGGCCGGCTCCCCCCGGGACGCCCCGTGGAAGACCTCGACCGGTCCGCAGACGTCGAGTGCCTGCACACCGTCGAAAAGGACCACGAGTACCTCGCGCTGTTCCATGTCTCCATCCTCGGCACCGCGGCGGACGGCAGCAATGACGGGTTTCCCACCTTTCCTGCCACCGGCGGGCCAAAAGCGGAGGGTGCGGCCGGTTCCGGTCCCCTGGCGCTTGCTCCATACCCACCGGTCGGTAGCCTGCCTCCATGACCACTTCCAGCGCACTGCCCGAGCAGGCCGGCCGTACCTGCCACCACGTCATCAACCCCTTCCACTCCACGCACTACTTCGCGCCGGAGCTCGCCGCGGAGCTGGCGAAGGCCGGCATCGAGAACCGCAGCGCCGGCTACTTCGCCTGTCGTGGCGCGGCCATGGGCGCGGTGGGCCCCGGCACCATCACGGCGACCTTCTACAACTTCAAGCACGAGCTCGTCGCCGCGCACGTCCCGCACGTCTGGACGGTCACCACGCCGCAGGCGGTGCTGGACGCGCGGCTGCGCGCCGCGGACGCCACGCTGCGCCGGCTGCTCGGCCCGGAGGCCGTCGCCTCCCCGGAGATGGCCGAGGCCGCGGAGCTGGCGCTGCGCGCCACCGAGGGCTGCTCCCGCCGGGCCCGGCCGCTGTACGCCGCGCACGCCGACCTGCCGGTGCCCGACGCCCCGCACCTGGCCTACTGGCACGCCGCCACGCTGCTGCGCGAACACCGCGGCGACGGCCATCTGTCCGCGCTGCTGGACGCCGGACTCGACGGCCTGGAGGCGCTGGTCACGCACACCGCCAGCGGCCGCGGGATGAGCTACCAGGGCGTCATGGCGACCCGTGGCTGGTCGGAGGAGGACTGGAGCGCCGCACAGGAGCGGCTGCGCGGCCGCGGGCTGCTGGATGCCGAGGGCGAGTTGACCGAGGCCGGGGTGCAGCTGCGCAAGGACCTGGAGCAGGCGACGGACCGGCTGGACCGGGCGCCGTACGCGCACCTGGGCGCCGAGGGCGTGGCCCGGCTCACCGAGCTCGCCACCGGATTCACCACCGCCGTCATGGAGGCCGGGGCGTTCCCGGCCACGCTGTTCGGCAAGTGAGCCGGCAGCCGGGGCGGTGATCCGGCGGGCGGTCCGGGAACCGCTCCCGGGAGCAACGGCCCCTCGGAGGTGGCGAATCCGGCTTTCCGGGCGGGGGTGTGCGCGGCCGCACGCACACCCCCGGCGCCGGGGAACGGACACGAAGTGCCCGCGGGCCTGCGGGTGGCCGGGAAACCTCGCGGACACTCCCCGTCGGCTGGGCGGCACGACAGTGCGGCCCGCCACCCGGCACAATGCAGGCTCATGCAAGCGCTGGAAGGCAGGTCAGGATCAACGTGACGGCATCCACTGAGCCCATCGGGGCCCTCGGGTCCATCGAAGCGAGGATCGCCGGGGAGCTCGGCGTCAAGGAGCGGCAGGTGAAGGCCGCGGTCGAACTGCTCGACGGCGGCTCGACCGTCCCGTTCATCGCGCGCTACCGCAAGGAAGCCACCGAGACGCTCGACGACGCGCAGCTGCGCGCGCTCGAGGAACGGCTGCGTTATCTGCGGGAGCTGGAGGAGCGGCGGACCGCGATCCTGGAGTCCGTACGGTCCCAGGGCAAGCTGGACGCCGCCCTGGAGGCGCAGATCCGCGGCGCCGATTCCAAGGCGCGCCTGGAGGACATCTACCTCCCGTTCAAGCCCAAGCGGCGCACCAAGGCGCAGATCGCCCGGGAGGCGGGCCTGGAGCCGCTCGCCGACGGGCTGCTGGCCGATCCGTCGGCGGAGCCGGCCGCGGCCGCCGCGGCGTTCGTGGACGCAGACAAGGGCGTCGCCGATGCGGCCGCCGCCCTGGAGGGCGCGCGGGCCATCCTGACCGAGCGGTTCGGCGAGGACGCGGATCTGATCGGTGAGCTGCGCGAGCGGATGTGGTCGCGCGGGCAGGTCGCGGCGAAGGTGCGCGCGGGCAAGGAGGAGGCCGGCGCGAAGTTCGCCGACTACTTCGACTTCGCCGAGCCGTTCACCGCACTGCCCTCGCACCGGGTGCTGGCGATGTTCCGCGGCGAGAAGGAGGAGGTCCTCGACCTCACCCTGGACCCGGAGGACCCGTCTGCGGTCACGGAGGGCCCGAGCTCCTACGAGCAGTCCATCGCGCACCGCTTCGGTATCGCCGACCGCGGCCGCCCGGCGGACAAGTGGCTCAAGGACACCGTCCGTTGGGCCTGGCGCACCCGCGTCCAGGTGCACCTCGGGATCGATCTGCGGCTGCGGCTGCGGCAGGCCGCCGAGGACGAGGCGGTGCGGGTCTTCGCGTCGAACCTGCGTGATCTGCTGCTGGCGGCGCCCGCCGGGACGCGCGCCACGATGGGCCTGGACCCCGGTTTCCGTACGGGCGTGAAGGTCGCGGTGGTGGACGCGACCGGCAAGGTGGCCGCCACGGAGACCATCTACCCCCATGTCCCGCAGCAGAAGTGGGACGCCTCGCTGGCCACGCTCGCGAAGCTGGCCCGTGCGCACAACGTCGAGCTGATCGCGATCGGCAACGGCACCGCCTCGCGCGAGACCGACAAGCTGGCGGCCGATCTGATCGCCGCCCAGCCGGAGCTGAAGCTGACGAAGGTGATGGTGTCCGAGGCCGGTGCCTCGGTGTACTCCGCCTCCGCGTTCGCCTCCCAGGAGCTGCCCGAGCTGGATGTCTCGCTGCGCGGCGCGGTGTCCATCGCCCGGCGCCTCCAGGACCCGCTGGCCGAGCTGGTCAAGATCGACCCGAAGTCGATCGGGGTGGGCCAGTACCAGCACGACCTGTCCGAGGTGAAGCTGTCGCGCTCGCTCGACGCGGTCGTCGAGGACTGTGTGAACGGCGTCGGGGTGGACGTCAACACCGCGTCCGCGCCGCTGTTGTCGAGGGTGTCGGGCATCGGCTCCGGGCTCGCCGAGAACATCGTCACACACCGGGACAGCAACGGCCCGTTCCGCTCCCGCAAGGCCCTCAAGGACGTGGCGCGGCTCGGTCCGAAGGCGTACGAGCAGTGCGCGGGCTTCCTGCGGATCCGGGGCGGTGACGACCCGCTGGACGCCTCCAGCGTGCACCCGGAGGCGTACCCGGTGGTGCGGCGGATGGTGAAGTCGGCGGGCACCGAGGTCGGCTCGCTGATCGGCAACGCCTCGGTGCTGCGCGCCCTGAAGGCCGCCGACTTCGTCGACGACTCCTTCGGCCTGCCGACGGTCAGCGACATTCTCCAGGAGCTGGAGAAGCCGGGTCGCGACCCGCGCCCGGTCTTCAAGACCGCGGCCTTCAAGGAGGGCGTGGAGAAGATCGGCGATCTGCAGCCGGGGATGATCCTGGAGGGCGTGGTGACCAATGTCGCCGCCTTCGGGGCGTTCGTGGACGTGGGCGTCCACCAGGACGGTCTGGTCCATGTCTCGGCGATGTCGAAGACCTTCGTCAAGGACCCGCGGGACGTGGTGAAGCCGGGCGACATCGTGCGGGTCAAGGTGCTCGATGTCGACATTCCGCGCAAGCGGATCTCGCTGACGCTGCGGCTGGAGGACGAGCACGGCAAGGGCGGCCAGGCGGCGGGCGGCGGCGAGCGCCGCGGCGGCGGCACGGGCGGCGGCCGCGGACCGCGGGACGGCGGCCGGGAGGGCGGCCGGGGCGGTGCCCCGCGGCAGCGGCAGGGCGGCGACGGCCGGCGCGGGGGTGACCGCCGGGGCGGCCGTGACGCCGCGCCCGCCAACGACGCGATGGCGGACGCCCTGCGGCGGGCCGGGCTCCTGGGCAAGGAGCGGGGCGGCCGCTGAGGCTCGCCGGCGGCCGGCAGCGGCGGGACGGGCTCCCGCCGCTGCCGCGCCCGGTCACCGCGGCCGGATGACGACGCGCCGGCCCAGCAGGCTTCGGCCGCTGCGGAGTTGTGCCGGCGGGAGCCGCACTCCGAAGCCGCGGCCCGGCCGGTCGCCCCGCCGCGGCTCAACTTTGCTCAGCCGGCGCCCGCGTACCCGCGGATGCGCTCCAGCTCCGCCGCCACATCGGTGAGCGTGGCGCAGTCCGGGACCGGCCGCAGCGCGGAGCCCGGCAGGCCGGCGCCGGACGGACGGCGCGGGTCCTCCAGGGCGTCCGCCATCGCCGACAGCGCCCGGCACAGGCGCTCGGCCTCGGCCGTGTCCGGGCGGTGCGCGCCGTGATCGAGGCGTACCGCACAGGCGGTCGCGGCGTCCACGATGCGTTCGGCCGCGGTGACGACGGTCAGCCAGTCGGGGTTGCGGTCGCGGGCGGCGAGGAGTTCGGCCGCGGCGGTCTCGGCCGCGGCCCTGGCCTCGGCCAGCGCCCGGTAGGCGGCGCGGCGCAGCGCCAGCCGCGCGGTGGGGTCCGCGCCCGGCTCGGCCTCCAGGACGTGCCGGAGGAAGTGCTCGGCGGCCCGCAGCGCCGCGGTCACCCGCTGGCCGACCCGTCGCCGTGGATCGGCGAGGTGCGGCAGATGCCCGACGACGAGGACGATCCCGCAGGCGATGGAGGTGTCGACGATCCGCTCGGCGGCGGCCTGGGGATCACCGCTCACGGTCACGAACGACAGCACCATGAGGGTGATCGCGACGGTCTGCAGCGCGAAGTGGCGGGTGGCGAACGGCAGCAGCGCACCGCCAGCGCCGGCCACCAGCGCCGGCCACCAGGTGCCGGTCAACAGCAGCCCCGCCCCGGCGAAGACCAGCACACCGGCGACGGTCCCGGCGAAGCGGTTGACGGTACGGGAGAAGAGCGGCCCCAGGTCCGGCTTGACGAGGAAGGTGGCGGTCGCCGGGAGCCAGTACCAGTGGTCGGCGCGGAGCATCAGGGCCACGGCGGCGCTCGCGGCGATGCAGACGGCGACCCGCAGCCCGTAGTCGCGGCCGGCGGGTCCGAACAGGCTGCGGCCGCGCCGGGTGCGGCCACCGACGGCCGCCAGCGCGCGGCCGGCCACGGCCAACGGCATCCGCACCCGGCCGGGACGGCTCCGCGGCGCCGGGACCGGCTCCGTACCGGGCAGCGGCTCCGGGCGGGCGAAGGCGACCGCGGCGTCCAGCAGCGCCCGGTCGAAGGCGCCGCGGGCGGCCGTACTGGTCTCCGGGGCGGCCACCCGTCCCGGGGAGCGTCCCGTGCGCAGTGCGTCGGCGAACCGGCGGGGGCTCTCCGCCACCCGGGACGGCAGCGGACGGGCCTCCCACAACAGCGCGACGCTCGCCTCGCACAGCGCGGTGGCCGCGGCGAACCGCTCGGTGAGCAGGAGTTCTTCCGTACGGGCCGGACGATGCAGCAGCCGGCTGGTGAGCCGGCGCAGCCGCAGCGCCTCGTCGGCGCGGTCCAGGGCCGCGGTCAGCCGGCGCCGTGCGGGCTCGGCACCGGGCCCGCCGACCGCGCCCAGGGCGCCGGCGAGCGCGTCGAAGACCGTGGCGACGGCCGCCCGCTCACCGCTGAGCGCCCCGCCGGCGGGACGCGGCGAGCGCAGTGCCAGCCGCAGCAGGAGCAGCCACAGACAGCCGGCGAGGACATAGAGGGCCTTCGTCCAGGGCGCGCCGGGCAGCGGCATCCCGGCGCCGAGCACAGTGGTGGCCAGCATCTGCATCCCGGCGTTGGAGCGCACCGGTCCGGCCACGCTGCCCGCGCCCGAGACGAAGGCGACGGCGAACAGCGCCGGAACGATCCACCAGCCCGCACCGGCCGCCTGCAAAGAGGCGCCGATCAGCATGCCGAGCGCCGAGGCGAGGGCCGGCAGACCGATGTGGACGATGCCGGTGCGCCGCGTACCGGGGCGGTCGTTGACCCCCGCCAGCATCGAGCCGAGCCCGGCCAGCACGCCGGGCGCCGGGTGGCCGGTCGCGATACCCGCGCCCAGCAGCGGTCCCGCACACAGCGCACCACGGGCCACGGCCGCCCAGGGCACGGGCAGCCGCTGCCAGCGGAAGGGGTGGGCCAGCCAGGCGGGCACGGCGCGCTGCGCGCGGAGCATGGGCCTCCTCAGACGACGACGTCCGGACGGCGCGTGGGGCCGGTCCGGCGGGATCCGAAGGGCGACATCGGCCGACGGTGGTGCTCCCAGCCTAAGCGCCGGGATTGTCCGCCTCGCGGCTGCGGGGTTACCGCAAGATCACAAGCGGGCGGCGGGAAGACGGCCGCACCGGTCCGCCGCTCTCCTTCCGCCCCCTTTCCGGCCCTCGGCTTCCCGGGCCGCACGGGTTAGCGTCGCCCCATGACGATCAGGACGGACGACATATGGGTGATCGGCGGCGGCGTGATCGGGCTGACCTCGGCGATCGCGCTGGCGGAGGACGGGCTCCGGGTACGGGTGGTGCGCCGTGACGCGGCCGGCGGGACGACGTCCGCGGTGGCCGGCGGGCTGTGCTGGCCCTACCGCATCCAGCCGTACGAGCGGGCGGTGCGGTGGTCGGTACGGTCCTTCCAGGCGCTCGCCGCACTCGCCCGGCGGCCGCAGGAGACGGGCGCCCGGATGGTGACCGGCACGATGGCGGTGGGCACGGAGCCCGACGCGGTGCGCGAGGACCACACCCCGCAGGAGCCGGACGACGGCGTCGAGGACGGCCTGGCCTCCTGGTACGAGGCGGTCCCGGGGCTGCGGCGGGCGCACCCGGAGGAGCTCCTCGCCGGGTGCGCCTCCGGGTGGCGGGCCCGGACCCCTCTCGTCGACATGCCGGCCCATCTCCGGTACCTGGAAGGGCGGCTGACGGCCGCCGGCGGGACCGTGGAGCAGCGCACGGTCACCTCCCTGGAAGAGGCCGGCCGGGCCGCGGGCCTGCTCGTGAACTGCTCGGGACTCGGCGCCCGTGACCTGGTACCCGACCCGGACGTCCATCCGGTCCAGGGCCAGTTGGTGGTCGTGGAGAACCCCGGTATCGAGGAGTGGTACGTCCGCGCCGACACCGGTGCGGCGGACACGACCTATCTGCTGCCGCAGCCGTACGGCCTGGTCCTCGGCGGTACGGCCGTGGAGCACGCCTGGTCGAGGGAGCCCGATCCGGCGGTGGCCCGGGCCATCGTGGCACGGTGCGCCCGGTACTTCCCCGAGCTGGCGCGGGCCCGGGTCCTGGAGCACAAGGTGGGCCTGCGGCCGGCCCGCCCCGCGGTGCGGCTGGAGGCCGAGCGGCTGGCCGGCGGCGCGGTGTGCGTCCACAACTACGGGCACGGCGGTGCGGGCGTGACCGTGGCATGGGGCTGCGCGGACGAAGTCCTGCGGACCGTACGGGAGATCCGGGAGGGCGACCGCTGCTAGTCGAAGCGCTCCCTGACGGGGCCGCCCCACCTCAGCACGCCGTCCGGCATCCGGACACGAACATATTTGCCGCTCCGCGCGTGCATCCATCCGCCTGTCTCAGGCGTCTCACCTCCGAGCGGCACTCTCATGAGGCCGCACAGCAGGGGCATTTCATTTGGAGCATTCACTTGAAAATCGGCATTAAGGGCATTCGGCGCGTGTCCGCGGTTGTCGTCACCGCGGGAGCCGTCCTGACGGCCGGGGCGTTCACGTCCCCGGCGCAGGCCGCCACGCTCAACACCCCCACGATCTCCGCCAAGGGCGGTTTCGTGATGAACAACGGCACGGGGAAGACTCTCTTCACCAAGGCCGCGGACTCCCAGCTCTCCACCGGCTCCACCACCAAGATCATGACGGCTCGGGTGGTGCTGGCACAGCAGAACCTCAACCTTGACTCCAAGGTCACGGTCCAGAAGGCGTACAGCGACTACATCGTCTCCAAGACGGCGTCGTCGGCGCATCTGATCGTCGGTGACAAGGTCACCGTCCGCCAGCTGCTGTACGGGCTGATGCTGCCGTCCGGCTGCGACGCGGCGTACGCGCTGGCCGACAAGTTCGGCAGCGGGTCGACCCGGGCCGCGCGGGTGAAGTCCTTCATCGGCAAGATGAACACCACGGCCAAGAGTCTCGGCCTGACGAACACGCGCTTCGACTCGTTCGACGGCATCGGCAGCGGCGGGAACTACTCGACCCCGCGCGACCTGACGAAACTCGCCAGCAACGCGATGAAGTACTCGACGTTCCGTACGGTCGTGAAGACCAAGTCGACCAAGCAGAAGGTCACGACGAAGAGCGGTGGCTACCGCTACATGTCGTGGACCAACACCAACAATCTGCTGGGCAGCTACGCGGGCACCATCGGCGTCAAGACCGGCTCGGGCCCGGAGGCCAAGTACTGCCTGGTCTTCGCCGCCACCCGGGGCAGCAAGACGGTCATCGGCACGGTCCTGGCCTCCTCCTCGGTGGCCAACCGCACCGCGGACGCCAAGAAGCTGATGGACTACGGCTTCAAGAAGTAACCCGTCCGGGTCCGGCGAGGGGCCTGTCCGCGGCCGAACAGCCGCGGACGGGCCCCTTCGTCATGGGCGGGTGGTCCCTCCCGGACCCGCGCGGCGGCTCCCGGCCCCGATGGCCTCGCCGTCACCGTTGCGGTCACCGCCGCCGTCGCCGTTGCCGTTGCCGCCCGGCCCGATCCGGAACGCGAAGTCACCGTCGTACCGCTCGTGGCCCGCGATGACGGCCCTCTCGACGGCCTCCGCGCCCTGCCGGCCGCGGACGATCAGCGGATCGCTGCGCAGGTCGCGCAGCAGCGCCCCGCACATGGCGATCATCACGACCATGAACGGCACCGCGACCAGGATCGTCAGGTTCTGCAATCCCGTCAGGGCGTCCCCCGAGCCGCCGCCGATCAGCAGCATGA
This sequence comes from Streptomyces sp. NBC_01454, assembly GCF_036227565.1. Lineage (NCBI taxonomy): Bacteria > Bacillati > Actinomycetota > Actinomycetes > Kitasatosporales > Streptomycetaceae > Streptomyces > Streptomyces sp. NBC_01454. Next base: position 1,268,709 of record NZ_CP109460.1, read on the forward strand.
CCGCGGCGACCGCGCCGGTCACCACACCCCAGAAGATCACCACGGGCCGGGTCGGCTCGAAGGTGCCCTTCTGCGAGAGGGTGCCCATGACGATGGACGCGGCATCGGCGCCCGACACGAAGAAGATGCCGACCAGGATCATGACCAGGATGCTCATGGCCGTGGCGAGCGGGTACTGGTGCAGCACATCGAAGAGCTGGCCCTCGGGCGTGCCGGCTCCGCCCAGCTGCCCGGTTGCCTGGAGCTTCATGGCCGAGCCGCCGAACACCGCGAACCACACCAGGCTGACCACGCTCGGAACGAGGATGACGCCGCCGATGAACTGGCGGATCGTCCGGCCCCGGCTGATCCGGGCGATGAACATGCCGACGAAGGGCGTCCAGGAGATCCACCACGCCCAGTAGAAGACCGTCCAGTGGCGCAGCCAGCTGCCCACCTCGGCGCCGCTGCTCGCCTCCGTCCGGCCCGCCAGCTGCGGCAGTTGGCCGAGGAACGAGGCGAGGGAGGTCGGCAGCAGGTTGAGGACGAGGACGGTCGGCCCGACCACGAACACGAAGGCCGCCAGGATCACCGCCAGCACCATGTTGATGTTCGACAGCATCTGGACGCCCTTGGCGATGCCGGAGACCGCGGACAGGACGAAGGCGAGGGTCAGCACGGCGATGATGACGACCAGCAGACCGGTGCCGACGCCGTCCATCCAGCCGAGCACCTTCAGGCCGCTGCCGATCTGCAGCGCCCCGAGCCCGAGCGAGGCCGCGGAGCCGAAGAGGGTGGCGAAGATGGCCAGGATGTCGATGACGCGGCCGCCCCAGCCGTTCGCGCGCCGGGCGCCGATCAGCGGCGTGAACACCGCGCTGATCGTCTGCCGCCTCCCCCGCCGGAAGCAGCTGTAGGCGATGGCCAGGCCCACGACCGCGTAGATCGCCCACGGGTGCAGCGTCCAGTGGAACATCGTGGTGGCCATCGCGGTGTCCATCGCCTGGGCGGCGTCCCGGGGATCGGTGCCCGGCGGCGGGCTGGTGAAGTGCCCCAGCGGCTCACTGACGCCGTAGAACATCAGGCCGATGCCCATGCCCGCGCTGAACATCATCGCGATCCAGGACACGGTGCGGAACTCGGGCTCCTCGCCCTCCTCGCCAAGCGTGATCCGGCCGTACTTGCTGACGGCCAGCCAGATCGCGAAGATCACAAAGCCGGAGGCGGACAGCACGAACGCCCAGCCCCCGTTGTCGATCACCCAGTTCAGCATCGCGGTCGACGCGTTCTTGAGCGAGGCCGTGGAGGCCGCTCCCCAGGCGATGAAGGCGAGGGTGAGCAGCGCGGTCACGCCGAAGACCACCCGGTCGGTCTGCGGGGGCCCGGTCCCCTGCGGGACATCGGGGAGATCCGCCACCGAGGACGTGCCACCCCCCTCTCCGGTTCTCTTGGCTGTGTCCGACACCTGTCAACCTTTCAAGGAGCCATATTTTCCTTACCCGTTACCCCCTACCACACGGGGGCAGGCGTACAGGGGTGCCGCGGCCGTGACGTGAGAGGCGGCCCGTGCGTCCAGCAGCAGGGGGACGAGGGTGCGCAGCGACTGGCGCAGCGGGACGACCACGCCCTCGCGATCCCGCTTCCAGAGCACCCCGTGCCCCCTCAGCACGTCCTTGACCTGCGCGAACCGCTCCGCGTCCAGGCGGTAGGCGCAGGGCGGATCGGTCAGGGTCTGCTCGGCGGTGGCGGGTTCGTTGTCCGCGCCGCCGAGGTAGACCGGGCCACGGTCGGTGTCACCGGCGAGCCGGGCGGCGGTGGTGGCCGCTTCGATGCGCGGGCGGTGCCGGTCGAGGAAGGTGAACGCGCCCCTGAGCGCGGCGAGCTGGGAATCCACCCGGCGCCTGTTGTTGCGTGCGGGATCGGCCTTCTCGGCGTCGGTCAGCGCATCGACCCGGGTCTCGACCAGCATGCCGAGCGAGCCCTTGACCCCCGCGGTGTTGCGCAGAATCCGCTCCTGACCGTCGCCCGCGACCTGCTTGACGGGGTCGCCGGTCTCCGGGTCGGTCCAGATGCCGTAGACGCCGGCGGAGAAGCCGGCCCGGCGGACGGCGGGCGCCACGAAGTCCTGGGAGAGCGAGGCGGCTTCGCGGTGCACGGGATCCGCGGTGTTGAGGTTGCGCGGCCACAGCGACAGCACGTCCTTGCGGTAGTACGGGGCGGTGGGCCCGTACTCGTGCAGGTCGTAGACGGTGTCGGGGCGGTAGTCGCGCAGGACGGCGGCCATCGCACCGGCCTCGGCGGTCTTCAGGGCGAGGTGGTCGCGGTTGATGTCCACACCGTCGGAGTTGCCGCGGGTGTCGGCGGCCCGGCCGTCGGGGTTGGCGGTGGGGATGACCAGGACGCCGGTCCGCGCCAGGAAGCGCCGGGTCGCCGGGTCCCGGGCGTAGGCGAGAGCGCGCACGGTGGTCAGGCACGCCTCGCGCCCGGAGGGTTCGTCACCGTGCTGGGAGCAGGTCAGCAGGACGGAGTTGCCGCGCCGTACGTCCGCCGGCCGCGCGGGAGCCGGGGCCCCGATCCGTACGAGCCGTATCGGCCGGCCCTGCGCGGTGGTGCCGATCCGGTCGATGCGGACGCGCGCGGATCCGCGGTCGACGGCGGCGAGGAACTCCTGCTCCTCGGCCTCAGTGGTCCAGTGGGCACCGTGGCTGGACTCGAATCCCGTACGGGGCGTGGGGGTTCCGGTGGCGACGGCGGGAGGGGCCGGCAGGGTCGCGCCGAGGGTGGCCGTCAGTCCGATGGCCAGCATCCCTCGGGCGAGGCGGTGGGAGCGGGGTGTCACGAGGGGGTGCCTCCCTTGGGTGAGCGGTGGGGGTGGGGTGGGGCCGCCCGCGGTGGGCGGCCCCGACGGTCGTTCCGCGGCGGTACGGTGCCGGGCGGTCAGCCGCCGGCCGGCATCCGGCTCGGGGCGCGCGGCGGGGCCAGACCGTCCAGCGGGGTACCGCCCACCGGGGGCCGGGGCGCGCCCGCGGTGGCCCGTACGAAGGCGGGGGCGCCACCGGTCAGCGGGAGCGCGGCGGCAGTGCGGGACAGGTCGAGGGTGAGCGCCGGGCGGGAGGCGGGCGGGTCGATAAGTCCGGCGTCGGTGCCGCCCACCAGGAGCGCGAGCCGGTGTCCGGCGGGCACGACATGGTCGCTCGCGGCGAGGTGCAGGGTGATCGTGTACGGCTTTCCGGGGGTGAGCGGGCGGCCCTTGCGGGCGTCGGCGTAGGTGCCGAGGTCGGCCCAGCCGCGGCTGAAGACGGTGTATGCCACCTTCCGGGTGTCGGCGGCGGTCTCCTTGAAGCAGCCGGTGTCGGCCGGGGTGCCCGCGCCCCAGCAGGTGCTCTTGTCGAGCGTGGTGATGCCCTCGCCGTCGGCGGTGTAGTTGCGGATGGTGGCGGGGCCGAGGTCCACCAGGACGGCGGAGAGATGGGCGGTCGAGGTGCTCGGGGTGGCGGTCACCGTTACCGTTCCGGAGCCGGACAGCCGCAGCGGCGTGCGTAGCGCCCCGGTGCTGAACCCGGCCTTGTCCGGGGTCGGTTGACCGGCCCGGGCGGCCCAGTCGGCCTCGCCGTGCTCGGGGTCGTCGGTGAAGGTCTCGGTCGCGCCCCGCGGTGCCTTGGCGGTGCCCAGGACGCCGACGCCGGGCGCGCCGCCGCCGCGCGGCCGCAGGACGGTCGTCGCGGTGCCGGGTGCGGGCCATCGGGCGTCGGTGGACCAGTGGCCGGGCGCCCGCTCGACATCGGCCCCCGGAGCGCGCTCGATGCCGTTGTCGTAGCCCATCAGATAGTGGTCGAACCAGTGGTGCAGGGTCGTGACCCACTCGGCGCGACGGTAGTCGAAGGGGTCGACGTGCCCGGTCTGGGACAGCCAGATCTTGCGCTCCACGCCGTGCCGGGCGAGCGCGTCCCACCACTGTCCGGCGTGCCGGGTGCGGACGTTGAGGTCCTGCATGCCGTGGACCAGGAAGACGCTGGCCCGGACCTTGCCCGCGCTGCGGACGTAGTCGCGCGCGGTCCACAGCCGGGTCCAGTCGCCGCTGCGCGGGGCGCCGGCGGCGAGCTCGTGCTGCACCGCGGCGCAGTGCCGGCGGGCCTCGGGACTCTCGACCAGGTTGGCGAGGGAGTCGGGGCCGGAGTCGTAGAGCGGGGCGCCCTGGGAGAAGTAGTAGTCGTACCAGGAGGAGATTCCGGAGATCGGAACGATGGTTTTCAGCCCGCTGACCCCGGTGGCCGCCACTCCGTTGGCGATGGTGGCGTCCCAGCTCTTGCCGATCATGCCGGTGCGGCCGTTGGACCAGCCCGCCGTGACGGGTCTGCCGCCCGTCCGGGCCGTGTAGGCGCGGCCCCTGCCGCCGAGCCAGTCGACGACGGCCCTGGCCGACCGGATGTCGGAGCGGCCGCCGACATCCACGCAGCCGTCGGAGCGGTTGGTCCCCGCGAGGTCGACGAGGACCGTCGCATAGCCGCGCGGCACGAAGTAGTTGTCGTAGAAGAGCGGGAAGCCGGCCGGCCGGCCCCGGTCGTCATAGGTCTTCTTCTGGCTCTCGTTGCCGCGTCCGCAGCACGAGTAGTACGGGCTGGCATCCATGATCACGGGTATGCGGCGGCCCTGCCGGGCGGGTTCGGACGGCCGCACGATGTCGGCGGCGACCCGGTCGGTCCTCCCGTCCGCGTCGCCGTCGAGCCCCGTGTCCACCCAGACCGATTCGCGTATCGCGTGGTCGTAGGAGTAGACGGGTCTGCTCTCGCCGGGCGCCGCCTGCGCGGCGGCCGGCCCGAGCAGGGCGGACAGCAGGGCGGCGACGGCCGCCAGCACGAGCACTGTGAAGGAGATGCGGGGGATTCGCGCAGGACTGGTCACGAAGCGGACGGTAGCGCGGCTCAACTCCTGTGCGTAAGGGTGCGGGTGACGACGGATGTGCGGCCGGTGACGGAGCCAGGGCGGGCGGGACGGGGCAGACGTAGCCAGAGGTGGCCGGAAGTGGCCGGATGGCGTTCATGTCGGTCATGTGTCAGATGAGGCCATGTACATGACGCTGACCCGACGGAGTACATAAGGTCTGAACAGAGCCATCCCCCCTACGAGTTGGAGGACTCGTGCGTCACAGACTCCTCGTCCCGGGCGCGGCCGCACTCAGCCTGGTGCTGGCGGTCCCGGCCTCCGCGGCCGACTTCACCCCGGGCGCTCCGGGTGTGGGCGACACCTACTACCCCGAGAGCGGGAACGGCGGATACGACGTTTCCCACTACGATCTGCGGCTCAAGTACCAGCCGAAAACGGATCTGCTGGAGGGCACGGCGACGCTGCTCGCCACGACCACCCAGGACCTCTCCCGCTTCAACCTGGACTTCGCGCTGAAGGTCAGCGAAATCCGGGTCAACGGCACGAAGGCCCGCTTCGCCACCTCCGGCAAGCACGAGCTGGAGGTCACCCCGGCCACCCCGCTGGAGAAGGGCAAGCAGATCAGCGTCGTCGTGCGCTACGCGGGCAAGCCCTCCGAAGTGAAGATCGACAACTACAGCGGCTGGGCCCGTACGCCCGACGGCGGTGTGGTCGCACAGGAGCCGGACGCCGCCGTGTGGTGGTTCCCCAGCAACGACCACCCCACCGACAAGGCGACGTACGACGTCTCGGTGGCGGTCCCGGACGGCACCCAGGCGCTCAGCAACGGCGTACTGGCCTCGCAGTCCTCCAAGCTGGGCTGGACCCGCTACAACTGGCGCTCGGACAAGCCGCAGGCGACGTATCTGACGACGCTGGCCGTCGGCAAGTTCGACATCACCACCGACACCACCGCGAACGGCCTGCCGGTGATCAACGCGGTCAGCAAGGACCTCGGCGCGAACGAGGGATCGGCGAGGGCGAGCATCGCGCGCACCGCCGAGGCCACCGAGTGGCTGGGGAGCGTCTTCGGCCCCTACCCGTTCAACTCGGTGGGCGGCTATGTGCCGAATGTGCCGGCCCACTACGCGCTGGAGACCCAGACCCGCCCGTTCTACGGGAAGAAGGCCTTCGACAAGGGCACCAACGTGTCCGTCGTGGTGCATGAACTGGCGCACCAGTGGTACGGCGACAGCGTCTCGCTCAAGGACTGGAAGGACATCTGGATCAACGAGGGCTTCGCGGCCTACAGCCAGTGGCTCTGGTCGGAGAAGGAGGGCGACGGCACCGCTCAGCAGCTGGCGGACTACGTCTACGCCCAGCACCCGGCCGATGACCCGTTCTGGAAGGTCCGGCCGGGCAACCCGGGCGCGGAGAACCAGTTCGACGACGCGGTCTACGACCGTGGCGCGCTGGCCCTGCAGGCGCTCCGCAACAAGGTCGGCGACAAGGTCTTCTTCGGCATCCTCAAGTCCTGGCCGACGGAGCACCGGTACGGCAACGCCTCGGTGGCCGACTTCGTGAAGTTCGCCGGGAAGAAGTCCGGCAAGTCGCTGGACGGCTTCTTCGACACCTGGCTCTTCGAGCCGACCCGGCCCGCCGCGGGCGCGGGCCGGCAGGCGTTCGGCGCGCCGCACACGGCCGTCGCCGAGCCCAGGTCGTGGCGGCAGATCGCGGCGGCCACCCATGGCGTGCACGGAGTGCACGGGCACTGAGCCGGCCGTCACACGCCCCATCGCACGGAGCCGGGGACGCCCTCGGCTCCGTGCGCGTACCGCGGGCTCAGCCGCGCGCCGCCCGGCGGGCCCGGCGGGCGAGCGGCATGAAACGCAGCCGCTCCGGAAGGGCCGGCACCACGGCGCGCACCACCCGGCCGACGCGGCGCAGCCTGCGCTCCTGCGCGTCCGTCCACTCCAGGCCCAGGGCATCGCGGGCGTCCGGAGGCATCAGCCCGATCGTGAGGAAGCGCCGGACGCGGGTGAACCGCGGGCACAGCCACGGCCAGGCCAACCGGAGGAGCAGGCGCAGCCACCGGGGGCCGCGGTCGGGGGCGGGGACCGGCTGGTCCGGCGCGATCAACTCCCGTACCACGATGGTCGCTTCGAGCTCGTTCTCGAGGACCTTGCGGTAATACGGCCAGAACTCCTCGATGGTCTGCGGCATATCGCGGTCATGGATGCCCAGCACCCGGCCGACCTGCAGCCACTCCGCATACAGCTGCCGCTCCTGTGCCTCGGTGAAGGGGCGGCCCAGATACTGCTGGGCGTGGCGGAAGACGGGATAGCCGGTGGCGTGCACCCAGGCGTAGTAGGTGGGGGTGAGCGCGTGGTACCTGCGGCCGTGTGCGTCGGTCCCCTGAATGGTCTTGTGCAGCCGCCGCAGCCGGCGCCCCTCCGCGGCCGCGCCCTCACCGCCGTACACCCACAATTGCAGCGAGGTCAGCGACCGCTCGCCGCGTCCCCATGGATCCGTACGGAACACGGAGTGCTCGTCCACTCCGGCACCCACCGCCGGGTGGGCTACCTGCATGGTCAGCGCCGCCGGCAGGGTCAGCAGCATGCGGATGTCCCCGGCCAGCGACCAGAGCACACCTCCGACCGGCGGCGGTTTTGGATCGTTATCTACCGTGTTCATTGCACTACTAATCATACGGCGACACCCTGTGACCGGCGTGGGAGGGCACCGTGTCCGCGTCACCCGCTCGGGCCCTTTGCGCGGTCCGGGCATCCGGCGCGCCGACGGGTCACCGGCGGGAGGAACGGGCCTCGCGGCCACCCCGGCTCCCGCTCCCGCGGCCCCCGGCCCGGGGACCCCGAGCCCGCCGGGCCCCCGCCCCCCGCTACCGCTTCGCTCCGTACATCTCACACCCCCCGAGCGGCTACCTGAAAGTAACCCCAGCTGGTTGGATGAGCGTCGCCGATTCAAGTCCCCACCCCCACAGGGAGATTCAGTGTCGCACTCCTCGCTGCGCACGTCCCGGATCGCTGCCCTCGCCGCGGCCCTTGCCGCCGTCACCGTGGCCGCCGCCCCCTCCGCGTCGGCCGCCCCCGTCCCCCATCTGAAGGTGCTCAGTTACAACACCTTCCTGATGAGCAAGACGCTGTACCCCAACTGGGGCCAGGACCACCGCGCGCAGGCCATCGCGGACGCGGACTTCTTCCAGGGCAACGACGTCGTCGTGCTCCAGGAGGCGTTCGACAACTCCGCCTCCGATGCACTGAAGAGCCGGGCCGCGGCGCGGTACCCCTACCAGACACCGGTGGTGGGCCGGAGCCGCAGCGGCTGGGACGCCACGGGCGGTGCCTACTCGGCCGTCACCCCGGAGGACGGCGGGGTCACGCTGCTGAGCAAGTGGCCCGTCGTCCACAAGGAGCAGTACATCTACAAGGACGCCTGCGGGTCGGACTACTTCTCCAACAAGGGCTTCGTCTATGCGGTGTTGGACGTCAACGGCACCAGGGTGCACGTGGTCGGCACCCACGCACAGTCCACCGACTCGGGCTGCCGGGCGGGCGAGGCGGCCGCGGACCGCGCCAAGCAGCTCAAGGAGATGGACGCCTTCCTGGACGCCAAGAACATCCCGGCGGACGAAGAGGTGATGGTGGCCGGCGATCTGAACATCGACTCACACAGCGACGAGTACCACACACTGCTCACCAACGCCGATCTGGCACCCGCCGACAGCCGCACCGGACACCCCTACTCCTTCGACACCCAGGAAAACTCGATCGCGAAGTACCGCTACCCGAACGACCCCCGCGAGGACCTGGACTACGTCCTGCACCGCAACGGCCACGCCCGGCCCGCCGGATGGCAGAACACCGTGGTGAAGGAGGAGTCGGCACCCTGGACGGTATCCAGCTGGGGCAAGGACTACACCTACACCAACCTCTCCGACCACTATCCGCTCATCGGCGGCTGACAGCCTACGGCGGGCGGCAGGCGGCAGGCGGCAGGCGGCAGGCGGCAGGCGGAGTTCAGCGGTCGTAGACCGTCACCGGTATGCCGCACCGGGTCAGCCGGCCGGATATCAGCGGCTCCACCCTGGACCAGACGCCGCCCGCCAACCCGCACCCGATGCGTGGCATATGGACGGACGCCCCGAGCTGCCGGGCCCTGGCCGCAATCCGACCGAGCCCGACGTCGATCGCCTCGTCACGCACCGGGGCACCCTCGCTGCTGAAAGGGGCGCCCCTCTTCGCACTCCTCGAGCCGGGTCGAGAGCTTGAGGGAAGGATCCCCCGCTGCCCGACCACGTTGGCCACCCAGAGGTCGTCGCCCACCTGGACGAACTGCACCGCACCCAGCCCGAAGTCGTTGTGCGCACGCTCGCCCTTGCCCTCCGGCGCGGTGGCGTCCCCCCTGATGTACGTGATCCCCGTGTTCTCGGCCATGTCTTCACGGTAGGGCCAGGCACTGACAATCGGCCGGGACCGCACCGCCGGACGCGCCCGGCACCGTACCTGCGGGGCCTGCCACGCACGAGGGCGGTCGCGGACGCCTCTCGGCATCCGCGACCGCCCCAGGTTTCAGGCGCCCCGCTCCCGCGTGGCTACTGCGACAGTTCGCGTTCCTTGGCGAGCTGGCTCACCCGGCCGCGGACCGCGAACCAGCCGGCCACCAGGGCGGCGGCGAGCACCGGAATGATCATCACGGTCTGCCGGCCGACACCGTCGTCGAACCACATCAGCACGATGACGCCGAGCAGGAAGACGATGGTGGCGATGTCGGTGACCGGCGTGCCCGGCAGCCGGAAGCGCGGACGCTCGACCAGGCCCTCCTTCGACCTGCGGACGAACACCATGTGACAGACCATGATCGTGCACCAGGTGCTGATGATGCCCAGCGCCGCGATGTTCAGCACGATCTCGAACGCCTTACCCGGCACGACGTAGTTGAGCGCGACGCCCAGCACACAGACCGTGGAGGTGAGCATGATGCCGCCGTACGGCACCTGGTTGCGGTTCATCCGGCCGGCGAACTTGGGCGCGGACCCCGCCATCGACATGGAGCGCAGGATGCGGCCGGTGGAGTAGAGCCCGGAGTTCAGGCTGGACATCGCCGCGGTCAGCACGACGAGGTTCATCACATCGCCCGCCGCCGGCACACCCACGTTGGACAGCACGGTGACGAAGGGGCTCTCACTGCCGGTGTACTTGTTCCACGGCAGCAGCATGGCCAGCAGGATCACCGAACCGACGTAGAAGACGCCGACCCGCCACATGATGGAGTTGACGGCCTTGGGCACGACCTTCTCCGGCTCACCGGTCTCACCAGCGGTCACACCGACCAGCTCGACCGCGGAGTAGGCGAAGACCACACCCTGCAGGACGATCACGACGGGCAGCAGGCCGGTCGGGAAGATACCGCCGTGGTCGGTGATCAGGTTCAGACCCGGCGCATGACCGGCGACCGGGTGGTGGGTGGCCAGCAGGAAGATGCCGATGAACATGAAGGCGACCAGCGCGGCGACCTTGATGATCGCGAACCAGAACTCCAGCTCACCGAAGATCTTCACCGAGATGAGGTTCACCGTCAGCACGACCGCGAGCGCGATCAGCGCCATGACCCACTGGGGAACGCTGGTGAACATGCTCCAGTAGTGGGTGTAGAGCGCGATCGCGGTGATGTCGGCGATACCGGTCGTCGACCAGTTGACGACGTACATCCATCCGGCGACGTAGGCGCCCTTCTCCCCCAGGAACTCGCGGGCGTAGGAGACGAACGAGCCGGACGACGGGCGGTGCAGCACCAGCTCGCCCAGGGCACGTACAACGAAGAAGGCGAAGAGGCCACAGACCGCGTAGGCGATGGCCAGTGCGGGTCCGGCGGAGTGCAGCCGGCCTCCGGCGCCCAGGAACAACCCGGTGCCGATCGCTCCACCGATGGCGATCATGTTGATGTGCCGGCCCTTGAGGCCCTTGCTGTAGCCCGCGTCGCCCGCATCCTGCTGGGCGCCGCTCCCCCCGTCAGGTGACCTGTGGGCTGCGTCGATGACGGTTTCTGTGCTCACTGCTGGTGCATCTCGCTTTCGGGCAGGCTTGAGCGATGGCCGGATTTCGCGGATCGCACGTCCGGCCGACGGCACACCCTCCCTGAAGAGCGGCCCCCCGTCTGTGCGCAAGATCACATCGCGTACAGGCCATCTAAGATTTGTCCGTATTTCCAGCGATTTGCCCGGCCTATCTTTTTGAATGAGGGCCTCAGTTCGCCCGATTCCGGACCTCACTCCGCGCCCGGCACCGCAGATTTTTGAACCCGTTCGGCCCCGCTGCGGCGGATGTTGGCCAAAACGACAACTTGCTCGATCGCCGACCGCGCGAGGGGGAATGCCCGGCCGACGCCCGCAAACTCCCCTCGATAGCGCGCCGCGCCGCCCAGGCGGGTGCAGACCCGGCATTCAGGGCCCTCATCCGTCGCGAATCAGCCGTCGGCGAGGTGCATTCGTCCGGTGCGCCGGGCATGCGGAGGAGCGTGGTCACGGTGGCCTCCTGCGCACGTGCCGCGGAGCCGCGGACGCGCCCGGGCCCGCGGCGGTACCGCCCGGCGGAGAAGGCGCAGAGAGGTTTCACAAGAGTGGTGAGACAGCAATACTGTTGAACATGATGGAGCCCGCCACCGATCTGACCGTCGACGAGCTGGCCGCCCGCGCCGGCGTCACGGTCCGCACGATCCGCTTCTACAGCACCCGCGGTCTGCTGCCGCCGCCGGAGATCGGTCCGCGCCGGGTCGGCCGCTACGGGCCGGACCACCTCTCACGGCTCGCGCTCATCGAGGAGCTCCAGCACCAGGGGCTGACGCTGTCGGCGATCGAGCGCTACCTGGAGCAGCTGCCGCCCGATCTGAGCGCGCAGGACCTGGCCATCCACCGGGCGCTGGTGGCGAGCTGGATTCCGGACAAGGCGGAGGACGCGACCCGGGAGCAGCTGGAGCGACGGGTCGGCCGGGCACTGGCCGAGGAGGACGTGGACCGTCTGGCGGCGATGAGTGTGCTCGTACGGACCGATGACCCGCGGATCTTCCGGGTCGATCCGGGGCTGCTCCACCTGGGCACGCGTCTGCTGGACGTCCCGATCGCGCTGGAGACCATCCTCGCGGCGCGCAGCGTGGTCATCGAGCACACCCGTGCGGCGGCCCGGGAGCTCAGCCGGCTCTTCAAGGACGAGGTATGGGAGCCGAACCGGCACGGCGGGCCGGACGAGGAGGAGATGGCGCGGATGAAGTCGCTGTCGGCCCATATGCAGCCGATGGTGGTGCAGGCACTGGTCACCGCCTTCCAGCGGTCGATGAAGCAGGAGCTGCGGGAGTCGTTCGGCAAGGAAGGCGACCGGAGCCGGCGGGAGGGGCCCCAGGGGTGACGGGGGCGGGCCGCCGGGGCCCGCCCCCACCGTTCAGTCGCTGAACTTCTCGCCCTTGCCGGCCTTGTCGACCAGCAGCGGGGACGGCGCGAACCGGTCTCCGTAAGCAGCCTGCAGCTCACGGGCGCGGGCCACGAATCCGGGCAGACCGACGAGGTTCTCCCGCCCTGGCCCACCCTGGTAGCCGTTGATGTACTGGAGCACTCCGCCGGTCCAGCCCGGGAAGCCGATGCCGAGGATGGAGCCGATGTTCGCGTCGGCGACGGAGGTGAGCACGCCCTCCTCCAGGCAGCGGACGGTGTCCAGCGCCTCGGCGAACAGCATCCGCTCCTGCATGTCGGCGAACGGGATGGCGGCGCCCTCCTGGACGAAGTGCTCCCGCAGCCCCGGCCACAGACCGGCGCGCTTGCCGTCGTCGCCGTACTCGTAGAAGCCGGCGCCGCCGCTGCGCCCGGGGCGGCCGAACTCGTCGACCATCCGGTCGATGACCGCGTCGGCAGGGTGCGGCTGCCAGGTGCCACCGGACTCCTCGACCGCCCGCTTGCTCTCCTCGCGGATCTTGCGCGGCAGGGTCAGGGTCAGCTCGTCCATCAGCGACAACACCTTGGCCGGGTAGCCGGCCTGGGCGGCGGCCTGCTCGACGGAGACCGGGTCGAGGCCCTCGCCGATCATCGCCACGCCCTCGTTGATGAAGTGGCCGATGACGCGGGAGGTGAAGAAGCCCCGCGAGTCATTGACGACGATCGGCGTCTTGCGGATCTGCCGGACCAGGTCGAAGGCGCGGGCCAGCGCCTCGTCACCGGTCCGCTCGCCCTTGATGATCTCCACCAGCGGCATCTTGTCGACCGGCGAGAAGAAGTGCAGCCCGATGAAGTCCTGCTCGCGCTCCACACCCTCGGACAGCAGCGTGATGGGCAGGGTGGAGGTGTTGGAGCACAGCAGCGCGTCGGGGGCGACGATGTGCTGGATCTCCTTGAACACCTTGTGCTTGAGGCCCACGTCCTCGAAGACCGCCTCGATGACGGCGTCACAGCCCGCGAGGTCGGTGGGCTCCGCGGTGGGCGTGATGCGCGCCAGCAGCTCATCGCGCTGCTGCTCGGTCGTCCGGCCCCGGGCGACCGCCTTGGCGAGCAGCCCCTCCGAATAGGCCTTGCCCTTCTGGGCCGCTTCCGGGGAGATGTCCTTGAGGACGACCTGCATCCCGGCCCGGGCGCAGGAGTAGGCGATGCCCGCGCCCATCATGCCGGCGCCGAGGACCGCGACCTTCTCGACCTTGCGGGGCTCGATGCCCTGGGGCCGGTTGGCCCCGGAGTTGACGGCCTGGAGATCGAAGAAGAAGGCCTGGATCATGTTCTTGGAGATCTGGCCGGTGACCAGCTCGACGAAGTAGCGCGCCTCGATGGTCTGCGCCGTGTCGAAGTCGACCTGAGAGCCCTCGACCGCCGCGGCCAGGATGTTGCGCGGGGCCGGGTACGGCGCGCCGTTCAGCTGCTTCTTGAGGTTGGCGGGGAACGCCGGGAGGTTGGCCGCGAACTTCGGCTGGGCGGGAGTGCCGCCGGGGATGCGGTAACCCTTGACGTCCCAGGGCTGCTGGGACTCGGGGTGCTCGTCGACGAAGGCGCGGGCCTTGGCGAGCAGTTCCTCGGGGGTGGCGGCGACCTCGTGGATCAGCCCGGCGTCCTGGGCGCGGGTGGCGTTGTACTGGGTGCCCTGGAGCAGCACCTTCAGCAGTGCGTCGGCGATCCCGAGCAGCCGGACGGTGCGGGTGACACCGCCGGCGGCGGGCAGCAGGCCGAGGGTGACCTCGGGCAGGCCGATCTTGGTGCCGGGGGTGTCGAGGGCGACGCGGTGGTGGCAGGCCAGCGCGATCTCGTAACCGCCGCCCAGCGCGGCGCCGTTGATCGCGGCGACGACGGGCTTGCCGAGGGTTTCGATACGGCGCAGGTCCCGCTTGATGCCGTTGCCCGCGGCGAAGGCCTGCTCAGCCTGTGCGGGGGTGATGGCGATCAGGTCGTGCAGGTCGCCGCCGGCGAAGAAGGTCTTCTTGGCGGAGGTGAAGATGATGCCGCGGATGCTGTCCTTCTCGGCCTCCAGGCGGTCGGCGACCGCGGTCAGGGAGGCCTTGAAGGCGTTGTTCATGGTGTTGGCGGACTGGGCGGGGTCGTCCAGGACCAGGGTGACGATGCCGGTCTCGTCCTGTTCCCAGCGGATGGTCGACGACGCAGGGGACTCGCTCACTGTGGCTTCTCCGTAAGGGGTGGGGACGGGCGGTCAGAGGCGCTCGATGACGGTGGCGATGCCCATGCCGCCGCCGACGCAGAGGGTGGCCAGGCCGTAGCGCTTGTCCTGCCGCTCCAGCTCGTCGATCAGGGTGCCGAGGATCATTGCGCCGGTGGCGCCGAGGGGGTGGCCCAGGGCGATGGCACCACCGTTGACGTTGACCTTGTCCAGGCTCAGGCCCATGTCCTTGACGAAGCGCAGCACCACCGCGGCGAAGGCCTCGTTGATCTCGACGAGGTCGATGTCGTCGATGGTCAGCCCGGCCTTGGCCAGGGCCTTGCGGCTCGCGGGCGCGGGGCCGGTGAGCATGATCGTCGGCTCGGAGCCGGAGACCGCGGCGGACAGGATGCGGGCCCGCGGGGTCAGGCCGTAGCGGTCGCCGACCTCCTTGGAGCCGATGGCGACGAGCGCCGCGCCGTCCACGATGCCGGAGGAGTTGCCGGCGTGGTGGACGTGGTCGATCTTCTCGACCCAGTGGTACTTCTGGAGGGCGACCGCGTCGAAGCCGCCGGCGTCACCGATGGTGGCGAAGGACGGCTTGAGGCCGGCCAGGGAGTCGGCGGTGGTGCCGGGCCGCATGTACTCGTCGCGGTCGAGGACGACCAGGCCGTTGCGGTCGCGCACCGGGACGACGGAGCGGTCGAAGCGGCCGTCCTTCCATGCCTCGGCGGCGCGCTCCTGGGAGAGCTCGGCGAATTCGTCGACATCGCGCCGGGTGTAGCCCTCGATGGTGGCGATGAGGTCGGCGCCGATGCCCTGCGGGACGAAGCCGGTGTCGAAGTTGGTCATCGGGTCGGCGAACCAGGCGCCGCCGTCCGAGGCCATCGGGACCCGTGACATGGATTCGACACCGCCGGCCAGGACCAGGTCCTCCCAGCCCGAACGCACCTTGGCCGCGGCCATGTTGACGGCTTCGAGACCCGAGGCACAGAAGCGGTTCTCCTGTACGCCGGCGACGGTGTCGGGCAGCCCGGCGGCGATCGCCGCGATCCGGGCGATGTCGGATCCCTGGTCGCCGACCGGGCCGACCACGCCGAGCACGATGTCGTCGACGGCGGCCGGGTCGAGCCCGGGGAAGCGCCGGCGCACTTCGTGGATCAGTCCGACGACCAGGTCGATCGGCTTGGTGCCGTGCAGCGCGCCATTGGCCTTGCCGCGGCCGCGCGGGGTGCGGATCGCGTCGTATACGTACGCTTCGGTACTCAAGTCAACAAGCCTTTCGCATGAGGGTGGGGCAGGGGCGGCGGGTGGTCCGGGGCCGTCCGGGTCAATCGAGCAGGGAGCGTCCGATGATCTCCTTCATGATCTCGGTGGTCCCTCCGTAGATCGTCTGGATACGGCCGTCGGTGAAGGCCTTGGCCACGCGATATTCGGCCATATAGCCGTAACCGCCATGGAGTTGCAGACAGCGGTCGGCGACGCGTTTTTGCAGCTCGGTGGCCCACCACTTGGCCATCGAGGCATGCGTCGCGTCCAGCTCACCGGCGGCGTGATCGGAGATACAGCGGTCGAGGAAGGCGCGGGTGACGGCGCACTCGGTGGCCATCTCGGCTATCTCGAAGCGGATGTGCTGGAGCTTGGCCAGGGGGCGTCCGAAGGCCTCGCGCTCCTTGACGTACCGGCTGGTGATCTCCAGCAGATGCTCGGCGGCGGCGATCCCGGAGACGGCGATGTTCATCCGTTCCTGGGCAAGATGGGTCATCAGATGGATGAAGGCGCCGTTCCGCTCGCCGAGCAGGTTCTCCTTGGGGACGCGCACGTCGTGGAAGAACAGTTCGGCGGTGTCCTGGGCCTTCTGGCCGATCTTGTCGAGGTTGCGGCCGCGCTCGAAACCCGCCATGCCCCGCTCGACGACCAGCAGGCTCAGGCCGCGCGCCCCGCCCTCGGGTGTCGTCCTGGCCACGACGATGACCAGGTCGGCGAGGATCCCGTTGGAGATGAAGGTCTTGGAACCGTTGAGGATCCAGTGGTCCCCGGCGTCCTCGGCGTGGGTGCGGATGCCCTGCAGGTCGGAGCCGGCTCCGGGTTCGGTCATCGCGATGGCGCTGATGATCTCGCCGCTGCAGAAACCGGGCAGCCAGCGGCGCTTTTGCTCCTCGGTGGCGAGGGACGTCAGATAGGGGCCGATGATGTCGTTGTGCAGGCCCACGGCGAGCCCGGCGGCGCCGGCCCGGGTGAATTCCTCGGCGAGCACCACGCTGTAGCGGAAGTCGGACTGTCCGCCCCCGCCGTACTCCTCGGGCACCGCGAGGCCCAGCAGCCCCTGGGTACCGGCCGCCCGCCAGGCGTCGCGGCTGACGATGCCGTCCTTCTCCCACTGCTCGTAGTGGGGTGTCACTTCCCTGGCGAGGAAGGTGCGTACGGTCTCGCGGAATGCGTCGTGGTCCGCGGTGAAGATCTGGCGCTTCATCTGTCCGGGCCCTCCTCAGAGCCAGTGCTGGACGGTCTCGGTCAAGGTGGCGGCCTCCGGCCCCTGGGGGCAGACGACGGGAGACGTCACGCCCGCCTCCCGCCATGCCGTGCTC
Source organism: Streptomyces sp. NBC_01454 (assembly GCF_036227565.1). Classification (NCBI taxonomy): domain Bacteria; kingdom Bacillati; phylum Actinomycetota; class Actinomycetes; order Kitasatosporales; family Streptomycetaceae; genus Streptomyces; species Streptomyces sp. NBC_01454. The sequence continues at coordinate 1,285,774 of NZ_CP109460.1, forward strand.
CGGTCGACGGCTCCCCTCCCGGGCGCGCGGGGCGGCAGCGGTGGGCGGCATGCGTCCGGGGCAGCGGCGGCCACCTGTGTGTGCCCGGCGGGGCGGGGCGCGCGGAGTGCGGTGGCGCGTGCCATCAGCCGGCCGCGTCCTTCTCCTCGGTCCGTCCCACGCCCCGGCCGGCGGGCGCGGCTTCGGACGGATCGGCCGGCGACGGAGCGAGGAGGCCGGGGACCTGCCAGTCGCGCGCGATCTCTGCGGTGTCGGCACCGGGCCGTGCGGGGGGTCTGCGGACCGTTCCCGGCGTGCGGGAGAACCGCGGCGCGGGCGCGGGCTGGGTGATCCCGGAGTGCTCGACGAACGTGCCACGGGCGGCGAGATGCGGATGCTGCGGCGCCTCGCGGAGGGAGAGTACGGGCGCCACACAGGCGTCGGACTCCTGGAAGACCGCCGTCCATTCCTCCCGGGTCCGGGTCTTGAAGCGGTCGGCGATGGCCGTGCGCAGCTCTCCCCATGCGGCGAGGTCGTCGCGGTCGGGGACCTCCTGTGCGAGGCCCAGCAGCCGGATGAACTCGGCGTAGAAGCGCTTCTCCAGCGCGCCGACCGCCATATGGCCGCCGTCCGCGGTCTCGTAGGCACCGTAGAAGGGTGCGCCGCCGTCGAGCAGATTGCTGCCGCGCCGGTCCTGCCAGCCGCCGGCCGCCAGCATGCCGTGGATCATCGCCGTCAGATGGGCCGTGCCGTCGACGATGGCGGCATCCACGACCTGGCCCCTGCCGTCTTCGGTACGGGCGTGCTGGAGGGCGGCGAGGACGCCGATGACGAGGTAGAGGGAGCCGCCGGCGTAGTCACCGACGAGGTTGGCGGGAATGGCGGGCGGGCCGTCGGGCGGGCCGATCATGCCTAGGGCACCCGTGATGGCGATATAGCCGATGTCGTGTCCGGCGGTGTCGGCGAGCGGGCCCTGCTGCCCCCAGCCCGTCATCCGGCCGTAGACCAGCCGGGGGTTGCGCGCCAGGCACTCCTCGGGGCCCACTCCCAGCCGCTCGGCCACCCCGGGACGGTAGCCCTCCACCAGCACATCGGCGCGTTCGACCAGGTCCAGTACCTGCGCCACCCCATCGGGGCTCTTCAGGTCCACCAGGACGGAGCGTTTGTTGCGGTTGGTGATGTCGTAGGCGGGGTCGATGCCCAGCCCGGCGCCTCCGGGGCGGTCGACGCGGACGACATCGGCGCCCAGGTCGGCCAGCAGCATGGCCGCGAAGGGGCCGGGGCCGATGCCTGCGAGTTCGACGACCCGCACCCCGCTCAGCGGGCCGTTCCCTGACTCTGCCATCGCGCCCCATGCCTTTCCGCACTGTGACACTTCTGATGTAACACTCGTGATGTTAAGAACGTGTTCCACTTTCCACAAGCCCCTCATGCCAAGTGGCGACCGCGGAAAAGGCCCGTGCCGGCGAGGCTCAACTGCCATCGCCGTCACGGGCCTTCGCGCGTCCGCTGCCGCTGCGCCGCTATCCCCCGTCGAGCTCGGCGATGAGCTTCTTGGGGGCTATGACGCGATATGACTCCTCCGCCCAGTCGCAGAGCAGGTCGGCCGGCGGAGCGCCCTTCCCCTCCAGGGGGACCTGCACCCACCCGGACGCGCCCAGGCCGTAACCGGCGGGCTTGGCACCGGGCGAGGTCAGTGCGTGGGCATGCGCCTCCGGGTCCTTGAGCTTCAGCGTGACCCCGAGCGGATGGCTGCCGTCCCCGACACCGAGGAAGACGAAGACCTTCTTGTTGACCTTGATGACGCTCTCGCCCCAGGGAAACTCCTCCACGGTCCCGGGAAGGCCCAGCGCGAACGCCCGCACCCGCTCCCGCACCGCCGCCGGATCCGACGCCTTCGCCATGGCTTCCTCCACGTCCGTCCCCCGTACGGCACCCGCGGTGCCGCCCGGCGCCACGCGCACACCGCGCGGGCCGGCCCAACGCATTCCACGCTAACGGCGACCACTGACAACGGCTTCGCGGAGCGCCGGACGCCCTGCCGGCCGAGGGACACCTGCCGCCATGCCTGCCCGGCCCGGCAGGGCGCCACGCTCGCCGGCGGCCGCGGCGCGCGGCGTGAGCTGCTGCGCACGGCGCCCGCGTGGTGCGGCCGGCAGTGGCCCCGAGGCGCCGGGCACCGCTACGGCACGTCAGGCGCCGCTCCCGAGGGCCGGCCTCCCACTCCCCCGGTCTCCGGTACGAGCTGGTCGTCGGGCGCCTGACGGTCCGCAAGGCGCCCCAGCCGCCGGGGGACGTTGCCGCCCACCAGGAGAATGACGACGAGCGTCAGCCCGAAGGTGAGCACGGCGAGTGCCCTCCCCAGGGGCATGCCTTCGGCCAGACGGGCCCCGAGGACGGGTGCCACCGCGCCGCCCAGGGCGCCGACGTTGTAGACGAAGCCCAGGGAGGCGGCGCGGGTCGCGGTGGGGAAGTGTCCGGCGAGGTACTTCGGCAGGATTCCGGAGATGCCCTGGCCGAGCGCGAGCAGCCCGAAGAGGAGCACACCCAGCACCGGGAGGCTGTCCCGTACCGCGAAGACCGGGAAGACGAAGGCCAGTGAGGCCAGCAGGGTGTACGCGTAGGCGCGGCGGGTGCCGAGCAGGTCGCCGGCGAAGCCCGCCAGCCAGCAGCCCGCCATGGTGCCGAAGCCCGCGTAGAACATCACGTCGGTGACCTGCGCGGGGGCATATCCGAGGTCGGTCTTGAGGTAGGTGGGCAGCAGGGCCTGGATCGGCCAGCTGTAGAGGAAGGCGCAGAACACCGTCGCCATGAGGGAGACGTACAGCAGCCCACCCCGGCGGCCGCCCAGCTGCACCGCGAACGCGATCAGGCACAGCGCGGCGACGCCCGACAGCCAGGGCACGCCGCCGGCGCCGACCGGCGTGAAGACGCAGAACAGCGCGACCGAGGCGACCGCCGCCAGGGCCGCGTTGCCCCAGCCGCGGAGACGGCCGGTGAACAACGGCCGCAAGGCGTCAGGGCGTTCCCCGTCCGCACGGGCGGCGATCTGCCGCTGCCAGTCCCCGGCCTCCGGCAGCGATCTGCGCACCCAGAGGGCGACCAGGACGGGCAGTACGCCGATCCAGAACATCCAGCGCCAGCCGCCGTGAGGGACCACCCACTTGTAGAGCTCGGCCGCGAGGACGGTGCCGCCCGCATAGCCGGAGATCAGGAATCCGGAGGCGCGGTTACGCCATCGGGTGGGCCAGCTCTCCAGCACATACGTAGCACTGGCGCTGTACTCCCCCGCCATCCCCAGACCGATGACCAGCCGGGCGACGAACAAACTGGTGTAGTCCCAGGCGAACCCGCAGGCGAAGGTGCCGAGCGAGTAGAGCAGAATGCTGGCGATCATGGCGGCCCTGCGGCCGTAGCGGTCACCCATCGCGCCCAGTGCGGCACCGCCCAGCCACCGGGTGATGAAGGCACCGGAGATCAGCGACGCCGCGGTGGCGGTGCGCAGATGGAAGTCATCGGCGATGTCGGTCAGCACCAGCGTGATCAGGACGAAGTCGAAGCCGTCCAGGAGATAGCCGATCCAGGCGGCGAACATCGCCTTCCACTGGGGCGGGGTGACCTCCCGCCACCCGCTCCGTATCCGGCCGGGCATGTCCCTGGGGCGCATCGTCACAGCGATCCGGCCTCCTCCGGCAGTCGGCGGACGGTTCGGTGCGCGGCATCGTCGGCGCGGTGACCGCGATGCCACCGGCACCCGTCCGGCGCGGCGACCGCACACCGGCACACCGGCCCGGCAGCGGTCGGAGGAGGAGGGCGGAGGGGCGGGAGCAGCGACCGGCAGACCGGACATCGGACGTCCTATGTCAGGGTGCTCTCCGTGAATCTGGCCCCGTACCGACGCACTGTCAAGACTGCGCGCCGCACCGCGCCCGCCCCCGAACCCCCCAAGGCAGCTGCCGTCGAAGGACGTTGACGGGGCGACGGTGACTGCCTAGGGTCCGGACTCCAGGTCGAGCGGGTGCTGGAGAGGACGCGGGATGCGACGGCAGGACACCACCGGACGGGCCCATGACCTCGTCCTCTACGGCGCGACAGGTTTCACCGGCGCACTCACTGCCGAATATCTGGCGGCCCACGCCCCCAGGGACTGCCGCTGGGCCCTGGCCGGGCGCAACACCGCCAAACTGGAGCAGCTGCGCGACCGGCTGGTGAAGATCGACCCCGCCTGTGCCGAGCTGCCGCTGCTGCGGGCCGACAGCGGCGACCCCGGCTCGCTCCGCGCACTCGCCACCGGCACCCGGGTACTGGTGTCGACGGTCGGCCCCTATGTGCGGCACGGTGAGCCGCTGGTGGCCGCGTGCGCCGCAGCCGGCACCGACTATGTCGATCTGTCCGGGGAGTCGGAGTTCATCGACCGGATGTACGTCCGGCACGACGCCACCGCCCGCGCCACGGGTGCCCGCCTCGTCCACGCCTGCGGCTTCGACTCCGTCCCGCACGACCTGGGGGTGCTCTTCACGGTGGGGCTCCTCCCCGAAGGCGCCCCCGTACGCATCGACGGTTTCGTACGGACCAACGCCACGTTCTCCGGCGGCACGCTGGCCTCCGTACTGACCGCCGCCTCGCGTCCGGTCGCCATGGCGCGGGCCGCCCGCGCACGGCAGCGGACCACACCCCGACCGGCCGGCCGTACGGTGCGCGCGCCTCTCGGCACGCCCCTCAGGAGCCGCGAAACAGGCACCTGGGGTGTGCCGTTGCCGACCGTCGATGCGCAGGTCATCGCCCGCTCGGCCGCCGCGCTGGAGCGCTACGGACCCGATTTCCGCTATCGCCATTACGCCGGCGTCCAACGACTGCCGATCGCGGTCGGCGGGACGCTGGGAGCGGGGGCGCTGGTCGCACTCGCCCAGGTGCCGCCCGCACGACGCTGGCTGTCGGGGCGGCTGGAGCCGGGTGACGGGCCGGACCCCGAGCGCCGTGCACGCAGCTGGTTCAAGGTGCGTTTCGTCGCCTCCGCCGGCGGAAAACGCCTGATCACCGAAGTCGCGGGCGGGGACCCCGGCTATGACGAGACGGCGAAGATGCTCGCCGAGTCGGCGCTCAGCCTGGCCTTCGACGACCTGCCGGAAACCGCGGGCCAGGTGACGACCGCGGTCGCCATGGGGGACGCGCTGACCGCTCGCCTCCAGGAGGCCGGCATCACCTTCCGCGTCGTCCAGGAGTAGTCCGGATCCCTCGCCCCCGTCTCAGGCGTTCGCGAGTGCCTTCCGGCACAGCGAGTCGGCGGCCCGCGTCGTCTCCGGAAGGCGGTAGTGGGCTGCCAGGCGGAGCGTATGCGCACACGCCCGGTCGAGGCCGACCCGGTGCCCCACGGAGACGAAGACCGGCTTGACGCCCTTTTGGGTACGCAGCGCACGTCCCACCTCCTCGGCACCGTCCAGCAGCGGGGAGGTGGCGCCGCGGTCCGGTCCGGGAGGTGCGTAGCGGAAGGTGAAGGGGTTCTTGGCCACCCCGATGGTGGGCAGCCCCGTCAACACCCCCAGGTGACTGGCCAGTCCGAAGCGCCTCGGGTGCGCCAGCCCGTACCCGTCACAGACCACGAGGCCGGGCACGCGGGCGAGGCGGGCGAGCGCGTCGAGCACGGTGGGGATCTCACGGAAGGCGAGCAGCCCGGGGACGTACGGAAAGGAGATCCGGCCGACGGCGGTGGCTTCGTCGACGACGGCGAGCGTACGGGCGTCCAGCGCGACGGCGGCCGCGGCGACGACATCCCGGGCGTCGTCGTAGGCCACATCCACACCCACCACGGTGCCGTCGAACCCCGGTTCCGGACCGGGTTCATCGAGCCGTACACGGGGCCGCAGTCGGTCCTGCACCGCGCGCGCCTGGGATTCGTCGGTGGGCCAGTGCCGCAGTTCGTCGTCGCTGGGGAGCATTCCGGGAGTGTCCATGATGATCGCCACGCTACCGACCACTGCGCGAGTCCGGTGCGGGCGTATCGGCCGGCCCCGCCCGGTTCTCCTCTATATTGCCGCCATGTTCGTATTGGAGTTGACCTATACCGCACCTCTCGCACGCGTCGACGAGGTCCTTCCCGACCACGTGGAGTGGCTGAAGAAGGAATACGCCGCGGGGCATTTCATCGCGGCCGGCCGCAAGGTTCCGCGCGAGGGCGGCGTGATTCTCGCCGCCGGGACGGACCGTGCGACCGTGGAGAGGATCGTGGCCGAGGACCCCTTCGTCCTCGCCGGCGTGTGCGAGTACCGCGTCACCGAGTTCGTGGCGACGACGACCGCGCCCGCGCTGGAGCAGTACCGGGAGCAACTGCCGTCCTGAGACGGCAGCCCGCGCAGCCCGCGGTGTGCAGGCGGCGCACCCACCGGGACTCGTGGGGCGCCGCCGGCTCGCCTCTACGTCGTCGTGGTGGGAGGTACCACTGCCTCACCATCCGAGGCGGACGCGGACGCCGCTGCGAGCGGCGCGGGCCAGCGTCCCCCGTTGCGCCAGAAGTCCTGGATCTCCTCCAGCTGGCGCCCCTTGGTCTCGGGCGCGGTGGCAAAGGCGAAGACCAGGGCGGCGAGCGCGAGGACGCCGAGTCCCGCGAACGTCCGGGCGGCGCCCGCCCATGCCATCAGCGAGGGGAAGAACTGGGCGATCAGGAGGTTGGCGACCAGGTCGGCGGTGAGCATCACCGACGCCCCGGTCGAGCGCAGCTGGGCGGGGAACGACTCGCTCGCATAGACCCAGATCAGTGAGCCGAAGCCGAAGTTGAAGGCCGCGGTGAACAACAGGATGGCGGCGAAACCCACCCAGGTCATGGTGCCGTGCAGCTCACCCGTGCCGAAGACCGCGGTCAGCACGGCGAGCATCACGGCCATCGTGCCGATGCCGCTGAGCAGCACCACCCGGCGGCCGAGCCGGTCGATGATGAGGATGGCGAGCACCGTCGCGGCGAGCGAGGCGAGCTGGACGAACGACGGCAGCAGGAAGTTCTGGCCGTTGCCGGTGAAGCCCATCTCCTCGAAGATCTGCGGGCTGTAGTACGTCACCGCGTTGATGCCGGTGATCTGGCAGAAGAACCCGAGGCCGACGACGAAGAGCGCGGCACGGGCGTACGGCTTGCGCAGCAAGGACCTCACCGCGCCGCCGCTCTCCTCCGCGAGCGCCGCCTCCACAGCGGCGACCTCGGTACGCGGATCGACCTCCGGGTCGGTCATGGCCATGACCTCGACGGCTCGTTCCGTACGCCCCTTGAGGACGTACCAGCGCGGCGTGTCCGGCAGCCGGAGCAGCGGGATCAGGACCAGTGCGGCGGGGATCGCGGAGAGGCCGAGCATCCAGCGCCAGTGACCGCCGCCGGACAGGCCCCAGTTGACGAAGTACGTGAGGACGATGCCCGCGACCGTGGCGACTTGATAGGCGGCGACGGAGGCTCCGCGGATGCGTGCCGGTGTTGATTCGGCGACATAGAGCGGGGCGGCGACGATCGAGATACCGATGGCGATGCCCAGCAGGAAGCGGACGATGTCGAGCACGATGACGTCGGGTGCGAGGGCGGACAGCGCGACGAACACCGCGTAGGAAGCGGCGACGATCAGCATCGCGGCCTTGCGGCCCAGGGCATCCGCGAGCCTGCCGCCGATCAGTGCGCCCACGATGGAGCCTCCCACCAAGATGCTGTTGACCAGGCCTTTTTCGACCTCGGTGAGATGGAAATCCCTGCTCAGGAACACCAGGGCACCGGAGATGCTGCCGGTGTCATAGCCATAGATGACGCCGACGACGGCGCCGGTGAGCGCGAACATCCTGCCGGTGCGGCGTGCGGTCTCGGGTGAGGGCGGCGGGGGCTTCGCGGAGAGCGTGGCAGTGGACACGGGAAGTCCTTTGTGCGGCGGGGCGGGCCTTGCTGCATGACGGAACGTGTGTGACTGATCTTGCGAGTATTCGGCTCCTTTCGCGCAGCTGTCAACACCCATCTCTCACCTCCTCACCGCCCTTTCCGCCCCCCGCCCACCCGGGCCGGGCACTCCGATCAGGCTCAGCTGCGGTCCATGCGCGCCGGGAAGGCCGGAGCTATGCGAAGTTTCCGCGCCCGCGCCCCCTCCGATGCGTCCACTCGTTCGAGGGATGGAACGCTGCGCGATTTCTGCGTACAGTCGATTGCAACGAAGCAAAAGATTGCAGCTTTGCGCAGACACGTCGTCCAGCACGGCACGGTGAAGATCACGGGAGGGTGGCCATGAACGAGATCTCGTACATGGAGCAGGAACTGCACAGTCAGCCGGAGACCTGGCGGGAGGCCGCGCGGCTCGGTATGGCGGCCGGCCCGCTGCCCGAGGCCGGACAGCGGGTGGCAGTCATCGGCTGCGGCACGTCGTGGTTCATGGCGCAGTCGTATGCGGCGCTGCGGGAGGCGGCCGGGCAGGGGGTGACGGATCCGTTCGCCGCCTCGGAGGCCTTCCTCGGCAGCGACCGCGGCTATGACGTGGTCGTGGCCATCACACGGTCCGGGACCACGACCGAGGTACTGCGCGTGCTCGACGCCGTCAAGGGCCGTATCCCGACGGTGACGATCATCGGCGATCCCGGGACACCCGCGGTGGCTCTCTCCGAGAGGACGTTCGCGCTGCCCTTCGCCGACGAGAAGTCGGTGGTGCAGACCCGCTTCGCCACGACGGCGCTGACACTGCTGCGTGCGCATCTGGGCGAGGACGTCTCCCGGGCGGTGGCCGACGCGGAAGAGGCACTGGCCGCACCGGTGGAGAAGGAATGGGTGGAAGCCGAGCAGTTCTCCTTCCTCGGCACGGGCTGGACCTTCGGTCTGGCCAATGAGGCGGCGCTCAAGATGCGGGAGGCGTCGCAGAGTTGGACGGAGTCCTACCCCGCGATGGAGTACCGCCACGGTCCGATCGCGATAGCCGCACCGGGCCGGGTGACCTGGCTGTTCGGCCAGGCACCGGACGGGCTGGAGGCCGATGTGGTGCGGACCGGTGCCCGCTTCGTGCGCCATGACCGCGATCCGCTGGCGGATCTGGTGCTGGTCCAGCGGGTGGCGCTGGAGCGGGCCCGTGCCCGCGGCCTGGATCCGGACAACCCGCGCAGTCTGACCCGCTCGGTGATGCTCGAGGCGCCGGCCGTCTCCTAGCCCGCCGCCCGCCTCCACCGCGCACCGCAGCCGCCTTCCTCACGTCAACCAGCCCCACCCGCAAGGGAGTCAGCGTCCCATGCCCCTCGTTCCGACCTCATCGATCGTCGCTGCCGCGTCTGCGGCGCGGGTCGGTGCCGCAGCTTTCAACGTCATCCATCTGGAGACCGCCGAGGCACTCGTCACCGCCGCCGAGCGCACCGGCATCCCCTTGATCCTGCAGATCAGCGAGAACTGCATCCGCTATCACGGCAGCCTGCTGCCCCTCACGCGTGCCACCCTCGCCCTCGCCGAGGAGTCCACCGCCCGGATCGCGGTACACCTCGACCACATCACCGACAGGGAGCTGGTTCATCAGGGCATCAGGGCCGGGGTGGGCTCCGTCATGGTGGATGCCTCGGCCCTTCCGTACGAGGAGAACGTCGCCACCACCGCAGAAGTCACCGCCTGGTGTCACGAGCGCGGCGCCTACGTCGAGGCCGAACTCGGCGAGATCGGCGGCAAGGACGGGGTCCATGCACCAGGGGTGCGTACCGACCCGGACGACGCCTTGGCCTTCGTCCGCGCAACGGGCGTCGATGCCCTCGCCGTGGCCGTCGGCTCCTCCCATGCGATGCAGGAACGCACGGCCGTTCTCGACAAGGAACTCATCGCGGCGCTGCATTCCACCCTGCCGGTGCCGTTGGTACTGCACGGCTCCTCCGGAGTGCCGGACGACGAGCTGCGCCACGCCATCGCCGCCGGAATGACCAAGATCAATATCTCCACTCATCTGGTGTCCGTCTTCACCCAGTCGATACGGCAGACTCTGGATGCCGACCCGGCGCTCGTCGACTCCCGGAAGTACGTCAAGCCGGCTCGGGCGGCAGTGGCCGAGGAGGCGGCACGCCTGTTGGACGTCCTGGGCACACCGGCGACGGTCCCGGGCCAGTACGCCACCCAGGCCCCGGCCCCGGGATGACCCGGTGGAGGAGGTGGAGGCGGCACTGGCTTCCCCACGGCACCTCACCCCGGCAGTACCGCTTGGAGGCCGGCCCGTCTGCCACCCCTCGCGAGGGCGCCCACCGTGCACCACCGTGACGTGCTGAAACGAATTAGGCTCGCGGCATGAAGCGCCATGAACGGATGAACGCACTGCTCGAGCTGCTCGGGGACCGGGGCCGGGTGGACGTCGAGGAGGCCGCGACCGCCCTGGAGGTCTCGGCCGCCACGATGCGGCGCGACATGGACGCCCTGGCGGAGCAGCAGTTGCTGACCCGCACCCGGGGTGGCGCGGTGCTCAGCTCGGTGGCGTACGACCTGCCGATCCGCTACAAGCACGCTCACCGCTCTGCGGAGAAGGAGGCGGTGGCCCACGCCGCGGCGAAGCTGGTCGAACGGGGAGATGTGGTCGGACTCAGCGGTGGCACCACGACCACGGCCATCGCCCGTGCGCTCGCCACCCGTCCGGACTTCGCGGAGGCGGGCCCGCAACCGCATCTGACGATTGTCACCAACTCCCTCAACATCGCGAATGAGCTGGCGGTGCGGCCACAGATCAAGATTGTGCTCACGGGTGGGGTGGCGCACTCCAGGTCGTTCGAACTGGTCGGCCCTTTCAGCGAGTTGGTGCTTCAGCAGATCTCGATCGACATCGCGTTCATCGGAGCCAACGGCATGGAACCGATGATGGGCGCCACAGTGCACGACGAGGCCGAGGCCCGGGTCAACCGCCTGATGGCCGAGCGCGCCCGGCGTGCCGTGGTCGTCGCGGACTCGTCGAAGATCGGCGAGCGCTGCTTCGCCCGGGTAGGCGACGCGGATGTCTTTGACACCTTCATCACGGACGGCGGGGCGAAGGAGGCCACCCGCCGCGAGTTCGCGGACCGCGGCCTGAGAGTGGTGACGGCACGCCCCTCCGCGGGCGAGTGACCTCCCGGCCGGGGCCGCCCAGGGGGCGGAGTGGCAGGTGTGACCCCGGCCCTTGGCCTCAGCGCTCGGCTGTGATCCCCGGCTTCGGCCGTTGGCTCCGGCCGTTGGCTTCGGCGCTCGACTTCGGTCCGGCGGCTCGCCGGGCTCGGGCAGGCTCGTCGACCGATGCGGATCATGCACACGGATCCGGCCATTCGGAGGCGATGGCTCCCTTCCAGCCGAGAGATTCAGGACCGCCCGTAGCGGCGCTTACCCCGCACAAGGCGTGCCGGAGGCACGGTGTGGGGGTCCAGCGTGGCCGGATCGCGCCGGGCCGGACAGGGCAGACAGGGCAAACCGGAAAATGTGACCAACCTGGCCCGTCTCGCATTGAACTATCTCCGCATCGGCGAGCGGCGGAGGAGGTTGCGCGTCGGATGACGGCGCCCATCGCGCACCGCTGAGAGGGCCCTGACCTGCGACGTAATGGGTCGCAGGCCGGCGGGAGGGGTGCCAGGGGCTCCCCTCGACCGAGGGGTCGCGGAGCCACACCGCCGCCGCCCGGGCCGGTCCCGAAAGGGTCGCGCTTGTGTCGCGCTTGTGTCCCTGTGTGGCCCCCGGGGCTGAGTTTCCCTGAGTACTTGTGGACAATGGGGAATGCACGTGCGAAGCGACGAGACGCTTCGCGGGGGAATCTGAGTTGTCCAGCGGGGGGATCACATGAGGAAGTTTTTGGCCATAGTGGTGGCGATAGTGGCGTGCAGCGCCTCTATCACGCTGACCGCGGCCTCGAGTGCGGCAGCCGCCGACCGGTCGCCGCAGTGCGTCAAAGTCCGGAAGTACTTCAACAAGGGCCATCAGCGCTACGTCCGCCTGACGAATCTGTGCACCAAGCGGACCTCGTGCTTCACCATCGTCGTCCCGCATCAGCGTGACCCTCACGGCAGCCTCCCCAAGGGCGCGACGAAGGACATCCGCTACGGCACGACCGAGGGCTCGCGAGCGCTGTTCGTGAAGAACACGCCCTGCTGACCGGACCCCGGTAACGGACGGGACGAACCTCGGCGGGCGCGGAGAGCACCGCCGCCCGCCGGGGGGCGTCACCCGCGTGCGGCGATGCCGTCCAACACCATGGAGAGGTACTGGCGGGCGATCTCCTCGGGGCTGTGTTGTCCGCCCGGCCGGTACCAGCTCGCCGCGACCCAGACGGTGTCGCGGACGAAGCGGTAGGTGAGCCGGATATCGAGGTCGGCACGGAAGACTCCATCGGCCACGCCGCGCTCCAGTGTGCCGAGCCAGGCCTTTTCGAACTTCCGCTGGGAATCGGTGAGATAGCCGAAGCGGGGCAGGGCGGCGAGGTGCCTGGATTCCTTCTGGTAGATGGCGACGGCCGCACGGTGCCGGTCGATTTCCCGGAAGGACTCGGTGACCAGGGCTTCGATGGTCTCCCGGGGGCCCAGTCCGGCGGCGAGTACGGCGTCATAGCCGTCCCACAACTCGGTGAGGAAGCTGGACAAGATCTCGTCCAGCATCGATTCCTTCGAATCGAAGTGGTAGTAGAGGCTGCCCGCGAGCATCCCGGCCTCGTCCGCGATACGGCGGACGGTGGTGGCGTTGTAGCCGTGCGCGGCGAAGACCTCCGCCGCGGTGTGGAGCAGTTCGCGGCGTCGCTCGGGGGACGCGTTCGCGGTCGTCGTCTTCTTCTTGGCGGCTGACACCCAGCCATTGTCGCTTCCCGGGCGTCACTGTCGCGTTCCGTCTTCTTTACTTCGGCAGCTCTCTTCTTTGCTTCGGCAGCTCTCTTCTTTGCTTCGCCCCTCCCCTGGTTCACTCTGCCTTCTTGCTACGCCCGTTCTCGCTACGCCGCTTCTCGCGTCGCCGCTTCTGCGCGTCGCCGCTTCTGCACATACCTGCTGCCTTGCTACTCCTCCCTGTCACCCTCCTCTCCGTTGCCTCGCACGTTCTTCGCCGGGTTGGCTTCCTCGATGCGCTGCCCTTTCGATGCGCTGTCGCCTTCGTTGCGCTGCCCCCTTGGATGCGCCGGCCCTGGTTTCGGTACCTGTTCGCGATGCCCGCTTCTCTCTCTTCCTTGTCGTCGTTGCCGGGGCTCCCGTTCCCTGTCGGCCTCCCCCGCCCCACCCGCTTCTCCCCCTGCGGCCGCTCCGCCAGTGCCGGGTGCACAGCGCCCAGGCCCCTCCCGGCCAGAGGCATGTCTTTTACGAGTGAAACACCTGTTAATCTTTTTCGTATGGGGAAGCATCGCAAGCCGTTCGGGCAAAGCCGCCGTACCGGGCCGGGAAGCACGGTGCGGGTCCGACCGTTGCCCCTCCGCGGCACCCTGCGGCTGCGTCGCCCCAGCGATATCTGGCACAAGTCGGCCGTCGGGGCGTTGGTGGCGATGGCCGTTCCGGACCTCACGCTGTTCGCCCTGGGGCGGCTGGACCTGATCCTCTACACCTCGGCCGGGGCCTTGTGCGCCCTGTACGGGCACGGTCTGCCGTATGCCGCCCGGGCCCGCACCCTGCCGTGGGTGGTCCTCGGAATGGTGGCGAGCCTCGGTGTCGCGCTGACCGCGGCGTCGCTGACCACGTCGACCGCACTGCTCGTCGTGTTCGCCGCACTGGTCGCCGCGATCCACAAGACGGTCTGTGAGGCGACCCGCATCGGGCCGCCGGGGAACATCATCCTGACGTTCGTCACCGCGTCGGCGTTCTTTGTGCCGCAGCACCTCGGGCAGGTGCCTTTGCACCTCGCTCTGACACTCGGCGCCGGCATCCTGGCCTGGCTGATCTGTATGGCTCCGGCACTGCTGCGGCCGCAGGGTCCCGAGCGGATCGTCGTCGCCCGCGCGCTGGAGGCAGCCGCGGGGCTGCTGCATGCGGAACCGGGCGCCGACGGCATGCGGCCGACCGGGGTGGCGGACGCCCGGCATACCACCGCCGCCGCGGTGAATGCCGCCTGGCACACGTTGTACATGGTCCCGGCACACAACCCGGCGAAGGCCGCTGCCCGGGCAGGGCTCGAACGGCTGCTGGTGCGGGCCGAGTCGGTGCTGGGGAGTGTGGGGCAGGAAGCCGGACGGGAGGCCGAGCGGGCGGCCGAGCGGGCGGCCGGGCCGTATGACGGTCGGCACTACGGGCAGGGCTTCGACGACGACTTTGACCATGGCTTCGGCCGGCGCCTCCAGCACCTCGAAGCCGACCTGCTCAGTGGCTGGGCCCGTGAGCTGCGCGGTGGAGGGCCGCTGCCGGAGGTGGCGGCCGTCGCCTCGGCCGGGCAGGACGGGGAGGGGGTGGGCGTCGGAGGCGAGGTGTCCGGCGTGCGGCGGCCCGCGCCCGGTCATCCGCGCGGGGTGCGGCCGGTGCTCGCCCGGCTCACGCCGGGGTCTCCGCTGCTGCCGATCGGTGCGCGGGTCACTGCCGGTTGTGTGCTGGCGGGCTGGGCATCGATGGCTCTCGGTGTCGGGCACCCGTACTGGGCCGTGGTCACCGCCGCCTCGATCTACCAGGCCAACACCACCCTCACCTGGCAGCGGGCGCTGCAGCGCACCCTCGGGAATCTGTTCGGTCTGCTGCTCTATACGGCGTTGCTGCCGCTGATACACCTGGGGCACCTCGCGATGATCGGGCTGGCGCTGGCCTGCCAGGTCGGCGCGGAGGCCTGGATCAGCCGCAACTACTGGCTCGGCTCGACCTGTGTCACACCACTGGCCCTGCTGCTCTCCGGGTTCGGCAGTCAGCTGCCGGCGAGGGCGCTGATCGCCGACCGCTGGATCGACACCGTGGTGGGCGCGGCGGTGGGTCTGGCCTGCTGTGTCGCGGTCACCAATCGACGGGCCGCGGACCGTATCGAGAGCGCCTTGGAGCGGGTCGCGGCCGCGGAAGCGGCGGCGTCCCGGCTGCTCGCAGCGCGGTCCGCGCCCGGTGCGGGCGGTACGGACAGTGCGGGCGGTACGGACGGTGCGCGGGAGACCGGTTGGGCCCGTGACCGGCTGGCCGGTTGTCTGGTCGAGCTCCGTGAGGCCGTGGAGGTGGCGTCCGGTGAATGGTGGCAGCGCGCCCTTCCGGAGGAACGGATCGACCATGCCCAGCAGCAGGGCCACCGGACGCTGGCGCTGCTCGTCCGGCTCCCGGTGCCGGTGGCAGCCGTCTGACGCACACGGTGCCGCCCGGCGGACGACAGCGTGCGGCAGGCACAATTGAGGTGGCGTACGGCCGGACCGAGAGGAGAGTGCGGGTGACCGAGGACATCGTCGCGAGGGTGCAGCGCCAGTGGCAGCAGGTGCACCCCGGGCTGGACACCGGCCCGATGGCGGTGATCGGGCGGCTCAACCGCTGCTCCGCGCTGCTCCAGCAGGCGGCTGATGCGCCGCTGCGGAAGGCCGGACTCACCCGTCCCGAGTTCGACATCCTCGGCACCTTGCGCCGGATGGACCGCGAGCTGACCCCCGGGAGGGTGGCCCGCGAGACCTTCGCCTCCGGCGCCGCGGTGACCAAGCGCGTACGGCAGCTGGAGGAGCGGGGACTGGTAGCCCGCCGGCCCGACGGCCGGGACCGCCGGGTCGCGCACCTCTCGCTCACCGACGAGGGCCGCGAAACCGTCGACCGGCTGCTGCCCGAACAGCTGGGGTACGAGGCAGCGCTGCTCAGCGGCATCGACGACCACCGGCAAGAGGAACTCTCCGCGGCGCTGAGCGAGTTGCTGGTGGTGTTGGAGGGGCGGCTCGCCGGCCTGATGGACTGAGTCCCGGGTCCCGGGTCCCGAGTCCAGAGTCCGGAGTCCGGCGCACTCGGGCGATGCATGCCGTGGGGGCCCTCGCCCACGGGCCGCCCGGCCCAGCTCCCCACTGGCCCCACTGGCCCCACTGGCGATCGGTCCCGGACGCACGCAGCTCCGGCCCCTCCCCCGGAATGCCGCCGCGCCACGCCCCGGTCGCCATCCGCACCCATAGCTGCGCCACCACACGACACGCCTCGGCGTCATTCCGGGGGTCATGATCAGGCCACACTCAGGCCACTGAAGCTCCGTCAGATCGAGCTTCCGGGCGCCGATTGCACCCACCGGGCCCCAGCAAAGAGGGCATATACGTACATTCGAAGGCCCGTGATGCAAGTCACGCAGGAATCCAATGCACTGGCGCGATATCCCGTGCGTCCTAGTGGCCAAAGCCGCAAGTGTCCGCAACGAATGCAAGGGAGCCGGCGATGTCCAGCGTCATCGACCAAGCCGTTCAGGCCCGTCTCATCGCGACCGCTCCCCGGTCGCAGGTGATTCCGGCGAACCTGCGATACGACCGTGCCGATCCGTTCGCGGTGCGCTTGGTCTTCCCGCCCGCCGCGTCGCTGGACGGCGCGGAGGTGGCCTGGACGTTCGGGCGGGATCTGCTGGAGGAGGGGCTGCACACACCGGCGGGGGCGGGCGATGTGCAGATCTGGCCGTACGACTCCGACGCGGTGGTCATCGAGTTCCATGCGGTCGGCGGCATGGCGGTGGTGCAGTTCGACGCGCTGGAGCTGCGGACGTTTCTGACCCGGTCGTACGGGATCGTCGCCAAGGGCGAGGAGGCCGGCCACCTGGACGTCGAGGCCGATCTCGCCGCGCTGTTGCGCGAGGCGTAGACCGCCCCCGGCCCTCTGCCGGCACCGGGCGGCGCACCCGCGCGTTCGTCGCCGCGGCAGCCCCTCCCGCCACCTCAACCACCGCGCCGCGCCGCCCCCCACCGCATCAACCGCCCCCTTCACCTCACCCCGCGCCCCACCCCGGCAAGGTCAGACCCGGCCCGCCACCGGCGCACCGACGGCAGCCCCGTCCGTCCCGAAGAGCTGCGCCAGATGCAGGTCCAGCAGTCGCAGCGCGGTCCGGGCGTCGTGCACATCGAGCAGGACGTAGGTGGACAGGCCGTCGACCATGCTGATGAGCAGCATCGCCTCGTCCTCGGTGGCGCGTTCCGGGGGGAGTTCGCCGCGTTCCGCGGCGCGCCGCAGCTGGTCGGCGAACAAGGCACGGAGCTGGGGGATGCCGTTCTTGGCCTCGGCGCGCAGGCTCTCGTCATACGCGGCACGGGCGAAGTAGGCGGCGCCGACCAGCACTCCGACGCGGCTCTTCTCGTCCAGCGGCAGCATGCCCGACAGGCAGGCGCGCAGCACCTCGCGGGGCGTCGGCTCCTCGGGCAGTGCCTCGATGCGCTCGCGGATGCGGTCCCCGGCGAGCCGGTTGATGTGCCGGAGGGCGAAGAGCAGCATCTCGTCCTTGGAGCGGAAGTAGTGCTGCAACCGGCCGAGCGAGATGCCGGCCTCCGCGGCGACATCGCGCAGGCTCGCGCCCTCCAGCCCGCGGGCGCTCGCGAGCCGCCACAGCGCCTCGGAGATCTCCTGGCGCCTGGCTTCGTGGTCCACCTTCTTGGGCACGGATGACCTCCCACGCTCGGTACTTCGCTACGTGGCCCCCTGCAGGGAGTTCTGGCTTCGCGGAACCCTGCCCACTTTCACAAGTCGCTTGTACCGTTATAACGTATCGCCACTCAATACGCTTGACTTGGAAACCGGTGACCTCATGCCCGAACACGCCGCGGCGCTGCTGCGTCCGCCCCGCCACCGCGTCGACCCCCGGGCCCGACGCTGGTGGACGCTTCAGGCACTGGTGACCCTCAGCGGCCCGATGCTGCTCATCGCGCTCACCATGGCGGTTCTCTCCCTCCTCTTCTTTCCCGGCGCACTGCCCTGGCTGGGCCCGTTGCTGCTGGTCGTGCTCGTGGCGCCGGCCGTGAGCTATCTCGCGGTCATGCCGCGGTGGCGGTACGCGGTGCACGCCTGGGAGCTGGGCGAGCGGGCGGTCTACGCGGCGGGCGGCTGGTTCTGGCAGAAGCGGCGGATCGCGCCGCTGAGCCGGGTGCAGACGGTGGACACCGTGCGCGGCCCGCTTCAGCGGCGGTACGGGCTGGCGACGGTGACCGTCACCACCGCCTCGACCGCGGGCGACATCAAGATCGCGGGGCTGTCCGACGCGGACGCCGAAGAGCTGTCCCGGCGGATCGGCGAGGCCGCGCAGGACGTGCCGGGTGACGCCGCATGAGCGCGCCACTGGACCCGCGTGCACCCGATACGCAGCCCGGCACGCACCCCGGCACAACCCCTGCCGCCTCGGGCACCGGCGCCCCCGCCGGAGGTACGGGCGAGTGGCGGCGGCTGGATCCGCGCACGCTGCTGGTGCACTGCGGCTGGCTGGCCGCACCTCTCGGCTCGATGGCGCTGACGGCGCTGGCCACCGGTGGCCGGATCACCGCCAAGGCCTGGTTCACCCTCGGCGCCCTCGCCGTCTCGTTCGCCGTGGTGACCACGATCGGCCTGATCCGCTGGGCCCGTACGGAGTTCCGGATCGCCGCGCCCCGGAGTCATGACGGCGGGACGGGCGACGCCGCCGGCGGTGACCGCGCGAGCGGCGCCCGCACGTTCGATGTCCGCAGCGGGCTGCTGACCCGGCGGCTGCGCAGTGTGCCGCTGCACCGGATCCGTACCGTCGATCTGACGGCCTCACCGCTGCACCGGCTGCTGGGCGTCACCGTGCTGCGGGCCGGTACGGCGGGCTCGGGTGACGGCAGCAAGGAGCTGTCGCTGGAGGCGCTCGCGGTCCCCGAGGCGGAACGGCTGCGGGCGGAGCTGCTCGCGTACGCCGACGCCGACGCGACCGCGAACGACCCGGTGGTGGCGCGCATCAGCTGGCGCTGGCTGCGGTATGCGCCGCTCACCTTCTGGGTCATCGGAGGGGTGTTCGTGGTGGCCGGGTCGGCCTACCGGGTGCTGGACGGCATCGGCATCGAGCCGTGGAAACTCGGCATCGTCCGGCGGGCGTTCACCGAACTCGGCGCCGGCGCACTCTGGTTGACGGTCCCGGCGGTGCTGCTGGCCGTCCTCGCTCTCGGCTCGGTCGGCGCCGTGGTGCTGTACGTCGAGAACTGGTGGAACTACTGCCTGGAGTGGACCGACGCCCGCACGCTGCGGGTGCGCCGCGGACTGTTGACCACGCGCGCGGTGACCATCGAACGGGCCCGGATGCGCGGGGTGTTGCTGCGCGAACCGCTGCTGCTGCGGGCCGGTGGCGGGGCGACGGTGCGTGCGGTGGCCGGCGGCCTGGGCAACCGGGAGGAGAACCGCAAGCGCAGCGGTCTGCTGCCGCCCGCGCCCCGCACGGAGGCGCTCCGGGTGGCGGGCGGCGCCCTGCGGGCGCCGTTCCCCGGCGACGGTTCGCCGGCCGCGCTGACCTCGCACCCCCGCGTCGCCCTGCGCCGGCGGCGGGTGCGCGGCCTGCTGTTCGTGGTGCTGCCCGGCACCACCGTCCTCGCCGGTCTCGGCGCGGCGTTCACCCCCGTCCTGCTGCACTGCGCCTGGATCTACGCGGTGGTCGGCACGGTGCTGGTGCGGTGGCTGGCCCGGGATGCGTACCGCAGTCTGGGGCACGGCGTCGACGGCCCGTATCTGGTCGCCCGCTCGGGCACCATCAGCCGTGACACCCTCGCCCTTCAGCGCGATGCCATCGCCGCCTGGACGTTCACGACCTCGCCCTTCACTCGCCGGGCCGGCCTCGTCGCACTCACCGCCGCGGTCGCGGCCGGCGACGACGGCTATCGCATCCCGGACCTCGCGGCCGAGGAGGCCCCCGGCTTCGCCGCGACGGCGGCCCCGGGGATCCTGGAGGAGTTCCTGGTGCACCCAGGGGAACCGGGGCACCTTCCGGAACAGCGGTTGCACTGAGGGGCCCGGCGGGACAGTGGGTGTCGGTCCGGTGAGGCGGCCCACCACCCGCCGGACACCGCGGCGCTCGCCGCCCACCTCCCCACCCGGACCCCGGTCAAGAGCGGCCGACATGAGATACCTCACACACCTCTCGTGTGCACTACGGGGGCGGCGGCATCGTCCTACTGGATGAGCCACCGTGATTCGACAGCCGTGAGGGAGCAGCGCGATGCACCGCGTCATCGACCAAGCCGTTCAGGTCCGTCTCGTCGCCACCTCTCCCCGCATGCACCCCGCGCCCGCCGTGCTGCACTACCAGCCCGCCGACCCGCTGGCGGTGCGGATGTCGTTCCCGCCGGAGATCTCGCTGGACGGCACCGGGGTGGACTGGGCGTTCGCCCGGGAGCTGCTCCAGGAGGGGCTGCGGACGCCCGCCGGCCGGGGCGATGTGCGGGTGCGGCCCTGCGGTCCGGACCGGACGGTGATGGAGTTCCATTCGGACGAGGGCATCGCCATACTCCAGTTGAAGACCGCCGATGTCCGGCGGTTCCTCGCCCGCTCGTACCGGGCCGTGCCCGCCGGCAGCGAAATGGCGTACCTCGGCATGGAGCGCGACCTCGCGGAACTGTTCGGCGCGGCGTAAGGCGGGTGATCCATGCAGGTCCCCCAACCCGCCCACGCCACCCAGCCGTTGCACACTCGGGGCCGGACACCCCTCAAGGTGTCCGGCCCCGATCAGTCTTCGGTCCTGTTGCGCCGAGTGCCTTCGTACGCCGCTCGCTCAGCGCTGCGGGAAGCCGAACCCGTAGCCCTGGCTCTGCATCCACGGCAGCAGGCGGTCCAGGGAGTCGACGGTCCGGGAGCGGTTGCCGCCGCCGTCGTGGAACAGGACGGTCGTGTGGTGGGGGAGCGTGAGTTCATGGCGCACCGTCGACTCGATCGTCTCGACGCTGCCGCCCTCGAAGTCCTTGCTGTCGACGTTCCAGCCCAGCGGGCGCATCCCGCGGTCCGCGGCCAGCTTCCGGCTGTAGGGGGTGAACGCACCGCCGGGGGCGCGGTAGTACTCGACCTGCGCACCGCCCGCCGCCTTTTCGATCATCTTCTCGGCGTCGAGTATCTCCTTGGACTGGTAGCTCTCCGGCTTCTTGTTCATGGTGGTGTCGTGGCTGATGGTGTGGTCGCAGAGCTTGTGGCCGGCGGCCACCACCTTCTTGACCAGATCCGGGTGGGCCGCGGCCTGCGGGCCGATCATGCAGAAGACGGCTTTGACGTTGTGCTTCTTCAGCACGTCGAGCACCCTCGGGGTCCACGTCGGGTCCGGGCCGTCGTCGATGGTGATGTTCAGGCTACGGCCGGGGCGGTCCGAGGAGTGGACTATGGAGGAGGAGACCGGAGCGCCCGCCCCCTTGGCCTTCTGGCCGGACGCGACGTCGTCCGCCTCCGCTTTGGAGCCTCCCCCGGCGTTCGAGAAGGCAAGTGCCCCCGCGACCACCACCGATACCACCGCAGCCGCGGTCACTCCGATGATGCCGCCCTCAACTCCGAAGCGCCGTGCCATCCTGATCCCGTCCCTCATCACCGTGCTCGTGTCCGTACCGGTCGGCGGCGGATACTTCTTCCGTACGTCTCACGCCACCTGCACCACGAGAGATGCACGGGAGGCCGGGGAGGCTGCTCCTGTTACGGATCCATCATGAAAATTATTGATACTGGACCCATGCCACGTGTACTTCTGATCGAGGACGACGCCGCCGTACGGGACGGGGTGTCCCTCGCGCTGCGGCGGCGCGGCCACGAAGTGGCTGCCGCGGCCAGCGGCGAGGAGGGCCTCGACGCCCTGCCGGGCTTCCGCCCCGACATCGTGCTGCTGGATCTGATGCTCCCCGGCAAGGACGGCTTCGAGGTCTGCCGGCTGATCCGCGCCGAGCGGCAGCTCCCGATCATCATGCTCACCGCCCGTGGTGACGATCTGGACGTGGTGCTCGGACTGGAGGCGGGGGCCGACGACTACATCGTCAAGCCGGCCCGCGGTGAGGTCCTCGAAGCACGCATCCGTGCGGTGCTGCGCCGTACTGCTCTTCCCGCCGACGGGGCGCCGGCCGCCGCCGAGCCGGGCCCCTCCCCCGTCGAGACCTATGGCGAACTCGCCATAGACCGGGCCGGTCTGGTCGTGGGCAAGGCCGGCAAGGACCTGGCGCTGGCCCCCTCGGAGATGAAGCTGCTGCTGTTCCTGTCCGCCACTCCGGGGCAGGTCTTCAGCCGCCAGCAGCTGCTGGAGCAGGTGTGGGAGCACAGTTACCACGGCGATGCGCGGCTGGTGGACGCCTGTGTCATGCGGCTGCGGACGAAGATAGAGGACACCCCGCGCAGCCCCCGTTACGTCCAGACCGTGCGCGGCTTCGGCTACCGCTTCGGCCCGCTGTGAAGCGCCTCGGCCGCCGGATACCGACCGGCACCATGCTGCGCGGGCTGCGGGCCCGGCTCGTCGTCGGATTTCTGGTGGTGGCCGCCATCAGCGCGCTGACCACCGCCCTGCTGACCTACCAGGAGGCCCGTAACGCCATCCTCCAGCGCTCCCAGGACACCGCCGTCAACGACCTGCGGGCACAGGTCAATTCGCTGGCCCCCGAGCTGCCGACCCCGCCGTCCCGGGCCGACCTGGACTTCTTCCGGGTCCAGCTGGAGCGCTCGGGCAAGTCACGGGACTGGGACATCTCGGCGCACTACCGGGGGGTGCCGGACGGCGGCGACAGCAGTCTGCAGGGCGGCTTCACGGTACCGGCCGGCCTCAAGGACTCCGTGGAGAAGCGGCATGTGCCGGCCTTCCAGCGGGTGGACCGCGGCGGGGATCCCTGGCTGCTGATCGGGATGCCGGTACGGCAGTCGGACGGCCGGGCCTCCGCGCTGTCCGTCTATGCGCAGGTGCCGCTGAGCGCCGAGGAGTCCAATGTCGAGGCGCTGGTGAGCGCCGCCCAGCGGGGCGTGGTGCCGGTGCTGGTATTGACCGTGGTCCTGGCGCTGCTGGCCGCGCGCGGGGTGCTGCGGCCGGTCCGCGGCCTGCGGCAGGCCGCCGGGCGGATCGCCGAGGGCAGGCTGGACACCCGGCTGGAGGTCAAGGGTGCCGACGAACTCGCCGAGCTGTCCCGGACCTTCAACGACATGGCAGCCCGGCTGGAGGAGAGCATGGCCGAGTTGCGCCGTCTGGAGTCCAACGCCCGGCGGTTCGCTGCCGATGTCTCGCACGAGCTGCGCACACCGCTGGCGGCGATGTCCGCGGTGACCGATGTGCTCGACGAGGACGCCGGGTCCCTGGACCCCGACACCGCCTCCGCGGTCCGGCTGATCAGCCAGGAGACCGGGAAACTGGCGCGGATGGTGGAGGACTTGATGGAGGTGTCACGCTTCGACGCGGGGGCCGCGGCCCTGCATCTGGACGAGGTGGACGTCGCCGAGACCATCCGCAAGACGCTGCAGGCCAGGGCCTGGCAGAAGCGGGTGGCCGCGGATCTGCCGGCGGACGTCCGGGCCCGGCTCGATCCGCGGCGGCTGGATGTGGTGGTCGCCAATCTCGTCGGCAACGCCCTGCATCACGGCGGCGAGCCGGTCCGGGTGGTGCTGCACGCCCCGGAGCGGGACGCGGACCGGCTGCGGATCGAGATCTTCGACAGCGGCCCCGGCATCGACCCCGAGGTCCTGCCGCATGTCTTCGACCGCTTCTACAAGGCGGACTCCGCCCGCGCCCGCTCGGAGGGCAGCGGCCTGGGGCTCGCCATCGCGCAGGAGAACATCCGGCTGCACGGCGGCACCCTGCACGCCGCCAATTCCCCCGAGGGCGGTGCGGTGTTCACGGTGGAGCTGCCGCTGCGCCACGAGGAGGCGGGTGAGGCCGCCGACGAGGAAGACTCCGCGCTGCCGAAGGACGCGGGGGCGGCCGCGGAGCCGGCCGCGGAGGACGACCGGGACGACGCACGTCCCGTGGCCGGGAAGGCACACCACGTATGAACACCCCGTCCGTCCCGAACGTCCCGCGTGCGCTGCGGGCCCGGCGCCATCTGCCGGGCGTCGCGCTCGCCGGTGTCCTCACCGCCGCGCTGGCCGGCTGCGGTATCGCGCCCACCGATGTCATCGACGCCGGTGAGCCCGCCAGCGGCGTGAAGTCGCCGGGCCAGCCCGAGGCCGATGTCCAGCTGTTCTTCTACGGCCCCTCCGGGCTGCGCTCCGCGACCCGGCCGGCGAAGGCACCGGCCGACCCGGATCAGGCCATCAAGCTGCTGCTGGACGGGCCGAACCACGCCGAACGGATGCGGGGTCTGTCCAGCGTGCTGCCGAAGTTCCCCGGCCCACTGACCGCCGAGGCCCGCAACGGCGGCGTCGAGATCGGCCTGCCGATGAATGTGAAGCTACTGGACTCCGCCTCGCTCAACCAGCTGGTGTGCACCGCGGCCAATGCCCGGGTGCCCGGGAACAAGCCGCCGGACCGGGTGCCGGTGACCCTCGTCGGCACGTCCGTCCGCATCGGCCCGATGGTGTGCGGCGGCAACAACGTCTTCCCGGTCGTCGAGCCCACTCCCTCCGTCACCCGGCCGTCCGAAGGGGGCCCGGGCGGCACCGACGCGGCGGGCGGGACATCGGAGCCGACGGGCTGAACCACCGCGGACCGCCCGCCGGGCCCGGGCCCCGCGTTACGGTGAAGACAGGCTTCCGCCTTCCCCGCACGCCGGACGGAGCGGTTCGGCCGGCGTCCGCATCCTCGGGAGACGCTGACGATGACCGAGCGCAAACCCCCCGGTATCAGCTTCGAGACCTGGGCGGACCGGCAGATCCGCGAGGCCGCCGAGCGCGGCGCCTTCGACGGGCTCACGGGGGCCGGCAAGCCCCTCCCCCACCTCGACCGGCCGTACGACGAGATGTGGTGGATCAAGGAGAAGATGCGCCGCGAGCAGCTCTCCTTCCTGCCGCCCAGCCTGGTCCTGCGCAAGGAGGCCGAGGACGCCCGGGAGGCCGCGGCCGCGGCGCCCGGCGAGGCCGCGCTGCGCCGCATCCTGTCCGAGATCAACGAGCGGATCCGCGCGGCACTCCGTGCGCCCCTCGACGGCCCCCCGCTGCACCTCGTCCCGTTCGACATCGAGGAGGCGGCCCGCACCTGGCGCCGGGACCACGGGGGTTGAGGCCGGGGCGCGAGGGCCGCACCGGCCCGCCCGTCGTCACGGCCCGGCCGGCGCCGGCCGTACCCGCAGGAACCGCGGCCGGTACAGCTCCACCGCGCCGTTGATCCGGGGGCCGGGCGGGACGCCGGGCGGGCCGAGCCAGTTGATGTCATAGCTGAGCAGCAGCCCACGGCCCGCGGTGAACTCGGGGTGCGCCTGCGGGTTGTAGACGGCGACGTACCGCGGGTCGGCGGCGGGCGGACGGGGTGGGGTGAGACGGCCGTGCGGACCGTGCCAGGGGCCCTGCGGCGCACAGGACCAGTAGCTGGTGACCGCCCGCAGCCCGGCCGTGCCGTCGCCGCCGGTGTCCATGGTGAACAGCACCCAGGCCGGGCCGTCGCGCACCACGGTGAAGGCGCTGCCCACGCCGCGCCGGCCGCCGCCCCGCAGCACCGGCCCGGCCCGGCCGGCCCGGCGCTGCCAGCGGGCGCCGTCCCAGAACCGCCAGCTGCCGCGATCCGCCAGCCGCCCGGCCGGGACCCTCGCGAGGAAGGCGCTGGAGGCAGGTGAGGACGGCGGATCGTCGCCGCCGAAGACATACGTCCAGCCGCCCGCGGGGACCACCGCCGTACCATAGAGGACCCGCCGTCCCGGGTCCGGGACGGCCGCCTGGTCCACGGTCCGCGTGAGGCCCTCCGGACGCAGTCCGGGGAGCGAGAGCGTGGCCACCTCGGTGGCGCGCGGCTCGCCGAAGATCCACGGCCCGGTGCCGGGGGTGCGGTGCCACAGCAGGACGCGGACGACCTTCCTGGTGGCGCCGGGCGCACGGGGCTCCACGCGCGCACCGACCGGCCAGCGCCGGCCGCCGCCCGGCGGGTCGGGGAAGAGCGGTCCGGGAGCGGCCGCCCCACCGCCGGTCAGGGTGCGCTCCAGGCGGCCCGAACGGGACATCACCACGGCGGAGTTGTGCCGCAGGGAGGGCGTACCGCCGGTGCCGGAGGTGCGCCAGTGGTGACTTTCGCCGTGCGGGCCGGGCGGTGCGTGGACCCGGTCGAGGAAGGTGTCGGAGAACAGCCACAGGGTGCGGCCGTCGGGGAGGCGCACCGAGTGGGTGCCGTCGCCGCCGGTCCAGTCGTCCAGGCGGGTGTTGTCGTTGCCGTAACGGGTGAATTCCGCGGTATGCCGGAAATCGTCGGACCAGGAGGCGATCCGGCGTCCGGCGCAGTCCGCGCGCGGGCCCGGGGCGGCGGGCCCCGGCAGCAGCCGGACGGCTCCGGCGGTGAGCAGAAGCAGTCCGGCGGCGGCCGCGGTGCGGATCGGCGCCTGGGGCATCGCGCTCCTCTGGGGGTCCCCTGCTCCTTACGAGCCCGGGGGAGGGTGCCGCGCCCACCGTAGTGAACCGGGCGCC
Organism: Streptomyces sp. NBC_01454; assembly: GCF_036227565.1. NCBI lineage: Bacteria > Bacillati > Actinomycetota > Actinomycetes > Kitasatosporales > Streptomycetaceae > Streptomyces > Streptomyces sp. NBC_01454. The sequence continues at coordinate 1,312,072 of NZ_CP109460.1, forward strand.
CGCGCCGGAGCAGGCGCGTCGGGTACCGGAAAAGACGACGGCGCACGATCCGGCCGACCCGTCCCACCTGCCCCTTCTCGCGTAAGAACAGGAAGATCCACTCATGGTCAACGAGTGCAAGGTCACAGCCTGAGACCCTGCTCCGGCTAACGGTCGTTCGCCTAGCCTGCTGCCATGACCGCCGAGTCCCCCGAACTCCCCCTGGCCGCCGCCTTCCCGGATGCCGACCGAGAGCAATGGCAGCGCCTCGTCGAAGGTGTGCTGCGCAAATCGGGCGTCACCGAGGCGTCCGGCGCCGCCGCCGAGGACGCGCTCGCCACCGGCCTCCAGGACGGCATCCGCATCCGCCCGCTCTACACCGCCGAGGACGGTACGGCCGTCCCGGGCCACCCGGGCTTCCCTCCCTTCGTACGGGCCGGCCGGCCCGAAGGCACCACCGTCGCCGGGTGGGACGTACGCCAGCAGCACGTCCACACCGATCCGCGGCGGGCCAATGCATCGATCCTGGCCGACCTCGAGAACGGCGTCACGTCGATCTGGCTGACCGTCGGCGACGGCGGGGTGCCGGTCTCCGGTCTGGAGCAGGCGCTGCAGGGCGTCTATCTGGATCTGGCCGCGGTGGTCCTGGACGCGGGCGCCGATTTCACGGCGGCCGCCGAGGAGTTGCTGCGGCTGTACACGGCCTCCGGCGCACCGCTCGGCGAGGCGGCCGGCGCGCTGGGCGCCGACCCGCTCGGCCTGCTGGCCCGTACGGGTGACGATGCCAAGCTGCGCCTCCAGCTGGAGTCGGCCGCCCGCCTGGCCGGGCGCTGCACCGACGAGGCGCCGGGCCTGCGGGCGCTGGCCGTCGACGCGCTGCCGTACCACGAGGCGGGCGGCTCGGCCGCCGAGGAACTGGGCACCTCGCTGGCCACCGGCGTCGCCTATCTGCGGCAGCTGACGGAAGCCGGGCTCGGCATCGACGACGCCTGCCGGCAGCTGGAGTTCCGCTATGCCGCCACCGCGGACCAGTTCCTGACCATCGCCAAGCTGCGCGCGGCCCGCCGGCTGTGGGCCCGGGTCGCCGAGGTGTGCGGGGCCTCGCCCGCCGCGGCCGCGCAGCGCCAGCACGCGGTCACCTCCACGGTGATGATGGCCCGTCGCGACCCCTGGGTGAACATGCTGCGCACCACGGTCGCCGGGCTGTCCGCCGGAGTGGGCGGCGCGGAGGCGGTGACGGTGCTGCCGTTCGATGCCGCGCTGGGCCTGCCCGACGCGTTCGCCCGGCGGATCGCCCGCAACACCCAGTCCGTGCTGCTGGAGGAGTCGCATCTGTCGAAGGTCATCGACCCGGCGGGCGGCTCCTGGTACGTCGAGAGCCTCACCGACGAGCTGGCCCGCGCCGCCTGGGCGTGGTTCCAGGAGATCGAGGGCGCGGGCGGCCAGGCCGCGGCGCTGCGCTCCGGGATGATCGCCGGCCGGCTGGCCGGCACCTGGCAGCGCCGCACCGACGACCTCGCCCGCCGGCGCGAACCGATCACCGGCGTCAGCGAGTTCCCCCATCTCGCCGAGCCCCCGGTACACCGCGAGCCGGCACCCGCGCCGATCGGCGGAGGGCTGCCACGGGTGCGCCGGGACGACGCGTACGAGCGGCTGCGGTCGCGTTCCGACGCCCATCTGGCGGCGAGCGGCGCCCGCCCGAAGGTCTTTCTGGCCGCGCTGGGCCCGGTCGCGGCGCACACCGCCCGGCTGGCGTTCGCCGCCAATCTGTTCCAGGCGGGCGGCATCGAGACGGTGGCCGAACCCGCGCCGGTGGACACGGAGTCGGTCGCCGAGGCGTTCGCCCGCAGCGGCGCGCGGATCGCCTGTCTGTGTGCGAGCGACACGGTGTACGGCGAGCAGGCGGCGGCCGTGGCGGCCGCGCTGAAGTCGGCGGGAGCGGTACGGGTGCTGCTGGCGGGCAAGCCGGGCGAGCGCCGGGAGGAATTCACCGCGGCGGGCGTGGACACCTTTGTCTTCGCCGGCTGCGACGCGGTCGAGGTCCTCTCCTCGGCCCTGGATGTCATGGAGGTGGCGTGATGGGAGACACGACGCAGCAGGCCGGCGCCATCCCGGACTTCAGCACGGTCGAGCTGGGGGATGCGGACGCGGCGCACGGCGCGGGCGACGGCGCACGATGGGCCGAGGCGGTCGAACGGGCCACCGGCAAGGGCGTGGCGGATCTGACGTGGGAGACGCCGGAGGGCATCGACGTCAAACCGCTCTACACGGAGGCGGACCTCGACGGCCTGGACTTCCTGGGGACGTACCCGGGGATCACGCCGTATCTGCGCGGCCCCTACCCGACGATGTACGTCAACCAGCCCTGGACGATCCGGCAGTACGCCGGCTTCTCCACGGCCGAGGAGTCCAACGCCTTCTACCGCCGCAACCTCGCGGCCGGCCAGAAGGGCCTGTCGGTCGCCTTCGACCTGCCCACGCACCGCGGCTACGACAGCGACCACCCGCGGGTGACCGGTGACGTCGGCATGGCGGGCGTCGCCATCGACTCGATCTACGACATGCGGCAGCTCTTCGAGGGCATCCCGCTGGACAAGATGACCGTGTCGATGACGATGAACGGCGCGGTGCTGCCCGTGCTCGCCCTCTACATCGTGGCGGCGGAGGAACAGGGCGTAGCGCCCGAGAAGCTGGCCGGGACCATTCAGAACGACATCCTCAAGGAGTTCATGGTCCGCAACACCTACATCTATCCGCCGCAGCCCTCGATGCGGATCATCTCCGACATCTTCGCGTACACCTCGCAGAAGATGCCGCGCTACAACTCCATCTCGATCTCCGGCTATCACATCCAGGAGGCGGGTGCGACGGCCGACCTGGAGCTGGCGTACACCCTCGCCGACGGGGTCGAGTACCTGCGCGCGGGCCTGGCGGCCGGGATGGACGTGGACGCCTTCGCGCCGCGCCTGTCCTTCTTCTGGGCGATCGGCATGAACTTCTTCATGGAGATCGCCAAGCTGCGCGCGGCCCGACTGCTGTGGGCGCGCCTGGTGCAGCGCTTCGAGCCGAAGAACCCCAAGTCCCTTTCGCTGCGCACCCATTCGCAGACCTCGGGCTGGTCGCTGACCGCGCAGGACGTGTTCAACAACGTCACGCGGACGTGTGTGGAGGCGATGGCCGCCACCCAGGGCCACACCCAGTCCCTGCACACCAACGCCCTGGACGAGGCGCTGGCGCTGCCCACCGACTTCTCCGCCCGGATCGCCCGCAACACCCAGCTGTTCCTGCAGCAGGAGTCGGGCACCTGCCGGGTCATCGACCCATGGGGCGGCAGCGCCTACATCGAGAAGCTCACCCACGATCTGGCCCGCCGCGCCTGGCAGCACATCGAGGAGGTCGAGGAGGCCGGCGGCATGGCCAAGGCCATCGACGCCGGCATCCCGAAGCTGCGGGTGGAGGAGGCCGCGGCCCGCACCCAGGCGCGGATCGACTCCGGGCGGCAGGCGCTGATCGGCGTCAACAAGTACCGGGTGGAGACCGATGAGGAGATCGAGGTCCTCAAGGTCGACAACTCCTCGGTGCGCGCCCAGCAGATCGACAAGCTCAAGCGGCTGCGTGCCGAGCGCGACGAGCAGGCCTGCCAGGAGGCGCTGCGGGCGCTGACCGCGGCGGCGAAGTCCGGTCCCGGCGAAGGGCTGGAGGGCAATCTGCTGGCGCTGGCGGTGGACGCGGCCCGCGCCATGGCGACCGTCGGTGAGATCTCGGACGCACTGGAGTCGGTCTACGGGCGGCACTCCGGCCAGATCCGTACGATCTCCGGTGTGTACCGAGACGAAGCGGGCCCCTCCTCCGGTGTCGAGCGCACCCGGTCGCTGGTGGCCGAGTTCGAGCGCGCCGAGGGCCGCCGGCCGCGCATCCTGGTGGCCAAGATGGGCCAGGACGGCCATGACCGCGGCCAGAAGGTGATCGCCACGGCCTTCGCCGACCTGGGCTTCGACGTCGATGTCGGCCCGCTGTTCCAGACCCCGGCCGAGGTGGCCCGCCAGGCCGTGGAGGCGGACGTCCATATCGTCGGGGTCTCCTCCCTGGCGGCCGGCCACCTGACGCTGGTGCCCGCGCTGCGGGAGGCGCTGGCCGCGGAGGACCGGGAGGACATCACCATCGTGGTGGGCGGGGTGATCCCGCCGCAGGACGTGCAGCCGCTGCGCGACATGGGCGCCGCCGCGGTCTTCCTGCCCGGCACGGTGATCCCCGAGGCCGCCCACGATCTGGTGCGGGACCTGGCAGCGGTCCTCGGCCACGAGCTGTGAGCGGGGGGACATGCCGGCGAGGATCGATGTCGAACGGTACGCCGAGGGTGTCCGCGCGGGTTCCCGGGCCTGGATCGCCCGGGCCGTCACCCTGGTCGAGTCCACCCGCCCCGACCACCGGACGGCGGCCCAGCGGCTGCTGATCGAGCTGCTGCCGTACTCCGGTGCGGCCCGCAGAGTGGGCATCAGCGGGGTGCCGGGTGTCGGCAAGTCGACCTTCATCGACGCCCTCGGCACGCTGCTGACGGGGAGGGGGCACCGGGTCGCGGTGCTCGCCGTGGACCCGTCCTCCAGCCGCACCGGCGGCTCCATCCTGGGCGACAAGACCAGGATGGAGCGTCTGGCGACCGACCCGGCGGCGTTCGTCCGGCCCTCCCCCACCTCCGGCACGCTGGGCGGAGTGGCGCGGGCCACCCGGGAGTCCATCGTGGTGATGGAGGCGGCGGGCTATGACGTCGTCCTGGTGGAGACGGTGGGCGTCGGCCAGTCCGAGACCACCGTCGCGGGCATGGTCGACACCTTTCTGCTGCTGACCCTGGCCCGCACCGGCGACCAGCTCCAGGGCATCAAGAAGGGCGTACTGGAGCTGGCGGACCTGGTCTCCGTCAACAAGGCCGACGGGCCGCACGAGCGGGACGCCCGCTCCGCGGCCCGCGAACTGGCCGGTGCGCTGCGGCTGTTGCAGCCCGTCGACGCGGCCTGGACGCCGCCCGTCCTGACCTGCAGCGCCCGCGAGGGCACCGGTCTGAAGGCGCTGTGGGAGCGGGTCGAGCAGCATCGCACCCTGCTGGATTCCACCGGGGCGCTGGCCGAGCGGCGCCGCACCCAGCAGGTCGACTGGACGTGGTCGATGGTCCGGGACCGGATGATCGACCGGCTCCAGGAGCACCCGGAGGTGCGCCGGCTGGGCCCCGAGGTCGAACAGGCCGTGCGCGACGGCGAACTGACCGCGACGCTGGCGGCCGAGCGGCTGCTGACCGCGTTCGGACTGGGAGACCCTCCCCCGCGGAACTGAGCGCCACCCGCACCATGACGCGGCCCCGCCCCGAGCAGCCATCGGCACACTCGGGGCGGGGCCGCGTCGTCGCAGCGGCAGGAGCCTGCCTCAGTCGCGCTCCGACACCGTCGCCCACACCGTCTTCCCCGAGCGGTCCGGCGGCGTCCAGCCCCAGGCGTCGCTCAGCCGGTCGACGATCTGCAGCCCGCGCCCCGATTCCGCCAGGGTGTCCTGGGGCCCGACGACGGGTGCGCCGGCGCCGGCGTCCGAGACCGCGCACAGCACCGTGGCGCCCTGCCGGGTCAGGGCCAGCCAGGCCGGACACAGCGCGGCCAACGCCTCGCGGCGCTCGCGCTCCCCCTCGGTCCGACTGCCGTAGCGCAGGGCGTTGCTGACGAGTTCGGACACGACCAGGGCCGCGTCCTCGGCGACGCCGGCGCACAGTTTCCAGCCTTCGAGCGTCACCCGGGTGAACCGGCGGGCCTCGGCGACGGTGCGGGCCGAGCTGCTCAGTGCGCACGCCGCGAAGTCGTCCGGGGCGGGCATCCACCAGGTGTCGTCACACGCTTCATCCCGGAGGGCGTCGTGCACGGTCTCTGCCGGATGAGTGGTCATCAACATCTCCGCGAGGGGGATTTCGGGACTGGGCCGGACTGCCTCGGAGAGCTAATATCCTCGTCAGCCGTCCGTCGATGCAAGTGCATCTGCAATTACATCGGTAAGTACGGGGACACAGGGGCACGTTCACGCCAAGGTGAGCGACGGCCCGGGATCGGTCGGAGGCGCGTCCTCCAGCAAGGGAGCATCTGATATGGAGCCGGTGACCAACGGCATACAGGCAACCGCCCTCGACGGCGCCGCCTGGCGCAAGAGCCGCCGCAGCAACCCCAGTGGCAACTGCGTTGAACTGGCGGTTCTTTCGGACGGCGAGGTAGCGGTGCGCAACTCCCGTTTTCCCTCGGGTCCGGCGCTGGTCTACACCCGCGACGAGATGACCGCCTTCGTCCAGGGCGCCAAGGACGGCGACTTCGACGATCTCATCGGCCGCGGCTGACGCATATGTCGGCCGAATACCCGCCCCGGCTGTACGCGGACTGGAGCCGATGGGACACTGGGCGTTCGCCCGACCACCCAGGGGAGTCAGCATGAGCGAGCGCCGCGAGCGAACCGTGGAACGGTGCGCGCCGCGCGAGTGCGAGGCCGAGCGAAACGAGGTGTCGGCATGAGCGCCGCGCAGCCGAGCAGCGATCCGTCCCTGCGCCGCTATCTCGAACACCCGCGGGGCGGCCCGACCGTCCTGCGCATCGTGCTGGGCACCCAGCTTCGCCGGCTGCGGGAAGGCGCGGGCATCACCCGCGAGGCCGCGGGGGACGCCATCCGCGGTTCGCACGCGAAGATCAGCCGCCTGGAGCTGGGACGGGTGAGCTGCAAGGAGCGGGACGTCGCCGATCTGCTGACGCTCTACAACGTCACGGATGAAACGATCCGCTCGGACTTCCTCACCCTGGCCCGCCGGACCAGCACTCCCGGCTGGTGGCATCAGTACGGCGATGTGCTGCCGGGCTGGTTCGAGACGCACATCGGCCTCGAAGAGGCCGCCTCGGTGATCCGCACCTACGAAGTCCAGTTCGTGCCGGGCCTGTTGCAGACGCCGGACTACGCGCGGGCGGTGACGCAGCTCGGTCATCCGCGGGCGTCGGCCGAGGAGATCGAGCGACGGGTGCGACTGCGCGTACAGCGTCAGGAGCTGCTGACCGTCCCGGATGCGCCGCGGGTGTGGGCCGTGATCGACGAGGCGTCGCTGCGCCGTCCGCTCGGCGGGCCCGAGGTGATGGAGGGTCAGCTCCGGCATCTGCTGACGATGGCCGAGCTGCCGAATGTCACGCTGCAGATCGCACCGTTCAGCCTCGGTGGTCTGGCGGCGGCCGGCGGTCCGATCACGATCCTGCGGTTCCTGGAGCCGGACCTGCCGGACATCGTCTATCTGGAGCAGCTGACCAGCGCGCTCTATCTGGACAAGCGCGATGATGTCGACCACTACCTCGCGGTGATGGACCGGCTCAGCGCACAGTCCGAGTCCCCGCGGGAATCCCTGGTGATACTGGAACGGCTGCTCAAGCAGGAGAGCTGACGCCCGTTTCCGGGCGGAGGAGGGGCCGGGTTCCGATGGCTGCCCCGCCCCTCTTCGCCCGCGGCCGCCGCGCTACGGCTTGCGGGCGACGCCGCCGAACTCGATCCACTCCTGGGTCAGCTGCTTGGGGCCGATGTCCGCATCCGGCATCCAGGTGGAGACCTCCCTCAGACCCGGTTCCTGGATCTCCAAACCCTCCAGGAAGCCGGCCAGCTCATGCGCCTGGCGTACCCGGCCCCACTGGCCCTGGGTGCTGACCCGCATGAACTCGGTGACGAAGTCGCGGGTGGCGGCGTCCTCGCTGACCAGCTGGCACACCACCAGGAAGCTGCCCGGCGCCAGACGGTCGGCGACCCGCTTGATGAGACCGGCCGGGTCGTCGGCGTCCGGTATGCAGTGGAGCACGGAGACGAACAGGGCGGCGACGGGCTGGTCGAAGTCGATCAGCCGGGTCACCTCCGGGCTGCTCAGGATGCCGTCGGTGTCCCGCATGTCCGCCTGGATGACGGCGGTGTGGGTGTTCTCCTCCAGCAGGGCGCGGCCGTGTGCCAGCACGATGGGGTCGTTGTCGACGTAGACCACACGGGAGGCGGGGTCGACCTGCTGGGCGACCTGGTGGACGTTGTCCTGCGTCGGGAGGCCGGATCCGTGGTCGATGAACTGCCGGATGCCGTGCTCGCGAGCCAGCCAGCGGACCACCCGCTGCAGAAAGCGCCGGTTGTTGATCGCCAGCACCTGAGTGCTCGGAACGACCTTGCTCAGCTCTTCGCAGGCCTCGCGGTCGACGGCGTAGTTGTCCTTGCCGCCGAGGTAGTAGTCGTACATCCGGGCAACGCTCGGGATGCTGACGTCGACGACTCCGGACTGCGGTCGCGCTTCTTGGCTCATTCCACACTTTCCCGTCGCTTCGACAGCATTCAGCCAGGGGGCAGCCGCGATCGTTCCGTATGTGTACGACCACGCCCCGCAGCCCCCAACATACCCACCGGACGGGGGTTGGTGCAGACAAGTGAGCGGGTCACGTGCACGGAGTTACCGCTGTGGCTCCGTCGACGGGAAGTAATCCCAACAGGCGTGCGAATCAAGGGGGTTCAACCGGCCAGTCGGCGGTCGCGGGGAGTCGCTCCAGGGACCCTGTGGCCGGGAATCGCCCGCGGGGTCAGAGGTCGGCCGGGGGCTGGGTGCGGGCCGCCGCCTCGCCACTCATCAGCGGCGACCCGCTCTCACTTCCCCCGGCGACACCCAGCGCCGGGCTCCGCCCCGTGTGACACGGCCCGGCCGAGGAGCACTCCCGGCTCGTGCCACATACAGCGCCGCCTCGGCCATCACCCGATCAACGGCCGTTGCGGTACGGGGCGTTACGTGGAATCGCCTACCACCCCCGGCCCGCTTTACACCTGCCGACGATCAGGAGGACGGGCCTCCCCCGCACTCCACGGCCTTACTTCTGCGTAACCTTACTCGGCAGTAAGGTTACGGTAGGCTGACGCGAATGAGCGACATACGCAGGCGACGCGTCCCCCGGCCGGTCCGGGAGCAGCAGATCATCGATGCGGCGATCCGGGTCTTCGCCCGGCGCGGCTACCACGCCGCCTCGGTCGACGAGATCGCCGAACTCGCCGGGATTTCCAAGCCGATGGTCTATCTCTATCTCGACTCCAAGGAAGGGCTGTTCCTCGCCTGTCTGCGGCGCGAGGCCGAACGCCTGCTGGCCGCCTTCCGGGCCGCCGCGGTCCCCGCGCACTCCCCCGAGCTGCGGCTGCGGGCCGGACTGCTGGCGTTCTTCACCTTCGTCACCGAACACCGCGACAGCTGGGTGGTGCTGCACCGCCAGTCCTCGGAGCCGAGCCCGGCGATCACCGCGGAGCTGGCCCGGTCGCGGCGGGCGCTGCTGGCGGAGGTCACCGCCCTGGTCCGGGCCGATATCGCGGCCAGTGACGGGCCCGCCTGTCCCGACGACGACGCCGAGTTCGTGGCGTACACCCTGGTCGGTGCGGCGGACTCGCTCACCGACTGGATGGCGCTGCACCCCGACGAGCCCCCGGAGCGGATCACCCTGCGGCTGATGAACATGGTGTGGGTGGGGATGCGCAATGTGCTCGACGGGGAGGTGTGGACGACGCCGTCGCAGACCCCGTAGGAGCCCTCGGGCGCGCGGGCTCCGCCCGGCTCGCCTCCGCGGTCCCGCGGGGAATGGGCTTCGCCGCCCCGCGGGTAGGAGTCATGGATGACCACAGAGAAGAGCGAGCCGGCGCCGCTCCCGGTGACCCTGCCCAGCACCGAGGAGATGCTCCTGGCCAACCAGGCGAACTGGGATGCGCGCACCCCGGTCCATGTGTCCAGCGCGTTCTACGGGCTGGACGGTTCACGGACCGCCGAGGACTGGTTCGCGCCGTTCGAGTGGACGGATCTCGGCGATCTGGCGGGGCGGGAGGTGCTGCATCTGCAGTGCCATCTGGGCACCGAGACCGCCGCGTTCGCCGAGCGGGGCGCCGCGCACACGGTGGGGCTGGACTTCTCCGTCGCGGCCGTGGCGGAGGCGCGGCGGCTCGCCGCGGAGGCCGGCCGGTCCGTGGAGTTCGTCCGGTCGGATGTGCACCGGGCCGTGGACGCGCTCGGCGGGCGACGGTTCGACGTCGTCTACACCGGCAAGGGGGCGCTGTGTTACCTGCCGGACCTGACGGCCTGGGCGGAGGTCGTCAGCTCGCTGCTGCGGCCCGGCGGGACGTTCTATCTGGTCGAGTTCCATCCGCTGCTCGACGCCCTGGGGCCGACGCCGAGCCCCGACCGACAGCAACTGCGGCTGCACCACGACTACTTGGCGGGACGCGGGCCGCTCAGGAGCGATACCCCCCACACCTACACCGACGGTCCGCCGGTGCGGGGCGCCACGACCAGCTATGAGTGGCGGCACGGCCTCGGGGAGGTCGTGTCCGCGGTGATCGGCGCGGGGATGACCCTCCAGCTGGTGCGGGAGACCGAGCTGCTGCCCTGGAAGCGGTTCGACGCCATGGTGCCGGCCGAGAACGGCTGGTGGCGTCTGCCGCCGTCGGAGCCGATCGTTCCGCTGCTGTACGCGCTGCGGGCGGTGAAGGACTGAGCCGCTGAGCCGCTGAGCGCCCGCGGCGCGGGCGGGCGCCTCAGCCCTCCGGGCCGTGGAGGCGGCGGTGCGTCAGCGCCCACCAGATCTCCGCCAGATCGGCCGGGTCACGCAGGCTGGTGCCGGTGATCTCCTCGAAGCGCCGGAGCCGGTTGCGCAGGGTGTTGGGGTGCACGTAGAGGGTCCGGGCCGCGGCGTCCAGGCGCAGCCCCTGCCGCAGATAGGCGGCCGCCGCCTCCTCCAGCTGGGCGCCGTCCTCGCCGCGCTCGGCCAGCGGCGCCAGGCGCAGCCGCACCAGGCCCTCCCCCACGGCCGGGAGCGCCACGACCGTGGCCCGCAGCCCGAGTTCCTCGCGGGTGAACGCACCGACGAGCCCGAACCCGAGGGCGGCCCGCAGCGCCTGGGTGGCCCGGGTGAACTCCGCGGCGAGCCCGCCGGGCGGCACCGGGGCGCCCAGCCCCAGGACCAGGCTGCGGCACAGCCCGCCCGGGCGCCCGGCCAGCAGTCCGGCCACCTCCCCGTCCACGGTCGTGACCAGGGGCGCACCCGCCTTGTCCAGCGCGAGCCAGGGACGCAGCGCGGCGACGATCCGGTGGAAGGCGCCGTGCCCCGGGCCGGGGTGGCCGGGGGTGTGCGCGGCGGGGCCGGCCCCCGGGCCGTCGGGCGGGGCGGCCCCGGGCAGGCAGGCGCGGAAGGGGAGCCGGAGTGCGCTGCGGTCGTACGAGCCGTCCGTCAGCTCCCCGTCACCGGGCCCGTCGGCGGCCGTGCGGTCCCCGGACAGGGACTCGTCCCACTGCGCCTGGCCGAGCAGCAGGGCGCGGACCAGCGCCGCGCGCCGGCGGTCCGTCATCGCGTCCTCCTGGATCCCGATGCGGCAGCTGCGGACGACGCGCAGGGTGTTGGCGTCGGCCCAGGCGCGCAGGGTCTCGGCGATCGGCAGCAGGTCCTCGGCGGTGCCGCGGCGGGCCGCCATCTCCTCGCCGAACCGCCGCCAGACGACGTCCGCGCCGATCCGGTAGGCCGAGATGATGTCCTCGACGGGCAGCGCGCGGGCCAGCGCCGTGACCTCGTCGAGATGGGTCTCCGGAACGCCGTAGGTGCCGCCTTCGCCGGGCACGGATCCGAGGGCGCCCCGCCGTTCCCCGGACCAGCGCTGCACCAGCGACAGGCCGTTGCGCAGGGACGCCAGCACCCGTGGCCGGAGCTTGTCGAGGCGGACCGCGGCGTAGGAGGGGAGTTGGGCGCGGAGCCCGTCGACGACCTCGTCGGTGAGCGCGTCGATCGCGGTGTGCAGCGCGGCGACGGCCTCCGGCACCGTTGTGGAATTCTCCACGCGTCCCCTCCCGACTCAGTGACTTTCCCCATGGCGAAAGCGATCATTCGTCGCCATGCTACGAGGAAGCCGCCCGAACCCCTACAGATGTTCGATGTTGGATGACTTTTCCCCCGTCGCCCGGATCGTTCCGGGTTCGGCCCGCGGCCCCGTAGTACCTCCTTGCCACCCCCCGCACCCCAAGGAATTCCATTGGCTGTTTCCTGGCGCCGGATAGCGGTGCCCGCCGCCGCGGTCGGCGTACTCGTCCCCGCCGCCCTCGGCACCCATGCGCTTCTGTCGCACGACGACCCCGGCTCGTCCCCGGCCGCGATACGTGCCGCCGGGTCCCCGGGCCCGAACTCGGCTCCGGACGGCACCGAGGGAGCGAGCGGCTCCGAGGGCGCCGCCGTGGCCGCCGCGCCGTCCAACGCGCCCACCGGACAAGGCCGTTCGGTCGCGGTGAAGCTCTCCTCGTATGACGCGCAGAGCAAGCGGGCGGTGCTCAAGCCGTCCGCCGGCAAGACCGTGCGCAGCGGCGATGTGATCGCCGCCGCACCGAACCGGCACGCCCCCTCGGGCGCGCTGTTCAAGGTGCGCAAGGTCACCGGCTCCCATGACGGCGAGGTCCGGGTGTCCACCGCCCCCGCCACGCTCTCCGAGCTGCTCGGCGATCAGAAGGTGGACCAGCGCACGGCCTTGCGGCCCGGTGAGCTCTCCGTCAAGCCGCTGTCGTCCGGTGTCACCGTGCAGAAGCCCGGCACCGGCCAGGGCGGCGGCGCGTCGTCCACGCCGTCCGGCGAGCCGAGCGCGCCCTCCGGCGGAAGCCCGGACGCCTCACCCAGCACCTCCCCCAGCCCCTCGGCGAGCGACGCGTCGCCCGCGCCGGGGACGCGTGCGCAGCTCGCCCGCCCCGGCGCGGGCGCGGCCGGTGCCTCCTCCGGCTCCGGCGACGCGCTGCCGCCCGAGGCGAGGAAGGCGCTCACCACCCTGGGCCTCGGCGTCAATGTGCCGCTGCCCAAGGACATACAGGCCACCGACCGGTCGCCGGCCCGGCTGTCCGGTGAGGTGAAGTTCCGGCCCGAGCTGATCTTCCAGTACGAGAAGCGCGGCGGGCTGAACCTGCTGCCGCAGCGCGCGGCCGTCGGCCTCGGCGGCTCCTACGCCTACGGCTGGCAGGTGCACGGCAAGGTGCGCGGGACCGCCGACACCGGGCAGGTCTCGGTGCCGCTGGCGGCGGTCACCGGCCGGCACGTCTTCTGGGTGGGCCCGGTTCCCGTCGTGGTGAGCACCGAGGTGACCTTCACCTACCGCTTCACGGCCGGCGGCCGGATCGTGCTCGACGCCGACCAGCGCACCTCCGGCGCGTTCGCGGTGGGCGCGAAGTACGACCGCACGAACGGCTGGCAGCCGCTGCACACGGCGGACCAGCAGACGAAGGGCTCCACTCCCCGGGTCGAGGGCGCGGCCACGGCGACGGCCCGCATCGGGGCACACGCCCAGGTGTTCCTCTACGACACGGCCGGTGTCGGCGGCGAGCTGTCCGTCCACCTGACCGGACAGGCCGCAGCCGCGCACGGCGGCGGGGCCCCGGCATGGGCGCTCAGCGCGGGCTACGACCTGAAGACCGAACTGATGCTGCAACTGAAGATCTTCGGCATCCAGATCGCCGATCTGCGGACCACGCCGTTCGCCCTGCATGACGAGCGGAAGCTCTTCGGCCAGGGCAAACTGCCCGCCGCCTGACCGGCCGCTGCCGGACGAAAGACCGCGCCCCCGGGGGAACTCCTGCCCCCGGGGGCGCCTTTCCGTTCGTCACCGGCCGGCCGCCGCGCTCACGTCCGGCGCCGGTAGACCGAGCACAGCAGCTGGTCCTTCGCGGGCCCGCCGACCCGCCAGCGCAGCCGCCACTCGTCGGCCGTGACGGCGGTGAAACACCCCTCGTAGCGGTCCTCGGCACAGGGGTGGCGCGCGGTCCACCGGCCGGTTCGCAGATCGAGGTCGTGGAAGGGCCGGCCATCGGCGAAGTCGACCCCGGCGGTGCCGTCCGGGCGGGGCCGCAGCCGCAGCGTGCGGCTCGCCGGATACACCGTGCCGCCCCAGGTCAGCTGCCCCTCCTCCTGATGCAGCAGGACGTCGCCCGTCCCCTCGGGCCGGAACACCGCGGTGCCGCGGAAGTGCCCCTCGATGCCGGTCCGCAGATCGTGGACGGTGCGCTCGACGTCCCAGCGGCCGGCCAGATAGGCGGCGGCATCGGGCACCGGGTACGGGTGCGCACACCCGGGGTCCGGGTCCGGCTCCCTCACGGCATCCGCCGCCGGCCCGGCGTACGTCCCCGGCCCCGGCGCCCGCCGCCGCTCCCGGTCCCGGTCCCGCTCGCTGCCCATGCCCCCATTCTCCCGTCCGCCCGCCCCGGCACTCCGCCGGCCCCACCCGGGGCGGCCCCCGCTCCCCCGGCCCCTCGTGCCGTGCGGAGCCGCAGTGCCCGTCTTACTCTCGGTGCAGTGATCGTCACCGAGGTCCGCACGGCGGGCCAGCCGGCGGCCTGACGCCGCCGGTCGGGGCGCCGCGCCCGCCGCTGCCGCCCCGTACGAGCCCGGAGACCGGAGGCAGCACATGCCGGATCTGTTCATCGGCGGCCAGTGGACCGCAGCGGCCGACGGGCAGCTGCGTGAGATCCGCTGCCCCGCGGACGGCACGCTGGTCGCGACGGTCGACGAGGGCGGACCGAAGGACGCGGCGGCAGCGGTCTTCGCCGCCCGTACCGCCTTCGACGACGGATCCTGGCCGCGGACCCCGGCGGCCGAGCGCGGCCAGGTGGTGCTGCGGATCGCCGAGCTGCTGGAGCGCGACAAGGACACGCTGGCCCGGGCCGAGTCGCTGGACACCGGGAAGCGGCTGGTCGAGAGCGCCTACGACATGGACGACATCGCCAACTGCTTCCGCTACTTCGGCAACCTCGGCGCGGCCGGCGCGGCCGACCGGGTGGTGGACGCCGGGGCACCGGAGATCGACAGCACGGTGCGTCATGAGCCGGTCGGGGTCTGCTCGCTGATCACCCCGTGGAACTACCCGCTGCTGCAGACCGCCTGGAAGGTCGCGCCCTGCCTGGTCACCGGCAACACCTTCGTCCTCAAGCCCAGCGAGCTGACCCCGCACACCGCCATCCACCTCTTGCGGCTGCTGGCCGAGGCCGGGGTGCCGGACGGCGCCGCCAACCTGGTGCTGGGCACCGGACAGACCGTGGGCGCACTGCTGACCGAGGACCCGCGGGTGGACATGGTCTCGTTCACCGGCGGGCTGGTCACCGGCCGGCGCATCATGGCCGCGGCGGCGCCCACCGTGAAGAAGATCGCTCTGGAGCTGGGCGGCAAGAACCCCAACATCGTGTTCGCCGACGCCGATTTCGACACCGCCGTCGACTACGCCCTGATGGCGGTCTTCCTGCACTCCGGCCAGGTCTGCTCGGCCGGCGCCCGGCTGCTCGTCCAGGAGGAGCTGCACGACGCGTTCGTCGACGAGCTGGTCTCCCGCGCCCAGCGGATCCGGCTCGGCGGACCGTTCGACGACTACGCCCGCACCGGTCCGCTGATCTCGGCCGCGCACCGCGCGAAGGTGGAGGCGTATGTGGCGGCCGGGCTGGACGAGGGCGCCGTCCTCCTCTGCGGCGGCTCGGCGCCCGACGATCCGTCGCTGTCCCACGGCTTCTACTACCTGCCGACCGTGCTGGACGAGTGCACCCCGGACATGTCCGTCGTCCGCGACGAGAGCTTCGGCCCGGTGCTGACCGTCGAACGGTTCCGGGACGAGGACGAGGCGGTCTCACTGGCCAACGACACGGTGTACGGGCTGGCCGGCGCGGTGTGGACGCAGAACAGCGAACGGGCCCACCGGGTCGCCGCCCGGCTGCGCGCGGGAACGGTGTGGATCAACGACTTCCATCCGTACGTGCCGCAGGCGGAGTGGGGCGGGATGAAGCAGTCGGGCGTCGGACGGGAGCTGGGGCCCGCGGGGCTGGCCGAGTACCAGGAGGCCAAGCACGTCTGGCGCAATACCGCGCCGCGTCCGCAGAGGTGGTTCGAGTGACCGATCCCGCAGCTTCGCGGCCCGACACCGCGGCGGACCACGCGCACGACGACGAGGCCATCGCCGAACTCGGCTACAAGCCCGAACTCAAGCGCACCCTGGGCAACTTCCACACCTTCGCGGCCGGCATCAGCTACATCTCGATCCTCACCGGCACCTTCCAGCTGTTCTACTTCGGTATCGCCCACGGCGGCCCGGCGTACTGGTGGTCCTGGCCGATGGTCTTCCTCGGGCAGCTGATGGTCGCCTTGTGCTTCTGTGAACTGGCCGCCCGCTATCCGGTGGCCGGATCCATCTACAACTGGGCCAAGAAGCTCGGCGGTCCGCACGTCGGCTGGCTCGGCGGCTGGATGATGCTGACCGCCTCCATGGTCTCGCTGTCCGCGGTGGCGCTGGCCTACCAGGTGACGCTGCCGCAGATCTCGTCGTGGTTCCAGTTCATCGGCGACGGCACCGGCAAGTCCGCCGCCGAGAACGCCGTGCTCCTCGGCACCGTCCTGATCGCCTTCACCACCCTGGTGAACGCCTTCGGCGTGAAGCTGATGGCACGGATCAACTCCGCGGGCGTGGCGATCGAGCTGATCGCCGCCATCGTCCTGGTCCTGCTGCTGGCCGCGCACATCGCCCGCGGCCCCTCCGCGGTGACCGAAACCTTCGGTCTGGGCCAGGGCCAGAGCCTGGGCTACTTCGGCGCGTTCCTCACCGCGTCGCTGGCCTCGGCATATGTGATGTACGGCTTCGACACGGCCTCCTCGCTCGGTGAGGAGTCCAAGGACCCCGGCCGCAACGCCCCCCGGGCGATCCTGCGGGCACTGGTCGCCTCCTTCATCATCGGCGGCCTGATCCTGCTGTTCGCCCTGCTGGCCGTGCCCGATCTGCACGCCAAGCAGCTGTCCGTGGACGGTCTGCAGTACGTGGTGCTCTCCACGCTCGGATCGACCGTGGGACAGATCGTGCTCTGGTGTGTGGTCATCGCGATCACGGTGTGCGAGCTGGCGGTGCACACCGCCGGCATCCGGCTGGCGTTCGCGATGGCCCGGGACAACAACCTGCCGGCCGCCTCCCTGCTCGCCAAGGTCAGCCCGCGCTTCCAGACGCCGGTGCTGCCGGCCGTCATCATCGGGCTGGTGGGCATCGGCATCCTGCTCATCAACGTCAACCAGCCGCAGATCTTCTCGGTGATCACCAGCATCGCGATCATCATGATCTATCTGGCGTATCTGGCGGTCACCCTGCCGATGCTGGTCCAGCGGCTGCGCGGCAACTGGACACCGGTCAAGGGGAGGTTCTCCCTCGGCAGGTTCGGCCTCCCGGTGAACGTCCTGGCCGTCCTCTGGGGCTTCGCCATGTCCCTCAACCTCGCCTGGCCGCGCGCCGCGGTCTACAACGCGACCGGCCCCCAGCACTGGTATCTGCGCTGGGGCGCCTTCCTGTTCATCGGAGTCGTGGCGATCGGCGGGTTCGCCTACTACTGGTTCGTCCAGCGCAAGAAGACGGGCGTTTTGGCCATGCATGCCGCCGTCGCCTCCGACAGCGGCACCCCGGGCGACAGCGGCGCCCCCACCCCCTGATCTGGAGCGGCACGATGTCCCGAGAAGCGCCTGTGGACGAGTTCGACTACGTGGTGGTCGGCGGCGGCACGGCCGGAGCCGTCGTCGCGGCCCGGCTCAGCGAGGACCCGGCGGTCAGCGTCTGCCTCCTGGAGGCCGGCCCCTCCGACGTCGGTGACGACGACATCCTGCGCCTGGACCGCTGGATGGGGCTGCTGGAGTCCGGCTACGACTGGGACTATCCGGTCGAGCCCCAGGAGAACGGCAACAGCTTCATGCGGCACGCCCGTGCCAAGGTGCTCGGCGGCTGCTCCTCGCACAACTCCTGCATCGCCTTCTGGGCCCCGGCCGAGGACCTCGACGAGTGGGCCGCGATGGGCTGTACGGGCTGGAGCGCGGCCGACTGCTTCCCGCTCTACCAGCGGCTGGAGAACAACGACGCCCCCGGCGACCACCACGGCCGCAGCGGCCCGGTGACCCTGCGCACCATCCCGCCCAACGATCCGTGCGGGGTGGCCCTCCTGGAGGCCTGCGCGGCGGCCGGCATCCCGACGACGCCGTTCAACACCGGCCGGACCGTCATCCGCGGCGCGCACTGGTTCCAGATCAACTGCCGCCCGGACGGCACCCGTTCCTCGTCCTCGGTGTCCTACCTCCACCCCGTCATGGGCACCCGCAAGAACCTCGAGGTACGCACCGGACTCCAGGCCAGACGCCTGAACTTCGACTCCTCCCGGCGCTGCACCGGCGTGGACTACCTCGCCCCCGACCTGGTCCACACCCGCACCGTCCACGCCCGCCGCGAGACCGTCGTCTCCTGCGGCGCCATCGACACCCCGAAGCTGCTCATGCTCTCCGGCATCGGCCCGGCCACCCATCTGCGCGCCACCGGCATCGACCCGCTCGTCGACTCCCCCGGCGTCGGCTCCTTCCTCCAGGACCACCCGGAGGGCGTGATCATGTGGGACGCCCGGCGGCCCATGGTCACCTCGTCCACCCAGTGGTGGGAGATCGGCATCTTCGCCGACACCGAACCCGGCCTCGACCGCCCGGACCTGATGTTCCACTACGGCGCGATGCCGTTCGACATGAACACCTACCGCCGCGGTTACCCGACCTCCGAGAACGCCTTCTGCCTCACCCCGAACGTCACCCGCGCCCGCTCCCTGGGCACCGTACGTCTGCGCACCCGCGACTTCCGCGACAAGCCCATGGTCGACCCGCGCTACTTCACCGATGAGCACGATGTGCGCGTCATGACCGCGGGACTCCGCCTGGCCCGCGAGATCATTTCCCAGCCCCCCATGGCCGACTGGGCCGGCACCGAACTCGCCCCCGGCCCCTCCGCCCGCTCCGACGCCGACCTGCTCGACTACATCCGCACGACCCACAACACCGTCTACCACCCGGCCTGCACCGTCCGCATGGGCGCGACGGACGACCGGGCGACCCCGCTCGACCCCCAACTCCGCGTGAAGGGCGTCACCGGCGTGCGCGTGGCCGACGGCTCCGTGATGCCGTTCCTGCCCGCCGTGAACCCGTGCATCACCACCATGATGATCGGGGAGAAGTGCGCCGACCTGCTGCGTACCGCCTGATCAAGGCACACTGACGACCTACGAGGTGGGCTCCCTTCGCCGGCATTGTCCGGATCAGGTGCTAGGGGTCGCCTTCCGGTCTCACGACCTTCCAGCCTCTCAGCCCGACCTTCCTTCATGTCCTCGGCGAGAGCCAGAACTCTCTTCCCCGAGGCCCGTCCGGTCGAACTCCCTCGCTCGCCCCGTAGGCCTTGTACCAGGATACTCCGGAACAAGAGGGATGGAAGGGGTATTTTGCCGCCCATCCCACAGCCTCACGCAGGGAGAAAAGCCCTGGTCACGAGGGGTCTGCGCGGGGACCTGAGGCACATGCGAGCCCTGCGTGAACAAACGGCCACCATCCGTATACACCGGCTTCGCCAAACCGGTGCCGTCCGGACGTGGAGCCGGTCGCCATGTTCTCCCTCGGCAGGCCCTACCGCCCCTTCGCCGTACGTAACCCGTCTTCGTGATCGAGCCGTCGAACCGACCGGTAAAGCGCCGCGATATCCCGAACGCGCGGCGGAGAGGGGCAGCACGCAAAACAACGGGTTGTGACCGTGTGGCCGCAACCCGCTGCGATGTGCTTCGCTGTGTGTCCGAGGGGAGAATGGAACCCTACGCACATGCCGGTATTGCGGGGTGAGTTGCACTTGCCGTAACAGCCGGTTCGGCCCCTGGGCGGGGGCCGCAAAGAGAGGCTGGTCGTGTTGCACGCCATTTGGCCTGTGGAGATTCGCTCGTGGTGACTGTGTCGATGCACCTACCAAAGACACGGGTCGGCGGACTTGGTGATGAGTCAAAGTGCGACACAGACGGTCTCCGAGGACCTGGGCAAACGATTGGGAAGCCTCCGGCCTCGGCGCCCCGGCAGACGTCGGAAGGCTCGCCCGCCGGGTCGGTGAGTTGGAGCAGGAGGTCCTCGGCCACCGCGCGGAACTCGCCGAACGGGACGAGGACTTCGCCGCGGCACGAACGGCCAACCGCAAGCTGATGGCCCCGGTGAACCACTGACCGGGTCAGCGGCGGCAGCCCACCACGCCAGCGCAGCCGCGTTGATGGCCAGGTGCACCACGTTGCCGGCGGCAAGGACCAAGACGTTCGCCGGGCCGGACGGAACGGCCACCGGCGAGCCCTGGTTCCGCTGCACGTCGCCCCGCCCCCGGCGCAAGGTCAGCACCAGCAGGTTGCGCACCCGGACCGGATACTTCGCGGCACGAGTGCGGTCCAGGACGATATGCGTCACCACAATCACCGTCAGGTCGAACGGAGACTGCGTGATCAGGGGGAACGGCAGTCCGTGCGTGGCGCCATGCACGAGGGCAGGCGACCAGCGCTTGACCTTCTCGGTCACCATCCAGTAAGACTGCATGAGGTAGTCGCCGACCAGATGCGGGAAAGAGGCCCCGTTGCGCGACCACGACAAGATCTCCTCGGCCTGCACCACGAGCGGGCGAGCCCCCGCCCGCAAGCCTGAGGCCGCAGTACGCGCCCAGGTCCCGCATCTCCTCGCTCTTCAGAGTACGGCCGGAAACGCCGCCGTTGTACAGATGCTCCGCCAGGCCAGGCGCCCCCGGGCCCAAAAACAGCACCAGTACGGTGTCGGCTGCGGCCACCAGGACGCACAACGCCAGATGCAGCGCTCCGCAGTCCACAACGTCCTGCGCGCCGGCGGGCGACCTTTGGACGTTGCCACCCGTACGGACATGGAGGCCCGCTTCGGCGCGGACTTCTCCGACGTCCGGATCCACACCGACGCCTCCGCCAAGAAATCCGCAGCCGAAGTCGGCGCCCGCGCTTACACCAGCGGCAACCACATCGTCATCGGCGACGGCGGCAGCGACAAACACACCCTCGCCCACGAACTCGCCCACATCATCCAACAACGCCAAGGCCCCGTCGCCGGTACCGACGATGGGACGGGCCTGAAGATCAGCGACCCGTCCGACCGCTTCGAACGCGCGGCCGTGGCCAACGCCACCCGCGCCATGAGCCTCGGCCCCAGCCCGGCGGGCTCGGCCCAACGGGCAGTGGAGCGCTCAGCGCCGCAGTCCGCATTGAAGGCAGGGCCGCTGGCCGTACAGCGGGCGGGGGAGATCACCCCCCTCGACGCATCCGCGCGGGCCGGCACCTTCGGCCAGGACGAAGTCGAACCCGGAGGCATGGGGACGGTCGCGCTCGTGCCCGCCGTGCTCAGCGACCAACTGGACCTCTTCGCGATCGCCGACAAGTACAACACGGGATTCACCGGGGAGACGGCGCCCGTGGACCGATTCGCCCTGGTGATCGGGGTGAACTGTTGGCTCCAGCGACAGGAGAGCGCGGCTGCCAAGGAGACCTTGCTCAGGAACAAGATCAACGACTTCACGAGCCGCTGGGACAACAACCGATTCCGGGTCGAGGTCGTCGGATTCACCTGGGCCGACCACAGGGTCTCGTCCACCGCGAACATCAACCAGGCCACCATCCCCTACGGCGAGATCAGGGACCAGATCCTGCGCCACCCCGTGGTGAGCGAACTGGTCCGAGGGCTGACGGACCGTGGCAGGGACCATGTCTATCTGCACACCGGCGACTCCGACACCCAGTCGTTCGACACCAAGGCGGGACCGCTGTTCTCGGCAGCCGCCAAGGTCCTGGACACCGGGGAGAAGGACCTGTTCAGCGGCGGCTACACGGCCTCCGAGGACACCAAGGACACCGACGAAGGCATCCTGATCTGGCACGCCAATCAGGTGGACCTCGCCGTCCGGAACGCCATGGCCGAGGTGAATCCACGCTCCGTTTACTACCCCGAGCCGAACACCTTCGTGAAGGTGAAGACAGACTGGGACATGGACCAGCTGGAGGACGGCATCTCCTTCGGGACCGGCAGGCTGGAGGGCGAGCAGTTGGTGAACTCGCTGCGCTCCAAGCGTGACAACGTGACAGAGGGCTTCGACTCCCGGTACGCGATCACCACCGACATGGACCGGGTCGGCACGAACGTCGGGGGGCACAGGAAGGGCCAGGCTGTCACCGAAGACACGCTCAAGAAGCTCTTCGACCTCGCACAGAGCCATGCCAGGAAGCAGGAGTGGCAGGACCGCGTCGCCACGGTGTACGGACTGGACAATGACGTGAAGCTGGCCCTGGCCGAACTCGTCTACGCGAAAGTGACCGACCTGAGCGTGCTCAGGAGTCTGGCCGCCAAGAAACTGACCTCCAACAGCCCCATCGACACCAAGGGCCTCAAGGCCAGGATCAGGGAGAACCAGATGCTGGCGAAGCTCGATGACCAGGTGGTGGAGATTGCGTTCCGGAGCAGGAACAGTCTGCTCTACGCAGTCAGCCGCGCCTACAAGGAGCTGGGTCGCTGAACCGTCGCTCGCGGACCCCGCCCCCTGGGGTCGATGGGCTTCCCGGGCTCGCACTCCGAGCAACCCCGGGAGAAAGTACGGGTGTGCTTTGCGCTTTGGAGAAGGCATCGGCACTCCGTCGGGAGCCGGCCACCCCCGCTCCTCTGCCGGGCATGCCGCGATTCCTGAGCCCGCATCCCGCTCCTCCTCCACCGACTACCGCCCCTGAGCAACGACTCCACCGGCCGTCATGCCATAGCCGACTACGGGCGACCCCGCACGTCTCTCCCTCATCCGTAGTTCACGGGGAGACGTCGTATCCCACTCCCACCGGGTGCGCCCAAGGTCTTTCGCAGCGTGACCATACTCTGACAACGCCCTCTGTCTCCGGATAAAATGGGCGCTGGGGCGACCGTCCTTCAAGCGGTGGCCCTGGGCTTCATCGACCACGGAGGGGTAGGCGGATGCGCTCGTACAGGGGGCAACACCTCGACGAAAGCCGTCGGACGGGTTCGGCGACGCTTACCAGCCCCGCACACCAGGCCGTGACACGGCCGTTAGCGCCGCCGGCCGCCGGGTTGGCCGATCTGCAGCCCGTCCTGGGCAACCGCGCCGTGGCACTGGTCGCCGAGCAACGCGCCGCAAGGGGGCGTCTCGGTGAGCTGCTCACCGGACGGGACAGCGGTACCCGGCAGATCCGTACCAGCCATGTCAGGGCCGCCCTGACCCGACGTCTCACCGAGGGTCCGGTGTTCAGCGCCGACGAGCTCCGGAACATCCAGATCCTCTCCCGGTCACCGGAGTGGCTCGACGACATCGGCATCGGCCGCTACGAGGACGCCGAAAAGTACACCGAGAAGGGCGACTATCGCACTTGGCTGCGGCTGCAGCCGGGTCGCCGCCTGCTCATCGCCACCCTGGAGTGGACGAGGCGCCGGCCGGAAGAGGGCCAGCCGACTCCCACCAGTCCCGCATACACCCTCGGCCGTCACCTGGCCCTGCGCGGCTCCCTGCCCGACGACGCGCGAAAGAGCGCCGAAGAAGAGCGTGATCGGCAGATCCACGGGACCTTCGTCGACACGCTGGATCCCCGCGCCGCCCTCGTACCGAACGACCCGGACGCGTGGCGGAAGGACGCCCGGGCCCGGACCATCCTGACCCACGTCTTTCTGATCCTGCAGAACGGCCTGAAGGTGTACAAGGAAGGCGCGGATCACATCGACTTCAGGGAAGGAGACGTCGCCCGCGCGCTGGCCCACGGCGGACGGGTCAACATCCGGATCCCGCAACTGGAGGTCAGGGATTCCGCCTTCGCGCTCACCGACTGGCTCGGGGTGACCCGCGACGGCGGGCACGAGGTGAATCCCGCAGAGCGACGCGCCTTCGGCACCCACCACATGAAGATCGGCGAGAACAGGGACGGCGTCGCGGGCAAGTTCAGGGAGCAGGGTGGCAAGCTCGCCTCGGTGAAGAACGTCGTGCAGTTCGGAAGCAGGTTCGAGCGGGTGCGGCTCTACGGCCTCGATCTGGCCGCCGGTGGCCTGGGCAGCCGCGACTTCAATGGCGACGTGGTCCTCCCGGACGGTGGGCACGGCCATATGTTCCTCGGCTTCACCCCGCCGCGCCGCAATCGCGCCGGTGCCCTGCAAGTGGGAATCGAGACCACGTCACCGGGTGGCCCCAGCCCGGTCGGGTACCGGCACACGTGGCGCTCCACCGAGGCCACCGCCAACCCGGAATCCAGCTTCTACGGGCACAAGAAGGACAAGATCGGCGAGGGGAAGCTGGCCGTGAACCAGCGCTACGTCGACATCGGCGAGTTCCGGACCCCGACGGGCGGCGGCTGGATGCGGTTCCTGGAGGAGCTGAAGGAGGACTGGGCGCGACGGCTGGCCGCGGCCGGGACCGATCCCGTCGCACGGCGTGCGCTCTACTCGGAGCTGGCCGGCCGCCGCCGGGACGAATGACGGCGGAAGAGGCGGCGTTGGGCACGGTTGTCGTCGGTGCCGAGGCGGGCCTCGGCGAGCCCCGTGGCGGGTGGAGGTGATGGCCGGCCGAGGTCCTGGTTTCAGCCGGGCTCGTACAGCCCGCGGGTGGCGTCGACATTGCGCTTCGTGATTTCACCGGCGAGGCGATCGACGATCCTGCCGCGGAGCGGATCGAACTCCGCGAGAACCATCCCGGGGAGCGTGCCCAGGTCCCGGTGCTCGTCGGTCTTGAGGGAAAACCTGATCCTGTCCGGGAACAGGGTCCCCCCAGGGGTTACTTCGAACCGGGCCCAGAAGCTCCGGGCATCCGTTCTGGCCCACTTGGCGATCATGTCCTCGTAGGGGATCATCGCGGAGTTGGTGACGTAGGTGCCCGCCACCAGGTTGCTCGCGTCGGTTACCCCGCCGATCTGCGCGCCCTGCACGTGCAGCCATTCCCAGTTCTGGTCCAGCTCGTACGGGGTGCCCAGGAAGCGCTTGGCGTAGGCCACCACGCCGAGAGCGTTCCACCCGTTCATCGCGCTGTCCTGGCCGGCGCCGCGGTCCACGGCGGTCAGCTCCGTGCCCGGCACCCAGCCGGTGTCCGAGCGGGGAGGGGTGAGCCGGGCGTACTCGGCCCGTAGCGCGCTCTGCGTCTCCTCGGACAGGTCCGGCGCGAAGAACTCCGCGTCGCCGAACCGTCGGTTCGCGATGCGGATGCGGTGCGCGGCGGACCGGACCGTGCCGGCCGTGGAGACGTACATGACCCGCGTACGGTCTCCCGGGAAGCGGCCTCCGTACTCGAAGAAGTTGGCACCGTTGTCCTGGTTCTCGAAAATCAGGCGTCGTTGTTCGTACTGGCGCTCAGCGAGACGCTCGTACGGCACGCCATCGAAGTCGGAGGCGGTGTCCTCGTCGATGCCGAGCACTTCCAGGGCCTGGCAGTGGGACAGATCCAGGCCGTACAGATGTCCTTCCGCCCTCGGTACTCGCGAGCCACCGGAGTGGTGCCAGATTTGCGGACCGTGCCTGGCGATCGCGGCGACGAGACCGGGCGTGGCGCGGCCCAGAGTCTCCTCGTCGACCGGAAGGACGGTCTTGGCGACGCTGTCGTAGTGGAAGAGGCCCCCGAGTGCGTGCCAAAGACGGCTCCATCGGCGGCTCCTCTCCCGGTAGGCGTCCTTGATGAAATCGTCGAGGGCGCTCGGCCGGACGTCGCCGACGAAGCCGGCGGCACCAAGTGCAGCCTTCAGCCTGTCGACGCCGTCGTACCGCGCGAAGAGCAGCCTGCCGTCGGTCTTCTTCACAAAGGCGTACTCGGCATTCGGGTCGCGCGAGTCCTGGTAGATACGCTCGTCGTAATTGGCCAGGTGCATCGCGCGCTGCACGACCGGAGTGCTCGCGGGCGGTGCAGGCGCTGGGGCGAGAGGCCGGCGCTCCGTCGCTCCCACCGACGCGCTCATGACCCGTGACGCGTGGGCCTCGGCCTCCCGTTCGAAGCGGTCGCCCGGGTCGCTCACCGCGAATCCGTGACCGGTGTCGGAACCCGCCACCGGGCCCCGGCGCTGCTGGATGACGTGCGTGAGCTCGTGCGCCAAAGTAGCCAGGTCCGCCTCGTCGTGCCCGATGACGACATGATTGCCGGCGGTGTAGGCGCGCGCACCGATCTCCTTGGCCGAGCGGTGGGCGGCGGCATCACTGTGGACGCGCACGTCGGACAGGTCGGCACCGAGCCGTGCTTCCATTTCGCTCCGGATGGGGGCGTCGAGCGGACGGCCGCCGCTGCGCAGCACCTCGGGCACGGTGGACTGTTCGCGGGGAGCACCGCCGGCTTGCAGCATCCTGAGGACCGCGCCGTTTCCCACGGCTCGTTGGAGGGCCAGGAGCAATGGGGACCTCCCGGAGGGAGCCCGGGCCGACGCCGGCCTGGCCCGCTCGGACCCAGGCGGCTTCCGCGCCGGGCACTGCGACCGATCCGATAACGGAGTCCGACTGCGCAAGGCTCCTCCTCAAGGCAAAACCACCACACAGTGGACCGTGACGTTCAGCAGCGTCAAGTGCGGTCCGTTTCCTGTCCGTTGGGGAGAGGAGAACACGATGGGACATTGAGGGGAGGCCCTGCCAATCCGGTCCGATGACCAGACTGCGATGCTGCCTGTCGGTGGCCTGGCCTTCCTGCCGGTACCTCGGGGCTGTGAAGCACGAGGGGCCGGCTATGGGCATTCACGGGTCCGCACGAATTCAGCTGAGGTCGTTTCCCTCCGCAAAGCTACTTTCCCCGTGTGCGGAAACGATTCTTGACATATTTCCGGCCACGCCCTTCCTTCAAATCGACGGCGGATAAGCGTCCTTGACGTGACGACAAACGAGAGGAAACAAAAGGGGATCGCGTGGAATGATGCCGCCGGACACCCCTGTTTGCAGCCGAACGGCCATCCATGCCCCAGGTGTCGGAGTCGCACCGCCCGGAGGCTCGAAACACTGCCCCCGCGGTGGCCGGTTTCACCCAGGTGCGTAGGCGAGTGCTGGCGGCATACTCTCAACCGGCCGAGCATCGTCCTGACGTGAGCCATCACTCTGCGGCACCTTTTGCGGGTGTTCACTTCCACGCGCCCTCCGATGGGTTCACGCTTCAACAAAAGGCCAGAGGGGGATCACGTGGCAGACACCGCCAACATCCAGGACTTCAACCTCAATCTGACACCGCATTCGGTGGCCGTGGGAAATCAGCGCTACTTGTGGATCACCACCAGCAACCGGAAGGTCATCAGGGTCAATCCCAACGACCCCAACAGCAGGCGAGAAATCCCGACCCTGAATTACGACCTCACCGCCGGAGTCATGAAGGACCCGGTGTCCGAGAACCAGCGGATCTGGATGGCGTCGCCGGACAAGGTGGACCCCATCCTGATGATGGAAACCCAAGGGTCTTTCCCGATCACCGTGTACGAGTTGGAGCCGCGGGACGGCCGGGCGGAGAGCATCAAGCTCCGGACGACCGACAAGGGTACCGAGGGCAAACCGAACATCAGCTACGACCTGCTGTTCGCCGAGCCGATCCACAACTACATCGGCATCCTCCCCATCCCCGCCCAGGGCGGCACATACGCCAAGATGCCCGTCGGTCACGACACCTATCTCTGGGACGTGGCCGTCGCGACGGACCCGACGGACAAGAAGACCCATACCTACTGGGCGACAGGTCAGAAGCGGGCCAGCAACCCCACCAGGACCAAGAACGGCGTGTTCCGGCGCTCGCCCGGACAGTCGACATGGGAAAGCGTCGGAATCCTCGACGGCCCCGAGCAGAAGCCCTTCTACATCATCGCCGACACCGAGGCGGTCTGGTTCACCGCCACCAACCCCAACCAGGTGATCCGCTGGGACATCGCGGAGGGCCTCAGCACCACCGTGTCGCTGGGCGACGCGGTGCCGCAACAGCTGGTGTTCTACACGGACGACAAGGTGTGGGTGGCCTCCAGCAAGGGCCTGCACGAAATCGACCGCCATCAGCCGAGCCTGGAATCCACGATCGACCTCCCCCACGGCAAAGGCGCTCAGGGCCTCTGCGTCGGTATCAACGGGGAGCTCTGGTACACGAGTCCCGGGAACAAGTCCTTCGGCAAGTACGTCGTACCTCCGCCTCCATACGGTGGTGCTTCCCTCGTCGGCCGAACCCAGGTGGTCTATCAGGGCGAGTCCGTGGTGCACATGAAGGACCACGTCCAGCAGCCCCTCATCGCCGAGTACATCTCCAACGGCCACCCCGTACCGGGCATTCCGCTCACCTGCCGCATCGATGCGGACGGGGCGACCTTCGACGACGGGACCCGGGAGCGTGTGGTGCTGACCGACCAGCTCGGCCGGGTCGCCGTGCCGCCCGTGGCTGCCGGGCTGATCGAGGAAGTGGCGATCCTGAGCGTCGGTCTGGGCAACACCGAACCGCACGCGACCACGACGCTGAGGATCACCCAGGACTAGCGGACCGGCATCGACCCGTGCGGTTCATCCCGCCTTCAGGAGGGAGCACCAGAATGACAGCCACTACGATCCCAGCCAGCAATCCCGACGAGTTCCCCATCGGCGCGCCCGCCGTGGACCTGGCGTGGCAGAGCGACGACCAGAACCTGTGGTTCGTGACAGCAGAGGGCACGATCGGCCGCTTCGAGCCCCGTAGCCCCTGGGGCAGCACCGTCTTCACTCCGGGGCCGCCCTTTGCCGGTACCGCTGACTCCCTGGTCGCCTGGCCCGGCCACGGGGTGTGGACCTTCGTCTCGGGACAGAGCGAAGCCGCCTTCGTCAAATGCGACAACCACGGCAGCTATCAGATCCACCCTCTGGACAGCGGGCGGGAATGCCACTCCATGGCGTTCGCCAAGAGCCGTGAAGGATGGGACCGCATCGTCGCGGTACTGTCCGACCGGAACCGGCTGGTCTTCGTCAACTCCGGTGGTGTCACCTCGAATTCACTCTCGTACGATGACGGCCTCTACGGCGTGGCCGTCTCGGAGCGCGAGCCGACCCTCTACTGGCTCAGCTCTCCCGGGGGCAGGTCGCTGGTCAGGTATGACGCGCACAACGGCGCCTTCCTGCCTCCCGTCAACATCGGCGTCGAGGCACGGGACCTGGCGGTGACGCCGTCGGGCGACACCGTATGGGTGGCCGGCCCGGACAACGCGATCTTCAAGTACGGCGTCGAGGACGGTCTGATCACGCGTGTCGACGCCCCCTCTCCGGCACACCGCCTGAAGACGACGGCGGACGGCACCCTCTGGTTCACCAGCACCCAGGGCGACGCCATCGGCTACGTCCTGCCCGGAGAGGGCAGGGCGACCATGTTCTCCACCGGCGACGGTTCGCAGCCCTCGGGGCTGGCCGTGTCCGCCGACAGCCGACTGTGGGCCGCGCTCTCCGGCAGGCCGGCGTTGCGGCGCGTGTCCCGGTACCGGCTGGCCGTCGTCTCCGGAGACGACCAGTCGGTCGCGGTCGGTCAGCGCTTCCCCGAACCGCTCGTGGTCAAGGCCGTCCAGCTGGACGGTACGCCGGTGGCCCAGCAACGGATCGAGTTCTCCGTCGAGGGCGGTTCGGCCGTCTTCGAGAACGGCAAACCGAAGGAGGTCCGATACACCGGCAGCGACCTCGACCAGGCCGGCGTCGCCACGAGCTCCCTGCTCAAGACGCTCAAGGAAGGCCCCTGCGTCGTCACCGCCCGCTGGTCGGAGACCGAGGCCGTCGCCTCCTTCTCCCGGCTCACCGTCACCCCGCCGGTGGGTGCCGCGCACCACGTCCGGTACATCGCGGGTGCCGGGCAGACCGTAACCCCGGGGAAGTCCTTCGACGAGCCGATGAAGGTCATCGTGGAGGACGAGAACGGCAGTCCCGTTCCGGGCGCCGAGGTCACCTTCAAGATCCGGGACGAGGGTGCGGCGACGTTCCCCGGCGGAGTGGACACCGCCAAGGTGACCAGCGGAACCGACGGTTCGGCCGCCTCCCCGGTGCTGACGGCCGGTGACAAGGCGGACGTGTTCGCCGTACGGGTCCGGGTGGCGAAGACCCCGGTCAGCCTTCTGCTCGACCAGTACATCCAGTGACGGCCGCGCACTGACCGACCCTCCCGGCTCCCACCCCTGCGGCGGGAGCCGGGATCCGCCGGCCGGCACCCGGTTGCCCGGCGCAGAAGGAGGGACCGCCCCACCATGCAGGAGAACGATTCGCTGCTGCGCACCGAGTACGACTTCGAGCTTCCCCACGGCTATGTGGACGCCGCGGGCACTGTGCACCGCAAGGGCGCCATGCGGCTCGCCACGGCCCGCGACGAGCTGTCGCCCCTGATCGACCAGCGGGTCCGGGAGAACCCCGCCTATCTGGGGGTCGTCCTCCTCAGCCTCGTCATCACGCGGCTGGGGACCGTGAGCGACATCCACGCGGGCGTGGTGGAACGGCTCTTCGCCAAGGACCTCGCCCATCTCCAGGACCTCTACCGACGCATCAACGGCCTGGACTCCGGTCACGGAGCCGTCGCCTGCCCCTCCTGCGGAACGAGCTTCGCCCTGCCCGGACCGGCCACGGGCGGCCGCCTGGGGGAAGCATGACGCACCCGGAGCGCCGGCTCCGTGAGGAGAGCGCCTACCTCGCCTATCACTTCCACTGGGCGTACGAGGACATCCTCGCCCTGCCGCACGCGGAGCGGCGCGCGTGGGTGCGTGAGATCGCGCGGATCAACTCCTCGATCGGTGAGGGGCGGTGAGTGTGGTGGGGGTGGTGGGGGTGCTCAAGCGGTTGAACCCGTTGGGCTCTTTGAAGCCCGAGCGGTGGCGGCGGGGGCGGCGTACGGGCCGAGCACCGGCGCCGGCCTCTCCGGAGGGGGCTCTGCCCGGCCCTCCGCCACGTGCGGACTGGAGCGTCGTCGCACCTGTCGGCCTGTTACGGCTGCCGGTGCCGCTCTCCTGCGGGCTCGACGGCTTCCGGCAGGACCTCGCGGCCTGGCGCCCGGCGCCGCTCGTCACGGCCGACGGCCGGCTGCTGCCACGCGGGGTGCCGCTGGCGCTGGTGCCGGCCGACCATGGCGCTCCACCGTTCGCGGTGGCAGTGGTGACGGAAGTGCCGCCGGCCGCCGGGGGGTTACCGCCATCCGAGTTGTCGGGGGTGGAGGTGGCCTCCTCCCCGGTCCCACCCCTTCCCGGAACCGGGGGCTTCGCCGCCGTTCCGCTGGTGGACGCCGGGCACGTGGGTCATCGGCCCGGCGCGTACGGGACGGGCGCCCGGTGCGGGGACGAGGCCGTTGACGAGGTTGCGGAACTCCGCCTGCCTTCGCGGGGAATCCGCCTGCCCCCGCAGGGAGATGGCGCGGACCGGCGAGCCCGAAGCGGGCCCGAGGACCGGTCCGGAGCTTCGCCGGGCCCGGAGCGTGCCGAGGACCGTACACCCGGGCCTGTCGACAGCCCCGGGAAGCACCGGGGGCCAGGGGCCAGGGGGAAAGCCGACGGCACCGATACGCCGGCGAGTCCGGGGCACGACGGGCCCGAAGCCGACCGGGCCCCTGGTCGTGCCATCGTCCCGGGGCGCGACGGAGACTGCCTCGGCCACCGTGAAGCTCACCCGAACCGAGGTGAAGCCGACGGCCACAACCCGACAGGGGGCGCCCCGGGACCTCGCCAGAGCCCAACCGGCCCGGGTGAAGCACCCGGCCGTGGGCTTCCTCATCACCTCGGAGACCGCCGACCCCGCCCCACCCGGGCCGAAGCCGACCGCCCCGACCCGGCAAAGGGCCAGGAACCGCACCGTGCCCGACCAAGCCAAGGCGAGCGCCCCGTGTTTCGTCTTCCTTGGAGCCGCAGGCACCGCCGGCACGGATCGAACCAGGGCGCGGCCGACGGCTCCGGCGCGTCATGGGGTGCGGGGCGCCATCAGGACCAGACCGGCCAGGGCGAAGCCCCCGGCGTTGCCCCTCCCGGGAACCCCGGGCACCGCCGGCGGCGGCGCCAACCGGGCCGGGACACAGCCGATACTCCCGACCCGGCAAGGGAACCGGGCGACGGTCAAGGCAAGTGGGGACAAGGAGATGTCCCCGATCCCGTC
Organism: Streptomyces sp. NBC_01454; assembly: GCF_036227565.1. NCBI lineage: Bacteria > Bacillati > Actinomycetota > Actinomycetes > Kitasatosporales > Streptomycetaceae > Streptomyces > Streptomyces sp. NBC_01454. The sequence goes on from NZ_CP109460.1 coordinate 1,343,997, forward strand.
ACCCCGAGGAGCCCCGGCCGCGCCGGGACCCGGGGCGGCCACAGCGAGGGCCGAGCGACGCCGCCGCAAGGTTCCGGTCGCCCCCTGGACCGGCAGGACCACGACGCGTTCCCCAGCACGACGCGGCCGGGAGTGTCGGAGCAACTCAGCGGCCGGCAGGCCCCCGGCGAACCGCCCGCCCCCAACCCTCCGCGGGGGCCGAGGCGGAGCCCCGGACCGGGGAAGGGGCGGGAACAGGGAACCCTCCCTCCGACCGGTCCCCGGCACCGACTCGGCGTCGGGCAGCCGCTCCCTCAGGTACCCGTCACCGCCATGCCGTTCGTCACCCCGCCCGCCGCCGGGAACGGACCACCGCCCGGCGCAGCGGCCGGTGGTCCGTCCACCGACGCCCCCGTGTTCACCTCCACCCCGTCCCCCGCCCCACCCCCGCAGACCACACGAAAACCGACCACACCGGACACCGCTGCCCTCGCCCGCGAGGTGGCTCAGGAAATCGCCCGGCGGCACGCCGGTCTCCTGGCCGAGGCCGTGGTTCCGTCCCTCGGGCTCTCCCGGCTGATGCGCCGCGCGGCGACGCGGTGGCAGTCGCAGTCGCTGCCCGCACCACCGCCCAGGGAAGACAACCCCTGGGGTACCTATCCGCCCCGCTGACGCCCCACGCTTCACTCCCGCAGCAGCCAACCGCCTGATCCCACGGAGTGCACGCACATGCCGGACCAGCCGTTCGCCGTCAGTTCCCACTTCCAGCTCTCCATCGGCATGCACGCCCTCGGCTCCTTCACCTCCTGCGAAGGGCTCGGCTGCGCCATGGACGTCGAGGAGCGCATCGAGGGCGGGACGAACGGGCACGTGTGGCAGCTGCCGACACGGCTGCGCTACACGAACGTCGTGGTCAGCAGGCCGCTGACCCAGGAGACCGTGCTCGTCTGGGCGTGGCTGCGGGCGCAGGTGATCGAACCGGTGCGGCTGCCGGGGCAACTCGTCGCCCTCGGCCCGGACCGGCGGCCGCTGGTGCGGTGGCTGCTCGACGGTGTGCTGCCGGTGCGCTGGAGCGGACCGACGTTCGATGTGGACCAGTCGCAGCCTGCCCGGGAGACCTTGGAGATCGCCCACGACGGCTTCCTGGGCATCACCGTCTGACCCGTCCGAGCCCTCCGAACCGCTGACCCGTCCGAACCGCCGAGAGGACCACATGCTTCCCGAGCTGTTGGGAGGCGCGCCGGTACGCGCCGCCCTCGTGATCTACGACCCGCCGACGGGGACCGGCAACGCCCCGGGGCCGGAACGCGGCCGCGTCCGCTTCCACTTCAACCCCGACCGGGTCCAGGTCGGCAAGCAGGCCCGCTGGGACCGCAGCCCGGCGCCCTCCAGCGAGGAGGCGGCGCGGGCGCAGTTCGTGGGGGCCCAGCCGCGCACGATGACGCTGGAGGTGTTCCTGGACGCGGGCGACTTCCGCTCCGGCGTACAGGACCAGGTGGAGAAGCTGCTCGACTGCTGCGCCCCGACCGCGCGGAGCGCCACGGCGAAGCCCGCGTCGGCACCCTGGGTGCGGCTGGAGTGGGGGCGTTCTCGCACGACCGCGTTCCTCGCGCTCGTGACGCAGGTCGACGCGGCGTACACCCGGTTCGGGCACGACGGCACACCGCTGCGCGCCACCTGCACCGTCTCCCTGGAGGAGGTGGGCGGCTCGACGCCCCGACAGAACCCGACGTCGGGCGGCGACGGGGCGGTGGACACCCACCTCGTGGTGGCGGGCGACACCCTGGCCGGACTGGCGTGGCAGGCGTACGGCGATCCGACGAGGTGGCGGGCGATCGCCGCGGCCAACGGCGTCGACGATCCGGCCCAGGTGCCCGTGGGCACGGTGCTGGTTCTGCCGGTCCTGGAGGAACGACCCTCTGGAGGTACCTGGTGACAGAGCGGCTGTACGCGGCGGAGCCGCTCATGGCCTTCGGTTCCCCGCTGCGGGAGCAGTGGGCGGAACGGCTGGTGGAGGCTTCCGTGGACACGTCCGTGGGTCTGCCGGCCCGCGCGACCCTACGGTTCCGCGATCCCGGGCACCAGCTCCTGGCAGCGGCGCGCATCGCCGTCGGCGAGCCGCTGACCGTGGCGGTGGCCGCCGCACGCCGCCGCACCCGGGTGGGGATCTTCGACGGCGAGGTCACGGCGCTGGAGACCGAGGTGGACGCGGACGGGACGTTCACGACCGTGCGGGCCATGGACCGGGGGCACCGACTGACGCGGGGGCGGCGGGTGACCGCCTACGTCGAGACCACGGTGGCCGAGGTCGCCCGGCAGGCCGCCTCCCGGCACGGGCTGACGACCGGCCGGATCGACGCCGAGCGCACCCGCATCCCGCACGTGGCCCAACCCAACCTGACCGACTGGGAGTTCCTGAACCACCTCGCCGACCAGCGCGGCCTGCGCCTGACGGTCGACGGGAGCACCCTCCACATGCGCCGCCCGGCCGCCGCCGACGCGGCGCCCGCACCCGGCACGGGGGCGGACCGAAGCCCGTTCGTCCTGGAGCACGGGGTGAACCTGCTGGGGCTGCGCGCCGCCGTGTCCTCCGAGGCGCAGGTCGCCGAGGTGGAGGTCCGGGGCTGGGATCCCGACGGCAAGGCCGCGCTGTCCGCGAAGGCCGGTGCGGGCGACAGCGAACGGCTGCGCCTGGGCGTCACGCCCGCGCGGCTCGGCACGGCCTTCCCCGGCCCGGCGCCGGAACTGCTCGTCGGCGGCCGGGCGGACACCACCGCGCCGCAGGTGGACGCGGCGGCCCGCGCCCTGGCGGCGGAGTCGGCGGCGGCGATGGCCACGTTGGCCGCCGAGGTCGCGGGCACCCCCGAGCTGCGGGCGGGCGTCGCGGTGGCGCTGGCCGGGGTGGGTGAGCCGTTCACCGGCAAGTACACCATCACCTCCTGTGGTCACGTCTTCGACGGGGACCAGGGCTACCGGACCCTGGTCCGGGTGGGCCCGCTTCCCCCGCCCGTCGTGCCCTACCCGCCGCCGCTGTGCGCGCTGGGCGTCGCGGTGGCGGTCGTCACGGACATCAAGGAACCGGGAGAGGGGCAGCGGGGCGCCGTACGGCTGCGTCTTCCGTGGCTGTCGCAGGACTATGTGACGGACTGGGTCCGTACCGTCCAGTGGGGCGGGGTCGATGGCGGCGGCGTGTTCGCTCCGGAGGCGGGGGACGAGGTCCTCGTCGGGTTCGAGCACGGGCGGCTGGACCGGCCGTACGTCCTCGGCGGGCTCTACAACGGCGTCGACGCCCCCACCGATCACGGCCTGCCACTCGTCGACGCCGGTACCGGCCGGGCCAACAGGCGTTCCCTGGCGTCCCGTTCAGGTGATCGCCTCGAACTGCTCAGCGCCGCCGACGGCCCCCAGGGCGTCCGCCTCCTGAGCGGCGACGGCAAGCTCGTCACCCACCTCGACCGGAAGGACACCACCATCGCCGTCACGGCGGGGGAGGGAGCGAAAACCGTACGGGTCTCGCTCGACGGCCGCGGTGACGGCACCTTGACCATCGACGCGGGCGAGACGGGCACCCTGATTCTCAGGGCCGGCACGGTGAACGTCACGGCGGCCGGCAGCGGCGGCGGGCAGCTGACGCTGGAGGGCGCCACCGTCACGGTGAAGAGCGGCGGCGATCTCAAGCTCGAAGGGCAGCGGACCACGATCACCGGCAACACCGTCGACATCAACTGACCCGGCACGGAGGGAAGAAGACCGTGGACATCATCGGCGCGGGGTGGGCGTTCCCCGCCGTCATCACCGGCACCGGCCGCGTGGGTCTGGCGACCGGTGCCGAGGACGTGGCACAGGCCGTGCGCATCATCCTGTCCACCGCGCCGGGCGAGCGGTCGATGCGGCCGGAGTTCGGCTGCGGCATCCACGGCCTGGTCTTCGGCTCGCTCGACGCCACGACTGTCGCCCGTGCCGATGCGGAGGTGCGCCGGGCACTCGACCGGTGGGAACCGCGGATCGAGGTCGACGACCTGCTGTTCAGCACGGACAGCGAGGACATCGGCGTGCTCTACATCGACATCCGCTACCGGCTGCGCGCCACCAACGAACCCCGCAACCTCGTCTTCCCCTTCTACACCCTGCCCGGAGACTCCCCGAGTGAGTGACCTCCCCATGGCCGAACCGCCGCCCGAGCCATCCGCGTTGTCCGACGCGTCCGACGTTCCCGTCCCGGACCTGGACGACCTGCGCTTCCAGCCGCTCGTGGACGCCGCCAAGCGCGCCCTGCCGCAGCGTGTCCCCGAGTGGACCGACCACAACGTCTCCGACCCCGGCGTCACCCTGATCGAGGCCTGCGCCGAGCGGACCGACCAACTTCTCTACCGCATCAACCGCATGACAGAGCGTCAGCGATCGGCCCTACTACGGCTCATGGGCATCGCGCCGCTGCCCGCCTCACCCGCCAGGATCACCGTTCTGTTCGCACGCACCGACACCACGACCGGACGCCGCAAGATCCCTGAGGGAACCCAGGTCGTGACCGAGGGCGAGCAGCCGGTCGTCCTGGCGACCACCGCACCTCTCGTCCTCGCCGAGAAGCAGTCCGCAGGAGTGGTGGAGGCCGTCGAACAACTCGTCCCGGTCACCGAGGTGCTGGGCACGTCCGACGGCCTCGCGGGCGGTCGCTTCGCGACCCGCCACCGCCCCTGGGGGCCCGGCACTCCGGTCGCGGAGCCGGTGTTCGGCCCGCCGCTGACGCTCCGGGTCGGGGGCGACGTCTGGCGGGCGGTCCGTACCTTCGCGGAGGCCGGGCCGGACGACCGGGTCCACTGGTGGGACGACGCCTCGTGCGAGGTCGTTCTCGGACCTCTGGTCCCCGCCGAGGGCGGGCCCGAGCAGCATGGGAACGTGCCGTCGAAGGGCACGGAAATCAGCGCGGAATACCGCGTGTACCGAGGGCGGAAGGGCAGCGTGCCCATCGGAACACCACTGACGGCGGTGTCGCAGACCGGGCTGTCCGCGACCGTTCACGGCGTGCTCGCCCCCGCCGAGGACGCGGAGGACTGGCAGCAGGCGTTGGAGCGCGCGGGGCTGGGCCTGGCCCCGCTGCGCCGCGCGGTCACGGCCGCCGACCACGAGCAGATCATCGAGGAGCACGTGGCGGGGCTCGCCCGGGTCCGGGTCACGGCGCTCACCCGGCCCACCGACTCACGCCTGCCCACCGCCCTCACGGTGCCGCGACGCCCGGCCGGAGTCCTCGCCTGTGTCGTCGCCGCCCGGCACCCGCTGCGGGCCGTGCACTACTTCGACGACGGCGGAACCATCGCCCCTCACCCGGAGTCCCTGGAACCACCTGGCGGGCCCGACGAAGGTGATGCGGTGCCGCAGTCCGTCGATGCGGTGCCACAGCCCGTTGCGGACGCCAAGTGCCTCGACGCCGTCATCCGCACCGGCGAGGACAAGCCCAGACTGTGGTTCTACGGGGCCCAGTGCCTCTGGGACGGCGCGGACGCCTCATCGCAGGCCATCAGCGGCGCGTTCCCCGATCTGCCGGAGGAGTTCTCGTCGAAGCTCGACGAGGTGGCCGTCCTCGCCGACCCCGCCTCGGCCGACGCCTACGAACTGTTCTTCTTCAAGGGCGAGACCTTCTACCACCGCGCCTACGCCTCCACCGGCCGGGCCTTCGTGCCGCAGCCGGGCAGCCGGGGGGTGCGGTCCCTGATCTCGGAGGCGTTCCCCGGCCTCTCCCCACAGTGCCAGGTGTCCCCGGACGCGGTGGCCGTCATCGACGGCGTCTTCTTCTTCATGAAGGGGATGCGGACCGAGCCCGCCCTCTGGCGCCGCGAGGACGACCCGCTCCACGTCCTTCTGGTGCCCCGCTTCGAGGGAGACCCGGAGGAGGATCCGCCCGATGACGCGTTCGGCATCCCTCCGGGCGTCCGGGACTCGGTGGTGGGCGTCGCCGACGCCGCCCGACTGCTGGGCGAACGACTGCGGGTCAGGGAACCCCAGTACCACCTCTTCGGGATCGCGGCGACCGTACGCCCCTGGAGCAGCACGCCGGCGGACCAGGAGCAGACCGGGCGGGCGGCCGAACGGGCCCTGCGCCACTTCTTCCACCCCACGGCCGGCGGGCCCGACGGGCGGGGCTGGCCGTGGGGCCGGCGCGTCCACGCGGGCGACGTCTTCGCCGTGCTGGAGGCGGTGCCGCAGGTCCGGGACACGACGGACGTGAGCCTGTTCGTCGGCGACGGCGACCGTGCCGTGCCGTCCGTCGAGGTCTCGGAAGGCGGACTGGTCCTCCTGGGCGGCGTGGGCATCCTCGTCGACATCACCGAAGGCTGAGGAAGAGAGGACCGCGCATGTCCCCGTACCCCGCACGTCCGCTCCCCCTGCCGGCCGTCTACGGGCACGACGAGGTCGCGCTCGCGTTCGCCGCCGCGATCGGCGAGGTCATGGCCCCCGCCGAGGAACGGATCGACGGTCTCGACGCGGTGCTCGACCCATGGCGCGCGCCACCGGCCTTCCTGGACTGGCTGATCCGGATCACCGGCGCCCGGGTGGAGCCGGGCTGGCCGGAGGTCCTGCGACGCAAGGCCGTCGACCTCGCGCCCCGCCTGGCCGCTCACCGCGGGACACCGTACGGGCTGCTGCTGGAGGCCCAGGAGATCCACGGCTGGGTGCCGCCCGGCTTCGCACTCGTCGTCGACGACCCCGGCCACGTCTTCCCCCACGACGACCAGGCGCCCGGAGCCGGACGCCTGCTCAACGTCACCCTGACCGCCCCGGCCGCCGAGGACCAGCGGGCACTGGAGAGCAGCCTCACGCGCCTGGTACGGGCGCACTGCCCCGCCCATCTCCCCTTCAAGGTCACGGTCACCCTCGCGCGCAAGGGTCCTGATGAGAGGTCACAGCAGGGATGAGTCTGCCGACGCCCGAGTACGACGGGCGCACCCGCGACGAGGTCGTCGCCACCGCCGTCGCCGCCGTACGGCGGGCGGAGCCGGCCTGGAACGGCCAGGACCGGACGGACCCCGGCCGGGGCCTGATCGAGATGTGCACCGACATGGTCACGGCCCTGCGCGACCGGCTCAACCTGGCCCCCGACCAGCGCCGGCTGCAGATACTGCGGCTCCTGGGCGTGCGGCCCTACCGGCCCGCGCCCGCGCAGGCCGAGGTCGTCCTCGGGCTCGCCGCACCGCCGCCCGAGCCGGTGGTCGTCCCCGCGGGCCAGGAGGTGGCCACGCGACCGGTGGGTGCAGCGGAGCCGGTCGTCTTCAGCACGCTGACGGAGGCGGTGCTCAACCCCTGTGTGCTCCTCGCCGACGGGAACTTCGCGGAGTCGGGGCGGGCCGACGGCGCCCTCGAAGGCACACTCACCGCCTTCGGCCCGCGGACGGGCCGGACCGTCGAACCGGGCGGCCCCGACTTCGCCGGACCGGCCTTCCACCTCAACCTCCCCTATCTCGGCGACTTCCCGCCGCCCGGGGACGCCTTGGCGGACACCGGCCGGGTGAGCACAAGCAGTGGCGACTCCCCGCTCCCGTCGTACGCCCTGGTCGTCCTGTCGGTCCCGGTACCGAGTACGCGGGTGACGTTGGGCGTGAGCATGGGCGTCGGTCTCGCACCCAAGGCGGGCACCAGCCTCAGCCGGGGGCACTGGGAGGCATGGCAGGGGACGCACTGGACCGGCTGCCGGGTCGTCACGGACACCGTGGCCGCCCGGGGCCGGTCGGGCAAGGTCACGCTCGACCTGCCCCCCGCCCATGCCCCCGCCCAGCTCCTGCTCCACCGGACGGCCGGCGAGGACGGCGGCGACTCCGTGCAGCGGCTGAGGGACGTCGGGCTGATCCGCTACCGCGCCGACGCGGGCCGGAGCCCGCTGACCCGGGTCGAGCTCGCCCCGGTGCTCGCCGTCTCCGTCCCCGTCATCCAGGCCCGGCTCGTACAGCACGAGACCCTGGGCACCGCGACGGGCACCCCCGGCGAACGCCTCCGCTTCGCCCATCCCCCGCTGACCCGCAGCACCGACCCCCTCGTCGTCGAAGCCTTCCTCGACGGTCGGACCACACAGTGGACGTACGTCGCCTCGCTCGCCGGATCGGGGCCCGACGACCGGCACTTCACCCTCGACCCGCGCACCGGGCAGGCCGTCTTCGCACCCGTGGTGGCCGGTGCCCGAGGACCGGGACAGCACGGTGCGCCACTTCCGGCGGGAGCTGTCGTACGGATCCGGCGCTATCTGACCGGCGGCGGTGCCCGGGGCAACGTACCCGCCCGCACCGTCACCGTGCTGCGCACTCCGCTGCCGTACGTCTCCGCCGTGACCAACCCCGCACCGGCGGTCGGCGGCACGGAAGGCGAGAGCGCGGCCGCCTGCGCCACGCGCCTGCCCCTGGGTTCCCCGGTGCCGGAGCGAGCGGTCGTCCCCGCCGACTACGAGCAGCTCGCACTGGCCGCCTCTGCGGGCATGGCCCGCATCCACCACGTCCGGGACGTACCCGACGACGCGCTCGACCCGGCCCGCAACTACCTGCCGTGGCAGCCGGCCAGGACAGACGTCCTCTTCACTCTGGCGCCAGGCACACGGACGGTTCCCGCAGGGGTTCAAGTCACCACCGAAAACGGCGAGTTGGTCTTCACCACTACGGGAGAGGCCACGCGCAGACCGCCGGACGCGGCGGGCGCGGCACGCCTCGGACTCGCTCCCGGCAGCGCCGCCGTCGAGATGTTCGAGGCGGATGACTACCAGGCGAACGGGACGTTCTCCGGGCCCTTCAAGGAGGGCGCCGGACTGGTCCTGGCCCTGGTGGAGATCGGGGAACCGCACGATCCGGACCGCCTCACGCTCTGGGTGACGGCGGGAGGCGACCGTGCACCGGAGGACCGCATCGCGGTATCCGTGTTCGCACCGAGGAAGACAACTCCGTGGTGGGACACCGCCGCCCCCCTTGCCTACGCCTCCGCGCCCGCGCAAGAGATCACGGTGGCCGGCGGGTCGACGGTCTCCGCCCATCCCGTCCACCTGACCGAGTCCGCGCGCTGGCGGGCGGCCGTCGCCCGCGGCGACCTCGCCGGCACGGCGCAGGACGCCGTCGGCACGCGGGGCAACGGCTTCCCGAGCGAGCGGGCCGCCTGCTGGCTCGCCGTCCAGATCCTCGACCCCAAAGGCACACCCACCACGCCCTACACCGTCTACGTCGACTCCGGGACGACGGACGCCGTGCCCGCCGGACAGTACGAGGAGCACAGCCGGGCCCGAGAGCCGTTCTCGTCCACGGACAAGCCCGGTCAGGTCTACCCCCTGTTGTACTCCCCGGTGTACGTCCCGGAGGAGGTGCACACCGCCGGGAACAAGCCCCTCCCCACGGTCCGCGTCGGCGACGAGGACTGGCGTACCGTCACGTCCTTCCACGATTCCCGTGAGGACAGCAAGGACGTGGTCATCAACGCCAGTACGGGCGAGGTCCACTTCGGCCCGGAGGTGACGGGCGGCCCCTCGGGCAGCCGGCGGTACGGCGCCGTTCCCCTGCCCCCGGGCACGCCCATCACCGTGGACGGCTCGTACAACACCACGTTCGGCGCCGCGGGCAACGGCAGACGCCCGGGCGAGATCAACCGGCTGAAGAACCCGGACGACCGCATCGTCGGCGTGCACAACCTCACCACCTCACACGACGGCAGGAACGGCTACACCGACACCAGCGGCGGCAGCACCCAGGCCGGCGTGACGCTGATGATCATCCCCTTCGTGACCGCCGACGAACGGGGCTGGTTCCCCTTCCACATGCTCACCCCCACCCGCGACGCCTGCGACACCTTGCGCCGCTCCCTGCGCGCCGTCCAGCCGGAGGGCGTTCCGGTGTGGCTGAAGCAGCCCGTCTACCACGGCGTCCGGGTCGATGCCCGGATCGTTCCCGCCGACTACCGCACCGCCGACGAACGCGACGAGCTCCGTGCCGCCGCGGAACGCGCCCTGTACCGGTACTTCAGCCCCGTCGGCGGCGGGCCGGACGGCACCGGATGGCCGCTGGGGCGCCCGGTGTACGCGGGCGAGGCGTTCCGGGTCCTGGAACGGGTGCCGGGGGTGGGCCGGGTCGCCACGGCCGAGCTCGTCCCGGTCGATCCGCTCGACGGCTCGGAGTCGGACCCGGTCGTGCGGATCCCCTGCGGGCCCGGCGAAACCGTGTATTCCGTCGAACACCGAGTCACCGTGGCGGAGGTGCCCTCATGAGCGATCGGAACGAGCCCTTGCTGGTGGCCCCGGACTGGGGTGCGGACGCCCTGGCGGTCGTGGGTCTCACGGCACCGGAACAGCCCGAGGTCCGTATCACCGCTGCGGGCGGCAACCCACGTGCCGTCGCCGTCAGTACGGACGGCACCCGGGCCTACGTCGTGAACCACGACGACGGAACGCTGTCCGTGGTGGACCTCACGGCTCCGGAACACCCGGTGCTGTGCACCGTTCCCGCCGGGAACGGCCCGTGCGCCGTCGCGGCAGGGCTTGTGGACGACCAGGTCTGCGTGGCCGCGTGGGCGGACGGCGCGGTCGTGGTGTTCGACAAGGAAGGACTTCGGCAGGGGCCGCCCCTGCCGGTCGGCAGCGGCCCCTGCGCGCTGGTGGCGGCCCCGGGCGGTGGGGCGGGACGGGTCTGTGTGATCGACGAGACGGACGCCGCGGTGTCGGTGGTCGATGTGAACCGGGCGGACGCGCCGTTCGTCACCGTGCCTCCCGTCTCCGTACCCGGGCTCACCAGGGCGGCCGCGGTGGCGCCGGGAGGGCGGTTCGCGTACGTCGCGAGCCGGGGAGAGGGCACGGCCGATGGCCGGGTGACGGTGCTGGACCTGGACTCGGACGGCGCGCCGTCGGGCGACCCCGTGCCCGTCGGGGCCGAGCCCCGCGCCCTCGCGCTCAGTCCCGTCGGCGACCGCCTCTGCGTGGCGAACTACGGCTCCGCGTCCGTCTCCGTCGCCACCGTGCACCCGGGCAGCGGTCTGGTCGACGCTCCCGTAGCGGTCCCGACCGGATCGCATCCGGTCGCGGTGGCCTTCGCCCCGGACGGCGGCGTGATCCATGTCGTCGGCCAGACTTCGGGCACCCTCACGGCCATCCGCGCGGACACCCTCGACCACACGGCCGTTCCGGTGGGAGGGGTGCCCGCGGGGGTGGTGTTCGGCCCGGATGGCCGGCACTCCTTCGTCACCGACCAGGCCACCGGAGCGCTGACCGTCGTACGGGCCGCACCTTGCACGACGGCCGGTATCCCCACCGGAGCGGGGTCGAGGCCGGTCAACGCCGCCGTCTCTCCGGACGGCACCTGGGCCTACGTGGCCGACTCCGCATCGGACCGGGTCGCGGTACTGGACCTCGGCGGCCTCGCCCCGCTCGACCCGATCAACCTCGGGGCCGGGCACAAGCCTTGGGATGTCGCCCTCGCACCCGACCTGGGGTTCGCCTGCACGACCAGTCCGGACTCGTCGCATCTCCTCGTCCTCACACCCGCGCAGGGGACGAAGCTCGGTGCCGACGGCGACGTCGAGGTGACGCCGGTTCCCCTGGAGTCCGGCGCACGCCCTCACGGAGTGGCCGTCACCTCCGACAGCCGGTACGCGGTGACCGCCGACAGCGGTACGGCGACGGTCTGGCTCGTCGACCCGAAGGGCGGTAAGTACACGATCAATGCCGAGATCGTGGGGTGCCAGGAGCCCACCGGTGCCGCCGTCTCCAAGGACGGCCGGACGCTCTACGTGGCGGACTTCGCCCGCACCTCGCAAGGGGAGCCAGGCGGGCAGCTCGCGATCCTCCGGAGGACAGGGCCGGGAGAGTGGGAGCCCCAGGACATCGTCGACGCGACGACGGGTGCCCTGTCGGGACCGCACGAGATGGCCCTGTCGTGCGACGAACTCCGGCTCTACGTCGCCAACTACCAGAACGGGACCGTCTCGGTCCTCACCCGCGACACGGTGAACGCCCGATGGCGTCATGAGATGACGGTGGCCAAGTCCCCAACCGCCATGAAGCAGCCCACCGGCCTGGCCCTGTCACCGGACGGAGGGACGCTCTACGTGTCCAACGACGCCGACAAGAAGGCAACGGTCGAGGTGTTCGACGTCTCCACCAACCCGGCGGAGCATCAGGGAACGATCAAGATCAAGACCACCGAGGTCCCCCTCAACGCCGGGCTCGCCCTCTCCCCTCGCGGCGACTACCTCTACGCGGTCGACGCCAAATCCTCGCGGTCGCCCACCGGGGCGTCGGGCACGGTGTACGGCATCCAACTCGATGAGGGCGACGAGATGCACGTCGTCGCCACCGCCCCCCAAGCACACATCGACCGGCCCAATGCGCTGGTCTGCCGGGACGACCACACCCTGTACGTCGTCAACCAGGGCAGGAAGGAAAGCCCCGACACCGGCGAAGCGTGCCTGGCGGTGATCACCCTGGATGCTTCGCGACTCGGTGTCGAGAGCGCCGAGTCCCGCCCCCTCGACAAGAACGACCTGCCGTACGCGGCGGCGATCTCCGAGGACGGGACACTGTACGTCGCCAACTACACCAGCAGGACGGTCACCGTCCTCGGGTCCAAGGTGACGCCCGTCCCGGTCGGTCAACCGGGCGCGTCACAGCCGTGGGACGTGGCCGTCACCGACGACGGCACCTACGCCTACATCACCGACCGCACCGCCGCCGCCCTGCGGTGCATCCGCCTCTCCGACCACGACGTGACCTCCCTGGACGTGGGCCGGGACCCCATGGGCGTGACGAGCGCCCCGGGCGGGCTGCGGGCCTACGTCGCCAACCACGGGGACGACAGCATCTCGGTCATCGAACGCTCCTCCGGCAACGGCGACGGTGCGCCGGGCGCGCCCGAAGTCGTGGCGACCTGGCGGCACCCACGGATCGCCAAGCCCGAGTCGGTGTCGGTATCGGCCGACGGTGCCTGGCTCTTCGTGACCACCGAGAACAGCGGAGCACTGCTGATGCTCGACACCCGGACCGGAACACCCGGGTTCACCGTGCCGGCTGGCGAGAAGCTCGTCGGAAGCACACCGCACCCGCACCCCACAACCCATCTGGTGTACCTGGTCGACGAGGCGGGAGAGGCCGTCGCGGTGGTCGACACCACGCCGCTCCGCTCTCTGGACGGGACACCGCTGGGGCTCGACGTACGGCAGGCGGTCGGCGGGACCGCCACGGCCTGACCCCATCGGCTCTCACCCACCCATCCGGCGTCGGACAGGGGCACAGACATGATCGAACTGGTCGACCAGGCACTGGAGTCGCGCGTACGGCAGGACCTGACGTGGCCGCCACCGGGCTTCCCGGTCACCTTCCAGCCGCCCGGCCGTGACGGAACGCACGGTGAGACCGCCGGCTCCGAGGCGGTCGGCATCTATCTGTACGACATCCGCGAGGACCTCGACCGGCGGCAGACCGGCACCGTCTACCAGTACGACGTGGCGTCGGTCGGCGGCGCACCCTGTTTGAAGAGGGCAGAGTTCGACCCGCCGCGCTACACCCGGCTGTCGTACCTGGTCACGGCCTGGGCGCCGGACGCCCTGGGCGTCCACCGCATCCTCGGAGAACTCCTCGTCGGCTTCGCCAGGAGCCGGGCGTTCCCCGTGCCCCTGCCCCCGGAACTGCAGGAGATGGAGTTGTCCGGTCTCCTCGACGTCGGCCATCCGCCCGCCGAGGACCGAGCCCTGACGGAACTGTGGAGCGCGGTGGGCCACACCCTCCTCCCCGCCCTGAACGTGACCGTGACCATCCCCCTGCCGACCTTCGTCCCGGAGAGCTACACCCACTGGGTCACCGCGCCGCCGGTCGTCCGCGAGGTGCTCAAGTCCGGGCCGGGGACGGACGAGGAGGCACGGTGACCGCAACCGTGCACCCCGGAGCACCCGCCCCCACGGCCGCGGACTGGCTCCTCGCCCGGCTGGCCGTCGTCGAGGCCCGGGTGCGGCGCGCGATCGCTCTCCGCACGGGCGAGGAGTCCACACCGGCAGAGCTCCTGGAGCCGCCCTTCGACCCGTTCCAAGGGCTCTACATCTCCGACGACACAGCCACGCACCTCCTGGACACACCGGCCGTGCCCCTGCCCCCCGCCACCGCGGACGACACCCTTGCCACCGCTCTGCGCACCCGGGAGGACGCGGCAGCGGCGGCCGGGGCCGCACCGCCCCTGCGCCGCCTCGCCGAGGAGTTCGGGCTGGACGCGCTCGCCCTCGACATCGTGGTGCTCGCGCTCGCCCCCGACGTCGACGCCCGGTTCGAGCGCTGCTACGGCTACCTCAACGACGACATCACCTGCCGCCACGCCACCACCGGCCTGGCGCTCGCCCTTTGTGGCGTCCCGAGCGCCTCGGCGACCGCCCACCGGGTCTTCGCGGCCGACGCGCCCCTGCGCGCCGGTGGCCTCGTGGAGATCCCCGACGTCTCCCGCCCCTATCTGACCCGGGCCCTGCGTGTCCCCGACCGGGTCACCGCACATCTGCTGGGCGATGCCCCCCTTCCGCCCGGTCCGCATCACCTGCCGGCCCTGCCGGAACCCGGCCAGGCATGGGGCGAAGGCCCCGTGTCCGAAGCCGTGCGGCACCTGACCCGGCTACTCGCCCACCGCCACCCGGTGCACCTGCGCGACAGCCCGGACGGTACGGCGGGACCCGTCGCGGAGGCGGCGCTGCGCGCGTGCGGACGCCCCGCGCTCCGTCTGGACCTCGCGGACCTGGCCCACGAGGCGGACCCGGCGGGGTCCGTTCGCGCGGCGCTCCTCGAAGCGCGGCTGCGCGGCCACGGGCTGATCGTCGGCTCCGTCGACTCCCCCGACACGCGGCACGTACACGACCTGCTCGCCCCGCTCGACGGCGCACCGGTCCCGCTGGTCCTCACCGGACGGCAGCCCTGGGACGCCCGTTGGACGGCCGTTCGCCCGCTGCTCGCCGATTGCCCGCCCCTGACGGGACCGGAACGCACGGCACTGTGGCGCCTCGAGCTCGGCGCCCAGGCCGGCACCGTCACCGACGAGGCGGTCGCCGCCGGCGCCCGGTACCGGCTCGGCCCCCGCCGGATCCGCGCCGTGGCCGCCGCGGCGGGCCGGCAGGCCGCCGCGCACGGCACCCCCGTCGACGCGGCCGCGGTCCGGGACGCGGCCCGCTCCTGGAACGGCGCCGCGCTCGACCGCTTCGCCCGGCCCGTACGCCCGGCTGTCGGCTGGGACGATCTGGTGCTGCCCGAGCGGACACAGGAGCAACTGCGGGGTCTCACCCGGCGCGTACGCCATCGTGACCGGGTCCTGGGAGAGTGGCGGATGCGGCCGGGAGGGGGGCGCGGACGTGGCGTCACCGCCCTGTTCAGCGGCGGCTCCGGGACCGGAAAGACCCTGGCCGCGGAGGTCGTGGCCGCCGATCTCGGCCTCGACCTGTACGTCGTCGACCTCGCCGCAGTGGTCGACAAGTACATCGGCGAGACCGAGAAACACCTGGAACGGATCTTCACCGAGGCCGACGCCGTCGACGCCCTCCTCCTCTTCGACGAGGCGGATGCCGTCTTCGGCAAGCGCACGGCCACCCAGGACGCCCACGACCGCTACGCCAACACCGGCACGTCCTACCTCCTCCAGCGCCTGGAGTCCTTTGCCGGCCTGGCCCTGCTCACCACCAACATGCATGCCAACATCGACTCGGCGTTCCTGCGCCGTCTCGACCTCGTCGTCCACTTCCCCGCGCCCGACGAAGCCCGGCGCCAGGCCCTGTGGGACCGCTGTCTGGGACCCGCCGTGCCCCGGGCCGACGACGTCGACCGGGCCGGCCTCGCGGCCCTCGCCGCGGCCGTCGACCTGTCCGGCGGCGCGATCCGCTGCTGCGTCATCACCGCCGCCTACCGGGCCGCCGACGAGGACCGTCCGCTCGCCATGGCGGATCTGCTGACGGCCGTCCGCGAGGAGTACGCCAAACTCGGCCGCTATGTGGACGAGTCCCGCTTCCCGACCGGGGGCCGGCTGCCCGGGACGGCTGCCGCGGACCGAGCGCGCCTGAGCCCTTGACCCTTTTCGGGGTCAAGGGCTCAGGCGGGGCTATCCGGCCCGCACCGGCCGTACGCGGGGGCAGTTGACGGGTGCCTTGCCCCGATACGTGGCCCCTGGGGTGTCCGTGGCGCCGGCGGAGTTGCTCGCCGGGGTCTGCACGGTGAAGACCACGTCGAACGGACCACCGTTGACGACGACCTCCGTCTCGCCCTGGCTCGCCCTGGCGTACTTGGCACGGTTTTGTGCGGGAACCTTCAGCTCGACACGGCCTGATCCGGCCTGCGGTAGGGCCGGCGTCGTATAGGCGACGGGAGAGATGACCAGCGACTCGATGTCGTCCGGTACACAAGCGGGAGGCCCTTCGATCCGGAAACCCGCTGTGCCGTGTGGGATGGGTGTCGGGGGTGGCGGGACGAGCGTCGCCAGGGGCGTCAGGGCCGGCACGAGGGTAAGGGTGTCGCCCTGCCTGACCACGATCTTCGGCATGGGCGTCTCAGCTGCTCGTACCGGGCTGGCCGGCGATCTGGGTGATGGTGAACTGGACGAACTCGGCGGGGCGCACGGGCGCGATACCGATGTCGCAGATCACCTGACCGGCGTCGATCGTCGCCGAGGTGTTGTTCGTACGGTCACAGATCACGTAGAACGCCTCGTCGGGCGTACGACCCAGCAGCGCACCCTGACGCCACTGATCGGTCAGGAAACTGCTGACCGCATGCCGAAGGGTGCCCCAGAGACGGTCGTCGTTGGGCTCGAAGACGGCCCAGGTGGAGGACTGGCGGATGGAGTCGGACAGGAACGACACCAACCGCCGCACATTGAGATAACGCCAGTCACGACTACTGGAACGCGTCCGGGCACCCCACACCAACAGCCCCCGGCCGGGGAAGACGCGGAGACAGTTGACCCCCTTCTCGTTGAGTTCCCCGTTCTGGTCATCGGTCAGCAGGGTGGGGAGGTCGAGCACGCCGCGCAGGCTCTGGTTGGCGGGGGCCTTGAACACGCCGCGCTCGGCGTCCGTACGGGCCCACACACCGGCCAGATGGCCGGAGGGCGGCACCGTACGCGGAACACCGTCCACACCGGGCACCTTGACCCACGGGTAGTACAGCGCCATGAACGCCGCGGCGTCCTCGTCCGGCGAGACAAGCGTGTCGACGAACCCCTTGAGCGGTCCGACGAGTTGGCCGGGAGGAGCGTCGACCACTGCGAGACGGTTGCGCTGGTCGGCGCAGTGGGCAAGGACCTTGCCGATGAGTGTCTTTCCCATCGGCAAATTCGGCTCTGGCGAGTGTTCGGTGTCGGTGGCCGCGACGGTCATGTCCCAGAGGCTGGGCACCGCGACCATGGCCACTTCCGGCACCGTCGCCAGGCCGCCGAGGCCCGTGCGCGCCTCCGGGTCTCCGCCGAGGCCGGATTCCGTCACGGCCGCCTCCGGGTTCAGGAAGCCGACGACGTAGCAGGACGTGCCGCCGTTGGCGAAGAACCCATAGACCGCCTCGGCAAGGGTGAAGCAGCGCTGGAGCACCTGGACCCTCTTCAGGTCCTCGGCCACCTGCGGTTTCTTCTTCAGGAGGGCCGCCAGCTCCGTCCCCAGCGCTGGAATGCTGTACCGGTCGGCGAACTCCTGCCACCCGCGGATCGGCTGCGGGATCGTCCGTTCGTCCGGTCTGAACGGAGGGGTCGTCGTCTCACCGGCAGGCCCGGTCGGTGTGGTGGTGTATCCGAGGAAGGCCGGGGTGGAGGTGCCCACTCCGACGATCATGCGCACGCCGCTGGACTTCTCCGTGACGTAGACACCCGGAGGCTTTGTGGTCATCGCTGTCGTTCCCCTCTCGGCTGGTCGGCTCCTGGTTATTCGACGGTGATGTCCTCGTAGGTGATCGTCACCTGTTCCGTCGCGTTCGCGGAGTTGGTCGCGCCGAGTTGGGGACCCTCCCAGCGGGATGCCCAGGCGTTGGTGAGGTGGATGCGGCGGACGGTCTGCTTCTGCGCGTCCTTCAGGGCAATGGTGATGTTCTGCCGGGCGCTGTCGAGGTCGGCGTTGACCAGGGTGGCCTTGATCCAGTCGGTGAACGCGGTGCTCTTGTCCATGCCGCGGGTGACGGTGATCTCGCCGGTCCTGCGCGCGCCCGGCTGTTTGCGCACGATCAGCTCGCCGGTCGAGGACACCTGCCGGGTTTCGACGACGTCCTGTTCCAGTGTCAGGCCGGATACGTCCTGGACGGTCTCGACCTGGAACTTACCGAGTTCGATGGCGAAGGTGCTGCTGCTGAAGGTGTCACCGGTCAACACGTGCGTGCCTCCTGAATTCCGGGCGTCAGTTGTCGGTACCGGGCTGGCCGGCGATCTGGGTGATGGTGAACTGGACGAACTCGGCGGGGCGCACGGGCGCGATACCGATGTCGCAGATCACCTGACCGGCGTCGATCGTCGCCGAGGTGTTGTTCGTACGGTCACAGATCACGTAGAACGCCTCGTCGGGCGTACGACCCAGCAGCGCACCCTGACGCCACTGATCGGTCAGGAAACTGCTGACCGCATGCCGA
This sequence comes from Streptomyces sp. NBC_01454, assembly GCF_036227565.1. Lineage (NCBI taxonomy): Bacteria > Bacillati > Actinomycetota > Actinomycetes > Kitasatosporales > Streptomycetaceae > Streptomyces > Streptomyces sp. NBC_01454. Next base: position 1,362,538 of record NZ_CP109460.1, read on the forward strand.
AGGGTGCCCCAGAGACGGTCGTCGTTGGGCTCGAAGACGGCCCAGGTGGAGGACTGGCGGATGGAGTCGGACAGGAACGACACCAGCCGCCGCACATTGAGATAACGCCAGTCACGACTACTTGAGCGCGTCCGGGCACCCCACACCAACAGCCCCCGGCCGGGGAAGACGCGGAGACAGTTGACCCCCTTCTCGTTCAGCTCGCCGTGCCGTTGGTCGGTGAGCGGCGTGGGGAGGGACAGCACGCCGCGCAGGCTCTGGTTGGCGGGGGCCTTGAACACGCCGCGCTCGGCGTCCGTACGGGCCCACACACCGGCCAGATGGCCGGACGGGACGACGGTGCGCGGGGTGCCGTCCACGCCGGGCACCGTGACCCAGGGGTAGTACAGCGCCGTGAACGCCGCGGCGTCTTCATCCGGGCCGTCCAACTTCTCGAGGAACGCCGGCACTTCGGCAGGTGTCGTGTCGGGTGGCGGCTCGAGGAGGGCGAGCCGGTTGCGCATGGTCGCGCAGTGGCCGACCACCTTGCGCATGATGACGGGGCGGACCTCCGCAGGGGTCTCCTCATGCCATACGTCCGGGACGGCAACCATGGTCACGTCCGGCACCGTCTTGAGTCCGGCCAGACCCGTGCGTGCGTCGGGGTGTCCGTCGACCTCGTCCGAGAGGGGCTGGTCGGGGTCGAGCCGGAGGACGTAGCAGGCTGTTCCTCCGTTGGCGAAGAACCCGTAGACCACTTCGGGCAGTTGGTACCTTCCGGACTCAACGAAGTATCCGGCGATGACGGTCAGCTCCCCCTCACGCCGCTCGAGGCCGGCCACGTCGTTCCCGGCCGCGACCCAGAGCCCGTACGGCCCGGGAAGGGCTTCCACCACCTTCTTCGCCGCGGCCTCCGCCGCCTTCCTGTCCTCCTCCGCGACGGCTTCCCCGGCCCAGTCGGCAGCCTGCACCAAGGCGAGGACGGTGATTTCCTGCTCGGTGAGGACAGGGGACTCGCCCGTGGTGGCCTTCTCGGCGAGATCCGTTCCCAGACGCTCAAGCTCCGCAGTGCCCTCCGCGATGGCCCCGGGCAGCCTCGCCAGCTCCCGCCCCACCCCCTCCGCACCCATCGGGGAGCGGAAGTGGAACGTGTCCACGAACTCCGACCAACTGCCGACCCGTACCGGCGGCGTGGACTTCTGTGGGCCGCGCACGGTGTAGCCGAGAAATGCGGGGGTGGACGTCCCCACCCCGGTGATCGTTCGGACTCCGCTCGAACGCTCCTTGACGAACACTCCGGGTGCCAACGGACCTGAAACCATGCCCTGTTTGCCCCTCTCATCGAGAATGCGGCTCTCATCGAGAATGCGGTACTTCAGCCAACCACTCCCGTGGGGCGCACGCATGCAAACGGAGGAAGGTACGACAGAAGACGTAGTGTGTCCGCTTGTATCCCGCCAAGTGAGCCCCCCTTCCCGTGTCAGCCGTCGAGGTCCATCGCAGTGGCCACCCGCTGCCCCTCCACGTCTCCTCCAATGGCGCTTACACGCGTGAAAGGGCAGGCCACGGGCAACGACGAGCTGGGGCACCCGGCGCAAGGACACAGGCACCGTCCGATCAGGCCCGCTGCGGACTGTGGCCACCGGTCCCCCGTCGTGGCCGCGCCAGAAGACTCACGAACGTGAGAAGCGGAACCACGGTGTCACTTCCGGCACGGGCCCCTGACAGCCGGCAGGTCGCCCCCTCCACGGCCCGTCGTGCCGGCTATCAACGTCCGCCCGCGAACTCCCGGGGCAGCCTGGGGCTGTCGCGGCGGCCGCCGCGCTTCCGTGATCCGCCCGGCCAGCAGGCGGTACCGGCCCGCCACCTCCGGCCGGCCGAGGTTGCCCGCTTCGGACGGGACCGTCCGATCGGAGGTAACCGACCGAATGCTGATCTTCGGTCAGCACCACCTGCGAACCGTCCTGAAGCAATACTCCCAGCACTACAACGGCCGCAGGCCTCACCGCGGACAACGGCTGCACCCGCCTCGGCCGGACCACCCCATGGCTGACCTCTCCCGAGAGCGGATCAAGCGCCGACCAGCACTCGGAGGCCTCATCAACGAGTACCAGCGCGCGGCGTAGGCGCGCAGGTCAGCACTGGTGGCCCCGTTCTGGAACCCCACATGCTCCTCGACATGCAGAAGAGGGTCGTGACCGTAGAGTCACAACCCTCTTCTGCATGTACATATGAAACGTGTCCGAGGGGGGACACGCACCTTACGCACATGCCGGTGATGCGGGGCGAATTGCCATTGCCGTAACCATCGGTTCGAGGGCCCTGGGGAGCGGCCACCCGGCAGAGCTGGTCGTGCTCGGAGCGCTGATCTGCGGAATGCGGAAGCGCACACAGACAGAGCAGGTTCCCGGCGCCACCACTGTGCGCCGCGACAACCGTCGGGAGCCGGCGACGAGGGTCAGGCGGCGATGGGCGCGGCGAGCCGGCCGTGGTAGGCGCGCAGGGTACGGGCGCTGTTCCAGCCGAGAGCGCCTACGACGCGGCCGCCGGCGTGGTAGAGCGCAACGAACTTGCGTGCCTGTGGGTCGCCGTCGACGTATTCGATGCGGGCATCGGCCGGGCACCAGCCATGGAACTGGATCTTGGCGTCGTATTGGTCGGTCCACCCGAACGGGATCGGTGCATAGGGTTTCGCGCCGCCGGGTCCGGCGAGGAGGTTTCTGGCGGCGGTGAGGGCTTGTTGGGTGGCGTTGGTGCGTTGTTCCAGGCGGGTGCGTTCGCCGGTGAGGGGGTGGGGCCAGTTGGCGACGTCCCCTGCCGCGTAGATCCCGGGCGCGACCTGGCAGGTGCTGTCGCACAGCACCCCGTCACCCAGCGGGAGCCCGGAGTCGGCCAGCCAGTCGACGGCCGGTACCGAGCCGATGGCGACCACGACCACGTCGGCGGGGAGCAGGGTGTCGTCGTCGAGTACCACCGCGCTGACCCGGCCGCCCGCACCGAGCAGGTCGGTGACGCTGCGGCCCATGCACAGGCGGACCCCGTTTTCCTGGTGCATATCGGCCACCAGACCGCCCACCTGGGTGCCTAGTTGCCCGGCCAGTGGGGTGGGTTCGATGCCGACGAGTGTGACGTCCAGGCCGAGGCTGCGGGTGGTGGCGGCGATTTCGGTGCCGAGGAATCCGGCGCCGATGACGACGACGCGTGGTCCGGCCAGCAACTGTGCGCGTAGCGTCAGCGCTTCGTCGAGGGTGCGCAGCACGTGCACACCGGCCAGGTCGCGGCCGAAGGGCAGCCGGCGGGGGCGCAGTCCGGTGGCGATGATCAGGCCGTCGAAGTCCAGCCGGTCCCCGTCGGCCAGTGTGACGGTACGCGCCGCCGGATCCAGGTGGGTGGCGCGGCGGCCCAGTTTCAGGTCCATCCGCAGCCGTTGAAGGTCGGCGTCCTGTCGCAGGGTGGTTTTGTGCGGTTCCAGCGTGCCGGCCAGGACATGCTTCGACAGCGGTGGGCGGTCGTACGGCGGACACAGTTCCTCGCCGACCATGGTCAGGGTGCCGGTGAAGCCTTCGAGCCGCAGGGCGTCGGCCGCGGTCAGGCCCGCGGCCGACGCGCCCACCAGGACGATGTGGTCCATGGCAGGCACTACTTCACCACCTCGATGGCCAGCGCGGGACAGCGGAGGGCGGCGTCCTCGACCTGGGCGCCGAGGTCGTCCGGCGGGAGGGGGTTGAGCAGTACGACGATGCCGTCCTCGTCGCGTTGGTCGAAGACGTCGGCGGCGGCCAGCACGCACTGTCCTGCGCCGACGCACTTGTTCTCGTCAATGATGACCTTCATGGCGGTTCTCCGTGTCAGGTGAGAATGCGGGTTGCTCTTCGGCAGTCATGTCTGCCGGCCATGTCGTGCCGGCCGACTACCAGGTCACCGGCAGCTCGTGGACGCCGTAGACGAGCATGTCGTGGCGCATCGGCACGTCCTCCTCCGGCACCGCGAGCCGCAGGGTGGGGAACCGCTTGAACAGGGCGCCCAGCGCCGCCTTCATCTCCACCCGGGCGAGCTGCTGCCCGAGGCACTGGTGGATACCGTGGCCGAAGGCGAGGTGCGGGCTGTACTTCCTGCCCACCTCCAACTGGTCGGGGGCGTCGGCAAACTGCGTCGAGTCCCGGTTTCCCGAGGACAGGGCGGCAACCACCACGGAGCCGGTCTTGATCCGGTGCCCGTGCAGTTCCACGTCCTCCCGCGCCACGCGGCGCAGGCCGAACTGAACGATGGTCAGGTAGCGCAGCAGTTCCTCGACGGCACCGTCCATCAGCGTCGGGTCGGCGCGGAGCGCCGCCACCTGCTCGGGGTTGCGCAGCAGGCACATGGTGCCCAGCGCGATCATGTTCGCGGTCGTCTCGTGCCCGGCGAGCAGCAGCAGCGATCCCACGCCGGCCAGTTCCTCGTCGGTGAGCTCGCCGGTCTGGACGAGCTCGCTGAGGATGTCGTCGGTGGGATCGGCGCGCTTGGCGAGCACCAGGCGGTGGATGTGCTGCCGCATTGCCTCCCGGGCCTCCTGGAACGCCTCGGGGCTTGCGGTGAGACTGATCATCGTGGCCGAGTTCCGCTGGAACTCCTCACGGTCGGCGTAGGGCACCCCGAGCAGCTCGCAGATCACCAGTGAGGGAACCGGCAGTGCGAAGGCCTGGACGAGGTCGACCGGGGACTCGGCGCGGGCCATGTCATCCAGCCGCTCGGCGACGATCTCTTCCACCGCCGGGGTCAGTTGCTGCATCCGGCGCACGGTGAACCGGCCGGTGAGCAGCCGCCGGAACCGGGTGTGCTCCGGCGGGTCCAGGAAGATGAACGTCCCCGGGGGCGGTGCCGGTGTGGCGCCGTCCGCGTCACCGCCCACCATCCGGGGGCGGCTGGCGCCGAACCGCGGATCGGCAAGCACCGCCCTGACGTCTTCGTACCGGGTGATCAGCCAGCCCGGCACGCCGTCGGGGAGGGTCCCTTGGATGATCGGGTCCTGCTCACGCAGCGTGCGGTACTCCTCCGGCAGGTCGAAGGGGCAGGTCCGTACCGTGGGCTGTGTCCTGGTGGTGGGCTGTGTCGCGGTCATGAAGCAGTCCTTTCCAAGGTAGGGGGTGTAGCGGTGTTCAGGCGGCTGTCGGCGCAGCGGTGCGTGCCGACGACGCGTCGGTAGATGCGCCAGCCCAGCAGGGTGCCGATCGCGAGAACGATCGGGCTGAAGACTTCGACCGTGCCGAGAGCGACGGCCTGGCCGGACAGGAACAGCGGGAGCTGGATGGCCAACGTCGCGTAATTCCCGGCGAGGATGGCCAAGTTGCCCCTGGTGAAAGCCCGTCGGCGCACCGGGCAACGGCGCCATCGGGTCTTCTCACCGGTGATCAGGCCCACCGCCAGGCCCATCGGGGGCCATCCGAGGAGCAGCAGCACCGGAGTCGCCACGGCCATCACGCAGTGGACCACCAGGCTCGGGAGGAAGAAGGAGGTGGCCTGCCCGGTGGTTGCGGCCAGAGCACCGCCGACGCAGAGGAGGCCGAGCACTCCGAGCGTGCGCCGCACAGGTTCTCTGCGCACCAGCCGCACGACGCAGGCCCCGGCCCCGACCGTCAGAGCGACCGTCAACGCAACGGCAACACGATGGGTGGCGGCCAGGCTCAGGGTGAAGCCGAAGAAGGGCGCGACGTCGATCATTCCGCTGCGCAGCCGGCTGCGGACGGCGGCCTGGGCCGCGTCCTCACTGCCGGCTTCAGGGTGTACTGCGCGGTCCACGGCTGCTCCCGGCCTCTCGGCGAACGATGGTCGTTGGGGTGTCCTGCTGCCTCAAGAAAACCCACTACCGCTGACCCGCCCCGGTCGCCCACCTGACCATTGCCTGACAGTCGGCGATCCCATGCGCCCGCGTGGATCACGGTGCCGTGGACACCGCGCGCCGGGCGGCAGCCGGTCCGCCGCGCAGGGAACCTGTGGGCGCGGGTGCGCGTTGTCACCGCGAACGCGGCAACCTCCCCCGATGGGTATCTGTCATGCACTCCGCCTCACCGGCCAACGGACTGTCACTGCCCCGGGGCACCGGGCAGCGACTGCTCGTCGTGGACGACGACCAGCGGATGGCAGAGCTGCTGGAGACGACGCTGAGCCTGGCGGGGTACGAGGTGACGACTGCGGACCGCGGCGTCGCAGCCCTGCGCGCCTACGACGCGGTCTCCCCGGAACTGCTGGTCCTGGACGTGATGTTGCCCGACATGGACGGGTTCGCGGTATGCCGGAGACTCGTCGGGAACGGGGCCCGGCTGCCGGTGTTGTTCCTGACCGCGCGGGACGCGGTGGAGGACCGGGTGACCGGCTTCGCCATGGGTGCCGACGACTACCTCACCAAGCCGTTCAGCGTTCCCGAACTGCTGGCCAGGGTGCACGCCTTGCTGCGCAGAGCCGGCACCACCGCAGAGACCAGCCCCGTACTCGGCTTCGCGGACCTGACCGTGGACGAACGCAGCCGGCGGGTCCGCCGCGCCGGCCGCCTGATCGCACTGTCGCCGACCGAGTACAAGCTTCTGCGGTACTTGCTGGTCAACGCCGAGTACGTGGTCTCGAAGGAGCAGATCATGGACCACGTCTGGCAGCACCACTTCAGCGACGGTGTCGTCGAGAAGCTGGTCTCCCGGCTCCGGGCGAAGGTGGACGCACAGGCGCCGCCCCTGATCCAGACGGTGCGCGGATTCGGCTACAGCCTTCGGCTCCCCGGAGACGGGTGACATGGCCCGCGCATGGCACGGCTCCCTGCGGGCCCGCCTCATGGTGGGGGTCGTCCTGCTGGCAGCCCTGGGCATGGTGGCGGTCAACGTGGCCTCGCTGGTCGGCCTGCGCGCCTACCTCGTCGATGTCGCCGACGCCAAGCTCACCAAGACCCGCGACACCCTCCAGCAGCACGTCGTGGACCTGCCCGCACGGGTGAATGAGGCCGACCTCCTCCCTCTGGTGCCCGGCGGCGGCTACGTCGCGCTGCTCGACGAGCACGGCCGAGTGGTCGCACAGGCGCCGTCGAAGAACCTCACCGGCCGCCCCACCCCCGGACCCGACCTGCCGACACCGGTCCCGGACGGATTCGCCGAGCCCGCCGTCACCCTGCCGGCCCAGGGCGCTTCCCTGCCGAAATACCGCACCCTTGCCTTCCCCCTCGGCCGGCACGCCACGGTCCAGCCACGGCCCGGCGTCCCCCCGAAGCAGTTCAGCACCGTGATAGTCGCTGCGAGCCTCGGGCCCTCGGAAGACCTCCTGTACTGGCTGATCGGCGCCGATGCCGTCGCCACCCTGACCGCACTCGGGGGAATCGTCCTCCTCAGCCACGGCGTACTGCGCGTGGGCCTGCGCCCCTTGCGGAACATGGCCGCGACCGCGACCGCGATCGCCGACGGCGACGTGGACCAGCGCATCGAGGTCGCCGGCCGTCCCTCCGAGATCGGCGAGGTCGCCACCGCGCTCAACCGCGCGTTCGACGAGCGGCAGCGCTCCGAGGAGAAGCTGCGCCAGTTCGTGGCCGACGCCTCACACGAACTGCGCACCCCCCTGACCACGATCAGCGGCTGGGCCCAACTGCACCTGCACGGCCTCGCCCGGGACCCCGAACTCGTCGAGCGGGCGATGCTGCGCATCGAGGACGAGGCAGCCCGCATGCACACCATGGTCGAGGAGTTGCTGCTGCTCGCCCGGCTCGACCAGGGCCGCCCGCTCGCCGCCACACCGGTCGACCTCGGCAGACTCGCCCGGGATGCCGTCGCCGACGCCCACGCCCTCGACCCCGGCAGGCCGATCACCGTCGAGGAGCAGGGCGGGGCGTTCGCGCACGGTGACGAGGACCGGCTGCTCCAGGTGCTGCGGAACCTGCTGGACAACGCCCTGCGGTACACCCCACCCGACACGCCGATATCGGTGGCGATGCGTTCGCCGGACGGCGACACCGTCGAGCTGGGCGTCACCGACCAGGGGCCCGGCATGGCCCCCGACACCGCCGACCGGATCTTCGAGCGCTTCTACCGCGGCGACGAATCCCGCACCCCCGGCAGCGGCGGCACGGGACTCGGCCTGAGCATCGTCAAGTCGATCGTCGAAGCGCACGGCGGCACGGTGACGGTACGCACCGCGCCAGGTGAGGGCAGCACGTTCACCGTCACGCTGCCCGCCTGCGGCACTCGCCCCGGCGGACCGGCCGGCCGGCTGGTCCGCTCGGTCGGGCCGAGTTGCTGACGCGCGTCAACGCAGGGGCCCGGGCAGCCTCAGCGGAAGGCGAAGTGCTCGGCGTGGACGTGGTCCCGGGGGATGCCCTGGCGGTGGAGGCCGCGGCTGAGGTCTTCGACCATGGACGCGGGGCCGCAGAGGAAGACATGGGTGTCCGGAGTGAGTGGGCCGGCCGCTGCCTGGATCCTGTCGACGGTGAGGTGGCCCTGGCTGCGGCTGAACGTCGGGTGGAGCCGGAGAGCGGGGAGGCGTTCGGCGACTGCGGTGAGTTCCGGGAGGAACGGTGCGTCGTCGCTGCTGGGGGCGCAGTAGAAGAGGTCGGCGCGGGGGAGCGTGTCGCTCGGGTGGGTGAGCCAGCCGAGGAAGGGGGCGACGCCGATGCCACCGGCGATCCAGATCTGGCGGGACCCGCCGAGGGTGTGGTCGAACATGCCGTACGGGCCGTTGAGGGTGGCGGGCAGTCCTTCGCGCACGTCTGTGTGGAGCCTGCGGGTGTCATGGCCGAGCGCGCGGATGGTGAGACGGACCGAGCCGTCGGGCTGGACTCCGGCCACGCTGAAGGGGTGTTCGCGCCAGGCGCGGCGGCCGCCGACTCGCAAGTAGACGAACTGCCCGCCGGTCAGGGGCAGCGCGTCCGAGCCGGTGGGAGCCAGAGTGAGGTCGACGATGTCGGCCGTGGGCCGTTCGACGCGGCGGATGGTGTAGTCGGCCCCGGGCTCCCTGCGCCGCAGCACCAGTTCGTCGTAGGCGTAGGCGGCCATGCCGACGGTGGCCATCGTGACGTAGAGGGCCAGAAGGGGCGTGGATCCGCGGATGACCAGGTCCAGGAACCAGCCGTGGAGGAGGGCGCTCAGGAGCAGCAGGCCGGTGAGGCGGTGCAGGAGAAGCCAGCGCTCGTAGGGCAGTTGCATGATGCGGCTGATCCGGCCGAGTGAGATGGCGACGAGCGCGAGCAGCCCGAGGGCGGAGAGGGCGCCGAGGAGGCGGCCCGTCCCCACGAACTGGGCGGCCTGGTCGGCGTCGACGTGGTCGATTGCGCTCGCCTCGAAGCCGGAGAAGAAGTGGAGGAGGAGGTGGGGCGCGAGCAGGAGCATGGACAGCAGGGCATACTGCTTGTGCCGCAAGTACATGCGGTCCAGGCCGCCGAACCACTGCTCCAGCCACGTCAGCCGGGTCGCCAGCACCAGGGTGCACGACATCAGGTATGCGGCGCCCACGCCGGCGAACTCGCCGACGAAGTACCCGGTGCCGATGCCGTCCGGACGGAGCCGGTCCCAGGCCAGGTAGAGGACAACGCCCCCGGCCGCCACCGCCAGCGGACCGGCGTGGCGCTTCTTCAGGCGCACATCCACGGGAGCGCGCGCAATCCGGACGGCGTAGAAGGCCATCGCGATCAGAAGGGACATGGCCGGCCTCTCAAGGGTGTGGAAGGGGTACGACAGGGCACCGGGCTCACCCCGTCGCCCCCAGGTGGACGGCCCGCCGCGGCCGAAGGCGGCCCGCCCGATGCCCCAGCGCAGGGGCCATTCCCACGGCCTCACTGAGGTGGCCCGGTCGGCAGGTTCCGATCAGGAGGAGCGGGAAGTGGTGCGCCGACCGCAGCAGCGCCGCGATCGGCCGGCCGGTACACCACGGTCTGCTCCTGCTGTGCCGGGAGTCAGGTCGCCTGGAGCGCGACGGTGGGAGGGAGGCGGGAAGCTCGGATCGCCGGGCAGCGGCCGGCCCGGACACCCATGGCGTGAGTGGCGAGCTGTGTCTCCGCGTCCCACGCGCCCGGTTTCCGCAGCGGCCGTACAGCGATCGGGGCGCCGGAGGCACCCCTGGTCATCGTTGACCGGCCGTGCTCAGGGCCGGTGTGTCCGTGCGGTCCGTACTGGGCAGGGTGGGGCGCCCCTGGGCCAGTTGTAGTGCGGCGAGGACGGTCACGAAGAGCATGGTGACGATGCTCATCAGCGTGGCGGTTTCACTGATGTCCCCGGTCCACCACGTGTGGCCGGCCGCATCCGTCACCGACCCGCTGTCACCCCTGAGAAGGCCGGCAACGTAGACAGTGGGGTACTTGACCGCGACAGCGGCGTACATGGCGATGGCCTGGAAGTAGTACGCCTTCGGCAGAGGTGTGACGTCGGCCCCGGCGTCGCCGCGGTGACGCAGGAAGAGCGCGAACATCTGGAGGAACAGGTAGACCGTGAAGAACCAGCCGAGGTAGTTCTCCAGCGGTACGCCGAAGAAGCCGCCCCCTTCCTCCCAGATCCAGTTCCGGTGCACGTTGGCCATGGTGGGGTCCATGCAGATGTCCCAGAAGACCATCACGAACGTGGCGACGGCGGGGACGGCCACGGTGTTGAAGAGGCGTGATCCCCTTCGCACCGGACCGATCAGAACGGTGCCGATCACCCACGACAGATACCCGACCGCGACGTATGCGGGTCCGATGAGCAGCGGTACGAGGAAGAGCTTGGGACCCAAGTTGTCCGTGTAGTGGTAGTGACCGAAGGGGAAGCCCGTGATGATGCTCAGGTTCTCCATGATGTTGCTCACGATCAACGTGATGACAGTGAACACCACCATCGCCCGCCAGCCGTAACGCATCGTCCCGTGCATCGCCCCGAAAGCGATCAAGGGGACGATGAAGAGCAGGTTGGACAGAGCGCCGGGGAGCAGCGGCCACAGTAGTGCGCACAACGCGAACACGGCGACCACCGCCCACAGGGCGAGGCTGGATGAGGCTTTACTTCGCTGGTTCGACTGCGGGGTCATCTTCGCAGCTCCGTTGTTCAGGGCTGACGCCGATGCGGCGAGCGAGCCGGTCGGGCCGACGGCAATACCGACGACTGAGATAGTCAGAATATTAAAACTGAAGAACCATTTCGTCAATTAGACTGGCCGCCATGACAACCCCCAACCCGCCCTTCCGCGCCTACGCCGGGGTCGACGCCTCCGAGCGCATCGCCGCTCGGCGAGCGAAGCTGATCGAGGCAGGCCTGGCGCTCTTCACCGCCCAGGGCTACATGTCCACCGGAGTCAAGGACCTGTGCCGCGAGGCCGGACTCACCGACCGCTACTTCTACGAATCCTTCGCGAACCGGGAGGTTCTCCTCCTCGCCGTGTTCGACACCGTGACCGAGCAATTGCTGCACCGCATCACGCAGGCGGCGGCCTCGGCACCCCAGACTTCCCCGGAGCGAGAGCAGGCCACGGTCGAGGCATTCGTGCGCGAACTCGCCGCAGACCCGCGCAAGGCCCGCCTGCTCTTCGTCGAAGTGCACGGCGTCAACGACGTCGTGCGGCAGCACGCCCGCGCGGGCATCCGGCGCTTCGTCGACCTCGTCGCCGACATGATCCGCGACATCCTGCCGCCGGACACGTCTGAGGCCCACCTCCGCATGACGGCCTTCTCGGCCATCGGGGCGATGGATCAGGCGGTCACCGCCTGGCACTTCAAGGAAGTGGACATCTCGGCCGAGTGCCTGATCGCCCACTGCGTCCAGGTCTTCGAGGCCGTCGTCCGGGCGGACGGGTCACCCTCCTAGGGTCCGTCCGATGGGTCAGGGGCGGACGGGCCGCGGCGTCGGGTGCGGTGCATCACAAGGCGCCGGAGCATCCTCATAGCGGAACTGTGCGGACTGATTCGGCAAAGCGGCGAGGTGTCCTGCCAGACGCCGCGGAACCGGCCATGCCCCATCGGGCAGGCCCTGGTACTCCCGTTGCACTTCGCTCTTCCTGCTGGTCCCCTGAGGCTGTTTCCGAGCGCAGTGAGCTGACTGCCCGTCATGTGCCGGAAGTTCGTGGCCGACAGTGGGTGATCACTGTTCGCAACGGCCGCCTCGTTGCCCGCCCGTCGTTCTTCCAGATGAAGGACGTCCGCGACGCCCGCCGACAAGGCATCTCCCCTTCAGCCGTCCAACGCGAGGACGTAGTGGTCTTCACCAGATCCGGGAGAGGCACCGGCAGACCGTGTTCCCGGAGCGGCGGCTCGACGCGCGTGACGGCTTTTCGCTCCCGAGGCTTCCTGCGCCTGCGCAAGAGATCTGGCGGACGGCACCTCGTGACCGCATGCGTACTGCGGCCACGGCGGCTGCCCTCACCGTCGCGGCAGCAGTGCCCCCGCGCCCAGCGCCATGGCCACCAGCAGGCAGGCGGCGAGCAACAGACTCTCCCGCATACCCGACGCGAAGTCCCCTGCGAGGAGCGCACCGAAGACGGCGATGCTGAGCGCCCCACCCGTCTGCCGGCTGGTGTTGAGCAGCGCCGCTGCCGTGCCGGCCCGCTCCGCGGCGACGCTGTCAAGCATCAGGGAGGTCAGCGCCGGCATGGCGAGGGAGCCGCCGACGCCCAGCGGGATCATCAGCAGGGCAGTCACCCACGCGGGTGTCGCAGTGTCGACGTCGAGCAGCACGCCGCAGCCCAGCGCGACGGTCAACAGGCCCACAAGGGCCTGTGCGACTACGGGTGGGGAGCGCCGCAGAGCCCGCCACGGACTGCCGGTCTCGGCAGCCTGCGGAGCCTTCTACGCTGCGGGCATGATGACGCCGTCCTCGTCCCGGAAATAGCTTCCGTTGGAGAGGCCTTCGACGGTGCCGTGCTTGAGCCACTGCCGGGACATGTGGTGAAGGAATTTGGACTGGCGTTCCCAGACCATGAGGTGCCCGGTACAGGCGACGCGGAACATCAGCTTCTTGGTGCCCGGGACGGCGTCGTAGAGCGCGGGGACCGAGAAGTGGAGCAAGGGGCCCGAGGACACCGGCGTGTTCGCCTGGGTGTCGAGCTCTCCGTACACGATGCACACCGGCACGTCCCGGCCGAGCGTGCCGTGCAGCGGCACCGTGGTGGAGTTCCAGCCCCACCAATAGGAGTTGCGGATCCGGTTCACGCCCTGCGCCACCCCGTCTTCCTTGGGTCCCCAGCCACTGCTGACGGTGTCGTTGTCCATGGTGGCGTCCCACACCACGTCGACCATGCCGGGCTCCCGCTGGTTCGCGCAGTGCAGTTCCCTGTCCCATGAGCTGGCGAAGGCCTCTTTGGTGCCGAGGTTCATCGGGAAGCCGAACAGTGCCGCCGGGGTGGAGACCGGCAGCGCGACCGGTGCTCCGAAATCGGTTCCGGGCTTGCTCGCCCTGCCCTGCGGCGGGAAGATCGGTGCGAGCAGGAGCAGGCTCTCCACGTTCTGGGGGTGCTGCACCGCGTACGGTCCCATCACGAACGCGGCCGCGGACCAGCCGACGAGCCGGACCTTCGACACGCCGCGCTGGTGCTGGATGAACTTGATGACGGTGTCCAGCTCGTCCCAGTCGCTCTGCGAGTTGTTCAGCTGAGACGTGTAGACCGGTGAGCACGGCGCCGACAGCGGGTTGGGGACCAGGATGTCCTGCTGCTGGGCGGGGTTGGCATTGCAGGGGTTATCCATCTTCGGGCGCGTCGACCGGCCGGATCCCTGGAGATCCATGATGAACACGTCGTAGCCCGCATCTGCCAGATTCTTGGACCAGCTGTACCTGTCGTGTCGGCCGTGTTCGAGGTCGAACCCCGGCAGGGCCGGGGTACTCCTGCCGTGCAGCATCAGGACGGCCTCGGGCGAATGGCTCGGCTTGGTACCGTCGTACTCCCGTACGAAGAGCTCGACGCTGTCGTTCACGTTCGCGGGATTGGTCGAGGTATGCGGGACCGCGTAGTCCTTGGTGATGATGCCCGTTGCCATTACTTGCGTTCCTCTCGGTCGGCTCAGCACGAGACGGATGTCCGGACCAGGCCAGAATCCGAGGGGCGGCCACCCGATGCCATGCGCACGGCCGCCGGAGCCTCCCGTGTGACCCCAACGGGTAGGCCAATCGCTCCGATCGGCCGAGCGACGTTCGCCTCGCCACCGGAGGGAGCGGATCGAGCTCAGGCCTCACGCCGATTCGACTGAGCGCCTCACATGGCAAGGCTCACCATCCGATGCACTCAACAGCAGCCGGGCTTTCACACCGACACGGGGGAGACAGACATCCGGGGCCAGTAGAGGTGCACCGTGACCGCGCCCCGTAGCGACATCCTGAGCAGCAGCGGTCCATGGCCCACTCTGAAGTACCGCTCCTTGAGAGCCTCCGTACCCACCCTGATCGCCGCCGTGGCCGGGGGTGGTCCTGGCGCGGGCGAATATCCGGGGCCTGGAGACATGGACGCCTGGTTCACACGGCCGTGCGGCCGCCGTCGACAGGCAGCATGGGGGCCGGCTCCGGGCGATCTCGCCGGCGCGTACACGTTCTGCTACCCAGGCAGCCTGACGACACCACGCCGCCCGAACAGTCCCTCACCGCATACCGGGTGACCGTCGGCATCAGGATGACTGCGGTCTCTGTAGTCCCTGGAGGAGCAGTTCGACCAATCGGCGGGGGTCATAGCGGGGGTCGCTGTCACGTCCGATGCAGAGGTTGCCGATGCCGCGCATCAGTTCGTAGGCGTGCGTACCGGGCCTGATTTCGCCAGCCTTGACTGCGGCGTCGAGCAACTGCGCGCAGACAGGCACCAGGCGGTCGAGGAAGTAGGCGTGTAGTGCGTCGAAGCCGCTGCTGTCCGATTGCAGCGCGTTGGCGAGTCCGTGCTTCGTGACCAGGAAATCAACGAAGAGGTCGACCCACTGACGCAGTGCTGCGAGCGGAGAGTCGGCACTGACCAGCAGCCTCGGGCCGGCCTCGGCGCAGGCCTCGACCTGGTGGCGGTAGACGGCGACGACGAGATCCGCCCGAGTCGGGAAGTGGCGGTAGATCGTCCCCATCCCGACGCCGGCTCTGGCTGCGATCTCACGGATCGGCGCGTCGACGCCGGAGGTGACGAACACCTCAGCGGCGGCGGCAAGCAGCGTCTGCTGGTTGCGCAGCGCGTCGGCCCGCTTGCTTCGGCCAGGCACCTCCCCGGACGGGCTTGAAGCGGGCACCACGCTCTCCTTCCGGCGGCCGTTGACAAAGCGGAACACTGCTCCGTATGTTAAATGGAACAACGCTCCGCTTTCAGTCTAGCTGAAGCGGGACGCTCCTAACCGCCTCACCCACCGCCGGCCGAATGAGACCGGCAGCCGAGGCCATGGAAGGGAAAAACGCATCATGAGTGCATCGACTTACACGGCCGATACCGTCAGCTCGCCCACTCCCGTCCTCTCGGTCAGTCCGGTAGCGCTGTCAGCTCCCGGCCGGGCCGTGGACCTTCAGGTGCGAGTCTCCGCGCCCGTGACCGGGAGCGACCTGCCGGTCATCCTCCTCTCGCACGGTCAGGGCTACTCGAACAACCTCTCCTCGCTGAACGGCTACGCGCCACTCGCCAACTTCTGGGCGGCGCACGGCTTCGTCGTGATCCAGCCCACCCATCTGAGCTCCAGGACGCTGAGCCTGGATCCCGATACCCCCGGGGCGCCGCTGTACTGGCGATCACGGGCCGAGGACATGAAGCGCATCCTCGACCAGCTCGACGTGATCGAGGCCGCTGTCCCGCAGCTTCTCGGGCGCCTGGACCGAAGCAAGGTCGCCGTAGCCGGGCACTCGATGGGCGGGCACACCGCGAGCCTGCTGCTGGGCGCCCGGCTCACCGATCCGCACGACGGAACGGAAGTGAACCTGGCCGAGCCCCGGATCAAGGCGGGTGTGCTGCTTGCCGCGCCCGGCAGAGGGGGCGATGCCCTCACCGAGTTCGTGGCCGAGAATTACTCCTTCTTCTCGACCACGGATTTCTCCGAGATGACGACGCCCGCGCTCGTGGTCGCCGGCGATAAGGACACCTCTGCCCACCCGACGGTTCGGGGCCCGGACTGGCACACCGATCCGTACGCCCTCTCCCCGGGCGCCAAGTCCCTGCTCACCCTGTTCGACGCAGAGCACGGGCTCGGCGGGGTCTCTGGATATGACGTCGCCGAGACCACGGACGAGAGCCCCGAGCGGGTGTCTGCGGTCCAGCGGCTCACCTGGGCCTACCTCCGCACCGAGCTCTATCCCGGGGATTCCTCTTGGCAGGCAGCGCGTGACGCGCTGACGGCCGGCCCCAACCCGCTCGGACGAGTCGATTCCAAGTAAGCCAAAGAAGCACCATCTCTTTGCGTGATGCCGTTACGGGACTCAGGCAGGCAGACGAGTCAGGTGGTCTTGATCTGGCCGCCGTCGATGACGAATTCGGCGCCGGTGATATTGCCGGCACGGGGAGAGGCCAGGAAAACGGCGAGGTCGGCAACCTCCTGAGGTTCGCTGATCCGTCCCGTGGAGAGGCCCATCTGCTGGGGCACGATCTCGTCCAACGCCTCTTGGGCAGTACTGCCGGCATCGGCGGGGACGGAATCGGCAAAGCCACCGGGAGCGGTCCAGAACGGGGTGCGGACCGGTCCAGGAGCAACTGCGTTGACACGCACGCCGCGCGGCGCGAACTCTTCCGACAACGCCTTGGTGAGGTTGCTCAACGCGGCTTTGGCCGCCGAGTAGTCGACCACCATGGGGAACGGCAGTCGCGCGTTGACGGAGCTGCACTCCTACGCCCTCGATGCGCGGAAGCAAGTGAGGTGCTGTGTACGTCGGTGATTGCGGGTTTCCAGACGGGAAATCCAGACGGGAAATTATGCCGCTTGGCGTGACCTGCTGCCCCAATGGGGATCGGGATGCCCGTTAAGATGCCCTGAGAATGCAGTCAAACTTCCACATGTAGGGCGCTATCGGCGGCCTTCGGGTGCTGGTGTCCGAACGGTGCGCCGGGGCGGGTTCCGTCCGCGAGCGGAGTGGGCGTTCCTGGTCGGCCGTAAGCGGTCAGTCATGGTGCTCGTGGCACCTGGTCGGTTGACGGACGGGAAGTCCGCGACCGTCCCACAGGGGCGGGCGAACAGGCCATCCGGAGGGAGAGGACGCTACGTGAGCGTGCAACGGGTGGGCATCGTCGTCCGCGGAGGACGTCCCCGTGCCGTGGCGGCTGCCGACGTCGTCCGACGGTGGTGCGAACGCCGGGACGTCGGCTGCGTCGCCATCGACGTGTGGAGTCAGGACGAACAACGGCGGGACGCGCGGGAGGAGGTCGACGCTGCCGGCAGCCCCGACCTGATCGTCACGCTCGGAGGAGACGGCACCTTCCTCCGCGGAGCATGCCTGGCCGCACAGAACGACGCGCTTGTCCTCGGTGTCGACCTCGGCACCCTCGGCTTCCTGACCGAGGTCCCGGCCGACGACGTCGAGTGCGCGCTGGACACCGTCCACCGCGGCCACGCGGATGTCGAGACCCGCCTGATGCTGACGATGCGGGCGTCCTGTCCGCTGGAAGTCCCCGACGGGATGGAGACCCTCCTGCGCTACGGCCGCGGTCCCGCGCTGCCACCTCCGCCGGTGCGCCCCGAGTGTGCCGTCGCCCTGGACTGGGGGGTGGCCTTGAACGTGACGGCCCTCAACGACATCGTCCTGGAGAAACTGGCACGCGACCGGCAGGTCTCCCTCGGCGTGTACCTCGCGGGCCGACTGCTCGCCTCCTACTCCGCCGACGCCGTCCTGGTCGCCACACCCACCGGGTCCACCGCCTACAGCTTCGCCGCCGGCGGCCCCGTCATCTCCCCCGGAGCCGACGCCATCGTCTTCACCCCTGTCGCTCCGCACATGACCTTCAACCGCTCGGTCGTGGCGGCACCCGACGAGGCCGTCGCCCTACGCGTCCTGAGCCACTCCGGCCGCGCGGCGGTGAGCGTCGACGGCCAGTTGCGCGGTGTCCTGGATCCGGGGGACTGGATCGGTGTCTACGCGGCTCCCCAGCGCCTGCGCGTCGCGCGGCTCGGACCAACCGACTTCTACGGCAGGCTGCGTGAGCGCATGCGCCTGACCGATGCCCCCGCGACAGCCGACGCCGACATCACCCCCATGTGGCCCCACACCAGCCCAGCCCCCGATGACCTCGCACACCTGCGCCTTCCGCCTCTGCCCGCGGACGTCGACTGAACTGAACTCCACTTGGACGGGCACTGGCCCTCACCGGCTCGTTCTCCCACCCCATTTCCGGCGCCGGCAGCCCGCAATGGCGACGTTGACATGCTTCTTCCCGCGGCCAGCCGCAGACGGCGACAGAGCCGCGGGTGGGCTGACCGCTGAGGAGCGGGCCCGGCGTGAGCAAGTACGTTTCGCAGCAGCCGATTTGATCCTCCGCCGCCGAGCGGAAGGCCGCAGCCCATCACCCGCCCGAATGGGCACCACTACCATCCCAGGGCCCTGGCACAGTTCCCCGATGTCGAAGCGCCGCCGCCCAGGCGCCGTCAGTCGGCCGGCGCAAGGACCGACGCCTCCATGCCTCCAGCTCGGCGCGGCTCGGCCTCCTCACGCAGCCGCATCGCGGCGACTGTCCTCATCCCAGCAGCTGACCCTGCCCAACAACCCCATGGAGACCACGACTTACGGCTGTCGTGAAGGACGCACAACACCACATACCCGCAGAAGTTGACGACCTAGCAGTCGATGTCCTGCTGATCGCTCGGCCAGTGTTCACACAGAGTTGGTGTCCACTCGCTTCGATGAGCGGACTGCAGCACCCATCCCCGACTCTCCATGCCCATGTGAGGAGCTTCCATGGTCCCCGATCCGATCATCCCGACGTCCGAGTCAGAGCTCGGCGACAGACCCGCGACGACGACCGGTACCACCCGCCGTAGGTTCCTCCAGGGCACGGGGGTTGCCGCCGGGGCGCTGGTGCTCGGCGCGACCGCCGGGGCGGGCGGCGCGTACGCCGCTCCGAATCCCAGGTACGTCATGCCCAAGGGCTTCAAGGGCAACATGTCCGACCTGAAGCATGTCGTGATCCTGATGCAGGAGAACCGGTCCCTCGACCACTACTTCGGCACGCTCCCCGGCATACGCGGCTTTCACGACAAGCAGGCGCTGCGGTTCCAGGACGGCACCACCGTCTTCCAGCAGAAGGACAGCAACGGCAACATCGTCACCCCGCAGGTCGACGACGGAGCCTGGGGCAACGACCACGGAGCCTGGGGCGACGTCGACCACCGCAAGTGGGACCTGTGGGTGCAGCACAGCGGCGCCAGCTGCATGAACTACCACAGCGACGCCTACATGGGCTTCTACCACTCGGTCGCCGCCCAGTACACCATCGCCGACCAGAACTTCTGCTCCGAGTTCGGGCCGACCGATCCCAACCGGAAGTACCTGTGGAGCGGTACCGCCAACAGCGAGACGGGCAATGCCGATGAGTCCAACTACTCCCGTCCCTGGATCACGGTGGCCGAGCAGCTCCAGCAGGCCGGCATCGACTGGCGGCTCTACTCCGACAACAGCGGCAACGGGCGACAGGGTTACGTCAGCACCTGGGTCGGCGACTACGGCGACAACGAGCTGAAGTACTTCAAGGGGTTCGACCCGGAGGGACTGAGCGCCGACGACCCCAAGCTGACGCCCGGCACCGGGCTGATCTGGCGCGGCAACGCCACGTACTACTCCGGCATGACCTCGCCGAACGACGACTCCGACGACAACCTCGACGCGGTCCTCAAAAACCTCCATGACGCCTGCCGGCCGGGCGCGGAACACCCGCTGCCGGCAGTCTCCTGGATTGTGGCGCCCTACGGCTGGTCCGAGCACCCGGACGCGGACAGCCTGCACGGCGAGCGCTACGTCAAGAAGGTGCTCGACATCCTCCAGAGCAACCCCGACATCTGGAACCACACCCTCTTCATCCTCAACTACGACGAGAACGACGGGAAGTTCGACCACGTGCTGCCGCCGTGGCCCGAGCCGGGCACGGCGCGTGAGTACGCCGGCGACTACCCGCTCGGTTTCGGTGCGCGGGTGCCGATGCTGCTGGTCTCGCCGTGGACCCGCGGCGGGTACGTGGCCTCGGAGGTCTTCGACCACACCTCGACGATCAAGTTCCTCGAAACCTGGGCGACCCACCTCGGCAAGCCGTTCCGCTGCCCCAACATCAGCGACTGGCGGCGCTCGATCGCGGGCGACCTGACCAGCGCGCTCGACTTCGCCCACCCGCAACCGGGGCCGGCCACCTTCCCGGACCCGCGCGCCGAGCAACCGGTGTCTATCGCCGCCGACCACATGAAGCCGCGCCCGCTGAGCTTCCATCCGCACGCGACGATCTCGGAGGACCGCGCGTCGGGGACGGTCACCGCCAGGATGACCCTGACCGGCGGCCCGACGGACAAGGCCTTGTGCTTCCAGGTCTTCCCCGATAAGTACCGGGCGTTCTCCAGCACGCCGTTCACCGTCACCGCGCGCAAGCCGCGCGAGTACACCTGGGACGCCAAGGCCACCGACGGCAAGTACGCGTTCTCGATCTACTCCAACGACGGCTTTGTGCGCTCCTTCGCCGGCCAGGTCGCGCCCGCCGGAAAGTCGGACGGTGGCCTCCCGCGCGTGGAGGTCGACCTGCTGAAGGGCGAGGGCACCAAGCCCGAGGCCCAGGCGAAGCTCACGTTGCACAACGACGGCACCAAGCCGGTGGACTACACGCTCACCGCTCACGACTACCTCGGCCGTACCCGGAAGGTCACGGTGGCCCACGGCGAGACGAAGGCTGTCATGTGGCCGACCCAGGAGGGCTACTACGACGTGGTCGTCACCGTCGACACCGACACGACCTGGACGCAGCGCTACGCCGGCCGGATCGCCACTACCGGAAAGGACTGATCGGCCAGGACATCCGCGGCGACGGCGGCCGTCCTGGCCACCGTCGCCACGGTGCTCGCCGTGCTGCGCAACGACCTTCGCCCCCGGACGGCTGACCGCCACCTTCTGCGCTATGCAACAAACGCAGGAGACAGAATCCCCTGCGACGACAGCGACCTCGCCAGCGCAGCGCGCCATTACCGAACACTGTCGAGCGGTCGGCGCCGCCGTACGGAGCCTGCGGACCGCCGGCTCGACGGGCGCCGCGGGGCGAGGGGCCGGCCGCCGGGACACGGCTCGCCGCCACTGCTGAGGCCAGGTGCGCGGACCGTGGGCGCAGACGGTCGGCGAGACTGTCCCCGACGGTGAACCGTCCCGTGCCGTGAAAGCGCTCGGCGACCAGCAGCCCGATGACCGTCCAGGCGACGGCCGGCCCGAGGACGTACGGAATGCCGTCGTAGCCGTTGAGGGCCAACAGCCCGGGGTTCCCGAGCAGCGCCGCGGCGGACATGTGGTCCCCGAAGAGCGCGAGCCCGTTGCGGGTGGAGGTCAGCCGGCCTCCGCCAATGTAGAAGTCGCTCGTGGTGTCGCGGTACGAGGCGGCCCACACCGACAGGAACAGCGCGCCGACGACGAAGAAGGGGAAGACCACGAGGACGGAGGAGGCGTGCGTGGACGGAGTCGCCGTCTCGGCTCCCGCTGCTGTACGGCCGGTCCGGTCGGTCCGTCCGGGGGGACCGGGGCGGTGCGGGCGTAGCGGGCGTGCCACTGCGTCGCGCCGACGGTAGTGGCGAGGAGCAACAGCGCAGGGGCGAAACCGACATTGAGCGGCCCCGCGAACCCGCGTGGACCCCGGTTCAGTTGCCGTCGCGGACCAGTTCACCAGCGTCTACCCCCGCGCGTCGCCCGGCGGCTGGCACCTGCTGGGCCGTACCTCGGCCGAGCTGTGGAGCATCGACCGCCAACCGCCCAGCCTGCTCACTCCGGGAACTCAGGTCCGCTTCGTACAGGCGACATCATGATCGAAATACTCCGTCCAGGCCCCCTGACCACGGTGCAGGACCTCGGCCGTCCGGGGCACGCCGCTCGAGGCGTGGGGGCCGGCGGCGCCGCGGACCGAGGCAGCCTACGGCTGGCCAACCGCCTGGTGGGCAACGCCGAATCCGCCGCGGCCCTGGAAATGACCTGCGGCGGCCTGACCGTCCGCTTCCACGCGCCGATCACCCTGGCCCTGACCGGGGCGCCCTGCCCGGCCACGCTCGACGGCCGCCAGATCGGCATGAACGGACCCGTCCATGCCGCCTCCGGCCAGGAACTCACCGTCGGCTTCCCGAGCCGTGCCCTGCGCACCTACCTCGCCGTCCGCGGGGGCATCGACATACCGCCGGTGCTCGGCTCGCGCTCCACCGACACCCTCTCCGGCATCGGGCCGGCACCGCTGGGCGCGGGCATCCACCTGCCAACGGGCACGGCCGCACTCCGCTTCCCTCCCACCGACTTCGCGCCCCGCCGCGAATTCCAGCACCAACCCGTGCTCCACATCGTTCCCGGCCCCCGGAACGACTGGTTCACCCCCGAAGCGCTGACGACTCTGTGCACCAGCGCCTACGAGGTGACCGCTGACAGCAATCGTGTCGGCGCACGCCTGGCCGGACCACCACTGGTCCGGGTCATCCACCACGAGCTGCCGCCCGAAGGCATGGTCCGAGGTGCCCTCCAGATACCGCCCAACGGTCAACCGGTCCTCTTCCTCGCCGACCACCCCGTCACCGGCGGCTATCCCGTCATGGCCGTGGTGCACGAGGCCGACCTCGACCAGGCCGCCCAACTGCGCCCCGGCCAGACCGTACGTTTCCGGACCTCCCCGCGCCGCCGCACCACCCGGCCCCGGTCTTGTTCCGTAACCAGCCCGCCTCGTCTTCGGACAGGGTGAAGTGGTCCACCATCCCGTCCAGCCCCAGATCCCGCCCCACGTTCGGGTGCCCCTCTCGCTTCCCTTGACCCGTTCAGCTCAACGAGCCAGCGGACAGGGGAGAAACGGTCCAGGTCCCGGTGGATGCGCCGGTTCGGTTCGTTGGCAACAAGGCAGATTTCCCGGACGGCCTTCCTACGGTCGGCCTGCTGGAGTGAAGAGGCTCGACGACCCGGTGTTGGTCCCGCTCGCCCAGACTGCCGTGCCGGCAGCCAGCCACCCCACCGTCACCAAGGCCTGGGCCGACACCGGCTACAAGAACAAAGCAGTGGAGCAGGGAGCCGCCCCCTCTTTGAGGGGAGTCTGGGGCCAGCAGCGGCGACCCCACGCCGTGACCCGCCGCCGTGGGACGCATCAACGCCCACCCGCAGAACTGGAAGTTCCCCCGGCCACCCAGGTTCGCCCACCATCGGAAAATTCACCCGCTGTGCTGCGCGCCTTCGCCTCGCCGGTACGCCGAGGGGGTCAGGCCCGTCCATCTGCGCACAGCGCGGGTGAAGGCGGCCGGTGTCGCGAAGCCCACCTGCGTAGCGATGGCGGTCATCGGTAGTCCGACCGGCTCGGGCTCGGCCAACAAGGCCAGCGCGCGTTCCCGCTGTCTGGTCTCCATCAGGGTTGAGAACGAGCACCCTTCTTCTTGAAGCCTCAACTGGAGCGTGCGGCGGCTGACCGCCAATGCCCGTGCCACGTCCGCCAACCGAGGCGAGCCGAGTGAGCCCCCGCCCTCCTGCAGAGCCGCCCGCACCGCCTCCGACCATGGTGTGTGGTTCACCGCAAGCTGCCGCTGCGCGTAGGGAGCGAGCATCGCCAGCACCACCGGATCGGCGTGCCGCACCTGCGCGCGCAGTGCGGTCGCCCCGAACACGCAGGCATCCGCCGGCTGCCCGAAGGCCACCGGGCCCAGCGCGCGCCGGTACGCCTCTGGCCGCGCGGGTTCGGACCGCCGCAGCAGTACACGGTCCGGCCCCACGCCCTGACCGGCGCGCCGACGAACGGCGGCGCACAGCATCGTGAAAAAGGCATCCACGGTGTCCGGATGTCCCGCCCCGCCATCCAGAGCCCGCAGGCTCAGCGAGACCTCACCCGGCCCGCGGCTGCCGGGGCGCCGCCTTACCACCAGCTCATTGCGACCGATCAGGGGGTGGAAGCGCACCAGAGTGTCCAGCATCGCGCCGATGTCGGGGGTGTTGGCGAGAATCGATGACAGCACTCCGCCGAGCGCGGAGGGCTCGGCCGACGTGCCGAACATCAGCCCGGGATAGACCACACCGGCCTGCCGCAGTGCGTCCCAGAGCGGTGCCAGCCAATCGACCTGCGCGCGATCATCCGTCGCCAGGAGATCCGGCAGAACAGCCCCCCGTGTGAGGGCGTAGGCCCGCAGCTCCAGCTCCATGATCAGGGCAGCGCCGTCAGGGCCGCCCCTGTCGTCGTCCCTGGGTGCGCGAGAAGGGAAAAGGGTTACGCCCACAGGAAAGCACGCCCCTCGGGTCGGCTGCGAAGTTGGCCGCATGGAACTCGACAAACCGGCGCGGCCGGTTCTGACCTACGGTACCTATCCCCTCCTGGCCGCGGCCACGACCGTCATCGCCTGGGCGGCCGTCACTCACCAACTGGCGATCCCGAGGGGGGCCGCCATCGCTCTGCTGACCATATGCACCATCGCGGTCGCCTTCACCGTCGAGCGGGTCAACCCGATGCTCGACCGCTGGGGGATGACCCGCGACAGCTTCGTGGGCCGTGACCTGCCGTTCATCGGACTGGCCTTCATGGTCGAGCAGGTCGCAACAATGGGCGTTTCCTTCGTCGCAGCCCAGCTCGTCCCCGACGGCGGCTTCGGACCGATCACACGCCTTCCGCTCCTGGTCCAGGCCCTGCTGGTGCTGCTGGCCTTGGATCTGCTCTGGTACGGCTATCACCGAACTGCGCACACCATCCCGCGGCTGTGGCGAGCGCACGGAGTGCACCACGCGCCCTCGCAGCTGTACATGTTCATGCACCCGGTTTTCCACCCGATCGACCTGCTGGTCTCCCGGTTCGTGATCTCCCTGCTGGTGTTCCGGTTCAGCGGCGCCACCCCTGACGCCGCTTTCCTGGTCCTGATGGCACTCAACCTTCAGCAGACGATCAGCCATGTGAACGCCGATATCCGCACCGGGCCGCTCAACTACCTGCTGATCGGAGCCGAGACGCACCGTTGGCACCACGGCGCAGGCGAGCGGGTCAACTATGGCTCAGTGCTGGCGATCTGGGACATAGCCTTCGGCACCTTCATGTACGAGCCCAGGAGAGTCCCCGGTCGCCTCGGCCTCGACGACCCGGCCTCCTACCCCGACCCGCGCCGATTCCTTGCCACCCTTGCCTGGCCGTTCCGCCCGGCCCGCGCCTCGATCCCGGCACCTGCCGAGTGACCGGCCGCGACGAGGCTCCACGAGGGGCCAATTGACATCCACTCCTCCCTAAAGGGGTCGAGGACGGCCCCGCATGCTCCGCAGGTCCACTCTCTGATACTGAGGGGCTTGGGGCCGTCTTTGATACCGCACTGCGAGCGGCCGGCCAGCTCATCGCGTTCTTCGCCGGGACCTGGGACGGCGACGAGACCGCGTTGCCGCTGGCCGAGGGCGTGAAACTCCAGTTCTTCGCCCCGAGCTGACCATCCCGCCGTTCATCCGCGGCGCGCCCGGGCAAAGACGTTCACCCGCCGATCGGGGGTGCCCGAGCGCAGCCCCCGCACCACCCACCGCGCCTACCCACTCCGTGGCCGACTGCGTTGCGGCATCTGCCGCCGCAAGATGCAGGGCAACTACAACAACGGTCAGCCCTACTACCGCTGCCGCTACACCGCCGAGTACGCCAAGAGTGCCGCCCTGGAACATCCGCTGACCGTCTACGTGCGTCAGAACGCGATCCTTCCGGCGCTCGACACATGGCTCGCCCGCGTCTTCGCGCCCGGACATCTTGGCCGCACCATCCGGGCCATGTGTGAGAGCCAGCAGCGGCAACCGGCTGCCGCCCCCGGCCTGGAAACCGCACGGCGGACCATCACCGAGACGAATCGACGCATCGACCGATACCGCGTTGCACTGGATGCCGGAGCCGACCCCGCGGTCGTAGCCGGCTGGATCACCGCCGCCCAGAACGAGCAGACAGCTGCCCGCCAACAGCTCGCCGCCGCGTCGCACGCCCAGCGGGAGATCCTCACCGAGGAACAGATCCACCACATGATCAAGACCCTCGGCAACATGACCGGCCGGCTCCAGGCCGCCGACCCCGAGGACAAAGCACCGCTCTACGCCGACTTCGGCCTTGAGCTGGAGTACCACGCAAATCAGCGGGTTGTGACCGTACGGTCACAACCCGCTGACATGTGCCTATCTGCGTGTCCGAGGGGGGACTTGAACCCCCACGCCCGATAAAGGGCACTAGCACCTCAAGCTAGCGCGTCTGCCATTCCGCCACCCGGACTAGGTGTGATCGTCACGGGGCGTTCCCCGCGGCGACATGGACAACAATACCAAGGTTTCGGAGTGCCCTTCACCTGCGTATCCGGGCGCCACATAACCTCGATTTATGGGCAATAAAGTACACATCGCGCATATCGATGGTCCACGCAGGCCAAGAGCGCTTTCCCCGTTGCGGGAGCATCTGCGGGACACGTTCTGGTTCGCGCCCATGGCGGGGCTGGTGTGTGCGGTCCTGCTGTGGTGGGCGGCAGGCGCTCTCGATGAGGCGTTCCTCGCGCATCTGCGGCGGATTCATGCCTACGCGGAGGTGCGGGAGCTGGCCGCGCTCACCGAGGACACCAAAGTCATCGTGACGACGATCAGCTCGGCGATGTTGACGTTCATCGGGGTGGTCTTCAGCATTTCGCTGGTCGCGTTGCAGATGGCGAGCGGTCAGCGCACACCGCGGGTGGTGCGGATCTTCATCCGCAGCCGGATCAGCAAGCTCACCTTCACGGTCTTCCTCGCGACCTTTCTCTTCTCGCTGCTGGTGCTCACCTCCTACGAGAGTGAGCAGAACGCGCGGCAGGTGACCTCGGTGCCCCTGGCGCAGACCGTGCTGACGCTGCTGCTGGTGGGGCTCAGTCTGGTGCTGTTCGTCGTCTATGTGTCCGCCACGCTGCGGCTGATGCAGGTGGGGCCGGTGGTCGACCGCATCGCCCGGGAGGCACTGCGGATGCTGGCGCGCCAGGGGACGGGGGCGGAGGGTGCGGGATCCGGGGTGCCGCCGGGGCCCGAGACGGAGCGCGTGGCGCATGAGGGGCGGGCCGGTGTGCTGCTGGATGTGCATGTGGCCCGGCTGGTGCGGGTGGCGCGGCGGCACGGGGTCGTTCTGCGGCTGATCCCCCGGATCGGGGACTTCGTACTGCCGGGGACGCCGGTGCTCGCGGTGCACGGCGGGGCGGCGCCACCGCGGCGGGCGCTGCGGTACACGGTGTCGGTGGGGATGGAGCGGACCTTTCACCAGGATCTCGGCCTCGGGCTCCGGCAGTTGTCGGACATCGCGCTGCGGGCGCTGTCGCCGGCGGTGAACGACCCGACCACGGCCGTGCAGTGCCTGGACCGGATCGTGCAGATTCTGGCGGCGGTGGCGCCGCTGCCGCTCGGGACGGTGCAGCACCGGGACCGCCGGGGTGCGGTGCGGCTGACGCAGAGCATCCCGGGCTGGACGGATCTGGTGGATCTGGGGCTGACCGAGATCCGGACGGCCGCGGTGGCCGGCCCGCAGGTCAGTCGGCGGCTCCTGGCCGGGATCGAGGATCTGCTGCTGCTCGCACCGCAGGAACGGCGGCAGCCGCTGCTGCGGCACCGCACGCTGCTCCTGCAGGCGATCGAGCGTGCGGTGCCCTCGGCGGCGGACCGGCGGTTCGCCTCGTGTCCGGACCGGCAGGGGATCGGCTAGGGGGGCCGACGGCGCGGGGGGGGCGGGCGTCCTGTCCCCGGTCCGCCGGCCCCGGGCTGCCGTAGCCGGGCGCCCCGCTACGGCATCAGGTGGTAGTCCGGGAAGTTGCCCGGCAGGCGTTCGGCGGACGGTCCCTCGGTCACCGCGCGGACCAGGAGTTCGCCGCCGACGAAGGCGCCGCTCCAGGAGTTGCCGAAGCCGCCGAAGAGTTCATCGCGGTCGCCGCGGGAGCGGGGCTTGCCATGGCCGACCTTGAAGGCGCGGATCTGCGGGGCCAGGCGGTCGTAGGTGTCCTTGTCGTCGCAGGACAGGCTGGCGACCAGCGCGCCGTTGCTGGCGTTCATGGCGGTGAGCAGCTCGGCCTCGGTGTCGACGGGCACGATCGTGTCGACGGGGCCGAAGGGCTCGGCGTGGTGGAGCGGGGAGGAGGAGGGCGGGGCCAGCAGCGTGGTGGGCGGGAAGTAGGCCGAGGTGTCCTGGGAGGACAGGAAGCGGCCGTCGGCGAGGCTGCCCCGGTGCAGGGGGACGGCACCCCGGGTGATCGCCTCGGAGGTGAGGTCGGCCAGCTCCTTGGCCTTGCCGGCGTTGATCAGCGGGCCGAAGTCGAGTTCGGGGAGCGGGTCCGCGGGATCGGCGACGGCCAGCGGGTGTCCGAAGCGGACGCTGCGTACGGCCGGGAGATAGGCGGTGAGGAAGTCGGCGAAGGCCTCGCGCTGGACGACGAAGCGGGGGTAGGCGGTGCAGCGCTGCTTGGCGTAGTCGAAGGTCTTGCGCAGCAGCGGCGTCAGGGCCTGCCAGTCGCTGAAGTTCCAGATGCCCCAGGTATTGAGGCCCTCCTGTTCGAGGATGTGGCGTTTGCCGAGGTCGGCGACGGCGGTGGCGACCCGGGCGCCGGTGTCCCGGCCGCCGACGAAGGAGACACAGCCGATCTCGGGTGACCGGACCAGGGCGGGTGAGAGTTCCTTGCCGCTGCCGCTGACGAGGGTGGCCGGCACCCCCTCGCGGGCGGCCAGGGCGCAGGCGAGGGTGAGACAGACCAGACCGCCGTCGGTGGGGGTCTTGGCCAGCACCGCGTTGCCGGCCAGTGCCTGCACCAGCATCGCGTGGATCAGCACCGACATCGGATAGTTCCAGCTGGCGATGTTGCTGACCGGGCCGGGCAGCGGGGCGCGGTCGGCGAGCATCCGCTCGATCTCGGAGACGTACCAGCGGACGCCGTCGATGGCGCGGTCGACATCGGCCTGGGCGAGCTTCCAGGGCTTGCCGATCTCCCAGACCAGGAGCAGGGCGAGCAGTTCACGGTGCTCGGTCAGCGCGTCGAGGGTGGCGGAGATCCTGGCCTTGCGCTCGGTCAACGGGACCTGGCGCCAGGCCCGGTGCTGGTCGAGGGAGGCCCGTACGGCGTGCAGCGCGGCATCCGCGTCCAGGCGGGGCGGGCCGGCGATGGGGGTGCCGTCGACGGGGCTGGTGGCGGGCAGCGGATCGCCGTCCGGGTGCCAGGCGCCGGCCCACAGATTGAGGGCCCGGTCGTCGCGGAACGCCTCGGGGGCCGCCGCCAGGCTGCGCTGCCAGGCGTCCTGCCAGGACGTACCGGGTTTGAGGATGAGCGTCGGGGCGGGCGTGGCGCGCGCGTCCCGCTGCGCGTTCGAGGTGGATGGGGAGGTGGGGGCCATCGTTGTCTCCGCTCTCGGTGCACGGCCGGAGGGGCAGGGTGGTGGCGCTCGGGCGGTCCCGGGGGAACCGCGCTACTGGACGGTAGTGGGCATGGGGGCACTGCGGGACGGTCCAGCGTCAGGTATGGCGAGTGTCACTCGGCCCGCGCGACGGGGCCACCCGGGTGAGGCGGTCGGGGTGGGTGGTGAGCGAGGGACGAGCGACCGCGGACGGGGTGCCCGGTGCGTGACATGGCCGCGCGGGACGGCCGGTGGTGAGGTGGCCGGTGGGTGACGAGGTACGGAGGCAGCCTGATTCCGGGCAGTGGCCGTACTCAGCGAAGAGGGGCGCCCTGTGGCCGAATGGCTCGCCAAGTCCCCCTTGACGGAGGGAAGTTGCTCCGCGAGAGGTGGGCCGCTCCCACTGCCCGCCCACCCCCTATGGCAGACGCCCCGTACTCAGCCCGCGGCCGGTTCGGGGCGCTCCGCCGCCCCTTCCTGGGTGCGGTCGGCGATCGCCCGGTGGTGGCGGACCACTTCGCCGATGATGAAGTTGAGGAACTTCTCGGCGAAGGCCGGGTCCAGCTTGGCGTCCTCGGCCAGTCGGCGCAGCCGTTCGATCTGCGCGGCCTCGCGGGCCGGGTCGGCGGGCGGCAGGTGGTGCCGGGCCTTGAGTTCGCCGACCTGCTGGGTGCACTTGAAGCGCTCGGCGAGCAGATGCACCAGGGCGGCGTCGAGGTTGTCGATGCTGCCGCGCAGGTAGCGCAGCTGCTCGCGGGCCGCCTCGTCAGCGACGGAGGCCGCGTCGCCGGCCGCCGGTGCTGTCCCTTCGCTCATGTGCGTCTCGCCATTCGTGGTCGGTCGGGTGCCCGGTGCGATGTGGTGCTTCCGGTGCGTCGGGGGGGATCGGGTGATCAGGATGATCAGGATGATCAGAGTGATCCACAGGCACATTACCCGGACGGTGGGTGTTGACCGGGGGTGATCTCACGGAGCGGACCGGCGGGAACCCTGGCCGGGGGACACGGGCGGGGAACGGCCCTGAGCAGGGGCGCGGCGGTCGGGCGGGGGCCTGGTGCGGCGCGGGCGCGGAGCTTGCGCGGGGTGCTTCGGCGGTGTCGCGCGGTCCGGCGCGGCCCGGGGGCGCGTCCTTCGGACGGACCCGGTGTACGCCCGGTGACGGGACCCCCCACAGATCCCGCCACCGGGCCGCTTTGCCGCGGGGCCGATTCACTCGTCCGGCCCCGGCTCAGGCATATACCCAGGCTGTCGCCCGGCCATCCCTCCTGCTCCGCATGTACGTCATTCCCGCGGTCTTTCCGGATCTCCGGGCGCCGAAGGGGAACTCCTGCCACAATGCGCCCGATCGGACCGGGCGGCCGACCGGCCCTCGGCTGCGGGACAGCGCAGGGGGCACCGTATGAGCACGCACCACATGACGATCGCAGGGGCCGATGTCGCCGTCGTGGGCGGCAGCATCGCCGGATGCGCCGCGGCACTGGCCGCACACCGCGCCGGCGCGGGCCGGATCACCCTCCATGAGCGCACCGCGGGTCTCCTCGCGGACCGTGGTGTCGGCCTCGTGGTGCACGACGCCCGGTACGCCGAGCTCGCGGCGGCCGGCTATCTGGACACCGCGATGCCGTGGGCGCAGCTGACCACCCGCCGCTGGTACGTCCGCGACGGCGCCGCTCCGCTCGGCCGCCAGATCGCCGTCCAGCCCTTCCCGTTCCGCTCGTACTGCTGGGGGCCGCTCTGGCGGGAGTTACGCCAACGGCTGCCGCGGGACACGGTGTTCCGGCCGGGGACCCGGGTGGCCGGAGTGGACAGCGACGCGGACGGTGCGGTGCTGCGTTTCGGTGGCGACGACGGCAGCGGAGGCGGTGACCTGGCCTCGGGCGCCGGCGGGCCGCGGGACCACGCCGCTACCGGCGGCCGTTCGGAGCGCTTCGATCTGGTCATCGGTGCGGACGGCTACCGCTCGGTGGTGCGCGAGGCCGCGTTCCCCGGCGTCCGGCCCGGCTACGCCGGCTATCTGGCCTGGCGGGGCACCGTCCCTGCCGACCGGATGGCGGCGCTGGACTTTCCCGGCCTGCCGTCCGAGCCGTGGGCGGAGGAGGACTGTGTCTACGGCGTCTTCCCCGGCGGCCACGTCATCATCTACCGCATCCCCGACGGCCACGGCGGACTGCGCGCCAACTGGGTGCTGTACACCGCGCCGCCCGACGGCCTCGACTTCGGGCCGCACGCCCCCGCCGGCCTGCCGCCCGGCGCCCTCACCGACGCGCTGCACGCCCATCTCCAGTACGTCACGGGCGAGTTGCTGCCGCCCTACTGGGGCGGGCTGATGCGACTGACGACGCGCCAGGAGCTGTTCCTCCAGCCCATGTACGACTTCACGGCGCCGCGCTACACCGCCGGGCGGCTGCTGCTCGCGGGCGATGCCGCCACCGTCGCCCGTCCGCACACCGGCGGCGGCGCGGTCAAGGCGCTCCAGGACGCCGCCGCCCTGGAGGCCGCACTGCGGGCCCTGCCGGAGCGGCCGGACGCGCTGGCGGAGTACGGCACCGAGCGGGGCCGGACCGGCCGGAGCATGGTCGAGCTGGGGCGGCGGCTGGGACGGTCCTTCGTCCAGGACACCCCGGACTGGCGGACGCTGGACCAGGCCGGGCTGGAGGCGGCCTGGGCCGCGGCCGACGGCTCGGGCGCCTTCGGCGGCCGCGAGCTGAAGGAAGCGGGGAACGAGGCGGGGCCCGGCGGGCCGGGGCGCTGAGGCCGGGGCCGCGACGCATGCGGGAGAATGAGGAGGCCAAGACGGGCGGAGCCGCCGTGGCGCAGCACGCGCCCCCGCCCCACGGCAGCCGCCGCATCCAGGGCCGCTTCGGCGCTCCGCACCTACGCCACCGGATCCAGGGCCGGTGAGGACGGGACTGATCAGACATGGGACGGGTCACCGAGCGACGCCGCGTCATCCGCATCCGCGACGGTGTCGTGAGCACCCGGCCGGACACCCTCGTCGCCGAGGAGCCGCTGGAGATCCGGCTCGGCGGCAAGCCGCTGGCGATCACGATGCGCACACCGGGTGACGACTTCGCGCTCGCCGCCGGCTTCCTCGTCAGCGAGGGCGTCCTGGCGCGCGCCGACGAGCTGGCGCACATCGTCTACTGCGCGGGGGCGACCGGCGAGGCCCCCTCCCCCGCGAGCGAAGCGGGGAGTGCGGGAGGGATGAATTCCTACAACGTCGTGGATGTGCGGCTCGCGGACGGGGTGCCGGTCCCGGACATCACCCTGGAGCGCAACGTCTATACGACGTCGTCGTGCGGGCTGTGCGGCAAGGCCAGCCTGGACGCGGTGCGCACCCGCACCCGCTGGCCCCTGGAGACCGGCCCCGGCACCCCGGTCCGTGTCACGCCGGCGACGCTCGCCGCGCTGCCCGACCGGCTGCGGGCCGCCCAGCGCGTGTTCGAGCGCACCGGCGGTCTGCACGCGGCGGCGCTGTTCACGGCGGACGGTGAACTGCTCGACATCCGGGAGGACGTGGGGCGGCACAACGCCGTCGACAAGATCATCGGCCGGGCCTTGCAGGAGGGGCGGCTGCCGCTGTCCTCGTGTGTGCTGATGGTCTCCGCGCGCGCCTCGTTCGAGCTGGCGCAGAAGGCCGTGATGGCAGGCATTCCGGTGCTGGCCGCGGTCTCGGCGCCGTCCTCGCTCGCCGTCGATCTGGCCGCCGAGACCGGACTGACCCTGATCGGGTTTCTGCGCGGCTCCTCGATGAACGTGTACGCGGGCGAGCACCGTGTGGTGGTGCCCGGAACGGCCGGCTGAGCCTGCGGCGGGCCGGGCCCGCCAGGCGGGTGACGCCGGCGCCCGGGCCGCCGTGCGTCACTCCTCGGGCAGCGCGATCCGGGTGAGCAGGGCGATCAGCTGCTCGCGCTCGGCCGGGGTCAGGGCGGCGGTCAGTTCCGCGTTGGCCCGGTCACCGAGCCGCTGAGTGCGGCGCAGCCGCCGCCGGCCGTCGGCGGAGATCTCGACGGCATTCTTGCGCCGGTCCGCCGGGTCGGGGGTGCGGGTCACCAGCCCGTCCCGTTGCAGGTCGTTGACGAGCACGACCATGTCCTTGGGGTCGATACCGAGCGTCCGGCCGAGCTCCGCCTGGGAGACCGGGCCGAGTTCGGCGACGGCCGACAGCACGGCGTGATGCATCATCCGCATGCCCTCGGCGGCGAGGGCGTCGGCGACGAGCCGGTGCCCCCGGGCGGCGGCGCGGCCCAGCAGCCAGCTGGGGAGCGCGCGGATGCGGCTGGGGGCGTAGGGGGTGTCGGACATCGGACCACCGTACCCGGAAATCATGGGGAGGCCCTACGAAAAAACGTGGGTGACACCAACGGGTTTCGCGTTATCGTTGGGCAACCCAATGACATCCGGGCGGTGCGCGCCGGCCGGAGACATCGTCCAGGAGGTGTCCCCCATGCGCCGAGTCCGCTTCCATGCCTACGGCGGTCCCGAGGTCCTGCGCGTCGAGGAAGCCGAGGCGCCGGAGCCCGGCCCCGGTGAACTCCTCGTCCGCACCGAGGCGATCGGCGTCACGCTGCCGTGTGTGCGCCGGGTGCGCGGCGACGGCAACGGGGGCGGCGATCCCCTGCCCGCCATGCCCGGCGGCGAGATCGCCGGTGTGGTCGTCGCGCTCGGGGCGGGCGTCACCGGCTTCGCCGTCGGTGACCGCGTCACCTCGCTCACCCTCACCGGTTCCTACGCCGAACTCGCCCTCGCCCCCGCCTTTCTGGCGAGCCGGATACCGGACGGCGCCAGTGCCGTGGAAGCGGTGGCACTGGTGCGCGGCGGGCATGTCGCGCTCGCCGTGCTGCACACCGCCGCGCCGAGGGCTGCCGAGTCCGTCCTGATCACCGGCGCGGCCGGCGGCACCGGGCATCTCGCCGTCCAACTCGCGAAGCTCCGGGGCGCAGCGCGCGTGGTGGCCGCCGTCAGCTCGGCCGCCAAGGCGGAGTTCCTCCGCGGGCTGGGCGCCGATGAGGTGGTCACCTACGACCAGGAGTCCTGGGGCGAGCCGGTCGACATCGTGCTGGACGGCGTCGGGGGCGAGCTGCTGCCGCGCGCCCTGGCCGCGTCGGCTCCCGGCGGGCGGCTGATCTTCTTCAACTCCGGTGGCGGTACGGTCCCGGCGTACGAGCTGCTGGCCGGCGACCGGACCATCACCGGGCTGACCATGCGCCGCTTCGCCGCCGTGCACCGCGAGCGGTACGCGCGGGACGGGGAACTTCTGTGGGAGCTGGCCCGATCCGGCCGGCTGCGGGCCGCCGTCCATGCCGAACTGCCGCTGGCCGAGGCCGCGAAGGCGCACGAGATCATCGAGGCCAGGACCAACCTCGGCAAGGTGGTGCTGCGGCCGTGAGCCACGAGGGGCCGCCGCGGTGTCTGCGGGGCACCCGGCGCACTCGGCACTCCCCTCCCCCACGCCCCGTCCGGCCCACGCGACGCAGCACTTGCGGGCCGGGCGGGTGAATTCCGGCTGCGGCGCGGAGAACCGACGCATGCTCCTTGTCGCGGTCCGCACGCGGCAGTAGCTTCCGTCGCGATGCACATAGGACGTGGGATGTCCTGATGACCCGACGCCGATGCCTCGAAGGGCAGGCCGGACCATGACGTCAGTTCTCCGCGCACACCCCAGCCACCGCAGCAGACCCCCGCACCGCCGTGCCGCGACGTTGCTCGCCACGCTGGCCGCCACCGCCCTCGCCCTGCTGCCGACCGCCCCCGCCCAGGCCGCGCCCGGCGGTGCGCCCGGCGCCCCGGCTGCCGCGGCGCCCTCCCCGGCCGGCGGATTCGACCAGCGGATCCTCTTCAAGGCGTCCCAGGAACAGGGCTACTTCTGCTTCCGGATACCGGCCGTCGTGGAGTCGGCCCGGGGGACCCTCCTCGCGTTCGCCGAGGGCCGGCGGCACGACTGCGGGGACGCCGGCGACATCGACCTGGTCCTCAAGCGGTCCACCGACGGCGGCCGCACCTGGGGCCCGCTCCAGGTCGTCAACCACGGAGGCGGCGACACCCACGGCAACCCGGCGCCCGTGGTGGACCGCCGCACCGGCCGTATCGTGCTGGCCGAGACCTACAACAAGGGCCGCACCGACGGACTCAGCTGCGACGTCCCCTGTGACCGCACCCCGCACCTCCAGTACAGCGACGACGACGGCGTGACCTGGTCCCCGCCCCGGGACCTGACCCCCGCCATCCGTCCCCCGCAGTGGAATTCCTGGTACGCCACCGGCCCCCTGCACGGCATCCAGCTCACCCGCGGACGGCACCGCGGCCGGCTGGTCTTCGGCATCAACTCCGAGAGCTACGCGGACAACCGGGTCACCGCCAACCACGCCGCGCTGGTCCACAGCGACGACGGCGGCGCCACCTGGAAGGTCGGCGCGCTGGACACCTGGCCGGTCGCCGCCGACGGCACCTTCCGGCAGAAGCCCTCCGAGATGGCCCTCCTGGAACGCTCCGACGGCTCGGTCTACGTCAACGGCCGGGAGCAGGACGGCACCGATCTGGGTCATCGCACCGCGGCCGTCAGCCGCGACGGCGGCGCGTCGTTCAGCGCGCCGTTCCGCGCCCTGCCCGACCTCTACACCCCGATGGTGCAGGGCTCCGCGCTGCTGCTGCCGCACTCGTCCGCCGCGGGCGGCCGCAGCCGCACCCTCCTCGCGGCGCCCGCCGACCCCGACCGGCGCCGCACCATGACCATCCGCTCCTCCTGGGACGAGGGCCGGACCTGGGAGGGCGTGGAGCGGGGCGCCCGGGTCACCACCGACTGGTCCGGCTACTCGGACCTGGTCGCCCTCTCCCCCGAGGTCACCGGCCTGATGTACGAGGGCGGCGCGGTCGACGCCCGGGACGAGATCCGCTTCGCCCGCTTCACCGAGGACTGGCTCGGCCCGCGCCGCGGCCCGGACCCCACGACCCGCGACACCGCCCCCGGCGCCCGGCCCGCGCCCGTGCTCGGCGGCCCCCGCGGCACCGACGGCCGCTTCGGCCGGGCGCTGTCCTTCGACGGCACCGACGACGCGGTACGCCTCCCCTTCCGCTCCTCCCTCCCCCTGGGCACCCGCGACTTCACGTGCAGTCTGTGGTTCCGCTACGACGCCACGACCGGCGAACAGCCGCTGTTGTGGATGGGCGGTGTGGGCACCAGAACCCCGCAGGTCGCGGTGGAGGCCGACCCCGCCCACGGCCGGATCGTCGGCCGCCTGACCGCCGTCAACGGCGCCGCCCCGGCCGCCACCGCCCAGGCCGTGACCCACAGCGCCTACAACGACGGCGGCTGGCACCATCTGGCGCTGCGCCGCACCGGCGGCCGGCTGCTGCTCGACGTGGACGGCGGCGAGACCACCGTGGTGCCCGATGTCCCGGGGTCGGTCAGCCAGGGCTCGGTGTTCGGTGTGCACCTGGGGCAGAAGCCCGACGGCCGGGTCCAGTTCACCGGCGCGCTGGACGAGGTCCGCGTCTACCGGCGCGCCCTGAGCGATGCCGAACTGACCGCCCTGCGCACCGAAAACGCCGCCGCGCCCGGCCCGCTGGTCCTCGGGCTTCCGCTGGACCGGGTGCGGGGCGCGGGGCGTTAGGCCCGCGGCCGGGCGTCACCCACGCGGTGGCGGCGGCCGCTGCCCGGCCGCCGCCACCGCCGGCGCGTCCGCCGGGGCCGTGCCCTCGGGACCGACCGGGGCCTTTGCCCGCCGCGGCTCCGGTACGGCGCGGGCCGCCATCCGCTTGGCCAGGAACGCGCACACCATCAACTGCATCTGGTGGAACAGCATCAGCGGCAGCACCACGAGCCCGGCCTGCGCGCCGAAGAGGACACTGGCCATCGGCAGACCGGCCGCCAGGCTCTTCTTCGAACCGGCGAAGGTGATCGCGATCCGGTCCGCGCGGCGGAAGCCGAGCTTCCCGGCGCCGTACGAGGAGACCGTCAGCATCACGGCGAGCAGCACCGCCTCCACCCCCAGCAGGCACAGCAGCCGCGGTGCGGAGACCTGGTGCCAGATGCCCCGGACGACGCCGGCGCTGAAGGCGGCGTAGACGACGAGCAGGATCGAGCCCCGGTCCACCCGGCCCAGGACCCTCTTGTGGCGGGTGAGGAAACCACCGATCCACCGCCGCAGCAGCTGCCCGGCGAGGAACGGGAGCAGCAGCTGACAGACGATCGGCAGCAGTGCACCCGCTCGGAAACCACCGCCGTTGCCCGGCAGGACGAGTCCCGCCAGCAGCGGGGTGAGGACGATGCCGGCGAGGCTGGAGAACGAGCCGGCGCAGATCGCCGCCGCGACATTGCCGCGGGCCAGGGCGGTGAAGGCGATCGAGGACTGGACCGTGGACGGCACCAGGCACAGGAACAGCAGCCCGGTGTAGAGGGTCGGCGGGAGCACCTCGGGGACCAGGACGCGAGCGGCCAGGCCGAGCCCGGGGAACAGCACGAAGGTGCAGGCCAGGACGGTGAGGTGGAGCCGCCAGTGGCGCAGCCCGTCGAGGGCCTCGCGGGTGGAGAGCCGGGCGCCGTAGAGGAAGAAGAGCAGTGCCACGGCCCCGGTCGAGGCGCCTTCGGCGACGGTGGCGCCCGGTCCGCGGGCGGGCAGCAGCGCGGCCAGCGCGACGGTCCCCAGCAGCGCCAGGATGAATCCGTCCACGGGCAGCCAGGAGGGCAGCTTGGGCACAGGGCGGTGCATGATCTCGCTTCGGTCGTTCGGCGTCTCTCGGGCCGGGCTGCCCGGTGCGGTGCCGGCGCAGCCCCGGTCCAGACTGCCGCGAGCTGCGACGATCGGGAACCCTGCTTACCATGGTCACTGCTATCACGTTCCACGATGAACGGCGCCCGGCGGCGGAGCGGCCGGGACGGAGGGCCCGTGTTCGAACCCGTGCAGCTGCGCACCTTTCTCGCCGTGGCGCAGACCCTGAGCTTCACCCAGGCCGCGCACCGGCTCGGGCTGCGGCAGTCGACCGTGAGCCAGCACGTACGGAAGCTGGAGGAGACCGCCGGGCGCCGGCTGTTCACCCGGGACACCCACGGCGTGGAGCTGACCGAGGACGGTGAGGCGATGCTCGGCTTCGCCCGGACGATCCTGGAGGCGAACGAGCGGGCCACGAGCTTCTTCACGGGGACCCGGCTGCGCGGCCGGCTCCGCTTCGGCGCCTCGGAGGACTTCGTGCTGACCCGGCTGCCGGAGGTCCTCGAAGGGTTCCGGCGGGACCACCCCGAGGTCGATCTGGAGCTGAGGGTCGAACTGTCGGGGACCCTGCACGAGCTGCTGGCGGCCGGGCGGCTCGATCTCGTTCTCGCCAAGCGGCGCCCGGGGGCGTCCCACGGACGGCTGGTGTGGCGCGACCGCCTGGTGTGGGTCGGCGCCGGGCGGCTGCGTCTCGATCCGCAGCGTCCGGTCCCGCTGGTCGTCTTCCCGTCACCCGCGCTGACCCGCGCCCGGGCCCTGGAGGCACTGGAGCGCGCGGGCCGGGAGTGGCGGATCGTCTGCACCAGCGGGAGTCTCAACGGACTGATCGCCGCAACTCGGGCAAGTCTGGGCGTGATGGCACATACGAGGGGCATGATCCCGCCAGGTTTGGCTGAGATCTCGCCACGCGCCGGTCTGCCGGAACTGGGCGGGGTGGATTTCGCTCTTCTCCATGGAGAGCGTGACCGTGCGGCGCGGGGACCGGCCGAGGCCCTCGCCGACGCGATCCTCGCGGGCGGCGACCGGCTGCAGCTCCCCTGACCGGGCGGTGACCTGTCCGCCGGTCCGGGGCCGCCTCCGAGCCCTTCGGCCGGGCCCTTCGGAGCGCCGTCCTCATGTGCGGCGAAAGCGGCGTTTTCCTGTGCAGAGATTTGGTGCAGATATGGTCCCGGCGTCGTGATCGTCCGACGTTGAACCGGCGGGAACGTGTCCGCGCTTCTCCGAAGTAGCCCGTTTTCGCCTGTTGGCCATTTCCCGTGCAGCCGGTTTCGTGACGTGGTACGGCACTGCCGGATGCGGTCACCGTGGGGTACGGTCGCGGCCTTGTGAGGAGCACCACGAGGAGCTGGGTCATTGCGCGAGTTCACCGTCCCGCCACTGGCGACCGCGCCCCGGGTCGGCGGGCTGGCGGACACCGTCTACG
Source organism: Streptomyces sp. NBC_01454 (assembly GCF_036227565.1). Classification (NCBI taxonomy): domain Bacteria; kingdom Bacillati; phylum Actinomycetota; class Actinomycetes; order Kitasatosporales; family Streptomycetaceae; genus Streptomyces; species Streptomyces sp. NBC_01454. The sequence continues at coordinate 1,402,044 of NZ_CP109460.1, forward strand.
AGCATGCCGAAGCCGATCCCGGACGCGTCGCGCTGGCGCGTAAGGACGACGAGGGAAACTGGCAGAACGTCACCGCCGGGCAATTCCGGGACGAGGTCCTCGCGCTGGCCAAGGGCCTGCTCGCGCAGGGCGTCCGGTTCGGCGACCGGATCGGCATCATGTCCCGTACCCGCTACGAGTGGACCCTGTTCGACTTCGCGCTGTGGTCGATCGGCGTCCAGTCCGTGCCGCTGTATCCGACGTCCTCGGCCGAGCAGGTCTTCTGGATGCTGCACAACGCGGACGTCTCGGCCTGTCTGGTCGAGCACGAGGACCATGCGATGACCATCGGCTCGGTCATCGACCGGCTGCCCCACCTGCGCAAGCTGTGGCAGCTGGACGCCGACCCGGTGGCCGAGCTGACCGCGGCCGGTGCGCATATCGACGACGACGTGGTGCACCGGCACCGCATGGCCGTCACCCCGGACGCCACGGCGACGATCATCTACACCTCCGGCACCACCGGACGTCCCAAGGGCTGTCTGATCACCCACGCCAATTTCATGGCCGAGTCCGACAACATGGTGCTCCGCTACGAAAAGGTCTTCCACTCCAAGCCGGGCGACGAGGCGGCCACCCTGCTCTTCCTGCCGCTGGCGCACGTCTTCGGCCGGATGGTGCAGGTCGCGGCGCTCCGTGGCCGGGTCAAGCTGGGCCACCAGCCCGAGCTGGCGGCCCGTGCCCTGCTGCCCGATCTGCAGTCCCTCCAGCCGACGTTCATCCTCGCGGTGCCGTACATCTTCGAGAAGGTCTTCGCCGCGGCCCGGCGGCGGGCGGAGGCGGACGGCAAGGTCGGGCCGTTCGACAAGGCCGTCGAGATCGCGGTCCGCTATGCCGAGGCGCAGGAGAACAAGGCGTTCGGCACCGGGTCCGGCCCCAGCGCCTCGCTGCGGATGCAGCACCAGCTCTTCGACAAGCTGGTCTACAGCAAGGTCAGGGCGGCGATGGGCGGCCGGGTGCGGCACGCGATGTCGGGCGGCTCGGCGATGGAGCGCCGCCTCGGGCTGTTCTTCGCCGGCGCCGGCGTGCGGATCTTCGAGGGCTACGGCCTGACGGAGAGCACCGCGGCCGCCACCGCCAACCCGCCCGAGCGCACCCGCTTCGGCTCCGTCGGCACCCCCGTGCCGGGGACCACCGTGCACATCGCGGAGGACGGCGAGGTCTGGCTGTACGGCGGACAGGTCTTCCACGGTTACCACAACGACCCGAAGGCGACCGACGCCGTGCTGCACGACGGCTGGTTCTCCACCGGTGACCTCGGCGCGCTCGACGAGGACGGCTATCTGACGATCACCGGCCGGAAGAAGGAAATCCTGGTCACCTCCGGCGGCAAGACGGTCTCGCCGGTGGGCCTGGAGGAGCGGGTGCGGGCGCATCCGCTGGTCGCCCAGTGCATCGTGGTCGGCAACGACCGCCCGTTCATCGCCGCGCTGGTGACCCTGGACCCGGAGGCGGTCACCCACTGGCTGGCCATGCGCGAGAAGCCGGAGATGCCGCCGACCGACCTGGTGCGCGACCCGGACCTGGAGACCGAGATCCGGCGTGCCGTCGTGGCCGCCAACACGCTGGTCTCCCAGGCAGAGTCGATCCGTACGTTCCGGATACTGGCTCACCAGTTCAGCGAGGAGCACGGGCTGCTGACCCCGTCGCTGAAGCTCAAGCGCAAGGCGATCGAGACGGCGTACTCGGTCGAGGTGGACGCGCTCTACGGGTCGTGAGGGGCCGGGCGGGCCGGTTCGCCGGGGTAGGCCGGCCCCACGGCCGCCCTCCACCGCGGGCCGCACGCATCCCGTGGGCATGCCCGGGAATGCGTGACGGCGGATGATCGTTGTCATCCCTGAACGCAGCAGTCGACGTAAGGACCGATTTCCCCGTGAGCAAGGTTCCCTCCATCACGCTCAACAACGGCATCGCGATGCCGCAGCTCGGCTTCGGCGTCTGGCAGATCGAGGACGACCAGGCGTTCACCGCCGTCGGCCAGGCCCTGGAGGCCGGGTACCGCAGCATCGACACCGCGGCGATCTACGGCAACGAAGAGGGCACGGGCAAGGCACTCGCGGCGTCCGGCCTCGCCCGTGAGGAGCTGTTCGTCACGACGAAGCTCTGGAACGGCGACCAGGGTCACGACGCGGCGCTGCGGGCCTTCGACCGCTCCCTCACCAAGCTCGGCCTGGAGTATGTGGACCTCTATCTGATCCACTGGCCGCTGCCGTCCCGGGACACGTACGTCGACACGTACAAGGCTCTGGAGAAGATCCACGCGGACGGCCGCGCCAAGGCGATCGGCGTCTCCAACTTCCTGCCCGGACATCTGGAGCGGCTGCTGGGCGAGACCTCCGTCGTCCCGGCCGTCAACCAGATCGAGCTGCACCCGCAGTTCCAGCAGGCCGAGTCCCGCGCCCTCCACGCCCGGCACCACATCGTCACCGAGGCCTGGTCGCCGCTGGGCCAGGGCAAGGGCCTCCTGGAGCACGCGACGCTCGCCGAGCTCGCCGCCAAGCACGGCAGGACGCCGGCTCAGGTGGTGCTGCGCTGGCACCTCCAGCTGGGCAATGTCGTCATCCCGAAGTCCGTCACGCCCTCGCGCATCGCCGAGAACATCGACGTCTTCGACTTCGCGCTGGATGACACGGACCTCGCAACCCTCGCCGCACTGGACTCCGGCAACCGCCTCGGCCCGGACCCGGCCACCTTCGACGTGGGCTGACCCGGCTTCCCCGACGGCGCCGCCCGGCCCGGCCGGGCGGCGCCGCGGCGTACCCGAGTGGCGGGCTCGGCGGACGCCAGGAAGTGTGGAGGGTGAGTGCGGGGCGGCCCCCGCGGCGCGCCGACCGGGGCCGGTACCCCTGCGCTTCGTCCTGCTCCTCCCTTGTGCCGTACGGCCGGGGGAGGTGCCCCCGTCGAGGAGGCCACGATGTCTGAAGTCACCGATCCCTACCAGCCCGGGACGCCTTGCTGGGTCGATCTCGCGGCACCTGACCAGCAAGCCGCCATCGACTTCTACTCCCAGGTCCTCGGGTGGACCGGAGAGATCGGGCCGGCGGAGACCGGTGGCTACGCCGTGTGCCGGCTGCACGGCAAGCCGGTGGCCGGCATCATGGCCGCGGTCCCGATGGGCGGCCAGCCCGCGCCGCCGACGGTGTGGACCACCTATCTCGCGGCCGCCGACGCGGAGGCCACCTCACAGGCGGTGAGCACGGCCGGCGGCACGGTCCTGATGCCCGTCATGGACGTGATGACGCTCGGCCGGATGGCCATCGTGGCCGACCCCACGGGAGCGGTGTTCGGCATCTGGCAGGCCACGGACTTCCCCGGCGCCGGCATCGTCAACGAAGCCGGCGCCCTGATCTGGAACGAGCTCAACACCACCGACCCCTCGGCGGCCGGCGCCTTCTACCAGGCGGCCTTCGGCATCGAGAACGCACCCATGGAGGGCGCCGAGCACTACTACGGCCTGACGGTGAACGACCGCCCGGTGGGCGGCATGCAGCCGATGTCCGCGCAGATGCCCGCCGACACCCCCTCGCACTGGCTGGCGTACTTCTCGGTGGACGACACCGATGCCACGGTCGCGAAGGTGACCGCGGCCGGCGGCGCCGTGCTGCAGGAGCCCTTCGACATGATCGCCGGGCGGATGGCCGTGGTGACCGACCCGCAGGGCGCGACCTTCGCCGTGATCAACCCGAAGCCGATGCAGTAGGGCCGGGACGTGTGCGGGCGGCGGCCCCCCGCCGTCGCCCGCCCGGTCACGGCGGCCAGGTGAAGGCCACGTTCAGCGTGCGCGGTCCCGTGCGGACGAGCAGCCCGCCGGAGAGTTCCGCGGCGGTGCGCCGCGCGTTCAGCCACACCTGTACGGCGGCGCCGAGCAGCAGGGGGTCGAGGCGCGGCCCGGGGTCGCCGTAGGCACGTTGGGCATGCGCTTCGAGCAGGGTGCCGCAGCGCCGCAGCAACAGCAGACAGCGGTCCTCGGCCAGGGCGGCGACGGCGACGTCGAGGCTCGCCCGGGGGCTGTGGATGCGGGCGCGCAGCCAGTCGGCGGGGGCGAGTTCGCCGTCGGTGACGGTCCGGGCCATGACCTCCGCCGAGGACCGCCACAGCCGGTGGGTCTCCTGCTCGGTGACCGCCAGAAAGCCGCGGGACTCGTCGTGATCGTGGGCTTCGTGGGCTGCGTGGGCGAGGACCGGCCGGCGCCGCACGGCCACGGAGCCGTCGGGCAGTACCTCACCCGTCACGTCGAAGGCCGTCGGCCCCACGCGCCGCTCCGGGTGCGGCTCGGGGACGGGATCCGGCAGGGGCGATTCCGCGGGCAGCGTGATGTTCCGGTGGGCGAGGAACGGATACATCACCTCCTGGAGGCGCCGGCCGGCCTCGCCCCGTGCCTCCAACTGCCCGTCCACCGGCGCCTGGAGCCGCTGCGGGCGGTGCTGCTCGGCGGCGGCCAGCAGCTGGGCGAGCAGGTCGCCGTCGGGGTCGAGCCGGGGCGCCGCGCGGCTGAGGGCGGCCGTGGGCGAGGCCGGGTCCAGTTCGTCGAGGCCGGTGGCGGCGAGCAGCAGCACGCGGTGCAGGGCGGCGGAGTAGAAGGTGGTGCTGCCGTGGTCCCCCACCACCCAGTCGCTGGCGATCAGCGCGGCACGCCAGCCCTCCTGCGGCGGCAGGACGAGCAGCCCGGCGTCCATCGCCCGGGCCAGCCGCTGGTGGACCCGGTGCCGGCTGTGCCGGGCCCAGACGTTGGGATGCAGGACGAGGGCGACCGCGAACTCGTCCGCCGGCAGTGCGGCGACCAGCTTCGCGGGCAGGTCCGGATGCCGCCCGAGCAGGGAGTGCTCGCTCCACGTGCTGTTGACGACGACCAGCCGGCGCCCCTGTCCGACGCCCAGCCGCGCACGGTAGAGGTCGCGACGGGGGCGGCTCTGCTCGATCCGGTCCCAGCAGTAGTCGCCGACCAGCCGGGCGACCGGGACGGCCTGGGGGCAGGTCCGGGCGAGCCGGTCGATCTGCTCCTCGTGCGAGACCCCGATCGCGGCGGGCAGCACCCGCCGGCCACGCATCAGCTCCCGCCGGGACAGCCCCGCGGGCGCGCCGGGATCGCCGGTGGACTCGGTGACCAGCCGGTTGTACCCGGCGCCGTGCGGCATGACCAGCAGCGGGGCGTCCAGCTGCCGCATGGAGGGGTGCACCGCGCAGGCCACGGCCAGATCGAAACGCCGCCGGGTCGCCTCGCGCCAGCTGAGCACGCGGGCGCCCAGGCCGTCGAAGTAGTCCGCGAGTCCGTCGGCGAAGACCGAGCCCGGGTTGACGGTGTAGGACACCGCGATGCCGTCCTCCGGGCGCAGCAGGCGCATCACGTCCAGCAGCCGGGTGGCCGAGGTGAGGGTGCGCGCCACGCCGAGTACCTGGGCGTCCTCCGGCACGGTGTCCCAGCGCGACCGCCGGCTGCGGGGGCGGCGGCGGGGCAGCAGGGACACGGGCGATCCACTCTCGGGGCGGCGGGACGGCGGGGCGGCGGGGCCGGGGCGATCGTAGCGTCCGTACCCCGCTCGCCGGGGAAGGGAGCAAAGGCCCCGGCAGGTCGCCGTCAGTCCACCGGTTCGCCGATTCCGGTGCGTTGGCGCAGCTCCCGCATCATGCGGCGGCCGGCGCGCTGGACCTGGGGGTTCTGGATCCGGTCACCGAGCTCCACCGCGAGTTCCAGCGCCTCCTTCAGCTTGACCACCTGGCCGAGCCGCTCGGCCAGCAGCGCGGCATCGGTGGCCGCTGCCAGCGCGTGCTCGAACATTCCGCTCGCCCGGTAGGCGCGGCCGCGCACGATGCCGATCCGCAGCCGCATGGCGTCATCGCCTTCGGCCCGGGCCGTCGCCATCGCGCCGTCCAGCAGGTCCAGGGCTTCCTGCGGGCGGCCGGCGGCGAGGACCGCCTGGCCGAGGTTGTAGGTCTGCACCACGATGCCGTGGGCGTCCCCCTCGTTGGCGTGCAGGGCGCGGGTGAAGAGGGCGATGGCCTCCTCGGGGCGGCTTCGGGCGAGGCACAGCAGCCCCTGGGTCTCCCGGATCATGCCGGGCAGCCGGGCGTCCGCCACCGCGTCCAGGAGCTCGTCGGCGCGGCGCAGCTCGGCGTCGGCGAGGTCGTACTCGCCCAACGCGTGGTGGGCGCGGGCCAGTTGGTTGCGCATGCGGACCTCGGCGTCGATCCGGCCCTCCCAGCGTGCCGCCTCGATGCCCAGCCGGTGGGACTCGATCCAGTCGGCGTAGTGCTTGCGGCTGTGGTAGAGCGCCCAGAGCGATTCGCACAGGCGCCAGACCGCGTCGTGCCGCCCCTCGTCGGCGGCCATCCGCAGCACGGCCAGCAGATTGGCCCGTTCGGCGTCCAGCCACTCCAGCGCCTCGGCGCCGGTGTGGAAGAGCTGCTGACTGCCCTCGGGGGCCGACGTGTCCGGCGGGGCTTCCTGGAGGCGCAGGCGCGGTCCCAGGACGAGCCGGTCGGCGCGGGCCGCGGCGGTGAGGTAGAAGTCCGTCACCCGCTGCCGCACCTCCCGTACCTGCCGCACCTCCTCCTCGGGGCCGGTCCGCGCACGGGCGTGCGCGGCCACCACGTCGTGCAGCCGGAACCGGCCCGGCGCGCCCGCCCCGACGGCCATGTGGGCGGTGCGCAGATCGCGCAGCCCGTCCTCGAACCGGGTCACGCCCGCGGCCTCGGCGACGTCCGCGGTGAAGGTGGTTCCGGGGAAGGCGCCCAGGAACCGGTAGAGGGCCAGGGTGTGTGCGCAGAAGGTCGCGGTGACCGCGTCGAAGACGGCCGCGACCGAACGGCCGGTGTCCGCGGGCCGGATCCGTTCGTCGGCCAGCGCGTCGACCACGGCCTCCAGGCTCATGTGCGGCCGCTCGATGAGCCATTCGCCGGCCGCGCGCAGCGCCAGCGGGAGACCGCCGCAGGCCGCCACGAGCCGGGCCGCCGCCCCGGGGTCCGTGCCGGACGCCGTGCCCGGCTCCGCGGCCGCGTGCTGCCAGCGCCGTACCAGCTGCAGACCGGCGTCGGCGTCGAGCGGGGCCACCGTCAGCGGCACCGCGCCATCCACCTCCAAGGAGGCCAGCCGTTTGCGGCTCAGGACGACGACGAGTCCGTGGCCGGGCAGCACCGGCCGCACCTCCGCGGCGTGCTGGGCGTTGTCGAGGACCACGAGGAGCCGGCGGCCGGCGGTCGCCGAGCGGAACAGAGCGGACCGGTCCGCCGTGCCCGCGGGGATGAGGCTCTCGTGGACGCCGAGGGCGCGCAGCAGGGTGCCGATGACGCCGCCGACGTCGATGCCGCCGTCGCGGCGCACCTCGGCGAGGTCGACGTAGAGCTGTCCGTCGGGGAAGCGCTCGGCCAGCTCCCGCCAGACCCACTGGGAGACCAGTTCCGTCTTGCCGACGCCGCCCAGGCCGGTGATCACGATGGTGGCCGGCGGGCTGTCCGGGCCGTACGCGGCGAGCGCTTCGCCCAGGGCGGCGAACTCCGCGGTGCGGTTGACGAAGCCCGGGCGGGGCGGCGGTACTTGACGTGGCGTCAGGGGTGCGGGCGGCGGCGCCGCGGCGAAGGTGAGGGACTCGATCCGGCCGGCCTGCACGACCGGGCCGGCCACGACCGTGTCACCCGAGATGACATTGCGGACGGAGTCGCCGACGCCGTCGCTCCTGTCGCTGTCCACCCGATCTCCCTCCATGCCGTCACCGCGCCCCGGGGGCGCGGGAGGTGCCCCCGTCGCGGCCCGCCGCCCAGCGTATTGCCTGGGCGGCGGGCGCCGGCCGGGTCCGCGCGGATCCGGCCCGGCCGGCCGCGGCGGGCCGGCCGTCGGTCGCGGGGCCTACAGCGCGCGGGCGGTGTGGACGGTCTGCGCGGACAGCAGGAAGGCGTCGGGGCGGCGGCTGATCCCGGCGGCGTCCTCGGGGTCGGTGAGGCGGGCGAGGGTGGTGCGGTCCTCCTCGTCGAAGCGGTCGGCCCACCTCTCGGCACCGTGGCTCAGGTGAGCCACGACGAAGGCGCGGGCCCCGTCGGACAGCGGGGCCGGCAGATCGAGCAGGAAGCTGCGGGTGGAGGGGGTGCGCAGACCGGCGTCGGCGAGGAACGCCGGCCAGTCCTCGGTCTCGTGGACGAAGCCGGGCAGTGCTTCGCGCATCGTGCTGAACCACTCGTCGGCGACCGCGTCCATCCGGGACTGCAGCCCCGGGCGGCCGAGGCCGAGGTCCCGCGGGAGGTAGCGCGGGGGCAGACCGCCCTCGCAGACGGCGAGCAGCCCGCCGGGCCGCAGATGACCGGCGAGGGCGGCGACCGCCTGGCGCTGGTCACCGAGGTGGTGCAGGGCCTTGCTCGACCAGATGACATCGCCGCCGCCCAGGGCGTCGAGCCCGTCCGGGAGGTCGGCGAGATGGGTGCGGAGCCGTTCGCCGAGGCCGAGGCCGGCGGCCCGGCCGCGGGCCCGCTCCAGCAGCTCCGCGCTCGCGTCCACCGCGACCACCTCGGCGGCGGGGAAGGCGCGGGCCAGCAGACAGCTGATGACACCCGGCCCGCTGCCGATGTCGAGCACCCGGCGTACCCCGTCGGGTCCGGCGCCGGTCCCGTCGGCGAGCAGCTCCCGCAGCCAGGCCACGGCCTGTTCGAGGAGCGGCGCGTACAGCTCGGCCTCCTGTTCGAGGTGCGAGGCGAGCGTCGCCCAGTCCACAGCGGTGCTGTCGTGGGATGCGTGGTGATGCCCGGTGGCGGGGCCTTCGTGAGGACTCATGCCGGCGAGCCTGGGGCACCACCGGCGGAGGTGCAATCATCCTTGCCGTTGCGGCAACCCCCGGTTTCCGGCGGGGGCCGCGGGGCTCGTAAAGTCTGCCTGTGGCTACTCCGGGATGGATACCGCCGACGGACACCGAACGGCGACTGTACGACGCGACGGCGCGGGGCGACCGGGACGATCAGCTCGCGGCGATCGCCGGCGAGGATCTGTATCTGGCGGTACCTCAGCAGGGGCAGGACCCGCTGCCCGTCTACGACGACCCGGCCGTGGGCGGCCGGTGCATCCCCGTCCTGACCCGCGGCATGCTCCCGCCGTGGCAGCCGCAGCAGTTCTTCGACCGGGTGTCGGTGGAGGAGCTGGCACAGGACTGGCCGCACGACAAATGGCGCCTGGCGGTCAACCCCGGGACGCCGTGCGCCGCGTATCTGGACGCGTCGCCCGCGCACCGCATGGGCTGGCTGCAGCACCGCTCCCGGGCCGGGGTGCGGCCGGGCGGGCTGCTCGTCACCCACTTCGGCGGGCCGCTGCACGGCCCCCTCGCCCAGGGCCTGGCGTGCGGCGCGCCGATCGCGGTGCACCACAGCGTGCCGTGGAACGAACTCGGCACGGCCTTCCTCGACCACGCCGCGGACGCCGAGACGCTGCGCACCCAGTGGTCGGTGACCGACCCGGCCGGCTGGCAGCAGCGTCTCGACCAGCTGCTCGGCGGGCAGTTCGTCCCGGCGCAGACGGAGGCGGCACTGCGCGCCCGGGCCGGCGGGGAGCCCGCGGACGCCGCGGCCGGGAAGCCGGGCGGGGCCCCGGAGGTGCCTGCCGTCCCGGAGCTGGTGACCCGTTACGAGGAGCGGTTCCGCGCGGACGGCCTGCTGCCGGCGGACGGCCGGGTGACCTCCCTCGTCGCGCTGGACCACGCCCATGCCGTCGGCCTCGTCCGCTGGGGCCTGGGCGCCCGGCTGTGCGGACCGCAACAGGCCGAGCAGGCCGTGCAGCAAGCCGGTGCGCGGGCCCGCGCGGCGTACGGCACGTGGGAGGAGTTCGCCGCGGGCCATGCGCTCGGCCGGATGCTGGCGTTCGACAACGGCGCCTTCGGCCCGGAGTACGCCCAGGTCCTGCACCTCCACCGGGTCCTGACCCAGGACCCGTCGTCGCCGTGGCGCCATCTGCCCTTCGCCTGACGGCCGGGCGTCCGCGGTGGCGGGCTCATGAGGCACGCGTTCGGTGTAGACGTAGGGCATGGATGTAGCGGTTTGCCTGTTCAGCTCCGATCTCCGGCTGCACGACCAGCCGGTGCTGCGGGCCGCGCTGCGCTCCGCGACCCGGGTGGTACCCCTGTTCGTGGTGGACTCCGGGGTGGCTGACGCCGGTTTCCTGGTCCCCAACCGGGCGGCGTTCCTGGCCGGTGCGCTGGCGGATCTCGACGCGGGACTGCGGGAACGCGGCGGTCGGCTGGTCATCCGTACGGGGGACGTGGTCACCGAGACCTGCCGGGTGGCGGCGGAGACCGGCGCCGGGCAGGTCCATTCGCGGCCGGGGTGAGCGACTACGCGCTGCGCAGGGAGCGGCGGCTGCGCGCGGAGCTGGCGGGCGCCGGGCGGACACTGGTGGTGCACGACGCGGTGATCACGGCGCTGCCGCCGGGCGCGGTGCTGCCTTCCGGGACGGACCGGGATCACTTCGCGGTCTTCACCCCGTACTTCCGGCGCTGGCAGGCCGAGGGGGTGCGGCCGGTGCTGTCCGCGCCGCGGTCCGTGCCGGTCCCGGAGGGGGTGCGTGCCGGGGAGCTGCCGTCGGCGGAGTTCCTGTGCCCGGGTGGGAAGCAGTCGCCGGCACTGCCGGAGGGCGGTGAGCGGGCGGGGCGCCGCCGGTTCGCCGCCTGGCAGCGGTCGGGCATGGCCGACTACCAGGACCGGCAGGACGATCTGCCGGGCGACGCGACGTCCCGGCTGTCGCCGTATCTGCACTTCGGCTGTCTTTCGCCGGCCGAGCTGGTGCACAAGGCCTCCGCCCGCCCGGACGCCGGCGCCGCGGCGTTCGTCCGGCAGCTGGCCTGGCGGGACTTCCACCATCAGGTGCTGGCGGCCCGCCCCGGCGCGGCGCACACCGACTACCGCCCCAGGGACGACCACTGGCGCCACGACGAGGACGAGGTGAGCGCGTGGAAGGAGGGCCGCACCGGGTATCCGGTGGTCGATGCGGGAATGCGGCAGCTGCTGTACGAGGGATGGCTGCACAACCGGGCCCGGATGCTGGTGGCGAGCTTCCTGACCAAGACGCTGTATGCCGACTGGCGGGTGGGCGCGCGGCACTTCCTGGATCTGCTGGTGGACGGCGACCTCGCGAACAACCAGCTCAACTGGCAGTGGATGGCCGGCACCGGCACCGACACCCGGCCCAACCGGGTGCTCAATCCGCTGGTCCAGGCCCGGCGCTTCGATCCGCGGGGCGACTATGTACGGCGCTGGGTGCCGGAACTGGCCGGCCTGGCGGGTGCGGCCGTCCACCGCCCGTGGAAGCTGACCGGGGCGGAGCGCGCCGCGTACGACTACCCGGATCCGGTGGTGGAACTGGCGGACGGTCTGGTGCGGTTCCGGCGGGCACGCGGGCTGGAGTAGGCGGAGCGGGGTGCGGCCGGTGTGTCCCGGGCGGCGCGCCGGCGGGAGATGATGCAGGACGGACCGACGGAGAGGACGGATACGACATGGGCGGGAGCGGTATGCGCCGCGGGATGGACCGGACGCTGCTGGACCGTGCGCTCGGGGCGGCGGGACCCAGGCAGCCGGCCGCGCTGCCGACCTGGGCCCAGTGCCGTACCGCGCTGCGCCATACGCCGCTGTCCGTGTGGCACGACGACGTGACGGACTGGGCGGCGAGCCTGACGTACTACTCGGTGCTGGCGCTGCTGCCGTCGCTGATCGTGACGGTGTCGCTGGTCGGTCTCGCCGATCCGGCGGCCACCGAGCAGCTCATCAACCAGATCAGCTCGATCGCCCCGGCCCAGTCCGGCCCGACCGTCCACCGTGCGCTGCTGAGCATGGCGCATCAGAGCACCGCCGCGTGGGTGGTGGTCGGCGGCGCCATGGTCAGTGCCCTGTGGTCGTCCTGCAGCTATCTGGCGGTGTTCCGCCGGGCGCTGCACGCCATGCACCGTACCCGGGACGACCGGCCGCCGTGGCGCAAGGCACCGCGCATCCTCATGACGGCGCTGCTGCTGATGGCGCTGCTGATCAGCAGCGCGGTGGCACTACTGGTGAGCGGACCGCTCGCGACCGCGCTGGGCCGGACGATCGGGCTCGGCGAGGCGGGCGAGGCGACCTGGAACCTGCTGAAGTGGCCGCTGCTGCTGCTCCTGGCCACGGTGCTGGCGATGGTGCTGTTCCGTTCCGGGCCGCCCACCTCCCGCGGGGTGCGGCGCGCGGCGCCCGGCGGGGTGGTCGCCGTGCTGCTGTGGCTGGTCTCGTCGGCCGCCTTCGCGCTCTACACCTCGTACGTGGGCACCTTCAACCGGCTCTACGGCTCGCTCGCCGGGCCGGTGGTCTTCCTGATCTGGCTGTGGTTCTCCCATCTGTCGCTGCTGTCCGGCGCGCAGTTCAATGTGGAGCTGGCGCGGGCCGGGCGGGTGGTGCGGCCGCGCTCCGGCAGCTGAACCGCCCGCGTCTCAGCGCACGTCGTGTGCCGGTGCGATGTCCTCGATACGGCGGGCGAGCCCGAAGTCGAGGTGGGTGATCCGGCCCCCGACGCTGTGGGTGTTCACCGTCACGCCGAGCTGGTTGTAGCCGAGGGTCAGCTCGGCATGATGGCCCAACTCCTCCTGGATCTGCGCGATATGGACCACCATCGCGGCCGCCGGGAAGTGCCCGTGGAACCGGTAGCTGCGACACAGCAGGTCCCCCTCTGCGGACCATCCGGGCAGCTCCGCGAGGCGCTCCTCGATGTCCTTGTCGCTGAGCGGTTCCAGCTGAGCATTCATGTGCGCCGCCTCTCGCCGTGAGCCGTCCGCCGGTGCGCCGGCTCCGCTACGTGTCCGTCCCCGCCGGGCCGCCCCGCTTCCCGGCAGCCACGACGCCTCCAGCCTGGCACGCCCGCCCCTCCGCCGCGCCCCCGCGGCACGCGCCTGCCTTCCAGACGGCCGCGCCCGCCTCCGCACGCGTCTGGACTACCGTCCCTGCCATGACAACTGCTGCGGCGTCCTCGCCGGAGACGATCACGGGTGTGGGCACCCTGCTGCGCGAGTGGCGTGCCCGCCGCCGGATCAGCCAGCTGGAACTGGCCCTGCGCGCCGACTCCTCCGCCCGCCACATCAGCTTCATCGAGACCGGCCGCTCACGCCCCAGCCAGGAGATGGTGCTCCGGCTCGCCGAACACCTCGACGTCCCCGTACGGGAACGCAACGCCCTGCTGATCGCCGCGGGCTACGCCCCCACCTTCCCCGAGACCCCGCTGGACGACCCCTCGATGGCCGCCCTGCGCTCCGGCATGGAACGGCTGCTGACCGGCTACGAGCCCTTCCCCGCACTGGTGCTGGACGGCACCTACCACGTGCAGGCGGCGAACCGCGGCATCACCATGCTGCTGGCGGGCGTCGACCCCGCACTGCTGGAGCCCCCGCTGAACGCCATGCGGCTCACCATGCACCCGGACGGCCTGGCCCCCCGCATCCGCAACTACCGTGAGTGGCGCGGCCACCTTCTCGCCCAGATGGAGCGACAGCTCGCCCTGCTGCGCTCCGCGCCCCTCCGCGCCCTCTACGACGAGGTCAGCGGCTACCCCCTGCCCCCGGGCGGCCGCGAGCGGGCGGCCCTCGGCGACCACGCGCCGTTCGCCCTCCCCATGATGCTCGAACACGACAACACCGTGCTCTCCTTCATCTCGACCATCGCCACCTTCAACACCCCCATGGACGTGACCGTCTCCGAACTGGCAGTGGAAACCTTCCTCCCCGCCACCCCGGAAACGCTCACGTACCTGCGGGAAGCGGCGTCCTAGCGGGGCCGGGGGCGGGACGGCCAGGAGGCGGGCCGACAGAGCCGGCCTCCCAGCCCCCCATTCCGGCCTCGGCTCCGGCATTGACCTCCGCCCGGGTACCCGCGACCTCATCAGGCCGCGGGTACCCGGTCCAGAAACCCGAGGACGGACCGGATCCGACCGTCCTCCCCCAGCCGCACCACGTCGAACCCGGCCACCGGCGCCGAACCGTCCGCCGCACTCACCAGCTCCCACCCGAACCGCGCGATGTCGTGATGCCCGTCCACGCCCCCCGACGGCCGGAACACAAACCCGGGGAACTGCGCCTGCGCCCCCGCGATGACCGCCGCCAGCCCCTCGTGCCCCGCCACATCGGCCAGCGGATCGGTATACGTGGCCCCCTCGTCGAACGCGGCGGCCACGGCCTTGCCCAACGTCCCCTCCCCCGCGGCATTCCACGCCTCGAAGTACCGCGCAACGGCCTGCGCATACCGGTCCCCCACGCCGCCCTGCTCCCCGCCCTGCCGCTCGCGCTGCGCCATGACCTGCTCCTCTTCCTCGTACTCCACGTGATCCACAACGGATCAACGGCCTTTTGCCACAGGCCGGTTCACGGGCCGGAGTGCGCCGGCCCGTGAACCGGTGCCGTCAGCTTGCCGGGCGGAGGGGGCGGGGGCGATTACGTGGGAGGTAATGGCGGAGGGGCGGGCGCGGGACTGCCGGCAGGCCATGGCCAAAGAGTCAGACTCGGGGGCTCGAGCCGGGGTGTGGCGTCCATCCGGTCTCGCCGGCCCAGGACTCGGCGACCGTGCTGACGAGATCGACGACGGGGTCCTTGACGTCGGAATAGACGCCGACATCGTCGACGGTGGCCGCGAGGGTGCTCTTGAAGCGGGAATGGGCAGGAACCGCCCCGGGGTGAGACCGGAACCAGTCGCGGAAGAGCAGCGCCAGGCGCTCGTTGGGAGCGCCCAGGACGCGGACGTGCAGGTTGACGTCCTCGCCTGAATGCCCGCGCCGCAACCACAGTCTCTTCGCCCAGCGCTCCGGCGCGTCGTCGCGTCCGGCGGGAACGTGATCATGCTGGTGGACGGACCGCTGGAAACCCTGGTCGGCCAGGAGCTGATCGAAGGCGCGCTCGGCCTCTTGGAGGTCATCGACGCTGACCTGGAAGTCAAGGACCGGCTTGGCCGCCATGCCGGGGATCGCTGTGCTGCCGATGTGCTCCACGTGCAGCGCAAGTGGGGCGAGCGCGGAGCGCAGTTCCGCGGCGAGAGCGAGTCCTCGCGCCTGCCAGGCAGGGTCATGGTCGACCACGAGGGGAGCGAGCGAGGTGTCCTTGGCCATCTGATCAAGTGTAGGGAAGGACACCCGGACTGACTCCGAAGATTCTGAGCTGTCCCCTTCCGGTGGCCCCGTGCGACCACGCAGGCGACTCGTGCTCACCACCGCTGCCCGCACCGGGGACGTTGCAGAGATCGTGGGGCGGCCTAGCCTGGTGGTAGGGGCGTGCGTGCCCCGGCTCCGTGCCGCTGGGCGGCGTCCGGCGGTGGCTGGGGCCCCCGTCCGGCCCGTGTCGCGCGGGTGCCGGTGAGCAAGGCCGACGAGAGGACACTCCATGAGCAGCTCCAGCCCCGACGAACACGGGCCTCCGGCGGAGGCCGCCGCCGAGGGAGGCCCGTCCGCGCAGGAGGCGGAGGAGACCCAGGCCGCCCTGATCGATCTGGCGACCAGCGTGGCCCTGCTGCCGCAGTCGCCGCCGGCCGAGGGCGAGGAGGAGCGCCCCGAGGGCACCATCTCCCTGCCGGTGATCGAACAGGACGGGAACCGGTACGTCCCCGTCTTCACCACCGAGGACGCGCTGCTGGCGGCCGGGGGCGATCCCGGTGCCGCGCTCCGCCTGCCCGTCGTGGAGCTGGCCGCGAACTGGCCGGCGGACGACCTGTGGCTGGCGGTCAACCCGTCCACCGAACAGGGCCTCGTCCTTCCCCCGGACCTGGTGCGGGCGCTGCCCGTCTTCAACCGCCGCAACGGCCAGGCGGAGGGCGAGGGAGGGGGTGCGGCGGGGGCGTTCGGTGAGGATCCGAGCGGATGAACTCGCGGGGGTGCAGGGAATGACGGCCGGTCATACTCATGACCGACTTCTACTTCGATAGCCGCCCGATCAAGGGAAGTGCTGAAGTCGATGAATTCATCCTCAGTCGGATGCAGCGCCCCCCCGCAGGCGGCGAACGATCGTCTTCCCGAACGGAGATGAGGCGAGGGTGTAGGCGCCCGCCCCGCGCCGCTTCTTGTTCTCATGGGCCACGTGCCGCTGGGTGGCGGGAGCACTCTGGCACTGCCCTGGCGATCACCCTGTGGGGGGCCTCGATGGTACTTTGCCGGAAATCGTGGGAGGGGTGGGCAAGCAGGTGGACAGTGACCTGCGGCATGCAGCTGTCGTGGTGCTCGGCGAGCTCGGGCGAAGTCATGACTACCGTGACCGAGCGGATGCCGGTCACGGCCTGGCAGGGTTCGCCGAGATGCAGGAGGCCCTCGAGCCGCTGCTGGCGCTCGTGCTCGACCCGGATGACACCTTCGTCACCCAGCGGACCGTGGAAGCCTTGCTCCGGCGAAAGGACAGGGTCGGGCTGACGATAGTCGCTTCCGCACTGCCAGTCGCCGACTCGAATCACAGTGAATGGATCCACACCGCGATCGTCGACGTATTCGGCATCTTCTCCGACGATCGAGACAGCGCGATACGGCTGTGTGAGGAGATGTCGCGGGACGCCAACGACCGCGTTGCCCTGGGGGCTCGTGCGCTGCACGAAATTCTGACAGAGATCGATCCCGTTCTTCGCCCTGCACAGCGCGGGCGAATTCTGCCGTGAGAGCGCAGGTCCCCGACGGCAGAGGCCTGAACCTTAGAGGTCGCGCAGATAGGCGGTGACGAGGCTCTCCGCCGGAATTTCCCGCTGGCGGACCTGCTTGTGTACTTCACCGTCCAGTCCACGATCGTCGGCTGCTGTGCTGAGGGGCCCGGAGGTTAGCTGACGGTGCGGCCGAGGTAGCTGGCGAGGTGATCGAGGGCGGACGCGTCGTGGGGCACAGGCTGGGGTGGGGCGAAGGAGCCGCCGGGTGTCCGCGGCAGGCTGCCGCAGATCTCCCGTACTACCGGGAGGGCTGACTCGGCGAGGTCCGGGACGAGGTCACGTGGGTGTCCGATGGCTGTGGCCAGGTCCCAGCTGTGCACCAGCATCTCGATGACCAGTTGCTCGACGAGCCGTCGCCCCGGTGCGGGCCCGTACCGCTGATCGAGCATGCCGGGGCGGCGGAAGGCGGCCAGCGAAGCCTGTGCGGCGGCATGGAACGCTTCCATGTGGTCCTCGCCGAGGTGGTCGGCGGTGACATCGGAGCGAGGGGCACCGTTGGCCAGGCCGGCCCACAGCAGGTTTTCCCAGACCAAGTGGTCCAGCAGGGTGCGCACATCCCACTGTGCGCAGGGGGTCGGCAGGCTGAACTGGTCCGGGCCGACGGCGCGGACGAGATCGTTCACGGCGGCCAGAATCCTGGCGCAGCCGTCGAGCACTCCTGCGGGCTGCCAAGCGTCGACCTCCGTGTCGTACAGGGTGCCGAGTTCCTCGGCGCGGGCGCCGGGAGCAGGGTTGGTGCGCAGTGCGGTCTTCAGCCAGTTCCCGGCCGCTGCCATGCTGGGCCGTAGAGGCCAGCCGTTGATGATGCACATCAGTTGCCAGTACCGCTCGACCTTGGTGTCGCAGACGATCTCAAGCTGGTCCAGCAGTACGCGACGGGCCGGTGCTCCGTCGGTGTGCACGGCGTTGCGGGTGTGCGTCTGTGTGGGGATCCAGGCGGTGACGACGGCGGCCACCACCTGGTCGGCTGCGGGTGAGTCCGGGGCGATCCCGGCGTGTATGGCCGTGTTTACCCGCTGCGTCCAGTCGTCGGTGAGCTGCCGGGCTTCTTGCAGTGTGCGGTCGTCATGGTCGCCGGGCGCATGCTCGGCGGCGTATTGGGCAATGCGCCGTACTCCAGTGCACAGGGCAGGGTCCGATACCAGTTCGCTCAGTTCGATCCAGGCGTCGACCTGCTCGTCGGTGGGATTGTCGGGAAGATCCGGGGTAGCGGCCAGCAGCCCGCGGCGGTAGGCCGGGACGTCCAGGTCCGCGAGGGCCTCGGTCACAAACTCCTGGATGAGCATGCGTCGTTCGGAGGCTGACAGGCGGGCGGTTCGAGTCATGAAGGCAAGTCCTTCGGCGGTGGTGGAACGGCGGGTGACGGAGCGCAGCACCGCCTGCTGCGTGCGCAGCGCGCGGATCTGCACCTCCAGCGCGTCGACATGGGCGGTAGCCACCTCTGTGAGCGTGTGCTCGCGGTTGAGGACATCGCGGATTTGCGACAATCCCAAACCCAGGTCCCGAAGGGTCCGTGCCAGCTCCAGACGGGCCTGGGACTCGGAGTTGTAGACGCGGTACCCGGCGGGGGTACGCCCGGCCGGCGGTACCACCCCGACGTCGGACCAGTGCCGGATGAGCTTCACCGACAGCCCGGTCTTCCGCGCAATCTCCCCAATGCCCCGCAAACCCGCGTCGCCGACGTGCATGCACCCCACCCTGAACTCTCCCACGGTGGGAGAGTCAACCAGGTCCGACGCCCACCCACCGTCTGTCCAAGGAGTCCCCACAGCGGCAGCAGGTCATGGTCGGCGTCTCGGGCGTGTATCCCAACGGTGGGTGGTCCAGGCTCGACGGATTAGGCTACGGACGGTGATGATTGTGTCGGTGAGGTCGAAGAAGGCTTCGATGACACTGCCCCGACGTTCGTAGCAGCGTGCGAGTCGGTGAAAGGCGTTCTGCCAGGCGTGGGAGCGTTCCACGTGCCATCGCCGGGTGGCCTGGACCGGTGCCTTAGCCCCTTTATGGGCGATCCGGCCATACAGCCCCGCTCGCCGAGCACAGCACGCGACGCGGCCGAGTCATAACCGGCGTCGAGGTGCACGGTGATCTCGTCGGGCAGTGGCCCAAGTTCAGTTAGCAAATCGAGAGTTGGTGCCAGGAGCGGCGAGTCGTGACGGTTGGCGCCGACGAGGACGCAGCCAAGGGGGATGCCGTAGCCGTCAGTCATGCCTGAACGCTTCATGCCCTGCTTGCCCCGGTCGACCGGTGAGCGTCCGGCCACTTCCCCGCCGCCGGGGGCCTTGGTGATGGCTCCGTCCACGGCGATCTGATCGAGGATGAGACCGACGATGCGGTCATAGGCGTCGAGCGCGATCTGCTTCAGCCGGGCGAACAGCCCCAGGCGTATCCACTCGTCCCGGCGGTTACGGATCGTGGTGGCTGAGCAGGTGCAGTCCGCGATCGCCTCGTAGGAGCAGCCGAAGCGAAGGGCTTGCAGGAGCTTGTCGAACACGATCCTGTCGCTGATCCGGCGCCGGTGGCAGCCCAACGGGTGGGCCGGATCGAACTCGGGCCGCTGCGGCAACAGGGCAGCAAACTGGTCCCACGCGGTTAGGTCAGCCACGATGGCAGCGCAGGCACAGGTCTCCCCTGATCACAGAGCGTCGCAACTCCATGATCACAGAACCTGGGCCTGTCCCGCCTGTCAGCTGGCCTCCACCCGTCGCCTATCTGCGCGGCTTCTTAGTGACCAGATCCCTTGCCATGCATCCACGCTGCCACGTCGAGGACCCGCAGCACGCCGATGTCCCTCCCGATCCCCGCCAGGTCTCGGATCTGCTCGAGATGGGACACGAGTGCCCCTTCGTCGCTGCGGAGTTCAGTGCGCATGTCGGACCAGAAGGTCAGGTCTGACACAGGACGCTCGAAGACCTTCTTGACCACCGCGTCATAGACGGGCAGGAGGCGGGGGCGCTTGCGGGCCAGCAGTTTGCCGGCGCCGACCGTGGCTACGGCGACGAAGTCCTCGGCGGTGAAGCAGTTCCTCACCTCTCGGCGGTCACCTCCGCCTCCGAGGCGTTCGAAGCGTGAGCCGGTGTATACGGGCGCCCCGTCGGCGCGGGTGGCCCAGTAGCGTTGCAGCAGGCCCGCGGCGTACTGCCGGTCCCATAGAGCGGCCGGTATCTTCAGAGTCATGGGCCCTCCCGATGACTGACTGGACGTCTTCCCGCGCCGGAATCAGAGGTCCGTACGCAGAAGGTCATCGTGGCACGGCGGAGTGTGAGATCTCCGCGGATTGCGGCATCTCGTGAGTGCGGCATCTCGCTCCGGAAGTCCCTCAGTTACGGAGGCATCAGTCGGTGATAGACGTGACCCCCAGGCAGCAACTCGCCTGACTACGCCGCCTGTTGCGGTGGCGAAGGGCGCGGGCTGAGTCGGTGCTCACCGTCGGGAGCCGGGCATGGGTTTCTGGGGCTGACCGCGGTGCGACGGGGTGAAGCCACCACCCCCACCCCCTACCGCTAACCCCCCGTCTCCCCCGGGTGCCCACCGGATGTCGTGGGGCGGGGCGGGTTACCAGACTCGGGCGTATGACGACGACGCGACTTGAGGGTCTTGAGAGAGATGAGAACGTTCCGCTGCCGGGTGGGTCGGCGGAGGATGCCGGCAGTGACTTTGCGCGGCTGGCGCGGCGGGTGGTGGCGGCGGGGCTGTTGAAGCGGCGGCCGGGGTATTACGCGGTGCGGCTCTTGGTGGTGGGTGCGGGGGTCGTCGGGGGGTGGGGGGCGTTCTTCGTGGTCGGGGACAGTTGGTGGCAGCTGGCGGTGGCGCTGTTCCTGGCCCTGGTGTTCGGGCAGGTGGCGCTGGTCACGCATGATGTGGCGCATCTGCAGGTGTTCCGCGGGCGCCGGGCGAGCGGGGTCGGTGGGCGGCTGTTCGGCAACCTCGGGGTGGGGATGTCGTACGGCTGGTGGATGCACAAGCACACCCGGCATCACGCGAACCCCAATCATGAGGCGCTGGATCCGGATGTGGCGCCGGACATCCTGCTGTGGTCCCGGGACCAGGCGCGGGCCGCCACGGGGCTGCCCCGCTTCCTCGGCCGCTATCAGGCGCAGTTGTTCTTCCCGCTGCTCACGCTGGAGGGGTTCAATCTGCGGGTGGCGAGCTTCCGGGCGCTGCGGTCCCCCACGATGAAGCACTGGGGAAGCGAGGCGGCACTGTTGCTGGCACATGTGGTGCTCTACCTGAGCGCGCTGTTCCTGGTGCTGTCCCCCGGCAAGGCGCTGGCCTTCCTCCTCGTCCACCAGGCCGCCTTCGGCGTGTATTTGGGCTGTACGTTCGCGCCGAACCACAAGGGGATGCCGACGCTGACGGGGGACGCCCGGCCGGACTTTCTGCGGCGGCAGGTGCTCACCTCACGCAATGTCCGGGGCGGGCCGCTGACCGATGTGCTGCTCGGTGGGCTCAACTACCAGATCGAGCACCATCTCTTCCCGGGCATGCCGACCCCGCATCTGCGCCGGGCGCAGGTCATCGTGCGGGCGTACTGCGCCGAGATCGGGGTCCCGTATCACGAGACCGGACTGCTCAGGTCGTACGCGGAAGCGCTGCGTCATCTGCGGCGGGTGGGGGAACCGCTGCGGGCCGCCCGGGAGTAGCGCCGGATGCCGCGGCCCGGTCCTCCTCCTGGCGGGCCGTACGACGGGCGGCCATGACGGCGTAGACGAGGATGCCGGCGAAGAGGAACAGCACGCCCTGGTAGATCGCGGCGTAGCCGGCCCCGGCGACGAGCCAGAAGGTGAAACCGAAGGCGGTCAGGGCGAGGGTGAGGTCGCGGGCGAAGCGGGCGGGGCGGACCTTGTCGCGGCGGCCGGTGAGCAGGAAGTAGACCTGGGCGCCGGCGGCGAGAAGGTAGGGCACGGTCGCCGAGAAGGTGGTGATCAGGACCAGGATCTCGAAGACGCCACCGGAGCCGGTCAGGTAGTTGAGCACCGTCAGGGCGCTGGCGAGCACCGCGGCGGCCAGGACGCCGAAGGTCGGCACACCGCGCCGCTTGGTCAGGAACGGGGCGGGGAACAGCCCGTCCTTGGCGGCGGCGTACGGGGACTGGGCGCTCATCAGGGTCCAGCCGTTGAGGGCGCCGAGGATCGAGACGACGGCGGCGAGGGCGACGACGGTGCCACCCCAGTGGCCGCCGAACATCGCGTTCACCGCGTCGGAGAACGGCGCCTTGGACTTCACCAGCTTGTCGTGGGCGACGGTGCCGAAGACGGCGACGGTACCCAGGAGGTAGACGACGGCGGAGCCGACGGTGCCGAGGACGGTGGCCCGGCCGACGTTCCGCTCCGGGTCGCGGACCTCGCCCGCGCTCATCGCGGCGGACTCCACCCCCACGTAGGAGTAGAGGAGGATCGCGGCGGCCGCGGACATCCCGCCGAGCGCACTGCCGCCGCCCTCGTGGAACGCGCCGAGGTTGTGCGGGTCGAAGAAGAACAGGCCGACGACGGCGATGAAGAGCAGCGGGACGAACTTGAGGACCGTGGAGACCATCTGGACCAGGCCGACGTAGCGGGTGCCGGCGAAGTTGGCGACGGCCGGCAGCCACAGGGCGATCAGCGCGACCGCGAGGTCGGTGCCCTTCGAGGGGTGGCCGGGCAGCAGGACGTGGACGTAGCCGACGGCGGCGACCGCGAGCGCCGCGTTGCTGACCCAGGTCATGGTCCAGTACGACCAGGCGGAGAGGAAGCCGGCGAAGTCACCGAACGCCTCGCGCGCGTAGACGTAGGGGCCGCCGGTGTCCGGGTGGCGCTCGGCGAGCCGGCCGAAGACCAGGGCGAGGGCTACGGCACCGACGGTCAGGACGCCGAAGGCGACCAGGCTGACGGTGCCGAACGGAGCCACCGACGCCGGCAGCAGAAAGATGCCACCGCCGATGATGTTGCCCATCACCAGGCAGGTGGCGGTTCCCAGACCGAAGCGGCGGGTGTGCCGGTCGTTCATGTCGTGGCGGGCCTCTCGTCGTGCGCTGTGCACCCGGGGTTACCGGGCGGGGTTCATCGTCCGCGATCGGTGGCGCCCGCCAAAATCAGCGGTCTTTGTCCCGCGGGGGAGGTCCCGGCGGTGAAAAATCTTCGGGTGCGGGCGCCTCGCGCCGCAGTTCGTCCACGGTGGATCCCAGAGGCAGCTGCGGGCCGTCGGCCTCCGCCAGCCAGCGGCGCAGCACCCGGTGGACCTGTTCCGCGCCGGTCAGCGGCGCGCCATCGGGGACCGGCGGGGTCAGCTCGGCGGGCCACAGGAGGAAGGGGTGGCTCTGGGCGCCGCCCAGCCCTCCGTGGGAGCCGATCTGTTCCTCGAAGGCGTGCACCGTGCCGGTCGCCGGGTCACAGGCGGAGTTGATCATGAGGTCGGCGGTGTGCGGGAAGCGGTCGGTGCGGCGTACGGCCTCGGCGGCGCCGTCACCGAACGGGGCGAGGGGGTCGGCCCCGATGAGGTGCCCGGTGGCGAGGTGGTGCTCGGCGCCGGCCGGTCCGAGCACCACGGGGCCGTGTGCGGCGGAGCGGACCAGGACGAAGCCGATGCCGGGGTGGTTGGCGAGGGTGGCCAGCAGGGCGGGGTGGCGACGGTCGAGTTCCTCGCGGGTGATCCGGCCGGGCACGTCGGGGAACGACACCAGGCCGAGGTTTCCCGACGCCAGCACGACCGGGTGGGAGGAGCCCGGCTCCGGACGTTCCCCGGGGCGCGGCCCGTCCGGCTCCTCGGGGCGGTGCAGCGCGGCCCGCGCCGCTTCCCTGGCCTCGGCACCGCTCGGGCTGCGCCCCGCGCGCCGCGGCACCGGCAGCCCGCACCCGGCACGCACCAGGTTCTGCAGGCTCAGCCCGTAGCGCTCCAGGAACGTCGGGCCGTGGCTCTGGCCGTGGTCGGAGAGCAGCACGATGCGGTACGGACGGGGCGCGTGCCGGGCGGCCCGGGCGATCAGTGCCAGGGACCGGTCGAGGCTGCGCAGCACCTGGAGGGCATCGCGGTGGGCGGGCCCGGAGTGGTGGGCCACTTCGTCGTAGGCGACGAGGTCGGCGTAGACGGCGGTTCGGCCGGCGATCATGTCGCCGATGACCGCGGCGACCACCACATCGCGTTCGACGACGGTGGCGAAGGCCCTCAGGACGGGGTAGAGGCCGCCCCGCCCGACCCGCGGCAGCTCCCGGCGGAAGCGGGTGCGCAGCGACTGGACGATCTCCCGGACGACCTCGGCGACGAAGGAGACGGCGGTACGGGTGGCGTTGGCCGGGTCGGAGAAGTAGGCGAAGTAGCCGGCGCGGGAGCGGTTGTAGCGGCCGCGGCGGGCCGCCACCGACATCACCAGGGCCACCTGGTCGGCGCCGCCGCTGAAGAGGTTGCCGCGGCTGGCACCGTCGTAGGCGAGCAGTCCGCCGTCGCCGGTGCGCTCGATGGCGCGGCGCTGGAGGGCGGCGGCGCTGCTGGGCCGGTTGCTGACGACGAGGGTGCGGGTGTCCTTCTCGTACCAGCGGAAGGCCGGTACGTCCTCGTTGCTGCCGTGCAGGAGGGCGAGCTGGCTGGCGCCGGTCTGGCTGGACCAGTCGGTGCGCCAGGGGGTGAGGCGGTGGCTGCCGTCCCGCCAGCGGGCGACGGTCTCCATCAGCGGCCGCTCGCCGCCGGTGGCCTCGCACAGCAGGTCGTGGCCGAGCCCGTCGAGCTGGAGGAAGACGGTGCCGGGGGTGGCCGGGCGACGGGCGGCGCGGCGGTGGCGGCGCCCGGCGAGCCGGACGAGTCTGCGGTGATAGGCCTCGTCGTTGCGGACCGCGAGGAAGGCGGAGGTCGCCGAGGAAGCCGCGGACATCACGGCCGCGACGATCACCGCCGTCTGGGGTGCGGCCTGTCCGCGGCCCGCGGGGATCAGATCGAGGGCGAGCAGCAGCAGGGAGCCGTTGAGGAAGAAGACCAGCAGACCCAGGACGAGCGCCGGCACCAGCAGCAGGGCGCGGACGAGCAGCGGCCACACCACGGCGCCGAGCAGCCCGAACACACCGGAGCCCAGGGCCGCGGTGACGGCGGTGCGGGTGAGGCTTTCGCCGTTCGCGGACTGCAGCCGGAAGTCGGGCAGCAGGGCGGCGAGGACGAGCAGGGTGAGACTGGAGACCAGCCAGACCGCGAGCACCCGGAAGAGGGCGCCGCTGAGGGATTTCCACCGTGGAATCCGCACGCCGTCCCGCCTCACGCTGTGGCCCGCACCGGCCGCGCGGACGTGCTGACCAGCCTGGCACACCCGGCCGCGCCCGGTCCCGCCCCCGCCGGTCCCGTCCCCGGCACCCGCTTTCCGGCCGGATGATGGACGATCGGAAGCGGCGCACCCGAGGGCGGGCGGTGCGGCGTGTCGGGACGGGAGGTGCGCGGTGTCGGTGAAGGTCACCTGGTGGGGGCATGCCACCGTGACGGTCGAGGACTCCGGGGTGCGGGTGCTGACGGATCCGCTGTTCGTGCGCCGGCTGGCGCATCTGCGGCGCCGGCGGGGCGCGCTGCCGCCGCCGGAGGCCGCGCGGGCCGATCTCGTCCTGGTCTCCCATCTGCACGCCGACCATCTGCACCCCGCCTCGCTGGCCCGCCTCGCGCCGGGGACCCGGCTGGTGGTGCCGCGCGGGGCGACGGCCGCGGTGCCGGGGCTGCGCCGGGTGGCGGCGGTCCGGACGCTGCGGATCACCGAGCTGCGGGCGGGCGAGGAGTGCCGGGCGGGCGCGGTGACGGTGCGGGCGGTGCCGGCGGCGCACGACGGGCGGCGGCTGCCCTGCGGGCCGCGCCGGGTGCCGGCGCTCGGCTATGTCGTGCAGGGCGCGGCACGCACCTACTTCGCCGGCGACACCGGGCTGTTCGAGGAGATGGCGGACGCGGTCGGCCCCTGCGAGGTGGCGCTGCTGCCGGTGGGCGGCTGGGGTCCCTTCCTCGGGCACGGGCATCTCGACGCACGGCGGGCGGCGCAGGCGGCGGCGCGGCTGGCCCCGTGCAGCGCGGTCCCGGTGCACTACGGCACGTACTGGCCGATCGGCATGGACGCCGTACGGCCGCACGAATTCCATGCGCCGGGCCACGAGTTCGCACGGCAGATGGCGACGGTGGCGCCCGGGGTCACCGTGCACCGGCTGGGGCACGGCGAGTCGGTACGTCCGCGGGTCGTGCGATGACCCTGCTGGGTGAGCTGGTGCGGAGCGTGCCGCCGGAGTCGACGCAGCAGGCGGTCGGGTACCCCTCGCTGTTCCTGCTGGTGGTGCTCGGGTCCCTGGTGCCCGTGGTGCCGACGGGGGCTCTGGTCAGCTCGGCGGCGGTGGTGGCCTTCCACCACACCTCGCCGTTCGCCCTGCTGCTGGTGTTCGCGGTGGCCTCGCTGGCCGCGTTCCTCGGCGATGTCGGCCTGTACTCGCTCGGGCGGCGCGGCACCACCTCCCCGGGCGGCTCGCGCTGGCTGGCGCGGCTGCGGGCCCGTGCCGCGCCGGAGCGCCTGGAGCGGGCGCAGGCCGGGCTGCGCGAGCACGGAGTCCTGGTGCTGGTGCTGTCGCGGCTGGTGCCGGCCGGGCGGATCCCGGTCATGCTGGCGTGTCTGCTCTCGGCGATGCCGCTGCGGCGGTTCGTCCGCGGCGATATCGCGGCCTGTCTGGCCTGGGCGGCGGCGTACCAGCTCATCGGGCTGCTGAGCGGCTCGCTGTTCGGCGAGCCGTGGCAGGGCGTGCTGTTGGCCATCGGCCTGACCCTGCTGATCAGCGCGGCGCCGGCGCTCCGACGGCGCCTCGGACGGGGCGGGAGGGACGGCGGGGCCCGTCGCTGAGGTCTCCAGGGACACTCGGACGCTTCGGGCACTGCGGCGGTGGAGCCGTCCCGCCGGAGACAGCTCCACCGCCGCGGTCGGGTGGGCTGTTACGCGTGGGCGCTGATGATGCCGCCGTTGCTGAGCACGAGGTAGCTGCCGTTGGCGTCGAGGCCGACGTCGTGCTGGTGGGTCTCCAGCGTGGCGGCGACGCCGTCGTGGCCGATGATCTGTGCGCGGTAGCGCAGCTCACCGAGCTTGGTGACCTTGGCGGTCCAGCCGCCCGCGAGCGTGAAGGTGCCCGGTCCCTGGTGTCCGCCGCCCATCCAGGAGTGCACCTGGCCGTCCAGTGTGAGCGTGACGAACATGTCGTTGGCGTCGAGCCCGTCGTCGTGCCCCTTCGTCTCCAGCGTGGCCAGGACCGCACCACGGGCGACGATCTTGGCACGGTAGTGCTGGTCACCGAGCTTGTAGATCTCGGCCTTGCTCACGCCGTCCGCCAGACGCTGGGTACGGACCGGCGACGCCGCCCTGGCCGCGGCGGCGTGCGCGCTGCCCGACTGCTTGCCCGTGACGTCCGCCTTGGCGTCGGAGCTCTGCAGCCCGGACCAGCCCGAGGCGGTGGACTCGGCGGCGGCCGAGTTCGTGCTCGTGTGGCCCGCCGACTTCGCGCCGGCGGCGTCCGCGCCGGAGCAGGCGGTCAGGGCCAGGGCTGCGGCCGCGGTCAGGGTCGCGGCGGCCACGCGCAGGGTGCGGCTACGAACGGTGCGGACGGTGCTGGTGGAGTTCATCTCGGGTCCCCCGGGGTCAGTCGGTGTCGTGGTTCCTCGGTACGTCACCCACTCTGCTCGGGGCCACTATCGTGAAGCTGCCGCTCCGCTAACACCCCGCTAACAGGGGTGTGCGGGGGCGCCGGCCGCACCCGCCGGCTGACCTGTCCCGTTGTCCCGTTGTCCCGTTGGATAGGGGCCGGGCGGCGGCCGTCAGCCGTCCGTCGCGGAGGTGAGTCCGGCCAGCGCGCGGGACAGTGCCGTCAACGCCTCGGTGATGTGCGCGAGTTCCAGCGGATCGGGCGCGTCCAGGGTGCGTTGCCGCAGGTCCCGGTCGTCGCCGAGCAGGGCCTCGGCGCCCAGGCGCACCCGCAGGGCGCCCGGGGCATCGCCGAACCGGTGTCCGCCGCGTGCCTGCCACGGCGCCAATTTCCGCTCCAGCGCGTGCGATTCCACGATGCCGCGGGCGGCCAGCGGGCGGCGCAGGGGTTCGAGGTCGGCGTAGAGATGGCTGCCGGAGTGCGGCGGTCGGCAGACCGCACCGGCCTCGGTGAGGGTGTGATGGAGCGCCGCGGCGAGGACGCCGTACACCCGGGCGACGGTGGCCGTCCTGGCGCGCAGCGCGTCCGGTTCGCCGAGGGCATGGGTGACGGCGCAGCCGACCGGCCCCGGAAGCGGGGCGCCGACCGCGGTGAGCGCGTCCAGCGCGGCGGCCCGCAGGACGGTGCCCCGGTCGGTGTCGGGGAAGCGGGCGAGCGCGGCGGGCCAGGAGGCGGGCACCAGCGTGGCGCGCAGGTCGGTGAGGACGACGACCGAGTCGGGCAGCATCTCGGCGGGGCTGAGCAGCACGGTGTCGTGCGGATCGTGCAGCAGATCGCGGCGGGTCTCGTCGCTGATGATCCACAGGCCCTCCTCCGCCGCCGCCTCACAGACCTCGTGGAGCTGTTCGGGGGCGGGGCAGGTGCCGGTCGGGTCGTCGGCGACGGACAGCACCAGCACCCGCGGGGAGTCGCCGTGCATCCGGGCCCGGCGGACGGTCTCCAACAGCGCGAACGGGTCGGGCACGCCGCCCGATTCGGCCGGTACGGGCGCGAGGTGCACGGGCCGCCCGAGCAGCCGGGCGGGCGGCGCGTACCACTCGGCGCAGGGCCGCGGCAGCACCACCGCGCCGTCGGCCGCGGCGAACAGCGCGAGCAGCAGGGCCGGCGCCCCGGGCGCGGCGAGGACCCGGTCGGGGGCGGTGGGCAGGCCGCGGCGTTCCCAGTAGCCGCAGGCGGCGGCGCGCAGTGGTGCGGCGCCGCCCGGGGGGTCGGCCTCGGTGCGGTCGGCGGCCGCGGAGAGGTGGGCGACGAGGTCCGGGAGGACGGGCAGGCCCACCGGCGGGTCCGGGTCCGGTTCCCGCCGCGGATCCGGGGCGGTCCGCTGCATCCGTGCCTCCACTCCGCGACGGCGGGTCGATCGTGGGCCCGTCACCCGACGGGCGGCCCGTCCACCTTGGCAGATCACGGGGGTGGCGACGGGGCGACACGGCAGCGGGGAGGGGGACCGGCGTTCAGGAGGGGGGCGCGTCCCGTGCCGGGGCCGCGTAGCGGTGCACCCACACCACCTCGCCCGGTCCCCATTCCTGCCGCTCGGTGCCGCCGCGGAGCCAGCCCAGCCGCTCGTAGAGGGCGATGGCCGCGGTGTCGGTGGTCTTCACCTCCAGTACGGGGCGCAGTCCGCGGGCCGTCGCCGCCGCCTCGGCGGTGCGCAGCAGGCGCCGGCCGAGACCCGCGCCACGGGCGGCGGGGGCGACATAGAGCCGGCTGATCTCCCGCCCGCACAGCGCGGCATGGCCGGCGACCGTGCCGTCCGCCTCGGCGACCCAGGCGGCACTCAGCCCGTCGGGGGTCAGCCAGCTCACGGGGTCGTCCGGCCAGTGGTGCGGGTAGCCGCTGTGGGTGTGCACGGCGGCCAGCACGGCCGCACAGGCGTCGAGGTCGGTGTCGTGCCGTCTCCTGATCATCCGGGCATGGAAGCACGGTCCGCGCAGGCCGGGAAGCCCCCCGGGCCCGCCGTGACGCCCCGGCGGGCACATGCCCCGGGTTCCTGCCTGTTCCGGCCGCTCTGGGGTACAAGGTGGCCCATGCGATCGCTACTGAGCCATCTTGACCGGCGGACCTTCGACCTGATTGCCACGCGCGACTGGCCGGGCGCCCAGCGGGTGCTGCCCCGGCTGACCCGCAGCGCCAACCACGGGCTGCTGTGGCTGGGACTGGCGGCGGGCGCGGCCGCACTGGGCGGCCGGCCGGTGCGCCGGGCCGCGCTGCGCGGCGTGGCCTCGCTGGCGGTGGCGTCGGCGACGGTCAACACGCTCGGCAAGGGCTCCGTACGGCGGCCGCGCCCGGTGCTGGACGCGGTGCCGGTCATACGGCAGTTGCAGCGTCAGCCGGTCACCTCCTCCTTCCCGTCGGGGCACGCGGCCTCGGCGGTGGCCTTCGCGACCGGTGTCGCCTTCGAGAACAAGTGGTGGGGGCTGGCGCTGGCGCCGGTCGCCGCCTCGGTGGCGTTCTCCCGCGTCTATACGGGGGTGCACTATCCGGGTGATGTGCTGGCGGGTGCCGCGCTGGGGGCGGGGGCGGCGTTCGCGGTCCGCGGCTTCGCACCGACCCGCGCCCAGCTGGCGCCGCCGGCCAGACCGCGCGTGGAGGCTCCGGCGCTGCCGGCCGGCCGCGGACTGGTCGTGGTGGCGAACCGGAGTTCGGGACAGCGCGGCGGTCCGGTACCGGACCGCACCGCGGAGGTGCACGGGGTGCTGCCGGAGGCCGAGGTGACGGTGTGCGGCGGGGAGGACGGGGAGCCGCTGGACAAGGCCCTGGAAGACGCCGCCGAGCGGGCCCTCGCGCTCGGCGGGGCGCTGGGGGTGGTCGGCGGCGACGGCACCGTCAACGCGGCCGCGGCGGTCGCGGCGCGGCACGGGCTGCCGCTCGCGGTGCTGCCCGGCGGCACCCTGAACCACTTCGCCTACGACCTGGGGATCGAGACCTATGCGGAGGCGGCGCGCGCGGTGGAGAGCGGGGAGGCCGTGGCGGTGGACGTGGCGCACTTCCGGGCCGGGCCGCATCTGGAGGGGCACCAGTTCCTCAACACCTTCTCGATCGGCGCCTATCCGGAGCTGGTGCGGATCCGCGAGCGGTGGGCGGGCCGGATCGGTGCCTGGCCGGCCGGGATCCTGGCGGCGTGGGAGGTGCTGCGCACGGCCGAGCCGCTGTCCCTGCGGATCAATGGTGAGCGGCGGGCGGTATGGCTGCTGTTCGTCGGCAACTGCCAGTACCGGGGGCTGGGATTCGCGCCGGTGCGGCGGCACGATCTGGCGGACGGCGTGCTCGACGTCCGGGTGGTGCACGGCGGCCGGCTGGCCCGTACCCGGCTGCTCGTCGCGGCGCTGATGGGCACCCCGCGCAGCTCTCCGGTGCTCGGTGAGGCGCGTCTGTCGCGGCTGCAGATCAGTGAGATCCCACAGGACACCCAGCTGGCGTTCGACGGTGAAGTGGCGTCCGCGGCACGTGAGTTGACGCTGGAGAAGCAGAACGAGGCGCTGCGGGTCTACCGCCTGCTGCCCGAATGATGAGACTCCACTCTCAGGATGCGAGATTGGGGCGTACGGTGAGTGCACCACGCCACAGGGCGGCCGCGCCGTGGTGCGCACCGCCCGGGCGGTGACCGGCGGTGCCCGCGCGCCGGCGGTCACCCACCCCGCCCGCGTAAGGAGTCGACCATGCCGCAGGAATCCGCCGTCTACACCCACGGCCACCACGAGTCCGTGTTGCGCTCCCACACCTGGCGCACCGCCGCCAACTCGGCCGGATACCTGCTGGAGGCGTTGCGGCCGCACCTGCGGATCCTCGACATCGGCTGCGGCCCCGGCACCATCACCGCCGATCTGGCCGCCCTGGTGCCGGACGGCCATGTCACCGGCCTGGAGCGGGCCCCGGAGGTGCTGGACCGGGCACGCGCCACGGCCTCCGGACGGGGCCTGACCAACGTCCGCTTCACGGTCGGCGATGTCCACGCACTGGACTTCCCCGACGACACCTTCGACGTCGTGCACGCCCATCAGGTCCTCCAGCACGTGGGCGACCCCGTCCAGGCACTGCGCGAGATGCGCCGGGTCACCGCGCCCGGCGGAATCGTCGCCGTCCGCGATGCGGACTTCGCGGCCATGGCCTGGTACCCGCAGACCGACGGGATGACCGACTGGCTGCGGCTCTACCAGCGGGTGGCCCGCGCCAACGGCGGCGAACCGGACGCCGGACGCCGGCTGCACGCCTGGGCACGGCAGGCCGGTTTCACCCCGGACGCGATCACCGCCACCGCCGGCACCTGGTGCTACCGCACCCCGCAGGAGCGGTCCTGGTGGAGCGAGCTGTGGGCGGAGCGCACGGTCAGCTCCTCGTTCGCGCGGACCGCGGTGGACGGCGGGCACGCCATGGCGGCGGAGCTGGACCGGATCGCCCGGGCCTGGCGGGCCTGGGGCGCCGAGGAGGACGGCTGGTTCGCCGTCCTGCACGGCGAGCTGCTGTGCCGCGTCTGACCACGGCGGCGCCGGCGGCCGCCCGCCGCCGGGCCGGGCCCACCCGGCGCTGAGACGACGGGCGGGCGGCCGCCCCCCCGCTGACGCGGATGGCCCCGTGATTGCCCCTGACGGCCCAGCCGCACCCCTCCCCCGGCGGAGAAATCCTCCCGGTGCCGGTAGGGATGGGGAGCGTGACCCGAATACAGCGCCTGGCCGCCCTCGCCACGCTCGCGCTCCTCGCGGCGGGCTGCGGCACCCCGCACTCCGCCGGCCCCGCACGCCCCCCGGCGCCCGCCACGCCGGGCGCCGCCCGGGCCTCCGCCGGCTTCACCCTGCTGGCCACCGGCGACGTCCTGCCGCACCACGAGATCATCGAGCAGTCCGGCGGCAACGCCCGCGGCCACGGCCACGACTTCCGCACCATGTTCGCCGGGGTGAAGCCGGTGGTCTCCGGCGCGGACCTGGCGATCTGCCACATGGAGACCATCTACGGCAGGGACGGCGGACCGTTCACCGGCTACCCCAGCTTCAAGTCCCCGCCCGAGGTCGCCGCCGCCCTGAAGGACGCCGGTTACGACTCCTGCTCCACGGCCTCCAACCACACCCTCGACGACGGCGCCGACGGCGTGCGCCGCACCCTGGGGGCCATGGACGCGGTGGGCCTGCGCCACACCGGCTCGGCCCGCTCCGCCGCCGAGGCCGGCCGGCCCGCGCTGCTGAGGGCCGGCCCCGCGAAGGTCGCCCAGCTCTCGTACACCTACGGCACCAACGGCATCCCGCTGCCCGGCAAGGCGCCCTGGACGGTCAATCTCATTGACGCCAAGAAGATCATTGCCGATGCCCGCGCGGCCCGGCGGGCGGGCGCGGACGTGGTGGTCGTCAGCGTCCACTGGGGCACCGAATGGCAGCCGGAGCCGGATGAGCAACAGCGCACCCTGGCCCGCACGCTGACCGCCGCACGCACCGCGGGGCGGCCCGACGTCGATCTGATCCTGGGCACCCATGCGCATGTCCCGCAGGCCTACGAGAAGGTCAACGGCACCTGGGTCGTCTACGGGATGGGTGACCAGCTGGCGGGCCGGATGTTCAACCACAGCGATCAGCCGGACGGCCGCGGCAACCAGAGCTCGATGGCCCGCTTCACCTTCGCCGGGCCGTCCGCACCCGGCGGGCGCTGGACGGTCCGCAAGGCGGAGTTCCTCCCCCAACTCACCGACATCTCCGACGGGTTCCGGGTGGTGAACCTCAATGCGGCGCTCGCCCGGCAGCCCGGGCGCGGCGACTACCTCCGGGCCCGGGACGCCATACGGACGATCGTGCTGTCACGGGGCGCCGCCCGGAACGGTCTGATCATGGCGCAGTGATCGCGTCCCGGCGGGGTCCCAACTAGGGTTGCCCGTATGGACATTCTGGGGACCTCATTGCGGGTGTGCGTCAGCGATCTCAATGCCTCGATCGGCGTCTACGAACGGCTGACCGGCGCCGAGGCGATCCGCTTCCAGCGCGGCGGGGTGGCGGTCGCCGCCGTCGGGTGCTTCTTCCTGATGAGCGGCCCCGAGGCGGAGTTGTCGGTGCTGCGCAAGATCACCGCGACTCTCGCCGTCAAGGATGTGGACGAGGCGGTCGCGGACCTCACGGCGGTCGGCGCGGACATCATCGCCGGTCCGCTGCCGACGCCGATCGGGCGCAATCTGGTCGCCCGCCACCCGGACGGTTCGATCTTCGAGTACGTCGACCGGAAGCAGGACGCCGGCGCCTGAGCGGCCCCGGCCCCCTGCCCGCCGAGGCGACGACGGTCCGCCGTCAGGACACCTCAAGGACGATCTTGCCGCGGGTCCGCCCGGCCATGCTCTGCCGCAGCGCCTCGGCGGCCCGGGACAACGGGAAGACGGCGGCGACCGGCACGGTCAGCTTCCCGGCGTCCGCGAGCGCGCCGAGCGCGGTCAGATCGGCGGAGTCCGGGCGCACCCACACCATGTGGCCGCCCTTGCCCGTGACCTCGCCGTCGGCGACGGAGGCCACCCGGCTGCGGTCCTTGAGCAGCTCCTGCGAGACCTCCACGACGCCCCCGCCGACGAAGTCCACGGCCGCGTCGATGCCCTCGGGTGCCAGGGCCCGCACCCGGTCGGCGAGTCCGTCGCCGTAAGTGACCGGCTCGGCTCCCAGGGACCGCAGGAAGGCGTGGTTGCCCTCACTTGCCGTGCCGATGACCCGGGCACCCCGGGCCACCGCGATCTGGACGGCGAGCGAGCCGACACCGCCCGCGGCGGCATGCACCAGGACCGTCTCGCCCTTCTTCGCGTCCACCCGCGCCAGCGACTGATAGGCCGTCAGGCCGGCCAGCGGCAGCCCGGCGGCCTGCTGCCAGCTGAGCGAGGCGGGCTTGCGCGCCAGGGTCCGCACCGGCGCGGCGACCAGCTCGGCGTAGGTGCCCTGCTGGACGGCGTCCTTGCGGACATAGCCGATGACCTCGTCACCGATCGCGTACTCGGTGGCGTCCGCGCCGACGGCTTCCACCACACCCGCCACGTCCCATCCGGGGATGAGCGGGAAGTGCACGTCCATGATCGGGTCGAGATAGCCGGCGAGGATCTTCCAGTCCACCGGATTGACCCCGGCCGCCTTGACCCGGACCAGGACCGAGTCCGGGGCCACCTTGGGGTCGGGCAGGTCGGAGTATGCGAGGACCTCGGGGTCGCCATAGCTCGGCGTGCTGATTGCCTTCATGATCCGCCACAACACCCGAAAGCGCGGGATCATTCCACGGCCGGGCGGGGTCACCGCGATGGCGTACGGCCTGGCCTACGGCCGCATCCGGTAGTCGTACCGCTCCGGGAGCGGATGGGTGGCGCGGGCCGTGGCGCGAACGTCCTCGGTGACCGGTCCGCCGGCCGCGACCAGCAGCTCGGCGATGGCGTACCAGGTGTCGCCGAGCGTCTCGTCGCCCTCCCGCAGACCGGCGATCTCGAATCCGGCGTCGAAGATCTCCCGGGCCGCGGCCGGCTGCCCCTGGGCCAGCAGCACCTGGGCGGTCAGCAGCTCGAGGCGGCCGTCGGCCGGAACGGTCCGCCGCAGACCCGCCAGCAGCTGCGCGGCCGCCTCCGTCCGGCCGGCCGCGAGCAGCGCGGGCACCGCCTCCCGGGCGAGCGCGGGCAGCACCGCCTGCCAGGCACGGGCCAGGGGCCCCTCCTCCGAGGCCGCCCGTGCCGCCTCCTCGCAGGCCTGCGCGTACCGGTCGGCGGCGCGGGCCGGCTCGCCCGCCACGGACTCGGCAACGGCCAGGCAGTACAGCGGCAGACAGCCGGCCCCCTGTGCGAGCGCCCGCTCCCAGCTGCGGACGGCCTGGGCCCGGTCGCCGGCATGCCACTGGGCGAGACCCAGGTGGTAGTCGGTGGCCGGCCCCGGCGCCGCGGACTCCAGCAGCTCGCGCCAGGCCGGCGCGACCAGCGCCGGTCCGGGCACGGGGCCGGCGGCCGGCAGGTCACCGGTGGTCAGCAGGGTCAGCCAGGGCTCCTGCTCCGCGCCCAGCGTGTCCGCCTCGAACGGTGTCCCCGGCAGATCGAGGCCGGCGCGGGCCACCTCCAGCGCGCCCCAGCCGGAGCCGGTGGCCAGCGACTCCTTCGGCTCGTGGTCCGCGTACGGACGCCAGGCGGCGTAGGCGGCGTCGACGTCCGCCCGCGGAAGGGCGGCCTCCAGCCGGGTCTCCACCTCGGTACGGGCCGCGGCCCAGTCCGCGCCGTGCACCGTCGCGGCGTCGGTCGCCAGCGGTCCGTACGCCTCCAGCCAGGCGAACTCGCCGCCCGCTTCCAGCGGTACGTGCTCCAGCTGGGTGCGGGCCAGGCCCGCCTGGATCTCGGCGTAGCCGCCGGTGCCCGGTGCGGTGAGCCACTGCTGCCAGCGGCGCCCGGCCCGGCCCGCGCCCCACACGAAGAGCTTGCGGCCGCGCAGCGCGCCGGTGGAGGTCTGCACCAGGCCGCGGCCGTCCGCGCCGAGGGAGGTGATCCAGCCGCGGGCGCCGTCGGGCACCTCGTAGAAGTAGTCGGCGGGATACTCGCTGCGCAGCGGATAACTGCGGTCGGCGCCCTCGGAGTCGGGCACCGGGACGCGGCGCAGGGTCCGTGCGTAGCCGAGGTGCCAGGCCTCGTCCGCGGGGGCCAGGACGCGGGTGCCCTCGTCCTCGGGAACGGCGGTGTTGGACCACCAGTAGACCGGCACGGTGCGCGGGTGCGGATTGCGGATCCGCACGCCGACGTGCAGGAAGTCGGAGCCGTCGGGCAGCCACAGGTCCACCTGGAAGGGCAGGTCGCGCAGCCGTTCCCACTCCCACAGCCGCAGCATCTCCCCGCCGTCGGGCGCCGGGACGCGGGCGGCGTGCAGCGGGGCGCAGGAGAGGGTGGTGTGTCCGGTGGCGCCGATGTTCCATTCGATGCCGCCGGAGAACCAGGCGCCGTTGAGGGCGAAGGCCGCGGGCTGCCACACCGGGTTGCGGTAGAGCAGTTCACGACCGGTGGGCTTGTGGTGCAGGGAGTACACCCGGCCGCCGAGGCCGGGCAGGACGGTGGCGCGCAGCCGGTCGTTCTCCAGGACCAGCGCCTCGATGTCGGTGCTGCGGCGGACGCGTCCGTAGCCGTCCCGCATCCGGGTCGGCAGGATCGAGCGCAGTGGCTCGTAGTCGATCCGGCGCGCCATGCCGTCGGGCAGGCGGGTGTCCGGCGCGAGTGCGAGGCGGTGCGGGTCGTCGGTGGCGTGCAGGGCAGGGAGGGGGTTGTCCGGGCCGAGGGGGGCGGCGGGAAGGGTCAGGGTGGTGTGTCGCACACTCGTGGCCACGGCTGCCTCGCAATGCTGGACCGGGCCACCTCGGCTGCGGCGGCCTCCGGTTGACCATGGAACCGCGTCCTCGTCGGTGTGCACAGGGCTTCTTGCGGCCGGGGGAGGTCAGGGTTGCGCAAAGACGTCCTCAAGGAGGTCGGCGAGCAGCACCGCACCGGCCCCCTCGGGGTCGCGGTCCGGGTCGTAGCTGGTGACGTTGACCCCGGCACAGCGGGGCGAGGCGGCCAGCGGGCCGAGCAGCGCCCGGAGTTCGTCGGGGAGCAGGCCATCGGGGTCGGGGCTGTCGACGGCCGGCATCACGGACGGGTCGAGGACATCCGCGTCGAGGTGGATCCAGAAGCCGTCGAGCGGGGAGCGGTGGAAGCGGGCGAGGACCTCGCGTGCCACCCGCTCCGGGCCGCGCCGCCGGATCCCGCCGACCGGGGTGTGGGCGATGCCCAGGCCGGTCAGCTCCGCCTGGTCCTCGTCCGCGTCGCGCAGGCCCAGCACGCTCAGGTCCTCGTCGCGGACGTAGGGCCCCAGGCCGTCGAGGTCCGTGAGGTCGGGCTGTCCGCGCCCGGTGATCTGCGCCAGGCCCTCTCCGGCGGCGGCACCGACCGGACCGGAGACCTCCGCGTTGCCCGGGTGCCGGAAGTCGCCGTGCCCGTCGAGGTGGACGACGCCGTACCGCCCCAGCCGCCGCAGTGCGAGCACCGCCCCGAGCAGGATGCTGCAGTCGCCGCCCAGCACCACCGGGAAGTCGCCCCCGCGGACGTGTCCCTCGATGCGGGCCGCGAGCGTGCGGGTGTAGGCGGCGAGGGGCGCGGCGTGGAAGTCGCCGTCACCCTCCTTCCACTCGCCCAGGTCGTAGCGCGGCGGCACCACCACGCCACCCTCCAGGGCACCGAGCCGCCGCAGCAGCCCCTGGTCGCGCAGCGCGCCGGCCAGCTTGTAACAGCCGGGGACCACGCCGGGCGCGGGCGGCCGCAGCCCCAGGTTGGAGGGTGCATCGATCAGTACGGTACGGCGCATGACGTGATCGTTCCACAGGCCGGGCGGGGTTGGGGCGAACCCCGCGAACTCCCTTGCAGGGACAGGGACTTCGGGCCCAGGGTGAACGGGCCGACGGGGCCTGTGGCCGCGGCCGGCCCGCCGTCTCCCCGGCCGCTGCTCACCCGGCCGGCGCCTCCCCGCCCGCCCGGTCGGGGCCACCCGGCTCGGCCAGCCGCAGCCGGTTGCCGAAGGGATCGGTCAGCGTGAGCGTGGTCCCCCTCCCGTCCCGCTCCAGACCGGGCCGCAGATACGGATAGCCCTTGCCGGCCAGCTCGGCGTGCAGCGCGTGCACCCCGCTCAGCTCGGTGTACACGGTGGAGCCGGGCGTCGCGTCGCCGTGGTGCTCGGACAGATGCAGGACCAGGTCACCGCGGGAGACCTGGGTGTAGAGCGGCATACCGGGCTCGAAGCGGTGCTCCCAGTCGACGGTGCAGCCGAGGTAGCCGAGGTAGAACTCATGGGCCTTGGCGACGTCGAAGATCCGGAAGACCGGGACGGTGCGGTGGAAGCGGATGTCCATGCCCGGCAGGACATCACACCGGCTCCTCCGTCACCATCTCGGCAGTGATCGCCCAACGCTCGTGGTCACGCCAGGCGCCGTCGAGGAACAGGAAATCCGGCGAGAAGCCCTCCAGCCGGAAGCCGGCGCGTCGGACCAGGCCGATCGAGAGGTGGTTGGCCGGCTGGACGTTGGCCTCCAGGCGGTGCAGCCCCATCGTCCCGAAGGCGTGGTGCAGCACGAGCCGCAGCCCCTCGCTCATCAGCCCGCGCCCGGCGGCGTGCGCGAAGGCGCCGTAGCCGATCGCCCCGCTGCGGAACGCCCCGTGCACGATGTTGTTGATCGTGAGGTAGCCGGCGATCCGGCCACTGGTGAGTTCGCAGATCAAGAAGCCCTCGCGCAGCGGCTCCTGCAGCCGCAGCAGATAGGCGTCGTAGGCGGGGTCCGTGGCCGGCGGGGCGAGCCACGGGTGGTGCAGCTCCGCGCTCTCCCGCGCCTGCGCGGTGAACTCGTCCCGGTCGGCGGCGGAGAAGTGCCGGATGCCCACCCGCCGGGCGCGCGCGAGATAGCGGTCGTTCGTCGTCATCGGCAAATCGTACGAAGGCGTGGCGGCGGCGGGCCAGCGAATGCGGCGCGCGGCGCGGGCCTCAGCGCCACACCGGAGCGTCCGCGCCGCAGCGGCCGGGCGGGGTCGCCCAGGTGGCCGGTGCCCCGCCGAAGGAGACCGGCGGGAGGGCGTGGCGCAGCCGGCCGACGGGGCTGTCGGTCTCCCGGAGGTGATGCCCGGGGTCGGGGGCGCCGCCGGACGCCGCCGGTTCCTGCCGGGGGCCCGCGGGCGCGCCGTCGTCCCCGGGGCCGTGCAGCAGCCAGTGCGCGGTACGGGCGAGGGAGAAGGTGGCCAGGCAGGTGCCGCCGGTGCGGGTCTGTTCGGTCAGCGCGCGGAACACCGCGGCGGCCAGCAGATAGCCCGTGCCGTGGTCCAGCGCCTGCGCGGGCAGCGCTCCGGGCGTACCGTCGCCCTTCGCCCCGCCTCCGCTCGCTGTCGAGTCCTGGGATGCGGAGCCCGGGTCGGTTTCGAGGGCGGCGATCCCGGTGGCCGCCTGCACCAGACTGTCGAAGCCGCGCCGGCCGCGCCACGGGCCGTCGTCCCCCCAGGCGGAGAGCCGGGCGATCACCAGCCCCGGGCGGCGTTCGGCCAGCGCCTCGGGGGTCAGTCCGAAGCGGTCGAGCGCGCCGGGACGGTAGCCGGTCACCACGACGTCGGCGCCGGCCAGCAGCTCTTCGAAGGCCGCCCGGCCGGCGGGCGCGCCGAGGTCGAGTGCGGCGGACCGCTTGCCGAAGCCGGTGTCGCTGTGCGCGTCCTGACTCTCCGGCAGCTGCGGGGCGTCGAGGCGCAGGACGTCCGCGCCGAGCAGTGCCAGGGTGCGGGTGGCGACCGGGCCGGCGATCACCCGGGTCAGATCGAGCACCCGCAGCCCGGCGGCCGGCAGCGCCGGCCGGGTGGCCACCGCCGCGCCCTGCGGGTGGGCGGCCCACTGTGCGGGGGTGCGGACGGCGACGGCCAGCCCGCCCGCGGCGTACACCGTCTCCTCGGTCTCCGCCGCGCTCCGGCCGGCGAGTTCGGCCCCGGTCTCGGGCACCCCGGCGTTCTCGGGAAGGTTCAGCGCGCGCAGCAACCGGGCGCGGTGGTGCGGGTAGTTGGCGTGGGT
This sequence comes from Streptomyces sp. NBC_01454, assembly GCF_036227565.1. Classification (NCBI taxonomy): domain Bacteria; kingdom Bacillati; phylum Actinomycetota; class Actinomycetes; order Kitasatosporales; family Streptomycetaceae; genus Streptomyces; species Streptomyces sp. NBC_01454. Next base: position 1,441,906 of record NZ_CP109460.1, read on the forward strand.
GCGTACCCAGCCGTCGGCGGTGGGCCAGAAGCGGGAGAGCGGGGCGAAGGACGAGGGGGCGCGGCCGTCGACGCGCAGATGGCGTTCGCTGAGGAAGGCGGTGGCCACCGCGCCGTCGTCGACCCGTACGGCCGGCAGCGGCCCGCCGTTGCGCCGCGCGGTGAGCTCGGCGGCGGCCAGCGCGCAGACCGCGACCGTGGCGCGGGCCAGGGACAGCACCGGGAGCCGGGACGGCAGCAGACCGGGCGGGCCGGGCGGCCCGCTGCGGGTGATCCACTCCGTCAGTGCCGGGTCGCCGCCGAGCGCCGCCCAGGCGTGGTCCGTGCCGCTGTGCTGTCCGCCGCTGCCCCGTTGCTCCATGCGGGCAGTGTGGCAGGCGCCCCGCGTCACCCCCGCGGCCGCTCCTCCTCTCCCCCGCTCGGCGCGGCGAGTGCCGCACGACGGCGGTACGGCGCAGCATCGTAAGGACCCTGACGGGGTGTCTCCGGCGCACAACGGCACACCAAGTTGGCCGGTCTGCCCATAGACGTGCCCGCCATCCGAGGCATGAGGTGAGATCAGCGCGGCCCCTGCGGCGCGCTTCCGCATGGACATCTCACAGGCGAGCGGACCGAGCCGCTCGTACGGGAGGAACTTGTGACCGAAGCCATTGCGTATTTCCAGGACCGCACCTGCCCCTACCACCCGCCGGCCGGCTACCAGCCCCTGCGCGAGGCCGGCCCGCTGGCCCATGTCGCCCTCTACGACGGCCGCAGGGTGTGGGCGGTGACCCGCCACACCGAGGCGCGGGCGCTGCTGAGCGACCCGCGGCTGTCCTCCGACCGGCAGAACCCGGCCTTCCCGGCCCCGTTCGCACGCTTCGCGGCGCTCCAGCAGGTCAGGTCGCCGCTGATCGGAGTGGACGACCCCGAGCACAACACGCAGCGCCGGATGCTGATCCCCAGCTTCAGCGTCAAGCGGATCGCGGCGCTGCGGCCGCAGATCCAGCAGATCGTCGACGCTCTGCTCGACCGGATGCTGGCGCAGGGGCCGCCCGCCGAGCTGGTCTCCGCGTTCGCGCTGCCGGTCCCCTCGATGGTGATCTGCTCGCTGCTCGGCGTCCCCTACTCCGACCACGAGTTCTTCGAGGAGGCGTCCCGCCGGCTCCTGCGCAGCCGTACGGCCGAGGAGGCGGAGGCCGCCCGGGTCGGACTGGAGGACTACTTCGACGAACTGATCGCCCACAAGGAGAAGACCCCGGGCGAGGGCCTGCTGGACGAGCTGGTCCACGACGAGCTGCGCACCGGCGCCCTGGACCGCGGGGATCTGGCCCGGCTCGCCATGATCCTTCTGGTGGCCGGCCACGAGACCACCGCCAACATGATCTCGCTCGGCACCTTCACCCTGCTGGAGCACCCCGGACAGCTGGCCCGGCTGAAGGCCGAGGAGGGGCTGCTGCCGGCCGCCGTCGAGGAGCTGCTGCGGTTCCTGTCCATCGCGGACGGACTGCTGCGGGTGGCGGCGGCGGACATCGAGATCGGCGGGCAGGTCATCCGTGCCGACGACGGCGTGCTGTTCCCCACCTCGCTGATCAACCGGGACGACGGCGCCTACCCGGCACCGGACGAGCTGGACCTCGGCCGGTCCGCCCGCCACCACGTGGCGTTCGGGTTCGGCATCCACCAGTGCCTGGGGCAGAACCTCGCCCGGGCGGAAATGGAGGTCGCGCTGCGCTCGCTGTTCGCCAGGATCCCGGATCTGCGACTCGCCGTGCCGGCTGCCGAGATCCCCTTCAAGGCGGGGGACACTCTGCAAGGAATGATCGAACTGCCGCTGGCCTGGTAGCCGCGGTGCACGCGGCCGAACGAAGGGGATTTGGAATGCGGATCACCATCGACACCGACGTCTGTGTCGGCGCCGGCCAGTGCGCGCTGACCGCGCCCGGGGTGTTCACCCAGGACGACGACGGTTTCAGCGAGCTGCTGCCCGGCCGCGAGGACGGCGCGGGCGACCCGCTGCTGCGGGAGGCCGTCCGCGCCTGCCCCGTGCAGGCCATCACGGTCGCGGACGACTGAGCCGGCGCCTTCGCGGACGCGTCGGCTGACGCGCGCGGCCCCTGCCGTCCGGGCCCCGCGGCGCACCCGACACGCTCCGCCCTCCCCCTTGTCCCTACGACATCGACCCGTCCACTACGGCAACACCCCTCGGACGACGGGCAGTTCGAGGACCCCGGTGTCCCCGGGCGCGGCACCGACCGTCACCGGCTTCACCCCGCGATTGCCCGTATAGGCATCGTCGCTCGCGGCGATGACCAGGCGCAGTCGGTGCCCCGGCTCGAAACGGTGCACGATGCCCGGCAGTTCCACGGTGAACCGCCGGGTCACATCGGCCACCCGGGCCGGGGCCACCAACCGGTGCACCAGCGTCTTCCCGCCGTCCGGCGCGACATCGTAGAGCTTGGCGAACAGCACCAGCCGGTCCGCCGCGTCCGGGGAGCCCTGCTGCCGCGCGGCCGCCGGCGCGACGGCCCGCAGCGTCACCGCGGGCGCGCCCACCACCTCCAGCGGAGCGCCCGTCACCGGCGGCGACGTCCAGTCCGCGAAGGTGCCGCGGGCGTCGTAGGGCGGTACGTCCGGCAGACCGAGCAGCCCGGCCAGCGAGCTCTCCGAATGGCTGGTGGGGCCGCGCAGGTTGCGGTACTCCCGGCTGCCGCGCACCACCTCGCCGCGGCGGCCGACGAGCCGGCCGTCCCCGGAGAGGTACAGCCGCCGGACGGCGCCGGCCGGGAAGGAGCGTGCGGTGCCGTACGCGGGCCCGTCGCCCGCCCAGTCCCGGTAGTACGCGAACGCCGGGCCGGTGGCGGCCGCCGTACGGCGGTGCAGATAGCGGTCGAACCACGCCAGGATCCGCCGCCCGACATAGCTGGTGTCCAGATTGCCGCGGGCGAGGTCGAGTTCCCCGTCCGCCGGCTTCCGCATCCCGCCGCTGTGCCCCCAGGCCTGCCAGATCATCCGGGCCGGAGTGCCCCGGGCGTGCAGCGTCCGGTAGGTGGCGGCGGCCTCGTTGAGGTTGAACAGGGTGTCGGCCTGGCCCTGGACCAGCAGCGTCGGCGCCTTGACCGCCGCCAGGTACGAGACCGGGGAGACGCTGCGGACGTAGCGGAGCACGGCCCGGGTCCGCCCGGCCGGGTAACTGCCGGAATCCAGCAGCCGCTTGGTGTCACAGGCCCGGGCGGCGAAGTGCAGACAGCCGGCGCCGCCGGTCCGCGACGGGTCGAGGTCCGGATGGAGCAGCCCCTGCGCCTCGCCGATCAGGAAGAACCCGTTCGTCCACTGCCACTTGTACGCACCGGGCAGCGCGCCGGCGCGCCCCTGCCCGCGGCCGGCGGCGTTGGGGGCGAGGGAGTAGGAGAGGTCGTTCCAGGTGATGAGCGGGACCAGCGCGTCGACGCGGCGGTCGACGGCCGCGGTGGCGAGCTGGACCGCCCCGCCGTAGGACGCGCCGATCATGCCGACCCGCGGATCGCCGGCACCGTCCCGGGTGACGTAGTCGAGCCGGGTCCCGTTGTCGGCCGTACGGGTGCCGGCCAGCAGGTCCACCAATCCGCTCGCCGCCCGGCCGTCGAGCGCGGGGTCGTCGAGGGAGATCGGGCAGCCGGACCGGCCGAAGCCGAGGCCGGAGTAGGCCAGCGTCACATAGCCGCGGGCCGCGAGGGCCTTCGCCAGGCCGGCGGTCGAACTGTCGGTCTTGCTGCCGCCGAAGCCGTTGGTGGTCAGCACGGCGGGCGCCGGATGGGCGGCGTCGGCACCGGCCGGGCGGTAGAGGTCGGTGTCCAGGGTGCAGTTGCGGTCGCCGGCCCGGACGGTGACCTTGAGCGCGGTGACGGTGTACGGGCCGGCGGCGGCCACGGGGGCGGGCGGGGACAGCGTGAACGGCGCGAGGAGCGCACAGCCGGCCAGCAGGGTGAGGGACATGCGGCGCACGGGGCGGAACACCGCTCGGGACACGCTGGGCACGACGACCTCCACACACCTCCGCCGACCGGTCGGCGGCGGGCGCGCTCATGCTGGGGCACGGCCGTGGGCGATGCAAGGCACCCGGCCCGCGTTGCCGATAGGACGTCAGTTCAGCCCCTTCCCACGGCCCGTGCGGACCGACGCCGCGCGGCCGGCCCTGGCCCCGCAGGCGCCGACGAGGCACCGGACCCCGGTAGGTCACACCGTCGCCGGGGCGTCCAGGACGAGCGTGCCGGCCGTCGCGTCCAGTACGGCGGGCACGCCCAGCGGCACGGTCAGCGCCGTATCGCCGTGCCCGAAGCCGCACTCCTCGGCCACCGGCACCCCGAGCCCGCCCAGCCGGTCCGCCAGCACCTCCCGCACCCGGTCGTAGGGGCCGCAGCGGGCCCAGGAGCCGAGGGCGATCCCGGCCACCCCCTCCAGCCAGCCGGCCCGCAGGAGTTGGGTGAGCGCCCGGTCGATGCGGTACGGCGGCTCCCCCACGTCCTCCAGCAGCAACAGCCCGCCCGCCGCGCCCGGCCTGGCCCGTGGCGCGCCCAACTCGGTGGCGAGCATGGTCAGGCAGCCGCCGAGGGTGACCCCGCGGGCCCGCCCGGGCACCAGCGGCCGGGCGGACGGCGCGGCCAGGGTGCGGACGGTCTCCGGCGCGAAGAGCGTGCGCCACAGGTACGCGCGGGTGGCCTCGTCCTTCAGGAAGACCTCTCCGGCCACGGCCGGTCCGTGCAGCGTGGACACCCCGGCGCGCACCGCGAACGCCTCGTGCAGCACCGTCACATCGCTGAAACCGATCAGCGGCTTGGGGGCGGCGGCCCGGACGGCGTCCCAGTCCAGCAGGTCGACCATCCGCTGGGCGCCGTAGCCGCCGCGCGCCGCGAACACCGCCTTGACCGACGGGTCGCACCATGCCGCCTGGAGGTCGTGGGCCCGCTCCTCGTCGGTCGCGGCGAGGTAGCCCAGGGTGGCGTGGGTGCCGCGGACGTGGGGTGCGGGCACCGGGTCGAGATCCCAGCCACGGAGCACATCCAGCCCGCGGTCCAGCCGCTCCGGCGAGAGCGGGCCGCTGGGCGCCACCACGGCCACCCGGTCGCCGGGCCGCAGCCGCGGCGGGCGGAGGAGCGATACCCCCGTCATCCGCGCAGCTCCAGCGCCGGGACGTCGCTGCGGGCGAGGCCGAAGGTCCGTACGTAGAGGGCGAGTTCGGCCTCCACGGCGCGCACGATGGTCTCGGCGCGGCGGAAGCCGTGTCCCTCCCCGGCGAACGGCAGATAGGCGTGCGGCACCCCGCGCCCGGCGACCTCGGCGAGGAACCGCTCGCACTGCGCCGGCGGGCAGATCACATCGTCCAGGCCCTGGAGCAGCAGGAACGGCGCGGCGATCCGGTCCGCGCGGTGCAGCGGCGAGCGCTCGCGGTAGCGGTCGGGCACCTCGGCGAACGGCCCGACCAGCGACTCCAGATACTGCGACTCGAAGTCATGGGTCTCGCCGGTCGCCCAGCCGGCCAGGTCCAGGATCGGATAGCTGATGGTGCCGCAGGCGTAGAGGTCGGTGCTGGTCAGCGAGGCGGCGGCGGTCCAGCCGCCGGCGCTGCCGCCGCGGATGGCCAGCCGGGCGCGGTCGGCGCTGCCCTCGTCGGCCAGGGCACGGGCGACGGCCGCGCAGTCCTCGACATCGACCACACCCCAGCGGCCGCGCAGCCGCTCGCGGTACTCCCGGCCGTAGCCGGTCGAGCCGCCGTAGTTGACCTCGGCGACACCGATGCCCCGGGAGGTGAAGTAGGCGATCTCCAGGTCGAGCACCAGCGGGGCACGGCCGGTGGGGCCGCCGTGCGCCCACACCACGAAGGGCGGCAGTTCGCCGTCCGGGGCGACGTGGTCGGGGTTGTGCGGCGGATGGATGTGCGCGTGGATGTCCCGGCCGCCGGGTCCGGTGAACGTACGGCTCCGCGGCCGGGGGTGGTAGGCGGGGTCCAGCACATCGACGTGCGGGCAGGCCAGGACCCGGGCGCGGCCGGTGCAGGTGTCCAGCTCGACGAGCTCGTACGAGCTGTGCGGGCCGGCGGCGATCCCCAGGACGCGGCTGCCGTGCACCGCGAGGGTGGGCGCCCATTCCGTCCACGGGCCGGCCGCGTCGACGAGTTCACCGGTCACCGGGTCGAGGATGCCCAGGGCGGTGGCGCCGCGGCCGTGGACCACCGCGAGCGTGCCGTTGTCCAGGGGCAGGAACCAGCGCTGTCCCACGGTCCACAGCGGGCCGCCGAACTCCTCCTGCCGGGCGGGGCACAGCGCCCGGCGCGCCACCGGATCGCCGGGCGCCGCGTCGGGGTCGAGGCGCTGGAGTTCCCACCAGCCGCCGGGGTCCGAGACGATCAGCAGCGAGCCGTCGGGCGCCCACTCGATCTGCGCGACGGATTCCCCGTCCCCACCGCCCCCGGGTCCGACGGATCCGAGGTCACCGGCGACCGGCCGGACGTCGGTGAACGTGCCCTCGTCGCTGACCGTGGCCACCATGACCAGGGTGCCGTCCCAGGGCATACGGGGGTGGTCCCACGCGATCCAGGCGGCCCGCCGGCCGTCGGGGGAGAGCCGCGGACCGGTCACGAAACGGTGCCGGTCCTCGCTCAACTCCCGTACCCGGGAGCGGTCCTCGGCCGCCGAGCCGTCGAGCGGCACCGCGGCGAGCACCCGGCGCACCTCGGTCGGCCGGTCGCCGGTGAACTCCTCCAGGACGCACCACACCTCGCCGAGTCCGGGGCGCAGCACCGGGTCGACCCAGCGCAGTCCGCCGCCGACCGCGGAGCGCGGGGTGAGCGGGCGCGGGGCGGCGTCGCCGTCCGGGGTGCAGGCGTAGAGCCGCTGGTCGTCGAAGTTGCTGAAGACGATCAGCGGGCCGCCCGCGGTGTCCGTACCGGCCCAGGGCTGGCCGCCGTACTCCAGCACCCGGCTGCGGACGTTCCAGGGCGCGGGCAGCACCGATTCCTCCTCGCCCCCCGGCCGTCGGCGCACCAGCGTCCGCCGGCCGCCCTCGGCGGGCCGCGGCTCCGTCCACCACACCTCGTCGCCGACCACGCCGACGAAGGCCGGCCGGCCGTCGTGCGCGGCGACCGTCCGGGCGTCCACCGGGGACGTCCAGGAGCCGTACGGAGCCGTCGTCACCATGCTGTTGTTCCTCTCCACCGTCGGGCAGCGCGCGGCCGGTCAGACCGTGCGCAGGAAATGATCGAGCACCCGGACGCCGAAGTGCAGCCCCTCGACCGGCACCCGCTCGTCCACACCGTGGAAGAGCGCCTGGTAGTCGAAGCCCTCGGGCAGTTTCAGCGGCGAGAAGCCATAGCCGGTGATGCCCAGCCGGGAGAACTGCTTGGCGTCCGTGCCGCCGGACATGCAGTACGGCACGACATGGCCGTCGGGGTCGAAGCGCTCGATCGCGGCCCGCATCGCGGCGAAGGTCGGGGAGTCGGCGGGGGCCTGCAGCGCGACCTCGCGGTGGTGGTACTCCCAGTCGACGTCGGGCCCGGTCAGCTCGTCCAGGGTGGCCTCGAACTCCGCCTCGCCGCCGGGAACCACCCGGCCGTCGACATGGGCGACGGCGGATCCCGGGATCACATTGACCTTGTAACCGGCCGCCAGCATCGTCGGGTTGGCGCTGTTGCGGACGGTCGGCTCGATCAGCCCGGCGGCCGGACCGAGCGCGGCCAGCAGCGCGTCGACGTCCAGGCCGGCCGCCTCGGTGTCGGTGTCGACGCCGTGGAGCGCGGCGAGTTCGCGCAGCGCGGCACGTACGGTCGGGGTGAGCCGGAGGGGCCACTCGTGCGCGCCGATGCGGGTCACGGCCGCGGCCAGCCGGCTGACGGCGTTCTCGCGGTTGACCTTCGAGCCGTGTCCCGCCCGGCCGTGCGCGGTCAGTTTCAGCCAGGCCGTGCCGCGCTCCCCCGCCGCGACCGGATAGAGCTGGATGCCGCCGCCCGCGTGGAAGGTGAAGGCCCCGGACTCGCTGATGCCCTCGGTGCAGCCCTCGAAGAGCGCGGGGTGCCGGTCGGCGAGGAAGCCCGAGCCGTCCTCGGCGCTGGCCTCCTCGTCGGCGGTGAAGGCCAGCACGATGTCCCGCCGCGGCCGCACTCCGCTGCGGGCCCACCGGCGGACCACGGCCAGCGTCATCGCGTTCATGTTCTTCATGTCGATGGCGCCGCGGCCCCAGACCACCCCGTCGCGGACCTCCCCGGAGAAGGGGTGCACCTGCCAGTCGGCGGGCTCGGCGGGCACCACGTCCAGATGGCCGTGCACCAGCAGGGCGTCGGCCGCGGGGTCGGTGCCCTCGATCCGGGCGACCACATTCGTCCGGCCCGGGCTGCGCTCCAGCAGGGTCGGCGTCAGCCCGGCCCCGGCCAGCCGCTCGGCGGCGTACTCGGCGGCCGGCCGCTCCCGGCAGCTGCCGTCCCCGGCGTTGCTGGTGTCGATCCGGATCAGCTCGGAGGTGAACTCGACGACCTCGTCGAGCGCCCGCAAGTCCACGCCGGAGGCCTGGCCGGCCGCCGGCTGCCCCGTCCCGTGCCGCTCAGCCATATTGTTCCTCCACTGCGGACGACACGACGGTGGTGACCGCCTTGAAGCACCGGATGGCCTCATACATGTCCTGCCCGGTGTACGCGACCCGGCGCTCCCCGGCGCGCTCCACCCCGGGCACACAGGTGGCCGCGCCCACCAGATGCTCGGCGTCGAATTCCAGCTCGAAGCGGAACGGCCCGTTGTGGGCGCATTCATGACGTACCGCCAGTGAGGCGCCCTTGGCGGCCGCGGCCCGGATGTCGGCCGCGGTACGGGCCGGCGGCCGGCAGACCGCCGCATAGCGCGACACATAGTCCTTGACCGCCACCGCGGGTGCCTGGGCCGCGTACCCCAGGGCGTCCTGACAGGTGCGGTCGTCGCCGGTGACCAGCACCACCGGTACGCCGTACTCGGCGACCACGAGGGAGTTGAGATACCCCTCACTGGCCCGGACGCCGTCGACCCAGACCCCGGTGAGGGTGTTGGCGAGGTAGGTGTGCGCGAGGACGCCTTCGGTGCCGGCACCGGTGTGGTAGCCGACGAAGGCGATCCCGTCGACATCGCCGTGCTGCACCCCTTCGACCATGCTCAGCGACTTGTGCCGGCCGGTGAGCATCTCGGCGCGTTCGTCGAGCTGTTCCAGCAGCAGGTTGCGCATCGTCCAGTGCGCCTCGTTGACGAGCACCTGGTCGGCCCCGCCGTCGAAGAAGCCGGCGATCGCCGCGTTGACGTCGGAGGTGAACATATGGCGGCAGCGCTCCCACTGGGGCGTTCCGGGCAGCACATCGGCGGGCCAGGTCACGCCGGTGGCGCCCTCCATGTCCGCGGAGATGAGGATCTTCACAGTCACCAGTCCTATCGCAGCCACGAGTCGGCACGCACGATCCCCCACAGTGTCGAAGCCGCCGGACGGATTTGCCAGTGCGGCCAGGGCCGTTGGGCGCTGACGCCCCGTCCGGTTCCCTCCGGAGGCGGCCCGTTGGCCACTCAGCGTGATGCCCGCGTAGCGGAAGAAGGGATTCCTGCGGGGCGGATGGGGCGGTACGCTCGTGTCGCGCCGCATCTCAAACAGTTTCTGTCGCAAAGTGCAAGGACTTCGAACGGAATCCGAAAGGACTTCTGAACGAGTCCTGTCAACTGCCGACGGCACGTGCCAGGTGGGGTAGAAAAAGGCCGAACCAGCTTCCCAGGCGACGAGACAGAGGCAGAACGGTGAGCGAAGTACTGAACGGCGTCCGGTTACCGCAATGCGGTGACGGACGGGCCGACAGCGAAGACGACCAACTCGCGATCCTGACCGAACTGATCGCACAATCCCTTTGCGATCGCAATCCTGGCTTCAAGGAAGTCCTGGAACGCGGCGGTCACCAGCAGGTCACCCGACTGATCGAGAACGTGCTCCGGAACGGCAACCCGTTGCCCGACAAGGTGCGCGCGGTCATGCTGCGCAGCGACACGGACATCCACCTCGTGGCGTCCGCGCTCGGCGACTGCCTCGTCAGCGCGCCGGGTGAGGCGCCGGGTCTGCTGATACCCGCCGCGCTCGCCGACGGCAAGGAAGGCCGGGCCCGACTGAAGGGCGTGCTGCGCCATCGCGCGGCCGTCGTCGGTCATGCGGTGACGCCGCGGGAGGCCACCGCCTCCGTGCGCGCCGCGTCCCGGCTGCTGGATCTGGCCTGCGCGTACGACGGCCCGGAGGCCGGCGTGGTGTTCGTCGACGACCACCTCTCCTCCCTGCTGCTGCTCCAGGACGAGTCCTTGGCCCACACGCTGATCGCCCGCCGCCTCAGCCCGCTCGCCGGGCTGACGCCGGAGCGGTGCGAGCGGCTGGAGGCGACCCTGCTGGCCTGGCTCAGCGGCATGGGGGCCCCGGAGGTGGCCAAGGCGCTCAGCATCCACCCGCAGACGGTGCGCTACCGGATGCGCCAGCTGGAGAAGCTGTTCGGCGCCCGCCTCCGCGACCCGCACACCCGCTTCGAGATCGAGCTGGCCCTGCGCAGCCGCCAGCTGATCGCCGGGGCCCGCCGCCGCCGCGCGGCCGTCAGCCGTCGCCGCCCCCGCGCCGTCGCCAGGCCCCGCACCCCGCTGCCACGCCCCTAGGAGTACCCCCCATCCACCCCCCATGATTTGGCGAACGTCACACCCCGGCACCCACGCCGAATACGGACAATCCACCCCAATCCCCTGAGGTGGCCGGACGCCCGCCACGTATCGTCACCGTGACCCATGACCGGGAGGCCGGCCGGCGCACGGCTGCACCGACCCGCAGCGGAGCCGGACGTGCGAGGCCGGACGCCCGAGAGCGGGGCCTTCGATACACAGCGGGAGCAGAACATCACCTCCATGCACGGATCACGCATATCGACCTGCACACGGCGCGGGCTGGCCGCGGTCGTGGCCGCCGGATCGCTGCTCACGGTGCTCAGCGCGGCGACCCCGGCCGCGGCCGGCACCGCCGACGCCCCGGTGGGCGGCTCCAAGGTCGTCTGCACGTCGAAGAAGCCGGGCCTGGCGCCGGCGCTGTCCCGGGACCTCGCCGGCGCCCTCGGCGGACGCCGGGGCGCCTCCGCACTGGCGGTCTACGACCGGTCCACCTCGACCAGCTGCGAATTCAAGGGCGGCACCCACTTCGACTCGGCGAGCGTGGTGAAGGTCACCGTGCTCGGCGCCCTGCTGCGGCAGGCCGAGGAGGCGCACCGCAAGCTGACGCCGCACGAGGTCGATCTGACCACCGACATGATCACCAAGTCGGACAACGACGCCACCACCGCGCTCTGGCAACGCGTCCGCCCCGCCGGCGTCCAGCACTTCCTGTCGCTGGCCGCCATGCGGGACACCGTCCCCGGCAAGGACGGGGACTGGGGCCTGACCCAGATCACCGCCCACGACCAGCTGACGCTGCTGCGGCTGCTCACCACGGACACCCCGGTGCTCACCGCGCACTCCCGGGGCTATGCGCTCGACCTGATGCACCGGGTCGCCCCCGACCAGCGGTGGGGGGCGCCCGCCGGTGCCCCGGCCGGCGCGGCCGTGCACGTCAAGAACGGCTGGCTGCCGCGCGACAAGGGCGGCTGGCGGGTGCACAGCGTCGGCGCCTTCACCGGCAGCGGCCACGACTACGGCATGGCCGTCCTGTCCACCGGCAGCCACACCATGGACTACGGCGTCGACACCATCGAGAACGCCGCCCGGGTCGTCCACCGCGATCTGGCGCGCTGACTCACCGACCCGGGCCGGGCGCGGGTGAACGCGCCCGCTGCCGACCGCAGTTCAGGCCGTGAAGAGCCCGGGCAGCGCCGCTGCCCGGGCCCCGGTGCGCTCCGCCCGGCGCGCGGCGGCCCGTGCGGTACGACTTTGCACTCCCCCGGGTGACCGGCCCCCCGATCGGCCCCGGCGGAGGCACGCCCGGCGATATCAACGCCACATGATCGAGGCAGCGCGCACCACGGGCCACGAACCGTCCGCTCCGTCCGTCCCCCGCCCCGCGGCCCCCGCCGGGGGGAGCCCCGCGCCACGGCGCGTCACGGCGGATCTGAGGGGAGTGCCCGAAACGGCGCTGTGGACGCTCCGGCACCGCGCCGCCGAGGCCGCCCGCCCGGACACGGTGCTGCCCGATCCCCGCGCCGTCCGGCTGCGGGCCGAGCTCGACTTCCCGGAGCGGCTGGGCGCCGTCCGGCCCTGGCTGGCGCAGGCCATCGCCCTGCGCGCCCTCGCCTTCGACGGGGTGGTGCGCGCGTTTCTCACCGCCCACCCGGACGGCACCGTGGTCGCGCTCGGCGAGGGCCTGGAGACACAGTTCTGGCGGGTGGACAACGGCCGGGTCCGCTGGGTCACCGTCGACCTCCCCGAACCGCTGGCGCTGCGTGGACAGGTGCTGCCGCACGGCGCCCGGCAGCACCTCCTCGCCTGCGACGCGCGCGACGGCCGCTGGACGGCCGGGATCGACGCGGCACGCGGCGTGCTGGTGACGGCTCAGGGCCTGCTGATGTATCTGGAGCCGGCACAGGCGACCCGGCTGATCGGCGTCTGCGCCGAGGCGTTCCCCGGCGGCACCATGGTCTTCGACACCGTCTCGCGGCGGTTCAGCGCCCGCACCCGCCGCGGCGCGAAGGGGCTCGTCGGCCATCGTCTGCCCCCGATGCCCTGGGGCATGGACGCCGCCGAGCGGCCGCTGCTGCGCGAGGCCCATCCGGCCATCGGTGAGGTGGCGGCCCTTGCGCTCCCGGCGGGCCGCGGCCTCCTCGGCCGTCTCGCGCCCCGGCTCACGGCCGTGCCGCTGGTGCGCAACGACTGCCCGCTGCTCACCCGGCTGCGCTTCGACCCGGCGCCCGCCCCCGTACCGGGCCAGTCCCGGCGGTCCGGCTGAGAGCCGCCGGCGTGCGGGCCCGGCACGGCGGGCGGCAGGCGCCGCGGCGGGCGGGCCCGCGCACCGCCCGAGCCACCCGCCGCGACCGGCTCAGTCCTCGTGCCCCAGCTGGAGATCGCGTTCGGTGCGGCCGCCGCCCGCCACCTGCAGGACGGTGGCCACCGGCGGGTACCCGGCGGCGATGACGGTGTATTCACCGGCCGACAGGTCCACGAAGCGGAACAGCCCGTCGGAACCGGTGATCGCGGTGTCGACGACATTGCCGGCGGCATCCAGCAGCGTGACCCGGGCGTCCTCGACGGTCCGGCCGCCACCGGCCCGTACGGTCCCGCGCAGCACCGCGCCACCGGCGAGCTCGATGTCCTGGCGGGTCTCCCGGGATGCCTGGACGCTCACCGGCAGGGCGGCGGGCCGGAACGCCGGGGCGCTGGAGGCGAGGGTGTACTCGCCGGCCACCAAGTCCCCGATGACATAGCCGCCTTCGCGCCCGCTGCGGGTGGTGGCGACCACCTCACCGCGGACATCGGTGAGGGTGACCATGGCATCGCGTACGGGGGTGCCGTCGGCGGTGGTGACGGTGCCGGCGAGACGCCCCGCGCCGCCGAGCACGACGTCCAGATCGACCGGCCGCTCGCCGACGGTGACGGTGACCGCCTGCGGCTGGTGCCCGCCCGCCGATGCGATCAGCACATAGGAGCCGGCGCCCGGCGTGCTCAGCGCGTACCGGCCGTCCTCGCCGGTGGCGCCGCGGCCGATCTGCCGGCCGGCGACGTCGATCAGGGTCAGTGCCGCGCGCGGCACGATGCTGCCGTCGTGGTGCTGGACGGTGCCGCACACCGGGACGCCGGCCGGGGCCGTGTGCGGTCCGCCGGGGTGCCGGTGCGCACGGGGGTAAGCAGGCCCGGAATCACGGGAGTTGACGGCGTCGGCGGCCGTGGCGGTACGGGCCTGCGGGACGGCTGCGGGGTCGGCCGGTTCGCCGTACGGCGCCTGCGGGGTGGTGGAGGCCTGCGGAGCATGCGGGGCGTGGGACACCAGGGGTTTCTCTTTCAGGAAGAAGGCGAGCAGGAAGCCCAGGACGAGCACCGGCACGAGGTAGCAGAAGATCCCCGGCATGGCGTGCGCATACGCGGCGACATAGCTGTCGCGCAGCGGGGCGGGCAGCGCCCGCACCAGTTGCGGGGTGATCGACTCCGGATCGGGCAGCTGCGCCGACCGCGGCAGCCGGTCGCCGAGCCGGCGGGCCAGCCGGTCGGCGAAGAGGGTGCCGAAGAGGGCCGCACCGGCGCTGCCGCCGATCTGCCGGAAGTAGTGGGTGGCGCTGGTGGCCGTGCCGAGGTCGGCGGGGCGTACGGAGTTCTGCACGGCGAGCACCAGCACCGGCAGGACGAGACCGATGCCGAGGCCGAGGACACCCATCCAGACGCTGTAGACCTCGCGCGGGGTGTCCTCCTGCCACCGCGACAGCAGCCACATCCCCACCGCGGCCACCGCACAGCCCAGGAGGGGGAAGACGCGGTAGTGCCCGGTGCGGCTGATGAGGCGGCCGGAGACGAGGGAGGCGAGGACGATGCCGCCCATCATCGGCAGCATCAGCAGCCCGGACGTGGTGGCGGTGGCGCCGTCGACCATCTGCAGGAAGGTCGGCAGATAGCTGGCGGCCCCGAAGAGCGCGATGCCGATGACGGCGCCGATCAGCCCGGTGACGCGGAAGACCGAGTCGCGGAACAGCCGCAGCGGGATCAGGGGTTCGGCGGCGAAGTGCTCGACGGCGACGAACAGCAGGGCGGTGCCGAGCGCGCCGGCGCCGAGGCCGAGCACGACCCGTGAGTCCCAGGCGTACGTGGTGCCGCCCCAACTGGTCAGCAGGACCACGCAGGTGGAGAAGGCGGCGAGCAGCAGGGCGCCGGGCAGGTCCAGCCCGGCGCGGCGGGCCGGCCGGGGCAGTTTCAGCACGAAGGCGATGAGCAGCAGCGTCAGCACGCCGAGCGGGACGTTGAGGTAGAAGCACCAGCGCCAGGAGGCGTGGTCGGTGCAGAAGCCGCCGATCAGCGGCCCGGCCACCGAGGCGAGCCCGAAGGCCGCACCGATCAGGCCCATGTAGCGGCCGCGGGCCCGGGGCGGGACGAGATCGGCGATGATCGCCTGGACGCCGATCATGAGCCCGCCGCCGCCGGCGCCCTGGACCGCGCGGAAGGCGACGAGTTCGTCCATGCTCCGCGACCAGCCCGCCAGCGCCGAGCCGGCGGTGAAGACGAGGAGGGCGAAGAGGAAGACGGGCTTGCGGCCGAAGAGATCACCGAGCTTGCCGTAGAGCGGCAGTCCGATGGTGGCGGCCAGGAGGTAGGACGTCACCGCCCAGGACATCGTGTCCAGGCCGTGCAGTTCGCCGACGATCTTCGGGAGCGCGGTGGCCACGATGGTCTGGTCGAGGGCGGCGAGCAGCAGCGCCGCCATCAGCCCGGCGAAGACCAGGCGCACGCGGCGGGGGCCGGGCGGCGCCATCGCGGCGGGGCCGGGGCCCGCGCCGCCGGGCCGGTGGTGCACGGCCGGCCGCGCCGGAGGTGCCGGGGTGCCCGCTGCGGGCGGACCGGTCCGCTCGACCCGTTCACCCAGGGTGGTCCCGCCCACGTGCTGCTCCCCTCGTCACGCCTGTTGCCGCCCAATTTCTCGCATTGGGCGACAACACCGATCAAGCGCGGCGAATGGGGGCGTGCGGGGCGGGAACGGACGTCAAGTACGGTGCGCAGCGCGCCTCTTGGGCTCCCATCAGGGCTTTCCGCAAGGAGGCGAGCCGGCGGGCCGCACACTTCGGCTCACCGGAAACCACCCGAACCGGTGAGTGTGACGGCGGGCGTGCGGGGTGACGGAAGGGCCGGACCGCTCACTTCTCCGTCTCGCGGGCGAGGTTGTCGAGGAGCGCGTCGTAGATCCGGCCGAGCCCCTTGGGGGCGAAGGTCTTCTCGAAGAAGCCGCCGACGCCGCCGGCGCCCGTCCAGGTGGTGGTGACGACAACCTTGGTGCGCTTCTCGCCCGCCGGGGTGACGACCCAGGTGGTCACCATCGACGAATTGCGGTCCTTCTCCACGAGCTGGCCCTCGGTCGGCTCGTCGACCTCCAGCAGGCAGTCCCGCACCCGCTTGCTCGTGGCCTGGAGCTTCCAGTGGACGAGGGTGCCCTTGCCGTCGCCGCCCTCGCGGACCTCGTACTCGCTGAAGTGCTCGGGCAGCAGCTTCTGGCGCGTACCGCTGTAGTCGGCGAGCGCGTCGAACACGTCCTCCGGGTCCGCCGCGATCTCGCGCTGCGTCGTGGCCTCGACCTGCCCCATGTGCGTTTCCCTCCGGTAGTCGGCTGCCCGCCCTGCGGTGCACCGCCAAGCCAACCACCCCCGGGTGACCCGCCCAAATCCAGGGTTGACCCACAGCATGGGAACGTTTGTTCTATTATTGCCACGGGGGGCTCGGCAGGATCCAGAAGGAGGCCCGATGCGCTGGGACAATCTCGGCGACAGCCCGTCCGCACTGTTCGGTACGGAGGTCGTGAGCCGGACCGTCGACACCCCCGAATTCCGCGGGATCACCTTCCATGAGGTACACGCCCGCTCGCTCGTGAACCGGGTCCCGGGCGCCTCCCGGATGCCGTTCGAATGGACCGTGAATCCCTACCGCGGCTGCAGCCACGCCTGTGTGTACTGCTTCGCGCGCAAGACGCACAGCTATCTCGACCTGGACACCGGGCAGGGCTTCGACTCCCAGATCGTGGTGAAGGTCAACGCGCCCGCGCTGCTGCGGCGTGAGCTGGCCGCCCGCCGCTGGCGCGGCGAGCACATAGCGATGGGCACCAACGTCGACTGTTATCAGCGCGCGGAGGGCCGCTACGCCCTGATGCCCGGCATCCTCGAGGCGCTGCGCGACCACGCCAACCCCTTCTCGATCCTCACCAAGGGCACCCTCATCCTCCGCGACCTGACGCTGCTCCAGCAGGCCGCCGCGGTCACCGACATCGGCATCTCCGTCTCCGTCGGCTTCCTCGACCGCGAGCTGTGGCGCACGGTCGAGCCCGGCACCCCCGCCCCGGAACGCCGCCTGGAGGTGGTGCGGACCCTCACCGCGCACGGCATCGGCTGCGGGGTGCTGATGGCGCCGGTGATCCCGTTCCTCGGGGACGCGCCGGAGCAGCTGCGGGCCACGGTGCGCGCCGTCGCGGAGGCCGGCGCCGGCTCCGTGACCCCCCTCGTACTGCATCTGCGGCCCGGCGCCCGCGAGTGGTTCATGGCCTGGCTGGGGCACCACCACCCGCACCTCGTGCGGCGCTACGAGACGATGTACGCCGACGGCGCCTACGCCCCGACGTGGTACCAGCGCCGGATCACCCGTCAGGTCCACGAACTCGCCACGGAGTACGGCATCGGCCCCGGCCGGACCCGCCGGCTCCCGCCACCGCCGGATCCCGGCCCGGCACCGGCCGCCGGCACCCCGCCGGAGCCGACCCAGCTGACGCTGCTCTGAGCGGCCGGGCGGCGCAGCGGCTCGACGCAGGGCCGCCGGTGGGCCGGAAAAGTCCTTGACGGGACTCCTAGCCTCTCGGACATGGACAGGTCTTGTGGACGGACGGCGGACCCGCTCCGGCACGCCGTACGGATAAGGGAGATGACCGCGGCCGACGTCGACGCGGTCTCGGCGGTGCGGGTCCGCGGCTGGCAGCACGCGTATCGGGGGCTGATGCCCCAGGCGTATCTGGACGCGATGAGCGTGGCGGCGGATGCCGGGCGGCGGCGGGCGTGGTTCGGCCGCCGGACGACGGAGGTGTCGGATCTGGTGGCCGAACGCGACGGCGAGGTCATCGGCTGGGCCTCGGTCGGACCGGCCCGCGACCCCGATATCGCCCCGGGCGCCGAGGAGTTGCCCGCACCCCGGCCGACCGCGGGCGAGCTGCTCGCGCTCTATGTGGCGCCGGACCTGATCGGCACCGGCGTCGGGCGCGCCCTGCTGGCCGCCGGCACGGCCGACGCACGGGCGAAGGGGTTTGACACGCTGTATCTGTGGGTGGTGCGCGGCAACACCCTCGCCCGCCGCTTCTACGAGCGGGCCGGCTTCATGCCGGACGGCGCGGAGGAGTCCCACGAGGTGGGCGGCCGCAGCGTCCCGGAGCTGCGCTACCGGCGCCGGCTCACGCCGGAGTCCGCGCCGCCGGAGTCCGCCCGCCCGGCGCCCGGCCCGGCCCCCTGCTCCGGATCCTGACCCCGGCCCGGCCCGCCGTCCGCGCGGCCCCCACTCCTGCCGTCCGGCCCGGCTGGTGCCGCCGCCTCCTCGTGCACCCCCAGCCGCGCCAGTGACGCCGCGGCGGCGGCCGCCAGCCGCGGATGGGCGACGGCGGCGGTGAGGGCGGGGACGGCGCGCCGGTCGCCCAGCGCGCCCAGGCCCTCGACGCAGGCGAGCGCCACCCGCCAGTAGGGGGTGTGCGGGGTCAGCAGCCGCTCCAGGGTCGCGATCAGCGCCGGGACGGACTGCGGCGCACGGAGCTCGGCGAGCAGCCGGACCGGGTGCAGGGCGTAGGCGGTGCGCAGCGGGTTGGTGGCCAGCGCGGCCGCGGCGCGGGCGGTACGGGGATCGCCGAGCCGGGCCAGGGCGTGAGCGGCGGTGGCGCAGCGCACCGGGTCGCGGTAGTTCAGTAACAGCACGAGCGTCTCGAAGGCCCGCTTGTCGCCGGCGCAGCCCAGGATGAAGGCGGCGATCTCCCTGGCCCACAGCGGACGTTCGACGGCGACCAGCATCCGGGCCAGTTCCTCGCGGCCGGCCGGAGTGTTCTTGCGGGCCAGCCCCAGCAGCCGTTCATAGGCGACCAGATCCTGCGGGGAGCGGAGCTCGGCCCGCACCCGGTCCGTCAACTCGTGGAATTCGTCTTCCATTTGCCGCTCCCCTCCCGCCGGTCCGCCCCGGTTCTCGCGGCGTGACCTGCACCACAGACTAATGACCCACGCCACCCCTGGCGCTCTGGTTACTCACGGGTTAACCTGCTGGAACGAGCAGCACCCCTGCTCGGGCGGCCTGGTGACGCAGCCGCCACAGAGTGAAGTCGGTTCGGCACAGCACGACAACAGCACGGAGAAGCACGGCACGGCCCCGGGACAGGGCCCGCCGCCTCTCCCCCACCGCCGGCGCTGCCCGCAGCGCTGCGGCTCCTCGCGGCTCCCCGCCGCCTTCTGCCGCTGCGCGCCGCCAGGCAGCGGGGCCGCGCGGATACCCCTCAGTCGTCACTTCTCCCCTGCGCTCAGGGGAACACCCTCAGGAGTCTCGCGATGGACCCTCAGTCCACCCCTGATCTCTCAACCCCCGCCTCCTCCCTGCCCCTTTCGACCGTCGCCGTCGTCGGCCTGGGCACCATGGGCACCGGCATCGCCGAGGTCCTGGCCCGTGCCGGCCGCGAGGTCATCGGGATCGACACCGACGAAGCCGCCGCGCGGCAGGCCGTCGCCGCCCTCGAAGGTGCCACCGCCCGTGCGGTGGCGCGTGAGCGGATCACGGAGCGGGAGCGCCAGGACATCCTGGCCCGGTTCCGCACCTTCACCGATCTGCAGGCCGCCGCGGACGCCGATCTCGTCATCGAGGTCGTGCCCGAGGACTACGAGCTCAAGCGGCAGGTCTTCGCCGGGCTGGACGCCGTGGTGCGGGCCGACACCATCCTGGCCACCGGCACCAACGCGCTCTCGGTGACCCGGCTGGCCGCCGACTCCCAGCGCCCCGAGCGGGTGCTCGGTGTGCACTTCTTCAACCCCGCACCGGCCATGAAGCTGGTCGAGGTGGTCTCCTCCGTCCTCACCGCGCCGACCGCGGTCACGGCCGTCACCGAACTCGCCCGTGACCTGGGCAAGGACCCGATCGCGGTGGGTGACCGCCCCGGCTTCGTCGCCGACGGCCTGCTGTTCGGCTACCTGAACCAGGCCGCGGCGATGTACGAGGCCAAATACGCCACCCGCGAGGACATCGACGCCGCGATGCGGCTCGGCTGCGGCCTGCCCATGGGCCCGCTGGCCCTGCTCGACCTGATCGGCGTGGACACCGCCCGGACGGTCCTGGAGGCGATGTACGCCGATTCCCAGGACCGGCTGCACGCCCCGGCACCGATCCTGGGCCAGCTGACCGAGGCGGGGCTGACCGGCCGCAAGGCGGGCCGTGGCTTCTACACGTACGAGGCCCCGGGCTGGGGGCACCTCCCAGCGGTAGCTGGGGGAGCCACGGTCGTGCCGGACGCGGAGAGCCCGGCGTCCGCCGACGAACTCTCCGCCGGGCGCACGGTCAGCAGCGTCGGCGTGGCCGGTTCCGGGACGATGGCCAGCGGTATCGCCGAGGTCTTCGCCAAGGCGGGCTACAAGGTCGTGCTGGCCGCCCGCAGCCTGGAGAAGGCGGAGACGGCGAAGGCCAGGATCGCCAAGTCCTTGGCCCGTTCCGTGGACAAGGGCCGGATGAGCGCCGAGGCCCGGGACACCACCCTGGCGTCGATCACCCCGGCCGGGGCGCTCGATGCGTTCGCGGACGTCGATCTGGCGGTCGAGGCGGTGGCCGAGGACCTGGCGGTCAAGCAGGAGCTGTTCCGGACGCTGGACAAGGTCTGCAAGCCGGGTGCCGTCCTGGCGACCACCACCTCCTCGCTGCCGGTCGTGGCCTGCGCCCGTGCCACCTCGCGCCCCGAGGACGTCATCGGGATGCACTTCTTCAACCCGGCGCCCGCCATGAAGCTGGTGGAGGTGGTCCGTACGGTCCTGACGGCCGACGACGTCCACGCCACCGTGCGGGCGGTCTGCGCCAAGGTCCGCAAGCACCCCGTGGACTGCGGCGACCGGGCCGGATTCATCGTGAACGCGCTGCTGTTCCCGTACCTGAACAACGCGATCAAGATGGTCGAGGAGCACTACGCGTCGCTGGACGACATCGACGCCGCCATGAAGCTCGGCGGCGGCTACCCGATGGGCCCGTTCGAACTCCTCGACGTGGTCGGCCTGGACGTGTCCCTGGCCATCGAGAAGGTGCTGCACGCCGAGTTCCGCGACCCCGGGCTGGCCCCGTCGGCGCTGCTGGAGCACCTCGTCGCGGCCGGCTGCCTCGGCCGCAAGACCGGCCGCGGCTTTCGTGAGTACGCCCGGCGCTGACGCCTGGCGGCACCCCGGCGACGCCGGGGGAGGGTGGGGTGGACTGCTGGAACCGGACGGCGGTTCACCCCCGCTCACCGGGGCGAAGGCACCACCTCATGCCGCAGGCCGCGTAAATATGCAGTACCGTCCCCACATGTCCCAGCCCGCTCGCCCGCAGCCGTCCGACACGTCCGAGACCGTCACTCCCGGCACCCGCCGCGCGGCGGCACAACGGCTCAAAATGCGCCGTGAATTGTCGGCGGCGGCGATGGAGCTGTTCGCGACCAAGGGCTACGAGGCGACGACGGTCGACGAGATCGCGGCCGCCGCGGGCGTCGCCCGGCGCACCTTCTTCCGCCACTTCCGTTCCAAGGAAGAGGCGATCTTCCCCGACCACGACGACACCCTCGTCCGCGCGGAGGCCGTCCTGGACGCCGCTCCCCCGCACGAGAACCCCCTCGACACGGTCTGCCGTGGCATCAAGGAGGTCATGCGGATGTACGCGGCCTCCCCGGCCGTGTCCGTGGCCCGCTACCACCTGACCCGCGAGGTACCCACCCTCCGGGAGGCGGAGATCGCGTCGGTGGCCCGCTACGAGCGGCTGTTCACCCGCTATCTGCTGGGCCACTTCGACGAGGGCGCCCACCGCGAGGGCGACGACGACCCGCTGCTCGCCGAGGTCGCCGCGTCCGCCGTGGTCACCGCGCACAACCACGTACTGCGGCGCTGGCTGCGGGCCGATGCCCAGGGCGATGTCGAGGCCCAGCTGGACCATGCCTTCGCGATCGTCCGGGAGACCTTCGGCGCCGGCATCGGCGCCGGGCGCACCGGCGGGGAGCAGTCCCCGGCGGCCGTCTCGCGGGAGGGCGAGGTGCTGGTGGCGGTGGCGCGTACGGACGCCCCGCTGGACGAGGTCATGCGCACCATCCGCAAGGCGCTCACCGAGCGGAAGTAGCAGAAGTAACGGTCCTCCGCCCGCATCGGGCGGGATCGCGGCCCGGCAGCAGTCCCGGCCCGGCCGGGCCGGGCCGCGACACGGATGGCCTAACCCCTCCCCTGCGCACTCTGCGCAGTTTTCTGCTTCCCTTGTGTCACTTCCAGGCCTCCCATCGGCCCTCTTTCGCTCATGCGTGCCGTCCAGATGACATCTGAGAGAAATTCTTGGCACTCAGTGTCTTGTCGACTGGCACGCGGTGTCATACGTTGAAGTTGTCCGGGCGGCCGGCGTGCAGCGAACCCACGCACGCCGGCTGTCCCACCAGCCCTACGTGGCTGCCCGCCCGGACGCCTGCGTCACAGGCACCCCCCAGCAGCTGCTGGGAACCGCGCTCACCACAGCGCTGCCAGGCACCGCGCCCGACGGCTCTGCGACTCAGCAGAGGCGGCGGAACGGCGCCGACCCGGCCGAACCGACGGCACCACCTCCGCATCACCCCGACGTTCCCCCAAACCGTTCCCTCAACGGTTCCCCAGGCTCTCCACTCCGGTCGAGCAGGGGAGGCCCAACCGCCGGAGGCACCCCGTGAACGAAATCCTGGACGCAATCCTCGCGCCTGACACCACCAGCGCCGACTTCGCCGCGCTGAGCATCCCCGAGTCCTACCGCGCGGTGACCGTGCACAAGGACGAGGTCGAGATGTTCGCCGGCCTGACCACCAAGGAGAAGGACCCCCGTAAGTCACTGCACCTCGAGGACGTGGCGGTGCCCGAACTGGGCCCCGGCGAGGCGCTGGTGGCCGTGATGGCCTCCTCCGTGAACTACAACTCCGTGTGGACCTCGATCTTCGAGCCGATGTCGACGTTCGGGTTCCTGGAGCGCTACGGCAAGCTCTCCCCGCTCACCAAGCGGCACGACCTGCCGTACCACGTCATCGGCTCGGACCTGGCCGGTGTGGTCCTGCGCACCGGGCCCGGCGTCAACGCCTGGGGCCCCGGTGACGAGGTCGTCGCGCACTGCCTGTCCGTGGAGCTGGAGTCCTCCGACGGCCACAACGACACGATGCTCGACCCCGAGCAGCGCATCTGGGGCTTCGAGACCAACTTCGGCGGTCTGGCCGAGATCGCGCTGGTCAAGTCCAACCAGCTGATGCCCAAGCCGAAGCACCTGAGCTGGGAGGAGGCGGCGGCGCCCGGTCTGGTCAACTCGACCGCCTACCGCCAGCTGGTCTCGCAGAACGGCGCCGGCATGAAGCAGGGCGACAACGTCCTGATCTGGGGCGCCAGCGGCGGACTCGGCTCGTACGCGACGCAGTTCGCGCTGGCCGGCGGCGCCAACCCGATCTGCGTGGTCTCCAGCGACAAGAAGGCCGAGATCTGCCGCGCCATGGGCGCCGAGGCGATCATCGACCGCAACGCCGAGGACTACCGGTTCTGGAAGGACGAGCACACCCAGGACCCCAAGGAGTGGAAGCGCTTCGGCAAGCGCATCCGCGAGCTGACCGGCGGCGAGGACGTGGACATCGTCTTCGAGCACCCCGGCCGCGAGACCTTCGGCGCCTCCGTCTACGTGACGCGCAAGGGCGGCACCATCGTCACCTGCGCCTCGACCTCCGGCTACAACCACGAGTACGACAACCGCTACCTGTGGATGTCGCTGAAGCGGATCGTCGGCTCGCACTTCGCCAACTACCGCGAGGCGTGGGAGGCCAACCGCCTGATCGCCAAGGGCAAGATCCACCCGACCCTGTCGAAGACGTACACCCTCGAAGAGACCGGCCAGGCGGCGTACGACGTGCACCGCAACCTCCACCAGGGCAAGGTCGGCGTGCTGGCGCTGGCCCCCGAGGAGGGCATGGGCGTGCGGGACGAGGAAATGCGCGCCAAGCACCTCGACGCCATCAACCGCTTCCGGAACGTCTGAGACCCCTCGGATATTCGGAACCACGAGGATACGGGTCTGATATGACTGAGCGTCAGAAGGATCGTCCGTGGCTGATGCGGACCTACGCCGGCCACTCCACCGCCGAGGCGTCCAACGAGCTGTACCGGCGCAACCTCGCCAAGGGCCAGACCGGCCTGTCGGTCGCGTTCGACCTCCCGACGCAGACCGGATACGACCCCGACCACGTCCTCGCCCGCGGCGAGGTCGGCCGGGTCGGGGTCCCGGTCTCCCACCTCGGTGACATGCGCCGTCTGTTCCAGGACATCCCCCTGGACCGGATGAACACCTCGATGACCATCAACGCCACGGCCATGTGGCTGCTGGCGCTGTACGAAGTGGTCGCCGAGGAGCAGGGCGCCGACATCGCCAAGCTGTCGGGGACGACGCAGAACGACATCGTCAAGGAGTACCTCTCGCGCGGGACGCACGTCTTCCCGCCGGGACCCTCCCTGCGGCTGACCACCGACATGATCACGTACACGGTGGCGCACCTCCCCAAGTGGAACCCGATCAACATCTGCAGCTACCACCTGCAGGAAGCGGGCGCCACGCCGGTCCAGGAGATCGCCTACGCGATGTCCACCGCCATCGCGGTGCTGGACGCGGTGCGCGACTCCGGGCAGGTGCCGCCGGAGCGGTTCGGCGATGTCGTGGCCCGTATCTCGTTCTTCGTGAACGCCGGTGTCCGGTTCGTCGAGGAGATGTGCAAGATGCGCGCCTTCGGCCGCATCTGGGACAAGATCACCCGTGAGCGCTACGGCATCGAGAACGAGAAGCAGCGCCGGTTCCGCTACGGCGTCCAGGTCAACTCGCTCGGCCTGACCGAGGCGCAGCCGGAGAACAACGTCCAGCGGATCGTGCTGGAGATGCTGGCCGTCACGCTCTCCAAGGACGCCCGCGCCCGGGCCGTCCAGCTCCCGGCCTGGAACGAGGCGCTGGGGCTGCCGCGGCCCTGGGACCAGCAGTGGTCGCTGCGCATCCAGCAGGTGCTGGCGCACGAGAGCGATCTGCTGGAGTACGAGGACATCTTCGCCGGCTCGCACGTCATCGAGGCCAAGGTGGACGCCCTGGTCACCGAGTGCCTCGCCGAGATCGAGCGGATCCAGGAGATGGGCGGCGCGATGGCCGCCGTGGAGTCCGGCTACCTCAAGTCGCAGCTGGTCTCCGCGCACGCCGAGCGGCGGGCCCGGATAGAGGCCGGCGAGGAGAAGATCGTCGGCGTCAACTGCTACGAGGGCACCGAGCCCAACCCGCTCACCGCCGATCTCGACACGGCCATCATGACCGTCGACCCGGCCAACGAGGCGCGGGTCGTCCGGGCGCTGCACGACTGGCGGGACAACCGCGACGAGGGGCGCGCCCAGGAGTCGCTGTCGGTCCTGAAGAAAACCGCGGCCGGTGACGGCAACCTCTTCGCGGCCACCGTGGAGTGCGCCCGTGCCGGGGTGACGACCGGTGAGTGGGCCTGGGCGCTGCGGGACGTCTTCGGCGAGTTCCGGGCCCCCACCGGCGTCTCCAGCGCCCCGCTGGCGGTCGCCGCCGAGGACGGCAGTCCGCTCGCCGCGGTCCGCGAGAAGGTCGCCAAGACCGCCGCCGAGCTCGGCAGCGGCAAGCTGCGGCTGCTGGTCGGCAAGCCCGGCCTGGACGGGCACAGCAACGGCGCCGAGCAGATCGCCGTACGGGCCCGGGACGCCGGCTTCGAGGTGATCTACCAGGGCATCCGGCTCACCCCCGAGCAGATCGTCTCGGCCGCGGTCGCCGAGGACGTGCACTGCGTCGGACTGTCGATCCTCTCCGGCTCGCACGCCGAGCTGGTGCCGGACGTGCTGGCCCGGCTGCGCCGCACCGGCGTCGACGACATGCCGGTCATCGTCGGCGGCATCATTCCCTCCGCCGACGCAACCGCGCTGCGGGAGGCCGGAGTGGCGGCGGTCTTCACCCCCAAGGACTTCGGTATTACGGAGATCATCGGCCGTATCGTCGACGAGATCCGGAAAGCGAACCGGCTCGACCCACTGGAGGTCCCCGCATGACCCAGGCGAACCGCCCGTCCGGCGGCCGGCCGCGCCGCTCCTGCCTCGCGGTCCCCGGCAGCAACCCGCGCTTCCTGGAGAAGGCTCAGGGGCTCCCGGCCGACCAGGTCTTCCTGGACCTGGAGGACGCCTGCGCGCCGCTCGCCAAGGAAGGCGCCCGGCACCACATCGTCGAGGCGCTGAACGAGGGCGACTGGACCGGCAAGACACGGGTCGTACGGGTCAACGACTGGACCACGCACTGGACGTACCGGGACGTCATCACGGTCGTCGAGGGCGCGGGCCAGAATCTCGACTGCATCATGCTCCCGAAGGTCCAGGACGCCCAGCAGATCGTGGCGCTGGACCTGCTGCTGACGCAGATCGAGAAGACCATGGGCTTCGAGGCCGGCCGGATCGGCATCGAGGCCCAGATCGAGAACGCCAAGGGTCTGGTGAACGTCGACGCCATCGCCGGCGCCTCGCCCCGGCTGGAGACCATCATCTTCGGCCCGGCCGACTTCATGGCGTCGATCAACATGAAGTCGCTGGTGGTCGGCGAGCAGCCGCCCGGCTATGGGGCGGACGCCTATCACTACATTCTGATGCGCATTCTGATGGCGGCCCGCACCTACGATCTGCAGGCGATCGACGGGCCGTACCTTCAGATCAAGAACGTTGACGGTTATCGCGAGGTCGCCGGCCGGGCCGCCGCCCTCGGGTTCGACGGCAAGTGGGTGCTGCACCCCGGTCAGGTCGAGGCCGCCAATGAGGTGTTCTCCCCGTCGCAGGAGGACTACGACCACGCCGAGCTGATCCTGGACGCCTACGAGTGGCACACCTCGGAGGCGGGCGGGGCCAAGGGTTCCGCGATGCTCGGCGACGAGATGATCGACGAGGCGAGCCGGAAGA
Organism: Streptomyces sp. NBC_01454; assembly: GCF_036227565.1. Classification (NCBI taxonomy): domain Bacteria; kingdom Bacillati; phylum Actinomycetota; class Actinomycetes; order Kitasatosporales; family Streptomycetaceae; genus Streptomyces; species Streptomyces sp. NBC_01454. The sequence goes on from NZ_CP109460.1 coordinate 1,468,741, forward strand.
TGGCGCTGGTCGTCGCCGGCAAGGGCCGGGCCGCCGGCATGATCCGCACGTCCAAGTTCGAGGCCCCGGAGGCATAAGCACCATGCAGTTCGGCCGTACCTATGAAGAGTTCACCGTCGGCGATGTGTACAAGCACTGGCCCGGAAAAACCGTCACCGAATACGACGACCACCTCTTCTGTCTGCTCACCATGAATCACCACCCGCTGCACATGGACAGCAACTATGCGGAGCAGACCACCGACTTCGGCAAGAACGTCGTCGTCGGCAATTACATCTACTCCCTGCTGCTGGGCATGTCGGTGCCCGATGTCTCCGGAAAGGCCATCGCCAATCTGGAGATCGAGTCGCTGAAGCATGTGGCACCCACCTTCCACGGCGACACGCTCTACGGCGAGACGACCGTGCTCGACAAGACACCGTCGAAGTCCAAGTCCGACCGCGGCATCGTGTACGTCGAGACCAAGGGCTACAAGCAGGACGGCACCCTGGTCTGCGTCTTCCGGCGCAAGGTCATGGTCCCCACCGCCACCTACATCAAGGAGCGCGGCGGCGAGCAGCCCGGCCGCCCGGAGCTGCAGGCCCCGACGGCCAAGAAGGAGAAGTAGCCATGACCCGTCTCGCGCAGACCGAGGGCCTGACCGACATCCAGCGGGAAATCCTCTCCACCGTCCGCGACTTCGTGGACAAGGAGATCCTGCCGGTCGCCACGGAGCTGGAGCACCGCGACGAATACCCGTCGCAGATCGTCGAGGGCCTGAAGGAACTCGGCGTGTTCGGCCTGATGATTCCCGAGGAGTACGGCGGGCTGGGTGAGTCCCTGCTCACCTACGCGCTGACCGTCGAGGAAATCGCCCGCGGCTGGATGAGCGTCTCGGGCATCATCAACACGCACTTCATCGTGGCGTACATGCTCAAGCAGCACGGTACGCAGGAGCAGAAGGACTACTTCCTGCCGAAGATGGCGGCCGGTGAAATCCGGGGCGCCTTCTCGATGTCGGAGCCGGCGCTCGGCTCGGACGTGTCGGCGATCTCCTCCAAGGGCGTGCGGGAGGGCGACGAGTACGTCCTCAACGGCCAGAAGATGTGGCTCACCAACGGCGGCACCTCGACGCTGGTCGCGGTGCTGTGCCGGACGGACGAGGGCCACCCGGAGGGCACCGCCCCGCACAAGTCGATGACGACCTTCCTCGTGGAGAAGGAGGCCGGCTTCGGCGAGGTGCGGCCGGGCCTGACCATCCCGGGCAAGATCGACAAGATGGGCTACAAGGGCGTCGACACCACCGAACTGATCATGGACGGGCTGCGGATCCCGGCCGATCGGGTGCTCGGCGGCGAAAGCGGACGTGGCTTCTATCACATGATGGACGGCGTCGAGGTCGGCCGGGTCAATGTGGCCGCGCGCGGATGCGGCGTCGCCCAGCGCGCGTTCGAACTGGGTGTCTCCTACGCCCAGCAGCGACACACCTTCGGCAAGCCGATCGCCCAGCACCAGGCCATTCAGTTCAAACTGGCGGAAATGGCAACAAAGGTCGAAGCGGCCCATGCAATGATGGTGAATGCCGCTCGCAAAAAGGACTCGGGGCAGCGAAACGACCTCGAGGCGGGCATGGCGAAGTACCTGGCCTCCGAGTACTGCAAGGAGGTGGTGGAAGACGCGTTCCGTATCCACGGCGGCTACGGCTTCTCGAAGGAGTACGAGATCGAGCGCCTCTACCGCGAGGCCCCGATGCTCCTGATCGGTGAAGGTACCGCCGAGATCCAGAAAATGATCATCGGCCGACGGCTACTCGAGGAGTACCGGATCCAGGGGTGAACGTCCCGTTTGGAGTGCTTTGGTCTAGACGAAGATCACACCCCGTCATCGTTCTTCGGCCACGGATTGGCTCTGGCTCTTGGCCAGTTGCCGCTCGTAACCGATAGCATCCCCGGAAAGCCGCCGTCCCCCGTATCCATACGCGGCATCCTCCGCTACGAAGGTCATCCATGCCCCACAGCCAATCCTCTGCACCACGCGGTCGCGTCCGCCTCGCGCGCGGAGCGTCGCCGTGGCTCCTGCCGACCGTTGCCACCGCGGCGGTCAGCCTCGCCCGGTCCCGCCGGTCGGGTCGCTGGGCCGCTGTTGCCGTGCCCACCACCGCACTGGCGGCGGGCATGCTGTGGTTCTTCCGCGACCCCGAGCGGGAGATCGCTCAGGGCCGTGTCATCTCCCCGGCCGACGGCGTGGTGCAGAGCATCATGCCGTGGAAGGACGGGCGCACCCGTGTCGCGATCTTCATGAGCCCGCTGAACGTCCACGTCAACCGCGCGCCGCTGGCCGGCACGGTGACGTCCGTGGAGCACATCCCCGGCGGGTTCGTCCCGGCGTTCAACAAGGAGAGCGAGAACAACGAGCGGGTCGTCTGGCACTTCGACACCGAGCTCGGCGACATCGAGATGGTGCAGATCGCCGGCGCGGTGGCCCGCCGAATCGTCCCCTACGTGCCCGAGCGCACCAAGGTCGAGCAGGGTGAGCGGATCGGCCTGATCCGCTTCGGCTCGCGCGTCGATGTCTACCTCCCGGAAGGCGTCGAGGCCGCGGTCGAGGTCGGCCAGGCCACCACCGCGGGGGTGACTCGCCTTGACCGTGATTGATCCCGAGACACAGGCAGGCTGGGCGCCCGAGACCGACGAGGACGACGACATGCCGCTGTCCACGCGGCTGTCAATAGCGGACACCCTCACCCTCGGCAACGCCATCTGCGGCTTCATGGCCGTGTACTTCACCACCACCGGCGTCCTCATCCCGCATCTGACGGGCACCGAGGACGGCGGGATGGCCCGTCACAGCGCGGCGATGGCCGTGATCCTGATGCTGTTCGCCTCGGTCTTCGACCTCTTCGACGGACTGGTGGCGCGCAAGCTGCGGGCCTCGGCGATGGGGGCCGAGCTCGACAACCTCTCCGACCTGATCAGCTTCGGGCTGGCGCCCGCGTACTTCGTCGTGACCTGGGGCATGGTCGCCCAGGACGCGCACCAGCGGGTGTCGGTGGTGGCCGCGGTCGTGGTGCTGCTGGCGGTGGTGCTCCGGCTTGCACGGTTCTCCTGCGTCACACTGCGTGACGGCATCTTCCAGGGCATGCCGAGCCCGTTCGGCGCCCTGACCGTCGTCGCCATCGTGCTGCTGGAGCTGCCGTTCGTGCCGACGCTGCTGGCGATCATCGGGGTGGCCTGGCTGATGGTGAGCCGGGTCGAGTACCCGAAGCCGCGGGGGCGGCTCGCGGTGGCGATGCTCAGCTGGATCGTGCTCAGCATGGGCATGCTCGCGGCCTGGGCGCTGGACGCCCCCGGCGGTCAGCTGCTGCTGCAGACCGGCTGCGCCCTGCAGGTGGTCATGGGCGCGATGATCCCGCTGTTCGCGACGGCCCGGAGGGTGAACACCTTCCGCGACAACCGCCGCGAATCGCGCGCCGAGTCGCGCGCCGCACAGCTCCCGTAACGGAGCACCGAAGGACACACGGGAGCCCCGGGCGAATGATTCGCCCGGGGCTCCCGTCGTGGTGCGGCGGCTGTCTCAGACCAGGAAGTCGCGCGCCAGGCGCTCGGCCGCCCGCTCCAGCAGCGGCCCCGCCTGGGCCATGCAGCGGGCCGGATCGGGCTCCAGATCCGTCAGCGCGTAGGCACGCCGGATGCCGGCCGCCCGCAGGGCCTCGGGCGGCAGCTGGAGCCGGCCGCAGACCGCGGCCACGTCCAGACCGGCCGCGCGGGCCGCCGCGGCGACCCCGGCCGGCGCCTTGCCGTGCAGCGTCTGGGCGTCGAGCGAGCCCTCACCCGTGATCACGAAACCGGCTCCGGCCAGCGCCGGGGCGAAGCCCAGGACGTCGAGCATCACGTCGATGCCCGGCCGGAACTCGGCGTCCAGACCGACCAGCGCGCCGTAGCCGATCCCGCCCGCGGCGCCCGCGCCCGGTGCCAGGGCCGCTTCCGCGGCTCGCGGGCCGGCCGCCCGCGCCAGCACCTCGGCGTAGTGCGCCAGAGCGGCGTCCAGGGTGGCCACGTCCGCCTCGCTCGCCCCCTTCTGCGGGCCGTAGACCGCCGGGGCGCCCTTCGGGCCGGTGAGCGGGTTGTCGACGTCGCTGGCCAGCACGATCCGGGTCGCGGCCAGCCGGGGGTCCAGGCCGGACAGATCGGCGGTGGCCAGCTCGCGCAGCGGGCCGCCGCCGGGGGCGACCGGCTCGCCGTCCGCGTCCAGGAGGCGGGCGCCCAGCGCCGTGAGCATCCCCGCGCCGCCATCGGTCGTGGCGCTGCCGCCGACGCCGAAGACGAGCGAGGTCGCGCCCGCGTCGAGTGCGGCGCGCAGCAGCTCGCCGGTGCCGTACGTGCTCGCCGTCAGGGGCGCGAAGACGCCGGCGGGGAGGTGCTGGAGCCCGGAGGCCTCCGCCATCTCCACCACGGCCGTGCCGTCGTCGCGCAGCGCGAAGGTGGCCGTCACCGGGCTGCCGGTCGGGCCGGTGACCCGGGCCTCGTGACGGGTGAAGCCGGCCGCGAGGGCGGCCGCCACCGTGCCGTCGCCACCGTCCGCGACCGGGACGGCGACCACGTCCAGGTCGGGGATCACGCGCCGGAGACCGGCCGTGACGTGCTCGGCGACCTCGACGGCCGTGAGCGAGCCCTTGAACTTGTCCGCGGCGATCAGCACATATGCCGATGCTGTCCTTGCTGCGTCCGCCACCGTGTTTCCCCTTGCTTTCGAGCTGGCAGTCGCGCCGCTGTGACCTTATCCGCCGGGCCGCCCGGCGAACAGGGCACGCCGGTCGCGGTGCCGCGCGGGCGCCCGGCCCGCGGTCTCGAGGTACCGCCGGTCAGGCCGTAGGCTCACGCCGTGACGACCATGGACTACGCCTCCTACATCGCCGGCCTGCCCCGTGTCCTCGCGGGCGCGGGCGTCATCTTCCGTGACGCGGAGGGCCGCCTCCTGCTGGTGGAGCCCAACTACCGCGACACCTGGATCCTGCCGGGCGGCACCGTCGAGTCGGACCGGGGCGAATCGCCCCGCCAGGCCGCCCGCCGCGAGACCGCCGAGGAGATCGGTCTGGACATCGAGCCGGGCCCGCTGCTCGCCGTCGACTGGGTACGCGGCACGGGCCGGCCGCCGCTGGTGTCGTACCTCTACGACGGCGGGGTGCTGGACGCCGGCCGGTTCGCGGCGATCCGGCTGCAGCACGAGGAGCTGCTGTCCTGGCGCCTGGTGCACTGGGACGAGGCCCAGACGCTGGTGAACCGGGAGCTGGCACTGCGCATCGGCGCCGCCCTGAAGGCCCTCGCGGACGGCCGCGGCCCGGCGGAGCTGGAGGACGGGGTGCCGCCGGCCGTGGCCGGCGGACCGAAGAATTGAGGTGAAGTCGGGCCCGTGGCGCCCGTACCGTGCCGCCATGGAAGAGATCGCCGCCAGGCTCGCGCAGGTGCCAGGGGTCGTCGGGGTGATGCTCGGGGGAAGCCGGGCCCGCGGGACCCAGCGGCCGGACTCCGACTGGGATCTGGGGGTCTACTACCGCGGCGAGCCGGATCTGACCGCGCTGGCGACGCTGGCCGCGGAGCTGACCGGCGGCCCCGTCGAGGTGTATCCGCCCGGTGCCTGGGGTGCGTGGGTCAACGGCGGGGCCTGGCTGGTGCTGCCCGACGGCAGCCACGTGGACTGGATCCTGCGGGACACCGACCGGGTGTGGCGGGTGTGGGAGGAGTGCCGCGCGGGCCGCTTCGAGATCGGCGTCCAGGCCGGTCATCCGCTCGGCTTCTGGTCCCCCGCCTATCCGGGCGAGGCGGCGCTGGGCCGGGTGCTCGCCGACACCGACGGGGAACTGGCCCGTCTGCGACAGGAGACCCGGCAGTACCCGGACGCCCTGCGCACGGCGCTGACCGGCGCCGCGGTCTGGGACGCGGGGTTCTCGGCGGCGATGGCGGCCAAGTCGTACCCGGCCCGGGACGTGCTGCACGCCTCGCTGTGCCTCTCCCGCGCCGTCGGCGGCCTCGTCCAGGCCCTGCACGCCCACCACGGCGTCTGGTGTCTCAGCGAGAAGGGCGCCCTCGCGGCGGCCGCGGCGCTCCCGCGGACGCCGCCCGGTTTCGGCCCTCGCGCCACCGGCCTGCTCGCCCGACTCGGCGGCACACAGGAGGAGTTGGCGCACTCCCTGCGGGAGGCGGAGCGACTGGTGGACGAGGTGCGGGAGGTCGTGGGGGCGGAGGGGCCCGCCGAGCAGCCGGCCGCCGGATCGGACGGGTAGCCACTCGGGCGGGTAGCCGTTCGGGCGGCCCCTAGAGCGTGGCCGGGAAGAGGGCCTCGTCCGTCCGCTCGAAGGCGAGCAGGCGGCGCTTGCGGTCCAGGCCGCCGCCGTAGCCGGTGAGGCTGCCGTCGGCGCCGACGACGCGATGGCAGGGGACGATGATGCCGACCGGGTTGCGCCCGTTGGCCAGGCCGACCGCGCGGGCCGCGGTGGGGACACCGAGCGCCTCGGCGAGCTGCCCGTACGAGCGGGTCTCACCGTACGGGATGCCGCACAGCGCCGCCCAGACGCGGCGCTGGAAGGGGGTGCCGCGCAGCGCGAGCGGCAGGTCGAAGGTGGTCAACTCGCCACGGAAATAGGCCCGGAGCTGCGCGATGGCCACGGCGAACGGCGGTGCGCCGGGGTCCGCCGGGGCGCCGAAGCTCTCCTGAGGCGGGCGGTGGCGCTGCTCGGTCATGTAGAGGCCGGTGAGGGCGGTCCCGGCGGCGACCAGGGTGAGCGGCCCCACCGGGGTGTCGTCCAGGACGGTGTGGGTGAGCGGGGCGCCGGGTTCGGCGGTGTGCACGGTCATGGCGGGGGACTCAGTTCGTCGGGAGGCGGTTGATGGGGTGGTCGTCGGTCGCCCAGAGGTACTGGACGGCGTAGGCGCGCCAGGGACGCCAGAGCGCGGCGTGCCGGACGAGGGCGGCGGGGGTGGCCGGCAGGCCGAGGCCGGCGGCCGCGCGGCGCAGTCCGAGGTCGGTGGGGGTGAAGGCGTCGGGGTCGCCGAGCGCACGCATGGCGATGCATTCGACGGTCCAGGGGCCGATGCCCGGGAGCGCCGCGAGCTGTGCGCGGGCCGCGTCACGGTCGCTGCCGACGCCCAGTTGCAGCGTGCCGGAGCCGAGGGCGGCGATGACGCCGGTGAGGGTGGCCCGGCGGGTGCGGGGCATCGCCAGTGACTCCGGGTCCAGTGCGGCGAGCGCGGCGGGCAACGGGAAGAGGTGGCTGAGACCGCCGCCCGGGTCGTCGACGCGCTCGCCGTGCGCACGGACCAGCCGTCCGGCATGGGTGCGGGCCGCCGCGGTGGAGACCTGCTGGCCCAGGACGGCGCGGAGAGCGAACTCGTCGGCGTCGACGGTGCGCGGGACCCGGCGGCCGGGCGCCTTGTCGACGAGCGGAGCCAGTCGCGGGTCCTCGTGCAGCAGCCCGTCGACGGCCTCCGGGTCCGCGTCGAGGTCGAGCATCCGGCGGCAGCGGGCGATGGCGCCGGCCAGATCCCGCAGGTCGGTGAGGGACAGCCGGCAGTCGATGTGGTCGGGGCGGGGCGCGAGAGCCACGATGCCGTGGCCGTAGGGCAGGCGCAGAGTGCGGCGGTAGGCGCCGTCCCGCCACTCCTCGACGCCGGGGACGGCGGTCGCCGCGAGGTGCCCGAAGAGGTTGTCGGGGTTCAGCGGCTGTCGGAAGGGCAGCCGCAGCGCCAGGGTGCCGGGCGCCGCCGTACGGGGGCCGGGCCGCGCGCGCTGACGGAGCTCCGTCGGGGACAGCGCGAAGACCTCCCGCACGGTCTCGTTGAAGGTGCGGATGCTGGCGAATCCGGCGGCGAAGGCGACCTCGGCCATCGGCAGTGCGGTGGTCTCCACCAGCAGCCGGGCGGTCTGTGCGCGCTGGGCGCGGGCCAGGGCCAGCGGTCCGGCCCCCAGCTCGGCGAGCAGCTGCCGTTCGATCTGCCGGGTGCTGTAGCCGAGCCGGGCGGCGAGGCCGGGGACGCCCTCGCGGTCGACGATGCCGTCGGCGATCAGCCGCATGGCGCGGGCGACCAGATCGGCCCGCTCGTCCCATTGCGGGGACCCGGGGCTGGCATCCGGCCGGCACCGCTTGCAGGCCCGGAATCCGGCCTGCTGGGCGGCGGCCGCGCTGGGGTAGAAGCGCATGTTCTCCGGCTTGGGCGGCACCACCGGACAGCTGGGGCGGCAGTAGATTCGGGTGGTGAGCACCGCCGTGTAGAACCACCCGTCGAAGCGGGCGTCCTTGGACTGCACGGCGCGCACGCAGCGCTCGGTGTCGGTGTGCATGCCCTCAAGGATTCCCCAGTCGGCGCCCTCCGGCTGGCGAGAATCCGACATGGAGGTCGGAGCACCCGGGACCCTCGATGATCACCGCACGTCAGCGGCCGGTCTCCGTCAGGGCCGCCTCGTACGCCTCCCGTGCCTGGTCGTCGAACACGACGAAGCGGATCTCGTCGAAGGCGTCGGGGGCCTCGGCGACCGCGGCACGCACGGTGGTGACCGCGGTGCGTGCGCCGTCGGCGAGCGGCCAGCGGTAGATGCCGGTGGAGATCGCCGGGAAGGCGACCGTCCGCGCGCCCAGTTCGCCGGCCACCCGCAGGGATGCGCGATAGCAGGAGGCGAGCAGGTGGCTGCGGTCCGCGCTGCCGGAGTGCACCGGCCCGACCGTGTGAACGACCCAGCGCGCCGGCAGCCGGCCGGCCGTGGTGGCGACGGCCTGGCCGGTGGGCAGGCCGCGGCCGTATTGGCCGTCGCGCAGCGCGCGGCACTCGGCCAGGATCTCGGGGCCGCCGCGCCGGTGGATCGCGCCGTCCACTCCCCCGCCCCCGAGGAGCGAGGAGTTGGCCGCGTTGACCACGGCGTCCACGGCCTGTTCGGTGATATCGCCCTGGACGACGGTGAGAGAGGTACGGGGGGTGTTCATGGCGTCCCACCCTAGAAGACTCATGAAGATCTTGCTGAGGGGTCGTTCGGCCGCAGGCCGGGCGGCCCCTCCGGCTATGTGCTGGCCGGGGCGAGGTGCCAGGTTCCGTTGGTTCGGTTGAGTCCGAGGTTGATCAGTCGGCGAAGGTTGAGGGCGGCTGCTCGGGTGTGGAGCCAGGTGTCGTTCTTGATGGTGCCGCGGTAGCGGAGTTTGCGGTTGCCGTGGTGGACGAGCCAGGCGACGGCACGTTCGACCGGTGGTCTCCAGCGCCGGTAGTCGGCCTGCCAGTCGGGATCGGTGGCGGCCTGCTGGCGGGCGGCGGCGAGCAGATCGTGGTGCGGACGGATGGTCAGGATCCGCCCGGCCTTGGCCTTGGTGCACCGCTCACGAAGGGGGCATCCGGCGCACACGTCCTTGAACCAGGCTTTGCGCTGGTGGTACTGCCCGGCGGGAGCGGATAAAGGGACGGTGTGTCCGGCGGGGCAGGTCACGGTGGCGGCGACGGTGTCGATGACGAAGTCGTCGAGGGTGAAGCCGCCAGGGACGGCGGGCCGCAGCGGTGCGGGTTTGAGGAACAGCCGGTGACCGGCGGTTTCGAGGCTGTGGCGGGCGTCACCTGTGGAGTAGGCGGTGTCACCGAAGGCGTCAACGGGCTCGTCCTCGTCGGTGAGCAGGTCGATTCCGACCATCGCCTCGTGGTGCTCGGGACCGGCTCCGGGCCGCAGGGCGACGGCGGTGTATAACCCGGTCTCGGGCTCAATGGCGAGGTGGGCCTTGAAGCCGTCCTGCTGGTGGGTGCGGGTCTTGTGCACGTGCCGGGCTTCGGGGTCGACAGTGGAGACCATCCGGTTCTGTGCGGTGCCTTGGGTGATGCGCCAGCGCCCGTCGCGGCCGTCGGAGTCCTCGGCGGGCTCCACGTCCTGGCCCGCGACCAGGGCCAGGATGCCGACCGCGTTCGCGGCCTTCTCGCCGAGCTGCTGCTCGGGCAGGTGGCCCAGCAGCCGCAGCGCGTCACCGACCAGGGCGTCGACCAGGTCGGCACGGGCCTGCTCGTCGTTCCAGGCGATCCTCGGCTTGCCCGGGTCGTTGTAGTCGTGCGCGGTGCAGTGCACCGCGACCACCTCGCCGGCCCCGGGGACGTCCCGGATCACCGCCCGGATGGCGGCGATGATCTGGGTGACGGTGTCCTGGGTGGCCACCGCGTCATCCAGCACGGTGGAATCCAGCGCCCGGCGGTGCTTGCCCTTGAGGACACCGGTGGCCTTCACGACCTCCCGCACAGCCTCGAACACCCGGTTCGGCCGGGCGGAACGGGCCAGCCGGCGGCGGAAGTAGGCCAGCAACGACGGATCGAACGCCATGTCATGAAGGCCCAGTCCGCAGGCTGCCTTCCACCTCAGGTCGCACCGCAGTTCCTGGACCGTCTCGAAGTCCGACAGCCCGTGCAGGGCCTGCAGCGTGATCGCCGAGGCCAGGATCTGCGGCGGCATACTCGGCCGCCCGTTCGCCGACGGGTACATGTCCGCGAACATCTCCGCTTCGAACAGCGTGCTGCGATGCTCGGCCAGGAAAGCGAACACACTCCCCGCCGGGATCAAATCCCGGCAGGTCTCCCACACATCCGGCCCGACCGTCTCCCCGGCCCATTCCCCCATCACCACAACAAGCAGTCTGGCCCCGCCGCTCACGCGGCGGGGCCAGAACTCCAAGATCTTCATGAGTCTTCTAGGCCGTGTCCGCCGTCAGCGGCGGTGTCCGCGCAGCCGCCGCCAGACCGACTTGGCGGCGTAGTGGCCGGACATGCCGTGGACGCCGGGGCCGGGCGGGGTGGCCTGCGAGCAGAGGAAGACGGCGGGGTGCGCGGTCTCGTACGGGACGCGGGCGAGCTTGGGGCGGATGAGCAGCCGCAGGCCGGCCGCGGAGCCGGTGGCGGTGTCGCCGCCCACGTAATTGGCGTTACGGGCGGCGAGTTGCGGCGGGCCGGCCACCGCGCGCGCCAGGACCAGGTCGCGGAAGCCGGGTGCGAAACGCTCGATCTGCCGCTCGACGACCTCGGTGGCGTCGCCCTCCCAGCCGTGGGGGACATGGCCGTACGCCCAGAACGTGTGCTTGCCCTCGGGGGCGCGGGTGGGGTCGATCAGGCTGGGCTGAGCGGTGATCAGGAAGGGGCGGGACGGGTCCTGGCCGTATGTGGCGGCGTTCAGCGCGGCGGCGATCTCACCGCTGGTGGGGCCGATGTGGACGGTGCCGGCGCGGCGGGCCGCCGCGGCCGTCCACGGCACCGGGCCCGAGAGCGCGTAGTCGACCTTGAAGACGCTGGGGCCGTACTTCACGTCGCGGTAGGCGTTGCCCAGGCCGGCGATCCGGGCGAGCGCGGTCGGTGAGGTGTCGAAGACGTACGCCCGGGCCGGCGGCAGGTCGTCCAGCCGCTTGACCTCGAAGTCGGTGTGCACCGCACCGCCATGGGCGCGCAGCAGCCCGGCGAGGGCGTCGGAGATGGCCTGGGAGCCGCCGCGGGCCACCGGCCAGCCGTGGGCGTGGGCGGCGAGCGCGAACATCAGGGCCATGCCGGAGGTCCCGAAGCCGCCGAGCGGGGCGTTGGCGTGCGCGCCGAGCCCGGCCAGCAGCGCACGGGCCTTCTCGTCCTGGAAGCGGCGGTTGAGCAGGGTGACCGGCTGCATCGCGACCAGGCCGAAGCGGGCGTAGGTCAGCGGGTCCTGGGGCAGGCCGAGCCACTGGGTGCGCAGGAAGTCATGGGCCATCGTCTCCCACTTGCCGACGAAGGGCGCGACGAGCCTGCGGTAGGTGCCGGCGTCGCGCGGCCCGAAGGACATGGCGGTCTCACCGACGCAGTGGGCGAGCACGGCGGCCGTGCCGTCCGGGAAGGGGTGCGCCATCGGGAGGTCGGGGTGCAGCCATTCCAGGCCGTGGCGCGCCAGCGGCATGGCGGCGAAGGCGGGTGAGCCCGCGCCCGTGGGGTGCACCGCCGAGCAGGGGTCGTGGCGGAAACCGGGGAGGGTCAGCTCCTCGGTGCGGGCACCGCCGCCGATGGTGTCGCAGGCCTCGAAGACCTCCACGGACATGCCCCGGCGGGCGAGTTCGGCCGCGGCCGTCAGGCCGTTGGGGCCCGCCCCGATCACCACGGCATCAAGCATCCTCGGCACCTGCGCCACTCCCCTCACGTCCGATCCTCATCGGCGAGGATCAGTTGGCGGCTGCCAGCAGTCCGAGGATACGCCGCGCCGTTTCGGCGTCCCGCGCCGCAGTGAAGGGCAGTGCGTTGCCGCCCTCGATCCGGAAGGGCTGCCCGGCAACCGTGCCGCTCGTGCCGCCCGCCTCCTGGACCAGCAGCAGCCCGGCGGCGTGATCCCAGGCGTTTTCCCAGCTGAAGGCGATGGCGTCGAGCTCGCCGCGGGCTATGTGCAGATACTCCAGGCCCGCCGAGCCGCAGGGCCGCGGGGCGATACCGGCGGTGTCCAGGGTGGCGAGCACCCGCTTCTGGTCGTCGTCGGTGAAGTCGTAGTGGGAGGTGGCGACATCGAGGACGGCGCCCGGCGCGGGGCTGCCGGTGTGCAGCGGTGTGCCGTTCAGCTCGGCGCCGGCGCCGCGGCGGGCGACGGCCAGCAGGCCGAGCGCGGGGGCGTACGTCCACGACGCGAGCACCTCGCCGCGGTGGGCGAGCGCGACGAGCGTGGCGAAGCCGGGGTCGCCGTGCACGAACTGGCGGGTGCCGTCGACCGGGTCGACGATCCAGACGGGGGCGTCGCCGTGCAGCGCGTCGAGCACGGTGGGGTCGGCGTGCACCGCCTCCTCGCCGACCACCCGGGAGCCGGGCAGCAGGTCCGTCAGAGCGGCGGTGAGCTGCTCCTCGGCGCGGCGGTCGGCGACCGTGACGAGGTCGTGCGGGCCGTTCTTCTCGACGATGTCCTCGGCGGCGAGCTGGCGGAAGCGCGGCATGATCTCGTCGGCAGCGGCGCGGCGGACGGCGGCCTCGACGGCGGCCAGGTCCAGGCCCGACAGGTCCGGCGACAGGGTCATGGCAACAGCGTCGGTGATATCCGTGGTATCTCCCGAATCATGAGTACGAATTGGCTCGATCATGCATCCATCGAACCATGAGCCACTGACACGGCGGCTGGACCGCAGGTGAACTCCGGATGCCGCGGAGGGCACGGCCCGGAACCGCTCCGGGCGCCGCCCCGGGCCCCGCACCGCCCCGGGCCGCCTCAGCGCCCGGCCGCGTACCCCTGCATCCCCCGCGGATTCGCCGCCGCGGACAGCACACCGCTCTCCGGGTCCCGGGCCACGGCACACAGCCGCCCCTCGGACCAGTCGTCACCCACCGTGACCCGGTGACCGCGCCGCCGCAGCTCGTCGATGATCCCCCGGCCGATCCGGGACTCCACGGTCACGCTCCCCGGCCGCATCCCGCGGGGGAAGAAGGAGCCGGGGAAGGAGTCCTGGTGCCAGTTCGGGGCGTCGATGGCGCCCTGCAGGTCGAGACCGCCGCGGACCGCTCCGCGCAGCGCCACGGCCAGGAAGAAGTGGACCTGCCACTGGTCCTGCTGATCGCCGCCGGGCGTCCCGAAGGCCATCACCGGGACCCCGTCGCGCAGCGCCAGGGACGGGGTGAGGGTGGTGCGGGGGCGGCGCCCCGGGGTGAGGGAATTCGGCAGGCCCTCCTCCAGCCAGGCCATCTGCAGCCGGGTGCCGAGCGGGAAGCCGAGCCCCGGGACGACGGGGTTGGACTGCAGCCAGCCGCCGGAGGGCGTGGCGGAGACGAGGTTGCCCCAGCGGTCGACGACATCGATGTGGCAGGTGTCGCCGCGCGTGGCGCCGGTCCGGTCGATCTCCGGTGCGACCTCCGCGGGCACCGCACCGGGCGCGGCGCCCGTGAGCACCGCACCGGACCCACCGCCCCCTACGGTCGGCTCGCCCACTCCCCCACCCCCGACGGTCGGCTCGCCCGCTCCGCTGCCGCCGCCCGTCGCGCCGAAGCCGTCCGCACCCGCCGCGGCCGCCACCGCGTGCCGGCTCAGCCGCGGGGTGCGCCCGTCCGGACTGCCGGGCCGCAGTTCGTACGAGGCCCGCTCGCCGATGAGGGCCCGGCGCGCGGCGTTGTAGCCGTCGCCGAGGAGGGTGTCGAGCGGCACGTCCCGGGCGTCGCCGTACCAGGCCTCGCGGTCGGCCATCGCCAGCTTGCCGCCCTCGATGAGCAGATGGACGTACTCGGGGCTGCCGTATGCGGGCAACTCCGATGGCAGCAGGGCGAGTTGCTGGAGGAAGACGGGGCCCTGGGACCAGCCGCCCGCCTTGGCGACGGTCCAGCCGTTCCAGTCGTGGGTGACCGGTGCTTCGTACGTGGCGGAGAAGGCCGCCAGGTCGTCGCCGGTGAGGGTGCCGGCATGGCGTTCACCGGAGGTGTCCATGGCCGGGCGGGCCGCGAAGGCGGCGAGTGCCTCGCCGATGAACCCTTCACGCCAGATGCGGCGGGCGGCGTCGAGCTGCGCCTCGCGGCCGGCCGACGCGGCCTCCGCCTCCGCGATCAGCCGCCGCCAGGTGGCCGCCAGCGGACGGTTCCTGAGCAGCCCGCCGGGGGCGACGGACTTCCCGCCCGGGAGGTAGATCTCGGCGGAGGAGGTCCACTCCGTCTCGAAGAGCGCACGGACCGTCTCGACGGCCTCGCCGATCCGCTCGACGGCGGGATGGCCGTGTTCGGCGTACTCGATGGCGTACCGCAGCACCTCGGCGAGGGATTTGCTGCCGTGGTCGCGCAGCAGCAGCATCCAGGCGTCGAAGGCACCGGGGACCGCGGCGGCCAGCGGCCCGGTGCCGGGCACCAGGTCGAGGCCGAGGGCGGTGTAGTGCGCCACGCTCGCACCGGCCGGCGCCGGGCCCTGGCCGCACAGCACCCGCACCGGCCCGTCAGCGGGCGCCAGGATGATCGGCGCCTCGCCCGCCGGCCCGTTCAGATGCGGCTCCACGACATGCAGCACGAACCCCGCGGCCACCGCCGCGTCAAAGGCGTTGCCGCCGTCCTCCAGGACGGCCATCGCGGACTGCGACGCCAGCCAGTGCGTGGTGGAGGCCATCCCGAAGGTGCCTTGGAGGGTCGGGCGGGTGGTGAACACGGTGACTCCTCGATCGGTGCGGAGGGGCGGGGCTCGGACGTCACGGGCGGGGTGGGGCGGGGCCGTCCCTCACTGGAGGAGGGAGGTGAACTGCCCACGCTCCCGCAGCCCGATCTCATCGGCCGCAGACGGCGGATCGAGGTCCGGCAGCTCCGAGTTCATGTGATTCCTCCGGTGTGGGTCGGGGCGTCATCACCGTACGGGGACACGGCATCACTACCCACTCGCCCCCATCCGCCCCGCTGCGTACCCTCGGCCCCATGACCGGCACCGATGTGTCCCCCGACCAGTCGCCCCGCCGCCCCCTCGTCGCGATCCTCACCGGGGCGGGGATCTCCACCGACTCCGGGATCCCCGACTATCGCGGGCCGAACGGGCTGTGGCGGCGGGATCCGGAGGCGGAGAAGCTCGTCACCTACGACGTGTACATGAGCGATCCGGAGATCCGGCGGCGCTCGTGGCGGATGCGGCAGGAGAGCCCGGCGTTCCGGGCGCGGCCGAATGCCGGGCACGAGGCGGTGGCCCGGCTGGAGCGGTCCGGGACGCCGGTGCGGGTGATCACGCAGAACGTGGACGGGCTGCATCAGCTCGCCGGAGTGCCCGCACGCAAGGTCCTCGAACTGCACGGCACCGTACGGGCGGTCGTCTGCACCCGCTGTCATGCGCGGTCGTCCATGGCGGAGGCTCTGGAGCGGGTGGCCGCGGGCGAGCCCGATCCGGCGTGTCCGGTGTGCGGCGGGATTCTGAAGTCGGCGACGGTGATGTTCGGCGAGCGGCTGGATCCGCAGGTGCTCGGCACGGCCCTGGGTGTGGCGAAGGCGGCCGAGGTCTTCCTTGCCGTCGGCAGCACGCTCCAGGTACAGCCCGCCGCCTCGCTCGCCGGGGTGGCGGCCGACCACGGCGCCCGGCTGATCATCGTCAACTCCGAGCCGACCCCATACGACGACCGCGCCGACGAGGTGATCCGCGAGCCGATCGGCACGGCCCTGCCGAGACTGCTGGAGGGGCTGACGGCGGGCCGCTGAGGATTCCTTCCGCCGGCCTTCCCCCACCCCTGTCAGGGCACGCGCGCCGTCCACTCCCGGGAGCTGAACTTGTCCGCGGCCAGCTGCCGGGCACGGGTCAGTTCCGCGTCCGAGACCGTGCCGTCCGACCCGCCGAAGCGTGCCCGGAACGACGCGATCATCCGGTCGATGACCTCGGCGCGCGGCAGTCCGGTCTGGCGGCGCAGCGGATCCACCCGCTTCCTGGCGCTGGCGATGCCCTTGTCCGACAGCTTCTCCCGGCCGATCCGCAGCACCTCGACCATCTTCTCCGCATCGATGTCGTACGCCATCGTGACGTGGTGCAGCACCGCCCCCGCGCCCGTCACCACCCGTTTCTGCGCCGCCCCCGCGATCTTCCCGGCGTCCGTCGCGATGTCGTTGAGCGGCTTGTACCAAGCCGTGATGCCCATGTCGCCGAGCGCGCCCAGCACCCAGTCGTCCAGGTAGGCGTAGCTCTCGGCGAACGACAGCCCCTGCACCAGCGTCTGCGGCACGCTCAGCGAGTACGTGATGGTGCTCTGCGGCTCCACGAACATGGCGCCGCCGCCGGAGATCCGCCGCACGACCGTCACGCCGTGTTTCTCGGCTCCGCCGGGGTCGACCTCGTTGCGCAGCGACTGGAAGCTGCCGATGATCACGGCGGGGCGGTCCCATTCCCATACCCGCAGCGTCGGCGGGCGGCGGCCCGTCGCGACCTCGGTCGTCAGGACCTCGTCCAACGCCATGTGGAGCGCGGGGTGTTGGGGGCCGTCGTGAAGGATCTGCCAGTCGTGGTCCGTCCAGTCCGTGGCACCCGCGAGCGCGCGGCGCACGGCGATTCCCACGGCCTCGCTGCTGAAGCCGAACAGCACGGCACCGGCAGGAAGGGCCGCGTCGATCCGGGCCGCCAGTACGCGCGCGTCGGTGTCGGCGGCGGCGCCCTCCAGGGAGCGGTTGATGTCCGACAGTGCCTCGTCGGGTTCCAGGAAGAAGTCCCCGGAGACCCGCACCTGACGCAGCGCGCCGTCCACGACTTCCAGATCGACCACCACGAGCTTGCCGCCCGGCACCTTGTATTCACCGTGCACGGTGCTTCCTCCCTGTGGGGTGTCCCGGTGCGATGTCCGGGTGGGTGTCCGACGGCCGATGTCAGGCCGGCCGGCGGCCGTGTCCGGGTGCGGCGGTCATGAGCAGCGTGTAGAGAGCCAGGGCGGTGCACAGGCCGACCGCCCAGCCGTAGTCGGCCAGTGGTCTGAGGAACGGGATCAGGCCGTCGGTGGGGAACGGGCCCTTGCCGGGGCGGGAGTACGAGCCGCCGACCGCGAGCAGTCCGCCGACGGCGAAGGCGAGGACGGCCCGCCAGTTCCAGCCGGCCGCGTACCAGTAGCGGCCGCCGGGACGGTAGAGGTCGGCGAGGTCCAGGACGGTGCGGCGGATGATCCAGTAGTCGGCGATGAGGATGCCGGCGACCGTGCCGAGCAGCCCGCCGACCACCCCGAGCCAGGTGAAGATGTACAGCTCGGGGGTGGCGGTGAGCTTCCACGGCAGGATGACCACGCCGACCACGCCGGTGATCAGCGCACCCCGGCGGAAGGTGATGAGCTTCGGCGCCAGATGGGCCAGGTCGTAGGCGGGCGAGACCACATTGGCGGCGATGTTGACGGAGATCGTCGCGATCAGGACCGTGACCAGCGCGAAGAGCAGGCCGAAGACGCTGTCGGACTTCCCGGCCAGGGCGACCGGGTCCCAGATCGGCGTCCCGTACACCGCCTGTGAGCCGGAGGTGACCAGGACCGAGAGCAGGGCGAACGCCGTCATCGTGGTCGGCAGGCCCAGGGTCTGTCCCCAGACCTGGGCCCGCTGTCCGGCGCCGAAGCGGGTGAAGTCGGGGATGTTGAGGGACAGGGTGGCCCAGAAGCCGATCATGCCCATGAGGGAGGGGAAGAAGACCTTCCAGAAGTCGTGGCCCCAGCCCAGTGCGCTCGGCTGGTCCAGGAGCGGACCGAAGCCGCCCGCCTTGTACGCCATCCAGCCCAGCAGCGCCAGCGCGCCGACGAGGACGAAGGGCGCGGCCCAGTTCTCGAAGCGGCGCAGGGTCTCCATGCCCCGGTGGATGATGGCGAGTTCGACGGCCCAGAAGACCAGGAAGCAGAACCAGAGGGTCCAGGGGTAGCCGCCGACGGAGGCCGCCTCGGCCCAGCCACCGCCGAAGATCTTGCCCAGCAGGATGTAGATGCCCTGGCCGCCGATCCAGGTCTGGATGCCGAACCAGCAGCAGGCCACGGCGGCACGCACCAGCGCGGGCAGGTTGGCGCCGCGCAGCCCGAACGACGCCCGGGCCAGGACGGGGAAGGGGATGCCGTACTTGGGGCCCGCGTGTCCGGTGAGCAGCATCGGGACCAGGACGACGACGTTGGCCAGGGCGATGGTGAAGACCGCCTGCAGCCAGTCCATGCCGAGCGCGACCAGGCCGGAGGCGAGCGTCCAGGAGGGGATGTTGTGGGCCATGCCGACCCACAGGGCGGTGAAGTTGTAGGTGGTCCAGCGGCGTTCGGCCAGGGGGACGGGCCGCAGGTCGTCGTTGACGTAGCGGCCGTGCAGGGCGATGGCGCCCGGTGCGGGTTCGACGCGGCCGTCCGGGGCGGTGAGCTGCCCGGGCGGCGCTATGGGGAGGTCCGGCGGCACGGGTGAGGGGGTAGCGGGCATACGGGGGCCTTTCGTCCGGGTACGGGCCGCCGGCGGCCGGGCGGCGGGACGGGGCGTCGGCCCGCGGGGCCCGGTCCGGCGGCCGGACACCGCCGCCACCCGGTCCCGCGGCCGTAAGGTGCCGCGCCCCGCCGCCCGTTCAGGCGAACGCGGGAATCAGCTCTGTTCCGTAGGCGTCGATGGTGGATTCCTTGGCGTCGTGCATGGCGTAGACCGCGAACTGGTCCACGCCCAGCGCCTTGAGCTGTTCCAGCCGCTCGCGGTGCGCGGCGACCGGGCCGAGCAGGCAGAAGCGGTCGATGACGGCGTCCGGGACGAAGTCGGCGTGCGGGCTGCCGGCCCGGCCGTGCTGGGCGTAGTCGTAGCCCTCACGGGCCTTGATGTATTCGGTCAGCTCCTCCGGGACCAGCCCGGAGCGCTCGCCGTAGCGTGCGACGAGGTCGGCGACGTGGTTGCCGACCATGCCGCCGAACCAGCGGCACTGCGCGCGGGCGTGGTCGAGGTCGTCGCCCACATACGCGGGTGCGGCGACGCAGATGGTGACCTCGGCCGGGTCGCGTCCGGCATCCGCCGCGGCCTGCCGTACGGCCTTGACCATCCACTCGGTGAGGAAGGGGTCGGCGAGCTGGAGGATGAAGCCGTCCGCCAGCTCGCCCGCCATCGCGAGGGCCTTGGGACCGTAGGCGCCCATCCAGACCGGCAGCTTGCCGTTCGTGATCCAGGGGATCTGGACCCGGTGGCCGCCGACGTCCGCCGCCCGTCCCTCGGCGAGGTCGCGGATGACGCCGATCGCCTCGCCCAGCCGGGCCAGGGTGTTGGGCGGCCGCCCGGCCACCCGCATCGCGGAGTCGCCGCGGCCGATGCCGCAGACGGTGCGGTTGCCGTACATCTCGTTGAGGGTGGCGAAGGTGGAGGCGGTGACCTCGGGGGTGCGGGTGGAGGGGTTGGTGACCATCGGGCCGACGATCAGCCGCTCGGTGTGGTCCAGGATGCGGCTGTAGATGACGAACGGCTCCTGCCACAGGACGGCCGAGTCGAAGGTCCAGCCGTAACGGAAGCCGTTGCGCTCGGCCCGGCGCATCAGGGAGACGACGGCGGAAGCGGGCGGGTCGGCCTGCAGAACGAGTCCGAAATCCACGGCGGGCTCCTTAGATGAGGTACTGGCAGGTGCCGCGCGGGATGTACTGGCCGTGCCCCGCGTGCCCGGTGAACTCCCGCCGGTCGATGACGAGTTCACCCCGGGAGAGGACCGTCTCCACCCGGCCGGTGAGCCGCTTGCCCTCGTACGGCGAGTAGTCGACGTTCATGTGGTGGGTCTCGGCGGAGAGGGTCTGCTCGGCGGTGGGGTCGTAGAGGACGATGTCGGCGTCGGCACCGGGGGCGATGGTGCCCTTCTTCGGGTAGAGGCCGAACATCCGCGCCGGGGTGGCGCAGGCGATCTCGATCCAGCGCCGGCGGCTGATCCGGCCCTCCACGACACCCTGGTGGAGGAGGTCCATCCGGTGCTCCACACCCGGCATCCCGTTGGGGATCTTGGAGAAGTCACCGCGGCCGAGCTCCTTCTGCCCCTGGAAGCAGAAGGGGCAGTGGTCGGTGGAGACCACCTGGAGGTCGTTGGTGCGCAGCCCCCGCCACAGCGCCTCCTGGTGCTCACGGGGCCGCAGCGGTGTGGAGCAGACGTACTTGGCGCCCTCGAAGTCCGGCTCGGCGAGGTTGTCGGTGGACAGGAACAGATACTGCGGGCAGGTCTCGCCGAAGACGTTCAGCCCCTTGTCGCGGGCCTGGGCGATCTCGGCGAGGGCCTCCTCGGCGGAGACGTGGACGACGTAGAGCGGTGCGCCGGCGACCCGCGCCAGCTGGATGGTGCGGTGGGTGGCCTCGGCCTCGAGGAGGACCCGGCGGACCTCGCCGTGGTAGCGCGGGTCGGTCTTCCCCTCGGCCAGCGCCTGTTCGACCAGGACGTCGATGGCGATGCCGTTCTCGGCGTGCATCATCACCAGCCCGCCGTTGTCGGCCGAGCGCTGCATGGCCCGCAGGATCTGCCCGTCGTCGCTGTAGAAGACCCCGGGGTAGGCGGTGAACAGTTTGAAGGAGGTGACGCCCTCCGCCACCAGGAGGTCCAGCTCCTTGAGGGTGTGCTCGTTGACGTCCGAGAGGATCATGTGGAACGCGTAGTCGATGGCGCATTGGGCGTCGGACTTGCCGTGCCAGGTGTCCAGGCCGTCGCGGAGCGACTTGCCGCGGGACTGCACCGCGAAGTCGATGAGGGTGGTGGTGCCGCCCCAGGCCGCGGCGCGGGTCCCGGTCTCGAAGTTGTCGGAGGAGAAGGTCCCGCCGAAGGGGAAGTCCAGGTGGGTGTGTGCGTCGACGCCGCCCGGAATGACATATTTGCCGGTGGCGTCGAGGACCCGGTCCGCCGCCCCGGCCCAGCTCTCCGCGCCGGGACTGCCGTGTGCGGCGAGGGCGGCGATCCGGCCCTCCTCCACCAGGACATCGGCGTGGATCTCATCGGCGGCGGTGATCACCAGTCCGCCCCGGATGAGCGTACGTCCCACCATCCCTGCTCCCTTCCGCATCAACGACATCCGTGTGGCACCGGAAGGCGGAGCCCGACGCGCACCGTCCCCTCGGCAGGTCCGCTCCGCTGACGCCACGTCACCACCGGTCTACACCCGTAGATTCCGGCCGAGAGGGAGACCGTAGAAGCATGTCACCCACGGTGGCAATACCGTGACCGTGAATCAGTGGCGACGGTCGTGTTGCGCCCACGATCAGCTGGACGGTTGAACGCGCGCACGGCGGGGGCCGGAGGGGTGCGGGGGTGGCGCGATGGGCAGATATCCGCCGACGCGGGCGGGGACCCTCGCGGGCGGGCGGTACGGCACCCTGACGGACGACGCGGAAGGCGGCAGGTCATGGACCAGAGCACACCGTGGGAGTTCTCCGACGACCGGGGGCGACTCGCGGTGGCCGGGGAGCGGCCGTACCGGATCGTGGCGTACATACAGGCGGGGGCGACGCTGTGGGACCACGGGATACGACCCGTGGGGCTGTTCGGGTCCCCGCACGACGGCGCCGCCCCCGACCCCGCCAAGAGCGGGGAGCTGCCGCTCGCCGAGATCGACTACCTCGGCGCGGGCCACGCGCTGCACCCGGACGCCGTGCTGGCGGCCGAGCCGGATCTGGTGGTGGCGGTGACCTACGACGGCGAGCAGGTCTACGGGCTGGAGCAGAAGACGGCGCAGGAGCTGGAGACGCATGTCCCGCTCGCCACGGTCGCGGTGGGCCCCGGCCGCAGCCTGGCCGAGGTGCGCGAACGGTTCGCGGCGCTCGCCGGCTCGCTGGGCCGCGGCGAACCCCTCGGCACCGCACGTGAGTTGGACGCCGCGGAGGACGCCCTGCGGCAGGCGGCCGGCGGCGCGGTACGGCCGCGGGTGCTGGCGCTGTCGCCCGCGGGTCCCGAGCGGGTGCATCTGGCGCGGCCCGGCTCGTGGCCGGAGCTGCGGGCACTGACCGAACACGGGGTGGGTCTGCTGGAGCCGGCGGCGGGGGCCGGGCTGAACTGGACCACGGTCGGCTGGGCGGACGCCGCGGCGATGGACCCGGACATCGTGCTGATGGATGTGCGGGGCAACGCCGCGCGGCCCGGGGAGCTGCGCACCGATGAACACTGGCGCGCGATCGAGGCCCGGGCCCGGCTGCTGCCGTGGAACCCGGAGGCCCCGTGCAGCCGGCGGGCGCACACCCGCTTCCTCACCCTGGTGGCCGAGACGGTCCGGGAGTCGGCGGCGCGGGCGTAGGCCGTGTGCGCGCGGTCCCGTCCGGCCGGGCCCGCGGGCCCGGCCCGGGACACGGCCGGAGCCGGAGCGAGGACACCGACCCCGGCCGGGCCCTGCCGCAAGCGCGCACCTAGGACGGCGTCAGCATCCCCTGGGCCGCCTGGAGGGCGTCCGCGAGCAGTGCCGCGCCCTCTTCCGCCTCGGCGACGGTCAGCGTCATCGGGGGCGCGATGCGCAGCGAGGCGCCGCCCTGGCCTCCCTTGCCGACCAGCAGACCGCGCTCCCGGGCGGCCTCCATCACCAGTGACGCGGCCTCGGGCGCGCGCTCGTCGGTGCCGGGACGGACGAGTTCGATGCCGATCATCAGGCCGCGGCCGCGCACTTCCCGTACGACGTCGAGGCCGGCGGTCACCGCCCGCAGCCGTTCGATGAGCAGTCCGCCGACCCGCCGGGCGTTGCCCTGGAGATCGTGTTCGAGCAGGTAGTTGAGGTTGGCGAGGCCCGCGGCCATGGTGACGGGGCTGCCGCCGAAGGTGGAGATGGAGTTCGCGGTGAGCGAGTTCATCACCTCGGCGCGGGCCACCACGCCGCCGATGGCCATGCCGTTGCCGATGCCCTTGGCGAAGGTGAGCAGGTCCGGCGGGCCGTTCTCGGCGTGCGCCTGCCAGCCCCAGAAGTGGTCGCCGGTGCGGCCCCAGCCGGTCTGCACCTCGTCGCTGATCCAGAGGATGCCGTGCCGGGCGAGCACCTCGCGGAAGGCGGCGTACAGGCCGTCCGGCGGCATGGTGAACCCGCCGATGCCCTGGACCGGCTCGGCGATCAGCGCGGCGACGCCGCCCGCGGTCTGCTGGAGCATGTCCTCCAGGTCGGCGACGCAGGCCGCGGTGTACTCGGCGTCGCTCATCGCGGCGTACGGGCCGCGGCTGCGCACCCCGCCGTGCACATAGAGGGTCTGCAGCGGCGAGAGGCTGGTCGGCGACCAGCTCTGGTTGCCGGTGATGCCGACGGTGGAGAAGGAGCGGCCGTGGTAGCTGTTGCGCATCGCCAGGATCTGGTTGGAGCGGCGGTGCGTGGTGGCCAGCAGCAGGGCCGCGTCGTTGGCCTCCGTGCCGGAGGTGGTGAAGAAGACCCGGGCGTCGGGGATGCCGGACAGCGCCACGATCCGCTCGGCCAGGTCGACCATGGGGCGGGAGAGATAGAGCGTCGAGGTGTGGATGATGCGGCCGGCCTGCTCGCTGACGGCCTTGGTCACCTCGGGCAGCGCATGGGCCGTCATGGTGGTGAGGATGCCGCCGAAGAAGTCGAGGTAGCGGTTGCCGTCGGAGTCCCAGACGTGCCGGCCCTCGCCGTGGGTGAGTTCGAGCGGCCGCTCGTAGTAGAGGCTGAGCCAGGAGGGCAGGACGGCCTGGTGGCGGGCGTGCAGGCTCGCCGGCTCGTGGGGCTGCTGGGTCACGGCTGCACCAGCCCGTCGTACGCGTCGGGGCGGCGGTCGCGGTAGAAGGCCCACTGCTGGCGGACCTCGTCGATCAGGGAGAAGTCGAGGTCGCGGATGACCAGTTCCTCCTTGGAGTCACTGGCGAGCTCGCCGACGAACTGTCCCCGGGGGTCGACGAAGTAGCTGGTGCCGTAGAAGTCGTTGTCGCCGTACTCCTCGACGCCGACCCGGTTGATCGCCGCGATGAAGTACTCGTTGGCGACCGCGGCCGCGGGCTGCTCCAGCTGCCACAGGTAGGCGGACAGGCCGCGGGAGGTGGCGGAGGGGTTGTAGACCAGCTGGGCGCCGTTGAGGCCCAGCTGCCGCCAGCCCTCCGGGAAGTGGCGGTCGTAGCAGATGTAGACGCCGACCTTGCCGACGGCGGTGTCGAAGACCGGCCAGCCGATGTTGCCCGGCTTGAAGTAGTACTTCTCCCAGAAGCCCTTGACCTGCGGAATGTGGTGCTTGCGATAGGCGCCCAGGAAGGTGCCGTCGGCGTCGATGACGGCGGCGGTGTTGTAGTAGAAGCCGGACTGTTCGACCTCGAAGACGGGGACGACGATGACCATGCCGGTCTCGCGGGCCAGGTCCTGCATCCGCCGGACGGTCGGGCCGTCGGGCACCGGCTCGGCCCAGCGGTAGTGCTCGGGCTCCTGCACCTGGCAGAAGTACGGAGCGTTGAAGACCTCCTGGAAGCCGATCACCTTCGCGCCCTGCGCGGCCGCCGCTCTGGCGTACTCCTCATGCTTCGCGATCATCGATTCGGTGTCGCCGGTCCAGGTGGCCTGGACCAGTGCGGCACGCACAACATCGGCCATGAGCTGCTCCTTTGTCGATGCGTCAGCCTGCAGCCCGCGCGGGGATCTACGCGGGTGGAGGTGACCGTAAGCCCCGTCACGCACCGTGGCAAGACCATCTCCCCCGTGGCGCGCCCGTGCGCCTCCCGGGAATATTGACCGGATATCGACAGGCAAACTTGCAAGTTCACCTGTCGATATTCTACGCTGGAGGCATGCCGGAAAAGGACCTCGAACGCCTCGCGACGGAGCTGGGCTCCGCCGTCTCCCTGCTCATGCGGCAGATGCGCATCGCCTCGCCGCACGGCGAGCTCACCCCGAGCCAGCGCTCGGCGATCTCCCGCATCGACGCCGAGGGCGAGGCCACCATCGCCGCCCTGGCCCGCGCCGAACGGGTCCGCCCGCAGTCCATGCGGGCGACCGTCGGGGCGCTGGAGGAGCGCGGCGTCCTCACCCGCAGCCCGCATCCGACGGACGGCCGCCAGGTCGTCTTCTCCCTCACCGAGGAGGGCCGCCGGATGCTCGCCGTCGTGCGCCAGGCCAAGCACAACTGGCTGGCGGTGGCCATCGCCGACCGGCTGACCCCCGAGGAGCAGCGGACCCTCGCGACGGCCACCGAGCTGATGCGGCGGCTGATGCCGCAATGAACGACATCCCCACCCCCGCACGGGGCAGCGCGGCACCGGAGGCGGCCATACCGCCCGCGGGCGTCGCCCCGCCGCAGGACGCCGGTGCGGCGACCGGCCCCGGGGCGCCCCCCTCGGGCCCCGGTTCCGGTCCCGCCTTCGGCGCCCGGCTGATGGCGCCCCTGCTGCTCGGCTCGCTGCTGAACCCCATCAACTCGACGATGATCGCCACCGCGCTGGTGGCGATCGGGCAGGACTTCCACGTCGGCGCCGCCGACACCGCCTGGCTGATCTCCGCGATGTACCTCGCCAGCGCGGTGGGCCAGCCGTCGATGGGGCGGCTCGGCGACCGCATCGGGCCGCGCCGGGTGTTCGTCGCCGGTGCGCTGACCGTCTGCGCGGCGGGCGTCCTCGGCGCGTGCGCCCCCAGCTTCGCGCTGCTGATCGTCTCTCGGGTGGTGCTCGGGATCGGCACCGCGGCCGCCTACCCCGCCGCGATGGCGGTCCTGCGCGCCGAGTCACGGCGGACCGGCCTCCCCACCCCTCGCCGGGTGCTCGGCCGGCTCTCCCTCGCCGCGCTGGGCAGCGCGGCCGTCGGTCCCACGCTCGGCGGGCTGCTGGCCGCGACCGCGGGCTGGCGCGCGGTGTTCGCGGTGAACGTCCCGCTCGCCCTGCTCGCGCTGCTCGGCGCACTGTGCCGGCTCCCCGCCGACCGGCCGGACGCCCGGCCCGGAGGCGCCCGGACATCGTCCGGCTCCCTCGACCCGCTGGGCATCATCCTGTTCGCCGCGGCACTGACCTGCGCCATGGCCTTCCTGCTGCGGCTGGCGGACCCGCAGTGGCTGCTGCTGGCGCCGGCCGGGGTGCTCGCGGGCGTCCTGGTGTGGTGGCAGCTGCGCCACCCCGCGCCCTTCATCGACCTGCGGATGCTCGCCCGTAACGGCGCGCTGGTGCGCACCTACCTCCGTCACGGACTGGCCTATCTCGTCATCTACTGCGTGCTGTACGGCTTCAGCCAGTGGCTGGAGCAGGTGCACGGCGCGTCGTCCTTCCAGGCCGGGCTGATCATGCTGCCGATGTCCCTGGCGGCCGCGGCCTGCTCGCTCGCAGGCGCCCGGACGCGGGGCATCCGCGCTCCGCTGACCCTCGCCGCGGCCTGTCTCGCCCTGGGCAGCGGGGTCTTCCTCCTGTTGCAGGGCACCGGCCCGCTGCTCGCGCTGCTGTGTGCCGGGGCGCTGTTCGGCATCCCGCAGGGCCTGTCCTCGACCGGCAACCAGGCCGCCGTCTACGCCCAGGCCCCGGCCGACGGCGTGGGTGCGGCCGCCGGGCTCCAGCGCACCGCCCAGTATCTCGGCGCCATCACCGCGGCCGGCCTCATCGGGCTGCTGTACGGGCAGCGCGCCTCGGACTCCGGGCTGCACGAGATCGCCCTGATCGGCGTCGTGCTCGGTCTGCTGCTGCTCGCCCTGACCCTCGCCGACCGCAGCCTGCGGCCCGGCACCTCCCGGACCGGGGCCGGCGGCTGAATCCGGCCATCGGTCCCCCGGCCACCACGGCCACCACAGTCACACCCGTCATAGCGTCACCATCCGTCACCACCCAAGGAGCACCCGTGCCCGCCACCACTCTCGATGCCACCTCCGCCCTGATACTGATCGACCTGCAGCGGGGCATCGCCGGTCTGCCCTGTGCCCCGGTGCCCTCCGCCGAGGTCATCGGGCGCGGCGCCCGGCTGGCCGCCGCCTTCCGGGCCCACCGGCTGCCCGTCGTCCTGGTGAACGTCACGGGCGGGGCGCCGGGCCGCACCGAGTCACCGCGGCCGGGCGGCACCCCGCCCGCCGACTGGGCGGAGCTGGTGCCCGAGCTCGACCGGCAGGACGGCGACATCCTCGTCACCAAGCAGCAGTGGGGCGCCTTCCACGGCACGAACCTGGACCTGGAGCTGCGCCGCCGCGGTGTCACCCAGGTCGTGCTCGCCGGCATCGCCACCAGCATCGGGGTCGAGTCCACCGCCCGTGCCGCGCACGAGCACGGCTACCACGTCACCGTCGCCACCGACGCGGTGACCGACCTGGATCCCGAGGCGCACCGCAACAGCGTGGAGAAGGTCTTCCCGCGGCTCGGCGAGACCGACACCGCCGAGGCCATCCGCGCGCTGCTCGGCTGAGGCTCAGCGCGGTACGCCGTCGAGCGGCGCCGGGTGTCCGGGCGGGCGCCGCTCGTGCCAGCGCAGATCGTCCTCGAGCTGGGCGGCCAGCGAGATCAGCAGGGGCTCCGCGTGGGCCGGACCGAGCAGCTGGGCCCCCAGCGGCAGACCGCCGGCGCTGAATCCCGCGGGCACACTCACGCCCGGCCAGCCGAGGACGTTCCACGGCCAGGCGTACGGGCAGGCAGCGATCATGGCCTGATCCGTACGCCAGCCGTTGAGCTTGGCGAGGGTGCCGATGCGCGGGGGCGGGGTGGCGGTGGTCGGCGTCAGCAGGACGTCGTAGGGGCCGAACAGCGCGCCGATGCGGGACTGTTGGCGCCGTTCGACGGCGCGTGCCCGGCGCAGCACGGGGCCGCCCAGCAGCCGGCCCATCCGCGCCGCTCCCCGGGTACGGCGGTCCAGCAGGGCGCGGTCGGGGACCCGGTCCGCCCACTCCCCCACACCGGCCGTGGCGCGCGGCACGAAGGCGAGCCCGACCAGCCCGTAGTCCGGTTCGGCCTCCTCGACGAAGTGCCCCAGGCGCGCCAGGGTGTGGGCGAGCCCGGTCACCGCGGCCCGGACATCGGGGTGCAGCGGTTTGCGGGTGAAGGTGAGGGCCGCCTTCCAGGACAGCGCGATCCGCAGCCGGCCCGGGTCGCGGCCGGCCGCCTCACGGGCCGCGATGGCGGGCGGCCGGTGCAGATCGCCGTCGTGGTTGCCGCTGGCCACGTCCAGCAGCAGCGCCGCGTCCTCGACGGTACGGGCCAGCGGTCCGATGCCGGTGATGCCCTGGAAGGACTCGGGGTCCGGCCAGGTGGAGATGCGGCCGCGCTGGGGTTTGATGCCGACGAGATGGGACCAGGCGGCGGGGATGCGGACCGAGCCGGCGCCGTCGGTGCCGAGCGCGGCCGGCACCAGCCCGGCCGCGACCGCCGCGGCCGAGCCGCCGGACGAGCCGCCCGGGGTGTGGGCGAGGTTCCAGGGGTTACAGGTGTTGCCGAAGGCCGGGCCCTCGGTGAACGGCCACTGCCCCAGTTCGCAGGCGTTGGTCTTGCCGACGATGATCGCGCCGGCCGCGCGCAGCCGCCGGACGACCTCGGCGTCGCGCTCCTTGGGCGGGAACTCGCCGGCGCAGCCGAACGCGGTCGGCTCGCCCGCCACATCGGTGTCGTCCTTGACCGCGACCGGCACTCCGAGCAGCGGCAGCCGCTCCCCGGCCGCCAGCCTGCGGTCGGCCTCCGCGGCCTCCGCCGGCGCCGCCTCGGCCCGCACCCGCCGGAAGGCGTTGACCGTGCCCTGGGTGGCCGAGATGCGCTCCAGCGCCCGCCGTACCAGCGCGGTCGAGGTCACCCGCCCTTCGGCCAGCGCCCGCGCCTGCTCGGCGAGGCCCTCCAACTCCCCGGCCGGTGCACCGGTGTGCCGGGCCGGGGCCGTCCCGGTCTCGCTGTCCTGGCTCTCGTCAACGCTCACGCTGCGTGCCCTCCCTGGGACCGCTCATTCGAACGAACGGTCCCAGGAGGCTAATCGCCACCTCGATCACCATCAACGGTGCCGCGCGGTGCGGCACATCGACGACACACGGACGGCACACAGGGGCCGGGCGGGTACCGGTGGTGTGTCGTCCGGGATCCACCGCTCGCGGCGTGGACCGGACGCCCCCGCCGGCGCCGTCACTGCGGGTGGACGACCATCGCCGAGCCGCCGCCGCGCCGTACCTTCTCGGCCGCGGCCAGCCAGCGGCCGCCCGGCAGCCGCTGGACGCCGGTGGCCGCCCCGATCTCCGGGTTCTGCTTGAAGGCGTGGCCGAGCGCTTCGAGTTGGGTGCGCAGCGGGCTGTTCCACAGGGCGGGTTCGAGTTCGGTCTGTGCCGCGTTGCGCTGGCTGGCACGCGGCGCGGCGATGGCGTCGGCCAGCGGCATCCCCCGGTCGAGGTGGTTGACCAGGGTCTGCAGCACGGTGGTGATGATGGTCGCGCCGCCGGGCGAGCCGAGCGCCACCACCGGCCGGCCGTGCCGCAGCACGATCGTCGGCGAGATGGACGACCGCGGCCGCTTGCCGGGGCCGGGCAGGTTCGGGTCATGGACGGCCGGGTCGGCGGGCGCGAAGGAGAAGTCGGTGAGCTCGTTGTTGAGCAGGAAGCCGCGGCCCGGGACGACGATGCCGCTGCCG
The DNA here is from genome assembly GCF_036227565.1 of Streptomyces sp. NBC_01454. Taxonomy (NCBI): domain Bacteria; kingdom Bacillati; phylum Actinomycetota; class Actinomycetes; order Kitasatosporales; family Streptomycetaceae; genus Streptomyces; species Streptomyces sp. NBC_01454. Next base: position 1,498,586 of record NZ_CP109460.1, read on the forward strand.
CCGGTCTGTTCGATGGTCAGGGTGTAGGCGACGACGTTGCCCCACTTGTCGGCGACGGTCAGATGGGTGGTGTTCTGCCCCTCGTACGTCGTCGGAGCGGCCTTGCCGGCGCTGCCGCAGGGCGTGGGGTGACGCGGGTCGCCGGGCGCCAGCGGGCTGGTCAGGGCCTTGTCGTCGCGGATCAGGCAGGCCCGGGAGTCGGCGAACCGCTGGGAGGTGAGGCCCTTGGTCGGTACGTCCTCCTGCGCCGGGTCGCCGACCCAGCGGCCGCGGTCGGCGAAGGCGATCCGGCTCGCCTCCAGGTACCGGTGCAGATACTGCTTCTCGCTCAGGTGGGAGAGATCGCTCTTCTCCAGGATGTTGAGCGCCTCGGCGACGGTGGTGCCGCCGGAGGAGGACGGTGCCATGCCGTAGACGTCGAGGCCGCGGTAGCGGGTGTGCGTCGGCGCCTGGCTCAGGGCGCGGTAGGCGCGCAGGTCGGCCGTGGTCAGCCTGCCGGGCCGCACCTGGCGGGTGGAGCCGGGGCGCACCGGCGGTTTGCGGACGGCACGGACGAGGTCGCGGCCCAGCGCGCCGTCGTAGAGCGCGCCGACGCCCTTCGTCGCCAACTTCCCGTAGGTGTGCGCCAGATCCGGGTTCTTCAGGGTCGAGCCGACGGCCGGCAGCTTGCCGCCGGGAAGGAAGAGGCCGGCGGTCGCCGGGAAGTCCCGGAAGCGCGCCTCGTTGTCCGCGGTCTGTTGGCGGAAGGTCGCATCGACGGTGAAACCGTCGGCGGCCAGCTTGCGGGCGGGGCCCAGCACCTGGCCCAGGGACCGGGTGCCCCAGGTGCGCAGCGCGGTGTCCCAGGTGGCGGGGGTGCCCGGGGTGCCGACGCCCAGCCCGCTGGTGACGGCCTGGTCGAAGGGCAGCGGTGTGCCGTTCTCCAGGAAGAGGTCCTTGCCGGCCGAGCGCGGGGCGGTCTCCCGGCCGTCGAGGGTGCGTATGGAGTGCGACCGGGCGTCGTAGGACACGAAGTAGCCGCCGCCACCGATGCCGGAGGAGTAGGGCTCGGTGACCCCGAGGGCGGCGGCGGTGGCGACCGCGGCGTCGACGGCGTTGCCGCCCGCCCTGAGCACCGAGATGCCGGCGGCGGAGGCGTCCGCGTCGACGCTGGAGACGGCGCCGCCGTAGCCGACGGCGACCGGGGCCTTCTGCGGTGCGGTGGCACGGTGCGGGGCCGCACGGCCGGGGTGCGGCGGCGCGGCGGAGCCGGCCGCGGCGGGAATCGCCACCATGGAGCCGGCCAGCGCGGCGGCCGCTCCCAGGACGGTGAGGCGTCGGACTCTGGTCATACCGGGTTCCTCCAGGGGCCTGCGAGGGGCGGCAAGGGGCCGGAGCCTACTCGTGTGCACAGCGCGCCGACAGAGGTGCCGCGGCGGCGGTACGCCCATGGCCGTACGGATCAGCCGCCCGATTGCGTACGCATCAGCTGCCCGTTTGCGTACGGATCCGGTAGGCCCGCACGGACCGGGACAAGCCGCCCCGCCACCCCTCCCGCCCTCGAACACGCACCCGGACTGCCGCTACGCTCCCCGGCCATGGACGACACCCTGCAGCTCCTGACCACCGCGGCCGCGGCCCTTCTGGTGGGCCTGGCCGCCGGCTGGGCCGTGCGGTCGGCGGCCGTCCGCCGCAAGCTGAGCCGTGAACAGGCGTTCTTCGGGCTGCCGGACGGTTCGGAGTGCGTCCTGGTCACCCACCGGGACAGCTCCTCGGCGCACTGGAGCATCCCGCGCCATGACGCGCTGGCGCTGCTGGGGCTGGCCGCGGTGGTCGAGAACTGCGGTGCGCACCCCGAGATCGCTCCGCACGACACCGGGCTGCAGGGCTTCGGCGCACGCACCGAGTTCTGTGTCGGCGACCCGACCGCGCACCGCAGGCTGGCGGCCCATCTGGCCAATCTGCTGCCGGGGGTCGCGGTGCATCCGGGCGACGAATCCGGCGCGGGCCGCGGCACCTTCACCATCGGCGGCTCGGCGTACCGGATGGAGCCCGGCGCCGTCGAGTATGTGCTGCTGGCCCGGCTGCGGGCCGGTGAGGGGGACCGTCCGGTGTTCCTGGCGGCCGGCCAGCGCCCGGTCACCCACCGGGCCGCGGTCCGCCACCTGGTCCGCAACCGGGCCCGACTGGCCCGCAAGCACGGCGCCGAGGGCCAGTTCTGTCTGCTGCTGAAGGTGGTCAACTCGCAGGCGTACGGGCCCGATGTCGTCGAGCTGGTCGCCGATGTCACCAAGGCCGCGACCGCGGCCGCGGAGCCGAAGGGGCACCGGGCGGCGGCCTGAGAGCGGCGCGCGGTCGCCCGGCGGGCCGTCCGGGGGGGGCAGCCGCCCGGCCGGTCTGCGAGGCTCGGAGGCATGATCGCCGGTCTCCGTTCGTCCCTCCTGCGCTGGAACGTCGCCCTCCCGGTGCTGGCCGTGGTGCTGCTGGCGCTGACCTGGGGCCTGACGCTGCCGGTGTGGCTGGTGGTGCTGGTGTCGTGCTTCCTGGCCGGGGCGGTGCTGGCCGCGGTGCACCACGCGGAGGTGATCGCGCACCGGGTGGGCGAGCCGTTCGGGTCGCTGGTGCTGGCGGTCGCGGTGACCGTCATCGAGGTGGCGCTGATCGTCACACTGATGGCCGACGGCGGCGTCAAGAGCGCCGGACTGGCCCGGGACACCGTCTTCGCGGCCGTGATGATCACCTGCAACGGCATCGTCGGACTGTCGCTGCTGGTCGGCTCGCTGAAGCGCCGGGTGGCCGTCTTCAACGCCGAGGGCACGGGGGCGGCACTGGCGACGGTCGCCACGGTGGCCGGACTGAGCCTGGTCCTGCCGACGTTCACCACCAGCACGCCGGGGCCGCGGTTCTCCGCTCCGCAGCTGGCGTTCGCCGCGCTGGCCGCGCTGATCCTCTACGGCCTGTTCGTGGCCACCCAGACGGTCCGGCACCGGGACTACTTCCTGCCGGTGACCAGCTCCGGCGAGGTGATCGAGGGGGCCGACCATGCCGATCCGCCCCCCGCACGGGCCGCGCTGGCCAGCCTCGGGCTGCTGGCGCTGGCGCTGATCGCGGTGGTCGGCCTGGCCAAGGCGGTGTCCCCCACCATCGAGTCGGGGGTGGCTGCGGCCGGGCTGCCGTCGTCCGCCGTGGGCATCGTGATCGCGCTGCTGGTGCTGCTGCCGGAGACCCTCGCGGCGGTCCGCGCGGCGCACCGCGACCGGGTCCAGACCAGTCTGAATCTGGCTCTCGGCTCGGCGATGGCCAGCATCGGGCTGACCATCCCCGCGGTCGCCCTGGCCACCGTCTGGCTGCCGGTTCCCCTGGTCCTGGGGCTCGGCGCGAGCCATATGGTGCTGCTCGCGCTGACCGTGGTCGTCGGCACCCTCACGGTCGTTCCCGGCCGGGCCACCCCGTTGCAGGGTGGTGTCCATCTGGCCCTGCTGGCCGCGTACATCGTGCTGGCCGTCAGCCCGTGAGGCGCACCGGCCGTCCGGGCCGGGAGGTGGCCGGTGGGCCCGGCCCGGGAGGTGGCTACCGGCCCCCCGGCGCCCCGCCCGACAGCCGGTAGGGCACGTTGATCACGGTCACCCCCGGGCTGAACAGCAGCCGGACCCTGAGCCGCAGGGCGCTCTGGTTGTGCAGCGGCTGCTCCCACCAGCGGCTGACGATGTGTTCGGGCAGCACGACCGTGACCGCGCCGCCCGGATGCCGCCGGCAGACGTCCAGGACGTGGTCGAGCACCGGCCGGGTGTAGTCCCGGTAGGGCGAGCTGAGCACCTGGAGCGGTACGTCGATGCCATGGGCGTCCCACTGCGCGTGCAGAGCGCGCACCTCGTCCGGATCGACCGCGACGGTCAGCGCGTCCAGGGCGGTGGGACGCATCGCCCGGGCGTAGCCGAGGGCCTTGAGCGCGGGTGCGTCCAGGGCGTTGACCAGCACCATCACATAGCTGCCGGCCGGCTCCCAGGGCCGGGCACCGGGCGAGGCCGTCAGCTCCCGTTCGACCCGCCGGTAGTGCCGGTGCACCGACCGCATCCCCGTGAACAGCAGCGGCATGGCGATCACCACGATCCACGCGCCGTGCACGAACTTGGTGATCAGGACGATGACCAGGACCACCCCGGTGAGCACCGCACCGCATGCGTTGATCGCCTGGGAGCGCCGGTGCCGCCGCCGTTCCCGCCGCGGCAGCCCGGGTTCCGCCAGTGCGGACCGCCAGTGCCGGACCATCCCGGTCTGGGAGAGCGTGAAGGAGACGAAGACGCCGATGATGTAGAGCTGGATGAGGCGGGTGAGTTGGGCGTCGAACAGGACGATCAGCCCGATCGCGGCCAGCGCGAGCAGGATGATGCCGTTGGAGAACACCAGCCGGTCGCCTCGGTTGCGCAGCTGCCGGGGCAAAAAGCGGTCCGACGCAAGGATCGACGCCAGCATCGGGAAGCCGTTGAAGGCCGTGTTGGCGGCGAGGATCAGCACCCCCGCCGTGAAGGCCTGCAGCAGATAGAAGAGGGTGTCGGCGCCGCCGAAGCTGGTGCGGGCGATCTGGGCGAGCGCGGTGGGCATCGTGGTGTCCGGCGGCAGTCCCAGGTCAATGGGCTGCGCCGCGACATGGACGTCGTAGAGCATCGCCAGGACGGTGATCCCGCTGAACATGGTGACGGAGAAGAACCCCATGATCAGCAGCGTGGTGGCGGCATTGCGGCTCTTGGGCCGGCGGAAGGCGGGCACGCCGTTGCTGATCGCCTCGACGCCGGTCAGCGCGGTGCAGCCGGAGGCGAACGCCCGCATCCCCAGCAGGACCAGCGCCAGTCCGGAGTAGCCCGACACGGCGTGCAGCGGCAGATCCGCGGACTCGGCCCGGAGGGTCGCGCCGGTGGCCATCCGTACCGCCGCGCACCCGAACATCAGATAGACGAAGAAGACGAATCCGTAGGTGGGGACGGCGAAGACGCGCCCCGACTCCCGTACGCCGCGCAGATTCATCAGCGCCAGCAGCGCCACGAACCCCACGGACAGCGCCACGTCATGGCCGCCCAGCGACGGAATCGCGGAGGTGATCGCGGCAACGCCGGACACCACGGACACCGCGACGGTCAGCACATAGTCCACCAGCAGCGCGCTGGCCGCGGTCAGTGCGGCGTTCCGGCCGAGGTTGCGCGCGCTGACGATGTAGGCGCCGCCGCCCCCGGGATAGGCGTAACAGGTCTGCCGGTAGGACGCCACGACGACCACCAGCACCAGCACGATGGCGGCCGCGGCGTACCAGGTCAACGAGAGCAGGGCGACCCCGCCGAGGCCGGCCACCAGCAGGATTTCCTCGGTGGCGTAGGCGACCGAGGACAGCGGGTCGCTGCAGAAGATCGGGAGCGCGAGCCGCTTGGGCAGCAGCGTCTCGCCGAGCCGCGCACTGTCCAGTGGACGGCCCACCATCATCCGCTTCGGCAGGGAGAAATGGCTCATAGGCGGACAAGCTAGGGGCCGCCCGGCGAGGGGCCGGGGAGGCTCGCGGAGCCGTGCCGCGGTGCGGGCGACGGTGCGGGCGACGGCGGCCGGCCCGGCCGTGCGGGCCGATCGGGTACGGAACCCGCCCGCCGCGGTGTCGCTCCCGCGGCCCCCGGAGGGCGCGTGAGAGCACGTGAAGGGTGACATCCGATGAGCACACAAGTGGCCGGCGGGCGTGGTTCAAGGCCGCGCTCGTGCTCGGTGCGCTCTCCGCCGGCCGCCTGCTGTTCCCGTCCGGAGCCGCGGAGAGGGGCGGCCCGCACCGCACCGGCCCGCCGGCGCCCCGTGCCGCCGGCGCCGGGCCCCGGCAGAGCGCCGGGCGACCCGCCACGGGCGGCGTCCCGGACGGCTACCGGCTGCGCCCGATGGCCGGCGAGACCTCCCGTTCCGGTCCGGGTGCCTCGCCGCCGCACCCCGATGTCGCCTTCACGCTGTCCGCCGGCCGCCGCGAGGTCTTCCTCACCTTCGACGACGGGCCGCACCCCCGCCACACCCCCGAGATCCTGCGGATCCTGCACCGCCACGGTGCCCGTGCCACGTTCTTCGTCATCGGGGAGAACGCCGTCGCCTTCCCGGGCCTGTTGCAGGTCATCGCCGACGAGGGGCACGCCGTCGGCAACCACACCTGGACCCATCCGCAGCTCACCACGCTGCCGCCGGGCGCCGTCCGCAGCGAACTCGGCCGCACCAGCAGCCTGATCGAGGACGTCCTCGGCAGCGCCCCGGACCTGGCTCGCGCCCCGTACGGAGCGTGGGACGACCCGTCGCTGAGCATCTGCAACGACCTGGGCATGTCACCCGTCGGCTGGGCGGTCGACTCACAGGACTGGACGACTCCCGGTGCCGGGATCATCGCCGACACCGTCCTGGACGAGGTCCGTCCCGGCGCGATCGTCCTGTCGCACGACGGCGGCGGCGAGCGCGCCCAGACCGTCCAGGCGCTGGAGTGGTATCTGCCACGCCTGCTGGACGACGGCTTCCGTCCGCTCCGCATCGAGCCGTGACGCCCCGGCCCCCGACGGCGGCCGCACGGGGGGTGAGGTCCCCGCCGGCCGGTGCTGCCGGCCGGCCACGGCGACCGGCGGCGAAGGGTGAGAGCCGTCACCCGGCATGCCGGAAGCTCACCCCATGGTTTATCGTTCAATTGGAAGCGGGGCCGCACGACGGTGCCCGAGGGCCCTTCCCCCGGGAAGCCGGCCCACCACCGCGCGGCAGGAACGCCGGCAGCCGCCGGCATCCCGCACCCCCGAGCCGCCCCGGCCGAATTCCCCCGTTCGGCCGGGGCTTCCCCTTTCCCGGCACGTCCCGGCGTCTCCGACGCCGCTCGGCTTTCCCCGGCTCCCCCGGCTTCGCTCAGCGCAGATACGACGCCCCGTTGACGTCGAGCACCGCCCCGGAGACCCAGACGGCCTCCGGCGAGGCGAGGTAGTGCACGGCGGACGCCACCTCCTGCGGCGAGGCGACCCGGCCGAACGGGCTCTGCTGCCGCACCTCCTCTGTCAGCCGGTCCGCGACCCGCTCCGTCGCGACGAAGCCGGGCGCCACGGAGGCCACGCCGATGCCGTACGGCGCCAGATGGACCGCCAGCGACTGCCCCATCGCCTGCAGCGCCGCCTTCGTCGCGCCATAGGCCGGGTGGTCCGGCTCCCCCCGGAACGCGCCCCGCGACCCGATGTTGACGATCCGCCCGCTCACCTCACGCTCGATCATGTTCCGCGCCGCGCAGTGCGTCAGATGCGCCGCCCCCAGCAGATTCACGTCCACCAGCCGCCGCCAGAGCCGCTGCCACTCCTCGAAGGACGTACGGTCCAGCGGATGCGGCTCGTTGGCCGCCGCGTTGTTGACGAGCACATCGACGCCGCCCAGCCCGTCCACGGCCGCCTCGACCAGCGCCGCCGCCCCCTCCGGCGTGCCCACGTCCCCCTGCACCAGGACGTGCCCGCTGCCCGCCAGCCCCGCGAACGCCTCCTGGGCCGCCTCCCGCCGCGACGCGTAATGCAGCGCGACACGGTCCCCGTGCGCGGCGAAGATCTCCGCGACCGCCCGGCCGATCCCCCGCGAGGCCCCGGTCACCAGCACCGCCCGGCTCATCGGACGGCCCCCGCCCGGGCACCCGGACGGCTGCGACGGGCCGGCCGGCTGCGGGACCTGCGGAACTCACCCGACGCCCGGGGACCATTCATCAGCGGATCCGTCCTCACCTCGTGCCGTGCCGCGAACGATCATAAGGAATCGTACGGAGCCGTACGGGAAGCAGGAAGGGCCGGGCGGCTACGGCGAAGGGCGGCCGCTCATGGGTTCACCGGGAAGAGCTGCCGCAGGCGTGCCTGAATCAGCGGGAGGCCGACCGTGGGGACGTCATAGTGGCCGGCCCCCTCGAAAACGGCGAGGTTGATGTCGTTGGCGTTGGCCAGCATCTTGTTGACGACGTGGTACGTGACCGCGCTCGGGCTGGTGATGTCATCGGCGCCATAGAGCCAGAGGACCGAGCCCGGCAGTGTCGAGTTCTCGAGCTTCCCTTGGTTCTGTTCGTAGAATCGCCTGTTCTCCGGCAGCGAGTTCGGGCCGTCTCCACGGATCCCCGGATAGGAATCCAAACGGTGCGAAGGCGAGGAATTCAGGTAGTTTTTGATATTACGCTTGACCATTGCATTCAGATCGTCCAGACACGTCCGCCAGTCCTGCTGATAGAATTTCAGCATATTCTGGCCGTAGATCTGTCCGGGGTCGATGCGATAGCCCGCACGGCGTTGGGTTTTCGTGAAGTAGATGGTTTCCGCATTGGCGAAGACCAGCTGATCGATCTGCCGATCCGTGGGCCGGGTCCCGGGTTTGGACGCGTTCGCGATGTCCCGCCACAGCAGCTTGTTCATGGCGGGGACGTCCGGGACGGGGGCGAGGGCAATCGTGCCCCGGTATTCCAGAGCGGGCTCTGCCTTCTTGGACAACCGGGAGTAGTACGCGGCGGCGAGCGCAGCGAACCCTCCTTCGGACCAGCCAGCCGGTACCCATTTCCCGGACGCGTTGCCGCCGAGATATCGTTTCGCGGCAACCGCGGCGAAGACCATTGACTTGCCCTCGCTCGAAAGATGGTAATAGCCGTGTCCGGCCGTGACGCCGGCTGCCGTCGGCCCCAGCCCCTCGTAGTCCGGGGCCACGACAGCAATTCCCATCTTCAGGACGGCCGCCAACAACGCGGCGTTCGGCCCGTCGGCCCATTTTTTGTGTTCCTGGAGCTGGACGCTCGGTGCGCACTCCGGTGCCCATCCGACGGTCCCGTGACCCCAAACGAAAAGCGGCCAGCCGCCGGGCGGAGGAGATTTTCGGGGAGTGAACAGCATGGCGGTTGCCTTGATCCGGTTTCCCTGCATGCCCGGCATGCGGTAGACGACCAGTTTCCCGTCGGCCACGGTGGACAGTTCGCGGGGCACGTTGCGCAGCGGGGTGGGAGTGCCGACCACGTCGCCGTTGCCCGTGGTTGCCCCGGAACCGTCGGAGTCCTCCAAGGGCGTGACGGACCCGCACCCGGTGAGGACCATCGCCAGCAGCACAGCAGCCGCCGGCCTGCTCGACCATCCGACGCGTCCCCTCCGACTGCCCACCCGCCGGCTTCCTTCCGTCGGAAGGAAGCGGCGGACGCCTCGCCGGAGCGGAGTGGTGTGCCCGGCGGCTTCACTCCTTGCTGATGACCGCACCTGTGCCCGCTTCCTGTCGTCCTTCTCCCGGCCATACGCCCAGGCAGGCTCGATGCCGGGACCGACGCTCCGTGACCGTAGGCACCGACGGTCCGTTCGCGCCTGCCCAGGCGCCGGTCTGATGGCCCGTTGGGATGGTGTGAGCCGTATGTCGCGTCATCAGGGAGAGGTCCGAAGGCAGCCGGCCGGAGCGGGTGATGACACCGTGTCGGTCGCTGCGCTGCCTACTGCCCGGACCGAGCGCCCGCAGTGCGGGACCGTGCCGTCCCGACGGCACCGACACGCCGGGTATCCGGGTGAACGGCCCACCGGACCGGGCCTCCAGCGGGCAGCGGCTGACCGCAGTGCTTAGCGTCACCGGCAAGTGCAGCTCTCCCGGCTTCGAAGCGTGCTGACGGACGTTCCCGGGCGGCTGATGAATGTGGCACCTCGCGATGGAGTGATGATGGCAGAGGGAAAGCCGTGGGCTGGCGCCATGAGGCGGATGAGCCGCACCGCAGGTTCCGGCACGCTGGCCGTGGGGCTCGCCTTCGCGGGCTGTGTGGTTCCCGCCGAAGCGAGTTCGCCGCCAGGGCCCCGCTTGTGTGCGACCGAGCCGGCGCCTCCGACGGGGAGCCCCCCTGCACCGGAGCTGATCACTTCGGGCCCCGGCGTGTGGAGCTTCGTCTCCGCGCCGCGGCTTCGTCCCATGCGGGTCAGCGTGACCGCACAGCGCCGGGGGACGGCACCCGGGAAAATCTTCGTCGGCCCGTACACCATCAGCAGCCCGATGATCGGCCAGACCGGAGCGCTGATTTCCGACAACTCCGGTCAGCCGGTCTGGTTCCGGCCGCTGCCCTCGACGAGCCTGCAGAACGCCGACTTCAAGGTGCAGACGTACTACAACCACCGGAACCGCAGGGCGGAGCCCGTGCTGACCTGGTGGCAGGGATCCATCGCGATTCCGCCCGCGTACACCAACCTGCCGGGCGGTGCCCCCGAACCGGGCGGGTGCTACTACATCTACGACAGCCACTACAAACTGGTCAGAACTGTTTTCGCCCGTCACGGCTTCCATCCGGACGAGCACGAATTCACCCTGACCCGCAGAGGAACCGCACTGTTCATCGCGACCAAGCCGGTGCCCATGGACCTCAGGCCCTACGGCGGTCCGCAGGACGGCGCCATCCTGGACAGCGAGGTGCAGGAGGTCGACCTCGCCACCGGGGAACTCGTCTTCTCATGGGACATTCTCGATCACGTCAATCCGGCCGACTCCGAGGTGCCCGCCTCCGATGCGTCGTCATCCGGAGGGGTGTGGGACGCCTACCACATGAACTCGATCGATGAGGGACCCAACGGTGAACTGCTGATCTCGACACGCAACATGTGGGCGGTCTACGACATCTTCAGAAGGAACGGCCGGATCCGCTGGCAACTCGGCGGAAAGAAGAGCGCCTTCACCTTCGGTCCGAACGCGGACTTCTTCTGGCAGCACGACGCCAGGTTCCGGCCGGGGCGCCGGATCAGCATGTTCGACGACGGCTGCTGCAGCCAGCCGGACGGCACACCGGAGCAGGAGTCACACGGCCTGATCCTCAACCTTGACTTCGCGCACCGCCGGGCGACCGTCGACCAGACCTATTACCACGCACCGCCCTTGTTCTCCGCCTCCCAAGGGAACACGCAGGCCCTCCCCCACGGGAACCAGTTCATCGGGTGGGGGCAGAATTCCTACTACTCGGAGTACGCCTATCCGGGGAACTCCCAGAACAACGGCGAGCAAAACCTTCTCTACGACGCAAAGATGCCGGGCTCCGACATCTCCTACCGTGCCTTCCGCAACCGATGGGTCGGCAAGCCGTACTACCCACCGAGTGCAGCGGCACGAGCCAGGGGCGGACGCAGCGTCGTCCACGCCTCGTGGAACGGATCCACGGAGACCAGAGGGTGGCAACTGCTCGCCGGACCCCATCCCCGCTCCCTGCGGGTCGTCGGACGCGCCCCCCGCACCGGGTTCGAGACCGCGCTCGCGACAGCGAACCCGGGCCCGTACTTCCAGGTCAGGGCGCTTGACGCGCACGGGCGGGTGCTCGGTGCCTCCAGAATCGTGACGCCGGCCGGATGACCTCGACCACGACACCACCAGAGCGGGCGCAGTATGGCTGACCTGGCGGACCCAACGCTGCGGAACGAAGGAGGCAGCGCACGGCCCAGCGGTATGCAGACCGGTATGCAGACGCCCACGCGTTCTCCTGCCGGGCTGCCTCCCGCACCGCCGTGCACCCGTTCGGCCGACACCCGGATCCCCGGTGGACGTGCCGCGGCGCACGAACCGCCGTTGAATGCTGACTGTCCGCATGTGCCAGGAGGGCCGGCGTTCATTCGGGAGCACCATGTCGTTGCCGAAGACCCCGGGCGCCCCTGCCGCGTCCGGCGCCCCTCGTCCCCGGGGGGCGCTGTGCCGCATCGGGGAGTGGTGCGCCCGCCATTTCGTCGTGGTCATCGTGCTGTGGCTGGCCGCCCTGGCCGGCCTGCAGGTGCTGCAACATGCCTACGGCGGTGAGTACTCCGATGACTTCGCGCTGCCCGGCGTCCAGTCGACACGAGGACGCGATGTGCTCAAGGCGCACGAGCCGAAGGCCGGCGGCTACAGCAGCCAGGTCGTGCTGCACGACGCGGACCGGCCGCTGACCGCCGTCCGCAGCCAGATCGACGGCGCCGTCACCGCCCTCGGGAAACTGCCGGAGGTGCTCTCCGCACAGAACCCGCTGCCCGCACCCGGCGCGGCGCCCGCCAAGCCGCCGGCCGGCACTCCGAACGTCGGCCCGCTCTCCACCGACGGACGCACCGCGTACATCACGGTGCGCTTCAGCGTGCAGCCGTCCACCCTGAAGCCGGTCTACCTCAACGGCGTCGACGCGGCGGTCGGCCCGCTGCGCTCGGCGGGCGTGGAGGTGGAGTACGGCGGGCCGCTGGGCGAGCTGGCCCGGCCGGCGCCCGACGACCGGACCAGCGAGATCATCGGCTTCGCGGTGGCGATCCTGGTGCTGCTGGTCGGCTTCGGCAGTGTGCTGGCGGCCGGGGTGCCGCTGCTGACCGCGCTGATCGGGGCCCTGTGCGGGGTGGCGTGCCTGGGGCTGCTGGCCGCCGTCTCCGTCTTCGCCACCGTCTCGCCCACGCTGGCCACGATGATCGGTCTCGGCGTCGGCATCGACTACGCGCTGTTCCTGCTCACCCGGCACCGGCAGAACCTGATGGACGGCGCGGACCCGGTCACCGCCGCGGGCCGGGCGGTGGCCACCAGCGGCCGGGCGGTGCTGGTGTCCGGCTGCACCGTCATCATCGCGCTGATGGGGCTGTGGGTCTCCCAGCTCTCCTTCATCGGCAAACTCGGGGTGGCGGCCGCCCTCACCGTGGTCTCCGCGGTGCTCGGCGCGCTCACCCTCGTCCCGGCGCTGCTCGGACTGATCGGGCGCCGGATCGACCGGCTGCACGTCCGCCGCCCCATCGCCGAGACCGACGCCCCGCCGGGCGAGGAGGCGCGCGGCACCTGGCACCGGTACGCCCAGCGGGTGGAGCGCCGCCCGTGGTGGTACCTGGCCGGCGGGGTGCTGGTGGTGGTCGTCCTGGCCATCCCGGTCTTCTCGATCCAGCTCGGGCACATCGGTGACGGCGCCGACCCCAAGTCGTTCACCGACCGGCGGGCCTTCGACCTGATGTCCTCGGCGTTCGGGCCCGGCTCCAACGGTCCGCTGACCCTGGTCATCGACGAGTCCGCGGTCCCGCAGGCGGACCGCCCGATGCTGGCGACGCAGGCCCGGAAGGCGCTCACCGATGTCCCCGGCGCGGCCCTCATCACCCCGCTGAAGGCCACCCCGGACGGCGCGGTGCTCACCGGGACCGCGTACTCCACCCAGGCCCCGCAGAGCGGGGACACCACCGACCTGGTCAAGCGCCTGGAGCGCGAGGTCCTGCCGCAGGCGGTGAAGGGCACCGACGCGGACGGCTATGTGACGGGCACGACCGCCGGCCAGGTCGACTTCCTGGACATCGTCGCCAGCCGGCTGCCGCTGATCATCGCGGTGGTGGTCGCCCTCGCGTTCATGCTGATCCTGATCGTCTTCCGGGGCCTGCTGGTGGCGGTGAAGGCCGCGGTGCTCAACGTCCTGTCGATCGCCGCCTCGTACGGGGTGGTGGTGGCGGTCTTCCAGTGGGGCTGGGGCGGTCCGGCGCTCGGGGTCTCGGGCACGGTGCCCATCGAGAGCTATGTCCCGATGATGATGTTCGCGATCGTCTTCGGGCTGAGCATGGACTACGAGATCTTCCTGCTCTCGCGGGTGCACGAGGCATGGCTGCGGACCGGCGATGCCAAGGCGAGCGTGGCGCACGCGCTGGAGATCACCGCCCGGGTGATCACCTGTGCCGCGCTGATCATGGTGAGCGTGTTCGCGGCCTTCCTCGTCAGCGACAACATCGTGGTGAAGATGCTGGGCCTCGGTCTGGCCGTGAGCGTCCTGATCGACGCCACCGTGGTGCGCCTGCTGCTGGTGCCCGCGGTGATGACGCTGCTGGGCCCGGCGGCCTGGTGGACGCCCCGGTGGCTGGACCGGATCCTGCCGCATGTGAACACGGAGGGCGAGGAGCGGCTCCCCGCGGGTGGGACGACGCGCGGCGGGGAACGGCGGTAGGGGCAGGGCGTCGGGGCGGTCGGCGGGTGGGGCCGGGAGTCGGGGCCGGTGCGCCGGGATCACGGCCGGTCCGGGCCCCGTGGGCCGGGCGGCCGCCCGCCGATCTGCGAACGCCCCGGTATCCCGCGATCATCGAACCATGGCCCCCACCGCCGAGCGTGGCTCGGCCCCGTATCCCCTGATCCGGCCGATGCTGGCCACGGTCGGCCCGCTGCCCGCCGCGGGCGAGGAGACGGTCTGGGCCTTCGAGGCCAAGTGGGACGGCGCGCGCTGCATCGTCAACACCGCGGGCGACGGAACCATCCGCCTGATCACCCGGGCGGGCAACGACGCGACCGCGACCTACCCGGAGCTGGGCCCGCTGGGTGCGCAGCTGCGCGGCCGGCCGGCGGTGCTCGACGGGGAGGTGGTGGTGCTGGACTCCCGCGGACGGCCGGACTTCGGGCTGTTGCAGCGCCGGATGGGCGTGGTCAATCCGCGGCGCACCGCCCGGCTGGCGATGGAGCACCCGGTGCATCTGGTCCTCTTCGACATCATGTATCTGGCCGGCTCGCTGCTCGGTGCGCCGTATTACGAGCGCCGTTCGATCCTGTCCGGGCTGGGGCTGCGCGGCCCGAACTGGTCGGCGCCGGCGTATGTCGAGGGCCATGGACAGCAGGCGTGGGAGGCCTCGCTGCAAGGCGGCCTCGAAGGGGTGGTGGCCAAGCGGCTGACCAGCGCGTATCTGCCCGGCGTGCGATCACCCGAGTGGCGCAAGACGAAGCATCTGCAGACCCTCGACGTGGTCATCGGGGGCTGGACGGAGGGCCACGGAGTGCTGGCCGGGCTGCCCGGTTCCGTCCTGGCGGGTGTCGCGGAGCCGGCGGGGCTGCGCTATGTCGGGTCCGTCGGGTCGGGGCTGTCCGCACGGGAGCGTCAGGAGCTGGCGCAGTATCTGGGCGTCATTCCGCTCGACCGGTCGCCGTTCGTGAACCCCGTGGACATCGCGGGGCCGCACTGGGCCGAGCCCCGGCTCGTCGCCGAGGTCGCCTTCACCGGCTGGACGTCGGCGGGCCGGCTGCGGCACCCGGTCTGGCACCGGCTGCGGCCCGATCTCACCCGCCTCGGATGAGACGGGAGACGGGATATCCGCGCCGGGCCGGGAAGGCTCGTGAGGAGAACCGCGTCCTGAGGCGCCGGGCAACCGCAGACGGAAGGAGTCGGTGATGTCCCATCCCAGCAGCGACGGTGCCACCGGGGACGGCGGCAACACCGGCT
Source organism: Streptomyces sp. NBC_01454 (assembly GCF_036227565.1). NCBI lineage: Bacteria > Bacillati > Actinomycetota > Actinomycetes > Kitasatosporales > Streptomycetaceae > Streptomyces > Streptomyces sp. NBC_01454. The sequence goes on from NZ_CP109460.1 coordinate 1,513,728, forward strand.
ACGGCAGCAAACCGTTCAAGCGCTCCAGGAGCCACTTCGCGGACCGGATCACCGCCGACGGCCGTGACGGCTGGCCGGTCGAGGCCGGCCGCTACCGGCTGGTGGTCAGCCGCGCCTGTCCCTGGGCGAGCCGCGCCGTCATCTCGCGGCGGCTGCTCGGCCTGGAGGACGCGCTCTCGCTCGCCCTGACCGACCCGATCCAGGACCACCGCAGCTGGCGCTTCACCCTGGACCCCGACGGCCGCGACCCGGTCCTCGGCATCCGCTTCCTCAGCGAGGCCTACGACGCCCGCGAGAAGGGCTACCCGGGCGGCGTCAGCGTCCCCGCCGTCGTCGACATCCCCACCGGGCAGCTGGTCACCAACGACTTCCAGCAGATCACCCTGGACCTCGCGACCCAGTGGACGGCGCTGCACCGGCCCGGCGCGCCCGATCTGTACCCGGAGCCGCTGCGCGAGGAGATCGACGTCGTGATGGCGGGTGTGTACCGGGACGTCAACAACGGCGTGTACCGGGCCGGTTTCGCCACCGGGCAGGGCGAGTACGAGGCCGCCTTCCACGATCTCTTCCGGCGCCTGGACCTGCTGTCCGAGCGGCTGGCCGAGCGGCGCTATCTCGTGGGCGACACCCTCACGGAAGCCGACATCCGGCTGTTCACGACGCTGGTCCGGTTCGACGCCGTCTACCACGGCCACTTCAAGTGCAACGGTTTCAAGCTGGCCGAGGACCCGGTGCTGTGGGCCTACGCCAAGGACCTCTTCCAGACGCCCGGCTTCGGCGACACCGTCGACTTCCACCACATCAAGCAGCACTACTACCGGGTGCACACCCACCTCAACCCGACCGGCATCGTCCCGCTGGGGCCGGACCTCGGCGGCTGGCTGCTGCCGCACCACCGCGAGGAGTTGGGCGGCCGGCCGTTCGGCGACGGCACCCCGCCCGGGCCGGTACCGCCGGCCGAGGAGGTCCCTCCCAGCGGCCGCGCCGAGCCGCTGCCGACCCTTTCCTGAGGGCCCCGGGCTCCGGCTGCCGGGCGCCCGGCAGCCGGAGCTCCCCGCTGCGGGCGAGGGCGTGAGACCCTGAGAGCAGACAGCGACACAGACGAACGAGCGGTGCGCCACGGGCCCGCCGCGTACCCGCCGAGCGCCCGGCCCTCCCGGTTCACCGCCGCGATCCCCCACCCCACGCGATCGACGCGAGGAATGAGCCCGATGAGGATGGTTCTGAAGGCCCGCATACCCACCGAGACAGGCAACGAAGTGATCCGCAACGGCGGTCTGTCGAAGATCATGGAGTCGGCCCTCGCCGCCCTGAAGCCGGAGGCGGCCTACTTCACCCTCGACGACGGCGAGCGGACCGCCTTCTTCTACTTCGACATGCAGGAGTCATGGCAGATGCCGACGCTCCTGGAATCGTTCTTCATGGACCTGAACGCGCAGGTCTCGCTGCAGCCGGTGATGAACGCGGACGATCTGCGCACCGGCCTCGGCGAGCTGATGAGCGGCACCTGACCCACGGCAGGCCCGGCCCCGCCGCCCGCTCACACCGGCGGCGGGCCCGCCGCCGGATGCCCACCCCCGCTATCCGGCCACCCGCCCCGACGCCAGCAGCGCCGTGTGGGGCAGTACCAGAGCGCCGTCCGTGGCGGTGAACTCCTGCGCCAGCAGGTCGAAGTGGTGCCGGATGCGCTCGGTGACGGCCGGGCCCCGGCTGAGCACGACCTGGCCGATCGTCGCCACTCCTGCCGCGGGTCCGCTCCACCACTCCTGCGGTGTCGTGCGGTGCTCCCAGGACAGCGGCGCACAGTCCGCCTCCGTCAGGCCCGCGTCCCGCAACAGACCGGTGAGGCCGGCGGGAGTGCGGGGGAAGTCCTCCTCGGGGGCGAGCGCGGGCAGCGACGGCGGACGGGCCACCCCGGCGGCCGCCACGGCCCGGCCGAGCAGCGCCTGCCCCGCCGCGGCGGGGGCCGCCCAGACCGTCAGCGCGATCCGGCCGCCCGGCCGCGTCACCCGGCGCAGCTCGTCGAGGGCCGCCCGCGGCCGCCCGCCGTGATGGAGCACGAAGTTGCCGACGACGGCATCGAAGTAACCTTCCGTGAACGGAAGTTGCGGCAGCGCGGCCACCAGAACGCGGGCGCCGGGCACCGTATGTGCGGCGCGCCGCGCCATATCGGGCTCGGCGTCCACGGCGGTCACCCGCGCCCCGCGCGCACCGGCTGCCGCGGCGGCCGAGCCGGTCCCCGTCCCGGCGTCCAGCACCCGGGCGCCCGCGCGCACCCCCGCGGCGTCCAGCAGCAACGGCACCATGTGGGCGCACAACTTGGCGAACCCGGCCTCGTAGGCCGCCGCGTTCCCCGCCCACACCAGGCGCTCGCTCTCGTCGAACGGTGTCTGGGGCACCGCTCCCCCTCCTTCCTTCGGTCGGCACCTCGGTCGCCGCGATTCTCCTCCGCCCCTCCACCCCTCTCCGCCTCCCGACTCCCGCCCGCCCCAAGGGCGTTACCCAGCCGTAACCTACCGATGGGTTACCAGAGGTAAGGAGTGGACCTTACTCTCCAGTCAACTCGGGCCCGCCGTACGCCCCCTCCTGTCCCGTGACAGCGTGCGGCGGGCCCGCATCGAGATCTGGAGCAGAAGATGAGGCCCTCCCGTACGACCCAGCGCGCCGCGGTCGGCACCGTTTCGGCAGCGCTGCTGGCCACCACGGTTCTCACCGTCGCACCGGCGCAGGCGGCCACGCCGCGATCGGCCCCCGCCACAGCGTCCTCGGACAGTTCGGCCCCGGTGCGGTTCGTCGACATCGAGGGCGACGGCGGGATCACCCTCAAGGCGAATGTCTTCACTCCGTCCGATGCGGACGGCACCCGGCGCTACCCGGTCATCGTGCTGCCCACCAGCTGGTCGATGCCGCAGATCGAGTACATGGCGCAGGCCAAGAAGCTGGCCGACAAGGGCTACGTGGTCGTCGGATACAACTCGCGCGGGTTCTGGCAGTCCGGCGGGGAGATCGAGACCGCCGGCCCGAAGGACGTCGCCGACGCCTCGAAGGTCATCGACTGGGCGCTGGCCCACACCCCGGCCGATCCACGGAAGGTCGGGATGGCCGGGGTCTCCTACGGTGCCGGGATCAGCCTGCTGGCCTCCGCGTTCGACAAGCGGATCAAGGCGGTCGCGGCGCTCAGCGGCTGGGGCGACCTCGTCGGCTCGATCTACAGCGGCCGCACCGAGCACCGGCAGGCCGCGGAGTTCCTGGGCGCCACGGGCGCGCTGACCGGACGCCCCAGCCCCGAATTCCGCACGATCATGAAGGACTTCCTCGCCTCGAACCTGGACAAGGAGAAGGACCTGATCGCGTGGGGGCGCAAGCGCTCCCCCGCCACCTACCTCGACAAGATCAACGCCAATGGCGCCGCCATCATGCTGGGCAACGCCTGGGGCGATTCGATCTTCCCGCCCAACCAGACCGCCGATTTCTACGAGAAGCTGACCGGCCCCAAGCGGCTGGAATTCCGCCCCGGTGACCATGCCACGGCCGAAGGGCTCGGGCTGTTCGGGCTGCCCAACGACACCTGGACCGACACCCAGCGGTGGTTCGACCACTACCTCAAGGGCGCGGACAACGGTGTCAACCGGGAGTCGCCGGTGCTGCTCAAGTCCCGTTCCACCGGCGCGTACGAGGGCTACAAGAGCTGGAAGGACGTCCCGTCCGCACAGCGGCGCATCGAGCTCGACGGCAGCAAGCAGATCAACACCAACTGGGACTCCGGCGCCGACGGCGGGCTGGTCATCCTCTCCAGCATGATGGACCAGTTCTTCCGGCTGCCGCCGATGGCCTCGATCCCGCTGCTGCCGCGCTCGGTGGCCGCCGTCTGGCAGTCGGAGCGTTACGGGACCGGGCAGCGCGTCCGCGGCACCACCCGGCTGCACACCACCCTCACCAGCACCGCGGAGAGCGGCACCGCCATCGCCTACCTCTACGACGTGGGCCCGCTCGGCATCGGCAAGCTGGTCACCCACGCGCCGTACACCTTCCACGACAAGACCCCGAACCAGCCCTTCGGCGTGGACCTGGACCTGTTCTCCACGGCCTACGACGTACCGGCCGGCCACCGCCTCGCGGTCGTCGTGGACACCGTCGACCCGCTGTACATCGAGCACAACCCCAGCGGCGCCCGACTGACGTTCTCCTCCCCGGCGGACGATCCGTCCTATGTGTCGGTGCCGGTGCGCGAGTAGTGTGCATGCGCCAAAAGCCCCGGGCACCCGGACCGCCCCCCACCCGGGAAGCGGTGTTCCGAATGGCCCGGGCCTGGCGAAACGGGGCCGACTCGTCCGCTCGGTCCAGGACCTGATCACCATCGATTCGGCTGCCCGCCCGGACGCTCAACCGGCCAACCAGGGACCGCCCGCTTCGCAGCGACTGCGCCCGCGGTCACGGTCACGGTCGCGGTCGCGGTCGCGGTCGCGGTCGCGTGGAACACTCTCGGGAAATACCCTGAATCCATCGGGCGTTGTCGCTGAGCCGGAAAGGGCTGGAGCGGTGCCGACGCAGCAGCGCGCCAGGGCAGCGCGGCCGCTTCGGCTGGGGACGCGGCTGACCGTCACGCTGTTGCAGAGGTCCGGGCTTGGTCGTCTTCACACCGACGCGTGCGGGTGTCAGTCTCGCTCGGCCAAGCCGATGGCACGGAGTGTGACGAGTGACCAAGGTACTGGTATCCGGCTTCGAGCGGTATGGCGCGACACCGGTGAACCCTGCGCAAGGCGTCGCCGAAGCACTCGACGGTACGGAACTCAAGGGTGCTGCGATCACCGGGCTGGTGGCACCGAGCAGATGGTCCGACTGCATCGACGTCGTCGCCGACGCCATCGACCGGACTGCTCCGGACCTGGTGGTGATGCTGGGCGAGTACGGCGGAAGGTCCATGATCACTGTCGAGCGCATCGCCCAGAACTTCAATGACTCCGCCCGCTACGGGGTCGCCGACAACAGCGGGCGGGTGTGGGAAGGCGACCTCACCGATCCTGACGGCCCCGTCGCGTACTGGTCGACTCTCCCCCTGCGGGCGATGGTCCTGGCGATGCGTGCGGCCGGCATCCCCTCTGACATCTCGGACGCGCCAGGCACGTTGATGTGCAACCACCTCATGTACGGCGTGCTGCGATACGTGGCCACCCACGGCCTCCCACCGCGCACCGGATGGCTCCATCTGCCCCACCTCCCGGAGATTGCCGCCCTGGACATCAACCTCGGGGCACCGAGCATGTCGCTGGCCACGTCGACCGCCGGGGTCCGTGTCGCCATTGCCGCAGCGCTGGAGCACGCCGACGATGTGCCCGCCCACGTCCCCTCGCGGCTACAGATCTGAGCGCGTGGCCGGCCATGCGCTCACACCGACGGTGGGCGGGGGCCTCCCGGCAGCAGGGTGCCCGGCTCCGGGGCGGCGACCTCGACGGCCTCGACCTTCGGGTTGCGGCGCTGGCGTCTGGCGACCCAGTTGGCCAGCCAGGACAGCAGCATGCACATCCCGATGTAGATCGGCGAGATGATCATGACGACGGGGATGAACGGCAGGTCGTAATCGAGGTTGGAGGCGATGAGCTTGCCGGCGTGCAGGAACTCCTCGTAGGTGATGAGGTAGCCGAGCGAGGTGTCCTTCAGGGCGACCACCAGCTGACTGATGATGGCCGGCAGCATCGCCCGGACCGCCTGCGGCGCCAGGACCTGCGTCATGACCTGCGTCTTGCGCATCCCCAGCGCATAGGCGGCCTCCCGCTGGCCGCGGTCGACGGCGTTGATGCCGCTGCGGAAGACCTCGGCGAGCACCGAGCCGTTGTAGAGGGTCAGCCCGGCGACCAGGGCGACCAGCGGCTCCGCCTTCAGCGCCACATAGATGAAGAAGATCATGACCAGCACGGGCATGGCCCGGAAGAACTCCACCACCACGGCGCTCAGCCGGCGCACGGCCCGGTGCACGGAGAGCCGGCCGGTCGCGAACACCGCGCCGAACGCCAGCGACAGCACGGCCGCGAAGCCGAAGGCCCGCAGGGTGTTGCCGAGTCCGGTGAGCAGCAGGTCCTGAATTCCCTTGTAGGTGAAGGGAGTCCATTTCGCCGCGGTGAACTGGCCGGTGGTGAAGAGGAGAGAGACGATCCAGGCGAGCACCGCGAGGATCGCCACCGTCGAGGCGATGCCGTAGAGCCGGTGCCGCTGCCGGGCCCGCGGGCCCGGGACGTCGTAGAGGGCGGTGGTCATCGGGCCACTCCGTAGCGCTTCTCCAGCACGTGGAAGATCGCGCTGATGGTCAGGGTGACGAGCAGATAGCCGACGGCGATCCAGACGAAGGTCCAGATGATGCTGTAGCCCATCTCACTGAGCGGCTTGTAGACCCCGAGCAGTTCGACGACACTGAAGGCGCCGGCGATCGCGGAGTTCTTGGCGAGCGCGATCAGCGTGGAGCCGATGGGCGGGATGACGGACCGGAAGGCCTGCGGCAGCACGATGTCGCCGAGGGTCTGTGGAAAGGACATCCCCAGGCTGCGCGCCGCCTCGCCCTGTCCGGTCGGCACGGTGTTGATGCCGGAGCGCACCGCCTCGCAGATGAAGGCCGAGGTGTAGCAGCCCAGCGCGAGGACGGCGAACAGCTTGAAGGGCAGCACCAGACCGAAGCGCGGCAGCCCCAGCACCACCGCGAAGAACAGCAGCGTCAGCGGGGTGTTGCGCAGCACATTCACCCACACCGTGCCGACGGCCCGCAGCGAGCCGACCGGTGCGACGCGGAAGGCAGCCATCAGAAAGCCGAGGACGAGGGCCAGCAGCGAGGCGTAGACGGTGAGTTCGACGGTACCCAGCAGGCCCTGCCCGTAGAGGGAGAGGTTGTCGAGAAGAACGTTCATCGGTCGGTTCCTTGGCGGCTCAGGACGCCGGGTAGCGGTCGATCGGGGGCGGCTTGGGGGCGGGCACTCCGGACAGGCCGAGGGTCGCGTCGTAGGCCTTCTTCCAGTTGCCGTTCTTCTCGTTCGCGGCGAGGGCGTCGTCGAGGGCGAAGCGCAGCGCGTGGTCGCCGCGGGGGACGCCGATGCCGTACGGCTCCTTGGAGAACGGCTTGCCGACCACCTTCAGTTCGTCGGGCACCTTGGCGGCGTAGCCCAGCAGGATCGCGTCGTCGGTGGTGACCGCGTCGACCTGGTACGTGAGCAGGTTGTCCACACACACCGAGTAGGTGTCGTAGGACACCAGGACCGCCTTGGGGTACTCGGCCTGGATGCGCTGGTAGGGCGTCGAGCCGGCCGCCGAGCAGACGCGTTTGCCGGCCAGGTCCTGGGGGCCGTGGATGTCGTTCTCGTCGGCGCGCACCAGCAGCGACTGCCCGGCCATGTAGTAGGGGCCGGCGAAGCCCACCAGCTTCTTGCGTTTGTCGTTGATGGTGTACGTGCCGACGTACAGGTCGATCTGGCCGTTCTGCAGGGCGGTCTCGCGGTTGGCCGAGGCGATCGTCTTGAACTCGATGGTGTGGGGCGGGAAGCCGAGCGCGGCGGACATCATCTTGGCGATCTCGATGTCGAAGCCGGTGTACTGGCCGGAGGCCGGGTCCTTCTCGCCGAGGTAGGGCTGGTCCTCCTTGACGCCGATGACGAGATGGCCGCGGCGCTTGGCCTGCACCCAGGTCGGGGAGGCGGGCAGCCGGAAGTTCTTGGCGACCGGGTACTGCGGGAGTTCGCTGCCTTTGGGGCCCTTGACCGGCGGGCTGCCCTCCCGGCCGCAGCCGGCGAGGACCAGCGCGAGCACGGCGAGCACCAGCGCCACCAGGGCGCGGCGCGGGGGCGAGGAGTGACGGTGCGGCATCGCGGCGCCCCCGTTCAGTGCTTGAGGATCTTGGAGAGGAAGTCCTTGGCCCGCTCGCTGCGCGGCGCGGTGAAGAAGTCCTCCGGGGTGCGGTCCTCGACGATGCGGCCGTCGGCCATGAACACCACGCGGTTGGCGGCGGAGCGGGCGAAGCCCATCTCATGGGTGACCACGACCATCGTCATACCGTCCCGGGCGAGCTGCCGCATGACTTCCAGCACCTCATTGATCATCTCCGGGTCGAGGGCGGAGGTCGGCTCGTCGAAGAGCAGCGCCTTGGGTTCCATGGCGAGGGCGCGGGCGATCGCGACGCGCTGCTGCTGGCCGCCGGAGAGCTGCGCCGGGTACTTCTCGGCCTGGGAGGCGAGCCCGACGCGGTCCAGGAGTTCGCGGGCGCGCCGCGCGGCCTCGTCCTTCTTCGTCTTGTGGACCTTTATCGGCGCGAGCATCACATTGGCCAGTACGGTCTTGTGGGCGAAGAGGTTGAAGGACTGGAAGACCATCCCGACCTCGGCACGCAACTGGGCCAGCGCCCGGCCCTCTTCGGGCAGCGGCCGGCCGTCCAGCGTGATGGTGCCCGACTCCACGGTTTCCAGACGGTTGATGGCCCGGCACAGGGTGGACTTGCCGCCCCCGGAGGGCCCGATGACCACGACCACCTCGCCGCGGCCGACGGTGAGGTCGATGTCCTGGAGGACATGCAGCGTTCCGTAGTGCTTGTTGACCCCGCGCAGTTCAATCAGCGCATCACCGGCCATGTGCAGACCTGCCCACTCTCATCCGTACAGCGCGGAACCCGCAACTTACCGGGGCGAATGGGGCACTTCCCCACTGACACGCACGTACGCACAGAGATGGGAGCATAATTCAGGGTTACGGCGGAACTCCCGGCGGCTCGGGGCGGGCAGCTCTGCGGACCGCGGCGGGCGCGTTCCGCCGCGGCCCCGGCCGGCGCCTGCCGCGTCCGTCAGGACTCGGAGACCTCGGCATAGAGCTGGGACAGCTCGGGGGCGCCGGAATCGGCCCACTCATGGCCCGCCGCCACCACATCGATCTCCCGGCCGGACGCCAGCCGGACCACCGGCTGACCGTCCGGCCAGACGTGCCACACGGCGCCGCGCACCGTGCGGACCAGCACCGTACCGAGGTAGAGACCGGCGTCGTTGCCGAGCCAGGGCAGCACCTCCGGATCGTCCCGCCATACGGGCTGCAGCTGGTCCAGCGCCTCCAACGACCGTACGGAGTCGTCCAGTTCCACCCCCGCCGTGGCGGCCTGGGCCCGCAGCAGCCCGCACTCGGACAGCAGCTCCACGACGCTCTCGGGGTCGGCCCGCACCGACTCGGCGAGCGGTACGGACCGGTGCCCCTGCTGACGCCTGCGCCACCGGTCCAGGAAAGACATGTTCATGGTGTGCAGGGTCCCACCCGACCTGTGGCCGGGGCCACAGGCGCGCGGCGCGGACATGGCCCGTTCGTCACCTTGACGCTCCCCCGACGCGTCCCTAACTTCATGGCGCCCGGATCGGATCCGCCGGGTCCACGGGAGCCCCCCGCCCCTCGCGGTTCCGGCGGGACCGCGACTCTCCCTGCCCGTTGGCGCCACCCGGAGGGATACCGACCGATGCGTCCACGACGAGCGGCCACCGCCCTGCTCCTGCTGCTCGCCGCGGCGGCGCTGCCCGCCACCGCGGCCGGCCCGGCCCGTGCCGCGCCCGCCGGGCCCCGCCCACTGCCGCTGTCGGCGCTCTTCGACAACCGGGCGGTCAGTGACGACGCCCGACCGGACGCGGCCGACTTCGACGGGGCGGGCCGCTCGCTGTCCGCGCAGGACCTGGCGGCCGCCGGCTGGGCGCCAGGGAGCGTGCTGACGCTCGACGGGGCCCGGCTGGCCCTGCCGCGCACGGCGGCCGGCGCGCCGGACAATGTGGTGGCCCGCGGCCAGCAGGTCGCGCTGCGCGGCCGGGGCGAGGCGCTCACCTTCCTGGTCGCCGGTACGGGCGGCGCGGCCACCGGAACCGGCACCGTCCGCTACCGCGACGGCTCACGCGGCGGCTATGAACTCACCGCGCCCGACTGGCGGTCGGGGCCCCTCGGCACCAAGGCGGTGGCGCTGCCGCACCTCAACAACGCCACGGGCGGGCAGTCGGCCGCCACGGCGCGGCTGTACGCGGTGACCGTCCCGCTGCGGGCCGAACGGGCGGTGCGGTCGGTGGTACTGCCGACGGCGTCCGGGGCGGGGGCGCTGCATGTGTTTGCGGTGGCCGTGCGGGACACCGGGCGCGGCCGGACCGGGAGTTGGGCGGCGAGCACGGCGGGCTACCGGGCGGTCGGCCCCTGGACGGACCGCACGCTGCGGCTGGTGGTGCACAGCGGCGCGGGCGGCCCGCGGGCACGGATACGGCTGGCCAACACCTTCGCCGCCGCGCCCGTGAAGATCGCGGCGGCCAGTATCGCGGTGCGCGGCGCGGGGGCGACGGCGGAGCGCACGCCGATCCCGCTGACCTTCGGCGGCGGGCCGCACCGGGGTCCGGGTCCCGGCGGGGGCCGAGGCGTTCAGCGATCCGGCTGTCGTATCTGAGCGCGGCGGGCAGCAGGGACCGCACCGCGGACATCAGCGGCACGGCCTTCCCGGAGACGCGGGTCCTGGTGGCGACCGTGGCGCCCTGTGCGGGCTACCCCGACTGCACCCCGGGCGTCGAGGCCGGCCGCCAGGCCGTCAACGCCTTCGTACGCGGCAACGGCGGTGCCTTCGACGCGACGCCGGACTTCGACGCCGTCCTGCGCGATCCGAGGCAGCCGCAGCGGATGCTGCCCGCCTATGACAGCGGGGACCATCTCCACCCCGGCGACACCGGACTCCGGGCGCTCGGCGACGCGCTGGACCTCCGGGAGCTGGTTCCGGGGCGCCGCTGACGGCCGGCCGGCCTCCTAGACGTCGAGATCCACCACGACCGGCGCATGGTCCGAGGCGCCCTTGCCCTTGCGCTCCTCGCGGTCCACATAGGCGTCCGACACGGCCTTGGCGAACGGCTCGTTGCCGTAGACCAGGTCGATGCGCATCCCGCGGTTCTTGGGGAAGGCGAGCTGGCGGTAGTCCCAATAGGTGTACGGACGGTCGTACTTGAGAGGACGCGGGACGACGTCCGACAGGCCTGCCTCGCGCAGGGCGGCCAGCGCGGCCCGCTCGGCGGGCGTGACATGGGTGGCGCCCACGAAGACGGCCGGGTCCCAGACGTCCTCGTCCGTCGGTGCGACGTTGTAGTCGCCGAGGACCGCGAACGGGCGGGGGCCCGCCGCGTCCTCGGCGACCGCCGTCTTCAGCGCCTCGAACCAGCCGAGTTTGTAGGTGTAGTGCGCATGGTCGACCTCGCGGCCGTTGGGGACGTAGACCGACCACACCCGGGCCGGGCCGCAGGTCGCCGAGACGGCCCGCGGCTCCTGCACGCCGTCGTACTCCGGGCCGCCGGGCAGCCCCGTGACGACGTCCTCCAGCCCCACCCTGGACAGCAGGGCCACGCCGTTCCAGCGGCCGTCGGCGTGCACTGCGGCCTCGTAGCCCAGCTCGCGCAGCGCCTCGCGCGGGAACTGCTCGGCGGTGCACTTGGTCTCCTGGAGGCACAGCACATCCGTGCCGGAGCTCTCCAGCCAGGCCAGCAGCCTCGGGAGACGGGCGGTGATCGAATTGACGTTCCAGGTCGCGATGCGCATGTCTGTAAACCTACAGCGGGGGACCGACAGTGCGGCCCTCAGCCGAGTGTGGTGCCGGTGCCGGGGGTGAGGCGCCCGTGCGCGGTGCCGCCCAGTTTGTCGATCAGGGAGTCGTAGATCGGGCGGGCGTGGTCCTGGAGCAGGCTGTCGTGGATGTCGACGGCCCGCCGCGGCGCGACCTCGCGGACGTAGTCGATGATCTCGGCGACCTTGTTCCACGGGGCGTGCACGGGCAGCAGCAGGGTGTCGACGCTGCGGCCCTCGGGGACGGTCAGGGCGTCGCCCGGATGGAAGACCGTGCCGCCGTCGATGAGGTAGCCGACATTGGTCACGCGCGGGATGTCGGGGTGGATGACGGCGTGCAGCTGGCCGTGCACCTCCACGTCGAATCCGGCGGCGGTGAAGGTGTCGCCCTCACCGACGGTGTGCACCCGGCCGGGGAACGCGGCCGAGAGCTGCTCGGCGACGCTGGCCAGGGTCCAGATCTCGGCGCCCGGATTCGCCTCCATGCCCGCCCGCAGCCGGTCCTCGTGGAAGTGGTCGGCGTGCTCGTGGGTGACCAGGATCGCGTCCGCACCGACGGCCGCGTCCTCCTCGCTGAACACACCCGGGTCGATGACCAGCGTCCGCCCGTCCTTCTCCAGCCGGACACAGGCATGGGTCTTCTTCGTGAGTTCCATACCCGCCATCTTGCCGTGGGGCAGGGCCCGGTGTGGCACGCACGGCGGCGCGGCGGGTACGGCTGTCGGCCGCCGGAACGCCGCGCGTGCGCCGCCGCCCGCTCAGCCCTCCGGTGTCGTCTCCTCGCGGATCACCCGCTGGGCGACCGCGAAGGCGGAGTTCGCCGCCGGGACGCCGCAGTAGACGGCGGTGTGCAGCAGCACTTCCTTGATCTCCATCGGCGTCAGGCCGTTGCGCAGGGCCGCGCGGGTGTGCAGCGCCAGTTCGTCGTGGTGGCCGCGGGCGACCAGCGCGGTGAGCGTGACGATGCTGCGGGTGCGGCGGTCCAGGCCCGGCCGGGTCCAGGTCTCGCCCCAGGCGTAGCGGGTGAGGAAGTCGTGGAATTCGCCGGTAAAGTCGTCGGCGGCCGCCTCGACCCGGTCGACATGGGCGTCGCCGAGCACCTCCCGGCGGACCTTGATGCCCGCCTCGTAGGTGGCGCCGCGGTCCAGCTCCGCCCCCGAGAAGCCGGACTCTATGGCGGCGGGCGGCGCCTGCGGGGGCGGCGGGGGTGCGAGCTGGGGCTTGGGGGCGGAGGCGCCGATCGCGGCCTGACTGCCGGGGCCCGGCTTGTCGTGCCAGGCGGTGGAGAAGTGCCGGATGAGGAGTTCGGTGACGGCCGAGGGCTGCTCGACGGGCACCAGGTGGGACGTGCCGGGCACCAGCGCCAGGCTCGCGTCGGGTATGCCCGCGACGAGGGTGCGGGCGTCGGTGGTCGGGGTGACCTGGTCCTCGGAGCCGACGACGACGAGAGTGGGCACGCCGACCCGGCCGAGGGAGGAGCGTACGTCGTAGGACGCCAGCGCCTCACAGGCGGCGATGTAGCAGCCGGGGTCGGTGGTCCGCACCATCTGGACGGCCCATTCGACGATGGCGGGCTGGGCGTCGGCGAAGGTCTGGGTGAACCAGTGCTCGGGCGCGGTGCGGGCGATCGGGTCGAGTCCGTTGGTGCGGATGACCACGCCGCGCTGGCGCCAGGAGTCGGCGGTGCCGTAGCGCGGTGACGTGGAGACCAGGGCCAGCGAGGTGACCTGGTGCGGCCGGGTGAGCGCGAGCTGGGTGCCGATGGCCCCGCCGATGTTGCAGCCCGCGTAGCCGAAGCGGTCCACGCCCAGGGCATCGAGGGTGGCCATCAGCCGGTCGGCCAGCTCGGCGATGGAGGACGCCGCGTGGGCGGGGGACCCGCCGTGTCCGGGCAGGTCGAAACGGATGACGCGCCAGTGACGGGTCAGCTCGGGGATTTGCCGGTCCCACATGTGCCAGGTGGTACCGAGCGCGGCGCCCAGTACGAGGACGGGGGCGTCGTCAGGACCATCGATCCGGTGCTGCAGGGTCTTCTCACTCACCCGGCCACGCTACCGACTCTTTGACGCGATCTTTACAGCCGGGTCAGGAAGAGCCGTCGGAGTGTGCCCACCGGCCACGCCCGAAGCGGAGTTTGCGCAGGTCAGGGCCTCACCGCCTAGACGACGTAGACAACCAGATGACCCGGCTCGTCGCAGCTCACCATGATCCGCCGGTACGGACGCGGGTGCCTTGCTCGTGATCAGGACCGGGGCGTCTACCGGCCCAACAAACCGGCCTTGCAGGGTGTGCCGGTACCTCACTCACCCCCCTTCACGCTCACTCACCTCCACGCCCTGCACGCAGTCGGCGAACCCGAGTGGGTCGCCATGGAGGAGGTACCGGACGTCCTCCCGCTGTGGAAGCAGTACGCAGTGGTCCTGCGCCGCTGGGGGTTCTCCGTGTGGACCGGCATCCTCAACGCCGCCGACTACGGGGTGCCCCAGACGAGGAGGAGGGCGATCCTGCTCGCCTCCAGAGTCCGCACCGCCCAGCCACCCCCGCCAACCCACGCCAGATCCGAAGAGCCCGAGGGGCTGTTCGGGCCGGGCCGCACCCGTTGGGTCAGCATGGCGCAGGCCCTGGGCTGGGGAGCGACCGACCGGCCCGTACCCACCGTCTGCGCCGGCGGCGGACCCGGCGGCGGCGCAGAGCCCTTCCCCTCCGGCTCCCGCAAGGCACTGTCCACAGCCCGCGACCGCGGCACCTGGACACCCCACCCGGACACCCCCATCCAGTACTCCGGCCGGGCAGGAACCAAGCCTGCCGCCCAGCCCAGCGCTCAGGGCGGACAGGCCAGAGGTCGTCCCGTGTCGGAGGCTGACTGGTCGTGGTCGTTGCGGAGCAACAACCAGGCCCATGCCACCGTCCGGCCCATGTCCGAGCCCGCGGGAACGCTGTTCTTCGGGCACCGCTCGAACGAATGCACCTGGGTCGCCGAACCCGTCGCCCCGCCTGCTGGCGACGCGGAATCGCCCGCAGTCCCGGCGCCCATCCGGATCACCGCACAGGAAGCGGGAGTTCTGCAGACCTTCCCCGCCGACTACCCCTGGGCCGGCAACAAGGGCCAAGTCTTCAGCCAGATCGGCAACGCCGTACCGCCCCGCCTCGCAGCCCACCTCCTCGCCCCGCACCTCGGCAAGACCCTCACCCCCAACGACTTCACCCTGGCCGCCTAATGCCCCACCCCGCCGACCCGTACGAGGGCAACGACCTGGACGACCTGCCACCGCCACAACCCGTGCACTACGCCGAACAAGCCCTGCTCGGCGCCCTCCTGCTCGAACCACACCGACTGAAGACCATCGGCCACCTGGAGCCACACCACTTCGGCAACCACGCCCACGGCGCCCTGTTCACCGCCCTGCTCAGCGTGCCGGCCCCCGACCCGAAACAGCACGCGAAGGACACGGCCTGGCTCAGCGCGGTTCTGGCCAAGGCGCGGCCCGAGGCGCCGGGGCTGACCGCCTCCTACATGCACACGCTCATCCAAAGCTGCCCCCGGCGCCAGCACGCCGCGGCGTATGCGGGCATGATCCGAGCCGATCACGCCCGCCGCACGCTGCGCGAGCACGCCGACCGGCTGTGCCAGGTCGCCACGGACACCACGCTGCCGGACCCGGCCGATGTCGTCCTCGCGCAGGCCGATGCCCTGGGCCGCTATCTCGACGAACTCGCCGCCCAGTTCGCCCCGCACCCCGGCTCCCTCCCGCGCACCCCCGCACCACCGCCGCCCCCGCCCGGGGCGGAGAAGAGGCTCTCGACGAGGAACGCCTGCTGCTCGCCACCGCCACCGCCCACCCCAACGAAGTGACGACCATGCGGTGGCTGCAGCCTGACGACTTCACGCACCCGCTGCATGCCGGGCTGTGGCAGTGCCTGGTCGCCCTGACACGGCGCGACACCCCCGTCGACCCCGTGACGGTCCTATGGGAGGCGCAGCACCGCGGCCTCCTTGGCGCCGGGGCCGAGCCAAGTGAGCTGCTCGACCTCCTCGCCGGACCGGTCGGCTCCCCGGAGTGCTGGGGCGAGCGGGTCCTCCAGCGTTCCCTCCTCGGGGTCGCCCACCACACCGGTCGGCGCATCGGGGCGTTCACCGAGGACCCGGCCACCATGCCGTACCAGCTCGTCGTTGGCAGCCGCCGCGCGCTCGCCGACCTGTCCGCCGTACGCACCCGCTGGCAGCACGCCACCTCACCCGCGCCGGAGAGCAGGCCCGCACGCACCAGGGGCATGGCGGCGCCCCGGGCCGGTCCACCACGGACCACGGCTCCGCCCGCAGCACGCATCGTCCGCTGACCCAAGCCCGCCGCTGGCCGGCTCCCTTTGCCCGGCCACCGGCAGAAAGAGCACTCCCTGGTGACACCCCCCTCCATTGACGCCCACGTCCGCCTCGCCCCCCACCCCACGCACCCCAGCGCGGTGACGGCCACTCTGACCGGCACCCAGGCCCACATCCCCCACGTCGGTCTGGAGGCCGCCAACTGGCATGTCGTGGCCAAGAACACCTTGGTCCTGGCCCGCATCGACCACGACGAGCCTTACTGGGCTGCGGATGCCGCCCGGGAGCTGATCGCCGAAGGGATCAGCGTCGAGATCGCGCCCGGGCTCCGGGAAGCCATCGACGGTGAGTGGGCGTTGGCCACCGACGCAAAGCCCTGGAGCACCCTTGCCCAGCTCCGGGAGATCTTCGCCGAGGCACAGGCGATCTTTGACGACATCCGTCACGGTCGCCTCCTCATTCACGCCCACGCCCTGGACGGCCGCACCACGGTCGCGGTCGGGACCTACCTCGACAGCGGCAAGAGCGTCCATCTCCACGGCGAGGACCGTCGGCGACAGGTGGAACACACCTTCGGCTCACCCGCCCAGGCGCTGGTCGCCTTCGAGCAGCTCCACGGCGACACCATGCGCCCCGGCCCCGCGCCGATGACCGACACCGAGCACGCCGCTGCCGAAGCCCGGACCTCCCTCAACGCACCTCCCGCCGAGGCCGAGCCGCCCAGCCCGGAGCCGGAGACCGTACCCGCCTACGCCGCCGATCCCGGTGACCATGACGCCCTTCTTGACGAATTCCTCGACGCCCACGGCGAATGGTCGAAGTGGCGCACCTGGTCAGACGAGGTCACCCACGCCATCCACGAATCCCAGACCCTGCGCATCGAGCGCATCCACGACACCCCCGCCCACGAGACCGCCTGGACCGTAGCCGCCTACGAGACGTCCGTCTCAGACTTCATGTGGCACCTCACCGCGACCGGCGCAACCCCCGCCCCCATGGTGCAGGAACTGCTGGACCACCTCGCCGACGGTGACGGATGGGACACCACCGTCGGCGACGCCGTGGACGAGAAGTCCGTCACCGCCGCCACCAAGCCGCTCGTGGAGGCAGGCTGGACGCACACGGTCGACGGGCGCTGGATCCGCTGGACGAACCCGTCAAGGGACGCGGGAGTTCTATTCGACGCCTTCGCTGCTCAGAAGCCGAGCAGCGTCCTCGCCACCTGGACCCTCTGGGCGGGCCCAAGCGTCGACCATCCCATCTGGGCGCTGCACACCTCACCACACGCGCCGGCTTCAATGCTCGCCGGCCTGGCCACAGAACTTGCACACGGCACCGGCACCCGACGCCCACTACATCCCGGCACGGCCCAGCGTTGCACGCGCACCCCGGTAGCCACCACACCACAGGTCCGGTCGAGCCTGCCCGGCCAGACCCGAAAGAGGTGAACCCTCGGCTAGAAGTGCCGGCGATCCGCCCGATGGGACGGGTGAGAAAGTACCCGGGTATCAGTCGTTGGCCCTCTGGGCTCCGTGCCCCAGAGCCACGGTGATCTCCGTATGCTGCGCCCGGATCGAAAGCGGCAGGCCCGCAGCCTTCCGGGCCCTGCGATAGGTCAGCGCCCACCCCATCTCCTGCCGCGGCGTGCCGTCGGCCGCGCGCTCGACCCGCCACCACAGCCAGCCAAAAGGGTGCGACCGGCCCTCTGCGAAAGGGGCCGTGAAGGCATACGCCGGCTGGCCGCTCGTCGCCGTCAATGTCGTGGCCATTTGCGGGACGCTGCTCAGCTTGATCAGATCCTGCCGAGTGTCCGCCCGCGCCGTCCTCGCCGCCGCACGGTATGCAGCGGCCACAAAGCAGCCGAGCGCGACCACTACGAGAGCAACAAGCAGCAGCCACCCTGTGCTCATCGCGCGTCCCCTATCGCCTGTATCGCGCAGCGGCACTCCTCGGTCGTGGCGGCCAGCGTGGAGTGGACGTGCTTCGAGCGACCGTTGCAATAGTCGATCCAGGACGGCCACAGGTCACCGAGCTTGGTGACCGCCGCCGCGGCTTCAATGAGCGTCGGGACGAGCTGCCTGCTGGGATTGATGCCGGTGGCCGGCTCCCGCAAGGCCGTGATCACTGCCTTGCTGTCGTACACCACCTCCCCGATGTGCGAATCCGGGTCGACCCCGTGGGCACTTTTGAGGAACGGTGCACGGGTCGCCACGGCTACCTGCGCACGCCACGCCAGCTGCCGCTCCCACCGCAACGCCTTCCGGTTGAACCAGTCGGGCATCCGTTCCCCCTGTCCAGCAGTGCTCGTCCTACCGCTTGTCTACCGGAGCTCCCACAGCTGCCACAACGCGGGCCGATCAGCAGCCACGGTCCTGGTGGGACAGCTTGTGGCGCTATCCGTGGCCGCAACGGGCGACGCAGTCAACCGGGCACTCCAAGATGCACGATGATCAATTCCGGGAAGCCCGCTCGTACCGACGCCCCGGCCGGCGACTGCTCGAACGTGCAGGCGAAGCCTCGCCCACCAGCCCGAGCTGGGACCTTGCCCTCGCCAGGGCCGTCAGCGCCCCAATGGGATCTCCGCTACCGGCTCCCACGACATGCGCCATCCCCCGAGGTCTTCGTCGAACGTCCACGCCACGTCCAGCAGGTGTACCCGGTCGACGTGCAGGGTGGCTCGGCGCGGCCTCACCAGGAGGCGCAGGTCCGTGTTGAGCGGGTCGGACGACGCGGAGCCGTAGCTGTAGCCCAGCGAGATGTGCGGGCGCCCACTGGAGTGCTGGAGCGCCTTGTCGCCGCGGGTCTTGCGGACCGCTGTCCTGATCTTCTCGATGAGGGCCAGCGTTTCCTCCTCCGGCCACACATCCAACACCGCACCCGCTACATTCCCGATGGGTGGCCCCGCTTCCGCCGAAAACGCAGGCACGTCAGCCAGCTCGGAGCGCAGAGCTTCCGCGACCTCCGCCCGTGCCGCCTCGTCGTACTCGGCCGACGGAACGTCAGCAAGCATCTCCGCAGTCAGATGCAGCACCCCGGCATCCGTCGGGTCGCTGCCGTACTGCGGGTCGATCGGGTAGCTGGTCAGATGCGGCCGACACGCCTGAGCCATCTCAAGTAGTTCATCGTCCACGCCGGCCCGAGGCAGCACGTACACATGCAGGACCCGCATGCCGTCCACCCATCGCCGCCCCTGAAACTTCGGCACGAACGGTTCCATCTGGGCATCCCTCCCGCATACCGAACGCCCGTGAAGCGTCCGCCGACCATCCTGGCCGCTCTCATCAACTCGGCGCCATTCTGCGCGATCTCCGGATGCCTCGGAGCCAGACGACGGCAGCAGACGGCAGCAGACGGCAGCAGACGGCAGCAGACGGCACAACGAAAAATGATCATGCCGTTCAGCGCGCGACCTCTCGACGGAGAGGCCGCGCGCTGAGCGGTACTGCACCGCCATGACCCCCAGCTCTGGCTCATCCCCGGCAGACGGCGTCTTGGGTGAGCATCAACGTCGGGGGTGAAAGAGTCTCGACGCCTCCCCGGACGGGCTCCCCCTCTGCACCGACCTCGGCTTCATCCCGATCCCCGCGCCCGCGATGACATCGATATGCGAGTAGCGCCGGCACTCAGGCGTAAACGACGGCGGCCGCACGCCAGAAAACGGCGTGCGGGCCGCTTTGACTCCCGCTGGCACCCCCTCCCCCGCCCGGTTTCTCCGCTAGCCTTGCTGACGATCGCCCATTGGGGCGGGACCGAGGCCGGGAAGAGAATCACATCGTGTCAGTCCTTACTGACTTCGGCTCGTCAGGGTGACGTTGGAGCGTCGAGGGGCGGACCAGTGCCGGCGGAGGTCCTGTTCGTGCTGAGCGGAGCGCTGCTCCAGCTCGGCGAGCTTGGCCAGCACGTCGTCGTCGAACTCTGTTCCCGCAGGGCGAGATCGATGGGGCCAGGGACGGGCAGGTGCGGCGGCGTGGTCATGCGGTCGTCCGGCGTCGGGTGGCCCCGGTGGGGTTGGGCGCATGGAAGTCGGGTTGGTGGGCGATGCCCCAGGCAGCGAGGTCGCGGCTGCGCCACAGGAAGCTGGAGTGGTCGTTCCAGGCACCGGCGTCGGTGGCGGAGTGACGGACGAAGTGGTCGCGGTCGGCAAGCAGGGCCTCCCAGCCCTTGGACCAGTGCCGTCCTTACGGTGATAGCGGCGGACCAGGCCGTGGACGGTGCGGTCGTGCTCGACCAGCCATACCTGCTCGTCGGCGTCGCCGGCGCACTGGGCGAGGGTCCAGCCGTCCCCAAGGCGGGCGAAGAGATCGAGGGTCTTCACGCGGGGGAGCGCGAGTGCGGCACGGAACCGGCTGGGTGCGGCGGCGATGGATTCGCCTGCGTCGGGATCGGCTGGGCCGTACTGTTTCACCCACTCACCAGAGCCCAGGATGGAGGAATCGTGCCGCAGACACCGAGGCAGTTACTCGAACGCTTTCAGCAGGCGATGCTGGACTTCTCTCCAGATGCGCTGGCTGACCTGTTCGCCGAGGACGCCGTCTATGAGTTTCCCTTCCTCGCCCCCCAGCGGGAGGCATCCCGCTACGAGGGGCGCGAGCACATCCGAGCGGGTTTCACCCGTGCCTGGGCCTCGCCGTACCCGTCGCCAGTGGTCGGGTTCCGCGACGTGCGGGTGCACGGCACAGCGGACCCGGAGCTGATCATCGCCGAGCACGAGTTTGACGCTGTCAACCACGCGACAGGAGAGACGTTCACATCCGGATTCGTACTCTTCCTACGGGCTCGCGGAGGAGAGATCGTCCACGTGCAGGATTACGCCGACGTCTTGAAGCTCTCAGCTGGCTTTGGGCGGCTTCCTCAACTGTGCGAGCAACTGCAGAACGCCGACCAGGTGTGAGGCGCGGGATGGCTGACTACTCTAGATGGCCCGCGTGGGCGTTGGCTGACACGGTGCCTCAGCGCGACGACGCCGCGCAGCCGGTGCCCGGCCGCGGCGTCGCGGCATGCGGACACCGTCGTGGGTGCCCCGGGTGGCTACCGCGCCGGGAAGTTGTACGTGTACCCCTGGGTGTCGAGCTGGTCCAGCAACTTCGCGAGTGCCTGGACGGTCTGCGAGCGGTTGCCGCCGGCGTCGTGCATCAGGATGACGCCGCCGGGCTTCAGCTCCTTGTTGATGTTCTGCAGGATGGTCGCCGCGCCAGGCCGCTTCCAGTCCTCGGAATCGATGGTCCAACCGAGCGGGCGCAGTCCGCGCTGACCGGCGATGTTCCGGATGGCCGGGCTGAAGTCGCCGCCGGGGGCGCGGTAGTACCAGAGCTTCGCGCCGGGACCGGCCGCGTTGGCGATGTCCTGCTGCGCCTGGACGATCTCGTTGGTGTTGTAGGCCAGCGGCTTGCGGCTCTGCTGCTCGTTGTGGTGCACCGAGTGGTCGCACAGCCGGTGCCCGGCCGCGGTGATCTCCTTGGCCAGGTACGGGTACCGCGCCGCGTTGGGGCCTATCTCGCAGAAGGTGGCCTTGGCGTGGTGCTGCGCGAGCAGCGCCAGCACCTGCGGGGTCCAGCTCGGGTCGGGGCCGTCGTCGAAGGTCAGGGCCACCGACCTGCCGCCCGCCTCGGTGGTGTGCTGGATACTGTCGATGCCGAGCGGTCCACCGCCGGAGGCGGCCGGGACACCGCGCTCCAGCGTGCTGCCGGAGCCCTGGGACGCGGTGGACGGTCCGTGCGACGCCGTGTTGACGGGACCGGACGGGGAGGGCGTGGACGAGCCGCTGGAAGAGGGCGCCGGGGTGCCGGGCCGCGTGGTCGACGGGACCGCCGAGGAGGCGGTCGGAGCCGGGTTCGTGGCGGAACGGGTGGCGGCAGCGGGGGGAGTGGACGCAGCGGAGGCGGAGGAACTCGCTGCGTGGGCGTACGCCCCGCAGGTGGCCAGGGCGGCACCGGAGAGCGCCACCACGGCGGCTGTCGTCTTCTTCTTCGCGCGGGCCAATGCCACAGCGGTACCTCCAGCAGCACCTGGACAGGCGCCTGGGTCGAACTTATGGTGATCTGTTGTGCACGCTTCGTGACAATCGCGGGACGGGCAGCTCGTCGGCCGTCCGGCGCTGGTGGGCTCGCAGGCCAACGGCCGGGCCCGAAGGGGCGTCGCCTGGCCCGCTCCCGCTCGCTCACTCCGCGGGGGGAGTCGAATACGGAGAGTCCGTTTTGCGTGCTATGTCGTCCACGGTAGAGGAGCGTCGTCTGGCGTCTAGGGGGTTTTACCTGCTTTTGTTGTGAGTTGCATCGCACCCGCCCAGTTCACGCGGTGGCGTGAAGGCGGAGCGCCGCTGCCGCCTTGATGCGTTCGGCCCTGACGCGTTCGGCCGCGCCCCGGGAAGAGGGCGCACGCCTGGCTCGGGGAGTCGTGCCCGGCACAATCCCCCGCCCGTCGACTCCGCCTGCGCGCGGCCGGCGAGCCTTGGCAGACCATGGCGTCCAGGTGCCGGTCCACCACCTGCTGGGTCTCGTGAAGCGCGCCGTATGGAAGCCTGCCGCTGAGCGGCGCAATGACCTCCTGCGCACGCAGCGTGCATGGATCGCCGAGTACGGCGAGGAGCCATCCGTGCGTGAACTCGCAGAGGCTGTCGGCGTCTCCCCGTCCACCGCAAGCCTCCACCTGACGCGGATGCGGGAGGACGGGATAGACATCGGAACCCGTGGAGTACGCAGTCGCCGCTGCCCGCACTGCGGACGCTGACGGGAGCCCGCCCGGCGCCCGCCCCCGAGCCAGGCCGAGGGCGGCGTCGTTGCTCGTTCGCTTCGGCTACTTGACGGGGTTCTCGTCGAGCCAGTCGGACAGTTCATGCGCGGGCCCGAGGACGTCCGGCCTGTTGGTGAACGTGTCCTCGCCGACGGCCATCCCCTTCTCCATCTTGTCGAGCAGGACGTATGCCTCCCGCCAGAAGGCCGGACTGGTTGCGGTGGATCGCCTCATCCAAGCTGCGTTCGTGGGCTGCGACCGGTCCGGGGCGGCGCCGGTTGCGGCCCGTACCCAACCGCGAAAGCATGGTTACCACGCCTTTGTGTCATATGAGCCACATGGGTTAAATGGGTTAAGGGTCCTGTAGTCGAACGGATGGGCGGGAGGAAGTCCGTGGGGAACGAAGCTCCGACATTCGACGAACTCGGCGCCGCGTCCCCGGATCTCACGGCGACGTGGGGAGCCTGGTGCCCCGAGGAGCAGGGCCAGGTCGTCCGCGATCTGGCCGGTGAAGAGGAAGCGATCGGGGCCGGTCAACAGCACAACAACGAGACCGGCCACAGCGCCCAGGCCGTCCTGGTTCCGTCCGAGTCGTTCTCCACCGCGGTGCAGAACCTCCAGTGGCCGTTCTGCATCCTCTACAACGGTCGCCGGTGGTGGTCGGTCGTCCTCGCCGCACCCAGTCCCGAGGAAGCCGCGGACGTGGCCGCTGTCTTTGTGGGGCTCCTGAACCGGACGGCCCAGGAAAACGGCTTCCCCGCCGGGTTCAGTGTGGCGAGCGGCCTCTGCGAAGCCGGCTAACCCGAGGCGAGGAGAGGACAACACCATGTCCACAGTGAACGCCAGCCCGCAGACCTTCAATGTGGTCGTCCAGCAGGTGTCGGGCACGCAGTCCAGCAAACTCGGCAGCAGCTTCAACGCCGGAAGCATCGCGCCCGTGACCGGAACGGCACTGGCCAGCCCGGGGGAGATGCTGACCGTGGACATCAAAGTCACGAACTCCCGCGGAGGAGCCAACACGGTGACGGCCACCGTGACCGACCCCTCCGGCAGCAACGGGTTCCTCGGTCAGGGGTCCCTCAGCTGGGACGACGGCGACGACGGTGCGGCATGGATCGAATTCACGGGTTTCCCGCGCCAAGCCGATCAGGTGACCGAGACAGGCGAATGCGAATACTCCCTCACGACCTCGGGCGACGACGTCTCTGTGACCGTGTTCACCATCTAGCGCGAGCATTCGCCGAGGCCCTTCCGGGGCCAAACAGCGCACGCCGCGTCACCTGATCGAAGAAGAGGTACCGGCGCCGTATGGCGCCATATGCCGCTTCTGCCTAGCGTGGCCCGTGATCACGAGCGCCGTCCCTGTCTGCTCGAGCCTGCGGCCCCGCCCGTCCGCGCAGGCTCCCCCGGCCCACCGGGGAAGAGGGCGCACCCAGGGTGGAACGAAGGGACCTTGCATGCCGGTGAACCTCACCTACCCGGGCGTCTACATCGACGAAGTCAAAGGCTCCGTCAGGACGATCACGGGCGTGCCCACGTCGGTCGCCGCGTTCGTGGGCTACGCGCCCCGGGGGCCGGTCGACCGGCCGGTGCACGTCACGAGCTGGGCCGACTACGAGACCGTGTTCGGCGGCCTGCAGATGGCCAGCCCCATGAGTTACGCCGTCTACCACTTCTTCCTGAACGGAGGGAGCGACGCGGAGATCGTCCGGGTGGTGAAGGCGGATCCGCAGCAGCGGAACACGGTCCGGTTCCCGATCACCGGCTCGCAGCGGCAGCAACTGCCCGGCGGCTCCTCCCCGCCACCACCGAAGAGCGCGAGCACGGGCCGGGGCAAGCGCACCGCCGAAGGGGAGGCCAAGGGCACGCCCGAGGGTGAGGAGGGAGGAGAGGCCAGTACCCCGGACGCGGCCGCTACCGGTCCCGCTCCTGCTCCCGCTCCACCTCCAGCTGCCAAGCCGGCCCAGGCAGCCGGGCAGCCCTTCGAGCTCCTGGCCGCCTCGCCGGGCCGCTGGGCGGAGCGCCTTGAGGTGACGATCGACCGGGACGTGGTGATGCCCGACGGGGCCGGCACGAGCGCAGCCCCGTCCTCCGACAAGCCGGTGTTCAACCTCTTCATCACGGACTTCGGCAACGGCCTGACGGAGACGTACCGCAACGTCACCACCGACCCGGACAGCCCCCGCAGCCTCGACCACGTGCTGGCCTCCTCCCAGCTCGTCCGGCTCGACCCCGACCAGGCCAACCGCCTCGCGGATGTGCTGCCCCCGGCGGGTACCAGCCAGGCCCGGCCCCTGGGAGGAAGCGCCGACGACCGACCGACGTCGATCACCGACTACACGGGCAGCGAAGCGGAGAAGACGGGCCTCCATCAGCTGCTGAAGACCGACATCTTCAACGTGCTCTGCCTGCCCGACTGCGAATGGCTCCAGGAGCAGCTGGGCGACGGAAACATCAGTGATCTGCTGACCCAGGCGGCAGGCCTGTGCGCCGATCGCCGTGCCATCCTTCTGGTCGACCCCCCAGCCTCCTGGACCGCGCCCCCGAACGGGGCTCCCGTGTCGGTGCCCCAGCTGGTCGACCAGGTGAAGAACAGCCCGGTGCTGCAGGGCGACTTGGCGAAGAACGCCGCGGTCTACTTCCCCCGTGTGCTCGCGCCGGACCCGCTGCGCGGTGGGACGCTACGGCCGTTCCCGCCCTCGGGCGTCATGGCCGGCCTCCTCGCCCGAACCGACGTGCAGCGGGGCGTGTGGAAGGCCCCGGCAGGCACGGACGCCTCCCTCAACGGCGTGGTCGACCTCGAAGTGCCGCTGACCGACGGAAACATCGGGTTGCTCAATCCGGTCGGCGTCAACTGCCTGCGACGGCTGCCGGCCGCCGGTCCCGTCGCATGGGGAGCGCGGACCCTGCGCGGGGACGACCGGCTCGCCGACGAGTGGAAGTACCTCCCCGTGCGGCGCCTGGCGCTGTTCCTCGAGGAGAGCCTGTTCCGCGGCACCCAGTGGGTGGTGTTCGAGCCCAACGACGAGCCGCTGTGGGCGTCGATCCGGCTCAACATCGGCGCCTTTATGAACACCCTGTTCCGCGCCGGAGCGTTCCAGGGCCGCACGCCCCAGGAGGCGTACCTGGTCAAGTGCGACAAGGAGAACAACCCGCAGAACGACATCGACCGCGGCATCGTCAACATCCAGGTCGGCTTCGCTCCCCTCAAACCGTCGGAGTTCGTGATCGTTCACATTCAGCAGCTCGCCGGGCAGATTCAGGTCTAGGAGGACGGCCGATGGCAGAGGTGACACGCCGGGACCCGTTCAAGAACTTCCGGTTCCGGGTGAAATTCAGCGGCGCGACCGAGTACATCGCGGGAATCAGCCGGGTCAGCGGGCTGAAGCGGAAAACCGAGGTCGTCTGGCACCGGTGCGGGGGTGACCCCGGAACCAGCCGCAAGCTTCCCGGCCGTACCGAGTACGAGCCGATCACCCTGGAGCGCGGCTGCACGGTGGACACGGCCTTCGAGGAGTGGGCGAACCGGGCCTGGAGCCTGCGCAATTCCTCGGGCGGCCTGGAGACGTCGCTGAAGGACTTCCGGCGGGACCTCGTCATCGACGTGTACGACGAGGGCGGTAAGCAGGTGCTGTCCTACTCCGTGCACGAATGCTGGGTCTCGGAGTACCAGAGCCTGCCCGAACTGAACGCCAATGCCAACGGGGTCGCCTTCGAGCACATCAAGGTGGAGCACCACGGCTGGGTACGGGAGCACACCAACCCGCCGCAGGAACCGCAGTTCACCGACACCGCGGGGTGAGGCGGGTGCCGGGGGAACTGACGGAGGAACGCGTCCTTGAGGTGTGGGAGCACGGGCTCCGGCAGCCGCCGACCACGCGGGCACCACTCCTGGCTACGCTCGCGGCAGACACGGGAGTGGAGGTCACCCGCCTTTCGCTGGCCGCGCTCAACTCCCTTCTGTTGGACCTGCGTTCCGAGGCCTTCGGCGACACCCTCACCTGTACGGCCGACTGTCCGGGCTGCGGCGAGAGCCTGGACGTCACGGTCAGCACGCGGGAACTGCGGCCCCCGGGGGTGGAAGCGGGTGGTGTGCCGGCCGAAGCCGGGACGGCGACGCTGGTGGCGCAGGGGCTCGACATCACGTACCGCGCCCTGACGGGCGGTGATCTGCTGGCCGTCGACCCGGACGGTCCGGACGCTTACTGCGCCCTGCTGCGCCGCTGCGTGGTGAGTGTCAGCCCGGCGCAGGACCCGGTGCCCGACACGGTGCTGGAGGAGGTGGGGCAGCGGCTGGCCGACCTCGACCCCGGCGCGGACACCACGGTCGCTCTGGCGTGTCCGCGGTGCCACCACCAGTGGGCGGCGGCCCTCGACATCGCCGAGCACCTGTGGGCCGACATCGACGGCTGCGCGCGCCGCCTGTTGTACGAGGTCCATGCGCTGGCGCAGGCCTACGGCTGGTCGGAGGCCGAGGTGCTGTCGGTGAGTCCGGTACGGCGGCAGTTCTATCTGGAGGTCGCCGCGCGATGACCGACTTCGTGGCCCGGTTGCTACGGGAGCCGGGACCCAGGCTGCGGCCCGTGCCGCCCCACGTGTTCGATCCGGCCGCCCCACGCCTGCGGGGTTACCGCACGCCCCGCGAGAGGCGCCGGTCCGGCACCGCGGCCGCCCCGACGACAACAGCCCCGGATCCGGGCCCCGCAGCCTCTGCCCACCACTCCGCAACGGGCTCACTGCGTCAGGGGGAGCAGGCGCCGGGTGTGGCGACCGGGGAGGGCGAGGCGACCGCCCGGACAACTGACGGGGACGGCGACCGGTCGGCCGCGTATCCGCGGACCGCCGGGCGCCGCCGGCGTGCCGATGCCGCTCCGGTCGGGCCCGGGACCAACGGCCCTACGACGACCGGGGAGCCGAGCCGGGCACCGGACCGTGGACAGGCAGCGGCCCGCCGCGGCGGCGAGGGGTGCGGCCAGGCCGTCAACGCCCCGCCCCGGGACGGCGGCCCTGCTGACTCCGGCAGCCCTGCTCGGCCGTCCGCTGCGGCCGTACACCCGCCGGTCGGCCAGGGCGTTCCGCGCACCGTCCAGCCTTCGAACGACTCCGCTGGCGGCCACCTCGGTCGCCGGCCGGACGGTCGCGGGCACCGCGCTCAGCGGGCTGCGCGGACCGGTCCGCAGAGGCGGCCGGCGGCAGGCGACCCGGTCGATGACGCAGCGGCTCCGGAAGCCGTCGCTCCCGTGGTGCCCGCGGTATCCCCTTCGTTGCCGGCTCGCCCGGCCTCCCCGCCCCTCCCCGCCACTGCATCGTTCTCCACGTCCCCGGCCGTCGGCCGGACCGGCGCGGACCACGCGCCCTCTGCGAGTCCCGGAATCCGGTGCTCGGCCCGCACGGCAGACGCCGGCCACGAAACGCCGGGCACCGACCAGTCCCCCGTCACCCCCGCGGGCACCCCGGGGCGCCCCGGGGCCGGCACCACACTTCCCACGCCCGCGGGCCTCCGACCGGGCGGCCGGAGCCCGCACGCGGCAATCCCATCGAGCGGCGACGGTGGTTTCACAGGACGCGGGCCGGCGGCCGCGGCCCACCGGTCCACCGCCGCCGAGCCGTCCCCAGCGCCCCGGCGGCCCGCCGCCACACCCGAGCCCACCCCTCCCTCCGGGCGGCCGGTCGCGCCCCCGGAGGCCGGTGCCGCCTCCCTCCGTCCTCGGTCACCGGCGTCCCCGGCCTGGCCGGCTCCCACGCCGCCTGACCCCGCCGGCCCGCCCCCTCCCCCGGACGCGCCCTCGTCCGTCGCGCGTCCGGTCGTAGAGCGGGCGGTAGACAGCGGCACGGCCGGGACGGTCGTACGGATCACCATCGACCGGCTCGATGTGCGCACCGTCGCCCCGCCGAGCACCGAGCGGCCCGGCCCCCGACGCCTGCCCCGCCTGAGCCTCGACGCGTACCTCTCGGGGAGGCAGTCGTGAGCGACTGCCGGTCCGTGGCGGCGGCGACGGAGACCCTGCGTGCCCTGCTCCAGGACGCCGTGAGCGGTACGGTTCCCGACGCCGTGGTGACAGCCAGCGCGCCTCGCGAAGCTGACGACGAGCCCACCGCTGCCGAGCTGAACGTGTTCCTCTACCGGACGACCGTCGACGGCACCTGGCGGAACACCGACCCGGTGGGTGCCCGGCCCGGTGAGACCCGCCGCCCGCCGCTGCCCCTGGTCCTGCACTATCTGCTCAGCTGCCGCGCGCCCGCCGACGCCGCGGCGACTGTCCCTCAACTGCTGCTCGGCGCGGCCATGTTGGCGCTGCACGATCGGCCCGTCCTGCCGCCCGACGAGCTGAGGGCAGCGGCCGACTTCAGCGACCTGCACCTACAGCAGGAACCGGTGCGGATCACCCCGGCCGTCATGAGCACGGAGGAGCTGACACGGCTGTGGCGGGCTCTGGGCATCGGTGACCGGCTCACGGTCGCTTATGAGGCGCGGATCGTTCTGATCGACAGCACGGTGCCGGGCCGGACCCCGCTGCCCGTGCTGCGCCGCGGGGAACTCGGCCGTGGCCCCGAGGCCGCTGCGTCGCTCGCCGCCCCCTGGCCCGCCCTCCTTGCCGTCCACCCGACGGTCGCCGCCCCGAACACCGAACTGGTGCTGACCTGTAGTGGCCTGGAGGCCGCGGCGGTGAGCGTCCACCTGACGCACCCCGTGCTCGGCGGGCCCGTGGTGCTGCCGGCGCGGGTGACCGGTGCCGGGACCGTGCGCGCCGTGCTCGGTGAGGACCACGGCGCCGGCCGCTGGTGGGTGGCCTTGGTCCTCACCGCCGCCGACGGCAGCCACCGCACCACCGGTACCCGGTTGGTGGACGTCGCCCCGCGCCTCGCCAGCCGGCTGCCGTTGACCACCGCTCTGGACGCCGGCGGCGCGATGGACCTCACGGTGGAGTGCGCGCCCAGGGTCCATCCCGGGCAGCGAGTCGAGCTGCTCGTGGGCGATCTGCCCGTGCCCGCCGAGCCCTTCACCGAGCCCACCGGGACGCTACGGTTCAGGATGGCCCAGGGCGCACCCGGGCGGTACGCGCTCCGCTTGCGCGTCGACGGGGTGGACAGCCCGCTCGTCGACGCGCGGACCGAGCGGTTCAACGCGGACACGGCGGTGGTGATCACATGACCGCGCCCCGCGTCGAGCTGCGCATCCGGCGGCTGGTGCTGCACACGGCGAACGGCCCGGCGCAGGCCGCGGCGGTGCGCGCGGCCCTGGAGGCGGAACTCGCCGAGCTGCTCTCACAGACGCACGTGGACGGGGCGCGCGACCGGCAGGTCCACCGCGCCGCCGCGTGGGCCGGGGCCGAGGCCGACCCCGCCGCCCTGGGCCGCCGCATCGCCCGTGCTGTCCACCACGCCCTGTACGCCGGAGAGCCGGGAGGTCCGCGACGAGGACCGGGAGACCCGCGATGAGGACACGACCGACAGCAGGTGATCGAGCAGCATGACCACCCCCGCGCCGCACCGCGGCGGCTTCGTCTTCCTCGACCCCGAGCAGGGACGGGTGCTGCGGGTCGTGCCCTTCCAGTACAACCCCGACCAGCTCACCCGCACGCTGCGACCGCAGGGCATCGGTGACGACCCCGGGGATCGGCTGGAGCCGCTGCGGCTGCACGGCCCGCCTCGGGAGACCTTCCACGTCGACGCGGAATTCGACGCGGCCGACCAGTGGGCCTCGACGGCCGGTCCCGAACCCCCCGCGGACACCGGCCTGTTCGGGGCGCTGTCGGCACTGGAGTTGGCGATCTGCCCCACGAGCGCGCAACTCACGCAGCAGCACGAGCTGGCTTCCCGAGGTCTGCTGGAGATCGCGCCGGTGCAGGCCCCGATGCCGGTGATGGTGCTCGGCCCGCGCCGGGTCCTGCCCGTGCGGATCATGGACTTCACCGTCACCGAGGAGGCCTACGACGGGCAGTTGAACCCGGTCCGGGCCCGGGTGTCGCTGACGGTGCGGGTGCTCACCGTCGACGATGTCGGGTTCGCCCACAAGGCGGGCGGGCTGTACCTGCGCTACCAGCAAGGCAGGGAACGGTTCGCGGCACTGGTCGGCTACGGCCCCGGAGCGGTCGGCTACCCGGGCCGGTGAGCGGAGCGGTATGACCCCGAGGAGGACAACATGTTCGAGCCCGGCAGCAGGTACCACGGGATTGCCACGACGGTGCACACCAACCCGGACGGCCGGCGGGTCAGCCATCTGCGGCGCCGGTTCCTGCCGCAGCCGGAGGAGCTGGCGACGGTCGGCGTGCACGTCGTGGCGGCCGGGGACCGCCTCGACCGGATCGCGGCCCGCCACTACGGCGACCCGGAGCAGTACTGGCGCATCGCCGACGCCAACCGGGCGCTGTGGCCAGGGACGTTGACCGCGGTGCCCGGCCGGCGGTTGCGCCTCACCCTGCCCGCCGGTGTGCCGGGAGGCCGCGCCTCCGACGGAGCCGGGCGGCCATGACGACCGGTCTGCACCTGATGCTGCTCACCGGTGACACGGTGCCCGAGCCCGCCCCGGCCGCGCTCATGGACGCCCTGCACCATGTGCGGGTCACCTCCGCCTCCGGCGTCACGAACGGCTTCCAGCTGACCTTGGCTCTGAGCCCCCGGTCCCAGCTGCGGCAGGCGGTGACGCCCGGCGGAGCGCTCGGGGTGAAGAAGCGCATCGTCGTGGCCGTGGTCCTCGGGGGCCGCTGCCAAGTGCTCATGGACGGGCTGATCACCCGGCAGGAGGTGCACGCGGGGCAGGCGCCCGGTTCGTCGTTCCTCACGGTCACGGGCGAGGACCTGTCGCTGCTGATGGACCTTCAGCACGTGCGGCGCGCCTATCCCGGGCTGCCGCCCCACCTGCGCGCGGTGACGGTGTGCGCCCGGTACGCGCAGTACGGGATCACCCCGCTGGCCGTGCCGCCGGTCCGCACCGACCAGAGCGACCCGGCGGTGGCGATCCCCGTGCAGGTGGCGACCGACTTGGCCTACCTTCGCGCGACGGCCGCCGACGTCGGACACGTCTTCCACCTCGAACCGGGGCCGGCGCCGGGGCTGAGCACCGCCTACTGGGGCCCGCAGAAACGCGAGGGTGACGCACAGCCGGCCCTCACCACGGACTGCGGCGCCGCGGACAACGTCGAGGAGCTGAGCTTCGCCTTCGACGGGCTGTCCGCCACGCGGTACGGCACCCACCATGTGGACCCCGTCTCGCGGACCGTCTCGGAGGTCGTCCCGCCCCGACCGCA
Source organism: Streptomyces sp. NBC_01454 (assembly GCF_036227565.1). Lineage (NCBI taxonomy): Bacteria > Bacillati > Actinomycetota > Actinomycetes > Kitasatosporales > Streptomycetaceae > Streptomyces > Streptomyces sp. NBC_01454. Next base: position 1,545,600 of record NZ_CP109460.1, read on the forward strand.
GGTGCTGCGCCGGAGTCTGGCCGCGCGTCCGGCCCCTGACCTGTGCGAGCGGCCGTTGACCGGCCAGACCGGGCGGTCACTCACCCAGGCCCAGCTGGCCGGGCTGGGCCGGGCGGTGACCGGCGACCCGGTCACCGCCCAGGGGACGCTGGACGTGCTGCGCTACGGCCATGTGCTCAGCGCCCACCACCTGGTGGGCGTGCGCGGGGCCGGGCCCGCCTACGACGGGACCTACCTCGTACGCGGTGTCACCCACGACCTCACCAGGAGCACATACCGGCAGCACTTCACCCTGGCGCGCGACGGCCTGGTCTCCGACACCCAGGTGGTGAGCCCGTGACCGTGGAGACGGTGCGGCAGTGGCACGGCCTGTACCAGGGCATCGTGGTCTCCGCCATGGACGAGTCAAGAGCGGGACTGCTGCAGGTCCGCGTTCCGGAGGTGCTGGGTGCGGACGTCTGCGTGTGGGCGGCTCCGTTGACCCCGCTGGCCGGGGCGGACTGCGGCATGTACGTGGTGCCGCCGACCGGGGCGGGGGTGTGGGTGCAGTTCCTCGACGGGGACCCCGACCGGCCGGTGTGGGTCGGTTTCTGGCGGGGCGGGCCCGGGGATGTGCCGTCGGCCGCCCAGTCGGCGGATCTGGGCACGCCGCAGATCGTCCTCGCCACGCCCGCACAGAGCGCCCTGGTCATCAGCGACCAGCCGGGGCCCGCGGGCGGGATCAGGCTGCAACTGCACGGCAAGAACGGGCCGTTCATCACCATCAACGAAACGTTCATCGAGATGTCCTGCGGCGGGCCCGAAGGAGCCAGCATCAAGCTCATGGGCACGCAAGTCATCATCAACGGCGGCGCTCTGATGGTGCAGTGAGGAAGAGCGAGGAAACGGATGCCCGGACTGCTGCTTCACTACGGCGCCACGATGATGTGCGCCCATCCCCCCGGCCAGGTCACCATCCCGGCGCCTGCCCAGCAGCGGGTGCTGGTGGGCTCGTTGCCCGTCGCGACCGTCGCCGACACGTTTCTGGTGGCCGGGTGCGCGTTCCCGGCCATGTCGCTGGGGGCTCCGCCCTGTACCAGCATCACCTGGCTCCAGACCTCCAGCCGGGTCTTCGTGCAGGGCCTGCCCGTCCTGCTCCAGCCGACGCCGCCGCCGAGCCTCGCCCCGGCGCTGGGCGTCGGCACGCCGCCGCCCAACCCTCCGATGGTGATGGCCATGCAGTGCAGGGTCTCGGGGATGTGACCGCATGGACATCAGCTTCCCGTACCGCGTCGACAGCCGCGGCCGCACCGCACAGGTCGAGCACGACGGACACGTACGCGACATGGTCAAGCAAGTGCTCTTCACCACCCCCGGGGAGCGGGTCAACCGCCCCGACTTCGGCTGCGGCCTGCTCGACCTGGTCTTCGCCGGGAACAGCCCGGAACTGGCGGCGACCGTGGAGATGACGGCCCAGTCCGCGCTCCAGCGCTGGCTCGGCGACCTGCTCACGGTGGAGTCCTTGACGGTCAGCAGCGAGGAGTCCGCCCTGGTCGTGCACGTCACCTACGCCCTGACGGCCACCGGGCAGAGCCGCAGCCTGACGGTCCGCGGAGGGACGCCGTCATGACCGTCACGAGCGAACCCGGCAGCGCGGCGGAGTACGAGGAGATGGCCGGGATCGAGCAGGTGCGGGTGGACGCCGGGCGGCGCACGCTGACCGTCACCTTCTCCGGCACGCTCCCGGCCCGCCTGGACCGCAACAGCTTCCGGATCGAGGGCGGGCAGCGGGTCACCGAGATCCGCGTCCTGCGCGTCGTACGGCACACCTCGGAAGAGGCGGGCGCTGGTCCGGCAAACCGTCTGACGAACCATCTGACGTTGACGTTGGACCGGCCCGGAGACGAGTCCACCTACCGGCTGCGCGCCCTCGGCAGCGGCTTCCGTCGCGGCCGCGACCGGGCTGCGTTCCGCTTCCACCCCACCGGCCGCGAGCCGGCCCCCGCGCCGTCCGCCGCCGAGCCGGTGCCTCGTCCATCAGCCGGACCCGCCCCGGCCATCGACTACCTGGCCAAGGACTACGCGAGCTTCCGGCGCCTGCTGCTGGAACGGCTCGCGCTCACGCTGCCGAAGTGGACCGAGCGGCGGGCGCCCGATGTCTGGGTCACCCTGGTGGAACTCCTGGCGTACGTCGGGGACCAGCTCAGCTACCAGCAGGACGCCGTGGCCACCGAGGCCTACCTCGACACCGCGCGGCTGCGCACCTCGGTGCGGCGCCACGCCCGCCTCGTGGGCTACCCCATGCACGAGGGCTGCGCGGCCCGCACGGTCGTCTGCGTACAGACCGACGCCCCGGTGCCGGTACGGACCGCCGACCTCGCCTTCACGGCGTTCCCGGTGGACGGCACCCCGGAGACGGCCGGGCCGGTGCTGCCCCTTGCCCTGCTGGTCACCAGCCGGCGCCCGGTGTACCGGCCGCTGGAGCGCCGGGAGATGGTGTTGCGCCCGGAACACAACCGCATCCCGCTGTTCCCGGGGAGCCGGGCGGAGACCCACCTGCCGGCCGGCGCCACCCGCGCCACCCTCCGGGACGGCTACGGCATCCACCGCGCCCTGCGGTTGACCCCCGGTGACCTGCTCGTCCTGGAGGAGACGGCCGGTTCGCAAGATGACCGCGCCGCCGGCCCCGACCCCGCCCGGCGGCAGGCCGTCCGGCTCACCCGCATCACACCGGACGTCGACCCGGATTCCGGCACGCTGCTCGTCGACGTGGAGTGGGCCGCCGAGGACGCCCTCACCTTTCCGCTGCGCGTCGGCCCGGCCGACGGCCCCGGCCGCCCGCGCCCCGCCTCCGTCGCCTGCGGCAACGCCCTGCTGGTCGAGCACGGCATCGAGAACACCTGGCTGTCCGGCGATGCCGGGGAGGAGATCATCCAGGTCCCCGGGCGGGCCGAGAGGGAGGAGGCCGAGGGGGAGGATGCCGTCCCGGCGCCCGGCGACGCCCTCGGGCTGGATGCTGCCGTATCGTCCCGCGACGCCGACGGCAGTGCGCTCACGGCCGCGGCCGCCCGCCGTTTCCGGCCCTTCGTGACGGCCCTGAGCGGCCGCGGCGTCACCTGGTCGCCGCCCCATCCCCGGCCGGCGGACCTGGCCGCCGCACAGGCCCGGCAGCTGACGGACCTGGCCACCCGGGCCCGGAACCGGCTGCGCGACCTCCACCACTCGGTGACGGCGCTGTCCGACGAGGACCGGGATTTCCTTCAACTTCTCTTCGGTGAAAGGCAGTTGCTCGGCCTGTCCGACGACGCCGACCCCGGCAGGGTCCTGGGCCGACTGCTGTCCCGTTTCGACGAGTTGCTCGAACCGAAGCTGCGCCGCCTGGAGGCCCTGGACCGGCGCGCCCGGTCGGGATGTGTGCTCGACCCCGAGGACACCGGCTGGGAACTGGCCCAGACCTGGGGCCGGGCGGCCGCATGGGCGGTCCACCCGGACAACCCCGCCCTGCACGGCTCGGTGCGCGGCGCCCTGCGGCCCGACCCCCGCGAGGCCGTGCCCGTCCTGCGCCTGCACCCGCCGAGGGACGGGGTCGACGAGGATGACGCCGGGCCGCCCTGGACGCCCCGGCGGGACCTGCTCGCGAGCGGACCGGGCGACCGGCACGTGGTCGGCGAGACCGACGACGACGGCGTGCTCGCGCTCCGTTTCGGCGACGGCCGCAGCGGAGCCGCCCCCCGCCCGGGTGCGCGGCTGTGCGCCGAGTACCGCATCGGCAACGGGCAGGAGGGCAACATCGGGGCGGAGGCCGTCAACCGGATCGCCTCCCGGGTCCCCGGTGCCCTGGCACACGTCACGGGGGTGCGCAACCCGCTGCCCGCCACCGGCGGAACCGACCCGGAACCGGTCGCCGAGGCACGGCTCGCCGCGCCCCGCGAACCGTTCCGCGGGCTGCTGCGCGCCGTCACTGCGGAGGACTACGCCACCCTGGCGGCGAGCCGCTCCGACGTGCAGCGGGCCGCCGCCACGCTGCGCTGGAACGGGAGTTGGTACGAGGCCGAGGTGGCCGTCGACCCCCTCGGGGCCCCCGATCCGTCGCCCCGCCTCCTGGAGGAGGTGCGCGCCTCCCTGCACCGCTTCCGCCGCGTCGGGCACGACGTGGTGACGCGTCCCGCCCTCCAGGTGCCGCTCGACGTCGCCCTCGATGTGCTGGTCGGCCCGCACTGCATCGCCGATCACCTGCGCGCGGAGCTGCTGCGCAGGCTGCTGCCGGGGCGCGGGCCAGACGGCGGGCCGGGGTTCTTCGATCCCGACGCGCTGACGTTCGGCACCCCGGTCCGGGCCGGCGCGCTGATCGCCCTGTGCATGAGCGTGCCCGGTGTCCGGCACGCCGAGGTGACCCGGCTGCGCAGACTCCATGCGCCGGGCGAGGGCGCGACGGCCGCCCTGGACGTGCCGCCGACGGGGGAGCTGCGGCTGCGCCCGCTGGAGATCGCCCGGCTCGACGCCGACGCCGCCCACCCGGAGAACGGGCGCCTCGCGCTGCGTGTGAGAGGAGGACGATGACCGGCTTCCCCGAAGGCCACGGCCCCCGCACCGGCGGCCGCGCCCCCCGTCCGGCTCCGGTGTGGAACCGGCCCGGGCTGCCCGAGCTGCGCTACCGCGTGGGCACGTACGACACGTTCCTCGCTGCGATGCTCGCCCGGCTGCCCCGGGCGGGACACGCCGCCCTGGCCGGACTCACCACCCGTGAACCGGACGACCCCTCGATCGCGCTGCTGGACGCCTTCGCCGTCCTCGCCGACGTGCTGACCTTCTATCAGGAGCGGATCGCCAACGAGGGCTACCTGCGCACCGCCACCGAGCAGGTCTCGCTCGGGTGGCTGGGACGCCTGGTCGGCCACCGGCGCCGGCCCTCCCTCGCCGCGACCACCCACCTCGCCTACACCCTCGACGCGGGCGTCCGCACGGTCGTCCCGGCGGGGTCGCGGGTCACCAGCCGGCCGGTCCCCGGCGGCCTGCCCCAGACCTACGAGACCAGCGAGGACCTCGTCGCCCGTGCGGAGTGGAACCGGCTTCCCGTGCGCACCACCCGGCCGCCGTCCCTGACCGCCGACGTCGCCGCCCGTATGCCGTCCCTCGACATCGCCGGGGTCCAGCACACCCTGCGCCCCGGCGACCGGCTGCTGTTCACGTACGACGACCCGCGCCTGAACCTGACCCGCCTGGTGGACACCGCCCGGCCCGACCCCGCAAACGGGCGAACCACGGTTGCGCTGAAGGTGCCCGACGCGGCCCGGCAGTTGGACCACGCGGTCGAGGCGCTGCGCGAGGACGGGGAGGAGGCCGCGGCCCGCCTGCCGTCGGGCGGTCCGCTGGAGGACCTGCTCCAGCTCATGCGCGAAGTGCGGCACCGGGCCAGGGAGTTGCGCGACCCGGACGCCCTGGCCGCTTCGCTCGACCGCAAGCTCCGCGCGCTGCGGGAGTGGCCGGCCGGTGCGCCCCGGCCGCCCGAGGCCGAGGCCCTCATCGAGCGGGCGGCCGTCCGGATCGCCACGATCAAGTCCGCCGCCCGGCAGCTCGCCGCGCCACCGGACGGGGCCGCCCCGGCTTCACCCGACGGCTCGGCCGAGCGCGCGGCCCTGCTCCAGGACCGGGCCGGCGCCGGCCGGCACATCCTGAACGCCCTCGATCCCCTGCTGCGCGCGATCGAGCGGCACGACGGCCGTGCGGGCGGGGCCGCCGGCGTGACCGACGTCCTCGGCGCGGGGTCCGACACCCTCCCCCGGCTGCTGGCCGGCAGCGGCACCGAGGTGACCGCGTCCCTGGGCCGCGCGCTCGGCGTCGTCTCGGTGTCGGCCGCCCCACCGCCGGGCGTGTGGTGTTTCCGCGTGAAGGCCACGCCGATGGGCGCCACCCTTCCTGACGACGCGCGCGTGCGGCGGCTGCTGCACGCGGCCGCGCCGCACCGGGCGGAGGCAGCCGAACAGCTCTCCGGTGACGTGCTGCTGCTCGACGCCGTCCACGACGAGATCCTGCCCGGCAGTTGGATCGCCGTCCGGCGGGCGGACGACTCCCGCACCCGCGTGCTGAAGGTCACCGAGGTCGCCCAACTCGCCGTCGCCGACGAGCAGTACGCGCTGCGGGTGACCCGGCTGCGCCTGGACGGGCCGTGGGCCGACAACCCCGGGGACATCACGGCGCGCCGCGCGACCACGGTGTGGGCCGCCGGTCAGCCGCTGGTCCCCGCACCCTCTCCCGACCCGTCCGCCGTGACGGGCGACACGATTCGCCTCGACGGGGTCCACGAGGGGCTGACGCCCGGCCGCCCGCTGATCGTGTCCGGGGAACGCACCGACATCGCGGTCGAGGACGCCTCGGCGGGCGGCCGCAGCGCGGGGGTGCCGGGCGCCGAACTGGCGGTGCTGGTGGGCGTGCGGCACGGCTTCGACGGCACGCCCTTCGACGACCGCGTCAGCACGACGCTCCTGCTGGAGGCGCCGCTGACGCACGCCTACCGGCGCGACACGCTCGTCATCCACGGCAACGTGGTCCCCGCGACGGCCGGGGAGACCTGCGAGGAGGTCCTCGGCAGCGGCGACGCCGGCCGGGCCGGCCAGATCTTCCCGTTGCGGCGGGGCCCGCTGGCCTGGATGCCGTCGGCGACGCCCGACGGGGGTCGGGAGGTGCTCACCGTCCGGGTCGACGACGTGGTGTGGCGGGCGTCCGCCGACCTCGCCGACGAGGGGCCGGCCGCCCCGGCGTACCAGCTGCGCACGGGCGTGGACGGCGCGGCGGCCGTCGAGTTCGGCGACGGCCGCCACGGCGCGCGGCTGCCCACCGGCAGGGAGAATGTGACGGCCCGCTACCGGGTCGGGGGCGGCCGGGCGGGAAATGTCGCGGCCGGGGAGATCGACCAGCTGGTCGACCGGCCGTTGGGGGTCACCGGCGTCACCAACCCGCTGCCCGCCACCGGTGGCGCGGATGCCGACGGGTCCGATGAGCTGTGGCAGCCGAACCTCGTGCGGCCGGCCGCACTCGACCGGTTGGTGTCCGTGCGCGACCACGAGGACTTCGCCCGGGGGTTCGCCGGGGTCGACAAGGCCGTGGCGCGCCGGTGCGCGGCCGACTCCCGCCCCGTCGTGCACGTCACCGTCGCCGCCGCCGCGCCGGACGCCGCCGCGCCGCTGCTGACGGCCCTGCGCACGGCCATCGCCCGCTACGGTGACCCCGCGCTGGCGGTGCGGGTCGAGCACTGCGAACGGGTACGCCTGGTGCTGGCGCTCGGTGTCCGTACGGCACCCGGGCACCGCCCGGACAAGGTCGAGCAGCGGGTCCGGGACGCGCTGACGGCCGCTCTGGGCTTCGCCGCGGCGGAACTGGCCGAACCGGCCTTCCTCAGCACGGCCGTGGCCGCCGCGCAGGCGGTGTCCGGCGTCGACTTCGTCACCGTGGACGCCTTCGGAGGGTTTCCGGAGAGCGTCGAGGCATCCGAGATCGTCCGGTTCGCCAGGCATCCCTCGGTGGCCACTTGCGTCCCGGCCCTCCCCGCCGGGTACCGCGCGGTGCGCGACGCGCCACCGGCGGGCGGCCCGCAGACGACACCGCAGGCCGCACGCTACGCGTTGCGCCCCGCCCAACTCGCGCTGCTGGACCCGGCCGTACCCGAGACCCTGGTCCTGCGGAGGATCCCATGACACCCGACGAGCTGTACGAGCTGCTGCCCGCGCTGTACCGCAGACTCGACGCGGAGAACGGCCGCCGCCTGTACGCGCTGCTGGACGTCCTCGCCGAGCAGGCGGAGGTCGTCCGGGCGGACACCGAGCGCCTCTACGACAACTGGTTCATCGAGACGTGTGACGACTGGGTCGTCTTCTACCTCGGCGATCTCGTCGGCTACCAAGTGCTGCCGGGGACCACCTCCGTTCCCCGGCGCGACGTCGCGGAGACCGTGGTCAACCGCCGCCGCAAGGGCACGCTCGCCCTGCTGGAGGACCTGGCGGCACAGGTGGCGGACTGGCCCGCGCGCGCCGTCGAATCCCGCCGGCTGCTCGGCATCACCCAGCCGGTGCGCCGCTACGCGTCGAACAGCCGGGTCGACGGGCGCCGGCTCGGCAACGGCGGGCTGGTGAACGTGCGCCGGGTCGACGTCCTGGACCGCCTGGGAGGCCCCTTCGACGAACTGGCGCACACGGCGGAGGTGTCGGGCACCGGATCCGACCGGCGTCCGGGCAGATACGGCCTCGGCGGGGTCGGGCTGCATGTGTGGCGGGCGCGGACGTACGCGGTGACCCAGGCCCCGGCGTTCTGCCTGGATCCGGACCGGGGCTGCTACGCCTTCCACGTGCTGGGCATCGACACCCACCTGGTCACCAAGCCCGTGCCCGAGCCGTCGCCCTGCCACACCGCGGACGAGACCAACGTGCCGGCGCCGATCCGGCGCCGGGCACTGGCCGAGCGGCTCTTCGACTACTACGGGCCGGGCAAGAGCCTGTGCCTGTGGACCGGGCCGGCGGACCGCCGCGAGCCGGTGGCGCTGGACCGGATCGTCGCCGCCGACCTGTCGGACTGGCACTACCGTCCCGGAGCGGGCCGGGCGGCCGTCGATCCCGTCCTGGGCCGGCTCGTCCTGCCGCCCGGTGACGCGCGGGACGGCCGGGTGTGGGTGAGCTATCACCACTCCTTCGCCGGCGATCTCGGCGGCGGCGAGTACGCCCGGCCGCACTCCGCCCCGACCGGTGCGGAGGTCCACTACCGGGTCGGCCCGGGGCGGGAGGACCGGTCGATCGGCGAGGCGCTCGACCGCTGGCGCGCGGAGAAACGCGCCCACCCCGGCAAGGCCGCAGCGGTCATCGAGGTCTCCGGCAACGGCGTCACCGAGGATCTGACGGACGTCCTCCTCGACCGGGGCGATCGCCTCACCCTCCGGGCCATGGACGGGGTCCGCCCGGTCCTCCGGCTGGGCACCCCGTTCCACGACGAGACACGGACCCTGCGGATCACGGGCACGGGCGAGGGCTCCGGCAACGCCCCACTGCCGCGGATCGTCCTGGACGGCTTCCTGGTCACCGGCGGAGGCGTCCAGGTCCAAGGCCCCGTGGGACGGCTCCTCGTGCGGCACTGCACCTTCGTTCCCGGCCGTCAACTCGGCCCGGGATGCGTCCCGTTGGCGCCCGGGATGCCGAGCCTGGAGATCGTCGACAGCCCGGTCCGTACCGAGGTGCACCGCAGCATCCTCGGCACGGTCGCGGTGTCGAATCCGGACGGCACGGGCGGGCCGAACCCCGTCCTGCTGTACGACAGCGTGCTGGACGCGACCCACCGGGACGTGGCGGCGCTGCGCGGCGACGACGACGGCCCCGCAGCCGTCCGCCTCACGGCGTGCCGGACCACCGTCATCGGAACGGTGCACGTGCAGGAGGTGGACGTGCTGGACAACTGCCTGCTGGACGGGGCGGTCCGGGTCGCCCACACGACCGAGGGCGCGGTGCGGTTCTGCTGGCTGCCACCCGGCTCCCGCACACCGGCCCGGTCGCACTGCCAGCCCGAGCAGTCCGGCGACCCCGCGCGCGTGGCCCTGCGCTTCGCCGGCCGGCGGTACGGGATGCCGCACTACGTCGAGCTCGCGGACGACTGCGCCGAGGAGATCCGCCGGGGCGCCGACGACGGCTCCGAACCCGGCGCGCTGCACCACCTCTTCCGGTCCCAGCGGGAGGACAACCTGCGCACCCGCCTGGCCGAGTACACCCCTGCGGGGTGCGACGCGGCACTGTTCTTCGCCACCTGACCCGCTTGTCTTCCTCTCCCGGAGCGCACCATGCACGGCGACTTCTCACGCGTCACCTTCGACCCCGCCCAGCGGTTCTCGGCGGTCCTGGCCCAGCAGGGCCGGGTCCAGCTCGACGCCGACATCAACGAACAGGCGGCCATCCTCCAGTACTTCCTGCGCACCCTGGTCGTGGACATGTTCGGGCCCGCCACGTACCCGCCGGACGAGGACGAGGGACGCCCCGGCGGGTTCGGCCTGGACGCGTTCGACGGGAAGAACTTCACGCTGGGCTCCGGCCGGATGTACGTCGACGGGATCCTGTGCGAGTGCGACGGCACCGACTACTTGAACCAGCCCTACGACTACCTCGACCCCGACCACGACGGCGACCGGCTGCCGCAGCAGCCGTTCCTGGCATACCTGCGGGTGTGGGAGCGGCTGGTCACCTCCGTGGAGGCACCCCGTATCCGGGAGGTCGCCCTCGGGCCGCACAGCCCGGACACCACCGCGCGGACCCGGGTGATGTGGCAGGTGTGCTGGCTTCCGCTGGAGGAGAACGCGTACATGCCCGACATGAAGACCGGCACCCGCTATCTGCGGGACCGCATCAGCAAGACGTTCGAGCCCCGCGGGCTGCTCGCGGCACGGGTCCGGCGCCCGGAGGACGACACCTCGCCCAGCCACCTCTCGCCGTCCTCCGGCTACCGGGGGCCGGAGAACCAGCTGTACCGGGTGGAGGTGCACCAGGGCGGCACCGCGCAGACCGCGACCTTCAAGTGGTCCCGGGAGAACGGCTCGGTCACCTTGCCGATCCGGGCGGTGCACGGTCCCGCGGTGGAGCTGGAGACGCTGGGGCGCGACGACAAGCTCGGCATCGAGGTCGGGGCCAGCGTGGAGCTCGTCGACGATGCCTCCGTGCACCGGGGCGCGTCGGACCGGCTCGACGAACCGGCTCCGCGGCTGTACACCGTCCAGGAGATCGACCACGCGGCGTACCAGGTGGTGCTGGACGCCGACCCGGCCGATGACCCGCACCACCCCACGGGTGGCCGGGTGCCCGGACTCCACCCGCTCCTGCGGCGCTGGGACCACGGCGCGACCGCGTGGACGAGCGGCGACGACGCCAGGGGCGACGGGGCACCGCGCCCGCTGCGGGAGGGTGAGTGGCTGTTCCTGGAGGACGGGATCGAGATCCGCTTCGAACCGAGTACCGAGCGGCCCCGCACCTATCGGCGCGGCGCCTACTGGCTGATCCCGGCCAGGGTGCTCACGGGTGACGTGGAGTGGCCGACCGACCAGAACGGGCAGCCACGGTCGCGGCCCCCGCGCGGCGTCGCCTACCACTACGCTCCGCTCGCGGTGGTGCAGCCCTTCGCGGCGGGCGATTACCAGATGGTGGACCTTCGGGTGCCTATTCCGCGTCGCCGCTAGGAGATCACACGGCCGTCAATAGCCGGGTCCTAGTAGTCGTTGGAAGGGATGTTGTGCAACATCACGACGACGAGGATGATGCCGATCACGAAGGCGACCACGAAGAGGATGGTGGCGACGAGCGAGAACAACCGCGCCTTGGTCGATGAATCGAGTGCTCCGGCATAGTCGCCGACCGTGTACTTGCTCTTCACCTGTGCGGAGAAGTACAGCGCGGGCAGGCCCAATGGCCAGAAGAGGAAGATCGACAGAATGGCCCAGACCAAGTGCGTTTTGGGTTGGGGCCGGGTCGGAGGAGGAGGCGGAGGTGGTGGAGGAGGCGGAGGCGGTGGTTCCTGAGGTGGCGGCTTTGTGGACCAGCCACCAGGGTGGTCGGGCCGGACCGCATTGCCGCAGCGGCTGCACCGCCAATTCTCGGCCGGTTCCTCACTGCCGCAGTTTCCGCATGTCCACGTACCGTTCATACTCACCGCCGTGCCGGCGTTACCGCCACTCGGGGTCCCTCTCAGCCATCATCGCGCTGGTTCGCCACCCCCGCTACCCGTGCCGATTCATCAGAAGCTGTGCCCGCACTGGTGACTTCCCTGGTGCCCTAGCACCAGCAGGCATTCAACACCGTCCGTTGGGCACACCATTCGGCACTTCGGTAGCGGTGGCGGTTTGGGGATGGGAATGTCAGAGGGGCCGGCTTGCGTCCATGCATCTTGAAAGGCGCATTGGTGATCACCGTCATGACCCAGCAAAAGCGCACATGGACTTGACTGTTGCCGCTCAACGCTGCAGACGGGACACGGTCCGCAATCGCACGGAACCTGAGCCGGTGCTCCGCCCGGCAAACCACCGTCCAGATTTTCGTCGCTCACGTGACCCTCCTTGGAATCCCCGGGCTTGTATTCCGCATCCCGGAAATTCCGAGAATTCTTCTATGCGCTCGGCAATTCCTTGTGTGCACTCGGATTGTGTGCACTCGACGCAATGCGTGATTCCGAATCGAGCCCTGGGTAGCCCTTCATGGGGACGTGAGTGACCGTGCCGGCGATGCTAGTCGGTCCAGACCAGGTGTCCCTTGCCGCCGAAGGGCGCGGATGCGCTGCCGTCGTCCGCTGCCGAGCCCAGTGCTCATCGATGCGTAGTGCTCGTCGCTTCAGGTAGCAAACAAGGCCATCGTCTCCCGCCCGCAAGCCCCCCGCAATCCGAGCCCGCGCCAGCACGAACCGGGTTGAGCTGCGGGCGGGCACCCCGCTGATCGCCTCGGCGGCCGGAGCGCCCGGCGATGCCGGCGGTGCCGGCGCGCGTCACTGGCGTTAAAGGACCTGGCAGGACGCCAAAAGGCCACGGCTACGGCGATATGGTGCCTGCGACCCGATCTTCTTGTATGACCACAGCGATGGTGGGTGCGCGGTGGCGCCGGGCGGTGTCCGCCAGGGACACCGGTGCGTCACCCGCTGCCGTCGTGGCTCGGAGGGCTTGTGACCGACCGCTTGGACCGCCACAACAACGGCATCGTTGTGTAGTACTGGCCGAGCCGCTCGTTGCCGAGCTCCAACTCCATATAGAGGCGGCCAAGCACGTCGCAGGGCTCGCGCTCCATCTCCGTGGTCACCAGCGCCAGGGCGTGCGCGAAGCGGTCCAACTCTGTTCTGCTGTAGCCGCCGGCGATCTGGAGGTACTGCCCTTCGCGCGCTTCCCAGGACTCGCTCCCGCGGACGTCCACGGCGTTGCGCAGAGCCAGCGCCGCCATCTCGACGAAGTTGTCGAAGATTTCGCTCATCCGCTTCGCGCCGGTGTTCGCCGCCAGCAGCTTCACGATCTCCCGGTAGCCGCTCATGCGCCCGGCACTACAATGGCCGGAGCCTCGGAGGTCCGGACGACACGGTGGGCCTCCGGATCGAAACCACCGTACCGGGTCGGTCTCGACGTCGACGGCCGGTGGTTCCAGCGCTGGCACCAGGTATCGGCACCCGGCTGCTGCACTTCGAGTTGCTCGGCAAGCCCTGCTCTGACGTAGAGGATCGAGTACTCGGGCTTGGAGTTCGCCTCGACCCAGTGCTGGCACGGAAAGACGCGCACGTTCCAGGAACCCTGAGCGACGGGCCGCAGGAACCCGTACGGGCGTCCGTGAGTCATACGGTGCCCTCGGCTGTCGTGGCTGATTCCGCAGGAGGCTGTGAGTCGTCCTTCTTCGCCTGCTCGGCGAGGATCTGTTTCACCAGCCAGGCCGGTGCCCGTGTTGCCAGGACGATGTCGCGCCGCGTGGTACGGCGCAGGGCCAGGGAGTGCACCGCGGCACGCAGAGCCTGTTCGCGGGCGTCGTCGGCGGCCCGGAGCGTCTCCAGTTCCGGTGTCACCGGGGTGAGCGTGACCTCTGCCCTCACGCCGACGAGTTCGAGCCCCTCCACGGCGTTCGCCTCCGTCGCCCGTAGCGTCCGCCCGTGTGCGTACACCCCGTGCTCGACAAGGTGCGTCACCCAGGTCCGGCCGCGCCGGTGGGCCTGGCCCTCGATGGTCTCGCTCACGCCGCGCTCCCCAAGTCCTCGATGACCTGCTGGACGAGCGTGTCCGGCACCGGGGAGGGCAGGACGATCTGCCGGTTCCCGATCCGGTACAGCGTGTGCGTAGCGCTGCTGCTGACCGCGGTGACGGTGAGCCCGAGCCGGGAGGCTACGGCCCGGATCCGCAGCAGCGGGCCACCTTCGACGCCCGCGCGCAGTCCCGCGGTAACCTCCTGGGCCTGCATCCACTCCTCCAGCCTCACTACCGGCTTGTGCACGACCTTCGGCGACCACACCCACTGGGAAATGGGGTTGCGCCCCGAGAGCCCGGCGCGGCCCGTCCTGCTCGACTTGCGGTTGTACACCTGATAGCCGCTGAGCTTCGGGTTCGCGACCAGCCCCTCGACCCTGTTGTAGGCCCACTCACCCTCGATCGGGTACCGGTCGGGCTCCGCCTGGAGGATCGCGACGATGTCCGCGCCCTTCAGATGCTCCTCGCGCCGGAGGCGGCACAGCTCCCGGGCGGCGTCGAACCGGCGTTCGTCGGGGTGCGGAACGAGCTTCTTCTTCGGCCGCATCTCCCCGAACCGGCCCTGCCCCCGAACCGGGGCATCCTCGTCGACCACCGCAACATAGGGGTAGGGCGGGTAGCCGTGGTTCCATCCACCGATTGCATGCTGGAACTGGCCCCCCCATCGACATCTCGATCATCGTCGCGCGGTAGATCTCCGCCTCGGCCTGCCCGTACCTACGGGTACGCAGCCGGCCGGACTCGGTGCCGACATTAGGAACAGTTCGGGTGTCTCAGGCTGCTTGCTGTCTCAGCGAAGACGGGCCAAATGAGGCTTGCTCGACGCGCCCAGTTCGTGCCCCAGATGTCTCACGAATCGTCGAGGAGTGTTATCTGAACGTGATAATTCGATGCCTCTACGTCACCGCGAGGTCGTAGGGGAACCGGGCCTCGACGGCGGCGTGCGTGGAGACAGTCGCCGCCCGACAATGCGTCGCACCCCTACATGGCCTTCGGCCTATACAAGTTGCCCGGCTTCCAATTCGTCACGCGCTTCCACGACCTGGAAGACCAGCGGTTCTGGTGGGCCGGGCCCGACCGAGGGTGAAGTGCGACCGCCGGACGCCATCACCCGCGACAAGATCAACCTCAACCGGACCGCCACTGGCCCAGGGCTCCGTCAAGTTCCGTGCTTGCGTGGAGGGTTGACGATCAGGCCGGTAGGGGCGGATGGCAGAGCAGGCACGGGGGTTCGTGATCATTGTGGTGTCGAAGCCAGATGATCACGAGGACGTCCCGTGCCTGCTGTTGCAGCTTCCCCTGTCCCTGCCGTGCTGGAGAAGTTGGGGCCGCTGGATGCGGACCGGATCGCTGGCCTGGGCCCCTACCTCGAATCGGTTCCGGATCCGCGCTCACGCCGGGGCCGGTGGTACTCGCTGACGGCGATCTTGCTGATGTGTGCTTGCGCGGCCGTCTGCGGTGCGAAGAGCATCGAACGTTATTCGCCTGTTTCGGGGAGCCAGTGCCCCTCTATCCAGGATCGGCGCAGTTATGACCAGTCAGAGTCAAATATGGAGAATCGGACTCCTGCGATTCCTTCTGGATTTTGACCGGTTCCGCCTGAGGCGAACCCGCCCCCTTCCGCTGAAAGGGAATAGCGGGCGGCCGTCGGAAATGGGGTATGTCCCTCATCGTCTTGCTCCAAATCCCAATTGATAAGCTGCGTCTCTTGCCCCCCTGGCGCGATCGAGCCGAAAGTCCCCTCAGCAAAATTACCGGTCCCAAAGGGAGCTGCCGTAAGTCGCACCGTGCCGCCCGTGGCGATAGTACGACTTGATTTGTTGAATATCGTTGCCTGGATCGTAGTGCTGGACGCGCTCGAGTCCACTACACCCACGTCGATCTCTGTCATTGCGCATCTCCAATCTCGCGTTTCTCAGCTGGTAGAAACCCATGCCCTTGTTGGCGCGTAGCGTCCGGCCCATCGATCGCCGTCGAGACCTCCAGGCAGTCGCCCACCGGTCATCTCGCCGATCGTGCCGCGGTCGGTCAACCGTGGAGAAACTGGTATCCGATCCACACTTGGATCCGGGTGAGTCCGTTCAGGTTCAGTCCTGTGTCGAACTGCTGTTGCGGGATTGTCACCTGCCAGCTTCCGCCGACGCCTCGTCCCCAGAACGCCAGCGATGTGGGGGCGGTAAGGGGTGGGTCATCGCCGAATCCTTCCTCGGGCGGCAGCAGCGGCGTCGTCTTAGCGTCGCGGGTGCTGACCTTGGGCAGCAACCACTGGGTCGTCACGCTCTTGTCGGGCCACCGCTGTTGATATTCGCCGTCGTGGCGTATCTCGCAGGAGACCACATTGTCGGGATGCGCCGCTCCGACGAGCGCCAAACGGATGATTTTGGTCTTGGCGTCGAAATGGTCGTCCGGTACGTCGGCGACCGGATCGACCGTAAAAGTGAACCGGTGCAATGACTTCAGGTCGACCATCTGAAGATCGGCGGGTGAACGTTAGCCTGATCCAGGCCCGATCGAGCGGTCCGTGGAAGTAGTCGTTGTAGTGGGTCTGCATGCCGACCAGCTTGAAGATCTTTCCCCACGGGGTGGTGAGCGCACTCGCGAGCTGTATTACGTCGATCTCTTTCTCGTAGTAGTCGCTCCAGAGATCGGGGCTGATCCGGCCGGCATCAAGGGGAAAGCTCTCGTCCTCGGCGCCGATCCTCTCGTACGGGTCGGTGAGTTCGAACTCCTGGGGGCGCGCGGCGGGACTAGCCAGAGCAAGCTTCACTTTTGGCTCATGGGATACACCGCGGACCTGCGCTACGCGCCTCACCTTCGGGCCCAACGAGAGTTTTACGGTGTCCGCGAGTTCGTCAATGCCACGCCTCAAACCGTGCCCTGCTTCGTTGTCAAAGAGAATGGTCTCGTTCATCCCAATCCTCCGGAAGCGCGGCAGGTAACGGTTCGAGGAGCTCAGCAAAGCGCCTTGGCACCTCTATCTGTGCTGCTAGTAACCATGATCGCAATACCTCATCTGCGATATTGTGGATACTTCTGTAGCACCTGAGTGTGGTGACACGGGTAACTCAGTGAACCCAGACCTCGATTGCCGCACTTCCATGGGACCTCCACCGACCGTTGATCGCATCCCGGATAGCGTCCAGCGATCTTTGGCGGTGGGGCCCCGAAGGTGGCCGCGCAGTACGGCCTCGGGCACCAACTGCGCAGTAGACGAACCTGCAGCGGCGCGCTCTTACTGCAGGCGCCGACCAGGATCAGCCCGTCCAGGCCCCGCTGCTGCGACGCACAGCCTGTCCATCGTTCCCTAAGGAAGCCCCCCGTGGCCGTGACCGGGTCGTGCCACGGGATCGGTGCCCTCAGGGGCAAAGCCCCGTGGGGTTGTCGGGGTGCTGATCGATCCAGTCCAGTCCCGCGGGGTCAAGGTGTTGGCGGGCACGAGTGACGGCCACGTAGGCAAGGCGGGCCTCTGATTCATTGATGGGGCTGGGTACGGGGCTGCCGGTGGCGTCAACTTCGTCGGTGTCGGGGGGCGGCGTGAAGTCGGGCGCGATGCGGACATGGGCCCATTCCCGGCCTTTGGCTTTGTGGGCGGTGGATACGGTGACCTGTGCCTTGTCTTCCGGGACGAGGCGGTCGACGGCGTGGAGGATGGCGTCGGGGCCGTGTTCGTCTACGAGGTTCGCGAAGGGCTGCAGGTCTGCGCCGCGGGGTCGAGTTCGGCGTAGTCGCGCAGTTCGTTCCAGGTGGTGAACAGCAGGAGTTCGGGATGGTGGGTGCGTCGTCCACCGATGAGGTCGCGGGCAGCCTGAGCCAGGGCACGTAGTGCGTCCCCTCCGCCGACCAGTGCCGTTGCAGTGCCGACGTTAAGGAGCGCGAGGATCTCAGTGACGGCTCCGATGTTGGTACGGCACAGGACCGCGTCTGGGCGCTCCGTGCGGGGACCGACGGTGGTGGGGAGGTCGGGAGTTCCGGTGAGTTGGATGGGGGCCCCGCTGAGGGTGAGCCAGCGGTTGGCTTCGGCAGCGAGTTTGGGACCAAAGCGGAAGGAGCGGGTGAGGGTGAGGTGGTGGCCGGTGAAGCCGGTCATGACGTCGCGGGCTCCTCGCCAGCCGTAGATGGCCTGCGCGGAGTCGCCGACCATGACGATCTGGGTGTGGTCCCTTTGGGCCAGGACGATCTGTTCCAGGACGGGGTTGGTGTCCTGGGCCTCGTCCAACAGCAGGAAGTCGCCGTGCAGTACGGGTTCGGTCAGGGCCCACATCTTCAGGTAGTGGTCGTGCTCGAAGCGCACCGTGCCCGCGTTGGGGCCCTGCAGGTCGTCCCATGCCTTTGCGGCATACGGCAGCAGAAGATCGGCAAGCTCCGCCTGTGCATCTTCAGTGTCGATGCCGCGCAGGGGCGGGACGTGGTGCGGGGCGAGTTCGGTGTCGGCGGACTGGCAGTAGCGGGTGACCGTCCGCAGCACCGCATTGGACAGGGTGGCAGGCATGAGATCACGCCCGTTGATCCGGGCGGGGGTGTTCAGGCCCAGGTCCTGTCCGACCCTCCAGCCCGGTCTGCGGGGGCTATTGAGGCGATCGCGATACCGGTGGCCGAGGGCGGCGTACGCCAAGGAGTGAGCGGTCTTGCACTGCACCGATGCGGGGAAACGGGTGGCTGCGTCCAGAGCGATGGCGCGGTTGAAAGCGAGGTAGCGGCCGCGGCGGGCGGGCATCTGCTCGGCGAGAAAGGCAAGGGTGGACGTCTTGCCGGTGCCGGCACCGGCCTGAATGACGAGATGCTCGCTCTTACCGAACGCCTCAAGGGCGGCAACCTGTTCATCGGTGGGGGCGAAGGACATGTGAAGAGGCCTCCGGAAGCCTGACGGCCCACACCACGCTCTGGACGGGCGAAAGGGGGCCTGTTTCTTGGGGCAGATGCCGGAGTAGAAAGTGCCAGCAGACACGCCCACGGCTTATGTGCACGCCGTGGGGTCCCTTCGATCGGGTACCAAGAAGCACACAGATGTGCACCTTTCGGGCAAGAGTTCGCCAACGGCATCCCCTTCGGGGGATCAGGGGAAGGCTGGCTTAGCGTTCCGGGCGTGGGGGTTCGTGGCCGGCGCACAGCGGGTCGAGGAGCTCGCCCAGGGGGACGCTGAAGGCGTGAGCGAGGGCGTGCCAGGTGCCCAGCGTGCCGATGGTGCGACCCTGCTCGATCTCGATGAGGGTGCGGCGGGACAGGCCGCTATTGGCGGCGAGCTGGTCATAGCTCCAGCCACGCTCCGCGCGCAGGCGAGCGAGGGACTGCCGCAGCGCCGTCGGGTCGGGTTCCGGCGGCGGGAAGATCGTCACCCGACTATCCGACGGTGCACACCCCTGCCCTGGCAGTGCAGACTTCTGCCCTATTTACATGCCCACTGAGACATCTCCACCAGGGCACAGGTCTGCACTACGGTGTCCGCGCCCGGAACCGGTCCATGAGGTGGACCGAGGTCTGCCCGATCGCACCCTGGAGGGACCGAATGCCCACTGCCCTGCCCTCACGTGCGTGGAGCGCCACGATCAGCAGTCAGGTGGGGCGACCCGTACTGACGTGCAGCGCTTGCCCCTCACCCACACACGTGACGGGCGCCGCCGGGGGGCCCTAGATCCGTCGGCACCTTGCACGCCACTTGGCCGAGTGCCAACTGCCGGCACACCTTCGGGTGTGCCACTGTCGCGAGCAGTCCTGCGTATGGCACCGGCGGCAAGGGCCGTGCTCTGGCACCCTTCGGCTGCTACTTATCCGAGCGGACCACGGCCGGACCTGGCACCTCGCCGACACTTGCAACGCCTGCGCCGCCACAATCCCCCACGCCGCGACCGTTCCAGAACCCCCAACCCCCACCAGCACCACTGCCCCTGAGGGGCAGGCTCCCAGCAGCAGAGTCACAGCGAATGCCCCAAGCGAACACGGCGAGTGGGTCGAAGTGTCTTGAAGGGCCGCCAACGGGGCCGACCCGAAACTCATCGGCATGCTGGAGAATTCCCTCGGCCACCACTACTGGATGAAGTTCACCTGGAGCACCGACGGCACCCACCCGCCGATGATCCATGTGATGCCCGTCAAGCCCGGCCGCAGGGCTCAGGGGTGATGAGCAGGCGGTCCTCGTTCCACTTTGCGGCGGAGGCCGTGATGCCGCGCAGGCGATGCTCAAGGTGCGAAGTTCGCCAATGCTGAAGAGCTTGTTAGTGCTTCATCCCATGAGTGTGAGGTAGCCCACTGACAATGTCTCCGGAACGGGCAGAATGCGGGCGTCGAAGCCGTCCACCCGATCCAAACCGGATCGAAACACGCGTCCAGGGGCTGGTGAGCGAACTCCTGCCCAAATAGAACTGACCATCCCAGCAATCCGCTTTTGCGCGTCGGCCGGGCACTTGCCCGGCCGACGCGCTGCTTGGGGGCGTCAGCGAAGAGCCTGGATGATCCGCTGGCGAAGGCGTTCGTCACCGATGTAGTCGATCTCGCGCCAAGCGGCGTCGGAGACCTCTTCGGTCTGCAGTTCGCCGATGTCAGCGGTGGTGCGGAAGAGGAAACGGAAGTCGACGTGCTGGTGGGCGGGCTCTTTCTTGGCGGGGTTGGCGTCGATGGGGTGAACGTCAACGTGGAGCGGGGTCTCGCCGTGCGGGGTGACTACGTGAGGCGGGATGCCGGTTTCCTCGGCGAGCTCGCGGCCGGCGGCCTGCAGAAGTGTGCTGTCGGAGGGCTCCAAGTGGCCTCCGGGCAGCAGCCATCTGCCGGTGGCGAGGTGGTGGATGTGCAGGACACGACCGTCGGCTCCGACGAGGATCGCGCCGACGGTGACATGTCCGGGCAGGGTCTTGCGGCTGGTGAGGTCGTCACCGTCGTCGAGGAGGCCGAGGACGACGGCGAGTTCGCCCTTGTTCTCGGGGTGCTGGTCGAGGTAGGCGGTGGTGGTGGTTCGGATGTGGTCTGCCGTGATGGCCATGGTGATCACCTGTTGAAGTAGGACAGCCAGGTCGCCGCAATAGCGGCTCGGTCGGCCGCGGGGGCCTCGTGCAGGCCGGGGGCCAGGTCCCCGCGGGTGAGCATCCTGATCGCGGCGAGGATCTCGGCCTGGACCAGGAAGATGAACGGCCCAACGCTGGCGCCATGCAGGAAGTTCACGGCGTTGCCGCCGTTCGCCAGATAGAAGTAGTGGCCGGTGGTCTGGTAGCGGGTGACGTGGTCCCCGACGGTGGTGCGGGTGTAGACGTCCAGCAGGCTGCCCAGTTCCAGTTCGTCCTCGCTTGAGGTGACGGTGGCGACGTAGGCGCCGTTGCGCAGGTGGGGGGAAGTCCTCGCCGTGCAGGGAGACCGCGCCGGTCGCGCAGAGCACCAGGCCGGCCCCCTTGAGTGCGTCCTCGCGGTCGCGGGCGACGGTGAAGCCCTGGGACAGGGCCTGGGTGCGGCGGACGGGGTCGATGTCGTGGACGGTGACCTGGACTCCCTTGGCGTGCAGAAGGCGGGCGATGGAGCTGCCGAGTTTGCCGAAGCCGATCACCAGCGCGGGGCGGCCGTGGAGGATGTCGCCGCGTCCGCGCATGACGGCCTCGGTGGAGAAGACCACGGACTGCCCGACCAGGAAGTCCTCGGGGTCCTTGAGCGGTAAGCGGGCGACCGAGATGACCGGGCAGGGCAGCTTGTCGAGGTCCTCGTAGCGGCGGTGGCCGTTCTCGGTGTCCTCGATCACTCCGAGGATCTGCCCTGAGAAGCGGTTGTGCAGCTCGGCGAGGGCGGGGGCGAAGTAGCCGCCGACGTCCAGCAGCACGACGGGCTCGCCGCCAGCGCGGGACTCGAAGTAGTCCATCGCGGCGTCGGGGTCGGCGAACAACTCACGGGAGAGCGTATCGACCGGGATGGTTTGCTCGACCTCGCGCTGGGCGGCGGGGGTGATGGACTTCGGCTTGGGCAGCACCGCCCGCAGGCGGCTCAGCGCGGCGACCGCGCGGACGAAGCCGGGCCGCTCGGGCAGTAGGTGGGTCACGAGGAACGAGGTGACCTGGTCGATGGGGGCGAACTGGGCGGCGATCTTGGCGAAGTAGGCGTCCAATCGGGCGCGTTCGAAGGTTTCCATGGCCGTTCCCTCTCGTCGATGAGTCAGGGCAGTGCATGGGTGGCTGGGGGCGTTCAGGCAGGGCGGGCGAGGCCGAGCAGGAGGCGGCCGGTGGCGAGGCCGGCATCGAGGTAGGCGTCGACGCGGGCGAGGTCGGCGCTTCGCGGCAGAGGGTCCAGGCCGACCACGATGACGGCCTGCCCGTGGGCGCGGACGTGCTGGGTCCAGCCGGGGCGGACCGGCAGCCGGGTGCCGAAGCGGCTGCCGGGTGCCGAAGCGGCTGCCGTGAAACCGCAGCAGCACCGTGGTGGTGCCCACGATCAGCAGACGTTCCCCGAGGTCAGGAACAAGGGCCTGCGGTTCGGCCAAGCCGCCCAGGGATGCGGAGAGACGCCGCATGCGGGCCTCTATGGCATCGGCGGTGTCGTGTTTGGTGTGACCAGGTGGGTGGGTGAGGAGGACGTGCGCGATGTCGGTGTCGTCCGGGTCGACGCCGAGCCAGGTCCAGGCGCCCAGGGCGGCCAGCAGGCCGGGGCCTGGGCCCGCGGCGGCCAGCGGGGTGCGGGCGGTCAGCATGGTGCCCCCTGGGTGGCCGGGGCGGTCTTGAAGCGTGACCAGACGACCTTGCCCGTCACTCCGCGGTCCTCGATGCCCCAGTCATCGGAGAGCATGGCGACGATGTGCAGCCCGCGGCCGGAGACGTCGTCGTTGGTGGGGCGACGGCGCCGGGGGCGGCGGGGGCTGGAGTCGTGGACCTCGACGCGGACGACGTCGTCCTCAGCGTTCATCGTGACGTGGAAGCCGTGGCCGCATCGTGTGCCATGTGCGAGGGCGTTGGTGGCCAGCTCGGAGACACAGATGCGGACGTCGTCGGCCCGTCCCTCCAGGTCCCAAGCGGCCAGGGTGCGCAGGACGAAGTCACGGGCCTGACCCACGGATTCGGGGACAGGGTCAAAGAATCTCTTGATGGCATCGGGCATGGCGAGCCTCATGTCTCGGCGTCCAGGGCAGGGGCAGAGCTGGGAATGCGGCGACGAGAGCGTTCGGGCGGCCGGCGAGTCGTCTTGCTGCCGCGGACGAGCATCAGCCGCCCTCCGGAACCGGTGATATGCCGTCGCCGCTCGGCGGCTATCGACTTGGGTCCCAGGTGGGAGTCGGAGGGCAGGACCACTCCGTAGACATCCGGCATGTCGAGCACGTCCAGCAGCCCGGTGAACGCCGCACTGTGGGCGCACGTGGTGCTTCCTCGCTCGATGAAGACCGCACCCAGCACCAGCTCGTGGCTGCGGCAGTATTCCGCCAAGACCCCGACCAGGGCCGTCTGCCGAGCGGCGGAGTTCTTGGCGAGCCGGAGGAAGCCATAGACGACCGGGCCGTTCACCGGGCGATGCTCCGTGAGGGGTTCCATATGCAGGTCCGTCCAAAGGATCAAAAGGGGCGGAAGACGTGGCCCGACAGGATCCAGGCCGACGCTTCGAGAGTGGCCCTGCTCCAACCCCCGGGAAATGACCCACTGTTGTACTTCCGTTGCGCTTGCGTGCCCCCGCCCGCCTGCAGCGTGCTTCGATGCTGTGCGGAAGTGAGCGACGCGTGGCGACCGTGCACCACTGGACCGGCCTGGAGGCCCATGCCCTGCGGCTCGCGCTGCGGATGAGCGTCAGGGGCTTCGCCCAGCACCTCGGAGTCGCTCAGCGCACTGTTGCCAAGTGGGACCAGCTCCGTGAGTCCACCGAGCCGAGACCCGACACCCAGGCGATCTTGGACACCGCACTGGCCCGTGCGGACGCCGCGGTGCATCTGCGGTTCGAGACACTGCTGTCCGAGGCTGGCCGCCCGGCGGCCGGGCCGGGACGGCGGGTGACGGCGTCCGGCCCGAGGTCCTGGGAGTATGAGTCCTGGACCGATGACCTGGACCGGGTCGTGGTCGCGCTGTCCCGCCAGAGCTTCGCGTTCGCCGACAACCTGCTGGGCCGCTGGCTGGCCCGTTTCAAGCCAGCCGAGCTGGACGACAAGGGCCTGGATCTGTTCGCCCGCTCAACAGCCCTGCTCGGCGATCTCCAGCGCGACCAGGGCGCCGTGCTGGGACCGCTGTCAGCCCAGCACGCGTATGTCGGCGCCCGCTCAGCGTTCACCCAGCTCGACATCCCCCGCCGCATCGCCCAGCTCGACCTGTCACTAGCCGTGGTCGCCGAGATGTCCGGCAAGCTGGAAGTCGCCGCCCGCCACTACGAAACCCTCGCCGTGGACGACCGGCTCTCCCGCCGAGACCGGGCCAGGGCCCGCCTGTGGGTGGGAACCGCGCTGAGCAAGGACGGCAACCACGACTATGCCGTCCGCGTCATGCTCGCCGCGACCCGCGACTTCGAGGACCTGTCCGAGCCCGAAGACTGGTCCGTCGCCCACCAGAAACTCGCCCTCGCCCACCGCGGCGCCGGCGACCTCACCAAAGCCCTCCACTTCATCGACATCGCCCGAACCACCGGCACGCCCGACTCACCGATGCAACGCGTTCGCCTGGACACCGCCCACGGACACATCCTGCTCTCCGACCCGGCCACCCGGGATGATGGACTGCACGTCCTCGACCACGCCGCGAAGACGGCCGCGCAATACGGCATGAGCCACCAACTCCGCAGCATCGAGGGCATCCGGACCACGATCCAGGGGACACCGCGTCCCCGGCGACGGTGACCAGGGAGAGAAGCGAGTGACGGACAACCAACGGGCCATCACCGACGACCAGCGCCAGCGGGCCAAGCTGATCTGGGACTACCACCAGATGAGCCACGACGTGCGGCCGGTCGACGCCGCGATCGGCCTGGGCAGCCACGACCTCGGCGTCCCCGCCTTCTGCTCCGAGCTGTATCGAGCCGGACTGTTCCCAACGCTGGTCTTCACCGGCGGTCCCAACCCCACCGCCCCGGAACGATTCCCCCGCGGCGAGGCCGTGCACTTCCGCGAGCACGCCATCGACCTCGGCGTCCCCGCCGAAGCAATCCTGCTGGAGCCCACGGCCCGCAACACAGGCCAGAACCTCACCTTCTCCCGCGACGTCCTGGCCGCCGCCGGGATCATCCCCCAGACCGTGCTGCTGGCCTCCATGCCCTATATGGAGCGACGCGCATTCGCCACCGCCCGCAAAGTGTGGCCCGAGGTCGAGGTCATCTGCGCCTCGGCGCCACTGGAGTTCGACGACTACGTCAAGACGATCGGCGACGACAAGCACGTCGTTGACCAGCTCGTCGGCGACCTCCAGAGGGTGATCGAGTATCCGAAGCTCGGATTCGCCATCGAGCAGGAGGTCCCGGAGGACGTGCATGGCGCGTACGAATCCCTCATCCGCGACGGCTTCACCAGCCGACTCCTCGCCCCCTGACCTGCCGCCCCCGGGCGGGCTGTGTGCCATCCACCAGCCCAACTTCCTGCCCCGGCTGACCACGCTGGCGAAGCTAGTCGCGACGGACTACTGGATCGTCCTGGACGACGTGCAGTTCACCCGCCGCGACTACCAGCACCGGGCCCTCCTCCCGGGCCCTGGAGAGCCGGAGGGGCGCCGATGGCTGACCACCCCACCCATCTTCCCCACGGCCGCCGGACGGCCATCTGTGAAGCTCTGATCGTCGATGCCGGCCTGGCCCGGCGAAGGACTGCGGGGATACTGCGGCAGACCTATCGCTCCAGCCCCCACTGGTCCGCGTTCGAGGAGGCCCTTGAGCAGGTGCTGGCCACGTTCGACACCGGCCGGACCGCGGCCGTCGCCGAGACCTCCACCCGCGTCCTGCTGGACCTGCTCGGCTGGCGGGGGCAGATCCTGTCCAGCAGCCGACTGCCCGCCCGGCCCGGACGCTCGCAGCGGCTCGCCGACCTGGCCGCCGCGACCGGCGCCCGCGCGTATCTGTGCGGGACCGGCGGCATGAAATACCTCCAGCCGCAGCTGTTCACCACCCGCTCGATCACCGTCACCCCCTTCACCCCGCCGCCGCTGGGGATCTGGGCCGCGGGCCACAGGGACAGCGCCATCACCCCCCTCATGGCGCTCGGCCCCGCTGCCCTGGCCGACGAGGTGAAGGCCGTCGCCTCCCGCGACGACCTCCACCCCGCCGCATAGACGCCGCGGCTACTTTCCCCCTCGAGGAAGTACAGACGAACGTGCTCAACCGCGTACGGCTTCGTGCCTGATGCCAGGCGGCATCATTCCTGTGCCGGGATCGAGGCCAGCCGTCGGCTGTTGCCGAGCTTCTTCTTCAGCGCGAGGTTCTCGTGGTAGAGGTTCGCGGTCACCGAAGCGAGGGCGTCGAGCTTGCCCTGGACCTCGGTGACCTGGGCCTTGGCCTCCCGCAACTGCTTGCGGAGCTCGGCTATGGTCTCGTCCCGCTGGACTTCGCCGGGGGTGCGGAGGACCGGGCGGGCGACCTTTGCGTCCCACTCGGCAAGTATGTCCTCGGCCCGGTGGACGGTCGCGTGGCTGACCTTGGCCTCGCGGGCGAGGTTTTCCTTGGTCAGGGACCCGTCGGTGTGCAGGGGCTCTCCGGCCAGCAGCCGGGCCATGGCCTCCCGCAGCTTGGTCTCGGTCGCAGCGGACACCGGCATCAGGCGGCTCCTCCTTCTTCTTGTTCTCTCAGTGCTCGGGTGATGCGCTGGACGTCGGCGAGCCGGATCAGCACGGCTTCGCGGCGCGATGGTGCCAGGCTGCGGTCCTTGACCATGGCTGTCAGGTCTTCCTCCTCGGCAGTCCAGATGGGCGCATGCTTGCGGGTGACCACAGAGTTGCGGCAGCGTGCGGGCTGGCAGGCGCCGATCAGCGGGGCCTGGCCGCGCTGTGCTTCTGGGAGCTGGTTCTGGCACTCGGCCTGCGGGGCATCGAACATGCAATGGTTCAGGGTGCCCAGGTGCAGGTCGGGGAATTCCGCTGTCAGCAGCGAGGCTTGGAGGCGTTCGTCGGCGATCTGGGCCCGCAGTGACGGGTCGCTGTCCATCATGTCGATCACCTTGTCCAGGCCGGCATGGAGGCGAGCCGCCCCCGGCCCGACCGCCACTGCTTCCCCGCTTCGCCGGTCCTTGAGCAGTCCCACCAGCCGCCGTGCGGCGGCGGATTCCAGCTCCTGGTTGAATTCCTTGGCCCAGTTCGCGTCCATCTTTGCGTAGGCCGGGGTGAGCGAGTTTGCCAGCGCTCGCCGTGCGGCGTGCTTGAGCTGCATGCCCAGGGCGATCTCCGAGTCTGGCTGCTGTCCCGTGATGATCGCCATGGTCTTGCGAAACATGTGAGGTCTCACGTGTGCCATCGGGATTTCCTGTAGACCGGTCCGGTCCCGATCGGCGTTGATCTTCTCGATGAAGAAGTCGATGTCGCTGGCAGGGAGAATGCCCCGCCGTCCGTAGGCGCGCTTTCCCTCCGTAGACTTCGGCGGGTCAAGGGAGGCGAACAGGTGCGTCGGGTGCCAGGACAGCCGCTCAAGCACCGCCAGCGCCTCGGCGACGGGTTCGATGATCCACCAGTGGCGAGACGGCTGTTCCGGATCCTTCTTGATCTTCCGTGAAACCACGGCGGGCGAGCCATAATGGCTGCCCAAAGCGCCCCGCTCGATCTCCTGAATCTCACTGTCACGCGTCAGGCTTAGCCCAGCCGCGAATATGTAGCAGGCGGCTCTGACCATCCGCAGCTCATCGTCGAGGCTGGTCAGGGTGATCTCCGAACGCCATGGCCTGTGGTGCCCGTCCGGCCTTCTCACCACTGCAAATTCCGGGCAAGCTATCGGCACGTCGCGATACGTGGCCTCCCCGCCCAGTTCCACCGCCTGACCAGAGGCCACTGCCTGCTCAATCCGTTGTCGACGACGTCGGCGATGGGCAGAGGTGCCCAGGAACACATTCCCCGACGCCGCATTCTCGAAGATCAGACGGTGCAGAACCTTGAAGCTCGGGGTTCCCCCGCCGCCGCTGCGACCGCTCTTCGCCCGCACCGGCACTCGATGACTGGGGTCCGCCAACCACGCCTCGATGGCAGCATCTATGTCGGCCTGTTTGCGAATTGTCCGCCTCGGGGCGTAAGCCGTGGCGCCAACAGCAGCAACACCCCGCGTGCTGTTGACCAGCTGGGTTCTTCCCTCAGCAACTGCGCGGAGCGCGCTCGCCCGCCGAGCCCGGTGGCGCTCACCCCGGTTCGTACCCTTCTCGGTGAACAGGTTCTTGCTCCTGCCGCCGGTTATCTGCAGGCTCAGTGTCGTCCAGACCGGAGTGCCGGCCTTCGCGCCGCGGAAGTCACGGTCGTGGACCGGAACCAGATGCGCCGAGTCTGCGAGCCATTCGTGCACCAGTCGGTCCGCATCCTCCCTACTCATCGGCCCGGGCAAATCCGGCAGTGCCTCGCCCTCACCCCGCTCGTCGGACAGCTTGTCTCGGAGATCGAGAATGTCGGGTGCGAAGGTGTGGATGTAGGTCCAGGCAGCCCGCAGGAGAGGCCACCAGGTCGAAGGCGGGATGGACGGTATGGCAATACCGTCGTCGGAGGCCGTAACGGAACCTCCCAGCACGCTGTCGCTGACTTCCTTACCGGTTTGCCCCGGCCACGGGTCGTCAAAGAGGGCTGTGCCGGTAAGGATGCGGGATACGGACTGCATGCGGCGGACGGCGTGAACGTGTTTTCCAAGGCCCGTTGCGCCCTCCTCGCCGGCCTGTTCGTGCAAGAAGCCCCACCATGCGTCGGATGGCCAGCTGCTGAGGTCGTCGGGCATATGGTGTTTGCGAGCCCATCTGCCCAGCTCACCGAGCAGATAGGCATCTGTCGCGGCCGTTCCCAGCGCCGTCGGACGGGGGCGGAAGATGGTGGCCTCGCGCAGGACACGGTGGGCCGGGTTGAGTACGGCGAAGGAAACCTCCCTCACCCGCAGATTCCACAAAGCATCTTCCTCGCAGAACCGGACCGACCAGCTGGCCCGAGACCGGTTGCTGGGGCGGCGAATGCACTCCCCTGACCAGGCTCGGGTCTGCCCAAAGACCGGGATGTCCACCTCGGGAAGGAGGGCATGTGCCGTTCCGAAGACCGGTTAGTCGTCGCGGAAGACCTGCGAGGGCAGCGACACGGGAGCGGGACTTGCCATCATCGGTCGTACTCCGTCCGCAGTCCGAGTGGCAGATCAAGGTGAAGCCCACGGTCCGTGATCTCCTGCCGCGCGGCGGGCAACTGATCTGCGCACTCGGCGAACAGCCCCTTCAGCGCGGCTGCCTGCTTGCCCCACACCGCTTGCCAGCGGGCCGGGTCCAGGACCGCACGCATCCGCTCGATGTGGTCGGCGAACAACAGCAGTCGGGGCAGCTGCGAGGTGAAGATCACCGCATTGCGGCAGAGCATGCACATCGCCGGGGCGACATGACACAGTTGAGCCCCTGGTGTGTGAGGGGAATCGTAGGGATTGCGGCAGTGCGTCAGGCCCATGTCCAGCTGCCCCATGCGCATGTTGTGGGCCTGGTCAGGGTCCATGCCGACTGCCTCAGCCACCTCGGGCTCTTCGAGCCGTTGTTCGGCCTCTTCCTCGATGAACAGCGGCCTCTGGGAAACACGCTCGAATACCCATTGCTGTGCGCGGTTGACGGCCCGGCCTGCCATGACGTGGGCAGTAGTGCCGTGGGCGTAATGGTTCCGGTAGATCTCGACATGGTGGTCATCACCCGCAAGGTCGGTCACCGTGCCGCCCAGGGCGACGGCTCACCTCCGCCTGCGCGGAGCGGACGGCCTGGCGTCCCTGCCTGCCCAGGCCCGACACGGCTCACCTCCGCCTGGGCGGAGGTGGGCCGGAGATCTTCGCCCGCCTTAAGCCGTACCTCCCGTGCTCTCCGCGCAGGCGGAGGTGGGCCAGGGCCAGAGCTGATGGGGATGTTCGGACGCCTGTGCTCTCCGCGCAGGCGGAGGTGAACCGGCCGTGTACGACGTGGTAATGGACGACCCCATGCCGCGTGGGCGGAGGTGAGCCGACCGCCCCGACGGTCCTCCGCCCATTCTTCCCATGCTCACCGCGCACTCTGCGTTGCACGTCGCGTGCCGCAGGATGCCATCCACACCGTACTGGCCGAATTCAAATCCCCCTGCCGGATTGACGACGCCCGGGCACATCAGCGAGGGATCGGGGCCAGCCTTCTAGGACCCCTTCCGAGCGAGGGAACATAGCGTGGGATCGCCGGTTGGCCAAACCGGCGATCCCACGGATGATTAATAGCCCGCCTCCACCCGGGCCCCAGATCGAAGAGCCTAGCCACGTCCTTTACCGCTCACCCGCCTAGACGCCTCTTACCTCGCGCGTTCTGACGGCGTGCGCGCCCCAGTCATGAAGACCGCATCTGCGCCCTGATGACGTCAGTGACATGTCGAGGTAAGTCAAGAAAGCCCCTTAGAGCGAGTTTCAAGGAATCGGAGAACCCGAAATGCACGAACCCACTGACGAGGCTCAGGAAGCCTGGCTTAGCCCTACCAAGATCCGCGCGACCTGGGGCGGAACAGGCAGCGTGGAGGACGCCTCCCGCGCATTCGGGCTCTCGCGAGCCAAAGGCTACGACCTGGTTCGACGCGGGGAGTTTCCCTGTCGAGTCCTGCGCATGGGCCGCAGAACGCGCGTCGTCACTGCATCCTTGCTACGCGTACTCGAAAGCGGAGAGCCTGAGTACAACACTTCCCCCGCCGGCCTGTGCGCACCGCCGTAAGCTCCGTGCACAGATGCCCCTATTACGCAGCTTGGAAATCGGATCCGACCAGGTGGAAGACTTCTCGGGAGGCGCTTTCGCCAAGTCGAGGGTGGCCTCGCCGAGCACACAGAGCGCAGCGCCTTGGTGCTGTCTGGTCGGCGTGTGGGGCAAGGACGGCAAGGGTGCATGCGACCACTGGCGCGGGGGATCTCGCAAGCGCTCGTCCTGGTGCAAACGTTCGGCTGGCTTAAGACGTCGTCTCATTTGGAGTGCTGGGTAATCTGCACCGTGTGGTGATGGTTGAGCACATGGTGCCGGACGAGTTGTGGGAGTGATGGGGATGTCCGAAATTCCCCAGGGTCGGCTTTATTCCCCACTTGGTTGAGCGGTAAATGATGAGGTTGAGGCCCGCGCCCGGATCACATTGGCTCAGCCCAGCGCGTCCATCAGGGAGGTGACATAGGCATCCAGCCGCTCCTCCACGGCTCGTGTCGTCAGCTCGGTCCGTCCTACCTCCCGCCACGGTTGCGCCACCGACTGCACTTCCTCCGAGAACGCCAGTGGCTCCCGCACCTGCCAGTACAGCCGCTCGTCCGCGGCCGCGGCCAGCATCCCGCCGACCTCCTGGTACACCTCGGTGAAGCGCACGCCCCACGCCGGGCCGTGCAGCAGCGCAAGATTGGTGGAGCAGTGCGCCACGTCGAGGTCCGCCGGGCCCCAGGAGGCCGCCGCCCAGTCGACGACGCCGGTGATCCGGGCACCGACGGCACCGGCCGGGCCCTCGGGCGGCAGGCCAAACAGCACGTTGCCGGGCTGGAAGTCCCGGTGCAGGAACCGCCCTTCGTAGCGCGGCGCGGGCTTGCGGATCACGTGGATCGCGGCGGCCCAGACCGCGGCGTCGGCGCCCTCGGGGGTCACGACCGTGTCGGCGGTCGTCAGCGCCACGTACTCCCGGGGCCGGCCGGCCGCACCGCGTGGACCGCCACGAGTTGACGGGCCAGCAGGGGCAGGCGCGTCTCCAGCCCCTCGTCATCGAGGACCGTCCGGCCCGGCAGGTGGGTCATAAGGAGCGAGGGGTACTCACAGTGCGCGGCGGTCGGATCAACGGCGACGAGTCGGGGAGCCGGCACGCCGGTGCCGGTGAGCGTGGTCAGGGCGTCGGCCTCCCTATGCAGGAGGTCCTCGGCAGGCCCCTGCCGGGTCGGGCCGACGAAGGAGCGCAGCACCAGGTGCCGGGTGCCTCCGTCCCGCATGCCGATGGTCAGCCTCCGCATGTCGGCGGTGGCGCCGCCGTGCAGCGCCTCCGCTCCGACGATCCGCTCGCCGGCCTCCAGGTGCCGGCGCACCCAGGCCAGTGTCAACGGTCGGACAGTCGCCGCCTCATCATGATTGGTCACCGTGCCACCTCATCATCCGGACGGGCGGCACGCGCGAGCCCTTACGGGCCCATCCGCAAGTCAGCCTGCAGGTGGTGGGTGGGGAAGTTGGGCGAGCAGGTCTGTCCGCACCCATAGCGAGGGGTGGGGAATTTCAAAGAGCCCTATCAGGAGCTGTTCCAGCGGGTGGTTCCACCTGCTCCATCACGGCCGCAGGGGGGTGGTCGGCGCCGATATGGGGATCGCGTGGTGCTGGCGCGATCATCTTCGTGGCCACGACGGGCTGCACCTGGCGGCAGTTGCCGCCGGTCTTCGGTCCATCGGGGCCAACCGCGCACCGTCGCTTCACTGAGTGGCCGCTGCCCGGGCCCGGGCGAAGTTGCACCGCATCATCCTCGACGAGCTGGGCTCGCGCGGAGCCTTGGACTGGTCGCGCTGCGCGATCGACTCGGTGAACATGCGGGCCCTGGAGGGGGGACCTGACAGGTCCGAATCCTATGGACCGGGGCAAAAGGGCTCGAAGATCCATTCGATCACCGAGCGGACCGGTTTACCCCTCTCGGTCGGGATCTCCGGCGCGAACCTGCACGACAGCCAGGCACTCGAGCCGCTCGTGCGCGGCATCCCGCCGCGGCCCGCGCAGACGACAGCCCGCCAAGCTGCACGCGGACAAAGGCTACGACTACGACCACCTGCGCCGATGGCTCCGCAAGCGAGGCATCCGGCACCGCATCGCCCGCAAGGGCATCGAGTCCTCCACCCGGCTGGGCCGGCACCGCTGGACCATCGAGCGCACGATGTCCTGGCTGGGCGGCTGCCGCCGTTTGCACCGCCGCTACGAACGCAAGGCTGAGCACTTCCTGGCCTTCACCGCCATCGCCTGCAGCCTCATCTGCTACCGCAGACTCACCAAATGAGACGGCGTCTTAAGCCACTTCGCGGGGCCCGATGCCAGACCGGACCAGGTTGAACACTTCTCGGGCAGCGAAGCGTTTGAGGCAGCGGATGATCTCGCGCCGGGTCTTGCCCTCCGCGATGCGCCGCTCGTAGTAGTTGCGGGTACGTGCATCGAACCGGAGCCGTGACTGCACAATCCGATACAGGGCAGCATTGGCTCTTCGGTCGCCGCCGCGGTTGAGCCGGTGGTGACGCTGACGGCCGGAGGAGTGCTCGACGGGGCTGACCCCGCAAAGCGCCGCGAACGACGCCTCACTACGCAGGCGTTCTGGGTTGTCCCCCATCGTGATCAGCAAGGTGGCGGCACTGTCCGGGCCGATTCCCACCGGGACAAGCAGCTGCGGAAAGTGCCGCTGCACCAGCCCAGCCAGGTGCCGCTCCAGATCACGAATCTGCCCGGTCAGCTGATCGATCCGCTGGGCCAACAGGCACAGGGCGATGCGGGTGGCCTGCCCGACGGCACCCTTCGCGCCGTCGTCATCCTCACGATCGTCGAACTGCGCGCAAGTCCGGACCAAGGCCGGAGTCTTCAGGCTGGCCAGTTGCTCGCGGAGGTCCGGATCGGTGGTAACCAGGACCGCCTTGAGCTGATTGATTGCCTGTGTGCGGGCCTTGACAGCGGAGTCCTTGGCCAGTTTGAAGAGACGAGCGCACTGCACCGGCCCATCCCCAGCCTTGGCCCGGGAGCGGGCGCGCCCGCTGAGGACCGCCCGGGCCGCTCCTGCGCATCCACCGGATCGGACTTACCTCGCCGTCGACGAGCCGACCGATCAGGCCGGTTCACCTCGAACACCTCGACCCGGCGAGCCAGTAAGTAGCGGGAGAGGGCAGCTCCGTAGCTTCCGGACCCTTCCACCCCGGCCTTGTGCACCGTACCCAGCCAGCTGGCCCACTCCCAGAGTTCGCGATAGCCCACCGCCGTGGCGGGAAAGGACGCAGTGTCAATGACCGCCCCTAGCGTGGAGAGCGCGGCGGCCACATGAACATCCCGGTGCGTGTCCACACCAAGGACGACCTCACCGACAACAGGCGTACGTTTTGCAGGACTTGGGGCACTCGTCAGGGCGCACCTCCTGATCTTTGAGCCTGACGGTCCTCGCCACCAGGCCGTCGAGGCGGTCAGCGGTGAGACAATGCCCAGCTCACGGCACGCAAACCCTTGGGACACGCCTCGACAGCCCGGCAGCAGTACACCCCGCACTGGTGATCGACGAAGGTAGGGCTGGACAACCAAGTCCGATTTCTCACGAGCCAGAGACCGACGCGGGGGTACGTCAACCGGTATACCCAGGCCCCGCGGCTTGCGATCACTCGGAGCGCAGCACTGATTCAATGCGTGGTGATCTGGCGGTGCGGAGCCATACCTGCCGGACGGTGCAGGTGGAAGGATCTCGGCACCGAGAGGCACCCATGGACGAACGCATCGGCCAAATCGACCGCTCCAGATGCAGTTGACAGCGCCGATCCTCATGCCCATGGCGCACCAGAACCGGAGGGTTTCGGACTTCCGTCTACCCAAGTCGATCTTGGTGTCGCCGCCCTGCTCGCTCATCTCCCGAACCTGCGCAGGCTGCTTATGGTCAATGCAACAGCGGCAGGATGAGCGCGAGGGTGGCAAAGGCGCCGGTGAAGGCGCTTGCGGCGGCCGCCAGGCGTCGGGGCCGGGCCAGCCCTGGTAGGGGTGTGGTGCCGGCGGGCGCGGCGGCTGGGCCGGTGAGGTCGTATGCGACGTATGCAAGGGCCAGGGCCACGGCGGTGGTTCCGACCGTCAGCGCCGTGCGAGTGCCAGCGGGGGTTCCGTGGGCGAGGTTCAGAGCGTTGGCGACTGTGCACACGTTAAAGGCGGTGGCGAGTGCGGTGGCGCCAGCGGTGGCCCAGGCTTGAGGGCGGGTGGCGCCGTCGCTGAGCGCGAGGCGAAACGCGATGCGGGCCGTGATGCTGACGGCGAGCGCAGTGCATCCCAAGAAGAGCTGGATGACATTGGACACAGAACCCCCTGGGATGCTGGCGCTTTTCGGGCAAGCCGAGATGGCGGGGTGTATTTTTCACTTCGCCGACACCACTGTCCCAGAGAATCTGAGACAATGGAAACAGTGCAGGTTGGAGGAGGTGAGGAAGCATGAGGGAGCACGGTCGGACTCGTCGCATGGAGCCGCTGGACTCGGCTTTGGCGCCTGCGCGCCGCCGCTTCGCGGAGCATCTGCGGGACGCCTACCAAAAGTCAGGGGGGGCGAACCTGCGCAACGTGGCGCACCGCGCCCAGACCAGCCCCGCGTCATTGTCACGGGCGCTCCGCGGCGAGCGGCTTCCCTCCGAGGCCCAAGTGCAGGCGCTCGCCAATGCCCTCGCCATGGGCGACGCCGATCGCGCCACGCTCGCCTTCCTACACCGGCAGGCCGTAAGTGAGGCGCGCGCACTGCGATCAACTCGACACCAGCTGTCCGTCACGGAACTGGCAAGCCGCCTGGCGGAACTCCGGCAGAAGGCAGGTGGCCTCAGCCTGCGGGAGATCTCCCACCGCCTGACCCTGATGGGCTCGCCCCTGGCGAAGTCCACCGTCGAGCGCACCTTCGCGGATCCTGATCGTTCATTGGTGCTCGCGCTCCAGGTGGCGACCGTTCTCATTGAGGCTCTGCCAGAGGACAAACGCGGTCCGGAGGCCGAGCGGATGTTCCGTACCGCCCTCGCCGCGGCCCCATCCCAGCCGGGCCTAGCCCTTGTAACGGCCCCGATGGGCTCGGGGAAGACCTTCTCAGCCTTGACGGCACTGCTTGACAGCCAGGCGGCGCCGTCGGAGGTGACGGCTGCTCTGGCCAGGCGGCTCGACCTCCCCGTCTCGGAGCTCACGGCCCTCGCGGAGGCCACAGCGACCCACCGCACCACGGGACCGGGCCGGCCCCTCAGCGAGTGGAGTCCAATCGAACTGGGGGTCCACCCCACAGCAGGTCGACCCCACGGAACCGGACGCAGCGCGAACGCCGAGCTGCCGCCGTACATCCCACGTACGCATGACCGGTTCCTGGATCAGGTCGTGCATGACGCTTCTGAGGGCCACAGTCAGATCCTGATCGTGGTGGGAGCCTCCGGCACGGGCAAGACACGGTCCTGCTGGGAGGCGATCCAGCCACTCGCCCGGCAAGAGTGGCGACTGTGGCACCCGTTCAATCCGACCCAGCCCGACGCGCTGCTGTACGGGATCGACCACGTCGAGCCGCGGACCGTGCTGTGGCTCAACGAGTCCCAGCACTATCTACTGCACCCCACTCTCGGCGAGAAGGTCGCCCAGGCACTGCGCCGCTTGCTCAGCAAGCCCGAGCGCGGGCCGGTCCTGGTCCTGGGGACTCTCTGGCCTGAATACCTGGGCCGGATGACAACTCCCGTCGTGTCCGGCTCGCCGCACGTACACGCACAGGCCCGAGAACTGCTCGTCGGACGAACGACCCTCATCCCGGAGACCTTCGACGCGGAAGCGCTGCGCTCCGCAGACGCAGTCACCGATCCGCTCCTGGCTGAAGCCGCCAGGTCGGGCGGCCGGATCACCCAGTACCTCGCGGGTGCTCACCAACTTGTCTACCGCTACGAGACGGCAACACCAGCCAGCAGAGCGGTACTTTCTGCGGCGATGGACGCCTGTCGTCTCGGCGTCACGGGCCCCCTCCCCCAGGCTTTCCTTATCGACGCCGCCGTCGACTACCTCAGCGAAACGGATTACGAGGTGCTCACCGACGACTGGGCGGAGCAGGCGTTCGCTGAGCTTGCCCGCCCCGTTGCCAGCGGCAGTGCCCCGTTGCGCCGAATCCGGCCTCGCCCGGCCGCTCGTCCCACCGCCCCAGGCACTGCCTCTGTGATGACGGCGGGTGCCTCGTACCGGCTTGCGGACTACTTCGAGGATTTCGGCCGTAGAACCCGTCAGGCTTTCTGCCCGCCAGCTTCCTTCTGGCACGCCGGCTACACACACCTCACCAGCCTCGAGGATCTCAATGCCCTCTCTGATGCAGCAAGCGATCGGTATCGGCTGCAGTGGGCCCACCATCTGATCCGTCGGGTCACTGAGGTCAGGGACAATCAGGGCCTGGCCAGCGTCATCGAGGGGCGGGAAGTCGCCGCAGACCCCGAGGTGGTCGAGCGTCTCGCAAGAGCGGCTGCCCGTACGGGCCAGACATCTGCTTTGCGGGCACTGGCTCAGATGCGAGAGGAGGCGGGAGACCGCCTGGGAGCCGAACGGCTCGCTCAGGAGGCCGCGCACCAGGGCGATGCTCTGGCGTTGGCCGAACTCGCATGGACGCGGGAGGAGGCAGGAGACCGCGAAGAAGCCGAACGGCTCGCTCAAGAAGCTGCTGCTGTCGGCGACACGTACGCCTTGCGGGAACTCGCCCGAATGCGGGAGACAGCTGGAGGCCCCTCCGATGCCCAAACCCTCTACCGCAGGGCCGCGGAGCTCGGCGACAGCCGCTCCCAGCTCCGCCTCTGTGAAATCGGTCAGGAGTCAGCTGAACTCTTTGCCCGTGCCGATACCACCGCTGGCGACACATTCGCCCTCATCCACTCCGCTCGAAGGCGCCAGGAGTCCGGAGACCGAGAGGAAGCCGAGACTCTGTACTGCCAGGCGGCCGATGCCGGCAACACATTCGCCTTGGCCGCACTCGCTCACATACGGGAAGAGGCAGGAGACCGGATGGGCGCCGAAGCCCTCTACCTCAAAGCGGCCGATGCCGGCCTCGCCTGGCTGGTCAATCCTGCGCAACGATGGCCAAACGGACTGGACCCCGACGGCGCTCCCACACCTCCCTGGCGATGATGGTGGGACACGGTCGGCGGCGATGTCACCGCAGCGGTAAAGCGATGCCCGGTCGACATCGGGCGCATGCACTCCGCAGGTGTGATCCGCGCCGTCCACGTCTGCAAGGAGGTCTTCGATGCGGGCGAAGGTGGTGCGGAACTCGGCGAGCAACTCCGACACGTCGGTGACGAAGCCGCCGCCCTTGTCGGGCTGCTGCGAAGCGGGGTCGACGACCGCGCGTTGGACCTCTTCGGCCAGGCCAATGTAGCCCACGACCACGCCGGAGGTCTTGACGAACCCGGTCGGTGACATCCAGGTGCGGTTCAGGCGGGATCGTCTGGAACAGGTTGTGGGCCTTCAGCGGCTTGTCCAGGTAAAGGACACCCTCGTTGGGGGCGTCGAACCCTGTCAACCTTCGATCGCCCGCCCCGCAGGTGCATGACTCGACCCCAATGGGCTTCCCGGAGAACGGCGCTATCGACGCCCTCACTACCGACGGCTCGATCCCGGGACACGATCGTGACGGTCTCTGGGCTTCGGGCACGCCCCCGCACTCGCTTGAAGTCACCTCCACGCTGATAGCCACCCGGCGCGGGAATAGTTGCCATGAAGTCTTCACTGGGTTCCCTACGAGTATGCGGAGGCGTCTGCTACCCGTTGAGCACACCAAGATCCGGGCGCTGCGCGAGCAGGCCAGGCTTACTCCGCAGAAGCTTGCTGATCTCATGGGAGTCACGTACCGCGTCGTCGTGTACTGGGAGGAGGGCAGGTATGTGCCTGAAGCCAGGAACGTGCGGCGACTCGCCGATGCTCTGGGCTGCGCCACCGCAGACCGGCGGGGCTTCTCGTCTCACGTGCTCTCACACGCGTCTCACGGACTGGGTGGACGCCCCCGGACTCAGGGCTCCGACATGACCTTGGGGACCATTCCCTGGTTCGGCTGGACGCCCCAAGACACGGGTTACGACCTGTGCCAGGTGGTACCGAGCGCGGCGCCCAGTACGAGGACGGGGGCGTCGTCAGGACCATCGATCCGGTGCTACGCCCAGGTCAGAGCCTCACTGTGGAGACTACGTAGACGATCGCGTGCCCGGCTCGTCATAGCTCACCATGACCCGCTCGTACGGATGCGGTGCCACGCTCGTGACCAGGACCAGGTGCCCTCCAGCCCGGAGAAGCGGCGTTGCAGGGTGCGCGCCGACATCTCACTCACGCGCTCCACGGTCTCAGCTCTCACAGCACCCCTGCGCCGCGCTCCTGCTCCGCCACCCGAGCGACCGGGCCGCCCGCCGCTCGCACCCGAGCGCCCGACGACGGGCCGGCCTCCGCCCTCGAACCGGATGGCAGGAGAGCGTGGCTGCACGGCTTCCGACGCCTGCGTGTCTGCCCCGGCGACGGAGCCGAGTGCGTCAGCCGTTGTCGCCCCTGTCGCCCGTGGCGGTCTTGGAGAAGCCGTCATGCCAGGCAGCCTTCGCCCCGGAGTCGCCGATCCGGTACACCTCCACGACGGCGCCCGATGCCACGCCCACGGCCAGTACCGCTGCCACGACGCGGAAGACCAGCACGGACCGGGAGGAGGCGGACCGGGTCCGTTCCCCGGGGGCGGCCTCCGCCGCGGCCGGCCCGCGGTTCGTCCACCAGATCACCGTCGCCAGCACGACCAGGCCCGCAGCCCAGGGGAGCATCCCGTCGCCGAGTTCGGTGTGCCTGCGTACCAGGGCGTTGCTGTCGACGTGCTTCTCCAGCCATTCCCCGGCCTGCGTGGCCAGAGGCACGCTCGCCAGCGTCACCAGGGCCAGCAGCGGCAGCACCATCCCCATGCGCCGGGCGGCACTGGGCCACATCGCGCCGACCACGACCGCCAGTGCGCTCAAGGGCACGAGCACGACGACGAAGTGGACGATCAGGACGTGTGTGGGCAGCCCGTTGACAACGTTGAGGCTCATCGAGGTGTTCCTCCAGAAAGCGACCGTGAGGCGTCGGGCTCGTGCGCGGTCTCTCCGCGCCGCCCAGTAGGACGCGTCAGCCTGACAGAGGAAGCTCTCAGCTTCCTCTGAACCCGCGTCCCACGAAGCCGAAGAGCCCCGGCGTTCATCGGCTCCTCGGTGTTGTGGGTCCCGACAGGCTTCCTGCTCGCTTCAGGCGGCGCGGCCCAGCAGGAGACGGAGACTGGACTCCTTCCCCCTCCTCACACCCGTGTTAGCCGGTTGTTAGCGGAGCGGCAGCTTCTCGATAGTGGCCCGGACCAGAGTGGGTGACCTACCGAGAAGACCACGACACCGACCGCCCCGGGGGACCTGACATGAGCTCCAGCACCACTGCCCGCACCGCCCGTCGCCGCACCCTGCGCATGGCCGCCACGGCCCTGACTGCGGCTGCCGGCCTCATCCTGATCGCCTGCTCCGGCGCGGACGCCGCCGACGCGAAGTCCGCGGGCCACACCGGCGCGAGCTCTGCCGCCGCCACGTCCACCGCCGCGGGCTGGTCCGGAATTCAGAGCTCTGAGGGCGCGGCGAGCCCCG
The DNA here is from genome assembly GCF_036227565.1 of Streptomyces sp. NBC_01454. Classification (NCBI taxonomy): domain Bacteria; kingdom Bacillati; phylum Actinomycetota; class Actinomycetes; order Kitasatosporales; family Streptomycetaceae; genus Streptomyces; species Streptomyces sp. NBC_01454. The sequence goes on from NZ_CP109460.1 coordinate 1,585,681, forward strand.
ATGCCACGATCGGCATCACGTCGGTCGCTGCGGGCAAGCAGTCGGACGGCGCGCGGTCCGCCAGGGCCAAGACGGGGTCCCCGGTCCGCACTCAGACCCTGGTGGACGGCAGCACGGCCAAGATCTACGACCTCGGCTCCCAGCGCTACCGCGCCGAGATCGTCAGCGACGGTTCGGTCGTGGCCACGATGGAGACGACGGGGCAGGACGCCGACGCCGGGCTCGATGCCAACGGCATGTACGTCGTGCTCACGAGGGGCGGCGAGGTCCACTCCTGGAGGGGCGGCGAGCACCAGGGGCCGGGCACTTTCACGCTCGCGGGCGGCTGGCAGGCCAAGGTCACGAAGGTCGGCGAGCTGCGGTACCGCGCGCAGATCACCGGCTTCGAGGGCGTGGCCGCCACGCTGGAGACGAAGGGGCACGACGTGGGGGTCGACGCCAACGGCGTGTACATCGTGCTCAGCGCCGGCGGTGTGATCAGCGCCCACAAGTGAAGACCCGCCCGGCTGCGGCGGTGCAGCCACCTCCGGCGGGTCAGCCCCACCGCCACGGAGACGGAAGCGTTCTGCGCACTCACGCACACCATGTGTCACCCACGGCCTGAACATGACGCACGTCAATCTGTGCCGCCCGGGCGGCACTTGGGCTACGAGAGGTCTGCCGGATGAAGATTCGTCGCGCCCTGACGGCCGCCGCAGCGGCTGCCGTGATAGCACCCGCCGCCGTACTGGCCGCGCCCGCCGCCGCGTTCGCAACGGAGCCGGTGTCCCAGGCCGGTCCCCGCACACCCGCCTCTCCCGATTCCCCCGATGCCGCACCACCGGCGGACCGGTTAGCGGATTCCGCAACGAGCGGCGGCGGAACGGGTAACTGGGACGAGCCGCGGCGCCCGGGCGAAGCCACTGCCGGTGGCTCGGCATCCCAGGACCGCGACGGGGCCGCCCGCCCCGCCCCGGGGAAGCCGCCGAAAGGCGCCGGGACCGCCGAAGGGACCACCAAGGGGATCACCGGCGCGGGTGGTGCCACCGGTGGACGCAAGGACGCCGGTGATTCCGATGGTGCGGGTCCGTCCTGCGCGTTCGAGTCCGACCAGTTGCACGTGGGCGTCCACGGGCTGCCGCGCCGGCTGACCGCGGGCGGCGCCTGGACCCCCTTCTCCATGACGCTCGCCAACACCACCGGCAAGCCCCTGGCGGAGGTCCAGCCCTTCCTGCTCGTGTCCTCCGCCGAAAATGTCGACCGGCCATACTGGGAGCTGGAGACCGAGTACCGCGACGCCAAGACGGGGCGGTGGAAGACCTTCCACGACGCGGAGCCCGAGGACCTGTTCGGCTTCTTCGCCGTCGGTCCGCGCAGCACCCTCACGCTCGAACTGCGCACCCGCGTGGTCAAGGGCGCCAAGCCCGGCGCCGGGTACGCGCTCGCCGCCGGCGACTACCGCAGCCGCGACGGCTCCTGTGGTTCGGCCAAGGAAGCCTGGTACGACTTCACCATCCTCCCCGTGGGCGCGAAGCCGACGCAGCCCCCGACCGCCAAGCCGGGTGAGCCGGGCAAGCCGGGCGGCGCGGCCGCGCCCGGCCAGAGCGCCGCGTCCGGCGGCGGTACGGGTGGTTCCGATTCCACCGGTGGCCTCAGCCCGCAGGGCGGCGGCCACCTCGCCGCGACCGGCTCCTCGTCCGCGCTCCCGGCGATCGCTCTCATCGGCGGAGCCGCGATGGTGGTCGGCGCGGGTGCGGTCATCGGCGTGCGCCGCCGGAAGGGCGTGGCCGGTCCGGACACCACGGACGTCACCGGGTAAGCCCAACCATTCCTCCAAGAATCTGACAACCCAGGAATCCACAGCCTCAGAACTCAGGAAAGAGAACTTCATGAAACTGCGCCGCGCCCTGTCGGTCTCGGCCGCGACGGCCGCCCTGCTCCCCTTGGCGGTGGCCGCCGCGCCCGCCGCCCAGGCGGCACCTGCCGCGGAAATCCCGAAGTGCTCCGACGTCAGCAACGGGCAATACCCCAACAACAGCTTCGTGGGCCGCACCTTCGGCATACCCAAGTCGATCGCTCTCGGCACTCACTGGACGACCTACACCGCCACGCTCACCAACGCCTCGGCGAAGGAGCTGAAGTCGTTCCAACTCAGCGCCACGTTAGGCAGCTACGTCTACAACGAGGGCGAGCGAGACCTGAGCCCGTACGGCGATCTGCAGTACTGGGACACCTCGCAGCGCGCCTGGAAGACGCTGCGCCAGGCCGATGGAAACGCCCGCGGCACCCTCCCCGGCCCGAAGACACTGAAGCCCCGCGAGTCCGTCCACGTGCAGCTGCGGTTCAGAGTCGGTAAAGACCTGCCCCTGGACCACCCGTACGACGCGTTCACCGGCCTCACCGGCACCTTCGTCGACCGCTACCACGACACGGACTGCACGGCCGACGGCGACGCCGTCGGCGGTTTCTCCCCCCGCAAGGGCTGAAACCTGCGGGGGCTGCCGCCGTCGCGACCCGACGGCGGCAGCCCCCGGCTCCTCGCCCGCACCGGCCGCTATGGGCGTCCGAGGAGTTGGCTGCCGGCCGTGTTGTCGGTGCGGGCGGTGAAGTAGTCGGTGAAGGCCTGGACGAATTCGTCTTCGGTGATGCGGCCGTCTCCATCGTGGTCGAGCTGGCGGAAGCCGTGGCTGAGTTCGGCGGGGTGGACCCGGGAGCCGCCGAAGATCGTGCGGTACTCATCGGCACACAGGTGTCCGCTGCCGTCGGAGTCCGCAGCGTGGAAGATCGCCCGCACCGCGAGAAGCAACCCCTGCTCGAGATAGCCCGGCCCGGCGTCGATCCCGGTGAGCATGGCGGTGACGAACTCCTCGCAGGTCACCTGTCCGTCGTCGTCAGCGTCCATGCCGGTCCGCAGGTGCTGCCACCAGGCCTCGAAGGCGGCATAGACGCGGGCTTCGCGCTCAGGGGTGAGTTCGAGCGGCCAGCACACGTTGTGCGCCATGGCCTGTAGATCGGCCGAGCTGATGCGGCCGTCGCCGGTCTGGTCGAGGACCTGGCCGAAGAAGGTCCGCAGACGCGCCGGGCGGGAATCGGCACCCTTGCGGCGGCGTGGTGCGGGCAGCCGGACGGGGCTTGCCTCCGGCGGGGAAGGACGGTCGGTGGAGGCGGTGGAAGGCTGCGAAGTCGAGGAGTTGCCCGCCGGTGGGGTGCGGTAGCGGCGGTGCTCGGGCAGCGCATTCATCAGCACGCGCAGGCCACGGTGCAGGATGAAGGACAGCAGGGCCGCGCGACGGGTGCGGGGCAAGTGGAAGCGCTCGCGGAAGGCTTCCGGCAGGTCCGCGACGGTCAGCGCACCGATCACGTGGGCGGCCACCGTGCGCACGAGCGGCCAGGCCGGCTTCAGGCGACCGAGGCGGCGGGGTGCGGGTGCTTCACGGAGCATGTCGAAGAGCAGGTAGCGCACGGGTTCGCTGTATTCGAGGCGCTCGCGGATCGTGCGGTCCATGTACGCGGGCACGTCCGCGGCCGTGGGCGGGAACAGGTCGTCACAGAGGCCGAACTCGGCACACACCGCACGGAATTCTCCGTACATCTGCTCCAGTTCAGGCGGCGTCAGCGGACGTCCGGACAGTTCCCGCATCGCCGTCATGCACTCGTACAGGGTGACCAGTACCCACACCCGCACCGCCGGGTCCGACGCCGTGAACTGCCTGCCCTGCTCGTCGGTCCCGGTCAGACGGCGGTGCGTGCGCTCCAGACGGGCAACCTCACGGCGTAGCCCTTCACGGTCGGAGAAGAACAGCCGCTTCCCGCTGTCCATGGTGTGCTCGACACGCCGCCACGGGTGCGCGCGGTAGGTGGAGAAGGCGGCCATACCGGCGGCGACCGCCGGATCCGCGGTCTGCAGCACCAGCAGCCGCCACGCCACCAACCCGATCCGCCACTCCCCCAAGGTGCGGCGCAGCAGCGAATCAGGACCAGGAAGATCAGCGGTAGCCAAGGGGACGTCTCCTCAAGCACGTGTACAGGAAAATGAGCAGGGGACACCCGAAGAGCGATCATCCGGCTATCCTCCCGGCCCAACGGTCCTACCGGAATCCGGGAGCGGCCGGATCCCCGGATTCACCCATCCGAGACACGCCGCAGGGCCGCGGAAACGGGCGATTCAGAGGTCCCGCGGATCCACGGCATCGAGACCGCCCCCGTCATCCGCACCGTCAAGCGCCACCCACCATGCACCGCCTCGGCTCACGGTGGGAGCAGCCTCCTGGAGCACCCGCCCCCCACCCCGTCGACCTCTTGAACGCCGCCGCCCGCCTGTTCGGCGGCTCCATCGCCACGACGCCGCTGGGCGGCCAGTGCAGGGGAGTTCACCGCACTGACCGAGCGCTCGCCTGTGTCCACCGTCCGCTTCGACTTCGCGCTCGACATGGCCAGGCCCAAGGGCCGGGCCGTACTGCTGCTGATCCCGCCCTCCTGGAGCAACTGGACTCGGGAGAGCCCCTGTTCCAGCGTGCCGAACTCCAGCGCAGCCCACTGCGCCGCCTCGTCACCGCGCTGCTCCTGGCCCAGCCGCACTCGCACACCGGCGAGTTGCGAGACGGCCCGCAAACTGGCCACCCGCGCTCCTTGCGCGCGACTCTCGCTCATCGAGGCCCACCTCGCCGAGCGCATCACCCTCGGCGACATCGCCAAAGCCGCCGGCTGCGCCCCGCGGACCATCAGCTCCGCATTCCGCGACCGGCTCGGCCTGTCACCCATGTCCTACGTACGCAGCCTGCGGCTGGACCGGATCCGTCGGGACATCCTCACCACCACCTGCCCGCGTGTTCGGACGGCCTCGCCATCACGGACCGGTACCCCACCGGTGTGGGATCTTCCGCCCCGGAAGGGGTCAGAACTTCACGGTCGAAACCGTGTAGACGACCGGGTGCCCGGGCTCGTCATAACTGACCATGATCCGCTGCGAGGGGCGTGGTGCCCGGTCCGCGGTGGTGATGCCCGCCCACGGCAGGTCGTCGTCGAATGCCCAGCCGACCTTCGACGCCTGTCCCGGCGGGATGGTGTGCTGCTCCTTCTTGAGCGCGGCGGTGCTGGTGCCGATGGCGTTGAGGTAGTGCTCCAGCCCCCACTCGTTGGTCCGGAACTGGACGAACAGCGAGCTGGTCTGCCAGGAGTTGGTCTCGTAGTAGTAGACCGGGGTGGAGCCGATCGGGACCGGGACGTTGTAGATCCGCTGCTGGACCTTGGAGGGGAAGGCGTTGGTCAGGCCGGTGGCGGCGGCCTCCGACTCCTTGCCCTCGCCGCTGTTGCGGCTCTGCTCGGCGGAGATGACGATGTAGCCGGCCGGGATCGCGATCAGCAGAAAGACGATCAGTGCCATCAGCACGGGGCGCCGGCGCTTGACGCGGGGCGGCTGCTGGGCGGGGGGCGGGTCGTCGTGCAGGGGGTGCAGGTCGGTGTCGGTCATCGGCGGCCGGTCCGTTCGTAGCGCTCGTACCGCTCGACACGGCGGCGGTTGGCGCGCCGGAAGCGGCGGGCCACCAGCCGGGCCAGGTCGGCGGCGCCGACCATGCCGGCCTCGGGTCCCAACTGGGCCTTGGCGATGGTGGCTTCGGGTCGGTAGCCACGGCCGGTGAGTTGGCGCCGGAAGGCGTCCCTGGCCGGGCCGATCAGCAGGTCGTCGGCGGCGCTGACGCCCCCGCCGATGACGAAGCAGGAGGGGTCGAGGGCGGCGGCGAGGTTGGCGATGCCGACGCCGAGCCACTGGCCGATCTCCTGGAGGAGCTCGACGCACATCGCGTCGCCCTCCCGGGCCAGCTCGGTGATCAGCGGCCCGGTGATGTCGCCGACCTGCCCGCCGACCCGCTCGATGATGTTGTACGCGACCGGGGAGTCGGCGGCGGCCAGCTCGCGGGCCTCGCGCACCAGGGCGTTGCCGGAGCTGTACTGCTCCCAGCAGCCGCGGTTGCCGCACGGGCAGCGGTGGCCGCCGGGGACGACCTGCATATGGCCGAATTCACCGGCCACGCCGTACTTGCCGCGCTTGACCGCGCCGTCCTCCAGGATCGCGCCGCCGATGCCCGTCCCGAGCGTGATCATGACGAGGTGGTCCTCGCCGCGTCCGGCGCCGAAGCGCCACTCCGCCCAGGCGGCGGTGTTGGCGTCGTTGTCGACCATGACCGGCACCGCGAGGCGGCCGGCGAGCCGGTCCCGCAGCGGTTCGTTGCGCCAGTTCAGATGCGGGGCGAAGAGGACCTTGCTGCGGTCCGCGTCGACCCAGCCGGCGGCGCCGATGCCGACCGCGTGGACGTCGTGCCGGTCGGAGAGGTCCAGCACCAGCTCGGTGATGGTGTCCTCGACGACCTTGGGGCTCTTGGACTTGTCGGGCGTCTCGGTGCGCACCCGTTCCAGGATGGTGCCGTCGGCGTCGACCACGCCCGCCATGACCTTGGTGCCGCCGATGTCGATGCCGACGGTGGGCACCCGGGGGGCGGTCAGATGCGAGCGCCGCTCGCGGGTGCCGACCGTGCGCAGCACGGTGGCGCGGGCGGATCCGCGGTGTACCCGGTCGCGGTACATGCTCATCGACCCACCTCTTCGCCGTCGCGGCGGCTGTGTGCGCGCAAGAGTCGTCTCGTCCCTGCGGGTCTCGGGAGGCCGGGGCCTCGATGTGCTGGTTCGCTGCGATTGTGCATCACCGGCGGCGTCCGGCGCATCGCGACGGACAGTGATGCGCCCCGCACAGCTCGGAGGCCGTGCGGGGCGTGGCATCTCCCACGGGTGCTCAGTCGGGCCGGTGGCCTCCTGGGAATTCCGGCGTCGCGGTGCGGGCCAGCTCGTGGCTGAGCTGTTCCAGCTCGCTGCCGCCCGCCATCTGGCGGGTCAGCTCCTCCAGGGTGATCTCCGATTTGGCGTGGCTGCCGGCCATCGTGCCGCGCTTGAGGAGCACGAAACGGTCGCCGACGAGGTAGGCGTGGTGCGGGTTGTGGGTGATCAACACCACGCCGAGCCCGGCGTCCCGCGCGGCCGCGACGTACTTGAGGACGACGCCGGACTGCTTGACGCCGAGCGCCGCCGTCGGCTCGTCCAGCACGAGGACCTTCGCGCCGAAGTACACGGCCCGGGCGATGGCGACGCACTGCCGCTCGCCACCGGAGAGGGTGCCGATGGGCTGGTCGACGTCGCGCAGGTCGATGCCCATCCGCAGCAGTTCGCTGCGGGTGGTCTCGCGCATCGTGCGGACGTCGAGCCGCTTGAAGGGGCCCACGCCGGTGGTCGGCTCGGAGCCGAGGAAGAAGTTCCGCCACACCGGCATGAGGGGAACCACGGCGAGGTCCTGGTAGACGGTGGCGATACCGCGGTCCAGGGCCTCGCGCGGGGAGGACAGGGTGGTCTCCTCGCCGTCGATGGTGAAGGAGCCCGCGTCGTGCCGGTGCAGCCCTGCGATGATCTTGATGAGGGTGGACTTGCCGGCGCCGTTGTCGCCGAGCACACAGGAGATCTCCCCCGCGTGCACCTCCAGGGACACCCCCTCCAGAGCCCGGACGTTGCCGTAGTACTTGCTGACGTCGGCCAGCTCGACCAGCGCTGTCATGCCTTTTCCTCCGCCCGCTTGCGGACCCATGCGTTCAGGAGTGTGGCGAGCAGCAGCATCGCGCCGAGGAAGAACTTGTACCAGTCCGGGTTCCACTGCGCGTAGACGATGCCCTTGCTCGCCATGCCGAAGATGAAGGCGCCGACGGCCGCGCCGATCGCCGAACCGAAGCCGCCGGTCATCAGACAGCCGCCGACCGCCGCCGCGATGATGTAGAGGAATTCGTTGCCCACGCCGTCGCCGGACTGGATCGCGTCGTACGAGAACAGCAGGTGCTGGCCGGAGACCCAGGCGGCGAACGCGACGCCCATGTACAGGCCGATCTTGGTCTTGGTGACCGGGACGCCCACCGCCCGCGCGGCATCGGCGTTGCCGCCCACCGCGAAGATCCAGTTGCCGACGCGGGTGCGCAGCAGGATCCAGGTGGCGACGGCGACCAGCGCGAGCCACCACAGGATGGTGATCTGGATGTCGACGCTGCCCAGCGTCAGATGCGAGGCGAAGACCGTGCGGGCCGAGTCGAAGCCCTCCATGTCGGCGATGGACTTCGTCGAGACGGTGCCGTCGATCAGCTTGGTGAAGCCGAGGTTGAGGCCGGTCAGCATGAAGAAGGTGCCGAGCGTGATGATGAAGCTGGGCAGCTTCGTCCGGGTCAGCAGCAGGCCGTTGAACGCCCCGATGGCGAGGGTGACCAGCAGCGACACCCCGACGCCCACCCAGGTGTTGGCGGTCATCTGGTAGCTGAACATCGAGGAGATCAGCGCCGAGCTGACGACCATGACACCGGCCGACAGATCGAACTCCCCGCCGATCATCAGCAGCGCCACCGGCACGGCCATGATGCCGATCGTCGAGGACGCGTAGAGCACCGTGGAGAGGCTGGAGGCCTGCAGGAACGGTTCGGCGACGATCGAGAAGAAGACGAAGACGGCGGCGGCACCGACGACCGAGCCCAGTTCGGGGCGGCCCATCAGCCGGCGTGCCAGGGAGCGGTGCAGCAGCCGTTCGTCGCCCTTGGCGGGCTGCGCCGGGGAGGTCTCGGTCCGGCTCATCGCGTCCCCCGCTTCGTGTAGTCCTGCAGTGCGGCGGCGTCCTTCTTGGTGATCACCTGGGGTCCGGTGAGCACCGGCTTGCCGCCGCCGAGGACGTCGGCGTTGTACTTGTAGAGCCACAGCAGGTCGACGGCCTCGTAACCCTGGAGGTAGGGCTGCTGGTCGACGGCGAAGCCGAGGGAGCCGTCCTTGAGCCCGGTCGCGACCTGGGCGTTGAGGTCGAAGGTGTCGATCTCGGCCTTGCTGCCGGCCTGCTCCTTGGCCTTGACGGCGGTGTCGGCGAACGGGGCGCCCAGGGTGACGACGGCGTCGATGCCCCGGTCCGCCTGGAGCTTGGACTCGATGGAGGACTGCACATCGGGCATGTTGGTGCCCTCGACGTACAGCTTCTGCAGATCGCCCTTGAAGGTCTTCTTGGCGCCGTCGCAGCGCTGCTCGTGGCCGACGTTGCCCTGCTCGTGCAGCACGCACAGGGCCTTCTTGCGGCCGCGCTTGTTCAGCTCCTCGCCGACCGCCTCACCGGCGACGGTCTCGTCCTGGCCGATGTGGCTGAGCGCGCCGAACGCCTTGGACTCCTCGGCGCCGGAGTTCACCGTGATCACCGGGATGCCGGCCTTCTCGGCCTTGGCGACCACGTCCTTCATGGCGTTGGGCTTGGCCAGCGAGACGATCAGCCCGTCGACCTTCTGATCGATGTAGGACTGCACCAGCTCGCTCTGCCGCTGGGCCTCCTTGTCGTGCCCGTAGAGGAACTTGATGTTGTCCTTGGCGGCGGCCTGCTGGGCACCGTTCTGCACGATGTCCCAGAAGGTGTCGCCGTCTCCCGAGTGGGTGACCATCGCAAACGTCCACCGGGGGGTGTTGACCGCGGCCTTGCCGCCGGCGGCCTGAGCTGCGCGCTCGTCCTCGGCGCGCTTGCCTCCGGTGCTGCTGCACCCCGCCAGGGAGGCGCCGAGCACCGCCGCCAGCACGGCGCTGACGACGCGTCCCCTTCTTCGAACCCGTGCCACGAGGACTCGCCCTTCCCGCAGATGCTGCCGTGTCGGCCGCGTTGGTTGTATTCGCTGTCCGGATTGCCCGGTCCGTACCGGTGTGACGTCGTGCGACGGCACCGGTCGGGCCGGATCAACCGGCCAAGTATCCGTTACCGGTGATCTGTCCCGGTTCATGGGGTGGTCCCCTCCTCGCCGGGGCCTCGCCGGGGCCTCACCGGGTGCCCCGCCCGGTGTATTCGGTGAGCTTCGGTACGTCCTTCGCGGTGACCAGGGCGGGGCCGGTGAGCACCGGCTTGCCGCCGCCGAGCACATCGGCGTTGGTCCGGTGCAGCCACAGCAGGTCCACGGCTTCGTAGCCCTGGAGGTAGGGCTGCTGATCGACGGCGAAGGTGACGTCCTTGGCCTTGAGCAGCTTGACGACGGCGGAGTTCAGATCGAAGGTCGCGATCTGCGCGGAGCTGCCCGCCTGCTCCTTGGCCTTGACCGAGATCGCCGCCATCGGCGCACCGAGCGTGACGATCGCATCGAGGGCCTTGTCGGACTGCAGCTTCGCCTCGACCGAGGACTGCGAGGCCGGCGCGTTGGTGCCGTCGACATCGAGGTTCTCGACCGTCCCGTGGAACGCCTTGCGGACACCGGCGCAGCGGTCCTCCAGGGACACATTGCCCTGCTCGTGCACGACGCACAGGACCTTCTTGGCGTGCCGCCGGTTCAGTTCGTCACCGACCGCGCGGCCGGCCACCGACTCGTCCTGGCCGATGTGTGTCAGCGCCCCGTACGCCCGGGAGAACTCACCGCCGGAGTTGATGGTGACGACGGGTATGCCGTGCGCCACGGCCTTGCGGACGGCCGCCTGGACGGCCTCCGGCTTGGCGAGGGTGACGATCAGCCCGTCCACCTTCTGGTCGATGTACGACTGGATCAGGGCGGCCTGCTGGGCGCCCTCCTTGTCGTGGGCGTACAGGAACTTCACATGGTCCTTGGCGGCCGCCCGCTCCGCGCCGTTCTGCACGATGTCCCAGAAGGTGTCGCCGTCGCCGGAGTGGCTGACCATCCCGATCGTCATGTGCGGGCCGCCCTTGCCGGCTCCGCCGCCGCCGTCCTGGGCGCCGGCGCCGCATCCGGTGGCCAGCGCGAGGGTGGTCAGTAAGGCGGCGGCCCTGCGCACCGTGCTGCCGCGGACAGTGCGGGGGCTCGCCGAACGCACGCCGTTCATCGTGGGACCGCCTTTTCTCCCGGCCGCCGGAATGCGGTTGGAGGAGTTTGTAACGGCGCGCACGGAGCCACGTCAATACTTTGTCAGAACATTCTGACGAGGAGGGCTGCCGGTGGCCTGACAGCGTGGGGCATCACGGGCGATATCGCCCGGCCGACGGCCCGTGGAACGAGGCGTGAAGCCGGACAGCACCCCTCCGGCACACCCGCCGTGGGGCCCTCCCGCCCACCGCTCAGGGACGGACCAGCAGCTGGAATTCGAAGGCGTAACGGGACGCGCGGTAGACATGCGAGCCGAACTCGACCGCGCGCCCGGTGTCGTCGAACGTCGTCCGCTGCATGGTGAGCAGCGGGGCGCCCTCGGGCTCGTCGAGCCGGGCACCCTCCTCCGCGGTCGCGGCACGGGCGCCGACGGCCTGGCGGGCGCTGTGCAGGGTGATGCCGGCCGACCGCATCAGGCGGTACAGGCCGGTCTCCTCCAGCGCGGCGGTCTCCAGCGGGAGCAGCCCCGCGGGCAGGTGGTTGCGCAGATGCGCGACGGGCTCACCGTGCGTCAGCCGCAGCCGCTCGACCAGCGCGACCTCCGCGCCCTCGGCGATCCCCAGCGCGGCGGCGACCTCGGCATCGGCCTCGGTGGTGGTGTTGAGCAGCACCCGGGTGGCCGGCTTCTGTCCGGCCGCCTCCAGGTCGTCGTAGAGGCTGCTCAGCTCCAGCGGGCGTTTGACCTGGCTGTGGACGACCTGGGTGCCGATGCCGCGGCGGCGCACCAGCAGGCCCTTGTCGACCAGCGACTGGATCGCCTGCCGGACCGTCGGCCGGGACAGCCCGAGCCGGCCGGCCAGCTCGATCTCGTTGCCGAGCAGACTGCCGGGGGCCAGCTTGCCGTGCTCGATCGCGGCCTCCAGCTGCTGGGACAGCTGGAAATACAACGGGACCGGACTGCTCCGGTCCACGCTGAACTGGACGGTACTCCCGGCGCCCAGGGCGTCTTCACTCTCGCGTTTCCCCACGCTCGCGAGCGTATCCGTCCGGGCAGATGACGGGAAGTCCGGAGGTCACATTGTCCGGACAAGGGCGGGTGGGAGCCGTGCGGGCGGGGGCCCGGCGGCGGGTGCGGGCGGTGCGGGCCGCCGCGCGGCAGAATCCGGTCGGCACCCCCGCTGCCGCCCCCGGGGCCCGGCAGCGGCCCGTCCCGCCCCGAAGGAGCGCACCGGTGTCCGTACGCCGCGTCGTCCCCGACCTCCAGTGCGACGCCCTGGAGGAGAACCGCACGTTCTACGGCCTGCTGGGGTTCGAGGAGGTGATGAACCACGGCTGGGTGATGACCCTGGCCTCCCCCGCCCAGCCCACGGCCCAGCTCACCTTCCTCGGGCACAGGGCGCCGGCCGGTGACAGCGGCGCCGGCGGCTGACCGCTCGCGGGCCGGCCGGGTCCACCCGGGCTCCGCTCAGCCGGCCCGGTCGTCCTGGCCCGCGCCCGCGCCGTCCGCGGGACCGTTGAGCGGCAGCACCGTCCCCTGCGCCACCGCGCACACGCGCTCCGCGCCCGAGGCGTCGATCACCGTCAGCTCGCAGCGGCACACCGCCTGCCGGCGCCCGGCGTGGACGACCTCGGCGCGGGCCCGCAACGTGCGGCCCCGCGCCGGACGCACGTACTGGAGGGTGAAGCCGCCGGTGACCACGGCCGGGCCCAGGGCCGTGGCCGCGGCGAAGGTGAGGGCGTTGTCGGCGGCGTACGACAGCACGCCGCCGTGCACGAACCCGTGCTGCTGGAGGAGTTCCTCGCGGATGTCGATCTCCAGTGTCGCGCCGCCGTCCCCGAACCCGGTGATCCGCGCCCGCACCAGCCTGCTGAACGGCTGGGCGTCCAGCCCCTGTTGCGCCGCCGCCAGATCGAGCGCCGCACTCCCCTGCTCCGTACCGGCCATCCCGGTTCCCGCCTCTCGTCCGCGCCGCGTCATCCCGTGATCCCGTCGTCGCGTCGTCCCGTCATCAACTCGTCAATTCGTCATCCATGCGGCCTCGTACTTCCGGTACGTCCCGTCATGGGTGGCCAGGTGCACCCACTGGTCCACATAGGCCTTGAACTCGTTGTCGCCGCGGGGCAGGGCATAGGCCTTTTCGGAGAAGGTGAAGGGCTTGTCCGGGTGGAGCGAGCAGAGTTCGGGGTGGATCCTGGCCTGGTAGCGGGTCTCACTGGCGTCGGTCATCATCACGTCCGCCCGTCCCGCGATGATCTCGTCGAAGATCGTGGTGTTGTCCCGATGGACCGTGAGGGCGGCGTGCTGGAGATGGGAGCGGGCGAATTCCTCGTTCGTCCCACCGGGGTTGACGATGACCCGGGTGCCGGGCCGGTCGATCTGCCGCAGGGTGGCGTACTTGTCCTTGTCCTTGCAGCGCACCAGGGGCGTCTTGCCGTCGGTGCGGGTCGGTGCGCTGAAGTAGACGGAGCGGGCGCGCGCGAGGGTGACGGAGACCCCGCCCATGGCGATGTCGCAGCGGCCGGCCGACAGGTCGCCGACGAGCCGTGCCCAGGTGGTGGCCACATAACGCGGCCTGGCGTCGAGGCTCTTGGCGAGATCCCGGGCCATGTCGATGTCCACACCGCGGTAGCTGCCCGTCCTGGGGTCGCGGTAACTGAAGGGCCGATAGTCGCCGGTGGTGCAGACCCGCAGCACCCCGCGCCGCGGGACGGCGTCGAGGGCCGAGGTCTTCCCGGCGGCCGGGGAGGCGGTGTCCCCGCCCCTCGCGGGAGCGCCCGAGGCCGCCGGGGCGGTGGCGCTGACGGCGAGCAGGCAGGCGAGGGCGGAGAGGATGGCGGCGCGCTTCATCAGGGCTCCTGGGACTGCGGTACGCGGCGGCGTGCGCACTCGGTCGAAGCTCTCAGCGTGGCAGAGCCGTGGTGCCGGTGCACCCCTTGAGCGGCCGGTGGAACGGCCACGGGGGCCCGGGCGGCGGCGAACCGAGGGGACTTCAGTCCTCGTAGAGCTCCGCGCTGCCCCTCGTCGTCGGACGACCGGGGGCGGCCTCGTCGAGACGGACGAGGAGGTCGGCGGCGCGCTTGGCGACGGTGTCCCGGTCCCCCTCGGAGAGGGCCGCGCCCATCCCGACGGCGACCGCGCCCGCGGCGATCCACTCCGGCGCGCTGTCGACCGTCACCCCGCCCGTCGGCAGCACCGGCACCTGCGGCAGCGCGGCCCGGACCTCCGTCAGCCAGGACGGATCGTGCGCCGAGGCGGGGAACAGCTTGACCGCGTCCGCGCCGAGTTCGAGGGCGCGGACCATCTCGGTCGGCGTCGAGACGCCGGGGAAGACCGGCACGCCATAGCGGTGGCCGGTGCTGATGACCTCGGCGTCCAGGCTGGGCGACACCAGGTAGCGGGCGCCCGCGTCGACCGCCATCCGCGCCGAGACGCCGTCAAGGACCGTGCCCGCGCCGATGACCGCGTCGTCACCGAGCTCGCGGGAGAGCGTGGTGACCGCCTCCAGCGCGAACGGGGTGGTCAGAGATATCTCCAGGCTGGTGATGCCGGCGGACAGCAGGGTGTCGGCGGTGGCGCTCGCCTCGTCATAGGTCCTGCTGCGGACGATGGCGAAAACGCGCTGCGCCAGTGCGGCCCGGGTGATCTCCCAGCGATACACGGCAGTTCGCCGTCCTTCCTTGTCTCCGACACTGCATGCCGTCCGGCACCTGGCCCACGACGGACAGGGCACGTTCCGGGACGTGTCCCGGCAGCTGACCACAGAGGGTCTATTTCCGCCGATGCCCGCCCACTCCTCGTTTCTGCCGAAACGCTACCGGGAACCACTGACAATCCTCTCTCGGGGGTGCGCCCCGTGCGCCCCTTCTGTCGAGAATGGGGACAAGAGGCAGGTCGCAGGGGGCGCACAGCACGGCGGCGGCCGGGGTGCGTATGCACCCCGGCCGCCGCGGGCTCCGGGCAACGGGCCCGGCGGACCCGTTACTCGCGTTGTGGTGTGGTGTCGGCGTTTCTGCCGTGTGGTGTGGTGCCGCTCTGCCGTACGTCCGTTCCGGCCTACCGGCCCACCGGCCTCAGCAGCTGCGGTCGACGAGCTCGAACGTCGAGTAGTGGTCGGCGGTGTAGTAGTCCTCGTCCTTCTTCTCGCCGGCCACGATGCGGCGCGCACCGCGGTCGGGCGAGCCCGGCGTGACGACGGTGTACTCGTGGTAGTAGTCGCCGGCGCTCTGGTCCGGGAGGACATGCTCCCGGTTGTCGAAGACCGTGCCGTCCTTCGGATAGGGGTAGGGCCCGCCCTTCGCGATCAGGTCGAGGGTGTCATGGGCCTGCGAGGGCAGCTTGGAGTAGCAGACCTTGCCGATGTCCGCGGCGTGCGCGGCCGTTGCGTGCGCCGTCGTGGCGTACGAGGTGGCCGCGTGCGTCGTGGCGACGGCAGGGGTGGCGGCGACCGCGGTCCCGCCGATGAGAAGGGCCGAAGCGAGGGCGCCTGCGGCGCCGATCCTGGTGATCCGTGGGGGGATTCTCATACCTCTCAGGATGACGCGCGTAGACATGATCCTGTCAATCCCAAACAGCGGAAGTTTTCCGGGAGTTCACACGGTCAGCGCAATTGAAGCGAATGCGATGCGGCGTCAGAAGCCCTTTCGGAAAGCCCTTTTCGCTCTCGGGAAACAGGCGCCTCGCCGACCGCCCGCCCAGGCCAGGGCAGAGCCGGGCGGGCCGTCACGAGCCGTCCCGACGTCAGAAGAACGGCAGCCCTGCTGGTTTCGGGTTGAATTCAGGGGTTGAACAAGATCGGCCCGGGTGCGGTGTGCCGCGGGCCGGGCCGGACCGGGCCGGTTCGGCTCACATCACTGGAGGTTGCCCATGCGGGTCAAGGACTTCGATCACCTCGTGCTCGCGGTGCAGGACGTGGAGCGCGCGCTGGCGTTCTACTGCGGGCCGCTCGGACTGGAGCCGGTCCGGGTGGACGAGTGGCGGGCCGGCGACGCCCCGTTCCCGTCGGTACGGATCAGCCCGAGCACGATCATCGATCTGGTGGTCGGCAACGCAGGCGGCGGGTCCAACGTCGACCACATCTGCCTGGTCGTCGAGCCGCTGGACTGGCAGGAGGTCATCGACTCGGGACGGTTCACCGTGCTGGAGGGTCCGGTCGGCCGGTACGGGGCACGGGGCGTGGCGCAGTCGATCTACGTCGAGGACCCGGACGGAAACACGGTCGAGCTGCGCTGGTACCCGCAGGACGCCGGGCGGTGAGACCGGCCGGGCCGCGGGACGGTGAGCCCGTCCGGGGCCCTCCGGCAGCCACCCGACGAGAGGACGAGGCGGCGACGGCAGCTTTTGCCTGAGAGGCAAATCTTTTGCCCCGGAGGCGAGAGCTCGTTATACCGGGGACATGACCGAGCTCCCCGACGAGCCCTCCGGCACTCCTCCGGAGGAGCTGTCCACCGTCGCACCGCGCCTGCGTGACCTGCGGCGACGCAGTGGACTCACGCTGGAGACCGCGGCCCCGCTGGTGGGTCTGTCGCCCGCGCACCTGTCGCGGCTGGAGACCGGCCGGCGGCAGCCGTCGCTGCCGATGCTGCTGGCGCTGGCGCGCACCTACGGCACGACGGTATCCGACCTGCTCGGCGAGACCGCACCGGAGCGGGACCCGATCGTGCGGGCCGGGCGCACCGAACCGTCGCAGGCCGGCGGCTGGACGTACTGGACCGTGGGCGGCGCCGGGCGGGCGATGCAGGCACTGCGGGTGCATGTGCCGCAGCGGGCACAGGGCGAGCTGGTGCGGGTGCATCCGGGCGAGGAGTGGCTCTACGTCCTCGACGGGCGGCTGCGGCTGACGCTCGGTGCGGCGGTGCATGTGCTGGATCCGGGGGACGCGGCGCACTTCGACTCGCTGACCCCGCACCGGATCGCCGCCGCCTCGCAGAGCGGGGTGGAGCTGCTGTTCGTCCACACCCTGCTGCAGAGCGGCGCCGCCGAACTCTGCCTCGGTGACGACGCGCGGCGCCGCGGGCTGTGAGCCCCGGCGTCGCTCCTGACGGAAGGACCGGATTCGTGAGGCCTGATCAGACCGCCCCTGCCACTCCCCCGTCGGCGGAGCAACCGCCCGAGGCGGCGGCCGGCCGGACCTACGTCGAGAACAAGCCACCCCGCGGGCTGTATGTGCGGGTGTTCATCTACGTGGTCGCGACACATGTGCTGCTGGCGTTCATGAGTCTCCTGGTGGTCATCGCCAAAACACGGTGACGCGCTGACGGGTGACGCAGTGACACGGTGACGCCGGGAGCGGCGGCGCGGCGTCCATCTCCTCGGTCCGAAAGTCCATTGCCCCGACACGGCAGCCGGGTGAAGCCTGCTGGCGCACGGCTCGCGGCACTCCCGTCCCGCACCTCGTCGTGCCGAGGAGGACCGAAGGATGCACCGCACCCGCACCGCGGCGGCCACCGCGCTGGCCATGGGCCTGGCCGTGCTCCCCCTGACGGGCATGTCGGGGCCGCCGGGCGCCGGCCAGGGCACGGGGCGGGACGGCGCCCGGGCCAGGCCCGTGGCCGCCGCCCCTGCCCTCTCCCCCACGCCGCACTCCGTCCGGCACCTGCCCGGCGGGGTCACCCTCACCCCGTCCGTGACCGTCGTCGCGGGCCCGAAGGCCGATGCCGCCGCGCTGTCGGCCGTCGAGAGGGCGCTGGCCGACGCCGGGGCGCAGCGCGTCGTACGGGCCGGGCGGGCGCCGGGCGGCGGGCAGCTCACGGTGTACGTGGACGGTCCGGGCGCGGCCCGGACGCTGGCACAGCTGGGCGCACGGGGGCCCGGCGGGCTGCCCGCCGAAGGCTATGCGCTGGCCGTCGGCGAGGGGCGGATCGCGTTGTCCGGCAAGGACGCCACCGGCACGTATTACGCCGCGCAGACCCTGCGGCAGCTGCTGCCGCACCGGTCCCGGCCGGGCGCCCGGGTGGCGGGCACCGTCATACGGGACTGGCCGGCCACGCCGCTGCGCGGGGTCATCGAGGGCTTCTACGGCACCCCGTGGTCCCACGAGGCGCGGCTCGACCAGCTCGATTTCTACGGCGCGCACAAGATGAACCTCTTTGTGTACTCGCCGAAGGACGATGCCTACCTCCGGGAGAAGTGGCGTGACCCCTACCCGGCGGAGCGGCTCGCGCAGCTCAAGGAGCTGGTGGACCGGGCGCGGCAGCGGCATGTGGAGTTCACCTACGCCCTCTCCCCGGGGCTGTCCGTCTGCTACGGCTCCGACGCGGATCTCAAGGCGCTGACCGCCAAGTTCCAGACGCTGTGGGACATCGGCGTACGGAGCTTCGCGGTGCCGCTGGACGACATCAGCTACACACACTGGAACTGCGCGGCGGACAAGGACCGGTTCGGGACCGGCGGCGGGGCTGCGGGTGCCGCCCAGGCCCATCTGCTCAACCGTGTGCAGCGGGAGTTCATCGCCACGCATCCGGGCGCCGGACCACTGCAGATGGTGCCGACCGAGTACGCCGACGTGCAGCCGTCGCCGTACAAGAAGGCGCTGGCGACCCAGCTGGACGCGAAGGTGCTGGTGGAGTGGACGGGCGTGGGGGTGATCGCGCCGACGATGACCGTCCGCCAAGCGCGGCAGGCCCGGGAAGTCTTCGGGCACCCGATCCTGACCTGGGACAACTACCCGGTCAACGACTATGTGACCGGCCGGCTGCTGCTCGGGCCGTTCAACGGCCGGGAGAAGGGGCTGCCGGGGCAGCTGGCGGGAATCACCGCGAACCCGATGATCCAGCCCGCCGCCTCCAAACTGGCCCTGCACACGGTGGCCGACTACGCCTGGAACGACGCGGCGTATGACGCCCGGGCCTCCTGGGGTGCGGCGATCGAGGAGCTGTCCGGCGGCGACGCCCTCACGGCACGGGCACTACGGGCCTTCGCCGACGCCGGGTACTCCTCGGCGCTCAACCCGCAGCAGGCACCCGAACTGGCCGCCGCCGTCAAGGACTTCACGTCCGGCGGGCCGGCCCGGCGGCTCGACGCGGTGCTGCGGACCCTCCAGGACGCGCCGGCCGTGCTGCGCGACCGGCTCCCCGACCGCGGCTTCGTCAGGGACAGCGGGCCGTGGCTGGACGCCACCCACGCCTGGGGTGTCGCGGCACGTACCGCGCTGCGGCTGATCGAGGCGACCAGGGCGGGCGACGGCGCGACGGCCTGGCAACTACGGCAGCGGATACCGGAGTTGGTGCGCACCGCGCAGTCCTTCGTCTATGTGGACATGCGGGGCAAGCGGGTCCCGGTACTGGTGGCGGACGGGGTGCTGGACACCTTCGTGGAGGATGCGCTGGCCGCGCACGACCGGGCGCTGGGGGTCACCGGCCGCCCCCGGGCGTCGACGGATCTCGCCGTGTACCAGGACAACGCCCCCTCCCGGATGACCGACGGCGAGGACGCCACGTACTTCTGGAGCGGGGCGGCGCCGCGGGCCGGTTCCTCCGTCGGGCTGGATCTCGGGGCCGAGCGTCCGCTGGGCACCGTCACCCTGGCCATGGGCAAGAGCGACAGCCCCGACGACTACCTGCACCACGGTGTCGTCGAGTTCTCCGCGGACCACGAGCACTGGCGGCAGCTGGCCGCCTTCGACGGGAAGGCCGAGGTGACCGCCGTACCGCCGGCCGGCACCACCGCCCGCTACGTTCGTGCGCGGGCCACCCGGGCACAGGACAACTGGCTGGTGGTACGGGAGTTCACGGTGGCCGGGGCCGGGCGGATGACGGTACGCGGCGGGCCGCCGGCGGCCGGGGGCAGCACGCTGCGGTCGGCGGGCGACGGCGACCCGGCCACCGCCTACCGCGCGGCCCGGGCGCCACAGCCCGGCGAGACACTGGAGTTCACCCCCGCCGCGCCCCGCACGGCACGGTCCGTGGTGGTGCTGCGTCCGCGGGGCGCCTCCGGCCCGGCGGCGCGGATCGAGGTGCGTACGGGCGGTGTCTGGCGCACGCTCGGCGTCTCGTCCGGTGCGTATACGCGGCTTGCGGCAGACGGCGGTGCGATCGAGGCCGTACGGCTGGTCTGGCGGGAGCAGGGGGCGGTCCCCGAGGTCAATGAGGTGATTCTGCACTGAGCGGCGGGGCCGCACGGACGGCCACGCCCGCGACGACGCGGTATGCCGGGCGACCCGCCGCACCATCGCGCCCCGTCGGTCCGGGGCGGTGCCGGGGGCCGCCCGCTTCCCCCGGACGCACCGGCGTCAGCGCGCCCGCCGCCGGTCTCCCGCGCCCTAATCTGAGGCTCTGGCCACCGCCCTCGCCCCGGAGGAGACCGACACCATGGCCCGACCCGCCCCCGACGCCCCCCGCCCGACCGCGGTCGCCGTGCTCGACGACGCGGTCCGGGTGCTCGCCCCGGACACCGACGCCAACCGGCTGGTCGCGCGGATCGAGGCGGGGACGGCGCCGCGCTCGGTGTTCGCCACCTTCGCCCTCGAGCAGCATCAGGTGATCACCGCCGACCGGCTCAGCTTCCAGCACCTGGCGCGGCGGGCGGACGGTGACCCACCGGTGGCCGACTTCTTCGACCTGCTCGCCCAGGGCGAGGCGCAGGCCCTGAAACAGCTGGCCGGGCTGGCGGAGGCGTGTGAGCTGACCGAGCGGGAGATCGCGCACTACCGGCCGCGCCCCGGCTGTCAGGCGTACCCCTCCTACGCGGCGCGGCTCGCCCTCGGCGGCGAGCCGGCCGATGTGGCGATCGCCCTGACCGCCAACTTCGCCGCCTGGGGCGACACCTGCGCGACCGTCGAGGCCGCGATGCGCGAGCACTACGCCTTCCCGGAGTCGGCCCGGGCCTTCTTCGGGTTCTTCGCCGAGCCGGCGCCGGCCGTCGAGGAGCGGGCCCGCCAGGCGGTGCAGCACGGCCTCGACACCGGCCAGGCGCAGCCGGCCATGGCGCACCGCTACGGCCGCCTCCTCCAGGCGTACGAGCTCATGTTCTGGGACGCTGTGGCGGACTGATCCGTCCCGCGCCCCCGCACCCCGGGGAATCCGAAGGAGAGCCACGGTGTCCTACGGTTACCACGCGACCTTGAAGGCCCGGCCCGGGCACCGTGACGAGGTGATCGCCCTGCTGCTCCGCGGCGTCGACGGCCTGCGGGCCGCGGGGTGCCGGCTCTACGCGGTGGGGGTGTCCGACACCACCGACCCGGACCTGATCTGGGTGCACGAGCTGTGGGACACCAAGGAGCAGCATGACGCCTCGCTGCTCCTCCCGGAGACGAAGGCCACCATCACCGAGGCCCTTCCGCTGCTGACGGGCGAGATCACCGGCCAGGAACTCACCGTCGTCGGCGGGCTGGGGGTGTAGCGACCCCGTCCTGCGGATGAACCGCGGAGGGCCGGGGCCACCCAGCAGGGGTTGCGGGGCCGTTCAGCGACCGACGCCTATCCGCGCCGCGGCCGTTCCAGCAGCGCGCCGGTGGGCTCGGTGAGGGTCGCGCCGTCGTTGATCTGCCGGCCGCGCAGCCAGGTGGACCGCACGACGCCGTACAGGGTCTTCCCGGCGTACGCGGTGATCTTGTTGCGGTGCTGGAGGGCCTGCGGGTCGACGGTGAAGGTCTCCTCGGGGGCGAGCACCGCGAAGTCCGCGTCCCGGCCGGGCTCGATGGCGCCCTTCCGGCCGAGGCCGGCGAGCGCCGCCGGGGCGGTGGACATCCAGCGCACCACGTCGTCGAGACGGTGCCCGCGCGCCCGGGCCGCGGTCCAGATGGCGGGCAGGCCCAGTTGGAGGGAGGAGATGCCGCCCCAGGCCGCGCCGAAGTCGGCGGTCTTGAGGTCGGCGGTGGAGGGCGAATGGTCGGAGACGACGCAGTCGATGGTGCCGTCGGCCAGCCCCTCCCACAGCGCGTCCTGGTTACCTGCCTCGCGGATCGGCGGGCAGCACTTGAACTCCGTGGCCCCGTCCGGGACTTCCTCCGCGGTCAGGGTCAGGAAGTGCGGACAGGTCTCGACGGTGATCCTGACGCCCTCGCGCCGGGCGGCGGCGATCATCGGCAGCGCGTCACCGGAGGACAGATGCAGCACATGCACCCGGGCACCGAGCCGTTCGGCGAGCACGATCAGCCCGGCGATGGCGTCGTTCTCGGAGATCCGGGGGCGGGAGGCGAGGAAGTCGGTGTACTTGGGGCCGTGCGGTGCGGGCGCCGCGTCCAGGTGGCCCGGGTCCTCGGCATGCACGATCAGCAGGCCGTCGAAGTCGGCGATCTCGCCCAGGGCGGCGGCCAGTTGCTCCTGGTCGACGGCGGGGAACTCGTCCACGCCGGAGGGCGAGAGAAAGCACTTGAAGCCGAAGACCCCGGCGTCGTGCAGCGGGCGCAGATCCTTGACGTTGCCGGGGATGGCGCCGCCCCAGAAGCCGACGTCGACATGGGCCTTGCCGCGGGCCACCGCACGCTTGGTGTCGAGGTGGGCCGTGGTGGTCGTGGGCGGCAGGCTGTTGAGCGGCATGTCGACGAGGGTGGTGATCCCGCCGGCCGCGGCCGCGCGGGTGGCGGTCCAGAAGCCCTCCCACTCGGTGCGGCCGGGGTCGTTGACGTGCACGTGGGTGTCGACCAGGCCGGGCAGCAGGGCGTCGTCGCCGCAGTCCACCACCCGGGCTCCGGCCGGATCCGGGGCGTCGTACGGCAGCACCGCGGCGATCGTGCCGCCCTGGACGGTGACGGACGCGGCACGCGTGCCCTGCGGGGTGACGACGCGTGTGGAGCGCAGCACCAGCTCTGGTTCGGACACCCGGTCCCCTCCTCGTATCGTGCTTCCCTCGTTGGCCGATGGCGCGTGCGGCGCACGGCCAACGGGGCGGCCGACCGGACGGCCCCAGGGCGTGTCCGCGCCGGCCCCGAGCACGGGATTCAACAGACTGTTGAATGAGTCTTCACTCCGGACCCCGGCCCGTCAAGACCCCACGACCGCCACCCGCCACACGCCCCCGGAAGCACGCCACTGCCGTGGGCGATTCCATGGAATGGATACCGGATTTCACTCAGCAGAACGCAGCCATGGCCACCGGCAGCACCGGGAGCGCCTGGCCAGGAACCGTCCCGAGGGGTCGCAGCCCGGGACGAACGGGGCCTGACCGGCGGGAACGAGTGTGCGAGAGGCCGTGTGCCAGGGCAAGGGGACCGGTAGGCTGCTCCGATCGGGCCCGGCGCCCGTGAGCCCTGCCGAGACCGATCCGCCCCGCCCCGAAAGGAACGCGACGTGCCGTCGTCCAGCGCCAGCACCTCCGCCGCCGAAGCCAAGCCCGCCGGCGGCGGCGTCCAGTCCCTTGAGCGCGCCTTCGACCTGCTCGAGCGGATGGCCGACGCCGGGGGCGAGGTCGGCCTGAGCGAGCTCTCCGGCAGCAGCGGACTCCCGCTGCCCACCATCCACCGGCTGATGCGCACGCTCGTCTCCTGCGGCTACGTCCGCCAGCAGCCCAACCGCCGCTATGCGCTCGGCCCCCGGCTGATCCGGCTCGGCGAGAGCGCCTCGCGGCTGCTGGGCACCTGGGCCCGGCCGTTCCTCGCCCGCCTGGTCGAGGAGACCGGCGAGACCGCCAACATGGCGCTGCTCGACGGCGACGAGGTCGTCTATGTCGCCCAGGTCCCCTCCCGGCACGCGGTACGGATGTTCACCGAGGTCGGTCGGCGGGTGCTGCCGCACTCCACCGGCGTCGGCAAGGCCCTGCTGGCCGACCACCCGCCGGAGGAGGTCCGCGCGCTGCTCGGCCGCACGGGCATGCCCGCCGCCACCGAGAAGACCCTCACCGACCCGGACCGCTTCCTCGAGGCGCTCGCCGACGTCCGCCGCCTGGGCTACGCGGTCGACGACAACGAGCAGGAGATCGGCGTCCGCTGCCTCGCGGTGCCGGTCCCCAACTCCCCCACCTCCGCGGCGATCTCCATCTCCGGTCCGACCGGCCGGGTGTCGGAGGCCGCGACGGACAAGATCGTGCCGGTGCTCCAGGACGTCGCGGCGCAGCTCTCGGTCGCGCTGGCCAACCAGACGCCGGCATAGCGCGACGGGCGGCCAGGATGCCGCCCCGCGGTCAACCGCCCGCGGCCAGCCGCCCCGCGCCCGCGGTCAGCGGGTGCGCGGCAGCTCGCCGAACCGGTCGATGCCCTCGCGCACATCGGTCAACGCGGGCGACAGCGCGCTCACCGATCCCACCGCCCCGGCGATCAGCAGCAGCGAGCGCCGCAGCCGGGGCACCTCGGGCAGGCCGTGGCTCACCATCGCGTCCAGGGCGGCCAGCTCGTCGTCTGCCGCCGCCCGGTCCAGCAACTCCCCCGGAAGGACGGCCAGTTGACGGCGCAGCCGGGCCACCGCCCCGCGTAGCTCATGGACCCGTGGGTCACCCTCGACCCCGGTCGTTCGTCTGTCACTCTGCAGCTGTTCCACCACGACGGCGTCCTCCGTGGCCGTTGCCCGACCCGCGATGCGGGACAGTTAACGCCACCCTGTGCTGCCCGCGCCATACGGAGAGCGAAAAAAACCGATCACTGGCGGGATTCACCCGGCAGTGGCCCGGCCGGCGTACCCGGCGGATGCGCCGCCCGCACGCCCGCTCACGCCCCTGACCTCAAGGAATCCCCCTTCGGCCGCACCGCGTTACGCCGCACCTGAAGGCCGAAAGCCGTCACGGCCGCCGGGTCCGCGGGGCCGCGCAGGGACCCTCGCTCGCGACAGGGAGGGACGTCCGGGGCAGCCCCGGAACGGGCGCGCGGCGCGGTACCCGGATTCGACTTGACCATGCGTCAGTACATGCGTTCACCAGGGCACCCGTTGGCGTGGGCACACCCGGGACGAGGCGTATGGCACGACGTGATGGAGCATTCTCCCTTTCAAGGAAATATCCGGCATATCACTGGATCGGAGAATGCCATGGAGCCCAACTCCGGCCCCGACAACGGCTCTCACCCACGTCGGGCCAGCGTCGTCCAGCTCATCTGCCGCGCGTACGGCCTGACCGACGCCTCGGAGATCACGCTGGAGCACATACACCGCTACGTCGCCGAGCACCGGGACGGGGAGGAGGGAACGTCCCCGCTGCGCGAGCGGTTCCGGCCGCACATCCCGCGCCCGCGCGCGTCGGACGACGCTTCCTAATGAAGTTGTCAAGCCGCTGTAGCCACTGGGGGTGCGACCTCGTAGCACCGTCGGTCACGGATCAGGGCCCACAGGACGTTGACGCGGCGGCGGGCGAGGGCGAGCACGGCTTGGACGTGCTTCTTTCCCTCGGCGCGTTTGCGGTCGTAGAACTTCCGCGAGTTGGGGTCGCAGCGGACGCTGACGAGCGCGGAGGTGTAGAAGACGCGCTGGAGTCTTCGGTGGTAGGCGACCGGCCGGTGGAGGTTGCCGCTGACCTTGCCCGAGTCGCGAGGCGCGGGCGCAACGCCGGCGAAGGCCGCCAGGGCGTCCGGAGAGTCGAAGTCGTCCAGGCTGCCGCCGACAGCGGCGAGGAATTCCGCTCCCAGCACGGCACCGATGCCGGGGACGCTCTGGACTATGTCGGCGAGTTCGTGCTCGCGAAACCGGCCCTCGATGAGCTTGTCCATCTCGGAGATCTGCTCGTTGAGGGTCATCACCTCCCCGGCCAGGGTGTGGACCAGCTTGGCTATGGTCTTCTCCCCGGGGATGGCGGTGTGCTGCCGCTCTGCTGCCTCAACGGCTGCTTCGGCCAGGGATCTTGCGTTGCGGACGGTGCGGTTGGCCAGCCACTTGGTCAGCCGTGTGACCCCGGCGCGGCGGATCGAGGCCGGACTCTGGTACCCCGTCAGCAGCTTGAGCGGGCCGGTGTTGGTCACGTCCAGGGCCCGTTCCAGGGCGGGGAACATGCTCAGCAGGGTGCCGCGCAGGCGGTTCACGGTGCGGGTGCGGTCCTCGACCAGGTCGGCGCGGCGTCCGGTCAGCAGCTTCAGCTCGATGGCGGCTTCGTCGCCGGGGCGGATGGGCCGCAGGTCGCGGCGCATCCTGGCCTGGTCGGCGATCACGTAGGCGTCGCGGGCGTCGGTCTTGCCCTCGCCGCGGTAGCCGTCGGAGGCCCGGTTCACCAGCCGGCCGGGCATGTACAGGATCTCCTGGCCGTGGTTGACCAGCAGGGCCAGCAGCAGTGCGGGTTCTCCGCCGGTCATGTCGATGGCCCAGGTGACCTGACGCCCGTCGGCCAGGTCGAGGACGTCACCGAGCAGTTTCAGCAGCTCGGGCTCGTCGTTGGCGACCCGCCGCGACAGCAGTGTTTTGCCGTCGGTGTCCAAGGCGAGGCCGTGGTGGTGGCCCTTGCCGCTGTCGATCCCCGCCCATATCCGGCTCATCGTGCTCCTGACGTTCGTGTTCGTACTGTTCGTGCCACGGACGACTTCGCCGGCATTGCTCTACGCAGCGACTTGTTCGCACTTCCTAATCGGCGGCCGAGTCGTCGTGGGGTGCCGGGCGGCGAAGCCTCGCAAGCCACAAGGTGGCAGCCGCCTGACAGCCACACCCAGCACCCCTGGGCGACCCAACCCTACGAATGGCTCGATCAACCCGATCAAGAAGGTAGAGCCGCCTGACCGGCGGGCCACACCCCACGGCGCCATGAGGTATGCAGTCCCCATGGCACCGACAGCACCGACAAACCCGAGGGATCCGGAACAGCCGCCCCGCGTCCGGCCGGACGCCCCGAGGGAGGGGGCAGGGGCAACCGGGCGGCCGGGAGGGCGGGTGGCCGGTCTGCTGCTCGCCGCGGGCGGTGGGCGGCGCCTGGGGGGACGGCCCAAGGCGCTGCTCGACCACCGGGGCCGGCCGCTGGTCGAGCACGCCGCACGAGCCCTGCGGGAGGGCGGCTGCGGCCCCGTCCACATCGTGCTGGGCGCGGCGGCCGACACGGTACGCGAGCGGGCCGAGCTGACGGCGTATCACCTCTGGGACAACCCGGACTGGGCCCACGGCATGGGCTCGTCGCTGCGGGTGGGGCTGGCCGCGCTGGCCGGCTCGGGGGCGGACGCGGTGGTGGTGTCCCTGGTGGACCAGCCGGGCATCGGCGCCGCGGCGGTGGCGCGGGTGGTGGCGGCGTACGACGGCGGCAGTGCGCTCGCCTCCGCCGCCTACCACGGGCGGCGCGGCCATCCGGTCCTCTTCGGCGCCGACCGCTGGCCGGACATCGCCGCCACCGCAACGGGCGACCGCGGTGCGCGCGCCTACCTCCGGCAGCACGCGGACGCCCTCACTCTGGTCGAGTGCGCCGATGTCGCCGAGCCGTACGACATCGACACCCCGGAGGATCTGCACCGTCTGGAGTGACGCCGCGCACCGGAGCCAGACATCGACCGGGGATGCGGAAGTAATGGAGAGTGACCGCCGTGGCACCGGGAGCCATTCGATCAATGAGTGTGTCGACCCGGAGAATCTCGACATCAACAAACCATTGAAGTTCCGCGATAAGGAAACTAGTCTCCACTGGTCAGAAGCGCCCTGAACCCAGACGGCGCCCGCGACCGTGCCCCGGGGCCCGCGGCACCCCGTGCCGCCAGGCGTCCCCGCGGCCGCCGGGCACCGCCGATGAATGGAGTGACAGCTCATGTCCGCACCAGCGCCGTCCCCGCTGGCCATCGTCGAAGTCGACCCCGCGCACACCCCCGAACGGCAGGGCGAGGTCCTCACCGACGCCGCGCTCGCCTTCGTCGCCGCGCTCCACCGACGGTTCACCCCGCGCCGTGACGAGCTGCTCGCCCGCCGCGCCGAGCGCCGGGCCGAGATCGCCCGCACCAGCACGCTGGACTTCCTGCCGCAGACCGCGCGGATCCGTGCCGATGACAGCTGGCGGGTGGCCGAGGCGCCCGCCGCGCTCAACGACCGCCGGGTGGAGATCACCGGTCCCACCGACCGCAAGATGACCATCAACGCGCTCAACTCGGGCGCCAAGGTCTGGCTCGCCGACTTCGAGGACGCCTCCGCTCCGACCTGGGAGAACGTCATCTCGGGTCAGCTGAACCTCATCGACGCCTACGAACGGCGCATCGACTTCACCGACCCGGCGTCCGGCAAGTCCTACGCGCTCAAGCCCGCCGAGGAGCTCGCCACCGTCGTGATGCGGCCGCGCGGCTGGCATCTGGACGAGCGGCACCTGCAGTTCGAGGGCCGCCCGGTCCCCGGCGCGCTGGTCGACTTCGGGCTCTACTTCTTCCACAACGCCAAGCGACTGCTGGCCCTCGGCAAGGGGCCGTACTTCTATCTGCCGAAGACGGAGTCGCACCTGGAGGCCCGCCTCTGGAACGACATCTTCGTCTTCGCCCAGGACCAGCTCGGCATCCCGCAGGGCACGGTGCGCGCCACCGTCCTGATCGAGACCATCACCGCCGCGTACGAGATGGAGGAGATCCTCTACGAGCTGCGCGACCACGCCTCGGGGCTGAACGCCGGCCGCTGGGACTACCTCTTCTCCATCGTCAAGAACTTCCGGGACGGCGGCGCCAAGTTCGTGCTGCCCGACCGCAACGCGGTCACGATGACGGCACCGTTCATGCGCGCCTACACCGAACTCCTCGTCCGCACCTGCCACAAGCGCGGCGCCCATGCCCTCGGCGGAATGGCGGCCTTCATCCCCAACCGCCGCGACCCCGAGGCCAACGAGCAGGCCCTGGCCAAGGTCAAGAACGACAAGGACCGCGAGGCCGGCGACGGTTTCGACGGCTCCTGGGTCGCCCACCCCGACCTGGTCCCCCTCGCCCGCGCCTCCTTCGACGCGGTGCTCGGCGACCGGCCGCACCAGAAGGACCGGCTCCGCGAGGACGTCGACGTCAAGGCCGCCGATCTGATCGCGATCGACTCCCTCGACGCCAAGCCCACCTACCAGGGCCTGATCGACGCCGTCCAGGTCGGCACCCGCTACATCGAGGCCTGGCTGCGCGGCCTGGGCGCCGTCGCCATCTTCGGCCTGATGGAGGACGCCGCCACCGCCGAGATCTCCCGCTCCCAGATCTGGCAGTGGGTCGACGCCGGTGTCGTCTTCGAGAACGGGGAGCGGGCCACCGCGGAGCTGGTCCGCCGGGTCGCCGCCGAGCAACTGGCCGCGATCCGCGCCGAGGTCGGCGAGGATGCCTTCACCTCCGGCCGGTGGCAGCAGGCCCATGACCTGCTGCTGCGGGTCGCCCTGGACGCGGACTACACGGAGTTCCTGACGCTGCCCGCCTACGAACTGCTGGGCTGACACCCCCGAGCCCGCCCCACCCGAGGGCCGGTACGGACCGCCGCGGTGCGGTCCGTACCGGCCCGTCGCGTCGCTGCCCGACGACCCGCGCCACTACGTTTATAGTGTCTCGCCACCGCACACGCGGTGCGGACGGGCACGGCACGAAGGGCGCACGGGGTGACACGACGGCGGGAGCAGGTCCTGGACGCGGGGATCCGGGTACTGGGCGACGAGGGCGCGCGGCGGCTGACCTATCAGGCCGTGGACGCCGCGGCGGGGGTCCCCTCCGGGACCACTTCCAACTACTTCCGCAACCGGGCGGCCCTGATCGACGGCATCGTCGACCACCTCCAGGAGCGGGAGCACCGCGACTGGGAGGACTTCGCCTCGGCGGCCGTCCCGGCCGACGCGGGGGAACTCGCCGACGCCGTCGCCCGGTTCCTGCGGTATGTGACCGGCCCCGAGCGCGCCAGGACCGCCGCCCGCTTCGCGCTGTACCTGGAGTCCACGGCCCGGCCCGCACTCCGCCCGGCGCTCACCCGCGGACGGGAGGCCGTCACGGGCTGGGGCGCGGAGTGGCTGCGGCGCTTCGGCTCGCCGGCGCCCCGGCGGCACTGCGGGATCCTGCTCGACTACATGGACGGTGTCGTCTTCCGCCAACTCGCCTTTCCCGACGAGGATTTCGACCCTGGGCCGGGGCTCCGCGAGCTGTTGTCAGGGTTCCTGGACTGAGCCTTCGCCGGGCGGGGGCGGGCAGCCCAACGGCCCGCAGAGGAAGGGCAGTTGCCGCTCCCGTACGGGCCGTTGCGCGGGCCGTCGTCAGTGGGCGGGGGCCGGCGCGGGCTCCCCGGTGACGTCCTCGGTGGTGCGGCGGGGCTGTGGCGGAAGTGCCGCCTCGGCGACGGCGCCGGAGTCCGGTGCCGTATCCCCGTCCTTCCTGCCGAAGTGGTTGAAGGCGAGGTTGAGGACGATGGCGACCAGACAGCCGGTGCTGATGCCGGAGTCCAGGACGACCAGCAGGTCCTTGGGGAGGTGGTGGTAGAAGTCCGGGGCGGCGATCGGGATCAGCCCGATGCCGACGGCCGCCGCGACGATCAGGGCGTTGTCGCCCTTCTCCATGGCGGCCGAGGCCAGCGTCTGGATACCGCTGGCGGCCACCGAGCCGAAGAGCACGATGCCGGCGCCGCCGAGGACCGGCAGCGGGACCAGGGAGATCACCGAGGCGGCCACCGGACACAGGCCCAGCACGATCAGGATCAGCCCGCCGGTCGCCACGACGTAGCGGCTGCGCACCTTGGTCATCGCGACCAGGCCGATGTTCTGGGCGAAGGCGCTGTTGGCGAAGCCGTTGAACAGCGGGCTCACGGCCGTGCCCAGGGTGTCGGCGCGCAGTCCGCCCTCGATGGTGCGCGCGTCCGCCGGGCGGCCGACGATCCTGCCGAGGGCGAGCATGTCCGCCGTCGACTCGGTCATACAGACCAGCATCACGATGCACATGGAGACGATCGCGGCGACGTCGAACTGCGGGGCACCGAAGTGGAACGGCGTCGGGAAGCCGAACAGGGACGCCTCGCCCAGGGCGGAGAAGTGCGTGATGCCGACGGGTATCGCGAGCAGCGTGCCGGCGATCAGCCCGAGCAGGATCGCGATCTGCTGGAGGAAGCCGCGCAGCACCCGGCGCAGCACCAGCACGATCACAAAGGTCAGCGCGGCCATCCCGATGTTGGTCAGCGCACCGTAGTCGGAGGCCTGCGGATTGCCGCCCTGGGACCAGTTGAAGGCCACCGGCAGCAGCGAGACGCCGATCAGGGTGATGACGGTGCCGGTGACCACCGGCGGGAAGAACCGTACGAGCTTGGAGAAGTACGGGGCGAGGAGGAATCCCAGCACACCGGCGACGATCACCGCGCCGAAGATGACCGGCAGCGCGTGGCCGGGGCTCTGGGCCTTGCCGATGGCGACCATCGGGGTGACGCCGGCGAAGGAGACGCCGTTGACGAACGGCAGCTTGGCGCCGACCTTCCAGAAGCCCAGCGTCTGCAGCAGCGTCGCGATGCCGGCGGTGAAGAGGCTGGCGCCCATCAGGAACGCGGTTTCGGTGGCGCTGAGCCCGCAGGCCGGTCCCACGATCATCGGCGGGGCCACCACACCCGCGTACATCGCGGCCACGTGCTGCAGGCCACTGGTGAACATCTTCAGGGGCGGGAGGGTCTCGTCGACCGGATGTTTCCGGTCCCCCTCCGACTTCTGCCCGGTCATTGCGGCCACTGCGGGCCTCCTTCGTTTTCTGCGCCGCCGGGGCCGGCGGCGCGAGGCTGTCACGGAGGGCTTGCCATGTGGTGCGTGGTGGAGATGTCGCCTGGTGAGCGGCGCTGCGTGGGGGTGCGCTTGTGGCGCGTGGACGGCGGCGGGACAGACCGTCCCGGGGGTGCGGGCAGATCCCGTACCCCCGGGTCCGGCGCCGTGGATCCCGCTCGGATCCACGCGCCCGGCCGGGAGCCGTCCCTCCCGGCCGAGTCAGGGTGCGTCGGCCGCATGACCGCGCCGTGGGGGTCAGTCCCCGGCGGCGATCCGGGCCAGACGCTGTGCCTCGGCCCGCGCGGTGCGGGCGAGGGCGTCCTCGTCGACCTTGCTGAGGTGGTTGTCCTCGACGACCGGCCGGCCGCCGACGAGGGAGAGGGTGACCGGTGCGGGCGGGCCGAAGACCAGGGCCGTGACCGGGTCGGCGATGGAGGAGTGGCCGAGGCCGTCCAGCTTCCACAGCACCAGGTCGGCGAGCTTGCCGGCCTCCAGCGAGCCGATCTCGGCGGTCCGGCCGAGGACCTGCGCACCGCCGTAGGTGCCCAGCCGCAGCGCCTTGCGGGCGTTCAGCGCGGCCTCCCGGTGGGCGCCGAGGCGGTTGATCAGCAGGGCGTTGCGCAGCTCGGTGTGGAGTTCGCCGGACTCGTTGGAGGCGGTGCCGTCCACGCCGAGGCCGACCGGGACGCCGGCCGCGAGCATGTCGGGGACGCGGGCGATTCCGGCCGCGAGGCGGGCGTTGGAGGACGGGCAGTGTGCCACGCCGGTGCCGGTGCGGGCGAAGGCGGCGATGTCGGAGTCGTTCATGTGGACGCAGTGCGCCATCCACACATCGTCACCGAGCCAGCCGGTCGACTCGAAGTAGTCGGTGGGGCCCATGCCGAACAGCTCGTGGCAGAACTTCTCCTCCTCCACGGTCTCCGAGCCGTGGGTGTGCATCCGCACGCCCTTGCGGCGGGCCAACGCCGCGCCCTCCCGCAGGAGTTCGGTGGAGATGGAGAACGGCGAGCAGGGGGCCGCGGCGATGTGCACCATCGAGCCGAAGGAGGCGTCGTGGTAGGTGTCGATGGCCTCCTCGGTCGCCAGGAGGGCGCCCTCGGTGGTCTCGACGGCGAAGTCCGGGGGCAGCCCGCCGTCCTTCTCGCTGCGGTCCATGGAGCCGCGGGCCAGGGTGATGCGGGCGCCGATCTCGGCGGCGGCGGCCAGTTCGGCGCCGACGAGGTCGCCGGCGCCCCGCGGGAAGACGTAGTGGTGGTCGGAGGCGGTGGTGACGCCGCCCTTGACCATCATGCCGAGCGAGCCCTGGGTGGCCGCGGCGAGCATCGGGGCGTCGATCCGTGCCCAGGTCGGGTAGAGCGCGACCAGCCAGTTGAACAGGTTGTGGTCGGTGGCCAGCCCGCGGGTGATCCACTGGTAGAAGTGGTGGTGGGTGTTGACCAGGCCGGGCGTGACCAGATGCCCGGTGCCGTCCACCCGGCGGACGACGTCCGTGAGCCCCTCGGGCGCCTTGCCCGGGCCCACCGACTCGATGACGTTGCCGGCGACCACCACATGGCCGGTGGCGTACTCGGTGTCCTGGGCGTCGACGGTCGCGAGGGCGCAGTTCTCGATGACGAGGCGCTGCGTCACCGCGCCGTCAGGAGATGCCGATGCAGCCATGGTGCTTTCCTTCTTTCGGTTCCGGCAGGGGGAGGGCACGGCAGGGCCCTACGGAAGGTGCGTGCCGGAGCCGGGAGGGGCGGCCGCCAGGGCCGCCGCCCGTGGGGTGCTCCGGGTGCCGAGTGAGGGGACGGACGGCGGGGCCGGATGGCGGGTGCGGTTGCTGTGCCACGGTTCGCTCCCCTCGGGGTGCGTGCCCCTCCCCGCCACGGGACGGGGAGTGGGCACGGTGTGGCGCCGGGGCGCTCAGAGGTTGGTCAGATCCACGGGGATCCGGGCTTCGGCACCGTCGCGCAGGACGGTGGCCTCGATCAGGCCGTACGGGCGGTCCGCCGCGTAGTAGACCGCTCCGTCCGGGGTGTCGTTCTTGATCCCGAACGGCTCCAGGTCCACCAGGAAGTGGTGCTTGTTCGGGAGGGAGAAACGGATCTCGTCGATCTCGGAACGGTTGTTGATGACGCGCGATCCCATTTGGTACAGCGTCTGCTGGAGGGAGAGGCTGTAGGTCTCCGCGAAGGCCTGCAGCACATGCTTTTTGACCTGCTCGTACGAACGCTCCCAGCCGGGCATCCGCTGCTCGTCGTCGGTCCAGTTGAACCGCCAGCGGGCGGAGACCTCGGTGGCCAGGATGCGGTCGTAGGCCTCCTTCAGGGTCGTGTACTTGTCCTTGATGTAGCCCCAGAACTCCGAGTTGGTGGAGTTCATCACCACGAGGTCCTTGAGGCCGGAGACGACCTGCCACCGCTCACCGTCGTAGGTGACCTCGGTCAGCCGGGTCTCCTGGCCCTTGCGGACGAAGGAGTGGTTGACCTCGTCGGAGCCGATGAAGCGGGAGTTGGCGTCGGAGGTGGCGATCCGCTCCCAGGCGTACTCCTCGATCCGGATGCGGGCCCGGTGGATCGGCTCCTGGCTGGTGACGAAGTGCCGGGCCAGATGGATGCCGAACTGCTCGGCCGACTCGATCCCGTACTCCTTGGCGAAGGCGTAGACGGTGTTCTTGGTCGTGTCGGTGGGCAGGCAGTGGGCGTTGGAGCCGGAGAGGTGGACCTCTTCCAGGTCGCCGGAGAGCGCGACCGAGACGTTCAGGTCCTTGATGTGGTGGGTGTCCCCCTCGCGGGTGATCTTGACGACGCGGTTTTCCGCTTTGCCGTACTGGTTCTGGCCGAGCATCACCGGGCGGGAATGGGCAGTCATGTCGGTGCTAGCTCCCTCGGTATACGGAGTAGCCGAACGGGTTGAGCAGCAGCGGTACGTGATAGTGCTCGCCCGGTGTGACGGCGAAGGTGATCGCCACCTCCGGGAAGAAGACTCCGCTGTCCCTTGCGCGGGGGGCGTCCTGCTGTTCCTCGGCTTGCTGGTGTGCCTTGCTGGATACGAAGTACTCCTCGACGGCGAAGTCGAGTCGCACATGGGTGGTGCCGTCCGGCAGCGCCGGAAGGTCCTTGCAGCGCCCGTCCGGGTCGGTGGTGGACGCGCCGTGGGCGGTCCAGACGCCGTCGCTGCCGGAGCGCACCGAGAGCGTGAGGGCGACGCCCCGCGCGGGGCGGCCCACGCTGGTGTCCAGGATGTGCGTGGACACCGACGTCCGTGCAGCCGTCTCGCCGCTCATGCTGCGTCTCCTTCTGCGTGCTTCGCGATACGGGTCAGGCGAATGCGGTTGATCTTGCCGAGCTCTCCCCGCACGATCTCGCGTTCCACTTCCGGCGTGTTGTCGATCCGGTGCCGGACGGCGTCCCGCATCTGCTCACCGGTGCGGCCGGTGGCGCAGATCAGGAAGACGTGCCCGAACCTCTCCTGGTAGGCGAGGTTGAGTGCGAGCAGCTCCGCCTTGAGCGCGTCGGAGGCGCCGGCCATCCCGCTCTGCTCGCGGTGCGAGGCAGGGTCGCCCGGCTTCGGCCGGCCGATGGGCGGGTGCCCGGCCATCGCCTCGGCCAGGTCGTCCGCGGTCAGCTCGGCCATGGCGGCGTCGCTCGCGGCGCACAGGGCGTCGGTGGTGGCGTAGGGGCGACGGGCGAGTATCCGGTCTCCCCAGGTCCGGCTGGCACACACCTCGTGCAGGGCGGCCCGGGCCGCCTCGTCGTCGGCGGTGTTGAACCGGCTGAGCCCCGGCGGGGGCACGGGGGTGTCCCCCGTCGAGCGCGGTGAACTCGAAGACACGGGAAGCCTCCGTGGCCTGGGGGTGCGGGACAGCTCTGGTTGGCTGGAAACAGCTAAGACCCCCGGCCACACCACGTCAACACTTTGTTGAAATCTGGCCCGCACAAAAGCCACTGCCGGGTGATTCCGGGCGGAATTCCGGGGGTGGCGGCCCCGGCGGCACACCCGGGAAGCACGGACGACCGGCAACTCCGACCGGACCGTCCCGCTATTCGCCTGCCGCCTGCGGCCCGCCCTCCCGCGAGGCGTTCTCCCTGTTCAGGTAGTTGTAGACGGTGAAGCGGCTGACGCCGAGGGCGGTCGCGACCGTTTCGACGCCATGGCGGACCGAGAAGGCCCCCCGGGTCTCCAGGATCCGCACCACCGACTGCTTGGTCTTGCGGTCCAGCTCCGCCAGCGGCTTGCCGTGCCGGCGCCGGAGCTCGACGAGGATGTGGTCGAGGGACTCCGACAGATGGGGGAGGCGTACGGCCACCCGGTCCTGTCCCTCCCAGGCCAGCACGACATCGTCGCCCTGCGCCTGGCCCGGTGCGACCAGCTGGCCGCCCATCGCGTCGACCAGCGGCTTGACGGCCTGAACGAACGGGTGGTCGGCGGGCTCCGTCACGGCGCCTCCCCCTCGCCCCGCTCGGCGTCCGCGATCACATTGACCTGGAGGGACACCCGGGTGGCGCCCGCCTGCAGGGTCTCCCGCAGCAGGGCGCCGACCGCGCCGAGCACCCGGTCCGCGTCACCCTCGGCCGTGTTGCCGAACGGGCCGACGTCGACGGCGTCGAGGTGGGCGCCGGTGACGATGTCCCGCGCCACCACCGCATGGGCGGGCGCCTCGTCCAGGTCGAACGGTTCCGTCGTGAACTCCACTCGCAATCGCACGTCGCTCAACCTACGCGCGGTTCGTCCCGGCCACCAGAAATTGCCCCGGGGCCCTCTTGACAGCCTCCGAGACCGCCGGGCAGTGTTCCATTAAGCAGAAAAACAGTTCCACTATCCGGAAGGAGTGCCGGCCTGATGGGTTTCCCGGACACGCGCTTCGACGTCAATCTGTCGATCCTTTTCACCGAGCTTCCGTTGCTGGAGCGGCCGGCGGCCGCACGGGCGGCGGGTTTCACCGCCGTGGAGCTGTGGTGGCCATGGGTGGACGCCCCGGTTCCCGATCCGGCGGAGACGGCCGCGCTGCGTGCGGCGCTGCACGACGCGGGGACCCGCCTGGTGGGGCTGAACTTCTACGCGGGGCGGCTGCCGGGTCCCGACCGCGGCGCGCTGTCGGTTCCGGGCGCGGAGTCGGAGCGGTTCCGGGCGAATGTGCCGGTGGCCGTCGAGTTCGCCCGCTCGGTGGGCTGCACCTCCTTCAACGCCCTGTACGGCAACCGCGTCGAGGGCGTGCGCGAGGCGGAGCAGGACGAACTGGCCCTGGAGAACCTGGCCTTCGCCGCCCGCGCGGTCGCCGAGGTCGAGGGGACCCTGCTGATCGAGGCGCTCAACGCACCCGAGTCGCCGCACTGCCCGATCGTCTCGGCCCCCCGGGCGATCGAGGTCGTGGACGCGGTGAACGCGGCCACCGGCCTGGACAACGCCCGGTTCCTGATGGACCTCTACCACCTGTCCATGAACGGCGAGGACCTCCACGAGGTCATCGACCGCTACACCGCGAAGACGGCGCATGTGCAGATCGCCGACCACCCGGGCCGCGGCGCCCCCGGCACCGGCGGCCTCGACTTCACCGACCTGCTCGGCCGTCTCACCAAGGCCGGCTACCGCGGCTGGACCGGCCTGGAGTACAAGCCCGGCGACGGGCCGAGCGCGGACGCCTTCGCCTGGCTGCCGGCCCCGCTGCGCGCGGCGGGCTGACCCGCAGGACCCCGGCGGCACCCCGCCTGACGACGCACCGTTTCCGAAAGAGGCACCCGCATGAGCAACCTCGCTGACTCCCCCCGCCCAACCCGCCCGGCGATTGCATGGATCGGCCTGGGCATCATGGGCTCGCCGATGGCCGAGAACCTGCTCAAGGCCGGCTACCCGGTCACCGGCTACACCCTGGAGCCCGACAAGCTGGAACGGCTGGCCGCGGCCGGCGGCGCCGCGGCCGGCTCGATCGCCGGGGCCGTCGCCGAGGCCGACGTCATCATCACCATGGTCCCGGCCTCCCCGCAGGTCGAGGCCATCGCCTACGGCCCCGACGGCATCCTGGAGAACGCCCGGCCCGGCGCGCTGCTGATCGACATGTCCTCGATCACCCCGCAGACCTCCGTCGACCTCGCCGAGGCCGCCGGCGACAAGGGCATCCGCGTCCTGGACGCGCCCGTTTCGGGCGGCGAGGCCGGTGCCGTCGAAGCCGTGCTGTCCATCATGGTCGGCGGCGACCGGGCCGACTTCGACGCGGCCCGCCCCCTCCTGGAGGCGCTGGGCAAGACCATCGTGCTGTGCGGCCCGCACGGCTCCGGTCAGACCGTCAAGGCCGCCAACCAGCTCATCGTCGCCGTCAACATCCAGGCTTGCGCCGAGGCCGTGGTCTTCCTGGAGAAGTCCGGCGTCGACCTGGCCGCGGCGCTCGACGTCCTCAACGGCGGGCTGGCCGGCTCGACCGTGCTGACCCGCAAGAAGGACAACTTCAAGAACCGCGACTTCGCGCCCGGCTTCCGTATCGACCTGCACCACAAGGACATGGGCATCGTCACCGACGCCGCCCGCAACGTCGGCGCCGCGCTCCCGGTCGGCACCCTCGTCGCGAGCCTCGTCGCCTCGCTGCGGGCCCAGGGCGACGGCGGCCTCGACCACTCCGCCCTGCTCCGCGGCGTCGAGCGCCTCTCGGGGCAGCCCACCGCCGGCTGAGGCCCCGGCCGGGGGCCGGGCGCACGTCGACGGTGGCACCTCGTCGCCGGGGCCGCGCCGCGCGGACGAGACGTGCGGCGTCCGGCCCGGCCCTCGCACCCGTGCACGGGTGCGCCCACGGGGCCCGTCACCGGCCCCCTTCAGCTTCCGGGCGGCGGCCGCGCCGACACCTGTCCGGTCGCGCCCAGGCGCGGCCGCCGCCCGGAATTCCGCCCCGCACCCCCGCCCCGGGTTTGTTTCAACAAACTGTTGACGTTTGGTCGGAGCGCTTCTTACGCTCCGACAGCGGAAGCCAACTTCCGCGCTCTCGTACGGAAGGTCACCATGTCGAAGCCCACGCTGACGGCGCGCTTTCTCACTACGGAGGCTGGCGCCCCCGTCGCCGACAACCAGAACTCGGCCACCGCCGGCGCCGGCGGCCCGCTCGTCCTCCAGGACCAGCATCTGCTGGAGAAGCTCGCCCGCTTCAACCGCGAGCGCATCCCGGAGCGGGTCGTGCACGCCCGCGGCTCCGGCGCGTACGGCTACTTCGAGGTGACCGACGACGTCACCGCCTTCACCCGCGCGGGCTTCCTGGACACCGTCGGCAAGCGGACCGAGACGTTCATCCGCTTCTCGACCGTCGCCGACAGCCTGGGCGGCCCGGACGCGGCCCGTGACCCGCGGGGCTTCGCCCTGAAGTTCTACACCGAAGAGGGCAACTACGACCTCGTCGGCAACAACACCCCGGTCTTCTTCATCAAGGACCCGCTCAAGTTCCCCGACTTCATCCACTCGCAGAAGCGCGACCCCTTCACGGGCAAGCAGGAGCCGGACAACGTCTGGGACTTCTGGGCGCACTCCCCCGAGGCCACCCACCAGATCACCTGGCTCATGGGCGACCGCGGCATCCCGGCCTCCTACCGCCACATGAACGGCTACGGCTCGCACACCTACCAGTGGACGAACGCCGAGGGCGAGGCCTTCTTCGTCAAGTACCACTTCAAGACCAACCAGGGCATCCGCTGCCTGAGCGGCGAGCAGGCCGCCGAGCTGGCCGGCAAGGACCCCAACAGCCACCAGACCGATCTGCTGCAGTCCATCGAGCGGGGCATCTACCCCTCCTGGACGCTGTACGCGCAGATCATGCCGGCGGCGGAGGCGGCGCACTACCGCTTCAACCCGTTCGACCTGACGAAGGTGTGGCCGCACGCCGACTTCCCGCTCCAGCGGGTCGGCCGGCTGGTCCTGGACCGCAACCCCGACAACGTCTTCGCCGAGGTCGAGCAGTCCGCCTTCTCCCCCAACAACTTCGTGCCCGGCATCGGCCCGTCCCCGGACAAGATGCTCCAGGGCCGGCTGTTCGCCTACGCCGACGCGCACCGCTACCGCCTGGGCGTCAACCACACCCAGCTGCCGGTGAACGCCCCCAAGGCCGTCTCCGGCGGCCGGGCCGACAACTACGGCCGGGACGGCCTCATGGCGGCCAACGGCTACGACCGGCACGCCAAGAACTACGAGCCGAACTCCTACGGCGGCCCCGTGCAGACGAACGAGGCGCTCTCCGCCCCGCTCGCCGTCTCCGGCCACACCGGCACCCACGAGGCCCCGGCCCACACCAAGGACGACGACTTCTTCCAGGCCGGCGAGCTCTACCGGCTGATGTCCGAGGACGAGCGCAAGCGCCTGGTGGACACCATCGCCGGCGGTCTCTCCCAGGTCGGCCGCGACGACGTGATCGAGAAGAACCTCGCGCACTTCCACGCCGCCGACCCGGACTACGGCAAGCGCGTCGAGGCCCGGGTCCAGGAGCTGCGCGAGGACTGACGGGAGGTCAGCATCCTCGCGCATCCGTACCGGCCGGCCGGCTGAGGGGTGGCCGGCCGGTACGGAAGGGAGCACGGGCTCCGTCTTCTTCCCCCCAAAAAGCTCCGTCCGGCGGCGCGATGTCCCCTCGCGCCTGTTCTCGCGC
Source organism: Streptomyces sp. NBC_01454 (assembly GCF_036227565.1). Lineage (NCBI taxonomy): Bacteria > Bacillati > Actinomycetota > Actinomycetes > Kitasatosporales > Streptomycetaceae > Streptomyces > Streptomyces sp. NBC_01454. The sequence continues at coordinate 1,625,570 of NZ_CP109460.1, forward strand.
TGTCGGGCGGGATCCACCGCAGGGCCCGGAATCCGTACGGTCACGGACGCCGGGCCCTGCCGCGTGTCCGGAGCCTGCCCCGGGTGCGGGCCGTGCCCCGTGCCCTTGCCCGGGGCACTCCCTCAATTCGGCCCCGGGCGGCCGGTTTTGGAGAGACCATGGAACCAGCAGCAGATCCGACCTGTCTGCCGCCCGACTGCCAGGAGCCCACCATGGCCGACAGCGTGCCGGTGCGGTGCCCCACGTGCCGCCGTGAGAACGCCTTCACCCCGCCCACATTCCCGTGCGCCTGCGGTGCCCCGCTGACCCTGCCCGTGCTGCGCGGCGGGGTGCCCGTCGAGATACTCCACCGCACCTGGCAGTCCTCCTGGGTGGAGGTGCGCTGCGAGGTCTGTGGACGGCAGGACGAGTGGCCGGCGCCGGAGTCCGGCTGCGCCTGCGGCACGGTCGTCCGGGTTCCCGTCGCCCCGGCCCCCGCCCTGCCGCCCCCGAACTTCCCGTCACCCGGCCGGCCCGCGCCGCGGCCCGCCCCGGCCTTCCCCCTCCGCACCCCGCACGGCCTGGCGCGCCCCGCTTTTCGCCCGGTGACGATCCGTACGGCCCGTGACTGCGTCACCGCCGCCGAGCAGTATCTGAAGTGGCTGGGCTACGCCGATGTCGCCCGGACCCAGGAGCGCACCGCCTCCGGCGTGGACCTGCGCGGCACGGGCGTGGTCGCCCAGGTCGACCCCACCACCCACTCCACCGCCCTGCGCGAGATCGAATGCGTCTGGCTCAACGGCCTCAACGACTCGGCCCTGGCGGTCTTCTTCTCCCTCGCCGGCTACGCCCGTGACGCCCGCTCGCGCGCCGACGAGCTGCGTCTGCCGCTGTTCGTCATGGACCTCACCGGCACCCCGCAGCCGGTCAACGACCCGGCCGACGAGCTGATCAAGTACGGCGCGGCGGGGCGGTGACCCGGCCGCCCGCGGAAAACCCCTCGCCGCACCCGCCGGAACCGGCGACACTGGCCGGATGATCATCCGCCTGCCGTCCCCGGCCGAGCTGCCCGCGCTGCGCGAGATCGAGCGCGCCGCCGGGGAGCCGTTCCACGCACTCGGCATGGCCTCGGTGGCGGACGACGAGCCGCCGTCGCCCGCCGAGTTGACGGTGTTCCGGCGCGCCGGACGGGCGCTCGCCGCGTACCCGGATCCGGCGCGGGCCGGTGCGGCCGGGGACAACCAGCCGGTCGCGTTCCTGCTGTGGGAACCGGTCGACGGATGCACCCATGTCGCGCAGGTGTCGGTCCGGCCGGACCATGCCCACCGTGGCATCGGCCGCGCGCTCATCGACCGGGCGGAGCGGGACGGCGGGCCGGTCCCGGTGACCCTCACGACCTTCGCCGAGGTGCCGTGGAACGCGCCGTACTACGCCAGGATCGGGTTCCGGGTCCTGTCCGGTCCGGGCGTCACCCCGGGGCTGCGGGCGATCCGCGCCCGGGAGGCCGCCCTGGGGCTCGACCGCTGGCCGCGGGTCTGTATGCGGCGGGAGCCCGGCGAGCGCGGCCCGGCGATAATGCCGGAATGATCGACGCGCACACCCTGCGGGTGACCTGCCTGGACTTCAACGGGGCGGCCGAGGAGTTCCCCTTCCCGCGGCACCCGGACGTGTCGACCTTCAAGGTCGGCGGCAAGATCTTCGCGCTGACGACGCTGACGGACACACCGCTCACGGTGAGCCTCAAGTGCGAGCCCGAGCTGGCCGAGCGGCTGCGTGCCGCACACGCGGAGGTGGTGCCGGGCTATCACCTCAACAAGCGCCACTGGAACACCGTGTCGCTGGACGGCGCCCTGCCCGACCGGCTCGTTCTCGACATGATCGAGGATTCGTACGACCTCGTGGTCGCCTCGCTCCCGCGCGCGCAGCGCCTGCTGCTCGACTGGCCGGGAGAGCGCCGGCCCTGACCGGCGCGGGACACCCCCGGCCCTGACCGGGCGGCCCGCGACTCAGGCCAGCCGCAGGGTGATCCAGGGAATGCTGTCGCCCGGCAGCAGATACCTCTCCACCTCGGCGAAGCCGTGCGCCAGGGCGATTGTCCAGGCCCGCGGTGTTGGGGGACAGCACCACCGTCTCTGGTTGCGCCGGACACGCTCCCGCACGTCGTCGAGGGACAGCACGGCCGTGGGAATGATCGCGTTGTGGACGTGCTGCCAGTCCCGGATCGCGGCCTCGCCGTCCACCCGTTCGATCCGGAGATCAGTCATCGCCGTAGCAAACTGTGCGCCTCCCGGAGCGTCAACCGGATTCGGCCACGGTCGTTGCGGCTCACGGTTGTCGCGGCGCCCGCCCCAGGTCCCCGGCCAGCCGCTCGCGCAGTTCGACCTTGCGGACCTTGCCGCTCACCGTCATCGGGAAGGCGTCGACGAGGTCGAGGTGGCGCGGCACCTTGTAATGCGCGAGCCGGGAGCGGCAGAAGCCGGCCAGCTCCTCGAGGGTGAGCGGGTCGTCGGGGTCGCGGAGGATGACACACGCCGCGATCTCCTCGCCGTATTTCTCGTCGGGGACCCCCACCACCTGCACATCGGCGATCTTGGGGTGGGAGTGGAGGAACTCCTCGATCTCGCGCGGAGAGACGTTCTCGCCGCCCCTGATGATCATGTCCTTGATGCGGCCGACGATCCGGACGTAGCCGTCGTCGTTCATCACCGCGAGATCTCCGGTGTGCATCCACCGGGCGGCGTCGATGACCTCGGCGGTGTGCTCGGGCTCCGCCCAGTAGCCGAGCATCACGCTGTAGCCACGGGTGCACAGTTCGCCCGGCGTGCCGCGCGGCACGGTGACCCCGCTCGCCGGGTCGGCGACCTTCACCTCGATGTGCGGCAGCACCCGGCCGACGGTCGCGGTGCGGTGGACGAGGTCGTCGTCGCGGCGGGTCTGGGTGGAGACCGGCGAGGTCTCGGTCATGCCGTAGCAGATGGAGATCTCGGACATGTGCATCTCGGCGACGACCCGCTTCATCACCTCCTCCGGGCACGGCGAGCCCGCCATGACGCCGGTGCGCAGCGAAGTGAGGTCGTAGGAGCCGAAGTCGGGGTGGTCGAGCTCGGCGATGAACATGGTGGGGACACCGTAGAGCGAGGTACAGCGCTCGTCCTGGACGGCCTTGAGCGTGGTGGCGGCGTCGAACGCGGGCGCGGGGATGACGATGCAGGCGCCGTGCGAGGTGGCGCCGAGGTTGCCCATGACCATGCCGAAGCAGTGGTAGAAGGGCACCGGCAGACACACCCGGTCGTGCTCGGTGTAGCCGAGGGTCTCGGCGACCGAGTAGCCGTTGTTGAGGATGTTGTGGTGGGAGAGGGTGGCGCCCTTGGGGAAGCCGGTGGTGCCGGAGGTGTACTGGATATTGACCGGGTCGTCGGCGGTCAGGGTCGCCTCGCACTCCGCGAGCCGGGACGACGGCACGACGGCGCCGGCGGCCACCAGCCCGTCCCAGGAAGGGTCCCCGATGTACACGACCTCCCGCAGCGCCGGGCTCTCGGCCCGCACCTGCTCGATCACCCGCCGGTAGTCGCTCGACTTGTGCCGGGTGGCGGAGACCAGGAACGTGATGCCGGCCTGCCGCAGGACGTAGGCCAACTCGTGGACGCGGTAGGCCGGGTTGACGTTGACGAGAATCGCACCGATCCGCGCCGTCGCGTACTGCACGAGAACCCACTCGGCGCAGTTGGGCGCCCAGATACCGACCCGGTCCCCCTTCCCGACCCCCTTGGCGAGCAGCCCGAGCGCCACCTCGTCGACCGCCCGCCCCAGCTCGGTATAGGTCCAGCGGCGCCCGCTCGCCACCTCGACCAGCGCCTCGCGGTCGCCGCACCGGGCGAGGGTGCGGGTCAGATCGGTGCCGATGGTGTGGCCGAGCAGCGGCCGCCCGGCGGCGCCACTGGCGTAGGACAGTTCCTGGTCCGACTCGTCCATCGGTGGTTCTCCTCGCGGTACTCGGTGCCGCCGTCGCCCTGCGCGGTACCTTCCCGCAGTGCGATACGGCAGACGGCGGATCTTGCCGCAGACGGGCTGGGGAAGCTCGGCGAACTCCGGCCGCCGGATGGGCTGCAGGTGCGCCGTGTACAGCATGGCGTCCAGCGTGCGCCGAGGATCGCGCAGCCGCCTACCCTTTCGGCCGAGAATCTCGGCCGGTTGCTCCGGGCCCGCGTTGCGCAGCCGGTACCGGGCCGGTTCGACCGGTTGGTGAAGGTCACGCCGTCGCTCGTGATGGCCGGCACGAGGAGTTCGGCGATCGCCGCAGGGCAGCGCCCTGCCGCGGCCGTGGAAATCTGGTGACGGCACCTTCTCCGCCGCCACCAACCCCCCGAACCGGGGCCGAGCGTCAGTTCACACCCCTGTCGCGCCCGGACCAATACGGCTGGCGGAGCTTGAACTTCTGGATTTTGCCGGTGGCCGTACGGGGGATCGCGTCGCGGAATTCGACGGATGTCGGCGCCTTGAAGCCGGCCATGTGCCGCTTGCAGTGGGCGATGATGTCGGACTCCTCGGCCGTGGCGCCCTCGGCGAGGACCACCAGGGCTTTGATCGTCTCGCCCCATTTCTCGTGCGGCACGCCGATCACCGCGACCTCGGCGACCGCCGGGTGACTGAAGATCGTGTCCTCCACCTCGATGGACGACACGTTCTCGCCGCCGGTGATGATGACGTCCTTCTTCCGGTCGGAGATCGTGAGGTGACCGTCGGCGGGGTCGAGGGTGCCGCCGTCGCCGGTGTGGAACCAGCCGTCCTCCAGCGCGTCCGCGGTCTCCTCCGGCTTGTCCCAGTAGCCGTCGAGCACCGTGTTCGAGCGGGCCAGGACCTCGCCGGAGCCGGAGACCTTCAGCTGGACCCCGAGCGCGGGCAGACCCGCACGGGACAGCTTGCGTGCCCGCTCCTCGGCGGGCAGGCCCGCGTCGCCGGGGAGGGTCCGGTTGAAGGTCAGGAGGGGCGAGGTCTCGGTGAGCCCGTAGATCTGCGTGAACTCCCAGCCCAGTTCCTCCCCTACACGCTCGATCGTCGCGGTCGGCGGCGGCGCGCCCGCGCAGACGATGCGTACCCGGTCACGCCCCGGGATCTCGCCGGGCCAGGTCGCCGCAGCGTGGAGCACGGCGTTCCAGACAGCGGGCGCACCGCACATGAGACTGACGCCGTGCTCCTCGACCCGCCGCAGGATCTCCGCGCCGTCGACCTTGCGCAGCACCACTTGCTTGACGCCGAGTCCGGCCATCACGTACGGCATCCCCCAGCCGTTGCAGTGGAACATCGGCAGCGTGTGCATGTACACATCGCGCTCCCACGCGCGGGTGTGCAGGCCGAAGGTCATGCCGTTGACCCAGATGTTGCGGTGCGTCAGCTGCACGCCCTTGGGGCGGGCGGTGGTGCCCGAGGTGAAGTTGATCGTCGCGGTGGCGTCCTCGTCGGGGCGCGACCACGGGCGCGGGTCCACGCCGAACCGCATCAGCTCGGATTCGGTCTGCTCACCGAGCACGAAACGGTGGCGCGCCTCGACACCGGCCAGGATGTCCGTCAGCTCGGGGTCGAGGAGCAGGACCGAGGCCCCGCTCTGCCGGACCACGTAGTCGACCTCTTCCGGCTTGAGGCGGAAGTTCACCGGCACACAGATCCGGCCGCTCATCGGCACCGCGAACAGCAGTTCCAGCATGCGCGCGGAGTTGTGGCTGACCACCGCCACCCGCTCGCCCTCACCGACCCCGAGGGCGTCCAGGCCCGCCTGCCAGGCACGGACCCGGTCGGCGAACCGCCCGTAGGTCGAGGCGGGCACCGGCGGGGCGGGCTGACGGGGCTCGTCGATCACGCCCGTGCTCTCGCGGAAGCCCAGGTCGGCGCGGTCGAGGAAGTCCGCGATCGTCATCGGTGTCCGCATGCTTTCTCCTGTGTTCGGAGGGTCCGGGGACAAACACGTCTGGAAGCTGAGGTGAGTCTGGCAGTTGCCGGGCGACAGCGGTCTCGCCGCGGCGGCAGCGGTGGGAACATCAGATTCCGCGGAGGCGGCACCGGTCAAGCGGTTCGGCGTTCAAGGGGCCAAGTGGTCCAGCGGTCAGGCGGCCGGCCCTCCCCCGTGGGGGCCGGCCCCGGACCGTCGGCTACTTGTCGGCGGTCAGGGTGCCCGCCGTGCCCCAGCTGTCGGTGGGCACCTCCTGGATCCAGACCTGGACGCTGCCGGCGGGGATCTTGTACGCGTCGACGAAGGCGTCGGTGATCTGCTTGACCAGCTCCCGCTTCAGTTCGACGCTGCGCGGACCTTGCTGGACGGTGACGATCGGCATGGTGGAACTCCCTTGTCAGAGGCGGCCGTCCGGGAATCCGGCACCTGGTGCGGTGCCCGGATCTCCCCGGCCCGGCCCCGGTTTCCCCCGGGCTCCCGGTGGTGCCCGGCGTGCCCTCAGTCCATCGCGGACGGCCCCCGCGACCAAGAAGCGGAATGCGCACACAGCGATCACCGATCGAGATCGGACCCCTCGCCGCCGTCCCCCGCCGCGCAGGCCCGCAGCAGCAGATCCAGGCCGGCGGGCGGGTCGGTACGGCGGACCGCGAGAAAGGTGGTGAGTTCCATGCCCGGGTCGTGGAACGGCAGGAAGGCGGCACGGGGCACGCTCAGCCGGCGGGCGTGCGCGGCGTAGACGACGGTCCACAGGCCGCCGTCCGCCGGGCCGCCGGCCCCGATGGCCGTCAGGGTGTCGTCGAGCGAGCCGAAGACGGGGCCCGGGACGAGGGTGAAGCCGGCGTCCCGGCAGGCGTGGACGACCAGGTCGACCAGGGCCCGGTTCCTGCGCCGCGCGGTCAACACCAGGGGTACAGAGGCGAGTTGGGCAAGCCCGACGGCGCCGGGGGCGGCGGCCAGCGGGTGCCGGGCCGGGACGACCGCCACCAGGGGGTCCTGCCACAGCGGGACGAAGCGCAGGTCCGCACGGCCGCCGCCGTCCGGCTCGCCCCGGACGAACGGGGGCATCCAGCTCACCGGACGCCACCCGGTCGAGCCGCTCCCGGGCCCGCGCGGACACCAGCTCCACCCCGGTCCCGGGGGCGAGGCCGGCCAGCGCGTCCAGCACCCGGTCCAGATGGGCACCCAGGCCCGTGCTCGTCCCCAGACGCAGGGTGGCGGTGCGGCCGGCGGTCAACTCGGCGACGGAGGCGCGGGCACGCTCCTCGGCGGCGAGCAGCGCCCGCGCCTCGGGAAGGAACCGTTCACCGGCGGCCGTCAGCCGCACCTGCCGCGCCGAACGGTCGAACGGTCGAACAGCTCGACCGTCAGCTCCCGTTCCAGCCGCCGGACCTGCTGGCTGACCGCCGACTGCACGATGTGCAGCCGCTCCGCCGCCCGCCCGAAATGCAGCTCCTCGGCGACCCTGACGAAGTACCGCACCTGCCGAAGCTCCACCGCTCCCCCGTCCCCGGTCCGGCCCGGATTAATTCCCTTGCCGCACGGTCCGCGGCCCGGACATCCTCCCCCCATGATCGATGCCACCGCACTGTCCGAGAAACCCGTGCTCACGGGCGACCGGATCCGTCTCGTACCGCTGTCGGCATGGCATGCGGACGCCTTCCACGCCGCCTGTCTGCGCCCGGAGATGCGCCGGCTGACCGGTACCCACCACGACTTCACGCGGCAGGAGATCGAGGAATGGTGCGCCGGATGCGCCGACCGTGCGGACCGGCTCGACCTCGCGGTCGAGGACCGGGAGAGCGGTGCGTTCCTGGGCGAACTCGCGCTGAGCCAGATCGACCGGGACAACGCCCACGGGATGTTCCGGATCGCCCTCGTCCCGCACGCCACCGACCGCGGCATCGGCAGCGAGGCGATACGGCTGCTTCTCGACTACGCCTTCGACCGGGTGGGTCTGCACCGCGTCCAGCTGGAGGTCTTCGACTACAACCCGCGCGCCCGGCGGGCCTACGAGAAGTGCGGCTTCGAGGTGGAAGGCCGGCTGCGCGAGGCCCTCCACTGGGACGGCGAGTGGCACGACGTGCTGGTGATGGCGGCGCTGCGGACGCGGCGGCGGCCGGACGCGGGCTAGGCGTGCTGCCCCAGGACGTAGAAGAACCGGCCCAGGACGAGCTGGACGGTCGCCTCGCAGCGGACGGCGAGTTGTCGTCACGCGTCGCGACGCCGCGGGCCTGCCTACGTCACGCTTGAGTGGTGGTCCCGATGAGGCGATCGCCGGACAGTAGCGTGCCTGCTTGCTTGACGTGCCGTAGGACGGGTGACACTTCCATACTTTGCAGACCAGGCAGGGCACCGATGCGATCCGACGTGAATTCGAAAAGTTCGTCGAGGTCTCGGCAGTGGGCAACGGCATGGACGTTGTAGGGGCCGGAGATGGCCGCCGCGAAAGCGATCTCGGGTTCTCGTGCCAGCGAGCGTCCGACGTTCTTCACCTCTGACGGATGCACTCGCAACCACAGGTTGGCCCGCGCGTGATAGCCCAAAGCTGCTGGGGCGATCTCGACGTCGATGTGGACGACACGTTCCTCGAGCAGGACGCGGAGGCGGCGGGATACCCGGCCTGGTGTGGAATCCGCCGCTGTGGCGAGGGTGACGAGACTGGCCCGACCGTCCGCAGCGAGCGCGTCAAGAATCTTCTCGTCTTCGGCGGTGAGGTGTACGGGGTCGTCAGTGACCACCGGAGACTCCGTGAACGGGGGGCCGTCGCTCCCGAGCATGGCTTCCTGCTTCGGGGACAGCGCGCCGTGGAGTGCCGCCCAGTAGTGACCGCGGCCTCCCATGAACTGGCGGAGCATGGCGAAGGCACTGATGTCGAGCACCGCCGCGGTGCGCGGAAGTCGTTGGCCGAGCAGTTCTTCGCGCTGCGCCTGATCCCGTGACTGCGTCGCGCACGTGACTTCGGAGCCCGCTGCGCCAAGAGCTACCCAATTGACATCGTCCCGCTTGGCGAGTGCGCCCGCGATCGCCCCGACGCTGCCGGGCCGGCAGCGTAGTCGTACCAGCCATCTGCTTTGCCCCAACGTTCCCGGGTTGACCACGCCGATGACGCGGATGACGCCGTCGGCGTGCAGGCGTCGATATCGGCGATTGACGGTGCCTTCGGTGAGGCCGAGCGCGGCCGCTATCGAGGCGAAGGAGGCTCTCGGGGCAACCTGCAGCGCCCGAATGATTCGCACATCGTCGTGCTGGATTGCGAGGGATTCATACGTGGGTGCACCTGCCATAGCGGGAATCCTACAAATCGATCTGCCGGGATCTCGCCTGCGGCAGCACGGCAAGCAGACTTGTTCCGTACCGATGAAGAGCCACAGCAGTGCGTATTCCGGTGTCGCCCCAAGGCGGTCTCGGTCGAGGACGCACGAAGTGAGCTTGCGACGTAAAGGAACGGAGATGACGCTCCATGTCATCGACTGACACAGGGCAGCACATGTCGACCGCCCTCATCGTCGGGGCCTCGCGCGGCCTCGGCCACGCGATGGCGGCTGAATTCCTCGGCCGAGGATGGAACGTCATCGGCACGGTCCGCGACACCTCTGCGCAAACGCCCCTGCACGATCTCGCCGACCGGGCCGAGGGTCGCGTCACCATCGAGCATCTCGACATCAACGAGCCCGACCACCTTGCGCCCCTGCACGAGCGTCTTGCGGAACGCCGGCTCGACCTGCTCTTCGTCAACGCCGGCACCACGAAAAATGAGCAGACACCCATCGGCAAGGTGGCGACAGACGATTTCGTCGAGGTGATGATCACCAACGCTCTCAGCCCCATACGCGTCATCGAGGCGCTCGAAGACCTGGTGTCCCACACCGGCCTCATCGGAGCGATGTCGTCCGGGCAGGGCAGCATCACGAACAACACGACCGCAGGCCGTGAGGTCTACCGGGGAAGCAAAGCGGCCTTGAACATGTTTATGCGCAGCTTCGCGATCCGGCAGGCGGGGACACAGCGCGGCTTCGCCCTCCTGGCACCGGGCTGGATCCGCACCGCGCTCGGGGGGCCCGACGCGCCGTTCACCGTCGAAGAGAGCGCCCCGCTGCTGGTGGACGTCCTGCTGTCCCAACTGGGCACTCCCGGCCTGGCGTATCTGGACCGCTCGGGTCGGACAGTGCCCTGGTAAGCCCCACCGAGCGACCCTTGCGGGTGGCCTGACGACCAGCAGGCACCGCAAGCGGTCTTCTCACTCGAAACGCCCCCTCACCCGCGGCTGACGTGGCCAACACGCAGGAGAGCGCAAAGGATTGACGGCTGTGCCTCTCATCGCCATCGAAGAACACTGGAGCATGCCGGACGTGACGTCCGGCCTCCGAGCTGTGCCGCAGCCTGACGAAAGCCTTGTCTTCCACGAGATGGGCGACAACCAGGAACGTCTGGAGGACCTGGGGGCCGGCCGCATCGCGGCCATGGATGCTCAGGGAATCGACGTGTCCGTCCTCGCCCTGACACCGCCGGGAGTCCAGCCGCTGCCGCCCAGGGAGGCACTGGCTCTGAGCCGCGCCGCGAACGATATGGCCGCAGCGGCCGTCGCCCGGCACCCGACCCGTTTTCGATCGCTGTCCACTCTCCCATGTCGTCGCCAAAGGACGTCGGGGGCGAGCTGGAAAGAGCTGCGGGCATGGGGCATGTAGGCACCATGGTCTATGGCCGATCGGGCGACCTGTTCCTCGACGACCCCGCCTATGACGACTCTTTCTCCGCCGCATCAGAACTCGGCCAGCCCGTGTTCATCCATCCGCAGCTGCCCTCGACCGCAGTCCGAGACGCCTCATATCGCGGATTCGACCCCATGACGGACCTCGCCCTGGCCACTTTCGGGTGGGGGTGGCACCTGGACGCCGCAATTGCGGTACTCCGGCTGATGCTGCGAGGAACGTTCGACCGTCATCCCGGCCTGCAAGTGGTGCTCGGCCACTGGGGAGAGATGCTGCTCTTCTGGCTCGACCGAGCTGACAGCCTTGCCCGTATCGCCGGGTTGGAGCGATCCATATCGGACTACGTCCGGTCAAACCTCTATGTCACGACCTCCGGCATGCTCGATCCGGCCTTCCTGCAGCACGCCCTGTCCGTCACCTCCGTCGACCGCTTGATCTTCTCGACCGACTACCCGTTCCAACGACCAACCAGAGAAGACATCGATTCCTTCCTGAAGCACTTCTCGTCGGACGCGGAACGCAAGCAGTTCTCGTCGGCCAACGCGGCAGCCCTGTACGGCATTGCCGTCTAGGCAGGGCCGAGGTGGCGTCCAGCTCAGTCGTTGTCCGCCGTGAACGGCAGCCACTCGGTCTCCAGGGCGGCGTCCAGCCGGCGGACCGCCCCCGGGGTGTGCTCGGTGACCAGACCGGCGTGCGCCAAGCGCCGGAGCGGGGTGCCGCCCAGATAGCAGGCGCTCAACTCCCGTACGTCCAGGGCGAGATCGGGGTCGTCCGTGGTGGGAGTCCAGGTGGCACCGGCGGGGGTGGCGGTCAGCCGGAAGCGGCCCGCGTTGGCGGGCAGCGCGCGGTCGCTCAGGTCGAGGACGAGGTCGACGGGCGCCGCCCAGGAACGGGCGGTCAGCGCGGCGCGGACATCCACGAGCCGGAGCCACAGAGCGGGATCCTGGCCGGTGACGCGTACCTGGTCGCGGTCGGCGGCGAGGCTGAACAGCAGGTCGTCGGCGGGGCGGGCGTGGATCCGTACGGCCGAGGTGAGGTCGATCGCGGCGAGGTATGACCACAGGGCGGCAGCGGCCGGTGCGGACTCCGCCTCCAGCTCCGTCACCGCGACCGCGCCGGGGCGGCTGTCGTTCGCGGAGCGGGTGCGGTAGACCGCGTAGCCGCCGGGCGTCTCACCGTCCGCGCCCAGCACCACCACCCGCACTGCCCCGAAGCCGTCCCGGTCGTCGCCGTTGCGGGCGCCGTCGAGGTCCAGCACCTGGGTGCGCCACCAGGTCTCGTCGCGGGTGAACCGGCCCGCGCGGTCGGCCAGGCTCGCGTCGTAGCGCGCGGCGAGAAGCGCGGGTGCCGCGGCCGGGTCGATCAGCCGCAGCGGACGCCGGTCGGCCGCGATCCGCAGCGCGAGCGGCCGGGAGGAGTCGATCTCCACGCGGCAGGTCTCGGTGGCCGCGGCGAAGCCGAAGCGGCCGTAGATGGCGCTCTCCGACGCCCACAGGCAGGCCAGCGGCTGTCCGTCGGCGGCGCAGCGGCGCCACAGCTCGTCGATCACCGACGTCAGCACCCCGCGGCGCCGGTGGGTGGGCGCCACGGAGACGAAGTCGAGGGCAGCGCACGGGAGTTTACCGCCTGGGACGGAGAGGGTGAGGCGATGGGCCCCGGCCACCCCGGTCAGCCGTCCCTCGTGCCGGGCGCCGATGCGGGTGCTCTCCCGCAGCAGTTGGCGGTGGTAAGTGCGGGTCTTGTCGGGGAGCGTCAGGTGGAACGCGAGATAGACGAGGTCCAGGGCCTGGTCGAGGTCCTCTTCGGGGATGTCCCCGAGGTGGGGGGCGGTGCGGGTGTCGTCGTGGGTCACCCGGGGACGCTAACCCGGCGCGCCGGGATCCTCATCCCGTTATCGCGCGCGCCGGGCCGGCGTCCCCGAGCCCCGTGTCCGGTTACAGCCAGCTGCCGAACCGGCGGATGTACCAGGTCTTCACTCCCTGGGTGAGCAGGCAGTAGGCCCCCAGCGTCGCGACCAGCCACGGGAAGTAGGCCATCGGCAGCGCCTGCATCCCGAGCACACCGGCCAGCGGCGAGAACGGCAGATACAGGCCGATCGCCGTCACCGCCGCCGTCATCACCATCACCGGGAGGGTCGCCCGCGACTGCACGAAGGGGATCCGACGAGTGCGCAGCATGTGCACGACCAGCGTCTGGGTCAGCAGGCCCTCGACGAACCAGCCGGACTGGAACAGCGCCTGGTGGACCTCGCTGTTGGCCCCGAAGACGTGCCACATCAGCAGGAAGGTGGTGATGTCGAAGACCGAGCTGGTCGGCCCGAGGACGAGCATGAAGCGGCCGATGCCCCGGGCGTCCCAGGTGCGCGGGGTGCGCACGTATTCGCGGTCCATCCGGTCCCACGGGGTGGCCAGCTGGGAGATGTCGTACAGCAGGTTCTGTACGAGCAGTTGCATGGCCAGCATCGGCTGGAAGGGGAGGAACGCGGACGCGGCCAGTACCGAGAAGACGTTCCCGAAGTTCGAGGAGGCCGTCATCTTGAGGTACTTGATGGTGTTGCCGAAGGTCAGCCGGCCGCGCAGCACCCCCTGCTCCAGAACCATCAGGTCCTTCTCCAGCAGGATGATGTCGGCGGACTCCTTGGCGATGTCGACGGCGGTGTCGACGGAGATGCCGACGTCCGCGTCGCGCAGCGCGGCCGCGTCGTTGATGCCGTCGCCCAGGAATCCGACGGTGTGCCCGTCGGCCTGCAGCGCCCGGACGATCCGGGCCTTCTGGGTGGGGTCGGCCTTGGCGAAGACCGTGGTGGTGCGGGTGAGTGCGCGCAGTTGCGCCTCGTCGAGGCCGTCGAGCTCGGCGCCGGTGACCACGGTGCCGACGTCCAGGCCCACGTCCGCGCAGACCCGGGCGGCGACCAGCTCGTTGTCGCCGGTGATGACCTTGACCGCGATCCCGCTGTCGGCGAGGGCCGCCAGCGCCCGGGCGGCGTCCTGCTTCGGCGGGTCGAGGAAGGCCAGGAAGCCGATCAGGGTCAGCCCGGTCTCGTCCTCGACGCCGTAGGTGGCGCGGGCGTCCCCCCGGCCGCCGTCGGCCTCGCCGGGCAGGGTGCGGGTGGCCACGGCCAGCACCCGCATGCCCTGCCGCTGGTGGTACGCGGCGGTGTGCAGGACCTGGCGGCGCAGGGTGTCGGTCAGCTCGGCGCGGCGGCCTCCGCCGGCCAGATGGCTGCACCGGTCGAGCACTTCCTCGACGGCGCCCTTGGTGATCAGGATGTGCTCGCCGGCCGGCCCGTCCGCGTCGTTGCGGCGCAGTACCACCGACATCCGTCGCCGTGCGAAGTCGAAGGGGATCTCGTCGACCAGCGTGAAGCGGGCGTCGACGACAACCTCCTCGGCCTCGTGCATCCGGTCGATGACGGCCTGGTCCAGCAGGTTGCGCAGCCCGGTCTGGAAGTGGCTGTTGAGGTAGGCGTACTCCAGCACCTCGTCGTCGGGCTCGCCGTGGATGTCGAGGTAGCTGTCCAGGACGATCCGGTCCTCGGTGAGGGTGCCGGTCTTGTCCGTGCACAGCACGTCCATCGCGCCCAGATTCTGGATCGCGTTCAGGCGCTTGACGACGACCTTGCGGCGGGACAGTGCGACCGCGCCGCGCGCCAGGTTGGTGGTGACGACCATCGGCAGCATCTCGGGTGTGAGCCCGACGGCGACGGCCACCGCGAAGGTGAAGGCCTCGGCCCAATCACCCTTGGTCACACCGTTGATCAGGAAGACGATGGGGACCATCACCAGCATGAAGCGGATCAGCAGCATGCTGACCTTCTTCACGCCGGTGTCGAAGCCGGTCTCCGGACGCTCGCCGGTCAGCACGTCCGCCATGGAGCCGAAGTAGGTGTCCGCGCCGGTCGCCACGACCACGCCGGTCGCGGTGCCGGAGGTCACCGAGGTGCCGGCGAGGGCGAGGTTGTCGGCCTCGACCGGGTCGCGGGTCAGCCGCTGGCCGTCGTCGGGGAAGCGGGTGTCGGCCTTGGCCGCGGGCAGCGACTCACCGGACAGCGCCGCCTGACTGATCATCAGGTCCTTGGCGGTCAGCAGCCGCAGGTCGGCGGGGACGAGATCGCCGGCGGCCAGCTTGATGAGGTCGCCCTTGACCACGCCGTCCATCGGGATCTCGACGGTGGTGGGCAGCCGCCCGTTGCCGGCCAGCCGCTGTACGGCGGTGGTCGTGGTGACCAGGGCCTGCAGGGCGGCGGCGGAGCTGTTGGAGCGGTACTCCTGCCAGAACCGCAGCCCCACGCTGATCAGCACCATCGCGCCCAGGATCGCGATCTTCGGGTCGAACGGCTCCTCGCCGGCCACTTGGAGCCACTGCGCGTACATGACGGTGACCAGCACCGCCAGCACCAGGATGAAGGGGTTCCAGAAGGCCTTGGCGAGCTGGGTGTACCAGCGCGGGGCGGACGTCGGGGTGAGGACGTTGGCGCCGTCGCGCTCCAGACGGTGCTGGGCCAGGCCGTAGGACAGCCCGGCGGGGGTGGTCTCCAGCTCCTGGAGGAGCTGGGCGGCGGGGCGGCCACTGGCCTCGGCCAGCTGGTCGGCGACCTGCCGGGTACGGGCCGCCGATTCGGCGGCCTGCCGCTCCCGGCGAAGCCTGCGGCCCGGCGGAGCGAGCTTTTGAGGGGTGAGCAGATTGGTCATGACAAAACCTCCCTGCGCGAAGGGGCACACCGGCGGACCGGACAACGCGGAATCGGCGCATGGCACGGCGAAAGGCGATGCGGGCGCGTCTCAGCGTTCCGGCCGGGCGAATGACCGGCCGTTTTCGGGCAGGCCGAGATGGCCTCCGCGCGAAGAATGAGAAAAACTCGATGAACCTGATGAACTCGATGAACCCGATGAACTCAGCAACCCGGGAAATCCGGAAACCCCGGAAAACTCCGAGGGGAGGTCGAGGGAATTCGAGGAACGTCGAAGAAGGGGAACAGGGCAGCTGGGGCACAGCCGGAAGCGCCCTGGTGTCAGGGTGAAGGCATACCGCGAAGCCGGCACGAAGGCCCTACGGGCGCACCGTCAACGGCTCGGAGAAAGCAGCGGTCAGTACGCTGCAACGCTGCGGCAAGGACTTCCTTCGGGACTCATCCCGATCACCTCCTTGCTCGCGCGGACACATACCGGCACCCTCAGCACGGGCGCCGTCATTTGCCTATGCTGCCATATCCCCGGGAGTGCCCCCTCATTCTTTCGGCCGAACAGGGCCGTGGCGCGGTGTGATCTGCGCCGCTCCCGGCATGGTGCGCCGCTTGTGGAAAGGCGCCGTACGCCCACGACGCCCTCCACCGGCCCCGCCGCCCTCCGCCGGGCCCGCGCCCTCAGGCCACCGAGCCGATCCGCCCCACCCGTCGGGCCGTGTCGTGGTGGATCGGGGTGTGTGCGCCGGTCAGCGGGGTGCCGGTGCCGCCGCGGCGGTTGGCAACGATCTCGGCCGCGATGGACAACGCGGTCTCCTCCGGGGTGCGCGCGCCGAGATCGAGCCCGATGGGTGAGCGCAGCCGGTTCAACTCCAGCTCGCTCAGGCCGACTTCGCGCAGCCGCCGCTGACGGTCCAGATGGGTGCGGCGGGAGCCCATCGCGCCGACGTAGGCGACCGGGAGCCGAAGGGCGCGCTCCAGCAGCGGCACGTCGAACTTCGCGTCATGGGTCAGCACGCACAACACCGTGCGGGCGTCGAGTTCCTGGGAGTCCAGGTAGCGGTGCGGCCAGTCGACGACGATCTCGTCGGCGTCCGGGAAGCGGCTGCGGGTGGCGAAGACGGGGCGGGCATCGCAGACCGTGACGTGGTAGTTGAGGAACTTGCCGACCTTCACCAGCGCGGCGGCGAAGTCGATGGCGCCGAAGACGATCAGGCGGGGGGCCGGGACGGAGGACTCCACGAGCAGCTCGATCGTCGCGCCGCAGCGCGAGCCCGCCGGCTGCGCCCCGCCGCCCTCCGGTGCGCCGTCGGCCCCCGTACCGAGGGCGACCGTCGTGGTGCGCCCGGCGTCCAGCAGGGCACGGGCCTCGGCGAGCGCGGTGCGGTCCAGGGCGGGGTGGCCGCCGAGGGTGCCGGTGTGGCTGCCGTCGGGCCGGACGAGCAGGGCACGGCCGAGGAATCCGTCGGGACCCCGGACGACCCGGGCGAGGGCCGCCGGCTCCCCCGCGGCGGCGGCGGCCAGCCCGGTGGCGAGCGTGCCGGCGGTGCGGTCCGCCGGCTCCCCCGCCGCTGTGCCGTCGCCGGCGGGGTGCGCCGCCGGCGACGGCACAGCCCGTATCGGCTCGACGAGGATGTCGATGATGCCGCCGCAGGTCAGGCCCACGGCGAAGGCGTCCTCGTCGCTGTATCCGAAGCGCTCCAGGACCGGCCGGCCGGTCCGCAGCGCCTCCTGGCAGAGTTCGTAGACCGCCCCCTCCACGCATCCGCCGGAGACCGACCCGATCGCCGTGCCGGCGCCGTCGACGGCGAGGGCGGCTCCGGGCTGGCGGGGCGCGCTGCCGTGGGTGGCCACGACGGTGGCCACCGCGAAGTCGCGGCCCTGCTCGACCCACCGGTGCAGCTCGTCGGCGATGTCCAGCATGTCGGTCTCCTAACGGACGGAGGGGGGAGGGCGGGGCGGTTACTTGACGCCCAGCCACTCCTCGATCGGATGGAGCGAGAAGTAGCCGAGGAAGATCGCGGACAGCACCCACATGAAGCCGCCGACCTCGCGCCACTTGCCCTGGGCGGCCTTGATGGCGGTGTAGGCGAGGACGCCGCCACCGACACCCGCGGTGATGCTGTAGGTGAACGGCATCAGGACCACGGTCAGGAAGACCGGGATGGACACCGCGCGGTCGCGCCAGTCCACGTGCGCGGCGGCGCTCATCATCATCGAGCCGATGACGACGAGGGCGGCCGAGGCCACCTGGGCCGGTACCAGCTGGGTGACGGGGGTGAAGAACAGGCAGGCCGCGAAGAGCAGACCGGTGACGACGGACGACAGGCCGGTCCGTGCGCCCTCGCCGACGCCGCTCGCCGATTCGATGAACACGGTCTGGCCGGAGGCCCCGGCCAGACCGCCGATCGCCCCGCCCGCGCCGTCCACGAACAGCGCCTTGGAGAGCCCCGGCATCCGGCCCTTGTCGTCGGCCAGCCCGGCTTCGGTGCCGACGCCGATGATGGTGGCCATCGCGTCGAAGAAGCCGGCCAGCACCAGCGTGAACACGATCATGCCTACGCCGAGGGCACCGATCGAGCCCCAGCCGCCGAATTCCACATGGCCGAAGAGGCCGAAGTCGGGCATCGACACCGCACTGCCGCTCAGTTCCGGGGGCGTCCCGCCCCAGTCCTTGGCCGTCAGCCCGCCGATCCTGGTGGCGGCGATGGCCAGGACGCTGCCGGCCACGATGCCGTAGAGGATGGCACCGGACACCTTGCGCGCCTGCAACATGAAGATCAACAACAGCGTGACACAGAAGAACAGGACCGGCCAGCCGGAGAGCTGCCCGTTCAGGCCGAGGGTGACCGGGCCGCCCTCGCCCTTGCCCACGAACCCGGCCTTCACCAGCCCGAGCAGGGCGACGAACATCCCGATGCCCATGGTGATCGCGTGCTTGAGCGCCAGCGGGATGGCGTTCATGATCATCTCGCGGAGGCCGGTGACCACCAGCAGACAGATGATCACGCCGTAGATCACGCACATGCCCATCGCCTGCGGCCAGGTCATGTGCGGGACCACCTGGGCGGTCAGCGCGGCGGAGACGTTGAGGCCGGCCGCCAGCGCCAGCGGCACCTTCCCGATGAAGCCCATCAGCAGGGTGGAGACCGCGGCGGCGAACGCGGTCGCGGTGACCACGCCGGCGTGCGCGAGGGTGTTCTTCTCGACGTCCGGGGTCGACAGGATCAGCGGGTTGAGCAGGAGGATGTAGCACATCGCCATGAAGGTGGTGATGCCGCCGCGCAGCTCGCGCGCGAGCGTCGATTCTCTGTCGGATATGTGGAAGTACCGGTCGAGCCAGGAACGGCCGGCGGGCTGGCGCGAGCCGGCGCCCGCGTCTTCCGCCGTGGTCCGCGGCTCGGTGGACTGCTGGGTCATGATGCCTTACTCCCAAGGTTCACAGGGGCCCTCGCATCGGATGCGAGATTTGGGATGAAACGTCGGCTGCACGACCCGGGGGACGGCCCGAGACGAACGGGTACTGACTCCGTGCGGGCGGAGCAGTGACTGCGTGGTGCGGGCCCCGGACGGTGCGCGCAGGAGTCGGACAGGATCCCCTGCCACGCGCCGCCCGGAGACAGTCCTAGGTGCCGGTGAGGTGCTCGGGGCGCACCGGCGTCTTGTTGAGCTCCAGCCCGGTCGCGTTCCGGATCGCCGCGAGGACGGCCGGGGTGGACGACAGGGTGGGGGCCTCGCCGATGCCGCGCAGCCCGTAAGGGGCGTGCTCGTCGGCGAGTTCGAGCACATCGACCGGGATGGTCGGGGTGTCGAGGATCGTGGGGATGAGGTAGTCCGTGAAGGACGGGTTGCGCACCTTCGCGGTCTTGGGGTCGACGATGATCTCCTCCATGACGGCCACGCCCAGGCCCTGGGTGGTGCCGCCCTGGATCTGGCCGACGACGGACAGCGGGTTGAGCGCCTTGCCGACGTCCTGGGCGACGGCCAGCTCGATGACCTTGACCAGGCCGAGTTCGGTGTCCACCTCGACGACCGCGCGGTGGGCGGCGAAGGAGTACTGGACGTGGCCGTTGCCCTGCCCGGTGTGCAGGTCGAACGCCTCGGTCGGGCGGTGCCGCCACTCCAGCTCCAGGTCGATCGCCTCGTCCTGAAGGACGTCCGCGATATCGGCCAGGACCTCGCCCCCGTCGGTGGTGACCTTGCCGCCCTCCAGCAGGAGTTCGGCGGTGGCCCAGGCGGGGTGGTACGTGCCGAACTTGGCGCGGCCCTTCTGCAGGACCTTCTCCCGCACCGCCTCGCAGCAGTGCTTCACCGCGCCGCCGGTCACATACGTCTGCCGGGAGGCGGAGGTGGAGCCGGCCGAGCCGACCTGGGTGTCGGCCGGGTGGATGGTGACCTGCTGAACGCCCAGCTCCGTACGGGCGATCTGGGCGTGCACGGTGATGCCGCCCTGGCCGACCTCCGCCATCGCGGTGTGGACGGTGGCGACCGGTTCGCCGCCGATGACCTCCATCCGCACCCGGGCGGTGGAGTAGTCGTCGAAGCCCTCGGAGAAGCCGACGTTCTTGATGCCGACGGCATAGCCGATCCCGCGGACCACGCCCTCGCCGTGAGTGGTGTTGGACAGCCCGCCGGGCAGCGCGCGGACATCGGCGCCCGCGCCGGCCGTGAGCCACTGCTGCTCGGGCGGCAGCGGCATCGCCTTGACCCTGCGCAGCAGTTCGGCGACCGGCGCGGGCGAGTCGACCGGCTGGCCGGTCGGCAGCAGCGTGCCCTGTTCCATGGCGTTGAGCTGCCGGAACGCGACCGGGTCCAGCCCCAGCTTCGCGGCGAGCTTGTCCATCTGCGCCTCGTAGGCGAAGCACGCCTGGACCGCGCCGAAGCCGCGCATCGCCCCGCAGGGCGGGTTGTTGGAGTACAGCGCGATGGCCTCGATGTCGACGTCGTCGACGACATAGGGGCCGACCGAGAGGGACGAGGCGTTGCCGACGACGGCCGGGGAGGCGGAGGCGTAGGCGCCGCCGTCCAACACGATCCGGCACTTCATGTGCGTGAGCTTGCCGTCCTTGGTGGCACCGTGCTCGTACCAGAGCCTGGCCGGGTGCCGGTGGACGTGGCCGAAGAAGGACTCGAACCGGTTGTAGACGATCTTGACGGGCTTGCCGGTGCGCAGCGCCAGCAGGCAGGCGTGGATCTGCATCGACAGATCCTCCCGGCCGCCGAACGCGCCCCCGACGCCGGAGAGCGTCATCCGCACCTTCTCCTCGGGCAGGCCGAGGACCGGGGCGATCTGGCGCAGGTCGGAGTGCAGCCACTGGGTGGCGACGTACAGATCGACGCCGCCGTCCTCGCCGGGCACCGCGAGGCCGGACTCCGGGCCGAGGAAGGCCTGGTCCTGCATGCCGAAGACGTACTCGCCGGAGACGATGACATCGGCCCGCTTCGCGGCCTCGTCGGCGTTGCCGCGGATGATCGGCTGGCGGTGCACGATGTTGGGGTGCGGTACGTGGCCGATGTGGTGGTCGGTGCGGTTCTCGTGGATCAGCGGTGCGCCCTCGGCGGTGGCGGAGGCCTCGTCGGTGACGACCGGCAGTTCGCGGTACTCGATCCTGATCTTGGCGGCGGCGCGGCGCGCGGTCTCCGGGTGGTCGGCGGCGACCAGCGCCACCGGCTCGCCGTGGTGGCGCACCTTGCCGTGTGCGAGCACCGGCGTGTCCTGGATCTCCAGGCCGTAGTTCTTCACGCCGGTGGGGAGATCGTCGTAGGTCAGCACGGCGTAGACGCCGGGGGTCGCCAGCGCCTCGGCGGTGTCGATCGAGAGGATCTCGGCGTGGGCGACGGTGCTGCGCAGGGTGAAGCCCCACAGCATGTCCTCGTGCCACATGTCCGAGGAGTAGGCGAATTCGCCGGTCACCTTGAGGGTGCCGTCCGGCCGCAGGGTGGATTCACCGATGCCGGCCCGGGTCTTGCCGCCCTGGGTGAGGTGGGTGGGGGTGCGGGTGACACCTGCCATGGTGATCAGGCCCCCTGTCCGGAGGTGTGGGACTCGCCGCGGGCGGCCGCCAGCCGGACCGCGTCGAGGATCTTCTCGTAGCCCGTGCAGCGGCACAGGTTGCCCGACAGCGCCTCACGGATGTCGGCGTCCGACGGGGAGTCGTTGCGCTCCAACAGCTCATCGGCGGCGACCAGCAGACCCGGGGTGCAAAAACCGCACTGGACCGCGCCGGCGTCGATGAACGCCTGCTGGATCGGGGAGAGCGGGGAGAGTTCGGCCTTCTCGCCGCTCTGCGCATCGGCGGAGGCGGGCTTGGCTGCCCACCGCTTGGCCTCGTCCAGACCGGTGCCGCAGACCCCGCCGGCACAGCCGCCCTGCTCGGCACGCTGCCGGGCGAAGTCCGCCAGTCCCTCCACGGTCACCACGTCGCGGCCCTCGACCTGGCCGGCCGCGACCAGACAGGAACAGACCGGCACCCCGTCCAGACGGACCGTGCAGGAGCCGCATTCGCCCTGCTCACAGGCGTTCTTGGAGCCCGGCAGGCCCATCCGCTCGCGGAGGACGTACAGCAGGCTCTCGCCTTCCCAGACGTCGTCGGCCTCCTGCCGGCGGCCGTTGACGGTGAATGTCACGCGCACTGTGCGCCTCCCTTGGTGCCGTGGGCGTTGCCGCGGTAGGACTCCCAGGTCCAGCCGAGGGTGCGGCGCGCCATGATGCCGACCGCGTGCCGGCGGTACGCGGCGCTGCCGCGCACATCGTCGATCGGGTTGCAGGCGCCGGCGGCGAGCTGCGCGAACTGCTTGGCGAGCGACGGCGGAAGGACGTTGCCCGACTCCCAGAAGCCGCCCTCCTCCAGCGCCGCGGCGAGGAAGTCCTCGGCCGCCCGGGCCCGTACGGGGGTGGGCGCGGCGGAGCCGATGCCGGTACGCACCGTGCGGGTCTCGGGATGCAGCGCGATACCGAACGCGCAGACCGCGATGACCATGGCGTTGCGGGTGCCGACCTTGGAGAACTGCTGCGGGCCGTCGGCCTTGGGCAGATGCACCGAACGGATCAGTTCGTCGGGCTCCATCGCGTTGCGCTTGACGCCCGTGTAGAAGTCGTCGATCGGGATCATCCGGCGGCCGCGCAGCGACTCCACCTCGACCTCGCAGCCGGCCGCGAGCAGCGCGGGGTGGGCGTCGCCGGCCGGCGAGGCGGTGCCCAGGTTGCCGCCGACGCCGCCGCGGTTGCGGATCTGCGGGGAGGCCACCGTGTGCGAGGCCAGGGCCAGGCCGGGGAGTTCGGCCCGCAGATTCTCCATGATCTGGGTGTAGGGCACGGAGGCACCCAGACGGACGGTCCGCTCGCCGACCTCCCACTCGTTGAGATCACCAATGCGGTTCAGGTCAAGCAGGTACTCCGGGCGGCGGTGGTCGAAATTGATCTCGACCATCACGTCCGTGCCGCCCGCGATGGGCACAGCTGTGGGGTGCTCGGCCTTGGCGGCGAGCGCCTCCTCCCAGCTGGCGGGGCGAAGGAAGTCCATGGGTGGCCTCTTCTACGAATGTAATCGGTCGCTCGGTGCTTCATGGTGCGGATGCGGCGCGCTCGCCGCCACGGAGCGATTCATGCTCTGTTCATGTGGTGGGCTCAGTGAACGCGCCCGGCACCCGTCCGGTGCAGTCACCGAAACCATGAAGCGGTTGGCTGGCCAGGCCACCCGTCTTGTAGATTCGAACGAAAGTCGAGGCTTGGAAACCTCGCGGCATTCCACCGGCAACAACCAGACAGCAAAGAACGGCGGGCGAGGTCATGCGGCTCCGCGTACTCCTGGACACCCCCACCCTGGGCCTCCGGCTCCTCGGGGGTGAGGACGAACTGGACCGCACGGTACGCGGAGTGATGACCACCGATCTGCGCGATCCCAGCCGCTATCTTTCCGGCGGCGAGCTGGTGCTGACGGGCCTGGCCTGGCGCCGCGAGCCGGAGGACTCCGAACCCTTCGTCCGCATCCTGGCCGCCGCGGGCGTCGCCGGGCTCGCGGCGGGCGAGGCGGAGCTGGGCTCGGTCCCGGACGACCTGATCCAGGCCTGCGCACGGCACCGGTTGCCGCTGTTCTCGGTGGTCGAGGACGTCTCGTTCGCCTCCATCACCGAGCACGTCGTCCGCCAGGTCTCCAGCGAGCGGGCCGGCGATCTGGCGGCCGTCGTGGACCGCCACCGGCGGCTGATGACGTCGGGCCCCGCGGGCGGCGGCCCGGAGGTCGTGCTGGACCTGCTCGGCTCCGACCTGGACCTGCGGGCCTGGGTGCTCTCCCCCACCGGTCGGCAGATCGCCGGCTCGACGCTGGCGGACGCCGGGCCGGAGCTCTCCGGTGAGCTGACCGCCCGGCTCGCCGGGGAACATCTGGCGGCCGCCCGCAGCGGCCGGCGCGGCCCGCACCGCGTCACCCTCGGAGGCCTCACCTACTCACTGTTCCCGGTCCGCCAGGAGGGCCATGACCTGCGCCGGACACTGCTGAGCGACTGGCTGCTGGCCGTCGAGGCGGACGCCGGCGAGTGGTCCGAGGAGCGGCTGGACCTGCTGCACGGCGTCACCCAGCTGATCGCGGTGGAACGCGACCGGCGCGATGCGGCGCGCACGGTGCGCCGCCGGCTCGCCCAGGAGGTGCTGGAGCTCGTCCAGACCGGCGCCGCGCCCGCCGAGATCGCGGCCCGGCTGCGGGTGGCCGCCCCGGTGCTGCTGCCCGGTCTGGGCACCGCGCCGCACTGGCAGATCGTGGTGGCCCGGGTCGAGTGGGAGGACGGCGACGTCCCCGGCGGCCCGGTGGCGCAGAGCCTGCTGGAGGAGATGCTGGTCGACCCCGGCACCGCCGGACCCGAGCCCTCCGACCGCATCGCCGTGGCGCACACCGGCGACGACGCGGTGGCACTGGTGCCGCTGCCCGTGCCGGACGAGTCCGGGGACTCCTCGGCGACGGGGCTGCGCGCCGCGGAGCTGCTCCGGCTCGTCCAGGAGCCGCTCGCCCGCGGGCTGTCGGACGACGGGCGGCTGACGGTCGGGGTGAGCGCCGCGGTGCACTCCGCGGAGGGCCTGCGCGGCGCCCTGGAGGAGGCCCGGCACGCCCGCCGGGTCGCCGCCGCCCGCCCCGGCCGGGTCTGCGCCGCCGGGCACGAGGAGCTGGCCTCGCACGTCCTGCTGCTGCCGTTCGTACCGGACGACGTCCGCCGCGCCTTCACCGCCCGTCTGCTGGACCCGCTGCGCGAGTACGACCGCAAGCACCGCGCCGAACTGATCCCGACGCTGGAGGCGTTCCTGGACTGCGACGGCTCCTGGACCCGCTGCGCCACCCGCCTCCACCTGCACGTGAACACGCTCCGCTACCGGGTGGGGCGGATCGAGCAGCTCACCGGGCGCGATCTGTCCCGCCTGGAGGACAAGCTCGACTTCTTCCTCGCGCTGCGGATGAGCTGACCGCGCGCCGCGCCGGTCCGTCGCCCGACGGCGTCCCGGCCGGCGCCCGGTGCCCCCGTCCGGCGGCGTCCCGGCCGGCCCCCTGCCCGCGGCCGGCCGGTGCGATCCGGCGGGCCTGCCTCCGCCGTTCGGGGTAACTCGATCGGGCGGATTCGCCTCGGCGGTGTCCGGCCCCGGCCGCCCGCGCTCACGCCGCAATACGCCCGATCAGGGCCGCGCGCCCCGTCCGGACCGCGCACCAGGTGATTGTGAAATCATTCACCCGCCCCCTTGGCCCGGCGACGGGATTCGTGCTGAGATGCGCGCACGGCTTCCGATTTCCAGCTCAATGGCGCGCTTGGGGAGGGCAATGTGGCGGATACCGCCATGCCAGAATCCGCGGATCCCGTGGATCCGGTCAGTTCCGCGGATCCGGTGCCGGTCACGGTACCGAGGCCCGCATCCGCACCGGACATACCAGCACTCGGCACGGTCGAGGGGGACGATCCCCTCGACCGTGCCGTTTGGCGACTGCGCTCCCGCGGCTGCTGGGACGACGCGGCGGCCCTGCTGGAGCCGCACGCCGTCCGTCACGCCCCGTCGGCGCTGCGCCGGGCGGCCCTGCTCGCCGAGCGCTGTGTGTTCACGGCCACCGGCTGGGCCGAGGCCGAGGACGCGCTGCGCACCGCCGAGGCCCTGGCGGCCGACGACGACGAGCGGGGCGGCGCGGCCTGCGAGCGCGGCCATCTCGCCTACGCCGCAACGGTCCTGGGCGTCCGGGACCGGGCCGACGAGGCGCGCTCGGCGCTCGGCCGGGCCGCGGCGCTGCTGGCGCCCGCAGCGGCCGGCCGCCCGCTGCTGGACTTCCGGCGCGGGCTGATGGCCGAGCATGTCGCCGACAGCCCGGACGCGGCGCGCGCCGCCTACCGCCGCGCGCACGCCGGCGCCACCGCGCGGGGCGACCGCCTGCTGTTGTCCTTCACCTGGCGCCACCTGGCCGGACTCGCGCTGCGGGACGGGGAGTTGGCGGAGGCCCGGCACGGTTTCGCCGAGTCGCTGCGGATCCGTGAGGAGCTGGGCTTCCTCATCGGCACGGCACCGGCCCTCGCGGCGCTGGCCGACGCCGCCCCGGAGGCCGACGCGGACCGGCTGCGCGCCGAGGCGGCCCGGCTGTTCCGTCTCATGGGCGGGGTGCCGACGTGGCTCGCGGACCATCTGTCCACGGCCGTGACGGCGACCTAGCCGGATGGCGCGCGGTACCCCGGCCAGGGCCTCGGGGAATCCGGTGACGGCCCACCACCCGTGCACGGCGGGTGGTGGGCCGTCGCCGTTCCCCGGAGGCGAAACGCACTCCTCCGCTTCCCGTCAACCCCCCTTACTCGGCCATGCCGGCACCCGCGCCGATTGGCTGGATCTGGACGGTCCCCGGGGCGGATCGGCCGGGGCATGACGGTTGCCGGACCGGCCGGCGGCCGACGCGCCTGGGGAACCGGGAGGTGGGACCATGGGGCGAAGGCCCGGGGTCGGGGTGTGTTCTCACGCCCCACAGACCCCGAGAATGGCCGCAAGTCGCACTGTGAGGCGGCGGCGGGGACAGGATGCTGGTCCGGGACCAGCTGAGCCCCCACCCATTGGCTCAGCCTTTCAGGAGGCCACATGACAGCAGGAGTGACCAACACGACCGCTGGAACCGACTGGGGCAAGGCGGATTTCGAGGCGATTTACAACTGCCCGGATCCCCGTCGGTACTTCACCACACTGCAGCCTCTGGACTACCAGATTCCGCACCACGGCCAAGCGGTGTTCCGCACCGTGACCGAGACTCTGCAGCGACACCGCAGCGACCGTCCACCACTCAACGTCGTCGACCTCTGCTGCTCATACGGGGTCAACGCCGCACTGCTCAACCACCGGCTGTCCCTCTCCGACCTCTACGACCGCTACACCACGCTCCGCCCGGACGTGCCCACGACCCGTCAACTCATCGACGAGGACCGCACGTTCTTCGCCAGCCTGCGCAGAGCCGAGTCCGTACGCATCACCGGCATCGACGCGGCGGACCGCGCCGTCGGCTACGCCCGCGAGGTCGGTCTGCTCGACCAGGGATTCGCGGAGAACCTGGAGATCGACGCGCCGAGTCCGGCGCTGCGGCGCGCGCTGGCGGACACGGATCTGATCACCGTCACCGGCGGCGTCGGTTACATCACCGCGCGGACCTTCGGCCATCTCTTCGACTCGGTCTCCACCCCGCCCTGGGTCGCCGCGTTCGTACTGCGGACGGTGTCCTACCGGCCGGTCTCCGCCCTGCTGGCCCGGGCCGGACTCGTCACCGAGAAGCTCCCCACCCGTACGTTCCGCCAGCGGCGGTTCGCCGACGGGGACGAGCGGCGGGGGGCGTTCGAGGCGCTCGCCGGACACGGCCTGTCCACCACGGGCAAGGAATCCGACGGCTTCTACCACGCCGATCTCTATCTCTCCCGGCCCGCCGCCGATGTCGCTGCGCTGCCCCTGGAGGAGCTGCTGCCCGACTGAGCCGGCCCACGGCTCAGTGCGGGCGGTGGGCCACCGAGACGTGCGCCCGGGCGATCCGCTCGACAACGGCGAACTCCTGGGCGCTCAGGGCGTCGAGCAGCGTGTGGTGTTCGGCGGCATCGGCCAGCAGCTCGGCCGTGCGCCGGGAGCCGGTGGCCGGCGGCCACTGGGCGCGGCGCAGCAGATCGCCGGTCAGCTCGGTGAGCCGGCGGTTGCCGGTGAGCGACATCAGCGCGTCGTGGAAGGCGTGGTCGGCCTCGGCATAGCCGACCCGGTCGCCGCCGGCGGCGGCCGCCACGCCCGCCGCGGCCAGCGGGCGCAGCTCCTCCCAGCGCTCGGGGGGCAGCGCCCGGGCCAGCCGGACGATCGCGGGCACCTCCAGCATCGCCCGGACCTCGGCCAGCTCGGCGAGGTCACGGGCGCTGCGCTCGGCGACCCGGAAGCCGCGGTTGGGCACGACCTCGACGGCGCCCTCCCCCGCGAGCTGCTGCATGGCCTCGCGCACCGGGGTCGCGGAGACGCCGTAGCGCTCGCCGAGCGCGGGCGCGGAGTAGACCTCACCCGGGGTGAGCTCCCCGTCCACCAGCGCACGGCGCAGCGCGGCCAGCACCTGGCCGCGGACGGAGTGCCGCCGGGGCACGGCGGGACCGGGCTGCGCGGGCACCCATGCCCGCGCACACGGCTGCGGTTCCGCTGTGCCCTGCTCCATGACGATTCCTCCTGACGTTCCCAGCACCATAGGCGGCGCGGGCCGCCCTGCAAATCCGCAACCGGCGACGGACGGCCCGGAGAGCCGTGCGGACCGGTGCGAGAACCGGTGCGAGGACTGGCATGAGGGCCGGTGTGAGGACCTGGTGTGAGGACTGGTGTGCAGCGCGTGCGGGTAAGCCCTCGGATAAGGTAAGGCTTACCTGCCAACGATCGCGATTCGGTGGTCTCCCGCATGACTCCAGCCCCCGCCGCTCCGCCTTCCGCCCACCCCGTCGCCGACGCCTACGCCCGGCTTTCGGCGGTCTTCCCCGGCCTGCGGGTGACCACCTGGGACGGGGCACCGCCCAGCGGCGACGGCTGGGTGTGCGCGGCCGGTCTCGCGGCCGGCGGCGAGACCCTGGAGACCTTTCTCGCCTGGGACGACGCACAGATCCTGCGGGAGCACGGACGGCGCGCCCGGCCGGACGTCGTCGCGAGCTTCGCCCTGCACCGCTACGCCTGGCCCGCCTGCCTGCTGATCACCATCCCCTGGTTCCTGCACCGCCGGGTCCCGCGGCTGCCCGTGCAGGACGTGTCCTTCCAGCGGGAGCTGGGACGGATGGCGGTGCGCATCAGCGCGTTCTGCTGCCTTCCGGACGATCCGGCGGCGGCGCTGCCCGGCGCCCGGGTCGTCCCGGACGAAGAGGCACTGCGCGCGGAGGTACGGGCCGCGGTCGGCGAGCACCTCGCCCCCGTCCTGGACGGCTTCGCCCCACGCATGCGCCGCGGACCGCGGGCCCTGTGGGGCATGGCGACCGACGAGATCGTCGAGGGCCTCTGGTACCTGGGACACCTGCTGGGCGAGGAGCCACGCGCGGTGGCCGCACTGCACCACCTCCTGCCGGGCGCCACCGCCCCCTACGTCGGCGCCGCGGGCTTCCGCACCCTGACCGCCCCGAACGGCACCCCACTACCCACCCGCGACCGCGCCAGCTGCTGCATGTACTACACCCTGCGCCCCGAGGACACCTGCATCACCTGCCCCCGCACCTGCGACACGGACCGCATCGAGCGCCTCACCGGAACTACCTGACCGCCGGGCGCTCTTGCGTGTGCTGCGCCTTCTGCCGGTTCGCCGAGTTGTCCCACCAGTACCCGTGGCAGCGGCAGCGGCAGCGGTGTTCGCCGACAGGCGGTGTTCGCCGGCCCCGGTCGACCAGCACCCCGACGAGTCCCTCGCCCAGGCGGCAACAATCCTCTGAGGCGCCGCATGCCGGTGCCCCCGACCGCGGGGTCGGGGGCACCGGCACGTCACCGGGGCGCACCAGGACCGACATGCCCGCCGCGCTGCCGACATCAGCGCACGTGCACCGTCACCACGTCAGAGGCGTGCAGACGCACGGGCTTCTGGTCGTGCTTGCTGGTCAGTCCGTACAGCACCGCACGGAATTTCAGGTCGCCGCGGCGCGCGGACGTGCCGTGTGCAGTGACCTGTGCATCCCCCTTGACCACGGCGCTGCAGTTCTCCTGGTGCCACCCCTGGCCGAAGCCGTTCTCCTCCAGGCACAGCTGATGCAGGTAGCCGGCGCTGTCATCGCCGCCGTGCGCCTTGACCGTGATGGTCTTACCGACATGCGCCGTGTGCGGCGCCGTGATGTCCACACCACCCTTGGCGAACGCCGGCCCGGCTGCCAGCGCCACCGAGGCCAGACCCAGCGCACCGATCACGGCCACACGGCCGCCCCGCGCCTTCATCCCGGTCTTCTTCGTCCTGGTCATTGGACTTCCCTCCCGTGGATCTCCCATATAACGAGACCCACCCCCTTACGAAGACGCCTGGTGCGCCTCGCTGTTCACCCAGACGAGCTTTCCGTCCCGCTCGTTGCACCCCGCCCGACGCCGTTACGAATCCACCACAAAGCCCGCCAACCATGCTGATCCCCCATCACCCCGAAGCGGCCGCTCGCGAGCGATCTATGCGAGGAACCTGCCCCGGTCGCAACGGATCTGACGGAACGTCGACGTCGACTGCTCATCCGCGTTAGCGGGCTGTTAGCGGAGCGGCAGCTTCACGATAGTGGCCCCGAGCAGAGTGGGTGACGTACCGAGGAACCACGACACCGACTGACCCCGGGGGACCCGAGATGAACTCCACCAGCACCGTCCGCACCGTTCGTAGCCGCACCCTGCGCGTGGCCGCCGCGACCCTGACCGCGGCCGCAGCCCTGGCCCTGACCGCCTGCTCCGGCGCGGACGCCGCCGGCGCGAAGTCGGCGGGCCACACGAGCACGAACTCGGCCGCCGCCGAGTCCACCGCCTCGGGCTGGTCCGGGCTGCAGAGCTCCGACGCCAAGGCGGACGTCACGGGCAAGCAGTCGGGCAGCGCGCACGCCGCCGCGGCCAGGGCGGCGTCGCCGGTCCGTACCCAGCGTCTGGCGGACGGCGTGAGCAAGGCCGAGATCTACAAGCTCGGTGACCAGCACTACCGTGCCAAGATCGTCGCCCGTGGTGCGGTCCTGGCCACGCTGGAGACGAAGGGGCACGACGACGGGCTCGACGCCAACGACATGTTCGTCACGCTCACACTGGACGGCCAGGTGCACTCCTGGATGGGCGGCGGACACCAGGGACCGGGCACCTTCACGCTCGCGGGCGGCTGGACCGCCAAGGTCACCAAGCTCGGTGAGCTGCGCTACCGCGCACAGATCATCGGCCACGACGGCGTCGCCGCCACGCTGGAGACCCACCAGCACGACGTCGGCCTCGACGCCAACGGCATCTACATCGTGCTCAGCAACGGCGGCATCATCAGCGCCCACGCGTAACAGCCCACCCGGCCACATTCGTCAGCCCCATCGGCTGACCACCTCGGTACCGCCCTGGACATGGGGCAAGAACATCTCTGAGCAGGACCAGCTCGGAAAAGCAAGGAAAGCAAGGAAAGC
Organism: Streptomyces sp. NBC_01454; assembly: GCF_036227565.1. Classification (NCBI taxonomy): domain Bacteria; kingdom Bacillati; phylum Actinomycetota; class Actinomycetes; order Kitasatosporales; family Streptomycetaceae; genus Streptomyces; species Streptomyces sp. NBC_01454. Next base: position 1,656,480 of record NZ_CP109460.1, read on the forward strand.
CGTCCGCTGCCCCGGTGTGACACACCGGGGCAGCGGGCTTTGCGCTTCACGGTTCGTCATGTCGACGTGCCTTCGGCTTCGGCTTCGGAATTCCTGTCGTGATCGATCGGGGAACCGTTCAGCAACTGCCCGTCCGATGCCCCCGCGATGTCCTCGACTTCTTCGACACCGTTGAACGGTGCTTGCGTGCCAGGGTCTTGAGACCCTCGGCGGGCCCTGCACCGAAGGGATGGCGCCCCAGTGCCGCGGAGGCGACGACAAGTCCCCAGGCGCGGTTTCAGATCGTGGTGAACCGATCCCGGCGGCGTGAATTGCCTCCACCGCTCGGTCGCGGAGAGTCTCTCTGGTCGAGTGGTCCGTGCTGCCAGGGGCGGGAGTCGCGGCTCCGGCAGCAGTGACCAGGCAGCTCCTTACCTGACGGACAGTCAGGCCAGATCTGCAGAACCGCCCCGAGGGCCCCGCTTCAGTGGTGTGTGCCGTGTCACGCACCTTAAAGGCCGCCTAAGTTGCCTGCATCACAGCGGAAATGTCCCTTTAGTGTCCATGCTCGCAACGGATAACGGATCCCGAAGTGGACCCATCGGCAACCTCGTGGGCGCGAAGCCCAAAGTGACGCATGACACAGCACTCGCGACACCCCTCCCCCCTTGGAAGGCGCCCCATTATGTCCGCTTACCTCTGCCCTCCTGCCGTGATACACGGCGAGCACACCGTGGAGACCAGCCAGATCGTGACGGAGGTGCGCGACCGGCATCCGCACGCGGCGTGGGCGCCGCGGATCGACGGCATCGCGGCCGGCACGGGCATCGAGACACGCGGGTGGATGCTGCCGCTGGAGGCCGCCGTCGCGCCCGGCAACGGCGGCCTGCGGGCTGTCGGCATCGAGTCGGCGCAAGAGGCGTTGGCACGCGACGGGTTCACCCAGCAGGACGTGGACCGCGCGATCGCCGCACTTGAGGCGATACCCGCGCCGCAGACCGTCCAGGAGCGCACCGCGCCGGCCTGGGAGGCCGTGCAGTCCTACGGAGAGCGTGCGGCGCGCGGGGCCCTGCAGATCGCCGGGCTGGACGCCGCAGACATCGACTGCCTCATCACCAGCCACTCCACCACCCCGGCGCTGCCGGGGCTGGACATCACCCTGGCCAACAAGCTTCCGCTCCGCAACGACGTGATGCTGCTGCCGGCCACGCAGTGGGCCTGTATAGCGGGGACCCGCTCCCTGGCACTGGCGGCGGATCTCGTGGCCGCGGACCCCGACCGGGTGGTCCTGGTCGTGATCGCGGAGGCGCTGAGCACGACCTACCAGCCCGCGGACGACACTCTCGAGTCCCTGATCGTCCGGTTGCTGTTTGCTGACACCGCGGTCGCCGCGGTGGTCACGGGCCGCCCGAGGCGCGAGTCGGTACTGCGGCTGGACACCGCCTGGCACCACACCCTGCCCGGCACCCAGGACCTGCACCGCCTGGATACACGGGCGGACGGCACCCACTTCGTGATGGACCGGCGCGGGCCGCGCGCCGTACAGGCGACGGTCACCGCGATGTGGGAGTGGCTGCGCGTCAAATACCAGGACGACCCCGACTCCTGGCACCCCGACGTGCTGCTGGCGCACCCCGGCGGGACCCGGGTGCTGGACTATATGGAGCAGACGATGCCCGACGCGTGGCCGTCGGGACTGCTGGACTACAGCCGGGACAGCTACACCAGCGGCAACCGCGGAGGCGCCGCCGTGTTCGACATCCTGCGGCGGGCACACGACGCCGGGCAGAAGCCGGGCAATCGCGCCGTCCTGTACGCGGCGGCACCGGGCCTCACCGCCACCGCCCTGGAAGGGAAGTGGCTTTAGGGCAAGCCCTCGCCGCGCTCCCGTACGCCGGCCGCGCCCCCGCCCCTCAGCCGCGTCACCTCGCGACTTCCCCCCAGACCACCTTGCCGGTGTCCGTCCACCGCACCCCCCACCGGGTGGTGAGCCTGTGCACGACGTGCAGGCCACGACCGCCGTCGTCGAGGAGACCGCCCCGGCGCAGACGTGGCCTGCCGTTGCCGGTGTCGCCCACCTCGCACAGCAGGCCGTGACCGGCCCTGATCAGCCGTACCGTGAGGGGACCGGTGGCGAAGCACACCGCATTCGTGACCAGCTCGCTGACCAGCAGCAGCACGCTGTCCCGGGTGTCGTCCCTGGTGCGCCATTGCCGCAGCAGCGCGGAGACCTGCGCGCGGGCACGGGCGGGGGCGTCGTCGCGGGCGGGTAGCCGCCAGGTCGCGGTGTCCCCCGTGCGGTAGCCGATCATCCGCGCGAGCAGCAGGGTCACATCGTCGCGCTGGCGCACGGGTGCCAGCGCGGAGACGACGTGCCGTGCGGCCTGCTGCAAAGCGTCCCAGGGGTGCACCCTGGACACGGCGTCCGCCAGCCTGCCGATGCCCTCGTCGATCGACACGGCCGGATCCTCCACCAGGCCGTCGGTGTACAGGGCGAGCAGGGAGCCCGCGGGTGCGCCGAACGTGTGCACCTCGAACGGCTCCCGCAGCGCGAACTCGGCGCCCAGGCCGGGGTGAGGGCGGACCGTGAGCGGGCCCGCGTGCCCGTCCGGGGAGACCAGGACCGGGGGGAGGTGGCCGGCGCTGGACAGCGCCATATGGTGGCTGACCGGGTCGTAGAGGGCGATGCAGCAGGTCGACCCGAGGGCGCTGTAGCCGGCCGCCAGCCCGGACTCCGCTTCGTCCATCAGCGTCACGGTTTCGTCCAGGTGCTCCAGTACCTCGTCGGGCGCGAGCCCCGCGGACAGCAGCGCGCGGGCCTCCATGCTCAGCTGACCCATGGTTGCCGCGGCTCCCAGGCCGTGCCCGACGACGTCGCCGACCACCAGCGCGGTACGGCCGTCCGGCAGCGGAAAGCTGTTCACCCAGTCGCCGCCGACGCCCGCGCTGTCGGGCGTGGCGGGCCGGTAGATGCTGGCGATGTCGATGGTGTCGCCGCCGGTCCGGGGCAGCAGCCGACGCTGCAACGCCAGCACCTGCGTGTGCTCGCGCTGGTGCTGACGGGCCAGGTCGACATGGTGGGCGGTCCTGGCCACCAGTTCCTGCAGGTCGAACAGCTCGCTGTCGCGGAAGGGGCAGTCCGCCCGCCGCCAGACCTCCGCCACGCCCAGCACGACGGGCGGCGCGCGGTCCAAGACCAGCGGTATGCATGCCACACCCGCCGACCGGTCGCCGGGCACCAGGGCACGCATCACGCGCGGACCGCCGAGTACCCGCTCGACCGCCTCCCGGTCGGGTATGACGATGGCCTGCGGGGCGTCGTCCCGCCATACCGCCTGCGCCAGCAGGCGACTCGCGTCGCTGGGAAGATCGTCGCCCGGGGTCACGTAGCCCTCGGGCCACGCCCGGTCCGGCACCAGGGCCGCCCGCCGTAGCCGGATGCGCCCCTGCCCCTGCCCGGTGACGCCCTCGCCCGTCCACACGGCAAAGTCAAGGTCAACGGCGGCCACGTCTCCCCAAGCCAGCAGGGACTGCGCCAGCGACTGCGCGGTGTCGCCGATGTCCAGCGAGGTGCCGATCGCGGTCTCGGCGGCGTACAGGTGCAGCCTCCTGGCCATGGCGATCACGGAGACGGTCAAACCCTCCTGAGGCGCCGCGGCGGGCAGGATGCTCATCGAGGCCACCAGCTCCGACCCGTCGCCGCGCCGCAGCCGCTGGATCCGGGCGACGTGCGCCTCACCGGACTCCAGGACCTGCTGCAACCGCCGGGTGACCGTCGGTACGTCTCCGGGGGGCAGCAGATCGACGAAGGGACTCCCGGTCACGGCGTCCAGACCCGCGAATACGGGGGCGTCCAGATTGCAGCGGGTGATTCTCAGATCCCTGTCCAGGTTGACCGCGCCGAGGATCTGATCCTGACGGCTGACTGCCGGGTCGTCGGGTACGCGTCGGCGGGTGGTGCGGTCGCCCTGCGCGGGGGCAGGCCCGGCGGCCGCGGCCGCTCCGCCGCGTGGGATGTAGCGCCCCAGGGCGCCGCTGACCAGGTCGAACGACGAAGAGGACGAGGGCGAGGGTGTGGAGTCCATGCGGCTCTCTCAGCAATCCCCGGCGCAGCGCCGGGGTCGTACTCGGACCCGTGCGACGGGGCCCCGAGATCCCTGACCGCACACTTCATTGAATAACACCGGGGGTCGCTTCGCCCACGCCGGCGAATCGCGCGCGGTGAACGCGGACAGTGAGGGACATGCCACGGTCGGTGGGGCCGTGCTCACTTTGCCGGGGCCGTCGCCCGCCGGCCTGCGACGACGCCGCAGGGCCACGGCGCCGGCACCGTCGACTCTGATGAGGCCCCCGCACGTACCGCTGTGCCGGGCGATCGGTGCCATGCCGTGGTGATCTACCCGACGCAGCCCGCGCGCCGCCCCGGCACGTCCGCCTGATGCGCTGAGCTGGACCGAGGGCAGGGCGAGACGGTAACGGCGCGGACGTTCCATGTTCCCGCCCGCTCGGAGCAGGAACGCTGTCTTCATCCCGCAGACGCGGGTGCCCAGGGCGGAAAAAGCATCCTGAAGATCATCGAGGACGGCCTCCAAGCCCACGACGGCTTCGCTGTTCGGACCGCTCACCGAAGCAGCATTGCGCCGCACCGCTGAGGCCGTGCGGCGGCTCGGCCGGCTTCAAGAAGATCCGGCCACACTGACGGACGCCCAGCCGCGCAATGAGGTGCGTCGCGTCGGCGGCCTTCGAAAGCTGACCCAGTGCTCGACTGCGAACGTGGAGCCCCGCCGCGTCAGTTGATGTTGATCATTCCCCGGTGGTGGCCGCGGGAACCCGTCCGAGGCCGCGGCCGCGCATGCGGTAGCTGTCCCCTTTGACGGAGATCACTTCGGCGTGGTGGACGAGGCGGTCGAGGATGAGCGGGGCTTCTCGATGACATGTGTGCCGCTGGAATGCCGCGGCGGTGACCTCGTGTCGTCATCAGCCCTGGAGGGCGTTGGCCAATGGACGTCTCACGGACAGCCCGACCGGTGCCACCCCCGCACGTCGCGGCGGACGGGTCCTGCCGCCCTGTGGGGGGGCGCTACTTCCTCATCGGCCATCCCACCATCGCCCGCGCCCGCGAGCGCTCCGGAGCACCGCCCGGAACTGCCAGTACCCCCGTACCTCACGGGCCAGTCGCCACTCGCTCGTCCCTGGCGCCGGAGGAGTCGGGTTGCCGAGAGTACGGGCTCGGTATGCGTCGAGCAGATACTCCTGGATCACGCTCATGTCGAAGTCCTCCTTCTTGGGTGATGTTTCCGTGCGGTCCTGGTAGTTGCCGGGAGGGAGCCGTTCCGAACCGGCCGTGTCAGGAATCCGCTGCCAGGATGGTTCTCAGGGCGCATCAAGAGAGCTTGCGCTGCGCCTGAGCAGTGAGTAGCCGAACAGCAGGATGAACCCCAGGGCGAGGCATCCACCCCAGAGGGCGCCGTGTCCAACGCCGGAGTAGACGGCGGTGCCCAGGAGCGGTCCGGTCAGCGTGGAACCCGAACGGGCGAGGGTGAAGGCTCCCTGATACTTGCCCTGTGCCCCGGCAGGTGCGGCTTGCGCCACGATCGCTTGCGGCACACCGGCCATGGATGCCTCGCCGAAGGACCACGCAACGACGGTCAGGGCGAAGGTGAGAGGCGTGTTCGCCAGCCCGGTGAGCGAGAGACCGCAGCACAGCAGGAACGCGGCGCCTCCCATCACCAGGTACGGGTTGTACCGCTCCAGCCGCGCCGCGATCCAGGGCTGGAAGAGCACGATGACGACGCCGTTCACCGCGATCACCTCGCCGTAGACCGAGGCCGGGAGCCCCGCATCCCGGATGGACAGCGGAAGAGTGACGTACGCCTGCTCATAGACGGTTGCGTACACCAGAACCAGAGCGAGCAGGGCAAGCATGAAGCGATTCCGAAGAACGGCTCCGTATCCGATGGAAGAGTCAGACTCCTCCTTCTTCACCGCCACGTCGCGCGGGACGAAGAAAAACATGATGACGGCGAAAATGGCGCATGTTCCCGCGTCCACCGCGAACAGGAGAGTATATCCCGCAGCTGCCAGAAATCCTCCGAGCGCAGAGGCTGCGGAGAAGCCGAGGTTGATCGCCCAGAAGATCAATCCGTAGGCCCGCGCCCGCTTTTCGGCGGGGATGATGTCAGCGATCAGGGCTGCGGAAGCAGGCCGGTAGATGTCTGCCGCGACGCCCGCCAGGAACGCCGTGATGAGCAGGCTCGTCCAGCTGCGGGCGCACCCCAGCGCCGCCAGCGTCAAGGCTGCCAGCAGCATGCCCCCGACCATGGTGTTGCGTCGCCCCAGGCGGTCGGCGGCCCATCCGCCGAGCAGAGGACCGATGAGCACGCCGGCGCCCCAGGTCGCCGCGATGACACCTGCCTGCTGTTCCGTCAGGTGCCGCACATTCGTCAGGTAAAGGAGCAGGAACGGCTGTACAAACGTACCGAGTCGATTGACGAGGATGCCCGACCACTGGAGCCAGAATTGCTTCGGAAAGCCTCTGAACATTGCCGCCACGCGGCCCGAGGCCCCCACGGCCTCCTCGGCGACCACGGTTCGTTCGTCTGTGTCCGGGCGTGTCTTCAACGCCTTGCCCCTTTCTCTGGTGAAGGACGAATGAGCGGACGGTTAGCTGGGGCCGACGTCCGGGAGCAGCCCGCGGCGGCACAGCACGCGGCGCTCGATCGGGGCGAATATCAGCAGCTCGACGCCCATGCCGACGGCCAGGATGAGCACGATCGCAGCGAGCACCAGCGACATATCGGAATTGGTCCGGCCCTGGTCCAGGAGCTGGCCGAGGCCCGTACCCAGATCGGGCGAGGTGGCAATGAGTTCGGCGGCCATCAGCGACCGCCATGAGAAGGCCCAGCCCTGTTTGAGCCCAGCGAGGTAGCCAGGCAGCGCAGCCGGCAGCAGCACATGGCGCACGCCTCTGAGCCCGTTGGCGCCAATCGTGCGGCCCACGCGCACGAACAGCGGTGGAACCTGCGACAGGCCGGAGGCCAGCCCGTTGGCAATCGATGGCACAGCCCCCAGCAGGACCACCGTGTAGACGGCGGTGTCGGTGATGCCGAACCAGATGATCGCAGCGGGCACCCAGGCCACCGATGGCAGAGACTGCAGGCTCGACAGGATCGGCCCGATAGCCGCGCGCAGTAGCCGGAACCGCGCGACCAACAGGCCCAGCGGCGTCCCGATCACGAGAGAGGCGGCGAAGCCCAGGGCGCCGCGCGAGACACTCACCCACACGTAGGAGAGGAGGGTGCCCTCCAGCCATTTCTGCCGCAAGGCGCGGCCCACGTCCGACGGACTCGGCAGCTGGTAGTGCGGCTTCACCTCGCAGTGGAAGGCAAGCTGCCATGACGCCAGCACGATCAGGATCGCGATGGCCGGCGGCAGAGCCTTGGACAGCAGCGTGCGTAGTCCCAGAGGACGGCCCACCGCATAGGGCTCCATCGCGTCCAGCCCCGCCTCCAGCCCCGCCTCCAGGTCGGCGGTCTCGTCGCGGTGCGCCGCGGTAGCCCCTGAGCGCGGGACGGCATCAGTGCTGGGCATGGCGGCGGATCTCCCCACAGAGCTGTTCGGTGATCTCCACGGCGAGCCGGGAGACGGCGGCGTCCTCGATACGACGGGGCTGGGGAATATCAACAATCCACTGGTGTGCGATGCGTCCGGGGTGCGAGGACAGCAGCACGATGCGCTGACCGAGCCGTATCGCCTCACGGACGTTATGGGTGACGAAGACGACCGACAGGTTCGTCTCCCCCCAGATGCAGGTCAACTCGTCGTGCAGCACATCACGGGTGATGGCGTCCAGCGCGGCGAACGGCTCGTCCATGAGGAGCAGTTCACTGTTCTGCGCGAGCGCCCGGGCGAGCGCGACCCGCTGCCGCATGCCACCGGAGAGCTCATGCACCCGTTTCCCATGCGTGCCCTTGAGGCGGACGAGCTCCAGCAGGCGCTGGGCTTCGTCACGGCGGTCTGCGCGCGGCATTCCGCGCAACTGCAGAACCAGTTCGATGTTCCTGCCGACGGTGAGCCAGGGGAACAACCCGTGCTCCTGGAACATCAGGGCGGCCCGGCTGCCTGGCACATGGAGGCTCCCAGCCGTGGGCCGATCCAAACCGGCGAGGAGGTTGAGCAAGGTGGACTTGCCGCAGCCGGAGGCACCCAGGAGGCAGACGAACTCGCCCGGCGCGACATCGACCGTGATGTCGTCCAGTACGAGCTCCTGCGCGCCGGGGCGACCGAAAGACTTCGAGACATGGCGAAGACGCGCTGCGTAGGCATCCGCGCCGGTCGCGGTGGCCTGCGGGGGCATCGTGGAGGTCGTCATGGGTGTCACTTCCTGGAGAGCGTGCGGTGGCGCGACTACCGGGCATCGAGCCCGGCGGCGCCGACCTGCGGTTTACCCTCGGTCTTCAGTAATTTGTCGAGCAGGCGCAGGTCGTAAATGCCTCGCAGATCGGGCTTCTTCAGCAATCCGATCCGCTCGGCATGCTTCGCTTCCTCCTTGAGGGTGGGGGCCAGAGGATCGTCGGTGACGTCGATGTCACCGAGGGCCGACCTGAGCACCTTGCCTGGGAGCGGAGCGCCTGCCACCTTCGGATTCCGGAGCGAAGCGTTAATGGCTTCTGCCGCCCCCGTGGGGTGATTCCTGATCCAGGCGTTGGTCCGAAGCGAGCCGCGCAGCACAGCCTCCACTGCCTTGGGGTGCTGCTGGAGGAAGCGCTGGGAGGCGATGATGTTCGTGATGACGAACTGTCCGTTCCTCCAGAGCCGTTTCTCGTCCACCAGCTTCCGGCCGCCCTCGGCGACCAGCTCGGATGCGACCGGTTGCGGTACCCAGGCGCCGTCGATCCGGCCCTGCCGGAAGGCGTTGAGGATTTCCTTGTTGTCCAGTCTTAGGACGCTGACGTCGCCCCTCCCCGTCGCCGGGTCGACGGTGAAGCCCTTTCTGCCCAGATAGTCGAGAAGAGCCACGTCCTGGGTGTTACCTCGCTGGGGTGTGGCGATCCGTTTGCCCTTGAGTCCCTTGACCGATCTGATCTTCTCGCGGTTGACCACGAAGGACGCACCGCCCGAGGACGCCCCTCCGATGATCCTGAGATTGCGCCCGTGAGATCTGACGTAGCCGTTGATGGCGGGCGACGGACCGATCCACCCGATATCGATCGTCCCCGCGTTGAGCGCCTCGATCTCCGAGTTGCCGGCATTGAACACATACGGCTTGACCTGCGTGCCGCCCAGCGCCCGCTGGATGAAGCCCTTTTGTCGGTCCACCAGCGGTGTCGCATGCGTGACATTGCCGAAGTAGCCGACCCGCACGGAGTCCAGGCCGTCGACCCTCGGCCCCTTGGGGGCCACCTCCTGTGTGCTCTTCGGCGCCTCGGATCCGTAACCGCACGCGCTGAGCACGCAGGTGAGGACGCAGCCCATGGCCGCGGACACCAAACGGCGTACGGCAGCTGAGCCGTGCCGCTTGTCGGCGTCACGGCGGGACACCCTCATCCTCATGTCCGGGCCCGCATCTGCCGATCGTGTCCGTTGTTCCCCGACCAGCCGTGGCAGTCCGTGAAGGCGTGGCCGGCCATCCCCGCGGTCAGCGTCGTGCCGTCCGCCGGGTCGATCAGCAGGAACGAGCCGGTGCGGCGGGAGTCGGCGTAGGCGTCCAGGGGAAGCGGCTCGGCGGTGCGCACGAGGATCCGGCCGATGTCGTTGGCCACCAGCTCACCGGGCTCCGGGTGCGGGGAGAGGTCGTCCAGCGTCAGCCGGGACGGGATGTCCTTGACGATCGCCTTGACCGTGCGGGTGGCGTGCTTGAGCAGCACCCGGTCGCCGACCTTCAGCGGCCGGTCCGCCACATGGCAGATGGTCGCTTCGATGTCCTGCGAGACGGCCGGCGCGGTGGCCGTCGGGGCGATCAGGTCACCGCGCGAGATGTCCAGGTCATCGGCGAGCCGGACGGTGACCGACTGCGGCGCCCAGGCCGCGTCCACGCTCCGGCCGAGCGCGTCGATCGCCTCGATGGTGCTCGTGCGGCCCGAGGGGAGCACGGTGACGGCGTCGCCGACGCGCAGCACACCGGAGGCGATCTGGCCCGCGTAGCCGCGGTAGTCGGGGTGCTCGGCGGTCTGCGGACGGATGACGTACTGCACCGGGAAGCGGCCCGGGTCATCCGAGGGGTCGGCGACGACGGACACCGTCTCCAGGTGCTCCAGCACCGTCGGGCCGCCGTACCAGTCCATGTGGGCGGACGGCGCCACGACGTTGTCGCCGGCCAGCGCCGAGATCGGGATCGCGGTGATCTCCGGGACACCCAGCGAGGCCGCGTAGGTCGTGAACTCCTCGGCGATGGCGGCGAAGACGGGCTCGGCGTAGTCGACCAGGTCCATCTTGTTGACCGCCAGCACCACGTGCGGGACCCGCAGCAGGGCGGCGACCGCGGCGTGCCGGCGGGTCTGCTCGACCACGCCGTTGCGGGCGTCGACCAGCACCACGGCCAGTTCGGCGGTGGAGGCGCCGGTGACCATGTTGCGGGTGTACTGCACATGCCCGGGGGTGTCCGCCAGGATGAACCGGCGCCGCGGGGTGGCGAAGTAGCGGTAGGCGACATCGATGGTGATGCCCTGCTCGCGCTCGGCGCGCAGTCCGTCGGTCAGCAGCGCCAGGTCGGGCGTGTCCTGCCCGCGGCCCAGGGAGGCGCGTTCGACGGCCTCCAGCTGGTCGGCGAGCACCGACTTGGAGTCGTGCAGCAGCCGTCCCACCAGCGTGGACTTGCCGTCGTCGACGGATCCGGCGGTGGCGAACCGCAGCAGCGAGGCGGCACCCGCGTCGACGGCGTCGATCGCGCCCGGGTTCGTGGTCGTGCTCATGGTTAGAAGTACCCCTCGCGCTTGCGGTCCTCCATGGCGGCCTCGGACAGCTTGTCGTCGGCCCTGGTCGCGCCCCGCTCGGTGAGCCGGGACGCGGCGATCTCCGCGATGACCGCCCCGATGGTGTCCGCGTCGGAGTCGACGGCACCGGTGCAGGACATGTCGCCGACGGTGCGGTAGCGCACCCGCCGCGTCTGAAGGCTCTCGCCGTCCTTCGGGCCGCCCCACTCACCGGGCGCCAGCCACATGCCGCCGCGCCCGAAGACCTCGCGCTCGTGGGCGTAGTAGATGGCGGGCAGTTCGATCTTCTCGCGGGCGATGTACTGCCACACGTCCAGCTCGGTCCAGTTGGAGAGCGGGAAGACCCGCACATGCTCGCCGGGGGAGTGCTTGCCGTTGTAGAGCTGCCACAGCTCGGGGCGCTGCCGGCGCGGGTCCCAGCCGCCGAACTCGTCGCGCAGCGAGAACACCCGCTCCTTGGCGCGGGCCTTCTCCTCGTCCCGGCGGCCGCCGCCGAAGACCGCGTGGAAGCGGCCCTTGTCGATGGCGTCCAGCAGCGGGACCGTCTGCAGCGGGTTACGGGTGCCGTCCGGGCGCTCGCGCAGCTCACCGCGGTCGATGAAGTCCTGCACGGAGGCGACGTGCAACCGCAGACCGTGCCGCTCGACCGTGCGGTCGCGGTAGTCGAGGACCTCGGGGAAGTTGTGCCCGGTGTCGACGTGCAGCAGCGAGAACGGCACCGCGGCCGGCGCGAACGCCTTCAGCGCGAGGTGCAGCATGAGGATGGAGTCCTTGCCGCCGGAGAACAGGATCACCGGCCGCTCGAACTCGCCCGCCACCTCGCGGAAGATGTGCACCGCCTCGGACTCCAGGGCGTCCAGGTGGGAGGAGGAACGGCCTGTGAACTGCGATTCCATTTCTTGTTGCATCATTCAGACCAGTCGCTCTTCGAGGAGGTACTCCAATAGGACGGAGGCCGATTCGGCCACCGACTGGCTCTGCGTGTGGATCCGCAGATCGGGCGACTCAGGCGCCTCGTACGGGTCGTCCACGCCGGTCAGCCCGGAGATCTCGCCGGCCGCCTGCTTGGCGTACAGCCCCTTCACATCCCGCTCGGAGCACACCTCGACCGGAGTGGCCACGTGTACCTCGACATAGGGCGTCCTGGATGCGGCGTGCCTCTCCCGTACGGCCCGGCGACCGTCGGCGAACGGCGCGATCACGGGGACGAGGACGGTGACACCGTTCCGCGCCAAGACCTCAGACATCAGCCCGATACGTTCCACATTCGCGTTACGGTCCCGCCGCGAGAATCCGAGGTCCGAGGAAAACGTACGGCGCAGTTCGTCTCCGTCGAGGACCTCGACGCGGCGTCCTTCGCTGCGCAGACGCTCTGCCAGTGCGGTGGCGATAGTGGTCTTGCCTGCGCAGGGCAGACCTGTCATCCACACGGTCACCCCGCAGCCACACATACGTGGCGGGAGCGGCGTATTACGGCTGGTTGCCGAGTGCTCGTGCCTCAACTTTCCTTGCCTTTCCCTGCGTTCGGTGGCCAACTGGTCAAGCGCTCAGGAGACCTGCCGTGACGAATGCCTCCCGCGCCCCTGGAAGATCCATCACGCCGCAGTTCTCGAAGAGGGCGACCGTCTTGGCCGACGCGAACCGAATTCCGGCCAGCACCGACTCCGAGTCGTAGGACTCCGCGATCACGTTGTTCGCGCGGTCTTCTGAGAAGCCGGCCTGCAGGAGCGCCGCGTGGGCCGGACGCGTCGCCGGTTGCAGGGAACGCAGCACGACGTCCGGCAGGACACGTGCCACCAATGTGCGTTCCGATATGGGAAGTTGGCCCCAGAGATGCTTGAAGAAGGACGAGAAGTACGCATGATGCCGGCCCTCGTCCACGACGTGGTCCCGTACGGTGTCGCGCACCAGCGTCAGGACATTACGGTCCGCCGGGATGTCCGCGAGGATGGACGTGATCAGGGTCTCGAAGACCACCACCTGCAGGAGCTGGATGAGCATCTCGTACCCGGGGAAGCCATCGCCGATGGCGTCCAGGTTTGTGAGGAACTGGCGGAAGTCGTAGCCGAGCGCCTTGATACCGGAACGCATTTCGACTTGATCAGCAACGTCAAGGCTGTACAGCGAGTGGTAGCTCTCGTCCGCACAGATCTTGAAGGCGTTGAGGCGGACGCTGTTGGGCAATTCCAGCCCGCACTGGTTCTGGGCGATCTGCTGGGTGGCCCGGCAGACGACGGCTACCTCGAAGTGAGAGGTGAAGACCAGCCATTGGTAGAGGTGCTGGGCGGACAGATAGCGCTGCAGTGGATCCTCTTGGGCAGCCACCTCGGGGTGCAGGAGGTGAGGCACCAGGTGCTGCGGAAAGAAGTCCTTCGTGAGTATCTCGTCATCGTCGGCGAGGACACGGCGTGGAGTGGCGCGGACACCTGCTTTCTCGTACCAGGCGTCGAATGCTTTGAAATCAGTCAAGGGCGAACTCATTGGGAACCGACCACTCTTGTTGCAGGTGAAAGAACACGGGGAGGTACCGGTACCGGCTACCCGCGAGAAGCCAGTACCGGCACGTGGCAGGCATGAGCCGGCAAAGAGCCGTCAGCTGCGCTGGAAGAGCATCCCGTCGCTCCAGATGCGGTCGACCTTGCCCCACTCCATCACCGACGCGACATCGGGGAAGAAGCCCGAACCGTTGTAATTGGCACTGGTGTTGCAGAGCACTGGGACGTCGCTCAGCTCGTGGTAGGCGCGCAGAACGGCCTCGAGGGTGGGGTCGTCCTCGGGTCCGACGGTCTGGAGCCGGGCCGTGCCGTCGAGGTGGAGAATCGCCGGAATACGCTCGACCCAATCCGGGCGCACGTCGTGGTCAAAGAGCATGTGCGGGTCGGGTGTGCCAGGTGCGAAAATGGCAGGTGCGTGGTCGACCAGGCAGATGGGTGCTACAGGGCGGAATGCCTCACGGCCCTTGATTTCGTTGAGCCGGTCCTTCATTTTAGGGTCGGTGGCCGCTGCCAGGATGCTGCGGTTGCCCAGCGCCCTCGGCCCGAGCTCGGCGCGGCCGTGGACGACGACGACCGGATCACCGGTCTCATGTAGGACCTGTGCCAGATCCTCGGGAGTGCAGGACCGGGCGGACCACCCCGGGGCCGCCTCCGACGCCCGCACACCAGGCCCGAGGCGAGGGGTCCACTTGATGGCCTGGACACCGCTGGTGGCCATCAAGTGCGCGGCAGCCGTACCGATGGCGGAGCCCGAGTCGTTTGGGAACGGCGGAACCCAGACGTCGCGGAACATCGGGTGTGCCCGGAGGGCGCTGTTCCATTTGATGTTCAGCGCGCAGCCCCCCACGAAGCAGAGGTTCCACGGGCCGTCGCCCTTCCACTCCCGGACCTTTTCGACCACTCGCTCGACCAGCAGATCCTCGAGGAATTGATGCAGCGAGGCGAGCACGTCCTCGTCCGCGTATCCCAGTACCTCAACGCGCTGACGTACTGCACGGTAGAAGGCGTGGACGTACGGGTGGGACAGCTCGGCGTTGCTGCCCCATCCTCCGACGTCCTGCCGGAAGCGGGCGACCTCCGCCGTGTCGGATGCGAAGTGCTTCTGATATTCCTCCGCAAGGATTTCGACCAGTGCGGTGCGTACTTCGCCCAATGCTATGTAAGCCATCAGCTTGCCCGCGACCGAAAGGTCGTCAACGCTCTCCGACTCGTTCTCCCGCCGGTACGGGCCGAAGTGGTGAGCACCCATGGCATACGCATGCCCGATGAGCGGGAACACCTCACCACCGGCCTTGACGCTGCCGCCCGAGCTCACGTCGTAGAGGCGCGGGAAACAGCCGCCGTCCCAGACAAGGACGAGGGATGCTTCGCCGGCGGCCGCGAAACGGCTAGTACAGTACGCGCTGGCGAGGTGGCCCGCCAGGTGGACGTAGCTGTGGTACTCCGTCTGCAGATCGCCTATGCGAAAGGGCTTGGGCGGCGCAGGACAGAGGAGATCGCCGCCTCCGTCGGGTTCCCGGTACGGGGCCAGCTGAAGGGTGACCGGGCCGTGCAATCCGTTCCTGACACCGGTCTCGCCATTGACCTTGCCGTCCCAGCCGTCGATCACCCAGTGATCGACATCGGAGGGGGAGTAACCGAAGTCCGCGAGGAGCTGGAGCACGGTGTCCAGGTTATCCACTTCGCTGTAGCGCGGGCTGTTAGCGATTTTCTCGACTTCGACGCTGAATACCAGTTCATTGCCGTCGTAGAGCGCTACGGCACCATCATGGGTGAGTTTGAGTCCACAGGTAATCACGAGTCCGGTAACCTCTCGCCAGTTTCTCTGTTCCGACAGCCGCGACACTCACGGTGTTCACGTCTGGTCTGCACGATGCTGGACCACGTCCGTAACCTTCATTGAGCGTCCGAGACTGGTCGCATTGCCTTATTGGGCGTCGATGTCCAAGGTGATGGAAGAGCGCACGGCTTCTTCCAGGGCGTCGAGTTCCGCCACGGTTGCCGCGTCGATGAAGAAGGTCACGACACGGTCGTCGGAACTCCTCAGAGGCCCGACGGCCGCGCCCTTGTTCGCGAGCACGAAGACCGCGCGCAGCGTCGGCCCGTCCCCGACCGGCCCCGAGCCCACCTTGGGCCAGAGCCCGCTCGCGCCGACCCAAACCGGCTCCACTCCCGGCCAAGAGACGGAGACATCGTTCAGTCGCCCGGGACGATGTTCGAGATACACCTGCCGCGCGAAACGGCTGGGACGCGGGTAGGAAGCCGGCTCACCGAGCGCGATGCGCGTGATCTGAGATTCCAGCGGCTGCCCGGTCGACAGCTCGTACAGGACGAGCAGACCGTCGCCCGGAGTACGAGCGGCGATCTCCATGAGAAAGGGCCGCCCCGTGGCATCGACACGCCACTCCGAGTGCGCGATACCGTCCGCGAATCCCAGCTTCTGCAGCACCTCCGCATTGGCCTTCAGCATGTCGCGCTCCGCAGGGTGAGGCGCCGTCGGCACGCTGTGCGAGAGTTCGACGAATGTCTGGGCGTGCGAACTCGTGGTCTCTTTCCGGGTGACCGACGCAAAAACGATGTCGCCATCCTGGACCAGGGATTCGACCGAAAACTCCTGGCCGTCAATCTTCTGTTCGACGAGAACCGTCTCGTAGGACGGGTAGGAGCCGAGGACGTTCGCCAACGCCTCGGCGTCCTCGGCGGTCTCGACACCGGAGCTGGAGTGCCGGCCCGACGGCTTGACGACACACGGGAAGTCGGCGTCCTGCGTCGTGTAGTCCGACCGGGCCTCCGGCGCGATGACGGTGGAGCGGGGGCTCCATGCCTTGAGGTACCAGCGCTGGAGGTACTTGCTGCGGCAGACGCGCGTCGCACGCAGACCGGGTGAGCGCAGGTTCAGCGCATCAGCGACGATGCCGGTCGGCTCGACCATGATCTCGCCGACTGCGTACACGCCGACGATGTCGTACCGCTCCGACCACTTCAGTGCCTGCCCGACCACGCCGGATGTGAACGATCCGTCAAGCCCGAGCGCCCCCTTGACGAACGCGACCTCATCGATGTCGGCGGCGGGGTGACCGGGTTCCTGGTGTACCTTCGCCACGTCATCACGCCAGGACTCGGGCGTGGCCAGCAGAATTCGGTACCCCCGCTTCCGAAGCTCCGTCAGGTAGAGGGGGTTGCGGCAAACGACGCCGAATCCTCCCAGCAGAATGAAAGCCGGCTTGGTTCCCTGGGGCGTCATCATGGTCACTCGTATCCGTACTGCTCGAGGATGTCGCCGTAGATCTCTTGGAAGAGGCGTGTGTTCTCCTCACTGAAAGCCTCTCGCCATTTGCCGATACGCCCCTTGTGGAAACTCCAGGAGTCGGTGTTGTAGATACGGGACGCAATGCCTTCGGCATCGTACTGGGTAGCACCAACGTGCTTCAGAACGCGCTCGACTGCCTGGACCTGAAGGGTGCTGTCGCCGCCACCCTGCGGGCCTGCCAGATCTTCGTACCGCACCTTGCAGACACCCGGGTGGTTAAGAAGCCAAAGAGACTTCTCGAATTCTGAGCGACCGGGGAAGTAGGGGTCCCGCAAGGCATAGTCGATCTTCTCTGGCATCGTTGCCTTGGTAGGCAGGATGGCGTTGAAGATCTTGCGCTCGTAGAAGTTTCCGAAGCCCTTCGCTGTCTTGCCCTCGACGAAGTTGATGAGCGAGACGAGTGCGTCCCGCGGGTCCCGGTAGTTGAGAATGACCGGGGGCTCACCGGTGTCGCACCACTCTCCGATGAAGTTGCCGTCGACCTTGGACATATCGAGGTCGTGCCAGATCCAGCAGAGTCCCTCGGGGGTCTGGTCGAACCGCGTGCTATTGATGCGCGGATTGGTCGATACCGCGTCGGCGAAGTCGAGGCGCTCCTGGCCGTAGCGGCTGATGACAGGCTGGCCGAACCGGCGGTACCAGCTCCAGCAGAGCGCGGTCCACGCCGCGTCCGTGCGCTCGATGAAGTCCTCGGAGCCGGTGTCCTCGCAGATCTCGGTGCACTCCTCCGGACGGTATACGAGAGCGGCGATCTGCTTCCGCTGTTCCACGGTGAATTGGGGGATGTTGTGCTCGGACGGCCTGGTGGCTCCGACTATTCGATATCCCAGCTCCAGCATCAGTTCCTGGATGAGGTGGGTGCCGGTCTTCTGTGGGGAAACAATGAGTGTGCGTGGGGACGTCACGTCAGCTCCTTCTGCTTGGTTCTGTGGCATAACCTGGCGCGGTTGTTAGGACGCGAGTCTCTTCGGTGCTCGAGCATGTTCTACGGCTGCCACAGCAAGGCCACGAATGATCGGGTGCACCTGGCGCTCGTCACTGGCCAATTCTGGTTGGAAGAGAGTAGCCACAAAGAAGGGGTGATCCACAAGCTCGACAATCTGAACCTCGCCGTTTTCCGAGGTTCCGGATGCGCGGAGTCCATGGTCACGCAGGTCTCTCACATAATTCCGCGACAAGCCGTAGGAACAGTTGTAGCGCTCGGTCACTGAACTCGCTGCGAGGAGTTGGTGAGTCAGCGACTTCTGCTGGATCGATACGATGCGCTGGTGTCCTAGGAGCGGACGCTTCAATGGAACGATGAGCGGTGCCACGCAGTCCGGTTCGTTGTCCGCGTGCCCTACAT
Organism: Streptomyces sp. NBC_01454; assembly: GCF_036227565.1. Lineage (NCBI taxonomy): Bacteria > Bacillati > Actinomycetota > Actinomycetes > Kitasatosporales > Streptomycetaceae > Streptomyces > Streptomyces sp. NBC_01454. Next base: position 1,674,540 of record NZ_CP109460.1, read on the forward strand.
CCAGCCCGCAGGTATCCCGTGCGAACTGCAGTACGGCGTGGTGAAAACCGGCACACGTACCCAGAAAGGGGATTCGGCGCTCCCGCGCAGTCGCCACAGCCGTCAAGGCACCGTCCTCGCTGGCGTAAGGGCTTCCTGGCATCAGCCAGATGGCGTCAAAATCCTCCAAGCCGCCCTTGGCCACTGCCCGCGTCCGGATCCAATAGGCGTCCAGGCGAAGGGCGTAGTGCTCCTGCAACGATTCGAAGATGAAAGGCACTCGAGCGTGGGAGCGAACACTGGGTGAGCGGTCGCCAACCAACGCCACTCGCGCAGCGTGCACGTGTGGTGTCGCTGCACTGGCTACAGACTCAGGCATGCCGTCATGGTGAACTGAGATTCCGCGAGAGCGCCAATCAATCCGCCTTCCCATGGCATCAGAGATACTTATGTGCATGGAGTACAACCTGTTGCGCACCTTTCATGCCGTGGCCCACCACGCCTCTTTCAGTGAGGCAGCGCACGTTCTCGGGCTCACCCAGTCCGCCGTGTCGCAACACATTGCCGCGCTCGAGCAAGACCTGGGCGTCGTACTGCTGCATCGAAGGCCGGTGGCGCCGACCGAGGCCGGCACGCGCCTGCTGGATCATGCCCAGCCGCTGCTGCTGCGTCTCGATGCGGCACGTGCCGACATGAAGCGTCTGTCAGATGCCCGGCCGAGTCGGTTGACGATCGCTCGCACAGCGCTTGCGGCACCGGAGTTGCTCGCCCAGGCGCTGTCCGACATATCCAAGGACAATGCCCGGTTGGGACTTTCGGTCGACACCGTCCCCGCCGTCGAGATCCCCATGGGCGTGGCGGTGGGATCCCATGACGTGGGCCTGGTTACCGGAGCCGTTGCCCCCAGCGATCCGCTGCTTCTCCCAGACCTCGGCCCCATCGTGGTCCACCCCCTCTGTCAGGAGGAGTTGTACCTGCTTTTGCCGCACCATCATCCGCTCGCTCACTGGTCCACCATCGATCTCCGTGATCTCGTCGATGCACGGTGGATCGACGCTCCCGAATCATCTGTGCCATTGGGCCAGTTGCGAACCATTGCCGGTTTTGGCGGCTTCCGGGCGGATGTCCATTTTGCTGGATCGGATGTGCCGCAATTGGTGTCCCTGGTTGCCGCCGGACTCGGCCTGGCTGTGCTTCCGAGATCCGCGTGCACCGGGCTCCGGGGTGTGGTCGGCGTTCCCGTCGCCTCACCGCATCTGGTGCAACGGACGGAACTCCTCCACGTATCGCAGGCGCCGTCAACGGTGAAGGCACTCGTCACGTCCCTGAAAGCCTGGACACAGCTCGGCGATCGTCCCGGAAACCCCGGCGCGGAAGAGAATGTTGCGGTAGCCGGCAGGGCGCCTTCGGTGTCGGATCCGTCCTGGGTCTCGATCATCACGGGCCTGAGCCCCCAAAGCTTCTACGAGTTGATTGTTAAATTGCGGGACAGAGGTGCGGACGGACTACGCCGTGGTCGTCCGTGGTCCCTCCCCCTGACGGACCGTGTGCTGCTCGTCGCCGCCTACTGGCGTACGGATCTCACCCTGCGACGCGTTGCCGCCCTTTACGACGTCTCGAAGTCCACGGCAGACCGGATCATCGGCGACCTCCGGCCTTGGCTCATGGTCCGTCCCTCCGGCCAGAGGGAGGACAAGACGGTATGGATCGCCGACGGAGCGCTGATCACTGCGCCGCACCGCGCCACGGCTGATGACCTCTCCCTGGGTGAACGGGTGGTCGTCGATGCGAAGACGCGCCTGGCCCTGATGGTGGAGACCGGGTAGCACGGCCGCACCGCGCCCGCCATCGGCGTGGGCGCGCCGCGAATTGTTATCGCCCCGCTGTGCTCTGCGTCGTGCTCCGGGTTGCCGCGGCATCGACCAGCGCACGCATGACCCGCAGGTCGTCCCCCATTTCCGGGTGCCACTCCACGCCGATCGCGAAGCCGCCGCGCTCTGTTTCGACGGCCTCCACGGTGCCGTCGTCGGCATGGGCGCTGGCGCGCAGACCCTTCCCTAGCTTGTCGACGGCTTGATGGTGGTAGGTGGGGACCCGGGCGCCGTCCGCCACCATCGAGGCGAGTTGCGTTCCGTCCACCACCCGGACGTCGTGCTGCTCGAAGGTCCCGGGCCGTGCCGCATGGCCTTCGTGGCCGACCACGTCGGGCAGATGCTGGAGCAGCGTTCCACCACAGGCGACGTTCATCAACTGCATGCCCCGGCAGATTCCCAGCAGCGGGATACTGTCCGTCAACGCTACCCCGATCAAAGCCAGTTCCCAGGCATCCCGCTCCCGGGCCGGCGGCCCCGTCCGCTGATGACGCTGCTGACCGTAGTGTTCGGGATCCACATCGGGCCCTCCCGCGATCACGAGTCCGTCAAGCCGGGCGAGCACCTCCCCGGCCGCCGTCGGATCGTCCGGCGGCAGCATCACCGCCACTCCGCCGGCCCGCTGTACCAGTCGCGGGTATCCCGCTGGGAGTAGCGCGGCATCCATGTCCCAGACGCTCCACCGAGCGGCCTCGAGATAGGTGGTGATTCCGATGAGCGGTTTCTGCACGTGGTCCTCGCTCTTCCCTTGAGCAAGCCGGGTCCGTTCAAACGGTTGTCCCGGGCATCGGTGGTGGGCGCTGTCCAGCGGATCTGGGAGGTGAAAGAGAAGACATCTCTCTGCTCGGCAATCCGCATGTGAGATTCGTTTGAGGTGCCTGCACAGAGGCGCGTCTGCCGTTGGGGCGACGTCTCGATGAAGTTAAAGGTATGAGTAATGACCTTTGGGGTCAAGGTGATTGGGCGAGCGAGATGCCGGTGATCCCGCCGGATCGGGAGCACGCCGCGGCCGCAGCCTGGGTCCGGCCGCGCTCGGCACCGCCGGAGCCAGGCGTCCCGGCTGCATCCACGGATGAGGCCGGCAGGGGCGAACCGGCCCTCGTGTGGGGGAAGATGCTGCTGGGGGCGACGGCCCAGTACCCCCGCCTGGCACGCCTCTGCTCGTGCGCTCTCAGGTGCCGGAGATGCGAACGGGCCATAGGGCGCGCAGGGATACCGCGCGCGAAGGCGCGTGAGTTGCGGTTCGCTCGGGCCCAGACCATGACCGGCGAAGGCTCCTCACCGGTTGCTTTCCAGCGCGCGATGCGCTCATCGCTCCAGACGAGCGCCTTCGGCCTCGTGCCCGGCAACAGCTCGACGTCCGGCCAAGGTGAAAGCGGGCATCACCTGCTGGGCGAGAGCGACGTTCAGCGCGAGCGCGGGTGGTCACGGATATGCGGCTGGGTGTTGAGGCCGGCGGTCCGTCGAAAGGGGGGCATGCGTCGAACTGGGCCCGTAGCCAATGACGTCGGCGCGGTTCTCGGCGCCCTTGTTCGGTGTGGCCTTGAGGTCGTCGCGCACCACGCGCCGCTGGGCGTTCTGTTCCTGGATCTCGATGGTGCGTTCGTTGTTCGCGTCGAACATCGAAGCTTGTCGAGGGGCAGGCGGCCGAGATGTGGTTTCAAGTGGACGCGGATGTAGCACTCGTAGCGCGCTGGAGGGCGAGGACCCTGTCCAGCTCGTCCTTAAATTCCGTTCCTCACTCGGCTCTCGACGTGGCCGGGGAGAGATGATGAGGTCGACGTCCGCAGTGTCGGCGCGGGGAGGATGACCGGTCTTGCCGCCTTCGGAAACCACTGCAGATCACCTTGGAAGTGCAGCAGTATCCAACCTCGCCCGGAGGTTACTGTCACTCGCTGATCCCTGTCCGCGGCACACCCCATAATTATCGGTGCCGCAGATCGCGCTGGGCGTACAAAGCCAACGTCGACATGACACTTCTTGATGCTGGCCAGCCCACTACGCCCGCAACGTTGCCCCAATCCTTGTACCAGTGGAAACCGAAGAGATATGGCAAGGCAGCGTTGCGGGTCAGGGGGTATTTCGGGGTCAGCAAGTCAGCGCAAAGTCAGCATCGCCCGGCGTCGCGCCGGGAAACGGGCCAGCTCCCGGGGGCCATGCGGCACGCTGCGGTCCAGACCTCCGCAGCGTCCGGGATCGAGATCCGGTGCCAGCTGCGGGACAAGAGTAGATCCGTCCCCTGACGATGTGGTGCATGGCGCACTGGCTGGTCAGGGACCCGCCATGGTGATGAGTTCGGTGTACTTGAGGGGAATGGCGTTGTCAGCGTTGCGCATTGCCTGCGCGTCCCATTCCATGAAGGCATCGAATGCCTCGGGCACGCCGGCACGGATATTGCTGACGTACTTGTGATCGGTGTGCTCGTGGTAGCTCACGTGCTGGTCCGTGTGTTCCTCGGTTGTCGGTGGGCAGCTCGCCGGGGGCGTGTGGCTCACGCGAGGGGGTTGAGGACGAGGTATCCGTCCAGGCGGGAGACCTGGCCGGTGTCCGGGTCAGCGGGGAGGGCGTGGCCGAGGTCGCTGCCGCGGACTTCGCCGATCCACTGGTCGTGTTGGTACTCGTGGTTGATCAGGACGACCAGGAGGTGGGTGGCGACGACGGTGAGTTGGGCCGCGGCGGCAACGCGACCGGCGGCGATGTCGTTCATCCGGGCGTGTACGCGTTCGGCGACGGTGTCGCGGAACGCGGTGAGCCGTTCGACGGTGGGCAGCGCGCCGCGGAACTTCTCGGGCTGCGCGGAGTCCATGAGCAGGTCCAGTTCCGGGTCGGGGCTGGGTTCGGCCGCGGTGAGGTTGCGGATCATGAAGTGGGCGACGTGGGCCTGGTGGCCGAGGTGCCAGCCGATGGCGCTGGAGTTCTCGCTGGGCCGCCAGGTCACCTCGTCCGGGCTGAGGTCCTTCCACAGTTCGTCGGTGTAGGCGCGGGCGCGGTCGTACTCGCGCAGCAGTGCTGCTACCTCGTGCATGGGATCACCTGTGTGTGAGGGGGGCGGGGCTCTGCGCGTGGACGGGAGTGTTCGCAGCCGGGGCGGACCGGGCGGTCAGGATGGCACGGGCCGCGGGCTCGCCGCCGGCCAGCGCGCCTTCGACGTGTCCGGCGTAGCCGGTGGTGGTCTCCGTCGACGCCCAGTGAAGCCGCCCGTTGAGGGTCGGCTGCTGATACAGGGCGTGTCCGAAGAGGCTGTAGTCGCCCAGCCGGTGCTGATCAAGGCGGCGTTGTCCGAACCGGTCGGGCCATGGCCGGAAGGCACTCCGGCAGCCGCCCGGACGCCCCGGGCCGTCGGCGCCGCGCCGCCGGTAGAGAGGGTCCCGGGGTTCCGAGGGTGGCGTAGATCCGGGCGAATCGTCGGCTCAGCTCCGTGGTGCAGCCAGCAGGGCAGGGTCAGGTTTTTGATCCTGGTTCGGTAAGGCGGGCGCTGAGGTCGGTGCGGCGTCGGTTCTGGCGAGGTAGCCCCTGAGCTGCGAGGGTGTCGGGCTATTTGATGCGGTCGAGGAAGCCGAGCACCCGATGGGTGGCCTGCGTTGCAGCGTGCTCGTCGTGCGAGGGCAGGCTGCTGTCGGTGAACAGGTGCCCGTGGCCGGGATAGCGGAACAACTCGGCATCCGCCGCCGTCTCGACGAGCACGCGGGCCGCGTCCACATCGCCCTCCCCGGCGAAGAACGGATCTGCATCCATGCCGTGGACCTGGACGGGGACGTCCTGGGGCCAGGAATCGCCGAACTCCGAGACCGGTAGGCATGCCTCGAGCAACAGCGCACCCTTTGCGCCGGGGCGGGTCTGGGCCAGCTTCTGCGCCGGCAGGACGCCGAGCGAGAACCCGAGGTAGACGAGCCCCGCAGGCAGCTCCTCGGCGGCGGCGGCTCCGCGCGCGATGACCGTGCCGAACCCGGCGTTCTGGGCGTAGCCGATGCCGTCCTCGAGCTTGTCGAACACCCGCCCCTCGAACAGGTCCGGGACATGGACGGTGTGTCCGGCCCGTCGCAGCTGCTCTGCGAACTCGCGGACGCCGGCGGTCAGCCCGTGCCCGTGGTGGAAAACCAGCACCTCAGCCATGTCGATCCCCTCGTGCTGCGATGCCCGGGCGGCGCCGCGGCACGAGTATGACCCGCAGCACTGACATCCGCGGGCCCCTGGGTGGCAGGATCAGCAAGATCCAATGCGAACCGGCAACGGCGAACGCGAAAGACCGCGAATCTGCCAACTGGACTGCGACAGGACAGCAGCGACCGGGTTGCTGTCAAAGGACAGTCGCGCAGTGCGCGACACAGTGAGAATCCGATGAGAGAAGTCCCGACTGGCACGCTCGCTGCTGCATTGTCGTGTGCGTGGAGTACGCCCAGTACGAGGACGGCCCTCGGCCTTGCGACCTAGTTCCGCCGCCGGATGTGACGGAGCGTCTCACGCCATACCCTCCCCACATGACGGCAGTTGACCCGCGCCCAAGCGGCCCCCGCAGCCCGGAACAGCGCAAGCGCGAGGCGCTTGAACGGCTCGCGCGGGACAACGATGTATGGGCCGCCACGGCCGACGCCACCGGTGAGCCGTGCCTCGTTCCGCTGGCCTTCTGGTGGGATGGCGAGGCAGTGTGGCTGTCCACCCGCGACACCAACCCGACCGGGCGCAACCTGCGTGCCTCGGGACGGGTCCGGCTCAGCTTCGGCCATACCCGGGACGTGGTCCTGGTCCACGGCACCGCACGCATGCTGACCCGCGAGGAGCTTCCGGCCGAGGTGGGCGACGCCTTCGCCGCCAAGGACGGCTGGGACCCTCGCAAGGACCACCCCTCGTACGTCTTCTTCCAGGTCACCCCGCAGGTGCTGCAGGCGTGGGGCACGGTTCCCGAGATGGCCGGACGGACTCTGATGCGCGACGGGAAGTGGCTGGTCTGAAGGGTGCGGCACGACGATCCCAGCGCGTCGATCCACCCATGATGGGCAGCGGTGGCAGCGTCGATGTGTCCGCACTTCTTGCGTCTTGCGTGCGCGGACGGTGCAGCACCAGCCGTCATGGGCCGGATCAAGCATCGTGCCGGGTGGCGCTGAACTGCCAGGACGGCACCACCGGTATGTACGTACACCGTCGATCAAGGATTCGATCCACCCCACGGCACGGTACGCAGCCATGAATCGACGCTCGGCCTTGCGCCCCGATCCCCTACCTCACCCGTCAGGACGATCCGACTCGAACGCAACTTGCCTTTAAAGAGCGACAGTTCGATATCAAGGTGACCTTCTCGCACCCCTTGGCGTCGTCTTGCTTCGAATGCCTCGGTTACGGCGGCGGCTTCCGTCAGGATGGCGCGCGAAAACGCGGACCGCGACGCAAAGGGATCCCTGAATGAGAATGACCGACATATCGCTGGATTGGCTGGTTCCCGGAGCTCTGTTGCTGATCGGTGTGCCGGTGACCGCGGCGCTGGTGGTGCGGGGGCGGCGGGCGGCTGCGCGGTCTGCCGGGGACGACTCATGGGAGCGCAGCGAGGAGCGTCGGCGCCGCAAGGAGACCGTCTTCGCCTCGGCCTCCTATCTGCTGCTGTTCTGCTGTGCGGCGGTCGCCGCCGCACTGTCCTTCCACGGGCTGGTCGGCTTCGGCGTGCAGAACCTCAACCTCTCCGGGGGCTGGGAGTATCTGGTGCCGTTCGGGCTCGACGGCGCGGCGATGTTCTGCTCCGTGCTCGCCGTGCGGGAGGCCAGCCACGGCGACGCGGCGCTCGGCTCCCGGATGCTGGTGTGGACCTTCGCGGGCGCCGCCGCCTGGTTCAACTGGGTGCATGCGCCGCGCGGCCTGGACCATGCCGGTGCGCCGCAGTTCTTCGCCGGGATGTCGCTGTCGGCGGCGGTCCTCTTCGACCGGGCGCTGAAGCAGACCCGCCGGGCGGCGCTGCGCGAGCAGGGTCTGGTGCCGCGTCCGCTGCCGCAGATCCGGATCGTCCGCTGGCTGCGCGCGCCCCGGGAGACCTTTGCCGCCTGGTCGCTGATGCTGCTGGAGGGCGTACGCACGCTGGACGAGGCCGTCGAGGAGGTGCGCGAGGACCGGCGGCAGAGCGAGCAGAATCGTCTGCGCAGGCGTGAGCAGGGCAAGCTCGACCGGGCGAGGATCAAGGCCATCAACCGGCAGCACCGCAGCTGGGGCCGTGGCGGCCGGCAACTGGCGGTGACACAGGGGGCTTCGGCCACCGCGGAGGTGGCCGGCGCGGACCCGGCCATAGCCGGGGAGCCGGAGCTGCCGCTCGCCGGGGAGCCGTCGGCGCAGTCCCGTCCGGCGCTGAAGGCCGTGTCCGGCGCCGAGGCCGGGGGCGCCGAGGACGCTGCCGGTCCCCGGCGGACCGTCGATCTCACCGCCGAGGACGATACCCAGACGATTCCGCGTCTGGACTCCCTGGAGGAGAAGCTCGCCGAGATCGAACGGCAATTCGGCTGACCGGTGGCGGACCGTACCGGCCGGCAGCCCCGGTCCGGGACAGTCCGGTCCGGGACAGTCCGGTCCGGGTCAGGCTGGTCCGCCGCCCAGCTCGAACCACACGCTCTTGCCGAGGCTCTCGGTGCGGATCCCCCAGGCATCGGCTAAGGAACGCACCAGCATCAGCCCGCGGCCGGAGGTCCCGTCCGTGGTCGGTGCGCGCGGCTCGGGGCGGCCGGGGACGAAGTCCCGGACCTCCACCCGCAGCCGGTCATCGACCCGGGCGGTGACGACGGCACCGCCCTCGGCGTGCACCAGGGCGTTGGTGACCAGCTCGCTGGTGAGCAGTGTGGCGACCTCCATGAGTTCGCCGCCGCCCGGTACCGTCCAGCGGCTCAGCAGCTGGCGCAGCTCCCGGCGGACCTCGCCGACCGCCTTCAGGTCCGCATGGCGCACCTTGCGCTCCAGCATGCCCGGCGCCCGCCCGGCACTTCCCCCGCTCCGGCTCCCCTCGACGTCCTGCTCTCCTCTGTCCCGTTCCTCGCGCCGCACAGGCTGACGCATGCTCTCCCCCGCCCCCAACGAACTTCGGCGCTCTGCCTCGAACAGCCTCACGGTCAGCATGCCCATCGGATCAGCCGCCATGCTTCCGCCCGCGGGGTCACCGGTGCACGCCCCGCGCGCCGGGTGAGCCCCCCGTCTCCGCGTGGGTAAGCCTGACCAGAGCCCGTCGCGGAACCCCGGCCGGACCGGGTCGCGCCGGGGCGCCCCGGCCACCCGCCGGGGGGCGCACCCCCGGCGCACGGGGACAACGAGCGTGAGGAGCCGCTGTGCACGACGACCGACTGCTGGTGGAGGGGCGCCTGGAGCGGGCGCTGAGGCAGTTCATCCGGCCCGCGCAGTACGCGGCGCGGGTGCCGTTGCCGCTCTCGGTCTGGCATGCGCCGGGCGAGCCCGTTCCCGTGGGGGAGGCGCTGGCGGCGGCGTACGAACCGTTCACCGCCGGTGAGACGTGGGGACCGCCGTGGTCCACCAGCTGGTTCCGGCTGGCGGGCCGGGTGCCGCAGGAGTGGGCGGGGCGGCGGGTGGAGGCCGTGATCGATCCCGGCTTCAGCGGCGACGGGCCCGGTTTCCAGGCCGAGGGGATGGTCCACGACGCCGACGGTGTACCGCTCAAGGGCATCCATCCGTACAACCGGCACGTTCCCGTCGGCAACCCGGTCAGCGGCGGTGAGGAGGTGCGGCTGCTGCTGGAGGCCGCGGCGAACCCGGCGGTGCTGCGGGACTTCTCCCCCACCGACCTCGGCGATGTCCGCACCGCGCCCCGTGCGCCCCTGTACCGCTTCGCCGGGGCGGATCTCGCGGTGCTCGACGAAACCGTCTGGCAGCTGATCCTCGACATCGAGGTGCTGTCCGAGCTGATGCACGAGCTGCCCGTCGACCGTCCGCGCCGGCACGAGATCCTGCGGGCCCTGGAGGACATGCTGGACGCGCTGGATCTGCACGACGTCGGCGGCACGGCGGCCGCGGGCCGGGCCGCGCTGGCGGAGGTGCTCGGCCGCCCGGCCGCGGCCAGCGCCCACCGCGTCTCGGCCGTCGGCCACGCCCACATCGACTCCGCCTGGCTGTGGCCGCTGCGCGAGACGGTGCGCAAGGCCTCCCGCACCTTCGCCAACGTCACCCAGCTCGCCGAGGACTACCCGGAGCTGGTGTTCGCCTGCTCCCAGGCGCAGCAGTACGCCTGGGTCAAGGAGCACCAGCCGCACCTGTGGGAGCGCATCAAGGAGGCCGTACGGGAGGGCAACTGGGCGCCGGTCGGCTCGATGTGGGTGGAGTCCGACGCCAATATGCCCGGCGGTGAGGCGCTGGCCCGGCAGCTCGTGCACGGCAAGCGGTTCTTCCTCCAGGAGCTGGGGGTGGAGACCGAGGAGATCTGGCTGCCGGACTCGTTCGGCTACACCGCCGCCTTCCCGCAGCTGGCGCGGCTGGCCGGGGTGAAGTGGTTCCTGACGCAGAAGCTGTCGTGGAACCAGACCGACCGGATGCCGCACCACACCTTCTGGTGGGAGGGCATCGACGGCACCCGCGTCTTCACCCACTTCCCGCCGGTCGACACCTACAACTCCGGTCTGCACGCTGCCGAACTCGCCCACGCGGAGCGGAACTTCGCCGACAAGGGCCGCGCCACCCGCTCCCTGGTGCCGTTCGGCTGGGGCGACGGGGGCGGCGGGCCGACCCGCGAGATGCTGGAGCGGGCCCGGCGGCTGCGCTCGCTGGAGGGCTCACCGCGGGTGGAGGTCGAGCCGCCGGAGCGCTTCTTCGAGGCCGCGCACGAGGAGTACGGGGCGGCGGCGCCGGTCTGGTCGGGTGAGCTGTACCTCCAGTTCCACCGCGGCACGTACACCTCGCAGGCGAAGACCAAACAGGGCAACCGGCGCAGTGAACATCTGCTGCGCGAGGCGGAGTTGTGGGCCGCGACGGCCGCCGTGCGGGCGGGCGAGGGTGGCGCAGGGGCGGACGGGGAAGCGGCGCGGTCGGATGGGGACGCCGCGTACCGCTACCCGTACGAGGCGCTCGACCGGCTGTGGAAGACCGTCCTGCTGCACCAGTTCCATGACATCCTGCCGGGCTCGTCCATCGCCTGGGTGCATCGCGAGGCCCGTGACACCTATGCGGTGGTCGAGGCCGAACTCACCGGGATCATCGAGGCGGCCATCGGCGCGCTGGGCGGGGCGGGAGCGGGGAGCGCCGGTCCGCCGACGGTGTTCAACGCCTCGCCCTACGACCGGCACGAGATCGTCGAACTGCCCGCGACCGCCCCGGACGCGGGCGGGCAGTCCGCCGTCGCGGTCCATGTCCCCGCGCTGGGCTCGGCCGTCGTCCGCCCGCCCGCTCCGGACTCGCTCACCCAGCCCAGCCCCCACTCCCCCACCCAACCCAGCCGCCACTCCCCCACCCCGCCCCCAACGCCCGTCCGTACCGAGACCGGCCCCGACGGCGGTCTGACCCTCGACAACGGGCTGCTGCGGGTGCGGCTCGACACCGACGGGCTGCTGGTGTCCGTGTTCGATCTGCACGCCGGGCGCGAGGTCCTGGCGCCGGGCGCCCGCGGCAATCTGCTCCAGCTGCACCCCGACCACCCCAACCAGTACGACGCCTGGGACCTCGACCGGCACTACCGCAACCGGCACACCGATCTGACCGACGCCGAGTCCGTCGAGCTCGCCGCGGCCGGGCCACTGTCCGCGACGGCACGGGTGACCAGGGCGTTCGGCGCGTCCCGGATCGGGCAGGAGCTGACCCTGCGGGCCGGCTCGCACCGCCTGGACATCCGCACCGACATCGACTGGCACGAGTCGGAGAAGGTCCTCAAGGCCGCCTTCCCGCTGGACGTGCACGCCGAACGGTCCACCGCCGAGGTGCAGTTCGGCCACGTACACCGCCCCACCCACACCAACACCAGCTGGGACGCGGCCCGTTTCGAGATCTGCGCGCACCGCTGGCTGCGGGTCGCCGAGCCCGGCTACGGCGTGGCGCTGCTCAACGACTCGACGTACGGCCATGACGTCACCCGCTCCCCGCACGCCGAGGGCCTGGGCACGACGGTGCGGCTGACCCTGCTGCGCGCCCCGCACAGCCCCGACCCCGAGACCGACCAGGGCACCCACCGCTTCACCTATGCGCTGCTGCCGGGCGCCGGGACCGGCGAGGCCGTCGCCGAGGGCCTGGCCCTCAACCTCCCCCTGCGCACCGCCGCCACCCCGCCCGTCGCGCCGCTGATCCGCGTCGACCACCCGGCCCTGACCGTGGAGTCGGTCAAGCTCGCCGAGGACCGCAGCGGCGATGTGGTGGTGCGGCTGTACGAATCCCAGGGCGGGCGCGCGAGCGGCACTCTCTCCCCCGGCTTCGCCGTCGAACGGGCCACCGTCACCGACCTGTTGGAGCGTCCGCTGCACCGGGAGGAGGAGGGGCCGACCGCCGATCTGACGGTCGAGCTGCGGCCGTTCCAGATCCTGACGCTGCGGCTGCGCCCCCAGCACCCACCGGCCGGCTGACCGCACCCGTCGGCTACATGCGGGGGATGTTGCGCAGGTTGGAGCGGGCCATCTGCAGCATCCGGCCGACCCCGCCGTCCAGCACGATCTTGCCGGCCGACAGCGCGAAGCCGGAGACCATCTCCGCGCTGATCTTCGGCGGGATCGACAGGGCGTTGGGGTCGGTGACGATGTCGACCAGTGCCGGGCCCTTGTGCCGGAAGGCCTCGCGCAGTGCGCCGCGTACCTGTTTGGGCTTCTCCACCCGGATGCCGTGGGCCCCGGCCGCGCGGGCGATGGCCGCGAAGTCCGGGTTGTGGTTGGTGGTGCCGTACGACGGCAGGCCGGAGACCAGCATCTCCAGTTCCACCATGCCCAGCGCGGAGTTGTTGAACAGCACGACCTTCACCGGCAGGTCGTACTGGACCAGGGTGAGGAAGTCGCCCATCAGCATGGAGAACCCGCCGTCGCCCGACATGGAGACGACCTGCCGGTCGCGGTTGATGAACTGGGCGCCGATCGCCTGCGGCAGCGCGTTGGCCATCGAGCCGTGGCTGAACGAACCGATCACCCGGCGGCGGCCGTTGGGGCTGAGATAGCGGGCGGCCCAGACATTGCACATCCCGGTGTCAACGGTGAAGACCGCGTCGTCGGCGGCCTCCTCGTCCAGGATGGAGGCGACGTACTCCGGGTGGATCGGGGTGTGTTTCTCGACCTTGCGGGTGTAGGCCTTGACCACGCCCTCCAGCGCGTCGGCGTGCTTCTTCAGCATCCGGTCCAGGAACGTGCGGTCCGTCTTGGGCCGGACCTTCGGGGTCAGGCAGCGCAGCGTCTCGCGGACATCACCCCAGACCGCCAGGTCGAGCTTGGAGCGGCGGCCCAGGTGTTCGGGCCGGACGTCGACCTGGACGATCTTGACGTCGTCCTCGTCGGGCAGGAACGCGTTGTACGGGAAGTCCGTGCCGAGCAGGATCAGCAGATCGCACTCATGGGTGGCCTCATAGGCCGCGCCGTAGCCCAGCAGCCCGCTCATGCCCACGTCGTAGGGGTTGTCGTACTGGATCCACTCCTTGCCGCGCAGCGCATGGCCGACCGGGGACTTCACCCGCTCGGCGAACTGCATGACCTCGGCGTGGGCGCCCGCGGTGCCGCTGCCGCAGAACAGCGTGACCTTCCGGGCCTCGTCGATCATCCGGGCGAACGTGTCGATCTCGGCGTCCCCGGGGCGCACGGACGGGCGGGAGGTGACCAGCGCATGTTCGATGGCCCGCTCGGGGGCCTGCTCGGCGGCGATGTCGCCGGGGAGGGAGACCACCGAGACGCCGCGCTGCCCGATGGCGTGCTGGATCGCGGTCTGCAGCACCCGGGGCATCTGCTTCGTGCTGGAGATCAGTTCGCTGTAGTGGCTGCACTCGGTGAACAGCCGGTCGGGGTGGGTCTCCTGGAAGAAGGTGGTGCCGATCTCGCTGGAGGGGATGTGGGAGGCCAGCGCGAGGACCGGGGCCATGGAGCGGTGGGCGTCGTAGAGGCCGTTGATGAGGTGCAGATTGCCGGGGCCGCAGGACCCGGCACAAGCCGCGAGCGAGCCGGTGAGCTGCGCTTCCGCCCCGGCGGCGAAGGCCGCGACCTCCTCGTGGCGGACCTGGATCCAGTCGATCGCGGAGTTGCGGCGGATGGCGTCCACCACCGGGTTCAGACTGTCGCCGACGACGCCGTAGAGCCGCTGCACCCCCGCCCGCACAAGGATGTCCACGAACTGCTCGGCCACGGTCTGCTTCGCCATGTCGCTGCCGCTCCTTCGACGGGTGGGTGGCTGCTGGGTCCGCTTCCCATGAACCCATGCGCCGTCCCGGGGCGCCTCCGCTGGGCGTCGGCCTCCGGGCCGTTCCGGGTAGCCCGCATGCCCCCTGCTACGACTCCCACACCCCGACGGCCGTACGGTCCTTCGGATAGCCCTCGACGCGCAGTTGGGCGGCGGTGAGGAAGTCCGCGAGTCCCGGCGGCCCGGGGGCGGACCACTCGGCGGCCAGCCGGGCGGCGAACGCGGGCTCCTGCTGGAGCGGTTCCGCGAATCCGGCGCTGCACAGCAGCAGCATGTCCCCCGGACGGGCGAAGGCGGTCCGGAAGAGGAACGGTTCGGTCCGCGCCCGGGTCCCGTCCGGACGCCGGCCGGCGGCGAGTAGGGGCATGTCGCCCGGGTCCGCCGGGGCGTGCCGCGGCAGGTGGTCCAGCGCGGCGGGCTCCAGGTCCTGCCAGGCGCCGTCCCGCAGCCGGAAGAGGCCGCCTGTGCCGACCCCGAAGAACACCCGGGTGCGGCACTCCGGGTCGGCGGGCAGCAGCAGACAGCGCAGCGCGGCCGGGTACCGCTCCGGCGGCAGGCCCCGCTCCTCCGCCCGGGCGCGCAGCTGGCCGTAACTGCGGTCGGTGAGCCGCTGCAGGCCGGATTTGAGGGCGTCGCGCTGGTCGGTCCGGATGTCCTCGGCCAGTCGGGTGCAGATGCGGCCGACCGCGCCGCCGATCCAGGCGCAGGCGTCGCGGGCCGCACGCGGGGCGCCTTCGCCGGCCGGCGGACCGGTGGCGACGGCGACCAGGAGCAGCGCGTGCCGGCCGGACCCGAAGCGGACGGTGAGCAGCGCGTCGCGGCGGACGTCACCGCGGTGGCGGGCCAGATCGCCGCGGCGGGAGGCGGCGCGCAGGGTCAGGGAGCCGTAACGGGCGCCGTCCAGCGCGGTGTCGGGTACCAGCTCGTCGAGGGCGGCGGGGTCGGCGGCGGGGAGGGTGCCGGGCTCGGGGCTGTACCGGGTCGGCTCGGGGCCGGTGAGGGCGTCTCCGGTCGAGGCGACTCCGGTGGGGGCGTCTCCGGTCGGCCGGTAGCCGGCGGTGTCAGCGCCCCCCGGCTCGTAGCCGCCGGGTGCGTAACCCTTCGGCTCGTCACCGTTCGGTGCGCTTCCGCCGGGCTCGGGCGTCACCGGCTCGTGCCTGCGCGGGGCCGGGGCGGGCCGGCGGGGGGCTGCCGGGCGCGAGCCGGGTCCGGTGGCCTGGAGCGGGATCGGGGCCGACGGGGTGGGCGAGGCGGGCGGGGGTGGTGACGCGGACCGGCCGGGTGGCTCCCCGGCGGCCGGATCCGGCCGCTCCGGCGTGTCCCCGGTGGCCGGCTCCGCCCGGCCCGGCGTGTCCCCAGTGGCCGGCTCGGCCCACCGTGGCGGCTCCTGGGGAGGCACGGTATCCATCCTCCGGGGTGGTTGCGCCGGGGGCGGCTCCGCCCTCCCGGACCGCCGGCGGGGCGCCCGGTCCGCCCGTCCCGGCGCCGCCACCGCCCGTAACGCCGACGCGACCCGGTCGTCGAGGGTGTCCGGGGCGTCGGACGCCCCGGTGTCGCCCACCGCGCCCCCGCCCCCGCCACCGCTGCCGCCGTCGCCGTACAACCGCCGCCACCAGTCGTCCTCGTGGCCGCGCCCGGTCCCCTGCTGCTTCATGGACCGTATTGTCCCCGGACGGCCACGGCTCAGACAGGGCGCGAAAGAGCGTTCCCCCGTGGGGGGCACGGGGCGGCGCGGCCTTGATCGGGGCAGCCGGGGGGATCCGGCGGCGTCCCGCTGCGGGCCGTCGAAGTCCCGCGGGCGCACGGCACGTTACGGCCGGCGCGGGCGCGCGGGCCCCGCCGAGCACCCCGCCCGGGGGTCCGCCGGCAAGCGCTTCCGGGCCGCGTCCGGCACGCTGGGCCCATGAGAGCGTGCAGCGGACGGGCCGTCACGGGGCCCGCGCCCGCCGGGAGTGAGGCCGGCGGGTGAGTGCGGGCGGCGAGCGGGCCGGGAGGCGCGCCGCGCCCCGTGACGGCGGGCGGGGCGGGGCCGGCGCATGAATGTGTGGCAGCTGGTGGCGGTCGGCCTGGTCATGCTGCTCGGGCTGCTCGGGGTGCTGGTGCCCGGCATCCCCGGGCCGCTGATCGTCTGGGCGGGCGCGATGTGGTGGGCGCTGTCCGAGAAGTCCGGCCTGGCCTGGACGGTGCTCATGGGCGCCACCGCCGTCCTGCTCCTCAACCAGGTGGTGAAGTGGCTGCTGCCGCCCCGCACTCCGCGGGCCGCGGGCGCGCCGTACCGGACCCTGTTCCTGGCGGGGGTGGCCGGCATCGTGGGGTTCTTCGTGGTCCCGGTCCTGGGGTGCCCGCTGGGCGCCGTCGGCGGTCTCTACCTGCTGGAACGGGTCCGGCTCGGCGGCCACGGCGAGGCCTGGGCCTCGACCCGTACGGCGCTGCGCGCCACCGGCCTGAGCGTGCTGGTCGAACTGTTCGCCTGCCTGCTGGTCGCCGGCGCCTGGGCCGGGGCGGTGGCGGCGGGCTGAGGCGTCACCCGGCTCGCACGGCGACGGCGTACGCCGGGCGCGCCACGGCACCGGGGGCCCCGGCCACCCCGGCCCCCCCGGTCTCCCCGGTCTCCCCGGTCTCCCCGGTCTCCCCGGCCGCCCGCTCTCCCCGGCCGCCCGGTCTCTCCGGCCGCCCCGGGCGGCTCACCCGACGGCAGTAGTCCCCGCCGGGGAGTCACCGCGGGGCAGCTCGGCCGGACACCGCTTCGTACCCGGCCTCGTCGTCCCGCGCGCCCGCGGCGTGCGCCGGTCGCGACTCCCCGGGGCCGGCGGGAATCGGAGCGGGCGGACGGGGGAGGGACCGGCCCCTCCCCCGTCCGCCGTCTCAGCCCCGCGGTCCCCGCTTCCGCTCCATCATGTGCCGGCCCAGCGCCTGCTTCTGCCGCCATTCCCGGCGGATCTCGGCGCGCAGCCGGGCGTCGGTCTTCGCCACGATGTGCTGGTTCTCGCGCTGCAGCTTGCCGTAGCTCTCCAGCCGGCGGACGGACAACTCGCCGCTCTCGACGGCCTCTTGCACCGCGCAGCCCGGTTCGGCACGGTGTGCGCAGTCGTGGAAGCGGCACTGCTCGGCCAGCTCCTCGACGTCCGCGAACGTCCGGGCGAGCCCGGCCCGCGCGTCCCACATCCCGACGCCGCGCAGCCCCGGTGTGTCGATGAGGACCCCGCCGCCGGGCAGCGGCCGCAGATCGCGGGTGGTCGTGGTGTGCCGCCCCTTGCCGTCGCGGTCGCGGGTCTCCTGCACCCGCTGCACCTCCTCCCCGACGAGGGCGTTGACCAGCGTGGATTTGCCCGCTCCGGACCGGCCCAGCAGGACGGAGGTGCCGCCGGCGAGCACGGTACGGAGCACATCGAGCCCGTCACCGGTCGCCGCGCTGACCGCCAGCACCGGCACACCGGGGGCCACGGATTCGGTATCCGTGACGAGATGCGCGACGCCCTCCGGGGCCCCGGCCAGGTCCACCTTGGTCAGCACGACCACGGGCCGCGCCCCGCCCGCCGGGGAGAGGGCGGCGGCGTCCAGCGGCCCCTCGTCGGCCGCGCTGGACATCGCCAGCGCCAGGAACCGCTCGATCCGCCCGGGGTCCAGCGGTTCCGCGAGCGACACACAGATGACGATGTGGTCGAGGTTGGTGGCCAGCACCTGGCCCTCGGCCCGTTTCGAGGACGTGGACCGCACGAATGCCGTACGGCGCGGCAGCAACGCCCGTACGACGCCGTCGACATGGGCCTTGCTGCGGCCGAGGTCGAGCGCGGCCCAGTCCCCCGTGCACGGCACGCGCATCGGGTCGCTGGTCGCCACCGGCGCGGTGTCGGCCAGCACGGTCCGGACGCCGTCGCCGTCCGGCACGACGGCATCCACCCGCCCGCGGTCCACGCGGACGATCCGGCCGGGGCGGAGCCCCTGCTCGGCAAAGGGAACGAAACTCTCCGCGAACCCCTGGTCCCAGCCGTAGGCGGACAGCGGGTGCGCAGCGGAGAAAGTGAGAGGGAACAACGGGATGGCCCTTCAGAGGGTGGGTCCCGGCGCCGCGCGCCACGCGCGGAAAAGAGCGGAAATCGAGTCAGCCGGAGACCACAGGGGTGAGGTGGATGAACTCCTGAATGCGGGCAGTGCCCACCGCAGTGACAGTCGTCAATGTCCTCACCTCCCGGTTGCTCGCACGGCTGACGACGGCGGCTCCTGCCGCCGTCCCGAACGCCGCAGACGCTAGCGCGGTACCCGTCAGGGGCGCCACGGGTTTTTCCGCACGGGGCAGACCGGCACCGCACGGGGGGGCGCGCCCTCGTCCGGCGACTCCTGCGTGCCGGTTTGCCGCAGCCCGGCGCCGAGAGAGCCGAACACCCCATAGCTGGACACAATGCTAAATATGGGTCATGAGGAGAATCTTCCGGCGAGAAGGTGACGATTCCCCGGGGTCGTCACGCTCCCGGGGACGGCACCTGCGCTCGCTGCTGACCACCCACAGCGTCGCGGGCCAGGTGTTCCTACTCCAGCTCGCGCTCACCGTGCTGCTGGTCGTCGCGGCGCTGCTGGCCCTCTTCCTCCAGTCGGAGCGCGCGGGCTCGCAGGCGGCCCGGCAGCGTTCGCTCGTCGGCGCGGAGACCTTCGCCCGGGCGCCGGGAACCCTCGCTGCCATGCGCTCCGCCGACCCGACGGCGGTCCTGCAGCCCGCGGCGGAGGCGGCCCGCAAGGCCTCCGGTGTGGACTTCATCGTCGTGCTCCGGCCCGACGGCGTCCGCTGGACCCACCCCGATCCCCGCCTGATCGGCAAGCACGTCGTCGTCCGGCCGCCGCTCGACGGCCGGACGCACACCGCCACGTTCACCACGTCCCTCGGGCCCGCGGTGAGCACCACGGTGCCGGTCCGCGCGAAGAGCGGCTCGATCGCCGGACTGGTCTCCGTCGGGATCCGCGTCCACCAGGAGGACGAGTGGACGGTGCACCAGCTGCCGCTGCTGCTCGGCTCCGCCGCCGGGGCGCTGCTGCTGGTCACCGGCGGGGCGGCATGGGTGAGCCAGCGGCTGCGGCGGCAGACGCACGGGCTGCATCCGGCCGAGATGCGGGAGATGTACGACCACCACGACGCGGTGCTGCACGCCGTGCGGGAGGGCGTACTGATCATCAGCCATGACGGGGTGCTGCTGCTGGCGAACGACGAGGCCCGGCGGCTGCTGGAACTTCCCGCGGACGCGGAGCGGCGCCCGGTCGCCGACCTGGACCTGTCGGCGCGGATGAGCGCCCTGCTGACCTCGGGCCGGACCGCGAGCGACGAGGTGCATCTGGCCGGCGACCGGCTGCTCGCGGTGAACGTCCGCCCGGCGGCGCCCCGCAGCGGCCCGGCCGGGACCGTGGTGACGCTGCGGGACAGCACCGAGCTGCGGGCCCTGGCCGGGCGGGCGGGGGTGGCACAGGAGCGGCTGAAGCTGATCTACGACGCGGGGCTGCGGATCGGCACCACGCTGGACGTGGGGCGCACCGCCGAGGAGCTGGCGGCCGTCGCGGTCCCCCGGTTCGCCGATGTGGTCACCGTCGAACTGCTGGAACCCGTGCTGCACGGCGACGAACCGGTGGCCGGGGCGGCTCCGGGGCTGCGGCGGATGGCGGTCTGCGGCGTCCCCGAGGAGTCGGCGATCTACCGGCTGGGCGACGCCATTTCGGCGGTGCCCGGCGCCCCGATGGCCGAGGTGCTGACCAGCGGACGGCCGGTTCTCCTGCGGGACCTGCGCACGACGTACGAGTGGCGGCGGCAGGACGTGGCGGGCGCCCGGCGCGTGCTGGAGCAGGGGATCCGGTCGCTGATCGCCGTACCGCTGCAGGCGCGCGGGGTGATCCTCGGCGTCGCCAACTTCTGGCGGTCCGACCTCTCCGGCCGCTTCGAGGAGGAGGACATGGCGTTCGCCGAGGAGCTGACCGCGCGGGCCGCGGTCGCCATCGACAACGCCCGCCGCTACACCCGTGAGCACACCACGGCCGTCACCCTGCAGCGCAGTCTGCTGCCGCAGACCCTGCCCGAGCAGTCCGCCCTGGAGGTGGCCCACCGCTATCTGCCGGCGCACGCCGGGGTCGGCGGCGACTGGTTCGACGTCATCCCGCTGCCCGGCGCCCGGGTGGCGCTGGTGGTCGGCGATGTCGTCGGACACGGGCTGCACGCCGCCGCCACCATGGGCCGGCTGCGTACCGCGGTCCACAACTTCTCCGCCCTCGACCTGCCGCCCGACGAGCTGCTGAGCCATCTGGACGAACTGGTCAGCCATATCGACACCGACGAGGCGCGGGCGGCCGGCACCTGCGACGAGGGGGTGTGGCCGGGCGGTGTGCCCGCGGACGCCGACGGCGGGCCGGAGGGGGCGGGGCGCCCCGGCATCACCGGCGCGAGCTGTCTGTACGCCATCTACGACCCGGTGGGCGGCCGGACCACCCTGGCCACGGCAGGCCACCCCGGGCCGGCCGTGATCGGCCCCGACGGCACCGTCACGTTCCCCGAGGTGCCCGTCTCCCCGCCGCTGGGCCTGGGCGGCAGCGTGCCGGTGGAGACCGCGGAGCTCACCCTGCGCGAGGGCTCCCGGCTGGTGCTGTACACGGACGGGCTGGTCGAGAACCGTGACCGCGCCATCGACGCCGGCCTGGAGCTGCTGCGTACGGCCCTGGCCGCCGGGGCGGACCGCACCCCGGAGCAGACCTGTACGGCGGTCCTCGACGCGATGCTGCCCGACCACCCCAGCGACGACATCGCCCTGCTGGTGGCCCGTACCCGGCTGCTGGGCCCCGGCAGCGTCGCCGACTGGGAGGTGCCCTCCGACCCGGCCGCGGTCGCGCCCGTCCGGGCGGCCTGTCTGGAGATGCTGGCGTCCTGGGGCCTGACGGCGGTCCAGTTCACCACCGAGCTGATCCTCAGCGAGCTGCTCACCAACGCCATCCGCTACGGCACCCAGCCGATCCGGGTCCGCCTGCTGCTCGACCGGAGCCTGATCTGCGAGGTCTCCGACGGCACCAGCGCCTCGCCGCATCTGCGCCGGGCCGCCACCACGGACGAGGGCGGCCGCGGGCTCTTCCTCGTCGCCCAGTTCGCCCAGCGCTGGGGTACCCGCTACACCCCCGGCGGCAAGGTCATCTGGACCGAACAGTCCCTCGACGGCCGCCGGCCGGACACCGGCCCGGAGTCGGCCGACGACATCCTCGACCAGTGGGACGACGTGCCCGAGCTGTGACGGTGACGGGCGGGCGCCGCCCCCGCCATGACCGGTCAGCCCGCCGTGCGGCGCCGGACGGCGCGCAGGGCGGCGGCCCCGCACGCGCCCGCGGCAGCGGCGCAGCAGAGCACCAGCAGACCCGTCCGGTCCTGCGCCCGGAACGCCAGGTCGGAGTGCCCGTTCAGCACGAAGCCGTCGTAGAACAGCCACGACACCAGGGCCACGCCGGGCACCGCGACCGGCCGGGCGAGCGCGGCGACGGCCACCGTCAGCAGGACGAAGACGGCCGGCGCGACCGGGGCACGGGCACCGGGCCCGGCCAGCGTCAGGGCGGTCACCAGCAGCGCCGCGCCCACCGCGCCGAGCGGCAGGGCGAGATCACGGACGAGGGTGCCGCGGCGCAGCGCCGGGCGGGCCGGGCGCGCGCGGAGCGCCGTCGCCCGCGACAGCGGCAGGTGACAGCGGGGGCGGTGCACGGACACCGGCCGGTGGAGGACGGCCACGGGGAACACCTCCTGCTGCGGCCCCTGCGGCGGACCGGTCCGGTCCCGTGGACCCGCGGTGGACCCTTGCCGCCAGACTGCGCGCCGCCCGCCGCGCGGGAGCGCCGCGGCCCGGACCTTAACACCGTGCGTACGGGCGGCGGACGCTTCTTGACGCGTTACTGACGCGCCACTGACGCCGGGAGCGCGCGGCCGATGCCGTCCGGTGCGGGGCGGGCCGCGGCACCGTTCGCACGGTGATGCATACTCGCTGCTCGTTGCCCGAACCCGACGACCGATCACCGGCAGGACGTACTCAGATGACCACCACTGTCCAGGCGGACCCCACGACTCCCGCCACCACCTCCCGGCGGTGGCGCGCCTGGCTCCTGGACGGGCTGAGCAGCCAGGCCGCCCGCCACCCCGGCCCGCACGGCACCCCGCCGGCCGAGCACAAGGGGCACTCCTGGTGGCGCGTCATGTGCCTCACGGGTGTCGACTACTTCTCGACGCTGGGCTACCAGCCGGGGATCGCCGCGCTGGCGGCCGGGCTGCTCTCGCCGTTCGCCACCCTCGTCCTGATCGCGCTGACCCTGTTCGGTGCCCTGCCGGTGTACCGCAGGGTCGCCAAGGAGAGCCCGAACGGCGAGGGTTCGATCGCGATGCTGGAGCGGCTGCTGCCGTGGTGGGCGGGCAAGCTGCTGGTCCTGGTGCTGCTGGGGTTCGCCGCCACCGACTTCATCATCACGATGACGCTGTCGGCCGCGGACGCCTCGGCGCACGTGGTGGAGAATCCGTTCGCCCCTCCGCTGCTGCACGGCGCGAACCTGTGGATCACCCTGGTGCTGCTGGCCGCCCTGGGCGCGGTGTTCCTCAAGGGCTTCCGTGAGGCGATCGGCATAGCCGTCGGCCTGGTCGGGACCTATCTGGCGCTGAACATCGTGGTCCTGGCCACCTCGGCCTGGCAGGTGCTGTCGCACCCCGTGGTGATCGACAACTGGTGGGGCGCCATGACCGCCGCGCACTCCTCGCCGCTGGCGATCGTCGGGGTGGCGCTGCTGGTCTTCCCCAAGCTGGCGCTGGGCATGTCCGGCTTCGAGACCGGTGTCGCCGTCATGCCGCAGATCCAGGGCGACGCCACCGACACCCCCGCGCGCCCGGCCGGCCGGATCCGCGGCACCCGCCGGCTGCTGACCACCGCGGCGCTGGTCATGAGCTGCTTCCTGCTGCTGTCGAGCCTGGCGACCACCCTGCTCATCCCGCAGAAGGAGTTCGAGCCCGGCGGTTCGGCCAACGGGCGTGCGCTGGCCTATCTGGCGCACCAGCACCTCGGCGAGGCCTTCGGCACCGTCTACGACATCTCCACCATCGCCATCCTCTGGTTCGCCGGTGCCTCGGCGATGGCGGGACTGCTCAACCTCGTGCCGCGCTATCTGCCGCGTTACGGCATGGCGCCGGAGTGGGCCCGGGCGGTGCGTCCGCTGGTGCTGATCTTCCTGGCCACGGCCTTCGGCATCACCTTCTTCTTCGACGCCGACGTCGACGCGCAGAGCGGCGCCTATGCCACCGGCGTGCTGGTGCTGATGCTCTCGGCGTCCTTCGCCTCCACCGTCGCCGCCCGCCACCGCCGCCTGCGCGCGGCCACCCTCGGGTTCGGCACGATCACCCTGGTCTTCGGCTACACCCTGGTCACCAATGTCATCGAGCGGCCCGACGGCCTGAAGATCGCGCTGCTGTTCATCCTCGGCATCCTGCTGACCTCGTTCGCCTCACGTGTCCACCGGGCCTTCGAACTGCGCGCCGTCCACGTCGACTTCGACGAGACGGCCGAGCGGCTGATCGGCGCCGCGATGGCGGCCGGACCGCTGCGGGTCATCGCCAACGAGCCCAACGAGCGGGACGCGGCGGGGTACCAGGAGAAGGAGTACAGCCAGCGCGAGGAGACCCATATCCCCGACGGCCGGCCGGTGCTGTTCCTGGAGGTCACCGTCCGGGACTCCTCGGACTTCACCACGGATCTGCACGTGACGGGCGAGGAGCGGTACGGGGCGCAGATCCTGCGCGTCGAGGGCGCCGGCGTGGCCAACACCATCGCCGCCGTCCTGATGCAGCTGCGCGCGCACTCCGGCCAGGTCCCGCACGCCTACTTCAACTGGACCGAGGGCCATCCGTTCAGCCATCTGCTGCGCTTCCTGGTCTTCGGTGACGGTGAGGTCGCGCCGGTCACCCGGGAGGTCCTCCGCCGCGCCGAGCCCGACCGGGCCCGGCGCCCGCGGGTCCACGTCGGCTGATCCGGGCGGCCGCCGTCCCCCTCGGCCGGTTGTGGCAGGCTGCGCGCAGAGGCCCGGCCGGTGAGGTCGCCGGGCCGTACAGAGCGGAAGAGCGGCACCCATGAACACCTCGGACACCCCGGGCCGGACGGCCGTCACCCCTGCCGTGCACCGCGCCGCCGTCGCGACGGAGACGGCGCGGTTCGTGGCGGTACTGGACGGCGCGGACCTCTCGGTCCCGGTGCCGGGCTGCCCCGGCTGGACGCTGGTGGACCTGGTCGGGCACACCGGGAACGTGCAGCGGATGTTCTCGGGCCTGCTGCGCCGGCGCGTCCAGGAGCCGCCGCGCAGCCGCGAGGTGGACTGGCAGCTGCCCACGGACGGCACGGACGACCGTGGCTGGGCCGACTGGCTGGCGGCGAGCGCGGCGGAGGCGGCCGACGCCTTCGCCGGGACCGACCCGGACGCCGCGATGTGGGCCTGGGGCGTCGACCAGCACGCCCGCTTCTGGATGCGGCGGATGCTGTTCGAGACGCTGGTGCACCGCACCGACGCCGAGCGCGCCCTCGGTCTCCGCGCGGTGGTCGATCCCGTGCTCGCGGCCGACGGCGTGGACGAGTTCCTGGTCAATCTGCCGTTCGCGGCCTCCTTCGCCCCCAAGGTGGCGCACCTGCGCGGCAACGGCGAGACGCTCCGCTTCCGGTGCACGGACACGGCCGGCGACTGGCTGGTCCGCCTGGGGCCCGACGGCTTCGGCCTCGCCCCGCAGGCCGAAGCCGGCTCTGCCGACGCCGGTGTCGAGGCACCCGCCGCGGACCTGCTGCTCCTCCTGTACGGCCGCCTCGACCGCGACGCGGACACCGTCGACACCACGGGCGACGAGGAGCTGCTGGCGCGCTGGTTCGCCAACTCCGCGTTCTGAGCCCGGCCGCGGCGCCGCCCCCGGCCACGGGCCGGCGCGGCGCCGCGCGAGGCACCACTCGCCACACCCCGCCCGGAGACCGGCGGCACGGCCCGCCCGATGAGAGGCGGCGCACCCCGCTCCGTGGCCCCGGTCCGCGCGCCGCACGACGTGAGCGCCGCGCCGTTCGACGAGATCACCCCGGCCGCTCGCGTCGATGCCGCCCCGTCGCCCGCATCACGCTCCCATCACGTCCTGTCGACCACCCGGTCTCAAGAATCGCTACCGCCCGGTAAATGACGAGCCATCGGCTATACCCGGTAAGCGAGTTGAGGCGTGAAATCGGACAGATAGCGCACATCCCCCGCACCACGGTCTCCAGGGCCCCGCACGCCTTCAATCCGAAGGGCGAACTGGAGATTCGTACGTATGGACCATCTGTTAATCTGCCCGCTCCTGGATGTTCCTCCATCTCCAGTCCCCCCCAAGCACCCTTCGTCCGCCGGGTGCAGCGAGGTGTCCCGAACGTGTACAGCACTCCCTTCTCCCCCGCAGAAGCCAGATCCGCGCGGGCCCGGGTGGGCCTGAGCACGGCTCAGGTGGCCCAGGCCATGACGGCGTGCGGAGCGCCGGTGCGTCCCGAGCTCGTCGAGGCCTGGGAGTACGGCGCGCAGTTCCCGACCGAGCCTCAGCTGTTCGCCCTGGCCGACGTCCTGTGGTGCCCGCCGACGGTGCTGATGGGTGTCGAGCCGCGGACCCTGGCCGAACACCGGATGGCCCGCCAGCTGAGCGTGGAGCGGCTGGCGCAGCTGATCGACATGGACCCGGCCCGCTACCATGCGGCCGAGGCGGCGCAGCAGTGGACGGGTGACTACCGGCAGACCAAGGCGCTGGTGGACGCGCTCGGGCTGTCGCTGCGCAAGCTGATCGGCGTGATGGGGCACAACGAGGAGCTGGCCGGGCATCTGCGGACGGCCATCGACGGGCGCTGGAAGTCGCATGTCGGCCCGGTCGTCACGATCACCACACTGAACAAGACCCGGGTGGGCGACGCGCTGCGCACGATGCATGCGGAGTTCGCGGAGTTCTCCGAGCGCTACATGGGGCACGTGGTGGCGCGTAACGACGACTCCCGCCTCAAGCAGGTCGCCGCCGAGCGTTCGGCGTATCTGCGCCGGCTGGTCGACCACTTCTGGGAGCTGATCGGGGACGCGGGCGAGGCACCGCCGTTCAACACCGTGACCACGCACTGACGGGACGGTGCGCGGCGGGGCGCGGAGGGGCGGAGGGGCGGAGGGGCCGACGGACGGAAAGCGGAAACGGGCGGGGCGGGACCTGGTGACAGGTCCCGCCCCGCCCGCGGCCGTTGGCGGACTCAGTGGCCGGATGCCCCCCACTGGGGGCCCTGCGGCTGCTGCGGGTACTGCGGGGCGTGCGGCTGCTGCGGGGTGTGCGGGCCCGGGGCGCCGTGCTGGGTGTGCGGGCCCGGGACGCCGTACGGGTCGGCCGGGCCGTACGGGTCGGTGGGCGCGTAGGCGTCCATGGGCCGGGGTGCCTCGTCCGGCTCGTCGGCCTCGATCTCGTCCCAGTCGATCTCCATCGTCTTGCGGCGGGTGAAGACGTTGAAGAAGAGGTTCAGCAGGACGGCCGTCAGGCTGCCCAGGGTGATCCCGCTGTCGAGGACCGCCCGGACGTCCTCCGGCATCCGCTGGAAGAACGGCCCGACCGCGTTGGGCAGCAGCGCGGCGGCGAAACTGACGGCCAGGATCAGCGCATTGCGCTCCTCGCGCAGATCCACCTTGCCCAGGATCTGGACACCGACCGTGGCGACCATGCCGAACATCGCGATCGCGGCGCCGCCGAGCACCGGATGCGGAATCGCGGCCACCACACTGCCCGCCTTGGGCAGCAGCCCCATCACCATCATGAAGCAGCCGGCCGCGACCACCACGAACCGGCTCATCACCTTCGACATCCGTACCAGGCCGATGTTCTCGGCAAATGCCACGTACGGAAAGGAGTTGAGCACGCCGCCGAGCACGGTGGCGATACCGTCCGCGCGCAGGGCGCTGGCGACGGTGGCGTTGTCGACCCGCTTACGGGTGATCTCCCCGATGGCGTAGACGTCTCCGGTGGTCTCCACCATGGTGATCAGCATGACGACGACCATGGCGATGATCGGGAAGAGTTCGAACTTCGGCATTCCGTAGTGGAACGGCGTGCTGACGCCGAACCAGTCGGCGCTCTTCACCGCACCGAAATCCGCGTCACCGAGGCACCAGGCGACGGCCGTGCCGGCGACCAGGCCGAGCAGGACGGCGAGGCTGCTCAGGTAGGGCTTGCCCAGGCGGACCACGGCCAGGATGAACAGCAGGGTGCCCAGCGCGTATCCGAGATTCTTGAGGTCGCCGTACCCGGGGTGTCCGATCAGCTTCGCCCCGCCGGCCGCGTCCTGCAGCCCCTGCGGGATCAGCGTGAGGCCGATGATGGTGAGGATGGTGCCGATGACGATCGGCGGGAAGTATTTCACCAGCTTGCTGAAGAACGGCGCGAAGAGGAAGGTCGCTATGCCTGCCGTGATCACCGCGCCGTAGACGACGAGCAGTCCCGCGGTGCCGCCGCCGGCGCCCAGGCCGATCGCGATCATCGGCGAGACGGCGGTGAAGGTGACGCCCTGGACCAGCGGCAGCCTGGCGCCGATCTTCCAAATGCCCAGGGCCTGGATGATCGTGGCGATACCGCAGGTCAGCAGGTCCGCATTGATCAGATAGACCAGCTCTTCATGGGAGAGGCCCAAGGCGTTCCCGACGACGATCGGGACGATCACCGCGCCCGCGTAAAAGGCGAGAACGTGCTGGAATCCGTACAGCGTGAGCTTGGCGACCGGGAGCACCTCGTCGACCGGGTGCGTGCCTTCACGGGAGAACTGCTCGGGGTCTTGTCGGGAGACTCGTGCCATCTCTGCCTTGCCTTCAGGAGGTAGGTGAATAAGAAGGGACCGGCGCCGCCGCACCACAAAGGGCGGACGGGCCGGCTGGGTCCTACAAAGCCGACGCTCTGCGGTGTTTGCCGGCACCACGCAGCCCTGCGCTGTACTTATCGTCCTGGTTCGACAGGACTTCCTTCGATCAGCGCAACAAATTCCGGCATTTCCATGGAATTTGCAGGTGAGGCCAATCGGATCGCTCACCCTAGTTGACCTGTGCCCTTTCTCGCGAGTGACCGGTCGTATTCGCTCGGATAAAGGTGGATCACGCCGCGAAATACCGCTTTGGGCAGGGGCATTGCGGGCCGCGGCGAGGACGCGCGAAGAGGCGGAGCGGGTTCCTCCGCCGTAAAATTCTGGTATGGCCGAGCGGCAGGATGCGTCCACCGCGCCGGAACTCGTGGTCGAGTCCGGCGGCAGCACCCAGGTGATGGACCCCGGCCGCGTCTACCACGTCGGACGGGACCCCGAGGGCGAGGTCGTCCTGAGCGACGCCCGGGTCTCCTGGCATCACGCGGTGCTCCGCACCAAGGCCGGGCACTGGACCGTGGAGGACGAGGACAGCACCAACGGCACCTACACCGACGGGCGGCGGGTGCACGAGTCCGGCGTCGGGCCGGGCAGTGTGATCCGGTTCGGCAACCCCGCCGACGGGCCGAGCGCGGTGCTCTCCGTCGTGCCCCGGCCGACCCGGGTCGAGCGGCCCTCCGCCGTCTCCCACCCCGCCGGCACCAGTACCTTCCGCCGCCCCAGCGCGGTACGGCCGCTGCCGGCCGCCCGCACCACCCGGATCGGCCGCGCCCCCGACAGCGACCTGGTCGTCGACGACCTCACGGTCTCCCGCCGGCACGCGGAGCTGCGCGCGGGCCCGGACGGCTTCGAGATCGTCGACCTGGACAGCCACAACGGCACCTACCTCAACGGCCAGCCGGTGGAGCGCGCCCCGATGATCCCCGGCGACATCGTCGGCATCGGGCACTCCGCGTTCGCCCTGGTCGGCGATGAGCTCCAGGAGTTCATCGACACCGGCGAGGTGTCACTGGACGTCCAGGACCTGGCCGTCCGCGTCGACAAGGGCCGCAAGACGCTGCTGGAGCAGGTCTCCTTCCCGGTGGGTGAGAAGTCGCTGCTCGCCGTGGTCGGACCGAGCGGCGCGGGCAAGTCGACGCTGCTCAACGCGCTGACCGGGCTGCGCCCCGCGGACGAGGGCACGGTGCTCTACGACGGCCGTGACCTCTACCGCGACTACGCCGAGCTGCGGCAGCGCATCGGGCTGGTCCCGCAGGACGACATCCTGCATCTGCAGCTGACCGTGCGCCGGGCGCTCGGCTACGCCGCGGAGCTGCGCTTCCCCGAGGACACCGCGAAGGCCGAGCGGCAGGCGCGGGTCGACGAGGTGATCCATGAACTGGGCCTCGACCAGCGGGTGAACCAGCCGATCCACAGCCTCTCGGGCGGTCAGCGCAAGCGGGTGAGCGTCGCGCTGGAGCTGCTGACGAAGCCGTCCCTGCTCTTCCTCGACGAACCGACCTCCGGGCTCGACCCCGGAATGGACCGCTCCGTCATGCATATGCTGCGCGGCCTGGCGGACGACGGCCGTACGGTCATCGTCGTCACCCACAGCGTGCTGAGCCTCGATGTCTGTGACCGGCTGCTGATCCTGGCGCCGGGCGGCACCATCGCCTACTACGGGCCGCCGGAGGAGGCACTGTCCTACTTCGGGTACGCGCAGTGGCCGGAGGCGTTCGAGGCCTTCGAGAACGACAAGGACCGTGACTGGGCGGGCGAATTCCGCGCCTCGCCGGAGCACCGCCGCCACATCGCCATGGAGTCCCACCAGCCGCCACGCGCCCCCGAGGCGCCGCGCGGGCCGGTGGCCGCACCCAAGGCGCAGAGCTGGGGCAAACAGCTGAACACGCTGGTGAGGCGCTATGCGGCGGCGCTGACCGCCGACCGGACCTTCCTGGTCATCATGGTGGCGCTGCCGTTCGTGATGGGGGCGATGGCGCACGCCCTGGCCGGGTCCTCGCTCGCCAAGGGGTCGGCCGCGATCAACGCGCTGCTGATCCTGTGCGTCGGTGCGGTGCTGACCGGGGCCGCCAACGCGGTACGGGAACTGGTCAAGGAGCGGACGATCTACCAGCGGGAGAGAGCCGTCGGCCTGTCCCGCTCCGCGTATCTGATGTCCAAGGTGCTGGTGCTGGGTGTGATCACGGTCGTCCAGGCAGTGGTGCTGACCCTGGTGGCACTGTTCGGCGTCAAACTGAACGCCCCCGGCGGCAAGGGCGTGTTGCTGCCACCCCTGCTCGAAATCACCCTGGCGGTGGCCCTGTTGGCCTTCACCGCCATGATGCTCGGCCTCTTCGTGTCCGCCCTGGTGCGCAAGGAGGAGGTCACCATGCCGTTGCTGGTCCTCCTCGCGATCGTCCAGGTCGTGTTCTGCGGTGCGCTGCTGAAGCTGACCGGCGTGCCGGTGCTGGAGCAGCTGGCCTGGCTGGTGCCGTCCCGGTGGGCGCTCGGCGCCATGGCGGGCACCATCGATCTGCACCACCTCGTTCCGCAGGGGACCTCCGACCCGCTGTTCCAGCACTCCCTGGGGATCTGGCTGTTGAACATGGGCATGATGGTCGTGCTCTCGCTGATCCTCGGCTTCCTGGTGCTCCGGCTGCTGCGGCGGCACGAGCCCGAGATCATGCGTGACTAGCGCCCGGGAGTCGCCGATGACCTCGCCCGATTTCCTCCCCAGCCATGTCGTCCCACCGGAGGGGATGGCGACCTGGTCGGCGCCGGACTCCACCCGCCCGGCCTCGCCGCTCGACCCGCTGCTTCCCGTCCAGGTCATCGACCGCCGGGGCGACTGGGCGCTGGCGCTGTGCTCCAACGGCTGGTCGACCTGGGTGGACGGCCGGCTGCTGCTGTCCGTCCCGCGCGAGCCGCCGGCCGCCGCACAGCCCGCCGCCCGGACCGCGGACCCCCGGCCGCTGCTGGGCGCCGTCGAGGGGGAACTGACCCGGTACCGGCACCTGGTGGAGGAGCTGGCCGCCGGGCAGTTGGACGGCGAGTCATTCGCCCGGCGCACCCGGGGCAACCGGCTGGGCGTCGTCGTGGACGGTGACGCGGTCTGGCTGTACGACGCCCGGCACGAGCGCTGGTGCTACTGCGACGGGGTGTCGTTGCAGACGTACGCCGTGGCGTCCAAGCCCTCCTCGCGGCCGGGGCGGCAGTCGCCGGCCGAGCCGGGCTCCGGGGCGCGGGACGAGCCGGACGGGCGGCAGGCCGCGGCGGGCGGGCCGGGCGCCACGGCGGATCCGGCGGTGACTGCCGCCCCGGCCGCGCCCGCGCCGGCCGGCCCCGAGCCCGCCGCGCCCCGGCCCGCCGCGCCCGAACCGCCCCCGGGGCCCGCGCCGCCGGACGGGCAGCCGCCCCCGCCGGACCCCGACCGGACCCGGGCCATGGACCCCGGGGGCCCGCCGCCGGCCGCCGGACGCGGGTGACCTCCGGTGAACGACGGGCAGGAGGCGGCGGGCCGGGGCCAGGAGCGTGCCACGGCCCCCGACTCCCCCACGCTGCGCGGGCGGCAGCTCGCCGGGTATCTGCTCCAGGACGAGATCGGCCGGGGCGGGATGGCCGTGGTCTACCGGGCGGAGGATCTGCGGCTGGGCCGCACCGTGGCGGTCAAGCTGCTGGCGCCCGAACTCGCCCGGAACGACACCTTCCGGCAGCGCTTCGCCCATGAGTCGCGGGTCGCCGCGGCGATCGACCACCCGCACATCGTCCCGGTCTTCGAGGCCGGGGAGACCGAGGGCGTGCTCTACATCGCGATGCGCTACGTCCAGGGGCGGGACCTGCGGGCGCTGCTCGACCGCGACGGCCCGCTGCCACTGGAGACCGCCTGCCGGATCGCCCTCCAGGTGGCCTCGGCGCTGGACGCCGCCCATGCGCACGACCTGGTGCACCGGGACGTCAAGCCGGGCAACATCCTGATCGCCGAGGGCACCGACAGCGACCGCCCCGAGCACGCCTACCTCACCGACTTCGGCCTGACGAAGAAGTCCCTGTCGCTGACCGGGTTCACCAGCGTCGGCCAGTTCGTCGGCACCCTGGACTATGTGGCGCCGGAGCAGATCTCGGGCCGCCCGGTGGACGGCCGCTGCGATGTCTACAGCCTGGCCTGCGTGCTGTTCGAGATGCTGACGGGGGCGCCGCCGTTCCGGCGCGACGACGACATGGCACTGCTGTGGGCCCACCAGTACGATCCGCCGCCGGCCGTGACGCAGCAGCGGCCGGATCTGCCGGAGTCCGTCGACGCGGTGTTCGCCCAGTCCCTGGCCAAGGCGCCCGATGACCGCTACGAGACCTGCCGGGGTTTTGTGGCGGCGCTGCGGGCCGCCGGCCGGACCGCCGGGCCCGGGGCGGCGGCGGGCGCGGCCCTCGCGCATCCGCCGACGCAGGTGGACGCCCAGGCCGACCCGGGCGGCCGGCGCAGCCCGGCGCCACCGCCGCCACCGCGCTGGGCCACCCCGGTGTTCCCGGGCCGCGCGGAGCAGCCGCCGGCGGCCTGAGAGGTCAGGGCTCCCGCGGCGGCTCCGGGGCCGCCACCTCACCCGGGTGCCGTACGCGCCGCGCCAGCAGACTGCCGAGGAAGCCGGTGACCAGCCCCCACAACAGGCCCACCCCCACCAGCCGCAGGAGTTGCGGCTCCAGGGTGACCGCGTTGCCGAGGCCGCCCCCGAGGTTGCCGACGCCGATCAGGGAGAGCCCGAAGCGTGCGGAGATCCGGGTGAGCAGTCCGACGGTGAGCAGGGTGAGCGCCAGTGCCACGGCCATCTCGACGGCGTGCCGCCAGGCCGGGCGCCGGGCCGGGGAGCGGACCGCCGCGGCGAAGGCGGCGCCGAGCAGCACCACGGCCGCCACCGCCACCAGCAGCCAGGCCCGGCCGTCGTGCGCGGTGAGCGCGCCGAGGTCCAGGGTCCGCTGCCCACGGGTGCGCAGCACCTGGTCGAGCGCGGACGGCACGGGCAGCCCGACGGCCTTGTCGACATGCCCCACCCAGCCGCCGCCGGTGCCGATGCCCAGCGCCATCCAGGCCAGGTTGGGCAGCCCGAGGAAGATCACGGCGAAGGTCCGTGCCGGATCCCCCCGGGTGAACAGCTCGACGATGCCGATGACCAGCCCGATCACGGCGTAGGCGAGCAGGGTCAGCAGCATCGCGAAGGCGGGCGGCCGGACGGAGTCCTGGTAGTGCAGCAGCTGCGGGGAGAGCGGGGCCCGGCGCGAGATGAGGAAGGTCAGCACCAGCAGCGCCAGCACCCACAGCAGCCCGACACCGAGCGTCGCGGGCACATCGGCGCGGAAGCCGACGACGGGGGTGGCGCCCAGATCGGCGCCGAGCTGATCGGCGATGTCGTTGCCGACCGAGATCCGGAAGTCGTGCGAGGCCGCGAGCGCGAACAGCAGCAGAATCACCAGCCAGCACACCGTCGTCCGGGCGATCCGGGCGAGCAGCTCCCCGGTGCCGGCCACCGCCCGGTGGCGCAGCGGCAGCAGGAAGACGGCGGCGGTCACCAGCGCCCCCGCGAGGGTGACCGACAGCGGTACGGCGTCGAGGTCCGCGTGTGCCTGGGCGAGGACTCCGGCGTTGCCCGACAGGCCGACCGAGCCGCCGGCGGCGATCACCACGGTCGCCGCGATCACCGAGGGGAGCGCCCCGTCGGGGAGGTCCGCGGCGCCGGCCGCCCACAGGCCGAGCGTGGCGACCACGAGCATCGTGAGGAAGCCCGCCACGGCCGTCCCCAGCGCGTGCGCCCAGGCCCGGAGGGCGGGCGGGGCGCCGTGGACGGGTACCGGGCCGGGCGGCGGGCCGGCCGACGTGGGACCTCGCAGCTGGCTCACGCTCTCTCCTGCCGGTACGGGACCGCCTGCCGGCGATCCGCCTGGTGAGCGCCGCGACCGCGGTGCACCGGGATCCGTGACGCTCCGGCGGGGCCCCGCAGCCCGGTGCCCCGCCTGCACGGACGGCTGTCCCCACCACGGTAAGCACTCTGTGTACCGCCCCGCTTGCGGACCGTACCGAACCCGGGCACACAATGTCCTTGACATCGACAAACACGGGCAAAATTCGCATAGCCGGATGGCCCACTCGCGTCGGAAGGGCACCCGTGACTTCTCCACCGCCTGACAGTCACCCGACAGGACCGCCGTCGGGCCCGCTCTCCGGCCCCCCGCACGAGCCGACACAGGTGACCCCGCAACCGGAACCACGGCAGCCGCGGGAGCCCACGACGCCGGACACCGCCACCCGCCCGGGCGGACCGAGCGGCCCGGACGGCCCCGGCGGACGTGGCGGGGGCGGAGGCGGCGGTGGCGGCGGGGGCGGTGAGGGCAAGCCCTGGTGGCGGTCCGCGCCGCGGGTCGCGATCATCGCGGCCGCCGTGGTCGCCGCCGTGATCATCACCGTCGTGCTCACCCGGCCGGGCGGCTCCGGCACGAGTGAGGTCTTCGCCGAGCCGGCCGCCTCCACCGGCCGGGACCCGGTGACCAAGTCGTCGGCGAACGACTCGACCCCGTCCCCGTCCGCCACGCCCAAGCAGTCCAGCGGCTCGAACAGCGAATTCTCGGGGGCGACCCCCGGCCTCTACGGCGGGACCCAGAACAGCGCGGCCTGCGATGTCGAGCAGCAGATCACCTACCTCACCGACGCCCCCGCCAAGAACAAGGCGTTCGCCGGCGCCGTGGGCGTGGCCCCGGGCGATGTCCCGCGCTATCTGCGGTCGCTGACGCCCGTGCAGCTGAGCTATGACACCCGGGTCACCAACCACGGCTACAAGGACGGCAAGACCACCGAGTTCCAGTCGGTGCTGCAGGCCGGCACCGCCGTCATGGTCGACGCGTACGGGGTGCCGCGGGTGCGCTGCAAGTGCGGGAACCCGCTGGCGAAGCCGAAGGCCCTCAAGGGGGACGTGAAGACGTCCGGCACGACGTGGCCCGGATACCGGCCCTCGAACGTGGTCGTGGTCACGCCCTCGAAGTCCAAGATCAAGGACTTCACGCTGCGCAACCCGCGGACGGGCACCTGGTTCAAGCGCCCCCAGGGCACCACCGGCACGACCGACAGCCCGACCTCCCCGCCGTCCCAGACCCCCAGCGGACCCGCCAACTCCCAGCCGCCGCCGAACCAGTCACCGTCGTCCGGCGAGACGCCCTCCGGCACCACCGGCTCCCCCGGGGGCGGCACGACCTCGCCCGGGCAGCCGCCGGGGAGCACCGGGGGCGGCAGCACCACCGGCGGCGAGTCCGCGTCGACCGGCGGCGGCAGCAGTCCGGGCGGCGGCACGACCGGCGGGGGGACACCGGGCGGTGGCGGATCGCCCGGCGGCGGGGGCGGGACGCCGCCCGGAGGAGGTGGCGGCGGAACACCGCCGTCCAGTTGACCCTGACGACCGGCTGACGCGGCCGCCCGCGACCTTCCGCGGGCGGCCGCGTCCGCCGTGTGCCGGTGGCCGGCCACTCCCCGTGGCCGGCCACCGCCGTCTTCCCCCGATGCCCCGATGCAATGCCCCGATGTCCCGATATCGAACTGTGTCCTAATGATCCGGTGTACCGGACAACCACTTGAGCAGACACACCCTCTGCATATGCGGCGGGTGCAATGACAGCCCTGGACGAGGACCCCGCACAGGGCCGGGCTCCGCCACTGTCAGCTGTTCTGCTCTGGAGGGACGCTCGTGCACGCCGGACCACGCCGCCACTTTGCCCGGTTGATACCCCTGACCGCGGCCGCCGCGATGTTGACCGCGTGCGGGCCGGGTTCGGACGCGACGAAGGCGGACGAGCCCGCGGCCAAGGTGACCGTCACCCCGGCCGCCGGAACCAAGTCGGCCAAGCTCGGCTCGCGCATATCCGTGCGGGCCGACGGGGGAAAGCTCACCTCGGTCGAGGTCAAGAACGACCAGGGCGGCACGGTCGGCGGCCGCCTCGCCGGTGACGGCACGTCATGGACCTCGGACGCCAAGGTGACGCCGAAGACCACCTACACCGTGCGCACCAAGACGAAGTCGACCGAGGGCAAGGAATCGGCCGCCACCTCGGAATTCACCACGGAGCAGGCCGACAAGGTCAACAAGCTCACCAACACCCCCGGCGGCGGCCAGACCGTGGGCACCGGGATGCCGGTGTCGATCCTCTTCGACCACCCCATAGCCAAGGACCGGCGCGCCGAGATCGAGAAGGCGCTGACGGTCACCACCCAGCCGAAGGTCGAGGGTGCCTGGGGCTGGGTCAAGGACTACTCCGGCAAGGACCGGATCGACTGGCGGCCCAAGGACTACTGGCCGACCGGCACCAAGGTCTCCGTGAAGGGCGCGCTGTCCGGCATCGACTCCGGCACGGACGGCGGCTGGTTCGCCCGGGACTACAACTTCGGCTTCCGCATCGGCGCCGACCACAAGGCCGTCATCGACGTCCCGTCACACACCCTGACGATGTACGAGAACGGCAAGAGCGTCGGCACCATCCGCGGCTCCGCGGGCTCCCCGGAGGCCCCGACCCGCGGCGGGGTGCACACCGTCCGCAGCAAGAACGCGGCCGAGACGATGGACTCCGCCACCATCGGGTACGGCAACCAGTGGAAGCTGGACTCCAAGTGGGTCACCCACATGACCGCGTCCGGGACCTTCCTGCACTCCGCCCCGTGGAACAAGTCGCTCGGCGTGGAGAACAACAGCCACGGCTGCTTCGGTATGACCACCTCGGACGCCAAGAAGGTCTACGACTTCCTCCCGATCGGCTCCACGGTCGAGGTGAAGGGCACCAGCAGCACCGACAAGACCGATGTCGGCAACGGCCTGGAGGTCTGGCAGGAGAGCTGGCAGCAGTGGCAGCAGCGCAGCGCGCTGCAGGGCTGACACCTCTCTGCTGATACCGCCTTGCAGACACCGCCCCGCAGGCACCGCCCCGCAGGCACCGCCGGCGCTCATCGGCGGTGTCTGCCCGGCGGCCGGGCCCGGGTGGCCAGCAGGAAGACGGTGGCCAGGACGGCGACGGCCTGGGCGAGGGCGGCGAGCTTCTTGTCGCCGCTCCAGGCCGGTTCGTACATGTCCGGCACCGGCCCCAGCCTGCCGACGTCCACATAGGTGTACAGGAGCAGCAGCGCGAGGCCGCCCGTGGCGACCAGCCAGGCGAAGAGGTCGGCCGCCGGACGGCGCCAGACCAGCACCAGCAGGGCGGCCAGGGCTGCGAGGACGGCCTCGACGCGGAAGAGCGTGCCCTGGCCGACGGTCGCGGTGACCGCGTCGTACTGCGCGGCGATCCGGGCATGCACGGCGGCGTCCACGGCCAGACCGGCCGCCGCGAGCAGGCGCGCGATACCGCGGGCGACCCGGCGGCCCCGCCCGCGCGGTGGTACGGATCCCTCTGCTGCCACGGCACTTCCCCACCTCATGGCGGTCAGCGGACGGTGAGCGTGCCCTTCATGTACGGGTGGATCGTGCAGCGGAAGGGGTAGCTGCCGGTCTTGGCCGGAGCGGTGAAGGTGACGGTTCGGCCCGGGCGGATGCTGCCGGTGTCGAAGGCCTTGGCGCCGATGGCCGTCACGGTGTGGGCCGTGGAGTCCTGGTTGACCACGATGACCGTGCCGCCCGGCCGTACGGACAGGGCAGCCGGCCGGAACGTGAAGTCCTTGACGGTCAGGCGGGCGGCGGCCGGGATCCCGGTGCTCGCCCCCGCGGTCACCGTCGGCCCGGCGGGGGTGTGGGAGCGGGAAGGGGCGGTGCCCCCGCCGCTGTTGGTGCAGCCGCCGAGGGCCACGACGCACAGCGCCACGGTGGCCACGGCGGCCGGGCCGGCGGTTCTCCTCATCGGGGTCCTTCTCCTTCGGTCCGTCCGGTCCGGCCCCGGGCGGGCCACCTCCTGACTCAATAGACCGCAGACGCCGCCGCCCGGCCATCCGGGCGGCGGCGTTCGGCGTACCCGGCCGGCTGCCGGGCCGAATGGCGGGCGGTCAGCGGATCCCGTCGGTCGTCCGGCGGTGGGTGGAGCGGCGGTCCTCGATCCGCTGCCAGCGGTCGCCGTAGACGTTCTCGACGATCTGCGGCTCGCGCAGGAAGTCGTGCGGGAAGCCGAGGGAGACCGCGCTGGTCCCCTCGAGCCGCGCCAGGGCGTCGGCGTCGAGCGTGACCCCGACCGCGGCGAGATTGTCGAGCAGCTGGCTCTCCTTGGTGGCGGCGATGATCGGGATGACGGTGCCGGGCCGGCTGCGCAGCCACGCCAGCGCCACCTGCGCCGGGCTCCAGCCGCCCTGCTCGGCGATCTCCAGCACCGCGGTGACGGTCTCCGCCGCCCGCCGGTCGTGCGCGTCGTCCGCGGCCAGGCCGTCCAGCCGGCCCTTCTCCCCGCGGCGGTACTTGCCGGTGAGCTTGCCGGCCGCGAGCGGCGCCCAGGCCAGTACGGCCAGATCGAAGGCGCGGGCCTGCGGCAGCAATTCGCGCTCCGGCGTCCGCTCCAGCAGGTTGTAGCGCAGCTGCGAGCCCGCGAACGCGGTCCAGCCGCGCAGCTCGGCGAGGGTGTTGGCCTGGGCGATCTCCCAGGCCGGCCAGTCGGAGACGCCGATGTGGAGCACCTTTCCCGACCGCACCATGTCGTCGAGCGCCCGCATGACCTCGTCCACGGGGGTGAAGTTGTCGCGTGCGTGCACCCACAGCACATCGAGGTGGTCGGTGCGCAGTCGCTCCAGGCTCGTCTCCACTGAACGGACCAGGCTCTTGCGGTGGTTGCCCGCGGAGTTCACCTCGCCCTTGCGGGTCGCGCAGGTGTATTTGGTGGCCAGCACGAAGCTGTCCCGGCGGCCTTCGAGCAACTCCCCCAGGATCCGCTCCGAGGAGCCGTCGGCGTAGATGTTGGCGGTGTCGATGAAGTTGCCGCCCGCGTCCGCGTAGGCGTCCAGGATCCGGCCGCTGGTGTCCTTGTCGGTGCCCCAGGCAGGGTCACCGCCGAAGGTCATGGTCCCCAGGCTCAGCTCGCTCACCCGCAGGCCGGTCCTGCCGAACAGTGTGTAGCGCACGATGTCCCCTTCGTTCAGCGACAGTTGGTCGGATCGTGCGCCCACGCTAGGAGCTGGAGTGCGCTCCAGCGCAAGGCGCGGCCGGCCGGCGGCCCCGGGGTGCGCCCCGGCCGGGACCGCCCGTCTGCTCCGTCCGGGTGAATTCGGCCGACGGCTGTTGTGGGGCGACAAAGCCGATTGGGTTACTTGTCGGGTTCGAGCCGGCGGGTTGCCCATCCCTCTGCGACGGAGGATTCCGGGCGATCCCGGTACAGGCCTTCCTCCGGGAGCACGGGAAACCCCCGGCGCCCGTCGTCGGGAAGGGAGAAGCGGATGCCTGCACTGCAGACGGGAACCGGACCCCCCGGGGCCCTCGCCCTCGGCCACGCATCGCCGCCGAGGCTCCGTTCTTCCGCGGCGGTACCGGGCCCGAGGTCCGCCGCACCGCCGCCGGCGGTCACCGTGCCGGTGGGGAACGGCCCGGTGACCGTGGTGATCAGCCCGGACGGCAGCCGGGCGTACGTCACCGACTACGGGTCGAGCGCGGTCTCGGTGCTCAGCACGGTCACCAAGGCGGTCACCGCCACCATCCCGGTGGCACCCGGGCCCTGGGGTGCCGCGGTCTCCCCGGACGGGCGGCGGCTCTACGTGGCCAGTCTCGGTGCCGGCACCGTCAGCACGATCGACACGGCGACCAACGCCCTCATCGGCACGGTGAACGACATGGGCAACCCCGTGGAACTGGCCGTCACCCCGGACGGCGCGCGCCTGTTCGTGGCCTGCCAGTCGCTCAACGCCGTACGGGTCATCGACACCGCCGCCCACACGGTCATTGAGGAGATCCCGGTCGGCATCGGGCCGCGGACCGTCCTGATCACTCCGGACGGCCGCCGGGCCTACGTGGGCGAGGAGGCCACGCACACGATCAGTGTGATCGACACCGCCGCCGGCACCGTCATCGACGAACTGACCGGGTTCCACTTCCCCCGGTCGTCCGCCGTCACCCCGGACGGACGGCGGCTGTTCGTCCCGAACTACGGCGGCAACACCGTGCACGTCCTGGACACCGCGACCGGCACGGTCCTGGCCTCGCTCCCGGGCTTCTCGCTGCCGTTCGCGGTGGCGCTCACCAAGGACGGGCTGCTCGCCTACGTCTCCTGCAACGGCGACA
Organism: Streptomyces sp. NBC_01454; assembly: GCF_036227565.1. NCBI lineage: Bacteria > Bacillati > Actinomycetota > Actinomycetes > Kitasatosporales > Streptomycetaceae > Streptomyces > Streptomyces sp. NBC_01454. The sequence continues at coordinate 1,714,782 of NZ_CP109460.1, forward strand.
GCACCGTGCAGGTCATCGACACCGACAGCTACCGCGTCGTCGCCCACTACGCCGGGCTGAACGTGCCGTACGGGGTCGCGATCACCCCGGACCAGCAGAGCGTCTATGTGGTCAACAACGGCAACAGCACCGTCACCGTCCTGCCCGGACTGACGGGCCTGCACCCCTACCAGGGGCCGTCCGGCGGCGGGAGTCGGGTCACCCTCCTCGGCACCCATCTGACCGGGGCCACCGCCGTGCACTTCGGCCCCCGGCTCGCCACCGACGTGGTCGTCGTCAGCGACCACGAGATCACTCTCGTCACCCCGGCAGGCCATGGCGTCGTGGACGTCACCGTGACCACACCGGGCGGCACCAGCGGCCCGGTGCCCTTCTACTACATCCCGCCGCCCCGGGTGACCGGGCTCTCCCCCGCCGCGGGACCCGTCTCGGGCGGCACCACCGTGACCCTCACCGGCAGTTCGCTGTCCACCGCCCGGACGGTCGGTTTCGGCGGCACCGCGGTGACTCCGGTGGTCCTCTCCGACAGCAGGATCACCGTGGCCGCCCCGCCCGGGCCGGCCGGCGGGGTGCCGGTCACGGTCACCACGATCGGCGGGGTCACCGTGGGCGGCACCTACACCTACGCCGGCCCGCCCGACGTCAACGGCCTGGTCCCGGCGGCCGGTCCCCGGGCCGGCGGCACCGTCGTCGCCCTCGTCGGCTCCGGGCTGGCGCCGACGACCGAGGTGCTCTTCGGCACCACCCCGGCCCCCTTCACCCCCGTCTCGGACTCCCTGATCCAGGCCATCGCCCCGGCGCACGTCCCGGGAGCGGTACCGGTGACCGTCACCTCCCCCGGCGGCAGCGCCACGGCTCCCCAGCCCTACACCTACACCTGACCCGGCAGAGAACTGACGCCTCGTCACTCCGGCCGACGGCACCGGGGAACGGGAACGGGGCACCCTCCCTGGACGGTGGGTGCCCCGTTGCCGGACTGCGGGCGGGCGGAGGTGCCCGCTCCGCTCAGCCGGTGATGATCGCCGGGTCGCTCACGCCCGGCTCACCGTTCTCCACATGGCCGGCGAACCGGCGCAGGAAGGTCTTGTCCGTGTCGGAGGTGACCGACAGGTCGTACCAGCGCTTGCTGGCGCGCAGGTCGAGCGGCTTCGTGACGGTGGCCCCCGCGCGGACGGGGTAGGTCTCGCGCGCCCCGCCGTAGGCCTGGGTGACGGTGAGGTGGCAGTCGGTCCTGCCGTGGTTGGTCAGGGTGAGGACGAGGCGGCCGGCGGTCGCCTCGTGGCGGGCGGTCACCTCGGGGCCGGTCTTCTTGCCGTCGCCCCGGAAGGTGCGCAGGAAGCCGTTCGGGCCGTGGACCGACAGGTCGTAGCTGCCCTTGGAGTACGCGGTGTTCCAGGTGTCGGAGATCTTCTTGCCGGCCTCCGTGGTGTACGTCCAGGGGCCGTCGGTGCGGTTGCCCGCGGTGACGGTGAAGCAGGCGCCGGCCTTGTCACCGCTCTTGAAGGTGAGGGTGTAACGCCCGGTGGAGGGGGTCGCGGACCCGTCGACCAGCGGCTCGTACGGCAGCGGGCGGGACGGCCGGGAGCCCGGCTCCTGCTTGGGCAGGACGGGATTGGCGGGCGGCTTCGGCACATAGCTGTCGTGCCGGTCCTTGTCCGGCGGCCGGAAGCCGTCGGTGGCCGGGAGCGCGGCCGGCTTGGTGTTCTCCAGGCCGAAGTCGAAGGCGGAGGTCAAATCGCCGCTGATGGCACGGCGCCAGGGCGAGATGTTGGGCTCGTGCACCCCGAACCGGCGCTCCATGAACCGGATGATGGAGGTGTGGTCGAAGACCTCGGAGCAGACGTAGCCGCCGGTGCTCCAGGGCGAGACGACGAGCATCGGGACGCGCTGGCCGAACCCGTAGGGGCCGGCGGAGTAGGTCGCGTTGCCGCCGAAGGAGTCGAGCGAGCTGTCCACGGTGGACAGGCCCTGGTCGGCGGAGGCCGGCGGGAACGGCGGCAGGACGTGGTCGAAGTAGCCGTCGTTCTCGTCGTAGGTGATGAACAGCGCGGTCTTGCTCCACACCTCGGGGTTGGAGGTGAGCGCGTCCAGCACCTGGGAGACGTACCAGGCGCCGTAGTTCGCGGGCCAGTTGGGGTGCTCGGAGAAGGCTTCGGGGGCGGCGATCCAGGAGATCTGGGGCAGCTTGCCGGCCTTCACATCGGCCTTGAGGTGGTCGAAGTAGCCGTCGCCCTGCTTGGCGTTGGTGCCGGTGCGGGCCTTGTCGTAGAGCGGGTCGCCGGGCTTGGCGTTGCGGTACTGGTTGAAGAAGAGCAGGGAGTTGTCGCCGTAGGTGCCGCGGTAGGCGTCCTCGATCCAGCCCCACTTGCCGTCGGCGTCCAGGCCGTCACCGATGTCCTGGTAGACCTTCCAGGAGATCCCGGCCTTCTCCAGCCGCTCCGGGTACGTGGTCCAGCCGTACCCCGCCTCCTCGTTGCCCAGGACCGGGCCGCCGCCCGAGCCGTCGTTGCCGACATGGCCGGAGAACATGTAGTAGCGGTTGGGGTCGGTGGCCCCGATGATCGAGCAGTGGTACGAGTCGCAGATGGTGAAGGCGTCCGCGAGCGCGTAGTGGAACGGGATGTCCTTGCGGGTCAGGTGCGCCATGGTGCCGGTGCCCTTGGCGGGTACCCAGCTGTCGTACTTGCCGTTGTTCCAGGCCTTGTGGCCGCCCGCCCAGTCGTGGTTGAGGCCCTCGATGAACTGCATGCCGAGGTTGTCGGCGTCCGGGTGGTAGGGCAGGACGTCCTTGGAGCCGTCGGACTGGTGCCAGACGGACTTGCCGTTGTCGAGCTGCAGCGGCCGCGGGTCACCGAAGCCGCGGACGCCCTTGAGCGAGCCGAAGTAGTGGTCGAAGGAACGGTTCTCCTGCATCAGGACGACCACGTGCTCGACGTCGTGCAGGGATCCGGAGCGTCGCGCGGCGGGGATGGCCGCGGCACGGGCGATGCTGCTCGACAGGGCCGATGCGCCCGCGGTCGCGCCGGCGATCTGGAGGAAACGCCGCCGATTCAGTTCAGGCATGAGATGGGGAACCTCGTGGTGTTCGGGGAATCGCGATGGGGGGGATGGTGCCGTGCGGTCGGAAGGGATCGGTGGGACATACAACGTGAGCAGAGTGTTCCAAGAGGAACGAGCATCGGGGAAGGGGGGGTGTCACCGGTGTGACATATCGCGGTACGCGCGACGAACACCCTGACCGGATCGGAGCAAGGCGGCGCGAACCGGCCACGGGCAACACCGCCCGGGCGCGGGCCGGTGGAGCCACTAGGGTGCGCGGAGTGACCCATGCTTCCCGTCCCCCGCGCACCTTCCGTCTGATCGTCACGGGGGGAGGTACCGGCGGCCACACCTATCCGGCCTTGACCGCGGTGCGCACCTTGCAGGCTCGGCTGGCGGCGGACGGCGACGCGCTGGACGTCCTCTGGATCGGCACCCCTGACGGACTCGAGGCCCGGGTCGCCCCGGCCGAGGGCATCGCCTTCACGACGGTCGCGACGGGAAAGATCCGCCGCTCTTCGAATCCGCTCAAGCTGCTCGGCCCGGCGAACGTGCGGGACATGGCACGGGTGCCGCTCGGCATCGCGCAGGCCCGCAAGGTCGTCGCGGAGTTCCGGCCGGACGTCGTCCTGGCCACCGGCGGCTACGTCGCCGTCCCGGCGGGGCTCGCCGCGCGCCTCGCCGGACGTCCGCTGGTGCTGCACGAACAGACCGTGCGGCTCGGGCTGGCGAACCGCCGGCTGGCCTCCTCGGCGACGCGTATCGCCGTGTCGTCGGAGTCGACGCTTGCGCTCCTGCCGGAGTCCGTCCGGCCGCTGGCGGTCGTCACCGGGAACCCGGTACGGCCCGAGGTGCTCACCGGGCACGCGGACGAGGCGGTCGCCGCGCTGGGGCTGCACGGCTTCGACCGGGGCCTGCCGACCGTCTACGTCACCGGCGGCGCACAGGGCTCCCAGCAGATCAACGGCGTCGTGCGGGACACGCTCCGCTGGCTCTTGGCGCGCGCGAACGTCGTGCACCAATGCGGTCCGGCCAACGTCGGGGACCTGCGCGGGCACGCCGCGGCGCTGCCCGCCGGGCTCGCGGGCAGGTACCACCTCACCGGATTCGTCGGGCCGGAGCTCCCCGACGTCCTGGCGCTCGCCGACCTCGTGGTCTCCCGCAGCGGTGCCGGCACGCTCGCGGAGCTGACCGCCCTCGGCAAACCGGCCGTGTTCCTCCCGCTCGCCTCGGCGGCGGGGAACGAACAGGCACACAACGCGCGGCACCTGGAGGAGGCCGGCGCCGCCGTCGCTCTCCCCGGTGAGGTCACCGCCGAGCGGTTGCGGGAGGCCCTCGGCCCGCTGCTCACGGACCCCGCGCGGCGGGCGGCGATGGCGCAGGCGGCCCGGGCGCACGGACGGCCGGACGCGGCGGACAGGCTCGTGGACGTCCTGCTGTCCGCCGCGTCCGGCTGAAGACGGCCCGCGCCCTCCCGCACGCACGGACGGGAAGGGGGCGGGCCGCCGGCCTCCTGGGGGCGGGCCACCGGGCGGGGTGAGGGTACGTCAGGCGACGGCCACCGACGCCGGCTCCGGGGTGACCGCGGCGGGCTCGGGTACGGGCTCGGCGAGGGGCTCGACGGGGAGGGTGGGCGGCGTCTCGGGGCGGCCCTTCGTGTCGGGCACGCTGCGCAGCGGTGTGCGGGCCGTCAGGCGGGACTTGCCGGCCGCCTCGACGCGGCGGGTGAACCAGATGACCTTGCCCTCCGGGGTGCCGCAGGTGCCCCAACTGTCACTCAGCGCCGCCACCGTGGAGAGCCCGCCGCCGGCCGCGCTGAGCAGCTTCGGCAGCCGGGGCCCGTCGTCGGCGATGGAGGTCGTGAGGTGGCGGCCGGACCAGCGGAGTTCGACGACGCAGCGGGCGTCCGGCCCGATATGGCGATGGACGTTGGTCAGGAGTTCCGCCACTCCCCGGCACACGGGCGGGATATGCAGCTCAAGATCCCAGTAGCGCAGATGCGCGGCGAGAATCCGCCGGATCTGCGGCACACGCTCCGCCGAAGCATGCAGTTCGACCGTGTAGTGCCGGTCGCCGGGAAGTGTCATGTCGTGGCTCCTCACCGCGAGGCTCACGCCCTTCACCTCGTTGGACCAACGAACCCCGAACACGAAGAGTGAGCAATAATCACGTATGGGTCATTTGTCATGGTGACCCGGCGGGGCGGGTTCCGCAACAGATCCCGGACCGCGCACCGCCCCCCTTCACACAGCACCTTCCCGGGCGGCCCGCAACCGGGGCAGGACCTTGTCCACGGTGAGCGGCAGGTCCCGCAGCCGGATGCCGGTGGCGTGCCGGAAGGCGTTGGCGACGGCCGCCGCGGTACCGACGATGCCGATCTCGCCGATGCCCTTGCTGCCCATGGGGTTGAGGTGGGGGTCCTCCTCCTCGAGCCAGTGCGCCTCGATCCGCGGGACATCGGCGCAGGCCGGCACGTGGTAGGAGGCCAGGTCGCGCTCGGCGAAGTCCCCGAAGGCGGGGTCCAGCCGACTGCCTTCCATGAGCGCCATCCCCAGCCCCATGGTCATCCCGCCGATGAACTGGGAGCGCGCCGTACGGGAGTTGAGGATCCGGCCGGCCGCGTAGACGCCCAGCATCCGGCGCACCCGGACCTCGCCGGAGACGGTGTCGGCCTGGACCTCGGCGAAGGTGGCTCCGAAGGCGTGCCGGGCGTAGGGGGAGCGTTCGGCCGTCTCCTGCCGGGTGTCCGCGGCGGCGGTCAGCCCGTCGGCGGGCAACGGTCCGTCGTGGTTGCGCAGTTGTGCCCGCAGCGCCATGCAGGACTTGTGGACGGCCCAGCCCCACGAGGCGGTGCCCATGGAGCCGCCGGCCAGCATCGCGGGCGGCAGGTCGCTGCTGCCGATCTCGATGCGGACCCGGTCCTCCGGAACCGTCAGCGCGGCGGCGGCGATCTGGGCGAGGACGGTGCGGGCGCCGGTGCCGATGTCCGTGGCGTTGACCCGGATCAGAAAGCCGCCGTCGGCGGTGGCCTGCGCCTCGGCGCTGGAGGGGGCGACGTAGACCGGGTAGGTGGCGGCCGCGACGCCGGTGCCGAGCAGCAGATCGCCCTCGCGCCGGACGCCGGGGCGGGGATCCCTGGGCTGCCAGCCGAAGCGTTCGGCGCCCTCGCGCAGGCAGCCGATGAGATGCCGGCTGCTGAAGGCGCGGTCGCTGTCCGGCTCGGTGTCCGGCTCGTTGCGCATCCGCAGTTCGACGGGGTCGATGTCCAGCAGCACGGCGAGTTCGTCGACGGCCGACTCCAGGGCGTACATCCCGGGGGCCTCGCCCGGTGCGCGCATCCAGGAGGGGGTGGGGACGTCGAGCGGGACGACGCGGTGCACGGTCCGGCTGTTCGGCGAGGTGTACATCATGCGCGCCGGGACCGCGGCCTGCTCGACGAACTCGTTGACGGTGGAGGTGTGGGTGGCGATCTCGTGCGCGAGGGCGGTGAGCACCCCGTCGTCGCCGGCGCCGAGGCGCACCCGCTGGACGGTGGGCGCGCGATGGCCGACGGCCGCGGGCATCTCACGGCGGGGCAGGGAGAGTTTGACCGGGCGCCCGGTGTGCCGGGTGGCCATCGCGGCCAGGACGACCTGGGGGCGGGGCGTCCCCTTGGAGCCGAAGCCGCCGCCGACGTGTTCCGAGACGACGGTGATGTCGCCCGGGTCCAGGGAGAACAGCGCGGCGAGGTCCTCGCAGACCTTGCTGGAGCCCTGGCTGGAGTCGTGGACGGTCAGCCGGCCCCCGCTCCAGTGGGCGGTGGCGGCGTGCGGTTCCATGGGGTGGTTGTGCAGCGGGGGCACGGTGTAGGTGGCGTCGAGGGTGACCGGTGCGGCGGCGAACGCCGCGTCGAAGTCGCCGCGTTCGCGGGTCCCGGGGTAGCCGCCGTTGACCGTCTCGGGCGCGTAGAGGCGGGGGTGGCCGGCCGTGAGCAGCACGTCGGCGTCCTCGGCCGCGTAGGTGACGCGGACGGCCGCGGCGGCGGCGCGGGCGGCTTCGAGGCTGTCGGCGACGGCGAGCGCGACATACCAGCCGCGGTGCGGCACCCGGTCGTCCTGGAGCAGTGCCAGCGTCGGGTCGCCGGTGGCCGCGAGGCGGGGCGCGTTCTCGTGGGTCAGCACCGCGCACACCCCCGGCAGCGCGAGCGCCCCGGTGGCGTCCACGGCCGTGACCCGGCCCCGGGCGACGGTGGCGGCCACCGGCCAGGCGTAGGCGCAGCCCGGCGGGGTGTGTTCGGCCGCGTAACGGGCGGTGCCGGTGACCTTCTCCCGGCCCTCCCGGCGGACGAGCGGTGCGCCCAGGGGGTAGGGGGGTGGTCCGAGCGGGAACGGGTCGGGGCTCATGGCTCGCGTCCTTGGGTCGGGGACGGTGGGTCGGGGACGGTGGGTCGGGGGCGGGGGACGCTCGGGACGTCGTGGGGTCGTCGCTCGTCGGTCAGCGGTCGTCGGTCAGCGGTCGCCGGCCGGGTCCGCCAGGCCGGTGAGCACGCTGACGGCCAGGTTGCGGGCGAGCTCGACCTTGAAGGCGTTGTCGCGCAGCGGGCGGGCGGCGGCGAGTTCGGCGTCGGCGGCACGGGCGAAGGTGTCCTCGGTGGCGGGTGCGCCGCGGAGCACCTCTTCGGCCGCGCGGGCGCGCCACGGCCGGTGCGCGAGCCCGCCGAACGCCAGCGCCGCCCGCCCCACGACGCCGTCCCGCACCTCCAGCACGGCGGCGACGGAGACCAGAGCGAACGCGAAGGAGGCGCGGTCGCGGGCCTTGCGGTAGCGGGAGCGGGCGCCGGGGGCGGCCGGCGGGAGCCGGATGGCGGTGAGCAGTTCACCGGGCCGGATCACGGTGTCCTGCTCGGGCCGGTCGCCGGGCAGCCGGTGGAAGTCGACCGCCGCCACCGTGCGCTCCCCGTCGGGGCCGAGCAGCAGCACCTCGGCGTCCAGCGCGGCCAGCGCCACCGCCATGTCGGAGGGCTGGGTGGCGACGCAGTGCACGGAGTGGCCCAGGACGGCCAGATCGCGGTGGACACCGTCGCGGGCCGGACAGCCGGTGCCCGGGGAGCGCTTGTTACAGGGCTTGGTGGCGTCCTGGAAATACAGGCAGCGGGTGCGCTGGAGCAGATTGCCGCCGGTGGTCGCGGTGTTCCGCAGCTGCCCCGAGGCGCCGGCCAGCAGCGCCTGCGACAGGACGGGGTAGCGGTCGCGCACGGGGGCGGCCGCGGCGAGATCGCTGTTGCGGACCGTCGCACCGATCCGCAGCCCCCCGTCGGGCAGTTCCTCGATGTCCGCGAGCGGCAGCCGGGTGATGTCGATGAGCAACTGAGGTGTCTCCACGCCCAGTTTCATCAGATCGACGAGGTTGGTGCCGCCGCCGAGGAAGCGGGCGCCGGGTGCTTCGGCGGCGGCCCGTACCGCCTCCTCGACGCCGGTCGGCCGCAGATATCCGAACGGTTTCACTGCGCCACCTCCTGGTGCGCGGGCGACGCGGCGCCGCCGGGGCGGGCACCGGCGTCCGCGACGGCCTCGACGATCCGCGGATACGCCCCGCAGCGGCACAGGTTGCCGCTCATCCGCTCGCGGATCTCCTCGGCGGTGAGCTCGACCGGTGCCGCGGGGTCAACGGTGGCCGGGGTGACATGGGACGGGAAGCCGTCCGCGGCCTCGGCCAGCACCCCGGCGGCCGAACAGAGCTGGCCCGGGGTGCAGTAGCCGCACTGGAAGGCGTCCCGCTCCAGGAAGGCATCCTGCAGGGGGTGCAGCCGCTCCCCGTCGGCCAGGCCCTCGACGGTGGTGAGCCGCCGGCCGCCCTGGGCCACGGCCAGCAGCAGACAGCTGTTGGCGCGCCGCCCGTCGACGAGCACGGTGCAGGCGCCGCACTGTCCGTGGTCGCAGCCCTTCTTGGCGCCGGTGAGACCGAGGTGTTCGCGGAGCAGGTCCAGGACCGTGGTCCGGTGGTCCACGGTCAGGGTGTACGCCACGTCGTTGACGTACAGGACCAGCTCGGAACGCTGCTCGGCGGCCGGCGCCGTGCCGCCGCCGTCCGCCGGGTGCCGGGTGGACTCCACTCGCTCCTGCCTTTCCGCTCCGGGCCCGGGGCAGGTGGTGCGTGCCCTGGCCGTCGCCGTGTGCCGTGGTCGTGGTCCCGCTCCCCCGATTCCCTCCTGGGCGGAGCCGCGGCCTAGCGGGTCTCCAGCCGCAGTTCGACCTCCTTCTCCTGGTCGCCGGCGGCGGTGCCGAGGACGTGCACCGCGAACGCCGTCTCCAGGCCCCTGCACAGCTCGTCGACCGCCCAGTAGCCGCCCTGGAGGCTGACCACGACGGGCCCGGACAGCCGGCGGGGCTCGGCCGCCGCCTTGTGGTCGCTCACGTCGAAGGTCGAGGTCCACACGGTCGCGCCCGGGCCGGCCATCTCCTCGGGCACGTCGTCCGCCTCCCGGTCGGAGCGGAAGGTGGTGCGCAGCGCGCTGAAGACGGCATGTGCGTCCTGCGTCGCGCAGCTCTCGAGTTCCACCATCACCTCGGCCGGTACGTGTTCCGGGTGTGCCGCCTGCTGTGCGCCGTTCACTGTGGGGCCGCCTTCCTTCGTGGACCGTCCTCCGGGAGCCGAACGCTTCCAGGCTCGCCCGGCGGCCCGGTGTGTGCGACCGGAGGCTCGAACGAGTGGTTTGAACGGGCGGCGGGGCCCGGCACCCGACGCCGGAGTTACGCTGTGTAGCCACTGCAAGCTCTCTGTAATCAGGGGCGGAGTGCGCGCCTCGCCCGGCATCCACCGCATCCACCGTCGACCACCAGGAGCCTTCGTTGACCAGCACCGCGATCGACCAGAAAGCCACCGGCTACACCGTCCGCCACGCGCTCGCGATGGCACGCGCCGCCGCGCTCGCCTACCAGGACGAGGCGGCCATCGACGCCACCGCCCGGACCTGGGGCTTCGACCGGGTGCGCGCTCACCACACCAGATTCCGGCCGCCGTTCCCGCTGGAGGACACCCAGGCGTACACCCTCGGCGGCCACAGCATGATCATCACCAGCTTCCGCGGGACGGAGCCGGCCGAGCTGCGCGACTGGCTCTCCGACGCCACCACCCCGCCGTGGCCCGGCCCCGGCGGCAAGGGGTACGTCCACCACGGCTTCGCCGAGGCCCTGCAGGCCGTCTGGCCACAGGTCCGCGCCACCATCGACGAGTTCCGCGACAACGGCCAGACGGTGTGGTTCACCGGCCACAGCCTGGGCGGGGCGCTGGCGATGCTGGCGGGCGCCCGGCTGCATTTCGAGGAGCCGTATGTGACGGCCAACGGCGTCTACACCTTCGGCCAGCCGCGCACCTGTGACCGGCAGCTGTCCAAGGAGTTCAACACGGCCTTCTCCGACCGGATGTACCGCTTCGTCAACAACAACGACATCGTGCCGCAGCTGCCCCCCGAGCCCACCTTCCACCACGTCTCCGCGCTGCGCTACATCGACGCCAAGGGCGCCATCCACCACACCATGCCGCTGCTCAGCGGCATGCTCGACCACGCCAGGGGCCTCACCGCCGATGCTCTCGCGCCCGCCTCCGACGGCGTGCGCGACCATGTCATGGACGCCTACCTCCACGCCCTGGAGCAGAACCAGAACTGAGCGGTCGGCCGGGCACGACCGGGGCGGCCGGGCCCGGGCCCGGCGTCACCCCCGCCGGGCCCGCCGCCCCGTCGGCCGGCCGCCGCCCCGGTCAGATCTGCTGGGTGAGGTTGACGGCGTTGCCGTCCGGGTCCCGGATGTGGGCGACCCGCTGCCCCCAGGGCATGTCATTGGCCGGGCCGAGCACCGTGCCACCGAGGGGCTCGACCCGGTCCAGAAGGGCGTCGACGTCCTCGACGGCGAGGCTGAGCAGGATGCGGGTCGGGGTGCCGGTCTCCACGCTCGGGTCCGCGACGAGGCCCAGCTCCGCCTCGCGGATCCGCAGCCCGACGAAAAAGGCCGGGCCCTCCTCGGGCACCCGGGTGAACTCCTCGGCGCCGGCCAGCTCACGGTAGAAGTCCCGCAGCCGGTCGAGGTCAGGGGTGACGATCACCGGCTGGACGGCGGCGGGGGCGGGCGGCGGGTGGTCAGACATGGCGTCCTCCGGTGGTGGGACCTGCGGGTTCGGTGCGGTAGACCCCTCCCGGGGTGCCGATTCATCGGCCGGGCCGGGATGACCTGACACGGATTGCGGCGGCAGAACGGATCCCGGCGGCAGGGCCGACGCTACCGGCCCCCGTCCTCCCGGGGCCCCGCCCGTCGGATTCCCGGCGGCGGGCCGCTCGTCCGGGCCATCGGCCTGCGGTTTCACCGATCACGGCCGCACCGGGACACCCCTCCCCCGGCCGCCGCGGCCCCGCACCACGCCGACACTCCGCCGTCCGGCCTCACATGGTTGCCACGGGCATCGACCCGGGCGGATCATCCGATACGTACGCCGCACGCACGTACGGAAGCACGGGATGACCGCACACGGACGACCCGAGGAGAGCCACCGTGGGAACAGCCACTGTCAACGGCCACTGCGCACCGGGGTTCGCCGGCGTACGGGAAGCCTTCGCACAGAACTTCCACGCGCACGGCGACATCGGCGCGGCGGTCACGGTGACCGTGGACGGCGAGGCGGTGGTCGACCTGTGGGGCGGCCACGCGGACGCGGCCGCCACCCGCGGCTGGGAGCGCGACACCCTCGTCAACGTCTACTCGACGTCCAAGGGGATGACCGCACTGTGCGCCCATCTCCTCGTGGACCGGGGTGAGTTGGACCTCGATGCGCCGGTGGCCCGCTACTGGCCCGAGTTCGGACAGGCCGGCAAGCGGGAGCTGCCCGTGCGCTGGCTGCTCAGCCACCGGGCCGGTCTGATCGCGCCCCGTGAGCGGCTGTCCGTGGCGGACGCCTACGACTGGGAGCGGGTGTGCGCCGCCCTGGCGGCCACCCCGCCCTGGTGGGAGCCGGGCACCGCACAGGGCTATCACGCCGTGACCTTCGGATACCTCGTGGGCGAGGTCGTCCGGCGGATCACCGGGCAGTCGCTCGGCACGTTCCTGCGCAGCGAGATCACCGGGCCGCTGGGCGCGCGGGTGTTCATCGGGACGCCCGCCGAGGAGCACACCCGCTGCGCCGACATGGTCGGGCAGCTGGACGAGGCGCGGCTCACCCAGCAGTTCCCCGGCCTGCCGAAGCCGCCGTTCACGGCGCTCTCCGACCATCCGCAGGCCGCCGTGGCGCTGGCGCTGACGTACGTCCCCACGGGCGACGTCAACAGCGCCGCCTACCGGTCGGCCGAGATCCCCGCGGGCAACGCGCACGCGTCCGCCCACGGGCTGGCGACCGTCTACGGCGCGCTGGCGGGCAGCACCCTCGTCAAGCCCGCCACCCTGGAGGAGATGCGCCGCTCACAGAGCCTGCCGGGTGAACGGGATCTGACCATCGGCGCGCTCGCCCCGCAGGGCTACGAACACCGCTGGGGGCTGGGCTACATGCTCAATCAGCAGGGCCAGGCGGGGCCCAACCCGCGGGCGTTCGGGCACGGCGGCGCGGGCGGCTCGTACGCCTTCGCGGACCCGGAGAACCGGCTGTCGTACGCGTACACCATGAACAAGTACGGCGGTGGCACGACGGGCCACGACCCGCGCAACGCCGGACTGGTCCGGGCCGTGTACCAGGCCCTGGAGCCCGTCCGGAGCTGACGGCCGGCCTAGGGCGCGGCCGACTCCGGCGGCGGGGCCGGTCGCGGGGTCACCGGAGGTTCACCGACCGCGTCGGTGAGGGCACGCAGCGAGCCGATCAGCCCGGCGCGTGCGTCGGCCGGCAGCCGGGAGACGATCGCGGCGATCTCCGCGTGCCGGCCGGCGAGCACCTCCTCGACGAGGGCGCGGCCGCGCGCGGTCAGGCTCAGCACGACCTCGCGGCGGTTGCCGGGGTTGGCCTGCCGGGTGACGCTGCCGGCCGCCTCCAGTCGGTCGACCATCCGCATCGCGGTGGACGGATTGACGCCCAGCGCACCGGCCAGCGCGGCCAGCTTGACCGGCCCCTGACTGTCCAGCACCACCAGGGCTCGCAGCTGGGGCAGGGTGAGGGAGGGGGCGGTCCGGCCGAGCGCCCGGGCGGAGACCGCCACCAGCAGCCGGGAGGCGGTCAGCACCGCGGCGATGACCTCCTCGACGTCATGGTCGAGATTCTCGCCGGGCGCGGCCACCCCGGCCGCCCGCGGTGCGCCGTGCGCGTCGTGCCCCATGGCGCCTTTATACCCGGTGCCGACATCGTGCCTGGTCGCGGGCCCTGTCGGGGGCGATCAACGGTCCGGGCCCGCGGCCGCCCGCCGGCCGTCGACGGGCGTCATAATGGGAGGTGCGGCATGCATCCGGCCCCGGTGCGCGTGCAGGGCCGGGGAGAGGACGTGATCACCATGGAACGGGACACCGAGACGGTTCACGAGGCGTATTCCTTCGTCTGCCTGCACTGCGGGCACGGCTGGGAAGAGGAGTACGAGATCCGGCACACCACGGATCTGGCGGGCCACCGGCGCGCCGACTACTTCACCCGCGGCGCCCGAGTCGCCTCCCCGCTGGCCCGTGCCGAGTGCCCGTCCTGCAATCGCGGACCGCTGCGGATCCTGCGGCCCGGCCGGGTGAACTCGACCCGCCCCTACCTCGCCTGAGCCCTCCCTGCCGCACCCGCCCCCGTCACCATCCGGTGTACAGCAGGTGGTTGAGGAGCAGCGCCAGGACCGCCTGGGCCGTCAGCCAGTGGCGGTGGCGGACCGCGGGCAGCAGGGCGCAGGCCGCCGGCAGCCAGGCGGCGAACGGCAGCCATATCCGTTCGGTCTCCGCCTTGCTCATCCCGGAGAGATCGGCGGCCAGCACCGCGAGCAGCACGGCCAGCACCAGGACGACCAGCCGGCCGGTGGGGCCGGGCAGCCCTCCCGCGGACGGCCGCAGCTCCCGCAGGGCGGTGGGGGCCGCCGCGAGGGTGCGGCGCACCCCGGCCACCGTCGCCGGACCGGTGATCAGCACGGTGCAGGCGAGGTTGGCCCACACCCAGTACGTGTACGGGCGGACCGCCGCGGCGCCCTGGTAGTAGCGCTCGACCAGCAGCTGATACCCCTCCCACCAGGAGAATCCGGCGAGGGTGAAGGCGGCCGCGACGGCCGCGGCACCGACCGCCAGGAGCGGTAGCGGGCGCACGGTCCGGGTGAGCAGCAGCACCGCAGCGGCGATCAGCGCGATCAGGGTGAGGCCGTAGGAGAGGTAGCAGGTCAGGCCGAACAGCAACCCGGAGGCGAGGGCGGCGGCGGAGGGATGGCGGGTGCGGCGGGTGGCGGCCAGGGCGAGCAGGGCCAGGGACCAGGCGGCCACCGCCGCGAAATAGCCGTCCGCCGAGGTGCCCACCCAGACCGCGGACGGGGCCAGGACGAGAAACGGGGCGGCCCGGCGGGCGGTCTGCTCATCGGTGAGGACGCGCAGCGCGACGAGGACCGCGGCCACCGCGGAGGTGCCCACGGTCAGGCACCAGACACCGGCCCAGCCACCGCCGCCCAGACCGATGCGGTCCAGGCCGACGAAGGTGAGCACGGCGGCCGGGGGGTGCCCGGCGACATGGGCGGGCCAGGGGGCCGGGCCGTTGTTGAGGATGTGGTGGGTGAAGTCGCGCAGCGTCGCGCCGGGTTCGTCGAAGCGGTGGATGACGGTCAGATACTCGTAGGCGGTGGTGAGGCGGCGGGCTATGCCGGTCTGCCAGCCGTCGATCAGCGCAAGCGACCAGGTCCAGGCCATGGCGGCGGCCCAGCCCACCAGGACGAGGCGGCGCCAGGGCAGCCGGGCCGCGAGGGACGGCCCGTGGAGGATCACGGCGGCGGCCACGGCCAGCGCGGCCGGGGTGCCGGGGCCCAGGTGCGGGAACCATGAGGCGTACAGCGGGGGCCAGCTGACGTGCAGGCTGCCCTGGGTCCGTTCGATGACGGTGCCGACGACGGCGGCGGCCACGACGAGGAGGGCGCCGGCCGCGGCGGCCCGCAGATCGGCGCGGTGAGGGGCGCGTTCTTCGGTGGTCACACGGGAGTTCACAGCCGCACGCTAAGCGCCGGCGGGCGGCTGGGGCCGTTCGGCGGCCAGGGCGTCACCGTTCCGTCAGATTCTCCCGGCCCCCGCGGCGCGTCCCCGACGACGTCAGAGTTTCGTCATCCGTCACGGCCCCCTGGGCGCCCCGGTCGCGGCATACCGTCGGCAGCAGGTCGTCCGGCCGTTATCCGCCGGACAGTTCCCGCGCGACGGACCGCCGTCGCACCGACCGCCGAGGACACACCATGGGTGCCCATCCCCCTTTCACTCCCCCGACATCGCCGTCGTTCTGGCGCAGTCCGCTGCGCGGACCGTGGCTGACCGCGGTGCTCGGCACCGTTCTGCTGGCCGGCATCACGCTGCTGTTCGTGACCGGTCTGCTGTCGTACGCCGCGTACAACCCGGATCTGGCCGGCGGCCTCAACGACAAAACACCCACCAAGGGCCTGCTGGGCTTCTACCTCTTCCCCTGGCCGACCGGTCCGCACTGGCTCTACCGCCTCACCCAGGGACTGCACGTCACCGTGGGCATCACGCTGGTGCCCGTGGTGCTGGCGAAGCTGTGGTCGGTGATACCCAAGCTGTTCACGCTGCCGCCGGTGCGCTCCGTCGGCCATGCGCTGGAGCGGATCTCGCTGCTGCTGCTCGTCGGCGGGGTGCTGTTCGAGTTCGTCACGGGGGTGCTCAACGTTCAGCTGGAGTACCTCTTCCCGGGCTCCTTCTATCCGCTGCACTTCTACGGCGCGTGGGTGTTCATGGGGGCGTTCGCCGCCCATGTGGTCCTGCGGCTGCCGCGGACCGTGCGGGCGCTGCGTGAGCGCCGCGACCCGAAGGCGGCGGCCGACGACACCGGGCTGGTGGCGGCCCGCCCGGACCGGCCGACCGTGTCCCGGCGGGGTGCGCTGGGGCTGATCGGCGCCGGTTCGCTGGCGTTGTTCGTGACGACGGCCGGACAGAGCATCGGTGGATGGTGGCGGCGCACGGCCCTGCTGGCGCCGCACGGGGCAGGCGATCCGGGCAGCGGCCCGAACGCCTTCCAGATCAACAAGACCGCGGCGGCCGTCGGCATCCGGGCCCGGGACACCGGCGACGACTGGCGGCTGACGATCGAGGGCGGCGGGCGCCGGGTGCGGCTCGGCCGCGCCGACCTGCTGGCACTGCCCCAGCACGAGGCGGCCCTGCCGATCGCCTGCGTCGAGGGCTGGTCGACCGACGACCAGCTCTGGAGCGGGGTGCGGCTGCGGGACCTGGCCGCGCTGGTGGGGCACGGTACGGAGCCGCCCGGAGTGCTGGTCGAATCGCTCCAGCTGCACGGGGCGTTCCGCCGGGCCGCGCTGCGCGACAACCAGGTGCGCGATCCGCGTTCCCTGCTCGCGCTGCGGGTGGGCGGTGCGGAACTGTCCGCGGACCACGGCTATCCGGCACGGATCATCGTCCCGGCGGCACCCGGTGTGCTCAGCACCAAGTGGGTCTCGCGACTGACGTTCGGGGAGTGGTGAGGATGCGCGAGCGGCTCGTGGTGGGGCGTGCGCGGGGAGCCGGGGTACGGGGCGCGCCGCGCCGCCGGCCGCGGTACGGCGAGGGGCCGCTGCATCTGCTGCTGATGCTGGCCTCGTTCGCGCTCGCCGGTTATGCGGGGCTGCGGCTGCTGGCCGGCGGAGAGTGGCCACTGGTGCTGGTGTGGTTCGCCGGGGCGGCGCTGCTGCACGACCTGGTGCTGCTGCCGCTGTACGCGGCCGCCGACCGGGTGCTGGTCCGCTGTCTGACGGCGCAGGCCCGGCACCGGGCCCGGACCGGGTACGTCCGGGTCCCGGCCGCGGTGTCCGGGCTGCTGTTGCTGGTGTGGCTCCCGCTGATCGCGGGGTCGACGGACCCCACCTGGGTGGCGCACTACGAGGCCACGACCGCGCTGCCCGGCGGGGAGTTCCTGGCGCGGTGGCTGCTGCTCACCGCCGGGCTGTTCGCGCTGTCCGCGCTGTGGCTGCTGGGCCGTACGGTTCAGCAGCGGCTGCGGGAGACGGCCCGGCGGCGCAGGGAGACGAAGCAGCGCTCACCGGCCGGCAGTTGATCCACCCGGCCGGTGACGGTCCACTGCTCGACCAGGGTCCACCCGGCGGCTGCCGCGTACCGCAGCAGCGCCGGGGTGCCCACCCGGGCCCAGGGGAAGGTGTCGTCCGGCGTCCGGGGTGCGCCGCCCGGGGTGTGGGGGCCGCCCTCGACCCGGACCCGGACCTGTTCATCGACGTCGGCCGGGGTGGTCTCCACTATGAGGAGGCCGCCCCGGTCGACCAGTTCGGCGCTGCGGGCGAGCAGCGTGCCGGGGTCGCCGCCGATGCCGATATTGCCGTCGAGCAGCAGCGCGGTGCCCCAACTCCCCTCGTCCGGAAGGGAGTCGAAGACCGAGCGGCGCACCGCGGCACCGCCGGTCGCCAGGGTGCGGGCCACCGCCGCGGCGCTGACGTCGATGCCGAGCGCGCGCCGGCCCCGGGCCAGGAGCGCGGCGACCAGCCGGCCGGGACCGCAGCCGATGTCGAGGACGGCGCCCTCGCAGCGGCGCAGCGCCGACAGATCGGCGGCGTCCGGCCGGGCGCACCAGCGCTCGACCTCCAGCGGCAGCAGCCAGCCGTCGGTGCGGCGCAGGAACAGCGGGCCGCGGCCGTTGCGCAGGGCGTCGGCGTAGGGGTCCGCTCCCCAGGAGACGGGGTGTGGGCGGTCGGTGCGGGTGGTGGGCGGTACGGCGGTGCTCATCGTCCGGTGTCTCCCGTCAGGCGGGCCAGGGTGGCGGCGAAGCGTCCGTCCGGTGCCGCGGCCGCGACCTGCGCGGCATCGGCCGCGGTGTCGACATCGCGCAGCGGCGGCAGCTCCCGCACCCGGAGTCCGGCGGCGGTCAGCCGGGCGCGCTGGGCGGCCCCGGTGCGGTCGGTGGACATCGGGACGCCGCGCAGCAGCCGGGGGTCGGGGGCGGCCAGGCCGAGCGCCCAGAACCCTCCGTCGTCGGCCGCCCCGAACCAGGCGTCACAGTCGTCCCAGGCACCGATGTCCAGTGCCGGGGCGAGGAGTTGGGGGGTGACCTGCGGGGTGTCCATGCCGATGAGCAGGGTGGGGCCGGTGCTGCCGGCGAAGGCCGCGGCGAGCCGCTCGTCGAGACCGCCGGCGCACTGCGGCCGGACGTCGAAGCCGGCCGGCAGCCAGCTCCCCGGGCGGCCGTCCAGGACGACCACCCGCCGCCGGGCGGGCATCGCACGGACGGCCTGGAGAGTGTCGTACAACGCGGCCTCGGCCAGCCCGGCGGCCTGCTGCGGGGTGTAGGGCGGGGTGAGGCGGGTCTTGACCCGGCCGGGCACCGGTTCCTTGGCGATGACCAGGACCGTCGTCGGCCCCGGTGGCACCGCCTGCGCTGTGGGCTCGGTCATCGGACCGTCTCCTCGGTACGGGTGGTCAGCGGCGGCTGCCGCAGGACGGTGCGCATGTCGCGTACCGCGTGCCAGGTGCCGCGCCAGGTGCCGGTGACTTTCGAGCGGCCGGTGCGCGGCAGGTAGGGCACCTCGCGTTCCTCGACGCGCCAGCCGGCGTCGGCGGCCCGGACGACCATCTGCAGGGGGTAGCCGCTGCGGCGGTCGGTCAGGTCGAGGCCGAGCAGTTGGGTGCGCCGCGCGGCGCGCAGCGGGCCGAGGTCGTGCAGCCGCAGTCCGGTGCGCCGGCGCAGCATCCGGGCCAGCGCGACGTTGCCGAGCCGGGCGTGCAGCGGCCAGGCGCCGGATGACTCGGGGCGACGGCGGCCGAGCACCAGGTCGCTGGCGCCGTCGCGCACGGCTCGGACGAACGGGGCCAGCAGCGCCGGGTCGAGGGAGGCGTCGCAGTCGCAGAAGCAGACGATGTCGGCGTCGGAGGCCAGCAGTCCGGCGTGGCAGGCGGCACCGAAGCCGCGGCGCGGCTCGTGCACCACGGTGGCACCGAGGCCGCGGGCGATCTCCGCCGAGCCGTCGGTGGAGCCGTTGTCCACGACGATCGCCCGCCAGCCGGCCGGGATGCGGGCCAGCACCCACGGCAGTGCGGCGGCCTCGTCGAGGCAGGGCAGTACGACATCCACCGAGCCGGGCCGGGGGTCGTGGGAAGGGGGGTGGGTCATGCCGTCACCTACAGCTGGGAAGCGGGACATCAGGACATCGGGTTCGTGGGACACGCGGACGGCGTGGACGGCGTGGACAGCGGGGACGCCGCGGGCCGGGCCGCCCGCATCCCCTCGCGGGCGAACTCCGCCATGCCGTCGGTGAATCCGGTCAGCGCCCGCCAGCCGAGGTCCTCGGAGATCCGCCGGGACGACGCGGTGATGTGCCGTACGTCGCCCAGCCGGTACTCCCCGGTCACCACGGGCGGCGGCCCGCCGCACGCCGCGGCCAGGGTCTGTGCCATCTCCCCGACGGTGTGCGGCACTCCGCTGCCGGTGTTGTACGCGGTCAGCGTGCCCGGCGCCCGGTCCGGCAGGGCCGCGAGCGCCACCGCGTTGGCCGCAGCGACATCCCGCACATGGACGAAGTCCCGCCGCTGGCCGCCGTCCTCGTAGACCGTCGGCGACTGCCCGCGGGCCAGCGCCGAGCGGAAGAACGAGGCCACCCCCGCGTACGGGGTGTCGCGCGGCATCCCCGGCCCGTAGACGTTGTGGTAGCGCAGTGAGACGGCCCGGCCGCCGCACGCGCGCGCCCAGGAGGCGGCCAGATGCTCCTGGGCGAGCTTGGTCGCCGCGTAGACGTTGCGCGGGTCGGTGGGCGCGTCCTCACCGACCAGCCCCGGCCGCAGCTGGGCGCCGCACCGCGGGCAGCGCGGCTCGAACCGTCCCGCCGCCAGCTCGGCCTCCGCCCGAGGCCCGGGGCGCACCGTGCCGTGGACGGGGCAGGTGTAGCGCCCCTCCCCGTAGACCACCATCGACCCGGCCAGCACCAGCTGCCGTACGCCGGCCGCGGCCATCGCGGCCAGCAGCACCGCCGTGCCCAGGTCGTTGCAGCTCACGTAGTCGGGCGCGTCCGCGAAGTCCTTCCCCAGGCCCACCATCGCGGCCTGGTGACAGACCGCCCGCACCCCGTCGAGCGCCGCGTCGACGGCCGCCCGGTCCCGTACGTCGGCGACGATCCGCCGCACCTGCGGGTGTGCGGGCGGGGGCTCGGGGTGCGCCGAGGGCAGCAGCGCGTCGAGCACGACGGGCTCGTGTCCGCGCGCGAGGAGTGCCTCGACGACCTGCGATCCGATGAAGCCGGCACCGCCGGTGACCAATACACGCATGCCGATCACGCTAAGCGGCAGGGGGCCTTCCGGCCCGTGCACGGAGCGCCGTGTCATGGGTCCGTAAGATCCGCGTCCCCGCGGCGCGGTCGCGTCCGGCCACTGCGATTCGGTAACAGGGCGCATTCGAGGTATTTCGGTACGGCATATGCTGCATATGCTCAGGCCGGGGGTCGGGGGACGCTTCCGGACAGTGCGAACGGTCGACGGCCGGCGGTCCCCTGCCCGCTCACCTCATATGACACCGTCGGAGAACACCTTGGCCGTGGAGAACGGGGAGCAGTGCACCGGCTCCCGTGTGCTGGCCGCGCTTCCCTACACGGTCATGGCCGTGGTCAGCGCGGTCGACCTCACCGCGGGCCCGGGGGTCGGGTTCCTCCCCCTGGTGTCCCTGGGGCCGGCGTTCGCCGGGCTGGTCGGCGGCTGGCGGCGCACCGCCGTGGTCGGGCTGACGGCGTTCGTGCTCTGCGTCGGTCTGGGCGTCCACAGCGGCCTGTTCGAGAGCCGGCGCGGGCTGACCGCCCTGTTGTCGGTGGCCGGGGTGACCGCGGCCGGCGTGGTCGCCGCGGTGATGCGCCAGCGCCGCGAGGCGGAACTCGCCAGCGTCCGCTCGATCGCCGAGGTCGCCCAGCGGGTCCTGCTGCGGCCGGTGCCGCGCAGCGCGGGGCCGCTGCGGATCGCGGTCTCCTACACCTCGGCGGTGGCCGAGGCCCGGATAGGCGGCGATCTGTACGAGGTGGTGACCTCGCCCGCCGGGGTCCGGATCATCGTCGGCGATGTGCAGGGCAAGGGCCTGGAGGCCGTGGAGAGCGCGGCTGTGGTGCTGGGCGCCTTCCGGGAGGCGGCGCACGACGAACCGGATCTGCCGGCCGTCGGGGAGCGGGTCGAGCGGGCGCTGAACCGTCATCTGGCGGGCGAACGGTTCGTCACCGCGGTGCTCGCCGAGATCGGTGACGGTCCGCAGGCCACGCTGCTGAACTTCGGGCATCCGGCGCCGCTGGTGGTCCGCCCCGCCGGCACGGTCGCCTTCGCCGCCCCGCCCGACCGCGCCCTCCCGCTGGGCCTCACTCTCCCGGGCGCCGGGGCGCCGGCCCCCTACACGGTGCCGTTCGCCCCCGGTGACCAGATGCTCTTCTACACCGACGGGGTCACCGAGGCCCGCGACGCGGCGGGCCGCTTCTACCCCCTCGACGAGCGCGCCGCCCTGCTGAAGGACCCCGATCCGGAAGCCGCTCTGCGCGCGGTGCGCGAGGACCTCGTCGAACACGCCGAGGGCCCGCTGCACGACGACGCGGCCATGCTGCTGGTCCGCCACCGGGAGGAACAGTGATCCGGGTCCTGGTCCGGGGCGGCCGGGGGTAGGGCGCCGCGCCCGGCTCAGCCGTCGCGCCGGCCGCCGCTGCCGTGGCCCTCGTCGGTACCGGGCTCCTCGCCGCCGGCCTCGTCCCGTCCGCCGTCGCGGCGCCGCTCGCCGCCGCCCGCGCCCTTCCCGCGCTCGCCCGCGCCCGGCTTCGCCGCCGCCTTGGCCTCCAGCCGGCGGGCGGCCTCCTCGCGGGCCGCGGCCGTGGCGACCGAGGGCCACACGCGGTCCAGCGAGGCGTTCATCGCGGCGCCGACCAGCACCGCGAAGGCGGACACCCCGATCCACAGGAGTACCGCGACCGGTGCGGCCAACGAGCCGTAGATCGTGGGGCCCTCGACCGTCGAGGTGAGGTAGAGGCGGAGCAGAAAGCTGCCGAGCACCCACATGCCGAGGGCGACCACCGCGCCGGGAATGTCCTCGGGCCAGGGCGAACGGACCGGTACGGACGCGTGGTAAAGCGTGGTCAGAAAGGCGACCGACAGGAGCAGGACGACCGGCCAGTACAGCGCCCGGATGATCTGTTCGCCGGCCGGCAGCCAGCTCACGACGGTGTCGGGGCCGGCGACCATCAGCGGCAGGGCGACGGCGCCGACGACGAGCGCGGCGAGGTACAGCGCGAACGACAGCAGCCGGGTCCGCACGATGCCGCGGCGGCCGTCGAGGCCGTACATGATGGTGATGGTGTCGACAAAGACATTCATCGCCCGGGAGCCGGACCACAGGGCGATGGCGAAGCCGATGGAAATGACGTCCGGGCGGCGGCCGGTGAACACATCGTGCAGCAGCGGCCGGGCAATCTCGTTCACGCCGCGGCTGGAGAGTACGGTGCCGGCGCCGGCGAGGATGTGCCGGCGGACGTCGTTGAGGGTGTCGTTCCCGATCCACGCCTGCGTGTAGCCCAGCACACCGAGCAGGCCGAGGATCAGCGGGGGCAGCGACAGCAGGCTCCAGAACGCGGCTTCGGCGGCCAGTCCCGTGACGCGGTACTTCATGCAGGAGCCAACGGTGTCCTTGAGCAGAAGCCAGGCCAGCCGGCGCTTGGAGACATTGCGGTAGAGGGCACGGGCCTTGGTCAGGCGCCCCGCGGGCCGCTCGGTTGGTTCGTTTGCCGGCTGCACCTCCTTACCGTATCCGGCATGGCAGTCACCACTCACACCGTCACGAACCAGCCCCCGCCGCTGGTCGGATACAACGTCTTCGCGAGCGACCCGGTCCTCACCGAGGGCATCACCCGGCACGTCGCCGCGGCACGGCTCGACGAGGTACGCGAGGAACTGGACACCCTGGGCCGGGCGGCCGGCTCCGTGCAGGCCCGGCAGTGGGGCGAGCAGGCCAACACCCACCCCCCGGTCCTGCACACCCATGACCGCTACGGCCACCGCATCGACGAGGTGGAGTTCCACCCGGCCTGGCACCGGCTGCTCGGCCACGCCGTCACCGCCGGGCTGACCGCCGCCTGGTCGCGGCCCGACGGTCATGTCCGGCGCACCGCCGGATTCCTGGTGTGGACCCAGGCCGAGGCGGGGCACGGCTGTCCGCTGTCGATGACCCATGCGGCGGTGCCCGCGCTGCGTGCCGAGCCGGAGCTGGCGGCCGAGTGGGAGCCACTGCTGACCTCGCAGATCTACGACCGGGAGCTGCGGCCGGTCGCCGAGAAGGGCGGGGCGCTGGCCGGGATGGCCATGACGGAGAAGCAGGGCGGCAGCGACGTGCGGTCCCTCACCACCCGCGCCGAGCCGCTGGACGCACCGGGCGAATACGTCCTGACCGGGCACAAATGGTTCTGTTCGGCGCCGATGTCGGACGCCTTCCTGGTGCTGGCCCGGGCACCGGGAGGGCTCACCTGCTTTCTGCTGCCCCGGGTGCTGCCGGACGGCAGCCGTAACGCGCTGCGCATCCAGCGGCTCAAGGACAAGCTCGGCAACCGCTCGAACGCCTCGGCGGAGGTGGAGTTCGACGGGCGGACCTGGGCCCGCCGGGTCGGCGAGGAGGGCCGCGGGGTGGCGACGATCCTCGAGATGGTCGCGGCCACCCGGCTGGACTGTGTCACCGCGTCGGCGGCGCTGATGCGGCAGGCGGTGGCGCAGGCGACGCACCACACGGCCTACCGGGAGGCGTTCGGCCGCCGGCTGACCGACCAGCCGCTGATGCGCAATGTGCTGGCCGATCTGGCGCTGGAGTCGGAGGCGGCGTCCACCCTCGCGCTGCGGCTGGCGGCGGCGTACGACGGCGGCACCGAGCAGGACCGGCACTTCCTGCGGCTGGCGGTGCCGACCGCGAAATATTGGGTGACCAAGCGCTGCACCCCCCTGGTGGCCGAGGCGCTGGAGTGTCTGGGCGGCAACGGCTACGTGGAGGAGTCGGGGCTGCCGCGGCTGCTGCGCGAGGCACCGGTCAACTCGATCTGGGAGGGCGCCGGCAATGTCCAGGCGCTGGACGTGCTGCGGGCCCTGCGGCGCGAACCCGAGGCGCTGAACGCGTTCCTGACCGAGATCGGGACGACGCGCGGCGCGGACCACCGGCTGGACCGGGCGATCCGGGCGATGCTCACCGAACTCGCCGATCTGGAGGGGATCGAGGCCCGGGCCCGGCGGCTGGTGGAGCGGATGGCGACGGTGCTCCAGGGGTCGCTGCTGGTGCGCCACGCGCCGCCCGAGGTCGCGGACGCCTTCTGCGCCTCCCGGCTCGGCGGCGACGCGGGCGCGGCGTTCGGGACGCTGCCGCACACGCTGGATCTCGCGGCGGTGGTGGCGCGGGCCCGGCCGGAGACCGGCGGCTGACCGCGGCGGTGACCCGCCGCCGCGACGGTCGGGGAGCGGTGCCGCGCCGACTCGGCACCGCTCCCGGTCTCAGGGGCCGTCCGGCGGCCCGTCCGACGGGTCCTGGGTGCGCCCGCGCAGCACCGCGTCCACCGCCACGATGAGGTCGCCGTCCGGCGCCTCCGGCGCGAAGGCGGCCAGCATCCCGCGCGCCTCGTAGTAGCGCAGCACCCGGCAGGACTCGTCCGCGCCGGTCCACTCCGCGCCGCGCAGCAGCACGACGAGGTCGGCGAAGGCCAGCGCGGGGCGCAGCGAGCCGATGCCGTTCGCCTCGTCGAGGAGGTGCGGGGCGCTGTCGAGGACATAGCCGCCGGCGGGCAGCGGCTGACGCTGGTTCAGCAGGTCGGTCGCGGGGAGCCGGGGGACCCCGTAGTGGCCCGCCAGCCGGACGGCGCGCACGACGCGCACCCCTTCGTGCGCACCGATCACCACGAGGCGCGGAGCGGCGGACACCATGGTGAGCCCCTCCCGCACCGTGCCGACATCGTGCGGCGGCCGATGGAGTCCCGGCGACAACCGGCGGGGTCTCCGACGGGTGACCGGCGAGCCCGCGGTGGCGAGGCGCCATCGGCCGCCGACAACAGATTCCCCGGTGGGCATCAGGGGTCACAACGGTTGCAAAGCGTTGCAGTGCGTAGCGGCGGACCGGAACAATGGTGCGCCCAGGACGGCCCGATGACGGCACGCCGGGCGGCGCCCGCAGGAGTGCACGACGGAGAGCAGCGTGAGCGACAGACGGATCGACAGCGCCATCCGGCCGGACCGTGATGTCCGGGCCACCGCGCGCCGCCTCGCCACGGTCCACGAGGCCGCGCTCACGGGCGAGGCGACGGGCGGCGCGCCGCTCGCCGCACCCCGCGCGGTGATCGGCGAATCCTGGCGCCGGGTGCTGGTCTCGGGCGTGGACCCGGACCGGGACCGACCGCAAAACCCGCTGTCCGTCGCGGAGTTGGAGCACCGCCGGCAGGCGTCCCCGTTGACGGCGGTGCTGCCGGTGCTCCACGAGGGGCTGCTGCCGGCCGCCGACGCCGCGCAGCAGATCATGGTCGTCACCGACGCCGAGGGCCGGGTGCTGTGGCGGGAGGGCAGTGCGCCGGTCCGCCGGATGGCCGACCGGCTGGGCTTCGACAAGGGCGCCGACTGGAGCGAGGGCGTCGTCGGCACCAATGCCATCGGCACCGCACTGGTGGCCCGCCGCCCGGTGCTGGTGCACTCCGCGGAGCACTTCGTCCGCAGCCACCAGCAGTGGACATGTGCCGCGGCGCCGCTCCACGATCCGCGCGACGGGCGGCTGCTGGGCACGGTGGACATCAGCGGTCCGGCGCCCTCCTTCCACCCCACGACGCTCTCCCTGGTGTCCGCGGTCGCCCGGCTCGCGGAGGGCGAGCTGCGCACCCGCCACCAGCTGTCCCTGGAGCGGCTGCGGTCGAGCGCGGCGCCGGTGCTGGCCCGGTTCGGCGGGCGGGCGCTGGCCGTCGACCCGAGCGGCTGGGTCGTGGGGGTCACCGGCCTGACACCGCCGGACCGGGTGGCGCTGCCCAAGGAGCCCCAGGCCGGGCCGCTGTGGCTGCCGCGCTACGGCAGGTGCGCGCTGGAGCCGCTGCCCGGCGGCTGGCTGATCCGGGTCGGGGGCCGGGAGCGGGACCTCGCGCCGAGCCGGGTGGTGCTGGACGTCGGCGGGCCGGACGGCCCGGCACTCACGGTCAGCGGCCCGGCCGGCAGCTGGACGCACGAGCTGACGCCGCGCCATGCCGAGCTGCTGTTCGTGCTCGCCGCGCATCCGCGGGGGCGCAGCGCCGCCGAACTCGCCCGGGACCTGTTCGGCGACGCGAGCCGCGCGGTCACGGTGCGGGCCGAACTGTCCCGGCTGCGCCGCCATCTCGGCAGCGTGCTGACGCACCGGCCGTACCGCTTCGCGGACGGGGTGGAGGTGGACCTCCGGCTGCCGGCGGCGCGGGCACATCTGCTCCCGCAGTCGTCGGCGCCCGCGGTGGCGGCGGCGCGCCGGGGGTGAGCGGGCGGGCGGGGAGGAGCCGACGGCGCGGGGCCGGGGTGAGCCGGGCGGCGCGGGGCCGGGACGGAAATTCGGGGGCGGACGTGCGTTCCCCTCTCCTAGGGTGGCTGCACTCATACCGCAGCTCTCCAGAAGGACGTCGCAGAACGGGAGCAGCCCGCGCCACCGCGCGCGGAAGAGGACGAGTGGGCGACACCGAGATCCGTCATGCCCGCACGTCTTTCCGGAGGACCCCATGTCCGTCGGCCTCGGCCTTCCCCTCGGCGACCCCGCACAGCTGCTCAGCTGGGCCCGGCGCGCCGAAGCCAGCCCCTTCACCACGGTCGCCGTGCTCGACCGGCTGGTGTTCCACCACCCCGAACCGCTGATCACGCTGGCGCACCCGCGGCCGGCGGCCGGACGCACAGATGGCGACCCTGCGGCGGCTCTGGTCGGGCGAGCCGCTCTCCGCGGAAGTCGGCCCGGTCGGTCCCGCGCCCGCGCGGCCCGGTGGGCCCGAGGTGCTGTTCGGCGGCTTCGTGCCCGCCGTGCGGGAGCGCGTCGCCCGCTACGGCGACGGCTTCCTCGGCGCCGCCCTGCCGCCCGCGCACATGGACGGCATGTTCCGCGCCGTGGAGGAAGCCTGGTCCTGGGCCGGGCGTACGGGACGGCCGCGGCTGCCGGCCCAGGTCAATGTGGCGCTCGGCGGGCCGCCCGTCATCGACCGTGCCCGCCGGGAACTGCGCGCGTACTACCGGCCGAGCAGCTACACCGACCACGTCGTGGACGGGCTGCTCACCACCGGCGCACAGATCGGCGCGGCGGTGGCCGCGTACCGGGCGATCGGGGCGGACGAAGTGATGCTCTACTGCTGGTCCCCGGACCCGGACCAGGTCGAGCGGCTGGCCGACGCGGTGTGCGGAGCGTAGTGGCCGGTGCGGTGTTCGGGGCCCGTAGCCGGTGCAGCGGCGTGCCGCGGGGCCGGGGCGGTCGAGGTGCCGCCGCCCGCCACCCGTTCGGCCGGCTGCGCTCGCCGCCGGCCCGCGGGCGCGCCTAGCGTGCCGACTGCGGACCGCGGGGCGCGCGGCCGCGGGAGGTGAGCGATGAGCCCGGCAGGCCCGCCCGACGCGGCGCCCGGGGAACCGGCCGCACCGCGCCGGCCCCGGTGGGGCGTGCTGGCCCTGGCCGGGCTGATCGGCCTCGGCATGGTGCGCCAGGGGCTGTCCGGTGAGGCGGACGGGCCGCCGCAGCCGGCGGACGGCAGCGCGCTCTTCCCCGGCGACCTCCCGCCCACCGGCCCGGCGCCGCGGCCGCTGCCCCGTTCCGCGCCCTCCCGGGTGGCGATTCCCTCGCTCGGGGTGTCGGCACCGCTGATGCCGCTGGGTCTGGACGGGCAGGGCTGGATCGAGGCGCCGCCGGCCGGGGAGCCCCGGCTGGCGGGCTGGTACGCGGGCGCCCCGGCCCCGGGGGAGAACGGCACCGCAGTCCTGGTGGGGCATGTCGACAGCGCCGGCGGACCCGCGGTGTTCTACGGGCTGGGCGCCCTGGAGAAGGGCCGGACGATCCGGGTGACCCGCAAGGACGGCCGGACCGCGGTCTTCGAGGTCTACGGGATCCAGGTCTTCGACAAGCGGAAGTTCCCCGCCCGGAAGGTCTACGGCACCACCGGGCGGCCCGAGCTGCGCGTGCTGACCTGCGGCGGCACCTATGCGGCGGGCTCCGGCTACGCGGGCAACGTGGTGGTCTTCGCCCGGATGACGGGGACCGCGTAGGCGGGCGGCAGCCAGGGGCCGGCGGGCGCAGCTCTCATGATGCGGACGCGCTCCCGCCCGCCCGGGCAGGCACTTCCCGTCCCCTCCCCCGGCCCGTGGTCGGGCCCGGTCCCGGTGTGATGTGCTGACCGCATGAGCATCTCGGTCACCACCTGGTACCTCGAGCAGACCTCACGCGCCGATCTGGCCTCCGTGGAGGGGCCGCCGCCCGAGCAGGGCGTCCGGATCGTCCGCTCCGAGGTGCCGTCGCCGGAGTTCAGCCGCTTCCTCTATACGGCGGTCGGCGGGGACATCAGCTGGACGGACCGGCTGAGCTGGCCGTACGCCCGCTGGGCGGAGTACGTCGGGCGCCCGGGCAGGGAGACCTGGGTGGCGTACGAGCGCGGCACCCCCGCCGGGTTCATCGAGCTGGAGGCGGGCCCGGACGGGTCCGTGGAGATCGTCTACTTCGGGCTCGTCCCGGCCTTCCGGGGGCGCCGGATCGGCGGACTGCTCCTCGCGTACGGGATCGAGCGGGCCTGGGACCTCGCCGAGCGGTGGCCGCAAGCGGCCCCGACGAAGCGGGTGTGGCTGCACACCTGCAGCAAGGACGGCCGGCACGCGAAGGCCAACTACCTGCGGCGCGGCTTCCGGGTGTACGACACCACGGTGGCCGACGAACCCGACGTGGCATCCCCCGGCCCGTGGCCCGGCGCGGGCCCGCTCACGGCCGGCGCGACCGCCGGGAAGTGACCGGCAGCACACTGTCTCGCCATGCGGGACAGAGTTGTCCAGATTTTGGATGGCGGTGGACTGGCCGGAGAACGGCGTGACAGGCTTCCGTCATGTCTCGAGCTGGAATTGCCTTGGTGAGTCGGCGGCACGTCGACCTCGGCCGCATGTCCAGCGCCATTTGTCGGGCGGGCTGAGGTCGCATTCACCAGGGCCTTCGGTCCTTGGCAGCACTCAGCACCACCGTATCTCCGACCACCGTCCCCACTGTCGCGGACGCACTGACACCCCCTGTCCCGCAGCCCTCACCGACGCGTCGCCACGCGCCGCTCTTCGGTGTGTCTGCGCTGGCCGGACGGGTGTCCGGCATCCCCGTCCGCCTCCTTGAGCCCGCCCAGAAGGACAGACATCCATGGCCGCCACCCCGGAATCGCCCGCAGCTGCCACGACCCGCCGCAAGGCCGGCCGCCACCGCGGCGAGGGCCAGTGGGCCGTGGGCCACTACACCCCGCTGAACGGCAACGAGCAGTTCAAGAAGGACGACGACGGTCTCAATGTGCGGACACGCATTGAGACGATCTACTCCAAGGCCGGATTCGACTCCATCGACCCCACCGACCTGCGCGGACGGATGCGTTGGTGGGGCCTGTACACCCAGCGCAAGCCCGGGATCGACGGCGGCAAGACCGCGATCCTGGAGCCCGAGGAGCTGGACGACAAGCACTTCATGCTGCGGGTGCGCGTGGACGGCGGACGGCTGAGCGTGGCCCAGCTGCGCGCCATCGGCGAGGTCTCCGAGGAGTACGCCCGCGGCACCGCGGACATCACCGACCGGCAGAACATCCAGCTGCACTGGATCCGCATCGAGGACGTCCCCGCCATCTGGGAGAAGCTGGAGGCCGTGGGCCTGTCCACGACCGAGGCCTGCGGCGACTGCCCGCGCGTGATCATCGGCTCCCCGGTGGCCGGCATCGCGGCGGACGAGATCATCGACGGCACGCCGGCCGTCGAGGAGATCCACGAGCGCTACATCGGCAGCAAGGAATTCTCCAACCTGCCGCGGAAATTCAAGACGGCGATCTCCGGCTCGCCCGTCCAGGACGTGGTCCACGAGATCAACGACGTGGCCTTCGTCGGCGTCGTCCACCCCGAGCACGGCCCCGGCTTCGACCTCTGGGTCGGCGGCGGCCTGTCCACCAACCCGAAGCTGGCCCAGCGCCTGGGCACCTGGGTGCCGCTGGACGAGGTCGCCGACGTGTGGGCCGGCGTCGTCGGCATCTTCCGCGACTACGGCTACCGCCGCCTGCGCAACCGCGCCCGGCTGAAGTTCCTGATGGCCGACTGGGGCCCGGAGAAGTTCCGCCAGGTGCTGGAGGACGAGTACCTCGAGCGCAAGCTGACCGACGGGCCCGCGCCCGAGGAGCCGCTCTCCCGCTGGCGCGACCACATCGGGGTGCACCAGCAGCAGGACGGCCGCTTCTACGTGGGCTTCGCCCCGCGCGTCGGCCGGGTCGACGGCACCACCCTGACCAAGATCGCCGAACTGGCCGCGACCCACGGCTCCGACCGGCTGCGCACCACCGTCGAGCAGAAGATGCTCATCCTCGACGTCGCGCAGGACCAGGTCGACTCCCTGGTCGCCGGGCTGGAGGCGCTGGACTTCCAGGTCACCCCCTCGCCGTTCCGGCGCGGCACGATGGCCTGCACCGGCATCGAGTTCTGCAAGCTCGCCATCGTCGAGACCAAGGGCCGGGGCTCCTGGCTCATCGACGAACTGGAGCGCCGGATGCCGGACTTCCAGGAGCCGGTCACCATCAACCTCAACGGCTGCCCCAACGCCTGCGCCCGTATCCAGGTCGCCGACATCGGCCTCAAGGGCCAGCTGGTCCTGGACGACGAGGGCAACCAGGTCGAGGGCTACCAGGTGCACCTGGGCGGCGCGCTGGGCCTGGAGCCCGGCTTCGGCCGCAAGGTCCGCGGGCTGAAGGTCACCGCCGACGAACTCCCCGACTACGTCGAGCGGGTGCTGCGCGCCTTCGAGGCGCAGCGCACCGACGGCGAGCGGTTCGCCCAGTGGGCGGCCCGTGCGGAAGAAGGAGCGCTGAAGTGAGCGAGCCTCGGCGCGCGGCGCCGGCTGGAGTGAGGAGCCGCGCAGTGACGAAGGAACGAGCAGTGACGAGGGAAGCCGGCGCACCCGAGCGCGCCGTGGCTGAGCGGGAGGCCCAGTGAGCGAGCGTGCCGCGCCCTTCTACTGCCCCTACTGCGGCGACGAGGACCTGCAGCCCTCCGAGGAGGGCCATGGCGCCTGGGAATGCCGTTCGTGCAGCCGGGCGTTCCGGCTGTCGTTCCTGGGTCTGCTGGCCCAGGGGCCGACCGGCACATCCGCTGCCGCACCCCACGGAGGTGAGTCGTGACCACCGCCACCACCGCAGCCGATCTTCAGCAGCTCGCCGAGCGGGCGGGCCGCGAACTGGAGGACGCCCCGGCCCTGGAGATCCTTCAATGGGCCGCCGCCACCTTCGGCGCGCGCTTTTGTGTGACCTCCTCCATGGAGGACGCGGTCGTCGCGCATCTGGCCGCACGGGCCCGGCCAGGCGTCGATGTGGTCTTCCTGGACACCGGCTACCACTTCCCCGAGACGATCGGGACCCGGGACGCGGTCGCCGAGGTGATGGACGTCAACGTCCGCACCCTGACGCCGCGGCAGACCGTGGCCGAGCAGGACGCCGAGTACGGGCCGAAGCTGCACGACCGCAACCCCGACCTGTGCTGCGCACTGCGCAAGGTCCAGCCCCTCGAAGAGGGTCTGGCCGGCTACGACGCCTGGGCGACGGGGCTGCGCCGGGACGAGTCGCCGACCCGGGCGAACACCCCCGTCGTCGGCTGGGACCCCAAGCGGCAGAAGGTCAAGATCTCACCGATCGCCCGCTGGACGCAGGCCGATGTGGACGCCTATGTGTCCGAGCACGGGGTGCTCACCAATCCGCTGCTGATGGACGGCTACGCCTCCGTCGGCTGTGCGCCCTGCACCCGGCAGGTGCTGCAGGGCGAGGACGCCAGAGCCGGCCGCTGGGCCGGCAGCAACAAGACCGAGTGCGGGCTGCACGGATGACGGACCATCAGGAGATATCCATGACGGGCGCCACGATCTGGCTGACCGGGCTGCCGAGCGCGGGCAAGACGACCCTCGCGCACGAGCTGGCCGGCCGGCTGCGCGGCGAGGGCCACCGTGTCGAGGTGCTCGACGGCGACGAGATCCGCGAGTTCCTCTCCGCGGGCCTCGGCTTCAGCCGCGAGGACCGGCACACCAACGTCCAGCGCATCGGCTTCGTCGCCGAGCTGCTGGCCAGCAACGGCGTCAAGGCGCTGGTGCCGGTGATCGCGCCGTACGCGGACAGCCGGGAGGCGGTGCGAAAGCGCCACCAGGCCGAGGGCACCGCCTACCTGGAGGTGCATGTGGCCACCCCCGTCGACGTCTGCTCCGAGCGGGATGTGAAGGGCCTGTACGCCAAACAGGCGGCCGGCGAGATCTCCGGGCTGACCGGCGTGGACGACCCGTACGAGGCTCCCGAGTCGCCCGATCTGCGCATCGAGTCGCACACCCAGACCGTGCAGGAGTCCGCGGCGGCGCTGCACGCGCTGCTCACCGAAAGGGGCGTCGCATGACGACCGTCACTGCCGTGACCGAGAGCGCCGGGGACGCCGACAACCCGTACGCACTCTCCCACCTGGACGCCCTGGAGTCCGAGGCGGTGCACATCTTCCGCGAGGTGGCGGGCGAGTTCGAGCGGCCGGTGATCCTGTTCTCCGGCGGCAAGGACTCCATCCTCATGCTGCACCTCGCGCTGAAGGCGTTCGCGCCGGCCGCGGTGCCGTTCTCGCTGCTGCACGTCGACACCGGGCACAACTTCCCCGAGGTCCTCGACTACCGCGACCGCACGGTCGAGCGGCACGGTCTGCGGTTGCACGTCGCCTCCGTGCAGGACTTCATCGACCGCGGTGAGCTGCGCGAGCGCCCGGACGGCACCCGTAACCCGCTGCAGACGGTCCCGCTGCTGGACGCCATCGACAAGGGCCGCTTCGACGCGGTCTTCGGCGGCGGCCGCCGGGACGAGGAGAAGGCCCGCGCCAAGGAGCGGGTGTTCTCGCTGCGCGACGAGTTCGGCGGCTGGGACCCGCGCCGGCAGCGCCCCGAGCTGTGGCAGCTCTACAACGGCAAGCACTCCCCCGGCGAGCATGTGCGGGTCTTCCCGCTCTCCAACTGGACCGAGCTGGACGTGTGGCAGTACATCGCCCGCGAGAAGATCGAACTGCCCGCCATCTACTACGCCCACGAGCGCGAGGTCTTCGGGCGCGGCGGCATGTGGCTGGCGCCCGGTGAGTGGGGCGGCCCGAAGGACGGCGAGAGCCTTCAGACGCGGCGGGTGCGCTACCGCACCGTCGGCGACATGTCCTGCACCGGTGCCGTCGACTCCGACGCGGACACCATCGGGGCGGTCATCGCGGAGATCGCCGCGTCCCGGCTCACCGAGCGGGGCGCGACCAGGGCCGACGACAAGCTGTCCGAGGCCGCCATGGAGGACCGCAAGCGCGAGGGGTACTTCTAACCATGAGCACGACCACGAACCCGGGCGCGATCGACGCCGTCGACGCGGGTGCCGCCTCGCTGCTGCGGTTCGCCACCGCCGGATCCGTCGACGACGGCAAGTCCACGCTGGTGGGACGGCTGCTGCACGACTCCAAGTCGGTGCTCGCCGACCAGCTGGAGGCCGTCGAACGCGCCTCCCTGGGCCGCGGGCAGGACACGCCCGACCTGGCGCTGCTGACCGACGGACTGCGCGCCGAGCGCGAGCAGGGCATCACCATCGATGTCGCCTACCGCTACTTCGCCACCCCGCGGCGCCGGTTCATCCTGGCGGACACCCCCGGGCATGTGCAGTACACCCGCAACATGGTCACCGGCGCCTCCACCGCCGAACTGGCCGTGGTGCTGGTCGACGCCCGCAACGGCGTGGTCGAGCAGACCCGCCGGCACGCCGCGGTCGCCGCCCTGCTGCGGGTCCCGCACGTGGTGCTGGCGGTCAACAAGATGGACCTGGTCGACTACGCCGAGCCCGTCTTCGCCGCCATCGCCGAGGAGTTCACGACCTACGCGGCCTCGCTGGGTGTCCCGGAGATCACCGCGATCCCGATCTCGGCGCTGGCCGGCGACAACGTCGTGGCGCCGTCCGCCCACATGGACTGGTACGGCGGCCCGACGGTGCTGGAGCACCTGGAGACGGTGTCCGTCGTCGCCGACCCCTCGGATGACCCGGGCCGCTTCCCGGTGCAGTACGTCATCCGTCCGCAGACCGCCGAGCACCCCGACTACCGCGGCTACGCGGGCCAGATCGCCTCCGGTGTGCTGCGCGTCGGCGACGCCGTCACCGTGCTCCCCTCGGGCCGCACGAGCACCATCGAGGCGATCGACGCGCTCGGCCGGAGCGTGGACGCGGCCTGGGCGCCGCAGTCGGTCACCGTCCGGCTCGCCGATGACCTGGACATCTCGCGCGGTGACCTGATCGCCCCGACGGCCACCGCGCCGGCCGTCTCGCAGGACATCGAAGCGACCATCTGCCATGTGGCGGACCGGCCGCTGAAGGTCGGCGACCGGGTGCTGCTCAAGCACGCCACCCGCACGGTCAAGGCGATCGTCAAGGACATCCCGTCCCGGCTGACGCTGGACGACCTCTCCCCGCACCCGGAGCCCGGTGAGCTGGTGGCCAACGACATCGGCCGGATCCTCGTGCGCACCGCCGAGCCGCTTCCCCTGGACGCCTACGCCGACTCCCGCCGCACCGGCTCGTTCCTGCTGATCGACCCGGCGGACGGCACGACGCTGACCGCGGGGATGGCCGGCCACGCCTTCACGCAGGCGGCGGCCGGGGCCGTGCGGGCCGACGACGGCGCTGACGGCGCCGGCGATGAGGGATGGGACTTCTGAGCATGCTCCAGGACGTGTTCTCGACCTTCGCGAAGGAGGGCGGCCGCATCGGCAGCGGCGCCCTGGGCAGCGGGCAGGGCGGAGTCGGCCGATGTGTGCGCTGACGTACCGCTCCGCTCCCGCCGTCCCCTTCTCCCTCTTCCCCCTCCCCTTCCCCCGAAGATCCTTCGCTCTGCCGGGCGTGCCGTAGGGGCACACCGACCCGGCCCTCCGAGAGGAACACCTTCCGTGTCTGCCATTCGACACCGCCTGCTGGCGGCCGCTGTCACCGTCCCGCTGCTGGTCGGGGCGCTGGGCGCCTGCAGCTACGGCTCCGAGGCCAAGAAGGACACAGCGGCCGGCGTCGCCCCCAAGGGACCCAGGACCGACGGGCTCGATCACGTGACGATCGGGTTCTTCGGCAACACCACGCACGCCACCCCCCTGATCGGCCTCCAGAGCGGCCGGTTCCAGAAGGAACTGGGCGGCACGGAGGTGAAGTCCTCGGTCTTCAACGCGGGCCCCGCCGAGATCGAGGCGCTCAACTCCGGCGCCATCGACATCGGCTGGATCGGCCCCTCCCCCGCGATCAACGGCTACGCCAAGTCGCACGGCAAGAGCCTGAAGATCATCTCGGGCTCGGCCTCCGGCGGGGTGTCGCTGGTGGTCAACCCCAAGAAGATCAAGAGCCTGAACGATCTCAAGGGCAAGACGATCGCGACCCCGCAGCTGGGCAACACCCAGGACGTCGCGCTGCTGAACTACCTGAGCGGCAAGGGCTACAAGGTCGACCCCACCACCGGCAAGGGCGATGTCACCGTCCAGCGCACCGACAACAAGGTCACGCCGACCGCCTTCCAGCAGGGCTCCATCGACGGCGCCTGGGTGCCCGAGCCCACCGCCGCCAAGCTCGTCGCCGAGGGCGGCAAGACGCTCCTGGACGAGAAGAAGCTGTGGAAGGACGGCAAGTTCGTCATCACGAACATGATCGTCTCGCAGAAGTTCCTGAAGCAGCACCCGAAGGCCGTCGAGGCGGTGCTGCGTGCCTCGGTCAAGACCAACGACTGGATCCGCTCGCACCCCGCCCAGGCGAAGAAGGACCTGAACGACAAGCTCGCCTCCCCGGACATCGCCGGCAAGGCGCTGCCCGGCAACGTCATCGACCCGGCGTTCCGAAACGTCCAGATCACCGACGACCCGCTGGCCGCCACCCTCCAGCAGGAGGCCGACCACGCGGTCAAGGCGGGCCTGCTGAAGAAGCCCGACCTCAAGGGCATCTACGACCTGACGCTGCTGAACAAGGTGCTCACATCCCAGGGCAAGAAGCCGGTCGACGATGCCGGACTCGGCAGCAAGTAGCCCGCAGCACCGCACTCCCCAGGAGGTGACACCGATGACGACCACCACGCTCACCCAGCAGCCCGCCACGGCGGACACAGGCACCACCGTTCCGTACGCGGCCCGCATCGACCATGTCTCGAAGTCGTTCGGCCGCAGCGGCGCCCAGCAGCATGTCCTGGACGACATCACCCTCGATGTGGCGCCCGGCGAATTCGTCTGCCTCCTGGGGGCCTCGGGTTGCGGGAAGTCCACCCTGCTCAACCTCGTGGCCGGTCTCGACGCGCCGTCCGCCGGCGCCATCGAGACGCCCGGCGGCCGGCCGGCCCTGATGTTCCAGGAACACGCGCTGTTCCCGTGGCTGACCGCGGGCCGCAACATCGAACTGGCGCTGCGGCTGCGCGGGGTGCCGCGCGCGGAGCGCCGGGACAAGGCCGAGCGGCTGCTGGAACTGGTCCGGCTCAAGGGCGCCCACGGCAAGCGGGTGCACGAGCTGTCGGGCGGGATGCGCCAGCGCGTCGCGATGGCCCGGGCGCTCGCCCAGGACAGCCAGCTGCTGCTGATGGACGAGCCGTTCGCCGCGCTGGACGCGATCACCCGCGACGTCCTGCACGACGAACTGACCCGCATCTGGCGCGAGACCCACCTCTCGGTCCTCTTCGTCACCCACAACGTCCGCGAGGCCGTCCGGCTCGCCGAGCGGGTGGTGCTGCTGTCCTCCCGGCCCGGTCGGATCGCCCGCGAGTGGCAGGTCGACATCCCGCAGCCGCGCCGCATCGAGGACGCCGCGGTCGCCGACCTGTCCGTCGAGATCACCGAACAGCTCCGGGGGGAGATCCGCCGCCATGGCCAGCACTGAGACCGAGGACCCCGCCACCACCCCGGACGGCGGGGGCACCGCGGCCGCCACCACCGCCGCCGCCCCCGCGGGCGGCGACACCACCGGTGACCTCGCCGGTCTGGAGGCCGGGCTCGACGCCCTCGAATCGCGGGTCGTCGACCGGCAGCCGTGGCTGCGGGCCGCCGCCGCGAAGGCGCTGCCGCCCGTCGTCGCCGTCGTCATCGTGCTCGGCCTGTGGCAGCTCGCCTACCACTTCGAGCTGAAGCCGCACTATCTGCTGCCCAGCCCCGTGGACGTGTTCGGCTCGCTCCGGCAGAAGTGGCTGGAGGGCACGCTGCTGAGCTTCGTGTGGACCAGCGTCTCGCGCGGCGCCCTCGGCTTCGTGGCCTCGGTCGCCATCGGTACGGTGCTCGGGCTGATCGTCGCCCAGGTCAAGGTCGTTCGGGCGGCCATCGGGCCGATCCTGAGCGGTCTGCAGTCGCTGCCCTCGGTGGCCTGGGTCCCGGCCGCGATCATCTGGTTCGGGCTGAGCGACGCCACGATCTACGCGGTGGTGCTGCTCGGCGCGGTCCCGTCCATCGCCAACGGCCTGGTGGCGGGCGTCGACCAGATCTCCCCGCTCTCCCTGCGGGCCGGCCGCACCATCGGCGCGACCGGGCTCGCCGGGGTACGGCATGTGCTGCTGCCGGCCGCACTGCCCGGCTACATCGCCGGACTCAAACAGGGCTGGGCGTTCTCCTGGCGCTCCCTGATGGCCGCCGAACTCATCGTCAACGCGCCGGATCTGGGCACCGGCCTGGGCCAGCTGCTGGAACAGGGCCGTGAGCTCCAGGACATGTCCTGGGTGCTCGCCGCGATCCTGCTGATCCTGATCGTCGGCATCGGTATCGAGCTGCTGATCTTCGCCCCGATCGAGCGCCGGGTGCTGCGCAGCCGCGGCCTGCTGGTCAAGGGCTGACCCATGGACCCGCGCCCCACGCTCGTCGTCATCGCCCACGGCAGCCGCGACCCGCGGCACCCGGCGACCGTCTCCGCGCTCTGCGCGCGGGTGCGGGCGCTGCGGCCGGGGCTGCGCGTGGAGGTCGGCTATCTCGACTTCTGTGCGCCCCGGGTGCCGCGGCTGCTGGAGCGGCTGTCGGCCGAGGCCGCGGCGTGGGAGCGGGCCGGCGGGCGAGGACAGGGCGTGCGGGAGGTGGTGGCGCTGCCGCTGCTGCTCACCCGGGCCTTCCATGCGAAGTCCGACATCCCGGCGGTGCTGCGGGAGGCGGAAGCGCGGCTGCCCCTGCTGAGCCTCCGCCAGGCGGCAGTGCTCGGCCCCTCCGCCCTGCTGACGGCCGCGCTGGAGCGCCGGCTGGCCCAGGCCGGGGTGCGGCCCGGCGACCCCCGCCCGACCGGGGTCGTCCTGGCCTCGGCGGGCTCCTCCGACCCGGAGGCGGGCGCAGTGCTCGCTGAAACCGCGCGGGAGTGGCGGCGCACCGCCGGATGGTGTGCCGTGCGACCTGCGTTCGCCTCCGCATCCCTTCCCCGCACGGCCGATGCCGTGCGGGAGCTGCGCGCCGAGGGCATCGAGCGGGTGGCCGTCGCCCCGTACGTCATCGCCCCCGGCTTCCTGCCGGACCGGATCGCCGCCGGGGCCCGTGAGGCCGGTGCCGATGCGCTGGCGCCGGTCCTGGGGGCCGCGCCCGAGCTGGCCCGGCTGCTGCTGCGGCGTTACGACGACGCGGTCGTGGAGCGGGCCCGCGGGGACCGGACGGCGCTGATCGCCTGACCGGTCCCGCACGGTGTGCCGGTCAGCCGGCCGCGGTGCGCAGCCAGACCGTGGTCCACGGCGGCAGCTGACCGCCGGTGACCGGTGCGGAGGACAGCAGCAGTTCGCCGGCCGGCAGCGGCCGGGGCTCGTCCGACAGGTTGGCCACACACTCCCAGCCGCCCGAGCGGCGGAAGTGGAGTATCCCCGGGTCGGCGGCCGCCGCGTCGTCGGCCCACTCCAGCGCCTCATCGGCGATCAGCCGGCGGCGGGTGGCCAGCGCCGCGCGGTACAGCTCCAGGGGCGAGGAGGCCACGCCCTGCTGGGCCTCGACGGACAACTCGCCCCAGCCCGTGGGCTGCGGCAGCCATGCGCCGCCGCTGCCGAACCCGTACGAGCTGCCCTCGCGCCGCCACGGCAGCGGCACCCGGCAGCCGTCACGCCCCTTCAGCCGGCCCGCGCTGCGGACCGACACCGGGTCCTGGAGGCTCTCGCGGGCCAGGTCGGCGACCTCGGGCAGCCCCAGTTCCTCGCCCTGGTAGACGTAGCTCGAACCGGGCAGCGCCAGCATCAGCAGGGTCGCGGCCAGCGCCCGGCGCAGCCCGAAGTCCCGGTCCAGCGACGGCTCCTGGCCGTCGGAGAGCAGCCAGGCTTCTTCGTCGCGGCCGTCCGGAAGGCCGTAGCGCGAGGCGTGCCGGATCACGTCGTGGTTGGAGAGCACCCAGGTGGCCGTGGCGCCGGCGGCCCGGGCGTCGGCGAGCGCGAGGTCGATGGAGGCCCGCAGCTCCGGCGCGTCCAGCTTCGCCTTGAGGAAGTCGAAGTTGAAGGCCTGGCCCAGCTCCTGGGGGGTCGCGTAGGCGGTGCGGCGGGAGTTGCGCACCCAGGCCTCGGCGACGGCGATGCGGGGCGGGTCGTACTCGTTGAAGACCTTGCGCCACTCGCGGAAGATGTCATGCACCTCGTCCCGGTCCCAGAAGGGGTGGCTGCCGTCCTCGGGCAGGTCCTGTGGCCGGTAGCTCTCCACGCCTCCGATGTTGCGCAGCGGCGCGGCCAGATCCTTTGCCAGGCCGTGGGCCACATCGACCCGGAAGCCGTCGACGCCGCGGTCGGACCAGAAGCGCAGGGTCTGCCGGAAGTCGGCGCGGACCTCGGGGTTGTCCCAGTTGAAGTCGGGCTGTTCGGGGGCGAAGAGGTGGAGGTACCACCAGCCGTCGGGCAGCCGGGTCCAGGCCGGGCCGCCGAAGCAGGAGACCCAGTCGGTGGGCGGCTCCTCGCCCCGCTCGCCCCGGCCCTCGCGGAAGACGTAACGCTCCCGGGCGGCGGACCCGGGGGCGGCGCGCAACGCCTCCTGGAACCAGACGTGCTGGTCGGAGGAGTGGTTGGGCACGATGTCGACCATCACCTTGATGCCGAGGCGGTGGGCCTCGGCGACCATGGCGTCGAAGTCGTCGAGGGTGCCCAGCCGGGGGTCGACGTCGCGGTAGTCGGCGACGTCATAGCCGCCGTCGGCCAGCTGTGAGGGGTAGAAGGGGCTCAGCCAGACGGCGTCCACGCCCAGGTCGGCGAGGTAGGGCAGCCGGGAGGTCACGCCGGGGAGGTCACCGAGACCGTCGCCGTCGAAGTCGGCGAAGCTGCGCGGATACACCTGGTAGACGACGGCCTGCCGCCACCAGTCGGTGGTGTTGCTGTCGGAGCCGAGGTGCTGTGCGGTCACGTGGATACCCTTCGGTGCGGTGGCGGTGGCGGTTGCTGTGGCGGACGCGTGACGGGATACGGCGCGGTGCGGCGCCGGGCGCGGTGGGGCGGGGCGGGACCGGCGGCGCCGGTCCCCGGGCCGGGGGCTCACCCCTTGACCGCCCCCGAGGTCATGCCCGAGACGATCGAGCGGCGGAAGATCAGGACCAGGATGCCGATCGGCAGGGTGGCCGCGACGGCCCCCGCGAAGAGCGTCCCGTAGGGGACCGTGTACTGGCTGGTGAACAGGGCGATGCCGACCGGAACGGTGCGGTGGCCGTCCTCGCTGTTGAAGGTCAGCGCCAGCAGGAACTCCGACCAGGTCGCGGTGAAGGTGAAGATGCCCGCGGTGAACAGCCCCGGCCTGGCGAGGGGGGCGATGACGGTCAGGACGATGCGCAGTGGCCCCGCGCCGTCGACGGTGGCCGCCTCCTCCAGTTCCTGGGGGATGCCGACGAGATAGTTGCGCATGATCCAGATGGCGAACGGCAGGTTGAGCGCGACGTAGGGCACGATCAGACCGGCGTAGCTGTTGAGCAGCCCCGCCTGCCGCTCCAGCAGGAAGAGCGGGACGACCAGCGCGATCGGCGGGAAGACGGACAGCATCAGCAGCGCGGTCATCAGGGGGCCGCGGCCGCGCAGCGGGGTGCGGGCCAGGGCGTACCCCGCGAAGAAGGACAGCCCCAGCACGAGGACCGTCGACACCGAGGCCACCAGCACGCTGTTGAGCAGATAGCGGCCGATGCCGTTGCGGACGAACGCCTCGGCGTAGTTGCCGAGCGTCGGCGACTTGGGGACCAGCGACGGCGGGGCCGCGCTGATCTCCCCCGGGCCCTTGAAGGACGAGGCGAGCATCCAGTACAGCGGGAGCGTCGACAGCACGACGATCGTCAGACCGCCGAGATTGACGACGTTGAGGTACCGGCGGATGCCGGACGCCGGTGCGCGGCGGCTCATCCCCGCCCCCCTTCGTCGGCCTGGGCCTTGAAGAGCCGCAGGAAGAGCAGACAGCAGCCGATCACGATGACCGCGGTGGTGGTCGCCACCGCCGCGCCCCGGCCGATTTCGAGATTCTGGAAGAGCGTCTTGTAGCCCAGGATCGCCAGCGACTGGGTGGCGGTGCCGGGGCCGCCCTGGGTCAGCACGAAGGGCAGGTCGAAGATGCCGAAGGCCTGCAGGATGCGGAAGAGCACGGCGATGGCCATGATCGGGCGCAGCTGCGGCAGCGTCACCTTCCAGAACGTGGTCCAGGCATTGGCCCCGTCGATCTCTGCTGCCTCGTAGACGTCGTCGGGAATCAGCATCAGCCCGGCGAGGACGACAATGGCGACGAAGGGCGTGGTTTTCCATACATCGACCACCACCATGGCGCCCATGGCGGAGGCGGGCTGCCCGAGAATGTCCGGCTGGTGGCCGAGCAACTGCTCGAAGAACCAGGTCAGTCCGCCGTAGGTGCCGTTGTAGAGATATCCCCACAGCTGGGCGGCGACCACATTGATCAGCGCCCAGGGCAGCAGCAGCACGGCGAGCACCCAGCCGCGGGCGGCGCCCAGCCGGTCCAGTACGAGCGCGGCCACCGTGCCCAGCACCAGCTCCAGCACGACGGTGACGACGGTGAACCCGAAGGTGAAGAGGAGCGCCTCGCGCCACTCCGGGCTGCTCAGCACGGCGGCGTAGTGGTCACCCGTCAGGGACTCGATGCGGAACCCGCCGTATTCCAGGCGGACATCGGCGAAGCTCAGCAGCACGGAGAAGAGCACCGGGAAGACCGTCACCGCGCCGATGGTGAGCAGCGCCGGCGAGGCGAAGACCCAGCCGGTGCGCGCCTTGCGGCGCCGGCTCGTACGGGCCGGACCGCCGTCGCGCGGGGCCGGTGTGCTCCGCGGGCCGGCCGGCTCGGGGGCGGTGTCCCGCGACGCGGTCGCGGCGGAGGGCACGGCGGTCACAGGGCCCTGCCTTCCAGTGCGGTCCGGATGTCGTCGCGGGCCGCGCGCACGGCCCGGGCCGGGGAGGTCCGGCCGCCGGTCACCGCATTGCCCTGGGTGTAGAGGGCCTTGCTGACCTGGGAGTAGTAGGGGGTCTGCACCGGGCGGGCGACCAGGCGCAGTTCGTGCGCCATGGTGAGCGTGGGGTCGCCGACCTTGTGGGCCTCGGGTCTGGTGAGCGCCTCTTGCAGGGCCGGGATCACCCCGGCGTTCTTCAGCAGGATCATCTGTGCCTCCTCGCCGGCGCAGAAGCGGGCGAAGGTGACCGCGGCCCCGAGGTGGTGGGAGTTGGGATTGACGAAGTTGCTCCAGCCGCCGGCGCAGCTCACCCCGGGCGGGCCGCCGCCGTCGAAGCCGGGCCGGGGGGCCACGCCGACCCGGCCCGCGACCTTGGAGACCGAGCGGTCGGCCGCGTTGCCCCAGGCGTAGGACCAGTTGCGCAGGAAGACGCCGCGGCCGCCGACGAAGGCGTCCTGCGAGTCCGCCTCCACGTAGGTGGTGACCGTGGAGGGCGAGACGCCGGTCTCGGTGAACTGCCGCATCAGCGCGAACGCCCGCTCCGCGCCCGGCCCGTTCAGCGCCACACCGCCCGCGTGATCCAGTACGGGGGCGTCGGCGTCGGCCAGGAACTCGGCGACATTGCAGGTCAGCGACTCCGAGACATTGGCCTGCCAGAGAAAGCCGTAGGCGGCGTCACCGGCCCGCTGGATCTTCCGGGAGGTGCGCAGCAACTCCTCCCAGGTACGGGGCACCGGCAGCCCGTGCTTGG
The DNA here is from genome assembly GCF_036227565.1 of Streptomyces sp. NBC_01454. Taxonomy (NCBI): domain Bacteria; kingdom Bacillati; phylum Actinomycetota; class Actinomycetes; order Kitasatosporales; family Streptomycetaceae; genus Streptomyces; species Streptomyces sp. NBC_01454. The sequence goes on from NZ_CP109460.1 coordinate 1,758,218, forward strand.
CCAGCAGGTCCTTCCGGTAGAAGAGGAAGGCGCTGTCGGTGAAGAAGGGCAGCGCGTAGACGGCACCGCGGTATTCGCTGACCCTGCGCAGCGCCGGCGGATAGTCCGCCCAGAAGTCCTTGGGCAGCAGTTTCTGCAGCGGCAGGGCAAGGGAGTTGGCGCCGAACTGGGCGGGCCAGGTGGTGTCGCCGAGATAGACGTCCGGAGTGGGTGAGGCGCCCGCGAGCTGGGTGGTGACCGCGGCGCGATTGGCGTCGGTGGTGCTCAGGGCGTTCGACTTCCGGACACGGATGTTCGGATGGCGGCGCTGGAAGGCACGAATGATCAGGTCGGCCACCACCGGACCGTTCCGGGCGGGGATTTCGGACACCCACCAGGTGAGAGTGGCCGGGGTACGCGGAGTGTGGGCAGCCTGGGTCAACAGGGTGTCCAAGGACTTGCCCGCGCAACCGCTGGTGAACCCGGCTCCGAGGGCGAGACCGCTCGCGAGCAGGGTTCTGCGGCGCAAGGCCATGAGTGCTCCTCACGTCTTGGCTGACTTCGATGACAGCGCTTGCAGGCTAGAAGTGGCCTTGTCGCCAGGTCAACGGGTGGTGAACAACAGATTTCGCGAGCGATCCTCTTGGCAACGCTGTCATCGCGATTTTGTGCTAGCGTCCCGGCATGTCCTCAGCTCGGAGCGAGGCCACGATGGCCGATGTGGCCCATCGGGCGGGGGTCTCGGTGTCCACGGTGTCGCGCACGCTGCGCGGGCTGTCCACCGTCTCGGACACGACCCGCGCCCGCGTCGAAACGGCGGCCCGCGAGCTCTCGTTCGCGATCACCCGCAGTGCGTCCAGTCTCGTCACCGGCCGCACCGGCCGGGTCGCCGTCCTCATGCCCAACCTGGCCTCGTGGTTTCTGAGTTCGGCACTGTCCGGCATGGCCCCCGCGCTGCGCGAGGCGGGCCTGGACCTGCTGGTCTACAGCGTGAGCGATGTACACGAACGCGCCGACTTCTTCGACCGGCTGCCCGCCCGCCGCAACGCCGACGCCCTCCTCGTGGTGAGCTTCGCGCTCACCCCCGCCGAACGCGCCCGGCTGGACGATCTGGGGATGCCCCTGGTGTTCGTCAGCCAGCACGCACCGGGGCGCCCCAGTGTCTACGTCGACGACGAGGACGCCGCACTGCGCGGCACCCGCCATCTGATCAACCTCGGCCACCGGCGGATCGCCTTCCTCCAGACCTTCGACGAGACCGGCTTCGCCTGGAGCAGCAAGAACCGGCTCGCCGGGCATCTGCGGGCCCTCGCCGACGCCGGGCTGGAGCACGACCCCTCCCTGGTGATGAGCGTGCCCGGCTGGAAGGGCAGCGGCATGGCCACGGCCGTGGGGCGGCTGATGAGCCTCCAGGCCCCGCCGACCGCGCTGTTCACCGAGACCGACGATCTGGCGTTCCGGCTGCTGGCGGCCCTGCGCGCGGCCAACGTCTCGGTTCCGGGGCAGGTTTCGGTGATGGGGTTCGACGACCACGTCATGGCGGGAGTGCTGGGTCTGACGACGCTGGCCCAGCCCGCCGTGGAACTCGGCCGCACCGCCATACGCCTCACCCGCTCGGTGATCGACGACTCCGACGGCGCCCACGAACGCCACATCGTCCTGCCCACCGAACTCGTCCCCCGCGGCAGCACGGCGCCCCCACCGACGGGAGGTTGAGGCGGGGGCCGGGGCCGGCCCTCCTCTCGTCCCGCGCCCTGCGCCCTGACGAGCGAGCCACAGGGGCGCGCATCAGCCCCTTCCGCACCCTCTCCTGCCTCAATCCGCCCCGGACTCCGCCACCCGTCCGTGCGACCGGCGCCGACCAGGCACGCAGGCACAGCACACGGCCCGCCGGCAAGAGCGCCCGGCGCGACACCGGCGCCCGATCGAGGTGGCGAGCCCGCGACTCCAGCGGAATCCGAGCGGCCCTCCAGGCGGGCATGTGACGATGGAAGTTTCCGCCGAGATAAACCGGAAAACAATTCCCCAAAATTTCTCCGGAGAATTCGCACGTCAGGGCCCCGGAAGCGGCAATTACATTTTTCACGGCGCAAAAGACCGGCCATCGTGTATTCTGCGTTCGCCATCCGGAAAGGCGGTAACAAGCCGTTCTTCCGGCACCTTTCGGGCAGTCTCTTCTCCGGTGCGGGGCATGGCGCCCCCGTCGGTGAACCCCGCCATGGCGGGACGGTCCGGCATCGGAACGCGACAGCGAAAGAAGACGCACCCGGAACTTCGGAAACACGACAATGGGGGAGCGAAGAGTTCCGTGTTATATGCGCGAAAGTCCGCGACAGCCTTGATCTCAGCCCTCATACTCGCCTGCTCGGCCGGCACCGCGGCCACTGCCACCGCGGCCGACGAGCACCGGTCGGGCGGGACCACCTACTACGTCGACTGTTCCTCGGGGAACGACGCCAAGGCCGGTACCTCTGCCGGCACGGCCTGGCGCACGCTGGAGAAGGTGAACAGCGTCGTCTTCCGCCCCGGGGACAACATCCTCTTCCGCAAGGGCTCCACCTGTCAGGGGCAGCTGGTCCCCCAGGGCTCGGGCTCCGCCAAGTCGCCGATCAGGGTCATGTCCTACGGCTCCGGCGCCCGGCCCAAAGTGGTGGCCGCCGACGCGCGCGCCGCCGTCTACCTGCACAACGTCGAGGGCTGGGAGATCCGCGGCCTGGACATCTCCGACCCGGGCGGCAATGTCACCGACCCCCGCACCGGGATCTACGTCGAGCTGACGGACTACGGCACCGGCTCGCACTACGTCTTCGACGACAACTACGTGCACGACGTGGCCGGATGCGACTGCACCAACCCGGGCCAGCCGGGCGGCGGGATCGTCTTCAACGCGACCGGCTCCCGCAAGGTCACCGGATTCTCCGGGATCACCGTCACCGACAACACCCTGCGCGACGTGAGCGGCATCGGGATCGGGACGTCGTCCCTCTGGGCCCGCCGGGCGCTCTACCCGGACGGACCGGGCAGCGCCTACGGCCCCGACACGGACATCGTGGTGGAGCGGAATCACCTCAGCCGGCTCGGCGGTGACGGGATCAACATCACCAACGGCCAACACGCGATGATCCAGCACAACACCGTCGAGGGGTTCGGTCTCAAGGCGACCACCGACCACGCCGGCATCTGGTCGTGGAACTCCGACTACACGACGATGCAGTACAACACCATCGGCGGTGGCGACGCGGGCACGTTCGGGGCGTTCGCCTTCGATGTCGACGGCGCGGACGTCGGCGACCTGTACCAGTACAACGTCAGCCACGACAACAGCGGGATGATGCTGATCTGCTCGGTCGAGGGGCTGCCGTCGGACCGGCCGACGATCCGCTACAACATCAGCCAGAACGACCGCGACGTCTCCGGTGGCGTGATCATCCTGGCCTGCACCAAGCAGACGAACATCTCGATCTACGGCAACACCGTCTACGCCCCCACGGCCGACACGCTGTGGTGGAACGTCAGCCCGGACACCCCGCTGGTCGCGAACAACATCTTCGTCGGCAAGCCCGGGGGCTCGGCCTTCAAGGACACCACCAGCACCTTCACGGGGAACCTCTACCAGAACGTCTCCACGGTCCCGAGCGACGCGCACCGGGCGGTGGGTGACCCGCGGTTCGTCAGCCCCGGGTCCGCGACGTCCGTCGACGACGCCGCCGGGTACAAGCTGAGGAAGTCCTCCCCGGCGCTGGGCAGCGGGGTCCAGCTGTCCCAGGACGCGCCGCGCGACTTCTACGGCAACCGCGTCCCCGCCGCGCACCCGAACATGGGGGCGTACCAGGGAGCCGGTCTGTGACCGGGCGCAACGACTGACGGTACGGCGCTCGTACAGCGCAGCACGGCGCAGCAGGACGCAGTACGGCACCGGGCGTCGTCCCCACGAGCGGGACGGCGCCCGGAGTCCTTCTCATGTGGCCGGTGGGCTTGCCCACCGGCCACACGCGTGTGCGCGCCGCGCGGCGCCGGCCCGGCCGCGGGCGGCAGAGGTTGAATTAGTCGCCCCCTCACTAGTAACCTGGAAACTATGACGTACAGGCGCTCAACGTTGGCTCTGGCGGTGCTGTCCCTGCTGGCCGAGGTGGACCACCAGCAGCAGCCCGGCATGCACCCCTACAAGATGCAGCGGTTGATGAAGGACCGCGGCAAGGGCGAAGTGGTCAACGTGGGCCAGCGGGCCAGCCTCTACCGCACCATCGACCGCCTGCACCGCAAGGGGCTGATCGAGGTGCGGGAGAACAGCCGCGAGCACAACCGCCCCGAGCGGACGCTCTACGCCCTCACGGACGAGGGGCGTGCCGTGTGGCGCGAATGGATGCTCGACGCGCTGGCGGCTCCGACCCGCGAGTACCCGGAGTTCCTGGCCGCCATGGCGTTCGTCCCCCTCCTCGAACCCGGCGAGGTGGCCGAACAACTGGAGAAGCGCCGGACCAACCTCGCCACCGAACTGGCCCGGCTCGACACGCAGATCGCGGCGTCGGGCGAATGGGGCCGGCTGTTCACCCTGGAAATGGAGTGCATGCGGGCCACGACCGCCGCGGAGCTGGACTGGGTGGAATCGGTGATCGCGGACCTGCACTCCGGGCGCATCACCTGGACCAAGGAGTGGCTGGCCGCGATGGCGGCCGCCCACGCCCGCTAGGACCTGTCCGCGGCGTGTCCGTCACGCCCCGGACCACGGCGCCGACGCGCCGCCACCATGACGAAATGGGAGACCACAATGCCCGGTTTACCTTTGCATGTCATCATCATCGGCGCCGGCACGGGCGGGCTCTGCCTCGCGCAGGGCCTCAAGCGGGCGGGCGTCAGCGTCGCGGTGTACGAGCGCGACCGCACCCGCCGCGACGGTCTGCAGGGCTACCGGGTCGGCATCGACGCCGACGGCAAGCGGGCGCTGCGGGCCAACCTGTCACCGGAGCTGTACGACACCTTCCTCACCACCTGCGCCCAACGCCCCCTGTACGGCAACCAGATGACACACGAGAAGAAGTTCCTCTTCTCGGCCGGACCCGAGGTGCTGAAGGCGGAGGACCAGCCGTCGGAGGATGACGCCGACGAGTCGGTGAGCCGCATGACGCTGCGTCAGGTCCTGCTGACGGGCGTGGAGGACGTCGTCCACTTCGACAAGCGCTTCACCCACTACGAGCAGCACGCCGACGGACGGGTCACCGCGTTCTTCGCGGACGGCGAGTCCGCCACCGGCGATGTCCTCGTGGGCGCCGAGGGGGCCAACTCCCCCGTCCGCAAGCAGTATCTGCCGCACGCGAAGCTGGTCGACACCGGGCTGATCGGTATCACCGGCAAGACCCCGCTCACCGACGAGACCCGGGCGCTGCTGCCCAAGGAGGTGAGGGAGGGCGTCACCATGGTGCACGGCCCCAAGGGGTTCATGTGCATCCTGCATGTGATGCGCTTCAAGTGGGACGAGGACGGCAAGCCGCGGGTGGGCATCGGCAGCACCGACGCGGAGGCGCTGCGCGCCTGGCCCGGGATGCTCTACGACAACAGCCGCGACTACATCATGTGGGGCTTCGCCGCGTCGGAGAAGTGGCTGCCGAAGGACGTCACCCAGCTGCGCGGCGCCCGGATCCAGCAGCTCGTGATGGAGAAGACCACCTCGTGGCACCCCGACTACCGGCGGATCTTCTCGCTCGGGGACCCGGACAGCAGCTTCCCCCTGGTGATCCGGACGTCCGAGCCGATCGACCCGTGGAAGCCCAGCAGCGTCACGCTCATCGGTGACGCCATCCACACCATGACGCCGGGCCGCGGGGTGGGCGCCAACACCGCGCTGCGCGACGCCCGGCTGCTCACCCGCAAGCTGGCCGCCGCGAGCCGTGGAGAGCTGTCCCTCCTCGACGCGGTGGGCGGGTACGAGTCCACCATGACGTCCTACGCCTGGGACGCCGTCATCAAGTCCCGGGCCCAGATGGACGGTCACTCCGTCATGCACAAGGGTGATCTGCTCGGCACCCTGGCCCGGACGGGCATGCGCACCGCGATGCGCACGATGAACCATCTGCCGCCGGTCAAGCGCAAGATGGTCCTCGCGGAGAGCTCGTTTCGCGGCGCCGGCCGCGAGGACGAGGACTGATCCGCCGGGCCGCCGGGACGCCTCACGCGTCGTCCGGAACACGCGGGTCCGCCGCGTGTTCCGGACAGGTCACGGGGCCCGCGGGTCGCCGGGTTCCGGCTCCTCCTCCGGCGGCGGGAGCAGCGGCACGCCGACCAGCCATCCGGTGGAGTGCCCCAGGACGGCCAGCATGTTCAGCACGGCGCGCCCCGCGGCGCGCCACGGCCCCACGGCCGCCTTTGTCCGTCCCCGGCGGTCAGTAGGCCGCGGTGACATGGAAGATCTCGAACGGGCGGCCTCCGTCGTGGTCGCGGAACGGGCGCAGCGGTGAGGTGCTGTCCCGGTGTGCGGCGCCGGCCTCCCAGCTGCGGAACGCGGCCGCGTCCCGCCACCGGCTGACCACCACGAAGACGCCGTCGTCGCGCATACCCCGCCACAGCTCGTTGCCGAGCATGCCCGCCACACCGGCCAGTTCCTTGCTGACCCGGTGGTAGGCGCTCTCGATCGCCGCGGCGTCCTCGGCCACGTGCCGGACGACCACCCGGACCTCCCCGCTCATCCCGCGGCCTCCCAGTCGCGGTGGCCGGCCGACGCGTCCGGGTCCGCCGTGAGGTGGGCGACGACCGTCATCGTGGTCATCGAGCCGTCGCTGCGGTAGGGGTGCAGATGGCGGCGGTGGTCCAGGTGGCGCCGGCTGGTCTCGAACTCCCGGAAGCGGGGCTCGTCCACCCAGTCGCTGACGATGTAGTAGACGCCCTCCTCGTCGAGGCTGCGGGAGAGCCACTGCCCCAGGTTGGCGGGGTGGGAGGTGACCGACGCACCGACGTCCCGCCAGACCTTCTCGAAGTCCTGCTCCCTGCCCGGCTTGATCTGCATCCGCAGCATCACCCGGAACGGCTGCGCCGCCCCGCCCATCAGGAGATCCCCCCGTCAACGGCGAGGGTGGCGCCGGTGACGTAGCTGGAGAGGTCGCTGGCCAGCCAGAGCACCGCCGCCGCGATCTCGTCGGGGGTGCCGAGCCGGCCGAGGGCCGTCTTGGCGCCGTAGCGGGCGCGCATCGCCGCCGCCTGCTCCGGGCTCATCGCGTCCAGGGCCTCGGTCGCGATGACGCCGGCGGCGAGCACGTTGAAGCGCAGGCCGCGGGAGCCGAACTCCTTGGCCAGCGAACGGGTCAGGCCGCGCAGCGCCGCCTTGGTGGCGGTGTAGTGCGCGCGCAGCGGGATGCCGACCTCGGAGGACTTGGAGCCGAGGCTGATGACCGAGGCGCGTTCGCCGAGTATCGGCAGGGCGTGCTGGATGACCAGGTGGGCGGCGGTGAGGTTGGTGTCGATGATCCGCTGCCACTCGGCGAGCGGCAGCTCGCCGTAGGGCACATGGCTGATGGCACCGGCGTTGTTGACGACGACGTCGAGGGTGCCCAGCCAGTCGGCGCACTCCCGGAGCAGGCCGGCGATCTGCTCGGGGTCGGCGAGGTCGGCGCGCAGCACATGGTGGTTGCCGCCGGTCTCCTTCAACGCGCTCTCCAGGGAGGCGACGGCGTCGCCCTCCTGGCGGTGGCAGGTGACGACGTCCACGCCGGCCCGGGCGAGGGCCAGCACCACGGCGCGTCCGATGCCGCGGGTACCGCCGGTGACCAGAGCCTTCTTGCCCTCCAGGTTGAGTTGCACAGCAGCCTTCCCTTCATGAGAGGTGGTGGGGGACGGCGCGCCCGTTCACAGCAGCAGGCCGCATCCCAGGCAGTTGGTGAGCAGCGCGGCGACGGCGAGGACGCAGCGGCCGCGGTTCCACACCCCCCAGCGCGGGCGGGGGTCGCGGTCGGCGAAGTCCGGCGGGAGCGCCTGCGGGTCCAGCGCGCGGATCCACCGGTTGACCGGCACGTTCCGGGTGACCGAGATGACGACCGCGGCCAGCACCAGCGGCACGCTCACGCCGAACGCCCAGCGGGCCGCGGCATGGGCCGCCCCGGCGGCGAGGACGAGGTCGCCGAGCACCGTGCCGAGGAAGCACACGGGCATGAACGGGTCGTAGCGGGTGGCGAAGAAGGCGTGGGCGTGGACGTAGCGCCGCGGCGGCAGGGAGGCCAGCAGGGGCCAGCCGCCGAGCTGGGTGCCCACCAGAACGCCCGCCGCCAGGCCGTTGGCGAGCAGGACGAGGGGCACGACGAGGGCCGTCACGTCCGCCCCTGCTCAGCGGGTGGCGGAGGTGCGCCGGGCGGCCGTCTCGATCTGCTCCTTGACGCGCCGCATCTGGGTGCCCGTGTTGGTGTCCAGCCGGGCGGTCATGGCGGCGTCGTCCATCGGCAGACCGGGTTTGAGCTCGAAGTCCTGGACCCAGCGCATGTGCACGCCGTCGTTCTCCCGGGTGAACTCCCAGTAGATCCACATGTACTTGAAGTTCCCCCTCTCCACGCGGCGGGAGTGCACCACATGGGCGTCCGGGTCGCTGATCCGCTCCGAGACCCAGCTCCATGTCGTGCCGTTCTCGTCGGGGTGCAGCGACAGCCGGAACCGGACGCGGTTGCCCTCCCGCTCCAGCACGGTGGCCTCCGCGTACTCGCTGTACAGCGTCGTCCACGAGGGGACGTCGTTGGTCATCGCCCACACCAGGGACAGCGGTGCGTCGATCACGATGGTGTTGTCGACGTGTCCTGACATGCTCAGCTCCCCGCTTCGGTCAGTGCCTGGTTGACACAGGCCACGAAGGCGCCCGGGCTCGGTGCCTCCAGGGCCAGTTCGTCGGCGATGGGGACCCCCACCGCGCGCTGTACCTGGCTCGCCAGTTCCAGTACGGCGAGCGAGTCGTAGCCCAGGTCGGAGAACGTGACGTCGGCGATGTCCCCCGACAGGTCCACCGACTCGTCCACCCCCACGCTGTCCCGCATCACCACGCGGAGGTCATCCAGCGTGTAGCCGCTCATCCCGTCTCCTCTCCTTCGTCGTTCGCGCCGGACCCGGCCCGGCGCAGGACCATGGCCGAGGTGAAGCCGCCGTACCCGCGGGCGAGGACGACCGCGACCCGCAGTCGCCGGCGGCGCGGGGCCGCGGTGACCAGGTCGATGTCGCAGCCGGGCGCCGGGCGGGTGCATCCCGCCGTGTGCGGGATGACGCCGTCGCGCAGGGCGAGCAGCGCGGTGGCCACGTCGAGTGCCGCGCCGCCGCCGTAGAGCCGTCCGGTCAGGGCCTTGGGCACCGTCACCGGCACCGCGTACGGCCCGAAGACGGCGCTGATCGCCCGGGCTTCGGTGAGGTCGCGTTCCGGCACCCCGCTGCCGTCCGCGAAGACGACGTCCACCTCGCCCGGAGCGGTCCCGGCGTCCTCCAAAGCGCGTTCCAGGGTGCGCCGCAGGACCGGCGGGCGGGCCGAGCCCGGGGGCGGGTCGAAGCCGGCGGCGTAGCCGGCGATGACGCCGTACCCGGCGCCGGCCGGGACCGACGAGGCGTCCTGGGCGACCAGGATCGCCCCGCCCTCGCCCGGGACGGCGCCGCGCGCGTCCTGGTCGAAAGGGAGGTAGGCGCGGGCCGGGTCCTCCACGGTGGACAGCTGGCCGCCGGGCAGCTGGGCGGTGAGACCGTAGGGGCACAGGGAGGCGTCCGTGCCGCCGGTGACGACCAGTCGCACGTCGTCCCGCAGCAGGCGCCGGGCCTGGCCGATCGCGTCGAGCCCGCCCGCCTGCTCGCAGGCGAGGACGCCGCACGGTCCGCGCATCCCGTGCCGGATGGAGATCTGGCCCGTGGTGGCGGCGTAGAACCAGGCGATCGACTGGTACGCGCCGACCCACGACGGGCCGTGGCGGTAGAGGCGTTCCATCTCGTGCTGCCCGAACTCGGTCCCGCCCGAGGAACTCGCGGTGACCACCGCCATGGTGTATTCGGGGAGGGCGGCCGGGTCGACGCCGGCGTCCGCCAGCGCGGCCTGTGCGGCCCACAGGGCCAGGTGCGTCCAGCGGTCGGTCTGCGGGACGAGCCGGCGGGGCAGCGTCTCCAGGGCGTCGAAGCCCGGTACTTCACCGGCCAGCCGGACCGGGTAGGGCGAGGGGTCGAAGCGGCTGAGGGCACCGATGCCCGACTTCCCCGCCAGCACGGCCTGCCAGTGCGCGTCCGCGCCGAGACCGGTGGGCGCGATCACGCCGATGCCGGTGACGACGGCTGCCCGGGGCGCGGTCACGGCCGCCCCCTTCCGGCGGGCGCCCGCCCGGTGCCGGGGCGGGACAGCACGGTGGCGCTCTGGAACCCGCCGAATCCGCTGCCGACGCTCAGGATGGTGTGCATACGGTGTTCCCGCGCGGTCAGGGGCACATAGTCGAGGTCGCACTCGGCGTCGCGGGTCCGCAGGTTGGCGGTGGGCGGGACCACCTGCTCGCGCAGGGCGAGGGCGCACGCGGCGACCTCGAGCGATCCGATGGCGCCGAGCGAGTGCCCGATCATGGACTTGATGGAGCTGACCGGTACCTCGTAGGCGTGTGCGCCCAGGCTGCGTTTGAAGGCGGCCGTCTCGTGCCGGTCGTTCTGCCGGGTGCCGGAGCCGTGGGCGTTGACGTAGTCGACCGCGGACGGCGCGAGGCGGGCCCGCCGCAGTGCGGTGGTGATCGCCTCGGCCATCTCGCGGCCGTCGGGGCGCAGTCCGGTCATGTGGTGGGCGTTGCTGCGGCTGGCGAAGCCGGCGATCTCCGCGTAGACCCGTGCGCCGCGGGCCCGCGCCGCGCCGGCGCGCTCCAGGACCAGGACCGCCGCGCCCTCACCGAGGACGAAGCCGTCGCGGTCGGCGTCGAACGGGCGGGAGGCGTGCGCGGGGTCGTCGTTGTTGGGGGAGGTGGCCCGGATGGCGTCGAAGCAGGCCGAGGTGATGGGCGAGAGCGGCGCGTCGGTCGCCCCGGCGAGGACGACGTCGGCGGAGCCCTCCTCGATGAGCTGGGCGCCGTGCCCGACCGCGTCCAGGCCCGAGGTGCAGCCGGTGGAGACCAGCGCCACCGGCCCCTCCGCCGCCACCTCTCGGGCCACCTCCACGGCCAGCGAGCTGGGCACCATGTAGCCGTAGAGGTGCGGCACGCCGTAGGTGTGGTCCACCAGCCAGTTCCGCCCGTCGTCGGACAGGACCTGGTACTCGCGCTCCAGGCTGGTGGTGCACCCCACGGCGCTGCCCAGGGAGACCGCCACCCGCCCGGGGTCGTCCGCCGGCATGGCGAGCCCGCTGTCCGCCAGCGCCTCGCGCGCGCTGACCACGGCGAACTGCGCCGCCCGGTCCATCCGCCTGACCTCCTGGTGCGTCAGGCCGCACGCCCCCGGGTCGAAGTCGACCTCGGCGGCGATACGGGAGCGGAACGCGGCCGGGTCGAAGCCGGTGATGCGCCGGGTGGCGGTGCGGCCGGCGGCCAGCAGCTCCCAGAACGCCTCCCGCCCGACCGCGCCCGGTGCCACCACCCCGATACCGGTGATGACCGCCTTCTCAGCGCTCACCGGTCCGCCCGGATGTCGGGGTGCGGCTCGTCGGCGGCGGCGACCGGCTCGGTGTCGACGTGGCCGAGCTCGGGGCGCGGAGCCAGCGGGGAGAGGTGGAAGACGCCGGTGGCGGGCTCCTCACCGGCGTTCACCAGCCGGTGGCGCACCCCGATCGGCACGAACAGCGAGTCCCCGGCGGCGAGCGCGACCGGCTCCCCGTCCATCGTCATCTCCAGTGCACCGCACACCACATGGAGGAACTCCTCGGAGTACGGGTGGTAGTGCTCGGTGACGGCCTCGCCCGGGGCGAGGTGCAGCACACCCCCGAAGCCGGAGGTGCAGCCGACGGTCCGGGGGCTGAGCGTCACCCGCAGTTCGCCGCCCCTGCGGCGATTGGCGGGGACGTCGGCGGCGTTCAGCTTGCGGGGCCTTTCCGCGGTCACCGGATCCTCCCCTGCTCCGCTGTCCAGACGTAGAACGGGGACGCCATGGCGTCCTTGGGTTCCTTCCAGCCGGGGTCGTACGGCGACACGAACTCGCCGAGCCGGGTGTTGATGTCGGAGTAGAGCGGGTGGCTGCGCGCCCGGTAGAGGTTCGGGCCGATGTCCTCGTCCGCCTCGACCAGGTGGAAGTACAGGTCGTGGAAGGTGAACAGGGTCCTGCGGGACACGCCCACCATGTGCGGTAGTTCGGTCGCGTCCGACGCGCCGAAGACGTCCGCGATGCGCGCGGGGTCGTCGGTCTTCAGCCTGGCGACGATCAACGTGCGGTGCACATCGCCCTCCTCAGGGGTGCGTGGGCTGTCCGGCCGACCGTCTCAGAGCGGCCTGGAAGCCGGCTGGAGGTGCCGTCAATCGGGTGTGGAGCGGGGGCGGGGCGGTGCGGGTGCGCTACCACCCGACGATCCGCCCGCTGCGGAACAGCACCCCGGTGGGGCCGTCGTCGGGCAGCCCGAGGGCGTGCACGACATCGTCGGCGGCGCTCCGCACGGCGCCCCGGGCGTCCGGCATCATCCGGGTCCGGGTGGGCCCGGGGTTGACGGCGTTGACGAGCACCCCGGTGCCGCGCGTCGCGGTGGCCAGCAGCGTGGTGAGCCCGTTGACGGCGGTCTTCGACAACGCGTAGCCGGGGGCGCCGGGGAACAGCCCGTTGGTGAACGTGCCCGTGCCGCTGGAGAGGAGGGCCACGCGCCCCCAGCCCCCGCGGACCATGTCGGGCACGAAGGTCTGGCAGACCCGCCAGGCGCCCAGGACGTTGACGTCGAGGGTGGCGCGGACCAGGTCGACCGGGACGGTCAGCGGGTCGTACCCCGCGTCCAGCAGCACGCCGGCGTTGCTCACCAGCGCGTCCACCGGGCCGGCCGCGGCGCGGGCGGCCGCCACGCTCTCGGGCAGGGTCACATCCAGGGGTACGCCGACAGCGTGGGGACCGGTCTCGGCGGCGGCGGTCCATGCCACGTCGCGGTCCCGGGCGGCGAGCACCACGCGCCATCCGGCGCGGTACAGGGCCCGGGCGGTGGCCAGGCCGATGCCGCGGTTGGCCCCGGTGACCAGGGCGGTGCGGGGGGTCGTCACCGGTCTCCTCTCCGTGCGGACGGTTTCGGTGTGCGGACGGACGGGGGCTCACGATCCCCGTGCGGGCTCGACGCCCGGTGAGAGGGCGCCCGCCTCGGTGCCCAGCGGTCTTCGAGCCGGGCACGAGCGGCGCCGCACACGATGACCGGCAACCGCGGCGGGAAGGACGCACCGAGATGCGCTTGCTGTTCACCACCTGGGCCTGGCCGTCGCACCTGTACGCGCTCGTGACACAGGCGTGGGCGTGCCGCGCCGCCGGACACGAGGTGCTCGTGGCCAGCCAGCCGGCGCTGGCCGCGGAGATCGGCCGGTGCGGGCTGCCGGCGGCCGTGACCGGCCATGACGTCGACGCGGTGGCCATGGTGCGCCGCTATGTGATCGGCGCGCCGCGGTCCGGTGCCGGTGGGCGCGGTGGCGGTCCACGGGCCGCGGAGATGTTCCTCGCCCACGCCGAGTCCATGGCCGACGGGCTGGTCGAGCTGGCGTCGGACTTCCGCCCGGACGTCGTGGTCTACGAACCCACCGCGTTGGCGGGCCCGTTGGCGGCCGCGGTGCAGGGGGTGCCGGCCGTGCGTCATCTGTACGGAACGGATCTGATGGCCCGGGCCGGGCACGTGCTGCCGGGGCTGCTGGCGCCGCTGGCCGAGCGGTACGGGCTGGACGCCGTCGACCCGTTCGGCGCCCTGACCCTCGACCCCACTCCCCCGTCGCTGCGGCCGCCCGCCGCGCCGCCGGCCGTCCCGGTGCGCTACGTGCCGTTCAACGGCGGCGGCCGGCCGGTCACGCTGCCGAAGCCGGCCGGGCGGCGGCTGTGTGTGACCTGGGGGCACACCATGGCGAAGCTGTCGGCCCGGCGGTTCCTCCTCCCGGAGGTGGTGCGTGCCCTGCATCCGCTCGGCGTGGAGCTGGTGGCGGCCGTCTCAGCGGCGCAGGTGCCGCTGCTCGGCCGGCTGCCACAGGACGTGCGGGTGGTGGTGGACGCGCCCCTGCACAGCCTGCTGGACGCATGCGACGGGGTGGTCGCGCACGGTGGTGCCGGCACCGTCCTCACCGCTCTCCACCACGGTCTCCCGCTGCTGCTGGTGCCGCAGTTGCCGGACCACGCGGGGCACGCGGGGGCGGTCGCGGGCGTGGGTGCCGCGCGGCTGCTGCCGGTGGCGGACGCGACGCCGCAGCGGCTGCGGGAGGAGTGCCGGCGGCTGCTGGAGGACGGCGCCGTGCGGACGGCCGCCCGGCGCCTGCGGGAGGAGATGCGGCGGCAGCCGCCGCCGTCCGCACGCGTCGGCGCCCTGGTGTCCGCCGCCGGCCGGCCCGTCCGGCCTTCCGACAACTGACGAGGGGACGACATGTGCGCAGTGGCCGGGTGGATCGACTTCGAGCGGGACCTGACCGAGCACGGCAGCACGGTCCGCACGATGGTGGCCGCGATGGCCAACCGCGGGCCGGACGCCGAGGCGGTGTGGGCCGGCCGGCGGGTCGCGCTCGGCTTCCGGCGGCTGGCCGTCATCGACCCGCCGGGCGGCCGGCAGCCGATGACCGCGGAGCGGGACGGCGAGGTACGGGCGGTCCTCGTGTACAACGGCGAGATCTACAACTACCGGGAACTGCGGGAGCAGTTGGCGGCCCGCGGCCACACCTTCCGCACGTCGAGCGACACCGAGGTGGTGCTGGCCTCCTACCTGGAGTGGGGTGAGCGGTGTGTCGAGCGCTTCGACGGGATGTTCGCCTTCGCGGTGTGGGACACCCAGCGTCAGGAACTGCTGCTGGCCCGCGACCGGCTCGGGGTCAAGCCGCTGTACTACGCGCCGACCCGCCGCGGCCTGCTGTTCGGCTCGGAGGTCAAGGCGCTCCTCGCCCACCCGCTGGTCGACTCGGCGGTGGACAGCGAAGGGCTGGCGGAGCTGCTGTCGTACATCGCCACCCCCGGGCACGCCGTCTACTCCGGCATCCGGCAGGTGCGGGCCGGGCACGTCCTGACCGTCCGGGACGGCGGGATCCACGAGCGCGCCTACTGGTCGCTGCCGGGACGCGAGCACACCGACGACTGGCCCGCGACGGTGGACACCGTGCGGGGGCTGCTGTCCGACTCGGTCGCCTCCCACCTGGTGGCCGACGTCCCCCTGTGCACCCTGCTCTCCGGTGGGCTGGACTCCAGCGCCATCGTCGCGCTGGCGGCGCGGCACGGGCGGCGCCCGCGGACCTTCGCGGTGGACTTCGAGGGGCACGCGGAGCGCTTCCGCCAGGACTTCTGGCACCACAGCCCGGACGCCCCGCACGCCGCGGAAGTCGCCGCCTTCGTCGGGACCGACCACGAGCCGGTCGTCCTGCGCACCGAGGACCTGGCCGACCCGGTGGTGGGGCACGCCGCGATGACGGCGCAGGACCTGCCCCGGCCCACGCCGGACATGGACCGGTCGCTGTACCTGCTGCTGCGGGCCGTCCGGCAGCACTCGACGGTGGCGCTGATGGGCGAGGTGGCCGACGAACTCTTCGGCGGGTACCGCTCGTTCAGCGACGAGAACCTCGTGGACAGCGGCAACTTCCCGTGGGTCACGATGGGTTTCGGGGTCGCCCCGCACGGCATGAGCACCGGGCTGCTGGACCGCTCCCTGCTGGAGAAAGTGGACGTGCCCGGTTACTCGGCGGACCGCTACTCCCAGGCGGTGCGCGAGGTGCCCGCGGTGCCGGGCGAGGATGCCCGCGAGGCCCTGCTGCGCCGCGTCGGCTACCTCCACATGACGCGGTGGCTGCCGCTGCTGCTGACCCGCAACGACCACTTGAGCATGTCGGTCGGGCTGGAGGTGCGGGTGCCCTACTGCGACCACCGGCTGGTCGAGTACGCCTTCAACATCCCCTGGCGGCTGAAGCGGCACGGTGGCGAGGAGAAGAGCCCGCTACGCGCGGCGCTGGCCGGGCTGCTGCCGGAGCGGGTACTGCGCCGTCCCAAGAGCCCGTTCCCGATCACCCAGGACCCGGGCTACGGGCAGATGCTGCGCGACCGGCTTGCAGAGCTGGTCGCCGATCCGCACTCCCCGGTGCGCCCCCTGCTCGACGTGCCGGCCGCCAGGCGGCTGCTGGCCGAGGGCCGGCCGGTGCCGACCACCGGCTGGGGGGAGCGCCGCGACGTGGAGATGGTCCTCCAACTCGACGCCTGGCTGCGGCACTACCACGTCCGGCTGGCGCTGTGACCCCTACCCGAGAGGAAGCTGCCATGCTGCGGGACCGGCTGATCGCGAGTGCCGATCCGGTGTTGCGCGAGGTGCTCGACCACCCGTTCTGGGCGGGGCTGCGGTCGGGCTCGCTCCCCGGTGAGGCGCTGACCCACTTCGTCGAGCAGGACACCGGGCATCTGCTGCCCGCGTACGGGCGGGCGCTGGCCCGGTGCGCCGCGAGCGCCGCGGACGACGCGCACGCGGTGTTCTTCGCCCGCGCCGCGGTCGGCACGCTTCAGGCCCGGGACCGGCTGCGCGAGGCCTTCACCAAGGTCGCCCCCGACCTCGGTCTGCGCGCGCCGGCCGCCGACGCGCCGGCGGACCCCCTCGCCCGGGCCCACTGCTCCTTCTTCCAGGCCGCGGCGGCCACGTCACCGGCGGCCGCCCTCGGCGCGCTGCTGCCCATGGCCTGGTTCAACCACCGGGTCTCCGCCGACCTGGCGCGGCGCTGCGCGCCCGGTTCGCGCTATGCGCCGTGGGCCGCGCTGTACCAGCCGGCGGAGGGCTACGCGCGCGTCGTCGAGCGCTATCTGAGCGTCGCCGAGGAAATGGCCGAGCGGGGGTCGGACCGCGACCTGGCCCAGCTCACCGACTTCTTCTCGCTGGGCGTCCGCTACGAGTGGACGTTCGCCGAGAGCGCCTGGGCGCGTCCCGACTGGCCCGTCAAGCCCTGACCCCGCTCCCACCACGAGAGGCAAGGACGTCGATGACTTCCCCTACCCCCGTCCGTTACCCGTTCCCCTGGTCCCCGCCGATGGAGATACCCGAGGCGCTGCGCGGTCTGCGCAACCGGTCGGCGGTCGAGGTGACGCTGCCCAGCGGTGACCGTGCGCTGATGGTCACCCGGTACGCCGATGTGCGCTCCCTCTTCGCCGACCACCGGCTGAGCCGCAACATCTCCCGCCGGCAACGCCCCGACGTCGCGCGGATCTCGGCCGACAACGAGCTGTTCGCCGACCCGGAGATCAACCCGGACCCGCCGGACCACATCCGGGTGCGCGGTCTGGTGACCCGGGCCTTCACGGCGCGCCGGGTCGAGGCGCTGCGCCCGGTGGCGCAGTCCGTGTGCGACGAGCTCATCGACGCGATGACCGCCGGGCCCCGTCCGCTCGACCTCAACGAGGCGTTCGCCTTCCCGCTGCCGATCCGCGTCATCTGCCGGCTGCTCGGTGTGCCGCTGGAGGACATGGACCGCTTCCGTTACCTCGTCGACGGTTTCCTGTCCGTGAGCAAGCTGCCCGTCGAGGAGATGCAGCGGTGCCGTGAGGGGCTGTGGCACTACCTGGGCGAGCTGATCGACAGCAAGCGCGCACATCCCGGCGAGGATCTGGTCAGCGGGCTGATCAAGGCCCGCGACGAGGACAACAACCGTCTTTCCGAGCACGAGTTGCAATTCTGGACCCAGGGTCTGCTGATCGCCGGGTATGTCACCACCGCCAGCCAGATCGGCGCGAGCACGGCGGTGCTGCTGCACCACCGGGACCTGGTCAAGGAGATCCAGGCGGACTGGTCGCTGGTGCCGGGCGCGGTCGAGGAGCTGCTGCGGACCCAGATCATGGGCTCCTCGGTCGGCACGCTGCGCTACGCGGTGGCGGACATCCCGCTGTCGGACGGTTCCGTGATCGCCAAGGGCACCAGCGTCCTGCTGTCCGAGGAGTCGGCCAACATGGACGAGGAGGTGTTCTCCGAACCGTTCAAGATCGACATCCGTCGTACGGACAACCACCACATGACGTTCGGCGCCGGGCTCCACTACTGCGCGGGGGCGGCACTGGCCCGCATGGAGCTCCAGGTCGCCACCCGGTCGCTGCTCGAACGGCTGCCGGACCTGCGGCTCGCGGTCACCGGCGACCAACTCCCGCGCAGCCTGGGCGGGTTCACCGAGGGCTTCACCGAGATCCCCGTCACCTGGTAGGAGGAATCGTGCGCGTCACCGCCAACAGCGCCACCTGCACCGTCAGCAGTCTGTGTGTCTACCGGGCCCCGGACGTGTTCGACCAGGACGACGAGGGCCATGTCGTCGTCCTGGACCCGGAGCCGCCGGACGCCTCCCGGGCGGCCGTGCGCGACGCCGCCCGCAGCTGCCCCACCCGCTCGATCCACGTCGACGAGGAGGCCTAGCAGTGCCGTTCGCCGCGCTGACCTACGACATCCGGCCGGGGTGCGAGGACGAAGTGGCCGAGGTCTTCGCCGGCTTCCGCCGGGTCGGCTCCCCGTCGGTGCCCGGCGCCGGGGCCTCCCCGGCCGCCCGCCTCCTGGCCACCGCGGTGTTCGTGCGCGGCGCGACGCTGGTACGCGTCATCGAGTACGAGGGCGACCTCGAGGCCGTCGCCCGCCACATGGCCGGCCAGCCCGGCGTACAGGAGGTCGAACGGCGCCTGAAGCCGTACCTGAACACGCCACGCGACACCGACACCGTCGAGGGTTTCGTCCGCACCTTCCGCCAGAGCCTGCTGCGCTGCGTTTCCCAGATCGGGGTCCCGCGCGACTGAACGGCCTTGCCGCCGCCCCGGCCGTCTTGTGACCGCCGGGGCGGAGCGACGTGCGCCAGGGGGGCGGCCCACCTGGGACGCCGGTTACCTCCACCACCAGGTTCTAGGCACCCTGGTCCTCTCGCCCGGTATTCCGGGTGGCTGGCGGGCCGTGGCCGTCAGGTCGCAAGAATGAACCCCAAGAATCCCATAAGGGTGACCGAAACAACTGGCGCGATTGCACACCACTTCGAATACTCGTATTTTTCCCTCCTGACGCCTCGCCGCCATTCATCGCAATACTCGAGAACGGGATTCCTGGCGGGAATCAGACCGATTGTGAGCCCGACCCACGTGAAGGAGTACAGGATCAGCATCTGTTTATGGCTCCAGTGCTGATACTGAAGTCCGCCTACTACGACCATACCGAGACAGCACCCGACAGAGATGAAGAAAGACATCGCTGTCACCTTGCGCGTATTCAGCCATCTGTCCATGTAGAGGCAGAATATGAGAGTGGCGACAGCTGCCATGAGCAGCAGGTAGGGCAGGGGAAGCCGCGCGAGCATGCCAGGTCCTTTCCACGGCGGACGAGGGCCTGCGGCAGGTGCACCGCAGGCCATCGTGCGTGATTTCCACAGTACTTCTGGTCAGAACCCGAGGGATCCCAGCAAGCCGGTGATGGGGGACACGAGGTCGTGCCCGATCTGCGTGATCTTTGTGGCGACCTGGGATCCGCTGAGTGCGCCGATCCACTTGGACTGGCCGAAGGTGATCACGCTCAGGGCAGCGCGGGCAAGGGATGACTTGAACTCGACGCCCGTCAGTCCATAGCCGATTCCGGTGAACAAGACGTTGAGTCCAGTGAACGCGAGGGACGCATACCCGAGGTTGCCAGTAAACAGCTCAAGTGCCGCCCCAGCGGGCGGAAAGAACGCGCCTACCCCCAGGCCGAGGAGAGCGAATCCGGCGGATCCGAAACCTTGTCGTTCTCGGGGGTGTCCGCGGGGTTCTTCCCGGCCTTCTTGGCCTTCCGAACCTCCTCAGCTGCCTTCTTTGCCGCGGCTGCGATTTCGGCCGTGCAGGCGATGGAGGCTTCCTGCTTGGCTTTGTTGGCCGAGGCTTGTGCGTCCTTGGCGGACTGCTCGGCCGCATCCGCCTTCGCGTCGGCCTGTTGGGCGGAGGTGGTGGCCTGCACGGCTGAATTCTTCGCCTTGTCGGCCCACTTCAATGCCTCGGTGGCGAGGTCGCGAGCGTTGGCCGCTGCCTCCTGAGCGCGTGCGGCGCTTTCCTGTGCCTTGTGCGCGATCTTCGCGGCGGCGGCGATCGCGCCCTGGATGACGGCGATGTGGGTGGCGGAGTCGTGATCGAGCTGCGCGGTCTTGTACTGGATGGAGGCGACGAAGTTGCGACGCATCCATGCCGGACCATCCAATGCGGCCTCGGCATGGGCTTTGGAGGCTCGCACATCCGCCGAGGCCGCTGCCATCGTTTTCCCCTGCGGACATGGCCCGTGCCACCTGGTGGCGAGCGGGCCCAGAGGCGACCGCCCCGCCCCACATCAACAAAACAGGTGCGCGTGCGCCCCCAGCCACCCGTCGAAGGTGCGCGGCGGGCGGCCGGTGAGGTTCTGGACGGTGGGGAGCGGCAGGCCGCCGCGGGCCGGGTCGGGGTCGGACTGGGAGGTGAGGAGGGCGTCGACGTAGGCGGGTGGCAGGCCGGCGTCGGTCATGGCCCGGCGGGCCTGTTCGGGGGGTGCGTCGACGAAGGTGAGGGGGCGGCCGAGGGCGGCGGCGAGGCGGCGGGTGCGCTGGCGGGGGGTCAGTGGCTCGGGGCCGGTGACCGTGTACGCGCGGCCGCCGAGTTGGGGGGCGTCGAGCACCCGTGCCGCGACCTCGGCGACGTCGGCGGGGTCCACCACCGCCTGCGGGAGGTCCCCGAAGGGCTGGAAGACGGTGGACCGGCCGGTGACGGACCACTTCCACTGGAGGGTGTTGGACATGAAGGCGGCCGGCCGCAGGAAGGTGCAGTGGGCGCCGGTGGCGAGGTAGGCGTCCTCGGCGGCGGCGTGGGCCGCTCCGTAGGCGTCGTGGACCGGGGGCAGCGCCGCCACCGACGTCACCTTGACCACCTGGCGCACCCCGTGGCGTGCGACGGCGGCGGCGATCACCCGGTCGTGGGCCGCCGCATCCGGGCCGGCCGTGACCACGAAGGCGGCGTCGGCACCGGCCAGCAGCGCGTCGGTGCAGCCGGGGGCGTCCAGGTCGCCGATGACGGCCTCGGCTCCCGGGGCGAGCCGGGCGCGGCCGGGGTCACGGGTCAGGATCCGCGGGCGCGCGCCGCGCGCCACGAGGCCCGCCACGAGCGGGCGGCCGACGTTCCCGGTGGCCCCGATCACGGCGATCACCGGGCGGCTCCCGCGGGAAGGTGCGGCGGGTGCCAGTCGCCGATCCTGGCGAGCGCCGCCTCCCCCGTCCGCGGCGGCGCCAGGGTCGTCAGGGCGTCTCGCGCCAGCACCTGCCACCACCGTTCGCGCAGCTTCATGCGGCCCACCCGGCGCGAGGCCGCCACGATCGCCTGGGCGCGGGGGCGCCGGCGCGCGTCGTAGTCGGCGAGCGCCTCCTCGGTGTCCGGGTGGGCGGCCAGCGCGGCACACAGCACGACGGCGTCCTCCAGGGCCTGGCAGGCGCCCTGCCCGAGGTCGGAGGTCATCGCGTGGGCGGCGTCGCCGAGCAGCGCGACCCGCCCCGCGGCGAACACCGGGAGCGGGAGGGGGAGTTCGAAGACGTCGTCGTGGCGGACCGCGCCGGGCGGGGTGCGGCCCAGCAGGTCGGGGAGGGGGCGATGCCAGGTGCCGAAGTGGCGTACCACCTCGGCGTGTTCGTCCGGATGACGCGCGCCCTGCGGCGTGTTGGCGACGGCGTACCAGTAGACCCGGCCGTCGGCGAGCGGCATCCTGCCGAACTCCCGGCCGCGCCCCCAGGTCGTGCCGCCGGGCTCCTCGCGGTCGACCTCCGCGATCCCCCGCCAGACGCTGTGCCCGCTGTAGACCGGGGGCGCCGCGCCGGGCCACAGCTGCCCGCGCAGGCGGCTGTGGAGGCCGTCGGCGGCGATCACCACCCGGGCCGGGACGCTCACCCGGGCCGCGCCGCGCCGGTAGTGCACCAGCGCGGTGCCGTCGGCCCGCCGCTCCACGCCGGTGACCTCGGCGCCGGTCAGGAGGTGGTCGGCGGGTACCGCGTCGCGCAGGGTCCGGTGCAGGGCCGGCCGCAGCAGCACGGCGGTGGAGAGCCCATGGCGGCGCACGAACGCGGGGTCGGTGGGTTTCATCAGCCGCCGTCCCCCGGCGGTGCGCACCCCCTCGCCGCCCGGCAGCATGGTGGCGGCCAGCTCCCTGACCCGGTCGCCCACACCGAGCTGGTCCAGTGCCCGCTGGGCGTTGGCCAGCAGGGAGATCCCGGCGCCGTCGGCCCGCAGGGACCCGGCGCGTTCCAGCACCAGCACGGACCGTCCCATCCGGGTCAGGCCGGCCGCCGCGGCCAGTCCGCCGATACCGGCCCCGACCACCACCGCGTAGGGGTGGCCGGGCGTGTCGGCGGCCATCAGATCCGCTCGCCGGGCGCGTCGGGACGTCCCTTGATCAGCAGCGACGCGCCGAACGCGAGCGCGATGACGAGCGCGGCCGCCCACAGCGCCGCACGGTAGCCGTCCGCCGAGTGCACCCCGGCCGGTCCGGCGAGCTGGGCAGCCAGGACGAAGCCGAGGGACGAACCCACCCCGTAGGCGGCCGAGTTGACGCCGGGCAGCAGGCTGGGGCTCTGCGGCGCGGCGAGGAGGGCGCTCAGGCCGTTCAGCGGCGTCATGGCCCCCGCGAGACCGAAGCCGACGAGGACCACCAGGGCCAGCACCAGCCACCGTGAGGACAGGCCCAGGGCGAGGGCGGCCAGCACCGGGACCGTGAGGGCGGTGGCGACGCGCAGCACACGGCGCCAGCCCACCCGGAAGGCGAGCGTGCCGACGGCGGGTGCCAGAAGGACGTTGACCAGGCACACCGGCACGATGAAGAACAGCGCGGCCTCGGTGGCCGAGAGGCCGTAGCCGACCTCACGGTTCTGACTGAACACCGGTATCACGAAGTTGATGGTGCTGAGCATGCCCATGGTGACGAGGATCGAGGTGAGCAGGACGGGCCAGGCCTGACGGGACCTCAGATACTGGGGCGGCAGCAGCGCGTTCGGCCGCCGGCGCTCGATGGCCCAGAACACCACCAGGAGCAGCGCGCCGAGCACCAGCATGCCCGCCACGCCGCCCGCCGGGGCGCCGGCGGCCATGCCGATGCCCAGCTCCACACAGGCCAGGGCGAGCGAGAGCACCGTGAGCCCCAGCCAGTCCAGGCGGCCCGTCGCGACCCGTTCCGGCTCCGGCACGGTCCGGCCCAGAACCACCGCGGTGAGCACCCCGAACGCGGCCATGACCAGGAAGACCGACCGGTAGCCGTACCGGTCGGTGAGCCATCCGGAGAGCAGGCCGTCCAGCCCGACGATGCCGCCGTTCGCGGCGGTGATCAGGCCCATGGCACGGCCGAACTGTCCGGGCCCCAGGGTCTGTCGCATCACGCGCAGCGCCAGGGGGAACACCGCGGTCGCCGTGGACTGCACGGTACGGCCGACGACGAACACCGCCATCGTCGGGGCGGCCGCCGCGACGAGCGCCCCGGCGACGGCCAGCGCCAGCGCACCGATCATCAGGGCACGGGTGCGTCCGTAGTCGCTGCAGGCCGCCATGATCACCGAGAGCAGCCCGCCCAGGAGGAAGAACAGGGCCTGGGCCAGGCCCACGGCGGCGGTGTCGGCGTGCAGCCGCCGGGCGATGTCCGGGAGCGCCGGGGTGGGCATGGAGATGCACAGCTGGCAGGCGACCGCCGCAAGCACCAGCGCGGCGATGAGGGACGTCGTGCTGCGGGAGGGCGGGACGGCCGCGTCGGGCGACAGGCCGGGTGGGGATGTCTGTTTCATGGCGGACCTCGTGGTGGTGGGCGGGCTCAACGGGGAGGCGGGGCGGGGGCGACGGGGCCGGGGGCCGGGTCGTCGAGGGCGGCGTCGGCGAAGGCGAGTTCGCACCGGGCGCCGCGCAGGAACCAGTCGGCCGTCTCCGCGGTCTCGGCGGGCGTCGCCGTCGCACCGAACCGGTCGGTCAGCTCCCGTACCGCGCGCACCGCGTACCGCGCGCCGTCACCGGGCAGATAGGCCGCCAGCCACGGCAGGTAGCGGGAGCCCGGACGCTGCCGTGCCCGCAGGTCCTGGCAGACCTCCAGGTGCAAGAGCATGAAGGGCAGCAGCGCGCCGATGCCGGCCGCCCACGACGTGGCTACGGCCGCGGTCACCGTGGCGCACTGGACGCGGGCGGCGTGGTGGGCGCCGGCCCCCGGATCGGGTGGGCGCACCCCGAGCACGGGCGCCAGGCCGGCCAGCGCCGTACGCAGCCTCGGGCCCGAGTCGAGGGTCTCGAAGGCGCAGCGGGAGAGCAGGACGACGTCGGTGTCGTCCGCGGTGCCCGCCGCGCACCGGGCGAAGGCGCGCCCGTAGCAGGGCAGGAGGTGGCCGGTGTCCTGCTCCACGAAGCGCACCAGGGCCTCGCCCGGCAGCGTGCCCTGGCGCAGTCCGGCCCAGAAGGGGTGGTCGAGCACGTCGCGGAGCACCGGGGCGGCCAGCTCGGCGAGGTCGTCGGAGAGCATGGCCGGCTACCAGGCGAGGGGGACGGCGCGCGGGCGGGAGAAGGCCAGCCCGCTGCTCCACTCCAGGTCCCGCTCCGGCACCGCCAGGCGCAGGCCGGGCAGCTCGCGCAGCAGCGCGCCGATCCCCGCCGCCAGTTCCATCCGGCCGAGTTGGGCGCCCAGGCAGTGGTGGATGCCGTGGCCGAAGGACAGGTGCGGGTTGGGCGACCGGTCCAGGAGCAGTTCGCCGGGACTGTCGAAGACCTCGGGGTCCTGGTTGGCGGCGTTGATCAGCGGGAGGACGGCGTCGCCGGCGGCGATGCGGACCCCCTGGATCTCGACGTCCTCCAGGGCGATGCGCAGCGCCCCCAGCCCGCCGCCCGCCTGGGAACGGCGCAGCAGTTCCTCGACGGCGGTGGGCAGCAACTCGGGGCGCTCCCGCAGCCGTTCGAGGTCGGCGGGGCGGCGCAGCAGGGTGAGCACCGCGTGCACCAGCCCGGATGTCGTGGCGTGGTAGCCCGCGCCGAGCAACGTGTAGCCGAAGGCGAGGAGTTCCTCGTCGTCGAGCCGGTCGCCGTCGTCGGCCGCGTTGATCAGGACCATCAGCACGTCGTCGGTGGGGTCGGCCCGTTTGGCCTCGATCAGGCGGGTGAGGTAGCCGCTCAGCTCGCCGCGGGCCGCCACCACCTCCTCCCGCCGCTCCCGGTCATAGCTGAGCATCACGTCGGTCCAGGCGCGGAATCGGTCGACGTCCTCGTACGGCACCCCGAGCAGCCGGCAGATGACGGTGATCGGCAGCGGCTGGGCGAGGCCGGCGACGAGGTCGGCCGGGGGGCCGGAGGTGCGCATGGCCGTGACGAGGTCGTCCGCGAGGGTGCGTACCTCGGTGCCGAGGGCCCTGATCCGGGCGGGTGAGAAGGCACGCGAGACGAGCCGGCGCAGCCTGGTGTGCTCCGGCGGGTCCATGACGAAGATCGATTTCGACCCCTCCGCGAGGGGCAGCAGCCGTGGTGCGCCCGGGGCGGTGATGGCCTGACGGCTGAAGCGCCGGTCGGCCAGGACCCGGCGGACGTCCTCGTGCCGGGAGACCAGCCACACCAGGTCGCCGGTGGGGAGGGCGACGCGGGCGACCGGTTCGTCGCGCAGCAGGGCGGCATGGCGTGCGGGCGGGTCGAGCGGATCGGCCGGGGGGAACGGGAAGGTGTCGTCGGTGGGCATCGGGCTCTCTTTCGGGGTCGCTTCGGCCACGGCGTCTGCTCAGACCGGCCGGTACTCCAGCAGGGCCAGGTCACCGGGGGCGGGGTCGTTGGCCGGGGCGAAGCCGGCGGCCGCGGCCAGCCGGTGCCACTCCTCGCGGTCGCGTTCCCGGCCGCCGAGGGCCGCCATCATCTCGATGTCGGTGAGCTTGCCGAGGTCCCACTCCCCGGGGCCGGTCAGCAGCATGTCGACGATGAGGAGCCGGGCGTCCTCGCGGGGGCCGACGGCCTCCCGTACGCGCGAGAGGATCCGTCCGGCGTCGCGGTCGCTCCAGTTGTGCAGGGTGTGTTTGATGAAGTAGGCGTCATACCCGGCGGGGACGGACGTGAAGAAGTCGGTCGCCACCGCCGCGGCCCGGTCGGCCACCCCGCGGCGTTCGAACTCCGCCTTCGCCCCGTCGACGACCTGCGGCTGGTCGCAGACGGCTCCGGTGCAGGTGGGGTGGCGGACGAGGACCTCGGCGAGGAACTGCCCGCGGCCGCCGCCGATATCGGCGATCCGGGGGAAGCGGGAGAAGTCGAACTGCTCGAAGATCCGGTCGGTGCCCGGGTAGTGGTTCTGCACCATGGCCCGGTCGAAGAGCGCGGCACTGCCCGGGTGGGCCCGCAGGTGGTCGAAGAACGTCTCGCCGAAGGCGTGGTCGAAGGCCGGCGCACCGGTTCGCACGGTGTGCAGCAGGTTCTCGTACGGCCGCCACATCATCGGGTCGCTGGCGAACAGGAACATGTCGCGCACGCTCCCCTCGACCCCGCTGCGCAGCCCCTGCCCGGCGGCGGTGAGCGCGAAGGCGCGCTCCGGCGTCTCCGCCAGGACGCCGGTGGCCGCCGCGCAGCGCAGCACCCGGTACAGGGCGTCGGCGTCCGCGCCGGTCTCGCGCGCCAGGTCGGTCGCGGTGCGGGGCCCTTCGGCCAGCAGGTCCGGGATGCCCAACTGCACCACCGGCCGCAGCGCGCCGATCGTCCACTTCCCCACGAACAGCCCGATCACCCGCTGGGCAGGGGGGAGTTCGACCGGGAACCACGTCAGGACCCCGGTGACCTCGGAGCCGTCCTCCGCACTGTTCATGGCTTCTCCTCTCCGGCCGCGGCCACGGTTCAGACGAACCGGGCGGGCATCTGTCGGAAGCTGTTCATGAAGTTCGTGGTGCTGCGCACCGGGGGGCCGGTGAGTTCGAGGCGGGGCAGCCGGTCGAGCAGGGCCGCGAGCAGCAGCCGCAGTTCCAGCGTGGCCAGGCCGCGCCCGATGCAGACGTGCGGTCCGCCGCCGCCGAAGGACACGTGCGGGTTGGGCTGCCGGCCGACGTCGAAGCGTTCGGGGTGGTCGAAGGCGGACTCGTCGCGGTTGGCGGAGGTGTACCAGAGCACCGCCCGCTCCCCGGCGCGGACGGGCGTGCCGGCGATCTCGGTGTCCCGGGCCACCTGGCGGGCGAAGTGCGTCGCGGGGGTGACCCAGCGGATGATCTCCTCGACGGCGAGCGGGATCAGGGCGCGGTCGGCCCGCAGTGCCGCCAGCTGCCCGGGGTGGTCGAGCAGCGCGAGCACGCCGCCGGTGACCGAGCAGTACGTCGTCTCGCTGCCCGCCCCCATGAGGGTGGTGGCGAACAGGGCGATCTCCTGCGGCTCCAGCCGGCCCGTGGTGTCGTTGCCGGCCGCGAGCAGCACCGAGAAGAGGTCGTCCGCCGGTGCGGCGCGCCGCCGCCCGACCAGTTCCTCGAAGTACGCCATGAGGTTCCCGAACGCGACCCCCGCCTTCTCGGGCGTGCTGTGGTGGTAGTCCGGGTCGCCGAGGTTGACGGTGTGCCGGGTCCACTCGACGACCTGGGCGCGTTCGACGGGCGGCACCCCGATGAGTGCGGTCAGCACCTCCAGCGGCAGCTGCATCGCGATGTCCTCGGCCAGGTCGAACTCGCCGCCGGCGGCGCAGTCGTCGAGGATGCGGTCCACGATCGCCGCCACCGGCTTCTCCAGCGCGGCCAGGCGGGCGGGGGTGAACCCCTTGAAGGCGAGCTTGCGCAGGCGGGTGTGTGCGGGGGCGTCCAGGAACGAGATGAGCGGCAGGCCCGTGCTGTCCTGACGCACCGAGGTCATCGTGCTCGGGCCGGAGTGGAAGGTGTCGTGCTCGCGCGAGGCCCGTACCACGTCGGCGTGGCGCACCAGGTACCAGAACGGGTACCCCTCGGCGTCGTAGGCCCGGGTGAGTCCCGGGCGGCCGCGCAGGTGGCGGAAGTAGTCGTGGGGGACGCCGCCGGCGAAGGCCCGCGCGTCCATGAGATCCCTTTCCTGCATGGTTTCTGCACTCTCCGCGGCGCCGGGACTGCCGCCGTGGTCCGCGAGCGGGTGGCGTGGCGGAGGCGGACGGAGGCGTTCTGGTCCGCCGGGCGGCCCGTGGCCGCCGGCCCCCGGTGGCCGGCGGCCACGGGGTCAGCCCGCCTTGCGGCAGACGACGAGGGTGTCGTAGTCGCCGAGCGGCCGGTCGGTGACCGAGGCGAACCCCGCCGAGGTGGCGTGGTCGCGCAGTTCGGCGACGGTGTACTCGCTGCCGCCGTCGGTGACCAGCAGCATGTCGAGGCTGATGACCAGGTTCTCCACGTGGCGTGGGTCCTCGTCGAGCATCCGGTCGTACACCAGCAGCTCGCCGCCGGGGCGTACGCTGCGGAACGCCTTGTGCACCAGGAGCCGGCGCTGCTCGGCGCTCCAGTCGTGCAGGGCGTGGCCGATGACGACGAGGTCCGCCTCGGGCAGCTCCTGGGTGAAGAAGTCCCCCGGGTGGAAGGTGACCTTGCCGGTCATCCCGAGTTCGGCCATCTTCTCGTCGAACAGCGGGGCCATCTGCGGAAGGTCGAAGACCCGCCCGGTCAGGTGCGGGTGGGCGGCCACGATCCGGGCCGCCATGTTGCCGCGGCAGCCCCCGACGTCGAGGACGGTTGCGTGGCGGTCCCAGCCGTCGTAGGCCGCCAGCAGCTGCGGGGCCAGGACGTGGGTGAGCGCGTCCATCATGTTGACGAACTGGCCCAGCAGCCGGGGGTCTTCGATCATGGTGAAGAAGTCGCCCCCGGCCTGCGGCTTGCCGGTGCGCAGCGCCTCGGTGAGCCGGCCCCACGCCGGGTACAGGTTGCGGTTGGACCGCTCCAGGAAGCCGCCGATGTACAGGGGTTCGCCCCGCACCAGGTAATGGCGGGCCCCCGGTGCGTTGCGGTAGCGGTCGCCGTCGCGCTCCAGCAGGTCGAGTCCCACCAGGAGCTGGAGCCAGTCACGCAGTCCCCGGCCGTGCAGGCCGAGCGCCGCGCCGATCTCCTGCGGAGTTCTGGCGTCGTCGCGCAGGGTGGTGAACAGGTCCAGTTCCACGGCGCTCAGCAGCGCCTTGGCGTCGCAGAAGGCATTGGCCAACCGCAGGATGCCAGCCGGCGTGGAGGTACCCGCGCCGTCGTGGGCAGCGATGCCCGTCATCCGCCTCACTCCTTCCACCGCGGCCTGGCGGGACCGCCACGCCGGTGCAGGCAACGACGCTGGCAGCGTGCTGTGGAACTCCGCTCGAAGGTCGCTGGAGGGACCCGGACCGTCCGGCCGCTGCTCGGGGCGCCATCGTTTCTCCAGTACCGGAAGACGGGCGCGGGCTTCGATGGGCCGGTCAGGCACACCGAACTCGTCGAGGGATCTGGCATGGACGACATGACAATTCCGGTGCTGGTGGTGGGCGGCGGGCCCGTCGGCCTGTCCACCGCGATGTTCCTGGGCCGCCACGGCGTGCCCACCCTGCTCGTCGAGAAGCGCGAGGCCACCTCGCTGCTGCCCCGGGCGCCCGGTCTGCAGGCGCGGACCATGGAGCTGTTCCGCGCGGCGGGGTGCGAGAAGGAGGTGCGTGCCCTGGAGAAGGGCGACTCGCACCCGTACTTCGAGGGCGGGATCATCCAGACCTCCACGTTCGCGCGGATCGACGAGGCGGTCACCCTGGAGGCGCCGTCGCTGGACGGCCCGCTGGTCAGCCCGGAACGGGTGATGGGCTGCGGGCAGGACCGCTACGAGAAGGTGCTCGTCGCCAAGGCCGAGGAGGCCGGCTGCGAGGTGCGGTTCGGCACCCGGCTGACGTCGCTGACGCAGGACGGGGACGGCGTCACGGCCGTGGTGAGCGGCCCGGACCGGGCGCCGTACACGATCCGCGCGCAGTACGTCGTGGCGGCCGACGGGGCGAGCAGCTTCGTCCGCCGCGAGCTGGGCGTGGAGCGCTCCGGGCGCGGCACCGTCTTCCACGCGCTGAGCATCTACTTCCGCGCGCCGGAGCTGGCGGGGCTGCTCAAGGGGCGCAAGTTCATCCTCTGTTACGCGACGGCCGCCCGCGGCTCGCTGATGAGCCTGTCCCGGCTGCACGGCTGCGACCCGTGGCTGGCGACCCCCCTGTACTTCCCCGACAAGGGCGAGAAACCGGAGGACTTCACCGACGAGCGCTGTGTGGACATCATCCGCACGGCCGCCGGGCGCGAGGACCTCGAAGTCGAGATCGTGTGGAAGGTGCCGTGGCAGGGCGCGCAACTGGTGGCCGAGCGCTTCCGCGTCCAGCGGGTGTTCCTCGCCGGCGACGCGGCACACGTCCACCCGCCGGCGGGCGGCTTCGGCGCCAACACCGGCATCCACGACGCACACAACCTGGCGTGGAAGCTGGCCGGCGTGCTGCACGGGTGGGCGGGCCCGGACCTGCTGGACACCTACGAAGCGGAGCGGCACCGGGTCGGTGAGGCGATGGCCGAACAGGCCATGATCCGCAACCGCATCCGCCACGGGTACGCCGATGACGCGACCCGGGCCGCCATGGTCGACGACATCATCATCACCCTCGGCTACCGCTACCACTCCACGGCGGTCCCCGGCGGCGACCCGGACGCGCCCGCCCTCTCCCCCGGGCTCGACCTGTCCGGCCGGCCCGGTACCCGGGCGCCGCACCTGTGGCTCGACCGGGACGGCGAACGGATCTCCACCATCGACCTGTTCTGGGACAGCTATGTGCTGCTGACCGGGGCGCGGGGCGGGCGGTGGGCCGAGGCGGCGGAACGCGCGGCCAAGCAGCTCGGCGTGCCGCTGCGCCACCATGTGGTGGACGGGACCGGTGAGCTGCGGCCGCTCGGCCGGCCCTGGGCGCCGGCGTACGGGGTGACGGACGGCGGGGCGGTGCTGGTGCGGCCGGACGCCTGTGTGGCCTGGCGGGCCCCGGAGCCGGTGGACGATCCCGACACGGTGCTGGGGGGCGCCCTGGCCCGGGCCGCCGGGTTCGCCGGGCCGGCCGGGGAGGCGCGATGAGCGCGGCGTTCGGGGCCGGCTCGCTGCTGGAGACGGCGATGTCCTTCCAGCGGGCGAAGCTCCTGCTGACCGGTCTGGAGCTCGGGCTCTTCGATCTGCTGGCCGGCGGGCCCGCCGAGGAGGAGACCCTCGGGGAACGGCTCGGTCTGCACCCGCGCGGCACGGGTGACTTCCTGGCCGCGCTGGCCGAGGCGGGGGTGCTGGTCCGCGAGGGGAGCCGCTACCGCAACGGCGCGGCGGCGGCGCAGTTCCTGGTCCGCGGCGAACCGGCCTTCCTGGGCGGCTTCCTGCACGTCGCCGACGAGGTGATGTATCCGGCGTGGGGGCGCCTCGCCGACGCGCTGCGCACCGGTGCGCCGCAGGCCGCGACGTACTCCCGGCCCGACATGTTCGGGGAGTTGTACGAGGACGACGCCAAGCGGTCGGCCTTCGTGCGCATGGCGGAGGACGCCAGCCGCCCGCTGATCCCGGCGCTGGCCAAGGGCTTCGACTGGGCCGCGCGCGGTGCGGTGCTGGAACTGGGCGGCTGCCGGGGGAACGTGGCGGCGGGGCTGGTCGCGGCGCACCCGCACCTGGAGGCGACCGTACTGGATCTCCCGCAGCTCAGGCCGGAGTTCGACGCCCACATGCGCGCCCTGGGCACGACGCGCCGGGTGCGGTTCCACGCGGCCGACTTCTTCACCGACGACCTGCCCGCGTCCGAGGTGGTCATGATCGGGCACTGCCTGGTCGACTGGACGGACGACCAGCGGCGGGCTCTCCTCGCCCGCGTCCTTCCCGCGGTGCGGCCCGGCGGCGCCTTCCTCATCTGGGACCCGATGATCGTCCCCGGCGACGAGAGCGCTCTGCGCAATCTGGTGCGCAGCCTCAACATGCAGCTGATGACGCCGCACGGGGCGAACTACCGGCTGGACGACCTCACCGGCTGGCTTCGGGAGGCGGGGTTCGGCGAGGTCCGGCACGAGGCGCTGGGCCAGGACGTGACCCTGGTGACGGCGGTCCGGCCGGAGTGAGAGCGGGCCGCGGCACACGTACGTCCGTCCCCGCCTCCGCAGACGGTGGCGGGGACGGACGGGTGCCCCGCCACTGCCGGCAGGACACGTGACGGGGCCGCCGGCCCTGCCACCCGGCCGCGGGGTGGCACGGCTGGCGGCCCGTCAGAGCAGGGCGAGTCCGGCGGCGTTGAGGGCGGCGGCCGCGACGGCCAGCACGGTGCGCAGCAGGTGCCAGCGCCGCCACAGCGGCCGGGGGTCACGCCAGTCGGCGGGCACCGCCCCGGGGTCGATCCCTTTCACCCGGCGGTTGATCGGCACGTTCCCGAAGTGCGACACCACCGACACCAGCAGCAGGAGCACCGCGGCGGCGGCGAACACCGGCCGCCCCCGCCCGCCGGCCGGCGCCGCGAGGGCCGCGTCGGCGGCGAACGAGCCGAGGACGATCACCGGCATCGTCGGGTCCCAGTTGCGGCCGAGCAGCTGGTGCGTGTGGACATACCGGTCCGGTGGCATGGCGCGGAGCGCGGGCAGCACGCTCAGCGCCACCGCGAACAGCACCCCGGCGACCAGACCGCTGGTCACGCACACCCCCGCGGCGAGGACGGCGGGCCCGTTCACCGCACCGCCCCGGCCACCAGGTCCACCTGCTCCGGGCCGGCCGAACAGGGGAACAGGACGACCTCGTCGCACCCGGCGTCCGCATAACCGGCCAGGACCTCCGGCAGCCGGCGCTCGTCGGTGACGGCCCGTGCGGCCGCCTGCCGGGCCTTCGTGCCGATGTAGGCGTAGTAGGAGTGCAGGTACTCCTGCGCCTGCCGCCGGCCGTCCGGGCCGAGGGAGACGTAGCACAGCGACACCACCCGAGGAGGCTCCGTCCGTCCCTCCCGCACCCACGCCTGCCGGACCCGGTCGACCAGCTCGCGGTAGGCGGTGCCCGAACTGCCCCCGGAGATCCAGCCGGAGCCGTACCGGGCGGCCCGCCGCATCGCCGCCGGCGAGTGGCCGCCGAACAGCAGCGGCGGCCCGTGGGGGTGCACCGGCCGGGGGCCGACGCCGGGAACGGGCCCCTCGCCCGCCCACACCGCCCGCAGTTCACGGACGAGGGTGTCCATGCGCCGCCCGCGTTCGCGGAACGGGACGCCGGCGGCGAGGAAGTCGTCCTCCCGGTCGCCGACCGCCAGGCCCACCACCAGGCGGCCGCCGCTGAGCCGGTCCACCGTCGCCAGCTGCTTGGCGAGCGGGGCCGCGCCGCCCCGGCAGGAGCCCAGCAGCACGGTGCTGGCCAGCCGGATGCGGGTGGTCACGGCCGCGGCGGCGGCGAGGGCGGCGAGCGGCTCGTAGCCGTCGTGGACGGGCCGGTCCACGGCGCACAGGCTGGTGAAGCCCGCCCGGTCGGCGCGGCGGGCGCATTCCAGCAGCGCCGCGCCGGTGACTCCCGGCACGGTCGTCGGCAGTCCCATCGAGACGTCCACGCGCCCCCCTCAGGTACCGGCGGCCCGGTGGCCCACCACGAGTGTGTTGCCGAGGACGGCCGGCCGTACGGAGACGTCGCAGAAGCCCGCCTGCGTGAGCCACTCGGCGCACCGGTGCGGCGGGTAGCCGGCACCGGCCGGCGACATCACCAGCATGTGGAGGCTGCCGATCAGGGCGAGCGGGTCCGGCCGCGCGGTGTCGGGCATGGGGTCGTAGACCACCAGGGCGCCGCCGGGGCGCAGCGACCGGTACGCCGAGCGGATCAGCGCGGTGCGTTGTGCCTCGGAGAAGTCGGCCAGCACGTGCCCGATGACCACCACGTCGCCGGGCGGCAGGGCATCGGTGAAGAAGTCACCGCCGACGAAGGAGACGCGGTCGCCGACGCCCGTCCGCGCGGCGTGCTCGGCGACGTCGGGCCCGTTCTGCGGCCGGTCGAAGACCACCCCGCTCAGGTGCGGGTGAGCGTGCAGCAGCAGCGACACGAGGTTGCCGCGGGCCCCGCCGACATCGGTGACGGAGGTGTGGCGGCTCCAGTCCAGCGCCTCGGCGATACCGGGCGCCAGCGGGGCGCTGAGGGAGTCCATCATGCCGTGGTACATCCGGCGCCGTTCGGGCCGGTCCAGCATCTCCTCGAAGTCGCCGGTGTTCTGCGGCGCCCCGGTACGCAGGGCGGACGTCAGCCCTCCCCAGGCGGGGTAGAGGACGGCGTTGGCGCCCTCGAGGAAGCCCCCGTCGTAGT
The DNA here is from genome assembly GCF_036227565.1 of Streptomyces sp. NBC_01454. Classification (NCBI taxonomy): domain Bacteria; kingdom Bacillati; phylum Actinomycetota; class Actinomycetes; order Kitasatosporales; family Streptomycetaceae; genus Streptomyces; species Streptomyces sp. NBC_01454. The sequence goes on from NZ_CP109460.1 coordinate 1,792,475, forward strand.
GCGGGCCGCGCACCAGGTGCCGTGCGGCGACCGGGGCGTTGCGGTAGCCGTCGCCGGTCCTTACCAGCAGGCCGAACGCGGTCAGGGCGGCGAGGAAGTCATCGAGTCCGCGGCCGTGCAGCTCCAGCTCCTTGCGCAGCTGCTCCTGGGTGCGCGGGCCGTCGGCGAGGACGGTGAACACCCCCAGTTCCAGCGCCGTGAGCAGGATCTTGGCCGTCGCGAACCCCATTCCCAGGGCGGTGGCCTTTGCCCACTGCGGCGCGTCGGTGCGGTGCCGGTTCGTCATCGGCGGTTCTCCTTCGACGGGGGCGCGACCTCCACGACGGCGGCGGCGTCGTCGTCGGCGTGGCCGGCCGCGAGGGCCGATCCGAAGCGGGTGACCGCCTCGTGGCCGAGGGGCAGTTCCATCTGGTAGGCGGCGGCCTGGTCGAGGGCGAGTTCCAGGTCCTTGTGCATCAGGGCGGTGCGGAAGCCGGCCGGCCGGTAGACCCGGCGCCGCATGAACTCGGCGCGGAAGCCCAGCACGGGTGAGCGCCAGCCGCTGTGGAGCACGACGTCCAGCAGCAGTTCGCGGTCGAGCCCGGCCGCCTCGGCGAAGGCGGCGGTCTCCGCCAGCCCCGCGGTCTGGATGCCGAGGAGGAGGTTGAGGGCCAGCTTCAGGGCGCTCGCCCGGCCCGCCCCGCCCAGGTAACGCACTTCCTGGGAGAGCGCGGACAGGACGTCCTCCACCGTGTCCAGGGCCGCCCGGTCGCCCGAGACGAAGAGCCGCAGCTTTCCCTCGGCCGCCATGGCGGGGTTGCCCATGACGCACGTCTCCAGGCGCCGCACCCCGGAGGCGGCGAGACGGGTGGCGGTGGTGCGCGCGTAGGACGGGGAGACCGTGGTGGTGTCGATCAGCACGGTCTGCGGGCGCAGCCGCCAGACCAGCTCGCCGAACAGCACCTCCTCCACGGCCGGTTCGTCCGCCAGGCTGAGCAGCACCGTGTCGGCGCAGGCGCCGGCCTCCGCGGCGGAGGACGCGAGGACCGCGCCCGCCCGCTCCAGGGGTTCGGCCTTCTGACGGGTGCGGTTGTACACCGTCACCGCGTATCCGGCGCCGAGCAGGGCCCGGGCCATGCCCCCGCCCATGCCGCCCAGCCCGATCACGGCCACCGGCCCGGTCACGCCGCCGGCTCCCCGCTCGGGTGGGTCTCGACGGACAGCTGCGCGAGGCAGCGCATGGTCGCGTCACGGAAGTAGCCGGTGAAGCCCTCGGTGGTGGAGGTGTCGCGGGGGTGGGCGAGGTAGGGCGCCAGCCGCTCCTCGATGAGGTGGACGCCGCGCTGGGCGGCCATGTGGCGGGCGATGGCCTGGAAGTCGCCCTCGTAGTGGATGACCCGCACCAGCACGTCGTCGCTGAGGAAGACCGCCGTTCCCAGCAGTCGTCCGGCGTGGGCGCCCTGCGCGTCGCGGAAGTCCGGGGTGTCCACGCGCCGGAAGCCGGCGAACAGTTCGGCGATCTCGTCCTCGTGGCCGGGCTTGACCCGGTAGGTGATGGCCGCGTACGGCATCAGATGCCTCCGTCGACGTTGAGGGTGTGGCCGGTGACGTAACGGGAGGTGTCACCGGCCAGGAAGAGGACCGCGCCGGCGACGTCCTGGGGGCGGCAGATCCGGCCGAGCGCCGTCATGCCGACGATGCGCTCCACGGCGGCCGGCGGCAGGCCGGCCCCCGGTTCGGTTTCGGTGAGGCCCGGGGCCACGGTGTTGACGCGGATGCCGCGGGAGCCCACCTCCTTGCACAGGGCGCGGGTGAAGCCGATCAGGGCGGCCTTCGAGGCGGTGTAGTGCACGCCGTTGGACCGGCCGCGCAGGGCGACCGAGGAGCCGACGTTGACGATCGAGGCCCCGTCGGCGAGCAGCCCGAGCGCGGCCCGGGTGACCAGGTACGGCGCCGTCACGTTGTGGTCGAACATGCGGTGCCACTCGCCCTCCTCGATGTTCTCGAAGGGCACGGGGCCGTCCACCCCGACGTTGTTGACCAGCACGTCGAGCCCGCCCAGGACGTCCCGGCAGACGCCGGCCAGCCGGGTCACGTCGGCGGCGTCGGTCACGTCGCACCGCAGGACCTGCGAGGCGGTGCCCAGCTCCTTCAGCTCCCGGCGCAGGCTCTCGGCGTCGTCGTCCGGCGAGTGGTGGCAGGTGACGACCCGGGCGCCGGCCCGGGCGAGGGCGAGGACCGTGCAGCGCCCGATGCCCCGGGTTCCGCCGGTGACCAGTACGCGTTTGCCGGCCAGGTTCTGATCCACGTCTGTACCTCCTGGGCACCGCTCGCTGCGGTCGCCGCTCGGTGGGATGGGCGCTGGGCGGGGCCTTGCCGCGGGCCGCTCAGGCGCGCCGTAGCGACAACTGCGGCCGGTAGGACAGATAGAGACCCCCGACGGCCCGGTCCGGACTCATCGGTGCGGCCTTCAGTTCGTGCTCCTTGTTAAGGTTGGCCAGCGGGTTGGGGTCGCCGCTCTCCGCACCGCCGAGGTGCTGGCGCACCCTGCGGTAGACGTCCTCGGCGTCCTTGAGGTCGGCGATCCCGGTGATGATGTGGTCGAAGGACGCCTGGAGGTCGAGTGCGTCGCGGTCCTCGGACGACAGCCGCTGGGCGTTGTAGAAGTGGAACTCCTTGCCGCGGTAGCTCTCGTAGAAGACCGACACCAGGACCAGCAGCCGCTCGTAGGCGGAGCGGTAGACCCCGTCGAAGAAGGCCCGTGCCTCGCTCTCCTCGACCTCGCCGCGCAGCACCGAGCCGATCGACGCGGCGGCGAGCATGGCACTGTAGGTGGCCAGGTGCACCCCGGTGGAGAGCAGCGGGTCGAGGAAGCACGCGGCGTCCCCGCAGAGCAGGTAGCCGGGGCCGTGGAAGGCCTCACTGGTGTAGGAGTAGTCCTGCTCGGTCGTGAAGTCGCTCACCCGCTCCGCGTCCGCGAGCAGTTCGTGCACGACGGGACACCGGCGCAGCGCGTCGGAGTAGACGGCCTCGATGCCGCCCAGCTCGCGGCGCCGGCGGTTGAAGGTGTCGCGGCCGGTGACCAGTCCGATGCTGGTGGTGCCGTCGTGCAGGGGGATCGCCCAGAACCATCCGTCGGGGACCGACGCCACCGTGATCGAGCCGGCCGGGCCCCGGTCCAGGGGCTTGGCGTTCTTCCAGTACGACCAGGTGGCGACGTTGCGGAAGACGGTGTGGAACTTCCGTGACCCGAGGTACTTGGTCGCCATGACGCCGCGCCGTCCCGACGCGTCGATCAGGTAGTCGAAGGTGAGGCGGCCGCTCGTGCCGTCCCCGGCCCACCGCGCCGCCACCGGCCGGTCGCCGTCGAACTCGATCTCCTTGACGGTGACGCCCTCCCGCACGTCCACACCCAGTTCACGGCTGTGGTCGAGCAGCAGCTTGTCGAAGTCGGCCCGCGTGACCTGCCAGGCGTTGGCGCCGTCCGCGCCCAGCTCGGCGAACCGGACCTCCCACTCGTCCGGACCCCAGCTGAAGTAGGCGCCGCCCTTGGGCTGGAACCCGAACGCCTCGACCTTGTCCCAGGCCCCGAGCAGTTCGAGGATCGGGCGGCAGGACGGCAGGATCGACTCACCGATGTGGTAGCGCGGGAAGGTCTCCCGCTCCAGCAGGGTGACCTGCACGCCCTGACGTGCGAGCAGACCGGCCGCCGTCGATCCGGCGGGTCCGCCTCCGATGACCAGAACCTGGGTCCCAGCGCGCATGTGCGTCTCCCCTTCCGAGGCTGTGTGCGTCCGGGTGAGAACGTTCCAGTTCCGGGTCGAAGGCCGCTGGAGTGGCGGTCGTGGCAACGGCGGAGGGCCGGTGGGGCGCCCTCCGCCGGTGCGTGGTCAGGCCGAATGGGCGGGGGTACGGGCGAGTTCGAAGGTGGGCAGCACGCGGGCGCCGTCGTCGGGCGGCGCCGGGTAGGCGGTGTCCTCGGCCCGGTTGGTCAGGCTGGACGCCACGGTGCGGAACGGGGCCCTGATCGAGTAGAGGAACATCCCTCCGATGTCCTCGGCCTCCGCCAGCTGGAACTCCACCAGGTCCTCCAGGAGCAGTTCGGCCGCCGACTCGTCCACGCCGAGCAGTGCGGCCGCCCCGGCGACCGACACACAGGACTCGGTGCTCGCGGCCACCAGGCGGAACGCGGCCTGTTCGGCACCGGACAGCAGGCGAAAGGAGCGCCCCACGCTGTCGGCTATGCGCGGCGCGTCACGGCCGGCCGGGGGTATGCGCCGCACATCGCCGTCGGCCAGGTGCAACAGCTTGCTGATCGGCCAGTGGGGGCGGCGCTGGAGGAGACTGGCGGCCGCCCGCAGGGCCAGCGGCAGGCCCCCCGAGAGTTTGACCAGCTCCCCCAGTGCCGCGAGGTCCGCCTGGAGGCGGTCGTCGCCCAGCACGTCGCTGAGCAGGCACTGGCAGATCTCGTCGGCCAGCGGGGCGGTGCGCGTGGTGATCACCACCGCGGGATGCGACAGCAGACGGCGGCTGGAGGCGATCATGGCCGATCCCGTACCCGGCAACAGGGCGTCGAGCTGGTGGGTTTCGACGACGTCGTCCAGGACCACCAGCAGCCGGCGCTGCGCCGTCCACGTACGGAAGGCGGCCTGCATCTCCTGCGGGGACGCCCCCCGAAGGGCCCGGCTCAGGCCCAGGGCGCGCAGGAAGTCGGCGAGGACCTCGTCGGTCGGCACCAGCGAACCGTCGTCCCGCTGGAGCCGGGCGAAGAGCACGCCGTCGGGGTACGCGTCCCGTACCCGGTGGGCGGCGTGGACGGCGAACACCGATTTGCCGGAGCCCGGCGGGCCGACGGCCAGGGCGACGACCGAGGTGGGCCGGCGTCCGGTGTCGGTCAGGGTGCGCCGCACCGCCTCGAGCGCGTCCTCCCTGCCGACCAAGTGATCGGTCTCCAGCGGCAGTTGGTTGGGCTGCTGGTGCTTGGCGGTGACCATCATCGTGCCGGTGGCGTCGGCCGGCGCGTCGAGGCAGGGGTCCGCGGTCAGCATGGCCTGGTGGAGGCGCCGCAGCTCGGCGGACGGCTCCAGCCCGAGTTCGGAGGCGAGCACCGAGCGGGCCCGCTGGTAGGCCTGGAGCGCCTCCGCGCGCCGTCCCGCCCGGTAGAGGCCCAGCATGAGTTTCGCCTGGAATCCCTCGTGCGTGGGTTGTTGCGTGACCAAGGTGGTGAGTTCACCTATCAGGTCGATATGACGGCCGAGTTGTAAGTCGGCCTCTAATCGGTGTCCGAGGGCTAGCTTCCGCAATTCTTCAAGGCGCACCATATGGGCGTGCAACAAGGGCCCGGGGCTCACCGCTCCGAATGCCCGCGAGGTCCACAGATCGAGCGCCTGCCGCAAGATGAGGGAAGCCCGCTCGAAATTCCCGGCCGCCAGCTGTTCACGTCCCAGTGCGGCCAGCCGCTCGAACTCCACGGCGTCCAGGGCACCGTCGGGAAGGGTGAGCATGTACCCACCGGGTGTCGTACGAAGCGTCACTTTCACGCCAGCCCCCGAGCCGTCGCCGGTCGCCTTCTCCGACCAGTTCAAGTGCTTGCGCAACTGGTAGATGTAGGTCTGGAGGGTCGTGACAGCACTCAGGGGAGGCCTGTCGTCCCAGAGTTCCTCGATGAGCTGATCGGTGTGCACCGCACGGTTCGCCTCCACCGCGAGGAGCGCGAACACCCGGCGTAACTTGGGGGCGGCGGGGGTCACCTTCACCCCGGACCGCAGAACCTCGAACTCCCCTAGCACCTTGACATGCATCAAGCTCCCCCTTGTTGGATCAAGCCGGTGACGAAACGGATTCGCGACCGATCGCGACATCCGTCGCGATCAGCCCCTGGCGCGATCGAGAGTGAGTGCTGCCGGCACCCTCCCAGCCTCGGTTGATGTCCAACCAGACCCTCGGATGCATCCCGCTAGAAAGACAGGGACCTGTTTAACGGCACGACATCGAATTCCGCTAGAGCATCGCTGAGCAGCGCGTCGCAAATTGGTCGAGTCTTTTTGTGAACGGCCGGTCCGGCGCGGAAATCGCCTGGTGACTGCGGTGGTCCCGCCGGGCGGATCAGCCTTGATAGTCGCCGGGTCGACTAGTAGTCTGACGACTATTCACATCCAGCGGGCCGGTCTCGGCTCGCGTTCGTCATCGGCGCAACAGCGCCGACGGGTCGAGGGGTTACCGAATGGATCTGGGACTCACGGACAAGCGGGTGCTGATCACGGGGGGCACGAGGGGCATCGGCCGCGCGACCGCGCTGTTGTACGCGCAGGAGGGCGCCCGGGTGGCCATCACGTACAACTCCTCGGCGGACGCCGCACACAAACTCGTCGAGGAACTGGGCGGCCCGGACCGGGCGATGGCCGTTCCCTACGAACTGCGCGATCCGGCGTCGATCGTCTCCGCCGTCGACACGGTGCGCGAGGCGTTCGGCGGCATCGACGTCCTGGTGGCCAACGCCCTCTGGTTCACCTGGGGCGACCCGGGCGAGGACGACGCCTTCGAGGACCTCGACCCGGAGAAGTGGACGCGGCGCTTCCGGGCCAACACCGAAGGGCACATGCTGACGGCCCAGCGGGTCGTCAAGGACATGCGGGCGAACGGATGGGGGCGGGTGGTCCTGCTCTCCTCGATCACCGCGCAGTACGGCATGTGGCGCTCGGAGATCTACAGCAGTTCCAAGGCGGCACTGCACGGCTTCGCCAAGGGCCTGATGTGGAGTCAGCACGGCGTGCTGGTCAACGTCGTCGCTCCCGGCGCGACCAGGACCGAGTTCATGGAGCAGCTGCTGGAGGACCCGGACACCCGGGACATGGTGGAGAAGGAGATCGAGCGGACCCCCAGCGGACGGATCAGCGAGCCCGAGGACATCGCCAAGCTGATCCTCTTCCTCGGCTCGGGGGCCAACGGCAACATCAACGGCGAGATCATCCACACCGCCGGCGGGCGCTGACCCACGCAGCGAGCCGGGGGACGCGGTGGCGTCCCCCGGCTCGGGCCCTGCGGTGTGCCGGTCTCAGGCGACGGCCCGGAAGAGGGCGACGTTCCCCCTCACCACGACCCGGGAGCACGCGAAGTGCTCACCGAGCGCACGGGCGAGACCGTCCGGACCGTCGCCCTGGTTCTGGAAGTTGCCGCGCCGGTGCTGCTCCACGAGCAGCCGCCGGGTCAGCGCGTTCATCCGCACCCCCTCGGCGAGCACCGTCGACCCGAACAGCGTGCCACCCGGCCGCAGGACCCTGGCCACCTCCGCGAAGGACGTGCCCTTGGCCTCCCAGCCGCCGGGGACGGTGTGCAGTACCAGGCTCATGGCGACCGAGTCGAATTCACCGTCCGGCAGTGGCAGGGGTTCGAGCAGGTTGGCCCGGCAGGTCCGGGGACGGTAGCGGGCCAGGCGGTGCGCCGACATCTCCAGACACTCCTGGCTGAGGTCGAGCAGGGTGATCTCGGGCGGCGGCCCGGTGAAGCCGCAGCGGTCCAGGAAGTATCCGGTCCCCGGTCCGATGTCGAGGTGACGGGCACCGGTGGCGCGCCGGTAGAGCCGGAGCATGTCACCGCGCGGACAGCGCCACACCACCGAGCAGAACAGCCCCAGCACCACGGCGTCGTACACCGCCAGCCGCCGCCGGGTGTAGGCCTCCTGCGCATGGCGGGTCCGCGGGTCCGGCCTCCCGGGGCCGGACAGGTCGGGGACGGACGTCCCGCGATCGGATGCTTCGGATGTCACCACCGCACCTCCCATGCAGTTCGGCCACAACGGGCGACGTAAGCGTGAGGAACCGGGCCTGCCGGGGCCCTGCCCGGAGCCGGACGAGCGACGCGGCCGGGCGACGCGGCCGGGCGACGGGCGGTACCGCGGGCGGGGCGGCTCACCTGATCCGGTGGGCCACGAGCAGGGTGTCGTCCCCGGCGAGCGGCCGGTGGCTCACCTCCGCGAAGCCGGCGTCCGCGAACCACCGGGCGCCCTCCGACGGCGTGTACTCACCGCCGCCCGGGGTGCAGAGCATCATGTTGAGGCTGACCAGCAGGGAGTTGGTCTTCGTGCGGCGGTCCTCGTCGATCATCGTGTCGTAGGCGAGCGCGTAGCCACCCGGCGCCACCGCCTCGTAGGCCCGCCGGGCGAGGTGCCGCCGCTGCTCGACGTCCCAGTCGTGCAGGACGTGCCCGAACACCACGACCTCGGACTCGGGCAGCGGGTCGTGGAAGAAGTCCCCCGGCCGGAACGCCACGCGCCCGGTGAGGCCGAGTTCCGCCATGTGCTCGGTGAAGACGGGCTCCACCGCGGGCAGGTCGAAGACCGTCGCCTCGAGGTGCGGGTGGGCCCGGACCAGCTCGGCGAGCACATTGCCCCGTGCTCCGCCGACGTCGGTGACGCGCTTGACCGTTTGCCAGTCGAAGGCGTCCCCCAGCGCCCTGCCGCTGGGACCGTTGAGTGCGTCCATGCCGCCGTAGTAGGCCCGCCACTCCTGGCGGCTGCGGTGCTGGCGGACGAACATCCCGGCTCCCGGGCGCGCGCCGTTCTGCGGCTCACCGGTGAGCAGTCCCTCGCCGACCCGCGACCAGCGGGCGTCGGCCTGCTGGAGGAACCGGCCGAGGTAGGCGGCCTTCTCGCCGTCGAGGAACCGCGCGGCCACCGGCGCCGCGCGGTAGGCCCCGTCCGCCCGTTCCAGCAGCCCGACGGACACCAGGGCGTCGAGGAAGTCACCCGCGCCCCGCCGATCGATCCCGAACCGGTCGCAGACCTCGCCCGGTGTCATCTCCGTGTCCAACAGCGCGGTGAACAGGCCCAGTTCGACCGCGAACAGGACCGTGCGCCACTTGTAGAAATCGGCAGCCATCTGCAGCAACGGCTCGGCCGTCGCACCGGCCTGTGCGCCCTTCGTCATACGCCAGTCTCCTTCGGCAGTGTCGGACGGTGCTCGGCAGGACGCTACGGCGCGGCACTCGACAGCGGCTGGATGACCGCTGGTTGCCGAGCCCAGGAGCACAGCGCCGGCCCGGGCCGGGGTGCCGCCCGACCGTGGGACGCCACCACCGGCATGGCGCGGCGGCCGACCGCCGGCCCTGGCACCGGGAAACGGGACCTGACCACTCGTCCTCCGCACGGCCGCGGACACCGCACCCCGGTCACCCGGCCCCATCGGCCCCTGGCCTGTCCCTGTCCGTGGCCCTGGCCCCGGCCTGTCCCCTCGGCAAACGGTCGTCCGGCCCGGCGAAGCACCGCAGCAGCAGTCCGGTCATCACCGTCGTGACCATGGCCCTGACGACCCTCTCCGCGTGGAGCCCGCGGTCCAGCAGACCGAACCGCAACCCGACACTCATCGCGCTGAGTTCGGTCCGTCCCCGGGTCTTCATCCACGTGGCCGGCACCGCGGAGCGGCGTGCCCCGAGCCCCTGGGACCGGGCGCCGATCCAGGGTGGTCTCCCTCGGCATGACGAGACCGAACAGAAAGGCCCCGAGCACGAAATGGCGCCCGGGGGCCTGGGCCACCGCGGCCGACACCAGCAGGCCGGTGAGCACGACCGCGAGACCGCCCGCCGACGCCGGCCCCCCCCCCGGGGCGCCCGCTGTTCAGCTAGCGCCCGCGCCAGCAGCGGCCTGCCACGGGTGAACAGGACCAGGGCGCAGGGGACGGCCGCAGCACCATCCAGTGCGTCCGGCCCCCGGTACCGGTCAGGACCTGGACGGCGGCGAGCGCTGTCCAGGCGAAGAGGTCGCACACGGCCGCCGACGTCAGCGCGATCGTCCCCAGCCGGCTGCCGCTCATGGACCGGTCGGTGAGGATGCGCGCCAGTACGGGAAGGGCGGTGACCGACACGGCCACCGCGAGGAACAGGAGGAGGCCGGCCCGGCTCGCGGGGTGCCGCTCGCGGAGCAGGTGGAGCGCGAGCAGCACACCGAGAGCGAACGGCACGGCGGCGGATCCGAGGAGTATGGCCGCGTTGAGTTCGGTCACCGGTCACCACCTCGTGGTTCGTCTGCTTCCTGTCCCGTGCCACGACGTCGCCCGGCCGACTGACACGCCCGCGTGGCCGCCGCCCAGGACCCGGCCGAACGCGACCGTGCGCGTCATCCTGCGGTACCGGACGGCGACCGCCCTGGAAGGCCACTGGAGTCCCGGGGCTCCGGCCCCGCGGGGGCCTCTTCCGTCGCTCGAAGCGCCCGGCGGGTCGAAGACCGGTTGCTCGGCGCCCGGTTGCTCGGCGCCCGGTTGCTCGGCGCTTCGATCGCTCGGAGCCGCCAGGCAGCCGTCCGGCATCCCTCCGGAGCGGACCGGACGGCCGACTCGGCCGGCATGGACAATGCGCACGACGCCGAAGCCCGAAGCTGACCTAACTGACCTTGCTGACCACTGCTGGCTCTTCTCCCCGTGCCGTCCCTCGACTGTCATGGGTAGAGCACCCACCGGTGCGCCGGCGACCATCTGGGGGGACCTGATGCTGGACAAGAGTTACGTCGTGCCCTGGGGAAAGCGGGGGGCGCTGGCCGCCGACACCGAGGCAGCCGTACGGGCCGAGCTCATCCACGAGAGCACCCCGCTGCCGACGGGCGTACGCCGGGAACGGTTCGAGCGCTCCTTCGCCGAAGCGGTCGGCAGCCGGCATGCGGTCTCGGTGACCAGTGGAACGGTCGCCCTGCAGCTGGCGGTCCGGATGCTCGGCCTGACCCCCGGCGACGAGGTGATCGCCACCCCGCAGACCCACCAGGCCACCGTCCAGCCGCTGTTCGACTACGACGTACAGGTCCGGTTCTGCGATGTCGACCCCACCACCCTCGCCGTCGACCCGGCCGTACTGGAGTCGCTGATCACCCCGCGCACCAAAGCCCTGCTGCTGGTGCACTACGGCGGCTGTCCCGCGGAGATGGACACCATCATGGCGCTGGCCCGCCGCCATGACTTTCTGGTGCTGGAGGACTGCGCCCACGCGCTGGGCACCCGCTACCGCGGACGCAGCGCCGGGTCGCTGGCGGACATCGCCACCTTCAGTCTCCGGAACTCCAGGAACGACAGCGCGCTCGGCAAGGGCGGGCTGATCACCTGCGACCGCGACGACTGGGCCGAGCGTCTGCACCGGCTGCGCGCCGAGGACACCGACGCGCGGAGCGCGCACCTGCTGCCGGACCGGACGGCCGCACCGAACGCCGCGCTGTGGACCCCGCACACCATCCCCCTCCATCGCGGCCGGACACGGCGGCCCGGCGGGGACGCGACGATGCCGGACATCGTCGCGGCCCTCGGCCAGGCCCAGCTGACCCGGCTCCCGGCCACCACCGTCCGACGGCGCACGCTCGCCGCGCGGCTGGACGAGGTATTGGCCCGCTACCCCTTCATGACCCCCCAGTCGGCGCCCGCCCACAGCTCACACGCCTACCACCTCTACACCTGCTTCACCGCCCACCAGGAACTGCGCGACCACCTCGTGCTGAGCCTGGACCGCCGAGGCGTGGAGATCCAGCTCCGCTACTTCCCCCAGCATCTGCTGCCGCAATGGCGCCACCGCGGCCATCTGCGCGGCGAGTGCCCCGTCGCCGAACGCAGCTGGTTCGAGCAGCACCTGAACCTCCCCTGCCACGCCCTCCTGACGCCACATCAGGAGGACCACCTCGTCGAGGCACTGGACGAGTCCCTGACCGAACTGAACGGCGGAACGCCGACCCCGCCCCCGGTCCCCGCAACGGTCTGCGGCCGGTAGCCGGGCCGCCTTCCCCGGCCCGGGCCCCGGCCCCGGCCCCGGCCCCGGCCCCGGCCACACAGTTACGCACCGCCGCGCACCGGACGGGCGCGCCGCCTCGGCTGAACGGGCGGAAGATGCCACGACCGCCGCCGTCCGGCCCCGTCCGCGGGAAGGGCGAGGGCATGAGCCCTTCGCACGACTCCACCACCGCCGGGCACACCTGCGCCCTGGGCCTTCTCACCGGAGCGCCCCGACAGCTCACGCCGACTGGCGAGCGCCTCACCCTCCCGCACCCAACGGAAGGTGCCCCAAGATGAGAGCTTTCGTGCTCCGGAAGGTCGGCGAGGTCGGCGTCATCGAGAAGCCGGTCCCCGAGCCCGGCCCCAATGACGTGGTCGTGCGCACCACCGCGGCCTTGGTCTGCACGACCGATGTACACGTCATGAGGGGCGTGATTCCGGTCGAGCCGGACGTGACACTGGGACATGAGGCGGTCGGTGTCGTCCATACGCTCGGCTCGGCTGTCGAGGGGCTGGTCAAGGGCCGGCGCGTCGCGGCCGCCGGGATCACGCCCTGCTTCCACTGCGACTCCTGCCAGCGCGGGTTCTCCTCGCAGTGCCAGGGACGGATGCTGGGCGGCGCCAGATTCACCAACCAGCGCGACGGGACCCTGGCCCAGTATTTTCTTGTCAACAACGCCGAGGCCAACCTCGCACCGATTCCCGAAGGGCTCTCCGACCACCAGGCGCTGTACGCGACCGACATGCTCTCCACCGGGTTCGTCGCCGCCGAACACGCGGAACTCGCACTGGGCGAGACCGTAGCGATCTTCGCGCAGGGCGCGGTGGGCCTGTCGGCAACGATCGGCTGCCGACTCCTCGGCGCCGGCCTCATCATCGCCGTCGAGTCGGTTCCCGCCCGCCAGGACCTCGCCCGCCGCTTCGGCGCCGATCTGATCGTCGACCACACGCAATGCGATCCGGTCGAGCGCATCCTGGAGCTGACGGACGGCCAGGGCGTCGACGCGGCCATCGAGGCACTCGGCACCCCCGAGACCTGGGAGGCCGCCTTCCGGGTCACGAAGCCGGGAGGCCGCATTTCCAACGTCGGGTATCACGGGGAGGTGCGAGAGCCCCTGAAGATCCCCCTGGAGCCATTCGGATACGGCATGGCCGACAAGCAGGTCTACGGCGGGTTCAACCGCGGAGGGCGCGGATGGCTTCGCCGCATCTTCCGGTTGATGGAGACGGGGAAGGTCGATCCCACCCCGATGACCACCCACGAATTCAACTTCGATGAGATCGAACGAGCATTCCAGATGATGGCAACGAAGGAAGGCGGAATCATCAAGCCCCTGATTCACTTCGACACGGGCCCCGCCTAAGGGCTGTCCCGTAAATGACCTGTGGAGCGTTGGCTGACCGGCTCGTTGCGGGGCAATGGGAGCCGACGGTGTTTGGTGGTGCAGGTCGGTGATGTCGAGGGCTCAGTTCTGGTTTACGGGCCAGACTGCCGCCGGATCGCAGTGGTCCGGACAGGCGAGCAGGTAGACCTCGTTGCCGAGGAACAGCCAGTAGGTGTCGGCGCTGATGCTGTAGGGCTGCTCTGGCTGGCCGGGCCGGATGGCGAACTGCATGCCCTCGGGCACCTGGCAGACGTACATCAAATCGGCGCCGCACGAGCAGCGGTAGTGCTCGGGATCCTGCGCCCAGGACGGCCTGCCACCCACCTTGAACGTCTGGGCTCCCAGTCCTCGCACATCGGGGGTGTCGGCGAAGGGACGCAGAGTCAGCGGCAGGGCGCGCACGGATGGTTCGGGCTCCGCCACCGGCAGCGTCGCGTTGCGCTGGAGCAGCACGCGCCAGAATGGACGCGAGTAAGGCGGCTGCGGAGCGTCCCAGTACTGGGGGACGAGCCGACCGTCGGCGGTCTGCTCAGGTTCGGATGCGTCGTTGTGCATGCTGCAGTGGAAGACCGAGAGGTGGTCTCCGCCGAACGGCGCCAGGTCCGACGGTATGTCGAGCTGGAAGAACAGGGCCATCCGCAGACCGCAAAAGCACTCCGGCCACTCCTGAGCTTCGTCGAAGAAGGGCCAGCCGCCCACTGAGTTCCGCGTCGGGTGCTCCAGCGGCTCGGTTCCGATTTCGATCGCATAGGCAGGCAGCACCACCTGCATCTTCCTCACATCAGGTTCGACCATCCGCTCACTTTAGAGGTGCCCTATGACAGCTGGTCGCAGGTGAGATCGTCTTGGTGGGGGTGGTGTGATCACGGCATCGGAGCCGTCCTGAACAGCCCCTTTTACCGCTCTGAGCCCGCGGTTGTTCCGCACGCTGGTGGCCGCGCTGCGGCGTGACGGAGCCGATGAACCCTTTCCGGCCCTGACTTCCGTGAGGCAACGCCCCTCCCGAACTCCGCGGAGCCTCGGGAGGGGCTCCTCCGTGACATGACCGGTGGCATCACCGGGTGCGGGCCCGTGTCACCCCACCCCAGGCAATGCCGGCTGGGCGGCGGGGGTGTCGGCCCGGCCCTTCTCGTAGACCGTCAGGCCCCGTGCCAGATGGAGGGGGACCAGCAGCAGTTCCACGATGAGGGCCTTCCAGGCGTAGACGAGGTTGACGGCCTTGGTCGCGTAGACGCAGGGGATGTCCAACAGCACACCTGACAGCGGGAGTTTGCGACGGCGGGCGGCGTAGATGAGGGGTGGCGTCGTCAGCAGGAGTTCGGCTCCGGCCCACCAGGCGAAGGCGAGGGCGGGTGGCTGGTCGGTGGTCGCGGCGAGGACGAACGGGGTCGCCCACCAGAGCGGTGCGGTGAGGATCTCCAGGAGTGCGAGGAGCACCCAGACCGCCAGCAGAGGTTTGTGGACGATCAGCCGCCCGAGGTGCAGCCGGACGTTCTGACAGAAGCCTGCCATCCAGCGCCAGACCTGTTTACGCAGGTACGTCAGTTCTTCCGGGTCGGCGGCCAGGGCCACCGCATCGGAAACGTATACCGCACGTCTGCCCGCGATCTGCTGCGACCACGTGTAGTCCATGTCCTCGACGATGGTTCGTTCGGGGAAGCCACCGAAGGCCATCAGGTCATCGCGCCGGAAGACGGAACAGCAACCCGAGCACACCATGGGGCTGTTGGCGCGGGCCTGGATGGGGCGGTGCCAATGGAAGCCGAAGAGGTACTCGGTGGAGCGGCCGCGTTCCCAGAGTGTGCGGGTATGGCGGGTGCGGACCGTGCCTGCCGCGATGGAGACTTCCGGGTCGTCGAAGACGGGCAGGACGGTCTCGATGTAGTCCGGCGCGAGGACGGTGTCCGCGTCGACGGCCAGGACGAGGTCGGTGGTGCACTGCGGAAGGGCGTAGTTCTGCGCCTTGGCCTTGCTGCCGAGATTGCGTGGCGGACGCAGTACGGTCACGCCGTGTGAGGCCGCCACTTCGCCGGTCCGGTCGGTGGAAGCGTCGTCCACGACCAGGATCCGGTCAGGTCGGACGGTTTGCCGGGCGAGGGACTCCAGCGTGGCCGGCAGCCCCTCCTCCTCGTTGTGAGCGGGCACGATGACGGTGATGGTGTGCAACTCGATCTCCCCCTGTCTTGCGGATCGCGCCGGCTACGACCGTGATCAGTCCGATCAGGCCGTAGACAATGGTGCTGATGCCGATGAACGGCAGTCCTCCGTGCATGTCACCGACGGTAGGGAAAGAGGCCGTCGAATGGTTCCGGAGGCTTCCTCCTGTGGATAACCCGACTGCGGCCGGGTGGAGTTGGCGGACAGCGCCGGTGTGACCGGGATTCTTAGTTTGCGGATGGGGTCGCTACATTGCGGATCTTGCTCAAGTAACGCTGTGTTGTGAGGCTGAACAGTGTGCGACGCCGCAGGTAACCGTTCTTTGTCTACTGGATGCAGAAGGTCCGCCGTCGGCACAGGCTGCCGCTCCATCCCACCGACGTCGACGTCGTGGTCCGCCAGCAAAACCACCTCCGGCAGGAGTTCCCACAGTGGTTCGATGCCGATGGCCAGCCCCTGTCCGAGCTGATGCTGCTCTTCCCCACCCCGCGACTGACTCGCACCAACAAACGCGGGGAACAGCCCTACGACGGCAGTTCCATTACTGGCTGCTAGCCTGGCTTGATCAATTCGAGCTGGTCGACGAGCACGACAACGGCTTCGACAAGGCACGCGTCTTCCCGTACACGTTCCGGCACACCTACGCCCAGCTCCGCGCCGACGCCAGCGTGCCGTTGGACGTGCTGCGATATCTGATGTCGCATCAGGAGCCCTCTACGTCACAGGTCGATTACCGCACGTCCCACCCCGACGCGTGGAGGCCGTGCGCGCCATCGCCGCCAAGTACCAGTTCGACCTCACCGGCGGCAGCGTGCGCTCTCGCACGGCCCAGGCAGACCTCACCGATCGCATCCGGGCAGGTGTCAGCTCAGCCCCCGTGCCTGCGAGCCAGTGCCACGAGATGAACAACGTCAGGCGGACGGGGAGCTGCGGGAGCAGCGGGACGCCGCTTTGGCCGCCCGTCAGCACACAGAGGCCGACCTGGCCGCCTCCGCAACGTCAACCAGCGCCCTTGATGGTGGAGAATGCTCGATTGCTCGAGGCCGCGGCCCGATACGCACTTACGGAGTAGCCCAATCTGGACAGTCGGCGAGCACACCGGCTCTCGGACTTGGTGAACTGTAGGTGGCTCAGCCGAGACCGCCTGCTGGCTGGTTTCCGTCACGCCGCGAGACCTGAGGGTGGATTATCGGGCGGTGGTGCGTTCCAGGGCTGCGCCACTGATCCATCCGGTTCCCATCCGTAGAGCTGCAGTGGTCCCGCCTCTTCGGCGCAGCCCTTTTCACGCAATAGGATCACCATCTTCCGCAAGGCTTCGCGGTCGCCAGCGTTGGCAGCACGTATGTACCACTCCTTCGCCTCGTCACTTCGGCTCGTCCTACTCAATACGTCACCCACCAGCGCCAGGGCGCCAGTGTCGCCATCCAAAGTGCGGGACTTCAGCCAATCAACCGCCTCGTCGCTTCGGTCTTCCTGAAGAAGCAGCTCCGCCAAGTTCTCCATGGCCCAGCAACGCAGGAAGTAGGCCAGTTCGCCGTTGGCGAGGGCCTTCAGCCATTCAATGGCTTCGTTCGTCCGCCCCTCCCGTTGCAGCAGCTTCACCCGGTCACTTCTGGCGCGCGAGCTTCCTGCTTCAGCGGAGCGCCGATACCACTCAAGGGCCTTGTCTATCCGGCCGTGCTCCTCAAGCAAGATGGCCGCCCACCCCCAGGATTCACCGTGGCGAGTGTCTGCCAGGCCTTCGAGCCACTCGATCGCTTCATCCAGCGCGATTGCTCCGACCTCCACCAGACCGCGCAGCTGGTTCGTCGCCCATCCAATTACGAGCGCGTTCCCGGCATAAGCGGCGCGCTCATACCAGACCCATGCCTCCTCCGAATCCTCAATCTTTCCGGTATGGAGCAACTCCATCCCAACCAGCCAGGCGTCTTTCTCGTTTCTATCTGTGCATTCCTTCAGCCAGTCGATAATTTCGTCACTTCGACCCTCGTCACGCAGCAAGTCAACCGACACGCCAACGCCCCCATTGCCAGCTCGAGCGGCCCTCATGAAATAGTCGATGGCCTCATCGGTCCTGCCCTCTTGTTGCAGCAGCGCACCAGCCTGTGCCAGGGCGTCGGGAGCGCCAGCCCGTGCGGCCCGGTCGTAGCCGGCAAGTGCCTCGTCCACCCGGCCCACTTCTCCAAGGGCGTACAGGTCTCCCTCCTCGGCACGAGCCCTTAGCCACGTGTCTGCCTCGTCGGTCCGGTTGGCCTGTCGCAGTAGCTCGATCGCTCGTTTGAACAGTTCAGTGTCACCGGCAGCGGCAGCGTACTTGTACCAGGCGAGCGTTTCTTCGGACCTATCTGCACGATGGAGTAGGTGGACAACATCCTTACAAGCTTGGCGATTTCCAGCTTCGGCAGCTCTGGTGTAAAGGCGAACAGCGATACGCAAGAGCCCACGGTTGTATGCAGCCTCGGCAAGGGGCATGCAGTCCGTGGGGGTGGCGTGATCGACCAGTGCCTCCCACAAGCTGGCGGGCGCGCCGGCGGTGCGGCGTAGACGCCGGCCGTGTTGCTCGAGGTAGTCAGTGAGACGATAACTGTCCTGGAGCGATTGCCTTCTGCTACGGCGGGGGCGAATGCGCGTGAGTGGCCCCCGGGCACCGCGCAAGGGATGGGTGGCGTCGCCCAAGGTCTGCTCGAACCAGTTCTCCGGCAGTAGCTCCCACTGCTGGTCAGTCAGATAACCTTCCGCCGCATCGGCAAAGAGTTCCTTGGGCAAGGCGAGACCGTGGCCGAGGCGACGGGCGTCCATGGCAACCGTGATGAGGGCCCGCAGGTCAACTTTCGCGGTGCGGTACCGCTCCAAGAGTGCCGGGGCGCCGGCGAGGTACTGAGCGATCTGTCCTTCCTCGGCATGATCGGCGGCATAAGCGAGCCGCGGGTCCCCTTCGGCTGCCCACCTCAGAGCGTCCATGTCACATCCCTCGAAGGCAGCCGGAACAGAGATGTCGTGGCCGGTGAGCAATATGCGGGCCTGGTGGTGCTCATCGGTTTCGCCGGACTGCGGCGGGGTGGTGAGGCCACTCCAGTCCTCCGGCCAGATGGTTCCAAGAACAAGAACCGGGGCCCTGTCGACGTCGTTCAGGAGCGTGGACAGCTTCGCAGCAACTCGCTCGCCCAGGTCGGGCGGACGTAGGTAGTGCTGAGTGTCGTTCAGCCACACGACTGTCCGTGAGCCCACTCGATCCAACTGGTTCAGCGCCGCTTCCGGGCGGGTGGGATCGTACGGGTGCCACAGCCGCCACCCACCTGGCAGGCTTGGCAGGGACTCCCAGCAGGCCCGTGTCTTGCCCGACGATGACGACCCGACGAGGATCGCGATCTCACTGTTGCCTTTCGCTGCTTGCTGAACCACGCGGCGGAGTTCGGCGTCGTGGGCTCGTTCGACATACGTGGGCAGCGGATCCAGAGCACCTGCGCCCGGTGGCAACGCAATGTCGATGGCCGGGTGGACCTCCAGCGCGAAGGCGTCTGTTATCTCCTCCACTGGACGGCCGACTCGAGCAGCCGCGGTCTCGCCTGCAGCAGCGGTGTCCCTCCGTCGGCCGCTCGTTCGCCGCTCGCTTTGCGCAGCGACTCGCGGAGTCTCGTAGTACGCGATGTCCCGTCGTCGGTAGTCCTTGTTCTTGCGCCCTGCCATTGCCTGCAGAATCCCGATGAGCGTCTCGAAATTCTTCTTGCTCCTGCTCGTAGGGACACTCTCGCCACACATCCAGTTACTGAGCGTGGCATCCTTGATGCCGCCATTCATGCGGCGGATGAGTTCAGCCTGGGACGGCTCCCCGGCATCCCGGTACAGGCGCATCAGCTTGGCGTAGAAGTCCGCCGTTTTCGGACCGTGGTCGTCCCGTGGCTCCCGGCAGTGATCACTCACATCTGTCTCCAGACCGGTTATCCGGTCCTGCTTCCGGACCGGAAACCTGTCGGAACCCATTTCTCTGTCCTGTGACCAGCGTAGAAAGCCTCACCAACCCCCGCATGATCGACCGGATTGGGGTCCGGAACGCCCTCATGGCCCTCGCGAGCCGCGACATCAGAAGCGCGGCCTGATGGAGGGAACCCCAGATGAGCAACAACAGCACCCCGCCGCCGAACGCCAACCGCTTCACCCTGGCGGTCATCCGCGCCGCCGTCTCAGGAGTGGTGCGCGGGTTCATCGACTGGCTGCTCGAGAACTTCATGGACTGGTGACGGGGCGAGCGCCGCGACCGCACCTGGCGCGTTCGCGGCCACATGCTCGGCCTTGAGGCTACTCACGGTGACGCTACCTGGACTTCCCGGGCCGGACCAGTCAGTCACATGATTGACTCACGTGGAGCCGCATGTGACCTGTGGAAGGCGTGCTCACCGGTGCACAGAACTACTAGTGCGGCGAAAAGGCGCAACGGTCACCAATAATATCCGATGCCCCGTTCACGTCACCGATCTCGCCCGGGCCATCCTGGACCTGGCCGCCTCCAATCACACCGCCGTGTGCCACCTCGCAGGATCAGATGCGGTCAGCCGTCATGAGCTCGGGGTTCTGATAGCCGACCGGGATGCATTGCACACCTCACGGCTGGCCGCCGGCCGTCGCGCCGACACCTGTTCCCCGGGGGCGCTGGACGTCCGCTTGGACAGCACCCGGACACAACGCACCTTGCGGACTGCGCTGCGCGGCGCCCGCGACTTCCTCCGCCGCGAGCACTGACTCGTATCTCTTCCCACGAAACCACTAGGTCAGACGCATGTTCGTCATCGTGCGGGCCAACTCCGACACTCAGCAGAGCCAACTCAAGCACTAAAAGGCTTCCTAATGAAGTTGTCAAGCCGCTGTAGCCACTGGGGGTGCGACCTCGTAGCACCGTCGGTCACGGATCAGGGCCCACAGGACGTTGACGCGGCGGCGGGCGAGGGCGAGCACGGCTTGGACGTGCTTCTTTCCCTCGGCGCGTTTGCGGTCGTAGAACTTCCGCGAGTTGGGGTCGCAGCGGACGCTGACGAGCGCGGAGGTGTAGAAGACGCGCTGGAGTCTTCGGTGGTAGGCGACCGGCCGGTGGAGGTTGCCGCTGACCTTGCCCGAGTCGCGAGGCGCGGGCGCAACGCCGGCGAAGGCCGCCAGGGCGTCCGGAGAGTCGAAGTCGTCCAGGCTGCCGCCGACAGCGGCGAGGAATTCCGCTCCCAGCACGGCACCGATGCCGGGGACGCTCTGGACTATGTCGGCGAGTTCGTGCTCGCGAAACCGGCCCTCGATGAGCTTGTCCATCTCGGAGATCTGCTCGTTGAGGGTCATCACCTCCCCGGCCAGGGTGTGGACCAGCTTGGCTATGGTCTTCTCCCCGGGGATGGCGGTGTGCTGCCGCTCTGCTGCCTCAACGGCTGCTTCGGCCAGGGATCTTGCGTTGCGGACGGTGCGGTTGGCCAGCCACTTGGTCAGCCGTGTGACCCCGGCGCGGCGGATCGAGGCCGGACTCTGGTACCCCGTCAGCAGCTTGAGCGGGCCGGTGTTGGTCACGTCCAGGGCCCGTTCCAGGGCGGGGAACATGCTCAGCAGGGTGCCGCGCAGGCGGTTCACGGTGCGGGTGCGGTCCTCGACCAGGTCGGCGCGGCGTCCGGTCAGCAGCTTCAGCTCGATGGCGGCTTCGTCGCCGGGGCGGATGGGCCGCAGGTCGCGGCGCATCCTGGCCTGGTCGGCGATCACGTAGGCGTCGCGGGCGTCGGTCTTGCCCTCGCCGCGGTAGCCGTCGGAGGCCCGGTTCACCAGCCGGCCGGGCATGTACAGGATCTCCTGGCCGTGGTTGACCAGCAGGGCCAGCAGCAGTGCGGGTTCTCCGCCGGTCATGTCGATGGCCCAGGTGACCTGACGCCCGTCGGCCAGGTCGAGGACGTCACCGAGCAGTTTCAGCAGCTCGGGCTCGTCGTTGGCGACCCGCCGCGACAGCAGTGTTTTGCCGTCGGTGTCCAAGGCGAGGCCGTGGTGGTGGCCCTTGCCGCTGTCGATCCCCGCCCATATCCGGCTCATCGTGCTCCTGACGTTCGTGTTCGTACTGTTCGTGCCACGGACGACTTCGCCGGCATTGCTCTACGCAGCGACTTGTTCGCACTTCCTAATCGGCGGCCGAGTCGTCGTGGGGTGCCGGGCGGCGAAGCCTCGCAAGCCACAAGGTGGCAGCCGCCTGACAGCCACACCCAGCACCCCTGGGCGACCCAACCCTACGAATGGCTCGATCAACCCGATCAAGAAGGTAGAGCCGCCTGAAGAACTCCGTCACATGCGATCAAGTTCGGAGATCGCACCGGTCCGGGCTACCTCTTCTGCTGGTCTGGGTACGTGAAGGCAGTGACGGAGGCGGCGATTCCTTCCGATGTGTGCCAGTTGGAAGGGTTGGTCACGAGTTACGACGAGGACGTAGAGACCCGGAGTCTCCTGCGGCTCGGGGATGAGTGGCCGCGTCGGTGGAGTACGACG
Source organism: Streptomyces sp. NBC_01454 (assembly GCF_036227565.1). Taxonomy (NCBI): domain Bacteria; kingdom Bacillati; phylum Actinomycetota; class Actinomycetes; order Kitasatosporales; family Streptomycetaceae; genus Streptomyces; species Streptomyces sp. NBC_01454. The sequence continues at coordinate 1,814,226 of NZ_CP109460.1, forward strand.
TGGAGGGCGGGTGGCGGCGAGGTCACCTGGCCGGTCCGTGACATGACTTATGTTCCCGTGCTGTCGTCCCAGCCGACGCGCGGGTTCACGTGGCGACGCACTCAGCGGCATCACCCGGGGCTGCAGTACATGGTGTCGACCGGCCGGGCCCATGGGTTCGAGTCGATCGAGGAATCGCGTCTGCTGGTCGCCCTGGACTTTCTCGGGGCGTCGGAGGTGTTGTCTCAGCCGTTCCGCCTGGACTTCGAGCATGCGGACGGGAAGGGCTGGCATGTCCCGGACTTTCTGGCCGTGGTCGACGGCGGGATGTGGTTGCTGGATGTCCGTCCGGCGAATCTGATCAAGGTGAGCGATGCGCTGAAATTCGCGGCTGCCCGGGAGATGGCTACTGTCTGCGGCTGGCGGTATTCGGTAGCCACCGGCTGGCGCCCGCATGTCTTCAGCGTGTTGGACCATCTGTCGTCGCGGCGGCGGCCGGCAAGGGACCTGCTGGGCATGAGGGATCAGGTGCTGTCCGCGGTCGGCGAACGGGCCGTTCCACTCGGCGAATTGGCGGAGGCGGCCAGCCTGCCGGTGGTCGCTCGCGCTCACATCGTCCGGCTGCTCTGGCACCGGGAGCTTGGGGTCGATCTGGGTAGACCGCTGCTCGACAGCTCGCTGGTCTGGGCGGCGACCGGGCCGCGGGGGCGGGTGTGATGGCGTCTTCGAACGGGCTGTTGCGGGTGTCGTCGGGCCGGCGGATCGCGCTCAACGGGGTCGACTGGACGATCGAGTCGGTCGAGGCCCATCTCGGCCGGCTTGTGCTGGCAGACGGCTCCGGCCGGGTCGAGGCTCGCTCGTTTCGATGGCTGATCAATCATCCTGACCTGCGAGTACTGGGGGACATAGACAAAGCGAGCCGCTCGGGACTGCCCCGTCAGCCAAGGTCACTAGCCGACCTGACGCCGAATCAATTGGAGCGAGCACGGATCCGGGCCGAGCACGTATTGGAGACGGCGACCGGCTTTCGAGACGGGCACCCGTCCCGGGCGAGGCCGGGCGAGCCGCGGCCGGCCTACGACCCCGACCTGACGACGCTGACCGCACGCCGGCACGCGAAGGCCGCCGAGGTGAAGGCGATGCCCGCGCAGGAGGCGACACTGCTCGGGTTGAAGGGCCTGGGAGTCCGCACCCTGGAGACACTGACGACATTGTCCGGAGAGAGTCTCCTGCTGGCCTGCGCGGACGGGCGGTGGACTCGCCGGCGAGGTGGTCACCGGAGTGTCACCGAGGAGATCCGCGAGGCGATCTTCGCGGTGAGGGAGGAGTGCAAGGACCGGGCCCGGATCACCATGGCCGCCAGGCACCGTCTGATGCACCAGTACGTACGCGAGCGTTTCCCGGACTTCCCCACCAAGAAGATCCCCTCCCGCTACACGCTGGCGGTGGTCTGGGAGGAGTGGTTCGGTCCCGGAGGGGCCCGGCCGCGTTACCGACGGACGGCGGATGCTGCCGCGGAGGCCGGGGTCTCGGGCCGGGTGGTGGTCCACCGGCCAGGGCAGGTTCTCGCGCTGGACTCGACTCCGCTGCCGGTCAAGCTGCGGGAGACCGTCTTCGGTGAAGCGGTCACGGCGACGCTCACCCTGGCTCTGGACCTCTACACCCACGGGTTGCCGGCCTTTCGGCTCACCCTGCAGTCGGACACCTCCGTCGACGTCGCGATGCTGCTGCGGGACGTGATGCTGCCACTGCCCATGCGGGAGAGCTGGGGCGAGGAGATGGAGTGGCCCTACGCGGGCGTCCCGGCGGACGTCGTCGCCGAGTTTGCCGGCCACCGGGTCGCGGCCCTGCCGTATTTCGCGCCGGAGACGGTAACCACCGACCACGGCGGACCCTACAAAAACCACGACCTGGTGGAGGCCGAACGGGAACTCGGCTGCAATATCCTGCCCGCCCGCGTGCTGCGACAGACGGACAAGTTCGCGGTCGAGCGACAGTTCTCCACGATCCAGACGATGCTGCTCGAACACCTGCTGGGGTTCACCGGCACCGACACGGCCGACCGCGGGGCCGACCCCGAACGCGACGCGAGCCTGACCCTCGCGCAAGCCGAGCACGTCATCGCAACCTGGATCGTCCGGGTGTGGCAGAACCGCAAACTAGGCGAATACGCCCCCAGTTGGGCGCCGGGTGAGGACCACAGTCCGAACACACTGTTCGCGGCGGCCATGCAGCAGGGCGGCTTCGACCTGGACTTTCCCGAGCCGAGCCTCTACTACCGGCTCCTACGCAAGCACCACATCAAGATCCATCCCCGTCGCGGGGTGAAGATCCTCGGACTTTGGTATCACGCCGACGTCCTAGACGATCCGCGGTTCTGGCGGCCCTCGGGCCGCGGCGGCCGACACGCCGGCAAGTGGGTGGTCCGCAGTGATCGCAGGGACCGCAGGCAGGTTTTCTTTCAGGATCCGGCCGACCACGAGACCTGGCATGTTCTGCGGTGGCGGGGCCTTCCCCCCGAAGGCGAGGTCCCGGCGTTCTCGGACAAAAGCGCCGATGCTCTCCTCGAACATGTGAGAGCGAACAAGATCGTTGCCCGTTCCGACGAAGAACTCCTGCCAGCGTTGCTGGACATCCTGGGTTCGGTTACCCCGGTTGATAAGTGGCCCACGCAGAAGGAGAAGAAGGCCGGGAAGAAGCGGCGCATCGCCCGGGCCCGCGAGGACACCCACGCGCAGGCCGCCGCCGCGGACCGCGAAGGCCCTTCGCCACTGCCTGCCCGGATGCCCGCGCCATGGGCCGAGCAGACCCACACGATCGACACCGCTGTCGACTCCGACCGTCGCCGCCGGCGGGAGGAAGTTGTCCTGGACGAACCGGTTGCGCCACCGCTGCTGGAAGATGCTCTGCGTCGCCAACACCTGTTCCTGCTTCCGCTGGGACCCGACGACCATATTGACCAGCCCCTGGAGGAGAACGCGTGAGCCAGTCCCCCTCCGTCAACGATCCGCTGGCCGATCTGCCCTCACGAGCCCGGATCGCCAAGCTGATCCTGCAAGGGCGCCCGCACCGCGACACCTACGCTGGCTGGCAGCATTACCGCACCCACCGCGGTCAGCTCATTCCGCCGCCACCACTGACAGCGAACCAGTGGCGGACCGCCCCCACGGCCCGCCGGACCGACTACGATCTCTATCGCAGGATCACGAACGTCAATCTGCCGCTGCAGCGGACTCCGATGCAGGAGAAAGTCACCCGGCTCATCCGGCGTCGGCTGAATGGCAATACCCTGAAGCAGGACGATCCAACCCTGGCCGGGGTCATGGTCAGCGGCTGGGGCAACTACGGGAAGACCGCGACCGTCTGCTCAGCCGCAGCCGCCTTCGAAGACCAATGGCTGCAACTGCACAGCTACCTGCTTCCGGGCGCCATCCCGGGGACCTCGGATCTACACGCTCCGGTTGTCTACGTCTCGACTCCGGTCACCGCGACCCCCAAGAGCACCTGTGTGTCGATCCTGAACTTCTTCCGGGCCGACTTCCGCAGGTCAGCGACGCTCCCTGAACTGGTCCGCCTCGTCGCCGACTCACTCAGGGATCACGGCGTCAAGGTCTTGGTCCTGGACGACATCAGCCGGTTGCGCATGCACCGCGCTGACGACCAGGACGTCCTGGACCTCATGCGGGCCTTCATGAGTCTGGACGTCACCTTGATCCTCACCGGAGTCAACATCCCCGCGACCGGGCTGCTGCGCGAGGCGAAATGGGACAAGGCAACAGCCCAGTGGCTTATGCCGCAGTTGGAATCGACCCGCATCCACGGCCTGGAGGTCACCCAGACCGAGCACCGCTTCGAACTGGTCGAGCTCGACCGGTTCCGCTACACCACCGCCGAGCAGATCACTACATTCCTCAACCATCTTCGAGGGATCGAGGTCCACCTCCGGCTGCTGAAGGCGAAGAAGGGCATGCTCACCGACGGTGCCATGCCCGAGTATTTGATGCGCCGCACCGGCGGCGTCGTCGGGCTGCTCGGGCGGCTCATCGAGGACGGCACCCAAGAGGCAATGGACAGCGGCAGGGAAGCTCTCGACGAGAACCTCCTGGACGAGATCGTCCTGCGACGAGACGACATGGCCGACGCCCCCGATGAGCCGGCCGTCCCCAAGCGCCAGCCCACCACGCGGCGTTCGTCGCGCACAAAGCGCCGGCCCCGCAACACCGTCTTCGACGACCGCGGCCCTCGCGCCGCTGAAGACCAGACAGGCTGATCCGTGAACGTCGCCAAGGACCCGCTGCCCAGGAGCTTGATCCCTCTGCCCGACGAGAGCCTGCCGGGATTCCTCCTCCGTTTGGCCCACCGCCTCGACCTGTCGCCTGGCCAAGTGGCCCGGCGGACTGGCCTCGCACACTCACCCACCGGGCTGGCTCCGGCCTCCAGTCTGCTGATGCTGGAGTCCACACCGTTGAATCTCTTCGCCCGCTCGGCCAGGGTCACGCCGGCTGCTGCGGACTCGCTGACCCTGCGTCCCTACACCGACCGCTACCCAGCCCTCACGCACGCGCTGGTCCGAGAGGGAAGCACACCCCGTCCTCGCAGCGTCTTCCCTCTCTGGCTGCTGATGGCCTATTCGCGCTACTGCCCCACCTGCCTTGCTGGAGACGACACACCCATCCAGCGCCGCCACGGCGGCCCTTGGAAGCGGGAATGGCGGCTGGCCATCACGTTCGCTTGCCTCGATCACCAGGTGTTCCTGCGCAACGACTGCCCACGCTGCCGGCTTCCGGTGTTCGGCGGCCGGGGCAGCCGACTCACCCTGCTACCCGCGCAGCACACGCCAGGGCTTCACCCCGCTCAGTGCCGCAACCCTCCATCCGAATCCTCACCCGCAGGCTCCGGCATCTGTGGTCACCGGCTGGACAGCGCCGAACCACCGGAAGTGAGCCTCTCACCAGCTCTCGCAGAGCTGCAGCGCAGGCTTATGGGCCTCCTAACGTCCGAGGGCCAGCCGGAGCGCGCGTTTCAGCGATTCGCCGACCTGCAAGTCGCTGCTGCCCTCATCCAGGCAGGTTGGCCGGCAGCGGCAAACCTTGCTCCGTCCGAAGCTCAGCCCGCTTTGGCCGCACACAATGCACCCCAAGCTCACCCCGCTCCGAGCCCTCAGCAGCCACTCCCGTCCTCCGGCCGCCCTGTCACGACCGCCTGGAGCACACCGCCCGGCGACGCGGTCGCCACCGCAGCGCTTCTGGCTGCATCCGAGCAACTGGTTACACAAGATCCCTTTGAGTCGCGCAGCGCGCTGCCTCAGCTGCTTCGATACCTCCCCACGCGGCAGGACCCCCGGTGGGGCACGACTTGGCGCATGCTGGCGCACGATGCCTCGCCTTCATTCCGCCACCAGGTCGAAAAGGTCTACCAGCTCAGGCTCCACTTCGACTGGATCCGGCAAGGGGCACCCACACAGAGCATCACCAAAGCTCGCTCCGTTCATAGACTCTTCGCTCCCCTCCTAACCCTCAAGGACCACGGCTTCGCAGCCGAGCACATCCCGCAATTCCTTCCCGAGTCCTGGCTCGCAGTCTTCTCGGACAGCTTCGACCGTCGGACTCCGCGCAGCCGCCTCCTGCGGCGTATGCTCCCCATCCACCTGATTCAGGCCGTCAGCAACCTGAATCTCCTGGAAGCTGCCGAGTTCCTCGGCGTCCCCCTGTCCTGGAGTACCGGACGACGCCCACGGCTCAACACCCGTCAACCCCCCGACCACCTGAGGGGCCAAGGCGCCCGCGACGCCCTGGAACGACTCGCACAACACATCGCCCGGCAGAGGAAGTTCGATTACCAGGCCAGGCGGACCCTGCTCACAGGCTGGCACCTCGACGACCAGACCTGGAACCGGATCTGCCGACAGCACAGACGGCTAACGGGCCCGCGTCCGGGCGCCCTGACCCGTGAATGCGCGTCCGCTCTCGTCTGGAGCCGCGTCACCGGCAGCGAGTACTCCCTCGCACCCATCTTCCAGCCACCAATCTCCCCACTGAACCGGCAACTGGACGCCGCATCACCAGCGATGATGTTTCTCTGGCGCTGGGACCACGAAAACCCGCCGTTCCCTGACGTCCTCGAAGCCCTCGAAGCACTCGCCCTTCAGATCATCGAAGCCCCCACTCACGCACCGTGATCCCACCACTGCCATGATTCGCAAAATAACGCTCTCAAGATTCGCAAACTAACTTCTCTGTCACTGTCTTGAGCTGCTCAGCCCCCAGGAAGATTCGCAAACTACGCTCCTCGGTCACAGCCGGAATCAGTGCATCCCGAGCGGGGTGGGGCGGGGTGGGGCGGGGCGGCGCGGCCAGGCGAGGGCGGAGGCCCAGGGGCCGGGGAACCCCTCAACACACCACCGCCCGCCGCGCCCCGTGGGGGCGAGCGCGGCGGGCGGCAGGCGGAGCTGAGGTGGCGAGGTGGTTACTCGACGACCTTCAGCAGCTTGTTGGGGGTTCCCTCGGTGGGGTTGGTGATCTTGTCGGCGGTGGCGCCGTCGGTGAGGGCCTTCTCCACGTCTGCGGGCTTGGCGTCCTTGTGGCCGGCCAGGTAGACCGCGGCGGCGCCGACGACGTGGGGGGTCGCCATGGAGGTGCCGGAGATGGTCTTCGTGGCGTCGTCGCCGGTGTTCCAGTCCGAGGTGATGTCGGAGCCGGGCGCGTAGAGGTCCACCGCGCTGCCGTGGTTGGAGAAGTCGGACTGCTGGTCGTCCTTGGTGCTGGAGGCCACGGTGATGGCTTCCTTGACCCGCGCCGGGGAGCTCTGGCCCGCGTCGGCGCCGTCGTTACCCGCCGCGACGCCGAAGGTGACGCCGGCGTCGATGGCCTTCTTCACGGCCGAATCCAGCGCCTCGTCCACGCCGCCGCCGAGCGACATGTTGGCGACCGAGGGGCCCTTGTGGTTCTTGGTGACCCAGTCGATGCCCGCGACGACCTGCTCGGTGGTGCCGGAGCCCTGGCCGTCGAGGACCTTGACGGCGACGACCTTGGCCTTCTTGGCGACGCCGTGCTCGGTACCGGCGATGGTGCCCGCGACGTGCGTGCCGTGGCCGTTGTCGTCCTCGGCCTTGTCGCTCTTGCCGATGGCGTTGAAGCCGTACGAGGCGCGACCGCCGAAGTCCTTGTGGCTGATGTGGATGCCGGTGTCGATCACGTAGGCGGTGACGCCCTGACCCGCGCCGGCGGGGTAGGTGTACTTCTTGTCGCCCTTGGTGTCCGTCTGGTCGATGCGGTCCAGGCCCCACGACGGCGGGTTGGCCTGACTGGCGGTGATGTGGAACTTCTTGTTCTGTACGACCTTGTCGACGGCCGGGTCGGCGGCGAGGCGCTTGGCCTCCTCGTCGTTCAGCCCGGTCGTGGAGAAGCCGTCGATGGCGGACGAAAACTTCCGCTTGACCTGGCCGCCGTACTTGGCGGCGAGGTCGCCGCTCTCCGCGGTACGGATCGACTTCTTCAGCATGACGATGTAGCTGCCGTTGACGGCGCCCTTGGCCTGGGCTCCGTAGATCTTGCCTTCGGCGGCGGGGGACGCCCCCGCGGTGACCGCGGTGACGGTGGCGATACCAGTAGCGGCAACCGCGGCGCCTATCGCCGTGACCAGCCGCTTCTTGCTGGAACGCTGGTGAGCCATTGCGAGGGTTCTCCTCGTTCGTGGTGTGGGGGGAAAGCGTTGCGCAATAGCCCGAGGAGACCGGAAGATCTCCGTCGGACTGGCTCGAAACCCTGTCTGATTGCTCAGTCCGATTTCAAGACCAGCCACGGCGTGTGAGATAAGCAACAAGCTCCGCGAAAAGGGAAAGGTTTCAGAAGTGGTCAAAAAGACCAAGGAGTTGAAGCCAGGTGACTCAACTCCGTTTACATGAATGCAATGGGCGGAGTTTCGGTGACCGTGAACGGTGCCTGGAGGGACCCGAGTTGGCCTCCCGTGGGGCCGGGCGGCCGTCGCCACCCTCAGCGCTGGTAGCGGGCCAGCACCAGATTGCCGTCGTTGACGAGCCGCTTCCGCAGGGTGTCCAGGTCGATGGCCCCGCTGTAGTACTCCTGGAGTCCGGGAGTGCGGCGCCAGGGGCCCGCACCGTCCATCGCGGCGGCCTCGTGGAGTTCGCCCGGCACAATCTGCAGGCCGGCCAGCAGGGTCACGGTGGTCTGCGGCATCCCGGCCCAGACGCCGACGACGAGGACCGCGGGCAGGGCGGTGGCCGGCCCGCCCAGCCAGTCCCGTCCGTCGCCGGCGCCGAACAGGCCGAGGTGACGCAGGGTCTCGTTCAGGAGGCCGGCGTCGGGGTGGTAGACCAGCCGCCACATGATGCCGACGACGACCTCGGGCATCGCCCACGGAATGATCGCCAGTGCCCGGGCGAGCCGGCGCAGCCGCAGATCGCTGTGGAGCATCAGGGCGAGACCGAGCGCGAGGACGAACTGCGGGACGGTGACGCCGAAGGCCCATAAGAGGCCGATCCGGAAGGAGTCCCAGAACAGCGCGTCGTGGAACAGATCGGAGTAGTTCAGCAGCCCGATGAACCGGGTGGCCCGGGTCCGGCCCGACTGGGCGTCGGTGAAGGCCAGCCCGATGCCGTACAGCAGTGGCCCGACGCTCAGCAGCAGGATCGGCAGGAGCGCGGGCAGCACCAGGAACCAGGCGCCGTGGTCACGCCGCAGCCGGGCGGCGCGGTCCACGGCTGCGGCGGACCGCCGGGGCACGGTCGCACGGGTCACGGCACCGACTCCTCGGGCGCGGTTCGGTGCGGCGGCGGGCCGCTGAGCCCTCCCCCGGCTGCCCCAGCGCTGCCCGCGTCGCAGTGTCCGCGGTGTGCTGCGATGCGAACGGTGCAGGAGTCCGGGCAGCGCCGAGGCAGCCGATTTCGGCTGAAGTTCCTGGGTTGCCGAGCCACTTCACACCGTGGCGGTCGGCTGCCCGGACAGCAGCGTCGACTACCGGGCTGCTGGAACCTGTGCGCCCCTTCAGATGCGGGACGTGACCGCGGGGCTACTTGGATTCGACGTGTCCTACTGGGTCGGGTCCGGTCGTCAGTGCCTCGCAGGTGGTCTGCCAGGCAGGGGCGCCGGGGCGGAGTTGGGTGTGGAGGTAGGCCGCGGTGAGCCGGGCAAGTGCGGCGACTCGCTCGGGATTCTCGTCGGTGGTCTCGGCGGCGTCGTATCCGGCGATCCCCCCGAGTCCGTGTTCCGCGCCGAACAGGGTGAGCAGGGTCTTGGGGCCGGGGGCGAGGGTGTAGGGGTCGGTGTGCCAGTCCGGCCCCATGTCCGTGAAGTGCCGGGAGTCGTCCTTGTCGCCGGCGACGACCAGGGCGGGTGCGGTCATGGTGGAGAAGTCAATGGCCCCGATGATCGGCCACAACTCGGCCATGGGCCCGTTGAGGACGTCACCGCCCCTGCCGGGCGCGGCGAGCAGTACGCCCGCCTTGATCCGGGGCTCGACGAGGTGCGCCACTCTCCCGGTCTCGGGGTCGGTGAGCCCGGCACCCAGGAGGAGGGCTGCGGTGAAGCCGCCGAGCGAGTGCCCGGCGAGGGCGACCTTGGTGTGGTCGATCCGTCGGGCAAGCTGCGGCACGGCGTTCTCGATCGCGTCGAGCCGGTCGAGGATGTGGGACATGTCCTCGGCGCGGGAGCGCCAGAAGTCGGGTGCGCCAGGGGCGTCGGCGACCAGGTGGGTCAGTGTGCTGGAGGTGAGGTGGGTGGGTTGGACGACGACGAATCCGTGTGCCGCCCAGAAGTTGGCGAGCGGCGCGTAGCCGTTGAGCGAGGAGAGGTTGTTCGAGGAGCCGTGGCCATGGGAGAGGAGGATGACGGGGAGGCCGGTTCCGGTCGCCGGTGCGGAGACGCGTACCTGGAGATCCACGGGACGTCCGGGCACGGACATGACTACGGGGCTGAACGACAGGACCGGCACGGGCGTGCCCAAGACGTCGGCGGTAGTGGATGTGCTCACGGTGTGGGTTCCCTTTCGGTGGCGCCTGCCGCCCGCCGGTCTTCTGCGGCCGGCGGGCGAGCAGGCGGGCAGGGGCGTCCCGCTTCGGCTAAGCTGAAACGGAACGCTGCTCCATTTAGTATCTGGAGCACTGCTCCGCTTTGTCAATCGGTATCGAAGGAGAACGTGATGGCCGCCGAGGGCCCCGCAGGGGATTCGCCGTCTCGAAGCAAGCGGGCCGACGCTCAGCGCAACCGGGAGACCGTGCTCACCGCCGCAGCCGCGGTGTTCGTCACCTCCGGCGTCGACGCGCCGATCCGCCGGATCGCGGCCCAGGCGGGCGTCGGGATGGCCACGATCTACCGCCACTTCCCGACCAGGGCGGACCTCGTCACCGCCGTGTACCGGCACCAGATCGAGGCATGCGCCGAAGCCGGCCCGAGCCTGCTGGCCGGCGTCGACTCGCCGCTCGACGCGCTGCACCAATGGATCGACCTCTTCGTCGACTTCCTCGTCACCAAGCACGGCCTCGCCGACGCCCTGCAGTCCGACAGCGACCGCTTCGCCGCGCTGCACGCCGACTTCCTCGACCGCCTGCTGCCCGTCTGCGCCCAACTGCTCGATGCCGCGGTCGAGGCCGGCGACATCGAGCCCGGCACCCAGCCCTACGAGCTGATGCGCGGCATCGGCAACCTGTGCATCGGACGCGACAATGACCCCCGATACGACCCCCGACGCCTGATCGCTCTCCTCCTCCGGGGGCTTCAGCGACCGCAGACGTCCTGATGCCGACGAGCGACATCGCGGCCACGCCCCTCCCCGAATTCCACGCGATCCGAACGGCCGCCGCACCACAGCCGGAGACACCGGCACGCAACAGCGCCCCCTGAGCCGGTGCTGTCACTCCTCATGAACATCGAACACGGCATCATCAGGACGCCGCTCGACGTCGTGAACATCCACTGTCGTCACTCGTGAACAAAGCCGCGGTGGAGCGGCGTGCAGATCCAAGGGCAGATCAACAGGCAGATCGGCAAGGGGATCACCAGGCGGATCAACGGGTGGGCCACGGGGGCGAGCCGTCCGCCCGGGAAGGCCCCGGAATCCGCCGGGCGGACCTGCGACACTGGTCGCGTTCCCGCACCGCAGGAGGCATCCGATGACCGCACCGAGCTCCGCCGCCTTCACGGAGGCGCGCGCCCGGGACGTACTGGCCGCGGCCGGACGGCCCGATGCGGCGGCCGGCGCCGAGCTGCTCTCGCTCGGCGAGAACGCCGTCTTCGCCCTCGGTGACCACGGGCCGGTCGTGCGGGTGGGCCGCAGCGCCGAACTCCTGGAGCGGGCCGAGCGGGAACTGGAGGTGGCGCGGTGGCTGGCGGCCGAGGGCGTACCGGCCGTACGGGCCGCGGAGCCCGTGGCCACGCTGCTCGACGGGCATCCAGTCACCTACTGGCAGCGGCTGCCGGCGGCCGAGCGCCCCGCCTCGCCCGAGGATCTCGCCACGCTGCTGAAGCTGGTCCACTCGCTGCCGGAGCCGCCGTTCGCACTCCCCCGCCGCGAACTGCTCGGCGGCGTCGAGCGCTGGCTGCGGCTGGCCGGCGACGCCGTGCCGGCCGCGGACGCGGACTATCTGCGCGGGCGGCGGGACGCCTTCGCGGCCGCCGCCTCGGCCCTGGAGCCGCGGCTGCCCCGCGGCCCCCTCCACGGCGACGCGCTGCCCCGCAATGTGCACATCGGGCCGGACGGGCCGGTGCTGGTCGACCTGGAGACCTTCTCCTCGGATCTGCGGGAACACGACCTGGTCGTGATGGCGCTGAGCCGGGACCGCTACGGCCTGTCCCCGGCGGCCTACGACACCTTCGTGACCGTCTACGGCTGGGACGTACGGGACTGGGAGGGCTGCGCCGTGCTGCGCGGGGCGCGGGAGACGGCGAGCTGTGCCTGGGTGTCCCAGCACGCGCCCGGGAACCCGGCGGCGCGCACGGAATTCCGGCGCCGGATCGCCTCGTTGCGCGAGAAGGACGCGACCGTGCGGTGGTATCCCTTCTGAGCCGGGCGGCCGGGGCATCCGGGCGCTTCCGGCCGGGGCAGCGGCGGTAGCGGAACGGCAGCTCCGGCGGAACCGGAACGCAGCGGGAGCCGCGGTGCTCAGACGCCGGCCTGGTAGGGGATCAGCGGCCAGGCCGGCTCGACTATCGCCCGGGGATCTCCGGAGCGCCGCAAATACTCCTGGAACGACGCGGCTTGTTCGGCGGCGGCCTGCTCCTGGAGTGCGTGCAGCGCACGGGGCGACGGGAGGGCGACGGCCGGATACTTCTCCCCGATCCGCCGGGCGACCCCGGCAGCGGCCGCGGCGTCGGCGCCCGCTTCGTGTGCGCCGTCGAGCCGGACGCCGTAGTGGCCGCAGAGCGCCTGCAGTGCGCGCTTCCCCTTGCGGTAGCGGTCCACGTGCTTGTCCAGGACGAGGGGGTCGATGACCGGGGCGGGGGCATGCCCGAGCCGCTCGGTCAGGGTCCGCAGGCCGTGGCGCCGGCACTCACGGTCCAGCAGCGAGAGGTCATAGCGGGCGTTCATCACCACCAGTGGGATGTCCGCGCGCAGGGCATCGGCCAGCGCCTCGGTGATGTCCTCTATGGTCTCCGCCGGCGGGCGCCCGTGTTCTTGGACATAAGCGGTCGAAATGCCGTGAATGGCCGCGGCTTCCTCGGGAATCGGCACGCCCGGATCGAGCAGCCAGGTCCGCTGTGCGGCGGCCCGGCCGTCCCCCTCCAGCCGGAGCAGGGCCGCGGTGACGATGCGGTCCTGCTCGACGTCGGTGCCGGTGGTCTCCAGGTCGAAGCTGACCAACAGCTCCTGATGCCAGCTCATGTGGCCTCCTTCGGTGGTACTTCCCCCGTTGCCCGCCCACTCTCGCACGCACCACTGACAACCGACCGGCCACCCGACGCGCGCAGCGGCCCCGCCACCCCGGCCCCCGCACCCGCACCCGCACCCGCACCCGGCACGTAACCTTTCCTCCTCCGTTCCCGCCCCCTCCCGCCCCGCCCGGGACACTAGGCTGGCCGTCATGGACCTACGGCTGGCAGGACAGGGCGCGCTGGTGACGGGCAGCAGTTCGGGCATCGGTGCGACGATCGCCGAGATGCTGGCGGACGAGGGGTGCGAGGTCCTCGTGCACGGGCGTAATCCGGGGGCCGCCGCCGCCGTCGCCGAGCGGGTCGCCGCCCGCGGCGTGCGGGCCGAGGTGGTGCTGGGGGATCTGACGGAACCGGGCGTCGCCGAGCAGGTCGCGCTCACCGCACGGGACTTCGGGGCCCGCATCCTCGTCAACAACGCCGGTCCGTTCGCCGAACACGACTGGGACAGCTCCCAGCCGTCCGACTGGCGGGCCGCCTTCGAGGGGAACGTGCTGCCGACGGTACGGGTCAGCCAGACGCTGCTGCCCTCGCTGCGCGCGCACGGCTGGGGCCGGGTGATCACCATCGGCAGCCGTGCCGTGCGGACGCCGCTGCCCCACATGGTGACGTACTCCGCGGCCAAGGCCGCCGTGGTGAACATGACCACCAGCCTGGCCCGCCATCTCGCCGGGACGGGCGTCACCGCGAACTGTGTGAGCCCGGGGGTGATCGTCACCCCCTCCATGTACCGGATGATCGAGGAGCGCGCGGCCGCCGAAGGGGACGAGGGGGACGAGGGGGCCGGCCGGGACGAGGCGGACATCGTCGCGGAGTACGCGCCGAACCCGAGCGGACGGCTGGGGCGGCCGCAGGACATCGCGGCCGCGGTCGCCTATCTCGCGAGCCCGCTGGCGGATTACGTCAACGGGATCGAACTACGGGTCGACGGAGGCATCACGGGAACGCCGTAGCGGCCGCCGTTCCCTCCGGGGCGCCCCGCCCTTCCGCTTCTCCGTGCGCAGCAGACCTTCCGCGGCCCGGTCAGGAGACCGGCCGCGAATCCGCCCACATGCTCTCGAATTCCTCCCGGTAGGTCTCGAAGAGGCCGTGGTCGCCGTCGCGCCCCTCCCGGGCGTCCTGGCGGACGACCTCGCGGCCGCCGCCGCGGAGGACCAGGACCGGGGACTCCATCCCGCGGCTCTTACGGAGGTAGGGCTGGACGACGGCCACGCCGTCCGGCCCGTCGCCGTCGACCAGGTAGGCGGTGAAGCGCGGGGTCTCGTCGAAGACCTGGATCTCGAAGGCGCCGGGGTCGCGCAGCCGGGCGCGCACCCGTCGCATATGGAGGATGTTCATCTCGATGGAGCGGCTCATCTCGCCCTTCTTCAGGCCGATTTCGCGCTCCCGGCGGCGGACCGCACTGCTGGCCGGGTTGAGGAAGAGCAGCCGCACCCGGCAGCCGGATTCGGCGAGCCGGACCAGCCGCCGGCCCGAGTAGTTCTGGACCAGGAGGTTCAGCCCTATGCCCACGGCGTCCAGGCGGCGGGCGCCGCCGAAGAGGTCCTCGGCGGGCAGCTGGCGCTGCAGCCGCACCCGGTCGGGGTGCACCCCGATGACATCGGCGTAGCGGTCGCCGACCAGGTCCTCCACCGCGTCGATCGGCAGCCGTCCGGAGATACGGGTGCCGACACCGGAGCCGAGTATGTCCAGCAGGCGGGCGGAGGCCCGCTCGGCCTGGGCGAGCACCGTCTCGGACAGCGCGCGGTTGCGGGAGACGATATTGCGGGCGACCTCGAGTTCGTCGAGGGCCAGCTCGACATCGCGGCGGTCGTCGAAGTAGGGCTCGAAGCAGGGCCAGTGCTGGACCATCAGTTCGCGGAGTTGCGGCAGGGTCAGAAAGCTGACGATGTTGTCGTCGGCGGGGTCGAGGAGGTAGCCCTTGCGGCGGCTGACCTCGCGCACGGCGACCGCGCGCTGCACCCACTCCTGTCCGGCCGGGCCGGCCGCGGCGATCACCCATTCGTCGCCGTGCACCGGCTCGTAGATGGGCCGCAGGACGGCCGCGACGACGGCCCGCAGTCGCTGCTCTACGAGATTCAGCCAGATGTAGGCGCGCCCGGCCCGGCGGGCCCGGGTGCGCACCTCGCTCCAGGCATCGGCGCCCCAGTCCAGCTCAGCGCCGATCTCCAGCGGTCGCGCCAGGGACACCGCGCCGGGCGGTGCGTCGACGGAGCCGCCCTCATGGCCCTCATGACTCTCGTCACCAGGGGGCAACTCCAGCCCGCCGCTCACCTGCCACCGCCTTCCGAACCCCCGTGCCAACGATCAAGGCAGACTACTGCGGTGCGGGAGGCGGTGCAGCAGGATGGGTCGAGTCGGTCAGCAACTCCCCTTATCCATAGTGCCCGTTGTGCCCGGCCAACGCGGGCGGAGTGAGCGGATTCATAGCGGTCACATCGCGGGGCACCAGCTGGAAGCCCTGCCAGTGCACGGGCATCGGCTCCTGGTCCTCATCCCTGGCGATGTGGTGGAATCCGATGTTGACCCACGCGATGGGGTGTTTCAGCGGCTGGCCGTTGACCCAGGTGTCCACGCTCCGGCCGGCTCCCTCCCCACAGTTGGCCAGGTTGTTGCTGGCGAACTGCTCACATGCCTTGTAGTCGGTGACATAGATGTCGTGCCGGGTGTATCCGCGGCCGGTGTATTTGGTGGAGCGGCCCGGGACGATCTCGTACGAGCGCGGATGGCCGTCCTTGTTCTTTCCGGTGTCGCTCACCACCCGCCACCAGCGCAGCGGCCCGGCGTCGCCGGCCAGCTCCTTGGTGACGGGGGTGCGGGTGGTGCGGATGGTGGGGGTGCGGCCGCCGGACCGGGCCGTGAGCGCGGAGTCGAACTGCTCGACCTTGTTGGTGGTGGAGCCGTCCAGGCCGAAGTTCAACCGCCAGAAGACGTTGTGGCTGTGGCTGGTGGCGTAGTCCTTGGCGCCCTTGCCGAGGGGCATCCCTCGGCCGTCGCCGGCGTCGTAGTCACCCGGGGAGACGGTGCCGGTGGCGCCGACCTGCATGGTCATGGTGCCGTCGCCGGCGAACCGCCACTCGGTGATGTACTCGTACCAGCCGACCTTGTTAACGGTGTAGACCAGCAGGTCCTTGCCCTGGAGCTGGTAGGTCCGGGCGCTCTCGCCCGGGTAGGGGCCCTTGCGGTAGGCGTGGCCGCGGGCGCGGGTGGTGGCGCACAGACCGCTGACGTCGGGGTGCGCGGGGTCCCAGGCGCCGGGCACCCGGACGGTCTTGATCGTGCCGCCGGGGCATTCGGCCGGGTCGAGCTTCTGCAGCCCCTGTGCGAAGCCCTGGCCGGTGAGGTCGTCGTACTCGTTGGTGCCGTCGTCGTAGGGGACGTGGATCTGGGCGAGCTTGGCGGTGGTGAGCACCTTGACCGGGGCGCGTTCGCCCTTGGGCTGGTAGGAGATGTCGTCCAGGACGAGGCCGGCGTTGCCCTCGTAGTGCCAGCACATGCGCCAGACGGTGCCGCCGTCGAGCGTCTGGGTGAGGCGGTAGGCGGGGCTGCACCGGGGAGCGGGTGCGGCGGGAGCCGTGGGCGCGGCCTGGGCTGCCGGGCCGGTCAGGAGGGCGGGCGCGGCACACAGCAGTGCGGCCGCGGCGAGTGCCGTGGTGCGGCGGCGCGGGCCGCGGGAGCGGGCACCGGTGGGGCGGCTTTCGGGCATGACGGGGCTCCTGTGCGAAGGAGTGACGGTGGGGACGCGCTCAGCCCAGGCGGGCGACGGTGCGGGCGCTGAGGTCGATGACGAAGCGGCGGGTGTCGATCCACTGACCGTTCTTGATCTTGGTGAAGAGACGGACGCAGCGGTGTTTCCCGCAGTCGCCGAGGGCTCCGGGGGCCGCGCCCTCCGCCCGGCCGCGGTAGACGAAGCCGGTGACGGACAGCGGGCCCGGGCCGGTGAGGTCGTGCCCGGTGGCGTCGCGGTAGTCCTGGCGCAGACCGGCCCCCAGCGGGGCGGCGATCAGCAGCCGGGCCGCCTCGACGGCCTCGTCGTGCCCGGGCGGCGGCTGGACGCCGTGCTGGGTGTCGGCCGACTCCACCGCCGAGGTGGTGAGATTGACGGTCGTGGTGAGGTAGCTGTCGCTGCGGTAGTCGTAGAACGAGACCCTCGCCCGGCGCGGCGGGTCGGCGAGCCGGTTCTCCGCGGGGGTGAGTTCGACCAGGTCGGTGGTGAGGCGCTCGAGCCCCGGCTTCCCGGTGACGTCCGCGGTGGCGCCGTGGCGCGTACGCGGCAGCGCCAGGTCCTGGGCGCGCCGGAGTTCGTCGTCGGTGAGCGGGTCCCGTCCCGTCCCGCGCTCCCCCTGGGCGGGGGCCTTTTCGACGACGCCGGGCGGTGGCAGTCCGCCGTCGCGCCCCGGGGCGGGGGCGCCGGCCGCGGCGGGGCGGCTGCCGTTCCCGCTGCCGGCGGCGGCTCCGGCGTCGGAGGGCAAGGTGATCGCGGCCATGGCGGCGGTACCCGTGAGCGCGAGTGCGGCGCCCGCGACGATCTTGCCGAGGTGGCGGTGCATCAGGTGGTGCACAGTTCCCCCCTGCTGTCACGATCCGTGACACGCATGTCGGTCCCCCGTCGGTCCTCCAGTAGGACGACTGATAGGACGATCCGACATCGCGACAGGTTGCCCACCATTCAGCGGAGATCTCGCGAAAAGCCCTCTCTGTGCGACAAGTTGCGAAAAGTTGGGCAAGGATTGCGTCTTGTTCCGCTGAGGTGTGTCGTGGCGTCGCCGCAGCGCCCGCCGAGAAAGTGGAAGGGTCTACCCCATGCAGGTCTGGCCGGGACAGATGTATCCGCTGGGTGCCACCTATGACGGGGCGGGCACCAACTTCGCGGTGTTCTCCGAAGCCGCGAAGCGCATCGAACTGTGTCTGCTGCACGACGACGGTTCGGAGACCGCCGTCGAGCTGCGCGAGAGCGACGCCTTTGTGCGGCACGCCTATCTTCCGGGCGTGATGCCGGGGCAGCGCTACGGCTTCCGGGCGCACGGCCCCTACGAACCGGAGCGGGGGCAGCGCTGCAACTCGGCGAAGCTGCTGCTCGACCCGTACGCCCGGGCCATGAGCGGCCGGATCGACTGGGACGAGGCCGTCTACGGCTACCACTTCGGGCGCCCCGAGGTGCGCAACGACCTGGACTCGGCGCCGCACACCATGGCGTCGGTGGTGGTCAACCCGTACTTCGACTGGGGTGACGACCGCCCGCCGCGCACCGCGTATCACGAAACGGTGCTCTACGAGGCCCATGTGAAGGGCCTGACGATGCGCCATCCGGAGCTCCCCGAGGAGCTGCGCGGCACCTATGCCGCGCTGGCGCATCCGGCGATCATCGACCATCTGACGAAGCTCGGGGTCACCGCCCTGGAGCTGATGCCGGTGCACCAGTTCGTCCAGGACCACCGGCTGGTGGACGCGGGGCTGACGAACTACTGGGGCTACAACACCATCGGATTCTTCGCCCCGCACAACGCCTACGCGTCCTGGGGCGACCGCGGACAGCAGGTGCTGGAGTTCAAGACGGCGGTACGGGCGCTGCACCAGGCCGGTATCGAGGTGATCCTCGATGTGGTCTACAACCACACGGCCGAGGGCAGCCATCTGGGCCCGACGCTGTCGTTCCGGGGGCTGGACAACGCCTCGTACTACCGGCTGTGCGAGGATCGGCAGTACTACATGGACACCACGGGCACCGGTAATTCGCTGCTGATGCGCAGCCCCCATGTGCTGCAACTGGTGATGGACTCACTGCGCTACTGGGTGCAGGAGATGCGGGTGGACGGCTTCCGCTTCGATCTGGCGGCGACGCTGGCCCGGCAGTTCCACGAGGTGGACCGGCTGTCGTCGTTCTTCGACCTGGTGCACCAGGACCCGGTCGTCAGCCGGGTGAAGCTGATCGCCGAGCCGTGGGACGTCGGTGAGGGCGGCTATCAGGTGGGCAACTTCCCGCCGCTGTGGACCGAGTGGAACGGGAAGTACCGCGACACCGTGCGGGATCTGTGGCGGGGCGAACCGCGCACCCTGGCGGAGTTCGGCTCCCGGCTGACCGGCTCCTCCGACCTCTACCAGGAGGACGGCCGGCGGCCGCTGGCCTCGGTGAACTTCGTGACCTGCCACGACGGCTTCACCCTGCGCGATCTCGTCTCGTACAACGACAAGCACAACGAGGCCAACGGCGAGGACAACCGCGACGGCGAGCGCTTCAACCGGTCCTGGAACTGCGGCGCCGAAGGACCGACCGACGACCCCGGGGTCCGGCGGCTGCGGGCCCGGCAGATGCGCAACTTCCTGGCGACGCTGATGCTGTCGCAGGGCGTGCCGATGCTCAGCCAGGGGGACGAGTTCGGGCGCAGTCAGGGCGGCAACAACAACGCGTACTGCCAGGACAACGAGCTGTCGTGGGTGCGCTGGCCGGAGCGCCGGGGTCCGGGCGGGGCCGAGGGGGCCGACGAAGTGGGCGAGGCCGGCGAGACGGCGGCGGACGCGGACCGGGCGGAGGAGGCGGACGGGGACGCGGAGGAGCTGGCGCTGCTGGCGTTCGTCCGGCAGATGGTGTGGCTGCGGCGCGACCATCCGGTCTTCCGGCGGCGGCGGTTCTTCCAGGGCCATCCGAGGGAGGGCACCTCCGACGAGCTGTCCGACATCGCCTGGTTCACGGCGGACGGCCAGGAGATGGGGCCGCGCGACTGGCAGTCGGTGCACGCCAAGTCGCTGACGGTGTTCCTCAACGGCAGCTCCCTCTCCGAGCCGGGCCCGCGGGGTGAGCCGGTCACCGACGACTCGTTCCTGCTGATGTTCCACGCCCACGACCAGGAGAAGGAGTTCATCGTGCCGGAGCATCTGGGCCGGCAGTGGCAGGTCGTCGTGGACACCGACCGGCCGCGGGCGGTGGCGGACGGCGGGGGCGCCAAGGTCAAGGCCGGCGACCGGCTGACGCTCATCGGCCGGAGCCTGCTGGTGCTGCGGCGGCCGGCGTAGGGCACGCCCCAGGTGCGCCGGCGGAGCGCCCGTGGCCGCGGGTGCCCCACGGCGCGCCGACGCGCCGGACGGCCCGACACCAATGCCGGAAGCGGATGACACAACGGGCCGCTTGCGGGGTACGGGTGTTCCCATGACGCAGCCATCGAGTCCGTCGCCGACCGCCACCTACCGGCTGCAGCTCCAGCCGGACTTCCCGTTCGCCGCCGCGGAGCGGGCGGTCCCGCATCTTGCCGCCCTCGGCGTCTCCCACCTGCATCTCTCGCCGGTGCTGGAGGCGGTGCCGGGGTCCACGCACGGCTATGACGTGGTCGATCATGCGACGGTCCGGGCCGAACTGGGCGGCGAGGCGGGGCTGCGGGCGCTGGCGGCCACGGCCCGGTCGCACGGCCTCGGGCTGGTCGTCGACATCGTGCCGAACCACATGGCCGTGCCGGAGCCGCTGTCGCTGAACGGGCCGCTGTGGCAGGTGCTGCGCGACGGCCCGGCGTCCCCGTACGCGCGGTGGTTCGACATCGACTGGGACGCGGGACACGGCGGCCGGCTGCTGCTGCCGCTGCTCGGCGGCCGGCTCGGCGAGGAGACCCGGCAGCTGCGCGTCGACAGCGAGGTGCTGCGGTATCACGGGCACGCCTTTCCGCTGCGTCCCGGTACCAAGGGGCTGCCGCTGCCCCGCCTCCTGGACGCCCAGTGGTACCGCCTCGCCTGGTGGCGGCTGGCCCGCAGCGAGCTGAACTACCGCCGCTTCTTCACCATTTCGGAGCTGATCGGGATCCGTGCCGAGGACCCCGAGGTCTTCGAGGCCACCCATGGCACGGTGCTGCGGCTGCTGCACGAGGGCGTCATCGACGGGCTGCGCGTCGACCACCCGGACGGGCTGGTGGACCCCGGCGGCTATCTGGCCCGGCTGCACGAGCGGACCGGCGGCCGCTGGACGGTGGTGGAGAAGATCCTCAGCGGTGACGAGCGGCTGCCGGCGGGCTGGGCCTGCGCGGGCACGACGGGTTATGACGCGCTGCGGCACATCGACGGGCTGTTCGTCTGCCCGCAGGGCGCGGGGCGGCTGTTCTCCCACTACCGGGACTTCGTCACGCCGCTGGCCGACGAGGGCGGCGACTGGGAGGAGACGGTGCGCCGGGCCGCGTACGAGGTCGTCACCCACGACCTGGCCGCGGAGGTCGAACGGCTGGTGCGGACCGCGGCCCGGATCAGCGCGCGCGTCCCCGCGCCGGGCGACCACGCACCGTGGGCGCTGCGCCAGGCCCTGCGCGAACTGCTGGTGCGGCTGCCGGTCTACCGCCCCTACGCCGCCGAGCCGGGGCAGGCCGCGCACGACGCGGCGATGCTGGGCGCGGTGGCCGCGCGGGCACGCACCGCCTTCCGGGTGCCCGAGGAGGCACGGGCGGTGGACCTCGTCCACGATCTGGCGCTCGGCCGTCTCACCGACGACCCGGACCACGACAGCGCGGACTGCGCCGACTTCACCGCCCGGTTCGCCCAGACCGCGTCCGCGCTGCGCGCCAAATCCGTGGAGGACACCGCCTTCTACCGCTATCCGGTGCTGCTGTCGGCCTGCGAGGTCGGCGGCGACCCCGGCACGCCGGCGCTCGCCCCCGCGGCGTTCCACGCGTACTGCGCGCGGATGCAGCGGGAGCGGCCGGAATCCGGCACCGTGCTCTCCACGCACGACACCAAACGCAGTGCCGATGTACGGGCGCGGATCGCGGTGCTGTCGGAGTGCCCCGACCGGTGGCGGGACGTGCTGGGGGCGATGCCCGGCACGGCGGTGTGCGAGATCGGCGGCGACCGGGCGGGCGGTGCCGGCCCCAGGGATCCGATGGTGTCGTGGCTGGCATGGCAGACCGCGTTCGGCCTCGGGACACCGGCCGGCGGACCGGCGGCGGACCGGGTGGCGCCCGCGGTCCTCAAGGCGGTGCGGGAGGCCGGGCTGCGCACCACGTGGACGGAGCCGGACACCGGCTACGAGGAGGCGGTCGAGGAGTTCGTCCGCAACGGCCCGTGCGGTCCCGCGGCCGCCCCGCTCACCACGCTGGGGGATGAGCTCGCGCCGTTCATCCGCGCGAACGTCCTGGGTGCGGCGCTGCTGCAGCTGACCATGCCCGGCGTGCCCGACCTCTACCAGGGCACCGAACACGTGCAGCCGGAACTGGTCGACCCGGACAACCGGCGCCCGGCCCGCTTCCGCCCCGAGCTGCTCGACGCGCTGGACGGCGGAGCAGCTCCGCACGACCTCTCGGGCGACAAACTCCGGCTGACCGCCACGGCCCTGCGCCTGCGCCGCGACCATCCGCAGTGGTTCGGCGCCACGGCGACCTACGAACCGGTGTACGCGGAGGGCCCGGCGGCCGAGCACTGTGTGGCCTTCTGCCGCAGCGGCCGGGCCCTGACGGTGGTGACCCGCCTCGCGCTGCGCCTGGTCGAGACCGGCGGCTGGTGGGACACCCTGCTGCGCCTCCCCCCGGGCGGCCCCTGGCACGAACTCCTGACCGGCCGCACCCTCCCGGAGGGCGCCGTCGTGGGCCTGAACGAGCTGCTGGACGAGTCACCGGTGGCGCTGTTCGTGCGGGGGTGAGGGCTGGTGGGGCGGGGCGCAGCCATGCTCCGGCCCGCGCCCTGAAATGCGGTTGCGGGTCCGCGCAGGGCCGGCAGCATGGCCGCGTACGACCGATTTCCCTTCAGCAAGGAGCAACGGAATGCGCGGATTCCTCGGAACTACTCATCGCCCCCACCGGACGACAGTTCTTGAGGACTTCACCTTCCATGCTTCCTTCGCACACCCTGAACATCGGGATTCTCGCCCACGTCGACGCCGGTAGACCAGCCTCACCGAGCGGCTGCTGTTCGACGCCGGCGCCATCGGCCGGCTCGGCAGTGTCGACGCCGGTGACACCCGTACGGACACCGGCGAGCTGGAGCGGCTGCGCGGCATCACCATCCGCTCGGCCGTCGTCTCCTTCACCGTCGGCGGGGTCCGGATCAACCTCATCGACACCCCCGGCCACGCCGACTTCATCGCCGAGGTCGAACGCGCCCTGGGGGTGCTCGACGGCGCCGTGCTGCTGCTGTCCGCGGTGGAGGGCGTGCACGCGACCGGCCGGTGCGGCGGAGCACGGGGCGGGTGAGCTGAGGCGGCGGCCGCACCCCGGGGTGCGGCGCGGCCGGCCGGGTGCGGGAGACCGGCGCGGGCCCGCCGCGCCGCCCGCTCAGCGCTCCGTCAGGACGTAATCCACCTGACCGAAGGTGATGTGGTCGCCGGGGCCGACGGGCACCTCGCCCACCACCCGGCGGCCGTTGACGCAGGTGCCGTTGGTGGAACCGAGGTCGCGCAGCACCCAGCCCTTGCCGGCGCTGCGGAGTTCGGCGTGGGCCCGGGAGACCGTGTCGTGGTTGAGGCGCAGGCCCACGCCGGGCGCCCGCCCGATGAGCAGCGGGAGCGGGCCCGGCGCGGGCAGCAGCAGCTTCGGCAGCCGCTCCCTGCTCCAGGCCCGGCGCACCCGGATGTGGAAGGCCGAGGCCCGGCCCACCATCCGCAGGACGGTGCCCTGGACCTTGCCGCGGCTGGCCAAATCGGCGGTGGCCACATCGATTTCGGACTGTTGCTGGGCGGTGAGCACGAGTTCCAGTCGCCGCAGAAAGGTGTCCTGGGACAGGCGTCCCTGCGCCGCGCCGTCACGCAGCAGATCAAGAGCGCGTTCCCGGTCCGCATCCGACGGGCGCGCCGGACGCGCGGGGAACTCGAGCGAAGTCATACCGCGATTCTCGGGCTCCCGCGAGCCGCTGTCCAGGCGATGTGGCCGCGCGGACGGTGCAGGTGGGCGGGCGGGTCGAAGCAGCGGGCCGCGGGATGGCGCGAGATGGCCGGTGTCGACGCGCGGGGCCGGCCGGCGGTGCGCGGGCATGCTTTCTTCGTCGGGACCGCGAACGAAGGAGGACGGCCGTGCTGTTCGAGGTGTGGGCGCCGGGTGCCGGACGGGTCGCTCTCCAGTGGGCGGGGGACCGCGCCGGGGAGCCGGCCGTCGTGCTGGAGCGCGACCCCGGCCGCGCGGGGTGGTGGCGCACCGAGGCCCCGGCCCGCGACGGTGACCGCTATGCCTTCCGGCTCGACGACGGGCCACCGCTCCCCGATCCGCGGGCCGTCCGGCTGCCGGACGGCCCCGGCGGGCCGGGTGCGGTCGTCGAGCACGACCGGTTCCGGTGGCGGCACCCCTGGCCCGGCCGCCCGCTGCCCGGCGCGGTGCTCTACGAGCTGCACGTCGGCACCTTCACACCCGAGGGCACCTTCCGTGCCGCCGCCGCACGGCTGCGCCACCTCGCCGACCTGGGCATCACCCATGTCTCCCTGATGCCGGTCTGCCCCTTCCCCGGCGAGCACGGCTGGGGGTACGACGGGGTCGCGCCCTGGGCGGTGCACGAGCCGTACGGCGGGCCGGACGGCCTCAAGGGGTTCGTGGACGCCGCGCACGGTCACGGTCTGGGCGTGCTGCTCGACGTGGTGCACAACCACCTCGGCCCGTCCGGCAACCCCCTCCCGGCGTTCGGGCCGTACTTCACCGAGACCCACCACACCCCCTGGGGCGCGGCGGTCAATCTCGACGCCCCCGGGTCCGCCGAGGTGCGCGGCTACTTCCTGGGCAGCGCGCTCTCCTGGCTGCGGGACTTCCGGCTCGACGGACTGCGGCTGGACGCCGTCCACGCCCTGCACGACGACGGCACCCCGCATTTCCTGGCCGAACTGTCCGCCGCCGTCGATGCGCTGGCCGGGCAGCTGGGGCGGCCGATGTTCCTCGTCGCCGAGTCCGACCTCAACGATCCGGGGACCACCGCACCGCGGACGGACGGCGGTCTCGGGCTGCACGCCCAGTGGAACGACGACTTCCACCACAGTCTGCACACCGCGCTGACCGGCGAATCCCAGGGCTACTACGCCGACTTCGCGCGCGCCCCGCTCGCCGCCCTCGCCAAGACGCTCACCGGTGGCTTCTTCCACGACGGGACCCCCTCCGGCTTCCGCGGCCGGGCCCACGGCGCACCCCTCGACCTGCGGGTGACACCCGCGTACCGGCTGCTGGCCTACGCCCAGACACACGATCAGGTCGGCAATCGCGCACTCGGCGACCGGCTCGCCGCCGGGCTCTCCCCCGGCCTGCTGGCCTGCGCCGCCGCCCTCGTGCTGTGTGCGCCGTTCACCCCGATGCTGTTCATGGGCGAGGAGTGGGGGGCGACCACACCGTGGCAGTACTTCACCTCGCACACGGATCCGGAGCTGGCGGAGGCGGTACGGGCCGGGCGGCGGCGCGAGTTCGCGGCGCACGAGTGGGCCGGCCGGGCCGGGGACTGGCCCGATCCGCAGGACCCGGCGACCCGCGACCGCTGCGTCCTGGACTGGGCCCAGCCGGCCCGGGAGCCGCACGCCACACTGCTGGCCTGGCACCGCACGCTGCTGGCGCTGCGCCGTGAACTGCCCCCGCTGACCGATCCGGATCCGCGCCACACCGCCGTCCGCTTCGACGAGCAGGCCCGCTGGCTGCTGCTGCGGCGGGGCCCGCTCCGGGTGGCGGTCCACCTCGCGCGGGACGCCACGGCCGCCGTCCCCGTCGACGGCGCGGGGCGGGGCGGGGCCGGGCTGCGGGCGCTCGCGGGCTGGCCCGGCGCGGTGCTCCCCGGCGCGGACGGGGTGCTGCGGCTGCCGCCGGAGTCGGCGGTGGTGCTGGGGCCGTAGCGCGGGCGGCAGCACGGTGGGGCGCTCGGCTGAAAAGGTGAATGGCTGTCAGCCTCCCTTGTGCGGCCATCCCCCGGATGGGTTACTGGTGCTCCTACCAGGTGGGCCGCCCGTCCCTCCGCTGGGGAGAGGCGGCGGTCGGTCCACGGGTGAGCGGGCTCGGCTGGCATCAGCATGGCGTCGCCCGGCGGAGGGTTCCGCCAGTCGGCGCCGACACGGGTGTCGGCTGGTGGGTGGCTCCATTCCGTCCGAGGAGGACGTCTTGCGAGCCATCCATGTTGTGCGCGCCCTGCTGGCGGCCGGTGTGCTTCCGCTGGCCTTGGTTTCCGCTCCCACCGCCCACGCCGCGCTCCCGGTTCAGGTGGCGTGCGGCGAGTCGGCGCTGGTCGATGCGATCAACCACGCCAACGCCGCCGGAGGCGGCAGCCTGACCCTCGCTCCCCTGTGCACGTACACCCTGACCAGCGCCCACAGTGCGGGCGGATCGGGGCACCCGGCGGGGTTGCCGAACATCACCACCCCGATCTCCATGACCGGCCTCGTCACACAGATCACCCGGGCACCGGGCGCACCGGCTTTCCGGATCTTCGAGGTCGACGGCCCGCCCCAGGTCCCGGGTGCCAACGGCCGGCTCAGCCTGACCACCGTGACGGTCAGCGGTGGTGACGCCGGCCTCGGTGTGGGCGGGGGCATCGCCAACCTCGGCGGCGCGGTGACGCTCACCAGCAGCACGGTCAGCAACAGCAAGGCGTCCTACGGCGGCGGCATCTACACCGACGGCGCACTGACGCTCACCAGCGGCACCGTCAACGGGAACACCGCGGGCGTCGCCGGCGGCGGCATCTTCACCAACGCCGGGACGGCGACCTTGACCGCCAGTCCGGTCTTCGGCAACCAGCCGACCGACTGCGATGCCCCGCCGCCTGCCGTCCCCTCCTGCTGAAGACGGCCCGGCGCCGCACGCAACTACGGCTTCCCGGGCCGCAGTTGCGTGCGAGTGCTGCCGCGGGGGCTCAGGACGGGTCGTAGACGTAGGGCAGGGCGTTGCTGTTCCCGGCCGGGGTGTGCGCCACGACATTCACCGTGCCGGGCGCGCCGCCCGGCGAGGTCGCGACGACCTGGGTGTCGGAGATCGCCGCGAACGACGTGGCCTGGCCGCCGCCGAAGGTCACCGCGTCGGTGTAGGTGAGGTTGCTGCCGCCCAGCACGATCGCGTCGCCCCCGAGACCGGAGCCGTGGGAGGGAGTGAGGCTGGTCAGGACCGGCGCGCCGAGGTACATGTAGTGCGGGTTCCCGGTGGCCTCGGTACTGGTCCCGCCCGGTGTGGTCACGGTGACGGTGACGGTGCCCGAACCGGCCGGCGCGGTCACCGTCAGCTGACTGTCGGAGACCACGGTGATCGCAGTGGCCGGATTCCCCCCGAAGCTCACCGCGCTGGTCAAGGTCAGACTGCTGCCGAAAATGGAGACGGTGTTGCCTCCGGTGACCGGACCGAGGTGCGGGGACAGGTCGTTGACCGTGGGCGCGGCGAGGTAGAAGTACGGCAGCGGATTGCTGGTGCCCCCGGCGGTGGTGACCGTGACATTCACCGTGGACGGCGGCCCCGTGGGTGCACTGACGACGATCTGAGAAGCGGTGTTGCTGAGCACGGCCGCCGGATTGTTCGCGAACTTCACCGACGTGGCGGCCGAAAGATTCGCCCCGCTCAAGATGACGGCATTTCCGCCCGACGTAGGCCCCGCGGTCGGAATGAGACTCGTGAGCACCGGCACAGCAGCGGCCACATACGAATACACCAGCGCATTGCTCGTACCCCCCGCCGTCGTCACCGTCACCCCCACCGACGACACCACCCCCGCCGGCGCGATCACCACCACCTGAGAAGCCGTATTACTCACCACAACCGCCGGAGTGACACCGAACTTCACCGACGTCGCACCCGAAAGATTCGCCCCGCTCAGGGTGACGGTATTGCCGCCCGCCGTAGGCCCCGAGGACGGACTGAGACTCGTGAGCACCGGCACAGCAGCGGCCACATACGAATACACCAGCGCATTGCTCGTACCCCCCGCCGTCGTCACCGTCACCCCCACCGACGACACCACCCCCGCCGGCGCAATCACCACCACCTGAGAAGCCGTATTACTCACCACAGCCGCCGGAGTGACACCGAACTTCACCGACGTCGCACCCGAAAGATTCGCCCCGTTCAAGATGACGGCATTTCCGCCCGAGGTGGGCCCCGAAGTGGGATTGAGGGCGGTGAGTACGGGGGCCGCGACCGAGGTGTAGGTGAAGAGGACGTTCTGGGTGCTGGTCCCGGTCGGTGCGGTGACCGTGACGGTGACCGTGCCGGTCCCTGCGGGCGTGCCGGCCGTGATCTGCGTATCGCTCACGAGGAGGAAGCTGGCGGGGTTGGGACCGAACTTGACCAGGGTGGCGCCGGTGAAGCCGGAGCCGGCGATAGTGACACTGGTATTGCCTTCAGGAGCACCTTGGTTGGGGCTGACGCCGGTCACTACGGGGGCCATGACGCTCGTCTCCTTCTCGTACCGCCGGGAACGGTCGCGCCCCGGCGCGCGGTTGCCGGCCGGGGCGGAGGCGTCGCCGCCCGTCCGCGTCATGCGCTGCGGACGGGCGGCGACGTGGTGGTCGTACAGTCGGTGCCGGTGGAGCCGGCGGTCAGATGATGGTGAAGGCCTGGGCGTTGGAGTTGCCGCCGCAGGTGTGGACCGTGATGGTCCCGGCGCCGGCGGCGAGTCCGCCGGGCACGGTGGCGACGAGTTGGGTGCCACTCACGGGCGTGAAGACCGCGAGGGCGGTGGCGGTGGCACTGTCGGTGAACGTGACGCTGTCGACGCCGACGAAGCCGGTTCCGTTGACGGTGATGTCGTCCCCCGCCGTACCCGACGTGGGAAGCACCGAGGTGACGGCCGGCGCGAGGTAGTAGTCGACCAGCGTGGTGCCCGAGGCGCTGGTGCCGCCGGCGGTGGTGATGGTCACCGGCTGGGTCGAGACGGTACCGACCTGGCCCGGGTTGGCCGGCGCGGTGAAGGTGACCTGGCTGGACTGGGTGGGGCTGACGGCCACGTTGCCGACGCTGCCCACCCCGACCTGTGTCCCGGAGAGGAAGTTGGTGCCGAACAGCGTCACCGAGCCGCCGGTGGCGGCCGATACGCAGGCCACGCTCAGCCCTGTGGTGGTCGGGGTGGCGATGACGAAGAACGGCAGCGCGTTGCTGGTGGCGCCGGCGCTGCTGGTGACGCTGACGGATACCTGGCCGGAGCACGGCGCCGTACTGGGCACCACGAAGGTGACCAGGGTGGCGGTGACGCTTGTCGGGGTGACAGCCGCCGAACCGAAGTTCACCCTCGTGGTGGTGGCCAGACCGGTTCCGTTGATCTGGACGGTGTCCCCGGGTTTGCCCTGATTGGTGGTGGTCGTGGTGTCCACCAACGAGGTGATGGTTGCCATGAGCTCTCTCCTTCGAATGTGCCGCTCTGCCGGGGGTGGGCAGGAGCAGGCGGGTGGCTGACCCTGTCCGCAATCGCAGGGAGATGTCCCGGCGGGGCGGGAAGGTCGTGTGAAGACCCGTTGGGCGGGCACCTGGCGCGGGTCGTCCCGTGTGCACTGACGCGGCGCCGCACACAGGGCGCCGTCAATCTCGTGTGAGTTGATTAAAGCCAAGGGATGAAGGAGGCGGCAGGTGGAATTGACGCAGCGAGAGTTTGATAGGTAAATAGGCTGAAAGGCCGTTGGCCGACCCCTTCCGCCGTTGCGCGCCCCCGGTGGGTACCGCTCAATCCCACTGACAACCGCCCGTGTTGGCGTGCGCGGCGTCATGTTCCCGCGGGGCGGCATCATGGGGGTCGCGGCACGGCACCATGGCGACACGAAATCCGTTACAGGGACGTCCTGTTGGGGCCGGCGGGATCACGGCGGGGACTCTTCGGACGTCGCATGACGTGCGGCAGAAGGTGCGTCCCTCGTAGGGCCGGCCGGAGCTTCCGTGCCCGGGGGTCGAAGCAGTGGAGGCCCCTCGATGGGGCGACCCCGGCCGCGTGGGCAGACGCCTCCTCGGCCATGAACTGTCGAGGTACCGGCAGGACGGATCGGCGGCGGCGAGCCCCGGCCAAATCGGCGGCCGGCCAGCCCACTTCGAGACCGGGGCCGAGGCAGCTGCCGGGGCCGGAGCCGTCCGATACCGAGGCCGGGCCGGTCTTCACACCGGCCGAACCCCCAGCCCTAGTGCGCGAACTCCGACACGAACGCCGCGCAGAAGGCGTCCAGGTCCGCGGGCCTGCGGCTGGTGATCAGGGTGTTGGGTCCGGCGGTGCAGATCGCGACCTGTTCGTCGACCCAGGTGCCGCCCGCGTTGCGGATGTCGGTCCGCAGGCTCGGCCAGGAGGTCAGGGTGCGGCCGCGCACCACATCGGCCTCGATGAGCGTCCACGGGGCATGACAGATGGCGGCCACCGGCCTGCCGGCGTCGAAGAACGACTTGATGAACGCCACGGCCCGCGGGTCCAGGCGCAGGGCATCCGGGTTGGCCACGCCGCCGGGCAGCACCAGACCGTCGAAGTCCGCCGCGGTGGCCTCGTCCACCGTCAGATCGACGGGGAAGGTGGCCGCCTTGTCCAGGTGGTGGAACGCCTGCACCTTTCCCGCGTGGGTGGAGACCAGGCTCGGACCACCGCCCGCGGCGACCACCGCCTGCCAGGGCTGGGTCAGCTCCACCTCTTCGGTGCCCTCCGGGGCCACCAGAAACGCCGCCTGCATACTGCGCTCACGTCCCTTCGTCGGGTCGGGGAGCGAGGAAGCCCACGCTCCCACGTCCGACCATAACGGCCCGGGGCGCCGGACACTTCTTTGCCGGGCCGGGCCCCGCGGACCGGGCCTGTTGAGCCCTCCCGGGGACGCCGGGAGCCCCGTCCGTCGGCCGCGTGATCCGGCATGATCACCGGAGCCCCGCTCGCCCGATCGTCCACTCCCCGCCGTTGTGCTGGACACTGTGTACATGCCGCTGCATCTCTCCGACCTCCTGGCCCGGCGCGACCTCGGTCTGTCCGTCGCCTACGACGTGCCGCCGCGGCTGCTGGCGCGCACGGTCGAGGCGGCGGCGGTCTCGGATCTGCCGGCGCCGGGGAAGTGGCTGCAGGGCGGCGAACTCCTCATGACCATCGGACTGTTGCTGCCGAAGGAGCCGGCCGCGTGCCGCGCGTACGTCCGGGATGTGGCCGGGGGTGGAGCGGCGTGTCTGGCGCTCGGGCTGGGGCAGGGGCTGCCGTACCAGCAGGCGCCCGAGCCGCTGGTGACGGCGGCGGAGGAGGCGGGGCTGCCGCTGCTGACGGTGCCGGACGGGGTGCCGTTCATCGCCGTCACCAAGGCGGTCTTCGACGCGCGGGCCCAGGAGCAGCGCGAACTGCTGCAGCGGGCCTTCGCGACGCAGCGGCGGCTGACGGCCGCGGCGGCGGCCGACGGGCTGCGGCCGATGCTGGCGGAGTGGACGGCCGCCACCGGTGTGGGCGCGGCGGTGCTCGACCCGCTGGGGCGAGTGCTGGCGGCGGGCGGGCCGGAGCAGCGCACGCCTCCCCCGCAGGCGCAGGAGCTGCTCGCCCGGGTCGCCGCGCACGGCCTGCGCGGCAGCGCCGCCAGCACGGCCGCCGGGCAGCAGCTGGAGGTGCAGCCGCTGGGGGCGCGGCGGCTGCGCGGGCTGCTGCTGCTCACCGGCCGCCCGGACGACGCCGCCCGCTCGGTCGTACCCGGCCTGGTCTCGCTGCTCTCCCTGGAGCTGGAGCGCCGTCATCTGCGCGATGAGCCGGAGCGGCGCCGCAGGTCGGCGCTGCTGTCGGAGCTGCTGGCGGACGAGGACCCGTCCGCCGAGCGGGCCCGGGACGTGCTGCGGTCGGCGGGGCTGACCGCCGAGCGGGTGCGGGGCGTCGTGGTGGAGGCCCCGGGCGGTGCGGGGGCCCGGACGGCGGCGGACCCCCCGCAGGACGACGGGAGCGCGGAGGGCGCCGCGCAGGAGATGGCCGCCGATCTGGCGCTGGCGCTGCCCGGCGGCCTGGTCCGGGTCGTGGACGGGGCGGCGGGCCCGGTCATCGAGGCGGTGGCCGGTGACGACCTGGACGTCCGGGAGATACTCGCCCGCTTCGCCCCGCACCGCCCGGCCGGTATCGGCCCCGCCACCAGCCCCGAAGCGGTCCGGGTGTCGCTGCACCAGGCGGCCGGTCTGCTCGCCCTCAGCCGGGCGAGCGGGGAGCCCGCCCAGGCCCGGCAGAGTCAGGCCAGCCGGCTCCTGCTCGACCTGGGTGACCGCCGCACGCTGCACGGCTATGCCGACACGGTCCTGGGCCCGCTCGACCTCGCGGACCACGGGGAGGAGCTGACCGCCACACTCGCGGCCTGGCTGGAGACCGGCGGCGCCTGGGACGCCACCAGCCGGCGGCTCGGCGTCCACCGGCACACCGTCCGCAACCGCCTGGACAAGGTCATGGAGCTCACCGGCCGCCGTCTCGACGACCCCGACGACCGCTTCGACCTCTGGCTGGCCACCCGCATCCGCCGCGGCGGCGCCCCCGTCACAGGCCCCGGCGGCCGGCCCGCTCCCCCGCCTCCGGGCCCGTGACACCGCCCCGCATGTCCTTTTTGGCTTTCGCTCTCCCCCCGGGACCGTTTTTACTTCGAGGATGACCTACGAGATCCGCCCCCTCCCGCCCGGCACCGCCGCCCCCGCCACCGCGCCCCCTGTCGGCTCCGCACGGGGCAGCGGACGCGGCGCCCTGGTGGCCGTCAGCGATCTGCACGTCCGCTACCAGGAGAACCGCGACATCGTCGAGGGGCTGAAACCGCAGTCCGAGGACGACTGGCTGCTGGTGGCCGGCGACATCGGCGAGCGGGTCTCCGACATCCGCTGGGCACTGGAACTGCTCAGCAGCCGGTTCGCCAAGGTGGTGTGGGTGCCCGGCAATCATGAGCTGTGGACGACGGCCGACGACCCGGTACAGCTGCGCGGGGTGGCGCGCTATGAGCATCTGGTCGGCATCTGCCGGGAACTGGGGGTCCTCACCCCCGAGGACCCCTATCCGGTCTGGGAGGGCGACGGCGGCCCGGTCGTCATCGCACCGCTCTTCCTCCTCTACGACTACACCTTCCGGCAGCCCGGCGTGACGTCCACGCACGAGGCGCTGGCCCGGGCCGAGAAGGCCGGAGTGGTGTGCACCGACGAGCACTTCCTGCACCCGGACCCGTATCCGACGCGGCAGGCGTGGTGCCGGGCGCGGGTGGCCGCCACCGAGGCCCGGCTCGCCGCCGTGCCCGAGGACCTGCCGACGGTGCTGATCAACCACTGGCCGGTGGTGCGCGAGCCCACCGACCCGCTGTGGTACCCGGATTTCGCGCTGTGGTGCGGTACGGAGGCGACCGCGGACTGGCCCGTGCGGTTCCGGGCCGCGACCGTGGTCTACGGCCATCTCCACATCCCGCGGCTGCTGGTCTGCGACGGCGTCCCGCATCAGGAGGTGTCACTCGGCTACCCGCGCGAGTGGCAGCGCCGCTCCCGCGTCCCGGGCCGGCCGGTCCAGATCCTCCCCGTGCCGGCCGCGGCCGGCGACACCACGGGGACCCGCGCATGATCGACAAACTGCTGCCGGCCCCGGTCGTGACCGCCGAGGCCTTCCAGGACGCCCCGTTGTCGCAGATGTTCCCCGAGGAGTGGGAGCTGGTGGCCAAGGCCGTCCCCCAGCGGCAGAAGGAGTTCGGCACCGTACGCGGCTGCGCCCGCAACGCCTTGGCCGAGCTGGGGTTCGCCCCCGCGCCCCTGCTGCCGGGCCCCCGCCGGGAGCCGCAGTGGCCGGCCG
The DNA here is from genome assembly GCF_036227565.1 of Streptomyces sp. NBC_01454. Taxonomy (NCBI): domain Bacteria; kingdom Bacillati; phylum Actinomycetota; class Actinomycetes; order Kitasatosporales; family Streptomycetaceae; genus Streptomyces; species Streptomyces sp. NBC_01454. Next base: position 1,847,696 of record NZ_CP109460.1, read on the forward strand.
GCATCGTCGGCGCGATGACGCACTGCACCGGCTACCGCGCCGCCGCGGTGGCCCGTTCGGCGGAGGTCCGGACCATCGGCCTGGACGCCGAGCCCCATCTGCCCGTGAACGACCCGGGCGTGGTCGATCTGGTCACCCGCCCCGCGGAACGCGCCCAGCTCACCCGGCTGGCCGCGGTGCAGCCCGAGGTCTGCTGGGACCGCCTGATCTTCAGCGCGAAGGAGAGCGTCTACAAGGCGTGGTACCCCCTCACCCGCCGCTGGCTCGACTTCCAGGAGGCCGAGCTCACCTTCGACCCCACCAACGCCACCTTCACCGCCCGCCTCCTCGTCCCGGGCCCCGTGCTCGACGGCCGCGAAGTCACCGAATTCCACGGCCGCTGGCTGATCGGCTCGGGACTGGTGGTGACGGCGATCGCGATGATGGCCTGAGGGCGGCGGGGCGGGGGCTGTGCACGGGGCCGGCGGCCCGGAAGGCGTCATCGGCCCGCCGTGGCAGCCCTGTTCGCCCGGCGGTCCGGACCGCCGGCGCCGGTCCGGCGCCCACGATCCGATCCGCCCTCCCCGGGGCCGGCATCAACCGCCCCTGGAGCGCGGGAAGATGGCGCCTCGCGGACGTCCTTCCACGTCCCGACGCGGCGCCATGTGTTACGCGCCAGTAGGTGACAAACGAGGGCCCGGCCACCGGAACCGCCCACGCCTTGCGGTAATTTCATGAACCGTCAGGACGTGGAAGGGTCAGCAGCGCACTTATGCACCAGCAATTCGACCCCATCGGTGGGACGCACCTGCCCGACACCGAGCTGGTCCGGCGCATCCGTGCGGCCGCTCGGCCCGACGGCCGGGCGGCGGCCGGTCCGGGCGGCGCGCCGGCGCCGGACGCCGCAGCCGAGGCAGCCGGTGCCGCCCTCGACGAGTTCCACCGTCGGCATTACGCCGCCGTCCTTGCTTACGCCCGTGCCTGCTGCGGGTCCTCCCAGGCCGCGGCGGATCTGGCGGCGGAGGCCATCGAGAGCGTTCTGTACTCCCCCGACCCGGGGGAGGGTCCCGATGTGGCCTGGCGGGAGAGCTTGTTGGCGGCGGTGCGCCGCACCGCCGCCGTGTGGCACCAGGGTTCACGACGGACCGAGCTGCGCGAGGGGTTCGCGGACCGCCCTGCCGACCGGCACACGGGGGACGGGCCCGGCACCTCCGGGGTCGGACAGGGGGCCTCCACCGGTGGCGAGACCGCCGCCTCCGTACGCCCCGTGGAGCCGCACGCGTCCGCCGCACCACAGACGTCCCGGGGCTCCCGGCCCGCGCGCCTCGCCCTGCTCACCGCTGCTGCCGTGGCCGTCCTGGCCGGCGTGGCCTTCTCCGTCGGCTCTCTGCGCGGCCCGGCGCAGCACGACACCTCGGCCACCGGCCCCGGACACTCCGGTTCCCCTCCGTCTCCCACCGCGCACCGGTCGCCGACGGCATCCGCCAGGAGCTCGGCGAGCGCCTCCAGCTCGGCGTCGGGCACCCCGTCCGCCGGCCCCACCAAGCCGTCGAAGCAGCCGAGTTCCCGGCCTTCGTCGTCGGCCAGGTCGTCGTCCCCCGGGCCGAAGGGCAAGCCGCCGCCCACCCGGACCACCGCGTTGAGTGCCCGGCCGTGGAGCTCCAGCTCGAACGGCTGGGGGCCGGTGGGGCAGAACCGCAGCGTCGACGGACGTCCCCTCACCATCGCGGGGGCCGGTTACCCCGAGGGGTTGGGGGCCCACGCGCCCAGCGAGATCGCCTATCAGCTGGGGGGTACCTGCTCGCGTCTCAGCGTGGACGTGGGGATCGACGACGAGGTGGGCGCGAACGGCTCGGTGGTCTTCCAGATCTACCGGGACGGCGCGAAGGCCGCCGACAGCGGGCTGATGACGGTCGGCCGGCCCGCGAAGCACCTCACCGCGGACCTCACCGGCGGCAGCGAGCTGCGGCTCGTGGTCACCGACGGCGGCAACGGGAACAACTCCGATCATGCCGACTGGGGCCGGCCCCTGATCAGTTGTAGCTGAGCGGCCGGCCGGGACCCGCCGGCTCATGCGGCGGGGAGTTCCGCCCAGCGTGTGATGCCGCCCGCGTGGACGTGTGTGCCGCACTCGGCCGCCAGGGCGGTGACGATGCCGAGTCCGCGGCCGTGCTCGTCCGCGCAGGGTTCGACGGCCGGCCGGCCGTGCGCCGCCGGTCCCGCGTCGGTGACCTCGACGCGCAGGGCGTTGCGTCCTTCGGCCCCGACCCGTGAGAGCCGCAGCACCGCCGGCGGCAGAGCGTGGACGACGGCGTTGGTGGTCAGCTCCGAGACCACGAGGAGCGCGTCCTCGGCGAGCTCGGGGGCCAGGTTCCAGTCGGCCAGGATCGTGCGCACCCGCCGGCGTAGGACGGAGACGGCCTCGGGGATGTGCGACAGCGGACAGACATGGTCGTCCGCCCCCGGAACCACCGCGTCAAGCTGTGCCGTCATGTCTCCTCCTCGGAGGCAGGCCCCCAGCCGGCAGGACACCGGGCTTGAAATGGACGCTATGGGGGAATGGCGAAGGCGGTCAATGAACAGCGGTCGGCATTATCGAACGCGAGCAGCGCGGAGGTCATCGCCTCGGGCAGATGCCGACCTCGGGACTACGATGGCCTCATGGCCGGCCCGGTCCAGTCGATCGAGCGGGCGGCGGCAATTCTCCGTCTGCTCGCCAGCGGGCCCCGTCGGCTCGGACTGGGTGAGGTGGCCGCCTCACTCGGCCTGGCGAAGGGCACCACGCACGGCATTCTGCGCACCCTGCAGCACATCGACTTCGTCGAGCAGGACCCGGCGACCGGAAAGTACCAGCTCGGGGCGGCGCTGCTGCACTTGGGCACCAGCTACCTCGACGTGAACGAGCTGCGCTCCCGCTCCATCAACTGGGCCGACGCCCTGGCCGCCCGCAGCGGGGAGGCGGTCCGTCTGGGCGCCCCCCTGGAGGGCAGGGTGCTCATCGTCCACCACGTCTTCCGCCCCGACGACACCCTCCAGACCCTGGACGTGGGCGCGCTGCTGCCCCCGCACGCCTCCTCCCTCGGCAAGGTACTGCTGGCCTTCGGCAGCGTGCCCGTGGAGCCGGCCGTGGAGGCGGGGCTGGAGGCGTACACCCGGCACACCCTGGTCACCCCGGAGCGCCTCACCCAGGCACTCGCCGAGGTCCGCGAGCTCGGGTGGGCCGCCGAAGTCCAAGAGATGATCACTGGCGAGGCCGGTATCGCCGCGCCGATCCGGGGCCACGGCGGCCTCGTGGTGGGCGCCGTCGGCCTCTCCGGCACCGTCGAGCGGATCTGCGACTCCCTAGGGGTCCCGCTGCCGGGCCTGGTCACCCAGGTCCGCCATGCCGCCCGGGCGATCTCCAGAGATCTGGGGGCCACCCGCTGGTGAGCCCCCGCCCTCGTGCACCGCAACGGAAGGCTGATCATGGTTGAGCGGTATGTGATGTCCATCGACCAGGGCACCACCTCGACCCGATGCATCCTGTTCGACCATCAGGGGCGGCTGGTGTCGGTCGCCCAGCGGGAGCACCAGCAGCATTTTCCCCGGCCCGGGTGGGTGGAGCACGACGCCGTCGAGATCTGGCACACCCTGGAGCGCGTGGTGCCGCAGGCGCTCACGGACGCCGACGTCAGGCCCGATGAGGTCGCCGCCATCGGCATCGCCAACCAGCGCGAGACGACCGTGCTGTGGGACCGGCGTACGGGCACCCCACTGGGCAGGGCGATCGTCTGGCAGGACACCCGTACGTCCCCGCTGGTCGAGGACCTCCGAAGCCGGCCCGGGGACGAGTTCTTTCTCCGGCGTTGCTGCCTGCCCCCTTCCACGTACTTCTCCGCTCCCCGGATCCGCTGGCTGTTCGACCACGTCGACGGGCTGCGGCAGCGCGCCGAGGACGGTGAGGTGCTGTTCGGCACGATGGAGAGCTGGCTGATCTGGAACCTCACCGGCGGGCCGGCCGGCGGCCTGCACCTCACCGACGTCACCAACGCGAGCCGCACCATGCTCATGAACATCAGCACTCTCGACTGGGACGCGGAGCTGCTGGAGTTCTTCGGGGTCCCCCGCGCGATGCTCCCAGAGATCCGCTCGTCGGCCGAGACCTACGGAACCGCCCGTTCCGTGCTCCCGGGCGTCCGGATCACCGCGGCGCTCGGTGACCAGCAGGCGGCGTTGTTCGGACAGACCTGCTTCGCCCCCGGCGAGGCGAAGTGCACCTACGGGACCGGGAGCTTCCTGCTGCTCAACACCGGCACCGACCTCGTGCGGTCCCGGCACGGACTGCTGACCACCGTTGCCTACAAGATCGAGGACCAGCCCGCGGTCTACGCACTCGAGGGCCCGATCGCCGTCACGGGCGCGCTGGTCCAGTGGTTCCGCGACCGGCTGGGGCTGATCGGCAGCGCCCCCGAGATCGAGACCCTCGCGCGCGCCGTCGAGGACAACGGCGGCTGCTACATCGTCCCGGCGTTCTCCGGCCTGTACGCGCCGTACTGGCGCAGCGATGCCCGCGGGGTCATCGTCGGCCTCACCTCGTACATCACGAAGGAGCACCTGGCCCGGGCCGTGCTGGAGGCCACCGGCTGGCAGACCCGGGAGGTGGTGGACGCCATGAACGCCGACTCCTCGCTCGCCCTGAAGGTGCTCAAGGTGGACGGCGGCATGACGTCCGACAACCTGCTCATGCAGTTCCTGGCCGATGTGCTCGACGTGCCCGTGGTGCGCCCCATGGCCGTCGAGACGGTGTCCCTGGGCGCCGCCTACGCCGCCGGGCTCGCCGCCGGCTACTGGCCCGACCTGGAGGTCCTGCGCCGCAACTGGCACCGGGCCGCGCAGTGGCTGCCGGACATGGACCCCCGGCGGCGGCAGTCGGAGTACGAGAACTGGAAGCGCGCCGTCGAGCGCTCGCTCGGCTGGATCCGGCCGCCGAACCCGCCCTGACGGCCCGCTCCCGTGCCGGGAATGCGGCACCCGGCACGGGCTCGGCGTCCCGCCTCTCAGCCCCCGTCCGGAGCCCACCGCAACGAGATCGAGTTGATGCAGTACCGCTGGTCGGTGGGGGTCGGGTACCCCTCGCCCTCGAAGACGTGGCCGAGATGGGAGCCGCACTTCGCGCAGCGGACCTCCGTGCGCACCATGCCGTGGGTGCGGTCCTCGATGAGTTCGACCGCGTCGGAGTCCTTGGGGTCGTAGAAGCTCGGCCAGCCGCAATGGCTGGCGAACTTGGTGTCGGAGCGGAAGAGCTCGGCGCCGCAGGCGCGGCAGGAGTAGACGCCCTCGGCGGTGGTGTCGGTGTACTCGCCGACGAAGGCGGGCTCGGTGCCGGCCTCCCGCAGGACGCGGTACTCCGCGGGCGTCAGCTCGGCGCGCCACTGCTCGTCGGGCTTGTCGATCTCGTACGGCATCGGGGCTCCTTGGCTCAGCTGCCCAGGCGGGACAGGATCGCGGGGCCGAGGTCGGTCACATCGCCGGCGCCCATGGTGAGAACAAGGTCACCGGGCTTGGCCATTCCTGCGACGACATCCGGGACGGCCGCCTGGTCGCTCTCGGGGGTGACATCGGCGCCCGCGGCGCGCGCGGCATCGATGATCAGGGCGCTGGTGACGCCCGGGATCGGGTCCTCGCGGGCCGGGTAGATGTCCAGGACCACGGAGGCGTCGGCGAGGGCGAGTGCCTGGCCCATCTCCGTGCCCAGTTCCTGGGTGCGGGAGAAGAGGTGCGGCTGGAAGACGACCAGCACCCGGGCGCCGTCGGCGGCGCCGCGGATGGCGTCCAGATCGGCGCTCATCTCCGAGGGGTGGTGGGCGTAGGAGTCGATGACCTGGACGCCGGCCGCCTCGCCCTTGAGCTGGAGGCGGCGCTTGACGCCGGTGTACTTGCCGAGGGCGGAGGCGAGGTTGTGCGGCGGGATGCCCAGGGCGATGCCGGCGGCCAGGGCGGCGACGGCGTTGTGGGCGTAGTGCCGGCCCGGGACGGAGACCGTGAAGGTGAGGATCTTGCCGCTGCTGAGGGTGACGGTGACATCGCTGGTCAGGCCGCGGGGGTTGACCTTGAGGATGCGGACGTCGGCGTCCGCGGACTCGCCGTAGGTGACGACCTCGATGTCATGGCGGCCGGCGATCTTGGCGGTCAGCTCGCGGGCGCCGGGGTGGTCGGCGGAGATGACCAGGGTGCCGCCGGGGCGGATGCGGCCGACGAAGGTTTCGAAGGACTCGTAGATCTCGTCCATCGAGGCGTAGTTGGCGTGGTGGTCCAGCTCCACGTTGAGGACGATGGCGACCTCGGGGGCGTACTTGTGGAAGCTGCGGTCGCTCTCGTCTGCCTCGGCGACGAAGATCTCGCCGGCGCCGTGCTCGGCGTTGGATCCCGGGGCGTCGAGGTCGCCGCCGATGGCGTAGGACGGCGTGAGGCCGAGGGCGCCGAGGGAGACGGCGAGCATGGAGGTCGTCGTCGTCTTGCCGTGCGTGCCGGCGACGGCCACGGGGCGCAGGCCGTCCATGAGGGAGGCGAGCGCGTCGGAGCGGTGGACGACCGGGATGCCGCGCTCATGGGCGGCGGCCAGCTCGGGGTTGTCGGGGCGGATCGCGGAGGAGACGACGACGCTGGTGGCGTCCTCGGCGAGATGCCCGGCGGCATGGCCGAGGTGGACCGTGACGCCGAGGGCGCGCAGGGCCTGGGCGGTCGCGGAGTCCTTGGCGTCACTGCCCGCGACCCGGGCCCCGCGCTGCGCGAGGATCTTGGCGATGCCCGACATGCCGGCTCCGCCGATGCCGATGAAGTGCGGTCGGTCCATCGAGGCTGGGATGGCGGGTGCCATGGTGCGTCTCCCTGATCGTCGATCATCGCGAGCGGTGGTGCTGCCGTTCGGTCGTGCTGTCGATGATTCTCGCACCCGGCACCGACAGCCCCGGCCCACGGACCCCGGCGGGCCTGGCTCCCCGGCCCGGCGGCCGGTGGTCAGCGGCGGATCAGGCCCCGGGCGGTGGCGGCGGCGACCGCGGAGGTACGGGAGTCCACGCCCAGCTTGGCGTAGATGTGGACGAGGTGGGACTTGACGGTGGCCTGGCTGAGGAAGAGCCGCTTGCTGACCGCCGCGTTCGACAGGCCCTCGGCGACGAGCTGGAGGACCTCCGTCTCACGCCGGGAGAGCGCGCTGGCGGGGGTGCGCAGCCGGTCCATCAGGCGCAGCGCGACGGTGGGGGCGAGCGCGGACCGTCCGGCGGCGGCGGTGCGGACCGCGGCGGCCAGCTCCTGGGGCGGGGCGTCCTTGAGGAGGTAGCCGGTGGCGCCGGCCTCGATGGCGGCGAGGATGTCGGCGTCGGTGTCGTACGTGGTCAGGATGAGGACGCGGGGGCCGCCGGGGCGGGCGGTGATCTCGGCGGTGGCCTGCGAGCCCAGCATCCGGCCGCCGAACTGGAGGTCCATGAGGACCACGTCGACGTCGCACCGCGCGGCGAGGCGGACCGCCTCTTCGGCGGTGGGGACGTCGGCGACGATCGCGAAGTCCGGTTCGGTCTCCAGCACGGCGCGCAGCCCGGCGCGTACGACGGGGTGGTCGTCGGCGAGCAGCAGCCGGACGGGGGTGTCCGGGGCGGTCACGGGGCGGCCTCCGCGGCTGCGTCGGGTGCGGTGGCGGGGCAGGGCAGGGTGACGGCGACCGCGGTGCCCTCCCCGGGGGCGGACTCGACGGCCAGCGTCCCCTGGAGGGCGCGGGCCCGGGCGTGCATCGCGGCGAGGCCGAAGCCGGTGCCGCCGGCCGCGGCGGAGCCGGGTGCGGGCACCTCGGCGGGCCGGAACCCGGCCCCGTCGTCGACGACGTCCAGCGCGACCTCGGTGTCCATGTAGCTGAGGGTCAGCTCGACGCGGCCGGCGCAGGCGTGCCGGACGGTGTTGGCGAGCGCGGACTGGGCGATGCGCAGCAGGGCGACCTCGTGCGGGGTGGGCAGCGCGAGGGGCGTGCCGGAGACCTGGCAGTGCACGGTGAGACCGGAGCTGCGAGCCGTGGTGGCGCAGAGCCGCTCCAGGGCTGCGGGCAGCGACCCCGCCTCCAGGGCGGGCGGGCTGAGCGCCTGCACGAAGCGGCGCGCCTCGGCGAGGTTGTCGACGGCGGTGGTGCGGGCCTGCCGGACGTGCCCGAGGGCCGCTTCGGGCTGCTGGGGCAGCACGCGTTCGGCGGCCCGCAGCAGCAGCTGGATGCTGGACAGCCCCTGCGCGAGGGTGTCGTGGATCTCGCGGGCCAGCCGCTCGCGTTCGGCGAGCCGGCCGGCGGCGCGCTCCGCGGCGGCCAGTTCGCCGCGGGTGGCGGTGAGTTCCTCGATGAGGCGGCGGCGCTGCTCGCTCTCCCGGTAGAGGGCCTGGTAGCCGAGGACCACGGCGACCGCGACGGCGGCGCCGAGGGCGGGCCCGATGACCGTGCCGACGCCGAGGGTGTGGGTGTGCCAGCGGAATCCCGCGATGGCGGCGAGGGTGGTGGCCGCGACGGCGGGCAGCGACCGGCGCGGCGGCAGCAGATGCAGCTGGACGAAGAACAGCGGGAACGCCAGCCAGACGCCGTCCGGGGTGAGCGCGAGCAGCGCCAGCCACACCAGGGCGACGGCCGCGAGCCACAGGGCCGCGGCACGCGGTGAGCTGCCCACGCGGGGCAGCCGCGGCCCGAGGGCGTAGAGGGCGAGCAGCGCGGCGGCGGTGGCGAGGACGGCCGGGGCGTTGGGGGCGTGCCCGGCCACCGCCCGTACGGCGACGAGCGCGAGCAGCCCGGCCACCAGCAGATGCAGGCAGCTGCGCAGGACCCGCAGGACGGGGGTGAGGGAGGGGGCGGCGGTCATGGCTTCTTCGGTCATGGCCCCCTCAGGCTAAGGGCCCTCCTCACCTGCGGCATCAACCGAAGGGTTGACCGCCGGGCGCACCTTTGGGCGCCCGGCGGACCACTCCCCCGCGCGATGCCCGGACCCCGCCCGGGAGACGACGGTGGGTGGTGGCCGCCGGGCAGTGGGTCCGGCGTCCGGAAGCAACCGGAAGCAACCGGAAGCAAGGAGGGCACCGCCTGTGTTCGTGGCCTGGAGGGACCTGGGATTCGCCAGGGGACGGTTCGCCCTGATGGGCACCGTCATCGCGCTGATCACGGTGCTGGTGGGGCTGCTGTCGGGCCTGACGGCGGGCCTGGGACGGGAGAACACCTCGGCGATCACCGGGCTGCCCGCCGACCATCTGGTGTTCTCGGCGCCCGCCGGCGCCAGCGGCCCCACGTTCACCGATTCGCGGCTGTCCGCGCGGACCGTGGCGGCCTGGGAGCGGGTGCCGGGCGTACGGGGCGCCGAGCCGCTGGGGATCGCGCCGGCGAAGGCCGGGGCGGGCGGCCGGAGCGCCGCGGTGTCGGCGTTCGGGGTGCGGCCGGGGTCCCGGCCGGCACCTGCGGGGGTCCGGGAAGGGGCGGTGGTGCTGTCCAAGAAGGCCGCCGCCGCGCTGGGCGTACGGGCCGGCGAGACGCTGACGCTGGGCGACCGGCCCCGCACCGTCGCCGCGGTGTCGGGCACGGCGATGTACAGCCATACGCCGGTGGTCTGGATGGCGCTGCACGACTGGCGACGGCTGGCGGGCGGCCCCGGGGCGGCCGGCGGGTCCGGCGGGCCCGCTCCCGGGCCGGGCGCCACCGTGCTCGCCCTGTCCACCACGGGGTCGGCCGACCTGGCCGCCGCCGACGCGCGGCTGGGCACCCGGACCCTCGGCACCGGCGACGCGCTGTCGGCCATCGGCTCCTACCGCGCGGAGAACGGCTCCCTCCAGCTGATGCGCGGTTTCCTCTTCGCGATCTCCGCGCTGGTCATCGGGGCGTTCTTCACGGTGTGGACGATCCAGCGCAGCGGTGATGTGGCGGTGCTGAAGGCACTGGGTGCCTCGACCGGCTCGCTGCTGCGGGACGCGCTCGGCCAGGCCGTCGTCCTGCTGCTGCTCGGGACCGGCCTGGGCAGCGCCGTGGTGGCCGCGGTGGGCGCCGGCCTCGGCTCCGCGGTGCCCTTCGTGCTCGACCCGTCCACCGTGCTGACGCCGGCCCTGATCATGACCGCGCTGGGCGCCGCCGGCGCCGCGCTGGCCGTCCGCCGCATCACCTCCGTCGACCCGCTGACCGCCCTGGGAAGTGCCCGATGAGCCTCGAACTGACCGATGTCACCCTCACCTACCCCGACGGCGACGCCCGCTTGACCGCGCTGGACGAGGTCTCGCTGACCGTGGCGCCCGGCTGTCTGACGGCGGTGATCGGGCCGTCCGGCTCCGGCAAGTCCAGCCTGCTCGCGGTCGCCGCCACGCTGATCCGCCCGGAGCGCGGACGGGTGGTGCTCGACGGCACGGACACCACCGGGCTCGGCCGCGCGGAGCTGACGGCGCTGCGCCGCACCACCGTCGGCACGGTCTTCCAGCAGCCGAACCTGCTCCCGTCGCTGACCGCCGCCGAGCAGCTCCAGGTAATGGCCCATCTGGACGGCCGCTCGCCCCGTAAGGCACGCGGCCGGGCACCGGAACTGCTGGCCGCGGTCGGCCTGGAACGGCTGGCCGGGCGGCGGCCGCACCAGCTGTCGGGCGGCCAGCGGCAGCGGGTCAACATCGCGCGGGCGCTGATGAACGAACCGGCGGTGCTGCTGGTGGACGAGCCGACCAGCGCCCTGGACCGCGAGCGGGGCGCCGCGGTGCTCGATCTGCTGCTCTCCCTCACCCATCAGCGCGCCACGGCGACGGTGCTGGTCACCCACGACCCGGCGCATCTGGACGCGGCCGACGAGGTCGCCGAGGTGCGGGACGGCCGGCTGCGCCTGCGGACCGGCGCCCGTCCCTGATCCCGCCGCGCGGCCGCTCAGCTCCCGGGGGAGCTCTGGGGCTGGTCGTCCGCCGCGTGCGAGAAGAGTTTGAGGACCGGGACGCCGACCATGTGGCGGGCCCGGGAGGCCCAGTCGCGGTGGAAGAACTCCTCGACGAAGTGCGGGGTGGTCAGCACGATCACCTCGTCCGCTCCGGTCTCCTCGACGATGGACCGCAGCAGGTCCAGCGGATGGTCCTCGACCACCTGGCCGACCGCCTCCGCACCGGTGGCGCGCAGGGCCCCCAGGGTGTGCGCCAGGGCCACCTCGGCGGGTGCCTCCGCCTGGGCGCCGCCCGGCTCCTCGCCCTCCCGTACGGCGTCGTCGAACTCGCCGAGAGCGACGTCGTCGATGGCCCGCAGCAGCACGTCCTGCTTGCCGCGCGGCTGCATGAGCACGACGAACGAGATCCGGTCGTCGCCATGCAGCGTGGTCACGAACTCCACGTCGGCAGGCGTCAGAGGCTTCTCGATCATCAATACGCTCGTGAACACGACGGACGCCCTTCTTCTCCTCGGGACACCGCATCGCACGGTGCCCCACAGAAACCATCCTGCCCCGTCGCCACACAGGGCCTGCTGGCCTTTAGTGTGCCCAACGGAAGCTAAGCGGAACAGGTAATTCCGCTGTTTGTCACGCCCGGCGGTAGCGAGTGAACAGGAATCCCTCCTCCTCCAACACCGATGCCAGGGCGAAGCGCTCGGGAACCGGGACGGCAGGACCGTTCATGATCCTCTGAGCATCCCCCACAGCCACCACCGGAGCCAGCGACAGACACATCTCGTCCAGCGCGCCGGCCGCGGCGAACTGTCCCAGCAGCCTGGGCCCGCCCTCCGTCAGCAGCCGGGTGTGGCCCCGTCCGGCCAGCACCCCGGCCACCCGCGCCGGATCGACGCCGGTGCCCTCCCCGGCGAACAGCACCTCGACGCCCGCCGCCCGGGCCGTCTCCACCCGGTCCGCCGGGGCGCCGGCGCCGGTCAGTACGAGGGTGGGCACCAGCGGCGCGCTGAACAGGGGCAGCGTGAAGTCCAGCGCCAGACCTGCGGTGACCACGGCGATGGCCGGGGCCGGGCCCTGGCCGGCAGCGGCCCGGCGGGCGGCGAACACCTCCCGGGCGCGGGCCGGGCGGTAGCCCTCCTGCCGCACCGTTTCCGCCCCCACCACCACGGCGTCCGCGAGCCCCCGCAGCACCCCGAAGATCCGCATGTCGGCCTGGCCGGAGAGCGGCTGCGAGCGGCCCTCGTGATGGGCCGCCCCGTCCAAGGAGGACACCATGTTCGCGCGCAGCCAGCCGGTGCGCCCCGCACGCACCGGGTCGTCCGCCGCCGGGTACGCGTAGGCCTGCGCCAGCTCGTCCGGCGTCCACGGCCGGTCCACCGGGTCGACCGCTCCCACCTCGGTCTTCGCGGTGTCGGGGGTCGGCGCGGGCGGGGCGGGGAGGGGGAACAGGCGTCGCATGGCGGCAGTGTGACATGCCTCGCTCACCGGACCGGCGGACACCGCACAGGAGATAGGCTGGACGGCTGTGTCATCTTCCCAGCCCTCTTCCGCGCAGCCCGACCCGACAGCCGGTCCCCCGGCCGACGGTGACGACGCGACCCCCGCCGCGCTGACCGCCCGCGCCCCGCACGTCCCGGCCGACCGCCTGGTGGCCGAGATGGTGCCGCCGCCGCGCTTCCAGGGCGCCCGCTTCGACACCTACCTCCCGGACCCGAAGCAGCCCAGCCAGTCCGAGGCCGTCCAGGTCCTGAGCGACTTCGCGGACGGCATCGGCGACGCCCCGGCGGGCGGCGGAAAGCGGCGCTGGTTCGCCAGGAAGCCGGCGGCCCCCACCGGCCCGCGCGGCGTCTATCTGGACGGCGGCTACGGCGTCGGCAAGACCCATCTGCTCGCCTCCCTGTGGCACGCCGCCTCCGCCCCGGCGGAGCGCAAGGCCTTCGGCACCTTCGTCGAGCTGACGAACCTCGTCGGCGCGCTCGGCTTCCAGCAGACCGTGCGCACGCTCGGCGAGCACCGGCTGCTGTGCATCGACGAGTTCGAGCTGGACGATCCCGGTGACACCGTCCTGGTCTCCACCCTGCTCGGCAAGCTGGTGGACGCCGGGGTGGCACTGGCCGCCACGTCCAACACGCTGCCCGGCAAGCTCGGCGAGGGCCGGTTCGCCGCCGCCGACTTCCTGCGCGAGATCCAGGGGCTGAGCGCCCAGTTCCGTCCGCTGCGCATCGACGGCGAGGACTACCGCCACCGCGGACTGCCCGAGGCGCCCGCCCCGTTCGACGACGAGACGGTCACCCGTACGGCGTACCGCACGCCCGGTGCCTCACTCGACGACTTCCCCTCCCTGCTGGAACATCTGTCCACGGTGCACCCCAGCCGCTACGGCGCGATGTGCGACGGCATCGAAGCGGTCTGCCTCACCGACGTCCAGGCGGTGCCCGACCAGTCGACGGCGCTGCGCCTGGTCGTCCTCGCGGACCGGCTCTACGACCGCGAGGTCCCGGTGCTGACCTCCGGCAAGGCCTTCGACGAGCTGTTCAGCGAGGAGATGCTGCGCGGCGGCTACCGCAAGAAGTACTTCCGGGCGATCTCCCGGCTGACGGCGCTGGCGCGGGACGCGGGCGCTTTGGTGGCCGACGGCTCCCGGTAGGGGGCGAGCGGCGCGATCCGGCGGGCGCCCATCGCACGGTTCCCGGCGGCCGGGCATGGGGCGAGCGCACGTCTGCATCCCCCCACCCCCGAACCCACCCCCGCCCCCTCCCCCGAAGGGGGAGAGGGGGGAGGGGGCGGGGGAGAAAGCCGTGGCCACGGGAACCGCCCCACCACCCCGCCTCGTTCAGCTGCGGCGGGAGGTGAGGGCGCAGGCGGCGGCGGTGGCGGCGGCCGCGATCAGAAGCGTGGCGGCGAGCGGCAGCCAGGGGGTGCGGACCGTGCCGTGGACGGAGCCGGTGACCATGCCCGACAGAGCGGTGTTGACGGGCGAGGCGCCCAGTGCGAGCAGCAGCACGGTGGCGGTCAGACTCACCGGGACGCCCCAGGCGGCACTGCGCAGCACCGGCCAGTTGCTCAGCGCGCCGAGCGCGATACCCATCAGCAGGCAGGTGAGCGCGGTGAGCAGCCCGGCCACGGCCGCGGGCAGGACCGGGACGGCCACCTGGTGGTCGTTGGAGCGCGGTTCGGACAGCAGCGTGACCAGCAGCACGCCGGGCAGCGCGAGCAGCAGCGCGGCGCCGGCCGCGGTCAGCACCGCGGCGAGGTGGGCGCGTTCGGGGCCGGCGGCCGCGGCGGCGCAACTACGGGCGGCCGGCGGTTCGTTGGTGACACAGATCCGGGTCAGCCAGGCGGCGGCCGGCAACAGCCCGCCGGCGGCATAGCCGAGTGTGGCGAGGAGAGGATTGCCGATCTGCACACCGACGGCCAGCCATGCGGCGTAGAGGATGACCGGCGGCAGCCCGCGGTGTGAGCCGATGAGCAGGGCCGTCTGGTAGCGGAGGAGAGCGGTCACGGGAGGGGCGCCTCGTCGGGTGCGGGGGTGGGGTGTGCGGCGGTACCGCGGGTCCCGGCGGCTGCGGGGCCGTCGGCCTCGTCCGGACCCGGGGCGGCGGTGACCGCGCGGATGTGCCAGGGCGGGCGCGCGGTGAGCAGGGCGCGCAGCACGGTGTCGGAGTGGGCGGCCGGGACCGTGAGCAGCGTCGTGCCGTCCGGTCCCGGCGCGATCTCCGTTGTGCCGGGCAGCGGTGGTGCCCCCGCGGGTGCCCGGTCCGGTCCGGCGGTCGGCGCACTGCCGGGTGGGCCCTCGGCCTCGATGGTCACCCTGGGGCCGGTCACGGTCCGCGGGCCCGGCGTCGGCAGGTGCACGTCCTGGGTGAGCAACCGCCCGTCCTCGACCCGGTAGAGGGCGTCGGCCGCGCCCGCCAGCCGTTGCGGGTCATGGTCGACGAACACAACGGTGCCGCCGTCGGCGACCCGTTCGGCGACCGCCCGGTCGAGCACCTCGCGCGCGCCGTGGTCCAGCCCCGTCCATGCCTCGTCCAACACCAGGAGCGAAGGCTCGGCGAGCAGCGCCTGGGCGACCGCGACCTTCTGGCTCGTCCCCTTGGACAGCTCGGCCATCGGGGTCCGTGCGTGCCCGGCCGCCCCGAAACGTTCGAGCCACTCGGTGGCGCGGCGGCCCGCTTCGGGGTCGCGCAGGCCGTGGATGCGGCCGAGGTGGGTGAGGTAGCCGGCGGCGGTGAAAGGCAGGGCGACGGGGAACCGTTCGGGCACATACGCGCTGCGCGGGCGGCCGGTGATCCGTCCGGTGCTGGGCCGGTCGATCCCGGCCAGCAGCCGCAGCAGGGTGGACTTCCCGCTGCCGTTGGTCCCCTCGATGCGCAGCAGTGCCCCGGCGGGCACGTCGAGCCGCACCTCCCGCAGCACCCAGGGGCCCCGCACCCCGTAGCGCCGCCCCACCCCGTCCAGCCTCATGCGCTCCTCCGCCTCCGCCGTTCCCCCGCGGTCCCGCCGCTCCACCGCCCCGACGGTAGCCAATCCGGCCGTCCGGCACCCTCGCGGGGACGCACTCCGCACCGTCCCGCGCGCCACAACCCGCCGCGGGGCGAACGGGGTTCGCGGGCCGCGTGACCGGAGCCGCGCGCTCCGGCCGGGCGGGCGGCCGGGTCGGACGGCTGGTGGCCGCGACCGGTGGAATTCCGGCCGGAGCGGTGGCCGGGGGCGCTGTCGGTGGCGGCTGGCAGACTGGGCGGGTGACCAGCACCGAGACCGCCGGGCAGCCCGGCAACAGCTCCGCCAGCCCCTTCACCGAGGCCGCGAACGACCGGGACGAGGCACCGCAGTTCGTGCTGCCGCTCGTCGCACGGATCGAGAAGGACGCCCCGCCGGCGCGCACCGACGCGCTGGAGACGGCGGCGCGGGCGGTGCTGGTGCTGCTGTCGGACGAGCGGTCGGCCGGGGACGGCGAATGGGCCGCGGCGGTGCGGGACTGGCAGGACGCCCGGATCCGGAAGGTGGTGCGGCGGGCGCGCGGCGCGGAGTGGCGGCGCGCCGCTGCGCTGCCGGGCATCACGGTCACCGGCGCCCGCGCCGAGGTGCGGGTCTTCCCGCCGGTGCCGCTGGACGGCTGGCCGAAGGAGCTGGCGCGCCTCCAGGTCTCGGGCACGGAGCTGGACGACCCGGAGCCCCCCGGGCCGCCCGCCCCCGGCCGTCCGGTGCTGTGGCTCAATCCCGGGCTGGAGATGACGGCGGGCAAGGAGATGGCGCAGGCGGGACACGCGGCGCAGTTGGCGTGGTGGGAACTGTCCGCCGAGGAGCGGGCAGCCTGGCGCGCGGCCGGATTCCCCCTGTCCGTGCGGGCCGCGCCGACCGCGGAGTGGGAGGCGCTCACCCGCAGCGGCCTGCCCGTGGTGCACGATGCCGGGTTCACGGAGATCGCGCCCGGCCCGACGCTCGTGGCCGAGTGGCGGCCGCCCACAGCTCACGTGTAAGGGTCATGCGGCCGGAGGGGGGAGCGGGATCGCCCCGAGCCTTCAGCAGATAACCCACCCCCGCCGGCGCCGCCCCCCAGCAGCTCGGCGGGCGTAGGTCTCCTCGACGTACTGCGAGAGCACGGGCACCGGCAACCCGGGAACCTCGGCCCGCCTGGTGCCCGCCGGCCTCTGAGGGTCGGCGGGCACCGGCATCGCGCACGTCGGGCGGCGCGTTCGGGCCGGGTATCAGGTGGTGATCGTGGCGACGGGGTCGAGGCCGTAGGTGCGGGCGTAGCCGTTCTCGGTGCCGACGAGGAGGTCGACGATCTCGAAGTAGCGGTCCCAGAACGGGGTTTCGCGCAGCGCGTCGATGAGGAGCTGGTAGGCGTCGTGGTCGTCGGCTTCCCAGACCCAGACGTCGGTGACGCGGGTGGAGTAGAACTCCGTGTCGTAGAAGCGTGACCGGACCCCCGTGGTCTTGGCCTTGATCGCGGGGATGACCTGGGTGGCGAAGGCGTTCACCCGTTCCTGGGGGGTCATGGCGAGCCACTCAGGTGTGGTCTTGATGAGCATGAACGCGGTGACGGGCGGTGCGGTTTCCGCAGCGGGCATGACGGGCTCCTCCGGAGGGGCGGATGGTGGTGGTGCGGCGGGCATGTGGGTTCCGGTGAGGGTGCGGGGGTGGTGGGCCGTCAGGAGAGGACGGCGGGCTTGAGGGTCCGGGCGCACCACTGCTCGAAGGTGGTGGGGGACGCGGTGTCCGGGGTGCGGGCGACGCCGGCGTCGAGGCCCTCGTCCTTGGCCCGCTTCATCTCGGCGATGCCCTGGGCGAACGCCTCGTGGAGGCCGTGGCCGACGAGGGTGGTGTACAGCTCGTCGAGCGGCCGGCGTGCGTAGCGGACGGGGCGGCCGAGCTGCTCGGTCATGATGCGGGCCAGGTCGTGGGGGGACAGGTCCTGCGGCCCGAGGACCGGGACGCTGTCGGTGCCGGTCCACGAGCGGTCCAGCAGCAGGCCCGCGGCGACGGCCGCGATGTCGGCGACGGCGACGAGGGGAGCTCTGCGGTCGCCGTCGACGGCGTCGGTGAAGACGCCCTTCTCGCGGATCGAGTCGGCCTCCTCCAGGAGGTTCTCGAAGAAGGACGGGTTGGCCAGGGCCCGGTAGGCGACACCGGTGCCGGCGAGGAGGTCGTCCACGGCGAGGGAGGTGGTGACGAGGCCGGCGCGGTCGGCGACCGGGGTGCCGCGGCCGAGCGCGGAGACGCCGACGACGTGGCCGACGCCGTGCGCGGCGAGGGCCTTCGCGGCGGGGCGGGTGAAGCCGCAGTAGGCGTCCTCGGGAGCCAGGGAGGCGTCCGGGGGGACGAGCCAGAAGACGGCGTCCGCACCCTCGAAGGCCCGGTCGACGACCCCGGCGTCGCCGTGCGAGCCGGTGATCACCTCGACGCGTTCGCGCACCGCGTCGGGAAGCCGGGCGGGGTCGCGCACGACCACGCGCAGTTCCTCGCCGTGGCCGGGGGCGGACTCCAGGAGCAGGGGCAGCAGATGGCGGCCGATGTTCCCGGTGGGAGCGGTGATGGCGATCATGAAAACCTCGTGGGTCGTGCCGGATCGGTACGTCCCTCATCCTGCGGAGGTCAACCGTGTTGCCACAATGGGAACTTGAGCAAGCAATCATTGCCTGAAATGGAATGACGCCCATGAGCAGCAGTCCCTCCCCTGTCCTCGACGCCAATCTCGCCGTCGCCCTGGACGCCCTGCTGGCCGAGCAGAGCGTCACCCGCGCCGCCGCCCGCCTGCACACGTCCCCCGCCGCCATGAGCCGCACCCTCGGCCGACTCCGCCGCGTCCTCCAGGACCCCCTCCTGGTCCGGGCCGGCCAGACCATGGTCCCCACTCCCCGCGCCCAGGCCCTGCGCGACGAGGCCGCCGCGGTGGTGCGCCGCCTCGGCACACTGCTCACTCCCGGCACGGGCGTCGACCCCGCCACCTTGCGCAGCACCTTCACCCTCCAAGCGGCCGACCTGGTCGGCGCGGCACTGGCCCCCGGGCTGCTGCGGCTGGTCCGGCAGGAGGCGCCGGGGGTTTCGCTGCGGTTCCGGGCCGAGGAGTGGGAGGCCGGACCGGCCCTGCGCGAGGGCCGGATCGACCTGGAGGTGGGATCCATCGACCACGTCGATCCCGAGACCCAGGTCGAAGAACTGGTCACCCTCCGGATGGCGGCGGCGGTCCGGCCCGGCCACCCCCTCGCCGAAGGGACCCTGACCCCGGAACGGCTCGCTGCCGCCGAACACGTCGTGGTGAGCCGCCGCGGCCGGTTCACCGGCCCCCTGGACACCGCCCTGGCCGAGCGGGGCCTCCACCGGCGGGTCGCTGTCGTCCTCCCCAGCCACCTGGCCGCGTTGGCCCTCGCCGCCGGCAGCGATGCCGTCTGCCTCATCCCCACCGCGCCCCGCGGCGACGCCCCCTCCCCCCTCACCGACGCCGCCACCACCCTCGGCCTGCGCGTCCTGGACATTCCGCTGCCCCTGCCGCCGCTGACCGTCGGCATGGCGTGGCACCCCCGCCACGCGGCCGACGGCGGCCACCACTGGCTCCGCGGCGCCGTGCGCCGGACGCTTCAGGCACCCGGGATCTCGGCCGGTTGAGGCGGCGGGCGGGTCCGCCGAGGCGCCGGGCCGCGCGCCTGCGAGGCCGTCCGCCGGCGCGCCGGGCCGTCCGCCGGGCCCGCCGGGCCCGCCGGGCCCGCCGGGCCCGCCGGGGAAGCTCAAATCAACCTCTGAATCCGGCCGGTACAGGATTCGGGCCGCCGTGTCGGGTCAGGAGACCCCCACACGAAAGAGGGGGAGCCATGCAGCGCCTGGGTACGGGGATCGGGTGGCGGCCGGAGATCGCCGACGGGATAGCCGAGCTGCCGGGGGTGGACTGGGTCGAGGTGGTGGCGGAGAACATCTGCCCCGGCCATCTGCCGGACGCCCTGCGGGAGCTGCGTGCCCGGGGCACCACCGTCATCCCGCACGGCGTCTCGCTCGGCCTGGGCGGCGCCGACCGTCCGGATGCCGGCCGGCTGACCGCGCTCGCCGAGCGCGCCGCGGCGCTGGACGCCCCGATGGTCAGCGAGCACCTCGCTTTCGTCCGGGCCGGCGGGCCGCTGACCGCCTCGCCACGGATGGAGGCGGGGCATCTGCTGCCCGTGCCCCGCACCCGTGACGCGCTGGACGTGCTGTGCGAGAACGTGCGGATCGCCCAGGACGCGCTGCCGGTGCCACTGGCGCTGGAGAACATCGCCGCGCTGATCAACTGGCCGGGCGAGGAGCTGACCGAGGGCCAGTTCCTGACCGAGCTGGCCGAACGGACCGGGGTGCGGCTGCTCATCGATGTCGCCAACCTCCATACCAACCACGTCAACCGGGGCGAGGACCCGGCGGTGGCCCTGGACGGGCTGCCGCTGGAGGCCCTCGCCTACGTCCATGTCGCGGGCGGGGTGGAGCGGGACGGGGTGTGGCACGACAGCCACGCCCACCCGGTGACGCGGCCGGTGCTGGACGTGCTGGCCGAGCTGTGCGCCCGGACCACCCCGCCCGGTGTGCTGCTGGAGCGGGACGAGGACTTCCCCGGGTACGGGGAGCTGGCCGGTGAACTCGACGCGATCCGCCTCGTGCTGAAGGAGGCCTGCCATGCCGGAGCGGCCTGAGCCGGAGGCCGGCCCGGTGGCGCCGGCCCGCACCGGGCCGCCGGCCCCGGCCGTTCCCCCCGGCGCGGACACCACGACCGACGCGGCGCGGCAGCGCCTGGCGCTGGCGCAGACCGCCCTGCTGTCGGCGCTGGTCGCCGGGACGCCGGACCCCGAGGGCTTCGACCGCGCCCGGCTGCGGGTGCAGAGCCGGGCGCTGACCGCCAAGCGGGCCGATGTCGTCGCCAAGGTCGCGCCGGAGCTGCCCGGCATCCTCGGCCCGGACTACCGGGAGGCGTTCCTCGGCTATGCCCGTCACCGTCCCATGGGCGGCGGCTACCGCCAGGACGCCATGGAGTTCGCGGCGTATCTGCTGGACCGGGGGCGTCCCGAGGACCCGGCGGCACGGCGGGAGTTGCGGCGCTGGTGGCGGGATCGCGCGGGCCGGCGGCCGCCGTCCGCGTGGCCGCCGGCCCGGCTGGTGCGCGCGGTGCGGCAGCGGCTGTCGCCGGGGTGACCGCGGCGCTCCGCACACCCAGGTGCGGGGCGGGGGCGGTTCGGGCCGCGGTGGCGGAACGTGCGGTCTCGCGTGGGGCTGCTCACATGGTGAGAAACCGTGTGGCGACGGACCGGGCCGTACCGTAGAAAACCGGCTATGTCGCTGCTCTTCCTCCTTGTCGCCTGGTCGGCGGCGGTGCTCTCCTGCGCACTGCTGTGCCGCGCCGCCCTCGCCGCCGCCCGCGCCCTCCCGCCGGCCCCGAAGCCGGCCGCGGGGACCGTCCCGGATCCGGCCGCCGCGGAACGCCACGCCTCCGGGCTGACCCTGTACGAGATGGCCTATCTGTCCGGCGGACCGCACCGGCTCGCCGATGTGGTGCTGGTGCTGATGGCGCAGAAGCGGCGGCTGCTGCTCGCCGACACCGGCTGGGCCACCGTCGTCGACCCGGTCGGCACGGACGCCGTCGAGCGCGCCGCCCTCACCGCGATAGGCCCCGAGGGGCAGCGCCGCATACCGGCCGTGCGGGACGCCCTGGTGAGCGACGAGGCGGTGCGGCGGGTGGCCGACCGGCTGGAGACGCAGGGGCTGGCACAGCCGGCCGCGGTCCGGCCGGGCATCGGCAGCGCCGTCCGCCTGGTGCAGGGCGCCGCCCTCGTGGTGCTGCTGTCCGCCGTCGCGACCTACTGGATGGCGGCGCCCGGCGCGGACAACGGGGCGGTCCTGATCTGGTTCACGCTGCCGCAGATCCTCACCCTCGGCCTCTGGGCGGTGGCGCGCTTCGAGCTCCACCCGTACAGCGACTGGGCCACCGTGGCGGGCGAGCGGCGGCTGCCCGGGACGACCGGCTCGCGCGGCGCCCCCGACGCCCCTGCCACCCCCGCCGGCTCGCTGATCACGCTCGCCCTCCGTGGCCCCACCGCCCTCACCGACCCCTCCTTGCGCGCCGCGCTCCACTCTTCCGGGGCATAGCCTCCGACACCGGACCCAGGTGCTTTACATCGACAATGCGCGCCCCAACTATCCCTTTTGTATGCACACACGAAGGGACGGCCAGTGAGAGCACTTGCGTTGTACGGCACCATCGGGTCGCTGATGGTGACCGCCCTCGCCACTGCCCCGGCAGGCGGCGCCACGGGGGCCGTCGGTGCGCCACCCGCGCCGGTCGCGCACCGCCTCGAATTCGGCCGCTGCGCACCGGTGGAGCATCTGCCGTCGTCCGTGGAGTGCGGCACCCTCACCGTTCCCCTCGACTACGCGCACCCCGACGGCAGGAAGATCCACCTCACCGTCAGCCGGGCCCGGGCCACCGCGCGCGGCGAGCGGCAGGGTTCCCTGGTCTTCAACCCCGGCGGGCCGGGTGCGTCCAGCATGGAGTTCCCGCTGTACGGCGGGCTGCCCAAGTGGAGCAGGTTGGCGCGCGCCTATGACTTCGTGGGCTATGCGCCGCGCGGCGTCGGCCGCTCGGCGCCGCTGTCGTGCCAGGACCCCAAGAAGTTCGCCAAGGTGCCCACCGACAGCCAGGTGCACCCCGATGCGGCCTTCAAGCGCAAGAAGGTGGCGGAGGCCAGGGCCTACGCCCGTGGCTGCGTCCGCCGGGCCGGGGCCGCGCTGCCCTTCTACAACTCCGTCAACAACGCCCGTGACCTGGACATGCTGCGGGCCGCGCTCGGCGAGCGGCGGCTGACCTTCATGGGTGCCTCGTACGGGACGTACTTCGGCGCGGTCTATGCGACGCTCTTCCCCGGCCACGTCCGGCGGATGATCTTCGACAGCGTGGTCAACCCCGCTCCCCGGCAGATCTGGTACCGCAACAACCTCGACCAGGACATCGCCTTCGAACGCCGCTGGGGCGACTGGCTGCGCTGGGTGGCCCGGCACAACGGCCAGTACCACCTGGGCACCACCCGGCAGGCGGTGCAGCGCCGCTACGACACCGCCGTCACGAAGCTGCGCCGCGCCCCCCTCGAGGGAAAGATCGGCGCGGGACAGCTGCAGTCGGCCTTCCTCAAGAACGGCTACAACGACGCCTTCTGGCCACTGCGCGCCGAGGCGCTCTCGGCCTATCTGCACGGCGACCCCAAGCCGCTGATCGCCCAGGCCCTGCCCCAGGCCGCGGGCGCGGCCGCCGACGAGAACAGCGCCGCCGTGTACACCGCCGTCGAGTGCAACGACGCCCGCTGGCCGCGCAGCTGGCAGACCTGGAACCGCGACAACACCGAGATCGCACGGACCGCACCGTTCGAGACCTGGGACAACGCCTGGATGAATCTGCCGTGCGCCTTCTGGCCCGACCGGGCGGAGTCGGCCGACGCCGAGCTGGACGCCGCGGCGCACCGGGCGGACGGCTCCGGGGCCGCGCAGGATCTGGTGAACGCCGCCGGCCGTACCGCCGAGACCGAGGTCGACGGCGCGCTCCACGGCCCGCGCCGTCCGCTGGACGTCCACACCGAGCCGGGGGCGCTGCCGCCGGTGCTGCTGCTGGCCGCCGAGCGGGACGCGGCGACGCCGTACCGGGGCGCGGTGGAGCTGCAGCAGCGGCTGCCCGGCTCCTCGCTGGTCACCGAGAACGGGGCGGGCACCCACGGCATCGCCTTCAACGACAACGCCTGTGTGAACGCCTACGCCGAGGCGTATCTGCTGCACGGCAAGGTCCCGGCGCGCCGCGTCTACTGCGCGCCGCGCCCGGAGCCGGTGCCCGGCCAGCAGATGGTGCGATCGCAGCACGCGCTGCCGGGCAAGTAGCCGGGGAGCAGCCGCCGCGGGCCGTCCCCGAGGGGGCGGCCCGCGGTGCTGTGCGGCGGCGGCGCCCCAGGGCTCAGGCCAGGCCGGCGACCAGCTCGGAGACCGGCTTACGGCGCCCGGTGTAGAACGGGACCTCCTCGCGGACATGCATCCGCGCCTCGGAGCCGCGCAGATGCCGCATCAGGTCGACGATGCGGTAGAGCTCGTCGGCCTCGAAGGCCAGCACCCACTCGTAGTCGCCGAGCGAGAACGACGGCACGGTGTTGGCGCGCACGTCCGGGAAGCCGCGGGCCATCTTGCCGTGGTCGGCCAGCATCCGGCGGCGGTCCTCGTCCGGCAGGAGGTACCACTCGTAGGAGCGCACGAAGGGGTAGACGCTCACGTAGGCGCGCGGCTGCTCATCGGCCATGAAGGCCGGGATGTGCGACTTGTTGAACTCGGCGGGGCGGTGCAGCGCCATGTTCGACCACACCGGCTCCAGCGCACGGCCCAGACGGGTACGGCGGAAGAGGTTGTACGCCTCCTGCAGGGCGTCCGAGCTCTCCGAGTGCCACCAGATCATGAGGTCGGCGTCGGCGCGCAGGCCGGACACGTCGTACGTGCCGCGGACCACCACGTCCTTGGCCG
Organism: Streptomyces sp. NBC_01454; assembly: GCF_036227565.1. Taxonomy (NCBI): domain Bacteria; kingdom Bacillati; phylum Actinomycetota; class Actinomycetes; order Kitasatosporales; family Streptomycetaceae; genus Streptomyces; species Streptomyces sp. NBC_01454. The sequence goes on from NZ_CP109460.1 coordinate 1,871,566, forward strand.
CGAGCTGCGCGAACAGCTCTTCGACCTCGTCGGCGTAGCCGCTGCGGTCCTCCGGGAGGACCGCACGCAGCTTGAAGACCGACCAGAGGGTGTAGCGGACGACCTCGTTGAGGTCCTTGGCCTTCTTGCCGGCGTTCGGGGTCTTCTCGGGCGCCGCGGGGGTCTGCGGCGCGGAAGCGGGGGTGGAAGCGTCTGTCATGTCGTCCATTCTCACTCGCCCGGGGCCCGGTCCGCCGTCAGGGTCCCGAGGATCTCGTCGGCGGCGCGCTGCGCCGAGCCGATGCAGGCCGGGATCCCGACGCCGTCGTAGACCGCGCCGCACACCCGCAGCGCGCCCGGCATCCCGGCGACCGCGGCGCGGATCCTGGCGACCCGCTCCAGATGGCCGACCGCGTACTGCGGCAGTCCGCCCTCCCAGCGGGTGACGGCGGACGCCACCGGGCGGGCGGACAGGCCGACCGCCGCGCCGAGGTCGGCGAGCGAGAGCGCGACCAGCTCGGAGTCGTCGCGCCCGAGGTCGGCGTCGTCCTGGTAGCGGCCGACGGAGGTGCGCAGCACGAACAGGTCCGGGTCGGCGTCGCCGATCCAGCCCCATTTGTGGCTGGAGAAGGTGGAGGCCTTGATCCGGCGGCCGTCGACGGGCGGTACGAGGAAGCCGCTGCCGCCGGGCACCCGGTCCAGGTCGGCGCGGCGGAAGGCCATGGTGACCAGCGCCATCGAGGCGTAGTCGACGGTGGCCAGCTCGGTGGCCGCGGCGGGGCAGCCCCGGCTCAGGAGGTGTGCGGCGGCGCCCGCGGGGGCGGCCAGGACGACCGCGTCCGCGGTGAGCGTCCGGCCGCCGACGCGGATCCGCCAGCCGTCCTCCCCGGCCCAGTGCAACTCGTCCACGGCGGCCCCGGAGCGGATCTCGCCGCCGGCCCGGCGCACGGCCTCGGCGACGGCGCCCGGCAGGGTCCCGATCCCGCCGTCGATGCCCATGAAGACCGGCGCGGCGCCGGCCTGCCCGTTCTGCGGTGCGGTGGCGGCGGCGCGTGCCTGGAGGTCCCGTACGCCCTCGGTCAGGGAACGCCGGGTGCGGGCGACCTCGAAGAGCTGCGGGACGGCGGCGCGCATCGAGATGCGGTAGGCGTCTCCCGCGTAGACCCCGCCGAGCAGCGGCTCGACGAGCCGGTCGACGACCTCCCGGCCGAGCCGCGCGGCGACGTACTCGCCGACCGCGACGTCCTCGCCGGTCTCCGTGCGGGCCAGGGTCTCGTCCTGGGCGATCCGCGCCATGCCCTCCGGAGAGATCACACCGGAGGCGGCGAGCGGACCGAGGTCCCCGGGCACGCCCATGACATGGCCCTTGGGCATCGGGCGCAGCGCGTCGCGGGTCCACAGGGCCGCGGTGGCGGTGGCCGGCGGCTGGAGCCGGCCGCCGATCCCGACGGCATGGGCCAGCTGCACCGCCTCCGGGCGCCTGGCCAGCATCGACTCGGCGCCGAGGTCGACGGGGACGCCCGCGATCCCGCCCGCGTGCAGCTTGCCCCCGAGCCGGCCGGAGGCCTCCAGGACGGTCACCCGGGCGCCGCCTTCGAGCAGCCGGTGCGCGGCCGCCAGCCCGGAGATGCCTCCACCGATGACGACGGCATGACCGGGCCCGCGGCCCGCGGGGGTGTGCGCTGCGCTCATGCCTCCACTCTCTCAGAGCCGTGCGCCGCGGCCGCCGGGCGGCCCGCGGGCGGCAACGCCCCGGGGCGCCGGTGCCGTTCGCGGCCGCCACCCGGACATCCGCCGCGGGCCGGCAAGGTGTCCGAGAGCCCCCGTTGACAGCGGGCAGCGGCGGGCAAAGACTCGGGGGCGGTGGGTGGCGATCTTCGTGGCGCCCGCCGCACGCCGAGCCCGGGACAGCGAGGACAGCGCCTGATGACCGACCCACGCCTGCGGGATGTGTACATCGTCGATGCCGTACGGACCCCCGTCGGCAAGTACGGCGGCGCGCTGGCCGGCACCCGGCCGGACGATCTCGCCGCCCATGTGCTCAAGGCCCTGGTGGACCGCACCCCGGACCTCGATCCGGCGCGGATCGACGACGTCTGCTTCGGCGACGCCAACGGCGCGGGCGAGGACAACCGCAATGTGGCACGGATGGCGGTGCTGCTGGCCGGGCTGCCGGTGACCGTCCCCGGGGTGACGGTGAACCGGCTGTGCGGCTCGGGTCTGGAGGCGGTCATCCAGGCGGCCCGGGCCGTCGCGCACGGCGACGCGCACATCGCGGTCGCGGGCGGTGTGGAGTCGATGAGCCGCGCGCCGTACGTCCTGCGCAAGCCGGAACGCGCCTTCCCCGCGGGCCATCAGGAGATGTTCTCCTCGACGCTGGGCTGGCGGATGGTCAATCCACGGATGGCCCCGGAGTGGACGGTCGCGCTCGGCGAGGGCGCCGAACTCATCGCCGACCAGTACGGCATCACCCGTGAACAGCAGGACGTCTTCGCGCTGGCCAGCCACCAGAAGGCGGTGCGCGCCTGGCGGGAGGGTGCCTACGACGCGCAGGTCGTGCCGCTCCCGGAGGTGGACCTGCTGCGCGACGAAACGATCCGCGAAGGCTCCTCCCTGGAGTCCCTCTCGAAGCTGAAGCCGGTGTTCCGCGTGGCCGGCGGCACGGTCACCGCCGGCAACTCCTCACCGCTCAACGACGGTGCCGCGGCCCTGCTGCTGGTGGACGAGGAGGGCCTGCGGGCCACCGGACGCGAACCCCTGGCCCGTATCCGCGGGAGCGCGGTGACCGGCGTCGAGCCGCAGCTGTTCGGTCTGGGTCCGGTGGAGGCGGTACGCCGCGCCCTGGAGCGGTCCGGCCGCGGCTTCACCGACCTCACGTCCTTCGAACTCAACGAGGCCTTCGCGGCCCAGGCCCTGGGCTGTCTCACCCAGTGGCCGGAACTCGACCCGTCGGTGGTCAACCCGCACGGCGGCGCCATCGCCATCGGCCACCCCCTGGGAGCCTCCGGCGCCCGCCTGGCCGGCGCGGTCGCCCACCAGCTCGCCGCCCATGGCTCGGGCACCGGCCTCGCCGCGCTGTGCATCGGGGTGGGACAGGGGCTGGCGTTGGTGCTGGAGCGCTGAGCGGCCGCGCTCGGCGACCTCGTCGCGGCAACGGCGAACGGCCCGCGGCGCGCCGGCTCAGGCCGTCAGGTCGCTGCTGATGCCGGGCCGGCAGCCGGTCCGGCCCGAACGCGAAGCATTCCCCGTCGTCCGCCGCGACGAGCCGGCCGCCGATCCGGACGAAGTGGGGACTCCTCACGCGGCGGTGACGCCACGCATGCCCGCAGGGTGTCGGCGTCTTCGGCCGGGTCGGGGCCGGCGCCCTCCTCGGCGCGGCACACCACCTGATGCGCCGTCCGCCCGACCGGCGGGCCCGGCGCACGGCGCGGGGTTGTCCACAGCCCCCGCGCGCGGGGCCGACGCGCCGTAACGTGACGAAGGCACGCGAGAGAACGGCCGATGCGCGGCACGACACGGCACGCGGACGACACGGACGACACGGACGGCAAGGGGGCCGGCATGACCACGGAACGCCTGGTGATCGTCGGCGGTGATGCGGCAGGGATGGCCGCGGCCTCGCAGGCCCGCCGGCTCAGGAAGTCCGGTGAGCTGGCCATCACCGCCTTCGAGCGCAGCCACTTCACGTCGTACTCGGCCTGCGGGATCCCGTACTGGGTGGGCGGCGAGGTCGACGGCCCGGATGCGCTGATCGCGCGTTCGGCGGCGGAGCACCGCGCGCGGGAGATCGATCTGCGGATGCGCACCGAGGTGACCGAACTCGACCTGGACCGCGGCCGGGTGCGTACCCGGGAGCTGGACGACGGCGGCCGGGAGACCTGGACGGGCTTCGACAAGCTGGTGCTGGCGACCGGGGCGCGCCCGCGCCGGCCCCGGCTGCCGGGGATCGACGCGCCGGGGGTGCACGGTGTGCAGACCCTCGACGACGGCCGGGCGCTGCTGGACACCCTGGAGGCCTCGGCGGGCCGCCGGGCGGTGGTGGTCGGCGCGGGCTACATCGGGGTGGAGATGGCCGAGGCCCTGATCCACCGCGGCTACGACGTCACCGTCCTGGAGCGGACCGCACAGCCGATGTCCACCCTCGACCCGGACATGGGCGCCCTCGTCCACGAGGCGATGTGCGCGATGGGCATCGAGACGGTGCGCGGTACGGCCGTCACCGGCGTGCTGACCGGCGCGGACGGCCGGGCCCGCGCGGTGACCACCGAGGACACCGAGTACCCGGCGGATGTGGTCGTGCTGGGCATGGGCGTGAGCCCCGAGACCACGCTCGCCGAGGCGGCCGGGCTGCCGCTGGGAGAGTCCGGCGGACTGCTCACGGACCTGGCGATGCGGGTCCGCGGCCAGGACCACATCTGGGCGGGCGGGGACTGTGTGGAGGTGTGGGATCTGGTCTCCGGCCGCACCCGCCATATCGCGCTGGGCACCCACGCCAACAAACACGGGCAGGTCATCGGCACCAACGCGGGCGGCGGCTATGCGACCTTCCCCGGCGTCGTCGGCACGGCCGTCAGCAAGGTCTGCGACCTGGAGATCGCCCGTACGGGCCTGCTGGAGCGCCACGCCGACGCCGCCGGGCTGCGCTTCGTCACCGCGACCGTCGAGGCCACCAACCGCGCGGGCTACTACCCCGGCGCCCGCCCGATGCACGTCAAGATGCTCGCCGAGCGCCGTACGGGACGGCTGCTGGGCGTGCAGATCGTCGGTCGTGAGGGCGCCGGCAAGCGCGTGGACGTCGCGGCGGTCGCGCTCACAGCCGGGATGACCGTGGAGCAGATGACCGCCCTCGACCTCGGTTACGCCCCGCCGTTCTCCCCGGTCTGGGACCCCGTGCTGGTGGCCGCCCGCAAGGCGACCCGGGCCGTACGGGAGGCCGGGGACTGACGGTTGACGGGCGGGGGCCGGCCGGTGGGGCGGCTCCGCTCAGCGGGCCGTCTGCGTGTGGACGTACTCGACGAGGCGGGTCAGCGCGTCCGGTTCGGTGGTGGGCAGCACGCCGTGGCCGAGGTTGAAGATGTGCCCCTCCAGACCGGCGGCCGCGTCGAGGACCTCACGGGCCTTGGTCTCGACGGCCTCGCGGGGAGCGAAGAGCACGGCCGGGTCGATGTTGCCCTGGAGCGCCTTGCCGGGGCCGACGCGGCGGGCCGCCTCGTCCAGCGGGACGCGCCAGTCGGCGCCGACGACGTCCGCGCCCGCCTCGCCCATCAGGCCGAGGAGTTCACCGGTGCCCACACCGAAGTGGATGCGCGGGACACCCAGGCCCTCGACCGCGCGGAACACCTTGGCGGAGGCCGGCATCACGCTGCGGCGGTAGTCGGCCGGCGAGAGCGCGCCCACCCAGGAGTCGAAGAGCTGCACCGCGCTCGCCCCGGCCTCGATCTGGACCTTGAGGAAGGCCGAGGTGATGTCGGCCAGGCGGTCCAGAAGGTCGGCCCACAGCTGCGGGTCGCCGTACATGAGGGCCTTGGTGCGCTCGTGGTTGCGCGACGGGCCGCCCTCGACGAGGTAGCTGGCGAGCGTGAAGGGCGCGCCGGCGAAGCCGATGAGGGGCGTACCGCCGAGCTCGCGGACGAGCATGCCCATGGCCTCGGTGACGTAGGAGACGTCGCCGGGCTCCAGGTCGCGCAGCTGCGCGAGGTCGGCACGGGTGCGGATCGGGTTCTCGACGACGGGGCCGACACCGGGCTTGATGTCGAGGTCGACGCCGATGGCCTTGAGGGGGACGACGATGTCGCTGAAGTAGATCGCGGCGTCGACGTTGTGGCGGCGCACGGGCTGCAGCGTGATCTCGGTGACCAGCTCGGGCCGCATGCAGGAGTCGAGCATCGCGATGCCCTCGCGGACCTTGCGGTACTCGGGAAGTGAGCGCCCGGCCTGGCGCATGAACCACACCGGGGTGTGCGGCACCGGCTCCCGTCGGCACGCCTTGAGGAAAGCCGAGTCGTACGTAGCGGTCTGCTGCTGGCCCGTGGCCTGGTTGTTGGCGCTCACGCACCAAATCTTCGCACGCCGGGCCGGCGTGCGATTTCGGCGGGTGGCCGATATCTCCGCATGTGCCCGAAGGCACCTCCGAACGGGCGACGCGCGCACCGGGTGTCCTCCCCGTATGCGGGCCCGGTTCCGCCTAATCTTCCGGGCATGGCTGCGGCTCATGAACACCTCGCGGACGGCGCGGACGAGGCCCCGATCCCCTTCCGTCAGGCGGTCGAAGCGCTCCGCGCGGCCCGACTGCGGCCGGAGATCGAAATCGATCCGACGCCCGCGCCGAAGCGGCTCGCCCCGTTCGCGTACGCCCTGGAAGCGGCGGTCGTCGAGCGCGGCGCGGGCCCGGACGGCGAGGACCGGGATCTGGCGGACGGACGGCTGGTGGTGCTGCACAACCCGGCCGGTGACGACACCTGGCAGGGCGCCTTCCGGGTGGTGACCCTGGCGCGGGCGGAGCTGGAGCCGGAGATGGGCAGCGATCCGCTGTTGCCGGAGGTGTCGTGGTCGTGGCTGACGGGCGCACTGGAGGCGCGCGGGGTGCACTACGGCGCGCCGAGCGGAACGGTGACGCGGGCCGGCTCGTACTACTTCGGCGGGCTCGCGGCGCGTGAACCCGCGACCCAGATCGAGATCCGGGCCTCGTGGACGCCGAGCGAGGGCGCCGGCGGGGTGCCGGATCTGGCGGCGCATCTGGCGGCGTGGTGCGATCTGCTGTGCCAGGTGGCGGGCCTGCCGCCGGCCACGCTCGACATGCCTCCGCGCGGCGGGGTCGTCCCGCTCCCCCAGCGTCGCGGCGCACAGCCCCGCTGAGCTGCGCTTTTCCCCTCCGGTCCGGTGTGCGCCGACAGCGCCCCGCACCGCCGACCGGGGTCATCGTCCACGGCCGGACGGGCGTCGCGCCCGTCCGGCCGTCTTGCGGGGACGACGAGGAGGCGGCGCCGCACCGCATCGCGTACGGCTTTGATCATCTTGGTGCACACCGGGTGCGCAACTGTGATCGATCACGCATCCGATTTGCCCGAATTGCCCCTAACTAAATCGTGATCAAAGTCTAAAGTCCCGCCGGATTGCTGCCGAAGAGGTCAGTGACCCTTCAAACACGGATCATTCCGGCTCCCCCCAGCCGGCTCCGTCCTCGCCACTCCCCCCAGGAGGCCCGGTGTCTGTTCTCCTCGAGCAACCTTCGAGCCTGGTCGCCTACCGCCCGAACAAGCCGACGGCCATGGTCGTCGTGGCCGACCCTCGCGTCCGCTCCACCGTCACCCGCCACCTGTGGGCCCTCGGAGTGCGGGATGTCATCGAGGCGTCGTCCATCGCGGAGGCCCGTCCCCGCGTCGGCAACCCGCGCGACATCTGCGTGGCCGACGTCCACCTTCCCGACGGCTCCGGCCTGACCCTCCTGTCCGAGACCCGGGCGGCGGGCTGGCCCAACGGCCTCGCACTGTCCGCGGCCGACGACATCGGCGCCGTACGCAACGCCCTGGCGGGCGGCGTCAAGGGCTACGTCGTCACCGGCACCCGTACCAATCTGGGCATCCCCGGCCGTCCCGGCACCTCGCCGATCGGCGCCAACGCGGCCCGTATGCAGCGCCGCCCCCCGGGTGCCCCTGGGCACCCCGGTGGCTACCGCGAGCTGTCGGGCCGTGAGGTCGAGGTATTGCGGCTGGTGGCGGAGGGCCAGTCCAACAAGGCCATCGGCGTCTCGATGGGGCTCTCGGCGCTGACCGTCAAGAGCCACCTCGCCCGTATCGCCCGCAAGCTCGGCACCGGGGACCGGGCCGGAATGGTGGCGGTCGCACTGCGCACCGGCATCATCCACTGACCGCTCACCCGACCGGCCCGCCCGTCGAGGGAACGTTCCCTCGACGGGCGACGTGCATACACAGATACCCTTGACTGGTGACCGACGCCCAAAACACCGCAGCAGAGACGACACTGCGAGCACCCGGAGACTCGCCTCCGGACCCCCGACCGGCGCCGGTCCCTCTCCTGGAGCCCCGCGAGGGCATCCCCCCGGTGGTCGCCACCGACGAGGCACTCGCCGAGGTCGTGGCCGCCTTCGCGGGCGGTACGGGCCCGGTGGCCGTCGACGCCGAGCGGGCCTCGGGCTATCGCTACGGCCAGCGTGCCTACCTCGTGCAGCTGCGCCGCGAGGGGGCCGGCAGCGCGCTGATCGACCCGGTCGGCTGTCCCGACCTGTCGGGGCTGGGGGAGGCGATCGGCGACGCCGAGTGGGTGCTGCACGCCGCCACCCAGGACCTTCCGTGCCTGCGTGACATAGGAATGGTCCCCACCCGGCTGTTCGACACCGAGCTGGCCGGACGGCTGGCCGGCTTCGCCCGGGTCGGCCTGGGTGCCATGGTCGAGAACGTCCTCGGCTTCGCCCTGGAGAAGGGCCACTCCGCCGTCGACTGGTCCACCCGCCCGCTGCCCGAGCCGTGGCTGCGCTATGCCGCGCTCGACGTCGAGCTGCTGGTGGACCTGCGCGACGCGCTGGAGGAGGAGCTGACCCGGCAGGGGAAGCTGGAGTGGGCCCAACAGGAGTTCGCCGCGATCGCCGCCGCTCCCCCGCCGCCGCCCCGCAAGGACCCCTGGCGCCGTACCTCCGGGATGCACAAGGTCCGCCGGCGGCGTCAGATGGCGGTCGTACGTGAGCTGTGGACGGCCCGTGACCAGGTCGCCCAGCGGCGGGACGTCTCGCCCGGCAAGGTGCTCGGGGACGCCGCGATCGTGGAGGCGGCGCTGAATCTGCCGCCGAACAGCCATGCGCTGGCCGCGCTTCCCGGCTTCGGCCACCGCATGGGCCGCCGGCAGCTGGAGCAGTGGCAGGCCGCCGTCGACCGCGCCCGCGCGCTGGCCGAGAGCGAGCTGCCGCAGCCCGGCCAGCCGCTCAACGGGCCGCCGCCGCCGCGCGCCTGGGCCGACAAGGACCCGGCCGCCGCGGCCCGGCTGTCGGCCGCCCGCGCGTCCGTCACCGCGCTCGCCGAGCGCCTGAATCTCCCGCAGGAGAACCTCATCACCCCGGACACGGTGCGCCGGCTGTGCTGGGAGCCGCCGGAGCTGCCGACGGCCGCGTCGGTCGCCGAGGTGCTGGCCGGCCACGGTGCGCGCCCCTGGCAGATCGAGCAGGTCACGCCGATCCTCACCGAGGCACTGCAGGCGGACGCGGACTGACGCACCCGTCCCGGGCCGGACGAGAAGGCCGGCCCGGGACGCGCGGTGTGCCGGTCAGCTCTGCTCGACGTGCATCCACAGGACCTTGCGGCTGGTGGCGTCGATCTCGTAGGACGTCTCGTTCCAGTCGGTGGTGCTCACCACGCCCACGGCCCAGGCCGGGGTGCCGTTGTTGCCGTGGTCGGAGTTGCCGAGTTCGACGGAGGTGACGGTGCCCTTCGTCTTCTCGGTCGCCGTCTGTGCGGCCTGCTGGGCGGTGACGGTGGCCTTGGACAGCCGGGCGGCCAGCTGCTGCTTGTCGCCGGAGGCGTCCGACTCGGTCTGCGGCCGGCCGGCCTTGCCGGTGCGCGCGTCCACGCGGACATCGCTCACCGTCCCGTCGGAGGTGGCGACCGCGGTGTTCCAGTACGGGTTGGTGGGCGTCCCCTTGAGCTCCGCGGCGATCGGCTCCGAGGCCGGGACCGCCGCGACCGCGGCCTTCAGCGCCTGCGCGTAGTCCACCGTGGCGCTGGGGATCAGGGCCTTGCGCTGGGCCTGGGCCGCGCTGAGCGAGCTGCTCGGCGAGGCGGGGGCCGAGGCGGGCACCGGACGCTTGGGGCTTCCGGTGTCGTTCTTGGCCGCGTTTCCACAGCCCGACACCAGGGCGCCGGCGGCGACGACCGCACAGACCAGGCCGATCGCGCGCGGCACCGCCAGCTGTGCGTGCCGGGCCACGACATCACTCCTCTTCGTCTCCATGCGGTCACTTTAAGTGTGCAATGGGGCGAATTACGCCAAGACCCGGCGGTATTCGGCCCTTTTCGCTCCCTTCCTGGGGCCACCCACCGGCCGGACACCGGGGTGCCGTCCGGCGTTCGAGGCCGCCATCCGGTGTGACCTTCACCGCTCCGGCCGGTGGGGGTGTGCAGCTTGGTTACCCGTAAGTAGCATGTCGGTGTGAAGCGTCCCCCGGGGCGCCCCGCAGCAGTGCCACCCCGCACCTGGAGGAGAGCCAACGTGCCTCGTACCGCTAGGGACGTCGTCTTCGTCGACGGCGTCCGCACCCCGTTCGGCAAGGCGGGCCCGAAGGGCATCTACCACGAGACCCGCGCCGACGATCTCGTCGTGAAGGCCATCCGGGAGCTGCTGCGCCGCAACCCGGCCCTGGACCCCGCGAAGATCGACGAGGTCGCCATCGCCGCCACCACCCAGATCGGTGACCAGGGCCTGACCCTCGGCCGGACCGCCGGCATCCTCGCCGGCCTGCCGCAGTCGGTTCCCGGCTACTCCATCGACCGCATGTGTGCCGGTGCGCTGACCGCCGTCACCGCCACCGCCGGCTCCATCGCCTTCGGTGCGTACGACGCCGTCATCGCCGGCGGTGTCGAGCACATGGGGCGCCACCCCATGGGCGAGGCCGTCGACCCGAACCCGCGGTTCGTGAGCGAGAAGCTCGTCGACCAGTCCGCGCTGTTCATGGGCATGACCGCGGAGAACCTCCACGACCGCTACCCGCACATCACCAAGCAGCGCGCCGACGAGTACGCCGTGCGCTCGCAGGAGAAGGCGGCGAAGGCGTACGCGAACGGGAAGATCCAGCAGGACCTGGTCCCGATCTCGGTGCGCAACACCAACGCCGAGATCGGCGAGACCGGCTGGGGCCTGGTGACCGCCGACGAGCCGATGCGCCCGGGGACCACCCTGGAGAACCTCGCCGGTCTCAAGACGCCGTTCCGTACGCACGGCCGCGTCACCGCCGGTAACGCCGCCGGTCTCAACGACGGCGCCACGGCCTCGATCCTCGCCTCCGAGGACTTCGCCCGGGAGCACGACCTCCCGGTCAAGATGCGCCTGGTCTCCTACGCCTTCGCGGGCGTCGAGCCCGAGGTCATGGGCTACGGTCCGATCCCGGCCACCGAGAAGGCCCTCGCCAAGGCGGGTCTGGGCATCGGTGACATCGGCCTGTTCGAGGTCAACGAGGCGTTCGCCGTGCAGGTGCTCGCCTTCCTCGACCACTACGGCATCGCTGACGACGACGCGCGCGTCAACCAGTACGGCGGCGCCATCGCCTTCGGCCACCCGCTGGCCTCCTCCGGCGTCCGGCTGATGACCCAGCTGGCCCGCCAGTTCGAGGAGCAGCCGCAGGTCCGCTACGGCCTGACCACCATGTGCGTCGGCTTCGGCATGGGCGCCACGGTCATCTGGGAGAACCCGCACTTCGAGTCCGACGGAGGCAGCAAGTGAGCACCCCCACCACCGCCGAACTTCTGAAGGGCGCGGCCGAGCTGTTCCCGGACGAGGTCGTCACCCAGGCGCACGTCCGCCACCTCGATCTGCCGTACGGCGCGGGCAAGTTCGCGCTGATCACGCTGGACAACGGCTTCGACCACACCAAGCCGACCACCTTCGGCCCGGGCTCGCTGGCGAACCTCAACGCCGCGATCGACCAGGTCGAGAAGGAGGCCGCGGACGGCGACATCGTCGGCGTCGGCCTCACCGGCAAGCCGTTCATCTTCGCCGTCGGCGCCGACCTCAAGGGCGTCGAGCTGCTGAAGAACCACGAGGACGCGCTGGCCATCGGCAAGGGCGGCCACGAGGTCTTCAAGCGGCTGTCCGCGCTCGCCGTACCGACCTTCGCGTACTACAACGGTGCCGCGATGGGCGGTGGCGTCGAGGCCGGTCTGCACTGCTCCTACCGCACCGTCTCCAAGGCGCTGCCGGCCTTCTCGCTGCCCGAGGTCTTCCTCGGTCTCGTCCCGGGCTGGGGCGGCTGTGCGCTGCTGCCGAACCTCATCGGCGCGGACAAGGCCGTCTCGGTCATCATCGAGAACTCGCTCAACCAGAACAAGCAGCTCAAGGGCAAGCAGGTCTTCGACCTCGGCATCGCGGACGCGATCTTCGAGGGTGCGGACTTCCTGGAGCAGTCGCTGATCTGGACCGCGCACGTCCTCAAGGGCGACGTGACCGTCGAGCGCCCCGAGATCGACCGCGGCGAGGCCTGGGACCAGGCCGTCGCCAAGGGCAAGTTCATCGCCGACGGCAAGGTGCACGGCGCCGCCCCGGCCGCCTACCGTGCGCTGGACATCATCGCCGCCGCCAAGAGCGGTGATCTGCAGGCCGGTTTCGACGCCGAGGACCAGGCGCTCGCCGACCTGATCATGGGCGGTGAACTCCGCGCCGGCATCTACTCGTTCAACCTGGTGCAGAAGCGCGCCAAGCGCCCCGCCGGCGCCCCGGACAAGAAGCTCGCGCGCCCGGTCAGCAAGGTCGGTGTCGTCGGCGCCGGTCTGATGGCCTCGCAGCTCGCGCTGCTCTTCCTGCGCCGCCTCGAGGTGCCGGTCGTGCTGACCGACATCGACCAGGCGCGCGTCGACAAGGGTGTGGGCTACGTCCACGCCGAGATCGACAAGCTGCTCGGCAAGGGCCGGATCAACCAGGACAAGGCCAACCGCCTCAAGGCCCTGGTCTCCGGTGTCCTGGACAAGGCCGAGGGCTTCTCCGACGCCGACTTCATCATCGAGGCCGTCTTCGAGGAGATCGGCGTCAAGCAGCAGGTGTTCGCGGAGGTGGAGGCCGTCGCCCCGGCGCACGCGGTCCTCGCCACCAACACCTCCTCGCTGTCGGTCACCGAGATGGCGTCGAAGCTGAAGCACCCCGAGCGGGTCGTCGGCTTCCACTTCTTCAACCCGGTCGCGATCCTCCCGCTGCTGGAGATCGTGCGCGGCGAGAAGACCGATGACGCCTCGCTGGCCACGGCGTTCGGGGTCGCCAAGACGCTGAAGAAGACCGCGGTGCTGGTGAAGGACGCCCCGGCGTTCGTCGTCAACCGCATCCTGACCCGCTTCATGGGCGAGATCCAGAACGTCATCGACGAGGGCACCCCGGTCGAGGTCGCGGAGAAGGCCATCGAGCCGCTCGGCCTGCCGATGTCCCCGCTGGTGCTGCTGGAGCTGGTCGGACCGGCGATCGGTCTGCACGTCTCCGAGACGCTCAACCGCTCCTTCCCGGAGCGCTTCACGGTCTCCCCCAACCTCAAGGCCGTCGTCGAGGCCGGCAAGCGCGGCTTCTACGTCTACGATTCCGGCAAGCCGGAGCTGGACCCCGAGGTGGCCGCCCTCCTCAAGCAGGGCGACTCGGTGCTGACGGAGGACCAGGTCCGCGACCGCGTCCTGGACGCCGTGGCGCAGGAGATCGGCCTGATGCTGGACGAGGGCGTGGTCGCCGAGGCGCAGGACGTCGACCTGTGCCTGATCACCGGCGCCGGCTGGCCCTTCCACCTGGGCGGCATCACGCCGTACCTGGACCGCGCGGGCGTCTCCGAGCGGGTGCGGGGCAAGAAGTTCCTGGCCCCGGGCATCGCGAGCGTCCCCGCGTAACGGTGTACTGATCGCAGGATGCGCGGGCCGGCTCGGCGGAGCCGGCCCGCGCTTTTGTGTGCGCGGGGCGCGGGCGGCCACGCCGTGGGAGGGTGGCGGCATGGATTCCTTGGTCATCGTCGATGCCGCGAACGTCGTGGGCTCGGTGCCCGACGGCTGGTGGCGGGACCGGCACGGCGCGGCCGAGCGGCTGCGCGACGCACTGGCCGGCTACGCCGGGGACGGGCTGCCGGGACTGATGGCGCCACCCCTGGAGTTGGTCCTGGTGGTGGAGGGCGCGGCCCGCGGGGTGGAATCCGTCGACGGCGTACGGGTGGTGGCGGCGGACGGCAGCGGCGACGACCGGATCGTCCGGCTGGTGGCCGACGAGGGCGACGGGCGGGACAGTCTGGTGGTGACCGCGGACCGCGAGCTGCGGGAGCGCGTCCAGGCACTGGGCGCGCGGGTGACGGGGCCGCGGGCGGTGTGGGGGCCCTCGCGCGGCGGGGGCTAGGCGGTCCGCCTGGCTCGCAGCGCCTGACACGGCGCCTCGCTGCGTTGTCGGGACCGTCCACGGAGGCCGCCCCCTACGAGGACACGAGGGCACGAGGCCACGAGGACGGCCCTCCGCCTTGCGACGCACCGCACCGGACGCCGCGAGCCCCGCCCTCCGGGCGGACGACGGGACGTTGCGGACAGGCCCTAACCGGCGTCCTCGGGGCGCGCGGCCAGGACACGGGTGAGCAGGTCGGTGAGGGTGGCCCGTTCCTCGGCGTCGAGGGTGGCGAACCACTGCTGCTCGCGGTGGGTCTGCTCGGCGAACGTCTCCCGGACGGCGTTCTCGCCCGCGGCGGTGAGGGCGGCGGCGACGGCGCGCCGGTCGTCGGGGACCGGCCGGCGTTCGACCAGGCCCTCCCGCTCGAGGGTGTTGATGGCGTTGGTGACCGCCGAGCGGGACATCGCCGAGATCTCGGCGAGCCTGGCGGGCTGGGTGGGGCCGAGCAGCCAGAGCTTGAACATCAGCCGGAAGCCGGGGAGCGTCCAGCCGCGCGGGCGGTGGATATGGCTCTCCAGGTCGGCGACGACCAGGTAGGACAGGTGGAGCAGGTGGTAGGCGAGCGCGAATGCCTCCGGGTCGGCCGGTGCGGGCATGCCCGCCAGTCGGTCGCGGGCATAGGCGGCGTATCTGAGATCTGGTCGGTCCACGGACAGAGTCTTGCGCATGGAGGCTCCGTGAGAGATTGTTACGGCCATAACAATCTTCGCGGGAGGGTGCTGTGCGGATCACCATCGCAGGAGGCGGCATCGGCGGGCTCGCCACCGCCCTCAGCCTGCATGCGGCCGGACTCGACGACGTCGTCATCCACGAAGCGGCCCAGGAGATCCGTCCGCTCGGCGTCGGGATCAACCTCCTCCCGCACGCGGTAAGGGAGTTGACCGAGCTCGGCCTGGCCGACCGGCTGGCCGCGATCGGTGTCCCCACCGCCGAGCTGGCCTACTTCAACCGGTACGGGCAGGCGATCTGGTCCGAACCGCGCGGGCTCGACGCCGGCTACCGGTGGCCGCAGTACTCGGTGCACCGGGGCAGGCTGCAACTGCTGTTGCTGGACGCCGTCCGCGAGCGCCTGGGTGCACACTCCGTCCGAACCGGGAGCCGGATCACCGACCTGCGCCACGACGGCGACCTGCTCATCGGCGCCGACGGCATCCACTCGGCCGTCAGAGCCGCGCTCTTCCCCGGTGAAGGGGCACCGCCATGGAACGGGCTCATGCTGTGGCGGGGCACGACCTACGGCGAACCGTTCCTGACCGGCCGGTCCATGATCATGGCCGGAGACGGCACGCAGAAATTCGTCGCCTACCCGATCGGGGACGGACGGCTGATCAACTGGATCGCCGAGCGGCCGCTGGACGGCGAACCGCCTGAGCGCGGAAAATGGAACCGCCCCGCCCACCTGGCCACAGTCGTGGAGCACTTCTCCGACTGGCGGTTCGACTGGCTGGACGTGCCGGGAATCATCGCGGGAGCCGAGGCAGCCTTCGAGTACCCGATGGTGGACCGCGAGCCCCTGCCGTACTGGACCAGGGATGACGTCGTCCTCCTGGGCGACGCCGCCCATGCCATGTACCCCGTCGGCTCCAACGGAGCGTCCCAAGCGATCATCGACGCCCGGGTGCTCGCCCACTCGCTCGCCACGACCGGCACCGCCACCGCGTACGAGGACATCCGCAGACCCGCCACCACCGCGCTCCAACTCGCCAACCGGCGCCAGGGGCCCGACATCGTCATGCGGCTCGCCCACGAGCGGGCTCCCGGTGGTTTCACGGACATCGAACAGGCCGTCCCGCTCGCGGAGCGCGCGGAGATCGCCGCTTCGTACAAGCGCACCGCAGGCTTCGACCCGACCCTGCTCAACGAGCGCGCGTCGTGGAGCGTGCGGTGAACCTCAAGAAACTCGCCGTCTTCGAGGTAAGACTGGACCCGATCCTCGACCTCGGCGACTCGCAGTGGGGCCGCCGCCGAGTGATCAACATCGTCGGCGGGACCTTCGACGGGCCCCGACTGTCCGGGGTGATCCTGCCGGGCGGCGCGGACTGGCAGGTGCTGCACCCCGACGACGGCATGGCCAGCATCGATACCCGCTCCACGCTGCGCACTCACGACGGCGCACATCTCTACCTCTCCACCAGCGGCGTACGCCACGGCTCACCCGAGGTTCTCCGGAGGTTGGCCGCCGGAGAGGCGGTGGACCCTGCCGAGTACTACTTCCGGCTCTTCTGCCGCTTCGAGACCGGGGACGAGCGCTACCGGTGGCTGAACCGCACCCTGGCCGTGGCCTCGGGCGCCCGTACCACCGAGGCCGTCCGCTACGAGGCGTACACCCTCGACTGACGAGCTCAGGCATGGTGGGCGGTGAGGCGCGAGGGATGGGCGAGTTCTCCCCGCTACGGAGCTTGGCCCCCCGCAGCGCACAGCCCCGTACGCCGCGACGGTCGCGGCACACGGGGCCGGGCAGAGGAGCCGTGGGTGTCCGGTCGTCAGTCCCCGGCGGGCCGCCGGTTGCGGATGCCCAGGCGGCTGTGCGAGCGCCCGTAGAGGAAGTAGATGACGAAGCCGGCCACCATCCAGAACGCGAACCGCAGCCAGGTCTCCGCGGGCAGATTGAGCATCAGCCACACCGAGGCCAGGACGGACAGCACCGGCACCACCGGCACCCACGGGGTGCGGAAGGAGCGGGGCAGGTCGGGCCGGGAGCGGCGCAGGATGATGACGCCGATGGCGACCACGACGAACGCGAACAGGGTGCCGATGTTGACGAGTTCGGCCAGGACGTCGATCGAGGTGAAGCCGGAGGCGATGGCGACGACGACGCCCAGCGCGATGGTGGACCGGTAGGGGGTCCCGTACCGCGGGTGGGCCCGGGAGAAGACCCGGGGCAGCAGCCCGTCCCGGCTCATCGCGAAGAACACCCGGCTCTGGCCGAGCAGCAGGATCATGCAGACCGAGGTCAGGCCGACGGCGGCGCCGAAGCTGATCACATCGGCGAAGAAGGGGTGCCCGAGGACCTTGAAGGCGTCGGCGAGCGGGGCGTCGGTGGAGAGCCTGCTGTACTTCTCCATGCCGGTGACGACGACCGACACGGCCACGTAGAGGACCGTGCAGATGGCCAGCGAGCCGAGGATGCCGCGCGGCACGTCGCGCTGCGGGTTGCGGGTCTCCTCGGCGGCGGTGGCAACGATGTCGAAGCCGATGAAGGCGAAGAAGACCACGGCCGCCGCGGCGAAGATGCCCATGACCCCGAAGGTGGACGGGGTGAAGCCGAACATCAGCTCCGCCAGCGGCGCGGACAGTCCGCCGCCGGTCTCGCTGGGCCGGCTGGGCGGGATGAACGGGTGGTAGTTGGCGCCGGAGATCATGAAGGCGCCGGCGATGATGACCAGCAGGACGACGGTGACCTTGATGCCCACGACCACCGCCGTCACCCGCGAGGACAGCTTCATCCCGAGCACCAGGATGCCGGTCAGGACCAGCACGAGGATGCAGGCCAGCAGGTCGAAGCCGAAGTGCCCCTCGTGGGTGCCGGACAGGATCGTCGGCAGATGCCATCCCGCGCCGTCCAGCAACTCGCGCACATAGCCGGACCAGCCGACCGCGACCACCGCACAGCCCAGGGCGAGCTCCAGGATCAGGTCCCAGCCGATGATCCAGGCCGGCAGTTCACCCAGTGAGGCGTACGAGAAGGTGTAGGCCGATCCGGCGACCGGCACGGTGGAGGCGAACTCCGCGTAGCACAGGGCGGCCAGCGCACAGACCACGCCCGCCACGACGAAGGCCAGCGCGACGGCCGGCCCGGCCTGCTCCTTGGCGATTTTTCCGGTGAGGACGAAGATGCCGGTGCCGATGACGACACCGACTCCGAACACGGTCAGATCGAGCGCCGACAGGGACTTCTTGAGTGCGTGCTCCGGTTCCTCGGTATCCAGGATCGACTGCTCCACAGTCTTCGTCCGGAACAGACCGCGATTGCGGCGTGAATCATGTGGTGTGCCGTGCTGTGTGCTCATGGGCGAACCTCCGCCTGGACGACCCTCGCAACTCTCCTGAACTGACCGAGTCTCCGCAATGCCGGGAAACAGTCAGCTTCGGCGGGGCTCCGGGCGGCGGGGATTCACCCGATGGGGTGCGGCCGCGCGTATGCCGATGGGCCGGGCGGAACATCCGTACGGATGACCGGCCGGCCCATCGGCGGCGTCTGCGGACTCAGTCGCGGGCGACCTCGGCCGGCTCGGCCGCGCCCTGGGCGCCGGCCGCCTCCGGGGCGTCCGAACGGAGCGGGGTCTGCGTCTGGCCGTCGATCTTGGAGACCAGGCCGGTCACCTGGCGCGCGATGTCCGGCGCGGTGAGCCCGATCTCCGCCATGACCTCCTTGCGGGAGGCGTGGTCGAGGAACCGCTCGGGGATGCCGAAGTCACGCAGCGGCAGGTCCACCCCGGCGTCCCGCAGCGACTGGGCGACGGCCGAACCGACGCCGCCGGAGCGGATGTTGTCCTCGACGGTGACCACGACCCGGTGGGTGGCGGCGAGCCCGGGCAGCGCCGGGTCGACCGGCTTGACCCAGCGGGGGTCGACGACGGTGGTGGAGATGCCCTGCTTGTCGAGCAGATCGGCGATCTCCAGGCACATCGGGGCGAGGGCACCGACGGACACCAGCAGGACATCGGGCCGCTTGACGCCCTCGGCGGGCTCGCGCAGCACGTCCATCCCGCCGATGCGTCCGACGGCCTCGACGGCCGGGCCGACCGCGCCCTTGGAGTAGCGCACCACGGTGGGCGCGTCATCGACCTTGACGGCCTCGCGCAGCTGGGCGCGGACCTGGTCGGCGTCGCGCGGCGCGGCGATCCGCAGGCCCGGGACGACCTGGAGGATCGACATGTCCCACATGCCGTTGTGCGAGGCGCCGTCGGTGCCGGTGACACCGGCCCGGTCCAGGACGAAGGTCACCCCGCACCTGTGCAGCGCCACGTCCATCAGCACCTGGTCGAAGGCACGGTTGAGGAAGGTGGCGTAGACGGCGAAGACGGGGTGCAGGCCGCCGGTGGCCATACCGGCCGCGGAGACCGCCGCGTGCTGCTCGGCGATGCCGACGTCGTAGACCCGGTCGGGGAAAGCCTTGGCGAACTTGTCCAGTCCGACCGGCTGGAGCATGGCCGCCGTGATGGCCACGATGTCCTTGCGCTCCTTGCCGAGCTCGACCATCTCGTCACCGAAGACGGAGGTCCAGTCCTTGCCGCCCGAGGAGAGCGGCAGGCCGGTGTCGGGGTGGATCTTGCCGACGGCGTGGAAGCGGTCTGCCTCGTCCTGGAGGGCGGGCTGGTAGCCGCGGCCCTTTTCGGTGAGGCAGTGGACGATGACCGGACCGCCGAAGCGCTTGGCGCGCGTCAGGGCGGACTCCAGCGCCTCGATGTCGTGGCCGTCGATCGGGCCGACGTACTTCAGGCCCAGGTCCTCGAACATGCCCTGCGGGGCGATGAAGTCCTTCAGGCCCTTCTTGGCGCCGTGCAGGGTCTCGTACAGCGGCTTGCCCAGGACGGGGGTGCGCTCCAGCAGGTCCTTGCCGCGGGCCAGGAAGCGCTCGTAGCCGTCGGTGGTGCGCAGCGTGGCCAGGTGGTTGGCGAGGCCGCCGATGGTCGGGGCGTAGGAGCGCTCGTTGTCGTTGACGACGATGACGAGCGGGCGGTCCTTGGCGGCGGCGATGTTGTTCAGCGCCTCCCAGGCCATGCCGCCGGTCAGCGCGCCGTCGCCGATGACCGCGGCGACCCGGTCAGCCGAACCGCGGACCTCGTTGGCCTTCGCGAGGCCCTCGGCCCAGCCCAGCACGGTGGAGGCGTGGCTGTTCTCGATCACGTCGTGCGCGGACTCGGCACGGGAGGGGTAGCCGGACAGGCCGCCCTTCGCCTTGAGCTTGGTGAAGTCCTGACGGCCGGTGAGAAGCTTGTGGACGTAGGACTGGTGCCCGGTGTCGAAGAGCACCTTGTCCTTGGGCGAGTCGAAGACACGGTGCAGGGCGATGGTCAGCTCGACCACACCGAGGTTCGGGCCGAGATGTCCGCCGGTCTTGGACACCTCGTCGACAAGGAAGGTACGGATCTCCCCCGCCAGCTGCACAAGCTGCTCCGGGCCCAGTCGGTCCAGATCGCGCGGTCCCCTGATACGGGAAAGCAACGCCCTCCCGTCGCCCGCCACCACCCCGGCCGGACTCGCTTTGCGCGGCACCTCCTGCACCCCTGCCTCCTTGCTGCTTGCTGCCGTGGATCGAGCTTGCCGATCAGATGAGTCTAATGTTGCGTCCGCCGCGGCGGCGCCCGGGCCTTGCGATGTATGTCACTCGGGTGACAGGGGCTCCGGCTCAACCTTTTTCCCCCGGGAGCGCACACGGACCGGCCCCCACCGGATCATGCCCGGTGGGGGCCGCTGCCGTCGAACGGCGGCCTGGGATCAGGTCCGGCCGGCGGTCTTCTGCGTCCGGCGGGAGACCGAGTCGATCACGACGGCGGCGAGCAGCACCGCGCCGGTGATCATGTACTGGATCTCGCTCGCCATGCCGAGCAGGTTCAGGCCCTGCTGGATCGACTGGATGACCAGCATGCCCAGCAGCGCGGACCAGATCTTGCCCCGGCCGCCGAAGAGGCTGGTGCCGCCGATGACGGCCGCCGCGATGACGTTCATCAGGGTGTTGCCGGAGCCCAGGTTCTTGGTGGCGCCGCCGGAGAGGCTGGCGATGAACAGTCCGCCGAAGGCCGCGAGCATGCCGGAGATGGCGAACACGCTGATCCGGATCTTGTTCACGTTGATGCCGGCCCGGCGGGCCGCCTCGGCGTTGCCGCCGACCGCGAAGATCTGCCGGCCGTAGGTGGTGCGGCGCACCACGAAGTCGGCGACGAGCAGGACCGCGAGGAACAGCACCAGGGCCAGCGGCAGGCCGCGGGCGCCCGGCGGCTCGTTCAGGACGTAGGCCACCACGAAGGCGATCACCGCGACCACGCCGGTGCGCAGCAGGATCTCGCTGAGCGGGCGCGAGGGCAGCGCGGCGGCCTTGCGGCGCCGGCTGTCCAGCAGCAGCGAGCCGGCGTAGGCGAGGACCGCGAGCACCGCCAGGCCGTAGCCGGCGCCCTTGTCCTCGAAGTAGTAGCCGGTGAGGGCCTCCACCACACTGCCGCTGGGCGTGTTGATGGAGCCCTCGTTGCCCATCATCCAGATCTGCAGGCCGCTCCAGCCGAGGAAACCGGCCAACGTGACCACGAAGGCCGGCACGCCGATCTTGGCGAAAAAGAACCCGTGCAGGGCGCCGATGGCCAGCCCCGCGACGATGGCGATCAGGACCGCGAGCCAGTCGTTGACCCCCTTGGTGACGCTGAGGACGGCCCACACGGCCGCGCCGACGCCCGCCACCGAGCCGACCGACAGGTCGATCTCGCCGAGCAGCAGCACGAAGACGATGCCGACGGCCATGATCCCGAGGCCGGAGGTGTAGACACCGATGTTCGCGAGGCTGTCCGCGGACAGGAAGCTGCTGTTCTTGAGCTGGAAGACGATCGCGATGACGACCAGGCCGATGACGACCGGCAGCGAGCCCAGCTCACCCCCGCGCACCCGGCGCTTGAAGTCGCCGATATAGCCGCCGAAGCCCTGCTCGCGGACGAGCAGACGGGGGTCGACGGCGGCCGGCGGGGTGGCGTCCACGGCGGCCGGCGCGTCCTTAGTGGGCTCGTCCGCCGGCTGCTTGGTGAGGTCACTCATGCCCCGGCCTCCTTCTTCACCTGGTCCGTACGCGCCTGGCGGCGGGTGACGGCGTTGTCCGAGGCGCCGGTGATGGCGGCGATGATCTCTTCGTGGGAGGTGCCCTCGACGTCGAAGACACCGTTGTTGCGGCCCAGCCGCAGCACCGCGACCCGGTCCGCGACGGCCTGCACATCGGCCATGTTGTGGCTGATGAGGATGACGCCCAGACCGCGTTCCCGCAGCCGCTCGACGAGGTCGAGGACCTGCGCGGTCTGCTCGACGCCGAGGGCGGCAGTGGGCTCGTCGAGGATGACGACCTTCGGGTCGCCGATCAGCGCCCGGGCGATCGCCACGACCTGGCGCTGACCGCCGGAGAGCGCGGCGACCGGGATGCGGACGCTGGGGATCCGGATGGACAGGGTGTCCAGCAGCTCCTTGGCGCGCTTCTCCATCGCGATCTCGTCGAGGACACCGACGGTGCGGATCTCGTTGCCGAGGAAGAGGTTGGCGACGACATCGAGGTTGTCGCAGAGCGCGAGGTCCTGGTAGACGGTGGCGACACCGAGCTCCTGGGCGTCGTGCGGCTTGCTGATGCGTACCGCGCCGCCCTCCCATTCGATGGCGCCGTCGTCGACCGGGTGGACGCCCGAGATGGTCTTGACCAGGGTGGACTTGCCGGCGCCGTTGTCGCCGACGAGGGCGACCACCTCACCGGGGTGAATCTCCAGGGTGACGTCCGTGAGTGCCTGGACGGCGCCGAACCGCTTGGAGATTCCGCGCAACGCCAGCACAGGCGTAGCGGACACGTGAATCATCTCCTTCGCCGCCGTCACAACGGCGGGGATGTGGTGCGTGAAGCAGGGGGCTTGCGGGGGACGGTCCGGGTCCGCGCCGGTACAGCGGCGGCGCGGGGCGGAGGGGTGTCGGACCGGTTCGGGGGGCGGGGTGGGACCCGGCGGGAGTGGGCCGGGACGGGGGCCGCGGGCGGTGCCGCGCGGCCCCGTCCGACCGGGGGTGCCGGTCCGGGGTGCCAGGCTGCCGAGGGCCGGGCCGTGGGGCGCCGGGGTCTGCGGGCCGGGCGGGAGAGGCGGGGCCTGCGGGCCGGAGCCCGCGGGCGGCCCCGGGCCTTACTTGATGCCGGCCGCCGCGCAGGCCTTCTTGACGTCGCCGGTGCAGATCTGGCTCGCCTTGTAGACCTTGTCCTTGATGATCGTGGACTCGATGTTGTCCTTGGTCACGATCTGCGCGTCGTAGAGCTTGGCGGGGATGCCCTTGACCTCACCGCTGAGGCTGTCGACCTTGCGGTCCGTCAGGGAGTCGATCTTCTCGCCCTTGAGCAGCTTGACCGCGATCTCGGCGGTGGAGTCCGCCTGCGGCTTGATCTGCTTGTAGATCGTGAACGCCTGGTCGCCCTTGAGGACCCGCTGCAGACCCGCGAGCTCGGCGTCCTGGCCGCCGACCGGGACCTTGACGCCCTTCTGCTTGAGCGCGGTGATGATGCCGCCGGCCATGCCGTCGTTGCCGGAGTAGACGCCCTGGATCCCGTCCTTGCCGAGCGAGTCGAGGGCCGCGCTCATCTTCTTGTTCGCCTCGTCCGAGGACCAGTCCGGGATGTCCTGCTCGTACGCGATCTTCTTGACCTGCTTGTCGAGGACGCTGTGGGCGCCCTTCTTGAAGAACGGCATGTTCGGGTCGGTCGGCGAACCGTTGATCATGACGACATTGCTGTCCTTGGCCTTGTCGCCGAGCGCCTTGACCAGCGCCTGGCCCTGCAGGCGGCCGATCTTCTCGTTGTCGTAGGACACGTAGGCGGAGAGCTTGCCCTCGGCCAGCCGGTCGTAGGCGACGACCTTCACGCCCTTCTTGGCGGCCTGGTTCACCCAGGACTTGGTCGCCTTGAAGTCGACCGAGTCCAGAATGATCACCTTGACGCCCTGGGTGATCAGCGCGTCGAACTGCTTCTTCTGGGTCTCGGTGTCCTGGGCCGCGTTGTTGTACCGCACCGTGCAGTCGCTGCACAGCTGCTTGATCTTCGCCTCCATCAGCGGACGGTCGAAGGTCTCGTAACGCGTGGTCTTGTTCTCCGGCAGGAGCAGACCGATGGTCTTGTTCTCGCCACCACTGGCGGCCTTGCCGTCGCCGGCCTTGCCACATGCGGCCACGGAGAGCGCCATCGAAACGGCGGCAGTGCCTATGACGACGCGACGCGTCCATACGTTCATTGGGGTTGCCTCCCTGACGTGGCCGCGTCGTTGCGGCCGAGGTGGCTGGAAGTCAACTCGGACACCAGCCGACCGTCAAGGAGTAAATCCTTAACGAGATGACAACGGTGCCATGCGTTAGCTGTGTGAACTCAGCGCTTTCACGCTAGGGCCGGGGCGTCCGCCGGCTGTCCGCCGTCCAGCAGGGAGGAATCGCCCATCTCGCTCAGCACCAGCGCCAGCGCGCCCAGCACCTCGGCACGGCCGCCGAGGGTGCCGGGGACGATCCCCAACTGCCGTGCCGCACTGGGGATGGCGTAGCGCGACACCGACTCCCGGATCGGCGCGAGGACCAGTTCACCGGCCTCGGCGAGATCACCGCCGAGCACCACCCGGCTGGGATTGAGCAGATTGCACAGATTCGCCACACCACTGCCGATATGACGGCCTACGTCCGCAATGACCCGCCGGCAGCCGGGGTCACCCTCACGGGCCAGCTGCACCACCCGCGCCATGGTCAGGTCCGGGCCGTGACTCGGCTGCAGCAGCGGGAGGACGTACCGGGCCGCGGTGAAGGTCTCCAGGCAGCCACGGTTGCCGCAGCGGCACACCGGACCGGACTCGTCCAGCGTGATGTGCCCGATCTCGCCCGCCGTACCGCCCGGTCCGCGGTAGATCTGGCCGCTGATCACCAGTCCGGCGCCGACCCCGCTGGCGACCTTGATGTACGCCAGGTCGGAGGCCCCGCGGCCGCCGCCCCACACCAGCTCGCCCAGCGCGCCCAGGTTGGCGTCGTTGTCGACGTAGACGGGCACCCCCAGGCGCCCGGACAGCTCGCGGCTCGGGTTCGTCCCCGACCAGCCGGGCAGGATCGCCGTCGAGCCCAGGGTCCCGGATTCCACGTCGATGGGCCCGGGTACGCCGAGCCCGACGCCGATGACCTTGCCGGCGCCGATCCCGGTGGCCTCGATCAGCCGGTTGACCAGCTGTTCCGCCCGGTCGAAGCCCTCCGCGGCGGAGGCGTCCACATCGATCGGCTCGGCCTGCTCGGCGAGCACCTGATGGGCGAGGTTGCCGACCGCCACCCGCAGATGGGAGTGCCCGAAATCGACCCCCACGACGATGCCCGCGTCGCCGGAGAGCGAGACGCTGCGCGCCCGCCGCCCGCCCGCCGAGGTCGGTGTCACCTCAACGGTCCCACCGTCCTTCAACTCACGAACGATGTTGGAAACGGTGGCCGCGGACAGCCCCGTGCTCCGGGCGATCTCCGCCTGGGTGAGCGAGCCCGCCATCCGCACCGCGCGGACGACCCGCTCCAGATTGGCCCGGTGCAGCGAGGACTGCGACCCCGGAGTCTCCATTGACTCATACTCCCGTCTCGGGCCGGGCTCCCCCAGCGGTGGCCGGGGAGGCACGACGACCTCCGGCCGACCGCACCCACGTCGTCGGGGGACGGCCGTCGATTCAACATGTGAACCCTAAGCAGAACTCCAGCCGGGAAGTCTCGTCAAGGCGTTGAGCCCGGCATGATCGAGGGCCGGCCCGGTGGGAAGCCCGCGGGGCGGCTCCGTCGCCGCGGAGCCGCCCCGGGATGCGCACGTCGGAGCGCGCACAGGCAGATGCCAAGATGGCGTAAAACAATCGCCGGTACGAACAGACGGCCGGGCCCTACTTGATCGCCCCCGCCGTCAGCCCCGCCTGCACCTGGCGCTGGAAGATGAAGTACACCAGCAGCACCGGCAGCATCGCGATCATCATGCCGGCCATCAGCCCGCCCCAGTCCCCCTCATAGCCCTGCTGCAGCGCGATGTTGGCCAGACCCTGCGTCAACACGTATTTGTCCTCGTCCTGGTTGAGGACCATCGGCAGCAGATACTGATTCCACTGCCCCAGGAAGTTGAAGATCCCGATGCTGATCAGGCCGGGCTTGGCCATCGGCAGCATCACCTGGAAGAACGTCCTGGCGTGCGAGGCACCGTCGATCATCGCCGCCTCCGCCACCGAGCTCGGCAGGGTGCGGAAGAAGGACGTCATGAAGAAGACGGTGAACGGCAGCGAGTAGGCGATGTACACCGCGATCAGGCCCTGGTAGGTGGCCAGCAGCGGAATCCCGGGGAAGTCGCGCATCACGAAGAACAGCGGGATGACCAGCATGAACACCGGGAAGGACATCCCGGCCACGAAGAGGTAATAGATGACGCGGTTGCCCGGGAAGGTGAACCGCGCAAGGACGTAGCCCGCCATGGAGCCGAGCACCATCGTCCCGGTGACCGAACCGCCCACCACGATCAGGGTGTTGAGGAACATCTTGCCGATGTTCGCCTTCTCCCAGGCGTTGCTCCAGTTCTCGAAGTGCAGCCGGTCCGGCAGCGACCAGGGCGTGCTCAGAATGTCCCCGCTGCTCTTGAACGAGCTCCACAGCACCCACAGCAGCGGCATGCCCACCATCAGCGCCCACACGATGAGCATGCCGTGCGAGAAGACGTTGAGCACGCCGCGCTCGGCGCCTCCGCGTGATGTCCCGGCGCCCTTTCTGCCTTCGGACCGCCGCCCGGCCACCGCCGGCAGCTTCTCCACCGCATTGGTTTCCGTCGTCATGCGCCCTGCCCCTAGAACTCGATCCGCTCACGGCGCGCGAAGCGCATCGTGAGGACGGCGAACAACAGCGTGACGACGAGCATGGCGACACCCATCGCCGCCGCATAGCCGAACTGGCTGTCACGGAAAGCGGTTTGGTAGAGCCGCAGCGGCACGACATCGGTGGCGCCGTCCGGCCCGCCCATGTTCACCGACATGATCTGCACCAGGGCGAAGGCGTCCATCGCGATGATGCCCATATAGACCCAGCCGGTCTGCACGGTGTCCCACAGCAGCGGCAGGGTGATCCGGAAGAACGTGTGGAGCCGGTTGGCCCCGTCCAGCAGCGAGGCCTCGTAGATCTCCCGCGGAATGGAGGCCATGGCGGCGGAGAAGAGCACGACGTAGAAGCCGACATTCGCCCAGACCATCACCACCATGATGCAGGCGAGAGCGATGCTGCGTTCACCCAGCCAGGAACTCTGCAGCGAATCCAGACCCACCGCGCCGAGCAGCGAGTTGAGCATGCCGTCGTGCGGATCCGGGTTGTAGATGTTGAACCAGATCACCGAGATGATGGTGATCGAGATGACCTGTGGGAAGAAGTAGACGAATTTGTAGAACGAGGCCCCGCGGACACCGGTGATGAGGGCGCCGCGGCGGGCCCGGCCACCGACATTGAGCATGAAGGCGAAGAACAGCCCCAGGGCGAGGGTGGCGAGGGGGACCAGCACCAGCATGATGACGTTGTGCTGGAGCGCGTTCCAGAACTCGTCGCTGTGCAGCAGCTTGTCGTAGTTGCCCAGACCGATGTTCTTGGCGGCGCCCCGCAGGCCGCTCCATTCCGTGGTCGAGATCTGGAATGCCTGGACGAACGGCGAGATCACAAAGATCGCGTAGACCAGCAGAGGCAGGGCCAGGAACCCCACGATGAATCGGTACTTGCCGTGTTGCATTGCGCTCCCCGGCCCCTCCCTCGTCAAGTGGCGTGTGTGGTCAGGCCTCGCGGTGGAACTTGGTGACGGAGTCGTCCTTGGCGAATTCGTCCGCGTACTGCTGAGCCTTCTTGATCCACTCCGCCGCCTTCATGTCACCGGTCAGCAGCTGGCTGGTGAGCCCGCCCAGCTTCTCGTCGGTCAGCTTCGGATACCACTCCTGCAGCTGGATCATCAGCAGGTTCCGGCCCCCCGCCGTGACGGCCTCGGCGGCCGAGGAGAGCCCCGGCGAGAGCCGCATGCCTTCGGTCGCGCCCTTGACCGCGGTGAGCGACCGGACCTTTGTCGCGAAATTCTGCGCATGCTTCTTTGAGAGCAGAATGCGCAGCAGCTCCATGCCGCCGACCGGGTTCTTGCCGTCCTTCGCCACGATGAACGGCTCGCTGGGCTCGGCGCGCAGGGTGCCGTGCGGCATCTTGTCGCCGCTGCCGCCGTTGAACAGCGGGCCGACGGCCATGTCGAAGTCCTTCGGCGTGGTCGGCGCGGCCTCGTTCTCCACCCAGGAACCGTTGGGGATGAAGACGGCCTTGCCCCGGGTCCAGGCGGTCTGCGACTGGATGTGCGTCAGGCCCTGGCTGCCCTGAAGGAAGTAGCCCTTGGCGGCCAGCTCCGCATAGTGCTCGACGACCTGCTTGACCGCGTCGTTCGACGTCCAGGCCCTGGGCTCCAGGTTGTCGATGGCGATCCATTTGTCGAGACCGCCGATCTTGGCGATCTGCGCGAACATATTGAAGTGGACGTAGTACGGGTACTTGCCCGGGTACGTCCAGGGCGCCACACCCGTCTTCTTGATATCGCCGCAGAGCTTGATCATGTCGTCGAACGAGGTCGGGTACGCCCAGCCCTTGTCCTTCAACAGCTTGTGGGAATACCACGTGCCATAGACCGTGAACGCGTAGTAGAAGACATCGAACGCATCCTTGTGCTTGCCCTTTTCCAGGGTGCTGGGATAAAGCGTGTCCCGGACCTTCTTCTTCGGATCGTCCAGCGAGGGTGCGTCGAGCAGCTCCGTCAGATCCTGCAACTGGCCCTGTGCGGACAGCTTGTTCATGTCCAGATGGTCGGCACCGGAATTGTCGATGATGTCCGGGGGGTTTCCGCCGGCGAAGCGCGGCTGCAGCTTCGGTCCGACCTGCTGCGTGCCGGTGTGCTTGACGGTGACGCCATAGGTCTTGTCATAGTCGGCCTCGGCGTCCTTGGCGTACTGGTCGCCCAGTCCGCCCTTGAAGATGAACGCCTCCAGGGCCGCGCCCTTCTTCACGCCCAGCGGATTCTTCGCCGAGGTCGCGCCCTTGTTCTTGGCCCCTTTGCCGTCGTTGCCGTCGTTGCCGTCGTTGCCGCCACCGCCTCCGGTGGCACACGCCGACAGCGTTCCCATCGCCGGTACGGCGATGATTCCCAGGGCAGCGGCTCGTTTGACCAGATCGCGACGGTTGAATGAAGAGGTGGATCCCATGCTCAAGTCCTCGCCTTCTTCAGGACTCAGGCGGTGTACCGGAGCCACCCCGGCACCGCGGGTCAGATGAAGCTGAGTTGTACGGGATGTGCACCGGGCTCGCCAGGGAAGTGCGGGGAGATCATCCGTTCCCCGCTTTCCCCCCGGATCCACGGCCGTGTCGCACGGCCGGTCGGACGCCGACAGGTATAGTCCACTTCCGGTCGCAGGGGCAAGATCGAACGCAGGGTCGGACGGCAGTCTTTCCCTAGTTGAGACCTCCCTGGCATGCGGAAGATTTTCCGGTCGTCGCCACCGGGCGCCCCGGTGACACGACCGGCCCACCGATCTCGGCGTCACCCTTGACACCACGGCCCCCACGCACGTTACTTATCTCTGCCTTAACTTGGCGCCACCCAACTGACAACGATGTCACCCTGGTTGAGAGGGCTCGCGTGCGGCTCAGACACCGGCACCGTCCACTGCGGGCGGTCGCCCGCCCCGCCGCCCTCCTGGCGGCCGCCCTGCTCGTCATCACCGGGCCTCTGCCCGCCGGCACGGCCCAGGCCGCACCACCTCAACGCCCGCACGGGGCAACGGAGTTCCACTCCTCCTTCGAACCCGGCGACCCCCAGCCGGACTGGACGGACGCCGTCGAGACCGGCCCCGACGGAAAGCCCAAGGCCTCCGGCGTCACCCCGGAGACCACCCCCGCGGCGCCCGGAATGAGCACCGGCACCGACACCGGACCCGCCGACTCCCCCACCGCCAAGGCGCACGCCGGCTTCAGCGGCCGCCACGCGCTGCGCTATGCCGGCACCCACACCGCCGCCGGCCGCGGCTACGCGTACAACAAGGTCTTCGATGTCAGCGTCCCCGTCACCGGGGCCACTTCGCTCTCCTACGAGATCTTCCCGGAGATGGCGCGGAGCGATCCGGACTACCCGGCCACCCATGCCGCCCTCGATCTGGCCTTCACCGACGGCACCTATCTCAGCGAGCTGTCCGCCGTCGACCAGCACGGCGCACCGCTGACGCCGCAGGGGCAGGGCGCCTCCAAGACGCTCTACGCCAACCAGTGGAACCACCGGGTCGCACGGATCGGCGCGGTCGCCGCCGGCAAGACCGTCGCCCGGGTCCTGGTCGCCTACGACGCGCCCAGGGCCCCGCGGACCGCCGCGGCCTTCCGCGGCTGGGTCGATGACATCACCCTGGCCCCCGCGCCCCCGGACAAGCTGCTCGCCCATCTCTCCGACTACGCCCTCACCACCCGCGGCACGCTCTCCAGCGGCAGCTTCTCGCGCGGCAACACCTTCCCCGCCACGGCCGTCCCCAACGGCTTCAACTTCTGGACCCCGGTGACCAACGCGGGCTCCGCCGACTGGCTCTACGAATACGCGCGGAAGAACAACGCCGACAACCTGCCCACCCTGCAGGCCTTCAGCGCCAGCCATGAGCCGAGCCCGTGGATGGGCGACCGGCAGACCTTCCAGGTCATGCCGTCCGTCGCGGCCGGCACCCCGGACGCCTCGCGCACCGGCCGGGCGCTGCCCTTCCACCACAGCAACGAGATCGCGAAGCCGCACTACTACGGCGTGACCTTCGACAACGGCCTCAAGACGGAGATCACCCCGACCGATCACGCCGCGGTGATGCGCTTCACCTTCCCCGGCGACCGGGCGAGCCTGATCTTCGACAACGTCAACGACAAGGGCGGCCTGAGCCTGGACACCGAGCGCGGCACCGTCACCGGCTTCTCGGACGTCCGCAGCGGGCTGTCGGTCGGCGCCACCCGGCTCTTCGTCTACGGCGTCTTCGACGCCCCGGTGAGCGGCGGCGGCCGGCTCGGGGGCGGAGGCGGCAAGGACGTCACCGGCTATCTCCGCTTCCGGCCGGGCGCGGACCGCACCGTGACCATGCGGATCGCGACCTCCCTGATCAGCGTGGACCAGGCGAAGGCGAATCTGGACCGGGAGATCCCCGCCGGGTCCACCTTCGCCGGCGTCCGGGACCGGGCGCAGGCGCAGTGGGACGACCTGCTGGGCCGGATCGAGGTCCAGGGCGCCGGCCGCGACCAGCTCACCACCCTCTACTCCAACCTCTACCGCCTCTACCTCTACCCCAACTCCGGTTTCGAGCAGGTGGGTTCGCGGCGCCGTTACGCCAGCCCGTTCTCCCCGCAGACCGGCCCGGACACCCCCGAGCACACCGGCTCGAAGATCGTTGACGGTGAGATCTACGTCAACAACGGCTTCTGGGACACCTACCGGACGACCTGGCCCGCCTATTCCCTGCTCACCCCGGAGCGGGCCGGGAAAATGGTCGACGGTTTCGTGCAGCAGTACAAGGACGGCGGCTG
Organism: Streptomyces sp. NBC_01454; assembly: GCF_036227565.1. Classification (NCBI taxonomy): domain Bacteria; kingdom Bacillati; phylum Actinomycetota; class Actinomycetes; order Kitasatosporales; family Streptomycetaceae; genus Streptomyces; species Streptomyces sp. NBC_01454. Next base: position 1,902,946 of record NZ_CP109460.1, read on the forward strand.
GATCTCCCGCTGGTCCTCGCCGGGTTACGCGGACCTGATGACCGGTACGAGTTCCGATGTGGCCTTCGCCGACGCGTATGCCAAGGGAGTCACGTTCGACGCCGAGGCCGCCTATGCCGCGGCCGTCAAGAACGCCACCGTCGCCCCGCCGAACCCCGGCGTCGGCCGCAAGGGCATGGCCACCGCCCCGTTCCTCGGCTACACCGGCACCGACACCCGCGAGGGAATGTCCTGGGCACTGGAGGGCTATCTCAACGACTTCGGTATCGCCCGCATGGGCAAGGCCCTCTACGAGAAGACCAAAAAGCCCCGCTACAAGGAGGAATCGGCGTATTTCCTGGGCCGCGCCCAGAATTACGTCAAGCTCTTCGACACCAGGGTCGGCTTCTTCCAGGGCAAGGACGCCCGGGGCGACTGGCGGCTGCCCCCGGACCGGTTCGACCCCCGCGTCTGGGGCTACGACTACACCGAGACCAACGCCTGGACCTTTGCCTTCACCGCTCCGCAGGACACCCGGGGGCTGGCCAACCTTTATGGCGGCCGGGACGGCTTGGCCCGCAAGCTGGACGCCTACTTCTCCACCCCGGAGACCGCGTCCCGGGAATTCGCCGGCTCCTACGGCGGTGTCATCCACGAAATGACCGAGGCCCGCGACACACGGATGGGCATGTACGGGCACAGCAACCAGCCCTCGCACCACATCGCCTATGTCTATGACGCGGCCGGCCGCCCCTGGAAGACCCAGGAGAAGGTCCGCGAGGCGATGTCCCGGCTCTATCTCGGCAGTGAGTCCGGTCAGGGATATCCGGGGGACGAGGACAACGGCGAGATGTCCGCGTGGTACGTCTTCAGCGCGCTGGGCTTCTATCCGCTGGTGATGGGCCAGGGTGAATACGCGGTGGGCTCCCCGCTGTTCACCAAGGCCACGGTCCATCTGGAGAACGGCCACGATCTCACCATCAACGCCCCGCACAACTCCGCGCGCAACATCTACGTCCAGAAGCTCACCCTCAACGGCACGCCGTGGAATTCCACCGCCCTGCCGCACCGGCTGCTCGCCCGCGGCGGCACCCTGGACTTCACCATGGGCCCCGAGCCGTCCGCCTGGGGCAGCGGCCCGCACGCGGCACCCACCTCGATCACCAAGGACGACAAGGTCCCCGACCCGCCCCGGGACCTGACCGACCCCGGCGGCGGCCCGCTCTACGACAACACCTCCGACACCTCCGCCGAACTGACCGGTGCCCCGGTGGACCTCGCCCGGCCCGCCGAGGTCACGTCGTACACCCTCACGTCGGCACAGCGCGCCGGCGCACCGTCCGGCTGGACGCTGGAGGGTTCCGCGGACGGGGAGCGGTGGACGCGGCTGGATCACCGCGAGGGGGAGTCCTTCACCTGGGACCGGCAGACCCGCGTCTTCGGCATCGCCCGGCCGGGCAGCTACCGGCACTACCGGGTGGTGCCCGACCACGGGGGCACCCTCGCCGAGGTGGAGTTGCTCGGGTCGCCGTGATCCCGGGCGCCGCCGGTACGCGACGGGCCGCACCCCCTCGCCCGAGGGAGTGCGGCCCGTCGCGTACCGCCGGCCGTCAGCCGGCGGCCCGGCTCACTTACGGATGAGCGAGCGCAGCACGTACTGCATGATGCCGCCGTTGCGGTAGTAGTCCGCCTCGCCGGGGGTGTCGATGCGGACGACCGCGTCGAACTCGACGCCGCTGTCCGTGGTCACCTTGACGGTGCGCGGCGTGGTGCCGTCGTTCAGCCCGGTCACACCGGAGACCGCGAAGGTCTCCTCGCCGGTCAGGCCGAGAGACTCAGCGGTCTGCCCCTCCGGGAACTGCAGCGGCAGGACGCCCATGCCGATGAGGTTCGAGCGGTGGATGCGCTCGTAGGACTCGGCGACGACGGCCTTGACGCCGAGCAGCGCGGTGCCCTTGGCGGCCCAGTCGCGGGACGAGCCGGAGCCGTACTCCTTGCCGGCCAGGATGACCAGCGGGATGCCGGCCGCCTGGTAGTTCTGCGACGCGTCGTAGATGAACGAGACCGGGCCGTCCCCCTGCGTGAAGTCGCGGGTGAAGCCGCCCTCGGTGCCCGGCGCGATCTGGTTGCGCAGACGGATGTTGGCGAAGGTGCCGCGGATCATGACCTCGTGGTTACCACGGCGCGAGCCGTAGGAGTTGAAGTCGCGACGCTCGACGCCGTGCTCGGTCAGGTACTGGCCGGCCGGGGTGTCAGCCTTGATCGCACCGGCCGGGGAGATGTGGTCGGTGGTGACCGAGTCGCCCAGCTTGGCCAGCACCCGGGCGCCGGAGATGTCGGAGACCGGGGTGGTCTCCATCGTCATGCCCTCGAAGTACGGGGGCTTGCGGACGTAGGTCGACTCGGCGTCCCACTCGAAGGTGTTGCCGGTCGGGATCGAGAGCGCCTGCCACTGGGCGTCGCCCGCGAAGACGTCCTGGTAGGACTTGTTGAACATGTCCTCGCCGATGGCGTTGGCCACGACGTCGTTGACCTCGGCCTCGGTCGGCCAGATGTCGGCCAGGTGGACCGGCTTGCCGTCCTGGTCGGTGCCGAGCGCGTCCTTGGTGATGTCCACCTTCATGGAGCCCGCCAGCGCGTACGCGACGACCAGCGGCGGGGAGGCCAGGTAGTTCATCTTGACGTCGGGGTTGATCCGGCCCTCGAAGTTACGGTTGCCGGAGAGCACCGAGGTGACGGCCAGGTCGTGGTCGTTGACGGCCTTGGAGACCTCATCCGGCAGCGGGCCGGAGTTGCCGATGCAGGTGGTGCAGCCGTAGCCGACGAGGTTGAAGCCGACCTTGTCGAGGTACGGCGTCAGGCCCGCCTTGTCGAAGTAGTCGGTGACGACCTTCGAGCCCGGGGCGAGGGTGGTCTTGACCCACGGCTTGCGGGTCAGGCCCTTCTCCACGGCCTTCTTCGCGACCAGCGCGGCGGCGACCATGACGTACGGGTTCGAGGTGTTGGTGCAGGAGGTGATGGCCGCGACCGTCACCGCACCGTGGTCGATCTCGTAGGTCGAGCCGTCGGGGGCGGTCACGGTGACCGGGTTCGTCGGGATGCCGTTGGTGGAGGCCGGCGCGTCGGACGCGGGGAAGGACTCCTTGCCCGCCTCCTCGTCGTCGGAGACATAGTTGCGCACATCGACGGCGAACTGCTGCGCGGCGTTCGCGAGGACGATGCGGTCCTGCGGGCGCTTGGGGCCGGCGATCGACGGGACGACCGTCGACAGGTCCAGCTCCAGCTTCTCGGAGAAGTCGGGCTCGGCGGCCGGGTCGAGCCAGAGGCCCTGCGCCTTGGCGTACGCCTCGACGAGCGCGACCTGCTGGGCGTCGCGGCCGGTCAGACGGAGGTAGTTCAGGGTCTCCTCGTCGATCGGGAAGATCGCGGCGGTGGAGCCGAACTCCGGCGACATGTTGCCGATGGTGGCGCGGTTGGCCAGCGAGGTGGCGGCGACGCCCTCGCCGTAGAACTCGACGAACTTGCCGACGACACCGTGCTTGCGCAGCATCTCGGTGATGGTCAGCACGAGGTCGGTGGCGGTGGTGCCCGGCTTGAGCTCACCGGTCAGCTTGAAGCCGACCACGCGCGGGATGAGCATCGAGACCGGCTGGCCGAGCATCGCGGCCTCGGCCTCGATGCCGCCGACGCCCCAGCCCAGCACACCGAGGCCGTTGACCATGGTGGTGTGCGAGTCGGTACCGACGAGGGTGTCGGGGTAGGCCTGGCCGCCCCGCACCATGACGGTGCGCGCCAGGTGCTCGATGTTCACCTGGTGGACGATGCCGGTGCCCGGCGGGACGACCTTGAACTCGTCGAAGGCGGTCTGGCCCCAGCGCAGGAACTGGTAGCGCTCCTTGTTGCGGCCGTACTCCAGCTCGACGTTCTGGCCGAAGGCGTCCGCCGTGCCGAACTTGTCGGCGATGACGGAGTGGTCGATGACCAGCTCGGCCGGGGCCAGCGGGTTGATCTTCGCCGGGTCGCCGCCGAGCTCCTTGACGGCCTCACGCATGGTCGCGAGGTCCACGACACACGGCACACCGGTGAAGTCCTGCATGATCACGCGGGCCGGCGTGAACTGGATCTCCTGGCTGGGCTGGGCCTGCGAGTCCCAGCCACCGAGCGCCCGGATGTGATCGGCGGTGATGTTCGCGCCGTCCTCGGTGCGGAGCAGGTTCTCCAGCAGCACCTTCAGGCTGTACGGCAGACGGGCGGACCCCTCGACCTTGTCCAGCCTGAAGATCTCGTACGACTCGTCGCCCACCTGCAGCGTGCTGCGGGCGTCGAAGCTGTTCGCCGACACGACAGTCTCCTTCATGCATGAATTCGCGCGTACCACCGCAATGCTGCCGTCACAGTCCCTTGCCCCATCCACTAAGGTAAGCCTAAGTTGGACTTGCTCCTACTGGCGCGGCAGCGGTACGCCTCTCGGTAGATATCTCGATGTCGAGATAACTCTAATACATTGCCGCTACGGGGTCATGCCCTGACCTCTGCTGTCTGGTCACACTGCGATGCGAGTCGTCTCATCGAACCGCTTGCCGAAGCGCCTCACACCCCGCGCGCCGCGGCCCCTTTCAGGGCCGCTGCGCCACCAACAGGTCGACCACGTAGCGCTCTTCGAGCATCCCGTCGGGGAAGACCTCCTGGAGACGACGGCGTTCCTCGGCAAGAAAGGCGCGATTGCCCTCCTCGCCGAGAACGAGGAACGCCGAGCGGCTGCCGATGTTCGCCAGATGCACATCGAGGGGAACGGCACGGTGCCACCGCACCTGGCGACGGACGACGTGGAGTCCCGTGAGGCCGGCGAAGCGGATGGCTGCACGGTCATCGGTCAGGAGCCCCGAACGCGGCTTCACCCCGCAGTGCCGGGCGATGCGCTCGTGCTGCGCGACGATCCAGGGCACGTCGAACGCGTGCGTGTTCCACCACACCGCGAGCGCGCCACCCCGGCGCAGCACGCGCAGAGCCTCCGGGACGGAGCGGCTGGTGTCGGTCCACTGCCAGGCCTGTGCGTAGGTGATCAGATCGTGGGAGGCATCGGCCAAGGGCAGGGCGTTGCCGTCGCCCCGGACGACCGGCACATCGGGCAGCGCGCGGCGGAGCTGAGCCACCATGCCGTCGCCGGGCTCGACGGCGATCACGTCGGCGCCACGCTCACGCAAGAGGGCGGTGGCGATCCCGGTGCCCGCTCCGACATCGGCGACACGACTCCCGGCAAGAGCACACCCCGTGCATTCCTCGATCACGTCAAGGAGGGAGGAAGGATACGAAGGACGGGCAGCCGCGTACTGGGCGGCGGCTTTGCTGAACGACTGGGCTCGCGCGATCGCAGACATCTGCCCATCCTCGCGACGCGCCACCTCCCGCCGACGTCAACCGGCCACGCAAGGTCCGTTTCAGTACGCTCACTCTGCATTGCGTCGAGAGAGCCGTACCTTCCGGCACCCCCTCCCGGCCGCCACCACATCCCCTCCTGACGCACGGCAGCACCGAAGCCCGAAATCCCAACAGTACTTATATAAGTGCTGTTACATTTTTGGGATGACGCCAACGGATCCCGCCCCCGACCCCACACACCACAGCCGCTGGCGGCCGCTGCGGATGCTGCAGGCCTCGATGGACGCGGAGATCGCCCGGGTCTACGCGGAGAAGGAGATCGACGGGCTCAAGCCGAGCTACGTCATGGAGCTGCTCCGGCTGCATGCCGAGGGGCCGATGACCATCACCGAGCTGGCCGCGTCGGTCGAGCGGACGCATTCGGCGCTCAGTCAAAAGGTGGCCGCGATGCGCGCGGCCGGCTGGGTCAGGACCGTCCCGGGCGACGACGGGCGCAGCAAGAAGGTGACGCTCACGGACGAGGCCCGCCGCGTGGCCGCCCGGCTGGCGGCGGAATGGCGGGCCACCGAGGCCGCGCTCGCCGAGCTCGAGGCGGAGATCCCCTATCCCCTCAGCCGGGTCGTCACCGACATCGAGCAGGCCCTCGCCCGCAAGAGCTTCCACGACCGGATCACCGAGAAGCTGGCCGCGGACCCCGCATGGGAGTGAGGCGGGCCCTCCTCGATGTGCGCCCGCTGCGCTCGTCGGCACCGTACCGGCGGCTCTGGGGCGGGCGGACACTCTCCGGGCTCGGCAGCCAGATGACGCTCGTCGCCGTGATGTACCAGGTCTGGCAGATGACGCACAGCACCGCCTGGACCGGCGCGGTGGGCCTCGCCAGGGCCGTGCCGCTCCTCGTCCTGGGGCTCTTCGCCGGATCCGTCGTCGACCGCGTGGACCGGCGGACCTGCTATCTGGCCGCCACCTGTGGCCAGACCGTCTGTTCCCTGCTGCTGGCCGTCCAGGGCTTCCTCGGCGGCCTGCCGACCCCGGGCGTGCTGCTGCTGGTCGCCGTGCAGTCCGGCTTCGGGGCCGGCAGCGGTCCGGCGGTCCGTACCTTCATCCCCCGCCTGCTTCCCGAGGACCAGCGCGCGGCCGGGCTGGCGCTGAACCGGATCGCCTTCCAGGGCGCCATGCTGACCGGCCCGGCGTTGGGCGGGCTGCTCCTGAACGGGCTGGGCCCCGGGGGCTGCTACCTGGTCGACGCGCTCACCTTCGCCGCGGCGCTGCACGGTGCGCGCGGCCTGCCGCGGATGCACCCCGGGGACGAGCCCGCCAGGCCGGGTCTGCGCGGGGTGCGGGACGGCCTGGCCTTCCTGGTGCGCACGCCCGTCATTCGCGGGGCGCTCCTGACCGACCTGGCCACCACCGTGCTGTCGATGCCGATCAGCCTGTTTCCCCTGATCAACGCGGAACGGTTCGGCGGCGGCCCCGGCACTCTCGGGCTGTTCCTGACCGCCCTCGCGGCCGGCGGCATCGTCGCGTCCGTCCTCTCCGGGACCTTCACCCGGAGCGCACGCCCCGGCCTGGTGATGCTCGGCGGGTCGGCGGCGTGGGGCATGGCGCTCACCCTGTTCGGCCTCTCGTCCCACCCGTGGGTCGGGCTGGGATTTCTGGTCCTGGCCGGCGCGGCCGACACGGTGTCCGTGGTGTGCCGCAACACCCTCGTCCAGCGGCACACCCCGGACGAACTGCTGGGCCGGGTCGGCGCCGCGGAGCAGATCGTCGGGCAGGCCGGACCGGACCTCGGCAATATGCGCCAAGGCCTGCTGGCCGACGCCACGTCAGGGGTGACCGCGCTGGTCAGCGGCGGCCTGCTGTGCGTCGGCGCGGTCGCCCTGGTGGGCGCCGCGACACCGGGGCTGCGCGGGTGCTCCACGGCGTCGCCCCGCCCCCGGGACGCTGCGGTGGCCGCCCCGGAGAAGGCTCAGAAGAATTCCGGGAAAGGTGTCGATCCGGCCGACGCCCCTTCGACGCGAGGGTGAGAGGCGGGAGCCGGCGCCGCCCTCCGGAGCACTGGACCGTGACCGCCGAGGTCCGCGAGATCGCCGAGCGCTGAGCGGGCACCCCGACCTGCCGCCCGGCGTGCGTCCCGCTCCTCGGCTTCCCCCGGTCCGCGCGCTGACGGGTGGGGAACCGGGCCCCTCGCCTCCGTCGTGTCACATTCGTCCCACCGGATACGTCATGTCGGTGACGAACCTGGCGGGGACGGATCCGACGGGGAGCGGAACGGGGAAAGGTGAGACGGGGGAAGGGTGAGACGGATGGATGATCATGAGTGGCTGGCGGAGCGCTTCGAGGAGAACCGGAGCCATCTGCGGGCGGTGGCCTACCGGATGCTGGGGTCGCTGACCGAGGCGGAGGACGCCGTCCAGGAGGCCTGGCTGCGGCTCGACCGGTCCGGTGCGGACGGTGTGGAGAATCTGGGCGGCTGGCTGACGACGGTCGTGGGGCGGGTGTGCCTGGACCAGCTGCGCAGGCGCACGGCCCGGCGCGAGGACCCGCTCGAGGTGCATGTCCCCGAGCCGGTCGTGCGGCGGCTGGATGCCGACGGCCCGGAGGACGCGGCGGTGCTGGCCGACTCCGTGGGGCTGGCGCTGCTCGTCGTCCTGGAGACCCTCTCCCCCGTCGAACGGCTGGCCTTCGTGCTGCACGACATGTTCGCGATGCCCTTCGACGAGATCGCGCCGATCGTCGACCGCACGCCCGCCGCCGCCCGGCAGCTCGCCAGCCGGGCCCGGCGGCGCGTTCAGGGCACCGCCCCGGCCCCCGATCCCGATCTCGCCCGGCAGCGGGAGGTGGTCGACGCCTTCCTCGCCGCCTCGCGCGGTGGCGACTTCGATGCGCTGCTCGCCGTCCTCGACCCGGATGTGGTGCTGCGCGCCGACGGCGGTGCCGCGCGCGGCGGGATGTCGAAGCTGGTGCGCGGGGCGCGGGCGGTCGTCGAACAGGCCCTGCTGTTCTCCGGGTTCGCGCCGTTCGCCCGGCCGGCGCTGGTCAACGGCGCCCCCGGGCTGGTCACGGCGCCGGGCGGGGAGCCGCTCTCGGTCATGGGCTTCACCATTGCCCACGGGAAGGTCGTCGAGATCAACATCCTCGCCGACCCGGCACGGCTGCGGCGGCTGGATCTTACGTTCCTCGACGGCTGAGGGAGGGAGCGAGGACGGGCCACCGGGAGCGTGCGGGCCCTCGGTGTCCAGATCCCGTACGTGGCAAGGCAGTTGACCCTACGCTGACGCCGTGACCGCCGCCCCGGACCCCGCGCCCCCGCACCCGTCCCCGTCTCTCACCACCCCACCCGCCGGCCCTCCCCTCTGGCGCGACCGGCGGTTCGTGCTGCTCGCCTCCGCCCGTACGATCTCGGTCCTGGGAAACGGCTTCGCGCGGGTGGCGCTGTCGTTCGCCGTTCTGGCGCTACCGGGGGCGGGGCCCGGGCAGCTGTCGCTGGTGCTCGCCTGCCAGGCGGTCCCGCAGCTGGCGTTCGTGCTCGTCGGCGGGGTGCTGGCGGACCGGGTGTCGCGCTCCCGGCTGATGATCGTCGCCGACCTCGTGGGCGCGGCCGCCTATGCCGGACTCGCGGCGATGGTCCTCACGGGGCATGCGCCGCTGTGGGCGCTGTGCACGCTGGCCGCGCTGGCGGGGACGGCCACCGCGCTGTTCTCCCCCGCGATGGACGGCGTCATTCCGCTACTCGTGCCCGCCGGACGGCTGCAACGGGCCAACGGGCTGCTGCGGGTGGGGATGAACAGCTCGATGCTGCTCGGGCTGGCACTGTCCGGGGTGGCCGTGGCACTCGTCGGCGCCGGGTGGGCGCTGGCCCTCAACGCGGCCTCCTTCGTGGTGAGCGCGCTGCTGATCCGCGGTCTCCGGCTGTCCGCGCGGCCCCGCCCCAGGGTCTCCGGCTGGTCCGAACTGCGAAACGGCTGGCGGGAGTTCGCCGGACGGCAGTGGCTGTGGGTCGTCGTGGTGCAGTACGCGTTCGTCGTGGCCGCGCTCAACGCCAATGCCGGGGTGCTGGGGCCGCTGGCGGCCGACGGCGGGCTGGGCGGTGCGCGGCCCTGGTCCCTGATCGTCGCCGCGCAGGCACTGGGCACCATTACGGGCGCCGGGCTGGCCGCCCGCCTCCGGGTGCGCCGCCCGGTCCTGGTCGCCGTATTGGCCACCTTCCCGTCGGCGCTCCCGATCGCCCTGCTCGCCGTGCGGGCGCCGGTGCCGCTGATCGCGCTCGCCATGTTCGGCTCGGGCATGGCGGCCGACGTCTTCGGGGTGCTGTGGGCGACCACCATCCAGCGGGAGATCCCCGAGGCGGCACTGTCCCGCGTCAGTTCCTACGACTGGTTCGGCTCACTGGCCTTCGCTCCGCTCGGCCTGCTGGTCGCGGGGCCGGTCGCGACGCACCTCGGCGTGGGCCGTGCGCTCGCCGGCTGCGCCGCGCTGATCGTCCTCGCCACGGCCGCCGCCCTGCTCTCCCCGCAGGTACGTGGCCTGCGCGCGCCCGGGCCGTCCCACAGCGGCGAGGCATCGGGCGGCCCGTGAAGGCGGGGAGCGGCGGATCCGGAACGGTGCGCCCTTCGCCTCGTCCGACCCATCCGCCCGTCCTCCCGTCCGCACCCCATCCCTCACCGCCCCGCCAGCCCCGTCCGTACCACCGTGACGATCTCCTCGTCGGAGAGCCCCAGATGGCGGGCCTCGGCGATCAGCCGCTCTGCGGTCTCCCCCAGGCGGGCACGGGCGGGGGAGGCGGAGCCGGTGACCACCGCGCCGCGGCCGCGGCGGAGTTCGATCAGGCCCTCCTCCTTGAGGCGCTGATAACCCCGCAGCACCGTATGGACGTTCACGCCGAGCGACGCGGCGAGTTCGCGGGCGGCCGGCAGCCGCTCACCGGCGTCCACCGTGCCGTCGGCGACGGCGCCGCGGACACAGGCCGCGATCTGGTCGCCGAGCGGGACGGACGAGCTGGGGTCGACCCGGAAGAGCACCTCAGCCTCCTTGCCGCGAACGGGCGCGATCGGTGTACGTATTGAGCAGTGCGGCGGCGGTCGCGGCGTCGTCGACCGTCACCACGAATTCCTTGCCGTTGGTCAGCCGTACCACCATGCCCTCCCCCGAGCGCAGCACGAAGCCGCTGCGGCCGGCGCGGATGCGGTAGCCCCAGCCGCCGAACTCGGTGAAGCAGGCGATCCGCCGGCTGCCGACCTCCGCGATGCGATCGAGGGCTATCCGCCGGAAGCGGCAACGCGAGGACAGCAGCGTCGGCGAGATGGTCAGCCCACGCCGGTCCACGCTCACCCGGACGGAGGCCATCGGCAGGGCCACGGCGGCGCCGAACAACAGGCCCGCGCCGCCGACCCAGTCGGCAAAGACGCCGAGCAGCAGCCCGGCGCCGAGCAACAGGCCGCCCAGCACGATCAACGGGCGCGAGCTGATGGTGCGTGACCAGCCGGCCGTCGCGGCCGCGGGAAGGTCGAGCCGGGACACCGCGCCGCGCGGCCGATGGGGCCCGGCGGGTGCCGCTCCGGCGAGCAGCCGCCCCAGCGCCCCGGCGAGCAGCGCCACCAGGAGGCTGGGGGCCAGGACCCACGGCGACACCCGAACGGCCGACACCTCGGCCACGTCGGCGTTGCTCAGCAGCGTCACGCAGATGGCGTAACCGCATCCGGCGGCGAGGCCATAGCCGCCGGCGATCACCCATGGCACCTCGGGAGCGTCCGGCCGCAGCTGGACGAAGAAGCCGACCACGGCGCCGAGGAGGAGAAGAAGGGCGAGGGACTCGGCCACGAAGCCCTGCACGGAGGTGAAGCCGTCGGCCTGGCCGGCGGCCCGGAAATGGGTGGCGAGCGGATCGGGCAGCCGCCCCGACACCGTCGCCCAGACTCCGGCGAACGCGATGAACACGACGAGGAACGGACCGGCGGCGACCACGGCCCGCCACCGGCCACTCAATGGCGGAACGGAACGCAACACACTCTTCATGACTCCCCCCAGGACTCTGGAACTCTCCTCATGACTTCCCTTTACTTGTTCGCATAGTAGGAGAACAACCCAGGCAATGGCAATGGCGCGCCCATCTCATATCTGAGATACGGTCACCTCATGGCAGACGACTACCTCGTACGCATCGGCAGGCTCATCCGTGACGCGCGGCAGCACCGCGGCTGGACGCAGTCGCAGCTTGCGGAGGCTCTCGGCACCAGCCAGAGTGCGGTCAACCGTATCGAGCGCGGGAATCAGAACATCAGCCTTGAGATGATCGCTCGAATCGGCGAGGCACTCGACAGCGAAATCGTCTCGCTCGGCTACGCCGGGCCGATGCATCTGCGAGTGGTCGGCGGCCGCCGGCTGTCCGGCGGCATCGACGTGAAGACGAGCAAGAACGCCTGTGTGGCGCTGCTGTGCGCCACGCTGCTGAACGCCGGCCGCACAACTCTGCGCCGAGTGGCCCGCATTGAGGAGGTCTACCGCATCCTCGAAGTGCTGGGCAGCATCGGCGTACGGACCCGGTGGATCAACGACGGCAACGACCTGGAGATCGTGCCGCCCGCCCAACTCGACCTCGACTCGATGGACACCGAGGCGGCCCGCCGCACCCGCAGCGTCATCATGTTCCTCGGCCCGCTGCTGCACCGCGTGGACCACTTCAAACTGCCCTACGCGGGCGGCTGCGACCTCGGCACCCGGACCGTGACCCCGCACATGACGGCGCTGCGCCACTTCGGCCTGGAGATCACCGCGACCGACGGCACCTACCTCGCCGAAGTCGACCGCACCGTCGCCCCCAAGCGCGCGATCGTGCTGACCGAACGCGGCGACACCGTCACCGAGAACGCGCTGCTGGCCGCCGCCCGCCACGACGGCGTCACGGTCATCCGCAACGCCTCCTCCAACTACATGGTCCAGGACCTGTGTTTCTTCCTGGAGGAGCTGGGCGTCCGGGTCGACGGCATCGGCACCACCACGCTCACCGTCCACGGCGCCGCACACATCGAACGCGATGTGGACTTCGCGCCGTCCGAGGACCCGGTCGAGGCGATGAGCCTGCTGGCCGCGGCGGTGGTGACCGAGTCGGAACTCACCATCCGCCGCGTCCCCGTCGAGTTCCTGGAGATCGAGCTGGCGGTCCTGGAGGAGATGGGCCTGGACCACGAGCGCAGCCCGGAGTACGCCGCCGACAACGGCCGCACCCGCCTGATCGATCTGACGGTCCGCCCCTCCAAGCTCCAGGCCCCCCTGGACAAGATCCACCCGATGCCCTTCCCGGGCCTGAACATCGACAACGTCCCCTTCTTCGCGGCCATCGCGGCCAGCGCCCAGGGCCAGACCCTCATCCACGACTGGGTCTACGACAACCGCGCCATCTACCTCACCGACCTCAACCGCCTCGGCGCCCAGGTCAAGCTCCTCGACCCGCACCGGGTACTTCTCGACGGCCCCACCCGCTGGCGCTCCTCCGAAATGATGTGCCCCCCGGCCCTGCGCCCCGCCGTCGTCGTCCTCCTGGCCATGATGGCCGCCGAGGGCACCTCCGTCCTGCGCAACGTCTACGTCATCAACCGCGGCTACGAGGACCTGGCGGAACGCCTCAACTCGATCGGGGCACAGATCGAGATCTTCCGGGACATCTGAACCAGGGACGCCGCCGCACCCTTTCCGACCTGCATGAATACGGGCCAGGAGGAGGTGCGGCGGCATGTCTGGGACTTCTCTGGGACTTTGTGCCAGGACCGAGCTTCTGCCAGTCGGCTTGCGGCTACGCGAAGACCGCGTCGATGGCGGCGCCGCCGCGCGCACCGGCGCGGGACAGGAAATGCGCGTACTTCCGGAGCGTGAAGCCGGGTCAGAGTGGCCGAGCCACCTGGCCAGGGAGACGACCGACTCGCCCGCCTCCAACAGCTCGGAGGCGTAGAAGTGACGCAGGGCATGATAACCGTGCTCCCGGGAGGGCTCCCAGGCCCGAGATCCATCCGGTGCGCTCTCCTCCAGCGCGGCGATCACGCCGGCCTCGGCCAAGGCGGGCTTCCAGACGTAGGAGTGGAAGTAGTTCCGATTGATCGCCTTGTGCTCGCGGCCCGTCACCAGGAGGTTGTACGTCCTGGGCCGACGGTGCTTGGCTTCTACCGGGGTCTGCGGCGGGCGCGGATCGTCCCACGACATGGTGGCCGGCACGGGTGCGAGGAACTCCACGAGCGCCACGCTGCACCAACTCACCACTGCGCCGAGGAGCACCGCGTCAAGGTGCCGCCGCGATGGAGCGCTGCGGGCATGGGCTGGCGCGCCGGTCGACGAGCGGGCATCCGGTTCCGTATGCGGACGTTGCCCATGAGCTGGAAGCGCGCTGACGAACATCTCGGCGTTGCATGAGCAACCCGGCGAGCGACGGGCCCCGAGCCGGCCCCTTTCCTCGCCCCTCCGCAGCCAGAAGCACTGCACCACCTGCCTCGCGAGCGGCCGTGCCCCATCCGTGCCCTTCAGGCCGGTCAACACCGGTCACGAGGGGCGCGACGGGACACCATCGGACGACGGCGGGAAGTAGCGATTCCCCAGGTCAGCGCCGAATGATCACCCAAGGACCCATTGATTCCCAAGCTCAGAGCGCGGGTTCGATTCCCGTCACCCGCGCCATAGTTGAGGCTAAGGAGAACCACCGGACGAGCAGGGGCAGTCTCCTTCTGACCGCCCACAACTGACCAACAAGTGACGATCGGTAACGTGTCGCGCCATCAATGCAGTGCAACGCGGGCCTCATTGCCGCCGCCGGTAGCACGAGTTCGATACCCGTCGGCCGTTCCAGAGTCGAGGCCGTTGCCTGGCCCGACGCCGCCCTTGATTGCGCCACGCCCCAGCGGTATCCCCTGGCCTGAGTTTGGCCGTCGCCCATTTGCGAGATGCGATGTCAGACACGTGGTACAAGGTGGCGGAGGGCGGCGCTGTCGCGGTCTGCCTGGGCATATGAGGAACCTCTGGAGAGTGGCATGCCGAAGATCCCCAAAGGGCGGCGCGTAGGCCAGGCTGCAGTGAACGCGCTGCGCACGCTGCTTGAGGAGCACGATCACATCGTGCAGGAGATATCCGGGCAGAACGACTTCGGTGAGGACTTCTACGTCACCTTCACCGATGACGGGGACGTCACCAGCGACACGATCAAGGTCCAGGTCAAAGGAGGGGACAGCTGGCGTCGGGGAAACGGCTACGCGGTGCCTGTCGACCGGCACCGCGACACCTGGTCAGAGGGCAACATCCCCGTCTACTGCGTGGTGTACGACCCGAGCAACAAGAACCTGTGCTGGGCAAACGCCACTCAACAACTTCGCCGCTTCGGCTCCTTCAACGCACCACGCTTCATCGGGATCAGCCCCAATGCGGTGCTGGACGACACCACCATGGACTCCTTCGTCGCCCAGGCACGCCGCTATGTCGGACGCTATCGGGGCCGGCAAGCCGTGCTCACCCATCTCGGAGAAATGTCCGGAACGGAATTCGATCCAGCAGATCACGTTCTGCACTTTGTCAACGGCGACGACGATGACCTCATCTTCTGGAAGCGCCCAGGCGACGCAGTGGCGACGCTGCTGCTCAGCGCCCAGGAATGGGAGCCAGCTTGGGTCACCCTGGAGTCGCTGATGCGCTCCGAGCTTTCTATGCCGGAGGACTGGAAAGGCCCCGGGACCCTGGACCCTGATCTGTGGACAGCCGAGGACCTGGGGCTGAGCCGATCCGAGATCATGTGGGCGGCTGCGTGCTTCGCCTCCACCCGGCAGGCCGACGAAAGCCCGGGAGACGAAATCGTCGAGTGCGAGGGATGCCCCAGTTGCACAGGGGAGGAACCCAAGGAACACGGCAGGATCGAAGCAGACGTCATCCATGCATACGTGCTCGCCCGTATACTCGACCGGATCGACACCGAGCCAGACCTCGTGCTGCGCTCCGTTCACGCGATGCGCACAGAGAGCTCTCTGGAACCGGACATCGTCGCCGAGCTCGGCTCCCTCGAGACCGACCCACGTGTCGTCCGCCAGGTGAACAGGCTCAGCCGGGCAACGGTGGAAACGGTGGACGACCTCGAGCCGGAGGCATACCGGCTGGCCATCCTCTATCTCATCCATCGCATCTACGTCGGCGGCCCCTCGCTCCCTCTCGACGAACAGGTCCGCATCGTCTGGCGTATCCCCGAACCCACGACACCCGTGTCACGGCCTCGATGAACGCAAACCAGAGTGTCCAGCAGCCCCTTCTTCAGAGAGGGGAACCGCACCCGGACCATCACCGTGAGCGTGCGTGCCTGACGGCGATGCCATCGGCCGCACCCTCTGCAGACGTGCCACAACGTGCCAGTAACGGTGGTAGGTAGCGGTCAACGTAGGGACTCGGACGGCCTGCCGGCCGATAGCCCACACGGACGTCTCCCCAAGACAGCGGCCACGCATGTACCCAAGTGCCCCCTGATTCTCAAGCTTTCGAGCGCGGGGGCGATCCCCGTCACCCGCTGCATAGTTGACGCCCAGGTCGGAGATCTGGGCCTTGCCTGTGCCCCTGATGCCCAGGGTTTGCGGCGGATCAATTCATCGTCGACTGCGGCTTCCCAGACGGTCTTGAGCAGCCGGTGGGAATGGCCCCGGTCGTGGCAGTCCCTGTGGTCGACAGCCGCTCGGTTTGCCGGGTGCGGATGCGATGTGCGGTGGCTCGTCGAGGTCCCGAAAGTCTCCGGTGCGCGGAACTCATGGCGGCCGGGCCTATTACATTGCAGGGATGAGCACCAGGTCCCTGGACAACCCGCAGGCACTGCGGATCGCCAACGGGTACTTCGACGAATTCCTCAGCCGAATCCCGGACGAAGCCTGGGAGCTGCCCACGCCCTGCAACGAATAAAACGTCCGTGACCTGGTCCGACACGTGACCAGTGGGCACATCGCCCTGGTCCGTGCACTGCACCCCGACATGTCCGCGGACGAGCCGGCAGCAGCGGGCTCGGACGACGAGGTGGCAGACACCTGCCGCCTGTGGGCATCGAAAGCACAGGCCTCAGTCGAGGCGCCAGGAGTGCTGGAACGCACGGCACGCCACTCGTCGCTCGGCGAGATGACCGGCGACTCCCTCACCCTCATCCGGTGGGGCGATGTGTGCGTCCACGCCTGGGATCTGGCCCAGGCCATCGGCGCGGACTTCGCCCCCGACCCGGAACTGGCCCTCGCAGCGCTGGAGTGGCTGGTCCCCTTCTCCCGCGGCCTCAGTTCCGCCGGGCTCTTCGCCGAAGCCTCCGACCCTGGCCCCGACACCGGCCCCTTCACCAGGGTTCTCGTACTCACAGGACGCCTGCCCAACGCACACCGCGCGCTCGGTTGATGCTCGTGCCGGCTATGCCGTAAACAGCCCGTACAGGGACCGCCGCCTTCATCACCGATCGGCAGTCAGAGGCGCTACGTCACACGCGTCGCGAGCGTGCGTGCCCCATCCGTGCCCTTCAGCCCGGTCAACAACAGTCACGAGGGGGCACAACCGGGCACCACCGGATGATGCAGGAAGCAGCGTTTCCCCAGGCCAGCGATGGGTGATCAGCCCAGACCCCGGTGATTCCCAAGCTCAGAGCGCGGGTTCGATTCCCGTCACCCGCTCCACGCAGGAGCCCCAGGTCAGCGGCCTGGGGCCTACTCATTGAGAAGCCACTTGACGGGCCGAAGCCGTTACACCGTGTACATCAAGCCCGCACTACGTGTATATCTCGCCATTCTCCCGGGATGCGTTGCCCCTCCTGGCCGGCACCCCCATTCTGGAGCGTTCGCCACCAGCACCAAAGGGGGACAGGTGAACGTGCCGCGCCGTGCCGCTAACGATCCTGACGTCATTGGACAGACCACTGGTCTGATCGGTTTCCTCAAAGAGGTCGTACAAAGCAGCCATAACCGTCTACGTGATGACCGCCGTTCACGGGAGCGCCTGTGGCTGGCCGACCTGCCGGCTTCCGTGCACCGTCCGTCGGACCGGGCCGATGGGCTGTTGCTCACCCTCGACCACGTACCGCAAACCGCACCACCGCCCCCACCGGAAGTGTTGGAGGGGTGGGTGTCCGCTGAGCAGTGCCAGGATGCGAACGGCGGTGATCCGGCGCTCGCCATCGAGGGTCCGGGGCAGGAACTCGCGCGCACCGGCGATAGCCCGCAGCCGCGGGGGGAAGAAGCGGGGGATCGCACCGTCCGCCGGGAGGAAGCGGCTGAAGTGTTGCGGGCCTACGGTCCTTGGCTCACACGGTGGCGACGTTGGGCGGAGCGGGAGCGTGCGGAACGGGCTCTTCGGGAGCTCTACGAGCAGGTCTACCACTGGCACCAGAAGTTGACCCAGCAGGACGATCAACTCGAACTTGTTTTGGCTGCTGGCCTCTTGACTTGGAGAGACCCACGCGGTGACGCCGTGCATCGCCACGTACTCACCCACCGGGTGGAGACATCTGTAGACCGTAAGACTGCCCGGCTCGTGGTCCGGCTGACGTCCGAAGGAGCCGTGCGGCTTGAGGATCAAGCGTTCCTAGACACCGATGACGGCTGGGCCTCCGAGCGTTCGGCTGCGCTCGCGGAGGATATCGCCGCCCAGTCACTGCATCTGCTCAGTCAGGAGGTCCTGGAGCAGCTGACCCAGTGGCAGGACCGGGCACTGCAGCGACCGGTTTCGTTCAGCGCCGAATGGCAGCCGCCACGCGAGCCCGAGCCAGGCGCGCGCCTCACCTACGCTCCGGCGCTCGTACTACGTCCACGGGACCGCAACGCCCTGTTGAGCTTCTACGACCGGATCGCGGACAGCGTAGCTTCCGAAGGGCATGCACCCTTGGGGCTGGCACAGCTGGTGCTGCCCCTGAACTCCGAGGAACGTGCGAGCTGGAACGACCGCGAGATCCCGCCGCTTTTCGGGGACGACCCGCTCTTCCCCGGAAAGACGAACGAGCGGCAACGCAGTGTGCTGCGACGGCTGGAACACGACACGGGCGTGGTGGTGCAGGGACCGCCGGGCACCGGCAAGACGCACACGATCGCGAATTTGGTCTCCGCCTTGCTTGCCCAAGGTCAGAGAGTTCTGGTGACCAGCGCCCGCGACCAAGCTCTAACAGTGCTACGGGACAAACTCCCTCCCGCTGTGCGTGACCTGTGCGTGCTCTTGCTCAGCTCGGTGCGCCAAGACGGGGCGGACGAGCTGGAACGCACGATCAACTCCCTTACCGACCAGGTGGCCACGAGCGACCCCGAACAGTTACGGGACGAGATCCGTCGGCTTTCGGCACGCCGGGAAGAGGTGCGGGGCAGGATCAGCGCGCTCACGGAGCAAGTGATCGCGGTGCGGGAGGCAGAGGTCTATCGGCACCCGGAAATCGCTCCGGGATATGCCGGCACCCTGGCCGCGATCGTCCAGCGCGTCATCGATGGCACCGAGCGCTACTCCTGGATCGGCCTGGTTCCGGACCAAGGGCAGGCCGCCTCTGTCCCGCCCCTGTCTCCCGCGCAGGCCGTGGAACTGCTCAGTCTGCTGCGCGAGGGTGCCGCCGAGCTACGCGCCGAAGGCACTCTGCCTGATCCGGCCTCTCTCCCCTCCCCGGAAGACCTGGCCGATGCACTCGCGGCCAGCTGCATCACCAATGACGGTCTGTCTGCCGAGGAGGCTGCCATCCGCGACGACCTCGCCCGGCTCGACGCCTCCGTCACCGACGAACTCGCCTCGCTCGCGGGTACCTGCCGCACGGCTCTTCATCACCTCGGCCTGCCACCGTCGGCCAGGCAATGGGATACGGACAAGTGGATCACCAAGGCCCTATCCGACAGGCTCTCCCGCGACGGCCTCGCCCTATGGCAGCGGGTTTCCGACGCGGAAGCTCAGCTCGACGCCATCAGGCGGCAGGTGGACGGGCAGGGCATGAAGCGCGTCCACCTGCCTGAGCGGCTCCCCGCCGACCGAGCCGATGAGATGCTTGCAAGAGGAATCGCCTTGCGCGAGCATCTCGCCTCGGGCGGCAAGCTGCGCGCTCGCGGCAGCCTCCGCGTTGCGAAGGCGCAGAAAGCCGCTCAGGATCTTCTGGACACGTGCACCGTCAGCGGCCACTCACCCGAAACGCTGGAGGACGTCGAGGCTGTCCTCGCCCACCTGAGCGCCCACTCCACGGTTGCCACGCTCGCCGAACGCTGGGCCCAAGCCGGAGCCCCCATTCCCGAAGGACGGACTGAACTCCGTGTGGCCGCACTGGCTGAGGCCCACGCCCGCCTGACGCACGTCGGCGCGTTCGGCGCGTCCCGTGAGCACATCGACGAACTGCTCGTGCGTCACGATCTGCACATCCCTCTCACATCACGTACGGCGTGGCAGGAGTTCATCAACGCGCTATCCGCTCTCTCCAGCCGCCGGACCGCAGACGAGGCCACCACCCGGCTTGCTGGATGGGAAGAACAACTCCGCACCCCAGTTGAAGGCTCTCGCCCCGCCGCAGAAGCACTGGCCGCCGCCCAGGCAGTCCGGGAGCGGGACACTGACCGCTACGCCAAGGAACTCGGCGCATTGCGGGAAGCGCATCGGCGTGAGCATCGCCGGCGCCGATGTGATGTGCTTCTGGGCGGCGTTCGTGCGGCGCACCCTCTGCTCGCCGACGATCTGGCGCAGAACCCCGACAACCCTGCGTGGGAAGCTCGGCTGGACTCACTGGCCGAGGCGTGGGCCTGGGGAGCCGCTTCCGCCTTCGTGCGTCGTCAGCGATCACATGGGCGCGAACGTCACCTTGAAGGCGAGCTGTCCCAGTGTGAAGGGAACCTGGAGTCGCTGACCGGCGAACTTGCTGCCACTTGGGGCCGGTTGCATTGCCTTGAGCGTATGACTCAGGAGCAGCGGTCTGCCCTTCAGGCGTACCGCAACCACATGGCCTCGTACGGTAAGGGAAAGGGCCGCAACGCGGGCCGCTACCGTGCTGCAGCGCACGACGCCATGAAGACGGCGCAGGGGGCGGTACCCGCGTGGGTCATGCCCATCTCACAAGTCGCCGAGACGGTACTTCCCCAGCGGGACGCGTTCGACGTGGTCATCGTCGACGAGGCCAGTCAGGCAGGAATGGACGCCCTGTTCCTGCTGTGGCTCGCTCCGCGCGTGATCGTTGTCGGGGACGACAAGCAGTGCGCGCCCCCGGTCAGCGGCATGGGCCGCACACAGGCGATCCACGATCGGCTCGTCTCCCACCTGCCGGATATGCCGCCGATGCTGCGCACGCTCTACGGCCCCGCGACCAACCTCTACCAGTTGCTGTCCACCTTCTTCCCGAAGGTGATCCGACTGGAGGAGCACTTCCGGTGCATGCCCGAGATCATCGGCTGGTCGTCGCAGACCTTCTACAACGACAAACTTCAGCCGTTGCGCCAGTACGGCGGTGAGCGTCTCAACCCTCTCGTGACCCACTTCGTCGATGGAGCCATAGCCCAGGGGCGCGACAGCCGGCTCCGCAACCCGAAGGAAGCCGAGGCCGTCGTCGAGTGTCTGGCCCAGCTCGTGGAAGACCCTGCCTACCGGGACAAGACCATGGGGGTCATCACCCTCCAGGGACCGATCGGGCAGGTCAAGCTCCTGGAACAGCTGATCAACACGCGCATTCCGGCCCCAGTACGCGAGCGCCACAAGATCCGTGTAGGCAACCCGGCGTCGTTCCAGGGAGAGGAGCGGCACGTCATTCTGCTGTCGATGGTCGCCAGCGATCCACCACGCGTCGCGGGCGGTGCGCGCAGCGAGCGACAGGCTTATAACGTCGCTGCGTCCCGAGCCCAGGACCAGATGCGACTCTTCTACTCAGTTCCACCGGACCGCCTCAAGCAGGGGGACCTGCGCCTCAATCTCCTTGCCTACATGGAAAACCCTCCGGCCGCACTTGCCGCCTCCGACGACATAGGGGAGGTATCCGCCGAGGTCCCGCAGAAGCCGTTCGAGTCGCTCTTCGAGCAGCACGTCTACTTGCGCCTCAAGGCTCGCGGATATCACGTCATCCCGCAGTGCCCGGCTGGAAGCAAGCGCATCGACCTCGTCGTCGTAGGCGCTCGCGGGCGTCTGGCCGTGGAGTGTGACGGTGACCGATACCACACGACACCTGAGCAGATCCGGCACGACGAGCAGCGTGACCGTGAACTTCAGCGGGTGGGCTGGACGTTCTGGCGCCTTCCCGAGAGCGAGTTCCGCTTCGACCCCGACCACGCCCTGTCCGGCCTGTGGGAGGAGCTGAACCGGCTGGGCATCCATCCGGCCGCTTGCCGCGCCACCGATGACGAGCCGCCGTCGGGCCCTGCTTCCTCCGGCACGCAATGGACTCCGCTCGACCTCTCCTCCGACGAAGGGCTGGATGAGAGCCCGGCGGAATCCCCCGACCATCACGACGCGACCGATCCGGTCGCCGCCCTCGACACGACAGAGGTCGAAGAGACCAACGACAGCACGGAAGGCACAGCATGACCCCGGAGTCCCCCATCGGCATCCTGGACGGCAACACGCTGGAGGAACTGGCCCGCGTCATCTGCGGCGACGAGCACCTCTATTACCGGAAGGGCTTCGAGATCGCCCGCTTCCTGGAACACGCCGGCTGGCAGAGGGTCCCGGAGTACGACGGCGAATACCGCAAGGAGTGGACGCTCGCGCGGCTCTCCGAGCGTCGGGAGGACCCGTCCGACCTGGAAAAGGTTCTGCTCCGACTCGCCGACCCACGCGAATATCTCGACGAGCCCGAGCAGCTCCCCGCCGTCGTCTCCGCCGTAAATGCCTTCCTCATACACGAGGGAGCCCGCTTGGAGAACCCCGGTGGCCGGCCCCGACTCGTCGCTTGCGACCCCTCTCTCAACTACCCAGGCAGCCAGGGGCCGGTCGAACTCAAAGCAGCCATGACCGATCTCATCAACGACAAGGACATGGCGAGTCTCCTCCAGCACCGCTTGGACGAGGCCCGGACCTGCTACGCCAACGGTGCTCACGTGGCCGCCATCATCATGCTCGGCAGCCTTCTCGAAGGCGTCCTCGTTCATGTGGTCCAGGAGCGCGACGCCTCACTGCTCGGACGGATGTCTCCGGACAGGGTAAGTCTGGACACCCTGATCAAGACCTGTCACGACGCAGGCTGGATCGGCGCCGACGTCGAGCGCTTCTGCCACGAGCTACGCAAGTACCGCAATTTCGTCCATCCTCGCGCTGAAATCCGCGAAGCTCACGCTCCCGACCGAGACACGCTGAACATGTGCTGGCCCGTGGTCAACGCGGTCCTGAACGACCTTGCCGGATCACAGCCCGAAGCACCTTAGCCGTACTGAGCTGTGACCTTGTCCTGTAGCACTGGTGCGATCCATCAGGGGGAGCAAGTTGAAGAACGCAGCAGCCGTACTGACAGATCTGTCGCAGCCGTCGAACGTCGCGACTCACTCCAGCATCGCGCTCGTCGGCAGCGTCGACGCGGCGGGCGCCGAAGAGGACGGAAAGAGGAAGGAGAAGGAACTCGACGCCCTACGACGCAAGCCGACGCTCCAGGCCCTAGCCACGAAAGAAGTCAGCTCCTTCCGACTAGCCCCTTGGACTGCGCTCCATAGCCTGGCCCGAGCAGTCACTCTCGCCCGGCGGGGAGCAGGTCGGGGCCTCGCCGAGCACTGGGGAAGCCTGAAGTACAACCAAGCCCTGACCGGGGATTCGGGCGCGTACATGAGGCTCTCGGCCGAGGGCCGGGAGACGGCGGACTACTACAAGGCGCTCCAGTCAGACGAACTCGGGATCGGCTTCGCTCTCTCGCTGGCCAAGCAGATCTTAAATCGTCGCTACCCGCAGCACGTCGTTTCGATCGTTCCAGCCGACACAGCCCTGCGGGCGGGCTGGGCTCTGACCAGCAGGGACAAGGGGCCCCGAGCCGGCTACCGATACCGTCCACGGTTCTTCGCCGAGGTCTGGAAGCCCGGTGAGCCGTCACGGGTCTTCCCGATCGAGTCCAAGGGCAACCACAGCAACGCCGCGACATCTCACGACCAACTCGCCTCTGCATCAGCCCACGTGGAAGCAGTGCACATCGGATCGTGGAACGAGACGCCGAGCCTGGTATTCAGCACAGAGCTCCCCGTGGACGGCCCCCTCACCGTCCACGCCCTGCATGCTGCCGGAAGAGACGGCCGATTGAACCACTCAACGGGAAGTACCGCGAGGAACGTAGACCATTTCGTCGAGGACGAAAACTTCTTCCCGGGCATCCAGCGGCCGACGGAAGGCAACAGAACTCCGGAGAAAGAGCCCGGCTTCCACATCACCCCGGAGCGCCGCGAATGGTTCAGGCACGTCCTCGCGCGAACGGAAGCCGCCGGGCTAACCGCCTTCGCCGGTGACGGTCAGGCAACTGTCCAGTACCTGACCAAGCGGCAGGGCAGTCGTCACTTCACCGGCTTCGCGCACGCAGCCACAGGCAGCGTGCAAGATGCCCGTGAGCAGCTCCTCGGCATTCAGTTCGTCGGCACAGACCACGTTTTCCGGCTGAACAGAACACGCGTTGAGGCGTTCTCCGGCGTCGCGGAAGACCTCTTCCGCCATCTTGAAGGAGGCAGGGTGGAGCGCTATCGCCGCGAGGTCTACGCCCGACGAGATGCCTGGCCCCTCGATACATGGGACAGCAGGTGGCGCGGGCCAGTCTCGGTGAATCCTGACGGATCTGTGCTTGCCATGAGGGTGCTGACCTCCTGAGCTGCCTCACTCCTCAAGGCCCTTCAGTATCACAGCCCACAGACAAACCAGTCGACCTGCCAAACCTTGCGTGAGCAATGCGTGAGCGGACAGGGCGGCGCGAGCCGCACACACAAGGACCACGGCTCACCCCTCCCGACGCCGACCAGCAAGAACGTCACCGCTCAGCAAGGCGGGGCGCCACCCGGCAAGGATTCAGTCCCACTCGTAAAGGGAAGGTCGTCGGTTCGAATCCGACAGGGGGCTCTACTCAAGTCTGTTCTGGCGAGGACCTTCCCGAAAACATCGAAAGTTTGCACTACCAGTTTGTGAGACTCTCGCATCCGCTCAGCTCAGAGCCCTACAGATCGCGCCCCCATCAGGTCCTTCTAAGTGCCTGCCGTATCTCGTGCTGCCGCAACATCGACAGCACCGGTCGGGTGATATTCGCTGTCCCTCGCTGGGCGTGGATATGTCAAAGCACCCGCGAGAGTGCCCTGTTGCCAGGACCGGCGCTCCACCGGGGCATCAGAGCCCCTCAACCTGCACAGAGCGAAAGAGTGACCGTCGGCAGTGGGAGTCCCCTGGGACTTCTCTGGGACTTCCGGCCGCATCAACGGGCATGACCGTGAAACAGCTGAAAGGCCATCAACGCAGATCAGCGCCCCAAAGCCACCCACCGCGGCAGGTCACAGCGCCCCCTGGTCTCTTCCGGGACATCTGAACCACGGACGCCGCCGCACCCTTTCCGACCTGCATGAATACGGGCCAGGAGGAGGTGCGGCGGCATGTCTGGGACTTCTCTGGGACCTTGCGCCAGACCCGAGCTTCTGCCAGTCGGCTTGCGGCTACGCGAAGACCGCGTCGATGGCGGCGCCGCCGCGCGCACCGGCGCGGGACAGGAAATGCGCGTACTTCCGGAGCGTGAAGCCGGGTCAGAGTGGCCGAGCCACCTGGCCAGGGAGACGACCGACTCGCCCGCCTCCAACAGCTCGGAGGCGTAGAAGTGACGCAGGGCATGATAACCGTGCTCCCGGGAGGGCTCCCAGGCCCGAGATCCATCCGGTGCGCTCTCCTCCAGCGCGGCGATCACGCCGGCCTCGGCCAAGGCGGGCTTCCAGACGTAGGAGTGGAAGTAGTTCCGATTGATCGCCTTGTGCTCGCGGCCCGTCACCAGGAGGTTGTACGTCCTGGGCCGACGGTGCTTGGCTTCTACCGGGGTCTGCGGCGGGCGCGGATCGTCCCACGACATGGTGACCGGCACGGGTGCGAGGAACTCCACATGCTGCCGCAGTGCCTTGGCCACGCTTGAGGGCAGGGGCACGTCGCGTACCTTGCGCCCCTTGGGAAGCGCGAAGCACAGCTTCGTCCCTCGACTCCGGCGAGCCCGTACCCGCCGGAGTCACCACCCTCCTGCCCGACACGCCGTCCGCACCGCCGAATACATCATCATGCTCGCCCCCGAAGCCCGCGGACGCGGACTCGACACACCCAGGCCACCCGCCTCACCCTCGACTACGCCTTCCACATCACCAACTGCGCATGGTCTGACTCAAGGTCCTCGCCCCGAACAAGGCAGGCATCCGTGCCTACGAGAAGGCGGGCTTCCGCGCGGCCGGCGCCCTCCGGGAAGCCGGGTACTGGCTCGGGCAGACGCGCGAAGAGGTGCTCATGGACGCCGTCGCGACAGAGTGTGAAGGCCCTTCAGTCGTTGAGTCACTGCTGACTGGCAAATAGCACTCTGTGCCAGGGCACAGAGTGCTCGCTGCTCCGACCGGGAGCGCTCCCTCACTTACCGCAAAATCTTGACGCTAAACGACAGTCAACAAGGGATGTCCCACACCGCCCTCCGCCGCGCTCAGCCAACAATTGGAGACGTGATTCCGGCCAACCCCCAGCAACTTTCGTGATTTCCGGGCTCCGTTAACAAGCGCAGAGCAGATTCTCCCATCGGACGGTTTCGATCACTCGATTTCACGGGAGAGAGAAGGTTCCGCTTTGCTGACCAGCGTTCACACATCTCACGCGAACCACACACACCAGCACGGCACCGGGTGCGGCCATGTGGCCGTGCCGCACGACGATCACGTCGACTACGTGCACGGCGGGCATCTACACCGGCTCCACGAGGATCACACCGACGAGTGCGAGCCCGCGGGCCACACCATCCACCAGGACCACGACCACCAGCACCGGCCCGGTTGCGGGCACGTCGCCGTGCCGCACGGCGACCACGTGGACTACATCCACGACGGCCACCGCCACGCGCAGCACGAGGGGCACTGGGACGACCACTGACCCCAGGCTCGTGCCGTGACGCCCCCACCACCGGCGCGGTACGAGTCCTGGGTGCCTGGGACGTGCGGGTCCCGGGCACCTCATACCGACGACTTATGAGGTGGGTGCCTGCTCTGGGCCGCGCAACATCGCAGTGGGGGCGCCTTCAACACAGTCAGTCGTGAAACCTAGTGGTCGTCCCAGTGGCCGTTGTGGGCCGCGTGCCGGTGGCCGTCGTGTACGTAGTCCGTGTGGTCGCCGTGCGGAATCGCCACATGGCCGCAGCCTTCTCCATGCGCGTGGTCATGGCCGGGGTGCTCCTTGTGCCCGCTCGGCTCGCACTCGTCCACGTGGTCCTGATGGACGCGGTGGACATGTCCGTCGTGCACGTAGTCCATGTGGTCGCCGTGCGGAATCGCCACGTGCCCGCAGCTCTCTCCATGCGTGTGGTCATGGCCGGGATGGGGCTGGTGCTTCTCCGTGGTTGTCATGTTCTTCGCTCCTTGGATACGGCGGGAATTCGGCTCAAGCCGACGGTGCCTCAAACAACCCGGAAGAGGAACCCCCTCTTCCATTCTTTGGAATATCTCCCATGGATCAAAGAGTTCCGCGAAAGACCACGAAAAGGCTCGCGTCGTGAGGGCGATAACGACTTTCATATCGCATTGCTCGGGGGCTGCTGCGGACGCAGTGCAGCAGGCCGCCACGGCGATTCGGTTACCGGAATGGCAGGTGAGCCGAAGGGTATGGTCAGCGGTCGGCGACCAGGACGTGGCTGTGGCCGAACTGCCGGACCGTGCCGATGCTTTCGAACCCGGCTTCGCACAGCAGTGCCGTATGGCCGCACGGCGTCAGGTCGTTGCCCTCGCAGGGCGGGTGCCGGTGGCTGCGGCGTGCGGCGAGGACGGCGGCCAGGTCCGGGTCGGCCGCCACGCCCGACCACCAGGGCTCCCAGCCGTCATGGGTGAATGCGAGCTGGCGCTCGGCCCGGCGGCGTCCGATGTCGAGGGCGATCTCGGAGACCTTCGCCTCGTCGGGGCAGCGGTGGTCGCCGTTGATCAGGGCGCCGCCGGGCCGCAGTCGCGCGGCCAGTTCCCGGTACACCCGCCGCAGGGTGTCCTCGCCGAGGTAGTGCAGCGCCGTGGTCGATACGGCCGCATCCAGCGGGCGCCGCGGGGGGAGGAAGCCGAGCCAGCCGGGCTCCCCGATCATGGCCTCGACATACCGGACGGCGGAGCCGTAGTGGGCACGGCCCAGCCCGCCCTGCGCTCACCTCGCTGACCGGCAGGGCGCCCGTCCTGGTCACGGGCGACAACCCGCGCGCCGCCGCCCGCCTCGCCGAGGAGGTCAAGATCACCGACGTGCGGGCGGGTCTGCTGCCTCAGGACAAGGTCACCGCGGTCCAGGAGCCGGAAACGGCCGGGCGCAAGGTGCTGGTCGTCGACGACGGCGTCAACGACGCCCCCGCGCCGGCCGCCGCACACACCGGCATCGCCATGGCCAGACCGGTTCCGATCTGGCCATGGAGACCGCGGATGCGGTCGTGGTCCACGACGAGCTCGCCACCATCCCCACGGTCGTGGGCCTTTCCCGCCGGGCCCGGCGCCTGGTCGTGCAGAACCTCGTGATCGCCTCGGTGTTCATCACCAGCCTGGCCGTCCGGGACCTCGCCGGAGCCCTGCCGCTGCCCCTCGGCATCGCCGGCCACGAAGGCTCCACCGTCATCGTCGGCCTCAACGGCCTGCGCCTGCTGCGGGATGCCGCCTGGTTCCGCGCCCCCACCGGGGGCGGCGCTGAGCCGGCGCGACCCCGGAGTCAACGGGAGAGGGTGGGTCCACCGTACGGACGTATGAACCATGGATCATATGGACATGACTTTCATTTTCATTTAACGTGGGTGCACGAACAAACAGCCAGCACCACTGGGGGTGATCCGCCGTGAGCGGCCGGACGACCTGGCAGCGAGCAGCCGTCCTGCGGGTTCTGTCGACCTGTCAGGACTTCGTGTCGGCGCAGGAGCTGCATGCCTTGATGACCGACGCCGGGATTCGGATAGGGCTGAGCACCGTCTATCGCGCGCTGCGGGAGTGGGAAGCGGCCGGCGGCGTGGACGTCGTACGCGACGACGCCGGGGAGCGGCTCTACCGCGAGCGGCCCGCGGACGGGCATCGCCATTACCTGATCTGCCGTTGCTGCGGCCGCAGCCGGCCGTTGGACTCCGAGGCCGTCGAGCTGTGGGCCGGGCGGATCGGTGCGGACACCGGGTTCGCCGCGGTGGAGCACACCGTCGAACTCACCGGTATCTGCGCCGGCTGCCAACCCGATCTGGACGAAGGAGAACCGGCGCCATGCCACTGGGATCCCGCCCGCGACCGAGCCCGAAGCTGTGTGAGCTGAAGGAGAGCGTACGCGCGCTTCTCGGCCTCGGCGAAGACACCGCCGTGGTGGTGCGGCAGCTCGCCTGCACCGAGCCCGGATGCCCACCTCTGGAGACGGTTATCGCCGTCCTTCCCATGGACGCCCCGGCCCGCCGCTGGACCCTGCACCACCCCGCCGAGCAGATCACCGAGGAGCACCTGCGGACCGCACTGCTCGCCACCCCACATGACGCCACGAACGATGCCCCGGACGAAGGAGCCCGTGAATGACCACGCCGGAACCGCTCACCGAGCCCCGAGACGAACGCGTCCCCGTCACCGTGCTGACCGGCTTCCTCGGCTCGGGCAAGACGACCCTGCTCAACCGCATTCTCACCGAGCAGCACGGGCTGCGGATCGCTGTCATCGAGAACGAGTTCGGCGAGGTCGGCATCGACGACGCCCTCGTCCTCGATGCCGAGGAAGAGATCTTCGAGATGAACAACGGGTGCATCTGCTGCACCGTGCGCGGGGACCTCATCCGCATCCTGGGCGCCCTGATGCGGCGGCGCGAGAAGTTCGACCACATCCTCATCGAGACCACCGGGCTGGCCGACCCCGCGCCGGTCGCGCAGACCTTCTTCATGGACGACGAGATCGCCGCCCAACTGCGGCTGGACGCCATCGTCACCCTCGTCGACGCCGCGCACGTCCTCCAGCACCTGGACGAGGTCAAGCCCGAGGGCGTGGAGAACGAGGCCGTCGAGCAGATCGCCTTCGCCGACCGGATCGTGCTCAACAAGACCGACCTGGCCGACGGCCAAACCGTCGCCGAGGTCATCGCCCGCGTCCGCGCCATCAACAGCGGCGTACGGATCATCCCGGCCCAGCACGCCGAGCTCGACCTCCAGCAGGTGCTGGACGTCGGCGCGTTCGACCTGGAGCGGGTGCTCGCCGACGACCCGTCCTTCCTCACCGAGACCGAGCACCAGCACGACACCACCGTCACCTCCGTCGGCATCGACCTGCCCGGCGAACTCAACGAGGACAGGCTCAACCGCTGGCTGGGAAACCTGCTGCGGACCAAGGGCGTCGACCTCTTCCGCTCCAAGGGCATCCTTGCCCTCGCGGGCGCCCCCAAGCAGTACGTCTTCCAGGGCGTGCACATGCTGCTGGACGGTGAGTTCGGCCGCGACTGGCGCGACGGCGAGGACCGGCGCAACCGGCTGGTCTTCATCGGCCGCAACCTCGACCGCGCCGCCCTGGAGCGCGGCTTCACCGACTGCCTGGCCACGGCGGGAGCGGCCGCGTGAGCATCGCCGCACCCGATGAGACGCTGACGACCGCCTGGGAAACCGCCGTCGATGACGCACCGGTCGCGCTCAGCGCACGCGGCGAACTGGTCGCCGTCGCGGGAGCCGAAGGCACGGTCACGGTGCTGGACGCCGCCAGAGGGGCCAAGATCGGGGCATGGGAGCTGCCCGGTGGGGCGCTGAGCGTCGCGCTGGCCCCGAATGCCCGGGCCCTGGTGGCGACCGGGCCCATGGGGTACGCGCGGTGGCGGCCGGAGGACGGGCGGACGACGGTGCGCGAGACCGGGCGCTGGTCATCGGCCGCCGCCTGGGCGGACAACGACCGGGTGGCGGTCGCTTCGGGCCGCCGCGCGCTCGTACTGGGCCCGGACGGCAAGGAGTTGTGGGCCACCGCGCCCGCCGCTTCGACCGTCACCGACCTGGCCTGGCAACGCCAGGGCAGGCGGCTGGCCGTCGCCGCGTACGGCGCGGTGCGCTGCTACGAACGGCACACCACCAAGCCGGTGGTCACCTACCCGTACGTCGGCTCGCACCTGGCCCTGGCCATCGCGCCCACCGGCCGCTGGATCTGCAGCGGCAACCAGGACGCCTCCATCCACATCTGGCGCACCCGGGACGGCAGCGAACTGACCATGTCCGGCTACCCGGAGAAGGTCTCCCGTCTCGCCTTCGACGACACCGGCTTCTGGCTCGCCGCCGACGGCGCCCCCGACGTGACGGTCTGGGACTTCTCCGGCAAAGGCCCCGCCGGGACCGCGCCCCGCTCGCTGCGCTGCCACGAGACCGTCACCGCGCTGACCTGGCGGCCGGGCGCTGCCGGGCATCTGGCCAGCGGGGGCGCCGACGGGACCGTAGCCCTGTGGCACGCCACCGCCGGGCGGCCGCAGCAACGACTGCGCCCGGTCAGGGCGCTGGCCGGAGGGGGTTCGCCGGTCGCTGCGCTGGCCTGGGCCGGACCGCACCTGCTGGCCGTCGCCTGGAGGGACGGCCGGGTCAGGACGTACGGCGTGCCCGCCCGGACCGCCCTGTGAGCCCTCGCCGCCCGCCCGCTCTCGCACCCCGTGCAGCACGCCGCGTACGCCCCGTACGGTGACGATCGGCGCCGCTCGCGAGCGGCCCTGCACGGTGATCGTCTGCCGGGGCTGCTGCTGCGGCAATGCGCGCAAGTTCCCCGGCACCGATCACGCCTGGCAGTTGGCGCGGCTGCGCGCCGGCGCCGCCGGCTCCGACGGCGGTTTCGAGGTCCGTACGACGGACTGCCTGGGCCCCTGCGGCCAGGCCAACGTCATCGTCGTCCAGCCCTCCACCACCGGCCGGCTGGCCGGCGGACGCGCGACCTGGATCGGCTTCGCGAGGGACGACGACTGCACGGACGACGTCCTGCGCTGGGCCGGCGCGGGCGGGCCCGGCGTTGCGGAGCCCCCGGCCGCGCTGGCGCTGCAGTTCATCCGGCCTCCGCGCGAGGCCCGGGCCCGTGCACGCCGGTGATCCCGCACGCCCGGACGAGACCGAGGGCGGCCGCGGTGACATCGCGGCCGCCCTCCCCCGTAGCCCTTCGGGCACGGGAGGTACCCCCATTCGCTCCGCCTGCGCTCCGCTCGACGAGACCACTGCGGCCACCGTCGCCGCCACGCTCCAGGCGCCGGCCACTCCCTCCCGGCTGCTGATCCTCACCACGTTGCGGCAAGCCGCCGCCGCGGGCTCCTCGGTCACCGCACTCGCCGCCGCCGTCGGCATGGAGCAGTCCGCCGTCTCCCACCAGTTGCGTCTCCTGCGCGCCCTGGGCCTGGTCACCGGAGAGCGCGATGGCCGCCGCATCTCCACCCCGTCTACGACGACCACGTCGCCCAGCTCCTCGGCCAGGCCGTCCACCACATCGAGCACCTGCGGCTCGGTGTCCGCGGCCCCGGTTGACGGGACAGAAGTCAAGCTTCCGTAATGATTTTCATTGTGGATCTCCACGTCATGGTGGCGACAATCATTTCCATCTAGGCTCAAAATCGTTCCTCTCTACCGGGCCCTGCCTGCGTGTGAGGCCCATCACCCGCAAGGAGAAACGCGTCGTGCGTACTGCCGGCACCTCCATATCCCGCTCCGCCCGCATGGCCGCCGGAGGCGTGACCGCCATCGCGGCACTGGCCGCCGTCAGCGGCTGCTCCACCGCCTCCTCCTCCGACAACGCCGGGTCGACGAAGGCGAACAAGACCATCAAGGTCGTGACGGCGGAGAACTTCTGGGGCAGCATCGCCGCTCAGCTCGGCGGCGATCACGTGCAGGTCAAGAGCATCATCGACAACCCGAACGCCGACCCGCACGACTACGAGCCGACCGCGGCCGACGGCCGGGCCGTGGCAACCGCCCAGTACACGATCGTCAACGGGATCGGCTACGACGCATGGGCGGACAAGCTGCTGTCCGCCAACCCCGGCGGAGGCCGTACCGAATTGAAGGTCGGCGACCTGGTCGGCCTCAAGCCGGGTGGCAACCCGCACCGCTGGTACTCGCCGGACGACGTCCACCAGGTCATCGAGAAGATCACCGCCGACTACAAGAAGAAGGACCCGGCCGACGCCGCGTACTTCGACACCCGCAAGAAGGACTTCGAGACCAAGACCCTGGCGCCGTACACCAAGCTGATCGCCGGCATCAAGGCCAAGTACGCGGGCACCCCCATCGGCGCCTCGGAGTCCATCGTGAGCCCGCTCGCTGAGGGGCTGGGCCTGAAGATGCGCACGCCCGAGTCCTTCCTGGACGCCATCAATGAGGGCACCGACCCAACGGCCAAGGACAAGCAGGCGATCGACCAGCAGATCAGCGGGAAGCAGATCAAGGTCTACGTCTACAACAGCCAGAACGCCACGCCGGACGTGCGGGCCCAGGTCAAGGCGGCCAAGGCGAAGGGCATCCCCGTCGCCACGGTGACCGAGACCCTCACGCCCGCCGGGGCGTCCTTCCAGGCGTGGCAGGTGCGGCAGCTGAAGGACATCGAGAAGGCCCTGGGCCAGGCGACGGGCAGGTGAGGGCGGTGAATTCGGCCGCCCGGCCGGGTGACATGGTCCGCCACCGGGTCCCCGCGCAAACGGCTGCGGCGAAGCTACGGTCCTCCGTCGTGTCGATGCGGGGCGCGGGCGTGCGCGTCGGCGGCCGCACCCTGTGGTCGGGTGTCGACCTGGAGGTCGGCGCCGGAGAGTTCGTGGCCGTCCTCGGCCCCAACGGGGTCGGCAAGTCGACCCTGATCAAGATGCTGCTCGGCATCCTGCCGCCCGCCGCCGGTGAGGTCCGAGTGCTGGGCGAGGAGCCCGGCCGCGCGGGCCACCGCGTCGGCTACCTGCCACAACGCCGCAGCTTCGACGCGAGCCTGCGCATCCGCGGCGTCGACATCGTCCGGCTCGGCCTCGACGGAGACCGCTGGGGCGTGCCGCTGCCGGTGCCCGCCCGGTTCAGCGCCCGGCGGCGGGCGGCCCGGGAGCGTATCGCCGAGGTCATCGAGCTGGTCGGGGCGAGCGCCTACGCGCACCGGCCGATAGGCCAGTGCTCGGGCGGTGAGCAGCAGCGACTGCTCATAGCCCAGGCACTGGTGCGGGACCCCGAGGTGCTGCTCCTGGACGAGCCGCTGGACAGCCTCGACCTGTCCCATCAGGGCGCGGTCGCCGCACTGATCGGGCGGATCTGCCGCGAGGCCGGCGTCAGCGTCGTCATGGTCGCGCACGACGTCAATCCGATCCTGCCGTGGCTGGACCGGGTGGTGTACATCGCCGAGGGCGGCGCCGTCGCGGGCCGCCCGCAGGAGGTGATCACCACCGAGACGTTGTCGCGGCTGTACGGGGTGTCGGTGGAGGTCCTGCGTACCGGCGACGGGCGGCTGGTGGTCGTCGGCCAGCCCGAGCCGCCCGCCGTCCACACCGACCGGCACGCCGAGGGGAGCGGAGCGTGAACTGGGCCGACGCCACCGGCGGCTGGCCTTGGAACCCGCTGACCGACCTGCAGCAGATCTGGGCGTTCCCCTTCATGGTCAACGCCTTCAGGGCAGGCACGGTGGTGGCCGTACTGGCCGCCGTCATGGGCTGGTTCATGGTGCTGCGGCGGCAGAGCTTCGCCGGACACACCCTGGCCGTGGTCAGCTTTCCCGGGGCGGCCTGCGCGACACTGCTGGGCATCAGCGCGGGCTTCGGCTTCTTCGCGTTCTGCGTCGGCGGCGCCCTGGTGATCGCCGCCATACCGCGCGCCGGGCAGGGCGGCAGCGGCCAGGAGTCGGCGCTGACCGGCACCGTCCAGGCGTTCCTGCTGGCCTGCGGATTCCTCTTCGTCGCCCTCTACAAAGGCTTCCTCGGCGGGGTCAACTCCCTGCTGTTCGGCAGCTTCCTGGGCATCACGACCACCCAGGTGACCGTCCTGGCCGCCGTTGCTGTGGTGGCGCTGGGTGCACTGGCCGTCATCGGGCGGCCGCTGCTGTTCGCCTCGGTCGACGACAACGTCGCCGCAGGGCGGGGCGTGCCGGTGCGGGCGCTGTCCGTCGCCTTCCTGGTGCTGCTCGGGGCGGCGACCGCCGAGGCCAGTCAGATCACCGGCACGCTGCTGGTGTTCGCCCTGCTGGTGATGCCCGCCGCGGCCGCGCAGCAGCTCACGGCGCGGCCCGCCGCGAGCCTGGCGCTCTGCGTACTCATCGCCATCACGGTGACCTGGACCGGGCTGATCGCCGCCTACTACTCGCCGTACCCGATCGGCTTCTACGTGACGACCTTCGCCTTCGCCCTCTACGTCCTGGTCCGCGTCGGCCGCGCCCTGGCCACGGTCGTCGGCACGTACCGGTGGGCCGGAGGTCCTGCCGCATGAACGCGTTCACGCATCCGTACTTCATCCACGCCCTGCTGGCCGGCACTGCGATCGCCCTGGCGGCGGGCCTTGTGGGCTACTTCCTGGTGCTGCGCGCCCAGGTCTTCACCGGCGACGCGCTCAGCCACGTGGCCTTCACCGGAGCGCTGGCCGCACTCACGCTGGGCTACGACCCGCGACTGGGGCTGTTCGCCGCGACCGTGGTGATCGCGGTGGTGATCGGTGCAATGGGCCGCCGGGGGCGGGCGGACGACATCGCCATGGGCAGCGTCTTCTCCTGGATCCTGGGTCTGGGCGTCTTCTTCCTCACCCTCTACACGACGTCCCGGAACACGGCGAACGGCACCGCCGGAGTGAACGTCCTCTTCGGGTCGATCTTCGGCCTGTCGACCGGGCAGGCAAGGCTGGCAGCCGTCGTCGCGGCCGTCATCTGCCTCGCCGTGCTCGCGATGGCCCGGCCCCTGCTGTTCGCCTCCCTCGACGAGGCGGTGGCCGCCGCCCGCCGGGTGCCCGTACGGCTGCTGGGCCTCGCCTTCCTGATCCTGGTCGGCGCGTGCGCGGCCGAGGCGACACAGGCGGTCGGCTCACTGCTGCTGCTCGGCCTGCTCGCCGCCCCCGCCGGCGCCGCGCACCGGCTCACCGACCGGCCCTACCACGCCCTGGCCCTGTCCGCGGGACTGGCCGTGGCGGAGATGTGGACCGGCCTCGCCCTCAGCTACGCCGTGCCCCAACTGCCGCCCAGCTTCGCCATCATGGCGGTCGCCACGGCCGTCTACGCGATGGCGCTCGTCGCCGTACGCCCCCACTCCCGCGTCCGAACCGGTCTCGCGCAGGCGTGATGAGCACACAGGCCGACGACCCGGAACCGACGACCAACCACCACTCACCCCGCCAGTTCATTTGGTAATGGATTCCATTTTCATATAGCGTCTGCTGCTCACCACCGCTTCCCGACACCCATCCATCCAGGAGGACCCCGTGGCCGTACCCAAGCGGAAGATGTCCCGCAGCAACACCCGCCACCGCCGCGCCCAGTGGAAGGCGACCACGCCGACACTCGTACCGATCACCGTCGACGGCGTCCCGTACCTGGTACCGCAGCGACTGGTGAAGGCGTACGAGCGCGGGCTGCTTCACCCCGAGGGCTGATCGTTCATGACTTCCGACCGACTGCCCGTCACCGTCCTGTCCGGATTCCTCGGCGCGGGCAAGACCACACTCCTCAACCATGTTCTCGGCAACCGCGAGGGACTGCGCGTCGCGGTCATCGTCAACGACATGAGCGAGGTCAACATCGACGCCACTCTGGTGCGCGGCGGCCAGGCGGCCCTCTCGCGCACCGAGGAACGCCTGGTCGAGATGACCAACGGCTGCATCTGCTGCACCCTGCGCGACGACCTGCTGGAAGAGGTCGACCGACTCGCCCGCGCGGGCCGTTTCGACTACCTGCTCATCGAGTCGTCCGGCATCTCCGAACCCATGCCGGTGGCCGCCACCTTCGCCTTCGCCCGCGACGACGGCGCCACGCTCGGTGACCTCGCCCGCCTGGACACCATGGTCACGGTCGTCGACGCCGCGGGCTTCCTGCCCGAGCTGACCGGCGGCGACGAGCTCGTCGCGCGCGGCCTGGACCAGTACGAGGACGACGAACGCACCGTCAGCGACCTGCTGATGGACCAGATCGAGTTCGCCGACGTCATCGTCCTCAACAAGCTCGACCTCGTCGACCAGGAGTCGGCCGACCGGCTGCGGGCGACGCTCTCCCGCCTCAACCCGGCCGCGCGGGTCGTCCCGACCGTCCACGGCCGCGTGAAGGTCGGTGACGTACTGGGCACCAGGCTGTTCGATCTGGAACGCGCCCAACAGGCTCCCGGCTGGGTGAGGGAGCTCAACGGCGACCATGTCCCCGAGACGGAGGAGTACGGGATCTCGTCGACCGTCTTCCGCTCCGCAATGCCTTTCCACCCCGGTCGTCTGTGGACGTTCGTGACCGAAGAGCTCGACAGCGGGGCGTACGGGCAGATCCTTCGCTCCAAGGGGTTCTTCACACTGGCCAGCCGCCCGAAGGTGACGGGGCTGTGGTCACAGGCCGGCTCCGTCGCGCGCTTCGAGCCCTCCGCCGCTCGCGACACCGGCAGCTCCGCCGGCCAGGAACTGGTCTTCATCGGCACGCATCTGCACGCGGACGCGCTGCGCGCGGCACTGGCGGACTGCCTCATGACCGACGGCGAGAGCCTGCCGCGCGTCGACCCGTTCCCTGCCTGGGACACCTACGGCATCGACGACACCTGCGAGCACGAGCACCCCGAACTCGTAGCGGGGGCCTGAAGACCCCGGGCCGGGCGGCGAACGCAGCCACGGCGCCGCCCGGCCCGGCAGCAGGTTGCCCAAGCACCTCGCTGCACGCCCAGATCCTCAGTCAGTCACCCACGTTCCGCGGCTGCTGACCGCCACGGCGCCCGCGGAAGCAGTACGGGGCCCGCGCCCACCAACGCGAGCCCCGTACTACCGACAGATAGGCAGGTGACGTACGGTCACTGCCCGCCGCGCCCGTAGGTGACCTGCCGGGAAGAATCGGTCACGTGCACACGGGCGTCCGGTCGGGAACCGCCGGGACTACTGGACGAGTTTGCCGATGGCGTTGGCCTCTTCGACCTGGCCGGCCAGGAAGTCCCACGACAGATTGATGTAGCCGCCGTCGCCCCAGTTGCCGCCCCAGGAGTTCTCAACGCGGACGCCCTGGTCGTTGTAGCCGACGATGGTGATCTCGTGGCCGCCGAGGACCGGGTCCTCGGCGCCGCCGGGCTGGTAGGAGTAGTCGACCGCCGTCTGCTGAGTGATGTCCTCGAAGCTCTGGTGGACCGGGAGGGAGATGGCGACCGGCTCGCCGTCGGCGAGGGCCTGCTTCACATCGGCCTGGATCTGGTTGCTGGTGTGCAGCTTGGTGTGGCCCGACAGCTTCCACTTCGCGGCATTCTGGCGCTCGGCGTCGGTCGGCTGGGTGGTGAAGTCGAAGTCGCCCTGGGTGTAGTCCGACTTCGAGTCGACGCCCTGCGACTCCGCGATGCTGAACGTGTCGTCCGGGGTGCTGCCCTGGTCGTTGCCCTTGGCTATCTGGGCGTACGTGTACATGGGCGCCTGCGGGCCGCCGGATATGCCCTGCTGCTTCTCCTGGATGCTGTAGCCGGAGTAGTCGATGGCCCAGGACACGCAGGAGCCCACCTTGCCCTGGTTGCCCGGGGCGATCGCGTACTGGCTCAGGTCCACGCTGTCCGGCACGTCCTTGGCCGCGGCGCCCTTGTGGGGCGAGAGGGCCGCGAGGCGGGAGACGACCGAGGTGTGCGCGGAGAGCGCGCTCGCCTTGCCGCCGGACGGCAGCTCGGCGCCGAGCGCGAAGTGGTGGTGCGCGCCGGCGTGGGTGTCAAAGGTGCCCGCGGCCGAGGCGATGCCGGCGGACACGGCGGCGATGGCGCCGGCGGCGGCCACCGCGATGGCGGCGCGCGTTCTCGTTCTCGTGTTCGTCTTCTTCTTGTGCGAGGGGGTCATGTGGGGCTGTCTCCTCAGGGACCGACGGATGTGCTGCGACCCGGTGCGGGTCAGGGGCCGCCGACCGGGGCCGGCCGGCGGAGCTTGGAGGGGCGGAGAGGTGGGTGCGCCTGGAATCCGGTGGTGCCGGACGCGGGCTACGGAGTCGCGGAGGCCGGTGCTCGTACGGAATCGGCGCGTGTCGTGCCGCGGTGGCCGGAGCGGACCCTCAGGGCCTGCTGACCTGCCGACCTGCCGACCTGCTGACCTGCTGACCTGCGACATGGAGCGCCGCTTCAACGCCCTTGTGAGACAGGGGAGTTCAGCAGGTGCTCTGTACGGCGGCACGCGGCGCGGCCGGGGAGAGGCGGGCCGAGGGGCGCGTGGCTATCGCGCGGGGACAGGCCCCCGGGACGGCACCAGGGCTGCCCGTGGCCAGGGGCCGGGGTGCGGCGGCGGGCGCGCGGGGGCGGCGCGGTCGGGATCCGGGCGAGGTCCGCAACTGAGTCTCCTTGCGTAGGGCAGCAGCCCGTACCCGCCGCCCGCCGGGAGCGGTCGTGGTGCCCGGGCGGCTCCCATGGGTGTGGGGGGTAAGGAGCCTGAAGCGCCGGCTGCCGATCTTGGAGAGTCCCTCGCTGATTCCGGTGGAACTTCCGTTCGACGGGCCGACTGGGGCAGGAAGGTATGCGCTCCCGCATCGGGCGTCAATGGCCGAAAACCCATGGGTGGCGCGCAGTTGGGGCCCAGACGACGGGAATGCCCTAAAGATCTCAAGTGCGCTGGTGTGAGGCGATGAGAGGGGGGATTGTTCGCCGCTGCCGACAAGGTGGCGCCAGCGGTGTGCGGGATGGCGCCGACCGTGGATTCACTTCCGTGACCAGGCGAGATGCGGCCGGGGTAACCGGTTGGGCCGGGTCGATGCCGCCGTCGGGAGGGGGCGGGATCGAGGGGCGGGACCGGCCCGGAGGAAAGCGCGGCAGGCACCGGCTGCGCCTCCTTCTTTTTCCCTTCCCTTTTCTCTCTCATAGGCTGGGCATGCACATGAAGGACGCCGGGCCGCTGCGGCTCGCCGCCAAGGACGACGAGTCAGGAGGGCGGACTCCTCAAGGCTCTTTCCGGTCACAGCACTTGCTGATCAAAGGACTTCGCCGAGGTCTGGCGCGGCGACGATGCGCGACCTGATCGACCACCGCGACCGCGACCACCTCATCGCCGGCGCCGCCACGCTCACCTCGCCCGCCCAGAGCGCCACCCTGCGTCGATGTCGCCAACCACCGCGCCCTCCAAGCCACAACGACGGGCAAGGTACAGGTACACGGCGCGGACGCGCCGGTGACGGAGACGTCGGTGACGGACACGTCGATGACGGACACGTCGGTGACGGATGACCGGTACCTGGCACCCAAGGGCAAGCCAGGGCTGTCGGCGGGCGTGGCCTCCGGTGCTGGTCGCGAAGACCGGCAGGCAGGTCGAGGAGCCGTCGGTCCCGTACGAGAAACGTTGGGTTCGCGCCTACGGTGCTATCGGGAGCTGCAGGGGAGCAGGGCCATCTCGCGTGCGTTCTTGATGGCCTGCGCGATCTGCCGCTGTTGCTGACGCGTCACATACGTCACCCGGGGGCTGCGGATCTTGCCGCGGTCGGAGCTGAACTTCCGCAACAGGTGGGTGTCCTTGTAGTCGATGTACGTGATCCCGGCTGCGTCCAGCGGGTTGGCGCGCTGACGCTGGGCGGCCTGCCGCCGGGTGCTTGTGCGTCGGGGCATGGTCAGGCTGGTCCTCTCTCGTTTGGGATGGCTGGTGGGGATGAACGGGGCCGCGGTTCAAGCCACTGGGTCGAGCAGATCGTCGAAGGCGTGCGGCAGTTCTTTCCATCCGGCCCTGCCCGCCGCGTACTCGTCGTCGGTGAGCAGGCATGAGTCGAGCAGGGTCACGAGAGCGTCGCCGTCCAGGCCGGGCGAGGTGAAGGTGAGGTACTGGCAGCGGTCACCGTGTTCGGGGTGCCAGTCCAGGGAAGCGGCGACGCGGCGTTCGGCCGGAACCATCTCCCAGGCGGCCTCGGGCAGCGCGGCCAGCCAGGGTCCGGCCGACTCCACGCACAGCGCGCCGCCCGCGGCGTCCCATGACAGCAGTGTGTCGGGGCGGTCGGCCAGCCAGAATCGCCCACGGCTGCGGGCTGCGGCACAGGCCAGATCCTCCAGCGCTGCGTAGAGGCGCTGCGGGTGGAAGGGCCATTCGCGGCGCCACACGAGGGTGCTCACGCCATGCTCGTCACACTCCTGCGGCAGCAGCGCGCATGCGGGGTGCTGGGTCCGCGGCCTTCCGCGGTGGCGAGGAACGCGCAGGCGGGCCATTACGTCCGTGAAAGCGGGTGCGTCGCCGGCCTGTCCGGGGGTGAGAACGAACGCGAGGGGGCGGCAGCGGGCGTCGGCAGCGAGGTGGATCTTGGTGGTCAGTCCGCCGCGGGACCGGCCGATGGCGTGGTCGGCTGGTTCGCCGGCCGGGGCCCTTTTTTGCAGGCCCCGGCCGCGTGCTGGTGAGCTCGCACGATCGTGGAGTCCACGGACACGGCCCCGGTCAGGTCCTCGTCGGCGTCGGCGCTTGGGCCATCAGCGCAGTGAAAACCCGCTCCCACGTGCCATCCAGGGCCCACATCCGCAGCAGGTTGTAAACGCCTCGCCAGTTTCCGTACTTCTCCGGCAGATGCACCACTGTGTTCCGGTCTGGAACTTGACGGCGATCGCGTCGATCACCACCCGGTGATCCCGCCGGCGGCCACCCGGCTGCGGCGTCCTGTCCGAGAGCAACGGCTCGATTCGCGCCCAGTGCGCATCACTTACGGCACACCCGGACCAACGACCGGCTGATCCAAGCGAAACTGCCTAGTGGTCCGGCGGATCACGGTCGCTCGGTCATGAGCCGCCGGACACCCCTCAGTTGCGATCAGCCAGTGTGCGGCCGCGTCAAGCGTAAGCAGCGCTTATGCGCTGCGCCAGGAGATGCTTCTTCCGGCGATGCGGAAAGAGGGACAGTCTGGAAGCACCTGACACGTTCCGCATGTGCAGGGGCATAACGGACGCCTCCGTTGTGCCCCACAGCGGTTGAGCCGTCGCCTGTGACCGAACCCGCAGCGCCCGTCCCGACTTGCGAGAACGACCAATATGCGTCAGGCGTCCTTCTCTACAGATTTCGGATCGTTACATATGTCACTGCCTCTGCTGATTTCGCACTATGGCGTGCAGCACCGCGACCTTTCACCGGCAGATCGCCTAGGACAGTGAGTAGCCCAGCATCCTTTGGAAGGGAGACATTCGCGTGTCATTGAGCGCCGCTCTGAGCGTAGGTGTAGTAGGCAGCGTGGTGATCGCTGTGTTGACATTCGTGACCGGCCGTCCCCGGCGCGCCGCACATCGTGTGACTGCGGCCTTGGGCTGGCTGTGGGCCGCCGGAATTGTGGGCCTTACCTTCGGCACGCCACCCGGTGGTGGTCAGGCCATCAATGTGGAGCTGCTCAATGTGGGCAATACCGCAGACATCAAAGACTTTCTCGTGAACATAGCCATGTTCGTCCCTGGTGGGATTCTCCTTGCCGCCGCACACGCCGGGTACCGGTGGGCCTGCATCGTCGGCGCTCTCGGTTCCCTCACGATCGAGGTAACTCAGTACCTGACCGCATCCGGGCGCACGGCAGACATCAATGACCTTCTGGCCAACACGGCGGGCTGCATCATCGGCTACCTGTGTGCCGCAGCGGTCCGGAAAACGACGTCTCGCCGGGCACCCAATGCTGAATGAAATGCGGTCGGACAATACCGACGACACCGACGGCGCTAGAAGGGGAGGCCGCATGTCAGGCACTCAGTCCACCAATGCTCTTCAGCTCAACGTAGAGGGGACATACAACCTCCGCGACGTCGGCGGCTATCCGGCGGCGGAGGGGAAGACGCGCTGGGGGCGCCTCTTCCGTTCCGACTCTCTGCATGACTTGACGGAACAGAGCCATCAGTCCTTGGTCAACCTCGGGATAGCTGCCGTCATCGATCTCCGCACGCCGGGCGAGCGACGGATGGCCCCCACCCGGGTCGAGGACTTCGGGATCAAGGTGCATGAGGTCTCAGTCTTCGGCGACAACCCCTCCGTCGCCTCCGTCGCCTCCGTCCACGACGTCACTCTCGAAGATGCCTACGCGGCTTTGATCACCCAGGGTGGTGCCCAACTGGCGCACGCCGTCTCCCTGGTCGCCGCCATGACCGGGGCCCCTGCACTGATCCACTGCACTGCGGGGAAAGACCGCACCGGTGTGCTGATCGCCTTGATCTTGCTGGCGGTTGGCGTCGAACGGCAAGCCGTGGTTGCTGACTACGCCGCGACCCAGGATCTCCTCTCCGGCGCATGGCTTGAGGGGATGCTGCAATTGCTGCGCAATTCTGGCATCCAACCGGGCGCAGCCGTGATCGACCTTTTGACAGCCAGCCCGGCCAGTCTGATCGAGCAGGTCATCGACCGGATCGAGAGCGGCTGGGGGTCCGCCGCCGAGTACCTCCTCGCCAACGGGCTGGCTGCCGACGCACTGGCCACTCTCCGTACCGCCCTGATCGAGCCGCAGGCGAATCCGTCAGGAACGCGTTCGGGTCCACTTCCCGGCAACTGACCGCTTCATCTGTTCATCTTGCACAGCAGCGACATCCACTTCGTCGGCAACGGCGCCATGCAAACGGGCGGCCGACAGACGGCCGAACCCGAGCCGTGCGCAATCATGTAACGGCGACAGAATCACGAAGCGCTGGGATGCGCCATGAACGAGACAAGGAACGCCGGGACCTCCGTGAACCCATTGCGCGTCCGCGCAGTGCATAAAGGAGCCTCCACCGACATTACCGCAGACGAGATCTGGATCACTCTGTCCAACGGTATCGAGTTCGTCCTTCGGAACGACGCGTATGGCTCACTCGGTGCACATATTCCGTGCACACCAGATAACGACGAGTTCGCGGTGTTCGTCGTGCGGCCGGGCGCCTCCAACGTGCTGGTCCTCAACGCCGAGCGCCACGCCTGCAAGTCGCAAAGGGACAGCGGGGGTTGAAAGCGTCGGAGTGGCGTCCCGGGGCGGCTTCGCCAGCACCACGCCTGGCGTTCCGGCGCTGCCGTCTGAGACGCCGAGGAGGCGAGCTGAGCGCTTGCTGCTGCGCCAGCCCGCCTTTCGGGTTCCAGGGGGCATCACCTGATAGCGGTAGTCGAAGGGTGATGCCGACGGCCATCGTGGGACGGTCCAGGGAGCGCAGCCGATTCGG
The DNA here is from genome assembly GCF_036227565.1 of Streptomyces sp. NBC_01454. Classification (NCBI taxonomy): domain Bacteria; kingdom Bacillati; phylum Actinomycetota; class Actinomycetes; order Kitasatosporales; family Streptomycetaceae; genus Streptomyces; species Streptomyces sp. NBC_01454. Next base: position 1,946,608 of record NZ_CP109460.1, read on the forward strand.
TGTGGCGCGCGGTCTTCTGTCTGGTCAGATGGGGCTGTTGAGTGCGGCAAGCACTCGGGTGATGCTGGTCAGCGCGGCGTCGAGGTAGGCGGGTTCAAGGCCGTGGGTGATGCGTAGGTGTTGTTCGACGCCGAAGTGGGCGCCGGCGCCGACGAGTACGTTGCCTTTCTGCCGCAGTACGTGGGCAATCTCCAGGCTGGGGCGGTCGAGGTGGTAGCGGACGAAGGCCAGGGCGGGGGCCTGGGGCGGGGTGATCTCCCTGCGTACCGGCACCTCCGCCCGCCTGGCCAGCAACCGCCCCTACGCTTACGCGGCCCTTGGGGAGAGTCCGGCCACGTTCATCCGGGTGGCTGAACTCAATACCCTGCGCATCCCCTGACCGCCAGGACGGGAACGACCCTGCGCGCGACCGGCCGTCGCACAGCGGCGTGGCCGGCTCGCCGGAAGGCGTGCTGAACCCGTCGGCCCCACGCGGTGAAGCAAGCGGCCGTCAGTACGGACCGTCGGAGGTGCGGCGCCGTAGCAGCAGACCGATGAGGCCCTGGGTCGCCGGCGAGGAGTCGGCGGCGCGGGTGGTGATGTGGATGTCACGGGTCACCCCCGCAGGTTCGGTGATCTCCAGGTAGGTCACACTCGCCCGGGGCACCGCTGCCAGCCCGGGAACGAGGGCCACGCCGAAGTCGGCCGCCACCAGGTCGAGGAGCATCCCGTAGTGGTCGGAACGGAAGGCGATATCCGGTTCGAAGCCCTCGGAGCGGCACAGGAGTTCAGTGACCGCCTGGAACCCCTCGCTCGGCACGGTCGACAGCCAGGTCGCGTCGGCGTAATTGCGTAGCAGCGCAGTCGTCTGGCCGGCACGGTGCAGGTGCGGGGGCACGGCGAGCAGCAGCCGGTCGCGGTGGAGGTGGAGCTGATTCAGCCCGCGCAGATCGGGCCGGGACAACTGCTCGTAATGGTGGGTGACGGCCAGGTCGATCTCCCCGGCAGCCACGGCGGGGATGGCCTCCTCGGGCTCGATCTCGGTGAAGGACAGGGAGACCTCGCCGTGCCGCTGACGGAAGGCCATGAGCGCGGGCACGACCAGGGTGGTCGCGGCGGTGGCGAACGAGGCGACGCGCAATCTGCCGCCGCGCAGACCGGAAACGGCGTGGACGGCATCCTCCGCGGCGTTGAGTTCGTCCAGTATGTGGTGGGTGTGCTCGACCAGGATGCGGCCGGCTTCGGTCAGGCGCACACTCCGAGCGGAGCGTTCCAGCAGGGCGGCGTCCAGCTCCCGTTCCAGGGCGGACAGCTGCTGAGAGGCCGCCGAGGCGGTGCAGCCGGCGTGCTGCGCGGCGCCCGCGATGGAGCCGGTGCGGGCCACGTCGCGGAGCAGACTGAGCCTGCGAGGATCGAGCACAAGAAGATCATCAGCTCAAATGAAGGAGAGGGGTATTCTCCTGATGCTTGCCGTCGGGAAGCGTCGGTCCACACGACGACGAACTCCAGGAGAGCCCATGCTGCCCACACCCCCCGACGTCCCGGCACGACTACCTACTGCGCGCCTGGTCCGGCCGCCGTCGGCCGATGACCTGGACCGCGCGTGGCGGACGGTCAGAGCCCACCTGCCTCCCACGCGGTCGACCCCGGTGCCGGGGGCCCGGCCGGGATGGACCTCGCGCTCAAACTGGAGACCCGGCAGCCCACCGGTTCCTTCAAGGTCCGCGGTGCGCTGACCGCGCTCTCCGCTGTCCCCGAGGGCACTCGCGTGGTCACGGCATCCGCGGGCAACCACGGCCTGAGCGCCGGAAATCCGCCTCACGGCTCTTCAATCCCAGCCATCGTTGCAGGCCAGAGCCACCTCATGCCGGTAACCACCAGGTGCCTTCCAAGCACTTGGCCGCAGGTTCGAGTCCTGCCGGGGGCGACAGGCGAGACCTTCCCCGCGGGGAGGGTATTTTGCTGGTCAGAGGCCGTTTGGTGGTCTCGGCGGGCTGTCGGACACCCGGGGCAGAGAAGGTGGATCCGTCCGACTGGAACCGGTCCGGGGTGGGTTTCGGCGGCTGTGATAAGCCGCGTAGAGGTCGGTGACGCCGGCCTCGTGGGACAGACTCCGGCAGGTGCCTTCCTCGGCGTCCTCGCAGTGCATGACCGGAAGGGCGCATTCGCCGGATTCCGCGGTCTGGAGATCGGCCTCGTACGGGGCCAGGAGGCAGCGGGCACGGTCACCGGCCTGCAGCCGTGGAGGGTTCGCGCGACGCCCAGGTCGCTCCTCATCCGGTGCCGTAGCTGGCGGTGGGGTGGGGTGGGGGCTGACCTACGAGTGCGCGACGAAACCCTACGGACCAAGGAAAGCTACGCTCGGTAGTTCTCACTGGCCCGCAGGTTTCCGCTGTGCTGTGCCCTGGATGTGCCCGCCGGGGGCACAGCCGAAGACACAGGGTCCGCCGCCTCCGGCCCGGCGTCGATGCGTCCAGGGTGGCCTTTGCCCTGAGCATGCGGCGCCGCCTTGGTGAGGTCAGCTCTGGAGGAAGTCCAGGAGGTCCCGGTTGAACTTCTCCTTCTCTCCTGGGACAGCGGCGATGCCGTGGGAGCCGCCCTCGTAGACCTTGAGGACGGCGTTGGGGATGAGTTGCGCGGCCTTGCGGCCGGTGGTGTCGATCGGCACGATCTGGTCGTCGTCGCCGTGCACGAGGAGGGTGGGGATGTCGAACTTCTTCAGGTCCTCGGTGAAGTCCGTCTCCGCGAACGCCGTCACGCAGTCCACGCCCGCCTTGATGCTCTGGTGCATGGCCATGAACCAGTACGCGTCCTGGTTGCCCTGCGTGACATCGTTGCCCGGGCGGTTGGCACCGAAGAAGGCGGGCGCCAAGTCCTTCCAGAACTGCGAGCGTTCCTTGATGATGCCGTTCTTGATGCTCTCGAACACCTCGGCCGGCACACCCTCGGGGTTGCTGTCGGTCTGGAGCATCAGGGGTGTGATCGCCGAGAGCAGCAGGGCCCTGCTGATCCGGTCGGTTCCGTGGCGTCCGATGTACCGGGCGAGTTCGCCGCCGCCCATGGAGTGGGCGACCAGGGTGACCTCTCGCAGGTCGAGCGAGGTGATCAGGTCGTTCAGGTCGTCGGCGAAGGTGTCGAAGTCGTAGCCGTCCCAGGGCTGGCCGGACCGGCCGTGGCCCCGGCGGTCATGGGCGATGCCGCGGAAGCCGTTATCGGCGACCAGCTTCATCTGGTCCTCCCACGCGTCCGCGTTCAGCGGCCAGCCGTGGATGAAGACGACCGGGCGCCCACGGCCCCAGTCCTTGTAGAAGATCTCGACACCGTCACGTGTGGTCACAGTAGGCATGGCATTCGTCCTTGTCAGGGGCGCCGGGCAGCAGGGAGCCCGCCCGCCTGTCGAAGCGGAGGGGCCGGTGCTGACGGTTGGCGGTATGTATGAGGAGACTTCGGAGAGCCGGCAAGACGGTCGGCACTTACCAGATCCATCGTGCGGATTTCGGCATGATCCGCAAACGCGAACCACCAAGCGGCTCCATCTGGGCTACCGGAATCTCCGGCACCCTCGCGGTGGGCATCCTTGGTGCGTCGTTCGCAGTGATCAGCGGCACCATGCCGCCGATCTCCTCGTACCTGATCTCGTCCGATCAGCCGGTCAGTTCGTGCTTCCTTTGGTGAGGGGCGCCAAGGGAGCCGAGTGCCACCGCTGGACGGTGTTCCTCTCATACCGTCTGCCGTTCCCGCCCCCGGCCGGAGCCGCTACCCGGTCGTGACTCAGTGCGCGGGGAGGTCGGTGGCGCGGTGCTCGGCGGAGACCCCCTGGACGAAGATCATGTCGGCTTCCGCGTTCTGCGTGCGGAGCGGGAGGATCTCCTGGTAGGCGGCCGACGCATACCAGGCGTGGGCCAGATCGAGGTCCGGGAAGGCTATGACGACCACGCTGCCCGGCCAGTCGCCCTCGACTACCTCGACGTCCCCGCCGTGCACCAGGAACTGTCCGCGGAAGGGCTGCGAGGTGGCTTCGATCCGCTCCAGGTACTCCTTGATCGACGGGCCCATAGTGATCTTGCGTGCATGGACGATGGCGTATGCGGTCATGGGATGCCTCCGTGGCGTACTTGCCGCCCGCGGCCGGTCGGTGCGGGCGAGGAGGAACGTAACACGCACAGGGCCTATCTCGAAACAAGCATTCCAAGATTTGCGCTCATCCAACTCAGGCAAGGGGTAGGGGTGGTGAGCCTGCGACGAGGTGCGTGACCTGCGCGATCCATGCAAGAAACTCCCGAGCGGAAGCTCCTATCGGGCACCCTGCGGGCATGTGCCGAGGTGTGCGAGGGCTCGCCGCATACGGGCTGGCGGCTCGCGCTCTCGGCGTGGGTGCGCAAGCCCCGTCGCGCTTCGCGCTGCCCCGCAGTCGTCAGACCCTGTGGCTTTTCAGATGGAGTCCTGGGCCTCCAGGCCGAGGAGCGCGAGGGTGGCGGTGACGGTGTCGAGGAGCGAATCGGCGTCGGCTCCGGCGCGAGAGCGCACGTTCACGCCGTAGGCGAGCAGTACCAGCGTCTCGGCCGTGGCGTCGGGGACGGCCGGGGACAGCTGTCCACGTCGGCGGGCTGTTTCGAGCACGGCGCGCATCGCGTCCCGCAACCACTGGTGGTAGTCGTCCAGGAGGGTGCGGACGTCGGGGTCGCCGCGCTCGGCGCCGATGTAGGCGTTGACGATCATGCAGCCCCAGCCTGCGTACTCGCCCGAGCAGCGCGCTTCGATCAGCCCGGTGAAGAAGTCCTGGATGGCGGGCAGCCCCTGCTCGTCCTCTGCCAGCTGCCGGCACCTGGGCTGCGCGCGTTGCTGCACGTAGCGACGCAGAGCGGCCAGGTATAGGTCGCGCTTGCTGCCGAAGGTGGAGTACAGGCTGGAGCGGTTGAGGCCCGTCACGTCGGCGACGTCCTGGATCGACGCCTCGGCCGCGCCGTGCTGCCAGAACAGCCGCTCCACGCGCTCCAGCGCCGTGTCCGGGTTGAAGTGCTTGATGTCGGGCATGACGTACCGCTCCAGAGTTCTTGAAATGATGATTCCACGATACTCCTTGACGCGCGGAGCACCCCTGTGCCTAACTTGAAACGTACGTTCCAAAATCTTGGCCTCGGCACGAAAAGGCAGGGACAGTGAGCCTCCAGGATGAGTTGCGCGGCCTGCGCGACCAGTACAAAAACGGGCGGAAGCTTCCACCGGACGCCCTTGAGATCATCGACCGGGGCATGCGCGAGCTCGCCGCAGCCGGTCTGGCGGACCGCGCCCTCGGCGTGGGTGCGCAAGCCCCGCGCTTCGTGCTTCCCGCAGTCGTCGGACAGCAGGTCGCGCTGGACGGTCTCCTCGCCGAAGGCCCTGTGGTCCTGGCCTTCTACCGCGGCGCATGGTGTCCGTTCTGCAACCTCGCCCTGCGCGCCCTCCAGCAGCACCACGACGCCATCACCGCCCGCGGCGCACGCCTGGTGGCCGTCTCGCCACAGAGCCCCGACGATTCCCTTTCGCTGGCCGAGAAGGAACAACTTTCCTTCGACGTCCTCAGCGACATCGGCTCCGACACCGCGAAGCAGTACGGAATCGCCTTCGATCTCTCCGACGAACTGGGCGCCCTGTACGACCGGTTGGGTATCGACCTCCAGCGCGTCAACGCCGGCCATTCCCGCACCCTGCCCCTGCCCGCCACCTACGTCATCGACCGCACCGGCGTCATCCAATGGGCGTTCGTCGAGACCGACCACACCGTGCGCGCCGAACCCGCCGACATCCTGGCCACACTCGACGCCCTGAGCTGAACCCAGCACCTGGCAGCCCTCGCGCTCGCCCCGGTGGGCTCAACGACGCGTCCGGCCGGGCAACTCGGGCCCGCTTCGGCCAGCCCGCCGGTGGCCATGTCGGATCGCCGCGTACAGGCCGACCTTGGCTTTGCGGCGACACAGAGCGCTGTCACCACCGACCGCAAACCGCATCGACCTCGCTTGCACAACCACCCCGATATACCCGCCTTGAGCGGGATGAACTGTGAAGGCCAACCATGAACGCCATGGATACGAACGCCCTGACCACCAGGACCGCGGACCAGACCGCGGCGGGCACTGCCGCCGATGCACCACTGGCGGGATGTGTGGCCCTGGTAACCGGTGCATCGAGCGGCATGGGGGCGGCCACCGCCCGGGCTCTGGCCCGGCAGGGCGCAGCGCTCGCACTGGTCGCCCGTCGCACCGAGCGGTTGGAGGAACTGGCCGACGCGATCCGCGACCAGGGCGGCTCGTGCCTCGCCCTCACCGCCGACCTGAGTGACACGACGCAGGCGCGGCGAGCCGTCGAGGAGGCCGCGAGCCATTTCGGACGACTCGACGTGCTGGTCAACAGCGCCGGATACGTAGCACTGGGCGCGGTGGAAGAAAGCAACCCCGACGACTTGGAGCGGATGGTCGACCTGAATTTCACGACCGTCCTGCACACGTCGCAGGCGGCCCTGCCGCACCTGTTGCGGGCTGCGGCCGATGGCCCGCGCGGGGTCGCCGATCTCGTGAATGTCAGCTCGGTCGCGGGCCGGAGGGCACGTAAATACCTCGGCGTCTACTCGGCGACGAAGCACGCGGTCGGCGCGATCAGCGAGGCCCTGCGCCAGGAAGTGACCGCCCGGGGCGTCCGGGTCGGCCTGATCGAGCCGGGCTTCACCGCAACAGAGATGACGGTGGACACCGCGCTCGCCGCCGCCAGTGGCATGCCGCAGGACGCCTGGCTGCAGGCCGAAGACATCGCCCGCTCCATCACCTTCATGATCACCCAGCCTCGGCACGCCGCGATCAACGAGATGGTGGTGCGCCCGACGGCCTCGGAAGACTGACCACCAGCGCGGACGCCGACAAAGCCGGGTGCCGACCGCGGGTGCCGAAAGCAGGACCCGGCATCAGGCTGGGTGGTGCTGACCTGCAAGGACAGCAGGACCCAGCCTGATCCCACACCCCTGATCATGGATTCGACCCCACTTGTGAAGCGCAGGTCGTCGGTTCGCATCCGACAGGGGGCTCTCAGCTTGAACAGGGAGGAAGCCCCGAGCCGGTGGATGGCTTGGGGATGGCTTGGGGCTTCTGACATCTACGGGTGACATCAACGGGCGCGGTCGGTCGCTCAGTCCCGGTTGAGCCGCCGTTTCAGTAGCCGGTCCATGTGGCTGATCGCTTCCCGTTGGGTGTCCTGGGCGACATGGGTGTGGACGTCCATGGTCATGCTGATCTGGCTGTGGCCGAGGATCTCCATCAGCACGCGAGGAGCGACGCCGGCCGCGGTGAGCAGGGTGGCCCAGCCGTGCCGGGCGTCGTGGAGACGGATGGTGCGGAGGCCGGCCGAGGCAGTGAGCCGGGAGAACGAGCGGTTCAGGGGCCACGCGGTGCTCGCTGGAGCCCGGGCACCGGCTCCGATGGGATTCCTGGTCGGTCTCTCGGCAGCAGCACTTGCAGTGCACCTGGCCAGGTTTCGCACGTGACCGGAAGAGGCAGCGTTACGGCTTCGCCATCGATCCCTGCATCCAGTTGCCGCCCCCGGCCGCGCAACGTAATGCTGGCCGCCCGCCAGGCGCTCGCTGCATCACCTGCCGTACCTGGACCGGGCTGCTGCCGCAGCAGCTCACTACGCAGGTGTCGGAGGAGGTCTGGTGGGGTGTCGGTCGGACGCTTCAGCACGAGGGCGCCGAGCAGTCCTGAGGTGAGCGTGAAGCGACGCCCAAGGTAGCGGGGAGTGGCGATGTGGTAAGGGTTGTTGGAGACCAGCACCACCTGCGGGAAGTGGACGGCTCCCCGCGGGGTGTCCACGTCGGCTTCGACGCATTGCCTTCCCGTGAGGTAATCGGGTGTGACCGAAGCGAGGGCGCGCACCTTGTCCTCCCGGTACCCAGGCTCCAGCAAGGCGTCGGCGTAGGGGCCGAAAGAGACGTTGTTGATGAAGACGCGCGGGCCTACCAAGCCGAGATCCACACGTGTGGGCACGCCATCGATCAGGGCGCTCAGTGAGGACACCGGGTTGCGGATGTCGAGGCCAAGATCCCGGGCGAAGTGGTTGCGCGTGCCTGCCGGGAGCACCAACAACGGCCGATCCGTGTCGGCGGCCACCGCAGCCACGGCCGAGATCGTGCCATCTCCGCCCGCCACTCCCAGTACCTCAGCCCCCTCCCGGACGGCGAGCCTCGCGAGTGACGCCGCGTCGTCATCGACACTGGTCGACCAGACCCGCGCTCCCATGCCCTCGACCTGGTTGGCCAGGTCGAAACGAGCAGGACTGCCGCCGCCCGAGCGTGGATTCATCACGACCACTACCCGAGTACGCGCCTCAGCTCCAGCCATCACCACACCCACTTTTGCCGCACTCAGCGGAGCACGGCAGTCGCAAGAAATCAGTGCTGGGGGTGCGGCCGGGAGTGGAACAGCGGCCGTCGCTCGGCAGTGGTGCCGGGAGCGAGGCGGCCGACGTCGGCCCGCATCCTTATGGCGTGGAATACCTCAACCACCCCAAGGACTATGGCCATGATGCTCACCGTCAGGGTGAGCGCGGCGATCGAGGTGAACGGCGCGACGATCAGCACGGTGCCTGCCAACAAGCCGAGGATTCCGGAGAACAGCATCCAGCCTCGTGCCGGCATCTCCCGGGGTGCGGAGGCGGCCGTTGCTGTCACCATGATGCCGCGCACCAGCCAACCGAAGCCGATCCACAGGGCGAGCAGCAGAATCGACTCCAACGTGCCCCGGAAGCAGATCAGACCGAGGAGGACGGAGACCGCACCGGCGAGGAAATGCAGCGCCCGAAGATGCCGGGGGACATGCGTGCCGAAGGCAGCGGCCAGCTGGAAGACACCGATGACCAGCAGATAGACGCCGAAGAGCACGCCAACGACCCGCAGCGTCTCCTGTGGCCAGGCAAGGACCACGACACCCAGTGCGATGGCAGCCAGGCCCATGGTGAGAAGGGCCTGCCAGCCCATGTTGGCCAAGCCACCCAGGCTTTCGGTGCCGGAGGCGTCCTGTGGCTCGGTGCCGCGCGGCGGACCGGCACCTGAGGAATCGAAGGAAGAGGTCATTCCGTCTGCTCCTCTCAGGAACAGCGTGGTCAGATCAGTCCACCTCCATCGTCCCCCCGTCGGCTCTGTATGGCCCGGCGAAAACGGAGGGTTCGTCGGTCGAAATTCCCACGAGTACGGAACACCCCCCTGACCAGGTGGGACAAAGTGCCAGCTCTAGAGCGTGATGTCCCTGTGCTCGACGCCGATCTGAGCGGCGGCACAGGCGCCCCGACCGCCGACGCCTCCTCCACCGTCGTCGGATATCCGCAAGTTCTGCAGGGCCGCTCCGGCCAGCCCGTCGGCCTCGGGCGGGAGACCGTCGGCAGGAACCTCGTGCGCACCGGAATGCCGTACCTGACTTCCGGGAGCGGCCTGGCCCCGCAGGCGAGGCGTGATCTGCAGGCCGCCGCCGAGAGCGGACGGCTGGACATCGACCTCGAAACGCTGTTACGAGGTGGCGCCGCGGGTGTGGAGTTCGTCGTTGATGCGCTGGGCTTCTTCGAGCTGGTCTTCGAGAATGATGATGCGGCAGGCGGCCTCGATCTGGGTGCCGGCGTCGACGAGTTCGCGGGCGCGGGCGGCGATGCGCAGCTGGTAGCGGGAGTAGCGGCGGTGGCCGCCTTCGGAGCGCAGCGGGGTGATCAGGCGGTTCTCGCCGAGGGTGCGGAGGAAGGCGGGGGTGGTGCCGATCATTTCGGCGGCCCGGCCCATGGTGTAGGCGGGGTAATCGTCGTCGTCGAGATGGTCGACGGGGCGGGGACTGTGAGGGGGCATAGACCTCTTCTTTCGGGACGCGTCGAGGGGCCCGGGTGCCGTACGGCACCCGGGCCCCGAGCTTTCAACACCATCTACCGGCTGACTGCGCCGGCCTTCTTGTTCCGCGTGTCCGCCTGGGAGGGCGGAGGCGCGGGGATCGCGGATGCGTGACCGGGGACCACCTTCCAATCCGGGGCCTGCGGTACCCGAGCGGTGTTCTTCCTCGCCCGGGCGATCCTGATGGCGTCTGCTCCTTACCTCATTCGGCTACTCGGTCGTACTGCTGGATATCGCGGGTACTGCATGCGGCCCCTGGGGCCGCTCGGCCCGGCAGTCAGCGAAGGAACCCACCATTTCCGGCTCCGCCGCTCCACTGCCGTTCCACATCCTGCCTGACCTGCTTGCACGGCAGTTCAGCTCTGCCGTGCCCTCTTCGACTTCTTGGGTACGGGGAAACACTAACCCCCGCACGCACCCATGTCTACTCTTGCTGTGACAGATTTTCTCAACAGCCAATGAGTGGACTTCTGCCTCATACGCACCCGGAAGAGTGCCATCCGGGTGTGCCGGCCCGGCGGGCACAAGCTGAGCCCGGCGGCACAACCGACCCAAGCGGGGTGGTGAGCGCATGAACGACACGACGACAACCCACACGACAGTCCCGAGGCGCCCTGTCGCCCGCGAAGACGACACCCCCGCCGGCGTCCCACACGCCCGCGGCGTCGCCCGTCGTTTCGCCGGCAGCCTCGACCCGGCCCTGGCTTCCGAGGCTGCGGAGACCCTCGCCCTGGTCGTCTACGAACTCGCCCCAACGCCCTGCGCCACGGAGGCGGATCCCTCGCGTGACATGCCGCCTGCGGAGCAATGGGTCAGGCAGGTCCGACAGCCGCTGCACGCTGCTCTCATAGGTCCCCAGAAGTTGCTCCCCGAACGCTTCCGACCGGCCCGGGCCCGCTGTCCGGGGCCGGCGTTCACCTCCCGCCATCGCCGGCCCTTTGCCGGCAGCCTGCAGGGGTGGCGCCCGCGGTGGCGCGGGCCACGGCCAGTTCGGCCCCGACCACTTCGTGACCGCCCAGATGATGCGGCTCAACGCGGCGACCGGGCACCTCCAGGGGGTGGGCGCGGGACACCCCGCGCCCCTGCTCCTCCGCGGACAGCACGCCATCCGGCCGCTCCGCAGCCCGACCACACTGCCGGTCGGATTCGGCGGCCAGGAACCCCGGATCAGCGAGCTCGCCCTGGAGCCGGGCGACCGCGTCCTGTGCTTCGCGGACGGGTTGATCGAGGAGCACGAAACCGGCGGGGCGGAGTTCGGGGAAGAACAGCTCATCGACTGGGTGGACCGCATCGCCCGCACCGGGACGGAAGTGCGGACGGCAGTCCGCTCCCTCTCCCACACCCTCATGCGGGAACGGGACGGAATCACCACCAACGATGCGACTCTCCTCCTGATCGAGTGGCGCGGCGCCACGAAAGCTGGCCGACCGGCCGTCTAGGAGCGCAGTCACCCGGCCTGCGCCATCAGCACCGGCCACCGGCCCTCGTCCGTGGTCGGCACCTGGTCATGGTGTGGACCTGGTCCCCGGTTGCCTCTGCCGCGTCCCGGTGTTCCTGCCACGGGGAACGACACCAGCATGGGAGCCGGTGCGCGAAGAGCTCCCGGTGCGTTCCCCCTGTTCCGCGCACGGCTCTCCAAGCCGGGTGCGCGAATCCCGGGCTTCTCCGTGGCGCCCGAGGAACTCTCCGTGGGTGCGCTGGGCGACCCGCCTGCCCGTCCCCCGGCCCGTATGCGAAGTACGGTGAAGAAGAAAATGACGGCCGGCACAGCCACGCGGTCCTCACACGACCATCAGCAGACGTACCGGCCTCCCGCAGAGGGGCGGCGCGCACCATGGCCGAATCCGATATCCCGTACGGCGCCGAGCTGCCCGACGCGGTCCACCAGTCCGTGAAAGCCGGGACGGTGCTCGTCCGGCTGCAGACGACGCATGCCCGCGAGGGGATTCTCGACGGAGCATGGTGGCCCCGCTCCCGCGACATCAGCACCGAGCTTCCCGGCCTGGTCACCGCGCTGACCGAGCATCTCGGCCCGGTCACGCGCATCGGTCTGGACGCCGACAGCTGGGAAGGACTGCCAACACGGCTGGTCATCGACGAGCGGGTCGTGCACATCGACTCGTTCCCGGTCAGTGACGACACCGTCCTGATCACCCGCGGAGATCAGGACTACTTCACCCTGCTCGTGGTCCCGCCCCACGCGACGCCCGAGGCGGCACGGTCCGCGATGGCCAGAGCCGTCCGGGCCGACAACCCTGACCAGGCCGAAAAGATCCTCATCGACACCGGCACCGGACGTGCCCGCCCGCTCACCGGGGATCTCGGACCCGCCTTGGAGAATCGCGACGCGGACTGACGCCACAGCGACCCGCGCCGTGCATCAGCTCGACCTCCCGATCAGGTCGTGGCAACGGCGAGGGGACGCCCGGCCGCTTCACCCCAGCCGGACACGATGATGCCGGCCCAGCACGCGTTGCCTCTTCCTGGCTCGTCGCTTCGCCCAAGCAATCCACCCGCCGTCGGCAGCAGCACCACTTCGCACATCGGTCCGGTTCACCACACACATCGCCCCCTTCCCGGGCCGTGTCGACCACGGTGCCGGTGTCGTGCCGGTGGGAGCGGTGAACAGCGATCCACGACGGTCAGAGATTCGACCGAGTACACCGCCCCAGCTGCGGCATCTTCGCTGGCCAGGAAGGCACCCAGCTCCCGAAAGCCCCCTGATTCCCAAGCTCAGAGCGCGGGTTCGATTCCCCTCACCCGCTCCATGCTTAAGGCGGCCTGGGCCTTGTTTGTCGTCTAGACCTCCCAGAGGTTCGCGTGCCCCATCTCGTCAAAATGCCCTGAGCGGAGGAGACATGGCGCCCCATTCACGCCCCACCGGCGAACACCCGCGCCGAATTGCGAGACGCCTTCTTGGTGACCTGCGCCACCTGGTCAATTCGAGTCCCCGAATTCGCTTTCTCAAAGCGGAGGTTGGCGGAGGAGAGCGAGGGTCCGATGGCGAGCAGACCCCTCTTGCTGTCACCAACGGCGACAATTCCCCCGGCGAGAGCAAGCCGGACGCCCCGGTCACACAGCGCTCGGCGGTCGACAAGGGGTGAACCTTGGCCCGCCCAACAGCGTTATGGGGCTCAGCGAAGACACGGAGGCTTCCGGGTGGTGCGACAGCCGGAAGGATCTCCCGCAGCGGTCGCCTGCCCCGAGCCCACTGTTCCCGCAGATGCCGGTCATCCAGGTGCAGTTGCCGCCGTCGGGAGAAGTCGCGAGCAGGCCCAGAGATCTCCCCGTTCGTCACCATCACGACGACGTCATCGCTGTCCCGACTGCCACAACGCAGCGCGTCGCGTGAGCCGTCCCCGGCGAGCAGATCGCGTACAGCGGCCTCGAAAGCGCTGCGGTGCATGGCATCCAGCTGGCCAAGCTCTTGCGCCGCCGGCGACGCAGGCTCACCGATGCACCTCGGCCGCCCCGGGGCACGGCGCCCTGCGCACGCCCTGGTCGGTGCGATCGGTGTGGTTGTATCCCTGCTCCCCGGCACGGTCCCCTCTCTTCTGCAGTTCCCCCCACCTCTATGACAGCGCCTGGCACTGACAGGGGCCCAACGTCGCGATCACCCGCCCGAAAAGCGCTGGCCCCTGCCCACCGGGTGCGCACAGTCGATGAGTTGGCCGCCCTGGATTGTCAGTGCCGGTCGCTACCGTCGAATGTTGAGCCGAGGAACACCCGGCCCCCGTCTGGGGGTACTCCCCCCTTCACCGCCGAGGACCGCCCGTGACCTACGTACGCCCGCACCACCGCCGTGACGGCACCTACGTCAAAGGCCACAACCGCCGCACCCGCCCCCGCACCGCCCAGCCCTATACGGCATCCCGACGTACCGCCCCGCGTCCCGCTCCCGTGTCGCGGCCCCGACCAGTCCCCACCAGTCCGACGACCCGTGTCCGTGCCTACTACCGCTCGGACGGCACCCGCGTACGCGGGCATCACCGGTCCATCAGCCCTCGCACCCTCGTGGCAGCGGGCACCGGAGGAGGATGTCTCCTGTTGCTCCTGTTACTACTGGCCGTGGCCGGCGGGCCGGGAACAGGCAGCAAGGCACCGGTCGGCACGACGCCATCGCACTCGGCATCGGTCTCAGCAACGCACCACCCGTAGGCGGCGGCCCGCAGGGCAGCAGACCCCGCCGGATCTCACGGGGCCTGCTGCCAACCGAGATCAGTCGCAATGATTGCCGAACCCAACCACGACGGAACGCACGAGGAGGTTCCCCGCGCAGGCGGGGTGGTCCGCGGTCGATGTGCCACTTCTCATTGAGGTACCCGTTCTCCCCACTGCAGGCGGGAGTCGTTCGAGGAGCACGCGCTGCCATTCGTTCACAGGAGACCACCGATGTGCGGCTCCCAGCCGACACCGCACCCCCTCGCGCTGCATAGAGCCGCAAGAGAGCGATCACAGGTGGGAGTCCTCTGGGGGTCCTCTGGGACTTCCGGCCGCATCAACTGGCATGACCGTGAAACAGCCGAAAGGCTATCAGCGCAGGTCAGCACCCCGAAGCCACCCATGGAGGCAGGTCACTGGGCCGCCTGGTCTCTTCCGGGACATCTGACAACCCTCACGTGGAGACCGCCGCACTCTTCCTGACTTGCAGGGACAGGGGTCAGGAGGGGGTGCGGCGGCATCCGTGTGTGCGAAGTGCGCGCGGCAGTCGTGGCGTTCGTGGCACGACCGACGTCAGCCCCCTGACCGTCCGAAGAACTCCAGCTCCGCGATGGCTACTTGCTTCTTGTCGGTGGCGCCGTAGGCGGAGTGCAGGATCAGGCGGACGGTCAGGGCGTCCCGTACGTGGACGTCGATGTTCTGTGGGCCGCCGTCGTTGAGGCGGTAGTGGGAGAGGTGTTGCTTGCCTGCGGAGTCGGTCACGAGGACGTCGAACTCGTGGGGGCGGGCCGGGTCGGCGGCCTGTGGGGTGCGGGGGGAGGCGCCGGGGGTGATCACCAGGTTCAGCAGGTCGGTGGGCTGGCCGAATCCGGCCTCCAGGTACTGGCCGTCGGAAGCGCCCGAGTAGCCCGTGCCCCACCAGGTGTTGGAGTAGGTGTCGAAGGCGAGCTTCGCGCCGTGTTCGGGGCCGGAGTGCGAGGCCTTCCAGGTGGCGGCGGGCACCTGGACGCGGTCGGCGAAGTGGTCCTGGACGGCCCGTGCGGCCGGTGGCCCCCCGATGATGCCGCCCACCACTACGGCGGCGAGGGCGGCGGCCACCACGGCACGGGTGACCCACCGGGTGCGGTCACGGTGCAGGCGCGGGCGCTCTCCGGCGTACGGGCCCTCGGCCTCCGGGCGGGTGGAGTGGGTGAGGGGGGTGGCACAGCTGTGGCAGAAGTGGCGGCCTGGGGCGTTGGGCTTGGCGCAGGTCGGGCAGGGCGTTCCGTCCACGGGCTCGGGGGCGGCGTGTGGGGTGCGGACCCGGGGCCGGGCCGCATCGGGCCGGCCGGGCAGCACACCGCCGGGCGCCTCCGGGGGCGCCGTGGGCACGGCATCCGGGACGGGGACCAGGAGGGCGCGGATGCCGGTCTCGGAGACTTTCCGCTCGCCGGGCGGAGCGTGCGTCGGGGCCGGCCGGGGCGGGGCTGCCCCGTCGCCGTCGGTGGCCGGGAGCGGGGTGGTCGGGTCCTCGTCGCCGGCCTGATGCGGGAGGGGGGAAGGAGTGCCGGCGTCGGGCCGTACGGCGTCGTTCGGAGCGGCGGGGCGCACAGGGGTGTCGTCCGGGCCGCTCGTCGCGGGGTGTGCACGAGCCGCGTCCGGCGGGGGCCCTGACGGCGAGGACGCGGGTGGTGCGGGTGGTGCGGGTGCCGGCGGCGTGGACGGCGGTGCGGTGGGTGTCGTGGGTGTCGTGGGGCGGTCCCAGCGGAGGAAGGCTCCGCAGGAGTCGCAGAAGGACTGGCCCGTCTGGGGGGCCGGGGCGCCGCAGTCCGGGCAGGTGGTGTGGTCGGTGGCCATGAGGCAGGTTCCTTCGGAGGTGACTTCGGGCGTGGCGTCGGGGAGGGCTTCAGGGGGCGAGGGGTGGGGTCACCTCGACCGTGAAGGGGAGGTGCGCGGGGCGGGCCGCCGCGACGACGGCGTGCAGGCGGTGGGGGTCGGTGGCGGCGGGGTCGTGGACCCGCAGGGTCACCCGTAGGCCCGGGCCCGGGGAGCCGGGGAACGGGCCGAGGGGGCGTGCGGACCAGGTCGCGCCGCCGCTCTCGGTGATCTCCGGGCGTACGCCGAAGGCCAGGTGGACGGCCTCGGACAGGCCGCGCCGGGTGCCGCGGACGCGGTGCAGCGAGACGGCCGTGGCCACCGCGCGGCGGCGGGTGGCCAGCGGTTCCGTGCCGTCGAGTTCGGTGCCGACCCAGGTCGTCAGCCAGTCGACGAAGTCCTCCGGGGCGAGGGCGGGCGTGAAGTAGCTCTCCAGGCAGTCGAGCACGTGGAAGAGCGGGGCGAGGACGACATCGAGGCCCGCCACGAAGCGCTGGGTGAAGTCGTCGTCGGCGTAGACGCCGGGGAGCGCCGCGCCCAGGGGGTGCGGGGTCACCGCCCCCGCGAAGGAGCCCCTCATCGTGCCTCGATCACGCGGACGCGGTGGTCGAACGGGAACAGCACGGCGGACGGGGCGAGTTCGATGCGGTCGGTGGCGTCGCCGCGGCGGCCGGTGAGCGGGTCGGCGGGGTGCAGCAGGACCTCGTCGACGAGTTCCACGCCGGGTACGCGCTGCAGGGCCGCGAAGATCTCACCGGAGCGCAGGGGACGGCCGAACGGCCAGCCCTCCCCGTGCGCGCCGCCGGTCAGCGGGTCGAGGTAGGCATACAGCGCGTCCAGGGCCTCGGCCCGTACCCGCTCGGCGCGCGCCGCACGGAAGGAGTGCAGCGTCGCGACGACCGTGACGCCCTGGTAGAAGGGCGGGCCGACGGCGAGGCGGGTGCCCAGCGGGCGGCGCTCGTCCAGGAACCGCGTGATCCGGCCGAGGAGTTCCTCGCCGGGCACCAGCTGCTCGAAGCGCAGGCGTCCGCCGCGGTCGGGGACGGCCTGGGGAACGACCAGGACGCGGACGGCGTTCTCACCGGTCCGGCCCGCCGCGCCGCCCTGGCCCGCCGTGCCGGTGCTCGCGCCCGCGGCGGGCTCCGCGGGATCGACCGCGAGACAAGCGATGCGGGCCACCTCGGGGGCCGCGCGCCGCGCCAACTCCTCGTAGTCGCGGGCGGTCACGGCCCGTTCCTGGGCGCGCAGCGCGATCGGCGCCCGCACCTTCGCCTCCTGCACCGTCTCGCCGTCGACCCCGCCGCGCGCCGCCTCGCGGTTCTCCACCCGCGCCACATACGGGATGGAGCTGCGCAGCACCTGGATCGCGCCGCGCGCCACGTTTCCGGTCCGCCCGCCGCCGGTGCGGTAGTGCGCGGCCCGCAGGACCGCACCCTTGGGGGGTACCGCCCCGAACTGCCGCACCTCGCCGTCCGGTTGGCGCACCGCGGGACCGAAAGCGATCTCGCCGGTGGCGGCGTTGAGGGTGAGGTGCCGGTCGTGCGGGCCCGAGGCGGCGAAGTCGGGGACGACCTGCCACTCCTGCCAGCCGTCCCCGTCGGAGACCTCCAGTCTCAGGGGCGGGCGGTCGGCGACGACGGGTGCCTGCGCCAGGCGCAGCCGCTGGCCCGGCACGCCCGCGGACTCGCCGAGCGGTTCGTCCCGTACCACCTCGGCGTGCGCGACCGTGGTCGTGCCCCCGATGGTGAACGCGGACGCGGACCGGACGGTGGGCGAGGCACTGTAGAAGGGCTGACCGGGTGCGGCCTCCACGACCCGGCAGCGCAACCAGGCGGAGTCGGTCCGGCCGACGCGCGAGATGATGTGCGCCGCGGGAACGTGCAGCACGACCTCTCCGGGCCGGTTGAGGCCGCCGGTGGAGTCCTCCGCCAGCTCGCACTCGGTCCACCCGTCGGCGGTCCACGCCTCCCAGACGAGCGGCGGCTGACGCGGGTCGACGCCGACCCCGTCCACCCGGCTGTCCAGCCGCAGGACGGCCGCGCACCGCGGCACCGCCGCCGACAGCCCGAACAGCAGGCAGTCCCCCGGCTGCGGGGCGGCCGCGAAGACGGCCACATCGCTGCCGGCGAAGATGTCCTGGCTGCAGTCCTCGGGGGTGGTCCCCGCCTCCTGCCGCAGCACGGCGTCCAGTTCGCACGGCACCACGGTCAGATCGTCCTCGGTGGCGAAGGACACCGCCTCCTCGCTCTCGGTACGGCCGGTGGCCACCTCCGTCCCGGCGGGCAGCACCACGGCCTCGGGCTGCGGGGCGGAGAGCCAGAAGGTGACGTCGGCGCGGGCCGAGGAGGGCGGGAAGAGGGTGACTCCGAGCAGGTCGAGGAAGGCCAGATGGTTCTTCTCCGGCACCCGGTTGAGGCGGTAGACGATCTGGTCGGCCATGTGCGCGACGGCCTCGATGAGGGTCACACCGGGGTCCGAGACATTGTGGTCGGTCCACTCGGGGCAGCGCTGCTGGACATAGCGCTTGGCGTCGTCGACGAACTGCTGGAAGCGGCGGTCGTCGAGGTGGGGTGCGGGCAGGGCCATCAGGCTTCGCTTTCGGTGGACGCTGATTCCGTGGACGGGATCACGTAGAAGGGGAAGACGAGGCTGCGCGGGTTGTTGGTGCCGCGCACGCTGTAGCGCACGTCGATGAACAGCACGGACGGCTCGTCGGGTGCCGGGCTCACCTCGACGTCCTGGACCTCGATGCGCGGCTCCCAGCGGTCGAGCGAGGACCGCACCTCGTAGCGGATGCGGCCGGCCGTTGCCTCGTTGACCGGCGCGAAGACCATGTCGTGCACGGCACAGCCGAATTCCGGCCGCATCGGCCGCTCGCCGGGCGCGGTGGCCAGGACGAGCCGGATCGACTCCTCGATCTCCCGCTCCCGGCGGGCCAGTGCGATGCCGCCGCCCGCGTCGGTACGCAGCGGGAAGGTCCAGCCCGCGCCCACGAACTGTTCACTCATGTCCGGTGCCCCCCTTGAGATGCATGTCCCTCACCTTCCTCAGGTCCCTAGAAAGGAATGCCGTTGCGCAGGACGGCCGGTGCGTTCAGCGTGACCGTGGCCGGCGAGTTGATGGCTGCCGCGGCGCCCGCGTTGACGGCTACCGCGCCGACCGCGCTGACGGAGACCGCGCCGACGGAGTTGACAGCCACCGCGCCGGCCGACTTCAGGTTGATGGCGCCGGTCGCGTTGATGTCCGCCACGGCGCCCGCCATGACGCCGAACTTCGCGCCCGCCTTGATGTCGACCGCCCCGCCGGCGCTCATCGTCAGCGAGCCGCCCGCGGTCAGCGACAGGTTGCCGCCCGCCTTGATGCTCACGTTCCGGGTCCCGGTGATGGAGACGGAACCGTCGCTGCGGATGGTGACCTGGGTGCGCGTCTCGTCCATGTGGACGGTGAGCTTGCCGTTGCCGGTCTGCAGCCTGATGCCGCTCTTCATCCGGGACTTGGCGTCGACGAGCTCGACGGTGTGGCCGCTGCGCGAGGCGAGGGAGCGCCAGTTGACCCGGCCGCTGGTCGGATCCACCGCGGGCAGCCCGTCCGGGTCGGGGGTCGGCTTGTCGATGCCGTTGTAGAGCCCGGCGAGTACGTACGGGTGCTCCAGCGAGCCCCGGTCGAAGGCGCACAGCACCTCGTCACCGACCTCCGGCAGGATCAGCCCGCCGCCCCGTACCCCGCCCAGCTGCGCCACCCGGCACCAGTCGCTCTCGTAGCTGTCCGACAGCCAGGGGAAGCGCAGCCTGACCCGGCCCAGCTTCAGCGGGTCCTTGGCGTTGCTGACCAGCGCCATCGCCACGCCCGGCATGGGCGGCGCGGCCTCCGCACCGCCGGACGCCAGCCCGTACAGCGACCGGAACTGCCGTCCCGAGACGGTCAGCCAGGTGGTGAACTGCCTGCCGGACTCGAAGACATGGCGTACGCCGGTCGCGGTGTACTTCCCCTCGAACGGGAAGCCGGCGCCCTTGAGCGCGACCGGCCGGCCCGGTGTCAGCTGCGGGTTCCCGGTGACCGCCACCTCCAGTTCGGCGAAGGAGCCCGCCACGTCGTCGGCGAGCGCGCGGGCGGCATGGGTGACCTGGGCCTGGGTGGTGAACGGGGTGTCGGTGGCGGTCAGTTCGGAGGCGCCGAAGGGCTTGCTGAGCGCTCCGGGCGCGATATCCGCGACGATGTCCTTGCTGGTCGTGGCGGGAGACTCGGCGGACAGGGCGCGCTTGGCGCGCATGTTCCAGCCGCGCGCGCCCGCCTTGGCGACCTGCCCGGCGGCGGTGACGGCGATCCGGCTGTGCAGCGCGTTGTGGCCGAACTCCAGGACGTACGGGCTCTGCGCGGCCGGGGTGGTGTCGGCGGGCGCGGAGGAGGCGGGGGCCAGCCCGGCGAACCGCAGCTTGCCCTGCGGGTCGAAGGAGAGGTGGACGTCGTTCTCCTGGGCCAGGCGCAGCAGGAAGTCCCAGTCGGTGATGTTGGGCTGGGTGGCCAGCTCGTAGACGGTGCGGGTGGCCTCCACCGTGCCGAGGGCGAGCTGGTTGCGGCCGGCGAGGCGGCGCACGATGTCGCTCGCGGTCATGTTGGGGTAGCCCGCGACGCGGCGGTTGCGCAGCAGCCGGTGCCCCGGGTCGTAGCCCCGGACGACCAGGGACTTGCCGCTCGCGTCCGCGTCCACTTCGAGGGCGGTGATCTCGCCGGTCAGCATGGGCGTGCCGCGCTGCCCGTCGGTGAAGGGCGACAGCACCGCCTTCGCGCCGATCTTCATCTGCGGGAAGGTCTGGAGGATGTCGGAGCCGCGGTCGGCGAAGGTGAGCTGAAAGGCGGAGGGGACGTTGACGCTGGCGTCCACCCAGCCCTCGGTGAGGAGGGCGGCGAGCCTGTCGGGCAGCACCGTGCCGCCGATCTCGACGTGCAGCACGCTGGTGTACGTCTTCTCGCTCATCGGTGGGCCTCCTGGAGGGTGGGGTGCCCGGAGGGGCTGTGTACGGGACCGCCCTCGGGCGGGCCCTCGTCGGCGGCGGGCAGCAGCAGCTCGGTGCCCGGCCGCAGCCGCATCGGGTCGTCGATCTCGTTCGCCTCCGCGATCAGCCGCCAGCGGGTCGCGTCCCCGTACTCCCGCCAGGCCAGCGAGGCGAGCGAGTCACCCGCGACCGTGCGGTGGATACGGCGGGCGGAGAGCGCGCCGGAGGTGGGGTTCTGCCCCTTGGTGGGCATCGCCACCTCGGTGAGGGACAGCGAGCAGGTGGCGCGGATTGGCTCCCCGGTGGGGTTGAACAGGGTGTAGGTCGCGCTGACGCTCGTCACGTACGCGACGAACTGCACGGTGTTGAACGCCCCCCAGGAGAAGCGGACCCATGGCGGCGACGGGCGTTTGGAGCTGACGCTCTGCGGGGTCACCTCGCAGCAGGAGAGCAGGAGTTCGACCTGCTTCTGCACCTTCCCGGCGTTCGGGGTGCCGGAGGCGTCCAGGAACACCTCCAGCTGGAGCGTGGCGGGCCGGGCGCCGGTGAACTTCGGCGGTGCGCCGCGCGTATAGGCAACCGCGGCCTGGGTGTGCCACTCCGCCTCCCGCCCGAGCTGCAACTGGGTCGGGTTGAACTGGAACTCCACCTCACCGATGCGGCCGCCGAGGGAGCCGCCGAGGTCGGTGGGGGGCTGATGGATCGCGAGCGCGGCCCGTACGAGGCTCGCGCCCGCCTTGCCGCCGGTCGGCGCGGGCATCTCAGGCACCTCCCGCGTCGGTGAATCCGTGGTGCGCGATCTCCAGCGTCTCGGTCGCCACCCCCGGACTGGCCGGGTCCAGACTCGGCCCCTGCCACCGCACGGGCAGCACCTCCACCAGCCCCCACTGCGCGACGATCGAACCGTCGGCGCGCAGGGCGGCGATCTGGGCGGTGGGCCGGCGGATACCGGTGGCGAGGGAGGAAATCCAGGCCGCCACGCGGGAGGTGTCGGCGGTGAGGGGGCGGGTGAGACGGATCGTGGAGTGCGTCACGCGGGTGGGCAGCTGCCAGACGAATCCGTTGTTGCCGCCCTCCTGCCGCTGCTCCACCTCCACCTCGGAGGCCAGCCCGTCACAGCCGTTGAACAGGCCGAGGTCCTGGCCGTCGATGGACAGCTTGAAGAAGACGGTGGATCCGGGGTCCTGGGACGCGGGCATGGGGTGGGCTTTCTGGGTGGGGTGGGCGTTCGGTGTGTGGCTGGTGTTCCGGGGTGGCGTCCGGCCGGTGTGGTCAGCGGCCGCGATCGCGTAGTCGGCCGATCCGTTCCCGGTCGCTGCGCAGCTCGGCCCGTAGCAGCCGGGACAGCGGCGTCACCAGGCGGCGAGCCAGCTCGTCCAGCTCGGCGGGGGTGGAGGGGGTGGTTGGGGAGGGGGCTCGGGCTGGGGTGGGAGCGGGGGATGAGGGCTGTGTGGTGGGGGTGCTGGTGGGGGGCCGGTGTGAGGTGGAGGACGTGCGTTGAAGGGGGGCGGGGGGTGGTGCGGAGGTGGTTACCGGGCTACCGGTGGGGGCGCTTGGCGAGGTGTTCGCCGACGTGGCTGTAGGGGCACGTGTGGGGGTGCCGGCTGAAGTGGCCGTGGGGGAGGTTGTCGCGGCGTGGCGGGTGCGTTGCACGGGGCGCGGCGCGCGGGGTGTTACGGGTGAGGACAGGGGGGCGGGCGCGGCCAAGGGTGCGATCGGCGGGGCTGGTGACGTGGGTGGCATGGGTGGCATGGGTGATGTGAGGATGCGCCGTTGTACGGCCGGGGCTGAGGGCATGGCTGGGGCAGGCGCCGGTGTCGGGGCTGCGAGAGGCACCAGGGCTGGGGCCGGTGGGGCCAGGGCAGGCGCCGGAGCCGTGGTCGCGGCAACGGGCACGGTCGGCGCGGGGGCCGGAGCCGGGGCCCAGGTGGGAGCGAGAGTCGGGGCTGAGGGGGAGGAGGCCGCAGGAGCTCGCTGGACCGTTTGCGGCCGGGTGAGCGGCTGGGGAGCCGGTGGTTGCTGCGTCGGATTTCCCGGCCCGCTGCGCGCGCTGGTGTGCCGCGCGCGCAGCGGCACGGCGGGCGTGGTGCCAGACCCGGCCGACGCCCCAGGTATTCCACCGCGTCCGAGGTAACCGCTGCTGTGGTGGCCGGACTCCCGGGAGACCAGCGCCCGAGCCGTCGCGAGCGGAGCACGCCGCACACCCGGCCGGGGGCCCGACTCGGACGGGCCGGCCTCAACCACCTTGCGCGGCAAGGACTGTGGTCCGGAAGCGGCAGGCGCGGTACTGCTCCTGTTCGTCGCCTCACTCGTCGCCCCACTCGTCGCCTCACTCGTCGGCGCAGGAGTCCGGGGCGCTCCGGCATCCCGGACCGGGACCTGCGGCGACGACGCGTCCCCCGCTACCTCTAGGTGTGCGGGTCGTGGTGCGGTGCGTGGTGCGGTGCGTGCGGCGACACGTTGTACGACGGCCCGGCTGGACGTATCCGGTGTCGGCCCCACGGGTGCGGGACCGACTTCGGTGGGAGCGGCCGAGACGGCGGCGTCGCGCGGCGTCTCGGCCGGCGGTGCGCTCGCACGCTGAACAGGCGCCGCCGCCACTTCGGAGACGGCGGACGGCGGCGCCGCATCACGCGGCGATGTAGGCGACGTAGGCGACGTAGGCGACGTAGGCGACGACACCTTCACGCGCTGAGCAGGCGTCGACCCGGCCTCGGAGACAGCGGACGGGGGCACCGGGGCACGCAAGGGCGTGGCCGACGGTGCACTCGCGCGCTGGACGAGTGTCGGAGCTGTCGCACCTTCCGACGGCTCACGGGGTACGAACGGTGCGCCGATCAGTGGGCGCCGGCGACCGGTAGGCGCTGTGGGCGCTGTGGGCGGGGTGTTCCTCTCGGCACTGCGCGCGGGTTCAGAGGACGAACCGGCGCTCGCCGACCGTTGCACCACCCGACGCTCCTCCCCCGGCGCGACGCTCATCGGGTTACGGGTGGAGTCCGTGCTCGGGGCGGCGGGTGCGGGGGCAGTGACGTTTCCCTGAGCCGTAGCCCGCGTCCGTACCTCGCTGCGTGAGGTCGTGACCTCTGGGCCGCCGGTCTCGGGCAGCCTTCCCGGCTCGTCGGGCTTGCCGGAAGACTGAATCGGCGCCCCAAGTCCCGGCCGAGAACTGTGCGGTGGCGTCGACCGCTGCACGACATTGCCCGTCTGAGGCAGCTCCGTCCGCGACTCGTGCGCGCCTGACCGAACGGTGGGGACGGACTTCGACGGGAACGGGGACGGGGACATCGGCCTGGGCATGGGCATGGGCATGGAGGGGGGTGCCGCGGTGGGCGCGGATACGGTCCCAGGCGCGGGCGATGACGTAGGCCCGGACACCGACACACGCGCAGACTCCGCCGCAGGCTCGGATGCCGGCGCAGGCGCACCCCCACCGCCTGGCCTGCTCGGCGACGCGCTCACGGGATCCGGGCCACGGCCAGGACCACTCGCCTCGGGGACGACCGCGGGGACACCTCCCGATTCCGGTGCGTCCTTCTGTACCCGGCGCACGGCCGCCCGTCGCTGTAAGGCCCGCACGGGAGTATCAGGCCGTACTGCGACGGGCGCCGGCGTCACCGCCGCCTTCCCGGAGGGCGCGGCGGATGTCCCGGGTCCCGGCGGGGGAATCGGGCCCGGGACAGCTGTGGGCCGGGCATCAACCACGGGCGTCGGCTCGGCGACAACCGGTGCCGACTCCCCGGCAACCGATGCCGGCTCCCCGGCAACCGGTGTCGGCGCTGCGGCAACCGGCGCCGAAGGTGCGGGCACAGCAGAGGCCGCCTTGCCTGCGCCCACCGCCGTCACCCGGCGCACCGGCAGGCCGGCCACCCTTGGCGCCGACATCAACGCGGGACGTGCCGACTCCCGCGCCCTGACTGCCGACGCGGACGACCCCGAGGGCGCAGACGCAGCAGCCGAGACAGACGGCATAGACGGCATAGACGGCATAGACGAGGCAGACGAGGCAGACGAGGCAGACGAGGCAGACGAGGCAGACGAGGCAGACGAGGCAGACGACACACGCTGCACGTTCACGGACCGCTTCGAAGCCGTACGTGTCGGCCCTACACCGCCCCCGGAGAACAGCCCACCCCCGCCCACCTCACCGGACGCTCCCGCCTCGCCCTCAGCCTCTGTCTCCTCCCCGCTCCGCCCCACCACCGGCAGTCGCAAAGCCGGCAGGTCGAGGCCGACCGGGGCCGCCGCGCCGGTTGCCGGAATGGGGGTGAGGACGCCGCGGAGCATCCCGCCAGGTGCCGAGGCGCGTACGTCGTGCCCCAGCTCGCCCCCGAAGGACGGATCGCGATGCGCGCTCAGCGACGCGGCGAAGCCGGCCTCCGAGACGGTGCGCGGCGCCCCCAGGATCCGCTGGACGGGAGGCACGGCAGCCCAGCCACCCGCCCGGCCGCTCCCCTGGGCCCGCTGACTCGCCCGGCTCCCCTCACTCCTGACAGCGGCGTCCACCGACGCCCCGGCCTCCGGCTCCTGCGCACGCTCCGCGCCCCGCGCACTCCGCGGCCCCCGCAGCCACCCCAACAAGCCCATCCCCCGTCACTGCTTCCCTTCGGCCCGCTCGACCAGGGCCGCGCTCTGCGCCACGTACGCGCGCCGGTCGGCGTGTTCGAGGTCGAGAATGTCGTCCAGCCCCCAGTGGAAGTGGTAGGCCAGATAGGCGACTTCCTCCTCGATGCGACCAGCCGCGTACGTCACGATTCCCCCAGGCGGCTCCCGGCCAGCTCCACCTCGAAGGACTCCTCGCAATGCGGGCAGGCCACGGCGGCGCGGGTGTGCCCCTCGGCGTTGATCTGCCGGTAGAAGTCCTGCAGAAAGGCCAGGTCGGAGGCGAACATGTTCTCCACCGTGCCGTCGTGCACGGACCCGAGCGTGCCGAGCCGGGTGATGACCCGGCCGAGCAGCACGACCGACAGATATGCCGGGTTCTCGCGTACGCGCACATCCCGCAGCGGAATCAGTTCGTCCCGTGCCGTCGCCAGACGCATCGCGCCATTGCGGTGGACGGTGCCGGACTCGTCGACGAATCCGCGCGGCAGCTCGAACTCGAACTCCGTCCGCAACGGTTCACGCACCGCCGCACGGGACGGAGCCGCCGCATGGGACGCAGCTGCCGCGCCCGCCGTCTCTGCTGCCCGTGCAGCTTCCGCCGCCTGTGCCGTATTCGCCGAGGCGGCCGTCCGTACCCCCGGGCCTGCGCGCCGCATTATTCGATGACCAGCTCTTCGAAGACGATGGTGACCTGCTCGGTCAGTGCGGCCGCGTCGCCCGCCTTGACCCCGCTGGTCTCCACCTTGCTGCACCAGGCATTGCGCATGTTGTAACGCTTCACCGGGTTATTCTGGTAGTCCATCATCATGATGGTGGCGTTCTTGCGGGCCGAACCCATGTCACCCGCAATGGACTTGTTGATCCATTCGCTGAACGCGGCGCTCTCCGTCATACCGCGGATCACCGTGCACTCACCGGCCTTCTTCGTGCCGGGCATCTTCTTCACGACGGGCTTTCCGGCCGCCGATACCTGCTGGTATTCGATGACGTCCTGCTCCATGGTCAGACCGCTGACCTCCTGCAGATATTCGACCATGACTCCGTCGATCTGCAGGCCGAAATTGTGTGAGGCGATTGCGTCACCGGGCTGAAAGGCCACGAGCGTTCACTCCTGTTGTGGTAAGAGGATGTCGGTTCTGGAGAGGAGGGGAGAGGAGGGAGAAGGGGGAGGATGGTTACTCCTCCAGTTCCCCGCCGCCTCCGGAGAACTGCGCCAGTCGGAAGACCACGAATTCGGCGGGCTTGACCGGGGCGATACCGATCTCGCAGATGACCCTTCCCAGGTCGACGGACTCGACGGGGTTGACCTCCGCGTCACACTTCACGTAGAACGCGTCCTCGGGCCGCTGGCCGAACAACGCGCCCGAGCGCCACTCGTTGACCAGGAACGCCGAGATGTTGCGCCGGATACGGGCCCACAGGGCCTCGTCGTTCGGCTCGAACACCACCCACTGCGTCCCGATGAGGATCGATTCCTCGAGGTAGTTGAAGTAGCGTCGGACGTTCAGATAGCGCCACGCCGGATCGGACGCCAGGGTCCGCGCGCCCCACACCCGGATTCCGCGTCCGGGGAAGGACCGGATGCAGTTCACGCCGACCGGATTGAGCAGGTCCTGCTCACCGCGGGTGATCTGCAATTCCAGATCGACCGCCCCACGGACGACTTCGTTGGCCGGCGCCTTGTGGACACCCCGCTCGGAGTCGTTACGGGCCCAGATGCCGGCCATGTGGCCGGACGGCGGGACGACGCGCGACTGGCCGGAGGTCGGGTCGAAGACCTTGAGCCACGGGTAGTAGAGCGCGGCATAGCGGGAGTCGTAACCGGCGATCTCCTGGCGCCACTTACGGATGTCGCGGGCGTTCAGGGAGGGCGGCGGGTCGAGGACGGCCATCCGGTCGCCCATCAGCTCGCAGTGCGCGATGAGCCCGAGCTGGACGGCCTTGACCTGCTCCTCGTCGATGAGACCCTGCTGGTAGCAGGCCATCAGGTCCGGCACGGCGACCATGTTGACCTCGTCGAGCGCCTCCAGGCCGCCGAATCCGGTGCGGTCCGCGGAGTCACCGATGAACCGGCCGGAGTCCAGCCGCTCGACGGCGCCGCGCGCGACGGGGGTGGCGGGCGCCGGGGCGGGCGGGGTCAGCGTGACGCTCTGGGCGTCCGGCTTCGCCAGCTGTGCGGCCGCGACGGCCTCTTCGACGACGATCACCTTGGACCGCTGCTTCACCTGCGCGACGACATAGTTCCGGGCGCTCTTCTTCGCGCTGACGTCGAAGCTCTCGACGACCTTGTCGCCGTCCTTGACGACCAGCTTGAACCGGTCGGCGCCGCCCTCACCCTCGGGCTCCTGCACCTCGACGGTGAGCGCACCGCCGGCGGCGGAACCGGCCGCGATCGCGGCGACCTTGAAGGTGCCCAGCGCCACCGGCTCCCCGGCGGTCAGCGCCCTGGGCGCCGCTTCCGTGGCCCCGGCGGACTGCGGGCCGTCGGCGGCGCCGCCCACGCGCACGACGTACGCCGCCGTCCCGCCGTTGTTGAAGAAGCCGTACACGGAATGCGCCAGGTAGTACCCCTCCGTGAACTCGCCGAAGGCGGCCACGTACTGGGACCAATTCGTCACCAGCGTCGGCTCGTTCAGCGGGCCGGTGGGCGCCAGACCGACAAAGGCCGCGACGGAAGTTCCCACGCCCTCGATGGGCCGGGATCCGCTGGCGACCTCCTCGACGTATACGCCGGGCGACAGGTAGTTGGGCATGGAACATTGCTCCTAGTCGGCATGGGGGTGTCACTGGGATGGAGGGGCCATCGCGCTCAGGTGGAAACGTGGTACGGAATGTTTTCCTCGGCGATCCGTGCCGCATTCGGCAGCGTGGCCTGCGGCCCCAGCAAGTGCTCGAGGAGGTAGGTCGCACATGCAGGGTGCGCGAACCGGTCGGCGGGGTCGCAGGCCCTGGTTCCGTCGCCCCGGCCGGTGCCCGCGACCGGCCCGGAGCGCTGCTGGATGACATGGGTCAGCTCATGGACCGCGGCGTCGAGATGGACGCGCACGTCGGAGAAGTCGGCGCCGAGCCGTGACTTCCTGTCGGCCCGTACCGAGTCGTCGGGCGAACGGCCGGGAGTGCGCGGTACGTCCTCGACGGGCGAGCGCTGCACGGACGGTGCGGCATGCCCGGTCGCCGCCGTCCGGCGGGCAGCCTCGGCCACGGTCGGGGCCGTCGTACGCGCCACGGGAGCCGCCCCCGCGTGCTCGCGTCCGGACTCCGGCCGCCGGTCATGCGACCCCATGGCATTCCCCCGTCCCGCTCACTGCCGACCAGCGCTGGTCCTCGCTGGTCACTGCTCCCATTCGTTCTCTCCCGATCCTGGCGGCCGGGCGGGCCCCGTTGTAGAGACGAACGGGCGCCGCCGGGGGCAGAGCATGCTGCCCGTTCGGTCACGAGGGCGCCACCTGACGCGTGGCCGGGGGCGGCGGGGGCCACGTCCGGAGGCGGCCGGGGCTGTTGGTGCCTCGGGGCCCGGGGCGGCGCTCCCCCACTCCGGCCGGAGTGCCGCCGCCTCTCCCGGCCGTCGGGACACCCAGCTCTGCCCCCTGCTCTGCCCTCGCGGACACTGCCCCGCGTCCGCCGGGCGGGTTGACTGCCTGGGTGAGTATGTGGACTTCACTGGAACCGGCCGCGATCACCGTTGACCCGGGTGCCGCCGCGAGCGTACGGCTGCGCATCCGCAACACCGGCGACACCGTCGAGGAATACCGGCTGCGGCCGGCCGGCGACCCCGCGGGATGGACGCGGGTGGAGCCGGAGGTGCTGCGGCTGTACCCGGGGGCCGAGGGCACCGCGCAGGTCACCTTCGCGCCCCCGCGGACACCGGACGCCGTGGCCGGGCCGACGCCCTTCGGCATCCGCGTCGAGCCGGCCGAGCACCCGGAGATCCGCGATGTGGTCGAGGGACAGGTCACGGTCGGACCGTTCACCGAACTCCGCTGCGAGCTGGTCCCGTTGGCCGTACGCGGCCGATGGCGCGCCAAGGCGGCGGTCGCCGTCGACAATCTCGGCAACCAGCCGCTGACGGTCTCGCTCTCCGGCCGGGAGAACGGTGACGCCCTCAGCGTCGAGGCGCAGCCGAGCTCGGTGCAGGTCGCCCCGGGACGCGCCGCTTTCGCGCAGCTCCACATCCGTCCCGGTACGGTCAGCTGGATCGGCGGCACCAACAAGCACCCCTTCACCGTCTCGGCGCAGCGCGCCGGCGTGCCGGAGCCGACGGAGTTGCACGGCACCTACCTTCAGCTGTCCGTGCTGCCGCGCTGGGCGATGGCGGTGTGCTCGCTGCTGATGGCGGCGGCGCTGGCGTTCGTGGCGCTGTGGTTCACGGCCCAGCCCTCGGTGACCACCGCCGCGAAGGAGAAGCCCGGCGCGACC
Organism: Streptomyces sp. NBC_01454; assembly: GCF_036227565.1. Taxonomy (NCBI): domain Bacteria; kingdom Bacillati; phylum Actinomycetota; class Actinomycetes; order Kitasatosporales; family Streptomycetaceae; genus Streptomyces; species Streptomyces sp. NBC_01454. Next base: position 1,976,503 of record NZ_CP109460.1, read on the forward strand.
GCACGCCCGATCGACCCTCCCAAGAAGCCGGCGCCCCCGGCGCCGTCCGTGCAGCCGTCGCAGGCCCCGTCGCCCAAGCAGGAGCCCGCGGACAAGGCGCCCGGGGGCGGCGACGACAAGAAGGACGAGGGCCCGCAGGCGCAGACCATCCGGGACGCCGCCAATGGCGGCTGGTACCTCCAGGTCAACCAGGGTGATCAGACCGACGGCACACAGGTCGGCCAGAACCCCAAGTGGACGGGTGACGAGTTCGGCCGCAACCAGTGGTGGGTCGTCCACCACTTCCCCGAGAACAACACGGTCGCCCTGGAGGCGGCCAGCGCCCCGGGCAGCGTCGTCGACGTGAAGGCCGACACCAACCAGGTCCAGATCGAGGCCGTCTCCGCGGAGAACCTCGTTTCGGGCCAGCTGCCCCCGAACCAGAAGTGGCGGCTGGTGGACACGGACAACGGTCGCACCCGCATCGTCAACACGGCCAACAACGAGTGCCTCACCGATATGCAGAACGACAAGGGTGCGATCACCTGGGCGTGCAGCGACGGGCCCAACGACCGGCAGGACTGGAAGATCTCCGACGGGCAGTGAGCCCGTTCGCTCAGTTCCCTCCGCGGCGGCCCGTCGCGGAGGCGAAGCCCAGCCAGGTGTGCCGGTTGCCCGCCCAGCACCAGCCGACCTTGGGGGCGTTGCGGCGCTCGCGACCGTCCCGCCCGGTGCCGTTGCTGATCCAGACCGCCGGGGTGCGGGCGTCCAGGGCGCCGTTGGCCTTGCGCAGCCGGGAGCCGATGGTCATGAAGCAGTGGTTGCGGGCCAGGACGGCGGGCTGTTGCAGCACCCAGTGGACGCCCTCGGTGAGCAGCAACGGGGTGCGGGCCTGAGCGGTGAGGGCGGGCAGCGCCTCGTTCGGGCTCCAGTTGGCCATCGCGTCGCCGCGGTCGAGGCCGGTGACGAGATAGAGCGGCGCGTCCGGCAGCGCGAGGGTGTCGAGCGGCGTGAAGAGGTCGACGTCCTGCATGTCGGTGACGACGAAGCCCGGTGTGCCCTCGCGGCGGAGCAGCGGCGCGAGGGCGGAGGCCGGGGCGTGGTCCGGGTGGACGGCGAGCAGAGCGCCGCCGCGTCCGCCGCCCGCAGGAGCCTCGGCGGTCTCGGCGGCCTCGGCGAAGGCATGCAGCTCGGCGGCGGACAGCCCGGCGATCTTGTGCACTCCCCGTTCGATCAGGCGCTCGGCCTGTGCGGGCAGCGCCGGGAGGACGGGGAGAGCGGTGGGGGTGGCGGGCGTGATGTCGTGCACGATGCTCCCAGGGACGGCGGCGTGGACGGGCTCAGGGCCAACGAAGCGCCCCGCCGGAACATTCCCGCCGCTGCCGCCCCGCTCCGCCCCGTGCGCGCGGCTCGCTCCGTACACGCCCTGATGGCGCCGCCCCCGAGGCTCAGTCCCACAACGGCGAGGCGTCCGGCACCAGCCGCCCCATCTTGCGGTACTCGCGCCGCGCTCCGGCCCGTATGTCCTCGGCCGAGACCGGCGCGCCACGGCCCGCGGCGAGATATCCGGCGGTCACCGCGGCCGACCGGATCGCCCCGCCGGACAGCTCGAACTCCTTTGCGCAGGCGTCCAGTCCGAGGTCGTCCGCACAGGGCGTGGCCGTCAGACAGGAACGCCACAGCGCGATCCGCTGCTCGGTGTCCGGGAACGGGAAGTCGACCACCAGGTCCAGCCGCCGGGTGAACGCGTCATCGATATTGGCCCGCAGGTTGGTGGTGAGCACGGCGATCCCGTCGAAGGACTCCAGCCGCTGCAGCAGATACGCGCTCTCCAGGTTCGCGTAGCGGTCGTGTGAGCTCTTGACCTCCGAGCGCTTGCCGAAGACGGCGTCGGCCTCGTCGAAGAGCAGCAAGGCGTCCGTGCGGTCCGCCTCGGAGAAGATCCGCTCCAGGTTCTTCTCCGTCTCCCCCACGTACTTGTCGACCACCGCGGACAGCTCCACCACGTAGAGGTCCAGGCCCAGTTCCCCGGCCACGACCTCGGCGGAGAGCGTCTTTCCGGTGCCGGACTCCCCGGCGAACAGGCCCACCACGCCCCTGCCGCGCCCGCCGCCGGTACGCAGCCCCCAGTCACCGAGCACCTGCTCCCGGTGCCGGGCCCGCTGCACCAGTTCGTGCAGCAGCGCCAGCGGTTCGGGCGGCAGGACCAGCCCGTCGAAGCCGACGGCCGGCCGGACGCGGCGGGCGTGCCGGTCCAGCAGCGGGGCGGACTGCTGGCGCGCGCTGCGCTGGACATGGGCGGCGGTCAGCGGCGTCCCGTCGAAGGCGGCGAGGGCGGTGGCCGCGCGGGCCGCCCGTCGGATCTGCCCGGCGGCCAGCCGGTAGGGCGCCACGGCCGCACCGAGATCGAAGTCGGTTTCCCCTGCGCCAAGTTCGTCGTGCCACACCTCGGCCGCCGCCACCGCGCCGTCCGGTGCGTCCAGCGCGAGCAGCCCCGCGTCGGGGGCCCACCCGGGGTCGTACGGCTCGCTCCCGAAGAACACCACCGGCACCTCCCGGCCCGCCAGCGCCCGTACGAGCCCTCCGGCCCGCTCCGGCAGCGGCCCCACGACGATCGCCGCCCGCCGCAGCCGCGCCTCACGCAGCAGCGCGCCCACCGGCCCCGCACCGCCGTCCTGGCGGCTGCCCCGGCGGCTGTCCTGGCTGTCGCCCTGGCTGTCGTCCGGCCGGTACCGCAGCACGGGCAGACCGGCGCCCCGCAGCGCATCGGTCACCGGCCCGGCGGCCGCACCGGGCCGGCGCTCCCGCAGATGTGCGGCGATCGGCCGCTGCCCCGCGAGGGCGGCCAGCCGCCCGAAGAACGCCCGCCCGTCGCCGTCCCGGCACTCCCGGGGCAGCAGCAACTCCACGCCACCACCGCACAGTTCCGGATCGAGTCCGTCGTCCCCCAGGAGATGGGCCACCACCCGTTCCGGCACCCGCAGCGCGCGGCCGGGCAGCGGCCGGTCCTCGTCCTCGAGGACGAGCAGCCCACCGGCGAGCAGCGGCGCGGCGGGGTGGAAACGGGCGCGCGCCGACGGCTCGTGCGGGCCGGTGCCCGCCAGCTCCAGCGCCAGGGCGACGGTGGCACGCCGGCGCCCGACATCGTCGTTGAGGTAGCCGTAGAGCGGCTCGAAGCGCCGGTCGACGTCGGGGGCGAGCGCCGCCAGGAGGAGGGACAGGTCCAGGGCGGACAGCCCGAACCGCCGGGCGAGCGCCCCGGATCGATCCGCTGTCCCCCCGGCCGCCTCCCCCGCACACACCTCGTCGTCGCGCGCCTCCCCCGTACCGAACTCCGCAGGCTGGGCGGCCAGCCGTCGGGCCGTCTCCGGGGTCACATACAGCCCCCGCAGCGGGTCCGAGGCCGTGGGATCGCCGTCGCTGCGCCGCTCGACGAGCCCGGCCACCCGCTCACGCAGCTGCGCCAGCCGCCCGAGCAGCGCACCACTCGCGTCCACACCCGCCGCCGCACCCTTCACCGCCGTCTCACCACGCACCGCCGTCTCACCACGCACCGTCGTGTCGCTCACCGCTCACCCGCACGAGAGCCCGTCCCGGACGGCACGGCATCCGGAGCCGGCCGGAGCATGCGGAGCCGGGAGTCGTCCGGCGTGCCGTCCACGCCCCGGACGACCACCGCCGCACCCTCCGTGACCGGGGGCGCCACCTCGTACGAGGGCCTGACCGGGAAGGGCACGGTGATCACCACGTCCAGGGACGGTTTGAGTTCGCCGCCGAGCGCGGACCAGATGTCGGCGATCGAGCGCGACTCGGGGGGTGGCACCGCGACCGTGATCGGGATGGTCACCTCCAGTGCCCGGAGTGCCTCCGTCAGCGCGGCCGGGGGCAGAGTTTCCTGCCCGAGCAGGCAGCCCAGCGCGGCCGACAGCAGCCGGTGCTCGTCCTCCGGGCGGCTGGTCCACGCCGTGACCAGGTAGGACAGCCGGAACCACCGCGGCGGCTGACGTCTGCGCACCACCACGCCGCGCGCATCCCGCTCCGCGATCGCCCCGCGCTCGCGGCGGGCCACGTCCTCACGTATGTCGTAGAGATAGGCGTTGAGCGTGGGGGTGTTGCGCCGCGCCGCCCAGTCGCGGCTCGGCGCCTCGAACGCGACGTCCCCCGAGCCGTCCGGCAGCGCCCCGCCGCGCAGCACCCGCCGCAACGCCTCGTCGACCTCGTGCATCACGCCCGCGCCCCCGCCCGCGGGCGCACGTACGCGACGCCTGCCTTCCGCCCTGCTTCCGCTTCCGCTCCGGAGCGCATCAGATGTATCCCTCTCGTAGTGCGTAGGCGACGGCGTGCGCGCGATTGCGCAGGTGCAGCCGCGTCATCAGGCCGTGCAGAACGTTCTTGACGGTACGTTCGGAGTAGGAGAGCTTCTCGGAGATCTGCCGGGTGTCCAGCCCCTCGGCGATGAGCCGCAGCACATCGACCTCGCGCGGCGTCATTCCGAACGTCGGCGTCAGCGCGACAGAGGCGGCGGCCCCCGCGGACCGCCGGAGCTGCCCCACCTGCGTGAGCAGCCTGCTGATCAGGTCCGGCGGCAGATGCCCCTCACCGCGCGCCGCGCTCTGCACCGCCCGTAACAGCCGCCGTGGGGTGGCCTGGTGGCGCCAGAGAATGGCCCGCACGCCGTACTCTACGGCGGTCATCAGCTCCGGCTCGCGCAGATCCCGCGCGATCAGCACCACCCGCTGCTCGCCACCGCGTACCAGGCGCCGCAGCTCGGCCGAGGCGGACTCGTCCAACCGGTCGACGAGCGTGACGGCCACGGCCCCGACCGTCTCCCCGCCCTCCTGCCCTCTTCCTCCTTCAGCCCATCCCCCGTCCGTCGCACCGACCCGGTCCTGGACGATCTCGACGGAGGGCTCCAGTTGCAAGTGGCTGACCACACCGGCCCGGCTGAGCGGGTCAGAGGCATGCACGGTGACCGTGACACGTTTCTGCGGCATTCGCGTTCCTCATCTCATCCCCCGTTGGCGGACAGCCGCAGAGTGCCGGAAAGCGATCAACAATCACTTACCGGACGATCAACGCGCCCCGGCCCGCCCCCGCCCAGAGGCAGCGGACCGGCCCCGCGACCACCCCCTTCCCCCAGAGGCAAGCACTTGCCCGAGCAGAAAAGAGTGGGTACTTTCTTCTCAGGCAAGTGCTTCCGCTTGCCCTCCGCGACAACCAGGAGGTAACCCATGCCCCAGGAACCCGACGCCGAGCAGGCGGCCCGCGCACTGGCGGACGTCCAGCACCGGCGCTGCCAGGCGATAGCGGCGCAACGCCCGCCCCGGTGGTTCTCGATCGTCTGGGGTGCCGACCTCTTCCTGACCTTCGCCACGCCCGACCTGCTGCCCCTGCTCCACCTGGAGCGGTGGAGCGCGTGGTGGATGGGGATCCTCGGACCCTTGACCGTGGTGCTTCTCCTCGGCCAGTTCACCCGGCGGGGACGCGTCCTGTTCGGCCTGGCGCCGGAGCTGCGGCCACGGGGGTTCCTTCCCGTGGGGGCGCCGGGATCGGCCGGGCGGCACTACCTCTGGGCCGGATTCCTCCTCGTGGTGGGCGTGGTGGGAGCCGTGAGCGCACTGAGTGCCTGGCTGCTGTCGTACGTTCCCGGCTGGCGGCTGCTGCTGGGGCTCGCGTTGGGGCTGTCGATGGCGTTCCCTTCTCCCCGGCGGTTCCAGTGGCTCCAGCGGCTGAACAGAAAGGGCGCACGCGCGTGACCACTCCCGAGTTCGACCCCTTGCTGCTCGATCCCACCCGGCTGTCGATCACGGCACTGCTGGCAGCGACGCGGTGGGCCGAGTTCAAGTTCGTCCGCGACTCGTTGAGCCTGTCGGATTCGGCCCTGTCCAAGCAGATCAGCACGCTGAGCAAACGCGAGTACGTCCAGGTCAAAAAGGGACATGTGGGCAAGGTCCCGCGCACCTGGCTGAACCTGAGCCGCACCGGCCACCTCGCACTGCAGGCCCATCTCGCGGCCCTGCAGGACGTAGCCGACCGGTCGGCGCGGCACATTCACGACGACGAGCACACCGGCAGCGAGCCGCCCGCCCTCCCCGGTTGAGTCCGGCCCGGTTGCGTCCGGCCCGGTTGAGTCCGGCCCGGTTGCGTCCGGCCCGGTTGCGTCCGGCCCGGTTGCGTCCGGCCCGGTTGCGTCCGGCCCGGTTGCGTCCGATGGCCGTGTGAACCGGGCAGCAGGGACTGGCGAATGATGGGCCGTCAGATGTGCGACTGCCTCTTTCCTGCGCCGTCCCCCTCACTGCGTCGTCTCCTCCGGCGTCAGCACCACGAACTCCGCGCCCGCAGAGTCCGTGCAGACGGCGAGGCGGCCGACGCCCTCGGCGGTTTCCGGACCCATCGACAGGGTGCCGCCGTTGCCCGTCACCAGGCCGACGGTGGCATCGCAGTCCCTCGAGCAGAACACCGGGTGCCAGTACGGCGTTCCGCCGGGGCCGAGGAGATCCGCCGGGACCTCCATGAGGCCGCCGTGCGTCCGGTCCTCGCCGCAGTTCGCGGGGGCGAGCAGGGTGTAGGTGCCGCCACCGCCGGGGAGCGGCATGTCCTGGGTGGTCCAGCCGAAGACGGTGGAGTAGAAGGTCTGCGCGGCGGCCGAGTCGGTGGTGTAGAGCTCGGTCCAGCACAGCGTGCCCGGTGTGTCCGCGGCTTCGAGGCCCGGGTCCTTCAGGGGCTGCCAGACGGCGAACTCGGCCCCCTGCGGGTCCGTGAGCTGGGCGAACCGGCCGTCGTCCGCGCCGACTTCGACGGGGGCCACGCGGACTGTGCCGCCGGCCCGCTCCACCGCCCTGGCCGTGGCGTCCGCGTCGGGGGTCTGGAAGTAGAGCGTCCAGGCGGAGCGGGCGCCGCCTTCGGTGAGCGGACCCACCGCGCCGACGGCGCTGCCGTCGAGTCGGAAGAGGGTGTAGCCGCCCGCCTCCTGGCCACCGTGCGACGCGGACTGCCAGCCGAACACGGCTCGGTAGAACGCCGTGGCGACCTCGACATCGGGGGCGCCGAGATCGAGCCAGCAGGGGGAGCCGGGGACGAAGTCGGTAGTGATCATGGCGATTCCCTTCGCGGATCCTCTCTGCTGTTCAGCCTGACATCCGGCACTGACACTCGCCCGTCGGCCGGGATCCGGCCCCTCGGGGCCGGATCACAGGGTCACCACAGGGCCACAGGGCCAGAGGGCCACGGGAGAGCCAGTACGCAGCCGGCGCGCGGTTCAGGTCCGCTCCCGGTACAGCTCCTTGGCGATGATCGAGCGCTGCACCTCCGTGGCGCCTTCGTAGATGCGCGGCGCACGGACCTCCCGGTAGAGGTGTTCCAGCAGGTGTCCGCGGCGCAGCGCGCGGGCGCCGTGGATCTGCACGGCGGCATCGACGACGTACTGGGCGGTCTCGGTCGCCAGCAGCTTGGCCATGGCCGAACGGCGCGCGATGTCCGGGGCCCCGGTGTCGTACGCGGAGGCCGCCGCGTACACCAGGAGCCGGGCGGACTCGACCCGGGTGGCCATCTCGGCGAGCTGGTGGCCGACGGACTGGAGGTCTCGCAGCGGGCCGCCGAACGCGGTGCGCGCGCCGGCGTGTGCCAGTGCCGCATCCAGCGCGGCCTGCGCCATGCCGACCGCGAAGGCGCCCACGCTGGGCCGGAAGAGATTCAGCGTGGCCATCGCCACGGCGAACCCGGCGTCCACCTCACCCAGGACGTCCGCCCTGGTCACCGGCGTGCCGTCGAAGACGAGGGTGCCGATGGGGTGCGGGCTGAGCATGTCCAGGCGCTCGCCGGTCAGTCCGGGACGGTCGGCGGGGACGAGGAAGGCGGTGACGCCGCGCGCGCCCGCCCCGCCGCCCGTGCGGGCGAAGACGGTGGCGAAGTCGGCCTCGGGGGCGTTGGAGATCCAGCACTTCTCGCCGGTCAGCCGCCAGCCGTCCGGTCCGTCCGGCTCGGCCGCCAGGGACAGCGCGGCGGCGTCCGAACCGGCCCCCGGCTCGCTGAGCGCGAAGGACGCGACCGCCCGGCCCGCGCCGACCTCCGGCAGCCAGCGCGCGCGCTGCTCCGCCGTCCCGGACTGCACGACCGGATAGGCCCCCAGCCCCTGGAGCGCCAGCGCGGTCTCCGCCTCCGTGCACTCCTGGGCGAGGGATTCCCGCAGCAGGCACAGGTCCAGGGCGCGCAGGGCCCCGTCGGCGGGGAACAGGCGTCGCAGCAGGCCCAGTTCGCCGAGGGCGGCGACGAGCGGGCGGTTGACCCGGCCCTCGGTGCCCTTCTCCGCCAGCGGCCGCAGCCGTTCGGCGGTGAGTGCGCGCAGTTCGGCACACCATTTCCGCTCATCCGGTCCCAGCGCGAATACGGTCACGAGGCGGCTCCCCTGCTCACGGTCCTCTATCGCGGTCTGTTGACTGCCGTCACGAACACGTTACGCTGACGACGGATCCGAACGGCAGTATGCGACCCGCAGAACGAGCAGTCACCCGAGCCTTCCCACCGGTTCCGTACCGGCCTCCACAGTCCCCCCTCCCACCCCCGGCCGCCCGTCGGCCACCCGCCCAAGGGGGCACCCGCCATGGAGCTACGGTCCTCGGCGCACGCCGACACCTTCGCGCGCGACCGGCTGCCGCCGCCCGACCAGTGGCCGCAGCTCACCGATCTGGGCTATCCCGACCGCCTGAACTGCGGCGCCGAGCTGCTGGACACCACCATCGCGCGGCTCGGCCCCGACCGGCCCGCGATCCGTGACGCCGACGGGCCGGTGTGGACCTACGGCCAGCTGCGGGCCCAGGTCGACGCCATCGCCCACGCCCTCACCGGCCCGCTGGGGGTGCGGCCCGGCAACCGTGTGCTGCTGCGCGGCCCCACCACGCCGTGGCTGGCCGCCTGCTGGCTCGCCGTGATGAAGGCGGGGGCGGTGGCGGTGACCGTGCTGGCCGCGCAGCGCCCCGAGGAGCTGGCCACGATCTGTGAGATCGCCCGAGTGCGGTTCGCGCTGTGCGATGTCCGCTCGGTCGACGATCTCGCCAAGGCCGGGGTCCCGGAGCTGCGGATCACCCCCTTCGGCGGGGACGGCCCGGACGACCTGCGGCAGCTCGCCCGGCCGGGCGGGGCACCGTATCCGGCGGTGCCGACCGCGGCCGACGACGTCGCACTGATCGCCTTCACCTCGGGCACCACCGGGCGCCCCAAAGGCTGTATGCACTTCCACCGCGATGTGCTCGCCATCGCGGACACCTTCTCGGCGCAGGTGCTGCGCCCCGAGCCGGACGACGTGTTCGCCGGCAGCCCCCCGCTCGGCTTCACCTTCGGCCTCGGCGGGCTGGTCATCTTCCCGCTGCGAGCCGGTGCCTCGGCCCATCTCGCCGACTGGGGCGGGCCGGAGCGGCTGCTCGGCGACATCGCCGCGCACCGGATCTCGGTGCTGTTCACCGCGCCGACCGCCTATCGCGCGATGCTCCCCAAGCTCGCCGGGCACGACGTCTCCTCCCTGCGCCGCTGTGTCTCGGCCGGCGAGAACCTCTCCGCCGCGACCTGGCAGGCCTGGCACGAGGCGACCGGTCTGCGGATCATCAACGGCATCGGCGCCACGGAGCTGCTGCACATCTTCATCTCGGCCGCCGACGAGGCCATCCGGCCCGGCACGACGGGCCTGCCGGTACCGGGCTTCCAGGCGCGGGTGGTGGACGCGGACGGCACCCCGCTGCCGGACGGTGAACCGGGGCTGCTGGCCGTCCGCGGACCGACCGGCTGCCGCTATCTCGCGGACGCCCGGCAGACCGAGTACGTCCGGGGCGGCTGGAACATCACCGGCGACACCTACGTCCGCGAGCCCGACGGCTACTTCCGCTATGTGGCCCGCGCGGACGACATGATCATCTCGGCCGGCTACAACATCGCAGGTCCGGAGGTGGAGGACGCCCTGCTGCGGCACCCGGATGTGACCGAGGTGGCGGTGGTCGGGCGGGCCGACGAGCACCGCGGGCAGGTGGTCGTCGCCCATGTCGTGCTCCGGGCGGGCGTCGCCCACGACGACGGGACGGTGGCGGCCCTGCGCGCCTTCACCAAGACCCGGATCGCGCCCTACAAATGCCCGCGCGAGATCGTCTTTTGCACCTCCCTGCCGCGGACCCCGACCGGCAAGCTCCAGCGCTTCCGGCTGCGCGACCCCCTCTAGAGTGACCCGGTGAACGACCAGCAGACGCAGCGCACCCCACGGTCCCTGATCGTGACGTTCTACGGCGCCTACGGCCGCGGTGAGCCCGGCGGCGCGGGCCGGGCCGCTCCGGTGCCGGTCGCCGCCCTGATCCGGCTGCTCGGCGCGCTCGGGGTGGATCCGCCGTCGGTGCGCTCCGCGGTCTCCCGGCTCAAGCGGCGCGGACTGCTGGTCCCCGCGCGCACGGACACCGGGGCGGCGGCCTACGGGCTGTCCGACGACGCCCGCCAGCTCCTGGAGGACGGCGACCGCCGGATCTTCGGCCGGCCGGCCGCGCGGCTGTCCGACGGCTGGGTGCTCGCCGTCTTCTCCGTCCCCGAGGAGGAGCGGCACAAACGGCATCTGCTGCGCTCCCGGCTGGCGCGCCTGGGTTTCGGCACCGCCGCGCCAGGGGTGTGGATCGCCCCCGCACAGCTCTACGAGGAGACCCGGCACACCCTCCAGCGGCTGCAACTGGACCCGTACGTCGATCTGTTCACCGGTGACCACGCCGGATTCGCCCCCACGGCCGACGCGGTGGCGCGGTGGTGGGACCTCGATGCCGTGGCCGCGGCGCACCGCGCCTTCCTCGCCGCGCAGGAGCCCGTCCTGCACCGCTGGTCACCGCGCCGCCAGGTGCCCCCCGAGGCGGCCTACCGTGACTATCTGCTGGCGCTGGACGCCTGGCGTCAGCTGCCCTATGCGGATCCCGGACTGCCCTCTCCCCTCCTGCCTGAGGACTGGCCGGGGGGCCGCGCGGCGGAGGTGTTCGGCCTGCTGCACGCCAAACTGCACACCGCCGGGGCCCGTTACGCACACGAGCTGACGACCTAGCGCCCCCTGCCCCGGTCTCAGCGCCGGCGCTGCTGGGCCCCCACGGGCACGCCCGACCGCGGCCTGGCGGCGGCGATCACGGAGACCACGTCCTTGAAGGAGCTGCACATCCGGGTGCCGGCGACCCCGGCGAGCTCGCCGAACTTGCCGACCCCGTAGGTCACCGCGACCGGCTCCATGCGCGCGGTGACGGCCATCCGCATGTCCCCCACGGTGTCCCCCACATACGCGCTCTGCCAGGTCGCGACGCCGAGCCGGCCGGCGGCCCGCAGGACCATCTCCGGGTGCGGCTTGCCGCGCCGGACCATGTCCTGGCCGATGACCGGACCGACCAGATCACGGATGCCCATGACGTCGAGGAGCGCCTCGGCGCTGCGGGTGGTCTTGGACGTGGCGACGGCGAGCTCGACGCCGTGGGCGCGCAGCGCGGACAGCCCCGCGGTCACGCCGGGGAAGAGCAGCTGCGGCCCCTGGCACAGGACTTCGTAGGAGAACAGCTCGCGGTAGCGGGAGATGGCGGCCTGCACCCGGCCGTCCTCCTCGGGCAGGCCGAGCAGCCGGCCGAAGGCGGGGCCGGGGGGTTTGCCGATCGCGGCGGCGGCCTGCCGCGGGGTCACGGCACAGCCCTGTTCCGAGGCAACCTTGACGAGAAGTTTGCTGATGGCGGGGAGAGTGTTGGCGAGGGTGCCGTCCAGATCGAAGACGGCGGCCCTGATGGTTTCACCGCCGGCGCCCCGCGCGCCTCTCACGGGACGTTCGCCGACTTCCGTTGCTACGCGCATGGCTGAGACCTTTCCGGATTCCTATGGGTGCAGGGGCTCGGGTGACGTTGCTGGCTCGGCCGGCCGGGCGGCCCGCGGTCGACGACTGGTGAAGGCAGAGGCGGTCTCGCCATGGCGCACCACTGTCCTAGGGCGGTACGCGACCGTCGCGGCGGCTGCGTCGGAAGACCTCGTCCCGTTTACCGCCTTCGGAGATTTAAAAACCGCCTGCGCTGTTTGTCAATGCATCGTTACCGGCCCTGACGGGTCGACAACACTCCGCTCCACGGCCAGACTGGGTACGCACCGCACCTCTTGAGCCCCCGAAGATCCGAACAGGCGACCGGGCGTCAGCTTCGCGTCAGGGAGCGCCAGTTCTGGCCAATCCGGGGAAGCATACCGAACCGCATGGTTGGTTTTCTATGTAGACTGCATTGAGCTCGCAGCCGTACTAGAGACGGGACGGACACCGTGCCCACCCAGCATCGCGCCATCCAGAGCCGCCAGGCACTCATCCGCTCGGCCGCAGAGACCTTCCTGGAGAAGGGGGTACCCGCAGCGGGCATGGTCGAGATCAGCCGGCGGGCCCGGCTGAGCAAAGGTGCCCTCTACTTCCACTTCACGTCCAAGGACGACCTCACGCTCGCGGTGCGCGACGCCGCGCTCGCCACGCTGCAGGAGGTGGAGGAGGCCTTCGCCCGCTCCCCGCAGCCGCTGACCACCGCCGTACGGGACTTCACCGTCGAGCTGTTCGGCCGGGTGCGGTCGGACGCCGTACTGCGCGCCGGACTGCGGCTGCGGCCGGAGACCGCGCCGGGACTCGGTATCTACGCCCTGGAGCAGCGCTGGTACGCGCTCTTCCTCGACAAGGCGGTGACCTGCGGGCCGTGCGGGCCGGCCGGCTCGCATGCGCCGGACGCCGAACCGCGCCGGACGGCCCAGCTGTTGACCTCGCTCGTGGTGGGCCTGCTCCACCTGGGCGGCGAGGACGGAACGTGGTGGGACCAGGAGTCGATCGTCGGCATGTGGGCGCTGCTGCCGGCCGCGCCGGGCCGGATCGCGGCCGCCGGCATCCCGGCACCGGCGCAGCTCCCGGCGGCCGGCTGACCGGCGCGGCCGCCGGCCCGGCCGACAGCGCCCCGGCCCCCGCGCCCCGCCCTCACAACTCGACCAGCACGGACCCGATATGACGCCCCTGCGTGAGTTCGCACAGCGCCTGTGGCGCCTGCTCGATCCCCTGGAGAAGGGTGTGCGGGAAGACCAGCGAGCCCTCCCGCAAGCCCTGCCCGAACTCCTTGGTCCACTCCTGCGGCAGATCCGGATGCGCGTACAGTCCGAAGCCGCGCAGCGTCACCCGGCGCGTGATGATCAGCCCCGTGTCCAGCTCCAGCGGGGTCAGGGCACCGCCGCTGTTGCCCAACTGGCTGGAGAGCGCGCCGACGAGCGCGAACCGCGCATCGGGGCGGGCCACCGCCAGCGCCGCCGGGAGCTGCTCGCCGCCCACGGTGTCCAGCAGCACGTCGATCCCGCCCGGCGCGGCCCGGCGCAGCTGTCGTTCGATCGGCCCGGCCCCGCGCACGATCGTGTCGTCGTACCCCAACTCGGCACGCAGCCGGACCGCCTTGCGCTCCGAACCGGTGCTGCCCACGACCCGGCCGGCCCCCAGCCGGCGCGCGAGCTGCCCGGCCAGGCTGCCCACGCCACCCGCGGCGCCCGTGATGAAGACGGTGTCCCCCGGCCGTACCTCCGCGGCCCGGCGCAGCGCGCCCCAGGCGGTCGCCCCCTGCGACAGGTGCGCGGCGGGCGTCGGCAGAGCGTCCGGGTCGAGCCGCCGCAGGCGCGACTCCTCGACGACCGCGAACTCCCGCCAGCCGTAGGGGTGGTGGACCAGCTCCCCGGGGGTGAAGCCGCCGCCGGGAGCGGTCACGACCTCGCCGACCGCGGCGCCCCACAGCGCCTTCCCCGGGACGAATGACGGCATCGGCAGCGGCACTTTGGTCATCTGTGTCCGCATCGCAGCGGTCACCGCCATCACACGGGTACGCACCAGTACCTGCCCCGGTCCGGGGACCGGCACCGGGACCTCGGCGATCGTGAAATGACCCGCCGTCACTTCACCTTCGGCCTGGTCGGCGAGCCGGACTTCGCGGTGTACGGCCGGTATGGCGGGGACGACGGTGGGGGACATCGGACAGCTCCTCGCGCTCGTATCACTCTTCGGTGCCGTACCGGACCGCGACGCGGGATCGCGCCACCGAAGCGGGCGCAAATCAATACCGCATGGTTGGCTTCTTTATGATGCGGAAATAGACTGCGCGGCCACGGGCGACGGGTCGCACTCAGGCACAACAACTCCAAGAGAGCATACGGAGGATGATCGGTGGTCAAGCAGGAACGCGCAGTGCGCACCCGACGGGCCGTCCTCGAAGCGGCGGCTCATGTCATCGGCACCCGCGGATACCAGGCCGCCACGATGGCAGAGATCATCCAGCGCGCCGGGGTCACCAAGGGCGCCGTGTACTTCCATTTCACGTCCAAGGACGCACTGGCCCGCGCGGTCATCACGGAGCAGACCGATCCATTTTTGCCCCAGGTCAGCGAGTCGCGGCTGCAGGACGCCATCGACTTCACCCACCAGGTGGCGCTGGCCCTGCGCAGCGATCCGCTGCTGCAGGCCGGCACCCGTATCGCGGTCGAGACGACCTTCAGCGAGAACCCGCTGGTGCCGTACCAGGCCTGGACCGACATCATCACCACGATGTTCACCGAGGCCCGCGACAACGGGGAATTACTGCCCGGCGTGGCACCGGACCGGGCGGCCGAGTTCTTCGTCGCCGCCTACATGGGCGTGCAGCTGTTCTCCCGGGCCGCCACCAACCGCGCCGACCTCCCGGAGCGCGTCACGGCCCTGTGGAAGCACACCCTGCCGGGTCTGGCGTCCCCCGGCGCGCTGAGCCACCTGGATCCGCACGGCCGTTGTGTGACGATCCCGGTCTGACCCCCACCGTCCACCGCCCCGATGTATCCGGGGCCCGTTCGGCACTGGAAAACAAACCACATGGTCCGTATCTTAGTGTGGCAGGACGGTTACAAAGGCTCAGCCCGCCGGGGCGCGAAGAGCCGCACCTCAGAAAGGAACCACTATGGCCAGCGCCACGCTCGCGCCGTATGTGCGCGATGAGCGCCCTGACATCGGAGGCGAGGACGCCAACGGAAGCCGACCGTCCGCTCTCACCAGCACGGTGCCGCGGGAGTACGTGCACCGGACCGCCATCTCCGAAGTCTTCCTGACCAACTGGCGCCGCGGCGCCGCCGACGGCTGGGTGGTCAGCGCCCAGTGGCCGCGCGCCCACACCTTCTACGGCCCGCGCCACGGTCTGCACGACCCGATTCTGCTGATAGAAACGGTGCGGCAGGCCGGGATATTACTGAGCCATGTCGCACACCAGGTGCCGCTCGACCACCCGATCATCTGGCAGCGGGTCCGCTACGACCTCTTACCGGAGGCACTGCGCACCACCGGACAGCCCGCCGAGATCGAACTGCACGTCACCGACCACGACATGATCTACCGCGGCAAGCGGCTGGCCACCGCCCGCCAGGAGTTCCGGATCCTGTGCGACGGCGCCGAACTGGCCACGGCGGCCCTCGACTACTCCTGCCACAGCCTGGCGGTCTACCGCCGGCTCCGCGGCGAGTACTGCGATCTCGACCTCGCCAACTCCCGCAAGCTGCCCGTGCCGCAGGCCGTCCCGCCGCAGCTGGTCGCCCGGGAACACGACCGTGACGTGGTGCTCTCCCCCACCGACCGCGCCGACCGCTGGCAGCTGCGGGTGGAGACCTCACACCCGGTGCTCTTCGACCACCCCGTGGACCACGCGCCCGGGATGCTGATGATCGAGGCCGCCCGGCAGGCCGCGCAGGCGTCCACGCCCGGCAGCACCCTCCCGGTCTCCCTGGAGTGCTCGTTCGCGCGCTACGCCGAACTCGACGCCCCGTCCTGGGTGCAGGCCCGGACCACCGAGCGGGCCGACGACGGCAGCCGGCAGTCCACCGTCACCGTCGAGCAGCACGACAAGCCCGTCATCTCGGCACAGATCACCAGCGTGCCGACGCCCTGACCGGCCGCTTCGCCGGCCCGCCGGCCCCCTGACCGCGCACCGCTCCTCCGCCGCCCGCCCGGCAGTCCGCCGGGGCGGCCCCGATACGGCCCCGCCCCACTGCCCGTGCCTCCCCGTCACCGCAGTGTGAGGCGGGGCTTCGGTACGTCGGTACGTCCGGTGGGCGGGGTGCGGCTGCCCGCCTGGTACGGCAGCGGCCAGGGCGCGCCCGGCCCCGCGTACTCCTGCTCCGCGGCGGCGTGCAGCGTCCAGTGCGGGTCGTACAGATGCGGCCTGGCCAGCGCGCACAGGTCCGCACGCCCGGCCAGCACCAGGGAGTTGACGTCGTCCCAGGAGGACAGGGCGCCGACCGCGATGACCGGCACACCGAGGGTGTTGCGGATCCGGTCGGCGAACGGGGTCTGGTAGGAGCGGCCGAAGTCGGGGCGTTCGTCGGGGACCACCTGCCCGGTCGAGACATCGATGGCGTCGGCGCCGTGCCGGGCGAAGGCCCCGGCGATGGCCACCGCGTCGTCGGCCGTGGTGCCGCCGTCCGCCCAGTCGGTCGCGGAGATCCGGACCGTCATCGGGCGCTCGGCCGGCCAGACGGCGCGGACCGCGTCGAAGACCTCCAGAGGGAAGCGCAGCCGGGCGGTGAGGTCGCCGCCGTAGGCGTCGGTGCGGTGGTTGGTGAGCGGTGAGAGGAAGCCGGAGAGCAGATAGCCGTGGGCGCAGTGGAGTTCGAGCAGATCGAAGCCGGCGCGGGCGGCGGACTCGGCGGAGCCGACGAACTGCTCGCGTACGGTGGCGAGTTCGGACGCGGTCAGGGCGTGCGGGAGCTGGTTGACGCCGGGGCGGTAGGGCAGCGGGGAGGCCGCCACGACCGGCCAGTTGCCCTCCGGGAGCGGCTGGTCGATACCGTCCCACATCAGCCGGGTCGAGCCCTTGCGGCCGGAGTGCCCGAGCTGGACGCCGAGGGCGGTGCCGGGCGCGGAGGTGTGGACGAAGTCGGTGACCCGGCGCCAGGCGGCCTCATGGCCCGGTGTGTACAGCCCCGTACAGCCGGGCGTGATCCGTCCCTCGGGGCTGACGCACACCATCTCCGTCATCACCAGCCCGGCGCCGCCCAGCGCGCGGGCGCCGAGGTGGACGAGGTGGAAGTCGCCCGGGGTGCCCTCGCCGTCCGTCGCGGAGTACATGTCCATCGGGGAGACCACGACGCGGTTGCGCAGGGTCAGCCCGCCCAGGCGGAACGGGGTGAACATGGGTGGCGTGGTGGCCTCGAAGCCCGCCTCGCGCTCGACGGCCGTGACGAATCCGGGGTCGCGCAGCCGCAGGTTGTCGTGGGTGACCCGGCGGCTGCGGGTGAGGAGGTTGAAGGCGAACTGGTGGGGCGGCTGGTCGAGGTAGGTGGCCAGCTCCTCGAACCAGGCGAGGCTGGCGCGGGCGGCACGCTGGGTGGAGGCGACGACGGGGCGGCGCTCCTGCTCGTAGGCGGCCAGCGCGGAGGCGGTGTTCGGCTGCTCCTGGAGGCAGGCGGCCAGCGCCAGGGCGTCCTCGACGGCGAGCTTGGTGCCGGAGCCGATGGAGAAGTGCGCGGTGTGCGCGGCGTCGCCCAGCAGCACCGTATTGCCGTGGGACCAGCGGTCGTTGACGACCGTGCGGAAGGCGATCCAGCTGGAGTTGTTGGCGCGCAGCGACCGGCCGCCCAGCGCGTCCGCGAAGACCTTGGCGCACCACTGCGCCGACTCGCGCTCGTCGCAGCGGTCGAGTCCGGCCGCACGCCAGACCTCCTCGCGCATCTCGACGATGACGGTGCTGGCGCCCGGGGACCGCTCCCCCTCGGCGGGGCCCGGCGCGGGCCCGCCGGGCGTCGGGCGGGAGTAGGGATAGGCGTGGAGCTGTGCGACGCCGTGCTCGGTCTCGGCGATCTCGAAGCGGAAGGCGTCGAAGGCGAAGTCGGCGGCGAGCCAGATGTAGCGGCAGCGGTGGGTGGTCAGCCGCGGGCCGAAGACCTCGGCGTGCGCGGTGCGGGTCGTGCTGTGCACCCCGTCGGCGGCGATCACCAGATCGTGGGTGCGCGCGAGTTCGGCGGCGGGCGGGGCCTCGGTACGAAAGCGCAGCTCGACGCCGAGGTCACGGCAGCGCCGGTGGAGTACGGCCAGCAGCCGGCGCCGGCTGAGCGCCGCGAAGCCGTGCCCACCGGACGTCAGGGTGCGGCCGCGGTGCACGATGTCGATGTCGTCCCAGCGGACGAACTCCGCCTGGAGGGCGCGGTAGACCTCCGGGTCGGCGTGCTCGATGCCGCCGAGGGTCTCGTCGGAGAGCACCACACCGAATCCGAAGGTGTCCTCGGGTGCGTTGCGCTCCCATACGGTGATCTCCCGGGCGGGATCGAGGCGCTTGAGCAGGACCGCGGCATACAGCCCGCCCGGTCCTCCGCCGACGACGGCGACCCGCATGGCTATTTCCCCTGCCACTTGGGCGTCCGCTTCTCGGTGAAGGCGGCATGGAATTCCGCGTAGTCGTCGCTGTTCATCAGCAGCGCCTGGGTGGCGGCGTCCATCTCGACCGCGGCGGCCAGCGGCATGTCGAGCTCCGCGGTGAGCAGCGCCTTGGTCTGCGCGTGGGCCAGCGCGGGCCCCTCGGCGAGCCGCTTGGCGAGCGCCGCGGCCGCCTCGTCGGCCCGTCCCTCCTCGGCCAGTTCGCTGATCAGCCCGAGCCGTTCGGCCTCCGGGGCGCGGACGGCGTCGCCGAGCATCAGCAGCCGGGTGGCATGGCCGAGGCCGATGACGCGCGGCAGGAGATAGGCCGCGCCCATGTCGCCGCCGGACAGCCCGACGCGGGTGAAGAGGAAGGCGAAGCGGGCGGAGGGGTCGGCCACGCGGAAATCCGCGGCCAGCGCGAGGACCGCGCCGGCCCCGGCCGCGACCCCGTGCACGGCCGCGATCACCGGGAACGGGCACTCCCGCAGCGCCCTGACGACCTGCCCGGTCATCCGGTTGAAGTCCAGCAGCTGCGCGGTGTCCATGCCCAGGGTGGCGCCGATGATCTCCTCGACGTCGCCGCCGGAGCAGAACCCGCGCCCCTCCCCCGCGAGGACGAGGGCGCGCACCGAGCGTTCCCGGGAGAGTTCCGCGAGCAGATCGCGGAGGTCGGCGTAGGCCTCGAAGGTGAGGGCGTTGAGCTTGTCCGGGCGCGCGAGGGTGACGGTGGCGATCCCGTCTTTCCTGGTCACGCGGAGGTGCTGCCAGGGATCTGTACTGCGGGCGGATCCTGCGAACGGGCTCATCGGGCTGCCTGCCCCCTTTGGCCGGTCGGCCGGTGGATGCTGTTCCGGATGCTTCTCGAAGTTATCACCCCTTCATGACTGTCGTCACGAGGACGCGATAAACGACCCACGTTCGGCGGCGGTCCGCCGCCCCGGGACCGTGCGGCGAAGGGGGCGAAAGTCCCGGCCGCGCATGACCTCCGGCATGCCCGGCCCCCGCCACACGCCCCTGTCCCCGGCGCCCCCGCGCTTTCTAGGCTGGAGTTCCGTCCGGATCGACCTCCTGCGGCCGACCTGGCTTCTTGCGAACGGAACGACGGCCCATGGCGGAACCCCCGGCCCCTGCGATCTGGCGCATCACGCTGCCGCACGGCGTGACGGCCGTCCCCGTCGCCCGCGCGATGGTCCGCACCGCCATGCAGGACCTCATGGTGACGGCCGACCGGACCACCGCACAGCTGCTGACCACCGAGCTGGTGACCAACGCCCTCAAGCACACCTGCGGTACGCACCCCATCGAGCTGGTGGTGGAGCGCGCGAGGCCGGGCTGCCGGATCGAGGTGCACGACAGCGATCCGATGCTCATCGATGAGCTGCTCGACGCCACGGCGCCGGCTTCCGGGGCGGCGGGCGAGGCGGGGACCGCGAGGGCGCCGGGGACGGCCACGGACGGTTCCGGGGCGGGGGATGCGGGGGATGTGGGGGATGTGGGGGATGTGGGGGATGTGGGGGATGTGGGGGATGTGGGGGATGTGGGGGATGTGGGGGATGTGGGGGCGGCCGAAGCGCCCGACGCTTCCGGGCCGGTGCGGTGGGTGAAGCGGAGCGCGACGGCGGACGGGGCCCCGTCGGCGGTTGAGGTCCCTGCGGCGGATGAGGTCCCTGCGGCTGACGGGACGCGTACGAGGGACGGTCACCGGACGGCCGATGACCGGGTTCCGGCGCAGCGTGCGGGGGGCGCCGGGGGCAGCGAGGGGGACGGGGACGAGGACGAGGGAGGCGACGACGCCGGGGAGAGCGCGGAGACGGGCGACGCCGGGGCGAGCACAGAGACCCCGGCCACGGAGACCCGAGCCCCCGGCACCCCGTTCATCGATGCCGCCGAGGCGGCCGAAGCAGCCGAAGCAGCCGAAGCCGCTGAAGCGGCCACCCGGGACTCGCACGGCCACGGTGACCAGGGCCGTGGCCTGCTGCTGCTCCGTTCGCTGAGTTTCGACGCGGGCTGCCGTCCGACGGCGTGCGGCAAGGCCGTCTGGTTCACCCTTCCCGATCTGCCGCACCGGCGCCGGCGGTGAGGCCGGCGGGGCCGGTGCCGTCGGTGGGGACCTGTCGGCCCGTTCGCCTGTGTGTGCCCGGCATGATCGAGAGGGCCGTGGCGGCCGCCTCGGTCGAGAATCTGCGTGAGAAGTAGTGCCCTGACCAGGCCAGTCCGGTCGAGGCCCGCATCGGCCCGCTACGGCCGTTCACGGTCGCCGACTTCCACCACGGCCACCGCACCGCACAGACCCGGGCCCCGCACGCCTACCTGCGCCGGCGCACCACCCACGCCCGCCACCCCGACGTCCTCGCAGCCCGGCGCCGCGAACGCGCCCGGATCCGCGGCGCAAAGGGCATCCGCCGGGGCGGACGCCCACGCAAGACCGCAGCCTGACAACCGGCGCACCTATGGGGTCACAGCGCCAGCCGCGAACGACGCCGCCCGTAGCACGTGTAGACCAGCGCCCCGGCCACCAGGAACCCGGCGAACTGGAGCCAGGTCGCCGGGCCGGTGCCGTAGCCCAGGTACAGGCAGAAGGCGATGCCGAGCAGCGGGCTGAGCGGGAAGAGCGGCACGCGGAAGCGGCGCGGCAGATCGGGGCGGGTGCGGCGCAGCACCATCACGCTGAGGTTGACCGCCACCATGACCGCCAGCGTCCCGATGGTCGACAGGTTCATCACCGCGTCCAGTGGTACGACCGCGGCGGGCACGGCGAAGACCGCCGCGACGATCCAGGTGTTGGCGACGGGGGTGGACGTCCGGGGCGAGACCCGCTCGAAGATCCGCGGGACCAGCCCGTCGCGCGACATCGACATCAGGATGCGGGTCTGGCCGTACATGACCGCGAGGACGACCGAGGCGATGGCGACGACGGCGCCGAAGGCGATCACCCCGCCGCCGAGCGCCGAGTCGGTCACGCGGTTGACGATCAGCGACAGCGCGGCGGGCCGGCCGGCGACGTCGTCGGCGGAGAGCGCACCGATGGCGGAGGCCGCGACCAGGCAGTACAGGACGGTGACCACGCCGATGCAGACCATGATCGCGACGGGGATGTTGCGCCGCGGGTTCCTGACCTCCTCGCCGGCCGTGGTGATCGCGTCGAAGCCGATGTAGGAGAAGAAGGCGACCGAGGCGCCGGAGGTGATGCCGGCGACGCCCTCCGGGGCGAACGGCGTCAGGTTGCCGGCCCGGAAGGCGCTGAGCCCGATCGCGCAGAAC
Source organism: Streptomyces sp. NBC_01454 (assembly GCF_036227565.1). NCBI lineage: Bacteria > Bacillati > Actinomycetota > Actinomycetes > Kitasatosporales > Streptomycetaceae > Streptomyces > Streptomyces sp. NBC_01454. Next base: position 1,998,143 of record NZ_CP109460.1, read on the forward strand.
ACGACCAGGACCGCGAGCTTCAGGACGGCCATCGCGGCGGTCGCCCGGGCGCTCTCCCCGATGCCGCGGACCAGGAGCAGGGCGGCGAGCAGCATCACGACGACGGCCGGGACGTTGACGATGCCGCCGTCACCGGGCGGGCTGGAGAGCACGGCGGGCAGCTGCCAGCCGGTCAGGCTGCCGAGCAGCTCGTTGAGGTACTGGCCCCAGCCGACGGCGACCGCCGAGATCGAGATGCCGTATTCGAGCAGCAGGCACCAGCCGACGAGGAAGGCGGTGCGCTCGCCGAGGGTGGCGTACGCGTAGGAGTACGAGCTGCCGGACACCGGTATCGCGCCGCCCAGCTCGGCGAAGGAGAAGGCGGTGAAGACGCAGGTGACGGCCGCCAGCACGAAGGAGACGAGGACGGCGGGACCGGCCGCGGCGACGGTGTCGGACAGGCCGACGAAGATCCCGGTGCCGACGATCGCGCCGATGCCGAAACAGATGAGCTGGAAGAGCCCCATGCTGCGGCGGAGGCCGTGGCCTTCGAGGTCCGCACCCGACTCGGCGATGAGCAGGTCGGGGGACTTGATCCGCGGTCCGGACAAGGCCGCGGGGGGTGCGGTGCGCAGCGCCTCCGAGGGGCGGCGGCGGGAGACGGGCGGGCGCATGGGGCGGTTCTCTCTCTGGTGGTGCGGTGCGCGCGGCGCGGGTGGGCCACACACGAAGGCGGGGTCCGGACCGGTGGGTCCGAACCCCGCGAGCGGCTCGATGGTAACCGCTTGACCTGCATGATCGCCCTTCGCGGCGACGGGCTGTGCGGCGCGGGCGAGGCCGTGCGCGCACCCGCCGCCTAGCGGGCGAGCGTGGCGACCAGCACCGCCTTGATCGTGTGCATCCGGTTCTCCGCCTCGTCGAAGACGACGGAGTGCGCGGACTCGAAGACCTCGTCGGTGACCTCCAGCGACGACAGTCCGTGCCGGTCGTGGATCTCCCGGCCGAGCGCCGTGCCGAGGTCGTGGTAGGCGGGCAGACAGTGCAGGAACTTCACGTCCGGCTTGCCGGTGGCGCGCAGCACGTCCATCGTGACCGCGTACGGCGCCAGCAGCGCGATCCGCTCGTCCCACACCTCCTTGGGCTCGCCCATGGAGACCCAGACATCGGTCGTCACGAAGTCCGCGCCGCGCACGCCCTCGGTGACGTCGTCGGTGAGCGTGAGGCGGGCGCCGCTGGTTCCGGCGAGCGCGCGCGCCTGCGCGACGACCGACTCCTCGGGCCACAGCTGCTTCGGCGCCACGATCCGGACGTCCATGCCGAGCAGGGCGCCGGTGACGAGGTAGGAGTTGCCCATGTTGTTCCGGGCGTCGCCGAGGTAGGCGAAGGCGGTCTCCTCCAGCGGGCGGCCCCGGCCGTGCTCGGCCATGGTCAGCACGTCGGCGAGCATCTGCGTGGGGTGCCATTCGTCGGTCAGCCCGTTGAAGACGGGCACCCCGGCGTGGGCCGCCAGCTCCTCGACGTCGGACTGACGGCTCCCGCGGAACTCGATGCCGTCGAACATCCGGCCGAGGACCCGGGCGGTGTCCTTCACCGACTCCTTGTGCCCGATCTGCGAGCCGGACGGGTCGAGATAGGTGGTCGAGGCGCCCTGATCGGCGGCCGCGATCTCGAAGGAGCAGCGGGTCCGGGTCGAGGTCTTCTCGAAGATCAGGGCGATGTTCCTGCCCTGGAGGCGGGGGACCTCGGTGCCGGCGCGCTTGGCCGCTTTCAGCTCGGCCGCCAGGTCGGTCAGTCGGCGGAATTCCTCGGCGCTGAAGTCCAGCTCCTTGAGGAAATGGCGGCCCCTGAGGTCTATCGCCATGGGTGGGCTCCTGGTTCGCGGCAGTCGGGACGGACTCGAATATTGGAATTGTATACGAATGAACGTATCCCTATACGGAGCCCCTGGCCGCACGAGGTCCGGTCCCCGCCACCGAAGGGTACGGATCACCTCAGGCTGCCCCCGGCACCGCGTCCCTCGCCACCGGACAGCTCATGCAGCGCGGCCCGCCGCGACCGCGCCCCAGCTCGCTCCCCGGGATCGTGATCACCTCGATGCCGCGCTTGCGCAGGAAGGTGTTGGTGGTGACGTTCCGCTCGTAGGCCACCACCACGCCGGGCTCCACCGCCAGCACATTGCAGCCGTCGTCCCACTGCTCACGCTCGGCGGAGTGCACATCCTGGGTCGCGGTCAGCACCCGGATGTCGGACAGGCCCAGCGCGGCCGCTATGGCCCGGTGCATGTGCTCCGGCGGATGGTCGGTGACCTTGAGGTCCTGCTCGCCCGACCCCGGCTCGATGGTGTACGAGCGGAGCATGCCCAGGCCCTCGTACTGGGTGAAGGTGTCGCCGTCGATCATGGTCATGACGGTGTCCAGATGCATGAACGCCCGGCGCTTGGGCATGTCCAGCGCCACGATCGTGCGGGCGGAACCCGCCGCGAACAGCCCCCGCGCAAGCAGCTCCACGGCCTGTGGCGTGGTGCGTTCACTCATCCCGATCAAGACCGCGCCACTGCCCAGCACCAGGACGTCCCCGCCCTCGATCGTCGAGGGGAAGTCCGCCTGCCCCTCCGACCAGACATGGAAGCCCTCGCCGCGGAACAGCGGGTGGTGCCGGTAGATCGCCTCGTAGTGCATGGTCTCGCGCTGCCGGGCCGGCCAGCGCATGGAGTTGATCGACACCCCGTCGTAGATCCAGGCGGAGGTGTCGCGGGTGAAGAGGTGGTTGGGCAGCGGTCCCAGCAGGAAGTCGTCCAGATCCATCACATGGAAGCGCACGGAGGTCGGCTCGGGGTGGCGTTCCAGGAACTCCCGCTTGGTCATGCCACCGACCAGCGCCTCGACCAGCTCCGGGACCGCAAGCTCGTCGAATGCCGCCCGCAGGTGGTCGGTGGCCAGCGGTCCGTATTCCTTCTCGTCGAAGACCCGGTCGAGGACGAGCTTTCGCGCCTCGGGGATCTGCATGCTCTCGGCCAGCAGGTCCCCGAAGAGGTGAACCTCCACCCCACGGTCCCGGAGCACATCGGCGAACCCGTCGTGCTCGGCCCGCGCACGGCGCACCCACAGCACGTCGTCGAAGAGCAAGGCGTCCTTGTTCGAGGGCGTGAGCCGCTTCAGCTCCAGATCGGGGCGATGCAGGATGACCCGGCGCAGCCGCCCGGCCTCGGAGTCGACTTGGAATCCCATCCACCCATCTTGGCCGCTAGGACGACTTCGCGGAGGGAGTCGGGGGATGTCGGACCGGTTGGGTCGGCCCGGGCACGGGCTGGGCACGGGCATGGGCTGGGCACGGGCATGGGCTGGGCACGGGCCGGGCGGCGAGCAGCGGCAAAGGAGACGATCGAACGGTGGATGGTGACGGGAGCCGGCCGGCAGAGGCGTGGGTGGGCACGACGGCCGGGCAGGCTGTGGCGTATCGGGCGTGAGGGCAACGGGTCCCGGTGGCGGTGACGTGCCGCCCGGGGTGTGCATTCCGCGTGGACGTGGTCGTGGTGGGGCGCCGCCCACCTCAGGCAGGGTTCCGGTCGCGCACCTCCAGCCTCTCCAGTATTCCGGCGACGCGGTCTCTTGATTCGTCGACGGTGTCCATCGCCTCGACGCAGGTCCAGTACATTCCGTCCTCGTCCGCCAGCAGCACCACGGCCACCAGCGCTTCGCACACCTCCCGCAGCAATCGGCACAGGCCGGTTAATGCCTCCTTGACGTCGCGCACTTCGGACAGCTGACCCGCCCGCAGCCCACCGGTGGCCGATACCGGGCACAGCAGTCCCCCGCTGAACCGCCCGCCCGCATCGCCCAGTCCCCGGGCCCTGGACCGCACTTCGTACGGCCCGAATATCGCGAGGTGGCTGCCTATCGCCTCCGCCAGGGCTTGCGCCTGCCAGGCCTCGACGATCACTCCCTGAACCGTGTTCGCCTCCACCACACCGCGCCGGCTCGTCTCGATGATCCGTACCGCGTCCATCCGCTCCCTCCTCTCCTCATCAATCGCATGCACCCTGCACTCTTTTCACTACCCAGAGTGAGGGTCAACACCCAAAAAAGCTAGGGGAATTCGCAAATCTGTGGACAACCAAGGCGACGTGGAGAGATCCATGACTCCATAGAGTGATGGAGGGTCATTTCCTCCGCGCGTCTTCCTCTCGCGCCACGGGCTCCCCACCCCTCACATCACCGGCACATGTCACGCAAGACACCCGGAGTGAACGGCGAAGTGAACGGCGAAGTGAACTCCCAAGGGAACGCCGAAGGAAACGCCGAAAGAGCGCCGAGAAGCGCGCTGAAGGAGCACCGCAGGCAGCGCCGAGGGTCGGCCAGAAGCCTCCAGGGCCGCCGCAGAGAAGGGCGGTACGCACCCGCGAGGGGCTCACCGCACGCCGCGGGGCGGGGACCGACGCCCCCGCCCCGCTGACCCGGCCCCCGCCCCGTCACTGCCCGTCCCTCTACTCCTCCTCGCCCTCCCGCGCCCGGTCCGGGCGCGCCGAGCGGACCGCCGGGAAGCGCGACTCATTGCGCTCGATCTTCGCCGCGAGCGCCGTCAGGGCGTCGATCCCCAGCGCCTCACAGAACTGCAGCAGATAGGCCAGGACGTCCGCGACCTCGTCCTCGACCCGGCCGGCCCTGCGCGGGTTCGACATCACCGCCGCCGACTCCTCCGGCGTCAACCACTGGAAGATCTCGACGAGTTCGGCGGCCTCGACGCTGAGCGCCGCCGCCAGGTTCTTGGGGGTGTGGTACTGCTGCCAGTCCCGCGCGGCCGCGAACTCGGCCAGCCGGCGCTGCAGCGCATGAAGATCCTCACTCATACCCCCAGGTGTAGCACCTGTACGCCGGGCAGTCCGTCGGCGACCGAGGGATCGCGCACCGTCCCCAGCAGCCGCACATGCCCGCGCTCGGTCATCCGCACGGCCAGCGACACCAGCTCACGGGCCTGCCGGGGGTCCATGCAGCGGTCCATCCCGTCCGCCAGCACCGTCATCTGCTGATGGGCCGACGGAACTTCCCCGACCGGGTCCATGGCCAGCACGCCCGGCCCGGTGAGCAGCACCAGGGCCAGCGCGAGAAACCGCAGCTCACCGTCGCCGAGCTGCTCGACCGGCAGCTCCCCCAGCTCGCCCCTGTCGAGGACGGCCCGCACCCGCTCCGCGCCCGGCACGGCCTGCGCACCCGAGCCGGCACCGCCTCCCGCCACCGCACCGGCAACGGACGCCCCCGCCCCGCCCGACGGGTGCGGCACGGTACGCAGCCCTTCCACGGGGCCGACACAGGCCTCCCGTACCGCCGACACCAGCACGGCATGGCGCCGCGCGCACTCCTGACCGGTACGCGCCAGCACCGTGGGCAGGTTGTCGCAGGCGGACCGCAGCCGCCCCTCGTCGTGCTGCTCCGGTGCGCCCTCACCCCAGCCGCCCGCCGCACCGCTTCCCGCGCTCCCCTTGCGCCCCCGGACCCCCCAGGCACCGGCGGCCCCTGCCCCACCGGGCCCTCCCGACTTGCCTGCGGCCTTGCCCGCAGCGCCCCCCGAGGCACCGCTCCGCGCACTCCGCCCGCTCCGCCGTGCCTCGGCACCGGCCCCGCGTCCCGCGGCACCACCGCCGTCCCCACCAAGCCCTTCCCCCGCACCGCCCGCCCCCACGGAGCGCATGACCTCCGGCCGCGGGTCGCACACGAACGCCGACCGCAACGCGACCACCACCTGTTCCGCGGCGGCGAGGACCAGTCGCTGGCCCGCCGTCTTACCCGCGACGCGCAGCGGCAGCAGGGAGGTGCCGAGCCGGTCGTCGGGAAGCGGTGCACGGGTCACCGGGGTCGCCCCCGCGGTGTGCCAGGCCGCCTGGACCGCGGGGCGGGTGGGGTCGGTGAGAGCCGTGGTCAGCAAGGTCTCGCCGGCACCGGTCAACCGCTCACCGACGATGCGCAGTTCGGGCTCGGCCTGTACGGCGAGATCGAGGCAGACGGGGCCGGCCGGGCCGTCGACCGTGCATCCGATACGGAAGCCGCGCCGCCCCTGCCCGTCGGGACGCGCCCCCGCCGGCACACACGCCGACGGACCGCCGGCCACCTCCCCCAGGGCCCGTGCGAGCGACTCCCCGCTGCCGAGCCGGGCGAGAATCGCATACGCCTGCAGCGCACTGGTCTTGCCGCTGCCGCTCCCGCCGCTCAGCAGCGTGAGCGGGCCGAGCGGCAGGGTGACGCCGCGATGGGTCTTGAACGCGGACAGCCGTAACTCGGTGACCGCCGGCCGCACACTGTCGGTATTCATATACGGACGCTACGCAGTACCCCGAGCGGAGAACCGTTACGCCCAACAGCTCTTCCTACGAACGGGGGATGGCGCCCGCCGCCTCTTCCTCAACCTCGGTGCCGACGGGGGCCAGCAGGAAGACATTGGTGTCGACGCGGTGCATCCCGCTGCCCAGCCCGAAGACCACGCCACTGGAGAAGTCCAGGATGCGCTTGGCGACATCGGTATCGGCACTGCTGAGGTCCAGCAGGACGGGGATCTGCGCCATCAGATACTCGGCGACCTCGCGGGCGTCGGCGAAGGTCTGGACGCGGATGACGATGAAGCGCCGCAGCTGCTCCGCCGGTTCGTCCTCGGGGAGAGCCCGGTGGTCGGGCCAGGAAGGCCATTCATGGCTGCTGCGGAGCGGGACGACCTCGGCGAGCCCTTCCCACTGCTCGTCGGTGGCATCGGGGCCGTTCACCGAATCACCTCACCCAGGGGAGCGCTGGCTGTCTGCGGTATCTGCATCGCACAATTCTAGAGATAAACATACAAAGCTCGGCGGACGCGACACACGCCGCGTCACCGCTTCTTCCATCCTGCACCATGGCCCCTGACCTGTGCTGACATCCGCGACAGATATCCTGCGTCGAGATTCTGTGTGCCTGTTCATCCCCATTGTGACGGAGGTCGGTTCTGCCGTGAGCTCTGAGCCTCCCGGCCGTCGGCTGCGCGGCCTGCGCAGCCTGCGCAAACCCGCGAAGAAGCGGCCCGCCGGTCCCCCGCCCGCCACCACCCCGGTCGACTCCGGCACCCCCGCACCGCCGGCCGAAGCCGGCGACAGCATCATCCACGCCGCCCTCTACCGCGACGGACGGCGCGTCAGCACCCACGACACGCTCGCCGACACCTTCCAGCAGCAGCGCGCCGCCGCCGGCACCCTCGCCTGGATCGGCCTGCACCGCCCCACCCCGGCCGAACTGGTCACCCTGGCCTCGGAGTTCGACCTCCACCCCCTCGCCCTCGAGGACGCCCTCGAGGCCCATCAGCGGCCCAAGCTGGAACGCTACGGCGGCACCTTGTTCGTCGTCCTGCGTGCCGCGCGCTACCTCGACGATGCCGAGGAGGTCGACTTCGGTGAGCTGCACGTCTTCGTCGGCCGCGATTTCGTGATCACCGTGCGGCACGGCGGCGCCCCCGACCTCTCGGCCGTACGCCACCGCATGGAGGACACCCCCGAACTCCTCAAGCGCGGCCCCGAAGCGGTCCTCTACGCGATCCTCGATGCCGTCGTCGACGGCTATGCGCCGGTCGTCGACGGGGTCCAGAACGACATCGACGAGATCGAGACCGAGGTCTTCCGCGGCGACCCCGGCGTCTCCCGCCGGATCTATGAACTCTCCCGCGAGGTGGTCGAATTCCAGCGCGCCACCCGCCCGCTCAACGGCATGCTGGAGAACCTGACCGCGGGCTTCGAGAAGTACGCCATCGACGAGGAGCTGCGCCGCTATCTGCGCGACGTGGCCGACCACGCGCTGCACACCACCGAGCGCGTGGACGGCTTCCGGCAGGCGCTGCAGGACATCCTCACCGTCAACGCGACCCTGGTGAACCAGCAGCAGAACGCGGAGATGCGGGCGCTGGCCGAGGCCGGCTTCGAGCAGAACGAGGAAATCAAGAAGATCTCGGCCTGGGCCGCCATCCTCTTCGCACCGACACTCGTCGGCACGATCTACGGCATGAACTTCCGCAGCATGCCGGAGCTGCACTGGGCGCTCGGCTACCCGTTCGCGGTGGTCCTCATGGCGATGGTCTGTACGGGCCTGTACGTCGTCTTCAAACGCCGGGGCTGGCTCTGAGCAACCGGGGCGGAGACGCCCTGGCCGCGGCGACGGGCGCCAGGAGAGCGGTCCATCAGCCGCGCCCTGGGGAGAGCTCCGGTGCGGGGACGGTGTTCGGGCTTCACCGCACCGGAGGTCTCCGACAGCCGTGGCCACCACGTGGCCCGGTGCTCCGAGATGGCCGCCGTGCCGTGCCGTCGGTCAGGGCCGTCCCGGCAGGCGGGCGGTGTCAGATCTTACGGCCGCAGATCACCACGGCGTCCGGGCCGAGCAGCACCCGCTGTGTGGGCTCGAAGCCCGCTTCGGTGAACCACTGTTCGTACTCCTTGGGTGTGTAGACCATGCCCTCGCCGGACGCGATGGTGTGGAAGTACGCCGAGAGGTAGGCGGAGCGCTCCGGGCCGGTCTCGTCGTCGTTCTGGTAGGGGGTGACCACGAACAGCCCGCCCCCCGCGGGGAGTTGCCGGGACGCACTGGCCAGCAGGCCGCGGATGCGGTCGGCCGACCAGATTTCGAGGAAGTGGGCGAAGAGCACCGCGTCGGGGCCGGACGGGAACTCGTCGTGAAAGGCATCGAGACTGACCGCGTCCACCCGGTCGGCCAGGCCCATGTCCGCGATCTTCTCCTCGGCGAGCGCCGCGATCGAGGGCAGATCGCCGATCGTGATCCGAAGGTGGGGCCACTTCCTCGCCAGGTTCGCCGCGTTGACGGCCGTGCCGCCGCCGACGTCGAGCAGGTGCCGATGGCCCGAGAGGTCGACCTTTTCCACGATCTCTTCGGCGACCAGCTGACTCACCGAGCCCATCATGGTGTGGAAGGCGGATTCCAGCTCCGGGTTTTCGGCGAGTCGTCCGTAGAGGGTCGGTGCGGTTCCGGGAATTTCCCGTTGCAGGCCGACATTCGAGTCCTCGTCGAGCGCCTCGGCGAACCAGCTGATGGCCCGATAGATCCCCTGGCTCTCCCACGGAATATACGCCGCGGGCGCCTGGTCGAGGTTTTCCGCGAGAGGACGGGTGAGCGCGGTGTTGTGATAGCCGTCACCGTCCTTGTGCAGAAGCCCGGTCGCGGTACAGCCGAGCAGCAGGATACGGGTGGGCTGCTCGTTCAAATCCAGCCGCAGGGCTATGTCCTTGACCGTCAGCCCCGGATCCTTTTCGAGAATCCCGAAGAGGCCGAAGCGAAACGCGGCACTCAAGAACTGGAAGTGATAGTGGGCCTTGATATAGGGCCGGAGGGCCACCGTGACGGATTCGTCGGCTCGTTGCATGGTCAAACTCCTGGAACACCGGCGGAAGTCGTGCCTCGGTCACACGACATGAGCAGAAGGGGTGCGCACCCGGCAGGCATCGCGCCGGGCGACGGCGGTTCCGGTGGAGCTCTTGAGCAGGCGCGGGGCGGGCGGCCGCGTGCGCATGTGAGGACACAGCGTCCCACGCGCACAGACGGCGCTAAATGCCGGGAGGATAGGCCACTCAGGGTGCCACAGGGCCGTACATTGCTGCCGTGACGGCCTGGCTGAACCGCGAACTGCGGCCCCGTCGACCTCACTTATCCCTCCGGTGGCAGAGCGCAGGTGGGCGCATACTTCCCGCCTCCGAGGATTCCGGCACCGGTTGACCGGCGGCCGCACCCGAAGACAAGGGCGGACGGACGCACGACGGCACCCCTGTTTTCCGGGAAGACCGCGAAAGCCCGCTGAGTGACACCGGCACACTTCTGGTTCGCCGATGCCCCCCTTCACCATGTCAGAGAACTGGCTAGGTGATTCCCCATATGCATTGCGCCGTACGGCACTTGCAGAAACAGATGTTGCTCTTATTCGCTATTTACCCGCCGCCCGACGATGCCGCTGCGCAACAGATCCGTGAACGGCTCCCGTGGCGAACCTTTCTCAAGAACCCCGCGCCCCGACCTTGCCGCACACACCGACTCCGGAAGCCGAAGCCGGGAGGCGTTCAGGCGACCCAGGGCCCCATCCTCAGCCCATCGGCTGCCGCTCGCGCTGAGGATTGTCCGTTGAAGTGGCAAGGGAGGCGAAGGCCGTGGGCTTGCTGTGACCCTGATCCAGTGGCAGGGCCGGCGGGACCGCGGGCTCGGCTGGATATCGGCGAAGCCGGCGGCGAAGGCCGGCCGTCGTGCTGCTCGTATGGCCTCATGGCGCTGCTCGACTGGCTCAGAAGGCGGCGCGAGTGACGGGGCTTCGGCCGTACCGACGGGGCACGGGGATGCTGTCCGAGGAACGCAGGTACGTCAGATGCGCAGGCTCTCCACGACGTACGTCATGTGCTGAACGTTGCCGACACGGTTCCAGACGGTGTGGTTGCCGGTACCCACAGGTCCCGCACCCTGGGCGCAACTCCGCAGCCAGCCTTCCCCGGCACTGGCGCCCGCCCCTCTGAAGTCGTCCAGGCCGAGGAGCCGCCCGGCGGCCGCGCGAGTGACCGCCGCACGGTCCTCGCCCCGGGTAAGGACCTTGCACAGGAGGAAGGAGCGCTGTGTCGTGTAGCGCAGCACACCCCACGAGGGGCCCCCTCTACCCTCCGAGGGGGTCCGTTCGAGGGCGCGTGGGGCCAGGATGCCGTAATCGCCGTAACGGAGCAGGGGAAGATAGGCGCGGCCGCTGGCGCCTATCTCGTGCCACAGGCCCCAGTCCGTTCGAGGCTCCTCCGCCAGGTCCTGTTCCACCAGCGCGGCCGTGAGCTCCGGGAAGCCACCCGCCATCACGGCAACGCTGCGCCAGGGAGCCAGCGGGATCAGCGCATCGAGTGCCCGCAGCGTCTCCTTTCCCGCATCCGGCCGGTCGGCACGGACGGCGGCGAGGTCCAGGAGCAGGTCCAGGCACACGGCGGGATCCGCACGGTCTCGCAGAGCGCGCACGTCCTCGACGGCACCGTCGAGCCACTCACCCGTCATCCGGACGCGGATACCAAGACCGCCACCGCATGACGCGGCGCTTGCGAGCGCCGCGGCCTGCTGGGCCGGTGGCCTGCCGGGGCCCGTGACCGGCCGCAGGGGGGTTAACGACCAGTACTGCGGCAGCACTTCACAAAGCGCCGTGGTTTCGGTCCCGTCCGCGAACGGTGCATCCAGCCACGCCGGACGGTGCCGTTGGACCCGGCTGACCACCGCGAGATCGCGGCGCAGCGCCGCTGCGAGCACATCCGGCTGCAGTCCTGGGCGCGGCGGCAGCGTCCAGAGCGGCGCCACCGCCGCCTGGACTGCCGGACGCAGCTCACGGTAGGCATGGGCAGCATGCGGCCGTGTCGCGAGAACGGGAACGTACAGGGGTTCGGGCATGGCGGCCCCCCTCGACACTGATTGCCCGCGCCTACATGCTTCCCAGCACCAGGGTCGTCCCCGGCGAAGCGTCATGAAAAGAGCGCCCTTTCGGCCACGGCAGCCGGCTGCGCGGCAACTGGGACCGCGCCCGCGGGGCCTTGACGTACGCGCGCCGCAATCCGCAACAGCCGGCGGCGCGTCGGCGTGCACAGCCGGCCTCCGGCCGCGCCCTGCCACTCAGCGCGCCAGGCGTCCCAGGAGGGACGCGGCCGCGGCGATGCCCACAGCGGCGGCCAGGGTCAGGACGGTGAAGTCCAGGGCCAGATGGGCGTGGGTGCCCAGGAGTAGGCCGCGCAGGGCATCGACCTGGTAGCTCAGGGGGTTGACCTTGCTGACCGCCTGGAGCCAGCCGGGCATGACCGCCACCGGGTAGAGGGCGTTGGAGGCGAAGAAGAGCGGCATGGTGATGGCCTGGCCGATGCCCATCAGCCGGTCGCGGGTGAGCACGATCCCGGCGATCGTCATGGACAGGCAGGAGAAGAACGCCGAGCCGAGCACCACCGCGACGGCGACGGCGAGCAGCCGCAGCGGGTTCCAGGTCATCGCCACGCCGAGCAGCGCGGCGATCACGATCACCACGACGGCCTGGATCAGCGCCTTGACTCCGGCGGCGAAGGACTTCCCGGCGATCAGAGCGGACCGTGGGGTCGGGGTGACCAGCAGCTTGGTGAGGATGCCGGCATCCCGCTCCCAGATGATCATGATGCCGTAGAAGATCGCGATGAACATGGCCGACTGGGCGATGATGCCGGGCGCCAGGAAGTCGATGTACGGGATGCCGCCGGTCGGGATGGCCTTGATGTGGGTGAAGGTCTCACCGAAGATCAGGAGCCACAGGGCGGGCTGGACCGCGCGGGTGTACAGCTCGGTCCGGTCGTGACGCAGCTTTTGCAGCTCGACCACGCACATCGCGACGACCCTGGCGGGCAGCACCTGCCAGCCGGTGCGGGCGCGCGGCGGGACCAGCAGCAGGTCCAGCCGGCCGGGGACGGTGGCCGGCTCAGCCGACTCGGTTTGCGGTGCGGCGGGTGCTTCGGACATCGCGGAAGTCTCCAGACTGCTCGTCGAGGCCGCTGCCGGCGACGTCCCGGAAGACGTCCTCCAGTGTCGGTGCGGTCTCTGATGGGCGCGATGGGGCCGATGAGGAAGGGACGGGGCGGGCGGGAGAAGCCGCCGGTGCGGGAGTGGGGGTGGGGGCGGGGGCGCCCGGCGAGGGTGCGGTGGTGGGCGGGGCCGGTGTCCGGGCCGCGCGGCGGCGGGCGCTCAGGGCCGCACGGAGTTCGTCCGGTGTGCCGAGGGCGCGGATCCGGCCGTGGTGCATCAGCGCGACACGGTCGCAGTACTGGTCGGCCTCGTCCATGTAGTGCGTGGTCACCAGGACGGTCATGCCGGTGGCGGCCCGTACGGCGTTGATGTGTTCCCAGACGCTGGTACGGGCGATCGGGTCCAGGCCGATCGTCGGCTCGTCGAGCATCAGCAGACGGGGCGCGCTGACCAGGGCCTGGGCGAGTTCGAGGCGGCGGATCATGCCGCCGGAGTACGTCTTGGCCAGCCGGCCCGCCGCGTCGGCGAGGCCGACCGCCTCCAGCGCCTGGCTGACGCGGGCCGCCCGCTCACGGCGTGCGACGTCGAAGACCCGGGCGAAGAGTGCGACGTTCTCACGGCCGGTCAGCCCGGCGTCCGCGGACAGCTGCTGCGGTACGTACCCCAGCAGCCGGCGCACCGCCATCCGCTCCCGGGACGCGTCGTGACCGAAGACCCGCACCATGCCGGCCGGGACGGGCAGCAGGGTGGTGATGCAGCGGATCGCGGTGGTCTTGCCCGCACCGTTCGGCCCGAGCAGCCCGAAGACCTCCCCGGGGCGGACGGACAGGTCGACGCCGTCCACGGCGCGGGTCTCACCGAAGGCGTAGCGCAGACCGCGGCAGGTCACCGCGTCGGGAGGGGGCGCGGGCGGGCCGGGGGCGCCGGGGGGCGGGGCCGGAGGCGTGCGCGGCGCGCGGTCCGGCCCGCCGGAACCGGGCCCGTGCCCCGGCCGTCCCTCGTCGTCGGTGGTCATGTGCCCTCCGCCTCCTCGTGCAGGTTGTGGGCGAGCCGGCGCAGCGCCGGCAGGGCCGCGGCCAGCGCCGCCCGGTCGGCCTCCGGCAGGCGCGCGAGCTGCTCGCTCACCAGGGCGCTGCGGCGGGTCTCCCAGTCACGCAGCCGGGACCGGGCCGCGGGGGTGGGGTAGAGCAGGGCCGAGCGGCGGTCGTCGGCGGCGGTCTCACGGCGCAGAAACCCGGCCCGGCCGAGCTGATTGACCAGTGTGGAGACCGAATTCCCGGCGAGACAGAGTTCCCTGGCGGCGGCGGACACCCGTATACCGGGCCGCTCCGCGACCAGCCGCAGCAGCTCCACCTCGGCACCGCGCAGCCGGGGAGCGGCCAGCCCGGCCCGCAGCCGGCGCCTGATCAGCCGCTGGACACCGGCCAGCACCTCGGCGAGCGAGTCGGGGAACTCCCCTGCAGCCATGCCTCAATTTTAGCTCTGAGTGAGAGGTAGTGGCGCAGACGCACGCCGGAGGGGGCCTCGAACGGCCTACCCGGATTCCCGTCTGCCGCCCGGGCCCGGTGACCTGCCCGGAAGGACGGCTCGGCACCCCGTCCGGAGCGCCCGCGGCGGGACGCCGAGCCGGGAGGTCGAGCCGGAACGCCGAGCCGGGACGTCAAGCGATACGGCCGCCCCCAAAGAAGATCACAGCGCACAACTGCCGCCCCCGCCAACGGCCTTGACAGTCCCTGGTGGGCGGAGAAACCTGGTTCTTCCGGCAGTTGCCGGATGTCGGGGGATACCGGGGGAATCGGGGGACTCATGAGGACGTACACGTCTGCGCGCGCAACGGGCGGGACACCGTCGGACGGGCACGGGAGACCGACCCACGACGAGGGCGGGAGTCCGACCTACGACGAGGGCGGGAGTCCGACCCACGACCGGACTCGCAGCGCGCCCGCACCACTGCCGCGCCAGGGTCGCCGACTGCGCACGACGCACCGGGCGGCGAGCCTCGCCGTGACGGTCGTCGCCCTCGCGCTGCCGCTGTCGGCCTGCTCCTCGGACGGCGCGAGCGGGACCGCGTCGGACACCGCAGACAGCACAGCGGCCGGCTCGTCCCCCTCGCCCAGCCCGACACCATCCGTCGACCGCGCCGCCTACCGCCACACGCTGACCGGCGCCCTCGGACCGCTCAACACGGCACTGCGTGCTGTGGACCACGCTCACGAGGGCAGCACCCTGAACACCGCGCTGGACACGGCATCATCCCGCGCGGATACGGCCGCGGACACCCTGCAGATGACCGCGACACCCGACGACGCCTCACCCGTCAACAGCCAACTCGTCTCCGCGCTACGGGCCTTGGGACAGGACCTCACGAGCGCCCGCGGTGACGGCGGCCACTGCGCCACCGCACCCCGTGTCGAACTCGGCAGGGCGCAGAGCCCGCAGAGCGTGAAGGCCGCCGGGCGCGCCCTCGCCGCCCTCGGTTACGACACGCCCCTGCACCTACCGCGTACGGAACGGGCCGCGCACCGACGTCTCACCAACGGCGCCCTGGTCCGCGACGGCAGCCGGGCCGGTCTGGGACGGCTGACCGTCAAGAACGGCACGGCCCGCGATGCGGTGGTGGCACTCACCCGCGGTAAGCGCACCGCGTTCTCCGTTTATGTACGCCATGGGTCGAACGCGACCATACGGAGCGTCAACAGCGGCGCGTACACGGTGTACTTCACCACCGGCGAGGACTGGAACAGCCGGAAGAGCTCCTTCACCCGCGAGTGCAGCTTCGAGAAGTTCGACGACCAGGCGAATTTCAAGACGGTGCGGGTGCCCGGCGGGACGCAGTACACGGTGCTGACCTTCACCCTGGACAAGGTCGTCGGCGGCAATGCGACCACGAGCACGGTGCCACCGGCCGAATTCCCGTCGTGACGGAGTGACGGAGTGACGGAGTAAGGAAGTGACGGCCGTAGTGGCGGAGTGATGGCCGTAGTGGCGGAGACGGAGGCCGTCAGTTCCGCGTCGGCCGCCGAGGGTCCGCGGGTACCTGCGGACCCTCGGCGGTCGAGGCTTCGCCACGGCTCGGTATCGTGACGTCGCGTGGGCGACAGCGCGGTGTGGACTCTGGCGATCGCGGCGGTGACCGGCGGCACGGCGGTGCTCGCCAGCTGGGTCACCGGCCGCGGCAGCACCCAGGCCGCCAGGATCCAGGCCGAGATCGCCGCCCGTTCCCAGCGGGCCGAAAGGCTGCGGGAGAGCCGGCGCACGGCCTACCTGGATCTCATCGAACAGACCCATCACATGGGCGAGTTGTTCTGGGAGATCTCCGCCGCCCTCCGCCTGCCCGGCTCCCCGGCCCGTACCACCGCCCTCGGTGAACTACGGGAGCGCGAACTCGCCGAGTACGCCAAGATCCGGCGCTGCGCGCGCGTCGTCGAACTGGAGGGCCCACCCTCGGCGGCCGCCGCGGCGCTCGCCCTCCAGCAGGCAACCCGTCCCTTCTACGCGGCCATGACGGCAGACCTGTCCCACGACGCCAACGGCCGTCACGACTCCGCTGACTCCGAAGACTTCGACGCCGCCTTCCGCCCGTTCTGGGCGGCGCTGGAGGACTTCGTGGATGCGGCGCGCACCGCCCATCAGCAGGAGTGACGAGCGGAACCCGCCGGGACCATCGGGACGAAGGTGACCGCCGGCTCGGCTCATCCACCCCCTACCCCCTACCCCCTACCCCCTACCCCCTACTCGCCCTCCCGCTCTTCTCTCCGCGGCCACCGGGCAATGTCAGACCCCCCTGCCACGATGACGGCATGAGCACTCCCGAACGCATCATGCCGCCCCTGGACGCCGATGAGCGGGCCTCCTTGGAGAGCTGGCTGGACTTCTACCGCACCACCCTCGCCCGCAAATGCGACGGTCTGGAGGAGCATCAGCTCCGCGCGGCGTCGGTGGCCCCCTCACCGCTCACGCTGCTCGGCCTCGTCCAGCACATGGCCGAGGTCGAACGGAACTGGTTCTGCCGCGTCCTGGCCCAGGAGGACGCCCCGCCGATCTTCCCGTCCGACGCCGACACCGAGGGCGCCGAGGGCGCCGACGGGGCCGACGGGGCCGACGGGGCCGACGGGGCCGACGGCGGATTCGACCTCGTCGAAGGAGCCACCTACGCACAGGCGCTCCCTCTCTGGCAGTCCGAGATCGACCGCGCCCGGGCGCGCTGCGCCACCCACTCCCTCGACGACACCAGCCCCTTCATGGGCGGGCAGGTCACCCTGCGCTGGATCTACACCCACATGATCGCCGAATACGCCCGCCACTGCGGCCACGCCGACTTCCTCCGCGAACGCCTCGACGGCCGTACGGGCATCTAACTGCGTGCTCCGGGGCCGTCACTGAAGGGACCGGGCTCCTGGAGCCCTACGGTTCACCGACGTCATACGGCCCCAGCGCCAGGAGGGCGACATCGTCATGGAAGACCCGGGTGTGGCGTGGCAGGTCGGTGTTGAGGAAGTCGATGACGTCGACGGGGCCGGGGGCGGGACGACCGGCGAAGCGGTACCGGAGGCGGTCGAGGAGCGGGTAGAAGGACCCGTTCTGGTCGCGGGCCTCGATCAGGCCGTCGGTGCACAGGAGCAGGACGTCGCCGTGGGTGAAGGGGTGAGTGTAGGCAACGGGGTTCTCGTCGTCCAGGGTGCCCAGGCCGAGCGGGAGGGCAGGCGGTCCGGTGAGGGCGGTCACCTCGCCGCGGGAGATCAGCACCGGCTCGATGTGCCCGTGGTTGACGATGGTCACCTGCTGGGCGACGGCGTCGTACTCGACCAGGACAGCGGTGACGAACAGTTCGTCGTCGGGGAGCTCTTCGGCCTCACGGGTCAGGCACCGCTCCATCCGCGCGGCGACCGCCTGCAGATCCAGCTGGTCGTAGGCGGCCTCACGGAAGCTGCCGAGGAGGTCGGCGACCGTACGGACGGCCTGGAGCCCCTTGCCACGGACGTCGCCGATGAGAGCGCGCTCCCCGGCCGGGGTGGCGCGGATGTCGAAGAGGTCGCCGCCGACCATGCTGCCGACCTCGCCGGACCGGTAGAGACCGGCCGCCAGCACCTGTCCGACCTGGTGCGGCACCGGCCGCAGCAGGGTGCGCATCAGTGCCTCGGCCACCGAATGAGCGCGGACCAGCTGCTGCTCCTGGCGCCGGCGGTGGGCAGCGAGCGCCACACCGACGATGCCGACCAGGCCGGTGGCGATGTAGGCGGCGACGTGGTGGTTCTCCCACAGCTGGTGGACGTTGTGTCCCGTGCAGCACGGGGTACCGGCGAGCACGCCCTCCAGCACCATCGCGAAGACGGTGACCGTCGCGACCGCGACGGGACCGAGTGTGTACGCGGCGGTGACCGGCAGCGCGATGAGCAGGAAACTCACCGCCCAGGGCGTGGGGGTCACGGTTTCCAGCAGCAGGACCCACACGACGTAGGCCAGCGGCAGCCAGCGCATCCACGCGGGCGGCCGGGGCACCTCGAAGCCACTGTTGTCGACAATCGCCGTGAGCTGTCCGCCCGCACGACCCCGGTCCGGCCGGCGGTCACGACCGATCCGCTCGAAGATCCACTGACCCGACCTGTCCACACGGGCTCCCGACACGACCGTGATCAAGAGCCACAGCCTGTCGCGGCCGAACGACCCCCGGCGGTCATTACGCTGGCTGACGGCGTGTCCTCTCCCGTCCGTGAGCCCGGGCAACCTCGCAGCGGGCGGCGAACGCCGACGGAGGAGCCCGCCCCGCGCGACCGGAGGACGGCCGGCCCCAGCCGGCCCTCACCCCGCCGGGCTCGGCCGCGCCCACCGCTACGGCCTCCCAGGGCGCCGGGTATTCCAACCCGCCAGAGCCAGCCCGCGCCATGAGCCGTACATAACTCCGCCATCCCTCAGCGGAGTTCGACGAGTCAGCTCTGGGTGGCGCCGATGCCGCGTTCGTCGCCCAAGGCGCCCACGGCACCCATGGCACCCCACGGTGCCCTTGATGTCGCCCGCGCCCCGGGGACCTGCCGGCCGGCTGTCCGTCGGGTCCGCGCAAGGCCCCGCCCGCCTTCGCGGGCGCCCGGGCCCGGGACGGGGTCAGACACGGTCGGCGACGTTGCGCACGAGCTCGAACCCCCTCCGCCGTCTGTAGTGACCCCAACAGGCGTTGCAGGTCAGACCGGGAGTCGAATCCATCGAGCACCGCCGGCCGGGTCGAACTGACCGTTCACCAGGGAGATTTGCACGGCGACCTGCCCCTTGCCCCCTGCGCAGGGAGCGGAAGCCGATACCGGATGCACGCGCCGGGTATACGCCCGCACACACCCACACCAGCGCTACACCGGCACCGGCGACCCGCGCTACTGCACCGCCGTCTTCGGCACTCTCGAACCGGACGCCGCCACCGGACAGCTCACCATCCATCTCGCGTCAGGGGGCCACCCGCCGGTTCTCGTCCTGCGCGCCGACGGCATGGCCGACTACCTGCCCACCCCCGGCGGCCTCCTCGTCGGCGTCCTGCCCGGCGCGCGTTTCACCACCGCCACCACCGTCCTCGCCCCCGGCGACACCCTCCTGCTCTACACCGACGGCCTCACCGAAGCGCGCACCGGCACGGACCGCGCCGGCTTGTACGGGGACGACGCGCTGCTCGCCTTCGCCACCGGCCATGCCGGCAAACCCGCGCCTGCCGTCGTCCAGGCCCTGACCGGCCTGCTGGACAGTCTCGGAGACGGCCTCGACGACGACACCGCACTGCTCGCGCTGGGCGCCCCGGCCCCTGACCCCCGAACGGGAAACAGACGATGAGCCCGCTGAAGATCACTACTCGAGACGCCGCAACCGGTCCCGTTGTGGAGATATTCGGCGACCTCGACCACGCCAGCGCCGCCGCGCTACGGGCACTGATCCCCACGATCGCCCTCCAGCCGGGCCAACGCCTCGTCCTGGACCTGAGCGGCATGGAATTCTGCGACTCCAGCGGCATCACCGCCCTGCTCGCAGCCCGCAACCGCACCCAAGCCGCCCAGGCGGACATCGCACTCGCAGCCGTCCCCGCCAACACCCTGCGCGTACTGCGGCTCGTGGGGCTCGACCAGATCTTCCCCCTCCACCCCGACGCTGAGACCGCCACCCTCTGACCCACGCCGTGGGTGAGCGGCCCGGACGCCGAGAAGTGGGAGCGCCGTGGCCGTGCCGGTCCGGTGGCGGGCAGCCGGGCGGAGTGGTCCCGTCGGCTCAGGCGAAATCGGTAGCGGGCTCGGTGGCGTAGCGGCTCATCGTCCGGAGGGTGGCCTGGGGTGTCAGCGGCCTGCCGTCGGCGGTCATGCGCTGGAGGTCTCGGAAGTACTGCACATACAGGTCGGGGGTGAGCATGCTGAGCATGACGGCAGGTCGGTCGGTCAGGTTGGCGAAGGTGTGCGGGGCGCCGGGCGGAACCATCACGAACGTGCCCGCGGTCGCGTCGTGGCCCTTGTCCCCGACGGTGAACCGCACCGTGCCGGAGAGGATGTAGAAACCCTCGTCGTGCTCGGCGTGACGGTGCTGCGGCGGTCCGGGGGTGTGCGGGGCGAGGACGGACTCGGTGACCCCCAGGCGGTGCCCGGTGTGGCTGCCGTCCTCAAGGACGCGCATGCGCGTGGTGCCCATGACGATCGTCTCGCCGTCGTCGGGGCCGACCACCGATACGGCGGGGCCGGCCTGCGGTTCACTGGTCTTCGCTTCCTCGGTCATGCTCCGAGTGCACCGCCAGGGCCCCGCGCCTGTCCAAGACCCGTTCCATCACGCCGATACCTCGCGGATATCGTGGCAGCGTGGAGCTACGTACCCTGCGCTATTTCGTGGCGGTCGCCGAGGAACTCCACTTCGGCCGGGCCGCCGCCCGGCTGCACATGAGCCAGCCGCCGCTGAGCCGGGCCATCAAGCAGCTGGAGACAGAGCTCGGCGCCCTGCTGTTCGCCCGCTCCCCTGCCGGCGTCACGCTCACCCCGGTGGGGGCAGTGCTGCTCGACGAAGCGCGGGCCCTGCTCGACCAGGCGGACCGCGTCCGCCTCCGCGTGACCGCGGCGGCCGGCGCCGCGACCCTCACCATCGGCATCCTGGGTGACGGCACCGACCCCGGCATCACCAGGCTGGCGGCCGCCTTCCGCCGAAGCCACCCCGGCGTCGACATCCGCATCCGCGACGCCGACCTGACCGACCCGACCTGCGGGCTGCGCGCCGGACTGGTCGACGTCGCCCTGACCCGTGCGCCGTTCGACGACACCGCCCTGACGGTGCGTCAACTACGCGCGGATCCGGTCGGCGCGGTACTGCGCGCCGACGATCCACTGGCCCGTCGCGACCACCTGACACTGGCCGACCTGGCCGACCGCCGCTGGTTCCAGTTCCCGCAGGGAACCGACCCGGCCT
Source organism: Streptomyces sp. NBC_01454 (assembly GCF_036227565.1). Lineage (NCBI taxonomy): Bacteria > Bacillati > Actinomycetota > Actinomycetes > Kitasatosporales > Streptomycetaceae > Streptomyces > Streptomyces sp. NBC_01454. Next base: position 2,019,025 of record NZ_CP109460.1, read on the forward strand.
GGCAGTCCTACTGGAACGGCGGCACCCCGCGCGAGGGCCCGGTGGTACGCGTCGTCCAGGAATGCCTGCACGCCGTGCTCTGGAACGCCACGGTCGGCTTGGCCCCACTCGGACACGACCTCCCCGAGAACCTGACCGCGGTCCCACTGCTCGACATGGCGCCGAGCCGAGTGGTGGCGGTGTGGAACAGCGGCGACACCCACCCGCTGATCCGCTCATTCATCGAGCTCGCGAGGGCCGCATACCGCCACTGAGCATTTACGGCCCCGGCCGGGCACGGCACGGCACGGCACGGCACGGCACGGCACGGCACCAGGAAACGGTGCCAGCGCGTTGTCGCGGACGGCTGCGACCGTGGGCGGCATGACGCTCACCGATGAGGACTGCCTCGCCGAGACCCTGGCATTCAACAAGCACGTCGAGACCACTGCCGCGAGCCGCCCGGCGCGCGAAGTGACGCCGGACGCGGCCCTGCTGGCCACCCTTCGACGCAACCGGCTCGGTGGCGACACACCACCGGAAAGACTGCCGCACGACCAAGACCGCGTCTTTGAGGGCCGGGTGAAGGTACGGGCACGGCCGGCCGTGCTCAGCGTGGAGTACCGCCTCGCACCGCAACACCCGCTCCCCGCCGGGCCCAACGACTGTGAAACGGCCGCCCGGTGGCTGGTGAAGCACGCCGCGGGCCGAGGTCGGCACCCAACGGCTGCTGACCGGGGGCGAATCGGCCGGTGCCCACCTCAGCGCCGTGACGCTGCTGCGCCTTCGCGACCGGCACGGCATCACCGGCGCGTCCCGGGCGGCCCACCTACTCTTTCGCCCCTACGACTCGTCAAAGACGGTAAGCCAGCGATCGTTTGCCTCCCAGCGCCAGTCGCAGCAATCGGCAACGCCGGAGTCGGGCCGAACATCGCCAGGATTCCAGATAGCCAGCCCTTGAGAGATACGCCTCGCACCCAGCAGGACCTGCACAAGCAGCCAGGTGACACCCACCAGAACGAGCGTCATATGGGCGTCACGACGGAGAAGCAATGACACCGCTGCGGATTGCTATAAGTCCGTTCACCTGCCCCCGCGCCAGCCCGGAAACCCTCGGTGCTCTCACTGCCAGGCTTCCTGCCCAGCCCGAACTGCCCGAGCACCCGGGCTACCCGCGTCATCCCCGTATGCGACGAGTTACGCGCCCCCCATCGGGCCCAGGACGTCTGCGCAGCTCACGACCACGACCCTGAAGTTTCCCCGTGATCCTGGACACTCTTCTTCTACGCTGCCAGTGTTTGGGCGTTACGGAACCGCTGACGCGTCTCGTGGGGTGTGAGGTACCCGAACACAGCGTGTTTGCGCAGGCGGCGCCGGTTGTAGAAGGTCTCAATGAACGTGAACACGTCGGCGCGGGCGGTCGCCCGGTCGGGCCAGATCCGGGTGCCGATCTCTTCCTTGAGCACGGCCCAGAAGCTCTCCGCCGCGGCGTTGTCGAAGCAGGAGCCAGTCCTGCCGGTGCTCTCACGAAGCCCCAACGCTTAGATTCAACCGGTCAAGGCAACACTCTCGGCCGGGGTGCGGAATCCCAGGCACTTGCGGGGGCGGTTGTTGAGTTTTGCCGCGATGGCATCAAGGTCGCCCTGGCTGAACGTCGAGAGGTTCGTCCCTTTGGGCAGGTACTGCCGGAGCAGCTTGTTGGTGTTCTCGTTGGTGCCCCGCTGCCAGGGGCTGCGTGGGGCTGCGAAGAACACGTCGACGCCGGTGTCGGTGCTGAGACGCTTATGGGCTGCCAGTTCCATGCCGCGGTCCCAGGTCAGCGTGCCTCGTAGTCGGGAGTCCATGCGCGTGTATGTCTCGGCTAGAGCTGGAACGACAACGTTGGTGTGGCGGCTGGCGAGTTTCACGACCGTGAGGAACCGCGTCTTTCGGTCGACCAGGGTGGCGACCTGGCTGTTGTTCGAGCCGATCACCAGATCGCCTTCCAGATGTCCGGGCTCGCTGCGGTCCTCCGCGGCCTGGGGGCGCTCCTCGATCGGCCGGGCATCGGTGATCTGCGAGCGCCATTGTCCCTTCACCGTGTGTCGCTTGTTCTTCCGGATCGGGCGGCCGGTGCGAAGGCGTTTGCAGACCTCGCGGGGGATCACTTTCCACCGGGTGGTGTAGACCGACCGGTAGATCGTCTCGTGGCTGATCTCCATCGCCGGGTCATTGCCGTGATAGCGACGAAGGTGGCCGACTATCTGCTCGGGTGACCACTCCTCGCAGAGCAGGGTCAGCACCTTCTGCCTGAGCGCCGGTCTGGTGGCGAGCAGGCACCGTTTCGGGCGCCTGGCGCGGTCAAGTGCCCGTTCCTGCGCAGCGATTGCCCGGTAGACGTCGCGTCCGCCGTTGTTGCCGACTTCACGGCTGATCGTCGACACCGCACGCCCCAGCAGGCTGGCGATCGCCCGGTAGGAATGGCCGGCACAAAGCCCGCGCGAGATCTCTTCCCGCTCGCCCAAGGTCAGGCTTCCAGCGCGCGCCTTGCGAGGCGCGGGAGCGATTCCTCCGTGATGCTTGAGGACGGTGAACACCGAGCCGGGCGGTTTGCCGATCTGTCTCGAGATGACGCTGATCGACTCCCCGGACCTCCACCGCCGCCACAGGTCGGCCTTCGTCTCGTCCGACATCCCCGGCCGACCCAATCTCGCCACGTATACCGTCCTCAACCAGCACTGTTGCTCTGACCGGTTGAATCTAAGGCCGCTTTTTTCAGGATCTCGATCGTCTTCTGCTGTTCGGCGCTCTGCCTGCGCAGCCGCTTCAGCTCCTCGCGCTCAGCGCTGGTCAGCTCGCCCGACGTGCCCCCGCCGCGGTCGATCCGGTCACGCTTGACCCAGCCACGCAGACTCTCCGGACTCACCCCCAGATCCCGCGCGACCTCCGTGATCGTCTTGTCGGAGGAGCGGGCCAACGCGATCGCGTCCCGCTTGAACTCCTCCGAATACCGCTTGGAGTACTGACTACCCACCTGGCACTACTTCCTCTGGAACCTCATGTCCCAGTCTCCAGGTGTCCAGTCACAAGGGGAAGCTTCACTTTGCCGCCTTCTCCAGCACCACAACGCACTCCACATGGTGCGTCACCGGAAACAGATCGAACGCCCGCATCCTCCGCGGCACGTACCCCACCTCGGCGAAGTACTTGAGGTCGCGGGAGAGGGCGGCCGGGTCGCAGGCTACGTAGGCGAGGCGGCGGGGGGTGAGGGAGGCGAGGTGGGTGACGGTTTGTTTGCCGGCGCCGGCGCGGGGCGGGTCGAGGACGACGAGGTCGACGTCGGTGATGCCGGTGCGGGGGAGGATCGCCTCGACCTTGCCGTGTTCGATGCGTACGCGGTCGAGGTCGGCGAGGTTGTGGCGGGCGTCCTCGACGGCGCGCTTGCCGGATTCGATGCCGAGGACCGCGCCCTTGTCGCCGACGCGTTCGGCGAGGGCGCCGGCGAAGAGGCCGACGCCGCAGTACAGGTCGAGGGCCATGTCGCCCTTCTTGGGCATCAGGCCCTGCATGACGGCCTCGACGAGGAGATCGGCGGCCTTCGGGTGGACCTGCCAGAAGCCGCCGTTGCCGACGCGCCAGGTGCGGTCGGCGGCGCGTTCGCGGACGAAGGGGCGGCCGTGGACGCGGTGGACGCCGCCGTCCTTCTCGTGGACGCGGAGAACGGAGACGGGCTTGTCGAGTTCGACGATCGGGAGGCGGCCGCCGGGGCGGGGGGTGAGGACGACCTGGCGGTCGTGGGAGCCGGTGGCGGCGATCGCCTCGACGGTGGCGATCTGCGGCCACTCGCGCTGCTCGATGCCGAGTTCGGAGACACCGGGGGCGGCGATCATGCAGTGGTCGATCGGCTCGATGTCGTGGGAGCGGTGCTTGCGCAGGCCCGCACGGCCCTCGGCGTCGACGGCGTACTGGACGCGGGTGCGCCAGGCCGGCACCTCGCCCTTGGCGACCTTGTCACCGGGGGCGGGTTCGACGGTGCCGTCCCAGCCGGCGTCCTCGGGGGTGAGCCCGGCCAGGCGCTGGAGCTGTTCGGTGATCACCGCGGCCTTCAGGCGGCGCTGCGCGCCGGGTGCGGCGTGCTGCCAGTCGCAGCCGCCGCAGCGGCCGGGGCCGGAGAAGGGGCAGGGGGCCTCGACCCGGTCCTTGGAGGCCTCGAGGACCGTGACGGCGTCGGCGCGCAGGAAGCGGGCGCCTTCCTCGCCGTCGGTGACGCGGGCGATGACGCGCTCGCCGGGGAGGGCGTGCCGGACGAAGAGGACCTGCCCCTCGTCGGTGCGGGCGATGCAGTGGCCGCCGTGTGCGACCGGGCCGACCTCGACCTCGTGCTCCTCGCCGACCAGCGACTTCTTCGGTTCTGCCTGCATGGCGGGAGGGCTCCTGAGATGGGGTGGTGCCGGGGCGGTACGGCGGGACGCCGACCGTCAAGTCTACGGCCCGGCGTGCGGTGCCCCGGCCCCCGTGTCCCGTCCGTCCCGACCGTTCCGACGGCCGTGCCGCCCGGACCTGGTCGTGACGCAGGTCCGGGCGGTGGCGGCTACTTCTTGGTGGCCGACTTTTCCCTCTTCGGCTGGCTGACCGGTCCGCGGCGGACGGCACCGGGCGCGTTCCACTCCGCGCGCTTGCGGGCGCGCAGCTTGGCGGCCTCGGAGGAGTCCAGCTGCCAGGGCACGGACGTCACCATGACGCCGGGGGTGAACAGGAGGCGGCCCTTGAGGCGCAGCGCGGACTGGTTGTGGAGGAGGTGCTCGTACCAGTGGCCGACGACGTACTCGGGGATGTAGACGGAGACGGCGTCGCGCGGGCTCTCCCGGCGCAGCGACTTGACGTAGTCGATGATCGGCCGGGTGATCTCGCGGTACGGGGAGGCCAGGACCTTCAGCGGCACCTCGATGCCGCGCCGCTCCCACTCCTCGCGCAGGGCCTTGGTGTCGGCCTGGTCCACGTCCACGCTGACCGCTTCGAGGCTGTCGGAGCGCATCAGCTTGGCGTAGTTCAGGGCGCGCAGGGTGGGCTTGTGCACCTTGGAGACCAGGACGAGGGAGTGCACCCGGGAGGGGCGGACCACGTCGTCGTCGGGGGTCTCCTCGGCGGCGATCTCGTCGGCGACCCGGTCGTAGTGGCGGCGGATCGCGGACATCGTCACAAAGAAGATGACCATGCCGAGCAGTGCGACCCAGGCGCCGTGGGTGAACTTCGTCAGGAGGACGACGACCAGGACCAGGCCCGTGAAGAAGGCACCGAAGGCGTTGATGGCGCGCGAGCGGTGCATCCGGCGGCGCTTGGCCGGGTCGGTCTCGGAGCGCAGATGGCGGTTCCAGTGACGGACCATGCCGGTCTGGCTGAGCGTGAAGGAGACGAAGACGCCGACGATGTAGAGCTGGATGAGCCGGGTGGAGTCCGCGCCGTAGAGGTAGACGAGGATCGCGGCAGCGCCGGCCAGCAGGACGATGCCGTTGGAGAACGCCAGGCGGTCGCCGCGGGTGTGCAGCTGGCGCGGCAGATAGCGGTCCTGGGCGAGGATCGAGCCGAGCAGCGGGAAGCCGTTGTAGGCGGTGTTGGCGGCGAGGAACAGCACCAGGGCGGTGGCGGCGGCCAGGACGACGAAGAGGAAGCTGCCCTTGCCGAAGACCGCCTCGGCCACCTGCGAGATGACCGGGTTCTGGGTGTAGCCGGAGCCGACCGGCTTGCCGTTTTCGAGCAGGTCCTTGGCGGGGGACTCCGCCATCCTGACGTGGGTGGCCATGGCCAGGCCGATGATGCCGCAGAACATGGTGACGGCCAACCCGCCCATGAGGGCCAGGGTGGTCGCGGCGTTCTTGGACTTCGGCTTGCGGAAGGCCGGGACGCCGTTGGAGATCGCCTCGACACCGGTGAGCGCGGCACAGCCGGAGGAGAAGGCGCGCAGCAGGAGGAAGACCAGCGCGAAGCCGGCCAGCCCGCCCTGTTCGGCGTGGATGGTGAAGCCCGCGGTGGGGGCATTCATCGTGTCGCCCATGACGACGCCGCGGATCACGCCCCAGACGATCATGATGAAGACGCCGGCCACGAAGACGTACGTCGGGATCGCGAAGAGCTTGCCCGATTCCCTGACGCCGCGCAGGTTCATCAGCGTCAGCAGCACGATGATGGCGATCGCGCACAGGGTCTTGTGCTGGACGACGAAGGGGATCGCGGAGCCCAGGTTCTCCACCCCGGAGGCGATGGAGACCGCGACGGTCAGCACATAGTCGACGAGCAGGGCGCTGGCGACCGTGAGACCCGCCTTGGGGCCGAGGTTGGTGGTGGCGACCTCGTAGTCACCACCGCCGCTCGGGTAGGCGTGCACGTTCTGCCGGTACGACGCCACGACCGTGAACATCAGCACCACGACCGCGACCGCGATCCAGGGGCTGAAGTGGTACGCAGAGACTCCCGCGACGGACAGGACGAGGAGCACCTCGCCGGGCGCATAGGCCACCGAGGAGAGCGGGTCGGAGGCGAAGACGGGGAGTGCGATGCGCTTGGGAAGCAGGGTCTCCCCGAGCTTGTCGCTGCGCAGTGCGCGCCCGATCAAGATCCGTTTGGGCACGTCGGTCAGTTTGGACACGCAGAGGATGCTAAGCCTTCGTCAAGGCCCGCGCCCACCCGCTCCCCACACCTGTGACCGCCCCGGGGAGCGCGGTGGGTCCCGCGGGGCACATCCGGCCTGCTGACGGGTGCTCCACAGGGCGGTGCCGGCACAGGATCCGCACGTCGCACGCCCGGGCCGAGCCCGGCGGCCCGGGCTGTGGCGTTCGTCACGCACCTTCGGCGCCCGTCACGGGAACGAGTGGGGCCGTCACGGAGTGATCACGCCGGTGACGGGGTGCGACGCGGGGATCACGGTGCGGCCCCGCGCGCGAGGGCCGCGGCGGCGGGGGAACGGGCGGGACCGGTGGTGCCCGCTCCCGCTCCCCGGTTCAGCCCTGCCGGATCCCGGCCCCGGCTCCCGTGGCCCGTGGCCGCCGGACGTGGAGATCGCCCAGCCCCTGCCGGGTGGCCGCCAGCAGCACCCGGTCCTGCGGCCGGAGGACGTAGTCGTCGCCGAGTTCGTGCACCAGGCGGGCCGGTTCGCGCTCGGTGTCCGGCGGTGGCGCGGCGGCCGCGGCCTGCGCCTGCGCGTCGTCGGGCGCGGAGGTGTCGACGGCCAGTACCCGCAGCCGCCCCGGCCGCAGCACTTCGGCGACGGTACGGCCCTCCAGGGCGGCATTGCCGCGCACCCCGACCCGGGCGACCAGCAGCACCCGGCGCTCGACGGGGATGGCCCCCAGGATCTGGCGCCCCATCATCGCGCCGGCGAAGGCGGGCGCGGCCAGGAAGGAGGTGCTGCGGCTGCGGGTGAGCGCCCGTGGATGCGCGGCGCGCAGGGTGCGGTAGACGGCGGTGGCGAAGCGGTCGTCGAACAGCCGCAGGGTGACCCGCAGCCCCGGGGTGACACTGCGGGCGTAGAGGGCGGCCTCCAGGTTCGTGGTGTCCGCGCTGCTGAGGGCGAGCAGGGAGGCCGCCCGGTCGATCATCGCGGCCTCCAGGACGCCTTCCTGGGTGACGTCCCCCAGGACGGTGGGCACCCGCAGCCGGCGGGCCAGGGCGATGCCCCGCGCCTCCGGATCCGCCTCGATGCACACCACGGGGATGCCCATCTCGTGCAGCCGCGCCAGGACGCGGGTGCCGACCTTGCCGAGGCCGAGCAGCACCACGTGCCCCGACAGACCGCGCGGCGGGCGGCGCAGCGCCGAGGCACTGCGGAAGGTGCCCAGCCCCTCGAACGCCGCCGCGACCAGCACCGGCAGCAGCAACAGTCCGGTCAGCCCGGACAGCAGTTGCAGGATCTTGCGGGGCAGCGGCTGGCCGAGCGCCGGGTCGTTGATCGCGAAGAGGTCCAGCAGCGTGAGATAGGCGCCGTGCACCGGGTCCAGACCGGTGGTGAGCCAGGAGGCGACGGCCAGCGCCAGCACCGCGCCGACGACGCCGGCCAGGGACCAGCGCAGCCGCCGGGAGAAGAGCGAGGCGAGGGGGGCGCCCCGGCCGCGCAGCCGTGCGGGGCGCACCGGCCGCCCCGTATAGGAGACGGTCTCCAGGACGACGGTGCCGCAGCCGGCGGCGCCCGCGACCGCGGCATCGTCCGGGAGCAGCAACGGCCGCTCGTCGCCGCTGTGGCCCGAACCCGGCTCCTGGCCGGGGTCGTTGCCGGCGGGCAGCAGCGCCAGGGTGCACAGGCCGGGGTCGCCCGGCCGGCCGGGCGGCACCGGCATCCGCTCCACCGCCCGCAGCAGCAGCCCGTCCGCCTCGATGACCTTGCTGGTCCCGGCGACCGCGGTGGCCACCAGCGCGGGGGCCACGGTGTCCGCGTCGGACAGCACAGTCGTGGAGGCGTCGGCGGCGTCGGCGCCCCCCGCGTCCCCGCCGCCGTCGCTGTCCAGGGCGGCGACCGCCGCGGCCTGGTCGAGCAACTCCTCCAGATGCTGGCCGAGTTTGCGGTTGTAGAGCCGGATGACCAGCCGCAGGCGGGGGTTGAGCCGGCGGGCGCGCAGCGCGGCGTGGATGTTGAGCTCATCGTCGTCGTAGACCAGTGCCAGCGCGCCCGCCCCGGCGATGCCCGCCTCGGTCAGCGCCACGTCGTCCGGCTGCGCCGCCTCCAGGATCCGTACGGTCTCCTCCGGGGGCTCCGTGCCGTCCCCGAGCGCCTCGGACGGCACCGGCGGGGTACGGGCGACCGCCGCCGACACCCGGCCCAGGAGCGCGGTCGCCCGGTCGAGCGCGCGGGCCGGCGGCGGGATGCGGGGGCGGTGCGGCTCCCGGGCGGAGGGGGCGACCAGCGTCACCCGTTCGCCGTAGACGTCCCGGAGCTCGGCGGCGAGCCGGTGCGCGAGCGCGTCGTCGCCGCAGACGACCATGTGCGAGGCATAGGAGCCCTGTTGGGGCTGGAGAGGCAGGTTGGGCACACAGGTCAGCGTGCCCTACGGGACCGGCGCGGCGCAGCCCGGTGCGGGAGACGGTCGCCCCGCCGGGCGGGTCCCCATCCGAATGCCGCCCACCGCGCCCCCTACCAGGGCGGGCATTGCGGCTACGGTTGTACCGGACCACGGTGCGGGCGGCGTTCCCGTCAACCCCGCCGGGTCCGTGTCGCGAGCCGTGGCCTCGTGTCGCCGGTACTGGGAGAAGAAAGTAGTGAGCAGGGTGTTTGTGCAGGTCATCGCGCTAGTACAGGGCACGGGGTAATCAGCATGCACATCGTCATCATGGGGTGCGGGCGCGTGGGCTCCGCGCTCGCACAGACCCTGGAGAGCCAGGGGCACACCATCGCGGTGGTCGACCAGGACCCGACCGCGTTCCGTCGCCTGGGCTCGTCCTTCGGCGGCCGCCGGGTGACCGGCGTCGGCTTCGACCAGGACACCCTGCGCGAGGCCGGCATCGAGGAGGCGGGCGCCTTCGCGGCCGTCTCCAGCGGTGACAACTCCAACATCATCGCCGCCCGGGTGGCCCGCGAGATGTTCGGTGTCGAGAACGTCGCGGCCCGTATCTACGACCCGCGCCGCGCCGAGGTCTACCAGCGCCTGGGCATCCCCACCGTCGCCACCGTCCGCTGGACGGCCGACCAGATGCTGCGCCGGCTGCTGCCCTCGGGTGCCGAGCCGCTGTGGCGGGACCCGAGCGGCGGCGTCCAGCTCGCCGAGGTGCACACCGACCCCTCCTGGGTCGGGCACAAGATCAGCACGCTGCAGGAGGAGACCGGCGTCCGCGTCGCCTTCCTCACCCGGCTGGGCGAGGCGATGCTGCCGACCTCGCAGACGGTGCTGCAGGAAGGCGACCTGGTGCACGTGATGATGCGCACCGACGAGGTCGAGAAGGTCGAGGCGGCATTCGCCACGGGTCCCGAGGGGGCGCAGTCATGAGGGTCGCGATTGCGGGCGCGGGCGCGGTGGGCCGTTCCATCGCCGGCGAACTCCTGGAGAACGGTCACGAGATCCTGCTCATCGACAAGGCGCCGACCGCCATCTCGGTCGAGCGGGTGCCGCTGGCCGAGTGGCTGCTGGCCGACGCCTGCGAGATCACCTCGCTCGACGAGGCGGCGCTGCAGCGCTGCAACGTCGTCATCGCGGCGACCGGCGACGACAAGGTCAACCTCGTCGTCTCGCTGCTCGCCAAGACCGAGTACGGCGTGCCGCGGGTGGTCGCGCGGGTCAACAACCCCAAGAACGAGTGGCTGTTCAACGAGTCCTGGGGCGTCGATGTCGCGGTCTCCACGCCGCGTCTGATGTCGGCCCTGGTCGAGGAGGCGGTCAGCGTCGGCGACCTGGTGCGGCTGCTGCGCTTCAGCCACGGCGACGCCAACCTCGTCGAGCTGACGCTGCCGCCGGAGGCCGCGCTGGCCGGCACCCGGGTCGGCGACGTGGAGTGGCCCCAGGACACCTCCCTGGTCACGATCATCCGCGGCACGCGGGTGCTGACGCCCAACAAGGAGGACGCGCTGGAGGCCGGTGACGAGCTGCTGTTCGTCGCGGCGCAGTCGCGCGAGGAGCAGCTGGAGGACCTGCTGTCGGTGCGGCACGAGGAGTCGTAGCACCGGCCGCTTCGGCCCGCCGAACGCCGTGGCCCGGGAACCATATGGTTCCCGGGCCACGGCGTTCGGTGCGTCGGTGGTGTCAGCGGCGGTGCCGCGGCCCCTGCGGGCGCTCCGGGGCGGCCGGTGCCGCGATGCCCCCGTACGGCGCGCCGGTCGCCCGGTCCGCGGCCGCGTGCTCACCGCGGCGGCGCTCGGCGGCCTCCTCCTCGGCCTTCTCCTTCGCCTCCATCTCGGCGAAGACGTCGATCGGCGCCGGGGCCTTCGCCAGGAAGATCCAGGTGAGATAGACGGCGAGCAGGAACGGCGGGATCTTCAGCGCGATCAGCACCCAGCCGAGCTGGGTGGTGTCGGCCCACCAGTACAGCGGGAAGAGGATCGCGCACTTGGCGAGCAGGATCAGCCCCCAGGCCCAACTGGCCTTGGCGTACGCCTTCTTGCGGCCGGGGTTGCGGGTGCGCCAGGAGAGGTTCTCCTTGAACACCGGGCCCAGCATCAGCCCGATCAGCGGGACGCCGGCGAGCGTGGTGCCGAGGTAAGCGACGGCCAGCCCGAGGGTGTAGAGCATGCCCGGCAGGTAGAAGTCCTTGGCGTTGCCGGTCATCATCGCGAAGACCACGCCGAAGGCCACCCCGAAGACACCGCTGAACGCGTGCTTGACGGTGTCCTTGCGGACCAGGCGCACCGCCGCCAGCACCAGCGAGACGGCCAGCGCGGCGATCGCCGAGACGTGCAGATCCTTGTTGATCGTGAAGATCGTGACGAACAGCAGGCCGGGGACCACGGTCTCCACCATGCCGCGCACGCCGCCGAACGCCTCGAACAGCGCGGCTTCGGTCAGCTGCCTGCCGTCAGGGGCGCCCTCGGCGTCCTGGCCGGGCGGGGCGGACGAGGGGCCTGCGGAGGGATCGGGGTGGGCATGCGCGTCAGTGGTCGGTCGGTCGTAAGACGTCACCGGCTACTCCTGTCCGAGCGGTCGGAGTTCGTACTTCGGATTGAAGAGCACCCGGCGTCCGTGGCTCAGCGAGACCCGGCCCGAGGCGATGAGCTTGCGGCCCGGCTCGATCCCGACGATGGAGCGGCGTCCCAGCCACACCACGTCGAGCGCCGCGGAGCCGTCGAACAGCTCCGCCTCGAGCGCGGGCACCCCGGCGCGCGGCCGCAGCGTGACATGCCGCAGGGTGCCGGTGACCTTGACTATCTGGCGGTCGTCGCAGTCGCAGATACGGGTGCACCCCGCGTTCTGCGCATCCTGTTGCAGCTCGGCGGACTGCAGCTCCTCCTCGGAGGAGGACAGCCGGTCGAGCATCCGGCGGAAACGACCGGCCGGCTTCTCGGATCGGGTCCCAGCACTCATGGCCCCCAGCGTACCGGTGGCCGGGGCAACGGATCACGGCCCGCACAGGGACTTCGTACCCGCCTGACAAAGCCGCGCCCGGCCGCCGCGGGGCAGGCCGCTGCGGGGCAGGCCGCCACGGGCACTACTGCTCGAAGCGGTATCCCATGCCCGGCTCGGTGATGAAGTGCTTCGGGTGCGAGGGGTCGCTCTCCAGCTTGCGGCGGAGCTGGGCCATGTACACCCGCAGATAGTTGGTCTCGGTGCCGTACGAGGGGCCCCAGACCTCCTGGAGCAGCTGCTTCTGGCTGACCAGCCGTCCCGCGTTGCGGACCAGGACCTCCAGCAGATGCCACTCGGTGGGGGTCAGCCGGATGTCCCGGCCGCCGCGGTTGACCTTCTTCGCGGCGAGGTCGACGGTGAACCCCTCGGTCTCGACGATCACCTCGTCGTCGGCCGGCCCGGTCGGCTCGGCCCGGCGCACCGCCGCCCGCAGCCGGGCCAGCAGCTCGTCCATGCCGAACGGCTTGGTGACGTAGTCGTCCGCGCCGGCGTCCAGCGCCTCCACCTTCTCGTCGGAGGTCTGCCGCGCGGAGAGCACCAGGATCGGCACCCGCGTCCAGCCCCGCAGCCCCTTGATCACCTCGACGCCGTCCATATCGGGCAGGCCGAGGTCGAGGACGATCACATCGGGGTGACGGGCGGCCGCGAGTTTCAGCGCGGTGGCTCCGTCGGGGGCGGCGTCGACCTCGTACTTGCGCGCCTTCAGGTTGATCACGAGGGCGCGGACGATCTGCGGCTCGTCATCGACCACAAGCACCCGGTTCACTGGCGTTCTCCTCGTGGTGTCGTCCCCCGGCGGGCCGGGCCCGCGCGAGGTGGGGTGGGGGTGATCCCGGCGGCCCGGGTCATGTCGTGGCCCGCGCCGGGAGACCGGGCCTGGCGGGTGGCCCGCCGGGGGCGGCCCGGAGGGTGAGCACCATGGTCATCCCGCCGCCGGGGGTGTCCTCGGCGGCGAGTGTGCCGCCCATCGCCTCCGCGAAGCCGCGCGCCACGGCCAGTCCCAGCCCCACACCGGCGCCGCGCGGCGCGTCACCGTAGCGCTGGAAGGGCTCGAAGATCCGGTCCTTGGCACCGTCCGGCACCCCCGGACCGCGGTCGGCGATCCGCAGCTCCACCCGGTCGCCGAGCGCACTGGCCGAGACCAGCACCGCCCTCCCGTCCGGGCTGTATTTCACGGCGTTCTCGACGAGGTTGGCGACCGAGCGCTCCAGCAGCCCCGGGTCGACGGCGACGATCGGCAGCTCCTCGGGGATGTCGAGGGTGACGCTGCCCTCCGGGACGCCGCCCAGCGCCATCGGCACCACCTCGTCGAGGTCGATGTCGCGGATCAGCGGGGTGACGGTGCCGGTCTGCAGCCGGGACATGTCCAGGAGATTGCCGACGAGATGGTCCAGCCGGTCGGCGCCCGCCTCGATGCCGGCCAGCAGCTCCGCCTCGTCCTCCTGGGACCAGGCGACATCATCGGAGCGCAGGGAGGTGACGGAGGCCTTGATGCTCGCCAGCGGGGTACGCAGATCGTGGCTGACCGCGGCCAGCAGCGCCGTCCTGATGCGGTTGCCCTCGGCCAGCTCCCGGGCCTGCTCCGCCTCGCCCACCAGCCGCTGCCGGTCCAGTACGACGGCGGCCTGGGCGGCGAACGCGGCCAGCACCCGGCGGTCCTCCGCGGGCAGCACCCGGCCCCGCAGCGCCAGCGCCATGTGGTCGCCCACCGGCATGTCGACATCGGCGTCCTCGGGGCGCTGCAGCGGCTTGCCGTGGTCGGTGCCGGCCTGGCCCGCGCAGGTCCACGGCTCGACGTCGCCGGCCCGCTCCAGCAGCGCCACCGTGTCCATGCCGAAGGTCTCGCGCACCCGCTCCAGCAGCGCGTCCAGCGTCGTCTCACCGCGCAGCACGCTGCCCGCCAGGAAGGACAGGATCTCCGACTCGGCGCGCAGCCTGGCGGCCTGGTGGGTGCGCCGGGCGGCGAGGTCCACCACGGAGGCGACCGACACCGCGACCGCGAAGAAGATCACGATCGCGACGAGGTTCTCCGGGTCGCTGACCGTCAGGGTGTGCGTCGGCGGGGTGAAGTAGAAGTTCAGCAGCAGCGAACCGGCCGCTGCCGACGCCAGCGCCGGCAGCTGCCCGCCGAGCAGCGCGGCGACGACGGTCAGGAAGAGGAACAGCAGCACGTCGTTGGCCAGCCCGGGACCGTTGGCGATACTGGTCAGCAGCAGTGAGAGCAGTACGGGGCCGACGACGCCGACGAGCCAGCCGGCGATGATCCGGGCCCGCCCCAGCCGCGCCCCGCGCACCACCGGAAGCCCCCGGCCCTTGGCGGCCTCCTCGTGGGTGACGATGTGCACATCGAGATCGGGCCCGGAATCCCGGGCGACGCTCGCGCCCACCCCCGGCCCGAAGATGTACTGCCAGGCCTTGCGGCGACTGGACCCCAGCACGATCTGGGTGGCGTTGACCCCCCGCGCGAACTCCAGCAGGGCACCGGGGATGTCGTCGCCGATGACGTGGTGGAACGTTCCTCCCAGGTCCTCCACCAGCGTGCGCTGGACGGCGAGTTCCTTGGGCGAGGCCGAGGTCAGCCCGTCGCTGCGGGCGATGTAGACGGCGAGCACCTCACTGCCCGACCCCTTGGCCGCCATCCGGGCCGCGCGGCGGATCAGCGTCCGTCCCTCCGGCCCGCCGGTGAGTCCGACGACGATGCGCTCCCGCGCCTGCCAGGTGGAGCGGATCGAATGCTCCGCGCGGTACTCCTGCAGATACTCGTCCACCCGGTCGGCGACCCACAGCAGCGCCAGCTCGCGCAGCGCCGTGAGGTTGCCCGGGCGGAAGTAGTTGGACAGGGCGGCGTCCACCTTGTCGGACTGGTAGATGTTGCCGTGCGCCATCCGCCGGCGGATCGCCTGGGGCGACATATCGACAAGTTCGATCTGGTCGGCCCGGCGGACGATCTCGTCCGGTACGGTCTCGCGCTGCCGCACACCCGTTATGGACTCGACGACGTCCCCGAGCGACTCCAGATGCTGGATGTTCACCGTCGAGATCACATCGATCCCGGCCTCCAGCAGCTCCTCGACGTCCTGCCACCGCTTGCCGTTGCGCGACCCGGGAACGTTGGTGTGCGCCAGCTCGTCGACCAGCGCCACGGCCGGGCCGCGGGCCCGCACCCCGTCCACGTCCATTTCGGTGAAAACCGCGCCGCGGTACTCCAGCTCCCGGCGCCGGATCTGCTCCAGCCCGTGGAGCATGACCTCCGTGCGGGGCCTGCCGTGGTGCTCGACGAACGCCACCACAAGGTCCGTGCCCCGCTCCACGCGCCGGTGCGCCTCGGACAGCATCGCGTACGTCTTGCCGACGCCCGGTGCCGCGCCGAGATATATCCGTAGCTTGCCGCGTGCCATGGCCCCATTGTCTTACGTGAAGGCCGCCCCCACCGGGCTGAGCCTGCTGCGACCCTACGACCCGACAAGGGGATAAAAGCCGCATCGGACGACTTCAAGGCTGGTCTTGACGGGACTCTGATGGGGAGCGTGGGAGGCGGCGGGGGCCGGTTCAGGGGCTGGCGGGTCGGGGGACGGGCGGACGAGCGGACGGGCCGCAGGAAGTGCATCGGGGGACATCCGCACCGGCACGGCGGCAAGGCGTAGCCGCGGACGGGAAAAACCGTCGCCCGCCCACCGGACGGCTGCAACGATGACCGACATGACCGAGGCACAGCTGACGACGCCCCGCATCCCCGACGTACGGATCGCCCACACCTCCGACCTGGACGCCGCCACCCTCAAGGCGGTCCGCGCCCTCCTCTACGACGTCTTCGACGACATGACCTCGGAGGACTGGGAACACGCACTCGGCGGTCTGCACGCCCTGGTCCAGGAGGACAGCGAGGTGATCGGGCACGCCTCCGTGATCCAGCGACGTCTGCTGCACGGCGGCCGGGCACTGCGCTGCGGATATGTGGAGGGCGTCGGCGTCCGTGCGGACCGGCGCGGGCGCGGTCATGGTACGGCCATGATGAGCGCCCTGGAGCGGGTGGTCCGCAGCGGCTACGACCTCGGTGCGCTCGGCGCCTCCGACGAGGCCGCCTCCTTCTACGCCGCCCGCGGCTGGCAGCTGTGGCGCGGCCACTCCTGGGCGCTCACTCCGCACGGCATCCGGCGCACCGCGGACGAGGACGGCTGCATCTACGTCCTCCCGACCGCAACCACGGCACTCGACCTCGACACCGACCTCACCTGCGACTGGCGCGACGGCGACGTCTGGTAATCCGCTACGGGGCAGGGGGCCGGGTTGGGAGTTGGGGGTGGGGGTTGGGGCTTGGGGGTTGGGGGTGCAGGTTGGGGTTGGCGGTTGAGGCTTTGAGGCCGGGGCCAGGCCCAGCCGCTGGGGGCAAGTTCCGCCTTCTTCGCCCCCTCCCCTCCCACCCCGCCCCCTCCGCCTCTCCCCCTCCCGCCTCCCCCGCCCTACCCCTCCTCCGTGATCAGACCGTCGTTCAGGTGCAGGACGCGGTCGGCGAGGCCGAGGAGGTGGGGGTCGTGGGTGGCGACCAGGGCCGTGACGTCCTCGCTGCGGACCACGGCGCGCAGCAGCTCCATCACCTCCATGCCGGTCTCGGCGTCCAGTTGTCCCGTGGGCTCATCGGCGATGAGCAGTGCCGGACGGTTGGCGAGTGCGCGGGCTATCGCGACACGCTGTTGCTGGCCTCCGGAGAGCTCACCCGGGCGCTGCGCGACATGGCCGGCCAGACCCACCAGGGACAGCAGGAGAGCGACACGCTCCTCGCGTTCGCGTGGTGCCACCTTGCGCAGCCGCAGCGGCACTCCGACGTTCTCGGCGGCGCTCAGGATCGGTATCAGTCCGAAGGACTGGAAGACGAAACCGATTCGATCGCGGCGCATCTTCAGCAGGCCGCTCTCACCGAGGCCGGCGAGCGGCGTATCGTCGACGACTATCCGCCCCGAGTCCGGGTTGTCCAGGCCGCCGATGAGGTTGAGGAGTGTGGTCTTGCCGGATCCGGAACGGCCGCGCAGGGCGACCAGTTCGCCGCGCGGTATGCGGCATGACACCCCGCGCAGGGCATGTACGGCCCCGGCGTCGCTCCCGTAACTGCGGTGCACATCCTCGACGACGACCATCGCCCGTGCGCTCTCGGCGACGGCAGTTGCCTGCCCGCCCTCGCCGGCCCCGATTGTGCTTCCCCCGCCGTTCATGCTCCGCTCCCCCACCTCGCAGGTCCGTCCCCCGGATCCCCGCCACCGGGCCCCGCGGCGCCGGATCCGGGTCGCCGGATCCCTCTCGCCTGCCGGTTGCGTCAGTATGCGTAGGGCGCGGCGCGGCGGGCAACGCCTGTGGAAAACTCCCGCATCGACTCGGAAATCAGGCGCAAAACAGCCTCCTGCCGCACAGCCACCACGGCGGGGGGGGCGGCACCTGCGGTGGCTGGATCCGCAGGGCCGCGAAGCCACAAGGCCAGGGCCCCTCACCACCTCAGCCCCTCTCCTCAACCCCTCAACCCCTCAGCCGAAGCAAGGCACATGACAGCACGTCAACTCCAAGGCCGCACCGCACCCCCGCTCAGTGCGCACCTCCCTGCCCCCGCTCCAAGTCCCTCAGTGCGATGTTCAACTCCAGCACGTTCACCCGGGGTTCGCCCATGAAGCCGAGGGTGCGGCCGTCGGTGTGGTCCTTGACCAGCCGGCGTACTTGGTCCGCGGGGAGTCGGTTCTCCTGGGCGACGCGGTCGGCCTGGAGCTGGGCGTAGGCCGGGGAGATGTCCGGGTCGAGGCCGGAGCCGGACGAGGTGACGGCGTCCGCCGGGACCTTCGAGGCGGGCACCCCGTACGTGTCGGCGACCCACTGCTTGCGCTCCTTCACCGCCTTGACGAGGTCGGTGTTGGTCGCGCCCAGGTTGGACGCTCCGGAGACCTGGAGGTCGTAGCGCGTGTTGACGCCGTTGGTCCGGTTGCTGCCCAGCCCCGCCGAGGGGCGCGGCTGGAAGAACTTCAGGTCCGGGACGGGGTTGCCCTCCTTGTCCTTGCCCTTGTCGTAGCGCTGGCCGATCAGCGAGGAGCCGACGACCTTGCCCTGGGAGCTCAGCTCGGAACCGTTGGCCCTGCCGGGGAACGCCGCCTGGGCCACGCCGGTGACCACCAGCGGGTAGAGGACCCCGCAGACCACGGTCAGCACGAGCAGGGCGCGCAGGCCCGCCCCCATCAAGCGGGCGGTGTTGCGTACGGAGTTGTTCACGGCGGTCACCCGATTCCGGGGATGAGGGAGAGGAGCAGATCGATGAGTTTGATGCCGAGGAACGGGGCGATCAGGCCGCCGAGTCCGTAGACGGCGAGGTTGCGCCGCAGCATCCGGTCGGCGCTGACCGGCCGGTACTGCACCCCCCTGAGGGCGAGCGGCACGAGGGCGACGATGACCAGCGCATTGAAGATGATCGCCGAGAGGATCGCGGAGTTGGGGCTGGAGAGCCGCATGATGTTGAGGGTGTCCAGGCCCGGGTAGGCCACCGCGAACATCGCCGGGATGATCGCGAAGTACTTCGCGACGTCGTTGGCGATCGAGAAAGTCGTCAGCGCGCCCCGGGTGATCAGCAGTTGCTTGCCGATCTCGACGATCTCGATGAGCTTGGTCGGGTTGGAGTCCAGGTCCACCATGTTCCCGGCCTCCTTGGCGGCCGAGGTGCCGGTGTTCATGGCCACGCCGACGTCGGCCTGTGCCAGCGCGGGCGCGTCGTTGGTGCCGTCGCCCGTCATCGCGACCAGCTTGCCGCCGGCCTGTTCACGCTTGATGAGCGCCATCTTGTCCTCGGGTGTGGCCTCCGCGAGGAAGTCGTCCACGCCCGCCTCGTCGGCGATGGCCTTGGCCGTCAGCGGGTTGTCGCCCGTGATCATGACGGTCTTGATGCCCATCCTGCGCAGTTCGACGAAGCGTTCGCGCATGCCCTCCTTGACGACGTCCTTGAGGTGGATGACTCCCAGGACGCGTGGGCCGCTCTCGTCCTCCAGGGCGACCAGCAGCGGGGTGCCGCCGGCCTGGGAGATGGCGTCGGTGAGCCGGCGTGCGTCCTCGGCGACGGGGCCGCCGCGTTCCTGGACCCAGGCGATGACCGCACCGGACGCGCCCTTGCGGACCTTGCGCCCGTCGACGTCCACCCCCGACATCCGGGTCTGGGCGGTGAACGGGACCCAGTCGGCGCCCGTCAACTCGCCCTGGTGGCGCTCGCGCAGACCGTACTTCTCCTTGGCGAGGACGACGATGGAGCGGCCCTCGGGAGTCTCGTCGGCCAGTGACGACAGCTGGGCAGCGTCGGCGACCTCGGCCTCGGTGGTGCCGCGTACCGGGACGAACTCGGCGGCCTGGCGGTTGCCGAGGGTGATGGTGCCGGTCTTGTCGAGCAGCAATGTCGATACATCGCCTGCGGCTTCGACGGCGCGGCCGGACATGGCCAGGACGTTGCGCTGCACGAGCCGGTCCATGCCGGCGATGCCGATGGCCGAGAGCAGTGCGCCGATCGTCGTCGGGATCAGGCAGACCAGCAGGGCGAGCAGCACGATCATGGGCTGTTCGGCGCCCGCGTAGATCGCGAACGGCTGGAGGGTGACCACCGCCAGCAGGAAGACGATGGTGAGCGACGCGAGCAGGATGTTCAGCGCGATCTCGTTGGGGGTCTTCTGCCGTGCGGCGCCCTCGACCAGGTTGATCATCCGGTCGATGAAGGTCTCGCCGGGCCTCGTCGTGATCTTGATGACGATGCGGTCGGACAGCACCTTCGTCCCGCCGGTCACCGCGCAGCGGTCGCCGCCGGACTCGCGGATGACCGGGGCCGATTCACCGGTGATTGCCGATTCATCGACAGAGGCCACGCCGTCCACGACATCGCCGTCGCCGGGGATGATGTCGCCGGCCTCACAGACCACCAGGTCCCCGATGCGCAGCTCGGTGCCGGGTATCTGCTCCTCGGTCTCGCCGGTGAGCCGGCGCGCCACGGTGTCGGTCTTGGCCTTGCGCAGGGTGTCGGCCTGCGCCTTGCCGCGGCCTTCGGCGACCGCCTCGGCGAGGTTGGCGAAGACCACGGTCAGCCACAGCCAGGCGGCGATCGCCCAGCCGAACCAGTCCGTCGGGGAGGTGCAGGCGAAGACCGTGGTCAGTACGGAGCCGACCTCGACCACGAACATCACGGGGGACTTGACCATCACCCGCGGGTCGAGTTTGCGTAGCGCGTCCGGCAGGGACGTGATCAGTTGCTTGGGGTCGAAGAATCCGCCGCCCACACGGCCGTCGCCGGGCTGCTGCCCGCCGGGGACGTCCTGGTGCGGCGCGCGGGTCGGGGTGAGTGTCGAGCGGGAGGCCATGGAGCCGGGCTCCTCCGGTTTCACGGGGACGGTCATGACAGCCCCTCCGCCAGCGGCCCGAGGGCCAGCGCCGGGAAGTAGGTCAGACCGGTGACGATCAGGATCGTGCCGACGAGCAGCCCGGAGAAGAGCGGCTTTTCGGTACGCAGGGTGCCCGCGGTCTCGGGGACCGGCTGCTGCTCGGCGAGCGAGCCGGCGAGGGCGAGCACGAACACCATCGGCAGGAAGCGGCCGAGCAGCATCGCCAGGCCGATCGTGGTGTTGTACCAGGGCGTGTTGGCGTTCAGTCCGGCGAACGCCGAGCCGTTGTTGTTGGCGCCGGAGGTGAACGCGTAGAGGACTTCGGAGAAGCCGTGCGAACCGGCTCCCAGCGCCTTGGTGTTGAGCATCGAGCCCAGCGCGTCCGGCAGCGTCATCGACGCCGCGGTGAAGCCGAGCACCAGCGTCGGGGTGCTGAGGAGGTAGCAGGCGGCGAGCTTGATCTCGCGGGTGCCGATCTTCTTGCCGAGGTATTCGGGGGTACGGCCCACCATCAGGCCGGCGAGGAACACCGCGATGACCGCCATCACGAGCATGCCGTAGAGCCCGGAGCCCACCCCGCCGGGGGCGATCTCGCCCAGCATCATGCCGAGCAGCTGGAGGCCGCCGCCGAAGGCGGTGAACGAGGAGTGGAAGGCGTCGACCGCGCCGGTGGAGGTCAGGGTGGTGGCCACCGAGAAGATCGCGGAGGAACCGACGCCGAAGCGGGTCTCCTTGCCTTCCATGGCGGCGCCCGCGGCCTGCAGTGCCGGTCCGCCGTGGGCGAACTCGCTCCACATCATCAGCGCGGTGAAGCCGAGCCAGATGACGACCGTGGTGGCGAGGATCGCGTACCCCTGCTTCACGTTCCCGACGAGCTTGCCGAAGGTGCGGGTCAGCGCGAACGGGATGACCAGGATCAGGAAGATCTCGAAGAGGTTGCTGAAGGCGTTGGGGTTCTCGAAGGGGTGGGCGGAGTTGGCGTTGAAGTAGCCGCCCCCGTTGGTGCCCAGTTCCTTGATGGCCTCCTGGGAGGCGACCGCGCCGCCGTTGGTCTGCTGGGCGCCGCCCATGAACTGGCCGACCTCGTGGATGCCGGAGAGGTTCTGCAGGGCGCCGCAGGCGACCAGGACGAGGGCGCCGAGGACCGCGATCGGGACGAGGACCCGGACGGTGCCGCGGACCAGGTCGGCCCAGAAGTTGCCGAGTTCGCCGGTACGGGACCGGGCGAAGCCGCGGACCAGCGCGACGGCGACGGCCATGCCGGTGGCGGCGGACACGAAGTTCTGCACCGCGAGGCCGGCGGTCTGTACGACGTGGCCCATGGCCTGCTCGCCGCTGTAGGACTGCCAGTTGGTGTTGGTGACGAACGACGCCGCGGTGTTGAACGCCTGGTCCGGGCTGATCGACGCGAAGCCGAGGGACAGTGGCAGCCCGCCCTGGACGCGCTGGAGCAGGTACAGGAAGAGCACGCCCGCCGCGGAGAAGGCCAGGACACCGCGCAGGTAGGCCGGCCAGCGCATCTCGGCGTCCGGGTCGGCGCCGATGCAGCGGTAGAGGACCTTCTCGACGCGGAGGTGCCTGGGCGCGTTGTAGACGGCGGCCATGTAGTCGCCGAGGGGGCGGTAGGCCAGGGCCAGCGCCGCGGTGAGCGCTGTCAGCTGGAGGACGCCGGCAAGGACGGGGCTCATCTGGCCCGCCGCGGCAGCAGCAGTCGACACCTCAGAACCTCTCCGGGAAGACGAGGGCGAGGACCAGGTAGCCGAGCAGGGCGACGGCCACGATCAGGCCGACGGTGTTTTCGACGGTCACAGCTTCGCCACCCCCTTGGCGACGAGAGCCACCAGGGCGAAGACCGCGAGGGTGACGACGACGAAGGCCACGTCGGCCATCGTGTGCTCCTAGAGGGATGAGGAGGTAAGGACTCCTAGAGCAAAGCGCCCTTCCCGCCGCCTGTGACCGCCGTTGACGCCTCCCTTACGGCCATTGGCGCCCCGTTGACGGAATCTCTACGCATCCCGGTCTGACCTGTGCAAACACCAAGGGCCCGCACCCCCTGTCGGGGAGTACGGGCCCTTGCGAGCGTCACAATCCAGCCGTTACCGGGGCGCCCACGCGCCGCCCGGCCGCCATCTGTGTCAGCGGATCTCGGTGATCTCCGGTCCGCGTTCCAGGCGTTCCACACCGCCGCCGAAGCGCGACTGCTCGACCGGCTCCTGCTGCACACCGTCCGGCACCATCTGGGCGTCGTCCGGCAGCTTCAGGACGATCGGGTCACGCGGCGCCATCGGGGCCTCACCGCGGATGACGACGGTGTCCCGGAAGATGTGCTCCAGCACGCCCGCGGCCTGCGGCTGCACCGCACCCTGGCCGGAGATCACACCACGCAGGAACCACCGGGGGCCGTCGACACCGATGAAGCGCACGACCTGCACGCCATTCGTGCCGTCCGGCAGCTGCACGGGGACCTGGGCGCGCAGCTCCCAGCCCAGCGGGCCCTCGACCTCGTCGATGACGCCGCCCTGCTGGGTGATGCCGGAGGCGATCTCCTCGCGGACCTCGCCCCAGATCCCCTCGTTCTTGGGGGCGGCGAAGGCCTGCAGCTGCACGGCGCTGTCCTGCAGCACCACGGTCGCGGCGACGATGGCGTCGCCTGCGACCTCCACCCGAAGCTCCATACCCTCGACACCGGGCACGAACAGACCGCCGAGGTCCACCCGGCCCTCGCCGGGCTCGGAGACCTCCGACGCGTCCCAGGGGCCGTCGGGGCGCGGCGCGGGCGGAAGACTGTGCCGCTGCTGTGCCGCGCCGTCCTCGTCGGCGTCGCTCACCGCTTGCTCGTCGGCGAGGGTGGTGTCCTTGGCCGACTCTTCAGGAGCCTCGTTCTTCTTGCGACGTCCGAACACGTCACTGTCCTTCCCGGTCGGCACCGACCGATGCGTATTCATTCCCGCCCGTGGAGCCGTCCACCGCCGCATGACCGCCGGTGGAACCGAATCCCCCCTCGGCCCGCGCCGAGCCGGGAAGTTCCGCCACCTCGTGGAAGCGCACCTTCTCGACCTGCTGGACGACCAGTTGAGCGATCCGGTCGAATCGTTCGAACCGCACGCTCTCGCGCGGGTCCAGATTGACCACGATCACCTTGATCTCTCCACGGTACCCGGCATCCACCGTCCCGGGGGCATTCACCAGCGCCAGTCCACACCGGGCGGCCAGCCCGGACCGGGGATGCACAAATGCCGCATAGCCCTCGGGAAGGGCGATCGACACCCCGGTGGGCAGCACGGTGCGCTCCCCCGGCGCCAGCTCGGCGGCCTCGGTGGTCACCAGGTCCGCGCCGGCGTCGCCGGGATGCCCGTACGACGGAACGGGCACCTCCGGGTCCAGCCGCCGCAGCAGCACCTCTACGGGATTGCGTCCCTGACTCACGGGTTCACCTCGAAAGCACGCGCGCGCTTGGCCTGGTCCGGGTCGGCCATCGCCGCCTGGATCTCCTCGGCCCTTCCGTTGTCGATGAAGTGGTCGACCTTCACCTCGATGAAGACGGCCTCGGCGCGGACCGCGACCGGACCGTCCGGACCGCCTATGCGGCCCACGGCCGACGAGTAGATCTTCCGCCGGTGCACCGCGGTGACCCGCGCGTCCAGATGCAGCACCGTGCCCAGCGGCACCGGCCGCACGAAGTCGGTCTCCAGCCGGCCGGTCACCGCGATCACCCGCAGCAGCCAGTTCAGCGAGCCGAGCGTCTCGTCCAGCGCGGTGGCCAGCACCCCGCCGTGCGCCAGGCCGGGCGCACCCTGGTGGGCCTCCTTGACGGTGAACTCCGCCCGTACGCTCACACCCTCGCCGGCCCGCGCCTCCAGGTGCAGGCCGTGCGGCTGCCCCGTGCCGCAGCCGAAGCACCGGTCGTAGTGCGCGCCGAGGAGCTCTCCGGGTGCCGGCGCATCGGCATGCCGGACCGGAGCGACGGCGTCCTTCGGTGGCGTCAGCCGCGTCAGCTCCGCCCTCGTTCTGTCAGTTCCACTCACGAGTGCAGACCCTACCCGCGCACGTCACGGCCCCGCGCCGCCGTGCCAAGCTGGAGCCATGCAGTCGTACGAAGAACGTCTCACCGCGCCCCGCTCCTGGTGGGTGATCGCCGCGCTGATCGGTGTCGCCTGCGCCCTGATGCTGCTCCCCGTGGGGACGCTCCCGATGCTCGGCGGACTGATCGGCGGCACGGCGCTGTCCGCGGTCGCGGTGAGCACGTACGGCTCGGCGCGGATCCGGGTGGTGGGCGGCGCGCTGATCGCCGGCGAGGCGAAGATCCCCGCGTCGGCGCTGGGTGAGGCGCGGGCGCTGGACGCGGACGAGGCGCTGGCCTGGCGTACGCACAAGGCCGATGCCCGCGCGTTCATGCTGCTGCGCAGCTATGTCCGCACCGCGGTGCGGGTGGAGATCACCGACCCCGGGGATCCGACGCCCTACGCCTATCTCTCCACACGGGATCCGGAGCGGCTGGTGGCGGCGCTGGCGGCCGTACGCACCTGACCGGCGGCCGGGGGCCCGCTTCTGCCGTACGGCGGGATGACGGGCGGCTCCGGCGTCGTCAGTCGTGCGGCGGGGCGTCCGGTGCGGAGCCGGGAAGGGCGTCCCAGGGGATCTGGTGTGCGCGCAGGTCCTTACGGATCCGTTCCGCGAGCTTTCCGGTGTCCCTGCGGTTGATGAACGCGCCGACGGCGGCGCCGATCATGAACGGCGTGAGGTTGGGGAGATTGCGCAGGGTGCGCTTCATGATCTGCCGGCGCAGCTCCCGCCGCATCTGCCCGCCGAGGGCGAAGTTCAGCGAGGCCGGCTTGGTGACGTCGATGCCCCGTTCCTCGGTCCACGAGGTCACACAGGCCATCGCACGCTGCCGGAAATTCCCGGCGGGCCGCAGGCCGTAGACCTCGTGCAGCTCGGCGATCAGCTTGATCTCGACCGAGGCGACGCCGGTGACCTCGGCGGCCAGCTCGGCCGGCATGGCGGGCGGTACGGGCAGCATCGCTGCCGCACCGACGCCCGCTCCGACGGTTGCGGTCGCCGCACAGGCGCCCGCGACGAGTTTGTCGGCCAGGTCCTCGGGGGTCAGTCCGGGGAACTGGGCGCGCAGCGTCGCAAGATCGCGGACCGGGATCCGCGGGGCGGTGTCGATGATGCGGTCGGCGATCACGGTGATCGCTCCCCGCACCCTGCCACCGCGTCCTGCGGCACCGCGGCCGGTCAGGGCCGCGAGCGAGGTCCCGTGGCCCCGCTCCTGGGGTGCTCCGGTCGTCCGCTCCGTGGGGAGGGCGGTCGGGTCGGCGGGCACGGGCGCGTTTTCCTGGTGTGATCGTGCGCCTGCCGCTGGACCTTGGCCACCCTTGGGGCCCTTACGGAACGGGTTCATGCCTGCCACGGGCAGACCGGGCTCAGGCCGCGCAGTCGCGGCAGATCGGCTGTCCGTTCTTGTCCTCCGCGGCCAGCTGGCTGCGGTGGTGGACCAGGAAGCAGCTCATGCACGTGAACTCGTCCTGCTGCTTGGGCAGCACGCGCACGGCCAGCTCTTCGTTGGACAGGTCAGCGCCCGGCAGCTCCAGGCCCTCGGCCTGCTCGAACTCGTCGACGTCGACCGCCGAGGCGGACTTGTCGTTCCGCCGCGACTTCAGCTCTTCAATGCTGTCCTCGTTGAGATCGTCGTCGGTCTTGCGTGGGGTGTCGTAATCCGTAGCCATTTTCGCTCTCCCCCTCTGGGTGTCTGCGGTGTCTCAGCGCTCGTAACGCGTGAGAGGCCGGACTTGTGCCCGACCTGAGGCGGAGATTTTGCCTCACATCAAGGTCTGTTACTCAATCGACACCCAACCGCACCCCTGAAGAGGTGATCGGTTTGGATGGCGATCAGGACCGTACACGGTCCGAATGTCGCACCTCGCGCAGCCCATCACCTGTACTTCCCGTGATCCGACCCCCCGGAAACCCGGACGTCCCAGGCATTCCGGCGGCCATTTTGCTCACGGAGCGTAGATGGCTGGAATTTCGCGCCTGTGAGGGATCACACACGCACAGACCGGTGGGCGGACCAGTTCAATTCCGCGCAAAGCGAACTCGGCGAAGGATCCCCGCCGACCCCCCTTCACGTCAAACCGGGAGGCGAGGCGGTGTACGGCCGCGAGACGGGCGATCGTACGCACAGATGTCCGACCACTGCTCACCGGGGCGCACAGTGGCTCCAGCAGGCGTACAACCGCCCTGTGGCCTGCGTCAGAGCGGCAGGACGACGCGCATCACGAGCCCACCGCCTTCGCGGGGCGCGGCGGTGATCGTGCCGTCGTGTGCGCGGACCACCGAGCGCACGATGGACAGGCCCAGCCCCACGCCCTTGTCGCTGCCGGTGCGCTCAGTCCGCAGCCGCCGGAACGGCTCGAAGAGGTTCTCCACCTCATAGGCGGGAACCACCGGCCCCGTATTGGCGACCACCAGCACCGCACAGCCCGGCTGGGGCTCGGTGGTGACCTCCACCCAGCCGTCCTCGGGCACGTTGTAGCGCACCGCGTTCTGGACGAGGTTGAGCGCGATGCGCTCCAGCAGGACGCCGTTGCCCTGCACGAAGACCTGCTGGCGGACCCCGCGCAGCTCCACGCCCCTGCGGTGCGCCTCCTCACGGTTCTGGTCGACGGCCTGCGCGGCGACCTCGGCCAGATCGACCGGCTTCTTGTCGACGACCTTGTTCTCGCTGCGGGCGAGCAGCAGCAGGCCCTCCACGAGCTGCTCGCTGCGCTCGTTGGTGGCCAGCAGCGTCTTGCCGAGCTGCGCCAGCTCGGGGGACGCGTCCGGATCGGCGAGCTGGACCTCCAGCAGCGTGCGGTTGATCGCCAGTGGGGTACGCAACTCGTGCGAGGCGTTGGACACGAAGCGCCGCTGCGACTCGAAGGCCCGGTCCAGGCGGTCGAGCATCTCGTCGAAGGTGTCCGCGAGCTCCTTGAGCTCGTCGTCGGGCCCGCCCAGCTCGATGCGGCGGTGCAGATCCGAGCCCGCCACCCGCTGCGCGGTGCGCGTGATCCGGCCCAGCGGCGCCAGCACCCGGCCGGCCATCGCGTAGCCGAACGCGAAGGCCACCACCGTCAGCCCCAGCAGCGCCAGCAGCGAACGGTTGAGGAGGTCGTTGAGGGCCAGCGCGCGCTGGTGCTGGAGGCACTGGTCGACGGCCGCCTGGAGCAGCGGTCCCGACGTCTTGGTGGGCAGGTCGCACTGGTCACTGGTCGACTGGAACTTGCCGCCGAGGATCTTCAGGGGCAGCGTGCTGCCGTCGTGCAGCGCGTCCGCGGCCAGCATGTAGATGATCGTCAGCAGCACGATCCCGGCCATCAGGAACATGCCGCCGTACAGCAGGGTCAGGCGGATCCGGATCGTGGGGCGCAGCCACGGGAACGGCCGGATGCTGACCGGCCGGGGGTCCCAGGTGGGCTTGGGGGGCAGAGGCGGCGGGGGTGCGGCCGCCTTGGAGAACGAGGGCAGGGAGGGCATCGCCGGTCAGATCCGGTATCCCGAGCCGGGGACGGTGACGATCACCGCGGGCTCGCCGAGCTTGCGGCGCAGCGTCATGACCGTGACCCGGACGACGTTGGTGAACGGGTCGGTGTTCTCGTCCCAGGCCTTCTCCAGGAGCTGCTCGGCCGAGACGACCGTGCCCTCGCTGCGCATCAGGACCTCCAGCACCGCGAACTCCTTCGGTGCGAGCTGGACCTCCTTGCCGTCGCGGAAGACCTCGCGGCGATTGGGGTCGAGCTTGATGCCGGCCCGCTCCAGCACGGGCGGCAGCGCGACGGTCGTACGGCGCCCCAGGGCGCGCACCCGGGCGGTCAGCTCCGTGAAGGCGAACGGCTTGGGGAGGTAGTCGTCCGCGCCGATCTCCAGGCCCTCGACGCGGTCGCTGACGTCACCGGAGGCGGTGAGCATCAGGACGCGGGTGGGCATCCCCAGCTCGACGATCTTGCGGCAGACGTCGTCACCGTGGACGACCGGGAGGTCACGGTCGAGCACGACCACGTCATAGTCGTTGACCGCTATCCGCTCCAGGGCGGCAGCGCCGTCGTAGACCACGTCGACGGCCATGGCCTCCCGGCGTAGTCCGGTGGCCACCGCATCGGCGAGCAGCTGCTCGTCCTCGACGACGAGAACACGCACGTCGCTAGTCCTTCCTCAGGGCCCTCGCGGGCAGGCACAACTTGTCCGAAAGCTCTTCCATCCTGCCCCGAAGAGCCATAAACCGGCGGTAAGAGGGGTGCGGAGGGGTGGAGAGCGGCCCGGGACGCCCGACGGGCATGATTCCTGGGTGGGGTGAGGTTTCCCTGAGGTACCGGGTGGGGAGGACGACTGCACACCCGCGATCACACCCTGTTTATCAGGCAACTTAAAGCACCCTTTGCCACGAACTGATCCATCGCAGGGACCACGCAGTGATCACCCACCCGTCGGCACACCCCGTGCCACCGACCCACGACGAGGGGGCGCACATGGACGCGTTCACCGCAGGCATTTTGCAGCGCATACAGAACACGGAAGCTGATCTGGACCGGGCCCGGGCTGCGGGCGACGACTTCCTCGCCGAGGTCGAGCAGGCAGAGCTCGAGGACCTGCAGCGACTGGCGACCGAACACGGCGTGCGCTACGGCGCGGTCAGCAACGCCTGACCGTTTCCCGGCGCACGACGACAGCGCCCCGGCATCCAGGGGATGGTGCCGGGGCGCTGTCATGCCCGCGTGGGGGCGGCCGGGTCAGTCGTGCCAGGCGCCGAGGTCCTCCAGCAGCGGCTGGAGCTGCGCGAAGAGGGCCGGGGAGGCGGCGAGGGTCAGCTCGTGGGAGGCCGGAGAGCCGGGGCGGCCGCCGGTGAGCGCGCCGGCCTCACGGGCGATCAGCGCGCCCGCCGCCAGGTCCCAGGGGTTCAGCCCGCGCTCGTAGTAGGCATCGAGCCGGCCGCAGGCCACGTCGCACAGGTCGATCGCGGCCGAGCCGCCGCGCCGGATGTCACGGACCTGCGGCAGCAGTGTGCGCAGCACTTCGGCCTGGGCCGCCCGGCGCTCGGCGAGGTAGGCGAAGCCGGTGCCCAGGAGGGCCTCGGAGAGCGGCGGGGCGGGCCGGTGGTGGAGGCGCTCGCCGTTGTTGAACGCACCGCGGCCCAGGACGGCCCGGCAGGTCTCGCCGCGCATGGGGGCGGCCACGACGCCGACGACCGCCTCGCCGTCCTTCTCCGCCGCGATGGACACCGACCAGGACGGCAGCCCGTAGAGATAGTTCACCGTGCCGTCGATGGGGTCGATGACCCAGCGGATGCCGCTGGTGCCTTCGCTGCTGGCGCCCTCCTCCCCCAGGAAGCCGTCGTCGGGGCGGTGCTCCCCGAGGAAGGCGGTGATCAGCTTCTCGGAGGCGAGATCCATCTCGGTGACGACGTCGATGGGGCTGGACTTGGTGGCGGCGACGCCGAGGTCGGCGGGGCGGCCGTCGCGCAGCAGGTCCCCGGCGCGGCGGGCGGCCTCCAGGGCCAGTTCGAGGAGTTCGTCGTAGGGCGCGTCGGCCGGTGTGTCGGCGGTCCGCGGGGCCTTGGGGTACAGCGGGTCGGGCACGATGCTCCTTGCTCGCTCGGGCGGGGGTGGGGCGGGCGTACGGCTTACGCGGGGGCCCCGGCGACCGGGCCGCGCCAGTCGGCGCCGGCGGCGGCCGGGCGCGGGGTGCGCGCCGGGCAGCAGCCGACCGGGCACAGGTCGTGGCCCGCGCCGAGGGCGCCCAGGGCGCAGCGCTGCGGAGCGGCGCCCCGTTCGGCGGCCGCGCGCTCCAGGAGGAGGTCGCGGACGGCCGCGGCGAACCGCGGGTCGGCGCCCACGGTGGCCGACCTGGTGACCGGCAGTCCCAGCTCGGCGGCCTTGGCGGTGGCTTCGGTGTCGAGGTCGTACTTGACCTCCATGTGGTCCGAGACGAACCCGAGGGGGGCCATGACGACGGCCGGGACGCCGTCGGCGTGCGCCGCTTCCAGGTGGTCGCAGATGTCCGGCTCCAGCCAGGGGATGTGCGGGGCGCCACTGCGGGACTGGTAGACGAGCCGCCAGGGGTGGTCCACGCCGGTCTCCGCGCGGACGGCGTCCGCGATCACCCGCGCCGCGTCGAGGTGCTGGGCGACATAGGCGCCGCCCCCGCCGTCCCGGGTGTGCTCGGCGGGCGTGCCGGAGGTGTCGGCGGCGGCGGTGGGGATGGAGTGCGTGGTGAAGGCGAGGTGGGCGCCGTCGCGCACCTCCGCGGGCAGGGCGGCCAGCGACGCCAGCACACCGTCAATCATCGGGCGGAGGAACCCGGGGTGGTTGAAGTAGTGCCGCAGCTTGTCGACCTGCGGCAGCTCCAGGCCCTCGGCCTGCAGGGTCGCGAGCGCGTCGGCGAGGTTCTCGCGGTACTGCCGGCAGCCCGAATACGAGGCGTAGGCGCTGGTCGCCAGGACGGCGATCCGGCGGTGTCCGTCGTGGACCATGGTGCGCAGGGTGTCGGTCAGGTAGGGCGCCCAGTTGCGGTTGCCCCAGTGGACGGGCAGGTCCAGCCCGTTCCCGGCGAAGTCCTTGCGCAGTGCGTCCAGCAGCTCACGGTTCTGGGCGTTGATGGGGCTGACGCCGCCGAACAGGAAGTAGTGCTGCCCCACCTCCTTGAGGCGCTCACGGGGGATGCCGCGGCCGCGGGTGACGTTCTCCAGGAACGGGACGACGTCATCGGGCCCTTCCGGGCCGCCGAAGGACAGCAGCAGCAGGGCGTCATAAGGACGGGGATCGCACTGTTCGGGCATGCCGTCGATCCTGCCACCCTTCCTCCGGGGGCGGCGGGCAGGCCCCGGCGCGGAGAGGGGGAAGCGCCCGCGGCCGGCCCGAAATCCGGAGGCGGCCGGCAGCGCGGGGCCCGTAAGCTGTATCGGCTGCAGACATTCCTTACCGATCTTCGGTCCTCACCGGCGGAGCGCCCCCGTTGCCCAGTCCCTACCGCGCCATCTTCGGCCGCCCCGGCACCAAGTCGTTCTCCGCCGCCGGACTGCTGGGCCGGATGCCGCTGTCGATGATGAGCATCGGCGTCGTCACGATGGTCTCCCAGCTGACCGGCCGCTACGGCCTGGCGGGCGCGCTGTCCGCGACCCTCGCGCTGTCCGCCGCGGTGCTCGGCCCGCAGATCT
This sequence comes from Streptomyces sp. NBC_01454, assembly GCF_036227565.1. Taxonomy (NCBI): domain Bacteria; kingdom Bacillati; phylum Actinomycetota; class Actinomycetes; order Kitasatosporales; family Streptomycetaceae; genus Streptomyces; species Streptomyces sp. NBC_01454. The sequence goes on from NZ_CP109460.1 coordinate 2,050,587, forward strand.
CCCGGCTGGTGGACCGGCACGGCCAGAGCCGGGTGCTGCGCCCGGCCACCCTGGTGTCGATCGCCGCGGTCGCCGGTCTGCTGCTGAGCGCACAGCAGCGCTGGCCGGACTGGATCCTGTTCGTCTTCGCGGCGGGGGCGGGGTGCGTGCCCAGTATCGGCTCGATGATCCGGGCCCGCTGGGCGGAGATCTACCGGGGCTCCCCGCGCGACCTGCACACCGCTTACGCGTGGGAGTCGATCGTCGACGAGACGTGCTTCATCTTCGGGCCGATCCTGTCCATCGGCCTGTCCACGGCGTGGTTCCCGGAGGCCGGCCCGCTGCTGGCCGCCGTCTTCCTGGCCGTCGGCGTCTTCTGGCTGACGGCGCAGCGCACGACGGAGCCGGTGCCGCATCCGCGGGAGCTGCACACCAAGGGGTCGGCGCTGCGCTCGCGGGGACTGCAGGTGCTGGTGGTGACGTTCGTGGCGACCGGGGCGATCTTCGGGGCGATCGACGTGGTGACGGTGGCCTTCGCCGAGGAGGCCGGGCACAAGGCAGCGGCCAGCCTGGTGCTGGCGGTCTACGCGCTCGGCTCGTGTGCGGCCGGCGCCGTCTTCGGACTGCTGCACCTGCCGGGGCATCCGTCCCGGCGCTTCGTGGTGGGGGTCTGCGCGATCGCGGTGAGCATGGTGCCGCTGCAACTGGTGGACTCCCTGCCGCTGCTGGCCGTCGCGCTGTTCCTCGCGGGGCTGTCCATCGCCCCGACGATGGTGACCACGATGGCGCTGGTGGAAGAGCATGTGCCGCGGTCCAAGCTGACCGAGGGCATGAGCTGGACCAGCACCGGTCTGGCCGTGGGCGTCGCGCTGGGTTCGTCGGCGGCCGGCTGGGTGGTCGACGCCGCCGGTGCGGCCCGGGGGTATCTGGTGCCGGGGGCGGCGGGGGTGCTCGGCGCCCTGGTGGCCCTGGCGGGCTACCGCAGGCTCCGCCCCCGGACCGCTTCCTCGGTGACGGACCCGGCGGCCGCCGGGGCGCCGTCCGCGCACGGCGGCACCCTCCCGCGGCCGCAGGGCGAGGAGAGCGTCGCCTAGGGCGGGTCCGGAGGGTGCCGCACGGTCCGGCCCGCTCGCGCGCCTGCCGGGCGGGCGAGCCGGACCGACCGGGGAGCCGTGAAGTGAACACGCGCCGCCCGCCGGAGAGTTACCGTCGGTACGACATGTCCGGGAGCCGGGCGACCGCGGCCGGTTCCCGCGTGTGTGATGTACGTCATCCGGCCCGGAGAGCGCGTCGGCGACCGGCATCATGTGCCCACGCCACGTGGGCCGGACGCGGGAGGGGACGTCACCATGGCAGTCAGCAACGCCGTCGGCGGCTCGGGAGGACGTGGCTCGACGGGCCGTCCGTGGCGCAACTGGGCGGGCAACGTCACCGCCCGCCCCGCCCGGAGCGTGACCCCGGCGAGCACCGAGGAACTGGCCGCCGCGGTCCGCGCGGCCGCCGCGGACGGACTCACGGTCAAGGCGGCCGGCACCGGCCACTCCTTCACCCCGGCCGCCGCCACCGACGGACTGCTGATCCGCCCCGAGCGGCTGACCGGGATCCGCGGGATCGACCGCGCGGCCGGCACCGTGACCGTGGCGGCCGGCACCCCGCTCCGGCACCTCAACGAGACGCTGGCCGCACACGGGCTGTCGCTGACCAACATGGGCGACATCATGGAGCAGTCCGTCTCCGGGGCGACCGCCACCGGCACCCATGGCACCGGCCGCGACTCGGCGTCACTCGCCGCCCAGGTCACCGCCCTGGAGCTGGTCACCGCCGACGGCTCGCGCCTGACCTGCTCCGCCCAGGAGCGACCGGATGTCTTCGCCGCGGCGCGGCTGGGCCTGGGCGCGCTGGGCGTGATCAGCGAGCTGACCTTCGCCGTGGAGCCGGAGTTCCTGCTGACCGCCCGCGAGGAGCCGATGCCCTACGACGAGGTGACGGACCGGTTCGACGAGCTGGTCGCCGAGAACGAACACTTCGAGTTCTACTGGTTCCCGCACACCGGCAGCTGCAACACCAAGCGCAACAACCGCAGCCAGGGCCCGGCCGCGCCCCCCGGGAAGGTCAGCGGCTGGGTCGAGGACGAGCTGCTGTCCAACGGGGTCTTCCAGCTCGCCTGCACCGCGGGGCGGGCGGTGCCGGCCGCCATCCCGGGCATCGCCAAGCTCTCCAGCCGCGCGCTGTCGGCCCGTACCTACACCGACATCCCCTACCGCGTGTTCACCTCCCCGCGGCGGGTGCGGTTCGTGGAGATGGAGTACGCGCTGCCCCGCGCGGCCGCCGTCGCGGCGCTCGGCGAGCTGAGGGCCCTGGTGGAGCGCTCGGAATTCAGGATCAGCTTCCCGGTGGAGGTGCGCACCGCTCCGGCCGACGACATCGCGCTGTCCACCGCCTCGGGCCGGGACACCGCCTATATCGCCGTGCACATGTTCCGGGGGACGCCGCACCAGGCGTACTTCGCGGCCACCGAGCGGATCATGACGGCGCACGGGGGCCGTCCGCACTGGGGCAAGCTGCACACCCGCGATGCCGCCCATCTCGCCGACGCCTATCCGCGGTTCGGCGAGTTCACCGCGGTGCGCGACCGGCTGGACCCGGACCGCCGGTTCGCCAACGCGTATCTGCGGCGGGTCCTGGGGGACTGACGAACGACGACGGCCGCGGCCCGGCGCCTTCACAGGCAACCGGGCCGCGGCCGTGTCGGTTCCGCTCACCGGACCGTCGCTCCGGACGGGCCGTCCGGGGTCAGGAGGCCCCGGGCGCGGGGTTGCGTCCGTCGGACCCCCGCTGCTGCTGCGGGCTCCCCGGGGTGTCACCCCCGGTCGAGCCGTCACCCTTTCCGGTGTCACCGTCGCCGGAGGAACCGCTCGAGGACGGGTCCGGTGACGAGGGGCTCGGGTCGGGCGAGGTCTTGCCGCCGTCGGACGGACTGGGCTCCGGCGACGGACTGCCGTTGTCCTTGCCCGTGCCGGTACCGTCCGAGGGGCTCGGGTCCGGGGAGGGCTGATCGCCGTTGCCGTGCTGCTTGCCGTCGTCCGGGGAGTCACCGGATCCCGGCGACTGCGGACTGCTGGGCTGGTGCCGGCCGGACCCCCCGATCTGGGTGATGTTGCCCAGCGAGGTGCCCTTCTCGCCGTTCGGCGTCTGCCCCGTGATCAGCTCGGTACCGGTGACCGCGCCCATGGCGAGCACGAAGACCGCGAGCGCACCGAGCGCCGGCCGCTTCCAGCCACGCAGCCGGGAACCGTACGTCGTGGTGCTGAGCGTCTCGGCCGATCCGGCCGGGTGCCGCACGGGCGGCGCGCCGGGCGCGCGGGCCGCCGCCTGACCGAGCATCGCGGTCCGCTCGTCGAGACGCGGCACCAGCTGTGTACGGTCGGCCGGCCGCTCCGGACCGGCCTGATCCGACGCGTGTCCCCCGGGGGCGGCGGGATCGACGGGGCGCAGCATCCGCGTCGCGTCGTCGGCCTCCGAGGCGCCTGCCGGATCACGGGGTGCGGACGAATCCGCCCGCGGGATCAGCTGTGTACGGGCCGTGTCGGGCCCGGGCATTCTGGCGGCGACGGAGGTGACCTCGTCCTCCGCTCCCTGCCGGTCGAAGGTCGGCAACACCATCGTGGAGGCGGGGTGCCGCGCTTCGGGTGTGGTGGATCGATTGCGGGTGGCGGAGAAGCGGCGCGGCTTCGGCCGGGTGATGACCGATGCTTCCTTGATCTGTTCGCCGGTACGCCGGAACAGGTGCTGGAATATCGAGCCCCCGGTGGTGGCCACGACACTGACCACGCCCGCGCCGATGAAGGTTCCGTAGACGCCGAGCTGGCCTGCGAGATACGCCGCGGCAGCCGCGGCGACCGCGCTGCCGGACACCTGAGCCACGCTCAGGTCTATCCGCTTCTCCTTCTTCTTCGTGTCGGTTTCGGTTTCTACGTCCATCTCCAACCTTTGATAGCCCCTTCGATCCATCTTGCATGGAGAAGTGACCATTCGGAGTACCCAAAAGTTCCGATTTTGGGGAATCTGTGAAACTTGCCACCTACGTGCCAGGTAGAGAGATCGACAAGGTGACTCAACTCCGTTGCCCGCCCAGAAGTTCGGCGGCGCGGCGGTCCACGTCAGTGGTCCGAATGGAGTACTGTGGCGAGCCCTGGCCCCGGTTCCCGTCCGGCTGCCCGGAACCCACGGGAGGGGCTGTGAAGGCGGCACTCGCCCCGGGGCGCCGCCGACCGGCACGGGTGAACGGCGACAGGGCAAGCGGCACGGTCACTGAGCGTTGCGAACAGGTAACCGTGTCATAACGGCGTTTCAGGGCCAAGCCTCGACACGCCGGGCAACTCGGCAATGTTGTGGCAGGCTGCACCCGGGCAGGCCACACTCGACTAGCGGAAGCAGCGACGCACGTGACGTCGGCAGGCACCACCCGGGAGGTCCCCATGCCCGAACTGCGTGTCGTGGCCGTCTCCAACGACGGCACACGGCTGGTGCTCAAAGCTGCGGACAGCACCGAGTACACGCTTCCGATCGACGAACGGCTGCGCGCCGCTGTCCGCAACGACCGCGCACGGCTGGGCCAGATCGAGATCGAGGTCGAGAGCCATCTGCGGCCGCGGGACATCCAGGCCCGTATAAGAGCCGGTGCCTCCGCCGAAGAGGTCGCCCAGCTCGCCGGCATCCCCGTCGACCGGGTGCGCCGCTTCGAGGGCCCGGTGCTCGCCGAGCGTGCCTTCATGGCCGAGCGGGCCCGTAAGACACCGGTGCGGCGCCCCGGCGAGAACACCGGCCCACAGCTCGGTGAGGCGGTCGCGGAGCGGCTGCTGCTGCGCGGCGCCGACAAGGAGAGCGTCCAGTGGGACTCCTGGCGCCGCGACGACGGCACCTGGGAGGTGCTGCTGGTCTACCGCGTCGCCACCGAACCGCACTCGGCGAGCTGGACGTACGACCCGCCGAGGCGGCTCGTCCAGGCCGTGGACGACGAAGCACGGGCACTGATCGGCGAGAGCGACGACACGCCCGAGCCGAGCTTCCCGTTCGTGCCGCGGATCGCGCGGCTGCCGCGCGACCGGCCGCTGGACCGCACCCTGGACCGGCAGCCGTCCGAGCGTGCGGGGCAGTCCGGCGGCGAGGACGAGGAGTCGCGGGGCGCCGAGGAGGCCGTCGGTGAGCGCGAGCGCGAGCGGGATTCGCTGACCAGCCTGCTGGAGGCGGTGCCGAGCTTCCGTGGCGACATGATCGTGCCGGAGAGCGCGAAGGCGCCGCAGAGCGACGAGGAATCCGAGGCCGAGGTCGAGGAGCCGGCCGCCCCGGCGGCCAGCGCGGGCGCGGGTTCCGCATACGCCGATGTGCTGATGCCGCGTGCGGTGGCCGGCCACCGTGACCGGCTGACCGGGACCACGGACCGGCAGGCCGAGGCGGACGGCGTCCGGCCCGGTCGCCGCGCCGCGGTGCCCAGCTGGGACGAGATCGTCTTCGGCACCCGGCGGAAGAAGCCGGAGTAGCGCGGCGGCGCTCCCCCTGCAGTGATGCCGTCCGCCCGTCCCCTGCTTCCAGGGGGCGGGCGGACGGCGTGTGACGGGGGCTCAGCCGGCCTGCGGGCCGGTGGCGACCGGGCGGGCGGGGTCGGCCGTCCACTCGCTCCAGGAGCCGACGTAGAGGGCGGCGGGAACGCCCGCGAGCGCGAGCGCCAGTACCTGATGGGCGGCGGAGACCCCGGAGCCGCAGTAGACGCCGACCTCCGTGTCCGCCGTGGCGCCGAGCGAGGCGAACCGCCGGGCGAGTTCCGCGGCGTCACGGAATACGGTGCCGCCCTCGGCGACGTTCTCGGTCGTCGGCGCGGACACGGCGCCCGGGATGTGGCCGGCCACCGGGTCGATGGGCTCGACCTCGCCGCGGTAGCGCTCGGCGGCCCGGGCGTCCAGCAGGACTCCGCGGCGGGCCAGCGCGGCCGCGTCGTCCGCCGTCAGCAGCGGAAGGGCGCCGGGCAGCGGCGTGAAGTCGCCGGTGGGCGGGGTCGGCTGATCGGTGCTCAGGGCGCCCCCGGAGGCCTGCCAGGCGGCGAGACCGCCGTCCAGGACACGCACGTCGGGGTGGCCGGTCCAGCGCAGCAGCCACCAGGCGCGGGCGGCCGCCCAGCTCTGGCCGCCGTCGTAGACGACCACGGGGCGGTCCGCGCGGACCCCCGCGGCGCGCATGGCCGCGGCGAACACATCCAGGTCGGGCAGCGGGTGCCGGCCGGCCGGGCCGGGGGGTGCGGCGAGTTCGCTGTCGAGGTCGACGTAGACCGCGCCGGGCACGTGGCCGGCCTCGTACTCGGGGCGGCCGGGCGGCCCGCCGAGCTGGTAACGGATGTCCAGGAGGACGGGGGCGGCGGGCTGTGCCAGCTCGCTCGCGAGTTCGGTAGCGGTGATGATGACGTTCATGGGACTCATCCTTGCGTAGCAACTGCTACGTACAGAAGGCGGTAGCCCACCCTCCGTATGACGCAGTTGCGCCGTGTTGTCACCTCACGGAAACGGATCGGGGGCCTCAAATCGGGCATTCTCCCCCGCGAACGCGCCGTGGACGGCGCGGCCGGGGCGCACACCAGGTCACCGGGTGCGAGCATCTGCTCGGGACCCGTGCCCGTACCGCACAGGGTCGGCACCCCCGACACTCCGAGGAGAAAGCGACCATGACGACCGAGGCAGCGACCCGGCGGATGTCCGGCGCGCCCTGCTGGGTGAGCCTCCTGGCCCACAGCATGTCCGCGACGCAGGAGTTCTACGGCGCGCTGTTCGGCTGGGAGTTCCACCCGGGGCCGCAGCACTTCGGTCCGTACGCCCGGGCCTTCCTCGACGGCCGGGAAGTCGCCGGGGTCGGTGAGCTGGCACCCGACCGCCACCTCCCGGTCTCCTGGACCACCTATCTGGCCAGTGACGACGCGGATGTGACGGCTGAGCAGATCCGTTCCTGCGGGGGGACGGTGGGCGTCGGGCCGCTGGACGCGGACGACGACACGGGGCGGATGGCGATCGGCTCCGATCCCCAGGGCGCGATCTTCGGCATCTGGCAGGGCAAGTCGCCGATGGGCACCGTCCACACCGGCGAGCCGGGCACACCGGTGTGGAACGAGCTGGTCACCCGCGATACCGGCTCGGTCAGTCCGTTCTACGAGCATGTCTTCGGCTTCGAGGCGGAGCCGGTGGCCACGGCCGGCCTCGACTATCTGACGCTGCGGCTCAAGGGGCGCCCGGTGGCCGGTGTCCACGGGGTGGGCACCGCCCTGCCCCGCGACCGGGGCTCCCACTGGATGACGTACTTCGCCGTCCCCAACACGGACGCGGCGGCCCGCCGGGTCACCGAACTGGGCGGACGGGTGCTGCACGCCGCCCGGGATTCCGCGCACGGCCGGCTGGCGACCGTCGCCGACAGCGAGGGCGCCGTCTTCACGATCATCCAGCAGGGCTGAAACACCCGCCGTACCAGGGACGGTGGGGCTCAGGCGGTGGCCGCGTCCAGGCGCATCCGGACGTAGCACGCGCCCGCCGGTCCCGGTCGCCGGTGTCCGTCCGGCCGCCAGCCGTGCCGCGTGTAGAAGGCCCGTGCACGGTCGTTGCGCTCCCATGCCTCGACCCGGCCCCCGGGCAGCGCCGCCTCGCGCAGGAACCGTACGAAGGCCGCGTGCAGTTGGCCGCCGATCCCCCGTCCCCACTGCCCGGGCAGCACATGGATCTGGTACAGCTCGCCGACGGTCATCGCCTCGTTCCCGTGGCCGAGCGGCTGGTTCCCGGGGCCGAGCGGCGGGCCCATGGCCACCACGCCCACCACGGTGCCGTTCCGCAGCGCGCACCGCACCGTCCTGGTGGCCGAGAGGATCGAGCGCGCCCACCCCTCCCGTCGCCGCGCCGGCCCGTCGGGGGTGTCGATCTGTGCCGCGGGGAGCCCGCCCGCCCGGTAGTACGCGGTGCGGGCCCGGGTGTGTAGTTCCACGAGCGAGTCGAGATCGGCGGGGACGGCGGGGCGCAGCAGGACCGGAGTGTGCGTCATGCCCGCGAGGACGCGCCGGGCGGAGCGGTGGGTTCCCTCCCCGCGAAGCGGAGAGCGTCCATCGGGCGCCGGTGCCGGCGCACCGACATTCGTGGGGCGTGCGGGCGCGGGTGCCGGCGGGCGGCCGCTACTTCGCGCCGTCGACGGGCAGTACGTCCGGGGAGAGGGCGGCCGCGCGGGCCGTCGTCGAGGTCTGGCGGCGGCGGTGGTGGCGCCGGCACAGCACCTCGTAACCGACCTCGGCCTGGGGGCTGTCCACGTCTCCCACGACGTCGCCGACGACGACCTGCGCGCCCTCGACGACCATCCGGCCGTCGACGGTACGGGCGTTGTGCGTGGCGCGGGCACCGCACCAACACAGCGCCTCGACCTGCAACACCTCTATCCGGTCGGCCAGTTCGACCAGGCGCTGGGAGCCGGGGAAGAGCTTGCTGCGGAAGTCGGTGGTGATGCCGAAGGCGAAGACGTCCAGTTCCAGGTCGTCGACGACGCGGGCGAGCTGGTCGACCTGTTCGGGGGCCAGGAACTGCGCCTCGTCGGCGATGACGTAGTCGACCCGGCCGCCGGAGGAGAGGTGCCCGATGACATGGGCGTAGAAGTCCATGTCATCCGCCGCCTCGACGGCCTCGGTGACCAGGCCGAGGCGGGAGGAGAGCTTGCCGCGGCCGGCCCGGTCGTTGCGGCTGTAGATCATGCCTTGCAGGCCGCGGGAGGAGCGGTTGTGCTCGATCTGCAGAGCGAGGGTGCTCTTTCCGCAGTCCATGGTTCCGGAGAAGAACACCAGCTCGGGCATGGGGAGTTGCGGGCCTTTCGGGCTCGTGGGGGGGGCGTGGCGAAGTGCGGGGGGGGCGGGCCGCGTGGATCAGGTACGGACTTCCAGGAGGGGCACCAGCTGCTCCACCGGGGTCATCGAACCGTGCATCCCGACCATCTCCGATTCCCGGGGCTCCCGTTCGGTCGCGATGATCACCATGTCGGCATGGGCGGCCGCCACGACATCACCGATCCGGGCACGCACCCGGTCATCGACCGACGGACCGAACCACCCGGCGGCGATGGCCTCGTCGCGGCTCGCGACCCACATCTGCTCACCGACCACCTCGCGCCATACGGCGAGCACATCGGCGGCCGCGCCCGGGTGGGCGTAGACGTGCCGGGCCCGGCCCTCGCCGCCCAACAGGCGTACGCCGGCGCGCAGTTCCCAGTCCTCGTCGAAGTCGATCCGCGACTCCGGGTCGAAGGGGATGTCGATCATGCCGTGGTCGGCGGTGATGTACAGGGCGCTGCGCGGCGGGAGCTGCTCGGCCAGCCGCTGGGCGAGCCGGTCGACGTACATCACCTGGCCGCGCCAGGCATCGGAGTTGACGCCGTAGCGGTGCCCCTTGCCGTCGACCTCGGAGTAGTACGTGTAGACCAGCGAGCGGTCACCGGCGGCGAGCTGCTCGGCGGCGAGGTCCATCCGTTCCTCGCCGGAGAGCCGGCCGTGGAAGGTGCCGCCGCTGAGCGCGACCTTGGTGAGCGGGGTGTGCTGGAAGTTCGGTGCGGAGACCTGGCAGGTGTGGATGCCGGCGGCGTCCGCGCGCTGGAACACCGTCGGATACGGCTGCCAGACATGGGGGTCGGTCCACGGGTACCAGCGCAGCTGGTTCATCAGGGCGCCGGTCGCCGGGTCCTCGCAGGTGTAGCCGGGCAGGCCGTGGGCGCCCGGCGGCAGGCCGGTGCCGACCGAGGCGAGGGAGGTGGCGGTGGTGGAGGGGAAGCCGGCGGTGAGCGGGCGGCCGGTGCCGTTGCACGACGTGTCCAGGAGCGAGGTCAGGAACGGCGCCTCCTCCGGGTGGTCGCGCAGCAGCTCCCAGCCGAGGCCGTCGATCAGGAAGACGCAGGCCCGGTCGGCGGGGGTCAGCTCCAGCGAGGTGTGCACGCCGGGTATCCCCAGTCCCGCGGCGATGCCGGGCAGCAGATCGGCGAGCGAGCCGGTGCCGTACCGCGGCGCGGGGGCGGCCAGCGGGTCGAGCGGTTCGGGTTCCGGCCAGGCGGGGACGGTGTGGGCCATCAGCGGGTGGTGGTGGCCGCGGTGGCCTCGGAGAGCGCCTGGGCGAAGGTGAGCGTCTCGCGCACCGAGTCCGGTCCGTCACCGGCCTCACTGACCCGCAGCGAGAGGTCGTCGGCGGTGGAGGAGCCCGTGTAGCCGTGGTCCGCCTCGCAGTTGGGGTCGCCGCAGGCGGCGGGCTCCAGGTCCAGGCGGGCGACCGCGCCCCAGCCGATGGTCAGCACGACCTCGCGGGGCAGCTGGCCGGGGGTGTACGACTCGGGGTTGGCGACCACGCGGCTGAGCACCACGGACGAGATCCGGCCGAGCTTGACCGACTCGGTGGAGGTGGTGGCGTACGGCGACGGGGAGGTGGCGTCGGCGGCCTGCTCGTCGGTGTGGCTGACAATGAAGCGGGTGCCGGTCAGGACCAGGACCGTGACATGACGGCGGACCTCGTTGGCGTCGAAGGTCGTCTCCTGATGGACGAGGTACGACACGACCGGCTCACCGCCGACCGCGGCCTGCACCGCCTCGGCCACGAGCGTCGGGTAATAGCCACTGCGCTCGATCGCCGCACGCAGTCCCTGGGTCGTCGTACCGGTCTTAGCCATGGGGTCCATCTTACGGGGCGTACCGGGCCGCGAGAGCCTCAGTAGACGGGCAGCCGGCGGGGGCCGAGGTCAGTGGTGGCAGGGGGCCTGGCCAGGCGGACGGAGGCACCCAGAACGGAGAGGCCGTGGGCGGCGACGACCACCGGTTCGAGGTCCACACCGACGACCTCGGGGTGGTCGTCGACGAGCCGGGAGACCCGCAGCAGCAGTTCGGCCAGCGCCGCGGTGTCCACGGGCTGGGACCCGCGCCAGCCGAAGAGCAGCGGGGCGGCCCGGATCGAGCGGATCTGCTCGGCGACCTCGCGGTCGGTGGCGGGAATGAGGCGGTGGGCGATGTCGCCGAGCAGCTCGGAGGGCGCACCGGCCAGGCCGAAGGAGAGGACGGCGCCGGCGGCCGGGTCGATGGCGGCCCGGATGACCGTGTCGACACCGCGCGGCACCATCGACTGGACGACCGGACGCAGCTCCTCCGGGGAGCCGAGGAAATCGGTCAATTCGGCATAGGTGCGGCGGAGTTCCCGCTCGCCGGCGAGGTCGAGGCGTACGCCGCCGAGGTCGGCGCGGTGCCGCAGATGGGGTGCGGTGGTCTTGAGGGCCACCGGATAGCCGAGGCGGGCGGCGGCGCGGACGGCGGTGTCCGGGTCGGGGGCGGGGAGGACGGGGCGGGTGTGGATGCCGTAGCGGGCGAGCAGGGCCTCGGCGTCCTCGGCCGGCACGGGGACGGAGCGGCCGGTGGGGACGTCGCGGGTGAGCCGGTCGAGGAGGCGCTCGATGTCGGCGCCGGCCGCCGCCTCCTGGATGTCGTCGTACTCGGGCACCCGGCCCGGATCGGCGGCCTCCCGGCGCCACGTGGCATAGCGGACGGCCTCGGCGAGCGCACGGACGGCACGCTCGGCGGCGGGGTAGGCGGGGATGCGCAGGGGTGCGGCGCGGCGCGGGGGCGGGGCGGTGGCCTCGGCGTCACGGGCCCTGGCCGGCTGCGCTGCGGTGAGAGTGGGCGGCGGTCCCGGGGGGACCGGGGGGCGTGCGGGATACGACGGGTGGCGCGGGGGCGGCGCGGACTCCGGGGACGACGGGGCAGGTGCCGGAGCCGGGTTCTCGTGGCGGGCCGCCCGGTCACCGGCGGGGGCGTCGGGCCCCGATGCCTGGGCTCCTCCCGGTGACGGTGCCGGTGCCGGTGCCGGTGCCGCGAGCCTCTCCGCCAGTTCGTCCATGGCGAGATGGACAACGGTGACCGGCTTCTCCGGGTGGGCCTCGGCGGCGGTGCGCAGGGCGGCGGCGAGCGCGGCGCCCTCACCCCCGCCCGGGGAGACCGCGGCTCCCTCCCCCACCCAGGGGATGGCGGTGACGACCACGGCGTCGCAGCCGTCGCCGGCCAGCGCCTCGTCGAGCGCGGCCCGGAAGTCGTCGGGTGTCGCGGCCGAGGTCAGGACATGGGGCCGTTGCGGGCGCAGCCGTTCGGTCAGGCAGGCGTCGTAGGCCAGCAGCGCCAGCGACTCGGAGTTGCCCAGGATGGCGATGCGCGAGCCGGCCGGCAGCGGCTGGGAGCCCAGCAGCAGCCCGGCGTCGATCAGCTCGGTGACCGTGTCGACGCGGATCACGCCCGCCTGGCGCATCAGGGCGGCGACGGTGCTGTCGGGAACCCGGACGGTGGGCACGGCGTGGCCCGGCGGGGCGGTGCCGTTGTGCCGGGCCCCCTTGGCGACCACGACCGGTTTGACGGCGGCGGTGCGGCGGGCGAGCCGGGCGAACTTGCGGGGGTTTCCGATGGACTCCAGATACAGGATCACGACATCGGTGTCCGGGTCCTCGTACCAGTACTGGAGCAGGTCGTTCCCGGAGACGTCGGCGCGGTTGCCGGCCGAGACGAAGGCGGAGATGCCGGCGATGCCGCCGTCGCCGGGGCCGCGCGCATGCAGTCCGCTGAGCAGGGCGATGCCGATGGCGCCGGACTGGGTGAACAGGCCGATGTGGCCGGCACCGGGCATCTGGGGCGCGAGGGAGGCGTTCAGCCGCACACCGGGGGCGGTGTTGATCAGGCCGAAGGCATTGGGGCCGATGAGCCGCATGCCGTACGAGCGGGCCTGGCCGAGCAGGGCGCGCTGCCGCTCCCTGCCCTCCGGGCCCGCCTCGGCGTAACCGGAGGACAGGATCAGCACCCCCTGGACGCCGTGTTCACCGCAGTCACGGACGACGTCGGGGACGCGGTCCGCGGGCACGGCGACGACGGCGAGATCGACCGGCTCGGAGATCTCGCGCAGCGCGCGGACGGCCGGTACGCCTTCGGGGTCCAGCCGCTGCATCCCGTCGGGGAACGCGTGGTTGACGGCGTGCACCCGGCCCGTGAAGCCGGAGTCCAGGAGACTGCGCAGGGCGGTGCGGCCGACACCGCCGGTGGCGCGGCCGGTGCCGATGACGGCGACCGAGCGCGGGGTGAGCAGCCGCTGGACGGAGCGGGCCTCGGCCCGCTGCTCGCGGCCGCGCATCACAGCCATGGACTGCTCGGTCGGCTCCAGATCGAACTCCAGCCGGACCACACCGTCTTCGAAGGTGCGCTTCTGGGTGTAGCCCGCATCGGTGAACACCTTGATCATCTTGGAGTTCGCCGGGAGCACCTCGGCGGCGAACCGGCGGATGCCGCGTTCACGGGCGACGGCCGCGATGTGCTCCAGGAGGGCGGAGGCGACGCCGCGGCCCTGGTGGGCGTCCTGGACGAGGAAGGCGACCTCCGCCTGGTCGTCCTCGGGGTCCTTGGCGGGCAGGCCCTGGTCGTTGATCCGGTCGTAGCGGACGGTGGCGATGAACTCGCCGCCGACCATCGCGGCGAGACCGACCCGGTCGACGTAGTCGTGGTGGGTGAAACGGTGCACATCGCGGTCGGACAGGCGCGGGTAGGGGGCGAAGAAGCGGTAGTACTTCGACTCGTCCGAGACCTGTTCGTAGAAGGAGACCAGCCGCTCGGCATCGTCGGGGGTGATGGGGCGGATCCGCGCCGTCCCGCCGTCACGCAGCACCACGTCTGCTTCCCAGTGGGTCGGGTACGCGTGGTCCTGCGACTTCTGCATGCGGACAGCGTACGGCCGGGCACCGACAACGGGCCCGGCGCGCGTACGCTCGGGGTGCAGGCAGGCCGATGATGCCGTGGAGACCGTGCGGCGGGCCCGGCCGGCCGGGCCTCCCTTGGGGACCAGGGGCGGCGAAGGCCAGCAGGCGCGTCCGCTGGAGCAGGTCCGGCAGCGTGAGAGACTGGTCTAGACAACAGTCACGACTTTGAAGGGCAACACCATGGCAGAGCGCCGCGTCAATGTCGGTTGGGCCGAAGGCCTGCACGCCCGCCCCGCGTCGATCTTCGTCCGCGCGGCCACCGCCTCCGGTGTCCCGATAACGATCGCCAAGGCCGAGGGCAACCCCGTGAACGCCGCCTCCATGCTCGCGGTCCTGGGCCTCGGCGCCCAGGGCGGCGAGGAGATCGTGCTGGCCTCCGACGCCGACGGCGCCGAGGCCGCGCTCGACCGCCTGGCCAAGCTCGTCGCCGAGGGTCTCGAGGAGCTCCCCGAGACCGTCTGAGCCCACAGGCTCTCTGCTGTACGCGGCGGCCCCGTCGCGGCGACCGGTCACCGGTTGCCGCGACGGGGCCGCTTCACTGCGCCCTGAGTCCGAGGCGGGGCCACGGTGTGTGCACGGCCGCCGCGCGCGCCTTTGTCGCGCGGGTGCACCGGATTTTCCCGACCACCCGGAAATCCGGCGGGCGAGAAATAGCGCGCACGTCAGCTGTGACAACCCATCTCGGTGCCGCAAAACGTGCACCATTCGGCGCGCACCATTCACCGTTCGCGGCGCCACAGAATAGATCCCCGAATACCGGCCGCATTTGCACCGGAGGGATCTCGCTTCTGCTCACCGAAGCCCGTTCCACACGTCCCGCACTTCTTCGCATGCGGGACCTCTTTGTATACGGGACGGTTGTTAAGGGCGGACGCGCACCGTGTTGACGGGCGGTTTCGGATCCCTCACCCCGGTCTTGAGCGGGCGTCGCAGCCGGTACACGGGGAGTGAGCGCTCGACATGAGCCGCCATCAGGGCGCGGGCCCGCTCCGCGTCTCCCCGGGCCACCGCGTCCAGCACGGCACCGTACTCGTCCCACGACTCGGCGGAGCGGGTCGGCGGCTCCACGGCGTACATCCACTCGATCTTGCGCCGCAGCTGGGTCAGCAGCGCCGTCAGGCTGGGGCTGCCGACCGCCTGGGCCAGCGTCTCGTGGAACCAGTCGTCCAGCTGCTGCAGGTCCCCCGGATCGCCGTGCCGGGCCCGCTCGCGGCCGAGCCGCACCAGGCCGCGGAGCACCTTGAGGTGGGCCGGGCTGCGGCGGGCGGCCGCGCGGGCGGCGCCCAGCGGCTCCAACAGGGCGCGGACGTCCAGGAGATCGGCCGCCTCCTGCGCGGTGGGCTCGGCGACGCAGGCCCCGGCGTGGTGGCGGGTGGTGACGAAGCCCTCGGACTGCAGGGTGCGCAGCGCCTCACGGACCGGCACTCTGGAAACGCCGTAACGGGCCGCGAGGATCTCCTCGATCAGCCGGCTCCCCGGCGCCAGCGCACCGGAGACAATGTCGTCGCGAATCGCCGTGCACACCGCATGCGCGGAAATATGGCCTCGCATCTTCCGAGCCTCCGCCGTGATCCCCAGGAAACGCCGCCGGTCGGCGGCTTTTCCGTGACTCTATTAGACCGGCACGGCTTTTCCGACGGGCACAGAATATTCATGGATACTTTTGGCCGGAAGTCGTGGGCACGCCGGCTCCGCCTCCGGTGCACGCCCCCCGCACCGCAAACGCGACGCCGCGCCGGATACGCCGAAGCCCCGGTCATGGGACCGGGGCTTCGGGAGGACGCGCGGTGCGGGGCACCCCTCCCGGGCGTGGGGACGGGCCAGCGGCAGGTCAGACGTTGACGCCGTGTGCGCGCAGGTAGGTGATCGGGTCGATGTCCGAGCCGTAGTCGGGGCCGGTGCGGGCCTCGAAGTGCAGGTGCGGGCCGGTGGCATTGCCGGTGGCACCGGAGAGGGCGATCTGCTGGCCGCGGGTGACCTTCTGGCCGACCGAGACGGCGAACGACGACAGGTGACCGTACTGGGTGTACGTGCCGTCGTTCATCTTGATCACGATGTTGTTGCCGTACGAGCCGCCCCAGTCCGCCTCGACGACGGTGCCCGAGCCGACGGCACGGACGCTGGTGCCGGAGGCGGCGTGGAAGTCGATGCCGGTGTGGCTGCCCGAGGACCACAGGCTGCTGGACGCCTTGTAGCCGGTGGAGACGTAGGAGTCGGCGACCGGCGCGACGAAGGTGTTCAGACGCTTGCGCTCGGCATCGCGGGCGGCGCGCACCTTGGCCTTGTGGGCGGCCTCGGCACGCCGCTTGGCCTCGTCGGCCTGCTTCTTCGCGACGGCTTCGGCCTTCGCCTGTGCGGCGGCGGACTCCGCGGCGGCGCGCTGCGCGTCGGCCTGGGCCGCGACATGGCCGGCGAGCTCGTCACCCATCACGACGGCCTGCTGCAGACCGGTGTCATGGGTGGGTGCCACGTCCGTCGCGGCCAGTGCCGGCGAGGCCACGGAGGCGACCACACCGCCCGCCGCGAGGGTGGCTATACCGGCGACGTTGCGGGTCGTCCGGGTAGGACGGTTGGCGCGGCGGTGCTTCCCGGTGGCACGGATGAACGCCATGTACGGGCTTGTCCTTTCCCTCCTTCTCGCCTACCGGGTTAGCTGACGGGTTCGGAGCAGGAAGGTCTCCTACGGGCTCCTCGGGAGAGGAGTCCGATTCACCCCAAGGGACGCGTGGGTCCCCGGCTCCCCTGGCTCGCGCCGTACGGGGACTCGGCGATGACTGTCCGGTGCCACTGTTGTGGCGGACTTGTGACGAACAGCCGGGACGACGCTAAACGGGGCCACTTTCGTGGGGCAAACAGAAGCCGATTTTTGTGCGGGATGCCACAAGAACCTGCGCAACCAGCTGTAAGAAAACGGACATACAGCGGCTCCCGTGGCGAGTGAGTGCCACGGGAGCCGCTTTGTCGATATATGACCTTTCGTCATACGGGCGGGGTTAGCCGCCGACGACCGTCACCTCGCCGATGCCCAGCTCCTTGACCGGCTCGGCGATCTGCGCCGCGTCACCCACGAGGACCGTCACCAGCCGGTCCACGGGGAACGCGCTGACCGCCGCCGCGGTCGCCTCGACCGTGCCGGTCTCCACGAGGCGGGCGTACAACTGCGCCTGGAAGTCATCCGGGAGGTGCTGCTCCACCTGGTCGGCCAGCGTGCCCGCGACGGCCGCCGCGGTCTCGTACTTCAGCGGCGCGACCCCGACGAGGTTCTGCACGGCGACATCCCGCTCGTCGTCGGTCAGCCCCCCTGCCGCGAGGGTCCGCAGCACCTTCCACAGGTCCTCGAGGGCCGGAACGGTGGAGGCGGTGTCCACCGAGCCGCTGATGGCCAGCAGCGCGGCACCCGTGGCCCCCTCGGGGGACGTGGGGGCGGTGGAGCGGAGCACCTGGCCGAACGCGCGCACCCCGTAGGTGTAGCCCTTCTCCTCACGCAGCACACGGTCCAGACGGGAGGTGAGGGTCCCGCCCAGGCAGTACGTGCCGAGGACCTGCGCGGGCCACACCCGGTCGTGCCGGTCGGGGCCGATCCGGCCGATGAGCAGCTGCGTCTGGACGGCACCGGGACGGTCGACGATCACCACGCGGCCGGTGTCGTCGGCGGCGATCGGCGAGGCCTTCAGCGGCTCGGCCGTCGAGCCGCTCCAGGCGCCGAGGGTGTCGGCCAGCGCCGCGTCCAGGTCGACGCCGGTGAAGTCGCCGACGATGACGGCGGTGGCCGTGGCGGGCCGTACATGGGCGTCGTAGAAGCCGCGGACGGCCGCGGCGTCGATGCGCGCGACGGTCTCCTCGGTACCCTGGCGCGGGCGCGACATCCGGGCCGTGGCCGGGAACAGCTCCTTGGACAGCGCCATCGCGGCGCGCCGGGCCGGGTTGGCGAGCTCGTGCGGGATCTCGTCGAGGCGGTTGCGGACCAGCCGCTCGACCTCGCTCTCCGGGAAGGCGGGGGCGCGCAGCGCGTCGGCGAGCAGGCCGAGCGCGCGGTGCAGCCGGGAGGCCGGCACCTCGAGGGAGACCCGTACACCGGGGTGGTCGGCGTGCGCGTCCAGGGTGGCGCCGCAGCGCTCCAGCTCGGCGGCGAACTCCTCCGCGTCGTGCTTGTCGGTGCCCTCGGACAGCCCCCGCGCCATGATCGTGGCAACGCCGTCCAGGCCCTCGGGCTCGGCGTCCAGGGGCGCGACGAGGTTGATCTCGACGGCGACGACCTGCTGGCCGGGGCGGTGGCTGGTCAGGAGGGTGAGACCGTTGGGCAGTTGGCTGCGGTCCGGCGCCGGGAAGGCCCACGGCTTGGGCGCGCCGCCTTGGGGCTGCGGGTGGAAGTCCATCGTGCTCACAGGGGTGTCGGCGTGGGTGGTGGCGTCGCTCACTGGTCCGCCTGCCCTTCCTCGGTGTCGGCGGCGTCGTTCGGCTCGGTCGGCTCGTAGACCAGCACCGCGCGGTTGTCGGGGCGCAGCCGGGCCTTGGCGACCGCCTGCACCTCCTCGGGGGTGATGTCCAGGACACGCTGGACGGCGCTCAGCGCGAGCTGCGGGTCGCCGAACAGGACGGCGAAGCGGCACAGTTCGTCGGCGCGGCCGCTGACCGTGGCGAGCCGGTCCAGCCATTCACGCTCCAGCTGGGCCTGCGCCCGTTCCATCTCCTCCGGGGTCGGCCCCTCGGCGGCGAAGCGGGCCAGCTCCTCGTCGACCGCGCGCTCGATGCCGGGGACCTCCACCCCGCCGGACGTCTTCACGTCCAGCCAGCCCAGCGAGGGCGCGCCGGCCAGCCGCAGCAGGCCGAAGCCGGCGGCCACCGCACTGCGGTCACGGCGCACCAGCCGGTTGTACAGACGGGAGGACTCGCCGCCGCCCAGTACGGTCAGCGCGAGATCCGCGGCGTCCGCCTCACGGGTGCCGTCGTGCGGCAGCCGGTAGGCCGCCATCAGGGCGCGGGAGGGCACGTCCTCCTCGACGACCTCACGCAGCTGGCCGCCGATGATGTCGGGCAGCGTGCCGTCGCGCGGCGGCTGCTTGCCGTCGTGCGAGGGGATCGAGCCGAAGTACTTCTCCACCCAGGCCAGCGTCTGCGCGGGGTCGATGTCACCGACGACCGACAGCACGGCGTTGTTGGGCGCGTAATACGTACGGAAGAACGCCCGCGCGTCCTCCAGGGACGCCGCATCGAGATCGGCCATCGACCCGATGGGCGTGTGGTGGTACGGGTGCCCCTCCGGGTACGCCATGGCCGTCAGCTTCTCGAAGGCCGTGCCGTAGGGGACGTTGTCGTAACGCTGGCGGCGTTCGTTCTTGACGACGTCGCGCTGGTTCTCCAGGCACTCGTCGTCGAGCGCGGTCAGCAGCGAGCCCATCCGGTCCGCCTCCAGCCAGAGCGCGAGCTCCAGCTCATGGGCGGGCATGGTCTCGAAGTAGTTGGTGCGCTCGAAGCTCGTGGTGCCGTTGAGCGAGCCGCCGGCACCCTGCACCAGCTCGAAGTGGCCGTTGCCCGTCACCTGCGCGGAGCCCTGGAACATCAGGTGCTCGAAGAGGTGAGCCAGGCCCGTACGGCCCTTGACCTCGTGGCGGGAGCCGACGTCGTACCACAGGCAGACCGCTGCGACCGGTGTCAGGTGGTCTTCGGAGAGCACCACGCGCAGGCCGTTGGCCAGCCGGTGCTCGGTCGCTGTCAGGCCGCCGGAGCCGGCTTGTTCTGTGGCCGTGTGACCCATGGGCATGTACGTCCCTTCGATCCGCTTGCGAGGAAGTTCTGTCACTGTATGCAAGCGCGTCGGCATCTGGCGAAGTTCCCGGGCGACCGGCCCTGTACGTGCGCCCCGTGCGGCTTCCTCGGGGGCCGAAGGGGGAGTCGCGGTCAGCGTTGTCGGTGGGGCGGTCCACAATGGTCGGCGTCAGACTCAGAGATATGCGCGGGCTGAGCCCCCGCCCGGTTGACCCGACGGGTTGACCGACGCTTTCCGATATCGGCAGTAGACGCAGCAGAAGGAGCCGCAGCCGCGATGGCCCGCCGCAGCACGAAGACCCCGCCGCCGGACGACTTCGAGGAGAGGATCCTCGACATCGACGTCGTCGACGAGATGCAGGGTTCCTTCCTCGAGTACGCGTATTCGGTCATCTACTCGCGCGCCCTGCCGGACGCCCGCGACGGTCTCAAGCCCGTGCACCGCCGCATCCTGTACCAGATGAACGAGATGGGCCTGCGGCCCGAGCGCGGCTACGTCAAGTGCGCCCGCGTCGTCGGCGAGGTGATGGGTAAGCTCCACCCGCACGGCGACGCGTCCATCTACGACGCCCTGGTGCGCATGGCGCAGCCGTTCTCGATGCGGCTGCCGCTGGTGGACGGCCACGGCAACTTCGGCTCGCTGGGCAATGACGACCCGCCCGCCGCGATGCGGTACACCGAGTGCAAGATGGCGTCCGCGACATCCCTGATGACGGAGTCCATCGACGAGGACACCGTCGACTTCGCGCCGAACTACGACGGCCAGGAGCGGGAGCCCGTCGCCCTCCCCGCCGCGTATCCCAACCTCCTCGTCAACGGCACGTCCGGTATCGCCGTCGGTATGGCGACGAACATGCCGCCGCACAACCTGGGCGAGGTCATCGCCGCCGCCCGCCATCTGATCAAGCATCCGAACGCCGACCTCGACACCCTGATGCGGTTCGTGCCGGGCCCCGACCTGCCGACGGGCGGCCGGATCGTGGGGCTCGACGGCGTACGGGACGCGTACGAGAAGGGCCGCGGCACCTTCAAGATCCGCGCCACGGTCACGGTCGAGAGCGTCACCGCGCGCCGCAAGGGCCTGGTCGTCACCGAACTCCCGTTCACGGTCGGCCCCGAGAAGGTCATCTCCAAGATCAAGGACCTGGTCGGCTCGAAGAAGCTGCAGGGCATCGCCGACGTCAAGGACCTCACCGACCGCGCGCACGGCCTGCGGCTGGTGATCGAGGTCAAGAACGGCTTCAACCCCGAGGCCGTCCTGGAGCAGCTCTACAAGCTCACGCCGATGGAGGAGTCCTTCGGCATCAACAACGTCGCGCTGGTGGACGGCCAGCCGCTGACGCTGGGCCTCAAGGAGCTGCTGGAGGTCTACGTCGACCACCGCTTCACCGTGGTGCGCCGGCGCAGCGAGTTCCGGCGCACCAAGCGGCGCGACCGTCTTCACCTGGTCGAGGGCCTGCTGACGGCCCTGGTGGACATCGACGAGGTGATCCGTCTGATCCGCTCCAGCGAGAACAGCGCGCAGGCCAAGGAGCGGCTGATCGAGCGCTTCTCGCTGAGCGACGTCCAGACCCAGTACATCCTCGACACGCCGCTGCGCCGGCTGACCAAGTTCGACCGGATCGAGCTGGAGTCGGAGCGGGACCGCCTGCAGGACGAGATCGAGAAGCTGACGCGGATCCTGGACTCGGACACGGAGCTGCGCAAGCTCGTGTCCGGCGAGCTGGCCGCCGTGGCGAAGAAATACGGCACGGACCGGCGCACGGTCCTGCTGGAGTCGTCGGGCACCACGGTCGGTGCGGTGCCCTTGGAGGTCTCCGACGACCCGTGCCGGGTGCTGCTGTCCTCGACGGGCCTGCTGGCCCGTACGGTCACCGGAGAGGTGCCCTTCGACGCCGACGCCCGGCGCGTCAAGCACGACGTGATCGTCTCGTCGGTGCCGGCGACGACCCGCGGCGAGGTGGGCGCGGTGACGTCCCTGGGCCGGCTGCTGCGGATCTCGGTGATCGATCTGCCGCAGCTCCCGGAGACGGCAGCCGCGCCCAGTCTCTCCGGCGGTGCACAGCTCTCGGAGTTCCTGACGCTGGAGGACGGCGAGCAGCTGATCTGCCTGACCACGCTGGACGAGTCCTCACCGGGCCTGGCGCTCGGCACGGAGCAGGGCGTGGTCAAGCGGGTGGTGCCCGACTACCCCTCTCACAAGGAGGAGTTGGAGGTCATCACCCTCAAGGACGGCGACCGCATCGTGGGCGCGGCCGAGCTGCGCACCGGTGAGGAGGACCTGGTCTTCCTCACCAACGAGGCGCAGCTGCTGCGTTTCCAGGCCGCGCAGGTACGGCCGCAGGGCCGGCCCGCGGGCGGCATGACGGGCATCAAGCTGGGCGAGGGCGCGAAGGTGCTCTCGTTCTCCGCGGTCGATCCGGCCGCCGATGCCATGGTGTTCACGGTCGCCGGCTCGCACGGCACGCTGGACGACTCGGTGGCGACGGCCAAGCTCACCCCGTTCGACCAGTATCCGCGCAAGGGGCGGGCGACCGGTGGTGTGCGCTGCCAGCGGTTCCTGAAGGGCGAGGACTGTCTCACCCTGGCGTGGGTGGGGCCGGCTCCGGTGCGGGCCGCGGACGCCAAGGGTTCGCCCGTCGAGCTGCCCGAGGTGGATCCGCGGCGGGACGGCTCGGGAGTGCCGCTGACGAAGCCCGTGGCAGCGCTGGCCGGGCCGGTGTAGCCGGCGGTCGGCAGTCGGCAGGATGGGGAGTGGACGCGGTCGGGTCGGTGGCTCACCGGCCCGGCGGCGTCACCAGTCCTCCTCGCGCGCGGCCACGTACCGCAGCACACCCCACATGCTGTGGGCGCCCGCCTCCGACGGTGTGCTGTCCCGGCAGTTCTCCAGCTCCTTGCGCAGGGCCGGCGCGTCGATGCCGCTGCCGATCATGACGAGCTGGGTGCACCGCTCCTCGCCCTTCGGCCACGGCGAGGGGTAGAAACGCAGGAAGTCACCGACCGCGTGCAGCGTGAACTTCTGGCGGTTCTCCGGCACGTCGAAGTGGACGAACCCCTTGATGCGGTAGAGACCGGCCGGGCGGCTGTCGAGGAAGTCCATGAGGCGGCGCGGGTGCATCGGCTCGGTGGAGGTGAACTCCACGCTCTGGTAGGCGGCGTGGAAGTGGCCCTCCGCGTGGGCATGGTCGGGGTGAGCGCAGTGGCCGTCGCAGTCGTGGGCGGCGTCCTCGTTCGCCACGGCCTCGCGCAACAGGTCCTCGAAGGACAGCTGCCGTACGGCCGGGTCGTCGCCCTCCCCCGGCGCGCGGTCGAAGAACAGCTCCGGGTCGACCCGGCCGTACGCCGTGCAGATCACGGGCCGGCCGGGAGCGAGGTCGGCGAGGGTGGCGATGAGTTCCTGTCGTGCCGCGTCGCCGATGCGGTCGGCCTTGTTGAGCACCACGATGTCGGCGATGCCCACATGCCGGTCCAGTTCGGGGTGGCGGGCCCTGGTGTCCTCGAATTCGGCGGCGTCGACGACCTCGATCAGGCCGCCGTAGACGATCCGGTCGTTCTCGCTGGCGAGGATCATCCGGATGAGTTCCTGCGGCTCGGCCAGTCCGCTGGCCTCGATGACGATCACATCGATGCGGGCTGCGGGGCGGGCGAGCCGTTCCAGGTAGGTGTCCAGTTCGCTGGTGTCCACGGCACAGCACAGACAGCCATTGCCGAGCGAGACCATCGAGTCCACCTGTCCGGCGACGGTCATGGCATCGATCTCGATGCTGCCGAAGTCATTGACGATCGCGCCGATACGGGTGCCGTCGCCGGTGCCGAGCAGATGGTTGAGGAGGGTGGTCTTGCCCGATCCGAGGAAGCCCGCGAGCACGACGACCGGGATCTGTTGCGTGGCCAAGGGGGCGCCTCCATGGTGCGGGTGGCGGGCCGCGCGGACCGGCGGCGGACGAGCTGTCGATCGTAACGGACCGCCGGCTGCGGGGGCCCGGCTCGGCCGCCGCACCGCCCGCTATCGGAGCGCGGTGGCGGGCAGCGGCTGCGGCGGGGGCGGGCCCACGTACCGGGCGGCCGGCCGGATGATCTTCGAGTCCTCGGCCTGCTCCAGGATGTTGGCGCTCCAGCCGACCACGCGGGCCGCGCAGAAGGTGGGCGTGAACATCTCGCGCGGCAGCCCGCACAGCTCCATGACGACGCCCGCGTAGAGCTCCACGTTCGTGTGCAGCTCACGGCCGGGCTTGAGCTCGGCCAGCAGCGCTTCGACCCTCGCCTCCACCTGGACGGCGAAGTCCACCAGCGGGCCGCCGAACTGTTCGGCGACCCCTCGCAGCATCCTCGAACGCGGGTCCTCGGTGCGGTAGACGGAGTGGCCGAACCCCATGATCCGGTCCCCGCGGAGGACACTGTCGCGGATCCAGGAGTCGATGCGGTCAGGGGTACCGATGGCGTCGAGCATGTCCAGTGCGCGACTGGGGGCACCGCCGTGCAGCGGCCCGGAGAGCGCGCCGACGGCGCCTACGAGGCAGGCCGCGAGGTCGGCACCGGTGGAGGCGATGACGCGTGCGGTGAAGGTCGAGGCGTTGAATCCGTGGTCGATGGTGGAGATCAGATACGCCTCGATCGCCCGGACACGCTCCGGGTCCGGTTCTTCGCCCGTGAGCATGTAGAGGTAGTTGGCCGCGTGACCGAGGTCCGCACGCGGCTCGACAGGCTGGAGACCCTGACCGAGCCGGTGCAGCGCGGTGATCAGCGTCGGTACTGCGGCGCATGCGGCGAGGGCGTCGGTACGGCGGCGGTCGGCGTCGATGTCGTACAGCGGCCGGAAGCCGGCCGTTGCGCCGAGCAGCGACAACGCGGTACGCAGCCCGGCGAGCGGGCCGGAGAGCACACCGGCACGGGCCAGGGCGGGCAACGCGTCGCGTACGGCCGCGGGCAGGGCGCGCAGTGCGGCGGTCTCGGCCCTGAAGGCGTCCAGCTGCACCGCATCGGGCAGCTCGCCGTGGAACATCAGGTACCACACGTCCTCGAAGCTGCGGGCCGAAGCCAGCTCGACGGCGGAGTACTGGCGGTAGTGGTAGAAGCCCTCCGCACCCCGGACGTCGCCCAATTGGGTCTCGGTGACGATGACGCCCGCGAGTCCGCGGGGCGCGTCGACCGGTGCGTTCACCTCGGCGATCGGCATGGCTGATCTCCTTGCTCTCCCTCACCCGAATAATTGATCCGACTGTCCATTCTCGACTCAATACTTGTCAATATTGATTCCATCAATGTGGACGGTCCGGATACGGTGGCCCCATGGCAGACCAGCAGGAAGCGGCATCGGGCCGGGGCGGACAGCGGCTGAGCACCCGGGAGACGGCCGAACGGCTCGGCGTGAAGTCGGAGACGGTGTACGCCTATGTCAGCCGTGGCCAACTGACCAGCCGCCGCGAGCCGGGCAGTCGCGGCAGCACCTTCGACGCGAAAGAGGTCGACGCACTGGCCCGTCGCGCCGGCCGCCGCGAACCCTCGACGCCGGGCAGCGAGTTGGCGATCCGCACCGGCATCACTCTGATCGACCGCGATCACTGTTACTTCCGCGGCGTCGACACATCAGAACTCGCCGCCCACTACAGCTACGAAGAAGTCGCCGAGTGGCTGTGGTCCGGCGAACTGCGCCCCGGCATCCGCTTCACCGCACCGCGCGACGCGCTGGCAGCTGCCCACCGCGCCGTTGAAGCGCTGCCGGCACACAGCGGACCGATGGACCGGCTACGGGTCGGCGTGATCGCCGCTGCGCACACCGACCCGCTCCGATTCGACCTGTCCGAAGACACCGTCGTCGATATCGCGCGCAGCCTCATCCCGACACTCGTCGACGCCTTGCCGCCGCACGCCCCGAAGCCACCAGCCGACGGCGCTCTCGCTGCACGCCTCTGGTCACGACTGACCGCGGAACCTGCCGATGCCGAGGCCCTCCGTGTGCTGGACGCCGCATTGGTCCTGCTCATCGACCACGACCTCGCGGCCTCGACGCTCGCGGTCCGGGTCGCCGCCTCCGCCCGCGCCCATCCGTACGCGATCGTTTCGGCCGGGTTCGGGGCCTTGGACGGCGTGCTGCACGGCGCGGCAAGCGGATTTGCCCACCGGATGCTGGTGGAGGTACTGGACCGGGGCAGCGCGGCCGCCGTCGTGGCCGACCACCTGCGGGCCGGCCGACGGGTGCCAGGGCTCGGCCATCGCCTCTATCCCGGCGAGGACCCGCGGGCTCGCACCCTGTTCCGGCTTCTGGAGGAGGTGCCACGTGCCCATCCCGCCCTGCAGGCCGCCCGTGAAGTGATCACCACCACGGCCCGGCACACGGAGCTGCACGCCAATGTCGACCTGGCACTGGCCGTACTCACCGCTTCCACAGGCATGCCCGCCGAGGCCGGCGAAACGATCTTCGCTATTGCCCGCACAGCCGGCTGGATCGCGCACGCCCTGGAGGAATACACCGAACACCCCCTCCGCATGCGCCCCAGCGGCCAGTACCACGGCCGCCGTCCACCACAGCCATTGCCGTGAGTGATGAGTTCGCGGGGCGCGGACGCTTCTCCATACGGAGCCGACGCCGAGACACCGACCCCGCCCACCACGACCGGCCTCGGCACTGCTGAGCTGCCCGCGAAGACTCCCAGGCAAGGCAACGCGACTTCGCCGTCACCCGCTGGGGGACCACCCGGCGTCGGGCACTCAGCGGATGAGGTTAGGCTCACCTATGTGAGTACCTGTGCCACCGCTTCCCGTGAATCGGCCGAATCTCTCACCGCGACGGCGGCCACCGCCCGGACCTGGCTGCTCATCGAGCAGACGGGACCCTGGGGA
This sequence comes from Streptomyces sp. NBC_01454, assembly GCF_036227565.1. Lineage (NCBI taxonomy): Bacteria > Bacillati > Actinomycetota > Actinomycetes > Kitasatosporales > Streptomycetaceae > Streptomyces > Streptomyces sp. NBC_01454. The sequence goes on from NZ_CP109460.1 coordinate 2,076,987, forward strand.
GCCCAAGCGTTGACGGACAGTCACCTCGATCCTGATGTCGGCCGGGCCCTGGAGGCCGCGACCGCGGGGACGGGCGTACGTGTCGCCCTGATCCGCCGACCCGGGCGTCATGCCGACTGCCACGGCACGTCCCGGCGCCGGATGTTCCTGGCGCACACCGCCCCCGGACGCACCTGGATCCGCACCACCACCGCCACCGACCCGCGAGCGGCTCTCGGTCTGGATTTCAAGGCTTTGGGGGCAGGCGAGCACCACAACCTCTGGGAGCCGTACATCGGTGAACCGCTGGTCCTCGTGTGCACCAACGGCAAGCGGGACCGCTGCTGCGCCCTGCTCGGGCGCCCGCTGGCCGCCGAGCTCGCCGCCGACGGGGCCGAGGCCTGGGAAGTCACCCACATCGGAGGGCATCGCTTCTCCCCCACGCTGTTCGTCCTCCCCTACGGCTACGCCTACGGACGCGCCTCGGCCCCCCTCGTCAAGGAGGCTGTGGAAGCGGCGCGCGACGGACGGATCACGATCGACCACTGTCGTGGCCGCTCGGCGTGGGACCGGCCGGGCCAGGCCGCCGACCTGGCGGTCCGCGAGCTGCTCGGGGAGGACCGGGCGGACGCACTCGACGTCGTACGGACCGACACGGTGCGGCCCGAACCGAGGCCGGCCGACAGTTCGATGCCCGGTAGCTCTGCGCTCACGGGAGCCTCCTCCGCGTGGGCTGTCACCGTGGCGCACTCCGACGGCCGCAGCTGGCAGGTCACCGTCGAACAGCGGGCCGATGGTGCTGCGGCGCCCGCCAGCTGTGGTGCGCCGCTCGGTCCACCGGCGCGTATGGCCGTTGTCTCCATCGCCGCGGTGAACCGTATGCCGGGGAGGACGGCGCAGGCTGTCGGCAGCTGACCGCAAGGGTTCCGCCGCGCACCCGCCTGGCGCTTCATCGCCGTCGTCCCTCACCCGAGGCACATCGGGGACTTCGACTCTGCCGAGTCGACGACCCCGAGGCCGGTGACCACCGCAGCTCGACGGTGCTGTCCCTGCGGGCGGGCGAGGCTCCTCCTGCGGCATACGCCTCCGCCAGGACCACGTGAGACTGCAGGCGAATCGCACTGACCAGCCGCGCCGGGACAGCGCGCCCCCGGCGCGGAGGCGACCGGGCGGGGCCCCACCAGCCACCCTCCACGACTTACGCCAGGCCCCGCAGCCCTCCCCCGTCCACCGCATGACCACTCCCTTCCGCGCGCCCCATCGCGCACCTCGCCCTGCAACCGGTGGTCCTCAAACCGCCGCCCGCAGAGCCCAGTCGGCTTCACCGTTCGAGGCTAAGTGCGCACTTTCCGCAACCGACAGGCCTGTGGATAACTCCGCGCAGCAGCCGAAGGCGCCTTCCGCGGCGGCCCGTGATCGGACGCGGTCGGGCGACGTCACGTATGCGTCGCCACCCGGCCACGCTCCGAATTCGCCCCCGTGAGGGATTACCGGCCCGACCATCACCGCACTTACTGTTCGTTCGTATGGGCGAAAAGGAAGAGTCCGTTCCGCGCCCGAGCGCCACGGAGCCCTCGGGTTCCGCGCCGCTTCCCGCCGCCGCAATTGTCTCCCGGGGCACCAGCGGCAAGCCGCGCGATGCCACGCATGCGCCCGGCGGTCGGCCGGCCCAGCCCGACCGCGAACCGGTCGTCTCCAGGTTGCGTCGACCGCACCTGGGCTGGCCCCGGAAGGTGTTCTCCCAGGTCCTGATGGTGCAGTTGGCCATCGCCGCGGGAGTCACGGCACTGGCCACCGGTCTGTTCCTCGCCCCGCTCAGTGCGCAACTCGATGATCAAGCGATGCGTCGTGCCCTGTCCATCGCGCAGACCACCGCCGCCGAATCACGTCTCGACGACGCCCTGGAGTCCTCCCGCCCGACACGCCACGGCCCCGTGCAGAACGAGGCGGAGCGGATTCGCGCCGCCACCGGAGCCGAGTACGTGGTGATCATGGACAAGCGGGGAGTGCGTTGGTCCCACACCGACCCGGCCGAGATCGGGCGCCATGTCTCGACCGACCCCAGCGTCGTGCTCTCCGGCCGGCAAGTCATGCAGATTGACGAAGGCACTCTCGGCCGGTCCGCACGCGGCAAGGTCCCGCTCCGTGACGAGCAAGGCAAGATCGTCGGAGCGGTGTCCGTCGGCATCGCGTACAAGAGCGTGCAGGAACGGCTGCTCTCCACCGTCCCCCAGCTGCTTGCGTACGCCGGCGGGGCGCTCGCCGTGGGCGCTCTCGCCGCTTACCTCGTCTCCCGCCGCCTCCAGCGCCGTACGCACGATTTGGCGTTCTCCGACATCTCCGCGCTGCTCGCCGAGCGGGAAGCAATGCTGCACGGCATCCGTGAGGGGTTCCTCGCGCTCGACAGGCAGGGCCGTATCCGCCTCATGAACGACGAGGCGCAGCGCCTCCTGGAGCTCCGTGCCGAGGACATCGGCCGTCCCCTGGAAGCGGCTCTGCCTCCCGGTCGTACGACCGATGTGCTGGCCGGCCGTGTGTCAGGGGCGGACCTGCTGGCCGTCAGCGGGCACCGGGTCCTGGTGGCGAACCGCATGCCGACCGAGGACGGAGGTGCCGTCGTCACCTTGCGCGACCGCACGGAGCTGGAACGGCTCGGCCGCGAACTGGACGGCACCCGGGGCCTCATCGATGCCCTACGCGCCCAGGACCACGAGCACGCCAACCGGCTGCACACGCTCCTCGGACTGCTCGAACTCGGGCTGCACGAAGAGGCAGTGGAGTTCGTGACACAGGCCGTGGGCGTGCACCGTGCGACCGCCGAGCAGGTCACCGAGCGTATCCACGATCCGCTGCTGGCCGCCCTCCTGGTGGGCAAGGCCACCGTCGCCACCGAGCGCGGCGTCTCCCTCAGCATCTCGCCCGATGCGTACCTGCCCGACCGTCTGGTCGATCCGCACAGCCTCGTCACCGTGCTCGGCAACCTCGTGGACAACGCCTTGGACGCCGCGTCAGGTGAACGGGACGCCCTCGTGGAAGTGGAGGTTCGCACCATCGGCCGAACCGCCGTCCTGCGGGTCAGCGACAACGGGCCGGGCGTGCCCGAAGCACGTCGCGCCGAGATCTTCACCGAGGGCTGGACGACCAAGGATCCGCCCTCCCACGGGCAGCGCGGCATCGGTCTGGCGCTCGTGCGGCGTCTCGCCGAGCGCTATGGAGGCAGCGCCGAGGTCGGCGAGCGCCCCCGTGGTGGTGCGGTATTCACGGTGACGGTCCCTGACGCACTGTCCGATGAGCTGCCGGCGGGGCGTGAAGCGCCCCTCCAGGAGGCAGTCGCAGAATCCGCCAGCACCAGACGGGCCACGGCGAGCACGCGCCTTCCCGGAGGCGCAACGGGGGGCGGCCGATGATCAACGTACTGGTCGTGGACGACGACGTGCGCGTGGCAAAGATCAACGCAGCGTATGTCGCCAAGACTGACGGGTTCCGGGTCAGCTGCCTCGCGCACACCGCCGCGGAAGCCCTCGCGGCCCTGGAGAGCCACCCCGTCGACTTGATCCTCCTGGACCACTATCTTCCCGACAGGACAGGGCTCCAGCTGGTCGGCGACCTGCGACGCCGCGGTGTGCTCACCGACGTGATCATGGTGACGGCCGCGCGCGACATCGCCACCGTGCACGCTGCCATGCGTCACGGCGCACTGCAGTATCTGGTCAAGCCGTTCACCTTCGCCGGCCTGCGCTCCAAGTTGGAAGGCTATGCCGCACTGCACCGCACCTTTGCGGGCGGCGGACAGGCGGAGCAGTCCGAAGTGGACCGGATCTTCGGCACGTTGGCATCCGCCAACGCGGGTCCCGCCGAGTTGCCGAAGGGACACTCCACCGCCACCGCGGACCGCGTGCGCTCGGTACTGCGCTCCGCGGAAGCCTCGCTGTCCGCGCAGGACGTCGCTGTTCAGGCGGGGCTGAGCCGGCAGACGGCGCAGCGCTACCTCAAGCTCCTGGAGCGCGCAGGGCGGGTGCGCCTGACCCTCAAGTACGGCGAGACCGGCCGCCCCGAGCACCGCTACGAGTGGGTCTAGGCCGGCCCATCGCCACCCCGGGAGCGACGGGCATAGACGGGCATAGGGGTGACGACGTGTACGGGGCCGAGGGCCGGACCGCCGCACAGCCGTCCCGGTCCCGCCCGTCCTGCCCCGTCCCCTCCGAGTCCAGGGCCTGCCCGCCCCGGGACTCATCGGTCATGCTCTTAAGCCGCACCCGCACCCGTGAGCGCCCGTACCTCCGTCTCTGCATGACGTGCTTCGTCGGCAGCCTCCGGGGAGAGCAGTGTTCCCAGCCAGCCCATCAGGAAGCCCAAGGGAATCGATACGACACCAGGGTTCTCGAGCGGGAAGACGGCGAAATCCAGCCCGGGGAAGATCGACTCCGTGCCACCCGAGACCACCGGCGAGAGCACGACCAGGGTGATCGCCGGGATCAGTCCGCCGTACACGGACCAGACCGCCCCCCGGGTCGTGAAGCGGCGCCAGAAGAGGGTGTACAGCAGGACGGGCAGGTTGGCCGAAGCCGCGACCGCAAATGCCAGCCCCACCAGGAAGGCAACGTTCAAGTCCTGGGCGAGGAGGCTGAGGCCGATGGCCACCGCGCCGACCGCCACCGCTGCGATCCGCGCCACAGCCACCTCGGCACGCTGGGCGTCCTGCACGGTGCCACGCGGGCGTCGCAGCGACGCATACAGATCGTGCGCAACCGAGGCCGACGAGGCGAGCGTGATGCCGGCGACCACGGCCAGGATGGTGGCGAACGCGACCGCGGCCACCACGGCGAAGAGAACCGTCCCTCCGGTCGAACCGGCGCCGCCTCCCAGGTTGAGGGCGAGCAGCGGGACCGCGGTGTTGCCGGCCGTATTGGACGCATGGACCGCGGAGCTGCCCAGCACCGCTGCGGCGCCGAAGCCGAGCACGATGGTCATCAGGTAGAAGCCGCCGATCAGGCCGATGGACCAGACGACGGAGCGACGGGCGGAGCGCGCTGTGGGGACGGTGTAGAAGCGGGAGAGGATGTGCGGCAGTCCGGCGGTCCCCAGGACCAGAGCGATGCCGAGGCTGATGAAATCGAGCCGCGCGGTCCAGCCGCCGCCGTACTTAAGGCCGGGAGTGAGGAACTCGCGGCCGTGGCCGCTGCGTTCGGCGGCGGTGTTCAGCAGAGTATTGAAGTCGCCGTGGAACCGGATCAGTACCAGGACGGTCAGGGCGATGGCACCGCCCATGAGGAGTACGGCCTTGACGATCTGGATCCAGGTTGTGGCCCGCATCCCGCCGAAGGCGACGTAGACCACCATCAGGGCGCCGACCCCGATCACCATCCAGGTGCGGGCCTGCTGACTCGCGCCGCCCAGGAGCAGGGCGACCAGGCTGCCGGCGCCGACCATCTGCGCGACCAGGTAGAGCACGGATACCGTGACGGAGGCCGTGCCGGCCGCGATGCGTACGGGGCGCTCTCGCATCCGGGCGGCGACGACATCGGCGAGGGTGAACCGGCCGCAGTTGCGGACGAGTTCGGCGACGAGGAAGAGGACGACGAGCCAGGCGACGAGGAAGCCGACCGAGTACAGCAGGCCGTCGTAGCCGAAGAGGGCAATCAGCCCGGAGATGCCGAGGAAGGACGCGGCCGACATGTAGTCACCCGCGATGGCGAACCCATTCTCCATGGGGGAGAACAGTCTCCCGCCCGCGTAGAACTCCTCGGCGGAGCCGTGCCGGCGGCGGCTCACCCAGGTCGTGATCGCCAGGGTGACGGCGATGAACACACTGAACAGGACCAGTGCGAGGGTCTGGTGGTCGCCGCTCAACGGATGTTCCCCCCGGTGAGTTCCTGTGTTTCCCAGCGGATGTCGAGTGCCGCGCGGTCCCTGCGCAGCCGTGCGTGGCGCGCGTAGGCCCAGGTGAGCAGGAACGTGGTGGCGAACTGGCCGAGCCCGGCGAGCATCGCGACGTTCAGCGCGCCGACGACGCGATGGGCCATGAGTCCCGGCGCGGCGGTCGCGGCAACCACATAGGCGAGGTACCAGGTCAGGAAGATCGTCGTGCCGGGAAGGACGAACCGCCGGTAGCGGCGACGCACCTCCTGGAAGGCCGCGCTTCGCTGCACTGCCAGATAGATCTCGTCGTGCGGTGCGGACCGTGGTTCCGCTACCGGTACGGGCGCGGGTACCGGGACCGGTTCGGGTTTCTCCGTGCGGTCCCACTCCCCCGCTGGTTGCGCCGCGTCATCCAGCTCGCCCCACCCGGAGGCGAGAGCGTCGTACCAGGGGTCGTCGAGCCGTAGGGCCCCTGACTCACCGGCCGAACGGCCGTCCTGCTTGTCCACCGAACTCTCCTTGGTGCACGGGTTTGTTGTCCGTGTGGCCCAAGAGTGGACAGAAAGGAAGATCCTGGACTCTTCATTGCGAACCCTTCACCCCATCAGGTGACGGGCTATTGGGGCGGCTGTGCAAGGCCGTGACGGTACGCGTAGTGGATGGCCTGCGCGCGGTCCCGCAGTCCCGCTTTGGCGAAGAGATTGTTGATGTGGGTCTTCACGGTCGCGGTGGAGACATGCAGGGTGCGGGCGATCTCCGGGTTGGACTGGCCCTCGGCGACCAGCCGCAGCACCTCCACCTCGCGGGCGGTCAGCCCGTCCGGGGGCTCGTCGGGCAGATGCGGCACCGTTCGCACGGGCTCCGTAAAGCGCTCCAGCAGCCGGCGCTGGATCTTGGGGGACAGTCCGGCCTCTCCCGAGAGCACGTCGGCGATGGCGCGGACGATTTCGTCGCCGTCGGCGTCCTTGGTCAGATAGCCGCGGGCACCGGCCTGCAGAGCAGGAAAGAGCGAGTCGTCGTCCGCATAGGTGGTGAGCACCACCACCTGGGTACCGGGGTGCTCGGCACGGATACGGCGGGTGGCCTCGACACCGTCGCAGCGCGGCATCCGCAGGTCCATCAGGACGACGTCGGGGGCGAGTCCGGCAACCAGGCGGACCGCTTCCTCGCCGTCCGCGGCCGATCCGACGACCTCGATCCCCGGCAGCAGCCCCAGCAGCATCACGATCCCCTCGCGCACCACCGTCTGGTCGTCGGCGACCACGACCCGCGTTCTCGCGTCCGCCGTCATGCGGGCACCCGCAACCGCACCACGAAACCCTCCTCGCCGGGGCCGGACTCCAGCGTTCCGCCGAGGAGTTCGGCGCGCTCCCGCATCCCGAGCAGACCGTACCCGGAGCCGCTTCCCGCGAGTTCGCCGGGCGCGCCGCGGCCGCCGGAGTCGCGCACCTCCAGCCCGATGCCGTCCGCCGCGTACTCCAGCCGCACACTCACCCGGGCACCCGGGGCGTGCTTGCGTACGTTCGTGAAGGCCTCTTGGGCGACCCGGCGGACCGCGAGGCCCGCCTCGGCAGGCACGGCGCGTGCCTGGCCCGTCACCTCCAGCCGAGCGCCCTCAGCGGCGGCCAGACGGCGCAGGAAGTCCTCGACCGGGATCATCTCCCCGCGCAGCGCCGAAAGCGCCTCACGGGTGCCGTCCAGCCCTTCACGGGCCATTCCCCGGCACGCCGTCACCCGCTCCAGCAGTTGCACACGGTCGGCCTCCAGGTCGGTGCTGCGCTGGATCAGCAACCGCGCGGCCTCCAGGTGCACCAGTTGGGCACTCAGGCTGTGGGCGAGGACGTCGTGGATCTCGCGCGCGATCCGCCCGCGTTCGGTGAGCGCCGCCGATTCGGCCTCGGCCTTGCGGGCGGCACGCTCCTGAGCCAGCAGCCGCTGGGCGTGGCCGCGCGCCTCGGCGTCCAGCCGTACGACGTAGCCCGCCAGTCCCAGGCCTGCGGCGGTCGCGGCGGTCGCCCACCAGTTGTCGGTGTTCAGTGCGGCGTACCCGCCCAGTGCGCCGACGGAGCACGGTACGGCGACGCCCAGCGGCAGCCGCTCCATGGCGACGACGGCGCAGGCGCACCACAGGACGATGGCGGGCACCCGCGCCCCCGCGCCTGCGAGGCCGAGGGCCGCGCCCAGCAGTACGGCGAACAGTCCGATGGACGGCCACAGGCGTTGGGCCAGCGTCGTACGGAAGAAGCCGCGGAACGTCAGCAGCGTGGCTGCCATACCCGCGCACAACGCCACCAGGCGCCAGCCGGTGAAGGCCGACCCCACCAGGGTGGTCCACACCAGCCCCGCCACCACCGCGATGCGCACCGCCCGGCCGATCCACAACCGGGCGCCGTTTACGCCCTCACGGGCCAGCGATTCCCGCAAGGGCCAGCTCGTCCAGGAGTTCGGCGGCACTACGGTCCCTTCCATGGCGCTCGCAGGGTCTCAGCCCGCGACAGGGACACGGTACGTCCGCTGCATGCCCTGGGTCCGCCAGATGGTGACTCCGGCGCGGGCCAGCAGCATCGCCGCGACGGAGAGCATCGTGGCCGCGCTGCCCTGGTGGATGCCCATGACCGCGGCGATACCCATGAGACCGACCCGCAGCGCCATGCCGCAGGCCCACACGCCGGCCGCCGCCCAGCTCCCCCTGGTCCACACCACGCTGTCGTCGTCGGTCCAGATGCGTGTCGTCCAGGCCCAGCCGGCGCCGCAGGCCAGGCCGATCAGTACCTCCAGGCCCAGGAGGACGGCGGACGCCGTGTGGTGCGCCGGGTCGACGAGGCCGGGCTGCCGCACTGCCATGAACGTCAGGACGACCGGAATCAGCCACCAGGCCTTGCCCTCCGACGAGATGCGCTGCGCCGCGAACTGCCGGATGAACACCAGCGCGATGACGCCGACGATCACAACGATGTTGAGCGAGCCGCTCATGATCTGGCCCTCCATGGGACGGGAATTCGACGTCTCCGACGCTATGGAGCGGCGTCACCGTGCGGATCGGCGCCAGGGTGGGGCCCGGGTGGAAAGGCGACGGGCGTTTCTCCACCCTGGGGTGGAGAAACGCCCGTCGGCGGCCGCGAACGGCTCAGGTGTCGATGCGTGAACGGTCCAGAGTGGACGCGGAGTTGGTGATGAACTCCTTACGGGGGGCGACTTCGTTGCCCATCAGGAGGTCGAAGGCCTTCTCCGCCGCTTCGAGATCGCTGATGTTGATGCGACGCAGGGTGCGGTGGCGCGGGTCCATGGTCGTCTCGGCGAGCTGGTCGGCGTCCATTTCACCCAGGCCCTTGTAGCGCTGGATGCTGTCCTTGTAGCGGACCTTCGTGCGCTGAAGTTCGAGCAGGGTCTGGCGCAGCTCGTTGTCCGAGTAGGTGTAGATGTACTTGTCCTGGCCCTTCTTGGGGTTGATCAGTTCGACGCGGTGCAGCGGCGGGACGGCGGAGAAGACACGGCCCTGCTCGACCATGGGCCGCATGTAGCGCTGGAAGAGGGTCAGCAGCAGACAGCGGATGTGGGCACCGTCGACGTCCGCGTCGGCCAGGAAGATGACCTTGCCGTAGCGGGCGGTGTCGATGTCGAAGGTGCGGCCGGACCCGGCCCCTATGACCTGGATGATGGCGCCGCACTCTGCGTTCTTGAGCATGTCCGAAACCGATGACTTCTGGACATTGAGAATCTTGCCGCGGATCGGCAGCAGCGCCTGGAACTCGGAATTCCGCGCCAGCTTCGCGGTGCCCAGCGCCGAGTCACCCTCGACGATGAAGAGCTCGCTGCGGTCGACGTCGTCGCTGCGGCAGTCCGCGAGCTTGGCCGGCAGTGAGGACGACTCCAGCGCGGTCTTCCGCCGCTGGGCCTCCTTGTGCTGCCGGGCGGCGATGCGCGTACGGGCCGCGGCGACGATCTTCTCCAGGACGGCACGGGCCTGCTGCTTGGCGTCCCGCTTCGTGGAGGTCAGGTGCGCCTTGAGTTCCCGGCTCACCACCTGGGCGACGATCCGGGAGGCCGCGGAGGTGCCGAGCACCTCCTTGGTCTGCCCCTCGAACTGCGGCTCCGCGAGCCGTACGGTCACGACGGCGGTGAGGCCCTCCATGGCGTCGTCCTTGACGACGTCGTCCTCGGCCACGCGCAGCAGCTTGCTCGACCGCAGCACCTCATTGACGGTCTTGGTGACCGACCGCTCGAACCCGGAGACGTGGGTGCCGCCCTTGGGCGTCGCGATGATGTTGACGAACGACTTGAGCGTCGAGTCATAGCCGGTGCCCCAGCGCAGCGCGATGTCGACGCCGAGCTCCCGGGTGACCTCGGTCGGGGTCATGTGGCCGCGGTCGTCGAGGACCGGGACGGTCTCCTTGAAGGTGCCCTGGCCACTCAGGCGCAGTACATCGCACACGGCCTTGTCCTGCGCGAGGTACTCGCAGAATTCGCTGATGCCGCCGTCGTAGCGGAAGATCTCTTCCGTCTTGCCGGCGCCGTCGATGCCCCGCTCGTCACGGACGACGAGGGTCAGGCCCGGCACGAGGAAGGCCGTCTGCCGCGCGCGGGCGTACAGCGTCTCCAGGGAGAGCTTGGCGTCCTTGAGGAAGATCTGCCGGTCGGCCCAGTAACGCACCCGGGTGCCGGTCTTCGTCTTGGCGATCCGCTTGCCCTTGAGCAGGCCGTTGCCCGGGTCGAAGGGGGCGTCGGGACCCGATTCGGTGAAGATGCCGGGTACGCCGCGACGGAAGCTGATCGAGTGCGTCTTGCTGCTGCGGTCCACCTCGACGTCGAGCCGCGCGGACAGGGCGTTGACGACCGAGGCGCCGACGCCGTGCAGGCCGCCGGAGGCCGCGTACGAGCCGCCGCCGAACTTTCCGCCGGCGTGCAGCTTGGTCAGCACGACCTCGACGCCGCTGAGGCCGGTCTTCGGCTCGACATCGACGGGGATGCCTCGGCCGTTGTCCCTGACCTCCACGGACCCGTCGTCGTGGAGGATCACCTCGATGTGGTCGCAGTAGCCGCCCAGCGCCTCGTCGACGGAGTTGTCGATGATCTCCCACAGGCAGTGCATCAGGCCACGGCTGTCCGTCGAGCCGATGTACATGCCCGGGCGCTTGCGGACGGCTTCGAGCCCCTCGAGGACGAGCAGATGCCGCGCGGTGTAGTTGGATCCGTCCCGGTCTGCCCCGGTCAGCACTGCGGTGGACGGCACGGACATCTCGGCGGTCACGCGGTTCGCTCCTCGCTGAATTTCTGGCAGTCCGCATTCCACGGACTCGGTTGTGGCGGTGTCGCCGGTCAGAGGGTACCGAGGCCTGGTAGAGCCGATGTGACGCCACCCGTAAGCATGCTCATGCTAGTAGAATTTCGCTCGCGTGTTCGATCCCTCGTTGGGGTGACGTCGCAGTGACGTGCACATCACGTTCCCTTCGAGGCATGAACCATTTAGGCTCCGGGCACGTCCTCATCAACAACCGGCAAGCCAGCCGGTGAGGACACAGACCAACAACCAACGTGAATCAGACCACCACGCAACACGGCTCATTCGCCGCCACCCGGCAGCACCCGGCCCCCTCGGAGAATTTTTTCGAGGAAAAGGCACGAGCGGGAACGTTTTCGGCCTGGTTGGATGTTGACCCTGGTACGACAGCTCGTCGAGCTAGAGAAGAGGCGACGTGACTACTGTTCTGACACCCGCGAGCCCGCTGACGGCCGCTGACCGCTGCGACCGCTGCGGCGCCCAGGCATACCTGCGCGTCGTTCTGATGTCCGGCGGAGAACTGCTCTTCTGCGCCCATCACGGTCGCAAGTTCGAGCCAGAACTCAAGAAGATCGCCGCGGAAATACAGGACGAGACGGAGCGGCTCACCGCTTCTCCGGCGTCCGCGTCCGAAGAGGAACGCTGACACTTCGCATCCACGACGAGCGAACAGCGGCACAGCGCCGTACCGCGGGCGGCCACCCGGCACCACCGGGAGGCTGCCCGCAGTCGTGCGTCCGCAGGTGGGCCTGAGAGCCCCTCGCACGGTTCAACCGGCCCCGTGTGCGGATACCGCCGGGAGCAGCGCCGAGGCGCGCGTATAGACCCCTGGACTGCCCGCCTGGCCGCAGCCCGTCCCCCATGACACCAGCCCGACCAGCCGCCCCCGGACGACCAGCGGTCCGCCGCTGTCCCCCTGGCAGGCATCCCGGCCGCCGGTCGGCTCCCCTGCGCACATCATCGACTGCGCACGGTATTTTCCGTCGGCGTTGCCAGGATAGGCGCGGGCACAGACCGCATCGCGCAGCACATTGACGTGCGCCGCCCGCAGCCGTGACGCATAACTGCCGCCCCCCGTCGTGTCCCCCCAGCCGTAGACCGTCGCCGCGTTGCCCGGGCGGTAGGCGCTGTCATTCCGCCCCGCCACAGGGATGGGCCGGTTCGGGACCGGCCCATCCAGCGTGAGGACGGCCATGTCGCCGTCGTTCGTCCAGGTGTTGTAGCGGGGATTGACCCAGACCCTCGCGGGCTTGAGTTCCTGGCCGCCGCCCCCGGTGAGGTTGTCGCGTCCGACGACGACCCTCAGGTCCCGTACCTGCCGCCAGGGGACGCCCAGCACCTCCGTGCTCAGACAGTGCGCCGCCGTCACCACCGTCGAGTGCCCGACGAGCACACCGCCGCAGAACTGCCCGGAGCGCTGTGCCCCGAAGCGCTGGTGCGAGGCCAGCGCGACCGCCCAGGGGCTGTGCGACAACGGTGCAGGTCTTCCACCGATCACCGACCCGTCCGCGGTCGCCGACGCCGGCAGGGCGAGGACCAGCGCGAGTGCCGCAAAGGCAGCGTGGGCGGTCGGACGCATACGGACTCCTGACTCCGGGACGGTGCATGCACACCCAGAGTGACGCCAACGATCGCCCTACGCACCCGGACATGCGCGAGCCCGGCCCCTCCACTGGGAGAGACCGGGCTCCATGGCGCTGTCCGGGCGGGCCGGGACTAGTCGAGGTAGTCGCGCAGCACCTGGGAGCGCGACGGGTGACGCAGCTTCGACATGGTCTTCGACTCGATCTGACGGATCCGCTCACGCGTGACGCCGTAGACCTTGCCGATCTCGTCCAGGGTCTTGGGCTGACCGTCAGTGAGACCGAAGCGCATCGAGACGACGCCGGCCTCGCGCTCCGAGAGCGTGTCGAGAACCGAGTGCAGCTGCTCCTGCAGAAGCGTGAAGCTGACCGCGTCGGCCGGGACGACGGCCTCGGAGTCCTCGATGAGGTCACCGAATTCGCTGTCGCCGTCCTCACCCAGCGGGGTGTGCAGCGAGATCGGCTCGCGGCCGTACTTCTGGACCTCGATGACCTTTTCGGGGGTCATGTCGAGTTCCTTGGCCAGCTCCTCCGGGGTGGGCTCGCGGCCCAGGTCCTGGAGCATCTGGCGCTGGACGCGCGCGAGCTTGTTGATGACCTCGACCATGTGGACGGGGATACGGATCGTGCGGGCCTGGTCGGCCATGGCGCGGGTGATGGCCTGACGGATCCACCACGTGGCGTAGGTCGAGAACTTGTAGCCCTTGGTGTAGTCGAACTTCTCGACCGCACGGATCAGACCGAGGTTGCCCTCCTGGATCAGGTCCAGGAAGAGCATGCCGCGGCCGGTGTACCGCTTGGCCAGGGAGACGACCAGACGGAGGTTGGCCTCCAGGAGGTGGTTCTTCGCCCGGCGGCCGTCCTCGGCGATGATCTCCAGCTCACGCTTGAGCTTCGGTGCGAGCTTGTCGGCGTTCGCCAGCTTGTCCTCGGCGAACAGGCCCGCCTCGATGCGCTTGGCGAGCTCGACCTCCTGCTCGGCGTTGAGGAGCGGGACCTTGCCGATCTGCTTGAGGTAGTCCTTGACCGGGTCGGCGGTGGCGCCGGCCGCGGCGACCTGCTGCGCGGGGGCGTCGTCCTCGTCGTCGTCGGACAGGACGAAGCCGGCGTTCTCCGCGCCCTCGGCGGCCTCGGGAGCGTCGCCCTTGCCGGGCGCCGGGGTCTCCTCGGTCGCGTCCTCGTCGAGGAGCTCGTCGGCGTCCTTCTTGGAGGCGGTCTTCTTGGCGGTGGCCTTCTTGGCCGTCGTCTTCTTCGCGACGGTCTTCTTGGCGGCCGTCTTCTTCGCCGCTGCCTTCTTCGCGGGCGCGGACTCGGACTCACCGGCCGGCGGGTCCGCCACAGGGGCGGAGGACGCGGCGGCGGTGGTCTTCTTGACCGTGGCGGTCTTCGCCGCGACGGTCTTGGTGGCGGTGCGCTTCGCCGGACTCTTCGCTGCGACGCTCTTGCGGGTGCGCTTGGGCGCCTCTGCGGCACTGACCATCAGCGTCACACCCTCCTCGTCGAGGATTTGGTTGAGGCTGCGCAGAACGTTCTTCCACTGGGTTGGCGGAATCTGGTCAGCCTCGAAGGCCCGACGCACGTCATCGCCGGCGATCTGCCCATCTGCCTTTCCCCGCTCGATGAGCGCCATCACAGACTCGGACTCGGCGATCTCCGGCGGGAGCGTACGGGATGTGCTGGCCGACACGAACAACCTCTCGGAACGATGGAAACGGCTTCCGACCCCGTCCACTGTGGATCGGAGCCGACGACCGCCGGTGGGGATGGACCGACGGCGCAGGGGCAACCGGGGAGTTGAACAGCGTCTCTCACGCCGCTCTTATTCCCTCCTCGGCTATCACCTCTTAAGTCATCGCGCTTCCCTGAAGAGTGTTACGCCCAATCTGCGTGGCCCGAGTCACACCCCATAACGACCCATTCCCAGTCATATGACATGCAACCCTCCCGAGACCTCTCGCCGGATCCGGTCGACGATCCGGATCCGGCGATCTTCTGCGCCTTCTCCCGTACGACGTGCCCTGCCCGGAGGGCGTGCAAGCACGGCAGCCGCATGACACCCACGGTCCGTACGCGGTCGGGTACGGGCCTTCAGTGCTCGCGGGGCGCGGGGACGACGTGGTCGGCGGGCGTCCCGGAGCCCTGCCCGGCGGCCTCGCTATGGGCGGCGAGGAGCTGGCGCATCGCGGACTCGGCCGCCGTGGCGTCACCGGAGCCGATGGCGTCGACGACCCGCATGTGCTGACCCACGGACGTCTCGACCGGTCGTTCGCAGCCACCGGCGGCGGCGCCCGAGACGTGGAGGGCGGCGGAGACGATGCCCGAGAGGTGCTCGAGCATGCGGTTGCCGGCGAGCTGCAGCAGCAGCGAGTGGAACTCGGCGTCGGCGCGGGAGAACGTCATGGTGTCGCCCTGGGCCGCGGAGTGGCCCATGATCTCGACCATGTCGGCGAGCCGCTGCTGGATGTCCTCACGGGCGTGGCATGCGGCGAGCCGGGCTGCGAGGGGCTCGATCGTCCAGCGCAGCTCACACAGCTCACGGCGCTGGTCGTCGCGTTGCGGCCCGTAGGCCCGCCACTCGATGATGTCGGGGTCGAGGAGGTTCCAGTCGCTCACGGGGCGCACCCGGGTGCCGACGTTCGGGCGGGCGCTGACGAGGCCCTTGGCCTCGAGGACTCGAAGCGACTCACGGACGACGGTGCGGGAGACCTCGAAGCGCTGGCCGATCTCCTCGGGGACGAGCGGGCGGTCGGCGCCGAGATCGCCGGAGACGATCATCTGGCCGAGCTGCTGGACGAGTTGGCCGTGCAGGCCACGCCCGCGACTTCCGGCGGCGCGTCGGCCGACCCGGCCGATGTCTGCCTCGGAGCCGTCCCAGACCTGCGAAACGCGCTCTGCACGGTCCTGGCCGGCCGCGCTGGCGGCGTTCGCGGCGTTGCCGGCGTTGGCGTAGGGGTAGCGGTCAAGCTCGCCCGGGCCTGCGAGGCCGGTGTCGCCGGGGCGAGCCGCGGTCATCATGGTGTGCGCAAGGGTACTCACGCATCTGTTGTCGGCGACACTCTGAACACCCTTGAGGTCTTTGGTGAAAAGCACACGAAAGGGTGATCGCCCCCCATCCCTGAATTGACGCTTTATCGGAAAGAAATGCGCTCTCTACGGCGAGTTGCGGGCAGCAGCCATAACAACACGGCACCAAAACATATGCCTTACTCGATCAGCAGAAGCAGCCACATCGCACCGGGAGCACATCACTGCAGGCCAGAGGTGGTACGACAACACCCGCGCCCTGCCTGCCGGTTGGCTCGTGAACCGCATCACGAACCAGCGCCCTTTGGTCAATTCCGAACGGACCCTTGACGCGGACACCGGACGTCAGGCGGCTACCCCGCCTCACCTGAAATGACGGGAATTCTCCGGCAATCCGGCTGCGGCGGAACGGAATACCTCACCGGCCCCTCTTTTCACTCGGGCACGACGGGTCAGTTGCTCCGCCCAACTTGCCACGAGGACAGGCCATTCCACACCGCGGCAAGCACGGGCACGCAGAAGGCCGCCGGACCAGGGACCTCACAGTGCAGAGGCGGCCGGGACAGGGCCCGGAACTCCGACCACGGCCCGACTGGATCGGTCACCGCCAGGAGGAGGTAGCGGCCGCGCGGAGCCGCACTCCAGGCGCGTCGACAACGGCCGGGCGCGGGCCGCGAGGTTCGCCGGACGGGCGCGGCGGTGGTGGACCGGGCACCCCTCGCGGGGTGTGAGGCCGGCCGGGAACTCTGGTGGCGACGTAAGGACTCACCCGGCCAAGATACCTGAATATGTCCTATTTTCCCGTAATGGTTCAATCTTGACGGCTCGTCGTGTCACCGTGGGTGAACCCCGGCCCTCCGGTGTCGACCGGTGTGCGCGACGTCTCAGACCTCGGGGCGAAGCATCGGCGGGTTGAGCAGCGTCGCTCCACCGGCCCTGAACAGCTGTGCGGGGCGGCCGCCCTGACGCGTCGTCGTGCCACCGGTGGGCACCAGGAAGCCGGGGGTGCCGGTCACCTTGCGGTGGAAGTTACGGGGGTCCAGCGCCACTCCCCAGACCGCCTCGTACACCCGGCGCAGCTCCCCCACGGTGAACTCCGGCGGGCAGAAGGCCGTGGCGAGCGAGGAGTACTCGATCTTCGAGCGGGCCCGCTCCACGCCGTCGGCCAGGATCCGGGCGTGGTCGAACGCGAGCGGAGCCGCCAGCTCACCCTCGCGGGTGAGGGTGTCGTCCTGCTCCAGGAGGTTGTCCACCGGCGCCCAGCGCGCGCTGTGGGCGTCGCCGCCGGCCCGGGGAGCGGGAAGGTCGGGGGCGAGTACCAGATGCGCGACGCTGACGACCCGCATCCGCGGGTCGCGCTTGGGGTCGCCGTAGGTAGCGAGCTGTTCGAGGTGCGCGCCGTACACGGGGGACGGCCCGGCCGGGGAATGGGCGTGCAGCCCGGTCTCCTCGGCGAGCTCCCGCGCGGCCGCGCCCTCGAGGTCCTCGTCGGCCCGGACGAACCCACCGGGCAGGGCCCAGCGGCCCTGGAACGGCGGCTCACCGCGCCGCACGGCCAGCGCACACAGGGCGTGACGGCGCACGGTGAGCACGACCAGGTCGACAGTGACGGCGAAGGGCGGGAAGGCCGACGGGTCGTAGGGAGGCATGGCGTGATCATAGTCGTCCGCCTGACGATAAACAGGTCCTGCCGCACCTCACGAGCCCAGCTGCAGACCTTCCGCGGCCGTCTCCACCATCCCCATGCCGAGTCTGCTGACCCGTACGGCGAACGGCTGCTCGGCCACGCTCAGGCCGGTGAGCTGTAGCGCACCGAGCGGGGCGGTGCGCAGGGGCCGCAGGGACACCGTCCCGCCGGGGACATCGGGGCGCAGACCGGCGAGGGCGATCAGTATGTGCACCGCGCCGGCCGCCGCCACGGCCGCGGGGCGGCAGGCCGCCGGATGCGGTACGGGAATGCCGCCGGCGGTGCGCTGCTCCCCCGCGTACATCTCGGGGAGGCGGTGCGCAAAGCTGTCCGCCGCGTCGAGGATGCCCCTGGTCAGGGCGCCGGCTGCCTGCTCATGACCCGCCGCGGCCAGTCCGGCGGCGGCGATCGCCGTGTCGTGGACGCGCACCGCGCCGCTGCGGTGGCCGAACGGGTTGTAGCCGCTCTCCCTGGTGCCCATTGCGCGCAGGCCCCACCCGGAGTCCATGGCGGGGGTCTCCAACGCCCTGGCCAGCCGGTCGGTCTGGGTGACGTCCAGCAGGCCGGGAGCCGGATTCCCGCCGCCGAGCAGCCCGGTGTCGAGGAGGTGGACGGTGGTGGAGCCGAGGTGCGGGACGGGCCGCCCGTCGGCGGTGAGCAGGGCGGCGGGGCGGCCGCCGGCACCGTCCTCCCACCAGAAGTCCGTGCGGAACCGGGCGCGCAGGTCGGCGGCCCAGTCGCGCAGTGCCGCCGCCTCGGACGATCCAGAGGCTTCGAGGAGGTCGGCGCCCAGCAGGGCCGCGCGATGGGCATGGGCCTGGGTCTCGCAGCGGTACGGTCCGCCGGGCGCGGGGTCGGGAACGTAGCCACCGCGCTTGCCGGCCGGTGAGTCGGTGACCGTCCTCAGCCACCTCAGGCAGCGCTCCGCAACGGGCAGCAGCCGCTCCGTCTCGTGGTCGGGAAGCCCCCAGCGGCGGGCCTCCGCGAGGACGGTGGGGAACAGAAGGGTTGCTTCGATGCCGGTGCAACTCGGCGGGGCATGCGGTCCGGCGTCCCGGAGCGGTCCGGGAATTCGGCCGAAATCCGCCCCTGGTGCGGCTTGTTGAGTTCGCGCGAGCACCCGCAGCGTGCCCGCCGCCAGCCGGGTGCCCAGGGGCAGCAGCATCCGGGCGGCCCACAGCGCCTCGACCGGTGCAAGGCCGCAGCGCCAGGGGAATCCGCCGGCCACGAAGGTGTCTGCAGGGGCTGCCGGGTCACGCATCACCAGGCCGTGGAGATCGTCGAGGGCAGCTGCCATGAGCGCGTCGGCCCGGTGGTCGTCGCATTCGAGGCGGGCCGTCGTCCAGGGCCTCGGTGGCCGGGCGCTGCGGGTGCGTGCGACGCCCGGTCCGGTGCGCGGGCCCGGGATGAAGGCTGTGCCGGAGCGCCGCTGACCTGCTGGTCCGGCGCTGTCGTGCTCGAGTCCGGTGTGCAGCTCGATGGTGCTGCGGCCGCCGGGTGGCAGTTCCAGTTCCCAGCGCAGCAGGCCCGCTGAGGCGAGCGCGTCCTGGGGCGCGGGGGACGCGGACACCACCGCATGCACATCGGACCCGGACCAGCGCAACCCGGAGCCATGGACCGCGGCTCTCAGCTCCGGACCGGGCAGACCCACGGCGATGGTTCCGAGCTCTGCGAGGTCCGTACCCAGGCGGATCTCGACCGGCAGCCGGACGGGTTGCGACATGCTGCTGTGGAAGGTGATCCGTTCGGTGCCGTCGGCGGAGCGCAGTCGTTCCACGCGGATGTCCGGGTCGGGTCCGCGCGCTCCCGCCCTGTGGATCACCCCGAGGAACCGGGCCCGGTCCGCGCCGTTCAACCGCCCCTGGACGACGAGTGGTTCGTCGCCCGCGACCCGGAGTTCGCAGCGGGAGAGGACCCGCCGTCCGTCGCGATAGAAGCCGTCCATGCCCTGGCCGGTCAACTGCCCCGAGGCCGGCGACACCGCCAGGGCGGGGAGGGCCACACAGACGAGTGAGGAGTGGACGGGCTGCGGTTGCGGGGGCCGGGGCGGTGCCGGGCGTCGCTCGCCGGGCGGCCGATGAGGCTGATGAGTGAGGGGGACGATGCCTGGCACGCTCTGCGCTCCCTGGTGAGGTCGGGGCTTCGTACGGCCTACGCCACTCAGGTGAACGGCCCGGCCGGCGCCCAGGTCACGCCAGCCGCGCAGCCATGTCGTGTTCACCGCCGGCTCCGGTCGCCGTCCCGGCCGGTCCGGCGCCTGCCGCGCCCGTCCGTCGAACGGGTGCCCGGGCCCGTGCTGCCGCGTGGTCCGCGGGGGCGGCGGGCCGGTCCGGGACGTGCCTGCCCGGGGCGCCTGGCCGGCCGTCGTGTCTCCTCGGTGGTGGACGCGGAGCCGGCGTCGGGCGCGGGCTCGCCCTGGGCGGTGCTCACGCCCTCTTGGTGCTGCTCGCGCAGGCAGCGGCGCAGCGGCTCCGGATCGAGGCCTTCGTTGATGGCGCGGTGCAGCAACTGGGCGAAGGTGTACTCGGGGTCGAGCGACAGGGCGCAGCTGAGGGCGACGCGTGCCGACGGTCCGTCCTCGGTGGACCAACAGACCCAGCCGGCGAGGGTGAGCGGCGCCACCGCGTGCTCCGCATAGCCGCCGGCGCAGCGGCGGGCGAGCGCGCGCCACAGGCGCAGGGCCGGCGCGGCCGCTGAGCCGTCCATCCACTCCGCCGCCCGGTCGCGGGTGACGCGGTCCTGGAGGCCCAGGATGAGGTCGGCGGCCTCGGCATCGGTGATCAGCGCATCGTCACAGGCGTCCCGGGCACGGTTGCTGCCAGAGGGGGTGTCCTGACGGAACCGGTGGATCATGGCTCCGGCCAGTTCGAGGGTGCTGTGCCGCACGGCCGCCGCACCGTCCCGCTCGAGCATGCGCGGCACCAGCGCGCCGGCCGCCGCGTCCAGCGTCTTCTCCTGTTCCGCGGCCCGCCTGCCGGTCCGGGGCGTCAGCCGGGCCTCCATCGCCTTGAGCGAGCCGCGCACCTGCATGCCCGCGTAGGCGGCGGCCGCGGCCATCACCGATGTGCCGGGCATGACCATGGGAGTGCCCTCGGCGGGACAGCACCGGAAGTCGGGGCAGCAGTAGGACCAGAAGCGGCCGTTGGACAGGCACAGGGCTTCCAGGACCGGTACGTCGAGCGCGCCGCAGGCCGTACGCAGCCGCTGGGCGAGCGGGCGGAGCCGGTCCTTGACGTCCTTGCCGCTCTCGCCCTCCGCGGGCTCCTGGCAGAGGTAGACGAGGATCGCCTCGGGCCGGGCGTCACGCTTCTTGCCCGCGGAGACCAGACAGTCGGCGAGCTGGTCGGCGACATCCGGCCACTGTGCGGTGTCGGCGGGGATGCCGAGCCGGACCCGGCCGCCGAAGCGCCCGCGGTCGCCGTGCAGCGCGATCAGAACCACGCTGTCATCCGGATAGAAGCCCATGAGGTACGGCAAAGCGTCGGCGAGTTCGGCCGGGCTGCGCAGCGTGACCTGGGCTTCGGCGGGCGGTGGCGGGACCGCGTCGGCGGGCGCGGAGGAGGGCGAGGGGCTGGAGGGAGTGGGCGAAGTGGACGGGCTCGAGGTCTCGGCGGGGTGGGTGGGGAGGGAAGGCGTGGCAGGGGTGGTGGTGTTCGCGGAGTCGATGGGGCGGGAATTGTCTGCGGAGCGGGCGGGCGGGGTGGGGTCGGATGCGCGGTGCGGGTCGGCAGGGGCCGGCGGTTCGGGCGGGCGGGGAGTGTTCGAAGGGGTCGGGGCGGCGGGCTGAGCGGCGGAATCGCTGTCGGTGGTGCGCTTGCTCGGTTCGCTGTGCGGATTCATGGCTCGAAGATCTCGCGGCGGGCCGCCGCGCCGCGACCCCTGTGGATAACTCGCGGGCGAGCGAGTTATCCACAGGTTCGGGCGGGGGTTCGCGCATTGTCAGTGGCATCGGGTTGCATGGAGGCATGAGCAACGATGATCTGCGTGCCGCCGCCGATGCCGTCCTGACCCGACTCGTCGGGGATCCCAGCGGCGAGGCCAGGCTGCGTGAGGATCAGTGGCGGGCGATCGAGGCGCTGGTTGCCGACCACCGCCGCGCGCTGGTGGTGCAGCGGACGGGCTGGGGCAAGTCCGCGGTCTATTTCGTCGCGACGGCGCTGCTGCGCGAGCGCGGCAGCGGGCCGACCGTGATCGTCTCCCCGCTGCTCGCGCTGATGCGCAATCAGGTCGAGGCCGCCGCGCGGGCCGGGATCCGTGCGCGCACGATCAACTCCGCCAACACCGAGGAGTGGGACACCGTCCAGGCCGAGGTGGCGGCCGGTGAGGTGGATGTCCTGCTGGTGAGCCCCGAGCGCCTCAACAACCCCGACTTCCGTGATCAGGTACTGCCCAAGCTCGCGTCGGCGACCGGTCTGCTGGTGGTCGACGAGGCGCACTGCATCTCCGACTGGGGCCATGATTTCCGGCCGGACTACCGGCGGCTGCGCACGATGCTCGCCGACCTCCCGCCCGGTGTGCCGGTGCTCGCCACGACCGCCACGGCCAATGCGCGCGTGACCGCCGATGTCGCCGAGCAGCTCGGCACGGGCGAGGGCTCCACCGAGGCGCTGGTGCTGCGCGGGCCGCTGGACCGGGAGAGCCTGAGCCTGGGCGTGCTGCCGCTGCCGGACGCCGCACACCGGCTCGCCTGGCTCGCGGACCATCTGCACGAGCTGCCGGGCTCGGGAATCATCTACACCCTCACGGTTGCCGCCGCCGAGGAGGTGACGGCCTTCCTGCGCCATCGGGGGCACACGGTCTCGTCGTACACCGGTAAGACGGAGAACGCCGACCGTCAGCAGGCCGAGGACGATCTGCTCGCCAACCGGGTCAAGGCGCTGGTGGCGACCTCCGCGCTGGGTATGGGCTTCGACAAGCCCGATCTGGGGTTCGTGGTGCATCTCGGGTCGCCGTCGTCCCCCATCGCGTACTACCAGCAGGTGGGCCGGGCCGGCCGTGGGGTGAAGCACGCCGAGGTGCTGCTGCTGCCGGGCCGCGAGGACGAGGCGATCTGGAAGTACTTCGCGTCGCTGGCCTTCCCGCCCGAGGAGCAGGTGCGCCGGACCCTGGACGTGCTGGCCGCCGCCGGCCGGCCGGTGTCGCTGCCCGCCCTGGAGCCGCAGGTCGAACTGCGCCGCTCGCGCCTGGAGATCATGCTCAAGGTGCTCGATGTGGACGGCGCCGTGCACCGCGTCAAGGGCGGCTGGACGTCCACCGGCCGGCCATGGTCGTACGACACCGAGCGCTATGCGTGGGTGTCGCGTCAGCGCGAGGCCGAACAGCAGGCCATGCGGGAGTACGCCACCACGGCGGGCTGTCGGATGGAGTTCCTGCGGCGGCAGCTGGACGACGAGGCCGCGGTGGCCTGTGGCCGCTGCGACAACTGCGCCGGGGCACGGTTCAGTACCGAGGTGTCCGCCGCTGCGCTGGACGCGGCGCGCGGTGAGCTGGGGCGCCCGGGGGTGGAGGTGGAGCCGCGGCGGATGTGGCCGACGGGGCTGCCGGCCGTCGGTGTCGACCTCAAGGGGCGTATCCCCGCGGGCGAACTGTCCTCGACGGGCCGGGCCCTGGGCCGGCTCTCCGACATCGGGTGGGGCAACCGCCTGCGGCCGATGCTCGCACCGCAGGCACCCGACGGCCCGGTGCCCGACGATGTGGCCGCCGCGGTGGTCACCGTGCTCGCCGACTGGGCCAAGGGACCGGGTGGTTGGGCCTCGGGCGCGGCCGAGGCACCGGCCCGCCCGGTGGGCGTCGTCGCGCTCTCCTCGCGCAGCCGCCCGCAGCTGATCCGGTCGCTGGCCGAGCGGATCGCCGGGGTCGGCCGGATGCCGTTCCTGGGCACGGTGGCCTCGGCGGACGACGGTGCCGAGGGCAGGATTCCGCGCAGCAACAGCGCACAGCGGCTGCGGGCGCTGCACGGTTCGCTGAGCGTGCCGCCGGAGTTGACGCAGGCCCTGGCGTCGGCGGGTGGCCCGGTGTTGGTGGTGGACGACTACGCCGACACCGGCTGGACATTGGCCGTGGCCGCCCGGCTGCTGCGCCGGGCGGGCGCGGAGGGGGTGTTTCCGCTGGTCCTCGCCGTTCAGGGCTAGGAGCGGTACGGCACGGGCGACGCCGCGACGGGGCAAGTACATCGGTGACTTTCCGAGGCATTCCCGGCACCGGCGGGAATTGCTCGTTGCCGCATGCGTGTACGACGGGAAGAATTGGAATGCTTCCCCGTACCGGCCGTCCGTGGGCAGGCCGCGCCGTGCCGTGGTGCGCCTCCGTACCCGGTCACCGCCCGACACGTGGACGCCTGACGAAGGGAGGAACATGACCTTCGGCTTCGCTCCGCCCCCGCATGTGTCCTTGCCCGTGTCCGCCGATTCCGCCGCGCGCCTGGGGCGGATGCTCGTGCCTGCCGAATGGGCCTCGGCCGGGATCCCGCTGCTGCGCAATCCCCGTGAGGTCGTCGCCGATCTGCACGAGCGTCATCGCCCGGGGTCGTCGACGGCCATCGTCGCGGTGCTGGACACGCAGGACCGGGTGACGGCCAGCGCCTCGTTCACCGAGCTCGCGGCCGTGCCCGACGGCTGGGAGTTCCGCAATGTGCTGCTGGCGCATCTGCGCCGGGTGATCCCGCACGATCTGCGGTTGCGGGCCCCGGTCCGGACCGCGGTGCTGCTCTACTGCCGTGAGGGCGAGCCCCGTTGGACGGAGACGGACGGGGCGTGGATGTGGGGGCTGCGCGATGCCTGCACCCTGCACGGGCTCCGCTGCGGGGCGTACATCACGCTGACCCCGGAGCGCTGGCAGGTCCTGGGAGAGGTCCGGGGCGGGCGCCGTCCGCGGCCGCCCTCCGCGGGTCTGCCGGTCCCCGAACCGCGCCGTCCGGAGACCGGGCGTACGGAGGCGCGCCGTCTGACGGCAGCGCGGCCGGAGGCGCCGCGCACCGGCACGAACGCTGCCGTCCTGCAGAACCGGCCGTTTCCGCGGCGCGCGGGCGGCACCCCGGAAGCGCACCGGCACACGGCGGCGCGCTGAGGCGGCCCGAGCGGGCACACCCTTGGTTCTCGCACACGAGGCCAAGGGCGGGCACCGTCACGGGGAACAGGCCGTACCGCCTGCGGCCATGCATGGCACCCGCGCACCACGGGCGCGCGCACGCAAACGAGCCCGACGGCCTTGAGGGACCGACGGGCCGTTGCGAGCCGGCAGGGTCAGGCGGGGACGCCGAGAACAGCCGTGATCCGCTCCGGGTCGCCGCAGACGATCAGCAGCGCTCCGGCACGGGCCATCGCGGCCGGCAGCGCCGTCCCGGTGGCCTCGTCCGAACCGCCGTTGACGGCGACGACCACGACGGGCCGGCCGGTGGCGCGCTCGGCAGCCGCGTCCGCGTAGAACACATCGTCCGCGGCATCGTGTTGGGCCCAGTACGAAGCCTCGCCGAAGGAGAGTTCATGCGCGGCCCACGGGTGGGTTTCGCCGGTGGTCAGCACCAGGATTTCGCCCGGCGTACGCCCGGAGTCCAGCAGCAGGTCGACGGCCTCGTCGGCGGCGTCGACGGCGCCGTCGGCGGGTGCCGGGATCAGCTGGAGCTGCGCTCCCGCGGCGGTACCGGTCGTGCCGGCCGGCGGCTGCGGGGAGCTGGTGCGCTGTGCCGGCGGAGCGGCGACAGGCCCACGCGGCGGGGCAGCAGGTCCGGGCTTGCCCGGACGGACGCTGGCCACCGGAGCGCCACGCGGAGGCGCGGGGCGGGGACCGGGGCCAGGAACAGGACGGGGGGTCGGCGCGGTGCGGCCGGCGGCCGCAGTTGCGCGGGGACCCGGGACACTCTCGTGAATCTGAGGCTCCTCGGGGATGAGAGGCATAAAGGGATGTCTATCAAACGTAAGTGCGGAACACGTCATCGGGTACCGAATTGATGTCCGCACCGCTCAGAAATCGAAGCCGAGTTGGCCACCGGCTTCCAGAGCGGCTGCTTCGGGGGTGATGCGCACCTTCTTCAGATGCCGCCACCGGGGCAGGGCGTCCATGTAGGACCACGACACTCGGTGGTGCGGCGTGGGACCGTACTCCTCCAGGGCAATGCGATGGGTCGGCGAGGGGTAGCCTGCGTTGGCCGCGAAGTCGAAGTCGGTGTAGGCCAGCCCCAGTTCGGCCATCATCGCGTCGCGCCGCACCTTGGCGATCACGGACGCGGCGGAGACCGCGATGCAGGACTGGTCACCCTTGATGACCGTGCGGACCCGCCACGGCGCGCCCAGGTAGTCGTGCTTGCCGTCGAGAATGACCGCGTCCGGCCGGACCGGCAGCGCCGCCAGGGCGCGGACGGCCGCGAGCCGCAGTGCCGCGGTCATGCCCAGCTCGTCGATCTCCTCGGGCGAGGAGTGCCCGAGGGCGTATGACGTGACCCATTCGCCGAGCACTTCGCACAGTTCGGTGCGGCGCTTGGGAGTCAGCAGCTTGGAATCGGTGAGTCCGTCGGGCGGCCGGCGCAGACCGGTGATCGCTGCGCAGACGCTGACCGGACCGGCCCACGCTCCGCGTCCGACCTCGTCGATACCTGCAACGATCTTGGCGCCCGTCGTGGCGCGCAATGATCGCTCGACGGTATGGGTGGGGGGCTCGTACGGCATGGCGCCAGCAAGGTTACGCCTATTCGGCTCAGCCGTCCGCACCGGATCCCGACCCGGCGGAAAACGATATCCGTGCAGGTGCGGGCGGGGACGGGCCGGTACTGCCGGTACGGGGTGTCCGGAGGCCCGCGCAGGGTGCGTCACACGCCGCGCTCCCGTGGGCCGCACACCACCGCCGGCGCCGAATTCACGGCCCGCAGCCGCCCGTTGGAAGGGGACCGGGCAGACGGAACCTGCCGCGGACGGCCGGGGCGCGGCGGGTGCGAAGAGTTGCGGACGGCCGGCTCGCGGCGTGCGAGCGGAGCCACGGTGTGGCGGTGATCAGTCGGTGAGGGCGGGGGCCCAGGAGGGGAGGGATTCGGTGCCGGCCAGCCATGCCTCGGGCGGGGCGCCGGCGCGACCGGCGGCGACGATGCCGCCGACGATGGCGCAGGTGGTGTCGACGTCGCCGCCGGCATGGGCGGTGGCCCAAAATGCGCGCTCATAGTTGCCGAGATGCCGGGCGGCGGCCCAGAGGGCGAAGGGCACGGTGTCGTGGGCGCTGGTGCGTCGGCCGCAGCCCAGCACGGCGGCGACGGTGCCGGAGTCGGCGTAGTCGAGCATGTCGCGTGCCCGGCGCAGACCGGCCTGTACGGCGCTGCGCGGGATCAGCGCCAGCACGTCGTCCAGCAGCTGCTCGGGGCCGAGGTCGCGGGCCGGGTCGGCCACCAGGGCCGCCGCGGCGGCAACGGCCATGGCGCCGACGACGGCCTCGCGGTGCTGGTGGGTGGTGTAGGCGGAGATCTCGGCCTGGTGGGTGGCCTGCTCGGGGTCGTCGGCGTACCAGGCGCCGAGGGGAGCGATGCGCATGGCGGCTCCGTTGCCCCATGAGCCCTGGCCGTTGAAGAGCCCGGACGCCAGCTCCCGCCAGTCGCCGCCCTCGCGGATCAGCCGCAGCATGCGGTTGACCGCCGGACCGTAGCCACGGTCGAAGTCGTGGTGGTCGGCGAAGGAGCGGGCGAGCGAGTCCTGGTCGATCCGTCCATGGGTCGTGAGCACGGCCAGGACGGAGCAGGCCATCTCCGTGTCGTCGGTCCACTGCCAGGGGCCGGGAGGCAGCTCGCGGCGCTTGAGGGAGGGGTAGTGGGCGGGGACGAAGAACTGCGAGCCGAGGGCATCACCCACGGCCAGTCCGCGCAGGCTGGCCAGGGCCCGCGCACGGCGGTCTGCGTCACGGTGGTCGAGGGTCATCGGTGTGCACTCTAACCGGTGACCCCGTAAGGCTCCGGTTTACACCAGCGATCGAAGGGCCGGTCGAGGGTGTAGCGGCCGTTCTCGCCGAGCAGCAGGGTGCGCCGTTCCGCATTGCCCGGATTGGACAGCGACTCGAAGTCGGCCACGGTCCAGTGGAACCAGCGCATGCAGAACAGTCGCATGGTGAGCCCGTGCGTGACGATCAGGACGTTCGGCGGGTGGTCCGGGTCCTCGAAGCTGCGCCACAGACTCTCCAGGAACGCGCCGACGCGGTCGTAGACGTCCGCTCCGGACTCGCCCTGGGCGAAGCGGTAGAAGAAGTGCCCGTAGGCGTCCCGGTAAGCCTTCTGCTGCCGCACGTCGTCGCGGTCCTGCCAGTTCCCCCAGTCCTGCTCGCGCAGCCGGGGCTCCTCGCGGACCCGCACCCTGCCGGGATCGAGGCCGAGCGCCCGGAAGGTCTGGTGGGTGCGGCGGTAGGGCGAGACATAGGCGGAGACCCGCTGGTCACCGAACATCTCCCGCAGGGGGCCGCCGGCCTCCTCCGCCTGTCGCAGCCCGGCCGGGGTGAGCGAGAGCGCATGGTCGGGCTCCCGCTCGTAGACGGTGTCATCGACATTCCCCTCCGACTCTCCGTGGCGGATGAGAACGATGCGTCGGGGCCGAGCCATGCCGCCAGCGTAAATCGCCTGCTGTGGGCATGCCGCACCCCGGCTCCGCCACACGCCGAGTTCGCCGCGGCCCGATTTCGCCTCGGTCCGATTTCACCCCGGTCCGGCTCCGCGATGATGCGTGCGCCAAGATCCGGACACCCGACCCGGACACCGCTCCCCCCAAATCTGATGACGCACCCAATCAAACGCAACCCCCGTTGCGTTACGATGAGCATGGCACGGCCCGCCCACTAACGCAACAGGAATAGCTTTTGACTGACGACGCAGCGAACGACGACCGGCACCCGGCCGGCGACTCCGCGCCCGCCCCCGGCACCCGGCGCCCCGGCGGCCGCACGGCCCGTACCCGCGCCGCCGTCCGCGACGCCGTACTGGCCGGTCTCACCGAGTACGGCTATCCGGGCCTGACCGTCGAATACGTCGCCGAACACTCCGGTGTGCACAAGACGACGCTCTATCGCCGCTGGAAGGACGTCGAGGGCCTGGTGGTGGATGCCCTGGATCTCGCGGGCGAGGACACCTGGACGCCTCCGGACACCGGGTCCCTGGAGGGTGATCTGCGCGCCCTGGCCCACGAGGTCGTCGCGTCCTTCGCCGACCCCGCAGTGGCCGCGTCGGGCTCCGCGATGATCGCCGCCGGCTTCCAGTCGGAGCGGGCGGCCGCGGCACTGCGCGGCTACTACGCCGAGCGGTTCACGCGCTGCGAGGCCATCGTCGAACGTGCCGTTGGGCGTGGGGAGCTGCCCGCCCCCCCGGACGCCGCGCCGGGATCACCGGCGGACACCCCGGCACGCGCCGCCTCCCGTGCCGGCGCCGCGAGCGTCATGATCGACGCCGGTGCACTGGTCCGCTCGGTCTCCGCGCCGCTCTTCTTCCGCCTGTTCATCACCCGGGAACCGGTCGGGGCCGCGCAGGCCGACCAGGCCGCGGCGGCCGCCCTGGCCGCAGCCCGCGCCGGGGCGTTCACCACCGACGGCGCTGCCGACAGCGCCACCGGCTCCACGCACGGCACGGACCCCTGAAGACGCCGTCCCTCATACCGTCCATGACGGCTCGAGCTCGACCACGTCCCCCGCGATGGCCCGGACGTCCGCGGCTATCTGGGCCCGCAGCGCCAGCCGCTCCACCCGCTCGGGCCGGTACTTCCCCCGCTCGGCCGCCGACTGCCACATCGACAGCACCAGGAACTCCTCGCCCGGAGCCCGCCCCAGCATTCCCCGCTGCATTCCCGGTGAGCCCGCCATGGCCGGGTTCCAGACCTTCTCCTGCATCAGCATGAAGTGGTCCACCCGGTCCTGATACACCTGGCAGTGCGCCAGCCGCAGCACGTCCACCTCGCCGAACGACGGACGGAAGCCCACCTTCACGTCGAACTCGTGCTCAAACAGGCGTACCTGGGCGTCCTTGTAGGTGCCGACCTGGGCGGCCGCCAGCCGGTCATGCGAACGCGCCATGAAGGAGTCGTAGAACGCCCGGCTCTCCCAGAAGGCGACCAGATGCGCGACCCCCGGCCGTCCCCGGCTCCACCCTCCGCCCTGCCCTCGGAACCCCGGCTCACCCAGCAGCCCCGCCCATTTCCGCTGCCCCCGCTCGAACCCACGACGGTCCACGACGGTGAGGCGAATCCACTTGACAAGCACCGCGCCATCGTACGGCCCGTGGGCGAACCGGAATCACTGCGCGTCACATTCCGACCACCCCGAACTTCCATGCGGACACCGGCCCGTGGACGTGTGCCGGCGCTCGCCGCCGCGTCGTCCCGGCCGCTCGCGGCCCCGATCCTCCGGTGGACGCGACGGTCAACCGAACGCCCCACGGGAGCCCCTCCGGTTCCGCCGGGCAAGGACGTCATCCGGCGGCCGAGCCGGGACCCGGAGGGCGCTTTTCAGCCACCCGCGACTGCTTCATCTCACCTGCCACCAGGGAAAGTTGCTTCCGCCCAGGAACCGGCGAGCGTGGCACGATGGTCCACCAACGGGAAGTCCTGGAAAGTGGTCCGCGTCCTCCTCGCGTGGCCGGGCCGCGTCTCCGGGAGATGAAGGAGGGGAAGCCCGGTGAGCACGCTCAACAAAGGCATCGAAAAGGTTGAAGTCACACTGAAGTGGGACCCCAGTCCCATCGGAACACCGGACAACGACCTCGACATCGTCGCGGCCACGTACACGGCCGACGCGCCGCACGGCGACCCGGCCTATCTGGTGGCCTTCGACAGCCGGTCGCCCGACGGAACCATCACCCTCAACCGGGACAGCAGGACCGGCCAGGGGTTCGGCGCCGACGAGATCATGACGCTGGAACTGGACCGGCTGTCCGACGCCTACGGCCGGGTCCTCGTCGGAGTGGCCATCCAGCAGGGCGAGGGCCGCAAGGTCTTCGGAGACGTCCCGCACACCCACGTACGGATCCGCGAGGGCTACACCGCTCTGGCGGAGGACGATTTCGCCTCGGTGGCGGAGGCGACCGCCGCGACGGTGGCCGAATTCACCCGGGACGAGACGGGCAAATGGCGTTTCCGCCCCGGCCTTCGGGGCTTCGACGCCGACCCGGATACGTTCGTCTCGGTGATGGGGCACTGAACGGGGCGGCGTTGACGCTCCCCCGCACAGCGACGGCGTGAGCCGGCCCGCTCCCCCAAGGGCGCGCCGGACGCGCGGCACGCCGGCTGAGCGTTCCCCGGCACGCACGACGGAGGGGACCGGCGCCCGGCCGGTCCCCTCCGTGCTTCCCCGGGCCGTCCCGGCCCGGGCGGGAGGCCGCGCGGGAGGAGTCCTCCCGCGCGGCCGCCCTCCTGCTCAGCTGCAGCCGCTGGTCGATCCGCAGCCCTCGCACAGGTAGCAGCTGCCGGCCCGCTGCATCTTCGTCCCGCAGGAGAAGCACAGCGGGGCGTCGGCGTTGATGCCCAGCTGCATCTCGACGAGTTCGGCGTTGGTGTGCGCCTGCTGGGGAGCCGGCGCGGCGGCATCCTCGACGATCTTCACCGCCGGGGCGGACTCCTGGGCCGACTCGATCTGGCGCGGCGCCGACTGGGCCAGGCCCTCGACGTCGACCTCGTCGCCGGACGGCTCGTACGAGCCGGTCTCCAGGTGGCGCTGGCGCTCCTCGACGGAGTGGATGCCGAGCGCCGAGCGGGTCTCGAACGGCAGGAAGTCCAGCGCCAGGCGGCGGAAGATGTAGTCGACGATCGACTGCGCCATCCGCACGTCCGGGTCGTCCGTCATGCCGGCCGGCTCGAAGCGCATGTTGGTGAACTTCGAGACGTAGGTCTCCAGCGGCACGCCGTACTGGAGGCCCACCGACACCGCGATGGAGAAGGCGTCCATCATGCCCGCGAGGGTCGAGCCCTGCTTGGACATCTTCAGGAAGACCTCACCGAGACCGTCGTCCGGGTAGGAGTTGGCGGTCATGTAGCCCTCGGCGCCGCCGACGGTGAAGGAGGTGGTGATGCCGGGACGGCCCTTGGGCAGGCGCCTGCGCACCGGGCGGTACTCGACGACCTTCTTCTCGGCGACCGGCTCGGCCTTCTTCTCCGCTTCCTTCTTCTTGGCGGAGAGCGGCTGGCCGACCTTGCAGTTGTCGCGGTAGATCGCCAGCGCCTTCAGGCCGAGCTTCCAGCCCTGGAAGTAGACGTCCTCGATCTCCTCGACGGTGGCCGACTCGGGGACGTTGACCGTCTTGGAGATCGCGCCGGAGAGGAAGGGCTGGGCCGCGGCCATCATGCGGACGTGGCCCATCGGGGAGATGCAGCGCTCGCCCATGGCGCAGTCGAAGACCTCGTAGTGCGCCGGCTTGAGGCCGGGGGCGTCGATGACATTGCCGTGGTCGGCGATGTGGGCGACGATCGCCTCGACCTGCTCGGGCTGGTAGCCGAGCCGCTTGAGCGCCTTGGGGACCGTGTTGTTCACGATCTGCATGGAGCCGCCGCCGACCAGCTTCTTGAACTTGACCAGGGCCAGGTCCGGCTCGACGCCCGTGGTGTCGCAGTCCATCATCAGGCCGATGGTGCCGGTCGGCGCGAGCACGGAGGCCTGCGCGTTGCGGAAGCCGTTCTTCTCGCCCAGGCGCAGCACGTCCTGCCAGGCCTCGGTGGCCGCCGCCCAGACCGGGGAGTCCAGGTCGTCCATGCGCGTGGCGACACCGTTGGCGTCGGAGTGCTGCTTCATGACGCGCTGGTGGGCGTCGGCGTTGCGGGCGTAGCCGTCGTACGGGCCGACGACCGCGGCGAGCTCGGCGGAGCGCTTGTAGGAGGTGCCGGTCATCAGGGAGGTGATGGCACCGGCCAGCGCGCGACCGCCGTCGGAGTCGTAGGCGTGGCCGGTGGCCATCAGCAGGGCGCCGAGGTTGGCGTAGCCGATGCCCAGCTGGCGGTAGGCGCGGGTGGTCTCGCCGATCTTCTGGGTGGGGAAGTCGGCGAAGCAGATGGAGATGTCCATCGCCGTGATGACCAGCTCGACGACCTTGGCGAAGCGCTCGGCGTCGAAGGACTGGTTGCCCAGGTCGTCGTCGCGCAGGAACTTCAGCAGGTTGAGCGAGGCGAGGTTGCACGAGGAGTTGTCCAGGTGCATGTACTCGCTGCACGGGTTGGACGCGGTGATCCGGCCCGTCTCCGGCGAGGTGTGCCAGTGGTTGATGGTGTCGTCGTACTGGATGCCGGGGTCGGCGCACGCCCAGGCGGCCTCCGCCATCTTGCGGAAGAGCCCCTTGGCGTCGACCTCCTCGATGACCTCACCGGTCATCCGGCCGCGCAGCCCGAACTTCGAGCCGGCCTCGACGGCCTTCATGAACTCGTCGTTGACCCGGACCGAGTTGTTGGCGTTCTGGTACTGGACGGACGTGATGTCGTCGCCGCCCAGGTCCATGTCGAAGCCCGCGTCGCGCAGCGCGCGGACCTTCTCCTCCTCCTTCACCTTGGTCTCGATGAAGGCCTCGACGTCCGGGTGGTCCACATCCAGGACGACCATCTTGGCCGCGCGGCGGGTGGCGCCGCCCGACTTGATCGTTCCGGCGGACGCATCGGCGCCGCGCATGAAGGAGACCGGGCCGGAGGCGTTGCCGCCGGAGGAGAGCAGCTCCTTGGAGGAGCGGATGCGGGAGAGGTTCAGGCCGGCGCCGGAGCCGCCCTTGAAGATCATCCCCTCTTCCTTGTACCAGTCGAGGATCGACTCCATGGAGTCGTCGACGGAGAGGATGAAGCAGGCGCTGACCTGCTGCGGCTGCTGGGTGCCGACGTTGAACCAGACCGGGGAGTTGAAGCTGAAGACCTGGTGGAGCAAGGCGTAGGCCAGCTCGTGCTCAAAGATCTCGGCGTCCGCCGGGGAGGCGAAGTAACCGTTCTCCTCGCCGCTCTTGCGGTACGTCATGACCACGCGGTCGATCAGCTGCCTGAGGCTCGACTCACGGGTCGCAGACCCCACCGCGCCACGGAAGTACTTGCTCGTGACGATGTTGACCGCGTTCACCGACCAGAAATCGGGGAACTCGACGCCACGCTGCTCGAAGTTGATCGAGCCGTCGCGCCAGTTGGTCATGACGACGTCACGAGACGCCCACTCCACCTCGTCGTACGGATGCACGCCGGGTGTGGTGTGGATGCGCTCGATACGCAGACCCTTGCTCGCCTTGCTGCCCTTGGCGCGGGAGCCTCGTGCCGGGCCGCTCGTCGTCTCTGTCATTCCGCCTCCCTGTATACGGGCAAACGCCCATATGTGCGCACTCATTCCGTGGCACGGTGTATGTCTTACTGCTACCGGGACGCCCTGCTCGCGCCCCGGTACAGGTTCTGGATGTGTGCCGAGCTCAGTCGGCTGCGGTGGCGGGCACAGGAACGGCCGGGCCTTCGGCCTCGCCCTCGGTCCCGTGGTCCTGCCCGGGCGGCCCCTGCTCGCGCTGCTCCCGCAGCTCGGTGATGGCCGCCTCGAAGTCCTCGAGTGAATCGAATGCCCGGTAAACGGACGCGAAGCGCAGGTACGCGACGAGGTCGAGTTCCTGCAGCGGGCCCAGTATGGCGAGCCCGACGTCATGCGTGGTCAGCTCGGCGCTGCCGGTGGCACGCACCGCCTCCTCGACCCGCTGGCCGAGCTTGGCGAGGGCGTCCTCGGTGACCGGGCGCCCCTGACACGCCTTGCGCACTCCCGCGATGACCTTGTTGCGGCTGAAGGGTTCGGTGACCCCGCTCCGCTTGATCACCATCAGCGACGCCGTCTCGATCGTCGTGAAACGGCGGGAGCAGTCGGGGCACTGGCGGCGCCGGCGGATCGCCGTCCCGTCATCGGTGGTACGGCTGTCGACGACCCTGCTGTCCGGGTGCCTGCAGAAGGGGCAATGCACGCTCCACCCTCCTCACCCTTGATATACGGACGTACGTACGCCAACGAACCCGGCGCACGGCGACAGACCTCCGGCCGGTCCGTACGGGCCCTTCGGAGCAGTCCCCAGCATAGGCGATCCTGACCCCGACGAGAGACCAGGGACCACAACTTCTGGGTAACCGAAGGCATCTAACCACTAGATGTGGTGTCGGGCCGCTTACGTGCGCCTACCGCGTGTCGCGGTGGTGGCGGGCCGGGACGCCGCAGACGAGCGTACGGGAAGCGACCCGGCCAGGGGCGCGGCGGGGCCGGGGTGACAGAATCGGCGGGGTCCTGACGACGACCGCAGCGGGCCGTGCGCTCCGAGGCCTCCGGGGGGAAGCAAGCCGGCCGGAGACAGGGGCGGAAAGCGCGGCCGGGACTCGAAAAACCGCTCGGCCATACACCCAGCCACTCGCCTCGGTCAGCAGATCGGCGAATATTTCACTCGAACGTGTGTTTGGCGCAACCTTTCGAAAGCTACTACCGTTGGCTAACCAGGGAGAACATTTCGAGAGGGGCCGACGTGACCACCACCGCAGACAGCGCGACCATCACCGCACAGAGCCACTCCCAGAGCCGGTTCGAGCATCCGCACACGGCACAGCGGCCACCGATGGACGACGCCACGTCGGACCCTGAAGAGCAGAAGCCCGCTCGCTCGCTGCCCGGCCGGCCGCCCGGAATCCGCGCCGACAGCTCCGGGCTCACCGACCGCCAGCGCCGGGTGATCGAGGTGATCCGGGATTCGGTCCAGCGCCGCGGCTACCCGCCGTCCATGCGCGAGATCGGCCAGGCCGTCGGGCTGTCCAGCACCTCCTCCGTCGCCCATCAGCTCATGGCGCTCGAACGCAAGGGCTTCCTGCGGCGTGACCCGCACCGCCCCCGGGCGTACGAGGTCCGCGGCTCCGACCAGTCGAGCTCCACGGCGACGGAGACCGCCGGCAAGCCCGCCGCCTCCTATGTCCCCCTGGTCGGCCGGATCGCCGCCGGCGGCCCGATCCTCGCCGAGGAATCGGTCGAGGACGTCTTCCCGCTCCCCCGTCAGCTCGTCGGTGACGGCGAACTGTTCGTGCTGAAGGTCGTCGGCGACTCCATGATCGAAGCCGCGATCTGCGACGGCGACTGGGTCACGGTCCGCCGCCAGCCGGTCGCCGAGAACGGCGACATCGTGGCCGCGATGCTGGACGGCGAGGCCACCGTCAAGCGCTTCAAGCGCGAGGACGGCCATGTCTGGCTGCTGCCGCACAACTCCGCGTACCAGCCGATCCCCGGCGACGAGGCGACCATCCTCGGCAAGGTGGTGGCGGTGCTCCGCCGCATCTGAGCCACCCCTCACGACCGAGCCCCGGAACCACTGCGCCGGTTCCGGGGCTCTGCTGTTGCGCCCGGCCGGCGCCGCTCCCACGGAGGAGAAGGCGGTCCGGCGGGGGCAGCGCACGGGAGGGGTGCGGCGCCGGCGGACGGTGCGCCGCCTATGCGTCGGCCTGGGATGCCTTCGCCGCGGCGTCGATGGCGGCCAGGGATCGGCGGACCTGGTTGCGGTCAGTGGTGTACCAGAACTCCGGCATCGACTTGCGGAGGAAGGAGCCGTAGCGGGCCCGCTCCACCCGGGGGTCGAGGACGGCCACCACGCCGCGGTCGCCGGTGGCACGGACCAGACGGCCGGCGCCCTGAGCCATCAGCAGGGCCGCGTGGGTCGCCGCGACCGCCATGAAGCCATTGCCGCCGGCCTCCTCCACGGCCTTCTGCCGGGCGCTCATCAGCGGATCGTCCGGGCGCGGGAACGGCACCCGGTCCATCACGACCAGCTGGCAGTTCGCGCCCGGTACATCGACGCCCTGCCACAGGGACAGCGTGCCGAACAGGCACGTACGGGCATCCGCGGCGAAGTTCTTGATCAGCTCGCCGAGGGTCTCCTCGCCCTGGAGCAGGATCGGCAGATCCAGCCGGCCGCGCAGTTCCTCGGCGGCGGCCTGGGCGGCGCGCATCGACGAGAACAGGCCGAGGGTGCGGCCGCCCGCCGCCTCGATCAGCTCGGCGAGCTCGTCGAGCATGTCGGTGCGGCTGCCCTCACGGCCCGGCTGGGCCAGATGCTTGGCGACGTAGAGGATGCCCTGCTTCGCGTAGTCGAAGGGGGAACCGACGTCCAGCCCCTTCCAGGGCGGGATGTCCTCGCCCTCCGTGCCCTCGGGAGCCAGGCCCAGGGAGGCCCCGACCCCGTTGAAGTCGCCGCCCAGCTTGAGGGTGGCGGAGGTGAGGACCACCGAGCGGTCCGCGAAGAGCTTCTCGCGCAGCAGCCCGGAGACCGAGAGCGGGGCCACCCGCAGCGAGGCGCCGAAG
Organism: Streptomyces sp. NBC_01454; assembly: GCF_036227565.1. Classification (NCBI taxonomy): domain Bacteria; kingdom Bacillati; phylum Actinomycetota; class Actinomycetes; order Kitasatosporales; family Streptomycetaceae; genus Streptomyces; species Streptomyces sp. NBC_01454. Next base: position 2,113,648 of record NZ_CP109460.1, read on the forward strand.
CGGTCGTGGCGTTCGTACCAGACGACGTCGTACTCGGAGCCATTGGCGATCCGCTCGGCGACGGCATGGACGTTCTCCACCGAGGCGAGCGCCTGCTTGCGGACCGCGTCCTCGTCCTGGACCGACTTGTCGCGGGTCGAGCCGAGCGCCGAGATGACCGTGCGGGCCGCGTCCCGCAGCGCCATCAGGCAGTAGCCGAGGTCCTCGGGGATCTCTTCGAGGCGGCCGGGCAGGGCCAGCTCCATGAGGCGCTCGAAGCTCTCCGAGGCGGTCTGGAGCTGGTCGGCGGCCTTTTCGTTGACGAGCTTGGCGGCCCGGCGGACGGCGCGGTTGACCTGGCCGGGGGTGAGCTCGCCGGTGGCGACGCCGGTGACCCGGGAGACCAGCTCATGGGCCTCGTCGATGATCAGGACCTCGTGCGACGGGAGGACCGGGGCGCCCTCGATCGCGTCGATGGCGAGCAGCGCGTGGTTGGTGACGACCACATCGGCGAGCTTGGCGCGCTCCCGGGCGGCCTCGGCGAAGCACTCCGCCCCGTAGGCGCACTTCGAGGCGCCCAGGCACTCCCGGGAGGAGACCGAGACCTGGCCCCAGGCGCGGTCGGACACTCCGGGGGTCAGCGCGTCGCGGTCCCCGGTCTCGGTCTCGTCCGCCCAGTCGCGCAGCCGCAGCAGGTCCTTGCCGAGCTTGCTGGTCGGCGTCGCCTGCTCGAACACGTCGAAGAGGCCGTCCTCCTCTTCCTGCGGTGCGCCCTCACGGAGGCGGTGCAGACACAGGTAATTGGAGCGGCCCTTGAGCATGGCGAACTCGGGGCGGCGGCGCAGCAGCGGATGGAGGGCGTCGACCGTACGCGGAAGATCGCGCTCCACCAGCTGGCGCTGCAGCGCCAGGGTGGCCGTGGCGACGACCACGCGCTCGCCGTGGGCGAGGGCCGGAACCAGATAGCCGAGCGACTTTCCGGTACCGGTGCCGGCCTGGACGAGCAGATGGGCGTTGTCGTCCACGGCCTCGGCGACGGCCTCGGCCATGGCCACCTGGCCGGGGCGCTCGGTGCCGCCGACAGCGGTGACGGCGGCGTGGAGCAGATCGGGGAGGGAGGGCTTCGTCATAGCGTGGCAAGCCTACGCGGGACCACTGACAGCCACCGCGGTCACGGCAGATGCAGCGGGTTGGGGACGGTGCCGTGCACGGCCGCGTGCGGCCGGTCACGGCGATCGCGGTAACCGTCCACATGCAGACGGTTGCGGTTCAGACACAGCCGCTCGATCCGCGGGGTGAGCAGGTCGAAGGTCTCGTGGCGCTCCTTGAGGTGGGGGAAGCGCTCGTGGTGGCGCAGGATCTCCGCCCGGACGAGTGACCAGAACTCGGCCTCGGGAACGCCCAGTTGGTCGGCGCACAGCGGTGCGAGGTAGCGGAAGACGCCGACGAACAGACCGGAGTGGATGAACTGGGTGAGGAAGGAGGGGGGTTCGGTCAGCAGCACCGTGCGGACGTCGTCCGGCATGGCGTCGTGCTCCGGGAGGCGCCAGGAACTGGTGTTGACGTCGTCGACGAAGTCCTTGACCGCGAGGCGGGTGGGGACGTCGTGGGCGTCGAAGACGACGATGGCGTTCTCGCCGTGCGGGGAGAAGACCGTGCCGTACTGGTAGAGGAAGTGCAGCAGCGGCGGCAGCAGCGCGGCGAACAGCCGGCTCAGCCAGTCGCGGGGGGCCAGACCCGAGCGGTGCACCAGCTCCGCGGTCAGGGCGCGGCCCCCGGGGTCGGTCTGCAGCAGCGCCGCGAGGGTGCGGGCGCGTTCGCCGGTGTCGAGCCGGCCGCTGACCGGCTCCCGCCAGATACAGCCCAGCAGCTCCTTGAACTGGTAGGGGACGCCGGGCAGCCGGTCGTAGAGGGGGTGTTCGACGGTGACCGAGGCGGTCTCGCCGAGCAGGATGACCCGGGTCTCGTCGCGCAGATAGGGGTCGGCGTCGCGCAGGCCGTGGACCCAGCGGGTGACGGCGGGGGCGGCGAGGGTGCGCTCGGTGGGCAGGCCGCGCCACACCAGGGTGTTGAGGATCGACAGCGGAAGCTTGACCGTACGGGCCTCGGGGCGGCTGACGTTGAGGAAGGTGCGGATCGACTGCTGCGGCAGTCGGAGGTCGTTGTCAGTGGGCAGCGCGATGATGGATCCGTCGGCGAGCTGCGGCGCGAAGAGCGGGGCGATGGTCTCGTCCCACTGCCAGGGGTGCACGGGGAGGTAGAGGTAGTCGGCGGGGTCGTGGCCCTGGTCGGTGATGGTGCGGGCGAAGGCATGACGGGTGGCGGGGGCCAGCTCCTCGCCGTACAGACGGTCGGGGGTGGCCAGGGTGGGGATACCGCGGTAGTGGGCGATGCGGTGGTGTGCGGCGAGCCAGGGCAGCCGCCGTGCGGTGCGGGCCTCGGGGGCCCAGGTCGCCGCGTCCTGGGCGGAGAAGCCGAGCCGGCCCTTGTTCGCGACGAGCCAGGGGTGGCCGGTCTGGTGGCCCTCGAGGGCGGCGTAGTCCAGGTCGGCGAGGTCGGCGGCGCTGAGGGCGGTCGCGTCGAGCCGGGTGTCGGCGGCGAGGGTGGCGGTCAGCTCGCGGATGAGATGGCCGGTGGTGTCGCCGGACAGGCCCAGCACGGTGTCATGGGCGTGGGTGAGGAAGTGGAACGGGTCGCTGCCGGGGGTGATCGAGGCGGGGTCGACGCGCCAGTGCCCGTAGGCGCCGCGGCGGGCGCGGAAGCGGTAGACCAGGTCGTCGGTGACCGGCAGACGGTATTGCGGGGTGCCGTCGGGGGCGGTGCCGTCGGGCTCGGGGGTGAGGATTTCCTCGTACGCGAACTCCGCCAGGATCTTGGCGAACAGTCGGCGCGCGGCGTGCTGCCAGGCGCGGTGCGAAGGCTGTGTTTCATGGGGGTCATGGGGGTCATGGGGGTCATGCGGTTCAGGAGACAAGGCGGGACTCCTCGGAGCGGGACCGCCCCGGCTCGTGCGGGGGACAACCGGGGCAGCGGGATGGACGGCGAAGCGGAACGGGACCGTCGACGGACGGTCCCGGGGTCAGAGCAGACGGCGGTGGGCGCGGTCGCGGACCATCAACGCCGCGCGTTTTCCGGGCAGTTCGATCTCGTCGGCATAGCGGAATCCGGCGCTCAGGAACGCTGCGAGGGAGGCGGTGTTGCGCAGATCCGGCTCGGCGACGACCCGGGTGCACGCCGGGCGGTGGTCGAGGACGAGGTCAGCGGCGGCGCGCAGCAGGGTGCCGCCCAGCCCGCGGCCGCGGTCCGCGGCGCCGATGAGCAGATGGATGCCCGTGTCGTGGGGCCGGACCGGGTAGTGGCGGGCGAGGGGGTCGAGGTCGGCGCGGTAGATCTCCCAGTAGCTCATCGGCACGCCGGCCAGCACCCCCAGGCAGGGCACGCTGCGGCCGTCCCCGCCGAGCTGACCGCGCAGATGGGCGGCGGTGATGTCCGGGGGGCCCGCCAGCTCCCAGAAGGCCGCGACCGCCGGATCGTTCATCCAGCCGGTGATCCGGTCGAGGTCGTGGGCCGGCCGGACGGGCACCAGCGCGAACGGGCCGGCGGGGGTGTCGGCCGCTCCCCAGCCCGCCAGGTCGTCGAGCAGCGGGCCGGCGGCCGGGTCGTACGGGGACGCCGGCTGCCGGTGACCGTCGGCGAGGAGCGCACCCCATCCGGGCGGGAGCTGCAGTTCGAGGGTGTCGTCGGAGCTGGAGCTGAGGCCGGAATCGGTCGGGGGCACGGCGACGCTCTCCTCTCGTGGCCGCGTGCCGCGTGGCCTGTTCGGTCGCGGGGCGCCGGGGGCGGGGGACGGGGTACTGCGGTCGGGGGGTGCGGTGGGCGGCTAGGGGGCGAGGGGGTTGGGCAGGGTGACGTAGACGGACTGGGTTTCCACGGGGCCGACGAGTTCGTCCAGGCCGTGCAGCCGGGTCGCCAGGTTGGCCTTGCAGCGCAGCGTGCGGGCGGCCAGCAGCTGCCCGGGGAGGGGCGAGCGGTGGGCCCGCGGGGCCGCGGCGGCATCGGCGAGGAAGCGCCGGAAGGCGGCGAGCAGGATCTCCTCCCGGACCAGGCGCTGGGAGCCGAAGGCCCCGATGAGGCCGAGGACGTTGTTGATGCCCAGGTAGTAGGCGAACCGTTCGTCGGTGACGTCATCGGAGACGAAGCTGTCGCTGGCGTCGCCGATTCCGGGCAGCCGGCGCTCCAGCTCGGCGCGGCGGGAGGTGCGGAAGTAGTAGCCCTGGTTGTCGCGGTAGCGGCCGCCGACCGGCCAGCCGTCGGGGTCCAGCAGCACCAGGGTGTTCTGCTGGTGGGCCTCCAGGACGATGCCGGCGGTGCCGTCGAGCCACAGCACGGGCCGTACGACCACTTCGAGATAGCGCAGGAACCATTCGGTGGCGACCGCGTCGAGGCTGCGGCCGGTGCGGTCGCCGAGCGTGGTGACGAGGTCCTCGAGCCGGGAGCGCACCCCGGGGTGGCCGGGCCAGGGCCGGGGCGAGGTGAGCCCGGCGATGCAGACGGCGTCGTCGGTGGTGCTGAAGGGGTTGTGCCGGATGACGACATCAAGGCCCTGGACGGGGGCGCCGCCGAGGCCGTCGACGGCCAGATAGGCCGGGTCGCGGACGATGTCGAAGCCGGGGTGCACGCGCTGCCACTGCTCGGCGAGGCCGGTGCGCAGCAGCCGGTGCACCTCGACACCGCGGGCCAGTTCCTTGCGGAGGTTCTCCCGGCGGGAGTTGGTGATGCGCAGCCCGAGGGAGAGCTTGAGCATGGCGTGGGCGTCGGGGCGGTAGACCGTGCGGACGGAGGAGGTGGGGTGCCAGGGGGCGCCGTGGGCGCCGAGTTCGTGGAGCAGGCCGGCCTCGCGCAGCGCCGTGGTCTCGGGGCGGTCGGCGACTTCCCTGGCCTGCCAGGGGTGCAGCGGCAACGGCACGGTGTCCTCGGGCAGGCGCAGGCCCTCCCCGGCCAGGCGCAGCACGAGCCGCTCGGCCGGTACGGGCTTGCCGCGTTCGGTCCAGGCGGAGTCGGCGGCCAGGACCGAGCGGTGCACGGCCATCCAGTGGAGCCGGAAGGCGCCGCGCATCTCGGGCGAATAGGCGCGGAGTTCGGCGTCGGAGAGGCCCTCGCGGCTCTTGGGTGTGGGGTGCAGCGGATGGCCGAGGAGGAGGGACTGTTCGGCTTCGAGGAAGAGGGCGCCGTGGTCGTCGGCGGGCCGGGTGCGCCGGTGGGTGAGGAAGGTGGCGACATTGCGGACGGAATTGGCGACCCGGCCGATGAGTTCGGCACCGTCGCCGTCCGGTGCCTGCTGTTGCGCGAGGTCCGGGTCCGGCCGCTCGTCGGCGTCCGCCACGCGGTGCTCCCCGCCGTCGGAGGCCCGCCGGTCACCGTGCGCGGCCTCCCGTCGCAGCAGCGCGGCGAGGGTGACGGCGTCCAGCGGGGCGGCCCCGGCCGGGGCGCCTTCGAGGGTGGGGGCACCCAGGCGGTGCCAGCCGGTCGGGGACCAGTAGCGCACGGGAATGTGCAGGGCGCCGGCGACGGCCCGCAACGGGATGCGCAGCCGGCCGTCGGCCGGACGGTGCGTGCCGCTCTCGCGCAGCCAGCAGCGCAGCAGGTGCTCGATGCCCGCGGCGTCGGCGGCGACCGACGGGTCCGGGTGGTCGAGGGGGTCGTGGTCGCCGCACCGCGCGCCGTCGTACGGTCCCGGGCCGCCGAGGGGGGCGTCCTCGTGGGTCTGCTGGTGGCAGGCGTGGTCCGCGGCGCGGCGCTGCTGGCGCGGCACCGACTCGATGGTGCCCGCGCCCTGGTGGGCGGGGATGCGCTCGACGGGCTGGCCGCCGTCGGGGCCGGGGCGTTCGTTCATGGGGAGATGCCTCGCGTGGTTGTGGGGGACGGGCCCAGGGGCCCGGGGGTGGTGCGGACCGCCGCCGTGAGGGCGTCGGCGAGGCGGTCGAGGATCGCGTCCGCCTGTTCGTCGGTGATGGTCAGGGGTGGCAGCAGCCGGACGACGGCGGAGTGCCGGCCGCCCAGTTCGACGATCAGGCCGCGGTCCAGGCAGGCGTGCTGGACGGCGGCGGCGAGCCGCGGATCGGCGGGGCGGGCGCCGGTGGCATCGGCCTCGGCGTCCCGGTCGACGATCTCGATCCCGAGCATCAGTCCGCGGCCGCGGACGTCGCCGATGCAGTCGTGGGTGTCGGCGAGGGCGGTGAGCCGGGCGAGCATCCGGGCGCCGAGCTCCCCGGCCCGCCGGTCGAGGCCGTTCTCACGGACGTAGGCCAGGGTGGCCCGGCCGGCGGCCATCGCGAGCTGGTTGCCGCGGAAGGTGCCCGCGTGGGCGCCGGGCTGCCAGGCGTCGAGTTCCTCGCGGTAGACGATCACGGCGAGCGGCAGACTGCCGCCGATGGCCTTCGACAGCACCAGCACATCGGGCACGATGCCGCTGTGTTCGATGGCCCAGAAGGCGCCGGTGCGGCCCACGCCGGTCTGCACCTCGTCCACGATCAGCGGGATCCGCCGGGCGGTGGTGAGCTCCCGCATCCGCCGCAGCCAGCTGTCCGGCGCGGGGATCACGCCGCCCTCGCCCTGGACCGGTTCCAGGATCATCCCGGCCGGGCCCGGCACCCCGCTCTTGTCGTCGTCGAGCAGGCTCCGGGTCCAGCGCGCGGCGAGTTCCGCGCCCCGCTCACCGCCGGTGCCGAACGGACAGCGGTAGTCGTACGGATAGGGCAGCCGGACCACGCTGGTGTGCTGCGCTCCCCCGGACGCGGCGAGCGCCTGGGCGGTCATGCCGTGATACGCGCCGGAGAAGGCCATCAGCCCCTCCCGGCCGGTCGCGGTGCGGACGAGGGTGAAGGCGGCCTCGACGGCGTCCGTGCCCGCCGGGCCGCAGAACTGGATGCGTCCCTTTTCGGCCAGCTCCCTGGGCAGCGTGGCGAAGAGCTCGGTGATGAAGGCGTCCTTGACGGGCGTGGCCAGGTCGAGGATGTGCAGCGGCGCCCCGGAGTCGAGGACCGCACGGATCGCCTCGAGCACCACGGGGTGGTTGTGGCCGAGCGCCAGCGTGCCGGCGCCGGAGAGACAGTCGAGATAGCGCCTGCCGTCCGCGCCTTCGATGGTCAGCCCCCGGGCGCGCACCGGCACGATGGGCAGCGAGCGGGCGTACGTGCGGGCAGCGGACTCGCGCAGGGACTGCCGGCGCAGGATCCCTTCATGGGCCGGCGGCGCGGCCGTCGGCACGGATTCGGTCAACGCCACGGCAGTTGTGTCCTCCTGCTGGTGAGCGGCTGAAAGCCGCGCGGGCCCTGCGGGCAGCCCGGCCGTCCCCCGTACGTACCAACGACGGCGGGGACCCGGGATCACGGCTGAGGGCAAGATCCTTGCGGGCGTGAAACCGGGGCCCCGAGTTCCGCCGTCCCCATCGTCACCGGCATAGTGGGGTGTTGCGCCGGGATCTTGGGGTTCATGACAAAGAGGAAACCGGCGCAGCACCACACACGTCACACGGCTCAGTCCGAATCACCAGGGGGACATCACCCATGCGATCCATACGCCGGCCAGTCCTGGCCGCCGCCGCTCTCACCGCCGTCGTGGCGCTGACCGCCACCGGCTGCGGACCGGAGGGCGACCACGCGGACGCCAAGCCCAGCCAGTCCGCGGCCCAGGACACCACGGGCGGGGGTGACTTCAAGATCCCTCAGGACATCCAGGACAAGCTCAAGGAACACGGCGTCAACCTGGACAAGTGGAAGAACGGCGAGTGGAAGAACTGGGACCGGGACAAGTGGCTCCGGGAGGCCGGGGAGTTCATCAACCCGATCATCAAGGACTTCTGGGACAAGGACAAGATCGACAAGGTCAAGCCGCCCCAGGACCCCAGCAAGCCCGAGGACATCTCCGAGGACCAGGGCAAGACCGACCCTGAGCCCGCCGCCGTTCCGGCCCAGGCCGTCAAGACCCCCTACACCTCCACCGCTCCCGGCGTGGGTCTGCTGCTGTTCAGCACCCCCGAGGGCGGCTCGCGTTGCTCCGCCACGGTCGTCAAGGACCCGGCGCACCCCGGTAAGTCCAACCTGGTGTGGACCGCGGCGCACTGTGTGCACGCCGGCAAGAACGGCGGCTGGTACCGCAACATGATGTTCGTGCCGAACTTCAACAAGAACGGCGGCTCCGCCGACAAGTTGAAGACCGCCCCCTACGAGGACCGTGTTCCGTCGGGCAAGTGGTGGGCGGACGACATGGCGACGTCCAGCGAGTGGATCAAGGCCGGCGGCGCCGTCCCCGGTGTGCCGATGGCCCCGTACGACTTCGCGCTGATGCATGTGAAGCCGGAGGAGAACACCGGCGGCAAGTCTCTGGAGGAGATCGCCGGCGGCGCCTACCAGGTCGACTTCAACGCGCCGGCGATGGCCAAGATCCCGAGCCTGACGGCGCAGGGCTACCCGGCCGAGCCGCCGTTCGACGGTGCCGCGCAGCAGCAGTGCACCGACAAGCCGACCCGGCTGTCGATGGACGCCAAGAAGCCGACCATGTACCGGATCGGCTGCACCATGACCGGCGGTTCCTCCGGTGGTCCCTGGTTCACCAAGGGCGCCGACGGCAAGCCCGTGCTGGTCTCCAACATGTCGATGGGGCCGCGTCCGGCCCGCTGGTCGGCCGGCCCGCACCTGGGTCCCGAGGCCAAGGCGATGTTCGACCGCATGAGCAAGAAGTGGGCGAGCAAGCAGTAGTGCGGTGAGGGGGCGGCGCCGTCGCGCCGCCCCCCGTCCGCGGACACGACGAAGGCCCGCTCCCGGTCTCCCGGGGGCGGGCCTTTCGCGTGGGCGGCAGCGGTTACGCCGCCGCCACGAACGGCTCGAACTCGGCGGCGAGTTCCGCGTGCACCCGCGCCTTGAGGACCGTGCCGTCGGCGGTGTGCTCCTCGGAGATGACCTCGCCCTCGGCATGCGCCCGCGAGACCAGGGCACCCTGGGTGTAGGGCACCAGTACGTCGATCTCGACCTGCGGCCGGGGGAGTTCCTCGTCGAGCAGCTCCAGCAGCTCCGCCATGCCCTGGCCCGTACGGGCCGAGACGGCGATGGCGTGCTTCTCCTGGCGCAGCAGACGCTGCAGCACCAGCGGATCGGCCGCGTCGGCCTTGTTGACGACCACGATCTCGGGCACGTCCGTCGCGCCGACGTCGCGGATCACCTCGCGCACGGCCGCCAGCTGCTCCTCGGGTACCGGATGCGAACCGTCGACCACATGCAGGATGAGATCGGACTCGCCGACCTCCTCCATCGTGGAGCGGAACGCCTCGACGAGGTGGTGCGGCAGATGCCGGACGAAGCCGACGGTGTCGGCGAGGGTGTAGAGCCGTCCGCTGGGCGTCTCGGCCCGCCGGACGGTCGGGTCCAGGGTGGCGAACAGGGCGTTCTCCACCAGGACGCCGGCGCCGGTGAGGCGGTTGAGCAGCGAGGACTTGCCGGCGTTGGTGTAGCCGGCGATGGCGACCGAGGGGACCTTGTGGCGCCGGCGCTCCTGGCGCTTGATGTCCCGGCCGGTCTTCATCTCCGCGATCTCCCGGCGCATCTTCGCCATCTTCTCGCGGATCCGCCGGCGGTCCGTCTCGATCTTGGTCTCACCGGGACCACGGGTGGCCATACCGCCGCCGGCCGAACCGGAGCCACCGCCACCCATCTGCCGGGACAGCGACTGGCCCCAGCCGCGGAGCCTGGGGAGCATGTACTGCATCTGTGCCAGCGAGACCTGCGCCTTGCCCTCCCGGGACGTGGCGTGCTGGGCGAAGATGTCGAGGATCAGGGCGGTGCGGTCGACCACCTTGACCTTGACGACGTCCTCGAGGTGGATCAGCTGGCCCGGGGAGAGCTCACCGTCACAGACCACGGTGTCCGCACCGGACTCGAGCACGATGTCGCGCAGCTCCAGGGCCTTGCCCGAGCCGATGTAGGTGGCCGGGTCGGGCTTGTCGCGGCGCTGGATGACGCCGTCGAGCACCATGGCGCCGGCGGTCTCGGCCAGGGCGGCGAGCTCGGCGAGCGAGTTGTCCGCATCCTGGATCGTGCCGGTGGTCCAGACGCCGACGAGCACCACCCGCTCCAGACGGAGCTGCCGGTACTCGACCTCGGTGACGTCCTCGAGCTCGGTGGAGAGGCCCGCCACACGGCGCAGCGCGGCACGCGCGGAACGGTCGTACTGGTCGCCGTCACGCTCCCCGTCGATCTCGTGGCTCCAGGCGACGTCCTCTTCCATCAGGGCGTTGGCCCGAAGGCTCTCGGGGAGGCGCTGCCGGTCCTGCGGAAGGGAAGAAGAGGAGGTCATTTGATCCTTTGCGTCGTCGGTGAGCCCTTGCGGGGACCTGCTGCCCCCACCGGGACTGTCGGTGGTGCCACGGCCGTCGCCAGAAGCCCGCGGCCGTCGAAGGTGTCAACGTCCGAGCCGTCCCGGAGATTCCCCGGTCCGGCCGGAGCCGACCCCATGATGGTCCCACGACCGCGAAAGAGCGTCACGCGGGTTTTCCCGGCCTTCCGGCCGCTCCCCGGGCTCCGGACGCCGTGCCGGTCCCCTTGGCCACAGGAGTCCCGGCAGTGCCCTTGGGCGCGGGGACCGGAGCGGTTCCCCTGGCGGGGGTCCCGGCGGCACCCTTGGCGGCGCTCTTGGCAGCAGGAGCCCCCGTGGCTTTCTTGGGCGCGGGGGCTTCGGCGGTCCCCTTGGGCACGGGGGCGGTCACCGCACCCGCGGGGCGCCAGTCCGGGTGGCCCGGCATCGGCGGGGTCCGGTCGCTGTAGAGCCAGCCCTGGAAGAAGTCGCCGAGGTTCTCGCCGGCGACCTCGGAGGCCAGCTTGACGAAGTCGGCGGTGTCGGCCACGCCGTCACGGTGCCGGGCCACCCACTCGCGCTCGAGGCGCTCGAAGGCCGCGGGGCCGATCTTCTGCCGCAGGGCGTACAGGACCAGCGCACTGCCGTCGTAGACGACCGGGCGGAAGATGCTGATCTTCTGTCCCGGGCTGGGGACCTTGGGCGCGGCGGGCGGCCCGCCCTCGGCGCGCCAGCCGTTGGACTGCTGGTAGGCGCGGTGCATCCGCGCCTCCAGGGAGGCCCGCTTGTCGCCCCGCTCCTGGGCGTAGAGGGCTTCGTACCAGGTGGCGTGGGCCTCGTTGAGCCAGACGTCGGACCAGCGGCGCGGGCTGACGCTGTCGCCGAACCACTGGTGGGCCAGCTCGTGCACCATCACCGACTCGACGTACCAGTCGGGCAGCTGGTCGCCGCTGAACAGGGGCTTCTCGAAGAGCGAGAGGGTCTGGGTCTCCAGCTCGAAGCCGGTCCTGGCGTCGGCGATCAGCACCCCGTACGCCTCGAAGGGGTAGGGGCCGACCCTGCGCTCCATCCAGGCCACGTGGTCGGCGGTCCTGGCCAGCCAGCGCGCGAGGGCGGGGCGGTCCGCGGTCGGTACGACATCGCGGATCGGCAGGTCGTGGGGTCCGTGGTGCAGCAGCACGCTGGACTTCCCGATGGAGACCTGGGCGAGTTCGGTCGCCATGGGGTGGGTGGTGCGGTAGGTCCAGGTGCGGCGTGCCGCGCGGGTGGCGGTGCCCTGCGGCAGCCCGTTGGCGACGGCGGTCAGCTGCTGGGGCGCGGTGATGCGGAAGGTGAAGAGGGCCTTGTCGGAGGGGTGGTCGTTGCAGGGGAAGACGCGGTGCGCGGCATCGGCCTGGTTGGCCATCGCCAGCCCGTCGGCGGTGCGGATCCAGCCGCCGTCGCCCTTGCCGCGCGGGTCGGTCGTGTGCTGGACGGAGATCTTCAGTTCCTGTCCCCGGAAGACGTGGAAGTCCGGGGTGAGCACGAGGTCCTCACCGTGCTGCTCGTGCCGGGCGGGCCGGCCGTCGATCGTCACGGAGCGTACGGTGCCGCGGGCGAAGTCGAGGTTGAGGTGGTCCAGCTCGGTGGTGGCCTCGGCGGTGATGCCGGTGGTGACGTTCATCGGCCGGTCGTTGTGGCCGGAGTAGTCCAGGGAGACGTCGTAGGACGTGACGTCGTAGCCGGTGTTGCCGAGGGTGGGGAAGAGCCGGTCGCCGAGGCCTTGCGCCCCTCCGGGCGACGGTGGCGCGGTCAGGCCGAGACAGGCGGCGGCCAGCCCGAGGACGGCGGCCCGGCGGACGGCCCACCGGAGCCGGCCGCGCAGGGCACGGGGCAGAGCGCGGGCGGGGACGGCGCGAGCGGGGTCGCGCGGCGGGCGGCGCGGGGGAAGGGACATGCACTACGGCTACCAACGCGGCCCCCTCCGGCGCGGGTGAGGCGGCAAACGGCACCCGAACGGGCGGCGGATCGGGCGCCCCTCTTACGCCGCCAGGCGGAGAAGTTTCCGACGGTCCGTCACTTTTCCGGCCCCGGCGGCGTTCAGGGGCCCAGTACGGCTGCCTGCCGGGCGCGCCCGGCGCGCAACACGTCGAACACGCCCGGAACTTGGCGCATGGCCCGCATCAGGGACGGCAGTCCGGCGGCGTTCGGCAGATGCAGCGTGTAGGTGTGGCGGACCCGCTGTTCGTGCGGCGGTTCGACGGCGGCCGACACCACGGCGGCGCCCTGGGAGGCGATGGCTTCGGTGAGGTCGGCCAGGAGGTGCGGCCGGCTGAAGGCCTCGGCCAGGAGGGTGACCCGGCAGCCGTGGCCGCCGTGGCCGGCGCCCCGCCAGCGCACCCCGACCGGCTGCCGGCCGGTGGCGGCCATCCGCGCCACGACGGGGCACAGGGCGCGGTGCACGGTGACCGTGCCGCCGCGTACGGCGAATCCGGTGACGGTGTCCGGCGGCACCGGGGTGCAGCAGCCGGCCAGCCGGACCGCCGCGCCCGGCAGGTCGGCCACCGCGAGCAGCGAGGCGGGGGCGGGGTCCGCTCCGGGACGGTCCTGGTATGCGGAGCGGCGGTCGGTGGCGGGCACCGCGGCGATCGTCTCGCCGTGCCCCGCCGGGCGGGCGCCGGGCTCCTGCCGCCCGGCCAGCCACCGGGCGATGGCGAGCCGGGCGGCGGGCGTGCGGGCCTGTTCGAGCCACTCGGGCAGCGGGCCGGCCGCGGAGTCCGGGGCCATCAGCAGCTGCAGGCTGTCGCCGTCGTGCAGGACGGTGGAGAGGGTGGCGAGCCGGCCGTTGACCCGGGCGCCGATGCAGCAGTGCGCGGCCTCGCCGTGCCGTTCGTAGGCGGCATCCACGCAACTGGCCCCGGCGGGCAGGCCGATGGTGCCGCCCGTGGGACCGGTCGAGCCGTCGGACGGGGCGTCGGCGCAGAAGACCGTGATCTCCCGGTCCTGGGCGAGGTCGTCGCGCAGCGAGGTCCAGAAGGTGTCCGGGTCGGGGGTGGTGCGCTGCCACTCCAGCAGCCGGGAGAGCCATCCGGGGCGGGTCGGGTCGGCCCGCTCGCCCTCGGGGGCGTCCGCGCCGTCGGTGGGTGCGTACGGATTGCCCAGCGCGATCACCCCGGCCTCGGCGACCCGGTGCATCTGGTGCGTACGGATCAGGGTCTCGGCGATCTCCCCCGAGGGACCGGTGACCGCGGTGTGCAGCGACTGGTAGAGGTTGAACTTGGGGGCCGCGATGAAGTCCTTGAACTCGGAGACGACCGGGGTGAAGCAGGTGTGCAGCTCACCGAGGACGGCATAGCAGTCGGCGTCCTCGGCCACCAGCACCAGCAGCCGCCCCAGATCCGCACCGGTCAGCTCGCGGCGCGCGAGGCGTACGCGGTGCACGGAGACGAAGTGCCGTGGGCGGACGTGCACTTCGGCGTCGATACCGGCCTCGTCCAGGACCACGCGCATCCGCTCGGCGAGGACGGCGAGCGGATCGGGCCGGGTGGCGTAGGTGGTGACCAGGGCCCGGGTGGTGGCGTACTCCTCCGGGTGCAGGATCGCGAAGACCAGGTCCTCCAGCTCGGCCTTCAGCGCCTGGACGCCGAGGCGCTCGGCGAGCGGGATCAGCACATCGCGGGTCACCTTGGCGATCCGGGCCTGCTTCTCGGGGCGCATCACCCCGAGGGTGCGCATGTTGTGCAGCCGGTCGGCGAGCTTGATGGACATCACCCGGACGTCGTTGCCCGTCGCCACCAGCATCTTGCGGAAGGTCTCCGGCTCGGCGGCCGCGCCGTAGCCGACCTTCTCCAGCTTGGTGACGCCGTCGACGAGATAACAGACCTCGTCCCCGAACAGCTCACGGACCAGATCGAGCGTCACTTCCGTGTCCTCGACGGTGTCGTGGAGCAGGGAGGCGGTCAAGGTCGTGGTCTCCGCGCCGAGTTCGGCGAGGATGAGGGTCACCGCGAGGGGGTGGGTGATGTACGGCTCGCCGCTCTTGCGCAGCTGCCCGCGGTGCGAGGACTCGGCGAGCAGATAGGCCCGGGTGAGGGTCTCCAGGTCCGCGTCCGGGTGGTGGTGGCGGTGCACCTTGGCGACGTGCTCGAGGGCGTGCGGGCGGCCGTCGCGGGGGGCCGGGCCGAGCAGTGCGGCGCGGCCGATCCGGCGCAGTCCTCTGAGCTCCAGTCGGCGGCGGCCGCGCTTGCGGGCCGCCGCTCCATGGTTACCAGGGTCAGTGGCCTCTGCGCTCATGGGCACCTCCGGCAGCGTCGACCGGCGGTGGGGTGCGTCGTTCCGACGTCCGGGCCGGTGCTTGATGCTATCGAGCCCATCACGCAGCGCTGTCCGCCTCTTGCTCAGAGTGATCCGGATCACCCGTTCGAGCGAAAGTTATGGCCGGAACCGCTCCCTGAAGGAGGACGGAAGCCCGGAGCGCCGCGGGGTGCGTCAGGCGAGCGCGGCGGACAGCCAGGCGGGGTCGAAGGTGCCCTCGGCGACGATCTCGGCGGGCCCGGTCATCTCGACCGTGCCGTCGGGCAGCTCGGTGATCGTCAGGCTGCCGCCGAGCACCTCGACCGTGTACGTGACGGGGGATCCGGTGCGGCTCGGGTCCAGGCCATCCCTGCGGGCGGCCGCGACGGCGACCGCGCAGGCGCCGGTGCCACAGGAGCGGGTCTCCCCCGAGCCGCGCTCGTGCACCCGCATCGCCACATGGCGCGGACCGCGGTCGGCGACGAACTCGATGTTCACGCCCTCGGGATAAACCGCCGCTGGGCTGAACGGCGGTACCTCCCGCAGGTCGCCGGCGTGGGCCAGATCCTCGACGAAGGCGACGGCGTGCGGGTTGCCCATGTTCACGTTGCGGGCCGGCCAGCTGCGGCCGCCGAGCGTGACGACGACGCTCTCCTCGGGGAGCCCGGCGCGGCCCATGGAGACCGTCACCTCGCCGCTCTTGGCGAGGTGGACGCGGCGGACGCCGGCACGGGTGGCGATGGCGAGTTCGCCGGCCTCGACCAGACCGGCGTGCAGCAGATAGCGCGCGAAGACGCGGACGCCGTTGCCGCACATCTCGGCGATCGAGCCGTCGCCGTTGCGGTAGTCCATGAACCACTCGGCCTCGCCGGCCTGGGCACACGCCTCGGGGTGCGCGGCGGACCGGACGACGCGCAGCACACCGTCGCCGCCGAGGCCGGCCCGTCGGTCACAGATCCTGGCGACGGCGGTCGCGGGCAGGTCGAGGAGGCCCTCCGGATCGGGAATGATCACGAAGTCGTTCTCGGTGCCGTGGCCCTTGAGGAAAGCGAGGCGCTGCGTACTGGTCACCCTCGCATCGTACGGGGAGGGCGGGCGGAGCGGGGGCGCAGGGGTTGCGGGGGACGACGCGCCAGTACGGGCCCGGAGGCGGTCACGGGGGGCCCGCGGAGAGCGCCGGCTCAGCGCAGCCGCGCCACGCGCCAGATCGCCAGCGCCGCCGGGACGGCGACCACGAGGGCGTAAACCAGCACCACACGCCAGTCGGCGCGGCGGCCGGAGCCGGGCGCCGGGAGGCCGGGCCAGGCGTGGTCGACGCGGCGGGCGGCCATCATGCCCCAGCCGGCGGCGCAGCAGCACAGCAGCAGGCCGAGCATCGCGATCACCGCGCCGCCGTCGCCGCCGAACTCGAAGGCGAGGGGGAAGGCGAACATCAGCGAGCCGAGGGTGGCGAGGGCGACGATCGGTGCCAGCTGCCACAGCCGCAGCCGGCGCGGCGGGCGCAGCTCCCGGAAGGACTCGCCGCCCTCGCCGGGCCGCTCGCCCTCGGCGTCGAAGCCCTCGGGGTCGTCCAGAGTCACGGGGTCGGCGAGCGGGGCACCGGTGGGACCGGACAGGGCGTCACGGGCGTCGGGACCGTCATCGGTCAGCGGCGCCGATTCCGCGCCGTTGTCCGGTTGCTGCGCTCTGTTGCGAGGGCCGGCCTCCATTGCCACGCGCCCTCCCCACTGCGAACTGCACGCCTCGATCGAAGGTCGATGATGACACGCCCTCAGAGGCCCGGATGACGGCCGGAGCGTCCCGATGCCATGACGTGATCAGGCTGTGACCGGTCGTTCGAGCAACGTCAGGGCCCGCTCGGGAAGTTCCGCGCGGCGGTCGGCGGCCCCGCTCAGCCAGTGGACCCGGGGGTCCCGGCGGAACCACGAGTCCTGGCGTCGCGCGAAGCGTTTGGTGGCGCGCACCGTCTCGTCGCGCGCCTCCTGCCCGGTGCACTCCCCCGCGAGCTGGGCGAGCACCTGCTGATAGCCCAGCGCCCGGGACGCCGTACGTCCCTCGCGCAGCCCCTCGCCCTCCAGCCGGCGCACCTCGTCGACCAGGCCGGCCTCCCACATGCGGTCGACCCGCCGGGCGATCCGCTCGTCGAGCTCGGGGCGCTCGACATCCACGCCGATCTGCAGGGTGTCGTAGAACGCCTCGTGGCCGGGGAGGTTGGCGGTGAACGGGCGGCCGGTGATCTCGATGACCTCCAGGGCGCGCACGATACGGCGGCCGTTGCTCGCCAGGATCGCGCGGCCGGCCTCGGGATCGGCGGCGGCCAGCCGGGCGTGCAGGGCACCGCTGCCGTCGGCGGCCAGTTCGGCCTCCAGGCGGGCGCGAACCTCCGGGTCGGTGCCGGGGAAGTCGAGGGCGTCGATGGCGCCGCGTACGTACAGGCCGGAGCCGCCGACCAGGACCGGGGTGCGGCCCTCGGCGAGCAGCCGGTCGATCTCGGCACGGGCCAGCCGCTGGTACTCGGCGACGCTGGCGGCGCGGGTCACGTCCCAGATGTCCAGGAGGCGGTGCGGGACGCCCTGGCGCTCCTCGGGGGTGAGTTTGGCGGTGCCGATGTCCATGCCGCGGTAGAGCTGCATGGAGTCGGCGTTGATGACCTCGCCGCCCAGGTGCTGTGCGAGCGCGACGCCCAGATCGGACTTTCCGGCCGCGGTGGGGCCGACGACGGCGATGACCCGCGGAGCGGGGACGGCGGTGTTCACCCCGTCAGTCTCGCAAACATCAGGCCCCCCTCTCGAACGAGCGACGTGACGGGCAACCAATGGGTTCGTTGCCTGTTGCGAGGTCCCGGGAGCCGGTGCACACCGGCGCCCGCGGGCGGCGCAACGGTCCGCCCCGGGCGGCACGGGACGTCGCCACATGAAGAGCGTAGGAGCAGTTATGGGCGTGTTTTCGCGGTTTCGCCGCCGTAAGTCCGCAGCGTTGACGGAGGAGAGTGCCGCTACGTCCGTGCCGGCCGGGGCACCGGAGCCGGCGGAGCCGGCCGCTTCGGCGGTCGCCGAGGACACCCGGGACGTCGCGGGGTCCGGGGAGGTCGCGGGGTCCGGGGACGCCACGAAGCCCGGGGACGCCACGGAATCCGAGGACGCCACGCGCGCCGGGGACGAAGCCGGGCCCACAGCTGAGGGCGCGGCCCCGGCGGACGGAGAGGTTCCGGCGGCGCCGGAAGGGTCCGAGGGCCCGGAGGAGGAGCCGGCGGGCACCGACGGGCCGCGCGGGGAGAAGGCCGGTGAGAGCGCCGGCATTCCCCGGCAGCAGTCGGCACAGGCCGCGGCGGACCGCGAGTCCGGCGAGAGCGCCCGGCACTGAGACCGGGCCCGCGCGGACCGTCCCGGTCCGCCGGACCTGCGGACACGGCACGACGGCCGCGCGGCAGATCGCCCCGCGGCCGTCGCCGTACCTTCCCGGGGTGCCGCGCTACGACCAGGTCGCCACGAAGTAGCCCACGCCGTACGGGGACTCCTCGCGCAGCAGGCGGCCGCGCAGCTCCGCGCCCCCGGCCGCGCCCGCCGCGATCTGCCAGACGGCCCGCCCGGACACCTGGAGGCCGGCGGCCGGCTCCTCGCCGAGGGCGGTCAGCGCGGCGAGGTCGGCGGTGCCCAGGGCGGCGGCCACCCCCGCGTCGAAGCCCTCGGCCCGCTCGTCGAAGTAGCCGGGCGCCTTCACCGTCCGGCAGGCGCTGCCGTCACCCATCACCAGCAGCGCCACCCGGGGCGCGGCGGCGGCGATCTCCCGGCCCGTCTGCGCACACCGCTCGGGCGGCAGCGGCTGCGCCACCCCCCGTGCCTCCACCGGGGCGTCGGCCCAGTCCGTACGGGACAGCAGCCAGGCGCCGACGGACAGCGACGGCGGGAGCCGCCGTCCCGGCACGGCCTCGGCCGCGCCCAGGGATACCTCGACGTCCGCCCCGAAGCCGCGGAACGAGCCGAGGGCGCCCTCGGGGTGCGGGCCCTGCCCGGCCTCGTCGGCGGGGCCCAGGACGACCAGCCGGTCCGGGCGGGCCGCGGCGAGCACACCGACCGCGTCCACGCAGGCGGCGCGCAGCGCGTCCAGCTCGGACGCGGCGCCGGCCGCCACCTCCGGGACGAGCAGCGGCGGACAGGGGCAGAAGGCTGCGGCTACGAGCATGCACGCAGCGTAACGCCCCCGGTGCGGAACCGTTTCCGGTGCCCTGCCGGGGGCGGTGCGTGGCCCGGCGCGCCCCTGTGGCGGGTGGCTCGGGAGCGCCGGGTCAGTCGCAGCCGCAGCCGGCGGTGGGCGCCGGGGCCGGCGCCGGGGCGCCGATGGTGGGCAGGCCCAGGAGCACGCCCGTGGGCTTCTCCGCCGGGGCCCCGTTGTTGACGTTGCGCTTCTCCCAGGCGTCACCGGCGCGGGTGCGGCGCACCGCCCGGGCCGGTCCCTCCGCCAGGAGGTGGTGCGGGGCGGCGTAGGTCACCTCGACCGTCACCACGTCGCCGGGCCGGACCGGCTCCTGGGGACGGGTGAAGTGCACCAGGCGGTTGTCGGGGGCCCGGCCGGAGAGCCGGTGGGTGGCGTCGTCCTTGCGGCCCTCGCCCTCGGCGACCAGCACCTCGAGCGTGCGGCCGACCTGCTTCTTGTTCTCCGCCCAGGAGATCTCCTCCTGGAGGGCGACCAGACGCTCGTAGCGCTCCTGGACGACGGCCTTGGGGATCTGGCCCTCCATGTCGGCCGCGGGGGTACCGGGGCGCTTGGAGTACTGGAAGGTGAATGCCTGGGCGAAGCGGGACTCGCGGACCGTGTGGAGGGTCTGCGCGAAGTCCTCCTCGGTCTCGCCGGGGAAGCCGACGATGATGTCGGTGGAAATGGCGGCGTCCGGCATCGCGGCGCGCACCTTCTCGATGATGCCGAGGAAGCGCTCCTGCCGGTACGAGCGGCGCATCGCCTTGAGCACGGTGTCCGAACCGGACTGCAGCGGCATGTGGAGCTGCGGCATGACGTTCGGCGTCTCGGCCATGGCGGCGATGACGTCGTCGGTGAAGTCGCGGGGGTGCGGGGAGGTGAAGCGGACCCGCTCCAGGCCCTCGATCTTCCCGCAGGCACGCAGCAGCTTGCTGAAGGCCTCGCGGTCGCCGATGTCGGAACCGTAGGCATTGACGTTCTGGCCGAGCAGGGTGATCTCGCTGACGCCCTCGGCGACCAGCGCCTCGACCTCGGCGAGGATGTCGCCGGGCCGGCGGTCCTTCTCCTTGCCGCGCAGCGCGGGCACGATGCAGAAGGTGCAGGTGTTGTTGCAGCCCACGGAGATGGAGACCCAGGCCGCGTACGCGCTCTCCCGCCGGGTGGGCAGCGTCGAGGGAAACGCCTCCAGCGACTCGGCGATCTCGACCTGCGCCTCCTCCTGGATGCGGGCGCGCTCCAGCAGGACCGGCAGCTTGCCGATGTTGTGCGTGCCGAAGACGACGTCGACCCAGGGGGCTTTCTTGACGATGGTGTCCCGGTCCTTCTGCGCGAGACAGCCGCCCACGGCGATCTGCATCCCGGGCCGTGCGGCCTTCTTCGGGGCGAGCTGACCGAGGTTGCCGTAGAGCCGGTTGTCGGCGTTCTCGCGCACCGCGCAGGTGTTGAAGACCACGACGTCGGCGCCCTCGTCGTCCTTGGCGGCGGGCACGTAACCGGCCTCCTCCAGCAGGCCGGACAGCCGCTCGGAGTCGTGGACGTTCATCTGGCACCCGTAGGTGCGGATCTCGTAGCTTCTGTTGACGCCCACTGCCTGGCTCCGGTCGCTGCTGGTCATCCCTCAAGGGTAGGCGGTGCCCGGCCTTGCTCCGGACGCCGGACGGCCGGGATGGCCGGGATGGCCGGGCGGGGGGAGGACGGTGCACGAGGCGGCAGACGGCCGCCGGTCAGGGCCGTGCGCGCCTCACAGGGCCAGCACGATGGCGGCGCCGATGCCGCCCGCCCCCAAGGCGAAGGCCGCGCAGCGCAGACCGCCGCCCCGCCAGCGGAAGGGGCGGTCGAGCGCGAAGCGGCCGGGTCCGGTCGCCGCGACGGCCAGCGCGACCATGGCGATGGTCACGGGGTACTCGATGCCGCCGCTGATCGCCCAGAGCCCTTGGGGGGCGCCGATGACCATGGCGTTGATCATCACCCCGATGAGTGCGGCAGCTGCCAGGGGCGTGAACAGCCCGGTCGCGAAGCCGAGGCCGCCGGCGAACTCCGAGACGCCGGCGAGGCCGGCGAAGAAGTCGCCGGGGTGGTAGCCGAGCGCCGCGAAGGCCTTGCCGGTGCCGGAGATCCCGTGGCCGCCGAAGAGGCCGAAGAGCTTCTGGGCGCCGTGGCCGGCCATGATCAGCCCCACGGTGAGACGGAGAGCGAGCAGGCCGAGGTCGGCGCCGGGCGAGGGTGGACGGTGGGTGTCGGGCCGGGCTCGGATATCCGGCCGCAGCTCGGTGAGCGATTTCATGAGGGTGTCGCTTCCCGCACCGGCGCGCCAAAGGGCCGCGGTGTCGGACACCGGCGCCGGTGCGCTCATGGTGGGGGATTCTCATGGACTGCGCGCCGTGGGGCGCGCGGTGGGGACGTGCCAGGTCCCCGCTGCGTGGAACGATGGAACCGCGGACCGGTCGGACGGGAGAGGGGGCTGCCGTCCACCCCCACAGCTCTACAGCCGATCCTGCTACGCACGGGGACATCTGCAAGTGGGGAGCGGATGCCCCGTTCCGCCACGGGGCTCCGGGCCGCGGGGCGAGCGGCCCGCAGGCCGGATCCGGTCCGCGCACGGGTACCTGCCGCGGCCCCGGCCCAGCCCCGCCCCTCCCTTTCCCGCCGGAGTGCTGGCAGGATCCCGCCCATGGTCACCGCACTCCCCCGCATCGGCCGCCGGTCCCTCCAGGCGGCGCTCGCGGCACTGGTCACCCTCGGGCTGCTGCTGTGGTGGCTGCTGCCGATGGGCGGCGCCCCCTCCCCCGGCGGACGGGTGACGCTTGCGACGGGCGTGCCGACCGGGGTGTACGCGCGCTACGGCGAGCTGCTGAAGCAGGATCTGGCCCATGACCTGCCGGACGTGGATCTGCGGCTGCTCCGCAGCGAGGGCTCGATCGACAATCTGCGGCAGCTGGTCGCCGGGCGGGCCGGGTTCACCATCGCGACGGCCGACGCGGTCGCCGCGTACCAGGTCAGGGGAGAGCCGGGCGCGGACCGGCTGCGGGCCTGTGCCCGGCTGTACGACGACTACATGCAGCTGGTGGTGCCGAAGAAGTCGGCGGTGCGCTCGACGAAGGACCTGCGGCGGCTGCGGGTGGGGGTCGGCACGGACAGCTCCGGCGTGCAGCTGATCACCCGGCGGCTGCTGGAGGCGGCCGGTCTGGACTTCGACCGGGACATCGTGCCGGTACGAGTCGGCATCGACCGGATGCCCAAGATGCTTCAGGAGGGCAAGCTGGACGCCTTCTTCTGGTCCGGCGGGCTGCCGACGGCGGCCGTGCAGCATCTGGCGCAGCGCTTCCCGGTGCGGCTGGTCCAGCTCGGCGATCTGAGCCAGGCGCTGCACCGGCAGGGCGAGCGCACCCGTTACTACCGTGCCGCGGTGATGCCCTCCGACGCCTATCCGAGGGCCCAGAACGGGGAGGCGGTGAAGACGATCGCGGTGGCGAACCTGCTGGTGACCACGGACCGCGAGGACGCCGCGCTGACCGAGGGATTCACCCGCACCGTCATCGACAGCCGGGACTGGATCGGCCGCCAGGTGCATGCCGCGCAGAAGGTGGATCTGCGGACGGCGGTCTTCACCGATCCGCTGGAGCTGCACGAGGGTGCCCGGCACTATTACGTGTCGCAGAAGCCCTGAGCCCTGAGCCCTGAAACACAGAGCGGCGGCCGCCCGGCGGGGCCGGCAGGGCCCGCGGCGGCCGCCCCCCTGCACGCACGCCGGGGCCCGCACCGGTCAGTCCGGTGCGGGCCCCGGTCGCGGGACGCGCGGTGCGTCAGGCGGCGACGATGTTCTCCGCCTGCGGGCCCTTCGGGCCCTGGGTCACGTCGAAGGTGACCTTCTGGCCCTCGAGGAGCTCACGGAAGCCCTGCGCGGCGATGTTCGAGTAGTGGGCGAAGACGTCGGGGCCGCCGCCGTCCTGCTCGATGAAGCCGAAGCCCTTTTCCGAGTTGAACCACTTGACGGTGCCGGAAGCCATGTTTTTCTCCGTTCATGGGGCAAACCGGAGACCGCACTGTGCGGCCTCCTTGTCGCCGAGATGATCGCCCCACCCGGAACAGGTCCGGAAAACAAGGAACGCCCGGAGCTATCAGCTTCCGGGCGCGCACAAAGTTCATCATGGGTACCACAACTGCAACGCGTCCCACGCTAGCACACGCGCGAGGGGGCGCCCCGCGTCAGGCGTGGTGCCCGGTCACGGGGCGCTGCGCGGCACCGTGACGGTGACCTTCAGGCCGTGCGGCTCGTGCGGGGCGTAGGCGATGGTGGCGCCGCCCGCGGCCAGCAGGGCGCGGGTGATCGACAGGCCGAGCCCGGAGCCGGAGACGTTCTGGTGGCGGCCGCTGCGCCAGAAGCGGTCACCGATCCGGTCCAGCTCGTCATCGCTCAGGCCCGGGCCGCGGTCGGCGACGGTGATCTGGACGCAGTCGCCGTCCGGTGCGACGCGGACGGTGACCGGCCGGCCCTCCGGGGTGAACTTCAGGGCGTTGTCGACGACGGCGTCCAGGGCGCTGGACAGGGCGACCGGGTCGGCCCAGCCGGTGACGGCGGCCAGCCCCTCGTAGCTGAGGCGGACACCCTTGGTGTCGGCCAGCGGGCGCCAGGAGTCGACACGTTCGGCGGCCAGCGCCGCGACATCGGTGAGCTGGAGATCGGCGTCGGTGTGTTCGGCGAGCGCGAGGCCGAGCAGATCGTCCAGGACGCGGGCCAGCCGCCTGCCCTCGGTGCGGACCGCGGCGATCTCCGCGTTGCCGTCGGGGAGTTCGAGGGCCAGCAGCTCGATGCGCAGCAGCAGCGCGGACAGCGGGTTGCGCAGCTGGTGGGAGGCGTCGGCGACGAAGGCGCGCTGCTGTTCCAGAACGTCCTCGACATGGTCGGCCATCTCGTTGAACGAGCGGGCCAGACGGCGCAGTTCGGGCGGTCCGGCGGTGGCGGCGACGCGGGCGTTCATCCGCCCGGTGGCGATGTCGTGGCTGGCGATGTCCAGGATCCGCACCGGCCGCAGCACCCAGCCGGTGAGGCGGAAGGCCGCGCCGACGGCGACGAGCATGGCCGCGCACTCGCCGGCCGCGATCAGCAGCCAGCTGCGCAGGATCCGCGAACGCATCTGCCCGGTGGGCGAGTCGGTCACGACGACGGCGACGACATCGCCGTCGCGGATCACCGGGGAGGCGACCGGGATGCGGCCGGCGTCGTCCCAGGGCCAGATCTGGTGCGGGTCGTGGCTGCGGCGGCCGGCCAGCGCCTCGCTGAACGCCTGGGCGGCCTCACCGTCATGCGGTACCGACAGCCCGGCGGGGGCGGCGGCCATCGTGGTGTGATCGCGGTAGAAGACCCCCGCACGGATGCCGTAGAGGCTGTAGTAGCGGGCGAGTTCGGTGCCGAGGGTGGCGCGCCGCTCGTCCTCCTCGGGGGTCTTGTTCCGGTCGTCCGCGGCGGGGCGGGCGGTAACGAACTGGGCGAGGGAGGCGAAGCGGGCGGCGTCGTCGATCCGGTCGACGACCACCCGCTGCTGTTCCACGCCGGCGGTGCTGACGCCGAGCGGGAAGCCGAGCGCGAGCAGCACGGCGGCCATCAGGGCGATCAGCAGCGGCAGGAGTCGGGTGCGCACGTGCTCGCGGCGGCCTTCAGGAGGCCGGGGAGGCGGGTGGCCGCAGCGGCCCCGCGGCCGGGACCACCAGACGGTAGCCGACGCCGCGCACCGTCTCGATCAGCGCGGGCATCCGCAGCTTGGCGCGGAGCGAGGCGATGTGCACCTCCAGGGTCCGGCCGGTGCCCTCCCAGCTCGTGCGCCACACCTCGCTGATGATCTGCTCCCGGCGGAAGACCACACCGGGACGCTGCGCCAGCAGGGCCAGCAGGTCGAATTCCTTGCGGGTGAGCGGGACCGCGGAGCCGTCCACGGACACCTGACGGGTGGGGAGTTCGACGGTGACCGCGCCCAGATGCAGCGCCTCGCCGTCCGCGCCCTCGTCGGCCGGCGCTTCCGCGCCGCCCGGCGCGGTGCGCCGGCTCACCGCATGGATACGGGCCAGCAGCTCACCGGTGTCGTACGGCTTGACGACATAGTCGTCCGCGCCGAGGTTGAGGCCGTGGATGCGCGAGCGCACATCGGCCCGTGCGGTGACCATGATGACGGGGAGGCTGCAGATCTTGCGGATCCGGCCGCACACCTCGAAACCGTCCTGGTCGGGCAGCCCGAGGTCGAGCAGCACCACCGCGAAGGGTTCCGCGCGGTCGGGCAGCAGGGCCTTGAGCGCCTCCTCGCCGTTGCGTGCGTGCACGACGGCCACCCCGTGCTTGGCGAGCACCGCGGACAGGGCCGCGGCGACATGATCATCGTCCTCGACGAGCAGCAGTCTCATGCGGGCCTCCTTCCGGGTGCGTGCGTACAGGCCACAGGGCATCTACGGCGATGGGGGGTGCGCGCGTCAAGAGGCGGCCACCTCCGCGCCGCCATCCGTTACCCAGCCGGTACGCCCGCGGCATATCGTCACGATGCGGCCACCCGGCGTGTGGATCACACACGGTGTCCGTTCGCGGCCGGATCGTTATGCTCAAGTTCCCCTCAGAAGTAATGACGCTGGTCGCAGGGCATTACTAGGGTCCTCCCCAATCGAGGAGGACGGAGCAAACCGCCGATGAGCGAAGTATCGGTGACCAAGAACGCCGGGGGTCCCGCCCCCGCGGCGGACCGGCTGGTCGTGCTGGACAACGTGAACAAGCACTTCGGCGCGCTGCACGTGCTCCAGGACATCGACCTGACGATCAACCGCGGTGAGGTCGTCGTCGTGATCGGGCCCTCGGGCTCCGGCAAGTCGACGCTGTGCCGCACGATCAACCGCCTGGAGACCGTCGACTCCGGCAGCATCACGATCGACGGGAAGCCCCTGCCGCAGGAGGGCCGGGAGCTGGCCAGGCTGCGCGCCGATGTGGGCATGGTCTTCCAGTCGTTCAACCTCTTCGCGCACAAGACGGTGCTCGAGAACGTGATGCTGGGGCAGACCAAGGTCCGCCGGACCGACAAGGCGAAGGCCGCGGAGAAGGCCCGCGCGCTGCTCGACCGGGTCGGCGTCGGCACCCAGGCGGACAAGTACCCGGCGCAGCTCTCCGGCGGTCAGCAGCAGCGCGTGGCGATCGCCCGCGCGCTGGCGATGGACCCGAAGGTGATGCTGTTCGACGAGCCGACCTCCGCGCTGGACCCGGAGATGATCAATGAGGTGCTGGACGTCATGCAGCAGCTCGCCCGGGACGGCATGACGATGGTCGTGGTCACCCATGAGATGGGGTTCGCGCGCTCCGCGGCGAACCGGGTCGTCTTCATGGCGGACGGCCGCATCGTCGAAGAGGCCGAGCCGAACCAGTTCTTCAACAACCCGCGCAGCGAACGCGCCAAGGACTTCCTGTCGAAGATCCTCCATCACTGAGGCCGCAGTTGGGCCACCCCCATTGCCACCACTTGTTGAACCAAAGGATGTTCACCATGAGGATTCGTAAGACTGCTGCGGCCGGTGCCATGGTGCTCGCGCTGGCGGCGACGGCGACCGCCTGCGGCGGCGAGTCGGGCTCGGCGGGCGACAAGCCGGCCGGCGGCGACGTGTTCAGCAAGGACTACAAGGTCGCGGCCACCCCGAAGATCGACTCTCCGGTGCTGAAGAAGGCCCAGGCGGCCAAGAAGATCGTCATCGGTGTCAAGGCCGACCAGCCGTTCCTCGGCTTCAAGGACCCCGGCACCGGCAAGTACTCCGGTTTCGACATCGAGATCGCCAAGATGGTCGCCGCCGACCTGGGTTTCTCCACGAAGCAGATCCAGTTCAAGACGATCGACTCCAACGTCCGTGAGACCACCATCTCCAACGGCGATGTCGATTACTACGTCGGTACGTACACCATCAACGACGAGCGCAAGAAGCAGGTCGGCTTCGCGGGCCCGTACTACACGGCCGGTGCGGACCTCCTGGTGCGCAAGGACGACAAGAGCATCACCGGGCCGGACTCCCTCAAGGGCAAGAAGGTCTGCTCCATCACCGGCTCCACCCCGCTCCAGGAGATCAAGAAGCCGAAGTACGGCGCCAAGACCACCGAGCTGGGCAAGTACTCGGACTGTGTGAAGGTCCTGCTGGACGGCGGCGTCGACGCGGTCACCACCGACGACGCGATCCTCAAGGGCTACGCCGCCCAGCGCGCCGAGAAGCTCCGGGTCGTCGGCAAGACCTTCACCAAGGAGCCCTACGGCATCGGCATGAAGAAGGGCGACAAGGCCCTGCGTGACGCGATCACCAAGGCCCTGGAGGACCACATCAAGAACGGCGACTACAAGAACGCGTACGAGGGCACGCTCGGCAAGTCGGGCTCCAAGTACGTCGCCCCGGAGACCCCGCTGCCCCGGTACTGAGGCACTCCGCACCTCCCTTCCGACTGCGCCGCCCCGTACGCCCGCCGCGGCGGGTGTGCGGGGCGCGGTGTCGTCACCCGCTTCCCGGCCTCCGGGCCGTCCCCCGCCGCCGACCTGATGACCGCAACCGCGGAGACCCCATGAACGTACTCCTCGATTATCTGCCCGAGTTCCGCGACGGATTCCTCGGCACCCTGGCGATCACCGCGTCCAGCGGGCTGCTCGCCCTGGTGCTCGGCGTGCTCATAGCCGGCTTCCGGGTCTCGCCGATTCCGCCGCTGCGCGCCTTCGGCACGGGCTGGGTGACGGTCCTGCGCAACACCCCGCTGACGCTGCTGTTCCTCGTCGCGTTCTTCGTCATACCCCAGATCCTCTTCCAGGGCGCAAGCCCGTTCGTGCTGGCCACGCTGGCACTGGGCTTCTACACCTCCTCCTTCGTGTGCGAGGCGGTGCGCTCCGGCATCAACACCGTGCCGCTGGGCCAGGCGGAAGCCGCCCGCAGCATCGGTATGACCTTCACCCAGACGCTGCGCCTGATCGTGCTCCCCCAGGCCACCCGCACCGTGCTCGCCCCGCTGAGCAGCATCCTGATCGCGCTGACGAAGAACTCCGCGATCGCCGGCGCCTTCAGCTTCTCGGAGCTGTTCAGCGTCTCCAAGCTGCTCAACGACAAGGGCTACACGGTCGCCTGGATCTTCCTGTGGACCGCACTGGGCTACCTCGTCATCACCTTCTCCATCAGCGGTCTCTTCCGGCTGCTGGAGCGCCGGATGGGAGTCGCCCGATGAGCGGCGCGCGCGGCACAGGGCACGGCACGACGTGGGCGCCGCACAGCGGCGGTGCGGAACGAAGCGAGGTAACGGCATGAGCGGCGCCAGCGTTCTCTACGACGTCCCCGGGCGGAAGGCCAAGGCGCGCAACCGCGTCTACACCGTCCTGGGCTCCCTCGCGCTGCTCGGGCTGCTCGCGTTCGCCTTCCTGCGGCTGAACAGCCAGGGGCAGCTCGAACCCGAGGTGTGGAACATCTTCAACAATGCCGGTGTGCGCACCGGCATCCGCGACGGTGTCCTGACGACCCTCCAGGTCTTCGCGGTGGCGGCGGTGCTGTCGCTGGCGCTGGGCGCGCTGCTCGCGGTGGCGCGGCTCTCGGTGCACAAGCCGGTCAGCTGGCTGGCGACGTCCTTCATCGAGCTGTTCCGCGCCGTCCCGCTGCTGATCACGATCTACGCGGTGTGGGTGACCCTGCTCGCCAACCGGGACAGCCTCGGGCTCGCCGGCAGCGAGCCGCAGTTCTGGGCGCTGGTCATCGGGCTGACCGTCTACAACGGTGCGGTGCAGGCCGAGGTGCTGCGGGCCGGCATCAACTCCGTGCCGGCGGGGCAGCGCGAAGCCGCCTACGCGCTGGGCATGAGCAAGACGCAGGTCATGATGACGGTGCTGATCCCGCAGGCCGTGCGGGCGATGCTGCCGACGATCATCAGCCAGCTCGTGGTGACCCTGAAGGACACCTCCCTCGGCTACATCATCACCTTCGAGGAACTGCTCTTCACCGCCCGGCAGATGAGCACCAACATCATCGTCAACGGCAACGACACCTATGTCCCGGTCATCATCGTCACCGGCAGCATCTACGTCGGGATGTGCCTGGCGCTGTCCTCCCTCGCCAACTGGATCGAGCGGCGCGGCCGCCGTACCAGGACCGGTATCGCGGTGGCCTCGGCCGGTGAGCCGGTGACGGCCGCCGATGCGATGGAGGTGGCCGGCGCGGTCCCCGGCGGGCCGGCGGCCAAGCAGGACTGAGGTCCGCCGGCACGGCCGGGTGCCGCGGCCGGGATGCGTCCCTTCGGAGGCGGTGGCGCCGGCGCCACCGCCTCCGTCACTTGACGCGAGCGGCCGCAGTGGGTTGCATACGCTGTGTGATCGCGCACCGGGCTCCAACTGCCAGTTCCCGCCTGTCCCGTACATACCAGCGGCCGCGGGGAGCTGCGCCGTGGACCCGGTGATCGTCGTCGGGGCCGGCCCGGTCGGCCTCTCCGTCGCACTCGCCCTCGCCCGCCTCGGCGTCCCCTGCGTCGTCCTCGACGAGACCACCGGCCAGGAGGACACCCGGCCCGCCCGCACCGCCGTGCTCCGCCAGGACACCGCCGCGTTCGTCGGGCGGCTCGGCTGCGCCGAAGCCCTGGAGACCGCCGGCACCCGCTGGACCGCCTGGCGCACCATGCGCCGCCGCCGTCTGCTGGAACGCGTCGCCTTCACCCCGCCGGCCCCGCACGGCCCGGCCGCCCCCGCGTCCCCGCTGCATCTCCCCCAACACGCCCTCACCCGCGCACTGCGCGCCGCGCTCGCCCACGAGAAGCTCGCCGAGGTCGTCACCGGCAGCCGGCTCGCCGCCCTCGAACAGGACGAGCACGGCGTCAGCGCCCAGACCCGCGGCCCCAACGGCACCTGGTGGCGCGGCAGTTACCTCATCGGCTGCGACGGGCCGCGCTCGACCGTCCGCAAGCTGCTCGGCATCCGCTTCCCGGGCCGGACGGCCGTCGAGCGGCACGCGGTGGCCGCGCTGCGCTGCGAACTCCCCTGGCCCGGCGAGGCCCTGCTGCACCGCTCCCCGCCCCGGCACGGCGGCGGACCGGGCAACGAGGTCTCGGCCCGTCCGCTGACCGACCACGTCTGGCGGCTGGACTGGCTGCTGCCCCCGGGGCGGGAACTGGTCACCCCCGACGCCCTGGTCGCCCGGATCCGCGACTCCCTGGCCGGCTGGACCGCCGACGCCCCGGCGGACACCGCCGACGAGACCGGCGACGGGAGCGGCGGACCGCCCGCACGGGGCCGCGGCCACAGCCCGCAGGTCCCGCCCTACGAACTCCTCGACACCGGGGTGCACACCGTCCACCACCGGCTGGCCCGGTGCTGGCGGGAGGGCCGCGCCTTCCTCGCCGGGGACGCCGCACATCTGCTGGGCGCGCTCGGCACCCAGGGCCTCGACGAAGGCCTGCGGGACGCCGAGAACCTCGCCTGGAAACTGGGCCTGGCCTGGCACCACGGCGCCTCCGAGCTGCTGCTCGACAGCTACCAGGCCGAGCGGCGGGGCGCGGTCGCGGCCCGGCTGCGCGCCGCGGACCAGGCGCTGCCGCTGCTCCGCGACGGCGGCGCCGCCCGCTGGCG
This sequence comes from Streptomyces sp. NBC_01454, assembly GCF_036227565.1. Classification (NCBI taxonomy): domain Bacteria; kingdom Bacillati; phylum Actinomycetota; class Actinomycetes; order Kitasatosporales; family Streptomycetaceae; genus Streptomyces; species Streptomyces sp. NBC_01454. Next base: position 2,144,025 of record NZ_CP109460.1, read on the forward strand.
GACCGTCCTGCCCGGCGCGGTGCGCGGCCGCAGCACCCTGCTGACCGACGGCCACCTGGGCCGCGGACCGCTGGGCGCACCGCCGGTCTACGCCCGCACCCCGCTGGCACCGCCCGCCGAGCACACCGTCGGGCCGCCCGTCGAGACCCTGCCCGGCGCACCGGTCGCGGAGGTGACGGTGACCGCGTCCGACGGCTCGGTGGTCCGGCTGCGCGACCGGCTCGGCCGCGGCCTGCTGGTGGTGCTGGTGGCGCCCGGCACCGGCGTCTGGGACCGGCGGCACTGGCAGTCGGCGGGCCTGATGCCCCGGTTGGCCGAAGCGGTCGAGGCGCTGCCGATGGACGCCGAGATCCTGGTCACCGAGGCCTACCCGGGCGCGGCCGCACACACCGTGCTGCTGGTCCGGCCGGACGGCCATCTGGTCACCACCCTGTCCGGTGTCCGCCCGGCCGACATGGCCGCCTGCGCGGACGCGGTACGCGGCGGAGCGCACGGCCAGGAGGCCGCTGCGGCCCGCTCCCGGCGGTCCGACGGCACCGGGAACTCCACCGCCCCCGGTGACAACGGAGCCGGGGAGGGAGAGAATTCCGCGGTTGACCCTGTGGGAACCTCCATGCTTCACTCCGAGAATGACTGACCACAGCTCGCGATTCTGGCGGAGGGTCCATCTCGACCTGGTCCGCTATGCGGGCTGCATGTGTCGTCCCTCCTGTTGATCCGCTTCTTCTCCCCCGCGCGACCGCCCGCCCCTGTCCGGCGGCCGCGCCTCTTCGCGATCACTCAGGACGGTCTCCGTGCCCGACGTACGTCTCCCCGCGCGCCCGCACACCCCCGGCCATGACGGCGGGCCCAGCGCGGCCGAACTCCTCGACTTCGTCCGCCGCAGCGCCGCGGACCCCGAACTCATCGCCGCGCTCCCGCTCGACCCCGAAGGCCGTACCTGGATCCGGCTGAACGGGCCGGGCGGCAGCGAGGCATGGCTGATCGGCTGGCCGCCCGGCACCGGTACCGGCTGGCACGACCACGGCGGCTCGCACGGCGCCTTCGCGGCAGCCTCCGGCGAGCTGACGGAACAGTCGCTCGCCGCCCCGCTGCCCACCGAGGGCTGGAAGACGCTGGAACTGGCCGACGACGTGGACCGGGAGCGCAGGCTCGGCGGCGGCCACGGCCGGGCGTTCGGCCCGCACCATGTGCACCAGGTGCTCAACACCTCCCACGACACCCATGCGGTGTCGGTGCACGCCTACTACCCGCCGCTGCCGCTGATGCGCCGCTACAGCCGCACCGGGGCGGTACTGCGGGTCGAAGCGGTCGAGCAGCCCGAGGAGTGGACATGAGCGCGGTCGACGAGCTGCTGGCGCAGGCCCGGCGGGAACTCGGGCACCGGGTCGGGCCCCGGGAGGCCGCCGCCGTCCAGGAGGCCGGCGGACTGCTGGTGGACATCCGCTACGCGGAGCTGCGGGAGCGCGACGGCACCATTCCCGGCGCGCTGATCGTCGAGCGCAACGAACTGGAATGGCGGCTCGACCCGACGGGCGAACACCGCGCCCCCGAGGCCACACACCATGATCTGCCGGTCGTGGTCATCTGCAACGAGGGCTACGCATCGAGCCTCGCCGCCCTCTCCCTGCGCCACTTGGGACTCCCCCACGCAACCGACCTGACAGGCGGCTTCCAGGCATGGCGGGAGGCGGGATTGGCGGTGGGGGGTTGAGGCCGGGGCGGGGGGGCCAGGTGCTGCGGGGGCTGAGATTGGGCGGGGGTGCTGAGATCGGGGTGGGGGTCTCGGGGCGGGGGCGCTGAAGCCGGGGCGGGGGATCTCGGGCCGGGTGCCTCGGGCCGGGTGCCTCGGGCCGGGGGGCTGATCTCCGGTGGGGGCCTCCCCCGCCCCCGCCCCTCCCCCACCCACCCCGCAATTCCGGTCGCGATGCACGCCGTGCCGCACGCCATGCCGCACGCCATACCGCGCCTGCACGGCTGCCGCTCTGCGCCGCGCACGTCGCCTCCCCCTATGCGCTGCGCCCGTAGCCCAGCCGGCTGTCGGCACACCGGCAGCTACACGCACTCGGGCCCCTTCGGTCCAAGCCCCTCGCGTGCCCCGTCAGCGGAACAGCCCTGGCGACGTGCGCCGTGGACCCGGGTGCCGCCTTCGGGGTGCGTCCGTTCCCGGCCCCGGCACGGGCCTCCCCCGGCACTGTGCCTGGAGACGTACTCCACTACAGCGGCGGCCCCCCAGCTACCACTGAGGCTTCCTCTGCCCGGCTACGGCTCGCGCTGACGCGGGCGCGGGCGTCGGCACTGATGCGGGCGTGCCACTGCCGCTGCCACCGCCACTGCCGCTGTCGAAGCTTCGCGGCTCCGCTCGTCCGCTACAGCGGGGCAGCGGGCTGCCCCGCCCTCTTGCCGTGGTCGCGCGTCCTCACCCGTCCGGGAGACAGTGCTCGTCCAGAAGTTCCGGGTCCTCACCTTCCTCTTCCAGGGCCTGCTTGACGACGCGAAAGGCGAGGCCCTCCCCATAGCCCTTGCGGGCGAGCATTCCGGCCAGACGGCGCAGCCGTTTTTCGCGGTCCAGGCCCCTGGTGGCCCGCAGCTTGCGGTCGACCAACTCACGGGCGGTGGACTCTTCCTGTGCGGAGTCGAGGCGGCCGACGGCCTCCTCGATGAGAGTGGAGTCCACCCCCTTGGTGCGGAGTTCGCGGGCCAGGGCGCGGCGGGCCAGGCCCCGCCCGTGGTGGCGGGAGTCCACCCAGGCATCGGCGAAGGCCGCATCGTCGATCAGCCCGACATCCTCGAACCGGGACAGCACCTCTTCCGCGGCCTCCTCGGGGATGCCCCGCTGGTGCAGGGCGTCCCCGAGCTGCTTGCGGGTCCGCGAACTCCCGGTGAGCAGGCGCAGGCAGATGGCCCGCGCCTGCTCCTCGGGCGTACGCGGTGGTCCCGACTCGGCCCTCGACGAGGAGGGACCACCGCTGTCCTCACGGCCACGACGGCCCCTGCGGCCGCTACGGGTCTCGGCGTCGCCGGCACCACCGCGGGGGGCGTCCCCGCTGTCCGGCCATTCCGTTCGCCGTGTCATGGCGGGCTAGCTCTTGGCCGCGGCGGCCTTGGAACCCTTGACGGCCTTGACCGCCGGCGCCGGAGCAGCGACGGCCGGTTCGCCCGCCGCCACCGAGGCGTCCGCACCCGGGTCCGCCGCCGGTTCCTGCGGCTTCACGCCGATGCCGAGCTTTTCCTTGATCTTCTTTTCGATCTCGTCGGCGAGGTCCGGGTTGTCCTTGAGGAAGTTGCGGGCGTTCTCCTTGCCCTGGCCGAGCTGGTCGCCTTCGTAGGTGTACCAAGCGCCGGACTTGCGGATGAAGCCGTGCTCCACGCCCATGTCGATCAGGCCGCCCTCACGGCTGATGCCCTGGCCGTAGAGGATGTCGAACTCGGCCTGCTTGAAGGGCGGGGAGACCTTGTTCTTGACGACCTTGACGCGGGTGCGGTTGCCGACCGCGTCCGTGCCGTCCTTGAGGGTTTCGATGCGGCGGATGTCGAGGCGCACCGAGGCGTAGAACTTCAGCGCACGGCCACCGGTCGTGGTCTCCGGCGAGCCGAACATCACGCCGATCTTCTCGCGGAGCTGGTTGATGAAGATCGCGGTGGTCTTGGACTGGTTGAGCGCGCTGGTGATCTTCCGCAGCGCCTGGCTCATCAGCCGGGCCTGGAGGCCGACGTGGGAGTCGCCCATCTCGCCCTCGATCTCGGCCCGCGGCACCAGGGCGGCGACGGAGTCGATCACAATGAGGTCGAGCGCGCCGGAGCGGATCAGCATGTCCGTGATCTCCAGGGCCTGCTCGCCGTTGTCCGGCTGGGACAGGATCAGGGAGTCGGTGTCCACGCCGAGCTTCTTGGCGTACTCGGGGTCGAGGGCATGCTCGGCGTCGATGAACGCGACGGAGCCGCCGGCCTTCTGAGCGTTCGCGACGGCGTGCAGAGTCAGGGTCGTCTTACCGGAGGACTCCGGTCCGTAGACCTCGATGACGCGGCCGCGGGGGAGGCCGCCGACGCCGAGGGCGACGTCGAGGGCGGTGGAGCCGGTGGGGATGACCTCGATGGGCTCGTTCGGCCGCTCCCCCATGCGCATCACGGCGCCCTTGCCGAATTGTCGTTCAATCTGTGCGAGTGCGGCGTCCAGCGCCTTCTCGCGGTCGGTGCCTGCCATGGGTTCCACCCGATTAGCTTGAGTCGATCGCTTCACGTCCATGACGCTAACGCCTGCCACTGACAATGCGCCCGGACCCGGCTCCGGCCTGTGGATAACTCCGCGGAACACCCGTGGACACAGGCCTGACCTCCAATGAGAATGGATGTTCGATTTTGGTGTCAAGCGACACCCCGCACCGGGCCGTCGCCACCGCTGCCCCGTGCCACCGCAGGCCGAGCAGCGTCATGGAAGTGCGAGGGGGCCCGGTGTGCGGACGAGCCGTCAGCGGACGCCCTGCCCCTCGCCCTGAGCTTCGTCCGTTTCCCGGTCCTCCAAGGGGGACGACGGCTGGTCGGCACGCAGCGTCCGCCGGACCCGGGCCAGGGCCCTGGCCCCGCGCCCGCGCCTGCCGAGGACCCGCAGGTCGTCGGTGACCTCGTACCGCTTGACGTACGCGCCGAGGAAGGCCTGCAGCGTCGCCGTCGCCGGGATCGCGATCAGTGCGCCCACCGCCCCCATCAGGGCCGTGCCGGCAACGACCGATCCGAAGGCGACGGCGGGATGGATGTCCACCGTCTTGGCGGTGATCCGCGGCTGGAGGAGATAGTTCTCGAACTGCTGGTAGATCACGACGAAACCGAAGACCCACAGCGCGTACCAGGGATTGACGGTGAACGCGATCAGGATGGGCAGCGCGCCCGCGAGATACGTGCCGATGGTCGGTATGAACTGGGAGACCAGCCCCACCCACATGCCCAGCGCCGGGGCGTAGGGCACACCGAGGATCTCCAGCAGGACGTAGTGCGCGACGCCGGAGATCAGCGCCATCAGCCCGCGGGAGTAGAGGTAGCCACCGGTCTTGGCGACCGCGATCTCCCAGGCGCGCAGCACCTCCGCCTGGCGATGCGGCGGCAGTACGGAGCACAGCGCACGGCGCAGCCGGGGGCCGTCGGCGGCGAAGTAGAACGAGAACAGGGCCACGGTCAGCAGGTTGAAGAGGCTGCCCAGCACCGTCGCGGAGACGGCCAGGACGTTGTTGGCACTGTCCTGGACGTACTTCTGCAGCCAGTCGGACTTGAGCAGATTGTTCTGCACCTCGACCCGGGACAGATGGGTGTGCAGGGTGCTGTTGGTCCAGCTGATGAGGGAGTCCAGGTACTGCGGGAACTCCTCCACCATGGTCGTGATCTGCCCGGCGAGCATGGAGCCCAGGAGCGCGAAGAATCCGGCAGCGGCCCCGAGGATGCTCAGGAAAACGAGGCCGGTGGCCAGCCCGCGCCGCATGCCCCGGGCCGCCATCCAGTCGACGGCCGGTTCGACGGCCAGCGCGAGGAAGAAGGCGATCAGCACATTCAGCAGCAGGGTGATCAGCTGGTGGAATCCCCAGGTGGCGAGCTGGAAGCAGGCCACCAGGGCGAGCGCGAGCACCATGGCACGCGGCAGCCAGGGCGGCATCCGCGCATCGGGCCGGCCCTCGGGGCGGGGGACGTCGTTGCTGATCTCATCTGGCTCAGGCACGGAGCCCAGTGTTGCGCACTGCGGTGACATCCCCGGCCCTGACCCGTGCGATCCGGCCGTGAAAGGCGACCGTCGGCCCCCTTTTTTCCCAGGTCAAGGCCATGGAATCGGCTGCCCGGCACCGCCGCTCAGCGCTTCTCGGGCGGCACATCCATCACCGAGCAGACCACCCGCCACACCTCTTTGGCGCTCCACCCCGCGTCCAGCGCCTCATGCACGGTCCGGCCGCCGAGCCCGGACATCACATGATCACGCGCGAAGGAGTCGGCGTAGCCCGCACCGAAGTGGTCCGCCATCCGCTCCCAGAAGATCGTCAACCGCATGTATTCCGCTCCGTACCCGCTCTGACCTGCATTTTCCATCCCCTCGCGGCCCGTACGAGCGTACCGAGTCCCGCGGGAGCCCCGTGTCTCCCTGCACCAAGCATCCATGGCGGCGCGGCCCCGGGCGTCACCGGTGGGCAGGACGTCCCCGTATCCGCCCGCCTCGAAGCCCGCTCCCCGGGACGGGACCGAGGCCAACCGTCCCCTGGGCGTCGACCCGCTCCCACAAGGACGGCGAAGGGCGTCAACCGCATGCCTTCCGAATCCGCCCTGGGAGGGCACCCGTGCGCGAGCAGGTACCCACAGGGGCTTTCCGCCTTACGGTCAGCCCATGGCCGACAACGCAAGCCCACCTTCGACACCCCTGGCGCGCGCCGAACGCTTCATCTGGCTGACCGCCCGGGTGCTCGAGCAACGGCTCTTCGAGTACCACTTCCTCGGCGGCGGTCCCGACCCGGTCGAGACCGCGCTCGCCGCGTACCGCAACGACGACGACGGGTTCGGTCACGCCCTGGAGCCCGATCTCCGTGGCCCGGTCAGCCAGCCGCTGCACACCGCGCACGCCCTGAAGGTGCTCGATCTGATCGGTCGCTGCGACGGCCGCCAGGTCGAGCGGATCTGCCGCTATCTGACGAAGATCTCCACCCCCGAGGGTGCGCTGCCGGCGCTGCACCCCTCACAGCGCGGCTATCCGGCCGCGCCCTGGATCCCGGTGGTCGACGATCCGCCGAGCGCACTGCTGGCCACCGGCCCCGTGGTGGGTGTGCTGCACCGCAACGAGGTGTGGCACGCCTGGCTGTTCCGGGCCACGGACTACTGCTGGGCGGCCGTGGAGTCGCTGGAGGAGACCCATCCGTACGAGGTCGAGGCGGCGGTGGCCTTCCTGGACGGCGCCCCGGACCGGCCGCGGGCCGCCGCCGCGGCGCGGCGCCTCGGCCGGCTCGTGCGGGACCAGCAGCTGGTCCTGCTCGACCCGGAGCGAGCCGCCGAGGTCCCGGTGGCGCCGGGGTACGCCCCCGGGGAACACCACTTGGCGTACGACTTCGCCGCCGCCCCCGGCTCGCTGGCCCGCAGCTGGTTCACCGACGAGGAGGTGGACCGGGCGCTGGACCACCTCGCCGCGCTCCAGGAGAAGGACGGCGGCTGGCCGGTCAACTGGCGGGTGTGGGCCCCCGGGACGGCGCTGGAGAGCCGCCCGATGGTGACGCTCAGGGCACTGCTGACCCTCCGGGCGTACGGCCGCCCCGTGGGCTGAGCGCTCAGCCTCCCAGGGCCCGTACTCCGGCGGTGACCACCACGGCGACCCCGACGACCAGGAGGAACGGCGCCCGCAGGACGAGTGCGAGGGCCGCGGCGGCCACTCCCGCGGCCCTGGCATCGAGCATCGGGTACCGGCCGTCGCTGAAGGTCTGCTGGGCGGTGAGCGCGGCCAGCAGGGCCACCGGCAGCAGGGCGGCCAGCCGTTTGACGAGCGGACGCTCCAGTACGCCGGCGGGCGCCGACAGACCAAGGTACTTGACCAGGTAGCAGCCGACGGCGGTGACGGCGATCGCGATCCAGACGTTCATGCCCGGTCCTCCCCTGTGGTGCGGTGGATGTCCGTGGCCCCGTCTGGGAGAGACGGCGGCGTCCCGGTACCGTCCGGGCCGGTACCGGGGCGCTCCGCTCCGACCACGTCCCTCGTGCGCCCCCGCCACCCCTGTCCCAGGAGGACGGCGGGTGCGGCGAGCGCCGAGACGAGCACCGGTACGCCGGTGGGCAGCAGCGGCAGCGTCACCATGACCAGCACCACGGCGAGGCCGGCCGCGACCCGCTCGACGGCGGTCTTGAGCATCGGCGCGAGCAGTGCCAGGAAGACCGCGGGGCCGGCCGCGTCCAGTCCCCAGGCGTCGGTGTCGCCGAGTGCTCCGGCCCCGAGGGCGCCGAGGAGGGTGGTGAGGTTCCACAGGACGTACAGCGTCAGCCCGGTGACCGTGAAGCCCAGCCGGGCGCTGCGCCGGTCGGGCTGGGCCAGGGTGACGGCGGAGGTCTCGTCGATGACCCAGTGGGCGGCGAAGGGTCTGACCGCTGCCCGGTAGCCGAGGACGGTGGACAGCCGCAGCCCGTAGAAGGCGTTGCGCGCGCCCAGGAAGAAGGCGCCGGCCGCGGCGGTGAGCGGGTTGCCGCCCGCCGCGAGCGCGCCGACCAGGGCGAACTGCGACGCCCCGGTGAACACCAGCAGGCTGAGCGCGCAGGTCTGCAGCAGGCCGAGCCCGGCGCCGGCCGAGGTCACGCCGAAGGCGAATCCGGAAAGGCCGACGGCGACGCCGACGCCGAGCGCGTCCCGGATGACGGCGGAGTCGGGTTTCACGGGCGCGGCCGGCGGCCGTGCTGCCCGCCCCGGGGTGCGTATCTCTGTCTGTTCTGCCACGCCCCGGACCTTAGGAGCCGCAGCCCTCGGCGGTCTTGTACGTTCTTGCGCCCGGGGTGAGCCGCCCGTCACCGGCGGCCCCCGCACCGCCCGGCTGTGCCGCGCGCTCCCTGCGGTAGGCGCCCGGGGGCACGCCGACGATGCGGGTGAAGTGCCGGTTGAGGTGGGGCTGATCGGTGAAACCGACGGCGGCGGCCGCGTCGGCGGGGGCACTGCCCGCTTCCAGGAGCCGGCGGGCCCGGCGCACCCGGGCGTCGGTGAGCCAGGTGTGCGGCGGCATCCCGTAGGCGCTGCGGAAGGCCCGCAGCAGCGCGAACGGGCTGGTGCCGAGCTCCTCGGCCAGCCGCTCCAGGGAGGGCGGGCCGGCCATCCGCTCCTCCAGGACGGTTCGGGCGCGGGCGGCGGTGCGGGCACCGGCGCTTCGGGGAGTGCGCGCGGGGAGCGGGCCTCCGTAGCGGCGCAACAGCCGGGCGACGAGGAGCCGCAGCAGGCTGGCGGCGGCGAGCGCGTTGCCGGCCTCGGCGGCCCGGTGGATCCCGGTGATCAGGTGGCCGAGGTGCGGGTCCTCGGCGACCGTCTCGTCGAATCCCGGGGTGCCGCGCAGTCCCGTGGTCTCCTCGGCGATCTCGGCGACGATCTCGGAGGAGGGGTAGAGCGTGGCGTAGGTCCAGCCCTCGGGTGCGCCGGCCCGCGCGGTGTGCGCGACCTCTGGGTTGATCATGATGATGCCGCCGCGGCCGGCCCGGACAGTGCCCTGCTGGAGCCCCACCTCCTCGACCCCGGAGGTGACCGCGCAGAGGACATACCCCTCGTGGGCATGGCGGGGGAAGGAGTGCCGGACGTAGCGGGCGCGCAGCAGATCCACCCCGGGCAGCCCGGCGTGGCGCCAGTGACGCGCCCATTCCTCGCGCGCCCGCGGCGTGACGCCCACGCCGGGGCCACCGCCGGCCGCGCCGTCCCCGCCGGCCATGACCATGCGGGCCATTCTGCGTCCGGCCCGTGGCCGCCGGTCCCGCGCGTCCGAGGCGTGGACGGCGGCCGGGCGGCGCGCGGGCGGGGCCGCGTTGTCAGTGGTCCGGTGCACGATGGGGAACATGGCCGACGCAGCGCTCGACTCGTTCTCGCCCGCGACCCGTGGTTGGTTCGCCGGGGCGTTCAGCGCGCCCACCGCCGCGCAGGAAGGCGCCTGGCGGGCGATCGGCGCGGGCTCGGACGTCCTCGTGGTGGCGCCGACGGGATCCGGCAAGACGCTGGCCGCCTTCCTCGCCTCGCTGGACGCGCTGGCCAGCACTCCCCCGCCCGCCGAGCCGAAGAAGCGCTGCCGGGTGCTGTACGTCTCGCCGCTGAAGGCGCTGGCCGTCGATGTGGAGCGCAATCTGCGCAGTCCGCTGACGGGCATCCGCCACGAGTCGGTCCGTCTCGGGCTGCCGGAGCCGGACCTCACGGTCGGCATCCGCTCCGGGGACACCCCGCCCGCCGAGCGCCGCTCGCTCGCCAACCGCCCGCCGGACATCCTCATCACCACCCCCGAGTCGCTGTTCCTGATGCTGACGTCCTCGGCCCGGGAGGCGCTGGCGGGTGTCGAGACGGTGATCGTGGACGAGGTGCATGCCGTGGCCGGCACGAAGCGCGGCGCGCATCTGGCGCTCTCCCTGGAGCGGCTGGACGAGCAGCTGGACCGCCCGGCGCGGCGGATCGGGCTGTCGGCGACGGTGCGTCCGGTGGAAGAGGTGGCCCGCTATCTGTCGCCGCGGCGCCGGGTGGAGATCGTCCAGCCGGTGTCCGGGAAGCGTTTCGACCTGTCGGTGGTCGTCCCGGTGGAGGACATGGGCGAACTGGGCGGCTCGCCGGTCCAGGAGGGCGACACCGGCGAGAAGCCGTCCATCTGGCCGCAGGTCGAGGAGAAGATCGCCGATCTCGTCCAGGCCCACCGCTCCACGATCGTCTTCGCCAACTCCCGCCGCCTGGCCGAGCGTCTGTGCAACCGCCTCAACGAGATCGCCTACGAGCGGGCGACGGGAGAGTCCCTGCCCGAGCACCACTCCCCCGCGGAGTTGATGGCGGAGGCCGGCGCCGCCAAGGGTGCGCCGCCGGTCCTGGCCCGGGCCCATCACGGCTCGGTGTCCAAGGAGCAGCGCGCCCAGGTGGAGGAGGACCTCAAGGCCGGCCGGCTGCCGGCCGTGGTCGCCACGTCCAGTCTGGAGCTGGGCATCGACATGGGCGCGGTCGATCTGGTCGTCCAGGTGGAGTCCCCGCCGTCGGTGGCGTCCGGGCTGCAGCGCGTCGGCCGGGCCGGGCACCAGGTCGGCGCGGTCTCGACGGGCATCGTCTTCCCCAAGTACCGCGGTGACCTGGTGCAGGCGGCCGTGGTCACCGAGCGGATGCGCTCGGGTGCCATCGAGGCGCTGCGGGTGCCGGCCAATCCCCTGGACGTGCTCGCCCAGCAGCTCGTCGCCATGACCGCGATGGACACCTGGGACGTCGAGGAGCTGCTCGCAGTCGTCCGGCGGGCGGCCCCGTTCGCCGCGCTTCCCGAGTCGGCGTTCACCGCCGTACTGGACATGCTCGCCGGCCGCTATCCCTCCGATGCCTTCGCCGAACTGCGGCCGCGCTTGGTGTGGGATCGCGTCGCGCAGACCGTCACGGGCCGTCCCGGAGCCCAGCGGCTGGCCGTCACCTCCGGCGGCACGATCCCCGACCGCGGCCTGTTCGGGGTGTTCCTGGCGGGCGGCGACTCCGGCAAGGGCGGCGGCGGGAGACGGGTGGGCGAGCTGGACGAGGAGATGGTCTACGAGTCCCGCGTCGGCGATGTCTTCACGCTCGGCACGACGTCCTGGCGCATCGAGGACATCACCCGTGACCGGGTGCTGGTCACCCCCGCCCCCGGGGTGCCGGGGCGGCTGCCGTTCTGGAAGGGCGACCAGCTCGGCCGCCCCCTCGAACTGGGCCGGGCGCTCGGCGCGTTCCTCCGGGAGGTCGGCTCGCTCGGCCCCGGGGAGGCCGGGGACCGGCTGTCCGCCGCCGGGCTGGACGACTGGGCGGTGTCCAATGTGCTGAGCTATCTCGCCGAGCAGAAGCAGGCCTGCGGCCATGTCCCCGATGACCGCACGATCGTCGTGGAGCGCTTCCGCGACGAGCTGGGCGACTGGCGCGTGGTCATCCACTCCCCGTTCGGCGCGCAGGTGCACGCCCCCTGGGCGCTGGCGCTGGGGGCCCGCCTCGCCGAGCGCTACGGCATGGACGCCCAGGTGATGCACGCCGACGACGGCATCGTGCTGCGGCTGCCCGACGCCGACCTGATGGGCCTCGACCTCCTCGACGGCGACGCCGGGTTCGACCCGGCCGCCGACCCCGGCCTGCACACCCGCGGCACGGAATACGACCCGGAACAGTCCCCGGTGGGTGCCGCCGATGTCGCCTTCGACCACGGCGAGGTCGATCAGCTCGTCACGGACCAGGTCGGCGGGTCCGCGCTGTTCGCCTCCCGTTTCCGTGAGTGCGCCGCCCGGGCCCTGCTGCTGCCGCGGCGCAGCCCCGGCAAGCGCACCCCGCTGTGGCAACAGCGGCAGCGGGCCGCCCAACTCCTCCAGGTGGCAAGCGAGTTCGGGTCGTTCCCGATCGTCCTGGAAGCCGTCCGTGAATGCCTCCAGGACGTCTTCGACGTACCGGGCCTGACGGAGCTGATGCGCGACATCGAGGCCCGCCGGGTCCGCCTGGTGGAGGTCACCACCCCCGAGCCGTCCCCGTTCGCCCGCTCGCTGCTGTTCGGCTATGTCGCCCAGTTCCTGTACGAGGGCGACTCCCCCCTCGCCGAACGCCGCGCCGCCGCCCTCTCCCTGGACTCCCGGCTGCTCGCCGAACTCCTGGGCCAGGCCGAGCTGCGTGAGTTGCTGGACGCCGAGGTGCTGGCCGAGCTGGAGCGTGAGCTGCAGTGGCTGACGGAGGACCGGCGGGTCAAGGACGTCGAGGGGGTGGCCGATGTGCTGCGGGTGCTGGGCCCGCTGACCGACGCCGAGCTGGCCGGGCGCGGCGCGGATCCGGCATGGGCCGGGGAGCTGGCCGCCGCCCGCCGCGCCATCCGGGTGCGGATCGCCGGCGCCGATCACTGGGCCGCCGTCGAGGACGCCGGCCGGCTCCGCGACGCCCTCGGCACGGCCCTGCCGGTCGGCGTGCCGGAATCGTTCACCGAACCGGTCAAGGACCCGCTCGGCGATCTGCTGTCCCGGTACGGCCGTAGCCACGGCCCGTTCACCTCCGAGCAGGCCGCCGCCCGCTTCGGCCTCGGCACGGCCGTCACGGACGGCGCGCTGCACCGCCTCGCCGCCGCCGGCCGGGTCGTCCAGGGGGAGTTCCATCCCGCGGGCATCGGCCAGGAATGGTGCGACGTCCAGGTGCTGCGCAGGCTGCGCCGCCGCTCGCTGGCCGCCCTGCGCGAGGAGCTGGAGCCGGTACCGCCCGCCGCGCTCGCCGCCTTCCTCCCCCAGTGGCAGCACGTCGGCGCCCCACGCCCGGCCCCGGTCGGCGGAGCGCCGGCGGCATCCGGCGGCCCGTCGCACGCGCTGCGCGGAATCGACGGCCTGGCGCGCGCCATCGAGCAGCTCCAGGGCGCGCCGGTGCCCGCGTCCGCCCTGGAGAAGCTGGTGCTCCCGTCCCGCGTCGGCGGCTACACCCCCGCGCTGCTGGACGAACTCACGGCCACCGGCGAGGTGGTGTGGGCCGGCGCGGGCGCCCTCCCCGGGAAGGACGGCTGGCTCTCCCTCCATCTCGCCGACACCGCGCCACTGCTGCTCCCACCGCCGCTCCCGCTGGAACTCTCCGCGCTGCACGAGTCGTTGCTGACCGCCCTCGCCCCCGGATACGGCCTGTTCTTCCGCCAGCTCGCCGACCAGGTCCGCGCCACCACCCACCCCGATGCCACCGACCCCCAACTGGCCGACGCGCTGTGGGAACTGGCCTGGTCGGGCCGGCTGACCAACGACACCCTGGCCCCGCTGCGCGCCCTCCTCGGCTCGGGCCGGACCGCGGGCTCCACCGCCCATCGCGCCCGCCGCGCCACCCCCCGTGGCCGCTGGGGACACCCCGGTGGCGCGGGCCGCGGCGGCCGCCCCACCGCCTCCCGGTCCGGACCGCCGACCGTCGGCGGCCGCTGGTCGCTGCTGCCCGCCGCCGAGCCGGACCCTACCCACCGCGCCCACGCCCTGGCCCGTACGCTCCTGGACCGGCACGGCATCGTCACCCGCGGTGCGGTCGCCGCCGAGGGGGTCGAGGGCGGCTTCTCCGCCGCCTATCGCGTACTGGCCGCCTTCGAGGAGTCCGGTCAGGCCCGTCGCGGCTATGTGGTGGAGGGACTGGGCGCCGCCCAGTTCGCGATGGACGGCGCGGTGGACCGGCTGCGCGCGGTCAGCACCCAGCGGGAGCGCACGGCCGACGAGGCGCTGCCGGACGGCGGCCCGGCGCCGGCCCGGCGCGGTGGCCCGCAGCGTGCCGTCCTGCTGGCCGCCGCCGACCCCGCCAACGCCTACGGCGCCGCCCTGCCCTGGCCCGAGCCGCCCGAGGGCTCGACCCACAAACCCGGCCGCAAGGCGGGCTCCCTGGTCGTCCTGGTCGACGGCGAGCTGACGCTCTACATGGAGCGCGGCGGCAAGACCCTGCTCCTGTGGCCCCTCGGCCACGATCCGGCCGGCGCTGCCACCGACCCGCGCGTCCTGCTCGCCGTCGAGGCCCTCACCGGTGCCGCCCGCGCGGGCGCCCTGGGCACCATCACCACCGAACGCATCAATGGCACCGCGGCCCTCACCTCCCCCTTCGCGGCCACCCTGGAGTCCGCCGGCTTCCACCCCACCCCGCGGGGCCTGCGGCTACGGGGGTGAGGTCCGCGGCGCCGCGATACCGTCCGCGCCCCACCCGCGCACGCCCCCTCCCGGCATGATGGGGGCATGCCCGAAGGCGACACCGTCTGGCGTCTGGCCCAGCGGCTGCACGAGGCCCTGGCCGGCCACCCGCTGACCCGCTGCGACCTGCGCGTACCCCGGCTCGCCACGGTGGATCTGACCGGCCGCCGGGTGCTGGAGGTGCTCCCGCGCGGGAAGCACCTCCTCACTCGCTTCGACGGGGGCCTCACGCTCCACTCCCATCTGCGGATGGACGGCGCATGGAAGATCTACACCCCGGCCGAGCGCTGGCGTGGCGGCCCCGCCCACCAGATCCGGGCGATCCTCGGCACCGCCGAGCACACCGCCGTCGGCTACCGTCTGCCCGTACTCGACCTGCTGCGCACCGCCGAGGAGTCACGGGTCGTCGGCCATCTGGGACCCGACCTCCTCGGCCCCGGCTGGGACCCCGCCGAGGCCCTGCGCCGACTGTCCTCCGACCCGGCACGGCCGCTCGGCGAGGCCCTGCTCGACCAGCGCAATCTCGCCGGTCTCGGCAATGTCTACAAGTGCGAGCTGTGTTTTCTGCTGCGCGTCTCCCCCTGGCTGCCGGTCGGTCGGCTGCCCCACCCCGAGCGCGTGCCCGCCCTCGCCAAGAAGCTGCTGGAAGCCAACAAGCGGCGCCCCGCCCGCACCACCACGCCCAGCGCCCGCCCCGATCGCCGGCTGTGGGTCTACGGCCGGGCCGGACGCCCCTGCCTGCGCTGCGGAACGGCGGTCCGCAGCGCCGACCAGGACCCCACTGCCGAGGACCGTGTCACCTACTGGTGCCCCGCCTGCCAGCCCGACCACCCGGGCGACCGCACCGCCGACTGACCCGGAACACCCCGCCACCCAGCCCGGCCGGCGACATCTCGCCGGCGAAGGCCACCAGGGTCACGCTCGGGCCGGGGACCGGGATGTCACCTCTGGCCCGGTCTCGGAGAGCCGGCGAACGCCGCACACACCCGCGCCGCACCCGCACCGCACCCGGCCACCATCGCCTCATCCCTCACGGCCCCCCGGCCCCCCCCGCCCGACCGACGGCGTCGCCATTCCTTTCGGAGCGCCGCCCGGTCCGCCCCCGACACCCCCGTAACCCCCTGACCCCCCGGGCCGCTCGCGCCAGCACCCGGCGGCATCTGCCGGCGCCCCGGTCCGTCCACGGAACACAGTGCACCGGCAACAGGCTGAGCCCCCAGCCACCCAGGACGACGGCCCCTTCGACCACCCCCGCCGACTGCGGCCACCACACCAGCCGGACCGCGGCCCACCACCACAGCCCCCCGACGACGGCCGCGGATATCCAGCGCCCCGGTACGGCCCACGGATGCCGGCCGGCCCGCCCGCGGGCCGTGACGTCACGCCACCCCATGGCTGCCTCCTCCGGCCGACGCTAGACGGGACCCGCCGCCCGGCGGGAGGGCGCACCGGGGCGTTCCCGGCGCGTGGACGGTCTCGCACGCCCGTAAAGAGCCGCCGTGAGCTGGACGGACCGGGCCCGGGCGGCCCGTCGGCGGGCGCCGCGGTCGTCAGTGGGCTTCGGCCTGGAACATCCAGTGGTGCTTCTCCAGGTCGGCGGTCAGCCCGATGAGGATGTCCTGGCTGACCGGATCCGGGTCCGCGGTCGCCCCGATCCGCTCCCGCATCCGGCCGATGACCGCGGACAGCGCCTCCACCATCGCCCGCACCACCTCGCCGTCCTTGATCCAGCCATCCCCGATCTCACCGATGCCGCTGGTCTTGGCGACGGTGGCGGCCCGCCCGTCGGGCGGCACCCCGATCGCGGACGCCCGCTCGGCCACCGTGTCGGCGTGCGTCCGTGCGCTGGCGACCACGTCATCGAGCTGGAGGTGTACGGAGCGGAAGCGCGGACCGACGACGTTCCAGTGCACCTGCTTGGCGACGAGGGAGAGATCCACCAGGTCCACCAGCGCTCCCTGGAGGGCATGCCCGACGATGCCGCGGCCCTCGTCGGAGAGTGTGCTCTTGACCACAGACATCCAGATACTCCTCTTTGGGCAATTCATCCGGTTTTGTCATCGTACAAATGAATCACCCGCGAGGAGCTGCCGAGGCGGTCCGGCCGGACCGCCTCGGCAGCTCCTCGCGGCACCGCACACCCGCGCCCCGGCGGGCAGCACAAAGCCCCGGCGGGGTGCTGCCCGCCGGGGCCTCGATGCGTACGAACAGGGGTGTCAGGCCGCGACGACATCCACGACGTCGGCCGGCGACTTGATGGTCACGCGGTCCTCGGGCACACCGGCCAGGGACGTGACGGACACCGAATTGAGCTTCGGCCGTACCGGTGCGGGCACCGGGTCGCTCGCGGCCGCGGACGCTGCCAGCTCGGCGAGCGCGAGCTCGTCGCTGACTTCCCGCATGAGCTCGGACATGCGCACATCCAGCGCGTCACAGATCGACGAGAGCAGCTCGGAGGACGCCTCCTTCTGCCCCCTCTCGACCTCGGACAAATAGCCGAGCGATACCCGGGCGGAGGAAGAGACCTCGCGCAGGGTTCGGCCCTGGCGCTGACGCTGTCGGCGCAGCACGTCACCCAGCAGGCGACGAAGCAGAATCATCGCTGGCTCCCTCCTCGGACCTCGGATCCGGATCCTTCTCGCCCCACCGTACCGCCTCGGGCCGTAGGCGTGCCGGGCGCAAGTACGTGTTCACTCAGGGCTGCAAACATCCATTCCCCCCGTGTTGTTCCGTATCCTGTGCCCGCGTATTTTCTGCAAGTTCGCTCAACAACAGTGCGAGCACGGCCCCGATGGTGTCCTGTCGAATCCGGTCGCGGTCGCCCTCCAGCGTGAGCCGGCGCACCTCCCCGGCACCCTCCGGTCCCCGCACCGCCACGAAAACGGTGCCCACCGGATGTCCGTCCTGCGGATCGGGCCCGGCCACCCCCGTGGTGGCGATCCCCCAGTCGGCACCCAGCACCCGCCGCACACCGCCCGCCATCTGCCGCGCGACCTCGCCGTCCACGGCCCCGTGCGCGGCCAGCAGGGCGCCGTCCACGCCCAGCAGCTCCCGCTTGAGGTCGGTGGCGTACGCCGTGACCGAGCCCCGCAGGACCCGTGAGGCCCCGGGGACGGCGGTCAGCGCACCCGCCACCAGGCCGCCGGTCAGCGATTCGGCCACCGCCAGGCTCTGCCCCCGTGCGGCGAGCAGCTCCAGCGCCCGGGCCGCGGCAGAACCCGGCCCGTTCACCGGGCTGTGTCCCTCTCGGCCTTCTCGGCCTTCTCAGCCCGCTCGGCCCGCCCGCGGGCCAGTCCGGCCCGGCGCAGCACCACGGCCTGCCGGACGTAGTCGAGCCCGGTGGCGACGGTCAGCAGCACGGCCACCGCCATCACCCACCAGCGGAAGGTCGCCAGCGGACCGGTCAGCACCAGGACGTACATCCCGACCGCGGTGCCCTGTGCCAATGTCTTGATTTTGCCGCCACGGCTGGCCGGAATGACCCCGTGCTTGATCACCCAGAACCGCATCAGCGTGATCCCGAGCTCCCGGAAGAGGATCACCCCGGTCACCCACCAGGGCAGATCACCCAGCACCGACAGACAGATGAGTGCGGCACCCATGATCGCCTTGTCCGCGATCGGGTCGGCGATCTTGCCGAAGTCGGTGACCAGGTTGTACGTGCGGGCCAGGTGCCCGTCGAAGATGTCGGTGATCATGGCGACGGCGAAGGCGGCCCAGGCGAAGACGCGCCAGACGGGATCGGTGCCGTTGTCGTGCATCAGCAGCACCACGAAGGCCGGGACCAGCACCAGCCGCAGCATCGTCAGGACATTGGCGATGTTCCACAGCCCGGCCTGCCGGACGGCCGGCGCCGGGCGCGGGCCACCCGCTGCGGAAGCCGGGATTCCGCTCATCTGGCCGCCTCCTCGGTACATCCCGTGCCCTCCACCGACAGCACCTCCGCGACGAGATCGACGCCCTCGCTCGCCACCACCTTTGCTTCGACCATACGACCGGGCGCCAGCTCCCGGTCGGTCGACAGCAGGGTGACGCCGTCGGTCTCCGGCGCCTGGTGCGCGGCCCGACCGACGAGACCGTCCTCGTCGTCGTTCCGGTCGACCAGTACCCGCACCGTCTCGCCGATCCGCTCCTCGGCACGCTGTGCGGTCAGCTCCTCGGCCAGCCGCGACACCCGCGCCAGCCGCTCGGCGACCACGTCCGGGTCGACCTTGTCCTCGTACGAGGCGGCCTCGGTGCCGTCCTCGTCGGAGTAGCCGAAGACGCCGATGGCATCGAGCCGGGCCTCGGTGAGGAAGCGCTCCAGCTCCACGAGGTCGCTCTCGCTCTCCCCGGGGAAGCCGACGATGAAGTTGGAGCGGGCACCGGCCTGCGGCGCCTTGCTGCGGATCGTCTCGAGCAGTTCCAGGAAGCTGTCCGTGCCGCCGAAGCGGCGCATCGCGCGCAGCACACCGGGCGCCGAGTGCTGGAAGGACAGGTCGAAGTAGGGGGCCACCTTGTCGGTACCGGTCAGGACGTCGATCAGGCCGGGGCGCATCTCGGCCGGCTGGAGGTAGCTGACCCGGATCCGCTCGATGCCGTCGACGGCCGCCAGCTCGGGCAGCAGGGTCTCCAGCAGCCGGATGTCGCCGAGGTCCTTGCCGTAGGAGGTGTTGTTCTCGGAGACCAGCATGACCTCCTTCACGTCCTGCTCGGCCAGCCAGCGCGTCTCCCCGAGCACATCGGAGGGCCGGCGGGAGATGAACGAGCCGCGGAAGGACGGGATGGCGCAGAACGAGCAGCGCCGGTCGCAGCCGGAGGCCAGCTTCACCGAGGCCACGGGGTTGCTGCCGAGCCGGCGGCGCAGCGGTGCGCGCGGCCCGGAGGCCGGTGCGACGCCCTCCGGCAGGTCCTCGGGCGGCGTGTCCTGGGCGTGGCCGGGCAGGGCTACCCCGGCTGAGTCCTGGCGCTCGGCCGGGCTGATCGGCAGCAGCTTGCGGCGGTCGCGCGGGGTGTGCGAGGCGTGGATGCCGCCGCTCAGGATGGTCTGCAGGCGGCCGGAGATGTCGGTGTAGTCGTCGAAGCCGAGCACACCGTCGGCCTCGGGCAGCGCCTCGGCGAGCTCCTTGCCGTAGCGCTCGGCCATGCAGCCGACGGCCACGACGGCCTGGGTTCTGCCCTGATCCTTCAGATCGTTGGCTTCCAGCAGGGCATCGACGGAGTCCTTCTTGGCGGCCTCGACGAACCCGCAGGTGTTGACGACGGCGACATCGGCATCGGCGGCTTCCTCGACGAGCTCCCAGCCGTCCGCTGCCAGGCGGCCTGCGAGCTCCTCCGAGTCCACCTCGTTACGGGCGCAGCCAAGGGTGACAAGGGCGACGGTACGGCGTTCGGGCATGGGGCTCAGCCTACTTCGTCCCGGGTGCCCCCTCGGCGCGCAGGTCTCCGCCGCCGCTCCCGGGGGCCCGGGACCGGCGGCGAACGCCTCCGGGGACGGGCGCTCAGCCCGCCTGGGGGTCCCCCGGCGTGTAGCTCAGCCGCTCCACGGTGCCCTTGTGGCCGATCTCCTTGACCTCCTTGCCGTTGACGTACAGCTGTACGGCTCCGGCGTTGCCGAGGACCAGGTCGATCCGTTCCTTGTCGGTGATGGTCTTGGACTCGCCCTTCTTGAGCAGGCCGTCCTCGAGGAGCTTGCCGTTGGCGTCCTTGGCGGAGATCCAGCTCTGACCGTCGCGGGCGGTGACCTTGATCGTGACCTTGTCCTTCGGCAGTCCGGCGACGGCGCTGTCGGAGGGCTCGGGGTCGGGCTTGATCGGCGGCTTGATCGTCGACGGATGGCGGGTGGATGCGGGCGCCTGCTTGGCGTTGTCACGGGCCGCGATCGAGCCGCCGTTGCTCTTGTCACCGCCCGTGAAGAGCGTGAAGCCCGCGAATCCGACCACGGCGACGATCGCCGCAACCATCGCCGCGGTCCAGTTGGGACGGCGCGGCTCGGAACGGATCCGCTCGGCTTCGTAGAGCGGCGCGGCAGGGGTCGGCGCGGGCCGGCCGCCGTGCTCGGCGTCGAAATGGTCGATCAGCGGGCGGGCGTCGAGGGACACGGCGCGGGCGAGCGCCCGGATGTGCCCCCGGGCGTAGACGTCGCCACCACAGCGGGAGAAGTCGTCCTGCTCGATGGCCTGCACGAGGGGGATGCGCACCCGTGTCGTCGCACTGACCTCTTCGACGGTCAGTCCCGCTCCGATACGGGCCTTCTGGAGGGCAGCACCGACGGAAGGCCGGTCTGCTTCGGGGGAGTTGCCGATGGACACGGGGGCGCCTTTCGAGCGTGAGCCACCTGCTGGAAGTTCAGTCTAGGGGTGGAGCGAAAGGGTGGGGCAAGCGGGAGAGCGGAGTTTGTACGCCATCGGAACGCCATCGGCGGTGCCGTCGGGTTCGGTGGTGAAGCATCGTTCCCTCATCTCCCTCAACTTGACGTCTTGGCAGGAGAAACGGTTGCCTGCTGCTCCCGTGCGCGCGGCCCGGAAATTTGTGCTACCCGGTAGCCTCCCCACGGATCACCGCCAGCACTCCGTCCAATTCGTCCGGCTTGACCAGGACGTCGCGCGCCTTGGACCCCTCGCTGGGCCCGACGATGTTCCGTGACTCCATCAGGTCCATCAGCCGCCCGGCCTTGGCGAACCCCACCCGCAGCTTGCGCTGGAGCATCGACGTCGACCCGAATTGGGTGGAAACCACCAGCTCAGCGGCCTGGCACAGCAGATCCAGGTCGTCGCCGATGTCCTCGTCGATCTCCTTCTTCTTCGCCGTGCCGACGGTGACGTCATCCCGGAAGACGGGCGCCATCTGGTCCTTGCAGTGCTGGACGACGGCCGCGACCTCTTCCTCGGTCACGAACGCGCCCTGCATACGGACCGGCTTGTTGGCCCCCATCGGCAGGAACAGCCCGTCGCCCTTGCCGATCAGCTTCTCGGCGCCCGGCTGGTCGAGGATGACCCGGCTGTCGGCGAGCGAGGAGGTGGCGAAGGCGAGCCGGGAGGGCACATTGGCCTTGATCAGGCCCGTGACGACATCGACGGACGGGCGCTGGGTGGCGAGCACCAGGTGGATGCCCGCCGCGCGGGCGAGCTGGGTGATGCGGACGATGGAGTCCTCCACATCGCGCGGGGCGACCATCATCAGGTCCGCCAGCTCGTCCACGATGACCAGCAGATACGGGTACGGCGCCAGCTCGCGCTCACTGCCCTCGGGAGAGCTGACCTTGCCGCGGCGCACCGCCTCGTTGAAGTCGTCGATGTGCCGGAAACCGTAGGCCGCGAGATCGTCGTAGCGCAGGTCCATCTCGCGGACCACCCACTGCAGCGCCTCGGCGGCACGCTTGGGGTTGGTGATGATCGGCGTGATCAGGTGCGGGATGCCCTCATAGGCGGTCAGCTCGACGCGCTTGGGGTCGACCAGCACCATCCGGACGTCCTCCGGGGTGGCCCGCACCATCACCGAGGTGATCAGACAGTTGATGCAGGAGGACTTGCCGGAACCGGTGGCGCCGGCCACCAGGACGTGCGGCATCTTCGTCATGTTGGCCATGACGTAGCCGCCCTCGACGTCCTTGCCGAGCGCCACCAGCATCGGATGCTCGTCACCCGCGGCGTCGGCCAGCCGCAGCACATCACCGAGGTTGACCATCTCGCGGTCGGTGTTGGGGATCTCGATGCCGACCGCGGACTTGCCGGGGATGGGGCTGATGATGCGGACGTCGGGGCTGGCCACGGCGTAGGCGATGTTCTTGGCCAGCGCGGTGATCTTCTCGACCTTGACGGCCGGGCCCAGCTCGACCTCGTAGCGGGTGACCGTCGGGCCCCGGGTGAAGCCGGTGACCGCGGCATCGACCTTGAACTCCTGGAAGACGGTGGTCAGCGAGGTCACTATGGCGTCGTTCGCGGCGCTGCGGGTCTTGCCGGGGCCGCCTCGCGCGAGCAGGTCCAGCGAGGGCAGCGAGTAGGTGATGTCACCGGCGAGCTGCAGCTGCTCGGCGCGCGGCGGCAGCTCGCCGGACGGCTCGGGCGGGGCCTTGGTGAAGTCCGGGACCGCGGGGGTGTGCTCGCTCGCGGCGGCCTTCCGGTCGGCGCCGCGGGCCGGCGGCACCGTGCCGCTCTCCCCCGTGGTGTCCTCGCCGTCCCGGCCGCGGATCTCGCCGGAGACGCTGCTGCTGAGGCCGGCGACGAGCGGGGAGGGCTGGACGCCGTGCAGCACCGCGCCGTCCAGCGCGGCGGCGGCCGCGGCGGCGACATCCACCGCGTCCATCGGCCGGTCGGCGGCGGGCTGTGCGGAGGCCCGGCGCGGACGGCGCCGCTTGGCCAGGGCCGCTTCCTCTCTCGCGTCGGGGTCGGCGGCGGCCGCCGCGGCGGCGCTGCGGCGCGGCCCGCGCGCGGGCTGCTCCCGCCACTCGTCGGCGTAGTCCTCGTACTCCGCGGCCCCGTAGCCGTCCGCCCCGGCGTCCGCCGGGTGCACCACGCCCAGCCTGACGCCGAGCGCGCGCAGCCGCTGCGGGATGGCGTTCACCGGCGTCGCGGTGACCACCAGCAGGCCGAACAGGGTCAGCAGCGCCAGCAGCGCCACGGCCAGGGTCTGTCCGACGGTGAAGATCAGCGGCTTGGACGCCACCCACCCCAGATAACCGCCGGCGTCCTGTATGGCGGCCAGTCCGTCGTCCCGCCCCGGCGACCCGCAGGCCATCGCGACCTGCCCCAGGACGCCGACGACCAACGCGGACAGCCCGATGACGATCCGGCCGTTGGCTTCCGGCCGCTCGGGGTAGCGGATGAGACGGATGGCGATGCCGCCCAGCAGTATCGGCACGACCAGGTCGAGCCGGCCGAACGCGCCGGTCACCAGCAGTTCGACGAGGTCGCCGACCGGACCGCTGAGGTTGGACCAGGTACCGGCCGCGATGACCAGCGACAGACCGAGCAGCAGCAGCGCCAGACCGTCCTTGCGGTGCGCCGGGTCGAGGTTCTTCGCGCCACGGCCCATCCCGCGGAACACCGCCCCGATGGCGTGCGCGAGGCCCAGCCAGCAGGCGCGGGCCAGGCGGTAGACACCGCCGGTGGGCGACGGCACCGGTCTGGGGGCAGCCTTCTTGGCGGGCGCCCTCTTGGCCGGTGCCTTCTTCGTGGCGGTCTTCTTCGCCGGCGGCTTCGCGGGCGCCTTCTTCGCGGCGGTCTTCTTGGCGGCGCCCGCGGTTCGTCCGGCGCGCTGCTTCGAGGGTCCCGCCGAGCTCTGGGTTCCCTTGCCGGACGTACGTGAGGCCATGGCGACGAGATTACAGGCGAACGCGGACATGATACGAGCGCACGGCGCTTCACCCGAACGTGTCGCGCGCCCGTCTCATGAAGGAGCGTCAGTCACCCCGCGGCGCTGCCCGACCCCGGCTCCAGGGCATCCAGCGCCCTGCGCAGGCCGGTCAGTTTGCGCTCGAGATGTGCCGCGGTGGCCACCGCCGCCGCGTCCGCCGTCTCGTCCAGCTGCTTGGACAGCGCCTCGGCCTGCTCCTCGACCGCGGCCAGCCGTGCGGAGAGTTCCGCGAGCAGCCCCGCCGACTCCTTCGCCTCGTCCGCGCTCTGCCGGCCGCCCTCCAGCTGCAGTCTCAGCAGGGAGGCCTGCTCGCGCAGTTGGCAGTTCTTCATGTAGAGCTCGACGAACACCGAGACCTTGGCCCGCAGCACCCACGGGTCGAACGGCTTGGAGATGTAGTCCACCGCGCCGGCCGCATATCCGCGGAACGTGTGGTGCGGGCCGTGGTTGATGGCCGTGAGGAAGATGATCGGGATGTCGCGGGTGCGCTCCCGACGCTTGATGTGCGCGGCGGTTTCGAATCCGTCCATCCCCGGCATCTGCACATCGAGCAGAATCACCGCGAAATCGTCCGTGAGCAGTGCTTTGAGCGCTTCCTCCCCGGACGATGCCCGCACCAGTGTCTGATCGAGCGCAGAGAGGATCGCCTCCAGCGCCAGCAGATTCTCCGGCCGGTCATCGACCAGGAGGATCTTGGCCTTCTGCACCATGGCCCGTCCTCCTCGCCCCGGCATGGCACCGGACGCCGCCCCAGGGGACGACTCCGTCACGCCGCCCGTCCTTGTGCCGGTCATGGTAGCTGCACCCCGTCTGTCGCCACACCCTGTCACCGCGATGTCACTGTGCACTTAGCAGAAACGCAGACAGGGACCAGAAGGTTCCCCGTATCCCAGGCTTCCACACGTCCACGGCAACACTGAGTCAGCACGCGATGATCCTCTTTCGCCTCCATACTGGACGCTCCGTCACTCCGCGCGCATCCATTGCTCCATGACCGACAACAGATGATCGGTATCCACCGGCTTGGTCACGTAGTCGGAGGCTCCGGAGTCGATGCTCTTCTCGCGGTCGCCCTTCATCGCCTTCGCGGTCAGCGCGATGATGGGAAGTCCGGCGAACTGCGGCATCCGGCGAATCGCCGCCGTCGTCGCATAACCGTCCATCTCCGGCATCATGATGTCCATCAGGACCAGGACGATGTCATCGTGCTGCTCCAGCACCTCGATGCCCTCGCGCCCGTTCTCCGCGTACAGCACCGAAAGGCCGTGCTGCTCCAGGACGCTGGTGAGCGCGAAGACGTTCCGGATGTCGTCGTCGACGATCAGCACCTTCTCGCCGTGGAAGCCGCCCTGGAAGACCGGGTCCACCAGGTCCTGGCCGTTGCCGAGCCAGGGCTCCTCCGCGGGCTGCGGCGCAGCGGGCCGTGACGGCGCCTGAGGCGCCCGTGGCGCCCCCTGCGGCGGAGCCGGGGCCGCCGGGCGGCCGGGCAGCTCGAAGCGCCGCGGGGGGCCCGAAACGGCCCGTCGGCGGCGCCGGTTGAGGCTGCCGCCGGAGCCCTGCTCGAACTCCGGCTGCTCCTGGGCCTCTTCCCGGCCGACCTCCGTCTCGCGCGCCTCCGCGTCCATCGCGATCCCGCCGGCCACCAGCTGGGGGTAGCCCTGCGGCGGCAGCCCGCCGGGGTTGTGCGGCAGGTAGAGCGTGAAGGTGGAACCGCGGTTGGGCTCGCTCGCGGCATGGATCTCGCCGCCCAGCAGCCGGGCGATCTCCCGGCTGATGGACAGGCCCAGGCCCGTACCGCCGTACTTGCGGCTGGTCGTGCCGTCGGCCTGTTTGAACGCCTCGAAGATGACCCGCATCTTGCTGGAGGCGATGCCGATACCGGTGTCGGTGACCGAGAAAGCGATCATGTCCGCGTCCGGGTCGCGCAGCGAGCCGTGCTCCAGCAGCTGCTCCCTGATGGCCACCGGGACATCCGCCCCGGCCGGCCGGATGACCAGCTCGACGGCGCCGCTGTCGGTGAACTTCACCGCGTTGGACAGCAGATTGCGCAGCACCTGCAGCAGCCGCTGTTCGTCGGTGTGCAGGGTGGCCGGCAGCTCCGGGGAGACCCGTACGGAGAAGTCGAGTCCCTTCTCGGCGGTCAGCGGCCGGAACGTGGCCTCCACGTAGTCGACGAGCTGGACCAGCGCGATCCGCGTCGGGCTGACGTCCATCTTGCCCGCCTCGACCTTGGACAGGTCCAGGATGTCGTTGATCAGCTGGAGCAGATCGCTGCCGGCACCATGGATGGTTTCGGCGAATTCGACCTGCTTGGGGGAGAGATTCCCCTCGGCGTTGTCGGCCAGCAACTTGGCCAGAATCAGCAGGGAGTTCAGCGGTGTCCGCAGCTCGTGCGACATGTTCGCCAGGAACTCCGACTTGTAGCGCATGGAGACCGCGAGCTGTTCGGCACGCTCCTCCAGGACCTGGCGCGCCTCCTCGATCTCGGTGTTCTTCACCTCGATGTCGCGGTTTTGCGCGCGCAGCTGCTCGGCCTTCTCCTCCAGCTCGGTGTTGGACAGCTCCAGCGCCTTCTGCCGGCTCTCCAGCTCGCCCGAGCGCTCCTTGAGCTGCTCGGTCAACTCCTGCGACTGCTTGAGCAGCACCTCGGTCTTGGTGTTGACCGAGATGGTGTTGACGCTGGTCGCGATCATCTCGGCGATCTGGCTGAGGAAGTCCTTCTGGATCTGGGTGAACGGCTGGAAGGACGCCAGCTCGATCACGCCAAGCACCTTGTCCTCGAACAGCACCGGCAGCACGATCACATTCGCCGGCGGCGCCTCGCCCAGCCCGGAGGCGATCTTGAGATAGCCGGACGGGACGTTCTCCACCAGGATGGTGCGCCCCTCCTCCGCGGCCGTGCCGATCAGTGTCTCGCCGGGTTTGAAGGTCGTCGGCATGCCGCCCATGGCGTAGCCGTACGAGCCCATCAGCCGCAGCTCGTACGCGCCGGCCTCGGCGCCGTCCGCACCGATCTCCCGGCTGTCGGGCTGCGCGGCGAGGAAGAACGCGCCGTGCTGGGCGGAGACCGCGGGCGAGAGCTCGCTCATGATGAGCGTGGCGACGTCCTTGAGATCGCGCCGGCCCTGCATCAGACCGGAGATCCGGGCGAGGTTGCCCTTGAGCCAGTCCTGTTCCTCGTTGGCGAGGGTGGTCTCCCGGAGCGTGGAGATCATGGTGTTGACGTTGTCCTGGAGCTCCAGGATCTCGCCGGCCGCGTCCACGTCGATGCGGACGTTGTGGTCCCCGAGGGTGACCGCCGCGGCGACCGCGGCGATGGCACGCACCTGACGGGTCAGGTTGCCGGCCATCTCGTTCACCGATTCGGTCAGGTCCCGCCAGGTGCCGGCCACGCCCCGCACCTGCGCCTGACCGCCCAGCTGGCCTTCCGTGCCCACCTCGCGAGCCACTCTGGTGACCTGCTCGGCGAAGGACGACAGCTGGTCGACCATCGTGTTGATGGTGGTCTTCAGCGCGAGGATCTCGCCCCGCGCATCGATGTCGATCTTCTTGGTCAGATCACCCTTGGCGATGGCGGTGGTGACCATGGCGATGTTGCGGACCTGGCCGGTGAGGTTGTTGGCCATCGAGTTCACGGACTCGGTGAGGTCCTTCCACGTACCGGCGACGCCGGGAACGCGGGCCTGGCCGCCCAGGATGCCGTCGGTGCCCACCTCACGGGCCACCCGGGTGACCTCGTCGGCGAACGACGACAGCGTGGTCACCATGGTGTTGACCGTGTCGGCGAGCTGCGCGACCTCGCCGCGCGCCTCGACCGTGACCTTCTTGGTCAGGTCTCCGTTGGCGACCGCCGCCGAGACCTGGGAGATGTTGCGCACCTGGATGGTCAGGTTGTTGGCCATCAGGTTGACGTTGTCGCTGAGGTCCAGCCAGATGCCGGTGGCTCCCGGCACCCGCGCCTGACCGCCCAACTGGCCCTCGGTGCCCACCTCACGGGCCACCCGGGTCACCTGCTCGGCGAACGACGACAGCTGGTCGACCATCGTGTTGACCGTCGTGACCAGTTCGAGGATCTCGCCCTTGGCATCGACGGTGATCTTCTTGGAGAGGTCACCGCGGGCCACCGCGGTCGTCACCTCGGCGATGTTGCGCACCTGCGAGGTCAGGTTGTTCGCCATGAAGTTGACGGACTGGGTGAGGTCCTTCCACGTCCCGCTGACGCCCTGCACCTCGGCCTGACCGCCCAGGATGCCCTCGGTGCCCACCTCGCGGGCGACCCGGGTGACCTGCTCCGCGAACGAGGAGAGCTGGTCGACCATGGTGTTCAGGGTGTTCTTCAGCTCCAGGATCTCGCCCCGGGCGTCCACGTCGATCTTCTGCGACAGGTCACCGCGGGCGACCGCCGTGGCCACCTGCGCGATGTTGCGGACCTGGGCCGTCAGGTTGCCGGCCATGCCGTTCACCGAGTCGGTCAGATCGCGCCAGACGCCCGCGACGCCCGGTACCTGCGCCTGACCGCCCAGCCTGCCGTCCGTACCGACCTCCCGGGCGACCCGGGTGACCTGTTCGGCGAACGCGGAGAGCTGGTCGACCATCGTGTTGATGGTGTTCTTGAGCTCCAGGATCTCGCCGCGCGCGTCCACGTCGATCTTCTGCGACAGGTCACCCCGCGCGACCGCCGTCGTCACCTGCGCGATCTGCCGCACCTGTGACGTCAGGTTCCCCGCCATGAAGTTGACGGAGTCGGTCAGTTCCTTCCAGGTGCCGCTGACGCCGTCCACCCGGGCCTGACCGCCCAGCCGGCCCTCCGTGCCCACGTCCCTGGCCATCCGCGTGACCTGGTCGGCGAACGAGGACAGCTGGTCCACCATCGTGTTCACGGTGTTCTTCAGCTGCAGCATCTCGCCGGAGACATCGACGGTGACCTTCTGCGACAGATCGCCGTTGGCGACCGCCGTCGTCACCTGGGCGATGTTGCGCACCTGCCCGGTCAGGTTGCGGAAGGCGGTGTTGACGGAGTCCGTCAGGTCCTTCCACGTACCCGCCGCGCCCGGGACCGCCGCCTGGCCGCCCAGCTCACCCTCGACGCCGATCTCCCGCGCCACGCGCGTCACTTCGGCACCGAACGAGGAGAGCTGACCCACCATCGTGTTGACGGTGTTCTTCAACTCCAGCATTTCACCGGCCACATCGACGGTGACCGTCTGGGACAGATCACCGTTGGCGACCGCCGTCGTCACCTGCGCGATGTCCCGGACCTGCGCGGTGAGGTTGCGGAAGGCGGTGTTGACGGAGTCGGTGAGGTCCTTCCAGGTCCCCGCCGCGCCCGGCACCTGCGCCTGCCCGCCGAGCTGCCCCTCCGCGCCGACCTCGTTCGCCACCCGCGTCACTTCGTCGGCGAAGGTCCGCAGCGTCTCGGTCATGGTGTTGATGGTGTCGGCCAGCTGCGCGACCTCGCCGCGTGCGCTGACCGTGACCTTCTGCGACAGATCGCCGTTCGCGACGGCCGTGGTGACCTGCGCGATCCCCCGCACCTGCGCGGTGAGGTTGCCGGCCATGAGATTGACCGAATCCGTCAGGTCCTTCCACACGCCGGCGACACCGGGGACCTGCGCCTGACCGCCGAGTTCGCCCTCCGTGCCCACCTCGCGGGCGACGCGCGTCACCTCGGAGGCGAAGGAGGAGAGCTGGTCGACCATCGTGTTGACGGTGTTCTTCAGCTCCAGCATCTCGCCGGCGACATGCACGGTCACCTTGCGCGACAGATCACCCTTGGCCACCGCGGTGGTAACGAGAGCAATGTCACGTACCTGTGCCGTCAGCCGGGACGCCATGGTGTTGACGGATTCCGTCAGATCCTTCCACGAACCCGACATTCCGCGCACCCGGGCCTGACCGCCGAGCTTGCCCTCGGTGCCGACCTCACTGGCCACTCTCGTGACCTCGTCGGTGAACGCGGAGAGCTGGTCCACCAGACCGTTGACGGTCCGGCCGACCTTCAGGAATTCACCCCGCAGGGGGTGCTCCGAGGAGCTGTCCGAACTCCGCGACCGCAGATCCATCCGCTGTTCCAGGTCGCCCTCGGACACCGCCGACAGCACCCGTCCCACCTCGGAGACGGGCCGTACGAGGTCGTCGACCAGGGCATTCGAGGCGTCGATGGCCGCGGCCCAGGAGCCTTCTGCGGCACCGACCTCCAGCCGCTCCGTCAGCTTGCCCTCGCGCCCCACGACCCGGCGCACCCGCGCCAGCTCGCCCGTCAGATGCAAATTGCGGTCCGCAACCTCGTTGAAGACCGCGGCGATCTCCGACATGACGCCGTCGCCGGAAACCGTGAGCCGCTTGCGGAAGTTCCCGTCCCGCATGGCCACCAGGGCGACCAGCAGCCGATTGAGCGCAGCCGTATCCACCTCGGTCGTCCCGTTGTTCCGGGAACGTCCGCCTTTCGCGCGCGTGCTTGCGCCCCGCGCCGCTGCGCCAGACTCCACCGTGTCCCTCCCGCAGGGTCGACCGTTCTACCCGGGCTTTCTCTTGATACTTGCCCAGTGTTTCACCATGGCTCAACCAGGCCATAACAGTTCGGCAGCATCGCACACCGTCCCAGGGCACGATTGGGGCGGAAACACACGTGACCGGCATCCTCGGGTGCGGCGAAGGTAAGTAACCTGGCATACGGCTGTCCACCCGGCCCGTCCCCCGAGCACGGGCGGTGGCACACGCACAACAGGTATTCGGAGGGGCGCCGCGACCATGGGGGAGCAGATCACCGACACACGCATGAGGAGACCAGTGATCACCGCGCGGGCCGCCGCAACATTCGAGCCGGTCGGGCGCTCGGTCGCCACTGCCCGTGCATTCGTCCGCGACACCCTCCAGGGCTGGGGCTGCGCCGACATCGTCGACGACGGCGTCGTCCTGACCAGCGAGCTGGTCACCAACGCCGTGGTGCATGCCGGCACCGCCGCCGATGTGCTGTGTCTGCGCAATGACGCAGGGGTACGGATCTCCGTCGCCGACCGCTACCCCGAGCGCGAGATCCCGCTCCAGAACGCCGGCCAGGTCGTGGTCCACCCGGACCGCGAGGGCGGCCGCGGCCTGCTGCTGTGCGGCGCGCTGGCCACCCGCTGGGGCGTCGAGTACACCGCCGCACAAAAACACGTGTGGTTCCAGCTCGACCTCCCCGAGCGCCCGGCCGGCACCCGCTCCGCCGGCCCGGCCCTGCCCGTGGACGCCCTCCCGGTCACCGACGCCCGGGTACGCGTCGCGGTGATCCAGATCGACCGCGGCGGCTGCATCAGCTTCTGGAACGATGACGCCCAGGACCTCTTCGCGTACGACCCCGAGCAGGTCACCGGCAAACCCCTCACCGACTTCGCCGCCTGGCCGCACACCCCCGGCACCGGCACCGGCATCGCCGAGGCGCTCCAGCTCTCCCGCTGGGAGGGCTCCTACGGCATAAGGGGCGCCGACGGCCGGGTCGTCCCCGTCTACGCCTCCCACCTGCGCGTCCGCGATGTCGACGGCGAGGCGTCCACGGTTTGCCTCCTGGTGCGCGACCACGAGCGGGCGATCCTGCAGAGCCCCCCGCGCACCCCCGCGGACTCCGCCACCCAGGCCGCCCAGGCGGAGGGCCGCCCCTCCGACCCGTTCGAGGTCTTCATCGGCTCCCCGGCCCCCGACGACCTCGACGGCCTGCTCCAGCGCACCGTCGAGCGCGCCCGCGACATGCTCGACGGCGACGCCGCCTACCTCCTCCTGGCCACCGACGACGAGACCGAGCTGGAGGTGCGCGCCTCCACGGGCCTGCCCTCCGCCCGCCAGCGGTTCGCCCGCGTCCCCGTGGAAGCCGGATCCGGACGTTACGGCTCCGCCCGGATGCCCGCCGTCCACGAGGACCTCACGGCCGTCCCCGGCGCCGTCCCGCTCCTCAGCGGCACGGGCATGCGCTCGGTCGTCACCGTCCCGCTGAAGGTCGAGGGGCGGCTCACCGGCTCCCTGGGCGTCGCCGCGGAGAGCGCCGGGCGGTACACGAACGAGGAGGCGCTGAGGCTCCAGTTCGCCGCCGACCGCATCGCCCTCGCCGTCGAACGCGCCCGCCTGACCGAGCTGGAAAAGCTGCGCCGCGGCTCGCTCTCCTTCCTCGTCGAAGCCTCCGACCTGCTGGCCGGCACCCTCGACCGCGACCAGACGCTGGCCCTGATGGCCCAGATGACGGTCCCCACCCTCGCCACCTGGTGCGCGGTCTACACCGTCGCCGACCAGGCCTCCGAGCCCGAGCTGTCGTACGTCCTGCACGAGGACGAGGACCGCATCGACGGCCTCAAGACCCTGCTGATGAAGGTCGACCCGCCCGAGCCCGTCCCCACCCCCGGGGCACGCGTGTGGACCGCCCCCAGCGACGCCGCACACGACGCCGCGCTGCGGACCTCGATGCGCAGCCTGGGCCTGGGCAACTCAGCCCGCCCTTCCACGGGCCCCGGCACCACCCTCGCCACCGCCTCCGCCGTCGGCGGGGAGACCGTCGTGCTGCCGCTGGTCGCCCGTAACCGCGTCATCGGCATGCTCACCCTCGGCAAGCCCACCGAGGAGCACTTCCGCCAGGAGATCCTCGAACTCGCCGAGGACCTCTCCCGCCGGGCCGCCCTCGCCCTGGACAACGCCCGCCTCTACTCCGAGCGCACGGCCATCAGCCAGTCCCTCCAGCGCAGCCTGCTGCCCCCGGAGCCGCTGCCCGACATCCCCGGCGTCGAGGTCGAGGTCATCTATCGCGCGGCCGGCGAGGGCAACGAGGTCGGCGGCGACTTCTACGACCTCTTCCCGATCCACGACGGCGCCTACGGCTTCGCCATCGGCGACGTCTGCGGCACGGGCCCGGAGGCCGCAGCCGTCACCGGCCTCGCCCGCCACGCCCTCCGGCTCCTCGCCCGCGAGGGCCTCGGCGGCCCCGCGGTCCTGGAGCGGCTGAACGCCGCCATCCTCGACGAGGGCGCCCGCAGCCGCTTCCTGACGCTCCTTTACGGCGAGCTCTGGCCGCAGGACGACGGCAGCGCCCTGCTCAAGGTCGTCTGTGCCGGCCATCCCCTGCCGCTCCGGCTGTGCCAGGACGGCTCGGTCGAACCGGCCGCCGAACCCCAGCCCCTGCTGGGCGTCATGGACGACCTCGAACTCTACGAACAGACCGTCACCCTCGACCCCGGCGACGTCCTGCTGTGCGTCACCGACGGCGTCACCGAACGCCGCGAGGGCACCCGCATGCTCGGCGACGACGGCCTCACCGACGTACTGACCACCTGTACGGGCCTGACCGCCGGCGCCGTCGCCACCCGCGTGCTGCGCGCCGTGGAACGCTTCGCCGCCGAGCCGGCCTCCGACGACATGGCCATCCTCGCCCTGCGCGTCCCCGAGCCCCAGGCGAGCTGACCCCAACGGGCCGGCGGTCGGCGGACACCCACACCGCCGGCCGTCCCACCCCGCGGACCGCTTCTCACTCCCCGTCATATCCGGTACGCATCAAGGCTCCACATGCCCGAGACGCGGCACCGCCCGCTTCCGCATACGACGAAGGCCCCCGCCATATGGCGAGGGCCTTCGTTGTCTGGAGCCCCAATACGGAATCGAACCGTAGACCTTCTCCTTACCATGGAGACGCTCTGCCGACTGAGCTATTGGGGCGCGGCAACGGAAAAGATATTACCCCAACTCCGCGGCAGATTCGAACCGTCCCCCATCACGCGCCTAAAAGGCCGGCTGCAGCAATCCGCCCAGCGCATTGCAGGCACTCACCATCTTGTGCAGCTCCCGCCGCGACATCTCCGCATGCACGGGCAGCGCCAGCGTCTCGTCCACGGCCCGCTCCGTCTGCGGCAGGAACACATCCCGCCGCAGCCCCGGCATCCGGTACACCGGGGCCAGTACGGGCACCTTGCAGCCAACTCCCTTGGCCCGCAAGGCCCGCGCGAAGGCATCGCGGTCCGGCCGCCCGTTCCCCGGCACCCGCACCACGTACTGCTCGTAGGTGTGCCCCGCCGCCGGCGTCGGCGTCCAGACCCCGCGCAGCCTGCCGTCCAGGTACGACGCCTGCTCCCGGCGCAGCTCCACGCCGTCCGCGCGGGCCCCGGGCTCGTCGTCCACCAGCACCAACAGACCGCGCCGCTGCCCCACTTCACGGATCCAGCCGGCGTCCGCCTGCCGCCCGAACCGGTTGATCGCCACGACGGCGACGGTCCGCCCGGTCACCACGTCCGACACCGCGGCCGGATCGAGGCAGTAGCTGTCCACGTCAATATCGGCGAACACCGGCACCGCGCCCAGCTCCACCACGGCCCGGGCCACTTCGGCGTTGCCGTAGGCCGGCACCACGACCTCGTCACCAGCACGCACACCGGCCGACTTGAGCGTTCCCACTGTCCGCATGAAACGGATCCTGGTCAGCTGAGATGAACGTCGAGTTACGCCCACCACCCGAAAATCAGAACAAAAAAGCTCCGGTCCCTGAACCAGAAGGTTCAGGGACCGGAGCTGAATGATTGTTCGGCGGCGTCCTACTCTCCCACAGGGTCCCCCCTGCAGTACCATCGGCGCTGAAAGGCTTAGCTTCCGGGTTCGAAATGTAACCGGGCGTTTCCCTAACGCTATGACCACCGAAACACTATGAAGTTAACCAACCCGGCATGGACACAGGTCATTACTTCAGAACCTACACAGTGGACGCGAGCAACTGAGGACAAGCCCTCGGCCTATTAGTACCAGTCAACTCCACACCTTACGGTGCTTCCATATCTGGCCTATCAACCCAGTCGTCTACTGGGAGCCTTAACCCCTCAAGGGGGTGGGAGCCCTCATCTCGAAGCAGGCTTCCCGCTTAGATGCTTTCAGCGGTTATCCTTTCCGAACGTAGCCAACCAGCCATGCCCTTGGCAGGACAACTGGCACACCAGAGGTTCGTCCGTCCCGGTCCTCTCGTACTAGGGACAGCCCTTCTCAAGACTCCTACGCGCACAGCGGATAGGGACCGAACTGTCTCACGACGTTCTAAACCCAGCTCGCGTACCGCTTTAATGGGCGAACAGCCCAACCCTTGGGACCGACTCCAGCCCCAGGATGCGACGAGCCGACATCGAGGTGCCAAACCATCCCGTCGATATGGACTCTTGGGGAAGATCAGCCTGTTATCCCCGGGGTACCTTTTATCCGTTGAGCGACGGCGCTTCCACAAGCCACCGCCGGATCACTAGTCCCTACTTTCGTACCTGCTCGACCCGTCAGTCTCACAGTCAAGCTCCCTTGTGCACTTACACTCAACACCTGATTACCAACCAGGCTGAGGGAACCTTTGGGCGCCTCCGTTACTCTTTAGGAGGCAACCGCCCCAGTTAAACTACCCACCAGACACTGTCCCTGATCCGGATCACGGACCCAGGTTAGACATCCAGCACGACCAGAGTGGTATTTCAACAATGACTCCACAACCACTGGCGTGGCCGCTTCAAAGTCTCCCACCTATCCTACACAAGCCGAACCGAACACCAATATCAAGCTATAGTAAAGGTCCCGGGGTCTTTCCGTCCTGCTGCGCGAAACGAGCATCTTTACTCGTAATGCAATTTCACCGGGCCTATGGTTGAGACAGTCGAGAAGTCGTTACGCCATTCGTGCAGGTCGGAACTTACCCGACAAGGAATTTCGCTACCTTAGGATGGTTATAGTTACCACCGCCGTTTACTGGCGCTTAAGTTCTCAGCTTCGCCATGACGAATCATGACTAACCGGTCCCCTTAACGTTCCAGCACCGGGCAGGCGTCAGTCCGTATACATCGCCTTACGGCTTCGCACGGACCTGTGTTTTTAGTAAACAGTCGCTTCTCGCTGGTCTCTGCGGCCACCACCAGCTCACACTGCAAAAGTGATCACCAGCAATGGCCCCCCTTCTCCCGAAGTTACGGGGGCATTTTGCCGAGTTCCTTAACCATAGTTCACCCGAACGCCTCGGTATTCTCTACCTGACCACCTGAGTCGGTTTAGGGTACGGGCCGCCATGAAACTCGCTAGAGGCTTTTCTCGACAGCATAGGATCATCCACTTCACCACAATCGGCTCGGCATCAGGTCTCAGGCACATGCTGTCCGGATTTGCCTAGACAGCGCCCTACACCCTTACCCCGGGACAACCACCGCCCGGGCTGGACTACCTTCCTGCGTCACCCCATCGCTTACCTACTACCACCTTGGATCGGCGGCTCCACCACGTCCCTTTGTCCGAAGACTCCAGGCCGGCTTCACGGCCTTAGCATTAATGGATTCGATACTGGGCGTTTCAAAGCGGGTACCGGAATATCAACCGGTTGTCCATCGACTACGCCTGTCGGCCTCGCCTTAGGTCCCGACTTACCCTGGGCAGATCAGCTTGACCCAGGAACCCTTAGTCAATCGGCGCACACGTTTCCCACGTGTGTATCGCTACTCATGCCTGCATTCTCACTCGTGAACCGTCCACAACTCGTTTCCACGGCTGCTTCACCCGGCACACGACGCTCCCCTACCCATCACAGCCTCCGTTGGGAGTATTGCTGCAATGACACGACTTCGGCGGTGTGCTTGAGCCCCGCTACATTGTCGGCGCGGAATCACTTGACCAGTGAGCTATTACGCACTCTTTCAAGGGTGGCTGCTTCTAAGCCAACCTCCTGGTTGTCTCTGCGACTCCACATCCTTTCCCACTTAGCACACGCTTAGGGGCCTTAGTCGATGCTCTGGGCTGTTTCCCTCTCGACCATGGAGCTTATCCCCCACAGTCTCACTGCCGCGCTCTCACTTACCGGCATTCGGAGTTTGGCTAAGGTCAGTAACCCGGTAGGGCCCATCGCCTATCCAGTGCTCTACCTCCGGCAAGAAACACACGACGCTGCACCTAAATGCATTTCGGGGAGAACCAGCTATCACGGAGTTTGATTGGCCTTTCACCCCTAACCACAGGTCATCCCCCAGGTTTTCAACCCTGGTGGGTTCGGTCCTCCACGAAGTCTTACCTCCGCTTCAACCTGCCCATGGCTAGATCACTCCGCTTCGGGTCTTGGGCACGCTACTCAACGCCCTATTCGGACTCGCTTTCGCTACGGCTTCCCCACACGGGTTAACCTCGCAACATACCGCAAACTCGCAGGCTCATTCTTCAAAAGGCACGCAGTCACGACACAGAGACAAGTCTCTGTGCGACGCTCCCACGGCTTGTAGGCACACGGTTTCAGGTACTATTTCACTCCGCTCCCGCGGTACTTTTCACCATTCCCTCACGGTACTATCCGCTATCGGTCACCAGGGAATATTTAGGCTTAACGGGTGGTCCCGCCAGATTCACACGGGATTTCTCGGGCCCCGTGCTACTTGGGTGGTTCTCAAACGAGCCGTTAATGTTTCAGCTACGGGGGTCTTACCCTCTACGCCGGACCTTTCGCATGTCCTTCGCCTACATCAACGGTTTCTGACTCGTCTCACAGCCGGCAGACTGCAAAAGAGAACTCCCACAACCCCAACCACGCAACCCCTGCCGGGTATCACACGTGACTGGTTTGGCCTCATCCGGTTTCGCTCGCCACTACTCCCGGAATCACGGTTGTTTTCTCTTCCTGCGGGTACTGAGATGTTTCACTTCCCCGCGTTCCCTCCACACTGCCTATGTGTTCAGCAGCGGGTGACAGCCCATGACGACTGCCGGGTTTCCCCATTCGGACACCCCCGGATCAAAGCTTGGTTGACAGCTCCCCGGGGCCTATCGTGGCCTCCCACGTCCTTCATCGGTTCCTGGTGCCAAGGCATCCACCGTGCGCCCTTAAAAACTTGGCCACAGATGCTCGCGTCCACTGTGCAGTTCTCAAGCAACGACCAGCCACCCACCACCCCAACCCGAAGGCTGAGTTCACTGGGGCCGGCATCGCGAAGGTCCAGACAACAGTCCGTACCCTCAGATACCCAACAGCGCGCCCGGCACGACCAGTCGAATCCTGTGTTCCACGCCGAAGCAGTACTAACAGTCCTCATCTGACCGTGCCGAATAGTCAACGTTCCACCCATGAGCAACCAGCATCAGACATTCGCTGATGTACTGGCCTCTGACCAACCAAAGGTTGGTAAGAAGTGCTCCTTAGAAAGGAGGTGATCCAGCCGCACCTTCCGGTACGGCTACCTTGTTACGACTTCGTCCCAATCGCCAGTCCCACCTTCGACGATTCCCTCCCACAAGGGGTTGGGCCACCGGCTTCGGGTGTTACCGACTTTCGTGACGTGACGGGCGGTGTGTACAAGGCCCGGGAACGTATTCACCGCAGCAATGCTGATCTGCGATTACTAGCAACTCCGACTTCATGGGGTCGAGTTGCAGACCCCAATCCGAACTGAGACCGGCTTTTTGAGATTCGCTCCACCTCGCGGTATCGCAGCTCATTGTACCGGCCATTGTAGCACGTGTGCAGCCCAAGACATAAGGGGCATGATGACTTGACGTCGTCCCCACCTTCCTCCGAGTTGACCCCGGCAGTCTCCTGTGAGTCCCCATCACCCCGAAGGGCATGCTGGCAACACAGAACAAGGGTTGCGCTCGTTGCGGGACTTAACCCAACATCTCACGACACGAGCTGACGACAGCCATGCACCACCTGTACACCGACCACAAGGGGGCGCCTGTCTCCAGACGTTTCCGGTGTATGTCAAGCCTTGGTAAGGTTCTTCGCGTTGCGTCGAATTAAGCCACATGCTCCGCTGCTTGTGCGGGCCCCCGTCAATTCCTTTGAGTTTTAGCCTTGCGGCCGTACTCCCCAGGCGGGGAACTTAATGCGTTAGCTGCGGCACGGACGACGTGGAATGTCGCCCACACCTAGTTCCCAACGTTTACGGCGTGGACTACCAGGGTATCTAATCCTGTTCGCTCCCCACGCTTTCGCTCCTCAGCGTCAGTATCGGCCCAGAGATCCGCCTTCGCCACCGGTGTTCCTCCTGATATCTGCGCATTTCACCGCTACACCAGGAATTCCGATCTCCCCTACCGAACTCTAGCCTGCCCGTATCGAATGCAGACCCAGGGTTAAGCCCCGGGCTTTCACATCCGACGTGACAAGCCGCCTACGAGCTCTTTACGCCCAATAATTCCGGACAACGCTTGCGCCCTACGTATTACCGCGGCTGCTGGCACGTAGTTAGCCGGCGCTTCTTCTGCAGGTACCGTCACTCTCGCTTCTTCCCTGCTGAAAGAGGTTTACAACCCGAAGGCCGTCATCCCTCACGCGGCGTCGCTGCATCAGGCTTTCGCCCATTGTGCAATATTCCCCACTGCTGCCTCCCGTAGGAGTCTGGGCCGTGTCTCAGTCCCAGTGTGGCCGGTCGCCCTCTCAGGCCGGCTACCCGTCGTCGCCTTGGTAGGCCATCACCCCACCAACAAGCTGATAGGCCGCGGGCTCATCCTTCACCGCCGGAGCTTTCCACACACAGACCATGCGGTCGTGTGTCATATCCGGTATTAGACCCCGTTTCCAGGGCTTGTCCCAGAGTGAAGGGCAGATTGCCCACGTGTTACTCACCCGTTCGCCACTAATCCCCTCCCGAAGGAGGTTCATCGTTCGACTTGCATGTGTTAAGCACGCCGCCAGCGTTCGTCCTGAGCCAGGATCAAACTCTCCGTGAATGTTTACCCGTAATCGGGTGAAACACACACGAGAGCGGAACGACCAGACGGAATAGGTCCGGTCGTTCACAGCGTCCTCGCTGTGTGTGCCATCCGCACCACATGGGCGCCGATGGACTTTCAAAGGAACCTCATCCACCGAGGTGGACGGGGTATCAACATATCTGGCGTTGACTTTTGGCACGCTGTTGAGTTCTCAAGGAACGGACGCTTCCTTTGTGCCTGTTTCAGCAGGCTCTCCGGGCGCTTCCCTTCGGTCTTGCGTTTCCGACTCTATCAGATCCTTGCGGGCCCGATTTTCGCCGGTGCGTTTCCGCCTTTCGGCTTCTTCGCGTTTCCGACTCTACCAGACTCGATTTCGTTCCGTTTCCGGTTCGAATTCGGTCCGAGTTCCCGTCGGAGGGGGTTTGCCTTTCGGCTGATCCGACTTTATCAGATTGCTCTGGGTCGGAATTCCGCCCGGCTCGGTGAGGCGTCGTACGCACAGGCGTCCGGCGCTTCCCGTTCAGGTGGAGCCGTAAACGTACTGGAGCGGGGCGCCCGGATGCAAATCCGGGCGCCCCGCTCCCACTTGGGCACGTTTGTACGACCCTGTGTGTCAGACCTCGACGACCACGGGGAGGATCATCGGGCGGCGGCGGTAGTTGTCCGACACCCACTTGCCCACCGAGCGGCGGACCAGCTGCTGGAGCTGATGGGGTTCCGCGACGCCGTCCTGGGCCGCCTTGGCCAGGGCCTCATCGATCTTGGGGATCACGGCCGAGAAGGTCGCGTCGTCGATGCCGGAGCCGCGGGCCTGGAGATGCGGGCCGCCGACGATCTTGCCGGTGCTGCTGTCGACGACCACGAAGACCGAGATGATGCCCTCGTCGCCGAGGATGCGGCGGTCCTTCAGATGGGTTTCGGTGACATCGCCGACCGAGAGGCCGTCGACGTAGACATAGCCCGCCTGGACCTTGCCGGTGATCTTGGCGACGCCCTTGACCAGGTCGACCACGACGCCGTCCTCGGCGATGACGATCCGGTCCTTCGGTACGCCGGTCAGGGCGCCCAGCTCGGCGTTGGCACGCAGATGGCGCCATTCGCCGTGCACCGGCATGAGGTTCTTCGGCTTGCAGATGTTGTAGAAGTACAGCAGCTCGCCGGCCGAGGCATGGCCCGAGACGTGGACCTTGGCATTGCCCTTGTGGACCACGTCCGCACCCCACCTGGTGAGGCCGTTGATCACGCGGTAGACCGCGTTCTCGTTGCCCGGGATGAGGGAGGACGCCAGGATCACGGTGTCGCCCGGGACGATCCGGATCTGGTGGTCGCGGTTGGCCATCCGGGAGAGGGCGGCCATCGGCTCGCCCTGGGAACCCGTGCAGACCAGCACGACCTCGTCGTCGGGGAGGTCGTCGAGGGCCTTGACGTCGACGACCAGGCCGGCCGGGACCTTGAGATAGCCCAGTTCCCGGGCGATGCCCATGTTGCGGACCATCGAGCGGCCGACGAAGGCGACCCGGCGGCCGTACTCGTGCGCCGCGTCGAGGATCTGCTGGATGCGGTGCACATGGCTGGCGAAGCTGGCGACGATGATGCGCTTCTGGGCGTTCGCGAACACCGTGCGCAGCACGTTGGAGATGTCCCGCTCGGGCGGGACGAAGCCCGGGACCTCCGCGTTCGTGGAGTCGGAGAGGAGCAGGTCGATGCCCTCCTCGCCGAGCCGCGCGAAGGCGGGGAGGTCGGTCAGGCGGCGGTCCAGCGGCAGCTGGTCCATCTTGAAGTCGCCGGTGTGCACGACCATGCCCGCGGGGGTGCGGATCGCGACGGCCAGCGCGTCGGGGATGGAGTGGTTGACCGCGACGAATTCGCAGTCGAAGGAGCCGATCCGCTCGGTGTGCCCTTCCTTCACCTCAAGGGTGTAGGGGCGGATGCGGTGCTCCTGAAGCTTGGCCTCGATCAGGGCGAGGGTCAGCTTGGAGCCGATGAGGGGGATGTCCGGCTTCTCCCGGAGGAGGTAGGGGACACCACCGATGTGGTCCTCGTGGCCGTGCGTGAGCACGATGCCGTCGATGTCGTCGAGGCGGTCCCTGATAGACGTGAAGTCCGGCAGGATCAGGTCGATTCCGGGTTGCTCCTCCTCGGGGAAGAGCACTCCGCAGTCGACGATCAACAGCCGGCCGCCGTATTCGAAGACCGTCATGTTGCGGCCGATCTCGCCGAGGCCGCCGAGGGGGGTGATGCGCAGGCCGCCCTTGAGAAGCTTGGGCGGGGCGCCGAGCTCAGGATGCGGATGACTCAAAAGACTCTCCTCACCACACGCGCCACGCTGCCGTCGAGGCACGTGGCGCGCATGACATTCGTGCACTTGCTATATGGCGGTTGTTGGTCCGTATTCAGTTGTGAAGTCCGTGATCAGAGCTGTACCCCGCCGGCGGCGAGATCGCGCGTGAGCTGCTCGGTCTCCTCCGGGGAGAGCTCCACGAGCGGCAGCCGCAGGGGACCGGCGGGCAGGCCCTGCAGGCCCAGCGCCGCCTTGGTCGTGATGACGCCCTGGGTGCGGAACATGCCGGTGAAGACGGGGAGCAGCTTCTGGTGGATCTCGGTGGCCTTGGTGACATCGCCGTTGAGGTGGGCGTCCAGGAGGGCGCGCAGCTCGGGGGTGACGACATGGCCGACCACGGAGACGAAGCCGATGGCGCCGACCGAGAGCAGCGGGAGGTTGAGCATGTCGTCGCCGCTGTACCAGGCGAGGCCACAGCGGGCGATGGCCCAGCTGGCGCGGCCGAGGTCGCCCTTGGCGTCCTTGTTGGCGACGATCCGGGGGTGCTCGGCGAGCCGGACGAGGGTCTCGGTGTTGATCGGGACGCCGCTGCGGCCGGGGATGTCGTAGAGCATGACCGGCAGGTCGGTGCTGTCCGCGATGGCGGTGAAGTGCCTCAGCAGGCCCTCTTGCGGGGGCTTGCTGTAGTAGGGCGTCACCGCGAGCAGACCGTGCGCGCCGGCTTCCTGGGCGCCGCGGGCCAGCTCCAGGCTGTGGCGGGTGTCGTTGGTGCCGGCTCCGGCGACGACAAAGGCGCGATCGCCGACCGCCTCGACCACGGCGCGGACCAGCTGGGCTTTCTCCGCATCGCTGGTGGTCGGGGACTCTCCGGTGGTGCCGTTGACGACGAGGCCGTCATTACCGGCGTCCACCAGGTGGGTAGCCAGTCGCTGCGCGCCGTCGAGGTCGAGAGCGCCATCCGCCGTGAATGGCGTGACCATGGCGGTCAGCACCCGCCCGAAGGGGGTCTGCGGTGTGGAAGTCGGAGCCATGGGTCCCACGCTACTCGTAGCTCCCCACAGGATGCGCCTCTGGGGAGCGGGGATGTGGACACCGGCACTGCCTGCTCGGGGGTTCAAGCAGTGCCGGGTCCGTCTGTTCAGCGTAGATGAACTTCTTAAAATGCCGCAATCCGGACACCTTGCACCCCCGCCCCGCGCGGTCCGGCATCCGGCCCCCGGCCTGGGCCTTACGGGGCGATCCGGCCATTCGCATTGAATGCGCCGTACGTGAGCGGCATGAGCGTGGCCCAGTGGGCCTCCATCCGCTCGCCGACCATTTCGATCTCCCGCTGCGGGAAGGAGGGCACCTTCGCCTGCTCGTGCTGGGTCCGCAGGCCGAGGAAGTGCATCAGCGAGCGTGCGTTGCAGGTGGCGTACATGGAGGAGAAGAGGCCGACGGGGAGCACCGCGCGGGCGACCTCGCGGGCCACGCCGGCGGCCAGCATCTCCTGGTACGCCTCGTACGCCCGGCGGTAGGAGTCCTCCATGACGCGGCTGGTCAGGTCGTACTGCTCCGGGGTGCCGTCGACGAATTCGTACTTTCCGGGGCGGCCCTGCTGGACGAGCTTGCGGGAGGCACCGGGAACGTAGAAGACCGGCTCCAGCTGGCGGTAGCGGCCGGACTCCTCGTTGTACGACCAGCCGACGCGGTGGCGCATGAACTCGCGGAAGACGAAGATCGGCGCGCTGATGAAGAAGGTCATGGAGTTGTGCTCGAACGGGCTGCCGTGCCGGTCCCGCATGAGGTAGTTGATCAAGCCCTTGGAGCGCTCGGGGTCCTTCTGGAGCTCCTCGAGGGACTGCTCGCCGGCCGTGGAGACACGGGCCGCCCACAGCACGTCGCTGTCCGCTGCGCTGTGCTTGACCAGCTCGACCGTCACCTCGCTCCGGAAGCTGACGGCTGCACTGCCAGGGCCCTCAGTGCTCTCAGTGCTCTCAGTGCTCTCGGCGGGGGTCTGGGACACCGGCGGTTCCTTCCAATCGATCCTCGTGCGCGACCAGACTACGGCCCGCCACTGACAGCCCAGGAAATGCCGCATGATGCCGCGTTAGCCGCAAAACGGGCGGCGCTATAGCAGCGTTCGGAGCGGCAGTTGATATTTTTCACAGAAGTCCCTGAAATCGGGCACCGATCGGACCGCGCAGACGTCTAACCCTGTGACAGTGCCCACTTCGAGGTTCCTAGGAGAGCCCGCTCATGTTCCGCCGGCGAGAGCCCGTCCCGTTCGCCTTTGTTGCAGAGGCAGACCGGTTCCGCAGCAATGTCACTCCCCCGCCGCGTCAGCGCGCCTCCCGTGGGCAGCTGCTCGGCCAGTCTCTCATCACGCTGACAGTCGTGGGCGGCCTGGCCGGCGCCCTGCTGTTCGGCGTTCCCGCACTGCAGCAGGACAGTTCCACCTCGAGCCGGGTGCATCAGTCCGAAGCGTCGCATCGCTGATCGGGCCGGCGGGGTGTGCCGCAAGTGGTTCCGCTCCG
This sequence comes from Streptomyces sp. NBC_01454, assembly GCF_036227565.1. Classification (NCBI taxonomy): domain Bacteria; kingdom Bacillati; phylum Actinomycetota; class Actinomycetes; order Kitasatosporales; family Streptomycetaceae; genus Streptomyces; species Streptomyces sp. NBC_01454. Next base: position 2,188,137 of record NZ_CP109460.1, read on the forward strand.
CCCGTCCCGATAGCCTCACCGGTCACAGCTTCCGTCAGCGTGCCCATGAGTGAGGATCAGCCGTGCCCCTGCCTTTCCTGACGGCCGACCGCGAGCTCGACACCCCTGCCGCGGATCACGCCGCACTGCCGCATGACGAGCCCGACCACTGGCGCCGTCCCTACCGCCCCGGACCGTGGCGGGTAGGGGCGGCGGCGGTGTTTTTGCTGCTCGCGTCGTTCGTCCTGCTCTCGGCGATGATCATCGCGATGGCCGGCTCGCTGCCCGGCGCCGCGGTCTGTGTCCTGGTGGGGGCGCTGATGATCGCCTTCGCACTGCGGCTGCTGCGCGTCGGCCTCTGGGTCAGCTCCCAGGGTCTGCGGCAGGTGAATCTCCTGCGGACGTCCACGGAGCCGTGGAGCGCCATCGCCTCGGTGCGCACCCGCCAGCAGCCGGTGCGCTGGCTGGGACTGCCCCGGACGGTGCAGGGGCAGGCGCTGATCGTCGAGCGGACACAGGGTGATCCGCTGCGGGCGCTGATCACGGACCGCAACGGGGATTTCCTGTCCCGCCCGGAGGCGTTCGAGCACGCCGCGGATGTGCTGGAGGCGTGGGCAGCGGAGCACCGCGGCTGACGGCTGAAGGCCGGGGCACCGCCCGGACGCCCCGCCCCGGCGCCCCTCCCGTCACCGACGCGCCTCCGGGGCCCGCGAGCCCGCGGCCAGGGCCGGCCCCGGCCGCCCGGATCCGATCTCAGGCGGCCGGACCGGATCTCAGGCGGCCGACACGGTCTTCCCGTCGTGCAGGGCGATCGCCCGCTGCATCGCCTTGCGGGCGCGCGGGGTGTCCCGGGCGTCGTGGTACGCAACGGCGAGCCGGAACCACGCACGCCAGTCGGCGGGTGCCTCCTCCGTCTCGGCCTGCCGCCGGGCGAACACCGCGTCGGCGGCGTCCCGGTCGATCCGGCCGCCGGGGGTCCGCTGGAGCTCGTCGGCCGGCAGCCCGCCCTCGGCCTCCAGCGCATGCGCCAGCCGGTGGGCGTCGCGGGCGAAGCGGGTGTTGTGCCGGAGGAACCAGGCACCGATGCACGGCAGCACGAAGGCCACCGCGCCCATGCCCATGGCCGCCGGCTCGCCGGTCAGCAGGAGAAGGACGCCCTCCAGCCCCACCACGCCGAAGACGAGGACCAGCACGGTGGCGAGGAAGAAGTACGTGATCTTGCCGCCCATGCCGTCAGCCCAGGTCGAGGAAGTTTTCCAGGCCCACGGTCAGGCCCGGAGTGGTGACCACGCGGCGCACCCCGAGCAGGATGCCCGGCATGAAGCTGCTGTGGTGCAGGGAGTCGTGGCGGATGGTGAGGGTCTCGCCCTCGCCGCCGAACAGCACCTCCTGGTGCGCCAGCAGACCGCGCAGCCGTACGGAGTGCACGGGGACACCGTCCACGTCCGCGCCACGGGCGCCGTCCAGCGCGGTGGTGGTGGCGTCCGGCTGCGGGGCGCAGCCGGCCTCCTGGCGTGCCGTGGCGATCAGCTGTGCGGTGCGGGCGGCGGTGCCGGAGGGGGCGTCCGCCTTCTTCGGGTGGTGCAGCTCGATGACCTCGGCCGACTCGAAGAAGCGGGCCGCCTGCTGGGCGAAGCGCATGGTCAGCACCGCGCCGAGGGAGAAGTTCGGGGCGATGAGCACACCGGCCGAGGGCGCGGCGGCGAGCGAGGTGCGCAGCTGCGCGAGCCGCTCATCGGTCCACCCGGTGGTCCCGACCACCGCGTGGATGCCGTGACGGACACAGAAGTCGAGGTTGCCCATGACCGCGCCGGGGTTGGTCAGCTCGACCACCACCTGGGCGCCGGTCTCGACCAGCCTCTCCAGCTTGTCGCCCCGGCCGAGCCCGGCGACCAGCTCCATGTCCTCGGCGGCCTCGACGGCCCGTACGGCCTCGGAGCCGATGCGCCCCTGAGCTCCCAGTACGGCCACGCGCAGCTTGCTCATCGTTTCCCGTCTCTCTCGTGGTGGTGCTAGGCGACGACGTCGTCCAGCCGGACCGCCTGCCGGTCCTTCAGGGGGCCTATGACGGACAGTGAAGGCCGTGCGCCCAGTACTTCGCGGGCCACCTCGCGCACCTCGTCCGGGGTGACGGCCGCGATCCGGGCCAGCATCTCGTCGACCGACATCTGCTCGCCCCAGCACAGCTCACTCTTGCCGAGGCGGTGCATCAGCGCACCCGAGTCCTCCAGACCGAGGACGGTGGATCCCCGCAGCTGGCCGATCGCGCGGCGGATCTCGTCGTCGGTGAGGCCCTGGGTGGCCACCTGGTCGAGTTCGTCCCGGCAGATCTTGAGGACGTCGTGCACCTGGTTGGGGCGGCAGCCGGCGTAGACGCCGAACAGCCCGCAGTCGGCGAAGCCGGAGGTGTAGGAGTACACGCTGTAGGCCAGTCCGCGCTTCTCGCGGACCTCCTGGAAGAGGCGGGAGCTCATCCCGCCGCCCAGGGCGGTGTTCAGCACGCCCATCGCCCATCGCCGGTCGTCGGTGCGTGCCATGCCGGGCATCCCGAGGATCACATGGGCCTGCTCGGTCTTGCGGTTGAGCAGGTTGACGCGGCCGGCGGTACGCACGGCGCGGGAGCCGGAGCGCGGCGCGACGGGGACGGCGTCGGTGCGGTCCAGGGCCCCGGCCTGCTCGAAGGCGCGGCGGACCTGGCGGACGACCTTGGCGTGGTCGACGTTGCCGGCGGCCGTGACGACGAGGTGCGTGGGGTCGTAGTGCTTCTTGTAGAAGCGGCGGATGCGCTCGGGGGTGAGCGCGTTCACGGTGTCGACGGTGCCCAGCACGGGGCGGCCGAGGGGGGTGTCGCCGAGCATGGTGTGCGCGAACAGGTCGTGCACGCAGTCGCTGGGGTCGTCCTCGGTCATCGCGATCTCTTCGAGGATGACGCCGCGCTCGGCGTCCACGTCCTCGGCCTCGACCAGCGAGCCGGTGAGCATGTCGCAGACGATGTCGATGGCGAGCGGCAGATCGGAGTCCAGCACCCGCGCGTAGTAGCAGGTGTACTCCTTCGCGGTGAAGGCGTTCATCTCACCGCCGACCGCGTCGATGGCGGCGGAGATGTCCAGCGCGCTGCGCCGCTCGGTGCCCTTGAAGAGCAGATGCTCCAGATAGTGCGTGGCGCCGTTGAGGGTGGGGGTCTCGTCACGGGAGCCGACGTGCGCCCAGATCCCGAAGGTGACGGAGCGGACCGACGGCAGGGTCTCGGTGACCACGCGCAGGCCGCCGGGCAGGGTGGTCCGGCGGACCGTGCCGGCGCCCGCGGTGCCCTTGAGAAGCGTTTGGGTACGGGCGACGGCCCGCCCCTCCGAAGAGGTGCGGGCCGTCGTCGTGTGCGTACGCGACGTCACTTGTCGGTGTCGTCCTTCGTGTCGTCCTGCGCACCCTTGTCGGCGTCCTCGCCCTCGATCACGGGGATCAGGGAGAGCTTGCCGCGCTGGTCGATCTCGGCGATCTCGACCTGGACCTTGGCGCCCACCGCGACCACGTCCTCGACGTTCTCCACACGCTTGCCACCGGCGAGCTTGCGGATCTGCGAGATGTGGAGCAGGCCGTCCTTGCCCGGGAGCAGGGAGACGAACGCACCGAAGGTGGTGGTCTTGACGACCGTGCCCAGGTAGCGCTCGCCGACCTCCGGCATGGTCGGGTTGGCGATGCCGTTGATCGTGGCGCGGGCGGCCTCGGCGGCCGGGCCGTCGGCGGCACCGATGTAGATGGTGCCGTCGTCCTCGATCGTGATGTCGGCGCCGGTGTCCTCCTGGATCTGGTTGATCATCTTGCCCTTGGGGCCGATGACCTCACCGATCTTGTCCACCGGGATCTTGACGGTGATGATCCGCGGGGCGTTCGGGGACATCTCGTCCGGGACGTCGATGGCCTCGTTCATGACGTCCAGGATGTGCAGACGCGCGTCACGGGCCTGCTTCAGCGCGGCGGCCAGGACCGAGGCGGGGATGCCGTCGAGCTTGGTGTCGAGCTGCAGCGCGGTCACGAACTGCTTGGTGCCGGCGACCTTGAAGTCCATGTCGCCGAAGGCGTCCTCCGCACCGAGGATGTCGGTGAGGGCGACGTAGTGGGTCTGGCCGTCGATCTCCTGGGAGATCAGGCCCATGGCGATACCGGCGACCGGGGCCTTGAGGGGCACACCGGCGTTCAGCAGCGACATGGTCGAGGCGCAGACCGAGCCCATGGACGTCGAGCCGTTGGAGCCCAGCGCCTCGGAGACCTGGCGGATCGCGTAGGGGAACTCCTCGCGGGTCGGCAGGACCGGCATGATGGCGCGCTCGGCGAGCGCGCCGTGGCCGATCTCGCGGCGCTTGGGGGCGCCCACGCGGCCGGTCTCACCGACGGAGTACGGCGGGAAGTTGTAGTTGTGCATGTAGCGCTTGCGGGTCACCGGGGAGAGGGTGTCCAGCTGCTGCTCCATGCGGAGCATGTTGAGGGTGGTGACGCCCAGGATCTGGGTCTCGCCACGCTCGAACAGCGCGGAGCCGTGCACCCGCGGGATCGCCTCGACCTCGGCGGCGAGCGTACGGATGTCCGTGACGCCGCGGCCGTCGATGCGCGTCTTCTCCTTGATCACGCGCTCGCGGACCAGGGTCTTGGTCAGCGAGCGGTACGCGGCGGAGATCTCCTTCTCGCGGCCCTCGAACTCCGGCAGGAGCTTCTCGCCGGCCAGCGCCTTGACGCGGTCCAGCTCGGCCTCGCGCTCCAGCTTGCCGGCGATGGTCAGCGCCTGGCTGAGCTCATCCTTGACGGCCTTGGTCAGCGCCTCGAGGACGTCGTCCTGGTAGTCCAGGAAGATCGGGAACTCACCGACGGGCTTGGCGGCCTTGGCGGCGAGGTCCGACTGGGCCTTGCACAGGACCTTGATGAAGGGCTTGGCAGCTTCCAGACCGGCGGCGACGACCTCTTCGGTCGGGGCCTCGGCGCCGTCCTTGACCAGCTGGATGGTCTTCTCGGTGGCCTCGGCCTCGACCATCATGATCGCGACGTCGCCGTCCGGGAGGACGCGGCCGGCCACGACCATGTCGAAGACGGCGTCCTCGAGCTCGGTGTGGGTCGGGAACCCCACCCACTGGCCGTTGATCAGCGCGACACGGGTGCCGCCGACCGGGCCGGAGAAGGGCAGGCCGGCCAGCTGCGTGGAGCAGGAGGCGGCGTTGATCGCGACCACGTCGTAGAGGTGGTCGGGGTTGAGCGCCATGATCGTCTCGACGATCTGGATCTCGTTGCGCAGGCCCTTCTTGAAGGAGGGGCGCAGCGGGCGGTCGATCAGGCGGCAGGTGAGGATCGCGTCCTCGGAGGGGCGGCCCTCACGGCGGAAGAAGGAACCGGGGATCTTCCCGGCTGCGTACATCCGCTCCTCGACGTCGACGGTCAGCGGGAAGAAGTCCAGCTGGTCCTTCGGGGTCTTGGAAGCGGAGGTGGCCGACAGCACCATGGTGTCGTCGTCCAGGTACGCCACGGCGGAACCGGCGGCCTGCTTGGCCAGGCGGCCCGTCTCGAAGCGGATGGTACGGGTGCCGAAGGATCCGTTGTCGATCACGGCTTCGGCGTAGTGGGTCTCGTTCTCCACCAGGAATATCTCCTCGTCTGCGTCCGCTGCCCGTGTGGCGGCGGACCGTCTTCGGTGGAGCGCCGGTGCGGGCCGGTCTTCGATCGAAGCACCCGGAGCGACGGACGCGGGGCGTCCGTGCATCGTCCGGGGGCCACTACCGAGGACCGGCGGCCAGGAGGCGCTCCTACCGCGTTCAGTTTTGCGGTATGGCACCAGACTACAAAGCTTCCGTCCACCATGAGGTGGCGTGGGCATCCGGTGCCTATGGCAAAGGGAGCGGCCCCCGGCGGGAACCGCTCCCCTTATGGCGTGTTACTTGGCGCCCGCCGCACCGCGGCGGATGCCCAGGCGCTCGACCAGCGCGCGGAAGCGCGTGATGTCCTTCTTCGCCAGGTACTGCAGCAGGCGGCGGCGCTGGCCGACGAGCAGCAGCAGACCACGGCGGGAGTGGTGGTCGTGCTTGTGGGTCTTGAGGTGCTCGGTCAGGTCCGAGATGCGGCGGGAGAGCATCGCGACCTGAACCTCGGGGGAACCGGTGTCACCCTCCTTGGTGGCGAACTCGGCCATGATCTGCTTCTTCGTAGCGGCGTCGAGCGACACGCGGTACTCCTCTTGGTTTCGGTCCGTGAGCGCCCCTGGTTTGCCTCACAGGGAATCTTGGATGACTCGACCGGACCGTCACACAGCGTACCAGCTGAAAACGGCCCCCCGACCGGGTGGTCGGGGGGCCGTGAATCCGGCGGTCGGCTAGCTGCCGGTGAGTCCGCGGACCTTGCCGTACACCTCCAGGACCGCCAGGCACAGCGGCACCAGGGAGAGCAGGAACAGCCCGTCGAAGATGTCGAAGATCCGGCCCCAGAAGGGGGTGACACCCTTGCGCGGGACGATCAGTCCGACGCCGACGAGCAGGGCGGCGCCCGCCGCGATGCTGCTGGAGAACCAGACGGTGCGGATGTTCAGCGGACCGGAGTCCTGGAAGCGGAGCAGGTCGACGAAGATGTCCGACGGCGGGTTCAGCGCGATGCCCAGGATGAGCAGGACGATCGTCAGGATGCCGGCGATGGTCAGGCAGGCGACCTGCGCGGTGTAGTCGAAGAGCCGGGCCCGGAGCATGATCGTGATACCGGCGGCCAGCGCCAGCAGCTGGGCCCACATGTTGTCGGAGAAGCCGAGGACGACACCGGCGGAGCCGACGACCAGGGCGGCGCAGCCGGCGACCAGGCCGAGCAGCAGCTCGTGGCCGCGCTTGGCCTGGTTGGCGATCTTGACGAAGTCGACGGACTCGGTCTCGCCGCCGTTGTCGTAGGAGCCCTTGGCGATCTGGTCGGGCGACTTGTAGCCGATGGGCAGCCGGGCGAAGCGGGCGGAGAGGCCGGGCAGCCAGGCGACCAGGGCGATCGACACGACGGCGGTGACGGCGGCGACCTCGCGGGGCGCGGCGCCGGTGAGGATCGCGGCGAAGACCGCGAGGGTGCCGATGGCGGCCAGGAACGCGGCTGCCACGAAGGGTGCGTCACCACGCGGCAGCAGGACCACCAGCAGGACGGACGCGATCAGGACGACGACACAGCCGACCAGGAGGTGCAGCCGGCCGGGTCCGGAGCCCTGGTCGACGGGGAAGATGCCCGAGCCGGCGAGCAGCAGGTGCGGCAGCGCGGCCAGGCCGAGCGCGATGGAGGAGCCGTGGTCGTCGTAGACCCGGGCGCGGACGCCGGCCAGTGCGACCAGGACGATGCCGACGACACCGGCGATGATGCCGGGCAGGCGGTGCATGTCGCGGTTCAGGGGGTTGGAGAACCACAGGGCGAACGCCATCATCACGAGCAGCAGGACCCCGGCGGACAGGCCGACGACATGCATGAGGTCGTCGCTCCAGCGGCTGCGGTTGCGCTTGACCGCGGAGGCGACGGCGTCGGAGACGTCGTCGAAGACCGGCAGCGGCAGCGACTCGGCGAACGGCTTCAGCAAAAGAAGGTCGCCGTCGAGGATCTGCTGCTGTGCGAGCGACTGGCCGGCGTCGAGCACCGTGCCGTCGCGGCGTACGAGGTGATAGCCGGTCGGTGCACCTTCGGCCTGGGACTGCCCGGAGAGCCGCAGGATCTCCGGATAGATGTCGACGAGTGCGACATCCTCCGGCAGAGCCACATCGATCCGTGCATCCGGCGCGGCGACAGTGACCCGGCAAAAACCGGTGCCAGTGCTCGTGCTCACCTGGCGGTTCCCCCTATCCGTTGGGCGTTTTGTCGCGTCGCGTGCCCTCTTATAGAGAGCCGTCACTTCGGGGCTGTGGGCACGCTCGCGAGGCGTCAGCGTACCGTCCAATTCAGCGACCGCCCCACCCGCCCCGAGACTTGACGGTTGACAGTAGGATCAACGCCTGGTTCGGGCCAAGCACTTGGCTCGGGGGGACCGTCGAATCCAACGGGGGCGGTCCGAGACTGCGAGATGCATGAAGGACTGATGCCTCGGTGAGCGTTGTCATCGTTAAGCGCCCGCCCCGCGCGCTGCCACCTGAAGTTCCCTCCGAGGAGGTGACACTCGAGGCGCCTCCGGAGCTTCCCCGTGAGGGCGAATCAGAAAACATGCTGATGACCCTTATGCCCATGATGGGTATGGCGTCTTCGGCGGGATTCTTGTTCATGGGCAACCAGCCGTTCATGAAAATCATGGGCGGCTTTATGGTGGCGTCCACCCTGGCAATGGCGATCGTGCAGATCGTCAAGGCTCGCCAAGGGCCTTCCGGGCAAATGCTTCAAGAGCGCCAGGATTACCTCAAGTACCTGACGCAGAAGCGAAAAGAGGTACGGCGCACCGCGCGAAAGCAGCGGGACGCCCAGCTGTACACCCACCCCGATCCGAGCCAGCTGTGGTCGATCGTGGCCGAGGGCAAACGGGTGTGGGAGCGCCGGACGACCGATCCGGACTTCGGGCAGGTACGACTGGGACTGGGGCCGCAGCAGTTGGCCACCCCCCTGCGGGCTCCCGAGACCGCTCCGGTCGACGAGCTGGAGCCGCTGACCGCGCATGCGATGAAGGAATTCCTCGACAAGCACGGCCATTTGGACAGCCTGCCGCTGGCAGTCTCGCTGCGCGCCTTCTACCACCTGACCGTCTCGGGTGACCCGGACACGGTCTACGGCGCCTCGCGCGCCATCATCGCCCAGCTGTGCACCCTGCACTCGCCCGAGGACCTGGTGGTGGCGGTCGTCGCCGCGCCCGGTGCGCAGGCGGAGTGGGAGTGGACCAAGTGGCTGCCGCACGTGCAGGACAAGAGCACCGACGGCGCCGGTTCGCGCCGGCTGGTCGTCGGTGACCTCGGCGAGATCGAGGAGCTGCTGGCGGACGAGCTGGAGGGCCGCGGGCGGTTCAGCCCGCAGGGCACGCCGGTGACCGACACCCCGCACGTGGTGCTCGTGCTGGACGGCGGCGAGGTGCCGATGGACTCGGTGATCGCCGGGGCCGAGGGCCTGCAGGGCGTCACCATCCTGGAGGTCGTGCCGGGCGATCTGGACGAGATCCGCGGCGGTCTGGCCGTGCAGGTGTGGCCGGGCAAGCTGATGCTGGAGTCGGCCGGCGGCGCGGTCTACCACGGTGTGTGCGACACCCTGTCGATCCCCGAGGCGGAGGCACTGGCCCGCCAGCTGGCCCCGCTGCGGGCGGGCTCCGGTGCGGACGGCGAGGAACCGCTGCTGTCCGCCCTGGACTTCACCGATCTGCTGAACATCGGCGACGCCGGTTCCCTGGACGTCGCGCGTACCTGGCGGCCCCGGACGCTGGCCGAGCGGCTGCGGGTGCCGATCGGCGTCGACCGTGACGGCCAGCCGGTCATGCTGGACATCAAGGAAGCCTCGCAGCAGGGCATGGGCCCGCACGGTCTGTGTGTCGGTGCGACCGGTTCCGGCAAGTCCGAGGTGCTGCGCACCCTGGTGCTCGCCCTGGCGGTCACGCACTCCTCGGAGACCCTCAACTTCATCCTCGCCGACTTCAAGGGTGGCGCCACCTTCACCGGTATGTCGGAGATGCCGCACGTCGCGGCGGTCATCACCAACCTCGGTGAGGACGTCACCCTGATCGACCGCATGCGCGACTCGATCACCGGTGAACTCCAGCGCCGCCAGGAGCTGCTGCGCTCCGCCGGCAACTACGCCAACATCACCGACTACGAGAAGGCGCGTGCCGCGGGTGCCCCGCTGGACCCGCTGCCCTCGCTGGTGATGATCATCGACGAGTTCTCCGAGCTGCTCGCCGCCAAGCCGGACTTCATCGAGATGTTCATCCAGATCGGCCGGATCGGCCGTTCCATGGGTGTGCACATGCTGCTCGCCTCGCAGCGTCTGGAAGAGGGCAAGCTGCGGGGGCTGGACACCTTCCTGTCCTACCGGCTGGGTCTGCGGACGTTCTCCGCGGCCGAGTCGCGGACCGCGATCGGTGTGCCGGACGCCTACCACCTGCCGAACGTCCCCGGTTCCGGCATCCTGAAGTACGACACCGAGACGATGGTCCAGTTCAAGGCCGCGTATGTCTCGGGTACCTACCGCGGCCCGGGTGGCGGTGGCCGCAGCGGCCCCGGCGGCCGGACGATGCGGATGCCGGTGCCGTTCACCGCGGCCCCGGTCGTCGAGCAGATCGTCGAGGAGCCGGTCTCCGTGGAAGCGGCCGAGCCGGAGGTCGACGACGCGCTGGCCGACACCGTGCTGGACGTCATGGTCCAGCGGATGCAGGGCCAGGGCCCGCCGGCGCACCAGGTGTGGCTGCCCCCGCTGGAGGAGGCGCCCACGGTCAACCAGCTGCTGCCGGCGCTCGCGGTCACGCCCGAACGGGGCGTGCACGCCGCGGAGTACACCGCGCTCGGCAAGCTCGTGGTGCCGGTCGCGCTGGTGGACAAGCCGTTCGAGCAGCGGCGTGACGTGATGTACCTGGACTTCTCCGCCGGTGCCGGTCACGGTCTGGTCGTGGGTGGTCCGCAGTCCGGCAAGTCCACCCTCGTCCGGTCCGCGATCGCCTCGTTCGCGCTCACCCACACCCCGGCCGAGGTGCAGTTCTACTGCCTCGACTTCGGTGGCGGCGGCATGCTGGCCCTGGAGGGCCTGCCGCACGTCGGCGGGGTCGCCTCGCGCCTGGACGCGGAGAAGGTGCGCCGTACGGTCGCCGAGGTCGTCGGCATCCTCAACGAGCGGGAGGAATTCTTCCGCTCGAACAGCATCGACTCGATCGCGACCTACCGCCAGCGGCGGGCCGCGGGCGCCTTCCCCGACCAGAAGTGGGGCGACGTCTTCCTCATCATCGATGGCTGGGGCACGTTCAAGACGGACTACGAGCAGCTCGACCCGGTGATCCTGGACATCGCCGGCCGCGGTCTGGGCTTCGGTATCCACCTGATCCTCGCCGGCTCGCGCTACACCGAGGTGCGGCCCGCGCTGCGGGACCAGCTCCTCAACCGCGTCGAGCTGCGCCTGGGTGACCCGATGGAGTCGGAGTTCGACCGCAAGCGCGCGGAGAACGTCCCGATGGGCAAGCCGGGCCGCGGTATGTCCCCCGAGAAGCTCGACTTCCTGGCGGCGCTGCCGCGTCTGGACGGGATGAGCGACCCGGAGACCCTCAGCGACGGCATGGCCAACCTGGTGGAGACGGTCAGCGAGCACTGGCAGGGCGAGCCCGCCCCCAAGGTGCGGATGCTGCCGACGATGCTGCGCGCCACCGACCTGCCCAAGGGCAACGACTACCCCGACCACGGGATCGCGATCGGTGTCGACGAGACCACGCTGTCGCCGGCGTTCATCGACTTCGAGACCGACCCGCTGCTGGTCATCTACGGCGAGAGCGAGTCGGGCAAGTCGTCGCTGCTGCGCCTGCTGACCAAGCAGATCGCCGAGCGGTACCCGTCCGACAAGGCGCTCATGGTGGTCTCGGACTACCGGCGCGCGCTGCTGGGCGAGGTGCCGGAGAGCCATCTGTACAAGTACTGCGCGGCGGGACCGCAGTTGCAGGAGGTCATCACGGGGCTGGCCGGTTCGCTGGGCCGCCGGATGCCCGGACCGGACGTCACGCCGGAGCAGCTGCGCAACCGCAGCTGGTACGACCTGCCGGACGCGTTCGTGATCGTGGACGACTACGACCTGGTGGCGACCAGCAGCGGCAACCCGCTGCAGCCGCTGCTGGAGTACCTGCCGTTCGCCCGTGACCTGGGTCTGCGCCTGATCATCGCACGCAGCTCCTCGGGCGCCGGACGGTCGTCCTTCGAGCCGGTCATGCAGCGCACCAAGGAGCTCGGTGCGCAGGGTCTGATCCTCTCGGCCGACCCGGCCGAGGGCCCGCTGATGGGCAACGTCAAGGGCCAGAGGCTGACGCCCGGCCGGGCGACGTTCATCACGCGCAAGCGCGGTGCGCAGCTGGTCCAGACGGGCTGGCTGCCGACGAGCAGCTGACGCGGCACACCACAACGGCGGTGGGGCGCCCCTCCTGGGAGGGGCGCCCCACCGCCGTTTCGTGGGGGCGACCGGAGTCCGGTGTGTCCGGATCGGTGCCGGTTCCGGTGTCGGTTCCGGTGCCGGTGGTTCGGGTCAGCCGAAGGCGCCGTGCTGGGTGACGTCGGGGCCGGCCGGGCCGTCGCCCGCCGCGGCGGGTGCGGTGGCCGTCCCCTTGGACTCCGTCCCCTTCGTGTCCGTCCTGTCCTTCGGGGGCCGTTCGTCGCCCGGGGCCGGTTCGGCGCCGGCCGGCCGGCTCCGTACGCCCTTGGCGAGGCCCTCGCCGCCGCGCGTCTTCGCCTCGCCGTCCCGCGCCGGGCCGAACGGGTCGGGGCCGAGCGGTGCGGTGGAGGTGTCCCACTGGTGCGCCACGACCGGGCCCTGGCCCCGGCCGCCGCCCCCGCCGCGCTTGCCGAAGGCGCCGCCGAGGCCGTTGGCCAGCTGGCCGAGCGCCATGAAGCCGTAGGCGGTCTCGTTGCCGGACGAGGACGGCGCGGCGCCGGCGGAACGGTCCACCGGTGGTGCGCCGTGGCCCTTGCCGTGCCCGCCGTCCGTGCCGTCCTCGGCCTCGGGGGGCGCGGCGGCAGCGGTCTCCAGGTCGGCGGCGGCCAGTTCGAAGGCCGGCAGCGACTCGTCGACGGACCGCTTGAGGCGGTGCCACTCCCCGGCGAACGCCTCGCCCGCCGGACCGTGCCAGTTGGCCGCGGCGGCGGTGGCGACCTTCCGGTCCAGGTCGCGGACGAGGCCGTCGAGGTGCTTGCCCATCTCCCGCCAGCCGGCCGCCGCTTCGTGCAGGGCCTCGGGGTTGCGCCGCTCGCTCATGTGACGCTCCGGATCATCTCGTCCAGCTCTTCCTCGGCCGCCTGCCAGTGCGCGACGGTCTCCTTGATTCCTCCGCCGACCTCGCGCAGCCGCTGCTGGAGCTGGACGAGGGCGTGCTCGGCCTGCTCGTACAGCTCACGGTGGGGCCGCGCCGCCTCGTCGCCGCCGAAACCCTCCCGCAGCGCCTCGGCGTCCGCCCGCCGTCTGAATGCGGCCAGCTGCCGGCTCAGTTCCTCCGCACGTGCCTCGAAGGCCGCACCGAGTGTGTGCAACTCCTCCGTACTGAGCCGGACTTCGTCGGACATGATTTCTCCCCGAATTGAATGACAGCTGCCTGCCGGCATCGCCTCACAGGTCTAGCACACCCGCAATAGCCCCGAAGCCTTCCGCGAAGCGGCCGCCGGCGGCGAGCGGAATGCATACGCAGCGATATGCGGCAATACCGACAACACCCGCCTTGACGACCTGTTCACACCCGTCATTAGACTCTGGACGCCGGTGCCGCACATGCGGTTGCTGTGCCATCACGTTCAAGGGGGCAGAGATGAGCAATGAGCGGCAGATCCAGGACGAGGACCTGATGGACGTCGCCCAGGACCCGGAGCAGGCGCACCGGCTGCGCAAGGCGCTGAAGGTCCTGGCGGACAACCCCAATGTGGGCGGCAAACTCCAGGAGATGGCCCGGGAAGTGCTCTCCGGCCGGATCGGCATGAAGGACGCCATCGAGACGCCGGGGTACATGGACGCGCTGGGCGACCGGATGGGCCAGATCCGGCGGGCCGCGGAGAACCAGACCATGGCCGAACGCGAGGCGTCGCGCGAGAAGTTCGCCGCCTGGCAGAAGGAGCAGGAGGCCCAGGAGGACGCCGAGCGTGCGGAGCGCGACGGCCCGACGGGCGACATCGTGACCGCTCCCCGGCGTGGCGGCCGCGGCGGCGGGCACCGGGGCTGAGCGGAGCAGCGCACGGACGGTGCGCGGCGGCCGGCCCGGCACCGCGCCCGGCCGGCCGGCCGTATTTCCCTTTCCCTGCAATCGGTACACCGCGCCCAAGGCGGCGATACGGCGGAAAGCAGACCCACCGCCGGAATAGCCGGACAGATCTGCTTTCTTTCCCCACAGAGTGATCCCCATTTCTCCACACCGCTTTCTCCACACCGCTTTCTCCACACCGGGTCTCCCCGCGCAGCCATCCAACGCCGCCGCCGCACGACCTGACCCGTCTCCTTCCGCATCCGTCCCGCCTGCAGGTTCCAGTTCCGGAACGGCACACCCCGAGCGGTCTTGAGCATGCGGCCCGGAACATAAGATCGAGCCGGTACGTGCAGGAATCCACAAAGGTGGAGGCGGGATCGATGGGGGACGAGGGAGCCATGAGCGGCTCAGATGAAGGAATCACCGCGGCGGCCGGATATGCACCGCATCCGTACATCGGCGGGCGCACCGCCGTGCTCCGTGCGCTCGCGGCATGGCGAATGCGGTGGCCGGGCGCTCCGCGGGTCATCGTCCTCACCGGAAGCCCGGGCAGCGGGCGCTCGCGCCTGCTCACCGGCTTCCTGGCAATGTGCGACCCCGACCACCGCAAGCAGCTGCCGCTGGACCACATGGACCCGGCGACCGTGCCGCCGGACCTGCCGGCGCCCGCCGTGCCGAACCCGGAGGGACGCACCGCGGCACAGCTGCTGTGGCTGCTCGCCGACCACTTCCAGCTGAACGCGGCCCGCAGCGAAGACATCTGCACCGAACTCGCCGCCCGTGAAGAGCCGGTGACGATTGTGGTGCCGGATGCCGACCGGGCCGGCCCGGTGCGCGCCGCGGACGAGCCGGCCCGCCTCGTCCGGGACGTCCTCAAGCCGCTCGCCGCCACCGGCGGGGTGCAGCTGCTGGCCGATGTCCCGCGCGAACTGGCCGCGGAGCTGGCGCAGGCGCTGCCGTCCGGCCAGGCCCGGATCATCGATCTCGACGACCCCGAGTGGGCCGACCCGGCCGGCCTGGTGCGGCACGCCGAGGCCGCGCTCTCGCTCGGGGCCGGGGTACCGGAACTCCCGTTCGTCACCGATCCGTCGGCCCGCCGGGCGCTCGCCGAGGCGATGGCGGAGCGCGCGGGCGGCAACCGGCTGACCCTCCAGCTCGCCGTGCAGTCGCTGTTCATGCGGCCCGAGGGCTTCGACCCGGCGGACCCGTCGATGCTGCCCGGCAGCGTCGGCGAGGCGCTGGATCTGCACGCCCGCCGGCTGGGCGCGGACCCGCAGACCCTGCGGCTGATGCTGGCACCGCTCGCATTCGCCGAGGGCGCGGGGCTGCCCGTCCAGCTGTGGGGCACGCTGGCCGACGCCGTGGCCGGACGGGACATGAGCCGCGACCTCGCCGACGGCATGCTGCTGGCCGCACCGTTCCTCCAGCCGGTCGCGACGGCGGAGCGGGACGAGGCGGCCGACGGGGAGCCGGAAGGGGCGACGGGCGGGGAGCGGGCCGAGGGCACCGCCGACGGCGGCCGTACGCTGCTGCGCCTGATGCACACGGGGATCGCCGAGGAGATCCGCGCCGGTCTGCCGGACGCCCGGGACGCCCAGACCAAGATCGCCATGGCGCTGCTGGAAGCGGTGCCCCAGCAGGACTGGTCCCGTGCCGACCCCTACATCCGCGACCACCTCGCGGCACACACCCTCGACGCCGGACTCCTCCCCCAACTCCTCACCGACCCGGGCCTGTTCGCGCACGCCGACCCGGTGGCGATGCGGGCCGCCATCGAGGCCGTACCGCTGGAACAGCTGGGCGCCCCGGCCCGGACGTATCTGCGCACCGCGCCGCTGCTCACCCGTTCCCAGGCACCGGCCGGCGTGCGGGCCGCGTTCCTGGAGACCGCGTTCGTCGAGGACGGGCTGGAGCCGTATGCCCAGGCGCTGCACGGGCTCGGGTTCGCCATGCCCTGGCGCACGCTGTGGAGCGTGCCGCTGACCGGCGTCCGCGCGGTGACGGCCGGCACCCTCCCGCCGGCGGACGCCGGGAGCGCCGACGGTGGCGGGCCCGAGCCGGCGTCCGGCGCCTCCCGTCCCGTCGCCGCCTTCCTCGTCCCCGAGGGGACCCCTGGCTCCCGTCCGGTGCCCGGCCCGGACGGCGGGGCCTCCGAGGGCGGGGCGACGGGCGCGCTCCTCGTCCACGACCTGCTGCGCCCCGAGTACGTCGCCGCCGACCCGGCACGGGTGCGGCGCCCCTCCGAGGAGGCGCAGGCCGCGGCGCCCTTCGGGTTCAGCCGCGGCGCCGACTACCTGCGGATCTGGGCGCGCGCGAGCCGGGAGGTGGTCGCCACGCTGCTCTCGGACACCCCGATCACCGGCGCCGACCTGTCCCCGGACGGCGTGCTCGTCGTCGCCACCGGGCGCGGTGTCACCGCCCGTCAGATCCTCGCCGCGCCGCCCGCCGCCGCTCCCACCGTGCCGGCCCAGCGCACCGGCTCCCCTGACTCCGCTGCTTCCGACGGCCTCGAAGGAGACCACTCATGATCACCCAGGCGCAGGCGCAGGCCACCGCCGCCCGCTGGCTCAACCCCGAGGGGCACCAGGGGCCCCCGCGCGAGGTGGCCATGCAGGAGTTCGACCTCGGCTGGGTGGTGTGGGCCGCGCCGCCGCCCCCGGAGGTCGATCCGCAGACCGGGCAGCGGCGCCCGCCCGCCGAGATCGGTGCCGCGTGCGGCGTCGTCGACCGGGCCTCCGGCGAGCTGACGGTGTGGCCGTCGGTACCGGTCGACGAGGTCGTCCGGATGTACCAGCAAAAGCACGGTGCGGGCGCGGGCACGGGTGCGGGCGCGGGCGCGGGCACGGGCACGGGCACGGGCACGGGCGCGGGCACGGGCACCGCTCCGGCGGCCCCCGCCGAGCCGCCGGTCACCGGTCCCGGCAACACCGCCGTGGCGACCTACCCCGACCCGTCGACCGGCGAGGAGACCACCCTCGTCCGCGTCTCGGCGCCCGGCGCGCCCCCCGTCGAGTACCAGCTCCATGACGAGCTGCGGCGGCTGGGCGTGGACCCCGCGGACGTCCGCGCGGTCCACACGGATCTGCGCTCGGCCCTGCTGCCCGGCGGCTACCCGGCCGACTTCGTCCTGCGTACCTTCCCGAACGCCGCCTTCTCCTGCACCGAGGGCTACGGCATGCACCCCGAGGAGCGCACGGAGGGCGTCGCCGGGCTGCTGCGGCACGTCGAGGCGATGCACCGGACGGCGGGCCGGACGGCGCCGCCGCGGCCGCACCGGCTGCCGGTGCCGCAGGACGTCGAGGACGCCCCCGCGATGCGGGACGTGGCCCTCGGCAAGCACCTGGTGGAGGTCTTCGGCCCCGAGGGGATCCAGCGCCCGGCCCCCGACGACCTCGGCGCGGCCCCGCTGCCCGAGTCCACGCGGAACACGCTGACCTTGGCCGGGCTGCCCACCACGGTGCCGTTCTTCTTCACCGCCGACCGGCCCGAATCCCCGCCCGCCGGCGGGCTGTTCACCGACGTGGCGACCCATCTGCGCACCACGGGCACCCAGGCCCAGGAGCAGACGCTGACGACCCTCGCCGGCTACGTCCGACTCGGCACGGACGGGCTCTACACGCTCGCCGTCCAGTGCGTCGCCCCGGAGAACAACCAGAGCCTGATCGGCACCGTCTGGGCCGTCCAGCCGTCCTCCGGCGGCGGCTGGTTCGTCAACCGCTCCCTGTCCGCGTACGTCCGCTCCCTCGCCCTGCTGGCGACCACACGCCGGCAGATGCAGGGCATGGACCCGCGGGCCGCGGGTGCAGCGGTCGCCGCCTTCCAGGAGCAGATCGCGGCCATCGACTCCTGGGCCCTGGACGACGAGGGCAACTGGTGGTCGCTGGTCATCGAGCAGATGTGGCACGGGTTGTTCTGAGCCGGGGGGGGAGGGGCGGCTCGGGAAACAGGGGGGGACGGGCCGCCTGGAACGTCTGGAGCGCGTGGGCCCCCTGGAGGAAGGTCTCCCCCTTTCGATCCCCCGACCCGCTCTCAGTGCACTACGGAGGCGGGCGCTCTCTCAGGGCACCAGGTCATCAAGGCAACAGGGAGTCAGGGCAACAGGGCACCGGGCATCAGGGCCTCAGGGCAACAGCAGCCAGTCCGCGGCCAGTGCGGCCGCCAGGCCGAGGCCCAGCAGCCAGGTGCCGAGCCGGGTACGCCCGTGCCGGCTGAGCTCGATTACCACGCCGCAGAGCACCAGCGCGGCTCCGTACACCCCGACCACCAGCACCGACGTACGCGACGCCAGGCGCACCACGAGCACCACCGCCATCGCGGCCATCAGCACCGAGGCCAGGACGATGCGTATGCGCCGCGCCTGACGTGGCGTCAGCCCCACGCGACTGTCGGTCAGGGGCTCTTCGTTGCCGGGCATGTCCATGAGGGGGAATGCTACGGGACCGGTGATCGCCACCACCCGCCACTCCCCCGGCCGACGCCGCCCTCACACGCTCACCCCACCCTCTGCCACCCCACCGCCTCCGCATCACCACGACGTTCGGCGACCACCCCCACCCACAAGTGGCGCCAACACCCACAGCAGGTCTCAATTCGCCTCCCTCACACAACTGTTGGGCATCAAAATACCCACGTTCCCTCCACACTCCTCGCCTTGACATGCATGGATTCGGATCACCTAGGGTGGATCACTAAAGACGCGACAGATATCTGCGTGAAATACACGGCATCACGGGGGCAAGCGTGGCAGGCAAGGCATTCGACGTTGATCCGGATGTACTGCGCACGCAGGGCGACACCTTCGTCCACATCGGCGGCGATTTCTCCAAGGCGTCGAAGAAGCTGCAGGACGACCTCGAAGGTCTCGGCAGCCCGTGGGAGAACTGCGACTTCGGCGACCTCTTCGAAACGATCTACACGCCCATCCGGGACGGCATGTTCGAATCGATGGACTCGTTGGGCGAGCGCCTCGAAAGCATCGGCGACAAGTTGCAGCACATGGCCGGTTCGTACACCGAATCCGACGAGCAGGGCATCCACACCATCAGCGCGGTCGGCCGCCCGACCCTCTGAGGTCCCCCGCCGCACACGGATCCATTCCCCGGGCCGGACCCCCTCCCTTCACCCTTTCCCCCTCCCAGCTCTCCGCCTCACCTCTCTCCTACCTCTCTCCTACCTATCTCTCCTATCTCTCCATTGCGCTCAGCAATTGGCTACCACTGCACGGGGGACGATCACTGTGTCATTGACGCTGCCAAGCGAGGTGGCTTGGGTCCTGGACCTCCTCGGCTACAACTGGCCGGACGCCGACGAGGACAAGCTCCATGAATGCGCCCAGGCCTGGCGCAACTTCGCCGAGGCGGTCAACCAGGCATCGTCCCAGGGCTCTTCGGCAGCGGGTGAAGTCGTCTCCGCCAACTCCGGCGAGGCCGTCGAAGGCTTTTCCCGGGAATGGGGCTCTTTCTCCGGCGGCGGGGACAGCGGGGACAACTATCTCCGCGATGCCGCCGCGGCGGCGGAAGTCATCGCCGTCGCCTTCGACGCCGCGGCCATCGCCGTGCTCGCCGGAAAGATCGCGGTCATTGTCCAGCTCGTCATCCTGGCCGCCGAGATCATCGCGGCCCAGGCCGCCGCACCTTTCACCCTGGGCATCTCCGAGATCGGCGCCGCGGGCGCCACTCAGGCAACCCGCCTGATGGTCCGCCAGATCCTCGACAAGATCAAACGCGAGGTCATGCAGGCGGCCACCAAGGCCATGGAGCACGCCACCATGGACGCCATCAAGAAGATGGCGAAGAAGGCCGTCTCCAAGGAAGCCCGCAAGATCGCGACGGATTACGTCAAGAAGACGGTCAAGGAGACCGTCAAGGACAAGGTCGTCGACCAGGCGAAGGAAATCGCCAAGGACAAGATCGTCGAAGAAGGCAAGAACAAGGCCAAAGAGGCCGCCACGGAGATGGCCCAGAACGTCGCCCAGCAGGGCATCGAGAGCCACTTCGGCGCCCGCGACGGCATTGACTGGGGCGAAACCGCCGACATCGGCAAGGACAAGGCCGGCGAATACGTCGACGGCCTCAAGGAAGGCGTCCAGGAATACAAGGACGGCGTCACCAGCCTGGCCGACCCCGGCACCTACCTCGACCACGCCAAGGACGACCTCACCAACCGGGGCCTGGACGCCGCCCAACGCCACACCGACCGCCACACCGGCGGCGCCGCCACCCGCCACCAGAACGTCACAGACGAGGTCCGCTCAGTCTTCGGCTGACCCGCCAACGCCCCAGCCCCAAGGCGCACCACGAACAAAGGGGGCCCGGCGAGACGCTCTGAGCTCGCCCGCCCCTGCCTCTCATCCGACACACCTCGGGGTCCGCAGCTGAACACTGCGGACCCCAAGTCACATCCTTCACCCAGCCACTGCCCTCACTGCCCAGGCGGCGGTACGGGCGGAAACCCTCCCGAAGCACCTGACGGGTACTGATACGGACCGGGTTGCTGATACGGCCCCGGCGGCTGATACGGACCGGGCTGCGGGTAGGGCGCCGACTGCTGAAACGGCCCCTGCTACCGAGACACAACCCCGGAACCACCAGGCCCCCCGAACCCCCCATACCCACCCGGCGGCGGCCCGCTACCCCCACCCTTCTTCTGCCGAACCACCACGACAACGACGACCGCGACAACTACGAGCACACCGACTGCGATGCCGACGACGGCACCCATACCAAGTCCGCCGTCCTTCTCCCTACTCACCTGCTGGCCGCCACTACCTGCGCTCGCACCGCCCACACCCGTGGACGGATCCGCCTTCGGCGTCTTGAGCGGACCGTTCTTGGCGCCGGCAGGAATGTGCTTGGTCAGCGCGCTGTAGGGGCGAATGATGCCGAACCCATAGTGCGAGTCGGGAAGACTGGTGCCTTCTTCGTCCTTGGGGAGCGCCGCCGTCTTGACGAGACGATTGACGATCTGACCGGCGGTAAGGTCAGGGAATTTGGAACGCAACAGTGCCGCGGCAGCAGATACGTAGGCCGTGGAATCAGATGTACCGTCCGCAAGCCGGTACTGCCCAGGGCTAGCCGAAGCAGACGTGATCTCCACCCCAGGAGCCGTCAGCATGAGCTCACCGCCAGAGTTGGACTTCGCCCCCATCTTTCCGGCCTTATCCACTGAACCCACCGCTACGACCCCCGGGCTAGCGGCCAATCCACCCAGCTTCGTCTCTCCGTCGTTACCGGAGGCCACTACGACCAGGACGTCCTTCTGTGCCGCATAAGCCAGAGCACTTCTGTCGGCATCAGTGAGAAACGCGAGGCCGATCGACATGTTGATGACGGACGCATCATGATCGACTGCGTACCTGATCCAATCACCCGGCCCGGAGTTCTCCGACCCGGCTCCGACCTGGGGCCTCCCAACGGGAAGGATCTTAGCGTTGGGCGCAAGACCCATTACACCGTCGGCATTTCCGGCGCCATGCCCGTGCCCGGCGATGAGCGATGCCATCCCGGTCCCGTGGTCACCCGGCCCCTTGCGATCCCCTCGCCCACCGTCGATGAAGCTCTTCCCCGGCAGCACATTGCCCTTCAGATCCGGATAAGCACCGTTCACGGGATCATCGATTACCGCACCGTGCCCCCCTTACCCGTCGACTCCCTCCAAATGCTCGCGGCGTCAAACGCCTTGAGTGGCCACTGATCATCCCTGTTCTGATCAGCCAAGGCGATCGGAGCCGCGCCGAAGAGCAGCACTCCCGCCACCACAACACCACCCACCGCACGCAGCGTCCGCGTAAAGCTCATCTCGAAATTCCCCCACATGACAACTTGGGGTCCGCAGCAGGAACACTGCGAACCCCAAGTCAGTTCTGATGATCGGCAATTGCGCCCGTGCACCGTCCACCATCACCGCAGATCGGACGATGCCCTTAAGCAACCAACCTCGGCTGAAGACCTGACTGCGCTAGCCCTCAGACGCTATCCAGCGTCACGTATGAGGCCATTTACCGGCCGGGCGGCTGGTTGGGAGGCGGCGGCGGGAAGGAACCGGGTGCAGTCGGCTGCTGGTAGGCACCTGGCTGCTGCTGATACGGGGCGGGAGGCTGCTGGTACGGACCCGGCTGCTGCGGGAACCCCGGGCCGCCGTAGCCACCAGGGCCACCAGGCGGCGGTCCGCTGCGACCGTTCTTCTTCTGCCGTACCACGACGATCACGATGAGCGCGACAACGACGAGAACGCCGGCCCCGATACCCACAATGGCGCCGATACCGAGTCCGCTGCTCTTCTGCTCACCAGTCTGGTCACCGCCGTTACCCGATGAACCGAGAGCGGTTGCTCCACCGGCGCCGGCGCCCGGCTCAGTCTTGGGAGTCTTCAGCGGACCGTTCTTCGAACCAGCCGGGATGTCCTGCGTCAGCGCCCTCAAGGGCCGGATGAAGCCGTACCCGTAGTGCGGGTCAGGGAGCTTCATTCCTTCCTGCCCAGGCGGTAGACCAGCCGTCTTCACGAGCCGGTTGGCGATCTGACCGGCAGTGAGGTCGGGGTACTTGGCACGAAGAAGGGCTGCGGCACCGGAGACGTAGGCCGCCGAGTCGGATGTGCCATTGGCCAGCAAATACGGCTTGTTGGCCCCTGCAGATCGAATCATCGTCCCAGGTGCGGTCAACATGGTTTGGGGACCGTAGTTCGAGTCCTCCCATACCTTGCCGCCCTTGTCGACCGCTCCAACCGCAACTACTCCCGGATAGGACGTCAGTTGATCAAGGTGGCCCAATCCGTCGTTGCCGGTCGCGACCACAAGGAGGACATTCTTCTTAGCCGCATAGGAGAGAGCCCGCTTCTCCTTATCAGTCAGGACAGGCCACCCGAATGACATGTTGATGACAGAAGCGCCCTGATCAACAGCGTAATTCAGTGCATCTGCAAACGGATCCGTGTTCGGCGCTGGCACATCGCCAACTTCGACGGACAGAGCCACCGGAAGAATCTTGGCATCCGGAGCCAGGCCCTTCACGCCGTCAGAATTTCCAGCACCATGCCCATGGCCTGCAATGATGCCTGCCATCGATGTGCCATGGTTCTCCTGCGACTCCTGATTGGCAGGCCCGCCATTCTCAACGTCCTTGCCGGGTAGAACATTTCCTTTCAAGTCAGGGTGATCGCCGTTGATGGGGTGATCGAGTACTGCGACTGTGACGCCCTTGCCAGTCGATACCTTCCACACCTTTTCAGCATCGAACGACTTCAACGGCCATTGGTCATTTCTGATCTGGTCTGCCGAAGCAGCCGGGGCGGAGCCGAAGAGCAGTGCTCCCGCCACCACCGCGCCACCCACTGCACGCAGTGTTCGCGTGAAGCTCATGCCGTTACACCTCTCCCTAACAGGGTCGGGGCCCGCAGCCCGAAGACTGCGGGCCCCTTTTCGATTCCGCCCAGCGATTCGCCTGGACCGACAGGCACCTACTCGATGACCTTGGGCGCCACATTACGCTCCGGCGTCCAGGTCTCCTCTTCTTCTACCAGGTAGTCGGGGCGCTGTCCGTTCTCTCCGCCCTTGTCCTTACCCTTTGCCCCGTGAGCACCATGCGCGCCGCCCATGCCAGCCGGGCGGCGCCCGCCTGTAGCGCCCTGCTGCGTGCCGCCCCGGCTGCGGTGCAACCCGGATCCTCCTTGACCTGCGGCGCCGAGCTTTCCTCCCTTGCCGCCGATCACTCCGCCCTTTTGCCGTGCCAGGGCACTTCCCTTGCCGCCAGCGCCAGCGCCCTTGGCGCCAGCTCCCTTGCCGGCGCCAGCGGCTCCCCCCATACCGGGCATGCCGGCGCGGCCGCCCCGTGCGCCCGCTCCAGCGCCCGTGCCACCGGCACGGGCGCCACCGGTAGCGCCGACACCCCCCACCATGCCGGGTGCGCCCGATCCGCCAACGCCCGGGCCGGAACCCGCACCGACGCTTCCGGCCCCCGCGCCCAAGCCTCCAGTGCCTACGCCGCCGCCGACACCGCCACCAATCCCGCCAGCGCCGGCGCCACCGCCAGTGCCGAGACCCGTCCCCCCCGAAAGGCCATCAAGTCCCGTGCCAATGTGAGGTGTGGGGCTCTTCGGGATACTGCCAATCCCGCCATCGATGCCGTGCTGGCGTGGCGGTTCCATCGGCTGCGGGGTCGTGTAACCGCCGCCGCCCTTGATGTCCGGAGTCTTAGGGGTCGAGCCTCCGCTGGGACCGGACGGCATGGGACCGTACGGGCCGATCGGGGGGATCGGGACGTCGCCGCCATCTCGTTCCGGCACCTCCTTCTCCCGCGAACCGCCACCCATCGGCGGCTTCCCAATAGCCACAACACCCGCCCGGTAAGTAGTCGCCAGCTGCTCCATGTAATGAGCAGCCTCGAGCTCGCGCTCCCGGTCGATCGACAGGCTTCCCCGGTTCTTGTTGACGGCGTCGAAGATGCTCATCTTCGGGTTGGCCAGGTCGGCGTTCAACTGCGAGTCGTCCCGGCCGTCGCCGCCGACCATTCCGCCGACGAAGCCGCCGACCAGGGCACCGCCGCCGCCCGGCATAAGGGTGTTCCCGATGGCCGCACCCTTTCCGGCACCGGAACCCATGCCGTCGGAAGCCCGGTCCTTGATGCGCTCCCACTCGCTGGGCTCCTGGACGCCCTCGACCGCCTTCTTGACGGACGCCAGTCGCTCGCTGATCTGGTGCAGCACGTAGCCGGTGTTGTGCGGGTAGGCAGCGAGTTTCGCGAAGTTGTTGCTGATCTTCTGTGCCTCAGCCGCGAATTGGTCCGCGGAGGTGCCGTGCCAGGACTGCAGGACCTTGGTCACCGCATCGTCGAACTTCTTCTTGATGCCGTCATTCCAGTCCTGCGAGGTCCAGTCGCTACCGCCGCCCACCAGCTTGATGCGAACGAGCTTCCAGCCCTCGGCGACATTGCCGACTTCTCCCGGGTTGGAGCCGTCGACCATCTGCTTGACCTGATTCAGCCTCAGCTTGGTGAACTGAGGGCGGCTCTGGCCGATTTCATAGCTCTGCTCTTGAGCCGCGCCCGAACCTGTCTGCGCCGGCCCGGCGTTCTTCGGTACATGGACCTCGGCGGGCTTGAACTTTCCGTCATTCGATGCCATCTGCTGTCCCCCACTCCGTCATCGAACATGCTCCATCTGTCACTGCAATCCGCCCGCCGACATCACGCCATGCTGACGGTGTTGTCCGCCTCGGCGTCCTGGTAGGCACCCCTGACCTTGGACGACTTCTTGCCGAACCGGTCGATGAGGCCTTCCACCATCTCCATCAGCTGCTCGATGTCACCCTTCATCGCGCCATGAGCCTGATACAGCTGGCTTTCCTCCGTGAACCCCTGCCCCAGGGTGCCCTTCGCCAGATAGGTGCTGCTCTTGGCCGTGCTCGTCGAGTCGCCCATCATCTGGAGGACATGGTTGAGCTCCTTCACAACCTGGTCCAAAGCGTCCAGGTCAACGCCGTACTCGCCTTTACCACCCACGATTAAGCCTCCCCGTGTGTTCGCAAACCAGTCTTTCGGCGCCAGTCGCGGAGTGCGATGGCGGAGCCAACTACCGTGCCGACGGCGAGAAGTCCGCCGCCGACAATGTAGATGGAATAGCGGGCGCGTCGGTCCTCGGGGCTTTCGCCGAGGGCGACGGCGACCGGGTGGATGTTGGAGCCGTCCGCCACGTTGGAGCGCTTGTCCGGCTTGGGCTCTCCGGTGGGCACCGTGTTGTCGTTGAGGGCCGCCACCGGGTCGACGACGCCCCAGCCGATGAAGTCGTTCCGGTTCGGGCGGACGCGCTCGGCGGTCTTCTCCAGGTGCCAGATCAGCTGCTGCGGGGTCCAGGTGCGGTGCTTCGCCTTGAGCAGGGCCGCGGCTCCCGCGACGTAGGGAGCGGCGAAGCTGGTGCCCTGGTCGACGCAGTTGCCGCCGCCGGGGACGGTGGAGACCATGTCGACGCCCGGCGCGGCGATCTGGACGAACGGTCCGGACTGGGAGAAGGGTGCCCGCTCGTTGTTCCGGTCCGAGGCGGCCACTGCGAGGACGTTGGGGTAATCGTCCGAGTAGGCCGCGGGGTACATGTTCTTCTCCTCGCCGTCGGCGCCGCCGTTGCCGGCCGAGGCGACGATGAGGACGTTGTGCGCGTCGGCGTACTTGACCGCGCTCTTAAGGGTGGGCAGCAGGCGCGGGTCGGCGGCGGTGCCCTGCGAGATGTTGATGATGTCCATGTGCTCGTCCACGGCCTTTTTGATGGCCGTCGCGAGGCTGTCGGCGGTGCCGGGCTTTTCCTGCGAGGTCTGCTGGAAGGGGACGACGGTCGCCTCGGGCGCTATTCCGTAGAAGCCGGAACCCTTGAGGGGGCGGGCGGCGATGATGCCTGCCACTTTGGTGCCATGGCCGACCTTGTCTTCGGTCGGCTTTCCCTTGACGAGAGTGATGCCGCCGCTGCCGATGGCGTCTTTGATCTGCGGGTTACCCGCGTCGATCCCGGTGTCGATGACGCCGACATGGATTCCCTTCCCCTTTCCGTACGCCCACATCTGATTGGTGAGTATGCGCTGCAGCGACCACGGGGTCTCTTTGATGTAGTCGGCGCCGAACTTGCACTCACCGCTGTTGAGCGGGACGTTCTCGTCCGCGACGGCCGGTGCGGCGGTGACGCTGGACAGGCCGACGATGCAGGCCGCCGTGAGCAGGGCGCCCGTCGTGCGGCGACGGTGCCCGGCTCGATGACCGATGGCGCGAGATCCCACGGGTTGTCTGCTCTCCATGAGGGGCGGAAGGGGAGGGTGGGGAGGGAGGAGGGGAGGGTGGGGAGGAGGTCGCGTGGACGGCAGAAGGGCGAGCGCACTGAAGCAGCGCGCTCGCCCTCATTGACCACTGTGCGAGCCTTCGGGGCTGCTCAGCCGATCGCTATCCGTACGTGTGCCGACGCGAGGTCAGCCCGCCCAGATACCGGAGTTCTTGTGCTCGGTGGCCTGGTAGTTCTGGGCGGCCTGGTCGAGCGCCTTGGCGATGGCCTCGAGCGTCGAGTGCAGGGAGGCCGCGCGCTGGTCCCACTCGCGCTGGCGGGCCTGGTAGCCCTCCTGCGCCGCGCCTTCCCAGCTGGCGGCGATCTTCTTGACGCCCGCCTCGAGGTCGTCGAGCTGCTGGCGGATGTTGTTGGCAGTACCGCGCACGTCGGAACTGGCCTGGGAGATCGTCGCGAAATTAACGAGGATCTGGCCTGACATGGTGTCTCCTCAGGAGTTGATGAAGCCGGGTCGATTCATGCCGCAGCGGGCCGGCGGGCGTACCCGGCTGGCCCGTGCTGCGGCCGCTGGGCCACTGCGCCGCACGGAGCGGCGCGGCTGCATCATCCGAACGGGGAAGCCGAAGAGGAGACGTGCGAAATCGACTGGGCCTGCTCTTCCTCGGAGGCGGAGTAGTTCTTCGTGGTCTCGTCGATCGCTTCCTTGATCTCACCCAGAAGCTGGTTGAGACGGTTGGCGTCCTCGTTCACCTGCGTCTGCAGCTGGTTGTACGAGGAGGCCGCAGCACCCTTCCACCCGGACGTGATGGTGTCGACGACCGTGTTCAGGCGCGAGATCTCGCCCTGGATCGACTGATTGACCGAGGAGATCTTGCCGCTGAACGCGACCATCTCCTCCTCGGTGGTTGTGTACTGCTGACCAGCCATAGTCAACGTCCCCCATGAGACTTGTACGTCGTACCGCGCCGCACCGACGGAGCCGGCTTGCGTGGTGGGCATCTCCTGCTGACGCCTTCGCCCACTTTAACCACTCCACACGTCTGTTCCCAACTGGGGGAGGCCTCTTGTTGCGGGATCACAACATGGCCAACTCCCCCGTGCAGAAACCGTGTTCGCGGAATTCGGGCAGATGCGGTGCTTTCGGTCAGGGTGGGAAATTCCGACGGCAAAGAGAAGATCGCGGGAACAGAAGTCGCGATTCGGCAGGAGGCCGGGCCGATAGTCCGTGAAGGGTATCGGCCCGGCCTCCGTACGTCACGAAGCCTGCGGCTTGTGGGCGCTTTGCACGTCCAGCGACGGGCCCGCGGAGAGGAGTTCGGACCAGGTCTTCAGGATGAGCGGCGGGTGCGCGTCCTTGTAACCGAGGCGGAGTTGCGACTGGCCGCCCTCCTGGTTGGCCTTGCCGGCCTTCTGGCCGTCGTTGTTCTCCGGAACGGAGTAGCGCAGGCCGGTGTCGGTGACCAGGAACAGACTGCCGAACTTCGCGGAAGGCGTGGAGGCCTGGCGGTACAACAGTCCGTTGCCGGGGGTGACATACGAACTCGCACCGGGAGCGATCTTTGCGGGGTAGTCCTTGCCGACCCAGGTCTGCATGTTGGGCACGCCGTTCGGGAATCCCAGCTTCTTGTTCGCCTCACCCGGGAGCTTGGTGCTGGTGCCCTTGTAGACGCTGCAGGAGACCCCGTGGTCCGTGGGGCTGATCAGGCCGCCGGTCTGCGAACCCTCCTTGAAGTTGTTCGCGGCGGAGACGGCCTCGGTGGGCCACGGCATATCGATATCGGTGCCCTGGATCTTGCCCAGGTAGGTCTCCGCGCGGCCCTGGTCGTCCTGCTTCAGGGTCATGCTCGTGGTGGAGACCTCCATGGGCTTCAACGCCGTGCCGTCCGGGTGCACGTCCTTGGCGTTCTGGCCCTCCAGAAGGAGGTTCGCCACGAAGTCGGACACCTTGTAGACGCCGTCGGCCTGGACGACGTACTTCTGCCGGCTGTCGCGCGCCTGCAGCACCGTGCCGATGGTCCGGGCACTGTCCGGGACCCCCAGGGCGGCGGTCTTGTGACTCGCGCCGGAGATGCGGGGCATGGCGATCGGGACCGGGCTCTTGATCAGGGTGTCCATGAACTGCTGGGAGACCTTCTGCGGTTCGGCGGAGTCGCCGAAGATGATGCGCTGGAGGTCGCTGTTGGCCTTCGCCGGGCCCTGCTCCGGCGCGACCTTCCCGCCCAGGGTGGCGTCGAACTCGAAGGCCATGCCCTTCTCGTCGACCAGCCAGCGCTTCCCCTTGGGGTCCTCGATGTAGAGCGCCTGGTCGTTGTCGAGCTTGCCCTTGCCCTCGACGAGGTCCTTGTCCTTGCCGCCGAGGACGAACACCGTCTGCTGGGGCTTGCTGTTCTCGCCGCTGCCGGGACGGTCGCACACCGCCCAGACCTTGGGCTTGTCCACCTCGTCCTTGCCGGGAAGGCGGTCGGGCGCATACGGAATGCCGACGGCCGGGCCGTGCGGAAGCTTTCCGTCGAGCTCGGAGTCCTTGACCTGAACGACCTGGAACTTATCGGGGTCGAGAAGAAGTCGGGCCGAGGCGAGGTTCAGGACGGGGTGCAGAAGCTTATGACTATTTCCGCTGGAGTCCGTGTTGGGCAGCACGACATATCGCGTGGTGGAGTCGGACCCGACAATGACATTGGACCCCACGGTGTCCCATCCCTGCGGGGCAACAGGCCGGAGAATGCCGCAGGCACCGAATCCCACGAGCACCACGACGCCCATCACGATGCTCGGCACCACCGCCTTCAGCGGCTTGGGGGCACTCTCGATCGAACCGTTCGGCAGCGGCTTCAGAAATGCCGCATTCGTGCGCTTTCGAGCAAACGAATACGCATTCAGCTCGTCCCGACGTGATGCCATTGTTGCTTTCTCTCCCCGCCTGTTGGATCCACAGCGACCGCCCCCGGCACTCACGCCGTAGCGCCCTCTACTATGCCGTGTGTCGATCGACCCGTACGGTACGGGTGCCACCTTCCGACGCACCAGTCTCAGTGGCGACCGATACGCCTAGAGGCCACACCACCAGTAGAGGAGCAGGCCGGGGGATGTCCAGCGCCACCAGGGCTCGACGCCGCAATGGGCGGCAACAGCAGCAACAGCCTTCTGCTGCACCGCAATACGCGGGAAATGCTGACCAAAACGGTACAGCTCAGGGCAACAGAGGAAATGGCGGCCCGGGTTCTGCGGCCCGCCCGGCCGGTCCGGTGGCACCGCGGCTGCGCCAACAGGCCGGAACCATCGGCGGCGTTCGCGTTCAGCAGCTGGCCATCATCGAACTCGCCGTGGCACTGGTGCTGGTGGGCTGGACGATCCACCCGGCCGCCCTGACCGTGGCGATCGTGATCGCGGCAGTTCTCATCGTTTTCGCGCTCGGCCGGCGGCGGCGGATTCCGCTGCCGGAATGGATCACCACCGTGCGCGCGATGAAGCGCCGCGGCAAGAACAGCGCCGCCGCGCTCGCGGCCACCCAGGGCGCCGACCCGGCCTTCGCCCCGGTCGTGGAGTGCGAACCGGCCCTGCAGACCTACGAGTTCACCACCGAGGCCGACCAGCGGGCCATCGGCTTCGTCGGTGACGGCACGTTCCTGACGGCCCTGGTCCAGGTGGACGCCCGGGACGAGCCGCTGCGGCCGCAGCGCGGCAGCCACATGCTGCCCCTCGATGTGCTGCACACCGCGCTCGACATCGAGGACATCCACCTCGAGTCCGTGCAGTTCGTCCAGTACACCCAGCCTGCCCCGGCCCCGCATCTGCCCGAACAGGCCGTCGCGGCCCGCTCGTACACGCCCCTGCAGGCGCAGACGCAGACCCCGGCCCTCCAACTGACATGGATCGCGCTCAAGCTCGACCCCGAGCTGTGCGCGGAGGCGATCGAGGCCCGCGGCGGCGGGATGGAGGGCGCCAAGCGTTCGCTGCTGCGCGCCGCCGACCAGCTCGTCAGCCGGCTGACCGCGCACGGGGTGCGGGCACGGGTGCTCGACGAGCGCGAGGTCGTGGCCGCGATCGGTACCGCGGTGTGCGTCAGCCCGCGGGCGGCCAACGGCGCGATGGGGCGCGAGGGCCGAGCGGCCCGCCGCACCCAGGAGACGACCCGGGCCATGCGCTGCGACGACCGCTGGCACTCCACGTACTGGATCGGGCGCTGGCCCCAACTGGGCGAGGGCGGCGCGCCGTTGGCCGCCGTCACCCAGCTGCTGACCAGCACCAGGGCGATGGCCAGCACCTTCGCGCTGACCGCCACGCACGGCGGCGGCCGCGCCCCGGCCATCTCGGGTTACGTCCGTCTTTCCACCCGCAGCGAGAACGAACTCACCGCCGCACAGAGCGAGTTGGAACGTCGTTCCGGTTCCGTGAAGGTCGGGCTCGTCCGGCTCGACCGGGAACAGCTGCCCGGCCTGCTGGCCACGCTTCCCCTCGGAGGTACCCGCTGATGGCCTCTCCCACCTATCAGCCCCGCGCCAACACCAACGGCACCGGCTGGCGCAATCCGGTCGGGGCCACCGACGGCAGCCGCCGGCCCTCGCACCAGCCGCGTCCGGAGGAGGAGCAGGCGGGCCCGGACGGCCCGAAGCTGCGGCCCGGTTACGGCCTGCGCGGTCCGCGGCGCAGCCCGCACGTCCTGACGCCCGAATCGCTCGCCTCACTGACCCTGCCGGTCGGCGACGACGGCGTGATCATCGGCATCGACCCGCAGAACCAGCCCGCCGTGCTGAGCCTGCTGCGTCCGGTGCCGCTGGAGATCGTCCTCGTCGGCAGCATGTGGATGGCGCAGGTGCTGGCGCTGCGCACGGTCGCCACCGGCGCCCGGGTGGCGGTCGAGACGGCGCGGCCGCCGGCCTGGGGGCAGATGGCGCAGGCCGCGGGCGGCGGACAGCAGTGTGTGTCGGTCCACGACGTACGCCAGATCGCGCCCCAGGGCCCGTCGGTGTCAAGCCCCGTACTGGTCATCCGGGACATGGGCGCACGGCCGCCGCGCAATCAGCTCGCCCCGGGCCCCTGGCAGTCGGTACTGACCGTGCTGCCGTTCCTCGGGCCGCGCTCGCCGCAGATGCTCGGCCGCGCCGATCTGGTCGGTCTGCAGCGGCTTTCGCCCGAGGAGGCGGAGGTTGTGACGCGAATCATGCGGCTGCCGGAGCAGGTCGGCGCGGTGCTGCCGACGCTCAGCGACAACGCCATGCTGTGGTGCTCGCGCGAGGGCCACCAGTTCGTCATGACCCAGCCCACGGAGGCGGAGACCAACCTGCTCGGCGGCCCGCGCCGTATGGACTGAGGGACTGACCGACACCGCGGGCCGGTTGCCCGGGTCCGCGCCCGGTGCGGCGCGGACACGGCCGGCCGCGGGCACGACTGACGGGCGCATCCTCGGGTGCGCCCGTCAGTGTGCCGAAAGGGCACGAAGACGACATGACATCGACTGCCACTGTGCGCCGACTCTTGATTAGGCTGTGCGGGAGAGCCGCAGGAGCACAGCACGACGGCAGTCGATACGGGGATGGACAGCTAGTGTTGGCGCAACCCCGGGTGGTGTGTTCCGACTTCCGCTACATCCGATCGATCCGCCTGTATCCGGTCCTGCCGTTCAGGTGCGTTGCAGTACACCAGGAGGCACAGTGAACGAGCAGGAGGCTTTCCGTCCGGACGGAAACGATCCTGACGACGACCAGTCCGAGTTCGACCTGACCGGTGAGTTCAAGATCGACTTCGCCGCGCCGGCCTGGTATGCGAGCAACGACACCAGTGGTGGCGGCGCGGGTGCTGCGGCCTCCCCCGCGGCTCCTCCTGCGTCTTCGTCCACCCCTCCGCCCCCCGGGCCGCCGACGGGCCAGCCGCTGCCCGGGCCCGCTCAGGCCGCGCCGCCCGGCTTCCCGACGCTGCGCCCGCAGGACGCGGGCACGGAGGCGCCGGCCGCCACCACTCCCCCGGCCGCGCCTCAGACCCCCGCGGATCCCGCCCCGGCCGCGGACGACGGTGCCGCCGCCGGCAATCGGCGCGCCGGCACCGGCGGCGACCCGTCGGCCTCGCTCTGGGACGACGACGAGGACGACACGGCGGACAACACCGAGCCCAAGGGCGCCGACGCGTCCGAGCCGGAGCCCGCGCCCGCCGACCCGGCACCGCATCCCGACTTCACAGCCACGGCCACGGCCGCGTCCGCCGCCCCCGCCGAGGACGGCGTCCCGGCCCCCGAGGCCACCGCCGTGCCGCAGCCCGCCCCCGTGCAGCCCGCGCCCGACCGGCCCGGCCCCGAGGCCGCCGCAGAGGGCGCCCAGCCCGCACCGGGCCGGCAGCCGGAGCAGAGTCAGCAGCCGCAACAGGGCGTGCCGCACCAGGCAGTTCCTCAGCAGGGAATGCCGCCGCAGGCCGTTCCGCAGCAGGGTGTGCCGCAGCAGCAGGCCCCGCAGCAGATGCCTCCGCATGCCGTGCCCCAGCAGGGAGTTCCCCAGCAGGGCGCACCGTGGGGCGCCGCGGCCGACGGCCGTCAGCAGGGCGTCCCCGGGCAGGGCGCACTGCCGCCGCTGCCGCCGGAGTTCCAGCCGGCCGACCCTCGGGCCCAGGCGCAGGCCCAGGCCCAGGCCGCCCAGCAGGCACAACAGCCCCAGCAGGGCCAGCCGCAGGCGCCCGTTCAGCAGCCGCAGCAGGCACCGCAGCAGCCGCAGGCCGGCCACCCGCAGGGCCAACAGGCGCAGTACGGCGGCTACCCGCAACAGCAGCAGGGCGCCCCCGCACAGCAGCAACAGCCGGCGTACGGCTATCCGCAGCCCGCCTACGGCTACCCCCAGCAGGGTCAGCAGCCGCAGCAGCAGCCCGCCCAGCAGCAACAGCCCGCGTACGGCTACCCGCAGACCGGTGCGCAGGGCTACCCGCAGCAGGGCCAGCAGGCGCAGCAGGCCTACGCCCAGCAGCAGGCCGCCCAGCAGGCACAGCAAGCACAGGCTCAGGCGGCCCAGGCACAGGCCGCCCAGGCCCAGCAGGCCCAACAGGCCGCGCAGGCCCAACAGGCCGCGCAGGCACAGCAAGCAGCCCAGGCACAGCAAGCCCAGCAGAGTCAGCAAGCCCAGCAGGGTCAGCAGACCCCGTACCAGCCGCTCCCCGGGCAACAGGCCGGCGACCCGAACGCGGCGGCGAACTACGCGTCGTACTCGCAGCCGGGTCAGCAGCAGCCGCAGCAGCGGGCCGCCC
The DNA here is from genome assembly GCF_036227565.1 of Streptomyces sp. NBC_01454. Taxonomy (NCBI): domain Bacteria; kingdom Bacillati; phylum Actinomycetota; class Actinomycetes; order Kitasatosporales; family Streptomycetaceae; genus Streptomyces; species Streptomyces sp. NBC_01454. The sequence goes on from NZ_CP109460.1 coordinate 2,221,948, forward strand.
CCGGGGCGCCGCTCGGTTACAGCGCCGCCGTGGAGCTGACCTCCGACCGGCTGCTGCGCAACCAGCCCAAGAAGCGCAAGCCGGGCGCCAACGCCCAGCCGTCCAAGTTCAAGCTGGGCGCGAAGAAGGAAGAGGCGGAGCGGCAGCGCAAGCTGGAGCTGATCCGTACGCCGGTGATGTCCTGTTACCGGATCGCGGTGATCAGCCTCAAGGGCGGTGTCGGCAAGACCACGACCACCACGGCCCTCGGCTCCACCCTCGCCTCCGAGCGGCAGGACAAGATCCTGGCGATCGACGCCAACCCGGACGCCGGCACGCTCGGGCGCCGGGTGCGCCGCGAGACCGGTGCGACCATCCGTGACCTGGTGCACGCGATCCCGCATCTGCACAGCTACATGGACATCCGCCGGTTCACCTCGCAGGCCCCCTCGGGTCTGGAGATCCTCGCCAACGACGTGGACCCCGCGGTCTCGACGACGTTCAACGACGAGGACTACCGGCGGGCGATCGACGTCCTCGGCCGGCAGTACCCGATCATCCTCACCGACTCGGGTACGGGTCTGCTCTACAGCGCGATGCGCGGAGTGCTCGACCTCGCCGACCAGTTGATCATCATCTCCACCCCGTCCGTGGACGGTGCGAGCAGTGCGAGCACCACCCTGGACTGGCTGTCCGCGCACGGCTACGCCGATCTGGTGCAGCGCGGTATCACGGTCATCTCCGGGGTCCGCGAGACCGGCAAGATGATCAAGATCGATGACATCGTGTCGCACTTCGAGACCCGTTGCCGCGGCGTGGTGGTCGTCCCGTTCGACGAGCATCTCGCCGCCGGTGCCGAGGTCGACCTCGACATGATGCGGCCCAAGACCCGCGAGGCGTATTTCCACCTCTCCGCCCTGGTGGCCGAGGATTTCGCGCGGGCACAGCAGGCGCAGGGGATGTACCCGCAGCAGCAGATGGGCGACCCGTACGCCCAGCAGCAGACGGGCAACGACCCGTACGCCCAGCAGCAGTACGCCCAGCAGGGCCAGCCCCCGCAGAGCCAGCCGCAACAGGGCCAGCCGGGTCAGCAGGGTCAGCCGCCGGCCGGTTACCCGCCGCAGCAGGGCGGCTGGACCCAGCAGCCCGCCCAGCCGCCGGCGCACTGGCAGCAGCAACAGCCCGCTCCCGACGCCCCGCAGCCCGAGCAGCAGGGCGGCCTCGGGCCGGGGTGGCAGCAGCAGCCGCCTCCGCAGTGAGGCGCGGGCAGCGCGCATGAACGGGGCGGGGCCCGGCACCTGTGAGGTGCCGGGCCCCGCCCCGTATCACGTCATCCCCCGGACGAGTGACCGACTCCGGGCCGAACTCCGGCCGGATCCAGCCGAGTTGACGCTTCCGCAGCTCTCCACCCGCCCACCCCCCGAAGGGGGGTGGGCGGCGGGGAAAAAGCCCGCGGGGAAAAGCGGCAGGGAAACGGCGCCCGGAAACCCCCGAACCCCCACCCGGAGCTACTCCGCCGCGGCGATCAGCCCCCGCGCCAGCTTCACGTCCACGGCCATCCGCTCCAGCAGGCCGTCGAGGGTGTCGAACTTCTCCTGGCCACGGATGTAGGCGAGGAAGTCCACGGCGACGTGCAGGCCGTACAGATCCAGGCCGACGCGGTCGATGGCGTACGCCTCGACGGTGCGCGTCTTCCCGTCGAACTGCGGGTTGGTGCCGACAGAGACGGCGGCGGGCATCGCCTCGCCCTCGACCTGCAACAGGCCCGCGTAGACGCCGTCGGCGGGGATCGCGGTGTGCGGCAGGGTCTCCACATTGGCCGTGGGGAAGCCCAGTTCGCGGCCGCGCTGGGCGCCGCGTACGACGATGCCCTCGACGCGGTGCGGCCGTCCCAGGACCTCCCGCGCGCCGGCCACATCGCCGTCGGCGACCAGCCGGCGGGTGAGCGTGGAGGAGAAGGCCTCGCCGCCGCCCGCCGCGCCGCGCTCGTAGAGGTCGATGACCTCGACGGTGTAGTCGTAGGTGGTGCCGAGCTCGGTGAGGGTGGCGACATTGCCCGTCGCCTTGTGCCCGAAGCGGAAGTTGGGGCCCTCGACGACGACCTGGGCGCGCAGCTTGTCGACCAGCACCTTGGCCACGAAGTCGGCCGGCTCCAGCGTCGAGAACTCCTTGGTGAACGGCAGGACCAGCACCGCGTCCACCCCCAGCCCCGCCATCAGCTCCGCGCGCCGGTGGTGCGGCGCCAGCAGCGGCGGGTGGGTGCCGGGGCGCACGACCTCGCTGGGGTGCGGGTCGAAGGTCACGACCACCGCGGGAATCCCCAGCTCACGGGCGCGCGCGACGGCCTTGCCGATGATCAATTGGTGGCCGCGGTGCACTCCGTCGTACGAGCCGATGGTGACGACGCTGCGCCCCCAGCCCTCGGGGATGTCCTCCAAGCCACGCCAGCGCTGCACTCTGCCCGCTCCTCGCCCGAACCCTGTCCGTCCCTTGCGCCAATTCGACATGGCGCAGGTCTAAGACTGCCATGCCACGGGTGATGCTCCGCGCGAAGGGGGGTTCCGGGCGGCCCCGCGGACCGGATCCGCCGCAGGCCACCGGGTGTCACGGGCCGGGGCGCGCACACCGCTCCGCCCGGCCGGTCCGTGCGCTCAGCTGTGGCATCCGGTGAGCGTGGCACGGGCGCCGGGGCCAACCACCGCCGCCCACTCCCCCGGTTCGTCCGCCACCCAGTCCTGCATCCGCCGGGCGAAGCCGGGCACCCGCCCGCCCAGTTCCACCAGCCGCCGGTCCAGGCGGGCCGCGCCCTGCGGGGTGCGCACCAGCAGCGTCCCGGTGCGGTGCACCAGCTCCCGGGTGCGTTCCGCCGGCCGCCGCTCCGCGCCCTCGGCGGCCGCCTGGAGCAGCGCCTCCAGCACCCGGGTGTCCGGCGCCGTTCCGCCGTATCGGCCGTGCTCCGCCGGGGCCACCGGGAGGGACGCCTCCTGCGCCAGCAGCGCGTCGAGCAGCTCGCGGCGCAGCGGGGCCGAGGCGCCGGAGCCGGAGCCGGCCACCACCGCCGCGAGCGCGCACCGGACCGCTGCGGGATATCCGGTCAGCAGCTCCACGGCGAGCGGGCGCAGCGCGGCGCGGGCGGCTGGTCCGCGTTCGAGGCGGCGGTCGATGAACTCCGCGACCGGCCGCGCCGCGCGCTCCGGGCAGTGCCGGGCGCAGTCGCGGACGAGGTCGGCGATGCGGGCGACGAGGGCCGGCGCGTCGATACGGGCGAGCATGCGCAGCAGCGCGTCGGCCACCGGCGGTCCCTCGCCGCCGACCAGCCGGGCCCGGAAGGCGTCCAGCACCGCCGCGGTGTGCTCGGTGAGGGCGGCCGTGAACGTCGCGGGCGGCAGCTGGGGATCGCCCGCGACGAAGCGGGCCAGCGCCCGGTCCAGGAAGCGGGATCGGGTGGCCGGATCGCCCACCAGCAGGGCGAGCGCGGAGCCGTGGTGGGCGGCGTCGGCACGCCGGGCGAGGAGGCACAGCGCGGCGTAGCGCAGCAGGGCGCGGTCGGCCGCGGCGGTGGCGTACGGGGCGGCCCGCAGGCCGTACGACGCGGCGGCGGCCCGGCGCTCGGGGCGCTCGTCGTGCGCCCAGCGGTCCACGGCCCGGCACACCGCCGCCGGCTCGTCCTCGGCGAGGGCGTCCATCAGCTCGTCACCCCGGGGGTGCGCGGCGGCCACCAGGGCCTCCAGGAGCGCGTCGAGCGCCTGCCGGCGATGGGTGTGCAGCAGTGCCTGCGCGGCGGCGGCGACGGTGATCTCCCGGGGCAGGGAGCGCGCGGGACGGGCCGGGTCGGCGCCGTCCGTGGCGGGGCGCCGGAGCGGGCGGGTGTCGTCGAACCAGGCGCACAGCAGCGGCTGGATCCCCTCCGGGTCCGTCCGCAGCAGTGCGGCCGCGGCGTCGAGGAACCGCGTGGGGCGTGCGCCGGTCCCGGCCGCCGCGGACGGGCCGTCGGCGGGGTGCGGGCGCGGACCGCCCCCGGGATCCGCCGGGCCGTCGCCGCCCCGGGCGGGCCCGGGGTGGTCGGCGGGGTGGACCCGTACCCGCGGGGGCTCGGCGAAGGGGCCGCCCGGGCGCGGCACGGTGACCGGCCCGGGCGCGGCCGGCGCGCTCCCCGGCCCGCCCGTCCCGGCGCCCCGCGACAGCCTGCCCGGCGCCCGGCCGGCCGCCGCGGGCGGCCCGTCCGCCGGCAGCAGACGGCGCAGCAGATCCATCCGGTCCGCGTCCGGCAGCGCCAGCCGCTCCCAGAACCACGGGCCGAACTCCGGCAGGCCGGTGTGCGCGAAGCCGCCGGCCCGCAGCGACCGTTCCGTGATCCGGTCGGCGAGCAGCCGCAGCACGCCCGTGTACGGCCGCGCGTCGGGCACCCGGAGCAGGACCCCGGTCAGCAGCCGGGCGGCCCATCGGCGGCCGTCCACGGCCTGTGCGGCCCCCTCCCCGGGGCCGGCCGCGGTCGCCGCCGGCACCAACTCCGCCAGCCGGAAGGTCAGTTGCACCGTGCCCTCGCGCCGGGCGAGCAGCAGCAGCGCCTGGACGACCGGTCCGGTGCGCCGGCCGGGGGCGGGCCGGAGCCCGGGGTCGGCGTGCGCGCCCTGCAGCCACTCCGCGAATTCCTCGTGGGCGAAGCGGTATCCGCCGCCGGCCGGGACCAGCAGCCCCTCGCCGAGCACCGCGGCGGCCCAGCCGGCCTCCGGCGGAAAGACCTCCTCGAACGACATCCGGTCCAGCCCGCCCGGCCCGGGGCGCAGACAGCGGCGGGCCGCCTCGTGCACCTGTCCGGCGACCTGGGCGGCCAGGCGGCGGACGGCGGTGCCGCGCGGCGCGGGCCGGTGCGCGGCCGCCAGACGGACGGCGATGCGCAGAGACACCAGGTCCAGATGGGCCTCGAAGATCTGATGACGGTCGGGGGTGCCGAGGCCGGCCGGATCGCCCTTGGGGAGCGCCGACAGGACCTCCGCCAGCAGCCGCAGCGCCAGCGGATGGCGGGCGTCGGCGGCGGCCGGCAGGCCCGGTGGCAGGCGGTAGCGGCCACGGGCCCGCTCCGCGGCCTCCTCCGGGAGGTCGCCCAGCCCCGTGCAGGCGGGCAGCGCGGGCAGCGGATGGCGCGGCGCGTGCAGCAGACCGGGCGGGAAGAGCGCGCCGGCCCGCTCCCAGAACTCGGGGCGGCAGGCGATCACCAGCCGCACTCCGGCCGTGCCCAGCCAGTCGGCCGTCGCCCGGGTCCAGTCGGCCAGCCGCCGCTCCAACGCCGTCGGCATCTCCTCCGGGCCGTCGAGGAGCACCAGCAGCCCGCGTCCGGCCGCGGCCGCCGCCCGGGCCACGCCCTGTGAGGTGGTGTCGGTGGGATCGCCGGCCGTGCGGCCCGAGGCGGCGACGATCCGGCCGGCGCAGCGCAGCGCGCGCTCCACCGCCGTGCGCACCCCGTCGTCGCCGGCCCGCAGCTCCGCGCCGCGCAGCCGGACGGTCGGCGCCGGGACCGGGCCCCGCGCCCGGCGGGCGGCCAGCGCGGCCAGCTCCGTGCTCCGCCCGGTCCCCGCCTCCCCCACCAGGCCCAGCACCCGCGCGCTCGCCCCGCTGCCCTCGAAGCGGGCGAACTCCGCGGCCACCTCCGGCCGTTCGACCGGCTCCCGCCACCGCCGCGGCCGTTCGGCGGCGCCCGCCGACGCCTCGGTCAGCTGCCGGGCGCCGGCCGGATTCAGCTCGCTGCCGTAGGCGGGGACGGTGGCGGCGTTGCGCTCCAGCAGCGCGGCCAGCACGCCCCCCGGTGCGGCCTCGGCGACGGCGCGCAGCGGGATCGCGTAGCCGCCGACCCGGCGGCCGGAGTGCAGCGCGGTGCCGAGCACGCCGAGCACCGCGCCGGTCCGTGCGTCGAGCACCGGCCCGCCGACCGCGGGGCCGCCCAGCCGCAGCGCCTCCCGGCCGCCCGCGCAGAGGTGGAGCTCCAGCGTCTCGTCGAGGAGGTGGACGCGGGCGGCGGCCGTGTACATCACCCCGGAGCCCGGTCCGACGACCGTGCCGTCCAGCCAGCCGCCCGCCCAGAGCCGTGCGCCGGTGCCTGGCGCGGGCCGGGCCGCGGCGATGGGCAGCGGCAGCAGCCGGTGCGGCCCGAAGCCGTCGGTGCGGACGAGGGCGAGCCCGTCCTCCGGCAGCGGTGTCACGGCGTCGGCCGCCACCAGGCAGGTCCATCCGCCGCCGCCCGCCGCTCCGCCGCCCGCCCCGTCCGCCAGGGGCTGCAGCACCAGCTGTGCCGCCCCGTCCACCGCTTCATGGCTGGTGATCACCGTGCCGTCAGGGTCCGCGAGGAACCCCGTGCCACGCGTGCGACCTGCCAGATCGCGGATGCGCACCAGTGCCGCGCCCACATCGGCGTCCAGCAGTGCCATTGCCGATCCTCTCGCCCGTTCAGTCCGTCCGAACGGTAAGCAGGCGGTGATCGTCATGACAGGGAGCCGTTCCAACGCGCCCCCCTCCACTCCTTGATTCACTCCGAGCGCCTCACCGAATGAGTGAAGGGCCCGGTCTCGCGGGAGAGACAGGGAGTGAGGGGGAGGGTGGAGCGCGGGCCGGCACCCCGTACGTGCCCGGGCGGCCCGCGTTCCACCCCTCGCCCCGGGGCGGCCGCCCCCGCGTACACACACACGAAGGCCGGGTCCGCAGCGCCTCATACGCTGCGGACCCGGCCTTGGTGAACGGCTCCCGGGGCCCGGGCCCCGGCCCGCGTCAGACCGCGAACACCGCCAGGCTCTTGGCCTTCCCGCCCTGGTTCTCCACCAGCGCCAGGAACTGGCCGTCCGGGCCGAACGCCGCGACCGGACCGTCGCTCTCGAACCGCGGCATGGGGATCCGCGCGCCGTTCAGCAGCAGCCGCGCCTGCGCCTCGGGCACGTCCCAGCGGGTGAACGCCGCGGCGGCCGCGTCACCGAGCGGCATGACCGGCAGGCCCTCCCCCTCGGTGTCGTCCACGGCGGCCTGGAGCTGTTCGAGGGTGCGCGCCCGGTCCAGCTTGTACGGGCCGACGCGGGTACGGCGCAGCGCGGTCAGATGGCCGCCGACCCCGAGCCCGGCCCCCAGGTCGCGGGCCAGGGCACGGATGTAGGTACCCGACGAGCACTCGACGGAGACCAGCAGATCGGTCACCGGGGTGCCGTCGTCGGCCTCGGACTCGTGCGCGGAGTGCACCACGAACGAGGAGACGGTCACCGGCCGGGCCGGGATCTCCACCTCCTCGCCGTCACGGACCCGCGAGTACGACCGCTTGCCGTCGATCTTGATGGCGCTGACCTTCGACGGGACCTGCATGATCGCGCCGGACAGCCGGGCGACACCGGCGTCGATGTCCTCGCGGGCGAGGCCGTGCGCCGGCTTCGACTCCGTGATCTCGCCCTCGGCGTCGTCGGTGACCGTCGTCTGGCCGAGCCGGATCGTGCCGACGTATTCCTTCTCCGTCAGCGCGAGATGGCCCAGCAGCTTGGTCGCCCGCTCGATGCCCAGGACGAGCACGCCCGTCGCCATCGGGTCGAGGGTGCCGGCGTGCCCGACGCGGCGGGTGCGCGCCATGCCGCGCATCTTCGCCACCACGTCGTGCGAGGTGAAACCAGCCGGCTTGTCGACGATGACCAGGCCCGCCGGCCGCTCGCCACCCCGTCCGGAAAGCGCGCCGCGCTCGCCCTTCACGCGGGGCTTGTTGCTCTCACGCTTCATTCTGCCGCGGTGCCCTCGTCGTCCTCGTCCTCGCCCGGCTTGCGGTACGGGTCCGCCTCGCCGGCGTACTCGGCGCCCGAGGACACCTCGCGCACCTTGGCGTCCGAGGCCCGCGCCTTGTCGAGCAGGTCCTCGATCGTCTTGGCGGTCTCCGGCAGGGCGTCCGCCACGAACGCCAGGGTCGGCGTGAACTTCGTGCCGGCCGCGGCGCCGACCGCGGAGCGCAGGATGCCCTTGGCGCTCTCCAGTCCGGCGGCGGCGCTGGCCCGCTCCTCGTCGTCACCGTAGACCGTGTAGAAGACCGTAGCCTCCCGCAGGTCGCCGGTGACCCGGGTGTCCGTGATGGTCACGTGCGAACCGAGCCGCGGGTCCTTGATGCCGCGCTGCAGCTTCTGGGCGACCACCTCCCGGATGAGGTCCGCCAGCTTCTTCGCCCGCGCATTGTCGGCCACTGGTCCGTCTCCTTCTTTCTTCCACAATTGTGCTTCCACCGGCGGCGAGCTGCCCGGCCCTCAGGTCAGTCGTCGTCGCCGTGCAGCCGCCGGTGTACCGACAGCAGCTCCACTTCGGGCCGTGCGGCGACCATGCGCTCACAGCGGTCCATGACATCGGCGAGATGCCCCGCGTCCCCGGAGACCACCGCCAGGCCGATGGTGGCCCTGCGGTGCAGATCCTGGTCCCCGACCTCCGCGACGCTCACCGCGAATTTGCGGTGCAGCTCGGCGACGATCGGGCGGACGACGGAGCGCTTCTCCTTCAGCGACCGTACGTCGCCGAGAAGCAGGTCGAAGGACAGCGTCCCTACGTACATGCGGTGCGGGTCAAGCCGACCCGTGAGGCCTCGTATTCGGTAACCCCTGCCGATATTTGGCAAGAACACAAGAACGGTACACGCAACATCGGACACCGCTCGACGTGATTACTTTCCGTGGAACACCGGGGCCGGTGGGTGAGTGCAACCGTCCGGTCCGCGGGCTCCCACCCCCGCAAACGGCCGGGGCCGGCCGGCGGAAAGGAACTCCGCCGGCCGGCCCCGGGATGTGCGTGATCAGCCGCGCGGCTTCTCCCGCATCTCGTACGTCGCGATGACGTCGTCGATCTTGATGTCGTTGAAGTTTCCGAGGTTGATACCGCCCTCGAAGCCTTCGCGGATCTCGGTGACGTCGTCCTTGAAGCGGCGCAGACCCTGGATGTTGAGGTCCTCCGCGACCACCTTGCCGTCGCGGACGAGGCGCGCCTTGGTGTTGCGCTTGACCTCGCCGGAGCGGATGAGCACACCGGCGATGTTGCCGAGCTTGGACGAGCGGAAGATCTCGCGGATCTCCGCGGTACCGAGCTCGACCTCCTCGTACTCCGGCTTGAGCATGCCCTTGAGGGCCGCCTCGATCTCCTCGATCGCCTGGTAGATGACCGAGTAGTACCGGACGTCGACGCCCTCGCGCTCGGCCATCTGCGTGGCACGGCCTTCGGCGCGCACGTTGAAGCCGATGACGATCGCGTCGGAGCCGGTCGCCAGGTTGATGTCCGACTCGGTGACCGCACCCACACCGCGGTGCAGGATGCGGATCTCGACCTCTTCGCCGACGTCGAGCTGGAGCAGCGAGGACTCGAGAGCCTCCACCGAACCGGACGCGTCGCCCTTGATGATGATGTTGAGGTCCTGCACCAGGCCGGCCTTGAGCACCTTGTCGAGGTCCTCCAGGGACACCCGGCGGGTGCGCTTGGCGAAGGCCGCGTTGCGCTCGCGGGCCGCGCGCTTCTCGGCGATCTGACGGGCCGTACGGTCCTCGTCGACCACCAGGAAGTTGTCGCCGGCACCCGGGACGTTGGTCAGACCCAGGACCAGGACGGGGGTCGACGGACCCGCTTCCTCGACGTTGTTGCCCTTGTCGTCGAGCATCGCGCGGACTCGGCCGTAGGCGTCACCGGCGACCATCGTGTCGCCGACGCGGAGGGTACCGCGCTGGACGAGGACGGTGGCGACGGCGCCGCGACCGCGGTCGAGGTGGGCCTCGATCGCAATACCCTGCGCGTCCATCTCCGCGTTGGCGCGGAGGTCGAGCGAGGCGTCCGCGGTGAGGACCACGGCCTCCAGCAGGGAGTCGATGTTCTCGCCCTGCTTGGCGGAGATGTCGACGAACATGGTGTCGCCGCCGTACTCCTCGGCCACCAGGCCGTACTCGGTCAGCTGACCGCGCACCTTGGTCGGGTCGGCGCCCTCGACATCGATCTTGTTGACCGCGACCACGATCGGCACCTCGGCCGCCTTGGCGTGGTTGAGGGCCTCGATGGTCTGCGGCATGACACCGTCGTTGGCCGCCACCACGAGGATCGCGATGTCGGTCGACTTGGCACCACGGGCACGCATGGCGGTGAACGCCTCGTGACCGGGGGTGTCGATGAAGGTGATGCGCCGCTCTTCTTCGTTGACCTCGGTCGCGACCTGGTAGGCACCGATGTGCTGGGTGATGCCGCCGGCCTCGCCCGCGATGACGTTCGTCTTGCGGATCGCGTCGAGCAGCCGGGTCTTACCGTGGTCGACGTGACCCATGACGGTCACCACCGGCGGACGCGCGACGAGCATGTCCTCGCCGCCCTCGTTCTCACCGAAGTCGATGTCGAAGGACTCGAGAAGCTCGCGGTCCTCCTCCTCCGGGCTGACGATCTCGACGACGTAGTTCATCTCGTCGGCGAGCAGCTGCAGCGTCTCGTCGGAGACCGACTGGGTCGCGGTGACCATCTCGCCCAGGTTCAGCATGACCTGGACCAGCGACGCCGGGTTGGCGTTGATCTTCTCGGCGAAGTCCGTCAGCGAGGCACCACGCGACAGGCGAACCGTCGCGCCGTTGCCGCGCGGCAGCATGATGCCGCCGACCGACGGGGCCTGCATGGCCTCGTACTCCTGACGCCTCTGCCGCTTCGACTTGCGGCCACGACGCGCCGGACCGCCGGGACGGCCGAACGCACCCTGCGTGCCACCACGGCCACCGGGGCCACCGGGACGACCGGCGAAACCGGGACGACCGCCGAAGCCGCCGCCACCACCGGGGCCGCCGCCACCGGGACGACCGGCGAAACCGCCGCCGCCACCCGGACGACCGCCGCCGCCACCGCCACCGGGACGACCGGCGAAACCGCCGCCGCCACCGGGACGACCGCCGCCGCCACCGGGACGACCGGCACCGCCGGGACCGCGACCGCCGCCGCCACCGGGACCCGGACGCGGGCCGGCCGCGGGACGCTGCGGCATCATGCCCGGGTTCGGACGGTTACCGCCGCCACCGGGACGCGGGCCGCCGGCACCGCCGGGAGCCGCACCCTGCGGACGGGGCATACCACCGGGGGTCGGACGCGCGCCGCCCTGGCCCTGGGGACGGGGGCCGCCCTGGCCGCCGCCCTGCGGACGCGGACCGCCGGGACCACCCTGGCCGCCGGGACGCGGGGCGCCACCGGGACGGGGGGCCTGCGGACGGGCCATGCCCGTGGAGCCACCGGAGGTGAAGGGGTTGTTGCCCGGACGGGGGCCGGACGGACGGGCACCGGGACGCGGGGCCGGACGCTCGCCACCGGGACGCGGAGCGTTACCGCGGCCCTGACCGCCCTGGCCGCCCTGACCGGACGCCGGACGAGCCGGACGCGGGCCGGGGGTGGCACCGGGACGGGGAGCCGACTGGCCGGCGGCGGGAGCGGCCGGCGCGGACGGCGGAGCCTGGAACTCGGGCTGCGCGGGGGCGGCCGGAGCGGGCTTGGGTGCCGCGGGGCGCGCCGCCGGGGCGGGGCGCGGGCCCGGGGTGGGGCCGGCGGCGGGAGTGCTCTTGGGTTCTGCGGGGGCCTGCGGCGCCTCGGCGGCGGCCGCCGGGGCCGGCGCCGGAGCCGGAGCCGCGGGGCCCGGCTTGGGGGCGCTGCCCGGCTTCGGGGCAGCAGGACGTTCCCCGGCTGCCTTGGCGGCGGGGGAGGTGCCGGCCTGCGCCGGGGACGGCGCGGACGGCTTCGCGGGGGCCGACTTGCGCGGCGCCGCGGGCTTGCCGGCGGCGCGGCCGCTGCCGCTGCCTGCCTGGAAAGCGTCGGTCAGCTTGCGAACAACCGGCGCCTCGATCGTCGAGGACGCCGAACGGACGAATTCACCAAGCTCTTGGAGCTTGGCCATGACGACCTTGCTCTCAACGCCGAACTCCTTGGCGAGTTCGTATACCCGGACCTTAGCCACTTCGCTCCTTCTAGGTCCGGGTTGTCCACCGGACCGTCGCTACTTCATGGGCGTACTCATCGCGTACTCATCGAGTGCTCATCGCAATCTCGACCTACTTCCGACTCGCGAGGTACCTGACCGCACGGTTTTCCGTGCGCTGTGCGTTTCTTGCTGCTGTGCCTTAGTGCAACGGCGGTTGCTCGACGGGCGTCCGCTCGATGAACCGACGAAGCTCCGTGGTGTCGAACGGTCCCCGGGCCCGGTAGGCCCGGTTGAACGCCCGGCGGCGAACCGCCAGGTCGAGGCAGACCGGTGTCGGGTGCACGTACGCACCCCGGCCGGGCAGCGTACCGCGAGGATCGGGGGCACACTGACCCTCGATCTGCACGATGCGCAGCAAATCGCCCTTGGCCGCTCGCTCCCGGCATCCCAGACACGTGCGCTCAGGGCATGCGCGGGCATGCGTCCGGCCAGACACTGCTTAAGTCTACCTCCCCGTGGCGGCCCGACCCCCCTGGGGTAATGGCCGAACGGCTGCTCAGAATTCCGTGCGGGGCGCCGCGGCACCACCGATTTTCCGGGGCCGCGGCGCCCGCCGGCTACACCGCGTGTGCTCAGTCCTGCGCTGCGTGCTCGGTGTCGGGGCGGATGTCGATCCGCCAGCCCGTGAGGCGGGCGGCGAGCCGGGCGTTCTGCCCTTCCTTGCCGATGGCCAGCGACAGCTGGTAGTCGGGGACGGTGACCCGGGCGGAGCGTGCCGCCAGGTCCACGACCTCGACCTTGCTGACCCGGGCGGGCGACAGCGCGTTCGCCACCAGCTCGGCCGGGTCGTCCGACCAGTCCACGATGTCGATCTTCTCGCCGTGCAGCTCGGCCATCACGGCGCGCACCCGGCCGCCCATCGGGCCGATGCAGGCACCCTTGGCGTTCAGGCCGGAGCGGGTGGACCGTACGGCGATCTTGGTGCGGTGGCCGGCCTCGCGGGCGATGGCGGAGATCTCCACCGAGCCGTCCGCGATCTCCGGGACCTCCATGGCGAAGAGCTTCTTCACCAGATTGGGGTGGGTGCGCGACAGCGTCACCGACGGGCCGCGGACGCCCTTGGCCACCCGTACGACGTACGAGCGCAGCCGGGTGCCGTGCGCGTAGTCCTCACCGGGGACCTGCTCCTGCACCGGCAGCATGGCCTCCATCGGGCCGATGTCCACCAGCACGTTCTTGGGGTCCTTGCCCTGCTGGACGACACCGGTGATGACGTCGCCCTCACGCCCGGCGAACTCGCCGAAGGTGATCTCCTCCTCGGCGTCCCGCAGCCGCTGCAGGATGACCTGCTTGGCGGTGGTCGCCGCGATCCGGCCGAAACCGGAGGGGGTGTCGTCGAAATCGCGGGGCTCGGCGCCCTCCTCCAGGTCCTCCGGATCCTCCTTCGCCCACACCGTCACATGACCGGTGTTGCGGTCCAGCTCCACCCGCGCCCGGCGGCGGCTGCCCTCGGTGCGGTGGTAGGCAATGAGGAGGGCCGACTCGATCGCCTCGACCAGCAGGTCGAACGAGATCTCCTTCTCCCGCACCAGGCCCCGCAGGGCACTCATGTCGATATCCACGGCTACGCCTCCTCCTTGTTCTCGTCGTGCTCGTCGTTCGCGTCGTTCGCGTCGTTCACGTCGTTCACATCGCTGACATCGATCTCGTCGATCGCGTCGGTCTTCTCGTCGCGCTTGCCGGACTTGCGGTTGAACTCCAGCTCGACGCGCGCCTTGGCGATCTCGTCGAAGGAGAGCCGGCGGGCGGTCGGCTTACGGCCCTTGACGCCCGGCACTTCGAGGTCCAGCCCGGAGTCGTCGACGGCGGTGATCCGTGCCACCAGCTCGCCGGCCCCTGCCGCCTCGGTCAGTTGGGCCTTGATGAGGCGGCCGACGGCGCGGCGGTAGTGCCGCAGCTCGGTCAGCGGCCGGTCGGCGCCCGGTGAGGTCACCTCAAGGGTGTACGGGGCGCCGCCCATCGCGTCGGAGTCGTCCAGGACCTGGGAGGCCTCGCGGCTGAGCTCGGCACACTCGTCCAGCTGGACGCCCTCGTCGGAATCGACCACGATCCTCAGCACCCGCCGTTTTCCCGCCGGTGTCACCTCGATCTCTTCCAGATCCAGGTCTCGCGCGGCGACGAGCGGTTCAAGCAGTCCGCGCAGCCTCTCGCTCTGGGTGGTGCTCATCCGGGTGACTCCTCGGCCGCGTGTGCTGTTGTGGGTGGGTCGTGTGTCGGGTCAAAGCCTATCGGTTCCGGCGGGGTACTGACGATTCGGTGGGTGGTCACGGATACTCTCGCCTGCGGTGATCACTACGAAAGACCCCGGGAAGTGCAACGTGCCGAAAGTGGCGCTCACGCGCAGAAGGACCCTGTTGGCCGGCGCCGCCCTCGGGGGCGTGGCGCTGCTCACCGGCTGCTCGCAGGACGACGGCCCCGGCGGGGCCGAGCACTCCTCCGCCGCCGACCGGCTGCGCGAGCGCTCCGCCCGCGACAGCACCACCCTGCTGGCGCGCTATGACGCGACGCTGCGCGCGCATCCGTCGCTGGAGCCGCGGCTGCGTCCGCTGCGCGCCGAAGTCGCCCGGCACGCCGAGGCGTTCGGCGAGGACCGCACCGCCCCCGACGGGCCGGCGCACGAGGCCGGCGCGTCCTCGTCCGCGCCGTCGCCGCGCGGCGCCCGGCCGTCCGCTCCCCCGGTCCCCCAGGACGAGCGGGCCGCCCGCGGGGTGCTCGCCGACGCCGAGCGCCGCCTCGCCGGCACCCGCACCGAGGCGCTGGCCGCGGCGCCCCCGGAGCTGGCCCGGCTGCTCGCCTCGGTGGCGGCGGCCGGAGCGGCACACGCGTATCTGCTGGCGGAGCCCGTCCGATGACAGGCACCGGCACCGGGCGGCACGGCGGAGCGAGGACCAGCGAAGGGGTGTGCGGATGAGGGCCACTGCGGTGCACGGCAGAAGCGGGCAGCGGGACGACGACGGCCAGGGTGAGCTGACAGCGGTGCAGGCGGCGCTGGCCGCCGAGCACGCGGCGGTGTACGGCTACGGCGTGGTCGGCGGGCGGATCGCCGGCGACCGGCGCAACGAAGCGCAGGAGGCGTACGACGGACATCGCGCGCGCCGGGATTCCCTGCGCCGGGTGGTGCGCGACCTGGGCGGCACCCCGCAGGCCGCGGCCGCCGCCTATGAGCTGCCCTTCCCGGTCCCGGACGCGGCCGCCGCGGTCCGGCTGGCGGCGGAGCTGGAGGACCGGCTGGCCGCCGTCTACGCCGACCTCGTACGGGCCGGCGGCACCGTCCGGCGCAGGG
This sequence comes from Streptomyces sp. NBC_01454, assembly GCF_036227565.1. Taxonomy (NCBI): domain Bacteria; kingdom Bacillati; phylum Actinomycetota; class Actinomycetes; order Kitasatosporales; family Streptomycetaceae; genus Streptomyces; species Streptomyces sp. NBC_01454. Next base: position 2,237,181 of record NZ_CP109460.1, read on the forward strand.
AGGCGGCTGCCGCCCTGCGGGAGGCGGCGGTGCGGGCGGTGCGCTGGCGCGGCAGCGGCGTAGCCTTCCCTGGGCTTGCGGAGCGGGCCGCGGCCGCCGCTCCGTCCGGCTCGGCGAGCGCCGCCGCGGGTGCGCTCTGAACGACGGCCGCCGCGCGGTCACCGCCCAGGAAAGGGACAGCTCCAGCATGACAACGGCACCCATCGAACCGCCGCAGCGGTTGGTGAGTTCGCTGAGCGGCGATCCCAGCGGTCCGGTACGCGAGTGGCTCGCGGCGCTCCCGACCCTGGTCCAGCAGCGGCTGGACGCCTGGCAGCTGACGCTGGAACGGGTGCAGGCCCCCGGGGGCCGCAGCAGTCTGCTCGCCCTCGTACGGCAGCAGGACGGGACGCCCGCGGCGCTGAAACTGCCCGTGCCGGGACAGGTCCCGGCACACGAGGGCGCGGCGCTGGAGGTGTGGGACGGCTTCGGCGCGGCACGGCTGCTGCGCTGCGACGACGCGGGCGGTGCGCTGCTGCTGGAGCGGCTGCAGGGCGCGGTGTCGCTGCGGGCGCTGCCGGAGGCGAAGGCGCTGCTGGAGGCGGCCGGTACGGTGCGGCGGCTGTGGGTGCCGGCCGCGGCGGGACACCCCTTCGAGACGCTGGCCGGGCGCACGGACGAGGCCGTGCAGGCGCTGCGTACGGCCGGGACCCTGACCCGGGCCGCCGGGCCGCTGGTGGAGCAGGCGCTGGAGCTGCGGCGCGCCCTGCCGGCCGGGTCCGACGAGGAGTTCCTGCTGCACGGCGCCTTCCGGCAGGGCAAGGTGCTGGCCGGTGAGCGGGCGCCCTGGCTGGCGGTGGGCCCGGCGCCGGTGGTCGGCGAGCGGGCGTACGACCTCGCGGCACTGGTCCTGGACCGGTTCGAGGACCTGATGGCCGGGTCGGGCGCGGCCGCGGTGGCCCGTCGCCGGGTGGCCCGGCTGGCCGACTCCCTGGAGGTGGACCGCGACCGGCTGCGCGACTGGACGCTGTACCGGGCGGTGGACACCGGCGTACGGGAGGTGGCCGCGGGCGCCCGTCAGCGGGGCGAGCTGCTGCTGGAGTTCGCGGCCTGGCTGTAGCCGGCGGACGAACGGGCCGGCCGGGGTGGGTACCCCGGCCGGCCCGCTGCCGTACGGTCCTTACGCGCCGAGGCGGGCGACGGCCTCCTCGACCGTCAGCTCCTCGCGCTCGCCGGTGCGGCGGTCCTTGACCTCGACGACGCCCTCGGCGGCGCGGCGGCCGGCGACCACGATGACCGGCACGCCCAGCAGCTCGGCGTCGGTGAACTTCACGCCCGGCGAGACCCCGGCCCGGTCGTCGACCAGCACCCGCAGGCCCGCGGCGCCGAGCTGCTCGCCGACCTCGAGCGCGAGCTCGGTCTGCTTGGCCTTGCCGGCCGCGACCACGTGCACGTCGGCCGGCGCGACCTCGCGCGGCCAGCACAGGCCCTTCTCGTCGTGCGTCTGCTCGGCGAGGGCGGCCACCGCGCGGGAGACGCCGATGCCGTAGGAGCCCATGGTGACCCGGGCGGGCTTGCCGTTCTGGCCGAGCACATCGAGCTCGAAGGCGTCCGCGTACTTGCGGCCGAGCTGGAAGATGTGGCCGATCTCGATGGCGCGGTCGATACGCAGGCCGGCGCCGCACTGCGGGCAGGGGTCACCGGGCTCGACGACGACCACGTCGAGGTACTCGTCGACCTCGAAGTCCCGGCCGGCGACGACGTTGCGGGCGTGCTTGCCGTCACTGTTGGCGCCGGTGACCCAGGCCGTGCCGGGGGCGACGCGCGGGTCGGCGAGGTAGCGGAACGCCTTGCCGGCCAGGCCCTGCGGGCCGACGTAGCCGCGGACCAGGTCGGGCCGGTCGGTGAAGTCCTCGGCGGTGACCAGCTCGACGGTGGCCGGTGCGAGGTGCTCGCCGAGCTTGCCGAGGTCGACCTCGCGGTCACCGGGGACGCCCACCGCGACGATCTCGCCGTCGACCTTGACCAGGAGGTTCTTCAGGGTCGCGGCGGCCGGCACGCCGAGGAACTCGGCGAGGGACTCGATGGTCGGGGTGTCGGGGGTGTCCAGCTCCTCGACGGGGCCGTGCGCGGCACCGTCGACCGGGGCGACCTTGACGGTGACGGCCTCGGTGTTGGCGGCGTAGTCGCACGAGGGGCAGTCCACGAAGGTGTCCTCACCGGCCGCGGCCGGGGCCAGGAACTCCTCGGAGGCGGAGCCGCCCATCGCGCCGGAGACGGCGGAGACGATGCGGTAGTCCAGGCCCAGCCGCTCGAAGATCTTCTGGTACGCCGCGCGGTGCAGGGCGTAGGACTGCTCCAGGCCCTCGTCGGTGGTGTCGAAGCTGTACGAGTCCTTCATCTGGAACTCGCGGCCGCGCAGCACACCGGAGCGGGGACGGGCCTCGTCGCGGTACTTGGTCTGGATCTGGTAGAGGATCACCGGCAGGTCCTTGTAGGACGTGCACTGGTCCTTGACCGTGAGGGTGAAGATCTCTTCGTGCGTGGGACCGAGAAGGTAGTCGGCGCCCTTGCGGTCCTTGAGGCGGAAGAGCAGGTCGCCGTACTCCTCCCAGCGGCCGCTGATCTGGTAGGGCTCCTTGGGCAGCAGGGCCGGCAGCAGGACCTCCTGGCCGCCGATGGCGTCCATCTCCTCGCGCACGATGCGGGAGACGTTCTCCAGGACCTTCTTGCCCAGCGGCAGCCACGTCCAGATGCCGGCGGAGGAGCGGCGGACGTACCCGGCGCGGACGAGCAGCTTGTGGCTGGCGGTCTCGGCGTCGGCCGGGTCGTCGCGCAGTGTCTTGACCATCAAGCGGGACATGCGCTGGACCTGTGCGGCGTGGGCCATGGGAGATTCTCCTGCGTAAGAAAGATGACTCCCTGGAGGTTAGCTGTAGGGGTCTCTCCCGCGGAAATGCGATACCGCTGCGCTTGGGCTTCCTTCCCACGTTTTCGACCGTCCCGCCGTGGGGGTTGCGCTGGGTTGCGCCTGCGGCGGGCGTGGGTGGTCGGCTGCGGTGCCGTGGTGGCGTCTCGCCGTAGCGCCTGCGGCGGGCGTGGGTGGTCGGCTGCGGTGCCGTGGTGGCGTCTCGCCGTAGCGCCTGCGGCGGGCGTGGGTGGTCGGCTGCGGTGCCGCTCCTCCGGACTTCGTCCTGCGGCGCGGCCCCTCCCGTGAGTGGGTGGGAAGAGGCCGGTGGGGGCGGACCCCGGCCCTCGACTGCGGGCAGTCGGGCGACGAGGCACGCCCCACCGGTCTTCCTCCACCCCCAACGGGAGGGGCCGGACCGCAGGACGGAGTCCGGAGGGCCGGTCCCGCAGCCGAACAGCCAGCGCAGCGCCAAAGCCCGCCGCAGGCGAAACGGCGAGCGCACCGCGCAGCGGGCGGAAAACGGCGAACCACACCCGCGGCGGGTCAGCCGACTACGTGGGAACGAGGCCGCATCAGCGGCAAGCGCGCGCCCATGACCGCGTAGGGGGTGGGGGCGCTGGGGAAGAGGACGCGGCGGGCCAGGTCCTGGTAGCCGAGGGAGCGGTAGAGGCGGCGGGCGGGGCTCTCGGTGTCGATGGCGGAGAGGATGGAGCGTGGCTCGCGGGCGTCGTCGGTGATGCGGGTGATCAGGGTGCGGCCGATGCCGCGGTGCTGGTGGGCGGGGTGGACGTGCAGCTCGGTGATGGTGAAGGAGTTGTCGAGCCAGTGGTCGAGGGCCGCGCTGCGGAGGTAGGGCTCGACGACCGTGGACCACCAGTGGGCGCGGTCGTTGGGCATGCCGTAGACGAAGCCGAGCAGCCGGCCGTCGGGGGCGGTGGCGCCGAGGGCGCGGGCACCGGCGCAGCCGAGATGGCGCAGCACGATGTGCCGGCGGACGGCGATCTCCTCGTCGCTCAGGCCGAAGGCGAGCGCCTGGACGGCCAGCGCGTCATCGACGCGGGCAGCGAGATCAAGCGGGCCGACCGCGACGTCATCCATGCCCGGAGCGTACAAGGCGGCGGGCGGGAACAGTACGCCGAGATCAGAAGAGAACGCTCATGAACGCGCCGACCTCTTCGAAGCCCACCCGGCGGTAGGAGGCGCGGGCCGCGGTGTTGAAGTCGTTGACGTAGAGGCTGACGACCGGGGCGACATCGCGCAGGGCGTAGCGCAGCACGGCGGCCATGCCGGTCTCGGACAGGCCCTTGCCGCGGTGGGCGGGGTCGACCCAGACGCCCTGGATCTGGCAGGCCCGCTGGGTGGCGGCGCCGATCTCGGCCTTGAAGATGACCTTGCCGCCCTCGATGCGGGCGAACGAGCGCCCGGCGCCGACGAGTTCGGCGACCCGGGCCTGGTAGAGGAGTCCGCCGTCGCCCGCCATCGGGGAGATGCCGACCTCTTCGGTGAACATGGCCACGCAGGCGGGCATGATCAGGTCCATCTCGTCCTTGCGGATCCGCCGGACGTCCGGGTCGGCTGCGATCTCGGCGGACGGTGCGGTGGTGACCATCAGCGGCTGGCGGGTGCGGATCTCGCGGGCCGGTCCCCAGTACGGCTCCAGGAGCGACCACAGTTCGGCGGTGGGGGCCGCGGGGCCGACGATGGACGAGCAGCGGCGGCCCTGGCGGCGGGCGCGTTCGGCGAAGCCGCGGACGGCCTCGGAGGTGGCGCAGACCGGGACGAGGTTGGCTCCGGCGTAGCAGAGCGACTCCAGGCGGCCGCCGACGTACCAGCCCCACATCTCGCCGCCCAGCCGCCAGGGGTCGAGACCGGCGATCTGTACGCGGGCGGCGACAAAGGCGTTGGCGACCGGATCGCGGTCCAGGACCGCGAGGGCGTCGTCGAGGTCCCCGGGCTCGAGGACCTTGATGGCAGTGGTCGTCAGCACGTGTCGGACAGCCTCACCGTTACGGGCCTGGGAGGCCAGGCGATAGCAGGTCCTGGCACTTTACCTCGCGCCTGCGGGGAGCACCCGGCCCCGGCGGGACGGATTGTCCCGGGCGGCCGGGAGCCCCGCGGCCCGGTGCGGGCGGCGGGGCTCGGCGGCTGCGGGAGGGCGGTGCTCAGCCCGCGGCGGAGACGACCGGGGCGCCGGAGGCGACGCCGTCCGCCTCCATCTGCGCGGCGATCTTCAGCGCCTCTTCGATGAGGGTCTCGACGATCTTCGACTCGGGGACGGTCTTGATGACCTCGCCCTTGACGAAGATCTGGCCCTTGCCGTTGCCGGAGGCGACGCCGAGGTCGGCCTCGCGGGCCTCGCCGGGGCCGTTGACGACGCAGCCCATGACGGCGACGCGCAGCGGCACCTCCATGCCCTCCAGGCCCGCGGTGACCTCGTCGGCGAGCTTGTAGACATCGACCTGGGCGCGGCCGCAGGACGGGCAGGAGACGATCTCCAGCCGGCGCTGGCGGAGGTTGAGCGACTCCAGGATGGAGATGCCGACCTTGACCTCTTCGGCGGGCGGCGCGGACAGCGAGACGCGGATGGTGTCGCCGATGCCCTCGCTGAGCAGCGCGCCGAAGGCGACGGCGGACTTGATGGTGCCCTGGAAGGCGGGGCCGGCCTCCGTGACGCCGAGGTGGAGGGGGTAGTCGCTCTGGGCGGCGAGCTGGCGGTAGGCGTTGACCATCACGACCGGGTCGTTGTGCTTGACCGAGATCTTGATGTCGCGGAAGCCGTGCTCCTCGAAGAGGGAGGCCTCCCACAGCGCGGACTCGACGAGCGCCTCGGGGGTGGCCTTGCCGTACTTCTGCAGCAGGCGGCGGTCCAGGGAGCCGGCGTTGACGCCGATCCGGATCGGCGTGCCGGCGTCGGAGGCCGCCTTGGCGATCTCCTTGACCTTGTCGTCGAACTGCTTGATGTTGCCAGGGTTGACACGGACCGCGGCACAGCCGGCGTCGATCGCGGCGAAGACGTACTTCGGCTGGAAATGAATGTCTGCGATGACCGGAATCTGGGACTTCCGGGCGATCACCGGCAGCGCGTCGGCGTCGTCCTGCGTCGGGCAGGCGACCCGGACGATCTGGCAGCCGGAGGCCGTCAGCTCGGCGATCTGCTGCAGCGTCGCGCCGATGTCGGACGTGCGTGTGGTCGTCATCGACTGCACCGAGACCGGTGCGTCTCCGCCCACGGCGACCGTACCGACCTGGATCTTGCGGCTGACCCGGCGGTCGGCAAGCTTGGTCGGTACGTCCGGCATTCCCAGTGAAATGGCAGTCATCTGGCGAGCAACCCCAAGGTGTGGATCAAGGCCCCGCATCGGCGGGCTCCGGCCTTCGAGGTTACGGCACCGGGCTTGCGGGAGGCACATCCGCTCCCTGGGGCACCACGAAAGGGGACGGCCGGGCACCTCCAAACGCCACAGAGGTACCCGGCCGTCCGCCTCCCGCCGGTGCGCGCCGGCGCCGTCAGGTCAGCTTCACCGGATTCACCACGTCGGCGACGAGCACCAGCAGGGTGAAGCAGATGAAGATCCCGGCGACGACATAGGCGACCGGCATCAGCTTGGCGACGTCGAAGGGGCCGGGGTCGGGCCGCCGGACGATCTTGGCGAAGGCCCGCCGGATCGACTCCCACACGGCCCCGGCGATGTGTCCGCCGTCCAGCGGCAGCAGCGGCAGCATGTTGAACAGGAACAGCGAGAGGTTGAAGCCGGCGACCAGGAAGAGCATGGTCGCCACCCGCTGCTCCGGCGGGATGTGCAGCGAGAAGACCTCGCCGCCGACCCGGGCCGCGCCGACCACGCCCATCGGGGAGTCCTGCTTGCGCTCGCCGCCGTTGAAGGCCGCGTTCCACAGGTCCGGGACCTTGGCGGGCAGGTTTATCAGCGAGGAGACGCCCTGCTCGACCATGTTGCCCATGCGGTCGACGGACTGGCCGAAGGTCTGCGGGACCACGCCGCTGGCCGGGGTGAAGCCGAGGAATCCGGCGCTGACGAACTGGCCGGGCACATAGCCGCCGTGGCCGTCGGTCTTGGCGACCTTGTTCTCGATCAGGTCGGCGTGCAGGGTCGTACGGGCGCCGTGCCGCTCGACGACGAGCGTGGCGGGCCCGGTGGTGTCGCGGATCTGCTGCTGGAGGGCGCCCCAGTCCGGGACGGCGTGGCCGTTGAACGACACGATCTTGTCGCCGGCCCGCAGGCCCGCGGCCTTGGCCGGGGAGTCCTTGGCGCCGGCCGGGCACTTGTCGGTCTTGGCGGCCGCCGAGATGACGCAGTCCGAGACGGAGCCGACCGAGGTCGTCTGGGTGTTGATGCCGAAGCCCATCAGCACGCTCATGAAGATCACGACCGCCAGGATCAGGTTCATGAACGGCCCGGCGAACATCACGATGACGCGCTTCCAGGGCTTGCGGGTGTAGAAGAGCCGCTTCTCGTCGCCGGGCTGCATCTCCTCGAAGGCCGCCGAGCGGGCATCCTCGATCATGCCGCGGAACGGCGAGGTGGAGCGGGCCTGGAGCTTTCCGTCGTCCCCGGGCGGGAACATCCCGATCATGCGGATGTAGCCGCCGAGCGGGACGGCCTTGATGCCGTACTCGGTGTCGCCCTTCTTGCGGGAGAAGAGCGTCGGCCCGAAGCCCACCATGTACTGCGGCACGCGGATACCGAACATCTTGGCCGTCGAGAGATGGCCGAGCTCGTGCCAGGCGATGGAGAACAGCAGGCCGACGACGAAGACGACTATGCCGAGGAGGGTCATCCAGGTCGTCATGCGCGAGCCTCCGAAGGTGTCCGTGCCGCACGGGCGGCCAGTTCGCGGGCGCGGGCGCGCGCCCAGGTCTCCGCCTCCAGGACGTCCGCGACCGTCAGGGAAGTTCCCCGGGCGGGCGTGCCGTGTGCGGCGACCACATCGGCGACGGTATCCACAATCCCTGTGAACGGCAGCCCGCCCTTGAGGAATGCCTCCACGCATTCCTCGTTCGCCGCGTTGAAGACGGCCGGGGCGGTGCCGCCCAGCGCGCCGACGTGGCAGGCCAGCGGGACGGAGGGGAAGGCCGACCCGTCGAGCGGGAAGAACTCCCAGTTCTGGGCGTTCGTCCAGTCCACGCCCGGTGCGGCGTCGGGGACCCGCTCGGGCCAGCCGATGCCCAGCGCGATCGGCATCCGCATGTCGGGCGGGCTGGCCTGGGCGAGCGTGGAGCCGTCGGTGAACTCCACCATCGAGTGGATGTAGGACTGCGGATGGACGACGACCTCGATGCGGTCGAAGGGGACGTCGAACAGCAGATGCGCCTCGATGACCTCCAGACCCTTGTTGACGAGGGTCGCGGAGTTGATGGTGACGACCGGGCCCATCGACCAGGTGGGGTGGGCCAGCGCCTGCTCGGGCGTGACACCGGCCAGCTCCCGCTTCGTCCGGCCGCGGAACGGGCCGCCGGAGGCGGTGACCACGAGCTTGCGGACCTCGGCGCGCTTGCCGCCGGCCAGCGCCTGGAAGAGCGCGGAGTGCTCGGAGTCGACGGGGATGATCTGGCCGGGCGCGGCGACGGCCTTGACCAGCGGGCCGCCGACGATCAGCGACTCCTTGTTGGCGAGGGCCAGCACCCGGCCGGCCTTCAGGGCCGCCAGCGTCGGGGCGAGGCCGATGGAGCCGGTGATGCCGTTGAGGACGGTGTGGCAGGGGGATGCGGCCAGGTCGGTGGCCGCGTCGGGGCCGGCCAGGATCTCGGGCAGCGGCTCGCCCGCGCCGTAGCGGTCCGCCAGCGCCGTGCGCAGCGCCGGCACCGCGTCCTCGCGGGCCACGGCGACGGCGGTCACCCGCAGCTGGTGCGCCTGCTCGGCGAGCAGCTCGACCCGGCCGCCGGCCGCGGAGAGCGCGGTGACCCGGAAGCGGTCGGGGTTGCGCAGCACGATGTCGATCGCCTGGGTGCCGATCGAACCGGTCGAGCCGAGGATCACCAGCGAACGGGGCCCGCGTGGGCCGTCCGGATCGCCGGCGGCCGGCTCGAAGCGCAGATGCGGGTGGGCGAGGGAGTCCGTCATGGGGTCCATTGTGGCCGGTCGCCGGGGTGCCCTGGACACCAAGGGCGCATCGCGGCGATCACGCGGGCCCCGGGCGCCCGGCGCACCCCGGGGCCGCTCCGGCGGATCACTGCCGAAGCGGCCCCGGGGACGCGCGCCGCGGGAGGGTCAGCGGATGGGCCGCCGGACGTTGTCCGTCATGCTCGGGCCCGGGGTGGCGTCGCCGATCCAGGGGCCGTCGCCGCTGGGGTCGACGATGCCGTCCTCCAGCCAGGTGTAGCTGCCGCCGAGGACCCCGGAGACGACCTTGCGGTCGAGGTCGTCGGTGTTGGTCCACAGCCGGCCGAACAGCTCCTCGATCCGGATCCGCGCCTGCCGGCAGAAGACATCGGCCAGCTGCTGCGCCTCGCGGCCGTGGTCGTCGGTCTCCCGCAGGTACTCGGCGCGGACACAGGCGGCGCTCATGGCGAACAGCTCCGCGCCGATGTCGACGATCCGGCCGAGGAAGCCCTGCTTGGTCTCCATCCGGCCCTGCCAGCGGGACATCGCGTAGAAGGTGGACCGGGCGAGCTTGCGGGAGGTCCGCTCGACATACCGCAGATGCCCGGCGAGCATCCCGAACTCCTGGTAGGTGCGCGGGAGTTGACCGGGTCCGGCGACGAGCTTGGGCAGCCAGCGGGCGTAGAACCCGCCGGCCTTGGCCGCCGCCCGGCCCTTGTCGGCGAGGGTCTTGTCGGGGTCGATGAGGTCGCCGGCGACCGACAGGTGGGCGTCCACCGCCTCACGGGCGATCAGCAGATGCATGATCTCCGTGGAGCCCTCGAAGATCCGGTTGATCCGCATGTCGCGCAGCAGCTGCTCGGCGGGGACGGCGCGTTCGCCGCGGGCGGCGAGCGAGTCGGCGGTCTCGAAGCCGCGTCCGCCGCGGATCTGGACGAGTTCGTCGGCGATCAGCCAGCCCATCTCGGAGCCGTAGAGCTTGGCGAGGGCGGCCTCGATGCGGATGTCGTTGCGGTTCTCGTCGGCCATCTGCGAGGACAGGTCGACGACCGCCTCGAGGGCGAAGGTGGTGGCGGCGATGAAGGAGATCTTGGCGCCGACGGCCTCGTGCTCGGCGACCGGGCGGCCCCACTGCTCGCGGGCCCCGGACCACTCACGGGCGATCTTCAGGCACCACTTGCCGGAGCCGACGCACATCGCGGGCAGCGACAGCCGCCCGGTGTTGAGGGTGGTCAGCGCGATCTTCAGGCCGGCGCCCTCGGGGCCGATGCGGTGGGCGGCCGGGACCCGCACCTGGTGGAAGCGGGTGACGCCGTTCTCCAGGCCGCGCAGGCCCATGAAGGCGTTGCGGTGCTCGACGGTGACGCCGGGGGAATCGGCCTCGACGACGAAGGCCGTGATGCCGCCCTTGTGGCCCTCGGAGGCGGGCACCCGCGCCATGACCACCAGCAGGTCGGCGACCACGCCGTTGGTGGTCCACAGCTTCACGCCGTCGAGGACGTAGTCGTCGCCGTCCGGGACGGCCATGGTCGCCAGCCGGGCCGGGTCCGAACCGACATCGGGCTCGGTCAGCAGGAACGCGGAGATGTCCGTGCGCGCCAGGCGCGGCAGGAAGGTCTCCTTCTGCTCCTTGGTGCCGAACAGCTTCAGGGGCTGCGGGACGCCGATGGACTGATGCGCGGAGAGCAGCGCGCCGATGGCGGGGCTGGCGGTGCCGACCAGGGACAGCGCCCGGTTGTAGTAGACCTGGGTCAGTCCGAGGCCGCCGTACTTCGCGTCGATCTTCATGCCGAGCGCGCCGAGCTCCTTGAGCCCGTTGATGGTCTCGTCCGGAATCTTTCCCTCGCGCTCGATCCGGGCGCTGTCGATCTTCGTCTCGCAGAACTCGCGCAGCGTGGCCAGGAACTTCTCGCCGCGGCGCACGTCGTCCACCGCCGGGGTGGGATGCGGATGGATGAGGTCGAGCCGGAAGCGCCCCAGGAACAGTTCCTTGGCGAAGCTGGGCTTGCGCCAGTCCTGCTCACGGGCCGCCTCGGCGACCTGGCGTGCTTCGCGCTCGGAAACGTTGCGGATGGATGGAGCGGTCATCAGGAGCTCACCTCGCCGCGGGTTCGGGAGTTCAGCGCCGGCGGCCGGTCGGCCGCTGGACAGCGCTACTTGTGAGAGTTACCCGATCCGCACGGGTTGCACCACTGGAGGTACGAGGAGAAGACGGGCGCAAGGGCGCCCGCGCGCCATGGGAGACCTGCGCCGCGTCGCCGGTACGGCGCGGCGCGTGGCCCTCGGCCCTTCGGGGGAGATGCGGGAGACCGCCGCGGGCCCCGGACACGGACGCGGCGCGCTCCCGGGCACGGGGTGCCGGGAGCGCGCCGCGCCGGGTGTTACAGCGCGAGTCCGGTGAGGACCATGACCCGCTCGTAGGTGTAGTCGTCCATCGCGAAGCGCACGCCCTCACGGCCCACGCCGGACTGCTTGACGCCGCCGTAGGGCATCTGGTCGGCGCGGTAGGACGGCACATCGCCGATGATCACGCCACCGACCTCCAGCGCCCGGTGGGCGCGGAACGCGGTCTGCACATCGTGCGTGAACACGCCCGCCTGCAGGCCGAACTTGGAGTCGTTGACGGCCGCGAACGCCGCGTCGACGCCGTCGGCCTTCGTGATGGTGAGCACCGGGCCGAAGACCTCTTCGCAGGCGAGCGTCGCGCCGGCGGGCACCTCGGCCAGCACGGTCGGCGCGTAGGAGGCGCCGTCGCGCTTGCCGCCCGCGAGCAGCTTCGCGCCGCGCTCCACGGCCTCGTCCACCCAGGACTCGACGCGCTTGGCGGCGTCCTCGCTCACCAGCGGGCCGACCTCGGTCGCGTCGTCGGAGGGGTCACCGGTGACCTGCGCCTCGACGGCCGCCACGATCTTCGGCACCAGCCGGTCGTAGACGGAGGCGTCGGCGATCACCCGCTGCACGGAGATGCAGGACTGGCCGCCCTGGTAGTTGGAGAAGGTGGCGATGCGCTGCGCCGCCCAGTCCAGGTCCGCCTCGGAGGAGAAGTCCGGCAGGACGACGGCAGCGCCGTTGCCGCCGAGCTCCAGGGTGCAGTGCTTGCGCGGCACCGAGTCCAGGATCGCGTAGCCGACCTTTTCCGAGCCGGTGAAGGAGACGACCGGCAGCCGCTCGTCCTGCACCAGCGCCGCCATCCGCTCGTTGGGCACCGGGAGGATCGACCAGGAGCCGGCCGGCAGGTCGGTCTCCGACAGCAGCTCACCGAGGAGCAGACCGGAGAGCGGGGTGGCCGGGGCCGGCTTGAGGATGATCGGGGCGCCGGCCGCGATGGCCGGGGCGATCTTGTGGGCGCAGAGGTTCAGCGGGAAGTTGAACGGGGCGATGCCCAGGACCGTGCCGCGCGGGAAGCGGCGGGTCAGCGCGAGCCGGCCGGCGCCGCCCGCGTCGGTGTCCAGCCGCTGCGCCTCGCCGCCGTTGAAGCGGCGGGCCTCCTCGGCCGCGAAGCGGAACACGGAGACGGCCCGGCCGACCTCGCCGCGCGCCCACTTCATGGGCTTGCCGTTCTCCGCGGAGATCAGCCGGGCGATCTCCTCCGTACGCTCCACCAGCCGGCGGTGCACATGGTCCAGGGCGGCGGCCCGCACGTGCGCGGGGGTCGCGGCCAGCTCGTCCTGCACGGCGACGGAGGCGGCGACGGCCTCCTCGACCTGCTCCTCGGTGGGGACGCTCACGGTGCCGACGAGACGCCCGTCCCAGGGGGAGGTGACATCGAAGGTGGCCTCGCCGGTGGCCTCGCGGCCGGCGAGCCAGAAGGCGGTGGGGGCTGCATCAGTGGGGATCGGCACAGTGGAACCCGGCCCTTCAGACGTGGTGGGTGGTGCGCATGGCTCAGCGAGCGCCTCTGCGGTTTTGACTCTGCACCCACGGTAGGGGGACGGCGGCGCCGTGGCGTTTGTCCGTAGCGTAGTAATCGGCGGGCCGGTCTCTCCGCGGTGGAGGGGGCGTACGGGGCGGGCGCGGGGCGTGGCCGGCAGGCCGAACGGGGCGGATCCGTGGTGCGTGCCCGAGGGCCGTGACGGGCGGGCCCCCGGTAGGTGGCCGAGGGGCTCACCCCGAGGGCGGGCGGGCCGTCACGGGGAGGGCGGCGGGCCGGACCCGGCCTCGGGCGCCGAGGTCGCCTTGAGCGCCAGCCAGAGCTCCATCCGCACATCGGCGTCGTCCAGCGAGCGCCCCAGGATCTCCTCCACGCGCCGCATCCGGTAGCGCAGGGTGTGGCGGTGGACGCCCAGGTCGGCGGCGGCCGCGTCCCACTGGCCGTGCCGGGCGAGCCAGGCCCGCAGCGAGGCCACCAGATCGCCGCGGCCGGTCGCGTCGTGGTCGCGCAGCGCCCGCAGCAGCCCGTCCGCGAAGGCGCGGACTGCGTCGTCGGCGAGCAGCGGCAGCACGGATCCGGCCGCCACGTCCTCGTGCTCGACCAGCGCCCGGCCGCGGCGGCGGGCCACCGACAGCGCCTGTTCGGCCTGGCGGTAGGCGTGGGCGGCGGCCATCGGCCCGGTCGGCGCGGACAGCCCGACGGCCACCGTCCCGCCGCGTGCGCCCGCCCCCGCCCGGCGCGGCCGCGCGCACGCGGCCGCGCACCGGCGCGGGACTCGGCGCGGGACTCGGCCTCGGCGGCGTGGGCGGCACAGGCGGCCGCGGCCGCGCCGCCGTCCGCGACCAGCACGATCAGCCGGCCGCCGTCCGGCACGGCGAGCAGCGCCTCACCGGTCCGGGCGGCCGCGGAGTCCATCGCGTCGGCCAGCGCGTCCAGGCCCCCGGGGACGACGGCGCCCCCGGCCGCCGGCGCCTGTTCCTCGGCGGGCACCGGCTCGGCGACCACCACCCGGAACGGCGCGTCCAGCAGTCCGCCGTAGAGCCGCCCGGCCACCGCCCGGGCATGGTCCGGTTCCCCCGCGAGCAGCATCTTCAGCACCGCCGCGCCCAGCCGCGCCTCGGCGTCCTGCAGCGCCCTGGAGCGCTCGGTGGTCAGGGTGAGCAGCGCGACCGCGGAGTGCACGGCGAAGCGCTCGGCCGTGCCGAGCGGCGCGGCGGTGCCGACCGCCAGCACCCCGCGGGCCCGCCGCCCGGTGCCCAGCGACTGCAGCTCGACCCGGTCGTCGCCGTCGGTGTCGCTGACCACGGAACTGGCCGGCGCGGGCCGCTCGCGCAGCCGCCCGACGTCCTCGGCGAGCCGGGCCGCGCGCCGGGCCGCCCAGTCGGGGGCGGCGGCCACCACCGCGCCCGAGGCGTCGTAGAGCGCGGCCCAGCCGTCCAGATGGGCCGCGAGCCGGGCCAGGAGCTCGGCCGGGCCCTCGGCGCCGAGCGCCGCCCGGGTCAGCTCCCGCTGCGCCTCGAACCCCGCGGTCACCGCGCGGTACTGGTCGGCGGCGACGGCGGCCGAGACCGCCTTGCTGATCGCGATGAACGGGGTCTTGCGGGGCACCCCGAGCAGCGGCAGCCCCTGCTCCCTGGCCGCCTCGACCAGCGCCTGCGGCACCCCCTCGTAGTTCACCCCGACCGCGAAGCCCAGCCCGACCACCCCGGCCCGCGCGATGCGCCGCACATAGCTGCGGGTCGCCTCCGCGTCCTCCGCGTCCAGCTTCAGCGCGGTGATCAGCAGCAGCTCGCCGCCTTCCATGTACGGCACCGGATCGATCAGCTCGCTCGCGTGCGCCCAGCGCACCGGCACGTGCAGCTGCTCCTCGCCGGCGAGCACGGTCAGCTTGAGCGCGGTGTGGTTGACCAGAGAAGCGAGCGTGTGCGGCATGGGACCTTCGTGACCTCGACGACTGCGGGGGACGACCGGTCGGCAGCCGGTCACCGGCCGGCCCGGGAAGACCGGCCGCCGCCCTCTTCTTTTCGCCGCCCTGTATGAACGGCCAGTGTCGATTCTGCCTCAGCGGAGGAATCCGGGGGACCCACGGGCCGGACATTCCCGCCACCTCCCGGAGCGCGACCCCGCACCCCACCCGCCGGACGGCGCGCCCCCGACCGCCCCCGGATGCCCCGGCCGGCGCCCGTCCTCCGCCCGGCCCGTCAGGACCGCAGATCCACCAGCACCGGCCCGGTGTGCTCCCCGGCCACCGACGTCACGGACAGCACGGCATGCCCGGGCGGCAGGGAATTGGCGAGGTCGGAGGCGGACCAGCGTTCCCGCTCGACGGTGCGGACGGTGACGGCCTTGGCGGTGGGCGCCTTGCCGGTGACCAGGTGGCGGAAGAGGTGCAGCGCCTTCATCGCGGCGCCCTCGGCAATGATTTGACGGTCCGTCACATCACGGGTCTCCACCCACTCCTTGCCCCACACCTCGGCGAACCGGGCACCGTCCCAGGTCGTCACGCCCGCGAACGCCATCCGGCAGCCGACCGACCCCAGCAGCGTGCCGCGCAGCGCGTCGGGCACATCGTCCAGCGAGCGCAGCGTCAGCACCGCCCCGGCATTCGCCGACCGCAGCCGCTGCAGCCCGCGCAGCGCCTCGGCGGTGACGGTGTGCGCGGCCTCGTCCAGCACCAGACAGGCGAACACCGAACGGTCCGCCCGCGCCACCGCACACTCCGTGAACTGCGCGAGCACCAGCCGGGCGAGGATCCGGGAGGCCTCCGCGTGGCCGCGTTCGGGCAGTTCGATACGGACCCGCAGCGGATGGTCGAGGGCGCGCAGCGAGACCTGCCGGGTGGCACCGGTCGGGTCGAAGAAGCCGGCGAAGGCGGGCCGGTCCAGGAGGGCGATGCGGTCGGCGAGGAGCACGCCGAGGTCGCCGTGGCGCTCCGACTGGCGGGACCGTGCGTCGAGTTCGCGCAGCAGGGTGTGGGCTCCGGCGTCCTCCAGGGCGGTACGCAGCGCGGCGATCGCCCCGGGCGCGCCGTCCAGCAGTTCGCGCAGCTCGGGCACGGTGGGGAAGCGGTCATGAGCGGCCGCGAAGGGGCCGAGCAGCTGGGCCAGGGCGGTCGCGGCGCGCCGGCTGTCGCCGCCGGGCAGCTGCTCGGCGAGGTCACCGACCAGCGCCTCGGCGAGGATGCCGGCCGCTTCGTCGGGGTCCGTGGTCCCGCCGTACAGGTCGAGATCGCACTCCGGGTCGGGGCGTCCGATCCTGACCACCACATCGAAGGCGTCGTCGGCGCCGAGGTCGGAGCCGGCCGGGCCGACCGCGACCACCGCGCACTGCCCGGCCAGTGCCTGCAGACACATCGACTCCACGACGGGTGTGACGACCCGGGTGGTCTTGCCGCTGCCGGCCGGTCCGACGGCCAGCAGCGAGGTCCCCAACAGGGCGGGTTCCAGGGCGCATCCGGCCAGGCGGTGCTGGTACGGGTTGCGGGGGTGGTCGGCGGCGGTGCCGATGCGGACCTGGTGGGCGAGCAGATCGTGGTGGGCGGTCCGGCGGGCCAGGTCGCGCCGGCCCGAGGGGTGCGCACAGGCCGCCGCGCCGTGCCGGAGCACGGTGTCGGTGAAGGAGGCCAGGGAGTTCTTGCCGGACCGCACCGAGTGCCAGGCGCGCTCGATCCTGGCCACGTCCACATCGTTCATCCGCCCGCTGAGCGCCTCGGCGGCGAGCTTGTCGGCCGCGTCCGCGGCGCCGTGCGCCCGCAGTTCGGGCCACTGGGCCCGGTCGGCGGCGGGCTGCGGCCTGGGCGCGGGGGCGCGCTTGCGTAGCCGGCCGAGGGCGGGTCCCAGGAAGCGGCGGGCGAGTTCGGGCCAGCGGCCGAGCCGGCCGAAGACTACGGCCAGAATCGCCAGCACCAGGCCGTAGTAGACATAGGTGACGCCGACGAAGATCATCTTGTCGCCGCCGGCCGTCCGCCAGGAGTCCGGCGTCAGCAGCAGCAGCGGCCAGAGCCAGTAGCTGCCGAGGTACTGGTTCCACAGCAGCGACCACAGCAGCCATCCGCACAGGAACGAGATCACCGCTCCGCCGATCAGCTGCCGCGCGGGGGTCCGGTCGGGATCCGCCGCCGCCCGGGGCCGGTGTCCGTAGGTCCAGACGCCGGGTGCGGCGGCCGGGCGCGGCGTGCGCAGCCAACCGAGCAGCGGCGGGTCGGCGGTGGGGCCGTCGGGCGCGGGGCCCGGCGGGGCGGCCGGCACGGCGGGCGCGGCGGCGGGGGGCGGCGGGATGCGGGGGGCGGCGGCCGGCGGGGTGGGCGGCGCCGTGGGGCGCGGGACCGCGGGTTCGGGCCGGTGCGCCCCGCCGGACGGCTGGGGAGCGGTGTCCTGTGCGTCGTGCGTGCCCTCGGTGTCCATCCGGTGCCCTTGTCCCCCTTGAGCCGTGGCCTGCTGCGTCCTTGCGCCCGCGGCCGCGTCACCGGGCCGCGCTGCCATTGTCATGCCCGCGCCGGTGTCTGCCGCCGCCGGGCGCGCCGCCGCTCAATCTACTGGCCGGGGGCCGCCGCTATGTCCGGTGCGGACAACGCAACACGCGCACTTCTCCCGAACGGAACATGCCGGAGCCGCCCGGCCGCCCCTAGCCTGCGAGAACAAGACCTTTGTACGTCCCCCGTTCCACCCCCAGGAGACTGCCATGACCGAACTGTCCGGAGGCCCCGCCCTCCCCCAGGAGCGTCGCGTCGTCACCGCGATCCCCGGCCCGAAGTCGCAGGAGCTGTGGGCGCGCAAGCAGGCCACGGTGGCGGGCGGGGTCGGCGCCGTGCTGCCCGTGTTCGTCAAGCGTGCGGGCGGCGGCGTCCTGGAGGACGTGGACGGGAACTCCCTGATCGACTTCGGCTCCGGCATCGCGGTGACCTCGGTCGGCAACAGCGCGGAGGCGGTCGTCCGCCGGGCCACCGCGCAGCTGGCGGCCTTCACCCACACCTGCGCCATGGTGGCGCCGTACGAGCCGTACATCGAGGTCTGTGAGCAGCTGGCCGAGCTGACGCCGGGCGACCACGCGAAGAAGTCGGCGCTGTTCAACTCCGGCGCGGAGGCCGTCGAGAACGCCGTCAAGATCGCCCGTGTGCACACCAAGCGCCAGGCGGTCGTCGTCTTCGACCACGGCTACCACGGACGCACGAACCTCACGATGGCGCTCACGTCCAAGAACATGCCGTACAAGCAGGGCTTCGGGCCGTTCGCGCCCGAGGTCTACCGCGTCCCGGTCGCCTACCCCTACCGCTGGCTGACCGGCCCGGAGAACTGTGCACAGGAGGCCGCGGACCAGGCCATCTCGCAGATCACCAAGCAGATCGGCGCGGAGAACGTCGCGGCGATCATCATCGAGCCGGTGCTCGGTGAGGGTGGCTTCATCGAGCCGGCCAAGGGCTTCCTGCCCGCGATCGCCGCCTTCGCGAAGGAGAACGGCATCGTCTTCGTCGCGGACGAGATCCAGTCCGGCTTCTGCCGTACCGGCCAGTGGTTCGCGTGTGAGGACGAGGGCATCGTCCCGGACCTGATCACCACCGCCAAGGGCATCGCCGGCGGTCTGCCGCTGGCGGCGGTGACCGGCCGCGCCGAGATCATGGACGCCGCGCACGCCGGCGGCCTGGGCGGCACCTACGGCGGCAACCCCGTGGCCTGCGCCGCGGCGCTGGGCTCGATCGAGACCATGCGCGAACAGGACCTGAACGCCAAGGCCCGCCGGATCGGCGAGATCATGAAGCCGCGGCTGAACGCCATCGCGGAGAAGTACGACATCGTCGGCGAGGTCCGCGGCCGCGGCGCGATGATCGCCATCGAGTTGGTCAAGTCCGGCTCCAAGGAGCCGAATCCGGAGGCCACCGCGGCGCTGGCCAAGGCCTGCCACCAGGAGGGCCTGCTGGTGCTGACCACCGGCACGTACGGCAATGTGCTGCGCTTCCTGCCGCCGCTGGTCATCGGCGAGGACCTGCTGGGCGAGGGTCTGGACATCCTCGAGGGCGCCTTCGCCGCGATCTGAGCGGCGGACCGCACGCGGACGGGTCCGCGGCAGCACACCCGGCGCGGCCCGGGGCACGGCAGGACGATGCCGAGCCCCGGGCCGCCGCCCGTGGTGCGCCCGGCCGCCCGTTGCCGGCGCGCCGCTCCATGCCCCTCCTGCGCCCTTGCCCGTGACCATTTCTGTGCTGATTTCTATGCTGATTTCTGTGCTCATTTCTGTGCGAACGTGCGGAGGTGGAGGCACGGCGTGAAGAAGATGTGCGGGGGCGATGGCGGGCGGGTGATGCGGCTGTCGGGCGCGGTCCCGGTGCCGTACGGTTTCTGCAGATGAGAGAAACACCCCGCTCGCAGGGGACTGCGGGCGACGCCCGGCCGGCGCTTCCCCAGCTCCGGCCAGGTCGTGCCCTCGCGCACAACACCGGAACCCCTGGCACAGGGAACTCCGGGAATCCTCACCGATCGGATGTCCGCCCGCCCCATACCCCCCGGGGCGCGCGGGACACCGGTCACCACGGCCGCCTCGGAACCACCCCCCCTGTTCCGAGGCGGCCGACTTCTTTTCTGCGTCTTTCGGGTTCTCAGCGCTCTCCGCGTTCACAGCGTGCTCAGCGTTTTCCGGGCTCCCCTGGATTCCCGGGCCCCGCGGACCCTTCCGGCCCAGGCTCCCGCCGTCTGACCCCGCTGTCGCTCTGCCTGTTCAGCGCGCTGCTGTTCGCGGCGCTCACCTGGCAGGTGGCCGGCCACGGCCCGCTGCGCGCGCTCGACGAGCGGCTCGGCCGCGCCGTGGCCTCCGGCGGCCTTCCCGCCGGGCCCGCGGAGTTCTTCGCCGACCTCGGCAACACGACGGTGGCGCTGCCGGTGCTGTCGGCGGCCGTGGCGTGGGCCCTGTGGCGGGGCCGGCGCGAAGGCCGGCCCCGGGCGCCCGACGGCGCCGCTCCCCCGCGCTGGTGGCTGCCCGCGCTCGCGGCCGGCCTCACGGCGGCCGCGGTACCCGCGCTGGTGGTCCCGCTCAAACTGTGGCTCGCCCGGCCGGGCCCGGCGCGGATGGCGGGGGCCGCGCACGAGGGCTTCTATCCGTCCGGCCACGGTGCCACGGCGGCGGTGCTCTACGGCCTGGCCGCGCTGCTGCTGTTCCGCGGCGGGCGGCGGACGGCGGCCCACCGCCCGGCCGGACCGGCGGTCGCCGCCGTGCTCGTGCTGCTCAACGCGGGCATCGGTACCGGCCTGGTCCGCCGGGGCTATCACTGGCCGCTGGACGTGCTCGGCAGCTGGTGTCTGGCCGGGGTGCTGCTCGCGCTGTGGTGTGCGGTGTGCGACCGGTGGGCGGGCGGACGCCGGGCGGTGGGCACACCGGGACGGCCTGCCGGGCTCCCGTAGACCCCGGGAGGGGGCGGACGGCACGCGGCCGGCCGCCCCCTGGCCGGGCGTCAGCTGTCGAAGCCCAGCCCCACCTTGTCCATGGCCTTCAGCCACAGATTGCGGCGTCCGGCCCGGGTGTCGGCGCGGGTCATCGACCACTGGGTGATGCCGATGCCGGCCCAGCGCAGCGGCTCCGGCGGGAACGGCAGCGGCTTGCTGCGCACCATCTCCAGCTCCGTGCGCTCGGTGCGCTCGCCGGCGAGCAGGTCGAGCATCACCTCGGCGCCGAAGCGGGTGGCGCCCACGCCGAGGCCGGTGTACCCGGCGGCGTAGGCGACCCGGCCGGCGTGCGCGGTGCCGAAGAAGGCGGAGAAGCGCGAGCAGGTGTCGATGGCGCCGCCCCAGCTGTGGGTGAAGCGCAGCCCCTCCAGCTGCGGGAAGCAGCGGAAGAAGTGCCGGGCGAGCTTCTCGTAGGTGGCCGGGTGGTGGTCGTACTCGGCGCGCAGGCCGCCGCCGTAGCGGTAGACGATGTCGTAGCCGCCCCACAGGATGCGGTGGTCGGCGGTGATGCGGAAGTAGTGGAAGTGGTTGTTGGAGTCCGAGAGGCCCTGGCGGTTCTTCCAGCCGATGGCGGCGAGCTGTTCGTCGGAGAGCGGCTCCGTCATCAGGGCGTGGTCGTAGACCGGGACGATGTACGGGCGGACCCGCTTGACCAGGGACGGGAAGGCGTTGGTGCCCAGCGCGACATGGCGGGCGAAGACCCGGCCGTAGGGGGTGCGGACGGCCATACCCGTCCCGTCCGCGGCGAGCGCGGTGGCGCGGGTGCGCTCGTAGATGCGGACGCCGAGGCCGAGACAGGCCTGCTTCAGGCCCCAGGCGAGGCGGGCCGGGTGGAGCATGGCGACGCCGTCGCGGTCCCACAGTCCGGCGCGGAAGGTCGGTGAGTCGACCTCGGCACGCAGGGCGTCCTCGTCGAGGAAGGTGTGCCGGTCCAGGCCCAGCCCGGCGGCGTCCTCGGCGGCCTCCTGGAGTTCGGCGACCTGGTGGGGCTCGGTGGCGATGTCGATCTCGCCGGTGCGCTCGAAGTCGCAGTCGATGCCGTAGCGGGCGACGGCGTCCCCGATGGCGTCGAGATTGCGGATGCCGAGCTTTTCGAGCGTGGCGAGTTCACCGGGCCAGCGGGCCAGGCCGTTGCCGAGGCCGTGGGTGAGGGAGGCGGCGCAGAAGCCGCCGTTGCGCCCGGAGGCGGCCCAGCCGATCTCGGCGCCCTCGACGAGGACGACATCGCGCTCGGGGTCGCGCTCCTTGGCGATCAGCGCGGTCCACAGTCCCGAGTAGCCGCCGCCGACGACCAGCAGATCGCAGGTCTCGTCGCCGACGAGGGCCGGCAGGGCGTCCGGGCGGGCGGGGTCGTCGAGCCAGAAGGGGGTGGGGGCGGCGTCCGCGAGTGCATGGACGGGGGACGCCCCGGACGAATGCGGCATGGCAGCTCGTGCCATGGTTCTCAGCTCCTCTTGCTCCTCTTACGGCGGTTCCCGGCCAGTTGGCCGGCGAGTACGCACACCACGGCGACCAGGAACATCGCCGTGCCGATGACGTTGATCTGTACGGGCGTGCCCCGCTGTGCCGATCCCCAGACGAACATCGGGAAGGTCACGGTGGAGCCGGCGTTGAAGTTGGTGATGATGAAGTCGTCGAAGGACAGGGCGAAGGACAGCAGCGCGCCGGCCGCGATGCCGGGGGCGGCGATCGGCAGCGTCACCCGCAGAAAGGTCTGGACGGGTGAGGCATAGAGGTCCTGGGCGGCCTGTTCCAGCCGCGGGTCCATGCTCATCACCCGCGCCTTGACGGCGGTGACCACAAAGCTCAGACAGAACATGATGTGGGCGATGAGGATCGTCCAGAAGCCGAACTGGATGCCCATGTTGAGGAAGAGGGTCGCCAGCGAGGCGGCCATGACGACCTCGGGCATCGCCATCGGCAGGAAGATCAGGGTGTTCACACCGGCCCGGGCGCGGAAGCGGTAGCGGGCCAGCGCGAACGCGATCATGGTGCCGAGGACGGTCGCGCCGATGGTGGCCCACAGCGCCAGCTGCAGGCTCAGTCCGAGCGAGCCGCACAGGTCGGCGACGCCGCACGGGTCGCTCCAGGCGTCCGTGGAGAAGTGCTGCCACTGGTAGTTGAAGCGGCCGTTGGGCTTGTTGAAGGAGAAGACCATCACCACGATGTTGGGCAGGATCAGATAACCCAGCGTGGCGAGGCCCGCTATCACGACGATGTTGCGGCGCAGCCAGCGCAGGCCGCGATTCGGGGTGCGGGCGGCGCCGGTCCCCGGGGCTTTCGTGGTCTCGTGGACGGCCATCAGACCAGGTCCTCCGTCCCGGACTTGCGGATGTAGAACGTGACCATGGCGAGGATGGCCGCCATGAGGATGAAGGAGAGCGCGGCCGCGGTCGGGTAGTCCAGGACCCGCAGGAACTGGGACTGGATGACGTTGCCGATCATCTTCTGGTCGGTGGAGCCCAGCAGTTCGGCGTTGATGTAGTCACCGGCGGCCGGGATGAAGGTCAGCAGGGTGCCGGCGACGACACCGGGCATCGACAGCGGGAAGGTCACCCGGCGGAAGGTGGTCGACGGGCGGGCATAGAGGTCGCCGGCGGCCTCGTGCAGGCGCGGGTCGATGCGCTCCAGCGAGGTGTAGAGCGGCAGGACCATGAACGGCAGGAAGTTGTAGGTCAGTCCGCAGACCACCGCGAGCGGGGTGGCCAGCACCCGGTGCCCCTCGGTGACGCCCAGCCAGCTGGTGACGTCCAGGACGTGCAGCGAGTTCAGTACCCCGACGACCGGTCCGCCGTCGGCCAGGATCGTCTTCCAGGCGAGCGTGCGGATCAGGAAGCTGGTGAAGAACGGGGCGATGACCAGGATCATCACGACGTTGCGCCAGCGGCCCGCCTTGAAGGCGATGAGGTAGGCCAGCGGATAGCCCAGGACCAGGCAGAGCACGGTGGCGACGGCGGCGTAGCCCATCGAGCGGACGAACTGCGGCCAGTATTCGCCGAGCGCGTCCCAGTAGGTGGCGAAGTGCCAGGTGACCTTGAAGCCCGCTTCGAGGGAGCCGGTCTGGATCGAGGTCGACGCCTGGTAGACCAGCGGCGCGGCGAAGAAGACGATCAGCCACAGGATGCCGGGCAGCAGCAGCCAGTAGGGGACCAGGCGCTTGCGGACGGGGGTCTTGCGGAGGGCCGGCGGCGCGGCCTCGCTCCGCCCGTCCGGTGGCGCGGGGGTGGCGGTGGTGGTCACGCGGCCTCCTCGTCGAGGTCCGCGCCGGCCTGGATGTCCTGGGTGGCGTCCAGACCGAAGGTATGGGCGCGGCTCCAGTGCAGCACGATGCCGGCGCCGGGCACGAGGCGGCCGTCGCGCTCGATGTTCTGCTCGTAGACGGCGAGTTCGCCCAGGCCGGGCACCTCGACGACGTACTGGGTGGAGACCCCGATGAAGCTGGCGTCCTTGATGCGGCCGGGGAGCCGGTTGTGGTCGGCCGCGATGTCCCCGGCGTCGTCGGCGTGGGTCAGGGCGACCTTCTCGGGCCGTACGCCGGCCAGCACCTTCTCGCCCTTGCGGGCCGAGGCGCTGCACCGGGCGGCGGGCAGTCGCAGGGTGGTGTCCACGGCCCGCAGGACCAGCTCCTCGCCGCCGGCCTCGACGACCTCGGCCTCGATCAGGTTGGAGGTGCCCAGGAAGTTGGCGACGAAGGTGGTGCCGGGGTTCTCGTAGAGGTCGGCGGGGGCGCCGAGCTGTTCGACCCGGCCGCCGTTCATCACGGCCACGGTGTCGGCCATCGTCATGGCCTCCTCCTGGTCGTGGGTGACGTGCACGAAGGTGATGCCGACCTCGGTCTGGATGCGCTTGAGCTCCAGCTGCATCTGGCGGCGCAGCTTGAGGTCGAGGGCGCCCAGCGGCTCGTCGAGGAGCAGCACCTGCGGGTGGTTGATCAGCGCCCGGGCGACCGCGACCCGCTGCTGCTGGCCGCCGGAGAGCTGCTGCGGCTTGCGGCGTGCCAGCGGACCGAGCTGGACGAGGTCGAGCATCTCCTCGACCTGCTTCTTGACGGACTTGATGCCGCGGCGGCGCAGGCCGAAGGCGACGTTCTCGTAGATGTCCAGGTGCGGGAAGAGGGCGTAGTTCTGGAAGACGGTGTTGACCTGGCGCTTGTAGGGCGGCAGGGCGGTGACGTCCTGGCCCGACAGCTCGACGGTCCCGGTGGTCGGCTCCTCCAGTCCGGCGATCATGCGCAGGGTGGTCGTCTTGCCGCAGCCCGAGGCGCCCAGCAGCGCGAAGAAGGAGCCCGCGGGGACGGTGAGGTCGAGCGGATGGACGGCGGTGAAGGAGCCGTAGGTCTTGCTTATCCCTTGGAGGCGGACATCGCCGCCGCTGCTCTGGGGGGTCGCGGTCTTCGTCATGTCTGTCGTCCCGTGGGTCGAGGGCGAGGGGGCTCGGGCGGGCCCGGAGGCGGGGTGGTCAGGCGCCGGTGAGATCGGAGAACTTCTGGGCGAACTCCTTGTTCTCCTTGGCGGACAGGGCCCGGAAGGAGTGGGAGCGGGCGGCCATCTCCTTGTCCGGCAGGATCAGCGGGTTGGCCGCCGCCTTCTTGTCGATCTTGGCGAGTTCCTCGCGTACTCCGTCGACGGGGCAGGCGTAGTTGATGTACGCCGCGAGCCGGGCCGCCGCCTTCGGCTCGTAGAAGTAGTCGATGAGCCGTTCGGCGTTCTGCTTGTGGCGTGCCTTGTTCGGCACCATGAGGTTGTCGGTGGACACCATGTAGCCGGACGTGGGGACGGCGTAGGCGATGTCCGGGTTGTCGTTCTGGAGCTGGACGACGTCCCCGGCCCAGGCCACACAGGCGGCGAGGTCGCCCTTGTCCAGGTCGTTGGTGTAGTCGTTGCCGGTGAAGCGGCGGATCTGCTTGGAGTCGACGCCCTTCTGGAGCCGGGCGAGGGCCGCGTCGTAGTCGTCCGCGGTGACGTCCTCGGGCCGCTTGCCCATGTCCAGCAGGGTCAGCCCGACGCTGTCGCGCATCTCGGAGAGGAAGCCGACCCGCCCCTTGAGCTGCGGGTCCTCCAGCAGCTGGCTGATCGAGTCGACCTTCTTCCCGCCGGTGGCCTTCTTGTTGTACGCGATGATCGCCGGGATGCCCTGCCAGACGTAGGAGTGCGCGCGGCCCGGGTCCCAGGCCGGGTCGCGGTACTGCGCCGAGAGGTTGGCGTAGGCGTGCGGCAGATTGGCCGGGTCCAGCTGCTGGATCCAGCCCAGGGAGATCATCCGGGCGCACATCCAGTCGGTGAGCACGATCAGATCGCGGCCGGTGTCCTGGCCGGCCGCCAGCTGCGCCTGGATCTTGCCGAAGAACTCGTCGTTGTCGTTGATGTCCTCGGTGTAGTTGACGGCGATGCCGGTGCTCCGGGTGAAGCGGTCGAGCGTCGGACGGTGCTTGCCGTCCTTGCTGACGTCCATGTACTCGGTCCAGTTGGAGAAGTTCAGGCGCTTCTCCGCCGCGGAGTGGTCCTCGCTGCGGCCGGCGTCGGTACGGCCCGCGGGCGGGATCCCGCACGCCGACAGGGCGCCCAGCCCGCCGACCGCGGCCGCCATGGCGCCGCCGGCGCGCAGCAGGGAGCGCCGGGTCATGGCGAGCCGGCCGTTGGTCATGCTGCGGCGCACGGCGGTGAGTTCGGCCGGGGACAGGGGTTCGGGCTGCTCGTGATGCTCCATGCGCGGTGCCCTTTCAGGGGTGGACCCGGCGCTCGGCCGGTGGTGACGATGCCGCGCGGCGCTGGCCGCAGGGAGGGCCCGGGGGCCCGGGGGGAGAGATCCCTTACGGGCGGTCCCCGAAGACCGTGCGGTGCCAGTCCTTGCGCGCCACCGCGGTGTTGTCGTACATCACGTGCTTGACCTGGGTGTACTCCTCGAAGGAGTAGGCCGACATGTCCTTGCCGAAGCCGGATGCCTTGGCACCGCCGTGCGGCATCTCGCTGATGATCGGGATGTGGTCGTTGACCCAGACACAGCCCGCGTTGATCTCACGGGTGGCGCGGCCGGTGCGGTAGACGTCCCGGCTCCAGGCGGAGGCGGCCAGCCCGTAGGGGGTGTCGTTGGCCAGTGCGATGCCCTCGTCGTCGCTGTCGAAGGGCAGCACGACCAGCACCGGGCCGAAGAGCTCGGACTGCACGATCTCGCTGTCCTGCGCGGCACCGGCGACCAGGGTCGGCCGGTAGTACGCGCCCCTGGCCAGCTCCCCGTTCGTGCCGGCGGGGGCCTCGCCGCCGGTGACGACGGTGGCGTAAGCCCGCGCCCGGTCGACGAAGCCGGCCACCCGGTCGCGCTGGGCGTGCGAGATCAGCGGGCCCAGGTCGGTGGACGGGTCGAAGGGGTCGCCGATCCGCACGGTCGCCATCAGGTCGGCGACGCCCCTGACGAAGGCGTCGTAGAGGGGGCGCTGGACATAGGCGCGGGTGGCGGCGGTGCAGTCCTGGCCGGTGTTGATCAGGGCACCGGCGACCGCGCCGTGCACGGCGGCCTCCAGGTCGGCGTCGTCGAAGACGAGGAAGGGGGCCTTGCCGCCGAGTTCGAGATGCAGCCGCTTGACGGTGCCGGTGGCGATCTCGGCGACCCGCTTGCCGACGGCGGTCGAGCCGGTGAAGGAGGTCATGGCGACGGAGGGGTGGCCCACGAGCCGCTCACCGGCGTCCCGGCCGGCGCCGGAGACGATGTTGAGCACCCCGTCGGGCAGCCCCGCGCGCTGGGCGGCCTGCGCGAACAGCAGCGAGGTGAAGGGGGTGATCTCGGCCGGCTTGAGGACGATGGTGTTGCCCGCGGCGATGGCCGGCAGCACCTTCCAGGCGGCCATCTGGAGCGGGTAGTTCCACGGTGCGATGGAGCCGACGACGCCGATGGGCTCGCGGCGGATCACGGAGGTGTGGTCGGGGCTGTACTCCCCGGCCGCCTTGCCCTCCAGATGGCGGGCGGCGCCCGCGAAGAACGCGGCGTTGTCGATCGAGCCCGGTACGTCGAACTCCTCGCTGAGCTTGAGCGGCTTTCCGCAGTTCAGCGACTCGGCGCGGGCGAGGTCGCCGGCGTCCTCGGCGAGCGCGGCGGCGAAGCGGTGCAGGGTGTCGGAGCGCTCGCCGGGCGTGGCACCGCCCCAGTCCGCGAACGCCCGCCGGGCGGCCTCGACGGCCGCGTCGACCTCCGCCGCACCGGCGAGTTCGTAGGAGTACACCGTCTCGCCCGTCGCCGGGTCCACGACGTCCTGGGTGCGGCCGGAACTGCCGCTCCGAAGACGTCCCGCGATGAATTGCGCGCCCTCCGCGAACCGCTCGGTGGCATCGAATCGCTGATCCATGGTGCTCTCCTCCGCCGGGCGCCGGGGCCGCTCAGCGGCACTGCCTGGCGTAGCTATTTCCGGAATCGATGGCCGATCCTGACAGAGGAACGCAGGCTCAACAAGTGATTCCGTTGTTGCCTTTTGGTTACACGACGAATTCTGTTCTTTACCCGGCAGCGGCCCCGACACGTTGTCGGTGCCCGCTGACAGAATCCCGGCATGCTGCACGACCACACGGGGATCACCACGGGGGAAGCGGCCGGGCGCGCCGCGGACGGGCCGCGCTCGGCCGACGAACTGCGCCGGACGGTGGCCGCGGGGAAGCGTGCGAGGTACCTCTTTTTCTGGGGACACGGCCCGCGGCGCGACGGCAGCCTCGGCGCGAGCTGTTTCAGCCAGTGGTGGCCCTCCCCCTTCACCGTCGACGGGGTCCGCTACGCCACCGCGGAGCACTGGATGATGGCCGGCAAGGCCCGGCTGTTCGGCGATGCGCAGGCCGAGCGGCGTGCGCGCGCGGCGCACCACCCCCAGCAGGCCAAGGCCGCCGGGCGTTCGGTCGCCGGCTTCGACGAGGAGATCTGGCAGCGCCACCGCTTCGCCCTGGTCACCGAGGGCAGCGTGCACAAGTTCGGGCAGGACGCCGCCCTGCGCGCGTACCTGCTGAACACCGGGTCCCGGGTGCTGGTCGAGGCCAGTCCGGTGGACCGGATATGGGGCATCGGCCTGGCCGCCGACGACGAGCGGGCCGCCGACCCGGCGCGCTGGCAGGGCCTGAATCTGCTGGGCTTCGCGCTGATGGCGGCCCGGCAGCGGCTGCGGGACGAGGCGGACGGGCCGTCCTGACACCGGCGCTCCCGCGGTCCGGTGCGCAGACCCCGGCGCCATGCCAGGTGCGTCCCGCATAGCATGGCCGGGCCGTTCGGCGCACCGCGGCACACCCTTTGACCAGGAGGAACCGTTGTCCGATCTCGATGCCTTCATCACGGGCCTGCCCAAGGCGGAGTTGCACGTCCACCACGTCGGATCGGCGTCCCCGCGGATCGTCTCCGAGCTGGCGGCCCGCCACCCCGACTCCGCCGTCCCCACCGACCCGGACGCCCTGGCCGACTACTTCACCTTCCGCGACTTCGCGCACTTCATCGAGGTCTATCTCTCCGTCGTGGACCTGATCCGCGATGCCGAGGACGTCCGGCTGCTGACGTACGAGGTCGCCCGGGACATGGCCCGGCAGCAGATCCGCTACGCCGAGCTGACCGTCACGCCCTTCAGCTCGACCAGCCGCGGCATCCCCGACGCCGCGTTCGTCGAGGCGATCGAGGACGCCCGCAAGACGGCCGAGTCGGAGCTGGGCGTGGTGCTGCGCTGGTGCTTCGACATCCCCGGCGAGGCGGGCCTGGCGGCCGCCGAGGAGACCACCCGGATCGCCTGTGACCTGCAGCCCGAGGGCCTGGTCTCGTTCGGCCTCGGCGGCCCGGAGATCGGGGTGTCGCGCCCGCAGTTCAAGCCGTACTTCGACCGTGCCCTGGCGGTCGGACTGCACTCCGTGCCGCACGCCGGCGAGACCACCGGCCCCGGCACGATCTGGGACGCGCTGCGCGAGCTGCGCGCCGAGCGCATCGGCCACGGCACCAGCGCCCCCCAGGACCCCGCGCTGCTGGCCCATCTCGCCGAGCACCGCATCCCGCTGGAGGTCTGCCCCACCTCCAACATCGCCACCCGCGCGGTGCGCACCCTGGACGAGCACCCGCTCAAGGAGATGGTCGACGCGGGCGTGCCGGTCACCATCAACAGCGACGACCCCCCGATGTTCGGCACGGACCTCAACACCGAATACGGCGTCGCCGCCCGGCTGCTGGGGCTGGACGCCACCGGCGTCGCGGGCCTGGCCAAGAACGCCGTCGAGGCCTCCTTCATGGACACCACCGCCAAGGCCCGCCTGTCGGCCGAGATCGACGCGTACACGACGTCCTGGCACGCCTGAGCCAGGCCGGCGACGTCCCGCCCGGCCGCCGCGTCCCGCGGGCGCACCCGAGGCCGGCGGGACGCCCCGGGCGGGGCCCCGGTGTCCCCTGCCACGAGGCCCCCTACAAGCCCACGATCCCGTTCCACTCCTTGGCGAACCGGGTCCGCTCGGTGGAGGTGATGTCGCGGGCGATGGCCAGCCGCTTGCGCATCGCGTCGTCGGGGAAGATCAGCGGATCCTCGGCGAGGGCGGCGCGTTCCTTGTCCTTGGAGGACGCGAGGA
This sequence comes from Streptomyces sp. NBC_01454, assembly GCF_036227565.1. Taxonomy (NCBI): domain Bacteria; kingdom Bacillati; phylum Actinomycetota; class Actinomycetes; order Kitasatosporales; family Streptomycetaceae; genus Streptomyces; species Streptomyces sp. NBC_01454. Next base: position 2,266,994 of record NZ_CP109460.1, read on the forward strand.
CCTCGCGCGCGGCCGGCACGGGGCAGACGTAGTTGACCCAGGCGGCCAGCTCCGCGGCCACCGCCGGCTCGTAGTAGTAGTCGATCAGCCGCTCGGCGGAGCGCTTGTGTGCCGCGAGGTTGGGGATCAGCATGCTCTCCGCCCAGAGTTCGGCGCCCTCCTGCGGCACCACGAACTCGATGTCCGGGTTGTCGGCCCGCAGCTGGATCACATCGCCCGAGTACGCCTGGGCGGCGAGCACATCGCCGGAGGCGAGGTCCTTGATGTAGTCGTTGCCGGTGAACCGCCGGATGTGGCCGCGGCGCACCAGGCCGCGCACCCGGTCGGTCATCCGGTGGAAGTCACCGGCCGTCCAGCGGGTGATGTCCACACCGTCGCCCTGCATCAGCATCGCGAACGATTCATCGAGCCCGGACAGCAGCGTGACCCGGCCGCGCAGATCGTCCTTCCACAGATCCGAGGTGTGCCTGATCTCCCGGCCGAGCTTGCGGCGGTTGTAGGCGATGCCGGTGATCCCGGACTGCCAGGGCACGGAGTGCCGGCGGCCGGGGTCGAAGTGCGGGGTGCGCAGCAGCGGATCGAGGTGCTCGGCCACCTGCGGCTGAGCGGCGCGGTCCATCTCCTGCACCCATCCCAGCCGGACGAGGCGGGCGCACATCCAGTCGCTCATGACGATCAGGTCGCGGCCGGTGCTCTGGTGGTTCATCAGCGCCGGGCCGATCTTGCCGAAGAACTCGTCGTTGTCGTTGATCTCCTCGGTGTACGTCACGGAGATCCCGGTGCGCCGCCGGAACGTGTCCAGGGTGGGCCGGCGCTGCTTGTCGTGGTCGTCGACGTCGATGTACAGCGGCCAGTTCGCGAAGACCAGCCGGCGATCCCGCGCCGAACGGTCCGGGCCGGTGCGGTCCGCCGCCTCGACGTACGCGGGCGGCACCCCGCATCCGGTCACGGCGGCCAGCGCCCCGGTCATCCCGATTCCGCCCACACCCCGGAGCAGCGCACGCCGCGAAAGATCAGCCATGGCGAGCACTCTCACGCGTCGCGGGCGGAGGCGGCAAGGGACAGAGCGTCCACTGCCGGGCCTCCGCCCGCGACGGTGTGTCGAGCGTTCCGGGCCGTCCGACGGCGCGAACCCCCCGGATCCGCCCGGCGGTTCAGCCGTCCAGCGAGGTCATCACGTGCTTGATGCGGGTGTAGTCGTCGAAGCCGTAGGACGAAAGGTCCTTGCCGTAACCGGACTTCTTGAATCCGCCGTGCGGCATCTCGGCGACCAGCGGGATGTGGGTGTTGATCCACACGCAGCCGAAGTCGAGGGTCTTGGACATCCGCATGGCGCGGGCGTGGTCCTTGGTCCACACCGAGGACGCCAGCGCGTACTCGACGCCGTTGGCCCACTGGACCGCCTGCTTCTCGTCGGAGAAGGACTGGACGGTGATGACCGGGCCGAAGACCTCCTGCTGGACGATCTCGTCGTCCTGCTTGAGGCCCGAGACGACGGTCGGGGCGAAGAAGTAGCCCTTGTCGCCGACCTGTTCGCCGCCCGCCTCGATCTTCGCGTGCGCGGGCAGCCGCGCGATGAAGCCCTTGACCTGCTGCAGCTGGTTGGCGTTGTTCAGCGGGCCGTAGAGCACGTCCTCGTCGTCGACCGCGCCGGTCTTGGTCTCCGAGGCGGCCTTGGCCAGCGCGGCGACGAACTCGTCGTGGATGGACTCGTGGACCAGCACCCGGGTCGCGGCCGTACAGTCCTGGCCGGCGTTGAAGTAACCGGCGACGGAGATGTCCTCGACGGCCTTGGCGATGTCGGTGTCCTCGAAGACGACGACCGGCGCCTTGCCGCCCAGCTCCAGGTGGACGCGCTTGAGGTCCTTGGAGGCGGACTCGGCGACCTGCATACCGGCGCGCACCGAGCCGGTGATCGAGGCCATCGCCGGGACCTTGTGCTCGACCATCAGCCGGCCGGTCTCGCGGTCACCGCACAGGACGTTGAACACGCCGCGGGAGTGGCCGAGTTCGTCCAGCACGCCGCCGATGATGTCGGCGATCAGCACCGTCGAGGCGGGGGTGGTGTCGGACGGCTTGATGACGACGGTGTTGCCCGCGGCCAGCGCCGGGGCGAACTTCCACACGGCCATCATCATCGGGTAGTTCCACGGCGCCACCTGGGCGCAGACGCCGACCGGCTCGCGGCGGATGATGGAGGTGAAGCCCGCCATGTACTCGCCGGACGCGCGGCCTTCCAGCATCCGGGCGGCACCCGCGAAGAAGCGGATCTGGTCCACCATCGGCGGGATTTCCTCGGAGCGGACGAGCGCGATCGGCTTGCCGCAGTTCTCGGACTCGGCGGCGATCAGCTCCTCGGCGCGCTCCTCGAAGCGGTCGGCGATCTTGAGCAGGACCTTCTGGCGCTCGGCGGGAATCAGATCGCGCCACGCGGGGAAGGCGGCCTCGGCGGCGGCCATCGCCGCGTCCACGTCGGCGGCGCCCGAGAGCGGGGCGGTGGCGTACGCCTCGCCCGTCGCGGGGTTGACCACCTCCGTGGTCCGCCCGTCGGCGGCGTCCCGGAACTCCCCGTCGATGTAGTTGCGCAGACGACGCAGTGCGGTGGTCACTGTGCGCCCCCTTCAGTCAGATATCCGGTGATGTGGCTCCAGCCTAGCCATGGAACCCACGTTTTCGACACACCCGCCACTCAGGAACAACGGAATCAGTGCAATTTCGATCGCGAAACGACTAATTTCATCGGTTCAGGGTTGCAAGACAGACGAGGCTCGTGCACAGTGAGGTCGTGGCGCCTACTCGTAACAGTCCTGACAGAACCGGCCCTCCGTCGATCGACTCCGTCTCCCTGGCGATCATCGAGCAGCTCCAGGAGGACGGGCGCCGTCCGTACGCCGCGATCGGCAAGGCCGTGGGCCTGTCCGAGGCGGCGGTACGCCAGCGCGTGCAGAAGCTGCTCGACCAAGGCGTGATGCAGATCGTCGCGGTGACCGACCCCCTCACGGTCGGTTTCCGCCGGCAGGCAATGGTCGGCATCAACGTCGAGGGTGACCTCGACCCCGTGGCGGACGCACTGACGGCCATGGAAGAGGTCGAATACGTCGTCATGACCGCGGGCTCCTTCGATCTCCTCATCGAGATCGTCTGCGAGGACGACGACCACCTGCTGGAAATGATCAACAAGCGGATCCGCACGCTTCCCGGCGTCCGGACCACCGAGAGCTTCGTGTACCTCAAGCTCCGGAAGCAGACCTACACCTGGGGAACGAGATAGCAATGAGCGGCGACCTCTCCAAGACGGCCTACGACCACCTGTGGATGCACTTCACCCGCATGTCGTCGTACGAGAACGCCCCCGTGCCCACGATCGTGCGCGGCGAGGGCACCAACATCTACGACGACAAGGGCAAGCGCTACATCGACGGCCTCGCCGGCCTCTTCGTGGTCAACGCCGGCCACGGCCGGGTCGAGCTCGCCGAGACCGCCTACAAGCAGGCGCAGGAGCTGGCCTTCTTCCCCGTGTGGTCCTACGCCCACCCCAAGGCCGTGGAGCTCGCCGAGCGCCTCGCCCTCGAGGCCCCCGGCGACCTCAACAAAGTCTTCTTCACCACGGGCGGCGGTGAGGCGGTCGAGACCGCCTGGAAGCTGGCCAAGCAGTACTTCAAGCTCGTCGGCAAGCCGATGAAGCACAAGGTCATATCCCGCGCGGTCGCCTACCACGGCACCCCGCAGGGCGCCCTGTCGATCACCGGTCTGCCCGGCCTGAAGGCTCCCTTCGAGCCGCTGGTCCCCGGCGCGCACAAGGTCCCCAACACCAACATCTACCGCGCCCCGATCCACGGCGACGACCCCGAGGCTTTCGGCCGCTGGGCCGCCGACCAGATCGAGCAGCAGATCCTCTTCGAGGGCCCCGAGACCATCGCCGCGGTCTTCCTGGAGCCGGTGCAGAACGCCGGCGGCTGCTTCCCGCCGCCGCCCGGCTACTTCCAGCGGGTCCGCGAGATCTGCGACCAGTACGACGTGCTGCTCGTCTCCGACGAGGTCATCTGCGCCTTCGGCCGCCTGGGCACCACGTTCGCCTGTGACAAGTTCGGCTACGTCCCGGACATGATCACCTGCGCCAAGGGCATGACCTCGGGCTACTCCCCGATCGGCGCCTGCATCATCTCCGACCGCCTGGCCGAGCCGTTCTACAAGGGCGACAACACCTTCCTGCACGGCTACACCTTCGGCGGCCACCCGGTCTCCGCGGCCGTCGGCGTCGCCAACCTCGACATCTTCGCGCGTGAGGGTCTCAACCAGCACGTCCTCGACAACGAGGCCAACTTCCTGAACACCCTGGAGAAGCTGCACGACCTGCCGATCGTCGGCGACGTCCGCGGCAACGGCTTCTTCTACGGCATCGAACTCGTCAAGGACAAGGCCACCAAGGAGTCCTTCAACGACGAGGAGACCGAGCGCGTCCTGTACGGCTTCCTCTCCAAGGCGCTGTACGACAACGGCCTCTACTGCCGCGCCGACGACCGTGGCGACCCGGTCATCCAGCTCGCCCCGCCGCTGATCGCCGACCAGTCGGTGTTCGACGAGATCGAGCAGATCCTGCGCACGGTCCTCACCGAGGCCTGGACCAAGCTCTGACCTCCGCGGCACCGCGCGCCGCGCGCGCGGACAACTGAACACCCCACAAGGGCCCGGATTCACTCACTTCAAGCCATACGAGTGAATCTGGGCCGTTGTGCTGCCAAGCGACGAATACCGGGGGTCACCAGTACTTACCGTGCTAGGGACCGATACCCTCCATGGTCGTTCACCCGGTCGGGGGAACGACTCGACGCCTACAACAAGAGGTGCGCAGATGGTGGCCCCGCCTGACAACGACGTTCTCTGGGCCCGCGGCCTGCACCACACGCACGGCGGCACCTCCGCCCTCGCCGGAGTCTCCGTCGGCGTCCGCGAAGGCGAGATCCTCGCCGTCACCGGCCCGCGCGGCAGTGGCAAGACCACCCTCCTGAAATGTCTCTCCGGCCAGCTCGTCCCGACCGAGGGCGAGGTCTGGTTCAACAGCTCCCCCGTACACACCCTGTCCTCCCCCAGCCGTGAGCGTCTGCGCCTGGACCGGTTCGGCTGGATCGACACCGAACCGCACCTCGTGCACGAGCTCACCGCCTGGGAGAACGCCGCCCTCCCCCTTCTGCTCCGCGGCACCGGCACCCGCTCCGCCAAGCACACCGCCCTCGAATGGCTCGACCGCCTCGACGTCGGCATGTGCGCCGGGCGCCGCCCCGCCAAGCTCGACCAGTCCCAGCGCCAGCGCGTCGCCATCGCCCGCGCCCTCGCGACCACCCCCCAGGTGCTGTTCGCCGACGAGCCGACCGCCCCGCTGCACCGCACCGACGGCACCCAGGTGCTGCGCACCCTGACCACCGCGGCCCGCTCGCACCACATCACCGTGGTCCTGGCGACCCACGACCCGGACGTCGCCACGCTCGCCGACCGGACGGTGGCGCTGCTCGACGGCCGCCGGTCGAGCGCCGCCCCGGACACCAGCGGCTCCTCCGATGAGGAAAGCAGGGCAGCGTGCTCGCTCTCCGTCTAGCCCGCGGCTCGCACCCCCTGGTCCTGCTGCGCCGGCTGTCCGTCGCCGCCGCCGCGGCCGGCACCGGGTTCCTGCTGCTGTCCACGGTCGGCCACGCCGCCGGCCACCCGTCCGCGGCCGAGGAGTCACTGGTGCGCCTGCTGTGGTGCGCGGCGCCGCTGGCGGCCACCGCCCAGTTCGCGGTGTCCACCGCCCGGACGGATCCCGCCGCCCGTCTGCAGCGCGGGATGGCCGCGGCCGGTCTGGGGCCGCTGCGCCTCACCCTGCTCGCCACCGCCTCCACCGCGCTGACCTGTCTGCTCGGTGTGCTCCTCGCGCTGCTGGCCTTCCTGCGGCTCCGCGGCGACCTGGGCGGCCCGGGCGGCGGCGCCTCGCTCGGCATCGACTCCGACCTGCTCGGCGCCGGCCACCCGGTGCCGCTCGGCGGCGCCCTGCTGCTGCTGGCGACGGTGCCGCTGACCGCCGCGGCCGCCACCGCCGTCGCCCTGCGGCCCCGTAACGAGAACGGCTCCCGCGAGCCCGCGGCCCGCCTGCGGACCGCGCCGCCCTCCGGTCTCCCCTGGGGCATCGCGCTGGCCGCGGCCGGCCTGGCGGTCGAGGCCTACGCCGGACCCGGCCGGCACGCCGCCGGCGGGCTGCTGCCGCTGCCCGGCCGGCTGATCGGCAGCCCGCCCGCCGTACTGGCCGGCTGGGCGCTGTCCGCCTTCGGCCTGGTGCTGGCCGGTCCCGGGCTGGTGCATCTGTGCGGCCGGCTCCTGTGCGCCGGGCGGCCGGGCGCGCTGCGTCTGCTGTCCGGGCGGGTGCTCCAGGAGGAGTCGCACCGCCTGGGCCGCCCGCTGGGTGTCCTGTGCGCGGTCGCCTCCGCCGCGTACGCCGCCGTGAAGGTCTACGAGGCCTCGCCCACCCGCCCGTTCGGGCCGCTCACCGCGGTCGGCGCGGCGGTGGTCCTCGCCTGTGTGACCGCCAGCGCGCTCACCGCCGCACTGGAATCCCGCACGGCCCGCGCCCACACCACGGCCGCCCTCCGCCGGCTGGGTGCCTCCGCCTCCGTCCTCCACCGCGCCGCGGCCCTGCGCGGCCTGGCTCTGGTGGTCGTCCTGGCGCCCCTGACGTGGACGGTCGCGGAGATGGCCACACTTCCCCTGGTGCACTGAGGGACCCGGCCACCGGGGCCGGGGACGGCTCGGGGCGGCCGGGAACGGAGCAGGTTCGCGGTCGGGCGGCGACGGCGTACGCGTGCTGCGGCCCTCGGACCGCCCCCTCGGCCCTCTGCGGCCGTCACCGCGGTCCTACGATGACGCACGTGCAGTCGAATTCACCGGCCTCCGCCGCCCGCCGTTCCCCCGCCCACGACGACCAGCGCGACCCCAGCGACCGCGAGATCGAGTCCCTGGAGGAGTTCGACCGGGTCCTCGCCTCGGGCAGCCTCGCCGGACACCGCGTCCAGTCGGTCGATCTGACGGACCGTACGTTCGCGCTGCTCAGCACGGACACCTCGGACTCCGTGTTCCTCGGCTGCGCCATGGAGGCGGCTGCCGACGCCAAGATACGTGCCGGGGGCGCGCTGGTGTTCCCGCCCGTACCGGACCTGCCGTTCGACCCCTACCGGGGCGGGCTGTACGGCCCGGACGAGCTCTTCGCGCAGCTCATCGACGCCGGTTACGACGCCACCCCGGACGCCCGCACCTACGCCTGGTTCCAGCGGACCAAGGCGGACGGCGACATCTTCGCCTCGATGCTGCGCAGCATCCACGACGACGCCGTCTCCGACGCGCTGGACGAAGACCTCGCCGGTGCCCGGGTGGTGGGCATCATGGGCGGCCACGCCCTGGAGCGCGGCTCCGCGGCCTACGCGGGCGCGGCCCGGCTCGGCCGCCGGCTGGCCCGCGGCGGCCTGACCGTGGCGACCGGCGGCGGGCCGGGCGCGATGGAGGCGGCGAACCTCGGCGCGTACGCCGCGCCCTTCGAGGACGGCATGCTCGACTCGGCGCTGGAACTCCTCGCCAAGGCACCGCACTTCGCCCCGTCGGTCACCGACTGGGCGCGGGCCGCCTTCGAGATACGGCGCAGCTGGCCGGACGGCGGCGCCTCGGTCGGCATCCCCACCTGGTTCTACGGGCACGAGCCGCCGAACGCCTTCGCCTCCCGCATCGCGAAGTACTTCGTCAACGCGGTGCGCGAGGACGGCCTGCTGGCGCGCTCGCGGGCGGGTGTGGTGTTCCTGCCGGGCGCGGCCGGGACCGTCCAGGAGGTCTTCGACCACGCGACCCCCAACTACTACGGATCGCGGGGCGAGCCGACCCCCATGGTGCTGGTGGACCGCGCGCACTGGACCGAGCACCTCCCCGCCTGGCCGCTGCTGCGGGCGCTCGCGGCCGAGCGGCCGATGGCGGCCCGGATCGCGCTGGTCGACTCGGTGGACGAGGTCCCGGACACCCTGGCCCGGCTCGGTGCCGGGGAGCCCGCCTGACCCGGCCGCGGGCGGCGTCCGTGCGCCCGCACCGGGCCCGGCACCCTTCCCGCGGGACGGCCGGACGAGTGTGTTTGCCCGCCGCAGGCAACTCCGGTCCCCGATTGCACGTCTGCCAGTCCGGCAGTGAACGGACAGCGGGGACAGCGGGCGAACGGAGCTCTTGGTGATCATCGGTCTTCTGACGGCCGTGGCGGCCTCGGCCGGCTACGGCACGGGATCGGTTCTGCAGGCGCTGGGCTCGCGCAAATCCGCCCGCCGGGAGGCCGCCAAGGCCTCCGCCGCCGGTGTCACCCAGCACGGCGGACCCAGTCTGGCGTCCACCGCGAAGGCGGCGGTGACCTGGGAGTTCATGCTGGGCACGGTGCTGGACTTCGTGGGGTTCGGGCTCGGCGCGCTGGCCGCCCGGCTGCTGCCGCTGTTCCTTTCGCAGACCGTGATCAGCGCCAACCTCGTGATCACCGCCGTGCTGAGCGTCAAGCTCCTCGGCCTGCGCCTCACCCGCGCCGAGTGGACCTCCATCGCGGTGGTCTGTTCGGCGCTGGTGCTGCTGGCCACGGCCGCCGGGCCGGAGGGCGGCGGCCACACCCCGCTCGCCGCCCACTGGTGGCTGCTCGCCGCCTCCGTCGTGCTCATCGGCGGCGGCACGGTGGTCGTGCGGCTGCTCGGCGCGCGGGCCGCGATCCTCGCGGGGCTCTTCTCCGGTCTGGGCTTCGGCGCGCTCGGTATCGGCGTGCGGGTGCTGAACGGGGTCGCCCCCTTCGACCTGCCGTCCCTGCTCGGTGACCCCGCGCTGTACGCGATTCTGGTCGCCGGTCTCGGCGGGATGTATCTGCACACCGTGGCCCTGCAGCTCGGCTCGGTGAACGGCGCCACGGCGGCGCTGGTGGTGGGCGAGACGGTGGTCCCCGGCATTCTCGGGGTGCTGTGGCTGGGCGACTCCTCCCGGCCGGGCTTCGCCTGGGTCGCCGTGCTCGGCTTCGTGGTGGCCGTGGCCGGGGCCGTCGCGGTCGCCTGGTTCGGCGAGCCCGAGCCGGGGGCGGAGGCGGACGCGGCACCGGCCGGTGAGGTGCCCGCCGGTACGGCGGCGCGCTGAGGCCACCCGGCTGCCGAGGGCCCGTACGCCCGTCCTGCGGACGCGGAGGCCGTCCGGCCCCCACGGGGTCCCGTGCGGTCAGTCCGCCGAGCCCCCGGCGTCCAGCACCACCACGTCCCGCTCGGCGAAGGCGAGGCCCACCCGCTCGCCCACCTCGGGCGCGTCCCGCAGCGTGCAGGCCGCCTCCAGCCGCGGTCCGCCGGCGGGCCGCAGCAGCAGCGAGACATGGGTGCCGCGGAACGTCCGGGACTCGACCGTGGCACGCAGGCCGTCCGGGGCGGCCGTCAGCCGGACCCCGGCCGGGCGGACGAGCAGCCGGCAGGGCCCGTCCGCGGTGCCGTCCGGGACCGGCACCGGGCCCCAGGGGGTGGCGGCCGCCCCGCCCTGCACCGTCGCTTCGACCACGTTGTCGAAGCCGAGGAAGCGGGCGACGAATTCCGTGGCGGGCCGCTGCCAGACCTCCAGCGGGGTGCCGCTCTGCGCGATCCGGCCGTCCTGCATCACCACGACCCGGTCGGCGAGCGCGAAGGCCTCGCCCTGGTCGTGGGTGACGGCGAGCACGGTCGTGCCCAACTCCCGGAAGAGTCCGCGGAGTTCGACGACCAGCCGTTCGCGCAGCCCGCGGTCGAGCTGGCCCAGCGGCTCGTCCAGCATCAGCAGCCGGGGACGGGGGGCCAGTGCGCGGGCCAGCGCGACCCGCTGCTGTTCCCCGCCGGACAGTGAGGCGACGGCCCTGCGCTGGGTGCCCGGCAGCCCCACGAGGTCCAGGAGTTCGGCGACCGTCCGCTCCCGCTCGGCGCGCGGGGCCCCCCGCATCCGCAGCCCGAAGGCGACATTGCCCTCGACATCGTGCTGCGGGAAGAGCTGGTGGTCCTGGAACATCAGGCCGACCCCACGCCGGTGCGCGGGCACCCCCCGCTGCTCGCGTCCCTCCAGCAACACCTGCCCGGCGTCGGCGTGCTGGAGACCGGCGACCACCCTCAGCAGGGTGGACTTGCCGCTGCCGCTCGGCCCCAGCACGCACACGATCTCCCGCGCGGCCACGTCCAGGTCCACCGCGTCGAGCGCGGGGGACCCGGCCGCGGTGAAGCGGACACTCACCCCGCCCAGCCGCAGCAGCTCCGGCGCCCGTGTGGTGGCGTCCCCTGCCGTCATCTAGAACTCCCCGGAGTGGTCGGCGGGACGCAGGCGCTCCAGTACCAGCAGGGCGCCGGCACACACCACCATCAAGATGGTCGACAACGCCATCGCCTGCCCGTAGTTGGTCTCCCCCGCGCGTCCCAGCAGGCGGGCCACGGCGACCGGCAGCGTCGGCCGGTCCGGCCGCGCGATGAAGACCGTCGCGCCGAACTCGCCGAGCGACACCGCGAAGGCGAAGCCCGCGGCGATCAGCAGCGCCCGCCGCACCAGCGGCAGGTCGACCTCGCGCCAGGCCCGCCAGGGCGAGGCGCCGAGCACGGCGGCGGCCTCCCGCAGCCGCGCGTCGACCGCCCGCAGGACCGGCAGCATCGTGCGGACCACGAACGGCACGCCCACCAGCGCCTGGGCGAGCGGCACCAGCCACCAGGAGGCGCGCAGATCGAGCGGCGGGGTGTCGAGGCTGATCAGGAACCCGAAGCCGACGGTCACCGCGGAGACCCCGAGCGGCAGCATCAGCAGCGCGTCGAAGCCGCGCACGAACCGGCTGATCGCAGGCGTCCGTCCGGACGGGCCGCGGCGCAGCCGGGGCAGCGTCAGTACGGCGGCCGCCAGCCCGCCCACCACCACGGCGATCACCGTGGCCGCGGCCCCGTAGGCGAGGGAGTTCCACAGGGCGTCCAGGGGGGCGACGGCGAACGTGCTGTCGGCGCTCGCGGCGGACCGCAGCGAGGTGTAGAAGACCGTTGCGTAGCCGTCCGGCCCGGCGAACGACCGCTCGACCAGCACCACCAGCGGCGCCAGCAACAGGACGGTGATCACGGCGAGCGTCCCCCACAGCAGCGCCCACTGGCCGCCGCCCCGCGGCCGGCGGGCGGTCTGCGAGGCGTCCACCAGCCGCAGCGCGGATTCCCGGCGGCGCACGGTCCAGGCGTGCAGCGCCAGCACGCCCAGGACCGCGGCGAACTGGACCAGCGTGAGCACCGCGGCGGTCGGCAGATCCAGGAAGTCCGCGGTCTGCCGGTAGATCTCCACCTCCAGCGTCGAGAAGGTGGGCCCGCCCAGGATCTGCACCACGCCGAAGGAGGTGAAGGTGAAGAGAAAGACCATCAGGGCGGCGGCCGCGACGGCCGGCCCCAGGGCGGGCAGCGTCACCCGCCGCCAGGCCGCGAGGCGCCCGGCCCCCAGTACCCGCGCCGCCTCCTCCTGCCGCGGATCGAGCTGCCCCCACAGGCCGCCGACGGTGCGCACGACCACGGCGTAGTTGAAGAAGACGTGCGCCAGCAGGATCGCCCACACCGAGGTGTCCAGGCGCACCCCCCACAGCTCGTCCAGCAGTCCGCCCCGCCCGACGAGCGCGAGGAAGGCCGTGCCGACGACGACGGTGGGCAGCACGAACGGCACCGCCACCACCGCCCGCAGCAGCTGTTTTCCGGGGAAGTCGAAGCGGGCGAAGACATAGGCGCCGGGCAGCGCGATCAGCAGCGTCAGCGCGGTCGAGGCGGCGGCCTGCCAGACGGTGAACCACAGCACGTGCGCGATGTCCGGGTCGCTCAGCACTTCGCCGAACCTGCCGAACTGCCAGTGGCCGCCGTCCTTCAGTCCGCGCCCGACGATCGCCACGACCGGATAGGCGAAGAACAGCGCGAAGAAGGCGAGCGGCAGGGCCATCAGACCGAGCCGCACCGCCGTCCCCTTCGCGGGCCCGCGGCCGCGGCTGCGGGCTACTTCAGAACGAGCGAGGACCACTGCTTGATCCACTGTTCGCGGTTGCGGGTGATGGTCTCCGGGGCCAGCGTCGCCGGCTTGCCGATGGTGGCGCCGTACTTGGTGAACACCTCCGGCACCTTGGCGTCCTTGCGGGCCGGGTGGACAAACATCTGCAGCGGCTCGTCCTCCTGGAACTGCTTGCTCAGCAGGAAGTCCAGCAGCGCCTTGCCGCCCTTCTCGTTCTTCGCGCCCTTGAGCAGACCGCCGAATTCGATCTGCCGGAAGCAGGTGCCGGTCGCGACCCCGGTCGGTGCCTGGCGGGGCGCCGGCTTCGTGCCGAGCACCTCGGCCGGCGGGCTGGAGGCGTAGGAGACCACCAGCGGCTTGTCCCCCTTGCCCTTGCTCGCCGCGGAGCCCGAGAAGCGCTGGTTGTAGGCCTGCTCCCAGCTGTCGACGACCTCGACGCCGTTGGCCTTGAGCTTCTTCCAGTAGCCCTGCCAGTTGTCCTTGCCGTAGGCGGCGACGGTGGCGAGCTGGAAGGCGAGCCCCGGCGAGGAGGTCGCCGAGTTCTCCGTGACGAGCAGCCCCTTGTACCGGGGCTTGATCAGGTCGTCGAAGGTCTTCGGCGGCGCGATCTTGTGCCGGGCGAAGTAGCCGCGGTCGTAGTTGACGCAGATGTCGCCGTAGTCGAGCGGGGTGACGCGGTGCCGGGACTTGTCCAGCTGCAGCCCGGCCGGGACGTGCCCCAGCCCCTTGGCCTCGTACGGGCTGAAGAGGCCCTCGTCCAGACCGCGCGAGAGCAGGGTGTTGTCGATGCCGAAGAAGACATCGCCCTGCGGATTGTCCTTGGACAGGATCGCCTGGTTGACGGCCTTGCCGGCGTCCCCGCCCTTGAGGACGCGGACCTTGTAGCCGCTCTGCTTCTCGAAGGCGGCCAGCACGGGCTTGGACACGCTGAACGAGTCATGGCTGACCAGCGTGACGGTTTTGGCATCCGCACCCCCCGGGGTGCCGCAGGCGGTCAGCGCGGTCGTGCCGAGGGCGGCGGCGACGGCCGCCGCGGTGATTCTGCTGGTGGTGCTCACTGGATGTCCTCCTGGCTGGCCAGGACGAGACGCTGCCCTGCCGGCAGTCCACGGCTCGTGACGTGCGAGGACGCACGGAGCGGACTGCGGGCAGGGCACAACAGCATGAGTGACGACCGAGCTTCCTACCCGGAATGACCCGGGCGAGGTTCAAGGGTCTGCGGGCACCGTAGGACTACGGCGCTTCCGCACTCTCAGCGCTGTGGCGCTCCCCTGTCGGAATGTGCATTTGTTCGATCACACAGTACCAGCGGGGCGGTCAGCGTTCCGAGGCCGCCAGCTGCCCGCAGGCCCCGTCGATCTCCTGCCCGCGGGTGTCGCGGACGGTCACCGGCACCCCGTGCGCCTCGATGGCCTGGACGAACGCCCGCTCGTCCTCGGGCCGCGACGCGGTCCACTTCGAGCCGGGCGTCGGGTTCAGCGGAATGAGGTTCACATGGACGCGCTTGCCCTTCAGCAGCCGTCCCAGCAGGTCACCGCGCCACGCCTGGTCGTTGATGTCCCGGATCAGGGCGTACTCGATCGAGATCCGCCGCCCGGACTTCTCCGCGTACTCCCACGCCGCGTCCAGCACCTCACGCACCTTCCAGCGCGTGTTGACGGGCACCAGGGTGTCGCGCAGCTCGTCATCGGGCGCGTGCAGCGACACGGCCAGCCGGCACTTGAAGCCCTCGTCGGCGAACCGCAGCATCGCCGGCACCAGCCCGACCGTCGAGACGGTGATGCCCCGCTGCGACAGCCCCAGCCCGTCGGGCTCGGGGTCGGTCAGCCGCCGGATCGACCCGACCACCCGCTTGTAGTTGGCGAGCGGCTCCCCCATCCCCATGAAGACGATGTTGGACAGGCGCGCCGGCCCGCCCGGCACCTCGCCGTCGCGCAGCGCACGCATCCCGTCGACGATCTGGTGGACGATCTCGGCGGTCGACAGATTGCGGTCCAGACCCGCCTGCCCCGTCGCACAGAACGGACAGTTCATCCCGCAGCCGGCCTGCGAGGAGATGCACATCGTGACCCGGTCCGGATACCGCATCAGCACCGACTCGACGAGCGTCCCGTCATGCAGCTTCCACAGCGTCTTGCGCGTGGTGTCGTCATCGCACGAGATGTGCCGCACGACGGTCATCAGCTCGGGCAGCAGCGCGCCCGCCAGCTTCTCCCGCGCCGCCGCCGGGATGTCGGTCCACTGCGCCGGATCATGCGCATAACGGGCAAAATAGTGCTGCGAAAGCTGCTTGGCACGAAACGGCTTCTCCCCGACCGCAGCCACCGCTTCGCGACGCTCCACAGGACTGAGATCAGCAAGGTGCCGCGGCGGCTTCTTGGCCCCGCGCGGCGCGACAAAAGTAAGTTCTCCGGGTGCAGGCATGGTGGGTCCAGTGTGGCAGATCGTCCGGGGAGGCCCAGGTGGGGAGCGGGTGAGAGGACGGTCACTCGCTGTGGCCCTCTTTCGCCGGCGGCCGGCCGCGCGCGACCCGGAGACGGCCCAGCACCTCACCCGGTGACAACGACGTAGCGGACCGGGCCCGCCGGACACCCGTCGCTCCGCACGGCCGCGTGCCGGTCATCGACTCCGCGACCGGGCCGGGCATGGTGTGCCGATTCACAGACGCCCTGCGGGATTTCCAGCTGCCGTCGACCACCCCGGGCCGCACACCTGCGGGGTCGATCTCGTGCAGGGCGAGGTGCAGCCGGCCTTCGAGCACTTCATCGAGCGGCGACGGAACGAATCCCCACCCTCTCCCTACATGCCGGGGGCGCGGAAGGGGACTTGCCGGCGGGCGGCCTCGTCGATCTCCTCGACGGTGAGGAGGGGCGTGGCCCGGGTGTGCAGGGCGCCGCTGGCCTTGACGGTGAGGCTGATGGCGGCCATGGAGACCGGGTCGGGGAGGTCGACGATGATCACGGTGTCGTTCTCACCGAAGGCGAAGTACATGGCCTCGACCTTCCCGCCGAGGGCCGTGACGACCTCGTCGACGGCAGCACGGCGCGCACTCCCGCCTCCCTTGAGCAGCCCCTTGGTGCCCTCAGACGTATAGGTGGCCTGGATCAGAAACTTCGGCATCGGGACGCTCCCTGCCCATCGCATGTCCGGTGTGCAGAGGGCCTTCCCGTTGTCCCACCGACCGCCACGCACCGAATGACCCGATTCACCCGTTAGATGCCCATGCGGTGGGGCACCTGCCGACGGCTCTGGAATTCCTGCCTTGGGTGACGTCCGCCGGCGGTGCTGCGGTGCCCTGTGGACCGCGGTTCCGCACCAGAGGCTCGACGCGGGACCCGAACCGGGGAGGTGGCCAAGCATGGTGTGCTCGAAAGCCGCCCTCCGTCGCAGGGCCACCCAGCGAGCGCGGCGAGCCTTGAACTCGTGGAGAAGTTGCTGCTCAGGCTCTTGAGGGGAGGTGCCAGAGCGGCGCCTCGTACTGCTCCGGGCGGCGGCTGAGCAGCAGTGCTCTGAGCTCCTGGCGCTGATTGCCGCCGAGTCCGAAGGCTTCGGTGAGCCGGCGGAACGTGGTGTGGGTGACACCGCGGGACCGGGCGCCGGTCTCGAACTCGTCGAGCTGGTGGAGGACGGCTTCCGGGTCGAGCTTCTGGGCGGGCCGGCTGGTCAGCCAACCGGCCCTGTCGCGCTCGTGGTCGATTTCGGAGGAGCCGCAGATCTCCCGGCTGTGCTGTTCTGCCTGGTGCAGGTTCTCCGTGGCGAGGAGGGCGCGGGCGAGCTGGTTCCGGTGGAGGGCTTCGTCGAGGTCGGCCTCGTGGACGGCGGGGCCCTCGTCGGTGAGCGGGATCGGTGGGCCGCCGTCCCGCACCTCGCACAGGCCGCGGGCGCCTCGTGCGGTGGCGGCGAGCATGGCCGTGGCCTCGGAGGGGTGCCACTCCAGTACCGAGCTCACGGGTGTGACGTGCTCGGCCGTGAGTGTCAGGGCAACGGGACCCAAGCGTTCACGCAGGGCGTCGGCGGGGAGTTCACCGTCGAGGCCGGGGCCGGCGACCAGGAGGCGTACGGGGTAGTTGAGTTCGCAGCATGCCGCGAGGGTGAGGGCGTCGGCGAGCGGGCTGCGGAGTGTGGGCTCGTCGCCCCGGGCGAGGATGTCGCCGCCCACGTCCAGGAGGTCGACCGAGTCCGGCTCCATGTGCCGTACGAGCTCTTCGAGTTGGCGGATGATGCCCTCGGTGCCGTGGCGCGGGTCGGTGAGCGCGAAGGTCTGCGGGAGTTCCGTGGCCAGCCCGGGGAGCGTGGAGCGGGCGGGAGCGATCGGGGCCGCGTCGGCGGGAACGGTCTGCACACTGCGGGTGAGGGGGCGAAGGCCGGTGAAATGGGCCGGCCCTTTGGGGCCCGGAACGGGGTCGGGCAGGAGGCGGTCCCATGCGTAGGTGAGCACCGTCGCCGGGGATTCGCCCCCGTGGAGGGCGGCATCCAGCATCGCTGCGGCAACGGCGTCGCCGCCTCCTCCTGCTGCCACGATCAGGCGGGTCACATGCGTCAGCGTACGGCCGGCGGACGGCCACGGCCACGCGGCGCGACGGGCGCCCCGGGGAGGGGAAACCGCTGGTGGGGGCCCGGCTGACCCCTCCGCGGGGACTGCGCTCACCCAGGCGGCCGGACTTCGGCCCCGGGCGGCAGGCAGTGCGGCCCCCGCCGGGGCGGGGGCCGCGAGGCGTCAGACGAGCCTCCGGGACCGGGCGGACCGGCCCGCTTCGTGACGGCTGATCCCCGTGCGCATCACGGCGAGGACCTGATCGAGGTCGTCGCCCTGACGGGGATCGTCGGCCATCCGGTTGCGGCGGCGGACGCCACAGCCGGTGCAGCGGTGGACGATCATGTAGCCCTTGGTGGAGTGGTGGTCGACGGCCTCCGGGCGCATCAGGGCCCGGCAGTCGCCGGCACGGTCTCCGGGGCTGACGTCCACGTGCCGTGAGTGCAGGCACCGCGGGCAGTGGTTGCGGTAGCTCCCGTTGACCAGGGGCGCGACCTCCGTGCCGCAGTTGCTGCAGGTGAAACCGGTGTTCTCGGTGGTTCTGCTGATGGTGCTGCTCCTCGGCGAGTCGAAGGGATCTTCAACTCGGAGGCGCAGGGTTCCGTTGGCTCTCCCCCTGGGCAGGGGTCTCAGGCTCGGCTGGTGAGGGACGCGGTTCACCGCCCGCTTCTCGGGCGGGCGATTACTTCCGGCTCCAGCTTCATCAGGGCGTGCTCGCATCCCTGAATCCGGACCACGACCGGGTTTGTCGGTTTGTCCCGGTCACTGTCACGCGGGCCTCCCCACGTGCCGCCGGTAGGTGTCGGTCCAGCCTCACTGACGTCGGCGCCGTCCCCCGTCAGGCAGCACCTGCAGCGGCATAGCGCTTCTTGATCACGCCACCTCCTTGTCCGTGTCATGGGGGTGCCGAAGGCCGCCGGAGCGGCTTCGGAGAGTGATGTCCACTTTATGCCGTGGTGCCCCGAGTCCGGTATTACTTTTTCCTGCGCGCAGGCCGGCCACCCGGCACCCCGCGCCTCCGCCCGGCCGTCGGTCGAATCGAATCGAATCGACCGAGCCCCGCCCTCATGCCGCGGCCCAGCAGAGATACGAGGAGGGCCCCCGCTTGATGCAGGAGCCCCTCACGGCCATCGCCGGGCGCCCGTCCGCCCCGCGCCGGCGCACAGCAAAGCGGGGGCGGAGCCGCAAACCCGGCCCCGCCCCCGCCACACCGTCCCTGCCGTCAGCCGGACCCCACGAAGATCACGAACAGCAGCCAGACCACGGGCGCGGTCGGCAGCAGGGAGTCGAGACGGTCCATGATGCCGCCGTGACCGGGCAGCAAGGTGCCCATGTCCTTGATGCCGAGGTCCCGCTTGATCATGGATTCGCCGAGGTCGCCGAGGGTCGCGCTGGCCGCGACCGCGAGGCCGAGCAGCAGGCCCTGCCACCAGGCACCGTGCTCGATCAGGAACTCCATGCACAGCGCGCCGGCCACCATGGCGAAGAGCACCGCACCGACCAGGCCCTCGCGGGTCTTACCGGGGCTGATGCGCGGGGCGAGCTTGTGCTTGCCGAAGCGCCAGCCGACCGCGTACGCACCGGTGTCGCTCACGACCGTCAACAGCAGGAAGGTCAGCACCCGCTGCGGCCCGTCGGCCCCGGCCGCGAGCATCAGCGCCACGAACGTCGCGAGGAACGGCACGTAGAACGCGGCGAAGACCCCGGCGGTGACGTCCCGCAGATAGTTCTCGGGTGCCTCGGTCATCCGCCAGACGAGGACGGCGAGCGCGGTGAGCGCCATCGCCACCCAGGCGCCTTCTGCACCGCGGACGTACCCGGCGACCACCATGGCGGTGCCGCCGACCGCGAGCGGCACCAGCGGCACCTTGATGTCCTTGCGCTCGGCCAGCCGCGAGGTCAGCTCCCACAGGCCCACGACCACGGCGATCGCTATCACGCCGATGAAGACGGGCTTGTAGACGAAGAGCGACGCAACGATGATCACGCCGAGGCCGACGCCGACCCCTATCGCGGCACGGAGGTTGCGGCCCGCGCTCTTCTTCTTCGGCTTCTCTGGGTCCGGCGAGCTGTCGGACCCGGAACGAGAGGTGGGCATGGGCTCCTGCGGCTTTTCGTCGCGGAACAGGGGGCCGCTCAGGCGAGCAGCCCCCCGGTCGTCCAGGTGATCCCGGTTTTCCCGGATATCCCGATGTTCCCGGTCGTCGTCCTGGTGTCCGCCTGGCCCGGGCACGAGGGGCATGGGCCGAGTCTGCGCCGCGTCGCCCCAGTCGTACACGGGACCCGCCGGGACGGGGGGCGCCACCCCGCGAAGCGAGGAGGCCGGTCCGTGGTCGGGCGGCCCCCATTGACCGGCGCCGGGCGGGGCCCCCCAGGAAGACTCGTTCATCAGACCTCGAGGAGCTCGGATTCCTTGTGCTTGAGGAGCTCGTCCACCTGCGCGACGTACTTCGCGGTGGTGTCGTCGAGCTCCTTCTCGGCGCGGCGCACCTCGTCCTCGCCGGACTCCTTGTCCTTGACGAGCTTGTCGAGGGTTTCCTTGGCCTTGCGGCGGACGCTGCGGATCGAGATCTTCGCGTCCTCGCCCTTGTTCTTGGCGACCTTGATGAACTCCTTGCGGCGCTCCTCGGTCAGCTCCGGGAAGGTCACCCGGATGATGTTGCCGTCGTTGCTCGGGTTGACGCCGAGGTCGGAGTCGCGGATCGCCTGCTCGATGTTGCGCAGCGCGCTCTTGTCGAACGGGGTCACCACGGCCATCCGCGGCTCGGGCACCGAGAACGACGCCAGCTGGTTGATCGGCGTCATGGCGCCGTAGTAGTCAGCCACGATCTTGTTGAACATCGCCGGGTGCGCACGCCCGGTGCGAATCGCGGCGAAGTCCTCCTTGGCGACCACGACGGCCTTCTCCATCTTCTCCTCGGCCTCGAGGAGGATCTCTTCGATCACCACTTGCTCCTGGTCTTTTCGGTAAGAAGCAGAGCCTCGCCCCTGCCGCACGTCTTCTCCTGCACGGTGTCCGACCGGCAGGCCGTTGTCCATCCCCGTACCGGGGTCTGCCCCCGGTACGGAGGTTGCCGCCCGTACAGGCCGATGCCCGTACGGAACCACGGCAGTTGGGGCCGTCAGGCCCGGGTGCCCTGATCGCTGACGAGCGTGCCGATCTTCTCACCCTTCACCGCACGCGCGATGTTGCCCTCGGCGAGCAGTTCGAACACGAGGATCGGGAGCTTGTTGTCCCGGCACAGGGTGATGGCGGTGGCGTCGGCGATCTTCAGATCGCGGGTGATGACCTCGCCGTATTCGAGCGCGTCGAACTTGACCGCGTCCGGGTTCTTCTTGGGGTCGGAGTCGTAGACCCCGTCCACGCCGTTCTTGCCCATCAGCATGGCCTCGGCGTCGATCTCCAGGGCACGCTGGGCGGCGGTGGTGTCCGTGGAGAAGTACGGCATGCCCATGCCGGCGCCGAAGATGACGACCCGGCCCTTCTCCAGATGGCGCACCGCGCGCAGCGGGATGTACGGCTCGGCGACCTGGCCCATGGTGATGGCCGTCTGGACGCGGGAGTCGATGCCTTCCTTCTCCAGGAAGTCCTGGAGTGCCAGACAGTTCATGACGGTGCCGAGCATGCCCATGTAGTCGGAGCGTGCCCGGTCCATACCGCGCTGCTGCAGTTCCGCGCCGCGGAAGAAGTTGCCGCCGCCGATCACGACGGCGATCTCGTAGCCGTCGCGCACCACGGCGGCGATCTCGCGGGCCATCGCGTGCACGACATCGGGGTCGACGCCCAGTCCGCCGCCGCCGGCGAACGCTTCGCCCGACAGCTTCAGCAGGAAGCGTTGCCTGCCGCCGTGACCGGCATGGTCTGTGTGCGCGCCGTCGGCACCGTGAATCATTGAGCTCTCCTCGTGCACATACGAAGAAGGCCATTGCCGTGGGTCTGGTCCAGATCCCTCTGCGGCAATGGCCTCCTCGTCACATCTGCGGCCGGCCGTTGAGCGGCCGACTGCGTACGACCCTAGCGGGGTCGCAGGTCATTCGCTGCCTTCGCGACAGGCTCAGGCGCCGACGCGGATGCGCGCGAAGCGCTTCAGCGTGACACCGGCCTCGTCCAGAACCTTCTGGACGGTCTTCTTGTTGTCCTTGGCGAACGGCTGCGCGAGCAGCGTGTTCTCCTTGAAGAAGCCGTTGACGCGACCCTCGACGATCTTCGGGAGGGCGGCCTCGGGCTTGCCCTCCTCCTTCGCGGTGGCCTCGGCGACACGACGCTCGTTCTCGACCACATCGGCCGGAATGTCGTCCTTGGAGAGGAACTTCGGCGCGAACGCGGCGATGTGCTGCGCGATGTCCTTGGCGACCTCGGCGTTCTCCTTGTCCAGCTCGACCAGGACGCCGACCTGCGGCGGGAGGTCGGGCATGGTGCGGTGCATGTACGCCGCGACGAAACCGTCGGAGAACTGGGCGAAGCGGTCCAGGACGATCTTCTCGCCGAGGTTGGCGTTGGCCTCGTCCACGTACGCCTGGACGGTCTTGCCGGCCTCGATCTCAGAGGCGAGCAGGCTCTCCAGGTCGGCGGGCTTGGTGGCGGCGACGTGCGCGACGAGCGCGTTGGCGACGGCCTGGAACTTGTCACCCTTGGCGACGAAGTCCGTCTCGCACTTCAGCTCGAGCAGCACGCCGGCGGACTCGTCGTCGGCGATCAGGGAGACGACGGCACCGTTCTCGGCCGTGCGGCTCTCGCGCTTGGCGACGCCCTTCTGGCCCTTGACGCGCACGATCTCCACGGCCTTGTCGACGTTGCCGTCGGCCTCGTCCAGGGCCTTCTTGCAGTCCATCATGCCGGCGCCGGTGAGCTCGCGGAGCTTCTTGACGTCAGCGGCGGTGTAGTTCGCCATGGTCTGTGAATCTCTTCTCGAAATCTCGAAGTCGAAAGATCTACGGGTGGACGGCGGGGGCGGCGCCTGTAGCGCCCTCCCCCGCCGTCATCAGCCGGTTACTGCGGGTCAGGCCTGCTCGGCCGGCTTCTCGGCGTCGGCCGGCTTCTCGGCCTCGGCGTCGGCCGGCTTGTCAGCCTCGGCCTCGGCGGCGGGGGCCTCGGCGACCGGGGCCTCGGCGGGCTTCTCCTCGGCCTTGGGGGCCTCGTCGTCAGCCTTCTTCTCGCCCTCGAGCAGGTCGCGCTCCCACTCGGCCAGCGGCTCGGCGGCAGCGGCCTTCTCGCCGGGCTTCTGGTCGCCGGTGGCGGCACCGGAGCGGGCGATGAGGCCCTCGGCGACGGCGTCGGCAATCACGCGGGTGAGCAGGGTGACGGAGCGGATCGCGTCGTCGTTGCCCGGGATCTTGTAGTCGACCTCGTCCGGGTCGCAGTTGGTGTCGAGGATCGCGACGACCGGGATGTTGAGCTTGCGCGCCTCGCCGACGGCGATGTGCTCCTTCTTGGTGTCCACGATCCAGACGGCGCTGGGCACCTTCTGCATCTCGCGGATACCGCCGAGGGTCTTCTCCAGCTTGGCCTTCTCGCGGGAGAGGACCAGGAGCTCCTTCTTGGTGAGGCCGGAGGCGGCCACATCCTCGAAGTCGATCTGCTCGAGCTCCTTCAGGCGCTGCAGGCGCTTGTAGACGGTCGAGAAGTTGGTCAGCATGCCGCCGAGCCAGCGCTGGTTCACGTAGGGCATGCCCACGCGGGTCGCCTGCTCGGCAATGGCCTCCTGGGCCTGCTTCTTCGTGCCGACGAACATGACCGAGCCGCCGTGGGCGACGGTCTCCTTGACGAACTCGTAGGCGCGGTCGATGTACGACAGCGACTGGAGCAGGTCGATGATGTAGATGCCGTTGCGCTCGGTGAAGATGAAGCGCTTCATCTTCGGGTTCCAGCGGCGGGTCTGGTGCCCGAAGTGGACGCCGCTCTCCAGCAGCTCCCGCATCGTGACGACGGCCATGGCCGTACTCCTTGTTGCTCTCGGTTTCACTGCGGCCGGGCGGCCGCGGTGCCTGACGCCCCGACGCGCCTGCCGGGAAGGCACCTTGCGGAGCCGTCCGAGGACCGAGGAGCGCGGCCGTCGTGCTGCCCGAACGGGACTGGTGCACTGACGGCGGGGCGTGCGAAGTCGACCCGGTGACCCGGATCGCCACCAGAAGTGTACGGGACGGGCGATGCACCGGGCGACACGCATCTTTTCGAGCCCCGACCGGGTGACACCGTTGTCCACAACCGCCCGCCCCTCCACAGCTCCGGACCAAGATCCCCACGCCTCGGCGCCCTGCGCCACCGTCGAACCATGCGACGACACACCCAACGGAATCCACTGCCCCGATTCGGGGCAGCCAGCAGCCTTTCTGCCTTGGGCGGCTTCGCCCCGGGGGTCCGGGCGCGGGGGTCCTGGGGGCCGGGCTCCCTGCCTCCGGCCCTACCCGAGCAGCCGGGCACTCACGGCCCGAGCTGCTTCTTCCCGGCCCGCGCCGTGGAGATGCTGCTGGCCCCTGCCGCGGCTGCGGTACTAGCCGTCCTGGGGCCGGGTCTCACGAATGCTGCCGCCACACCGCTGGTGGGCACGGCGCTGGAACGCGGGGCGCCATCAGTGGCTGGGCGGATCATCGGCGGCGCCAAGACGTCCGCCGATCCCCGCGCCGAGACCTCTGCCGAGGAGCGGGCCTGGCCTGTGACGGGACCGGCGGGGATCCGGCCCACCGTGCTGCGCGGCTGGGACCCCCCTCCATCTCCCTGGGCGGCCGGGCACCGTGGCGTTGACCTGGCCTCATCCACCGGTGCGGAGGTGCGGGCCGCAGCGCCTGGCCGGGTGGCGTACGCGGGGACGGTGGCCGGCCGTGGCGTCCTGACCATCGAGGTGTCCCACTCGGGCCGCCCACCCTTACGCACCACCTACGAACCGGTGGACCCCACGACCCGGAAGGGGCAGCACGTCACGGCTGGCCAGAAGGTCGCCGTGCTGCAACGCGGCCCGTTCCACTGCCGGGCACCGTGCCTCCACTGGGGCCTACGGCGCGGCAAGACCTACCTGAACCCGCTGTCGCTTCTCCCCCGGAGCATGCTCCTGGGCGGCCCCTCACGCCTGCTGCCGATCTTCGGGGTCCCCGTACCCGAGGACGACGGCACGAACCCCGAACCTCCGGAACCACGCGAACCAGCAGCTCACGCCCGGAGCGCGGCACCGACCACAGCCGCCCTCCTGGGCACCCTCGGGCTCGCGGCCGCCGCACTCTGGGCACTTGGACGGCTCCCTTCGACACGGTCAGCGAGCAGGGGCGGCAGGGGTAGGGGTAGGGGGCGTGCGGGCGTGGGGCAGGCGCCGGTAACGGGGACGGTGGGGGCAGGCGGGCGCAGACACCCGTAGTGGGGAGGACGGCCGAGGGACGTGGCCTCGGGGCCGGGCGTCGGATCACCGAGCGGGGCGCCACCGGGCTGACCAGGCGACCGAGCGGTGGGGTCTCCGGCCGGTGAGGCCGTCACAGCGGGGCCAGAGGCGGGTGGGGCCGGCCACCGCGGTCGAGCCGCTGCCTGGTGAACCCACCGTGGTGGACCCGCTGCGGGGTGGCCCTCAGTGAGTCCACCACGGTGAGACCACAGACCAGCCAGGTCAGGGGCCGACGAGGCAACACACCCGTCACGTCGGGCGGACTGCGGACTGCGTGCTGCGGACTGCGTGCTGCCCGTTGCCCGTGGCCGGGCACACGAGTGGGGGTCGGGAGAGGTGGGGCGGGGGGGGGGGGGGGGGGGGGGGGCGGGGGGGGGGGGGGGAGGCCCCAGGTCAGCCGCGGACCCCCCGGAGGACCATCGCCACCGCCGCCTCCGTGATCTCCCCCGGGTCCTCCGCGGCACCGAGTTCGATACGGCGGACCGCGGCATCGACGATGCCTTGGAGGAGCATCGCCGCGAGTCGGGGCTGTTCGTGGCCTAGGGCGGCGAGCGCTTCGACGATCATGGCGATGAGGCCGCCGTGTGCCGCGCGGATCTTCTCGCGGGCACCGGCGTCCAGCTCGCCGGCCGAAATGGCGACGACGGCGCGGTGGCGGCGGTCGCCGACCAGCGCGAGTTGCCGGCGCACATACGCCTCGATCTTCGCCTCGGGCGTGTCGGCCCGCTCCATCGCCGCTTCTACCTCGGCGGCCCATACCGGGAAGTCGACGGCGCACAGCTCCTCGACCACGGCGGCGCGCGAACGGAAGTACTCGTACACGGAGGAGCGCGCGAGGCCCGTGCGCTCGGCGAGGGCGGGGAAGGTCAGTGCTTCCGTTCCGCCTTCGGACAGCAGGGTGCGGGCGGCGTCCAGAAGGGCGCCGCGCTGCATCGTCCGGTGCTCGGCCACGGAGGCCGCTCGAATCCTTGGCACGCCACCACTCTACGGATGGCGCACCGGCCGCGGCACTCCGTATGGCGACATGGCGTG
Organism: Streptomyces sp. NBC_01454; assembly: GCF_036227565.1. Lineage (NCBI taxonomy): Bacteria > Bacillati > Actinomycetota > Actinomycetes > Kitasatosporales > Streptomycetaceae > Streptomyces > Streptomyces sp. NBC_01454. Next base: position 2,291,960 of record NZ_CP109460.1, read on the forward strand.
GGAAGGCCCGGCGCGGGCGACGTGATCAGCGTCCGACGTCGGCGAGTTTCGCCCGTAGTTGGAGGACGGATTTGGTGTGGATCTGGCTGACCCTGCTCTCGGTGACGCCGAGGACGTTGCCGATCTCGGCAAGCGTGAGGCCTTCGTAGTAGTAGAGCGTGACCACGGTCTTCTCGCGCTCGGGGAGGGTGTTGATGGCACGCGCGAGCAGCCGCCGCAGCTCGCGGTCCTCGGCGATCTCCACGGGGTTCTCAGCGGCCGTGTCCTCGAGGGTGTCCATCAGGCTCAGCCGTTCGCCCCCCTCGCCGCCGACGTGCAGCAGTTCCTCCAGGGCGACCACGTTCGCCAGCGACAGCTGGCTGAAGACGCTGTGGAGTTCCTCCAGCCCGATGCCCATCTCCGCGGCGACCTCCGCCTCGGAGGGGGTGCGGCGCAGTTGCGCTTCGAGGGTGGCGTAGGCCCGTTCGACAGCGCGGGCCTTCTGCCGTACGGAGCGTGGGATCCAGTCGAGTGCGCGCAGTTCGTCGATCATGGCGCCACGGATGCGGGTGATGGCGTAGGTCTCGAATTTGATGGAGCGTTCGGGTTCGAATTTCTCGATGGCGTCGATCAGTCCGAAGACTCCGGAGGACACGAAGTCGGCCTGTTCGACGTTGGGAGGCAGGCCGACGCTGACACGGCCGGCGACGTATTTGACCAGTGGCGAGTAGTGCAGGATCAGCTGTTCCCGCAGCCGCCCATCGCCTGACGCCTTGTAGGAGCGCCACAACTCATCGAGCGAGGTGGGCGGAGCGGGGCGCACGCTGCCGCGTGCGGCGGGTGGTACCGCCGCACGGTCAGACCCGGAGGTGTGCTGGGGCATTCGTCGCCTTGAGCCGTTCTGCCGAGACGCGGGTGGATGGATGCATGTGGGTTGAATTTGCCTGTGAGCGTAGCGTGACCGCAGCGTTGCGGTGTGCGATGACGGCAGGTTCAGGGGGCGCAGATACGTTCCGCTGCCCGCACCCCGGGGTTACCTCGTACGGCGTGGCGACATCCGGACAAGGGGCCGGTCGCGGCCCTGCAGCGGACCGTGCGGACGGACGCGGCGACGCGGCGTGCGGGACGCCGTGCGCCCCCACGCCCCCTCGCTGGTTCCTCGTGCGGCGGTCGCGTGCACCGAAGCGTGGCAAACCTGGATTCTGCGGTCATTCCCCTCACCCTTTCACCCGTTCGCCCGAGGTCAAGCACCGCCTCGCCGGGAGGCGTCGGTCACCTCGGCGCGTCGCGTCAACTCCCAGTGATCGCCGCACCTTTGAACGAATCCGAGGGACAGGAGCTCGAAGAGCTTGCCCTGGGTCACCTCACGGGGCGTGCCGGCCTCCTCTGCCAGGCGGCCGGTGTCCGCGCCGCCCTGCGCGGGCAGCGCCTCCAGTACGCGGGTGGCGACGGCGTCGAGGAGGTCGCGGGTGAGGGTGGGTCCCGGTCGGCCGGGGGCGAGATCGCCGATGCTGCCGACGAGCTCGATGACCTCATCGGCGTCGGTGACCACCGCGGCCTCGTCGCGCAGGAGTTGATGCACACCGGCCGACAGGCTGCTGGTGACCGGGCCCGGCATGCCCATCGTGAAGCGTCCGAGGGACAGGGCCCGCCGGGCGGTGACCAGTGAGCCGCTGCGCAGCTCGGCCTCCACGACGACGGTGCCCCGGGTGAGCGCGGCGATGACGCGGTTGCGCTGAATGAACCGGCTGCGGGTGGGGTGGTCGCCGGGTGGTAACTCGGCGACCACCAGGCCCTGTTCGGCGATCCGGCCGAGGAGTTCGGTGTGGCCGCGCGGGTAGGCGTAGTCGACGCCGGAGGCCATGACGGCGATGGTCGTGCCGGTTGCGGCCAGTGCGCCGCGGTGGGCGGCGCCATCGACGCCGTAGGCGGCTCCGGAGACGATGGTCCAGCCGCGGTCGGCGAGGTCCGCGCTGAGGGTGGTGGCGAGGTGCGCGCCGTAGTCGGTGCAGGCCCGGGCGCCGACGACGGCGACCGAGCGCAGCGCCCAGAGTCTGAGGTTGGCCGTGCCGCGTACCCACAGTCCGAGGGGGCGGGCGTCGCCGAGGTCGTCGAGCTGGCCGGGCCATTCGTCGTCCCCCGGGCAGATGAACCGGCCGCCGAGCGCGGCGACGGCTTCGAGATCCGCGGCGGGGCGGGCCCGGGCGGCGCGCAGGCGCAGGCCCTCGGTCTTGGCCGGGCTCGCGCCCCGGGGCGGCCGCGCGTCCTGGCCTGACAACGCGCGCCACAGCGCCACCGGGCCCATCTCGCGGACCCAGCGGCCGGCGGTTTCATCGCCCGGTTCGAGGATGCGGGTGAGGGCTGCGCGGGCCGTGCGCTGGGGATCGCGGTCCGTGCCGTCGGGCGCGGGCCACGGGCGGGTGGTCGCGCGCCGGGCGGTGTGGGGTGCGGTGGTGGTGGGCGGGGCGTGCCCCCGCTCCGCGGCTGTCCCGGGTGTGCGGGGCGGGCCGTCCTGGGCGGTGCCGGGCCGGTCCGTGGCGAAGCCCCATGCGTCTACTCCGTTCATCGCTTGTCCCCGTGTGCGCGGGGCCGGGTGGCGGTGGTCTCGTTCCCGTCCGCGCCTGCCGGGGTCAGGGCGCCGCGGCGTACGCCGGTGCGGAGTTCCAGGGCCCAGTTGACGTCTTCGCCGGTGGGACGGTCACGGCCGGCGAGGTCGGCGGCTGTCCAGGCGACGCGCAGGACCCGGTCGAGTCCGCGGGCGGTGAGCAGGCCGCATTCGAGGTCGCGTTCGGCCTGGGCCAGGGCGCCGGGGTGGACCTGCCAGCGGGTGCGCAGCTCATGGCCGGGGACCTCGCTGTTGGTGTTCCAGGGTGTGCCGGCCAGGCGGGCGGCGGCGCGTTCACGGGCGGCGTGTACGCGTGCGGCCACGACGGCGGTGGATTCGGCGCCGCGGCCCAGCGCGAGCAGTTCGGAGCGGGCGACCGGTTCCACGGCGATCCGCAGGTCGACCCGGTCCATCAGGGGTCCGGAGAGCCGTGAGCGGTAGCGCCGGATGGAGGACGGGCGGCATTCGCAGCCGCCGCCCGTCGTGCCGTGGCGTCCGCAGGGGCAGGGGTTGGCGGCGAGCGCGAGGAGGATGCGGGCGGGCATGCGCATCATGCCGCCGGCGCGGGCGACGATGATGTGGCCGGATTCCAGGGGCTGGCGGAGGGCGTCCAGGACGCGTGGGCTGCATTCCGCTGCCTCGTCCATGAACAGCACGCCATGGTGGGCGAGGGAGACGGCGCCGGGGCGGGGCAGGCCGGTGCCGCCGCCGACGAGGGAGGCCATGGTCGCGGAGTGGTGCGGTGCGCAGTAAGGCGGCCGGTCGACGAGTGGCTGCCCCGGCGGGAGGGTGCCGGCCACCGAGTGGACGGCCGTGACCTCCAGGGATTCCTTGGGGGACAGCGGTGGGAGGAGCCCCGGGAGGCGTTCGGCGAGCATGGTCTTGCCGGCGCCGGGCGGGCCTTTGAGGAAGATGTGGTGGCGTCCGGCGGCGGCTGCTTCCAGGGCGCGGCGGGCGCCGTGCTGGCCTGCGACGTCCGCGAGGTCGGGGGTGTGGCCCCCGGACGGCAGGCCCGCTCCGGCGCAGGTACCGGACACGGCGAGCCCGGCGAGCAGCGGGTCGGGGCGGCTTTCGTCGAGGGGTTCCTCGTGGGGTACCGGTTCGTCGGCGAGGACGCCGATGAGCTGGCGCAGGCTCCGGACGCCGAGGACGGAGATGCCGGGGACGAGTGAGGCTTCGGCGGCGGTCTGTTCGGGGACGACGACCTGGCGGTATCCGGCGTCCGCGGCCGCCAGGACGGCGGGCAGGACGCCGCGTACGGGGCGGACGCGGCCGTCCAGGCCCAGTTCGCCGATCATCATCAGGTCGGTGAGTTCGCGGGGGTCCAGGCGCTCGGCGGCGCCGAGGACCGCGCAGGCCACGGCGAGGTCGAAGCCGCTGCCGCCTTTGGGTACGGAGGCCGGGCTGAGACCGACGGTGAGCTTTTTCTGCGGCCATTCGGCGCCGGAGTTCACGACGGCGGCGCGGACGCGTTCCCTGGATTCGATGAGGCTCTTGTCGGGCAGGCCGACGAGGGTGAAGGCGGCGACGCCCGGTTCCAGGTCGGCCTGGACCTCGACGACGACTCCTTCGACACCCACGAGGGCGACGGAGCAGGTCCGGGCGAATCCCATCAGGCCACCCCCCGTGCGTGCTGGACGACGGGGGCGCCGCGGGCCGGCAGCAGGATGCCGATGACATCGATCCGTACGCCGCCGGGTGGCGGGCCGCCGTGCCGTTCCAGCCAGCGTTCCGCCAGCAGCCGCAGCCGGGCGGTCTTCTCGGGGCGTACGGCCGCCATGGGGTGTTCGTACCAGCCGGCGCGGCGGGTCTTGACCTCGCAGACCACCAGGGCGTCTCCGTCGGCGGCGACGATGTCGATCTCTCCGTCGCGGCAGCGCCAGTTGCGGTCCAGGATCCGCATGCCGGCCTCGGTGAGCCGCCGGGCGGCCAGATCTTCGCCGTAGCGGCCCAGAGCGCGTCGCCGGTGGCCGGTCGAGGCCGCTGACACTGGGCCGGTGTCCGGTGGCTGGGCGGCGGTCAGCCGGGCCCCGGGATCAGAGCTCCCGGGCGGGACGGCCGCCGGGCCGCCGGCCGTCCGCGGGCCCGCGGGTGGTGTCGGTCCGGCGGGCAGCACCCCGCCCCTGCGGCGCGGGGCGGGCCTTCCGCCGGCGGACGGTGCGGTGCCCCTCCTGCGCGTCGCCGCTGCGGGCGGCCCCGGTCGGGCCCGCCGCGCGTCCCGTGCGCTGTTCGACCGCGGCTTCCGGGTCCGGCGATCAGGCTGGGTGTCCTGTGCGGCCCTGCGGCCGGCTTGCATGGCGTTCATGCGGTACCACCTCCGGCACCGACTGTGACGCCCCCGCGCAGAGCTGTTGGATCTTGGTGGACAACGAGCCGCCTGTGGACAACTTGCTCACCCGTCCGGGTGACGGCCGGCCCGACGACGGCTGGGCAGGGCCGCTCCGCCGCCGGCCGGGCTCAGCTCCCCGGAAGATCCAGATCGCTCTTGTTGAGCTCCTCGATGTTCACGTCCTTGAACGTGAGTACCCGCACCTGCTTGACGAAGCGAGCCGGGCGGTACATGTCCCAGACCCAGGCGTCGGCCATCGACACCTCGAAAAAGACCTCTCCCTGCACCGAGTGCACCTGCATCTCGTAGTCATTGGTGAGGTAGAAACGTCGCTCGGTCTCGATCACGAATTTGAACAGCCCGACGACGTCGCGGTACTCCCGGTAGAGCTTCAGCTCCATCTCGGTCTCGTACTTCTCGAGGTCCTCGGCGCTCATGGCAGATCCCCTTCAGCCGTGCGTCCCCCTATTGTGCGTCAGACCCTCTCGGTCTCCAGGAGCACCGGCGCACTAGGGGGCCCATCGACGAGCAGCGTGCGCAGCAGCTCGGCGAGTCTGGTCGGGTACACCGTCTCATGTGAGGCCGACAGTTCCTCCGAAGTCCACCACCTCAGCCCCGAGACGCTGCGTCGTTCCAGGTCAGTCTGCCCACCGCTGTGGGTGGCAGTCCGGTCGGTCCGGCCCAGGTAGTACCACTCGTCCTGCTCCCAGCGGCGCCCGTCGAACGGGAAGGCACAGCGGCGCTTCCACAGGACGGGACCGAGGACGGCGTCGGTGATACCGGTCTCCTCGGCGAGCTCACGACGGGCCGCCTCCTCGTGGCTCTCCGTGCCCTCCAGGCCGCCGCCGGGGGTGAACCACCAGGTCTCGGCGGGGCGGGCCGGTTCGAAGCCGTGGAGCAGCAGGATCCGGTCGTCGGGGTCGAGCAGCACGATGCGGGAGACCTGGCGCACCGCGGCCTCCGCCGCCTCGTCCGGAGCGGCCTCCGCCCCGGGGCGGCCGGCCCGCCCGTCTGCGTCCGGCCCCTCAGGCACGCCCGCGCGCCTTGCGCCGGGCGATCGGCCCGTAGGCAGCGCCGCCCAGGATGAGGACCGCGCCGGCGACCACGGCGAAGGTGATGGGCTCGATCGGTCCGGGCTGCGAGGTGCCGCCGGGGAACGCGGAGAAGGCGGCCGGGCGCCGCATCACGCCGACGCTGCCGAGCGGCCAGGCGCGGGCGTCGACCCGGGCCTGGACGGCGCTGCGGGGGACGGAGCCGTGGTCGCCGTCGGTGAGGTGGACCCGCGAGTCCATGGAGTCGCTGCGGTGATCGCCGAGCAGGAACAGCTGCCCGGCGGGGACCTTCGCCTTGAAGCCGACGGGCGAGGCGGGGCCGCTGCCCTGCAGATACGGTTCTTCGACGGGGTCTCCGTTGACGGTCAGCCGGCCCTGCTTGGTGCAGCAGGCGACCTTGTCACCGCCGACGCCGACCACCCGCTTGACCATCGGCACGTCGCCCCACACGGAGTCCTTGAAGACGACGACGTCACCGCGGCGTATCTCGGAGCCCTCCACCTTCTGGGCCAGGACCCGCGACCCGGCGGCGATGGTCGGCGACATCGAATCGGTCGGCACCGTATAGGGGCGGTACGACAGCGCCGCCCATACGAAGCCGCCCAGGAACGCCACACAGCCGAGGGCCACGGCCAGACCGGACAGCGCACTGCCCAGGGTCCGGCCGCGGCCGTCGGTCCTGTGTTCCGTTGTGCTGCTCATCCCAGCGCTCCCACCCCGCGGGCCGGGCCCGCGTCGAAGATCCGGGACGGCACCTTACCTGGGGTTACGCGTTCCGGTCAGCCTCCGGCGACGCCAGATCACGATCGGCGCCGCGCCGACCAGGCCCAGGGCGGCCGGTGCGACCCCCATTGCCTTGTTGATCCCGGGCTGGTCGAAGGTGTCCGGTACGGGCAGGGTCGCCCAGCGGTTGATGGGCCAGGCGATGGTGAACGCCCGGCCGACGACCTCGTCCTCCGAGACCGTGCCGTTGCCCTTGAGGGTCTGGTGGTAGCGGGAGTCGAGGGAGTCGTCGCGGTGGTCGCCCATCACCCAGATCCGGCCCTTGGGGACGTGGATCGGGCCGAACGCACGGTCACCGCACGGGGTGGCCCCGGGGAAGATGTAGGAGTCTTCCTTGAGCGCCTTGCCGTTGACCTTGACCGGGCCGGTGCCATGGCACTCGACGGTGTCGCCGCCGACCGCGATGACCCGCTTGATCAGGTCCTTCTCCTCGGCCGAGGGCATCAGACCGATGAAGCTGAGGACCTTCTGAACCGGGTTGGGCTCGGGGGTCGGCGTCTCGTTCAGCCAGCCGCCCGGGTCGTGGAAGACGACGACCTCGCCGCGCTGCGGCTTGGAGCCGAACCACGGCGTCAGCTTGTCGACCAGGACCCGGTCCCCGCGCTGCAGGGTGTCCTGCATCGAGTCGGACGGGATCGAGAACGCCTGCACCAGGAAGGTTTTGATCAGCAGCGCGAGGAGAAGGGCGATACCGATGAGAATCGGCAGCTCTTTCCAGAAGGCACGCGGCTTCTTGGCCTTCTTCATGCTGCCGCTCACCTCGCCATTCGCCGACGCGCCCCACGTATCCGACTCGTCCGCCCCGGCAGCATGCGGCGCCTGGGCCCGCGCTCCTGATGATGACTGAGTCTGATGCACGGAACTCGCCGCCGGCTGCGGGGTCTCACCGCGCCGTGCCGGCTCTTCGGGCTCTTCGGTTCCGGACCGCGCGCCGACCGCCAAGTCCCCCACATCTGCTCCTCACTCCACGCACTCGCCCGCGCGTCAACCGGCGCAGGCCCACCACTCCCATAACGAGCGGGAGTTCCGCAGGGGTCGGGAGTACGGTCAAACTCTCGGATGACACCCTATGCGGCACACCCGCTGCGGACGCCTTGGCGCCCGGCGCGTCGTGCACGGTCGTAAAGGTGTCCGGCTCTTCAAGGCGCCGCCAGTGCTTGAACGGCCAGGCGATCACCACGGCCCGGCCCACCACATTGTCCTCAGAGACCGTGCCACGGTACGGCTCGTCCAGGTGAAAGCGCGAATCCGCGGAGTTGGAGCGGTGATCGCCCATGACGAAGATCCGGCCGGTGGGGACGGTGACCGTGAACTTCAGCGTGGAGGGCGGATTCCCCGGATGAACGTACGGTTCGGTCAGCGGGGTGCCGTTGACGGTGACCTTGCCCTGCTTGTCGCAGCATTTGACGGTGTCCCCGCCGACCGCCACGACCCGCTTGATCAGGTCCTGTTCATTGGCCGACGGCAGCAGGCCGATGAAGGTCATGGCGTCCTTGACCGGCTTGAAGGCTCCCCCGTCGTCGGTGGGCTTGGTCTGCTCGCCCTTGAGCCAGCCTCCGGGGTCCTTGAAGACGACGACGTCGCCGCGCTCGGGCTTCGACCCGAACCACGGCGTGAGCTTGTCGACCAGCACCCGGTCGCCGATCCTGATCGTCTGCTCCATGGAGCCGGACGGGATGACGAAGGCCTGGACGAGGAACGTCTTCAGGACGAGGGCGATGGCCAGTGCCACGCCGACGAGGATGGGGATTTCCTTGAGGTAGGAGCGTTGCCGGCGGCGCTTGATGCGCCGGGCCAGGCGCCTGCGCTCGGCCCGCCCGCCGGTCGCGGGCCGGCCCGCCCGCCCACGGTTCGCGGACCGTCCGGCCCGCGGCCCGGGGCCACTGCCGGGCTCCTGGGGGGCGCCGTACCCGCCGGAGTCGCCGTACGCGCTGTCCGCGTCCGGCTGCGGCGGGGCGGCTGCCCGCCCTCGCCCGGCGGTGTCCTTGCTCCCGTGGCGGGGGCGTCCGCGGCTACCCACGTGGGCCTGCCGCGGCGGGTATCCGGTCGGCGGCGCCCGGTGCGCCGAGGGTGCGCCAGCGGCCCACCGGCCAGGTGATCAGATCCGCGCGGCCGATGACCTTGCCGACCGGAACCGTCCCGCCACCGGGGTCGCCGAGGTGGTCGCGGGAGTCGCTGGATCTGGCGCGGTGGTCGCCCATGACCCACAACCGGCCCTGGGGCACCACGATGTCGAAATCCACCGAGGACGGCGCGTCCCCGGGGTGGAGATACGCCTCGCTCACGGGCTCACCGTTCACTTTGATCCGTCCCCGTTTGTCGCAGCAGGTCACGTGGTCACCGCCGATGCCGATCACGCGCTTGACGTAGTCGGTCCCGGCGGACGGGGCCAGCCCCAGCGCCGCACCGGCGCCGCGCAGCAGTCCCGTGACGGGATTCTCCCCCTGCTCCCTGTGAACGAACGATCCCGTGCCGTCGAACACCACCACGTCGCCCCGTGCGGGAGAGCCGCCGAATCGGTACGCCAGCTTGTTGACCAGCACCCGGTCCCCGATCTGCAGGGTGTTCTCCATGGAGGAGGACGGGATCAGAAAGGGCTGGGCGATGAACGCGCTGAGCAGCAGTACAAAGGCCAGGCAGAGCGCGAGCAGGGTGGCCGGCCGGCGGCACAGGGCGGCGACCCACCCGGGACAACGCGCGAAGCGCGACCCCTGCTCCGGCCCCTGGTCGGGGGTGGGAGAGGGATCGCGCTCCGTGAGCTGTGCGTCGGTGTTCATCGGGCCCTGAGCCTATCCGGCCGGATCCGAACGCCGTACGCGAGCGTCGGTTTGCGTTGCCACGGCGCAAAAAATCGCGCCCCGGGCGGCCCGGCTCAGTTGTCGCGCTTCTCCTTGATCTTCGCGGCCTTGCCGCGGAGCTCACGGAGGAAGTACAGCTTGGCGCGACGGACGTCACCGCGGGTCACGACCTCGATCTTCTCGACGATCGGGGTGTGCACCGGGAAGGTGCGCTCGACGCCGACGGAGAAGCTGACCTTGCGGACCGTGAAGGTCTCGCGCACGCCGGCGCCCTGACGGCGGATGACAACGCCCTTGAACTGCTGCACACGGGAGCGGTTGCCCTCGATGACGCGGACGTGGACGTTGACGGTGTCACCCGGGCGGAAGGCCGGGACGTCGGTGCGCTTCGACGCGGCGTCGACGGAGTCGAGAAGGTGCATGACCTACTGCTTTCTTCGCTGATGCCACAGGTCATCAACGGGATATGGGAAGGATGTTTCGGATGCCGTTCCGTCGGGCGGGCGTCGTTCCCCCTGTGGCAGGGGCGCGCGCCGGACGCACACAGCAGCGGCCTATTCTTCCACGTCCTCGGCCGTCCGCCCAAATCGGCCGTCGACGCCCGCCGACCAGCCGAGAGCGTCGAGCATCGCGCGGTCGTGCTTGTTGAACGCGGCGGGGTCGGCGCGCTCGATCAGGTCGGGGCGGTTGCGGTCGGTGCGGCGGAACGCCTCGTCCCGCCGCCAGCGGGCGATCTTGCCGTGATGCCCGCTGAGCAGCACCTCGGGGATGCCGCGGCCGCGCCACTCGGGGGGCTTGGTGTAGACGGGCCCCTCCAGGAGGTCGGCCATCGCCCCGGGGGCGAAGGAGTCGTCCTGGTGGGAGGCGGCGTTGCCGAGGACGCCGGGCAGCAGCCGGGCCACCGCCTCGACCATGACCAGGACCGGTGCCTCGCCGCCGGCCAGGACGTAGTCGCCGATGGAGACCTCGCGCACGTCGACGCGGTCGCCGTACTCCTCGATGACCCGGCGGTCGATGCCTTCGTAGCGGGCCGGGGTGAACACCAGCCAGGGCTTGGCGGAGAGTTCGACGGCGAGCTGCTGGGTGAAGGGGACGCCGCTCGGGGTGGGGACGACGATCACCGGTTCGCCCTCGCCGGACGCGAGGATCTCGTCGAGCGCCTCGCCCCACGGCTCGGGCTTCATGACCATCCCCGGGCCACCGCCGTAGGGGGTGTCGTCGACGGTGTGGTGCTTGTCGTGGGCCCATTCCCGCAGGTCGTGGATGCGCACATCGAGCTGTCCGCGCGCGCGGGCCTTGCCCACGAGGGAGACGTTCAGCGGTTCGAGGTACTCGGGGAAGATCGTGACGATGTCGAGCCGCATCAGCTGTCCTCGCGGCCGGAGGCGATCTCGGCCTGGCTGTCGTCGAGGAGGCCGGGCGGCGGGTCGACGACCGCGCGCTGCTCCTCCAGGTCGATCTCCGGGACGATCTCGGAGACGAACGGGATCAGGACCTCGCTGCCGTCGGGCCGCTGGACGACCAGCAGGTCCTGGTAGGGCAGGTGGGAGATCTCGGAGATCCGGCCGACGGCGGTGCCGGCGCGGGTGACGACATCGAGGTCGATCAACTGGTGGTCGTAGAACTCCTCGGGGTCCTCGGGGACTTCCTCGGGGTCGACCTCCGCGATCAGCAGGGTGTTGCGCAGCGCCTCGGCGGCCGTGCGGTCCGCGACGCCCTCGAAGCGCAGCAGCAGCCGGCCGCTGTGCACCCGTCCGGCCGTGATGGTCAGCGGTCCGACGGAGGACGGTTCGGTGGCGAAGACGGCGCCGGGGCCGAGCCGCAGCTCGGGCTCGTCGGTCCGTACCTCTACCGTGACCTCGCCCTTGATGCCGTGGGCGCGGCCGATCCGTGCCACTACCAACTGCACGCTGTTCTCTCCCTTGCCAGTGCCCACGGCACTGTTCGGTGTCCGTGGACGACTACGGGCCGGGGCGGGCCGGCGGCCCTCCCCGGCCCGAGCCGGTGTTCAACTTGTCAGCGGACCTGGTCCACGTCGACGAGGTCGACGCGGATGCCCCGTCCGCCGATGGCGCCCACGACGGTCCGCAGCGCGCGGGCGGTACGGCCGTTGCGGCCGATCACCTTGCCGAGGTCGTCGGGGTGGACCCGGACCTCGAGCACGCGCCCGCGGCGCAGGTCGCGCGAGGCCACCTGCACGTCATCGGGGTTGTCGACGATGCCCTTGACGAGGTGCTCGAGGGCTTCCTCGAGCATGCTCAGGCCTCGGTCGACTCGGAGGTGGACTCGGCCGCAGCCTCGTCCGCCTTCTTGTCAGCCTTCTTCGCCTTCGGGGTGATGGCCTCACCCTTCGGCTCATCGCCGGACGCCTTGGCGGCGGCCTCGAAGAGGGCGCGCTTGTCGGCCTTCGGCTCGGCGACCTTCATCGGCGCCGGGGCGGGCAGGCCCTTGAACTTCTGCCAGTCGCCGGTGACCTTGAGGATGGCCATGACGGGCTCGGTCGGCTGCGCGCCGACACCGAGCCAGTACTGGACACGCTCGGAGTCGACCTCGATGCGCGAGGGGTTCTGCACCGGGTGGTACAGGCCGATCTCCTCGATGGCCCGGCCGTCACGGCGGGTACGGGAGTCGGCGATGACGATGCGGTAGTGAGGCGCGCGGATCTTGCCCAGACGCTTCAGCTTGATTTTGACTGCCACGGGAGTGGTGTCTCCTGGTCTTGACGTGGTGGGGCACAACGGGATGCCACGTGGGGTTGCGGTACTCGGGGTGCCCGATGGACGCGTCAGCCGGAGGAGAGAGGGGTCCTATGCGACTGTCGAGTACAGCCAGCCATTCTGCCACACCCGCTCGGCTCAGCCGACCGCGGCCACCTCGGGGATGCGGAAGGGCTTCCCGCAGCCGCCGCAGACGATCGGCGCCTGGGCGAGCACGGACGGGACGACCCGGACATTGCGCCCGCAGTCGCAGACGGCCTTGACCCGGACGCCGCCCCCGGAGGAGCCGTGCCGGGCGGCGGGGCCCCGGAAGCTGCGGGAGGTGTCGGTGGCGGTGGCGGCGGTGTGCGCCTTGAGGGCTCTGGCGAGCCGTTCGATGGTGGGGCGGTAGCGCCTTCTGGCTTCGGGATTGAGCGTGACCAGGGAGAAGCCGCTGCTGGGATGCGGTTCGTCGACGTGGTCCAGGCCCAGTTCCTCGGCGATCGCCAGGAACCGGCGGTTGTGGTAGCGGCCGGCGCGGGAGGTGTCACGGACGCCGCGGGCGGCGGCGATGCCGTGGACTGCCTCATGGAGCAGCCGTTCGAAGGAGAGTTCGGCGCCGCAGGCGGACGAGGACTCTCCGATCAGGGACTCGGGCGCGGCCAGGTCCGGCAGCTCGGGGTGGTGCCGTTGAATATCGGCCCAGGCGAGTGCCAGCTCGGCGGCGAGGACAGGCGGTGTCGTGCTCACGTCGTAACAACGAGCCGGGGCCGCCGAGTGTTCCGATTCCGGGGCATCTCAAATAATTTGCACGTACCAGTCAGTTTCCGGTCATGAGTCGTGCCGAGGGCGGGTGCGCCGATCTGCGCAGAAGCCACTCACCGGGCCGCAAGCCGGTACGTATCACCGCGTACGCCGCATGGCGTAGCCGGTCGTATGCGGCGTGAGGATCACCGCGGCGATGGTACGGGGCATACCTGTGCCCGCCGACACCGGCCCGTATGCCCGCACGGCGCCGGCGGACGGGGGTGAACCGGAGGGCGCCCGGGAGCCCGGCGGCCGTCGTTGCCGTGGCGGAACGGCGCCGGCCGGGGCAGGCTGAAACGGCGCTCCAGGGAGCGGGCCCGGCGCATGGAGGGGCGCGCGGGAGACAACCCCGGCGCATCCCCTGGACGCCCGGACGAATGCGCAGTTGTCTGGTTCGCGGGGGGCGCACCACGCGAACACGGGGGCGATCGGTACGGAACAGCTTCGGGTTCTCGGCGAATAGGGGCGCTATCGATGTCACCGACGCTCGTGCGGCACCAGCTTCCGCACTCCGGATCCATACGCTGCGACGATCCGCCCGCTCCGGTCCGGTCACGGCGTACCCGTGACTGGGCCGAGATCCAGGAGCGGATGCTGATACCGCTGTACGAAGCCGCGTACGACCGCCTGGGTATCGGCACCGGCACCCGTCTGCTGGGGCTCGGCTGTGGCTCCGGGCTGGCGCTGCTGCTGGCGGCCGGGCGCGGCGCGCAGGTCAGCGGGGTGGACGCGGACGAGTCCCGGCTGGAGCTGGCGCGTGAGCGGCTCACGCCGGAGGGCATGCCGGAGCACACCCGGCTGGTCAGTGGCGGCCTGGAGGCCGCGGCGCCCGGGGATGCCGCCTTCAACGTGGTCACGGCCTTCCACCCGGTGGGCTGCGTGAGCACGGTCGAGGGGCTGACGGCCTCGCTCACCGCGGCGGCCGGGCTGGCGGAGCGCGGCAGCGCGGTGGTGCTGGGCGGCTGGGGCCCGGTGGAGCGCTGTGCCACGGCCGGTGTGCTGCGGGTCGCGCAGCGGCTGGCCGATCCGCGGGGCGAATGCGCCGTCGGCGCCGGCCGGTGGCCCAGCGGCCGGGACGATCTGGAGGAGCTGGCGGACCGTGCGGGGCTGCGGCCCGACGGTTCGGGCCGGGTGGCCTGCCCGTTCGGGTACGCGGATCCGGCGAGCGCGGTGCGCGGGCTGCTGTCGACGGGGCTGTTCGACGCGGCGCTGGAGGTGACGGACGAGCGTCAGGTGGAGAAGGAGCTCGCGGAGGCGCTGCATCCGTACCAGCGAGCGGACGGGACGGTGTGGATGCCGAATGTGTTCCGCTATCTGATCGCGCGGACGCGGTAGCCGCCGGTCCTGCCGTGGCCTGCGAGGGAAGGACGGCCGCCCATGGATGCGCAGCTGCCGGCCGGTCATCCGCCGATGGCGCCGGCCCGGTCGCCTCGATGAGCGCGCCGCTGCAGACCGTTGCGGGCCCGCTGCCCGTCTCCGCCGTGCGGGGGCCGGTGCTCGCCCATGAGCATCTGGCGCTGGATCTGACCCGGGGTGCCGACAGCGCGGCGACCCTGACGCCGGGGCACCGGGCCGCGATCACCGAGGAACTGGTGGCGCTGCGCGACGAGTTCGGGCTTTCGCTGGTCGTCGAGCTCACCTGCCGGGGCATGGGGCGCGATGTGGCCGCGATGGCCCGGATCGCCGCGGATTCGTCGGTCGCGGTCGTCGCCGCGACCGGCTGGTACTACGAGCCGTTCCGCCCGGCGGAGCTGAGCCGCACCAGCTCCGAGCAGCTGGCCCGGACGCTGGTCGGGGAGATCGAGCGCGGCTGCGGCGGCTCCGGGATCCGTCCGGGGGTGATCGGTGAGGTCGGCAGCCACGGTGAGCTGCCCAGCGAGCCGGAGGAGCGGACGCTGCGGGCGGCGGCGCTGGCCGCCACGGCGACCGGGCTGTCGGTGGCCACCCATGCGCAGTTCGGCCGCGGCGGCCTCGCCCAGCTGGAGCTGCTGACGGCGGCCGGTCTGCCGCCGCACCGCATCAGCATCGGCCATCAGGACCTGCTCGACGATCCGGCCGTGCACCGGGAACTGGCGGCGTCCGGTGCCTACCTCGCGTTCGACACCGTCGGCAAGGAGAGCTATCAGAGCGACCGGGTGCGGCTGCGGCTGCTGCTGGCGCTGCTGGAGTCCGGGTTCGCCGACCGGGTGCTGCTGAGCTGCGATGTCTCCCGGCACGGCTATCTGGTGAGCGAGGGCGGCATGGGCTACGGGCATCTGTTCCGGTCCTTCCTGCCGCGGCTGCGGGCGGCAGGGGTGGACGAGGAGATGATCGACGGGCTGACGCGGCGCAATCCGCTGCGGTTCCTCACCGGGGCGGACGTGGGCGGACCGGACTGAGGGTGCGGAGGGACCGGCTCCGGCCGCCGGCGGTCGCCCGGCGGACGGTCCCGCGCGCCGCGCGTGCGGCCGCAACGAGCCCCGGCCGCGTACTGCCGGCCGGGGCTCGCGAAAGCGGAGGGGTGAGCTGTCGGGGGCTCAGCCCATGAACTTCTTGAACTCCTCGGGGAGTTCGAAGTCCTGCGGGTCCTGGCCGCCCTGCGGCAGGCCCAGCGGGTTGCCGGACTGGGCGGCCTCGCGGCGCGCGGCCGCGGCCTCCTCCTCGGCCTTGCGCTTCATCGGGTTGCCGCTCTTGCGCTTGCCCTTGGCCTGCTTGACCTGCTTCTTCTTGCGGGCGCCGCCCCCCATGCCAGGCATCCCCGGCATGCCGGGCATCCCGGGCATGCCGCCGCCCTGGGCCATCTTCGACATCATCTTGCGGGCCTCGAAGAACCGCTCGACCAGGCTCTTGACCTGGCTGACGTCGACACCCGAACCCTTGGCGATACGGGCCCGGCGCGAGCCGTTGATGAGCGTCGGCTCGTGGCGCTCGGCCGGGGTCATCGACTTGATGATGGCGGCGGTGCGGTCGACCTCGCGCTCGTCGAGGTTGTTGATCTGGTCCTTCATCTGCCCCATGCCGGGCAGCATGCCGAGCAGCTTGGAGATGGAGCCCATCTTGCGGACCTGCTCCATCTGGGCCAGGAAGTCGTCGAGGGTGAACTCCTTGGGGCCCTTCGCCAGCTTGGCCGCCATCTTCTCGGCCTCGGCCTGGCTGAAGGTCTGCTCGGCCTTCTCGATCAGGCTGAGCATGTCGCCCATGCCGAGGATGCGGGACGCCATGCGGTCCGGGTGGAACGCGTCGAAGTCGTCCAGCTTCTCGCCGTTGGAGGCGAACATGACCTGCTTGCCCGTGACATGGGCGACGGACAGCGCCGCACCACCGCGGGCGTCACCGTCGAGCTTGGAGAGCACCACGCCGTCGAAGCCGACGCCGTCGCGGAAGGCCTCGGCGGTGTTGACCGCGTCCTGACCGATCATCGCGTCGACGACGAAGAGGACCTCGTCGGGGCTGACCGCGTCACGGATGTCCGCGGCCTGCTGCATCAGCTCCTGGTCGATGCCCAGGCGGCCGGCGGTGTCGACGATGACGACGTCGTGCTGCTTGGTCCGCGCGAACTCGATGGAGTCCTTGGCCACCTGGACCGGGTCGCCGACGCCGTTGCCCGGCTGGGGGCCGTAGAAGGCGACCTCCGCGCGCTCCGAGACGACCTGGAGCTGGTTGACGGCGTTGGGGCGCTGGAGGTCACAGGCGACCAGCAGCGGGGCGTGGCCCTGGCCCTTCAGCCAGCGGCCGAGCTTTCCGGCGAGGGTGGTCTTACCGGCACCCTGCAGACCCGCCAGCATGATCACGGTCGGCGGGTTCTTGGCGAACCGCAGCCGCCGGGTCTCGCCGCCGAGGATGCCGATGAGCTCCTCGTTGACGATCTTGATGACCTGCTGGGCGGGGTTCAGCGCCTGGGAGACCTCGGAGCCGGTGGCGCGCTCCTTGACCTGCTTGATGAAGGCCCGGACGACGGGGAGGGCGACATCCGCTTCGAGCAGCGCGATACGGATCTCGCGCGCCGTGGCGTCGATGTCCGCCTCGCTCAGGCGGCCCTTGCCCCGGAGGTTTTTGAAAGTACTCGCCAAGCGGTCGGAAAGCGTATCGAACACGGCGGTCGTCGATCCTCGGGGTCGGGGGCGGGGTGCAGTCGGCTTCTAGGGTATCCGGCTCCGCAAGGGACGCGTTCCTGCCCTGTGGACGGGTCCGTGCCGCGACAGGCGCCGTACGGCTACCCGAGGGCGCGCTCCACGGCCGCCGCCAGTTCATGGGCTGCGGCGTCCGTGAGCGGCGCCCCGTCCGGCCCGGTGACATAGAACGCATCCACCGCGTTCGCCCCCAGGGTGCTGATGTGGGCGCTGCGGACGGTGACGCCGGCCGTCTCCAGGGCACGGCCGATGCCGTGCAGCAGGCCGTGGGCGTCCTGGGCACGGACCTCGATGACGGTCGCGGTGCGGGAGCTGCCGGTGACGGCGGTGACCCGGGGCGGCGGGGCGAGCACGGCACGGGCCCGGCGGGCGTAGGCGCGTTCGCGCTCGGCGAGACGGGTGGGGATGTCGAGGGAGCCGTCCAGCGCGCGGACCAGGTCGACGCGCAGCCGGTCGGCGTCCGGCAGCGAGCCGTACTCGGCGGCCACCCGCCAGCCGATCAGCAGGATCGGGTCCCCGTCCCCGGCCCCGGCCCCGGCCCCGGCCCCGTCCTCGTGCTCGGCGCCGGGTTCGAGGACGAGCAGATCGGCGGCGCGGACGGTGAGCCGGTGCAGGGCCAGCACCCCGGCCGCCGCGGGCAGCACACCCGTCGAAGGGGGGCCCATGGGGTTGGCCGAGGGGCGGTGGCCGCGCGACGGGTGGGCGGGGACGGCCATGAGCAGTTCCACGCCGACCGGCTGCCGGGCGCGCTCGTCGGCCCCGGAACCGTCGTCGGGCTCGGTGGCGGGTTCGGTGGCGGGTTCGGCGCGGGCGTGCAGCGCGAGGACCGGGCCGTTCGTGCGCCGGGCCTCGGCGGCCAGCCGCCGCTGTTCGGCGGTCGGCTCGTCCACCGGGCGCGCCTCCTCCTCGGGCTCCCCGGCGATCCGGGCGGCGACCCGTTTGACCAGGTCGGCGACGAGTCCGCCGCGCCAGGCGCTCCAGGCGGCGGGCCCGGTGGCCAGGGCGTCGGCCTCGGTGAGGGCGTGCAGCAGCTCCAGGGTTCCGGTGTGGCCGACCGCCTCGGCGACCGCGCCGACGGTCGCCGGGTCGTCCAGGTCGCGCCGGGTGGCGGTCTCGATGAGCAGCAGGTGATGGCGGACGAGGGTGGCGATCACCGCGGTGTCGCGGGCGCCGAAGCCGAGCCGGTTCGCCACATCGCGGGCGATGGTCTCGCCGGCCACCGAGTGGTCGCCGGGCCAGCCCTTGCCGATGTCGTGCAGCAGGGCGGCGATCAGCAGCAGGTCGGGGCGGTGCACCCGGCGGGTGAGCGCGGACGCCCGTACGGCGGTCTCGATCAGATGGCGGTCCACGGTCCAGGTGTGGACGGGGTTGCGCTGAGGGCGGCAGCGCACGCGCTCCCAGTCGGGCAGCAGCCGGGTGACGAGGCCCTCGGCCTCCAGGGCCTCCCATACGGGCACGGTGTGGATGCCGGCGCCGAGGAGGGTGATCAGCTGCTCACGGGCCTCGGCGGGCCACGGCACGGGCAGCGGACGGGTGGTGGCGGCCGTGGCGCAGCGGCGGATCGAGTGGGTGGCCAGCGGCAGTCCGGCCTGGGCGGCGGCGGCCGCGGCGCGCAGCACCAGCACCGGGTCGCGTTCGGGCCGTGCGCTGCGGGCCAGCACCGCCTCCCCGTCGAGTTCGACGACGCCCTCGGCGAGCGGCGAGCGCTCCCCCTTGCCCGCGGTGCGGCCGTGCAGCAGCCCCCGCAGCACGGGCTTGACGGAGCGGGCGCGCAGCACCCGGCCGACCTCGCGCCAGGTGACGTCGGCCGCGTAGGAGATGGTGCGGGCGGATTCGTAGGTCTGCCGCAGCAGGGCATCCGCGTCCAGCATGCCCAGGGACTCGGCGACCTGGGTGTGTTCCTGGAGGGAGAGCCGGTCGGTGGCGCGGCCGGTGGCCAGATGGAGGGCGTCGCGGGTGTCGAGCAGCCGGGTGCGGGCGGCTTCCAGGCCACCGCGCGGGGCGTCGGCGAGCCAGGAGGCGGCGACCGCCCGCAGCGCGGTGGCGTCCCGCAGCCCGCCCCTGGCCTCCTTGAGGTCGGGTTCGAGGAGGAATTGCAGTTCCCCGTGCCGCTCGGCGCGCTCCTGGCACAGGTCGTGGAGTTCCGGGAGCCGCTTGGGGGCGCTCGCGCGCCAGTCGGCGTAGGCGGTGCTCCGCAGCGCGGCGGTGAGTTCCGCGTCGCCGGCCAGGTGGCGGGCGTCGAGCAGGCCGAGCTGCACCTTCAGGTCGTCGCGGGCGGCCTTGCGGGCCTCGGCGGGGGTGCGTACGGAGTGATCGAGGTCGAGGCCGAGGTCCCAGACGGGGTACCAGAGGTGGTCGGCGAGCGCGGCCAGGGCGCCGGTGTCGGCGCGGCCGTCGTGCAGCAGGAGCAGATCGAGGTCGCTGCGCGGGGAGAGTTCGCCGCGGCCGTAGCCGCCGACGGCGACCAGGGCGGTGCCGGTCAGGCCGGCGGCGGTGGCGTGCCGGTGCAGCAGACCGGCCAGCCAGTCGTCGGTCAGCCGGGCGAGGGCGGCGCGGCGGTCGGGTCCGGCGGGTGAGTCGTCCTGGAGGAGCCGCAGCCGGGCCGCGGGGTAGCCCCCTTCCGGGGCGGGCGCGGGCTCGCCGCCCT
This sequence comes from Streptomyces sp. NBC_01454, assembly GCF_036227565.1. NCBI lineage: Bacteria > Bacillati > Actinomycetota > Actinomycetes > Kitasatosporales > Streptomycetaceae > Streptomyces > Streptomyces sp. NBC_01454. The sequence goes on from NZ_CP109460.1 coordinate 2,311,765, forward strand.
TGCCCGGCGTTCCGGCCGGCCCCGCCGTTTCCTCGACGCTCTCCGTCACCGCGTGCTCCTCGCTCGTGTGGTCCCCGTCGTCCCGGCCGTCACCCTCGCCCCCGTGCCGCCGTTCCCGCACCGGCCGGCCGTTTCCGCACGCTGTCCCAGTCTGTGCCGGTGCGGGGTGTGCGGCCACCGCTGCCGGGGCGGGCCGGCCGCGGCGTGCGGCCCCGGAGGCAGCGGGTGTCTCCGGGGGCCGCGGGCCACGGCCGTGGCGCCGTCACAGCGCGTCCGGCCCCCGCTCGCCGGTCCGCACCCGTACCGCGTCGTCGACGGGGACGCTCCACACCTTTCCGTCGCCGATCTTGCCGGTGCGGGCCGCCTTGACGATGACGTCGACCAGCTCCTCGGCGTCGGCGTCCTCGACCAGCACCTCGATGCGGATCTTCGGCACCAGATCGACGGTGTACTCGGCGCCGCGGTACACCTCGGTGTGCCCGCGCTGTCTGCCGTATCCGCTGGCCTCGGTGAGGGTCAGTCCGTGCACACCGAATGCCTGGAGGGCGTCCTTCACCTCGTCGAGCCGGTGCGGCTTGATTACTGCCGTGATGAGCTTCACGCGTCCACCTTCTTTGTCAGGGACTCGCCGAGTCCCGGTCCCCTGCGGCCGACCGTGCCACCGCCCGCGCCGGTGAAGTCGTACGCGGTCTCCGCGTGCGCGGCCTGGTCGATGCCGGCGACCTCCTCGTCCTCGTCGACCCGGAAGCCCATCACCAGGTCGATGACCTTGGCAAGGACATACGAGACGACCAGCGAGTAGAGCAGCACACAGACCACACCGACGGCCTGCCGGCCGAGCTGTTCGAAGCCGCCGCCGTAGAACAGGCCCTTGGCCTTGCTCTGCACCCCGCCGGTGGCGAAGAGGCCGATCAGCAGCGAGCCGACGACACCGCCGACGAGGTGGACGCCGATGACGTCCAGGGAGTCGTCGTAGCCGAGCTTGTACTTCAGATTGACCGCCATGGCGCACAGCACACCGGCGATCGCGCCGACCGCGATGGCACCCAGCGGGCTGACCGCGCCGCAGGCCGGGGTGATCGCGACGAGTCCGGCGACCGCGCCGGAGGCCGCGCCGAGCGTGGTGAACGAGCCGTGCCGGAGCTTTTCGTAGGCCAGCCAGCCGAGCATCGCGGCGGCGGTGGCGACCTGGGTGTTGACGAAGGCGACGGCGCCGACGCCGTCGTCGTTGCCGAGCCAGGAACCGGCGTTGAAGCCGAACCAGCCGAACCACAGCAGTCCGGCGCCGAGCATGACCAGCGGCAGGCTGTGCGGCCGCATCGGGTCCTTCTTGAAGCCGATGCGCTTGCCGACGACGAGGAGCACGCCGAGCGCCGCGGCACCGGCGTTGATGTGGACGGCCGTACCGCCGGCGAAGTCGATGACGCCCAGCTTGAAGAGCCAGCCGCCGTCGGCCCACACCCAGTGGGCGACCGGGAAGTAGACGACGGTGACCCACAGTGCGATGAACACCGCCCAGGCGGTGAACTTCACCCGGTCGGCGAGCGCACCGCTGATCAGCGCGGGCGTGATGACCGCGAACATCAGCTGGAAGACGGCGAAGACATAGATCGGGACGGTGCTGGCGCCCCACAGCTGGGTCAGGCCGATCCCGCTCAGGCCGGCGAAGTCGCCGTTCCAGCCGATGAAGCCGCCGTTGTCGGTGCCGAAGGCGAGTCCGAAGCCGTACAGGACCCACAGGATGGTGACGATGCCCAGGCTGATGAAGCTCATCATCAGCATGTTGAGCACGCTCTTGACCCGGACCATCCCTCCGTAGAAGAAGGCGAGGGCGGGGGTCATGACCATCACCAGTGCGGAGCAGATCAGCATGAATCCGGTGTTGGCCGGGCTGAGTGTCACCTTGTCTGCTGCGAGCGTCAGGATGCCTGGGGGCATCGGCGTCTCCTCGTCGTCGATGCGGCCCGTGCGGGCATGTTTCTGGTGGGCCGACTTCGCGTTGAGGTTGTCGCAGCACGGTTTCGGCCAAACCTTGCGGGTGTTTCACCGCCGTGACGAAGGACGCCTTCGTGTTACGCCCCCGTGAACTGCGGGATCAGCCCCACATTCACCCGTTCAACCCACCGAAACCACCAATTGAGCAACCCCCACGGCGACCGGCCACACCCGCGAGAGCGGCGCCGGCTCAGGCGCAAAAGCAGGCCCGGCCGCGGCTGCCGCCCGCGTGACCTGGCATGGGGGAGCCGAGTCGGGCTGTACGGGGCGGCGGCCGCGGCCGGTGTCTGTGGGGAGGCGCGTCGTCAGACGGCCTCCGCGGATTCGGGCAACTGGCGGGTGAGCTCGTCGCTGAGCCGGATCACCTCGGCGACCTCGCCGAATTCCCGCGCCGCGGTGTCCACGGTCTTGCGCAGCCGGGTGTTCACCCGCTCCGAGCGGACCTGCCGGGCGAACGGGATCGCCTGCTGCGCCATGGCCGCGCAGGCCTCCGGCTCCTTCTGCAGCAGATGCACGGTGGCCATCCCGATGAGGTTGAGCGCATACGAACGCTGGTGCTCGGTGTCCTTGCCGAACAGCTCCACCGCGCGCGCCATGACGGGCTCGGCGAGCGAGGCGTAGGTGGGGCTGCGGCCGGCGACATAGGCGAGGTCGCGGTAGGAGTGGGCGTTCTCCGCGTTCAGCTCGGCCTCGGAGAAGAAGCGGATCCAGTCCGGCTCGGGCTCGCCGGGCAGGGCGTCCGAAAAGGTGTCCTCGGCCATCCGAACGGCCCGCTTGACCTTGCTGGGCTGGCCCATGCCGGCGTAGGCGCGGGCCTCCATCGCATACAACATCGCCTGGGTGCGGGGGGTGGCCGTCTCCCGGCTGCCGTACTGGGCGAGGTGGATCAGCTCCAGCGCGTCGTCGGGCCGGCCGAGGTGGATCATCTGCCGGCTCATGCTGGAGAGGATGTACGAGCCCAGGGGCCGGTCGCCGGCCTCCTTGGAGGCGTGCAGCGCCAGCACGAAATACTTCTGCGCGGTGGGCTGCAGGCCGATGTCGTAACTCATCCAGCCGGCGAGCTCGGCGAGCTCGGCGGCGACCTTGAACAGCCGCTTGGCCACCGGCGCCGGCTGGGGCTCCTGGAGGAGATCGGTGACCTCGTGCAGCTGGCCGACCACGGCCTTGCGCCGCAGCCCGCCGCCGCACTGCGCGTCCCACTGGCGGAACATCGCGGTCGTCGACTCCAGCAGGTCCAGCTCCGGTTTGGACAGCCGGGCGGGCCGGCGCAGACGGTCGGGCTCCTCCGCGCCGCCCTGGCTCGCGGGCACCGGGACCAGCCAGCGCTGCATCGGCTCGATGAGGCCGGGTCCGGCGGCGAGGGCGAGCGAGGTGCCGAGGAAGCCGCGGCGCGCCAGCATCAGGTCGCTGCGGGAGAACTCGCTGATGAGGCCGACCGTTTGGGCGCCCGCCCAGGGCAGGTCCACCCCGGAGACGGACGGGGACTGGTGCGCGGAGCGCAGCCCCAGCTCCTCGATGCCGACCACACAGCCGAAGCGCTCGGAGAACAGCTCGGACAGGATCCGCGGAATGGGCTCGCGCGGCTGCTCGCCGTCGAGCCAGCGGCGCACCCGTGAGGTGTCGGTGCTGATGTGATGGGCGCCCAGCTGGCGTGCCCGGCGGTTGACCTGGCGCGCCAGCTCGCCCTTGGACCAGCCGCTGCGCATGAACCACGAACCCAGCTGTGCGTTGGGTTGTTTGACGGCGTCGGTGCCGCCCGTGCCGCCGTTGCCGCCCACTGGAGCCCCCATCCCGAATCGCTGCGTTGGTGCCGTTGCCTGCCCGCTGGCCGCGGCGAACCACCCACGGACCGCCGCCCGTTGCGGCGCGTGTCCGGGGTACCTCTACCCGATCACGGATTCCGGGCACACCTTTTGGCCTGGGCTCGACCCGTGCGTTGCCATCGGCATACCCGTGCGAAGAGTGCCTCGCGGGGTTCGTGCACCGAAAGTAATCCTACGATCACGCCCGCCGCGAGGGCGATCGGGGAAACGCCACCATTCGCCACCCCTTCGAATGAACTCCCCACCCGGCTCTCGCGATTGACTTGACACAGGTCGAACGCGGCCGGGCGGAGCGGAGCGCGCAAGGGCTCACACGGTGCTCCGCACCACCCGGCCCACCACGTCACACCACCGGCACCGCGGACAGTCAACGGAGCGTGAACGGCGCCACGACGTCAACCCACCGACTCGTAACCACTGGCACGCACCACCCGTTGGAGGGGGTATGGGCTTCACGATCGGCGGCATCCGAGAGATTCGTTCCGGCTCCCGGCGCCGCGCCCGCTCGTCGGAGATCTCGGCGGTGGCGGAGTACACCGGACTGTGGGGCTGGGACGTCGCCCCCGGCGCCCGGGCGGTGCGCGCGGGCAGCGGCCGCACGGACTGTTCGTGCGGCGCCGCCGACTGCCCCTCCCCCGGCGCCCACCCGCTGGCCTTCGGCGAGGAACTGCCGGCCGGGGCCACCTGGGAGAAGGCCGGCGTGGCGTGGGCGGAGACACCGGGCGCCGCGATCCTGCTGCCGGTGGGTCGCTCCTTCGACATCCTCGACGTGCCGGAGGCCGCGGGGCGGCACGCGCTGGCGCGGCTGGAGCGCATGGGTCTGCCGCTGGGCCCGGTCGCGCTGACTCCGACGGGGCGCGCGCAGTTCTTCGTCGCCCCCGGCGCGGCCGGGCAGCTCCCCGATCTGCTCTACCGCATGGGCTGGGACGACGCCGCGCTCGATCTGCGCTCCCTGGGCCCCGGCGATCACCTCACCGCACCGCCCTCCGACCTCGGCGGCCACGGTCCGGTGCGCTGGCTGCGCCCGCCCACCCTGGACACCGCGGACCGGCCCCCGCGGGCCCGGCTGATGGTGGGCATCCTGGCGTACGTCTGCCACCGCTCGGCGGCCTGAGCGCCGGCCGCAGCGGCTCCGCGGGCGAGCGCGGCGGGTACGCCCCGGCACGCCCGGCATCCACCGCACGGCCGTCATCGGCCCCGCCCTCCCGGGGACTCCGGGCCGGAAACGGCCCCGGCCCCCGGTACCCGCCGTGTGCGGGTGCCGGGGGCCGGGCTGCCGGGGCGTGGCCTCCTCGCGGCGGCGTCAGTCGATCAGGGCGTCCACGAATGCCTCGGGCTCGAACGGCGCGAGGTCGTCCGCTCCCTCGCCCAGGCCGATCAGCTTCACCGGCACGCCCAGTTCGCGCTGGACGGCGACGATGATGCCGCCCTTGGCGGTGCCGTCGAGCTTGGTGAGCACCACACCGGTGATGTCCACGACCTCGGCGAAGACGCGGGCCTGGACCAGGCCGTTCTGGCCGGTGGTGGCGTCCAGGACGAGCAGCACCTCGCCGACCGGCCCGTGCTTCTCGAGGACCCGCTTGACCTTGCCGAGCTCGTCCATCAGGCCGGTCTTGGTGTGCAGCCGGCCGGCGGTGTCGATGAGGACGACATCGGCGGACTCGGCGATGCCCTCCTTCACCGCGTCGAAGGCGATCGAGGCGGGGTCGCCGCCCTCGGGTCCGCGGACCGTGCGGGCACCGACCCGCTCGCCCCACGTCTGCAGCTGGTCGGCGGCGGCGGCGCGGAAGGTGTCGGCGGCGCCGAGGACCACGGACCTGCCGTCGGCGACCAGGACACGGGCGAGCTTGCCGGTGGTGGTGGTCTTGCCGGTGCCGTTGACGCCGACGACCATCACGACGCCGGGGATCTCGTCGCCGCCGTTGCCGATGCCGTTGGCGGTGTGCACGGAGCGGTCGGCGTCCGTGCCGATGAGGGTGAGGAGCTCCTCACGCAGCAGCGCGCGCAGGCCCTCGGGGGTGCGGGTACCGAGGACCTTGACCCGCTCCCGCAGCCGCTCGACCAGCTCCTGGGTGGGGGCGACGCCGACATCGGCGGTCAGCAGGGTGTCCTCGATCTCCTCCCAGGTGTCCTCGTCGAGGTGTTCGCGGGACAGCAGGGTGAGCAGGCCCTTGCCCAGGGTGTTCTGGGAACGGGAGAGCCGGGAGCGCAGCCGGACCAGTCGGCCCGCGGTGGGCTCGGGGACCTCGACCGCGGGGGCGACGGGCGCCTCCGGCTCGGCGGCCGGTGCCTCGGCCACGGGGGCCTCGGCGGTGGGCAGCGTGACTTCTTCGATGGTGCGACGCTCTTCGTCGCGGGGGGCTTCGGCCTCCTCGCCGACCTGCGGTTCGGCGGGGGGCGCGGTGACGGAGGGCTGGGGGGCGGCCGGCGGGGGCGGCGGCAGCTTCTTCTTCTTGCGGCCGCTGACGACGAGCCCGCTGATCGTGCCGAGCACGACCACGGCGATGATGACGGCAAGGATGACGGTTTCCATAACCCCTCCAGTATCAGCCACGCCCCGGCCCCGGGGACTGCACGCGCCGAATCCGCACGGGCCCCGCCCCGGACCTCCTCCGCCGGTGCGGTGTGGCCGGATTCAGCCCTTGGGGCCGGCCTGCCGGCACCGCGCGGCACATCCGGAGGCGGACGCGCCGAGGGCGACGCGACGTGGATCCCGCCGGCGGCCGGCGCCTCGGAGGGGCCGTGACGGCCGGCGGCTCCCGGGGTGCGCGGCGCCCGGCCCCTCTCGCGTTCCGCCTGGTCGGGACGGTCCGGCTGGCCTCTTCGACGAACCTGGGTGACACTCGTCGTCGTCGTGGGGTCCAACGATGCAAAGCGGCGGAAGTTGGATCAAAGTACGATGGCGGGCGGCCGCGCAACGCGCGTAGAGTCCTGGCAACCATTTCTGGCCAGGCACCACAGCCGCTGCCTGCACCTCCTGTCCGGGGGTGCCCCCCAGATCCCCGCACGGAGAGTCCAGCGCCCATGGGCACCACGCCGTCCACTTCCGCTCCCGCGCCCGAAGGCGCCGTTGAGACCCGCGGCATCGAGCCGGTTCCCGACCACGAACGCCGGGGCCGGGTCCGTGAGCTCTTCCCCACCTGGGTCGCCGCCAACATCAGCGTGCTGCTGCTCACCATGGGCGCCGCGCTCGTGGTGAGCAACGGGCTGAATTTCTGGCAGGTCCTGCTGGTGGCCGCGATCGCCGCCGCCGTCGCCTTCGGCATGGTGGGCGTGCTGTCGGTCTCCGGCAAGTGGGGCGGCGCGCCCGGCGCGATGCTCTCGCGGGCCGCCTTCGGCGTGCGCGGCAACTACTTCCCCGGTTCGATCCTGTGGGTCGCCCGCTTCGGCTGGGAGACGATCAACGCGGTCACCGGCGCCTATGCGGTGCTGACGGTGCTGCATCTGCTCTTCGGCATCGAGAGCAACAACGTCCTCGTGGTCGTCACCCTGCTCGGCTTCGTGGCCGTCACCTACGTGGTGAGCGGCATGGGCCGCAAGGCGCTGAACGTCTGCAACAAGTACTCGACGTACCTGTTCGGCCTGTTCAGCATCATGGTGCTGGTCTACCTGATCGCCACGATGGACTGGGACGCCGTCTTCGCCAAGAAGGCCGGCACCACCGCGATGGTGATCGCGGGCGTCGGCACCATCGCGGCCGGCGGGATCAGCTGGGTGCCCACCGGCCCCGACTTCGCGCGCTACCTCCCGCACTCCGCGTCCGGCCGGAAGATCGTCGGCGCGACGGTCTCCGGTGCCGCGCTGGTGCTGCTGCCGATGGTGCTGATGGGCGGCGTGATGGCGGTCTCCAACCCGGGGCTGGCCGGCCGGAACACCGACCCGATGTCGTTCCTCGGCACCATCCTGCCGTCCTGGCTCGCGGTGCCGTACCTGATCACCGCGCTGGTCGGCATGGTGCTGATCAACAGCCTGTCGATGTACTCCGCGGGCTTCACCGCCCAGACCATGGGTGTCAAGCTGCCGCGCGCCCTCGCGGTCAGCATCAATGCCGTCATCAGCCTGGTGGGCGGCCTGTTCATGATGCTGGTGGCCAAGGACTTCATCGGCCAGTTCATCGCCTTCCTGACGCTGCTGGCGGTCTCCTTCTCCGCCTGGATCGGCGTCTACGGCGTCGACATGGCCCGGCGGCGCAAGCTGGCGGTGCGCTATGACGCCGCGAGCCTGATGAACACCGGCCGCACCAGCCGCTACTGGTACACCGGCGGCTACTGCTGGCAGGCCATGACCGCCTGGGCCGTGGCCCTCGTCGCGGGCCTGTGCTTCACCAAGGTCCAGTGGTTCACCGGCCCGCTGGCCACCACCTGGATCGGCGAGAACGGCCTGGGCTGGGCGGCCACGATCGTCATCGCCGCGGTGATCTTCGCCGTGCTGCCCGCGGCCAGGGAGACCGCCCCGAGCACTGGGGAGAGCGCCCCGGCGTCCGCGGACGAGCCGTCGGCGGCGGACCGCCGCCTGGCCGAGGTGAGCTGAGACCGCCCGTTCCCGTCCGGCCGGACCCTTCCCCTGGCAACCTGACACTCCGTCAGCTAACGTCCCCTTCGCCCACCGCCGGCGAAGGGGACGTCTGCTGTGACTGACGTGACTGCCCTGCCCGCCCCGCCCGTGACGGTCCTGCGCTGCAACCTGGTCGATCCCGCGCCCACGCCCGCCACGCTGTCCGCCCGCTACCGCGCGGCCGTCGAGATGGCGGCGTTCGCCGACGACCGCGGCTTCACCATGGTCCAGACCGAGGAGCACCACGCCACCACCAACGGCTGGATCCCCTCCCCGCTCACCTTCGCGGGCGCCGTCTTCGGCGCCACCCGCCGTATCGGCGTCACCGTCTCCGCCCTGATCACCCCGCTGCACGACCCACTGCGGCTGGCCGAGGACATCGCCTCGCTCGACCTGCTCAGCGGCGGCCGGCTGACCACCGTCGCCGGCCTCGGCTACCGGCCCGAGGAGTACGCGGCGCACGGCAAGGACTGGCGGCAGCGCGGCGCCCTCCAGGACGAGGTACTGACGGCCCTGCTCTCGGCCTGGACCGGCGAACCGTTCACCTACCGGGGGCGAACCGTCCAGGTCACCCCGCGCCCCTGCACCCGGCCGCACCCGCTGCTGCTGATCGGCGGCAGCTCACGGGCCGCGGCCTGGCGCGCCGCCCGCCTGGGGCTCCCGTTCTTCCCCAGCGCCCGCCTCCCCGCGCTGGAGGCCTACTACCACGAGCGGCGGGCGCACTGCGGCACCGAAGGCTGGGTGTGGCAGCCGCCCGAGCGGACCTCGCTGCTCCATGTCGCCGAGGACCCGGACCGCACCTGGGCCGAGTACGGCGGTCATCTGCTGCACGAGGCGATGACGTACGCCTCCTGGCAGTCCGCCGGCAGCCGCTCCGCGGTGCGCTCGTCCGCCCGGGACGTCGCCGCGCTGCGCCAGGAGGGCGTCTACCGCGTCGTCACCCCCGACGAGTGCCTGCGCCTCGCCCGGCAGGAGGGCGGCCGCGGCTCGCTGATCCTGCATCCGCTGTGCGGCGGGATGCCGGTCGACGAGGGCTGGCGCTCGCTGCATCTGTTCGCCGAGCGGGTGCTGCCGCGGCTGACGGTCTGACGGCGGACGGCCGGCGGCGGGTTCAGCCCTCGGGGGAGAAGACGAACAAGGTGCAGCCGTTCTCGGACTGCGGTACGTACCTGGAGCCGGCCGGGGCGTGGAGGAAGGTGCCGGCCGGATGGGCCCGGTCACCGTCGTGGAAGGTGCCCGAGACCACGAAGACCTCCTCGGGCCCCGGCGCGTGGACATCGAGGCCTTCCCGGCAGCTGCCCGGGTCCATCTCCAGCACCTGGGCCTTCGCCCCGTTGCCGCCGGTCCACAGCGGCCGGCTGCGGATGCCCGGGAACAGCTCTTTGACCGGGTGCGGTCGGCGGCAGGACTCCCTTCACCCCGTGGTGGCGCTGGTGCGCCCGCCCCGGTCGACCTTCGAACTCGGCTGCGCCGCCGAGGTCTTCGGCACCCGGCGCCCCCGGCCGGCAGGGATCCCGGGCACAAAAAAACGGGTACTGCCCGGGGTCCCTGTTGACCCGGGGCAGTACCCAGTACTGAGGAGAAGGGCTGGCGGGGGGTTAGCCCATCTCCTCCAACGCCTTGCCCTTGGTCTCCTTGACGTACCTCAGCACGAAGGGGATCGAGAGCAGGGCGAAGACCATGTAGATGACGTAGGTACCCGAGAGGTTCCAGTCCGACAGGCTCGGGAAGCTGGCCGTGATGGCCCAGTTGGCGATCCACTGCGCGGAGGCGGCGACGCCCAGCGCGGCGGCACGGATCTTGTTCGGGAACATCTCGCCCAGGAAGACCCAGACCACGACGCCCCAGGAGAGCGCGAAGAAGAGCACGAATCCGTGGGCGGCGATCAGGGCCACGGTGCCTTCGGTGGTCGGCAGGGTGCCGGCCGCGGTCTTGGCGGAGAACGCCCATGCCTCCAGGCCGAGCGCGAGGGCCATACCCACCGAGCCGATCAGCGCCAGCGGACGGCGGCCGATCTTGTCGACGAAGATCATCGCGATCACGGTGCCGATGATGTTGATGATCGACGTGGTGAAGCTGTAGAAGAACGAGGCGCTCGGGTCGATCCCGACGGACTGCCACAGCGCCGAGGAGTAGTAGAACGCGACGTTGATGCCGACCAGCTGCTGGAAGACCGAGAGCCCGATACCGACCCAGACGATCGGCAGGAAGCCCATCTTGCTGCCGAGCAGGTCCTTGAACGACGACTTGTGCTCGCGGCGCATCGCGTCCTGGATCTCGCCGACCCGGGTGTCGAGGTTCACCGAGCGGCCCTCGACCTCGGCCAGCACCTCCTTGGCGCGGGAGACCTTGCCGACGGAGATCAGGTAACGCGGCGACTCGGGGATCACGAAGGACAGCAGACCGTAGAGCACGGCCGGGACGACCATCACGCCGAGCATCCACTGCCAGGCCTCCAGGCCGGCGATCTTGCCGCGCTGCTGGCCGTCGGCGAGGTTGAGGATGCCCCAGTTCACGAGCTGGGAGATGGCGATGCCGACGACGATCGCGGCCTGCTGGAACGAGCCGAGACGGCCGCGGTAGGCGGACGGCGAGACCTCGGCGATGTAGGCCGGGCCGATGACCGAGGCCATACCGATCGCGAAGCCGCCGATGACCCGCCAGAAGGCGAGGTCCCACAGGGCGAACGGCAGAGCGGACCCGACGGCGCTGACGGTGAACAGCACGGCGGCGATCTGCATCACCCGGATGCGGCCGATGCGGTCCGCGACCCGGCCGGCGGTGGCGGCGCCGATGGCACAGCCGATCAGCGCCACGGCGATCACCTGGGCGAGGACGGCGGACCCTACGTCATAGCGGCTGCGGATCGCCTCGACGGCACCGTTGATGACGGAGCTGTCATAGCCGAAGAGGAAGCCGCCCATCGCGGCAGCCGCGGTTATGAAGATGACATGGCCGAGGTGTTCGGGGTGGGCCTTACGGCCTTCCGGGACCGTCGGCTGCGCGGTGCTGGTCAACGTGAACTCCAGGGGCCCGGCTGCGCTGCCGGGCATCGGGGGCTGGCCCTTCAGTGGCGCAGATGGTTGGGGGAACCCACCACTTGAAGGTAAAAGCAACGTTGCAGAGACTATGCCTTCAAGTTTCGAAGTCAATAGGCCGTGATGAATTTGTTTCGCCACCGTCCGGGTGGTCATTCATTCAAGTTATGAACTGATGGGTCGTCGGGCACTCCGCGCGATCACCGCAGACGCTGACTGATGACCTTGGAGACTCCGTCGCCCTGCATCGACACCCCGTAGAGCGCGTCCGCGACCTCCATTGTCCGCTTCTGATGAGTGATCACAATCAGCTGCGAACTCTCCTGCAGCTCTTCCATGAGCCCGATCAGCCGCTGCAGATTGGTGTCGTCGAGCGCGGCCTCCACCTCGTCCATCACGTAGAACGGACTGGGCCGCGCCTTGAAGATCGACACCAGCAGGGCCACCGCGGTCAGCGACCGCTCCCCGCCCGAGAGCAGCGAGAGCCGCTTGACCTTCTTGCCCGGCGGACGTGCCTCCACGTCCACCCCGGTCGCCAGCATGTCGCCCGGGTCGGTCAGCACCAGCCGCCCCTCGCCACCCGGGAAGAGCCGCGAGAAGACGCCCTCGAACTCGCGGGCGGTGTCGTGGTACGCCTCGGTGAAGACCTGCTCCACCCGCTCGTCGACCTCCCTGACCACCTGCATCAGGTCGGCCCGGGTCTTCTTCAGGTCTTCGAGCTGCTCGCTCAGGAACTGGTGCCGCTCCTCCAGCGCGGCGAATTCCTCCAGCGCCAGCGGATTCACCTTCCCGAGTTGCTGATACGCCCGCTCGGCCGCCTTGAGCCGCTTCTCCTGCTCGGCCCGTACATAGGGGACCGGCTGGTTGCGCGGATCCTCCGGGTCGTCCGGGAGCACCTCGCCCTCGGCGGCCGGCGACGGGGGAACGGGCTGCTCGGGACCGTACTCGGAGATCAGCCCGGCCGGCTCCACCCCCAGCTCCTCCAGCGCCCTGCTCTCCAGCTGCTCGATCCGCAGCCGCTTCTCCGCGCCGAGCACCTCCCCGCGGTGCATCGAGTCGGTCAGCTTGTCCAGCTCGGACTTCAGCTCCCGGCCCTGGTGACGCGCGGCCACCAGTGCCTGTTCCCGCGCGTCCTTGGCCCGCTCGGCGGCGGCGCGCTCCTCCTCGGCCCGTACGGCCGACACCTCGGCATGCGCCAGCAGCTGCCGGGCGCCCGAGGCGACCGCGCCGGCCACCTCCGCCTCGTGCCGCAGCCGGGCCCGCCGGCGCTCGGCCCGGGCCCGTGCCTCGCGCTCGGCCCGTGCTCCGCGGTCCAGCGCGTCCGCCCGCCCGGCGAGCGCCTTGACCCGCTCCTCGTGCGTGCGCGCCTGGAGCCGGGCCTCCATCTCGGTCTGCCGCGCGTTGGCACCGTCCGCGGCCAGCCGGTCCCGCACGGACGTATCGGGCTCCTCGTCCCCGGCGCCCGGGTCCTCCTGGGCCACCGCGAGCCGCTCGGCCAGCTCCTCGGCCTCCTCGGTGGCCCGCGCCAGCGCCTCCTCGGCCCGGGCGGCGGCCGCACCGGACCGCTCGGCCTCGCCCGCGGCCGCCCGGGCCTGGCCGCCGAGCCGGCCCAGATCGCCCGCGACCTTCGACTTCTCCCGGTCCGCCGCCCGCCGCCGCTCGGCCAGCTCCTCGACCAGCGCGGCACACTCCGTACGGCGCTCCGCCGCGTCCCGCTGCGCCCCGGCCAGCTCCTCGCAGCGTCCCGCCAACTCCTGAAGCTCGGCCGCCGCCTCGTCCACGGACGCCTGTACTTCCAGCAGACTCGGCGCCCCGGCGGAGCCGCCCTGCGCGAAATGCGCCCCGAGCAGATCGCCCTCGCCGGTCACGGCCGTCAGCTCCGGCCGCGCGGCCACCAGCTCCTCGGCGTCCTCCAGCGTGCCGACCACCACGACGTCCCGCAGCAGACGGGCCACGGCGGCCGACAACTGCGCGGGCCCCCTCACCAGCTCGTCCGCCGGTACGGGCGCGGAGCGCGGACCGGGGACCCGGTGCACGGCCGTCCCACGGGTATCCGGCGCCCCGCGCACCCCCTCGGGCCCGCCCGGCAGAGCCCCGCCCGGAGCCTCGGTGGCACCCACGGCCTCCACGGCCTCCACGGTCACGGGGACGTCCACGGCCCGCGCGGGCCCGGGCACCCGCCCGCTACCGCTGCCGGTTTCACTCCCACTTCCCCCCACCACCATCGCCGCCCGCCCCGCGTCCTGGGCACGCAGCAGCCGGATGGCCTCGGCAGCGGTGCCCGGGCCGGTGACGGCGAGGGCGTCCGCGGCCGCACCGAGGGCCGCGGCCACCGGGATCTCGAAGCCGGGGGTGACGGTGAGCAGTTCCGCCGCCGGCCCGAGCAGCCCGCTGAGCCGGTCCGCGGCGGCCAGCAGCGCACCGCTGCCGTCCTTGCGCCGCAGCCCCAGCGCCAGCGCGTCGTGCCGGGCGGCGGTCGCGGCCCGGCTGCGCTCGGCCGCGGTCAGCGCCTCGCGCGCGGCGGTCAGCGCGGTCTCCGCCGCCGCCAGCTCCCGGCGGGCCGCCGCATGCCGCTCCCCGAGCGCGTCGTCGTCCGCGTCCAGGCCGTCGACCTCGGCCTTGAGCTGTTCGTACTCCTCCTGCGCTGCGCTCGCCCGGCTGTGTGCGGCGTCCCGGGCCTCGACGAGCCGGCCGATCTCCGCCTGCGCCGAGGCGGCCCGGCCACGGGCGGCGGTGACCTGCCCGCTCAGCCGGGCCAGGCCCTCGCGGCGGTCGGCGATGGCCCGGGCCACGTCCCGCAGCCGCCGCTCCTCGTCCGCCAACTGCCGCTCCAGCCCGGCACGGTGTTCGACGGTGTCCTCCAGCGCCCGGCTCGCCGCCTCCAGCGCCGCCGTCAACTCCGCCTCCTGCTCACGGATCCGGGCCGCCTCGCGCTCCATCTCCTGCGGGTCGCGCCCCTGCCGCTCGTCCGGCGGAGCCGCCGAGGCGCTCTTGACCCGGGCCTCGGCCAGCGAGATCGTGCCGCGCACCCGCTCCGCGAGCCGGGACAGCTCGTACCAGGTCTGCTGCGCACGCTGCAGCCGCGGGGTGAGCGTGCGGACCTCCTCCTCCAGCGCCGCCTCCTGCTGCTGGGCGGTGCGCAGCCGGGCCTCGGCGGCCTGCTTGCGTTCCTTGAGTGCCGCCTCGTCCTCGATCTCGGCGCGCAGTGCCCGGCGCAGGGTGACGAGATCGTCGGCGAGCAGCCGCAGCCGGGCGTCGCGCAGGTCGGCCTGGATGACGGCGGCGCGCCGGGCGACCGCGGCCTGCCGCCCCAGCGGCTTGAGCTGGCGGCGCAGCTCGTCGGTCAGATCCTGGACCCGGGCGAGATTGGCCTTCATCGCCTCCAGCTTCCGCAGCGCCTTCTCCTTGCGCTTGCGGTGCTTGAGGACGCCGGCCGCCTCCTCGATGAACGCCCGGCGGCCCATCGGGTCGGCGTGCAGCACGGAGTCGAGCTGGCCCTGGCCGACGATGACATGCATCTCCCGGCCGATACCGGAATCGGAGAGCAGTTCCTGGATGTCGAGCAGCCGGCAGGTGTCCCCGTTGATCTGGTACTCGCTGCCGCCGTTGCGGAACATGATCCGGGTGAGGGTGACTTCGGCGTACTCGATCGGCAGTGCGCCGTCGGAGTTGTCGATGGTGAGCGCGACCTCGGCCCGGCCGAGCGGCGGCCGCCCGGTCGTCCCGGCGAAGATGACGTCCTCCATCTTCCCGCCGCGCAGCGACTTGGCACCCTGCTCGCCCATGACCCAGGACAGCGCATCCACGACATTGGACTTGCCGGATCCGTTGGGGCCCACGACGCAGGTGATGCCCGGTTCGAACCGGAGCGTCGTGGCGGAGGCGAAGGACTTGAAGCCTCGCAGGGTCAGACTCTTGAGGTGCACGCCGTTGGACTCTACCGGCCGCTCCCGGACGGGCGGCCCCAACATTCCGGCGCCGGTCACCGGCCCCGCATCACCCCCCGTACACCGCGCCGTTCCTTTTCGGTTTCATGGCGGAAAGTGCAGGGCACATCATGCGGTAAGAGAGGGGCGGGCACGGCCGAATGGACCGCAGGGTCCGCACGAATGGCCGTCGGACCAAGAACCGGGAAACGACGAAGGGACGCCGAAGCGTCCCTTGAAGATCTTGAAGAGAACGGTGCCTCAAGCGGCTGGCGAGCAGCCCTGCCGGCCCTGGGGGCGGGGTCAGGTGAGCGCGGGCTCCGCCTGGGGTACGTCGATGTCGAGCATCGAGTCGTCGCGACGTGCGGCAGCGGACAGCATGTCGTTTTCGGCCTGCATCCGAATCAGTTCGGATTCCAGGTCTTGGACGCGCTGCTGAAGCCGTCGCATCTCGGAGAGGACTCGGGGGTCGGAGCCGCCGACGTAACCGAGAAGCGCCTTTGCCATGATGGATGGTCCTCCACAATGAGTGACCGACCGAAGCGGTTGGGTCGTGAGGGATTCGCACCCGCGGTGCTTGTCATTCCTGGTGTACTCAATGCCAAACAGCTAAGGTGCGCGGGGATTCCAGAGTCTCACCAAACGGTTTGACGGTCAACACGATCACACCCCGTATCCTCGGGCACCTGAGAGTGCGCGGCCGCGAGGGCGCTGCGCCGACTCCCCAGAAAGGTCCCGCGGGGGCGTGGAGATCATCCGTACAGCGGCAGCCTTGCACGGGTCGGCCGAGTTGGCAACCACCAGGCGTTATCTCCCATGAGCTGCGGACAAGGACGCGTCCCCAAGATCGCCTCTGACGGTCGTACAGCCGGTTTCGGCGGGGCCCCTCAGCGGATCTCGAAGCCGTCGTAACCGCCGCGGGGCGTGTCCCATATCTCAGTGACTCCGTCGACCCGCCCGGGCGTGTCTCCGGTCCGGAGCCACTCCAGCAACGCGTCGCAGTGATCCCTCGGCCCCTCGGCGACGACCTGGACCCGGCCGTCACCGAGATTGACCGCGAATCCGGCAAGTTCCCCGATGCGAAGGGCGTTGGCCCGGGTGAACCAGCGGAATCCGACGCCCTGGACCTGACCTCGCACCCACGCGGTCACACGGACTGCTTCGTTCATGTGTGCACGTTAACCGGCCAATTGCTCAGCGGTCACCTCAGCCCCGGAGGGCATCCCGTACAGTCCCCCGACAGCGAGGCTCACTCTTTCGGGTGAGTCGGGTTGACGCTGAGGACGGAAGGACGAACGCGGATGGGCCGCCATCGACGCTCTGCTCCCCCAGCCCCTGAAGCCCCCCGTGCGGGGCATGGTGACGCACCGACGGCTGTGCGGACCGGCGCGCCGGCCGGTGTCCGGCAGCGCGGACATCGCGCGGGGCGCGGCCGCGGTACGGCCTCCGTCCGCGCCGGACTGCTCGGCGTCTCCGCCGCGGTGGCGATGGGAGCCGTGGCGGCCGCCTCCGGACTGATTCCCGGCCACGGCCAGTTCGACGGGGGCACCGGCGACGATCAGGGCGAGCGAGCCCGGGCCGACGCGCTGCCGGAGGCCACCGCGCCACTGGGCGGCAGCTCCGCGAACCCGGGCGACCGGGCCACGCACGAGGCGAGCCGCGGCGGCTCCCGCCCCGCGGCCCCCGGCACCGGCCGCCCCTCCTCCCCCACCACCGCTCCGACGTCCCCCGCGCCGCACCAGCCGTCCACCTCCCCCACCGGCAAGGCCGGGTCGCACCGGCCCTCCCGGCCCGCCGGGCCGTCGTCCGCCGCCGCGCCCGAGCGCTCCGCGACGCCGTCGAAGACGCCCGGTGCGGGGTCCGCCGCCGAGGCCCAGGTCCTGTCCCTGGTCAACCAGGAGCGCGACCGGGCCGGCTGCTCGCCGGTGACGGCGGACCGGCAACTGGCCGGTCTGGCGCAGCAGTTCAGCGACGACATGGCCCGGCGCGGCTTCTTCGGCCACACCGACCCGGACGGCGACACCCCCTGGGACCGCGCCCGGGCCGCGGGCATCTCCGACCTGGGTGGCGAGAACATCGCCCGCGGTCAGGCCGACGCCCGGGCCGTCATGGATTCCTGGATGAAGAGCCCCGGCCACCGCGCCAACATCCTCAACTGCGAGTACAAGACCCTGGGCGTCGGCGCCCACTTCGGGCCGGGCGGCCCGTGGTGGACGCAGGACTTCGGGTTCTAGGAGGGCACGGACCGGCGAGCGCGGGCCGGCCGCCGGGAGACGCCCGCCCCGCGCCGTGATCCGTCACGGCGCGGGGCGGGCGTCCTGTGTGTACCGGCCGGTGGGGAGCCGGTTCGGCGGTGGCGGTCAGGCGGCGAGGGCGGCCCGGCCGGCGGCGAAGATCCGTGCCTGCTCGGCGATCCGGCGTCCGAGGTGCTCGGCGGTGGCGATGTCCGCCTTGTGGACCCCCTCGGCCCCCTGGTCGTTGGGCGACTGGGCGCCGGCTCCCAGGAAGAAGCCCAGGCGGTTCAGGTCGTTCTCGGAGCCGGTGGAGGAGTTCCAGCCGGGCAGCAGGTTGAGGCTGACCCAGCTCATCCCGTGCTGGGCGGCGAGCACGGTGAAGAACTGCAGGGTGTGCAGCTTGTCGCCGCTCTTGGAGGCGGAGTTGGTGAAGCCCGCCGCGAGCTTGTCCTGCCAGGCGCGGGTGGCCCAGCGCTTGGCGGTCGCCTCGGCGAAGGTGTGGAAGGCGCCGGAGGCCGTACCCATGTAGGTCGGCGAGCCGAAGACGATCGCGTCGGAGGCGTCGAGCTGCTCCCACTGCGCCTCGGTGATCTCGTCGACCTTGATCAGGTGGACGGTGGCGCCCGCCGCGGTGGCCGCGGCCCGTACCGCCTCGGCCAGTACGGCGGTGTGGCCGAAGCCGGAGTGGTGGGCGATGGAGACAACGGGGGCGGGCAGGGCAGGGGTGGTCACGGTGTTCTCCTCCAGATCACGGCATCCCGGGGCGGTCGGTGCCCGGGAGCGTCGGCTGCAACGAGGAAAAGAGAAGCACTAACTTTTAGAAAGCGCAACCCATTAGTTAGCGCTGCGCGGGAGTAGGGTGTCCCCATGGCGATCGAGAGCAGTGCCGCAACGGCCGGGGAGCCCGCCCCCGGCTGTGCGGACGACCTGGCCTATGACGTGTTCGCGCGCGAGTGCCCCTCGCGTGAGGCGCTCAAGCACATCACCGACCGGTGGGGCAGCCTGACGCTGGGCGCGCTGCTCGACGGGACCTTCCGCTTCAACGAGCTGCGGCGCCGGGTCGAAGGGGTCAGCGAGAAGATGCTGGCGCAGACCCTGCACGCGCTGGAGCGGGACGGGTTGGTGCACCGCGAGGCGCAGCAGTCCAATCCGCCCAGGGTGGATTACGCGCTGACGCCCCTGGGGAACCAGGTCGCCCGTCAACTACGGCTGCTGATCGACCTGGTGGAGGACCGGATGCCGCAGGTGCTCCAGGCCCGGGAGCGCTACGACGCCCGGCACACCGCGGGCTGACCCGCCGGCCCGCGCCCCGCGCTCAGGCCCGGGGCGGCCGCTGGCAGCGGGGGCAGAAGTAGCTGGAGCGGTTCATCCAGGGACGGCGGCGGATGGGCGTGCCGCAGCGGCCGCAGGGTTCGTCCTCCCGGCCGTAGGCGTCCAGGGAGCGGTCGAAGTAGCCGGAGTCGCCGTTGACGTTGACGTAGAGGCTGTCGAAGCTGGTGCCGCCGACGGCGAGCGCGGCGTTCATCACGTCCCGGACGTGGCCGAGCAGTTCGGCGGTGCGCGGACGGGTGAAGGTGGCGGTCGGCCGCTCGTAGTGGAGCCTGCTGCGCCACAGCGCCTCGTCGGCGTAGATGTTGCCGACGCCGCTGATCAGCGTCTGGTCGAGCAGCGCCCGCTTGATGGTGGTCCGGCGGCGGCGCAGCGCGGCGTGGAAGGCCGCGTCGTCGAAGGCGGGGTCCAGCGGGTCGCGGGCGATGTGCGCGATCACGTCGGGAAGCAGGTCGGGGTCGCCGGGGACGGTGTCATGCAGCGAGAGGCCGCCGAAGGTGCGCTGGTCGACGAAGCGGAGTTCGGTGCCCAGGGCGTCGGCGAAGCCCAGCCGGATCCGCAGATGCTTCTCGTCGGGGGCGCCTGCCGGCTGGACCAGCAGCTGACCGCTCATGCCGAGGTGGGCGAGGATCGCCAGCCCGTGGGTGACGGACGGGGTGACCCTCGGGGTGAGGCCCTCGGCGGCGGTCTGGGCGGCCGGGCCGCCGCCGGTCACCGGGAGCCAGAGGTACTTGCCGCGACGGCGGGCGGCGCCGACGCGCAGCCCCGTCAGCCGGGCCGCGAAGTCGGCCGCACCGGCGGTGTGCCGGCGGATCGCTCGCGGATGGCGTACCTCGACGGTGTCGATCGTGCGTCCGCTGACCCAGCGCTCCAGTCCGCGGCGTACGACCTCGACCTCGGGCAGCTCGGGCACGGAGGGCTCCTCGGGAACGGTGGCGGCGACAAAGACCTCTGACCCCGTCCGGAGCGGCGCGGGGCCGCCCGGAAGGGGTCAGAAGCGGGGTTTCAGTGTGCCGACGACGGGCTGTCGCCGGCGGCCGGAGCCGAGTCGGGCTGCGCGGCGGTGGCCGCTCCGGTGGAATCGGTGCGGTCACCGGGTGCGGGCGACTCCTCGTCGCCGGAAGCCGCCGCCTTGGCCGCCTCGTCCGCCGCGGCGCGGATCGCACGCCACGCGGACTCCGCCGCCTGCTGCTCGGCTTCCTTCTTGCTGCGGCCGGTGCCGGTGCCGTACGAGACACCACCGACGCGGGCAGCAGCAGTAAAGGTCTTCTCGTGGTCCGGGCCGGTCTCGGTGACCAGGTATTCCGGGACGCCGAGACCTTCGGTCGCGGTGAGTTCCTGGAGGCTCGTCTTCCAGTCCAGGCCGGCGCCCAGGCTGGAGGACTTCTCGATCAGCGGGTCGAAGAGCCGGTGCACCAGCTCACCCGCCGCATCGAGACCCTGGTCGAGATAGACCGCGCCGATCACCGCTTCAAGGGTGTCGGCGAGGATGGAGGCCTTGTCCCGGCCGCCCGTGCCCTCTTCGCCCCGTCCGAGGCGGATGAAGGCGCCGAGGTCGAGGCCGCGGCCCACCTCGGCAAGCGCACGCGAGTTGACCACCGCGGCCCGGAGCTTGGCCAGCTGGCCTTCCGGGAGGTCGGGGTGGATGCGGTACAGCGTGTCCGTGACCACCAGGCCGAGCACCGAATCCCCGAGGAATTCGAGCCGCTCGTTGGTGGGCAGACCGCCGTTCTCGTATGCGAACGAGCGGTGCGTCAGCGCACGCACCAGAAGGGCGGTCTCGAGCTTGTACCCGAGCCGCCCTTCCAGAAGCGTGTGGGACGAGGCCGTGTCCGCCGGAGTCGGTTCATCCCCGCGTGTGCGGGAAGTCGCATGGGCGTCTTGCGCCTTCTTGGGGCTAGACACGGAGCCTGTCACCAGCCGCTCAGACCTCGAGGACCTGGCGCTTGTTGTAGGTGCCGCAGCTCGGGCACGCGATGTGCTGCTGCTTCGGCTCGTGGCAGCGCTCGCACGCCACCAGGGTGGGGACCGCAGCCTTCCACTGCGACCGGCGGTGGCGCGTGTTGCTGCGCGACATCTTCCGCTTCGGAACAGCCACGGCTACTTCTCCTGCTTCTCGTCGACGCCCGCTTCGGCGCCGCCCATGTTGTCCTTCTCGCCGTCCTTGACGGTCCCGGCGAGTCCCTGCAGTGCCGCCCAACGGATGTCGACGGCGTCGTGGTGGTGGTCCGGGTCGTCCGCGAGCCGCACTCCGCAGTCGGAGCACAGGCCCGGGCAGTCGTCCTGGCACACCGGCTGCATCGGCAGTGCAAGCACCACCGCATCACGCAGCACGGGCTCGAGGTCGAACAGGTCGTCCTCGAGGAAGAGGGTGTCCTCCTCGTCCTCGGCGTCGTCGCCGGCGTCCTCATGGACCCTGGCATCGGCGTCGGGGTAGGCGAACATCTCCTGGAAGTCCGCGTCGAGCTCTCGCTCCAGCGGCTCCAGACACCTTACGCACTCCCCCTTGACGGTTGCACGGCCGGTGCCTGTGACAAGCACCCCGTCCATGACCGACTCCAGGCGGAGGTCGAGCTCGATCGCCGCGCCCGCGGGCACAGCGATGACCTCGTTGCCGAGGTCCCGGGGGGCCTCGACGGAGCGGGAGACCCTCTTGAGCGCACCGGGACGCCGGCCCAGCTCGCGCGTATCGAACACGAGAGGGGAACGGTGGTCGAGGCGGGCGTTGATGGCTTCCTGCTTTCTACGGGGATTGCGTGCCGCCTGAATCCCAGGGCTGGAATTCCGGGCAGCAGTGATCGCGGACATACGCGCGACCGAAGAGCCAGGATACTGGACGGGCCCCGATAGGCCCAATCCGCTTCCGGCCGGAGTGCGGACCGCGGGCCGCGCGCCTACTGGCGCCCCTCCTCGTACTGCCGGAGCTGGTCCAGGTCGATCATGCTGGTGTCGAAGAGGCTGGTCTCGTCCAGCGCGCCGGGCTGTGCCGCATGGCCGTGCGGGGGCTGCTGAGGCATCTGCTGCTGCGGCATCTGCTGCTGCGGGAGGTAGGCGTTCGGGTCGTAGCCCTGCTGCTGGGCCTGCTGCTGCCAGTCGTAGCCGTAGGGGTCCTGGTGCGGGGCGTACGGGTCCTGCGGGGGCTGCTGGTAGCCGTAGACGTCCTGCTGGGGGTAGGCCGCCGGGTCGGTGTAGTAGCCCTGCTGCTGAAGCTGGGGCTGGAGGGGCTGCTGGTGCTCCTGAGGCATCACGGGCTGCGGCGGCGCCTGCGGCATCGGGGGCGCCTGGGCCGGCTGCGGGTCGCGCTCGGCGCCGATGCCCGCCAGGCCGGCGAGGTACTCGGCGTCGGCCTGCGGCTGCCCGGACTGCGGATCGCCCTGCGCCGCCAGGTGAAGGGCCAGCTCATCGACCGCGCGGGCGCCCTGGAGCTTGTCACGGCCGCGGCCGACCGCTTCCAGCGTCTTGCTCAGCACCGCCTGGAACGCCCCGAACTTGGCGTCCACATAGGCGTCGGCGCGCTGCCGGAGGGTCTCCGGGTCGGAGCTGCGCTCCGGGGCCTGGGTGCCGTCCTCGTCGGGGTAGCCCTGGTCGTCGAGCCCCGGGCCGCGGCCGAGCAGCTTCTCGCGGCCGCGGTCGACGGATCCGATGGTCTTGGTCAGCACGACCTCGAAGTTGGCGAGCTTGCTGTCGACGTAGTCGTCGGCCTCGGCGCGGATCTCCTCCGCCTCCCGGCGGGCCTCCGCGAGGATCCGGTCCGCCTCGTCCTGGGACTGCCGGGCGACCTCGGTGTCGGAGATCAGCGACCCGCGCTGGGCGTGCGCGGTCTCGATGATCCGCTCCGCCTCGGCCCGCGCCTCCTCGACCATCTGCTCCCGGCCGCCGAGCAGCTCCTGCGCCTGCGCGAGCGAGCCCGGGAGCGCGGCGCGCACCTCCTCCAGCAGGGCGAGCAGCTCGGCGCGGTTGACCACGCACGAGGCCGACATGGGCATGGACCGGGCACCGCCGACGGTCGCGACGATGTCGTCGAGCTTCTTCTGCACGTCCACCTGGACTCGCCACTCTCTGAAGGGTTGGAACGACGGAACGGGACGACTGTACGGCCACGCGCCCTGGGCCCGACACCACCTGACGCCCGCTCAGTCCGGCATCGCGCACCGTGCGCCCGGCGCGGTCTCAGCCCTTCTGCCGCAGGCGTTCGGTGAGCGCCTCCAGGACGATCGCCGGGACCAGATGGGAGACATCACCGCCCCAGGCGGCAACCTCCTTGACGAGGCTGGAGGAGAGGAAGCTGTAGGTCGGATTGGTGGGGACGAAGAGGGTCTCCACTCCCGACAGGCCGTTGTTCATCTGGGCCATCTGCAGCTCGTAGTCGAAGTCGCTGACGGCGCGCAGCCCCTTGACGATCGCGGGGATGTCGCGCTGCTTGCAGAAGTCGACCAGCAGACCGTGGAAGGACTCGACCTCCACGTTGCCGTACTCGGCGGTGGCCCGGCGGATCAGGTCGATCCGTTCCTCGACCGTGAACAGCCCCTGTTTGGACTGGTTGATCATCACGGCGACGTGGACGACGTCGTACAGCTTGGAGGCACGGGCGATGATGTCCAGGTGCCCGTTGGTGATGGGGTCGAACGACCCCGGACAGACGGCGCGGCGCAACTCGGGTTCCTCGCTCTCCGATCCGGTCATGACACGCTTGCTGACGTCGATTCGGCGGACGTCGAAGCGGCGCGACCGTACCAAAGCGTCCCCTCGCCGTAACGACGGGCCTTGATCGCTGCAAAACCGTCCGGCCAGGGGAAGGTGCCGCCTCGGGTGCTGCGCTCCACGGTGACGAGTGCCTGCTCCGCAAGCCACCCCTGACCACGGAGTGTGAGCAGGATCTCCTGAAGATCGACGTCGGTCACCGCGTAGGGCGGGTCCAGGAAGACGACGTCGTAGGGCTCGCCCGGGGGCGGTGCGGCGGCGGTCTGCTCGGCCTTGCCGGCACGGACGTCGACGCCCGGGAGGCCGACCGCGCGGACGTTGTCGCGGATGGTGCGCACCGCGCGGGCGTCGGCCTCGACCAGCAGGACGTGCGCGGCGCCGCGGGAGAGCGCCTCCAGGCCGACCGCGCCGGAACCGCCGTACAGATCGAGCACCCGGGCGCCGGCCAGCGGCCCGTCGAGCGCCTCCCAGGTGGAGAACATGCCCTCGCGCGCCCGGTCGGAGGTCGGTCGGGTGCCGTTTCCCGGGGGTACGGCCAGGCGGCGGCCGCCGGCCGTACCGGCGATCACGCGGGTCATGGGCCCGTCCTTACGTTGCGCGGGTCTGGGAAGGAGCCGGGCAGGCTCCGCCCCTCCACGATATGGCGTCAGCCGGCCGCGGACGCCCGGCCGGGGGCACCGGGGGCCGGGGGCGGTGACCGATCTCACGTGGCGCCGGGCCGTCCGGGCCCAAGCCCGCCCACGGCCGCGGCCCGGCTCATCCCTTGTCCAGATACTGCTCCCGTTGCTCGTCGAGCAGGGCCGCCAGGGCGATCCGCAGCGCCGGGTACCCGGTCAGTTCGGGGTCGGCGATGACCAGTGCGGTGGCCTCCTCGCGGGCGGCCGCGATCACCTCCTCGTCCTCGATGACCGCGAGCATCCGCAGCGAGGAGCGGACACCGGACTGTGCCTGTCCCAGGACATCGCCCTCACGCCGCTGTTCGAGGTCGATACGGGAGAGTTCGAAGCCGTCGAGGGTGCTCGCCACGGCGGCGAGCCGGGCGCGCGCGGGGCTGGCCTCGGGCATCTCGCTGACCAGCAGGCACAGTCCGGGGGCCGCGCCCCGGCCGACCCGGCCGCGCAGCTGGTGCAGCTGGGAGACGCCGAAGCGGTCCGCGTCCATGATCACCATGGCGGTGGCGTTGGGGACGTTCACCCCGACCTCGATGACCGTCGTCGCGACGAGGACGTCCAGCTCGCCGGCGGCGAAGGAGCGCATCACGCCGTCCTTGTCGTCCGGCGCCATCCGGCCGTGCAGCACCGCCACCCGCAGACCGGCCAGCGGCCCACTCCTGAGCTGTTCGGCGATGTCGAGCACCGCGAGCGGCGGCCGCTTCTCCGCCGCGTCCTCCGGTGAACTCTCCTTGGCCGCCGCGGCCTTGGCACCCTTCTTCTTCGCCGCGGGCGCCTCCTCCTCGTCGCCGATCCGCGGGCACACCACATAGCCCTGGTGTCCGGCCGCCACCTCCTCGCGGACGCGTGCCCAGGCGCGCGCGAGGAAGTGCGGCTTGTCCTTGGCGGGCACCACATGGCTGGCGATCGGCGAGCGTCCGGCGGGGAGCTGGTCCAGGACGGAGGTCTCCAGATCGCCGAAGACGGTCATGGCGACCGTGCGCGGGATCGGGGTCGCCGTCATGACCAGGAGATGCGGGGTCTGCTTCTCCCGCTGGGAGTTCCCCTTGCCGCGCAGCGCGTCCCGCTGTTCGACGCCGAAGCGGTGCTGTTCGTCGACCACGACCAGTCCCAGGTCGTGGAACTGCACCTTGTCCTCGATCAGGGCATGGGTGCCCACCACGATTCCGGCCTCGCCGGTGACCAGGTCGAGCAGCGCCTGGCGGCGGGCGGCGGCGCCCATGGAGCCGGTCAGCAGCACGACCTTGGTGCCCCGCTCCGCGCCGCCGAGCATCCCGCCCTCGGCCAGCTCCCCCATCATCTCGGTGATCGAGCGGTGGTGCTGCTGGGCCAGGACCTCGGTCGGCGCCAGCATCGCGGCCTGGCCACCGCTGTCGACGACGCCGAGCATGGCGCGCAGCGCGACCATGGTGTTGTGGGTGACGGTGAAGTGGTCGGTCACATAGGCGTGGGAGGGGTGCGCGACGCTGATGCACTGGACGGGCTTGCGGCCGACGTGCTCGACGGCCTCGACGGCGCGCCGGATGCCCGGACCGTCCTCGGGGTGCACTCCGGCACCGTCACCGGCGCCGCCGTCGCGGAACGGCGGATACCCGGCGGGCAGCAGCACGAAGACGTTGCAGGCACCGTCGCCCACGGGGACGGGTCGGGCGGAGCCGCCCAGGGAACGCACCAGCCAGGCCAGGTCGGCGGCCAGCGGGCCGGGCGCGGCGCGGTAGACCGCGGCGGCCCCCGCGGGCCCGCCCCCGGCGTCCATCAGCCCCTGCACCACGGCCAGCCGGTCCTTGACGGGGGCCAGGCGGCAGGCGGTCGGCAGGCGGTCGGCAGGGCCGTCGCCCCCGGCCGTCCGCCGTCCCACCAGATACGGGTCGCGCGGGCGGTCCCCGCCGCCGTCGAGATCCACCGGGGTGGCCGCCGCGATCGACCACCGGGGCCGGCCGTCGGGGCCGAGCAGATCGCCCCGCAGCTCGCGGGTGGTCAGCACCCGCTCGCCCGTGCCGCCGGAGCCGACGATCCACAGATGCTCGTCGTCGCACTCGACGGCGCTCCCGTCCGACAGCACCAGCCGCCAGACCTCCCGCTCGCCCTGCGGGAAGACCCCGTCCACCACGGCGAGCTCGCCGCTGGGCACCACCACTTCCGTGCCGACGGTCATCTCCCCCATGGGACGGAAGCCGCGCGGGGTCAGTACCAGGGCGTCCAGCGGCTGCGCCTTGCCGGAGCCCACCTCGCCCTGGAGGAGGCGGTGCATGGGGTGCTCGGTCGCCAGGTCGTCGAAGATCTCGCGGCTGACCTTCTGCTGGCCGTCCGTGAGCGTGAAGGGCAGCTTGGCGTCGAAGGCGTCGAGGATGCCGCCGTCGGCCGGCCGTCGTGCCACGGCGGCCAGTTGGGTCTCGGCGAGCCGGCGCCGGGCGAGCGCGACCTGCAGGACGAAGGCCTCGTCCCACTTCAGCCGGTCCCGTGCGGCGGCGATGTCGGCCTTGCTCTCCGGGCGGTGGATCTTGAGCAGCGCCTCGGTGAGCGGGATCAGCGCCCGGCCCTCGCGCAGCGCCCCGGGCAGCGGGTCGACGGCGTCCTGCGCACTGGGCAGTACCGCGTCGACCGCCTTGGCGATCTTCCAGGAGGCCATCTGCTGGCAGGCGGGGTAGAGCGGCAGGAGCTGCCGGGCGAAGGCGTCGGCCGCCTCGGTCCCGTTATCGCCGTCGCCGTCGCCGTCGAGGAGCGCGTACTCGGGGTGGGCCAGCTGGAGTTTGTGCTGGAAGACCGACACCTTGCCGGCGAACATCGCGCGGCGTCCCGGGAGAAGGTCCTTGTGGGGCTTGTGAATGCCCTTGCCGAAGAAGACCAGCCGGAGCCGGCCGCTGCCGTCGGTGAGCGTCACTTCGAGGCGCTGTCCCCGGCCGCCGTTGAATTTCAGCACCCGGGAATCCGCGACCTGCGCGACGACCGTGACGTGTTCGTCCAGCGGGAGGTCCGCGAGGCGGGTCAGTTCGCCGCGCTCGGCATAGCGCCGCGGATAGTGGTGCAACAGATCGCCGACCGTTTGCAGGCCGAGCTGCTCGGACAGCACCTTCGCGGTGGTGCCACCGAGGATTTTCTTCAGGGGTTCGTCGAGCGCTGCCACGTATCCATTGCACACCACGCCTGTGACAATCGCGGTGCGTTCGGCGTCCCGGCGCTTCTCACTCCACACCGATGAGCAGCGGCACCGCGTGCTGGCCGCCGTCGTAGACCACCGTGTCCACGGCGAGATGGCGCTCGCGGACGTGCCGCTCCAGCCGCTCGCCGAGCGCGCCGGGCACACCGGCGCCGAGGACCAGGGTCACCATCTCGCCGCCCGCCGACAGCATCCGGTCGAGCACGGTCGTCGCCGTGCGCACCAGATCGGCGCCGATCACCGCGACATCGCCGTCGATCAGGCCGAGGATGTCCCCGGCCTGGCAGACGCCGGCCATCGTCCACGACTGCCGCTCGGCGACCGCCAGCTCCGCGTAGCGGGTGGCGCCCGCGGCCGCGGTCATCGCGACCACGTCCTCGTCGAAGCTGCGGTCCGGCTCGTGCACGGCCAGCGCCGCGATGCCCTGGACGGCGGAGCGGGTGGGGATCAGGGCGACCCGGACGCCTTCGGTGCGGGCCTGTTCGGCGGCGGCCGCCGCGGTGTGCCGCAGCTCGGGGTCGTTCGGCAGCAGCATGACCTCACGGGCGTGCGCCTGCCGGATCGCCTGGACCAGTTCGCCGCTGGCGGGCGGCTCCCCGGGACGCACCGTGACCGGGGTCGCGCCGGCCTGGGCACACAGCCCGGCGAGCCCGGCGCCCGGCACCACCGCGACCACGGCCCGCGCGGTCATCGCCGGCTCCCTGGTGCGCGCGGCCCCGCCGAAGTGGGTGATGCGGATCCGGTACGGGCGGCCCGCCTCGATACCGGCCTCCACGGCGGCCCCGGCGTCGTCGACATGGACATGGACGTTCCACAGCCCGTCCCCGCCGACCACCACCAGGGAGTCGCCGAGCCCGTCGAGCCGGCCGCGCAGCCGCGCCACCTCGGCGTCACCGGCCTCCAGCAGGTAGATCACCTCGAAGGCGGGCCCGTCCGGGTCCCCGCAGCCGTCCGCGGCGCGCGCGCAGCCGGCCGCCCGCGGGAGCGGGGCGTCGGCGCGTACGGCCACCGGCGTCGCCGAGACCTCCCCGCAGAGCGCGTCGGCCAGCGCCCCCAGCACGGCCACGAGTCCGCAGCCGCCGGCGTCCACGACACCGGCTCGGCCGAGCACGGCCAGCTGCCCGGGGGTCGCCCGCAGGGCGGCGGACGCGCCCTCGTGGGCGGCGCGGGCGACCTCGGCGGCCCCCGCGGCCCGGTCGGCGGCGCACCGGGTGGCGGCGTCGGCGGCAGCGGTCGCCACCGTCAGGACGGTGCCCTCCACGGGGTGGGCCACGGCCTCGTACGTCGAGGCGGCGGCCCGGCGCAGCGCCCGCCCCAGGGCGTCGCCCGAGCCGTCGGCGGCGGCCAGCACCTCCGTCATCCCGCGCAGCAGCTGCGCCAGGATGGTGCCGGAGTTGCCGCGCGCCCCGATGAGGGCGCCGTGCGCCATGGCACCGATGGCGTCCGCGAGGCGGGGCGCGGTGCCGGCGGAGGCCTGCCCGTCGAAGGCGGCCTCGACCGCGCGGGCGGCGGATTCCAGCGTCAGATAGAGGTTGGTGCCGGTGTCGCCGTCGGCCACCGGGTAGACGTTGATCGCGTCGATCCGCTCGCGTTCCCGGCCGAGCGCCTCCAGTGCCAGCCCGCACCAGGAGCGGACCGCGGCGGCGTCGAGCGGGTGCGGCACATCGTCCTCCAGGGTCGCGGGATGCCTCGCACAGTAGCCGCGCTCCGGCCGCGGGGGCGGGGCGGGGGGCCGGGGGGTGCGTGGTAGTTTCGTTCTACGGGAGCGGCCGTTGTATGCTGCTCCGGTTGCCCGATGAGAATCGGGCCATTCCTCTCCTGACGGTGCCGGTCGGGCAATGCACTCGGCTCGTCGGGATTCACCGTAAGTGCATCTGAAGTCTTTGGAGTGACCCGTGGCTGCCAACTGCGACGTCTGCGGCAAGGGGCCGGGCTTCGGCAAGAGTGTCTCGCACTCGCATCGCCGCACCAACCGTCGTTGGAACCCCAACATCCAGACGGTGCGTGCAGTGATCGGGCGCACGCCGAAGAAGCTGAACGCCTGCACCTCGTGCATCAAGGCCGGCAAGGTCTCGCGCTGACGTCTTAGCCGTAGCGCAGCCAAGCCGGTTGCTTGTGAAGCCGGTCCACCTCCGTGGTGGGCCGGCTTCCGCCTTTTCCGGGGCGGGCTGTCGCGGCCGGGACGCCCGGCCGCGGCAGCCTGCCCCGGCCACGGCAGCCCGTGCCGTCAGTGCCCGTCGCGCAGCCGCCAGCCGTGGTGGACGGGGCCGATGCCCGCGCCCAGCCGGAAGCCGGCCGCGATCGCGCCGGTGACGTAGTCCTTCGCCGCCGCCGCGGCCTGCGGGACGGTGTCCCCCTTGGCGAGCTGGGCGGCCAGGGCGCTCGCCAGGGTGCAGCCGGTGCCGTGGGTGTGCCGGTTGTCGTGGCGCAGGGCGCGCAGCCAGTGTTCCTCGGTGCCGTCGGTGAGCAGATCGACGGCGCTGTCCGCGGCGCCGGCCGGGAGATGGCCGCCCTTGATCAGCGCCCAGCGCGGCCCGAAGTCCAGGATCGCGGCGGCCGCCCGGCGCATTCCGGCCTCGTCCTCGACGCGTACGCCGGTGAGCTGGGCGACCTCGTCCAGGTTGGGCGTGGCGATGGTGGCCGTCGGCAGCAGCGCGGTGCGGACCGCGTCCAGCGCGCCGGCGGCGAGCAGCGGGTCGCCGTGCTTGGAGACCCCCACGGGGTCGACGACGACCGGGACCCGCAGTTCGGCGAGCAGTTCGGCGACGGTCTCCACGAGTTCGGCCGAGGAGAGCATCCCGGTCTTGACCGCCTGGACACCGATGTCGTCGACGACGCTGCGGAACTGGGCCCGTACGGCCTCGGCGGGCAGGTCCCACGCGCCCTGCACGCCCAGGGAGTTCTGGGCGGTGACGGCGGTGAGCACGCTCATGCCGTGGGTGCCGAGCGCCAGCATCGTCTTCAGGTCGGCCTGGATGCCCGCGCCGCCACCGGAGTCGGACCCGGCGACGGTCAGGACGCGTGGAGGTGTGTGCATACCGCCGAATCTACTCGGCGGCGTCCGGCCGTCCCGCGGCCGCCCGTCCCGGGGGCCGCGGGCGCCCTCACGGGTGTTGTCCGGCGTCCCCGTTGTCGCCGAAGTGGTCCCATCCGGCCTTCACCCAGGGGGCGCCGTCCACCGTCACCTGAGGCAGCGCGGAGGGGTGGAGCACCTCGCCGATGACCTTCCACCGGGCGGGCAGCTTCACATCGGGCGGGAAAGTCGCCACGATCGCGTGATCCTCACCGCCGTTGAGCACCCACTGCATCGGGTCCACGCCCACGGCCGTACCGATGTCGGACATCTGCGAGGGGATGTCGATGCCGGCGGACCGCAGGTCGATCCGGACCTTGCTGGCCTCGGCGATGTGCCCGAGGTCGGCGACCAGTCCGTCGCTGACGTCCGTCATGGCGGTGGCGCCGAGTGCGGCGGCCGCCGGGCCCGCGTGGTAGGGCGGCTCGGGCCGGCGGTGGGCCTCGACGAAGGCGCGCGGCGAGCGGAAACCACGGGTGAGGACCGCGTACCCGGCGGCGGACCAGCCCAGCCAGCCGGTCACCGCGACGACGTCACCGGGCTGGGCACCGGCCCGGGTGACCGGTTCCTGGTTGCGCAGATCACCCAGGGCGGTGATGGCGATGGTGATGGTGTCGCCGCGGACGACGTCCCCGCCGACGACCGCGGCACCGGCCACCTGGCATTCGTCGCGCAGCCCGTCCATCAGCTCGGTCGGCCAGGTCGCGGGGAGTTCCGCGGGGACGACCAGGCCCAGGAGGATCGCGGTGGGCACCGCGCCCATCGCCGCGATGTCGGCGAGGTTCTGCGCGGCGGCCTTGCGGCCGACGTCGTAGGCGGTGGACCAGTCGCGCCGGAAGTGCCGGCCCTCCAGGAGGATGTCGGTGCTGGCGACCACCCTCCGGTCCGGCGCGGTGACCACGGCAGCGTCGTCCCCCGGCCCGATCCGTACCGCCGGAGTGGAGGTGAGCCGGGAGGTGAGCTCCCTGATCAGCCCGAATTCCCCCAGCTCGCCCACGGTGCCCTTCATGCTGTTGCCCTTCCCATGTGTACGGACGGTCCGTACGTGGCTGACGACTGTGCCGCACTCGCGGTGTTCACCGCGCGGGTCTCCCCGCTCCGCCCGGTGACGCGGTACCGTGGCGTCCCTTCTTCCCACATGATCCTCGTAGCCGCCCTGGAGGTTCCGTGGTACAGGCCTACATCCTGATCCAGACCGAGGTCGGCAAGGCCTCGGCGGTAGCTGAGGTGATCTCCACCCTCACCGGTGTGCTGCAGGCCGAGGACGTGACCGGGCCCTATGACGTCATCGTGCGCGCGCAGGCCGACACCGTCGATGAGCTGGGCCGCATGGTGGTCGCCAAGGTCCAGCAAGTGGACGGCATCACGCGCACCCTGACCTGCCCCGTCGTCCATCTCTAGCTCCCCCGTATCCTCTGCCGGGTGATCTCTGCGCGCCGCCGGTATCTGGCCCTTCCCCCGCTCACCGTGCTGATCGCCGCGGTGAGCTGTTCCTCGCCCGGTGAGGTGGCCGTGCCCGCCCCGAAAGGGGAGGCGGCACGGTATTGCCGGGCGCTCCACAAGGAGTTGCCGCGCACCGTGGACCGGCTGGAACGGGGCGACACCGAACCGGTCTCGGACTTCACTGCCATGTGGGGCGATCCTGCCGTGAAACTGCGCTGCGGGGTGCCGAAGCCCGATGTCCTGACGTACGGGAGTGAACATTACAACCCCGGCGCCGACGCGGCGGAAGTCAACGGGGTCCAGTGGCTCTTCGAGAAACAGGACGACGGCTACCGCTTCACGACGGTGCTGCGGAAGGCCTATGTCGAGGTGACCGTGCCCGGGAAGTACGCCCCCGAGGTCAATGTGCTCACCGACCTCGCCCACGCCGTGAAGAAGACCGTCCCCACCGGGGTCTAGGCCCGCTGCGGCGGCCGGCCCGGAGGCCGGCCGCGGCTCAGCGCAGTCCCGTGGAGCGCTGCAGTGCGGCCTGCAGCAGCCGGTCGATCAGCTCCGGGTAGCTCACACCGCTCTCCTGCCACATCCGCGGGTACATCGAGATGGGCGTGAAGCCGGGCAGGGTGTTGATCTCGTTGATCACGAACTCGCCGTTGTCCTGCAGGAAGAAGTCCGCGCGCACCAGGCCCTCGCAGGACGCCGCCTCGAAGGCCGCGACGGCCAGCTCCTGGACCTTCGCGGTCTCCTCGGCGTTCAGCGGCGCCGGCACGATGCCGTCGGCCGAGTCGATGTACTTGGCCTCGAAGTCGTAGAAGTCGTGCGCGCTGACCGGCGGGATCTCGGCCGGCACGCTGGCCCGCGGGCCGTCGGCGAACTCCAGCACCCCGCACTCGATCTCCCGGCCGCGCAGCAGCGCCTCCACCAGGATCTTCGGGTCGTGCCGGCGGGCCTCCTCGATCGCCTCGTCCAGGCCGCCGAGGTCGTCGACCTTGGTGATGCCGATGGACGAACCGGCCCGGGCGGGCTTCACGAAGAGCGGCCAGCCGTGCTCCGCGGCGAAGTCCACGATCTTCTTGCGGGCGGCCGCGGGATCGTTCTCCCACTCCCGCGGGCGGATGACCTCGTAGGGGCCGACGGGCAGCCCGAAGGAGGTGAACACCCGCTTCATGTAGTCCTTGTCCTGGCCCACGGCGGAGGCGAGCACGCCCGAGCCGACGTAGGGGACGCCGGAGAGCTCCAGCAGGCCCTGCAGGGTGCCGTCCTCGCCGTAGGGGCCGTGCAGCACGGGGAAGACCACATCGACCTCGCCCAGCGCCTTGGGCACCGATCCCGGCTCGGTGTAGACGACCTCGCGGTTGGTCGGGTCGACGGGGAGCACCACGCCGCCCTCGGCGGACTCGGCGAGCTCGGCCACGCTGGGCAGCCGCCGGTCCGCGATGGCCATCCGCTCGGGGTCGTCGGCGGTCAGCGCCCAGCGGCCGTCGGTGGTGATGCCGATCGGCAGCACGTCGTACTTGTCGCGGTCGATGGCGCGCAGCACCGCTCCGGCGGTGAGAACGGAGATCGCGTGCTCGGAGCTGCGTCCGCCGAACACGACGGCGACGCGGGGCTTGTGGGAGGAGGTCTGGCTGCTCATATCGCGTTGAGCGTACCTGCTGACCGGCGCGGAGTCAGTGCTGCGGCAGCCGTCGGAGACGTCGCGCCGCCGTCCGCGGGGGCTGCCGCGGAGTACGGGCCCCCGACGGACCGCACAGAACCGGATGAAACGACTCCGCTGTCAGTGCCGCTCGGACTTGGCGCTGCGCGCCATCAGGTCCTTCAGGGCCGCCATCGGCTGCTTGCCCTCGTGGACGATCTCGACGACCGTCTCGGTGAGCGGCATGTCGACGCCGTGCCGGCGGGCCAGATCCAGCACGGATTCGCAGGATTTGACGCCCTCGGCGGTCTGCTTGGTGACCGCGATGGTCTCCTCCAGCGTCATTCCCCGGCCG
Source organism: Streptomyces sp. NBC_01454 (assembly GCF_036227565.1). Lineage (NCBI taxonomy): Bacteria > Bacillati > Actinomycetota > Actinomycetes > Kitasatosporales > Streptomycetaceae > Streptomyces > Streptomyces sp. NBC_01454. The sequence goes on from NZ_CP109460.1 coordinate 2,345,697, forward strand.
AGGTTGGTGCCGAAGGTGTTGTTGCGCGACAACGGCGAGGAGCAGGTGGCGACGAGGTCGCCCATGCCGGCCAGACCGGCGAAGGTGCGCGCGTCGGCGCCCATCGCCAAGCCGAGCCGGGTGGTCTCGGCCAGGCCGCGGGTGATCAGGGACGCCTTGGCGTTGTCGCCCAGGCCCATACCGGTGGCGATGCCGACGGCGAGCGCGATGACGTTCTTGACCGCACCGCCCAGTTCACAGCCCACCACGTCGGTGTTGGTGTACGGACGGAAGTACGCGGTGTGGCAGGCGGTCTGGAAGCGCCGGGCGACCTCCTCGTCGGCGCAGGCCACGACGGCGGTGGCGGGCTGCCGGGCGGCGACCTCCTTGGCGAGGTTGGGGCCGGTCAGCACCGCGACCTGCTCCGCCGGCACCTTGGCGACCTCCTCGATGACCTCGCTCATCCGCTTGGCCGTGCCCAGTTCGACGCCCTTCATCAGGGACACCAGGACCGTCCCGCCGGGCAGCAGGGGCGCCCATTCGGCCAGATTGCCGCGCAGCGTCTGGGCGGGGACGGCCAGCACGGCGAACTCCGCGCCGCGCGCCGCTTCCGCCGGGTCGGTGGTGGCCCGTACGGACGCGGGGAGCTCGACCCCCGGCAGATAGTCGGGGTTGGTACGGCCGTTGTTGATGGCGTCGACGAGAGCCGGGCGGCGCCCCCACAGGGTCACCTCGCAGCCCGCGTCGGCGAGCACCATCGCGAAGGCGGTACCCCAGGACCCCGTGCCGTAGACGGCGCAGCGCGTCACTTGCTTTCATCCTCCTGTGCCTGCTGGGTGCTTCGGGCCTGTTGCGGGGCGACGGCCGGTTCGGGGGCGGCGGCCGGCTCGGCGGGGGCCGCGGCCGCCGCGGCGCCCTTGCCCGCCCTGGCGGCTTCGCGGGCGGCACGGCGATCCCGGGCGACCGCCTTGCGCCAGTCGTACGGTTCGGCCGGTGCGGGCTCACCGCGCAGGAGGGCCAGCTGCTCGGTGATCGCGGCCATGATGACCTCGGTGACGGCCCGCAGCACCTCGGCGGTCGGCTCCTGGCCGTAGTACGCGCTCAGGTCGACCGGCGGCCCCGCCTGCACCCGCAGCGTCTTGCGCGGCAGGAGGCGCAGCTTCTTCTCCGTGGCGTAGGGCGGCATCGCGTCCTGGGCGCCCCACTGCGCGACGGGGATGACCGGCGCCTTCGTCAGCAGGGCCACCCGCGCGGCACCGGTCTTGCCCTGCATGGGCCACAGGTCCGGGTCGCGGGTGAGGGTGCCCTCGGGGTAGAAGGCGACGCATTCGCCCTTCTCGATGGCGTTGACGGCGGCGCGGAACGCGGTGGCGGCGTCGGTGGTTTCCCGGTAGACGGGGATCTGCCCCGTGCCGCGCATCATCAGGCCGACAAAGCCGCTCTTGAAGAGGCCCGCCTTGGCCAGGAATCGCGGGACCCGCCCGGTGTTGTACTGATAGTGCGCATAGGAGAGCGGGTCGAGATACGAGTTGTGGTTGACCGCGGTGATAAATCCGCTGTCGGCCGGAATGTGCTCCATTCCTCGCCAGTCCCGCTTGAACAGAACCAAGAGCGGCGGTTTGCAGATGACCGCGGCCAAGCGGTACCAGAAGCCGATTCTGCGGCGGGACACTGGGACACCCTCCTTGTGGGGACCTGTGAAGCTGCTGCGGGCCGGCAGCCGCACAAGTGTCGCCCCAGGTACCCGCTCTGTCGAGGACACCGTAACCCCGACGCTGCCGGAGAGCGGCGGCAGCAGGGGAGAATGGCGCCGATGCGAAGCGACGGAGCAGAGGGCGAAGCAGAGACGGCCTGGAGCCTGGTGGTGCCGCTGAAACCGCTGGTGCGAGCCAAGAGCAGGCTCGCCGGGGCCGCCGGTGAGGAATTCCGCCCCCGGCTGGCCCTCGCCTTCGCCCTCGACACCGTGACAGCGGCGCTGGCCTGCGCGAACGTCCGGGATGTGGTGGTTGTCACGGACGACCCGCTGGCCGGCGAGCGGCTGGCGGGGCTGGGCGCGCGCGTCGTTCCCGACACACCGGCCCGGGGGCTCAACGCGGCACTGGCCCACGGCGCGGGCGCGGTCCGGGCGCGCCGCCCGGGAGCGGCCCTCGCCGCGCTGAACGCCGATCTGCCGGCGCTGCGCCCCGCCGAACTGGAACTGGTGCTCCATTCCGCTTCGCAATTTCCCCGCGCATTTCTCGCGGATGCGGCGGATATCGGGACAACACTTCTGACCGCGACTTCCGGCGCGGAATTGGAACCGGCATTCGGGGGTGCCTCGCGGGCCCGTCACCTGGCATCGGGAGCGCGGGAGCTCACCGCGCACCGGGCGCCCTCGGTCCGCCGGGACGTGGACACCGCCGAGGATCTGCGGGCCGCGCTGGCGCTGGGCGTGGGCCCGCACACGGCCCTGCAGGCCCCCCGTCTCGCCGGCGGGGCGGCCGGGGACGGCCCGGCCGGGGAGCCCGGGCGGCTGCGGCCGTCGCAGGTCAGAGCGTCTGGAGGGTGATCAGCACGATGTGCCGGTCGTCGCCGTCGCCGGTGAGGTCGATACGGACCCGCTGACCGGGGCGCAGCAGCAACAGGCCGCCGGCGTCGAAGGCCGCCGCGTCGAAGGGCAACGGGGTGCCGTCGTCCAGCAGCACACTGCCGGAGCGGGTCTCGGAGTCGTACGTGTACGCGGTGGCCTGCATGGGAGAGAGCCTAGACGGCCCCGGAACGCACCGCGGGCCGGGCTCCCCGAAGGGAGACCGGCCCGGCGCGTGCATCGCCGATGCTGAATTACCGCTTGCGGGCGGTGGTCTTCTTGGCGGTGGTCTTGCGCGCCGTGGCCTTCTTCGCCGGGGCCTTCTTCGCCGTCGCCTTCTTGGCGGGGGCGGTCTTCTTCGCCGTCGCCTTCTTGGCGGTGGTCTTCTTGGCCGTGGTGGCCTTCTTGGCGGCGGTCTTCTTCGCCGTCGCCTTCTTGGCCGTGGTCTTCTTCGCGGTGGCCTTCTTCACCGCCGTGGCCTTCTTCGCCACGGCCTTCTTCGCCGTGGCCGTCTTCTTGGCGGCGGCCTTCTTGGCGGTGGCCTTCTTCGCCGCGGCCTTCTTGATGGCCGTGCCGCCGGTCAGGCTGCCCTTGGGAGCCTTCTTGACGGAGACCTCGCCACCCTTGGGGAGCTTCTTCGAGCCGCTCACCAGGTCCTTGAAGCCCTGTCCGGCCCGGAATCGCGGCACCGAGGTCTTCTTGACCCGCACCCGCTCACCCGTCTGCGGGTTGCGGGCGTAGCGGGCCGGGCGGTCGACCTTCTCGAACGAACCGAATCCGGTGACCGAAACACGGTCGCCGGAGACAACGGAACGGACGATTGCGTCCAGTACGGCGTCCACCGCGTCCGCGGCGTTCTGACGGCCGCCGAGCTTGTCGGCAATGGCTTCTACGAGCTGCGCCTTGTTCACGTCTTCCCCTTCGGAGACATTGCTGGAAGGAAAGTTTCCAAGCTTTTTCGCACGTTAGGCAGATATATACCGCAAATCAAACACGAAACGGGCTAATCACCCTTGTGCCGCAACGAAGTCGACCTTCACGGACTTCCGTCGGCGTGCACATCTTCGGGATAACGACCTTCGTCGAGGTCATCCATGAACCACTCCAGACGCCTTGCCGCGTCCGCAAGATCGTGTTTAGCCGCGGCCGTGATGACGAGCAGCTTCCGGGTCAGCGCCATCCGTACGCCCTCCGGGACTTGCAGTGTCCGCACTCTTGCGTGTGCGACCTTGAGCCGGTCGGCGACAACTCCGTAGAGCTCGAGTTGCTCGTCGCGTTCCATGCGCTAATTGTGCCATCTGCGGCGAGTTGTCGCTTCACGGGGCCTCAACAACGGCCCCGACACGGCGATGCGCCCCCTGCCAACTGCACAGGGGGCGCATCGTACGCAATAACGCTTTGAGCCAAAAACCCGAGGTCAGACCTCGAGGGTACGCGGTTTGAACGTCGGCCTGTTCGCCTCGTACTCCACGATGGACGACTCCTCCCGAAGGGTGAGGCTGATGTCGTCCAGCCCCTCCAGGAGGCGCCAACGCGCATTCTCGTCCAGCTCGAATCCGGCGCTGATGCCCTCGGCCCGGACCTGCCTGCCGACCAGGTCGACCGTCACCTCGGCGGTCGGGTCGGCCTCCAGCAGCTGCTGGAGGCGGTCGACGGTCTCCTGCGGCAGGACCACCGTCAGCAGCCCGTTCTTGAGGGAGTTGCCGCGGAAGATGTCCGCGAACCGCGAGGAGATCACGGCCTTGAAACCGTAGTTCTGCAGCGCCCAGACGGCGTGCTCACGTGAGGAGCCGGTACCGAAGTCGGGGCCGGCGACCAGCACCGTGGCGCCCTTGTATCGCTCCTGGTTGAGGACGAACTCCGGGTCCTTGCGCCAGGCCTCGAACAGCCCGTCCTCGAAACCGTCGCGGGTGACCTTCTTGAGCCAGTGAGCAGGGATGATCTGGTCGGTGTCGACATTGCTGCGGCGCAGCGGGACGGCCCGGCCGGTGTGGGTGGTGAAGGCTTCCATGGTTCAGACTCCCGCGGGCGTGGCGACGTCGGACTGGCCGGCCGCCGAGGACAGGTCGGCCGGTGAGGCCAGATGGCCGAGAACCGCCGTTGCGGCGGCGACCTGCGGCGAGACCAGGTGGGTGCGGCCACCCTTGCCCTGCCGGCCCTCGAAGTTGCGGTTCGAGGTGGACGCGGAGCGCTCGCCGGGCGCCAGCTGGTCGGGGTTCATGCCCAGGCACATCGAGCAGCCCGCGTGCCGCCATTCGGCGCCGGCCGCGGTGAAGACCTTGTCCAGCCCCTCGGCGACCGCCTCCAGGGAGACGCGGACCGAGCCGGGGACGACGAGCATCCGTACGTCGTCGGCGACCCGGCGGCCCTCGAGGATCCCGGCCGCGGAGCGCAGGTCCTCGATCCGGCCGTTGGTGCACGAGCCTACGAAGACGGTGTCCACCTTGATGTCGCGCAGCGGCTGGCCGGCCGTCAACCCCATGTATTCCAGGGCCTTTTCGGCGGCGTACCGCTCCGAGGCGTCCTCGTACGAAGCCGGGTCGGGGACGTCGGCCGAAAGCGGCGCGCCCTGGCCCGGGTTGGTGCCCCAGGTGACGAACGGGGCCAGTTCGGAGGCGTCGATGTAGACCTCGGCGTCGAAGACCGCGTCGTCGTCGGTGCGCAGCGTCTTCCAGTAGGCGACCGCGGCGTCCCAGTCCTCGCCCTCGGGGGCGTGGTCGCGCCCCTGGAGGTAGTCGAAGGTGGTCGCGTCGGGGGCGATCATGCCGGCCCGCGCGCCCGCCTCGATCGACATGTTGCAGATGGTCATCCGGGCTTCCATCGACAGCTGCTCGATGGCCTGGCCGCGGTATTCCAGGACGTAGCCCTGGCCGCCGCCGGTGCCGATCCGGGCGATGATGGCCAGGATCAGGTCCTTGGCCGTCACGTCCTCGGGCAGCTCGCCGTCGACGGTGATCGCCATGGTCTTGAACGGGGCCAGCGGCAGCGTCTGGGTGGCCAGCACGTGCTCGACCTGGCTGGTGCCGATGCCGAACGCCAGGGCGCCGAAGGCACCATGGGTGGAGGTGTGACTGTCACCGCAGACCACGGTGGTGCCGGGCTGGGTCAGTCCCAACTGCGGTCCCACGACGTGGACAACGCCCTGCTCGACATCGCCCAGCGGGTGCAGCCGGACCCCGAACTCGGCGCAGTTCTTGCGCAGCGTCTCCAGCTGGGTGCGCGAGACCGGGTCGGCGATCGGCTTGTCGATGTCGAGGGTCGGGGTGTTGTGATCCTCGGTGGCGATGGTCAGGTCCGTACGGCGCACCTGGCGGCCGGCCTTGCGGAGGCCGTCGAACGCCTGCGGGCTGGTGACCTCGTGCAGCAGGTGGAGATCGATGAAGAGAAGGTCGGGCTCGCCTTCCGCGCGCCGGACGACATGATCGTCCCAGACCTTCTCCGCGAGTGTCCGTCCCATCGCTTTCCCTCCGGCCGGCCACAGTGCCGGCCTTACTCGTCCGTGCGCGACGCCCGCAGAAATCCCCGTACCGGGCCGTACGCCGGGCCCTGGTAGAGGGCCACACCTACAGATTGACGACTTCCCCGGAAAATTGAACTTGCGTTTCACAGTGTGAGACGCGAATATCGTTGCATGGACAACTCTAGCGGCGTCGGCGTTCTCGACAAGGCAGCTCTGGTTTTGAGTGCCCTGGAGTCCGGTCCGGCCACCCTCGCCGGGCTGGTCGCGGCGACAGGGCTCGCACGGCCCACGGCCCACCGTCTGGCCGTGGCACTGGAACACCACCGGATGGTGGCGAGGGACATGCAGGGCCGGTTCATCCTGGGCCCACGGCTCTCCGAGCTGGCCGCGGCGGCCGGCGAGGACCGCCTGCTGGCCACGGCGGGACCGGTGCTCACGCATCTGCGCGATGTGACCGGCGAGAGCGCGCAGCTCTATCGCCGGCAGGGCGACATGCGGATCTGCGTGGCGGCGGCGGAACGGCTGTCCGGACTGCGGGACACCGTCCCGGTCGGCTCCACGCTCCCCATGAAGGCCGGCTCGGCCGCCCAGATCCTGATGGCCTGGGAGGAGCCCGAGCGGCTGCACCGCGGTCTGCAGGGCGCACGCTTCACGGCCACCGCCCTGTCCGGCGTACGGCGCCGCGGCTGGGCCCAGTCGATCGGCGAGCGGGAGCCGGGCGTGGCCTCGGTCTCCGCGCCCGTACGCGGCCCCTCCAACCGCGTGGTGGCCTCCGTCTCGGTCTCCGGCCCGATCGAGCGGCTGACCCGCCATCCCGGGCGGATGCACGCCCAGGCGGTCATCGACGCGGCGGCCCGGCTCTCCGAGGGCCTGCGCCGCAGCGGCTGAGACGGCCCCCGAGCCCCGTCCCGCGTACTGAGCGGGACGGGGCCGCCCGGCCCGCTCAGTACGCCAGGCGGTCCGCGGCTCCCCTGGCGCGCCCGCCGAAGGGCGCAAGGGGTAGGCGACGGGCGGAACTGCGTGAGCGCGGCGGTGTGTCCACCGCGACGATCAAGTGCTGCTGCACGAGCGCCTGCTACTCCCGGGGCACCGCGGCCCAGGCACCGCCGACGGAGAACTCCCCCGCGCCGGCCGTCGCCCGGCGCACCGCCACCGAACTGCCGCGGCGGCACAACTCGCCTCCCTGGACCGGGATCTGGCCGAGGAGTTCGGCACCCCGGCCGAGCTGGTGGGAGGCAGCGGTGGCTGCGCCGACCGACGAGAGCGGAGGCGACGGCAGAGGCGTCCAACCGGCGCCCCGGAAGCGGCAGTTGACACGAAAAAGCCCCCCGCATGAAGCGGGGGGCTCTTCCCTCTGTACCCCCGACCGGATTCGAACCGGCGCTACCGCCTTGAGAGGGCGGCGTGCTAGGCCGCTACACAACGGGGGCAAGTTTTCCTGTAGTTGAGCTTGTCCGAGGACACACTGCGCTGGGCTACCAGGACTCGAACCTAGACTAACGGAACCAGAAACCGTCGTGCTGCCAATTACACCATAGCCCATGGTGGTTTAGACCAGTACCCCCGACCGGATTCGAACCGGCGCTACCGCCTTGAGAGGGCGGCGTGCTAGGCCGCTACACAACGGGGGCCCTAGCGATCCTGCATGAACGACAGTGGGTGCGACCCGGACTGTCCCCCTGGGAAGGATCTGTACCCCCGACCGGATTCGAACCGGCGCTACCGCCTTGAGAGGGCGGCGTGCTAGGCCGCTACACAACGGGGGCTTTGCAGAGAGACTCTGCGGTGCAGATGAGCTCTGCGAGCTGGCCTACCAGGACTCGAACCTAGACTAACGGAACCAGAAACCGTCGTGCTGCCAATTACACCATAGGCCATCAAAACGTAACCCCCCGTAGGGGGCTTGATTTGATCTGCGCTTCCCGGCCCGGCCTTTCGGCCCTCTCGGGCGGCGCAGGAAGAACATTACCTGATCGTGGACGGCGCACCAAAACCGGTAACTCCGCGCAACAACTCGGGGAGCTCCGCCAGACCCGCGATCCGTCGCACCCCCTCCGGCGGCTCCTCCCCACCGCCTGTCCGGTCCAGCCATACGGCGGCCAGGCCCGCGTCCCGGGCGCCGAGTGCGTCGATGTCGAGCTTGTCGCCGACGTAGACGACCTCGGCGGGCGTTAGGCCGAGCGCCTGACAGGCCCTGCCGAACGCCTCGGCGGCGGGCTTGGCGTGCCCCAGTTCATCGGCGCAGAGCACCACCTCGAAGCGTTCCCGGATCCCCAGGGCGGCCAGCTTGCGCTCCTGATTCGCGGTGGCGGAGTTGGACAGCACCGCCTGCCGTACCAGCGGTGTCAGCGCCTCCAGTGCGGGCAGCGAGTCCGGGAAGAGCGTCCAGCAGGCTTCGTAGTGGGCGATGTACCGGCCGAACCAGGCGTCCGCGTCGGCGTCGGACAGGGGCCTGCCCAGAAACGTCCGGGCCCGTGCCCGGCGGTGATCGAGAAACCCGAGTTCACCGGTGAGGAAGCGGGCGAACTCGGTCTCCATGGCGTGGCGCCAGCGCGTGAGTGCCGTCTCCTCGCCGCCGTACGCCGCCAGGAGTCCTTCGGCCCGCAGGTGCCGCAGCACGCCGGCGCGGTCCGAGCCGGTGTAGTCGAAGAGGGTGTCGTCGACGTCCCAGAGGACGGCGCGCAGCGGGGTGTCCCGGGGCGGGGTGTGCTCCGGTGCCGGGGCGAGCGGGCGGTCGGCATGCGCGGACATGATCAGCCTTCCTGGTGCCGGTGCCGCCATTGTGCCCGGGGCGTCGGCCCGGCGGACCGGATCCGGCCGGACCGCGGGCCCGGAAGCCGTGGTGGCTTCCGGGCCCGGGCGGCGGTACGGGGTCAGCCGGCGAGCTTGGCCAGTGCCGCGTCGATCCGCTGGAGCGTGCGCTCCTTGCCGAGGATCTCCAGGGACTCGAACAGGGGCAGGCCGACCGTGCGGCCGGTGACCGCCACCCGGACGGGAGCCTGGGCCTTGCCGAGCTTGAGACCGTGCTCCTCGCCGGCGGCCAGGACGGCCTCCTTGAGGGGCTCGGGACCGGAGGTCCAGTCGGCGGCGTCGAGCTTGGCGCGGGCCGTGGTGAGCAGCGCGACCGGGTCGCCCTTCATCGCCTTCGTCCAGGACGCCTCGTCCTCGACCGGCTCCTTGAGGAACAGGAAGTCGACATTGGCGGTGATCTCGGAGAGGACGGTGAGGCGGGTCTGGGCGTGCGGGGCGAGGGCCTGCCAGGCGGCCTCGTCGAAGTCCTCGGGGGCCCAGTTGGCGTGCGGGGCCTTCAGCCAGGGCTCACAGGCCTTGATGAAGTCCTGCACGTCCAGCCGCCGGATGTGGTCGGCGTTGATCGCCTCGGCCTTCTTCAGGTCGAAGCGGGCCGGGTTGGCGTTGACGTCCTCGATCTCGAACTTCTCGATCAGCTCGGACACCGAGAAGAGGTCCTGGTCGGCGGAGAAGGACCAGCCGAGCAGGGCGAGGTAGTTGAGCAGGCCCTCGGGGAGGAAGCCGCGCTCGCGGTAGAGGTTGAGGTTCGCCTGCGGGTCGCGCTTGGAGAGCTTCTTGTTGCCCTCGCCCATGACGTACGGGAGGTGGCCGAAGGCCGGGATCTCCTTGGCCACGCCCAGCTCGATCAGCGCCTTGTAGAGGGCGATCTGGCGAGGGGTCGAGGAGAGCAGGTCCTCGCCGCGCAGGACGTGCGTGATCTCCATCAGCGCGTCGTCGACGGGGTTGACCAGGGTGTACAGCGGGGCGCCGTTGGCGCGCACGATGCCGTAGTCCGGAACGTTCTCCGGGGTGAAGGTCAGCTCGCCGCGCACCAGGTCGTGGAAGGTGATCGGCTCGTCGGGCATCCGGAAGCGGACGATGGAGCTGCGGCCCTCCGCCTCGTACGCAGCCTTCTGCGCGTCGGTCAGCGTGCGGCACGTGCCGTCGTAGCCGGAGGGGCGGCCGGCCGCGCGGGCGGCCTCGCGGCGGGTGTCCAGCTCTTCGGTGGTGCAGTAGCAGTGGTACGCGTGACCGGCGGCGAGCAGCTTGCCGGCGATGTCCTTGTAGCGGTCCATGCGCTGGGACTGGCGGTAGGGCGCGTGCGGGCCGCCGACCTCGGGGCCCTCGTCCCAGTCGAAGCCGAGCCAGTGGAACGAGTCCAGCAGCTGGTGGTAGGACTCCTCGGAGTCGCGGGCCGCGTCGGTGTCCTCGATCCGGAAGACCAGGGTGCCCTTGTGGTGCCGTGCGTAGGCCCAGTTGAACAGGGCGGTACGGATCAGGCCGACATGGGGGTTACCGGTCGGGGAGGGACAGAACCGTACGCGGACGGGGGTGCCGGGGGTCGCGTTAGCCACGCTTGATCACCTTGTTGGTGAGAGTGCCGATGCCTTCGATGGTGACGGCGACCTCGTCGCCGACGTTGAGGGGGCCGACCCCGGCCGGGGTGCCCGTGAGGATGACGTCGCCAGGGAGCAGGGTCATCGCCTCGGTGATGTGGACGATGAGGTCCTCGACCGGGCGGACCATGTCGCTGGTGCGGCCGAGCTGGCGCTGTTCGCCGTTGACCGTGCACTGGACAGCGAGGCCGGCGGCGATGTCCGCGGGGTCCAGCCCGGTCTCGACCCAGGGGCCGAGCGGGCAGGAGCCGTCGAAGCCCTTGGCCCGGGCCCACTGCTTCTCGCGCTGCTGGACATCACGCGCGGTGATGTCGTTGGCGCAGGTGTAGCCGAGGATGACGTCCTTGGCGCGCTCGCGGGGCACCTCGCGGCACATCCGGCCGATGACGACGGCGAGCTCCGCCTCGTGGTGCACCTCCTGGGAGAAGGAGGGGTACCCGATGGGGTCGCCGGGGCCGATCACCGAGGTGGACGGCTTGAAGAAGGTGACCGGGACGTCCGGGACGGCGTTGCCCAGCTCGGCGGCGTGCTCGGCGTAGTTGCGGCCGATGGCCACGACCTTGTTGGGCAGGACGGGCGGCAGCAGCCGGACCTTGTCGAGGGGGACCTTTTGGCCCGAGCGCTCGAATTCGGCGAAGGGGTGTCCCTTGATGACGTCGAGTTCGTCGCCTTCGACGACGCCGAATCCGACGTTGCCGTCGATGGAGAATCTGGCGATGCGCACGGGTTGCCGCTGCCCCTCATTGATCACTGGCCGGAGTTGACACTCCAGGCTATCGCGGGGCCGCCGCCGCTCCGCCGCCGCTTACGCCGACACGTCCTGAGCGGGTGCGTCCATCAGGATCGTCCGGCGGGGGTTGGCGGTCCGGGCCGGCAGTTCGACGCTGTGCTCCGCCGCCTCGGTGCCGAGCTCGCCGGCGTCCTCGAGGTGGACCAGGGTGGTGCGCCGCGGGTTGGCTATGTTGCGGAACATCGTCGTCTTCACTGCTGTATGCCTCGCGTCGTCAAGAGATCGGGAAATCTCGGGGAACTCGGGAAACCTGTCGTACTCACAGCTGCCTTGTCGCTTCAGGCACCTGTGTAAAGCGTCAGGCTATGCACGCTATTCCCGGCACCGTGCGCGAGAACTCAACGATCTTCCTGTGAGTTTGCTCACGAACTGTGCGACAAATGCCACATTCCCCTTGATCAACAACCTTGGGCGAATCGGACAATGGCGGATTGAAGCGCACGTTCCGCGCCCGATCACCCCACCTGGGACAGCGGACGGGGACGGCCGACTCGCGGATAAAAGTCCGTTATCGACGGCCGAAACTTCTACAAGTCGTGACGCGCTCCGTACATTGCGTCACCCAAGTCACAGTGCATGGCTCCGCTCTTGTTGGAGATCCTGCACTGTGCTGGAATTCCACGGACCGCCGCACGTTTCAGCCGGCGCGCAGGGCGCAACGTAGCGCCGCGCGGTGGTGCCGCTCTCTCGGCCAGAGAGGGCAGCCCGCCGGTCACTCACGACCGCCATGGGGGACTCAGCGGTCCCCCATACGACTCGACACCGTCCCGCCGAGGCGGGACGCCTGGTCCAGAGGTTGCGACGCTAGTGCAGGGACGTTTCAAGAGGGATGGCAGCGCTGCGGCGGACCCGGAGCTCCGCGGCGGGACCGATCGCGGCTCCTCGCCCCAGCGCGCCCAGAACACTGCTTCCGCCGGGGGCACCGTGCCCACCGACGGGCGCGGCCAGGCGCCGGGCGAAGACGCCGCGGACGGCGGGACGCCCAAGGCGTCCAAGGGGTCCGGTGGGCCCGGTTCGCGAATAGCGCTGCGCAACTGGCGCATCAGCACCCGTCTGGTCTCCCTGCTCGCGCTTCCCGTGGTCGCCGCGACCACGCTGGGCGGCATGCGCATCGCCACGTCGCTGGACAACATCGACCAGCTCGACAAGATGCAGCTGCTCACCGAGATGACCCGGCAGGCCACCGAGCTCGCCGACGCACTGCAGGTGGAGCGGGACAAGTCGGCCGGTCCGCTGGCCGGCAGCGGCAACACCAAGGACGACGCGAACGTCATCGCGCCCCGCCAGGAGACCGACCGCGCCAAGCTGAAGTTCAACCAGGCCACCGGCGACATCCAGGGCCAGGACGCCACGATGGCCGGTGTCCGGGCGACCGTCCTGGAGATCGGCCGGCAGCTCAACACCCTCAACGAGATCCGCGCCAACGCCTACAAGGACGACAACAACACCGCGCGGACCGTCACCAGCTACAACCAGCTGATCAACTCGCTGCTGTCGCTCTCCCAGGACATGGCGCAGGCCACCAGCAACCCCGAGATGATCCGCAGTACCCGTGCGCTGGCGGCGTTCTCGTCGGCCAAGGAGTACGCGTCGATCCAGCGCGCGCTGGTCAGCGCCGGCCTCGCCCACGACGGCGGCCCGCAGCTGTCCTCCAACGACCGGCTGGCCGGCCGTAACGCGGAGGACAGCGAGAAGGCCGCCCGGGACCGCTTCTCGCAGATCTACAGCAACAACGCCGGCGCGCTCACCCGCGGCCTGGACGGCAACAACGACGAGATCAAGGCCGCGGTCGCCTTCGCGCACCGCGCCTTCGCCAGCGGCTCCGGCATCCGCAGCCAGGACATCAGGTACCTCGACTGGTACGACTCCGACACCGTCAAGATCGACGAGATGTCGCGTATCGAGACCACGCTGCTGTCCGAGATGGAGCAGAAGGCCCGCGGGCTGCGCAACGAGGCCACCCAGTCCGCGATCATCAGCGGTGCGCTGATCCTGCTCGTCCTCGGCGTCTCGCTGGTCGGCGCGTTCGTCGTGGCGCGCTCCATGGTCCGCTCGCTGCGCCGGCTGCAGGACACCGCGCAGAAGGTCGCCCAGGAACGGCTGCCCGAGCTGGTCAAGCAGCTGTCCGAGTCCGACCCGCAGGACGTGGACACCTCCGTCCAGTCGGTCGGTGTGCACAGCCGGGACGAGATCGGCCGGGTGGCCGCGGCCTTCGACGACGTGCACCACGAGGCGGTCCGCCTCGCCTCCGAGCAGGCGCTGCTGCGGGGCAACGTCAACGCGATGTTCACCAACCTCTCGCGCCGTTCGCAGGGCCTGATCCAGCGTCAGCTCTCGCTGATCTCCGAACTGGAGTCCCGCGAGGCCGACCCGGACCAGCTGTCCTCGCTCTTCAAGCTCGACCACCTCGCCACCCGTATGCGCCGTAACGGTGAGAACCTCCTGGTCCTCGCCGGTGAGGAGCCGGGCCGCCGGTGGACGCGGCCGGTGCCGCTGGTCGACGTCCTGCGTGCCGCCGCCTCCGAGGTGGAGCAGTACGAGCGGATCGAGCTCAACGCCGTCCCGCAGACCGAGGTCGCGGGCCGGGTCGTCAACGACCTCGTGCACCTGCTCGCCGAGCTGCTGGAGAACGCCACCTCGTTCTCCTCCCCCCAGACCAAGGTCAAGGTCACCGGCCACGCGCTGCCCGACGGGCGCGTCCTGGTCGAGATCCACGACACCGGTATCGGCCTGTCGCCCGAGGACCTCTCGGCGATCAACGAGCGGCTCGCCGCCCCGCCGACCGTGGACGTCTCGGTCTCCCGGCGGATGGGTCTGTTCGTGGTCGGCCGCCTGTCGCTGCGGCACGGCATCCGTATCCAGCTGCGGCCCTCCGACTCCGGCGGCACCACCGCGCTGGTCATGCTGCCGGTCGATGTCGCCCAGGGCGGCAAGAAGCCGGCCCCGAGCAACGCCAAGGGCGGTGCCGGCGACCTCGGCGGCGGAGGCTCCAGCCGGCTCGCGGGGCTCCAGCCGCGCGGTCAGGTCGGTTCGGGTCCCTCGGCCGGCGGGCGCCCCGCGCTGCCCGGCCGCGGCGGTCCCGGCGGCGGTGCGCCGAACGCCTTCGGTGCCCCGGCGCCGTCCGGCCGTACGGCGCCTCCCGGCGCGACGTCTCCGGGCGCCCCGGTACCGGGCGACGCCCGCCCGGCCGGCCGCCCCGGTGCCGCGCGCCCCTCGCTGCCCACCCGCGGCCAGGAGAGCGGCCCGGCGTCCACCGTGGCCCCGCCCACCGGCGCCCCGCGCCGCGAGGAGCGTCCGCAGCTGCCGGCGCGCGGTGCCGCGGCCGAACTGCCCGGTGGCCCGTCCGCGGGCGGCAAGGGCGGCCAGCAGCAAGGCGGTCAGCAGCAGGGCGGTACGAGCTGGGGTGCGCGCCGTGAGCGCGGCGGGTCCGACGACTGGCCGCTGACGCCCGGCGAGGCCCAGGAGCGGCCGCGCGGCCACGAGGAGCCGGAGAGCACCGGCAGCTTCGAGCGGCCCGCGCCCGCCGGTGGGCCCGGTGACACTGCAGCCTTCGCCCGTCCCGACTTCAACGCGCCGCCGCCCGCGGCGGACGGCTCCCGCGGCGGGCGCGACCCGCAGGGTGCGCGTCCGGCCGGCCAGGGTGCGGGCAACGGACGTGGCGACACGGGGCAGTTCCCCCGGCCGGACCGCGAGACGGGCCGCCAGGAGACCGGTCAGTTCGAGACGGGTCAGTTCGAGACCGGTCCGTACGAGACGGGCGAGTACCGGCGTCCCGACAGCGACACGGGGCAGTACCCGCGTCCCGACGGCGACACCGGGCAGTACCCGCGCCCCGGCAGCGACAGCGGCGCGTACGACACCGGCCAGTACCGTCGTCCGGACGCCGACCGTGCCGCGTACACCGACGAGCCGCAGAGCACCGGGCAGTTCCCGGTGCAGCAGCCGCCGGACGCCGGTGCGCAGTCCGCCGACGTGCTCGGTGGGGCGGACGCCGGTCCCGGCGACGGCCGTACGCCGATCTTCGACACCATCGAGTCCAACTGGTTCAACCACCCGGCCGCCGCCGCTGCCGGTGTGCCGCCCCAGGGCACCGAGCCCGAGGCCGACGCACTGCCGCGGCGGGGGGCCGCGCAGGACGGCGCCGCACGGGGCGGTTCGCAGGGCCCGGTGGGCGGTGCGGAGCGTACCCCGGCACCGTCCGACGCCTCGCAGTGGCGCAGTTCGCCGAACGACGAGACGTGGCGGCAGGCGGAGCAGATCCGTCAGCCCGCCGCGGGCGGTATCACCACCTCCGGGCTGCCCCGCCGGGTCCCGCGCGCGAACCTCGTCGCGGGCACCGCACAGCAACAGGCCGACCAGAACGGGCCGCAGGTCTCGCGGTCGCCCAGCGAAGTCCGCGGGCGGCTGACGAATCTGCGCCGGGGTATCCAGCAAGGCCGGCAGGCCGGGACGTCGTCCACCGGCACCCACGGCATTGTCGATCCCACTCACCAGCAGGAGCGTTAGTTGAGTCCGATGAGCCAGGCGGCGCAGAATCTGAACTGGTTGATCACCAACTTCGTGGACAACACCCCCGGGGTGTCGCACACGGTGGTGGTCTCCGCGGACGGTCTCCTCCTCGCCATGTCCGAAGGCTTCCCCCGCGACCGTGCCGACCAACTGGCGGCGGTGGCCTCCGGCCTGACCTCGCTGACGGCCGGCGCGTCCCGCATCTTCGAGGGCGGGAGCGTCAACCAGACCGTGGTGGAGATGGAGCGCGGTTTCCTCTTCATCATGTCCGTCTCCGACGGATCGTCACTGGCCGTGCTCGCACACCCCGAGTGCGACATCGGCCTGGTCGGCTATGAGATGGCCCTGCTGGTCGACCGCGCGGGAACGGTGCTGACGCCCGACCTGCGCGCCGAACTCCAGGGCAGCCTGCTGCACTGAGGCGCCCGCAGCGCCGACCGTCCAGCACCACCCCACCCATCCGTGCCGCCACCCCCCACCGGCCAAACCCGACGACAGTCCCACTGTCCCGTCCGGAGGACCCATGACCCCGCCACCTGCCACTTCCGGCCCGTACGGCGCATACAGCCAAGCGCCGTACGGGGACGAAGGTGACCAGCCGCTGGTGCGCCCGTACGCCATGACCGGAGGCCGGACCCGGCCGCGCTACCAGCTCGCCATCGAGGCGCTGGTCAGCACGACCGCCGACCCCGCCCAGCTGCCCGGGCTGCTGCCCGAGCACCAGCGGATCTGTCATCTGTGCCGCGAGGTGAAGTCGGTCGCCGAGGTCTCCGCGCTGCTGCACATCCCGCTGGGTGTGGCGCGGATCCTGGTCGCGGACCTGGCGGAGGCCGGGATGGTGGCGATCCACCAGCCCGGTGGCAGCGGCGAGGCCGGCGGAACACCGGACGTGACCTTGCTCGAGAGGGTGCTCAGTGGACTTCGCAAGCTCTGACGGCGCATCGGACGGGGGTGCGGCCCGCGCCACGACGTCCGCCAAGATCGTGGTGGCGGGCGGCTTCGGCGTGGGCAAGACCACGTTCGTCGGGGCCGTCTCGGAGATCAACCCGCTGCGCACCGAAGCCGTGATGACCTCCGCCTCGGCGGGCATCGACGACCTCACGCACGCGCCGGACAAGACGACCACGACCGTGGCGATGGACTTCGGCCGGATCACCCTGGACCAGGACCTGATCCTGTACCTGTTCGGTACGCCGGGCCAGGACCGTTTCTGGTTCATGTGGGACGACCTGGTGCGCGGCGCGATCGGCGCGGTCGTGCTGGTCGACACCCGGCGGCTGGCCGACTGCTTCCCCGCGGTCGACTACTTCGAGAACAGCGGACTGCCGTTCGTCGTCGCCCTCAACGGCTTCGAGGGGTACCAGCCGTACACGCCCGACGAGGTGCGTGAGGCGCTGCAGATCGGTCCCGGGACCCCGATCATCACCACCGACGCCCGGACCCGCAGCGAGGCCAAGAGCGCCCTCATCACGCTCGTGGAGCACGCGCTGATGGCCCGCCTGCGCTAGCTCGCCGGGACGGCCCGCCCGGCATCCGGCGCGGGCCGTACGGCAGTTGTCACGGCCCGGGGCGAGCCGCCCTGCCCCGGGCGGGTTCCCGGCATCCCCTTGTCGATCTGTGTCCTTCGACACGCCGACAATTTTGCTTCATAACGTTTCGACAGTGAATCACAGGGGTTTCGACACCCCGCGCGCATGCCCGGCTTCGCTGCGCTCACATTCTTCTCGCATTTTGGCGCGGCTCGCCCTTAACGCCCCTTTTATCTAAGGCACTTCCGTGCCCGCTCCGCCTTTGCCCAGTGTTTGGAACGCACCGCCCTGACGTGCTGAAATTCGCTGAAACTCCGGAGTAGGAACGCCCAGAAGAAACGGCACAGCACATCAGTGCCGACGCCGAGAGGTTGTTGGTCGAGTGAGGCGAAGCAAGGAGAGCCCCGAGCCGCAGGAACCGCGGCGGGGCAACTTCACCCCGCCACCCAGAGGTGGCGTACCGGCTTCCGACGCGCCCGAAAATACGGTCGCGAAGCCTCCGGTCAGTGGTGGGAAGTACTCCCCGCGCAACTGGCGCGTGGCAACCCGTCTGAACGCCATTCTGCTGATCCCGGTGCTGCTCGCCCTGGTATTCGGTGGCCTGCGGGTGAACAGTTCGTTCGCCACCTGGCAGGAAGCACAGGACGCGGAGAACACCGCGAAGCTCGTACGTGCCGCGCTTTCCTACAGCACCGCCATGAACGACGAGCGGGACCGCACCGCGGCGCCGCTGTTGAAGGGCAAGAAGGACGACCCGGCCGTGCAGCAGGCGCGGGACGCCACCGACGCCGCCGCCGCCAAGTTCCACGAGGCCGCCAAGGCCATGCCGGACAAGCCCGGCCTCAAGCGCCGGCTCACCTCCTTCGAGAAGGTCGAGCCCAAGCTCCAGAAGCTGCGCCAGGTCGCGTACACCTCCAAGCTGCACGGTGTGCAGACCGAAGAGGGCTATGTCGAGGTCCAGCACCCGCTGATGGAGTTCGCCAACGAACTCGGCCTGGGCACCGGCAACATCACCTCCTACGGCCGTACCGTCTATGCCATCGCGCTGGCCAAGGCCGCCGAGTCGCTGGAACGGTCCATCGGCACCCACCTCCTGGTCGACCCGGCCACCCCGCAGGGCGGCAAGGAGCACAAGCTCCAGCTGACCGCCTTCGCGTCGTACCGCTACCTGGAGGGCATCGCCATCGGCGAGTTCACCTCCGGCGGCACGCCCGAAGACGTCGCCCGGCTGAACAAGGACGCCGCGGCGCTCAAGCAGACCACGCAGCACAAGATCGCCCAGGCGAAGGCGCAGGCCCAGGCCGCCGGCCGGCCGTTCCGCACCCCGCCGACGATCGACCAGATGTCGACGCTGATCGCCACCGGCGCGGCGCCGGAGTCACTGAGCACCCGCGGCATCACCTCCGACAGCTACTTCGCCGCGGCGACCGTCAAGTTCAGCATGTACCGGTCCATCGAGAAGGACCTGTCGGACAAGGCCGTGAACGAGGCGGCGCAGATCTCCGACGACGCCCGCCAGTCGACCTTCGTCGACTCCGGCATCGTGCTGGCCGCGCTGATCATCGCCTTCGTCGTGGCGGGGCTGATGGCCCGCCGGATGAGCCGCAACATGCGCCAGCTGCGCACCGCCGCCTTCGGCATCGCCGAGCAGCGGCTGCCGATGCTGGTCGACCAGCTCTCCCGGACGGACCCGGGCCGGGTCGACACCCGTGTGACGCCCATCCCGATCGCCACCACCGACGAGATCGGCGAGGTCGCCCGGGCCTTCGACCAGGTCCACCGCGAGGCCGTCCGGCTCGCCGCCGAGCAGGCCCTGCTGCGGGGCAACGTCAACGCGATCTTCACCAACCTCTCCAGCCGCAACCAGGGCCTGATCGAGCGCCAGCTGGAGCTGATCACCGACCTCGAGAACAACGAGGCGGACCCGGACCAGCTGGAGAGCCTCTTCCGGCTCGACCACCTCGCCACCCGCATGCGGCGCAACGGCGAGAACCTCCTCATCCTCGCGGGCGAGGAGCCCGGCCGCCGCTGGAACCAGCCGGTGCCGCTGGTGGACGTCCTGCGGGCGGCGATCAGTGAGGTCGAGTCCTACGAGCGAATAGACCTCACCGGCGTCCCCGAGAGCGAGATCCACGGCACCGCCGTGACCGACCTCGTGCACCTGCTGTCCGAGCTGCTGGAGAACGCCACCACGTTCTCCTCCCCGCAGACCAAGGTGCGGGTGGCCGCGACCCGGCTGCCCGACGGCCGCGTGATGATCGAGATCCACGACAAGGGCATCGGGCTCACCCCCGAGGACTTCGCGGACATCAACCACAAGCTGGCCAACCCGCCGAGCGTGGATGCCGCGATCTCCCAGCGCATGGGCCTGTTCGTGGTCGGCCGGCTGGCCGACCGGCACGGGATCCGGGTGCAGCTGCGCCCCTCCGGCGAGCAGGCGGGCACCACGTCCCTGGTCATGCTGCCCGAGGCGATCACCCACGGTGGTGGCGGCGAGGAGCGGTTCGACGACGACTTCACGGTCTCCCGGATCGTGCCCGAGCACCAGCAGGACACGTACGAGGGCCGGCAGCACACCGCCGCCGAGCTGGGCTTCGACGACAGCCGCTACGGCCGCCCGGACTCCGGGGACCTGGACATGGTGGGCCGCTCGCTGCTCCGCGAGGAGCGCCGGGCCGCGCTGGAGGCCCAGAGCTTCGATGAGCAGCCGGTCGGCGGTGACCGTCCGCTCTTCCGTGACGAGGTGCCGTCCGCCGAGAACTACCAGGACTTCCCCGGCCAGGCACAGAGCTACCCCGGCCAGGCATATGCGGAAGCCGATCAACCGCTCTACGACGACCGGGCCCCCGGCCACCAGGCGTTCGCCGAGCCCGGCTTCGCGGAGACCACCGGCCAGCAGCCATACGTCTCCCACGAGCCGGCCCAGCCGGGCGAGTGGAGCGAACGCCCTGCATTCGAGGGCTACTTCGGGACCGAAGCGGAATCTGACCGGAATGCAACTGCCGCTCCCGCTGACGCCCCTGAGCGCGTACCATTCGAGCGTCCGGGCCCCACACCGAGCGACGCCCACCCGCTGACGGACGCCGGCCTTCCGCGCCGCGGAGGCCGCGACCAGCAGCCACCGCAGGTGCAGCAGCAGGGCAGCGCGCCGGAGACCGGCCAGGACGGCAGGGACTGGCGCAGCTCCAACGACGAGCGCTGGGAGCGGGCGGAGCGGCTGCGCGAGCCGAAGGCGGGCGGAGTCACCTCCTCCGGCCTCCCCCGGCGGGTGCCCAAGGCCAACCTGGTCGAAGGTGCCGCGGAGCAGACCCCTCAGGGCGGCCCCCAGGTCTCCCGCGCCCCGGAGGACGTCCGCGGCAGGCTGAGTAACCTGCGCCGCGGTGTCCAGCAGGGACGCAACGTCGGCACGGACCCCTCCGGGGTCCCCCAGAATGACCAACAGGGCTACGGCCCCGGCAGCACCTACGATCAGGAGCGTTAGTGTGAGCCCGATGAGCCAGGCGGCGCAGAATCTGAACTGGTTGATCACCAACTTCGTGGACAACACCCCCGGGGTGTCCCACACGGTCGTGGTCTCCGCGGACGGTCTCCTCCTCGCCATGTCCGAGGGCTTCCCTCGTGACAGAGCCGATCAGTTGGCGGCGGTGGCCTCCGGCCTCACCTCGCTGACCTCCGGCGCGTCCCGCATCTTCGAGGGCGGGAGCGTCAACCAGACCGTGGTGGAGATGGAGCGCGGTTTCCTCTTCATCATGTCCGTCTCCGACGGATCGTCACTGGCCGTGCTCGCACACCCCGAGTGCGACATCGGCCTGGTCGGCTACGAAATGGCCCTGCTGGTCGACCGCGCGGGCACGGTCCTGACGCCCGACCTGCGCGCAGAACTGCAGGGCAGCCTTCTCAACTAACAAACAGGCAGTGCGTTTCCCGCCACCGCGCCTTATGGTTCGGTGGCGCGACCGGCGTCAGACAGGCAAGTTGGAGGAGGAGACGTGGCAACGCCCCCGAGCGGATACCCGTATGGTTCCGGACAGGAGTCCGGGCCTGTGGGCGAGACCCATCACAACCGCTTCAACTTCCCGTCTGCGCCGACCCAGCGGCCGCAGCGGCCCCAACCGCAGCAGCCGCAGCGATCCCAGCAGCAGCCCCGGCCGTACGACACCCAGCCGTACCAGCCGTCGGTGTACGACCAGCCGCAGGCACCGCGCATCCAGCCGGTGCAGCCGCAGCGGCGGGCTCCCGAGCCCGCCTCCACCGGCGCGAACAACCCGCTCGTGCGCCCGTACGCCATGACCGGAGGCCGGACCCGGCCGCGCTACCAGCTCGCCATCGAGGCGCTGGTCAGCACGACCGCCGACCCCTCCAGGTTGCAGGGCCAGCTGCCGGAGCACCAACGCATCTGCCACCTCTGCCGCGAGATCAAGTCCGTTGCCGAGATCTCCGCGCTACTCTCCATCCCCCTCGGCGTCGCCCGGATCCTTGTCGCCGACCTGGCGGAGGCCGGACTCGTCGCCATTCATCAGCCCGGCGGGGACGAGACCGCCGGCGGACAGCCAGATGTGACACTGCTCGAAAGGGTGCTCAGTGGACTTCGCAAGCTCTAGCGGTGCAGCCCGCTCCACCACCTCCGCGAAAATCGTGGTGGCGGGCGGCTTCGGCGTGGGCAAGACCACGTTCGTCGGGGCCGTCTCAGAGATCAACCCGCTGCGCACCGAAGCCGTGATGACCTCCGCCTCGGCGGGCATCGACGACCTCACGCACGCGCCGGACAAGACGACCACGACCGTGGCGATGGACTTCGGCCGGATCACCCTGGACCAGGACCTGATCCTCTATCTCTTCGGTACGCCGGGCCAGGACCGTTTCTGGTTCATGTGGGACGACCTGGTCCGCGGCGCGATCGGCGCCGTGGTGCTGGTCGACACCCGGCGGCTGGCCGACTGCTTCCCCGCGGTCGACTACTTCGAGAACAGCGGACTGCCGTTCGTCATCGCCCTCAACGGCTTCGACGGCCACCAGCCGTACACGCCCGACGAGGTGCGTGAGGCGCTCCAGATCGGCCCGGACGCGCCGATCATCATCACCGACGCGCGGCATCGCAGCGAGGCCAAGAGCGCCCTCATCACGCTCGTGGAGCACGCGCTGATGGCCCGCCTGCGCTAGCCGGCAGCCGGGCGCCCGTGCCCGCACGCCGTATGACGAAAGGCCCCCACACCTGACCGGTGCGGGGGCCTTCGTCGTACCCGGCGTCCACGGGCGCCCGGTTGCCGGTGCCCGCCCGGCCGCGGGGCCCGCACACGGCTGCGTACGGGCCCTGCGGCCGGGGTGCGGGCCTCACTTGCGGGCGGGGCACTCCTTCCACGCGAAGTGGTAGACGGTGTTGATGCTGCCGTCGGTGGAGTCCATGGCCATGTAGCTGGTGGCCTTGGGGTCCGAGGACTTGGCGTCCACCCGCATCTCGGTGTTGATGTTGAAGTAGCGCTCCTCGCCACAGGGCGCGTACACGAGCGCGTCGACATCGGTCTCGTCGGAGGTCTGCCAGTTGGAGTCGTAGGCGCCGACGAAGGTGTGGCTCTTACGGGCCGTCTGCTGCTGGCCCTGGAAGTAGTAGCCCGCCTGCTCCAGTCCCCTGGCGCCCCTGGCCAGGGAGGCGTAGCCGCGGTAGTCGGCCCGGGCGATCGCGTAGGTGAATCCCTGCGGGACGTGCACGTTCAGTGCGATCTGGCAGTTCTTGCGGGAGTCGGTCGGCTTGGTGCCGGCGCCCGCCTGGGCGAGGTATTCGCTGTACGTGACGGTGAAGGCGGTGTTGTCGGGGGCGATGGCGACGGCGGCGCTGCCGGGTCTGCAGCCCGATCCGTTGACCGTGGCGACGGTTATCGTGATCTTTCCGGTGGGCGGTTCGTCGCCGAACCCTGCTGCGGTGGTGGGGGATGCCGATCCGGCGAGGAGCAACGATGCCATTGCGGCACCAGCACTGAGCCTGCTGAGCATGGGCTCTACCTTCCGGTCGTCCTGTGGCCCGCGGCGCGGAACATCAGGAGAGGAATGACGAGCGCATGCCAGCACGGGCCGGGCGCCTTGAACAGCTCTGCTCCCCAGGGTTGAGGCGAATCTACGCCTCATTCCGGCCGCGCCCTGTCAAACCGGAACACCCGGTCCGAAAAGCGATGCGGCCCCTTATCTCACACATCTCGCATATCCCGCATATCTCGCACATCCCGCGGATTCGGCGGCTGTTCAGCGGTATGGCGGCTGTTCGGCGGTATGGCGGTTGTTCGGCGGTATATGGCCTGAGGGGGCGGGCGTCCCGCGGGCACACACGCGACGGGCCCGCAGCACACTGCTGCGGGCCCGTCGTTCGTGCGGTGGCGCGTCGTTCGTGCGGTGACGCGCCGGTGTCAGCGCTGCCAGCTGGTCGCGCCGCGGAATCCGCTCTGGCGCTCCAGGCGGCGCCAGCGGGCGGCGGTGGCGCGCGGACCGGCCGGGGCGGCGTCCGCGGGCCGGTGGGCGGCGCGGGCGAGCAGGACGGCGGTCAGGGCGGCGAGCTCTTCCTCGCTGGCCAGTCCCTTCTCCACGCGGATGGGGTCGGTGCGCCGGGCCGTATTCATGGTGTTCACGGTGTTCGCGGTATTCAAGATGTTCTCCGTCGTCGCGGTGGCGTGGTGCCTGGTGCGGTTGCGGGGGTGGCTACTGGGGCGGGTTGCCGTGCTTACGGGCCGGCAGGTCCGCGTGCTTGGTGCGCAGCATGTCCAGGGCGCGGATGAGGGTGTGACGGGTTTCGGCGGGGTCGATGACGTCGTCGACCAGGCCGCGCTCGGCCGCGTAATAGGGGTGCATCAGCTCGGACTTGTACTCCTTGACCATGCGGGTGCGCATGGCGTCGGAGTCGTCCGCCTCGGCGATCTGCTTGCGGAAGATGACGTTGGCGGCGCCCTCGGCGCCCATCACCGCGATCTCGTTGGTGGGCCAGGCGTAGGTCAGGTCGGCGCCGATGGACTGCGAGTCCATGACGATGTAGGCGCCGCCGTAGGCCTTGCGCAGCACGAGGGAGATGCGCGGGACGGTGGCGTTGCAGTAGGCGTAGAGCAGCTTGGCGCCGTGCCGGATGATGCCGCCGTGCTCCTGGTCGACGCCGGGCAGGAAGCCGGGCACGTCGAGGAAGGTGACGATCGGGATGTTGAAGGCGTCGCACATCTGGACGAAGCGGGCGGCCTTCTCGGACGCCTCGATGTCCAGCACACCGGCCAGCGACTGCGGCTGGTTGGCGATGATGCCCACCACCCGGCCGTCGAGCCGGGTCAGCGCGCAGATGATGTTGGTCGCCCAGCGCTCGTGGACCTCCAGGAACTCGCCGTCGTCGACGATCTCCTCGATGACCTTGCGCATGTCGTACGGGCGGTTGCCGTCGGCCGGGACCAGGTCCAGCAGGGCGTCGCCGGAGCGGTCGGCGGGGTCCTCGCAGGGCACCGACGGCGGGTTCTCACGGTTGTTGGCCGGCAGCAGCGAGAGGAGGTAGCGGACCTCTTCCAGGCAGCTGACCTCGTCGTCGTAGGCGAAGTGGCACACGCCGGAGGTCTCGGCGTGGACATCGGCGCCGCCGAGGCCGTTCTGGGTGATCTCCTCGCCGGTCACCGCGCGCACCACATCGGGCCCGGTGATGAACATCTGCGAGGTCTCGCGGACCATGAACACGAAGTCGGTCAGCGCCGGGCTGTAGGCCGCGCCGCCCGCGCAGGGGCCGAGCATGACCGAGATCTGCGGGATGACGCCCGAGGCCTTGGTGTTGCGCTGGAAGATGCCGCCGTAGCCGGCGAGCGCGGAGACGCCCTCCTGGATACGGGCGCCGGCGCCGTCGTTCAGCGACACCAGGGGCGCGCCGGCCTGGATGGCCATGTCCATGATCTTGTGAATCTTGGTGGCGTGGGCCTCGCCCAGCGCGCCGCCGAAGATCCGGAAGTCGTGCGCGTAGGTGAACACGGTCCGGCCGTGCACGGTGCCCCAGCCGGTGATCACGCCGTCGGTGTACGGCTTCTTCGCCTCCAGGCCGAAGCCCGTCGCGCGGTGCCGCCGCAGCGGCTCGACCTCGTTGAACGAGCCCTCGTCCAGCAGCAGCTCGATCCGCTCGCGCGCCGTCAGCTTGCCCTTCGCACGCTGCGCTTCGGTCGCCCGCTCGCTGGGTCCCCGCCTGACCTGCTCGCGGATGGCGTGCAGCTCGGCGACGCGCCCGCGGGCGTCGTTGGTGCCGGCGGGCAGATCTTCGACTGTGGTCATGTATCGACGGTACGTGTGCGAGGCGTCCCGCACCGATGTCGGTTTCGTACAACGTCGCACGCGATTTGGTGGGCAGGCAGTACAGAACCGCGCTGTACGTGCCCCGCGCCCCGGCGCCCGTTCGGGTGGCGGGGCCGCACCCGGGTCTGTATGGGGCCGACAAATGTAGGGGTCTCACGAAACGGCGCGCGCCAGGGCCCGACCGGGGCCGCACGGCCGGCGGGGGCCGGCAGGGGGCGTCAGCGCAGGCGGACCGTGCAGGTGTGGGTGGCGCAGGCGGTGCCGGGGGTCAGGCGCAGCCGGAGGGTGGGTCCGGCGGCCAGCACCTCGATCGCCGGGTCGTGGCCGAGCACCGCGCGCACCGGCCGGGACCAGGTGATCTCCAGCGGGTCCCCGGAGCGCTCCGGGGCGGCCACGCACAGCCGCGCCGTCCGGCCGCCGCTTCCCGCCCGGCGCCCCGCACGGACCAGCACGCTCGCCGGGCCGCTGCTGGAGAGCGGCCCGGCGCTGCCCGCCCGCCAGAAGTTCGCGGCCGTGACGCCGAGCGGGCGGACGGCGACGGCCTGCCGGCCGGCGTCGTTGGCGAGCACCGTCAGCCAGTGCCGGTCGGCGGCGCGGGCGGCGAGGGTGCAGGGGGTGGCGCCCGGCATGAGGAGGTAGGCGTAGCGGGCGTCGGTGGGGTCGGTGCCGTGGTCGTGCCAGAGGGTGAGGTAGCGGCGGGTGAACGGGCGCGTGGAGGAGGTGGTGTTGATGTCGTGCCAGCAGCCGGTGCGGGCCTCGCGCCGCGTCGTCAGGGGGGAGCCGCCGGGGAAGACATAGCCGCCGTGGCCGGCGAGGTGGGCCCAGTGGACGCGGCGGAAGGAGCGGGTCTCGCCGAGTGTGCCGGGCTGGCGTACCCCGTCGACGGTGAGCGCGGCGGTGCCCCGCTCGCCCAGGCAGCGGTTGTCGACGATCGTCTCGACCGGCACCCCGTCGCAGGCGGTGATGCCGGCGCCCAGGCAGACGAGGCAGTCCGCGAGCGCGAACCAGGACTTCTTGGCGGTGAGGGTCGAGGCCAGGCCGCGCAGGTCCTGGCCGATCGCGGCGAATTCGCCGTCGGTGGTGCCGCCGACCCAGCGCGCGGCGGGCTTGGGCTCGCCCCAGCCGCCGCCCTCGTTGTCGGCCAGCCGCTTGGTGGACACGGTCGTGCCGGGGAGCCGGTAGGGGTCGACGGTGGGCCAGAAGGCGTCCGTGTACTGATCGCCCCCGAAGTCCGCGCCCCACCAGGAGAGCATGCCGGCGCCGGTGTGCCAGCCGCGCGGGTTCTCGCCGTTGCCGTTCTCGTAGTACGTGATGCGGTCGGAGGCCATGGCCAGACCGGCGGCCCAGCCGGGGCGGCGGTGGACGGCACGGTCCATGGCGGGGAAGAGCCGGTGGCCGACGGGCTCGGGGGCGGCGGGCACCGGGCTGTCGGCGATCGTGTGGAGGCGGGCGAGGTCGGCGACCGTGTACTGCCGGTCGGTGAGGACCGGCAGCGTACGGTCGCGGGCGGTCCAGCCCTTGATCATGGCGTGCCAGCGGTCCCGCTCGGCGCTGCTCGCGGCCTCGGCGAGCAGCGCGACGGCGGCGATCAGCGCATGCCCGTGGTAGTGGTCGCTGCGCATGATCTGCCGTTCGTCGCCGCGCAGGTAACCGCGGCTGATGGCCCGCCCGTTGACGCTGTCCATCATCAGTCCGTTGTGGAGCAGTGGGGCGTACGCCCGCTCGACGCTGTCGAAAGCGATCTGCCGTGCCGGGTCGGTGAGCTGCCAGGACGAGCCGCCGAGCAGGGTGAAGAGCCGCCCCAGGCCGTCCAGCAGGGCATAGCCGTAGGTGCCGGAGTAGGCGACCCAGGTGTGCTGGACGAAGGAGCCGTCGGCGTAGAGGCCGTCGCCCCGGGTGACGCAGGGGAAGACCGGGGAGAGCGCGTCGCGGGCCAGCGCGATTTTGTCGGGGGCGCGGCCGAGGATGCCGCGCAGGGCGACGACCCGGCACAGGTCGACGCGGTTGGCGCCGGTGCTGGTGCCGGAGTAGTCGCCGAGCGCGGCGTCGGGGACGAAGTGGTCGACGGCGGCGAGGCAGCGCTCGCGCAGGGCGCCGGGCACGCCGCCCGGCAGGTGCTCGTCGAGGATCGCGAGGGTGTCGAGGAGGAGCCGGGGGCTGCCGATCTGCCATTCCCACCAGTTGCCGTAGCGGGTGGTGCCGGTGCGGTAGACGGTGGCTTCGAGGTGGCGCAGGCCGGTGAGCACGTCCTCGGCGAGGCCGGGGTCACCGGTGTGGCCGGTGCCGGGCTGGGCGTGGGCCTGGGCCATGGTGGCCAGCCGGCCGTAGCTCTGGGTGATGCCGGACGGCGGGTCGTAGGGGCAGTCCGGCCAGAGCGAGTCCGCGGCCGCGCGCATGGCCGCCCGGAAGGTGCCGGCGAGCGCGCCGGTCTCCTGGAGGGCCGCGGCGTACGGCGGGGCGGCGGGGTCGAAGCCGGTACCGAGGGTGAGGGCGCACCAGCGGGCACGGAGGGCGGTGAACTCGTCGCCGGCCACTCGGGCGGGCGCGGCCGGTGCGGGGAGGGCGTATGCGGCGCGGGCGGGGAGGCCGAGCAGGCCCGCGGCGGCGGCGAGGAATCCGCGGCGTGACCAGACGGACGGCGACCAGCGGGGCGTGGCGGGGGCAGGCGGCACGGTCGGTCCTCTCCATGGCGTCAACGGGGCGGTGGCGCTGCGCACTTGGGAGTTTCCGATGGTCTAGCACGGGCCGCCGCGGGGCGGCAATGGCCGCGCCGGGACGCCGCGGGCCACCCGTCCGGCGGAGCCCGCCCACCCAGAGAGGTTGAATGTTGAACCGGATGCCGCTACGGTGAATCTCGTTGAAGCTTAAACAATCTCGGTCCTGTGCCGGGACCACCGTCTTTGAGGAGGAGCCATGGCTCTGTTCCACCGCAAGCGCACCGCCGACACCCCCGGCGCCGCAGCCACCACCGCCCCCGCCGCCACCGCTGCCGTCCTCGACGCGGACCCCGGGCTCGCCGCGCTGACCGGCGACTACGCCATCGACCCGGCGCACAGCAGCATCGGCTTCACCGTCCGGCATGCCATGGTCACCAATGTCCGCGGCGCGTTCGGCGACTACGAGGGCGCCCTGCGGCTCGACGGCACCGACCCGTCCCGCTCCACCGCCACCCTCGACGTCAAGATCGCCAGCATCGACACCGGGATCGCGGACCGCGACGGCCATCTGCGCAGCGCCGACTTCTTCGACGCCGAGTCCTTCCCGCTGATGACCTTCCGCAGCACCGCCGCCGAGCGCGTGGGCGGCGACCGCTACCGCATCACCGGGGACCTCACCCTCCGGGACGTCACCAAGCCGCTCACCATCGACCTGGAGTTCCACGGCTCGGCCACCGATGTCTACGGCGCCGAGCGGGTCGGCTTCGAGGGCGGCGCCGAGATCCTGCGCTCCGACTGGGGCCTGACCTGGAACGCGGCGCTGGAGACCGGCGGAGTGATGGTCAGCGACAAGATCAAGGTCACCTTCGACATCTCCGCCGTCAAGGCCGCCCCGCAGTCCTGACCCGGCCGGCTCCCCCAAGACCGCGGCCCCGCACCGACCTCCCCCGAGGTCGGTGCGGGGCCGCAAGCCCCTCAATCCTCGAACGCCCGTCAACTCCCGCCGAACGCACAGCCGGAGAGCGCCAAGAGCGCAACGGTGAAACCTCAGCACCAGGCTCTTCCGCCGGGATACATTTGCGCCCCTGGCCGGTTGCCCAACTGGCCAACCTACTCCCGTCCATGGAACCATCGAGGGGTGGAACTTGCATGCGCACGCTGCGTGTTGGCCATATCAGGGACTCTCTCAAAGCCGATTACTCCGGTCTCATCGATCTCACCGATTACGAGGGAAAGCCCGAAAAGCAATCAGCGCCAGCATTCCTGAGTCGGGCTCTCGCCGCGCGAGCGGTGCAGCGCTTCACCGGGTTCTCGGCAGAAGACTCAGCGAAGACAGTTGTTGACGGTTTCCACGACAACGGCATCGACGCTCTGGCCATCGACGAGGTAAATCGACGCCTGGTCTTGGTGCAGTCCAAGTGGGATGGCTCTGGCGACACCGGCCTGTCACAAGGCGATGCCCTCAAGGTGCGAAATGGGTGCAGCGACCTTTTCAACATGCGCTTCGATCGCTTCTCCCCCGCGCTCCAAGCGCGCCAGGAGGAGATCTCGGCGGCGTTGAGCGACCCCGCTATGACATTCATTGTCGTGATCGCTACGACTGGCCGCAGCGCCCTGCCAGCCGAGGCACAAGCAGTGTTCGATGACTTCCTGGACGAGGTCAACGAAAACGACCCTGTGGTTTCTCTTGAAGTTCTGGGACTGCGAGAATTTCACTCCATGGTCGTCGAAGGGATTGCGGGCCCTAAAATCGAGATCACTGTTCCCATCGAACAATGGGGAACCGTCGATCTCCCCTATCAGGCATATTATGGCTTGGTTCAGGCCTCAGAGATCGCCTCCTGGTACGAAAGTCACGGCGATCGGCTGTTTGCCCAGAACCTGCGGAAATCCCTGGGCAGCACCGATGTCAACGAAGGTGTGACGAACACCCTGCTCAAACAGGGCCACAACTTCTGGTACTTCAACAACGGGATCACCGCGCTGTGCGAATCCGTCAAGAAGACCCCTCGCGGTGGAGCCACCCACGCATACGGCGATTTTTCCATCACAGGCGTGAGTGTCGTCAACGGTGCACAAACAGTGGCGAGCATCCACCGGGCATCACGGAAAGATGAAACTGCGCTAGAGAATGCGCGAGTATGGGTGCGCTTCATTTCACTGGAAGGGTGTCCACCAGACTTCGCCGTCGACGTTACCAGAGCAACTAATACACAAAACAGCGTGGAGAGCCGGGACTTTGTGGCCCTGGACCGACAGCAAGAGCGGCTGCGCCGCGATATGCTCCTGTCTCTCCGGAAGCAATACTCAGTCAAACGAGGCGAAAACGCTCCTGCAGAATCCGACGGATGCACAGTCGAAGATGCCGTGGTGGCGCTGGCTTGCGCGCACAACAATCCGTATTATTCCGTTCTAGCCAAAAGCTCTGTTGGCCGACTTTCAGAGAACACCGAACGCGCTCCATATATCAACCTGTTCAACGGTGGCACAACAGCGCATCGGGTATGGCGCTGCGTACAGGTGATGCGCGCGGTCGAGGGTGATCTCCTGGTACGGCGCGCCGGCTTGGTGGATCGCGAATTCGCGGTCGCCACCCACGGAAACCGAATCATCCTTCAGCTGGTCTTCAACCAACTGAATCTATCGAAAGTCAACGAACCTCATTACGATTGGGAGTCAGAGCTTGCCAAGGTGCACGAGATAACGGGGCATGTACTCGCTGCACTCATGACCGAAATCGAGTGGTCCTATCCCAACAACTATCTGGCCCCGCTCTTCAAGAACACGACTAAATGCCGGGATTTGGCCAATAGGGTAGAAGCCCGGCTCGCAGTCACATGAGCCGACGGCGTCCCGGGCACCGCACTCTCTTCGTCGCGGTGCCCGGCACACCAATCGTGAGGCGAACTGCTCAGTCCTGCGGCTCGACCCCGGCCCGCAGCAGCCCGTAGGCGTAGGCGTCGTCCAGTGCCTGCCAGGACGCGGCGATGACGTTCTCCGCGACGCCGACCGTGGACCACTCGCCCTTGCCGTCGCCGGTGGAGACCAGGACGCGGGTGATGGAGCCGGTGCCCAGGGCGCCCTCCAGGATGCGGACCTTGTAGTCCACCAGCTCCATGTGGGCCAGTTCCGGATAGATCTGCTCCAGGCCCACCCGCAGCGCCCGGTCCAGGGCGTTGACCGGGCCGTTGCCCTCGGCGGTGGCGACGATCCGCTCGCCCTTGGCCCACAGCTTCACGGTCGCCTCGTTGGCGTGCGTCCCGTCGGGGCGGTCCTCGACGATCGCCCGCCAGGACTCGACGGTGAAGTAGCGCACCGGCCTGCCCCGGACCTCCTCGCGCAGCAGCAGCTCGAAGGACGCGTCGGCGGCCTCGTACGTGTAGCCCGCCAGCTCGCGCTCCTTGACCCGCCCGACGAGGCGGCCGACCAGCTCGCGGTCGCCGCTGAGATCGAAGCCCAGCTCCTTGCCCTTGAGCTCGATGGAAGCACGGCCGGCCATGTCGGAGACCAGCATCCGCATGGTGTTGCCGACCAGGGCCGGATCGATGTGCTGGTAGAGGTCCGGGTCGACCTTGATGGCGGAGGCGTGCAGCCCGGCCTTGTGGGCGAAGGCCGAGACGCCGACGTAGGGCTGGTGGGTGGAAGGGGTGAGGTTGACGACCTCGGCGATGGCGTGCGAGATCCGGGTGGTCTCGGCGAGCTTGCCCTCGGGCAGCACCCGGCGCCCGTACTTGAGCTCCAGGGCGGCGGCGACGGGGAAGAGATTGGAGTTGCCGACCCGCTCGCCGTAGCCGTTGGCGGTGCACTGCACGTGGGTGGCGCCCGCGTCCACCGCGGCCAGCGTGTTGGCGACCGCGCAGCCGGTGTCGTCCTGGGCGTGGATGCCCAGCCGGGCGCCGGTGTCCGCGAGGACGGTCCGCACGACCGCGGTGATCTGCGCCGGGAGCATCCCGCCGTTGGTGTCGCAGAGCACCACGACATCGGCGCCGGCCTCGCTCGCGGTCCGCACGACCTGCTTGGCGTAGACCGCGTCCAGCGCATAGCCGTCGAAGAAGTGCTCGCAGTCGAGGAAGACCCGGCGGCCCTGGGCCCGCAGATAGGCGACGGTGTCCCCGACCATCGCGAGGTTCTCCTCGGGTGTGGTGCGCAGCGCCAGCTCCACGTGCCCGACATGGGACTTGGCGACCAGGGTGATCACCGGGGCCCCGGACTCCAGGAGCGCGGCGACCTGCGCGTCGTCCTCGACGCGCACGCCGGCCTTGCGGGTGGCGCCGAACGCGACCAGCTGGGCGTGCCGGAAGTCGATCTCCGCGCGGGCGCGCTGGAAGAACTCGGTGTCCCGGGGGTTGGCGCCGGGCCAGCCGCCCTCGATGAAGCCCACGCCGAAGTCGTCGAGGTGCCGGGCGATGGTCAGCTTGTCGGCGACGGTGAGGTTGATGCCCTCGCGCTGCGCGCCGTCGCGCAGCGTGGTGTCGAAGACGTGGAAGTCGTCGGACACCGCGGCGGCGGGGGTCGGGGAGGGTTCTGCTGCGTCCGTCATGCTCGTTTGGCTCCTGTCGGGATCTCGGTCTACCGGAATAACCGGTTCCACCGCCCCTCCATGCTCCCTCGCGCTCCGCCTCCGGTGACGTGTGGGCCGGAAACGAAAAGACCCCTCGCGGGTGCGAGAGGTCTGCGCGCGGGTCTGGGACGACGGTGGCCGCGCCGTACTCGGTTCGTACGGGGCGGTCACTGCGGACCGGCGCGCCTGCTGCCAATAATCATGGCGAACGAGAGCACGGTCCGCAGTGTGCCACAACCCCGGGCGGCGTGGACGGCGGTCTCACCATGCGGGCGCACCGCCCATGCGGTCGGCCGTGCGCCCGGCCGGCCGCGCGCTCAGTCGGCGACGGGCGCCGGCCGCGGCGCCTTCGCGGCGGCCACGCTCCCCCCGGCCCCGACCTGGTGCAGATCGATGGTGCGGGTCTCGCGCATGCTGAGGTAGACGATCAGCGAGACGGCCGCGCAGCCGGCGACGTACCAGTAGTAGCCGGACTCGTGACCGTCGCCCTTGAACCACAGGGCGACATACTCCGCGGTGCCGCCGAACAGCGCGTTGGCGATGGCGTAGGGCAGGGCCACGCCCAGTGCGCGGATGCCGGTCGGGAACAGTTCGGCCTTCACGCAGGCGTTGATCGAGGTGTAGCCGGTGACCACGACCAGCGCGAGCAGCGAGAGCCCCAGGGCCGGCCAGAAGCTGCCGGCGTGCTTGAGCAGCGTCATGATCGGCACGGTCAGGAACGTCGAGCCGACCGCGAAGGTGATCAGCAGCGGGCGGCGGCCGATCCGGTCGGAGAGCTTGCCGGCCAGCGGCTGGAGGCACATGAAGAGGAACAGCGCGCAGAAGCTGACCAGCGAGGCGGTCGGCTTGTCCAGGCCGGCGCTGCCCGAGAGGTACTTGGTGAGATATGTCGTGTACGTGTAGTACGCGACCGTGCCGCCCATGGTGAGCGCGATGACCAGGAACGCCTCGCGCTTGTGGGCCAGCAGCGCCTTGAGGGTGCCGCGCGCCGGGTCGGCGTGGGCACCCTCGTCCGCGGCGTACACCTCGGTCTCCAGCATGTTGCGCCGCAGATAGAAGACGATGGCGGCGCCCAGCGCACCGATGATGAACGGGATCCGCCAGGCCCAGCTGTGCAGCGCGTCGTCGGACAGGGTCCGCTGGAGCACGATCAGCAGCCCGAGGCCCAGCAACTGTCCCGCGGTCATCGAGACGTACTGGAAGCTGGAGGCGAAGCCGCGCTGCCCGGGGGCGGACGCCTCGGTGAGGTAGGTGGCGCTGGCCGCGTACTCGCCGCCGACCGAGAGACCCTGCAGCATCCGGGCCAGGAGCAGGACGGCCACGCCGCCGTAGCCCGCGACGCCGTACGTGGGGGCCACGGCGATCAGGATCGCCGAGACGGACATCAGCGTGACGGTCAGGGTCAGCGCGGCCTTGCGGCCCTTGCGGTCGCCGACCCGACCGAGCACCCAGCCGCCCACCGGCCGCATGAAGAAGCCGACGGCGAAGATCCCCATGGTGTTCATGAGGTTCGCCGTGTCATTGCCCTTCGGGAAGAACGAATCGGCGAAGTAGACCGCGAAGCTGGCGTAGACGAACCAGTCGAACCACTCGACCATGTTGCCGGCCGAGCCCACCCAGATCTTTTTCCATTGCTCTCGTCCCATAGCCGCTAAAGGTCGCGGACCGGGTGGCCCTCGGCAAGGGTCACGGTCGCAACGATCGCGCGTACTTGCGTGCGTTGCGGTCACGGGCGGGGGCTGCGGAGCGGGGCCGGTCCGGGACGCCGGCCGCGGCGGCACGCCCCACCCGTACCGCATAGGGTCACCGTCGAGGCTGCCCACGGCGCGCCACCGACCCGGTCGCCGGGTGAGGCCCGGGTCGTGCGAGAGAAGAGAGAAGCGAGATGTCCGAACCGCAACCGCAAGCAGGGCAACGGCCGGTCCCCACCAGCGCCGAGGCGGCGCTGGAGATCGGGCGGGGGCACTTCCCCGCTGTCTGGCCGGACGGGGAGCAGCCGACGCTGCACGTCCACGAATTCGACCTCGGCTACCTGGTGTACCCGGTGTTCCCGCCCCGGACGGACCCCACCGCCTATCCGCGTGACCCGGGCGGCTCCCACATCGTGATCTCCAAGACGGACGGCGCGGTCAGCGCGCTGCCGAACTACCCGCCGGAGCAGGCCGTGGAGATGTACCGCCGCCACTTCCTGCCTGGGACGTAGGGCCCGAACGGGCCCCGGGCGCCGCGGGTTCCGTGGCGCCCGGCCCGACGGCCGGTCAGTCCCGGGGGACGGACAGCGATTCGTCGAAGAAGTCCCTGAGGTGGTCGCGTACGTCATCGCGGTCGGTGCCCGGGAGGCCGACGACGAGGTGGGTGCCGAAGCCGTCGAGAAGGGCGCGGGTGCGGGTGGCGAAGCGCTCGGCGTCGACGGGCCGGAACTCGCCCTTCGAGATGCCCTCGACGAGCAGCGCCACCAGGTCACGGTGCCAGGCGAGCTCCAGGTCGAGCTGGCGCTCACGGGTCTCGTCGTCGGCGTTCTGGGAGCGGTTCCACACCTCCAGCCACAGGGTCCAGCGCGGGTCGCGGTGGCCTTCGGGGAGGTAGAGGCCGACCAGGGCGTCGAGGCGTTCGCGGGCCGGGACGCGGCGGGCGAGGGCGGCCCGGCGCTCGGTGCCGAGCTGCTCC
The DNA here is from genome assembly GCF_036227565.1 of Streptomyces sp. NBC_01454. Lineage (NCBI taxonomy): Bacteria > Bacillati > Actinomycetota > Actinomycetes > Kitasatosporales > Streptomycetaceae > Streptomyces > Streptomyces sp. NBC_01454. The sequence goes on from NZ_CP109460.1 coordinate 2,381,110, forward strand.
TCGCTCCACTGCAGGGTCTGCACCAGCAGCTCGTCCTTGGTGCCGAAGTAGTAGAGGATGTGGCCGCTGCTCATCCCCACCTCGCGGCCCAGCCCGGCCATGGTCAGCCGGTCCAGGCCCTCCGCGGCGATGGTCGCCATCGCCGCGGCCAGGACCTGTTCGCGCGGCTGGTTCAGCCGGCGCCGGGGACGGCGCGCGGGAGAGGGCACGGAGACCTCCGGGGTCGGCGGGGCGGGCCTGCGGCTCAGGCCCTGGGCTGCTGCTGGGTGATGCAGTGGATACCGCCACCCGCTGCGAAGATCGTACGGGCGTCCACGAGGGTCACCGTCCGGCCGGGGAAGAGCCGGCGGAAGAGCGCGGCCGCCTCCTCGTCGCGGGGGTCGTCGAAGCCGCACAGCACCACGCCATCGTTGCAGAGGTAGTGGTTGAGGTAGGAGTGGTCGACCGGCTCGCCGTCCTCCTCGATGACGGTCGGCGCCGGCACCTCGATGACCTCCAGCCGCCGTCCCCGGGCGTCGGTCGAGGATCGCAGCAGCTTGGCGATCTCGGTGCAGATCGCGTGGTCGGGGTGGTCGGGGTCGGGCTGGGAGTGGACCAGGACGGTGCCGGGACGGGCGAAGGCGGCGACGAGGTCGACATGGCCGCGGGTGCCGAACCGCCCGTAGTCGGCGGTCAGTCCGCGCGGCAGCCAGATCGCCTTGGTGGTGCCCAGGTACGCGTGAATCTCGGCCTCGGCCTCCTCCTTCGTCCGGCCCGGGTTGCGGCCCGGGTCGAGCTGAACGGTCTCGGTGAGCAGGACGGTCCCCGCACCGTCGACGTGGAGGCCGCCGCCCTCGTTGACCAGCGAGCTGGCGTAGCGGCGGGCGCCGGCCAGCCCGCAGACCTGCCCGGCGATCTTCTCGTCGTGGTCCCAGCGGGCCCATTCCTGGGCGCCCCAGCCGTTGAACACCCAGTCGGTCGCGGCGAGTTGCCCCGTGCCGTCGGTGAGGAAGGTGGGGCCGATGTCGCGCATCCAGGCGTCGTTGAGGGGGCGTTCGACGAGCTCGATGTCCGCGCCGAGGAGTGCCCGGGCGCCCTCGGACTGTCCCGGGCCGGCGACGACGGTGACCGGCTCGAAGCGGCGCACGGCGCGGGCGACGGCGGCCCAGGCCCGCCGGGCCCGGGCCAGCCCCTCCCCGCCCTCCTCGCCGAAGGTGACGTTGGGGCCGGGCCAGGCCATCCAGGTGCGCTCGTGCGGGGCCCACTCGGGGGGCATCCGGAAACCGTCGGCGGAAGGGGTGTTCATGCGGGGTCCTCGGGGTCGGTAACGGGGTGACGGGCGGGCCGGTTCACAGGGACGTGTGCACGGGGACGTGTTCACAGGGACGTGTTCACAGGAAGTAGAGGCGGGACAGCGAGACGGTGTCGGCCGGCTCCGAGCGCATCGGGTCGCCGTCGAGGGTGACCAGGCCGCTGCCCCCGTCGACCTGCACCTGACCGACCCGGGAGTTGTGGACGAGGTTGCCGGGGCCGATGCCGCGGGTGCCGCGGACGGCGACCCGGCGGCGGCGGGTGGGCATCCCGTCACCGCCCTGTTCGGCCGCGGCGCGGGCGACGAAGGCCACGGAGATCTCCGCCGGGGTCGCGCCGTACGCCCCGAACTGCGGCCCCAGCACCAGGGGTTCACAGGTGTCGGTGGCGGCGTTCGGGTCGCCGGTGACCCCGTAGGCGGGGAACCCTGACTTCAGCACCAGCTGCGGCTTGGCACCGAAGAACTGCGGCTTCCACAGCACGAGGTCGGCCATCTTGCCGACCTCGATCGACCCGATCTCGTGCGCGAGACCGTGGGCGAGGGCGGGGTTGATGGTGAGCTTGGCGACGTAGCGCAGCACCCGCGCGTTGTCGTCGTGCGGGCCGTCCCCGGCCTCCCCGTTCCGGGGAAGAAGGGGCCCCAGCTCGGCCTTCATCTTGCCGGCCATCGCGAAGGTGCGCCGGACCGTCTCGCCCGCGCGGCCCATGCCCTGGGCGTCGGAGGAGGTGATGCCGATCGCCCCGAGGTCGTGCAGCACGTCCTCGGCGCCCATCGTGCCGGCCCGGATCCGGTCGCGGGCCATGGCGGCGTCACCCGGCAGATCGGTCTTCAGGTCGTGGACCGAGACGATCATGCCGTAGTGCTCGGCGACCGCGTCCCGTCCGAAGGGCAGGGTGGGGTTGGTGGAGGAGCCGATGACGTTCGGGACGCCGGCCATCTTCAGGACGTTGGGGACGTGGCCGCCGCCGCAGCCCTCGATGTGGAAGGCGTGGATGGTGCGGCCGTCCAGGACGCGCAGGGTGTCCTCGACGGAGAGGCATTCGTTGAGGCCGTCGCTGTGCAGCGCGACCTGGACGTCATGGTCCTCGGCGACGCGCAGCGCGGTGTCCAGGGCGCGGGCGTGCGCCCCCATGTCCTCGTGCACCTTGAAGCCACAGGCACCGCCCTCGGCGAGCGCCTCGACCAGCGGGGCCTCCCCCGAGGAGGAACCGCGGCCCAGGAAGCCGATGTTGACCGGCCAGGCGTCGAAGGCGCCGAAGGCATGGCCCAGCGCCCAGGGCGAGTTGACGCCGACGCCCCACACCGGGCCGAATTCCTGGCCGATGATCGTGGTCACGCCGGAGGCCAGGGAGGCCTCCATGACGCGCGGCGAGAGCAGATGGACATGGGTGTCGACGGCACCCGCGGTAGCGATCATGCCCTCGCCGGAGACGATCGAGGTACCGGTGCCGACGACGACATCGACGCCGTCGAGGGTGTCGGGGTTGCCGGCCCGGCCGATCGCGTGGATGCGGCCCTCGCGGATGCCGACGGACACCTTGCGGATGCCCTGCACCGCGTCGATGACCAGCACGTTGCTGATCACCACATCGCAGGTCTCGCGGACCGCGGCGGCCTTGAGGTGCAGCCCGTCGCGGGCGGTCTTGCCGAAGCCGGCCAGGAACTCGTCGCCGGGCTTCTGGGCGTCGGACTCGACCCGGACGACCAGGCCCGAGTCGCCGAGGACGACCCGGTCACCGGCCCGCGGGCCGTGCACCGACGCGTACTCGTGGGGATCGATGCCGCCCGTCATGCCCGCTCCTCCGCTCCCAGGTAGCCGCAGGCGGCGGCCCGCCGCAGCGCTTCCGTCTTCGCGCCCGGCGCGTCCAGCGGGCCGTCCACCAGGCCGGCGAAGCCGATCGCGATCCGGTCGCCGCCGATCGGGACCAGCCCGACCTCCTCGGCGCCGCCGGGGTCGAACCGCACCGACGAGCCGGCCGGGACGCACAGCCGCATGCCGTACGCGGCCGCGCGGTCGAAGGCCAGCCGGGGGTTGACCTCGAAGAAGTGGAAGTGCGAGGTGACGCTGATGGGCACCGTCGCGGTGTTGCGCACGGTCAGCACCACCTCGGGCGCCGGCCCCCGGCCGGCCGGGCCGGGCAGCACCGCACCGGGCGCGGACGCCGCGTCGCCACGGCCGGACGCGGGCCCGGCCCCGATCGGGTCGCCGACCACCGCGAGCCGGGATCCGTCGTCGAAGACGGCTTCGACGTGCACCTCGGTGACGACCTCGGCCACGCCCGGCAGCACATCGTCCGGGCCGAGCACGCCGCGGGCGGCCTCGATGGCCTGCGCGAGGCGGCGCCCGTCCCGCGCCGCCTCGCAGACGGTGTCCGCGATCAGCGCGGTCGCCTCGGGCACATTCAGCCGCAGTCCGCGGGCCCGGCGGGTCCGGGCCAGTTCGGCCGCGCCGAAGAGCAGCAGCCGATCGCGTTCCGTCGGAGTCAACCGCATCCCGTCACACCTCCCGGTTGGTTAGAGCGCCACTCTAACCATGAAATTCGCGCCGGGGAAAGCATTGACCGCGGGCAAGTGGGTGAGCGACATTGGGCGCTATTCCCGCGACGCGAGGCGCTAGAGCGACGCTCTAAATGACCTCGCCGCCCGCGGCGCCCGGTGCGCGCGGCACTGCCGTCCTGCGGACGCGGAGCACGGAGCACCGCGCCCACCGAACGGCGGCCACAGCGGCACCGCTCACCTACTGTTGTCCGGCCTCTCAGGGGAGCCCTCATGCCGATCGAACAACGCGGAGTCGACACCGTCCCGGACGAGGAACGCACCAGCGGCCCCCGTGATCTCGTCTCGATCCTGCTCGGGTCGAACCTCGCCCTCGGTGTGGTGATCTTCGGCTGGCTCCCGGTCTCCTTCGGGCTCGGCTTCTGGCCCTCGGTGACGTCCCTGGTGGCCGGCACCGTCGCCGGCACCCTGCTGACCGCCCCGCTCGCCCTGGTCTCGCTGCGCAGCGCCACCAACCTGTCCACCAGCAGCGGCGCTCACTTCGGGGTGCGCGGCCGCCTCATCGGCTCGGTCATCGGTCTGCTGCTGTCGCTCGGCTACACCGCGCTGACGCTGTGGGTCGGCGGGGACGCGGTCGTCGGCGTGCTGCACCGGCTCGTCGGACTGCCGGCCGGCGGCGCGGCCTACGCCGTGGTCTACGCCCTGCTGGCCGGCGCCACCACCCTCGGCGCGGTCTACGGCTACCGGGTGCTGCTGCGGCTGAGCAAGGTGCTCGCCCTGGGCCTGACCGTGCTGCTGGCCGTCGGCATCGTCGCGTACGCCGGCACCTTCACCACCGCGCCGCCGCACGGCAGTTCGTACCTGCTGGGCGGCTTCTGGCAGACCTGGCTGCTGGCCGCCGTCTCCGCGGGACTGAGCGGCCCGATCGCGTTCATCACCCTGCTCGGGGACTACAGCCGCTATATCTCCCCGCGCCGGCACAGCAGCCGGAAGGTCTTCGGCGCCACCTGTCTGGGGCTGGTGGTGGGTCTGCTGGTGCCGCAGCTGTTCGGTACGTTCACCGCGCTCGCCGTGGGCGCGGGCACCGACTACGCGGGCCCGCTGGTGGCCGGCGCCCCCTTCTGGTACCTGGCGTTCCTGCTGCTCAACGCCTCGGCGGGCTCGGTCGGCAACGCCGGTCTGATGCTCTACAGCATGGGCCTGGACCTGGACGCGATCCTGCCGCGCGCCACCCGCACCCGGGCCACCTCGGTCGTCGCCGTGGTCTCGACCGTGCTGGTCTACGCCGGTCACTTCCTGTGGGCCGCGCAGGACGCGATGACCTCGTTCGTGCTGCTGATGACGGCCGTCGGCACGCCCTGGGCGGTGATCACCGTGATCGGCTTCGTCCGCTGCCGCGGCGCCTACGACCCGGAGTCCCTCCAGGTCTACAACCGCGGCACCCGCGGCGGCGTGTACTGGTACCGGGCGGGCTGGCACGTCCGGGCCGGCGCCGCCTGGGCGCTGGGCTCGGTGGTCGGCGTGCTGGGCGTGGACACGCCGTTCTACCAGGGGCCGCTGCTGCCCCTGACCGGCGGCATCGACCTCAGCTTCCTGCTCGCGGCGGCCGTGGGCGGGCTCGCCTACCTGGCCCTCACCGCCCGCGAGCCGCGCCCGGCCACCGCGGCGGCCACCCGGGCGCCCGCCGCCCCGGCCGCCGCGGCGCACGCCCCCGCGGAGGCCGGCTGAGCGGGCCCAGCCGGGCAAAAGGCCGCAAACCCCCCGGCCCCGGAGGGGCGGGAGGCCGCGACCCGGTCCGGATCAGCCCAGGGGGTGCATCCAGCCGTGCGTGTCCTTTGCGACGCCGCGCTGGATGTCCAGGAGCGCCTCGCGCAGCCTGAGGGTGACCTTGCCGGGCTCACCGTCGGACTGGGTCCACTCCCCGCCCGCGCTCTTGACCGTGCCGACCGGGGTGATCACCGCGGCGGTGCCGCAGGCGAAGACCTCGGTGAGGGTGCCGTTCTCGGTGTCGGCCTTCCACTGGCCGATGGAGATCCGGGCCTCTTCCGAGGCGTAGCCGAGATCGCAGGCGACGGACAGCAGCGAGTCACGGGTGATACCGGCGAGGAGGGAGCCGGTCAGCGTGGGCGTGACGATCTTGACGCTGCCCGCGGAGGCGTCCTCGTACACGAAGTACAGGTTCATCCCGCCGAGCTCCTCGACCCACGTGTGCTCCACGGCGTCGAGGTAGGCGACCTGGTCACAGCCCTGGGCGGCGGCCTCGGCCTGCGCCAGCAGCGAGGCGGCGTAGTTGCCGCCGGTCTTGGCGTCACCCATACCGCCGGGGACGGCCCGCACCCGGTTCTCGGACAGCCAGATGGAGACCGGCTGGACGCCGCCGGGGAAGTAGGCACCGGCCGGCGAGGCGATCACCACGAAGAGGTACTCGTTGGCCGGCTTCACGCCGAGGCCGACCTCGGTCGCGATCATGAACGGGCGCAGGTAGAGCGACTCCTCGCCGCCGTGCGCGGGCACCCAGTCCTTGTCCTGCCCCACGAGCGCGTCGCACGCCTCGATGAAGGTCTCGACGGGCAGCTCCGGCATGGCCAGCCGGCGCGCGGAGGCCTGGAAGCGCCGGGCGTTGGCATCGGGGCGGAAGCTGGCGACGGAGCCGTCGGGCTGCCGGTAGGCCTTGAGGCCCTCGAAGATCTCCTGCGCGTAGTGCAGGACATTGGTCGCCGGGTCGAGCGAGAGCGGTCCGTAGGGCACGAGCTGGCCGTCGTGCCAGCCGCGGCCCTCGGTCCACTTGACCGTCACCATGTGGTCGGTGAAGTGGCGGCCGAAGCCGGGGGCGGCCAGGATCTGCTCCCGCTCCGCGTCGGACAGCGGATGCGAGGAGGGCTTGAGCTCGATCGTGGGCGTCGTCATGAGTGCATGTCCTTCACTGCGTGTTCCGATACCGCTCGTCACCGGCCCAACCCTCCGGCCGGGGGGTGAGGGGGTCGGCCCCCACCATGCGGCACCGGTGCGGTTTGTACGGCCGCGCTCACGGCAGTTCTTGAACGTACCGGTCGTGCTGGGGACGTCCGAGTTCTCGCGGGCGGCGATGCCACGTCCGATTATCGCTCGTGGCCCCCGGCCGCCGGAACCGTGTGCGCGCTCCGGGTCCGATGGTCGCACCCCGCCGGGCCGCGGCGCGGAGCGGGTCACGACGTACAGCGCCGGACCTGGACGTGTCCGTCCCGGCCCGGCGCTGTCGGCGGTGCGTGTGCGCTGCTGCGGGCCTCAGCCCGCTACTCGCGCGGCGAGGGCGTCGCCGGTCTCCTCGGTGCTGCGCGGCGCGTCGCCGCGGGCCTGAAGATCGGCCACGACGGCCTCCTCGATGCGGGCGGCCTGCGGCGCGTAGCCGAGGTGGCGCAGCAGCAGGGCCACCGAGAGGACGGTCGCCGTCGGGTCGGCCTTGCCGGTGCCCGCGATGTCGGGGGCGGAGCCGTGCACCGGCTCGAACATCGAGGGGAACTCGCCGGTCGGGTTGATGTTCCCGGAGGCGGCCAGGCCGATACCGCCGGTGACGGCCGCGGCGAGGTCGGTGAGGATGTCGCCGAAGAGGTTGTCGGTGACGATCACGTCGAACCGCTCGGGCTGGGTGACGAAGAAGATCGTCGCGGCGTCGACATGCAGGTAGTCCGTGGTGACCTCGGGGTACTCCCGGCCGACCTTGTCGAAGATGTTCTTCCACATGTGGCCCGCGTACACCAGCACGTTGTTCTTGTGCACCAGCGTCAGCTTCTTGCGGGGGCGGGCGTTGGCCCGCTCGTACGCGTCGCGGACCACGCGCTCCACGCCGTAGGCGGTGTTGAGGCTGACCTCGGTGGCGACCTCGGCGGGGGTGCCGGTGCGCAGCGAGCCGCCGTTGCCGGTGTACGGGCCCTCGGTCCCCTCGCGCACCACCACGAAGTCGATGTCGGGGCGGCCGGCGAGCGGGGTGGAGGTGTTCGGGAAGAGCTTCGACGGGCGCAGGTTCACGAAGTGGTCGAAGGCGAAGCGGAGCTTGAGCAGCAGCCCGCGCTCCAGCACACCGGAGGGCACGGACGGGTCACCGATCGCACCGAGCAGGATCGCGTCGTGCTGCTTGAGCGACTCCAGCTCCTCGTCCGGCAGGGTCTCACCGGTCGCATGCCATCGCCGGGCACCGAGGTCGTACTCCTTGGTTTCCAGCTTGACGTCCTGCGGGAGGACCGCGGTCAGGACCTTCAGGCCCTGGGCCACGACTTCCTGGCCGATACCGTCACCGGGGATCACTGCGAGGCGAATGCTGCGAGACATGCTGCGGACCCTACTCGTCCGTCCCATTGTTTGACACGTAACGTCCGCCATACGGACATACGAGCCGCCGGCCGACCGCCCGCGCCGTACCTCCACAGGTGACCCCCGGTCAGAACCCGTCTTCCCTCTGCACGCCGGCGAGGGCCCGCTCACGGTGAGCCGCCCCGCTTCGCGCAGGCAGGGGCGCCCGGGATCCGGGCGCCCCTGAGGGTCAGGACAGGAAGAGCCAGCGGGCCACGGACAGCCGGATCCGCCAGCAGCAGCGGCACGGCACCGAGGCCGGCCTGGTCAGCACGGACCCGCTTCGCACGCGCAGCATCTCAGTGCCCGGTGGAGCCGCCGTTGTCCCGGCGGTCGAGGGCACGCTGCAGGGCGGCCGCCGCGTTCCTGCGGTCGGCTTCGCTGGTCGTCCGGACGGAGTGACGGGTCCTGCGGACAGCAGTCTCGGCCATGATGCACGTCTCCAATGCCAGAGCCCCGAGAAGAAATGGGATGCGTCGATCCAGAAGCGGCCGGAAAAGGCGGGGGCCTCGGCACGGCAGGGGTCACCTGCGCTTGCGCACCGGGCCGCATCCGCAATCGCTCGATGGAGCGCTACGTTCGGCTTCCTACAACGCTAGGACAGCTCGGCCGTGATGTCTGCACAATTACTTGGGCTTCCTACTATCTGAGACGGCGACCGTGTACTCGAATGAGTGATCTACGGACATCCGCAGGTCGAGGGCGTGCCCGGCTTCCTAGCTTGGCGGTGTCGCTTGTGCCACGAGGACGAGCCCGCCCACACTTAGGAGGAGGTGCTGCACCATGACCGCGCTCGCGCAGGAGGCGCCCGTGACCACGCCGGACATCACGACCCCGGAGACCACGACGCCCGGATCCGCACTCGACGAGGTCCTGTGGCAGGCATGGAAAGCCATGGAACTCCCCGAGGGCTTCCACGCCGAGATCATCGAGGGGTCCATCGAGGTGTCGCCCACCGGACGTTTTGCACACGGTCAGATCGCCAACTGCTTGCGGGACAAGCTGGTGGTGTTCCTGGCAGAAAGTGAGTACGTGGCACGCCAGGACATGAATGTCGTCCACGATCGCAAGGTATGGATCCCCGATTGCTTCGTCGTGCCGGAAGATCCCGAGGAGCATGTCACCGACGACGGTATCGGCATCAAAGCGTCCGCCGTGCAGATGATCGTCGAGGTGGTCTCTCCAGGCCACGACGGCCTTGAACGCGACCGTGAACGCAAGCGCCGTGCCTACGCCCGCGCCGGCATCCCGGTCTACGTTCTCGTCGACGACTACGACGACCACGGCACCGTGAGCGTGCTCACCTCGCCCCGCCCCGACGACGGGGTCTACACCGACGCGCACTGTGTCGCGTACGGCACCGAAATCACCATCCCCGAAGGCCCCGCCAAGGGCTTCACCATCACCGAGTCCATCACCGGCCCGCCGCGCACCGCCTGACGCGACGCCGACGGCCCGGCACCCCTGGGGAGAGGGGTGCCAGGCCGTCGGCGTGCGTGCCGCCCGTGGGTCAGCCCATGTGCGGGTAGCGGTAGTCCGTCGGCGGGACCAGGGTCTCCTTGATGGAGCGGGTCGAGGTCCAGCGCATCAGGTTCTGCTTGGCGCCGGCCTTGTCGTTGGTGCCGGACGCACGGCCGCCACCGAAGGGCTGCTGGCCGACGACGGCGCCGGTCGGCTTGTCGTTGATGTAGAAGTTGCCGGCCGCGAAGCGCAGCAGCTCACAGGTGCGGGCAGCCTCGGCACGGTCCTGGGCGATGACGCAACCGGTCAGGCCGTACGCCGAGGCGGACTCCATCTGGGTGAGCATCGCGTCGTAGTCGGCGTCGTCGTAGACGTAGACGCCGAGGATCGGGCCGAAGTACTCGTCCTTGAAGATCTCGTTCTCCGGGTCGGTGGAGACCAGGACCGTCGGGCGGACGAAGTAGCCCTCGCTGTCGTCGTACGTACCGCCGGCCACGACCTCGACGGTCGGGTCGGCCTTGGCACGGTCGATCGCCGCCTTGTTCTTGGCGAAGGAGCGCGCGTCGATGACGGCGGACATGAAGTGCGACAGGTCCGAGACGTCGCCCATGGACAGGGCGTCGACCTCGGCGGCGAACTCCTCCTTGAGGCCGGCGTTCCACAGCGACGCGGGAACGTAGGCGCGGGAGGCCGCGGAGCACTTCTGGCCCTGGAACTCGAAGGCACCACGGGTCATGGCGGTCTTCAGCACGCCGCGGTCGGCCGAGGGGTGGGCGACGATGAAGTCCTTGCCGCCGGTCTCGCCGACGAGCCGCGGGTAGGTCTTGTAGTTCTCGATGTTGTTGCCGACCGTCTTCCACAGGTACTGGAAGGTCTTGGTCGAACCGGTGAAGTGGATGCCGGCGAGGTCCGGGTGGGTCAGCGCGACCTCGGAGACGTCCTTGCCGTCGCCGGTGACGAGGTTGATGACGCCCTTGGGCAGTCCGGCCTCCTCCAGCAGCTGCATCAGCAGCACGGCCGCGTAGGTCTGCGTCGGGGACGGCTTCCAGACCACGACGTTGCCCATGAGGGCGGGCGCGGTCGGGAGGTTGCCGGCGATCGCGGTGAAGTTGAACGGCGTGATCGCGTAGACGAAGCCTTCGAGGGGGCGGTGGTCCGAGCGGTTCCAGACGCCCGGGGAGTTCGCCGGGGGCTGCTCGGCGAGGATCTGGCGTGCGAAGTGCACATTGAAGCGCCAGAAGTCGATGAGCTCGCAGGGGGTGTCGATCTCGGCCTGCTGGACGGTCTTGGACTGGCCGAGCATGGTGGCGGCGGCCATCGTCTCGCGCCAGGGACCGGAGAGCAGGTCGGCGGCCTTGAGGATGATCGCGGCGCGGTCGTCGAAGGACAGCGCGCGCCAGGCCGGGGCGGCGGCCAGCGCGGCGTCGACCGCGTCCTGGCCGTCCTTGACGGTGGCGTTGGCGTACGTGCCGAGGCGGGCCGAGTGGTGGTGCGGCTGGACGACGTCGAAGCGCTCGCCGCCGCCCATCCGGCGCTCACCGCCGATGGTCATCGGCAGCTCGATCGGGTTGCCGGCCAGCTCCTTGAGCTTGGCCTCCAGACGGGAACGCTCCGGGCTGCCGGGGGCGTAGGTGTGGACCGGCTCGTTCACCGGCACGGGGACCTGGGTCACAGCGTCCATAGCGGCCGTGTCTCCTTCGATTTCGCTCGTCGGTTGTCGTACGTCGTGGTGCGGCCGCGGCCGCGTCGGAGGGGCGACTGCGGGCGGCGCCGTCCGGGTGTGCACCCCGGGCTTCCAGCATCCACCCGCGCCGGCCTCCGTGGGGCTCTCAGCCGCGGGTCGCCAGCGACCTCAGGAAGAATCCGAGGTTCGCGGGGCGCTCGGCGAGCCGGCGCATGAAGTAGCCGTACCAGTCGGTGCCGTAGGGGATGTACACCCGCATACGGTGCCCCTCGGCGACCAGCCGCTGCTGCTCCGCCTCGCGGATGCCGTAGAGCATCTGGAATTCGTAGTCGGCGGGCTTGCGGCCGTTGCGGTGCGCCAGCTCCTGGCTGATGGCCACCATCCGCGGGTCGTGCGACCCGATCATGGGGTAGCCCTCCCCCGCCATCAGGATCTTCAGACAGCGCACATACGCCCTGTCCACCTCCCGCTTGTCCTGGAAGGCGACGCTCGCGGGCTCCTTGTACGCGCCCTTGACCAGCCGTACCCGGGAGCCCTCCCCGGCGAGCGCACGGCAGTCGTCCTCGGTACGGAAGAGGTAGGACTGCAGCACCGCACCGGTCTGCGGGAACTGCTCGCGCAGATCGGCGAGGATCGCCAGGGTGGAGTCGACCGTGGTGTGGTCCTCCATGTCGAGGGTCAGGGTCGTACCGGCCTCGGCGGCGGCCTCGACCACCGGCCGGACATTCTTCAGCGCCAGCTCGTGGCCGCCGGACAGCGCCTGCCCGAAAGCGGACAGCTTGACCGACATCTCGGCCTTGACGCCGAGTCCGTGCTCCTTGAGAGCCGCGGCCAGCTGGAGGTAGGCATCGCGGTTGCGCAGCGCCTCGGCCGGGTCGGTGATGTCCTCGCCCAGGTGGTCGAGGGTGACCTCCAGGCCCCGGGCGGCGAGCGACCGCACGGCCGCCATCGACTCGTCCAGCCGCTCGCCGGCGACGAACCGGTCCACGACGGGGCGGGTGACCGGAGCGGCCGCGACGATGCGGCGGATGCTGTCGCTGCGCGCTGCGGCGAGAAGCACGGGACCCAGCATGGGCACCTCCACGATTCAGGGGACACGTGCCGTGCGGACCCCGGACCGGGCGAACGCGTCGGCAAGATTGAGCCACCTGAAACTTAAGGATCGCGCCACTTCCCGGCCATCGACAGCTGTCACGCCTTCGTGGTCGGGATCTCAGACAGATGTATGAGAATGAGGGGAAGGAACCGATGCCAGCGATGACTGTGGTGTGACAGTTGTCGAAGATGCCGGAGATGCCGGTGGGGTGGCACCAGGGAGAGGAGCCGGACGGCGGATGCGGGGCGACTACCAGCAGCTCGTGGACGAAATCTCGGCGGCGCTCGGCGCCCCGGCGACGCTGGAGGACCGGGATTTCGGACTGATCGCGTTCGGGGCGCACGAGGGCGACGACGACGAGGTCATGGACCCGGTGCGCACCCGCTCGATCCTGCAGCGCCGTTCGTCGGCGGCGGTACGGGCCTGGTTCGAGGCCTTCGGGATCGCCCGCGCAAGGACGGCGCTGCGCATTCCGCCGGACCCGGCCGCCGGGGTCTTCCGGGGGCGGATCTGCCTGCCCGTACGCCATCGAGGCATCGTGCACGGCTATGTCTGGCTGCTGGACGACGGGCATCTGACCGACCTCGAACTGGGCGGCCGGGGCGCGCCGCCCGACCCGCGGATCGCGCAGGCGATGGAGACCGCCTCCCGGATCGGCGCACTGCTGGCCGACGAGGCCCGCGCCGGGTCCGAACTCGGCGATCTGCTGCGGGAGTTGCTGGAGGCGCCGGCGGCCGGGCGGCCGGCCGCGGCGGCCGCCCTGCGCGAGGCGTTGCGCGAGGGCCTGCGCTACACCCCGGGCGCCCCGCTCACGCTGGTCGCGGTGCTGCCCTGGGAGACCTCGGACACCGACACCGCGCCGCTGCCGGGCCTGCCGGGCCTGCTCGCCGCGTGCGCCCTGCCCGCGGGCGGCGGCCCGGAAGGCGGCCCGGCCGGGGACGCGGCCAGGACCGGCGCCGAGCACGGCACGGGACCGGGCGGCCGCTCCGGGGCCGCGGACCGGCCACGGCCCGCGGCGGCCGTCCCCGCCCTGGCCGCGCTGGTACGGCTGCGCGCGGCCGGTGCGCTCTCCCCGGCCCATGCGGTGGCCGAGCAGCTGCTGCGCTCCCCGCGCGCGGGCGCGGGCCCGGCCGGGGCGTCGGCGGCGCGGGGCACCCCGGCGGCCGGCGGCGGGCAGCCCACGCCGCTCGGGCCGGGCGCCGCCGGAATCGGCGCCGGCACCGCCGAGTTGACCGCGCTCCCGGCCACCTGGCGGGAAGCGCTGGACGCGGCCCGCGCGGCCCGCGCCGAGCCCCGGCTGGGCCCGGTCACCCAGTGGGACGCGATCGGCGCGTACCGCATGCTGACCACGCTGCCGGACCCCGCACCCGACCCGGTCATCGGCCCGCTGCTGGCCCCCGCGCATGCCGAACTCGCCCGCACCGCCGAGGTGTTCCTCGACTGCGCGGGGCAGGCGAGCCGGACCGCACAGCTGCTGGGCATCCACCGCCAGACGCTCTACTACCGGCTGGGCCGCGTGGAGAAGCTCACCGGCCTCGACCTGGACGACGGGGAGCACCGGCTGCTGCTGCACATGGCACTCAAGGCGGCACGGCTGTGAGCGGGGCCGGCCCGATCGGCCGGCCCGCCGGTGCGGCTCGCCGGTGCGGCTCGCTTCGGCCGGTCAGGTGAGAGCGACGGCTGGGCCCGTCCCCCCGGGAGCCGCCGCGCCCCGGGTCACTCCGGCCCCGGCACCTCGCCCGCGGTGACCCGGCGCAGCGCGGTGGCGAGGTCCCGGCCGGTGGGCATCCGGTCCGGGGCGAGCAGCGACTGGACCATCAGGCCGGTGAGCAGGGCCCGGTAGAAGGAGCCGACGACGCGCGCCGTCTCGGCATCGACCTCCGCGTCCGGCACCCCTTCGAATGCCGCGACGAGCTCCTCGCCGCCCTCCGGGAGGACCTCGCCGATGGCCTCCCGCAGCGCCGCATCGCGCGGCAGCAGCCCCAGCACCTCGACCTGTGCCGCGATGAACTGCGGTTGTGTGGCGATCCGTTGCAGGGCCCGGTCCCAGACGGCGGCGAAGCGGCCCAGCGGGTCCCCGTCCGGCGCCTGCTCGTCGCCGGCGGCCGGCATCCGGGCGAGGCCCGCGCCCCACTCCTCGGTGGTCGCGATGACCGCCTGGCGCATCAGGGCGTCCTTGGAGCCGTAGTGGTAGCCGATGGAGGCGAGGTTGGCGCCGGAGGCGGCCACGATGTCGCGGGCGGTGGTGCGCGCATAGCCCTTCTCCAGGAGGCAGCGTTTGGCGCCCTCCAGAAGGTCCTCACGGTGTCCCATGAGGGGAGCCTATCGCCGCCTGTACGCACGTACCGGACGGACGTATGAGACGTACGTACATGACCGCGCCGGCCGCCTTTTCCCGTCCGCCGCCTTCCTCGACCGCACCGACGGGACGGTGTGCGGGCGGAGGCCGCATGCTCGACAGCGGCCTCCGCCGCTCCCCCGGTCCGGGGCACCCCACCCGGTTACCGGAGCCGGTCCGGCCCGGACCCCTCTCCCGGGTCCGTGCCGTGGTCGGTCTCGGGCTTCTGCTCCCTGCCGCGCAGGGCGTCCTCGTCGTCACGGCCGGAGGGCCTCGGCCCCGCGCGTGTCCCGGCGCCCGATCCGGCCAGCGGCCCGTCGACCAGCTTGTTGCGCTCGCCGCCCGCCCGGCCCGGGGAGCCGCCCTCCTCCCGGGGCCGGGCGGGCGGCTCGGCGTCCTTCACGCCGGCCGCGCCCGCGCCGGACGCCGTGCCCGCGCCGCCGCCCCGAGCGGGCCCGGGGCCGGACGCCTCCGTGCCCGCACCCGGCGTCTCCCCGGCGGCCTCCTCCGGATCCTCCGGACCGGAGACACCCGGCCGGGGCATCCCGTAGTGGCGATAGAGCTCGGTTTCCTCGGAGGGGTCGAGATGGCCGTCGACATCGATCCGCGGTGCGGCCTTGATGGTGTGCTTGTCGTGCGGAACGTGCAGCTCGTCGCCGGTCCGGGTGGCCCCGGCGAGCGGGATGAAGGTCTCCTTCATCCCGAACAGCCCGGTACGCACCGTGATCCACTCGGGGTCGTTGGTGGCGTCGTCCCGGTAGACCTGCTGGACCTTGCCCACCTTCACGCCGTCCGTATCGACCACCTGCAGACCGGTCAGGCTGTGCGGGGCGTCCCCCAGGGGTGCATTCATGGCGTCCGCTCTCCTTCCACACGCACCGGCTGGGGCACGCGCAGTACCCATTGCGCGCCGCGCGCCTCCCGGCAGCGACTCGGCAAGAGACCCGCCGGCCCGGGGCTCCGGCGGCCCGACGGCGGCGCCTGCGGCCTCCACGACCTCCCCCTCCGATACGCCATTCGGGTGAATGGTGGACGCCTCGGAGATCGCCGGAGGCCGGGTCGCGCACCGCCGCCGCGGCCGTACGATGCCGGCACAGCGACGGGCCCGGACTCCGCCGAAGCGGCATCCGGGCCCGTTGAGCTGCGAAAACCTACGGTCAGTCGCCGAGGTTCACCGCGCGCACCGAGGTCGCGCCGATCTCCTCGGCGATCTCGATGAGCACATTCGGCGGAATGGTGTCGTCGACGGTCAGCGCGACCAGCGCCTCGCCACCGACATCGGCCCGGGAGACCTGCATCCCGCCGATGTTGATGCCCGCCTCGCCCAGGATCCGGCCGACGGTGCCGACGACACCGGGGCGGTCGCTGTAGCGCAGGAAGGCCATGTGGTCGGCGAGCGACAGATCGATGGAGTGCTCACCGACCGCGACGATCTTCTGGATGTTCTTGTGGCCGGACAGCGTGCCGGAGATCGACACCTCGTCGCCGCCCGCGAGGGTGCCGCGCACGGTCACCACATTGCGGTGCTCGGGCGACTCGCTGCTGGTCGTCAGCCGCACCTCCACGCCGCGCTCCTGCGCGAACAGCGGGGCGTTGACGTAGGACACCGTCTCGTCGACGACATCCTCGAACACGCCCTTGAGCGCGGAGAGTTCCAGCACCTTGACGTCGTGCTGGGTGATCTCGCCGTACACCTCGACGTCCAGGCGCATCGCGACCTCGCCGGCCAGCGCGGTGAAGATCCGGCCCAGGCGCTCGGCCAGCGGCAGGCCCGGCTTGACGTCCTCGGCGATCACTCCGCCCTGGACGTTGACCGCGTCCGGGACCAGCTCGCCGGCCAGCGCGAGCCGCACCGACTTGGCGACCGAGATACCGGCCTTCTCCTGCGCCTCGCCCGTGGAGGCACCGAGGTGCGGGGTGGCGACGACCTGGTCGAACTCGAAGAGCGGCGAGTCGGTGCAGGGCTCGGTCGCGTAGACGTCCAGGCCCGCGCCGGCCACCCGGCCCTCCTTGAGCGCGGTGGCCAGCGCCGCCTCGTCGACGATCCCGCCGCGCGCGGCGTTGACGATCCGGACCGACGGCTTGACCTTGTGCAGCGCCTCGTCGCCGATGAGACCGACGGTCTCGGGCGTCTTGGGGAGGTGCACGGTGATGAAGTCGGAGACCGCGAGCAGCTCGTCGAGGGTCAGCAGCTTGACGCCCATCTGCGCGGCGCGGGCCGGCTGGACGTAAGGGTCGTAGGCGACGACCTTCATGCCGAACGCCGACATCCGCTGGGCGACCAGGACGCCGATCCGGCCGAGGCCGACCACGCCGAGGGTCTTCTCGCTGAGCTCGACACCGGTGTACTTGCTGCGCTTCCACTCGCCGTTCTTCAGGGCGGTGTTGGCCTGCGGGATGTTGCGGGCCGTGGCGACCAGCAGACCGCAGGCGAGCTCGGCGGCGGTGACGATGTTGGAGGTCGGGGCGTTCACGACCATCACGCCGGCCTTGGTGGCGGCGGAGACGTCGACGTTGTCCAGACCGACGCCGGCGCGGGCGACGACCCGCAGCTTCTTGGCGGCGGCGATGGCCTCGGCGTCGATCTTCGTCGCGCTGCGCACGAGGACGGCGTCGACATCGGCGATCGCGGGGAGCAGCTCGGCGCGGTCCGCGCCGTTGCAGTGCCGGATCTCGAAGTCCGGCCCGAGGGCGTCGACGGTGGCGGGCGACAGCTCTTCGGCGATGAGTACGACAGGTTTCGAGCTCACGTGGTCTTCAGTCCTCACTAGTCCTTCGCGGACGGCCGTCCCGACGGCCGAAGGCGGTGAAGGGGGAAAGCCGCGTGGAAGACGCACGACGCTGTGAGCCTGACGCGCTTGTGCAATGCAGTGTAGTGGCGGTGCGGGGCGCGTCCTGTGCCGAAGCGAAAGGATCAC
Organism: Streptomyces sp. NBC_01454; assembly: GCF_036227565.1. NCBI lineage: Bacteria > Bacillati > Actinomycetota > Actinomycetes > Kitasatosporales > Streptomycetaceae > Streptomyces > Streptomyces sp. NBC_01454. The sequence goes on from NZ_CP109460.1 coordinate 2,398,720, forward strand.
CCGTGCGTGGTTCCGCGCGGCGGACGGGCGCCGCTGCGGGGCGCGGGGGTCAGGGGGCCGTCGGCCGGGCCGCGGCCCCCTGACCGGTGGCTCACGCCTCGTCGTCCACCCAGCTCATGAGCTTGCGGAGCTTCTTGCCCGTGCTCTCCAGCAGGTGGTCCTCGTCGGCCTTCTTGTACTCGTTGTACTTCGGCAGACCGGCGTTGTACTCGGCCATCCAGTTGTTGGCGAAGGTGCCGTCCTGGATCTCGGCAAGCACCTTCTTCATCTCGGCCTTGGTCTGGTCGGTGATGATGCGGGGGCCGGTGACGTAGTCGCCCCACTCGGCGGTCTCGGAGACCGACCAGCGCATCTTCTCCAGGCCGCCCTCGTACATGAGGTCCACGATCAGCTTCAGCTCGTGGAGGCACTCGAAGTACGCGATCTCCGGCTGGTAGCCCGCCTCGACCAGGGTCTCGAAGCCGGCCTTGACCAGCGCCGAGGCGCCACCGCAGAGCACGGCCTGCTCACCGAACAGGTCGGTCTCGGTCTCCTCGGTGAAGGTGGTCTTGATGACGCCGGCGCGGGTGCCGCCGATGCCCTTGGCGTAGGACAGCGCCAGCGCGAAGGCGTTGCCGGACGCGTCCTGCTCGACGGCCGCGATGCACGGCACGCCGCGGCCCTCCTCGTACTGGCGGCGCACGAGATGGCCCGGGCCCTTGGGGGCGACCATGCACACGTCGACGTTCGCCGGGGCCTTGATGAAGCCGAAGCGGACGTTCAGGCCGTGACCGAAGAACAGCGCGTCGCCGTCCTGGAGGTGGTCCTTGATGGACTCCTCGTAAACCTTGGCCTGGATCGGGTCCGGCACCAGGATCATGATGACGTCGGCCTCGGCCGCAGCCTCGGCGGGCGTGACCACTCGCAGGCCCTGCTCCTCGGCCTTGGCCTTGGACTTGGAACCCTCGTGCAGACCGACGCGCACGTCGACGCCCGAGTCCCGCAGCGACAGCGCGTGGGCGTGGCCCTGGCTGCCGTAGCCGATGACCGCGACCTTGCGGTTCTGGATGAGGGAAAGGTCGGCATCGTCGTCGTAGAACAGCTCGGCCACTTCGGGTCTCTCCTTGGATCTAGCGGGTGCCCACACAGTACGTCGGGCGGGGCGGGGAAGGGCGGGGGGTCTCGCCATGCGGTCCATGTGCGCCGCGGCGAGGGGATCAGGCCGAACGGTCCAGGGCGCGCAGCGAGCGGTCGGTGATGGACCGGGCGCCACGGCCTATGGCGATCGTGCCGGACTGGACGAGTTCCTTGATGCCGAACGGCTCCAGCATCTTGAGCATCGCCTCCAGCTTTTCACTCGACCCGGTGGCCTCGATGGTGACGGCCTCGGGCGAGACGTCCACGGTCTTGGCGCGGAAGAGCTGGACGATCTCGACGATCTGCGAGCGGGTCTCGTTGTCGGCGCGGACCTTCACCAGGACCAGCTCGCGCTGGATGGCGGCACCCGGCTCCAGCTCGACGATCTTCAGCACGTTGACGAGCTTGTTGAGCTGCTTGGTGACCTGCTCCAGCGGCAGCGACTCCACGCTGACCACGATGGTGATGCGGGAGATGTCGGGGTGTTCGGTGACCCCGACCGCGAGTGAGTCGATGTTGAAGCCGCGGCGGGAGAACAGTGCGGCGATCCGGGCGAGGATGCCGGGGGTGTTCTCCACCAGGACGGAGAGCGTGTGCTTGGACATGGTCTTCTCTCTTCTTCCGTGCGTCCGTGTCGTCCTGGGCTCAGTCGTCTTCGTTGTCGCCGAAGTCGGGACGCACGCCCCGGGCGGCCATGACCTCGTCGTTGGAGGTGCCGGCGGCGACCATCGGCCACACCTGGGCGTCCTCGTGCACGATGAAGTCGATCACGACCGGGCGGTCGTTGATGGCATTGGCCTTGGCGATCACCGCGTCGAGTTCGGCCGGGTCCTCACAGCGCATCGCGACACAGCCCATCGCCTCGGACAGTTTGACGAAGTCCGGGACGCGGGTGCCGCCGCTGGCCTTGCCCGCCGTCACGAGCCCGTTGGACTCGGGGCCGGAGTGCAGCACGGTGTTGGAGTACCGCTGGTTGTAAAAGAGGGTCTGCCACTGGCGCACCATGCCCAGCGCGCCGTTGTTGATGATCGCGACCTTGATCGGGATGTTGTTCAGCGCGCAGGTGACCAGCTCCTGGTTGGTCATCTGGAAGCAGCCGTCGCCGTCGATCGCCCAGACGGTGCGGTCCGGCTGCCCGGCCTTGGCGCCCATGGCGGCGGGCACGGCGTAGCCCATCGTGCCGGCGCCGCCGGAGTTCAGCCAGGTCGAGGGCTTTTCGTAGTCGATGAAGTGGGCGGCCCACATCTGGTGCTGGCCGACGCCCGCGGCGTAGATGGTGTCGGCCGGGGCGAGCTTGCCGATCCGCTCGATGACCTGCTGCGGGGAGAGGGTGCCGTCGTCCGGCAGGTCGTAGCCCAGCGGGTAGGTGTCGCGCCAGCGGTTGAGGTCCTTCCACCAGGCGGTGTAATCACCCCGGTGGCCGGCGTCGTACTCGGCCTGGACGGCGACGATCAGATCGGCGATGACCTCGCGGGCGTCACCGACGATCGGCACGTCCGCGACGCGGTTCTTGCCGATCTCCGCCGGGTCGATGTCCGCGTGCACGACCTTGGCGTACGGCGCGAAGGAGTCCAGCTTGCCGGTGACCCGGTCGTCGAAGCGGGCGCCGAGGGTGATCAGCAGGTCCGACTTCTGCAGCGCGGTGACGGCGGTGACCGCACCGTGCATCCCGGGCATCCCGACGTGCTGCGGGTGACTGTCGGGGAAGGAGCCCAGCGCCATCAGGGTGGTGGTGACGGGGGCGCCGGTCAGCTCCGCGAGCACCTTCAGCTCGGCGGTGGCGCCGGACTTCATCACGCCGCCGCCGACGTAGAGGACCGGGCGCTTGGACTCGACGATCAGCCGGGCGGCCTCGCGGATCTGCTTGGCGTGCGGCTTGGTCACCGGGCGGTAGCCGGGCAGCTCGGTGTGCGGCGGCCAGGCGAAGGTGGTCCGTGCCTGGAGGGCGTCCTTGGCGATGTCGACCAGGACCGGGCCGGGCCGGCCGGTGGCCGCGATGTGGAACGCCTCGGCGATCGTCCGGGGGATCTCGGCGGGGTCGGTGACCAGGAAGTTGTGCTTGGTGATCGGCATCGTGATGCCGCAGATGTCCGCCTCCTGGAAGGCGTCCGTACCGATCGCCTTGGACGCGACCTGGCCGGTGATCGCCACCAGCGGGACGGAGTCCATGTGGGCGTCGGCGATCGGGGTGACGAGGTTGGTGGCACCCGGGCCCGAGGTCGCCATGCACACGCCGACCTTGCCGGTGGCCTGCGCGTATCCCGTCGCGGCGTGACCGGCGCCCTGCTCGTGGCGCACCAGGACGTGCCGGACCTTCGAGGAGTCCATCATCGGGTCGTACGCAGGAAGGATCGCGCCGCCGGGAATGCCGAACACGGTGTCGGCCCCGACCTCCTCGAGCGAACGGATCAGCGACTGCGCGCCCGTGACGTGCTCGACGGCGGGCTGCTGCGATCCGCCGGAGGTACGGGCCCGCGGCTGCGGATGGTGGGCCCCGGAGGCCTGCTCGGTCATCTGCGTCTCTTCTCGAAGCTGAGGGTTTTGACGGATTTGTGAGGTTGCTGTGCAACAAAAAACCCCCCGTGCCAAGTGGCAAGCGAGGGGAGCGCGTCGGTGCGGTTAGCCGGGTTTCGTCAGTGACCCGGCCTCAGCCGACGCGCTTTCCAAGTACGAGAATTCGGGTGCGCATGGCACAGACCCTCCCCCCGCCGTACACCGGGTGTCAAGTGGGTGGGACGGAGGTCTCACTATTTGAGCGCAATGGCGGATGCACGATCGATTCCGGGCCCGCCGGACCGCCCTGACGTACGGGCAGGCCGCTGCCGGTGAGCACCACCGCCCGGCTCTGGACCGCGAGGTCCGGCACCGGATAGTGGGCGTGCGTCAGGGACCGCCGCAGCCGGGGTTCGTCGAGCGGCCCTGAGAAGGCCGTCCCCATGCCGTGCGTACAGCCCATGGAGCGCAGGGCGAGCACCTGCTCGGGCAGATCGACGCCGTCCGCGACGGACTGCATGCCCAGGTCGCCGGCGATCCGCAGCAGCCCGGCGGTGATCTTGTGCAGCCGGGCGGACTCCACCACTCCGTCGACCAGCCCGCGGTCCAGCCGCAGGACGTCGACGGGGAGCCTGCGCAGCGCGCTGATGGCGGCGAATCCGCTGCCGAAGCCGTCCAGGGCGATCCGTACGCCGAGCCGGCGCAGCGCGACGAGCCGGCGCTCGAGGTCGTCCAGCGGAATGCGCGGATCGCTCTCGGACAGCTCCAGGACGAGCGCGCGCGAGGGCAGGCCGTGCCGGGTGAGGAGCGACTCCACGCCCTTGGGGGACAGCGCCTGGTCCAGCAGCCGGCGGGCCGGGAGGCGGACCGCGACCGGGACCGGATAGCCGGCGCAATGACGGGCCGCGGCCTGCTCGACGGCCGCCTCCAGCTGCCAGCGGTCCAGCTCCGCCGCGCGGTCGCCGTCCTCGGTGAAGCGGCCGCGGTCGCCGACCCGCAGGAACTCCGCGGGGGTGAAGAGGATGCCCTGGGCGGAGCGCCAGCGGGCGTGCGCCGCGACCGCGGTGACCCGCCCGCCGGCCAGCTCGACCACCGGCTGGTGCAGCAGGGAGAAGGCGCCGTCGTGCAGGGCCGTACGGAGCTTGGTGGCGAGCTCGGCACGGTGAGCCACCTCGGTCTGCATCTGCGGGGCGTACAGCTCCACCCGGCCCTTGCCGGCCTGCTTGGCGCGGTACATCGCGAGGTCCGCGTTGCGCAGCAGGCCCGCGGGGCTAACGCCCGGCTCGGCGAAGGCCACCCCGATGCTGGCCGCCACCCGCACCTCACGGCCGTCGATGCGGTACGGATCGGAGAGCCGGATGCGCAGCCGGTCGGCGATCTCGTGGATCCGGAATTCGCGGGCGGCGGGGTCGCGGGTGCCGTCGCCGGTGATCAGCGCGGCGAACTCGTCGCCGCCCAGCCGGGCCGCTATGTCCCCGGCGCGCACCGAATCACCGAGCCGGCGGGCGGCCTGGATCAGCAGCTCGTCGCCGGCCTGGTGGCCGATGGTGTCGTTGACCTGCTTGAAGCCGTCGAGGTCGATGTAGAGCACGGCGGTGTCGTGGTCGCTGGCACGGCGGCCGGTGACGGCCTGGGTGACGCGTTCGGTGAACAGGGCGCGGTTGGGCAGGTCGGTGAGCGCGTCGTGCGAGGCGTTGTGCTGGAGCTGGGCCTGCAGCCGGACGCGTTCGGTGACATCGCGGGAGTTGAAGATCAGGCCGCCGTGGTGGCGGTTGACCGTGGACTCGACGTTCAGCCAGCCGTCGCCGCCGGAGCGCTGCTCGCCGGCGCGGAAGCGGCACTCGATCCGGGTGGTGGGTTCGTCCTCGGGGGTGGCGGCGAGGAATCTGCGGACCTCGTGCACCACCCGGCCCAGGTCCTCGGGGTGGATCAGCGAGGCGAGTTCGGAGCCGACCAGCTCCTCGGCGTCGCGCCCGTAGACACCGGAGGCGGCCGGGCTGACGTAGTGGAGCACACCGGTGGGGGCGGCGATCATGATGACGTCGCTGGAGCCCTGCACCAGGGAGCGGAAGTGGTTCTCCTTCTGCGCCAACTCCTGGGTGAGGGTGATGTTGTCGAGCAGCATGATGCCCTGGCGGACGACCAGCGCGAGGACGACCGTGCAGCCGGTGAACAGCACCACGCGGTCGATGCGCCGGCCGTCCAGGACGTTGGTGAGGATGCCCAGCGTGCAGACGGCGGCGGCGAGATACGGGGTCAGTGCGGCCAGCGAGCCGGCGATGGGACGGCTGCCGTGCGAGGGGGCCCGGCGCGCGGCGGGCCTGGCCTCCTGCTGGGTGCACTCGTCGCCCGCGCGGCGGGCGACCCATGGTGCGTACGCGAGGAGTATGGAGCCGGCGAACCATCCGGCGTCCAGGATCTGGCCGGAGCGGTAGTGCTCGCGCAGCAGCGGGGAGCTGAACAGGGCGTCGCACAGCACCGTCAGCGCCAGGGCCGCGACCGCGGTGTTGATCGCCGAGCGGTGCACCGAGGAGCGCCGGAAGTGCAGCACGAGCACCATGCTCACCAGCACGATGTCCAGCAGCGGATAGGCCAGCGACAGTGCGCTCTGGGCCACGCTGCGGCCCTGGAAGTGGGCGGTGTGGGCGAGCGCGAGGCTCCATGAGAGGGTGACCAGCGACCCGGCGATCAGCCAGGAGTCGAGCCCCAGGCAGACCCAACCGGCCCTGTTCACCGGCCTCTTGGCGAGCACCAGCAGACCGACGATCGCCGGTGGCGCGAACAGCAGGAAGCAGAAGTCGGCCAGGGAGGGGCTGGGTACCGTGGTCCCCTCGATGACCTCGTACCAGCCCCATACGCCGTTGCCGAGGCCGGCCATCCCGGAGGAGGCGGCGAACAGCATCCAGGCGGGGCGGAAGCGGGTGCGGCGCTTGCGGGCGTACAGGCCGCAGGAGACGGCCGCCAGCAGTGCCGCGAAGCTGAGGCCGAAGTCCCCCATGAAGGCCGCGACTTCGGGCGACCCCCAGCCGAAGGCGGCGCCGACGGCATAGCCGCCGCAGACCACGGCGAGGACGACCTGCGGCACCGCGCTCGGCGGATTGCCGGCCGGTGCCGGCGGCCGGGAGAGCATCGCCCCCGGGGCGCTCACCGGATTCTCCTGCTCACCCGCACCGGGCGCCGTCGCGAGCGGCGCTCCTGGGGGCCTTGCAGTATCCCCGCGGGCGCTCGTGGATCGCGCTTCTCGCGCATCGTCCATCGGTCGTACATCGCCCGTCGCCCCCCTCGAGTCCCGGATCCTTCGCATCGCGCCGTGTCCTTCCCGGCGTCGTCCCCGCTCGGACGATACACCAGTTCCGTCACTCAGGGACATAGCGTCTCTACGGAGCGTGACTGGGGGCGGAATTGCGAATACTCCCCGCAGTCTTACGGACTCGTAGCGCTACTCGCGACCGCTTCAGCCGGCGGTGGCGACCACGTTCCGCAGGGGCTCGCCGGCCGCGAAAAGCGTCAACTGATCCCTCAGCAGCCGCTTCGCACGGGGCAGAAAGGCAGAGCTGGGGCCGCCGACGTGTGGAGTGATGAGCACGCCGGGAGCGTGCCACAGCGGATGCCCGGCGGGCAGGGGTTCCGGATCGGTGACATCGAGCGCCGCGCGCAGGCGCCCGGACTGGAGTTCGGCGAGCAGTGCCGCGGTGTCGACAATGCCGCCGCGCGCGATGTTCACCAGCAGTGCGCCGTCCTTCATCCGCGCCAGGAAATCGCGTCCGACCAGGCCACGCGTCGCTTCGGTGAGCGGGGCCGCCAGCACGACGACGTCCGCGTCGGGCAGGAGGGCGGACAGGTCGGAGAGTGGATGCACGGGGCCGCGCACAGTGTCACGCGCGGTGCGTGCGATGCGCACCACCCGCGCACATTCAAAAGGTGTGAGCCGGTCTTCGATGGCACTGCCGATCGAACCATAGCCCACAATGAGGACCGATTTGTCGGCAAGCGCGGGCCGGAGGTCCGGCCGCCACTCCCCCGCGTCCTGGCCCCGTACGAAGTCGGGAACGCCGCGCAGCGCGGCGAGGATCAGCGTCAGCGTCAGCTCCGCGGTGCTGGCGTCGTGCAGCCCGCGGGCGTTGCACAGCCGGGCACCCGACGGCATCCGGGACAGCCCCGGCAGCATGTGCTCGATACCGGCCGTGAGGGCCTGCACCACCCGCACCCGGCTCATCCGGGACAGCGGGCGCAGGCTCACCTCCGGGTCCTTCATATAGGGGACCGCGTAGAAGACGCACCGCTCCGGGTCGGCCGGGTAGTCGGGGCCGGCGTCCCAGTGGACGTAGCGGAGGCCGCCGGGGAGCCCCTCGATCTCGTCGGGCGGGATCGGGAGCCATACGTCATGCGCCTCGGTGCGCCGGTCTGCGGTTGCCATGACCGCAGGCTATGCGAAGAGATGTTCTGCTCAGACGTTAGTTTGGTCTGGCCCTTGAGCGGGGGCGAGGGGATGGAGGCACAACCAGGTGGAGCGCAGGACAATCGGTGCGGCGGCCCTCGAAGTGGGCGCCATCGGACTCGGCTGTATGCCGATGAGCTGGGGGTACACCGAGTCGCAGCGCAGCTTGGACAGCTCGCTGCGGGCCGTGCACACCGCGCTGGACCGGGGGTGCAGCCTGCTCGACACCGCCGACATGTACGGCCCGTTCCTCAATGAGCTGCTGGTGGGGCGGGTGCTCAAGGAGCGGCGGGCGGAGGCGTTCGTCTCGACCAAGTGCGGTCTGCTGGTGGGCGAGCAGCACATCGTCGCCAACGGGCGGCCCGGCTACGTCCGGCGTGCCTGTGACGCCTCGCTGCGGCGGCTGCAGACCGACCGGATCGATCTCTACCAGCTCCACCGGGCCGATCCCGAGGTGCCCATCGAGGAGACCTGGGGGGCGATGGCGGAGCTGGTGGCGGCCGGGAAGGTGCGGTCGCTGGGGCTGTGTGCGGTGGGCGCGCGGGCGACGCGGCCGGCTCGCGCGGGCCGTACGGAGCGGCGGCCGGCCGGCGGCGGGCCGCGGCGGCGCTCCCGGATGCACGACGGCACGCTGGCCCAACTGGAGCGGATCCAGCAGGTGTTCCCCGTGAGCAGCGTGCAGGCCGAGCTGTCGGTGTGGTCGCCGGAGGCGCTGGAGGAGCTGCTGCCGTGGTGCGCGTCGCGGGGCGTGGGCTTCCTGGCCGCGATGCCGCTGGGCAACGGCTATCTGACCGGCACCCTCACCCCGGGGCAGGGCTTCGAGCCGGAGGACATAAGGGCCCGTCACCCGCGCTTCACCGCCGAGATGATGGCCGCGAACCAGCCGGTGGTGGTCGGGCTGCGCCGGGTCGGCGCGCGGCACGGCGCGACGCCGGGGCAGGTGGCACTGGCCTGGGCGCTGGCGCAGGGCCGGCACGTCGTCCCGGTGCCCGGCACGAAGAAGGAACGCTGGGCCGCGCAGAACGCCGAGGCGGCGCAGCTGACGCTCACCCGCGAGGACCTGGCGGAGATCGCCGCGCTGCCGCCGGCGCGCGGGTCCTGGTACTAGGGCCCGCACAGTCCCGTCGTCCGCCCGGAGCCGGGCGGGATGTTGCGGACACGCCCCGGGGGCCCGGTTCCGCCGGATGCCTCCGGACGCGTGTGCGCGCCGCGGGGGCGCGGTCCGGCCGTCCGCGGGATCATGGCCGGTGGGAGTGGCTCCGCAACGGCCGGGGCACGGGCGTCGGGCGGTGCGATGTGGTGGGGTGGTGCCCGCCCCGCCGACGAGAGGACCCTGCCGTGCAACGCCGTACCCACACCGCCGTGTTGGCCACCGCTTCACTGCTCCTGGCAGCGGGCTGCTCCTCCGGTGGCACAGCGCCCCGGGGCGGCGGGGCCTCCGCAGGCCCGGCGCACAGCGGCGCCGCCTCGCCGGGCGCCACCCCGTCGTCCGCCGCGCCGCCCGCCAAGGGCTCGGTGAAGGTGACCGCCACCCTGGTGAAGGGGCTGAAGTCGCCCTGGGGCGTGGCGGTGCTGCCGGGCGGGGACCTGCTGGTCTCCTCCCGTGACACCGGGAAGATCGTCCGGGTCTCGGCGAAGAACGGGAAGATCACCGAGCTGGGGTCGGTTCCGGGCGTGGACCCGGGCGGCGAGGGCGGTCTGCTGGGGATCGCGGTGTCCCCGTCGTTCGGCACCGACCATCTGGTGTACGCCTACTTCACCACCGCGTCCGACAACCGCATCGCCCGCATGGTCTACGACGACAAGCGCCCGCCGGGCAATCAGCTGGGCGCACCCGACACGATCTTCAAGGGCATCCCCAAGGGCGAGATCCACAACGGCGGCCGGATCGCCTTCGGCCCGGACCGGATGCTCTACGCCGGCACCGGCGAGACCGGCGACACGGGGCTCGCCCAGGACAAGAAGTCCCCGGCCGGCAAGATCCTGCGGATGACGCCGGACGGTGAGCCGGCGCACGGCAACCCCGAGGCGGACTCGGTGGTGTACGACTACGGCCACCGCAATGTGCAGGGGCTGGCCTGGGACGGCGACAAGCGGCTGTGGGCCTCGGAGTTCGGCCAGAACACCTGGGACGAGCTCAACCTCATCGAGCCGGGCAGGAACTACGGCTGGCCCGAGGCCGAGGGCAAGGCCAGCGGCAAGGCGGCGGGTTCGGGGTTCGTGAACCCGGTCGAGGAGTGGCGGACCGCGGATGCCTCGCCCAGCGGCATCGCCTACGCCAAGGGCTCGATCTGGATGGCCTCGCTGCGCGGCGAACGGCTGTGGCGGATCCCGCTGAACGGGACCGAGCCGGTGGCGGCCCCGCAGGCCTTTCTCCGAGGCACCTACGGACGACTGCGGACGGTCGTGGCGGCCGGCGACGGCACCTTGTGGCTGGTCACCAGCAACACGGACGGCCGGGGCACGCCGCGCAAGGGCGATGACCGAATCCTCCGCCTCACGGTGAGCTGATCCGGCTGATCCCCTTTTCGGGTGGCCTGCCTACACTCGGGTACGGGGGGACGGGTGTACGTCACACCGCAGAGGGGACAGGCACCATGTTCAATGTCGTGGAAGAGCTGTTCGCGCCGGGCCGTCAGCACACCGAGGACGAGCGGCAGAAGATGACGCTGGTCGTCGATGACGTGGGGGACGCCGACCCCTCGAAGGGGCCGATCGACCTCTCCTCGGGGACCGTGGTCGTCAAGGCGCCGCAACAGCAGCAGGACACGGCGGACCAGGGCCAGGCGGGGCCCGTCCGGGCTGACCCGCAGGACTCCCGCCCCGGCCGCGCGCTCCCGCCGCCCGGGTGAGGCGTCACGCACCCCGGACGGACACCCCCGGCACCGGTTCGCCGAAGAGACGCAGGCGGTGGGCCACCGCCCCCGCCTCGCCGCGGCCGGAGACGCCCAGCTTGGCGAGGATGTGAGAGACATGGACGCTGGCGGTCTTCGGCGAGATGAACAGGGCGTCGGCTATCTGGCGGTTGCTGCGCCCGTCGGCGACCAGGCTGAGCACCTCGCGTTCGCGCGGGGTCAGCCCGAGTGCGGCGGCGGGGGCGGGCTCCTCGGCCTTGCCACGGCCGCCGCCATCGCCGTCGCCCTTGCCGCCGCCACCGGCGCCGTCGGCCGGTATCAGGCCCGGCAGGGGAACGCGGGCCCGCTGGGCGAGCAGTGCGATCTCCTCGGCCAGCGGACGGGCGCCCATCGTGACCGCGGCGGTGTGCGCCTGGGCCAGCACGAGGACGGCGGCCTCGCGCGGGGTGCGGCCCTGCAGCCCGGCGCCGGCCCGCTCACCGGCCTGGAGCAGTGATTCGGCCCAGCGGTAGCAGGCCCGGGCGAGCTCGTGCGGGCGCTCCAGCGGTTCGAAGGCGGCGACCGCGTCGGCCCAGGCGTCCGGGCTCTCGCGGCCCTCGGCGCGGCGGAGTTCGGCGTCCACCGCGAGGCCGTACGCCACCGAGACCGGCAGGAGCCGGGGCAGCCGCTTGGCGGCCTGCCGGACGCGGTCGAGGAAGGCGGCCCGTCCCGGCCCCGCGGCCGGCAGACCCCGGGCGTCCGACTCCACGGCGGCGGCCGACCACAGCAGCGGCCAGGCGTAGCGCTGGGTGCCGGGCGGGAACCCGTCGCCCAGGGCCCGTTCGGCGAGGGACCGGGCGTCGAGGAGGCGGCCCTGGCGGGCGGCGATCCGCAGGGCGTGCCGGGCCATGGGGAGGGTGTGCTGGGGCTGGGGGTCGTGGGTTCCGTAGTGCTCGCGGGTGACGGCGAGTTCCCGTTCGGCCTCGGCGAGGTCGCCGCGGTCCAGGGCGAGGTGGGTGAGGCGGTTCGCGGCCAGCGCGAGCGACCGGGGGCTCTGGGCGAAGCGGCGCGCGTCCGCGGCGGCCCGGCCCGCCTCCTGCCAGCGGCCCAGCGACTGGAGCGATTCGGCGCGGTTGCCCAGCACCCAGCTGGTGCGGTCCTTGAGGCCGTAGCGGGTGGCGAGTTCGACGCCCTGTTCGGTGACCTCGACGGCCTCGCGGGAGCGGCCGATGCTCTCCAGGACGGACGGGAGATTGACGTGGCCCCGCCCGACGATGCTGAAGTAGCCGCGGTCGACGGCGCGCTCCAGGGCCGAGCGGAGCTCCGCGAGGCCCGCCTCGACGTCCCCGGCGTCCACCCGCAGGCTCCCCAGCGTCACCAGGGAGTTGAGCTCGGCCTCTTCGTCGCCCACCAACAGGGCGAGCTCCACGGCGCGTTCGGCGGTCGTGAAGGTGCCGGGGCCCGGTTCGTGCAGCATCGCCCAGCTGGCGACGGACGCCATCACGGCGGCGTGCACGGGGGACGGCGGCAGGCCGCGGACCAGCTCCTGGGCGGTGCCCAGGTCCTCCCAGCCGTCGCCGCGGCCGGTGCCCTGGCACAGCCGCGAGCGCTGCATCAGGAACCACGCCGTGCGCAGGGGGTCACTCTCGCCGCGCAGGGCCCGCAGGGCGCGCTTGGTGATCGTGAAGGCCCGCTCGGCGTCGCCGGACAGGCGGGCGGCCACCGCGATCTCGGCGAGCAGATCGAGGAAGCGCAGGGCGTCGTCGTTGCAGCCGCAGGCCGGGTAGGCCTCGGTGTAGTCGACGGGGCGGACCCCGTGGCGGACCTCCGGGGGCGCGTCGTCCCACAGCTCCAGGGCGCGGTCCAGCAGCCGCAGCTGCTCGGCGTAGGCGTGGCGGCGGCGGGCCTGGACCGAGGCGGCGAGGACGGCGGGCAGCGCCTTGGCGGCGTCATGGGCCTTGTACCAGTAACTGGCCAGGCGGGCGGCGCAGAGGTCGGCGCGGACCAGCGCGGGGTTGGCCTCCAGGGCCTGGGCGTAGCGGCGGTTGAGGCGAGTGCGTTCCCCGGGGAGCAGATCGTCGACGACGGCCTCGCGGGCGAGGGCGTGCCGGAAGCGGTAGCCCTTGCCGTCCTGGGTGGGCACCAGGGTGTTGCTGCCGACGGCGGCCCGCAGCGCCGCGATGAGGTCGTCCTCGGGCATCTGGCAGACGGCGGAGAGGAGTTCGTGTTCGACGGTGGAGCCGCCCTCGGCGGCCGTGCGCACCACCCGCTGGGCGTCCTCGGGGAGCGCCTCGACGCGCACCAGCAGCAGATCGCGCAGCGGGTCGCTCAGGCCGTGCAGACAGCCGTCGGCGAGGCCACGGGCCAGTTCCTCGACGAAGAAGGCATTGCCCTCGGAGCGCTTGAAGACCCGGTCGACGGTGTCCTCCTCGGGAGCGCTGCCGTTGATCCCGGCGATCTGGGAGCGGACCTCGTCGCGGGTGAAGCGGGCCAGCTCGATGCGCTGGACCGTGCGCATCCGGTCGATCTCGGCGAGGAAGGGGCGCAGCGGGTGGCGGCGGTGGATGTCGTCGGAGCGGTAGGTCGCCACCAGCAGGACGTTGGCGTCGTGCAGGGCCCGCAGGAGGTAGGCGAGCAGTTCGCGGGTGGAGCGGTCGGCCCAGTGGAGGTCCTCGACGACGAGGACGAGGGTGCGGTGGGCGGCGAGCCGCTCCAGGAGGCGCGCGGTCAGCTCGAAGAGGCGGGCGCGGCCGATCTCCTCGTCGTGCACCCCGCCGGGCGTTTCCCCCAATTCGGGCAGGATCCGGGCGAGTTCGCCCTCCTGGCCGGCGACGGCGGCGGCCAGTTCGTCGCGCAGATGCCAGTTGAGGGTGTGCAGGATCGCGGAGAACGGGGCGAAGGGCAGGCCCTCGGAGCCGATCTCGATGCAGCCGCCGAGCGCGACGAGCGCGCCCTGGCCGCGGGCGGCCTCGCAGAACTCCTCGATGAGGCGGGTCTTGCCGACGCCGGCCTCCCCGCCGATCAGCACGGCCTGCGGCTCGCCGGTCGCCGCGATGCGGGCGAGCGCGGCGCCGAGCGCGGTGAGTTCGGCCGCGCGGCCGACGAACACGGGACTGACGGACCTGGTCTCCACGCCGCTGAGCATCGCACAGGGGTCTGACAGTCCGGCAGTGGATTTCGGCAGCCGGAACGCCCGGCCCGGTGCGGGGAGCACCAGGGGCCGGGCGGGCGGTGTGCGGTCCGGCGGCGTGGCCGGCGCGGTGGGTGTCACGGGCGGCGCCCGGTCAGGCGGTGGCGCGGCGGACCCGCGCCCACCGGCCCCGTGCCCTCACCCGCCGTTCCGGTTCATCGCCCCCGGGGTGGGCGGCGGCGCCGCGGCCGGCGATCGCCTCACGCGCCAGACGCTCCCGGTCGGCCGCGCGGCGCAGCTCTTCGTGACGGATGCGGATCTCCAGCTCGGAGTGGAACACGGTGTCTCCCTGACGACGGTGAGGTGGTGTGGTGCTGCCTCGACGGCTTGTCGATGTGCTCAAGCCTCGTCGCCAAGGGGGGTCCGCCACATCGGGAAGGTTCCCGATGTGCACGCCGCCATGGTCCTTAGAATCCGGCGCCGGGAGGCGGGGGGATGCCTAGGGAGGGCGGGTGTGTGCCCTAGGTATCCCGGGAAGCGATGGCGGAGCGTGTCAGTGAGGGCACGGCGCGCCCTGCTTTCCGGGCTCCGCCGACGGGCCGTAAGCCCCGCACACGACCACCGTTCTGGGCCCCTCAGGCGCCTGCTTGAGGATCACCAGGGTCTTGTGCTGCGGAGGTTCGTTGCTGTCCGCGGAGAAGTCCACGAAGCCCGTGGCGCCGTCGAATCTCTCGCCGCTCTTCAACCCGGTCACGAGGGCGTCCCGGTCCACAAAAGCGCCCGCATGCGCGTCGTCCGCCGCCATGGACAGCGCGTGGAACGCGTCGTAGGCGACCGCGGACTGGCCGTCCTGCAGCCAAGGGTCCTTGGGGTACGTGCGGTGGTAGCCGTTGATGAAGTCCTGCGTCTTCTCGCTGACGTGCGGGTCTCCCTCGGGCAGGCGGTGCGCGGAGTGGTACAGCCGTAGCCAGGTCTTGTTGTGGTACTCCCCCGTCAGCGCCACATTCGTCAGCTCGTTGCCGCCGAGCACGGTGAGACGGTTCTCGCCGCAGGTCCCCTTGGCGTCCCATGCGTTGGCGAAGGCCGTGAAGTCCCGTGCGCGCGAGGTCCAGTACACGACGGTGGCCGGGTTTTTCTGCAGGGCCGTGCACACCTGGCCGGCCAGCCGGTCCGGCGAGCTCGCCTTCTGGGTGCCCGGGGGCGTATCGACCAGTGAGGAGCCCTGGGCGAAGTTGATGACGTCCTCGTCCCCCTTGAAGGAATCCCGGAACTTGTCGGCGAGGCTCTTGCTGTAGAGGTCGCCGGAATTCTGCACGATCACGGCCTGTTCGGCGGGAACACATGCCGCGGGTGCCTCGGGCTTCCCGTGTCCGCGACGATGTTGGCCTGCGAGGCGAAGTCGGCCGCGATCCGCGCCTCCTGGCTGTTTTCCGGGGCGAGGGGCCAGAACGTCTCGCTCCGCTGCATCTCGTCCGCCGTCGCGGTCGTGCCGATCGTCGGCATCCGGATGTCCGCCCTGCCCAGCCGTTCCACCGCGTCCCGTGTCTGCGTCGTGCTCTGTGCGAAGCCGAGGACGCCGACGACCTTCGCGTAGTCCTTGCCGTGGTCCTCCTGCCCGACTTCCTTGACGAGGTCGTCCACGGCGGCGACCACGTCGCGGTAGCCGGGACCGGCCGACCGTACGTCCACCCGCAGCGGCACCCGGGTGTCGTCCGAACGGGCGTCGTCGTTCAGCCGCTTCTGCCACATGGCGATGCCGCGCATTTCGGGGATGGTCCCGTCGAAGATGGTGTCCTGCACGTCCGCCGGCGGGCTCGGCACGAAGAGCACGACGGTCCGCACCGCCCGTACCCCTCCGCCCGCCGGTTCTGGGTCGTGATCCGGTTCTGCGCGTCGGCACGCCACTGCGTCGGCTTGATCTCGATCCGCTGCTTCTGTCCGGCCGCCGCGACCGGATCGTCCCCGCCGGCGCACCGGGTGTTCCGCGGCCGCTCCCAGAGGCTGGGGGCGGTCGTGCCGGCCGCCATGGCCGCGGCCAGCACCGCGATCTCCAGGGCGGTCACGGCGCGCCAGCCCATCCTGAACTTCCGCGGCTGCACCGGGGGGATCTGCAGCCCCGGCCGCCCGAAGGGCTCCTCCTCCAGGGGCACCACGACGGGCCGCGGGTTGCCGGAGTGGAGCAGGGTGCTCGCGCGGCGGAGATTGGTGCGTTCGACGCCCAGCTCCGCCTGCAGCGCACCGGAGGGCCTGCCGACCGCGATGACGAGCGGGCCCGGCCCCTCAAGACCGGACTGCAGGGTGTGGAACGCGCGCAGGAAGCGCTCCGCCGCATCGGCCCCCGGGGCTCCCGCCGGCGGGATTTCCACCAGCAGCACCGGGCGGGACACCCGTCGGCGGCGCTTGGGCAGCACGGGACCCACGGCAGGCTTGTGCAGATCCTCCAGCAGGGCGCGCAGCAAGAGGAGTTCGAGGGCGGCGAGGCCCTCCTTGTGCCGGGGGTGGCCGGGTTCCAGATGCAGCCGGGGGGACTGACGGGCCCCCACCTGGTCGAGGAGTTCGAACACCGGCGCTCCGCCGGCGGTCGCATTGAGATGGCGGCCGAGCCAGCCGCTCCGCTTGGATCTCACGAGCCGTCGGTTCTGCCGCCGCGCCCAGACCCATCGGGGCAGTGTGCGGGTCAGCGAGTGCCACACGAGCCCCACGAAGAAGCCGCGCACGCCGCCGATCGGTGCGGTGTCCGTGCCGCCCATGTGCCACAGGAGGCCGGGCAGCCCACCCCGTTCGGCGCGCCGGCGGTAGACGTGGTCGCGTAACTTCCGCGCCCCGAGGCCGCCGCTGCCCGGGCGGCTCTCCTGTATGTGGCCGACGACGTCCGCCATCAGCCAGAAGTGGGGGAACCGGTCCGGTGCCGAGTTCCGGGGCACGTCGAAGCCGAGCCCGGCGCCCGCCTGCATGCTCAGGAGAGGCACGTCGTCCTCGGCGTGCAGCACGACATGGGGGACCCGCTTGTGCTCGGGGCCCAGGGCCCAGCGCAGCGCCTCCAGGACCCGGCGGGTGCGGGCGCTCGTACGGTCCGCAGGCGGGCTGAGGATGAGCAGCGGCGGTTTGTTCTCCAGGAGGTCCCGCCGGGCGGGGTTCACGGCGGTGCGGTACTCCCGGATGAAGTAGTCCGCACCGGCGTCGTCGGGGAAGGACGGGGGGGTCGACGGAGTTGTTCGCGGGTCTCACCTCCCGGTCAACCAGCTACCTACACAGGGTAGTTACCCATGCTAGATCGGTGAGGTGTGCGCCACAATCGGCTTGTGGATAACGGCGACGCCGTCTGCGGCCGCCGCCGGTCGCCGTGCCCGCCGCCGCGCACCGCCCCGGTGCGCCGGACCGCCGGCCCCCGCCCCCAGGAACGGCGAAGACCCACCGGCAGAACCGGTGGGTCTTCCGTCGGCGGCCCGTTGGCCATGGCTCCTTACGGGGCCGCGGGGCCGCCGCCGGCTCCGGCGCCCTTCGGGACGACGGGCATGTTCGCGAACAGGTCGAGGTACATGCCGGCGGAGATCAGGATCCCGAGGACGCCGAGCGCCAGCCCGCCCCAGGCGACGGCCCGCACCCAGGTGGCGCGGCGGCCGGTGAGCACCACCACGGCGGCGATCACGGCGAGCAGCGCGAAAACGCCGTTGACCAGCGCGGTGGTGTGCCAGGGGGTGCCGTAGACGGCGGCGATCTGGTCCCTGGTCTTGCCGGTCTGGAGGTTGATCTGGCCCATCAGGGTCTGCCGCTCGGCCATCAGCGTGCCCAGCCAGGTGCCGGTCACGGAGGCGAGGCCGAGCCCCGCGGCGACCACGGCGCCGGCGCCGGCGGCGACCGCGCCGGTGGCCCGTGCGGGCGCGGCCTTCCCGTCCACCCCGCCGTCAGCCTCCTCCTCGTCCCGCTCGCTGTCCTCGTCCTGCTCGGCGAGGGCCGCGTTGTCATCGGGCTGTTCGTCCGCCTTGGCGGCGGCCTTGGCAGCCGCTTCCGCCTCGGTGGTCTCCGGGATCGCAGCAGTGTCCGTCGCCGCGTCGGTCTCCGTGGCGGTCTGCGCCGGCACGGTCGTCTCGTCGGTTCGCTTTTCGGTCGTCCTGGTCGTTCCCATGGGCGCGACCGTAGGTGCCGTGTCTGAGAGTCGGATGAGAACGGCTCCGGCAGGCGGCTGACGGGCGGCGGCGCGCCGTGCGGACCGTCCGCCCCGGGGCGGACGGCAGCCCTGATTCAGGCTTCCACCAGCGGCTTCTCGCCGTCCCGCGGGCCGCCCTGCGGGTGCACGGCGGCCGGCCGCTCCGGCGGCGGCTCGATGCTGATCCGGGGCAGCCACCGGCCGAGCCAGGACGGCAGCCACCAGTTCGCGCCGCCCAGCATGTGCATCAGGGCGGGCACCAGCAGCGTACGGAGCACGAAGGCGTCCAGGGCGACGGCGGAGGCCAGGCCGATGCCGAACATGGCGATGGTCCGGTCGCCGCTGAGGATGAAGGCCGCGAAGACCGCGATCATGATGACCGCCGCCGAGTTGATCACCCGGCTGGTCTCGGTGAGGCCGACCCGTACCGCCCGCCGGTTGTCGCCCGTCAGCTGCCACTCCTCGTACATCCGGGAGACCAGGAACACCTGGTAGTCCATGGACAGCCCGAAGAGCACCGACACCATGATGACCGGCAGGAACGGTTCGATCGGCCCGGCGCTGCCCAGCCCCAGCAGCTCGCTGCCCCAGCCCCACTGGAAGACCGCGACGACGATCCCGAAGGACGAGGCGACCGCGGCGATGTTCATCAGCGCCGCCTTCAGCGGGACGCCGATGCTGCGGAAGGCGAACAGCAGCAGGACCGAGCCCAGGGCGATGACCATGCCGATGAACAGCGGCAGCTTGCCGACGATGATGCCGGCGAAGTCGTCGTAACTGGCGGTGATGCCACCGACCCGCACCTGGAGCGTGGTCCCGCGCCCGGCCTCGGGCAGCACCTCGCCGCGCAGATGGGCCACCAGGTCGGAGGTCTGCCTCGACTGCGGTGAGCTGTCCGGTACGACGGTGATCACGCCGGTGCCGCGGCCGCCGTTGAACTCGGGGCCGCTGACCTGGGCGACGCCGGGCACCTCCCGCAGCCGGTGCGGCAGCTTGTCGAAGACGATCCGGTCCTTGGCGCCGTCCAGGGTGCCGACGAGCGTCAGCGGCCCGTTGAACCCGGGCCCGAAGCCGCTGCCCCCGTGCGCGCCCGGCTCACCGCCCGCCAGCAGGTCGTACGCCTTGCGGGTGGTGGAGGTGGCCGGATTGTTGCCCTGGTCGGAGGTGCCCAGATGCAGACCGAAGGCCGGCAGCGCCAGGACCAGCATGACGACGGCCGCGGTCAGGCCCAGCAGCTTGGGGTGCCGTTCGACGAAGCCGGACCAGCGGGCGGCGATGCCGGTGGTCCGCTCGCGACGCGGTCCGTGCGCGGCCAGCTGCCGGCGCTCGCGGCGGCTCAGCGCCCGCATCCCGATCAGCCCGAGCAGCGCCGGCAGCAGCGTGACGGAGGCGGCCACGGTCAGCACGACGGTGAGCGAGGCGGCGAGGGCGACGCCGTTGAGGAAGCTCAGCCGCAGGATCAGCATGCCCAGCAGCGCGATGCAGACCGTGGCCCCGGCGAAGACGACGGCGCGCCCGGCCGAGGCGGCGGCGCGGGTGGCGGCCTCGTCGACGGACAGGCCCGCCCGCAGGCCCTTGCGGTGCCGGGTGACGATGAAGAGCGCGTAGTCGATGCCGACGCCGAGGCCGATCAGCATCCCGAGCATCGGGGCGAAGTCGGCGACGGTCATCGCGTGGCTGAGCAGCGAGATGCCGGCCGAGGCGGTGCCGACGGCGGCCACCGCGGTGAGGATCGGCAGGAAGGTCGCGGCGAGCGACCCGAAGGCGAGGAAGAGCACCACCGCCGCGGCGCACAGCCCGATGATTTCCGGCAGCTGGGCGCGCGGCGCCTCGGTCAGCGCGATCCCGGCGCCGCCCAGTTCGACCTGCAGGCCGTCGCCGGACGCGCGCTGCGCGGTGTCGACGACCTTGCGGACCTGGCCGGCGTCCAGCTCGTCGGTGGGCCGGTCGAAGACCACGGAAGCATAGGCGGTGCGCCCGTCCTGGCTGATCTGCCGCCCGCCCGTCCCGTGGGAGGTGCCCTCCGCGGGCCGGTCGTAGGGGCTGCGCACCTCGGAGACGCCGGGCAGGCCGGCGACCTTCTCCAGCGTGTGCGTCATCGTCTTGGTGACCGCGCCGGACCGCACCGTCCCGGCGTCCGTGTGCCACACGATGGTGTCGCTGTCACCGGAGCGCCCGGGGAACGCCTTGGCCAGCAGGGCGGAGGCCTGGCTGGATTCGGTCCCGGGCACCTCGTAGTTGTTGGAGTACGCGGAGCCCGTCACCCCGGCGGCGACGGCGACCCCCGCGAACGCGGCGAGCCAGAGCAGGAGCACCACGATGCGGCGCCTGAGACACCACCGAGCCAGAGCGGTCACGGACCTCGTCTGCTTCCCGGGTCGTGCGTCGATATCTCCCGAGGACGGGTGGTGCCGAGCGCGGATGAACGATGAAGAATCAACAGTGAAGGAGCAACGGTGAACGGTGCGAGGCGACAGCGGCCTGCCGCGCGCCTCCGGAGAGGGCGCGTCCCACCTGTTTCGGACCTGTTCAGAGCAGGGTCGCAGCCCGAAAAGATCCTTTGACCGCTTTGTGGACTTCCCCACAGAAGGGGAAAGCGGGAACTCTTCGCCGCATCCCGGGAAGGCCGGGCACCCGCTCGCCCCGCACGGCCCCTCTTCCCCCTCTTCCCCCTCTTCCCCCTCTTCCCCCTCTTCCCCCTCTTCCCCCTCTCCACCGCCCGCCCTCAGCCCGTGACCGACTCCTCCCCGTTCTCCACGTGCCCCATCAGCCGCCGGTGGAAGGACGCGTCCTCGGCGACCGTCAGGCCGAGGTCGTACCAGCCGTGCGCGTCCCGGGTGTCATACGCGACGGTGCGGACGGCACCGGCCTTCACCGTCACGGTGCGCGGGGCCGCGTCCGCGTACGCCAGCGGTCCGAGGGTGAGGGTCAGATCGGCGCGGCCGGGGTTGGTCACGGTCAGATGCAGGGTGCGCCGCGCGGCGTCGATCCGGGTGGCGATGCCGACGGCCGCGGCCGCGCCCCGCGCCGTCCCGGCGAACTCCCGCCGGAAGCCGTTCGGCCCGGTCACCGTGAAGCGGTAGGTACCCCCCTTTACCGGGACATCCCACTCACCCGCTCCGTGCACCTCGCGATGCTGCGGCGCGTCCCACTCCTTCGCGTACGGATAGAGCGCCAGATGCGCCGAGGCCCGCCCCGCGTTGCGCACGGCCATCCGGAAGACCGCGGCGCCCGGGTCGAGGCCGCCGTCGGCGTCCGGCTGGTACGGCAGCGCCCTGGCCGGCCGGCTGCCGGGCTCCTGCCGGGGCAGCGCCTGGTGCAGCGGCGGCCACGGTGACCAGCGCCCGCTGAACGCCGGGACCGCGCCCGGCCGGTGCACCGCCGGCTGCCGGCGCCCGCGGGAGAAGTCGAAGGCGGTGGTCAGATCCCCGCAGACGGTACGCCGCCAGGCGCTGATGTTCGGTTCCGCGATCCCCGTCCAGCGCTCCAGGAAGCGGGTGATCGAGGTGTGGTCGAAGACCTGCGAGCAGGCATAGCCGCCGACCGACCACGGCGAGATGACCAGCATCGGCACCCGGATGCCCAGCCCGGTCGGCAGCCCCTCCCAGAACTCCCCGTCCGTCCCGGGCGGCGGCACCGGCGGCGGCACATGGTCGAAGAACCCGTCGTTCTCGTCATAGGTGAGGAAGAGCGCGGTGTGCCGCCAGACGTCCGGGTGTCCGCCCAGCGCGTCCAGCACCTTGTAGACGAGGGTGGCGCTCACGGCCGGCGAGGACGCGCCGGGGTGCTCGGAATCGGCGGCGGACGGGACGAGGTAGGACACCTCGGGCAGCGTGCCGCCCGCCACGTCGGCGGCGAAGGCGGTGGCGGTGCTGCCCGGCAGACCTCGCCGCAGCGCCCGCTCGAACAGGCTCCGCTCGCCGCGGTCCAGGCCCCGGACGCCCTCCTCCAGCAGCGCCGCCAGCCGGGCACGCCCGGCCTCGTCCGCACCGGCCGCCTTGGTGTAGAAGGCGGTCATGGTGTGCACCCCGTCCACCTTCACCAGGGCCTTCTTCGCGACCGCCTTGAAGACGGCGTAGAACTCCAGGTTGTTGTCGGTGAAGTTGTCCCACTCCTGGTAGACCCGCCAGCTGCGGCCGGCCTTCTCCAGCCGCTCGGCATAGGTGGTCCAGGTGTAGCCGGTGTGGGTGTCCTCCTCGTAGGCGTCGTTGCCCACCGCCCGTTTGCCGTTGGGCTCGAAGCCCGTCCACCCGCTCACCAGATGGTTGCGGTTGGGGCTGGTGGAGGAGTGGATGGCGCAGTGGTAGGCGTCGCAGACGGTGAAGGTGTCCGCCAGTTCGTGGTGGAGCGGGATGTCCTGCCGGTCGTAATGCGCCATCGTGGCGGCTGTCTTGGCGGTGACCCAGCCGTTCATCCAGCCGCCGTGCCAGGCCACGGCCCCGCCGAACCAGCTGTGGTCCAGCGCCCCGATGTACTGCAGGTCCTTCTTCTGCGCGGCGGCCGCCGCCCGCACCGGGAAGGGCAGCACGGTGCCCAGGCCCAGCAGCCCGGGCTGCTCGTAGATGCTGCGACCGCCGGGCAGTTCGACGGCGTTGCGGTCGGCGTAGCCGCGGACACCGCGCAGTGTCCCGAAGTAGTGGTCGAAGGAACGGTTCTCCTGCATCAGCACGACGACGTGCCGGATGTCCGCCAGCCCTCCCCCGCCCCGCGCCGGCCGCGCCGCGTCGGCCGCCAGCGCCTGCTGCAACGACGGCGGCAGCAGCGAGCCGGCCACCGCCGCCCCCGTCACTGCGGCTCCCGCTCCCAGTACCTGCCTACGAGACCACTCCGCTGCCACGCTCGACCTCCCAGTCGACGGCCCTCGCCACGCGCCCCGCCCGTCCCGTGCGACGCGGCGACGGGGACGGTAGCGGACGGGCGTGCCGGAGGACAGGTGCACGGGTGCCCAACTTCGCTTTTCCCGGGGGCAGTTGGCCCGACGGCCGGATATCACCGGTTCCCCGCGGTCCCGGGTGGCGGTCCGCCGCTCATACGCAAGTCCCCGTTGCGCCAGACCTCTTGACCACCCCATTGGTCTGAACCATTCTGTCGCCAGAAGCGGTGGCCACCGTCTTGCTGCAGTCCTCCCCCTCTCCCCCCTCTCCCCCCTCTCCCCCCTCTCCCCGTGTTCCCCCCTTCGGCACTGGAGACCGCCATGCCTCGCACCGCACACACCCGCCCGCCCCGCCACAGACGCCTGCTCACGGCGGCACTGGCGGCCCTCGCCGCCGCGGCGGCCACCCTCTCCGGCTCCACCCCGGCCGCCGCGGCCGATGTCAACGCCGCCAGGAACGCGGGCTACGAATCCGGCCTGAGCGACTGGATCTGTTCGGCGGGCAGCGGCGGCACCGTCGGCTCCCCCGTCCACAGCGGCACCGGCGCCCTCAGGGCCACCCCCACCGCCGCCGACAACGCCACCTGCTCCCAGACCGTCGCCGTCCGGCCCGGCTCGACCTACCGGCTCAGCGCCTACGTCCAGGGCTCCTACGTCTACCTGGGCGCCTCCGGCACCGGCACCACGGACGTCTCCACCTGGACCCCGTCCACCACCGGCTGGCAGCAGCTCAGCACCACCTTCACCACCGGCCCCGCGACCACTTCGGTCACCGTCTACACCCATGGCTGGTACGGGCAACCCGCCTACTTCGCCGATGACTTCAACGTCCTGGCACCCGACGGCGGGGGCGGCACCGACCCCGGGTCACAGGTCCCGGACGCGCCCGGCGGCCTCACCGCCGGCGCGGTGACCCCGTCCTCCGTGGCCCTGTCCTGGACCCCGGTCCCCGGCGCCACCGGTTACACCGTCTACCGCGACGGCACCAGGTACGAAGCGGTGAGCGGTACGTCCTCGACGGTCACCGGCCTGGCCCCCGCCACCTCCTACCGCTTCCAGGTGTCGGCCACCAACGCCGTCGGCGAATCGGCCCGTTCGGCGCAGATCACGGCCACCACCGCCCCCTCGGGCAGCGGCGCCACCCCCGCCGTCCCCCGGCACGCGGTCACCGGCTACTGGCAGAACTTCAACAACGGTGCGACCGTCCAGAAGATCAGTGACGTGCCCGCCGCGTACGACATCATCGCGGTGGCCTTCGCGGACGCCACCACCACACCGGGCACCGTGACCTTCTCCCTCGACTCGGCCGGCCTGGGCGGCTACACCGTCGACCAGTTCAAGGCCGACATCAAGGCCAAGCAGGCGGCAGGAAAGTCGGTGGTGCTCTCCGTCGGCGGCGAGCGGGGCACCGTCTCCGTCAACGACGCCACGTCGGCGGCCAACTTCGCCAACAGCCTCTACACCCTCATGCAGCAGTACGGCTTCGACGGCGTCGACATCGACCTCGAAAACGGGCTCGACCCGACCTATATGAGCCAGGCGCTGCGCTCGCTCTCCCAGAAGACGGGCGGCCATCTCGCCCTCACCATGGCTCCCCAGACCCTCGACATGCAGTCCACTTCGGGCGGCTACTTCCAGACCGCGCTGAACGTGAAGGACATCCTCACCGTCGTCAACATGCAGTATTACAACAGCGGTTCGATGCTCGGCTGCGACGGCAAGGTCTACTCCCAGGGCACCGTCGACTTCCTCACCGCCCTGGCCTGCATCCAGCTCGAAGGCGGCCTCGCCCCCTCCCAGGTGGGCCTGGGCCTGCCCGCCTCCCCCCGGGGCGCGGGCAGCGGCTATGTCGCCCCGTCCGTCGTCAACGCCGCCCTGGACTGCCTCACCAAGGGCACCTCCTGCGGCTCCTTCAAGCCCGCCAGGACCTACCCCGACCTCCGGGGCGCCATGACCTGGTCGACCAACTGGGACGCGGCGAACGGCAACGCCTGGTCGAACGCGGTCGGCCCGCACGTTCACGGCTTGCCGTAACCCTTGCCGTAACCGCGGAACTCGCACCACACGATCTTCCCCGGCACGCGCTCGCCGACGCCCCACGCGTCGGCGAGCGCGGACACCAGCAGCAGCCCCCGCCCGGACTCGGCTTCATCCCCCTCCCCGTCGTACGGGGCCGGCGCCCACGGCACCCCGTCACCACTGTCGTGCACCTCGACGCGCAGCAGCCCACCCTCGTCCAGCGCCAGCACCAACCGGTAGCCACGGCCGGGCGGGACGCCGTGCAACAGGGCGTTGGTGGCCAGCTCGCTCACGCAGAGCAGGACGTCCTCCGCGAGGTGGTCCAGGTCCCAGTCGGTGAGGGCGGTACGGGCGAACTGCCGCGCCCGCGGGACGGATCGGCGTTCGCGCCGGTAGAACGCCGTACGGGCGCAGAGCGCCCGGATCTCCTTGTGCATAACCGCCACTGTCACAGTGCGTCACCATGCTGGACCACAGCGTCAGGTCGTACGGATGCGATGTACGACTTCTGGCGGTGTCATGCCGTCGCGGGGAGGGGAAGGCAGAGCGCATGCACCCGGCGAACAAACCGAAGAGGATCACGTCCTGGCATGTGATCGGCGCCCAGCTGAGTCACTTCCGCAGGGCCGCCCGCATCACCCAGCCCCAGCTGGCCGAGATGGTCGGGCTCCATGAGGACACCATCGGCTCCATCGAGCAGGGGCGCAGAGCGCTGAAGCTCGATCTGGCGGAGACGTTCGATGAACTCCTCGACACGAAGGGGGCGTTGGCGGTCGCGGTGGCCAAGGTTCCCGAGCGGGAGAAGCTGCCCGCCTTCGTCCAGGACCTGGTGGAGCATGAGGAGGAGGCGCTTACGCTGCTGTCGTACCAGAACCAGGTGGTGCCTGGGCTGTTGCAGACGGGAGCGTATGCGCGGGCGGTATTCGACTGCCTGTATCCGCCCCTCGATGAGGATGAGGCGGACGAGTGGGTGTCCGCTCGTCTCGACCGGCAGAAGCTACTGGAACGCAAGAAGCCACGACCGATTCTCAACTTCATCCTGGAGGAGGCGGTACTCCACCGGCCGACAGGAGGGCCGGAGACCTTACGCGAACAGATCCGCCATCTGCGGCGATGTGCCGAACTACCGTTTCTGGGCCTCCAGATCATGCCGACCGCCCGAGCCTCCCACGCTTCACTGGATGGTCCACTCGTCCTGCTGGAGACGCCCGGACACGATCAACTCGTTTACATCGAAGCGCAACGGATCAGCTTCCTGATCGATGACCCGGATGAAGTCAGCGTGTATCAACAGGTGTATGGGATGCTGCGATCGCAGGCCCTTACCCCTGAGGAGACCAGGGGCCTGCTGGACGACTTGCTAGGAGAGTCATGACCAGCACAGAAGCCCAGTCCTTCTCCAACGGCCTTACCTGGCACAAGTCGAGCTACAGCGGCAGCGCTGGCGGCGACTGCATAGAGATCGCCTACGACTGGCGCAAGTCCAGCCACAGCGGCAGTGAGGGCGGCAACTGCCTCGAAGTGGCCACCTGCCCCCACGCCATCCACGTCCGTGACTCCAAGAACCCCGACGGCCCGTCGCTCACCCTGAGCGCCACCGCCTGGGCCGCGTTCCTCGCCGACGTCACCAACTGACCGCGCCCGGGGTGACGATGAAGCACCGCCGACTCGGTACGCACGGGCCGAGCGTCTCCGCGCTCGGCCTCGGCTGCATGGGGATGTCGACCTCGTACGGCGTCCCGGACGACGCGGAGTCCGTACGTACCCTGGACCGCGCGGTCGAGCTCGGCGTCACCCTGCTCGACACCGCGGACGCCTACGGGCGGGGCGCCAACGAGGAGTTCCTCGGCCGCTGGCTGGGCACCCGTACTGCCGCGCAGCGGGACGGGATGATCATCGCGACCAAGTTCGGGCTGCGGCACGACGCCGCGACCGGGCGGGTGAACGAGGTCGACTCCTCCGCCGCCTGGGTGCGCGAGGCCTGTCACGCCTCGCTGCGCCGCCTCGGTACGGACCGTATCGACCTCTACTACCTGCACCGCCGCGATCCGGCCGTCCCCATCGAGGAGACCGTCGGCGCGATGGCCGAGCTCGTCGCCGCCGGTTCCGTGCGCCATCTGGGCCTCAGCGAGGTGAGCCCGCAGACGCTGCGCCGGGCGCACGCCGTCCACCCCATCAGCGCCGTACAGCTGGAGCACTCCCTCTTCACACGCGATGTCGTGGAGGGCGAGACGCTGGCGACCTGCCGGGAACTCGGCATCGGCGTCGTGGCGTACTCCCCGCTCGGGCGCGGCATGCTGACAGGCGCGCTGGCATCTCGCGACGACCTCACCACCGAGGACGCCCGGCGCCGCTGGCCGCGGTTCTCCACGGAGAACATCGACCGCAATCTGCGCCTCGTCCAGGCCGTCCGGACCATCGCCGAGTCCCTCGGCTGCACCCCGGCACAGGCCGTCCTCGCCTGGCTCCTCGCCCAGGGCGAGGACATCGTCCCCATCCCCGGCACCAAACGCCGTGCCTACCTGGAGGAGAACGCGGCAGCGGCCGGGATCGCACTCGACCCCGAGCAGACCGCCCGGCTCCGGGCGGCCGTGCCCGACGGTGCCGTCGCCGGGGAACGCTACCCGCTCGCCGCCCTGGAGCGACTGGGCCACTGAAGCCCGGTCGGGCGAGGCTCAGGTCCCGTACACGCTCGCCACGTTGTTCCGCGGTGCCGGGCGGATCTTCGCCGCGGGCGCCTCGGCGAAGGCGTGGAGCAGATTCTCCGTGGTCCGGGTGACGAAGGCCCGCGTCCGGCCGTCCATGCCGTGGTCGCGGCCGTCCTCGCGGGTGCCGGCCATGAGGGCCTCGACCCACCGCATCGTTCCGGAGGAGAAGACGCCGGCGCCGCTCGGCACGGTGTAGTAGGCGGAGTTCGCGTGACTGCTCCGGCCGTTGCAGACCAGCGGCGAGTGGGCGAGGATCTCCAGCCGCTCCGGCGTGGGCGCCTGCGGGGTGACCCGGTCGTACTCCACCCCGACGAGGTGATCGAAGGCCGCGCCGCGCCGCACTCCGGTGCCCGCGAAGAGCCAGTGGTCCGCGCTGTGGACGACGTACGGCGCGTCCGTGGGGTAGCCCTCGTAGAAGACTCCGGTCAGCGTGGACTCCGGGTCGGCGGCGGGCGGTTGGCGGAAGTCGTGGGTGGGCAGGGCCCGGTGCGGACCGGCGAAGTGCGGGTCGTCCCGGTAGGCGGTCTTGTAGCAGACCACGGTGCGCAGGGCGCCGGACGGTCCCGGCTCCAGCCTCACCCGGCGGAAGCAGGCGTTGGCCCCGAGGAAAGCCAGATTGGTGCCGGCGTCGCGGGCCCGGGTGACGTGCTGCCGCTGCTCGGGGGTCCAGTACTCGTCATGACCGAGCGAGAGCGCCGCCGTGGCGCCCCGTAGTGCCGACGGGGTGCGGTGGACGTCCACCGCGGTGGTGTAGGCCAGCGGAAGGCCGAGCCGTTCCGCGAGGACCACCAGCGCGCGCTCGTAGACCAGGAATTTCCCGGCGCCGTCGGTGTCGTAGGGCCGGTCGAAGCTGACGGCCAGCGACCGCGTCCCGTACGCGCCGTCCGCGCCCCGGTAGAGGCTGTAGCCGCCCCATGCGTTGTACGCCTGCCAGGTCGTCACCGCATGCATCAGCACCGTCCGGCCCGCGGCCTGCGCCGAGCGCACGATCAGCGGGACGTACCGCTGGTGGCCGTGCTCCGCGTCCAGCCGGAGCAGATAGGCGCCCGGCGGCCAGTCGTCGGTGCGCACCGCGAGGCTGCGCTGCCAGTCCGCGCGTACGCTGCGGGTCGCGGGCAGCAGCCGCGCGGGGCGCTGGCGCCGTCCGGCGACCCGCTCCGAACGCCACACCAGCCGGGCCTGGGCGCCTCGGTACCAGCCCACCCGGTAGGCCGCGACGCGGAAGCCGGGTGCGGTGGTCGAGACGTACAGCCCGAACTCCTCGCCCGGCAGGACGCTCACCTTGTCGGTGTAGCCCTGGACCGCGTCGGGCGGACCGGCCGAACGGATCCGCCAGTCCGGGTCCCCGGGCCGCTCCCGCTCCGCGGCCAGGTCCGGCGGGTCGCCACCGGCGGGGCGGGCACCTGGCCCCCCGCCTGACCCGGAGTCACAACCGGCGGTCACCCCCGCGGCGAGACCGGCGGCCCCTACGGCGGCGGCCCCGAGGAATCGCCTGCGTACGAGGCCACCGGGAGCGCCGGGGCTCCCCGGGCCGCCGGGACTGCCGGAGCCCTCCGGGCCACCCGCCTCGCCGCGTTCCACGCCGCCCTGGCGCTGCTCACCGTGCTGCTGGGGGTCGTCACCCATCGCATCGCTCCCGTACGCCCCCTTCCCGTCCAGCCGTCGGGACGATCATCCGCCGACCCGCGCCGCCGGACGACTCCAGGAGGCCCGAATGCGGGTACGGCGGCCCCCGGGACCGCAGACCGGAGGCGGCCGCGGCTCGCCCTGACCCATCGTCTACAGTCTTGTAGACCAAAGCCGGGCAGTGACCACAAACGCGCGTGGTCGGCTGCACGGCGCCCGACATGCAGAAGGTTGCCGACACGGCGCACCGCGCCGGGAGGGCGGACAAGACGATGGCGCAGTCGAGCAGCGAGGCGCTGGCACGGCCCGTGGGCGGGGATTGGACCCCCACCCCCGCACCCGAGGGTGGACACGGACCGGGCTGGAGCAAGGTACCGCAGGTCACGGCTTTGTTCTGGGGAGTGAAGGTACTCACCACGGGCATGGGCGAGACGGCCTCGGACTACCTCGGCCGGACGCTCGGACCGATACCCGCCGGCGCCCTCGGGCTGGCCGGGCTGGTGACCCTGCTGGTCCTCCAGTTCCGGACCACCCGCTACCGGCCCTGGGTCTACTGGTCCGCCATCGTCATGGTCAGCGTCTTCGGCACGATGGCCGCCGATGTCGTGCACGTCGTGGCCGGCATCCCCTACACGGTCTCGGTCATCGCCTTCTCCCTCGGCCTGGCCGCGCTCCTGACCGCCTGGTACGTGTCCGAGGGAACGCTGTCCATCCACAGCATCCGCACCCGCCGCCGCGAGACCTTCTACTGGGCGACGGTGCTCGCCACCTTCGCCCTCGGCACCGCCGTCGGCGACCTCACCGCGGGCACCCTGCGCTGGGGCTACCTGCCCTCCGGCATCCTGTTCACCGCCCTCATCGCGGTGCCCGCACTGTCCGGACGCTTCCTCGGCCTCAACGCCGTCGCCGCCTTCTGGTGGGCATACGTACTGACCCGCCCGCTCGGGGCCTCCTTCGCCGACTGGATGGGCGTCTCCACCTCCCGCGGCGGCCTCGGCTGGGGAACGGGCCCGGTCACCCTGACCCTCATCGTCCCGATCGTGCTGCTCGTCGGCTACCTGGCGATCAGCCACAAGGACACCCCGCCCGAGCAGCAGGCCATGGGAACCACCGCCTGAGGGCGAAAAGAACAGCAGGCTGCACTCGGCCCCACTCTGTGGGGCCGAGTGCACGCATTATGGCTGAGATGGTGACCGGATCTGTGAACGTAAAGTCAATTTCTGCACTTCTCGACACAGCAGAATTCATCTTGACTGCCTGACGCGGATGCCGGATCTCCCATGGGCAGCCTTGCCGCTACGTGGCATTGCGTTTTCCCAGTGAGACCGCCACAGTATTTCCACTTTTCGCCGGGCACACAGAAGCTCAGAGCAGCGGTGGAGGGCCCGACCGGAGGGTGGCGGGACTGCGCCAATGTGGTCAGCCGTCGATGGCACGTCCTGCTTCCAGGCCAGCCTCCGTACTGCGAAGCCAGCAGGGCTCGAAGCGGTCCAGGGAAGTCAGCTCGACCCACTCATCCGAAAGATGTTCTAGGATCTTTTGAGTGCCGCCCGGCCAGTCGAGGAAGTCATATTGATCGGCATTCGAAGTCGAGAGCTCGCCAGCTTTCATGAGCCCGCTGGAGAGAAGGAACTTCACGATCAAAAGCGCGGCTTCCTTGATGTCACGAGAGGCCGGTTCGCCTGGCTGATTCCACCAGGATTCCTTCTCACTCTCCACGAGAGCGACAACGGTAGTGAGCCCCACCCAATCTTCGACCCCTTGAAAAAGCACTTCCTCTACCACCGGATTTTCCAAAGAGACCATCATTTCCCTCCCTTGGGGACGTGAATCTTAAAACTCCCCTTGCCTGCGGCAGCGCCATTGATATCGATAGTGTCACCACCCGAACCGGAAATGGTCCTGTATTGTACCCTCGTTCCATCCGGGCGTATGTAAAATGTTGCCTTCTCTCCGGGTGCGGGTTTCGGTGCCCCGTCCGTGAGCTTTTCCCAAATTTTGTCCAGATCTTCTTGAGGGCGAGTCCTTACAGGCATTTTTCGTCCCGTGTTCTTACCCAGCGCGGCACCGTTGTTTTCGAGGATCTCGTCGGCGGAGAGATCCTCGATGGGAGTGAGGCCGCCCTCGGGGGGCGGCGCCTCGTTTGATCCACGTCCTCCGCCCCCGCCACGCCCTCCGCCGCGTCCGCCCACGCCGGCGGGCTCGCGCGCTTCGGTTTCGGCGAGTTCGCGTTCCAGGACCTGGCCGACTTCAGTGGTCTCCGCGTCGACCGCTTCGAACTCGGGCACACCGTCGGCAGCCGCCTGGAGGTAGACCTCCAGATCGGCGATCATGTCGGTGCCGATGGCAGCAATGGAATCATCGAGGGCGACCTCGACCCCGCCGAGGATCGCGGCGGCTTCCGCGCTGTCGAGAGCGGCGGCTCCAGCGTCCGAGCCGCCGCCGGTGAACGGGGTCAGCAAGACGCCCACGATGGTCGTGACGGTGATCGCAATTCCAGCCTCAGCGAGATTCGACTCCGTCTCACTGTGAGCCTCGTCGATGGCGTGAGCGAAAGACTCACAGGCTTTTGCGAGTTCGTCGCAGGCGTGCTTGGCTGCGGACAGCGGTGCCTTGCCCGCGCGATGACCGCCTTGCCATATCTGCGCCCAGAAACCGGCCATGGCGTCAAGGGAGTCATCATCGCTGTTGTCCGTGATCGAGCGCACCTGCTGGTGCAGGTCGTTGCCGAGGTTGTCGATCTCAGTAGCTGCAGTTCGGTAAGCGGCTGCTGCTGCGCGCAGCTTGTCCTGGTGGCCGTTGGGCCAGTACTTCGCGATGACGTCGGGAACGTCGCTGTGTCCCGGCCCGATGGCGGAGGCCGCATCGGGGTACATGATGTCGGTGACCACGGGAGGCGCCGGGTACTGCTCCGGCCCGCCCTTCCCACCCTTGGCATTGGAATGGTGGTCGGCCTTCAGGTAGTTGTTGGCCGTGGTCACCAGCCCGGTGGAATGCTGACCGATCGCGCGTACAGCGCCGGACAAGGTACGGAAGAGGGCGTTGGCAGCCGGATCTTACTTCCTGCCGAACTTGTGGCCGTAGTCGTCGTTGCCCGCCATACCTTCGGCGTTCTGCAGCGCGGTGTTGAGGGTTGAGGAGATGGAGTCGAGGCGGTCCTGGCCCTTTGCGAATTTAAGTGCAACGCGGTGCAGATCCTCGGGATGCAGGTCGATCGGCTTCCCGCCGTGAGCGGATGAGCGGCTCACCGGCCCCCTCCCCACATGCGCAGGTTGGCGGTGCGCGCCGCCGAGTAATTGCCGTGCGCGGTGTGCACGGTCTTGTGCAGCGCGCGGACGGCTCGGTGCAGACTGCGCGAGGCGGAACGCCACTGCTGGTAGTAGCCTCCGGACGCCTCCCGGGCGTCTCCGTCCCAGCTTTCGGACACCCGCTTCACGGCCTGGTCTAATTCCGTCAGATGCTCCTGGAGCGACTTGGCTATGGAATCGAGTTCTTCGGTGGCCTCAGCCAAGGTCCCGAAATGGACCTGCAATTTGCCTGACATGTGCTTCCCCCAGTGGTCAACGGAAGGAAGTCTGCCAAGTAGCGGGGCCCAATTTGGTCGATATGCGCCACCACAGGGGCTTTGGCTGGCCAGATTTTGGCGTGATCGTGGACCGTAATTGATCAAGATTAGATGAAGCAAATCTGGCGCAGAGCATGGGGCACAAGCAAGACATGGTCCTGCTCGGCCACCCAGCGATGCCGGTCTCACCAGACCTGCGGACACACCCTTTACGGCGGCAGCAACGGGCGCCCAATCTCCCAAAACCGTCCGGAACAATCCAACTCCACGGCCCTCCCCATGTCTGCCAACATCCGGCTCGCCGCTCAGGACATGGTCTACAGCAACACCGGTGCCAGTTCCCGCAGTTGATCGAGCCCCAGGCCGCGGTCCGCCGCCACGGGCTGGACGGCGACATGGTCCGCTCCGGCGTCGTGGTGCTCCATGATCCGACGCCGTACGGCGTCGACGTCACCCCAGGCCACGATCGCGTCCACCAGCCGGTCGCTGCCGCCGGCGGCGAAGTCCTCGTCCCCGAAGCCGAGTCGGCGCAGACTGCCGGTGTAGTTCGGCAGCTGCAGATAGAACCGCGTGTGGTGTTCACGGGCCAGCGCGCGGGCCGTCGCGGGGTCGGACTCCAGCAGCACGGCCTGTTCGGGCGCGAGCAGCGGGCCGGCGCCGAGGATCTCCCGGGCGCGGGCGGTGTGTTCGGGGGTGACGAAATACGGGTGGGCGCCGGCCGTCCGGTCCCGCGCCAGCTCCAGCATCTTCGGGCCGAGCGCCGCCAGCACCCGCCCCGGCGCCGCCTCGGCCGTCGGACCGTCGTCCGGGGCCTCGTCCATCGCGTCGAGGTAGGCCCGCATCGCCGCCAGCGGCTTGGCGTAGGCGTGACCGCGCGCACCCACCAATGGCGCATGGCTCGCCCCCAGACCGAGCAGGAAGCGCCCGTCGTACCCCTCGGCCAGGGTCCGCGCCCCGGCCTGCGCGGCGGAGGCGTCCCGTACCCAGATGTTGGCGATGCCGGTGGCGACGGTGATCCGCTCGGTGGCGGCCAGCAGCACAGCGGCCTGGCTCATCGACTCGTTGGCGGGCGTCTCCCCGAACCACAGGGCGCCATACCCCAGTTGCTCGATCTCGCCCGCCGCCCGCCGCGCCACCGCGGCCGGCACCCGCCCGAGCCCACCGTGCCAGACCCCGACCCGCCCGATCCGCGCGGTGAGAGATTCGTGCTGCACCGTTCCTCCCTTGACTGAGGGCGAGGCCCCGTCCGCATCCGGACCGCGGAGGGGGCTGCTCATCGATCACAGCACGGCGGCCTGCCCCGGCATTCCCCGGCTGGGCCGATCGGGTGGCCATACGACGAAACGGCCGTCCCCCCGAGAAGTCGCTCTCGGGAGGACGGCCGCTGCGCGGGGGCGGTCCTTGGTGGGTTCAGCCCTCGACGCCCAGCTTCTCCAGGATCAGTTCGCGCACCCGGGCCGCGTCCGCCTGGCCGCGGGTGGCCTTCATGACCGCGCCGACCAGGGCGCCGGCCGCGGCCACCTTGCCGCCGCGGATCTTGTCGGCGATGGCGGCGTTGGCGGCGATGGCCTCGTCGACGGCGGTGCCCAGGGCACCTTCGTCGGAGACGACCTTCAGGCCGCGCTTCTCGACGACGGTGTCCGGGTCGCCCTCGCCGGCCAGTACGCCCTCGATGGTCTGACGGGCCAGCTTGTCGTTGAGCGAGCCGTCGGCGACCAGCGCCGTGACCCGGGCCACCTGCTCGGGGGTGATCGGCAGGGCGGTCAGCTCGACGCCGTCCTCGTTGGCGCGGCGGGCCAGTTCGCCCATCCACCACTTACGGGCCGAGGCGGAGTCCGCGCCGGCGTCGACGGTGGCGGTGATCAGGTCGACCGCGCCCGCGTTGAGGATCGACTGCATGTCGTGCTCGGAGATGCCCCACTCCTCGCGCAGCCGGTTGCGGCGCACCCGCGGCAGCTCGGGGAGCGTGGCCCGCAGTTCCTCGACCCACTCGCGCAAGGGGGCCACCGGCACCAGGTCCGGCTCGGGGAAGTAGCGGTAGTCCTCGGCGTTGTCCTTGATGCGGCCGGCCGTGGTGGAGCCGTCCTCCTCGTGGAAGTGCCGGGTCTCCTGGATGATCGTGCCGCCGGACGAGAGCACCGCGGCGTGCCGCTGGATCTCGAAGCGGGCCGCACGCTCCACGGAGCGCAGGGAGTTGACGTTCTTGGTCTCCGAACGCGTACCGAACTTCTCGGTGCCCTGGGGGCGCAGCGACAGGTTGACGTCGCAGCGCATCTGGCCCTGTTCCATCCGGGCCTCGGAGACGCCGAGCGCCTTGATGAGCTCGCGCAGCTCGGCGACGTACGCCTTGGCGACCTCGGGGGCCCGCTCGCCCGCTCCCTCGATCGGCTTGGTGACGATCTCGATGAGCGGGATGCCGGCGCGGTTGTAGTCCAGGAGGGAGTGCCGGGCGCCGTGGATGCGGCCGGTGGCACCGCCGATGTGGGTGGACTTGCCGGTGTCCTCCTCCATGTGGGCGCGCTCGATGTGCACCCGGAAGATCTCCCCGTCCTCCAGCTGTACGTCGAGGTAGCCGTCGAAGGCGATCGGCTCGTCGTACTGGGAGGTCTGGAAGTTCTTCGGCATGTCCGGATAGAAGTAGTTCTTCCGGGCGAAGCGGCACCATTCGGCGATGGAGCAGTTCAGCGCCAGGCCGATCTTGATCGCCGACTCGACGCCGATCGCGTTGACGACCGGCAGCGAGCCGGGCAGGCCCAGGCAGGTGGGGCAGGTCTGCGAGTTGGCGTCGGCGCCGAGAGTCGTCGAACATCCGCAGAACATCTTGGTCTTGGTGCCGAGCTCGACATGGACCTCCAGGCCCATGACGGGGTCGTACGTCGCGAGGGCGTCCTCGTACGACACCAGGTCAGTGACAGTCACGGTGAAACTTTCCCTCTCAGCCCAGCAGGACGTCGTCGTCGCCCAGGCGCTTCAGTTCGCGGTAGAGGATCGCCAGGCCGGTGACGATCGCCGCGGCCGAAACGGCGGCGTCGACCAGCCGGAGCGTGTCGCTCTCCTGACGGGCCAGCTTCGCCTGCTTCGCGACGCTGATGGCGCCGAACGCGGTGCTGCCGATCGACAGGTACAGGCCGCCCTTGGACTTCTTGAAGTTCTTGGCCTTCTTGGTCATGGCGCTCACAGTGCAGGTGCCTCCTCTAGCAGCGGGTGACCCCACTTGTCGGTGTACGCGGCCTCGACCGCGGCACCGACCTTGTAGAGCCGGTCGTCGGCCATGGCAGGGGCGATGATCTGCAGGCCCACCGGCATCCCGTCCTCGGGCGCCAGGCCGCAGGGCAGCGACATCGCCGCGTTGCCTGCCAGGTTGGTGGGGATCGTGCACAGGTCGGCGAGGTACATCGCCATCGGGTCGTCGGCCCGCTCGCCGATCGGGAAGGCGGTGGTCGGCGTGGTCGGCGAGACGATCACATCGACCTGTTCGAAGGCCCTCTCGAAGTCGCGGGTGATCAGCGTCCGCACCTTCTGGGCGGAGCCGTAGTACGCGTCGTAGTAGCCGGAGCTGAGCGCGTAGGTGCCGAGCATGATCCGGCGCTTGACCTCGGCGCCGAAGCCGGCCTCACGGGTCAGGGCGGTGACGTCCTCGGCGGACTTGCTGCCGTCGTCGCCGACCCGCAGGCCGTAGCGCATGGCGTCGAAGCGGGCGAGGTTGGAGGAGCACTCCGAGGGCGCGATCAGGTAGTACGCGGACAGCGCCAGGTCGAAGGACGGGCAGTCCAGCTCGACGATCTCCGCGCCCAGCTCCTTCAGCAGGGCGACGGACTCGTCGAAGCGCTGGATGACACCGGCCTGGTAGCCCTCACCGCGGAACTGCTGGACGACGCCGACGCGCATGCCCTCGACGCTGCCGTTGCGGGCGGCTTCGACGACCGACGGGACCGGCGCGTCGATGGAGGTGGAGTCCAGCGGGTCGTGGCCGGCGATGACCTCGTGGAGCAGCGCCGCGTCCAGGACCGTACGGGCGCAGGGGCCGCCCTGGTCCAGGGAGCTGGAGAACGCCACCATGCCGTAGCGGGAGACGCCGCCGTAGGTGGGCTTGACGCCGACCGTGCCGGTGACGGACGCGGGCTGGCGGATGGAACCGCCGGTGTCCGTGCCGATGGCGAGCGGGGCCTCGTAGGAGGCGAGGGCGGCGCTGGAGCCGCCGCCGGAGCCGCCGGGGATCTTGGTGAGGTCCCAGGGGTTGCCGGTCGGGCCGTAGGCGCTGTTCTCGGTGGAGGACCCCATGGCGAACTCGTCCATGTTGGTCTTGCCGAGGATGACGACGTCGGCGGCCTTGAGCTTCTTGGTGACCGTGGCGTCGTACGGCGGGAGCCAGCCTTCGAGGATCTTCGAACCGACGGTGGTGGGAACCCCCTCGGTCGTGAAGATGTCCTTGAGCGCGAGCGGGACGCCGGCCAGCGGGCCGAGCTTCTCACCGCGGGCCTTCTTCTCGTCCACGGCACGGGCCTGGGCGAGCGCGCCCTCGCGGTCGACGTGCAGGAAGGCGTGCACCTTCTCGTCGACGGCCTCGATACGGGCCAGGTGGGCCTCGGTCACCTCGACGGCGGTGACCTCGCCGGCGGCGATCTTCGCCGCGATCTCGGCGGCGGTGAGCTTGATCAGGTCTGCCATGTCGGTCACTCCTCGCCCAGGATCTGCGGCACCTTGAAACGCTGCTGCTCCTGGGCCGGGGCGCCGGAGAGCGCCTGCTCGGGGGTCAGCGACGGACGGACCTCATCCGGCCGCATCACGTTGGTCAGGGGCAGCGGGTGGGAGGTCGGCGGTACGTCTTGATCGGCGACCTCGGAGACGCGGGCGACCGCGCCGATGATGTCGTCGAGCTGTCCGGCGAAGTGGTCGAGCTCTTCGGCCTTCAGCTCCAGACGTGCCAGCCGGGCGAGGTGGGCGACCTCCTCGCGCGTGATGCCAGGCATGCAGCGATCCTCTGCTGGGTTCTCGGAGTGTTCTTGGCTGTAGCGGTATATGCGGGCCCAATCCTATTGCGTACCGCAGGGGAATTGCGCAGGGCTTTCCCGCGGGGGCGGGCGGGCCCGCCGCAGGCCGTCGGCGCCCGGTGTCCGGGGGCCCGGTCAGCGGTCACCGGGCGAGGGGCCCGCGGGCCGGTGATCCTCGCCGGGCGGCGACTCCCGGGGGCCCGGGGCGCGGCGGGGCCGGGGACCGGCCCGGGGCGCCTGCGGCTCGGGCGGCGTCCGTCAGGCTCGTCGGCTTACGGCCCGTCGTCGACGGGATCGTCGCGCACGGGATCGAAGGCTTCGGGCTCGACGGCTTCGGGCCCGGCGCCGTCGGGCCCGTCGGCTTCGGCCCCGTCGGCTTCGGCCCCGTCGCGGGCGGGCTCGGCGGGCTGATCGCTTCGGCCGGGTGGGAGCTGCGGCACCGGGGGCGGTGCCGGACCCTCCGTGGGGGCTTCCGCGGGGGCTTCGACAGGGGCTTCGGGGTGTTCTTCGGAGCGGGGATGTGGGACGGCCGGTGGCCGGGTCAGTTCAAGACCTGTCCCGAAGGGCGCTCGGCGGCCTTCTCCGCCGCAAGGGCGGCCGTCTCCGATTCACGCTGCCAGCCGCGTTCACCGCGGGCTCTGAGCCAGGCCGTGGTTTCGTCCGGTGGCATCGCGGCGGCCACCAGCCAGCCCTGTACGGCGTCACAGCCGAGGTCGCGCAGCCGCTCCCAGGTCTCGTCGTCCTCGACGCCCTCCGCGACGACCAGGAGGCCGAGGGAGTGGGCGAGGTCGAGCGTGCAGCGGACGATCTCGGCGTCCTCGGTGTCGACCGCCAGCCGGGCCACGAAGGAGCGGTCGATCTTGAGCTCGCTGACCGGCAGGCGCCGCAGGTGGACCAGGGAGGAGTAACCGGTGCCGAAGTCGTCGAGGGACATCTTCACGCCGTGCGCGGTGAGTCCGGCGAGGGTGTCGGCGGCCCGCTGCGGATCCTCCAGGAGGACATGCTCGGTGATCTCCAGTTGCAGGGCGCCCGGTGGGACACGGTGCCGGGCGAGCCGGGCGGCGACCGCGCCGGCGAAGCCCGGGGAGTGCACATCGCGCGGGGAGACGTTGACCGCGACCGGCACCTCCAGGCCCATCGCGCGCCAGCGCGCCACCTGGGCGAGCGCGGTCTCCAGGACGTATTCGGTCAGCCGCGGCATCAGCCCGGAGGACTCGGCTATGGCGATGAATTCGTCCGGTGGGACCCTGCCACGGTCCGGGTGCACCCAGCGGACCAGTGCCTCCAGCCCGGCGACATGGCCGTCGAAGCCAACCTTGGGCTGGTAGTGCAACTCGACGTCGCCCGCGTCCAGGGCGCGCCGCAGATCGCCCAACAGGCCGAGCCGGTCGGGGGTGTTGCCATCCCGCTTGGCCTCGTACAGCTCGACGCCGCTGCGGTCCCGCTTCGCCTGATACATCGCCACATCGGCGCGGCGCAGCAGGCCTTCGGCGTCGAGGGCGTGGTCGGGGAAGACCGCGACGCCCGCGCTGGCCTCGAGCACGAGGGTCAGCCCGTCGAGATCCAGCGGCGAGCCGAGGGCGGCGACGAGATGGCGGGCGACCCGCTGGGAGCTGGTGAGGGAGTCGGTGGTGGGCAGCAGGACGGCGAACTCGTCGCCGCCGAGCCGGGCGGCCTCGGCGCCGCGCGGGAGGGCGTGCCGCAGCCGGTCCGCGATCTGCAGCAGCAGGCGGTCGCCGGCGAGGTGGCCGAGGGTGTCGTTGACGGAGCGGAAGCGGTCCAGGTCGATGAGGACCAGCGCGGAGCGGGCGTTGACGCGTTCGGCGTCGTCCAGCGCGGTCCAGGTGCGCTCCAGCAGCCACTGGCGGTTGGGCAGGCCGGTGAGCGGGTCGCGCAGCTGCTCCTCGGCGCGGGCGCGGGCTATCCACAAGGTGGAGTCCAACGCGATCAGCGGGACCGCGAACAGCGGCAGCAGCAGCGGGGCGTGGACGGCGCATATGGCGATCAGCGGGGAGATGCCGAGCAGTGCGGTGCCGACGAGTGCCTGCCGTACGACGGCCGTCCGGGGGAGGGGGGGCAGCTGGCCGGTGCGCGGGGTGAGGCTGAGCCAGAGCAGCCCGCGGCTGACGGCGAGATAGCTCGCGGCGGTGACGACGACCTCGGGGAGGACGGAGAGGTTCCAGGCCGGCGGCGACCACGGGTGGCGGACGCTGGAGGCCACCCCGAACGCGGCCAGGCCGAGCGCCGCGGAGCCGATGCCGAGGACGTCCACGGCGCCGTGCACCACGGCCTGGCGCCAGCGGTGACGCCGGGCGGCGCCGACCAGGACGACGACGGAGAGGCTGACGAGGGCGGCGGGCACCCAGCCGAACAGCAGCAGGACGGCGAGGGCGAGCGCGGCGCCGGAGCCCGTGCCGCCCCACCAGCGGTCCCGGCCGAGGGCGACCAGATGGCCCACGATGATGCCGGTGAGGAGCGCCAGCGACCAGCCTATGGAGCCGCCGGGAAACAGCGCGTCACCTTTACCGAGGTTGATGAGGACGCCCGTGGCGAGCGCGAGGCCCGCCACGGTGACGATGGTCCCGGGCAGCGCGGGCACGACGAGCCGCCGGAGCCGCGACGCCGGAGCGGCGCTGTCGGTCGGTTTCATTCCGATCCCTCTCACAGCCGGCTGTGCCCGCGCCACGGCAGGCGCACTCCTCAACAGTAGGCCGCGGAAGGCCGCCTCGGGCAGCGATCGGTGACGGTTGCCCGAATGCGACCAGGCGTCGCGGATCAATCTGGTATGCGCCGATGGGGTGACACCTCACTCCTCCTCAGGCGGAGTGACAGCTACCGCTCGTGCTGCGTCAGGACCCTGTTCCAGCAGCACCGCGAAGCCGTCATCGTCCAGCACGGGGACCTTCAACTGCATGGCCTTGTCGTACTTCGAACCCGGGTTGTCGCCCACCACTACGAATCCGGTCTTCTTCGAAACGGAACCGGTCACCTTCGCTCCGAGGTTCTGGAGGGCCTCTTTCGCGCCATCTCTGGTGTGTGACTGAAGTGTGCCCGTTACGACGACGGTGACGCCTTCGAGAGGCCGCGGGCCCTCGTCACCCTTGTGTTCCTCCTCCATTCGGACACCGGCGGCCCGCCAGCTCTCGATGATCTGCTGGTGCCAGTCCACGGCGAACCACTGCTTCAAGGAGGCGGCGATGGTGGCCCCGACGCCGTCGACGGCGGCCAACTCCGTCTCGTCGGCGTCCCGGATGCGGTCGATGGAGCGGAACTCCCGGGCCAGCGCCTCGGCGGCCACCGGGCCCACATGCCGGATCGACAGGCCGGTGATGATGCGGGCCAGCGGGCGCTGCTTGGCCGCCTCGATGTTCTTCAGCATGGCCAGCGCGTTCTTTTTCGGCTCGCCCTTCTGATTGGCGAAAAAGGTGACAACCTTTTCCTCGCCGGTCTTCGGATCCCGCTTGGGCAGACCCGAATCGGGGTCCAGCACATAGGACTTGATGGGCAGCAGCTGCTCGATGGCGAGGCCGAAAAGATCTCCCTCGTCCTTCAGCGGCGGCTCCGCGGGCTCCAGCGGCTGGCTGAGGGCCGTGGCCGCGACATAGCCGAAGTTCTCGATGTCCAGGCACTTGCGGCCGGCCAGGTAGAACAGCCGCTCACGGATCTGGGCGGGGCAGGCGCGGGCGTTGGGGCACCGCAGGTCGATATCGCCCTCCTTGGCGGGCTGCAGCGCCGTCCCGCACTCGGGGCACTCGGCCGGCATCACGAACTCCCGCTCGCTGCCGTCCCGCAGATCGACGACCGGGCCCAGGATCTCCGGAATGACGTCGCCGGCCTTGCGGATCACGACGGTGTCGCCGATGAACACGCCCTTGGCCTTGACCACGTCCTGGTTGTGCAGGGTCGCGAACTCCACCTCGGAGCCGGCCACCGTCACCGGCTCGACCACGGCATACGGCGTGACCCGGCCCGTACGGCCGACGCCGACGCGGATGTCGACCAGCTTGGTGTTGACCTCCTCGGGCGGGTACTTCCAGGCGATCGCCCAGCGCGGCGCGCGCGAGGTGGAGCCCAGCCGCCCCTGGAGCCGGATCTCGTCCAGCTTGACGACCACGCCGTCGATCTCGTGCTCGACGGCCGTACGACGGGTGTCCGCGTCGCCGTAGTGGGCGATGAACGCGCGCACTGCCGCCAGGGAGTCGACGACCTCGTTGTGCGTGGCCGTCGGCAGGCCCCACTCCTTGAGCAGGTCGTAGGCCTGCGACTGGCGGTCGATCTCCAGGCCCTGGCGGGCGCCGACGCCATGGACGACCATGTGCAGCGGGCGGCCGGCGGTGACCTTGGGGTCCTTCTGCCGCAGCG
This sequence comes from Streptomyces sp. NBC_01454, assembly GCF_036227565.1. NCBI lineage: Bacteria > Bacillati > Actinomycetota > Actinomycetes > Kitasatosporales > Streptomycetaceae > Streptomyces > Streptomyces sp. NBC_01454. The sequence goes on from NZ_CP109460.1 coordinate 2,441,022, forward strand.
AACCGGCCGCGGCGTTACGGGGGTTGGCGAACGGTGGCTTGCCGTCGGCGACCAGCCGCTCGTTGAGCTCCAGGAACTTCTCCATCGGGAAGTAGACCTCCCCGCGCACCTCGACCAGCTCCGGGACCCGGTCGCCCGTCAGACGGTGCGGGATCTCCGTGATCGTGCGGACGTTGGGAGTGATGTCCTCGCCCGTCCGGCCGTCCCCGCGGGTGGCGGCGCGGGTCAGCCGGCCCTGCTCGTAGGTGAGGTTGACGGCGAGGCCGTCGACCTTCAGCTCGCACAGGAAGTGGTAGCCGGCGCTCCGGGGGTCGCCGCCCAGTTCACCGGCGAGCCGCTCGGCCCAGGCGGCCAACTCCTCGTCGTCGAAGGCGTTGTCCAGCGAGAGCATCCGCTCGCGGTGCTCGACCTCGGTGAACTCCGTGGCGTACGCGCCGGCGACCTTCTGGGTCGGTGAATCCGGGGTGCGCAGCGAGGGGTGCTCGTCCTCCAGGGCTTCCAGGGCGCGCAGCAGCCGGTCGAACTCCGCGTCGCTGACGACCGGGGCGTCCTTCACGTAATACCGGAAGCGGTGTTCCTCGATCTGCTCAGCGAGCTGCGCGTGCTTCTCCCGCGCCGCCGCGGGCACGTCGGATTCCGCTGCGTGCTGTTCGCCAGCCACCGTCTTGTCCTCCCGTGGTCCTTGAGTGCGGTCACTCAGGGTTGTCTGCGAGTGATCTCGCCGCCCGGACGCAGTGGGCGAGGGCCGAGCGGGCATAAGCGGGCGAAGCGCCCGCGAGCCCGCACGTGGGAGTGATCACCACGGACTCGCTCAGAGTCCCCGGCGTCAGCCCCAGCCTGCGCCACAGCGTCCTGACACCCATGACGCTACCGGCAGGGTCTGACAATGGACCGTCCACGCCCGGCACCACGCCCGCGAACAGCCGCGTCCCGCCCTCGACGGCCTCCCCGACCGCCTCCTCCTCACGCTCGGTGAGCAGCGAGAAATCGAACGAGATGCCCGTGACGCCGGCTCGCCGCAGCAGCCCGAAGGGCACCTCGGGGGCGCACGAGTGGACGACCACGGGACCGCCGTCCGCCACCGCGACCAGATCGCGCAGCGCGCCCTCGACGACCGACCGGTCGACGGCCCGGTGGGTGCGGTAGCCGCTGGCGGTCTTCACCCGCCCCTGGAGCACCGCCGTCAACGACGGTTCGTCGAGCTGCAGCACCACCTGGGCGCCCGGCACCCGCCGCCGTACGTCCGCGAGATGGCCGCGCAGCCCCTCCGCCAGGGACGCCGCGAGATCCCGGCAGGCACCGCGGTCGCCGACCGCCGCCTCGCCGTTGCGCCGCTCCAGGGCGGTGGCCAGGGTCCACGGGCCGGCCGCGGAGACCTTCAGCGGCCCCTCGTACCCCTGGGTGAACTCCTCCAGGGCGTCGAGATCCTCCCCCAGCCAGGAGTGGGCGCGCCGGGTGTCGCGGCCCGGCCGGTCGCTGATCCGCCAGCCGCTGGGCTCCACATGGCCGTAGACCTCGACGAGCATTCCGAGGGTCCGCCCGATCATGTCGGCGCCGGGCCCCCGGGCCGGGAGTTCCGGCAGGTAGGGGAAGGTCTCCAGCGACCCGGTGACGGTCTTCGCCGTCTCCCGTGCGTCACCGCCCGGCATCGATCCGACCCCGGTCGCCGCGCCCGCGGCCCACTTCTGCGTGCTGTTCTTACTCACCCTGGCAGGGTATGCGGCGGCGCGCCGGAGGGGGTGCGGCGGGCGGGGTGCGGCGGGGGTGGGGGCCGGCGGCCCCTCACGCCCGGCTGCGGATGCCGAGCCGTCCGGCCACCGCGGCGGCGGCCAGCGCGCCGGCCGTCAGGGCGAAGGCGCAGGTCGCGCCCCGGTAGCCGCTGCCCGCGCCCGTGAACACCGCGCCCATGACGGCGATGCCGACCAGGGAGCCGATCTGACGGTTGGCGTTGAGCGTCGCGCTGCCGATATCGGCGTGCTCACGGCCCGCGGCGTCCATCAAGGCCCCGGTCAGCGCCGGAGAGCTGACCCCGCTGCCGAGGTGGGCGACCGCGAGCACCGCCGCGAGCACCCCGTAGGGCAGGCCGGGCGTGAGGATCAGGAACAGCAGGACGTACCCCGCAGCGGAGAACGCCAGCGACCCGCTGAGTGCGGCCCGGTTGCCGAGGCGCGACCCGATCCGGGCGTAGAGCATGTTGCCGAACGGGAGCACCAGCACGGCCGGGAGCATCTGGAGCCCGGCCGTCACCGGGCTCGCGCCGCGCGCGGTCTGGAGGAAGAGGCCGAGGACGAACAGCACCCCGTAGAAGGCGAAGTTGAAGAGGAAGCCGACCGTATTGGCCGCGGTGAAGCTGCTGTCGGCGAAGAGGGAGACGGGCAGGATCGGGGTGCGGGCGGCCCGTTCACGGAGCACGAAGCCGGCCGCCGCCACCACCGCGAGCCCGCACGCCGCCAGGACATAAGGGGCGGACCACCCCTTGTCGGGCCCCTCGATGAGGGCGTAGCTCAACGCCCCGAGGGCGAGCAGGCCCAGGACGTGGCCGCTGCCGCCGAGCGCCGAACCGCGACCCGGGACCGCGGCGACGACCCGTCGGGTGACCAGCAACCCCACTATCCCTATGGGGAGGTTGACGAGGAAGATGCTGCGCCAGCCGAGGGTGCCGACCAGGAGGCCGCCGATGCTCGGCGCCAGCCCGACGGAGGTGGAGACGATCGCGGACCAGATGCCGAGGACCTTCGCCCGGCGGCCCGGCTCGGGAAAGGCGTGCATCAGCAGCGAGAGCGAACTGGGCATGAAGAGCGCCGCGCCCGCCCCCTGGGCGAAGCGGGCCGCCACCAGGACGGCACCGTTCGGCGCGACGGCGCCCAGCAGGGACGCGGCGGTGAACACGGCGAGCCCGACGAGATAGATCCGGCGGGGGCCGCACCGTTTCGCCAGGGAGCCGGCGAGCAGCAACAGGGCGGCGAAGGCGAGGACATAGCCGTCGACCACCCAGGTCAGGCCGGACATGCTCAGTCCGAGCCGGGTCCGCAGGTCGGTGGCGGCGACATTCATGATGCCGGTGTCAAGGCTCGCCATCACGAACCCGAGTGCCAGGATGAGGAGTTGGGCGCCGCCGGAGGAGTGCGATGCGGGTGCCCGGTCATCGTCATCAGCCCGGTCCGGGCTCGCCGTCACGCCAGGTGCCGCTTTCTCAGTGATCATGAATTTAGTTAAAGCTGTAGCCATCTGCCACCGCAATGATTACAGCTATAACTTTACTGAACGGATACGAACGAGGCCCCGGGACATCCCGGGGCCTCGGTGAAGCGGTACGGCGACAGGGTCAGTCGCCGCGCCCCAGCGCCTTCAGCAGGTCATCGCGCAACGCGGCCCGCTCCTCGGGCGAAAGATGATCCAGCGGCGAGGCGGTCCCCATCCGCCGCAGCAGATCGAGCCGCAACTCCCGCCCGGCGTCGGTGAGAACGAGCTGCTTGGCCCGGCCGTCCAGGGGATGCGGCCGGCGCACGACCATGCCCTGCTTCTCCAGCTTGGAGATGACGTAGGTGACATTCGGCGGCTCGCAGCACAGCACCCCGGCCAGCTCCCGCGCGGTCTTCGGCTCGCCGAGCTCCTCCAGCGCCTTGGCCTGCGTCGGCGTCAGATCGAGCTCGGCGATACGGCTGCGCTGATGGGCGTCCAGCCGGCGGCTCAGCTCCGTCACGAGCCCCCGGATCTCCCGGAACCCGCACCCGGCCGCCGCGGTCGACTTCGCTTCAGTGGTCACGCATGCAGCGTACGTCGGCGCCGCGGAAAGCAGCAGGGCTGTGGAAAACCGTGAAGCGGGGCCGGGACCCGGCGCCCCGGCCCCGGCCCCGCCCCTGGCGGCTCAGCGCCCCGGCCGCACCGACACATCGTTGATCTCCGCGTCCCGCGGCAGATCGAGGGCCGTGAGGATGGCCGTCGCCACCGACTCCGGGTCGATCCAGCGGGACGGGTCGTAGTCCTTGCCCTCCTGCCGGTGGGTGCTCTCCTGCATCGGCGTGGCCGTACGCCCCGGGTAGACCGACGTCACCCGGATCCCGTTGTCGTGCTCCTCCGCCCGCAGCGAGTCGGCCAGCGCCTTCAGACCGTGCTTGCTCGCCGCGTAGGCGCCCCACTCGGCGCGCGCGCTCAGCCCGGCACCGGAGTTGACGAAGACGACATGCCCCTTGGCGACGCGCACCAGCGGCAGCAGCATCCGGGTGAGCTCGGCGGGCGCGACCAGATTGGCGGCCAGCTGCCGCTGCCAGGCCTTGGCCGGCAGGTCGCCGACCGCGCCCAGCTCGATCACGCCGGCGCTGTGCACCAGGGAGTCGATACGGCCCGGCAGCGGCTGCTGCCCGAAGGCCCACGACAGCTTCTCGGGGTGCGCGAGGTCACCGACGAGCATCCGGGCGCCGGGAAACTGCTCGGCCAGCTCCTTCGCCCGGACCGCGTTGCGCGCCAGCAGCCACAGGTCCTCCCCGCGCTCCGCGAGCCGCCGTGCGACCGCCGCTCCGATGCCCGACCCTGCGCCCGTGATCAAGTGCGTACCCATGGGGTGATCCTAACGAGCGTGGGACGGGACGCCGGGGAGCGGAGGGAGCGGCCGGGACCGCGGGAGCGGCGGGGACCGTGGGAGCGGCGGGGCCCCGGAACGGCGCGTTCAGGCCCCGTTGCCCGCGCGCTCCGCCAGGTAGGCCAGCGCCCCGGCGCCGTCCGCCGCGAAGAAGACCAGGTCGGTGAGCGGTATCGGCAGGAACCCCTCCGACTCCATGCGCCGGAACTGCTCCTGCAACCCGTCATAGAAACCAGCGGTGTTCAGCAGCACCACCGGCTTGGTGTGCAGTCCGTGCTTGCGCAGCTCCAGGATCTCGGTGGCCTCGTCCAGCGTGCCCGTCCCGCCGACCATCACGACGATGGCGTCGGCGCGCGCCAGCATCTGCGCCTTCCGCTCGGCGAGGTCCTTGGTGACGATCATCTCGTCGGCCCCCTCACGGGCCTTGTGCGCCAGGAACTCCACCGAGACGCCGATCAGCTTCCCGCCGGCTCGCTGCACCCCGTCGGCCATGACCTTCATCAGGCCGGTGTCCGAACCGCCCCAGACCAGCGCATGCCCGCCCTTGCCCATCAACTCGGCGAACCGGCGGGCGGGAAGGACATAACGGTCGTCGAGGTCGGCGGCGGAACAGAAGACGCAGATGTTCATGTGGCCACGATACGAGCCGGGGGGGGTGGGGGTGCTGGGGGCTGTGGATGGCCGGGGGGCTTCGTCATTGAGGCCGCGGGGGGGGGCGGGAGCCGCGGGGGGGGGGCGGGGGCGCCTCTCTCGGAGACGCCAAGACCCTACGGGGGCGCCTCTCTCGGAGACGTCGAGACCTGCGGGGGCACCTCTCGCGAAGCCGCCGAGCACTCCGCCGACGGGCCTCTTGCGGGGTGCTCGGGGGGTGGGCGAGCACCCCGCAAGGGCCTTTGGTGCTCTCCCCCGCCCCCGCCCCCTCCCCTTCCCCCCTCCTCCCCCTTCGGGGGAGGAGGCAGGGGTGGGGGTGGGGGCGGGGGCGGGGGACGGGGGGGGAGGGGGCCGGGAGGAGGGGGCGGGGGGGATTGGGTGACTCGGAAGCCTCAGCTCCGGATCAGGTCCGCCCCGACCGGGTCAGCCCCTGACCAGACTCCGACCGGATCGAACCCGACCGGACTCCGGCCGGATCAACCCCGGCCGGACCAGCCCCCGCTCAGATCAACCCCTGGTCCAGCATCGCGTCCGCCACCCGCTCGAAGCCTGCGATGTTGGCGCCCGCGACGTAGTCACCGGGCAGGCCGAAGCGCTCGGCGGTCTCGTAGCAACGCCGGTGGATCCCGCGCATGATCGTCGCGAGTTCGCCCTCCGTGCGCTCGAAGGCCCATGCCTCCCGCGAGGAGTTCTGCCGCATCTCCAGCGCACTGGTCGCCACCCCGCCCGCGTTGGCGGCCTTACCGGGACCGAAGGCCACCCCGGCCGCCTTCAGGAGCGACACCGCCCCCGGCGTCGTCGGCATGTTGGCGCCCTCGGAGACCGCCTTGACGCCGTTACGGACCAGGATCCTGGCGGCGTCCTCGTCCAGCTCGTTCTGGGTCGCCGACGGGAGCGCCACATCGCAGGCCACGTCCCACACCCGCCCGCCGGGCACATAGGTGGCCGACACCCCGCGCCGCTGGGCGTACTCGCTGATCCGGCCGCGCTCGACCTCCTTGATCTGCCGCAGCAGCGCCAGGTCGATGCCCTTCTCGTCGACGACATAGCCGCCGGAGTCCGAGCAGGTCAGCACGTTGGCGCCGAGCGCCTGGGCCTTCTCGATGGTGTAGATCGCGACATTGCCGGACCCGGAGACCACCACCTGCTGCCCGTCCAGCTCCTCACCGCGCTGCCGGAGCATCTCCTCGGTGAACAACACGTTCCCGTAGCCGGTGGCCTCGGTACGGGCCTTGGAACCGCCCCAGGCCAGCCCCTTGCCGGTGAGGACGCCGGCTTCCCAGCGGTTGGTGATCTTCCGGTACTGGCCGAAGAGGTAGCCGATCTCCCGGCCGCCGACGCCGATGTCGCCCGCCGGTACATCGGTGTGCTCCCCGAGGTGGCGGTACAGCTCCGTCATGAACGACTGACAGAAGCGCATGACTTCGGCGTCGGACTTCCCGTGCGGGTCGAAGTCGCTGCCGCCCTTGCCGCCGCCGATGTTCAGCCCGGTAAGGGAGTTCTTGAAAATCTGTTCGAAGCCGAGGAACTTCACGATCCCCAGATTCACCGATGCGTGGAAGCGCAGACCGCCCTTGTACGGGCCGAGCGTGCTGTTGAATTCCACCCGGAAGCCCCGGTTGACGTGAATCGCCCCGGAATCGTCCTGCCAGGGGACGCGGAACATGATCTGCCGTTCGGGCTCGCAGATCCGCTCCAGGATCTTCGCCTCGGCGAGCTCCGGGCGGGCCGCCAGCGCGGGGGCCAGCGTCTCCAGAACCTCCAGAGCCGCCTGGTGGAACTCGGGCTCCCCGGGATTGCGCCGGACCAGCTCGGCGTACAGGGATGCCGGCCCGGCCTGATGAGCGCCGGGCTTGACCTCAGATTGCACAGTCGACATGACTTCCGTTCCCTTCGTGGCCGCGGAAAGGCCGTCTGCGGTCCGGACCTGACGAGCCCTCACACGCACGGAAACGCTGGTGCGCGCATGTCGTCACCACTCCTCGCCCGGCAGCCGCCGACGTCCTGTCGCACCGCCGACACTATGGGGGAACATCGCGCCGATCGACTGTGGGATGCGCGACACGTCGATCACGTACGCCCTCGGCGGGTTCCCCGGCCGTACCCCGGCACCGCCCCATGCCCGCAGGTCAACGCGTCGTCACAGGTCACCGGGCACGGCGCACCGCCCCCGCACGCTGTGCGGCACCTCACAGTTGACCGCCCCCCACTCGGCCGACCCCGCACCGGTTGACGAGGCGGTCGCCGGCCCCCTGGTCCGCTCAGCCCGCGGCCGGGGCCGTCGGGGCCGCGGAGGCGACCGTTCCCGCGTCACCGGTCCCGGTCTCCGTCGCCCGCTCGGCCTCGACCTCGGCCTTGACCATCTTCTCCATCGGCTCCGCGCAGCTTCCGCCCCCGATCACCATTGCCAGCAGGATGGCCACCAGCGTCAGCACGGTCCCCAGCCAGACCATCGTGTGCACCGGAATCGTGTACGCGCCGATCGCCTTCAGCACGCACTCGGTCAGCAGCACGGTCCCCCAGATCAGCGAGAACCTCCGCTCGGCCCGGCGGAACCGGGCGGACCCGGCCATCAGACGGTCCCAGGCGGCCTCGCCGGCCGGGGCGCCCTTCGTCACGAACGGCTTGAGACCGGCGGTCAACAGCGGCTTCCCCAGGTACACGGAAACGATCATCGAGATCCCGATGGCGCTGCTCGTCACGCTGTCCTTGGCGAGCATCAGCCGCGGATCACCGGTCATCGTGCTGGTGGCCAGGCCCACGACGTTGACGACGAGCATCAGCATCGCGAGGCCGTTGACGCCGGTGCGCCGCACCAGGCTCCAGACCGTACGCAGCGCCGGCACCACGCTGCTCCAGGCCAGCGCGGCCACCTGGCTCAGCCCGAAGCCGTCGTTGAGGACGTAGTACATGGCCAGCGGAATGCCCGCGTCCACGACCACCGGCAGCAGGCTCTGCACCAGCGCATTGGGTGCCTTGGCGTCCCCGGCGCCCGCACTCCCGCCCCGGCTCCCACCGTCACCCTTGCTCTGACTGTGGCTCTGGCTCTGGCTCTGGCTCATGGTGGCTCCCCCGAGTTGCTCTCTGACGGCGTCTTCCTCTGTGCCTTCAGCTTCGGGCACGGCCGCCCCGCGCAACAGACTCGACCGTCCCGGCTTCCGCATGACATTTGTCAGTGCTCAGGTGTCAGTGCCCAGGTGCCAGCACGCAGTGGTCCGGGCTCAGTTCCGCGCGACGCGCAGCGCATCACTCAGCGCTTCGGCCAACCGCCGCGAAAGGAAGCGGAACTCGCGGTCCGGCACCTTCGGATCGGCGTGCATCGCCCGCGCGTGGCGCAGTAGTTCCTCGCCGATGTCGAGCTGCATCTCCTCGATGCTGTCGGCGAGATCGGAGACCGGGCCGCCCTCACCGTCCGTGATGACGAGGCAGGGCCGGTCGTCCGGCGTGGTCCACGGCAGCAACCTCACCTGCGTCGTGGAAGGCACAGAAAACGCGGAAGGCGCAGAAGGTGCAGAAGGTTCGGGACGTTCGCATCGTGGCGGTTCATTCATCATGCGGACAAGCCTCGCCGTACGGATCTAGCCTGGCCATCGAACGGCACCTACTGTGCGCTACCACTCCGCAACTGTGCGAGGTGTGCAATGCCCCAGAACAACGAACCGCCCGTCAGCCTCAAGATCTTCGGGAAGCAGTCCCGGTTCCTGCGCGAGCAACGCGGCATGACCCGCCGTGAACTGGCCGCGCTCATCCCCTACTCCGACTCCCAGATCGCCATGGTCGAACGCGGTGAGCGGCCACCGAAGCCGGGTTACGTCGACGCGGTGGACGCGGCGCTCGGCGCGGGCGGCGTGCTGCGCGTACTGATCCCCGACGTGGCGGAGAAGCACCATCCGGCGTGGGCCGAGGAGTACGTGAAGTTGCAGGCGGAGGCGTTGGCGCTGCATTCCTACTGCACGCACCTGACGCACGGTCTGCTGCAGACCGAGGCATACGCCCGTGCCGTGTTCCGCTGCCTGCGCCCCAGCATGGACGACGAGGAGATCGAGAAGTCCGTCCAAGCGCGGCTCGTTACACAGAAACTGCTGACCCGCAGGCCAGCCTGTCGGATCACCTTCATCCTGGAAGAGCCCTTGCTGCGCAGGAAGATCGGTGGACAAGTGGTCTGGGATGATCAGTTGAGGCACCTTCTCAAGCTCTCCGAGCTGCACAATGTCCAGCTCCAGGTCATGCCGCTCGGTCGTGAGAATCACGCAGGGCTGGATGGTCCACTTACCTTGCTGGAGACTGTGGCCCACCACACCATTGGCTACGTGGAAGGCCAACGGGGCAGCTACTTCCTCACGGACCCCGATGACATCAGCGTGCTGAGTCACAGGTACGGGACAATCCGATCCCAGGCCCTCGACGCCGAGGCGTCGCGAGCCCTCATTCAGCGTCTGCTGACAGGAGAGGCATGAACACCGAACTGGCGTGGTTCAAGAGCAGCTACAGCGGCGGGCAAGACGAATCCTGCGTCGAAGTAGCCGTCGCCTGGCGGAAATCCAGCTACAGCGGGAGCGAAGGCGAAGCCTGCATCGAGATATCCGCCTGCCCCCACACCGTCCACATCCGCGACTCCAAGGACACCTCGTTGCCCTCCCTCGCGGTCACCCCCACCACCTGGGCTTCGTTCCTCGCGTTCGCGCAGGTCGCGCCGGAAGCCGGCTGACCGGACACCGGTGGGGCGGCACCAGGTTCCGCCCCACCGTCCGCCGGTGATCCGGCCGACCCACCAAAGAACCCGGGAAGAGAACCCCACCCACCTACCGCCGCCCCAACTCCTCACCCCATCGGGTGACTTGGGCGCGAGAGCGTCCGGAATGCGGTTACGCTCATCGCAGTTCCACTGCGACACCAGCACAGACCCAGCACCGACAACCGCACACAGAACGGCCCCCGGCGGGACGGCAATCCCGATCCGAGGGCCTGATCACAAGGAAGCAGTACCTTCCCGATGACTTCAGCGCATTCTAACGCGCCCTCCTCCGCGCCCTCACGCCCTTCCAGCGGCGTCATCCACATCCGTACGCGCCAGACCTCCCACTTCACCGTCCTCGCCAACCGCCTTGCGCAGCGCGCCGGCAGCGCGGTCACGGTCGGCGTCGCGGCGTACATCCTGTCCCTCCCCAATGGCGCACCGATCACCATCGACGCGCTCTGCACGCACTTCGCCGAGGGCAAGACCGCACTCGCCGGGGCGCTGCGCGAGCTGGAGGCCGAGGGCTGGCTGGAGCGCCGCGTCGAGCGCGGGCCGCGGGGCCGGATCGTCACCCGTACGTTCGTCCACGACCTGCCGGGAGCGGCCCGGCAAGCAGCCACGGGAGCGCCCCCGGAGACATCCGGCCCGGGCGCCCCCGGGGCCGCCGCCGAAGCGCAGCGCCCGCCACGATCAGTGCCCGCGCCGGTCACCGGCCCACCCTCGCCGCAAGCGGCGGAGCTCCTCACCGCCCTCCCCCACCGCGACCGCCGGCTGCTCCTCTCCGAGCGGGAGATCACGGCGCTCACCCCGGCCGTCACGGACTGGCTCGACCGAGGTGCGGCCCCACAGGAGATCACCGAGGCCCTGACCAGCGGCCTGCCCGCCCGCCTCACGCGCCGCCCGGCCCGCCTCCTCGCCCACCGCCTCTCCGCCCTGCGCCCGCCGCCCCGCACGGCCCCGCCCGCACAGCCCGGCCGCCCACCCGTCGTGCCCCTCCAGAACTGCGAAGGCTGCGACCGCGCTTTTCGCGCCGACCGTCCCGGGCACTGCCGCGACTGTCGCTCTGCCTCGCCGGAGGTGTGGTGTGCCGCATGACACGAACCGCGCCACGGGTGCCGTCAGGATTCCCGGCAGCTGTGGAAGGCGCGCGAGTAGGCTGGGACGCCCGGCAGAGCGAGGAGACGAGTTCCGCATGAGCAGCCAACCAGTGCACAGCGACGGTCCCCTCATGCCGATGCCTGATCTGACCCTCCCGGCCCTGCGCTCGGCGGTCGCCGCACTGGCCCCCGCCAAGCTGCCGGAGCTGGTCGAGGAGATGCAGCAGGCATTCGACCGGGCGGGCCAGGACGGCAGCACGGCACCGATCCGCATGTTCTACCGTCGCTGGGCCATCTTCGTCGCCATCGAGCGTGATCCGGCCAGAGCAGCCCGATTCCACGCGGCGGAACAAGTGCTGGAGTCCAGCGAGGCCGGAGACGAAAGACAGGACGCCGTTCGACTGATCGGGAGCATCGTGCGCACCGCGCAGTGTGAGGTCGAGGCGCTGGAGGCCGGGTGAGCACGTGGACGTGGGAGTACGAACCCGACGACTACGGTGACAGCCTGCCGCCATCGGTCAGAGCAGAGACCGAACGGATCTGCGCCGAGCTCGCCGTCGTCAACTCGATGATCTACTGAGAAGGCGCTGCCTACCAAGGACCGTCGCCGGGGCTTCGGGTCGAGCACGGAAGGACGTCCGGGGGCCGATATCTCATGCTGAGCTATCTGACGGACGTGCGCGGGGAACGCATCGTGGTGGTCAGCGTCTCCTGTCTGTGAACCACCTGGGCAGGTCCAGCCGGACCTACGCCTCTGCCCGCGCCTGCCGCCGAGCGATGCAGGTGGCGGAGCCAGGGACGCGGAAGCGCACCCGCAGAGCTGCGCGGCAGGGGCCAGGACACCAGGGGAGGGCAGCCCATGAGGGTGCAGAAGGAGAGCCCGGTGCAGACCGTAGAGATGTGGCGATTCGAGGAAATCGACGCGGTACGCCCAGGCGGGAATCCCGTACTACCTCATCGTCAACCCCATAGAGTGCAAGTGCCTGCTCTACTTGCTGCCGAGCGGTGCGCACTACCGGGCGTCGTTGGAGGCCGATTTCGGTGAGCCGGTGCCGATCCGTGCCCCGGTCGACGCCGCGCTCGACACCACGGTGCTCTACACCTACTGAAGCCCCCGACCCGCTACGCCTCCGCCCGCGCCCGCCGCTCCGTGGTGGCGATGGTGGCCGAGCCGACCACCCGGGTGCCGTCGTAGAGGACGATCGCCTGGCCGGGGGCCACGCCGCGGACCGGTTCGGTGAAGGAGACCCGGAGCTCGGTGCCGTCGACCAGATCGGCCGTGACCTCGGTCTCGCCGCCGTGGGCGCGCAGCTGGGCGGTGTACGTGGCGGGGCCGGCCGTCGGGGGGCGGCCGCACCAGCGGGGGCGGATGGCGGTCAGGGCCGTGACGTCGAGGGCTTCGACGGGGCCGACGGTGACGGTGTTGTCGACCGGGGAGATGTCGAGGACGTAGCGCGGCTTGCCGTCGGGGGCCGGGTGGCCGATGCGCAGGCCCTTGCGCTGACCGATGGTGAAGCCGTAGGCGCCCTCGTGCGTGCCGAGGCGGTTGCCTGACTCGTCGACGATGTCGCCCTCGGCCGCGCCGAGCCGCTTGGCGAGGAAGCCCTGGGTGTCGCCGTCGGCGATGAAGCAGATGTCGTGGCTGTCGGGCTTCTTGGCGACGAACAGGCCGCGGCGGGCGGCCTCTTCGCGGATCTCGGCCTTGGTGGTGAGGGTGTCGCCGAGCGGGAACATGGCGTGCGCCAGCTGGCGGTCGTCGAGGACGCCGAGGACGTAGGACTGATCCTTGGCCATGTCGGAGGCGCGGTGCAGCTCGCGGGTGCCGTCCTCGCACCGGACGACCGTGGCGTAGTGGCCGGTGCAGACGGCGTCGAAGCCCAGGGCCAGGGCCTTGTCCAGGAGCGCGGCGAACTTGATCTTCTCGTTGCAGCGCAGGCAGGGGTTCGGGGTGCGGCCGGCCTCGTACTCGGCGATGAAGTCGTCGACGACGTCCTCACGGAAGCGTTCGGCGAGGTCCCAGACGTAGAAGGGGATGCCGATGACATCAGCGGCGCGGCGGGCGTCGTGCGAGTCCTCGATGGTGCAGCAGCCGCGGGCGCCGGTGCGGAAGGACTTGGGGTTCTCGGAGAGCGCGAGATGCACGCCGGTCACATCGTGGCCGGCCTCGGCGGCGCGGGCCGCGGCGACGGCGGAATCGACACCGCCGGACATGGCGGCGAGTACGCGGAGGCGGCGGGGGGCGTCATCAGTCATAACCCGTCCAGGGTAGACGGAACCGCCGACCGGGCGGAAAGCGTTGATCAGCGCATGGGGAAAAGTGACGGGGAGCACGGTGACGGGGGTGGCGGCGAGGGGGCCGCGCCCGGGGTGACGCGGCGGCGGGCGCTGTGGATCGGGGGCGGCTCGGTGGTGGCCGCCGGGGCCGCGGCCGTCGCGGCACGGGACGAGCTGGCGCGCTGGTGGTGGCGGCTCCCGTGGAACGACAAGCCGCGGACGGCGGGCGAGGTCGACTTCCGGGGCGCGCGGTGGGTCGCGGCGTCCCCGGAGAACTACCGGCGGGCCGACCGGCCGGCGGACTACGGGATCGACCGGGTGGTCGTCCATGTCGTCCAGGGCAGCTTCGCGACCGCGCTGAAGGTCTTCCAGGATCCGGATCATGAGGCGGGCGCCCATTACGTCGTCCGCAAGGACGGATACCTCGCCCAGATGGTCCGTGAACTGGATGTGGCCTTCCATGCCGGGAACCGCGGCTACAACGAGCGGAGCATCGGGATCGAGCACGAGGGGTTCGTGGACCGGCCGGAATCCTTCACCGCTGCCATGTACGCGTCGTCGGCGCGGCTGACGGCGGGGATCTGCCGGCACTACGGCTTCCCGGCCGACCGGGAGCACATCGTGGGGCATGTGGAGGTGCCCGGGACGGATCACACCGACCCGGGGCCGCACTGGGACTGGGACCGCTATCTGCGGCTGGTCCGGGCCGAGCTGCACCGGGCCGCACGGGCGACGGAGCGGCCGCCCGCACGGAAGGCTTAGGGCGGAGAGGCCCTAGCTGAGGCCCGCGCTCCGCGCCCGTTCCACGACCGGGCCGATGGCCTGGGCCAGGGCCGCCACGTCGTCCGCCGTGGAGGTGTGGCCCAGGGAGAACCGCAGGGTGCCGCGGGCCAGCTGCGGGGACATGCCGGTGGCGAGCAGGACGTGGCTGGGCTGGGCGACGCCGGCGGTGCAGGCGGAGCCCGTGGAGCAGGCGATGCCCTGGGCGTCCAGGAGGAGCAGCAGGGAGTCGCCCTCGCAGCCGGGGAAGGAGAAGTGGGCGTTGGCGGGGAGCCGGCCGGCCGGGTCGGGGTCGCCGCCGAGGACGGCGTCCGGGGCGGCGGCGCGCACCGCCTTGACCAGGTCGTCGCGCAGCGCGCCGATGTCGCGGGCGAAGTCCGCGCGGCGGGTGACGGCGCTGTGGCCGGCGGCCGCGAAGGCGGCGATGGCGGGGGTGTCGAGGGTGCCGGAGCGCACCTGCCGCTCCTGGCCGCCGCCGTGCAGCACCGGCACCGGGGCGTACTCACGGCCCAGCAGCAGGGCGCCGATGCCGTACGGGCCGCCGATCTTGTGGCCGGAGACCGTCATCGCGGCGAGCCCGGAGGCGGCGAAGTCGACCTCCAGCTGGCCGACGGCCTGCACCGCGTCCGCATGCAGCGGAATCCCGAACTCCGCGGCCACGTCGGCGAGTTCACGGACCGGCTGGACGGTGCCGATCTCGTTGTTGGCCCACATGACCGTGGCGAGCGCGACATCGGCGGGGTTGCGGGCGATGGCCTCGCGCAGCGCGCCGGCATGCACCCGGCCGTAGCTGTCGACCGGCAGCCATTCGACCCGGGCGCCCTCGTGCTCGGCGAGCCACTCCACGGCGTCGAGGACGGCGTGGTGCTCGACGGGGCTGGCGAGGACGCGGGTACGGGACGCGTCGGCGGCCCGGCGCGCCCAGTACAGGCCCTTGACCGCGAGGTTGTCGGCCTCGGTGCCGCCCGCGGTGAAGACGATCTCGCTCGGGCGGGCGCCGAGGGAGGCGGCGAGGGACTCGCGCGCCTCCTCGACGGTGCGCCGGGCCCGCCGGCCGTCGGCGTGCAGCGAAGACGCATTGCCGGTGACGGTCAGCTGGGCGGTCATCGCCTGCACCGCCTCCGGGAGCATCGGGGTGGTGGCGGCGTGGTCGAGGTAAACCATGGTGCGCACGATTCTACGAGCTGGCGCGACGGGCTCCGGGGGCGCATCCGCAGCGCGCGGAAGCTTGGCGTGCCGGGGCGTGGGTTCGCCGGGCCGGGACGCGGTGCGGGGCGCGGCGCCGGGCGGCCCGCACCCGCTCTCCGCCCTCGACACCTCTCGACACCCCTCGACGCCCCTGTAAGGAGTAACTAGCCTGACGGTCATGACTGGACGGTCATGACTGGCTGGGTTCTGGACCGTACGTTCCGCACGGCGTCGGGCGACGAGGCGCGATGGGCCGCGCTGGGGGCCGGGCAGGATGTGTCGCTCGGCGCCCAGGCGCGCGTCTTCACGGAACTGCTGGCGCACTGGGAGCCGGCCGGGACCGGGACCGGGCCGGCCGTGGTGGCGCACGACTTCGGCGGCTGTGTGGCCTTGCGGGCGCATCTGCTGGGCACGCACCGCGAGGTGTTCGGGCAGCTGCCGCCGGAGCTCCACCGGGCGCTGGTGCGGGAGTACGTGTCCTCCGCGAGTCACGCCGGGCTGCCCCCGGCCGTCCTCGACCGGCTGGTCGAGCCCTGGTGCACGGACGAGGGGCAGCCGGCGTTCTACCGGCAGATCGGGCAGAACGACCAGCGGTTCACCGACGAGATCCAGGAGCGGTACGGCGAGCTCGCGCTGCCCGCGCTGATCTGCTGGGGCACCCGGGACACCTGGATTCCGCCCGCCAGGGGCCGTGAACTGGCGGCGCGCATCCCGGGCTCCCGGCTGCGGCTGATCGACGGTGCGGGGCATCTGGTGCAGGAGGACGCCCCGGCGGAACTCACCGCGGCGCTGGGGGAGTTCCTGGGGGAGGACGGCGGGTCGGGCCCCGCGGCGGCTACGGGCCAAGGCGGCGGCTGAGGGTGCGGAGAGCGGCGAGCATCTCGGCCGCCCCGGCCTCCGCCGCCGTGAGCGCGTCGGAGGCGGTGAGCGACTCCAGGGCGGCGCGCAGACGGGACAGACCGGCGCGCGGGGTCCGGCCCGTCCGCTCCATCTCACGGACGTGGCCGTCGAGTTCGGCCGCCAGGGCGTCCAGGGCATCCAGGGCGTCCGGTGACGTGGCCGGGTCGGCGGTCCGCGGACCGGTCCCCTCCTCCGCGGGCGGCCGCAGCCGCAGCCGCAGCTGATCGCTGAGCGTCCGGACGGCCGCCGTCAGGTCGCGCAGTGCCGTGCCGGTGCGGGCGGTCTCCGCGGCGCGCGAGAGCCCCGGCCGGTGCGGACCGGCGGGCGAGGGGTCGGGCTTCTCCCGGAGCAGGGTGCGCAGTTCGGCGGTCTGCGGGGCGGCGAAGTCCTCCAGGACGGCGAGCGCCTCGCGCCAGTTCGCGCGGGCGCCCTGCTTCCGTCCCAGGGCGGTCCGGGCGTGTCCCCCTGCGGTCAGTGCATCGGCCCGCCACCGCTCCCCGCCCGGTACCAGCAGGCTCTCCGCCGCGTCCTCGGCGGCCGTGACCGCCTCGGCGGGCCGGACCAGGGCAACCATCGCCTCGGCCATCCGGCAGCGGGTGCGGCCCGCCCACAGGCGCTGCCGGTCCGCCTCGAACAGGGGCAGTGCCCGGGAGAGTTCACGGAGCGCGCCGGCGGGCCGGCCGGCGGACGACAGTGCCACGGCGTGGGCGTAGTGGCCGTGCGCGAGCCGCGGGGATCCGGCGGCGGCGTCGCGGTGGAGGCCGACGCTCCGCTCGGCGAACAGCACGGCCTCGTAGCTGTTGCCGGTCGCCGCCCAGAGCCGGGCCAGCGCGCCGAGCACCAGGGCCTCGCCGAGTGCGTCACCACGGCGCCCGCACTGCTCCCATGCCGAGGTGAGATGCCGTTCCGTGGTGCCGTGCCGCGCCTGGTGCAGGGCGATGAGCCCGCGCGCGTACGGGGCCCGGAAACGGGTCAGCGCATCCCCGCAGCGGCCGGCCAGCTCCTCCGCCCGGCGCGCCGCGGCCTCGGCCTCGTCGGCCCTGCCCAGCGCGAGGTACGCCTCGGCCAGCGCCAGCCGGGCCCGGCCCTCGGCCCGGGCGTCACCCGCCCCCGCCGCCCGCGCCGCCACGGTCCGGGCGGCCGGCTCGAAGGCGGCGGAGAGCGCCCCGCAGTCCGCCGTCGTCCCGGCGAGCAGCAGGAGGTCGGCGGCGGTGCGGACGGTCCGCGGGGAGCGGAGCACGGCACGGCGGACGAGGCCGAGCAGCCGCGGCAGCTCCTCGGCCCAGAAGGCCAGGGCCTTGGTGCGGTCCTTCGTCGTGGGCAGGGGGCCGGGCGAGGAGACCCGGGCCAGGTCCTGGAGCGTCCGCTCCCCCGGGTACCGCAGGGCGTACATCTCCCGGCCCGCGGCCAGGTACCAGGCCAGCAGCCGCGACAGCGCCGCGTCCCGCTCCGCCGCGGGCAGTTCGCGCCCGGCGGCCTCGCGGGCCGGGTCCCGCACCTCGCCGGCGAGGCGGTGACGGTCGCCGGCCGCTTGCTCCAGGGCGCCGGCCGCCCTCAGCTCGTCCAGCAGCGCCCGGGTCCGCGGTGCGGTGTCGTCCAGCAGCGCCACCGCGGCGCCGAAGGGGAGGCCGGCGGGCGGGGTGTCCGCGAGGTCGGCCATGGCGAGCAGGCGGACGGCGCGGCGCGCGGGTTCGCAGAGCTGCCCGTCGAAGCGCGGGGGCACCGGCTCGGGGCGGCGCTGCGGCGGCACCACCCCGTCCGGCCGGCCGGGTACCGCACCCCCCAGCCGCTCCAGCACCGGGCTGGCCAGGACGGCGAAGGCCCGCGCCGAGGCCCGCAGCCGCAGCTCCCCGTCCTCATCGCCCATCAGGACCGGGAAGTCGGGCAGCCGCCCCATGTACGGCTCCAGCGACCGGCCGACCGCCTCGACGACCTCCACGGCCGCCTCCGCGCCCAGCCCGCTGAACAGCAACTCCCGTACGCCGGGCCGGAAGTCGTAGACGGGCTCGGCGGCCGGGCCCGGTGGCGGTGCGCCCAGGGCGCGGTCCAGGGTGTGGGCGGCGGAGGTGTCCCGGGCCCCCGCGGTGCGCTCCAGGAGGCCGCCGAGGAGGATCTCCGCCACATGGGTGGGTCCGGCGTCGCGCATCGTGGCGGCGCGCACCAGCTGCATCAGTGGGGTGGTCAGGGGGCGGACGGCGGAGAGGCGGACCGCGAGCCGGTAGGCCTCGGGGGAGAACGCGCCGCGGAAGTGCGCCAGCAGCTCCTCGGCGCTGCCCTCGGGCCGGGCCGGCCCCCGGTGCCCGGGCAGTTCGTCCAGCAGCACGGTGTCGATCAGATGCGGCACTCCGGGGCGGGTGAGCAGTCCGGCCCACTGCTCCAGCGCGGACGCGGTCGGATGCAGCACGGGCAGCGCGAGCACCCCCGCCGCCTCCGGGTCGCGCTCGCCGCTGAGCGGATCGCAGACGAGGAGGCGGCCGAGGCCGTCGAACTCGCCGGGCGCGGCCAGCAGCCGGGGCCGGGCGTCCAGGGCGGTGCCGCGCCACAGCCGCCGGGGCAGCGGGTTCAGGACGGCCAGCGGGCCGCCGCTGCCCCATGCGGCCAACGCGCGGACGGTCTGCGGGCTGCGCCAACCCGGGCTGGTGCCGTCGGTCAGCAGGAAGGTCACCGAGGCGCCCGCGGACCGCCGGCGGTGCACCGGGCCGCTCGGGTTCCGGGGGTCGATCCGCTGGATCCGGACGGAGCGGAAGACCGTGCTCCGGGCGAGCAGCGCGCGCAGTTCGGCGGCGAGCGGCCCCCATACCTGCATGGCGGCCGAGCAGTCCACCAACAGCACGGCCGACCAGCGCCGTTCCTGCTCCGGGCGGGCGACGACATCGAGGAAGCCGGTCTCGGCGGCGAGCCGGACGGTGGCCTCGACGTCGGTGACGGTGCGGTGCGGGTGGTCACGGGATCTGCGCAGCGGACGCAGCGCCCGGCCCAGCTGCTGGGCATCGGGCAGCGCACGCCCACCGGGCACCCGCGCGGGCCGGGCCCGCTCCGCGTCGTGCGCACCGCCCTCACTCCCCCAGGCGTACAGGGCACGCCGGGGCGGGCCGGGGGGCGTCAACGGCCGTGTGAGGTCGGGTCGTTGAGGGTCACAAAGGGAAGCCGAGGGGTCGGTGGCGTCGGCAGGGTCGGTGGCGTCGGCAGGGTCGGTGGAGTGGGCCGGGTCGGTGGAGTGGGCAGGCGTCGCGGGTGCGGCGTCCACCGACTGGACGTCAGGTGCCGGGTGTGAAGCGGCCGTTGTGTCGTCGTCACCACCGGCCTCCGCGCCCGCCCGGCGGCCCTCCCCTCCGGCCCCTTCCCCGTCCCCCGTCCCACCCACACACTCCCCCGCATCCCCCAGCTCCCCCGCGTCCCCCGGTCCCCCGGCCGCCGTACGCCCCTCCATCACCCGGGCCAGCCACAGCACGTCGAGGAGTTCGGTGGCCCCGAGGTCGTAGCCGGCGGCCGACATCGCCTGTCGCAGTCGGTCGATCATGGCGCCATGGGCTCGTCGAGGCGGTGCAGCACGGCGCCGAGCAGCTCGTCCTTGGTGAGGTCGGCGCCGCTGATGCGCAGGTGGACGGCGGCCAGCAGCTGGTCGGTGGCCAGTGTCTGGGTCTTCGCGCGCTGGTGGAAGACCTCGATCAGGTCCTCCGCCGCGGCGACCGCCCGCTCGCCCAGGTTGTGTTCGATGATCTTCCGCAGCCGGTCGCCGGTCGGCTCCGGCAGATCCAGCCGCACGCACCGGCGCAGGAAGGCGGGCGGGAAGTCCCGTTCGCCGTTGCTGGTCATCACGACCACCGGGAAGTGGGCGCAGCGCACCACCCCGCGGTGGATCGCGACCCGCTCCCGGCTTCCGCTCAGCAGGACCTGCACGTCCTGCTGGTGCTCGGGCAGCCGGGCCAGCTCCGGGATCTCGAACTCCCCCTCCTCCAGGACCACCAGCAGGTCGTTGGGCAGGTCGATGTCGGCCTTGTCGAGTTCGTCGACGAGCAGGACCCGGGGCCGGCCGGCGGCCAGTGCGCTGCCGAGCGGGCCCAGGCGCAGATACTGGCCGATGTCTCCGGCGGCCGTGGCGCGCGGGGTCCTGGGCCGGCGCACCGGGCCGTGGGACGCCTCGTGCTCCCGGCGCAGCGAGGCCTCCCGGAGGCGGCCCACGGCGTCATAGCGGTAGAGGGCGTCCTGGAGCGTGGAGCGGCTGTTGACCGACCAGCGCAGCACGTCGCCGAGCCCGAGTTCCTCGGCGACGGCATGGGCCAGCGAGCTCTTGCCGGCGCCGGGGCGGCCGGTGACCAGCAGCGGACGGTGCAGATGCAGCGCCGCGTTGACCACGGAGATCTCGTTGCGCTCCAGGAGGTAGGGCGCACGGGACGCCGCCGTCCCCCCTTCGGCCGGGAAGCGCCGCCAGGGTGGTGGCGCGGGCAGGTCCGCCGGGCCGCGGAACACCCACCAGGCTTCCGGCTCCGCCTCCGGGTCGTGGGGTGCGCCTGCTGCGCTCTGTCCGGTCACCGCACGTTCTCCTCGTTCTTCGCTGTGTACTGCCGTCCACGGGGCACCGTGTTCACGTGCGCACGCGGGCATTCAGGGCTGGGTCAGCACCCAGGCGTCCGGGGCGAGTTGTGGGGGGCGGTGGTCGGGCGCGTCGTAGAGCAGGGACAGCCGGCGGCCGTGGTGGGAGGTGCTCTCCGGCTCGGCCATCGCCTTGGCCCGCTCCAGGCGCACCACCTCGGGGACCTCGGTGTGGTCGGCGCCGTCCACCAGGGCCAGCAGGTCCTGGGCGAGCTGTGCGCCGTGTTCGGCGCGGTGCCACAGGACGGTGTGGACGCCCGCCTGGACGCACTGCCGCAGCAGCGTGCCGTGGTGGTCGGGCGAGCAGCACACGATCACCGTCCCGGCGTCGCGGTGCACCTCCAGTTGGGCGCGGGCGACCATCCGGTCGGTGTGCCGCTCGTCGAGGACCAGGCGTTTGGCGTGCGGCAGGGCCGCGGTGCGCTGTTTCCATCCGGCGTAGCTCTCCCGGGAGCGCTCCGTGGTCCGCACCACCACCCGGCGGGTGATCCCCGGGACGAACGGCCCGTCCTCGTCGCCGTCGGGTGACTCCCACGAGTCGACGTCCAGCCCGAGCCAGGCGGACGGCAGGAAATACTCCACCAGGGCGGTCTCCGGGTCCTCCCGGACCTCGGTGCGCAGCACCCGGCGGATGTCGTCGACCACCTGCTCGCTGCCCGCCTCGGCATCGCGGACCAGCGCGAGACGGTGCGTCCGGCAGTCGGTGAGGGTCCAGATCTGGTAGGTGAAGCGGCGGCCGGTGGCGGTGGGCAGCAGCTCCACCTGGACGCGCGGGGCGGCGGGGGCGGCGGCGCCCGGCAGGCCCGGCGCCGGGGTGCGGACCGGGGCGGCGGCCGCGACCACATCGGCGCGGAACTGGCTGACCGCCGCCTCGTCGACGCCCGAGCGGGCGCCCACGCGCTCGACCCAGGCGTCCAGGTCCTCGGACGGATAGGCGCCGGCCGCGCTCTCCTCGACGCTGATCCGCACCACCCCTTGCAGCAGCGGCGGCACGGGCGCGCCGGTGAGGGAGCTGAAGCCCTCCAGTGCGTCCATCACGTCGGCCAGGCCGGCGACGGCGGGCAGTTCCGGGGCGTGCGGGAGGACCCGTTCGAGGAGGGTGCGCGCATCGGTACGGGTGCAGTGGGCCAGCAGGCCGGACAGATCGCGGCGTTGACGAGTGGTCAGGTACTCGCCGGGGCGGACCGTGCGGGCGGCGCGGCGCAGCCGTTCCCAGTCCTCGCGGGCGCCGTGGTGGCCGGACCGGGGGTGCGGCTCGTAGGGGCCGGCGGCGGGCAGCGGCTCGTAGTCCCGTACGAGGTCGAGGAGTTCGGGGATGCCACGGCGGACGCCGACCGCCAGGCCGACCAGCCGTTCGAGGTCGGCCGCCGGGCCCGCCGAGGGTCTGCCCAGCCGGGCGGCGAGCCGTTCTTCGCAGGCCAGTACCGCCTCGCGGCCCTGGAGTACCCGCTCCAGCGCGGTGAGCAACTGCTGCACCCCGCGCCGGGCGGTGGGCACCGCCGAGGGCGGCAGCTCGGGGAGTTCGGCCTCGATGGCCGGGACGCTGATGGCGTACATCGTCGTCGGCGGGGCCCCGGGGGCGGCCGGTTCCGGAGCGTGGCGCACGGCCGCGACCAGACCGACGACGGCCTGCCGGGCGCGGTCCCACAGCGGCCCGCCGCTGAAGCCCTCGGTGACCTCGGCGCCGCCGAGCACGTCCAGGGCGATCCAGGGCGGGGCCGAGACCCGGGGCACGGCGCGCACGGTGGGCAGCGGATTGCCGCTGGCCCATAAGGCGATGGTCTCGTTGGCGTAGCTGTGCTGGAGGAACGGTGCGGGCTCGGCGCCGGCGGGCGGGACCCCGTCCAGCTCCAGGACGGCCAGATCGCCGTGGTAGGGCACCTGCCCGGGCCGGACCGGGGCGCTCGTGGTGGCCGTGGCCCGCGGCGGCACCCACATCTCCCGGACGACCCGCCCGGTCAGATCGCGGCCGGCCGCGACATGGGGCAGCCGGAGGGTGACCGGGTCGCCCCCGCCCGGGGTGTCCTGGGCGAAACGGTCCCTGCCCAGTGCGCTGTTGACGACATGGGCGCAGGTCAGCACGAGCCGCTCGGCGACGAGTACGCCCGCGCCGACCGCCCGGCCGTCGTGGCGTAAGGAGACGAAGGACTGCTGGAGCGGGGTGTCCGGGCCTGCGCCTGCGATCACGGCGTCGCCGTCCCCCCGGATCCGTCCGTGCCGCTGCCGAGGTTCCAGGTGGCGGACACCTTGAAGCTGGCCTCGCCACTGCCGGAGAACACCCCCAGGCTCAGATCGGAGCCGAGCGTGACCCCGAACTCGACGGTGACCGCGTCGGGGCGGTGGCTGCCGGCGGAGATCGAGCGGTGGATCTGGCCGAGGACGCCGCCGAGCGGGCGCAGGGCCTCTTCCAGGGCCTCGCCGCCGCGGGTCAGCGCCCGGCTCATCCGGGCGTCCACGCTGACCGGCAGGGCGGCGCCGTAGCCCTCGGGAAGCTCCAACCCGTCCTCGTCGCCGGGGTGCCGGCCCCGGCCCCCGTCCGCCGGCTGCTGTCCGGTGGACCGCTCGTGTGTGCCGGACCGCTGCCCCGCGGCCGGTTGCCCGTCCCGCAGCCAGACCACGGTCGCGTCGTCGATTCTGAGAGCCACATCCCCCATGGCGAGCAGTCTGGCATGCGCCGGTCGGCCACGGCCTGCTCTTTGCGTCACACTTTTTCACCAACGCCCCCGGGACCAGCTGTGGAACGGGGCCGGACGCGACGCCGGGGCGGGCCGGGGGTCAGCCCTTGAGCACCGCGCGCGCCAACTGCCGTGACTGGGCGACCAGTCGGTCCTGGGAGTCCCAGACCTCCGCGTCCTCCTCCAGGAATCCGCCGGCCATGTTGCGGGTGGTGATGGCGACCCGCAGCGAGCCGGGGGCCGGGCGGTGGCGCACATGGGCGGTCAGTTCGACGGTGGGCACCCAGCCCAGCAGGCCCATCTCGAAGGCGGTGGGCGGCAGCGCGTCGACGGTCAGCAGCAGGGAGAGCGGGTCGGGGTCGCGGCCGTCGGCCAGACCGAACCAGGCGCGCATCTCGCCCTTGCCGGAGGGGGCGCCGACCGCCCAGCCGGCGGTCTCCGGGTCCAGGCGGAGGTCGAGCCGCTCGGTGATGGCGGTGCTGCCGGGGATGACGCTGCCCGCGCCGGGGGCGAGGGGGGTCCCCCCGCGCCGTTCAGGCGTGGCGGAGGCGCCGAGGCAGTGCTCGTACGGCGGGATGGCCGGGGGCTTGGCGGTGGTGCGGACGTCGTCGGGCAGGGCGTCGAGGTCGCCGTACGAGGCGAGCACCCGCAGCCGCTCGACCTCGTTGCCGTCCGCGTCGGTCTGCAGGAGGCGGGCGGTGCCGGTCGACATGGTGCGGCCGGTGCGGACCACCTCGGTGCGGATGACGGCGGGGCCCGGGACCGAGGCCGTCAGGTAGTGCGCGGTGACCGACATCGGGTCGGGGTGCGGGAGGGCGTCGCCCAGGGCCCGGCCCATGAGGGCGAGGAGATAGCCGCCGTTGACCGCCTGGATGATCGTCCAGCCGGCGGAGAGGTGGGCGTCATAGACGCCCGGGGCGCGGCGGCTGACCGCCGTGTCGCGGTCGAACTCGCTGTTGCCAAGGGTCACCAGAGCCATGGGTTGCACGCTACACCGGATAGTTACCGACCGGTAGTGTCAGTTTTTCCGGCCTCGGCCGGAAGCAATCCTTCCGGGCCTGCGATGATGTGCGCCATGCTTCACGTCCTCTACCTGGTCGGTGTCGCGGCCTTCGCGGCGAGCGGGGTTCTGGCCGCCTACCGCGCCAACATGGACCCCTTCGGCGGGCTGGTGCTCGCCTTCGCCGCCTCCATCTCCGGCGGCACGCTGCGCGATCTCATCCTCGACCGGCGGCCGCTGTACTGGACGCACGACTGGGTCCTGCTGGCCGTGATCATCTGCGTCGGAGTCGGCACCATGGCCTATCTCCGGTTCTGGCAGCTGCCGCACAAATCGCTGCTGGTGGTCGACGCGATCGGGCTGTCCGTCGTGACGGTGATCGGCGCGCGGGCCGCGATCGAGGCCGGCGCCACCCCGCTCGCCGTGATCATCCTGGCGGTGCTGACCGGTGTCGCCGGTGAGGTCATCCGCGATGTGCTGTGCGGGGAGTTCCCGCCGCTGCTGTTGCGCGAGGACGTCTACGCGATCGCCGCGCTGGCCGGCGCCTGCTGCTATCTGCTGCTGCACCACCTCGGAACGGGCGCCACCCCCGCCGCGGGGATCTCGGCGGGGGTGGTGTTCGCCCTGCGGATGGGCGCGGTCTACCTCGGACTGCATCTGCCGCGGCCGCAGCAGCTGCGGCCCCGGGGCGGCCGGCCGGACGCCGACTGACCCGGGGCGGCGGGCTCACTTGCCGGGCAGCGCCGGCTTGGTGTCGGTGTCGAGCCAGGTGTGGAACAGGTCGCCCAGCCGCTGGCCGGAGATCTTCTCGGCGAGCGCGATGAACTGCGCGGTGTCGGCGTTGCCGTAGCGGTGCTGTGCGGTCCAGGCCGGCAGCAGCTTGAAGAACGCCGGGTCGCCGATCCGCTCGCGCAGCGCCTGGAGCGTCATCGCGCCCCGCTGGTAGACAGAGTCGGCGAACATGGTGTCCCGCTTCGGGTCGGCGATCTTCTGCTTCCAGAACGAGTCGTCGGCCGGGATCTCGTTGTACACCTTGCGGAAGGCGTCATGGGCGCTGAGCGTCCCGCGGTGCTCGGACCACAGCCACTGGGCGTAGCTGGCGAAGCCCTCGTTGAGCCAGATGTTCTTCCACTGCTTGACGGAGACCGAGTCGCCGAACCACTGGTGGGCCAGCTCGTGGACGATGGTGGACTCGCTGCGGACGGCCGAGTAGACCGGCTTGGACTGCACCTCCAGCGAGAAGCCGGCCTGCGGCATGTCGTCGACGATCGCCCCGGTCTCCTCGAAGGGGTACGGGCCGAAGACCTTCGACCAGTAGTCGGTGGCCTCGGCGGTGACGCCGTAGACGTCGACCTTGCCGGTGGGCAGGGTGGGGTCGGTGGCGACGTACATGGGTATCCCGCCGGGGGTGGTGCCCGTGCGGACGTCGAACTTGCCGATGGTGGCGGTGGCCAGGTACGTCGCCATCGGGCGGCTCTCGCGCCAGTGGGCGTAGGACCGGCCGTGCGCCTCACCCGAGTTGATGAGCCGGCCGTTGGAGACGCCGGTCAGGCCCTTGGGGGCGTCGATGCGGATGTCGTAGGTGGCCTTGTCGCTGGGGTGGTCGCTGGAGGGGAACCACGTCGAGGCGGCGTTGGGCTCGCAGGCGACGAAGACACCGTCCTTGGTCTTCATCCAGCCGTAGTCGGAGCCGAAGACGATCGGCCCGCTCAGCGGCTTGGGAACGCCGTGGTAGGCGAGGGCGACGGTGAACCTGTGGCCGCGGCGCAGCGCGAAGTCGGGGCGGATGGTGATCTCGTCGCCGGATCTGGTGAAGTGCGCCCGGCGGCCGTTCACCCGCACCGAGTCGACCGTCAGCTTCTGCAGGTCGAGGTCGAAGGCGGAGAGGTTCTGGGTGGCCCTGGCGGTGAGCGTGGTGCGGCCGTCGAGGCGGCCGCTGGTGGGGTGGTAGCTGACGCCCAGGTCGTAATGCAGGGCGTCGAAGCCGCCGTTGCCCATCTTGGGGAAGTACGGGTCCCCGGCACCGGCGGCACCGGCGGACGCGCCGGGCGCCGCGGCGATCGAGGCGGTCGCTGCCACCGCGGTGGCCAGGGCGAGCCACCGGGAGGTGCGGCGCGCAGAACGGGAGAGTGCCATGAGCCATCCCTTTCGGACACACGGATGAAGATCGAACAACCGTGCCGACTCTGCACCCTCCCGTTGTCCTTCGCCCAGGACTTTGCCAACTCCAGGTGCTATTCGCCGGTTGAGGACCCGTTGCCGCGGTCCCCGTCCGCCGGAGCGGCGGCGGTCGCCGGGTCACCGGCGTTCTCCGGGTGGTGGCAGGCCACCTGGTGCCCGGTGCGCAGCGCGACCAGCGGCGGCTCGGTGGTGGTGCACACCTCGGTCGCCTTCCAGCAGCGGGTACGGAAACGGCAGCCGGAGGGCGGGTTGATCGGCGAGGGCACATCGCCCTTGAGCAGGATCCGGTCGCGCTGGGTACGCCGCTTGGGATCGGGCACCGGCACCGCGGACAGCAGCGCCTTGGTGTACGGGTGCATCGGCGACTCGTAGAGCGTCTTGCGGTCGCTCAACTCCACGATCTTGCCGAGGTACATCACCGCGATCCGGTCCGAGACGTGCCGGATGACCGAGAGGTCGTGGGCGATGATGACGTAGGTCAGGCCCAGTTCCTCCTGGAGGTCGTCCATGAGGTTGACGACCTGCGCCTGGATGGACACGTCCAGCGCGGAGACCGGCTCGTCGGCGACGACCAGCTTGGGCTTGAGCGCCAGGGCGCGGGCGATGCCGATGCGCTGGCGCTGGCCGCCGGAGAACTCGTGCGGATAGCGGTTGTAGTGCTCCGGGCTCAGGCCCACCAGCTCCAGCAGCCGCTGCACCTCCTTCTTCAGCCCGCCCTCGGGCTCGACGCCCTGGAGGCGGAAGGGGGTGGAGACGATGCCGCCGATGGTGTGCCGCGGGTTCAGCGAACCGTACGGATCCTGGAAGATCATCTGAACGTCGCGGCGCATCGGCCGCAGCTTGCCGGGCGACAGATGGGTGATGTCCCGGCCCTGGAACTCGATGGTGCCGCCGGTCGGTTCGTCGAGCCGGGTGATCAGCCGGCCCATGGTCGACTTGCCGCACCCGGACTCCCCGACGACGCCCAGCGTCTCCCCGGGCCGTACGTCGAAGTCGATGCCGTCGACCGCCTGCACCGCCCCGGCCTGCCGCTTGAGCAGCCCCTTGGTGATCGGGAAGTGCCGCACCAGACCGCGCACCCGCAGCAGCGGCGCGGCGTCCGGGGAGGCCTCGGCGGAGCGCTCCGCCGGGGTCTCCCGCTTCTGGAGCGGGATCTTCTTGCTCTGGTCGTCCGTCGTCTCGGTCACAGCTTCGGCGCAATCTCTTCGGTCCAGATACGCTCCCGCTCCTCCTGCGGCAGGTGGCAGGCGGAGAAGTGCCCGCCGCCGGCCTCGCGCAGCTCGGGACGGACCGTACGGGTCAGGTTGTCCTTGGGGACGTCGGCGTACGGGCAGCGGGGGTTGAAGGCACAGCCGGACGGGACGTTGATCAGGCTGGGCGGGGAGCCCTTCACCGGGATCAGCCGCTCCGTCTGGTCGCGGTCGATGCGTGGCATGGAGCCGAGCAGTCCCCAGGTGTAGGGGTGGCGGGGCGCGGAGAAGATCTTCTCGGCCGGGCCGCGCTCGACGCACCGTCCGCCGTACATCACCAGCAGATCGTCGGCGAGTTCGGCGACCACCCCGAGGTCGTGGGTGATGAGGACGACCGCCGAGCCGAACTCCTTCTGCAGGTCGCGGATCAGGTCCAGGATCTGCGCCTGGACGGTGACGTCCAGGGCGGTGGTCGGCTCGTCCGCGATCAGCAGCTCGGGGTTGTTGACCAGCGCCATCGCGATCATGGCGCGCTGGCGCATCCCGCCGGAGAACTGGTGCGGATGGTCGTCGACCCGCTTGTCGGGCTGCGGGATGCCGACCCGGTCGAGCATCTCGATCGCCCGCTTGCGCGCGGTCTTCTTGTTCACGTCGTGGTGGACGCGGTATGCCTCGACGATCTGGTTGCCGACCGAGTAGAAGGGGTGCAGCGCGGACAGCGGATCCTGGAAGATCATCGCCATCTCGCGGCCGCGCAGCCGGCGTACCTCGTCCGGGTCGGCGGAGACCAGCTCCTTGCCGTCGAGCCAGATCTCACCGGACATGGTCACCTTGCTGCGCTGCCGGCGCGAGGCGCGGTGCAGACCCATGACGGCGAGCGAGGTCACCGACTTCCCGGAGCCGGACTCGCCGACGATCCCGAGCGTCTTGCCCTTCTCCAGGCTGAAGGTCAGCCCGTCGACGGACTTCACCAGCCCGTCGTCGGTGGGGAAGTGCACCTTCAGATCGCGCACGTCGAGGAAGGCCGCGTCCCGCGGTGCCTTCCCGGGCGCTTCGGCGGCGGCCGGGGCGGCTGCGGCCTCGGCCCTGTCCTCGGAGGAGTCGGTCACGAGAGCCTCACCCGCGGGTCGACGGCGGCGTACAGAACGTCCACCACCAGGTTGCATATGACGATGAAGAACGCGGCGAGCAGGGTGACGCCGAGGATGTTGGGCAGGTCGTTGGCGTTGATCGCCTCGACGGCGAAGGCGCCGACTCCCTTGAGCGAGAAGACCTGTTCGGTGATCAGCGCGCCGCCGAGCAGCAGGCCCAGGTCCATGCCGAAGACCGTGATGATCGGGGTGAGCGCGGCCCGCAGACCGTGCCGGACGACCACCTCGCGCTCCCGCAGGCCCTTGGCGCGGGCGGTGCGGATGTAGTCCTCGCTCAGCGTCTCCAGCATGCCCGCTCTGGTGAGCCGGGCGTAAAGCGCGGAGTAGAGGAAGGCCAGGGTCACCCAGGGCAGGACCAGGGTCCGGGCCCACAGGAACGGATCCTGCAGGAGCGGCACATAGTCGCTGCGCTCGAAGATCGGCCACTGGTAGGTGAACAGGGCCAGCGCCAGGGCGCCGGTGAAGAACATCGGGAGGGAGACGCCCGCCAGCGCGACGGTCATGGCCATCCGGTCGAAGAACGAGCCGGGGCGCAGCGCGGAGAGCACACCGGTGGCGACACCGGAGACCACCCACAGCACGGCCGCGCCGGCGGCCAGTGAGAGGGTCACCGGGAGCCGGTTCTGGATCTCCGGCCAGACCTCGATATGGGTCTTGAAGGAGTAACCGAAGCACGGCACATGACACTTGGCCGCTTCCGGACCGAACTTGTAGTCGACGCCGGCGAAGATGCCCTTGAGGAAGTCCCAGTACTGCTCGAACACGGGCTTGTCCAGGCCGAGGTTCTTCTTCACCGCCGCGATGTCCGCGGGCGTGGGGGCCTTTCCGATGTACTGCTGGGCAAGCTGGTCGGTGGTCTGCCCGGCCAGCTTCGGCAGCAGGAAGAAGATGCCGAAGGTGACCGCGCTGACGATCAGCAGCAGGACCACTGCGCTGATCAACCTGCGGATGAGGTACGAGAACACGGGGCGCGGCGTCGGCGCCGCGGGCCGGACCGGGCCGGCCCGCGGACACCAATGCCTTCACCTGCCTTCCGGGGCTGCTACTTCTTGACGCCGATGTTGAGGTAGTCGTACTGACCGCTGAAGGCCGAGGTGGACACCAGGTTGGTGGCCTTGGGCGAGCGGTACATCAGGACCTTGAAGTAGGTGAGCGGAACCAGCGCCGCCTGCTCCATCGCCTTCTTGTCGATCTCGGCGTAGGCCTTCTCGCGGGCCGCCTTGTCGGGGTTGGCGATGGCGCTGTCGAGCAGCTTGTTGATCGCCGGGTCGTCCAGCTCCGAGAGGTTGGTGTTGCCGGACTGGCTGATCGCCTTGCCGTTCAGGATCTGCTGGAGGTAGCCGTAGCCGGTCGGGAAGTCCGAGCCCCACTGCATCATGATCAGGCCGGCGTTGTTCTTCTTGTTGAACTTCGGCACACCGGCGTAGTCCGAGAAGTACTTGCTGGTCGGGTACGACTGGATCTTGGCGGTGACACCGATCTTCTTCAGCGAGTCGATGATCGAGGTGGCCGCGTCGACCTCGTCCTGGCGGTCGTTGCGGGCCAGGATCGTGGTCGTGGTCTTGCCGGCGCCGCACGCGGCCCAGTGCTTCTTGGCCTCGGCGAGGTCCAGCTTGTCGCCGGCGTACTTCTGCGGATACAGGTCGTACTTCTGGTAGCCGTCGATGTCGGTCGGCAGGACCGTGGAGGCCACGTCACCGCGGATCGGGCCGCCGAGCGAGGTCTGGACGGCCTTCTTGTCGATCGCGTACTCGACGGCCTTGCGGCACTCCAGATTGTCGAACGGCTTCACCTTGGTGTCGATCGCCGTGTAGACGAGGCGCTGGCCGAGCGCGTTGTCGGTGTTGGCCTTCTCCTTGGCGTCGGTCAGCAGCTGGGCCTGCGTCTGTCCGTCGACCCCGCGGCCGGCCAGGTCCACCAGGGTGTTGCCCGACTGGAGGTCCTTGTCGATGGTCGACTGGGCGACCTTCAGATTCAGGACGATCTTGTCCGGCAGCTGCTTGCGCAGCGGGTCAGTCTTCGCGGACCACTGCGGGTTGCGCACCAGGGTGAGCTGCTTGCCCTCGTCGTAGCTCTGGAACTTGTACGAACCGGTGGACATCACCGCCTTGGTGTAGTCCGCGCCCTTGTCCTTGGCCTGCGGGACCGGCGCGGTCTGTGGGGCGCTGACCAGGTAGTCGAACTCGGCGAACGGCTTCTTGAGGTGGAAGACGACCGTCTGCGCGTCGGGGGTCTCGATGGACTTCAGCCCGGCCTTGCCCTTGTCCTTGTAGGGACCCTTGTAGCCGCCGTCGTTGTCCTTGAGGAACTGCTGGAAGTAGTTCGGGCCCAGCGAGAGGGTGTCACGCGCGAAGTTGCTGCGCTCGACGGCGTACTTGACGTCCTGCGAGGTGACCGCGGAACCGTCCTCGTACTTGACGCCCTTGCGGAGCTTGTACGTCCAGGTCTTGCCGCCGTCGCTGGACTTGCCCATCGACTCGGCGAGGTCCGGGGCCAGCTCGTTCCCCTTGGCGCCGGGGCCCGGCTTGAAGGTGGTCAGCGGGCGCGCGTAGAGCCGGCTGAAGTTGTAGATGAAGGCGTAGTAGGTGTTGCCCGGGTCGAACGACTCGGGGGCGTCACTGAGTGCGTAGGTGACCGTGCCCCCCTTCGCGTCCGAGGCATTGACGACGCCCTTGGTGGCGGCGTTCGCCTCGCCCGAACCGCTTGCCGAGTCCTTGCCCCCGCTGCAGCCGGCCAGCAAAAGGCCCGCACTGGTGATGGCCGCAACCGCCGCGACCGGAACTGACCTTCGCATGATGGTCGGTGCCCCTTCGTTCGTCGAGAAAGGTCAACATCAAAACGTCAA
Organism: Streptomyces sp. NBC_01454; assembly: GCF_036227565.1. Lineage (NCBI taxonomy): Bacteria > Bacillati > Actinomycetota > Actinomycetes > Kitasatosporales > Streptomycetaceae > Streptomyces > Streptomyces sp. NBC_01454. Next base: position 2,472,864 of record NZ_CP109460.1, read on the forward strand.
AATGCCGTGGAGAGAGGTGAGCGGGCGCCCCGCGCCGCCGTCAGCGGCTGCGCGGGTCCAGCGCGTCCCGCAGACCGTCACCGAGCAGGTTGAAGGCGAGCACGGTGACGAAGATCGCGAGGCCGGGGACGATCATGTACTGGGGGTCGACCTCGTAGTACTTGACCGCCTGGTTGAGCATGCCGCCCCAGGACGCCTGGGGCGGCTGGATACCGACGCCCAGGAAGCTCAGGGCCGCCTCGAAGAGGATGTTGGAGGGGATCAGCAGGGTGGAGTAGACGATGATCGGCCCCACCAGGTTGGGCAGCAGTTCCCGGAAGAGGATGAACGGCCCGCGGGCGCCCATGCCACGGGCGGCGTCGACGAATTCACGCTCCCGCAGCGAGAGCGTCTGGGCCCGCACGATGCGCCCCATGTACGGCCAGTTGAAGAAGCCGATCACGAAGATCAGCACCGAGATGTGCAGCGGCAGGCCCTCCAGGCCGAAGGCGCCGCCCTGCAGCGAGGCGGAGATCGCGATGGCGAACAGCAGCAGCGGGAAGGCCAGGAAGACATCCATCATCCGGCTGATGAAGGCGTCCACCCGCCCGCGGTAGAAGCCGGCGACGACCCCGAGGACGGTGCCGAGGGCGACCGACAGCAGCGTGGCGCCGAACGCCACGATCAGCGACACCCAGGAGCCCTCCAGGATCCGGGCGAGCAGATCACGGCCGAACTTCGGGTCCACACCGAGCGGATGGTCCGCACTCATCCCACCCAAGTCCCCCTTGGGAAGGGTGGTGTTGGGGTCGATCAGCGCCTGGTGGGGGCTGTCGGGGTCGAGTCCCAGCAGGGCCTGGAGGGGCCGGGAGAAAGCGGCGACGAGGATGAGCAGGATGACAACGATGGCACCGGCCACGGCGACCTTGTCCCGCCGGAAGCGCAACCAGGCGATCTGACCGAGCGAGCGCCCCTCGATCCGCTGTGCTTCCACGCCCTTCAGCACCGCTTCCGGCTGCGCCTGGGCAGCCGCCCCGGTGGTCTCGATCGGTGCGGTCACGGTGCCTTGACCCCTCTCGGCCGGCGGTGCCGGCCCACATCCCTGCCGCGAGAGCGGCCTGCTTCACATCACTGGTGCAAGTCCTGCGGATGTCCCGGAAGTTCGCACGGCGGATTTCGGGGATTCGCGTGACGTCGTGCGGGATGACACTCGCACAAGGAACCGAGGTCCTCTGCTGCCGGAGTCTTCATCCGAGTTGCGATCACTCACCAGACCCGGTCGGGAAAGGATGCGTAACTGTGATGGTCCGCGGCTGCCCGTTATACGGACATCGGCGCGGTGTGAGCGGGGCGCACCACCGCGGGAAAGGGCCTCAACCGCGGGGCATACCAGGAGAATTCACCCGGAAAAGCACCGGTACCGGCGCCGGGAGAGGTCCGTACGGAGAGGTCCGTACGGAGAGGTCGGTACGGAGAGGTCAGTACGGGCGCGGGTAGCCGTAGCCGGGGGACGGGGCCGGAGGCTGCTGCTGGACGTAGCCGTCACGGTCGAAGAAGGGGCGCGTGGAGGCCCGCATCCACAGGGCGACCGGGTCGTAGTCGTCGTTCATCGCGACCGTGGAGACCGGCAGGCCGTCCGGCACCGCGCCGATCGACTGCTGGATCATCAACCGCACCGAATCCACCGCGTGCTGACCGGTGTCGTACAGATCCAGACCGATCGCCAGATAAGGGGCGCCGAGCGCGGGCTGTACCCAGGCCCGGCGCAGCGACCGGACGGCGGGCGTCCGGTGGGCGTTCTGCGCGAGCAGCGCGTAGAACTGCGGGATGTCGATGACCGGCTCGGTGATCCGCAGCGGTCCGGCGGGCAGCCGGTCGAGGCCGCCGGCGATCCGGCGCAGGTCCAGCCAGGGGATGCCCACGCCGCCCCCGGGGGCGTGCGGGTTCAGCCACAGACCCCAGCGGTCGGGGAAGAGCGCGGCGGCGATCTCGGGGCCGGTGACCACTTCGTGGTCGCGGTTCCAGCCGGAGGCGGCGAGTTCGGGCGCCGAGGTCACACAGGGGGCATAACCGAGGCCGTCGACCTCCATGTTGCCGTACTGCGCGTCGGGCGAACCGGCCCGCCCCTGCCAGAGCAGCATCCAGACCTGGCCCGCGGCGAGCGCGTGCAGCAGCGCCTCATAGGCGTCGTAACGGCCGGGCGAGACCTGCTGGAGCAGCTGCTCCAGCGCTCCGGCCGCCGTCGGCCCCTGATGCGCACCCGCGCTCACGTGGTCCGTCCCTTCAGTCAGCAGGGCACGTTAGGGGTGCGCCCGCCCGTCATCCAACCAGCTTACGAGTGGTCCCGGGAGTAGAAGGGCCGCACACGCTCCAGCATCCAGTCGGCGACCGGGTCCCCCTGGGCGAGATCGAGCATGACGAGCTGCACGGGCCAGGGCACCGGCACGGCGCCGAGCGCACGTCCAAGGGCTGACAGTACCGCCTCACGAGCCGTGCCGTCGTGCAGTGCGGCGGGGTCGGCCACGACCTGGACACCGACGAACAACGCGGGCGTGTCGCCCTCGATGCTGGCCAGGGCACGCCGGGCACTCAGGACAATTCCGGCGGCGGAGAACTCCAGTCCGGCGGAGGCGAGGAAGTCCACCGGCTCCTCCTGCCAGTCCGGCTCGAAGAGCCGCACCCGGCCGCCGCTCGGCAGGCCGTCCCCGCCCTGCGCTCCGCCGCGGCACAGCGCGAAGACCGCGGCCGGCGGCAGCGGGACGCCTATCGTGCCCTCGGGGTTGACGACGATGCCGACCTGCGGCGGCAGCCCGCGGGCGAACTCCAGGGCCGGGGCGACGGTGAAGGACATGTGCGAGCCGACCGCCCGCAGGAATTCCTGCTCGGAGCTGTAGACCGGGACATATGGCGCGCCGCCCATCTCGACGGTGGGCAGATCGAGTCCGCGGGCACCGGGGCCCGCGCTCTGCGGGCCGCCGCCGTTGGGCAGCGGCACCCACACCCGGCTGCGCCCCAGGACCTCGACGATCCGGCCGCCCGCACCCGGATGCCCGACCGCGGCGGCCAGGACCTCTTCGAGTTCGTTAGCCGGCCACGCCAGCTGCGGTATCCCCTGTTCCGGCAATGTCATCTCAACCCACCCGTTCCCAACCACGCCTTCTGGAAAAAGACCCTAGACGAGATGGCGGGCGGTGAAACCTGCGGGGCGGGTCCGATCTCGCTCAGCCGAAGCCCACCGTCTCCAGGGCGTTCGCCGCACGCCGGTCGAGAAGGACCGCCGAGCCGACCCCGGAGGGCAGGTGGGCCGCCTCCGCCGCGCCGAGCAGCCGGCCCACCGCCCCGCGGTGCCGCGCGAAGGCGTACCCCGACACCCCGCGCCCACGGGCCTCCTGGCCGGAGCGCGCCACCTCCGGCGGCACATCGAGCAGCACCAGATGCAGCCCGCGGCCGCCGCGCAGCGCCGTCCGGGCGAGCCAGCCGCGCACCCACGCCAGCGTCCCGCAGTCGTGCACCACCACGCTGTCGCCGGAGCGCAACGCGCGGCGCAGCGCCAGATAGTGGGCGACCCGGACCAGCGGGCGGTAGAGGGCGTAGGGCAGCCGGCGCAGCCTGCCGCGCTCCCACCGTTCGCGTACGTCCTGCGAATCGATGCGGTGGACCAGGGCGCCGCGCCCGTCCAGCGGCGGCACCACACGGTGCATCAGGGTGCTCTTGCCGCTGCCCGGCAGCCCGGAGACCACCACCAGATCGCCCGCCGGGAACCGCAGCTCCACCGCGCCCCGCGCCCGCCCCGCGCCCCGCAGATCCACGACCCCGGCGCGGCGGCCGGGCCGCAGGACCGTGCGCCGCGCCCGCCCGCCGCGGGACACGGCGGCGGCCCCCGCCACGGCGCCGGGACGCACGGCCCCGGCAGACACGGCCCTGGCGGGCACGACCCCCGAAGTGGCACCGCATGCCGCTTCTCCGTGCACCGTGATCACCCTCCCCGTCCGGTTCTGTTCCGGTTCGAGTCCGTCCCGTACCCGCAGAGTGTCAAGAAAAGGTAATGCCCATCAAGGTGGTTCCCCGATCCGCCCACGTCATGGGCGGGGCACCCACAGGGGCTCCTGTATCCGGCGAACCCGTGCAATGATGTGGCCGCCAGGTGCACCATGCGTCTCACTTGTGCACCGCCAACTCCATACCGGCCGCTTGAACCCGCGCGGGAGAGTCCCCGGCCGCCATGGGCGGGGCGCCGAAGGAGCAAGTCCTCCCTTGAATCTCTCAGGCCCCTATACCGCGCGGGCTAGGCAGATCTGAAAAGCGAGCCACCGCCCGGTTCATGGGATGGCTCCACCCAAGGTGCAAACCGGGTCCGTTCGCGGGATCCCGGTGAACCTCTCAGGTTCCGATGACAGATGGGGAGAACGTCCTCTCACCCATGCCTGGGAGCCCAGAACCATGACTGATGCCCCCCGCCGTACCGCGCTGGATGCCACCCACCGTGCACTCGGCGCGACCATGACCGACTTCGCCGGCTGGGACATGCCGCTGCGCTACAGCAGCGAGCGCGAGGAGCACCTCGCCGTCCGTACCCGCGCCGGCCTCTTCGACCTCTCCCACATGGGCGAGATCACCGTCACCGGCCCGCAGGCCGCCGATCTCCTCGACTACGCGCTGGTGGGCAACATCGGCGGCGTCAAGACCGGCCGCGCCCGCTACACCATGATCTGTGAGGCCGAGGGCGGCATCCTCGACGACCTGATCGTCTACCGCCTGGCCGACCAGGAGTACATGGTCGTCGCCAACGCCTCCAACGCCCAGGTGGTCCTGGACGCGCTGACCGCACGGGCGGGCGGCTTCGACGCCGCGATCCGCGACGACCGGGACGCCTACGCGCTGCTCGCGGTGCAGGGACCGGAGTCCCCCGGCATCCTCAAGGCGCTGACCGACGCCGACCTGGACGGCCTGAAGTACTACGCGGGGCTGCCCGGCACGGTCGCCGGCGTCGAGGCACTGATCGCCCGTACCGGCTACACCGGCGAGGACGGCTTCGAGCTGTTCGTGCGGCCGGCGGACGCGGTCGCCCTGTGGGAGGCGCTGTCCGCGGCCGGCAAGGACGCCGGGCTGGTGCCCTGCGGTCTGTCCTGCCGCGACACGCTGCGCCTGGAGGCGGGCATGCCGCTGTACGGGCACGAGCTGACCACCGCGACCACGCCGTTCGACGCGGGCCTGGGCCGGGTCGTGAAGTTCGAGAAGACCAGCAACAACGGTGACTTCATCGGCCGCGCCGCGCTGGCCGCGGCCGCCGAGCGCGCCGAGGCGAACCCGCCACGCAAGCTGGTCGGTCTGATCGCCGGGGGCCGCCGGGTGCCGCGCGCCGGATACCGGGTCGTCACCGCCGACGGCACGGTCATCGGTGAGGTCACCTCCGGGGCGCCCTCCCCCACCCTGGGCAAGCCGGTCGCCATCGCCTATGTCGACGCGGCCTACGCCACACCGGGCACCGAGGGTGTCTGCGTGGACATCCGTGGAAGCCATGAGCCGTACGAGGTCACCGCGCTGCCGTTCTACAAGCGGCAGAAGTAGCGGCGCGCTCCCCCGGGAGCCGACCACGGCGCGCGCCCGCGCGTCTCACTGTGCAAGACCCTCCCCCGGCCGCGCGCCAGGGGCGACCCCCTTTCACGACCACACCCTCGCGTACAGGAGAATCGAGCCATGAGCAACCCCCAGCAGCTGCGCTACAGCAAGGAGCACGAGTGGCTGTCGGGCGCCGAGGACGGCGTCTCGACGGTCGGCATCACCGAGCACGCGGCCAACGCGCTCGGCGACGTCGTCTTCGTGCAGCTCCCCGAGGTCGGTGCCACGGTCGCGGCGGGCGAGACCTGCGGCGAGCTGGAGTCGACCAAGTCGGTCAGCGATCTCTACTCGCCCGTCGACGGGGAGATCGCCGAGATCAACGAGGACGTCGTCAACGACCCCTCGCTGGTGAACTCCGCCCCGTTCGAGGGTGGTTGGCTGTTCAAGGTGAAGACCAGCGGTGAGCCGGCCGAGCTGCTCTCGGCCGACGAGTACGCCGCCTTCATCCAGAGCTGAGCCGCCGGCTCCCCGTCCGCCCCCGCCCGAGCGGAAGCCCCCCGGCCGCTGCGTCCGGCCGGACCCCGATCGCGCCCCTGACTCCCCCAGGAAGACTCATGTCGCTTCTGAACAGCTCCCTCCATGAGCTCGACCCCGATGTCGCCGCCGCCGTCGACGCCGAACTCCACCGTCAGCAGTCCACCCTCGAAATGATCGCGTCGGAGAACTTCGCCCCCGTCGCCGTCATGGAGGCCCAGGGCTCCGTCCTGACCAACAAGTACGCCGAGGGCTACCCCGGCCGCCGCTACTACGGCGGCTGTGAGCACGTCGATGTGGTCGAGCAGATCGCCATCGACCGCATCAAGGCGCTCTTCGGCGCCGAGGCCGCCAACGTCCAGCCGCACTCCGGCGCACAGGCCAACGCCGCCGCCATGTTCGCCCTGATCAAGCCGGGCGACACCATCCTGGGTCTCAACCTCGCCCACGGCGGGCACCTGACCCACGGCATGAAGATCAACTTCTCCGGCAAGCTCTACCACGTGGTGCCCTACCACGTCGACGAGAAGACCAACCTGGTCGACATGGAGGAGGTCGAGCGCCTCGCCAAGGAGCACCGCCCCAAGCTGATCGTGGCCGGCTGGTCCGCCTACCCCCGCCAGCTCGATTTCGCCGCGTTCCGCCGGATCGCCGACGAGGTCGGTGCCTACCTCATGGTCGACATGGCGCACTTCGCCGGCCTGGTCGCCGCCGGTCTGCACCCCAACCCGGTGCCGCACGCCCACGTGGTGACCACCACCACCCACAAGACCCTGGGCGGCCCGCGCGGCGGCGTCATCCTCTCCACCCAGGACCTGGCCAAGAAGATCAACTCCGCGGTCTTCCCCGGCCAGCAGGGCGGTCCCCTCGAGCACGTGATCGCCGCCAAGGCCGTCTCCTTCAAGCTCGCCGCCTCCGACGACTTCAAGGAGCGCCAGCAGCGCACCCTCGACGGCGCCCGGATCCTCGCCGAGCGCCTGGTCCAGGACGACGTCAGGCAGCACGGCGTCTCCGTGCTGTCCGGCGGCACCGACGTGCACCTGGTCCTGGTCGACCTGCGCGACAGCGAGCTGAACGGGCAGGAGGCCGAGGACCGTCTCCACGAGGTCGGCATCACCGTCAACCGCAACGCCATCCCCAACGACCCGCGGCCGCCGATGGTGACCTCGGGTCTGCGTATCGGCACCCCGGCGCTGGCCACCCGCGGCTTCACCGCCGACGACTTCCGCGAGGTCGCCGACATCATCGCCGAGGCCCTCAAGCCCGCCTACGACGCCGACGCCCTCAAGGCCCGGGTCACGGCCCTGGCCGACAAGCACCCCCTCTACCCGTCGCTGTGACGCGTCTCATGCGCTGACCTCCCCGGCCCGCCCTCGCCGGCGGGCCGGGGGGCGACGGGACGGGACGGAGGCCGACGGCTCGGTGGAGCCCGGGGCCACCACCCCGGGCTCACGCCCCGCCCCTCTCCGCCCCCTTGCCCTCCTTCTCTCCCCTCTCCCCCTTCGCCCCCTTCTCTCCGTTCTCCCCCTTCGCCCCCTCTCTCCGTTCTGCGGAATTCCGGGGTGTCCGGCGCCCTGACCGGCCTCCCGGTCCTGCCCCGGCCGACCGACCCCGCCTCCGCGTCCCGGCCGGCCCACCACCGGGGCTCCGACGGCCGGCAGCCGTGCGGGGCCCGGCATCCACCGCGGCTCCGCATCCCTCCCGACACCGGCTGTTACCTCCGGCGACGGATACCCGCCGGCTTCCGTCCGGAGGCAGCGCGTCCGGTCCGCGTTACGCTCGACAATCGGCGCAGAAACGTACCTCCTGCTCCATTGCTCCACCGTCCACCACGAGCAGACAAGGGAGTCCGCCCCCGTGGCCATCTCCGTCTTCGACCTCTTCTCCATCGGCATCGGCCCCTCCAGCTCCCACACCGTCGGCCCCATGCGCGCCGCGCGGATGTTCGTCGGACGGCTCAAGAAGGACGGCCTGCTCGCCCAGACGGTCAGCGTGCGCGCCGAACTCTTCGGCTCCCTGGGTGCCACCGGCCACGGCCACGGCACCCCCAAGGCCGTCCTCCTCGGCCTGGAGGGCCACTCCCCCCGCACCGTCGACGTCGAGACCGCCGACGACGAGGTGGAGCGCATCCGCACCACCAAGCGCCTGCGGCTGCTGGGCGCAGAAATAGGCGGCGCCCACGAGATCGACTTCGATGAGTCGTCGGAGCTGATCCTGCACCGCCGCCGCGCCCTGCCCTACCACGCCAACGGCATGACCCTCTTCGCCTACGACGGCACCGGCGCCCCGCTGCTGGAGAAGACGTACTACTCCGTGGGCGGCGGCTTCGTCGTCGACGAGGACGCCGTCGCGGGCGAAAACCCGATCGTGCCCGACGACACCGCCCTGACCCACCCCTTCCGCACCGGCGACGAGCTGCTGCGGCTCTCCCGCGACACCGGGCTGTCGATCTCCGCCCTGATGCTCCAGAACGAGAAGGCCTGGCGCACCGAGGACGAGATCCGCACCGGGCTGCTGGAGATCTGGCAGGTCATGCAGTCCTGTGTCACCCGCGGTATGAGCCGTGAGGGCATCCTGCCCGGCGGCCTGAAGGTCCGCCGCCGCGCCGCCCACTCCGCCCGCCAGCTGCGCTCCGAGGGCGACCACAGCGCCCGCGCCATGGAGTGGACCACGCTCTACGCGATGGCCGTGAACGAGGAGAACGCGGCCGGCGGCCGGGTGGTGACCGCCCCCACCAACGGCGCGGCCGGCATCATCCCCGCCGTTCTGCACTACTACGTCAACTTCGTGCCGGGCGCCGACGAGGAGGGCGTCGTCCGCTTCCTGCTCGCGGCCGGCGCGATCGGCATGCTCTTCAAGGAGAACGCCTCGATCTCCGGCGCCGAGGTCGGCTGCCAGGGCGAGGTCGGCTCCGCCTGCTCGATGGCCGCCGGCGGCCTGGCCGAGGTCCTCGGCGGCTCGCCCGCCCAGGTCGAGAACGCCGCGGAGATCGGCATGGAGCACAACCTGGGGCTGACCTGTGACCCCGTCGGCGGTCTGGTCCAGATCCCGTGCATCGAGCGCAACGGCATGGCCGCCGTCAAGGCCGTCACCGCCGCCCGCATGGCCCTGCGCGGCGACGGCCACCACCACGTCTCCCTCGACAAGGTCATCAAGACCATGAAGGACACCGGCGCCGACATGAGCGTCAAGTACAAGGAGACGGCGCGGGGCGGGCTCGCGGTGAACATCATCGAGTGCTGAGTTGTAGGCCCTGAGCAGCGCGCTTGTGTTTTTGGGCGCTGGTCAGGGCCTTCCCTGCTCGCACCGCGGAAAGTCCCGCACACGTCCCCGGGACCAGGTGAAAGCCCATGGGCGTCGCGCTCTTTCAGGACCGGTGGGTGGCAACCCAGGCCGCGACCTGAGCGCGTGAGGTGAAGCCCATCTTGGTCAGGATGCGGTCCACGTGCCCTTCCGCGGTGCGTCGGGAAATGGTCAGCCGGGCCGCGATCTCCTTGTTGGTCATGCCCTCGGCGACCAGGTCGGCGACTTCTCGCTCGCGGCGGGTCAGGGGCGCGGACGCCTCCTGGGCGGGCGGCGGTGGACCGGACGAAGACGAGTCGTGCAGTGCGTAGGCGACGGCTTGCTCCAGGGTCAGCGCTCGGCCCGCTCGGGTGGCGGCGTCGAATGCGGCGGCGTCCAGTGCCTTGCGCAGCTGTGCCTCGAACTTCTGGTGGCCCGTCTGGAGATGGCCCAGTCCGGTGAGCGTCGATCCGGCGACCTGCCATGCCGCGTCGGCCGCGCCCATCAGCGTCGCGGCACGTTCGTGGAGTCCCGCGGCGGCCGCGCACCACCCCAGTACCTCCAGGCACTGAGCCACTCCGCACTGGTCGTAGGACTGGGGCTTGTCCCTCAGGGCATGCCGCACCAGAGTGCCCGTGCGCGGATACAGCCCGCGCCGGTAGTGGTCCAGGCCCTGGGCCCACAGCGCATGGGTGCGCGACCACGCGGCGCCGTGGTCGTCGCACAGCGCCAGGAACCGCTCGGCGTGGACGGTGGCGGCGGGGTCGTCGAGACTGACACAGGCGCTCGTGAGCATGCAGGCGGCGACGGCGGCACTGCCGGCGTCCCCGGCGGCCTGATGCCGGGTGAAGGCCTCCTCGAGCAGCACGCTCGCGCGGGGGAAATCTGCTTGGAAGAGGGCCACGAGCCCCTCGAGATGCACCGCGCCCCGGGCCAGCTCCCGCTGTTCTCCCAGGACGGCCGCCATGGCCCGGCACTCCTCCAGCCGCGTCCGCGCGGCGCGGAGGTCTCCCTGGAGCACGGCCACCAGACCGTCCACGAAGAGTGCCCTGGCCCGGAGGAGGCTGGGCTCGTCATCGAGTGCGAGGGCTCGGCCGAGCCAGCGGCGGCCCTCGTGGAAGGACCCGTAGCCGAGCGGGTGGCTCCACAGGGAAGCCGCCAGGCCCATCGCGACCTGTGCCTGACCCGGCTCGCTCGTGGTGAACGCGAGTGCTGCCTGGAAGTTGGCGTGCTCGATGCGCAGCCGGGTGAACCAGGCCATCTGGTCCGGCCCGAACCATGCGGTTTCGGCTTGCCCGGCCATCCGGCAGTAGTAGTCCCGGTGCCGTTCACGCAGCACGGTCTCCTCGCCCGAGACGGCCAACTGCTCCCGCCCGTATTGGCGCAGTGTTTCCAGCAGCCCGTACCGCATGCGCGTGCCCTGCTCCTCGCAGGTCAGCACGGACTTGTCGACCAGGCCGGTGATCAGGGGGAGGACGTCTTGCCGGTCAATTCCCGCACCGGAGCAGAGCTGTTCGGCCGCTTCCAGATCGAAACCGCCGGACAGCACCGAAAGCCGCGCCCACAGCAGTCGCTCCTGGCGCGTGCACAGATCGTGGCTCCAGTCGATCGCCGCCCGCAGGGCCCGCTGGCGCGGCGGGGCGGTCCGCGGCCCGGCGCCGAGCAGCCGGAAGCGGTCGTCGAGACGGCTGAGGATCTGAGGCGCCGACAGGACCCGCATCTGGGCTGCCGCCAGTTCGATCGCCAGCGGCATCCCGTCCAGCCGACGGCAAATCTCCTCGGCCACCGCGGCGTTCTGCGAGGTGAGCGGGTAATCCGGCCGCACGGCGACGGCACGATCGGCGAACAGGGCCACTGCCTCGCTGTGCTCCGCGGACACCACGGGAGCGGACAGCGTCATCGGCGGCACCGGGAAGACCCGCTCCCCGCTCACCGTCAGCGCTTGACGGCTCGACGAGAGCACCTGCAGCTCGGGGCTCCGGGCCAGCAGGGTCGCCACCAGCTCCGCGCAGCCGTCCAGTACATGCTCGCAGTTGTCCAGTACCAGGAGCATCCGCCGGCCCGCTATGTGTTCCACGAGGCGGGTCAACGGGTCACTCAGCGCCTCGCGGCCAACCCTCAGCCGCGCCGCGACGGTCTGGGCGACCTGTTCCCCGGCCTCCAGCGCGGCCAGCTCCACCAGCCACACGCCGCCGGGAAAGGACCGCCGTACGTCGGCAGCCAGGCGCAGCGCCAGCCGGGTCTTGCCGATCCCGCCGGGCCCGGTCAGGGTCACCAGTCGGCCGCGCGAGAGCAACGCCCTGGCCTCGGACAGCTCACGCCGCCGCCCGATGAACCGGGTCATCTCAGCAGGCAGCGTGCCCGCCTCCTGCACGTGACCGCCCATGCTCCGACCCTAACCGTCCCCGATACGGCGGGCAAACACGTGTACGGGCCGGTATATCCGGTATACGGCGAGAGGGACGTGCCCTTTCGTGAACCGTCCCGCTCCGCCTCTCCCGCCCTCCACGGCCGCCTCGCACATGATCCGCAAGCGCCGCTGTACTGACCGCAACCTCTCGCGCGCACGGGCCGCGCCGATGGGGGCCGCGCCACCGCCGGCCCGGCCCCCATCGGTCTCAGGCGCGGTGCTGGTGGAGGAAGTTGGTGATGAGCTGCTGCCACTCCTCGGGCCGCTCGACCATGGGCAGGTGGCCGGTGGGGATCTCCGCGAGCTCGGCGCCGGGGATGTTCTCGGCGAGCCGGCGGTGCAGGGCGGGGGGCGCCATGTGGTCGACAGTGGTGGAGATGACCAGGGTGGGGACGCGGATGCCGGCGAGGTCGTCGCGGACGTCGATCCGGCTGACGAGGTCGGCGTGCTCGACGGTGCCGTCGGCGATGTCGGCGGCGGCGTAGGCGATGACCTGCTCGAGCTGGTCGGCGGGCATGGCCTCCATGGCCTGGGGGCTGAGGGCGTGCGGGAAGAGGAACTCGCTCACCAGACGGCGGTCGCCGGTGGCGGCGAGCTTGCCCCAGACCCTGACGGTGAGGGCCTGCTGGTTGTTGGGGTGGGCCATGGTGGCGGACAGGACGAGGGCGGTGACGCGCTCGGGGTGGCGGGCGGCGGCGCGTATCGCGACGGGACCGCCGAGGGAGTAGCCGTGCAGGGCGAAGGTCTCCAGGCCCTCGGCGACCGCTGCGGCGACGAGCTGGTCGGCCAGGTCGTCGAGCATCAGCGGGCTGGTGGAGCGGGGGGTGTCACCGCTGCCGGGGTAGTCGACGCCGACCACGGTGTGGTGGGCGGCGAGGCCCTCGAGGATCGGGCCGTAGGTGCCGGCGATGCTGCTGCCGGCGCCGTGGGCCACGGCCAGGCCCGGGCCGGAGCCGAGGACGGTGCGGGCGAAGGTCGCCTCGGGGAGGGTGCGTGCGGACATGAGTGATCAATCCTTCTGGGGTGGTGGTGCTCAGTGGGGTGGGGGATGGAGGACGGCCGGGGGCGACGGCAAAGGAACCGTGCGCGGCCCCTGTTGCCGACCCGTCAGCCGCGAGGCGCAGCCGTCGGCCTCCGGGAGCGCACTCCCGAACGGTCCCCTGAACGCCTCGCCCGGCGTGACCTTCAGGGCACCTTCAAGGCACGGCCCGGTGCCGCGGGACACGGCCGCTCACACGGCCGCTCACACGGCCGCTCACACGGCCGCTCACACGGCTGCAGCATGGCGACGACAATCCCCCGTACCTCGATGGGCACTTATGTGGTGTGCCTCCGCGCGGGCGCGGAAGCAGCAGGCCCCACCACTCTCCCGGTACGCCGCGGTCCTGGGCAGGCGAGAAATACGGGTATCGCTACCTGCTCCGTGCGTACCCGTGCCCCGCATGCCACCAGCGGCGACGTCCATCGGAGGCGTTGCCCGGCCGGACCGACCGACCGATCACTTCACCATGACGGGAATGAGGAGGCAGCCAACAGGTAGTGGTCTGCGTAGTCTCCGCCTTCTCGCCGCAAGGCGGGCCTCCTGGCCTGAGAGGCGTTCCACTGCTGCGCCGATCACCCTCGGTGAGGACGATGGAAACCACGCAACAGCTCTCACCGGCGCTCCGGACGCCGATCCATGCCCCCGGCGACGGCTCTCGCGACGACGATGCTGCCGATTCGGTGGTGCTCATGGTGTCGGAGCTGGTCACGAACGCCGTGGAGCACGCTCAACCGCCGCTCGTCCTGCACGTGTCCCGCGAGCACACGGCTCTTCGGGTGTGGGTGGGAGTCACCGATGGCGGCCCCGCGACACGGGAAGGGCCCTGGACGTCGTCCTGTGCATACGAGGAACACGGGCGCGGCCTGAGCATGGTCAAAGCCCTGGCCAGCGCGCACGGTGCCCACAGTCACGGGGGTGGAACCACTCATTGGGCCCGCATGCCCGTGGCGTACGGGGAGCTGCTGCTCATGGCCGACGAGTCCGGCGAGTCCTGACCGGCCTTATTCCTTGGCCCCTTCCTTGGCCCCTTCCTTGCCTATTCCTTGGCCTCTTCCTTGGTCCTACGCGGCTGTCGGGCGCTCGCGGGCCCGGAGTCCGCACGGAAATCACCCGGGAGCGGACGACGGCGTCGGCGCTGCAGCGCACCCTGCTGCCGCAACAGCTACCGGCGCTCAGTGCCGTGGAAGCGGCGTCGCGCTACCTGCCGGCCAGGGGCCATACCGAGCTGGGAGGCACCTGGTTCGACGTGATCCCGCTCTCCGGCGCACGCGTGGCGCTGGTGATGGGAGGTGTGGCCGGGCAGGGCCTGCAGGCGGCGTTGGCCATGGGGAGGCTGCGCATCGCGTTGCGGACGCTCGCCGATCTCGACCTCGCTCCCGAGGAGTTGCTCACCGTGCTGAACGACCAGATCAACCGGTTCATGGACGAGCCCGGTCCGGACGCACGGGGCGAAGGGCTCACCGGCGGCGCGGCCGGGAGCACGTGCGTGTATGCCGTCTTCGATCCCCTCTCGCGGCGATGCACCGCTGCCGTCGCAGGCCATCCCCTGCCCGTGCTGGCGTCGACGGACGGGCAGGCCGTGCTGCTCGATCTGCCCGGTGGGCCTCCCCTCGGCCGCAGCGGAGCCACCTTCGCGAGCGGCGAGGTGACGCTCACCGACGGAGATGTGCTCGTGCTGTACACCAGGGGCCTGGTGGAGTCCGGGCGGCGAAGCCCCGACACCGGCCTCGAACGGCTCCGTGAGCTCCTGTCCGGCCCCGCCCTCACCTCGACCGTCAGGCTCGAACGTGTCTGTGAGGCGGTGGTCAGCCGCCTCCTCCCCGGCAGCCGCAGGACGACGCCGCTCTGCTGGTCGCACGGGTGCGCGGGCTGGATCCGGACCGGCACGCCACGTGGGAGCTGGCAGCCGAGCCCGAGGAAGTGGGCCGGGCACGTGCGCGGGCAACGGCGAAGCTGTCCGAATGGGGCCTGGAGGAGCTGGCGTTCAACACCGAGCTGGTGGTCAGCGAACTGGTCACCAACGCCCTCCGCTACGGCAGCCCGCCGATCCGGCTACGACTGATCCGCGATCGCACCCTGATCTGCGAGGTGACGGACGGCAGCAGCACGTCCCCCCACGTCCGGCGCGCGCTGGAGACCGACGAAGGAGGACGCGGCCTCTACATGGTCGCGCAGCTCGCCGAGCTCTGGGGCACCCGCTACCACACCCGTGGCAAAACCATCTGGGCCCAACAACCGCTCCCTGACGGTCTCCTCGCGTCCCCGCCGTAGGGCCGTCGGCAGGACCGGTGGTCCCGTCGTCGTGGCCGGCCCGTGCGTCGGTGCGCTAGCGGCCGACTTCCCAGGCGAAGGGTGGGAGTTCCCGGGCCCGGGAGTAGATGTCCAGGGACTGGCGGGCGGGGACGAAGGGGTGGACCCGGGCGCCTTCGAGACCGGCGAGCAGGCGGGCGCAGTGGTGGACACAGCCGGCGACCTCCCGGCCGTGGCGGTCGACGATGGTGGCGGCGTCGTGCCGTCCCTCACACGGGGTGGGGTCCTTGACGGCGGCGGCCGGGCAGCGGGCGGCGGACGCGGCGGCGGCCGGGCGCGGCACGGGGAGGTCGGGCGGCTGGTTCCTCATGGTGGTCCCCCTGGCGGTGCGGTGGTACGTGCCGTGGGCTGCCGGTGGCGGGTCGGCCGGAGCGCGTCCGCCGTACCGGTGCCCAGGACAGTGCTGCTCGGCGCGGGGGGCGTCCATGCCGCCTTGGCGAAGACCTGGTCGGATCGTCAGCTCTTCATGGGAATGGCTGGTGCGGGGGCATACGGCCGGGTCAGGAGCGGTCCGGGCGGGGCACGGCGAACGGCTCCAGGAGCAGCGCGAGGCAGAGCAGTACGGTCGCCAGGAGCCAGCCGCCGAGGACATCGCCCGGCCAGTGGACGGCCAGGTAGACGCGGGTGAGGCCGACACCGGCGGCCCAGAGGGCGAGCACCGTCCACCAGGCACGGGCGGCCGCGGGCCGGACCCGCCGCGCGATGCCCCAGGCGAGGATGCCGGCCGCCAGCGCCGAGGTGGTGGCGTGGCCGGAGGGGAAGGCGTAGCCGGCGGCGTACCCGGCCCAGTCGGCGGCCGGCGGGCGGGGACGGGCGAGCAGCTCCATCAGGCCGTAACGGATGCCCTGGCCGACGGCGAGGGCGAGGACGGCGCAGCCCACCGCGCGCAGCCGCCCCCGCGCGCCCCGGGCGGCCAGCAGCCCGGCGAGCACCGCCATCGCATACGGGACCGGGCCGGTGCCGGTGGCGCTCAGGGCACGGGCGAGCGAGCGCAGTGGCTCCCCGTGGTGCGCGGCGGACCAGTGGACGGCGGCCCGTTCGGGGGCGAGCGGGGCACCGTGGCGTACGGACACCGTGACGGCGAGAGCGGTGAAGAGCGCCGCGCAGACCGCGGCGACGGTCAGGAGCGGGCGGGCGCCGGGGCCACGCCGTGCCGCCGGCCCTTCCGGCCCCGGCGGCGGCCCTTCCGGCCCCGGCGGCGGCCCGGGCGCCGTCACCGGGCAGCCACCAGGGGACGCAGCCGGGTGGCACGGATCCGTTCGACGGCGGGGCCCGCGTGGCGGGCGAGGGGGGCCAGCAGCCAGGCGAGGAGTGCGCCGACGAGCAGGCCGGCGACGACGTCGTGCGGGTAGTGCGCGCCGACCCAGATGCGCGAGGCCGCCATCAGGAGGGCGGCCGGGACCGCGATCCGGCCCAGTTGCCGGTCGGCCAGCAGCAGGGCGACGGCGGCCGCTGCCGCGATGGCGGAGTGGTTGCTGGGGAAGGACCAGTCGCCGGGGGCGGGGCAGGCCTCGACGGTGACGGTGTGCAGCGTCTGACAGGGCCGCTGTTCGTCGAAGAGCGTCTTGACGAGGGAGTTGGCGGCGTAGACGAGGACCACGACGACCGGGGCGGCCAGTGCGGCGGCCATCGCGCCGGGGGCGCCGCGGCGCGCCCGCCACCAGCCGATCAGCATCAGGACGGCGAAGAGGCCGAGGCCGTAGTCGGTCCCGTAGGAGATGAGGGTGTTCAGGCCGGACGGGGCGTGCTGCGCCAGGCCGGTGATCCAGGTGTACAGGCCGCCGTCTATCGAGGCGCCGCCGAAGGCGAGGTGGTTCACGGGTGCTCCTTGGCGGTTCAGCGGTGGCACGGTGGTGCGGACGGCGCGGGGCGCACCCCGGGGCAGTGGCCCGGCGCCCGGTGACGTGGCGGGCAACCCCTCTCACCTGCGGAAGTGCAGTGGCGGCGGCGATGTCGGCGGCCGCTCCCATAATGAGTGACGGGCCTGCCCCACGACCGACCGGCCGACTACAGTCACGTAGACGGTCCTCGGAACTGTAGACGACGAAAAGGTGAAGGGCGTTCCATGTCGGAGACAACACCTGCTCAGCGGCGCCCTGCCGGAGAGCTGGAGGCGAGCGTGCTCGCGGCGCTCTGGGTGGCCGGGAGCCCGCTGAGCCCGGCCGGGGTGCAGAGCGCACTGGGCGGCCGGCTGGCGCGCACCACCGTCACCACCATCCTCACCCGGCTGCACGACAAGGGAGCGGTGTCCCGCTCCCGGGCCGGCCGCGGCTTCGTGTACTCACCGATACACGACTCCGCGGGGCTGACCGCCCGGCGGATGCGCAGTGAGCTCGACAAACAGGACGACCGCGGCACCGCCCTCGCCCGCTTCGTCTCCCAGCTGACCAGCGAGGACGAGCAGCTGCTGCGGTCCCTGCTGGAGTCGGCGGAGGACGACGCCCCCGGCCGGCCGCCCGCCGCCGGGCAGCCCGGCTCCGGAGCCGGCCCGTGATCATCGCCGTCTGGATCCCGCTGCTGATGCCGCTGCTCGCGGTGCCGGCCGCCCGTCGCCTGGCCGAGTCGCTGCCCCCGCGCGCCGCCGCCTGGCTGCTGACCGGCTGCGCCGCCGCGCTCGCCGGCTGTACGACCGCGGCGCTCGGCCTGCTGCTGGCCGCCGGGGTGCTGCGGCTGCCCCCGGTCGCCGCCCTGGGCCACCTCTCGCTACCGCTGCTCGGCGACAGCGGCGACGGTGCCGTGACCGTCCCCGTGGCCGCTGCCGCCGCCGGTCTGCTCGGCGCCTGCGCCCTCGCCGTCGCGCGCCACGCCCGCCGCCACCGCGCCGAGCTGCGCACCGCCCGGCACGCCACCGGCGCCCACCCCGCCTCCGGCGATCTGGTCGTCCTCCCGGACCCCACGCCCGAGGCCTACGCCCTGCCGGGCCGGCCGGGCCGGGTGGTGGTCACCGCAGGGATGCTGCGGACGCTGCCCGCGGCCGAGCGGGAGGCGCTGTTCGCCCATGAGCGCGCCCATCTCGCGGGCCGCCACCATCTGTTCCTGCTCACGGTCACGCTCTCCGCGGCCTGTCATCCGCTGCTGCGCTCGCTGCGCGCGCCCCTGGCGTACGCCCTGGAGCGCTGGGCCGACGAAGCCGCCGCGTCCCGGGTGGGCGACCGCCGGGTCACGGCCCGGGCCATCGGACGCGCCGCGCTGGCCGCCCGCCCGGATGCCCGGGCGCCGCACCGTCCCAGCGGTGTGCTCGCCGCGACGGCCGGCCCGGTGCCGCGCCGGGTCGCCGCCCTGCTGGCCGACGAGCGGGCGACGGGTCACGCCCGGGTACGGGCCGGCTTCCGGTGCCGCCGGCTGATCGCCGCGGCCCTGCTCGCCTGCGTCGGCTTCTCGGCGGCCGCCGCCCTGGACGCCGCGGCCGATCTGCACGAATCGGTGGAGGTGGCCCAGGGGGAGGCGGCGCACTGAGGGCGCCGGGTAGCGGCGGGACCGAGCCGCGGTGTCAGGCGCCCCCGGGCTCGCGCCCCGGGTGCGTCCGGGTGCCGGCGCCGCTCCCCTGTCCCGTGCCGACCGTGAACCCGAACGTGGCGCCGCCGCCCGGGCGGCGGGCGGCGAAGGCATGGCCGCCGTGGGCGGTCGCGATCTCGCGGACGATGGCGAGGCCGAGGCCGGAGCCGGGCAGTCCGCGGGCGGCAGCGGCGCGGTAGAAGCGGTCGAAGACCCGGGTGAGGTCCGCCTCGGCGATCCCGGGGCCGCGGTCGAGGACCTCGAAGCGGGCGCCGGTGACCACGACCTCGATCGGCTCCGTGCCGCCCGCGTCGAACTTGGCGGCGTTCTCCAGCAGATTGGTCAGCGCCCGGTGCAGCGCGGCGGACCGGCCCTCGACCACGGCCGGGCCGGCGGTCCGTACGGTGATCTCGCGGCCGGTGCGGCGGCGGGCGGAGGCGGCCGCCTTCTCCGCGACCTCGGCCAGGCTCACCTCGGACAGCGGGTCGTCGTCCCGCTGTCCGGCGGCCAGGTCCACCAGCTCGTTGACCAGATCGCTCAGCTCCCTGGCCTCGCCCGCCAGGTCGGCGAGCAGCTCCTCGCGGGCGTCCGGCGGCAGCTCGTCGAAGCGCTTGAGCAGCGAGATGTTGGTGCGCAGCGAGGTCAGCGGGGTGCGCAGCTCATGCCCGGCGTCCTGGACGAGGCGCTGCTGGTCCTGGACGGCGCTGGCCAGCCGGCCGAGCATGTCGTCGAAGGCCCGCCCGAGCCGGGCGACCTCGTCCCGCCCCGCCACCGGGACGGGGACGTCCAGCCGCCCGTGCTCCGCCACGCTCTCGGCGACCGAGGTCAGCCGCACCAGCCGGCCGGTGATCCGGCGCGCCAGCCACCAGCCGCCCGCCCCGGACAGCGCGATGACCGCGGCGGCCAGCAGGGCGGTGCGCTGCTGGAGCGCGGAGAGCAGATCCTCGGTCTCGCTGAACTTCTGGGCGACCTGGACCGCCCCGCGGCCGCCGCCGAGCGCGACGGTCGCGACGTGGTAGACGTCGTCGCCGACGTCCGCCTCCCGCTCCGCGTACCGGCCGGCGTGGGCGTCCCGGGCGATCCGCTGTTCCGCGGGGCCGGCCGGCAGGGCCGGGCTGCCGCGTTCCACGATCCGGCCGCCGGCGCCCAGGATCTGCACATCGGTGCGGGTGGGCCGGGTGAGGTCGTCGCGCGGCCCGTCGTGGTCGGGGTCGGAGGAGGCGTAGTCCCCGGGCGCCAGCGGCTTCTCCCGCACCTGGGTGCGCAGATCCCCCACGACCTCGGAGAACACCGATCTCTCGTCCACCCGCACCAGCCGGGCCGCCGCGTCGTAGCTGAGGAACCCGACGAGGACGGTCACCGCGGCGGCGCCGGCGGCGAAGGCCACCGCGAAGGCGGTGCGCAGGCTGGCCGGCTTACGGGTACGCAGCCAGGCGGCCTGCCCGCCGCTGCGCCAGGAACGCAGCCGGGCCCGCAGTCGGGACCGCAGCCCCCGGCCGGGCCGGGCGCCCGGACCGCTGCCTCCGCTGTGGGGCCCGGACATCTCAGTCCTCCCGCAGGACGTAGCCGACGCCGCGCACGGTGTGGATCAGCGGGCGGCTGCCCGGGACATCGACCTTGCGCCGCAGATAGCCCACGTACACCGCGAGGTTCTTCGAGCCCGGTCCGAAGTCGTAGCCCCAGATCCGGTCGTAGATCGTCGAATGATCCAGGACGATCCCGGCATTACGGGCGAGGAGCTCCAGCAGTTCGAACTCGGTCCGGGTCAGCTCCAGCTCCTGCTCCCCGCGCCAGGCGCGGCGCGAGGGGCCGTCGATCCGCAGGTCCGCCGCCTCGACGACACCGCTGTCCGCGGCCCGGGCCCCGTCCGCCTCCCCGGCGCCGTCGGCCCCGGCGCCCTCCGTCCCGGCCGGGACCGCCGACGTCCGCCGCAGCAGCGCCCGCAGCCGGGCGAAGACCTCCTCGACCTCGAACGGCTTGACCACGTAGTCGTCGGCCCCGGCGTCCAGTCCGGCGATCCGGTCGGCCGTCTCGACCCGGGCGGTGAGCATGAGGATCGGGGTGCGGTCCTGCTCGGCCCGCAGCACCTGGCACACCTGGAGCCCGTCGATCCCCGGCATCATCACGTCCAGCAGGATCACATCCGGCCGTTCGCGGTGCGCGGCGGCCAGCGCCTGGATCCCGTCCGCGACGGCGGTGACCTGGTAGCCCTCCAGGGTCAGGGCACGCTCCAGCGCGGTGCGGATGGGGCGGTCGTCCTCGGCGAGCAGCACGGAATGGGTCACGCGGGCCAGTGTGCCAAGGGCTCGGCGGCGCGGCGGCGGGCGGCCGGTCCGGCAACGGGTTTCTTACCCGCCTCTCACCCGTGGTTCTTACCGGGCTCTCACCCTGGCCACGCCATTGACTTACCCCTTACCGACACGGTTGCCCCCGTGCCGGACGGACCGGGCGCGACGACCGGGTCGCGAGGGGACCGGACGATCGGAACGACTCGGCACCTCTCGGGGAGAGCACCGCACCGTATGAAGATCACCCTGCTGCTGCACAACGCGTACGCCATCGGCGGCACCATCCGCACCACCTTCAACCTCGCCGCCGCCCTCGCCGACCGGCACGACGTCGAGATCGTCTCGATGCTGCGGCACCGCGAGGTCCCGCGGTTCACCCCGGACCCCCGGGTGCGGCTGATCCCGCTGGTGGACACGCGCGTCGGCAGCAAGGACATGGCCGAGCCCCTCTTCGGTGAGCCCGCGCAGGACTTCCCGCTCGCCGAGAAGCGCCACCACCAGTACAACCGGCTGGTCGACGTGCGCGCCGCGGAGTTCCTGCGGACCACGGACGCGGACGTGCTGATCGGCACCCGGCCCGGCATCAACGTCTACCTGGCCCTCTTCGGCCCCCACGGGGCGCTGCGGATCGCCCAGGAGCATCTGAGACACGACGCCCACAGCAAGCGGCTGCGCGCCGAACTCGCCCGCCACTACAGGTCGCTGGACGCCCTGGTCACCACGACCGAGGCGGACGCCGCCGTCTACCGGGCGCGGATGCCGCTGCCGGGGGTACGGGTCCTGGCGGTGCCCAACATCGTGCCCGCGCCGGACGGCCCGCCGTCCGAGGGCACCGCGAAGGTGATCGCGGCGGCCGGCCGGCTGGTCCGCGGCAAGCGCTTCGACCTGCTGATCGAGGCCTTCTCGGCGGTCGCCGCCAAGCACCCCGACTGGCAGCTTCGGATACACGGCGGCGGCGCCGAGCGGGAGCGGCTCCAGGGGCTGATCGACGGCCTCGGGCTGGGCCGGCAGGCGGAGCTGACCGGGCCGCGCTCGCCGATAGAGGCGGAGTTCGCCAAGGCCTCGATCGTCGCCTCGGCCTCGGACGCCGAGTCGTTCGGCATGACCATCGTCGAGGCGATGCGCTGCGGGGTGCCGGTGGTCAGCACCGACTGCCCGCTGGGCCCCGCCGAGATCATCGACAGCGGCAGGGACGGGCTGCTGGTGCCGCGCGGGGACGGCCAGGCGCTGGCCGGCGCCCTGCTGGAGCTCATCGAGGCCCCCGAGCGCCGCCGCGAGATGGCCGGGGCCGCGCGGGAGAGCGCGCACCGCTACGACCCACAGCCGATCGCCGAGCGCTATGCACTCCTCTTCGAGGACCTGCGCTCGACGCGCACCGGCCGGGCCTGGCAGCGGACCCTGGGCCGCGCCCGCAACCGTGTGCGACGGGCGCTGCGCCGCTGAGACGGCCGCCCGCGGACGGTGGACCGGACCACCCGCGTCCACCGGACCCGTCGTCAGTTCAGCCCTTCCGCAAGGAATTTCCCGACCACGATCTGGCGCCTTCCGGTATCGACATGCTGAACTGCTGGAAACTGCTGGAACGAAACTGAATCGCACGGAAGACGGAACGCTGAATCCCGGCCACACCGCATTGCGGGAACACAGCAGTTCGGGATCACAGCAGTTCTGGATCACGGCGGCGGCAGCGGACAGGAACACCGGGACACCCGTGCGCCGGGGCACAACGGCGCACAAAGGCAGGAACTCCACCACCCGTCGCAACACGGTTGCCGCTTCGAGCAGTTGACGCTTCGAATCCGCAGGTCCGATCGGCAGGAGGCCGTTCATGCTGCACGGTGTCGATGTCAGCTCCTACAACTCCTCATATTCCACCGAGGGGTTGGACTTCGTTTTCATCAAGGCCACCGAAGGCCGTTCCTACCTCAATCCGCACCAGTCCGCACAGGCGTCCCAGGCCCGTAAGGCGGGCTGTGTGGTCGGTTTCTACCACTTCCTGTGGCCGGGAAATATCGCCGCTCAGGCGAAATACTTCGTCGAAAAGTGCGCCTCGGTCCAGGGTGATCTCCTGGCCTGCGACTGGGAGCTCACCGGCGAGGGGACGTGTGCCAGCAATGCGCAGAAGGACCAGTTCCTGGCCGAGGTGAAGCGGCTGCGCCCCACCCACCGCGTGCTGCTCTACTGCAACCGCGAATTCTGGCTCCACCGCGACACCACGTCCTACGCGGCCGACGGCCTGTGGATCGCCGACTACGTCTCCGCCGGGAACCCACGGATCAAGGCGTCGTGGCGCATCCACCAGTACACCGACTCCCCGCTGGACAAGGACGTCGCGGACTTCGCGAGCAAGGCCGCCCTCAAGAAGTGGGCGCACCCGGCATAAGGTTTCCTACCGGCACGCCCCTTCGCGCCCCCGGGAGGCGCACGCGGCACACACACGCTGCGTACGCCTCGCGGAACAGCGCGTCACGCGGGACCCCGTGCCACCGGAACCGTGCGTCACGACAACGGCACGACGCACCACGAGAGACAGAGGAGCAGCCGTGACCGACCCGGCGTCCAAGGCCCTGCAGCAGGAGATCGCGCGGGATCTCCAGGTGACCGCGTCCTTCGACGCCGAGCAGGAGATCGAACGCCGGGTGGCCTTCCTCACCGCCCGGCTGACCTCCACGGGGCTGCGCGCCCTGGTCCTGGGGATCAGCGGCGGCGTCGACTCCACGACCACCGGGCGGCTCTGCCAGCTCGCCGTGGAGCGGGCCCGCGCCGCCGGGCACGAGGCGGCCTTCTACGCGATGCGGCTGCCGTACGGCGTCCAGGCGGACGAGAAGGACGCCCGGCGGGCGCTGGAGTTCATCCGCGCCGACCGGGAGCTGACCGTCGACATCCGCCCGGCGAGCGACGCGGCGCTGCAGGCCGCGATGGACGGCGGGCTCCTCTTCCGCGACGCCCACCACCAGGACTTCGTCCAGGGCAACATCAAGGCCCGTCAGCGCATGATCGCGCAGTACGCGGTCGCCGGAGCCCACGACGGCCTGGTCGTGGGCACCGACCACGCGGCCGAGGCGGTCTCCGGCTTCTTCACGAAGTTCGGTGACGGCGCGGCCGATGTGGTGCCGCTCACCGGCCTGACCAAGCGCCGGGTACGCGCCGTCGCGGCGGCGCTGGGCGCCCCGGCGGAGCTGGTCCACAAGGTTCCGACGGCCGATCTGGAGACGCTCGACCCGGGCAAGCCGGACGAGGACGCGCTCGGTGTGAGCTACGACCAGATCGACGA
Source organism: Streptomyces sp. NBC_01454 (assembly GCF_036227565.1). Classification (NCBI taxonomy): domain Bacteria; kingdom Bacillati; phylum Actinomycetota; class Actinomycetes; order Kitasatosporales; family Streptomycetaceae; genus Streptomyces; species Streptomyces sp. NBC_01454. The sequence goes on from NZ_CP109460.1 coordinate 2,497,037, forward strand.
CTTCCTGGAGGGCGGGCCGGTCGACGCCACAGCCGCCCGGGCCATCATCCGCCGCTACCGCCTCACCGAGCACAAGCGCGCCCTGCCGATCGCACCGTGAGGCCGCGGCGGCGGGGTCGGGCGGACCGGCGGGCGGGCGGCTGCGCCGTTCGGCCCCGACGGCTCGCCCCGCCCCGGCCCGCCGCGCCCACCCGTCATGCCCTGGCCAGGGGACCGTCACCGTCCCGGTGCTAAATCGTGGGCCGGAGCGGGCATGCATGCGGCCATGGGAAGCCGCGAAGTGCGATCGGAAGATCAACTGTCAGTGGGGCCGCCTACGCTCCGGGGCATGGGTGACGCAAACCTGCGCGAACTCCAGACCGCGCTGACCACCGCCTCCGACCTGGCCTCGTCCCTGCAGTCCGCGCCGAACCGGCGCGATGCGGACCAACTCGTGCACGTCCTGCGGCAGGCGCTGACCGCCGCCGGCTCGCTGGGGGCGGAGACCGGCCCGACCGGCTGCGCCATACACCCGCACGGCGCGGTCGACCCGCTGTACGGCGATCCCGAAGACCCCTTGCCGCCGGGCTACGGCAAGTGCCTGCTGTGCAACGACCGCCGGCGCCGGGCCGACGCCCACCCCCTGCACGCCCGCCCGCACGCCCGGCTCCCCCCGCGCTGGCGGCGCCGGCTGAACGCCTGAGCGACCACCGGCGGGCCCCGGCCCGGCCCGCCGGACTACCATCCGCGCATGCGACCTGCCAGATACAGCGATGAGGATCTCGAGCAGCACTCCCTGCGACGGCGGGTGTCCGACGACGGGCAGCGCTCCGGGTTCGAGCACGACGTCGACCGGATCCTGTACTCCACGCAGTGGCGGGCGCTGGCCGGCAAGAGCCAGGTGGTGGCGAGCGCCGAGCTGGGCGCGTACCACACCCGGCTGACGCACTCGATGAAGGTGGCACAGCTCGGCCGGCGGATGGCCGAGCGGCTGGAGCGCCAGTACGGCGGCCCGAATCCGGCGCTCGTCGAAGCGGCGTGCATGGCCCACGACATCGGCCATCCGCCCTTCGGGCACGCCGGTGAGCTGGCGCTGCGCGCCACGATGGACGAACTGCACTTCGCCGACGGCGTGCTGGACAGCTTCGAGGGCAACGCGCAGACCCTGCGGGTGCTGACCTTCCTCGCCGCCCACAAGTACCCGGGCCATCGCGGGCTGCATCTGACCCGCGCCTGCCTGGACGCCGCCACGAAGTACCCGTGGGAGCGCGCGCCCGTCGACCAGGATCCGGCGCGCCATGTGAAGTGGGGGGTGTATGTCGCCGACCGGGAGGCGTTCTCCTGGGTGCGGGCCGGCCGTACGGACACCGCCGTCCCGGTCGAGGAACAGGTCATGGACTGGGCGGACGACGTCACCTACGCCTGTCACGACGTCGAGGACTTCTACCGCACGGGCCTGATCCCGCTGGCCGCGCTGTTCCCGCCGGACGGCACCGCGGGCGCCGAGACCGAGCGGGAGACCCTGCGCTTCCTGGACTATGTGCAGGCCAAGCGGGCGCGCGCGGGCGAGGCCTTCGACCGGGACGCGGCGCTGGTGATGATGGCGGACATCGGCAAGCGGCTGGCGGTGCCCGCGCCGTACAGCGGCAGCCATGAGGACGCGGTCGCGGTCAACCGCCGCACCGCCGATCTGATCTCGTACTTCACCCGCGGGATCGAGCTGGAGGTGGGCGGCGAGGCCGCGATCCGCTACGGGGCGCAGCTGGTGATCCCGGCGGAGCGGCGAGACGCCTGCGATCTGCTCAAGGAGCTGGTGTGGTGCTACGTCATCGACCGCCCCGCCCTGGCCACCCAGCAGCACGGCAAGCGGCGGGTGGTCAGCGAGCTGCTGCGCTGGAGCCATGACGCGCCCGAGCTGCTGCCGCCGGACCGCGCGGAGGAGCTGGCGCTGCACGGCGACCGGCTGCGGGCGGCCGCGGACCATGTCGCCTCGCTGACCGAGGACCAGGCCCTGGCACTGCACCGCCGGCTGTCCGGCACGGGACTGGGGTCGGTCAACGACAACGTGTGGCTGTGAGACCGGAGCGGGCCGGGCCGGTGCCGCCGTGTAACGGCCCGGCCCGGCCGCGGGCGGCACCTAGTCGGTGCCGCCCTCCCGCTGCCCGGCCCCGCTCCGTGGCCGCTCCGCCCCGTCCTGCGGGGGCTTCTTCTCCGGCCGGAGCGCGATCCGGCCCAGCACCGCCGCGACGAGCAGCGCGGCCACCGCGACCAGGGCGTAGTCCGGAACGGCGTTCCCGAGCCGCCTGGCCCATTCCTCGACCCGGAATTCGGCGTCCGCGTCGAGGATTCCGGGCAGCGCGCTGGTCCCGTTGAAGCGCAGGAACAGCACGCCGATGCCGAGGAAGAACACCCCGGACAGCAGCGAGGTGGTGTGCAGCCGCAGCCTGCCCAGGGTGAATTCCCGGCCCCGCAGCCAGCCCCGGGTGCCGAGCTTGCAGCGGTCCCACAGCAGTGCCAGCACGAACAGCGGCAGCGCCATGCCCAGCGCGTAGACGGCGAGCATCGAGGCGCCGTACACCGGTGAGCCGCTGACCGCGGTGACCGTCAGCACCGCGCCGAGGATCGGCCCCGCGCAGAAGCCGGCCAGGCCGTAGACGCAGCCGAGCAGAAACGTGGAGACCGCGGAGCGGGGGGTGATCCGCGCGGCCGCGGCCTGCGCGCGGCGGGAGGCGAAGCCCAGGCCGAGGATCTGGGCGAGGCCCAGGGCGATGACGATCCAGCCGCCCAGGGCGATCAGCAGCTCCCGGTGTCCGTTGAACAGCCGGCTGGCCGCCGTACTGGCCGCGCCCAGCGGCACCAGCGTCGTGGCCAGCCCCAGATAGAACACTCCGGTACGGGCCACCAGCCGGCCGGGGGTCGAGAGGGAGTAGGCGAAGAACGCCGGCAACAGCAGGGCGCTGCACGGGCTGAGCAGGGCCAGCGCCCCGCCCAGGAATGCCGCGAGGTAGCCGATGTCGCTCACTTCCCGGCCCCCTTGGCCGCGGGCTGGTGCTTCGCCGCCCGTGCGGCCTCCTCGACAGCCTGGGAGAAGACTTCGAGGGGCTGGGCGCCGGCCACCGGCCGGCCGTTGACCAGGAAGGACGGGGTGGACTGCACGCCCAGCTGGTAGCCCTCGTCCTGATCCTTCTTCAGCGCCTTGTCGGCGTCCGCGCTCTTGATGTCCGCACGGAACCGGTCGATGTCCTTGACGCCGCTGCCGCGGGCCAGGTCGACGAGCTTGTCCTCGGCGAGCGCCGCGCCCTTGCGGGTCTTGGCGTACAGCGCGTCGTGCAGCTGCCAGAACCTGCCCTGCTGCCCCGCGGCCCAGGAGGCGCGGGCGGCCCGCTCGGAGTCGGCGCCGAAGACGGTGAAGTTGCGGAACTCGATGCGCAGGGTGCCCGCGTCGACATACTTCTTGATCAGCTCGGGCTGGGTCTCGCGGGTGAAGCGGCCGCAGAACGAGCACTGGTAGTCGGCGTACTCGACCAGCACCACCGGGGCGTCCTTCTTGCCGACGGCCAAGGGGTCGCCGTCCGCGCGGCGGCTGGTCCGCCGGGCGAGGTCGTCGAACATCTTCTGCTGGGCCGGGTCGTCTCCGGCCTCGGGCGAGGAGCCGGACCCGGGTGCGGCGCCGGAGGCGGTCTCGCCGCCGCCGGCGGTGGACTTGGCGATGACGACGCCGATGGCGATCACGGCGACCACGAGCGCGAGGACCGCGCCGACGGCGGCCAGTTTGCGGGTGCGGGAAGCGGAGGCGGGCATGCAAAAGCTCCAGACGTACGGAGGGGGAATTCAAGGCCGGGTGCGTCGGGGCAGCGGCCTATATCCGCAGTACGGGCAGGAGCGAGGTGTCGTCGACGGCGGGTGCGGCATCCGTCGGTGGCCGGGCGAGCGCGTGCTGCGCGGGCAGGTCGGCGGCCCGCGGTCCGGTGCCGGCGGTCGCGGGGGCGAGCGGCTCACCGCGGTGCGGGGTGGGCAGCGGGGCGGACTCGTCGGTCCCCGGGGCGTGCCGGTTGGAGCAGCGCTTGGGCGCGGCGGCGACGGCGAGGGGCGCGCGGTCGTCGAGCTGCGGACCGCCGTGGGCGGCGGCCGGGCGCGGCGCGCCGGCCGCGTCCGCCGGACGCGCGGCACCGGGAACCGCACCGGCGGCGGCGTGGGCACCGTCGGAGGCCACCAGGCCCGTCCGCCAGTGCGCCGCGGCCGTCGCCGCGCGGCCCGCCAGCCAGGCCTGGTCGCCGCCGATCCGGCACAGCAGCGGCCCGAAGGTGACGGCGAGGAGGAGCAGCAGCGTCAGCGCGGCCGACCGGCGCACAGCGTGCATGTCCCGTCCCCTCCGTCCCGCGTGAGCATGAACGGCCCATCCTACGGATCGTCCTCGCACGGGCGGCGCACCGGCCGGGCACGGGGCACGTCGTGGTCCCGGCGGGGGGAACGGCCGGCCGTCAGCGGTCGGCGATCCGTACCTCGAACCAGGTCGTCTTGCCGCGGGGCAGCAGATCCACGCCCCAGCGGTCGGAGAGGGTGTCGACGAGGAAGAGCCCGCGGCCGCTGAGGTCCATCTCCTGGACCGGCATGAGGCACGGCAGCCCGCGGGAGGGGTCGCGGACCTCGATGCGGATCCAGCCGCGGCGGCGCAGCATCCGCAGCCCGAAGGTGCGGGCGCCGGTGTGGCGTACGGCATTGCCGACGAGTTCGGAGACGAGCAGGACGGCGTGCTCGGCGAGCTGTGGCGTCAGGGACCACTGCTTGAGGAGCACGGCGGCGGTCAGCCGGCGGGCGATCCCGGCGGACTGCGGGCGGGAGGGCAGCCGGACCTCACCGAGGGTGGGTTCGGCGGCCGGGTCGAGAGCGGTGGACACCGGGCCGCGGGGCAGCGGCACCGGTTCACCGTCGCTCCCGGACATGCCCCGGTGTGCGGCGGCCGGATCGTTCCCCGGCCGCGGCTGCTCCATTTCTTCGAGGCCCGCCATGCCCCCATCATGGCCGCTGTCCGGCGCCCACGGGGGTGGAACCGAGGGAATCCGCTGTCCGGAATCGTCGGTTCCATACCCCCGGGTCGACATATGCCAACGGCAGTTAAGGTTCTGGCAGAATCGGCTGACCTGCGACGACATCGGGCGTGCGGGCGAGCGGCCCGATGCGCCAACAAGGTTGCCTTAAGGCGCAATTAAGTTTTCCGTCATTCGCCCACAAGGGGCATCGCGCACCGGGCAAACCTCAGTCATCCCGCCAACATCAGTGGTTTCAGCGGAACTTGGCCTTTCCGGGCCCCTCCTCGACGAAGCTGCGCATGCCGGTCTCGCGGTCCTCGGTCGCGAACAGCCCCGCGAACCAGTTGCGTTCGATGGTCAGGCCGGTGTCGATGTCCGTCTCCAGGCCCGCGTCGACGGACTCCTTCGCGGCCCGCAGCGCCAGCGCCGGACCGGCCGCCAGCCGCGCCGCCCAGGCATGCGCCTGCTCGTACACCTCGGCGGCCGGCACCACCCGGTCGACCAGGCCGAGCGTGAGCGCCTCGTCGGCCTTCACCTGACGGCCGGTGAAGATCAGGTCCTTGGCCTTGGACGGGCCCACCAGCCGCGCCAGCCGCTGGGTGCCGCCGGCTCCCGGGATCAGGCCCAGCAGGATCTCCGGCTGGCCGAGCTTGGCGCTGTCGGCGGCGATCCGGAAGTCCGCACAGAGCGCCAGCTCACAGCCGCCGCCCAGGGCATAGCCGGTGAGCGCGGCGACCACCGGCTTGGGGATCCGGGCCACGGCGGTGAACGCGTCCTGCAGGGCCTTGGACCGGACGACCATGGCCGCGTGGTCCATGACCTGCATCTCCTTGATGTCCGCACCGGCGGCGAACACCTTCTCCCCGCCCCACAGGACGACGGCGCGCACCTCGTCGCGGCGGGTGACCTCCTCGGCCAGCTCGCGCAGCCGGTCCTGGGTGGCGATGTCCAGGGCGTTCATGGGCGGACGGTCCAGGCGGATGGTGCCGACGCCGTCGGCGACCTCGAGATTCACAGTCATGCCGGAAGGTTAGTACGCGTTAACGCGCGCGGACCCGGTGCACTCGGTCACAGTGCACCGGGTCCGTCCGCCGCGGCCGTCCTACCGGCCGGCCTTCCACTTCTCCCAGGAGAGGTTCCAGTCGCTGAAGCCGTTGTCCGGCTGGATGGTTTCGTCGTGCGAGTTCTTGACGATGACCACGTCGCCGATGACGGAGTTGCGGAAGAACCACGCCGCCGGGGTGGAGCTGTCACCGCCGCCGCGCTGGTCGAAGAGGCCCACACAGCCGTGGCTGGCGTTGCGGGTGCCGAAGGCGGCCCTGCCCGACCAGTAGTTGCCGTGGATGAAGGTGCCGGAGTTGCTCAGCCGCATCGCATGCGGCACGTCCTTGATGTCGTACTCGCCGCCGAAGCCCACGGTGTCGCCGTTCATCCGCGTCACGAGGTGCTTCTCGCTGATGACCATCTTGCCGTTGTACGTCTCGGTGCCCGGTCCGCCCGAGGTGATCGGGATGGTCTTGATCTTCTTGCCGTCGCGGACCACGGTCATCTGCTTCGAGGCGGCGTCGACCGTGCTCACCTGGCTGCGCCCGACGGTGAAGGAGACTTCCTTGGCCTGGGTGCCGTAGACACCGGGGCGGCCCTCGACGCCGTTGAGGTTCAGCTTGAGGGTGACCTTGGTGCCGGGCGCCCAGTACGTCTCGGGGCGGAAGTCGAGCCGGTCGTTGCCGAACCAGTGGCCCTCGACCGGCACCGACGGCTTCGCGCTGACCTCGATGGCGTCCTCGACGGCCTTGGGGTCGGTGATGCCGCGGGTGAAGTGGAGCGAGACCGGCATCCCGACGCCGACCTGCTGGCCGTCCTCCGGGCTGTACTGGCCGACGAAGGTGTTCTTGGGGACGAGGGTGGTGAAGCTGGAGTGCTCGGCGGCCTCCTTGCCCTGGCCGTCCACCGCTATGGCATCGACCTTGTACTCCGTCGAGGCGCCGAGATGGCCGCTCGGCTGCCACAGGGCGCCGTTGCCCGCCGTCTTCCCCTCGACCTCGTTGCCCTTGGCGTCCTTGACCTTGACGGACTTGAGCTTGCCGTTGCGGGCGGTCACCTTCAGCGCGCCGCTCGTGGCGACGCCGTCCGCGCCGTCCTTGGGCGCTATCGTCACGGCCGCCTGCGAGGCGGCCTTGTCCCCGCCGGCCTTGCCGGCCGCCTTCCCCTCGTCACCGTCGCCCCCGCAGGCGGTCACCAGCAGCAGCATCGCGCCGAGCAGCAACGCGAGCGGGCCACCCCCCTTGTGCGGCAACCGACGCCGGCGAGCCGGCACCCCCGAATTCGGCTGGACGTTCACGACTGGCCCCTTTTCCCCTCGCACGGCCCGCGGTCCCCCGCACGCGGCTGCGCACAGCCGCGTGCTTGGCGTTAGATAACCACACCGCAGTGACAGTGAACTCCCCGCGGAGGTCACCGTTTAGTCCCAAGTGCGGGGGTGGTGCGGGAGCAGTGCGCCGCCGGGCCGGCGCGGGTCAGTGCAGCGCGGACCCGGCCCGCCACGGTCCCCAGGGCAGGTTCCAGCCGCCGAGGCCGTTGTCGGGTGCGACCGTGCGCTCCGGGGAGTGCTCCACCACCACGGTGTCGCCGACGATCGAGCGGCCGAAGAACCAGCCGGCCGGGGTGTGCGGGCCGCCGCCCTTGATGTCCCGCAGCCCGACGCAGCCGTGGCTGGTGTTCAGGCCGCCGAAGACCTCGGGCGGCGCCCAGTAGTTGCCGTGCAGAAAGGTCCCGGACCGGGTCAGGCGCATGGCGTGCGGCACGTCCGGGATGTCGTACTCGCCGCCGAAGCCCACGGTGCCGCCGTTCATCCGGGTCACCGAATGCCGCTCCAGGATCACCATCGTCCCGTTGTAGGTGGGGTTCTCGTCGTCGCCCGCGGTGACCGGCAGGACGGCCGCCACCCGGCCGTTCTGCCGCACCGTCAGGGTGTGCCGGGCGGCGTCGATGACGCTGACCTGGTCCCGTCCCACCCGGTAGCGGACGGTCTTGCGCTGGATCCCGTAGGAGCCGGGGCCGGCCTTCACCCCGCGCAGCCGCAGCTGCACCGTGATCGTGGTGCCCGGCCGCCAGCGCGCACGGGGCCGGAAGTCCAGCCTGCGGTGGCCGAACCAGTGGGCGGCGACGTCGACGGCGGGCCGGGCGCCGACCGTGACGGCGCGTTCGACGGCCGCGCGGTCGGCTACCGGCCGGTTGAAGACCAGCGAGAAGATCAGGCCGGTGCCGACCGTGGTGCCGCTCTGCGGTGAGAAGTAGCCGATCAGCCGGCGGTCGGGGGCGGCGGTGGTGAAGGTGGTGTGGCGCAGGGCGCGACGGCCCGCGCCGTCCAGCGCGACCGCGTCCACGCTGTACTTCGCCCCGAGTTGCAGGCGGGCGTGCGCCGGCCGCCAGCTCAGCCCGTCCGGCGCGATCCGCCCGGCGACGGGCCGGCGGCCGGCCGTACCGGTCCGGCTGACCGAGACCCGCTCCAGCCGCCCCTGCGGTACCCGGATCTCGAACCGCCCGTCGGCCCGTACGCCGTGCGCGCCGTTGTGCGGGACGACCCGGATCGTCTCCTCCCGGGAGCGCGGCTTGTCGCCGGTGAACACCTCCGCGTCCGCGCAGCCGGCCAGCGCCGCCGCCCCCGCGAGCCCGGCCAGGGCGGCGAGGGCGAGGCGGACCCGCCCGGCAGGCCGTGCCGCCGTTCCCCGGCCCGCCCGGCGGCGCGTCCGGCCCGGCACGCGGTCCCGCCCACGGGCTCTGCCGCGGAGGTGCGCTCGGTCCCCTGCTCGGTCCTGCTGATGGGCGGTCATATACCGGATTGTGACGGATGAGGCGCGAGATAGGACGTATGCCGCGTAACGGAATGTCACGGACAGCGTGGGGCGAACGGCAAGCCCCCGCCGCGGGACGCGTGAGGCAACGCCCGGTTGCGGGAAGAACAACGGGGAGGGCGGGACACCTGCACGGCCGGGACTCCCCCAGCTCACGCTGGGAGGTGCCCCCATGCCGGGGCTCCGCCCGACCGAGCCATGAGCCGCAGGAGGCCGGCACGTGTCGAGCGCACCCGAGCGGGAGGCGGTGGCGGACGAACCGCTCGCCCCACCCGCGGACATCCGCCCCGGCAGCCCCACCCCCCTCGGGGCCCGCCACCGCACCGGCCCCGACGGCATCACCGGCACCAACTTCGCCCTCTGGGCGGGCGGCGCCGAGGCCGTGGAGCTGTGTCTCTTCGACGACGCGGAGCGCGAGACGCGCCATCCGCTCACCGAGCTGACCCATGAGATCTGGCACGGCTTCCTGCCCGGAGTCGGCCCCGGCCAGCGCTACGGCTACCGGGTCCACGGCCGCTGGGACCCCTGGACCGGCGCCCGCTGGAATCCCGCGAAGCTGCTGCTGGATCCGTACGCCAGAGCCGTGGACGGCGACTTCGGCGCCCGTACGGAACCGGCCGGCCCGGAGCCGGCGCTGCCCGCCCCGCTCTACGGGCACGTCCGCGACTGGCCGCAGCAGCAGCTCGCCGACACCGTGCGCGACGACCGGGACTCGGCGCCCTACGTCCCCAAGGGCGTGGTGGTCGGCGAGGACACCGCGGACGAGGGCGGCGCCGACGAGTGGCAGGACGACCGCCGGCCCAAGACACCCTGGCCGGATTCCGTGCTCTACGAACTGCATGTGCGGGGCTTCACGATGCGCCACCCCGGCATCCCGGAGCGGCTGCGCGGCACCTACGCCGGGCTGGCGCACCCCGCCGCGCTGGAGCACCTCGTCCGGCTCGGGGTCACCGCCGTCGAACTGCTGCCCGTCCATCAGTTCGCGCACGAGGACCACCTGGTGCGCCGGGGGCTGCGCAACTACTGGGGCTACAACTCCGTCGGCTACTTCGCGCCACACGCCGGATACGCGGCCACCGGCACCCGGGGGCAGCAGGTCGGCGAGTTCAAGCGGATGGTGCGGGCGCTGCACGACGCCGGCATCGAAGTGATCCTCGACGTCGTCTACAACCACACCGCGGAGGCCGGCGAGCTGGGCCCGACGCTCTCCCTGCGCGGCATCGACAACCGCGGCTACTACCGTCTGGCGGGCGACGCGCGCCGCTACGCCGACTACACCGGCTGCGGCAACACCCTGCACGTCGTCCAGCCCCATGTGCTGCGGCTGATCACCGATTCGCTGCGCTACTGGGTCACCGAAATGGGCGTGGACGGCTTCCGCTTCGATCTGGCGGCCGCGCTGGCCCGTTCCCTGCACGACGTCGACATGCTCTCCCCGTTCCTCGCCGTGATCGCCCAGGACCCGGTGCTGCGCCGGGTCAAGCTGATCGCCGAGCCCTGGGACGTGGGCTCCGGCGGCTATCAGGTCGGCGCCTTCCCCCCGTTGTGGACGGAGTGGAACGACCGCTACCGCGACACCGTCCGCGACTTCTGGCGCGGCGCCCAGCACGACGTGCGCGATCTGGGCTACCGGCTCTCCGGGTCGAGCGACCTCTACGCCTGGGGCGGCCGCCGCCCGTACGCCTCGGTCAACTTCATCACCGCGCACGACGGCTTCACCCTGCGCGATCTGGTCACCTACGAGCACAAGCGCAACGCCGACAACGGCGAGGGCAACCGGGACGGCACCCACGACAACCGCTCCTGGAACTGCGGCGCCGAGGGCGAGAGCGACGACCCGGACGTCACCGCGCTGCGCCACCGCCAGCTACGCAACCTGCTGACCACCCTCCTGCTGTCCACGGGCGTGCCGATGCTGGTGGCCGGCGACGAGATGGGCCGCACCCAGCACGGCAACAACAACGCCTACTGCCAGGACAACCCCACCAGCTGGCTGGACTGGTCGCTCCTGGACGACCCGCGGTGGCGCCCGCTGGCCGGCCTCACCGCCCGCCTCATCGCCCTGCGCCGTGCCCACCCGGTGCTCCGGCGCCGGGCGTTCTTCTCCGGCCGGCCGCATCACCAGGGGGGCCTGCGCGATCTGGCCTGGTTCACCGCGGACGGCACGGAGATGACCGCCCAGGACTGGTACACCCCCGGGGCCACGCTGGGCATGTACCTCTCCGGGAACGACATCTCCCAGCGCGACGAGCGGGGCCTGCGCATCGTCGACGACAGCTTCCTCGCCGTCCTGCACGCCGCCGACCGGCCCCGCCGGATCACCCTCCCCGGACCGCCCTGGGCGCGTGCCTACGAACTCCTCGTCGACACCGCACGGGAGGAGCAGCCGGGACCGGCGGAGCCGCCCCGGGCGGCGGGCGGCACGCTCACCCTGGCCGGGCGGTCGGTGGTGCTGTTCCGGGCCGTACCGGGGTGAGGCGCGGGCCCGGCGGCCGGTACGCGGGCGGCGGGCGGCGCGCAGGCGGCGGGCCGCCGACGGCTCGAAACAGCGGGTCGCGGCGGTGCGCGGCAGAAATCCACATGAGCGTTGTCAGTGGGGCGCCTTACGCTCGCGAGTGATGGCCGACACCGCGCAGACGACGAACCCGACCGACCGGACCGACTTACCCCAACGCTCCGCAGTGCGCTCGCTGTTGCGCCTGTGGCCGTTCATCCGCCCGGTGCGGGCGCGCCTGGGCACGGCCGCGTGCGTGGCGGTGCTCGCCTCGTGCATCAGCCTGGTCATCCCACTGGTGCTCAAGTGGCTGGTGGACGGGCCGGTGGCGGAGCGCGACCCGGGCGGGGCGTGGCTCGGCGGCGCCTTCCTGCTGCTTCTCGGGCTGGCGGAGGCGCTGCTGTTCGGGCTGCGGCGCTGGCTGGTGGCGCGCCCGCTGGCCGGGGTCGAGGCGGCGATGCGCGAGACGCTGTACCGCCATGTGCAGCGGCTGCCGGTCGCCTTCCACGACCGCTGGCCCTCGGGCCAGTTGCTGTCGCGGGGGACCACCGACCTTCAGCTGCTGCGGATGTTCTTCGCCTTCCCGCTGACATTCCTGCTGGTCAACGGGGTGACCATCCTGGTGGGCGCGGTGATCTTGATGGTGCAGCGCTGGTCGCTGGGGCTGGTGCTGCTGGCGCCGGTGCTGCCGCTGATGGTGCTGTGCTCGGTCTTCGAGTCGAAGTACGGGCGGGCGGCGCGCCGGGCCCAGGACCAGGTCGGCGATCTGACGACCGTGGTCGAGGAATCGGTGCTCGGCATCCGCATCATCAAGGGCTTCGGACGCCATCGCAGCCAGGCCCGGGCCTTCCGGGAGCTGACCCGCGATCTGCGGGCCACCGAGCTCGGCAAGGCCCGTCTGCTGGCCTGGATCTGGGGCTGCATCACCGCCTTTCCGGAGCTGGCGATCGGCGGTGCCCTGGTGTGCGGTGCGGTGCAGGTGGCGGACGGCGAGCTGTCCGCGGGCACCCTCGTCGCGTTCCTGTCGACGGCGCTGGCGCTGAGCTGGCCGGTGGACTCGATCGGCTTCCTGCTGGCCATGAGCAACGAGGCGGCGGCGGCCACCGACCGGTACTTCGAGGTGATGGACGAGCCGGCGGTGGAGGACGCGCCGGCCCGGGAGGCCGTGGCCCCGGAGGAGGTCGCCGGTGCCTCCGGGGCCGCCGGTGCCGAGGGGCTGGTCTTCTCCGGTGTCGCCTTCCGCTACCCCGACGCGCCGCCCGGCTCCCCGCCCCTCCTGCGGGACATCACCCTGCACATCCGGCCCGGCGAGACGATGGCGCTGGTCGGGGCGACGGGCAGCGGGAAGACCACGCTGACGGCGCTGGTGCCCCGGCTGTACGACCCCACCGCGGGCCGGATCAGCCTCGACGGACGGGATCTGGCGACGATCGGCCGGGACGAGGCCCGCGCCATGGTCGCGGTGGCCTTCGAGGAACCGACCCTCTTCTCGGCCACCGCCGCGGAGAACGTCCTGATGGGCGGCGAGGGCGTCCAGGACGGCGAGCTGCGGCGGGCGTTGGCGGTGGCCCAGGCCGAGGGCTTCGTCGACGCCCTTCCGGAGGGCGGCGCGACCCAGGTCGGCGAGCAGGGCCTGAGCCTGTCCGGCGGGCAGCGGCAGCGGCTCGCCCTGGCCCGTGCCGTGGTCGGCCGGCCGCGCTTCCTGATCCTCGACGATCCGCTCTCCGCCCTCGATGTGCACACCGAGGCCCTGGTGGAGGCGGCGCTGCGCCAGGTCCTGTCGACCACCACGGCGCTGGTCGTCGCCCACCGGCCGTCGACGGTCCTGCTCGCCGACCGGGTGGCACTGCTGTCCGGCGGCCGGATCGCCGCCGTCGGCACCCACCACGAACTGCTCCGGGACCACCCCGAGTACGCCGCGCTGATGTCGGGAGAGGGAGAGGGCGCCCGATGACCACCACCACGGCCGGACTGCCGTCCGACAACCCCGAGGACCGCGCCGGTCCGCCCCGGCGGCCGGAGCCGCCCCCGACCGGGCCGGCGCCCGGGGAGCCCCCGGCGGCCGACTCGTTCGCCCGCGATGTGCTCCCCGCTCCCCGGGGCGCCTCGCGCGCCCTGCTCGCCTCCCTGCTGGCGCCGCACCGGCGCCGCGTCGGGGTGGTGGCCGTCCTGCTGCTGCTCCAGCAGGCCGCCGTGCAGGCCGGGCCGCTGCTGGTCGCCTATGCGCTCGACCGTGCGGTGCCGGCGCTGCGGGCGGGCGCGCACGGGCCGCTGGTCACCGTGGCGGTGGCGGCCGCCCTGTGCGCGGTGGCCTCCGGCGCGCTGCAGTTCTGCTTCATCCAGCTCGCCGCGCGCATCAGCCAGGACGTGCTGCTCGATCTCCGCGGCCGGATCTTCCGCCATGCCCAGGCGCTGAGCCTGGACTTCCACGAGCGCTACACCTCCGGCCGGCTGATCTCCCGGGCCACCACGGACGTGGAGTCGCTGCGCGAACTCCTCGACGAGGGGCTGCAGGAGCTGATCACGATCGTCCTGTCGACGGTCTACATCACCGTGACCCTGCTCTGGCTGGACCTGGGCCTGGGCGCGGCCGCCCTGGCCTCCGGCGCCCCGCTCGCCCTCCTCCTGCGCTCCTTCCGGCACCGCTCGCACCGCGTCTACCGCGCCAAGTCCTCGGCCATGGCGAACGTCATCGTGAAGTTCACCGAGACCCTCAACGGCATCCGCCCGGTGCAGGCGTTCCGCCGGGAGCGCGCCAACGACGCCGCCTTCGCCCGGCTGAACCACCACCACGAGCGGATCAACGGCGACACCCTCCTGGAACTGGCCCGCTATGTGGTCCGCTCCCGGCTGGTGGCCAATGTCGCGCTCGCCGCGATCGTGCTGTGGGGCGCCTCCCGCGTCGCCTCGGAGAGCCTCCCGCTCGGCGTGCTGGCCGCCGCGGTGCTCTATCTGCGCCGCCTCTACGACCCGATCGACCGGCTCGGGATGTTCCTCAACTCCTATGAGTCCGCGGCCGCTTCCCTCCACAAGATCGCCGGACTCCTCGCCCGGCGCCCCTCCGTCCCGGAGCCGGCCGCCCCGGCCGCCCTGCCCCCGGTAGCGGCCGAGCGGCCGGGCCGCGAGGTCGCCTTCCACGGGGTGGGGTTCGCCTACCGCACGGGCGGCGAGGTGCTGCCGCGCTTCGATCTGACCCTGGCGGCCGGTGAGACCGTCGCCGTGGTGGGCGCCACCGGCGCCGGCAAGTCCACCCTCGCCAAGCTGCTGGCCCGCTTCTACGACCCCAGCGTGGGCCGGGTGCTGCTCGACGGCGTCGATCTGCGCGAGCTGTCCACCGGCACCCTGCGCCGCGCCGTCGTCATGGTCACCCAGGAGGCGTTCCTGTTCTCCGGCACGGTCGCCGACAACATCGCGCTTGGCCGCCCGGACGCCTGCCGCGAGGAGGTCGAACGCGCCGCGAAGGCCATCGGCGCCCATGACTTCATCACCGCCCTGCCGGACGGCTACGACACCGACGTCCGTAAGCGCGGCGGCCGCATCTCCGCCGGTCAGCGTCAGCTGGTCGGCTTCGCCCGGGCCCTGCTCGCCGACCCCGCCGTCCTGATCCTCGACGAGGCCACCAGCTCCCTGGACATCCCCGGCGAACGCGCGGTGCAGCGCGCCATGGACACCGTGCTCCGGGGCCGTACCTCCCTGGTGATCGCGCACCGCCTCTCCACGGTCGAGATCGCCGACCGGGTCCTGGTCATGTCCGACGGCCGGATCGTCGAGGACGGCCCGCCCGATCGGCTCATCGCGGACCGGGGCCGGTTCGCGCAGTTGCACCAGGCGTGGCGGGACAGCGTGGGGTAACGGCAGGGGCGGGGCGGGTGCCGGCCCCTCGCATCCCAACTGGCCGACGGACCGGGCGTGGTGGCCGCGCCCGGCCGGCGCGGCCTGCCATGGAAAGAACGGCCGGGTGAACGATCACAGAGCGCCGCCCTCACTGCGCCGGGTCCGCGGAGCGGCCCGCTGCGCCGTCGCCGCCTTCGCCCTCGCCGGCGGCGCCTGGACGCCCGCGCGCTGTGACAGATCCGGCTCGCCGCATCCGGGATGCCGCCTCCGGGCCACCGGACCAGGGCGACGGCAGACATCGCCCGCTGAGCGCCCTGGAGAACGGTTACCACCTCGTCAGCGCCCTGGGAGGGGTGGCCACGGTGCTCTGCGCGCTCACGTTCCTGGCCTGGCTGTGGCGCGTCCGGGACAACGCCCGTGCCCTCTCCGGGCAGCCGCCGCGGCACGCCGGGCCGTGGGTCTACGCGGGCTGGCTCGTGCCCGTCGCGAATCTGTGGGTACCGCGCGCGATCGTCGCCGACATCCACCGTGCGAGCGCCCCGGGAGAGCGGCTGCCGCGCGCCGTGAACTGGTGGTGGGGCCTGTGGCTCGCCGGGCTGCTGGGCGAGGTGAGCCTGGGCACCACGGACCACGTCATCGCCCGTGCCTACCAGGACGTACCGCCGCTCCTGGCCGGCGACGCGGCCTTCCTGGGCGGGCCCTGGCCGGCATCCTCGTCGTCCGCGCCCTCACCGCGGCGCAGCGGCAGCCGGGCCACACCGAATCCCTGCGGCACGCCACCGCTCACCCGCGGTAGCCACCGCCGCCGGCTCCCGCGCCCGCCCGCGCCCACCACGCGACAGTTCCCCGCATGCCTGGACAGGGCACTCACTTGCTGCCTATCGTCGCGCCATGGTGCAAAGGGTCGATCCGCCGCCGGAACCCCCCGTGACTCTCAGCAGTCCGGCCGAACTTCTCACCGGCTATCTGGATTTCTACCGGGACGCGGTGCTGCGGAAGCTCGCGGGGCTCTCCGACGAGGAGCTGCGGCACAGCCGTCTGCCCTCCGGGTGGATGCCGCTGGCCCTCCTCAAGCACCTGGCCTACGTGGAGCTGCGGTGGCTTCAGTGGGGCTTCGCCGGGGAGCAGATCGACGAGCCGTGGGGCGACGTCAAGATCCGTCGCGGTGAGTGGCATCTCGAACCGGGCGAGACTCTCGAGGAAGTCACGGCGTTCTTCCAGGAGCAGTGTGCCCGGTCGCGCGAAATCGTCGCCGGCGCACGGCTGGAGGGCAAGGCCGCCACCCTCGGCGGCCGCGTTCCGGCCGAGGAGGACCGCCCGACGCTGATGTGGATCCTCTTCCACCTGCTCCAGGAGTACGCGCGCCACCTCGGTCACCTCGACATCGCACGGGAACTCGCCGACGGCACCCTCGGCGAATAGGCGGGCAGGCGGGCAGGCAGGCGAACAAGCCGGCAGCAGGGCGGCAGGTCAGCCGGTCGACAGGCAAACAATCAGCCACCACGCTTTCGGCCGCCGTGCCCGCGACGCCGGCATTGACTAGGGTTTCCGGGACGGACGGACGGACGGCCGGCCGGGCCGGGCCAAGCCGTCCCGGCGGCGCGCTTCCTCGCGGGTCATCTCTCCACGGGGACCCGCCAGTTGCACCGTGCACACCGCCACGAGTGGTGTCACGTCCACCGGCACGACCGGTGCTCACCTGCCTGGATCCCGGCGTCTCCGCAGGACCACAGGGGGAAGAGGGGGACGACGGAATGACGGAGGACTCGGGGGGCCCGGCAGGTGCCCGTTGCCACACCGCCGGTCGGTATCTCTGGTGGCTGGTGAGCAGTCAGCGGGGACGGGTCGCGGCGGGCGCGACGTACGGCAGCCTGTGGATGGTGGGGCTGATGCTGCCGCCCTATGTACTGTCCCGGGCCATCGACGACGGGCTGGTATCCGGCCGAATGCCGGTGCTGCTGGGCTGGGTGGCCGTGCTGCTGGCGGTCGGGGTGGGCAACGCCTGGCTGGCGGTCATGCGGCACCGCACGATGACCAGGATCCGGATGGACGCCACCTTCCGTACGGTGCGGGCCGTCGTGGCGCAGTCGTTGCGGCTGGGCGCGGCGCTGACCCGTAAGACGACGGCCGGGGAGGTCGTCACGATCGGGATCGGCGATGTCGCGGTGATCAGCCAGACCCTGACGATGACGGGGCCCGGCGTCGGCGCGGTGCTGGCGTACGCGGTCGTCGCCGTCCTGCTGCTGGCCGTCTCCCCGCTGCTGGCGCTGGTGGTGCTGCTGGGAGTGCCGCTGCTCGCCGTGCTGGTGGGGCCGCTGCTGGGGCGGCTCCAGGGAGCCGAGACGCGCTATCGCGAACGGCAGAGCGGGCTGGCGGCACAGCTGACGGACCTCGTCGGCGGACTGCGGGTGCTCAGCGGCCTGGGCGGCAAGGAGGTGTTCGCCGCGCGCTACCGGCATGCGTCGCAGGCGCTGCGCGCCGAGGGCTACCGGGTCGGCGCGGTGACGAGCTGGGTCCAGGCACTCGGGGTCGGCCTGCCGACGCTGTTCCTGGCCGCGGTGGTCTGGCTCGCGGCCCGGATGGCGGCCCAAGGGGAGATCACCGTCGGCGAGTTGGTGGCGGTCTACGGCTATGCGGCGGCGCTGGTGGTGCCGGTGTCGTTCTTCATCGAGGGCGGCTACGACCTCACCCGGGGAGTGGTGGCCGCCCGGCGGGTCGTCCGGTTCCTGCGCCTGGAGCCGGACACCGCGGACGGCCGGCGGGAACCGGCCACGGGCCAGGGCATTCCCGAGGCCCCGGCCGTGCTGCGGGATCCGGCCTCCGGCGTCGAGGTGGTGCCGGGGCTGCTGACCGTACTGGCCGCCGCCCGGCCGGCCGACTCGGCGGCGGTGGTCGACCGGCTGGGCCGGTTCGCTGACTCGGCGGCGACCTGGGGCGCGGTGCGCCTCGACGAGATCCCACTGCCCCGGATCCGGGAGCACATCCTGGTCGCGGACAACGAGGCGGATCTGTTCGCCGGGACGCTGCGCGAGGTGGTGGCCGGGCGGCGGGACCGCAGCGACGAGGAGATCGGCCGCGCCCTGCACACGGCCCTGGCCGAGGACATCGTCCGCGGACTGCCGGACGGGCTGGACGCGCCGGTCGAGGCGCAGGGCCGCAACCTCTCCGGCGGCCAGCGCCAGCGCCTGCGGCTGGTGCGGGCGCTGCTGGCCGACCCCGAGGTGCTGCTCGCGGTCGAACCGACCTCGGCGGTCGACGCCCATACCGAGGCGGCCGTCGCGGCCCGCCTGCACACCGCCCGCGCGGGCCGGACGACCGTCGTCACCAGCACCTCGCCGCTGCTGCTGGACCGCGCCGACACGGTGTGCTTCCTGGTCGACGGTGCGGTCGCCGCGGTGGGCAGCCACCGTGCGCTCCTGGCCGAACAGCCCGGCTACCGGCGGCTGGTGACGCGCGAGGCAGACGAGACAGAAGAGGTAGAAGGGGTAGAAGGGGTAGAAGGGGCAGAAGGGGTGGAAGGGGTGGAAGAGGCGGATGCGGCCGGGGAGGAGCGCGGCATCGCCCCCGCTCCCGAAGCAGCCCCGTCCCAGGCGAAGGAGAGCGCGCGATGACGCCGACGGCCACGAGGTCCCCCTCCCGGATGGCCCCGCCGGACGGCGCCGCGCTGCCGGTCGCCACCCTGGCCGCCACCCGGCGGGCCGCGCTCCGGCTGATCCGCCTGGACGGGCGGGCGTTCGCCCTGATCCTGGTGCTGAACTCGCTGGCCGCGGGCGCCGGGCTGGCCGGGCCCTGGCTCCTGGGCCGGATCGTGGACACCGTCCGGGGCGGCGGCGGGGTGCGCACGGTCGACCGGCTGGCGCTGGTCCTCCTGGTGTGTGCGCTGGTCCAGTTGCTGCTCGCGCGGTATGCGCGCTACGCCGGACACCGCTTCGGTGAGCGGACCGTGGCGCGGGTGCGCGAGCGGTTCGCCGACCGGACGCTGGCGCTGCCCGCGGCGACCGTGGAGCGGGCCGGCAGCGGCGATCTGACCACCCGCGGCACGACGGACATCGCCTCGGTCGCCTGGACCCTGCGGGACGCGGTGCCGGAGGTGTTCCTCGCCTCGACGCAGGTGCTCTTCCTGCTCGGTGCGGTGGTGTTCCTCAGTCCGCTGCTCGGGCTGTGCGGGCTGGGGCTGCTCGGCGGGCTGCCGGCGGTGCGCTGGTATCTGCGCCGGGCGCACTCCGCGTATCTGGTGGAAGGGGCGGCCACCTCGGCGCTCGCCGAGCAGCTCGCGGCCACCGCCGCGGGCGCCCGGACCGTCGAGGCCCTGGGACTCCAGGAGCGCCGGCGGGCGGCGGGCGAAGGGGCCGTCGCGCGGTGCCGCAGCACCCGGGCCCGCACGCTGTTCCTGCGCAGCGTGCTGCTGCCCACGGTCGATGTCGCCTCTCTCCTCCCGTTGGTGGGGGTGCTGCTCGTGGGCGGGGTGCTGCAGGGGCGGGGCGCGGTCAGCCTGGGCACGGTCGTCTCGGCGGCGCTGTATCTGCGGCAGCTGTCGGCGCCGCTGGAGACGATCCTGTTCCGGATCGAGCAACTGCAGAGCAGCGGCGCCGCGTTCGCACGCGTCGAGGGCCTGGGCCAGGCCCCGCGGTCCACCCCGGCCGCCCCCGCGGCGGCCCTCGTCCCCCACCCTTCCCCGGAGTCCGGCCCGTCCCCCGACGTATCCGCCGTATCCGCCGTGCCTGCCGTGCCTGCCGTGCCCGCCGTGCCCGCCGACGACCGTATCGACGTCACGGCGGTCCACTACGCCTACGGCCACGGGCACGACGACGTGCTGCGCGGTGTCGACCTGACCGTCCGCCCCGGTGAACGGCTGGCCGTGGTCGGCCCGTCGGGAGCCGGCAAGTCCACCCTGGGGCGGCTGCTGGCCGGTGTCGACGCCCCGCGCAGCGGCTCGGTGACGGTCGGCGGGGCGCCGGTCGCGGCGCTGGATCCGGAGGTGCTGCGCCGGCAGATCGTCCTGGTCACCCAGGAGCACCATGTGTTCCTGGGCACCGTCCGGGACAATCTGCGGCTCGCCGCGCCCGGTGCCGGGGACGCCGCGCTGCACGCCGCGCTGGCCGCCGTGGGGGCCGACTGGGCCGCGGAGCTGCCGGACGGTCTGGACACCGCGCTGGGCGCCGGCGGGCAGCGCCTCGACGGTGCGCAGTCGCAGCAACTGGCCCTGGCCCGTGTGGTGCTGGCGGATCCGCACACCCTGATCCTGGACGAGGCGACGGCGCTGCTCGACCCGCGCACGGCACGGCACACCGAACGCGCCCTGGCCGCCGTCCTGCAGGGCCGTACCGTCATCGCCATCGCCCACCGGCTGCACACCGCCCATGACGCGGACCGGGTGGCCGTCATGGAGGGCGGCCGGCTGACCGAACTCGGCAGCCACGACGAGCTGGTGGCCGCGGACGGGGCGTACGCCGCGCTGTGGCACTCCTGGCACGGCCGGGGCCCGTCCGGGCCACTCACCCCGGGAGCCGGAGCGGGATCCGGACGGCCGTGAACTGCGGCCCCAGTGGTCCCGGGGGCACGGAAGCGGCGTAAGGGCCGATCACGGGCCGTCCGTCTACCGGACACGGATTTCGAGCAACGGACGGTTTCCGGCCAATTAGTTGAACGGAGCCTGACAACAAGCCGCGTGAGGTGGGACTCTTCCCCGCAACCGCCGCACGGACCCCCACAGCACCAGCCGCTGCGGCAGAGAATTCCCCAGCACCACCCGTTCCACCGGTACCTCACGTATCACCGGTACACCTCGCATCACGCGTACATCACGCAACACCCGTACGTCTCCCCCCACACGCTCCAAGAGTTCTGCCTCGCTCTGCCCGGACGGCCGATGGGCCGCCCGGTCCCCCTCGGCCGCCCCGTCACGTCGCGGCCACCGCAGAAGGAGTCAGTGTGAGACGCACCCCCCATGGACGCGCCGTTGCGACCGGCGCACTCGTCGCCGTCACGGCGATGCTGGCCGTCGGTGTGCAGGCCGGCACCGGCACCGCGGCCACCCCGCGGTCGGGCACCACGCATGCCACACCCCGGCCCGGCGCTCTGCCGGCCAAGCTGTCCCCGTCCCAGCGTGCGGAGCTGATGAGGGCAGCGGGCGCCACCACGGCACGGACCGCCCGGCAGTTGAAGCTCGGCACGCAGGAGAAGCTGGTCGTCAAGGACGTCTCGAAGGACGCCGACGGCACCGTTCACACCCGCTACGAGCGCACCTACGACGGACTGCCCGTCCTCGGCGGTGACCTCGTGGTGCACCAGGCCAAGGGCGGCGCGCTCAAGGGCGTCACCAGGGCCGTCCGCTCCCAGCTCAAGGTCGCGAGCACCACCGCGAAGGTGCACCCGGCCACCGCCGAGGCGAAGGCCGTGAAGTCGGCCCAGGCGCTCGGGTCGAAGAAGACCGAGGCCGCCCAGGCGCCGCGCAAGGTGATCTGGGTCGCCGACGGCAAGCCGCGCCTCGCCTACGAGACGGTGGTCGGCGGACTGCAGGACGACGGCACGCCCAACCAGCTGCACGTCATCACCGATGCCACCACCGGCGCCAAGCTCTACGAGTACCAGGGCATCGAAAAGGGCATCGGCAACAGCCAGTACAGCGGCAAGGTCACCTTCGGGACCTCGGGCTCGGCCCCGAACTTCTCGATGACCGACCCGACCCGCGGCAACCACAAGACGTACGACCTCAAGCACGGTTCGTCCGGGACCGGTTCGCTGTTCACGGACGCCGACGACACCTGGGGCGACGGCACCACAGCGAACGCCCAGACGGCCGGTGTCGACGCGGCCTACGGTGCCCAGGAGACCTGGGACTACTACAAGAACGTGCACGGCCGCAGCGGCATCAAGGGCGACGGCGTCGGCGCCTACTCCCGCGTCCACTACGGCGACAGCTACGTCAACGCCTTCTGGGACGACGGCTGCTTCTGCATGACCTACGGCGACGGTCAGAACAACGCCGACCCGCTGACCGCCCTCGACGTGGCCGGCCACGAGATGTCGCACGGCGTCACCGCGGCCACCGCGGGACTCAACTACAGCGGCGAGTCCGGCGGCCTGAACGAGGCGACCTCGGACATCTTCGGCACGTCGGTGGAGTTCTATGCCAACAACCCCTCCGACCCCGGTGACTACTTCATCGGCGAGAAGATCAACATCAATGGCGACGGCACCCCGCTGCGCTACATGGACAAGCCGTCCAAGGACGGGGCGTCGGCGGACTACTGGTCGAGCACGGTCGGCAACAAGGACGTGCACTACTCCTCCGGTGTCGCCAACCACTTCTTCTACCTGCTGTCCGAGGGCAGCGGCGCGAAGGACATCAACGGCGTCCACTACGACAGCCCGACCTTCGACAACCTGCCGGTCCCGGGCATCGGCCGGGCCAACGCGGAGAAGGTCTGGTTCAAGGCACTCAGCCAGTACATGAGCGCCAACACCAACTACGCGGCCGCCCGCACCGCCACGCTCCAGGCCGCGGCTGACCTCTTCGGCCAGGGCAGCGCGACGTACAACACCGTCGCCAACACCTGGGCGGCGGTCAACGTCGGCGCGCGCGTCCCGGACGGCGGCGGGGTCACCGTCACCAGCCCGGGCAACCAGTCCAGCACCGTGGGCCAGCCCGCCAGCCTGCAGATCAAGGCGACCAGCGGCACCGCCGGCGCACTGTCGTACGCGGCGACCGGACTGCCCGCCGGGCTGTCGATCAACGCCACCACGGGTCTGATCTCCGGTACACCGACCACGGCCGGCACCAGCAATGTGACGGTCACGGTCACCGACGCCGCGAAGAAGACCGGAACGGCCGCCTTCACCTGGACGGTCAGCACCTCCGGCGGCGGCAGCGTCTTCGAGAACACCGACGACGTGGCGATCCCGGACGCGGGCTCGGCGGTCACCTCGCCGCTCAACGTCACCCGCAGCGGCAACGCCCCGAGCACGCTCAAGGTCGGGGTCGACATCGTCCACAGCTACCGCGGTGACCTGGTCATCGACCTGATCGCCCCGGACGGCACCGCCTACCGGCTGAAGAACGCCAGCGCGTTCGACTCGGCGGCGAACGTGAAGACCACGTACACCGTCAACGCCTCCTCCGAGAAGGCGAGCGGCACCTGGAAGCTGAAGGTGCAGGACATCTACGCGGAGGACTCGGGCTACATCAACAGCTGGAAGCTCACTTTCTGACCACGGTCGACACCGAAGAGTCACCTTCGTGTGACATAAGCGGGCCGCCAGATCGAGCCACCTCGCAACAGGCCTGCTGAGCACGGCGATTGGGCGTCGTCCCCGGTTCACCGGGGGCGGCGCCCCACTCCGTTATACGGACCGCGCACACCCCTCTGCGGACGATTTTCAGCCAACCTGTGAACTCCCTCATGACATGCACGCGTTCGAATGGCAGTCTTCCCGACGCACGTCACACCCGCATCGCTTTGCACCCCCACCACTTGGCAAAGTTGAAGGAGCACGCGTGACCCCCCGCATATCTCGCAAGACCCGTGTGACCGGTGGCGCCATCGCCGCCGCAGCTCTCCTGGCCGCCGGCATCGCCGGCACCGCGGGAGCCTCCACCGCCCCGGCCCCCACCAAGGACGGTTCACCCCTCGCACTCAGCGGCTCGCAGCGCAGCGAGCTGCTGCGTGACGCCGGCGCCGCGAAGGCCCAGATGGCCAAGGAACTGGGCCTGGGCTCGCAGGAGAAGCTGGTCGTCAAGGACGTCATCAAGGACGCCGACGGCACCGTCCACACCCGCTACGACCGCACCTACGCCGGCATGCCGGTGCTCGGTGGCGACCTGGTCGTGCACAGCGCCAAGGGCGGCGCGATCAAGAGCACCACCAAGTCGACCGACAAGTCGATCAAGGTGGCCTCCACCACGGCGAAGATCGCCCCGGCGGCCGCCGCGCAGTCGGCCCAGGGCACCGCCGTGAAGTCGTTCAGCGCCAAGAAGGCCGCCGCGCAGACGCCCCAGAAGGTTGTCTGGGCCGCCAGCGGCTCGCCCGTCCTCGCCTACGACACCGTCGTCAAGGGCGTCCAGAAGGACGGCACGCCCAGCCGGATGCACGTCATCACGGACGCCGACAACGGCAAGAAGCTCTTCCAGTACGACGACATCCGCACCGGCAAGGGCGAGAGCGAGTTCAGCGGCACCGTCGACCTGGGCACCTCCAAGGCGGGCAGCGGCTTCACGCTGACCGACGCCGACCGCGGCGGTCACAAGACCGTCAACCTCAGCAACAGCGAGTCCGGTGAGGGCAAGGCCTTCACCGACGACGACGACAAGTGGGGCACCGGCAAGGCCGACGACCCGCAGACCGCGGCCGTCGACGCCCACTACGGTGCGGCCGAGACCTGGGACTACTACAAGAAGGTCCACGGCCGCAGCGGCATCAAGGGCGACGGCAAGGGCGCCACCTCGCGCGTCCACTACGGCAACAACTACGTCAACGCCTTCTGGGACGACAGCTGCTTCTGCATGACGTACGGCGACGGCGAGGGCAACAAGGCCCCGCTCACCGCGCTCGACGTCGCGGCCCACGAGATGTCGCACGGTGTCACCGCGGCAACCGCCAAGCTCGAATACAGCGGTGAGTCCGGCGGCCTCAACGAGGGCACCTCGGACATCTTCGGCACCTCGGTGGAGTTCTACGCCAACAACAAGTCCGACCCGGGCGACTACCTCATCGGCGAGAAGATCAACATCAACGGTGACGGCAAGCCGCTGCGCTACATGGACAAGCCGTCCAAGGACGGTCAGTCGAAGGACTTCTGGGACTCCAAGACCGGGGGCCTCGACCCGCACTACTCCTCGGGTGTCGCCAACCACTTCTTCTACCTGCTGTCCGAGGGCAGCGGCCCGAAGGAGATCGGTGGCGTCAAGTACGACAGCCCGACGGCGGACAACAAGAAGGTCGAGGGCATCGGCCGGGACAAGGCCGAGAAGATCTGGTTCAAGGCCCTGACCGAGTACATGACCTCGAACACCGACTACAAGGCCGCCCGTGCGGCGACCGTCAAGGCGGCCACCGACCTGTACAAGGCCGGCAGCCCCGAGGTCAAGGGCGTCGAGGCCGCGTGGGACGGCGTCGCCGTCAAGTGACGCACCAAGCGGGAACGTGCTGAACGTGCCGGGGTGACACACCCCGGAGCGGGCGGTGTCCGGAGTCTTCCGGGCGCCGCCCTTCCGCGTTTCCGGGGCCGCCGCGGCGTCTCACCCCGGCGCCCCGCCGCGCCGCCCCCGCCCGGGTGCGCCGCCACCGCCCGGCTGCGCGGACGCCCTCCGGTGTGCCCGCCGCCGGCCCAACCCGCCCCCTCCGCAGGGGTTTTCGCAGGCCGGGCGGAGCCGGTGCAGGCTACCGCCGCGTCCGCCGATATGGCTGATTCCACCCCCTCATGCGCCCTTGTACGGACTACCTCCTGGGGGGAGGCTGCGAAGTGACGCCGACGGGCCCGGCGCGGCACCGCACCTTCCGCACACCGCAACTCCGCTGTGATCACACCGAGTTGAGGAGGCGAACCGCGACCGTGTCAGCGCAGCGCCGCACCCGTCCGTACGGGGGCGAAGGCCCGCCCGCCGGACTGCGGCGCCCCCGCACTGCGGTACCGGCCACCCGCCGGCGGACCTCCCCGGCCCCTCGCGGGAAGGCTCACCGGGAGTGCCGTGGGGCACCGCCCGCACCCCCGCACCTCGGATCCCTCGGGGGAACCACCGGCCCCAGACGGCCGGAGAGCATCACCCCGCACCGCCGTGCCATCCGCCAACCGAGTGAAAGCGGACAGGAGCGCCCATGCCCGGACCCGTTCCCCTTGCCTTAAAGCGGATAGAAAGGGCAAACCCTAGAAAACATAGCAAAGCACCACAAAACCAGGTGAGCCCATGATCGGTCGCATTCCTGTTCTGGACATCCGCCCGCAGATCGATTGCGGCCGCCGCCCGGCGAAGGCCGTGGTGGGTGAGACCTTCGAGGTCTCGGCCACCGTTTTCCGCGAAGGGCACGACGCGGTCGGGGCGAATGTGGTGCTGCGCAATCCGGCCGGCCGCTGCGGCCCCTGGACGCCGATGCGGGAGCGGGCGCCCGGCACCGACCGCTGGAGCGCCGAGGTCACCCCCGCCGTCGAGGGCCGCTGGTCGTTCACCGTCGAGGCCTGGTCCGACCCCGTGAGCACGTGGCGCCGGCACGCCGCGATCAAGATCCCCGCGGGCATCGACACCGAGCTGGTGCTCGCCGAGGGCGCCGAACTCCACGAGCGGGCGGCCGCGGAGGTCCCCAAGAGCGAAGGGCGCGAGGCGGTGCTCGCCGCCGTGGACGCGCTGCGCGACCTGGGCCTGCCCGCCGCGACCCGGCTCGCCGCCGCCCTCGCCCCGCAGGTCACCGAGGTGCTGGCGCGCCATCCGCTGCGCGAACTGCTCACCGTCTCACGCCCGATGCCGCTGGTCGTCGAGCGCCGCCGGGCCCTGTACGGCTCGTGGTACGAGCTCTTCCCGCGCTCCGAGGGCGCCACCGTCACACCGGACGGCACGGCCGTCGGCGGCACCCTGCGCACCGCGGCCGAGCGGCTGCCGGCCGTCGCCGCCATGGGCTTCGACGTGGTCTATCTCCCGCCGGTCCACCCCATCGGCACCGCCTTCCGCAAGGGCCCCAACAACGCGCTGTCGGCCGGCCCGGACGATGTCGGCTCCCCCTGGGCCATCGGCTCGGCGGCCGGCGGCCATGACGCCCTCCACCCCACCCTGGGCACCTTCGAGGACTTCGAGCACTTCGTGCGCACCGCCCGTGAACTGCGGATGGAGGTGGCCCTGGACTTCGCGCTGCAGTGCTCCCCCGACCATCCCTGGGTCACTCTGCACCCCCAGTGGTTCCACCACCGCGCCGACGGCTCCATCGCCTACGCCGAGAATCCGCCGAAGAAGTACCAGGACATCTACCCCCTGGCCTTCGACGCCGACTTCCGCGGGCTGGTCCGCGAGACCGAGCGGGTGCTGCGCTTCTGGATGGCCAAGGGCGTACGGATCTTCCGCGTGGACAACCCCCACACCAAGCCGGTGGCCTTCTGGGAGAAGGTGATCGGCGACATCAACCGCACCGATCCGGACGTGCTCTTCCTCGCCGAGGCCTTCACCCGCCCGGCCATGCTGCACACCCTCGCCCAGGTCGGCTTCCACCAGTCGTACACCTACTTCACCTGGCGCAACACCAAGCGGGAGCTGACCGAGTACCTCACCGAGCTGTCCGGCGAGTCGGCGTCCTATCTGCGGCCCAACTTCTTCGTGAACACCCCGGACATCCTGCACGCCTACCTCCAGGAGGGCGGCCGCCCCGCCTTCGAGGTACGCGCCGTGCTGGCCGCGACCCTGTCCCCCACCTGGGGCGTCTACGCCGGCTACGAGCTCTGCGAGTCGACCCCGGCACGGCCCGGCAGCGAGGAGTACCTCGACTCGGAGAAGTATCAGCTCAGACCGCGCGACTGGGAGGCGGCGGCACGTCAGGGGCACACCATCGCCCCCCTCATCACCACGCTCAACCGCATTCGCCGCCGCCACCCCGCCCTGCAGCAGCTGCGCAATCTGCACTTCCACCGGGTCGACAACGACGCCGTCCTCGCCTACTCCAAACGCGAGGGGCGCGGCGAGCGGACCGACACGGTCCTCACCGTGGTCAACCTCGACCCGCACCACACCCACGAGGCGACGGTGTCGTTGGACATGCCGGAACTCGGCCTCGGCCGGCACGAGTCCTTCCCGGTGCGCGACGAGCTCACCGGCGACACCTACCACTGGGGCAGGGACAACTATGTGCGCCTGGAGCCGGGCAGCTCTCCCGCGCCCGCGCATGTGCTGTCGCTGCGACCGTCCTCACCGATCGGAGGGTCACCCAATTGATCGTCAATGAGCCTGTCCCCGACACCTTCGAGGACACCCCGGCGAAGGACCGCGATCCCGACTGGTTCAAACGGGCCGTCTTCTACGAAGTCCTGGTGCGCTCGTTCCAGGACAGCAATGGCGACGGCATCGGCGACCTCAAGGGCATCACGGCCAAGCTCGACTATCTGCAATGGCTGGGGGTGGACTGTCTCTGGCTGCCGCCGTTCTTCACCTCACCGCTGCGGGACGGCGGTTACGACGTCGCCGACTACACCGCGGTGCTCCCCGAATTCGGAGATCTGGCGGACTTCGTCGAATTCGTGGACGCCGCCCACCACCGCGGCATGCGGGTCATCATCGACATGGTGATGAACCACACCAGCGATCAGCACCCGTGGTTCCAGGAGTCGCGCGCCGACCCCGAGGGGCCGTACGGCGACTATTACATGTGGGCCGACGACGACAAGCAGTACGCCGACGCCCGCATCATCTTCGTCGACACCGAGGCCTCCAACTGGACCTTCGACCCGGTGCGCAAGCAGTACTACTGGCACCGTTTCTTCTCCCACCAGCCGGACCTCAACTACGAGAACCCGGCGGTCCAGGAGGAGATGATCTCCGCCCTGCGCTTCTGGCTGGACCTGGGGATCGACGGCTTCCGGCTGGACGCGGTGCCCTACCTCTACGCCGAAGAGGGCACCAACTGCGAGAATCTGCCCGCCTCGCACGCCTTCCTCAAGCGGGTCCGCGCGGAAATCGACGCGCACTATCCGGACACGGTGCTGCTGGCCGAGGCCAATCAGTGGCCGGAGGACGTCGTCGACTACTTCGGCGATTACGGCGTCGGCGGCGACGAATGCCATATGGCGTTCCATTTCCCGGTCATGCCGCGGATCTTCATGGCGGTACGCCGCGAATCGCGCTATCCGGTGTCGGAGATCCTCGCCAAGACCCCGGCGATTCCGTCCGGCTGCCAGTGGGGCGTCTTCCTGCGCAACCACGACGAGCTGACCCTCGAAATGGTCACGGACGAAGAACGCGACTACATGTACGCGGAATACGCCAAGGACCCGCGGATGCGCGCCAATATCGGCATCCGCCGGCGGCTGGCCCCGCTGCTCGACAACGACCGCAATCAGATCGAGCTCTTCACCGCTCTGCTGCTGTCGCTGCCCGGCTCGCCGATCCTCTATTACGGCGACGAGATCGGGATGGGCGACAACATCTGGCTCGGCGACCGGGACGCGGTGCGCACCCCGATGCAGTGGACGCCCGACCGCAACGCCGGCTTCTCCTCCTGCGACCCCGGCCGGCTCTTCCTGCCGACCATCATGGATCCGGTCTACGGCTACCAGGTCACCAACGTCGAGGCCGCGATGAGTTCGCCGTCCTCGCTGCTGCACTGGACCCGCCGGATGATCGAGATCCGCAAGCAGAACCCGGCGTTCGGGCTCGGCAGCTACACCGAGCTGTCCTCCAGCAATCCGGCGGTGCTGGCCTTCCTGCGGGAGGCACCGGGCACCGGCGGCGCGGACGACGACCTGGTGCTGTGCGTGCACAACTTCTCGCGCTTCGCCCAGCCCACGGAGCTGGATCTGCGGGCGTTCAGCGGCCGCCATCCGGTGGAGCTCATCGGCGGGGTCCGCTTCCCGGCCGTCGGGGAGCTGCCGTATCTGCTGACCCTCGCGGGCCACGGCTTCTACTGGTTCCGGCTGCGCAGAAACTCCGGGTGACGCCCGTGCCCGACCGGGCACGGGTGCCCAGAACCACGCCCGTACGCGGCCACCTGGCGCGTACGGGCGTTTTTTGACCTTTCGCTCGGGCAGCCTCCCTATTACCGCGCGGGCCGGGTGAGCCTCGTCGGTCCCCCGGCTCGGGAGGGGGACACCGCGCAGCGGAGCAGCACGGGCCCACCATCCGCTGCCATAGGGAAGCTCTCGCACGATGGCCTCCCGGACTCCGTCTGGGGGTACCCCCACCGCGCCGCCGCACAGTCAAGGCCGCATTCCGGGACACTTGGCCCTATATGTCGTGTGCCCGGGGAAAGGACGCGACGCCATGTCGGACACCGCCTCGACCCGTGCCACCCGAAACACCCCTGACCGCCGCCCGCTCACCGCCGCACCCGATCTGCTCTCCTCGCTGGCCGCCCTGCTCGCCGCATGGGTGCCACGCCAGCGCTGGTTCGCCGGCAAGGGACGGATGGTCACCGGCTTCGCGCTGCTCTCGGCGACCGAGCTGCTGCCGTGCACCGCCGAGGGCGGCGCTCCGGGCCTGCTGCATCTGCTCGTCCGCGCCCAGCAGAGCGCCCCGCCGAGCCGTACCCCGGCCGGCGGCGACTGCTATCAGCTCCTGCTGGGGGTGCATCCGGCGCCGCCGCCGCAGCTGGCGCCCGCGGCGATCGGGCGCCCCGCCGGCGGCCCGCTCGCCGGCCGCACGGTCTACGACGCGCTGCTCGACCAGCGGCTGTGCGGGCTGCTGCTGGAGCGGCTGCGGGTACCGGGCCGGCTCGGCGCGCTGCGCTTCTGCCGCGAGCCGGATGCCGTCATCCCCTCCGGGCTGACCGGCCGGCCGATCGCCGTCGAGCAGTCCAACTCCTCGATCGTGTACGGCGATTCCTTCATCCTGAAGGTCTTCCGGCGGATCGAGCCGGGCATCAACCCGGATCTGGAGCTGCCCCGGGCGCTGGCGGACGCCAAGTGCGCGCGGGTGCCGGCGCCCGCGGCGTGGTTCGAGGCGCCGGCCGTGGAGGAGGGCGGCGAGGCGACCACACTGGGTGTGCTCCAGCCGTTCCTGCCCGGCTCGGCGGACGGCTGGCAGCTCGCGCTCAACGCGCTGGCGGTGCGGGCCGACTTCAGCGGCTCGGCGCGCGCACTGGGCCATGCCACGGCGGAAGTGCACACCGCGCTCGCCCAGACCCTGCCGGTCACCGAGCTGCGCCGCCCGCAGCTCGAAGAGATCGCCGCCCGGATGAACGAGCGGCTGACGGCCACCGCGCGCGCCGTGCCCGTGCTGCAGCCCTACCGCGCCCGGCTGCGTACCGCCTTCGACGCGCTGGCCACGCTGGGCCGCGACGGCCGCGGCTGGGCCGCCCAGCGCATCCACGGCGATCTGCATCTGGGCCAGACACTGCGCTCCGCCGACGAGGGGCGCTGGTCGCTGATCGACTTCGAGGGGGAGCCGGCCCGCCCGCTGGCCGAGCGGCGCCGGCTGCAGCCGGCGGTGCGCGATGTCGCGGCGATGCTGCGCTCCTTCGACTACGCCGCGCGCAGCGGACCGGCCGGCGGCGACCCCTGGTCGCTGGACTGGGCGCGCCGTACCCGCGACGCCTACTGCCTGGGCTACGCGGAGGCCGGCGGGCTCGATCCGCGCTCCGCACCCGAACTGATGCGCGCCTACGAGACCGACAAGGCCGTCTACGAGGTGCTCTACGAGGCCCGGCACCGGCCCGACTGGCTGTCCGTCCCGATGGCCGCCATCCGGCGGCTGGCCGCGTGCGGCGAGCCGGCCGTGGGGGCGGACGGGCTCCCCGGCGCGTCCCGGTCCGCCGGGTCCGACGGCCGGGGGTGAGAGGCCGCCGACGAACCGCCGCACCGCTGCCCGTACGCCCCGCCGAGATCCGACCGCTGCCCCGCCCCGAGGAGGCCCTCCCGTGACCGCCCGCCCGCCGTCCCCCCCGCACTCCCCCGACCCCGCGCCCGACCGGGGCGCGACCGACGACCGTACGGCGGGGCTCTCCGGCCGCCCGGCGACGCCCCGCCCGCCGTCCGCCGAAGGTCTGACGACCACTCAGGAATCCACCGGCGGCACCCCCGCCGCCCGGCCGCCCCTGGCCCCCCGCACGGCCCCGGCGCCCGGACGGGCCGAGGGCCCCCCGGCCACCTTCCGCGCGGGGCGGCCGGCGGGCGGCGGGCACGGGGTCCGGGCCGCCGCCCCGCTGTCCGACGAGGACCGCGACCGGCTGCTGGGCGGCACCCATCACGACCCGCACGGGCTGCTGGGCGCCCACCCCGTACGCGGCGGACTGCTCATCCGGGTCCTGCGGCCGTGCGCGAAGAGCGTCACCGTTCTGGCCAAGGGCCTGCGCGCCGCTCTGCACACCGAGGGCGAGGGACTGTTCGCGGGGGTGCTGCCGCTGACCACCGTCCCGGACTACGAGCTGCTGGTCGACTACGGCGACCATGCCGCGACCGTGCACGACCCCTACCGCTTCCTGCCCGCGCTCGGCGAGCTGGATCTGCATCTGTTCGGCGAGGGGCGGCACGAGCAGCTGTGGCAGGCCCTCGGCGCGCGGATCATGGACCACCAGGGGGCGTTGGGCACCCGCTTCACCGTCTGGGCGCCCAATGCCCGGGGCGTCCGGGTCGTCGGCGACTTCAACTGCTGGGACGGCACCGGCCACCCGATGCGGTCGCTGGGCTCCTCGGGCGTCTGGGAGCTCTTCCTGCCGGGCGTCGGCGAGGGTGAGCTGTACAAATTCGAGATCACCCGGCCGGACGGCACCAGGACCGTCCGCGCCGACCCGATGGCCCGGCGGACCGAGTGCCCGCCCGCCACCGCCTCGGTCGTGGACGCCGCGCACCACCGCTGGACGGACGACGACTGGATGGCCCGGCGCGGCGAGCGGCCCGTGCACCAGGCGCCGTTCTCCGTCTACGAGGTGCATCTCCCCTCCTGGCGGCCCGGACTGACCTACCGTCAGCTGGCGTTGCAGCTCCCCGCCTACGTCAAGGACCTGGGCTTCACCCACGTCGAGCTCATGCCGGTGTGTGAGCACCCCTTCGGGGGCTCCTGGGGCTATCAGGTCACCGGGTTCTACGCGCCCACCGCCCGGATGGGCACCCCGGACGACTTCCGGCAGCTGGTCGACGCGCTGCACCGGGCCGGCATCGGCGTCCTGATGGACTGGGTGCCGGCGCACTTCCCCCGTGACGACTGGGCGCTGGCCGAGTTCGACGGCCGGCCGCTCTACGAGCACCAGGATCCGGCGCGGGCCGCGCACCCGGACTGGGGCACCCTGGAGTTCGACTACGGCCGCACCGAGGTCCGTAACTTCCTGGTCGCCAACGCCGTGTACTGGTGCGAGGAGTTCCACATCGACGGCCTGCGGGTCGACGCGGTCGCCTCGATGCTCTACCTCGACTACTCGCGCGAGGAGGGCGGCTGGACGCCGAACGTCCACGGCGGCCGGGAGGACCTCGACGCGGTCGCCTTCCTCCAGGAGATGAACGCGACGGTCTACCGCCGCTGCCCCGGTGTCGTCACCATCGCCGAGGAGTCCACGGCCTGGGACGGCGTCACCCGCGCCACGCATCATGCGGGGCCCGGCGGCTTCGGCGGTCTGGGCTTCGGCCTGAAGTGGAACATGGGCTGGATGCACGACTCCCTGGGCTATGTCGCCAAGGAGCCGGTGCACCGCAAGTACCACCACGGCGAGATGACCTTCTCCATGATCTACGCCTACTCCGAGAACTATGTGCTGCCGATCTCCCACGACGAGGTGGTGCACGGCAAGCGGGCGCTGGTGTCGAAGATGCCCGGTGACTGGTGGCAGCAGCGCGCCAATCACCGCGCCTACCTCGGCTTCATGTGGGCCCACCCCGGCAAGCAACTCCTCTTCATGGGGCAGGAGTTCGCCCAGGGTGCGGAGTGGGCCGAGAGCCACGGACCGGACTGGTGGCTGCTCGACCCCTCCTACGAGGCGGAGGCGGACCACCGGGGTGTGCGCGATCTGGTCCGCGCGCTGAACCGCCATTACGCCGCCGCGCCCGCGCTGTGGGAACGCGACACGGACCCGGCCGGCTTCTCCTGGATCGACGGCGACGCGCGCGAGGACAACGTCTTCTCCTTCCTGCGCTTCGCCGCCGACGGCTCCCCCCTGGTCTCGGTCACCAACTTCTCCCCCGTCGTCCGCCACACCTACCGGCTCGGCGTCCCCGACCACGTCCCCGCCTGGCGCGAGGTCCTCAACACCGACGACCCGCGCTACGGCGGCAGCGGCGTCACCAACCCCGATCCCCTGACGGCGGAACCGGTCCCCTGGAACGGCCGCGCCGCCTCCGTCACACCGGTGCTGCCCCCCTTGGCCACCGTCTGGCTACGCCCCCTCTGAGCACTCATGGGCGGTGCTTGTCCGATCCTTCTCCCGCTGCCGCGGCGCCCCCGCCGATCAGATCCGTCACCCAAAGCGTTATGTCTCATTCCTCCTTGTGCGCGCCCCCACGCCACCGGTCTTCGCCGGCCGCGTTTTCTCTGTCCTCCGTATGGTGACAGGGGGCACTGACAATCGACCCGGACCGATAAAACCGCAGGTCAAAGCGGTGTGGGTGGGGGTTTGGCGGGGGGGGCGCGGCGGTGGGACGGCTGCCGCGAAGAAGGGGCGGATGCCGCAGCTTGTGGAGGGTGGGCCCTTCGTCGTATCCGCGTCCGTCCGCCGGCTGCCCCGCCAGGTCAAGGGGAACACCGCGGACATGACGAAGGCCCCGCCCATGCGCCACGGGGGCAGCACACGGACGGGGCAGGCCTCAAAGAACCCAGGAGTTGGCCGGGTCGTCCAGCCACACCCTTTCGCCGTCGGCGGTCACGGTCAGACCGAACCGCGATGGGTCCGGCCGGCCATGGCCGTCCCACCATCGGAACGCGGCCTCCACGTCGTCCCACAGCCGGCGGGGGCCGAACTGCCAGACGCGCGCCGTGTCCCCGTCGCGGAACATGCAGCACGCCCAGGACCGGTCACTCAGGCTGTAGAACCAGACCGGCCGGGCGCCGTCGCTCTTCTCCGCTGCGAAGTGCCAGCACTGCGACACGCGGAGCCCCAGGGCGAACCGCTCGGGGCCGAATTGCTCCCCGACGAACTCCCTTTCCGTGACGGTCGTGGACGACTCGTCGCCGTCGGCCACACTGCCCGTGACGTACTCCTTGTGGACCACGGGCGAAATCCGCTGGGACCGGAGCTTCATGAACTCCACGGGCCCGGTGAACTTCCCGGAGGCGCTCTCTCCGTCCGGCGCTACGACCAGGCGGGCCACCGCGTCACCGTGGCTGTAGTTCGTCCCCCACGGGGCCACGATGACCCCGCCGGGCCGGCACTGCTCCACCCACGCGAACGGGATGGAGCGGAGGCCGCACGTAGCAATGACCCGGTCATACGGCGCTCCCTCCGGGTAACCCTGGAACCCGTCGCCGTGGACGACGTGGAGGGGGATTCCCAGCCGCTCCACCGTCGCCATGGCGGTCGTGGCCACCGCCCGGTCCACCTCCACCGTGGTCACGCTCCCTGGCCCCGCACGGTGGGCCATGAGCAACGCATTCCAGGTAGTGGCCGTGCCGATTTCCAGGGCGTTGTGGCCCGGCTGAAGGTCCAGGTCCTGGAGCATCCGGAACACCACGGAGGGCATGGACACGGAGCTGGTGGGAACGTGGCCGGGTTCAGCGCCAGCGTGCTTCCCGTCGTCCCACTGGGTCACGATCGGTACGTCGGAATCCGCGCACTCCTGCCACTTGGCAGGGTCGTCCGCTTTGGACACGGCCACGCTCCGGCCGGCCGCCATGTCGAATGGCCACATGAGGTCCGGCAACACGGCGGAACGGGGAACGGCCTCGTACGTGGGGACCCAGTCGGAAGAGAGGGCCCCTGAAGACATGAGGACGCGCCCCAGCCCGTCAAGGCTGGGACGCTCCTTGTGCGCGTCGGCGGTCACTGCTCAGGCAACCTTGGGCGGGTTCGGCTGCCCCGGGCCGCCATCAGGGGACGGAGGCTGATGCGGGCCGGGGTACGG
This sequence comes from Streptomyces sp. NBC_01454, assembly GCF_036227565.1. NCBI lineage: Bacteria > Bacillati > Actinomycetota > Actinomycetes > Kitasatosporales > Streptomycetaceae > Streptomyces > Streptomyces sp. NBC_01454. The sequence continues at coordinate 2,532,895 of NZ_CP109460.1, forward strand.
CTCCCCCGGGAGCTTGTCGCCACCGTCGTTCGCAAAGATCGTGATCACGTTTCCTCCAGGGTGCTCTCACCGATGGTTGACCCGGCCGGCTGCCGTAGTCCAGGGACAGGCGGCCGGGGCCTTACCCGCCCCTGTTCCGGGGGCGGAGTCTGTGTCAGTCCGCGGGCGGGCCGTCAAGCTCGCCAGGCTGAGGGTGGGGCAAGCCTGCCCCCTCGTCGTCATCCGCCGTGGGACCTTCTCCGCTGTTCCCACCGCCCATGCGTCTTTCCCTTTCGCGTCGTTCTGACTTGCTGCCCGCCGGCTTGCCGTGGATGCGGTCCCGCAGCCGGGCCAACAGGTCGGTCTTTTCGGCTCGTTGCCTGCCCTGGTTTCGGTCGTCCTCGGCCACGGCACCGGTCTGTTTCACTTGGTCCAGCTCACGGCATGCCCCGCTTGCGGGCCCGCCGGAGCTTCGCCAGGGCCTGGAGTTGTCGCCCTTCGCGCTCCGTTCCGGGTCGCAGACGGCCGTACGCCACGTACCAAGTAAGGCCCGTGGGCCGTTCCAGGCCGACCATCAGGCCCTTCACGTCTCGCACCACGGCCACCATGTCGACGTCCCGGTCAAAGACGACGCTCCCCGTCGTGATCTGTTCGGGCAACGTGTAGAACATGAGTGGTGCCTCCGTCCTGATCACGCCCGTACCTCCCTTCCGTGCGGGTGGCCCGCGATCACCCCGTTGAGGCTCCGGACCTCCAGCGAACGGCCCGCCTGCCGGGCCACCTCCCGCTCCTGGCCGCAGGGTTCGCACACGTCGCACCCCGGAACCGGGACGGGCTCCCCCTTCGGGTCCGCCAGGTCACCGGTGGACGCTGAAGCTGTTCGCTCAGTCATCCGAACCCCTCACTCTGTGCGGCTGGTTGGTGACAAGAGTGGGGGAGACATCGGTACCGTGGGGAGAGATTCAGCGCCCAACCTGGGCGTTGGTCAGGCTGGCATGTGCGCATGCCGTTGACCGGCTTCCACGTCGCCGCCACCGGGAGTGACCAGGTCAATGGTCAGGGGGAGTTATGGACTCCAACGGAGTCGAAACAGGGGGCGCAGAGGGCGCATACGACCCGCGCCGGCAGTTCGCCGAGGAGTGCCGGAGCGCTCGGGAGCTGCACCCACAAGGGCCCCTGAACCAGACGCAACTGGCGAAGATGGTCCGCACGTCGAAGAGCACCATCAGCCGTGTGGAGACATGCGTGGGGCCTATCCCCGCGGACCTCCCGGCCCGGCTGGACCAGGTCTTTTCGACAGACGGACTGTTCAAGCGGCTGTACGAGGAGATCACCGCCCAATCGTTCCCAGTGCACTCCCGCCGACGGATCGAACTGGAGCCACGCGCGGTCAGCATCTCCGCGTGGTCGCCCACGGTGGTACCCGGCCTCCTTCAGACGGCGCCTTACGCGCGGGCCCTTCTCCGCGAGGGCGACCCCAGGGCGAGTGATGAAGAAGTGGCCACACTGGTCCGGGCGCGAATGGCGCGACAGGAAGTGCTGAAGGGCACTTCTCCGCCGGACTTCTCCGTGGTCATCTGTGAGTCAGTGCTCCGGCGGAACGTCGGGGGCCAAGACGTGATGCGGGAACAGCTCTCCGCGTTGCTCGCCCACGGCTCCCAGCGAACCACCGTGCTACAGGTGATGCCGCTATCTGCGGAGACTCACGGGCTCATGGACGGTTCCATGTCCATTCTCACCACCGTGGACGGGCCGCCCGTGATCTACACGGAGGGCATCAGGTCAGGGACGATCATCGATGATCCTTCCACGGTGCGGCTCCTCTCGCGGTCCTACGATGTACTCACCGCTTCAGCCCTCTCTCGTGACGCGTCCGCCCACCTGATCCGCAAGCTAATGGAGGCATCGTGACCCCCCTGATTCACCCCTGGGTCAAGTCCAGCTACAGCAGCCAAGACGGTGGCGACTGCCTGGAGTGGTCCCCGGCGCACATATGCGCCCACGGCACCGTTCCCGTCCGAGACAGCAAGGACCCGGAAGGGCCGGCCCTGATGTTCGAGCCGGCCGCGTGGTCCTCGTTCGTCGCCGGCGTGCGGGCGGGGGACTTCCCCGCGTAAGCACGTACTCCGGCGGACCGGCCAGAAGTGGCGGAACGGACGCCACGCGTACGGAAACCGGAAGGCGCTGCCACCGATCGACACGGTGGCAGCGCCTTCCGGGCCGTCCCGGTACTGGCACCCGGAATCAGACCGTGGCGGGCGCCTTTTCCGCCCCGCCGTCGCGCGGTCCGACGACGTCGGCTCCGGCGGCGGACCCCGGCCCGGCGGGGGCCTCGTCGGCCAGCGACTTCTCGTCGAACGGCAGCCTTCCGGCCAGCACCTCCGCCGCCCGGGCGCGGTCGATCTCCTTGGTCCAGGTGCCGATCAGCACGGTGGCCACCGCGTTGCCCGCGAAGTTGGTCAGGGCGCGCGCCTCGCTCATGAAGCGGTCGATGCCGACGATCAGGCCGACGCCGTCGACCAACTCGGGGCGGTGCGACTGCAGACCGCCGGCGAGCGTCGCCAGGCCCGCGCCGGTGACGCCCGCCGCCCCCTTCGAGGCGATGACCATGAACACCAGCAGCGAGATCTGCTGGCCGAGCGGCAGCGGCTTGCCCATCGCCTCGGCCACGAACAGCGAGGACATCGTCAGGTAGATGGCGGTGCCGTCGAGGTTGAAGCTGTAGCCGGTGGGGACGGTGATGCCGACCACCGGCTTGCTGATGCCCAGGTGCTCCATCTTCGCGATCAGCCGCGGCAGCGCCGACTCCGAGGAGGAGGTGGACAGGATCAGCAGGAACTCCCGGGCGAGGTACTTCAGCAGCAGGAAGATGTTGACGCCGGCGAAGAGCCGGAGCAGCGCGCCGAGCACCACGATCACGAACAGCAGACAGGTCGTGTAGAAGCCGACCATGATGACCGCCAGCGACTTCAGCGCGTCCAGGCCGGTCTCGCCGACCACCGCGGCGATGGCGCCGAAGGCACCCACCGGCGCCACCCACATGATCATGGCCAGCACCCGGAAGACCAGCTTCTGCAGGTGCCCGACCCCGCGCAGCACCGGCTCGCCCGCCGTGCCCAGCGCCTGCAGCCCGAAGCCCACCAGCAGCGCCACCAGCAGCGTCTGCAGCACCTCACCCTGGGTGAAGGCGGAGACCAGCGTGGTGGGAATCATGCCGAGCAGGAACTCCGGCAGCGACTCGCCGCCGCCCGAGGTCTGGGCCTGGCCGGCGTGCCGGACGGTCTCGGTCAGATGCAGCCCGGAGCCGGGCTCCAGGATGTTGCCGACGACCAGGCCGATGGCCAGCGCGACGGTCGACATCACCATGAAGTAGCCGAGCGCCAGCCCGCCGACCGCGCCGACCTTGGCGGCCTTACGGACCGAGCCGACGCCCAGCACGATGGTGCAGAAGATGACCGGCGAGATCATCATCTTGATCAGGTTCACGAACCCCGTGCCCAGCGGCTTGAGCTGGACGGCGACGCCGGGGGCGGCGAAACCCACGATGATGCCGAGCAGCACCGCCCCGATCACGGCGAGGTAGAGGAAGTGGGTCCGGTCCCGCTTCGCCGGCGCGGTCTCCTCGGTGGTGCCCCCACGCGGCGGGGTCTGTGCAGCCACGGCTGCCTCCTCTGGTCTTCGGCTGTGCGCTGATCTGCGGCTCTGTCACACAACAAAGTCCCGGCGACTATGCACGCCGTTGTGGCGCCCGTCACCCTTACGTACATTTCGTTCACGCGAAAGTGACCGTGCAGACGGTTTCGCGGTCTCCGTGCACACTGTTCGCATGCGACTCCCCCGACCCCGGCCGCCCCGACGACTGCGGGGTCCCCGCAGCCTCGCCGGGCAGCTCTTCGCGATGCAGGTCGTGCTGGTGGCGGTGGCCGTCATGGGCTGCGCCGTCTTCGCGTACCTCAGCGCCGGCCGGCAGGCGGAGGAGACCGCGCGGCGGCAGGCGACCGCGGCGGCCACCGCCGTCGCCGACTCCCCGGCGGTCGTCGCGGCGGCCCGGAGCAAGGACCCGACGGCCGCGCTCCAGCCGTACAGCGAGCGGCTGCGGCACGATGCGGGCGTCGACTTCGTGGTGGTGATGGGCACGGACGGCATCCGCTGGACGCACCCGGAGCCCTCCGCGATCGGCCACACGTACCTGGGACACATCGGCCCGGCGCTGCGCGGCAAGACCTTCGCCGAGACGCACATGGGCGTGCTCGGCCCGTCGGTGCGGGTCGTCGCCCCGGTCCGTGATCCGCGGCGCGGCGGCCGGATCACCGCGCTGGTCAGCTCCGGGATCACCATCAAGACCATCAGCGAGCAGCTGCGGGACCAGGTCCTGGCCCTGGTCGGGGTGGCGGCCGCGGCGCTGGCACTCGGCGGCCTGGGGACGTATGTGATCAATGCCCGGCTGCGGCGGCACACCCACGGGATGAACGCCGGCGAGCTCAGCCGGATGCACGACTACCACCAGGCCGCGCTGCACGCCGTCCGCGAGGGGCTCCTGATGCTCGACGGGCAGCGCAGGGTCGCCCTGATCAACGACGGCGGGCGGGAGCTGCTGGGGCTGTCCGGCGACGCGGTGGGCCGCCCGGTCACGGAGCTGGGGCTGCCCCCGGCACTGACCGAGGCGCTACTGGCGCCCGGCCCGCGGGTCGACGAACTCCAGCTGACCGGCGAGCGGGTGCTGGTCATCAACTCCGCGCCGGTCTCCGGCGGTGAGCGCCGCGGCAGCGTGGTCACCCTCCGCGACCACACCGAACTCCAGGCGCTGTCCGGCGAGTTGGACTCGGTGCGCGGTTTCACCGAGGCGCTGCGCTCGCAGGCCCACGAGGCCGCCAACCGGCTGCACACCGTGGTGTCGCTGATCGAACTGGGACGCTCCGAGGAGGCCGTGGAGTTCGCGACCGCGGAGCTGGAGCTGGCGCAGGTGCTGACCGATCAGGTGGTCGGGGCGGTCGCCGAGCCGGTGCTCGCCGCGCTGCTGCTCGGCAAGGCGGCGCAGGCCAATGAGCGCGGCGTCGAGCTGACGCTGACGCCCGACAGCCGGATCGACGACGGGCTCCTGCCGCCCGGGCTGCCGGCCCGTGACCTGGTCACGGTGCTGGGCAACCTCCTGGACAACGCCATCGACGCCGCGGCCCCGCCCCGGGAGCCCGGCGCCGCCTCCCCGCCGCGGGTGGCGGTCACCGCGCGGGCGGCCGACGGCGAACTGCTGCTGCGGGTGGCGGACAACGGGCCGGGGGTGGCCGCGGACGCCGCGGACGAGATCTTCCAGCGGGGCTGGAGCACCAAGCAGGGCGCGGCGGCGCCCGCCCGGGGCCGCGGCCTGGGCCTGGCCCTGGTGCAGCAGGCGGTACGCCGCCACGGCGGTACGGTGACGCTGGACCGGGCCCCGTCAGGCGGTGCGCGATTCACCGTACGGCTGCCACTGCGGGCGGGGGCGACGGCATGAGCGGGGCGTCCGCCCCGGCCGGCCCGGTCACGAGAGGAGGCCCGCGGTGAGCGCCGCCGACATCCGGGTCCTCGTCATCGAGGACGATCCGGTCGCCGCCGACGCGCACGCCCTGTACGTCGGGCGGGTGCCCGGCTTCACCGTCTCCGGCACCGTGCACTCCGGCGCCGGCGCCCGCCGCCATCTGGAGGCGCACGGCGTCGATCTGCTGCTGCTCGACCTCTATCTGCCCGACGGCCACGGGCTGGCGCTGGTGCGCACGCTGCGCGCGGCCGGGCACACCGCCGACATCATCGCGGTCACCTCCGCCCGCGACCTGACGATGGTGCGCGAGGGCGTCTCGCTCGGCGTGGTGCAGTACGTCCTCAAGCCGTTCACCTTCGCCACCCTGCGCGACCGGCTCACCCGCTACGCCCGGTTCCGCGCCACCACCGGCGAGGCCAGCGGGCAGGACGAGGTGGACCGGGCGCTCGCGGCGCTGCGCTCGCCCCAGCCGGCCGCGCTACCCAAGGGGCTGACGGCGGCCACCCTGCGGGCGGTGACCGATGTGCTGCGAGCCGCCGGCGGCGGGCTGACGGCCACCGAGGCCGCCGCCGACGTGGGAATCTCCCGGATCACCGCGCGCCGCTATCTGGAACATCTCGTGGTCGGCGGCCGGGCCGCCCGCGCACCCCAGTACGGCCAGGTCGGCCGGCCCGAATTGCGCTATCGCTGGTCGGGCCATTGACCGGCTGTGACCGGTGACTTACTTTCAGCTGGCAGCCCCTCGTGGCCAGTTGGAGGTCGTGCCGTGCGCCCCACCGCCCCGCTGATTCTTCTCGCCGCCGCCGTCGTGGCCGCCGGCACGCTCACCGCCTGCGGCGGCGGGCCGGACGGCGACCGCAACACCGTCAAGGTCGCCTTCATCAAGGACACCAACAGCAAGGTCACCGTCCGGGACGACTATGTCCGCCTGGTGGCACGGCAGTTCGAGAAGCAGCACCCCGGGAAGACGGTCCGGCTGATCCCGATCCAGGCCTCGGAGAACGACTACTACACCAAGATCCAGCAGATGATGCGCTCCCCGCGGACCACACCGGACCTGGTCTACGAGGACACCTTCCTGGTCAACTCCGACATCAAGGCCGGGCTGTTGCGCCCGCTGGACGCGCAGCTGCGCGGCTGGAAACAGTGGCGGCAGTTCGAGCCGGCCGCGAAGGCCGCGGCCCGGGGGCAGGACGGCAGGACGTACGGCGTCCCGGACGGCACGGACACCCGCGGGCTGTGGTTCAACAAGAAGATCTTCAAGAAGGCCGGACTGCCCGCGAACTGGCGGCCCCGGACCTGGGACGAGGTGCTGGACGCGGCCCGGACGGTCCGGCGCAAAGTCCCCGGCGTCATCCCGCTGAACGTCTTCACCGGCAAGGGCGCGGGCGAGGCCGCCGTGATGCAGGGCTTCGAGATGCTGCTGTACGGCACCGGCGAGAACCAGCTCTACGACCCGGGCAGCGGGAAGTGGGTCACCGGCACCCGGGGCTTCCGCGACAGCCTGGCCTTCCTCGACACCGTCTACAAGGAGAAGCTCGGGCCCGAGGTGTCCGATGCGCTGAGCCCCAACATCCAGACCAATGTGGCCGCCGAGCTGCTGCCCGAGGAGAAGCTCGCGATCGACCTCGACGGCTCGTGGCTGGGCCAGCAGTGGCAGCCGACCGGCGGCGGCAACCCCTGGCCCGCCTGGTCGACGACGCTGGGCCAGGCACCGTTCCCCACCCAGCACGGCGCCCCGCCCGGCCGGGTCAGCCTGGCCGGCGGCTGGACCTGGTCGGTGCCGCGGCAGGCCCGGCAGCCGGCGGCGGCCTGGCAGCTGATCAAGACCTTCCAGTCCCGGCAGAACGCCCTCGAATGGTGCGTACGGGGCGCGCAGATCGCGGTGCGCAAGGACGTCGCGGCCGACCCGCGCTACCTGAAGTCCGTGCCCGGCATCGGCTTCTTCACCGGTCTGGTCCCGATCAGCCGGTACCGGCCCGCGCTGCCCGACTACCCCAAGGTCGCCGCGGCGATCGGCGAGGCGATGGAGGCGGTCACCGCCGGTGACTCCTCGCCGGACCGGGCGGCCGGGGACTATGACGCGTCGCTGCCCTCGCTCGTCGGCGGCCGGACCGTCGCCAAGCCGTGAGCGCCCGCGCCGCCGGGGCCGCCCCGCCCGCACCACCGACACCGCGCCGCACCGCGCGGGCCGCCCCTCCGCTGCGCTGGGTCCCGCTGGTCCCGGCCACCCTCCTGCTGCTGCTCTTCCTCGCCGGGCCGATCGGCTACTGCGTCTGGCTCGCCTTCACCGACACCCAGCTGAGCGGCCAGGAGTCCGCGTCCTTCGTCGGCCTGGCCAACTTCCGCCATGCGTTCGGAGACCCGGCGTTCCGCAACGCGGTGGCCTTGACGCTGGTGTTCACCGTGGTCTCCGCGGTCCTCGGGCAGAACACCCTGGGCCTGGCGCTGGCCGGTCTGATGCGCCGCGCCTCACGGCCCGTACGGACCCTGACCGGGGCGCTGGTGATCACCGCCTGGGTGCTCCCGGAGATCGTCGCGGGCTTTTTGCTCTACACCTTCTTCGCGCGGCGCGGCACCCTCAACGCCCTGCTGGCCTGGCTCCATCTGCCCGCCCAGAACTGGCTGTTCACCCTGCCGGTCCTCGCGGTGTCGTGCGCCAACGTCTGGCGCGGTACGGCCTTCTCGATGCTGATGTACTCCGCGGCGCTGGCCCAGATCCCCGAGGAGATCAGCGAGTCCGCCGCGGTCGACGGGGCGGGCGGGCTGCGCCGGCTGTGGCACCTCACACTGCCGATGATCCGCCGCTCGGTCGGCACCACTCTGATGCTCAACACCCTGCAGACGCTCTCCGTCTTCGGGCTGATCTGGGTGATGACGCGGGGCGGTCCCGGGGGCCGCAGCCAGACCCTGCCGGTGTTCATGTACGACCAGGCGTTCACGAAGTCCCTGATCGGCTACGGCACGGCGGTGGCGCTGCTGTTGCTGGTGGTGGGCGCGCTGTTCGCGGCCGGCTATCTGCGCCTGCTGCGCGAGGAGGTGTGAGCCGTGCCGCTCCCCCGCCGTCCCCCCGCCCGCCGGTGGACTTCGAGCCGGCGGACGCGCCACCGGCTGGCCGCCGATGCCGGACTGCTGGCCGTCGCGGTGGCGTTCGCGACTCCGCTGGTCTGGCTGGTGCTCGCCTCGCTGGACGCGCGGGCGACGCTGCGGGTGCGGCTGCCCGCCTCCCCGACGCTGGACAACTTCTCGGCGGTCTGGAACGCCGAGATCACCTTCCTCCCGATGCTCAACAGCCTGCTGATCTGCGGTGGGGCCACGCTGCTCACGGTGGTCTGTGCGGCGCTCGCCGCCTATCCGCTCTCCCGCTTCCGCGCGCGGCTGGCCCGCCCGTACCTGCTGACGATCCTGTTCTCGACCTGCCTGCCGATCACCGCGGTCATGGTCCCGGTCTACGGGCTGTTCGTCCGGGTCGATCTGATCGACACCCGGTACGGCACCGCGCTGTTCCTGGCCGCCGCCCAACTGCCGTTCGCCATCTGGCTGATGAAGAACTTCATGGACGGGGTGCCCCGGGTGCTGGAGGAGGCGGCGTGGACGGACGGCGCCTCCTGGCCGCAGACCCTGCTGCGGGTGATCCTGCCGCTGATGGGCCCCGGGGCCGGTGTCGTGGCGATCTACACCTTCCTCATGATGTGGGGCAATTTCTTCGTCCCCTTCATGCTGCTGCTCTCCCCGGAGAAACTCCCGGCCTCGGTCAGCATCTTCACCTTCTTCGGCAATTACGGCGCCGTCGCCTTCGGTGAACTCGCGGCCTTCTCCGTCCTGTACTCCACGCCGGTCCTCGCGCTCTACCTGCTGATTTCCCGGCGGCTCGGCGGCGGCTTCGCGCTCGGCGGCGCCGTGAAGGGCTGAGGACCGCACGGCCGGCCGGCTCCGCACCGGACCGGGAAACCCGCCGACTGGTAGCTTCCTACGACTTCCCGCCTTGGTCCTCCGCACCATAGGTGCCCCGGCGCCCCGCCACTTACCGTGTGCCGGTGCAGACGCCCGCCGGGGAGCCCCGCCGGCCCCCTTTCGACGCCGCGGCCGCCCGACGGCTCCGCGAGGCCCTCGGCCTGACCCCCGCCCATGTCGCGTACGGGATCGCCGCCGCCTACGGGATCCGGCTGCCGCCCGCGACGGTGTCGGCCTGGGAAGCGGGCGAACGCACCCCCTCGGAGGCCGAACTGACCGCGCTGGCCGGTGCCCTGTGGTGCGCGCCCGCCGAACTGCTCGGCACACCGGACACCCTGCGCGCCCACCGGCTGGCGCGCGGCCTCGCCGCCTCGGACCTCGCGCGCCACCTCGGCATGGACCCGGCCGTCTACGGGCGTCTGGAGGACGGCGGCCGGTGGCGCGGCACCGAGCGGCAGGCCGCGGCGCTCGCCGCGGCGCTGGCGCTGCCGCTGCCCGCGCTGATCCGCTTCACCGGCCGGGACGCGCGGCTGACCGAGCTGCTGACCGGCGCCGTCACCACCCGCTGGCAGGCCGGTGTCCGGCCGGTCGGCACGGTCGTACCGCTGCCCGGGCGGCTGCTGCGCGAGGTGCTGCGGGAGCTGCACGCCGACTACCAGGCAACGATGGCCGCTACGCTGCACTGGGGCGGCGGGGAGCGTGCCGAGGAGTCCGGCCGGGCGGGGCGCGCCTTTCTCGACGGCATCCTGGCGGAGTTCTGGGCGCGGGTGGACGCGGCGCACCCGTGAACCGCGGCCCGGCGCCTCGGGGTTCTCCCGTCGGCCAGAGGTCGGAGGGTTGTCCGTCCAGAGGATGACGCCGGGGGCAGTGGTGGCACTTCCGGCCGGTCGGGCTTTCGGTCCCTGCGGGTGAAGACCGGGATGATCTGCGCATTCGAAAATAAGGACGTCGAAACATCCGTCCTTTTTCCAGGAGTTCCCGTGTCCCACGCGGCTGCCTCGCCGGGCTTCCCCGGTTCCCCCGCCTCCCTCCGCACCGCTGCCGTCGCCGCCCGTGCCACGGACCTGAGCAAGGTCTACGGCCAGGGGGACACCCGGGTGGTCGCGCTGGACTCCGTCTCGGTCGACTTCGGCAAGGCCCAGTTCACGGCGATCATGGGCCCGTCCGGCTCCGGCAAGTCGACGCTGATGCACTGCATGGCCGGGCTGGACTCGATCTCCGGCGGTTCGGCCCGGATCGGCGAGACCGAACTGTCCTCGCTCAACGACCGGCAGCTGACGCGGCTGCGCCGGGACAAGATCGGCTTCATCTTCCAGGCGTTCAACCTGCTGCCGACGCTGACCGCGCTGGAGAACATCACGCTGCCGATGGACATCGCGGCCCGTAAGCCCGACCGGGCCTGGCTGGACGCCGTCATCGACACCGTCGGCCTCTCGGGACGGCTCTCCCACCGGCCCTCCCAGCTCTCCGGCGGCCAGCAGCAGCGCGTCGCGGTCGCCCGGGCGCTGGCCGCCCAGCCGGAGATCATCTTCGCGGACGAGCCGACCGGCAACCTCGACTCCCGCTCCGGCGCCGAAGTACTGGGCTTCCTGCGGGAGTCGGTGCGCGCGATGAACCAGACGGTGGTGATGGTCACCCACGACCCGGTCGCCGCCGGCTACGCGGACCGGGCGGTCTTCCTCGCCGACGGCCGGATCGTCGAGGAGCTCCACGAGCCGACCGCGGACACCGTCCTGGACCGGATGCGGCTGTTCGACTCCAAGGGCCGTACGAGCTGACACCGGCGCCCCTTCCGCGCCCCCGGGCGCCGCCCTTCACACCGAGCAACCGGACCAGGACCCACCATGCTGCGTACAGCCCTGCGCAATGTCCTTGCGCACAAAGCCCGATTGATGATGACCGCGCTCGCGGTACTGCTCGGCGTCGCCTTCGTCGCCGGCACCCTCATCTTCAGCGACACCGTCGGCGAAGCCGTCAAGAACGCCTCCGCCAAGAACCTCAAGGACGTGGCCGTCTCCGTCCAGGCCGCCGAGGAGGACCCCGAGGTCTCCGCCGGCCCGGGGAAGGACGGCAAGCGCGCCACCGCACTCGACGACAAGCTCGCCGACCGGATCCGCGCGCTGCCCGGCGTACGGTCCGTGCGGGCGAACGTCACCGGCCAGGCGACCCTCGCCGGGCGCGACGACCAGCCGATCGGCAACGGCTGGCAGAACCTCGCCGGCAACTACCAGCCGGGCAAGGACGGCAAGGACAGCCGCTACCCGCTGGTGCGGGGCCGCGGCCCGGCCGCCGGCGACGAGATCGCGCTGGCCGAGTCGACCGCGAAGGCGGCCGGCTATGCGCTCGGCGACACCGTGCGGTTCGCCACCGACGGGCCGGTGGTGAAGAAGAAGCTGGTCGGCATCGTGGCGAGCGACGATCCGCAGGTGACCGCGGGCGGCAGCCTGGCGCTGTTCGACACCGCCACCGCGCAGAAACTGTTCCTGCACGCCGGACAGTTCGACGAGCTGGTCGTGACGGCCGCGCCCGGCACCGACCAGCGGGCGCTGACCGCGAAGGTGCGCGAGGTGCTGCCGGCGAAGCGGGCCAAGGCGACCAGCGGGAGCGACCTCGCCGCCGAACAGTCCCGGATGATCGCCCAGTCGAACAGCGCCCTGAGCAAGACCCTGCTGACCTTTGCCGGCATCGCCCTGTTCGTCGGCATCTTCATCATCGCCAACACCTTCACCATGCTGATCTCCCAGCGCAGCCGCGAGATCGCGCTGCTGCGCGCGGTCGGTGCCTCGCGCCGGCAGGTGGTCCGCTCGGTGCTCGCCGAGGCGGCGCTGCTGGGGCTGATCTCCTCGGGCGTCGGCTTCGCGATGGGCACCGGGATCGCGGTGGGGCTGCGGGCGGTGCTGGACGCCAACGGCGCGGGTTTCCCGGACGGGCCGCTCGTCATCAGCCCGGCCGCGGTGCTCTCCGCGCTCGGGGTGGGCGTCGTGGTGACCGTACTGGCCGCCTGGCTGCCGTCCCGCAAGGCGGCGAAGATCGCGCCGGTCGAGGCGCTCAGCAGCGTCGAGGCGCCGCCGCAGCTGCGCAGCCTGGTCGTCCGCAACGTCATCGGCTCGGTGATCACCGCACTCGGTGTCGCGGTGATGCTCTACGTCTCCACGCTCAACTCCAGTGACGATCTGTCGCTCGCGATGCTCGGCTCGGCGGTGACCCTGATCGGCGTGATCATTCTGGCGCCGCTGCTGTCCCGTCCGCTGGTGTCGCTGGCCGGTCTGGTCACCACCCGGCTGTTCGGCATCGGCGGCAAGCTGGCCAAGGAGAACGCGCTGCGCAATCCGCGCCGTACGGCGGCGACCGCGTCGGCGCTGATGATCGGCCTGACCCTGATCACCGGGATGACGGTCGTCGGGTACTCGGCACAGATCGGCATGGACAAGATGGCGGCCACCGAGATGACGGCCGACTACCGGGTCGAGACCTCGACCTATGTCGGCCTGGATCCCGTGCTGTCGAAGAAGGTCGCCGACGTCCCGGGCGTCGAGGCGGCCGCCGGGCTGCGCAGCACCGGTTACAGCGTCGGGGACGGCTTCGGCTCGCTGACCGGCACCGACCTCACGCAGATCGGCAAGCTCACCCGCATCACCTTCACCCAGGGCTCGCTGGACGCCGTACGGGCCGGCGGGATCGCCGTCTCGAAGGAGGAGGCCGCCCGCCGCGGCTGGAAGGCCGGGGACACCGCGACTCTGGGGTTCGACGACAACAAGGGCGACAAGAAGGGCGGCAAGAAGCAGACCAGGGTGAAGGTCGCCGCCGTCTTCGCGGAGAACGACACCCTCGGCGACGCCTTCGCCGATGTGTCCCTGGTCGACCCGCACATGACCCAGGTCAAGAACGAGAAGCTGCTGGTGAAGGCGGCCGGCGGCGGCTCCCCGGCGCTCGCCAAGGAGATCCGGCGGACGCTCGGCGACAGCCCGCTGCTGAAGATCCAGAACCATGAGGATCTGCGCAAGGAGAACGCCGGGCAGATCGACACCATCGTGAACATGGTCTACGGGCTGCTGGGCATGGCCGTGATCATCGCGGTGGTCGGCGTGGTCAACACCCTGGCGATGTCGGTGTTCGAGCGGACCCGGGAGATCGGGATGCTGCGGGCGATCGGCCTGGCGCGCACCGGCATCAAGCAGATGGTGCGGCTGGAGTCGGTGGTCATCTCGCTGTTCGGCGCGGTGCTCGGCATCGGGCTGGGGATCTTCCTGGCCTGGGCCGGCGGCAGCCTGGTCGGCTCGTCCTTCCCGACGTACGAGATGGTGCTGCCCTGGGGCCGGCTCGGGCTGTTCCTGCTGATCGCGCTGGTCGTGGGGGTGCTGGCGGCGCTGTGGCCGGCCCGCCGGGCGGCCCGGCTGAACATGCTGGAGGCCATCGGCGCGGAGTGAGCAGGCATACCGAGAACGGCGGCGCGCCCGCCCCCGACCGGGGGCGGGCGCGCCGCCGTTGACGTACGCGCCGTGGAGCGCCGGATGCGGCGGGCCGGGCGACTCAGAAGACCGACTCGGCCTCGTCCATCCGCCACTCGGGCACCCTCTTGAGCTCGGTGACCGCCTCGGCCAGCGGCACCATCGTGATGTCGGTGCCGCGCAGCGCGGTCATCCGGCCGAAGTCGCCGCGGTGCGCCGCCTCGACGGCGTGCCAGCCGAAGCGGGTGGCGAGCACCCGGTCGTAGGCGGTGGGGGTGCCGCCGCGCTGGACGTGACCGAGGATGACCGGCCGGGCCTCCTTGCCGAGGCGCTCCTCCAGCTCGTGGGCGAGCGCGTTGCCGATGCCCAAGAACCGCTCGTGGCCGTACTGGTCGATGGCGCCCTTCTTGTACTCCATGCTGCCGGGGGCCGGGTGCGCCCCCTCGGCGACACAGATCACGGCGAACTTCTTGCCCCGGGCGAAGCGCTCCTCGACCATCGTGACCAGGTCGCTGACCTCGAAGCCGCGCTCGGGAAGGCAGATGCCGTGGGCGCCGCCGGCCATGCCGGACTCCAGCGCGATCCAGCCCGCGTGCCGGCCCATCACCTCGACGACCATGACCCGCTGGTGCGACTCCGCGGTGGTCTTGAGGCGGTCGATGGCCTCGGTCGCGACGCCGACGGCGGTGTCGAAGCCGAAGGTACGGTCGGTGGCGGAGATGTCGTTGTCGATGGTCTTGGGCACGCCCACGACCGGCAGTCCGGCGTCCGACAGCATTCGGGCGGCGGTCAGGGTGCCCTCGCCACCGATCGGGATGAGGACGTCGATGCCGTAGTCCGCGGAGTGGTCCTTGGCGTCCTCACAGGCCTGCTGGAGCCGGGCGCGCTCCAGCCGGGAGGAGCCGAGGATGGTGCCGCCGCGGGCGAGGATGCCGCTGACCCCTTCGAGGTCGAGCTTGCGGAAACGGCCGTCGAGCAGGCCCGAGAAGCCGTCCTCGAAGCCGATGACCTCGTCGCCGTGGCCGGTGAGGGCGCGATGGACCACCGACCGGATCACAGCGTTCAGGCCGGGGCAGTCGCCGCCTGCGGTGAGGACTCCGATACGCATCGTGCTGTGTCTCCTGTGCTCGCTGTCGGTTCGTGTGAGCCGGTCCGATTGTTTCACGGGCCGCCCGGCCCTCCCCGACCGGCGGACCTCCCCCTACTGTTCCCCGCAGGGACCGCACCAGGGAAACTGGGAGAGCGACCTAGCCACACGCGCAGGTATTGTCAAGAGGGGCAAGCCCACCATAACGGCTAATTTTGACCTTGCGACCAACGGAAATGGATCGGAGAGCACGCGTGACGCGCAGCGTGTACGTGACCGGGACCGACCGCGGCGACGGACGCCAGGTCATCGAGCTGGGAGTCATGGAGCTCCTGACCCGCCATGTCGACCGGGTGGGCGTCTTCCGTCCGCTGATCCACGACGACGGACCCGACCGGCTCTTCGACCTGCTGCGGGCACGCTACCGGCTCACCCAGCCCGCCGACACCGTCCACGGCATCGGTTACGAGGAGGCGGCCGCCCTCCAGGCCGAGCGCGGCACCGACGAGCTGGTCTCCCGGCTCGTCGACCGTTTCCACGCCGTCGCCAGGGAGTACGAGTACGTCCTGGTCCTCGGCTCGGACTACGCGGCCACCAGCCTCCCCGACGAGCTGAACCTCAATGCGCGGCTGGCCAACGAATTCGGTGCCGCCGTGCTGCCCGTCGTCGGCGGGCAGGGCCAGGAGCCCGAGTCGGTGCGCGCCGAGGCCCGCAACGCCTACCGCGCCTACCAGTCGCTGGGCTGCGATGTCGTGGCCGTGATCGTCAACCGGGTGGCGCCCGGGCAGCGCGAGGCCGTCGTCGGGCGGCTCGCCGCCCACCTGCCGGTGCCCTGCTACGCGCTCCCCGAGGACGGCTCGCTCTCCGCGCCGACCGTCAGCCAGATCGTGCACACCCTCGGCGCCGAGGTCCTGCTCGGCGACGACTCGGGCCTGGCCAGGGACGCCCGGGACTTCGTCTTCGGCGGCGCCATGCTGCCGACCTTCCTCAAGGCGCTCACCCCCGGCTGCCTGGTGGTCACCCCCGGGGACCGGGCGGACCTGGTGATCGGCTCGCTCGCCGCGCACAGCGCCGGTGCCCCGCCGATCGCCGGCGTGCTGCTCACCCTCGACGAGCGGCCCGGGCCGGACATCATGGCGCTGGCGGGCCGGCTCGCCCCCGGCACCCCGGTCGTCTCGGTACCCGGCGGATCCTTCCCCACGGCCGGCGAGCTGTTCGCGATCGAGGGCAAGCTGAACGCCGCCTCGCCGCGCAAGGCGGAGACCGCGCTCGGCCTGTTCGAGCGGCATGTGGACACCGTGGAGCTGACGAACCGTATCTCCGTCGCCCGCTCCGTCCGGGTGACGCCGATGATGTTCGAGCACGAGCTGATCGAGCGCTCCCGCTCCGGCCGCCGCCGGGTCGTCCTCCCCGAGGGGAGCGAGGAGCGGGTACTGCGGGCCGCCGATGTGCTGCTGCGCCGCGACGTCTGCGCGCTGACGCTGCTGGGCGACGAGGAGGCGATCCGCAAGCGCGCCGCCGACCTGGCCATCGACCTGGCCGACGCCCAGATCATCGATCCGCAGACCTCCCCGCTGCGCGAACGGTTCGCCGAGCGCTACGCGGCGCTGCGCGCCCACAAGGGCGTCAGCGTCGAGCTGGCCTTCGACGTGGTCGCGGACGTCTCCTACTTCGGCACGCTGATGGTCCAGGAGGGCCTGGCCGACGGCATGGTCTCCGGCGCGGTGCACTCCACCGCCGCCACCATCCGCCCGGCCTTCGAGATCATCAAGACCCGGCCGGGCGCCCAGATCGTGTCCTCGGTGTTCTTCATGTGCCTGGCCGACCGGGTGCTGGTCTACGGCGACTGCGCGGTCAACCCGGACCCGGACGCCGAGCAACTGGCGGACATCGCCATCCAGTCGGCCACCACCGCCGCGCAGTTCGGCGTCGAGCCGCGGATCGCGATGCTCTCGTACTCCACCGGCACCTCCGGCTCCGGCGCCGACGTCGACAAGGTCCGCAAGGCCACCGAGATCGTCCGCGCGCTGCGCCCCGATCTGCTGGTCGAGGGCCCGATCCAGTACGACGCGGCGGTGGACGCGGCGGTCGCGCAGACCAAGCTGCCCGAGTCCGATGTGGCCGGCAAGGCCACCGTGCTGATCTTCCCGGACCTCAACACCGGCAACAACACCTACAAGGCCGTGCAGCGCTCGGCCGGTGCGGTCGCCGTCGGCCCGGTCCTGCAGGGTCTGCGCAAGCCGGTCAACGACCTCTCGCGCGGCGCCCTGGTGCAGGACATCGTCAACACCGTGGCCATCACCGCCATCCAGGCGCAGGGCGAGCGGCCCGGCGCCGGCCCCGCCGCCTGACCGCGCTCCCCTCGCCCGACCTGTCCCTCCCCACCGGAAAGCGCTCCATGACTGCCACCGCCACCCGCGTCCTCGTCCTCAACTCCGGCTCCTCCTCGGTGAAGTACCAGCTGCTCGACATGCGCGACGGCGCCCGGCTCGCCGTCGGCCTGGTCGAGCGGATCGGTGAGGGGACCTCGCGCCTGGCGCACACCCCGCTGGCCACCGGCGGCGAAAAGCGTGAGACCGAGGGCGCCATGGCCGACCACGAGGCCGCGCTGAAGACCATCGCCGCGGAGCTGGCCGCCGACGGGCTCGGGCTCGACTCCCCCCAGCTGGCCGCGATCGGGCACCGGGTGGTGCACGGCGGGCTGAAGTTCACCGAGCCGACCGTGATCGACGACGCCGTGGTCGAGGAGATCGAGCGGCTGGTGCCGGTCGCGCCGCTGCACAACCCGGCCAACCTCACCGGCATCCGGACCGCCCGGGCGCTGCGCCCCGATCTGCCGCAGGTCGCGGTCTTCGACACCGCCTTCCACACCACGATGCCGGAGTACGCGGCCCGTTACGCCATCGACGTGGAGACGGCCGACGCGCACCGCATCCGCCGCTACGGCTTCCACGGCACCTCGCACGCCTATGTCTCCCGCAAGACCGCGGCGCTGCTGTGCAAGGACCCCTCCGAGGTCAATGTCATCGTGCTGCACCTGGGCAACGGCGCTTCCGCCTCGGCGGTGGCCGGCGGCCGCTGCGTGGACACCTCGATGGGCCTGACCCCGCTGGAGGGCCTGGTCATGGGCACCCGCTCCGGTGACATCGACCCGGCGGTGACCTTCCACCTCAAGCGGGTGGCCGGGATGTCGGAGGACGAGGTCGACGAGCTGCTCAACAAGAAGAGCGGACTGATCGGGCTCTGCGGTGACAACGACATGCGGGAGATCCGGCGCCGGATCGACGCCGGCGGCGAGGACGGGGCGCGCGCCCGGCTCGCCTTCGACATCTACATCCACCGGCTGAAGAAGTACCTCGGCGCCTACAGTGCGGTCCTCGGCCGGGTCGACGCGGTGGCCTTCACCGCGGGCGTCGGCGAGAACGCCGCCCCGGTGCGCGAGGCCGCGATCGCCGGTCTGGAGGAGATGGGGATGGCGGTGGACGCGGACCTCAACGCCCAGCGGTCCGACGAGCCCCGGCTGATCTCGCCCGAGTACGCCCGGGTCGCGGTCGCCGTGGTGCCCACCGATGAGGAACTGGAGATCGCCCAGCAGACATACGCCCTGGTCAGCGCCTAGGAGTCGGTGTTTCCGCCGACCTATATATTCCGCTCCTAAACAAACCGATAGGATTCCGCCCATGCGCCGTTCCAAAATCGTTTGCACCCTGGGCCCCGCCGTCGACTCCTACGAGAAGCTGAAGACGCTGATCGAGGCCGGTATGAACGTGGCCCGTTTCAATATGAGCCACGGGACCCAGCCGGAGCACGAGGAGCGGTATCACCGCCTCCGCAAGGCCTGCGAGGAGACCGGCCGCGCCGTCGGCGTGCTGGCCGACCTCCAGGGCCCCAAGATCCGCCTGGAGACCTTCGCCGACGGCCCCGTGGAGCTGGTGCGCGGGGACGAGTTCGTCGTCACCACCGAGGACGTGCCCGGCGACAAGCACATCTGCGGCACCACCTACAAGGGCCTGCCCGGCGACGTGTCCAAGGGCGACCCGATCCTGATCAACGACGGCAATGTCGCCCTCCAGGTCGTCGAGGTCGACGGCCCGCGGGTGCGCACCATCGTCATCGAGGGCGGGGTCATCTCCGACCACAAGGGCATCAACCTCCCCGGTGCCGCGGTGAACGTCCCCGCGCTGTCCCAGAAGGACATCGAGGACCTCAAGTTCGCCCTGGCGATGGGCTGCGACATGGTCGCGCTGTCCTTCGTCCGGGACGCCAAGGACGTCCAGGACGTGCACCGCGTCATGGACGAGGTGGGCCGCCGGGTCCCGGTCATCGCCAAGGTCGAGAAGCCGCAGGCGGTGGCCAACATGGAGGACGTCGTGATGGCCTTCGACGCCGTCATGGTCGCCCGCGGTGACCTGGCGGTGGAGTACCCGCTGGAGAAGGTCCCGATGGTGCAGAAGCGGCTCATCGAGCTGTGCCGCCGCAACGCCAAGCCGGTGATCGTGGCGACCCAGATGATGGAGTCGATGATCACCAACTCCCGGCCCACCCGCGCCGAGGCCTCCGACGTCGCCAACGCCATCCTCGACGGCGCCGACGCGGTGATGCTCTCCGCGGAGTCCTCGGTCGGCCAGTACCCCATCGAGACCGTCAAGACGATGTCGAAGATCGTCGAGGCGGCCGAGGAGGAGCTGCTCTCCAAGGGCCTGCAGCCCCTGGTGCCCGGCAAGAAGCCGCGCACCCAGGGCGGTGCGGTGGCCCGCGCGGCCTGCGAGATGGCCGACTTCCTGGACGGCAAGGCGCTGGTGGCCTTCACCAAGTCCGGCGACACCGCCCGCCGGCTCTCCCGCTACCGCGCCGCCCAGCCGATCCTGGCCTTCACCACCGAGGCCGCCACCCGCAACCAGCTCACGCTGAGCTGGGGCGTGGACAGCTTCGTCGTGGAGCACGTCGACAACACCGACGCGATGGTCGACCTGGTGGACGCCGAGCTGCTCAAGCTCCAGCGCTACAGCAACGGCGACACCATGCTGATCACCGCCGGTTCGCCCCCCGGCGTCCCCGGCACCACCAACATGGTCCGGGTGCACCACCTCGGCGGCCAGCAGGGCTGACCGGACACACGGAAACGGCGGTGGGCCGCCCCCTGGGAAGGGGGCGGCCCACCGCCGTTTTTCCGCGGCTCCCGAACGGTCGGGGGCCCGGGGCGTTCCTCAGCCGGTCATGAACTGGTGCAGACCCGGGACATGGAGGTTGCCGCCGAACTGGCCCGCCTGGTCGATCTTCACCTTGGTGAAGTACGCGAACGGGACGTTGAGGGGCGGCGGGTGCTCGGGGTCGAAGACGATCGGGATCAGCCCGAAGAGGTTGCCCTGCAGCCGCTCGGTGTACATGGTCACCTTGCCGCCGCGGATCGTGGACGTGGACCCCGGGGACGCCTGTACGTGGTACTTCTTGCCGGAAGCCCGGTCGTCGACGGTCTGGTGCAGATCACCGATGTCGAGGCTGTCGGCGGTGAACTTCAGGGCCTGCTTGGTGTGGCCGTTCTGCGTCTGGACGTTGACGACGCCTTCGTAGTTCAGACCGCGCAGGGTGAGCGCGCTGGACTCCAGGTGCCAGGGGTCGTCGGGCAGGGCGACGGGGGTCTGCTCGTCCTTGCCCTGCTGCTTGTTCTCGACGACGCAGGGGAAGGACTTCTTGCCGCTGGCGTCCTTGCCGTCCAGGCCGCCGCCGGGCAGGGCGTTGTCCGCCGTGCCCACGGCGCCGTGGACGGTGTCGTTGACCGTCTTCGAGCCGCTCGTGAGGCTGTCACCGGCCTTGCCCGCGCCGCCCTTGAGGCCGTCGACCGTGTCCGTGACCGGCTTGGTGGCCTTCTCCACGGCGGACCCGGCGGACCCGTCATCCTTGGCCGCCGAATCCTTGGAGGCAGACGCCGAGGGGCTCGGCGTGGCCGACGCGGACGTCGAGGGACTCGGCGAGGCGGAAGAGTCGGCGGACTTGCCGCCGAGCAGACCTCCGAGCGCATCGCCGATACCGCCCAGCAGACCGCCGTCGTCCTTCGCGCCCCCGGAGGCCGAGGGCGAAGGAGTCGCCGAGCCGGAGGGCTCGCTGCTCCCCTTCGAGGCGGACGGCGCGGGCGCGGGCTTCTGCTCCGCGTCCTTGCCGGCCGACGGCGAGGGCGAGCCGGACGGCTCGGCCGAGGGCTTGCCGGACGGCTTGGCGCCGTCCTTCGTCCCCGTGCCGTCCTTCGCGCCGTCCTTGGCCTTGGCGTCCTTCTGGCCCGCCTTGTCCGGTGCGGTGACGCAGGGGCCGTCCTTGAAGGGGCTCTTGGGCGCCGGCTTGGCGATGGCCATCTGGGGCGTGAGCCCCATGCCCATCAGCACGGCGGACGGCATGGCGGCGATGGCTATCGCCTTGCCCGCGGGCACGTGGAGCCGCGTCAGCAACGGCTTCCTGGGGGCCGCGTGTCTGGGCCCGCCTCTCGGCCCGGCAGCTGCGCTCTCCTCGTGCAGCTCGTCACCCGGCACTGTGCCTCCCGTTCATTCCGTTGGTCGGGCTCGTTCCTGACAGGTCATCCAACCCGTTGCCCAACCCGGGACCGGCGGCCGGCGCGGGGTGCGTGGCGACCACGGGTCCGGCGACCGTCCTCGGCGCCGGATCGTCGTCCTCCTCGCTCCGGACGGCCTTGCCCGGCGCCCAGGAGACACTCAGCGCACCGCCGATCAGCCCCAGGAGGAAGCCGATCAAAAAGGCGCCGAAGTTCGAGACGACCAGGGAGACCAGGGAGAGCAGGATCGCCGCCACCCCCGCGAAGACGCGGGACGCCGGCTGGAACCACATGGTGAGACCGAGCACGACCAGCAGTACGCCGATGATCAGCGAGCCGGCGCCGGCGGTGGTCGCCATGCGGACGGTCAGGGAACCGATCGTGAGATTCGCGTAAGGGATGTACATGATCGGGAAGCCGGCCAGCAGAGTCAGCATTCCGCCCCAGAACGGGCGGTATCCGCGCCACTCCCGGAACGAAAGCCGCTTGCGGCCGATGGTCTCGATCAGCCGTGGTCGCGTTTCGGCGCTCATGTCGTACAGCTCCTCGGGACTGGCAAATCGGTGGTTCTGTGCGGGGTGTCCTACTGGGCACTACCCGGCGTACGGGCACGGGGAACGGCCACAGCCGTCTACAGCTCGCCCCGCGCCCGCACGCTCAGTGCGTCAGTAGCACTCGCTCTTGCCCTTGGCGACGCTCATCTTGAGGCCGCTGAGCTTGAACGTGCCGGCCGTCGTGGCCCAGGCCTGCTGCTTGACGTGGGTCAGCGTGGCCGAGTCGGCCTGCTGGGCGAACGAGCCCGGGTCGGCCTTGTCGCCCTTGTGCATGCCAGGGCCCTTGGTCGTCGAGCCCGCAGCAACACCGATGTCGATGTTGTTGAAGGTCGCGTCCGCGGACAGCTGGTCGAGGTCGATGTAGAGGTTCTTCGCCTCGACGGGCGTGTCACCGCCACCGGCCGCCAGCTTCATCGACACATCGCCGAAGACCGGGACCGGCACGACCACCGACTGGCACAGGTTCTTGATCTTGGCGTTCGAGAACCCCGAGACCGCCACCGGGACCTGCTTGCCGCCCTTCTGGGCGTCAATGGCTCCGTACTGAACAAATCCGGTGCCGTCCAGCCGGTCCGTACTGACCTTGAACTGCTGGCCGGACACGCTGAACGACGCCGCGAGCGCACCCTGCGAGAGGGCAACGCCGATCGCGGCCGTAGCCGCGACGCTCGGCACCATGACGACGGCGAACCGCTTCCATCTGGTCCCGCCACGAGCCAGGGACTCCATGACTTTCCTCCTTCTCGGACGTACATCTCCGGTACCGGCCGCCTCCGTTGAGGGGCGGTACCTGGGATGGGAGAAGTGCTACGTCCTCGGGAAGGAGAGCGCCTGTCTCGGAGGCACATCGTGTTCCGAATACCGGCGATCACCCCCGAGCGACAACCACTGGCCACGCTCTCGCGCAACCTCCTGGACAGGCCCTGCCGGATGGGGCAGAGACCCCCCTGTCCACGGCCGGCAGCACTGCCGCCGACCACTCGGTGGGGACCCAAGTACCCCGCGGCACCAACCGGATGCCGGGCTGCGGGAATGGACCGAGCGTGGCCGATCGTGGTCCATTCACGGCCGCCGCACAAGGGGCTCGTTACTTGCGGGTAACGACCCGATAAACACGGCGCGACGGACCGAGATCAACTGGACACGGGCTGTCGCCACTGACAGCAAGAGAACATGAGGCAATTGCGGACACAACGCCGCAAGAGGGCGGCCCAGGCTTACTACAAGTAACAGCGGCCACGATTACCAAGTTTTGGTAAAACGTGGCCGCTGCGCCGTTTGTTTGGTCAACCCGCGAAGGGCGTACTGGTCACAAGGGGGCGAGTCAGAAGACAGCGGGTCAGAACAGCACCCGAGCCAGCGCCGTGCGCGCCGTCATCACCCGCGGATCCTCCGCGCCGATGACCTCGAACAGCTCCAGCAGCCGCAGCCGTGCGGCCTCCCGGTCGTCGCCCACACTCCGCTTCACCGCCTCGACCAGCCGGCCGAAGGCGTCCTCGACATGACCGCCGACCAGGTCGAGGTCCGCGGCCCGGATCTGCGCCGGCACATCGGCCGGATTCTCCGCGGCCTCCTTGCGCACGGCCTGCGGGTCCAGATCCTGGACGCGGTGCAGAAGTTCGGCCTGCGCCAGGCCGAGCTTGGCCTCCGGGTTGGCGGGGTCGTCGGATAGGACGTTCTTGTAGGCCTGGATGGCGCCGCCCAGATCACCGGAGTCGAGCGCCTGGTTCGCGGCTTCCAGCAGTGCGTCGTACGGACCGGCCGGCACCGGGGCCTCGGCCTGCTCCTGCTCGTCCGCGGCCGGCGGCTCGACCGGCGCGCCCACGATGCCGAACTGCTGCTCGGCGGCCTGCACCAGCTGGTCGAGCACCTCACGGATCTGCGACTCCGGGGCCGCGCCCTGGAACAGCGGGATCGGCTGACCCGCCACGACCGCGAACACCGCCGGGATGCCCTGCACCCCGAACTGCTGGAACAGCATCTGGTTGGCGTCGACGTCGATCTTGGCCAGCACGAACTTGCCGGCGTACTCCCCCGCGAGGCGCTCCAGCAGCGGACCCAGCTGCTTGCACGGCTCGCACCACTCGGCCCAGAAGTCGATGACGACCGGGACCTCGGTGGAGCGCTGCAGGACGTCCTGCTGGAACCCCGCCTCGTCGACGTCGAACACCAGGCGGGCACCGCTCGCGGGCGCCTGGCCGGTACGGGCGGCCTCGGCACGTGCCTGCTCCGCCTTCTGCTTCGCTTCCCCGGCCGCCTTCAGCGCGCCGAGGTCGACGACTCCACTCATGGACATGTTGCGTGGCTGCATGGGTACATCCTCCCCCCTGGGCGGTCCGTTCCGAAAAGCGATCCGGAAAGCGATGCGGTCTGCTGCGCGGATTCCCCGGTCCGGTATCGCCGCCGGACCCTCCGCAGAGCACCGCATCCGTTGCGTACGCCCCGCCGGCATGCCGGCGTACGTCCTGGATCGCTGCCCGTTTTTTCGGTCCCGAGGAGGACCGGTGTGGCCATGGGTCCCCACCCACGGCCGGTGGCTGTCGCTCTTTCGCTACGACCCGTAGCGTAACTCGCCGTCGCCCCCGGGCCACAACCGGTTTCAGTCCTGCGTGAAGTGATCTCCCTCACGGCGGACCGCGCCGGTCCCCGTACTGCCCGGTATGGTCGCCCGCATGTGCCACTCCGCCAGCCCCCGCAAAGGCCGCACGGGCCGCCCGCGCAGCGCCGCGACCGACCGTGCGATTCTCGGCGCGACCCGTGCCGCGCTGGTCGATGTGGGCTGGGGCCGGCTCACCATGAGCGAGGTGGCGGCCCGCGCCGGGGTCGCCAAGACGACGCTCTACCGCCGCTGGGCCAACAAGAACGAGCTCGTCGTGGACGCCGTGGCGGTCCTCTTCGACGAGCTCGAACTCCCCGACCGGGGCTCGCTGCGCGCCGATATCGAGGGCGTGGTGCTGCAGTTCGGCGCGCTGCTCGCGCGGCCGGAGACCAAGACGGCGCTGATGGCCGTGGTCGCCGAGTCCACC
Source organism: Streptomyces sp. NBC_01454 (assembly GCF_036227565.1). Classification (NCBI taxonomy): domain Bacteria; kingdom Bacillati; phylum Actinomycetota; class Actinomycetes; order Kitasatosporales; family Streptomycetaceae; genus Streptomyces; species Streptomyces sp. NBC_01454. Next base: position 2,557,996 of record NZ_CP109460.1, read on the forward strand.
ACCGACGGGGCGCTGCGCGAACGGATCCGCTCGGCGATCGTCGACCGCCAGAAGCGGCTGGTCTCGCTCGGCCGCTCGCGCGCCCAGACCCGCGGCGAGCTGACGCCCGACACCACCGGCGAGGATGGCGAGCGGGCGGCCGCCCGCAACATGGACCTGATCTTCGATGTGATCGCCGGGGCGATCGTGCACCGCACCCTGGTCAGCGGTGAACCCGTGGACGCCGAGTGGGGGCGCGACTTCACCGCCCTCTTCCTGGGCGGCCTGACCGGACTGGCCGGACCCGGCGGCCGGAGCTGACGCACACCGGATGGCCCGGTGTCCCCCTGGAACACCGGGCCGCCCCTGTGCGGTGGTCACACCTGGTAGCGGTCCGCCGCGAACAGGTGCACGTTCTCGGCCACCCACTCCGAGGTCCACTTCAGGCCCTGCTCCAGGGACACCTCCGGCTGCCACGAAGCCCACTCGCGCGCCCGGGAGTTGTCGGACAGCAGCCGCTCGACCTCGCTGCCGGCGGGCCGCAGGCGCTCGCTGTCCACCACCACCTCGGCGTCCCGGCCCGAGGCCGCTATCAGCGCCTCGGCGAGCGCCCCGATGGAGATCTCCCGGCCGGTACCGAGGTTGACGACCTCGCCCAGCGCCCGGTCGCAGTCGGCCAGCGCGAGGAACCCGGCGGCGGTGTCCGTGACATAGGTGAAGTCGCGGGTCGGGGTGAGCGAGCCGAGCTTGATCTGCCGGGCGCCCGCGTGGAGTTGGGCCAGGATCGTGGGGATCACGGCCCTGGCGGACTGGCGGGGGCCGTAGGTGTTGAACGGCCGCACCACGGTCACCGGCAGCCCGAACGCGTGCCGGTGCGACAGCGCCATCATGTCCGCGCCGATCTTCGAGGCGGAGTACGGGGACTGCGGCTGCAGCGGGTGATCCTCGCCGATCGGCGCGGTCAGCGCGGTCCCGTAGACCTCACTGGTGGAGGTGTGCACCATCCGGCGCACCTCGTACCGCCGGCAGGCCTCCGCGATGTTCTCCGTGCCCACCACGTTCGTCTGCACGTACGCGCCCGGCGAGTCATAGCTGTACGGGATCCCGATGAGCGCGGCGAGATGGAAGACGGTGTCGCAGCCCGCGACGGCGTCCATCACCCGGCCCGCGTCGCGGACATCGCCGGCGACCATCTCGACCGGGGAGCCCGGCACCAGATAGCGCGCCAGGTTTCCCTTTTCGGCGTACGGCTTGTAGTGGACGAAGGCGCGTACCTCGGCGCCGGCTTCCACCAGCATGTCGACGAGGGCCGAGCCGATGAATCCCTCGGCCCCGGTGACCAGGACCTTGCGGCCGGCCCACTGCTGTGCGGTGCGGTTGCTCATGCGGACTCCTTCAAAGGGGTGTGCGAGTGCGGGGAGGCGGCCGGGTGGCCGGCCAGTGCCAGCGCCTTGGCGGCCAGCAGGTCGGCGGCCCGGGAATGGGTGCCCCGGTCGGCGGCCGCGCCCATCGCGGCGAGCCGGGCGGGGTCGTCGAGCAGCGGCGTGACCAGCTGGTCCAGCCGCTCGGCGGAGGTCTCGGGGTCGGGCAGCAACAGCGCCGCCCCGGCGTCGGAGAGCACCCGCGCGTTGTGCGTCTGGTGATCGCCCGGCGCGTGCGGATACGGCACGAGGACGGCCGGCATCCCGATCGTGGCCAGCTCGGCGATGGTCGCCGAACCGGCGCGGCACACCACGAGATCGGCCGCGGCGTACGCCAGATCCATCCGGTCCAGATACGGCACGGCCTCGGCGACCGCCGTCCCGCCGTTGGCCGCCAGCCGGGCCCAGGTCTCCTCCAGGGCCGCGGGCCCGGTCTTGATCAGCAGCCGCAGGTCCCGGCGCCCCCGGTAGCGGCCGGCCAGTTCGACGGCCGCCTCCGTGAGCCGGGCGGCCCCCAGGCTGCCGCCGTTGACCAGCAGCAGCCGGCACCCGTCCGGGATGCCGAATGCCCGGCGGGCGGCGGGGCGCAGTGCCGCGCGGTCCAGCTCGGCCAGCGGGCCCACCAGCGGCATCCCCACCGTCTCGGCCCGCTCGCCGCCCGCCAGATGCTCACGGCTGCGGTCGAAGGCGAGGGCGAGGTGCGGGGTGAGCCGGGCGGCGAACTTGTTGGCCCGCCCGGGCACCGCGTTGGACTCGTGGATCAGGCTCGGCAGCCCGGCCATCCGCGCCCCGACGATCACCGGGGCGCTCGGGTAGCCGCCCATACCGACCGCGACCTGGGCCTTTTGTTCCTTGAGGATCGCCCGACACTGGGCGCCCGAGCGGAGCAGGGCGGCCGGCAGCAGATAGCGTCGGGCGCCGAGCGAGGGATCGAAGGGAATCATGTCGACGGTGTGCAGCCGGTATCCGGCCTGCGGGATCAGCCGCGTCTCCAGGCCGCGTTCGGTCCCGACGAAGGAGATCACCGCGTCGGGCACGGCCCGGCGGAGCGCGTCGGCGAGAGCGAGACCCGGGTAGATGTGGCCGCCGGTGCCGCCCGCACCGATCACGACAGAGAGTGGTGTGCGCATGGCCGCCACGCTCGCGACATGCCCTAAGAAGCTTCTAAGAGAGGTGTTTGGCAGCCTATGTCCATGCCGCCCACCCCCGGGAACACTCCCGCAGCCAAGATCCTCGTCGTCGATGACGAACCGGAGGTGCGCGCCGCCCTGGAGGACGGCCTCGCCGTGGAGGGATACGAGGTGCGCGGCGCCGCCGACGGACTGGCCGCCCTCTCCGAGGTCGCCTCCTGGCAGCCGGACGCCCTCGTACTGGACGTGATGATGCCCGTCCTGGACGGTCTGGCCGTCTGCCGCCGGCTGCGCGCCCTGGACGACCGCACGCCGATCCTCGTGCTGACCGCACTGGACTCGGTCAGCGAACGGGTCGACGGCCTCGACGCCGGCGCCGACGACTACCTCGTCAAACCCTTCGCCCTGGACGAGCTGGTCGCCCGGATCCGCGCGCTGCTGCGCCGCGCCTCGACCACGGCCGCCGAGGACTCCCATTTGACCTTCGGCGACCTGGTGGTGGACCCGCTGACCCGCACCGGCCACCGAGGGGACCGCCCCCTGGAGTTCAGCCGCACGGAATGGGCCCTGCTGGAACTGCTGTTGCTGCACCCCGGACAGGTCATGCCCCGGGAGATGATCCTGGACCGTGTCTGGGGCCGCGACTTCGGCCCGGACTCCAACTCCCTGGCGGTCTACATCGGTTATCTGCGCCGCAAACTGGAGGCGGGCGGCGAGCCCCGGCTCGTCCACACCGTGCACGGCATCGGCTACCGCCTGGGCCACCCGGAGGGCGCATGACCGGCACCCGCGGCCTGGGCGCCCGCTGGCGGCGCCGGCGCCCGCTGCGCACCCGGCTGGCGCTGGCCGCCTCCGCCGCGGTGGCGCTGGTGGCGGTCGGCGTCTGTGCGGCCGCGTTCGTCCTCATCGAGTACCAGATGACGCGCCAGCTCAACCGGAATCTGGCCCTGACGTCCACCGAGGTCATGCGCGAGCGCCAGGACTGGGGCCCGACGGTGAGCGACGCCCTGTGCCAGTACCCGGCCTCGTCCTGCTTCCAGATCGTGCCGGCCGACCCTGCCAAGGACCCTCGCCAGCCGTACCTGCTGCACGTCTCGGACGCCACCCGGCAGGTCGCCGCCGGCCGGCACGAGGCGTTCTACAGCACCCAGAAGGTCGCCGGGCAGCCGGTCCGGATGTTCACCACGCGCCTGGCGGGCAAGGACGAGGCGGTCCAGGTCGCCCTGCGCTCCGACTCCGTCGACCGGAGCGTGGAGCAGGCCGCCTGGGCACTGTCCGCGGTCGGCGCCGCCGGGGTGCTGCTGGCCGCCGCGCTCGGCTACTGGGTCTCCCGTACCGGTCTGGCCCCCGTCGCCCGGCTCACCGCCACCGCGGAACGCATCGCCGCCACCCGCGACGCCCGCCACCGCATCGACCTGCCCGCGGGGCCGCTCGCCCGGGAGGACGAGATCACCCGGCTGGCCACCAGCTTCAACACCATGCTCGGCGAACTGGAGCAGTCGGTCACCTCCCAGCGCCGGCTGGTCGCCGACGCCTCCCACGAGCTGCGCACCCCGCTGACCGCCCTCCGTACCAACGCCGAACTCCTCGCCCGGGTCGATCGCCTGACGGATGCTCAGCGCGATCGCGCCTCGGCCGCGCTGGGCCGCCAGCTGCGCGAGGTCACCACGCTCGTCAACGACCTGATCGAACTCGCCCGCGACGAGGAACCCCAGCCGCTGGTCGAACAGGTCCGCCCGGCCGCCCTGCTGGAGCACCTGGTGACCACCGCCGGCGAGCACTGGCCGGAGATCACCTTCACCACCGGCATCGACCCGGCCGCGGCGGACCGCACGGTCCCCGGAGTACCGGCCCGCCTCGCCCGCCTGCTGTCCAACCTCCTCGACAACGCCGCCAAGTTCTCCCCGCCCGGCGGCCCGGTGGACACCGAACTCACCCTGCGCGAAGAGGAGTTGCACCTGACGGTCCGCGACCACGGCCCCGGCATCGCACCCGAGGACCTCCCCCATGTCTTCGACCGCTTCTACCGCGCGAAGGCCGCCCGCGCCCTCCCCGGCTCGGGCCTCGGCCTGGCCATGGCCCGGCAGATCGCCCGCGCCCACGGCGCCGACCTCACGGCGGAACACGCACCGGGCGGCGGCGCCCTCTTCCGGCTGCGGATGCCGCCGCCGGCGGCGTAGCACCGGTCAGCACACGCGAGCGCCGCCGGCGGCCGGCCCGTCGGAGGCGCCCATCGTCGCCGTGGCGGCGGCCGCGTGGCTGCCACGGACCCTTCACCGTCGAGAAGTGCTCCGTCGTCGTTCCTCTAGGCAACTACAGCAAGAACTCGAGCCGCAGCCATTCCTACAGCGATCACAGCTGCACGGGAACATGCCGCACGGCCGACGGCCGGGCCGTGGACGCCGAAGCCGAGATGACGGGCCTGGGGAGCGACCACCACGCAGGGGAGGCGCTCCCGGCCCGGCGCGCCACCGGGCACCACGCCCAGCTGCTCGACCCCTGGGAGGCCCTGCAGCAGTTCGCGGGGGGATTCGCGTTGCTGCCGCCGGCGGCCTTCGCGCTCTTCTGGCTGCTCACGGACTTCGGCCGGACCAGCGGAAGTTGGCGCGTCCTGGGCGAACCTGGCGGGCGGCCGGGGGCACCGCGGCCCGCGCGGCCGTGGTCACCCTCGCGGCCGTGTCCGCCGTCGGCGTCGTCATCGGCATCGGCATCGGCAGCCCCGTGCTCGCCTTCGCACTCCCCGGCTGAGCGCGAAGCCGGCTGCCGAGGGCCGGCTCCCCCCGAACCGCCGAAGACCCCGAGAGCGCCGGATCGCCGGGCTCTCAGGGTCTGTCGTGGGATCGAGGACTCGGGGCCCTCAGAACCCCGCCGGCTCCGTATAGATGCCCCACTCGTCCCGCAGCGCGCCGCAGATCTCGCCGAGGGTGGCCTCGGCGCGGACGGCGGCCAGCATCGGCTCGATCATGTTGCTGCCGTCGCGGGCGGATTCCAGCATCGTCTTCAGTGCGGCCTGCACCCGGGCGTCGTCGCGCGCCGCCTTGCGGTCCGCGAGGGTGCGTACCTGCTCCCGCTCGACCTCGTGGCTGACCCGCAGGATCTCCAGATCGCCGGTGACCGAGCCGTGGTGGCAGTTGACGCCGACGACCTTCTTGTCGCCCTTCTCCAGCGCCTGCTGGTACTGGAAGGCGGACTCGGCGATCTCGCCGGTGAACCAGCCGTCCTCGATACCGCGCAGGATGCCGGAGGTCATCGGGCCGATGGGGTGCTCGCCGGTCGGGACCGCGCGCCGGCCGCGCTCCTTGATCTGCTCGAAGATCTTCTCCGCGTCCGCCTCGATCCGGTCGGTCAGCGACTCGATGAACCACGAACCGCCCAGCGGGTCGGCGACGTTGGCGACGCCGGTCTCCTCCATCAGCACCTGCTGGGTGCGCAGCGCGATCTCCGCGGCCTGCTCGCTGGGCAGCGCCAGGGTCTCGTCCAGCGCGTTGGTGTGCAGCGAGTTGGTGCCGCCGAGCACGGCCGCCAGGGCCTCGACGGCGGTGCGCACCACGTTGTTGTACGGCTGCTGGGCGGTCAGCGAGACACCGGCGGTCTGGGTGTGGAAGCGCAGCCACTGCGCCTTCTCGCTCGTCGCGCCGTAGACGTCCCGCATCCAGCGGGCCCAGATCCGCCGCGCGGCGCGGAACTTGGCGATCTCCTCGAAGAAGTCGAGATGCGCGTCGAAGAAGAAGGACAGGCCGGGGGCGAAGGTATTGACGTCCAGGCCGCGCGAGAGGCCGAGCTCCACGTAGCCGAAGCCGTCGGCCAGCGTGTACGCCAGCTCCTGCGCGGCCGTCGCGCCCGCCTCGCGGATGTGGTAACCGGAGACCGAGAGCGGCTTGTACGCGGGGATGCCGCGGGCACAGTGCTCCATCAGGTCGCCGATCAGGCGCAGATGCGGCTCGGGCTGGAAGAGCCACTCCTTCTGCGCGATGTACTCCTTGAAAATGTCCGTCTGGAGGGTGCCGTTCAGGACGCCGGGGTCGATCCCCTGCCGTTCGGCGGCCACCAGATACATGCAGAAGACCGGGACGGCGGGCCCGCTGATCGTCATGGACGTCGTGACGTCACCCAGCGGGATGTCCTTGAACAGGACCTCCATGTCGGCGGCGGAGTCGATGGCGACGCCGCAGTGGCCGACCTCGCCGAGCGCGCGCGGGTCGTCGGAGTCCCGTCCCATCAGGGTCGGCATGTCGAAGGCCACGGAGAGTCCGCCGCCACCGGCCTTGAGGATCATCTTGTAGCGCTCGTTGGTCTGCTCGGCGTTGCCGAAGCCGGCGAACTGGCGGATCGTCCAGGTCCGCCCCCGGTAGCCGGTCGGATACAGGCCCCGGGTGAAGGGGTACTCGCCCGGCCAGCCGATCCGCTCGAATCCCTCGACGGTGTCCCCGGGCCGGGGCCCGTACGCCGGCTCGACGGGATCGCCCGAGAGCGTGGTGAAGTCCGCGTCCCGCTTGCGGGCGGAGTCGTACCGAGCCTGCCAGCGGCGGCGGCCCTCATCGATCGCGTCAGCGTCCATACCCTCGAATTTACTAGGACGTCCAAGTAATTGTCGACGGGAGCGGGCCCTCAGTCGCCACATGCGTCACCGGAGTCACTTTCCGTAACCGTGAGCACACAGCAGAACGCGCCCGCCCCGCGGGGACAGGCGCGTCAGACGGGACGGGCCGCCGTCAGACCTTCACCGGCTCCGGCGTCCCCTCGGCGAGCAGCGGCTCGATCTCGCGGACCACCTGGCGCTCCACGAAGAACGCGGCGGTGGGGATCGTGCCGGCGATCAGCACCCACAGCAGCTTGCCGAACTTCCACTTGGCCTTGGAGCCCAGGTCGAAGGCGAAGACCAGGTAGACGATGTAGAGCACGCCGTGGATCTGCGAGACGACCAGGGTGAGGTCCTTGCCCATCCCGAAGCCGTACTTGAACACCATGCAGGTGCAGAGCACCAGCAGCATCACGGCGGTGATGTAGGCCATCACCCGGTAGCGGGTCAGGACGCTTCGCTTCATGCCCCGAGCGTAACCACCGGTTCCGGTGCGATCTTCGCCGCCCCCCTTGTGAATGGGAGGGCGGGGCACCTGAACGGGAGGGCGGGTCACTCGTCCTTGAAGTCGGCCGCCGCCACCCGCAGCGGCCGCAGCAGCGCGAAGATCTCCCCGCACTCCTCGGCGTCGTACGTCCCGAGCCCGAAGTCCATCGCCATCAGCTCGCGGGTCGCCGCGTCACACACCTCACGACCCTTTTCGGTGATGGTGGCGAGCGTGCCCCGCCCGTCGTTCGGGTTGGGCCGCTTGGCGACGAGACCGGACTTCACCAGCCGGTCGACGGTGTTGGTCACCGAGGTGGGATGCACCATGAGCCGCTCACCGATCTTGGACATCGGCAGCTCACCGGCCTTGGAGAAGGTCAGCAGCACCAGCGCCTCGTAGCGGGCGAAGGTCAGTCCGTACGGCTTGACCACCGCGTCCACCTCGGCCAGCAGGATCTGATGGGCGCGCATGATCGAGGTGATGGCGGCCATCGAGGGCACGGACCCCCAGCGCTGCCGCCACAGTTCGTCGGCGCGCGCAATGGGATCGAAGGCAAGGCTGAGCGGCTTCGGCACGCGTCCGACCCTACCCGGGGCTCACATGGTGGTCAGCCGTGTCTCAGTTTTCGGTCCCGGGGGCCGGGTCCGGCCGCCCGGCGCCCCGCCGGGACGCGCGCCGGCCCCGGCCCCGCCGGCCCCCTGCGCCGTCCGCCGCACCTCCCGGATCACCGCCGCCACCGCCGCCACTCCCACGACCCCCGCGGCCGGCATCACGACCCGCAGGGGCGCCCACTCCGCCGCCGCCCCGGCCAGCCCCATCGCGAGCCCCATCACGCTCATCCGCCCCGCCTGCATCACCGTCATCGCCTGGCCCAGCAACTCCTCGGGGACCGCGGCGACGAACCACCGGTCGACCCCGAAGTTGTACGAGATCCCGGTGCCGGTCAGCACCAGCAGCAGCACCGCCCAGCCGAACGAGGGGCGGGCGGCGAAGCCGAGCGAGGGCAGGACCGCGAAGACGCCCATGGGAAAGGTCAGCCGGGCACGGGCCCGCGGGCCGAGCAACGAGCCCACCAGGCTCTCCGCGGCCACCGCGCCCAGCGGCATGGCGCACAGCAGCAGCCCCGTCCCGGCCGGTCCCACCCCCAGCAGGCCGGAGTAGGGCACCAGCAGCGCCTCGGGGACGACGACGAACGCCGGCGGCAGCCACGTCAGCAGCAGCAGCGCCCGCACCCGGCGGTCGGCCAGCAGCCGCCGGACACCGCCCAGCGACGCCCCCAGCAGCGCACCGCCCGCCGCGGCACCCGGCACCCCGCCGCGGGCCGGCCGCGCCCGGGTCCCCAGCCGCAGCAGCAGCGCCGAGGCGAGGAAGGTGCCCGCGGTGAGCGCGAGGACGGACCGCGGGGAGACCGCGGCGAGCAGCAGACCGCCCGCCGCGAACCCGGCGAGCTGTGCGCCCTGGTTCACCAGGCGGATCACCGAGCGCCCCAGCACGAACGGCTCCCCCGCGCCGAGGATCTCGCCCAGCGTCGCGGCGCGGGTACCGGCGAAGACCGGCGCGAGGACGGCGAGCACACAGCGCAGCGCCAGCAGGACCGGGACCGGTGTGCCCGGCAGCACCATTCCGGCCGTCGCCAGGGCGCACAGCAGATCGCAGCCGACCAGCACCCGCCGGGCCGCACACCGGTCGGCGACCGCCGACAGCAGCGTCCCGCCGACCGCGTACGGCAGCAGCCCCAGCGCCAGGGTCAGCGCCCCGAGCAGCGGCGACGCGGTGATCCGGAAGACCAGCACGGACAGCGCGAGCTCGCAGACGACCACGCCGAGCGAGGACAGCAGATGCGCAGCGAAGACGTACCGGAATTCGTGGACGGCGAAGACGGCGCGGTAACCGGCCGGGCGGGCGCCGTCGGCGCGCGCGGTGGCATCCGCGCCGCGGCCGCCGTCAGGGCAGGCGGGGGTGGGGCCCGACGGCGCGGGCCCGGAGGGCGAAGGCATGTCCGCAGCCTGCCGGAGCCCGTCCTCGCCCCGTATTCTTTCGGCTGCGGCCGAATCCTGGGTCCGGGAGGGGAGCGTGCCCCGTCATGCCGGTGAACCTCCACTTCGGTGCCGACGACTTTCTGCGCGTCCGCTTCGCCGTCTCCCCGCTGTGCGAGACCCATGAGGCCGTACGCACCCTGCGCCGCACCGACCGGCACGGCTATCACGTCCCGTGGCTGCGCCGGATGCGCCGGGCACTGGCCGGCCTGGACCTGACCCCGCTGTGGCTCTTCATGCCGTCGTCGCCCCCGGGGTACACGCCCGACTTCCTGGGCCGCCCGCCGGACTCCCCGATGGCCGGCTTCGACGAGGAGCTGGCCCAGCTGCGGGCCACCGATCCGGCCCTGGCCCGCGCCGAGATGGCCAAGTCGCTGGCGGGCCGGCCGGATGCCGCACGGTCGGCGCGCGGCCGGGCGGCGCTGGCGGACCCGGCGCGGGCGGTCGGTGAGCTGGCCGATGTCACCGAACGTGCCTGGCGGGCGCTGCTCGCCCCGGACTGGCCGCGGCTGCGGGCGCTGCTGGAGGCCGAGATCGCCTACCGGTCACGGCAGTTGGCGGGCGGCGGGCTGCGGCTGCTGTTCGGCGATCTGCACCCGCGGCTGACCTGGTCGGGCGGCACCCTCACCGTCCGCACCCGTACCGACTTCGTGCAGATGCAGGACCTGGACGGCCGCGGGGTCCTGCTGCTGCCCAGTGTCTTCGTCTGGCCGGACGTGGTCAGCGGGTTCGACCCGCCGTGGCAGCCCACCGTCATCTATCCGGCGCGCGGCATCGGCGGGCTGTGGACCGAGGCGGAGACCGGCCCGGCGCTGGCCCGGCTGCTGGGGGCGAACCGCGCCGCCGTACTGGCCGCCCTCGACACCCCCTCGACCACGACGGAGCTGGCCCACCGCCTCGGCCTGGCGCCGTCGTCCGTCTCGGCGCAGCTGTCCGTGCTGCGCGACGCCGGGCTGCTGACCTCGCGCCGGGACGGGCACCAGGTGCGCTACGCGCGCACGCCGCTGGGGATCACGCTGGCGGCGGGCGGCTGAGGCCCGCGGGTCAGGAGGCGCCGCCGTCGGCGAGGTACCGCTCCACGGTCGCCACCTTCGACGTCAGTCCGTCGGTGACCCCGGGGCGGATGTCGGCCTTGAGCACCAGCGAGACCCGTCCGGAGCGGGCCTCGACGGCCGCGACCGCGCGCTTGACGACGTCCATGACCTCGTCCCATTCACCCTCGAGGGAGGTGAACATCGCGTCCGTACGGTGCGGCAGACCCGACTCCCGGACGACCCGGACCGCGTCGGCGACGTACTCGCCGACGTCCTCGCCCACGCCCAGCGGGCTCACGGAGAAGGCGACGATCATGCGTTCAGCACGCCTTCCTTGCGGGCGCGGGCGGCGATCACGCCGGCCTCTTCCTCGCGCTTGAGGACCCGGTCCCCGTAGAGGCCGCCGAACGGCACGATCGCCAGCAGGAAGAAGAAGGCGACGCGCTTGGCGGGCCACTTGGTGCGGTTCCACACGTCCAGCAGCAGCACCACATACGTGAGGAACAGCAGTCCGTGGATCATGCCGAGCGGCATCACCAGGGAGTCGTAGTCGAAGGCCAGGCGGAAGCCGGTGCCGAAGATCAGCAGCGCCGGGAAGGAGATCGCCTCCGGGACGGAGGCCAGGCGCAGTCGGTGCAGGGCGGCAGCGGTCTTGATGTCCACGGGAACCTCGTTCGGGTGGCAGATGGGCGGTCGGCGCGCAGCGCCGTCTTCTGGGGGTGGAGGTCGGGCGACGGGCGGGCGCACTGCTTGTGCAAGAGTTCACAAGCTTCGCCCCATTGTTACAGCCCCTCCGGCGATCACTGCGCCGGGGTGCGTGACCGCCGGCACCCCGACGCACACCGCCCGGAGATCAGGGCGAAGTCAGGGCTACGGGCCCTGCCGTGCGCGGCCGGGGCCGACTACGGTCTGACGCGTGGCTCAGTTTCGGCTCCAGGGGAGCAAGGTGCTCGCCGTCGACATGACGGGCGACGCCGTCAAGGCGAAAAACGGTGTGATGGTCGCGTACGACGGCCAGATGTCGTTCAAGAAGATGACCGGCGGCGGCGAGGGCCTGCGCGGCATGGTCACCCGGCGGCTCACGGGGGAGCAGATGGAAGTGATGGAGGTGAAGGGCCACGGCACCTGCTACTTCGCCGACCGCGCCAGCGAGATCAACCTCGTCCAGCTGCGGGGCGAGAAGCTGTACGTCGAGGCCAGCAATCTGCTGTGCACGGATGCCGCGCTGCGTACGGGCACGACCTTCACCGGCCTGCGCGGCGCCTCCCAGGGCCACGGCCTGTTCACCACCACCGTCGAGGGCAGCGGCCAGGCGGCGATCGTCTCCGACGGCTCCGCGGTGGTGCTGCGGGTCACCAAGCAGTCCCCGCTCCAGGTCGACCCGGGCGCCTATGTCGCCCACACCGGCGAGCTGCGGCAGCACTTCCAGTCCGGGGTCAATTTCCGCACCTTCCTCGGGGAGGGCTCCGGCGAGGCGTTCCAGATCCGCTTCGAGGGCGAGGGCCTGGTCTACGTCCAGCCCAGCGAGCGCAACACCGTGGGGGGTGAGGTCTGATGCCGTTCACGGTGCTCAACTCCCGCATGGTGGAGGCCCGGATCGGTCCGGGCCAGCGCCTGTACAGCCAGCGCGGCGCGATGCTCGCCTACCGCGGCGAGGTCACCTTCACCCCGAGCATCCAGGGCGGCCGGGGCGGCGTCGGCTCCATGATCGGCCGCCGGATCGCCGGCGAGGCCACGCCCCTGATGACGGTGGAGGTCCCCCAAGGCCCTCATGGCCAGGGAGGTTCCCCCACCGCCACCGTGATGTTCGGCCACGGCGGCCATCACGTCCATGTCGTCGACCTGACCGGCGAGACGCTCTATGTCGAGGCCGACCGGCTGCTGGCCTTCGACGGCTCCCTCCAGCAGGGCACGATGTTCATGGGCTCGCAGGGCGGGGTGATGGGCATGGTGCGCGGCCAGGTCACCGGCCAGGGCCTGTTCACCACGACCCTCAAGGGCGTCGGCTCGGTCGCGGTGATGGCGCACGGCGGCGTCATCGAGCTGCCGATCACCCCCCAGCGCCCGGTCCATGTCGACCCGCAGGCCTATGTCGCCCACCGCGGCGAGGTCCGCAACAAACTGTCCACGGCGCTCGGCTGGCGCGACATGGTCGGCCGCGGCTCGGGCGAGGCCTTCCAGCTGGAGCTGTCGGGGCAGGGCACCGTCTACGTCCAGGCGTCGGAGGAAAAGCTGTGACCGGTCCCGTCATCCACGACGTCTCCTCGCTGCCCACCGACGACAACGTCAACGCCTACGCCTTCAGCGTCGATCTGAACGGGCAGTGGTTCCTGCAGAAGGGGAAGATGATCGCCTACTACGGGCAGATCGACTTCCACGGCATAGGGCACGGCCGGCTGGACCGCCTGATCGCCGGCAGTTTCCATTCGCCACTGCACGCCGCGGACTGGGTCGTCGCCGAGGGCCGCGGAAAAATGCTGCTGGCGGACCGCGCCTTCGATGTGAACTCCTTCGACCTGGAGGACGGCAACCTGACGATTCGCTCGGGCAACCTGCTCGCATTTCAGCCATCTCTGTCGCTGAAGCAGTCCATCATCCCGGGCTTCCTCACCCTCATCGGTACGGGCAAGTTCGTGGCCGCGTCCAACGGCCCGGTGGTCTTCATGGAGCCGCCGATCCGGGTGGACCCGCAGGCGCTGGTCGGCTGGGCGGACTGCCCGTCCCCGTGCCACCACTACGACCATCAGTACCTGCGGGGATTCCTGGGCGGGCTGCGGGCCCACACCGGGATCGGCGGGGCGTCCGGCGAGGAGCACCAATTCGAATTCGTAGGCGCGGGCACGGTGCTGCTGCAGTCCACGGAGCAGTTGATGCCGGAGCTGGCAACCGGGGCAGTACCCACCGAAGCGGGCGTTCCGGGCGGGGGCGGACACGTTCCGCAAAGTGGCTCACAACTGCCCCAGTTGCCCGGCAACCTCGGGAGCCTCCAGCGCCGCTTCGGGCTGTGAGCGGTACTCTGCGGACGGTGACCTCGAACGTCTGACCAACATCCGGCCCCCGCCGGCCGAAGTCGCCACCCCCACCCATTTAATTCAGTATTCAACATTTACGGGTAGAATTCCTCCATGACGACCGACAGCGACACCCCCTGGCTGACCGACCAGGAGCAGCGTGCCTGGCGCACTCATCTGGACGTCAGCAGACTGCTGATGCACCAACTCGAGCGCGATCTGCAACCGTTCGGCCTGACGAACAACGACTACGAGATCCTGGTCAACCTCTCCGAGGCCGAGGACCGCCGGCTCCGGATGAGCGACCTGGCCGCCAGCACCCTGCAGTCCAAGAGCCGCCTCTCCCACCAGATCACCCGGATGGAGAACGCCGGACTGGTGCGCCGCGAGAGCTGCGAGTCGGACCGCCGTGGCCTGTACGCCGTGCTCACCGAACAGGGCTGGGACACCATGCGCCGGGTCGCCCCGCACCACGTCGCCTCGGTCCGCAAGCACTTCATCGACCTGTTCCCGGCCGAGGACCTCCAGGCGTTCCGCGCCTCCCTCACCCCCGTGGCCGAACACCTCCGCAAGGAACGCGGCGGCCTCTGACCGGCCCGCCTCGGCCCCCGAGCGGGCCGGGGCCCGGCCGGCCGGGCGGCCTCAGCCGGCCGCCGGCAGCCGCAGCTCGAACACCGACCCCGTGCGCACGGCCAGCGAACCGCCGTGCCGCACCGCGACGTCCCGCGCGATGGCCAGCCCCAGCCCCGCCCCGCCGTCGTCCCGGGCCCGGGCGTCGTCGAGCCGTACGAACCGCTCGAAGATCCGCTCCCGCTCGTCCGGCGGCACCCCGGGCCCGTCGTCCTCGACCCGCAGTGCCACCCACTCCCCCTCGCGCACCACGGACACCCGCACCCATTCGGCGGCATGCCGCTGCGCGTTGTCCAGCAGATTCCCCAGCACCCGCGCCAACTGACCGCGCGACCCCGACACTTCCCCGCCCGCCGGCTCCCCGATCCGCACCGGAACCCGGTCCGCGAGCCGCTGCGAGGTCTCCTCGCGCACCATCGCCGCCAGATCGACCCGGGCGTCCGCCGGCCGCTCCCCCGCGTCCAGCCGGGCCAGCAGCAGCAGATCCGCCGCCAGCCGCTGCAGCCGCACGGTGTCCACCACCGCCCCCGGCACATCCAGCAATTCCGGATGGGCCATGGCCACCTCGAGCTGGGTGCGCAGACTCGCGATCGGGCTGCGCAGCTCGTGCGAGGCATCGGCGACGAACCGCCGCTGCCGCTCCACGGACAGCTCCAGCGCGGCCAGCGTCTCGTTCGTCGTACGCGCCAGCCGGCCGACCTCGTCCTGCGACGACGGCACCGGCACCCGCCGGCTCAGATCCGTGCTCGCCGTGATCGCGGCCATCTCCCCGCGGATCCCCTCCACCGGCCGCAGCGCCCGCCGGGTCACCAGCCAGGTCACCCCCGCCACCACCACGAGCAGCAGCGGCAGCCCGATCAGCATGGCGTCGCGCACCGAGGCGACCGCGTCCTCCTCCGGCGCCAGCGCCGACCCCGCCCGCACCGTCGCCCGCGCACCGCGGCTGTCCTTGGCCTCCACCGCGGCGAACCGGTAGTCGGCCACCTTCCCCCCGACATCGGCGCTCCCGTTTTGGAGGCTGACATCGTCATCGATCTCGCCGGGCCCGAGCCGGCGCCCGTCGTCACCGTCGTCCCCGTGGTCCCCCGGCCGGTCCGGCCGGGAACTCCCCGCCGCCTTCCCCTTGCCGACGGGCTTGCCGTCGACGGCGCGCACGTCCTCGCCGACGGCCAGCGCCCGCCCGTCCCTGTCGGTGACCACCACCGGACGCTCGTCACCGTCCGGCAGATCCAGCTTGTCGTACGCCGTCCCCGTGGCGATCTGGCCGGCCACGTTGCGCGCTGCGACCTCGGCCTGCAACCCCGCCTGGCTCTGCAGATGGTCGCGCAGCACCAGCAGCACCGACACCCCCGTGGCGATCAGCGCCAGGGCCACCACCACGGTCGCGCCCGCCGCCGCCTTGGCCCGTACGGAGCCCAGCGCCCTACGCATCGGCCACCAGCCGGTATCCGGCGCCGCGCACCGTCAGGATGTGGCCGGCGCCGAGTTTGCGCCGCAGCGCACTCACATACACCTCGATGATGTTGACATCGCCTTCATAGGCGAAGTCCCAGACATGCTCCAGAATCTCCGCCTTGGAGACCACCTCGCCGGCCCGCAGCGCCAGCTGCTCCAGCACGGCGAACTCCTTCGCCGTCAGCACCACCTCGGCCCCGTCCCGCTCGACCCGACGCGCCCCCTGGTCGACGGCCAGCGCCCCCACCCGCAGCACCGGTTCGGCGTCCCGGCCGCGCCGGCGCAGCAGCGCCTTCACCCGCGCCACCAGCACCACATACGAGAACGGCTTGGTCAGATAGTCGTCGGCGCCGGTGTCCAGCCCCTCGGCCTCGTCGTACTCGCCGTCCTTGGCGGTCAGCATCAGCACCGGCATCTCGTGGCCGGCCGCCCGCAGCGCCGCGCACACCCGGTAGCCGTTCATCCCCGGCAGCATGATGTCGAGCACGACCAGGTCATAGCCGCCCGCACCGGCCTGCCGCAGCCCCTCCAGGCCGTCGTGCACCACGTCGACCGCGTACCCCTCGGCCATCAGACCCTTCGCCAGCGACAGCGCCAGCCGCTTCTCGTCCTCGACGATCAGGAGCCGGAAGGGGCGGCGTGCGGCGCCGGGATGGGGACGGCGCGATACGTGCGGGTGCATGCGCCCACCCTGCCATCCGGAACCTGAAGGCCCCTTCAGGCTGCTTCAGCTCCCCTTCAGCTTCGATCCGTCACGGTGTGGGCACAGTCGATCGCAAGGGGAGAAACGACATGAAGCGTCACCTCATCATCGCCACCGCCGCCGCGGCAGCCCTCATCGCGGGCGGCACGGTGACCGCCGTCGCGGCGGGCGGCGACAGCGGCTCCGGCGCCGCGCAGTCCGCGGCGCAGCCGACCGCCCGCCAGGCGGGGGCGTCCGGCCAGGGCAGCGCCCAGGTGCAGGACGGCCGGTCGAGCATCAGCGCGACGGACGACGACGCCGACGGCCGGGAGGACCTCCGGGAGGCGAAGGCCGCCAAGGTGACCGCACCGGACGCCGCGGCCGCCGCCCTCAAGGCCGTCCCGGGCACCGTGACCGCCCTCGACCTGGACTCGGACCGTTCCGGCCCGGTCTGGGAGGCGGACGTGCTGAGCAAGGACGGCACGCAGCACGAGGTCACCCTCGACGCGGGCACCGCGCGGGTGCTGAAGCAGCACACCGACCGCGGGGACGATGACGACCGCGGCCGGGAGCGTGCCGCCCTCAAGGACGCCCGGACCACCGCGGCCGAGGCCGCCCGCACCGCGGCGTCGCGCGCCACGGTGACCTCCGTCGAACTGGACGACGACCACGGCACGAGGGCCGTCTGGGAGGTCGAAACGGTCACCAAGGACGGCACGGAGCGCACGCTGCTGGTCGACCCGCAGTCGGGCAAGGCGAGCGCGGCGCCGCAGGACTCCGACGACGACGACAACAACGACGGCTCGGACGACTGACGCCGGGCCGCCCCACGGCAGGCCCCCAGCCGGCCGCGGTCCCGCGAAGGCCCGGCCCCCGCCCACCACAGGGCGGTTTCTAGGGGCCGGGCCTTCATCGCGTGGTGGCGGTATCTGCCGCCGGACGCCGGGGCCGCTTCACCCCCCGCACGCCGCGGGCCGGGCCGCAGGACTTCCCCGCCCCGGGCTCAGTCCCCGTTCGTCAGCCCGTCCACCAGCTCGTCCGCCGCCCGGTAGGGATCCGTCTCGCCCGAGACGATGCGCTCGGCCAGCGCGTCCAGCCGCTGGTCCCCCCGCAGATCGCCGATCCGCTCCCGCAGGGCCGTGACGGCGATCGTCTCGACCTCGTGGGCCGCACGGGAGCGGCGCCGCTCGGCCAGCACGCCGCGCTCCTCCATCCAGGCCCGGTGCTTCTCCAGCGCCTCGACGACCTCGTCCACGCCCTCGCCGCGCGCCGCGACGGTCTTGACGATCGGCGGCCGCCAGTCGCCGGGGGCCCGGGACTCGCCCAGCCCCAGCATGTGGTTGAGCTCGCGGGCGGTGGCGTCGGCGCCGTCCCGGTCGGCCTTGTTGACCACGTAGACGTCGCCGATCTCCAGGATTCCCGCCTTGGCCGCCTGGATGCCGTCGCCCATGCCCGGCGCGAGCAGCACCACGCTCGTGTCGGCCTGCGAGGCGATCTCCACCTCGGACTGGCCGACGCCGACCGTCTCGACGAGGACCACGTCGCAGCCCGCCGCGTCCAGCACCCGGATCGCCTGCGGCGCGGCCCAGGCGAGCCCGCCGAGATGGCCGCGGGTGGCCATCGAGCGGATGTAGACGCCGGGATCGGAGGCGTGCTCACTCATCCGTACCCGGTCGCCGAGGAGCGCGCCCCCGGAGAACGGCGAGGACGGGTCGACGGCGAGCACGCCGACCCGCTTGCCCGTCTTGCGATAGGCCGTCACCAGCGCGGAGGTGGTGGTGGACTTCCCGACGCCCGGTGAGCCGGTCAGCCCGACCACATAGGCGTTGCCGGTGAGCGGCGCCAGGGCCGCCATCACCTCGCGCAGCTCCGGCGACGCCCCCTCCACGAGGGAGATCAGCCGGGCCACGGCCCGCGGCCGGCCCTGCCGTGCCTGCTCCACCAGCTGGGGAACGTCCACCATCGCCGCTCGGCTCCTTCGGCTCTCTCGTAGCGCATCGGCCGCTCGTACGCACCGGCGTACGAGCTCTCGGTTACTTACCCGGAACGCGGATGATCAGCGCGTCGCCCTGGCCGCCGCCCCCGCACAGCGCGGCGGCACCCACGCCACCGCCCCGCCGGCGCAGTTCCAGCGCGAGATGCAGCACGATCCGGGCGCCGGACATCCCGATCGGGTGACCCAGCGCAATGGCGCCGCCATTGACATTCACCTTTTCCGGCGACACCCCGAGGTCCTTCACCGACTGCACGGCGACCGCCGCGAACGCCTCGTTGATCTCGATCAGGTCAAGATCGCCGACGGCGAGGCCGTCCTTCTTCAGGGCGTGGTTGATCGCATGGGAGGGCTGGGACTGGAGGGAGTTGTCGGGGCCGGCGACATTGCCGTGGGCACCGATCTCCGCGATCCACTCCAGGCCGAGCTCCTGGGCCTTGGCCTTGCTCATCACGACGACCGCGGCGGCGCCGTCGGAGATCTGCGAGGAGCTGCCGGCGGTGATCGTGCCGTCCTTGGCGAAGGCGGGGCGCAGCTTGCCCAGGGACTCGGCGGTGGTCTCGCCGCGGATGCCCTCGTCCTTGCTGAAGACGACCGGCTCGCCCTTGCGCTGCGGGATCTCCACGGGGGTGATCTCGGCCTCGAAGAGCCCGTTCTTCTGGGCGGCGGCGGCCCGCTGGTGGGAGCGCGCGGCGACCTCGTCCTGCTCCGCCCGGGCGATGCCCAGACGGGTGTTGTGCTTCTCGGTCGACTCGCCCATGGCGATGTTCTCGAAGGCGTCCGTCAGACCGTCGTGCGCCATCGCGTCGAGCATCTCGACGGCGCCGTACTTGTAGCCCTCACGGGACTTCGGAAGCAGGTGCGGGGCGTTGGTCATGGACTCCTGGCCGCCCGCGACCACGACATCGAATTCACCGGCGCGGATGAGCTGGTCGGCCAGGGCGATCGCGTCGAGGCCGGAAAGACAGACCTTGTTGATGGTCAGGGCGGGGACGCTCATCGGGATACCGGCCTTGACGGCGGCCTGACGTGCCGGGATCTGCCCTGCCCCGGCCTGGAGAACCTGGCCCATGATCACGTACTGCACCTGGTCGCCGCCGATGCCCGCCCGGTCCAGGGCCGCCTTGATGGCGACACCGCCCAGATCCGCGCCGGAGAAGGTCCGCAGAGATCCCAGGAGCCGGCCCATAGGGGTGCGCGCTCCCGCCACGATCACTGAGGTGCTGCCGTTGGTGCCGTTCTTTGCAGACATGCGGTGCGGCCTTCCTTTGCAGGGAAGTTAACGAGGGTTCCCGTCAATGTACTGAGCGGTACGTGCCGGGTCACCGGCAAGCGGGTGTGATCGCGCGCACGTTGCGTAACCAGCCATGAGAGGGGTGCACTGGAGCCATGCTGACGCGAATCGACCACATCGGGATCGCCTGTTTCGACCTCGACAAGACTGTCGAGTTCTACCGTGCCACGTACGGCTTCGAGGTGTTCCACTCCGAGGTCAACGAGGAGCAGGGGGTCCGGGAAGCCATGCTCAAGATCAATGACACCTCGGACGGCGGAGCCTCCTACCTCCAGCTTCTGGAGCCCACCCGCGAGGACTCCGCGGTGGGCAAGTGGCTTGCCAAGAACGGCGAGGGCGTGCACCACATCGCCTTCGGCACCGCGGACGTCGACGGCGACTCCGAGGCCATCCGCGGCAAGGGGGTGCGGGTCCTTTACGACGAGCCCAGGACGGGTTCGATGGGGTCGCGGATCACCTTCCTGCACCCCAAGGACTGCCATGGGGTTCTGACCGAACTTGTCACCGCGGCGTCCCCTGCCGCGGCGGACCACTGACCTTTGCCTTCCCCGGCCGGTAGAGTGCAGCTTCGGCCGGGGTAAGGGAGTGGGGCTCGGTCCATACCCTGCCGATGATCTGACACCATTTCTTCGGAAGGGTCAGCTCCGATGGGTGCGAGTCCGTACGACGTGACGTGTACGGGGCGAGCACTGCAGTATCCGGAGACGGCCGCCACCATGACCAGGGGACGGATGGGACCGCGCAGTGCGGGGCAACGACCGCTACGAGGCTGACGACCACCTCTCGCAGTTCGAGGCCGAGATGGAGCGGCTGAAGAGCGAGCGGGACAAGGCCGTTCAGCACGCCGACGACCTCGGCTATCAGGTCGAGGTGCTGCGCGCCAAGCTCCATGAGGCGCGCCGCAACCTCGCGACGCGCCCTGCCTACGACAACGTCAGCCATCAGGCCGAACAACTGCTGCGCAATGCGCAGATCCAGGCCGATCAGCTGCGTTCGGACGCCGAGCGCGAGGTCCGCGAGGCGCGGGCACAGACCCAGCGGCTGCTGCAGGAGCAGGCCGAGCGGCAGTCCCGGCTGGAGGCCGAGCTGCACTCCGAGGCGGTCACCCGCCGCCAGCGGCTCGACGAGGAGCTCAACGAGCGCCGGCAGACCGTCGAATCACACGTCAACGAGAACGTCGCCTGGGCCGAACAGCTGCGCGCCCGTACGGAGTCGCAGGCCCGCCGGCTGCTGGAGGAGTCCCGGGCGGAGGCCGAGCAGGCGCTGACGGCCGCCCGCGCCGAGGCCCAGCGGCTGGCCGAACGCGCCCGTGAGCGGCTCGGCTCCGAGGCGGAGCAGGCCCGCGCCGAAGCGGAAGCCATCCTGCGCCGGGCGCGTGCGGACGCCGAGCGGCTGCTGAACGCCGCCTCCAGCCAGGCCCAGGAGGCCACCGACCAGGCCGAACAGCTGCGGACCAGCGTCGGCAGCGAGTCGGAGGAGGCGCGCCGGCAGGCCGCGGAGCTGACCCGCACCGCCGAGACCCGCATCCAGGAGGCCGACACGGCGCTGCGCGAGGCGCGCGCCGAGGCGGACAAGCTCGTCGAAGAGGCGCAGCAGGCCGCCTCCAAGCGGCTGTCGGCGGTCGAGTCGGACAACGAGCAGCGCACCCGCACCGCCAAGGCGGAGATCGCCCGGCTGGTCGGGGAGGCCACCAAGGAGGCCGAGGCGCTCAAGGCCGAGGCCGAGCAGCTGCGGAGCGATGCCCGCACGGAGTCCGAACGGCTGCTCGCCGAGGCCCAGGAGTCCGCCCGGTCCCAGGCCGCCGAGGACTCCGCGGCGCAGCTGGCGAAGGCCGCGCGCACCGCCGAGGAGGTGCTGACCAAGGCGTCGGAGGACGCCAAGGCCACCATCAAGGCCGCCGCCGAGGAGGCCGAACGGCTGCGCCACGAGGCCGAGTCCGAGGCGGACCGGCTGCGCGAAGAGGCACATGACACCGTCGCCCAGCTCAAGGGCGCGGCGAAGGACGACACCAAGGAGTACCGCGCCAAGACCGTCGAACTCCAGGAGGAGGCGCGGCGGCTGCGCGGCGAGGCCGAGCAGCTGCGGGCGGACGCGGTCGCCGAGGGCGAGCGGATCCGCAGCGAGGCCCGCCGCGAGGCGGTCCAGCAGATCGAGGAGGCGGCCGGGTCCGCCGAGGAGCTGCTGGGCAAGGCCAAGAACGATGCCGAGGAGACCCGTTCGGGCGCCGTCGCGGAGAGCGAGCGGGTGCGGACGGAGGCCATCGAACGGGCCACGTCGCTGCGCCGGCAGGCCGAGGAGGCGCTGGAGCGGGCCCGCGCGGAGGCCGAGGAGCTGCTCACCGAGGGCGCCCAGGCCGCCGAGATGGTCACCACCGAGGCGGAGGAATCCGCCGCACGGCTGCGCGCCGAGGCCGAGGAGGCCGCGCAGGAACGGCGGGCCGAGGCACAGGCCGAGCTGGACCGGCTGCGCACCGAGGCGGAGGAGAAGGTCACCGCCGCCGAGCAGCGGCTGCGCGACGCCCGCGCCGAGGCGGAGGGGCTGCGCCGGGAGACCCAGGAGGAGGCGGCCCGTCTCAAGGCGGAGTCGGCGGAGCGGCGCCGGACGCTGGAGCAGCAGGCCGAGGAGGAGACCGAGCGGCTGCGCGCGGAGGCCGCCGCGGACGCGTCGGCGGCGCGTGACGAGGCCGAAGCGGTGGCGGTACGGCTGCGCGCCGAAGCGGCGGCCGAGGCCGAGCGGCTGAAGGCGGAGGCCCAGGAGACCGCGGACCGGGTGCGCGCGGAGGCGGCGACCGCCGCGGAGCGCACGGGGACGGAGGCGGCGCAGGCGCTGGCCGCGGCCCAGGAGGAGGCCGCGCGGCGGCGCCGGGAGGCCGAGCAGCAGCTGGGCGAGGCCCGCGAGGAGGCCCACCAGGAGCGCACCGCGGCGCGCGAGCAGAGCGAGGAGCTGCTGGCGGCGGCCCGTACCCGGGTCGGCGAGGCCCAGGAGGAGGCCGAGCGGCTGGTCGAGGACGCCGACCGGCGGGCCGGCGAGCTGATGGCGGCGGCCGAGCAGACCGCACAGCAGGTGCGGGACTCGGTCGCGGGGCTGCACGAGCAGGCCGGTGAGGAGATCGCCGGGCTGCGTTCGGCGGCCGAGCACGCCGCGGCGCGCACCACGGCCGAGGCACAGGACGAGGCGGACCGGCTCCGCAAGGAGGCCCACGAGGAGCGTGAGCGCGCCTCGGAGGAGGCCATCCGGGTGCGCCAGGAGGCGCAGGAGGCACGGGACGACGCGAAGTCCCTTGCCGAGCGGGCGGTTTCCGAGGCCATCGAGGAGGCCGAGGGGCTGCGCGCCGAGGCGGCCGCGGTGCTCGACGAGGCACGCCGGGACGCCAACACGCTGCGCACCGAGGCCGCCGAGCAGGCCGACCGGCTGGTGTCGGAGGCGAGCGCACAGGCCGAGAAGCTGGTCACGGACGCCACCGCGAAGGCGCAGCAGCTGCGTACCGACGCCTCGGACGCGCTGGCGTCGGGCGAGCAGGACGCGGCCCGGGCCCGTGCGGAGGCGCGGGACGACGCGAACCGGATGCGGTCGGACGCCGCGGAGCAGGCCGACCGGCTGATCACCGAGGCCCGTGCGGAGGCGGAACGGATCGTCACCGAGGCCACCGAGCTGACGTCTTCGGCGCAGGACGACGCCGACCGGATCGTCCAGGAGGCCCAGCAGGCCGCCGACCGGCTGCGCGCGGAGGGCGAGCAGCAGGCCCACGCGCTGGTCGCGGAGGCGACCGGGATGGCGGAGCGGCTGCGCGCCGACGCGGCCGCGGCGCTGGAGAGCGCCCGGGTGGACGCGGAGCGCACCGGCGACCAGGCGCGCGAGGCGGCGAACAAGACGCGGTCGGACGCCGCGGAGCAGGCCGACCAGCTGATGTCGGAGGCCGCGACCGAGGCGGAGCGGCTGCGCACGGAGGCGGCGGAGACGGCCGCGGACGCCGAGCGGAACGCGGACCGCACCCGGGCCGATGCCCGGGAGCAGGCGGACCGGATGCACGCGACGGCCACCGCGGAGGCGGACCGGCTGCGGGCGGAGGCGGCCGAGACGGTCACCGCCGCGCAGGAGCACGCCAACCGCACCCGCAACGAGTCCGCGAAGGTCAAGGAGGACGCCGAGGCGGCGGCCGAGCGGACCCGGACCGAGGCCCAGCAGGAGGCGGACCGGCTGCTCGACGAGGCGCGCAAGGATGCCGCGCAGCGCCGCGGGGACGCCGCCGAGCAGGCCGACCAGCTCGTCGCCCGGGCCCAGGAGGAGGCGCTCAAGGCGGCCACCGCCGCCGAGGAGCAGGCCGACACGATGGTGGGGGCGGCCCGCAAGGAAGCCGAGCGGCTCCTCGCGGAGGCGGCCGCCGACGGCAACGAGCGGGTGGAGAAGGCGCGGACGGACGCGAACACCCTGCTGGAGGAGGCCCGCCGCGACGCCACCGGCATCCGCGAGCGCGCCGAGGAGCTGCGCCAGCGGATCGAGTCCGAGGTCGAGGAGCTGCACGAGCGGGCCCGCCGGGAGTCGGCGGAGACGATGAAGAACGCCGGCGAACGCGTCGACAAGCTCATCGCGCAGGCCACCGCCCAGCAGGTGGAGGCCGAGGAGAAGGCCGACCGGATGGTCTCGGACGCCAACAGCGAGGCGAGCAAGGTCCGGATCTCGGCGGTGAAGAAGGCCGAGGGCCTGATCAAGGAGGCCGAGAACAAGAAGGCCGAGGCGGTGCGCGACGCGGAGGCGATGCGCCGCGAGGCCGAGGCCGAGGCCGCCCGCATCGTGGACGAGGGCAAGCGGGAGCTGGAGGTCCTGGTGCGCCGGCGCGAGGACATCAACGCCGAAATCTCCCGCGTCCAGGATGTGCTGGAGGCCCTGGAATCGTTCGAGACGCCCGGCGGGAACGGGGAGGGCAAGGGCGGCGGTGTGAAGGCGGCCGCCGGAGCGGGGGCAACTCGTTCGAGTGGCAAGCAGTCTGAAGGGTAGCCACTCAAATGAGGGGTCATTCTCCAGATCAAACAGGCATTGACTCGATGACACGCCGTTGTGACCCCTAGGATTCTCCTTATCACCTCACCGGTCTCTTCGACAGGAACCCCATGAGCGACACTTCCTCCCCCTTCGGCTTCGAGCTCGTGCGGCGTGGGTACGACCGCGGTCAGGTGGACGACCGCATTACGAAGCTCGTCGCCGACCGCGACAGCGCGCTGGCCCGCATCACGTCGCTGGAAAAGCGGATCGAGGAGTTGCACCTCGAAACGCAGAACGCCCAGGCGCAGGTCAATGACGCCGAACCGTCCTACGCGGGCCTGGGGGCGCGCGTGGAGAAGATCCTCCGTCTCGCCGAGGAAGAGGCGAAGGACCTGCGCGAGGAGGCCCGCCGCGCCGCCGAGCAGCACCGTGAGCTGGCCGAGTCGGCCGCCCAGCAGGTCCGCAACGACGCCGAGGCGTTCGCCGCCGAGCGCAAGTCGAAGGCGGAGGACGAGGGCGCCCGGATCGTCGAGAAGGCCAAGGGCGAGGCGTCCACGCTGCGCTCCGAGGCGCAGAAGGACGCGCAGTCCAAGCGCGAGGAGGCGGACTCCCTCTTCGAGGAGACCCGCGCCAAGGCGGCCCAGGCCGCCGCGGACTTCGAGACCAACCTCGCCAAGCGCCGTGAGCAGTCCGAGCGCGACCTGGCCTCGCGTCAGGCCAAGGCCGAGAAGCGGCTCGCCGAGATCGAGCACCGCGCCGAGCAGCTCCGCCTGGAGGCCGAGAAGCTGCGGACGGACGCGGAGCGCCGGGCCCGCCAGACGGTGGAGACCGCGCAGCGCCAGGCCGAGGACATCGTGGCGGACGCCAACGCCAAGGCGGACCGTATCCGCAGCGAATCCGAGCGCGAGCTGGCGGCGCTGACCAACCGCCGCGACTCGATCAACGCACAGCTGACCAACGTCCGCGAGATGCTCGCGACGCTGACCGGTGCGGCGGTGGCCGCGGCCGGTGCCCCCGGCGAGGAGGAGACCGTCTCGCGCGGCGTCCCCGCCCAGCAGACCCGCTGACCTTCCCCCGGCTCACGCCGGGTGGTGCCCCCAGGCAGGTTCCGGCCCGCCGCTTCCCACGCCCCTGTACCGCCGCCCCGGTGGTGCGGGGGCGCGGTGCGTACGGGGGGTCAGCCGGGCGGCCCCGCTCCGGTGGCAGGGGCCCACGGCCGCGCCTAGCGTGCCGTACATGATCGAGCTCGAGGGGCTGACCAAGCATTACGGCGACAAGGTCGCCGTGGACGACCTCACCTTCACCGTGCGGCCCGGCATCGTCACCGGCTTCCTCGGCCCCAACGGCGCGGGTAAGTCGACCACCATGCGAATGATGCTCGACCTGGACAACCCGACGGCGGGGACGGTCCGGATCAACGGCAGGCACTACCGGCAGCTGCAGGATCCGCTGACGTACATCGGGGCGCTGCTGGAGGCGAAGTCGGTGCACGGCGGCCGCAGCGCCGCCAACCATCTGCTGTGTCTGGCGCAGAGCAACGGCATCCCCCGCGGCCGGGTCTCCGAGGTGCTGGACACCGTGGGGCTGAGCTCCGTCGCCAGGAAGCGGGCGAAGGGATTCTCGCTCGGGATGAGCCAGCGGCTGGGCATCGCCGCGGCGCTGCTCGGCGATCCACAGGTCCTCCTCTTCGACGAGCCGGTCAACGGACTCGACCCCGAGGGCATCCACTGGATCCGCAATCTGATGAAGAACCTCGCGGCCCAGGGCCGGACCGTGTTCGTCTCCTCCCATCTGATGAGTGAGATGGCACTGACCGCCGAGCACCTGATCGTGATCGGGCAGGGCCGGCTGATGGCCGACACCTCGATGCGGGACTTCATCCACCAGAACTCACGGTCGTACGTCCGGATGCGCTCCCCGGAGCAGGAGAAGCTGCTGGATCTGCTGCACTCCGAGGGCATCGACGCGGTGGCGGCCGGCAACGGTTCGCTGGAGGTCGACGGGGTGCCCGCCGACCGGCTGGGCGAGCTGGCCGCGGCGCACCAGCTGGTGCTGCACGAGCTGAGCCCCCAGCAGGCGTCCCTGGAAGAGGCGTTCATGCAGCTGACGGCGGAGTCGGTGGAGTATCACGCACGCGACGGCGAGCCGGTGCCGGCCCAGGCGGGCAGCGCGCCCGGTGCCCGGACCCCGGGACCCCCGCAGCCGGCCGGGGCACGGCCCGGCGAGCCGCAGCCGACCGGCTGGGGTGCCGACTGGCAGAAGAAGAGGAGCTGACGGATGGCGGCACTCGGGCAGGTCATTCGGTCGGAGTGGACCAAGATCAGATCGGTGCGGTCCACGGTGTGGACGCTCGGCATCGCCGCGGTGCTCACCATCGCGCTGGGCATGCTGATCTGCGTCCTGGCCAACAACGACTTCCACTCCATGCCGGCCAGGCAGCGGCTGTCGTTCGACGCCACCAACATCAGCTTCTCCGGGATGGGGCTGGGCCAGCTCGCGATGATCGTCTTCGGGGTGCTGGTGGTCTCCAACGAGTACAGCACCGGCATGATCCGGGCCTCGCTGGCGGCGGTCCCGCAGCGCGGCACCTTTCTGTTCTGCAAGCTGCTGGTGGCCACCGCGCTGGTCTTCGTGGTCGGCCTGGCGACCAGCTTCGTGGCCTTCTTCGCGGGACAGGCGATGCTGGGCGATCTGCGCGCGCACCTCGGCGATCCGGGAGTGCTGCGCGCGGTGTTCGGCGGCGGGCTCTACATGACGCTGATCGCGCTGTTCTCGATGGCGGTGGCCGTGATGCTGCGCAGTCCGATGCTGTCGCTGGGCATCCTGATGCCGTTCTTCTTCCTGATCTCCAACATCCTCGGCAACGTCTCGGCGACCCGGAAGGTCGGCCGCTATCTGCCGGACCAGGCGGGCTCGAAGATCATGCAGGTGGTCACGCCCGCCAACAGCGATGTGCCGTACGGGCCGTGGGGCGGACTCGGCATCATGATCGCCTGGACGGTGGCGGCGCTGATCGGGGGCTATGTCCTGCTGAAGCGGCGGGACGCCTAGGGCGCCCGCCCGCGAAACGGCCCGTCACCCACCTCTCCGCAGGCGGCGGGCGGCACGGCGACCCGTCCCAATTGACGGGAACCGTCAATCTCCGGATAGCCTCCTAACCCTCACGGGGGTACGAGGACGCCTCTGCCCCGAGGCATCTCGCGAGGGGCGGAGAATGATCGAGGCAGTCGGCCTGACGAAGCGCTATGGCGCCAAGACGGCCGTGTACAACCTGTCGTTCCAGGTACGGCCGGGCACGGTGACCGGCTTCCTGGGGCCCAACGGCTCCGGCAAGTCGACCACGATGCGCATGATCCTGGGCCTGGACGCACCGACCTCGGGGCACGCGACCATCGCCGGCCGCCCCTACCGCCAGCTCCCCAACGCACCGCGCCAGGTGGGCGCGC
Source organism: Streptomyces sp. NBC_01454 (assembly GCF_036227565.1). Lineage (NCBI taxonomy): Bacteria > Bacillati > Actinomycetota > Actinomycetes > Kitasatosporales > Streptomycetaceae > Streptomyces > Streptomyces sp. NBC_01454. The sequence continues at coordinate 2,586,153 of NZ_CP109460.1, forward strand.
TGCTCGACGCCAAGGCCGTGCACGGCGGGCGCAGCGCACGCCAGCATCTGCTCTCGCTCGCCCAGCTGTCGGGCATCCCGGCCCGCCGGGTCGACGAGGTGCTCAAGGTGGTCGGCCTGCAGGACGTCGCGGGGCGGCGTTCCCACGGCTTCTCGCTCGGCATGGGCCAGCGGCTGGGCATCGCCGCGGCGCTGCTCGGCGATCCGCAAGTACTGCTCTTCGACGAGCCGGTCAACGGGCTCGACCCCGAAGGCATCCTGTGGGTGCGCAATCTGATGAAGCAGCTGGCGTCCGAGGGCCGCACGGTCTTCGTCTCCTCGCATCTGATGAGCGAGATGGCACTGACCGCCGAGCATCTGATCGTGATCGGCCGGGGCCAGCTGCTGGCGAACATGTCGGTCAAGGACTTCATCTCGGCCAACTCCGCCGATTTCGCCCGGATACGCACCCCGGACGCCGAGCCGGAGCAGCGCGAGAAGCTGACCGCCGCGCTCGGTGAGGCGGGCGGGCAGATCACCCCCGAGCCGGACGGCGCGCTGCGGGTGACCGGGCTGCCGCTCCCCCGCATCAGCGACCTCGCGCACGCCGCCGAGGTCCGACTGTGGGAGCTGTCGCCGCACCAGGCGTCCCTGGAGGAGGCGTACATGCGGATGACGCAGGGCGCCGTGGACTACCGCTCGACGGCCGACGCGCGGGCCGGACTGCAGGAGGCCCCCGCCGGGTACGCCCCGCAGGGTCCCGGCCCGCAGGGGTATCCGGGTGGCCCCGGGTACCCGGCCGGTCAGCCCGGTGTCCCGGGCCAGGTCCCGGCGGGCATGCCCGGCCAGGGCCGGCCGAATCCGTACGCCCAGCAGGCGCCCGGCGCCGTTCCCGGGCCGGGCCAGCCGCCGCCCGGGCAGGCTCAGGGTCACCCGTACGGGGCACCCGAGTCCTACGCCGCGCCTCACCCGTACGGGCAACAGCCCGCCGCGCCGATGCCGTCCGCGAGCCCGTTCGCGCCGCCCGCCGCCCCCGCCGACCAGCCCACGCCGCACCACGAGGAAGCCCGATGACCAGCCCTCAGCAGCCGCAGCCGCAGCCTGGGCGCGGACCCGACGACACCGGCGCCCGGGAGCAGCCGCTGCCGGCCGCGCCGCCGATGCCGCCCCCCGCGCCGCAACCGCCGCAGGGCCGGCCGCCCCAGGCACCGCCCGCCGCACCCGCGCAGCCCGGTCAGCAGCCTCCGCAGCAGCCCGGTCAGCAGTCCCCGCCCGCCGGGGAAGCGGGCACGATGATGCTCCAGCCCCAGCAGCCGCCCGCGCCGCAGCCGCCCGCCAGGGAGCCCGGCACGATGACGCTGCAGGCCCAGCAGCCCCCCGGGCAGCAGACTCCCGGTCAGCCCGCGCCGCCCGCGCAGGCCAGGGAAGCGGGCACGATGATGCTCCAGCCCCAGCAGCCCCCCGCGCCGCAGCCGCTCGCGGCGCACGGACCGGGCGGGGACGCGGGCACGATGATGCTCCAGCCCCAGGCGCAGCCGCCCGTCCAGGACCGGCCGCAGCACCACCCGCAGGACCGGCAGCCCCCCGTCCCGCAGCAGGCCCACCCCCAGCAGGCCTGGGCCGGAGCGGGCGGCTATGTCTCGCCCCTCCCCGTGCGCCCCACCCACCTCGGCCATGCGCTGGCCTCCGAGTGGACGAAGATCCGCTCGCTGCGCTCGACGATCTGGACACTGGGCGTGATGGTCGCCCTGACCGTGGGCATCGGTCTGCTGGCCACCCTCGCGGCGGGCTCGGAACGCGAGATGGACCCGCTGCTCGGCGTCGGTTTCGTCGGCGTCCTGCTCGGCAGCCTGTGCGTGATCACCCTGGGCGTGCTGTCGATCTCGTCCGAGTACGGCACCGGCATGATCCGTACGACGCTGACCGCCTGCCCCAGCCGCGTCCGGGTGCTGACCGCGAAGGCCCTCGTCTTCTTCACCCTCGCGCTGGTGCTCACGACGGTCGCGACCACCCTGGTCGCGCTGCTCGACACCGGCATGCTCCGCGGCCCCGCGCCGACCGCCGACCAGTGGCTGCGCGCCACCCTCGGCGCCGGTCTGTACGTCGCGCTGCTCGGTCTGCTGGCGCTGGCCGTCGGCACCCTGCTGCGGCACTCGGCGGGCGCCATCAGCACGATGATGGGCGTCGTGCTGCTGCCGATGCTGCTGGCGCTGTTCCTGCAGGGCGAGAGCGTCAAGGACCTCCAGCGGGTGCTGATCGAGTACTCGGTGCCGAGCGCCCTGGCGACGCTCTACGACATCCCGTTCCTCACCACGGGCCCCAGCGGCTGGACCCCGCTGCTGATCCTGGCCGGGGTGACCGCGGTGGTGCTGGGCGGCGCCTACGCCGCCGTCGCCCAGCGCGACGTCTGACGCCGCACCCCCCCGCTCAACCGCTCAGTATCTGGGCGCATTCCGGGACCGCTGGAGCCGCGCGCTCCGGCGGTCCCGTGCGCTCCAGCACGCCTTGTGCCAGTGCCGGCGGTCGTCGACATCACCGTGCTGCTGCCAGGCGACGACGTGCGGCACCCCGGGCGGGATCTCCTGGTCGCAGCCCGGGCAGCGGTAGTGCTTGGCCGCGCCGCCGCCCCCCAGCTGCCGGACGACCCAGGTCTCACCGCGCCATTCCTCGGTACGTTCCAGGCCGTAGCGGTCACCGCCCGTGCGGTCGATGGGCTTCGCGCCGCCGGGCTGGCGGTTTCGACGCGGGGACACAGAGCACCTCGGAGGGTCACGGGGTCACGGGATGTCACCAGCGTACGCGGCTCGGTCAGGGGTGGACCGCGCTCGGCAGGATTCTGCGATCATCGGGAAATTTCCCGTCAGGCCGTGCCCTTGGCACGTGTCTCCCGTTGTTGCCGGTGGGGGGGGAGTCGCGTCGGCTGCGAGGAGGCAGAGAGCGATGCGCGTTGGGGCTTTCATCCTGGCCGCTCAATTCCCGGGCCAGGGACAGGGGGAAGCACTGCACCGCGCGGTGCGCTCCGCGGAGGTCGCGGAGGAGGCCGGGCTCGACGACGTCTGGCTGGCGGAACACCATTTCGTACCGTACGGCGTCTGTCCGAGTGCGGTGACGCTGGCGGCGCTGCTGCTGGGGCGCACCCGCCGGATCGGTGTCGGGACGGCGGTCAGCGTGCTGCCGACCCAGCATCCGGTGGCGCTCGGTGAGCAGGCGGCGCTGCTGCATCTCACCACCGGCGGCCGCTTCACGCTCGGTGTGGGCCGGGGCGGCCCCTGGGTGGATCTGGAGGTCTTCGGCGCCGGGCTCGCCGCGTACGACCACGGCTTCCCCGAGTCCCTCGACCTGCTGCTGCGCTGGCTGCGCGAGCCGCGGGTCGGCGCGCGGGGCGAGCGCTATGCGTTCCGGGAGGTGGCGGTGGTGCCGCGGCCGGATCAGGCACTGACCGCTCCGGACGATCCGTGCGCCGGCCCCCCGGGCCCACCCGTGGTGGTGGCCTGCACCTCCCCCGCCTCGGTGCGCACGGCCGCCGAGCGCGGCCTGCCGATGCTGCTGGGCATGCACTGCGGCGACGAGGAGAAGGCGGAGATGGTCGCACTGTGGCGCTCGGCCGCCCTGGAGGCGGGCCGGGACGGCGACGAGGTGGCCGCGGCCGCGCATGTCTCGGCGGGCGTGGTCCAGATCGCCGACGCCCGGGAGGCGGCACGGGAGTCCCTGACCAAGGCGATGCCCGGCTGGCTGCGGCAGGGCCTGGGCGCGCATGTGACGGTCGACGGCCGCTATCGCGCGATGCGTGATCCGCTGGCGTACACGGAGTTGCTGTGCGGGCTGCATCCCGTCGGCCCGCCGCGGTGGTGTGCGGACCGGCTGGCGGCGACGTCGGAGCGTACGGGCATCACCCGCTTCGCCCTGCTCGTCGAGGGCTCCGGCGACCTCGCGGCGACGGAGGAGAACGTGCGCCGGCTGGGCACGGAAGTCCTGCCGCAGGTGGGGTGACAGGTACGGGGCGGCGCCGCCGTGCGCGGGTGGGGCACCCGCGCGCGGTGAAGCCCCGCGCCGTGCCCGGGAGTTGTCCCCGTCCTGGGAGAGTGCTGCCGCTGGCGCACCGGCACGGTGCGTCTCACAACCCTGTGCGCAGCGGCAGCAACGGCGTTCAGCAGTCGCGGAGTTGCGGCGACTGATTCAGCAGCTGGCCCCGTATGGAGGTGAAGCGGGCCAGACGGTCGTCCACCACCGGGTCGAGCGGGAAGACCGCGACCCGGTGGCAGTTCTGAAAGGCGAGCCGCACACCGAAGTGGCGCTCCAGCGAACCACGGATGGCGTCACTCGCCAGTGCGCGAAGCAGCTGCCCGCGCGCCTGCTCGTCCGGCGGAGGCGTCTGATTGTCAGCGAACTCTCCGCCGTCGACCTTCAGCTGAGCCACCAGAGAGCTGATCATCCCCCATGCGTAGGGCAGGGAGGTCCGGACGCAGTCGACAAATTCCGCTTCGTCGACCTCGCCTCGATCGGCCTGTTCGAGGAGGGCCGGTGAGACGTCGAGCGACATGAGGTTCTCCTCTCGCGGCCCCGCCGGGACGGACAGGGCCTAGGGACGGGACAAGGGGTTTCGCGACACAGCGTGTTCGTCTCACGACCCCCCGCTTCAACGGTATGCCGCGCAAGGTGCCCGCACCAGGAGATTGCACATACAACCGGCCATTGGCGAGCGCCGGGGGTGCGGGGATTTCCCCCGTAAAGGCACAGTGATCCAGGGCGAATCGCGTGCGGGGCCTCCGGTCGAGTAGCGTTTCGCCCCATGCGTCTCGTCATCGCCCGCTGCTCCGTGGACTACGCGGGCCGGCTCACCGCCCACCTCCCCTCGGCCCCTCGCCTCATCCTGGTGAAGGCTGACGGCTCCGTCTCCGTTCACGCGGACGACCGGGCCTACAAACCCCTCAACTGGATGTCGCCGCCGTGCACCCTCAAGGAGGGCGACGGAGACGTGTGGACGGTCGAGAACAAGGGCGGCGAGAAGCTCATCATCACCCTCGAGGAGGTCATGCACGACTCCTCGCACGAACTCGGCGTCGACCCCGGGCTCATCAAGGACGGTGTGGAGGCGCACCTCCAGGAGCTGCTCGCGGACCGGATCGAAACCCTCGGCGAGGGATACTCCCTGATTCGGCGTGAATACCCCACTGCCATCGGCCCGGTGGATATCTTGTGCCGGGATGCCGATCACCGGACCGTCGCCGTGGAGATCAAGCGGCGCGGTGAGATCGACGGCGTCGAGCAGCTCACCCGCTATCTCGAACTCCTCAACCGTGACCCGCATCTGGCCCCGGTGAAGGGCGTCTTCGCCGCTCAGGAGATCAAGCCGCAGGCACGGGTGCTGGCCACCGACCGCGGTATCGACTGTGTCGTCCTGGACTACAACGCGCTGCGCGGCATCGAGGACGACAAGCTCCGGCTGTTCTGACCCCGCCGGCCCCTGGGGAGCTTCTCAGCCATGATCCCCGGGGGCGGACCCCGGAGACGGCACAGCGCAACGGCCCGGTCGTGGACCGGGCCGTTGCGCTGTGCCGGGTGCGGGCCGTCAGCCCGCCGAGGAACTCGCCGTGCCGGCGGAGGAGGCGCCGCCGTCCGACGGCGTGCCGCCGGCCGAACCGCCCCCCGTGGAACCGCCGGACGGAGCGGCCGCGGACTGCGAGGGGCTCTGCGTCGTCGGGTTGCCGGTAGGGGTCTGGGACGCCGAGCTGCTCGGGGTGTCCGACGGCGTGGGACTGCTCGGTTCGCCGGTCGGCGGCTTCGTGGGACGGGTCGGCCGGCCGGTGGGCGTGGTGGGCCGCCCGGTCGGTTCGGTGGGGCCGGTCGTCGGGTCCGTCGGGCCGGTGCCGGGCCCGGTGGGCGAACCACTGGCGCTGGGGCTGCCGGCCGACGGGGAGGGGGGCACCGGGTGCCCGGGGGTGCCGGGGCGGGAGGTGCCGGGCCGCGCCGGCTGCTGACCGGTGCCGGTGGCGGGCTGTTCCGCCGGGGTGTCGGTGGCGGCGCCGTCGTCGGTGCTCTGTTCGGTGCTGACCTTGTCGTCGTGGTGCTCGTTGCCGGACGGCATGCTGAGGGTGACGACGGTGCCGAGGACGGCGACCAGCAGGGCGCCCGCGCCGGCGGCCACGACGTTGCGGCGGGCCTTGCCGAACACCCGCTTGCCGCCTGCCGCGCCGCCCACGGTCACGGCCGGGACGGCCGTCGTGGCGGCGGACGGGGAGGAGCCACGGGCGACGACCGTCGCCGCCCCCTCGGCACGCGGCGCCCGCGGCGTCGCCGCCGTCACGCCGCCGGCCGGTGTGGCGGCCGCGCTCTTCGCCAGGTCCGTCCTGCGCGCGGCGGCGCCCGGCGCCTGCGGCAGGATGCTGGTGGCCGCGGCGGCGGCAGCGGCCCGGGAGCTGTCGGTGACCAGCGCCAGGGCGCGGCGTCCGGCCACCGCGCCGTTGCGGTCGGAGAGCACCCCGCGCAGCCCGATCGAGGCCTCCAGCTCGGCGCGCGCCCGGTCGAGGTTGCCGGTGCACAGCGCCAGCACCCCCAGCTCGTGGTGGAAGTAGGCCTCCTCGGCGACCTCACCGGCCAGCCGTGCGGCCTCCTGGCCGTGCCGCAGGGTGCGCTCCCAGGCGTTCCAGTGCAGCGCCGCGGCGAACGCCGGGGCGGCCGTACGGGCCAGCAGCACGGCCGCGCTGGTGTGCCCGCTCTCCCGGCTGCCGGTCAGCACGCCCATCGCGGCCAGCGCCACATCGGCCTCCGCGGCGGCCCGCTCGGGGGTGACCGAGGGGTGGCCGGCCCACCAGGTGTAGTGCTGGGCGACGGTGTGCGCGCGGGCGGCGGCGCCGTCCGCGTAGCCGGCCGCGGTCAGCTGGTCCTGGACGGTGGCGGCGAGCCGGTAGTGGCCGGCGACCGGGGTGATCAGGCCGCAGGCCAGCAGGTCGCCGAGGGCGGCGTCGGCATGGGTGTCCTCGGTGAGGGCCGGCAGATGCGCCTGGTGCGGCAGCTCGCCGCCGAGGGCGACGGCCAGGCGCAGCGTCTCCCGGGCGGCCTCGCTCAGCCGCGAGGCCAGCAGCGGGGCGGGGGCGGCGGCCTCACCGAGGGACGGCAGCGGCACCTCGGGGTGGTCGCCCGCCCCGCCGGCCGATTCGCCGGCGTCCGGCGCCTCCGCGGGGAAGAGGCCGTAGCCGTCGTCCAGGGCGCCCGGCCCGGCGAGCAGCCGGTCGCGCTGCCGCAGCAGGGCGGCCGCCTGCACGAACCGCAGCGGCAGCCCCTCGGACTCGAACCAGAGGTCGGCGGCCCAGGCCTCCTCGTCGTCGGTGAGCGGCCGGTCCACGGCGCGCTCCAGCATCCGTACGCAGCCACCGCGGCCGAGGCCGCCGAGGAAGACCTCTTCGAGGTGCGAGGCGGGGCTGGGGGCCGCGACGTCGGGGGTGGCGGCGATCAGGAAGGCACATTCGGGGGTGGCGTCGAGCAGCTCGTCGAGCGCGGCGCCGCCGAACTCCAGGTCGTCCAGGACGACGATCGCGCCGATGCCGGCGACCCTGCGCAGCATCCCGGCCCGGTCGGGCCGGTGCTGCGGGGCCCGGTGGACGGCTGCGAACAGCGCGTAGAGCAGGTCGGTGGCGTTGCGGTGGTAGCCGGACAGCCGGATCACACCGTCCGGTGCGAGCTCGGCGCAGGCCTCGGCGACGGCGTCCAGCAGCCGGGTACGGCCCGAGCCGGAGGGGCCGGTGACGCGTACCGAGCGGCCGCGGGAGAGCAGCCGTACCAGGCGCTCGGTGTCCTCGGTGCGCTCTTCGAGGACGGTCTGCTGCCCGGCGGCCCCGGACGGGCCCGGGGGCGCCGCCGCGCGGGCGGCCGCGTCGCGTTCCTCCTGGTCGAGCTTGCCGGGGGCAGCGGGGACCTCACCCGGCGGGCAGGGTTCTATTTCGCTGCCGTCGACGGGATTGACGGTGAGGAGGTAGGCGCCGGAGACGACCCGGACGACGCGGGCGAGCCCCCTGGAGCCGCTCTGCGGGCCGCCGAGCGCGGGGGCCGCAGGCTCGGCGGGGCCGTCCTGCTCGCCGTACTCCTCGGATCCCCGGTGCGTGTTCGGGTCCATGCTGAAAGCTCCCAGATGCTTCGTTCCGCGCCGCCTCCGCCGGGCACCCAGGAGGCCGGGCGTCGTGCCGGCTGCGCTGCTCCGGCTCCGGCGGCTGGTCGTTCGCCGTCGCGTCCGGTCCGGATTCCCGCCGCGGATAATGGCATACGGGCGGGAACCGAACCCTAGACCTGGAGCGCGCCCGGCACGCCGCCGGGGCCCGGTCCTGACCGGAACTTCCGGGATTGGCCGGTATCGCGCTGTTTACGACATTTCTCTTACGCAGCGCGTCACGCTTTATCGCGCTGCGCCGTGCGTTTCCGATCGCCCGGTCCCCGTCCCGACGCCGTGCGCGGGCCGTCCGGGCGGCGAAGCGCCCCGTGTCACACCCGGGGAAGCGTTTCCGCTTCGATGCCGCCCTCGATGGCGAGGATGCGGTGCAGCCGGGTGGCGACCAGCAGGCGCTGCATCTGGGGCGGCACTCCCCGCAGTACGAGCCTGCGGTTGACCCGGCCCGCACGGCGGTGCGCGCCCATGATCACACCGAGGCCGGTGGCATCCCAGGAATCCAGCTCGGTCAGGTCCAGCACGAGATCGCCCCGACCGGAGTCGACGGCGGCGTGCAGGGCCGTTCGGGCGTCCGCCGCGCTGCGGACGTCGAGGCGGCCCCCGACGACCAGCTCGGCGTGGTCGCCCCTGATGTGCATATGCGCTCCCCGGTGTCATGGGTGGTGCCTGGACGTCTACAGAACTGACTGCCTCTCATGCGGCGAAGTTGCCGCCTGTAAGCGAACCGATACCCGAATTCACCCCGCGGGGTGAGCCGATCGGGCCGACGGCCCTGACGCGGCATCAGTGCGTGTAGAAGCCCTGCCCACTCTTGCGTCCGATATCGCCCGCATCGACCATCCGGCGCATGATCTCCGGCGGTGCGAACTTCTCGTCCTGGGACTCGGTGTAGATGTTGTCGGTGGCGTGCATCAGGATGTCGATGCCCGTCAGGTCGGCGGTGGCGAGCGGTCCCATCGCGTGGCCGAAGCCCAACTTGCAGGCGGTGTCGATGTCCTCGGCGCTGGCCACGCCCGACTCGTAGAGCTTGGTGGCCTCGACGACCAGCGCCGAGATCAGGCGGGTGGTCACGAAACCGGCCACGTCACGGTTGACGACGACGCAGGTCTTGCCGACCGACTCGGCGAACTGCCGGGCGGTGGCGAGGGTTTCGTCGCTGGTCTTGTAGCCGCGCACCAGCTCGCACAGCTGCATCATCGGCACCGGCGAGAAGAAGTGCGCACCGACGACCCGCTCCGGGCGGGAGGTCGCCGCCGCGATCTTGGTGATCGGGATGGCGGACGTGTTGGAGGCCAGCACCGCCTCGTCCTTGACGAGCTTGTCCAGCGTCTGGAAGATCTCCCGCTTGACGTCGATCCGCTCGAAGACGGCCTCGACGACGATGTCGGCCTCGGCGGTGGCTTCCAGGTCGGTCGTGGTGGTGATGCGGGCCAGCGCCTGTTCGGCGTCGGACGCCGCGAGCTTGCCCTTGGCGACGAACTTCTCGTACGAGGCCTCGATGCCACCCTTGCCCCGGGCCAGCGCCTCGTCCGTCACGTCGCGGAGGACCACGTCCCAGCCCGCCTGGGCCGAGACCTGCGCGATACCGGACCCCATGAGTCCGGCGCCGATGACGGCGAGCTTCTTTGCCACTGCTGTCCCCTCACACCCTGTGCATTTGACGGTCGTGGGTGACGTTAGCGGTCGTGAGCGATCCTTTGGAGGGTAAGAGATGCGCGTCACGTCTCGGATGACGGACATCACACCGACGGGGTGCGCCCCGGGGGGAACGATCCGGACAGTCCGTCGTCAGTCGGCTGTCCGTACGGCGTAGTTGAGCACCTTTTCCCCGGCATCTCCGCCCTCTCGTCGAGGGGGACCGGCGCCTCCCGGGCGCCTCCGCGGGCCGGCGGCCGGCCCACCTCGCCTGCGCGATCCGGTGCGTCAGGCTCCGGTGGACCCAGGTGATCTGGCCCGCCATCAGGCCCGGCAGCCACTCGCCCACCGGGGCGCCGGTCTCCTCCCGGAGGATCTCCGCGAGGTGGTCGCGGACCTCCTCCCGAAGCTGCCGGAGACGGGGGCCTGCGGGTGGGCGCCTGCTTCACCACGCGCAGGAAGCCCTCGTACCCCTCCCCCGCTCCGCCCTCTCGCGGACGCGGTACGGGCGGCGCCCGGTCGCGGTGTCCATGACTCTGTGCAGCCGGGCCTCCCCCAGGTCCGCGGCGTAGGCTCGTCCGTATGGTGAATCTGACGCGCATCTACACCCGCACCGGCGACAAGGGCACCACCGCCCTGGGCGACATGAGCCGTACCGCCAAGACCGACTCGCGGATCGCGGCGTACGCGGACGCCAACGAGGCCAACGCGGCCATCGGTGTGGCGTTGGCGCTCGGCTCGCTCCCCGAGGACGTCACCGCGGTGCTGCTGCGGGTGCAGAACGACCTCTTCGACGTCGGCGCGGACCTCTCCACGCCGGTGGTGGAGAACCCGGAGTTCCCGCCGCTGCGCGTCGAGCAGAGCTACATCGACAAGCTGGAGGCCGACTGCGACCGCTTCCTGGCGGAGCTGGAGAAGCTGCGCAGCTTCATCCTCCCCGGCGGGACGGCCGGTGCCGCGCTGCTGCACCAGGCGTGCACGGTCGTCCGCCGCGCCGAGCGCGCGACCTGGGCGGCCTTCGAGGAGCACGGCGCCACAGGAAAGGACGGCAGCATGAACCCGCTGACCGCCACCTACCTCAACCGCCTCTCCGACCTCCTGTTCATCCTGGCGCGTACGGCCAACAAGGAGGTCGGGGACGTGCTGTGGGTGCCGGGCGGGGAGCGCTGATCCCTGCTGCGCCCTGCCCCGGCCGGGCGGGGCGCGGAGCGGTCCTGGCGCGGAACGGTCCTGGCGCGGAACGGTCCTGGCGCGGAACGGTCCTGGCGCGGAACGGTCCTGGCGCGGAGCGGTCCTGGCGCGGAGCGGTCCTAGCGCGGCGTCTTCTGCCGCGGCCCGGCCGCTTCGGCTTCGCCGGCGGTGCGGCCCGGATCCTTCCTCGGCCACACCAGATAGCTCAGCGCGATCACGCCGTGCAGGATGACCACCCGCAGCGCGGTGGTCTGCCAGTCACGCAGGGAGGCGGTGTCGCCGTCGCCGACGTACCAGATCGCGCACTGCAGCAACGCGGCGGCGACGGTGGCCATCAGCACCGTGCGCAGCCACAGCGAGCCCTCGTGCCGGGCGCGGGCCATCCCGTGGCGGGGCGGCTTCACCGGCGGCGGGCCGCCCGCGAAGCGGTGCGCGACGCGCCCGTCGACCCACGTGATCGTGTAGTGGCCGTAGGCGACGGTGTAGCCGATGTACAGCGCGGCCAGCCCGTGTTTCCAGTCCGCCGTCGCCCCGTTCTTCAGGTCGATCGCGGTAACGATCAGCAACACCAGCTCCAGCAGCGGCTCCAGCAGCAGCACCGCGGCGCCGGTGCGCCGCATCCCTGCCAGGTAGCGCAGCGCCAGACCGGCCACCAGCAGCACCCAGAAGCCGACCTCACAGGCAATGATCAGCGTGACGACCACGGCTGTCCCCTTTCCCGGCCCTTGAGCCGCACCACTTGAGCCTTTCAGCGGCCGCCGCCCGGCACCTCGTCGTCCGCGACGATCCGGGCCTGCATCTTTCGATGTAGCCCGCCTCCCTGCGGGGTGTCCCCTACGTGGAGGCAGCGGGCCGTGCCGCCGTGTTGGATGGAGGGGTGATTGCCCGGTCCACCACCGCCACCGCCACCGCCGGCCGGCCGCACCGCGACGATGTGCTCCTCGCGGGCGGCGGGCTGCTCAGCGGGCTGCTGCTGTGGGCGCTGGGGCTGCACGGCGGTCCCCCGCTGCTGGGGCTGCCGCCCGCGCTGACCCTGCTCTCGCTCGCCGCGATGTCGCTGGCGGAGCTGTTGCGCCGTACGGCCCCGCTGGTGGCGCTGGCCGTCTCGGTGCCGGCCCTGGTGCTGGACGTCTGCGCCGGCACCCTGATCGCCACCGTGCTGATGTTCACGGACGTGGTCTATGCGGCGGTGCTCTACGGCCCGGCCGGCGCGGCCCGCCGGATCCCGCTGCACTGCGTCCTGGTGACGGTCCTGGGGACCGGCGTGCTGACCGCGGTATGGCACAGTCCGCAGGTCGTCCTGGCCGCGATCGGCCTCGCCCTGGTCACCATCGCCCCGGCGTCGACCGGCCTGATGCTCCGTGAACACCGTGACGCCGCGGAGGCCGCCAGGCTGCGGGCCGAACGGATCGCGCTGCTGGCCGAACGGGACCGGGCACAGGCGGTGGCCGGCGAACGGGCCCGGATGGCGCGCGAGCTGCACGACATGGTCGCCAACCACCTGTCCGCCATCGCGATCCACTCCACCGCGGCGCAGTCCATCGACGACCCGTCGGCGACCCGCGAGGCGCTCGGGGTGATCCGCGAGAACAGCGTGCAAGGTCTGTCCGAAATGCGCCGTCTCATCAAGCTGTTGCGGGACCCGGGAACCACTGGCCCGGACGGCACCCCCGCCGCGACCCCCACCCTCGACGGCCTGGACGCCCTGCTCGACCAGGCCCGTACGAGCGGCGCGAGCAGCGGACTGACCTTCGTGCTGGACGACGCCCGCGAACCGCACGGCACCGGGGCCGCGCCGGGGCCCGCGGCCCCGGTCGAGCGGGCCGCGTACCGCATCGTCCAGGAAGCACTGACCAACGCGCTCAAGCACGCCGCCCCCGGCGAGGTGCGCATACGACTCGCCCGGGAGCGCGACGGGGCGCTCACCGTCGCCGTCCGCAGCCCGTTCACCGACCGGCGCGGCCCCCGGGCACCCGGCTCCGGCACCGGTCTGATCGGGATGCGCGAGCGGATCGCCCTGCTGGGCGGGGCGTTCACGGCCGGACCGGCGCAGGAGCCGGACGGCCGGGTCTGGCTGGTACGGGCAGCGCTGCCCGCCGAGGAGGAAGCATCATGACCACCGGCAGCGCGGCGGACGTGACCGCCGGCGGCGCGGCGGAGCCGATCCGGGTTCTGGTCGCCGAGGACCAGTCCGCCGTCCGGGCCGGACTCGTCCTCATCCTGCGTTCCGTCCCCGATATCGAGGTCGTCGGGGAGGCCGCGGACGGCGAGGAGGCGGTACGGCTCGCCCGCGCGCTGCGCCCCGCGCTTGTCCTCATGGACATCCAGATGCCCCGGCTCGACGGGGTCTCCGCCACCCGGCGGATCGTCGCCGAGCAGCTCGCGGACGTGCTGGTGCTGACCACCTTCGACCTGGACGAATACGTCTTCGGGGCGCTGCGGGCGGGGGCCGCGGGCTTTCTGCTCAAGGACAGCGACGCGGCCACGCTGCTGACCGCGGTACGCACCGTGGCGGCCGGCGAGGGGCTGATCGCGCCGGCGGTGACCCGGCGGCTGCTCGCGGAGTTCGCCGGTCCCCGGACGGCGAACCGTCCGGCGCACGAGGGGACGGCGCCCGATCCGGGGGTCCTGGACGCGCTGACGCCGCGCGAGCGGGAGGTGCTGGGGTGTCTGGGGCTCGGGCTGTCGAACGCCGATATCGCACTGCGGCTGGTGATGGCCGAGGCCACCGTGAAGACACACGTCAGCCGGCTGCTGGGAAAACTGGAGCTGCGCAGCCGGGTACAAGCGGCCGTGCTGGCGAGGGAATTGGGGGTGGAGGGGCCGTAGGGGGTGGCGCCCAGGGGGCAGGCCGTTGGGGGCGGGCCGTAGGGCGACGAGCCGTAGGTGGTGGCCGAACGGATCCCGTAGGGGTTACCGGCGCCCCCTTCGGGGCCTCAACGCGGCGGGCCCGGCGGACATTCCCAGCCTCCTCGACTCACGCCACATTCACCCGCTGCCCGGGCGGTGCCGCCTCCAGCCAGGCGAGGAAGCCGGTGAGCGCGTCCTCGCTCATCGCCAGTTCCAGGCGGGTGCCGCGGTGCCCGCAGGCCAGCACGATCGAGTCGGAGAGCAGCGCCAGCTCCTCCTCGCCCTGGGGGGTGCGGCGCTCCAGGACCTCGATGGCGGAGCGCTCCAGCACCCGGCGTGGCCGGGGCGCGTAGGAGAACACCCGGAACCACTCGATCCGGTCGCCGTTGTAGCGCGCCACACCGTAGATCCAGCCCTTGCCGCCGGACTCTTTCTCCGGCACGTTCCAGCGCAGGCTGCAGTCGAAGGTGCCGCCGGATCGCTGGATGAGCCGCCGCCGCAGTCCGAAGACGAACAGCCCCAGCAGCACCAGGACCACCACGACCGCGCCGCTCACAAGCAGAGCGAGGACCATCTCGACCGACCTCCTCGCCTCGGTGGGGGTGCCCCCGGACGGAGCCCGGGAGCAGGGAAACGCACCTGCATTGCCTCAGCCGCGGGCCGCTCCGGAGTGTTCCGGGCAGCCCGCGGCTGAGGATCGATCTCGTCGGTGCCGGGGCTCAGTGAACGCCCGTCACCGCACGCAGCCGGGAATCGGCGCGGCGCTCGGCGGCCGCGTCGGCCTCCGACTTCGCTCGCTCCAGGGCCCGCTCCGCGCGCTGGACATCGATCTCGTCAGACAGTTCCGCGATCTCCGCGAGCAGAGACAGCTTGTTGTCGGCGAACGAGATGAAACCGCCGTGCACCGCGGCGACGACGGTGCCGTCCCCGCTCTCACCGGTCGTACGAATCGTCACCGGGCCCGACTGCAGCACGCCCAGCAGCGGCTGGTGTCCGGGCATGACGCCGATGTCGCCCGACGAGGTGCGCGCGACGACCAGGCTGGCCTTGCCCGACCAGACCTTGCGGTCCGCGGCGACCAACTCGACGTGCAGCTCAGCCACGATGGCTCCTCGGGTCTCCACCTGCCTGGTGCGGCAGGTGTTGGGTCAAATACTAGTGGTCGTGCACACCGGGGGCGGCCAGGGCCGCCCCCGGGGCCGATACCGGGGTCAGGAGACGCCCAGCTCCTTGGCGTTGTTCTTGAGGTCCTCAAGACCACCGCACATGAAGAAGGCCTGCTCCGGGAAGTGGTCGAACTCGCCGTCGGCGATCGCGTTGAACGCCGCGACCGTCTCGTCCAGCGGCACGTCCGAGCCGTCCACACCGGTGAACTGCTTGGCCACGTGGGTGTTCTGCGACAGGAACCGCTCGATCCGCCGGGCGCGGTAGACCGTGAGACGGTCCTCCTCGCCGAGCTCGTCCATACCCAGAATCGAGATGATGTCCTGGAGGTCCTTGTACTTCTGCAGGATCGTCTTGACGCGCGAGGCGCAGTCGTAGTGGTCCTGCGAGATGTAGCGGGGGTCCAGGATCCGGGACGTCGAGTCCAGCGGGTCCACCGCCGGGTAGATGCCCTTCTCCGAGATCGGACGCGACAGAACGGTGGTCGCGTCCAGGTGGGCGAAGGTGGTCGCCGGCGCCGGGTCGGTCAGGTCGTCCGCGGGGACGTAGATCGCCTGCATGGAGGTGATCGAGTGACCACGGGTCGAGGTGATGCGCTCCTGGAGGAGACCCATCTCGTCGGCCAGGTTCGGCTGGTAACCCACCGCGGAGGGCATCCGGCCGAGCAGGGTCGACACCTCGGAACCCGCCTGGGTGTACCGGAAGATGTTGTCGATGAAGAACAGCACGTCCTGCTTCTGCACATCGCGGAAGTACTCCGCCATGGTCAGACCGGCCAGGGCGACGCGCAGACGGGTGCCCGGCGGCTCGTCCATCTGACCGAAGACCAGCGCGGTCTTGTCGATGACGCCGGACTCCGACATTTCCTCGATGAGGTCGTTGCCCTCACGGGTGCGCTCGCCGACACCGGCGAACACCGACACACCGTCGTGGTTGTTGGCCACGCGGTAGATCATTTCCTGGATCAGAACGGTCTTGCCGACACCGGCACCACCGAACAGACCGATCTTGCCGCCCTTGACGTACGGGGTCAGCAGGTCGATGACCTTGATGCCGGTCTCGAACATCTCGGTCTTGGACTCGAGCTGGTCGAAGCCGGGCGCCTTGCGGTGGATGGGCCAGCGCTCGGTGACCTCGGCAGCCGCCTCCGGCTTGTTGAGGATCTCACCGAGGGTGTTGAACACCTTGCCCTTGGTGATGTCGCCGACGGGCACGGTGATGCCGTTGCCGGTGTTGGTCACCGAGGCCTGGCGGACCAGACCGTCGGTGGGCTGCATCGAAATCGCGCGGACCAGGCCCTCGCCCAGGTGCTGGGCGACCTCGAGCGTCAGGATCTTCTTCTTGCCGGCGTCGGCCGGGTCGGAGACCTCGACGGTCAGCGCGTTGTAGATCTCGGGCATCGCGTCGACGGGGAACTCCACGTCGACGACCGGGCCGATGACCCGCGCGACGCGGCCCGTTGCCGTGGCCGTTTCAACAGTGGTGGTCATAGTGGTCAGTCACTCCCCGCGGTCGCGTCGGCCAGAGCACTGGCACCACCGACGATCTCGCTGATTTCCTGGGTGATTTCGGCCTGTCGGGCCTCATTGGCAAGCCGCGAGAGCGACTTGATGAGCTCTTCCGCGTTGTCGGTCGCCGACTTCATCGCACGGCGCGTGGCGGCGTGCTTGGAGGCGGCGGCCTGCAGAAGCGCGTTGTAGATCCGCGACTCGACGTACCGCGGCAGCAGGGCGTCCAGGACGTCCTCGGCCGACGGCTCGAAGTCGAAGAGCGGAAGGATCTCGCCCGTGACCGACTCCTCGGACTCCGCCACGGCCTTGTCCAGGCTGAGCGGCAGCAGCCGGTCGTCGAGCGCCGTCTGCGTCATCATCGAGACGAACTCGGTGTAGACGATGTGGAGTTCGTCCACGCCGCCCTCGGCGGTGTCCTTCTGGACGGCCTCGATCAGCGGTGCGGCGATCGCCTTCGCGTCCCCGTACACCGGGCTGTCGGTGAAGCCGGTCCACGACTCCACGACCTTGCGCTCGCGGAAGCTGTAGTACGACACACCCTTGCGGCCGACGATGTAGGCGTCGACCTCCTTGCCCTCGGCCTTGAGCCGCTCGGTGAGCTGCTCCGCGGCCTTGATGACGTTGGCGGAGTAGCCGCCGGCCAGGCCGCGGTCGCTCGTGACGAGCAGCAGCGCGGCCCGGGTCGGGTTCTCCACCTCGGTGGTCAGCGGGTGCTGGGTGTTCGAGCCCGTGGCAACCGCTGTCACCGCGCGGGTCAGTTCACTCGCGTACGGCGTCGATGCCGCCACCTTGCGCTGCGCCTTGACGACGCGCGAGGCGGCGATCATCTCCATCGCCCTGGTGATCTTCTTGGTCGCGGTGACGGAGCGGATGCGACGCTTGTAGACCCGGAGCTTGGCTCCCATGGATCAGGTCCCTTCCGTCGTCACTTGCTGGTGCCGGCCGGGGCGTCCTCGCCGAGCAGCTTGCCGTCCGAGGTCTCGAACTGCTGCTTGAAGCCGTCGACGGCCTCGGCGATCGCACCGATGGTGTCGTCGGACATCTTGCCGCCCTCGCGGATGCTGGTCAGCAGGTCCTTCTTCTCCCGGTGCAGGTGGTCGAGGAGCTCCCGCTCGAAGCGGCGGATGTCCTCGACCGGGACGTCGTCCATCTTGCCGTTGGTGCCGGCCCAGACGGAGATGACCTGGTCCTCGGTGGGGTACGGGGCGTACTGAGCCTGCTTGAGCAGCTCGGTCATACGCTTACCGCGCTCCAGCTGCGCCTTGGAGGCCGCGTCCAGGTCGGAACCGAAGGCGGCGAAGGCCTCCAGCTCGCGGTACTGGGCGAGGTCCACGCGGAGCCGGCCGGAGACCTGCTTCATGGCCTTGTGCTGGGCCGAGCCACCGACGCGGGAGACGGAGATACCCACGTTCAGCGCCGGGCGCTGGCCCGCGTTGAAGAGGTCCGACTCCAGGAAGCACTGGCCGTCGGTGATGGAGATGACGTTGGTCGGGATGAACGCCGACACGTCGTTCGCCTTGGTCTCGACGATCGGCAGACCGGTCATCGAACCGGAACCCATCTCGTCGGAGAGCTTGGCGCAGCGCTCCAGCAGACGCGAGTGCAGGTAGAAGACGTCGCCCGGGTAGGCCTCACGGCCCGGCGGACGGCGCAGCAGCAGGGACACGGCGCGGTAGGCGTCGGCCTGCTTCGAGAGGTCGTCGAAGATGATCAGGACGTGCTTGCCCTGGTACATCCAGTGCTGGCCGATGGCCGAGCCGGTGTAGGGCGCCAGGTACTTGAAGCCCGCCGGGTCGGACGCCGGGGCGGCGACGATGGTGGTGTACTCCAGGGCGCCGGCCTCCTCCAGCGCACCGCGCACGGACGCGATGGTGGAGCCCTTCTGGCCGATGGCGACGTAGATGCAGCGGACCTGCTTCTTCGGGTCGCCCGAGCGCCAGTTGTCGCGCTGGTTGATGATCGTGTCGACGGCCAGGGCGGTCTTGCCGGTCTGGCGGTCGCCGATGATCAGCTGACGCTGGCCACGGCCGATCGGCACCATCGAGTCGACGGCCTTGTAGCCGGTCTCCATCGGCTCGTGGACCGACTTACGGACCATGACGCCCGGAGCCTGCAGCTCCAGGGCGCGGCGGCCCTCGGACTCGATCTCGCCGAGGCCGTCGATCGGGTTGCCCAGCGGGTCGACGACGCGGCCGAGGTAGCCCTCGCCCACGGCGACCGAGAGCACCTCACCGGTGCGCTGCACCGGCTGGCCCTGCTCGATGCCGCTGAACTCACCGAGGATGACCGCACCGATCTCGCGCTCTTCCAGGTTCAGCGCAAGACCGAGGGTGCCGTCCTCGAACTTCAGCAGTTCGTTCGCCATCGCCGAGGGAAGGCCCTCGACATGCGCGATGCCGTCTCCGGCATCACTGACCGTGCCGACCTCCTCGCGCGAGGCCGCGTCCGGCTTGTACGCCTGGACGAAGTTCTCCAGCGCGTCCCGGATCTCCTCCGGCCGGATCGTGAGCTCCGCCATCTGGGTTCCCTGCTCTCCTTGTTGGGCCCGAAGTTACTTGCGGGTGTCTGGGGGGCTGTCCCCCAGGGGGTTTCCGCTTACGGCCCAACTCGGGCCGCCGTCATGCTTGTGCTGGTCCCCGGGGCCTGTTCCGGACCGCAGCCGGACCTCTCGGTCCGGCCGGCTGGTCCGGCGCCTGGCCGCCGGTTGTGCAGCTCTTGAGTTGGTGGCTGGGTCAGCCGGCCATCCGCCGGGCCGCCTCGTCGAGGCGGTCCGCGATGGTCCCGTTGATGACCTCGTCGCCGATCCGCACCTGGACCCCGCCGAGGACCTCGGGGTCCACGTCGAGGTTCAGATGGATCTGCCGTCCGTACAGCTGCGTCAGGGAAGCGCCCAGGCGCTGCCGCTGCCCTTCGCTGAGGGGCACCGCGGAGGTGACCACCGCGACCATCCGGTCCCGGCGGCTCGCCGCCAGCTTGGAGAGGGCGTCGAGCCCCGCCTCCAGGTTACGACCCCGCGGCTGTGCGACAAGACGGATCACCACTCGCTCGGTGACCGGGTTGCCCCGGCCGCCCAGCAGCGTGTGCAGCAGGTCCGTCTTGGCCGCGACCGTCGCGTTCCGGTCGGTCAGCGCACGACGCAGCTCGGGGTTCGAGCTCACGATCCGGCCGAACCGGAAGAGCTCGTCCTCGACGTCGTCGAGCTGACCGGCCCGCTGCGCGGCGACGAGGTCGGCGCTGTAGGCCAGCTCCTCGAGCGCGTCCGTCAGGTCACGCGAGCGCGACCACCGGGAGCGGACCATGCCGGTCACCAGGTCGGCGGCCGGACCGCCGACCCGGCTGCCGAGCAGCCGTCCGGCCAGTTCGGCGCGGGCCTCACCGGCCTGCGCCGGGTCGGTCAGGACCCGACGCAGCGACACCTCGCGGTCGAGCAGAGCGGTGACGGCAGCAAGCTCCTCGGCGAGCTTCGCCGCGTCGACGGAGGTGCTGTCCGTCAGCGCGTTGAAACGCTCGCGTGCGGAGGCGAGTGCCTCGCGGCTCGCTCCGTTCATCGGCCGGCCTCAGCCTTCGTCGTGTCCGACGCCGCCTTGGCCTCGACCTCGTCGAGGAAGCGGTCGATGGTCCGGCTCTGCCGGGCGGCGTCCTCGAGGGACTCGCCGACGAGCTTGCCGGCCAGTTCGGTGGCGAGCTTGCCCACGTCCTGGCGCAGCGACAGCGCAGCCTGCTTGCGGTCAGCCTCGATCTGGGCGTGACCGGCAGCGATGATGTCCTCACGCTGCCGCTGGCCCTCGGCGCGCATCTCAGCGATGAGCGTCGCGCCCTGCTCCTGCGCCTCCTGGCGCAGACGCGCGGCCTCGTGGCGGGCGTCGGCCAGCTGGGCCCGGTAGTCCGCGAGCACCTGCTGAGCCTCGGCCTGAGTCGCCTCGGCCTCCTCAATGCGGCCTTCGATCTGCTTCCGGCGCTCGTCCAGAACCTTGTTGATGTTCGGGAGGAGCTTCTTGGCGAGGAAGCCGAAGACGATGAAGAAAGCGATCAGGCCGATGACCAGCTCTGGAATCGGCGGGATCAGGGGGTTCTCAGGAACCTCCGCCGCCATGTTCGCCAGGGCGTTCACATCAGTGCCTTCCGTCTGAATGGATAGTCGATGCGGTTCGTTTACTGGTAAACGAAGCCCATGACGATGCCGATCAGGGCGAGCGCCTCACAGAAGGCGAAACCCATGATCTGGTTGGTGCGGATCAGGCCGGCCGCCTCGGGCTGACGGGCCAGGGCCTGGGTGCCGTTACCGAAGATGATGCCGACGCCGACGCCGGGGCCGATCGCGGCGAGGCCGTAACCGATCGAGGCGACGTTGCCGACGACGTTGGTCTTGGCGGAGCCGGCGGCGAGGTTGACCATTTCGAGAGCAGCGGACATGCCGTTACTTCCTTCTCATTTCACGTACCGGTGGGGGTTGGCCACCGGACAGCTGTTGGGCTGGGAGAGGGGTGCTCAGTGGTGCTCGGCGAGCGCGCCCTGGACGTAGTTGCAGGCCAGGAGGACGAAGACATACGCCTGGACGGCCTGGATGAAGAGCTCGAAGGCGGTCATCACGATGGTCATCACGAAGGACGCACCCGCGTAGACGATGCCGATGCCGTTCAGCATGTACCAGCTCGCGATCGTGAACAGCAGGATCAGCAGGTGACCCGCGAACATGTTCGCGAAGAGCCGGACCGCGTGCGTGAACGGGCGGATGATCAGGTGCTGGAGCAGCTCGAGCACCATGATCAGCGGCAACACCCAGCCGAGCGACTTGTCATAGCCGGAGATGTTCTTCAGGCCGCCGACGAAGCCCTGCTTCTTGAACGTCAGGTACATCCAGAGGACGTAGACGATCAGGGCCATGCCCACCGGGAACGCGATGACCGACGTCACCGGGAACGCCATGACCGGGATGATCGACCAGAGGTTCATCATCCACACGAAGAAGAACAGCGAGACCATGAAGGGGACGTACTTGTCGCCCTCCCTTTTCCCCAGCGCGTCATAGACGAGCCCGCGGCGCACAAAGTCGTAGCCCGCCTCGCCGATCATCTGCAGCTTTCCGGGCACGACCTTGGCCCGGCCGAATGCGGCCCAGAAGAACCCCACCACCACGATCGTGCTGAGGAACGCCAGCAGCATCGGCTTGTTGAACTCGTAGCCACCGATGGTGAAGAGGGGTTCGAATACGAACGAATGAAGGCCCGGGGCCTCGAAGCCACACCCCGGAATGAAGAGGTGGCACTCCGTGTCGAAGGCGAGCATCGTTTCAGCACTCACCGCGGGCTCCTTCAGCGTGGCGCATGGGTACGGCAACCTCGTTGTGTCGGCGCGGCGTTGAGCCACGGAGCGGCACTGGACTGGTCTTACGGATTAGGGGGCGGCTGGCAGGCGCTGGGCCCGGCCACATCACAGGCATCGGCCGCGAGAACTGCCCGTTCCAGCGCGTGGAACCCGGGAGCTCAGCCGCCTGCGCCATCTGCGCCGCAGTTGGCACCGGACGATAGCAGGCCCGCTTGTGGGCATTTATCTCGGCCCTACGTGTCACGTCGGCGACCCCGCCGTCTCCGCCTTCTTCGTCCCGGCGGAGTCGGGTTCCACGTACAGAGTCTTCGCCTTCATATGACCGTGGGTCTGAGCCGCGATCCATACGAGGGTGGCGCCGAGCAAGGTGAACGCAAATGCCTTGGTGTCGAAGAGTGTTGTGTCCTTGAAGACGATCAGGAACACCAGCACGAACAGGATCTGCGTCGTGTAGAGCAGCAGCCCCATCATCTGGAACAGCTGCGGAAGGCTCTTTGCGGTCTTCTGCAGGACCAGCAGACCGGCCCCCATGACGAGCGCCACCAGCACGGTGCCGACGACGGCGCCGAGCGCTCCTTTCGCGCCTGCGACCGCAACGCTCACAGCAACGGCGACAGCGCCGATGGCGAGCGTGGGCACAAGGGCGTGAAGGAGTAGTCGGGCGTCATTCGACTGCATGGCGGCGCTCCGGCAAAGAATGGGGGTGTGTTCGTCAGGGACGAGCGTAGACCCGGCCTGAGGCGGAACCTGAGGCCCGAGGGCCGTCGCACTAGGGCCCTCCGGCTCTGTCGCCGGGTTTCGTGAACGGTATCACAAACTATTTGATGAGGTCTTTACCTGGTTCGTGTGGACCCTGTCACACCTGAGCGTGAACCTGCGCGTTGGTGCACTGACAGGCCGAATTTTGTCTGGTATAGGGTCAACCCTCCCGATTCCTGACGCACGTTCGAGCGACAGGACGCCGGGATCAACGGTGACTGTCCGCCCTGCGACGGTCCACGAAGCGTGACCGGTCCCCGATCGCGGTGGCACCGTTGATGCCCGCCGGGACCGGCTCCCGCTCCTCCGCCGCCCCGGCGGCGGCCTCGGCCTCGGCCTCCGCGGCCGCCCCGGCCGGGTCCACCACCGCGCGGGCGAGCCGGCGGTAGCGCGGCGGCACCACCCGCTCCGCCCAGCGCGGGGCGCGCGGGGTGAAGCGCGGCAGCAGGAGCAGCACCAGACCGACCGCGCTCAGCAGCACGATGCCCAGCACGATCCACATGCTGGCGTTGTTCGCGGAGTAGGCGACCGCGCCGAAGGCGATCAGCGCCGACCAGAAGTACATGATCAGCACGGCCCGGCTGTGCGAGTGGCCGATCTCCAGCAGCCGGTGGTGCAGGTGGCCGCGGTCGGCGGCGAACGGCGACTGGCCCTGCCACGTACGGCGCACGATCGCCAGGAGCAGGTCGGCGACCGGCACCGCGATGACCGTCAGCGGCAGCAGCAGCGGAATGTAGACGGGCACCATCGCGTGGGTCGCCTCGCGCAGACCGCCGGCCTTCAGGTTGAGCAGGTCCGGGTCGACCTGGCCGGTCACCGAGACCGCGCCGGCGGCCATCACCAGGCCGATCAGCATCGAACCCGAGTCGCCCATGAAGATCCGCGCCGGGTGCATGTTGTGCGGCAGGAAGCCCAGGCACATGCCCATCAGAACGACCGAGAACAGCGTTGCGGGCGCGGCCGCCTCGATGCCATAGCCGAACCACATCCGGTAGGCGTACATGAAGAACGCCGCGGCCGCGATGCACACCATTCCGGAGGCGAGGCCGTCCAGGCCGTCCACGAAGTTCACCGCGTTGATGGTGATGACGACCAGGGCGACGGTCAGCAGCGTGCCCTGCATCGGCGTCAGCGAGACCGTGCCGACGCCGGGGATCGGGATCCACAGGATCGTCAGGCCCTGGAGGACCATCACGCCCGCGGCGATCATCTGGCCGCCGAGCTTGACCAGTGCGTCCACGCCCCACTTGTCGTCCAGGACGCCGAGGATCCAGATCAGCGCGGCGCCGGAGAGCAGCGCCCGTGGCTCGTTGGAGTTCTCGAAGACGCTCTTGAGGTTGGTCAGGTGCGAAGCCACCAGCAGACCGGCGCACAGCCCGCCGAACATGGCGATCCCACCCAGCCGCGGGGTCGGCTCACGGTGCACGTCACGCGCGCGGATCTCCGGCATCGCACCGGCCGCGATCGCGAACTTCCGCACCGGCCCCGTCAGCAGGTAGGTCACCGCGGCCGTGACGCACAGCGTCAGCAGGTATTCACGCACGGGCTGCCCCATCGGTATAGCTGGCCATCACAGCCCCACACCCTATGCGTGTCGGGCCCTCAGTCGTGAATGCAGCCGTGAATACAGGGGAAGACGCAGGACACCGGCGAACGGTTCCGGCCGTCACCCGTGATCGGGATAAGGCGGAAAGGCGCGGACCAAAGCGACAGTCCCCGAGCGGGCCGCGGGGTCCTCCTCCAGCGCCGCCACGATCAGCTTCGCGACCTGCGCCATCTCCGCCTCGCCCATGCCCTGGGTGGTCACCGCCGCGGTGCCCAGCCGGATGCCGGTCCGGCCCTGCGCCGGCTCCTCGGCACACGGCAGCGCGCAGGTGTCCAGGACGATCCCGGCGGCGGCCAGCCGGCCCCGGGCGGTGCGCGCGTCCAGGCCGAGCGGGGCGGTGTCGGTGGTGATCAGATGGGTGTCGGTGCCGCCGGTGGTGACCGCCAGACCGTGTCCGGCCAGCGCCGCGGCGAGCGCGCGGGCATTGGCCGTGACCTGATGGGCGTACGCGCCGAAGGCGGGCGTGGCGGCCTCCGCGAAGGCGACGGCCTTGGCGGCGACGGCGTTCATCTGTGCACCGCCCTGGGTGAACGGGAACACCGCCCGGTCGATGCGCTCGGCCAGCTTCGCCCCGCACAGGATCAGCCCGCCGCGCGGCCCGCGCAGCACCTTGTGTGTGGTTGCGCACACCACATGGGCGTACGGGACGGGGCTGGGAGCCGCTCCCCCGGCGATCAGGCCGAGCGGATGGGCGACGTCGGCGATCAGATAGGCACCTGTCTCGTCGGCGATGTCCCGGAAGGCGGCGTAGTCGATGTGCCGGGGGTAGGAGATCGAGCCGCAGACGATGGCCTTGGGGCGGCGGGCGCGGGCCAGCTCGCGGATCGCGTCGTAGTCGAGGAGCCCGGTCTCCTCGTCGACGCCGTAGCCGGCGAAGTCGAACCAGCGGCCGGAGAAGTTGGCGGGCGAGCCGTGGGTGAGGTGTCCGCCGTGCGGGAGGGACATGGCCAGGACGGTGTCACCGGGGCGCAGCAGGGCGGCGTAGGCGGCCAGCACGGCCGAAGACCCGGAGTGGGCCTGGACGTTGGCGTGTTCGGCGCCGAACAGGGCCTTGGCGCGTTCCACCGCGATCCGCTCGGCGAGGTCGACGATCTCGCAGCCGCCGTGGTGCCGGGCGCCCGGGTAGCCCTCGGCGTATTTGTTGCCCAGAGGGGAGCCGAGGGCGGCGAGTACGGCCGGTGAGGTGAAGTTCTCCGCGGCGATCAGTTGCAGTCCGTCGCTCTGCCGGGCGCTCTCGCCGAGCAGGACGCCGGCGATCTCGGGGTCCTGGCGCAGCAGGGCGGCGAAGTCCGGGGAGCCGGCCGGCCGGGTGACGGCGTCCCGGGCGGCGGCCCGGGCGCGGTCCTCGAGGGTCTCGGAGGGGCCGGCGCCGGCCTGCCCGGTGGTCCGGGAAGGGGCGGCCGGGGTCTCGCTGCGGGGTGACGCGGTGGTGGCAGGCATCGCTTGCTCCGGGCCTCGTACGGGGACGTAGTCCCAATGTAGGCGCGGCAGGGCGATCGGGCGCGGTGTGCGGGCCACAGGGGCCATGCGCGCGCCCTGGGGGCGTCAGGCCCGTGCCGGGACTCCCGTGAGGGCGGTGACGACCGGGTCGAGGGCCTGGTTGATCTCGTCGCCGATGGAGCGGAAGAAGGTGACGGGGGCGCCGTAGGGGTCGTAGACCTCGTCGGACTCCGGGTTCGGCGCCAGCAGCCAGCCGCGCAGCGCCGCCGCGGCGCCGACCAGCGCACGGGCGCGCTCGACCAGCCCGCCGTCCGGCAGGTGCGGGTCGGGCTCGGGCAGGGTGGCGGGGTCTATGGCCCGCACCAGGCGGTTGAACTCCTTGAGGGTGAAGGTGCGCAGCCCGGCGGAGTGGCCCATCGAGATGACCTGGGCGCGGTGGTCACGGGTGGCGGTGAGCACCAGGTCGGCGCGGATGACGTGCTCGTCGAGCAGCTCACGGCCGAGGAAGCCGTCCGGGTCGGCGCCGTAGTCGGTCAGCACGGTCGCGGCGTGGGTCTCCATCGGGGCGCCTTCGTGGCCCCAGGTGCCGGCGCTCTCCACCAGCAGCCCGCCGCTGCGGGCCGCGCCGAGCCGCAGTTCCAGGGCATGGCGGTGCAGCCGCTCGGTGATCGGTGAGCGGCACACGTTGCCGGTGCTGACGTGGAGAATCCGGAAAACGGATGCGGAGGGGAGGGAGTCGTCGCCTGGTCCCGCTATGCCACGCCCGAGGGGCGCCATCAATTGGCCACCTCGAGCTCGGGTACCACCTTGCGCAGCTCTTCCGCACTGATCGCGCCCGCGCGCAGCAGCACCGGGATCTTGCCGGTGACATCGACGATCGAGGACGGCACGGCGGCCGGCGTCGGGCCGCCGTCGAGGTAGACGGAGACCGAGTCGCCCAGCATCTCCTGTGCGGCGTCGCAGTCCTGCGGGGACGGGTGGCCGGTGAGGTTGGCGCTGGAGACGGCCATCGGGCCGAACTCGGTCAGCAGCTCGATCGCGACGGGGTGCAGCGGCATCCGCACCGCGACCGTGCCGCGGGTCTCGCCCAGGTCCCAGGTCAGCGACGGCTGGTGCCGGGCGACGAGGGTGAGCGCGCCGGGCCAGAAGGCGTCGACCAGCTCCCAGGCCTGCTCGGAGAAGTCGGTGACCAGGCCGTGCAGGGTGTTGGGGGACCCGACCAGGACCGGGGAGGGCATTCCGCGGCCGCGGCCCTTGGCCTCCAGCAGGTCGCCGACGGCCTCGGCGCTGAAGGCGTCCGCGCCGATGCCGTAGACGGTGTCGGTCGGCAGCACGACCAGCTCACCGCGGCGGACGGCCGAGGCGGCCTCGCGCAGACCGGTGGTGCGGTCGGTCGCGTCGCTGCAGTCGTATCGCCGTGCCATTACGGGACCTCCTCGTGCGAAACGAATACTTCGGATGCGTCGGCCGCCGGCGCCGGGGCGGGACGCGTCATGGCGTCGCCCGGCGGGCGGTGGCGAAACGGGGCCTGTTGTTGAGGTCCGGGTGGTCGGCCGCGTCGGCCCAGCCCCGCTCCTCGGTGAAGATCCACGGAACCTGTCCGCCCTGGGTGTCGGCGTGCTCGATGACGACCACGCCGCCGGGCCGCAGCAGGCGGTGTGCGGTCCGCTCGATGCCACGGATGGTGTCCAGGCCGTCCTGGCCCGAGAACAGCGCGAGCTCGGGGTCGTGGTCGCGGGCCTCGGGTGCGACGTACTCCCACTCGGTCAGCGGGATGTACGGCGGGTTGGAGACGACCAGGTCGACCTGCCCGTCCAGTTCGGGAAGCGCGGTCAGCGCGTCGCCGTGATGGAGAACGACGCGGGACCCCTCGACGTTCTTGCGGGCGTAGTCCAGGGCCTGCTCGGACAGCTCCACGGCGTGCACCCGCGAGCGGGGCACCTCCTGTGCCAGGGCCAGCGCGATGGCTCCCGAGCCGGTGCACAGATCGACGATCAGCGGCTCGACGACGTCCATGGCCCGTACGGCGTCTATCGCCCAGCCGACCACCGACTCGGTCTCCGGGCGGGGCACGAACACCCCTGGCCCGACGGCGAGTTCGAGGTAGCGGAAGAACGCCCGTCCGGTGATGTGCTGGAGCGGCTCGCGGGCCTCGCGGCGGGCGACGGCCTCCCAGTAGCGGGCGTCGAAGTCCGCGTCCTTGACGTGGTGCAGCTCACCCCGTTTGACGGCGTGCACGAACGCGGCGAGTTCCTCGGCGTCGAAGCGCGGCGAGGGCACACCGGCGTCGGCCAGCCGCTGGGTGGCCTGGGCCACCTCGGCGAGCAGAAGGTTCACGGGGCCTTCCTCCTAGTGCGCTGCGTCTTCGTTGTGCGGTCCGCCGCCGGCCGGGGCCGCGGTCCGCGCCCGGTACGTACCGGCTCGTGCGGGCTTACTGGGCGGCGGCGAGCTTGGCGGCCGAGTCGGCGTCGACACAGGCCTGGATGACCGGGTCGAGCTCGCCGTCGAGCACCTGGTCCAAGTTGTACGCCTTGAAGCCGACCCGGTGGTCCGAGATGCGGTTTTCCGGGAAGTTGTACGTCCGGACGCGCTCGGAGCGGTCGACCGTACGGACCTGGCTGCGCCGGGCGTCGGACGCCTCGCGCTCGGCCTCCTCCTGGGCGGCGGCCAGCAGCCGGGAACGCAGGATGCGCATCGCCTGCTCCTTGTTCTGGAGCTGGCTCTTCTCGTTCTGGCAGGAGACCACGATGCCGGTGGGCAGGTGCGTGATACGGACCGCGGAGTCGGTGGTGTTGACGGACTGGCCGCCAGGCCCGGAGGAGCGGTAGACGTCGATCCGCAGGTCGTTGGCCACGATCTCGACCTCGACCTCCTCGGCCTCGGGCGTGACCAGCACACCGGCCGCGGAGGTGTGGATACGGCCCTGCGACTCGGTGGCGGGCACCCGCTGGACGCGGTGCACCCCGCCCTCGTACTTCAGCCGCGCCCACACGCCCTGTCCCGGCTCGGTGGCACCACCGCCGCCCTTGGTCTTCACCGCGACCTGGACGTCCTTGTAGCCGCCGAGGTCGGACTCGTTCGCGTCCAGGATCTCGGTCTTCCAGCCGACCCGCTCGGCGTAGCGCAGATACATCCGCAGCAGATCGCCGGCGAACAGCGCGGACTCCTCGCCGCCCTCGCCGGCCTTGACCTCGAGGATGACGTCCTTGTCGTCGCTGGGGTCGCGCGGGACCAGCAGCAGTCGCAGCTTTTCGGTCAGCCGCTCGCGTTGGGCGTCGAGCTCCTTGACCTCATCGGCGAACTCCGGGTCGTCCTGGCTGAGTTCGCGCGCCGTCTCGATGTCGTCGCCGGTCTGCTTCCAGCCGCGGTAGGTCGTGATGATCGGGGTCAGCTCGGCGTAGCGCTTGTTGAGCCGCATGGCCTCGCGCTGGTCGGCGTGGACCGCGGGGTCGGCCAGCCGCTTCTCGAGATCGGCGTGCTCGCCGATCAGTTCTTCGACCGCCTCGAACATCGTGGGTTCCTCTGCTGGCTGTGACTACCGGGGGCCTGGGACGACGCAAACAAAGACGCCGGTCCGGTCACCCCTGAGCAGGGGCGACCGGAGACCGGCGCCTTGAGGGTCGCTACTTCTTGGCAGCGGCGCCCTTGCCGAAGCGGGCCTCGAAGCGGGCCACACGGCCGCCCGTGTCCATGATCTTCTGCTTGCCCGTGTAGAACGGGTGGCACTCGGAGCAGACGTCGGCGCGGATGGCGCCGCCGGCGACCGTGCTACGGGTGGTGAAGGACGCGCCACAGGTGCAGCTGACCTGGGTCTCGACGTAATCCGGGTGGATGTCGCGCTTCAAGGGGTTCTCCTAGGTTCGGGAGTGCTCCGGGTCGTGTCGCGGGTTGCGTCACGTGAACCGGGGCCGACGGTCCAGTCTGCCAGGACTAGCCGCATCTCCCAAAACCGGGGTGAGGCCGCGACTATTCCCGGGACGCTCCCGGAGGCCGCCCGGCCCCCGGAACGACGGCGTCCGGCTACTTCACGTACCGGTCCGTGCCGCCCTGGTCACCGGCCGAGCCCTTGGTGGCGGACTTGGGGATCTCCTTGTCCTGCTGGAGCGCGTCCCACACGAGCCGGCTCTGCTTCTCCAGCGGCACCACCCGGTCGGGGTTGGTCTTGTCGTACGTGACCGGCAGCGTCACCATGTTGATGTTGTCCGACCCGATGTTGCCCAGGCTCTTGGCCAGTCCGGTCAGCTCGCTGACCGAGTTGAGGTCGGTGTCGGTGGTGATGGCCTTGGTGGCCGTGTCGGCGATGTCGTAGAGCTTGGTGGGGTTGGTGAGCACCCCGACGTTCTTGACCTGGTTCATCAGGGCCTTCAGGAACGTCTGCTGGAGCTGGATGCGGCCCAGGTCGCTGCCGTCGCCGCCGGGGACGCCGTGCCGGGTGCGGACCAGGCCGAGCGACTGCTCGCCGTTGAGGGTGTGCTTGCCGGCCGGCAGATGCAGATGGCTGTTGTTGTCGTCGATCGCCTTCTTGGTGGTGACGTCCACCCCGCCCAGCGCGTCGATGAGCTTCTTGAAGCCGGTGAAGTCGACCTCGATGAAGTGGTCCATCCGGACCCCGCTGATCGACTCGACGGTCTTCACGGCGCAGGCCGGGCCGCCGACCTCGAACGCGGTGTTGAACATCGCCCGCTCCTGCCCGGGGACGTCCTTGCCGTTGCTGGTGCAGTCCGGGCGCTTGATCAGGGTATCGCGCGGGACGCTCACCACGCTGGCCTTCTGGCGGCCCTTGTAGACGTGCACGATCATCGCCGTGTCGGACCGCGCGCCGCCCTCGTCCTTGCCGTACTCCCCGTTCTTGCCGGCCCGGGAGTCGGAGCCCATCACGAGGATGTCCATCGAGCCGTTGTCGACGTTCTTCGGCCGGTCGTGCCCGAGGGCGGAGTTGATGTCGACGCCCTTCAGATTGCCGTTGAGCTTGAAGTAGACGTAGCCGAGGCCGGCGCCACCCAGCAGCACGACGCTGACCAGCGTGCACAGGGTGATGGTCGTTATCCGGCGGCGTCGGGTGGGCCCTTTGCGCCGACGGCCCGTGGCCCGTATGCCGCGGGCACGGCTTTCGGCCGTCTTCGCGGTCCCGTTGCTGTCCGCCATCTGCTCCTCAGTCCTCGTTCGCTCGGCTGCGCCCCGCCGCCACCGGACAGCGCGCTGTCATGCCCGGTGCGCCCTGTCAGACGGGAGGTCGACGGGAAGGGTTGCACAGCGAGTCATGAGCGCTTTCTTAGAAAGCCTCGGCGGCCCGATCCGCCCGCCCGGGACCTTCGTCCTTCCCACCTGGGCTTTCGTCCCGATTTCCGCCCTGGCCGAAACCGCGTGGGTAGCAGTGGATCTGTGCGGAACGTCTCAAACCCGGCACCTGTGGGCCCCGCCGGACAGGGCGCAGGTCACAGTGCGCCCCTGGGGCCGCCCGGCAGGCGGCGGACAGCACGAAGCCCCCCTCGCCGCTCGGGCGAGGGGGGCTTCGTGGACGGCGCCGGACGCGCCCGCGGGCGTCAGTCGTTGCCGTTGCCCGTGGTCGGCGTCGTCTTCTGGATCTGGAGCAGGAACTCCGCGTTGGACTTCGTCTGCTTCATCTTGTCCAGCAGCAGCTCGATGGCCTGCTGCTGGTCCAGGGCGTGCAGCACCCGGCGCAGCTTCCACACGACGGCGAGCTCGTCGCTGCCCATGAGGATCTCTTCCTTACGGGTGCTGGACGCGTCCACGTCCACCGCCGGGAAGATGCGCTTGTCCGAGAGCTTGCGGTCGAGCTTGAGCTCGAGGTTGCCGGTGCCCTTGAACTCCTCGAAGATCACCTCGTCCATCCGCGAGCCGGTCTCGACCAGCGCGGTGGCCAGGATGGTCAGCGAACCGCCGTCCTCGATGTTGCGCGCCGCACCGAAGAAGCGCTTCGGCGGGTAGAGCGCGGTCGAGTCGACACCACCGGACAGGATGCGGCCGGAGGCCGGGGCGGCGAGGTTGTACGCACGTCCCAGACGGGTGATCGAGTCCAGCAGGACGACCACGTCGTGGCCCAGCTCCACCAGGCGCTTGGCGCGCTCGATGGCCAGCTCCGCGACGGTGGTGTGGTCCTCGGCCGGGCGGTCGAAGGTCGAGGAGATGACCTCGCCCTTGACCGACCGCTGCATGTCGGTGACCTCTTCGGGACGCTCGTCGACGAGGACGACCATCAGGTGGCACTCGGGGTTGTTGCGGGTGATCGAGTTGGCGATCGCCTGCATGATCATGGTCTTGCCGGTCTTCGGCGGGGCCACGATCAGACCACGCTGGCCCTTGCCGATCGGCGTGACCAGATCGATGATCCGGGTCGTCAGACCGCCCGACTCACCCTCCAGACGCAGTCGCTCCTGCGGGTAAAGGGGCGTCAGCTTCCCGAACTCCGGCCGCCCGCGGCCCTGTTCGGGCGCCACGCTGTTGACCGTGTCGAGACGGACCAGCGCGTTGAACTTCTCGCGCCGCTCGCCGTCCTTGGGCTGGCGGACCGCGCCGGTGACGTGGTCACCCTTGCGCAGGCCGTTCTTGCGGACCTGGGCGAGCGAGACGTACACGTCGTTCGGGCCCGGCAGGTAGCCGGAGGTCCGGATGAACGCGTAGTTGTCGAGGATGTCGAGGATGCCCGCGACGGGGATCAGGACGTCGTCCTCGGTGACCTGCGGCTCGTTGCCGAAGTCCTCGCGGCCGCCGCGCCGGCCCCGGCGGTCGCGGTAGCGGCCGCGACGGCCCCGGCGGCCGCCCTCGAAGTCGTCGTCGTCGTCATTGCGGCGGTCGCGCTGACGCTGGCCGCCCTGGCCGCCCTGACCGCCCTGACCGCCCTGGCCACCGTCACCGGCGTCGCCCTTGCGGCGGTCACCGCGGTCGCCGCGGTCCCGCTGGCGCTGGCCGCGGTCCCCGCGGTCGCCCTTCTGGCCGCGGTCCTGGCGGTCCCCGCGCTCCTGGCGCTCGCCGCTCTTGCCCGGACGGCCCTCGCCGGTCTCCTGGGGGGAGACCGCGGTGTCGGTCCTGGCCTCGGTCCGGGTCTCGGTCTTCGCCTCGACCTTGGTGTCGGTCTTGAGGTCGCCGGAGACGGCCTCGGGGCTGCCCGCGGCGGCGGTGGCGCGGCGCCGGCGGCGCTCGCCGGCCGGCTGCTCGTCGCTGACGGGCTGGCCGGGGATGTCGATCTGCTGCTGGGCCCCGGCCTTGTCGGCGGCCTTGGCGCCCTTGTCGGACGCGGCTGCCTTGCCGGCGGCCTGCTCCGCGCCGCCCTCGCCGGTACGGGCCTTGGAGGTCGTACGGCGCTTGGGCTTGGTCTCGGTGTCGGCGGACGCGTCGGCCTTGGCACCGGAGCCCGGGCCGGTGGCCTGCTTCTCCTTGATGACCTCGATCAGCTGGCTCTTGCGCATCCGCGCGGTGCCCTTGATGCCGAGGCCGGAGGCGACCTGCTGCAGCTCTGCCAGGACCATGCCGTCAAGGCCGGTGCCGGAACGGCGGCGCCGCGTGGTTGCAGGCGCAGCGGGAGCGTCCGTGGCGGGCGCGGTGGCACTGCCATCGGTACGCGCGCCCATCAGATCGGTGGTGTCGCTCACGAAGGGTCCTTCCCTGGAGCGGGCGTCGGCCTGTCTGGCTCGGCGACCGGTTGTGCTGTCCGGCTGGGTCCTTGGTCTGGTGGACCGGGCCGGGGCGGTGGTCCCGCCGGAAATGGCGGAGAGATCAGTTCATGGCGCCGGCGTGAGGAGATGCAGAGTGGCCATTCACCACGCCGATTCCGGAGCGTGCTCACTCCCGCTCAGGCAATTGCCGGTTGTGACAATTGCGCCAAGCAGTTTGGGAGGCTCCCGGAAGAAAGTGGTCCCGATGGGGGACACGAAGCACCGCGCCGCTCAGGCGTCGAGTACTGACTTGAGGTTAACACTACCGGATCCAACAAACATTCCCCCTCTCCAAGACCGGCAATCGTCGGTCACCTGCGCGCTCACCCGGCGAGCGGCAGTACGCAGGCGCCCGCCGCGTCGAGGGCCAGACGGTTCGCCGCCCACCCCTCGCCCGCCAGTGCCGCGACCTTCTCGGCCGCCGCGTCCTCGACCAGCGCGAGCACCGTCGGGCCCGCACCGGACACGACTGCGGGGACGCCGTCCGCGCGCAGCCGGTTCACCAGGGCCACGCTCTCCGGCATCGCGGGAGCGCGGTATTCCTGGTGGAGTCGGTCCTCGGTCGCGGCGAGCAGCAGCTCGGGGCGCCTGGTCAGCGCCTCGACGAGCAGTGCGGCGCGACCGGCGTTGGCCGCGGCGTCCACATGCGGGACGGTGCGCGGCAGCAGTCCGCGGGCGGTCTCGGTGAGCACCGGCTTTCCGGGCACGAAGACCACCGGAACGATGGAATCGGCGGGATCCATCCGGATCGCGCGTGCGGTGCCGGAGTCCATCCAGGCGAGCGTGAAACCGCCCAGCAGGCAGGCGGCGACATTGTCGGGGTGGCCCTCGATCTCGGTGGCCAGTTCCAGCAGTGCGGTGTCGTCGAGCTTTTGCTCGCCGCCTATGGTCACGGCGCGCGCGGCGACGATGCCGGCGCAGATGGCGGCCGAGGAGGACCCGAGGCCACGGCCGTGCGGAATGCGGTTGGCGCAGACGATTTCCAGGCCGCGCGGCTGTCCGCCGAGCAGGTCGAAGGCGGTGCGCATCGACCGTACGAGCAGATGGCTCTCGTCGCGGGGCAGGCTGTCGGCGCCCTCACCTGCGATGTCGACATGCAGCCCGGAGTCGGCGACACGCACCACGACATCGTCGTACAGGCCCAGGGAAAGACCCAGGGCATCGAAGCCGGGACCGAGATTGGCGCTGGTAGCGGGGGTGCGCACCCGGACGGCGGCGGCGCGGAACGCGGGACCGGCCATCGCTCGATGACTCTCCTTGATTGATGCTGCGGTACTGCCCCGGAACGCCGCGGCACCGAGGCGCCCGGCCGGCTCATGGGGACCGTTCTGACCTGCCCTGCACACCACTGCGTCATGCCGTGGGGAGGGGAGTTGCTGCCAGCCTATCGAAGGAAGGTTCTGTCGCGACATAGGGCGCACAGGAGGCGCACGATGCGTGTCGCGCACCGTCCCGTGCCCCAGCGCCGCTTTCCCTGACCTCTACGGCCTTTTGCTGGCTTTGCTGGCTTTGCACAATGCGCTGTGCGGGAGGTGACGGGACGCACGCCGCGTCCCGTCACCGGAGGCCGTACGAACGGGCCAGCCCGTACGGCGGGTGTCCTAGGCGAGGCCGAGGCGCTCGGCGGCGGCGTCCGCGTCGATCGGGACCGTGACCGGCTGCGGCGCGCCGGCCACCGCCCAGTCCGGGTCCTTGAGTCCGTTGCCGGTGACCGTGCAGACGATGCGCTGGCCGGGGTCGACCTTGCCCTCCTCGGCGGCCTTGAGCAGACCGGCGACCGACGCGGCCGAGGCGGGCTCCACGAAGACCCCCTCCTGCGCGGCCAACAGGCGGTAGGCGGACAGGATTTGACGGTCGGTCACGTCATCGATGAAGCCGCCGGACTCGTCCCGCGCCCGCTCGGCGTTCGCCCACGAGGCGGGGTTTCCGATGCGGATCGCGGTGGCGATGGTCGTCGGGTCCTTGACGACCTCGCCGCGCACGATCGGGGCGCTGCCGGAGGCCTGGAAGCCCCACATGCGCGGAGTGCGGGAGGCGATGCCGTCGGCCGCGTACTCCTGGTAGCCCCGCCAGTACGCGGTGATGTTGCCGGCGTTTCCGACGGGCAGCACATGGATGTCGGGCGCGTCGGCGAGCATGTCGACGATTTCGAAGGCCGCGGTCTTCTGGCCCTCGATGCGTACCGGGTTCACGGAGTTCACAAGTGCGACGGGGTAGTTGTCGGAGAGCCGCCGGGCCAGCGTCAGACAGTCGTCGAAATTTCCGTCGACCTGGAGGATCTTGGCGCCATGGACCAGGGCCTGGCCCATCTTGCCGAGCGCGATCTTGCCCTGTGGGACGAGCACCGCACAGACCATGCCCGCGCGGACCGCGTAGGCCGCGGCCGAGGCGGAGGTGTTGCCCGTGGAGGCACAGATGACCGCCTTGGCGCCCTCCTCCTTGGCGCGGGTGATGGCCATCGTCATGCCGCGGTCCTTGAAGGAGCCGGTGGGGTTGGCACCCTCGACCTTGAGGTACACCTCACACCCGGTGCGCTCGGAGAGGACCTGGGCCGGTACGAGGGGTGTGCCGCCCTCCCGGAGGGTGACGACCTCGGTCGTGTCGCTGACCGGGAGCCGGTCGCGGTATTCCTCGATGATCCCGCGCCACTGACTGCTCGTCGTGGACACGGTGGAATTGGCTGACATGGGTTCCTCTACTCCCCTTCGACCCGCATGATGCTGGCGACACCGCGGACGGTGTCGAGCTCGCGCAGTGCCACGACGGTCGACGACAGGGCCGCGTCCGCCGCCCGGTGGGTGACGATGACGAGCGATGCCTCGCCGTCCTTGCCCTGCTGACGGACCGTATCGATCGATACGCCGTGTTCGGCGAAGATGGTCGCGACCTGCGCGAGTACACCGGGCTTGTCGGCCACGTCGAGACTGATGTGGTACCGCGTGATGACCGCGCCCATGGGGCTGACGGGCAGCCGTGTGTAGGCGGACTCGCCGGGCCCGGTGGTGCCGGAGAGCTTGTTGCGGCAGACCGCCACGAGGTCGCCGAGGACCGCGGAGGCGGTCGGCGAACCGCCGGCGCCGGGCCCGTAGAACATCAGCTGACCGGCCGCGTCGGCCTCGATGAAGACCGCGTTGTACGCCTCACGGACGGAGGCGAGCGGATGCGTCAGCGGAATCATCGCCGGGTGCACCCGCGCGGTGACCGACGCGCCGTCCGCGGCCCGCTCGCAGATCGCCAGCAGCTTGACCGTGCACCCCATCCGCTTGGCGGAGGCGATATCGGCCGCGGTGACCTCGGTGAGGCCCTCGCGGTGCACATCGTCGATGGTCACCCGGGTGTGGAAGGCGATACCGGCCAGGATCGCGGCCTTGGCGGCGGCGTCGAAGCCCTCGACATCGGCGGTCGGGTCGGCCTCGGCGTAGCCCAGCGCGGTGGCCTCGTCCAGCGCCTCGCTGTAGCCCGCGCCGGTCGAATCCATCTTGTCGAGAATGAAATTGGTGGTGCCGTTGACGATGCCGAGCACCCGGTTGACCTTGTCGCCGGCCAGCGACTCGCGCAGCGGCCGCACCAGCGGGATCGCGCCGGCGACGGCGGCCTCGTAGTAGAGATCCGCGCCGTTGGCCTCGGCCGCCGCGTGCAGCGCCGCGCCGTCCGCCGCGACCAGTGCCTTGTTGGCGGAGACCACGCTCGCGCCGTGCTCGAAGGCGGTGGTGATGAGCGTGCGGGCCGGCTCGATACCGCCGATCACCTCGATCACGACATCAATGTCGCCGCGTTTGACCAGCGCGGTGGCGTCGGTGGTGACCAGCTCGGCCGGGACACCCTCGCGCACCCGGTCCGGGCGGCGTACGGCGATCCCGGCGAGCTCCACGGGCGCGCCGATGCGGGCGGCGAGGTCGTCGGCGTGCGTCGTCATGATGCGCGCCACCTCTGAGCCGACAACTCCACAGCCCAGGAGCGCCACCTTCAACGGACGCGTACGCATCATTCGACCCCTGCTTCTCATCGATCAGCGATTATCGGCTTGCTCATGCACCAGTCTCACGCACCGGACGGCGATTTCCGTCCGTCGTCCGGATGCCGAGACATTTATTTCATCCCGGGCCGGGGCCCGGCGATCCGGCCCTAGCCGACGTCCAGCCGCAGGAGATCTTCCTCCGTCTCCCGCCGGACGATCACCCTGGCCGCACCGTTCCTGACAGCTACGACCGGCGGCCGCAGCGAGTGGTTGTAGTTGCTCGCCATGGAACGGCAGTACGCACCGGTGGCCGGCACCGCGAGCAGGTCCCCGGGCGCCACATCGGCGGGCAGGAAGGCGTCGCGCACGACGATGTCCCCGCTCTCGCAGTGCTTGCCGACCACCCGCGACAGCATCGGCTCGGCGCTGGAGGT
The DNA here is from genome assembly GCF_036227565.1 of Streptomyces sp. NBC_01454. Classification (NCBI taxonomy): domain Bacteria; kingdom Bacillati; phylum Actinomycetota; class Actinomycetes; order Kitasatosporales; family Streptomycetaceae; genus Streptomyces; species Streptomyces sp. NBC_01454. The sequence continues at coordinate 2,623,835 of NZ_CP109460.1, forward strand.
CCGCGAGACCAGGGCCACGCTGTACTCCGCGTCGTAGAGCGCGGTGCGGATGTTGTCCGACATCCCGCCGTCCACGGACACATACGTCCGCAGGCCCTCCAGCTCCTTGACCGTGCCGACCTCGTACAGCGTGAACGCCGTCGGCCCCACGATCGCCCGGCCCGGCTCGACCGACAGCCGCGGCACCGCGAGCCCCGCCGCCTCGCACTCACGGCGCACGATGTCGCCCAGCGCCACCGCGATCTCGTGCGGCTCGCGCGGGTCGTCGTCCGAGGTGTAGGCGATGCCGAGGCCGCCGCCCAGATCGATCTCGGGCAGCTCGATGCCGTGCTCGTCGCGCACTTCGGTCAGCAATTGCACGACACGGCGGGCGGACACTTCAAATCCGGCCATGTCGAAGATCTGCGACCCGATGTGGCTGTGAATTCCGATGAGTTCCAGCCCGTCCAGCTTGAGCGCGCGCCGTACGGCCTCGGCCGCCTGGCCGCCCGCCAGCGCGATGCCGAACTTCTGGTCCTCGTGCGCGGTCGCGATGAATTCGTGGGTGTGCGCCTCGACACCGACCGTGACCCGGATCTGCACCCGCTGGCGCCTGCCCAGCCGCTCCGCGATGTGCGCGACCCGGACGATCTCCTGGAACGAGTCGAGCACGATCCGCCCGACCCCCGCCTCCACGGCCCGGGTGATCTCCTCGGTGCTCTTGTTGTTGCCGTGCAGCGCGATCCGCTCGGCCGGCATGCCCGCCGCCAGCGCCGTGGCCAGCTCACCGCCGGAGCAGACGTCGAGATGCAGCCCTTCCTCGTTCAGCCACCGCACGATCGCCCGCGACAGGAAGGCCTTCCCGGCGTAGAACACGTCCGCGTCCGCCCCGAAGGCGTCCTTCCAGGCCCGGCAGCGCGCCCGGAAGTCGTCCTCGTCCAGGAAGTAGGCCGGCGTACCGAACTCCTCGGCGAGCGCGGTGACGTCCAGCCCGCCGACGGTCACGACGCCGTCGGCATTGCGCCGGACCGTACGGGACCAGACGCGCGGGTCCAGAGAGTTGAGATCGGCGGGCGGCCCGGCGTAGTGCCCTTCGGGCAACACATCGGCGTGCCGGGGCCCTGCGGGATGCGCGGAACGACTCATAGCGGAGAGATCCCCTCAAAATGGTTCAGAGGTATTCGGGAGCGGAGATGCCGAGCAGACGCAGGCCGTTGGCGAGCACCGTCCCGCCGGCTTCGGCAAGCGCCAGCCGGGCCCGGTGCACGGCCAAGGGTTTGTGCTCCCCGGCGGGCAGTGGCGGAAAGACGTCGTGCCAGCGGAAGTACGCGTCCGCCGTCGCCTCCAGATGCCGCACCACCCGGTCCGGCGCCCGCAGCCGCGCGGCGGCCTCGATGACGGAGGGATAGGTGGCGAGAAGCGTGAGGAACCCCTGAAGGGCGCGGTCGGGGGCGTCCGGCACCTGGGCCCCTTCGCCGGATGCGGGCCGTCGCGACACCGCATCCGGGACACCTGAAGCGCCCTCGGTCACGGAACGCCCCACGTCCCCCGGCTCCCCCGAAAATCCCAGCTCACCCGCGTTCCGCACCAGCGCCCGGACCCGGGCATGCGCGTACTGCACCCGGAACCGCGGATTGCTCTCCCGCTGCACGGGCCGCTCCGGCAGCCGCACCGGATCGTGCGCGGCCGGCCGCAACAGCACCCAGCGCGCTTCGTCGGAGCCCAGGCGGTTGAGGAGGGCCGGGAGGTCGGCGGGGTCGGCGGGGTCGAGGGGGGCGACGGGGCCGCGGGCGTCGTTCGGCGGGGCGGAGACGGGGTGGGAGTCGGTCCGGGCCGGAACTCCGGCCGCCGCGTCGATTCGCGCGAGGGCCTCGGCCACCACTGCCTCGCGGGCACCGGCGGCGGCGCCTCGGGGGGCGGCCACGGGGCCGGGGCGGGTCGAGGAATCGGCGGCGGAAGCGGCAACACCAGCGGCCGCGGCAGTCCGGGGGCTCCCGGCGGTGCCGCTGCTGACACTCCGGTCCCCGTATCCGTCGCCCTGCGCCAGCACCTGCCGCACCAGGGCGACCTGCGCATCGTCCCCCAGCGTGAAATTCAGGAACCCCGGCCCGGCGATCTCGACCCGGGCGATCCCGGGGCTCCCGGCCAGCCGCTTCCGCAGAATCTCGGCCACCTCGCGGGCCGGCCGGCCCGCCGGCTTGGCGAGCTGCAGCGCGACATTGGAGGCGTAGTCCCCACATCCGGGCCGCGGCGGCGGCTGCACCACGATCCGCGCCGGCACGGTCACGGAGAGCTCCTGCTCCTCCACCGCGCCACGCACGGAGCGCAGGACGGTACGGGAGAGCTCAGCGGGGGTCACAGGACAAGCGTATGGGAGACCGGGGGTACCCATGCGACCCGGTTTCGCCCTGTGGACAGTCGGCATGCCGATACGCACAGCGATACGAGGTCGAACCGATCAGCGTGCGGGGCCGCTCAGCGGTTCATCAGTGGTTCAGCGGTAGGTGCACCGGTCAGCGGCCGGCGGACGGACCAGGGCGCCTCTCCCGCCACGTCCCCTACTCCCCACCCGCGTCCACCATGCCCACCCCACCGGACGTCGCGACCCCACCGGACGAAGCACCACGCTCCGCCACTCCCCCGCCCCCGTCGCTTTCCCCGTCCTCGTCGTCGGCACCGCCCTCGGGCCCGCGCTGTCGCTGCCGTCCCTCGCGCACCAGCTTCCCCACGGTCCGCACCAGGTCCGCCGGCTCGAACGGCTTCGCCAGAAACGCGTCCACCCCCACCGACTCCCCGTTGTCCACCTCGCCTTGGGTACACGCACTGACGATGGCGATGGGGATGTCCCACGTCCGCGGATCGGCGCGCAACCGCGCCGCGGTGTGCAGACCGTTGAGTCGCGGCATCACGACGTCAAGGGTCACGACATCAGGTCTCACGTGGTGCACGACATCCAGACACTCGGCACCATCAGCCGCGGTCACGACCTCGAAGCCCTCCAGCTCGAGATTGACCCTGATCAACTGCCGGATCACCTTGTTGTCATCGACTACAAGGATCCGACCGGACAAGCCAGGCACACCATGAGACTAGGACCCCACCTGCGACTGCGTCCCGGTTTTCCCCACTTCCGCCCCCGTGTGAGGGACCTTTCCCCGACCACCACCGCCACTCGCCACCCATGCGCTAGGAACCGGGGAATCCCTCTCCCACCCCCCGCCGACTCCCTCCCCCGCCACCCGCGAAACCTGTTCATGAACACCCCATCAGAGCTGGTAGGGTTCTACCCGTCGCCGCACAAACCGGCGACAACGCCCCCGTAGCTCAGGGGATAGAGCAACGGCCTCCGGAGCCGTGTGCGCAGGTTCGAATCCTGCCGGGGGCACTCCAGCAAGAGCAGTGTGAAACACCCGCTGACCTGCTGAAGTGCCAGACTTCGAGAGCCGGACCCAGTCCCACTGGGTCCGGCTCTTTGTCGTTCCCTCGCCGTCGGTCGCGAGTGAGGGGCGAGCCCGGTCCCGCCAGAGGGCCATGGCGAAGCCGCCCGGAACGAAGAATCCGCCCGGAACGAAGAATCCGCCCGGAACGAAGAAGACAGAGCAATCGGTGTCAGCGTTTTTGAAACGATCAGGGAATCAACCGGGCGCATCGTTCACGAGATCGGATACGACCAGAGCTCTACCTGAACCTCCCCAGCTTTGACCGCTGCACAGGCGACTTGGTGGCCACGCAGGTGCCCGAGCGATGGATGACCGGTGGGGACTCGACTCACCCCGTTTTTTTCGGCGATCGAATTGCTTCCTTCGCAGCTGGAAAACGGGACGTGGCGAAGCCTTTCCCCGCACGGCATTTTCAGGTGCGGGCCGCCGTGTGCGGTATGCCGTAAGTCGCAATGCAACTCGACTCGCCCGGAATGAGGGGGAGTCGAGCTGGAAGGTGCGGGCCGGGAGCGAGGGACGGCGAGGCTTCCGTCGCCGGCGTCGCATCAACACAGCGACCGGGCACCGGGCTCGGCGGCCGTACGCCCGGTCGGAGCGGAAGAGGAGATTCCGTTGGGGTCAGCCGTCCAACCGCACCGGCAGCGACTCGATGCCGTAGACGATGGATAGTTTGCGGAATTCGAGGTCCTCCGGCTTGGCGGCCAGGCGCATGTGGGGGAAGCGGCGTACCAGGGCGGGGTAGGCGGCGCGGAGTTCCATGCGGGCGAGTTCGGCGCCCACGCAGCGGTGGATGCCGTAGCCGAAGGCGAGGTGGGAGGGGACGTTGCGGGAGGGGTCGAACCGTTCCATGTCCGGGCCGATTTTTCCGTCGCGGTCCGCGCCGCTCAGTGAGCACAGCACCACATCTCCGGCGGTGATCTGGACACCGCCGATTTCCAGGTCCTCGCGGGCGAAGCGCGGGAAGGCGACCTGTACGACGGTCAGGTAGCGGAGGAGTTCCTCGACGTAGCGGTCGACGACGTCGTCACCGTCGTTCAGGGCCGCGAAGTGCTTGGGGTCCTGGAGGAGGACCAGGGCGCCGAGGGCCAGCATGCTGGCGGTGGTTTCGAAGCCGCCGGTCAGGACGCCGTCGGCGAGGCCCGCCAGCTCTTCGTCGCTGACCGAGTCGCCGTGTTCCTTCACGATCATCCCGAGCAGACCGTCACCCGGGTTTTCACGCTGCTTCTTGACGATGTCCCGGAAATAGGAAAGGGATTCCGATATGGCACCGAAGGAGGCATTGGCTCCGCTGAAAAGGTCGAAGCGGGCGGCGCTGAGGCGCTCGAAGTCGGCGCGGTCCTCGTAAGGGACGCCGAGGAGTTCGCAAATGACGAGGGAGGGGATGGGCAGGGCGAAAGAGTGGACGATGTCGACCGGGTCGCCGTCCTTGCCCGCCTTTTCCATGGCGTCGAGCTGCTCCTCGACGATCTCGTGGATGCGGGGGGTGAGCCTGCTGAGCCGGCGCATGGTGAATTCGGGCGTCAGGAGGCGCCGGAGGCGGGTGTGCACCGGCGGGTCGGCGAATCCCAGCCCGCCGGGGTTCTGTTCGGCACCCGCGCCGGCCTTGCCGACGAGGTTGGTGAAGTCCGAACTGAAGGCATTGGCCTTTCCCAGTACCGCCTTGACCTCGTCGTAGCCGGTGACCAGCCAGACGTTGGCGGCTATGGGCACGGGAAGCCTGCTGACGGGCTCCGCCTCCCGGACGGCCGCCAAATCGCCCACGGGGTCGAGACCATCGCGCCGCAATGGCATCAGGACGGACTCGGGCAAGAAAGACATTCGAGACAGGTCGAATCCCTTCCTGCGCGTTCTCGCCAGATACATACGGCCGGCCCAGGCGATGATCCGGGAACGGAGAGTCGTCATGACGCTAATACTGCCTTTCGTCGAGGGGGACGGTCACCCGCGCTCCACGGCCCACAACAGGCGGGACGGCACGGGACCTCCACTCGGCGTGCACGGGTGTGACGTACGCCATAGCCCCTCGCTCACGGTGGTCGTGGCTCAGGTCCATGCCATCGACCGATGTCTTCGGTCATCCGCATCAGCGTGACGAGCTCGGCCTCGGCCTTCTTCTTCTCTTCGGTCTGGACGAGTTTACAAAGTGCCATTGGACGCGTTCACGGAACAACCCGGAATGCCCCTGAGTCACCCCGGGACGGCCCCTGATTCTCCCCTGATGTGCCCCATGACCCCTCGGCCATGACCGAGGGTCGATGACCGACGGCCGATGACCGACGGCTCATGGCCGACGACCGACGACTGATGGCTGATGGCTGATGGCTGATGGCCGCAGCGTCGGGCCCCAGCACTGGCCCCTCGGACCCGCAGTCCTGCACCTCCCTGCACCCCCGCCGGCCTGGCGCACGCGCCTGCGTCACCTCCGGGCGGCTCAACCGCGCTCCGGCGGCGGCCAGTTGGAGGGCCCCTCCGCGCCCTGGGAAGCACCTCCCGGCCCAGCGGCAGCCTCAGCATCCCTACCCACCCGTTACACACCGTGACGAGTTGCGTACCATCCGGTGCCTCTCTAGCGTGAAAGGAGAAGCGAGGCAGTCGGCAGGGCGCGTTGCGGGAGCGTGGCGCGTGGCAGGCAGGAGCCGCACTCGCTGCCGGGGAAGGGTGCGATGAGCACCGCCGGCGGGGCACAGGCCCCGGCCCGTCCGTCAGGTGACGCCCGGTGACATCACTCGATCCACCCCGCAGGGACTCCCCTGAGGCTCTCCCCTTCGCAGGAGGAAGCGCATGTTTCCGAAGCCGAAGACCGGCCTGGCCGGTGCGTTCGCCCTGTGCGTGCTGTCCGGTGCGCTGAGCGGGGCCGTCGTGGCAGGTCCGGTGCAGGCGGCCGACGGCGATGACAGCCTCGCCCCGTACGAGGCGCATATCGTCGCCAGGGCGGGGGTGGTGCTGCGTACGGGGCCGAGCAACGAGTACCGCGCGGTGGGCTCGAAGGGCTATGGGGCGGTGGTGGGGATCGTCTGCAGGCTCAACGGGCAGAAGATCGAGGGCAACCGGGTCTGGTACAAGCTCAGCGACTCCTCGTACGTCTGGTCCTCGGAGCGCCACATCGTGCGTGTCGGGGAGGAGCCGCCCCGCTGGTGCTGAGGCGCCCGGACGGAGCGCATGGGGCGCCCCTGGGGCATCCCCGGTCCCGGTGTCCGGGGCGTGCGGCGGTGTGGGCGCCCCGGACGCCACGGACGCCCCGGACGCCGTATCCGACATAACGGAAATAGCGGCCGCCGCTTGCTACGTTGCCAGGCATGACGGCAATGGCAAGGGCGGCCGCCGCGCGCCCGTTGGACACTCCCCCACCGTTGCCGCTACTGCCCAGGCGACGCGGCGTCGAACTGGCCCTCCTGGCCGGCGCCGTGCTCATCAGCGTCTGCGGGTACGTCGTCGTGGGGCTCGCCCGGTGGCATGCGCTGCCGGGCGGTGCGCTGCGGTACGGCGCGGGGCTCGGCGGGCTCGCGCTGCTGGCGCATCTCGCCGTCCGCTTCCGCGCGCCGTACGCCGATCCGCTGCTGCTGCCCACCGCGGTGCTGCTCAACGGGCTCGGGCTGGTGCTGATCTTCCGGCTCGATCTGGACACCCCGGCGGACCACGCCGCGCCCACCCAGCTCATGTGGTCGACGGTCGGTTTCGTGCTCTTCATCGCGGTGGTGGTGCTGCTGGACGACCACCGGAGGCTGCAGCGCCACGCCGCCCGCTGTGCGGGGCTCGCGCTGCTGCTCATGGCCTCGCCGATCCTCTTCCCCGCCGTCAACGGGGCGAAGATCTGGATCCGGCTCGCCGGATTCTCCATTCAGCCGGGTGAGTTCGCCAAGGTATTGATCACCGTCTTCTTCGCGGCCTACCTTGCGGCCAACCGCGGCGTGCTGGCGCGCACCGGGCGCAGTATGGGGCGGCTGCAGCTGCCGGCCGGCCGGGTGCTCGGGCCGGTCGTGGCGATCTGGCTGGTCAGCGTGGCCGTGCTGGTCCTCGAACGCGATCTGGGGACCTCGCTGCTGTTCTTCGGGATCTTTGTCGTGCTGCTGTACGTGGCCACCGGGCGGACCGGCTGGATCGCGGTCGGGCTGCTTCTGGCGGGCATCGGGGCGGCCGCCGTCGGCACGCTGGAGCCGCATGTGCACGGCCGGGTCGAGGACTGGCAGCATCCGTTCGCCGGTATCGCGGCGGGCCAGGGGCCCGGTCAGCTCGCCCAGTCGCTGTTCGCGTTCGCGGCCGGCGGGATGTTCGGCACCGGCCTCGGCCAGGGGCACTCGTATCTGATCGGCTTCGCCATGAAGTCCGACTTCATTCTGGCGACGCTCGGCGAGGAGCTCGGGCTGGCCGGGCTGACCGCGCTGTTCCTGCTGTACGCGCTGCTGGTGGCCCGCGGCTACCGGGCCGCGCTCGGTCTGCGGGACGCGTTCGGCAGCCTGCTGGCCGTGGGCCTCGCGGCGCTGCCCGCCCTCCAGGTCTTCGTCATCGCGGGCGGGGTGATGGGGCTGATCCCGCTGACGGGGATGGCGATGCCGTTTCTCGCGCAGGGCGGGTCCTCCGTCGTCACCAACTGGATCATCGTCGCGCTGCTGCTGCGGATCAGTAACCGGGCGCGGATGCCGAGGGAGGAGGAGAGCGGCGCGGAGGGCGACGCCGGGGCGGGGAGCCCGGAGGCCGGGGCGGGGAGGGCGGCGGCGGGGCTTCCGGCGGACCCGGCCGGCAGCCGGCCGGCCGACGAGGCGGCGGCGCACGGCGGGAGCGGGGCGGGGAGCCTGGCCGGGCGGGACAGCCTGTTCGGGGCGGGCAGCTGGGTGGTGGGCTTCCTGAAACCGACCGGTTCCCCGGCCCGGAGCCGGCCCCCGTCGGCCCCGTCGGCCCCGTCCTCCCCTTCGTCCGCACCGGCCCTGCCCCCCGCACCGGCCGCCCCCGCTGCACCGGCCGCCCCCGCCGATGACGCCTCCGCCCCGGAGGCCGGCCGGTGATCCGCTGTATCCGGCACACCGCCGCCTTCTCGTTTCTGCTGCTCGTCGCGCTGCTGGTCAACGCGGCCCGGGTGCAGATCTTCGAGACCGGGCACTACGGCACCAGCCCGGCGAACCGTCGCACCTCGATCGCCCGTTACGCGCAGCCGCGCGGCGCCCTGCTCGTCGCGGGCCGGCCGGTGACCGGTTCCCGGGACAGCGGCGGGCGGCTGCGCTACGAGCGCAGCTACACCGAGGGCCCGCTGTACGCACCGGTCACCGGCTACTCCTCGCAGATCTACGGGACCTCGCTGCTGGAGAGCGCCGAGGACGGCGTGCTCTCCGGCGCCGACGACCGGCTCGCCACCTTCCCCTGGTGGGACCGTCTCACCGGCACCCACCGGCCGGGCGGCATCGTCCACACCACCATCAACCCCCGGATGCAGCGCGCGGCGTTCGAGGGCCTCGGGGACAAGAAGGGCGCGGTGGCCGCCATCGAGCCGCAGACCGGCAGAGTGCTGGCGCTGGTCAGTACGCCGTCGTACGACCCGGGTGAGCTGTCCGGCAACGGCAGGGCGGCCGGCGCGGCCTGGCGCCGGCTGAACGGTGCCGAGCGGCGGCCGATGCTCAACCGGGCCCTGTGGGAGACCTATCCGCCCGGCTCCACCTTCAAGGTCGTCACCGCGGCGGCCGCGCTGGAGAGCGGCAAGGTCACCGATATCGACGCCCCGACGGATTCCCCCGACCCCTATCCGCTGCCCGGCACCGCCACCCGGCTCGGCAATGCCGCCAAGGGGTGTGCCGACGCCCCGCTCAAGGATGCCTTCCGGGCCTCCTGTAACACCGTCTTCGCGCGGCTGGGCGCCGAGGTCGGGCTGCGCGGCATGGCCGACACCGCCCGGAAGTTCGGCTTCAACGACCGCCGGCTGCGGATCCCCTCGCCCGTGGCGCCGAGCAACTTCGACACCCGGATGGATCCCTCGCAGGTCGCGCTGTCCGCCATCGGCCAGTACGACACCGCCGCCACACCGCTCCAGATGGCGATGGTCTCGGCGGTGGTCGCCAACGGGGGCCGGCTGGCGCCGCCGTACCTCGTCGACAAGGTGACCGACGCCCGGGGGTTCCTGGTCGAGGGCGGCCCGCGCCCGGCCACCCGCCAGGTGATCGGCCCGGTCACGGCCCAGCTGCTCCAGGAGATGATGGTCGATGTCGTCGCGCACGGCAGCGGCCGGCACGCCGCCGTCAAGGGCGTCACGGTCGGCGGCAAGACGGGCACCGCGCAGCACGGCGTGCACAACGAGGGCATGCCCTACGCCTGGTTCATCTCCTGGGCGCGGGCGAGGGACAGCTATGAGCCGGCCGTCGCAGTGGCCGTGGTGGTCGAGGACGCGGCCGCCGACCGCGCGGACATCAGCGGCGGCGGGAGTGCGGCGCCGATCGCACAGGCGGTGATGGCGGCGGCGCTGGGATGAGGTCCGCCGGCGGGACGGACGGGGCGGACGGGGCGGCTGCCCGGCGGTGCCCGGCCGGGCGGGACTCGGCCGGTGTGCGGCCCGGCGCGAGGTGGCACCGTGCCCGTGAGCCGGCCGGCGGACCCGCCTTCACCCGGCCCCGCCGCCGGGTCACAATGGCCGTATGGCTGATGCGATCCCGCCCATGGAACCGGCTCCGCCCCCGATGCTGTCCCTGGCCGAGGTGGAGGCGCTGGCCCGGCGGGTGCACTCCGGCCAGACCGACAAGGCCGGCCGCCCCTATGCCGAGCATCTGGCCGCGGTCGCGGCGGGCGTACGGGAGCGGGGCGGCAGCGAGGAGCAGATCGCCGCGGCCTGGCTGCACGACGCCATCGAGGACGGGGCGCTGAGCCGTGCGTGGCTGGCCGGTGCGGCGCTGAGCCAGGCGGTCAAGGCGATGATCCTGGCGGTCACCAAGTGGGCGGACGAACCGCTCGAGGAGTACACCGCGCGCATTCTGGCCACCCCCGGGGCGCTGCTGATCAAGGAGTCGGATCTCGCGCACAACGCCGATCCGGAGCGGCTGGCCGTGCTGGACGCACCGACCCGGCAGCGGCTGACGGAGAAGTACGCACGGGTGCGGGCCCTGCTGGGGCTGACCGGGCCGTAACCGCCCCCGGGCCCGGCCCCGGGGGTCCACACATCGGACACCGCCCGCAGAAAGGTGTCATACGCAGCTAGTCTGCGGCGATGACCACTCCGCAGCCTTCGCCGTCCCCGGAGCCCGCGCCGTGCGCACCGCCGCCGGCCCCGGGAGCCGCCCGCGTGATCGCCGCCCTGGAGGGCGTCGGCGTCCGCCGCCACACCACGGGGCAGGTCATCCTCGACGCCGTCGACTGGACCGTACGGTCCGGCGAGCACTGGGCGCTGCTCGGCGCGAACGGCGCCGGCAAGACCACCGTGCTGCGCCTCGTCGGGGCGCTGATGTTCCCCACCGTCGGCACCGTCGAGGTGCTCGGCCACCGGCTCGGCTCGGTGGACGTGCGCGAACTGCGCGCCGCGATCGGCCTGGTCTCCGGCGCGCAGAAGGTCCCGCAGGACGCGACCGGCCACACCGTCGTGCTGACCGGGGCGACCGGCACCGTGCAGCCGCTGTGGCGGAAGTACGACGGGGCCACCCGTGAGCGCGCCCATGAGCTGCTCGCCGAGCTGGACTGCAAGGAGCTGGCGGACCGGCCGTACGGGGTGTGCTCGGGCGGCCAGCGGGCCCGGATCCTGATCGCCCGCGCGCTGATGGCCGAGCCCCGGCTGCTGCTGCTCGACGAGCCGTTCAACGCGCTCGACCTGCCCTCCCGCGAGGATCTGATCGACGCGCTGCACCGGCTGGCCGCGGGGCGGCCGGAGCTGCCGACGGTGACGGTCACCCATCACCTGGAGGAGCTGTCCCCGGCCATCGGCCACGCCCTGCTGCTGCGCGAGGGCCGGGTGCAGGCGCGCGGCCCGGTGGACGAGGTGCTGACCGGGGCGCGGATGACGGCCTGCTTCGGCCGGCCGATCGAGGTCTCACGGCACGAGGGGCGATGGCTGGCGCGGTCGGGGAAGCGCTGAGTTCCTGATCCGGGGCGGGGCGTGCCGGCCGGTGACAGGGGACCGACCGGCCGGCCCTGTCCCGCCGGCACCTGCCCGGCCGGTCAGTCCCGTGCCGCCGGTCAGTCCTGCGCCGCCGGTCAGTCCCCTGCCGCCGGTCAGTCCTGCGCCGCCCCCTCCGCGATGGCCGCCGCGACCTCGGCCGTACGGGCCTGTTCCTCGGCCGCGAAGCGCTCGGCGTCCAGCTTCTCGGCGAGTTCCTCGTCCTCGGCCATCAGCAGATCGAGGTTGGAGTCGCCCATCTCGAAGACGCCCATGTCCACATAGGCGCGCTGCAGGCGCTCGCCCCACAGCCCGATGTCCTTGACGCAGGGCACGATGCGGCTGAACAGCAGCTTCCGGAAGAGGTGCAGGAATTCGGAGTTCTCGGTGAATTCGGCGGCCTCTTTCGGCGGAATGCCGAAGTTCTCCAGGACTTCCAGTCCGCGCAGCCGGTCGCGCATCAAGTAGCAGCCCTCGATGACGAATTCCTCGCGTTCGCGCAGTTCGGCGTCGGTCAGCTGCTTGTAGTAATCGCGCAGCGCCATGCGTCCGAAGGCGACATGCCGTGCCTCGTCCTGCATGACATAGGCGAGGATCTGCTGGGGCAGCGGTTTGGTGGTGGTGTCGCGGATCATTCCGAAAGCGGCCAACGCGAGGCCCTCGATCAGCACCTGCATACCGAGGTACGGCATGTCCCAGCGGGAATCCTTCAGGGTGTCGGACAACAGCGCCTGGAGATTGTCGTTGATCGGGTAGAGCATCCCGATCTTTTCCGTCAGGAAGCGGCTGTAGATCTCGGCGTGCCGCGCCTCGTCCATGGTCTGGGTGGCGGAATAGAACTTCGCGTCGAGGTCCGGGACGGATTCGACGATCCGGGCCGCGCAGACCATCGCGCCCTGCTCACCGTGGAGAAACTGGCTGAACTGCCAGGAGGTGTAGTGCCGGCGCAGATCGCCACGGTCCTTCTCGGTCATTTTGTCCCAGTACCTGGTTCCGTACAGGGACATGGACTCGTCCGGGGTGCCGAGCGGGTCCTGGGGGTCGACCTCCAGGCCCCAGTCGATCCGCAAAGTGGCGTCCCACTGCTTGTCCTTGCCCTTCTGGTAGAGCGCGAGCAGCCGGTCGCGTCCGTCGTCGTAGTCCCAGCTGAAGCGGGCCGCGCCGGAGGCGGGCACCTTCCACACGGGGTCGCCTGGGCCTTGCACATAGAGGTCTCGGGTCGACACGGACGCCTCCTCGGCTCGCCAAACGCCTTGTCACGGGCGGTCGTTGGCAGGCTCACACGTTTCTTACCGGCGGGTCAATAAGTCGTGCACGAGGGATTGACGAGCTTGCTGACAAGCAGTCTCATAAGAGTGAACGCGGGTAACCCAGGAGCGAGGTAGCCACACCATGACGAGCGCGCCCACCGACATGACCGTGACGGACACCGAGGTCCTGCGGGACGCCCTAGGTCTGCTCAAGGACCGGGAACAGGTCGCCGAGCGGCTGCTCGACTCCTCCGCGCGGCACTCCTTCGACCCCGACTCCGAACTCGACTGGGACGCGCCCCTCGAGGAGGGCAAGTGGTTCTGGCCGCCGGAACTGGTCTCGCTCTACGACACCCCGCTGTGGCGGAAGATGTCCCTGGAGCAGCAGCAGGACCTCGCCCGGCACGAGGCCGCCTCGCTCGCCTCGCTGGGCATCTGGTTCGAGATCATCCTGATGCAGCTGCTGGTGCGGCACATCTACGACAAGCCGGTGACCAGCGCGCACGTCCGCTACGCCCTCACCGAGATCGCCGATGAGTGCCGGCACTCCAAGATGTTCGCCCGCATGATCCACAAGGGCGGCACCCCCGCGTACCCGGTCTCGCGGGTGCACCACAACCTGGCCCGTGTCCTCAAGACGGTCTCCACCACCCCGGGTTCGTTCGCCTGCACCCTGCTCGGCGAGGAGATCCTGGACTGGATGCAGCGGCTGACCTTCCCGGACGAGCGGGTGCAGCCGATCGTGCGCGGGGTGACCCGCATCCATGTCGTCGAGGAGGCCCGGCATGTGCGCTACGCCCGTGAGGAACTGCGCCGCCAGATGATCACCGCGCCGCGCTGGGAGCGGGAGTTGACCCGCGTCAGCTCCGGCGAGGCGGCCCGGGTCTTCTCCCTCGCCTTCGTCAACCCGGACGTCTACCCCCACGTCGGTCTGGACCGGCGCGAGGCGCTCGCCCAGGTGAAGGCCAGCGGCCACCGCCGTGAGGTGATGCAGTCCGGCGCGAAGCGGCTGACCGACTTCCTGGACGACATCGGCGTACTGCGTGGCATGGGCCGCAGGTTGTGGCGCCGCTCAGGGCTGCTGGCCTGAAGGATCCTTGTGAACCGACCAGTAACCGAGCGCCTGTCCGAAGCGGAATCCGAGGCGGTTACGCTGCTGTTCATGAACGGCAGCGGCACCGCCCCAGCAGTACCCCGACCCGCCTATCGCAGGCTGAGCGTCGAGCAGCGCCGCAGCCAGCTACTCACCGCCGCCCTGGGCCTGTTCGCCCAGCGCGCCCCGGAGGACGTCTCGCTGGACGACGTGGCCAACGCGGCCGAGGTCTCGCGGCCGCTCGTCTACCGCTACTTCCCCGGCGGCAAGCAGCAGTTGTACGAGGCCGCGCTGCGCAGCGCGGCCGACATGCTGGAGCGCTGCTTCGCCGAGCCGGAGAGCGGGCCGCTCACCCAGCGGCTGTCGTGCGCGCTGGACCGCTATCTGGCGTTCGTCGACGAACACGACGCGGGCTTCAGCGCGCTGCTCCAGGGCGGCAGCGTCGTGGAGACCGCCCGCACCAGCGCGATCGTGGACGAGGTGCGGCGGGCCGCGGCCGACCAGATCCTGCGGCATCTGGGCGAGCCCGAGCCGGGCCTGCGGCTGCGGATGACCGTGCGCATGTGGATCACGGCCGTCGAGGGCGCCTCGCTGATCTGGCTCGACGAGGACAAGCAGCCGGGCCTCGACGAGCTGCGGGACTGGCTGGTCGACCACTTCATCGCCCTGCTGACCGCCACCGCCGCCCGGGATCCGCAGACCGCCCGGGTGACCCGGGCGGCGCTGAAGCTGGAGGCCGCCGACGGCCCGGCCGGCGGACTGGCGCGCCGTCTGCTGCCCGTGGTGAGCGACGCCACGCATCTGCTGTGAGCTGCCGCCCCGCGGCGGCGGTGGGAGACTGACGGCGTGCGAAGCGAGAACACCCCGTTCGTCGGCGGGCCGCTGGACGGCCGGGTACTGCCCGTGCTGGTCGGCATGACCGGGCAGCCGCCGAAGACCTACGAGGTCCCGGTGCCGGACGACGGCCAGGGTCCGCCGCGGCGGTATGTCTACCGGCGTGTGCCGGGGCGGGTGGGCCGGCTGGGGCTGCCGAGCGGGTGGCGCTACGAGTACGACCCGGAAGGCAAGACCTCCGGCGGCAGGCCCCGGTGGCCCTGGCGCAAGCCCCGCTGAGGCGGTGCACCCCCACGGACCGGGAGCACACCGCCGCAGGGATCAGCCCGTCAGCGACGCCAGGTAGGCGTTCGCCTTCTCCGGCTCGTAGAAGAAGTTCTCGAAGTCGGACGGGTCGTCGAAGCCGTTGGCGAAGCGGTCCGCGATGGGCTGGAGCTGGCCGGCCGCGCCGATGATGTTCAAGATGTGCTCCGGCGGCGGGGCCAGCATCGCGTTGGTCCACTTGGTGACGTGCCGGGCGGTGTTCCAGTACCGCTCGAAGGTGGCCTGCATCCAGTCCTCGTCGAACGGCCGGTCGCCGTGCTCGACGATGGAGGCCAGGTAGGACGCGGCGCACTTGGCGGCGGAGTTCGAGCCCTGGCCGGTGATCGGGTCGTTGGCGACCACGACATCCGCGACGCCGAGGACCAGACCGCCGGAGGGCAGCCGGCCGACGGGGTTGCGCACGGTGGGTGCGTAGCGGCCGGCCAGGGTGCCGTTGGCGTCGGTCAGTTCGGCCTTGGTGGCGCGGGCGTACTCCCAGGGCAGGAACGTCTTCATCAGTTCCAGCGTGACGGCGAGGTGCTCCTGGGGGTCCTTGACGCCCTGGAAGGCGTCCAGCGGACCGCCGGGTATGCCCTCCCAGAAGAGGATGTCGGCGCGGCCGGAGGTGGTGAGCGTCGGCATGACGAACAGCTCGCCGACGCCGGGCACCAGGTTGCAGCGCACCGCCTCGAAGTCGGGGTGCTCGGGGCGCGGGCCCATGCCGTGCACATAGGAGACGGCGAGCGCGCGCTGCGGGGCGTCGTAGGGGGAACGCGCGGCGTTGCGGCCGAACATGGACACCAGCTCGCCCTTGCCGGCCGAGACCAGCGTCAGGTCGTAGCGGCCGGCGAAGAAGTCCAGGTCGGAGACGGCCGCCCCGTGGATGACGAGCTGCCCGCCGCGCTGGGCGAAGGTCTCCATCCAGCCGGCCATCTTCACCCGCTGGTCGACGGACTGGGCGTAGCCGTCGAGCCGGCCGACCCAGTCGATGGCGCGCTGCGAGCCCTCGGGCGACTCGTGGCTGCCGGGGGCGGCGACCGAGACACCGAGGCCCTCGATGCGCGGGGCCTGGCTCTCCCAGAAGTTGATCTGCAGGTCGCGCTCGTGCTGGAGCGCGGTGTGGAACATGCACTGGGTCGACATCACGCGCCCCGCGCGGATCTCATCGGCGGTGCGGTTGGACATGAGGGTGACCTCATAGCCCTGGGACTGGAGGCCGAGGGCCAGCTGGAGACCGGACTGGCCGGCCCCGATGATGAGTATTTTCCGCATGGCGGCACTCTTCTCTGCTACTGCGGGTGTTCGGGGGTGAAGTGGGGGGGGTGGCAGACCGCCGCCGGCGGGGAGCGGACTCCTGCGGCGGCGTTACTCGGGGGCGCTCTCCAGGGCGTGGCCGACCAGCGCCAGCAGTGCCTGGATGACCGTGGTCCGCCGGCGCGCGTCCATGATCACCACGGGCACGTGCGACGGGACGGTCAGCGCGTCGCGGACGTCCTCCGCGTCGTAGGAGTCGGTCCCCTCGAAGTGGTTGACCGCGACGACATAGGGCAGTCCGCAGCTCTCGAAGTAGTCCAGCGCCGGGAAACAGTCCTCCAGACGGCGGGTGTCGGCCATCACGATCGCACCGATCGCCCCGCGCACCAGGTCGTCCCACATGAACCAGAAGCGCTGCTGTCCGGGCGTGCCGAACAGATACAGCACCAGCTCCTGGTCGAGGGTGATCCGCCCGAAGTCCATCGCGACCGTGGTCGTGGTCTTCTCCGGGGTGGCGGTCAGATCGTCGGTCTCCTCGCTGGCCTGGGTCATCACCGCCTCGGTCTGGAGCGGGGTGATCTCCGAGACCGATCCGACGAACGTGGTCTTGCCGACGCCGAAGCCGCCCGCCACCACGATCTTGGTGGCGATCGGCGCCTGCGCACGGTCCGTCTGCCAGCTCTGCAGCCCCGCGTCGGCGGCCGTGGCCGCCGGGTCGGCCTGACCCACGGATCCGGTGGTCGCCGCCGGCCCGGCCGATATCGTGTCAGAGCCTGTGAAGTCCACTCAGCACCCTTTCGAGCAGCGCGCGGTCGGGCCGGCCGGAGCCGTGCCCGGTGCCGTAGACGCGAATCTTTCCCTGGTCGGCGAGGTCGCTGAGCAGCACCCGGACCACGCCCAGCGGCATCTTGAGGAGCGCGGAGATCTCGGCGACCGAGCGCATCCGGCGGCAGATCTCGACGATCGCCCGCATCTCCGGCATCACACGGTCACCCCAGCCCCCGGAGGTGAGTTCGCGGCGCTCCTCGGGCGCCTCCAGTGCGGCCACGAAGGTCTCGACCAGCAGCACATGGCCGAATCGCGTCCGGCCGCCGGTGAGCGAATACGGCCGCACGCGCGAGGGTTTCCGGTCCCCGCCGCGCACGGGGAGTTTGGGAGTACTCACTTGGCGTTCTCCATCGACTTGCGCAATTCACTGCGGAGTTCGGGGGTGAGGACATGTCCGGCCCGGCCGACGAACAGCGCCATGTGGTAGGCGATGACGTTCATGTCGCAGTCGGGGGTGGCATGCACGCCGAGCAGCGACCCGTCGCTGATCGACATGACGAACAGACTGCCCTCGTCCATCGTGATCATCGTCTGCTTGACCGCCCCGCCCTCCATCAGCTTCGCGGCGCCGTTGGTGAGGCTGCCGAGGCCGGAGACGATGGTGGCCAGATCCGCGCTGGAGCCCCGCGGCCCGTCACGCTCGCCCGGCTGTGCCGCCTCGTCCGTGCGGTCGGGGTCGGAGGACAGCAGCAGCAGACCGTCGGAGGAGACCACCGCCACCGAGCGGATGCCCGGCACCTCGTCCACCAGGTTCGTCAACAGCCAGTGCAGATTCTGTGCCTGGCTGCTCAGGCCTTGTCCGTAAGCAGTGGGCGCTTGCGCGTTCAATCGCGTGCCTCCTCGACAACGTGGCTCTCTCCCGGGGCCCCCGCTCCGTCGGTCTCCGTCTGTGGGATGGTCTGCTCCGTTGTACGTTCCGCGATTTCGGCCTCGACGTCACGCCGGCCGACTCGCGCCCCCGCCTGGAATCCGCCGAGCCGGCGCCGCAGCGCCTCGGCGTTTGCCGCACCGCTCTTGCGCGGTGCGGCGGGCGCCTGCTGCTGCGCCACGACCTTGGGCGTGCGCTTGGGCAGCCCGGTGGCCGTCCGCCGCTTCCCCGAGGGGGCGGCGGCAGTCTCTGGATCGGCCGGTTCGCCGGCCTCCGGCGCGTCGGCGGGCGGCGCCTCGGCGTCGGGGCCGGGGGCCGGGTCGGGACCGGGGGCCGGGACGGAAGGCGCCGGGTCCGGGCGCCCCTCGTCCTCGGCCGGGAGGTGGTCACCGGTGCCATGGGTGGTGGCGGCGTACGGTCCGGGCGACCGCGGGCCGTACGGGCTCGGTTCCGACGGGGAGTAGGTGGTCGGGCCGGACGGCTGCGGCTCGGGCGCCGGTTCCTCCGGGCCGCCGAGCCCGGCGGCGTCGATCGCCCGCTCCGCGGCGGCGACGAACGGGTCGTCGCCGGGTGCCGGCGCCGGGGTGTCCTCCTCGCGGGGCTCCGGCGCGGCCGGGGGGCCGTCGGACCGCTCGGTGTCGGCGGCCGGGCCCCGGTCGTCCCGGGCCGGGGACGCGGGGGCCGCAGCCTGCGCCGCCGGTTCCGGGCGCGCCACCCGCGCCGGCAGCGCGTTGGAGTTCGCCTCGGCGACCGAGCCGGGCAGCCCCGGGGAGTGCGCCAGGTCCGGCGACGCGGAGGCCGGGGGGCCCGACGGCGCCGGGCGGGTGGGCAGGATCGAGCCGGGCAGCACGATGACGGCGGTGACCCCGCCGTGCTTGGCGTCCCGCAGCTGGACCCGGACACCGTGCCGGGCGGCCAGCCGCACCACGACGTACAACCCCAGGCCCAGCGCCTCGTCGATGGTCTCCGAGGACGAGGCGGCCTCGACGTCGCAGAGCCGCTCGTTGAGCTCGGCCATCCGCTCCGAGGTCATCCCGATGCCCTCGTCCTCGACGGAGAGCATCACCTCGCCGCTCTCCAGCAGCCAGCCGGACAGCTCGACATGGGCGTTCGGCGGGGAGAACGCGGTGGCGTTCTCCAGAAGTTCGGCGACCAGGTGGCTGAGGTCGTCCGCGGCGAACCCGGCGACCTGGGAGTGCGGCGGCAGCGACTGGATGCGCACCCGCTCGTAGCGCTCGATCTCGCTGATCGCGGCGCGCAGCACGTCCAGCAGCGGCACCGCCCCCTGGTGGTTGGTGCTGTGCTGCTCCGCGCCCGCCAGCACGAGGAGGTTCTCGCTGTTGCGGCGCATCCGCGCGGCGAAGTGGTCCAGCTTGAAGAGGGTTTCCAGCCGCTCGGGGTCCTGCTCGCTCTCCTCCAGCGACTCGATGACGCCGAGCTGGCGCTCCACGAGGCCCAGGGTGCGCAGCGAGAGGTTGACGAACCGGCCGTGCACACCGCTGTGCAGGGCGGCCAGCCGCTCGGTGAGATCGGCGATCTCCTCCCTGAGCGTCTCGCCCTGCTCCTGGAGCACCTCGCGCTCGGCGACCAGCCGCTGCCGGCCGCCGATCAGCCGCTTGCGCTCGCCCTCCAGCTCGGAGGTGCGCCGCGCCAGCTCGCCGACCTGGGCATGCAGCGCGTTGACGGACCCCACGGCGGCGGCGAATTCGTCGTTGCGGCCCTTGTAGGCGAGGGGCTCCTCGTGCGCGGGGTCGGCGGCCAGCCGCTTGGCGCCGATCCGCAGCGCCGCGAGCGGCTGGGTCAGCGAGCGGGCCGCCCAGACGCCGGCGCCGACGGCCAGCAGCAGGCACAGACCCTCCAGCCCGATGCGGATCTCCAGCTCCGTCACCGCGTCGTCGCGCAGCGCGCCGAGCCGCTGGACGTCCGCCGTGGCCATGGCGGACTCGACGCCGCGCATCAGCCCGACACGGGTGGTGAGGGTGCTGCGCACCCGCGGGCGGCTGAGCCGCAGATCGGCCGCGTCCAGCCGGGGCTGGTCGGTCAGCCGGGTCAGATAGCGCTCGGCGTCGGTGACGTCCGCGCCGTTGACGGTGCTGCCGTAGCGGTCGCGGGCGCGCGCGCTCGCGGCCTGCTCGAAATCGCCCAGCGCGCCCTGGGCGCGGGTGTGGGCGACCTGGGCGAGGGCGGTCAGCCGGGGCTGGCTGCCGCCCGCGTCGAGCGCGGCCAGCAGCAGGGCACGGGTGCCGGCGGCCTGTTCGGTGGCGCGGCCCAGCGCGGGCAGTGCGCGCAGGTCGGCGTCGGCGGCGTCCGCGCGGGCGGGCAGCCCGCGGGCGATGTTGTCGCTGATCGCGCCGAGCGCCTGGAGCGTCCGGGTGTAGGCGCCGTAGATCTGGTCGGCCGAGGCGGTCCGGGACAGCGCCTTTTGACGGGTCTGCGGGAGGGCGGCCAGCAGCTTGGCGGCGGTGGCGTAGACGGTGGTGTCGCCCGAGGCGTCCCGGGCCTCGGTGCGCAGGTCGTCGATCTGCCGGTCCACCTGGTCGCGCTGGGCCCGGGTGGCCGTGGCCGCCGCGCTCCCGGCGCCGGTCGCCGCGGCGCCGCGGTGACCGGCGGCGTAGGCGGTCATCCCGTCACGTTCGTCGGCGAGGGAGTGCGCCAGGGCGATGGCGCGGACGTTCAGCTGGGCCAGATCGACCAGTTGCTGGCTGCTGGTGGCGTCGTCGGCCGTCGCCGTGAGGCCGGGGGCGCCGGCGCCGAGGACCGCGGCGGCCACGACGGCCACCGCCCCGACGAGCCGGTTGCGCACCCGCGCAGGACGGCGTCCCGGGCCGCCCTCGCCGCCGTCGGCCGTGCTCGCACCCTTACCAGGAGCCGAGCCCGTGCCCGCGCTCGAACCGGCCGGTGATCCCGGCTTCCCTGCGCCGCCCCGAAGCCGCATCTTCCGCACCGCTGCTCGCATTCCTGTCTCGCCTGCTCGCGCCCTGTGGCGTCGCGGACCCGGCTCGCTCTCCGCTCGCGGGGCGGGGCGGATCTGCGCGAAAACCGCAGCAACGCACACGTCCGCGAGGGGAAGCAGCCCGGCTCTGCGCGTCGCGACGAGCGTCCTGGCCCAGCCCCATGATCCGGGCAACGACCATTCCACCGGCGCCGCGCAGTGGCTCGGCAACACATGCCCGGCCACCTGAACGAGTGAACATCAATCGGAGTTTGGCCATCAACTTCCGCGCGCGAAGGTTTTCGGCCGCAACCCTGCGCAACCCCCGGACGGGTTTGGAGATGCGTCCGGGTCCTGGCAGGATGCGCGCCCGCATGCCGCCGGGCCGTGGTCCACACGATCCCTGCACATCTGTGGTGTTCCCGTACCGGCGCGGCCGTCCGCGTCAGCCCGCCGGGGCCCCGTGACGCCCTCCGGCAGACTGGCGGCCATGCACCTCGCACTCGCCACCGAGCCGGGCGACCCCCAACACCCAAATGAGGACTACGCGTCGGTAGCCGTTCCTGCCTCCGGCCAGGGCGGGGTCCTGGTCCTGCTGGACGGCGTGACACCACCGGAGGAGGACCACGACTGTGTGCACACGGTGCCGTGGTTCACCGCGCGACTGGGCGGCGCAATGCTCGAACTGTCGGTTTCACACCCGGATATGACGCTCCCGAAGGCACTTGCCGCGGCCATCTCCCGGACGGCCGATATGCACCGCACCTCCTGTGACCTTTCTCACGCCCGCACTCCGCAGGCAACCGTGGTCGCCGCGCGGTGGTCCGAACACACCGTCGAGCATCTCGTCCTGTCCGATTCGGTGCTCCTCCTGGAGCGGACGGACGGCTCGGTGCTGCCGGTGCTCGACCCCCGGCTGGACGAACTGCCGCCCGCGGTGCGGGAGCTGCGGGCGGCCGTACGGGCGCTGCCGCGCGGCTCGGCGGAACGGGCCGCCGCGGGGCGGGAGTACGGCCGGGCGGTCGAGGCGCTGCGCAACGCCGAGGGCGGCTTCTTCACCGCGGCCGCCGACCCCTCGGTGGCCGCCCGTGCGGTCACCGGCACCACCCCGCGCTCCGCCGTCCGTTCCCTGACCGCCCTCAGCGACGGCGCGAGCCGCTGGGTGGAGGTCTTCCGGGAGGGCTCCTGGGCCGACTGCGTGGCCCTGGTGGCCGGGCAAGGCCCCCAGTCGCTGATCGACCGGGTCCGCGCGGCGGAGGCGGCGGACCCCGCGGGCGCGGCGTATCCGCGCGGCAAGGCGCGTGACGACGCGGCGGTGATTTTTGTGGCGCCGTGACAAATCACCGGCGGGCGGGGCATTTCTTCCACCGCCACGGCGCGCCGCCTCGACGGCCGCGGACCGGCGCCGGGGCGGCGGCCCCGCGGCTATACCTCGTCGCCCTCCTGCTCGGCGTTCAGCCGGTGCAGCAGGCGGGCGAGTTCGGCGACCTCGCCGCGGTCCCAGGAGGCCAGGCGGCGGGCGTAGCGGGCGCGGCGGCCGGTGCGGACGCGGGTGAAGCGGGCGTGGCCCTCGTCGGTGAGGCGTACCAGGACCGCACGGCCGTCGGCCGGGTCCGGTTCGCGGGCGACCAGCCCGAGCTTCTCCAGGGCGTGCAGCTGGCGGCTCATGGTGGCCTTGCCGACGCCGAAGAAGCCGGCGAGGTCGGTGGCGCGCTGGGCGCCGGCATCGGCCAGCCGGAAAAGGAGACCGTAGGCGGCGGGTTCCAGATCGGGATGCACCTCTCGTGCCAGTTCGCCGGAAGAGGCACGGGCCCGGCGGAGAAATACCGCCAATTCGCGTTCCAGGGCGAGAAATACGTGGTCCACCCCGACCGGTTCGCCCTCCGCCATCGCCCCGTCGGCTCCGGTGTTGTGCACGTCAGCGCCCATTCTTCCGCTTTCCCTCACCTGAAAGTTTCCGCCTTCGGCGGCTGAAGCCGCAGCTCGGCCAGTATTTCGCAGGATTAGACCAACGGCAGCCCGCGCACCCTCTTTTGGCACACCGGTCTACGCGCGTACCGTCATTTCCGGTATGGCCGTACCCTTCGGCCCCGGATGCCGGCGGGTCCGCCGCGCGTCCCGCACGCCGCACCCCCCCTGTGTCCGCATGCCCGGTCATGCCGTCGGCTCTTCCCCCCTCAGCTCATCCACCGAGATCTTCGGAGGCACGTATGTCCGTGCTCAGATCCGGCTCCCCCCACCGACCCGCCCGCTCCCCGGCGACCGTGCCCGGGGTCCCCCTCTCCTTGCTCTCCCTGTTCTCCCTGCGCTCCCTGCTCTCCCTGCTGTCCCTCCTCGCGCTCCTCCTGAGCCTCGCCGGTACCGCGGACGCCGCGGGCGTCCGGCGCGCGCCCGAACCCCGCCACCCAGGCCAGGACTGGGCCGGCTCCCAGATCGCCCGGCACGAGGGCACCTCGGCCGGCACCCCGCCCGCGGCCTCGCCCACCGCGGCCGTCGAAGGGGTGGACGTCAGCAGCCACAACGGGAGCGTCTCCTGGTCCACGCTCTGGAACAGCGGCGTCCGCTTCGCCTATGTGAAGGCGACGGAGTCCACCAGCTACACCAATCCGTCCTTCGCCCAGCAGTACAACGGGTCCTACAACGCCGGGATGATCCGCGGCGCGTACCACTTCGCCACCCCCGACACCTCCAGCGGCGCCGCGCAGGCCACCTACTTCGCCGGCCACGGCGGCGGCTGGTCCAAGGACGGCAGGACACTGCCCGGCGCGCTTGACATGGAGTACAACCCCTACGGGTCCACGTGTTACGGGCTGACCCCGGCCGGGCTGGTCAACTGGATGAAGGACTGGTTCGCGACCTACAAGGCGCGCACCGGACGCGACGCCGTCCTCTACACCTCCACCGGCTGGTGGAAGCAGTGCACCGGCAACTCCACGGCCTTCGGCGCCGTCCACCCGCTGTGGATCCCGCGCTACGGCTCCTCGGTCGGCGAACTCCCGGCCGGCTGGGGCTTCCACACCCTCTGGCAGTACACCTCCTCCGGCCCGACGGTCGGTGACCACAACCGCTTCAACGGCTCGCTGGACCGCCTCAAGGCCCTCGCCAACGGCTGAGGCCCCCCCCGCGGGCCGGCCCGTGCTCCCCTCACGGAAGCACGGGCCGGCTCCGGTGCCGGGCCGCGACGGTCAGGCCGCGACCGGGACCTGTGGCGCGGCGCCGTTCGACGCCGGGGTCAGCGCCAGCTGGAGCACCTGGCGGACGTCCGCGACAGGGTGGACCTCCAGGGCATCGAGGATCTCGGCGGGGACGTCGTCCAGGTCCGGTGCGTTGCGCTGGGGGATGACGACGGTGGTGATCCCCGCACGGTGCGCCGCCAGCAGCTTCTGCTTGATGCCGCCGACCGGCAGCACCCGCCCGGTCAGCGAGACCTCACCGGTCATCGCCACGTCCGGCCGGACCTGCCGGCCCGACAGCAGCGAGGCCAGGGCCGTCGTCATCGTCACGCCCGCGCTCGGGCCGTCCTTGGGCACGGCGCCCGCCGGTACGTGCAGATGCACGCCGCGCTCCTTCAGATCGGCGACCGGCAGCTCCAGTTCCGCCCCGTGGGAGCGCAGGAACGACAGCGCGATGTGCGCGGACTCCTTCATGACGTCACCGAGCTGGCCGGTCAGCTGGAGCCCGGACGCACCGGTCTCCGGGTCGGCGAGCGAGGCCTCCACATAGAGCACGTCACCGCCGGCGCCGGTGACCGCGAGACCGGTGACCACGCCGGGCACCGCGGTGCGCCGCTCGGACGGGTCCTGCGCCGACTCGGGGGTGTGGTGCGGTCGCCCGATCAGTGGGCGCAGCTGCTCCGCGTCCACCGTGAACGGCAGCTCCTGCTCGCCGAGTTCGTGCCGGGCGGCGATCTTGCGCAGCAGCCTGGCGACCGCCCGCTCCAGATTCCGTACGCCCGCCTCGCGGGTGTACTCGCCGGCCAGCTTGCGCAGCGCGCCGTCCTCCAGCGTCACCTCGCCGGGCTCCAGACCGGCCCGCTCCAGCTGGCGCGGCAGCAGGTGGTCGCGGGCGATGACGACCTTCTCGTCCTCGGTGTAGCCGTCCAGGCGGACCAGCTCCATCCGGTCGAGCAGCGCCTCGGGGATGGCGTCGAGGACATTGGCGGTGGCCAGGAAGACCACATCGCTGAGGTCGAGTTCCACCTCCAGGTAGTGGTCGCGGAAGGTGTGGTTCTGCGCCGGGTCCAGGACCTCCAGGAGGGCGGCGGCCGGGTCGCCCCGGAAGTCGGAGCCCACCTTGTCGATCTCGTCGAGCAGCACCACCGGGTTCATCGACCCGGCTTCCTTGATGGCCCGGACGATCCGGCCGGGCAGCGCGCCGACATAGGTGCGGCGGTGGCCGCGGATCTCCGCCTCGTCGCGGACGCCGCCGAGCGCGACCCGGACGAACGTGCGGCCCATGGCGCGCGCGACGGACTCACCGAGCGAGGTCTTGCCGACACCGGGCGGCCCGACGAGCGCCAGCACGGCGCCGCCCGCCCGTCGCCCACCACCGCCCTTGCCCGAATCGCTGCGCGGTGCCCCCTTCGATGGCCCTCCGACCAGCCCGAAGCCGCGCTCGGCCCGGCGCTTGCGGACGGCCAGATATTCGGTGATCCGCTCCTTGACGTCCTCCAGGCCCGCGTGGTCGGCGTCCAGGACCTCCTTGGCGCCGGCGATGTCGTAGGCGTCCTCGGTGCGTGCGTTCCAGGGGAGTTCGAGGACGGTGTCGAGCCAGGTGCGGATCCAGGAGCCCTCGGGGCTCTGGTCGCTGGACCGCTCCAGCTTGTCGACCTCCTTCAGGGCGGCCTTGCGGACGTCCTCGGGCAGGTCGGCGGCCTCGACGCGGGCGCGGTAGTCGTCGCCCTCGTCCGCCGGATCGCCGTTGAGCCCGGCGAGTTCCTTGCGGACCGCTTCCAGCTGCCGCCGCAGCAGGAACTCCCGCTGCTGCTTGTCGACGCCCTCCTGGACGTCCTTGGCGATGGACTCGGCGACATCCTGCTCGGCGAGATGCTCCCGCAGCAGCTCGGTGGCGAGCTTCAGCCGCGCCACCGGATCGGTGGTCTCCAGCAGCCGGACCTTCTGTTCGGTGGTCAGGAACGGCGAGTAGCCGGAGTTGTCGGCCAGCGTCGACACGTCCTCGATCTGCTGGACGCGGTCGACGACCTGCCAGGCGCCGCGCTTGCGCAGCCAGCTGGTGGCCAGCGCCTTGTATTCCGTGACGAGTTCGCTCACCGCACCCGGATAGGAGCCTCCCCTGCTCGAACGGGGTGGAGAGCTCGGGGAAGGGTCGGGGACCGTCTCCTCGACGGTCGTGCCCTCCACCCAGAGCGCGGCGCCGGGGCCGGTCGTGCCGGAGCCGATCCGCACCCGGCCCAGGCCCCGGATCAGTGCCCCGGGGTCGCCGTCGGACAGCCGGCCGACCTGCTCGATCCGCCCGAGGGTGCCGATGCCCGCGTAGGTCCCGTCGACGCGGGGCACAAGCAGCACCCGCGGTTTGTTGCCCGAGGAGGCGGCGGCCTGGGCGGCCTCCACCGCGGCGCGGACCTCCGCGTCGGACAGGTCCAGGGGCACCACCATGCCGGGGAGCACGACCTCGTCATCGAGGGGCAGCACGGGCAGAGTGAGCGAGGTGGAAGTCGAAGCCATGATCTCCCCTTCGGCAAGCAAGTTGAGCTTTTCCCACTCAATGCCGGGGAGCCCGGAGATGTTCCCCCATGCGCGTTCGCTGTGAGCGATCAGGGGCACCCGGCGCCGGGCGGTGGCCCGCCGGGGCGCCGGCCCGCGGCTACCAGTGGGCGGGGCGGGTCAGGGACGGCGGCAGCGTGGTGGCGGCGTCGCCCCGGGCCGCGTCGATCTGCGCCTGGGTGAGGAACAGGGCACCCGTGAGGTCGGCGCCGGCGAGCCGGGCGTCCCGCAGATCGGCGCCGATCAGGTCCGCCGTGCGCAGATCGGCGCCCGTGAGGTCGGCGGCGATCAGGCAGGCCCCGCGGAGGCAGGCGCCCCGCAGGTCGGCCCCCTTGAGGCGGGCGCCCATCAGATCGGCGCCCCGCCGCTGCTTCTTGCGCCCCGGGACCGCGGCCCGGACCAGTTCGCTGGTGCGCAGCAGCAGGGCGTTGACCTCGCCCCGGTGGGCCGGCACGTCCAGCGCCATCAGCTCCCGGGCGCTGCCGCGGGTCAGGCCCCCGGTCTTCTCCCGCGCGGCCCGGAGTTCGGCGTGGACCGGCTGGGCCGCCGGCAGGGTCAGCGCCTCGGACAGGTACCACAGCAGCTCGTGCAACTGCCGCATGACGGGGAAGACGTCGAACATCTGCCGGGCGGTCCCCGGGGCGCTCCGCCAGTCCCGTCCGCCGAAGGTGACCTGGGAGACCTTCTGCCCGGCACCGAAGCAGTCGAAGACGGTGCAGCCGCTGAAGCCACGGTCCCGCAGCTGGGAGTGGATGCCGCAGCGGAAGTCCGTTCGGAGGTTCGGGCAGGGCCGGCCGGCGTCCTTGTCGAGGGCGAAGTCCGCCGAGGCCGCGAACGGCAGCGCGACACAGCACAGCCCGAAGCAGCTGGCGCAGTCGGACCGCAGACCGGGATCGGCGGTGTCGGGAACCGGGGACTCGTGGGGAGAGGACAAGGCGCGTGCACTCCTGCGGCCGGCGGGCACGGCCCGGGGCCGCGCACGGAAGGGACGCCCATTCTCCCAAGCGCCACGGGGGCGCCGCGGCCAGGCGGTCGGGTGTGCCGCCGCCGGGCAACAGCGTGCCGGGCGGCGGGCGTTGTCAGTGGTCGGCCCTAGCCTCGTCCCATGAGCATGATCGGAGAGTACGCACGTGTCACACCTGCCGAACTCGACCGCGCCCTCGGCGATCCCGAGTGGGCGCTGACGCTGGTCAGCGCCCGGCGGGAGGCGGAGGCCGACGCGTGCCCGCAGCCGGCGTCGGCGCGCTGCCTGGACATCGACAAGGCCTGGGACGCCCTGGGATTCCTGCTGCGCCGCGCGGGCTTCCCGGTGGACATCGTCCATGGCGAGGAACCCGTCCCGGGCGCCGACGACTGGGGCTACGGCCCGCCCCGCTATCTCACCCCCGAGCAGGTGCAAAAGGCCGCCGCGGCGCTGGCGGAGATATCCGGTGACGGGCTGACGGCCGGTGTCGGCCCGGCCGACCTCGCCAAGGCGGAGGTGTACCCGACGATCGTCTGGGAGCGGGGCGAGCCGCTGGACTATGTGCGCGAGTATTACGAGCTGTTGCGGCCGTTCCTGTGCGCGGCGGCGGAGCAGGGGGACGGTGTGCTCATGTGGCTCGGATAGCGGCGCGGGCCACTCGGGCGTCAGGGCGCGTGGCGCCGCGTCGCGTCCTGCCTCACGCCCCGTCATGACTGCTACCTTCGCCGCATGGTGCAGCGGATGTCCGGAGTTTTCATCGGCGCATTCTTCGGCACGGTCTTCGTGGTCGCCAATGCGCACGCCCCGCTGAATCCGGTGCTCGGCATCGCCCTGCGGGTGCTCGCGGTGCTCACCTTCGCCGGACTGCTGGCGCTCGCCGTGCGGGCCGGGCGCCTCGGGCGGACCGCGACGGAGGGCCCCGAGCTGCCCCGGGCCGACTGGTTCCGGGGGAAGTTCGCGTTCGTCGTGGGGGCCGAGGCGGCGCTGCTGATCGGCGGGAATCTCGCGCTGCGGGAGGGCGGCGCGCCCCAGGAGACCACCGTGGCCTGGATCGCGCTGATCGTCGGCCTGCATTTCCTCGCGCTGACGGCGGTCTGGAAGCGGCGCAGCATCGCCGTCCCCGGCGCCGCGCTGACCGCGCTCGGTGTGGCCGGGCTGGGCATGGCGGCGACCTCCGCCGTGGTGTGGGTACCGTTCGTCAGCGGTGTGCTGTCGGGTGTGGCGCTGCTGGGCGGCTGCGCCTACGCCATCACCCATACGTACCGGTCGGCGCGGCCGTGAGGCCGTGAGACCGCCGGCCCGGTGAGCCTCAGGACGGGCCCGCGCCCTGCAGTGCGGGCCGGCCCAGGTCGCCGAGGAGCGGGGCGGGCCGGGCGTGGTGGGTGCGCCAGTGGCGCAGCAGCGGCCAGGCGGCGACGCCCAGGGTGAGCGAGAGCAGATGGCCCCAGTCGGTCAGCGGGTCGGCGTAGGCGAGCAGATCGGTCACCGCCAGGTAGCCGACGCCGGCCAGCAGCGGCCAGCGCAGCCAGGCCGGCAGCAGGCCCGCCAGGGCTCCTATGCAGGTCATCACGCCGAAGCTGATGCCGTAGTCGAGGCGGTGCAGGGAGCTCTCGGGCAGCCGGCCGGCGGCGACGGAGAAGGCGACGGGCAGTTCGGTGGCGAGGGTGGCCACCGCATGGCCGCCGAAGAAGACGGCGGCGGTGCGCAGTGCGCCCAGCCGCCGCTCCAGCGCCGTCAGGACGAAGAGGAAGCCGAGGGCGTAAGCGGAGGTCATCCCGCCGGCGATCCACAGGGCGCTGGCGACCAGCACCATCAGCGGGGAGCGCGCGAGATGCGCGACGTCCGTGCTGGAGCCCTGCAGCAGATCGGAGACCAGCCCCGGGTCGCCGTACTCGGCGAACAGCGAGGTGGCCACGAGCAGCACGGCGTACCCGAAGGTGAAGGGGGTGCCGGCGGGGGTGGGCAGCAGCCGCCAGGGTCGCCACCGCATGCCGGGCGTCCCGCCCGGACGGGCCGTGGCCCGCTGTGTCGCGGCCTCCCGGGCCGCGGCCGCCTGACCGCCGCGCTGCCGGGGGATCCCCGGCAGCAGGCCCGGCCCCCCGTCCGGGCCGGTGCCCGCCTGCGGAGTGCGCCCCGGGTCATCGGCCGGCGCGCGCCCGGCCCGCATTCTGTCGGCGGTTCCCAGCCAGCTCACGGTCCGAGGCCCCTTCCGTCCATGGCGCTTGCGGTGAGGCACGCCCGTGTTGCCCGGCCGTGATCCCTCTGCCCTGCTCAACGTTCCGGACCAGCGTGCATGCTCAACCCATGAGGAAGCTGTGCGAGTGACATCCCTCACGTGAGGCAACCGTCACCGCGGGCGCCACGTTCGCGCCGATCATGGCGGACACCCCCGAAACGATGGACCGGCCCGGCTGATATTGGCCACCATGTCGTCATGTCTCCCGTTACTCCCGCGCAGACCCCGGACGGGCACCCCGCGGCCCCGTTCACGCTCGACCGCCGCTTAGGCCCCCACGGAGAGGTGGTGCTGCGGCGGCGCGGCGCGGCCCCCGCCGATCCGAGAACGGGCGGGTCCGCGGCGCCCGTTGAGCCCGTGATCTACGAAATCATCGCCAACGGCTGCTTCCTGATGGACACCTCCGACGGCCGCTCCGAACGGCTGCTGGTCGACGCCGCGCTGGCCGCGCTGCCGGCCGGACGCCTCCGGCCCTCCGTGCTGATCGGCGGCCTCGGCGTCGGCTTCTCCCTGGCGCGCGCGGCCCGGCAGCCGCGCTGGGGCCGGATCGTCGTGGTCGAGCGCGAGGAGGCGGTCATCGACTGGCACCGCACGGGCCCGCTGTCGGCCGTCTCGGCGGACGCGCTGGCCGACCCGCGCGCCGAGATCCTGCACACCGACCTCGTCGCCCATCTGCGTACGGGGGCGGATCAAGAGACCTACGACGCCCTGTGTTTGGACATCGACAACGGCCCCGACTGGACCGTCACCGAGGACAACGGCAGCCTCTACTCCCCCGCCGGACTCGCCGCCTGCCGCGACTGCCTGACACCCGGCGGAGTGCTCGCCGTCTGGTCCGCGCGGCCCTCCCCGGCATTCGAGGAAGCCCTGCGAAATGCCGGATTCAACGGGGTACATACGGAAGAGATCCCCGTTGTCCGAGGCGTCCCCGACGTGGTCCATCTTGCGAGGAAGGGCGCGTAGCCGACAGTCACACCATGCCCGTACGCTGCTGCCCAGCAAGACGCGACCACGCAGGGGCAATGCAGGGGCGGGCGATGGACCAGACTCAGACAACGCAGGGCGGCGCCACCGCTGCCACGCCGGGTGCCCAGCGCCGGGTGCTGGTCGTGGAGGACGACCCGACGATCGTCGAGGCCATCGCGGCCCGGCTGCGCGCCGAGGGCTTCCAGGTCCAGACGGCCACCGACGGCCCGGCCGCGGTGGACACCGCCGAGGCCTGGCAGCCCGATCTGCTGGTCCTCGACGTGATGCTGCCGGGCTTCGACGGCCTGGAGGTGTGCCGCCGGGTCCAGGCCCAGCGCCCGGTGCCGGTGATGATGCTCACGGCCCGGGACGACGAGACCGACATGCTGGTCGGCCTCGGTGTCGGCGCCGACGACTACATGACCAAGCCGTTCTCGATGCGCGAGCTGGCCGCCCGGGTGCATGTCCTGCTGCGCCGGGTCGAGCGCGCCGCGCTGGCCGCGCACACCCCGCGCAGCGGCATCCTGCGGCTGGGCGAGCTGGAGGTCGACCACGCCCAGCGCCGGGTCCGGGTGCGCGGCGCGGACGTCCATCTGACGCCCACCGAGTTCGATCTGCTGGTCTGCCTGGCGAACACCCCGCGCGCGGTGCTCTCCCGTGAGCAGCTGCTGGCCGAGGTGTGGGACTGGGCGGACGCCTCCGGGACCCGCACGGTCGACAGCCACATCAAGGCGCTGCGCCGCAAGATCGGAGCCGAGCGGATCCGTACGGTCCACGGCGTCGGCTACGCCCTGGAGACCCCGGCCGCATGACGCGGTGGTGGCGAACGCCCCTGAGCCGGCTGTGGCAGCGGGTCTGGGAGGGGCTGCGCCCGCTGGACCCGTACCGCTCCGTCAAGGCCGCGCTCGGGGCGCTGGTCAGCGTCTCGGTGATCATCACCACACTGCTGGTGTTCGTCGCGATGCACTCCGCGACCGAGCTGCGGGTGATCACGATCTTCTCGGTCATCGCCTCGCTGCTGATCACCCAGTTCGTGGCCAACAGCCTGACCGCGCCGCTCGACGAGATGACGGATGTCACCCGCTCGATGGCGCACGGCAACTACAGCCGCCGGGTCCGCTCCGAGCGCCGTGACGAGTTCGGCGACCTGGCCGACGCCTTCAACCGCATGGCGGCCGACCTGGAGGCGGTGGACACCCACCGCAAGGAACTGGTGGCCAATGTCTCGCACGAGCTGCGCACCCCCATCGCCGCGCTGCGCGCCGTCCTGGAGAACGTCGTCGACGGGGTCAGCGAGCCCGACCCCGAGACGATGCGCACGGCGCTGCAGCAGACCGAGCGGCTGGGCCGCCTGGTCGAGCACCTCCTCGACCTCTCCCGGCTGGACAACGGCGTGGTGCCGCTGCACGCCCGGCGCTTCGAGGTCTGGCCGTATCTGTCCGGGGTGCTCAAGGAGGCCAACATGAGCCGCGGCGCCTCCACGCTCTCCGGGCATGCGGGCTCGGGCACCCACACCCGTACGGACGTCCATCTGCACCTCGACGTCTCACCCCCGGAGCTGACCGCGCACGCGGACGCCGAGCGGCTGCACCAGGTCGTGGCCAATCTCATCGACAACGCGATCAAGCACAGCCCCCGGCACGGCCGGGTCACGGTGCACGCGCGGCGCGGGGAGGGGCCTCAGAGCCTGGAGCTGGACGTGCAGGACGAAGGGCCCGGCATCCCCGAGTCGGAGCGCTACCGGGTCTTCGAGCGCTTCAATCGCGGCGGCCCGGCCCCCTCGGGCCCCGGCTCCGACGGCGGTACGGGCCTGGGCCTGGCCATCGCGCGCTGGGCGGTGGATCTGCACGGCGGACGCATCCGCGTGGCCGAATCACCACGTGGTTGCCGGATCCGGGTCACTCTTCCGGGGCTGGAGTCAGCTCGAGGCTGACGACCGCTGACGTAGGGTCGGTAGTGGAAGCGCTCCTTCAGGGGTGCTGCGGCGATGCTGCCTACCCGCACACAGGCAAACTCCGTGTGTTTCCCGCCAAGTCCTGCTCCGAAACCCGTCCGGGAATGTGACGTACGCGACGAGTGCCCCTCCCAGCCTGCATCCAGGGTCACAACAGGCGTAGCCTTTATTCCCGCTGTCCACCACCTTAGGAAGCGGAAGAGGGCGGTTGCCGCCGTGTCGCTACAGTCCCCCAACAGCTCGAGCATCTCGACCGACCGCGAGGGGCAGGGAAAGAACCCTGCCGCCGCGTTCGGTCCCAATGAGTGGCTCGTCGACGAGATCTACCAGCAGTACCTCCAGGACCCGAACTCGGTAGACCGAGCCTGGTGGGACTTCTTCGCCGACTACAAGCCGGGCGGTGCCACCGCGCCGAGCCAGCCGGCGGAGGGCTCTGCCTCCGCTCCGGCCGCCCCGGCTCCGTCGTCCCCGGCAGCGCCCCCCGCCGCCGCGCCGAAGCCCTCCACCGCCGAGCCGGCCACCCCGGCGGAGCCCGCCGCGAGCGCTCCGGCGCCCGCCCGGCCGGCGCCGGCCAAGAGCACCCCGGCCGCGAGCGCGCCGGCCAAGCCGGCCGCGAAGCCGGCGGCCGCGCCGTCCGCCGAGGTCACGGGCGGTCCCGAGTTCGTCACGCTGCGCGGCCCGTCGGCCGCCGTTGCGAAGAACATGAACGCCTCCCTGGAGCTGCCGACGGCCACGTCCGTCCGTGCGATCCCGGTGAAGCTGCTCTTCGACAACCGCATCGTGATCAACAACCACCTCAAGCGCGCCCGGGGCGGGAAGGTCTCCTTCACCCACCTCATCGGGTACGCGATGGTGCAGGCCCTCAAGGCCATGCCGTCGATGAACTACTCCTTCGCGCTGAAGGACGGCAAGCCGACGCTGGTCAAGCCCGAGCACGTCAACCTCGGTCTGGCCATCGACCTGGTGAAGCCGAACGGTGATCGCCAGCTCGTCGTCGCCGCCATCAAGAAGGCCGAGACGCTGACCTTCTTCGAGTTCTGGCAGGCCTACGAGGACATCGTCCGCCGGGCCCGCGACAACAAGCTGACGATGGACGACTTCACCGGCGTCACCGCATCGCTGACGAACCCGGGCGGCATCGGCACGGTCCACTCCGTGCCGCGGCTGATGCCCGGCCAG
Organism: Streptomyces sp. NBC_01454; assembly: GCF_036227565.1. Lineage (NCBI taxonomy): Bacteria > Bacillati > Actinomycetota > Actinomycetes > Kitasatosporales > Streptomycetaceae > Streptomyces > Streptomyces sp. NBC_01454. The sequence continues at coordinate 2,657,697 of NZ_CP109460.1, forward strand.
TCCATGATCATGGGCGTCGGCTCGATGGACTACCCGGCGGAGTTCCAGGGCACCTCGCAGGACGCCCTGAACAAGCTCGGTGTCGCCAAGGTCATGACGCTGACCAGCACCTATGACCACCGCGTGATCCAGGGCGCCGCCTCCGGCGAGTTCCTGCGGATCATGAACCAGCTGCTGCTGGGCGAGAAGGACTTCTTCGACGACATCTTCAAGTCGCTGCGGATCCCCTACGAGCCGGTCCGCTGGCTCAAGGACATCGACGCCTCGCACGACGACGACGTCACCAAGGCCGCGCGGGTCTTCGAGCTGATCCACTCCTACCGGGTCCGCGGCCACGTCATGGCCGACACCGACCCGCTGGAGTACCACCAGCGCAAGCACCCCGACCTCGACATCACCGAGCACGGTCTCACCCTGTGGGACCTGGAGCGCGAGTTCGCGGTCGGCGGCTTCTCCGGCAAGTCCATGATGAAGCTGCGCGACATCCTGGGCGTCCTGCGGGACTCGTACTGCCGCACCACCGGCATCGAGTTCATGCACATCCAGGACCCCAAGCAGCGCCAGTGGATCCAGGACCGGGTCGAGCGTTCGCACAAGTCGCCCGAGCGCGAGGAGCAGCTGCGCATCCTGCGCCGGCTGAACTCCGCCGAGGCGTTCGAGACGTTCCTGCAGACGAAGTACGTCGGCCAGAAGCGCTTCTCGCTGGAGGGCGGCGAGTCCGTCATCCCGCTGCTGGACGCGGTCATCGACTCCGCGGCCGAGTCGCGCCTGGACGAGGTCGTCATCGGCATGGCCCACCGCGGCCGCCTCAACGTCCTCGCCAACATCGTCGGCAAGTCCTACGCGCAGATCTTCCGGGAGTTCGAGGGCAACCTCGACCCGAAGTCGATGCACGGCTCCGGCGACGTGAAGTACCACCTGGGCCAGGAGGGCGTCTTCACCGGTCTGGACGGCGAGCAGATCAAGGTCTCGCTGGCCGCGAACCCCTCCCACCTGGAGGCCGTCGACCCGATCGTCGAGGGCATCGCGCGCGCCAAGCAGGACCTCATCAACAAGGGCGGCACGGACTTCACCGTCCTGCCGATCCAGCTGCACGGTGACGCGGCGTTCGCCGGCCAGGGTGTGGTCGCCGAGACGCTGAACATGTCCCAGCTGCGCGGCTACCGCACCGGTGGCACGGTGCACGTGGTCATCAACAACCAGGTCGGCTTCACCGCCGCCCCGGAGTCGTCGCGTTCGTCCATGTACGCCACCGACGTGGCCCGCATGATCGAGGCGCCGATCTTCCACGTCAACGGTGACGACCCCGAGGCCGTCGTCCGCGTGGCCCGTCTGGCCTTCGAGTTCCGCCAGGCGTTCAACAAGGACGTGGTCATCGACCTCATCTGCTACCGCCGCCGCGGTCACAACGAGTCGGACAACCCGGCCTTCACCCAGCCGCTGATGTACGACCTGATCGACAAGAAGCGCTCGGTGCGCAAGCTCTACACCGAGTCCCTCATCGGTCGCGGCGACATCACCCTCGAAGAGGCCGAGCAGGCGCTGCAGGACTTCCAGGGCCAGCTGGAGAAGGTCTTCACCGAGGTCCGTGACGCCACGACGACGCCGGCCGCCCCCGAGGTGCCGCAGCCGAAGGCCGAGTTCCCGGTCTACGTCGACACCGCGATCTCCCAGGAGGTCGTCAAGCGGATCGCCGAGTCGCAGGTCAACATCCCCGAGCGGGTCACCGTCCACCCGCGTCTGCTGCCCCAGCTGCAGCGCCGCGCGGCCCAGGTCGAGGACGACACCATCGACTGGGGCATGGGCGAGACCCTCGCCATCGGTTCGCTGCTGATGGAGGGCACCCCGGTCCGGCTCGCCGGCCAGGACTCCCGCCGCGGCACCTTCGGCCAGCGCCACGCGGTGCTGATCGACCGCGCGACCGGCGACGACTACACGCCGCTGCTCTACCTCTCCGAGGACCAGGCCCGCTTCAACGTCTACGACTCGCTGCTGAGCGAGTACGCGGCGATGGGCTTCGAGTACGGCTACTCCCTGGCCCGCCCGGAGGCGCTGGTCATGTGGGAGGCGCAGTTCGGTGACTTCGTCAACGGCGCCCAGACGGTCGTCGACGAGTTCATCTCCTCGGCGGAGCAGAAGTGGGGCCAGACCTCCGGTGTGACCCTGCTGCTCCCGCACGGCTACGAGGGCCAGGGCCCGGACCACTCCTCGGCCCGGATCGAGCGCTTCCTGCAGCTGTGCGCGCAGAACAACATGACGGTCGCCGCGCCGACGCTGCCGTCGAACTACTTCCACCTGCTGCGCTGGCAGGTCCACAACCCGCACCACAAGCCGCTGGTCGTCTTCACCCCGAAGTCGATGCTGCGTCTGAAGGCCGCGGCGTCGAAGGCGGAAGAGTTCACCACGGGCGGCTTCCGCCCCGTCATCGGTGACTCCACGGTCAAGGCCGAGGACGTCCGCAAGGTCATCTTCTGCTCCGGCAAGGTCTACTACGACCTGGAGGCCGAGCGGGACAAGCGCGGCGCGACCGACACGGCGATTGTCCGTATCGAGCGGCTCTACCCGCTTCCCGGCAAGGAGCTCCAGGCGGAGATCGCCAAGTTCCCGAACGCCGAGAAGTACCTGTGGACCCAGGAAGAGCCGGCGAACCAGGGTGCGTGGCCGTTCCTCGGCCTCAACCTGATCGACCACCTCGACCTGGCCGTCGGCGCCGATGTGCCGCACGGCGAGCGGCTGCGCCGGATCTCCCGGCCGCACTCCTCGTCGCCGGCCGTCGGTTCCGCCAAGCGCCACCAGGCGGAGCAGGCACAGCTGGTCGCGGAGGCCTTCGACGCCTGAGTCGGCAGGCCGCCGGGGTGACCGGTGGAACAGCGGAAGGGCCCGTCCCCGGTGGGGGCGGGCCCTTCCGCATGCCCGGGGGCGGGGCCCCGTTGCGGCGTCCGTCAGACGGGCTGCGGTTCGAAGTCCCAGTACGGGCGGCGGCGGCGCCGGGCGGAGAGGGTGTGCGGGTGCTCGGCGCCCAGCGTCTCGGAGAGCTGCCCGATGGCCTCCTGTTCCAGCTTGGCCGCCTCCTGGCCGCGGCGCAGCGCCCGCAGGTCCTCGGCCAGCGCCGTCATCGCGGACAGCGTCAGCGGATGGGCGTCCCCCAGCGTCGCCTTGGCGCGCCGCAGGGTGACCCGGCCCAGCTCCACCGCGCCCTCCTCGTCGTCCACCCGGCTGCGGGCCGCGCCGGCGTTCAGCGCACAGCCCAGCGTCCAGGGGTGGTCGGGGCCCATCGCCTCGGTCATCCCGCCGAGGGCGGCTTCCGCGAGGTCCAGCGCCTCGGCCTGGTCCCCGAACTCGCCGCGGACCAGCCCGACGTTGCCCAGCGTGCCGACGGTGTAGGGGTGGCGCTCGCCGGCCAGCGCGCGATAGCGCTCGGCGACCTCCTCGGCCAGGTCGCGGGCGTGCCCCAGATCGCCGTGCTCGCGCAGGAAGGTGGCGTGGTCCGCGCGCACCATCAGCGTCTCGGGATGGCGGGGACCCTGCACCCGGCGGGAGCGTTCGACGAGGTCGGCCAGCAGGGTGGCGGCGCGGGTGACCTCACCGGAGCGGCGCAGGCACAGCGCGAGGTTGTGTTCGGCGCGCAGCGTCTGCGGCGTGTGCGGGCCCATCACCTGCAGATGCAGCCGGGCGTTGAGCTCCTGGCTGGAGGCGGCGTCGCGGTAGCGGCCGAGCAGCCGCAGGGTGCGGGCGTGCGCGGTGCCCGCGTTGAGCGTCAGATGGTGCCGGGCGCGCAGTTCCCGCTCCCGGAAGGCGAGCACCTCGCGATGCGTGACCAGCGCCGCTTCGTACCGGCCGAGCAGGGCCAGGACATTGCCGAGGTTGTGCCGCGAGGACAGGGTGCGGGGGGCCTCCGGGCCGAGGAGTTCGGTGTAGGCCCGCCAGACGGCGTCGAAGAGGTCATAGGCCTGCGCGTAGGAGCCCAGCGCCATCAGCGTGCCGGCCAGGCCGTCCTGGGCCCGCAGCAGATCGGCGTCGGAGGGGCCGCGTTCGGTGGCGAGCTGGTCGACGACGGCGCTGCCGACGGCCTCGGCCTCGCGGTAGCGGCCGAGCCTGCGCAGCATGTTGGCGTGCTGGTGGGTGAGGACGAGCATGGTGCGCTGGGTGGCGGCCAGCCGGGTGCGCCAGCGGGACATGAACTGTTCGCACAGTCGCAGGCCCATGCGGTATTCGCCGCGGACCCGCAGATATTCGACGCAGTTGAGCAGCAGCTGCTGGACGGCCGGTTCGGGGCTGTCGAGGACGCCGGCCGGCTCCAGATGCGGGATCAGCTCGGCGTAGCGCTCCCAGCAGCGGGTGTCGGAGGGGTTCTGCGGGTCGGCGGTGACCAGCACCCGGCAGGCCGTCGCGGACATCTGGTCGCGCTCGTCCTCGGACATGTCGCTGCGCAGGAACCGGTGGTAGAGCCGGTGCATCAGCGCGGTCTCGACGGCCGGGTCGGCGTCCTCGGAGACCTGGTAGTCCAGGCGTACGGCGGTGGACTCGGTCAGCCGGCGCAGCGCGGTGTTCCAGCTGATCGGCTCGGCGGCCAGATCGGCGAGGTGTTCGGGCAGGTCGCCGCGGCGGGCCTGGGCGAGCATCGGGACGGGGATGGTGTCCGGGGCGAAGAACGCGAAGAGCTTGAGGAGTTCGACCGCCGCGGGGCTGCGCTCGCGCAGCGTGTTGAGCGTTATGGCCCAGCTGGTCTGGAAGGCCATGGGGTAGTCGGAGGAGATCCGGATGCCGACGAGGCTGGGCTCGCCGCGGCGGATCAGCTCGATGTACTCCTTGGGCGACATCGGGTTGGCGTCGAGCCAGGCGGCGGTCTGGGCGAGCAGCAGTGGCAGGTCCTGGACGGCGTCGGAGAGCAGATCGGCTTCCATCGGGGTCAGCCGTGGTGCGCGCCGCCGCGCGTAGGCGACGCTCTCGGCGCGGTCGAAGGGCAGCACCTCGGTCTCCTGGGCGCTGCCGGAGCCCGACCAGTCGCGGGTGAGGGTGGTGATCAGGACGTGTCCCCGGCCGTCGGGGACCAGATCCTCGATCTGCTCCATGTCGTCGGCGCTGTCGAAGATCAGCAGCCAGCGGCGGTAGGGGCGGCCGACGCGGAGCGCCTCGTGGACGGCGCGGATGCGGTCGCCCAGCTCCCGGCCGACGGGCAGGCCGAGGCGGGTGGCGAGTTCGGCGAGCTGTTCGCGGGCGGCGCCGCGGTTGGTGGCGCTGATCCACCACACCACGTCGTAGTCGTTGCCGAAGCGGTGGGCGTACTCGGCGGCGATCTGGCTCTTGCCGACGCCGGAGGTGCCGTACAGCGCGAGCCGGGTCTCCAGCGGCGGGCCCGAGCCCGTCTGGGAGCCGGCCAGCTTGCCGTGCAGCTCCTCGAGCACGCCGTCGCGGCCGGTGAAGCGGTTGTTGCGGCGTGGGATGTTCCACACCTCGGGAGGGTTGTTCGGGAAGCGGGGGGCTCCGGGCTCGTCCTCGTCCACGGGGCGGTGCGGCGCCCCGATGCCCAGCCGTTGCAGCACCCGGCGGTTGGCCTCGCGCGCGTCCAGGTCGCGCAGGTCGGCGGGGCGCAGCAGGGAGGCCGTGGCGGGCAGGCTCTGGGTGGCCACGCTCACCGCGGCGAACCGGTCGGCGTGCGGGGCCACCACTTCGCGCAGCGCGGCCGTCCACTCCTCCGGCGTCTTGGGGCCCAGCCGGAAGTACCAGTCGTCCAGCACGATCAGCAGCCGGCCCTCGGCCTCCAGCAGCCCGGACAGCTCGGCCACCAGCGCGGTGTCGGCGCGCGGGTCCCAGCGCAGCAGGGTGGTGCCGTGGCCCTGCTGTTCCAGCTGGTGGGAGATCCACGCGGCCCAGGGCCGGGTGAAGCCGGCGTAGCTGATGGTGATGTGCGCGCTGGAGCCGTCAGGACCGGAGGAGCCCGAAGAATGAGAGCCCGAACCCGAAGAACCCGAAGAACCAGAAGAACCAGAAGAAGTGGCCTGACCGACCATGCGACCGTCTCCCTGGGATGCGATGGTGCGCGCGTGCGCAGGCTGTTTCCCCGGGCACGCCCTGGCTTTTTGGCACGATAGCCCAAGTGTCCCTCCTGGTGGCGACAGTGCGTCAGGTCATATGGGGGTGCCGCCAGTTGGGCGTGATCGCGGTCTTCAGACGAGCTGCGATGTGCCGGATGAGGCGTTCCAGGTCGGGGCAGTAGACGGAGGGGTTGGTGAATCCGCTGCCGTCCGCGCGGTAGCGGTGCGCGTAGTTGCCGCCGCCGCAGACCTCCACCAGGGCGCAGGTGCGGCACTGTGCGCCCAGGCCGTCCCGGCCGGTGCGGCGGGCGGCCATGCCGGGGTGTGCCAGGGCCTGGTCGAAGGTGTGGTGGAAGACGTCGAGGCCGGTGGCCGCGGCGCCCTCGTAGGCGGATTTGAGCGAGTCCACCTGTTCGATGGCGCCGTCGGTGTCCACGATCACGGCGACGACCGGGGAGAGGCCGACCGCCTCGCTGGAGCCGGGGCGGCCCAGGAGCAGGCCGAGGATCTCGGTGAAGACCCGCACCCGGGGTGCGGGGCCGCCGTCCCACCACAGGTCGAAGACGGCGCACAGCCAGTCGCCGTACGGGGTGCGGCCGGTGGGGCCCGCGCCGCTTCCGGTGGCGGCGGGGGGAGGGCTGGACCAGTTGGCGTGCGGGAGGAGGAAGTCGAGCATCGGGGGGTCCAGGGCGCGCAGCGAGCCGTAGACCTCGGCGGGGTCGGCGGTGATGTCGATGGTGCACAGGATGCCGGCGTACACCCCGGGACGGTCGTGGAGCAGGCGCGCGGCGCGGGAGACCGCGGGCCAGGAGGGCCGGCCCGCGTGGTCGACCCGGCGGTGGTTGAGGGCGGGGGTGCCGCCGTCGAGGCTGAGGCCGAGCCGGAACCCGGCGGCGCCGAGGGTGTCGAGGATCTCCGGGGTCAGCAGGGTGCCGTTGGTCTGGACGCCGAAGTCGGCGGCGCAGCCGGCGGGCAGCGCGGCGCGGATCGCGGCGGCCTGTTCCAGGAGCGGGCCGGGGCCGGTGAGCAGCGGCTCCCCGCCGTGCAGATCGATCCGGACCGCGCGCAGCCGGTGGGTGCGGGCGTGTTCGGCGATGCGGCGGGCGGTCTGCCGGACGGTCGCCGCCGGGACGGCCGGCGGGCGGGTACGCCAGCTGCGGTCGGGGCCGGCGTAGATGTAGCAGTAGGTGCAGGCGAGGTTGCAGCGGCTGTGGACCTTCAGGACGAACTGCCGGAAGGGCACCACGGTGGTCCGGCCGCTCGTCTCCCCCGCCACGGCGTCGCCCCCTGCCTCGTCCCCTCGGCCCCCTCGTCCCCTCCTCGACGGGTGGCCCGCCCAACTCCCGCCCGTCGTCTGATACATGGCTCCGCCGCCGATCGAGGAACCGAGTGCCCCCGGCAACTGGCCGGTTCCCTTGCACGTTTGCCCAAAAACAACCGTCCCTGATCGTCAATGCACGGCTATTTCCGGGCCGTCCTCGTAGTACGCCACGGCGTCCTGTGCCGACGGCCAGTTGCGCAGCAGCAGCGCCGCCACCTCCGCCAGCACCGCGTGGTCCGTCCGCGCGGCCAGAACGCCCACGTCAACCCCGGCGAAGTCCGGCAGCCGCTCGGCCGACGGCCCGGGCGGGGCGGCCACCGCCGGTTCGGTGCGGGGGATTGTCGCCACGCTGTTCTCCTCTGGGCCGGCTGGACGGGTGTGTTCCCGGACTCCCGTCCGCAGAAACACGTGTGCTGAGGGGCGGTCGGGCCGCCCCCGACGGGCCGCCGGGTGCGGTCAGGCGGCGGATTCGAGGGCACGCATCCGGGCGCGGGTGCGCTGGGCCTCGGGGCCGGTGTCCTCGCCGGCCCGCTGCCACTGCTCCCAGCTCTCGCGGTAGGCGTGCAGCGCGGAGCGGGAGCCCGCGGTGACCTCCAGGACCTCGCCGCGGCGGTGGTGGGCGCGGGCGGCCAGCAGGGCGCTGCCGGCGCGCCGGGCGGCCGCGGCGGCCCGGCGGTAGCAGGCGGCGGCGCGGTCATGGCGCTCCCGGGAGTCGAAGCGGCGGTCCAGCAGCAGCTGGACGTCGCCCACTTCGAGCCAGGCCTCGGCCGACACCGCGGGCGGTACGTCCGCGCCGCGGGCGGCCAGCTCCAGGATCCAGTCGGCCTCGTGCAGATCGGCGAGCGAGGGCTGGCGTTCGTGGCGCAGCCGCAGGGCGCGGCCGAACAGCAGCCGGTGGTTGCCGAGGTCGGGGTCCTGCGGGGCGGCCCGGCCCAGCACCTCGCGCAGCACGTGCACCGCCTCGTTGGCCAGCCGCTTGCCCGGCCCGTCGGCCGGCTCCAGCCGGGCCCTCAGCAGCAGCGCCGCACCGCGCTCGGCGAGCAGCGCGCTGTGCTCGGGCGAATCGGGGGTGGCCAGCCGGAGCGCGGCGGCCAGCGCGGCGATGGCGGCGTCCAGGGCGGGCAGGGCGCCGGTGCGGGCGTGCACCGCGCGCTGGGCGGCGGCGGTACGGCGCAGGCTGTCCGCCTCCAGGGCCCGGTCGTCGAGGGCATGGGCCATCGCCCGGGCGCGTTCGAGGGTCGGCAGCACCGAGGGCGCTCCCGCGCCGCCGTGCAGCTGGCGGGCCGCCGCCAGCTCGAGCAGCGTCCCGCACACCAGCCGGTCGGCGGCGCTGCCGCGGCGGCGCAGCAGGACGACGGCGGCATCGAGGTCGTCGGCGGCCCGGACGGCGAGCGCCTCGGCGGCGCGGGGGGCCGCGCGAGGCCCGCGGGCGGCCCGGCGGGCCTGGTCGAGCAGGACGCCGCCGCGGGCGGCGTAGACCTCGCCGGGCACCTCCTCGCCGCTGGGCCACCGGTCGAGAAGGGTGGTCAGGGAGCACTCCGCCTCGTCGAGGGGGTCGGGGTCCGGCACGGCGGCCGGGTCCGCGGCCGCGCCGGGTGCGGGGGCCGGTGCGGGCAGGGCGGCCAGCCGGCGCAGTACCTCGGTGCGCAGCACCATGCTCTCCAGGACGCGGGGGTCGAGCAGGCTCATCAGCCCGCAGGCGGTGTGCAGATGGCGGGCCGCGTCGGCCAGTGCGATGCGCTCCTCGTCGGGTGTGCCGTCGGCCCGGCGCTCCTGGGCGCGGGCATGGCCGACCCGGCCCAGCACGATCAGCGCCCGGGTGCGTTCGGCCTCCCGGCCGGCGGTGACGTCCTCCTCGCCGCCGGCGGACGGCTCGCCCGCCGTGGCCCGTTCCGCGGCGCGCACCGCCCGTTCGGCCTCCTCCAGGGCGTCCGGCTGGCCCCATCTCACCCAGGCGTGCAGCAGCGCGCGGGCGAGGTCCGTACCGGCCTCGGGCAGGCGGGCGGCGGCGGCGCGCAGCAGCCGGACCGCCTCGATCAGGTCCCGGACGGTGCGGTCCTGTTCGTAGCGCTCCAGGAGGGCGGCGCCTTCCGCGGCGGGGCCGTCGCAGACGTACGGGCTGGGAGCGGGCGGGCGCAGCGCCGGTTCGAAGCGGCGCAGCACCCGTTCGGAGACCCGGGCGAAGGGTTCGGGCACCGCGCGCCGGCCGGTCTCGGGCTCGCGGCCGCTGCCGGAGAGCATGGCGACGGCGACGGCCGGGAAGTTGCGGGCGCTGCGGCCGAAGGTGCGCTCGATGTAGAGCGAGCAGTGCTTGAGGACCAGGGCGGCCTCGCCCGCGCTGAGCCGGCCGAGGAGTTCGTCGCGCACCCCGGGCGCGAAGTCGTACCACGGGCCGCTCATCCCGGCCTGCTCCCCCGACTGCCGCTCCTGCGGCGGGAGTTGCGTGACCAGGCCGCTGAGCAGCACCTCGGCCAGCTCGGCCGGGCCGGTCTGCGGCAGCATCGCCCGCTGGACCAGCTGGATGACGGGCAGCGCGAGCGGGACGGCGGACAGATGCACGGCGAGCAGCCGGGCGGCCGGCGAGGCCTGCTGGTCGAACTCGCGGACCATCCGGGCCGGTGCGGCGCGCCCGGTGACGGGCGGCGGGCCGGCGGGGAGGCCGGCGCCGTGGTCGGCCCGTACGACGCAGGCGGCGCCGCGCAGTGCGAGACCGGCGTCGGCGGCGGCGAGCCGGGCCCAGGAGCCGAGGGCGGAGGGGGTGGCGGAGAGGACCGGGACGGCGCGTTCGCGGGGCGCGGCGGCGGCGCCGGGCACCGCGGGGGGCCGCCGGCGGCGGGCCGGGCGGAAGTCGAGGGCCTGGTAGGAGCCCTGGCGGCGGACGAGGGTGCCGGCGACGGCGGGCAGCAGGGTGCGCGCCCACATCCGCTGCGGCAGCGGCTGGACGACGGCGAGCGGGGCGTCGGCGGCCCAGCGGTAGAGCAGCCGCTGCATCCGGCCGTCCCGCCAGAGGGGGCCCGCGCAGTCGCTGACGACGAGGGTGAGGTGGTGGCCGGTCGGGTCGTGCAGCTGGTCGGCGGGGCGCAGCGGGCGGCCGGGGCCGGGGGCCGCGGCGACCCCGACGTCCGGGCCGTGCGGATGGAGGTAGTGCACCGTGACGTCGCGGAAGGCGCCCACCCGCTCACAGACCTGGCGCAGGTCGTGCAGCATCTGCTCCCAGACAGCCATCGAGGACGAGCCGTCCATCAACAGCCGCAGCGCGGCCGCCCGTCGGTGCACCGCGCGCAGCACCGGGATGATCATTTCGGCGTGGGCGGAGAGTTCGGCGGTGGCGGGCTCGTCCAGCTTCCGGCGGGCCGGGGCGACCGGCGGGCGGTAGCGCTGGATGGGCCGCAGGGCCCGCTGCAGCGGCAGCAGTCCGGGGAACGCGGAGGCGACGGGGACCGCGATCTCGCCGAGCAGCCGGCGGTCCCGGTCGGCGGCCCGCTCGTCCTGGGCGGGCAGCAGCTCCGCGACCCGGCGCCGGGCGCTGTCCCGGAGCGTGGAGGGGGACGTCTCTTCCTCCCCGGGGCCGTCCTCGCCACCGTCCTCGCGGCCGGGCGCCGGTGTCCCGTCGGCGTGCGGGGAGGTCGGGGAGGTCGGGGAGGCACTCGGTCCCGCCTGAAAGGTGGCCGGATCTCTGCGGCCGGGAGGGTCCGTGTCCGCGGGCCCGGTGTCCCCGGCGCCGTCGGCCGGCGCGTCCGGGGTGATCCACTGGGCGAGCCAGAGGGCGTCGGCCATCCCCCGGGCGTCGGCCGGCAGCCCCGCCGCCGTCAGCCGGGCGACGAGTTCGTCGAGGGGGCCTGGGCCGGGCTCCCCGAGGGGCACCGCACTCACCTCGTCCGATCAAGAGGCCGCATCAGCTCCGCCGTCAGACGCCGTCGGGTCTCCTCCTCGTCCTCGTCCGTCCAGCCGGCTTTCTGGGTGAGGTGGATGGCGTTGAAGAGCTGGTCGACGGCGCGGACGTCGCCGGGCTCGCGGTCCAGGAACCGGTCGATCACCGCGTCGTAGCGCTCGGCGGCGCCCTCGCCGAAATGCGCCCGCACCATGGCGGCGAGCCGCTCCTTGTCGGGGACCGGGATGTGGAGGTGGATGCAGCGGCGCAACAGGGGCGCCGGGAAGTCGCGTTCGCCGTTGCTGGTGAGGACGATGAAGGGGAAGGCGTGGCAGCGCACCCGGCCGTCGCGCACCGTCACCTGCGCGCCGTCGTCGCTGAGCACCTCCACCTCGGGGGCGGATCCGGCCAGCCGCTCCAGCTCCGGAATCCGGAACTCCCCTTCCTCCAGCACATTGAGGAGGTCGTTGGGCAGATCGATGTCGCTCTTGTCGAGCTCGTCGACGAGCAGCACCCGGGGGCGGGCGGACGGCAGCAGGGCCGTGCCCAGCGGGCCGAGGCGGATGTAGCGGCCGATGCCGCCGCCCGGCTCGTCGGTGGGGTCGTCGCCGGGCGCCGCCCCGCTCTCCGCGGCGGCCGGGATGGCGCGGGCGATCTGGAGGTCCTGGAGGCGGCCGATGGCGTCGTAGTCGTAGAGGCCCTCGCGCAGCGTGCTGCGGCTGACGACGGGCCAGCCGAGCACCCGGCCGAGGCCGAGTTCATAGGCCACCGAGTGCGCCAGGGTGCTCTTGCCGCTGCCCGGTGCGCCGGTCACCAGCAGCGGGCGGCGCAGATACAGGGCGGCGTTGACCAGTTCGCGCTCGGTCTCGCCGGGGCGGTGGTGGCTGGCTTCGCGGTGCTGCACACCGAGCCGGCGCTCGGAGGACGGGTCGAGGGCGGCGGGCGGCGCCACGAGGGGGCCACCGTCGAAATCGCGCCAGGGCGGGGGTGGCGGAAGATGCTCAATTCCGTCGTGCGGTGCCCCCGCACCACGGTAGATGAGCCAGTCGCTCACGTCGGAACTCCTCGTCGCCGGCCAGGCATCGGTCAGGAGCGATGGTCATGGCGCATCGCCGCAGTCCTCGGCATCCGCTCCGCCTCCCCCGCGTCGCCACCCGCCTCACGCCATCACGTCATCACGAACAAGTCTTCCACGACGCTATGACAGTACCCACGCCTGCGGAAGCACACGGGGCGGTTTCCGGTCTCCCGTGCACCCGTTCAGGGGGCTCAAGTGCCCTGTCCGGTGCGCTACTTGCCGCACGAGGGGCGGATGTGGCCGCCCCGGGCACCGGGCGCACGGGGGGCGTACGCGGCGCCCGGATCCGCCCGGGGGCGGCTCCGGCGCCGCTCATCGCGGCGACAGCTGGGGCCGGTCCGTGAACAGTGGCGGAATCGGGTCCTCCGGGTCGTCGTAGAGGAGCACCAGGTCGCGGGCCCAGTGCGCGCCCTCCTCCGCGGCCTCGGCGGCCTTCGCCCGCAGCTGCCGCACCAGCTCCGGCAGCCGGGCCACCCCGCCCGACCCCTCGAGCAACTCCCGCACCCCACGGTGGAATTCCTCGCAGCCGGCATCGCAGTCCCGCTCCTCGCCGTGGCCGCCGGCCGGCCACAGCCCGGCCGGGAAGCCCGTGTCCAGGGCGACGCCCACCACATCCCGCCCGAACCCGTCGGCAACGGTGTGGCACAGCGCGGGCAGCGCGCCCTGGCCGGCCGTCTCCAGCAGCCGCCAGACCGACTCGGCGCAGGCACCGGGGCGCGCACCGGCTCCCTGGCGCGGCGCGACCCGCAGTGCCTGCAGGGCGGGGGCGGTACGCAGGCCCTGCCAGCGGCGCAGCCAGGCGGGGTCGACCTGCTCGCGCCGCCCCTGGTCCCGCAGGATCACCGCACGGCCGGGGCCCACCGGCCGCAGCCGCGCGGTGCGCCGGGCCGAGGCCGCGACCTCCCACTGGCCGGCGGGAGTGTGCCACTGCCCTTCGGGGACGGCGACCTCCAGGCGTACGCGGGCGCCCGGCCCGGCGGCGCCGTCGGCCCGCAGCAGCCGCCCGCCGAGCTGCCGCAGCACCTGTTCCCGCGCCTGTTCGAACGGCACCCCGCCGGCCGACTCCTGGACGTCCACCCGCAGCCACTGCCCCTGGCCGTAGCCTTCGCTGACCGACCAGTTGAACAGCTCCGCCCCGCCCTCGTCGTAGAACAGCGGCTCGAACTCGACGAGGACGGAGCGCGGCCGCCGGCGCACCGGCCCTATCCTGCGCCGGTCCTGCGGCTGCAGCACCACAGCCTTGGCCTGGACGAACTCCGCGAGGCGGACCGCCTGCTCGCGGACGGCGGCGGCATCCTCCCCCGGTTCGTCGCGGACCTCGTCGGCGGTCAGCTGCGCCACGATCCGCAGATAGTGCACGAAGGTGCGCAGCTCGGTGTACGGGTCGCTGCCCTGGTAGAGCGCGCCGTGCCCGTCCCGCCAGGTACGCAGCGACCAGGCCGCGGGCCGCTCGCCCCGCTCCAGCACCTCCCCCACGGCGGCCTCCACCACCAGCGGGTCGCGCGGCGCGGGCAGCCGGGCGAGCAGGTCCAGCGCCTGCAGCCGCTCCTGGACGCCCCACAGCCGACCACGGCCCGCCATGATCGCGTGCTGGGCGTCGAACCAGGTGGGCCCGGTGGCGCGGCCGAGCTCCTGGCCGGCCCAGTGCCAGCGGTCGTGCAGGCTCATCAGCGCGTGGTACGGGTCGGGCCCGAGCCCCTCGGCCCCGGCGACCAGATGTTCCGGCCCCAGGCCGCGCAGCGCGGTGACGGGCACCGCGAGCCCGACGTGGTCCTGTAGATGGCGGCCCTTGACGATGCCGACCACCTCGCCCCGGTCGCAGTCGATCAGCGGCCCGCCGGAGGCACCGGGCGTCACCCGGACATCGCTGCCGAACTGCAGGCCCCGGGCGTCACGGGCGCCGAAACGGACCGCGATGAAGGGGTCCACCGGAGCGGCCGGGGCGTCACCGTCGGCGCGCGGGCCGGGTCGTGCCGCGCCCCCGCGCGCCCCGTCGTCCCCGTCCCCCGCCGGATCCTCGCCCGACCGGTCGTGACCGCGGAAGATGTAGGCATCCTCCAGGAGGGTCGCCGGCTGATCGCTGAGCCAGGCGCAGGGGTGGCGGGGCTCCGGGTCGAGCAGCCGGAGCAGGGCGAGGTCGGCGCGGGCGGCGCGGGCGGCGCCGGGCCCGGCCTCCGGGGCGGGCCGGCTCAGGTCGTACGCCGGGCGCGCGGCCACCACCCGGCCGCCGAACGCGACCCCGACGACCCCGTCCGGACCCGTCTCACGGCGCCGCCCGTCACCGGCCGCCAGCACATGGGCGCAGGTCAGCACCCATCCCGGGGCGATGAGTACCCCGCTCCCCCACATCCGGGGAGCGGCTACGCCCGGTGCGGGACGCAGCCCGACGGTGGCGTGTCCGGCGTGGGCGAGGAGCTGTGCGTAACGGGCGCGGTCGCCGCTGCCGCCGGCCCGGCCCTGGGGGGTGGCCATCAGCGGCTCGGATCGTCCGGCTCCCGGCGGTCGCCCGTATGCGCCTGGTCCTCGCGCCGCCAGGTGAGCGTGATGGAGAGGTTCGACTTCGCCTCGCCGTCCGCGAGCAGGGCGACGGCCTTGCCCGGCTTGGCCGACAGCTCCACGCCGAAGGTCACACTGGTCTCATGCGGCGCGACCGGCCCGGCGGCCCGGCGGACGCTGGTGGCGACCCCGCCGATCACCTCGCGGAGCCCCTCGACCCGGGCGCCGAGCGCATCCCAGACGCCGACGTCCTCGAATTCCCCGTCCGCGGCGGCCGGGTCATCCGGGTCATCCGGCGCGTCGAGCCCGGGGGCGTCGAGCCGGGAGACCCGGGCCCAGACCTCCGTGCCGTCGGGCAGCTCGATGCGCTGTGCGCGCTCTTGCATCACGGCCTCCTGCTCCCCGTGGGCGGCGATGTCCCCATCGCCGCCGGACCGTTGACAGGTGATCAGGCTAGCCCGCGGCCGTCTGTGGCGCGAGAGGTCCATGAGCCTGCCTATCCTGGCTGGGAATGACCCATGACCCCTGGTGGAGAGCGCGTGTATTTCACTGACCGTGGCATCGAGGAACTGGAGAGCCGGCGCGGCGAGGAGGAGGTCAGCCTCGGCTGGGTGGCCGACCAGCTGCGGACGTTCGTGGACCTGAACCCGGACTTCGAGGTACCGGTGGAGCGGCTGGCCACCTGGCTGGCCCGGCTGGACGACGACGAGGACGAGTAGGACGAGTAGGACGAGCGAGTAGGACGAGAACGAGTCGGGCGCAGCGGGCTGCCCGCCGGGCGGGGGGGCACCGGCGGGCGGGAGCGGCCCGCCCGGGGAACCGGCCGCGTCCGCCGCGCCTCCGGCGTGCTCGTAGTACGGCCCTGCCGTCCGGCGCCGCGCCGCGCGCCGGCAGCGAGACCAACCCTGTTGATGCACGCGCGCGTTCGGCCCTTTCCCACCATGCGCCATGGCATCCCCCACCCTCGGCAGCACCCTCGCATCGACCTCCACGGCCCGCCCGCCCACGGCCCGCCCACCCCGCGACGTACTGCTTGACTTCCGCAATCCGCGATATATCGTGTCTAGCGAGGACGCGATATGTTGCGTTGTGGTGCTCACAGGGGAGGTCAGTGATGTCAGCCGGGACCGGGTGGTCGCAGAATCCGATGCAGGTGTCCGCACCACGCACGCTGGAGGTCACCGACCCCGTCGAGGCGCTCACCGTGCGGGTGTACGGCGGCACGGTCAACGTCGTCGGCACCACGGACGGCGGCCCCGCCCGGGTGGAGATCAGCGAGCTGGACGGCCCGCCGCTGACCGTCTCGTGCCGTAGCGGCGTCCTGTCGGTCGCCTACGAGGACCTCCCCTGGCGGGGCTTCTTGAAGTTCCTCGACCGCCGGGCCTGGAACCGCAGTGCGGTGGTCTCGGTGACGGTGCCGGCCGGCACCCGCGTCGAGGTCGGCGTGGTCCGCGCCGGCGCGGTGGTCTCGGGCATCTCGGGACGGACCGACGTGCGCGGCGTCTCCGGCGACAGCACCCTGGTCGGCCTGACCGGCAAGGTGCTGGCCGAGACGGTCTCGGGCAACGTCGAGGTGCAGTCGCTCACCGGCGACCTGCGGTTCCACTCCGTCTCGGGGAACCTGACCGTCATCGACGGCGCGGGCGGCGGGGTGCACGCGGACTCCGTCAGCGGCGACATGGTCCTCGATCTGACGCCCGGCAAGGGTGCCGACATCGCCCTGACGACGGTCTCCGGGGAGGTCGCCATCCGGCTGCCCGACCCGGCCGACGCCCGGGTGGAGGCCAACACCACGTCCGGCACCATCTCCAACGCCTTCGATGATCTGCGGGTGAGCGGCCAGTGGGGCACCAAGCGGATCACCGGCTCCCTGGGTGCGGGCACCGGCACGCTCAAGGCCACCACCGTCTCCGGCGGCCTGGCCCTGCTGCGCCGCCCCGCCCCCGAGGACGAGGACGAGGACCACAGGTGGGGCGATCCCGGCGCCGGCCACGACGGCAGCCCGCACGAGGACTCCCCCGCCGCCCCCACCACCGGGAAGAAGGTGCGCTGACCATGCCCCCCGTCTTCGCCCACGGCCGCCTGCGCCTCTACCTCCTCAAGCTGCTGGACGAGGCGCCGCGGCACGGCTACGAGATCATCCGCCTCCTGGAGGAGCGTTTCCAGGGCCTCTACGCCCCGTCCGCGGGCACGGTCTACCCCCGGCTGGCCAAGCTGGAGGCCGAGGGCCTGGTGACGCACACGACCGAGGGCGGCCGCAAGGTCTACTCGATCACCGACGCCGGACGGGCCGAACTCGCCGACAGGGGAGGCGAGTTGGCGGATCTGGAGCTGCAGATCCGGGAGTCGGTCGCGGCCCTCGCCTCCGACATCCGGGAGGACGTCAGCGGCTCGGCACGGGATTTGCGCCGCGAGATGCAGGAGGCCGCCCAGCAGGCCCGCCAGGACACGGGGCACGGGAAGGCCGGGCGGACCGGCGCGAAGCCGGATGCCGAGGAGGGCGGCGCCGGGCGGACCCACCCGCAGGCCGGGGACTACTTCGACGGCGTGTTCGGCGACACGGAGTCCTGGCGGCAGGCGAAGGAGGAGTTCCGGCGCGCCAAGGACGAGTGGAAGGAACAGGCCCGGCGGGCCAAGGAGGAGAGCCGGCGGGCCCGGCAGGACGCCCAGCGGGCCCGTAAGCAGGCCCGGGACGCCCAGGCGTTCGCGCGCGAGGAGGTCCAGCGGGTGATCCGGCGCGTACAGGAGCAGACCCAGGAGGCGGTGCGGTCCGGCGACTGGTCGGGCGCGGTGCGCGAGGCGCTGTCCGAGGTGTCCCGCGAGGTCGGGCGCTTCACCGGCGGCTCGCCGGGCGCGGGCCAGGAGGGCACCGGGCAGAGCGGCACCGGCCGGGGCTCCGCGGACAGCGGGGCCCGGGTGACGGTCGAGCGCGTCGATCTCGGCAAGCCGGACCCCGGACAGGACGCGGCGGCCGGGACCCCGCCGTCCCCGGAGTGGGCGAAGGAGCCGCCCGGCGACGACCCGGCCCGCGACTTCGACCGGCTGCTGGACCGCTTCCGCGACGATCTGCGGGACGCGGCCCGCGATCACGGCGTCACCGCCGAGCAGCTGAAGGAGTCCCGCCGCCGGCTGTCGGAGGCCGCCGCCCATATCGGAGTGCTGCTGCGCGCGCCGGAACGGCATCCGTCCGGGACGGATCCGGACGCCTGAACCGGCGGACCGTCCGGGCGGCCCGTGCCGGATGGGGCGTGACGGGTGGGGCGTGACGGATGGGGCAGACGCAGCCGATGCGCCCGCCCCCGCCCCCGCCCCGGCCGTCCGCTCAGCCCAGGGGCCGGGGCTCCGGGGCCCCGATACACGTCCGCAGCGCGGTGATGAGCCGTTCGCACCGCTGGTCCCCGCCGCCGCCCATCCGGTTGGCGGTATAGGCGAAGCCGACGCCGAACTCGTCATCTCCGAAGGCGAATTGGCCGCCCGCACCGCTGGTGGCGAACGAGCGCGGGCCGAGCAGCCGGCGGAACGGTGAGTCGAGGAGGAAGCCGGTCCCCCAGCGTGCGCCGAAGTCCGGCATCCCCGACCAGGAGGCGCCGCCCGACTGCCGCCGGACCGCATCCGTGACGGTGTCCGCGCCGAGCAGCCGCGGCCCGCCGTCCACCCCGGTGGCGACCGCCGCGTACAGGGCGGCCAGGCCGCGCGCCGACGAGACCGCGCCCGCACCGGGGAATTCGGCGGTCAGCAGGGCGGGGGCGTTGTAGCCGTGCGGATCGTCGAGCCCGGGGAAGGGCAGCGCGCCGTTCATCGTCAGCGCCCGCATGGGCAGCAGGTCGGGGTCCGGCAGCGGGGGCCGCCCCTCGGCCTCGACGAGCCGGGCCAGCTGCGGCAGTTCCTCCGGCGGCAGCCCGATCCAGGTGCGCAGGCCCAGGTCGTCGGCGACGGCGCGGCGGAAGTAGCGGCCGGGCGTCAGCCCGGTCAGACGGCGGATCACCTCGCCGAGGAGGAAGCCGAAGGCATGGGCGTGGTACTCGTACGCGGTACCGGGCTCCCACAGCGGCGGCTGCTCCTCCAGCGCCCGGATCACCGGGGTCCAGGCGGTCAGCTCCTCGAACGTCAGCTTCCGTTCGGCGAGCGGGATACCGGCGGTGTGGGCGAGCACCATCCGCGGGGTGATCCCCTCCTTGCCGTGCCGGGCGAACCGCGGCCAGCAGTCGGCCACCGGGGCGTCGAGGTCCAGCCGCCCCTGCTCGGCGAGCAGATGCACGCAGACACTGACGACGGCCTTGGCACAGGACATGACGGGAAGGACCGTGCGCTCGTCCCACGCGCGGCCGGTCCGGTCGTCGGCGGTCCCGCCCCACAGGTCGACGGCCTTGCGTCCGTCCACGAACACGGTGACGGCGGCGCCGAGTTCACTGCCCTCGGCGAAGTTCCGGGCGAAGGCGTCCGCGACGGCTCCGAACCCCTCGTCGACGGTCCCGTGGTACGGCATCGGGTGCTCACTTCCTCGCATCGAGCCGGCGGCCCCCCGTGAGCCGTCGGCGGGGTCACGATACGGAGCGGGCCACCGCTCCTCGACCGGTTTTCCGGCGCGCGGACCGCCGGCGGCCAGGACCGCGGCGGCCGGATCCGGGCGCACCCCAACACCGGCCCTGTTACCGACAGTTGCCATCGGCGGTCTGGATTCACGCGGCGTAATCGGGGAAGTCACTACTTCGCACGGCTTTTCGTCCGGCACCGGGCTCCAGAGGCCCCAGCTGCCCGACTCCGCGGACCGGCGGGCCGTGCTCCGGACCACCGCCCCATCCCCTGTCTGCGCACGCATCGTGAAGGCCATGAGGTAAAGCGATGTCGGAATACCTTTCGGTCGCCCGCCGGATGTGGCACCTGCTGGAGCCACTGCACGCCACGCTGTACTTCGCCCCCGAGGCCCGCCAGGTCGCGGCCGATCTCGGCCTTGATGTCGCGTCCCGCTGGCCCCGCTATTTCGCCTGGCGCACGGCTCCGCTGGGCGCCGCCGGGCCCGAGCTGGTGGCCGCGACCTACTACACCTTCAGTCCGCGGATGATCGCCCGGTACCTTCCGCGGATCTGGACCGCCGCGGACCCGGCCAAGGTGCTGGACGCGCGGCTGCTGGCCATGGACCGTGCGCTGACGGCTCTGATCGGCGGCCGGCTGAGCGCCGCGCAGCTCGCCGAGGCGGCCCGGCTGGCCCGCCAGGCTGCCGAGAACGCCGGGGCGGCCGCCCGCCCGCTGGCCGCCGCCAACCGCGATCTGCCCTGGCCGGACGCCCCGCATCTGACGCTCTGGCAGGCCGCGACGATACTCCGCGAGCACCGCGGCGACGGCCATCTGGCGGCCCTGCTGACCTGCGGTCTCGATCCGTGTGAGGCCCTGGTGTCGTTCGCCGCGATCGGTGCCGCGCCGGCCGCCGACTTCGTGGGGCGCGGCTGGAGCGCCCAGGAGTGGAGCGACGCCCGGCACCGCCTCGCCGCCCGCGGCTGGATCGCCCCGGACGGCACCGCGACCGAGCGCGCCCGCACGGAACGCGAGGCGATCGAGCGGACCACGGACCGGCTGGCGGCCGGCCCGTGGCGCGCCCTGGGGCATTCCCGCGCCGAACGGCTGGCGCAGCTGCTCACACCGGTCCTCGGCGCGGTCTTCGAGGCCGGATATCTGCCGCGGCACAGCACGCTGGGCATCGGCACGGTCAAGGTCGCCTACCCGTGACCGGCGGCGGGCGCCCACTCACCTCCGGGCGCGCCCGCACCGCACCGCACCGCACTGCACCGCACCCGGGCGGCCCCGGCGTACGGCCCGCCCGGCGCCTCACCCCGCGCGTCGGCCGCCGCTGACGTCCAGCACCCGCAGCACCGCCTCATGGGTCACCCCGTGGTCGGCGAGCACCACCGTCGCCGGTCCGCGCCCGGTGGTCAGCGCGAGCAGCAGATGCTCGTCACCGAGGGCCCGGTCGCCGCGGGCGACCGCCATCCGCAGGGCGCGCTCCAGGACGGACTTCGTCTCGGCGGTGAACCGGCGGCGCACCCCCCGGCGCCGCCCGGACGTCCCGCCGGCCAGTGCGCCCACCCCGTGTTCCCGCTCGACGCTCGCCACGATCGCGTCGACGTCGATCCCGAGGTCGGCCAGCGCCGCCGCGTCGGCCGCGGAGACCCCGCCGCGCCGGCGCACCGCCGCCAGGGCGTCCGTCACCGAGGCGCGCCGGTCAGGGACACCGAGGGCGGCGAGCGCCCCGGCGGCCGGTGAATCCGTCCGGTCCAGCAGGGCGAGCAGCAGCTCCGGCTCGCCGATCGTGTCGCTGCCCGTACGGTCCGCCTGCTCCGCGGCGCCGCTCACCACGGCGCGGGCCTCGGCCGTGAACCTCTCGAACATCAGCGCCTCCCGTGCTTCTTGTGGACCGCCTGCCGGCTGATCCCCAACTCCGCCGCGATCTCCTGCCACGACCAGCCCTTCGCCCGGGCGCTGCGCACCTGCACGGCTTCGAGCTGTTCCAGCAGCCGGCGGAGCGCGGCCACGGCACGGAGTCCGACCCTGGGGTCGCGGTCCCCCGCCCGTTCGGCGAGATCCGTTGCTTCGCTCATGATGTCAATTTAGGTTGACACGAGGGGTGTGTCAACCGTCATTGACGGCACGTGCGGGGTCGCGTCAGGGGCGCGGAGGAGTCCGGCGGCGAGGCGGGGCCGGTGGTGAGGAAGCGGCCGGCGGGCAGGGCGGCCGGCAAGGCGCCCGGCGGTGAGAAAGGACTGACGGAACGAAAGCGTCAGCGCACCGAACGGCCGGACAGCCGAATGACCGCCACGGTGCGGTCCGTCCGCAGCCCGCCCGGCAACGCGTCCGTCCCCGGCCACAGCGCCGCGTCGAACCGCTCCAGCCGCACCACGGACTCCCCCGGCCCCTCCGGCCCCTCCGGCTCCCCGAGAGCCGTGAGCCGGGTGGCCCCCTCCAGCGCCACGACGAGCAGCCCGCCCACGGGGTCCGGGCCGCCCGCCACCCGGCCCTCCGGCGACGGCGACGGCGGCCAGGTGCCGCACACGACCTCCACCGTCGCGTCCGCCCGCCCGTCCCGGAGCATCACGTTGAGATTGACGACCGGGCCGTCCAGCAGCCGGGAGTCGGTGGTGGCGCCGCCGGGGAACGCGAACGGGCGGTGACGGCCGGGCAGCGGCCGCACGGTGCCGTCCACCGTCAGCTCCAGCCCGGCGCCGTCGACGACGGTGAGGATCCGCCGGACCCCGGACAGCGGCGAGTACGGCCCGTCGCGGGTGACGTCCGCCAGGCTGACCCGCCAGGCGAAGCCGTCCCAGCCCGCGCCCGGCGGATGGACGGCGATCTCGCGGGTCACCCCGCCGCCGTTGCTCCACGGCGCGGCGGCCCGCCCCTGCGCCCGCAGGATCCGCATGTCTCCGGCCCCTTCCAGGGAAATGACGGGCCGCCGGCGCGCGGCCCCGGCGGCCCGTGCGGGGGTCAGACCGTCAGCACGACCTTGCCGAACAGCTCGCCCTCCGCCATCTTCGAGAACCCCTCCCGCGCCCGGTCCAGCGGCAGCGTGGAGTCGATGACGGGGCGGATGCCCTTGGCGGCGCAGAAGCTCAGCAGCGACGCCAGCTCCTCCTTGCTGCCCATCGTGGAACCGACGATCTTCAGCTCCAGGAAGAAGATCCGGTTGAGCTCCCCGCTCTCGGGGGTGAAGCCACTGGTGGCGCCGGAAATCACCAGCGTGCCACCGGGCTTGAGCGACTTGACGGAGTGCGACCAGGTGGCGGCGCCGACTGTCTCGATCACCGCGTCCACCCGCTGCGGCAGCCGCTCCCCGCCGGCGAACACCGCCTCGGCGCCCAGTTCCAGCGCCCGCTTGCGCTTGGCCTCGTCCCGGCTGGTGGCGAAGACCCGCAGCCCCGCGGCGGCGCCCAGCACGATGGCGGCGGTGGCCACGCCACCGCCCGCCCCCTGCACCAGCACGCTGTCGCCGGGCCGTACGCCCCCGTTGGTGAACAGCATCCGGTACGCGGTCAGCCAGGCGGTCGGCAGACAGGCCGCCTCCGCGAAGGACAGCTCCTTCGGCTTGGGCAGCACATTCCACACGGGCACGGTGACCTGCTCGGCGAAGGTGCCCTGATAGCGCTCGGTGAGGATGGAGGGCTTCTCCTTCGGGCCGACGCCGTGACCGGTCTGGCCGATGACGGAGTGCAGCACGACCTCGTTGCCGTCCGCGTCGATCCCGGCGGCGTCACAGCCGAGGATCATCGGCAGGGCGTCCTCGGTGATCCCCACCCCGCGCAGCGACCACAGGTCGTGGTGGTTGAGGGAGGCGGCCTTGACGTTGACGGTCGTCCAGCCGGGGCGGGCGTCGGGGGCCGGGCGCTCCCCCAATTCGAGGCCGCTGAGCGGCTGGTCACGGTCGATGCGGGCGGCGTAGGCAGCAAACATGATCCCAACGTAGGCCGCGGAGGGGCGCGGCGGTACCGCGTACGGGTGTGACACGCACCGCGCCGCGGCGATCGCGCACGGCCCCACCACGACGGGCCGGGCCCGCACCCTCACAGGTGCGGGCCCGGCCCGTGGGTGACATCTGCCGTGGCGTCAGCGGCGCGCCACACCCTCGGCGCGGGCGGCGGCCGCGACCGCGGCGGTGACGGCCGGGGCGACCCGCTCGTCGAACGGCGAGGGGATGACCCGGTCGGCGCTGAGCTCATCGGCGACGACGGCGGCCAGCGCCTCGGCGGCGGCGAGCTTCATGCCCTCCGTGATCCGCGAGGCCCGCACCTGCATGGCGCCGGCGAAGATGCCGGGGAAGGCCAGCACGTTGTTGATCTGGTTGGGGTAGTCGCTGCGTCCGGTGGCGACCACGGCCGCGTACCGGTGCGCGACGTCCGGGTGGATCTCCGGGGTGGGGTTGGCCATCGCGAAGATCATCGACTCCTTCGCCATCTTCGCCACCGCCTCCTCCGCCACCGTGCCGCCGGAGACCCCGATGAAGACATCGGCGCCGTCCAGCGCGTCCTCCAGGGAGCCGGACAGCCCGCCCTTGTTGGTGAAGCCGGCGACCTCGCGCTTGACGTCCGTGAGGTCACTGCGGTCCGCGGAGACGATGCCCTTGCGGTCGCACACCGCGACATCGCCGATGCCCGCCTCGATGAGGATCTTGGCGATGGCGACACCGGCCGCACCCGCGCCCGAGATGACCGCGCGCAGCTGGCCGAGCGCCCGGTCGGTGAGCTTGGCGGCGTTGCGCAGCGCGGCCAGCGTGACCACGGCGGTGCCGTGCTGGTCGTCGTGGAAGACCGGGATGTCCAGCCGCTCCTGGAGCCGGCGCTCGATCTCGAAGCAGCGCGGCGCCGAGATGTCCTCCAGGTTGACCCCGCCGAAGGACGGCGCCATCCGGACGACGGTCTCGATGATCTCCTCGGTGTCCGTGGTGCCGAGCGCGATCGGCACCGCGTCGACGCCACCGAACTGCTTGAAGAGGATGGCCTTGCCCTCCATCACCGGGAGGGAGGCCTCCGGACCGATGTCGCCCAGGCCCAGCACCGCGGTGCCGTCCGTGACGACGGCGACGACGTGGGACTTCCAGGTGTAGTCGTCCACGAGCTCGGGCTGCTCGGCGATGGCGCTGCACACCTTGGCGACGCCCGGTGTGTACGCGAGGGACAGGTCGTCCTTGTTACGGACCGGCACGGTCGCCTGAATGGCCATTTTGCCGCCGCGATGCAGGGCGAAGGCCGGATCGAAGGCGTCGTCGGGCGCACTGCCCGCGCCCGCGCCCGTTTTGCTGTCGCTGCGAGGATTGACGATCTCCGCTGCCACTTGTCTTACCCCTTTTAATCGTGAATCTGCTTGAGGGTGGCCACTCCCTGGTTGAGGGGTGGGCGGGCACCGCGTCCGGACCCTGCGCGGCAGATGGCCGCCGCACGGGGGGAGGATCGGACGCCGGGCGCGCCGCACACGCGCCCTGAGCCCCGGATGAGGGGTGTAACGAACCTTTCTACCCGACGGGCGCGGGCCCCGACGAGTCAGATTCATTACCCTCGGCTTCAGAGACCAGACAATAACCTCGAAGCGCAGGAAAAGCGTGAAGCGCACATAAAACTCAAGAGCGGCGCTCTGCACGGTCCGTATTCCGAGACGGCCCGAGCGAGCAGGACATCCTTCGCATCCCGCCGCCGGTGTGGCCCCCTTGCGCGCCAAGGCCGTCGCACGGCCATCGTCGTCCGTTATGCGATTTTGACCTGTGTGACAGTCCGAATACCGGAGTCCGGGTGGCAGGATTCCCGTCACCAACCGAGGTCACGACGCTCCAGGGTGTGCACCCCGGCCCTTTGTCACGTCGGCTTCTCCATCCGCAGGAGGATCAGCATGACCGCACGCACCACCCGTCGCCCGGCCCTCGGCAGGTCTCGTACAGCCGTGGTCACGGCGGCCGCGGTGGCGGCCTCGCTGCTGCTGCTCAGCGCCTGCGGTGACCAGACGGACGCGGCGATCGCCAAGCGTGAGGCGAAGAAGAACCGCAATGTGCATGCGCCGCTGTTCAAGATGCTGCCCAAGGACGTCCAGGAGAAGGCGCTGCTCCAGGTCGGCTCGGACATCACCTACAAGCCGGTGGAGTTCCGCTCCAACGGTGCGGTCGAGGGCATCGACCCGGACCTCGCGGAGGCGATGAGCAAGGAGCTGGGCATCAAGCTCAACTTCAACAACGCCACCTTCGACACCCTCATGGGCGGTCTGAAGTCCAAGCGCTACGACATCGCGATGTCGGCGATGACGGACACCAGGGAACGCCAGCAGGGCATCGACAGCAACACCGGCAAGAAGATCGGCCAGGGCGTCGATTTCATCGACTACCTCAACGTCGGCGTCTCGCTCTACACCCAGAAGGGCAAGACCAAGGGCGTCGACGGCTGGGAGACGCTGTGCGGCAAGACCATCGCGGTGCAGCGCGGCACGGTCTCGGACGACCTGGCCAAGGACAAGTCGAAGGCCTGTGAGAAGAACGGCGAGCAGGCCATCTCCATCGAGGCGTTCGACAACGACTCCGAGGCCCAGACCCGGCTGCGTACCGGCGGTGTGGACGCCGTCTCCAGCGACTACCCGGTCGCGGCGTACGCGGTGAAGGTCTCCGGCCACGGCAAGGATTTCCAGATGGTCGGCGGAGCCCCGCTCAAGGCGGCCCCGTACGGCATCGCGGTGCCCAAGGGCAAGCAGCAGCTGCGTGACGCGCTCAAGGCCGCGATGGAACTCGCGATCAAGAACGGCTCGTACGCCAAGGTCCTGGACAAGTGGGACGTCAAGGATGCCGCGGTCAAGGACGTGCAGATCAATGGCGGCTCCTGAGCCGCCGACAGCTCTCCCGTCCGCTCCGCGCACCTCCCGCCGAATGCTGAAAGGCAACACCCGTGTCAGTTGACGTCGACAAGTCGGCCCAGCCGCCGGCGGACGCTCCGCCGCCCCAGCCCGAGCCCATCAAGGCCATCCCGGTCCGCCATTACGGGCGCTGGGTGGCGGCGGTCGTCGTCCTCGGACTGGTCGCCGTGCTCGGCCGGGCCTTCGCCTCCGGGAACGTCAACTGGGACGCCATCCCCCAGTACATGTTCAACGCGGACATCCTCAAGGGCCTGCGCAACACCCTGATCATCACCGTGCTGTCGATGATCATCGGCATCGTCCTCGGCGTGATCCTGGCCGTGATGCGCCAGTCCAAGAACCCGGTGACCTCGACGGTCGCCTGGTTCTACGTCTGGTTCTTCCGCGGGACACCGGTCTACGTCCAGCTGTTCCTCTGGTTCAACCTGGGCCTGGTCTTCCAGTACATCGACATCATGCCGATCTACAAGGACGAGTGGTCGGACTTCATGACCCCGTTCCTGTGCGCGCTGCTGGGCCTCGGGCTCAACGAGGCCGCGTACATGGCGGAGATCTGCCGGGCGGGTCTGAACGCCGTCGACGAGGGCCAGACCGAGGCCGCGCACGCGCTGGGCATGAGCCACGCCAAGACGCTGCGCCGGATCATCGTGCCGCAGGCGATGCGGGTGATCGTGCCGCCGACCGGCAACGAGGTCATCAACATGCTGAAGACCTCCTCGCTGGTCATCGCCGTCCAGTATTACGACCTGCTGCAGGCCGCCCAGAACGTCGGCCGGGACTCGGGCGTCGTGGTGGAGATGCTGATCCTCGCCGCCGCCTGGTACCTGATCGCCACCACGGTGCTGAGCATCGGCCAGTACTACCTGGAGCGCTACTACGCCCGCGGCTCCAGCCGCCAGCTCCCGCCCACTCCGCTCCAGCGCGCCAAGGCGAGGCTGTCCGGCGGCTTCCACCGCTCCGCCGGAGGTGCGGCATGACCAGCAAGATGACGACGAACAAGGCCGCGGGCAGCAGCGGCGGCCCGATGGTCAAGGCCGAGGGCGTCCACAAGTCCTTCGGCGCGGCCCACATCCTCAAGGGCATCGACCTGGAGGTGGCGCCCCGGGAGGTCTTCTGTCTGATCGGCCCGTCCGGCTCCGGCAAGTCGACGTTCCTGCGCTGCATCAACCACCTGGAGAAGGTCAACGCCGGCCGGCTGTCCGTCGACGGCGAACTCGTCGGCTACCGCGAGCACAACGGCAAGCTCTACGAGCTGCGCGACCGCGAGGTCGCCGCCCGGCGCCGCGACATCGGCATGGTCTTCCAGCGCTTCAACCTCTTCCCGCACATGACCGCGGTGGAGAACATCATGGAGGCGCCGATCCAGGTCAAGGGCGAGTCCAGGGCCGCCGCCCGGGAGCGCGCGACCAAGCTGCTGGACCGCGTCGGACTGTCCGACAAGGCCGCGAGCTACCCCTCGCAGCTCTCCGGCGGCCAGCAGCAGCGCGTGGCCATCGCCCGTGCGCTGGCGATGGAGCCGAAGCTGATGCTCTTCGACGAGCCGACCTCGGCGCTCGACCCGGAGCTGGTCGGCGACGTCCTGGACGTCATGAAGGACCTGGCGGCGGATGGCATGACGATGATCGTCGTGACCCATGAGATGGGCTTCGCCCGCGAGGTCGGCGATTCGCTGGTCTTCATGGACGACGGCGTGGTCGTCGAGTCCGGCCATCCGCGCGAGGTGCTGGGCAACCCCCAGCACGAGCGGACGAAGTCGTTCCTGTCGAAGGTGCTGTAACGCCCGTCCCCGAGGGGTGCCCTGTGCGCTGGCGTCCGCACGGGGCGCCACCGCACCGGGGGCGCGCCGCCCGGCGGCGGGTGCCGCCGCGGCGAGGCGCTCCCCCACGGCCCGGGTGCCGGGCCTACTTCAGGCCCAGCACCAGCGCGTCCGTGGGCGAGGACCACACCGTCCGCGCCTCCGCGAACCCGGACTCGCGCAGCACCTGGGCGTGCCAGGCCGCCGACGGCGTGTCACCGTCCGCGTGCTCACCGAAGATCTCGAAGCGCTCGGCGGTCGGGGCGGCCAGCAGCGGGTCGGCGGCGGCCAGTTGCCACCACTCGGCCCAGTCGACGGCGCCGGCCGCCTTCGCCGCGTCCTGGCGCGCGTGCCGCAGGGCGCGGTCGGCGGCGTTGATCCGGGGAGTGGCCTCGTCGGGCATCCGGTCGGCGTTCAGGAAGACCCCGCCCTCCCGCACCAGAGCGCCGAGCCGGCCGTAGAGCCCGCGCAGCTCCCCGCTGGGCAGCCAGTGCAGGGCGGTGGCGGTGAGCACCGCGTCGTAGGACGCGTGCGGCAGTGCCGCCGTCCACTGCGGGTCCTTGAGATCGGCCCGTACGAAGCGGACCCGGCGCTCGCCGTCGAAGTACCCTTCCGCGATGGCCAGCAGCGCGGGATCCAGATCGACGCCCACACTCTCGGCCCCGGGGAACCGCTTCAGCAGCCGGTCGGAGATACTGCCCGTGCCGCAGGCGAGGTCCAGGACCCGGGGTGCGGGGCCCACCAGCGCCTCGACCATGTCCAGCATCACCCGGAACCGCTCCTCGCGGTCGGGGAGGTACCACTCCTGCTGGCGGTCCCAACTGTTCTGCCACGCCTGCCAGTCGGCGCCGGCGACGGTCTCGGTCATCGCTCCCCCTTCAGGGTGTAATACCCTAGTAGCCATATCGCCTATTACTTCACCCAGCACTGTGTACCTTAACTCTCGCCCGTAAGGACTACAAGTGGAACTGGCCTATTACTCGGACTATGCCGTGCGACTGGTCAACACCGAGCAGCCCGAACGCGGCACCGACAGCCTGACCTCGGTCGAGGTGGTACGGAAACTCTTCGGCCCCGGCCAGCAGGCCGCCCGGCGCGCGACCGACAGCGACGTCACCCGCCTGCGCACGGTCCGCTCCCGGCTGCGCGCCGTCTTCGAGGCCGCCGACGCCGGCGACGAGGTGCTGGCCGTGGACCTCCTCAACGCCCTGATGATGGAGTTCCCGGTCAGCCCGCAGATCTCCGGCCATACGCACCGCGACGATGGGGGCACCTCCCGCTCATGGGGGTCCCCCCGCTCGAGCCGAGCCGAGAGCGGTGCAGGAGCCGAGAGCGGTGGAGGCCGCCCCGACTGGCACATGCACATCGCCGAGCAGGCGGCCAACGCCACCGCCGGCTACACCGCCACCGCCTGCATGGGCCTGGCCTTCCACCTCACCGAACTGGGCGTGGACCGCCTCGGCATCTGCCAGGCGCGCCCCTGCCGCAACGTCTACCTGGACACCTCCACCAACCGCTCCCGGCGCTACTGCTCCGACCGCTGCGCCACCCGCGCCAACGTCGCCGCCTATCGGGCCCGCAAGCGGCTGGAGAGCGAGCGCTCGGCGCGTACCGGCCGCACCGCCGAGACCGCCCAGGACAGCACCCCGGCCACCGAGCGCTGAACCCCGCGCGGCGGCCGCACCCGGACCCAGGCGCGGGCGATGACCAGTTCGTCCGGGACCACCCCGAATTCCCGGCTGTCGTTCTCGACGAAGGGGTTGTCGCCCCGGACCCACCAGCCGCCGTCCCGCCGCTGCACGGCCCGCTTGACGATCAGCAGGTCCTGCCGGAACGGATGCCGCAGCACGACCACGGCACCGGGCCGCACCGCCGCCCCGTACTGCACCACCAGCTGGTCACCGGGCCACAGCGTCGGCACCATCGAGGGGTTGTACACCTCGGCCAGCCCGAACGCCCGCAGCAGCCGGCCCCGCTCAGGCCCCTCTCCCCCGCCCGCGCCCAGCCCTGCTTCCGCGCCCTCGCCCTGCCCGGCACCGCGCGCGTGCACCTGCTCCGGCATCCCGTACCTCCCGGTCCAGCCCCGGTCCGACCCGCTCACCGGCCCATCCTCCAACAGTCCCAGCGTGACACCGGACTTTTGCCCTAAGACCCCCGGGCCGCCCGAGAAAAGCCTTCCCGCACCGAGTAATCTCGCACCTGAGAAGACGATCACGAGGAAGGACTGAACATGCTTTCGCGCCTGTTCGCCCCCAAGGTGAAGGTCAGCGCCCACTGCGACCTGCCCTGCGGCGTGTACGACCCGGCCCAGGCCCGCATCGAGGCCGAGTCGGTCAAGGCCGTCCAGGAGAAGTACCAGGCCAACGAGGACGCGGACTTCCGCACCCGCGCCGTTCTGATCAAGGAGCAGCGCGCCGAGCTGGCCAAGCACCACGTCTCGGTGCTGTGGAGCGACTACTTCAAGCCCCCGCACTTCGAGAAGTACCCCCAGCTGCACCAGCTGGTGAACGACACCCTCAAGGCGCTCAGCGCCGCCAAGGGTTCCAACGACCCGAAGACGGGCGAGAAGGCGCTGGAGCTCATCGCCGAGATCGACCGGATCTTCTGGGAGACCAAGAAGGCCTGACTCGGTCCAGCCGGCCTGACCTGCCCTTTCGCAGGCCGTCCCGGCTACCTGTCCGCACCCGGTCCGCAGAGCGCCGCACACGGCGTGTCTGACGGAGCGGGTGCGGTCTTCTTTGTCAGGCATAGGTACACGTAGATCCGCAGCGTGATGACGGCGGAGGCGTGGCCGAGGACCAGCCCGCCTTGACGCTCGCTCCGCCGGCCATGAGGGCGGAGGCGTAGAAGTGCCGCAGCTCGTGGCTCACCATGTGCGGCAGTTCGACGGGCTTGCAGCCCTCGCGCTCGGCGCCCTGTCTCTCCTCAGCCCGGATCGCCCTGCTGGCGCAGTTCCACTCGGTCTCCCCTCGCCGACAGTTGCGCGGCTCCCTTCCTCCCTCGTGAACCAGTCACTTCTTGGAGGGGCGTATCGCCAGCAGCACGACCGGCCCGACCAGGCAGAACTGCGGGCGGTGGCAGAAGCGTTCAACCGCGTCCGCGGCTCCTCCCCCGTGCCCTTCGCTGCCACGGGCAGCGAAGGGCTTAAGTCGTCAAGCGGCGCGGGCTGGGGGTAACTGCGAGGCCCACGCGGTGACCTCGGTCAGGTGCTCGGGCTGTAGCCCGAGGCGTGGATCGGGCTGAACAAGGAGGGTCGGCCTTCCCTTGGCGGTACGCTCCGCCGCCCAGGCGTGGTCAAGGCTGGTGAAGTCGTCGTCGATCCAGACAGCGGGGGCGTTGCCCAGCCAGGCGTCGACGTGGTCGCGTTTCCACAGGTAGCCGTTGGGGTGGCTGGTGGTGATCTGCGGACGCGGCAGATCCACGTGCGACAGAGACGGGAGGCCGAGGAGCGGTCCGATCAGGGTGGTGGCGTCCTGGCGCCAGCTGGTGCACCAGACGGGGGTGACCAGGCCGGTACGGATCACGTCCATGAGCATGGGACCGTGGGCGGGGTCGAGCCAGACGGTGACCGGGGTGTCGGCGCTCCGGTCGGTGGGGACGACGTCGTGGCGGGAGTGGGTGGCCGGGGTCGAGCCGTCCGCGTCGGGGAAGGGGATGAGGACGCCGTCGATGTCGAGGAGCAGGTAGGGCGGGCGCATCGGTTCCTCCAGGGGAGCCGGGGCGGATGGCTGTCAGAGCTTGCGAGCGCGGATCAGCAAGGTGGTGGGCCAGTGGCCCATGCGGGGGTCGTGGAACTCCTGGGACGAGGTGAGCCAGAAGCCCGCCCGGCTGAGGTGCTTCTCCCAGCAGTCGGTGGCGAACTCCCAGCGAGCGAGGGGGAGCCGGGTGCGGTCGGGGAGGGTGACGTGGTCGCGGCGAGGCCGGTCGTCGGCAGCGGGGCTTCGGCCGCCGCGCTGCGGGTGGGGGACGGAGAAGGCGAGTACCCGGCCGGGCGTGAGGCGCTGGGCGAGGGCCGGGAGAAGGAGTTCGGGGGCGACGAGCCCGACGGCGCCGAAGACGGAGTAGATCGCGTCGAACTGCTCGTCGGAGGCGTGCAGGTAGTGCAGGGCATGGCCGGCGACGAAGGTGAGGTGGTTCAGCCGTCCGTAGTGGGAGCGGGCGCGGCGCACCTGGAGGCCGACCAAGTCGACGCCGGTGACGTGGGCGCCGTGGCGGGTGGCGAGGTGGGCGGCGTTGTGGCCGGGACCGCAGCCGAGTTCGAGGAGTCGCTTGCCGCGCAGGTCGGGGCCGAGGGCCTCGGCGCCGGGCCCCTGTCCGGGTCTCGTGGTCCACTCCATCCGGCCGGGTACGGCGAGGGGTTCGGCAAGTCCGGCGGCGGTGCGCTGAAGGGCGTGGGCGTGCCACGGCGAAGCCTGGGCGAGCACGTCAGATCTCAAGGAGGTGGAGGACGTCGCTGAGGTGGCGGCGGACGACCTTGATGTAGGCGGGATCGGTGGCCGGGTCGTCGATCCAGCGGATGGCCTGCTCCATGAACCACTCGACGGCCCACATGCGGTGCCAGCCCAGGGCCCAGTTCTCGGCGGTGAGCCCGCCGCGCGGGGCGAGGGCGTCGGGGGTGCCGCCGGCGGTGACGTACTGCTCCAGGAACACGCGCAGTCGTACGGCGTGTGGGGGCTCGATGGTGCCGTGCCAGCTGGCGAGGTCGAGCAGGCCGGGACCGGTGAAGGCGCGGGCGAAGTCGAGCAGCCTCCAGCCGTGCTCGCCGATGTGGAGGCTGGTGGGGTGGAACTCGGAGTGCACCCGGCCGAAGGGCTCCATCGTTGCTCCGCCCGAGCGGGCCTCGGCTGCATGGGCGATCCTTTCGAGCGCGTCCTCGACGTCGTCGGCGTCCTGCCACCGGTCGGCCTTGCGCAGCCGTCCGAGGTGCTCCAGGGCCCGGTCCGGCAGCTTGCGCAGCCGCTCCTGGTCCAGGACGGGCAAGGGAGGAGCCGTACGGGTACCGTGCAGGACCACGGCTGCGGCGACGCCGTCCAGATCGTCGGCCTCGCGGACGGACGGCCCGAGGTCCTCCATGAGCATGCCGAGCCAGCCGTCCAGAACGGCGGAGGCGTGGACCTGGGGAACGGGAACGCCGAGGGTGTGGGCCAGGCGGAGGGCCTGATCCTCCCTGTCGAACGGCTTCTTCGCGTACTTGAAGATGGCCGTGGAGCCGTCAGGGAAAGTCACGCGCTCCACTCCGGACATGGACCACACGCGCACCTCCTCCCGTACGGCGGTGGCCTGACCGGTCACGGTGAGCAGGTTGTCGAGGAGTTCGGCGCTGGGGTTCGTGCTCATTGGGGGCTCCGGTCGGTTGGAGGCGTCCGGGACGGGCAAGTGGGGCCGGCCCGCCCCGGAACCTGATCGGGTGGGGGTTATGCGGCGGGGTTCACGCGGTGGGCGTGCCGTGCCGCCTTCGACGCCGTCGCCGAACTCGCCTACCTCGCCGGGTGGAAGCACCACGACCTGGGCCACGAGGGCGCGGCCCAGCGCTACTACCAAGTCGGCTACCAACTCGCCTGCGAAGCCGACCCCCACGGTCACGGGGCCTGGATGATGCGCGCCCTCGCCCACCAGGCCCTGAGCCTCAAGCTGCCCCACCACTGCGTCGACCTCGTCGAAGGCGCCCTGCGACGCGGCCTCGGCCACGTCGACGGCCAGACCGAGGCCCTCCTCCACATCACCCACGCCCGCGCCTACGCAGCCGTGAACGAGAACCCCCTGGCTGCGCGCGCCCTGCTCGCTGCCGAAGACGCCCTCCTACGCGACGACGGCCCCCAGCCCAGCTACTCACGCGTAAGCGGCCCGGCTGCCGGCACCGTGGCCAGCCACACCGCCCGCACCCTCACCGACCTCGCCGATCACATCGGCACCGAACAGCAGCACCGCGAGGCTCTCACCCGCTGGGACCCGGACCAATACAAGCGCGTCCACGCCCTCACCCACGCTGACCTCGGCGACAGCGTCGCCGCCCAGACCCGAGCTGATGAGGCGGTCGCCGCTTGGACCCAGGCCCTCGTCCTCATGGAAGGGATGACCTCCGACCGCACCCGCAAGGCGATCTCCTCGATCCGCTCCACCCTCGCGGTCTACCAGCGCCGCCGCGTCCCCGGCGCCGCCGATCTCGCCCGCCGCGCCCGCGAGGCCCTCGCCTAACATGCCCGACACCCCGCCCGACGAAGGGAACACCGTGGCCCAGCAGACCGACGACCGCTCCCAAGCCCTCAAGCCGGCGCTCGACTCGATGACCCTGCTGGTCGCGGCCGTCATCGTCCACGACAAGGCCACCAACCGCGTCGTCCTCCTCCAGCGCAGCGAGAACGCCAAGTTCGCCCAAGGCATGTGGGACCTCCCCGTCGGCAAAAGCGAACCGGGCGAGCCCATCACGGATACCGCGGTCCGCGAGCTCTACGAGGAGACGGGCCTCACGGTGAAGCCCGAGTCCCTCAAGGTCGCCCACGTCATCCACGGTGCCTGGGGCGTCGAAGCCCCCAACGGCTTCCTCACGGTCGTGTTCGCCGCCCACGACTGGACCGGCGAACCCGAAAACCGCGAACCCCGCAAGCACTCGCAGGTCCGCTGGGTCCACGCCGATGCCATCCCCGATGCCTTCGTGGACACGACTGCCAGTGCGCTGCATTGCTACCTCACCGGCGGCCCTCAGGTATCCCAGGACGGCTGGAGGTAACGAGCAACTTCCGTTGTGCCAACCATTGCTTATGAGGTCACGGAATAGTGACCACCATGGGGCGCAAACGGCCTCGACACCTACCCTCCGCACAGACCCATCTGGGGGAAGGTTGATAACACCGGCTTCCACGTCAGGCCAGTGATCACGCAACTGGCGAGCTTCTTCTTGGAGCACCGGTGACAAAGTGGCTAGCGCATGCTCGAAAGCGTCCCGGGCCGCCTTTGGCGAGGCGTTCCCATCTATCACATACTGCTTTTCGATGTATGTGACGTTGTTGTTGTCACCCACCGCAGAAGCGGTGATAGATCCGCCAGCCACGACCGCGCCGGCCCAGGGGAGTGGCGTCATCGTTCGCTACCACCCCCGAGGGCGCTGTCCGTGATGTCACCACCAGCTGCGATCCCATCTTGACCAGCCCGCACGTCGTCCGTGTTTCGTCTCGCCGCAGCACGACTAGGCGACGAGTGGGGGCCGCTCACCTTGGAGTTGTTCCCGATCGCGGAGCCAGTGATATTGCCGCCGGCCACGACCGATCGGCGGCCGCCTCGCACTCGCCGCCCGCCCGCAGGCCCGCCTCCTGTACTTCGGAACAAAGCAACCACAGAAACTGGCAAGCTGAGCATCGAGACGACCGCACCCCCATACCCCTACGGTCCGCTCTGTCGTGTCAGGGCCCGCGAAGACGGCGACCAGGACCAGCGCTACAGTCGCCACGCCGGTCAACGCAACCGTCACCGATATCCATACGCGCCCGGTCCCGACCATAGCCACCAACTCATCGACCCTTCGCCAACGCCCGTTCTGCACAGAAGAACGGTGACAGTTGGGGAAGCAGCGGTTACGGGTCAGCTCAGTGCGCCGCCATAGTCCGGCAGCTTGAATCCCTTTTCGTAGTGGCCGCCCTCGAAGTCGGTGCTGCGGTTGCCGACGTTGGCGATGAGGGTGTACCCCTCCCCCTCGTACTGCTTGCGGCAGCCGAGCTTCACCTGGGCCTTGCCGGGGCTGTGTCCCCCGGGCTTGAGGCAGAGTCCGTCGACGGTGTAGCCGGCCGAGGTGAGCTGCCGGGTCGTGGCACGCTTCGAGTCGGCGCTGCGGTAGGAGGCGAACAGCACCGCCGCGCCGTGCTCGTGGGCGTACTCCGTGGCGTCGAGGATCACCTTGACCGGCTGTCCCTCGTCGTAGTGCGTGGCCAGCGACGTATTGTCGATATCCAGGACGACGGCGGGCTTTTCACCGCTGCGGACATGCGCCAGGCGGTGTTTCAGGTCGCTGTGCAGATCGGCCGCCACCGGAGCGACGTCCCGGAGCCACTGGCTCTTCGACGGCAGCGAGTCCGAAGGGGGCGCGGCCTGTGCCGCCGTGGGAGACGTGGCCAGGGCGCACAGCACCGCACCGGCCATGAGAGCGGCCTTCGTTCCTCGGGGCATGGATCGTTTCTCCTTTTGCGGTGCCACCCAGTACGTGCGGGTGGGGGAGATATCCGTCCCTGACCAGGACCATGGCGCCTCGGTCCATGGGCAGTTCGTCATGACGGCCGACATGGTGCCCGCGAAAACTGAACGCCGGGTGAAATGCGCACACCATGAGCGGACATCGCGGAAACGCATGCCTTCCGGCCGGTGTCCAAAGATCTCGACAGCGCCGTGCACGGACCATCCGGACCACGGACGGGCCGAGCGCGTCGGTCACGACGGGGCCGGTCCGCGCCGGCGCCGCGGCAGGTGCAGACCGCCGGCCGCCATGCCCCGCACGGGCAGTTCGTCCGCCGGGGCGGCAGCCGGGCCGGTGCCCCGCGCCGCTCTCCCGTAGCGCCGGGCCAGCGGGGCGGAGGTGAGGCCGTGGGCGAGGACGCTGAGCAGCACCGTGCAGGCGATCACCGGGAGCACCGGCTGGGCACCGGCGGGGGCGAGTTCCTCGACCGCGAGCAGCCCGAAGATGACCGAGGCCAGGCCGCGGGGCCCGAACCAGCCGACGAACAGCACCGTTCGGGCGTCCAGACCGCTGCCGGCCAGGCACAGCGCCACCGGCACCATGCGGATCACCGTCAGGCTCAAGACGGCGTAGAGCACGGCCTGCCAGGTGAGGTGAGCGGCCAGCTCCGGGAGCAGGAGGGCGCCGAAGACCAGCCACACCAGCACCGACAGCAGCGCCGCGGACTGCTCGACGTACAGCAGCACCCGCGGCGGCGCCCCGTGCACCGTGCCGAAGGCCAGACCGGTGACGAAGGCGGCGACGAAGCCGTTGCCGCCGAGGGCGAGCGCGGAGGTGTAGCCGAGCAGCGCCAGGGCCAGGACGCCCGCGCCGGCGAAGTCCTCGGCCGCCCAGCCGTTGCGGAGCGCGGTTCTCAGCAGCCACCCGGCGGCCAGCCCGGCCACCGCGCCGTACGCCGCGCCGACGGCGAGTTCCACCAGGGCATGACCGGAGGCTCCCGGTCCGGCGGTCCCGCCGGCCGCGGACATCCCGGCCAGGGCGAGCACCACCAGCGGAGTGGCGATGCCGTCGTTGAGGCCGCTCTCCACATTGATGACCCGGCGGATCTTCACCGGTACCTCGGGGTTGACCATCATCGTGGCGCCGAGCGCGGCATCCGTCGGCGCGAGCGCGGCCCCGACGTACAGGGCGGCCCAGCCCGAGACGCCGGGGAGCAGGGCGGCCGCCAGCAGCGTGCCCAGGGCCGTGCACAGCGGCAGACCGATGCCCAGCAGCCTTACGTAGAGGCCGAGTTCGGGGCGCAGGGCCCGGAAGGAGAGCCGTGCGGCGTCGGTGAAGAGCACCCACACCAGCGTGACCTCGGCCAGCGCCTTGACCGTTTCGTGCGGCAGCGCCAGGTGGAGGGTTCCGGTGCCCTCGCCCAGCAGCAGGCCCAGCAGCACGAAGGCGGCCGGGGCGGTGAGTTCGAAGCGCTCCATCCGCCGTGAGCACAGGCACCACAGGAACAGCAGGAGCAGGACCAGGGAAAGGGTGCCGTCCACGGGGACTCTCCAGGGCTCGGCCTCGTCGGCCTTCGGGCACCCCACTCTCGGACATCGCACCCGGCACCGGGCGGTGTGCGGCGGGCCGAAGCGCCGCCTTTCACGCTGTTGGCCGAAGCGCCGGGCGCCGTTCGCCGCCCCCGGCCGCGGCGAACGGGCTCCCGCCGCCCCGGGGCGTCAACCGCCCCGGGGCGTTCAGCCGGCGTCCGGCAGGTGGCGGGCGGCGCGGACCGCGCTCCGGCCGCACCGGACTCCGACCGCGACCGCCACCAGGACGCAGCCGCGCAGGGCGGCGCCGAGCACGTTCCACGGGAGGACCGCCCCCGGCACCGTGGCGACGAGGAACAGGCAGTGCCAGAGGGTGACGAGTGCGACGACGGCAGTCGCGAGCAGCAGAGGGACGGTCAGATGCCAACGGGCCGCCGCCCGCAGGACGTGGTGGTGGCCCGTCAGGGCGGCGAGCCGCACCAGACCCTGCCGGGTCCGGAGGAACTCCGCCGCCGCACTCAGGCTCCCCGCCAGCAGCAACAGGGCGCAGCCCAGGGAACCGAACAGCAGCAGCCAGTTGTTCACCCGGGCCTTGGTCGCGCCGCCGACCAGCCAGGACTCCCCCAGGGTCGCCACGTCCACGGCCGGCACCAGCGCGTATGCCGCGCGCTCCGCCCGGGCGCGCTGCCCCGGGGTCGCGGTGAGCACCAGGAGGGAGCCGCGCAGCCGGTCGGTACGCAGCCCGGCGGGGACGGCCTGGACGCGCAGCCGCGGCCCGTACCAGTGGCGGATCTCCGTCAGACGCGCGTCGTCGCTCACGAACGCCCGCGGTGTGGCGGGGCACCCCAGGCCGAGCGACCGCAGGGCGGGGCAACTGCCCTGGACGAGGGTGGTCTCCTGCTCGGAGTCCGCGGTCAGCGCGAGCACCCGGGTCCCTGCGGGGAGGGAGCGCGTGAGCGCCGCGATCGCCTGCGGCGTGAGGTCGCGGCTGCGGACGTCGAGCACGCTGTCGCCGATCCGGGCCTGGGTGACGCGGGCGGCGGCCGCCTTCTCGCCGGGCCGGCTGTTCCCCGCCTGGAGCTGGCAGACGAGTCCGAGCCCGAGGAGCATGGCGAGGGTCAGCCGGACCACGCCGCCGGGGTGGGCGGCCGTCCACCGGCCGGCGGTCAACTGCTCCGCACGGCCCGCGCCGGAGCCCCGCGCGGCGAGTGCGCCGCCCAGCCGGCGGACGGCCGTGGCGGCCACGGACGGCAGCAGGGCCCACATCACGACCGTGCCGACGGCGAAGACCACGAGGCCGGGCGTCCCGCTGACGTACTGGCTGAAGGCGACGAGCGCGACACCCGTCAGACACCCGGCCGTCCGCCCGCGCGGGTAACGGGCGGGGAGCGGCAGGGGCACGAGGGCGGAGCCGTGCCGTTCCGCGCGCCCGAGCAGGACCGCCGCGCCCACCGTCACCGCGAAGGACAGCAGAAGCCCGCCGGCCGGCACCGGCCACGCCGCCCGCAGGTCGCCGGCGTCCAGGAGGTAACCGGTGAGCGGGATCCGGACGTTCGTGGACATCGCCGCGAGCAGCGGGAGGAGCGCGACGGCGGTGCCGGCCGCGGCAGGGAGCGCCGCCTCGCCGAGGGTGACCAGGGCACGCTGCCGCCAGGTCGCTCCCGGCAGCGGGCCGCCGCGGCGGTCGCGCCCGCCCGGGCCGACACGGGCGGCGACGACCAGCAGCACCAGCGCCGGCACCCCCGCCAGCACGCCCAGGGTGAGCAGCACCTGACCGAGCGGGCGCGCGTACAGGACCTCGCCCATCGGGTAGGTCTGCCCGAAGCCGCGCACCCGCGACCACGACTCCTGTGCACGGGAGTCGGGTGCATGGGCGGGTCTGACGTACGCGAGGCGCTCCGAGGGGGAGGCCAGACCGGATGTGCCGATCGTGCCCGCGTAGCGGCCGTAGCGGCTGGTGATCCGCTCCTGCTGTCCCTGCCGGACCAGCTCCGGCGACAGCATCGCCTCCCCGGGTGCCGGCCAGGCGGTCAGTCCCGGCGGGGGCGGGGCGCCGGGCTTCAGGGGTTCGACGAACAGCACGGTGTGCGGGACCCCGCCGACCGCGTCGAACCCCTCCCGCCACAGCGCGACGACCTCATGGGGCCGGTCGGTGAAGACCGGTCCCCGCGCCTGGTTGCGCGCCGCCCGCCCGTCGTAGGTGGCGACCGCGGTGAACGCCCCGACGGCGACCAGGGCGAGGGCCGCCGCGGCCGCGCACAGGGCCCAGAAGCGCAGCCGGTTCCCGGGGGTACCGCGCCCGGCCGTCCACCCGGCGCGCAGCAGCTGCCACCCGGGGCGCGCCTCGGGGGCGGCGGAACCCGTGCGGGGTGTCCCCGCGGTGGCCGTGCTCATGCCCCCACCCCCGCCGTGTCGTGCGTCAGCATGCCGGCGTCGAGCCGCAGCGTCCGGCCGGCCCGCGCGGCCACCGACGGGTCGCGGGTGACGACCAGCAGGGCACCGCCGCGCTCCCGGACCGCCGCGAACAGCAGCTCGGCCACGGCGTGGGCGTCCGGTGGATCGAGCCCGGCGGTCGGCTCGTCGGCGAGGAGGACGTCCGGGCCGGTGATCAGGGCCCGGGCGACGGCGGTGCGCCGGCGCTCGCCGTGGGTGAGCAGCCCGGCCGGGGTCTCCTCCTGGGGGACCCCCAGCTCGTTCAGGAGTGCCGCCGCCCGCCGGTACGCGTCCCCGTGCTCACCGCCGTCCAGGAGGAGGGGCAGCGCCACGTTCTCCACCGGGGTGAGTTCGGGCAGCGGCTCGTCGTACGGGAAGACCGTCCCCATGTGCTGCCGGCGTGCCCGGGCCCGCTGTCCCGCCGTCGCTCCGGTCAGCTCCCGGCCGCCGGCCCGGACGCTGCCGGCATCCGGCGTGACCAGCCCGAGGAGGCAGTGCAGCAGCGCCGATGTCGCGGCGCCGTCCGGTCCGGTGACGGCCACCGAGTCGCCCGGCCCGATCCGCAGGTCGACACCGTCCAGCAGTACGCGGGCACCGCGGCGGTGGCGCAGCCCCTCCACCCGCAGACCGGTCGGTTCTCCGGCTGTCACCTTCGTCGCTCCTTCGTCCGCGCCCGGACGCCCCGGGGCCGGCGTGAGACAGATGCGGAACACGGCCGCCGGGCCGGCCGAGGAACGGCCGGCCCGGCGGAAGAGACCGGGTCGGTGCTCAGGGAGCGACCCAGCCGGAGCAGTCGTCCCCGTCCCAGTCGTTCTCGTCGCAGGCCTGGAACTTGATGATGCGGGACCCGCTGCCGGAGTAGGCGGTCGTGCCGGGGCCGCTCTTGTTCCAGAGGGTCCGCTTGGTGCCGGCGCTGGCGGAGCGGTAGTACTCCGCCTTGGCCGGATCGCCGTCGTTGCTGCCGTCCTTGACGGCGATCTTGCCGGCGTCGCCGCCCGCCGGGGACCACGCGGTGGCGCCGCCACCGGTTACGGAGCGCGCGACCGCGCTGCCTGCGGGAACCACCAGCGCGGTGGCGAGAAGCGCTCCGGCGACGAACTTGAATCTGGACATCCGCTTACTTGTGGACATGTTGTTCCCCTCCCATGCCAAATGGCCGAACTTCGGCCTTAATTGGCGCGCCTGATCATTCATCAAGCCAGTTTGTGACTCAAGGGGAAAAATTTGGCCACCGTTTTGCGCGAAAACTCGCCACTTGAGGAGAATGCCCTCCGGTGGGGAGTGCCTACGAGGTATAAGCACACGGCTCGTTGGATACCGGCGTCACCCGTGGCCGGTATCTATCCCCTCGTCGACTGCACGTGGCGTGCGTGCGGGGCCCTGAACAAGGGCCACGATCAAGCCAGGTCTCCGGCCCGTCTACGCCGGATTGCGCACCCGCTCGTACGGCGGGCCGCGGCCCCACCCGTACGACGGATGCGCGCCCGCCGGTACCCACACCACGAGGAGACGCCCGTACGCGTCACGACGTCGCTCAGGGGTGGCTAGATCCCCACCGACAGCAGCCCGTCATGGCGCACCAGCCATGCCCGGTACGCCTCGCTCGCCCAGGCGATCTCCATGTACGAGGCGGTCAGATCGGCGAACAGGTCGTCCGCGGAGGCGGCCGGGGTGCCGTCCTGGCGGCAGGCCATGAGGAGGCGGACGGCCAGCGGGTCGCCGTACAGGGGGCGGATCGCCATCCCGTGACGGGAACGGGCGGTCGGCTGGCAGGGGGTGACCACCTCGCCGGCCGTGACGAGGTCGACCGCGGTGAGGTAGTCGCCGTGCACGACCCGGGGCGAGATGCCGGCCGCGCCCCAGATCCGGCGCAGCCCGGCCCATTCACCGTCCACGGTCGGGTCGACCATCCACTGGTCGTCGGCGAGGTCCGCCACCCGCACCACCGACGAGGCGGCGGCCGGATGGCTCTCCGCCAGCGCGATGAACTGCGGTTCCCTGGCGACGAGTTCCCGCTCGGTCAGACCGTCGGGGACCCGCAGCGGCGCGCCCTCGACCTCGTGGACGAAGGCGGCGTCGAGCTGTCCGGTCGCCACCATGTGCAGCAGTGCGTTGGCGGACACATCGGCCCGTATCGTGGTGTCCGTCTCCGGCAGCCGCACCCGCAGCCGCCGCAGCCAGCCCGCGACGGCGGGGCTGTTGGTGCTGCCGATGTGCAGCCGTGCGCCCCGTTCGTGGTGCGAGGCCGATGCGACTTCGTCGATAAGTGCCCGCATTTCGGCCACGATCGGCCGGGCCCGGCACAGCACCGAGTGCCCCAGCGGGGTGGGCCGGCTGCCGGTCGGCTCCCGGAAGAACAGCTGGCCACCGAGGGCTTTCTCGATGCGGTGGAGCTGGGTCGTCAGGGAGGGCTGGGTCATGCCGAGCTGCCGCGCCGCCTTGCGTACGCTGCCGGTGTCGGCGATGGCGCACAATGCGCGAAGATGCCTGACCTCTAGCTCCACGTCCGGAGCATAACGAGGTCGGCATACGTCACACCAGACTCTCAAACCTGCCTGAACTCCCATTTTTTTCCGGGGTATTGGCCTGCGCTATCGCCACCTGGCATCTCCGCCCGGCGGGCGAACTGCGTCCAGACTCAACGGCACCAAGAAATCCGCAGGGCCCCGGTCGCCGCCCCACACGGCGACCGTACGGCCCTCGGAAATTAAGGAGCCCCCCACATGAGATCTCCCAAGACAGCGCTGTCGGCAGCGCTGGGCCTGGGCCTCGCCGCCGCGCTCGCAGCCGCGGCGCCGGTATCGGCAGTCTCCCTCTCCTCCCCCGCCAACTCCCCTCGCAGCACCCCCGCTTCGATCGCCGCCTACCAGGGTTCGGCGGCCGAGAAGACCGACACCAAGGCATTCTTCGAAGCGGTGATCAAGTCGGCCCGGGCCAAGATGAAGGCCCACCCGGACGCGGCCTCGGTCACCGTCACCTACGACGCGAGTGCGGCGCCGACGTACAAGAGCCAGATAGCCGAGAGCGCCTCCATATGGAACGGCGCGGTGCAGAACGTGAAGCTGCAGGAAGGCAGCGGCGGCGACTTCCAGTACAAGGAAGGCGACGACCCGCGCGGTTCGTACGCCAGCACCGACGGCCACGGCAAGGGCTATGTCTTCCTGGACCACAAGCAGAACCAGGAGTACAACTCCACCCGCGTGGCCGCGCACGAGACCGGCCATGTGCTGGGCCTGCCGGACCACTACGAGGGCCCGTGCAGCGAGCTGATGTCCGGCGGCGGCCCCGGCACGTCCTGCCAGAACACCCAGCCGGACGCCAACGAACGCGCCAAGGTGGACCAGCTCTGGGCCAAGGGCCTGGCGGGCATCCGCCTCGGCACGGCCTCCTGATCCACCCGGAGACGCTCCGCATCTCACGGAGTCCGGCGGTGGCCCAGCGGTCCCGGCCCGGCTGACGCCGGCCGGATCCGCGTACGGCCTGGGACTGACGAGTACCGGTACCTGGCGGACGGCGCTCGTAACCCCACCAGTCCTCGCATCTTCGCGCCGCCCGTGCGGTGGGGCTCGTCACGACGAGCCCCACCGCTTTCGTCCGTCCGCGACCGGCCCCGTCAGCCCCACAGCGCCTGCGCGCCGGCCGCACCGGCGAACGCGGCCACGAGCCCGGCCAGGACGCTCGCCGCGACATTGGCCGCGGCCAGGCCCCGCGCCCCGTCGACCGCCAGCCGCAGCGTCTCG
The DNA here is from genome assembly GCF_036227565.1 of Streptomyces sp. NBC_01454. Taxonomy (NCBI): domain Bacteria; kingdom Bacillati; phylum Actinomycetota; class Actinomycetes; order Kitasatosporales; family Streptomycetaceae; genus Streptomyces; species Streptomyces sp. NBC_01454. Next base: position 2,701,526 of record NZ_CP109460.1, read on the forward strand.
TAGGAGAACGTCGAGTACGTGGTCAGCGCCCCGCACAGGCCGGTGCCCAGGAGCAGTTGGAGGTACGAGGAGGCGGCGCCGGAGACGGCCGCGCCGGTCAGCGCCCCGAGGATCAGGGAACCGGCGACATTGACGGCGAACGTCCCCCAGGGGAAGACCGTGTCGTGCCGGGACTGTACGGCGCGGTCGGTCAGGAACCGCAGCGGCGCCCCGACCATGGCACCGGCGACCACCAGCAGCCAGTTCACCCGCGCCCACCCCGCTCCGCGTACCAGGGTGCGCCGAGGGGACGTGCCGTGCCTGCTGTCATACCGTTCGCCGCCTCAGTACGAGAAGTGCGCGGGTGCCCGCCACCGCGGCCCAGACGGCCGCGAGGGCGACGAGCACGGTGACCGCGAGATACGCCATGGCCGCGGCCGGCCGGCGGGCCTCGACCAGCCGCTGGATGTCGACGGCGTAGGTGGAGAAGGTGGTGAAACCGCCGAGGATGCCGGTGCCGAGGAAGGGGCGCACCAGGTGGTGGGACGGGCGGGCCTCGGTGATCACCACCATCAGGAGACCCATCAGCGCGCAGCCGACGGCGTTGACGGTCAGGGTGGTCCAGGGGAAGGCCCCCCGGGCGGTGGGCCAGAGCAGCGCGGCGCCGTAACGGGCCGTGGCGCCGATGCCGCCGCCCACGGCCACCACGCCGATCACCGGCCACTGGCCCCGCCAGGGCGCCGGCCTGCGGCGTCGCTCGTTCATGGTTCTCCCGGGATCATCGGCGGATCAGGCTACCCCCGCCCCGGTGCACCGGCCACGCACGGGGCGGCCGTTCCCGCCGCGGGCGGGGCGGGCCGCGCCGCCGGGGCCGTCGGTGCGGGCTGCGGCCGGCCGATGTTCCGGGCCAGCAGCTCGGTGGCCTCCCTGACCCCGATCTCACCGCCGGGCTCCCCGGGGGCCGGCAGCCGTCCGTCCGCGTACGTCAGCTCGGCCATCGCGGTCTCCATTGCCCGGTGCGCGGCGAACAGGCACGGGGTGCTGTAGATGGCCACGTCGACGCCGAGTCCGGTCAGTTCGGACAGCGAGAGCCGCGGGGACTTCCCGCCCGCGATCTGGTTGAACAGCAGCGGCTTGTCACCGGTGACCGTACGGATGCGGCGGATCCACTCGACGCTGCGCACCCCGTCCACGAGCACCACATCCGCGTCCGTGGCGGCCAGCGCCGCGGCCCGCCGCAGGATGTCGCCCTCCTCCGTGGCGTCCGTACGGGCCACGACGACCAGATCGCTGCGGGCGGCGAGCACCTGGTGCAGCTTCTCCAGATACTCCTCCAGCGGCAGCACCAGCTTGCCGTCCGCGTGCCCGCACCGGCGCGGCCGCTTCTGGTCCTCCAGGATCACCCCGCTCGCGCCGCTGCGCTCCAGGCGCCGCACCACATGGCAGGCCACTTCGGGGTCGACATAGCCGTCGTCGATGTCCACCAGCAGATGGTGACGGGGGAAGGCGCCGCGCAGCCGCTCCACGAAGGCGGCCATGTCGGGCCAGGCGATGAACCCGATGTCGGGAAGCCCGTAGTACGAGGCGGCGAAGCCGAAGCCGGACACGAAGAAGCCGTCGTAGTGGCCGGCGGCGATCGAGGCCGAGTACATGTCGTGGACGCCGATCAGTGGCGTCGTCCCCTCGGCGGCGATCTCGTCGCGCAGCGCTTGTCCGTACCGCAATGTGGTGCTCCTTAACAGAACCGGCAGCGAGGGCCGGTCCGGTGCCCGGGGCGTGCCCGGGAGCGCGAGAAGGCCCCGGGGCGCGAGGGCCCGGCACCGGAGAACTGGTCAGGGGCATGGTGGTCCAGGGCACCGCCCAAATCGCCGTAACACGCCACGGCCGGGCGGCGCTTTCTCAGTTCTTACCGCTCTTACTGCTCTTACCGCTCTTATCCGCTCCTATCCGCTCTTACCGGCGGCGCGCGGCTACAGCCAGCCGTTCCGCTTGAAGCCGCGGTGGATCACCCAGCAGGCGGCGAAGATCAGCACCATCACCAGCGGATACCCGAACGTCCAGTGCTTTTCCGGCATATGGTCGAAATTCATGCCGTAGACGCCGCAGACCATGGTCGGCACGGCCAGGATCGCGACCCAGGCGCTGATCCGGCGCATGTCCTCGTTCTGGGCGACGGTGACCTGGGCGAGATGGGCCTGGAGTATGGAGTTGAGCAGTTCGTCGAAGGCGGTGATCTGTTCGGTGACCCGGTCGAGGTGGTCGGCGACGTCCCGGAAGTACGTGGTGATCCGGGGGTCGACCTCCCGCATGGGCCGCGTCGCCAGCTCCTGCATCGGCCCGTCCAGGGGGGCCACCGCACGCCGCAGTTCCAGCAGTTCGCGCTTGAGCTGGTAGATCCGGCCGGCGCCACCGCTGCCGCGGACCGAGAAGACCTCGCTCTCGACGTCGTCGATGTCGATCTGCACGTCGGCCGTCACCTCGAGGTAGTCGTCCACGACGAGGTCGGCGACGGCGTGCAGCACGGCGGACGGGCCGAGCGCCAACTGCTCCGGCACGGACTCCAGTTGCTCGCGCAGCGGACCCAGCGAGCCGTGCCCGCCGTGCCGCACGGTGATCACGAAGTCGGTGCCGGTGAAGACCATGATCTCGCCGGTCTCGACGACTTCGCTGCTGTCGGTGAGCCGGTCGTGCTCGACATAGCGGACGGTCTTGAAGACGGTGAACAGCGAGTCGTCGTAGTGCTCCAGCTTGGGCCGCTGATGGGCCTGGACCGCGTCCTCGACGGCGAGCGGGTGCAGCCCGAACAGCTCGACAATTCCGGCGAATTCCGCCTCGGACGGCTCATGCAGGCCGATCCAGACAAATCCATTGCCGGAGTCGCGGACCCGCCGGATCGCCACATCGGCCGGGTGGTCGCCGTTCTGCCGTACACCGTCCACGTAGACCGCGCAGTTCACCACCGCGGTGCCGAGCGGCGAACGGGCCGGGTGGCTGAGGTCGACCCCCCGGGTGCGCGGCTGCGGCAGCCGGACGGCCTTACGGAGATTGCTGATCATCGACACCGGGCCAGTATGGCCCGCGAGGGCCCGGCAGCGGTACGGCGAAGCGCCCGTTTTTACTCGGCGTGGCGGCACGGAAACCCCCGGTGGCCACACACGGTCGGGGCCGCCCGCCGGCCCGGGCGCACCCGCCGGCGGCCAACTCCGGCGATCCCGCCGGACTTTCACCGGGGCACCGCGGCCGCCGGGCCCCGCCGGTGACCGACCCCGGAACGGCGGCCCGGCGCGCGGCGGGCACCATCGGTCCCATGAGTGAGACATCGGCGCGGCTGCTGCGGCTGCTGTCCCTGCTGCAGGCCCCGCGCGAATGGCCCGGCAGCGAGCTGGCCGGGCGGCTGGGGGTCACCTCCCGGACGGTCCGCCGCGACATCGAGCGGCTGCGCGAGCTGGGCTACCCCGTGCACGCCACGCTGGGCAAGGAGGGCGGCTACCGGCTGGCCGCGGGCACCGCGATGCCCCCGCTGCTGCTGGACGACGAGGAGGCGGTGGCCATCGCGGTGGGGCTGCGCGCGGCCGCCGGCCAGGCCGTCACGGGGATCGAGGAGGCGTCCGTGCGGGCGCTCGCCAAACTCGAACAGGTCCTGCCGGCCCGGCTGCGGCGGCGGGTGGGCGCCCTCGGCGCGGCCACCGTGCCGCTGCCGGCCGGCGACGGCCCGGCCGTCGATCCCGAGCTGCTGTCGGTGCTCGCCGCGGCCGTCGCGGGCCAGGAGCGGCTGCGTTTTCGCTACCGGGCGGGCGCCGGTCCCCGCAGCAGCCGCCTGGTGGAGCCGCACCGGCTGGTCGCGTCGGGGCGCCGCTGGTACCTCGTGGCGTACGACAACGACCGGGAGGACTGGCGGATCTTCCGGGTGGACCGGCTGAGCGAGCCGTTCCCCACCGGCGTGCGGACCCCGCCGCGCACACCGCCCGCCGCCGACGCGGGGGCCTATGTCCGCGAGCGGATGCAGGGGATGGCGGCGGTCCACCGGGCGGTGGCGACCGTGCGGGCGCCGGCCGCGGAGGTGGCCGCCCGGCTGGGCGGTCCCGCCGCCGGCACGGTCGAACCGCTCGACGAGGCCTCCTGCCGCTGGCGCAGCGCCCCCGATTCGCTGGAGTGGCTGGCGCTCCGGCTGGCCGTCCTGGGGCACGAGTTCACCGTGCACGAGCCGCCGGAGCTGGCCGCGTATCTGCGGGCGATGGGCGCCCGGGTGCGCCGCGCGGCCGGCGCCGCGGAGGCGGACGACGGGGAGGGTGAGCGGTGACACAGGACCGGAATACCCCACGGGGGTATATGGTTCTCCTGAGGGACAGGGACCCGCGGCACACCGAGGAGCAGCCATGACCACCGCGATCGGAGAGCACGGCGTCGAGTTGCAGATCGGCGGGATGACCTGCGCCTCGTGCGCCGCCCGCATCGAGAAGAAGCTCAACCGGATGGAGGGCGTCACCGCCACCGTCAACTACGCCACCGAGCGGGCGAAGGTGACCCTCGCGGAGGGCAGCGGCGTCGGCACCGCGGACCTGATCGCCACCGTGGAGAAGACCGGCTACACCGCCGTGCTCCCCCGGCCGCCGGCCGCCGCCCCGGCTGCTGCACAACGCTCCGGCGGCGAGGCCCGCGGCACGGCGGACAGCGCGGACGAAGCAGCGGGCACGCCCGGCGGTGCCGCCGACCCGCTCGCCGCGCTCCGCCAACGGCTGCTGATCTCGCTCGTGCTCTCCGTCCCGGTGGTGCTGATGGCGATGGTGCCGCCGCTGCAGTTCACCTACTGGCAGTGGCTGTCGCTGACGCTGGCCGCGCCGGTGGTGGCGTACGGCGCCTGGCCCTTCCACCGGGCGGCCTGGACGAATCTGCGGCACGGCGCCGCCACGATGGACACCCTGATCTCGATGGGCACCCTCGCCGCCATGGGCTGGTCGCTGTGGGCGCTGTTCTTCGGCACCGCCGGGATGCCGGGGATGACCCACCCCTTCGAGCTGACCCTCACCCGCACCGACGGCGGCAGCGCCCTCTACCTGGAGGCCGCGGCCGGCGTCACGACCTTCATCCTGGCCGGCCGCTATGCCGAGGCCCGCGCGAAGCGGACGGCGGGTGCGGCGCTGCGGGCGCTGCTGGAGCTGGGCGCGAAGGACGTCACCGTGCTGCGCGAGGGCCGCGAGATCCGGGTGCCGACCGCCGAGCTGCGTATCGGTGACCGCTTCACCGTCCGGCCCGGGGAGAAGATCGCCACCGACGGAACGGTGCGGGAGGGCTCCTCCGCCATCGACGCCTCGATGCTCACCGGCGAGTCCGTGCCGGTCGAGGTCTCCCCCGGCGACACCGTCACCGGCGCCACCGTCAACGCGGGCGGCCGGCTGGTCGTCGAGGCCACCCGGGTCGGCGCGGACACCCAGCTCGCCCGGATGGGACGGCTGGTCGAGGAGGCGCAGAACGGGAAGGCCGCGGCGCAGCGGCTGGCCGACCGGATCTCCGCGGTCTTCGTCCCGGTCGTGATCGCGCTCGCCCTGGGCACCCTCGGCTACTGGCTGGCCACCGGCGCGGGCGCGGCGGCCGCCTTCACCGCGGCCGTCGCGGTCCTGATCATCGCCTGTCCGTGCGCGCTGGGTCTGGCCACCCCCACCGCACTGATGGCCGGCACCGGACGCGGCGCCCAGCTCGGCATCCTGCTCAAGGGACCCGAGGTGCTGGAGTCGACCCGGCGGGTGGACACCGTCGTCCTGGACAAGACCGGCACGGTCACCACCGGCGTGATGACGCTGACCGAGGTCCATCTCGCCGAGGGCGCCACGGAAGCCGAGGTGCTGCGGCTGGCCGGCGCGCTGGAGCACGCCTCCGAGCACCCCGTCGCCCGCGCCGTCGCCACGGAGGCCGCGGCCCGCACCGGCACCCTGCCCGCCCCCGCCGCGTTCGCGAACGTCCCGGGCCTGGGCGTGACCGGAGAGGTCGAGGGGCACGCCGTCGTGGTGGGCCGCGCCCAGCTGCTGGAGCGGTGGGAGCAGCCGCTGCCGCCCGCGCTGGCGACTGCCCGGGCGGAGGCCGAAGCCCGGGGCCGTACCGCGGTGGCCGTCGGCTGGGACGGCGCGGCGCGCGCGGTCCTGGTGGTGTCCGACGCGGTGAAGCCCACCAGCGCGGAGGCGGTGCGCCGGCTGCGCGCGCTGGGGCTGACCCCGGTGCTGCTGACCGGCGACAACCGGGCCGTCGCGGCGTCGGTCGCGGCCGAGGTCGGGATCGACGAGGTGATCGCCGAGGTCCTGCCCGAGGACAAGGTGGCGGTGGTGGAGCGGCTGCGGTCCGAGGGCCGCTCGGTCGCCATGGTCGGCGACGGCGTCAACGACGCGGCCGCGCTGGCCACCGCCGACCTGGGGCTGGCGATGGGCACCGGCACCGACGCCGCCATCGAGGCCGGTGACCTCACCCTCGTCCGGGGCGATCTGCGGGCCGCGGCGGACGCCATCCGGCTGGCCCGCGCCACCCTCGGCACCATCCGGACCAATCTGTTCTGGGCCTTCGGCTACAACGTGGCAGCGCTGCCGCTGGCCGCGGCCGGGCTGCTCAACCCGATGATCGCCGGTGCCGCGATGGCCTTCTCGTCGGTCTTCGTCGTCGGCAACAGCCTGCGGCTGCGCCGCTTCCGGGCGCTCGCCGGGTAGCCGCGGGGACGCGCCCGCGGGCGGAGCAATACCCCCCGCGGGTCCCCGCGCTGCCGTTGGACCGGGCGGGCTGCTGCCCCTGTGCGATCCCGCGCCGCCGCCCGTGGGCGCCCGCGCTGTCCGCTGCGCCGGGCCCACGGGCCGGGCGCGGCGGACAGCGGGTAGCCCCCGGTTCTGACAACTGTCTCCAGTTCTGACGACGGAACCTTGGCAGTTCACGCAGCCACCGGCCGGGTGCGAGGGGTGAGACTGGTGACATACCGCCCACGACGTACAGGGGAACTCATGACCGGGTCACGCATCCTGGCCCTCGGCCATTACCAGCCCTCCGGCGTGCTCACCAACGAGGACCTGGCAAGGATCGTCGACACCGACGACGCCTGGATCCGCAGCCGGGTCGGTATCCGCACCCGCCATGTCGCCGCTCCGGACGAGACCGTGGACTCGATGGCGGCCGCCGCCGCGGCCAAGGCGCTGGCCGCGAGCGGACTGGCCCCGCAGGACATCGACCTGGTGCTGGTCGCCACCTGCACGGCCGCCGACCGCAGCCCCAACGCCGCCGCCCGGGTCGCCGCCCGGCTCGGCCTCGGCGCCCCGGCCACGATGGACCTCAACGTCGTCTGCTCCGGCTTCACCCATGCGCTGGCCACCGCCGACCACGCCATCCGGGCCGGTTCCACGACCCATGCGCTGGTCATCGGCGCGGAGAAGTTCACCGACGTCGTCGACTGGACCGACCGTTCGACCTGTGTGCTGGTCGGTGACGGGGCGGGCGCCGCCGTGGTCAGCGCCTCGCCCGAGCCGCAGATCGGGCCGGTGCTGTGGGGCTCGGTGCCGCAGATGGGCGGTGCGGTCCGTATCGAGGGCGAGCCGGCCCGCTTCTCCCAGGAGGGCCAGACCGTCTACCGCTGGGCGACCACCCAGCTGCCGGCCATCGCCCGCCAGGTGTGCGAACGCTCCGGGATCACGCCCGCCGACCTCGCCGGGGTGGTGCTCCACCAGGCCAACCTGCGGATCATCGAGCCGGTCGCGGAGCGGCTCGGCGCGGTCAACGCGGTGGTCGCCAAGGACGTCGTCGACTCCGGGAACACCTCCGCGGCCTCCGTCCCGCTCGCGCTGTCCAAACTGGTCGAACGGCGCGAGATCGCCTCCGGCGACCCGGTGCTGCTGTTCGCCTTCGGCGGCAACCTCTCGTACGCGGGCCAGGTCATCCGCTGCCCCTGAGGGACACCGGGCCGGGCCCCGTCCGTCCGGGACGGGCCCGCCGCGAGACCGGCTAGCCGATGTCCCCCGGGTGCTCGCGCAGGTACAGCGCGCCGCAGGAGTGGCAGAACGGCTCCCCCTGGCGCGTGCCCCAGACCTGGGCCGATTGGGTGGCGGCCGCCGGGGCCAGCTCCCGTCCGCACATCGCGGTGGTGCCCTCCAGCCGCACCATGTGCCAGATCTTCACCGGCGTGTCCGCGTGCGGCAGGACGCCTTCCTCGTACTCGGCGCGCATCTCGTGCTCCATGGGCGCTGCACCTCCTTACGCCCACGATGCGCCAGCGGGCGGGGTGCCACAACGCCAGCCGGGGCGGCTCGACGGCGCCGGGTCAGAACACCGACCAGCCGGTCAGCGTCGTGAAGTGGTCCAGCGCCGCGGCGCCCGCGACGGAGTTGCCGCGGGCGTCGAGGCCGGGGCTCCACACGCACAGGGTGCAGCGGCCGGGGATCACGGCGATGATGCCGCCGCCGACCCCGCTCTTGGCGGGCAGCCCGACGCGGTAGGCGAACTCCCCGGCCGCGTCGTACGTCCCGCAGGTGAGCATCACCGCGTTGATCCGCTTGGCCTCGCGGGCCTCCAGCAGCCGGCTGCCGTCGGCGCGCAGCCCGTGGCGGGCCAGGAAGCCGCCGGCCACGGCCAGGTCCCGGCAGCTCATCTCGATCGAGCACTGCCAGAAGTAGTGCTCGATGACGCTGGGGACCGGGTTCTCCAGGTTGCCGAAGGACGCCATGAAGTGGGCCAGCGCGGCGTTGCGGTCGCCGTGCGCGGCCTCGGAGTCGGCCACCGCCTGGTCGAAGGCGAGGTCCGGGTTGCCGCTCTCCTCCCGCAGGAAGTGCAGCATCGAGGTGCTGGCGTCGCCGGTCAGGGTCTGCAGCCGGTCGGTGACCACCAGCGCGCCCGCGTTGATGAACGGGTTGCGCGGGATGCCGTTCTCCGCCTCCAGCTGGACCAGCGAGTTGAACGGCGTGCCCGACGGCTCGCGGCCCACCCGCTTCCAGATGCCGTCCTCGCCGTGGCTGCCGGGGCTCTGAGCCATCACCAGCGCCAGCGAGAAGGTCTTGGAGATGGACTGGACGGAGAACGGGACCTCCCAGTCGCCGACGCCGTACACCGCACCGTGGATGTCGGCCACCGCCATCCCGAAACGGTCCGCGGAGACCCGTTCGAGCGCCGGTATGTAGTCGGCGACACGTCCCTGACGCACCAGCGGCCGGGCGTAGGCCGCTACCTCTTCCAGAACGGCCTGGTAGTCCATGACGCACACGCTAACCCGGCGTGAGCGGCGTCCCCAGGGGAGCCCCCCGCGAGTGACTCCACCCCGCGGCGGGACACCCCCGGCCTCCGCCGGGTACGCCGGGTGGCCCATCCGTCTCGCGCCCCGCGCCCGCATCGCGGAGCCTGGCACGGGAACCCCACGGCGGTCCGCGCCGTTGATCCCTTACGACACGGACCTCACGGAGGTGGCACATGTCAGGGTTTCTCGACCGCGCCAAGGAGCAGGCTCGGCAAGGGCTGGAGGCAGGCAAGCAGAAAGTCGACGAGGTGCAGCAGCAACGGGCCGGCAACGACCTGTTGAAGAAGCTCGGCGCCGCGTACTTCGCCGAACGGCGGGGCAGCGGCTCCCCCGAGGCGACCCAGGACGCGCTCAACACTTTGGAAGCGCACGTCAACGCCCACGGCGACGCCTTCCTGCACGGATAGCGCCGCGTAGGGCCCCCGCCCGCGCGCGAGGCCGGAATCGCTCGCTCATCCCCCGAACGGCCGGCCCGCTTTTGTCCGTTCCCCTCCCGCGGCGCGGCCTTGTCCCGTACAAGCGAGACAGGAGGCGGTGCGCGTCGGCGGCCGCCGTGTCCGCATCGGAGTGGGCCATGTCCGCACCACTGTCCGCCGCCCGGTTCCGCCACGCACTCACGGCCGAGGGGCTGCGGGTCGCCGAGGTCGCCGGCTGGGAGACGCACAACCGCAACAGCAAGGGGCCATGGGGCCCGGTGCACGGAGTGATGGTGCACCACACCGGCACGTCCGGCGCCGACAGCACCGTCCAGCTCTGCTACGACGGCCGCCCGGACCTGCCGGGGCCGCTGTGCCACGGCGTGATCACCAAGGACGGCACGGTGCATCTGGTCGGTTGCGGCCGCGCCAATCACGCGGGCCTCGGCGACGGCGACGTCCTGCGCGCGGTGATCGCCGAGAAGCGGCTGCCGCCGGACAACGAGGCCGACACCGACGGCAACCCCTGCTTCTACGGCTTCGAGTGCGAGAACCTCGGCGACGGCAAGGACCCCTGGCCACCGGCGCAGCTGGAGGCCGTGGAGAAGGCCGCGGCGGCGCTGTGCCGGGCGCACGGCTGGACCGAGCGCTCGGTGATCGGACACCTGGAGTGGCAGCCCGGCAAGATCGACCCGCGCGGCTACACGATGGACTGGCTGCGCGAGCGGATCGGCGACCGGCTGAAATGAGCGGGCGGCGGTACGGGACCGGCCCACCGCGCCGGCACCCGGGACAATGGGCCGGGTGACCCGCACCGTCCCCGGCTCGCAGCCGGACCCCCACACCCTGCGCCCGCGCCTGCCCTCGCCCGTCCAGGAGCTCACCGACGGGCCGTTCGCGCGCCGCGGGGTACGGCTGCTGCTCAAGCGGGACGACCTGATCCACCCGGATCTGCCGGGCAACAAGTGGCGGAAGCTGGAGCCGAATCTGCGGGCCGCCGCCGCGGCCGGCGACCGCGCGCTGCTGACCTTCGGCGGGGCGTACTCCAACCATCTGCGGGCCACGGCCGCGGCCGGCCGGCTGCTCGGCTTCACCACCATCGGCGTGGTCCGCGGCGACGAGCTGGCCGGGCGGCCGCTCAATCCGTCGCTGGCCCGCTGCGCCGCCGACGGGATGCGGCTGCACTTCCTGGACCGGGCCCGCTACCGCCGCGCCGGCGACCCGGACGTCCTCGCCGCCCTGCACGACCGCTTCGGTGCGTTCCGCGTGATACCCGAGGGCGGCAGCAACGCCCTTGCCGCCCAGGGCTGTACGCAGCTGGGCCGGGAGCTGCGCGGGGTGGCGGACACGGTCGCGGTGCCCTGCGGCACCGGCGGCACCCTGGCCGGACTCGCCGCCGGACTGGGCCCGCGGCAGCGCGCCCTGGGCTTCCCCGTCCTCAAGGGCGGCCGCCCGCACTTCCTCCAGCAGGCGATCGGGGCGCTGCAGACCGCCGCGTTCGGCAGACCGCGCGGCGACTGGCGCCTGGACGACCGCTTCCACTGCGGCGGATACGCCCGCCGCACCCCGGAGCTGGACGCGTTCGCGGACGCCTTCGAGGACCGGCACGGGCTGCCGCTGGAGCGGCTCTACGTCGCCAAGCTGCTGTACGGGCTGACGACGCTGGCCGGGGAGGGCGCCTTCGCCCCCGGCAGCACGGTGGCCGCCGTGATCACCGGCACGCCCTGAACGGGGAGCCTCGCACCCCTACGACGCCACTTCCCGGTAAGCCGTCGCCTCCTCCAGGTCCAGCCGGCGCAGCAGCGTCCGCAGCATCTCGTCGTCGATCCGCCGGGCGTCCCGCAGCTGGACGAACACCTGCCGCTCGGCGTCGATCATCTCCCGGGCCAGCCGCCGGTAGGTCTCGTCGGCGGACTCCCCGGTCGCCTCGTTGACCGCGCCGAGCCGCTCCCACACGGAGTTGCGGCGCCGTTCCATGATCGTGCGCAGCCGGTCGGTGAGCGGCCCGGGCAGGGCATTGCGGTCGTCCCGCAAGAGCTCCTCCAGCCGCTCCTCGGCGGCCCGGGAGGCCTCGTTCTGCGCCTGCGCCTCGGCCAGCGTCTCGGCCCGGTCGTCCCGGCCGGGCAGCTTCAGCGCGCGGATCAGCGGCGGCAGCGTCAGCCCCTGGAGGACGAGGGTGGCGATGACGGTGGTGAAGGTCAGGAAGAGCACGAGGTTGCGGGCCGGGAAGGCCCCCGTGCCGTGCCCGGCCATGGGGAGGGAGAACGCGATGGCCAGCGACACCACCCCGCGCATCCCGGCCCAGCCGACGATGACCGGTGCGGTCCAGTTGGTCCCCGGTTCGCGGGCGCGGATCCGGGCCGACAGGACGCGCGGCAGAAAGGTGGCCGGGAAGACCCACACGAAGCGCGCCAGGACCACGACCAAGAACACCGCCACCGCGTACCACAGGGCCTGCGGCCCGCTGAACCGTCCCAGGCCCCGCAGCACCACCGGCAGCTGCAGCCCGATCAGCGCGAAGACGGCGGACTCCAGGATGAAGGAGACCACCTTCCACACCGCCTCCTCCTGGAGCCGGGTCTCGAAGTCGACCTGCCAGGAGCGGTGCCCCAGGTAGAGGCCGACCACGACGACGGCCAGCACCCCGGAGGCGCCGAACTGCTCGGCCGTCGCGTAGGCGACGAACGGGATGAGCAGCGAGAGGGTGTTCTCCAGCAGCGCCGATTCGCGCAGCCGCACCCGCAGCCAGTGCAGCGGCACCATCAGCACGACGCCGATGCCGATGCCGCCCAGGGACGCGACGGCGAACTCTTTGACGCCCTCCCCCCAGGTGGTGGCCGCGCCGAGGGCCGCGGCCAGCGCGACCTTGTACGCGGTGATCGCGGTGGCGTCGTTGACCAGCGACTCGCCCTGCAGAATCGTGGTGATCCGGTGCGGCAGCCCGAGCCGGCGGGCGATGGCGGTGGCTGCGACCGCGTCCGGCGGGGCGACCACGGCGCCCAGGACGAGCGCGGCGGTCAGCGGCAGGTCCGGGATGACGAGATAGGCCGCGTAGCCCACCACCAGCGTGGCGAACAGGACATAGCCGACCGACAGCAGCGCCACCGGCCGCACATTGGCCCGCAGATCCAGATACGAGCTGTCCAGCGCCGCGGTGTGCAGCAAGGGGGGCAGCACCAGCGGCAGCACGATGTGCGGATCGAGGGTGTAGTCCGGCAGGCCCGGGACGGTGGAGGCCGCGAGCCCCGCGGCGACCAGCAGCAGCGGCGCGGGGACGGGTGTGCGGCGCGCCAGTCCGGCGACCGCCGTGCTCCCCGCAACCAGCAACAACAGCGGCATGACAGCCATCGGTCCCGTCCCGTCCCCGTGTCCTGTGCCGGCCGTCCCGGCGATCTAACCTGGCCATCATGAGCGAGTGCACGCATGTTCCCGGACTGCCGCGCGCCGAACCGGCGCCGCTGAGCGCCACCTGCCTGGAGTGCCTGGCCGTCGGCAGCCACCCCGTACAGCTGCGGCTGTGCCTGGTCTGCGGCCATGTCGGCTGTTGCGATTCGTCGCCGTTCCGGCATGCCACCGGGCACTTCGAGGAGACCGGCCATCCCGTGATGCGGACCTTCGAACCGGGCGACTCCTGGCGCTGGTGCTTCGTCGACCAGCAACTGGTGTGAAGAGCCGGACGGCGTCCGTTTAGCCTTCAGACATGATCCGCCAAGCGACCCCCGACGACGTCCCCGTCATCCTGGCCATGATCGGCGAGCTGGCCGCGTACGAGCGCGAGCCCCAGGCCGCCCGGGCCACCGGGCCGCAGCTCGAGGAGGCCCTCTTCGGACCGCAGCCGGCCGCCTTCGCGCTGATCGCGGAGGCCGGCGGCGCCCCGGTCGGCTTCGCCCTGTGGTTCCGGAACTTCTCGACGTGGACGGGCACACACGGTGTCTACCTGGAGGACCTGTACGTCCGCCCCGAGGCCCGCGGCGACGGCCACGGCAAGGCGCTGCTCGCGGCCCTCGCGGAGATCTGCGTGGCCCGCGGGTACGAGCGTTTCGAGTGGTCGGTCCTGGATTGGAATGAACCGTCCATCGGCTTTTACCGGTCGATCGGCGCCCGCCCCATGGACGAATGGACGGTCTTCCGGCTCACTGGAGAGGCACTGCACGACCTCGCGGCCACGTCACGCGTCAACGGAGCGTAATCGGCATCGATTTGACAGTGCACACCCCTAGCCACTTTCCGTACCCGTCGATTTACAATCAGTGACAGCGGTGGCGCCGGAAGAACCGGGGCCGGATCGCCCCTGGACGGCAGTCGTCCTTCTTCCGGGCGACACCGGCCCGCAGATCGCGATAGCGTCACAGCCGAACCATGCGTCGCGCCTGATCGTTCTCCTTTCACCCGAGGGGAGAAAAGGGCCGGCACCTATCCCGAACAACGCGAATATCGCGCATTTCCAGCTCAACCAGCTTGTGCCACCTTGGAGGTGAGGGTGTCCCAGATCGCAGGCGAGCCCGGGACTCAGGACTTCGTGGAAGTCCGTCTGCCCGCTGCGGGTGCCTACCTGTCCGTGCTGCGTACGGCCACGGCCGGCCTCGCAGCCCGCTTGGACTTCACCCTCGACGAAATCGAGGATCTGCGCATCGCGGTCGACGAGGCCTGCGCGATCCTTCTGCAACAGGCCGTCCCCGGCAGTGTGCTGAGCTGCGTCTTCCGTCTGATTGACGACGCGCTGCAGGTCACGGTGTCGGCCCCGACGACCGACGGCCGCGCCCCCGAGCGCGACACCTTCGCCTGGACGGTGCTCTCCGCGCTGGCCGGCAAGGTCGATTCCACCGTCGCCGAGGACCAGACGGTCACCATCAGTCTGTACAAGGAGCGCGGCGCCGGTCCCGGACCGTCATGACCGAACAGGGGGCCCCGTGAAAGATCTCGAACGCGGCGGGCGGATGGCGGCCGGTGCCACCATCCCCGGGCAGCAGGCCCGGCCGCATCCGGTGGGTGTGGCCCACCACGGCGGCCGGTTGAATGCGGCGGAGCAGGCAGAGCGGGCGGACCACATGGAGCAGAGCGAGCAGCCGGGGCAGCAGGAGCATCAGCACAACGCTCCGGCCCCCGAACACCAGCTGCAGGATCACCAGCGTTCCCAGGCACCGCACGACCGCAGCGGCGCCCGGGCGATGTTCTACGAACTGCGCGGACTGCCCGACGGCTCCCCGGAGCGCGCGGAGCTGCGCAATGCTCTCGTGCGGATGCATCTCCCGCTCGTCGAGCATCTGGCCCGGCGGTTCCGCAACCGCGGTGAGCCGCTGGACGATCTGACCCAGGTCGCCACCATCGGTCTGATCAAGTCGGTGGACCGCTTCGACCCGGACCGCGGCGTGGAGTTCTCCACCTACGCCACCCCCACCGTCGTCGGCGAGATCAAACGGCACTTCCGTGACAAGGGCTGGGCGGTCCGCGTCCCGCGCCGCCTCCAGGAGCTGCGGCTGTCGCTGACCACCGCGACCGCCGAGCTGTCCCAGCGGCACGGCCGGGCCCCCACCGTCCATGAGCTGGCCGAACATCTGGCGATCTCCGAGGAGGAGGTCCTGGAGGGCCTGGAGTCCGCCAACGCGTACAGCACGCTCTCCCTGGACGTGCCGGACACGGACGACGAGTCCCCCGCGGTCGCCGACACCCTCGGCGCCGAGGACGAGGCGCTGGAGGGGGTCGAGTACCGCGAATCCCTCAAGCCGCTGCTGGAGGACCTCCCGCCGCGGGAGAAGAAGATCCTGCTGCTGCGGTTCTTCGGCAACATGACCCAGTCGCAGATCGCCCAGGAGGTCGGCATCTCCCAGATGCACGTCTCCCGGCTCCTGGCCCGCACCCTCGCCCAGCTGCGCGACAAGCTGCTCGTCGAGGAGTAGGGGAGTAACGGACCCGGCGCGCCGGGCACCGGCCGACGGTGAAAACGGTGAAGGGGCGGGATCCCGGTGAGGATCCCGCCCCTTCATTCATCCGTTGTGGGCCCGGCGTCCGTCAGGGAGCCTCCCGCGGCCCGATGCCCAGGGCCTCGGTGGCCGTCGGATTGACCAGCAGGACGAGAACGACCAGCGCGGCCACGGCCAGTCCGATGCCGGCCGCGATCAGCGCCCCGCCGCCGTTCACCAGCGTCCAGGCCACCGGCAGCGCCACGATCTGGGTGATCAGCGAGGGGCCCCGGCTCCAGCGCCGGCGCAGCCACAGCCCCCGCGCGGCCACCAGCGGCAGCACCGCGAGCGCGAGGACGGTCAGCCCGCCCATCTCCGCCTGCTGCGCGCTGTCCGGCGAACCGGCGAGCCCCATGATCAGCATGTATGCGCCGAGCGCGGCCAGCGCGAGCCCCTCGGCCGCGGTGAGCGCCGCGGCGGCGCTCAGCCGGGCGGGCCGCGGTCCGGCCGGCTCGTGGGCGGCGGGGGCGTCGGCGGCTCGGGACGCGGACTGCTTCTGCTGACTGCTCACCCCAGCAGGGTAGCGCCGGCGGCCACCGCCTTTGGGGGTGCCCCGGAGGCGGACAGGGCGTGAGACCGGTACCAGCAGGTAGGTACGCTGCTCCATATGCGCGCACTCCTCGTGGTCAATCCCGCTGCAACCACCACCAGTGCCCGCACCCGTGACGTGCTCACCCACGCGCTCGCCAGCGACCTCAAACTGGAGGTCGCCCAGACGCAGTACCGCGGACACGCACGTGATCTCGCCCGGCAGGCCACCGAGGGCGGGCAGATCGATCTGGTCGTGGCGCTCGGCGGCGACGGCACGGTCAACGAGGTCGTCAACGGTCTGCTGGCGAGCGGCCCCGATCCGGACTCCCACCCCCGGCTGGCCGTCGTCCCCGGCGGCTCCACCAATGTCTTCGCCCGCGCGCTGGGGTTGCCCAATGACGTGGTGGAGGCGACCGGCGCACTGCTGGACGCCCTGCGCGACGGCAGTGAGCGCACGATCGGTCTGGGCCTCGCCGCCGGCACACCCGGCACCGAGGACGAGGGCGTACCGGAACGCTGGTTCACCTTCTGTGCGGGCTTCGGTTTCGACGCCGGTGTCGTCGGCCGGGTCGAGCAGCAGCGCGAACGCGGCAAGCGTTCGACCCACGCCCTGTACGTGCGACAGGTCGTACGGCAGTTCCTGGGCGAGGCGAACCGCCGGCGGGGCGTCATCACCCTCGAACGCCCGGGCGGTACCGAGGACGCCGCGGAGCTCGTCGAGAACCTCGCGCTGGCCATAATCTGCAACACCGCTCCGTGGTCCTACCTGGGCAATCGGCCGATCTACCCGTCCCCGGACGCCTCGTTCGACACGGCCCTGGATGTGTTCGCACTGAGCAAGCTCTCCCCGGCCGCCGTGGCCCGTTACGCCACCCAGCTACTGACGTCAACACCCGAGCGCGGGCCCCACGGCAGGCACGCACTCTCACATCACGACCTCACGAACTTCACCTTGCATTCGCAGGTTCCACTGCCCTTCCAGATGGACGGTGACCACCTGGGACTGCGCACGAGTGTGACGTTCACAGGCGTTCGCCGTGCACTGCGTGTGATTGTGTGAGCAGTAGAGCCCAAAGTCCTTTCACTCGAACGTTTAGACTGGTTTCCACCCCCTGGAATGACGGCTGTGAGCTAGGCGACACCAAGGATTCAAAAAAAAGTTTCCGGAAGGGGTTGTATCCGCAGCCGAGGTTTGCGAGTCTCTTCCTGGCGATCGGGACGGCCGCTTCACCGGCCCCCTTGAGAGCCCGAATCCTCTCCCTCATTCCACAGGACCGCACCAGTTCTCCACTGGGGTTCGGCCCTTCCCTTGCGGGGGGATTCGTGAAAGCGTTCACATTCACAAGCAACGATCCCGTCACACGAGGAGATGGAGCAGCCATGGACTGGCGTCACCGCGCCGTTTGCCGCGAGGAAGACCCCGAGCTCTTCTTCCCCATCGGCAACACCGGTCCTGCGCTCCTGCAGATCGAGGAAGCCAAGGCCGTCTGCCGCCGCTGCCCCGTCATGGAGCAGTGCCTGCAGTGGGCGCTCGAGTCCGGCCAGGACTCCGGCGTCTGGGGTGGTCTGAGCGAGGACGAGCGCCGCGCGATGAAGCGCCGTGCAGCTCGCAACCGGGCGCGCAACGCCAGCGCCTGAGCCAGTAGCCCCGTGGCCCCCGAGCCGCAGCGCGCAGTACCCCCGATGCACCTCCGGAGCTGATCAGCTCGGTCGTCATCGCATTTCAAGAGCTTTGAGCCCCGGACCGGATGGGTCCGGGGCTTGCTGCTGTTCCGGGGCGGGTGCGGGCCGGCGCGGCGGGGTGGACAGGGCGGACGGTGCCGGCCGTCAGTGCTGCTTCTCGGCCCGCACGGGTACGTCGAGGACGACCTGCGTACCCCGCTCGGGCGCCCGCACCATGTCGAACGTGCCGCCCAACTCCCCCTCCACCAGGGTCCGTACGATCTGCAGTCCGAGATTTCCGGCCCGCTGCGGATCGAAGTTCTCGGGCAGGCCGCGGCCGTTGTCCTGGATGGTGACCAGCAGCCGCGGTTCGGTACGGCTGCCGCCGCGCACCGCGCCGACCTCGACCGTGCCGTGCTCCGCCGGGCCGAAGGCGTGCTCCAGGGCGTTCTGCAGGACCTCGGTGAGCACCATCGACAGCGGGGTGGCCACCTCGGCGTCCAGGATGCCGAAGCGTCCGGTGCGGCGGGTGGTCACCTTGCCTGGGGAGATCTCCGCCACCATGGCCAGCACCCGGTCCGCGATCTCGTCGAACTCGACCCGTTCGTCGAGGGTCTGGGACAGCGTCTCGTGCACGATCGCGATCGAACCGACCCTGCGGACGGCCTCGTTGAGTGCCTCACGGCCCTGTGCGGAATCCATCCGGCGGGACTGCAGCCGCAGCAGCGCGGCTACTGTCTGCAAATTGTTCTTCACCCGGTGGTGGATTTCCCGGATGGTGGCGTCCTTGGTGATCAGTTCCCGTTCGCGGCGTCGCAGTTCGGTCACATCGCGCAACAAAACCAGCGAACCGATGTGAGTTCCCTTGGGTTTGAGCGGAATGGCGCGCAATTGGATGACGCCCTCATTTCCCTCCACCTCGAATTCCCGGGGGGCCCAGCCGCTGGCGAGTTTGACCAGTGCCTCGTCCACCGGGCCGCGGGCGGGGGCGAGTTCGGCGGTGGCCCGGCCCAGGTGGTGGCCCACCAGGTCGGCGGCGAGACCGAGGCGGTGGTAGGCGGAGAGGGCGTTGGGGCTGGCGTACTGGACGACGCCCTCCGCGTCTAGCCGGATCAGTCCGTCGCCGGCGCGCGGTGAGGCGTCCATGTCGACCTGCTGGCCGGGGAAGGGGAAGGCGCCGGCGGCGATCATCTGGGCCAGGTCGGAGGCGCTCTGGAGATAGGTGAGCTCCAGGCGGCTGGGGGTGCGTACGGTCAGCAGGTTGGTGTTGCGGGCGATCACCCCGAGCACCCGGCCCTCGCGGCGCACGGGGATGGACTCGACGCGTACCGGCACCTCCTCGCGCCACTCCGGGTCGCCCTCGCGCACGATGCGGCCCTCGTCCAGGGCGGAGTCCAGCATGGGGCGCCGCCCGCGGGGTACGAGATGGCCGACCATGTCGTCCTGGTACGAGGTGGGGCCCGTATTGGGCCGCATCTGGGCGACCGAGACATAGCGGGTGCCGTCGAGGGTGGGCACCCACAGCACCAGATCGGCGAAGGAGAGGTCGGAGAGCAGCTGCCACTCCGAGACCAGCAGATGGAGCCACTCGAGGTCGGTGTCGCTCAGAGCGGTGTGCTGGCGTACGAGATCGTTCATGGAGGGCACGTCTTGGAGCCTACCGGCGTACCCTGTATGCGATGTGTCTGCATGGGCATGGACAAGTGAGAATGGTCTAGTCCAGAATGCGGCAAAGACCTCCGTTCTCCCCGCACAGGAGAACGGAACGAGGCCGCCGGCGCTCTCTGCCCTGACTGCGCCGAGGCCTCCGATCGACCGGTCCCAGGACGGGACCGCGCCCCTACCGCACACAGGGGCGCCTTCCGCCCGCAAGGCGGGACCGGCCGATGTCAGCTCCGGGCTGCGGTGCCGGACAGGTTGAGGGTCCTGTCCCGGCGCCGCGGCCCGCGGGTGTTTCCGGGGCCGTCAACGGATCCGGGCGGGCCCGTGCCGCGGAGGGGAGCGTCGTGCCTCCTCCGGGCCGTCCGGACCGCCCGCCACCGGCCGGGATGCCGCATCCAGCCTGCGCCGGGCGTCCGCCCGCGCCGCGATCAGCACGCTCGACGCCCCATCCCGCCGCTCGCGACGGCGAGTTCGCCGGCGTGTCGTCGCTCGCCCCGGAGGGCGCCCCGCCGTTCGGCCCGGACAGCGCCCCGCCCGGCCTGCCCCGCCACCGGAAGACACCGCCTCCGCCCGGCAGCGCCGCCGGGTCCCGTCGCCCCCGCTCTGCTAGATTGGTCTATACCACATGAGATTCTCCAGAACGGCAGGCCAAGCGTGGAAGTTGTCATCGTTCCGGATGCCATGGCGGGCGGCGAGCTGATCGCGGAGGCCCTCGCGGCCCTGCTGCGCCGTAGGCCCGCAGCGCTGCTCGGTGTGGCCACCGGCTCCACCCCGCTGCCCGTCTACGAGGCGCTGGCGGCACGGGTCAGGGCCGGGTCGGTGGACGCCTCACGGGCGCGCATCTGTCAGCTCGACGAGTATGTGGGCCTGCCGGCCGGGCACCCCGAGTCCTACCGCTCGGTGGTGCTGCGTGAGGTGGTCGAGCCGCTCGGTCTCGACGCGGACTCCTTCATGGGGCCCGATGGCACGGCCGAGGACGTCCAGGCCGCCTGCGCGGCGTACGACGGTGCGCTGCGCGAGGCCGGCGGGGTGGACCTCCAGCTGCTGGGCATCGGCACCGACGGGCACATCGGCTTCAACGAGCCCTGCTCGTCGCTCGCTTCACGGACCCGGATCAAGACGCTGACCCAGCAGACCCGCAAGGACAACGCCCGGTTCTTCGACCGCCCCGAGGAGGTGCCGCACCACGTCATCACCCAGGGCATCGGCACCATCCTGGAGGCCCGCCATCTGGTGCTGCTCGCCACCGGCGCGGGCAAGGCCGACGCCGTGGCCCGGGCCGTCGAGGGGCCGGTCGCCGCGCTGGTCCCGGCCTCGGCCCTGCAGCTCCACCCGCATGCGACCGTCGTCGTGGACGAGGCCGCCGCCGCGAAGCTGACGCTCGCCGACTACTTCCGTGCGACCTACGCCGCGAAGCCGCACTGGCAGGGCCTCTGACGGTCCCGGAGATCCCGGGCGGGGTGCTCAGCCCCCGTCCGGGAGGGCGCGCCGCCCCGTGAGGACCTCGGAGGCGGCCAGGCCGCAGACGCGGGCGGCGCCGTGGGTGGCGAGGTACAGGGCGCCTCGGGGCGGGGACTGCGGGACACCCATCTCGACGACCGCGGTGTCGGGGCGGGCGGCAAGGAGGGCGTCGAGTGCCGCGGCCATCCAGGGGTGACGGTGGACGTCGCGGACCACCGCGACCAGCCGGCGCCCGGCGGCCGCCGTGAGCAGCCCCTCGACCAGCGCGGGGGTGCCGGCCGCGGTGGCGGACTCCTCGGTGCAGGTGGTCGTGGTGGTGCCGGGGAGCAGCCGGGCCAGTTCGGCGGCCACGCCCCAGGGGGTCTCGTCCCCCACGGCGATGTTGGCCAGCGGCGTGAAGGCCGCGACACACGCGGGCGCGGTCAGCGGGGCGAACGGGCCGGCGGCGGCGGAACGCAGGGCGCGCCGGGCCGCGGTGAGGCCGATCCCGGGGGCGGGCGCGGCCCCCTCCCCCGGGCCGGTACGCCGGGTCCAGCGCGCCAGGGCACGTACCCGTGCGGCGGCGTCGGCGAGCCGCGCTTCGGGCAGTTCGCCGGCGCGCACCGCCCGCACCAGCGCGTCGCGCAGCCGCAGCACGGTCTCCTCGTCCGCCAGTCCGCCGCCCACGCAGAGGGCGTCCGCACCGGCCGCGACGGCCAGCACGCTGCCCCGTTCGAGGCCGTAGGCGGCGGAGACGGCCCGCATCTCCATCCCGTCGGTGACGATCAGACCGTCGAAGCCGAGGCCGCCTTCGTCGACGGGGCCGCGCAGCAGACCGCCCAGCGCGGCGGGGCTGAGCGTGGCGGGGCGCTCGGCGTCCAGGGCGGGCAGCAGGAGGTGTGCGCTCATCACGGCGCGGGTGCCGGCGGCGACGGCGGCGCGGAACGGGACCAGTTCGCGTTCCTGGAGGGTGGCCAGGCCGGCGGTGATCCGCGGCAGGTCGTGGTGGGAGTCGACGGCGGTGTCCCCGTGGCCGGGGAAGTGCTTGGTGCAGGCGGCGACGCCGGCGGACTGCAGCCCCTCGACGTAGGCGGCGGTGTGCCGGGCGACCAGGTGCGGATCGTCGCCGAAGGAGCGGACGCCGATGACCGGGTTGGCGGGGTCGGAGTTGACGTCGGCGCAGGGCGCCCAGTTGAGGGTGATACCGCAGTCGGCCAGCCGCCGGCCGAGTTCCCGGGCGACGTCGCGGGTCAAGGCGGTGTCGTCGACGGCTCCGAGCGCGTGGTTGCCGGGGAAGGAGGAGCCGCCGCGCACTTCGAGGCGGGTG
Source organism: Streptomyces sp. NBC_01454 (assembly GCF_036227565.1). NCBI lineage: Bacteria > Bacillati > Actinomycetota > Actinomycetes > Kitasatosporales > Streptomycetaceae > Streptomyces > Streptomyces sp. NBC_01454. The sequence continues at coordinate 2,723,750 of NZ_CP109460.1, forward strand.
ACGTCGCCGCCCTCCTCGTCGAGGGCGATCAGCAGGTCCTCGCGTTCGGTGCGCAACCGGGCGGTGAGTGCGGCGAGTTGCGCGGGGTCCGTGACATTGCGGCCGAAGAGGCCGACCGAGGTCAGGCCCTCGCCGAGCCGGCGCAGCAGCCAGTCGGGGGCGGTGGTGCCGGTGAAGCCCGGCTGGAGGACGGCGAGGGCGTCGCGGGTGAGGGTGTCGGCGGGCCGTACCGCGCGGACGAGAGGGGTCATGGGCTGTGTCATCCCTTCACTGCGCCGGAGGTGAGACCGCCGACCGCCTTGCGTTGCAGGAACAGGAAAAGGACCAGGATCGGGAGGGCGAAGAGCGAGGAGGCGGCCATGGTGGCACCCCAGTCGTCCCCGAACCGGCTCTGGAACTGCGAGAGCCACAACGGCAGGGTGCCCATGGCCGGTTCCTTGTTGAGGACCAGCACGAGCGGGAATTCGTTCCAGGCGGTGATGAAGCCGAAGAGCGAGGTGGCCATCAGTCCGGGGGCCAGCAGCGGGAACACCACCTTGCCGAAGGCCTGCCGCCGCGAACAGCCGTCGACCATCGCGGACTCCTCCAGCTCCCGGGGCACCGCGGCGACATGGGCGCGGAGCGTCAGCAGGGTGAACGGCAGCACCATCAGCATGTAGAAGAGGGTGAGCGGCAGCAGGCTGTTGAGCAGGCCGGCGTCCCGGACGATCAGATAGACCGAGATCACCATGACCTCCCAGGGTGCCATCTGGGCAATCATGAAGGTCAGCAGGATGCCCCGGCGGCCGCGGAAGCGCATCCGGGTGAGGGCGAAGGCGCCGCAGAGCGCGATCACCAGCGACAGCGCCACGGCCACCACGGTCACCAGGACCGAGTTCCCCGCCAGGGCCCAGAAGTCCGGGGCGTGCACGGCGGTCACGAAGTGCTCGGCGGTGCCGTGGAGGGGCAACCACACGGGGTCGTCGGTGACGATGTCCCGGGTGGGTTTGAAGGCCGTGGCGAACATCCAGTAGACCGGGAAGACGAAGCCCAGGGCGAGCAGGGCCGCCGTGGCGTTGGGCCAGATGCGTGCGGCCGGCGAGCGCTTCACAGCTCGTTCTCCTCTTGCCGTTCCTGCCGGAGGGTCAGACGCAGGGAGTACGCGGTCAGCGCCAGCAGCACCACGATCGTCAGCAGCGAGATGGCGGCGCCCCTCCCGAAGTGGAGATTGCCGACGCCCTCGGTGAAGGCGTAGAGCGGCAGCGTCTCGGTGAGCCGGTCGGGCCCGCCCTGGTTGATCGCGAAGATCTGCGGAAACGCCTTGAAGACCCAGATGACCTCCAGGAACGTCGTGGCCAGGAGGAAGGGCCTCAGGAACGGGAAGGTGACGCAGGTGAAGACCCGCCAGCCGCCGGCGCCGTCCATCCGGGCCGCTTCGTAGAGCTCCCCGGGGATGGTCGTGGTGGCGGCGTAGAGGTGGAGGGCCACGAAGGGCAGCGACTGCCAGACGATCAGTACGGTGATGACGAAGAAGGTCGACCGCTGGGTGCCGACCCAGTCGTAGTGAGCCATGGCATGCCATCCGAGCCGGGCCAGCAGCCAGTTGACGACGCCGGAACGCGCGTCGAAGAGCCACTGGAAGACGGTGGTGGCGGCGATCACCGGCATCGCCCAGGCCAGCACCAGCGCGACGGACAGGGTGAGCCGCATCGCCTTGCCGAGCCGGGCCAGCAGCAGCCCGGTCAGCACGCCGAGGACCATGATCAGGGTGACGTTGACGGCGGTGAACACCAGGGTGCGCAGGGTGACCCGCCAGAACTGCGCACTGCCCAGGATCTCCTGGTAGTTGGCGCTCCCGCACCAGTCCGTGAGGTGCTGGATCAGCTCCTTCATGCCGAGGTTCTGGAAGGAGAGCACAAGCGTGCGGACCATCGGCCAGCCCAGCAGAACCGCGGTGGCGAGCAGGGCGGGGAGGAGCAGGAGGTAGGGGGTGCGGCGGGTGGGCCGTCCGCCCCTCCTGCCGGCGGCTGGTGCGGCCCGCCGGCCGCCGGGGCCGTGCCGGGCGGGCGGACCGCCCCCCTTGCCGGTGGCCGGGGCGGCCTCGTCCGCCGCGTCGTCGAGCCGCACGTCCATGAGCCCCGCTCCCCCTGCTCGTCGTCGTCCTTCTCGCCGCTGTCCCGGATGCGCCCTACTGCCGGGCGAGCCGCGCGTTGATCTCGGGCTCGACCTCCTTGGCGGCATCGGCCGGGGACTTACCGCTGAGAACGGCCGTCATATAGCTCTTGATCGGGTTCGGTACGTTCTCCACGGCGGCCCACTGGGGAATCAGCGGAGTGGTGCCGCCGGACTTCGCCGCCGCGGGCGCGGCGGCCTCCGCGGCCGGATTCCCCTTCGCGGCGCCGGCCAGATCGGGGGATTTCGGGGTCCAGCCGGCTTCCTTGACCAGTTGGGCGTCGTTCTGCTTCGACAGGGCGATCCTCAGGAATTCCCTGGCGAGTTCCTGATTCCGGCCCGTACCGGCGACGGCGAAATTGGAGCCGCCGAGGAAGACCCCTTCGGGCTTGTCCGCGCGCTCCCCGGGGAGGGTGAAGAAACCGATGTCCTTCTTGATCTCCGGGTGGGCCTTGACGGCGGTGGCGGCCTCGTAGCCCATGGCGATGACGGCGCCCGTTTTCCCCTTGGCGAAGACCTCGGCCTGCTGCGGGGTGGCCTCGTCCTTGTTCTTGGGTGCGGTGCTGAAGGACTGGTACTGCCGGTAGATGTCCATGGCCCGGGCGACCTTGGGGTCGCCGAGGTTGGAGACCCATCGGCCGCCCCGCCTCTTCACCAGGTCGGCGCCGGTGCCCAGGGTCAGGCCGTCGAAGAAGTACCAGTTCTGGCCGGGGAGATAGAGCGGTTCGGCGCCGGTCTTCTTCCTGATGGCGGCAAAGGCCCGGAACAGTTCACCGCGGGTCCGCGGGGTGCCCTTGAGGCCGGCCCGGGCCCAGATCCTCTTGTTGTACATCACCACGCGGTTTCCGGCGTACCACGGCAGTGCGTACTGCTTTCCGTCCACGAGGGAGGCCTTGTTGAAGGCGTCACTCCAGCCGGCGCCGATCTCCTTCTTGAGGTCGCCGAGATCGGCCAGGGCGCCGGCCGCGGCATAGGCGGCGGTCTGGGTGTTGCCTATTTCGACGACATCGGGCGGGGTGTCCTCGGACAGCGCGGTGCTCAACCGCTGCTGAATACCGTTCCACTGCTGGACCTTGAACTCGACGGTGGCGCCGGTCCGCTGGTGGAACTGCGCGGAGACCTGCCGCGTCCACCGCTCCGGATTCGACCCGCTCATCACCCAGACGGTCAGCTTCTTCCCCCGGAAACCCGCCGCGCCCGTCGTGCCGCCGTCGCCGGCTCCACAGGCGGCGACCCCCACCAGCATCCCCACCACCACCGTCACCGCGCTGAGCCCACGCTTCATTGCGTTCTCCCCCCAAGGCCGGGTGTGGTCTTTAATGGTTTAGACCAGTGCCCGCAGCTTGGCCTAGACCTTTTGGGGTGTCAAGAGGTGTATAAGAGTCGCTGCCAGGTCCGGTACCCGACCGACTTCCGGCGGGCCGGGACCGGCAACAGCGCACGGGGAACCCTCCCGTGCCACGATGTGAGCCGCTACGTACGGAGGAGCCGGTGACGGCAGCACGACAGGAGTCGGAGAGGCGGGTCATGGAGACGGACGGGGGCGGCACTGCCGACAGCGGCGCACGGACCGCACGGGTGCCCAAGTACTACCGGCTCAAGAGGCACTTGCTGGACATCACCGAGACCCTGCCGCCCGGCACCCCGGTCCCGCCCGAGCGCACCCTCGCCGCGGAGTTCGACACCTCACGCACCACGGTGCGTCAGGCCCTGCAGGAGCTGGTCGTCGAGGGCCGGCTGGAGCGCATCCAGGGCAAGGGCACCTTCGTCGCCAAGCCGAAGGTCTCCCAGGCGCTGCAACTGACCTCCTACACGGAGGACATGCGGGCCCAGGGCCTGGAGCCGGCCTCCCAGCTGCTGGACATCGGCTATGTCACCGCCGACGACCGGCTGGCCGGGCTGCTGGACATCGCCACCGGCGGCCGGGTGCTGCGCATCGAACGGCTGCGGCTGGCCAGCGGTGAGCCGATGGCCATCGAGATCACGCATCTGTCGGCGAAGCGCTTCCCCGCGCTGCGCCGGAACCTCGTCAAGTACACGTCCCTCTACACCGCGCTCGCCGAGGTCTACGACGTCCGGCTGGCCGAGGCCGAGGAGACCATCGAGACCTCTCTGGCCACCCCGCGCGAGGCCGGGCTGCTGGGCACGGACGTCGGGCTGCCGATGCTGATGCTCTCCCGGCACTCGCTCGACGCCCAGGGGCAGCCGGTGGAGTGGGTGCGCTCGGTCTACCGCGGCGACCGCTACAAGTTCGTCGCCAGGCTGCGCCGCCCCACGGACTGACCCGCCGCCCCGCGGGCCGGGCGCCTTCCGCCCGGACCCGCCCGGCCCGCCCGCCGACCGGATCCGGCGCGCCCGGCCGCCGCGCCCGCCGCCGGCCGGTCGTCGGCCCGGCGGAAGGTGGATTCTTGATACCGATATGCGGACAGCTAGTGACGCGCGCCACGCCCCTGCCATAGATTTCCAGCCGATCGCACAGGAGTACCGCCAGGGGACGGAGCAACGGTCATGACCCAGTCAGCTGCACCACCGGATCGCAGACAGGTCGTCACGCCCACGCGGGTGATCGCCGGACTCTGCCTGATCGCTCCGTTCGTCGCCATGCTGTGGGTCAGCTCGTACGCCAGGATCGAGCCGACGCTCATCGGGATCCCGTTCTTCTACTGGTACCAGATGGCCTGGGTGCTGATCTCGACGGTGCTCACCATGGGCGCGTACAAGCTCGTGCAGCGTGAGCAGCGGGCGCGCAAGGGCGGTGGGTCGGAATGAGCCTGACCACGACCGCGCCGGACGCCGCCGCCGTGCTGGCCGGCTCCGCTACCAAGGGCGTCAACGGCGTGGCCCTCGCCGTCTTCGTCTTCTTCTTCCTCGCCGTGACCGTCATGGGCTTCCTGGCCGCCCGTTGGCGCAAAGCCGACGAGTCCGCCAGCCTCGACGAATGGGGTCTGGGCGGCCGCAGTTTCGGCACCTGGGTGACCTGGTTCCTGCTGGGCGGTGACCTCTACACCGCGTACACCTTCGTGGCCGTACCGGCGGCGATCTACGCGGCGGGGGCGGCCGGCTTCTTCGCCGTGCCGTACACGATCCTGGTCTACCCCCTCATCTTCACCTTCCTGCCGCGCCTGTGGTCGGTCTCGCACAAGCACGGCTACGTCACCACCTCCGACTTCGTGCGCGGCCGCTTCGGCTCCAAGGGCCTGTCGCTGGCCGTGGCGCTCACCGGCATCCTCGCCACGATGCCCTACATCGCGCTCCAGCTGGTCGGCATCCAGGCCGTCCTGGACGTGCTGGGCATCGGCGGCGGCGAGCACACCAACTGGTTCGTCAAGGACCTGCCGCTGCTGATCGCGTTCGCCGTCCTGGCCGCGTACACCTACTCCTCGGGGCTGCGGGCGCCGGCGCTGATCGCGTTCGTCAAGGACGGGCTGATCTATCTCGTCATCACCGTGGCGATCATCTACATCCCGATCAAGCTGGGCGGCTTCGACGCGATCTTCCACTCGGCCGGCAAGGCGCTCTCCCAGCCCGGCGCCGTCCCCGGCAAACCGCGCGGCGAGCTGGTCAGCGGGCCCAACGCCCAGTGGGCGTACGCGACCCTGGCGCTCGGCTCGGCGCTGGCGCTCTTCATGTACCCGCACTCGATCACCGCGACGCTGTCCTCGCGCAGCCGCAACGTGATCCGCCGCAACACCACCATCCTGCCGCTGTACTCCCTGATGCTGGGGCTGCTGGCGCTGCTGGGCTTCATGGCGATCAAGGCCGGCACGGACATCCAGGGCAACCCCCAGCTGGCCATCCCGCAGCTCTTCGAGGACATGTTCCCGAGCTGGTTCACCGGCGTCGCGTTCGCCGCGATCGGCATCGGCGCGCTGGTGCCCGCGGCCATCATGTCGATCGCCGCGGCCAACCTGTTCACCCGCAACGTCTACAAGGACTTCCTCAAGCCGGACGCCACGCCCGCGCAGGAGCACAAGGTCGCCAAGCTGGTCTCGCTGCTGGTGAAGGTCGGCGCGCTGGTCTTCGTCCTCACCATGGACAAGACCGTCGCGATCAACTTCCAGCTGCTGGGCGGGATCTGGATCCTGCAGACCATGCCGTCGCTGGTCGGCGGCCTGTTCACCCGCTGGTTCCACCGCTGGGCGCTGCTCACCGGCTGGGCGGTCGGCATGCTCTACGGCACGCTCGCGGCCTACGGCGTGGCCAGCCCGACCCAGGCGCACTTCGGCGGCTCCAGCAACGAAATCCCCGGCATCGGTGAGATCGGCTACATCGGTCTGACCGCCTTCGTCCTGAACGTCGTCGTGACGGTCGTGCTGACCTTCGCCCTGAAGGCCGCCAAGGCTCCCGAGGGCATCGACGAGACCAGCCCCGCGGACTACACGGCGGACGCCGGGGACCAGGGCGTCGTCGTCGACCTGCCGCCCGCCACGGCGGGCGCGCCGGCCGGCCACTGAGCTTTTCCCCCGCGCACGGCCACGGGCCGCCGCGTCCCCCGACGGGGGCGCGGCGGCCCTTTCCGCGTCACCCCGCTCGCGTCGTCCGCACCCGCCCGGCACACTGGACGGCGGGCTTCCGCACGGTCCTGCAGAGCGTGCCGACGGCCGGCGGACGGCACCCCGCGAGCGGCCTGAAGAGGCGGCTCCAGGCCCTTCCCACAGGGGTTTTGAGGGCCCGTCGCGGGCCCGGACGGGCCGATGGCGGTGCGCACCCCGCCGGAGTGGTATGACACAACGACACAAGATGTGGGGGTGCGTGCGGGCGGCAGCACAAGATGTATGCTCGTGCTCGCTGTCGCCGCAGGGGAATCCGGTGGGAATCCGGAACTGTCCCGCAACGGTGTAGGGGCGCGCTTCCACGGCCGGAAATCGGCCCCGGCGCACGCCCGAAGTCCGAGGACCTGCCGACGGTACGACCGCACCGCCATGGGTGCGGACGTCGATACGTCCGGGCCCCGAGGGCTGGGCCGGTGGACGCCGCGTGGTGAGCCCGCGCACCCCTGACCGTGTCGGGGTGCCGCATGCCCGCGTGCGCCCGTCGCGCCGACCCTCACGGCCCCCGCCGAGTGAGGGAGAGCATCACGTGACCATCGCGCCAACGGAGCCCGCGTCAGACGCCGAGGTCGTGCCGCCTGCGGTGGCCGTGTCTGCCGGTGCCGCCGGTGCCGCCGACGGCGGTCCGGGCGAGGACGGTCCGGGCGTCGCCCTGCTGCGCACCCTGACCGAGCTGACCGCGGACCTGACCGCGACCGACCCCGGCAAGGTGGCCGCCGCCGCCCTGCGCGGCCGGTACGAGGGCGCAGGCGGGGCCGAACTGCGGTCGCTGGCCACCGATGCCGCGGCCGGTCTGATCGGTGACGAGCCGCAGTACTCCAAGCTCGCCGCGCGCCTGCTCACCCTCGCCGTGGCCGAGGAGGCCGCCGGCCAGGGCGCCGTCTCGTTCTCCGCCTCCGTCGCGACCGGCCACCGTGAGGGGCTGATCGCCGACGAGACCGCACAGTTCGTGGCGACCCACGCGGCCCGGCTGGACGCGCTGGTCGACCGGGCGCTGGCCGACGGCGCCGACGACCGCTTCGGCTACTTCGGGCTGCGCACCCTGCACTCGCGCTACCTGCTGCGCCACCCCACCACCCGTCAGGTCATCGAGACCCCGCAGCACTTCCTGCTGCGGGTGGCCTGCGGCCTGGCGGAGACCGCTGATTCCGAAGAGGGCAGCGAGCGCGCGCTGGACGAGGTCGCCGAGCTCTACCGCCTCACCAGCTCGCTGTCCTACCTGCCCTCCTCCCCCACCCTCTTCAACTCCGGCACCCGCCACCCGCAGATGTCGTCCTGCTATCTGCTGGACTCCCCGCTGGACGAGCTGGACTCGATCTACGACCGCTACCACCAGGTCGCGCGGCTGTCCAAGCACGCCGGCGGCATCGGGCTGTCGTACTCCCGTATCCGCGCCCGCGGTTCGCTGATCCGCGGCACCAACGGGCACTCCAACGGCATCGTGCCGTTCCTGCGCACCCTGGACGCCTCGGTCGCCGCCGTGAACCAGGGCGGCCGTCGCAAGGGCGCCGCCTGTGTCTACCTGGAGACCTGGCACGCGGACATCGAGGAGTTCCTGGAGCTGCGCGACAACACCGGTGAGGAGGCCCGCCGCACCCACAACCTGAACATCGCGCACTGGATCCCGGACGAGTTCATGCGCCGGGTCGAGGCGGACGCCGACTGGTCGCTGTTCTCGCCCGCGGACGCCCCGGAGCTGGTGGACCTGTGGGGCGAGGAGTTCGACGCCGCCTACCGCAAGCTGGAGGCCGACGGCCGGGCGGTCAAGCAGATCCCGGCGCGGGTGCTGTACTCCCGGATGATGCGCACCCTGGCGCAGACCGGCAACGGCTGGATGACGTTCAAGGACGCCGCCAACCGCACCGCCAACCAGACCGCCGAGCCCGGCCACGTCGTGCACTCCTCCAACCTGTGCACGGAGATCCTGGAGGTGACGGACGACGGGGAGACCGCCGTCTGCAACCTGGGGTCGGTCAACCTCTCGGCGCACCTGGGCGACGAGACCGCCGGCTGGGAGGAGGCGATGGACTGGGAGCGGCTGGACGCCACGGTCCGCACCGCCGTCACCTTCCTCGACCGCGTGGTGGACATCAACTTCTACCCGACCGAGCAGGCCGGGGCCTCCAACTCCCGCTGGCGCCCGGTGGGTCTGGGCCTGATGGGCCTGCAGGACGTCTTCTTCCGGCTGCGGCTGCCCTTCGACTCGCCCGAGGCACGGGAGCTGTCCACCCGGATCTCCGAGCGGATCATGCTCGCCGCCTACGAGGCGTCCGCCGACCTCGCCGAACGGCACGGCCCGCACGCGGCCTGGTCCGCGACCCGCACCGCCCGCGGGGTGCTGCACCCGGACCACTACCCGAACGCCGAGCCGCGCTGGGCCGACCGCTGGGCGGCGCTGCGCACCCGGATCGCGTCGACCGGTATGCGCAACTCCCTGCTGCTGGCGATCGCGCCGACCGCGACCATCGCCTCCATCGCGGGCGTGTACGAGTGCATCGAGCCGCAGGTCTCCAACCTCTTCAAGCGCGAGACGCTGTCCGGGGAGTTCCTCCAGGTCAACGCCTATCTCATCGAGGAGCTCAAGGCGCTGGGGCTGTGGGACGCGCGGACCCGGGACGCGCTGCGCGAGGCCAACGGCTCGGTGCAGGACGTCACCTGGATCCCCGAGGAGATCCGGGCGCTCTACCGCACCGCCTGGGAGATCCCGCAGCGCTCGCTGATCGACATGGCCGCGGCCCGCACGCCGTACCTCGACCAGAGCCAGTCGCTGAACCTCTTCATGGCGTCGCCGACCATCGGCAAGCTCAGCTCGATGTACGCCTACGCCTGGAAGCGCGGCATCAAGACGACGTACTACCTGCGTTCGCGGCCGGCGACCCGGATCGCCCAGTCCGCCCGCGGCGCCACCGCCGCGGCCGCGCCCGTACCGCAGCAGGCCACCGACCCCGAGGCCGTCGCCTGCTCCCTGGAAAACCCCGAGTCCTGCGAGGCCTGCCAGTGACCACCGCACCCGAAACCAACGCCGCCGCGGCACACACCGCCACCACCGGCACCAAGAACCTCCTCGACCCGGGCTTCGAGCTGACGCTGCGTCCCATGCGGTACCCGGAGTTCTACGACCGCTACCGCGACGCGATCAAGAACACCTGGACCGTGGAGGAGGTCGACCTCCACTCCGACATCGCCGACCTCGCCAAGCTCTCGCCGGGCGAGCAGCACATGATCGGCCGGCTGGTGGCGTTCTTCGCGACCGGTGACTCGATCGTCTCCAACAACCTGGTGCTGACGCTCTACAAGCACATCAACTCCCCCGAGGCGCGGCTGTACCTGAGCCGTCAGCTCTTCGAGGAGGCGGTGCACGTCCAGTTCTATCTGACGCTGCTGGACACCTACCTCCCCGACCCGGACGACCGCGCCGCCGCCTTCGCCGCGGTGGAGAACATCCCCTCCATCCGGGAGAAGGCCGAGTTCTGCTTCAAGTGGATGGACTCGGTCGAGCGCATCGACCGGCTGGAGTCCAGGTCCGACCGGCGCCGCTTCCTGCTGAACCTGATCTGCTTCGCGGCCTGCATCGAGGGCCTGTTCTTCTACGGCGCCTTCGCGTACGTGTACTGGTTCCGCTCGCGCGGACTGCTGCACGGCCTGGCCACCGGCACCAACTGGGTCTTCCGCGACGAGTCCATGCACATGGAGTTCGCGTTCTCGGTGGTGGACACCGTCCGCCAGGAGGAGCCGGACCTGTTCGACGACAAGCTGGAGCAGCAGGTCACCGAGATGCTCAAGGAGGCCGTCGAGGCGGAGCTGCAGTTCGGCAGCGATCTGTGCGGTGAGGGCCTGCCGGGCATGAACACCGCCTCGATGCGCGAGTACCTCCAGTGCGTCGCCGACCAGCGGCTCCAGCGGCTGGGCTTCGCGCCGGTCTACGGCTCGGAGAACCCGTTCTCCTTCATGGAGTTGCAGAACGTCCAGGAGCTGACCAACTTCTTCGAGCGCCGGGCCTCGGCCTACCAGGTCGCGGTCGAGGGCTCGGTCTCCTTCGACGACGACTTCTAGACAGCGGCTGAAAGCCGGTTTTCCGGAAGACGCAGCGCGACGCCCCTTCGCCCCGCCCACCCGCCTTTTGTGAGCGTTCTGTTACCTCGGCAACGAGGACCACGGCCGCCACATCTATGCGGGTATGAAGGGCACGAAGGGGCGTCGTCGGTTCATCGACTATCCGCGTCAGGGACGGGAAGGTCTGCGCCGGTGGCTGCCGTCATGGAGACAGTGGCTGAGCGCCGTCGCGCTCGGCGTGGGCGGCCTGGCGGGGCTGTTCGCCGTGGTGTACGCGAAGGTCGACATACCGGGTGAGAACACGCTCGCCGGGCAGGAGGCCTCCGTCTATTACTGGGCGGACGGCAGCCAGATGGTGAGCGTGGGCGCCGTCAACCGGCAGAATGTCTCCCTCGACAAGGTGCCCGATTCCGTCGAGAATTCCGTGATATCGGCGGAGAACGCCACCTTTTACAGCGACCCCGGCATCTCGCTCCAGGGCATCGGCCGGGCCCTCATCGCGATGGTGTCGGGCGGGGACACCCAGGGCGGCTCCACCATCACCCAGCAGTACGTGAAGAACACCTATCTCTCGCAGGACCAGACGATCACCCGCAAGGTGAAGGAATTCGTCATCTCGCTGAAGGTGAACAACCAGAAGTCGAAGCAGGACATTCTCCGCGGCTATCTCAACACCAGCTGGTTCGGCCGCGGTTCCTACGGCATCCAGGCCGCCGCCCACGCGTATTACGGCATCGACGTCAAGCAGCTGAACCCCAGCCAGAGCGCCCTGCTGGCGGCCCTGCTGAAGGGCTCGGAGCAGTACGACCCGGGAATGAGCAAGGCCAATCACGCGCGGGCGGTGGCCCGCTGGAAGTGGATACTCGACCGGCAGGTCGCCACCGGGAAGATGAGCGCGCAGGAGCGGGCGAACTACCGCACCTTCCCCGAGCCCCGCGCACTGTCCAAGCCCACCAGCCAGGCCGGCCAGACCGGCTATCTCGTCGATATCGCCAACAAGTTCATCAAGGCCGACACCGGCCTGACCGACAAGGATCTGGCGCGCGGCGGATATCGCATCCACACCACCTTCGACAAACAGCGCACCCGCCGCCTGGAAAAGGCCGTCACCGATGTGCGCCGCACCACCCTCGACCCGAAACAGCGCGCCGCGGACGCCTTCGTGGAATTCGGCGCCGCGTCGGTACGCCCCAAGGACGGCGCGATCGTCGCGCTCTACGGCGGCGCGGATGCCACCCGGCACTTCAGCAACAACGCGGACACCACGGCGGTCCCGGCCGGGTCCGCCTTCAAGCCGTTCGTGCTGGCGGCGGCGCTCCAGCGGCAGACCGACCAGCCGTCGGTCCAGGCGCCGGCCACCACGCCCCCGGACACCGACCCCTCCCGCGCGGCGACCGACAAGACCCGGCCGCTGGTGTTGCGCTGGGCGCTGCTGAAGGGCAAGAACCCGCCGTTCGTGCAGGCGGGAAAGGAGATGGGGCTGAAACCGATCCGGGATCTGGCGGTGGCCTCGGGGCTGCGCAAGGAGAGCATGGCGCGCCTGGAACAGACCTTCCCGCTGGGCACCTCCGCCCCCAGCGCGGTCCGGATGGCGAGCGCCTACACCACCTTCGCCAACGGCGGGCTGCACACCGACCCCTATGCGGTGACCTCGCTCACCCACAACGGACGCCCGGTGCCCGGTCCGCACCGCCCCACGCCGCACCAGGTCCTGGACGCCGGGGTCGCACAGCAGGTGTCCGGCGCCCTGGAGGAACTGGGCCAGCAGGCACTGGGGACGCCCGACGACGGTGCGGCGACACCTCCGGTCGCGGCCGGTCGCACCGAGCCGGGCGACCGGATGAAGTCCGCGTGGTTCATCGGCGGCCCGCCGGCCGGTGTCCCGGACTTCGGCAAGGACCCCGGCAGCGGGGCCGGCGTCCGCCCCGGCCGGCTGCCCACCGCCGGTGACAGCAACGAGCCGACCACCGCCGTCACCATGTTCCGCAACAAGCCGGGCGCCCCTGATCTGCTGCCGATGCAGGGCGTCGGCGGCGCGGACAGCGAGATGGGCACGACCATCCCGCCGAAGATCTGGAGCGCCTACCGGCAAGCCCCGTGAACGGGAGCGGGCGCCCGGCCGGCGGGCCGGGCGCCCGTGCGCCTGCGTCGTCAGTCGTTGGCGACGACGGGGTAGCGGGGCTCCCGCTCGGCCATCTGCTGGAGCGCGTCCTTGCGCTCCCGCTTGCTGAGCCGGTCGATGTAGAGGTAGCCGTAGAGGTGGTCGGTCTCGTGCTGCAGGCAGCGCGCGAAGTAGCCGGTGCCCCGGATCGCGATCGGCTCGCCCTTGGCGTCCTGCCCGCGGACCACGGCGTAGTCGGGGCGGGCCAGCTCGGCGTAGGCGCCGGGCACGGACAGACAGCCCTCGTTGGAGTCGTCCAGGATGCGGCGCTCGGCCGGCAGCTCCTCCAGAACGGGGTTGCAGACCGCACCGACGTGCCGGACGCCCTCGTCGTCCAGGCAGTCGTAGACGAAGACCTTCAGGTCCACACCGATCTGGTTCGCGGCCAGGCCCACCCCCTCGGCGGTGCGCTGGCTGGCGAACATGTCGTCGATGAGCCGGCCGAGCTCCTCGTCGAACGCCGTGACGTCCTTGCACTCCTTGTGGAGCACCGGGTTACCGACGACCGTGATCGGCCGCGAGGTGCCCCGCTCACGGTGGGCTTCCTCCCGCTCCCCGGCATCGGTGACGTCGTCGATGAACGCCTCGTCCACGCGCTGGTCACCTTCTTGATCGAACACAGGCTGCTGGGCCATCTCCGCCGTACGCCTTCCTGAAAACCCTGGTTAGTCGCCCTACAGCCTACGGGGACGCCGCCGGGCTCTCAGCAGACCTCTTCAAGATCCCGCCATTCCCGGGTGTCCGGGCTGTCCGCGACCCAGCCGTCCAGCAGGCCGCGCACCAGGGCGGACGGCGCCGCGATGCCGCATTCGCGCTCCGGCACCCACAGGGAGCCCGAGCCCGCGGTGCGGTGCCCGAGCGGCCCGGGGTGGCCGGGCTCGCTGTGGTCGTGCGGGTCCAGATGCTCGCCCCCGTCCTCGTCGCTGGGCATCCGGCTCTCCGAGCACGTACGGCACAGCAGCCGCACCGAGGACGACCAGTCCTCGGCGGCGAAGCCCGCATCGGCCGCCAGCCGCTCCAGGGCGTCCCGGTCGGCCTCCGAGGCGGCCTCCAGGAGCACCACCCAGGTGGGGACCGGGGAGGGCGCCCACAGCTCGATCTCGTCGAAGACCGGATAGGCCCTGGTGGCGCCGTCGGCGCTGACGGTGGTCCGCTCGCCGTGCGGGACGCCGTCGTGCAGCACCACCTCGCCCCAGCGCCGCCCGGAGGACGGCAGCGGGATGGACAGCACCTCGATACGGGCCGGGTCCAGCCGGCGGCCCCAGACGACCTCGGCCTCGCCCTCCGGGGAGAGCCGGACGGCGGCGCTGCCCAGCGCCATACCGAGCGGTTCGCCGGACGGGGAGCCGTCACCGGGCACCTTCAGGCCGTACGCCTGCCAGGCACGGCGGGCCAGCGGCCAGTCCTGCAGGGCCGTGGCGGCGATGCCGACGTTCCACCAGTCGGGCGCTCCGGACTCCCGGTCCAACAGCGCCACCGCACGCAGACCGGCCGCCCGGGCCTGTTCCCAGTCGTGCCGGAACTTGTGCAGCAGGGCGAGATTGAACCAGGACTCCGAAAGCCACGGCTCCATGTCCGCGGCACGCGTCAGCAGCGCCCCCGCATCCTCGTAACGGCCGTCGCCGATCAGCGTGAAAGCGCGGTCGGTCGCCTGCCGCCACGAGGCGGAGGGCCGATGCCGTACCTTGCCGAAGATCCTCACGATTCCCGCCTGCTGGTTGCTCTTGATTGCCGCCGGGGAGGTCTCCCCGGGCGGCGCCCGGGGCCTTCCGGGGGGCCTACTCGACAACCTGCCACAGATTGCCGCCGGGCTCAGCCCGGTTTGCCGCTCCCCTGCGGCTCCTTGCCCTTCGCCGACCCCCTGAATCCCCCTGGAAGGGGCTTCCTTCGCATCCAACCATGCCCATCTCGGCGACCGCTCATTACCCATGGGTTCCCGAACCTCGGGCGCACGGCGCGGGACCGGCGGCGGGGGCGGGGCGCTGAGGCGGCCCCAGGGGCCCGCCGGAGCCCGTCCGGGGCGGTCTGCGGCCCGCCGGGGCAGGACGCGGCGGGGCAGCCGCTCCACCTGCCGCGGAGCGGGCGCCGCCCGCTCCGCGCCGCCCGCCGCAGTCGGCCATCTCACACCGCGCGGCCGCCGCACGACAGGACCCGGGCCAGCGCCTCGACGACCCGTGGTTCGTGGTCCCGTGCGGTGGCCAGCCGCAGCCGCTCCAGGGCGCGCAGCGGGCCGCCCGGCCCCGCGGAGGTGCCCGACAGATCGTCGTAGGCGTTGACGGTGCGGACGATACGCGCCGTGACCGGCTGGTCCCGGTACGGATCGGCCTGCCGCTCGACGATCAACGCGACCTCCGCGGGGGCCCCGGTCTGCCGGACAACGGCGCCGCCCAGCAGCGCGATCCGGCGCTGCCGGTCGGGCGGCAGCGGGGCGGTCGCCCCGTCCGGCACCGGGTCCACGAGCGAGAGCTGACCGATGTCGTGCAGCAGGGCGGCGTGTTCGAGCACGTCCAAGTCCGGACCGTGCAGTCCCAGTTCGCGGCCCACGGCGCGGCTGAGCGCGGCCACCCGGCGGGCGTGGCCGTGCGGGGTGTAACCGGCGATCTCGGTGGAGCGGGCCAGCGAGGCGATGGTCTGGCGGTAGGTGGCACGGACCGCGGCGTAGCGCCGGAAAGCGAACTGGGTCAGCAGCAGCGGCAGACAGAAGACGGGCAGCGCCCACAGCCCGACGACCGCGGTGGCCAGCGCGATCACCACGCCGGTGGCACAGATCGCCGAGCCGATGCCGGGCAGCGCCCGCAACTCGTCGCGCAGCAGCGGCCCGTACGGCCAGCCGGTACGGGCCCGGGCGAGCGCGGCCGCCAGCACCGCGTCGCACAGCGCGGTCAGCGCCATCAGGGCGATCATGAAGAGGGGGTAGACCGGCCCGGAGGCCACCCAGGCGTCCAGCGTCCCGGTGTTGTAGAGGGGCTGGAAGCAGGTGGCGGCGAAGCCGATGGTCAGCACCCGGCGGGCGAGATGGTCGAGCCCCGGGCCCGCCCCGCGCGCGAGCTGCCGGACGAGCCCGACCAGCCCGGCCGCCAGGACCACGGCCACGATCTGCGCGACGCCATGGGTCGTGGGCCGGCCGCCGGCCGCGCCGAGCAGCGCGTAGGCGAGGGCCCCGGCCGCGCCGAGCGGGGCGCCCTCCCGCTCCCCCGGCATCCGCCCGGGCCCGGCCGCCGGCGCCCTCCCTGAGCCCACCAGCTCCCCCACGGCGATCAGCACCCCGAAGGCCAGCGCGATCCCGGGCTGGTGCAGGCCGCCCCACAGCGTCCGGCCGAGCGACCAGCCCGCCAGCGCGGCGGCCGGGACGTAGACCGCGGCGACGACGGCGCGTGCGCCGCAGGACGCCGCCCCGGCGCGCGGAGCACCGGCGGCCGGGCCGTCCGCCGCCCGGCGCACGCCGGGCCAACGGCGCCGGGGGTCGCCCCGGGCGCCGCTCACCGGGCGCCGTCCCGTCCGGCCTCTTCGGGCCGCGGCGCGGGCGGCACCGTCGCGCGCTCCCCGCCGCCGGCCGGCTCCCCGCCCGGCCGCGGCACGCCGTCGCCGTCCCGCGGGGCGCCGGGCTCCGCCTCGGCCGCCGTCACCAGCTCCGGGTGCCAGCCGTGCCGGTCCAGGGAGGCCACCAGCGCCCGGACCATCCGCGGGTCGAACTGCGCCCCGGCGCACCTGCGCAGCTCCTCGACGGCCGCCGGCACCGGCCGGGCCCGCCGGTAGGAACGGGTCGAGGTCATCGCGTCGAAGGCGTCGGCGACCGCCACCACCCGGGCGTACTCCGGAATGTGATGCCCCCTCAGCCCATAGGGGTAGCCGCGGCCGTCCAGCCGCTCGTGGTGGTGCAGGATGGCCGACCGCGCCTCCCCCAGGAAGCCGATGCCGCGCACGATCTCGTGTCCGTACTCGGGATGCAGCTCGATGATCCGGCGCTCCTGCGGCGTCAGCGGGCCGTCCTTGCGCAACAGCCGGGTGGGGACGCCGAGTTTGCCGACGTCGTGCAGGATGCCGGCGAACCGCAGCACCTCCACGCGGTCCTCCGCCATGCCCAGCTCCCGGGCGATCATCACCGAGGCGCGCCCGACCCGTTCGCTGTGGCCGCGGGTGTAGCGGTCCTTGATGTCGACGGCCTGCACGAGGGCGCGCAGGGTGGCCTGATGGGCGGCGCGTTCGCGGTGGCACCGGGCGAAGACCCAGCAGGACAGGCACATCGGCAGCAGCACCAGCAGCGCCGCCGGCGGCCCGTACGAGCTGCGCCACAGCACCGCCATCATCAGCCCGGCCAGCCCGTGCACCAGATGCGGCCCCAGGGAACGGGTCAGCAGCCCGCGCCAGGCGGTGCGTACGGGGTGCCGCTCGGCGGCGACCAGCACCCCGCCGTCGAGCGCCGCCAGCACCGCGCAGAAGGTCGTCGCGGCGGCCGCGGCCGGCAGCAGCAGGAGGGGGAACTGCGGTGCGGACAACGGAGGGTGGCCGCCGGTGATCCGGAAGACCTGGGCGGCCGCCCAGCAGGCCGGCGCGAGCTCGGCGGCGTGCCAGAGCCTGCGGGCGCCGGCCGGGCGGGCCTCGGCCGGTCCCGTCAGCGCACCGGGGACGGCGGTCAGCGCGGCCAGCGGCGGCGGCAGCAGACAGACCCCGGCGAGCAGGACGGGGCTGGCCCAGCCGGCGGGAAAGCTCGCGGGCCCCGCGGCGGGACCCGTGCCGGACGGCACCCGGCCGCCCAAGGGCGGGCAGCGGCGCACCTGTTCACACAGCGCGTACAACAGGGCCAGGGCCAGGGTGCTGCTCCAGGGGGCGCCGGCGCCGAGGCGTATCGCGGGGGCGGCGCACAGCGCCGCGGCCAGTGCGGCGGCGCCGATATACCCTCGCGCGGCCGCCGGAAGTCCCCGCATCGCGCCCTCCTCGTCGAACCCGCCGCTCTCGCCCACGCTCCGGAGGAGCCGGGACAGTCCCTGCGCGCCGCCTCAGCGGTGCACTCGGGTCGGTGAGAATAGACGGGCCGGAGGGCCCGGGAAGGGGCATCGGGAAATCGAGCGGGACGAATCGCCCCACCCCTCACCCCTTAGGGTGACGTGCCGCGGTTATTCGGTCCGCGCGGCCTCGGTCCGTGCATCGGACGGACCGGCCTCGGACGGACCGGCCTCGGAGGGACCGGCCGCCGGCCCGGAGCCGCCGGCCCCGGCGTCCGCCTGCTCGCGCTGGGCCTGTTCCCTCTTGGCCTGTTCGAGCACGCTCACCTCGGGCACGGTCTCCCCGGCCCGGATGAGGTCGATCCGGCCCATGACCTTGGACCGCAGGTCACTGGGGACGTCGTCATGGCCGCAGCAGCGCTTGACAAGCTTCTTGACGGCCTGCTCCAGGCCGTACTTCTCCAGGCACGGCGAGCACTCGTCGAGGTGCACCTGGAAATCTGCGCACTCCCCCTCCGGCATCTCCCGGTCGAGATACTCGTAGAGGTGGTCAAGGACCTCGGAGCAGTCCTTCTCGTGCGGCTCTCCGCAGCTCATGATCCCGAGCCTTTCCGGTCGTGCGACTCCGACGTCCGCGCGGCCTGCGGGTCCGCAGCCCCCGCCCCGGCCGGGACCAGCCCGCGCTCACGGGCGTAATCCTCCAGCATGCCGCGCAGTTGGCGGCGGCCGCGGTGCAGTCGGGACATCACCGTGCCGATGGGTGTCCCCATGATGTCCGCGATCTCCTTGTAGGCAAACCCCTCGACATCCGCGAGGTAGACCGCGATACGGAACTCCTCGGGGATGGCCTGGAGGGCGGCCTTCACATCGGAGTCGGGGAGGTGGTCCAGCGCCTGCGACTCGGCCGAGCGCAGCCCCGTCGACATGTGCGACTCGGCGCGCGCCAGCTGCCAGTCCTCGATCTCCTCGGCGGCGCTGCGCTGCGGCTCGCGCTGCTTCTTGCGGTAGGAGTTGATGAAGGTGTTGGTCAGGATGCGGTACAGCCAGGCCTTGAGATTGGTGCCCTCGCGGAACTGGTGGAAGGACGCATACGCCTTGGCGTACGTCTCCTGCACCAGGTCCTCGGCGTCGGCCGGGTTACGGGTCATGCGCAGCGCGGCGGAGTACATCTGGTCCAGGAAGGTCAGCGCGTCCCGCTCGAAGCGCGCATTGCGCTCGGCGGCGCTCTCCTGAGCCCTCTCCTCAGCCGTGCCGTCGGTCCCTGCGTCGGTACCCGTGACCGGACCCACCTCCTCCAACACCGTCGTGGTCCCGGATGCGGACCCACCCGATTCGGAGAATAGACGACGATCCGGTGCCGCCGCCGCTCCGGCAAGGGCGGGCTGCGTCACCTGCATCTGCGACCACGGCAGATTGGCGGCCGGGCGGGCGGGGCAAGCGATTCCCATGCGGCGGACTCCCATTCCTCATGCTTCGCCGGACGTACTCGGGCTACGACAGACACAACAGCCCTGCCCGCCGCGTCATTCCCGGCCCGCCGGCACCGCTTCCCCGCCACCTTCCCGGGCCCGCCCAACGCCCGACGGGCACCCGGCGCCCCCGGCCCGCTCCCCCAGGACTTGACAAACCCACTTGCTGCTTCGGCAATGGAGGGGTGACCGATCACGCATACGCGAACGTGCTCGCGGCGGTGGGCCCCCGGCTGCGGCGGCTGCGGCAGGAGCGGGGGGTGACGCTGAGCGCGCTGTCCGGGGCGACCGGCATCTCGGTGAGCACCCTGTCGCGTCTGGAGTCCGGCGGCCGCAAGGCCACCCTCGAACTGCTGCTGCCCCTGGCGCAGGCCCATCAGGTGCCGCTGGACGAGCTGGTGGGGGCGCCGGAGGTGGGCGATCCGCGGGTGCGCGCGGCACCGCTGCGGCGCGCGCACCTGACCGCGGTGCCGCTGACCCGCCAGCCGGGCGGCCTGCAGGCGTTCAAGCTGGTCATGGACCCGGTCGGCGGCCCGCCCGAGCAGCGGACGCACGAGGGGTACGAGTGGCTGTACGTGCTGTCCGGGCGGCTGCGGCTGCTCCTCGCCGACCGCGAGGTGGAGCTGCGGGCCGGGGAGGCCGCGGAGTTCGACACCCGGCTGCCGCACTGGTTCGGGCCCGCGGGCGACGCCCCCGTGGAGCTGCTGAGCCTGTTCGGCAGCCAGGGCGAGCGGATGCACATCCGCGCCCGTCCGCGCGGGCGGGGCGGGAACTGACCCCGCGCGGCGGCACCGCGGGGGTCAGCCGAACATCCCGTCCAGCCAGGACGCCACCGCGTCCGTGAGCCGGCCCATCGACTCCGCCTCGCCGACGCCCGCCTTCTTCGGGACCGCGAAACCGTGGTCCCCATGGGCGATCTCGGTCAGCTCCGTGCCCGGCGGGAACTCCTCCGGCCGACCGAACGGGTCCCGGCCACCCTGGACGACCAGCGTCGGCACCCCGGCGCCGGTCAGCTCCTCCGCCCGCGACTTCTCCGGCCTGCCCGGAGGGTGCAGCGGGAAGCTCAGCGCCAGGACGGCCTGCGCCCCCAGTTCCCGTGCCGTACGGCAGGCCACCCGGGCGCCGGCGCTGCGGCCGCCGGCGACCACCGGCAGCCCCGGCTTCTCCAGCGCCGGCCACAGCGCGGTCCATGCGGCATCGAGGGTCTTCGGCGCGGGCGCCACCTTCCTGCCCGCCACCCGCCACGGCTGCTCGACCAGCGCCACGGTGTAGCCGCGGGCCGGCAGCGCGGCCGCCAGGGCCCGCAGATCGCGCGCCTCGATGCCCCCGCCGGCCCCGTGGCTCACCGCCACCACGGCCCGGGCCGGCTCCGCCTCGCGGTACCAGGTGATCCGGGCGTCGCCCGCCGGCGTCCCGACCGTCTCGGTCTCCCTCGCCGCTGTGCTCATGCCGGAACCTCGCTTCACTGGGCCTCACCGTCACACCGCGCGCACCGTCCGACCGGGGTCCGAGGCGCCGCGTCGCTCACGGCCCATCCTGCCCGCGCCGCGGCCCGAAGGGCACCGCAGCACGCCCGGCGGCGCCTCAGAACAGCGTGCCGACCTCCGGGCCGTCGAGCTCGGTGACCAGCTCGGGCCCGTTGTTGCGGACGTTGCTGACCTCGGTCGGCACCGGATAGGCGCGCATCAGCCCGGCCGGCGGCGGCGCCAGCAGCGCCCGCACCTCGTCGGGGTCGGTCCGGGCCGGGTCGAGCCAGGCGTCCCAGCGGTCCGGGGTCAGCACCAGCGGCATCCGGGGGTGGATGTCGGCCAGCGCCTGCGGCCCCTCGCCGCCGCCCGCCCCGGCCAGCGGGGTGGTCTCGGCCTCGGTGGTGACGACCGTGCAGGTCACCCACCAGGCCAGCGGGTGGTCGCCGGGCAGGGTCGCGTCCCGCCAGAACTCGTACAGACCGGCCAGCGCCATCACCGAGCCGTCCGCCGGGGTCACGAAGTACGGCTGCTTGCGGGGCCGCTTCTTCTTTCCCTGCTCCTCCAGCTCCCGCTCCGTGGGGGCGGTGACCCACTCGAAATAGCCGTCACCGGGGAGCAGGCAGCGGCGGGCCGCGAGGGCCTGCCGGAAGGACGGCTTCTCGTGCACGGTCTCGGCCCGGGCATTGATCATCTTCGCGGCGGCCGCGGGTGATTTCGACCACGACGGCACCAGCCCCCACTTCAGCGCCCGCAGCTGGCGCACCGGACTGCCCGGCACGAAGGCCTCGGCCGCCGGGCCCTTGAGCGGACGTTCCAGCACCGCGTGCACCGGATCCGTCGGCGCCACGTTCCAGCTGGGCGCCAGGGTCTCCGTCGGCTCCCACCGCTGAACGCCGAAGATTCCCGCCAGGTCCTCGGGGCGACGACTCGCTGCATACCTACCGCACATGCATGCCACACTGCCATGCCACACGAAGGGGAGACATGGACACCGACCACCTCACCGACATATGGAGCCGGGTCTTCGGGACCCAGCCCGCCCCCTCCCTCTGGCTGGTGATCAGCACGGCGGTGCTCGCGCTGGGTGCGGTCGTCCCGCACACCGCCTGGCGGCTCGCGCGCAACGCCGTCACCATCGCGCACGAGGGCGGGCACGGCCTGATCGCGCTGCTGACCGGCCGCCGCCTCGACGGCATCCGGCTGCACTCCGACACCTCGGGTCTGACCGTCTCGCGGGGCAAGCCCACCGGCCTGGGCATGGTGCTCACCGCCGCGGCCGGCTACATCGCACCGTCCCTGCTGGGCCTGGCCGGCGCCGCACTGCTCGCCGCCGGGCACATCACGGCGCTGCTGTGGGGCGCCACCCTGCTGCTGCTGGCGATGCTGATCATGATCCGTAACGCCTACGGCGTGCTCACCGTCGTCCTGGCCGGTGCCGCGTTCGTGCTGGTCTCCTGGCTGACGACGCCCCAGGTGCAGGCGGCGTTCGCGTACGTGGTGGTGTGGTTCCTGCTGCTGGGCGGGGTGCGGCCGCCGTTCGAGCTGATGGGCAAGCGGCGCCGGGGCGGCGCGGCGGACTCCGACCCGGACCAGCTGGCGCGCCTGACCCATGTCCCGGCCGCCGTCTGGCTCGGCCTCTTCCACGTGGTGACGCTGTGCTCCCTGATCGGGGGCGGGCGCTGGCTGCTGGGGCTGTGACGCCGGCGGCAGGTGCCGGCGGCAGGTGGCCGGCTGCCGCGGCGCCGCGCCGGACGATCCGGCCGGTCCGGTCCCACCCTGTGGACGGCCGCCTTAGCAGTGCCATGTTTCGCCGGGATTGCGCCACTTTTGATCAAGATCGGCACCCCTGCCCCAGCCATTAAAGTAAAGGCATGACCGAGAGCCCCGCACACCCCGCCCTGTGGCCCGCCCCCCTCGCATCCGGTGCCGTCGACGCAACCGTCACCGTGCCCGGCTCCAAATCGGTCACCAATCGCGGCCTGGTGCTGGCCGCCCTCTCCTCCGAGCCCGGCTGGCTGCGCCGCCCGCTGCGCTCCCGGGACACCCTGCTGATGGCCGAGGCGCTGCGCACCCTCGGCGTCGGCATCGAGGAGACCGCGTCCTCCAGCTCCGCCGGCTCCACCGGCGCCGCGGGCGAGCCCGGCGGCGGCGAGGCCTGGCGGGTCATCCCCGCGGGGCTGCACGGCCCGGCCACCGTCGACGTCGGCAACGCCGGCACGGTCATGCGCTTCCTCCCCCCGGTCGCCGCGCTCGCCGACGGCCCGATCCGCTTCGACGGCGACCCGCGCTCCTACGAGCGCCCGCTCGGCGGCGTGATCGAGGCGCTGCGCACCCTGGGCGCCCGGATCGACGACGACAACCGCGGCGCGCTGCCGATGACGGTCTTCGGCGGCGGCGCCCTGGAGGGCGGCCCGGTCGAGATCGACGCGTCCTCGTCCTCCCAGTTCGTCAGCGCCCTGCTGCTGTCCGCGCCGCGCTTCAACCAGGGCGTC
Source organism: Streptomyces sp. NBC_01454 (assembly GCF_036227565.1). Lineage (NCBI taxonomy): Bacteria > Bacillati > Actinomycetota > Actinomycetes > Kitasatosporales > Streptomycetaceae > Streptomyces > Streptomyces sp. NBC_01454. The sequence goes on from NZ_CP109460.1 coordinate 2,747,038, forward strand.
GAGGTCCGGCACGTGGGCGCGGCGCTGCCCTCCATGCCGCACATCCGGATGACCGTCGACATGCTGCGCAGCGTCGGCGCCCAGGTGGACACCCCGGAGGCGGGCGGCGAGCCGAACGTCTGGCGGGTCACCCCCGGCGCCCTGCTCGGCCGCGATCTGGTCGTCGAGCCGGATCTGTCCAACGCCCAGCCGTTCCTGGCCGCGGCGCTGGTCACCGGCGGCCGGGTCACCGTCCCGGACTGGCCCGCGCACACCACGCAGCCCGGTGACGCGCTGCGCGAGATCTTCACCACCATGGGCGGTTCCTGCGAGCTGACCGACCAGGGGCTGACCTTCACCGGCAGCGGCCGGATCCACGGCATCGACGTCGACCTGAGCGAGGTCGGCGAGCTGACCCCGGGCATCGCCGCGGTCGCCGCGCTGGCCGACTCCCCCTCCACACTGCGCGGGGTGGCTCATCTGCGGCTGCACGAGACCGACCGGCTGGCCGCGCTCACCAAGGAGCTCAACGAACTCGGCGGCGATGTCACCGAGACCGCGGACGGCCTGCACATCCGGCCGCGCCCCCTGCACGGCGGGATCTTCCACACCTACGAGGACCACCGGCTGGCCACCGCCGCCGCGGTCCTCGGTCTGGCCGTCGACGGCGTGGAGGTGGAGAACGTCGCCACCACCGCCAAGACCCTGCCCGACTTCCCCGCGATGTGGACGGACATGCTCGATCCGGCGGCCGTCCCCGCCCGGAGAGTCTGAGGTCCGGCCGCCATGCGCCGCTACGGCAAGAACCCCGACGAGGACGACATCCGCTTCCGGCCCAACCCCAAGGGCAACCGTCCCCGTACGAACATCCGTCCCAAGCACGCGGACGCCGGCGAGGGCCTGGTCCTCACCGTCGACCGCGGCCGGCTGACCTGCCTCATCGACGGCCGGACGGTCACCGCGATGAAGGCCCGCGAACTGGGCCGCAAGAGCGCGGTGGTCGGCGACCGGGTCGCCGTCGTCGGCGATCTGACCGGCGCCAAGGACACCCTCGCCCGGATCGTCCGGGTCGAGCCGCGCACCTCGACACTGCGCCGTACGGCCGACGATGACGACCCGTTCGAGCGGGTCGTGGTCGCCAACGCCGACCAGCTCGCCATCGTCACCGCGCTCGCCGACCCCGAGCCGCGCCCCCGGCTCATCGACCGCTGTCTGGTCGCCGCCTACGACGCGGGGCTCGACCCGCTGCTGGTGCTGACCAAGTCCGATCTGGCGTCCGCCGACAGCCTGCTGGAGTCCTACGGCGCCCTCGGTGTCCCCTACATCGTCACCAACCGCGACGAACTCGCCGACGGCAGCGCCGCCGAGCAGGTCCGGGCCGGCCTGGCGGGCCGGATGACGGCGTTCGTCGGGCACTCCGGCGTGGGCAAGACCACCCTGGTCAACGCCCTGGTCCCGGAGCACCGCCGGGCCACCGGACATGTCAACGCGGTCACCGGCCGCGGCCGGCACACCACCACCTCCGCGCTGGCACTGCCGCTGCCCGGCGGCTCGGGCTGGGTCATCGACACCCCGGGCGTACGGTCCTTCGGGCTGCACCACGTCGACCCGTCCCGGGTCATCCACGCCTTCCCGGATCTGGAGCCCGGCACCGCCGGCTGCCCGCGCGCCTGCAGCCACGACGAGCCGGACTGCGCGCTGGACGAGTGGGTCAGCGACGGCCATGCCGACCCGGCCCGCCTGTACTCCCTGCGGCGTCTGCTGGCCACCCGGGAGCGACGCGAGGGCGACTGACCGCCGACGTTTGCCGCCGACCGCGCACGGTAAGGGCATAATCACACCGAGGCCGGCGCGGAGGCCGTTCAGGCCCGAGCGCCCGGGCGGGACCCGAACGAGTGATTCCGACGTCCCCTCGCCGCCCACCCAACTGACGGAGGCATGCGGACATGGCGTGGCTGCTGGTCGTGGTGGCGGGGATCCTGGAGACCGGCTTCGCCGTCTGTCTCAAGCTGTCGCACGGCTTCACCCGCCTCTTTCCCACCATCGCCTTCGCGGCCTTCGCCCTCGGCAGCTTCGGTCTGCTGACGCTGGCGCTGCGCAAGCTCGACGTCGGCCCGGCGTATGCGGTGTGGACCGGGATCGGTGCGGCCGGCACGGCGATCTACGGCATGATCTTCCTCGGCGATCTGGTCTCGACCCTGAAGCTCGTCTCCATCGGCCTGGTCATCGTCGGTGTGATCGGACTGCAGCTGTCGGGCTCGGCACACTGAGCCGGCGCCCCGCCGCTGGGGTGTCCGCCCCCCCTTCTCTGACGCCTCGTCAGCTTCCGGCGGACGGCCGTCCGCCGGCCGTCATCCGTACGAAGGCGCTCCGCACGAGGTGGGACACCGCCTCGGTGTCCGGCTCCCGGCGCGGGCGCTGCCGCGGTACACGTCCCGGCGCGGCCGCCACCCCCGCGGCCGGCGGGGCGAGCACCCAGGACAGGGTCAGCCGCGCCGCGGTCTCGCAGGCGCTGTCCAGGGCGGGCAACTCCTCCTCGGGCCAGCCGGGCCGCAGTGCCGCGACCGCCTGGTCGCAGAAGCGGCCGACGAATTCGTCGGGCCCCGGCAGCGGCCCCTCGCCGGGCGTCGCGGCACGCGGTGCGGGCACGCCGGGTCGGGCCGCCCCGCCCGGCGCGGGGTCGGCGGGCGCCGTCGGGGCGGGCGGCAGCCGGTCTCCCCAGCAGCCGGTCAGAGCGGCTCTGACCAGGGGGTTGGCCCGAGCGGTGCGCAGCGTCCAGGCGGCCGCGGCCACCACCCGGCCCGCCGCGTCGCCCCGCACTCCGCCCGCCGGGGCGCGGCGCGACAGCGCCCGTGCCACCCCGGCCAGGCACTTGTCGGTCTCGCGGCGGACGAGGGCGCGGGCCAGCCCCTCCTTGCTGCCGAACTCGTTGTACAGCGTCTGCCGGGAGACCCCGGCGGCGGCCGCCACCTCGACCATCCGCACGGCCGCCCAGGGCCGGTCCGTCAGCGCCGTGTACGCGGCGTCCAGCAAGGATTCACGCGCTGCGGGCATCCGTCGCCTCCCCGGCCGCCGGCCCGGTCGGCCGGTGTGCGCACAGAATTGACGGGGCGCCAGATACTGTCAAGGGTCGCCGCGGCCGCCACCTGACGGCGGGGACCGGAGCGTCACACGCCCGGCGGCGCATGGCCGTGTGGCTCCCGCGTATACCAGTGGATACTGTTCGCACATGCCCGACTATCACGATGATCTTCGCCTCGGCCATGTGCTCGCGGACGCCGCGGACGCCGCCACCATGGAGCGCTTCAAGGCCCTCGACCTCAAGGTCGAGACCAAACCGGACATGACGCCGGTGAGTGAGGCGGACAAGGGCGCCGAGGAGTTGATCCGCGGCCAGCTCCAGCGGGCCCGGCCACGGGACGCGGTGCTCGGCGAGGAGTTCGGCAGCGAGGGCGCGGGGCCGCGCCGCTGGATCATCGACCCGATCGACGGCACCAAGAACTACGTCCGCGGGGTGCCGGTCTGGGCCACGCTGATCGCACTGATGGAGCGCGGTGAGGGCGGGGACCGCCCGGTGGTCGGCATCGTCTCCGCACCGGCGCTCAACCGCCGCTGGTGGGCCGCCGAGGGCCTGGGCGCCTACACGGGCCGCAGTCTCACCTCCGCGAGCCGGCTACAGGTCTCGAAGGTCGGCCGCATCCAGGACGCGTCGTTCGCGTACTCCTCGCTGACCGGCTGGGAGGAGCGCGGCAAGCTGCCCGGTTTCCTCGATCTGAGCCGGGACTGCTGGCGCACCCGCGGCTATGGCGACTTCTGGCCGTACATGATGATCGCCGAGGGCTCGGTGGACATCTGCGCGGAGCCGGAGCTGTCGCTGTGGGACATGGCGGCCTGTGCCGTGGTCGTCAACGAGGCCGGCGGACAGTTCTCCGGCCTGGACGGCAAGCCGGGCCCGCACAGCGGCAACGCGGCGGCCTCCAACGGCCTGCTGCACGAGGATCTGCTGAGTTATCTCGGCGACTCCGCCCGCTGACCTGCACAAAGGCGACTATTCAGACACTCGTCCAGCACTTACCCCTTGTTGCCCCACCGCGGGCATGTGAACATGAGAATCCCCCACTTTGTGAACTTGTGAATCTCTTCGCAAGGCACATTCACCAAGGAGGTGGCTCCCTTCCATGCCCATGCACGTCAAAGACGCCATGAGCACGGTGGTCCTCACCATCGGGCCCGCTCACACCCTCCGCCAGGCGGCACAGCTGATGGCGGCCCGCCGCCTCGGCGCGGCCGTGGTCCTCGACAACGACACCTGTGGCATCGGCATCCTCACCGAACGCGACATCCTCAACTCGCTCGGCGCGGGCGAGAATCCCGACCGGGAGACCGCCCAGACCCACACCACCCCGGACGTGGTCTTCGCCGCCCCGGACTGGACCCTTGAGGATGCCGCGGAGGCCATGGTGCGCGGCGGCTTCCGCCATCTGATCGTGCTCAACGACCAGGAACCGGTCGGCGTGGTGTCCGTACGCGACATCATCCGCATCTGGTCGACCACCACGGAGCGGGCCCGCTCCGTGCCCGCCTGAAGGGCCGCGCGCCCCCTCGGCCGGGCACACGAAGAGGCCGGAGCCCCATGGCATCCGGCCTCTTCGCTTCTTACGGCAAGCGACGATTGAGCAACCCCTTGCGGCGCGCAACCACCTCCGCGAGAGCGGCTGGCGGTACCTCCCGGCATGAGCTGGGGGAGGCTTGGCCGCAAGGGCGACCGCTCAGCCGCGCAGGGCCTGGACCGCGGCCTCCAGCCGCTTGCCGTAGTCCGCGTCCGCCTTGCGGAAGTTCTCGATCGCCCGCTGTGCGATGTCGTCGCGGGAGACCTGCGAGATGAAGCCCGCCAGGTTGTCGATCAGGCGCCCCTTCTCGTCCTCCGACATCAGGCGGTAGAGGTCACCGGCCTGGACGAAGTCGGTGTCCTCGGCGTGCGAGGGCGCCTCCTGCTCGCCGGTGGGGCCGGTCACGGTGGCCGGCTGCCACAGGGGACGGCCGGTCTCGACCGGGCCCCCGAAGCTGTTGGGCTCGTAGTTCTTCCGGCCCGCGTGACGGCCGTCGTAGAGCGCGCCGTCACGGCCGTGGGTGCGCGCCTCGGCGGCGTGCGGGCGGTTCACCGGCAGGTGGTCGGCGTTGATGCCGACGCGGTAGCGGTGGGCGTCGCCGTACGCGAAAAGGCGCCCCTGGAGCATCTTGTCAGGGGACGGGCCGATACCCGGCACGAAGTGGTGCGGGGAGAAGATCGACTGCTCGACCTCGGCGAAGATGTTCTCCGGGTTGCGGTTGAGCTCCAGCTTGCCGATCTCGATCGGCGGGTAGTCCCCGTGCGGCCAGACCTTGGTCAGGTCGAACGGGTTGAAGCGGTAGGCGGCCGCCTCGTCCGCGGGCATGATCTGCACCTGCACGGTCCACGACGGGAATTCGCCCCGCTCGATGGACTCCCGCAGGTCGCGCTGGTGACTGTCCGGGTCGAGCCCGGAGGTCTCGGCGGCCTCGGAGGTGGTGAGGTTCTTGATCCCCTGGTCGGTCTTGAAGTGGTACTTGACCCAGAAGACCTCGCCGGCCTCGTTGTTCCACTGGAAGGTGTGCGAGCCGTAGCCGTTCATGTGGCGGTACGAGGCGGGGATGCCGCGGTCGCCGAACAGCCAGGTGACCTGGTGGGTGGACTCGGGCGACAGACCCCAGAAGTCCCAGACGTTGTCCGCCTCCTGCGAGCCGGTGTACGGGTCGCGCTTCTGGGTGTGGATGAAGTCCGGGAACTTGATGGCGTCCTTGATGAAGAACACCGGGGTGTTGTTGCCGACGAGGTCGTAATTGCCCTCTTCGGTGTAGAACTTCAGCGCGAAGCCGCGCGGGTCACGCACCGCGTCGGCCGAGCCGAGGTTGCCCGCGACGGTGGAGAAGCGCAGGAACGTCTCCGTCTGCTTGCCGACCTCGGAGAGGAAGTGGGCGCGGGTGTACTTGGTCACATCCGCGGTCACCGTGAACGTGCCGTACGCAGCGGCGCCACGGGCGTGCACGATGCGCTCCGGGATGCGCTCGCGGTTGAAGTGCGCGAGCTTTTCGATCAGGAGCTGGTCCTGGATGAGGCCGGGACCGCCGGCGCCGGCGGTCTCACTGTTCTGGTTGTCCCCGACCGGAGCCCCGGACTCCGTGGTCAGCGGTCCGGTGGTGCTCTCTACCGACACGTGCGCCTCCTGAAAAGTCTTCTCCACCTGCCTTGGCTTGCGCCGATCACGATCCTACATTGGACAATGTCTAAGTCAAGAAGAATGCGAAAGCAGTACTCGATCCGGTCATGGACCTACCACTGCTACCCTGGCTTTATCTGACTGATAGGTGAATGGCATGAGTGACCTGCTGGAACGGCTCCGAGGACGCGGCTGGCGGCTGACCGCGCAGCGACGCGTCGTCGCCGAGGTCCTCGACGGGGACCACGTCCACTACACCGCCGACGAGGTGCACGCGCGGGCCTCCGACCGGCTCCCGGAGATCTCCCGCGCCACGGTCTACAACACCCTGGGCGAACTGGTCTCGCTCGGCGAGGTGCTCGAGGTGAGCACCGACGGCCGGGCCAAGCGCTACGACCCCAACGCCCACCACGACCACCAGCACCTCGTCTGCTCGCAGTGCGGCACGATCCGCGACGTCCACGTCCAGGGCGACCCGCTCTCCGCGCTGCCCGAGCCGGAGCGCTACGGCTTCCAGGTCTCCGAGGTCACCGTCACCTACCGGGGCATCTGCCCCAAGTGCAGCGCCCCGTCCTGACCCCACGGGGTGGCGGCCCCCTTCCTGGTGGCTTCCTGGCCGCCCCCGCCGCACGGCACGCCGTACGCCCCGCTGAGCCCGCGCCCACCCGGCCGCGGGCTCCTTCGTGTGCCCGGCCCCGCCCACCGGTCCCGCCGCTGTCGCCACACCCCCACGCGTGCGCACACCGCACCACTGCCCAGCCACCGCCCGGCCGAATCCGGCATGGCGCCGCACCGCCGGGGCACCACGCTTTCCGGCCACCGTGCGTGCCCCTGCCCGGGCCGGCGCACGGCGCAAGACAACCGGCGCCGCACCCGGAAGACGACATGACGAAGGCCCGGATTCCCAAGGAATCCGGGCCTTCGTCTTCAGTAGCGGGGACAGGATTTGAACCTGCGACCTCTGGGTTATGAGCCCAGCGAGCTACCGAGCTGCTCCACCCCGCGTCGTTGTGTCTTTACTCTAACCCCGGCCCGACGACCAGCGCAAATCCCTTCCGCGCGGCCCAGGGCCCGCCCCGCGGCCCGGCCCCGGGCCGGGCCCCGTGGACCCGGCCCTGGGCTCAGGCGCTGAGCTCCTCCTGGAGCGCCGTCCGCAGCCGCGCCGCGCGCTCGGCGACCTCCGGCGGCCCCAGCTCGACGGCCCGGGCGCACCAGCTCTGCGCCTCCGCGAGCGCCCCGCGCCGGGCGGCGAGCAGCGCCAGCCGCAGGGCCGCCCGGCCGTGCCCGCCCTCGGCGGCGCGCTGCCACCACAGGGCGGCCTCGGGAAGGCTGCCCTCGCGGGCCAGCAGCAGCCCGAGGTTGAAGGCACCGTTCCGGCTGCCCGCCTCGGCCGCCGCGCGGTAGCGGTCCGCGGCCTCGACCACGTCCCCGCGGGCCGCGGCGAACATGCCCATACGGACCTGGGCACGGCGGTGCCCCTGCGCCGCGGCCCGCTCGTACCACCGCATGCTCTCGTCGTCCGCCGGGCGCTCACCGTCCGCGAGCCCCTCGCCGGCGGCCGACGCCTGGCGGTCGAGGAGATCCGCGAGCCGGAAGGCCGCCTCGGCGCTGCCCCCGCCGGCCGCGCAGCGCAGATTCCGCTCCGCGTCCTGGAGTTCACCGTCCCGCAGCTGCACGATGGCGACCTGCAGCGCCGCGTCCGTGTGCCCCGCCGCGGCCGCCCGCTCGTACCAGGCGTGCGCCGTACGCTCGGCGCCCCGGCCGGCATGGAGAATGCCGAGGTTGAACGCGGCGTCCACGCTGCCCGCCTCGGCCGCCTTGGAGAACCACGGCTCGGCGCCCGAGGCGTCGCCGCGCTGGAGCAGCAGGATGGCCAGCGCGTTGGCGGCCTCGCGGTGCCCGGCGTAGGCGGCGCGGCGGTACCACTGCTCGCCCCGTCCCTCCCGGCCCTGTGCGGCACACAGCAGGCCGATGTTGTAGGCGCCGTTGACGTCCCCGGCGTCCAGGGCGGCGCGGTACCAGCGTTCGGCGGTCTGCAGTTCGCCGCGGTCGGCGTGGAGTGCGCCCAGCGCGTTGGCGGCGTTGCCGTCGCCGTCCTGGGCGGCGCGCCGCCACCACTCGGCCGCGCTCTCCTCGTCCCCCGCGTCGCGCAGCAGGAAGCCCAGCGCACAGGCGGCGCGGGCCTCGCCGTCCTTGGCGGCGGACAGATACCAGCGGCCCGCCTCCTGGACGTCCCCACGGTCCTCCAGGAGCGCACCCAGCTGCAGCGCGGCCCGCCGGTGGCCGCGCGCGGCGGCCTGGCGGTACCACTGCTCGGCCTCCTCCTGCCGGCTCAGCTCGCCGTACGCGGGGGTCGCGCGGTGGTCCGCGTCGCCGCCGTCCTCGATGAGCCGGGCGAGGCGGTACGCAGCCTCGCGGTGGCCCCGCTCGGCGGCCGTACGGAACCAGCGTCCGGCGCCGATGTCGCCGCGGTGCTCCAGGAGGTCGGCGAGCGCGTAGGCACCCAGGCAGTGGCCGGACTCGGCGGACTGGCGCAGCCAGTACTCGGCGGCCGGCTCGTCGCCGCGCTCGCGGTAGTGGCGCCCGAGGGCGTGCGCGGCGGCGGCGGAACCGGCCACGGCGGCGATCCGCCACCAGCCGCCCGCCTCGTCCGCATAGCCCCGCTGATGGAGCAGGACGCCCAGGTTATTGGCGGCTGCACGGTCACCGGCGGCGGCAGCGGAGCGCAGATGCGGCTCGGCGCCGTCGAGGTCACCGCGGCGCAGCAGCATCGCGCCCAGCGCGCTCATCGCGGCGGTGTCGCCCGCCTCTGCGGCCCGGCGGTGGCCGGACTCGGTCACGGCATCGGACGCCTCGGCGGCCTCGGCCGCCTCCATCGCGTCCATCTGCAGCTCGGATTCGCGCCCGTCGTCGGGCGCATGCACAAACCGGTCTGTCTCCAACAACCTTGCCTTGTCCCCCATAAGACCCATCGTCGCATCACCTGTTACCCGCGTACACCTGGTATACCGCAGCAAGTGAGGTCACTTCAGCGGTTTGTCGACTTCCCGACACGACGACTTGGCAAACTCAAGCACACACCTTCCCCACATCGGCCGCACGACCCGGCCTTGACCGATATCGGCCGGAACACACGACGAAGGCCCGGATCCCTGAGGGATCCGGGCCTTGGTCATTCAGTAGCGGGGACAGGATTTGAACCTGCGACCTCTGGGTTATGAGCCCAGCGAGCTACCGAGCTGCTCCACCCCGCGTCGTTGTGTCCACAAGGTATCACGGCACCGGCCGGCCCCCGGACCGGTGCGGCCCCCGCGCCGCGGTGCGAACCGGCGGCGCGGGGCCAGAACGTCGTGCCGGCCGGCTCAGCCGCCCGGCTTGCCGCCCTTCTCGGACGCCTTCGCCGCCCGGTCCAGCGCGGCCTTGAGCTTCTTCTGGGCCTCGCCGTAACCGGCCCAGTCGCCCGCGGCACGTGCCTTCTCGCCCTCTTCGTAGGCCTTCTGGGCGTCGGACAGGGCCTGCTGCACCGTCTGGCCGGACGGCTGCTGCCCGGTGTCACTGCCGCCCGGCGGCTTCTCGGTGCCCGTACTGGGCGCCTTCTTGCCGAAGACCACGTCCAGCGCGTCCTTGAGGGAGTCCTCCAGGACGGGCTTGTTGTCGCCGTAGCTGACCAACACCTTCTTCAGGAGCGGGTAGTTGGTGTTGGCGCCGCGCAGGTAGACCGGTTCGACGTACAGCAGACCGCCGTCCAGGGGCACGGTCAGCAGATTGCCGTACTCGATCTCCGAGTCGCCGAGCTTCTTGAGGATGTTCAGCTCATTGGCGATGTTCGGATCGGAGTTGAACTTCGACTGCACCAGCTGCGGCCCCGGCACCGGTGTCTGCGAGGGCAGTTTCAGGAGTCTGATCCTGCCGTAGTCCGGACTCGTCGCATTGGCGTCGACGGCCATGAACGCGCCGAGGTTGTCCCGCTTGTTGGGCGTGAAGGTCGTCGTCAGCGAGAAGGCCCGGTCCTTCTGGTCCGGCATCTTCATGCTCAGGTAGTACGGCGGGACGGCGTTGCCCGACTTGGTGGTCGGGTCGTTCGGGATCTGCCAGCGCTCGGATCCGGTGTAGAAGGTGCCGGGGTCCGTGACGTGGTAGGTGGTGAGCAGCTGGCGCTGCACCTTGAAGAGGTCCTGCGGATAGCGCAGGTGTTCGCGCAGCGACGGGCTGATGGCGCTCTTCTTCTGGACCGTGCCGGGGAAGGACTTCATCCAGGTCTTGAGGACGGGGTCCTTCTCGTCCCACTGGTAGAGCTTGACCGAGCCGTCGTAGGCGTCCACCGTCGCCTTGACGGAGTTGCGGATGTAGTTGACCTGGTTCTGCTGGGCCACCACCGCCCGCTGGCCGTCGGTGAGCGAATCGGCCGTGCTGTCCCCGAGCGTGGTGCGCGAGGCGTACGGATAGCCGTTGCTGGTGGTGTAGGCGTCCACGATCCACTTGATCCGGCCGTCGATGACCGCCGGATAGGCGTCGCCGTCGATGGTCAGCCAGGGGGCGACGGACTCCACGCGCTCCTTGGGCGTGCGGTTGTACAGGATCCGCGAGCCGTCGCCGATCGCGCCGGAGTAGAGGATCTGCGGCTCACCGAACGCCACCGCGTAGGCGGCGCGGTTGACCGGGTTGGCGAGGCTGACACCGCTCGTGCCCCGGTAGCTGTAGCTCTTCTCGCCGCTGTCGTCGGAGTAGTCCAGCTCCTTCTGCGGACCGCCGACGATGGAGTACTGGGTGGTCTTCTCGCCGTAGTAGACCCGCTGCTGGTACGAGCCGAGCTGTCCCTTGGCGGGCAGATCCGACTCGGTGTACTTCGGGCCGCCGCCGTCGGCGGCCTCGGTCCCCTTGGCGGCGACCGCGCCGTAGCCGTGGGTGTACTTGAAGTGGTCGTTGATCCAGTTGCGCTCGGGGATGCCGGCGATGTTCAGCTCACGCAGACCGATGACGGTGTCCTGCTCGGCACCGTCCTTGTCCTTGTAGCGGTCGACATCGAGGGTGGAGGGGAACTGGTAGTACCCACGCACCTGCTGCTGTTGCTGAAAGGCCGGCGAGACCACGTTCGGGTCGAGCAGCCGCAGGCTGGCGGTGGTGTCGGCGTCGTCGCGCAGCCGCTGGCTGTCCGCCTTGTCGGCGGGCTTGTAGTTGCCCTTGTACGGGGTGACCTCGGAGCCTTGGATGCCGTACGCGTCCCGGGTCGCCTTGATGTTCTGCTTGATGTACGGCGCTTCCTTGGCCTGCTCGTTCGGCTGGACCTGGAACTTCTGCACGATCGCCGGATAGAGCCCGCCGATCAGGATCGCCGAGAGCACCATCAGCCCGAAACCGATCACCGGCAGCTGCCAGGTGCGCCGCCACAGCGTCGCGAAGAACAGCACCGCGCAGATCGCCGCGATGAAGAACAGGATGGTCTTCGCCGGGAGATAGGCGTTGGCGTCGACGTAGCGCAGGCCGGTCCAGTTGTCGGCCGACTTCAGGCCGCTGGACTTGACCGCGAGGCCGTACCGGTCGAGCCAGTAGGCGATCGCCTTGAGCGAGACGAAGATGCCCAGCAGCACCGACAGATGACCGGTCGCCGCTGCCGTCGCCCGCGAGCCGGGGCTGGTCAGCCGCAGTCCGCCGTAGAGGTAGTGGGTCAGCGCCGCGGCGACCAGGCACAGCACCGCGCAGGCGAAGCCGAAGCTCAACAGGAAGCGGTACCAGGGCAGATCGAAGGTCCAGAAGGAGATGTCCTTGCCGAACTGCGGGTCCGTCTTGCCGAACGGCACGCCATTGACCCACTGGAGCCAGGTGCGCCACTCGCCGGAGGCCGAGGCGCCGGCGATCAGGCCGATCGCCGCGGTGATCGCGATCAGCGCCCACTTCTTGAACGGCGCGATGCCCATCCGGTAGCGGTCCAGGCTCTGCTGCTCCATGGACATCGCGCTCAGCGGCGGCCGCAGCCGGTGCGCCAGCCAGATGTTGACGCCGACGGCCGAGGCCATCACGACGCCAAAGGAGAAGAACAGTCCGATCTTGGTCCACAGGGTGGTGGTGAAGACCGAGGAGTACTTGACCGATCGATACCAGAGCCAATCCGTCCAAAACCCCGCAAACATCACGAAAAGCATGGCCAGTACGGCCAGCACACCCAATGTCATGAGCAGGGTCCGGATCCGCCGCGATGGTCGGCCGACTCTGATCCGTGGCCCTGTCGGGCCTCCGCCGCGGTCCGGCATCTGGAAAGCCAAGGTGCGCACCTCGAAGTTCGCTGTCGTGTGGAGCAGGCCCGGCGATAGTAGGACCCACTGATGCAACTTACGAAGGCTTTACCCGGTTCCCGATTTCGGGGGGATACAAGGCACGATGTGCAGCATGACCAACCTCCCCGTTGACGGCACCCCCCTCGCCGCCGACCCCCTGACCCGTGCGGTGCTCGAAATCGACGAGTACAGCGCCGGGCTCGGCTGGGACCAGCCCGCCCGACTGTTCGCCCTCGTCGACACCGCCAAGCTGCGCGCACAGGAGCCCTCGCTCGCCGCACAGCTCGGCATCGACGACTCCACCACCGCTTCCCTGACCCCCGTGGAGCAGGACGAGATCCCGGCGGGCGTCCCGCTGGACGAGTTCCTGGCCACCATCGCCTGGCCGGATGCCGTGAGCGGCTGCGCACTGACCGTGGAGCGGCTGATGCTGCCGCCGTCGGCCGAGGATTCCGAGCCCGCGGGCATGAACGAGGCGCAGCTCGCCACCTGGGTCGCCGAGCACCCGGACCGCCAGGAGGTCCGGATGACGGTGGCCGTGCTGCGCGACGGCCGCCGCGAATCGGCGCTGCGGCTGCGCGAGAAGGACTCCACGTCCGAGGTGCTCACCGGCGCGGCGCTGGTACCGGGCCTCGCGGAAGCGCTGGCCACCACCTTCGAGAGCTGACCGCCCGGGCCGGGCCTCGGCGTCCGGCCCGCGGCCCGCCCGCTAGGACTTGCCCGCCGGGCTGCAGCCGGGCAGGCCGGCGAGATCGCCCTTGCGTATCTTCTCCAGCGCCTTGACGGCGTCACCGATGGTGTCGACCTTCACCAGCCGGAGCCCGCGCGGGGTGTCCTTGGCGGCGGTGGCGCAGTTGTCCTTGGGTGTCAGGAAGAACTCCGCGCCCTTGTCGCGCGCGCCGACCGTCTTCATCGAAATGCCGCCGATCGGGCCGACCTTGCCCTTGTCGTCGATGGTGCCCGTGCCGGCCACGAACTTGCCGCCGGTCATGTCGCCGGGCGTGAGCTTGTCGACGATGCCCAGGGCGAACATCAGCCCGGCGCTCGGGCCGCCGACATCGGCCAGCTTGACGTCGATGGGGAACGGGAAGATGTGATCCGCCGCGGCCTGGATGCCCACGACGGCGCGGCCGTCGTCCGCCTTCTGCGTGGTGATCGTGACCTGCTTCTGCCCGGCGGTGGCGGGCTTCTTGCCCTGCTTCTCCGCCGCGGCGGCGTCCTTGACGGGGATGATCGTGAAGACCACCGGCTGGCCGGGCTTGTGCCGGGTGACGAGCTTGGCGACATCGCCGGTCTGCTTGACCGCCGTGCCGTCCACCGCCTTGATCACATCGCCGGCGTGCAGCCGCCCGTCGGCCGGCTTGTCCTTGAGGACGGAGCCGACCACGGTCTGGCCGGCGACCGGGATGTGCAGCTGGCCGAGGGCGGCGGCCTTGGCGCTCTCCTGGGACTGGCTGAACTCCTCGGCGTTCTCCTGGTCGGCCTGCTCGGCCGTCTGCCCCTCGGGGTAGAGGGTCTTGTGGGGCACCACGGCGTTGTCATGGTCGAGCCAGCCGTACACCGCCTCGAAGAGGTTCATGGTGTAGTCGGGGCCGGTGACGCGGACCGTGGTCATGTTGAGATGCCCGGTCGTCGGGTACGTCTTGCGCCCGGAAATCGCCAGCACCGGCTCGCCGTCGTGATCACCGAGCGTGTTGACCGTGGGCCCCGGCGACATCTCTGAGTACGGCACAGGGATCAGCACTCCCGCGCAGAGCAGCGCGATCAGCATCAGAGTCGAGGCGAGCAGCGTCGCGGTGCGGCGTGGCATGGAACGACAGTACGGGACGGGTATGACAACCGGCCCGCGGGGCCGTCCGTACGAGGGCCCTTCAGCGGCCCGCGCGGGGCCGCTGAAGGGCCACCTTCCGGTGCGTGCGTACGGCGGTTCTCAGACCGGATCCGAGGCGGGGTCGGGGACGGAGTGTTCCTTCTCCATGGCGTCACGGAACCGGGCGTAGCCCGCGAGTTCGGCCACATCCCCGGTCTTGCGGTTCCGCAGGGCCCAGCTGCTCCACACGGCGGCGATCAGCCCGGCACTGACCGGAATCAGCAGCCACAGGAGTGCACCCATCAACGACCTCCCAACCCCTATGTTCGACGAGATCGACGAATAAGCAGATTAACCATCTGTGGGGTCAACGCTCACGCCAGGGGGCGGGTTACGCAACTGGAACACAACGCACCGGTTCGCCCCGTCTTCGCAGGCCGGATGCCTCGCGCCGGCACGGTCCCCGCCGGCCCCGTCTGTGCTCTCGTCTGCCCCGGGAACGGCCCGCCACGCCCCTCATTTTCCCCCGGAAATCCGCCGCCCCGAGGAGCCGTTCAGGCGCCCACCCATTCCTCCGTGCCGTCCGAGAACGTCTGGTGCTTCCAGATCGGGACTTCGTGCTTGAGGTCGTCGATCAGCTTGCGGCAGGCCTCGAAGGCCTCGCCCCGGTGCGGGCAGGACACCGCGACGACCACGGCGAGATCACCGATGCGCAGCTCGCCCACCCGGTGGACGGCGGCCAGCGCCCGCACCGGGAAGTCGGCGATCACCTTCTCGGCGATCCGGCGCATCTCCGCCTCGGCGCTGGGGTGCGCGGAGTAGCCCAGGCCGTCGACGTCGGCGCCGTTGTCGTGCGAGCGGACCGTGCCGACGAACAGCGCGGTGCCGCCGGCCGCCGCGTCGCCGACGGCCGTGAACACCTCGTCCACCGACAGGGGGGTGTCGCGGATCTCCAGGAGCCGGATCGGCTCCGCGGCGGCGTGCTCACCGGGGTGGTCGCGGCCGGGGGACGAAGCGGAGGGCGTGCCAGACATGGGTCCATCGTGCCGCACCGGGGGGCGCGGCGGGAATGGCCGTTTCCGCCCGTGGTCCGGACCGCCGTCTGGAGACTCCTCCAGGCCGGCGGCCCGGTCCGCGCTCAGATACGGCGGCGTGCCTTGCGGGCCCGCCGTACCAGGGCCGCGGTGCCCAGGAGGGCGACGGTGGCGCCGGCGGCCCCGGCGGCGGTGGCGTCCTTGCGTCCCAGGCGGCGGCCGGCGACGGTGTGGCGTCCGGCGACCTCCTCCAGGAGCTCGGCGAGCACCTCCTCGTTCGTCCACCGGGGCCGCCAGCCCGCGTCGTGCAGCCGGCTGCCGCTGACCACCCACGGGTACATCGTGTACGCGAGGTCCCCGGCGGGCGACGGCGTCAGGCCGATGCGGTGCAGCCGGGCCGCGGCACCCAGGGCCACCGAGGACGGCAGCTCCATGCGCCGGATGCCGGACAGCTCCTCGACCTCCTCCTGCTCCAGCCAGCCGTCACAGCCGACCGCCAGCTCGCCCTCGACCTTCTCCAGCGCGGCGTGCTCCAGGGCGCTGACCAGGTCCTCGACATGGCAGAACTGCCAGGCGGGGCGGGATCCGGCCACGACCAGGAGGCGGGGCGACTCGAAGTACCGGGTCAGCGCGGTGTCGGTGCCGCCCACCAGGACGGCGGGGCGCAGAACGGTGACGTTCAGGCCCGGGTGTGCGCGGGGGGCGCGGTGTGCCAGGTGCTCGATCTCCAG
Organism: Streptomyces sp. NBC_01454; assembly: GCF_036227565.1. Classification (NCBI taxonomy): domain Bacteria; kingdom Bacillati; phylum Actinomycetota; class Actinomycetes; order Kitasatosporales; family Streptomycetaceae; genus Streptomyces; species Streptomyces sp. NBC_01454. The sequence goes on from NZ_CP109460.1 coordinate 2,763,100, forward strand.
CAGGTCGCCGACGCCGGTGGCGTCCGCGGTGGCGTGCAGCTCGGCGTCCTCGGCCAGGGGGACGTCGTTGTCGGGCAGCGCCCCGTAGACCATGGCGGAGGTGCACAGCACCACGCGGTGGACACCGGCGGCAGCGGCGGCGGTGAGCACGGTCTGGGTGCCGCGCACGTTGTAGGCGGTGCGGGCCGCGGCGTCGGTCTCCAGGTCGAGGTCGAGCGCCAGGTGGACGACGACGTCCACGCCGCGCAGCTTGTCGGCGATGGCCGGGTCCCGGACGTCCAGGACGTGCCAGTGCGCCTCGGCGATGTCACCGCGCCGCTCGTCGATGGCCACCACCTCCTTGACCTCGTCGGAGGCGACCAGGGCGCGGGTGAGCAGCGCACCGACTCCGGAGGCGGCTCCGGTGACGGCGATGACGGGCCGGCGCGGCGGCCGGCCCGCGGTGCCGCCCGCGGTGTCGTCTGCCTTCTCGGTCTGGGCCGCAGCGTTTCGCGCTGCGCGAACGGTCGGATCTGGGGAACTCACCGGGCGTCTCCAGCGGTTGTCTTCAGTGCGTACGTGTGGTGACGCGTGCGCACCAGGTGGCGTCCATCCTGCCGCAGCCACCGGGACAGCGAAGCACCGAGCCCCGAAGCGGCCCGGGTGTCTACGCTGGAGGTGATGTGGGCAGCCTGCCGTCGGCCACCTGGTCGGCGGCCCTACGAGCCGAGGAACCCCGTGAGTGACACCCCATTTGGATTCGGCCTTCCGCCGGAGGAGCCGGAGGACGGCGACAACGGCGAGAAGAAGGGCGGCCAGGGAGGTAGCCAGGGCCCCGCGGACCCCTTCGGGTTCGGCGGCGGGAGCGGCGGCGCGGACAACCCGTTCGCGGCGCTCTTCGGCGGCATGGGCGGCCCCGGCGGCGAAATGAACCCTGGTGACCTGGGAGCGGCCTTCCAGAAGCTCGGCCAGATGCTCTCCTACGAGGGCGGCCCGGTGAACTGGGACATGGCCAAGGACATCGCGCGCCAGACCGTCGCGCAGGGCGCCGAGGACGGCAGCAAGGACGCGAGCCTGTCGCCGGGCGAGCGCAGCGCGGTCGAGGAGGCCGTACGGCTGGCGGACCTGTGGCTGGACGGTGTGACGTCGCTGCCGTCGGGCTCCGCCGGGGTGGTGGCCTGGAGCCGCGCCGAGTGGGTCGAGGAGACCCTGCCGGTGTGGAAGGACCTGGTCAATCCGCTCGCCGAGCGCGTCGGGGCGGCGATGGGCGATGTGCTCCCCGGGGAGATGCAGGCCATGGCCGGCCCGCTGCTGGGGATGATGCGTTCCATGGGCGGCGCGATGTTCGGCACCCAGATCGGGCAGGCGCTGGGCGTCCTGGCCAGTGAGGTCGTCGGTTCGACGGACATCGGACTGCCGCTGGGCCCGGCCGGCAAGGCCGCGCTGCTGCCCGGCAACATCGCCTCGTTCGGCGAGGGCCTGGGCGTGCCCCAGGAGGAGGTGCGGCTGTATCTGGCCCTGCGCGAGGCCGCCCACCAGCGGCTCTTCGCCCATGTGCCGTGGCTGCGCTCGCATCTCTTCGGTGCCGTCGAGGGCTATGCGCGCGGTATCAAGGTCGACACGACCAAGCTCGAGGACGTGGTCGGCCAGATCGATCCGCAGCATCCCGAGGAGCTGCAGAACGCCCTTCAGCAGGGCATGTTCCAGCCCGAGGACACCCCGGAGCAGAAGGCGGCGCTGGCCCGGCTGGAGACGGCCCTGGCGCTCGTCGAGGGCTGGGTGGACGCGGTGGTGCACGCCGCCGCCAAGCCGCATCTGCCGTCGTCGGACAAGCTCCGTGAGACGCTGCGCCGGCGCCGGGCGAGCGGTGGCCCCGCCGAGCAGACGTTCTCGACGCTGATCGGCCTGCAGCTGCGGCCGCGGCGGCTGCGGGACGCCTCGCGGCTGTGGGCGTCGCTGACGGACGCGCGGGGCCTGGAGGGCCGCGACGGCCTGTGGGAGCACCCGGACATGCTGCCGACGGCGGCCGACCTGGACGACCCGGACGGGTTCGTGCACCACGAGCAGCCGGACTTCTCCGAGCTCGACAAGATGCTCGGCGAGGCCGCGAGCGGCGGCAAGCCGGATCTGCACAAGCCCGCCCCGAAGAGCGACGGCCCGGACGAGACCCCCGGCGAGGGCAAGGCCGACGGCGACAGCAAGGGCGACGGCGACAAGTGAGTCTGCACGAGGACGCGGCGCGGGTGCTCAAGGAGTGGCCCGCGCCGTCCCCCGAACAGGAACAGCTGCGGCTGGCGTATCTGGACCATCTCGCCGTCCATCGGGACGGCATGTGGAAGCCCTGCAAGGAGGGGCATGTCACGGCCAGCGCGCTGGTGATCGACCCGGCCGGCGGCAGCGTGCTGCTCACCCTGCACCGCAAGCTGAAGATGTGGCTGCAGATGGGCGGCCACTGCGAACCCGAGGACTCCTCGCTCGCCGGGGCGGCGCTGCGGGAGGCGCGGGAGGAGTCCGGGATCGCGCGGGGGCTGACGCTGCTGCCCGGCGGTCCGGTGCGGCTGGACCGCCACCTCACGCCCTGCGCGGTGCATCTGGACGTCCAGTACGCGGCGCTGGCGCCCGAGGGCGCGGTGGCGGCGATCAGCGACGAGTCGCTGGACCTGCGGTGGTTCACCTATGACGAGGTGCCCGGCATCGCCGACGCATCGGTGGTGCGGCTGGTGGACCGTACCCGCGCACTGCTCTAGACAGCGGCCGCGGCGCCCGTCCCGGTCTTCCCGGGGCGGGCGCCGTCGCTGGCCCTCACAGGGCGTCGGCGGGGGTCAGTTGGTGAAGATGTTGCCCTGGTTGTGTCCCCGGGCGCCCTGCTGACCCATGCCGAACTGGGCGGCCATACCGGAGCCCATGACGGCGTTCTGCGGCGGCAGCAGCTCGCTGGGCTGGACCAGTGCGTAGCCCTGGCCGAGGAAGCTGAGTTCCCAGCCCTCACCGGTGTTGCCGCGGCGGCGCCACACCCCGGAGGAGTGCGTCTGCGCCTGCATCTGGACGCGCAGCGAGGCGGACCAGGCGACCACCGCGTCGGCGTCGGCGTTGACGTACTTCTCGGGCGTGACCTGCAGCATCAGGGGCTGGCCGGAGGTCATCAGGACGACCTTGCCCTGCCCGGAGATGTTGAGCTGGTACTTGCCGGTCCCGGAGATGCCGTACTGGCTGTCGACGGCGACGACGTCCCAGTGGAGGCCGGAGTCCAGCGCGAGGACGTAGCTGCTGTCGACGGTGAGGCCGTCGTGATCGACGTCGACGACATGGACGTACTGGGCGAGGTTGGCCAGATAGACCGTCCCCTGCCCGGAGACGCGCATCAGGTCGAGGCCCTCGCCGGAGTGGGCGCGGGCCCGGTGCTGGCCGGGCGTCTGGTAGTTGCCGTCGAATTCGAGCAGCCCCTGGTAGGCGACCATCGCGCCCTTACGGGCGAGGACGTCCTCGTGGCCCTGGAGGGCGACGCGCAGCAACTGGTTGTTCTGCAGGGCGTAGCGGTCCTGGGTCTGTGCCTCGGTGAAGGCGAAAAGCGGACTCTGCATGGCGTGTTCGGTCCTCCCCCTCAGCCCCGGGCCCGGAGCCGGTCGGTGCTGTCCTCGCTGGGCTGGACGACGACGAACCCCTGGCCGGAGAAGCCCAGTTGGTATGCCTCGCCGCTGCCGCGCCCGATCATCGAGGACGCCTTGAAGCTGCGCTTGCCCTTCATCTTCAGATGGGTCGACCAGGCGACCAGGGCGTCGGGGTCCACATAGGTCTCGTCCTCGCCGCGGCCGCAGTCGACGACGATGGGGGTGCCACGGGAGGTCAGCGCGACCCAGCCGGTGCCGGAGATCCCGACGTTGAAGAGCCCCTGGCCGGCGAACTTCGCCATGCCCTTGACGCGCTGCACTCCCCACTGGAGCTGGGTGTCGAAGGCGAGGAGGTTGGTGCCGTTGACGGAGAGGGCGTCGTCGTTGAGGTGGATGCAGACGACATCGGCGCCGTAGTCGGCGAGGTAGAGCACGCCGTCGCCGGAGCACTTCATCAGGGGCGCGCCTTCGCCGGTGAGCCACTGGGAGGCCATCTGGCGGACGGCGGGAGGGTTCGGCTCGTACTGGACGAAGCCCTCGTAGGCGACCATGGAGCCGGTGCGGGCGAAGATGTCCTGGCCGCTCTGCATGGCGATCTTCACCATGGCGCTGCCGTGGTTCTCCATACGGGCGGCGGGCGGGGTCGGGGCGTAGCCCGACAGCTGCTGCTGGTTCATGACTTTTCGGGCTCCCTCAGACCTCGTAGGGCTGGACGACGATGAAGTTGCCGGGCGCACCGCGGAACTGGAGGTTCACGGTCTCGCCGGAGTGGCCCGGGAAGGCGTGCCGGCGCAGGCTGACCTGGCTGGAGATGATCACCTGCGAGCCGGCGGACCAGGCCACGATGGCGTTGGCGTCGGCGAAGGTGGTCGGGGTGACCGGCAGCACGACCGGGGTGCCCTGGGTCTTGACGACGAGGGTGCCGGTCCCGTGGAACTGCATGGTGAACAGGGCGCCACCGGGGATGCCGTGGCCCTCGATGCGGCGGACCTCGTGCTGCAGCGACTCGTCGAAGGCGAGGACGCTGTCGGCGGACACACAGATCGCGTCGCCCTGCAGCTCGATGGGGTGCACATGGGCGCTGTTCTCGGCGAAGAAGACCTGGCCCTGGCCGGTGCAGCGCATCAGCTGCATTTCCTGGCCGGTGGCGTTGCCGACGATCCGGCCGCGGAAGCCGGCGCCCTTGTAGCCGAAGTCGACCTTGCCCTGGTAGAGCACCATGCTGCCCTGGCGGGCGAGCACCGGCTGGCCGTCGACGCCGAGGTCGACCCGGATCAGCTTGCTGTTCTGCGGGGCCCAGCGCCGGCCGGTGGGTGCTTCCTTGTACTTGTCCAGGACGGCACCGAGGCCGGGGCCGCCGCCCTGGGGGACCGCCGGGGCCTGGGCGCCGGGATACGGGGCACCGGGCGGCGGGGCCGGCTGCCCGTAGGGCGGTGCCTGCGGGGCCTGCTGGCCGGGGAAGCCGCCGGGGACGGTCTGCGGGTGGCCGTACGGGTCCTGACCGGGCGCCGGCTGCCCGTAGGGGGCGGGCGGCTGCTGGCCGGGCGGTCCGGGCACACCGGGCGGCGGTACCGGGCCGGCGGGCGGAGCCAGGGGCGCGGCGATGGTGGGCGCGCTGTGCATCTGCGGGGCGGTGGGCTGCGCGGGCGCCGGCTGCGGGGCGGCCGGGGGCGCCGCGGCGGCGGGCACGGGCTGCTGCGGTACGGGCTCGGTCGCGGGCGCACCGAAGGACGGTGCGGGGGCGGCCGGCCCGGACGGGGGCGCGAAGCCGGGCACGCCCTGCGCCGCGGCGGGCTGCTCGGGTACGGCCCCGTCCTCCTCGGCGACCTCGCCGCCGAAGTTCTTCAGCAGCGCGTCCAGACCGCCGTCGAAGCCCTGGCCGACGGCGGCGAACCGCCAGACGTCCTTGAGGTAGAAGTCGCCGAGCATGACGGCGCGTTCGGTGCTGAACTCGCTGCCGGTGAAGGAGTAGCGGGCGACCTCTTCGCCGCCGGCCACGATCCGGAGGTAGCCGGGCCCGATCCGGGAGACCTGGCCCGCGCCGTCGAGTGCGGCGGTGAAGGTGAGCTTCTGGATCTGCGGCGGAATCTTGTCGAGGGTGACCCGGAAGGACTCGCTGTCGCCGGCCTGCGGGCCGAGCAGCTGGATCGACTCCTCGGGCGAGGTCGGCTGGTTGAAGAAGATGAAGTACCGGTCGTCGGAGAGCCGCTCGTCGGCGTCCAGACCGAAGCAGCTGATGTCGAAGGTCAGGCCGGGCCCGGCGATCTGCACGCCGACGTACAGATCCGTTCCCGCCGTGAGATCACCGATTTTGGCCTTGTGGCCGCGCTGGAATTCCCTGGCCATACGTAACGCCCGTCCCCCGCTCCCGCTGTGAGTTCCTCTGCGCGGCCAGGCTAACCGCTGGCGCCGACAGCGGGCGATGCCGGGGCACGACGGAGGTGGGCGCGCCGCGCGGACTCATTCGCCGCGGGCGGCGGGCAGATGGGGCAGCCGGTCGGCCGCGACCACCCCTTCGAGGTAGCCACGGGCCCGTTCCGTACGGGGGTAGCACTCCAGCAGGCTCCAGAACCGGGGCCCGTGACCGGGGACCAGCAGATGGGCGAGCTCGTGCAGCAGGACGTAGTCGATGACGTACTCGGGCATGCCCTGGAGCCGGTGCGAGAGACGGATGCTTCCCTCGGCCGGTGTGCACGAGCCCCAGCGGGTGTTCTGGTTGGTCACCCAGCGCACCGACGCCGGGCGGGCCCGGCCCTCCAGATACTGGCCGGACAGCCGCCCGGCGCGCGCGGCCAGCTCGCCGTCGCCCAGTATCCGCTTGCTCTCCTGGGCGGCGAGCTTGTCCAGCATGACGGTGACCCAGCGCCGCTCCTCGGCCTCGGACATCCGCGCCGGAATCAGGACGACCGTGCGGTCGCCCTCGCGGTATGCGGAGACCGTTCTGCGCCGTCGTGAGCTGCGGCGCACCTCGACGGCGCTGGTGCCCGCTCCCTGGGCCGTGGGGCTCGGGGCAGTCCGGCGTGAGGTGTCGGGGGCGCGGCGCAGAGGTGTCTCCCCTGAACCGTGGGCGGAAGGGTCGGCGGGCACGCGCCCGACGTTACCCGCTGTCGTTGCGGGAAGTCCCGCCCCGCGGTCGGTTCGCCGCCGAACCACTCCATGGCGTGCACAGCGCGTACGACTGACCCCCCGCCTGTGGATAACTTCCGCACCGATCCGCCGCACGGCGCATGCTGGGGGCCGGACGACGAAGGACGGGGGCACAGATGAGGCATCCGATGCTCAAGCCCGCGCTGCGGCGCGGCTGGCGGGACAGGGAAACCGTGCGGTTCGGCGTGGCACCGGCCCACGCGAAGGTGGTCGGCCCGGTCGACACGGCGACGGGAAGCTTCCTGTCGCTGCTGGACGGCACACGCGACCTGCGGCAACTGACGGAGGAGGCGGCGTTACTCGACCTCCCGCCCGCACACGTACGGGGCGTGGTCGAACGCCTCGGCGCGGCCGGGCTGCTGGAGGCCCCCGCCGAGGGCGGCCCGGCGGCCGAGGCGGTCCGCGCCGACCATGCGGCCTTCTCACAGCTGCGGCCCGACCTGGCCTCTCTCTCGGTGCGGCATCCGGAGCCCGCGGGCGCGCTGGGCCGGATGGGGGCCCGCCGGGCGATCCGGGCCAGGGTCAAGGGGGCGGGCCGGGTCGGTGCCGCGATCGCGGCGCTGCTCTCGGCCTCGGGCATCGGCCGGGTGGAGGTGCTCGACGGCGGCACGGTCCAGCCGGAGGACGTGCTGCCCGGTGGGCTGTCGGCCGAGCGGACCGGCGAGCGGCGCAGCGCCGCCGCGCAACGGCTGGTCCGCCAGGCCTCTCCCTGGAGCCGTACCCCGCGCCCGAGGGTCCCGGTCAGCGAGTGCGGTGAGCCGGGTCTGTCCCTGGTGGTGCTCGCCCCGCGCGACGGCCTCGGCGCGTACGCCCCCGACCCCGTGCTGTCCGAGCCACTGCTGACTGCCGGCATCCCGCACCTTTACGCGGGGGTGATCGAGGGCACGGGAGTGGTGGGTCCGCTGGTGCTGCCCGGTGGTTCGGCCTGTGCCCGCTGCGACGAGCTGCACCGCACGGACGCGGAGCCGGCCTGGCCGCGGCTGCTCGCGCAGTGGCGGTCGGGTCGCGGTTCACCCGCGGTACCGGCTTGTGATGCCGCGTTGGCAACCACGGTCGCGGGCGTCGCCGCCCTCCAGGCGCTGACGTTCCTCGACGGTGAACTGCCGCCGTGCACAGGGGCGCGGATGGAACTCGCCGCGCCCTGTGCCGAGGTACGGACGGTGCCGGTCGCGCCGCATCCGGAGTGCGCCTGCGGTGCCGCCGCTGCACCGTGTACGGCAGGCGCCTCGGATCCTCGGCCGTGACACGCCACAATGACGGAGTAACCCCGGTTGGGGGACAGTGTGAGTTGGAGGGGCGCATGTCTGATCTTCCCCGCAAGGCGGTCACCCGTACCGCCAAGCTGGCCGCGCTGCCACTGGGGTTCGCCGGCCGTGCCACCTGGGGCCTGGGCAAGCGGATCGGCGGCAGATCCGCCGAGATCGTCGGCCGCGAGCTTCAACAGCGCACGGCGGAACAGCTCTTCAAGGTGCTCGGGGAGCTGAAGGGCGGGGCGATGAAGTTCGGGCAGGCGCTGTCCGTCTTCGAGTCGGCGCTGCCCGAGGAGATCGCCGGCCCCTACCGCGCCGCCCTGACGAAGCTTCAGGAAGCGGCGCCGCCGATGCCGACGAGCGCGGTGCACGCGGTGCTGGCGGAGCAGCTCGGCGAGGAGTGGCGGGAGCTGTTCGAAGAGTTCGAGGACAAGCCGGCGGCGGCGGCCTCGATCGGGCAGGTGCACCGTGCGGTGTGGCACGACGGCCGCGAGGTGGCCGTCAAGGTGCAGTATCCGGGCGCGGGCCAGGCGCTGCTGTCGGATCTGACGCAGCTGAGCCGGTTCGCCCGGCTGCTGGGCCCGCTGATGCCGGGTATGGACGTCAAACCGCTGATCACCGAGCTGCGCGACCGGGTCTCGGAGGAGCTGGACTACTCCCTGGAGGCCGAGGCTCAGCGGGCACACGCCGAGGAGTTCGCCGACGACCCGGACGTGGTGGTGCCGTCCGTGGTGCACCAGTGCGAGCAGGTGCTGGTGACGGAGTGGATGGACGGGGTACCGCTGTCCGAGGTGATCACGGACGGCACCAACGAGCAGCGGGACCGGGCCGGTCAGCTCCTGGCCCGCTTCCTCTTCTCCGGCCCGGCCCGTACGGGTCTGCTGCACGCCGATCCACACCCGGGCAACTTCCGGCTGCTGGCCGGGGACGACCCGGACGGCCCGGTCGGGGAGTGGCGGCTGGGGGTGCTGGACTTCGGCACCGTGGACCGGCTGCCCGACGGACTGCCGCCGACGATCGGCAGCTCGCTGCGGATGACGCTCGACGGCGAGGCGGACGCCGTCTACCAGCTGCTCTGCGAGGAGGGCTTCGTCCGCGAGTCCATCGAGCTGGAACCGGACGCGGTGCTGGAGTACCTGCTGCCGATCATCGAACCGGCTCAGGCGGACGAGTTCACCTTCACCCGGAGCTGGATGCGCCATCAGGCGGCGCGGGTCGGCGATCTGCGCTCCCCCGCCCATCAGTTGGGCAAGCAGCTCAATCTGCCGCCCGCCTATCTGTTGATCCACCGGGTGACGCTGAGCACGATCGGGGTGCTGTGCCAGCTGGGGGCGACGGTACGGCTGCGCGACGAACTGGAGGCCTGGCTGCCCGGCTTCGTCCCCGAGGAGGAGCCGCCCGGCCCGGACGTCACCGAGGTCACCACCGCCCTCGGCGCGGAGCACGGGACAGAACTCGATACGGAGACCGGCACAGCCGTCGGTGCGGGACTCCGCAAGGGGGCCGTCGAGGAGACCAGGGCCTGAGCCCGTGGGCCGGGCCTCTTGTCCGCTCCGGCCACGGGAGCGGACAAGAGCGGGCACGGTGGCCGGCCCGGCATGTCTGCGGCGCATGCCGGCGCGGCCGGGCCGCTCCCGGGGGCTATCCCGGCCCCACTCCCCCGGTGGTGACGCCCGGCCTCACCACCAGCTTGAATCCAGGCGTCCCTCGATGGCGCGGATGTTCTTCCGCGCGCAGGTGTCGCAGTAGTAGCGGCGCTCACCGTTCTCGACGGAGAGCGTCCAGGTCGGCGGGGGGCCCTCGGCGACCGCGCCGCAGCCGGCACACTCCGTGTTCCCGTCCGCCAGTTCCGCCTGTTCATGCGTCCTCTGGTCCACCGTCCGACGATAGCCCCGTCCTCCGCAACACACGGGATCCCACGCACCACGGGGCCCGCCCTGTCGGACGGACCCCGTGGACGGCGGCATCAGTGCACCGCCTTACTGCATCACGGCCATGGCCAGCGCACGGCGGGCCCGGAGCGAAGCGCGCTCGGCACGCCGCTGCATACGCCTCGCGGCGGCGAGCCGATGGGCCCTGCGTTCTGATTCGGCCTCCCGCAGGCGTTCGTGCATATGCGCACGTGCCAGGGCTTCTGGGATGAGTTGCATGGCGAGGTTCCTGTTCTGACGCGACTCGATCGCATCGGCATTCACGGGGACGGGGGTGTCGGTGAGAGTGGGGTTCATCGTGAGGTCCTGCTTCTGGGGATCCCGGGTGACGGGATGGTCGATCGTTCCTGTACCGAAGGCGTTCATGCCACAACCGGGTTCTTGCGCGGACGGCCACGCGGCCGCTTCCGGGGCACGACGACGCCCTGGACGAAGAGTTCGCCGCCCCAGACGCCCCACGGCTCACGCCGGTCCTTGGCGCCGGCGAGGCATGCCTCACGCACCGGACAGGTCTGACACAGGGTCTTGGCGTACTCGACGTCGGCCGGGGACTCCGCGAAGAAGACCTCCGGGTCGTAGGTGCGGCACGGAACAGCGGCGCCGAGGCGGTCGATCTCGTCGTCGAGCTCGGTGAGGGGAAGCAAGGAGTTCTCCTGAGGGTCAGGCGGAGGGATCAGGTCGGTCGCTACGGACGGGGTGTGCGTCTGCAGTTGCACGGTGGTGTGTTCCTCGTCTGTTCGGTCCGGCTGGTGGCCGGACGCTGGGGCAAACAAAAGGGCCGCGGATCCCGGTGTGGGTTCCGCGGCCCTGGAAGGTGCCGACCTGATCTCGCTGATCAGGCTGGATCTCTCCAGGGTTCGAGGCCGCGGTAGGCCCACATGTCATGCGTCTGGTACTGCTGCCGGGATTCGGCACCGTTGGCCGCCGCGAAGGCAAGGGCATTCGCCGATGCCGCCACTGCTGCTACCGCAGGTGCCTCGGTCGGTCGCGCGGTGCGCTCACTGCGCGTCAGCACAGCGAGGGACTCGGGGCGCGCGACCTCGGTACCGGACGGGCGGCCGAAGCCGGACAGACCGGTGCCAAGGAGCGAAGTGCCGAGCGGGCAGGCGGCGACCGAGAGATCGGTCATTTTGTTCGTCTCAATGAAGCTGATCACTGGGCTCGCCTCCTCTCGGCGTCTCGGTGGACCGGGAATCCCGTTCCAGGGCGTTCAAGTACATCACGGATCGAGCGGATCTCGGAAAGAAACCGTTGTCTCCGTTGCTCCCGAAGGCTATGGGGCTGTGCTCCGCGGGCGCAAACTATTTTTCCGACGAGTTTTCCGCGGGTCCTTCGGACGCCTCTTCCGAGGCTCCCACGAGCTCCTCGCCGGCGCAGATCGCCAGCACGTCACTGCCGTAACGGTCGAACTTGCGCCGCCCCACTCCTGAGATGACCGCGAGCTCCGATGCGGTTCCCGGAACGGCCTCCGCGATCGCCATCAGGGTCTTGTCGGTGAAGACGCAGTAGGCGGGCTGCCGGGAACGCGCCGCCTGCTCGGTCCGCCACTCGCACAGCCGCGCGTACAGCGCCTCGTCGAGCTCCGAGGGGCAGTCCTCGCACCGCATCAGCTTCATCTCGCCCGCGTCCGTCAGCGTCCGGTTGCAGACCCGGCAGCGCGCCGGACTGCGGTGCCGCGGACGCCGCGCCACCGCCGCCGTCCCCTCGCCGCGCTCGACGCCCCCGGAGACCGCGCCCGGCGTGCGACGGCCGGGCACCGTCCCCGAACCGGGCCGCAGGCCGGTCAGGAACCGGCTGGCGCGGCGGGAGGCCCGCCCCCCGGGCGAACGGGACAGCGACCAGGACAGGCCCAGATGCAACCGGGCGCGGGTGACGCCGACATACAGCAGCCGGCGCTCCTCCTCCACCTGCTCGTCGGTCCTGGCGTAGGTGATCGGCATCATGCCTTCGGTCAGACCGACCAGGAACACGGCGTCCCACTCCAGGCCCTTGGCCGCGTGCAGGGACGCGAGCGTGACCCCTTCAACCGTCGGGGCGTGCTGGGCGTTGGCCCGCTCGTCCAACTCGGCGACGAGATCGGCGAGAGTGGCCGCGGGCCGCGCCCCGGCGAAGTCCTCGGCGAGCCGCACCAGAGCCGCCAGCGACTCCCAGCGGTCGCGCACCGCGCCGGAACCAGCCGGCGGCCGGCTGGTCCAGCCCATGTCGCTGAGCACCGCCCGCACCTCGGACGGCAGGTCCACGGCGTCGTCGAGCAGCGCGTCGTTGCCGCCGAAGCGGGCGGCGCCCCGCAGCTTGACGCCCGCCTCCCGTACCTCCGGGCGCTCGAAGAACCGCTCGGCGCCCCGCAGCTGATACGGCACACCGACATCGGCCAGCGCCTGCTCATAGACCTCGGACTGGGCATTGACGCGGAAGAGCACGGCGATCTCGCTGGCCGGCACGCCGGAGGCGATCAGATCGCGGATCCGGCGGGCGGTGCCCTCGGCCTCGGCGGGCTCGTCGGCGTACTCCGTGTACACCGGCTCGGGGCCCGCCTCGCGCTGCGAGATCAGCTCCAGGCGGTGCTCGGCGGCACGCCCCTTGGCCTGGGAGAGCAGACCGTTGGCGAGATGCACGACCTGCGGGCTGGAACGGTAGTCACGGACGAGCTTGACGACCGTCGCCTGTGGATGGCGCGTACGGAAGTTGAGGAGATGGTCGGGGGTGGCCCCGGTGAAGCTGTAGATCGTCTGGCTGGCGTCGCCGACCACACAGAGAGTGTCGCGGTCCCCCAGCCACAGCTCCAGCAGCCGCTGCTGGAGCGGGCTGACGTCCTGGTACTCGTCCACGACGAAGTGCTGGTACTGCGAACGGACCTGCTCGGCGATGTCGTGCCGGTCCTGCAGCACCCCCACCGTGAGCAGCAGCACATCCTCGAAGTCGATGCGGCCCCGCTCCCGCTTGAGCTCCTCGTACGTCCCGTAGATCTGCCCGACTTCCGCCGGGTCGCGAGGGGCCTCACGGCCGGCCTTGATAACCGCGGCCGGATAGTCGGCCGGCACGGTCTGGGTGACCTTGGACCACTCGATCTCGGCCGTGACATCCCGCAGCTCATTACGGTCCAGCCGGATGCGGCAGCGGGCGGCGGCCTCGGCGACCACCTGGATCTTGCGCTCCAGCAGCCGCGGGACCTCACCGCCGACGGCCTTCGGCCAGAAGAACTGCAGCTGGCGCAGCGCCGCGGAGTGGAACGTCCTGGCCTGGACCCCGCCGGCACCGAGCTGCCGCAGCCGGCCGCGCATCTCACCTGCCGCCCGCGCCGTGAACGTGACAGCGAGCACACTCGCGGGCTGCAGGATCCCGGCGCGCACGCCGTACGCGATCCGGTGGGTGATCGCGCGGGTCTTGCCCGTGCCGGCGCCGGCCAGCACACACACCGGACCGTGCAGAGCCGTCGCGACCTCGCGCTGCTCGGGGTCGAGCCCTTCGAGCACCGCGTCGGCCGAGTCCGGCACCTGCGGGAAAGGAGAGGAGTCCGTTGCTGCTGTCACCCCGCCATGCTGCCAGGTCCGCAGAGGCGCCCGGGAAACCTGTCCACAGCCGCCCTCCCCGGTCCTACGTATCGCGTCCGCTGTGGACAACGGCCGACGCGCAGGCCCGGCAAATGCTTTGCTGAGTCAGCGGCAGGCGAGCGGGAGGATGCGGAGCGGCGGGAGGCCGGGGGCAGGGGCAGGGCTGGGGCCGGGGACGGGGCCGGGGACGGGCCAGGGGTGGCTTTGGCTGGGTCGGGGGCAGCTCGGGGGGGGCGACGGCTTCGGTCGGTGGGGGCGTGGGGTGGGGAGGGGGTGGGGGTGGGGCCCCCAAGGCCGGCCTACGAGATCGGGCTCACACTCGGGCCGAGCCACGCTGGGCCTAGCCGAGCCGAGCCGAGCCGGGCTGGGCCGGACTGGGCCCGCGCCCGGCCCCCCAGCTCCCCCCGCCGGGAATGGCCGGCCCCCGATGTACGTTGTGGTGCTTGGCCGCGCCGAACACAGCCGGCGGGTGATATCGGATCACGACTTATCGAAGGAGCACGGGGCGCATGGCGGGCACTGTGACGATGTACAGCACGACCTGGTGCGGTTACTGCCGTCGGCTGAAGGGCCAGATGGACCGCGAGGGCATCACGTACACCGAGATCAACATCGAGCACGACCCGGAGTCGGCGGAGTTCGTGGAGAAGGCGAACGGCGGCAACCAGACGGTTCCGACCGTGCTGTTCCCCGACGGCTCGACGCTGACCAACCCGTCCCTTGCGCAGGTCAAGCAGAAGGTCGGCGTCTGACCCCAGAGGTCGGCGTCTGACACGCACGACCTCCGGCGCGCGGAAGGCCGGCGTCCGGCCCCGGGCCGCCGGCCGGAGTCCCTGTGGGACCCGGCCGGCGGCCTTCCGCGCGCCGGTGACGGCGCTACGCCCGCGCGGCCCTCGCAGCGCGCTCAGCGCCGTATCCCGCCCTCGCGCCGGTCACGGCTTGGGCAGCGGCTTGCCGTACCAGAGCTCGATCAGGCGGGCGGCGATGGAGATGCCGTACGGCGGGAGGACCTCGCCGGATTCGAAGGCGGCGCGCAGGTCCTCGCGGGAGAACCAGCGGGCCTCTTCGATCTCCTCGCCGTCGACCTGGATCTCGGACGAGGTGGCGCGGGCCATGAAGCCCAGCATCAGGCTGGAGGGGAAGGGCCAGGGCTGGCTGGCGATGTACTCGACGTCGCCGACGACCACGCCGGCCTCCTCGAAGACCTCACGGGCCACCGAGTGCTCGATGGACTCGCCCGGCTCGACGAAGCCCGCAAGCGTGGAGAAGCGGCCCTCGGGCCAGTGCACCTGACGGCCGAGGAGGGCGCGGTCCTCCTCATCCGTGACGAGCATGATCACGGCCGGGTCGGTGCGCGGGTAGTGCTCGGCACCGCAGGCCGGGCAGCGTCGGATGTGGCCGGCGGCGGCGATGACGGTGCGTTCGCCGCAGCGTGAGCAGAAGCGGTGCAGGCGCTGCCAGTTTTCGAGGGCCACGGCGTGGACGAGGAGACCGGCGTCGCGGGGCGACAGCAGCAGGCCGGCCTCGCGCAGGCCCGCCGGGCGCGCGGACTGGTCCATGCGTCCGGGCAGCGAGTCCTTCTGGAGGGCGAAGTAGCTCACGCCCTCGTCGTCGGTGCCGAGGTAGTAGCGGTGCGCCTCGGTCAGGGGCGCCTCGAAGGTCGGCGTCATGATCAGTTCGGTGCGGCCGTCGGGGGTGTCGTCGATCAGTGCCTGGCCACCGGACACCACGAAGACGCGCGTCGTCGGGTGGCTCCAGGCCGCCGCCAGCCAGGCCTCGTCGAGACGGTGGTGGGCCGAGCGGTCGATCCCGCTCGGCGCGCTGAACGTGAGCGGCCGGTCGGCGGTGTGGTCGGTCCAGGTGGTCACTGCTGTTTCCAACTCCCCCTGTGGCGTGGGTGATTGCTGCGTGCGGGCGCGGAACGGTGCGGCGGTGCGCGTCCGGTCAAGCGGGGCGCCAGGTCTCCGCCAGGTCGCCCCACAGGTGGGCGGTGGTCTCGACGCCCTTCATCAGCAGGTCGAGTTCGACCTTTTCGTTCGGGGCGTGCCAGCCGTCGGAGGGGACGGAGATGCCGAGGAAGAGGACCGGGACGCCGAGGACGTCCTGGAGGTCGGCCGCCGGCCCGGAACCGCCTTCGCGGGTGAAGCGGATCTTCTGGCCGAACGCCCGGCCCATGGCGCGGACGACGGACTGGAGGGCGGGGTGGTCGAGCGGGGTGAGGCAGGGGCGGGTGGCGCCCCAGAAGGTGATCTCGTGGCGGATGCCGGCCGGGAGCCGCGCGGCGACCCAGTCGCGGACGGACTGCTGGACGGCGGCCGCGTCCTGGCCGGCGACCAGCCGGAAGGAGAGCTTCAGCTGGGCGGTGGAGGGGACGACGGTCTTGCCGCCGGGGCCCTGGTAGCCGCCGCTGATGCCGTTGACCTCGGCGGTGGGGCGGGCCCAGATGCGCTCCAGGGTCGTGCTGCCGGCCTCGCCGAGGGAGGCGTGGGAGTGCGCGGTGCGCAGCCACTCCTCCTCGTCGAAGGGCAGCTCGGCGAAGAGTGCCCGCTCGCGGGCGGTGAGCTCGATCACGCCGTCGTAGAAGCCGGGGACGGCGACGCGGCGGTCGGTGTCGTGCAGGGCGGCGGCCAGCCGGGCGGCCTCGGTGGCGGGGTTGGGGACCGCGCCGCCGAACGAGCCGGAGTGGATGTCCTGGTCGGGGCCGTGGAGATCGATCTGACAGTCCGTCAGGCCGCGCATGCCGGTGCAGACGGTGGGGGTGTCCCTCGACCACATGCCGGTGTCGGAGACGACCACCGTGTCGCAGGCGAGGCGGTCGGCGTGCTTCTCGATCAGGGCCGGGAAGTTCGGTGAGCCGGACTCCTCCTCGCCCTCGATGAGCAGCTTGAGGTTGACGGCGGGGGCGGTGCGGCCGGTGGCGGCGAGGTGTGCGCGGACGCCCAGGGTGTGGAAGAAGACCTGTCCCTTGTCGTCGGCGGCACCGCGGGCGTAGAGCTTGCCGTCGACGGTCTGCGGGACGAAGGGGTCGGTGTGCCAGCCGTCCTCGTGGGCGGCGGGCTGGACGTCGTGGTGGCCGTAGACGAGCACGGTGGGTGCGGACGGGTCCCCGGAGGGCCATTCGGCGAAGACCGCGGGCAGGCCGCCGGTTTCCCAGATCTCGCTGGTCGGGAAGCCCGTTTCGGTGAGCTTCGCGGCGAGCCATTCGGCGCTGCGGCGCACGTCGCCGGCGCGTTCCGGGTCGGCGGACACGGAGGGGATGCGCAGCCATTCGGCGAGGTCGTCGAGGAAGGCTTCGCGGTGGGCGGCGAGGTACGCGCGGACGGCGCTGTCCGGGGTGGTGCTCATATGGCCGAGCCTATCGGCCTTCCGGGGGATGCCCGTCGGCGGTCTCGCCGAGCAGGATGCGTTCGAGTCCGGCCCGGCCGGGCAGCCGGGCGGGTCTGACCACCTCGCCGCTGCGGACGTAGAGGAAGGCGGCGTCGACGGCGGCGGGCTCGAGGCCGTGGCGCTCGGCCCAGGCGAGGCGGTAGACGGCCAGCTGGAGGGGGTCGGCGGTGTGGGTGCGGCCGGTTTTCCAGTCGACGATCTCGAAGCGGTCGCCGTGGGGGCCGGGCTCCTTGTAGACGGCGTCGATGCGGCCGCGGATCACCCGTCCGGCGAGCGTCAGCTGGAAGGGCGCCTCGACACGGAAGGGGGTGCGGTGGGCGTAGGGGGTGCGGGCGAAGGCTTCCTTGAGGGTTTCGAGGTCGTGTTCGTCGGCGATCTGGGCGTCCTCGCCCTCTTCGGCGCCCGGCAGCTCGTCGGGGCCGAGCAGGGGCAGGGTCAGCTCTTCGAAGCGGGATTCGACCCAGGCGTGGAAGCGGGTGCCGCGGCGGGCGCCGGGTTGTGGCGGGCGCGGCATGGGGCGGGCCAGTTCGCGGGCGAAGCCGTCCGGGTCGGCGGCGAGGCGGAGCAGCTGGGTGGCGCTGAGCGCGGAGGGCAGCGGGACCTCGCGGACGGTGGCGCGGGAGCGGCGCAGTTCGGCGGCGAGCGCCTCCAGGTCACGGTCCCAGGAGCCGACGGTGCGGCGTTCCTCGGGGAGGAGGGTGGCGGGCGCCTCCTCGTGGGGCGCGGTGTGGCCGTCGTGGGGAGCGTCGTCCGGGTCGGTGAGGTCGGGCTCCGTGGCGCGCTGGGCGCCGATACGGGGGCGGGGCGGGGCCGGGGCGGCGTCGGGGAGGTCGTGCGGCGGGGCGTCGTCGAAGGGGTCGTCGAACGGCTCGGCTTCGGGGCCGTCGAACGGGTCGGCCTCGGGACCGTCGAACGGGTCGGCTTCCGGGACGTCGAACGGGTCCGTGTCCCAGGCGTCGTCGTCGGCCGGGGCCGGCGGCCACTCGGGGTCGTGGGCGGGGAGGGCGGCCGGGGTGGCAAAGGGGGGTGCCGGATCGTCCGTCCGGCGGGCCAGGTGGGCGTGGACGGTGGCGGCGGCGGCGCGGCGGCGGGCGGTGGCCGTGGGGTCGAGGGGCAGTGGCCAGGCCTGTTCGGTGGCGGCTTCGGCGAGAGCCGGGTTCTCCTCGCCGTCCTCGGGGGCCGCGGCCCAGTGCTCGATCTCGCCGTGTCCGGCTTCGCAGTGGGTGCGCAGCGCCTCCAGGAAGACGGACGGGCCGCGCGGCCGCTTCTGGTGGGGTCCCCACCAGTGGCCGGAGCCGAGCAGCAGGGAGCGGGGGCGGGTGAAGGTGACGTAGCCGAGGCGGAGTTCCTCGGTTTCCTGGTGGTGCTTCATCGCCTCCTTGAAGTCTTTCAGGCCGCGGGCGGTCCATTCCGTGACGTCGGGGAGGGTGGCGGCGTCACCGCGCAGGGTGTGCGGGAGGACCTTGGGCCGGCTGGTCCAGGACTCGCGGGCCTGTTCGCTGGGGAACTGCTTGGTGACCAGGCCGGGTACGGCGACGACGTCCCATTCCAGGCCCTTGGACTTGTGGGCGGTCAGCACCTTGACGGTGTTGTCGCCGCCGGGCAGGGAACTGTCCAGGCCCTTTTCGTACTGGACGGCGGTGCGCAGAAAGCCGAGGAAGGCGAGGAGGGTGGCGTCGCCGTCGAGGGATTCGCCACCCTGTTTGGCGGCGAAGCCGGCCGCGATGTCGAGGAAGGTGCCGAGGGTTTCGCGGCGGCGGGCGGCGAGGGCGTGGGGTGAGGCGGACAGCTCGACCTCCAGGCCGGTGGTGGCCAGGACCCGGTGGAGTACGTCCATGAGGGGGTCGCCGAGGGAGCGGCGCAGGTCGCGGAGTTCGGTGGCGAGGTGGGCGAAGCGGACCCGGGCCTCGGCGGAGAAGGGGAGGCCGTCATCGGGGCCGTCGGCCGCCAGGAAGGTGTCGAGGGCGTCGGCGAGCGAGATGGTCTCGGCCGGGTCGACGCCCTCGACGGCCTGGGCGAGGCGTTGTGCCGGGTCGTCGGAGGGGGCCTGGTGGTGGACGAGGGTGCGGGCGCGGCGGCCCAGGAGCGCGAGGTCGCGGGGGCCGATCCGCCAGCGGGGGCCGGTCAGCAGGCGGACCAGGGCGGCGTTGGCGGTGGGGTCCTGGAGGACGTCGCAGACGGCGACGAGGTCGGCGATCTCGGGCAGATGCAGCAGGCCGGAGAGGCCGACGACCTCGACGGGGACGTCCCGGGCGACGAGTTCCCCCTGGATGTGGGCGAAGTCGGCGGCGGTGCGGCAGAGCACGGCGATCTCGCCGGGGGGTGTGCCGGTGCCCACGAGGTGGGCGAGGGAGTCGGCGAGCCAGGTGAGTTCTTCGGCGTGGGTGGGCAGCAGGGCGCAGCGGACGAGGCCGTCGCGCTCGGCGCCGGGGGCGGGGCGCAGTGCCTCGACGCCTTCGTGCCGTTCGCGGAGGGGGGCGGCGAGTGCGTTGGCGAGGTCGAGGAGGCGGCCGCCGCTGCGGCGGTTCTCGCTGAGGGCCAGGCGGCGGGCGGGGGTGCCGTCGGGGAAGGGGAAGTGGGCGGGGAAGTCGTCGAGGTTGGCCACGGAGGCGCCGCGCCAGCCGTAGATGGCCTGGCAGGGGTCGCCGACGGCGGTGACCGCATGCCCGGTGGCAGCCCCGGTGCCGGCGCCGAAGAGGCCGGAGAGCAATAGCCGTTGGGCGACGGAGGTGTCCTGGTACTCGTCGAGGAGGACGACGCGGAATTCGTCGCGCAGGAGGCGGCCGACCTCGGGACGGGTGGTGGCGAGGGTGGCGGAGTGGGCGATCTGGTCGCCGAAGTCGAGGAGGTCGCGGCGGCGCTTCTCGTCCCGGTAGGCGGTGACGAGGTCGAGGAGTTCCAGGCGGCCGCGGGCGGTTTCGGGGGCCTTGCGCAGGTCGGCGTTGGTGAGGGTGACGCCGTCGAGGGCGGCGAGCAGCTCGGTGTCGTGGGCGCGGAGTGCGGCGGGGTCGACGAGGTGCTCGGAGAGTTCGGCGTCGAGGGCGAGGAGGTCCTCCACAAGGGAGGGCAGGGAGGTGGTGAGGGACGGGTAGGGGCCGGGGGCGGTGCGCAGGGTGCGGGCGGCGAGCTGGAAGCGGGTGGCGTCGGCGAGGAGCCGGGCGCTGGGTTCCAGGCCGACGCGCAGGCCGTGGTCCTTGAGGAGCTGGCCGGCGAAGGCGTGGTAGGTGGAGATCCGCGGCTCTCCGGGGGGCTGGCCGGTGGCGGCTCCGCCGTCGTCGAGCGGGAGGGCGTCCGGGTCGGTGACGCCGGCGGCGAGGAGGGCGGCCCGGACGCGTTCGGCCAGCTCGCCGGCCGCCTTGTTGGTGAAGGTCAGGCCGAGGACCTGCTCGGGGGCGACCTGGCCGGTGCCGACCAGCCACACGACGCGTGCGGCCATGACCGTGGTCTTGCCGGAGCCGGCTCCGGCCACGATGACCTGCGGGGCGGGCGGGGCGGTGATGCACTCCGTCTGCTCCGGTGTGAACGGGATGCCGAGGAGCTCCTTGAGCTGCTCGGGGTCGGTGAGGCGAGCTGACACAGCGAAAACCGTAGCGGTCGCCACTGACAATCCGCTGCGCTGGGCTGGCTTCCCACGTTGTCGGCTTTTCCGCCGTGGTTGTTTCTCGCCGTTGCGCCTGCGGCGGGCCGGTCCGCTGCGCTTGGCTGACTTCCAACGTTCTGGCTTCCCGCCGTGGGGGTTGTTCGCCGTTGCGCCTGCGGCGGGCGGGTGGGTGTGGGGTGCGGTGACGGACCTCCGGGGGTGGGTGTTCGGACTGCTTCGCTTTACGTCCGAACACCCACCCCCTCCGGCCCGTCCCCTCCCGTGGGGGGATGAGTGAACGTGTGTGGGGGCGGGCCACCGATGGCCGTCTTGGTACGACCGTCCAGGCGCGCTGGACCAGCTACGTCCACCCCCACCGGCTGTTCCTCTCCCACAACGGGAGGGGGCGGGCCGGAGGGGCCGGTGTGTGGGACGTAAAGCGAAGCAGTCCCACACACCGGCCCCGGAGGCCCGTCACCGCACCCCGACAGCCCCGCGCAGCGGACCCCCGCCCGCCGCAGGCGCAACGACGAGACGACACACGACGCCGCAGACGACAACGCGGGAACCAGCCCCGCGCAGCGGAGAGCGCACCGCGAAGCGGGCGAAACACGGCGAGCAACAAAGCACGGCGGGAAAGCCAAAAACGTGGGAAGCCGAACCAAGCGCAACGGAACTCACTCCACCACGTGCCGCCCCTCCGGCTGGGCGCTGCACGAGGCGCGGAAGGTGCAGTGGGTGCAGTGGGTGCCGGTGGTGGGGGTGAAGCGCTCCTCCAGGACGCGGCCTGCGGCGGTGGCGAGCAGGTCGCCGACCCACTCCCCCTCCAGCGGCTGCTGCGCCTGTACGGCGGGCAGGGCGTCGCCGCCCTCCTTCTGGGGTGCGCCCAGGCGCAGATGCACCAGTTCCGCGCCGCCCGGGTCCGGGGTGCGGCCGTCGAAGGCCTCGTCGAGGGCGCCCTCGCGCACCGCGAGCTGGTAGACGGCGAGCTGGGGGTGGCGGGCGACCTCGGGGCCGGTCGGTTTCTGCTTGCCGGTCTTGAAGTCGACGACGTACGCGCGTCCCTGTGCGTCGCGGGAGACGTGGTCCATGCTGCCCCGGATGCGGACCTCGTGGGTGCCGGCCCGGAGGGTGAGGTCGAAGCCGTGCTCGGTGGCGACGGTGTCCCGGCCGCGGGTCTCGCGCTCCATGACGTGCCAGCGCAGGAAGCGCTCCAGAGCGGCGCGCGCGGTGTCCTTTTCCTGGCGGGACTTCCAGGGGGCGTCGAAGGCGAGCGCGTCCCATACGGAGTCCAGGCGTTCCATCAGGACGGCCAGATCGGCGGGGGTGCGGCCGGAGGCGACCTCGTCGGCGAGGACGTGCACCACGTTGCCGAAGCCCTGGGCGGCGGTGGCGGGGGTGTCCGCCTTGACCTCGCGGCCCAGGAACCACTGGAGGGAGCAGGTGCGGGCGAGCTGGTCGAGGGCGCTGCCGGAGAGGACCACGGGCCGGTCGCGGTCGCGCAGCGGGACGCTGCTGCGGGTGGGTTCGTGCAGGCCCCACCAGGTGTCGGGGTGGGCGGCCGGTACCAGGGGGTGGTGGTCGTCGTCGCGGAGCGCGGCCAGGTGGGCGAGCCGCTGGGCGGCGGCCTCGCGCAGTGCGGGGGTGGCGGCCGGGTCGACGGTGGTGGCGCGCAGTTCGGCGACGAGTGCGGCCACCGAGAGGGGGCGGCGCGGGCGGCCGGTGACGTCCTGGGGGGTGACGCCCAGCTCGGTCAGGAAACGGGACGGCTGGTCGCCGTCGTCGGCCGCGCCCTTCACGGCGGTGACGACCAGCCGTTCGCGGGCGCGGGTGGCGGCCACGTAGAACAGCCGGCGTTCCTCGGCGAGCAGGGCGCCGGCGGGCAGCGGCTCGGCCAGGCCGTCGCGGCCGATCCGGTCGGCTTCCAGGAGCGAGCCGCGCCGGCGCAGGTCGGGCCACAGCCCTTCCTGGACGCCGGCGACGACGACGAGCCGCCACTCCAGGCCCTTGGCGCGGTGGGCGGTCATCAGGCGTACGGCGTCGGGGCGCACCGCGCGGCGGGTGAGGGTGTCGGCGGCGATGTCCTGGGCGTCGAGTTCCTCCAGGAAGTTGAGGGCGCCGCGGCCGCCGGTGCGTTCCTCGGCGCGGGCGGCGGTCTCGAAGAGGGCGACGACGGCGTCCAGGTCGCGGTCGGCGTTGCGGCCGGCGGCGCCGCCGCGGTGGGCGGCCCGCTCCAGGCGCTGCGGCCAGGGGGTGCCGTCCCACAGCTCCCACAGCGCCTGTTCGGCGGTGCCGCCGTCGGCGAGGAGGGCGCGGGCCTTGCGCAGCAGCAGGCCGAGCCGCTGGGCGCCGCGGGCGTAGCCGGGGTCGTGGGCGACCAGGCGCCGGGGGTCGGCCAGGGCGCGGGCGATCAGCTCGTCGGAGGGGCGGGGCAGTGGCTGTCCGGCGTGGCGTTCCTCCTCGCGCAGGGCGCGGCCCAGCCGGCGCAGGTCGGCGGAGTCCATGCCGCCCAGCGGGGAGGCCAGCAGGTCGGTGGCGGTTTCGGCGTCGAGCCACCCGGGGGCTGCGCCGTCCCCCTCCGGGGCGGTCGGTCCGGGTGCGGCCTCCTGGGGGGCGGTCTCGGCGGACGGGGCGTCAGGGCCGGCGTCGGGGGCGGGGCCCAGGGCGGCCCGGGCCGCCACCCGCAGCGCCGTCAGCAGGGGGGCGACCGCGGGTTCGTGCCGCAGCGGCAGATCGTCGCCGTCGATGTCGAGGGGGACGCCGGCCGAGGTGAGCGCACGGCGCACGGCGGGCAGCGAGCGCCCGCCGGCGCGGACGAGGACGGCCATCTCGCGCCAGGGCACGCCGTCCTCCAGGTGGGCGCGGCGCAGGATGTCGGCGACGTTGTCGAGTTCGGCGCCGGGCGTCGGGTACGTGTACGCCTCGACGCGGCCGCCGTCCCGTACGGGCCGGGGCTCGCGGTGGGCGCGTACCTTCGCGGCGGGCAGGCGGGTGAGCGGCATCCGGCGGGTCAGCTGCCGGGTGGCGGCGAGCAGGTCGGCGCCGGAGCGTCGGGAGGTGCCGAGGACGGCGACCGGGGCGGGGGTGCCGTCGCCGCGCCGGAACGTCTCGGGGAAGTCGAGGATGCCGTTGACGTCGGCGCCGCGGAAGGCGTAGATCGACTGGTCGGGGTCGCCGAAGGCGAGGAGCGTGCGTCCCGGGGAGCCCGGTGCGGCGGACGCGGTGTGGTTGCCGGCCAGTGCGCGCAGCAGCCGTACCTGGGCGGCGTCGGTGTCCTGGTACTCGTCGACGTAGACCGCGTCATAGGCGGTTGCCCACCGGGCCGCGGTGTCGGTGTGTTCGGCGAGCAGCACCGCGCGGTGCACCAGTTCGGCGTAGTCGAGCACGCCCTGGGCGTCGAGGACGTCGAGGTATTCGGCGAGGAAGCCGGCCGCGGCGCTCCAGTCGGGGCGTCCGGTGCGGGCGGCGAAGGCGCCGAGGGCGTCCGGGCCCAGGCCCAGTTCGCGGCTGCGGGCGAGCACCGCGCGGACCTCGTCGGCGAAACCGCGGGTGGTCAGGCAGGCGCGCAGCTCGTCCGGCCAGCGCACCCGGCCGCGGCCCGCACCGGCCAGTTCGGCCTGTCCTTCGAGGAGTTCACGCACCACGAGGTCCTGCTCGGGTCCGGACAGCAGCCGCAGCGGGTCGGCGAAGAGTTCGGCGTCCTGGTGGGCGCGGACCAGGGCGTAGCAGAAGGAGTGGAAGGTGGTCGCCTGCGGGATGCCGGGCCGGCGCGGGCCGGCGCCGGTGCCCGCGGGCCCGCCGGGCGGTGCGTCCGGTCCGGTCAGCCGGGCCGCGAGCCGGTCGCGGAGTTCGACGGCGGCCTTGCGGCTGAAGGTGAGGACGAGGATCCGTTCGGAGTCGCCGCCGGAGCGCACCCGGCGGACCACCGACTCCACCAGCGTCGTGGTCTTGCCGGTGCCCGGCCCGGCCAGCACCAGCAGCGGCCCGTGCCGGTGGTCAACCACGGCGCGCTGGGCTGCGTCCAAGACAGGAGGATCCACCCGCCCCGGCGCGGTGCGCACCAGGCGGTACGCGCCGGCGGTGTTCCGCCGCGCCGCCCGGTGGGGCTGCGTCGGCGGGACGGCCGAGAAGGAGGAGCTCACGTGGATCGCCGGTCCTGAGGAGAGTGCGTGGTCGTGGTGCAGAGAGGGTGCGGGCCGCCCGGCGGTGCGCGGAGCGGGTCGGGCCGCGCGGCGCGGGCCGGCGCCGCCCGGTGGGGCCGCGTCGGCGGGACGGCGGTGCCCGACGCTACGCCAGCTGTCCGGCGGGCCCGGCAGCAGCCTCCCGATCGGCCGGGAGGCGGGGCGCCGGCGCTACGGCTCCCCGTCGCCCTCCTGGCGCCCGTCCCAGCGGGCGCGCCGCATGTCGAGGCGCGGTATGTGCCCGCGCGTCATCGCGGCGGCCCGTGTGCCCCCTTCGCGGGTGTCCCCCGTGGGGGTGGTGCGCAGGGGCGTGCCCTCGTCGCGGTAGTGCGCGAGCGCGCGCAGTTCGCTGCCGGGCAGCAGCAGACCGTCCGCGCGCACCACCCGCCACCAGGGCACCGCGCCGCCGTAGAGCGCCATCACCCTGCCGACCTGCCGCGGTCCTCCCTCGTCGAGCCACTCGGCGACATCGCCGTACGTCATCACCCGGCCCGCCGGGATCAGCTCGGCGACGGCGAGGACCCGCTCCGCGTATGCGGGGAGTTCATCCGCCGTCGAATCTCCGCTCCCACTCATTCGGTCCATCCTGCCGCACGGCACCGACAATGGGAGCGGACACCGGGTTGCGCACCGCCGGGCAGGTCGCCGGGGCGGCGCCACCGGCCCCGGTCGGCGGCGGCGGTTCCGCTTCCCGCACCCCCGAAATGCACCCTGATGCCCTCCACCGCCGGTCGGCCGTGCCACCATCTTCCGGA
Organism: Streptomyces sp. NBC_01454; assembly: GCF_036227565.1. Taxonomy (NCBI): domain Bacteria; kingdom Bacillati; phylum Actinomycetota; class Actinomycetes; order Kitasatosporales; family Streptomycetaceae; genus Streptomyces; species Streptomyces sp. NBC_01454. The sequence goes on from NZ_CP109460.1 coordinate 2,788,469, forward strand.
CGGTGACTGGTGATACGAGATCAAGAAGAGACGGCCGGGCAGCAGGGCGCAGCGCCTCCACGGGAGGCGGGCGCCCCTGCGGCGCTGTCCGTCGACGCCGCCGGCACCGCACCCGGACCGGCCGCAGTGACCGGGCTGCCGGAGCGGAAGCAGGCGGCACCACAGGGGAAGCACCAACGGAGGCCGGCCACGGCTTCCGCTACCGAAAAGGCGAGCACGATCGAGAAGGCCGATAGACCAGGGGCATCCGAGAGGCCACAGGGGCCCGAGGAACCCGAGGAACCCGAGCGGCAGCAGGAGGAGCGGGACGAGGACCGGCCGGGCCGGGGCACGGACGACGGGGCCGGGCGCGGCGGCGGTGAGAAGCCGGCGTCCGGTGCGGGCCGGGGCCGGCCCCGCACGGGCGCGCACCGCTCCGATCTGACCGCGGACGAGCACGGCGAATTCCACGTCGACCGGGTCTCCGGTGACGAGCCGCTGCTGCCCGCCCGGGTGCACCGGCCCTCCGACCTGCTGCGGCTGCTGCTCGGCATGGCCGGGATCGCGCTCGTCCTCGGGCTCACCACGTTCGCGCAGGGCACCACCCAGGGCCTGGAGAACGACATCGGCAGCGGCGCGAAGGCCGCGCCCCAGCTGCTGATCACCCTGGCGGGGCTGACGTCCAGCGTCGCGGTGCTGATCGTGCCGGTGGCGTTCGCCGTCGAGCGGCTGATCAAGCGGGACGGGCTGCGGATCGCGGACGGGGTGCTCGCCGCCGTCCTCGCCCACGGGGTGTCGCTGGCCACCGACCTGTGGGTGGCCGAGGCCGCCCCCGCCTCCATCCGGGACGCGCTGACCCAGACCCTGGACAACGGGGCGCTGACCGCTCCGGTGCACAGCTATCTGGCGCCCGTGATCGCCTATATGACGGCGGTGGGCATGTACCGGCGGCCCCGCTGGCGGGTCGTGATGTGGTGCGTGCTGCTGCTGGACGCGTTCGCGGTGCTGGTCGGGCGGTACACCACCCCGTTCGCGATCATCACGACGGTGCTGATCGGCTGGACCGTCGCCTACGGCACCCTCTACGCCGTCGGCTCGCCCAATGTCCGGCCCACCGGCCAGAACCTCCTCGCGGGGCTGCGCCGGGTCGGTTTCCGCCCGGTCTCCGCACTGCGGGCGGAGGACATCGGCCCGGACCACCCCGAGCACACCGACCGCGGCCGCCGCTATCTGGTGACGCTGGAGGACGGCCCGCCGATCGATGTCACCGTCGTCGACCGCGAGCAGCAGGCGCAGGGCTTCTTCTACCGGGTGTGGCGCCGGCTGTCGCTGCGCGGCATCAATCAGCGGCGCAGCCTGCAGTCGCTGCGCCAGGCGCTGGAGCAGGAGGCGCTGCTGGCGTACGCGGCCATCGCGGCCGGCGCGAACGCCCCGAAGCTGATCGCGACCTCGGAACTCGGCCCGGACGCGGTGATGCTGGTCTACGAGCACATCGACGGCCGCAGCTTCGACGCGCTGGCCGACGAGGAGATCACCGACACGCTGATGCACAGCGCCTGGCGGCAGGTCGAGGCGCTGCAGTCGCGGCGGATCGCGCACCGGCGGCTGGTCGGTGACGCGTTGCTGGTGGATCGTTCCGGCAATATCGTCCTGACCGAGCTGCGCGGCGGCGAGATCGCGGCCGGTGACCTCGTGCTGCGGATGGACATCGCCCAGCTGCTGGCCACCTGCGGACTGCGGGTCGGGGCCGAGCGGGCGGTGGCCGCGGCCGTCGAGGTGCTCGGCCCGGACGCGGTCGCCGACAGCCTGCCGCTGCTGCAGCCGATCGCGCTCAGCCGCACCACCCGTGCCACGCTGCGCCATCTGGCCCGTGAGCGCTCCCAGCGGGAGCGCGACGCGGTGCTGGCCGCGTCGCAGGCCGTCAAGGAGGCGCGCGAGGCGCGGGAGGCGGAGAGCGCCAAGGACCGCAAGACGCTGCGGGCCGAGCGGCATGCGGAGAAGAACGCCGAGAAGCGCGCCCTGGACGAGGCCTCGGAGGAGGCCCGTGAGGAGGACCTGCTCGCGCAGATCCGCCGGCAGGTGCTCCTGATCCGCCCGACGGCGGTGGTCCAGCCCGCCAAGCTGGAGCGGCTCAGCCCGCGCATCCTGATCAGCTGGATCGCCGGCGCCTTCGCGGTGTATCTGCTATTGACCCAGCTCACCCACGTCAACCTGGGCGATGTGGTCAGCAAGGCCGGGTGGGTATGGGTCCTGGTAGCGATGTTCTTCTCGGCGCTGACGTACATCGCGGCGGCGATGAGCCTGCTGGGGTTCGTCACGGAGCGGGTGTCGTTCGTCCGGACGGTCATCGCGCAGATCGCGGGCAACTTCGTGAAGCTGGTGGCGCCCGCGGCGATCGGCGGGGTGGCGCTCAACACCCGCTTCCTGCAGCGCGCCGGGGTCCGGCCCGGTCTGGCGGTGGCGAGTGTCGGCGCGTCCCAGCTGTTCGGTCTGGGCAGTCACATCCTGCTGCTGCTGGTCTTCGGTTATGTGACCGGCACCCAGGAGCAGGCCCCCTCGATCACGCCGTCCCGTACGGTCATCGCCGGGCTGCTGACCGTGGCCGTCCTGGTCCTGGTCGTCACGGCGGTGCCGGCGCTGCGCAAGTTCGTCTCCCGGCGGGTGCGGTCGCTGTTCGCGGGAGTGGTGCCGCGGATGCTGGACATCCTGCAGCGGCCCGGGAAGCTGGTCACCGGCATCGGCGGGATGCTGCTGCTGACGGCGGCGAACGTGATGTGCCTGGACGCCTCGATCCGGGCCTTCGGCGGCGGCGACAAGATCACCTACGCGGGTATCGCGGTCGCCTTCCTCGCCGGTAACGCGCTGGGCTCGGCCGCGCCGACGCCCGGCGGGGTGGGCGCCGTCGAAGGTGCGCTGATCACCGGGCTGACCCTGGCCGGGCTCCCCGCCGGCACGGCGCTGCCGGCGGTGCTGCTGTTCCGGCTGCTGGTCTTCTGGCTGCCGGTGCTGCCGGGCTGGCTGGCGTTCAACTATCTGACGCGCAAGGGCGAGATCTGAGCGGGGCCGGCCGCCGCACCGGCCGGGCCACACCGCACCGCGGCACACGAAGGCGCCGGTCCGTACGACACGGACCGGCGCCTTTCGCATGGTATCCGGCAGGTCTTCGGCGGGCCGCGACCGATGCCGCGGCCCGCCGAAGGGGAAGGTCAGTAGACCGGCTTCTCCGGCTCGACCGTGTGGACCCAGCCGATGACGCCGCCGCCGACGTGCACGGCGTCGGCGAAGCCCGCGGACTTCAGCACGGCCAGGACCTCCGCCGAGCGGACGCCCGTCTTGCAGTGCAGGACGATCTTCCGGTCCTGCGGGAGGTCCTGCAGGGCGGTGCCCATGAGGAACTCGTTCTTCGGGATCAGCCGGGCACCGGGGATCGAGACGATCTCGAACTCGTTCGGCTCGCGGACGTCGATGATCTCGATCTTCTCGTCGCCGTCGATCCATTCCTTGAGCTGCCGGGGAGTGATCGTCGAGCCGGCGGCCGCCTCCTGGGCCTCCTCGGAGACCACGCCGCAGAACGCTTCGTAGTCGATGAGCTCGGTGACGGTGGGGTTCTCCCCGCAGATCGCGCAGTCGGGGTCCTTGCGGACCTTGACCTGGCGGTAGGTCATCTCCAGCGCGTCATAGATCATCAGGCGGCCGACGAGCGGGTCGCCGATGCCGGCGAGCAGCTTGATGGCCTCGTTGACCTGGATGGAGCCGATGGAGGCGCACAGCACACCCAGGACGCCGCCCTCGGCGCAGGAGGGCACCATGCCGGGCGGCGGGGGCTCCGGGTACAGGCAGCGGTAGCAGGGGCCGTGCTCGCTCCAGAACACCGACGCCTGACCGTCGAAGCGGTAGATCGAACCCCAGACGTACGGCTTGTTCAGCAGCACACAGGCGTCGTTGACCAGGTAACGGGTGGCGAAGTTGTCGGTGCCGTCCACGATCAGGTCGTACTGCGCGAACAGCTCCATGACGTTCGTGGAGTCCAGGCGCTCTTCGTGGAGGTTGACGGTGACGTACGGGTTGATGCCCAGCACCGTGTCCTTGGCGGAAGCCGCCTTGGAGCGGCCGATGTCCGCCTGGCTGTGGATGATCTGGCGCTGCAGGTTCGACTCGTCGACCTCGTCGAACTCCACGATGCCGAGCGTGCCGACGCCGGCCGCGGCCAGATACATCAGCGCGGGCGAGCCCAGGCCGCCGGCGCCGACGCACAGCACCTTGGCGTTCTTCAGCCGCTTCTGCCCGTCCATCCCGACATCAGGGATGATCAGGTGGCGGGAGTACCTGCGGACCTCATCGACGGTGAGCTCGGAAGCGGGCTCGACCAGGGGTGGCAGCGACACGGGGACTCCGTTGGTCGGTTCAGATGGGGTTCCCTCGCACGGGCGGAGCCGAGAGCGGGGGAGCTTGCTCTCCCGGTAACACTGCCACGCCCTTCTTCATTCCGAGACACCCGTTCCGATGCGCGAGACGAAATCGTCCCAGTAGCCGGGCAGTGACGCCCAGGCGTCCCCGGCACCGCCCGCCGCCCCGGCGGCCCGGCGGTCGGTGAGGTACACGGTGCCCGCCCCCTGCCAGCGGGCGATCCGCAGCGCCTCGTCGAGATGGCTGCCGGGCACCCCGTGGACGAGGTGACAGAACCGCTCCGGAGGGTAGTCGGCGGTCCACTCGGCCACCTGGGACCAGCGGTAGTCGTCCCAGGAGCCGGCGAAGGTGACGAGCTGGTCGGCGGATTCGGCATAGCCGGGGTAGGGGTGGGTGCCGTGCCCGAAGACGAGGTGGCCACCGCTCAGCGCGCGCAAGGTGGTGGCCAGGCGCCGGGTCGCGGGCAGCTGGGTCCGGTCGGTGGGGCAGCGGTCCAGCCAGAAGCCGTCGGCCCGGTACCACTCCAGATAGCGGCGGGCATCGGTGAGCAGCTCCCCGAAGGGACGCGTACCGCGCCCCAGATCGAGGTGGCCCAGTATCCGCACGCCCGTCTCGCGCACCCGGGCCGCGGCCGGCAGACAGTGCGGATCGGGGCGGGCGCCGGGCCCGTTGGACACATTGAGCACCGCCCAGTGCACGGCGCCCACCCCCACCACCGGGCCGCCGCTGCCCGGCTCCGGAGGCGACAGGAAACCGCCCGCGCAGCGCAGGAGTTCGGCCCACTCGGTGGGGGCCAGCAGCGGATGGGCGAAGCCCGGTACGCCGATGCCGGCCCCGAGGGCCCCGGTCGGGGCGCGGGTGCCGCCCGCGGAGGTGGTCAGATGCGACATGCCGCCTCCATCCAGATGTCCGCGAGGGACTCCTCCAGCCCGATCCGGGGGCGCCAGCCGAGCCGGTCGCGGGCGGTGCGCACATCGGCCTGCTGCCAGGTGCCACAGCCGTCCGGATACGGGTAGGTGGCGGGCGGCGAGCCGACCGGGTGCTCGGGGGACGGGCCGGGGATGACGAGCCGGGCGGGCGGGGAGTCGATCTCGTGGAGCGCGCCGCCGAAGCCGGCGACCCGGGCCAGCACGGACGCGGCCTCGCGCAGCCGGACGGCGCGGCCGGTCCCGATGTTGACGACGCCCTGCGCGGCGGACAGCGAGGCGGCGTGCACCGCACGGGCCACGTCGCGGACGTCGACGAAGTCCCGCTGCACGCCGAGCCCGCCGAGCTTGAGCTCGCTGTCGCCGGACTGCATGGCGCGGCGCATCGCCTCGGCGAGCCGGCCGAGCGGCGATCCCGCCGGGGTGCCCGGGCCGACCGGCGAGAAGATCCGCAGCACGACCGCGTCGAGGTCGGAGCCCAGGACGAGTTCGGTGGCGGCGAGTTTGCTGACGCCGTACGGACCGCCGGGACGGGGCACCGCGTCCTCGGCGGTGGACGAGCCGGGCTGGGAGGGCCCGTACTCGGACGCGCAGCCCAGGTGGACCAGCCGGGCGCCGCAGCTGCTGCGGCGCAGCGACTCGCAGACGGTGGCGACCGCGACGGTGTTGTGCCGGGTCAGTTCGCGGGCGCCGCCGCGGGTGGCACCGGCGCAGTTGACGACGACCCCGGGGTGGACCGCGTCGAGGAAGCGGGTGAGCGCCCCGGGGCTGCCGGAGGCCAGGTCGAAGCGGACATCGGCGTCGTCGCCGCGCCCCAGGGCGGTGAGCTGGACGGCCGGGTCGGCGAGCAGACGGTCGGCGACATAGCGGCCCAGGTAGCCGTTGGCGCCGATGAGCAGCACCCTCATCGTGCAACCCCCCGGTCCGCGCGGCGTGTGGTCGGCTGGACGTTCATATGTCGTGCTCCTAAGACGGATCGGGGGAAGTGCGTCGTCGGCCGCGGAGCCGGGGCCCGCCGGGGTGACGGGGGCCACGGTGAGATCCGCGGCGCGGGGGCCGGCGCGGCCGTTTCGGGGGGCCGCGCCGGGAAGGGTGTGTGGTGGGGGTGTCCGAGCGGGGGTGCGGGGAGCCGGGGGCCGGTGGTCGTCCGGTGGGTCACGGCCGGTGTCCCTCCGCCGGTCCGGCGGGGGCGGGCGAGTGCGCGCAGGCCCCGGTGAGCGCCCGCAGGCCGTAGCCGAGCAGGCCGAGGGCGGCGGCCGTGCAGGCCACGGCGGGCACCGCGGCCGTGCCCGCGGCCGCGGTGAGCGCCTCGACGGGGGCGTCGAGCGGCGGCACGCCGGGGAGCCGGGCGATCAGCACCAGGGTCAGGGCGAGGTACTCCACGGCGGCGGCCGAGGCCAGGCCGGCCGCGGCCGCCTCGGGGAAGCCGTGCACGGTCAGCAGCCGGGCCAGGAAGAGCAGCACCCCCAGGGCGGCCGCCGCGACCAGCGCCGTGGTGCCCGCTCCGCCGAAGACCGCGTCCGCGCCGAGGAGCAGCCCCACCAGGGCGGCCAGGAAGAGCAGCGTGGCGGCCGGCAGCAACGGCCGTACCCGGGCGGCGAGTTCCTCCAGGCCGCGGCTGGTGGCCAGACGGCGCCGGGCGCGCCTGGCGTACCAGTGAGCGCAGCCGGCCGCGGGAGCGAGGGCGCAGGTCAGTGCCACGGCGGTGGCGACGGCGGCCCGGGGGGCGGCGTGCGGCAGGTCGGGGCCGCCGGTCAGCAGCTGGGCCAGCAGCCAGTCGCCCCAGACCGCGTATCCGGCCGTCCAGCAGACCCACAGGACGGTGGTGCGCGGTCCGCCGCCGTGGCGCCGCCGCAGCGGCCCGGACCGCAGGGCGAGCCGGACGGCGAGCGCGAGCAGTACCGCACCCGCGGCGCCAGCCGCGCCACGGACGGCGGGAGGCGCCGTGTCCGTGGCGGCCAGGGCGGCGACGGTCGCGGCGCAGACGGCACCGGGCAGCAGCTGGAGCGCCGCGCGCACGCCGCGGGAGCGCCGGGCGGGGGCGGGCGGGCGACGGTCCGCGGCGGCGGTGTCCCGGTCGGCGCGTGGCACGCGGGCGTAGAGCTCCTCGGCGAGGGAGAAGACGTCACGGTGGCGGAAGCGTGCGGCCGTGCGGTCGGTGACGCCGTGCGCCTCCAGGCCGGCGGCGATCTCCAGCGCGTCGACGGCGCGGGCGCACAGCTCCTGGTGCCGGTGCATCAGGGACCGCACGGGGTCGGCGGGGCCGCGGCGCGGCGGTGCGGACCGGTCGGCGGCACGGTCCCTGATCGGCGCGACGGCGTGGGGGGCGGCGCCCTCGGGGGTGCTCATGCCCGGGCCCCCCGTTCCCGGCTCCGCGCGCAGCCGCCGTGGCCGGGACGCGGGGCGGGGTGCGGCCGGAGCGCACGGCCGCGGCCGTCCGGGGAGGTGTGCCGGACGGGCACCGGGCTGCCGGGACGGGCGCCGCGCCGGCCGCCGCCGTGCGCCACGTCCGCCCCGCCGGTCACCAGGGCCGCACCCATCGCGCACATCGCACCCATCGCACCCATCACGTCGAGCAAACCCGTCACCATTGCCCTCTCCCTCGCGTCGGCCGGGGCTGTCCGGTCGCGGGGTCGTCCCGTCTCACCGGCTGTCTCATTCCTCGGGCACCGGCCGCTCCCCCTGCCCCGGCCCCGGCGCAGCCGGCGGCCGGCACCGGCGTCGCGGCGGGGCGCTCCCCCTCGGGCACCGCCCAGCTCGGCGTGCGGCCGGCCGGTGCGGCCGCACGCGTGGCGGCGCCGGTCACCGCCCAGCGGCCCGGAACATGGGACTCGGCGGGGCGGGCGAAGGGCTGCGGGAGGCCGCGGGCGTCCCGGGCGCGCCCGGCGGCCGGGCGGGCCGGGGCGTGCGAGATCAGCTCCAGATAGATGCCACGAAATGCCGCGACATTCTGCTCGACGGTGAACAGTTCCAGCGCCCGGGCCCGGGCCGCCGCGCCCAGCCTGGCCCTGCGGTCCGGGTCGGCGAGCAGCGCCCCGCAGGCCTCCGCAAGGGCCCGGGGGTTACGCGGCGGCACCACCAGCCCGGTGCCGCCGATGACTTCGCAGACCGCGCCGACCTCCGTCGACACCGTGGCGCGGCCGCAGAACATCGCCTCCACCAGGGAGCGCGGAAAGCCCTCGACGACACTGGAGAGCACCACCACGGCACCGGAGGCGTAGGCGTCCTGGAGGGTCGGCACCTCGGGGCTGCCGATCTCCTCGAAGCTGACGGGGTTCTCGCCGACGGTGCGGGCGTCGGCCGCCTCGTCGGGGAAGAGCTGGGCGGCCAGCGCCCGGCAGTGCGCGAGGTATCCGGGCGCCTGCGGGTCGCGGCCGGGCCCGCCGATGATCCGCAGGGTGGCCCGCGGCTCGGTCCGGCGGATCCCGGCGAAGGCGTGCAGCAGCGCGACGAGGTCCTTGGCGGGCTCGACGGCACCGACCCACACCAGCGTCTTGGAGTCGTCGGCCGCGGCGTCCGCGACGGCGCCGAAGGGCCCGGCGTCCATACCCGGATAGACCGTGCGCAGCCGGGCCCGGTCGGCGCCGCAGCGCTCCTGCCAGCGCCGGGCATGGGTGTTGCCGGGGGTGATCAGCGCGGCGCGGGCGTAGGCCTCGGCGGCCAGGGCGCCCTGGAAGGCGGCGAGCAGCGCGCGCACCGGGGCGCTCAGCGGCGATGCGGCGCCCGCGAGATAGTGCTCGCGAAGGCGTACGCCGTACTCGGTGACCAGCAGCGGGGTGCCGAAGAAGTGCCCGGCCAGCAGCCCGGGGAGCGCGGCCGCGCCGGCGGAGGTGGCATGGCACAGGTCCACCCCGCCGAGCCCGGGTGACCGCCGGTCGCCGTACCAGTCCAGGGACAGCGGCCGCAGCGCGAGTTCGAGCCGGTCGGTGACCGCCAGCAGGTCCTTGACCTGGGCACCGTGGGCGGCGGGCAGGGCGCGGGGGCCGTGGCAGGCGGCCTCCAGGATGCGTACGGCCTCCTCGGAGCGCAGCAGGGCGGGCAGTTGGCCGTGCTCCCCGGCGAGTTCGGCGAGCCCGTAGAGACCGGTGGCGAAACGGTCCGCCTTGCTGGTCACGGGTGGACCGGGGGCATCGCCGCCACCGGCCGGCGCGGCCGCGGCCGGCCCGTCACCGGGGGGCGTGGTGGCGAAGGCGGCCACCAGGTCGCCGAAGTGCCCGGCGAAGCGCCGCCGTTCACGGCGTCCGGGGCCGCGGCCCCGGCGCTGCTCGGCGGCCCGGCGCTGCCCGGCGGGGAAGTCGCCCCACAGGGGTGCGCTGCGCACCAGCCGTACGTGTCCGGGGAGTTCGGCCGGGCGCCGCGCCTCCTGGCGGGCGTCGGTGTGCAGGGCGTAGACCTCGAAGTCGTGGCCGGTGAGCCCGCGCACGAGCCGGTCGCACCATGCGTGCGACTCGCCGTACGCATACGGATAACCACCCTCGGTGAGCAGTCCAATTCGCACGAGCGCACCCCCGTCCTCCCATATCGACGTCCCTGGCGTCCCAGCGGCACGGCCGCCACCTGCAGGAAGAAGCTATGCAGAACGGCCGGTGGCGCGATGGACGGTTGTCCATCGCGCCACCGGAAGGGGTGAAACCACGTAACTTTCCGCCCCCGAGGGCGTTTCGACGCGCTATGCGGCCCCCGGGGATGCGCCGGACCCTGCGGCCCCTCCCGGGAGGCCCGCCCCGGCGCCGGGTCCGGGGCCGCGTCTGCGTCTGCGTCCGGGTCCGGTCACCGTTGAGTGGGGAACGGCCAGGGGTTGGGGCGGCAGGTCACCCCGTCCGTCGTCAGGAACTTGGTCTGCTGCATCATCACCGGGGCCAGGGCGCCCTGCCGGGGGCAGGGCTCGTGATTGTGTCCGAGGCGGTGGCCGACCTCGTGATTGATGAGCATCTGACGGTAGGTCAGCATCTTGTCGCGGCCGTAGGTCGTGGAGCCCTGTGCCCACCGATAGGCGTTGATCATGACGCGGTCGGTCGCCGCCGAGTCGCAGGAGACGTTCTCCTCGCGGGTGTCGAGACCGGACTTGGCGCACCATGCCGAGGTGGTCCCCGGGCTCGCCAGCGTGATCACGAAGTCGGCGTGGCCGGAGGACACCCGCTCGAAGGTCATCTTCCCGCCGTGGGACCAGCTCCGGTCGTCGTTGAGGGTCCTGTGCACCGCTTGGGCGAAGAGCTTGCCGTCCAGCGGCAGCCCCTCCTCGATGTCCACGCGATAACGCAGCAGCTTGCCGTGCCCGGGGGCCTTGGCGGCGCCGGGGACCGGGGTGAACTTCCCGGCGGCCGTCAGATCCTCGGCCAGCGGGAAGACCTTCGCCATCTGCGCGTCGTAACCCTCGTGCTTGGCGTCCTGGGTGGCGCGGGCGTGGGACCGGGAGGCCTGGTCTCCGGTGTCTCCGGTGTCGTCGCCGCGGTCGGGCCCGCTGCGCGGCTGCGGGCCGGCGTCGGCCTTGTGCTGCTGGGCGACCTGCCCCGCGATGACCACGGCGAGCACGGTGGTCACCGCCGCGGCCGCCGCGCCGGTGAAGGTCCGGCTCTTGCCGCCCTTGCGGGTACCGTGCCGGGACTCCTCCGGGTCCTCGGCGCCGCCCGGCTCCCCGTCGTGGGGACCGTGCGGGCCGGAGCCGTCCGCGCCGGCCTCATCCGGCTCGTCCGCCTCGTCGGCCATCCCCCGCTCGAAGACCACCGAGCGCCCGGTGAACCGGCCGCCGGCGGGCATCCCGCCCGGGCCGGAGCCGTACCCGCCGGCCGTCGGGCCCGCCGGGCGGGGCGCACCGGCCAGGAACACATCGTCGTCCGGGTCCTCCACGGCGCCCTCGGCGCCCGGGAAGGACCGGGCATCGAAGGCCTCCACATAGTCGCGCCGCGGCCCCGGGCCGCCGCCCGGTGCGGTGAGCGACGGCCCGCCGGGCCGCTCCGTGCGCGGCCGGGGAATCCTCGGCGTGCCCTGCCCGGACACCGGCGAGGACGGCGCCGCGCCGGGGAGCGCGCCCCAGCCGCCGCCCGGTTCGTGCTGTTCGGGATGGCCGCCGCGCACCGGGTCGCCCTGGAGCGACTCGCGCCTGCGGCGCCCGGGGCCGGGCACGGAGGAATCGCCCCCCGTGGGGCTCTTGCCGGGCGGACCGGCCGTCGGTGCGCTGTCCACAGTGGTCTCGGGCCGGCCTCGGCGGCTATGACGTCCCACGCGGCGTGTCAGCTCCTGCCCGCATCTGCGGTCGCATCGGTTTCTTCACTGTCCAGCAGTTCGCGGACGGCCCGCGCCACCGCCTCGGGGTACTCCATCATCGCCACATGCCCCGCCTCCGGAAGCGTCAGCATCCGCGCACCGCGGAACGCCGCGGCCGCCCGCCGCGCCATCCGGAAGGAGACCAGGCGGTCGCGTCCACCGTAGACGAGAAGCGTGGGGGCGAGTACGCGCTCTGCCTGACGCCACAAATTATGCTGTCCGCCCAGCGTGTAGGCGTTCACCAACCCGCGGGCCGAGCGCTCCATCACCTCCCAGAAATACGGGAGTTCCAGACGCCGCGCGTATTCGTCGGCCGCGGAGTTGAACCCTTCCGGGCTGACCCGGCCGGGGGCGCCGTAACACAGCGCCAGCACCTCACGGGTACGGCGCTCGGGCGTCCAGTCATGGGTGAGCCGGCCGAAGAGCCGGGCGATGCCGGGGACCGCGAGCAGCGCCGTGGGCACCGCCGTCCGCTGCGGCCGCAGCTCGGGCAGCGCCGGGGAGATCAGTGTCAGGGTGCGCACGAGATCGGGGCGCACCGCCGCCACCCGGGTCGCCGCCGCGCCGCCCATGGAGTTGCCGAGGAGGTGGACGGGGCCGCGCCCGGCCGCGTCGAGATGGCGGATGAGCGCGCGGGCCTGCGCCGAGACGGAGTAGTTGCCGTCGTCCGGCGGCGGTGACAGCCCGAAGCCGGGCAGGTCGACCGCCTCGCCGTCCAGCCGGTCGGCGAGCAGCGGCATCAGATCCGACCAGTTCTGCGAGGACCCGCCGAGGCCGTGGACGTAGAGGGCGGGCTCTCGCGCGCGGGCGGCGGCGCCGTCCGCCGCGCCGGGGGCGGCGGGCCCCGCGGGAGGTCCGTCCGGCGCCCGCAGGGCCAGCGTCAGACCGGGCAGGGTCACGGTGCGCACCGTCTCCGCCCCGCCGCGCCGGCCGGCACCCGCCGGGGGTACCGGAAGGGCGGCGGTCGCGGTGTCCGGCGACTCGGTCGAAGACATGGGTCGATGTTACGAGACGATCACGCCCCCGATCGTGTGTCCGCGGTCACACACCGCATCGCGCTGCCGCGGCCACTCTCCTACGCTCGTAGGCGAGGGCAGCCGCCCCGGCCGCTGCTTTCATGCCAGGCGTCAGCCGACGGAACGAGCACGCGGAAAGGGAGCCACCATGCGCGTCGACCCGACAGATCCGGAGACCTTCGTGGACGAGAGCGACGCCACCGATATCGACGTCGAAGCACCGGAAGCGGACGCCGCCGAGCAGTACGCCGACCTCGCACCCCAGCACGACGAACCGCTGACCGGCCTCGACCCGGACGAGGCGAACGAGGCGGATCGCGCCGAACAGGCCCGTGTCGTGGAGCTCAACGAAGACGAATACCGATGACCTGGGACGTTATGTCGGCTTCCGGTGAGGGGGTCGGGCAGAAAAAACCGACCGGGACCGCGCACAGCCGGGTTACCCAAAAGTACGATGGCGGGCGCGGTGCACCACCTTGTACGGACCGCGTACGAACCAATCTCTGGGAGGCAGCGTGAGCGCCATCGAGCAGACCGAGGCGGCGCGCCCGCGGGGCACACGCCTGCCACGTCGAGCCCGGCGCAACCAGCTTCTGGGCGCCGCCCAGGAAGTTTTCGTCGCGCAGGGCTACCACGCGGCCGCGATGGATGACATCGCCGAGCGGGCGGGCGTCAGCAAGCCCGTCCTCTACCAGCACTTCCCGGGCAAGCTCGACCTCTACCTCGCCCTGCTCGACCAGCACTGCGAGTCGCTGCTGCACTCGGTGCGTTCGGCGCTGGCGTCGACGACCGACAACAAGCAGCGGGTCGCGGCGACGATGGACGCCTACTTCGCCTACGTGGAGGACCCGGGCGGCGCCTTCCGGCTGGTGTTCGAGTCGGACCTCACCAACGAGCCGGCGGTCCGCGAGCGGGTGGACAAGGTGTCCCTGGAGTGCGCCGAGGCCATAAGCGCGGTGATCGCCGAGGACACCGGCCTGTCGCGGGACGAGTCGATGCTGCTCGCCGTGGGCCTGGGCGGGGTCTCGCAGGTGGTGGCGCGCTACTGGCTGTCGTCGGAGAGCCAGGTTCCGCGCGACACCGCGGTGCAGCTGTTGACGTCGCTCGCCTGGAAGGGCATCGCCGGCTTCCCGCTGCACGGCAGCGACGCGCACTGACCCTGTTCGCTGCGGGCGTGGTCCATGGCGCCCTGCGCTTCCCCGTACCGGGCTAATGTGTGCTGCGTACGGCGCGGATGGCCGCGCACCCAAGTGACCGTCGGAGGGACATAAGCCGTGGAGGTCAAGATCGGCGTGCAGCACGCGCCCCGCGAGATCATTCTGGAGAGCGGGCAGTCTGCCGAAGAGGTGGAGAGCGCGGTGTCCGAGGCGCTGAGCGGCACGTCTCAGTTGCTGACCCTGGTGGACGACCACGGTCGCAAGGTGCTGGTCCCGGCGGACCGGCTGGCCTATGTGGAGCTCGGCGAGCCGACCGCCCGCAAGGTCGGTTTCGGCACGCTCTGAGCAGCACGTGCCCGAGGCGACAGCCGGAGGCAGCAGGGGCGGCGGCCCGGAGATCTCACTCCGGGCCGCCGCCCCTTTTTCCGGTCCGCTCCGGGGCCCGATCCGCCGACTTTGCGCAGATCAGGCCGTTCGAGTCGGTGCCGCTGAGCTGATCGGGCAGGGGACCGGTGCGGAGAGGGTTGCTGCCGGTGCCCCCTGGGTACGACCGCAACGACCGATTTGTTCAGCGGTCGATCTCGTCACGCGGGAGGGAACAGCATGATCTTCGAAGCGCTCGGCGCCGTGCTCATCGGCTTCGCCATCGCCCTGTCCGCGACGCACTGGCTGCCGGACCGCTTCCCCGCGCGCACCCTCACGCTCGCCACGGGCCCGGTCGCGGCGCTGCTCGGCGCGCTGCTGACCCGCTCGATCCTCGGCCCCGGCCATCCCGTCCAGGTGATGATCGCCGCGTGCGCCGTCGGTGCGGCCCTGCTGTCGGTCGTGGCACGCCCGCCGCACCGCCGTCTTCGGCGACCCGCCGCGGCACTGAAGGGGCACCGGACGGCCTGAAACCGCCCGGCACCGCCTGCCGGCGTCAGGCCGCGAGCCCCAGGGCCGCCATCCGCTTGGTGTGCGCCTCGGTGATCCGCGAGAACATCCGGCCGACCTCGGCCAGGTCGAACCCGTCGGCCACGCCGCCCACCAGCATCGTGGAGAGCGCGTCGCGGTCCGCGACGACCCGCTGCGCCTGCGAGAGCGCCTCGCCCATCAGCCGGCGGGCCCACAGCGCCAGCCGTCCGCCGACCCGCGGCTCGGCCTCGATGGCCGCGCGCACCTTCTCCACGGCGAACGACGCGTGCCCGGTGTCGTCCAGCACGGCCAGCACCAGATCGCGGGTGTCGGAGTCCAGCCGGGCCGCGACCTCGCGGTAGAAGTCACTGGCGATCGAGTCGCCGACATAGGCCTTGACCAGGCCCTCCAGCCAGTCGGACGGTGCGGTCTGGCGGTGGAACTCGTCGAGGGCGGCGGCGAAGGGCTCCATCGCCTCGTTCGGCTCCGCCTCGATCTGCGCGAGCCGCTCCCGCAGCCGCTCGAAGTGGTGGAACTCCGCCGAGGCCATTTTGGCGAGTTCGGCCTTGTCGTCCATCGTCGGCGCGAGCTTCGCGTCCTCCGCCAGGCGCTCGAAGGCGGACAGCTCGCCGTAGGCGAGCGCGCCGAGCAGATCGATCACGGCGGCCCGGTACTGCGGGTCGACGGATGCCTTCGCCCAGTCCTGGGCGGCGATCCCGGTGTGTTCTTGCGCGTCAGCCGCGGCGTTGTCAGGCGTTCCCATGACCGGCACAATAGCCCGCTCGGCGGCTCGGGGAAGGGCCTGGTCAGCCACAGCCGTTCCCCCGTACGAACGACGGCCGCCACCGGCTTCCGGGGCCCCGCCGGGCCGTGATGTATTCCTCACTCATACAAGCCTTCGGATGGACGCGCCATATCCGGGGTACAGTGGTATGCGGACCTGCCGAGTATCGGTGGGTCGTTCCACGAAGCGGATGCCCGGTCGGTGGCCCGATCGGCTCCAAACCGACCGCCCTCTGCTGCGACGCGTACGAAACGTGCGTACCGCAGGAGGGACACCGCTCGCGGCAGGAGTGCCTGAGCGTTGGCAGTGGTCCCGCCCCACCGGCTGTTTCAGGCCGGCCCCGTACGAACTCCGTACGACGGTGCGGTACGACCCCCTTCGCCGCCTCACGCCGCGTCTCACAGAAGAGGCAAGATTCTGTCTACGTTCCGAGACCTCGGGATTTTCCCCGAGACGGCCGAGGCCCTAGAAGCCGTCGGCATCATTTCCCCCTTTCCCATCCAGGAGCTGACGCTCCCCGTCGCCCTCTCCGGCAACGACGTCATCGGCCAGGCCAAGACCGGCACGGGCAAGACGCTGGGCTTCGGCCTGCCGCTGCTGGAGCGCGTCACGGTCCCCGTGGACGTCGAGGTCGGCCGGGCGCAGCCCGCTCAGCTGACCGAGGCGCCGCAGGCCCTGGTGGTCGTGCCCACCCGCGAGCTGTGCCAGCAGGTCACCAACGATCTGCTCACCGCCGGCAAGGTGCGCAATGTCCGGGTGCTGGCCATCTACGGCGGCCGTGCCTACGAGCCGCAGGTCGAGGCGCTGAAGAAGGGCGTCGACGTCATCGTCGGCACGCCCGGCCGGCTGCTCGACCTCGCGGGCCAGCGCAAGCTGGACCTCTCCCAGGTCAAGAGCCTGGTCCTGGACGAGGCCGACGAGATGCTCGACCTGGGCTTCCTGCCCGACGTCGAGAAGATCATCCAGCTGCTGCCGGCCAAGCGCCAGACGATGCTGTTCTCCGCGACCATGCCCGGCCAGGTCATCTCCCTGGCCCGCCGCTACATGTCGCAGCCCACGCACATCCGCGCCACCGCGCCGGACGACGAGGGCCAGACCGTCGCCAACACCGCCCAGCACGTCTTCCGGGCCCACTCCATGGACAAGCCGGAGATGGTCTCCCGCATCCTCCAGGCCGAGGGCCGGGGCCTGGCGATGGTGTTCTGCCGTACCAAGCGGACCGCCGCCGACATCGCCGACCAGCTCGCGCGCCGCGGCTTCGCCTCCGGCGCGGTCCACGGCGACCTCGGCCAGGGCGCCCGTGAGCAGGCGCTGCGCGCCTTCCGCAACGGCAAGGTCGATGTCCTGGTCTGCACCGACGTCGCCGCCCGCGGTATCGACGTCGAGGGTGTGACGCATGTCATCAACTACCAGTCGCCCGAGGACGAGAAGACCTACCTGCACCGCATCGGCCGTACCGGCCGCGCGGGCGCAAAGGGCACCGCGGTCACCCTCGTCGACTGGGACGACATCCCGCGCTGGAAGCTGATCAACAAGGCGCTGGACCTGGCGTTCGACGAGCCGGAGGAGACCTACTCCACCTCGGCGCACCTCTACGAGCAGCTGAGCATCCCCGCGGGCACCAAGGGCGTGCTGCCGCGCGCCGAGCGGACCCGGGCCGGGCTGGCCGCCGAAGAGGTCGAGGACCTGGGCGAGACCGGCGGCCGCGGCCGCGGGCCCCGCCGGGGCACCGTCGTCGAGGAAGAGCGTCCCGCGCGCACCCGTACCCCGCGGCAGCGCCGCCGGACCCGTGGCGGCACGACGCCGGACGACTCCGCCGCCGAGGCGCAGACGGCCGGCTCGCCGGCCGTCGCCGAGGACAGCGTGAGCACGGAGGCCGCCGAGCCGCGCCAGCCGCGCCGGCGCCGCCGGACCCGTGGTGGCCAGTCCGCCGCGGTGCCCGCGCCGGCCGCCGCGGAGGCGGTGGCCGAGGCCGCCGCGCCCGCTCCGGCCGCCGAGGCACTTGCCGAGGCGCCCGCCAAGCCGCGCCGCCGCCGTACCCGCGCCGCCCGTCCGGAGGCCGGCGAGGCCGCCGCGACCGCGGTCGACACCGCCGAGACGACCTCGGTCGCCACCGCGGTGAGCGAGCCGGCCGAGGCGCCGGCCGCGCCGCGCCGCCGGACCCGGGGCGCCACCAAGGCCGCCGCGGCGACCGCGCCGGCAGCGGTGACGGAGCCCGTGACCGAGCCCGTCGTCGAGGCGGAGGCCGCTCCGGCCAAGCCGAAGCGCACGCGGAAGACCGCCGCCGCCAAGGCCGCCGAGGCCGCGGTGGACACCGTCGAGGCCGCCGTCGAGGCGCCCGCCAAGCCCAAGCGCACGCGGAAGACCGCCGCCGCGAAGGCTGCCGAGGCCGTGGTGGAGGCACCCGCCGCCGAGGACGCCCCGGCCAAGCCGAAGCGCACCCGCAAGGCCGCCGCCAAGCCGGCCGCGGAGGTGGCGGAGGCCGGCGAGGCCGCCGAGGCCAAGCCGGTGCGCCGCCGCACCCGGGCCAAGGCCGCCGTCGCCGAGGCGACGACCGAGAGCTGACGCCCGGCCGGCCACCGCCGGCACGCACGGTCCGACGACCCGGCCCCGCTTCCCGCGGGGCCGGGTCGTTCGGCGTCCTGGCCCGGTTCGCCGCCCCGCCCGGATAACCTCGGCTCATGAGCAGGCCGACCGTCCTCACGCTGCCCCCGTGCGCCCGCGCGTACCGACTCGACACCGCGCGCGGCTCGTTCGCCGTGCACGATGCCCGGCCCGATGCCGCGCCGATCGGGACGGCCCTGCTGGTGCCCGGATTCACCGGCAGCAAGGAGGACTTCCTCGCGCTGCTGGCGCCGCTTTCAGCGGCCGGGTTCCGGGCGGTGGCGGTGGACGGCCGCGGCCAGCACGAATCCCCCGGCCCGCGGGAGGAACAGGCGTATGCACAAAGGGAGTTGGCCCTCGATGTGCTGGCCCAGACGCGGGCCCTGCGGGAGCCGGACAGCGGGCCGGTGCATCTGCTGGGGCACTCGCTGGGCGGGCTGGTGGCCCGGGCCGCGGTGCTGCTGGACGCGGCCCCGTTCCGTTCGCTCACCGTGCTCAGCTCCGGGCCCGCCGCCATCGCGGCGTCCCAGCAGGCCCGGGTGCGGATGCTGATCGAGGCGCTCGGCGGGCTCGACATGGAGAGCGTCTGGCGGGCGATGCGCGCACTGGACCCCCCGGAGGCGGCGGACGCGGCGACGCCCCCGGAGATCGGCGCGTTCCTGCACCGCCGCTGGCTGAACACCGTCCCCGAGCAGCTGATCGCGACCGGCCGTCAGATGCTGGCGGAGCCCGACCGGGTGGCGGAGCTGGCGGGTACGGGGCTGGCCACCCATGTCGTGTCCGGCACCGTCGACTACGCCTGGCCGGTGTCGTCGATGGACGAGATGGCCGAGCGGCTCTCCGCCCGGCGCACCGTCATCGAGGGCGCCGAGCACTCCCCCAACGCCGAGCGGCCGGAGAAGACGGCCGAGGCGCTCGCCGGGTTCTGGAGCGGGGTGGGCTGAGCGCGGGGCGGGCCGCGGGGGCCGGGCGGACCGTGTCACCAGGACAGCACCGGGTGGTTCGGCGAGCATCGAAGAGACGGAAGGGCACCGGCGCCCGGCCGCCACCGGCTGCACAGGAAGGGCCCGACCATGACCGAGAACCCGGCGACCCCCCCGGCCGATGACGAGGGCGGCCCCCACGGCATCGCGCTCAACCGGACCTTCGACGCCCGCCGCGAGCTGGTCTTCGAGGCCTGGACGACGCCCGAGCACTTCGCGTACTGGTTCGGCGGGGAGCTGGAGGTCCCGGTCGGCCGGATGACGATGGACGCCCGGCCGGGCGGCGTCTGGAGCCTGGTGATGCGCACCCCGGACGGCAGTGAGCTGCCCTTCTCCGGTGTCTACCGCGAGGTCGCCGCCCCGGAGCGACTGGAGTTCACGGTCCGCGACTCGGCCGCGCCGGACGGCGCCGAGGGCGAGATCGTCCGGGTCACCCTCACCGATCTCCAGGGCCGTACGGAAATGGCGTTCCGGCAGCTCGGCGGGCATCTCACCGCCGAGCAGTACCGGCAGGCGGAGGCGGGCTGGGCGGGCTTCTTCGACCGCCTGCGGGAGCTTCTCGCCCGGGCCTGACCCGGCGCGGGCCGGCCGGGACGGGCGCCCGCCGGCGGGCCCTCCCCCGGACGGGCACCGGTCAGCGCTGCCCCTGGACGTGTTCCCAGAAGCCGTCGCGCAGCACCCGCCGCAGATCGGCATGGCTGCGCAGGGAGTGCCGCAGCAGGGCCTCCGCGGTGGTCAGCAGCTCCTGGTCGACCGCGCCGGGCAGATACGGATGGCCGGGCAGCAGCTCGGCGAGCCACCCCCGGCCGCGCTCGGCCAGCCACTGCGCGGCGACCTGCGCACCGACGAAGCGGACCTCCTCGCGCTGCGGCGCGGGCCCCTCGCCGACCGCCGCCTCGCCGTACTCGGCCCCGACCCGGCGGGTGACGTACGGCTTGCAGAATTCCAGGTCGAAGGTGCGGGCGCTGTCGACCTCCCACAGCAGCGGTTCGGCCTGGTTGCGGCCGCCGGAGGCCTCGATGCCCCACAGATGCACCCGCGCGCCGTAGCCCTGCGCCGCCTCCACCGCGGAGACCAGGTCCTCGTCGCCACCGATGAGCACCGCATCGGTGATCGCGCGGTGCCGGGCCAGCGACTCCAGGTCCGAACGGATCAGGGAGTCGACGCCCTTTTGCTGGTTGTTGGCGTTGAGGTTGCCGAGCCGGACCTTCACATCGGGCAGCTCGGCGATCCGCTGCTGCTCCTGGGTGTGGATGCGGCGGCGGGCGCCGTCGTACCAGTAGACGCGCAGCAGCCGGCTGTCCGGGAAGATCATCCGGGCCTTGTCGATGAAGGCCTCGATCATGCCCTCGGCGTCCAGGTCGAAGGCCTTGCGGTCCTCCGTGCCGGCGACCAGCCGCCCCGCCGCGGCATAGACATAGCCGGCGTCCACGAAGGCCGCATGGGTGGAGGGGGTGGTGGCGACCTCGGCGAGCACCCGGGTGAGCAGCTCGTTGGTGCGCTCGATCCCCGCGGTGAGCGTGGTGAGGTCGGAGGGGCCCGTGGGCTGGACGTCGTTCATACGGGACCCATTGTCCGGGCGGTCACTCTCCGGGCACAACCGCGTCCCCCGGTGGCCGTATTTAGACGGTCGAAATTTTTCCTTAGCGTAGGGAATGATTGCACTGGGCACGTCGTTATACGTATCGGGAGCGCACGGCAGCGACGCCGCGCGGCTCCCGTACTCAGCAGTTCTCCACAGGAGGATCAGACGAAGGGAGAAGCACTGTGCGCTTCGAGATCATGCGCCTGGACGATGCCAACGGCTCCGCCGTGGACAGCACCGTCGTGGACGCCGCCTCCGTCAACCGGATAGTGCAGCAGGCCGCCGCCACCGGCCAGCGCATCTACATCCGCCCGGCCGACACCGCCGCCCGCTGATACCTGCCCCGCCGCCCGATGCGGCGGATCCGCCGGCCGTGGCCCGATCGGCCGCCCGCGGACAGCGCAGCGCCCCCGTACGCAACGGTGTGTACGGGGGCACTGTGCTGTCCGGCCCGTGTTGTCCGACCCGGGTTGTCCGGCCCGCCGGGCGTCAGGCCGACTGGATCACCTGGAGCACGCCGTTGATGATCTGCTGCACGGCGAGCGCGGAGAGCATCATGCCCGCCAGCCGCGTCACCAGGACCACTCCGCCGTCCTTGATCACCCGGATGATCACCAGCGAGAACCGCATCACCAGGTAGAGCACCACATGGATGGCCGCGATCGCCGTCCAGACGGCGAGCTGGGCGGCGGCGCCGTGCGCGTGCTGCACGGCCAGGATCACCGACACGATCGCGCCGGGACCGGCCAGCAGCGGCATGCCCAGCGGCACCAGCGCCACATTGACGTCCTTGGTCTGGGTCGGCTCCTCCGACTTCCCGGTCAGCAGATCCAGCGCGACCAGCAGGAGCAGCAGCCCGCCCGCGATCATCAGCGCGGGCGTCGAGATGTGCAGCCGGCCCAGGATCTGGCGGCCGAAGAGGCCGAAGACGGCGATGACGCAGAAGGCGACGGCGGCCGCCTGCCAGGCCATCCGGCGCTGCACCTTGGCCGGGCGGCCGGAGGTCAGGGCCAGGAAGATCGGCGTGATCCCGGGCGGGTCCATGATCACGAAGAGGGTGACGAACAGGGTACTGAAGACGGCGACGTCGAACACGGTGATGGCCTTGCGAGAGGTGGTACGGGACAAGCGCTCACGGGCAGGGCGCAGCGCGCGGGTCCGTGAGGAGCACGGAAGGAGAGAACGGAAGGAGAGAAGGGAGGAGAGAGACGGGGCGCCGGGTGCGCTGTCCGGGCCGGTGAGGACGAGGGCGCGCGCAAGCGTGCCGCCGGGCGGTCCGCGGTGGGGTCAGCCGCCGGTGCCGGGGACGGGGAAGGCGCCGGTCGCACGGCGCACGATCTCGCCGTAGATCTCGGGGTCGGTGGTGTATTCGCCAAGGCGGCAGGTCTTACGGCTGCCGTGGTAGTCGCTGGAGCCGGTGGCCAGCAGGCCGAGGTCGGCGGCCATGGCGTGCAGCCGGGCGCGGGTCGGCGCGTCGTGGTCCATGTGGTCGGCCTCGATGCCGTCGAGTCCGGACGCGGCGAGTTCGGCCAGCACGTGCTCGGGTACGCAGCTGCCGCGCTTGACGGCCAGCGGGTGCGCGAAGACGGTGACCCCGCCCGCGGCCTTGACCAGCCGGATCGCCTCGAACGGGTCGAGTTCGTGCTTGTCCACGTACGCCCGGCCGTCATTGGCGAGCCACTGGGAGGTGAACGCGTCGGAGACGGTGGGGACCACGCCCAGGTCGACGAGGGCGGTGGCGAGGTGCGGCCGGCCCACGGCGCCGTCCCCGGCGATCCGGGCGACCTGCTCCCAGGTGATCGGCACCCCGAGGTCGCGCAGCTTGGCGACCATGCCCCGGGCCCGCGGCACCCGGTCGTCGCGCACCAGCTCCCGCTCACGGGCGAGTTCCGGCTCCTCGGGGTCGAAGAGGTAGGCGAGGAGATGCAGACTCACGCCGTCGATCCGGCAGGAGAGTTCGGCGCCGGTGACCAGCGTCAGCCCCTCGGGCAGCGCGGCACGCGCCTCGGCATGCCCGCCGACGGTGTCGTGGTCGGTCAGCGCGACGACGTCCAGACCGGCGGCGGCGTTGCGGACCAGCTCGGCGGGGGTGTCCGTGCCGTCGGACGCCGTGGAGTGGGTGTGCAGATCGATGCGCACGACGCGGACTCCAGACTGCTGCGGGACGGACACGGGACGAGACCCGGGGGGACATCGGGTACGGGTACACCCTAGGGGGACCTCAGAAGGATACCGGGCGGCCGGACGGCGCCCCGACGGTGCGGCGGCCCGGCCGTGCGCGCGGGCCGTCCGTCAGCCCAGGATCCGCGGGGAGAGCGCCCCGCACGGCAGCAGATCCACCTCGGCGCCGGCCTCGCGCAGATCCGTCAGCACCAGCTCGTCGTACAGCAGCAGCCCCGACTGCTCGGGCCAGGCGATCGCCCAGAGCCACAGCCCGCGGGCCTCGCCCGCGAAGACGGCGCGGTCCGGGGGTGCGTGGTCGACGTGCCACAGCGGGGTCGGGCGGCCGGCGGCGAGCACCTTGCCGTGCGGGGCGGTGTCCACGCACATGTGGGGGCCGGGGTCGGGGCCGTCGATCCCGGCATAGCGCGCGCCGAGTCCGACGCCCAGCTCCTCGGCGATCAGGAGCAGTTCACCGGGGCCGCCGAGCGGTCCGGGGCCCGAGCAGGCCACCGCGGTGGCGCGGCCGCCGCTGCGCTCGTCGCCGGCGCAGGCCACGCCGGTGAACAGCCAGCCGACCGGCAGCGGCCAGGGCATCCAGACGGGCACCTGCGCGCGGTGCACGACGACGCCGAGCGCCTCGACGCTCGGCGGGACGACCGGCTGGAGCGGATGCACGCCCCCGTGCTTCTCGCACTGCCAGGTGTCGGAGAAGAGACCGGGCGCCCTCACCCGGCCTCCGCACTTCGGGCAACTGGGTTCGCCCCTCATAGGGATCCACGGTCCTCCAGCCCCGCCGCCGCGTCAAGGACGATCACCCCACCGGTGTGCCCCGAATCACCTGCCGCGCCGCGTATTTGGCCGCTCGCTCCGGCGCACCCCGGCCCATCCAAGAGTAGTTGCCTCTTGCACCATTTAGCGCGTCTAACTTATTGTGTGTAAACGACAACGATCTCGGGCGGGCCGTACGGGCGCCCCGGACGCGGTACGCACCACCGGCGACCGGCCACGGACCACCGGCGACAGAAAGGGGACCCGCAGCATGCGCGGCACGAACAGCGGCGGCCACCGCGGCGCGGACGATCCGTCCGGGCGGGGCGGCGCCTCCGTCCTGCGCCAGCCGAAGGCCGTTTGGGCCACGGCGGGCGCCTCGGTCGTGGCCTTCATGGGCATCGGCCTCGTCGACCCGATCCTCCCCTCGATCGCCGGGGGCCTGCACGCCACCCACAGCCAGGTCTCCCTCCTCTTCACCTCCTACTTCCTGATCACCGCCTGCGCGATGCTGCTCACCGGCTTCGTCTCCAGCCGGATCGGCGGCCGCCGGACGCTGCTGGCCGGTCTGGCGCTGGTGGTGGTCTTCGCGGCGCTCGCCGGTACGTCGGGGTCGGTCGGCGAACTGGTCGGCTTCCGGGCCGGCTGGGGCCTGGGCAACGCCCTGTTCGTCTCCACCTCGCTGGCGGTCATCGTGGGCGCCGCGCGTCCCCCGGGGGCCTCGCGCGACGGTGCGGCCCCGGGCGGCGGGCGAGGGGCGGGCGGCAACGCGGCGGCGATCCTGCTGTACGAGTCGGCGCTGGGGCTCGGCATGGCCTGCGGGCCGCTGCTCGGCGCCGTGCTGGGCGACATGAAGTGGCGATACCCGTTCTTCGGCACCGCCGCCTTGATGGCCGTCGGCTTCCTCGCGATCACGGCCTTCCTCCAGGAGCAGCCGAAGCCGGCCAGGAAGACCTCGCTCCTCGACCCGGTCAGGGCGCTCGGCCACGGCGGACTGGCCGCGACCGCCGTCTCCGCGTTCTTCTACAACTACGCGTTCTTCACGGTGCTGGCCTTCACCCCCTTCGTGCTGAACATGTCGCCGTACGCCTCGGGCGGTGTCTTCTTCGCCTGGGGCGTGCTGCTCGCGGTCTTCTCGGTGCTCGTGGCGCCCCGGCTGCAGCACCGCTTCGGCTCGCTGACGGTGCTGGGCGGATCGCTGCTGCTGCTCGCCGCCGACCTGCTGGTGCTGGGCTACGGCGACCACACCACCGCCGTCGTCTGTACGGTGCTCTCCGGTGCCTTCATCGGCGTGAACAACACCGTCTTCACGGAACTGGCGCTGGGCGTCTCGCCGGCACCGCGCCCGGTGGCGAGCGCCGGCTACAACTTCGTGCGGTGGTTCGCGGCGGCCGCCGCGCCGTTCCTCGCCCCCAGGATCGAGGAGTGGACCGATGTCCACGTCCCCTTCGTCATCGCGGCCGCCGCCGCGGTGGCCGGCGCGCTCACCGTCGCCGTCCGCCGCCGGGCGCTGACCGCGACCGGGGAGCGGGCGCCGGCGCCGCGGCACGCCACGGAGGGCGGCGTCACGGCCCTCGCCGGCTGAACCGGACCGGGCGCCGCGCACCGCGCCCGGCACGGAAACTGACGCCCCG
This sequence comes from Streptomyces sp. NBC_01454, assembly GCF_036227565.1. NCBI lineage: Bacteria > Bacillati > Actinomycetota > Actinomycetes > Kitasatosporales > Streptomycetaceae > Streptomyces > Streptomyces sp. NBC_01454. The sequence goes on from NZ_CP109460.1 coordinate 2,813,633, forward strand.
TCCGGTCAGCACCGAGGACGGACGGGGCGCACCGGAGCGCGGGTCAGTCGAGGGGCACGCCCGCCCGCTGCGGGTCCCGCAGGTCCGTGCCGTGCTCCAGCCAGCGCTTCTCCAGGGCCTCGGCGCCGTGCACCCGCTTCCAGGCGGCCTCGTTGGGCGTCATCGGCAGCAGCGGCAGAAATCGGACCGGCTCCCTCGGCCCGTCGAGCGCGAGGTCCTCGACGAGACCCCCGGGCGAGGCGACCAGCACGGAGGTGAAGGCCGCCCCCGGCCACAGCGGCTCCCCCACGTCGAGCGACGCACCGGGCGCCACGACGACCCCTTCCACCTGCGGCGACGCGGCAAGCACGGCGAGCGGCCGGAGCACCTTGTCGGTGTCCGCACGGCCGGCGCGCACGGACAGCAGGAGTTCGGCGCGCGGTCCGCGCAGCGGGTCGGCCAGGACGGCCGTCGGGTCGGCCATCGGCTGTGCGGACATCCCGAGCGTGGCGTAACGCACCACCCCGCTGTCCGCGAAGCGGAGGACCTCGATACGGTCGGTCCCGAGAAACGTGACGGCGGCGCGTGCGTCCGGCTCGCCCAGAGTGGTGCGCAACCGGGCTTCGACCAGCTCAAGAACGTCAGACATGCCGTGAGCATAGGCCGGTCGCCCAGTCCGTCGGCGCCCGTCCATGAGGTGCTCCGCGGCGCCCCCGTTCTTCGTATGGAACAGGCAAAGCGGCGCAGCAGGGCAGCAGGCGGCTGATAGCCTTGCCGTCTGGTCAGGGAATGACGTCGTCCCCCAACGGGGACCGGCCGGAGGAGGTGGGGCTGCGGTGGATCCGAGTCGACCGTGCAGTACCGATAGTTCTCCTGTCATCCCCCTCGCGCAGCGAATCTCCTGATCCGAGAGCTTCCGTACCCCGCCGTCCAGCGGCGAAACCAGGGAAGCACCTTTGCGCCGGAAGTAGATGACGGAAGAGCGCCTTCGACTCTTTGTTCCGTGTTTTCTGCGAACTGCCGTCAGTACCCCCGCACGGAGCGCCGCCCGCTTTGCGGACGTACGGCCGATGACGCCTCGTACGTCCACGTTCCGGGCAGCGTTGCGCCCCGCGCCCGCAGCTGACGGCCGGCCCGTGAAGGAGCCTGCCATGTCGATGATCCGTGACCTGCGTGCCGCCGTCCGTCCCGCCCGGCGCCGCGACGACTCCCCTTACCCCTACGACGCGTCCACGAAGGGCTGCGCCAACAGCGCCATCGTGGACTGCGGCGTGTACCGCGAGGGCCGCCGGGTCAGTGACCACGTCTCGCCCGCCGAGGCGATGGCGTCGGTGCGGTCCGAGGGCGGCTTCGCCTGGATCGGGCTGCACGAGCCGACCGAGGCCGAATTCGCCGGCATTGCCCAGGAATTCGGGCTGCACCCGCTCGCCGTCGAGGACGCCGTGCACGCCCACCAGCGGCCCAAGCTGGAGCGGTACGACGAGACCCTGTTCACGGTCTTCAAGACGGTCCACTACGTCGAGCACACCGAGCTGACCGCGACCAGCGAGGTCGTGGAGACCGGCGAGGTGATGTGCTTCACCGGGCGGGACTTCATCGTGACCGTGCGGCACGGCGGCCAGGGCTCGCTGCGCGCCCTGCGGCACCGGCTCCAGGACGACCCGGAGCTGCTGGCCAAGGGGCCGTCCGCGGTGCTGCACGCCATCGCCGACCAGGTCGTCGACGGCTACATGGCGGTGGCCGGCGCGGTCCAGGACGACATCGACGAGGTGGAGATCGACGTCTTCAGCTCGGGCACCACCGGCAAGGGCGCCGGCGTCAAGGGCTCCCCCAAGGGCGGCGACGCCGGGCGGATCTACCAACTCAAGCGTGAGGTACTGGAGTTCAAGCGTGCGGTGTCGCCGCTGCTGCGGCCGATGCAGGTGCTGAGCGAGCGTCCGATGCGGCTGGTGGACGCCGACATCCAGAAGTACTTCCGGGACGTCGCCGACCACCTGGCGCGGGTCAACGAGCAGGTGCTGTCCTTCGACGATCTGCTCAACTCCATCCTCCAGGCCAACCTCGCGCAGGCGGCCGTCGCGCAGAACGAGGACATGCGCAAGATCACGGCGTGGGCGGCGATCTTCGCCGTCCCGACGATGATCGCCGGGATCTACGGCATGAACTTCGACTACATGCCCGAGCTGCACTGGAAGTTCGGCTACCCGGCCGTGCTGCTGGCGACGGTCGCGATCTGCTTCGGCATCCGCCGGGGGTTCAAGCGCAACGGGTGGCTGTGACCCGGCCGGCGGCCACCCCCCGGCAGCTCGCCGTCCGGGCGGCTCCGGACGGCGCGGGACGGGGCCATTAGGCTGGTCCGTATGACGGAGACCGTGTCGCAGGCCCTGCAGGATCGGGCGCTCATCGAAGAGGCCACGAAGAAGTCCGGCCTCATCTGGGTGCGCGGGAGCGCGGGCCCGTCCCGGGCGCTGTGGCACCTGTGGCTCGACGGCGCCGCCTGTCTCGTCGGGGACGGCCCCGGCGAGCAGCCGCTGGCCGGCCTCGGGCTCACCGACGGCGGCCCGGCGACGGTGACCGTCCGCAGCAAGGAGAAGGGCGGCCGGCTGATCGTCTGGCAGGCCCGGGTCGTCGAGCCGGCGCCGGAGAGCGAGGCCTGGCGGGCCGCGGTCGACGAGCTCAAGGGCAAGCGGCTCAACGCTCCGGACGCGGACACCCTCACCGAGCGCTGGGCCCGTGAGTGCCGGGTGCTGCGCCTGGAGCCGACCGGGGAGGCCAGGCAGCGCCCCGGCCGGATGCCCGAGGAGTCCCACGCGGCGCCGCCGCTGGCCACGCCCGCGATCACCCGGCGGCCCGCCCCGGCCGCGCTGCCGAAGCTGCTGCGGCGGGGGCGGAAGGGCTGAGGCCCGCTCGGCCCTTCCGTCAGATCTTGCTGCCGTAGTCCACGACCTGCCCCTTGTCCGGCGCCTGGAGGTCCACGCGCTTGCCCCAGTCGTCGAGCCGGAGCACACCCGCCCCGCCGGCGCGCTGCAGCCGCAGCGGGTAGGGCGTCCCCTCCAGCGAGACGTCCAGGGTGCCGCCCGCGCCGGCGCCGGCGGTCACCCGGACGGTGCGCACCCCGTCGATGTCGCTGCGGTCACCGGCCGTCCGGCTGCCGTGCAGCGCGAGCAGGCCGGTGAGCAGCGTGTCCTTGTCGGTGAAGCCGCTGAAGCGCTTGTAGACCGGGTCCGCGGCGGGCACCTTGACGTATTTGCCGTCGAGCTTGCTCGCCGCCCGGCCGGAGGTGCCCGAGGCGCCGCCCTTCTCGCCGGCCCAGAAGGCCGCGTCGGCCTTCAGATAGAGCGCGTCGCCGACCCGCAGCAGCTGGAAGGCGGCCGCCTTCGTGGTCAGCTCGCCCTTGGCGCCGTCCTTCGCCAGGCTCATGTCGAGCTTGTAGGTGCGGCCCTGGCTGACGACGTTGCCGGACAGGTGCACCGTCCCGGCGCGCTGGGCCGCGGCCCGCGCCTTGGCCTCGATCTTCGTGGCGGGCAGCTTCCCCACCCCGTTGGTGCCGGCGTCCGGGTCCTCGCCGCCGCAGCCCGTCAGCGCCGCGGCCAGTGCCGCGCAGAGGGCCCCGACCAGCGCCGACCGGCCCGTACGACGGGGTCCGGAGGGGGATCGGGGGCCGGCGCCCGGGGGGATCGCGCTCACGTGGGCTGTGCCTCCTGATGCGGGTGACCTCGACAGCAGTACGGCAGCGTACCTGGCGCGCGCCCGCGCGTCGGCGGGGTACGTGGCGGTCACCCTACGGCCTCTTCCACCGGGGCGGCCGCGACCCGGGCACGTTAGCCTGAACCCGCATTCATGCCGTGTTTCCGGACCGAACGGGAGAAAGGGCGGCGCTCTGCATGGCAGTGGTGACTCCCCGGGTCTTCGTCTCCCATCTCTCCGGCACCCCCGTCTTCGACCCCAACGGCGACCAGGTCGGGCGGCTGCGGGATCTCGTCGCGCTGCTCCGGGTCGGCGAGCGCCCGCCGCGGCTGCTCGGTGTGGTCGTCGAGGTGATCAGCAGGCGCCGGATCTTCGTTCCCATGACCCGGGTGAGCGGGGTGGACACCGGCCAGATCGTCATCACCGGCGTGGTCAACATGCGGCGCTTCGAGCAGCGGACGTCCGAGACGCTGGTGCTGGGCGAACTGCTCGACCGGCGGGTGCAGCTGGTGGAGACCGGCGAGGAGGTCACCGTCCTGGACATCGGCATCACCCAGCTGCCCGCCCGCCGCGACTGGGAGATCGAGAAGGTCTTCGTCCGCAAGGGCAAGGGCGCGGGGCTGCGCCAGAAGATCCTGGGGCGCGGAGCGGCGCCCGGGAAGGGCGGCGGCGGACGGCGGTCGGGGGAGGCCCTGACCGTGGAGTGGTCGGCGGTGACCGGCTTCTCGCTGGAGGAGCACGGGCAGGGCGCGGAGAGCCTGCTGGCCACCTTCGAGCAGCTGCGCCCGGCCGATCTCGCGGGCGTGCTGCACCACCTCTCCCCCAAGCGGCGGGCCGAGGTCGCCGCGGCGCTCGACGACGACCGGCTCGCCGACGTCCTGGAGGAGCTGCCCGAGGACGACCAGGTCGAGATCCTGGGCAAGCTGAAGGACGAGCGGGCCGCCGACGTCCTGGAGGCGATGGACCCCGACGACGCCGCCGATCTGCTCTCCGAGCTGCCGGAGGAGGACAAGGAACGGCTGCTGGCGCTGATGCGGCCGGAGGAGGCCGCGGACGTGCGGCGGCTGATGGCGTACGAGGAGCGGACTGCGGGCGGCCTGATGACCACCGAGCCGATCGTGCTGCGCCCGGACGCGACCGTCGCGGACGCGCTGGCCCGGGTGCGTGACCCGGACCTGTCCCCGGCGCTGGCCGCCCAGGTCTACGTCTGCCGGCCGCCCGACGAGACCCCCACCGGCAAGTACCTGGGCCTGGTGCACTTCCAACGGCTGCTGCGCGACCCGCCGTTCACCCTCGTCAGCTCGATCGCCGACACCGACCTGCCGGCGCTGCCGCCGGACACCCCGCTGCCCGAGGTGACCAGCTATCTGGCCGCGTACAACATGGTCGCCGCGCCGGTCGTCGACGAGAGCGGGGCGCTGCTGGGCGCGGTCACCGTCGACGACGTGCTGGACCATCTGCTGCCGGACGACTGGCGCGAGGACGGGCTGCACGGCTCCGCGGTGGCCGGTATGACCGGCGGCAGGAAACCGGGGAAGGCCACGGATGGGCGCTGAGGAGCGGGACACCAGCAGGGACCGGTCGCGGGCGAACGGCGCCTCGGCGCTGCGCCGGGGCACCGACCGGCCCCGGGTGCGGCTCGACCAGCCGCGCGCCCCGCGCCGGACGTTCCTGCCGGAGTACGACCCGGAGGCGTTCGGGCGGCTCTCGGAGAAGATCGCCCGCTTCCTGGGGACCGGCCGCTTCATCGTCTGGATGACCGTCACCATCATCGTGTGGGTCATCTGGAACACCACCGCGCCCAGCGGTCTGCGGTTCGACAATTACCCGTTCATCTTTCTGACCCTGGCGCTGTCGCTGCAGGCGTCGTACGCGGCGCCGCTGATCCTGCTGGCCCAGAACCGTCAGGACGACCGCGACCGGGTCACCCACGAGCAGGACCGCAAGCAGAACGAGCGCTCCATCGCCGACACCGAGTACCTGACCCGGGAGATCGCGGCGCTGCGGCTCGGTCTGGGCGAGGTCGCCACCCGCGACTGGATCCGCTCCGAGCTCCAGGACCTGCAACGGGATCTGGAGCTGCGGCAGCCGGCCGACGCGCAGAGTGATGAACGCGACCGCTGACGGGCTTTCCGGAGGCACCCTCACGCGCCGTACCATCGGGACATGGCTACCGACACTCCACCGGACTCCGTCCGGGTGGTACCCCCCTCAGGCGCCGCTCCGAGCGAGGATGCGATCCGCGAAGCGCTCGCGACGGTGAACGACCCCGAGATCCACCGCCCCATCACCGAGCTGGGGATGGTCAAATCGGTGGACATCGCGGCCGGCGGCGCGGTGGCGGTCGTGGTCTACCTCACCGTCTCCGGCTGTCCGATGCGCGAGACGATCACCAGCACTGTGCGGGAGGCCGTCGAGCGGGTCGAGGGCGTCACCTCCGTCGCCGTCGAGCTGGACGTGATGAGCGACGAGCAGCGCAAGGAGCTGGCGTCGTCGCTGCGCGGCGGCACGGCCGAGCGCGAGGTGCCGTTCGCCCAGCCCGGTTCGCTGACCCGGGTCTACGCGGTCGCCTCCGGCAAGGGCGGCGTCGGCAAGTCGTCGGTGACGGTCAACCTCGCCGCGGCGATGGCGGCCGACGGGCTGAAGGTCGGTGTCGTGGACGCCGACATTTACGGCCACTCCGTGCCCCGGATGCTCGGCGCCGACGGGCGTCCCACCCAGGTCGAGAACATGATCATGCCGCCGTCGGCGCACGGCGTGAAGGTCATCTCGATCGGCATGTTCACCCCGGGCAACGCCCCCGTCGTCTGGCGCGGCCCGATGCTGCACCGCGCCCTCCAGCAGTTCCTCGCCGACGTCTACTGGGGCGACCTGGACGTCCTCCTCCTGGACCTGCCCCCGGGCACCGGCGACATCGCCATCTCGGTGGCCCAGCTGGTGCCGAACGCCGAGATCCTGGTGGTCACCACCCCGCAGCAGGCCGCCGCCGAGGTCGCCGAGCGGGCCGGTTCGATCGCCGTGCAGACCCACCAGAAGATCGTCGGCGTGGTGGAGAACATGTCCGGGCTGCCCTGCCCGCACTGCGACGAGATGGTCGACGTCTTCGGCACCGGCGGCGGCCGGCGGGTCGCCGAGGGTCTGACGAGGACGACCGGCGCCCAGGTGCCGGTGCTCGGCTCCATCCCGATCGACGTCCGGCTGCGCGAGGGCGGCGACGAGGGCAAGCCGGTCGTGCTGAGCGATCCCGACTCCCCGGCCGGGGCGGCGATCCGGGCGATCGCCGGCAAGCTGGGCGACCGGCAGCGGGGCCTGTCCGGCATGTCGCTGGGGATCACCCCGCGCAACAAGTTCTGACGCGCCGCGAGCCGCCGCGGGACGGGTATCCGGACCCGCGGCGGCTCCCGGGCACGGCGAAGGGGCGGGCCCGTACGGGTCCGCCCCTTCGTGCCGTGCCGGCCGCTCAGCCCTCGTACGTGGTGAGGTCCTTGATCACCGAGAAGCCCAGCCCGTAGGCGCTCATCCCGCGCCCGTAGGCACCGATGTGCACCCCCTCGGGGCCCTCGCTCGCCGAACCCGCCAGCACCCAGCCGTACTCGGACTCGCGATAGGCGAACGAGGTGGGCACGCCGTCCACCGGCAGCATCAGCTCGCTCCAGCTCCCGCCGCCGAGATCGTCGGCCAGCTCCCAGGCGAGCATCGTCTGCTGGTCCAGCCAGTCCTGGCGCAGCGTCCGGTCCATCTGGGTCGGCCAGGTCTGTGCGAGCAGCCCCGACCCGGCGAGCCAGGCGGCCGTCGAGACCGAGGTCGCCTCCAGGACGCCGGTGCCGTCGCCGCTGCGCCGTACCGGGCGGCTGGCGACCGTCACCACGACCGCGAACCGCTCGTCCTGCGGCGGCTCCACCTTGATGGTGGGCTCCTCGCCGTGCCCCGTGGCGCCGTGCTCGACGGTGCCGTCGGCGGCCGCCCCGACCCGCATCAGCCAGCGCGGACCGGTGAACGCCTCGTCGAGGCCGTACCACGGGAATGCGGCCAGCAGATAGCCGTCGACCTTCCGGCCGGCTTCGGCGGCCGCCTCGTCTGTCGCTGACGGACTCGTCGTCTCCATCTGCGCGGAGCCTCCTTGTTGCCCTGCGTCGTGGGCGGCCCGCCCCCCTCAGGCGACCGAACCCCGGACACCCGGAGCATAGCCATAGGCGTCAACACAGCCGGTCATATCATGTGGTCAGGTGGCGTCCGCGTCGAACGGCGGACGCTCGCCGCTCTCCGGGCTCTGCGGCTGCTTTCGCAGGTCAGGGCCGCCGGCGGAGGCTGCCGGGGACCCCTTGGACAGGCTGGGACCTGAGCCGTTCGAGGGCGTGGCGGACGACGCGCCGTCATGGCCGTTGACGGCGTCGGTGACCTCGGCCATCTCCTTCTTCAGGTCGAAGCCGTTACGGATCTCCTGAAGGTCCTTGAGGCCGTACTCGTCCTTCTCCAGGACGTGCTTGCGCACGAAGTTCTTGGGCTTGAGGTCTTCGAACTCGAAGTCCTTGAAGTCCGGGCCCAGCTCGCTGCGGATGTCCTCCTTGGCGCTGTCGGAGAACGCCCGCACCTTGCGGATGAAGCTCATGACGTCCTGGATGACCTTGGGGAGCTTGTCCGGACCGAAGATGAGCACGGCAAGGATCACGAGCGCGACCAGCTCGAGGGGTCCTATGTCGAAGAACACCGTGCAGCTCCTTGGGTTATCCGCGGCCTTCGCAGGCCTTTGGGCCAGGCCGCCTCTCACGGTACCTGGCCCCGTACGTCAGACGGGAGTCACCCGTACCAACACCGTGCAAACGATCAGCCGGTGCTGGAAGAACCCAGACTGAGCCGAACGGACCGCTCCTTGCCGCCCCTTTGGAGGGTCAGGGCCAGCGTGTCCCCCGGCCGGTGGCTGCGGATCTTGACGATCAGCTCCTGACCGCTGTGCACCGGGGCGCCGTCCACCTCGGTGATCACATCGCCGGCCTTGATCCCGGCCCTGTCACCGGGGCCGTCCGGGGTGACCGGCCGCTTGCCGTCCTTGCTGTGCTCGCTGACCCGCGCCCCGTCACCGGCGTACTCCATCTCCAGCGTCACGCCGATCACCGGGTGGGTCGCCCGGCCGGTGTTGATCAGCTCTTCGGCCACCCGCTTGGCCTGGTTGATCGGGATGGCGAAGCCCAGCCCTATGCTGCCGCCCTGGGCGCCGCCTTCCAGGCCGCTGCCGCTGTCCGCGGCGCGGATGGCGCTGTTGATGCCGATCACCCGCGCCCTGGCGTCGACCAGCGGGCCGCCGGAGTTGCCGGGGTTGATGGGGGCGTCGGTCTGCAGCGCGTCCACGTACGACACATCGCTGCCGTCGCCCTTCGCGCCGCCCGCGGTGATCGGGCGCTGCTTGGCGCTGATGATCCCGGAGGTGACGGTGTTGGCGAGGTCGAACGGTGCGCCGATCGCCACGACGGGGTCGCCGACCCGCACCGCGTCGGAGTTGCCGAGGGGCAGCGGCCGCAGCCCCGTGACGCCCTCCACCTGGACGACCGCGAGGTCATAGCCGCCGTCCCGGCCGACGACCCGGGCCTTGGCCGTCTGGCCGCCGCTGAAGGTCACCGAGATCTCCCCGCCGTCGGCGGCCGGTTCGACGACATGGTTGTTGGTGAGGATGTGTCCCTGGTGGTCGAGGACGAAGCCGGTGCCGGTGCCCTGTTCGGCGCTGCCCCGGACATGGATCGTGACCACCCCGGGCAGCGCGGCCTGCGCGATCCCGGCGACGCTGTCGGGCTTGCGGCCGCCCTCGTCCCCGCCGTCCTGCGACAGCTGGATGTCGTTGATCCCGCCGTAGCGCTCGACATAGGCGCCGATGCCGCCGCCGACGCCGCCCGCCAGCAGCGCGAGCGCCACGGCTCCGGCGACCAGCGGCCCCCGGCGGCGGGGCGCGGACGGCGGCGGCATGACGGGAGCGCCCTGCAGCGGCGCGCTCCACGGGTCGTACTGCTGCCAGGCGCCGTGCGGCCCGGCGGGGTCCAGGGGGGCGGTGTGCGCGGCGGCGGGCTGCGGGGCGGGCTCGTGCCCGCCCCCGGCAGCACCACCGGGGGCGGACTGCGGGGCGGCGGGAGGCTCGGCGGCCGGGTGGTGCTGTTCGGCGCCGGGGGCGTACGGCGGGCGGTCCTCGCCGGCCGTCCCCGCGGCGGCCGGGTGCCCTGCGGGCGGCGCGGGCGGCGGTGACTGGGACGGGCCCGGGTAGCCCCCGGCGGGGGCGCCGTACGGGGGCAGCGGCCCGGTCGCCGGCGGGAGCACGGTGCCGTGTGCGGGCGTCGCCACCGGCCGCTGTACGGGCGGGGCCGGCGCCCACGGTCCGGGGTCGCCGTAGGGAGGGGTTCCGTAGGGGTCCTCGGCGTGCCGCGGCCGCTGCCGTGGTGGCGCCGCGGCCGGGCCGCCGGCCGTCACCGCAGCGAGGGGCGAGGCCTCGGCGGGCGCCGGAGCTGTCGCGGCGGCCGCCGTGGTGGCGTCCGGGGCCGCTGTCCGCGGGCCGTCCGTCGCCGTCTCCCGCGCGCCACCGGCCACCTTGCCGAGCGTCACGGTCGACGGCTCCGGGCGCGCACCGCCGGTCCCGTCTCCCGGGGTCCCGGCGACGTCCGGTGCCGTGGCGTGCGGGGTCGTGGCGTGCGGTGCCGTGCCGTCCGGGGTCCTTGCCAACTCGGCGGTCTCCTCGGCCGTTTCGGCCGGAATCGCACCCTTGGACGGGCCGGGTACGCGGTGCTCCGCCGCGCCGCCGCGCGGCTCCGGCGGACGCACGAGCCAGTCCTCCGCCGCCTGCGCCCCGGACGTGCCGGACGCATCGGCCCCTGCCTCCTGCACCGGACCGGCCCCGGCGGAGGGCTCCGTACGCGCGGTGCCTCCCGGGCGGCTCCACCACTTCAGCTTCGGCCCGGCGGCCTTACCGTCGTCCATGCTCTCCCCAGAATTCGCCCGCGGTCCTGCGCGGGCCACCACCACCTCGCGGCATACGCCCGCTCAGGGGTGCGCCGCCCAGAGGGATTCAACCAGTTCCGCGCGGGGCCGCGCAGGGGACGGTCAGCGCTGGGCGGGGGTTGAGCCATGTGCGGACGGGCCGGCCGGGGCGGCGGGGCCGATCAGCGGACGCATGGGCTCCAGCGGGGGAAGCGGGGGCGGGTTCTTCCGCGCGGGAGGGCCGCCGGTCGCCGCCGTCAGGGGCGTGAGGCCGTACGCGGAGGCCGGACCGTTCGGGGCGGTCCGCGGCGACAGCCCGAAGCGGTCGGCCGGCGCGGCCGCAGGCAGGGAGTACGACGGGGAGGGGGACGCCGCACCGGGGCCGTACAGGGACATGGCGCCGGGGGCCGGGGCCAGGGTCGGGCCGCCGGACGGCTGCCGTGCGCCCGCCCCGGAACGGCCGGCGGGGAACGCGTCACCGCGCAGCAGCACATTGCTGTCGGCCGCGGGGCTGACGCTGAGCGGGGTGACGGTCGTGCCGTTGCCGTCGGCGCGTCCGCCGGGCAGATCGGCGGACGCCTCCAGCGGGAGGGCGCCGCCCAGCGCGATCGCCGCGAGGGAGACCGCACCGGCCGCCGCGAAGGCGAACCGGCGCCGCTGGCCGGGCCGTTCGGCCTCGTGGACGCGGAAGCCGCGGGAGCGGGGCTGGGGGGCGATGCCGGCCAGGGCGTGGCCGGAGTGGTTCCGGGAGGCGACGTAGGAGAACGCGCCGCCGTCCCGGGCGAAGTCGCCGCGGCCGAAGCTGCCGGGGCCGCCGGGGTCACCGCCGGGCAGCTGCTGCAGCCGCGCCAGCAGCCCCTCGGAGGGGCCGGGGGGCGCGGTCTGGGCGAAGACGCTCTTGAGCCGACGCTGGGCGTCGGCCTCCGCCTTGCACTTGCCGCAGGTCGCCAGATGCGCGAGCACCCGCTCGCGCGCGTCATGCTTCAACTCGCCGTCGACCAGGGCCGCGAGGCGGTCGCCGAGATGCTGCTCGGCGGGGGACGGACCGCCGCTGCCGCTCACGCGATTCCGACCTCCCCCGTGGGGACCACGGCCAGCGAACGCCGCTGCTCGCGCTCTTCGGCGCGGGTGGCCGGGGCGCGGTGCTTGAGGGACTTGCGCAGATGGGAGCGGCCGCGGTGGATCCGGCTGCGGACCGTGCCGAGCTTGACGCCGAGCGTCGCGGCGATCTCCTCGTACGACAGTCCCTCGATGTCGCACAGGACCACGGCGGCCCGGAACTCGGGCGCGAGGGTGTCCAGCGCCTGCTGCACATCGGCGTCGAAGTGGGTGTCGTTGAAGTGCTGCTGCGGGGAGGGCTCCCGGCTGGGGAGCCGCTCGGCGGCATCGTCACCGAGCGCGTCGAAGCGGATGCGCTGGCGGCGCCGGACCATGTCCAGGAAGAGGTTGGTCGTGATGCGGTGCAGCCAGCCCTCGAACGTACCGGGGGTGTACGTCGACAGCGAGCGGAAGACGCGGACGAACACCTCCTGGGTGAGGTCCTCGGCGTCGTGCTGATTGCCGGTGAGGCGGTAGGCGAGGCGGTAGACCCGTGCACTGTGAGTGCTGACGATCTCCTCCCAGCTGGGCGGAGTCCACGCCTGCGCATCCGCGTCTGCGGCGAAGGTCGCGGTCGTTGCGGAGTCGGCGGCGGGGGTCCCCCCACTCGAGCGGAGTCGAGAGTGGGGGAGGAAACGGTCAGCGGTGTTGGTCACGGATTTCGGCTCGGCGAACGACCTTTTCAAGCGCCTCAGCACTCGACGGTCACCCGTCGCAGCCGCACCTCCCCTGGTGGCTCTGGTGGTGTCCAGTAGAGCCCCTACCATATCCACCTCGCCCGTTAGCTCCGGATAAGCAGTTTTGACCTGCATTTGGTCCTGCTTCGGGTCTTGCCCCGTGTCTCGCGCGGTCTTCACCGGTGCGTCCCCCCGTCATGCCTGCACCCCTCTTGAACGCCCGGTCCCATCTGCGAGTTCCCGCATCCAGCGGATACAGTCACGGTTGCGTCAACTACGGGGACAGGAGAGGGCCATTACCGGCAACCGGCAGACGATCTTGGCATTTGCCGAGGCGTACGGCGCCGGGACCATCGACGAAGCCGCCGAGGCCGCCCTGAGCTGGGCTCGTGACCGTGCGCAGGAGGCCGGCATCCGTACGGTGACCAACGGCACCGGCGCGGCCCTGCGCCTGCTCGCCGCCGCCGCGGACGCCAAGGCCGTCGCCGAGATCGGCACCGGCACGGGCGTGTCGGGCATCCATCTCCTGCACGGCATGCGCCCCGACGGGGTGCTGACCACCGTGGACCTCGAACCCGAGCGGCAGGCGTGCGCCAAGCAGGCGTTCCGCGCCGCGGGCTTCGCCGGCAACCGCGCCCGCTTCATCCCCGGCAGCGCCCTGGACGTCCTGCCCCGCCTCGCGGACGGCGGCTACGACCTCGTCTTCTGCGACGGCGACCTGCTGGAGTACCTGGAATACCTCGCTGAATCGTTGCGTCTGCTGCGCCCCGGCGGCCTGGTCTGCTTCGAGGGCGTCTTCGCGGACGGCCGTACGGTCGACTCGGCGATGCAGCCCGCGGAGGTGCTGCGGCTGCGGGAGCTGTTGCGGGCCGTTCGGGAGAGCGCGGCGCTGGTACCGGCGCTGCTGCCGGTCGGCGACGGACTGCTCTGCGCGGTCAAACGCGGCTGACGACGTCACCCCCGCCGGGGACACGAATGGTCCGGGATGCGAAACGGCCCCGGCATGCGGCGCGCAGGATGTGCGCGCCGCATGCCGGGGCCGGGGTAATTCGGCTGGGGATTCCGGGGTCAGCCCCGGGAAACCGCCGGTTGCGCCGCCCTTGTCAGACGGTGACCTTGTCCAGGGCCTCACCCAGGGCCTTGGCTTCGTCGGGGGTCAGCTCGACGACGAGCCGCCCGCCGCCTTCGAGCGGAACGCGCATGACGATGCCCCGCCCCTCCTTGGTCACCTCGAGCGGGCCGTCGCCCGTCCGCGGCTTCATGGCCGCCATGCTCGTTCCCCTTCCTGAAACCAGCTCATCTCAGCCGACGGCCCGGATAGGCGCGTGTCACCGGCATCGAACACATTGCTTCCAGGCCATTATCCCGCATCGAACGACCCGATGACCAACATCGGACAGCATCCCTTCGGCAACGCACTCCTCAAACCCCCTCAATTCGGTGAGGGGGCTGCGATACTTCGCCGACCGCCGTCCTCCGGCGCGCCCACAATCTTTGATGTACGTCACATGCCGGGGCCCGATGATCTCCGGCATCCTGAGCGCTGACTGCCGCTGCCGCGCAGTCCGAGCCGCGACGGAGGGGACTCCCACTATGGCCGACACCGTGCTCTATGACGTGACCGACGGGCTGGCGACGATCACGCTCAACCGCCCCGACGCGATGAACGCGCTGAACATCGAGGCGAAGGTCCTGCTGCGGGATACCCTGAAGGAGGCCGCCGCCGATCCGGCCGTACGGGCCGTTCTGCTGACCGCCACCGGGCGCGCCTTCTGTGTCGGGCAGGACCTCAAGGAGCACATCGGCCTGCTGGCCGAGGACCGGGCCACCGGCTCCGGCGTCACCATGAACACCGTCCGTGAGCACTACAACCCCATCGTGACGACGCTGGCCGAGATGCCCAAGCCCGTGGTCGCGGGCGTGAACGGGGTCGCCGCGGGTGCCGGTGCGGGCTTCGCGATGGCCGCCGACTACCGCGTCGTCGCCGACTCGGCGTCGTTCAACACCTCCTTCGCGGGCGTCGCGCTGACCGCCGACTCCGGGATGTCCTGGACGCTGCCCCGGCTGATCGGCCAGGGCCGGGCCGCCGACCTGCTGCTCTTCCCCCGCAACATCAGCGCCCAGGAGGCCTACGACCTGGGCATCGCCAACAAGGTCGTCCCGGCCGGGGAACTGGCCGAGCAGGCCGCGGCCGTCGCCCGCCGGCTGGCGCAGGGCCCGACCGCGGCCTATGCGGCGCTCAAGGAATCGCTGGCCTACGGGGCGGGGCACTCCCTCACCGAGACCCTCGGCAAGGAGGACGAGCTGCAGGGCCGCGCCGGTGCGTCGGAGGATCACCGGATCGCGGTCGAGGCCTTCGTGAAGAAGGAGAAGCCGGTCTTCCTGGGGCGCTGACCCCGGCCGCGCCGGCCCGGCTCCCGGCCGCTCGCCGGCAGCTCCCGGTGCCCGGCCGATGCCGCCCGCCGGCCCGGGTCAGCGGGCCGCCGCCTCCACGGTCCGGCGGACATGGCAGTCCGCCAGATGGTCGTTGACCAGGCCGCACGCCTGCATCATCGCGTACGCGGTGGTGGGGCCGACGAAGCGGAAGCCGCGCTTCTTGAGGTCCTTGGCGAGCGCCGTCGACTCCGGGGTCACCGCCGGCACCTCGTCGACCGTGCGCGGTACCGGCCGGGCGGCCCGGTCGGGGGCGTAGGACCAGATCAAGCCGTCGAGTTCGCCGGGGGCCAGCGCGGCGGCGACCCTGGCGTTGGAGAGCGTCGCGGCGATCTTGGCGCGATTGCGGATGATGCCGGGGTCGGCGAGCAGCCGCTCGGCGTCCGCGTCCGTGAACCGCGCGACCTCCGGGATGCGGAAGCCGGCGAACGCGGCCCGGAAGCCGGGGCGGCGGCGCAGGATGGTGATCCACGAGAGCCCGGACTGGAACGCCTCCAGGCTCACCCGCTCGAAGAGGGCGTCGTCGCCATGGACCGGGCGGCCCCATTCGGTGTCGTGATAGGCGCGGTAGTCGGCCATCTGCGGCGACTCCATGCCCCACGGGCAGCGCGGCACGCCGTCCGGTTCGCGCACCACACCGCTCATGTCCGCTCCTCGCCCTCCGGGGACGCGGGGCCGGGCCCGTCCGCGGATGTCCGGCCGACGGAGTCCTCCCGCGGCTCCTGCTCCGGCCCCAGCACGGGCGGGCCGTCCTGTATCAGCCCCGGGCCGCCCATCGCGGAGGCGTGCGCCCCGGCGAGCGCCGCCTCCAGCTCGGCGATGCGGGCGTCGCGCTCGGCCAGCTCGGCGCCCAGGCGGTCCAGGGCGTCATCGACGTCGTTCATGACGTAACCACGCACGGTCACCGGAAACCGGACGGCCTCCACATCGGCGCGGCCCAGCGGGCGGTCCTGCGGCAGCGGGTCGTGCAGCCGGTCCGGCTCGGAATCCCGCAGCCCGCCGCCGTCACCACCGCCGACGACCACGAGCGTGACCGCGCCCACCACCACGACCATCGCGATCAGCAAGAACCAGAACACGACCAACTCCCCGGACTATGTGCCTGCACTGATCGTGCCATGCGGGTGTGACAGTTAGGGTCGCCCCCGGACCACGGAGAGGGAGTCAGGGAATGCTGCGGCTGGGGAATCGCGAGTTCGGGGCGCACGAGCCGGTGATCATGGCCATCGTCAACCGGACGCCGGACTCGTTCTACGACCAGGGCGCCACGTTCCGTGACGAGCCCGCGCTGGCCCGCGTGGAGCAGGCCGTGGCCGACGGCGCCGCGATCATCGACATCGGCGGGGTCAAGGCCGGCCCCGGCGAGGAGGTCACCGCCGAGGAGGAGGCCCGCCGCACGGTCGGGTTCGTGGCCGAGGTGCGCCGGCGCTTCCCCGACGTGGTGATCAGCGTCGACACCTGGCGGCACGAGGTCGGCGAGGCGGTCTGCGAGGCCGGCGCGGATCTGCTCAACGACGCCTGGGGCGGCGTCGATCCCCAGCTCGCGGAGGTGGCGGCGCGCCACGGCGTGGGCCTGGTGTGCACGCACGCGGGCGGCGCCGAGCCGCGCACCCGGCCGCACCGGGTCACCTATGACGACGTGATGGCGGACATCCTCCGGGTGACCTGTCAACTGGCCGAACGCGCCGTCGCGTTGGGCGTCCGGCGGGACGCGGTCCTGATCGACCCGGGGCACGACTTCGGCAAGAACACCCGGCACAGCCTGGAGGCGACCCGGCGGCTGGGCGAGATGGCGGAGACCGGCTGGCCGGTGCTGGTGTCGCTGTCCAACAAGGACTTCGTCGGCGAGACCCTCGACCGGCCGGTCAAGGAGCGGGTGCTCGGCACCCTGGCGACCACCGCCGTCTCGGCCTGGCTGGGCGCACGCGTCTACCGCGTCCACGAGGTCGCCGAGACCCGGCAGGTGCTGGACATGGTGGCCTCGATCGCCGGCCACCGGCCCCCCGCGGTCGCCCGCCGGGGGCTGGCCTGATTCCACCGCCGCCAACGACACCCCCTAGATCCCGACCTCCTTGGTCACCAGCGCGACCGCCTCGTCCACGTCGTCGCTGAGGTGGAAGAGCTCCAGATCGTGCATCGACGCCTTGCCCTGGGCGATGAGGGTGTCGCGCAGCCAGTCGACGAGCCCGCTCCAGTAGGCCGTGCCGAACAGCACGATCGGGAAGCGGGTGACCTTGCGGGTCTGGACGAGGGTGAGCGCCTCGAAGAGCTCGTCGAGGGTGCCCAGCCCTCCGGGGAGCACCACGAACCCGCGGGCATACTTCACAAAACACGTCTTGCGGACGAAGAAGTACCGGAAGTCGACGCCGAGGTTCACATAGTCGTTCATGCCCTGCTCGAAGGGCAGCTCGATACCCAGCCCGACGGAGGTGCCACCGGCCTCGTTGGCGCCCTTGTTGGCGGCCTCCATGGCGCCGGGGCCACCGCCGGTGATCACCGCGAACCCGGCCTCCACCAGGGCCCGCCCGAGCCGCACCCCGGCGTCGTACTCCTTGGCGTCCCGCGGGGTGCGGGCGGAGCCGAAGACACTGACGGCCGGGCCCAGCTCGGCCAGCGCGCCGAAGCCCTCGACGAACTCCGACTGGATGCGCATCACGCGCCAGGGGTCGGTGTGCACCCACTCGGAAGGGCCTTCGGAGTCCAGCAGCCGCTGGTCGGTGGTGCCGGCCTGCACCTGCTCCTGGCGGCGCAGTACGGGACCCAGCCGCTGCTCCTCGGGGACCGGTGCTCCCTCGGGACTGGCCATGTCGTGCTCCCTCCGCTGGCAGTACGTGTGCCGTTTCAGCCTAGATCCGCCGACGTGAAGAGCAGGGGAATTCGGGGCGGAGGGGAGCGGTCGGCGGCCCGGCCCGGCGAGGTCAGGCGGTCAGCCAGGCGCGCAGCCGCTCCTCGCAGTGCAGGATGCGCTCGGTGGCGACCCGCTCGTCCCTCTTGTGCGCGAGCAGCGGGTTGCCGGGGCCGTAGTTGACGGCCGGGACGCCCAGCGCGCTGAAACGGGAGACGTCGGTCCAGCCGAACTTGGGGCGCGCGCTGCCGCCGACGGCCTCCATGAACGCCTTGGCCGCCGGGTGGGACAGCCCGGGCAGCGCGCCCGGGGAGTGGTCGTCGATGACGAACTCCTCCACCGGGCAGTCCGCGAAGACCTCCCGCACATGGGCCACCGCCTCGTCGGGCGTGCGGTCCGGGGCGTAGCGGAAGTTCACGGTGACCGTGCAGGCGTCCGGGATGACGTTGTTGGCGACGCCGCCCTCGACGCGGACGGCGTTGAGGCCCTCGCGGTATTCGAGGCCGTCGATGACCGGGTGGCGCGGCTCGTACGCGGCGAGCTTCGCCAGGATCGGGGCGGCGGCGTGGAGCGCGTTGGCGCCCATCCAGCCGCGGGCGGAGTGGGCGCGCTCACCGGTGGTGCGCAGCAGGACGCGCAGGGTGCCCTGGCAGCCGCCCTCCACCTCGCCGTCGGAGGACTCCAGGAGGACGGCGAAGTCACCGGCGAGCCAGTCGGGGTGGGCCTTTGCGACATGACCGAGGCCGTTGAGGTGCGCGGCGACCTCTTCGTTGTCGTAGAAGACGAAGGTCAGGTCGCGGTTGGGCTCGGGGACCGTGGCGGCCACCCGCAGCTGGACGGCGACGCCGGACTTCATGTCGCTGGTCCCGCAGCCCCACAGGAAGCCGTCCTCGTCGAGCCGGGAGGGGACGTTGCCGGCGATCGGCACGGTGTCGAGGTGTCCGGCGAGCACCACCCGCTCGTCGCGGCCGAGCCGGGTGCGGGCCACGATGTTGTTGCCGAACCGGTCGACGGTCAGGTGCGGCAGCGCGCGCAGGGCGTGCTCGACGGCGTCGGCCAGGTCCTTCTCGTTGCCGCTCTCGGAGGGGAAGTCGACCAGCCGCGCGGTGAGCTCGGCGGCGTCGAGCGACAGGTCGAGGGCGGGGTGCTGTCCGGAGTGCTCCATGGATCCGACCCTATCCGGAGCACTCCAGTACGGTGGGCCCGTGTCCGCCCAGCCCTCGTCCTCCCCGTCCCGTGCCCGCCTGTGGCGCACCGCCGCAGCCGTCGCCGTGCTTCTCGGACTGGCCGGCTATCTCGTGGTGCAGTACGTCACCGGCGGTCCGGGGGCGCCGCACTGCACGGTGCGCGCCGAGGACGGCTCCAAGGAGTACGAGCTGTCGCCGGAGCAGGCCGCGAATGCCGCGACGATCTCGGCCGTGGCGTCCTCGCGCGGACTGCCGGAGCGGGCGGTGACCATCGCGCTGGCGACCGCGATGCAGGAGTCGGGGCTGCGCAACATCGAATTCGGCGACCGGGACTCGGTCGGGCTCTTCCAGCAGCGGCCGTCCCAGGACTGGGGCACCGTGCAGCAGATCATGGACCCCGTGTACGCGGCCGGGGAGTTCTACCGGCATCTGGCGAAGGTGCCCGGGTACTCCCGGCTGCCGCTGACCGTCGCCGCCCAAAAGGTGCAGCACAGCGGCTTTCCGCAGGCTTATGCCAAGCACGAGGCGAATGCCGCGCGGCTGACCGGGGCGCTCACGGGCCGCTCTCAGGGCGCCATGACCTGCGCCGAGAGCGGGCCGATGAACGCGCAGGCGGGCGGCGCCGCCAAGGTGCGGGAGAAGCTGGTGCGGGAGTTCGGCCGGGAGGTGCTCCCGGGGGCGGCCGCTGCCGCCGGTCACGCGGCCGGTCAGGGGCGCGACGTGACGATACCGGTACGGCAGTCCGGTCCGGCGGCGGGCGAAGCCCCGCGGCGCGGCTGGGAGCTGGCGACGTGGGCCATGGCGCACTCCGCCGAGCTGCGCATCGAACAGATCTCTTACGCCGGGCGGACGTGGAGCGCGGCCGATTCCGGGAAGGGCTGGCAGACGAAGCCGGCCGCCTCCCCGGCGGCGGCCCACGACGTTCGTATCATCACCGCGCAATAGTTTGCCCGGTCCCCCGAAAGGGGCACTCGCGCCAATTCCCCCTGCCCCCGGGGAAGTTGGGGAGGCGACTTTCCCGCTTCCCGCCAATTGCCTTGCCCATAAAGGGCCGTGACGTTTCCGCGGATCCTTTGCGCGTGCACATATTGCCCGCCTTTATCCAGGGCCGATTATGTGACGCGTTACCAACTCTTTACCGGAGTTCACCGCAACCTTCGGGGTTCTGAAGCGGTAGTCAGTGCGTCCGCCCGGCGGACATGGCACATCTGTCAGAAGTCCGAGTCCTTCTCCGTAAAAGGAGCACCATGTCCCTCCCCGTTACGCGTCGGATCGCCCGAGCCGCCCTGCTCGTTGCAGCGGGTGCCGCTCCCGTGGTCGCTGCGGCCGGTTCCGCGGGCGCCGTGGAACTGCCCGCCAAGACGCCCGACCTGGGCGGGCTGACGGCGCCCCTGGAGTCCAAGAACACCAGCGCCACCCTCGACCGCACCGCACACCACGGCGTCGGCCTGCTCAACGAGGCCGGCAGCAAAGCGGCCACCAAGCTCGCCCCGGCGCTCGTCGAGACCGCCGCGCCGGCCGTGAAGAAGGCCATGCCGCTCACCCAGGGCGCCGCGGACAAGGCCGAGGCTCTGGTCCGCCCGATCGCCGCGCACGGCGTCTCCACCAGCTCGCTGCCGCTCGACGCGGCCAAGGGTCTGGTCGGCTCGTCCCGCGGCCTGCTCGGCCCCGCCCAGGGCCTGCTCGGCGGTCTGCCGCTCGGCGGCCGCTGACCGGCCGCCCGCCCGTACGACGCGCAGGGGTCCGGGGAGTTGACGCTCCCCGGACCCCTGCGCGTGCTCATGCGCGCCGGCGGCTCACGACGACAGGCGGCGCACCGCGGCGTCCACCCGCTCGTCGGTGGCGGTGAAGGCGATCCGTACGAAGCGCTCCCCCGCGGTGCCGTAGAACTCGCCGGGGGCGACGAGGATGCCGCGGTCGGCGAGCGCGGCGACGGTGTCCCAGCAGGGCTCGTCGCGGGTGGCCCACAGGTAGAGCGCGGCCTCGCTGTGCTCGATGCGGAAGCCCGCGGCCTCGAAGGCACCGCGCAGCGCGGCCCGGCGGCGGGCGTAGCGGGCGCGCTGCTCGTCGACGTGGGCGGTGTCGCCCAGCGCGGCGACGGTGGCGGCCTGGACCGGGGCCGCGATCATCATGCCGCCGTGCTTGCGGATCTGGAGCAGGTCGCCGAGGACCGCGGGGTCGCCGACGAGGAAGGCGGAGCGGTAGCCGGCGAGGTTGGAGCGCTTGGACAGCGAGTGCACGGCGACCAGGCCGTCGGTGGAGCCGCCGCAGACGTCAGGGTGCAGCACGGAGACCGGGTCGGCCTCCCAGCCCAGTTCGAGGTAGCACTCGTCACTGAAGACCAGCACGCCGTGCTCGCGCGCCCAGGCGACGGTGCGGCGCAGCTCGTCGGCGCCGAGCACCCGGCCGGTGGGGTTGGACGGCGAGTTCAGCCAGAGCAGCTTGAGGCCCCGGGGGTCCAGGTCGCAGGGGTCGTCGTAGACGACCGGTTCGGCGCCGGCCAGGCGGGCGCCGACCTCGTACGTCGGGTAGGCCAGGCGCGGGTAGGCGACCTTGTCGCCGGGGCCCAGGCCCAGCTGGGTCGGCAGCCAGGCCACCAGCTCCTTGGAGCCGACGACGGGCAGCACATGGGTGTGGTCCAGCCCCTGGGCGCCCAGGCGGTCCGCGGCCCAGCCGGTGAGCGCGTCGCGCAGCGCGGCCGTGCCCCACACCGTCGGATAGCCCGGGCTGTCGGCCGCCGCGGTCAGCGCCTGCCGCACCAGCGCGGGGACCGGGTCGACCGGGGTGCCGACGGAGAGGTCGACGATGCCGTCGGCGTGCGCGGCGGCGGTGGTCTTGTACGGCTCCAGCCGGTCCCAGGGGAAGACCGGAAGACGGTCGCGGAGCGACTCCCTGGAAGGGTGGGGGGAGACGGGCTGGGGAGAGGAGGCTGCGCCCACGGTGCTCTCTTTCTGGTGGTGCTCGGACCCCGGCAGACATGCCTCGGCCCCGTACGGAACGGGCCGTACGGGACCGGGCGGCGCCGTGCGACCGCTGACGAACCGGGAAGCAAGAGGGAGCGGGCGGCTCCCCCTTGGCCCTGGGGTCGTTACTGGTTCTGCGGCGGCAGGGCCGCGATGAAGGGGTGGTCGCGCTCGATCAGGCCGAGCTTGCTGGCGCCACCGGGCGAGCCGAGCTCGTCGAAGAACTCCACATTCGCCTTGTAGTAGTCCTTCCACTCCTCGGGAGTGTCGTCCTCGTAGAAGATCGCCTCGACCGGGCACACCGGCTCACAGGCGCCACAGTCGACGCATTCGTCCGGGTGGATGTACAAGGACCGGGAGCCCTCGTAGATGCAGTCGACCGGGCACTCCTCGATGCACGCCTTGTCCTTGACGTCGACACAAGGCTGCGCGATGACGTAGGTCACGCTGTCGTTCCTCCTCGGTAGGGCCGGCGGACCGATTGGCAGTACCGCCGCTGGGCGCGCGGGAGCGCGGCGTCGTCGATGCCCGCCATCTAGTATCTCCGTTCCCGGGCGCGAGACGAACAAGAGGGGCGGTTTGAGCGATGGAATTCCTGGCCGGTGGCCGCGGGGAGGTTCGCATCACCCGCGCTGACGTGGGCAAAAGGGTATCCGTCCGGCGTCTGACCGGGGACGGGGAGGGGTCGGAGAAGTTCACCGACGCGGTCGGGGTGCTCACATCCTGGAACGAAGGTGTGCTGAGCATCACACGGCGCAACGGCGAGTGTGCCCGGATCGCGGAGTCCTCCCTGGTCGCGGCCAAGGTGGTGCCCGCCGCCCCGGCGCGCCGCAGGGTCCCGTCGGCCACCGTCCGTGAGCTCCAGGAGGTCGCGGCCCGCGGCTGGCCCGCCGTCGAGACAGAGCGTCTCGGGGAGTGGACGCTGCGTGCCTCGGGGGGCTTCACCCGCCGCGCCAATTCCGTCCTGCCGCTCGGCGACCCCGGCGTCCCGCTGGAGACGGCGCTGGAGCGGATCACCCGGTGGTACGGCGTCCGCGGGCTGCCGCCGGCGATCGCGGTCGCCACCGGCCGGGCGGACACCGACGCGGAGCTGACCGCGCGGCTGGCGGAGCGCGGCTGGGCCGACGAGCGGCACACCAGGATCCGGATCGCGCCGCTGGCCCCGCTCGCCGACACTCCCCCGGGCCCCGCCGGGGGCACCCCCGGCGCCGTCACCCTGTCCCGGGAGCCGGAGGCGGACTGGCTGGCCCTGTACAACCGGACCGGCGAGGGCGGCCCCGGCGGGCAGGTGTCCGAGAACGCCCTGAAGGTGCTGACCGGCGGCCCCTCGGTGTGGTGCGCGACGGTGCACGGCGCGGACGGCCGGACCACGGCGATCGGGCGGCTGGCCGTCGACGGGCGCTGGGCGGGCTTCTCGGCGGTCGAGGTGGCCCCGGACGCGCGGCGGCAGGGTCTGGCCACCCTGGTGATGACGGCACTCGCCGAACGGGCCCTCGCGGAGGGCGCCTCGGCCGCGTACCTCCAGGTCGAGGCGGACAACACCGGCGCCCTCGGGTTCTACGACCGGCTCGGCTTCACCGACCACCACGGCTACCACTACCGGCGGGCCCTGCCGGACGCCCCGCGCTGAAGGGCGGTCCTCCCATGCCCCAGGAACCCGAGCCCGGTGCGGACGGCGCCCGCGCGGCGCGACGGCGGCAGTTCGCCGAGGCCGCGCGCGCCGAGCGGCCCGACCTGGCGCTGCTGTGCCTGCTGATCGCCGCCGAGGCCGATCCCGCGCTGGACGAGGCGGGCATCGACGAGGCCCAGATCGAACTGGACCGGCTGGCCGGGCTGCTCCCGTACGCGCCCGACCGCCGCCCGGCCGGCGCCCCGGACGGCACCGCCGCGCGCCGCCCCGGCGACAGCGGTCCCGAAGCCTGGGCCCAAAACCTCGCCGAACTGCTCGGCACCCGGTACGGCTTCGGCGGCTCGCCCGCCGACTACCGGCGGCTGGAGTCCTCGCTGCTGCACGAGGTGCTGCGGCGGCGCCGCGGGCTGCCGATCCTGCTGTCGGTGGTGTGGATGGAGGTCGCCCGGCGGGCCGGCGCGCCCGTGTACGGGGTGGCGCTGCCCGGCCATTTCGTCGTCGGCTTCGGCGATCCCCTGGGCGCGCATGTGCTGGCCGATCCGTTCGGCGGCGGCCGGCCGCTGACCGAGGAGGACACCGAGCTGCTGGTCGCGGGCGCGACCGGGGAGCGCCTGAGCCGGCGGATGACGGCGCCCGCCGGCCCCCTGGAGATCGTGCTGCGGGTGCTCCACAACATCCGGGCCTGGGCCCGGGCCCGGCCCGAGCACAGCGCGGTGCAGCTGTGGGCGCTGGAGCTGTCGCTGCTGCTGCCGAGCCATCCGGCGCGGCTGCGCCACGAGCGGGCCCAACTGCTCGTCGAGCGCGGTGAGTTCCTCGCGGGCGCGGCCGAGCTGGAGGAGTACGCGCGGGTCGTGGAGCCCGTCGAGCCCGCCGGGGCGAAGGCCATCCGGCGTCAGGCCGCGGCGGCGCGCGCCATGCTCAACTGAGCGGCGGTGGGGGTGCGGCGGACGACCAGCACCGTGGCGTCGTCCTTGAGGTCGCCGTGGGTGAAGGATTCCAGGTCGGCGCGGAGCGTACGGGCCAGTTCGGCCGGCTCCAGATGCGTCCACCCGGCCAGCCGCTCCTCCAGCGGGTAGAACTCGCCGTCCTTGCCGCGCGCCTCGGTCACCCCGTCCGTGCACAGCACGAGCCAGTCGTCGGGGTCGGGGTGGATCCGCACGCTCCGGCGCGGCTCGTGACCGAGTGAGCCCAGCCCGAGGGGCAGGGCGCCCTCGCCGTCGCGGCGCTCGTGGACCTCGCCGTGGCGCAGCACGTAGTACGGGATGTGGCCGCAGGACAGCACCCGGCCCTGCGTCCGGCCGGGCATGCTGCGCACCTCCATCAGCAGCGCGGTGACGAAGCGCTCGTCGGTGCCCTGCTCGGCCGAGCGGGCGTTGTAGCGGGCCAGCGCCTGCTCCATCCGTCCGGCCACCGATTCCAGCGAGTCCAGGTACTGCGCGGCCTCGCGGAACGACGCCAGCACCTCGATGCCCGCCCCGATCGCCGGCATGCCCTTGCCCTGGACGTCGCCGATCATCAGCCGCAGCCCGTGCGGGGTGTCGATGGCCTCGTAGATGTCGCCGCCGACCCGGGCCCCCTCCTGGGCGGAGACGTAGAAGCCGTACGCGTCGACCGGGCCCGCGCTGAGCGGCAGCTCGCGCAGCACCGCCCGCTGGACCGTGTCGGCCACCAGGGACGTGCGGGCGTGCAGCGCCTCACGCTGGAGCCGGGTGTGGCACAGCACCAGGGAGAACAGGGCGACCAGGAAGGAGCCGAAGACGCCCACCACCCGGGTGGCCGGTATCCAGTCGGGCACGGTGAAGATGTCGACATAGGTCAGGCACACAACGAAGACGGTGGCCACCAGCAGCGTCCGGCGGAACGAGCAGCGCAGCGCGGCGTACAGCGGGACGATGCCCACGAAGGCCGAGATGTGCAGCTCCGGTCCGGTCGTCGCATCCAGGGTGGTGACGACGACGATCACGAAGATCATGAACACGGGAGTCCAGCGGCTGCTGTCCGTGCCTCGGTCGGCTGGCATAACACTTCAAGCCTGCGATATGCCGCCCGCCCGCGCACCGGGACACCGGGCCGCGGGGGCGGGCGTCTGCGCGGGCGGGCGGCCCATGAGCCTAGAGCCAGCCCTTGTCGCGGGCCGTGCGGACGGCCTCGGCGCGGTTGCGGGCGCCGGTCTTCTGGATGGCGAGGGACAGGTAGTTGCGGACCGTGCCCTGGGAGAGATGGAGCGCGCCGGCGATCTCGGCGTTGGTGGCGCCGTCGGCGGCGGTCCGCAGGACCTCCCGCTCCCGCTCGGTCAGCGGACTGGCGCCGTCGGCGAGCGCGGCCGCCGCCAGCACCGGGTCGATGACCCGCTCACCGCGCAGCACACGCCGTACCGCTTCGGCGAGCCGGGCCGCCGGGGCGTCCTTGACGAGGAAGGCATCGGCGCCGGACTCCATGGCGCGGCGCAGATAGCCGGGGCGGCCGAAGGTGGTCAGGATGACGATCTTGACGCCGGGGCAGGCGGCGCGCAGCGCGGCCGCGGCGTCCAGTCCGCTGAGGCCGGGCATCTCGATGTCCAGGAGCGCGACGTCCACGGCGTGTTCCCGCGCGGCCGGGACCACCTCGTCCCCGCGGGCCGCCTGGGCGACGACGGTGAGATCGTCCTCCAGCGACAGCAGCGCGGCCAGCGCCTCGCGGACCATCGACTGGTCCTCCGCCAGCAGCACTCGGATCATGCGGGCCACCTTAAGCCGTACGAGTGGGGGGCCGCGGCGCCGGCTACGCGCGGGGAGACGGCGCGAGGGGACCCGGCACCGGGCCGTCGGTGGCGGGGCCGGTCACGGGCCCGGAAGAGCTGTCCGGGACGGGGGCCGCGCCGCCGGTGCGGGCGGCGGCGCCCAGCGGAACGGAGGCGCGCAGCGCGAAGCCGCGCCCGCGCGGGGCGGGGCCGGTCTCCAGATGCCCGCCGGCCAGCCCGATGCGTTCGCGCAGACCGCTGAGGCCGTTGCCGTCGTGCTGGGCGCGGGGCGGCCCCTCGCCGTCGTCGAGCACCGTCAGACGCAGGTAGCGGCGCTCGTCGGCCTCCCACTCCTCGGAGAGCAGCAGCTCGCAGCGGTGGGCCCCGCTGTGCCGCAGGACGTTGGTGGCGGCCTCGCGCAGCGCCCAGGCCAGCGCCCCCTCCTCGTCGGCGGCGAGCCCGCGGTACTCGCCCTCCAGCGCCGGATCGGCGGTGACCACGATCCCCGCGGTGCGCAGCGCGGCCCGGGCGGCGGCCAGCTCGACGGCGAGCCGGGGTGTGCGGTAGCCGGTGACCGCCTCGCGCACATCGACCAGCGCCTGGCGGCTCACCTGCTCGATGTCGGCGACCTGCCGGGCGGCGTCCTCGGGCCGGCCGGGCAGCATCCGGCCGGCCAGCTCGCTCTTGAGCGTGATCAGCGAGAGGGAGTGGCCCAGGAGGTCGTGCAGATCGCGGGCGAGCCGCAGCCGCTCGTCGTTGGCGGCCAGGCGGGCGACCTCCTGGCGGGCGGCGCGCAGCTCCGTGGTGGTGTGGATCAGGTACTGCACCCCGACCATCATGAAGCCGGTGCCCAGCGCGGGCAGACCGTAGGCGAAGAGGTAGTAGCCGTGGATCTGCGGATAGCGCGCCCCGACGGCGAGCAGCACCGCGGTGATCAGCGGAATCGACCACCGGGACTGCTTCCAGGGCAGCGCCACCGCCGAGCTGACGCTGGTGAAGATGAACAGCACCAGCCACGAGGCGTCCAGCGCCCAGGACAGTCCGGCCGACAGCCCCAGCATCACGGCCAGCAGGCCGTAGATCAGCGGGCGGGTGGCCGTGCGCCACATGTGCCGGAAGATCAGCAGGAAGTAGCTGAGCACGAAGAGCGTGAGCCCCAGGCCGCCCCAGATCTGTTCGGACAAGGGGGTGCCGGGCCGCAGCATCTCGCCGACCGGGCCGGCGAGATACAGCAGCCAGATGGCGATCCAGGCCGTCTTGCCGAACGCCT
This sequence comes from Streptomyces sp. NBC_01454, assembly GCF_036227565.1. Classification (NCBI taxonomy): domain Bacteria; kingdom Bacillati; phylum Actinomycetota; class Actinomycetes; order Kitasatosporales; family Streptomycetaceae; genus Streptomyces; species Streptomyces sp. NBC_01454. The sequence continues at coordinate 2,841,075 of NZ_CP109460.1, forward strand.
GGCGGCGGGTGCGGGCGGCCTGCCCCATCCTCATGGGGTTCTCGGCCCAGGGCTCGCTCTTCATCTGCCGTGTCTCATGCCTTCCGGGTGTCCTTGCGGTACAGCCAGGCCGCGCCGCCGGCGAAAACCAGCAGATAGCCGGCCAGGAGGGCCATGTCCTTCAGGTGCGGGGCGTCGCCGGCCTCGACGGCGGTGCCGAGCGCCGCGTACGCGTGCGTCGGCAGCCACTCGGCGACGTGCTGCGCCCACTGCGGCAGGAACGTCAGCGGCATCCACAGGCCGCCCAGGAACGCCAGGCCGAAGTAGCACAGCATCGCGATCGGGCGCACCGCGTCGCCGGTGGCCAGATAGCCGATGGCCACGCCCAGGGCGGCGAAGACGAAGCTGCCGAGCCAGGTGCCGGCCGCGATGGCGAGCCACTGCCAGGCCTCCAGCCGTACGCCCTTGACCACCGCGGCGACCAGCAGGACCAGCAGGATCGACGGCAGGCTGACGGTCGCGGCGGCGGCCATCTTGGCGGCGACATACCCGCGTCCGGGCAGCGCCGTCAGCCGCAGCTGGCGCACCCAGCCGTTCTCGCGCTCCTTGGCGATGCGCTCGCTGTTGCCCAGCAGGACGGCGGTCATGGCACCGAATGCTGCCATGGACACCATGAAGTAGAGCCCCATGTTCAGCTGCATACCGGGGATCGGCTTGCTGTCCGCGCCGCCCGCGATGATCAGGTACAGCACCGGCGGATAGATCACCGAGAAGAACATGAACTTCTTGTTGCGCAGTGCGCGGATGATCTCCAGCTTGATCAGGGTGGTCATCGGCCCGCCCTGCCTTCCTGCTCGGCTGAGCCGGTGGTGCTCGCGTCGGACGCCGTGGTGAGGGCGATGAAGGCCTGCTCCAGACCGAGGCCGGAGACTTCGAGGTTCTGCGGGTAACAGCCGAGGCCGTAGAGGGCGTGGACGGTGGCGTCGGCGTCCTGGGACTGGATGCGGACCGTGCGGCCCGAGACCTCCAGGGACGTCAGGGACGGCAGGGCCCCCAGCGCCTCGCGGTCGATCGGCTCGTCGAGGTCGAAGGCGATCCGGCGGGCGCCGGCCCGGGCCTTGATCTCGGCGGCGGTGCCGTCGGCCAGCACCCGGCCGCGGTGCAGCACGATCACCCGGTCGGCGACCTCGTCGGCCTCTTCGAGGTAGTGGGTCGCGAAGAGGACCGTACGGCCCTGCCGGGCCTGGCGGCGCATGGCGCCCCAAAAGGTCTGCCGGGCGGAGACGTCCATGCCGGTGGTGGGCTCGTCCAGCACGATCAGATCGCCCGCGCCGGCGGTGGCCAGCGCGAAGCGGACCCGCTGTTCCTGGCCGCCGGAGAGCTTGTCGACCATGCGGTCGGCGATGTCGGTGATGCCGGCCGCGGCCAGGATCTCGTCGAGGGGGTAGCCGCGCGGGTGCAGATCGCGGGCGAGCTTGACCAGCTCCCTGACCTTGACGCCCTCCATCAGGCCGCCGCTCTGCAGCATCGCGCCGACCCTGCCCTGCTCGATGGCGCGCTGCGGGGTCGTGCCGAAGAGGGTCACGCCGCCGGCGTCGGGCGTGCGCAGCCCGAGGAGCAGATCGAGCGTGGAGGACTTGCCCGCGCCGTTGGGGCCGAGGAGGGCGACGGTCTCACCCGGGTACAGCTCCAGATCCAGGTCGGCCACCGCGCGCACCGCGCCGTAGCTCTTGGTGACCTGCCGGAAGCTGACCACGGGTGCCCGCTCCGCCCCCTGCGCGGTGGCGGCTGTGGTGGTCGCTGTGGTCGTCATACCCCCCAGCTTCCGGGACGCGCGCCGTGCTCGGCAGTGTCGGGTGTCCGCACTGCGCCATGACATCTGTCATGGGGGAGGCCCCCTAGAAGACTCATGAAGATCTTGGAGTTCTGGCCCCGCCGCGTGAGCGGCGGGGCCAGACTGCTTGTTGTGGTGATGGGGGAATGGGCCGGGGAGACGGTCGGGCCGGATGTGTGGGAGACCTGCCGGGATTTGATCCCGGCGGGGAGTGTGTTCGCTTTCCTGGCCGAGCATCGCAGCACGCTGTTCGAAGCGGAGATGTTCGCGGACATGTACCCGTCGGCGAACGGGCGGCCGAGTATGCCGCCGCAGATCCTGGCCTCGGCGATCACGCTGCAGGCCCTGCACGGGCTGTCGGACTTCGAGACGGTCCAGGAACTGCGGTGCGACCTGAGGTGGAAGGCAGCCTGCGGACTGGGCCTTCATGACATGGCGTTCGATCCGTCGTTGCTGGCCTACTTCCGCCGCCGGCTGGCCCGTTCCGCCCGGCCGAACCGGGTGTTCGAGGCTGTGCGGGAGGTCGTGAAGGCCACCGGTGTCCTCAAGGGCAAGCACCGCCGGGCGCTGGATTCCACCGTGCTGGATGACGCGGTGGCCACCCAGGACACCGTCACCCAGATCATCGCCGCCATCCGGGCGGTGATCCGGGACGTCCCCGGGGCCGGCGAGGTGGTCGCGGTGCACTGCACCGCGCACGACTACAACGACCCGGGCAAGCCGAGGATCGCCTGGAACGACGAGCAGGCCCGTGCCGACCTGGTCGACGCCCTGGTCGGTGACGCGCTGCGGCTGCTGGGCCACCTGCCCGAGCAGCAGCTCGGCGAGAAGGCCGCGAACGCGGTCGGCATCCTGGCCCTGGTCGCGGGCCAGGACGTGGAGCCCGCCGAGGACTCCGACGGCCGCGACGGGCGCTGGCGCATCACCCAAGGCACCGCACAGAACCGGATGGTCTCCACTGTCGACCCCGAAGCCCGGCACGTGCACAAGACCCGCACCCACCAGCAGGACGGCTTCAAGGCCCACCTCGCCATTGAGCCCGAGACCGGGTTATACACCGCCGTCGCCCTGCGGCCCGGAGCCGGTCCCGAGCACCACGAGGCGATGGTCGGAATCGACCTGCTCACCGACGAGGACGAGCCCGTTGACGCCTTCGGTGACACCGCCTACTCCACAGGTGACGCCCGCCACAGCCTCGAAACCGCCGGTCACCGGCTGTTCCTCAAACCCGCACCGCTGCGGCCCGCCGTCCCTGGCGGCTTCACCCTCGACGACTTCGTCATCGACACCGTCGCCGCCACCGTGACCTGCCCCGCCGGACACACCGTCCCTTTATCCGCTCCCGCCGGGCAGCACCACCAGCGCAAAGCCTCGTTCAAGGACGTGTGCGCCGGATGCCCCCTTCGTGAGCGGTGCACCAAGGCCAAGGCCGGGCGGATCCTGACCATCCGTCCGCACCACGATCTGCTCGCCGCCGCCCGCCAGCAGGCCGCCACCGATCCCGACTGGCAGGCCGACTACCGGCGCTGGAGACCACCGGTCGAACGTGCCGTCGCCTGGCTCGTCCACCACGGCAACCGCAAACTCCGCTACCGCGGCACCATCAAGAACGACACCTGGCTCCACACCCGAGCAGCCGCCCTCAACCTTCGCCGACTGATCAACCTCGGACTCAACCGAACCAACGGAACCTGGCACCTCGCCCCGGCCAGCACATAGCCGGAGGGGCCGCCCGGCCTGCGGCCGAACGACCCCTCAGCAAGATCTTCATGAGTCTTCTAGGGGACGTTCCCGGGTGAGCCGGGAGCGCGCCCTGGGGGGCCTCGTGCCTGCGGGCCGTCGCCGCGCGGTCAGTTGCCGTCGGTGGCGATGGTCTGGACCCGCTCGGACGGGGTGGTGCCGAGCAGCGCCCGGCCGACCGCGCTCGCCACTTCCTCGACGCTCACCGGGTGCTTGGAGCCGTCGCCCTTGGTCACCTGGACGCCGTTGAAGGTGTCGCCGTAGAGGGCCTTGAGCGCCGGACGGTCGTAGTACGGGACCAGACCGCCGTTGACGATCTTGAAGGACAGGAACTTCGGGATCGACTTCTGCGGGCTGAAGGAGACCGTGTGCGCCGCGTCCGTACGGACCGTCACCAGACCGGACATCGCGGGCTCGGCGAACTGCTTCAACGCCCTGTCCACCGCCGCCTTGGTGACCTGCGGCTGCTGGGTGCCGGCGGCCAGCACCACCGGGGCGTCGGTGCCGGTCGTGGCGCGCAGGCGGTAGGCGTCGGCGACCTTCTTCTTGGACGCCTGCACATCGATGGCCTTGTGCGGCACGCCGTAGTGCGGCACCGCCTTGCCGTTCTCGAAGGTGATCCCGCCGTCCGCGGCGGCACCCCCGGGTCCGGCGGCGTTCTCCAGCGCGATCTGCAGCTTCTCGTCGTCGACGAGCACGGCCGGCTCGGCGGTGCGGTGCACGCCGAACAGCGAGCCGATGACGGAGACCGGGTTGTAGTCCCGGCCGGCCGCCTTGCGGACCGTGGCCTGCGGGTCGATGTCCAGACCGGCCCGGGCGGGCTGGAGGGTCTCGGTCTTGCCGTCGACGGTGAGTTCGAGCGGCTGGCTGCGGCGGCCCTTGAGCTCCGCCTCCAGCTTCTTCACGGCGTCTTCCTTGCTGGTGCCGCCGATGTCCACACCGAGCGCGGTGGTGCCGTTGGGCACGTCGGCGTGGTCGAGCAGCAGGCCCGCGCCGTAGGCGACGCCGGCCAGGACCACGACGGCGACACCCAGGAGAACGAGCTTGTTACGGCCCTTCTTGGGCGGGTTGATCGGCTCGGGGATCTTGGGCCGCGGCTTGGGGGCGGCACTGTCGCCCTCACCGGCCGGACCGGCCGGGAACGACGACGGGGACGACGGACCGTCCGCGCCGGGGGTCTTGGGGATGCCGCTGACCAGCGTGTCGCCGGACACCCGGTCGTGGCCGCCGGCCGCGCCGCTCTGCGGGCCGCTCCCCCCGTGCCTGCCCTTCGGACCGCCGGGCGCGCTGCCCTGGGGGCCGCCGGGCAGTCCGCCGGCGATGCCGCCGGCGCCGAGGCCGCTGCCCGGCCCGGCGAGCGGCGCCGGCGGCTGCGGGGTGAGTTCGGCGGTGTCGTCGATCCGGGGCGTGCCGCCGGTGCCGGGGTCGCTGAAGCCGGGCGGGAGGTTGAGCGCGGAACTGCCGCGCGCCGGCCCGGTCGTCGGTCCGCTGGGGCCGCCCGGGGCGTCGAACGGGGTGTGGTCGCGGGCGGGGCCCGCGGGGGTGTCGAACGGCGAGGCGCCGCCGGCCGCACCGTCGAACGGCGAGCCGCCGCCCTGCCGGCCGCCGTCGAACGGCGAGCCGCCATCGGTGCGGGCGCCGCCGTCGAACGGCGGGGCGCCGTCCTGCGCGGCCGGGCCGTCCTGCGGGGCCGGACTGTCGGAGAAGTACGGCAGGTCGGGGCGCTGCTGCGGGGTGGCGCCCGGGGTGCCGCGCGGCGGGGTCGCGCCGCCCGGGGCGGGCGGCGCCGGGTGGGAGCCGGTGGTCGAGGACGGGCCGCCGGGGCCGGCCTGCGGCTTGCGCGGCGCGAACCAGTCGCTGGTCTTCTCGGTCCGGCCGGCCGCGGGGGCCTCCTCCGCCGGAGCCTCGGGACGCGGCGTGTTCGCCGTCCGCTCCGCATTGCGCTCACCGCCCCGGGCGGGGCGGGGCGTTCCCCGGGAGCCGGCGGAACCGCCGGATCCAGCCGATCCGTTCATGCCGGACTCCTCACCGACGGGCTTGCGCACGACGACCGGCGGGATGGGGCGTGACCCCGGAATGTTGATCTTGATCCGCGTCGTCAGCGTGGTCTCGGTCTTGGGCTCCTCCGGCCGTGCCGGGGCACCGGACGCCGGCGCCTCGTCGGCGTCTCCCCTGGGCGAGCCGTACGGCGGCGTCCCTGACGGGTACGCGGCTCCGCCACGGCCCTGGGGGCCGGAGGACGAACTGTCAGATTCACGACTCAAAGCAGGTTCTCCCGGTTGGCTCCGCCGCTCGTCAGAGATGATTCCCGGCCACAGGCCGGGAGGTGCCCCCAGGGCGGCGCGACGGCGCGCACCACCATACTGTCCGCCGCGAGCGGCCACCCGGGGAGCGTACGAACACCGCCACCCCGGGCGAACCCCCGGTACCCGGTCCGGTCACCCCGACCCGCGTGTCATCCGTCCCGATATCCACCACGTCATCCGCCAACTCGGCCGTGCCGGACGCCCGCCACCCGCATCTGGGCGGCGGTGGCGCAGATCACAGCGACCAGGATGCCGCCCAGCAGGAAGAGGTACGAACCGAGCCCGGCGCCGAAGAGAAAGTCGCCTTCCGGCCGGACATCGCTGAGCAGCAGGAACACGGTCACCAGCCAGGCCGCGCCGGGCACCAGCACGCCCGCCGGGGTACCGGTCGCCCGGCCGCCCCCGTAGAACAGGGCGCCGACCCCGGCGAGCGCCAGCAGCAACCCGCCGGGGAACCAGGCCGCTTGCACCAGCGTGCCGGCGAACGCGACCAGTACGCCGGTGACCAGCAGCAGCACATAGGTGCCCGCCCGGCCGCCGGTGAGCGGGGGGACGCCGGCGTCCGCCACCGGGGGCGCCACCGCGGACGCGCCCGCGCCCGCCCGGGACCGCTGCCCCTTGCCGGCACCCGCCGCACCGTTCCCCTTGCCGGCGGCTCCGCCGCCCTTCGCCGTGCTCATTCCGCCGCCTCCTCGATCCGGGTGCCGTGCTGCCGCGTCCCCGCCGTTCCGCCGGTGCCGGCGAAGAGATCGTCCTCACGCTCACCGTCCGCCGCGCCCGCGACGCCGTGCACCAGCCGATAGTGCTCGACGGCGAACAGCGGCTGGCCCAGGTCGTTGGAGAGCGCGAAGAACGGTCCGTCGACCGCGATCTGGGTGTAGTGCGCGCGCATCGCCGCGGTCTTGGCCTCCGCGGCGGCACGGCCACCGGTGACGGACGCCGTGACCTCGGCGTCCGGCACCACTCCGGGCACGTCGTCGGCGGAGGCGATGCCGGGGAAGGTGTGACCGGCCGCGTGCAGCCGCTCGAAGCCCTCCTCGACCACGGAACGGGGGTTGCAGTTCCAGTAAATCTTCCCGATCGCGTGCGCGCCGCCCAGCTCGGGCCGGAAGTCGGCGGCCGCGGCGAGCTCCGCGCCGCGCATCGCCACCCGGTGCGCCTGGATGTGGTCGGGGTGGCCGTATCCGCCATTCGGGTCATAGGTGACCATCACCTGCGGCCGGACCTCCCGGATCACGGCGACCAGCTCGGCGGCCGCCTCGTCCAGCGGGGCCTGCCAGAAGCAGTCGGGCCGCTCGTTCTGCGGGGCGCCCATCATCCCGGAGTCGCGGTAGCGGCCCGGCCCGCCGAGGAAGCGGTGGTCGGTGACGCCCAGGGCCTCCATCGCGGCGGCCAGCTCGCCGACGCGGTACGGGCCGAGGGTGTCGTCGCGGTCCGGCGCGAGAGAGGCGAGTTCGGGCGGGATGACCTCGCCCTCCTCGCCGCGCGTGCAGGTCACCAGGGTGACCTGGGCGCCCTCGGCCGCGTACCGGGCCATGGTGACGCCGTTGTTGATCGACTCGTCGTCGGGGTGCGCGTGCACCAGCAGCAGCCGGCGCGACGGGGCGGGGCGCGGGGCGGCGCCCGTGGCGGACGGTGACGTGGGGGAGGCTGGCCGGTCGGTCATGCCGACAGCCTACGAGCCGCCCGGTCCGCCGTCCGCAGGCGAGCCCGGCCGCCGCCCGTGCGGCCCCACCGGGGGCGCGCACGGGACGGACGGGCCGGGTCCCGAGGGGGTCAGAACTTGATGTTGCCGAGCATGCCGGCGACGTTCGTCGTCAGCTGCTTGATCGTCGGGGCGATGGACGAGCCGGCGAGGTAGAAGCCCAGCAGCATGCAGACGAACGCATGCGCGGCCTTCAGTCCGGACTTCTTGACAAGCAAGAAGACGATGATCGCCAGCAGCACCACCGCCGAAATCGAGAGTGCCACGGCGGCTCACCTCCAAGTACTCGTGGTCCGGACAGGGTTACTGGTGTCCGGACCGTCCGCACGGTCCGCACACCGGGGTATGCCAAGGGCTCTTTACCCCGAACCCACTACGCGCAAGGGATCATAACTTTCCGTGCTAGCGCATAAGTCGGAGCACGGAAGCAGAGCGGGGGCGCACATGATCTTCACGAGCGCGACCGTGGTGAGCCCGTAGGCTCGGCACCATGACCGGACAGCCTTCGTTCCCGCGGCAATACGCCCGTACGCAGCGCTTCACTCTGGGCGCCCCGCGCGGTTTCGCGCTCTCCCCCGACGGTGCACGCGTCGTCTTCCTGCGCTCCCCCTCGGGCACCGACCGCCGGCAGCGGTTGTGGGTGCTCGACCTGGAGCAGGGCCGGGAGTTCACGGCCGCCGACCCCGAGGCCCTGCTGGCCGGCGCCGAGGAGCGGCTGCCGCCACAGGAGCGGGCCCGCCGCGAGCGCAGCCGGGAGAGCTCGGCGGGCATCGTCGGCTACGCCACGGACGCCGCCGTGGAATTGGCCGCGTTCACCCTGTCCGGCCGGCTGTTCGTCTCCGAGCTGCGGGCCGGCACCACCCGTGAACTCCCGGTCCGGGGGCCGGTGGTGGACCCCCGCCCGTCGCCGGACGGCCGCCGGGTGGCCTTCGTCGCGGACGGCCGGCTGCGGGTGGTCGCGGTGGACGGGGCCACGACTTCGGACGCGGACGACACCAACGACACTGCCGACACCAACGACGCAGCCGACACCGCCGACACCGCGCAGGACGCGTCCGCCGGAGCGCCGGACCGGGTGCTGGCGGAGCCCGACGGGCCCGAGGTGACCTGGGGGCTGGCGGAGTTCATCGCGGCCGAGGAGATGGGCCGCTACCGCGGCTTCTGGTGGTCACCGGACAGCGACGCGGTGCTGGCCGCGCGGGTCGACGAGGCGCCGGTACAGCGCTGGTGGATCTCCGACCCCGCCCATCCGGACCAGGAGCCCGCGCGGATCGCGTACCCGGCGGCGGGCACCCGCAACGCCGGGGTCACCCTGGCGCTCTTCGGGCTGGACGGCTCGCGCACGGATGTCGTCTGGGACACCGAGCGCTACCCCTATCTCGCGCGCGTCCACTGGTCCGCCGCCGGGCCGCCGCTGCTGCTCGTCCAGGCCCGCGACCAGCGCGACCAGCGCTATCTGACCGTCGACACCACGACCGGCGCGACCCGCACGGTGCACGACGACGAGGACGAGGCCTGGGTCGAGCCGTTCCCCGGGGTGCCGGCCTGGACCCCGGACGGCCGGCTGGTGCGGATCGCCGACGAGGGCGGCGCGCGCAAGCTGTTCGTCGGCGCCCGCCCGCTGACCGGGGCGCCGCTGCACGTCCGGGCCGTCCTGGACATCGGCGAGGACGACGTCCTGTTCTCCGCGAGCGGCGCCGACATGCACGACATCGGGGTCTACCGCGCCTGGTTCCGCGGCAGCGGCGACCAGGGCGGCTGGGAGCGGGTGGGCGGGCGGCCGCATCCGACGGTGTCCTCCGCGGTGCGCGGCGGTGCGCTGACCGTGCTGTCCCAGACGTCGCTGGAGTGGCCCGGCACCCGGGTGGAGGTGGTGCGGCTGGATCCCGACGGCGGGGAGAAGAGCCTCGCCACGATCGGCTCCTGCGCCGAGGAGCCGGTGCTGACCGCCCGGCCCCGGCTGGTCCGGGCCGGGGAGCGGGAGATTCCGTGCGCGGTGCTGCTGCCCACCGGTTATACGGAGGACCAGGGACCGCTTCCGGTGCTGATGGACCCCTACGGCGGTCCGCACGGCCAGCGGGTGGTCGCCTCGCACCACGCGTATCTGACCTCGCAGTGGTTCGCCGACCAGGGGTTCGCGGTGATCGTCGCGGACGGCCGGGGCACCCCGGGGCGCTCCCCCGCGTGGGAGAAGGCGATGTTCCGCGATGTCGCGGACGTCGCCCTGGACGACCAGGTTCATGCCCTGCACGCCCTGGCCGGATCCTTTCCCCTCGATCTGGCGCGGGTGGCGATCCGCGGCTGGTCCTTCGGCGGCTACCTCGCGGGGCTGGCGGCGCTGCGCCGTCCCGATGTCTTCCATGCGGCGGTGGTCGGTGCGCCGGTGTCCGACCTGCGGCTGTACGACACCCACTACCAGGAGCGGTATCTGGGCCACCCGGACGAGGAGCCGGCGGTCTACGCGGCGAATTCGCTGGTCACGGACGAGGGGCTGTCCGGCGCCGTGGAGCCGCACCGTCCGATGATGATCGTGCACGGCCTCGCGGACGACAATGTGGTCGTGGCCCATGCGCTGCGGCTGTCCGCGGCGCTGCTGGCCGCGGGCCGGCCGCACGAGATGCTGCCGCTGACCGGGGTGACCCATATGGCCTCGCAGGAGCAGGTGGCCGAAAACCTGCTGCTGCTCCAGGTCGACTTCCTCCAGCGGTCGTTGGGGATGTCCGCCTGAGCCCTCCCGGCTCCCGCCGTGCGGCGGGGGCCGGGAGGCGGTGTCACCAGCCGGGCGGGAGCGTCGACGGCGGGGGCGGGGCGTGCGGCGGCCGCAGCTCGCCCGGGGTGGAGCCGTAGGCCCGTACGGCGTCGGCGTCCCGGGCGGTGTCCGGCAGGCCGGACCGGGCCGCGGCGCACAGTGCGGTGAACGCGGCGGCCGACACGAACGCGGCGGTGCCCACCTCCAGTTGGGCGCGGAGGGACAGCGCGGCCAGGCGGCCGAACTCCCCGGCGCGAAGGGCATGGGCGAGCGCCACCGCGCCGTACGCCAGCAGCAGTGCCGCGGCCGTCAGCGCGGCGGGGCGGCCCCAGGAGGCACGGCGCAGCGCGGCGCCCGCGGCGCCCAGGGCCAGCACGGCGAGCGCCGCCCCCTGCCAGTGCACCGGGGGCTGCAGCAGGGCGCGGAAGACGGAGGCGTCACCCAGCAGCCCCTTGCGGTAGAGGGACCAGCCGAGCTGCCGGCACCAGTGGATCTCCCAGCCGGCGAGGAGGAGGCCGGCGGCGCCCAGGAGGACGCCGGCGGTGGCGGCCGGCCCCCGGTACGGGCTGCCGGGCCGCCCGGGATCCGCTCCGGAGGGCACCGCACGGACCACGCCGTACGCCCCTGCCGCCGCCCCGTACGCGCCGCCCGCGGTGTGCCGTCCCGTTCTTCCGTCCGGCCGCCGCCGTCCGGCCGCCACGACCATGATCAGTGCGGCCGCCAGGGCGAGTTGGGCGTAGACGGTCAGCCGTGCCCACAGGGTGAGCCCGCTGTCCAGGCCCTGGAGCCAGTCCGCGTCCAGCACCCACACCAGCGGGATCCGCAGCAGCGCGACGGCGGCCGCCAGGGAGAGCAGCGCCCCCGCGGCCACGGACGAGGTGACGGCCCTGCGCACCTGGGCCACCGCGGCGGCGAGCGCGCCGAGCAGCAGCAGCGGGTCGAGCGCCGAGGTGGCCCAGGCGGTGAACTCCCGCGGCCTGCGGGTCTCGCCCAGCCAGGCCCACCACACATCCGCGCGGTGCTCGGCGACGGCCAGGTCCCGGATGATCCAGCCCGCAGCGAGCAGCGCGAGCAGCAGGCAGACCAGGGCGCCGGCGCCGCGTGCACCGCGGGTGAGAACGCCGTCCCGCACTGTGGACACGGCCTGCCCCCTGTCCACGTCGTTGTCCTCGGTTCGTCACGGCACCCCCGCGGCGGGGGTGTCTACCGCAGGTCTACTGCAGTCCCGGCGCGGGGACAACTGACCCGAATGGAGCAACGGACGAAACCGGCACATACGGCGACCGGCCGGGACGCCACCTGGCGTCCCGGCCGGTCTACGGCACCCGCACGGCCGTACGGTGTTCATCATGGCGCGTCCGTATATCGGAGTTGCGACAGGGAAGTTGCCAGCTTGTTAAAGCGGTTTGATCCGAAATGTCCGCTCATGCCGCACATGGCGCCCACCTGTCAAGCACGCCCGGGCGTCGATATGCGCAATCTTCGCTCAAGAAGCAGACGACCTGCGCATGAGCACACCCGATCCCCTTGACTCCGCCGTAAATAACTTGCGAAAGTCCGCTCATCCAGCGGTGCGAATCGGTGCCGCTTCACGTTCCAAGAGAACTCGGCGCGGGGGCACTTCGCGATGACTAGTCCATCCCAGACCGCGGCTGCACAGTCCGACACCCCAGGACGTGGGCCCGCAGGTCTGAAGAAGGAAAAGAAGGCCAAGGGCGGTGAGCTCGTCGGCCGTTCCCCCGGCCAATTGATGTGGATGCGGTTCAAGCGCGACCGCACCGGCATGATCTGCGCGATCGTCGTCCTGGCCTTCTTCGCCATCGCGGCACTGGCCCCGGTGATCGGCGCGCTGTACGGCAAGGACCCGTACACGCTCTACGGGAACAACGATCCCAACCTCCTGGACGAGTTCGGCTACCCCGTGGGCGCCAACGGCGGCATCTCCCCCGCGCACTGGTTCGGCGTGGAGCCGTCCCTGGGCCGCGATGTGTTCATGCAGCTGATCTACGGCATGCGGATGTCGCTCGGCATCTCCGTCGCGGTGACCCTGCTGACCGTGGTCACCGGCATCCTCATCGGCGTCACGGCCGGGTACGTCGGCGGCCGCACCGACTACTTCCTCAGCCGTGTGATCGACTTCCTGCTGGCGTTCCCCAGCCAGCTGACGTTCGTGGCGTTCATGCCCGTCGTGGTGGCGCTCTTCGTGCCGCCGGGCGATGAGACGCCCACCTATGTGCGGGTCTGCGCCCTGGTCATCGTCCAGTGGTTCCTGGGCTGGATGGGTCTGGCGCGACTGCTGCGCGGTCAGGTGCTCTCCCTGCGCGAGCGGGAGTTCGTCGAGGCGGCCAAGATCACCGGCGCCTCGCCCTGGCGGATCATCCGCAAGGAGCTGCTGCCGAACGTCGTCACTCCGGTGCTGGTGCAGAGCACCTACATGCTGCCCCTGTTCGTGACCTCCGAGGCGGGCCTCTCCTTCCTGGGCGTCGGCATCGTGGAGCCGACCCCCGACTGGGGCCGGCTCTTCCAGGCGGGCGCCCGGTACTACGAGAACGACCCCACCTTCCTGCTCTTCCCCGCCGTAGCCATGCTGATCTTCGTGCTGTGCTTCAACCTCCTCGGAGACTCGGTACGCGACGCCTTCGATCCCAAGTCCGGGCGCTGATCGTCCACTTGAAGGGGGGCTTGCTGTCACCCCTGCCGGGCCTGCCCGGGATGCGTCAGACAGCACATCTCGTCACCAACTGACAGGCAGGTGCTTGGAATCCCATGAACGCACTTTCTACGCGCAGAGCACGCGCGGCGATAGTGGCCCTCGCGGCCGGATCGCTCGCGCTCACCGGTTGCAGCGGCGGCAGCGGCTCCAATCAGGACAAGTCGCAGACCGACAAGGACGCCGCGTCCCAGGCCAAGGCGATCCCGATGGGCACCGCCGCCGACTCCGTCGGCCCGGCCGTCGCCGTCAAGGGCGCCCACTCCGGTGGCACCATCCGCGTCTACCAGCGTGACAGCTACAACCACCTGGACCCGGGCCAGATGTACGTCAGCGACATGAAGGCGCTGTCGCAGCTGATCTTCCGCGGCCTGACCAGCTTCAAGCAGGACGACAAGGGCAACGCCAAGGTCGTGGGCGACCTCGCCACCGACGCCGGCCAGATGTCCGACGGCGGCAAGACCTGGAAGTACACGCTCAAGGACGGCATCAAGTTCGAGGACGGCACGCCGATCACCTCGAAGGACATCCGCCACAGCATCGAGCGGCTGTACTCGAAGTTCATCACCGACGGTCCGACCTACGTGCAGACGTGGCTGTCCGGCGCCGGCACCTCGTACCGCAAGGCACTGCCGGACGGTCCGTACAAGGGCGACCACCTGCCCAAGAACGTGCTGGACACCCCGGACGCGAAGACCATCATCTTCCACTTCAAGCAGCCGAACTCGCAGCTGCCGTACGCGCTGACGATGCCCGGCTACAGCGCGGTCCCGGACAGCGCGAAGGACACCAAGGACGCCTACGACGTCGCCCCGGTGTCCTCCGGTCCCTACAAGATCGCGTCGTTCAAGTCCGGCAAGGCCATGCAGCTGGTCCGGAACAAGAACTGGGACCCGAAGACGGACCCGATGCGCCACCAGTACCCCGACGGGTACAACATCACCTTCAACCACCAGGCCTCGGACTCCACCAAGCGCCTGATGGCCGACCAGGGTGAGGCCAAGAACGCGATCAGCCTCACCAACGCGGTCGACCCCACGCTGACCAAGAACGTGCTGGACAACGCCAGCGCCAGCAAGCGCATGGTCCAGGGGTACCAGCCCTACGTGTGGCAGATGAACTTCAACATGGACCGCATCAAGGACAAGCGGATCCGTGACGCGATCACCTACGCGCTGCCGAACCAGCAGATCGTCCGGGTCAACGGCGGCAGCTACGGCGGCGAGATCGCGGGCGGTCTGCTCGCCCCGACCGTCGCGGGCTACAAGAAGGGCTACGACCCCTACGGCAAGCTCTCGCACCCCAACGGTGAGCCGGAGAAGGCCAAGAAGCTCCTCAAGGAGGCCGGCAAGACCGGCATGAAGCTGGTCTACGCGTACTCCAACACCGAGTCGCGTCAGAAGGAAGCCGTCGTCATCGAGGACGCGCTGACCAAGGCCGGCTTCAACGTGCAGAAGAAGGAGGTCGACGCCGCCTCCTGGTACGAGCAGATGGGCAAGGTCAAGAACGGCTTCGACATCTACATGACCGGCTGGGGCCAGGACTGGGCGGACGCCTCGACCGTCATCCCGCCGTCCTACGACGGCACCACCATCCAGGACGGCTCGTCGAACTACTCGCACATCAACGACAAGCACGTGAACTCCGAGATCGCCCGCATCACGAAGATCACGGACGTGCAGAAGGCCACCGCCGAGTGGCAGAAGCTGCACCAGTACATCGTGGAGAAGGTCAACCCGGCCGCGCCGGTCTTCTACACCAAGGTGCTCCAGCTGTACGGCTCGAACATCGGCGGCGCCCGCTACAACGAGGACGTCAGCTACATCGACCCGAACACGCTGTTCCTCAAGAAGTGACGAGAGCGCACCGCCTCGTCTGACGAAGGCACTCCGGAGAGCGCGCACACGGCGGAACGCGCGCCCTCCGGGGCCTTCCCAGCCACCCCTCACACCCACTGCCGCCGCCGTCCTGAGAGCAGCGAACTGCCATGCTTCAATTCCTACTTCGCCGGACGTTCGGCGCTGTTGTCATCCTTGTTCTGCTCAGTGCCTTCACCTTCTTCGTCTTCTTCGGTGCCGGTGACCCGGCCGCGATGTCCTGCGGCAAGAACTGCACCGCGGACAACATCGCGCTGATCCACCAGAACCTCGGCCTCGACAAGCCCCTGACGACCCAGTTCTGGGACTTCGTCGTCGGCATCTTCGCCGGCCGCGACTACTCCATCGGCCACTGCAGCGCGCCGTGCTTCGGCTACTCCTTCGCGACCAAGCAGGACGTCTGGTCGACGATGATGGACCGCCTGCCCACCACCGCCTCGCTGGCCATCGGCGGCGCCGTGGTGTTCCTGACCGTGGGCCTGGGCACCGGCCTGATCGCCGCCTACAAGCGCGGCTCGTTCCTGGACAAGGCGCTCACCTCGGTCTCGATGGTGCTGAGTTCGGCACAGATCTACATCCTCGGTCCGATCGCGCTCGGTCTCTTCGTCTACAGCGGCCTCCTGGAGTCCCCCAAGTACGTGGACTTCACCTCGGACCCATCGGGCTGGTTCATGGGGCTGCTGCTCCCCTGGCTCGTGATGTCGACGATCTTCACCGCGCAGTACACCCGTATGTCCCGCTCGACGATGATCGAGCAGCTGCAGGAGGAACACGTCCGGACGGCCAAGGCCAAGGGCATGTCCAGCTCGTACGTCTTCCTGCGCTACGCCTGGCGCGGGTCGCTGATCCCCATCGTGACCATCCTCGGCATGGACCTGAGCTCGCTGTTCGGCGGCGCGATGATCACCGAGTTCACCTTCCAGCTGGCGGGCATCGGCCGCCTGGCGATCGACTCCGTCACCACCCTCGATCTGCCCATGGTCATGGGCGTGCTGATCTTCAGCGCCGCCCTGATCCTGGTGTTCAACATCATCGTGGATGCGACGTACGCCTTCATCGACCCGCGCGTGCGCCTGTCCTAGGAGAGCCTGAAGTGACCACACTCACCAAGACCGAAGGCACCGAGGTGCCGGCCGGGTCCGACCCCTTCCTGTCCGTCCGTGATCTGCAGGTGCGGTTCTCCACCGAGGACGGCATCGTCAAGGCGGTCGACGGTCTCTCCTTCGACCTGGAACGCGGCGAGACGCTCGGCATCGTCGGTGAATCGGGCTCCGGCAAGTCGGTGACCAACCTCGCGATCCTGGGGCTGCACAACCCGAAGGCCACCGAGATCGGCGGCGAGATCGTCCTGGACGGGGACGAGCTGACCGGGGCCCGCGAGAAGACCCTGGAACAGCTCCGCGGCAACAAGATGGCGATGATCTTCCAGGACGCGCTGACCGCCCTGTCGCCGTACTACACGGTCGGCCGGCAGATCGCCGAGCCGTTCATGAAGCACACCGGCGCGAGCAAGCGCGAGGGCCGCCAGCGCGCCATCGAGATGCTGACCAAGGTCGGTATCCCGCAGCCGAGCCTGCGGGTGGACGACTATCCGCACCAGTTCTCCGGCGGTATGCGCCAGCGCGCGATGATCGCCATGGCGCTGGTCTGCAACCCGCAGCTCCTGATCGCCGACGAGCCCACCACCGCGCTGGACGTGACCGTCCAGGCGCAGATCCTCGACCTGCTCAAGGACCTCCAGCAGGAATTCGGCTCCGCGATCATCCTGATCACCCATGACCTCGGCGTGGTCGCCAACACGGCGGACAAGCTGCTGGTGATGTACGCCGGCCGGGCCGTGGAGCGGGGCTCCGTCAAGGAGATCCTCACCCAGCCCCGCCACCCGTACACCTGGGGCCTGCTCAGCTCGATGCCGCGGCTGTCCTCGGACGTCAGCGAGGCGCTGCACCCGATCCCGGGTTCCCCGCCGAGCCTGCTCAACCCGCCCTCGGGCTGCGCCTTCCACCCCCGCTGCGGCTTCACGGCCGAGGTCGGCGGGGCGCGTTGCACCGACGAGCGGCCGCTGCTGGAGGCGGGGCGCGCCGCCGCGTGCCACCTGAGCGCCGAGCAGAAGCAGACCCTCTTCACCGAGCAGATCAAGCCCCGGCTGGGCTAGGGAGCGACCACCATGACAGACAACGTCACCCTCCCGGCGCCGCGCGGCGCCGCGCCCACGCCGGGCGAGCCGCTGCTCACCGCCGAGGGCCTGACCAAGCACTTCCCGATCTACGGCGGCTTTCCGTTCAAGCGGAGGGTCGGCGCGGTGCAGGCGGTCGACGGCGTCGACCTGACCGTGCACGCGAGCGAGAGCTTCGGCCTGGTCGGTGAGTCGGGCTGCGGCAAGTCCACCACCGGCCGGCTGCTCACCCGCCTGATGGAGCCGACCTCCGGCAAGATCACCTACGCGGGCCAGGACATCACCCACGCCGGCCGCAAGGAACTGGCGCCGGTCCGCTCCGAGATCCAGATGATCTTCCAGGACCCGTATGCCTCGCTGAACCCGCGGCAGACGGTGGGCACCATCATCGGCGGCCCGATGGAGATCAACGGGATCAACCCGCCCGGTGGCCGGGAGAAGCGGATCCGCGAGCTCCTGGAGACCGTGGGTCTCAACCCGGAGCACTACAACCGCTTCCCGCACGAGTTCTCCGGCGGCCAGCGCCAGCGCATCGGGGTGGCCCGCGCGCTCGCCCTGGAGCCGAAGCTGATCATCGCCGACGAGCCGGTGTCCGCGCTCGACGTCTCCATCCAGGCGCAGGTCGTCAACCTGCTCCAGAAGCTCCAGCGCGAGCTGGGCATCGCGTTCCTGTTCATCGCCCACGACCTGGCGATCGTGCGGCACTTCAGCGAGCGGGTCGCGGTGATGTACCTCGGCAAGATCGTCGAGGTCGGTTCCCGCGACGACATCTACAACCGGCCCCGCCACCCGTACACCCACGCGCTGCTCTCGGCGGTGCCCGAGGCCAAGCTGGTGGAGAGCGAGGAGGAGGACCGCGAGCGCATCCGCCTCGCCGGTGACGTCCCCTCCCCCGTCAACCCGCCCTCCGGCTGCCGCTTCCGCACCCGCTGCTGGAAGGCGCAGGACAAGTGCGCGAGCCAGGAGCCGCCGCTGGTCCAGATCGGCGGCAACGCCGGCGGCCACCTGACGGCCTGCCACTTCCCCGAGGAGCCCACGACCGCGGCGCGGGACGAGGACATCATCCTCGACCCGGCGCTGGCGGCGATCGAGGACATCACGCCGGCCGGCTCCGCCGAGGAGACCGGCACGACCGGCTGACCGGGCCGTACCCCGCCGGAGCCCGCTTCCCCCACGGGAGGCGGGCTCCGGCGCGTGTGGCGGCTCCGCGGCCACGCGGCTACCCGCTCGGCACCACCGTGCGCTCCTCGGCGAAGTGACATGCCGACGGGTGCCGCGCGGGCCCCGCCGTGTCCCGGAACTCCGCCGGGACCTCCAGCGGCGGGGTGACCTCGGCGCACAGGTCCCGCGCCTTCCAGCAGCGGGTGCGGAAGCGGCAGCCGGAGGGCGGGTTCGCGGGCGAGGGGACGTCGCCCGCGAGCAGGATGCGGTCGCGGTGGGTGTGGGCGTCCGGATCGGGGACGGGCACGGCGGACAGCAGGGCCTGGGTGTACGGGTGGGTCGGGTGCTCGTAGATCTGCTCGTCGGTGCCCAGCTCGGCGAGCCGGCCCAGGTACATCACCGCGATGCGGTCGGAGATGTGCCGCACGACCGACAGATCGTGGGCGATGAAGACGTAGGACAGGTCGAACTCGTCCTGCAACCGCTCCAGCAGATTGACCACTTGGGACTGGACGGAGACGTCCAGCGCGGAGACCGGCTCATCGGCGACGATGATCTCCGGGCGCAGCGCCAGTCCGCGGGCGATCCCGATGCGCTGGCGCTGGCCGCCGGAGAACTGGTGCGGATAGCGGTTGACGTACTCGGGGTCGAGCCCGACCACCTCCAGGAGTTCCTGGACCTTTCTGCGGCGCTCTCCCTTGGGGGCCGCCTCGGGGTGGATCTCGTAGGGCTCGCCGATGATGTCCCCGACGGTCATCCGGGGGTTCAGGGAGGTGTAGGGGTCCTGGAAGACCATCTGGATATTGCGCCGTACCGCCTTCAGCGCCCGGCCGGAGAGGGTGCTGATGTCCTCGCCGCGGTAGCGGATCCGGCCGGCCGTGGGGCGTTCGAGGCCGACCAGCAGCTTGGCGACGGTGGACTTCCCGCACCCGGATTCGCCGACGATGCCGAGCGTTTCGCCCCGGTGGAGGTCGAAGGAGACCCCGTCGACGGCCCGGACCGCGCCGACCTGCTTCTTGACCAGCACGCCCCGGGTGAGCGGGTAGTGCTTGACCAGGTCGCGGACCTCCAGGACCGGTTCCGGGGAGCCGGCCGCCGGGGTGCCGGGGGCCGGGGTGCCGGGGGCCGGGGTGCCGGGAGCCGGGGTGCCGGGAGCCGGGGCCCCGGTGTCACCGTGCGCCATCGAGCGTCTCCTTCCAGAAGTGGCAGGCGCTGGCCCGGCCGGGCCCGGCCTCGTACAGCGGCGGCGGGTCGGTGCGGCAGACGTCCCGGGCCAGCGGGCAGCGCGGGTGGAAGGGGCAGCCCGGCGGAATGGCCGTCAGATTGGGCGGCATGCCCTTGATCGCGTACAGCTGCCGCCCCTTCTGGTCCAGCCGCGGGATCGAGTCCAGCAGCCCGCGGGTGTAGGGGTGGGCGGGCGCCTTGTAGAGCTGGTGGACGGGGGCGGTCTCGACGATCCGGCCCGCGTACATCACCGCGATGGTGTCGGCGACGTCCGCGACCACCCCCAGGTCGTGGGTGATCAGGATCAGTCCCATGGTCAGCTCGCGCTGCAGCTCCGCCAGCAGATCCATCACCTGCGCCTGGACGGTGACGTCCAGCGCCGTGGTCGGCTCGTCCGCGATGATCAGGTCCGGGCCCAGGGCCAGCGCCATCGCGATCATGATCCGCTGGCGCATCCCCCCGGAGAACTGGTGCGGATAGTCGCCCACCCGCTCCCTGGCGGCGGGGATCTTGACCCGCTCCATCAGCTCCACGGCCCGCCCGCGCGCCTCCTTGCGGGACATCCCCTCGTGGACCTGGAACATCTCCCCGAGCTGGGCCCCGACGCTGAGGACCGGGTTCAGCGAGGAGAGCGCGTCCTGGAAGATCATCGCCATCTTCGCGCCGCGGATCCTGCGCCGCTCCTCCCTGCGCAGGGTCAGCAGATCGCGCCCCTGGAAGAGGATCTCGCCGCCGGTGATGAACCCCGGCGGGGAGTCGAGGATGCCCATCACGGCCTGTGCGGTCACGGACTTGCCGGAGCCGGACTCCCCGAGCACCGCCAGGGTCTGACCCCGTGCCACGTGGTAGCTGACGCCGTTGACGGCCTTGGCCACCCCGTCGCGGGTACGGAACTCGACCCGCAGATCGCGGACCTCGAGCAGCGGCGGCTCGGCCACGGCCGCCGCGGCGCCCGTGGGTTCCGGGGCGGCTTCCTGGTGCGTCATCTTCCCGCTCCTCAGCGCAACTTGGGGTCGAGGGCGTCGCGTACCGCGTCGCCGAGCATGATGAACGCCAGCACCGTGATGCTCAGCGCGCCCGCCGGCCACAGCAGCATGTGCGGCGCGCTGCGGATGTACGGGGACGCGGTGGAGATGTCGATGCCCCAGGAGATGGTGGGCGGCTTCAGCCCCGCGCCCAGGTAGGAGAGCGTCGCCTCCAGCGCGATGAACGTGCCGAGCGCGATGGTGGCGACGACGATGACCGGCGCGACGGCGTTCGGGGCGATGTGCCGCAGCAGCATCCGCCCGTTGCCGGCGCCCAGCGCCCGTGCGGCCTGGACGTAGTCGTTCTGTTTGGCGGTGACCACCGAGCCGCGGGCGATCCGGGAGACCTGCGGCCAGCCGAGCAGCACGATGAAGCCGACCACCGGCCAGACCGTGCTGCTGGCGACCATCGAGAGGAAGACCAGCCCGCCGAGGATCACCGGGATGCCGAAGAAGATGTCGGCGATCCGGGACAGCAGGGTGTCCGACCAGCCGCCGAAGAAGCCGGCCAGCCCGCCCAGCAGGCTGCCGAGCAGCGCCGCGCCGGTCGTGGCGCAGACCCCGACGGTGATCGAGGCGCGGGCCCCGTAGACCACCCGGGTGTAGACGTCCCGGCCCTGGGTGTCGAAGCCGAAGGGGTGGCCGGGCTGGGAGCCCTGCTGCGCCTTGGCGAGGTCCGCGCGGTAGGGGTTGCCGGTGGCGATCAGCTGCGGCCAGATCGCGATGATCACCAGGAAGACGATGACCAGTGCGGAGATGACGAAGACGGGGTTGCGGCGCAGATCGTGCCAGGCGTCGCTCCACAGGCTGCGGGGCTTGCCGGCGGGCACCCCGCCGGGCGGACCGGCGCCCGGCGGGGCCGCACCGGGCCGCCGCTCCAGCGACTCCGCCTCGCCGATGGCCAGCGCGGCGGAGCCGCCGTCGCCGTGGCCGATGGCTTCCTTGGGGGCAGTGGGCTCAGGCATAGCGGATCCTCGGGTCGAGGACGGCGTACAGCAGGTCGACGAGGAGATTCGCGAGGAGGAAGACCAGCACCAGGATCGTCACGAAGCCCACGACGGTCGGTGAGTTCTGCCGCAGGATGCCCTGGTAGAGCTGGTATCCGACGCCGTGGATGTTGAAGATGCGCTCGGTGACGATCGCGCCGCCCATCAGGGCGCCGATGTCGGTGCCGATGAAGGTGACGACCGGGATCAGCGAATTGCGCAGCAGATGGCGGGTGATGACCCGGCGGCGCGGCAGGCCCTTGGCAACGGCCGTACGGACGTAGTCGGCGCGGACGTTCTCCGCGATCGAGGTCCGGGTCAGCCGGGTCACATAGGCGAGCGAGACCAGCGCCAGCACCAGCCCGGGCAGCAGGAGTTCGTTCAGCGGTACCTCCGGGGAGACCGACGGCGCGGCCCAGCCCCACTGCACCCCGAACAGGAACTGCAGCAGATAGCCGCTGACGAAGGTCGGGATGGACACCACGACGAGGGTGAGGACCAGGACCGAGGTGTCGATGCCGCGGCCGCGCCGGAGCCCGCTGAACACCCCCAGCACGATGCCCACCACCATCTCGATCACGATGGCGACCACCGTCAGCCGCAGGGTGACGGGAAAGGCGGAGGCCATCAGCTCGGTGACCGACTGGCCGTTGAACGCGGTGCCGAAGTTCCCCTGGAAGATCTGCCCCATGTAGTGCAGGTACTGCTTCCACAGCGGCGCGTCGAGGTAGAGCTCGCGGCGGATCTGCGCGGCGGTGGCGGGGTCGGGGGCGCGCTCGCCGAACATCGCGGCCACCGGGTCGCCCAGTGCGTAGACCATGAAGAAGATCAGGAAGGTGCTGCCGATGAACACCGGGATCATCTGGAGCAGCCGCCGGATCACATACCGTCCCATGAAGCGTCCACCTCCCTCACACCACGGTCAGTTGACCTTGATCTCGTTGTAGACCGGCACGCTGAACGGGTTCAGCGAGACATTGCTGATCCGTTCCGAGTAGCCGCCGCTGCCGTTCTGGTACCAGAGCGGAATGGACGGCATCTGCGCGGCGAGGACCTTCTCGGCGTCCTGGAAGGTCGCGACGGCCTGACCGGTGTCGGTCTCCGCGTTGGCCTTGTCCACCAGGGTGTCGAAGCCGTGGTTGCTGAACTTCCCGTCGTTCGCCGAGCCGTTGGTGTAGTAGAGCGGCTGGAGGAAGTTCTGGATCAGGGGGTAGTCCATCTGCCAGCCGGCCCGGAAGGGGCCGCTCATCCGCTTGGCCGCGATCTTGTTCCGGAAGTCGCCGAAGGTCCCGACCGGCGCGCCGGTGCAGGCGTTGTCGCTGCCCAGCGAGGTGTTGATGCTGTTGCAGAGGGCGTCGATCCAGTCCTTGTGGGAGCCGGTGTCGGCGTTGTACGTGAGGGTCATGTGTCCGCCGGGCAGCCCGCCGCCCTGCTTGATCAGCTGCCGGGCCCGGCCGGGGTTGAACACACAGGCCTCGCCGCAGAGCCCCGCCTTGTAGCCGCCGTCCGCGCCCAGTACCGGTGAGGTCCAGTCCGTGGCGGGTGTCCGCGTCCGCCGGAAGATCTCCCGGGTGATCTGGTCCCGGTCGATGGCCATCGACAGTCCGCGCCGGACCTTCTCCTTGCCCGGTCCGCCCCACGCCTTGTCGTACATGGGGAAGGTGAGGGTCTGGATGATCCCGGCCGGCTGGTTGATGTACCGGTTGCCGAGGTCCGATGTCACGCTCTTGAGCTGTGAGGCCGGTACATCGTCGACGAGATCGAGGTTGCCGGCCTGCAGATCGGTGTACGCGGTGTTGTTGTCGGTGTAGACCCGCAGATCGATGCCGGCGTTCCGCGCCGGGTCGGACCCCGGGTACTTCCCCCATTTCCGCATCCGCAGCACGGACCCCTTCTCATAGGAATCCACGCGGTACGGCCCGTTGCCGACCGGCTTTCGCAGCCACCCGGAATGGTCCTTGTAGAACGCCTGGGGCAGCGGCATGAAGGCCGAATAGCCCAGGGTGTCCGGCCAGCTGGAGAACTTCTGGTTGAGCGTCACGGTGAAGGTCTTGTCGTCCTTCACCACCAGCCCCGACAGCGTCTTGGCCGTAGGGGTTCCGGTGGTGGGGTGCACCTTCGCGAAGCCGTCGATGTACTGGAAGAACGGCGCGTTCTTCTGCTCGTTGGTCAGCAGCGCCCCGTAATTCCAGGCGTCCACGAAGGAACGGGCGGTGACCTTCTCGCCATTGCTGAAGGTCCAGCCGTCCTTCAGGGTGACGGTGAAATGCTGCGAATCCTTCGTCTCGATGCGGTCCGCGATCACATTCTCCGCGGCGCCCGTTTTCGGGTTGTACCGCTTGAGGCCGCGGAAGAGCATCTCCAGGACCTTGCCGCCCTGGACCTCATTGGTGTTCGCCGGCTCCAGCGGATTCTGCGGATCTCCCCAGGAGGCACTGACCACCCCGGCGCTCGCCCCGCCGCCGCCCCCGCACGCGGTGGCCGTCAGACCGGTGGCGGCGGCACACAGGGCCCACTTCGCGAGGGTGGCTCCCCGCATGATGCCTCCTCAGGTCCGGACTCCTGCCCAGCCCACATAAGATCGCAAAGCGGGAGGTATCGCACTTCGGCGGCGACCGCCACTGCTCCGGAGACCCGAGAAAACCCCCGTATGCCCGATCGGCTTGGGGTGGGCGGGGCCGCCCCACGGCGGGGCGGCCCCGGTGCCGGCCCGGTGGATCAGGAAGCGGCACCCGAGGCGTGGTGGACGCCCTCCACCGCGTATATCCGCGGGTCGAAGGACTCCGCCAGCGCGGCGGCCTGCGTCATGTGCTCCTGCGCCGCCGGATCGGCCAGCATCGCCCGGAAGTGCGCCTCGCTCTCCCACTGGGCGTAGTTGACGACCCGTTCGCCGTCCGCACTGGCGTGGAGGTTCGCCGAGAGGAAGCCCGGCCGGTCCCGCATCGTCTCCTCGGTGGCCCGGCTCAGCAGCGCCACCAGCTCCGCCTGCCGCTCGGGCAGCACGGTGAACACATTGATCAGCGTCGCGATCCCACGACCGGCTTCGATCTTCGTCGTCTGCGTCATGCCCCCAGTCTGGCGCCGGCCACTGACAACGCCGCCGGGGAACGGGACAGGCCCCCGGGGAGCGGGACGGACCGCCGCACCGGGACGCGAAGCGGCCCCGCCGGAACGCCGAAGGGGCGCCCCTCACGTGGAGGGGCGCCCCTTCGGCGCGTTTCCGGAATCCCGGCGGCAGGCGTTACCGCTCGGCGCGGTCCTTCAGCGCTTCGCGCGGGAAGCCGTGCGGCCGCGCTCCTTCTGGTCCAGGACGACCTTGCGGATGCGCACGGACTCCGGGGTGACCTCGACGCACTCGTCGTCGCGGCAGAACTCCAGGGACTGCTCCAGGGAGAGCTTGCGCGGCGGAACGATCGCCTCGAAGGAGTCGGCCGAGGCGGAGCGCATGTTGGTGAGCTTCTTCTCCTTGGTGATGTTGACGTCCATGTCGTCGGCGCGGGAGTTCTCGCCGACGATCATGCCCTCGTACACCTCGGTGCCCGGGTCGGTGAAGAGCACACCGCGCTCCTGGAGGTTGGTCATCGCGAAGGCGGTGACGGCACCGGCGCGGTCGGCGACCAGCGAGCCGTTGTTACGGGTCTTCAGCTCGCCGAACCACGGCTCGTGGCCCTCGTGGATGGAGTGCGCGATACCGGTGCCGCGGGTGTTGGTCAGGAACTCGGTACGGAACCCGATCAGACCGCGGGACGGGACGATGAACTCCATGCGGACCCAGCCGGAGCCGTGGTTGGACATGTTGTCCATCCGGCCCTTGCGGGTGCCCATGAGCTGGGTGACCGCGCCCATGTGCTCCTCGGGCACATCGATGGTGATGCGCTCGATCGGCTCGTAGGTCTTGCCGTCGACCTGCTTGGTGACCACCTGCGGCTTGCCGATGGTCATCTCGAAGCCCTCGCGGCGCATCTGCTCGACCAGGATGGCCAGCGCCAGCTCACCGCGGCCCTGCACCTCCCAGGCGTCGGGGCGCTCGGTCTCCAGCACGCGCAGCGAGACGTTACCGATCAGCTCGCGCTCCAGGCGGTCCTTGACCTGGCGGGCGGTGACCTTGCGGTCCTTGACCGCGGACTTGGCGTCCGCGCCCTTGCCGGTGCCGCCGCGGCCGACCAGCGGGGAGGTGTTGGTGCCGATGGTCATGGAGATCGCGGGCTCGTCGACCGTGATCAGCGGCAGCGCGATCGGGTTCTCCGGATCGGCCAGGGTCTCGCCGATCATGATGTCGGGGATACCCGCGACCGCGCAGATGTCGCCGGGGCCGGCCTTCTCGGCGGGCTTGCGGGTGAGCGCCTCGGTCATCATCAGCTCGGTGATGCGGACGCTGGAGACGGTGCCGTCGCGCTTGATCCAGGCGACGGTCTGCCCCTTCTGCAGCTCGCCCTGCTCCACCCGGAGCAGCGCGATACGGCCGAGGAAGTTGTCCGCGTCGAGGTTGGTGACGTGCGCCTGCAGCGGGGCGCTCTCGTCGTACTCGGGGGCCGGGACGTGCTCCAGCAGCGTGTGGAAGAACGGCTCCAGGTTGGTGCTGTCGCCCGGGACCGTGCCGTCCTCCGGCTTGGTCAGCGAGGCGACGCCGTCACGGGCGCAGGCGTAGACGATCGGGAACTCGATCTGGTCCTCGTCCGCGTCCAGGTCCAGGAACAGGTCGTAGGTCTCGTTGACGACCTCGTCGATCCGGGAGTCGGGACGGTCGGTCTTGTTGATGCACAGGATGACCGGCATCCGGGCCGCGAGGGCCTTGCGGAGCACGAAGCGGGTCTGCGGCAGCGGACCCTCGGAGGCGTCGACCAGCAGGACGACCGCGTCGACCATCGACAGACCGCGCTCGACCTCGCCACCGAAGTCGGCGTGGCCGGGGGTGTCGATGATGTTGATCGTGATCGGGTCCCCGCCGTCCTTGGGGTGATACTTCACCGCCGTGTTCTTGGCGAGGATCGTGATGCCCTTCTCACGCTCCAGGTCGTTGGAGTCCATCATCCGGTCGTCGAGCTTCTCGGCGGCGTGCTCGGCGAAGGATCCGGCCTGCTTGAGCATGCCGTCGACGAGAGTGGTCTTTCCGTGGTCGACGTGGGCGACGATGGCTACGTTACGAATGTCGTGACGGGTGGGCATACTGGCGGCGCTTCTCCCGGAATCGTGGGTGGCGACGCGTCCATCCGGTACGCGCGCCCGCCGGGCATCTCAGCACGCCACGGCCTCACCCCATGGTACGTGGCTGCGGCGGCACTGGCCGCCGCAGCCCGTCCATACCGCCTCTGACCTGCGATTACCTTCCCTCGCGAGGCTCTGGTGAGGGCTGGTGGGGGCCGGCGGGGTCCCCTACCTCGTGTACCCGATGTCCTGGAAGCGGGGGGTGGCGAAGCCGAAGGCGCCGACGTTGGCGAGCGTCTTCTTCGTGGCCACCAGCTCGGGCCGCTGGTAGAGCGGAATCGACCCGGCGGCCGCCCAGATCCGGGCGTCGGCCTGTGCGACCAGGGTGCGCGCGGAGCCCTCGTCCAGCTCGGAGGAGGCCTGGTCGAAGAGCTGGTCGATGTGGTCGGTGCCGACCCGCGTGTAGTTCTGCTCGACGGTCAGCGAGCCGTCGGGCGCGGGCTGCGGCTTGGCGTAGATCGGGCGGGCGTCGGTCGCCGGGTAGGCGGTGCCGGGCCAGGAGTACAGCGCCAGGTCGTAGTCGCCGGAGGCGATGTGGTCCTGGAAGTAGCTGGCGTCGGAGACCCGCTGGACGGAGGTCTGCACGCCGATCTTGCCGAGCATCTCGGAGATCCGCCGTCCGACGGTGCGCAGCTGCGCGGAGGCGGCGCCGTCGGGGACCACGAAGCGCAGGGTCAGCGGCCTGCCGTTCTTCTTGACGGCGGCGATACGGCCCGCCCGGTCACCGGCCGGCTGCGGTGCGGCGGCCGCGGACCGCTCGGCCGCGGCGTGCCGGGCGCCGGGGTGCCCGCCGGAGCCCGGCAGGTGCGGGGCCTGGCCGGTCTCGATCATCTCGGCGGAGCCCAGCGCCCGTGCCGCGCGCTTCTTGTAGCGCGTGTACTTGGCGTACGCCGCCGACTCCGTGTCGCCGCCCGCCGCGTCCTTCTCACCGGCGGCCGCCTGCTTGTAGAACGAGGCGCTCTGCCGCAGCAGGGCGGACTGCTGGACCTCCGAGCCGACCGCGCCGGTGAAGGACAGCGGGGCCTCGGCGGCGGCGGGCCGGGCGTCCGCGCCGTGCTCGCCCAGGACGGCTGCGTGCCCGCGGCCGGGCCGTGCCGGGTTGCGGTCGTCGGCGCCGTCGTCGTACCCGCCCCGGCCGTCGGCCCCGTCCCCCGCGGACTCGTCCCCGTACGGGTCGCCGTCGTAGCGGTCGTCCGAGCCGGGGGCGGGTGCGCCCGCGTTCTGGCCGGCCTGCTGCCGGTCGCTGCCGTCGCTCTTCCAGCCGGCGTCCGCGAGCAGCGCCTTGGCCGCCCCGGTGTCCTGGCCGCCGAGGGCGTCGCTGTGGTCCTCGTAGCCGCTCTGCCCGGCCATCAGCAGATGGCTGCCGAGCGGCCGGGAGGGCAGATCCAGCGGCTTGAGGACGGCGTCCGCGAGCACCTGCCGGTCGAGGGCGCGGGCCACCGCCCGGCGCACCCGGTCATCGGCCAGCGGCCCGCTGCTGCCGTTGAGGGCGAGCTGGGTGTAGGCGGGCTCCAGGGCCTTGCGGACGGTGTAGCCGCGCAGCACCGCGTTCTGTCCGGCGACGGCCTTGGCGTCGGCCTTGGCCCCGTCGCCCTGCGGTCCCGCGTTGCCGTCGCCGGGCTTGTGGGAGGCCGCGCGCCGGGCGGAGGCGACCCGCTTCGCGGCGAACTGGTCGACCGCGGCGACATCGACGCTCCCGTCGGCCAGCGCCGCGGCCCGCTTGTCGCCGGGCAGCGACTCCAGCACGATCTTCTTGAGCTTGGCGCGGTCGCCCCACCACTTCGGGTTGCGGACGAGGACGACGCGCCCCTCCTCGGTGTCCCGCTCCTGGACGAGGAACGGGCCCGCACCGACCTTGAGTTGCTCGCGTGCGCCCTCGTTGAAGGCGTCGGCGTTGCCCATCACGCTCTTGGGGTAGAGCGGGGTGAACAGCGACCGCCAGTCGGCATAGGGCCGGGCGAAGGTGACCTTCACCTCGTGGGCGCCCGCGCCCTGTTCGACCGTGCCGATCCGGTCGTAGCCGGCGTTGCGGGCGGTCCAGAACGCGTTTTTCTTGCCGGACAGCGCGTTCCACTGGGCGATGAAGTCGGCGGCGGTGATCGCCGATCCGTCGCTCCACCGCGCCTTGGGGTTGATCTTGTACGTGACGATCTGCTTGGGGTCGCGGGCGCTGACGTCCGCGGCGTCGAGATAGTCGGCGTTGCGCTGCGGCCGACCGTTCGCGTCGAGGGTGAACATGGCGGGCAGCACTGCCCCGGCGATCCGTGCGGTGGTCGCGTCGGCGTCGGACTGGAAGGCGTTGAGGGTGCCGGGCATCGCGTCGATGGCCCAGCGCAGGGTGCCGCCGTCCTTCAGCTCGCCGCGCGGCGCCGGGGCGATGTCCTGGGACGCCGAGACCGACGCCTCCCGTTCATCGCTGCTGCATCCGGTCAGGGCCGGCAGCGGGAGCAGCGCCCCCGCCGCGATGAGCGCGGCACAACGGCGTCTGCGGCACGCCGCGCGGCGGCCTGAGGGGTGGTCGTGGTCGGTCATGACGGTTACCTCCGGGCTCACCCGCGCCGCGCCGAGCACCGCCTGGGCCTGACCGGCGCACCACGTTCGGCCGAGTTTGCGGCTCATCACATCTATGGCACCCCCACTGAAAGCGACCGCGCCCGGACCGGCCGCCCGACACGACGGCCACCACCCCAAGGCCACCCGCCCGGCCCAACCTCCCGGGCCCCGGCGGGGTCACGGGGTCACCGCACGGCGGACCGCAGCAGCCCGCGGCGCGCCCGGTTCCGTATCGACGTTCGAGGGGTGCCGGGCCCGCACCGTTGCCGAAACGCACCGGTTCGAGTCGTAATCCCGCACACCCCCTTCCCAACCCCTACTGTGACGCGCGACACTCTCGGGCGCATGAGATCGCCCACCACACCTTCAGAAGTGAGGGCACGTCATATGTCCCTTAAGGATGATCTGACGGCGGTTGAACGCAGCCTGGACCATCTCGCCCGGTCGGTGGGGAAGCTGGAGGCGCAACTCGGCGCCGGCCTGGACATCCGCCGGGTCCGCAGCGACACGGACCATCTGCGCGAGAGTCTCGGCCTGCTCAAGCAGAGCGCGGCGGCCGGCGGGCCCCGGCGCCAGGGTGCGGCCACCGTCGAGATGGTGACGATCTCCGACGCCCCCTACAACTCCGCGCTGTGGACCGACGCGGAGGACGAGGGCCTGGGCTCCAGGAACGGCCACGCGCCCTGAGCGGCCGTGGCACGAGCCCCACCGTCCGCCCCTCATCCCGTCCCGCCCCGCCCCGGCCGCGCGCCTTCCACCGCCGCCCGGACGGAGCGCCCTTCACGGAGACCGACGTTGGCCACTGGCACCGAACCCTCCTCGCACACCGACGCGACCGGCGTGCACTCCACCTCGCGCGCCGCCATCCCCGCCCGCCATCTGCGCACCGACCGCTGGTGGCTGGCCCCGGCCTGCACCGCCGCCGGGCTGCTCGCGTTCATCGTCTACTCGACCTGGCGGGCCTTCGCGAACGCCGACTACTACCACGCGCCCTATGTCTCGCCGTTCTACTCGCCGTGCCTGGCGGAGAACTGCCACACCATGCGCGGCGGCCCCAACTGGGAGCTCTTCGGCAGCTGGTGGGGCCTGTCCCCCGCGCTGCTCATCCTGATCTTCCCGCTGGGTTTCCGGCTGACCTGCTACTACTACCGCAAGGCCTACTACCGGGGCTTCTGGGCCTCGCCGCCGGCCTGCGCGGTCGCCGAGCCGCACAAGAAGTACACCGGTGAGACCCGCTTCCCGCTGATCCTGCAGAACATCCACCGCTACTTCTTCTACTTCGCGGTGCTGGTCGCCGGCGTACTGACCTACGACACGGCGCTGACCTTCCGCGACGAGAACTACGCCTGGGGTCACATGGGCCTGGGCACCCTGATCTTCCTCGCCAACATCGTGCTGATCTGGGCCTACACCCTCTCCTGCCACTCCTGCCGGCACATCGTCGGCGGCCGGCTGCGGCACTTCTCCCGGCACCCGGTGCGCTACCGGCTGTGGGGCTGGATCGGCAAGCTCAACGCGCGGCACATGCAGCTGGCGTGGTCCTCGCTGATCAGCGTGGCCGTCGCGGACTTCTATGTCTTCCTGCTGGCCAGCGGCGCCCTCGCCGATCCGCGCTTCTTCTGACGAGCGCCCCTCCCCTTCTCCTTGTGCAACAGCAACTCCTTTGACAGTTCTTCTACGGAAAGGTGTGCCCCGCGATGGCGCATGTGGACCGGCAGGCATGGGACGTGGTCGTGGTGGGCGCGGGCGGCGCCGGACTGCGCGCCGCCATCGAGGCCCGCGAGGCCGGCATGCGCACGGCCGTGATCTGCAAGTCCCTGTTCGGCAAGGCCCATACGGTGATGGCCGAGGGCGGTATCGCGGCCAGCATGGGAAATGCCAACGCGCACGACAACTGGCAGGTCCACTTCCGGGACACCATGCGCGGCGGCAAGTTCCTCAACCACTGGCGGATGGCCGAACTCCACGCCCGGGAGGCCCCGGACCGGGTCTGGGAGCTGGAGACCTGGGGCGCGCTCTTCGACCGCACCGCGGACGGCCGGATCTCCCAGCGGAATTTCGGCGGCCACGAGTACCCGCGGCTGGCGCATGTCGGCGACCGTACGGGCCTGGAGCTGATCCGTACCCTCCAGCAGAAGATCGTGGCGCTCCAGCAGGAGGACGAGCGGGAACTGGGCGCGTACGACGCCCGGCTGAAGGTCTATCAGGAGTGCACCGTCACCCGGATCCTCAAGGAGCCGGCCGGCGGCCCCGGCGCAGGCTCCGGGCAGGTCGCCGGCGCGTTCTGCTACGACCGGGAGTCCGGCCGCTTCTTCGTGCTGGAGGCTCCGGCGGTGGTGCTGGCCACCGGCGGCATCGGCAAGTCCTTCAAGGTGACCTCGAACTCCTGGGAGTACACCGGTGACGGCCATGCGCTGGCGCTGCTGGCCGGGGCGCCGCTGATCAACATGGAGTTCGTGCAGTTCCACCCCACGGGCATGGTCTGGCCGCCGTCGGTCAAGGGCATCCTCGTCACCGAGTCGGTCCGCGGCGACGGCGGGGTGCTGCGCAACAGCGACGGCAAGCGCTTCATGTTCGACTACATCCCGGACGTCTTCAAGGAGAAGTACGCGGAGACCGAGGAGGAGGGCGACGGCTGGTACGAGGATCCCGAACGCCACCGCCGCCCGCCCGAACTCCTCCCCCGCGACGAGGTCGCCCGCGCCATCAACGCCGAGGTCAAGGCGGGCCGCGGCTCCCCGCACGGCGGCGTCTATCTGGACGTCTCCACCCGGATGCCGGCCGAGGTCATCCAACGCCGGCTGCCCTCGATGCACCACCAGTTCAAGGAACTGGCGGATGTGGACATCACCGCCGAGCCGATGGAGGTCGGCCCGACCTGCCACTACGTGATGGGTGGGGTGGAGGTCGACCCGGACACCGCGGCGGCGACCGGCGTACCGGGGCTGTTCGCGGCCGGTGAGGTGGCCGGCGGCATGCACGGCTCCAATCGCCTCGGCGGCAACTCACTGTCCGACCTGCTGGTCTTCGGCCGCCGGGCGGGGCTGCACGCGGCCGCGTACGCGGCCGCGCTGGACCGGCGGCCGGTACCCGACCCGCTGCAGATCGACGCGGCGGAGGCGGAGGCGCTGCGTCCCTTCAGCGCCGAGGGCGGGCAGGAAGCCGGAGAGGACGCCGGCCGCGAGACGGGTCCGGCGGAGAACCCGTACACCCTGCACCAGGAGCTCCAGCAGGCGATGAACGACCTGGTCGGCATCATCCGCAGGGAGAGCGAGATGTTCGAGGCGCTCAAGCGGCTGGCCGATCTGCGGGTGCGGGCCCGCCGGGCCGGCGTCGAGGGCCACCGGCAGTACAACCCGGGCTGGCACCTCTCCCTCGATCTGCGGAACATGCTGCTGGTCAGCGAGTGTGTGGCGCGGGCGGCGCTGGAGCGGGAGGAGAGCCGCGGCGGGCACACCCGCGACGACCATCCGGCGATGGACCGCGGCTGGCGCAACATCAATCTGGTCTGCGAGGTCGCCCACCCGCAGGGCGAGGCGCGGACCGCGGACCCGGCGCTGGGCCAGATCCGGCTCTCCCGGCGCGAGACCCCGCCGATCCGCCGCGATCTGCTGGAGTTGTTCGAGAAGGACGAGCTGGCGAAGTATCTGACGGACGAGGAGCTGAGCCGGTGAGCGTGTCGCAGGAAGAGCAGCGGTCGGGCGTCTACCAGGCGCATTTCCGGGTGTGGCGGGGCGATGAGCACGCCGGCGGCCTGGCGGACTACTCGGTCGAGGTGCACGAGGGCGAGGTGGTGCTCGACATCATCCACCGCCTCCAGGCGACCCAGGCCCCCGATCTCGCGGTGCGCTGGAACTGCAAGGCGGGCAAGTGCGGTTCGTGCAGCGCGGAGATCAACGGCCGGCCGCGGCTGATGTGCATGACCCGGATGTCGGTCTTCGACCGTACGGAGACCCTCACGATCACGCCGATGCGGGCCTTCCCGGTCGTCCGCGACCTGGTCACGGACGTGTCCTTCAACTACACCAAGGCCCGGGAGATCCCGGCGTTCGTCCCGCCCGCGGAGCTGGCCCCCGGCGAGTACCGCATGCAGCAGGAGGACGTGGGGCGGTCCCAGGAGTTCCGCAAGTGCATCGAGTGCTTCCTGTGCCAGGACACCTGCCATGTGGTGCGCGACCACGAGGAGAACAAGACCGCCTTCGCCGGTCCGCGCTTCCTGATGCGCATCGCCGAGCTCGACATGCATCCGCTGGACGCGGCGCCGGAGTCCGGTCTCGACCGCAAGGCCACCGCGCAGGACGAGCACGGGCTCGGCTACTGCAACATCACCAAGTGCTGCACCGAGGTCTGCCCCGAGCACATCAAGATCACCGACAATGCGCTGATCCCGCTCAAGGAGCGCGCCGCGGACCGTAAGTACGATCCGCTGGTGTGGCTCGGGAACAAGATCCGGCGCCGCGGCGAGTGAGCGGGCGGGGCGGGCCCCCGGGCGCCGTCCCGGTCCCGCCCCGGCTCCTCAGAACAGGCTCAGCAGCGCTTCCGCCGGGTCCACCGCGGGCGACTCCCCGTCGGGCAGGGCGAGTTCGAACCACACGGTCTTGCCGCGCGGGGTACGCCGGCTGCCCCAGCCCTCGCTGAGCAGACCGACCAGCTGCAGCCCGCGGCCGCCCTCGTCGGTGTCCCGGGCCCGGCGCCGGCGCGGCTGGGCGAGATCGGCGTCCCAGACCTCGCAGACCAGGGTGCGGTCCAGCAGCAGCCGCAGCCGGATCTCGCCGTGGCCGTGCCGCAGCGCATTGGTCACCAGCTCGCTGACCAGCAGCTCGGTGGTGTCGACCAGGCCCTGCAGGCCCCAGTCGGTGAGCTGGTCGCGGGCCAGCTCCCGGGCGCGGGCCACCGAACGGGCCTCCGGCGCCAGATTCCAGTCGCCCACCGCGTCCTTGGGCAGCCCCTGCACCCGCGCCATCAGCAGCGCGATGTCGTCCTCGCCGTGCGAGGTGTCCATCGCGCTCAGCACGTGGTCGCAGGCGTCCTCCAAGTCCTCCAGCGGGCGGTCGGCGCCCGACAGGGCCCTGCGGAAGGCCTGCAGCCCCTCGTCCAGCGGATGGTCGCGGGACTCCACCAGGCCGTCGGTGTAGAGCGCCAGCAGCGCACCGTCCGGCAGCTCGACCTCGATCTCCTCGAACGGCTCGCCGCCGACGCCGAGCGGCATCCCCGGGGGCACGTCGAGCAGCAGCGCGTCCTCGCCGTCCTCGACCAGCACCGGCGGCAGATGCCCGGCGTTGGCGAACGTACAGCGCCGGCTGATCGGGTCGTAGACGGCGTAGACGCAGGTGGCGAGGTAGACCTCGGAGAGATCGGCGGTACGCGCCGAGCGCCTGGGCTCGGCGCCCTCCGGGGCCCCGGACCGGCCGCGGGCGCTGCGGGCGGTGGACCGGCCCTCGCCGTCGCCGCCGAGCCCGCGGGCGATCTCGTCCAGCGCCGAGAGCACCTCGGCGGGCTCCAGGTCCAGCAGCGCCAGGGTCCGTACGGCGGTGCGCAGCTCCCCCATGGCGACCGCGGCGCGCAGTCCGCGCCCCATCACGTCGCCGACCACCAACGCGGTGCGGTGGCCGGGGAGTTCGATGACGTCGAACCAGTCGCCGCCGACCTCGGTCGCGGTGGTGCCGGGCAGATAGCGGCAGGCGATGTCCAGGCCGGCCGCCTCGGGGTCGCCGGGCGGCAGCAGGCTGCGCTGCAATATCAGCGCGCGCTCGTGCTCACGGCGGTAGAGGCGGGCGTTGTCGATGCAGACCGCGGCGCGCGCGGCCAGCTCCACGGCGAGCGCGGTGTCCCGCTCGCCGAACGGCTCGCTGCCCTTGGTACGGGAGAACTGCACCAGCCCGACGACGGTGTCCCTGGCGACCATCGGGACGGCGAGGGTGGACTGCACCACCGCGCCGAACTCCGGCCCCCCGTCGTCGCTCTCCCGGCCCGGGATGATCTGCGCATGGCCGGTCCGCAGGGCGCCCGCGCAGGGGGAGTTGAAGGGGTAGCGGTGGACGGCGCCGACCGCGACCGGGTCCGGTGTGCCGCCGGGGACGGCGGGGGAGGTGGCGAGCGGGGCGTCCGAGACGGCGCTGGCGAAGGCGACCCGGCGCAGCTCCGCGCTGCCGTCGCTCATGCCGGGCGGGGCCTCGTCGCCGGCGAGCAGCCCCTGGTAGAGGTCCACCGAGGCCAGGTCGCAGAACTGCGGGACGGCGACGTCCAGGAGGGTGCGGGCGGTGGTCTCCAGATCGAGGGAGTTGCCTATCCGGGCACCGGCCTCGTTGAGCAGCGCGAGGTTGCGGCGGGCGTTGGCGGCCTCGCGCTCGGCCCGGCGCCGGCCGGTCACATCGGCGGCGAGCGCCGCGACGCCGATCGGCCGGCCGCTGGCGCCGTGCAGCCGGTAGAGCGAGACCGACCAGCGGCGCCGGTCGCCCTCGCCGCCGGCCAGGCCGACCAGTTGCATCTCGGCGACCGGCTCGCCGGTGTCCAGGACGCGGCGCAGGGCGGCGGTCATCCGCTCGGCCTCGCTGCGCGGCAGGAAGTCGTGCGGGCCGCAGCCGCGGTACTTGCTCGCCGGGCCGCCGAAGACGGTGGCGAACCGTTCGTTGACCCGCAGCAGCTTCAGGTCCGTGCCGAACAGGGTGAATCCGATGGGAGATTGACCGAAAACGGCCTGCGAAGCGGCGAGATCGGTTTCGATGCCGCGCAGCGCCCGGACGTCGACGACGAGACAGACCGCGGCGCGCTCACCGTCCTCGTTGCGCGAGGGCATCACATAGATCTCGGCGAGCCCGTCGGTCACGCCGTCCGCTTCCCTGCGGTAGGGCACCAGGCCGGTCCACTCCCGGCCGTCGAGTATCTCGGACACCTTGCGGTGGCCGGTGTCGCGCAACTCGCTGGGCACGAAGGCCTCTACGGGGTCCTTGCCGAGGGCGTAGCGGGCGGGAATGCCGAGCATCTGCGCGGCCCGCTCGCTCCACTGGTCGATCCGGCCGTCGGGGCCGAGCGAGAAGGAGGCCACGCGGATGTAGTCATAGATCGATCCGGGCCGGCTGCTCTGCCACACGGGCGCGCCCGCCGGCTCGCCCGCGCGCGGGCGGCCACCTGGGTCGCCCGGGCAGTCCACACCACCCTGATCCTCGCCCTGTGCGGGTTCTGCCCCGCCAGATGACATCTCGCTCACGAGCCCCGTCCCCTCCAGCTCATCGTGCCCGGACCGGACCAGCCTGAGTATCCAGCACCTCGGCAATCCGGAACACGGTCTTCACGATCACAGCACAGTCTCGATCGCAGGCCATCGACAGAATGTCGATGAAATGGCAACGATCAGGACTTCATCTGTCTCCTAACCAGCCACCGACAGCTCGAACCACACAGTCTTGCCACTCTTTCCACGCCGGGTCCCCCAGCGCCGCGAACTGCACGCGACCAGCTGCAATCCACGGCCCCCCTCGTCGTCGGGCGCGGCGTCACGCTCCTGCGGCGGGTCGGGCAGCGGATCGGAGACCTCGACGAGCAGCCCGCCGGTACTCAGCAGCACCATGCGGACCCCGATCGGCCCGCTCGCGTGGCGCAGGGAGTTGGTGACGAGCTCGCTCACGAGTAGTACGGCCATGTCGGCGGCGCCGTTCAATCCCCAGTCGGCCAGCACCCGGCGGACCACGGTGCGGGCGGTGCGCACGGCGCCGGGGTCGGCGGGAAAGCTCCATTCGGCGGTGGGGGAACCGGTGGCCTTGCCGCGCCTGCGGGCATTGCCGGAGACCGGCTCCGGGACCTCTGCCGCTGCGCTGTCGCTCACGCCGATCACATCCCAGCCCGATGACTCCCCCGTCACATTCCACGTATGGAAGGGGTCATTCAGGACATACCCGATAT
This sequence comes from Streptomyces sp. NBC_01454, assembly GCF_036227565.1. NCBI lineage: Bacteria > Bacillati > Actinomycetota > Actinomycetes > Kitasatosporales > Streptomycetaceae > Streptomyces > Streptomyces sp. NBC_01454. The sequence continues at coordinate 2,878,204 of NZ_CP109460.1, forward strand.
CCCGCGCGAAGTACCGCATGCGGCGGTGCACTGTGGCACAAATGAAACATATCGGCGCGGTGGACCGGAGCGCCGAGACGGGCGGTCACGGGCACGGGAGCGGCCCGGGGCGCGCGGGTGCGCGCGGCGGGCCCAAAGGGCGGTGCCGGGGCGGTCGCGGGCCGCCAACGGGGCGCTACGGCCGTACCGGGGAGGCGCCGGCGGCGGGCGGCACCCCGTTCTTCGCCGCCAGCCTGCGCATCACCTCGGCGACCGCCGGGCGGTCCTGGTCCAGCCAGTCGACCTGACTCTCCTCGCCGGGCCGCAGCCAGCGCAGCTCGTCGTGGTCCTCCAGGGGCTGTGGCACCCCGGACACCAGCCGGGCAGTCCACACCTGCAGGACATAGCCCGGCCGTAGCACCCACTCGCCCGGAATCCGGTCCAGGGCCGCCGCCTCGACCCCCAGCTCCTCGCGCAGCTCGCGCTCCAGCGCCCGCTCGGGGGTCTCGTCGTCCTCCACCTTGCCGCCGGGCAGCTCCCAGCGGCCGGCCAGCGCGGGCGGTGCGCTGCGCCGGGCGGCCAGCAGCCGCCCGCGCTCGCACACCGCTCCGCCCACCACTACGCGCACGGTCGTCATGCGCGGCAGCCTACGTCCCCCGCCCTCGTCCCGCTTCCCGCTCGCGACCTCTCAGGTCGCTGCCCGATCGGCCTTCTCGACCACGTAAAGCTGCTGGTGGCCGCGTGTGCCAAGCCGGTCGGCCACCCGCTCCGCCTCCGCTCGGGTGGCATAGCGGCCCACGCGATAGCGGTTGCCGCCTTCGTCCTGGCGGATGACGAGCCAGGGGAGCACCGCTGCGCCCTCGGTCATTGCGCCCCTCCGTCCGCCGCGTGGCACTCCCTTGCGCGCCCCTGGTCCGCTGATGCCGAAATCGCAATCCGCATATGCCCGAGCCTACGCCCGACCTTCACTCAGCGGATATGGAATGACACAAAGAGATACCGAACCGGCCACCCGCGGGCCTCCGGTATACCGGAGACGGCCTGCGAGTGGCCGGCTGGTGGCCCAATATGCTCGGGCGGGCGAACAGCTGCCGCGCGGACGGCGCGGGCGGGCTCAGGCCCCGACGGACGCCTTGGCGCCGTCGGTCTCGGCGGCCTCCTTCGCCGCGGCCTCCTCCTCGGCACGGAGCTCGGCCTCGACCGTGAGCAGCGAGGGGTTGCGCCAGGAGCTGCGCACACCCCAGAAGTAGAAGGCGAGGCCGATCGCGGCGACCAGGACGATGTCCCAGCCCTCCGGCAGATAGCCCTTGCCGCCGAAGTCCTTGCCGCCCAGGTACGACACCGCGGCCATGACCAGCAGGTACGCCACCATCCAGGCACCGGCCTTGAGGTGCGGGCGCAGCTCGGCCCACGGCTTGCGGCCCTGGGTCAGCGGCTTGCCGATCTCGTACCAGGCCCAGACCGGCAGTCCGACGGCCATGATCAGGATGACCTTGCCGGTCAGCGGCCAGCGGCCCCAGTACAGCACCAGCGAACCGAAGATCATGGCGATCGGCGCGACGATCGGCATCGCGCGCAGCTTGACCGGGCGATTGAGGTTCGGCGAGATACGGCGCAGCGACATCACCGCGACCGGCCCGGTGATGTACGAGATGACCGTGGCCACCGAGACGATCTCGGCCAGCGAGCCCCAGCCGCGGAAGACCGCGAGGAAGAGGAAGGCGATCACGAGGTTGAGCACCAGCGCCGGGCGCGGCACACCGGTCTTCTTGTCCACCTTGCCGAAGATGCCGGGCAGATGGCCGTTCTCCTGCACACCGTGGATCATGCGCGAGGTGGTGGCCGCGTAGATCATGCCGGTACCGGACGGCGAGACGAAGGCGTCCGCGTACAGCAGCAGCGCCAGCCAGTTCAGGCCCCAGGCCACGGCGAGGTCGGCGAGCGGCGAGTTGAAGCCGAGGGAGGCCCAGCCGCCGCCGGCGGTGAGCTTGTCACCGGGCACCGCCATCAGGAACGCGACCTGCAGCGCCACATAGATGACCAGGGCGATCAGGATCGACCAGACGACGGCCTTCGGCAGCGACTTGCCGGGGTTGCGGGCCTCACCGGCGAGGTTCAGCGGGGACTGGAAGCCGTTGTAGGCCCAGACGATGCCCGAGACGGCGACGGCGGTGAAGACCGAGCTCCAGCCGTTGGGCGTGAAGCCGCCGTGGTGAACGATGTTGCCGGTGTCGAAGTGCGCCATCATCAGCGCGGTCGCGGTCAGCGCCGGGACGACGACCTTGAAGACCGTGATCGCGGTGTTGGTCTTCGCGAACAGCGAGATCGCGAACCAGTTGAGGAAGAAGTAGAAGATCAGCAGGATGCTGGCCAGCCCGACGCCGGTGCCGGTCAGCTCCTTGCCGTCGTAGAGCGCGTGCGTCCAGCCGTAGTCCCAGGAGCTCATGTACTGGACGGAGGCGGTGGCCTCACCCGGGATGACCGAGACGATCGCGATCCAGTTCGCCCAGGCCGCGAGGTAGCCGGCGAGCGAGCCGTGGGAATACTGGCCGTAGCGGACCATGCCGCCGGCCTTCGGGAACATCGCGCCCAGCTCGCTGTACGTGAGGGCGATGGTGAGTGCGACGAGCGCACCGATGACCCAGGCGAGGATCGCGGCCGGGCCGGCGATGGCGGCGGCCCGTTCGGCTCCGAAGAGCCAGCCGGAGCCGATGATGGACCCGAGACCAGTGGCGGTCAGGGCGATGGTCCCGAGGGACCGACGGTAATTCGAGTGCGAGCCCTGCTCCGCGCTCGGGTTTTTCGTCGTGCTCACGTGCTTGGTCTCCTGGTCTTCCCCCGTGCCGTGCACAAACTTCGCCATCGTAAGAGCGAATCGAGTCGTCGACTTCCCACAGCTGCCAAAAAAAGCCGCCCAGTTGAGGGTCTGTGAGTTATCCAACACAAGGTTTCGGCCAAATTTTGCGCACAAACCAGCCCAAACCGGGCTCCTGGCCGAGAACCGTAGGCGGACACAGGGCGTCTCGCGCACGCGCACAGGGCGGACAGGAGCGTGCCGCGGCTACTTCACCGGCAGGTGATAGGTGACCCGGTGCCGGTCGGCGAGGGTGACGACATCGGCCGTTTCGACCGGCCGGCCGCCCGCGAAGTACGTCCGCGACACGACCAGCACCGCATGCCCCGGCACCCCGCCCAGCGTCATCGCCTCCTCCGCCAGCGCCGGCCGGGCCCCGACCTCCTCGACGACGTTGTCCACCACGACGTCGATGGCCGCCATCCGCTCGACCACCCCCCGCCCCGCCAGGGGCCCCTCCTCCGGCAGCATCACCGGCGTCCGCCCGGTCACCTCCAAGGGCTCCCAGGAGGTCGAGAGCATCGCCGGCTCCCCCTCGGCCCGGAAGACATAGCGCGTCCGCATCACCTTGGACCCCTGCGCGATCCGCAGCCGGGCGGCGACCGCCGGACCGGCCGCCTCCTGCTCGCTGCTGGACTCCCAGGTGCCCCGCACCCGTTCGTCCGTCTGCTCCTGCCGGAACGGCGTACAGCCGCCCGACGAGTGGAAGCCGACGCGGGCGATACGGCGCGGAACGGGCTGCTCGCGCACATAGGTGCCCGACCCCGAGCGGCCCTCGACCAGCCCCTCGGCCATCAGGACCTTCCGCGCCTCCAGCGCGACGGTGTCCGAGACGCCGTACTCCTCGCGGATGCGCGCCTGAGAAGGGAGACGGGTGTGCGGCGGCAGTAAGCCGTCGACGATTTTCTGGCGCAGGTCGCCGGCGACGCGGAGGTACGCGGGCTGCTCACCGAAAGGCACATGCCCCTCCCAACAGCTTGACAGTCAGCAACAGCGTGGCAACCGCCTGTCGCCGACCGCAAGCTTGGGCCAGATATTCGCCTGATGTGATGAATCCCAGCTCAGCCCGTGTAAAACGCGGGATCGGGGGCCAGCGCCCCCGCCCTCCCCACCCCGCGCCACCCCTCCCCTTCTCCCCACCCACCCGGTAGCCGCCTCCCAGGCGTGTCACGATCGAAGCGGGGCCACCCGCGCGCCCGGACCGTGACCGGAGACCGCCGGCGACAACGGCGCACGGAAAGACCGGCGCACACCACGCGGGCGGTGCCACCAGGACGGGAAGGAAGGGACCCCATGCCCGCCGAACACCTCTCCCCCATGCCCAAGGACTGGCAGCGCGCACTCGCCGTCGTCGCCCACCCCGACGACCTCGAATTCGGCGCCGGTGCCGCCATCGCCGAATGGACCGCCGCGGGGCGCGAGGTCAGCTACCTCCTGGTCACTCGCGGTGAGGCCGGTATCGACGGGCTCGCGCCGGCCGAGTGCGCCACGGTCCGCGAGCGGGAGCAGCGGGCCGGCGCCGCGCTCGTCGGCGTCCACACCGTCGAGTTCCTCGACCACCACCACGACGGCGTCATCGAACCCGGCCGGACGCTGCGCCGCGATCTGTCCGCGGCCATCCGCCGCCACCGCCCCGAACTCCTGATGACCCTCAACCACCACGACACCTGGGGCGGCGGCCGCTGGAACACCCCCGACCACCGGGTGGTCGGCCGCGCGGTCCTCGATGCGGCGGGCGACGCCGGCAACCGCTGGATCTTCCGCGACCTCACCGCCGCGAAGGGCCTGGCGCCCTGGAACGGCGTCCGCTGGGTGGCCGTGGCGGGCTCCCCGCACCCCACCCACGCCGCCGAGGTGGGCCCCGGCATCGACCGTGCGGTCGCCTCACTGGCGGCCCACGCCACCTACATCAAGGGCCTGCGCGGCGCCGACCAGGACCCGCACACCTACGCCCGCACCTTCATCGAGCAGATGCTGCGCAACGGCGGCGAACGCTACCGGGGCCACCCTGCCACGCTCTTCCAGGTCTTTCCCCGCTGAGGTGCGCCGTCCTCGACACCACTCGTCATCGCCAAGTCCCGCATGGTGGCTGACGTGTTGCCGGGCCTGGGCCTGACGACCGGCCGGCGCGGCCGCGTACCCGGGCAGGCGCCGGCAGCCGCCGCCCTCGGGCGAGCACTCGACGGTGCCGCCGACCGGGCGGGTTCTGTGGGCCGTCGGTGGCACAGCGGGCCGCGTCCGCTTGCGCCTCCCGCCGACTTCCCCCGCCACGCTGAACAATCGCCCTGGCCAGGACCTACGCACGCGTCTCAGCTGACCGAGGGGAACGACCGATGGACGGAGCGAAACACCCGGATCGCAGGGCCATGCTCGCCGGCGGCCTTTTCGTCGCCACGGCCGCACTCACGGGCTGCTCGTCGAAGCGCGCCGCCCCGTTGCCGGCCGGCGCTTCGCCACAAGGGCGGGCGGCTTCGCCACAAGCGCGGCCGACCACGCCCGCCGCGGCCTTCGCACGGCTGATGGCCGGCAACCAGCGCTGGGTGAGCGGAAACCTCAAGCACCCCGACCGGGACCCGAACCGCCGCCAGTTCGTCGCCGAGAAGCAGAAGCCGTACGGCTCGATTCTCTCGTGCATCGACTCCCGGGTGCCGCCGGAACTCCTCTTCGACACCGGGCTGGGCGACCTCTACGTGATGCGCACGGGCGGCGAGGCGGTCGGCCCGGTGGTCACGGGTTCCGTCGAGTACGGCCCCATGACCAGCGGCACGCCGCTCATCGTGGTCCTCGGCCATCAGCGGTGCGGCGCGGTCGAGGCCTCGTACAACTCGCTGCGCGACGGCAAGCCGCTGCCCGGCAACCTGGAGGCGATCGCCAGGGCCCTGCGTCCGGCGTACGAGGAAACGGTCCGCCGGGGCGGTGGCTCCGACCCCGTCGACACCATGGCCCGCAACCAGGTCACCCTGACCGCCGCCGCCCTGCGCTCCAACCAGGACCTGGCCCCCCTCGTCAAAAAGGGCACCCTCGCCGTGGTCGGCGCCTACTACTCCCTCGACACCGGCAAAGTGGGAGTCCTGGCGGGGGCGCCTTCCTGACGGCCACTCGGACGCATACCTGCGGCGGCGCACGGCCCGCACGGGCGCACGCAAGGGGCCGGGCTCAAGGGAGCCCGGCCCTTTTGCTGTGCGCTTACCCTGACAGGCAACTTCGGGAGCTCGGTCAGACGTTGAACCGGAACGTCGACGACACCGCAGCGACCTGCAGGAACGTCCCGTCGTAGCGTCCGATCCAGCACGTATCCAGCAGTCGGCGACCGCCGACGCGCTAACGGAGCGTCATCCAGGAGCACCCGCGGGCGGAGCGGTCCTCCGTGAAGGGTTCGCGAGCTCGCATCCGCGCATCCCCTTGATTCGGTCGCGACCGGATGAAATCAGTCTTTCGAGATCATGGAGATGCCGCCCGAGGCGATGGAGAAAATTCGCGCAAGCGCCTTTCGCGCCTGCGGATCTTGATCAAACCTTTCCATTGACGCGAGCACCTCTGGGGCGATGTCGATCGTTGTCACGCCTCCTGCGGCGTCCCCCTTTGCCGCCGGGAAAAGCATGAGGCAGCGATAGGAGCGAACTTCACCATTTCGCTCCTCCCGCAAGATGGGGCAGAGAAATACGGCAGCCTCCTTCACCTGCCCACGGAGGGACTCCTCAGAGGACCACCGTGTTGCCCACCCTTCCCTCTCTGCCCGCGACTGCAGTTCGAGCAGATCTGCGAAGCGGACCTGGCACACGCGAAAGTCAGGATCTGAAGACCGGACGAGTGACATAGGCGCTACTCCCCGCCAAGAACATCGACACGGATGGGAGTTTCGGGGTCGATACGGCCATCGCCCACCCTGGTCATGAGCTCATCCCATCTGTGGTGCCCACCGAGTACTTGCCCTCCGGGCGAAACAAGGAATCCATCCCCTGGTCCAGCATTGTTGAATGACGCCACAAGCTCATCATTACTCAGGTATTCGTGGTACCGCTGCGAACTCGGATCGCGAGTACTCTGCCCTTCAGTGTAGCGGGCAAGATCACGGGCTGGTTCGTGGTGGCTTGAGAATTCGTCATCGTCTTCGCAGCCGAACAAACCAAGGGGATCCCGCCAGCGTGCGGGGTTCAGCACATAGCTGATCGGATTGGCAGCCGGTCCGAGCCCGAGCGGGTCCGGGCTGGCGTACCGCCCGGTGTCCGGGTCGTAGTGCCGGAAGAAGTTGTAGTGCAGCTCCGTCTCGCGGTCGGCGTACTGCCCGGGATAGCGCAGGGGCGTGTACGCGGTGGCGTTGCGGTTCCAGGCGGTGGAGCCCCAGGTGGTGGTGCGGGCTTGCCACGCGAGGTCGCCGTCCTCGCTGATGAGCTCCGTCGGCATACCGGTGAGGTCGGTGGCGATGGCGAAGAAGCGGGCGTCGACTTCGTCCTGGGAGAGGTGCTTGCGTTCGTACTGGACGAGAGGGGTGTGTCCCTTATGGTCCCAGGTGGTGGTGACGCCGGTGGTGCTGGAATGCTCCTCGGCGAGGCGGGTGCCGTCCCAGGCGAACCACACGGTCTCGGCCGGTGATTGCCCGTCGGTGGCGAGGCGGGTCTTGGAGGCACGGCGCCCGAGAGCGTCGTAGGTGTACGTCCAGCGGGTGCCGTCGGGGGTGGTGCAGGCCGTAAGGCGGTCTTCGGCGTCCCATTCATAGCGCCACGTGTTCGGCTTGGCCGACAGGCGCTTCTTCTGGCGGAGGGTGATGCGGCCAGCGGCGTCGTACTCATAGCGGACGCGGCCCGCAAACTCCAAGCGGGTGCCGGCGTAGGTACGGGGGCCGCGGGCCTCGTCGTGGCCGGCCTGCTCGGGCCAACCGGCCTCGGTCTGGTTTCCCGCGAGATCGTAACTGTACCGTTCGATCCAGTTCTCGGCGCTGACGCCGAGGGGGCGGCCGACCGGGTCGAGGGTGAACTCGCGGCCGGTGCCGAGGCATTCGTCGGTGATGGCGGTGAGGTGGCCGTCCGGCCGGTAGCGGTAGGTGCGGGAGGTCAGGGTGCGGCCGGGGGCAGCCGCGACGCGGGCGACGAGGCGGCCGGACATGTCCCACACCGAGGTCACCGCAACCGGAGCGTCGGGGGTGCCGAAGGTGCGGGTGGTCTCGCGGCCTGCGGCGTCGTGGGCGAAGGCGAGGGCGTGGCTGTCGATGTCGACGCCGGTGGTGCGGCCTGCGGCGTCGTATGCGTAGTGGGTGACGGCACCCGTCGGCGTGGTGCGGGAAGTGCGGCGGCCCAGCGCGTCGTACGTGTAGCGGACGGTGCGGCCGTCGACCGTCTCCGCCAGCACCCGGCCCCGTACGTCGCGTTCGTAGGCGACGCGGGACGTGGCGGTGACGGCTTCCAGGAGGCGGCCCTGGGCGTCGTGCCGGTAGCGGGTGATGTGTCCGGCAGCGTCCTTGGCTGTGACACGGCCCAGGGCGTCGCGCTCGTAGGTGATGCTGTCGCCGGTGGGGGTGGTACGGGTGGCGAGGTGCCCCGCGGCGTCGTGACAGTAGGTGGAGGTCCGGTTGTCGAAGTCGGATTCGGCGGTGCGGCGGCCCGCTTCATCGAAGGTGTAGTCCCAGGTCAGGCCGGCGGGGTCGGTGACCTTGGTGAGGCGCAGTTCGGTGTCGTAGGTGACGCGGTAGGTGGCGCCGTCGGGAGTGGTGCGGGAGACGAGTTTGTCGAAGTGCGTGTACGCGTACGCCGAGACGCCACCCACCTGATCTGTGTGCCGGCGGAGGTTGCCTTCCCCGTCCCACTCCCAGGTCTCCCGGGCGCCGTCCGGGCCGGTGCGGGTGGCGATCTTGCCTTCGCGGGTCCACTCCAGGTGCGTCAGCGCTCCGAGTGGGTCGGTCAGTGCGACGGGGCGGCCAAAGGCGTCGCGCTCAACGTGCGCGGTGTGACCGAGAGGGTCGGTGTACGAGGTCGGCAGGCCGGCCCCGTTGTTCGCGTAGCTCGACCTGGAGCCGTCCGGGGCGGTGATCTCGGCGACCGCGCCAGTGAGGTCGTACCCGTACCGTGTGACGGTGCCGTCCGGCGCGGTGTGCTCGGTGAGGTTGCCACACGTGTCGAAGGCCTGCCGCCAGACCGAGCCGTCCGGCGTCGTGATCTCCACCGGCAGTTTCAGGCCGTTGTACACGGCGCGGACCGTGGTGCCGTCAGGCCGGTGAACTGCGGTGAGGTTCTGGGCGTCGTCGTACGCGTAATGAGTGGTGTGGCCCAGCGGGTCCGTCTCGGCGAGGAGGTTGCCGTGCTCGTCCCACTCACGCCTGACCGTGTTCCCGAGCGGATCGGTCTCGGCGATCACCTGATACCTGGCGTTGAACTGGTAGACGGTGAGGGCACCCTGGGAGTTGGTGTACCGGGTGGTGCGCTGGACACGGTCGTAGGCGAAGCGGCTGGAGAGGGCACCGTCCGGACCGATCGTACGCACGACACGGTGCCACTGGTCGTACTCGTACCGGAACGTCGAGCCGTTCCGGTCCTTCCACGAGGTCATCCGACCGGAGTCGTCGTATCCGAACTCCAGAGCCTTTCCTGAGGAGTTGACCACGTGGGTGACGTTGCCGCCGCCGTCGTCGTAGCGGTAGGACTTGATCTCGGCCGGTCCCTCGGAGGTGTCCAGGGCGAGGCAGGAGACACGGCCGGCCTCGGTGTGGACACGCACGACGTAGCCGCCGCTGTGGCGAACCGTCGTGGGGCTGCCGTCCTCCAGGCGGGACAGGGTGATCTCGTTGTTGCTACGGTCGATGATGTGCCGCAGCCAGAACCAGCCCGACCGGGCGGGGGAGTCGGCGAAGACGCGGACGATGCCGGTGCGCAGGTCGGTGATCTCGTACGTGGTCTCGCCGAGCGCCCCGGTGCCGGCATGGACGAGCGGCAGCCGTGCCCCGGTGACGGGGTAGACGGGCTCGTCACTGCCCGCTGGTGGCAGGGACTCATACCGCAGCAAGGAACCGTCCTCACGGGCCCAGACGACCCCGTCCTCCGCCACCTCCAGACGTTCGTCCAGCGCAGAGGCCCATGACGGGCCGAAGAACTGCCCATACCGGTACGAGGACAGGTGCGTACGGGAGATCCGCAGCGGCAGAACACCGGGCAGGTCGAGATCAGTCTCCGTCTGTAGCAGCTCGCCGCTGGCGACATCGACCGGGTCGTTCTCACAGGGCCGGTCGCCCGTGGGGCGTCCGGTGAGGTGCGGGTCGCTGGTGGAGCCGTTCATCGAGTCCGGCCGCACGTGAGACGGCTTGTCGCTGCCGGGGCGGACGCCGCCCGTCGCGTGGGTCGCGTGCGGCATGTCCTCCTTGCCGCCCTTGAGGAGCTTGTCGAGTTCCGCGGCGTGCTTGGCGTCGTTCTCGGCGTGGTTGGTGGCGACCTTCTTCAGCCGGTGGCCCGCCCCGTGGTACAGGTCCTCGACGGCCTTGCCGGCGTCCTTGCCGAGGGTCTTCCCCAGCTTCGCCGCACCGTGCTCCAGCGCCTTGACGATCGGATTGCTCATACGAAGCTCGCCCCCGCAGCCTTCGTTTCGAATTCGGCGGCGTGCCCGGCCACCGTCCGTGCATGTGCGTGCAGCTTTTCCGCGCGCGCGTGGAGGGCCTCCGGGTGGATGGAGAAGCTCTCCCCCGCACGCCCTCCTCCGCCGCCGGCGGAGACGCCGAGGGCGGACCCGGCGGCCTGGAAGACCAGGCCGCCCACCGCTTTGCCGACCGTCTCCACCAGGGGATCGATGGCCGCCTCGATGACCTGGCCGATGATGTACTGCTCCAACTGTTGGACCAGGTAGTCCATCAGCTTCTCCGCGGCCTCGATGACCAACGCCTCGGCCGCCTCCGCGACGCCGAGGGTGGCGACCGCCGCGGCTTGGTCGGCGATGAACGTGATGGCCAGCACGGTGAGTTCGGCGATGGCTTCCAGCTTCATCGCCACGATCGTGTCGGCGGCGATGTCCAGCGCGTCGGCCACCGCATGACAGGCGTTGACCAGCTCCGTCATGTGGCTGTCGGACATCTGCCCCCACTTGGCCAGCAGCGCCTCGTACGACGCGCCCTGGTAGACGTCCCTCAGCTGCTTGACCGTGGCAGTGGAATCCTTGTGGGTGTCATCCACCTTCTGCGCGAAATCCCGCACATGGGAACCGAACTCGCGGACCTTGTCCTCATTGATGTCCGGCCAGTTCACCCCAATGAACTGAAGGAACGACACCACCTGACCAGGCAGCTCGATCGCCATACTTTTCCCCCTTGTTGAAAGCCCACAGCAGCTCAGCAGACAGTGTTCAAGGGGGAGCAAGGGACGGGCAAAGAAATATTCGAGGCAGGGTCATCAGTGTGTCGGTTGGTGTGGATTGGCGAGAAACCGTTGCTTCGTCACTCTGGGGGCGTCGGGGCGGCCGTGTGTGGTCAGTGGTGTCCAGGGCGCGGGCGGCGGCCTGACCGATCGCGGCGGCGGCCTGGGCCGGGTTGGTCAGTTCCAGGAGGGTCGCGCCGGGCGGGGGCCGAGGGTCGGAGCGAAGGCGAGCCACAGCACCGCGCACCCTGCGGTGACGAAAGCCCGGCGGGACACAGAACCTACCTTTCATCACCAGCACAAGACCCGGCGAAGCGTCAGATCATCCAGCACTGATCCAGCACCGGAAAACCCCGCCCAGATTCAACTACCGTCGGCTACGCCGCCGACCTGCACAAACGGCACCAGCACACTCCCGGACGCCCCCACACAACGTTCCGTTGAAACTCCACCACCTCCGAACAGAAGAAGCCCTCCGAGCTGCGCGAACACAGACCGAAGGGCTCCCGTTCGAAAACCTCACACGTTGAACCGGAATGTCGGCGGCACCGCTATGACCTGCGGGAACGTCCCGTCATAGCGTCCGATCCAGCACGTATCCAGCAGTCGGCGATCGCCTCCGTCGCGCCGCTCACGGAGTGCCATCCGTCGGCAGAGGCGTGCGGTGCCAGGGGACCTCCGAGGCATCATCTGGCTCACAGATGATGCTCGTCCATCAAGCGCATCAGGTTCCGCTTGCGTTTTTGGGCGGTGCGCAGGGCGGTGACGTACTCGGGAAACTCCCCCGACGACCCCAGGCGGCGGTGGCAGTCCCGGATGCTCAGCAGCAGGCTGACGAGCTGCTCGTAGACCGCGTTGCCGGTCTGCTTGGTCAGCGGCTCCGCCAGGCGCAGGTAGACGCCGAGCGCGTCGGCGGGGCGGGTGGCACGGGCCTGGTCGGCGAGGGTGAGCCACTGCCCGTCATGGGCGCCGGTCTCGGTGGCGGCCCGCCAGGCGGCGTCGACGTCCTCGTCGTCGAGCAGGGCGTCGACCAGGACGGGACCGCCGTACCAGCCCTGTTGACGCTGCTCCGCGTCGGCTCGCAGCAGGGCCAACGCTCCCTCGCGCTCGGCCGGCCAGCAGTCCGCGGCCCGGGCAGCGGCACGCAGCTGCTGGTACGTGAGCAGGGTGCGGCGGGCGCCGAAGTGGTCGCGGCGCAGAGCGACAGTGTCGGCAAGCCGATCCGCCTGCGCGTAGCGGTCGCAGAGGTAGTCGACGAGGGCGGTGTCGACGGCAGCGAGGGCCTGGGCCTCCCAGATGCCGCGTTCCGCCCAGCGCAGGGCCTCGCCGGGGCGCCGGGCGATGTCCAGCTCGCGAGCGATGACCAGGTGCGTGTGGCCGTTCGGTGCGAGGTCGGCCGCATGCACGGCGATCACCGCGTCGATGTCGCCTCCCGCCTTGGCCAGCCGCTCCATCAGGTCCTTCTCCGCCCAGCCGCGGCGGTTGCCCTGCCACGCCTCGACCGCCAGCTTCCGCAGGACGGCCGTCCCCGCTTCGCCGAGAACATCCTCGTAGTCGAGCGGATCGATATCGGTGATTCCGTCGTCCAACTCGCCGAGCGCATGGCCGACCAGCCAGCGCGCGAGCTCCCCCGGGTCGGGGCGCGCCGCACGGCACGCGTCGAGATGGACGTCGGCGAGGCCGGCGCCCACCTGGCCGAGCCATCCGTCGGAGTCGTCGACGCTCTCCACCGCCTGGGCCAGCAGCTTCATCGCCTCCCGCACCAGGATGATCGCGTCGGCTGCCCGTCCGGAGCCGGTGAGCGCGGAGATCGCCGACACCGCGTGCCCGGCCTGGTCCGCGTAGGCGCGGGCATCGGCGTACTCGACGTACCCGTAGTGTGCGAACGGGCCGATGTCGAGCAGTTCACGGATACGGGCCCGGACCGCGGCGAGATCCCCGCGGGCGCTCGCGGCCCGCAGCTCCAGACGGCGCCGCAACTGCCGGTCCTCGCCGACCAGTTCCCGCACCAGAGCAAGCAACTCGCCCTTGGACAGGGCGGACAACCATCCGTCGAGGTCCTGTGCCCGGTCCCGCGCCGCCTTCCGCTGCTGTGGCGGGCTCTCCGGCCGGGCGAGCACCGTCAGGCCGAGGGCGACCAGGTGCTTGCAGAAGTTGCCCTCAAGGCCGTACGGGCAGTCGCACTCGCCGGACAGCCCGCCGGGCCCGTCCAGGGACAGCTCCACCTCGTACCGTTCCGTACCGTGGACGCTCGCGGTGACCCATCCGTCACCGACCTCGACCCCGGACACCGCATCCAGGTACCCGCGCCCGCGCTCGAAGGAACGGGCACCGGCCGACATCTTGAGGTTCGCCTCGGTGAGGCCGTGCATCGTCGCTGCCACCCTGCCCCTGGTTCTGTCCGTTACGGCCGCCAGCATATGAGTGACAGTGAGTCCGGCCCGGCGGTCCAAGGAAGTCCGTACCGCGCGCTGCGCGCCGGGCCATAATGGCCTGCCCACTGGCCGGGGTGCAGGTGCTTCTCCAGCAGCCGGGCCGGCCCGCCACCGATGGCCTCCGGGACCGGCCCCACACCGTTCCTGCCCCAACACGGAAACGGTGGGGGAACCGGCCCCCGAAACGACAGAGGGGAACGCCAAGGGCCCTTCGGGCCGCGCCCGGATGGCTCGCAGGGACGCTGAGCTGCTCTTTTGTCATGCCCGTCCGCTGAGCCGCAGGCGGCAGGCATGGGCAGGGCGTAGGCGGCGTACGCGGCCCGGGAGACCCTGGTGGTTCCGGCGGTCGTGGCGAGGAAGCCGGGTGGTCCGGAGTGTCCACAGCTCACGGGGCCGCCCGGGCGGCGGTCGCCCGGGCGGCCCCGTGAGCGCAGGGGACTCAGCCGTTGGCACCGGCCGGTGTCGTGGTGGTGGTGAAGCCTTCCTTCTTGTTGGCGCTGAGGGCGAACTCGTTGGTGAACGTCTTGCCGAGGTCGACCGACGAGGTCACGCTGCCGACCAACTGCTCGGTGGCCAGTGCGGTCTTCGGGCCGCCGGCCGGCATGATTCCGTCCGGCAGAAACTGGCCCTTGTCCTCGGTCAGCGCCTTGATGTAGTCGGTCTTGGTGACCAGCTGGTTCTGCACGTATGACGCCGGCAGCTTGTTCGCTATGTCGGCCGCGCTGTGCGTGTTGATCCAGTGCATCGTGGCCACGAGCGCGTCGACGACCTTCTGCACCGCGTCCTTGTGCGAGTTCACCCAGTCGGTGCGGGCGAGGACGCTCGCGCCCGGGAACGCGCCGCCCAGCGCCGCCTTGGCGCCGTCGGTGGTGGCCAAGTCGATCGCGGAGGCGCCGACGCCCTTCTTCTCGACCGCGGCGACCGTCGGCTGCGTGGTCATGACGCAGTCGGCCTTGCCGTTCTGCAGCGCGGCGACGGCCGTGGAGCCCGCGCCGACCGCGAGCCGGTGGAACTGGCCGGTCTTGACGCCCTTCTTCGCCGCCATGAACTGGGTGAGGGTGTCGGTGCCCGAGCCCAAGTCGGTGACGCCGAGTGTTTTGCCCTTGAAGTCGGCGGCCGATGTCACGCCGCTCTTCTTGGTGCACATCTCCCGCTCGCCGGGCGCGCCGGACAACTGGACGACGTCCTCGACCGCCTTCCCCTTCGCCTGGAACTCGATCGTGTGGTTGTACCAGGCGCCGGCCATGTCCACCTGGCCGGAGGCCATGGCTTCCTCGGCTCCGACGCCGCCGTTCTGCTCGGTGCTCAGCTCGACCTTGACGCCGTACTTCTTGTAGAAGCCGAGGTTCTCGGCGAGCTGGTAGGGCAGGTAGATCTGCTTGTCGAGGCCGCCGGCCATGAGCCTGACGGTCGGGGTACCTCCGGAGCCGGACGACGCGGAGCTGCTGGAACACGCGGTGGCGGCGCCGAGGGCGAGGACGGTGATGATCGATGCGGTGAGGGTTCTCTTGAGCATGGCGGGACCTGCACCTTTCGGAAATGCGGGGAGTGAGTGCTTTCGGGGATGCGGGGGCCCGGGAAGGGCTACGAACAGGGGGAAAGCGGGAGTCAGAGAGCGTTCGCCTCGGAGGGAGCCGGCGGGCGCCAGGCGAGCAGCCGGTGTTCGAGCTTGCCGATCAGCCACTCCGCGCCGAGGACGATCACCGCGATGACGAGCATCGTGGCGAACACGCCGTTGGGGTCGAAGTTGTTCTGCGCGGTCTTGATGACCAGGCCCAGTCCGCTCTGCGCGCCGAGCACCTCGCCGACGAGCGCGCCGACGATGGCGAAGCCAAAGGCACTGTGCAGGCTGGCGATGATCCAGGTCAGCGCGGAGGGCACGATGACATGCCGGGTGATCTGCATCCGGGAGGCGCCGAGCACCCGGACGTTGGCGAGGACATTGCGGTCGACCTCGCGCACGCCCTGGAAGGCGTTGAAGAAGACGATGAAGAACACCAGCACCGCGGCCAGCAGGATCTTTGGGGTCACACCGATACCGAAGGCGACGATGAAGATCGAGCCGAGGACGATGCGCGGGATCGCGTTGACCATCTTGATGTAGGGACCGAGCACGTCGGACAGATAGCGGCTCTGCCCGAGCGCGACGCCGAAGACGATCCCGGTGAGCGAGCCCACAGCGAAGCCGACGAGCGCCTCCTGGATGGTTGTCCAGATGTTGGAGTAGAAGGAGCCGAACTGCGTGCCGTGCTGGAAGAGGTCGATCAGCCGCTGCCAGATGCCCGAGGGCTGCCCGAAGAAGAACGGGTCGACGATGCCCCAGGTGGTGAACGCCTGCCAGCCGCCGATCACGAAGACCGCGAGGCCGACACGACCGGCCCACACCCGGGCGACACGGCGCCGGGCGGCACGCTGCGCGGCGCTCGCGGCGGGGCCCTTGCCGCCGTCGGCGACGGGGAGCGCGGAAACGGTGGACGTCGTACTCATTCCTTGCCTCCTGCGGTGAGTGCGTAGGCGCGCTCCACCTCTTCGCGCAGCGTGTCCCAGATCTGGTGCTGGAGTTCGATGAAGCGAGGCTGGAAGCGGATCTCCTGGACCGGGCCGCGGGGGCGGGGCAGGTCGATATCGAAGACCGCCTTGACCGATCCGGGGCTGGACGTCATCACGACCACCCGGTCGGCGAGCGCCACCGCTTCGTCCAGGTCGTGGGTGATGAAGATGACGGAGGGGCGGATCTGCTCCCACAGGGTCAGCAACTCGGTCGACATGATCGCCTTGGTCTGCACGTCCAGGGCGCCGAACGGCTCGTCCATGATCAGGATCTGGGGCTCGTTGATCAGGGCCGCGGCCATCGCCACGCGCTTGCGCATACCCCCGGACAGCTGGTGGGGATAGCGGTCCTCGAATCCGGCGAGGCCTACCCGGCGCAGCCAGTCGCGTGCAGAAGCCTGGGCCTGCTGCTTGGGCACCCCACGGAAGACGGGGCCCATCAGCACGTTGCCCAGGACGGTCTTCCAGGGCAGCAGGGCGTCGGTCTGGAACATGAAGCTGACGCCGTCGGTGATGCCGTTCACCTCACGGCCGCCGACCTTGACCGAGCCCTCGCTGGGTCGGTCGAGCCCGGACACCATGCTCAGGGTCGTCGACTTGCCGCATCCGGTGGGACCTACCACGGCGCAGAACTGGCCCGGCTCCACGGTGAACGAGACGCCTTGCAGCGCCGTGAACACCTCACCGGCAGGGGTCAGGAATCGCTTGGTGAGCCCGGAGATCTCGATGCGCGCGTCCGCAAGGTCCGCCGCACCGGCGCCCAGGCTCGTCGCGACATCGTTTCGCGAAGCCATGTGGGGCCGCTTCCTTCCTTCTTTCGGAGTCCCTCGGGAATTCCTCGGGGATTGCCTCGTGGAATTCCTCGGGGGTTCCTCTCAGGTCGAGGAAGGCAGACGCTAGAGGCAGCCGCGCATTACGTCGCTGTTTCCGAGCTATCTCGCGATAGTTGCGTAAGGCGGGCTTCTGCTCGTTTTGCTCAGTGGACAGAGGGTGGGCAGCGCCCCGGCTCTGGGGCACAATCGCGCCACCCGGGCACCCCACACAGGCCATCCCGGCACGTCGCACCACCGGAGCGAAGAGGCACTCGTGACACCCATCCGTTTCCGGGCAGGCCGCGGCGGGAAGCGGAGGCTTTCCACGCGGATCCTCGCCAACCAGCTGGTCATCCTCGCGCTCACCGGTCTGATCGGCTTCGTCCTGCTCGCGTTCGCGCAGCGGGCCGAACTCGACCGCTCCTACGAGCAGCGGGCCCTGGCGATCGCCCAGACCACGGCCGCGGAACCGCAGATCAAGCAGGCCATGGACTACGGGGGCGGCGGCGACGTGGTGCAGACGGTCACCGAACGGATCCGCCGGGCCTCCGGGGCGTCGTACGTGGTCGTGATCGACCTGCACGGCATCCGGCACTCGCATCCCCTCCCGGCCCTGATCGGCGAACCGGTGGCCGAGCCGGTCGTGGCCGAGGACGGCCGCGCGCACGTCGGCACCGACCAGGGCGCGACCGGGCGGTCCGCCAACGCCAAGGCCCCCTTGTACGGGCCATCCGGCGCACTGGTCGGCGAGGTGTCGGTGGGCATGCCGGAACACGACGTGCTCGGCGAGCTGTGGCACGAGCTGCCCACCTTCGGGCTGTACGCCACGATCGCCACCGCGATCGGCGCGGCGGCGGCCTATCTGCTGGCACGGCGGCTGAAGCGGACCACGTTCGGCCTGGAACTCGAGGAGATCGCCGGTCTGCTACAGGACCGCGAGGCGATGTTGCACGGCATCCGGGAAGGCATGGTCGCCTTCGACCCCGACGGCAGGATCACCGTCGTGAACGACGAGGCCCGGCGGCTGCTCGGCCTCGGCACCGCGCTCGGCCACAGGCTGGCGGAGGTGCTGCCCGACGGCCGGCTGCGCCGCGCGCTGGACGGCACCCTGACCGGCACCGACGTCAGCGTCCTGACGGACGACCACTGTCTCGTCGTGAACCGCATGCCGGTCACCCTGCACGGCCGCAAACTGGGCGCCGTGGTCACCGTACGCGACCGCACCGAGCTGATCGGCCTGCTGCGCGAACTGGACTCCGTGCGCGGACTGACCGACGCCCTGCGGGCCCAGCAGCACGAGTTCACCAACCGGATGCACACCCTGGCCGGTCTGCTGGACATCGGCGAGCACGAGTCCGCGTACGAGTACGCCATCGAGACGGCCCGTTCCGGGCAGGCCCTGACCGAGGCGGTGCGCCGACACATCGGAAACCCGCTGATGGTCGGGCTCATCGTGGCCAAGACCACCGTCGCCGCCGAACGCGGGGTGCGGATCGTCCTCACCGACGACTCCGCGCTCGGCGACGACCCACCGCACCTGCGGCGACTGCTGACCATCGTCGGCAACCTGCTCGACAACGCCATCGACGCGACCGCCGAGGCACCGTCCGCCGACGGCAGCCGCAGGATCCGGCTGACGCTGGCCGAGAGCGACGAGCTGATCCTCGTGCGTGTGGCGGACAGCGGTCCGGGCATCGCCCCCGGCTCCTCCCAGTCGATCTTCGAGGACGGTTGGTCCACCCGCCCCGAACGGGGCACCGCTCACCGCGGCCTGGGGCTGGCCCTGGTGCACCGGCTGGTGCAGCGGCACGGCGGCACCATCACGGTCAGCGAAGGCCCGGGCGCGTTGTTCACGGTCGTACTGCCACAGCCGGACACGGCGCCGACACCGGCACCGCAGGACGCGTTGTCCACGACGGCGTTGCCGATGGGAGGTGACCTGTGATGATCCGGACCCTCGTGGTGGACGACGACTTCCGGGTCGGGCAGATCCACAGCGACTACGTGCGCCGGGTCCCGGGCTTCGAAGTGGTCGGCGAGTCGGCGACCGTGGCCGAGGCGTTGGCCGCGGTCCGTACCTTGCACCCGGACCTGCTGCTGCTCGACATCTTCCTGCCCGACGGCAGCGGCCTCGACGTCCTGCGCCGGCTCAGCCAGGACCAGGGCGACAGCCGCCCCGACGCCCTCGTGATCACCGCCGACCACGACATCTCCTCCGTCCGCGCCGCGATGAAACTCGGCGCCGTCGGCTACCTGGTCAAGCCGTTCGGCTCCGCCGACCTCGCCGAACGGCTCGACGCCTACCACCAGCTCCGCGAGCGCGTGGACGCGCTCAGCCGGACCACCACGGCCGACCAGGCCGACGTGGACGCCCTGTTCAGCGCGGCCCGCCCACCCGCCGTCCCCCGGATCCCCGCGAAGGGCCACTCCGCGCCCACGCTCAGCGCGATTCACCAAGCCCTGCGCTCCGCCCGCAGTGCCCTGTCGGCCGCCGAGGCCGCCGAGGCGACCGGCGTCTCCCGCGCCACGGCTCAGCGCTACCTCTCCTACCTCGTCAAGGAAGGCATGGTCCGCCTGGAACTCCGCTATGGCACCAACGGCCGTCCCGAACACCGCTACCGCATCGCTCACTGAACCGCGCGACCAGGAGCACCGCCCGGCGCCGCGCCATCGGTATCTATGTCAAAGCCGTCGCCAGCCATGCCGTGCGTCCCCCTTAGCCCCGTTCTTGTAACCCGACGTGAACCGCTGAAAACTCGCGGTTCACACGTGGTGACGATGGCATGCAGCACTGACAACAGACCTGCTAGGAACACGATTTCAGCCACGGCGCGGCGTGGCCGCCTGGCGGGCGGATCACGGGTCGGGGGCGGTGCGTCCACGACGAAACCCGCAGCCCGGATGCGACCGATCCAGCTGGCGAGCCGTCAGCCACTTCCAGCACCGATCCAGCGACGGTACGCATAACCAGGGATGACGACAGGTGACGAGACGTCAGCAAATCCAGCACGGATCCAGCAACGGGAATGACAACGGGGCCGACCCCCTCATGGGCCGACCCCGCCTGACCTGCGCGTTTGCCAGATCGCTACGCCAATGCTACGACCGGCGTCACACGTTGAACCGGAACTCCACCACATCCCCGTCCTGCATCACGTACTCCTTGCCCTCCATGCGGGCCTTGCCGGCCGCGCGGGCGTCGGCGACCGAGCCGGTTTCTACCAGGTCGGCGAAGGAGATGACCTCGGCCTTGATGAAGCCCTTTTGGAAGTCGGTGTGGATGACTCCGGCGGCCTCGGGGGCGGTGGCGCCCTTCTTGATGGTCCAGGCGCGGGTTTCCTTGGGGCCGGCCGTCAGGTAGGTCTGCAGGCCGAGGGTGTCGAAGCCGACGTGGGCGAGGGTGGCGAGACCGGGCTGGTCCTGGCCGACGGACTGCAGGAGCTCCAGGGCCTCGTCCTCGTCGAGCTCGGCGAGGTCGGCCTCGAGCTTGGCGTTGAGGAAGATCGCCTCGGCGGGGGCGACCAGGGCGCGCTGCTCGTTCTTGAAGTCCTCGTCGGTCAGCTCGTCCTCGTCGACGTTGAAGACGTAGAGGAAGGGCTTGGTGGTGAGGAGGTGGAGGTCGTGGAGGAGCTCCTCCTTGCCGGAGCCCTGGACGACGCCCGCCGAGAAGAGGGTGTCGCCCCTCTCCAGGATCTCCTTGGCCTCCTCGACCGCCTTGACCTTCGGCGCCACGTCCTTCTTGATGCGCGACTCCTTCTGGAGACGCGGCAGCACCTTCTCGATCGTCTGGAGGTCGGCGAGGATCAGCTCGGTGTTGATCGTCTCGATGTCGTCCCTGGGCGAGATCTTGCCGTCGACGTGGACGACGTTCTCGTCCTTGAAGGCGCGGATGACCTGGCAGATCGCGTCGGACTCGCGGATGTTCGCGAGGAACTTGTTGCCCAGGCCCTCGCCCTCGGAGGCGCCGCGGACGATGCCCGCGATGTCCACGAAGTCGACCGTGGCCGGGAGGATCTTCTGGGAGGAGAAGATCCCGGCCAGCGTGGCCAGACGCGGGTCGGGCACGCCGACGACGCCGACGTTCGGCTCGATGGTGGCGAACGGGTAGTTGGCCGCCAGCACGTCGTTCTTGGTCAGGGCGTTGAACATGGTCGACTTGCCGACATTCGGCAGACCGACGATTCCGATCGTGAGCGACACGGTGGCGACTCGACTTCCGAAGGGGAGGTGGTGGGGTGGGCAGCCGCTCCGGGACGTGATCCCTGGAGGGCCGATCCACCAGTCTACGGGGCGGGCGGCGGCTCGTGGCCGCCACCGGGACCGGCCGCGCCCCCGCTCCGCGCCACCGGTCGCGAACTCGGCCGCAAGCTCGGCCAAAGCGCGTGTCCCGTAACCGGTTAATCCCACTTAGCGGCCTACCGTGGCCGGGTGGAGCAACACGAAGCGCGCACGCCCCAGTACAGTCCGCCGCGGTCCGCACGGCCGCCCGTGGACTCCGACGCCCGGCTCCCGCGCCCCGCGGAGGCCGTGGCACCCGACCCCGACGACGCCTTTCTCTCCGCGATGCGGGCCTCCGGGTTCGCCTCGGTGCCCGCCTCCGCGCCGGCGGCCGTCCCTGCCTCGGCGCGCGGGCGCGCGCCGGCCGGGACCGCGTGGGCCCCCAGCCGGCCGGCCGTGGCCGCGGCCCCCGCCCCGCCGCCGCCCGAATCCTTGGCCGTCCCCCGGGCGCGGCCCCGGCGTCTGCCCGCCGCGCCGCCCGGCCGGCCGGGCCGGGTGCCGGCCGCCCGGCTCACCGGTCTGGGCTGCTGGCTGCTGGCGACGCTGGCGCTGCTGGTGTTCGCCTTCCTGGACCGGCTGCTGCTGGGCGGCGCGCCGGGCGCGTACGGCGTCTGCTATCTGCTCGTGGGCATCGCCGCGGCGGTGTGGGTCCGGCCGTACGACCTGGTCTGCGCGCCGGTCACGCTGCCGATCGCGTTCACGCTCGGCGCGCTGCCGATCCAGCGCGGCGGGGACGGCTTCGACGGCCTGCTGATGGGCCTGTTCACCGTCCTCGCGCTGAGCGCCGGCTGGCTCTACGCGGGCACGCTGATCTGCGCGCTGCTCGCGCTGGTGCGCCGGGTGCTGATCATCGCCCGTCGTCGGGCCAGCCGACCGGCGAATCGACCGCGGAGCGCACCGCACGGGCAGCCGGGCCGGCCGACGGCGCGGCCTGCGAACCGGGAGCGCCCGCGGCCGGGGAACCGTCCACGGCAGGTGGCCCGCCAGCCCGAACGGCGTGCGCAGCCATCGCGGCCCCCACAATCCCCGCGTTGTTCTGAAGCTGAGCCGGCACGATCTCGGCCCTGATGCCCTCGATCAGCGGCAGGAACTTCTCCGCCTTGCGGCTCACCCCGCCGCCGATCACGAACAGCTCGGGCGAGAAGAGCATCTCCACATGGGCGAGGTACTTCTGGACCCGGTGCGCCCAGTGCTGCCAGCTCAGCGACTCGTCCTCCTTGGCCTTGGTGGAGGCGCGCTTCTCGGCGTCGTGCCCGTGCAGCTCCAGATGGCCGAGCTCCGTATTGGGGACGAGGCGGCCGTCGGTGAAGAGGGCGCTGCCGATGCCGGTGCCGAGGGTGAGCACGAGGACGGTGCCGGCCCGGCCGCGGCCGGCGCCGTAGCGCATCTCGGCCAGCCCGGCGGCGTCCGCGTCGTTGAGGAGGGTGACGGGGCTGCCGCCGGCCTCGCCGCCCAGCCTGCGGGTGAGCAGCGCGCCGGCGTCGGTGCCGATCCAGCCCTTGTCGACATTCGCCGCGGTACGGGTCGTCCCGCCGGTGACCACACCGGGGAAGGTCGCGCCGACCGGCCCGGACCAGCCGAAGTGGTCCACGACCTCTTTGACGCCGTCCGCGACCGCATCCGGGGTCGCCGGATGCGGGGTCAGTACCTTGTAGCGCTCGTCCGTGAGATCGCCGCGCTCCAGATCCACCGGGGCACCTTTGATGCCCGATCCGCCGATGTCCACACCGAAGACCTTCATGGGGAAAGGCTAGGCGCCGACGGGGCGGCGCGCCCCCGGGATGGGCACACGCCCGTCCCGGGAACACAGCGGGGAGGGCCGGGTCAGCCCTCGGTGGCGGCCTTCGCCTCGGCGCGCAGGTCGCGGCGGAGCTCCTTGGGCAGCGAGAAGGCGATGGACTCCTCGGCGGCGGTGAGGGTCTCGACGTCCTCGTAGCCGCGCTCGGCGAGCCAGTCCAGGACGCCGTGGACGAGGATCTCGGGGACGGAGGCACCGGAGGTGACGCCGACCGTGCCGACGCCCTCCAGCCAGGCCTCGTCGATCTCCTCGGCGCTGTCGACGAGGTGGGAGGCGCTCGCGCCCGCGCCCAGCGCCACCTCGACGAGGCGCACGGAGTTCGAGGAGTTCTTGGAGCCGACGACGATGACGAGATCGGCCTCGGCACCCATCTGCTTCACCGCGGTCTGGCGGTTCTGGGTGGCGTAGCAGATGTCGTCGCTGGGCGGCGAGAGGAGGTTGGGGTAGCGGCCCTTGAGGGCGTCCACGGTCTCCATGGTCTCGTCGACCGAGAGGGTGGTCTGGGAGAGCCAGACGACCCGGTCCGGGTCGCGGACCTCGACGTTGGCGACGTCCTCGGGGCCGTCGACCAGGGTGATGTGGTCGGGGGCCTCACCGCTGGTGCCGATGACCTCTTCGTGGCCCTCGTGGCCGATCAGGAGGATGTCGTAGTCCTCCTTGGCGTAGCGGACGGCCTCCTTGTGGACCTTGGTGACGAGGGGGCAGGTGGCGTCGATGGTGGCGAGCTTGCCGCGCTCGGCCTCGTCGTGGACGACGGGCGCCACGCCGTGGGCGGAGAAGATGACGATGTTGCCCTCGGGCACCTCTTCGGTCTCTTCGACGAAGATCGCGCCCTTCTTCTCGAGGGTCTTGACGACGTACTTGTTGTGCACGATCTCGTGGCGTACGTAGACGGGGGCGCCGTACTGCTCCAGGGCCTTCTCCACGGCGATCACGGCGCGGTCCACGCCCGCGCAGTAGCCACGGGGGGCGGCGAGCAGGACCTTGCGCCGGCCGCTGCGGGGCGATGCGTCGTCGCCCGGGGTGGTGGTGGGCGTCGGGCGGGGCGAGGAAGTCATGCGTCCCATCGTAAGGGCGTGCCACCGCCCCGGAAGATCGCGCCGTGGCCGCAGACTGAGTGCGGAAGGCGGGCGAGGAGGCACGATGCCGGGCAGGGACGGTGGCGGGGCGGGCGAAGACACAGGCCCTGCCGCGCGGGGAGCCGGCGGATGCGACGGCGAGGGCGCGCTGCGGCGGACGCTGACGTCCCGGGATCTGATCGTCTACGGGCTGCTGTTCATCGCCCCGATGGCGCCGGTCGGGATCTTCGGCACCCTCCAGGCCACCTCGCACGGCGCGGTGACGGCCGTCTACGTCGTCGCGACGGCCGCGATGGGGTTCACCGCGTACTCGTACGCCCAGATGGTGCGGGTCACCCCGCTGGCCGGGTCGGTCTACGCGTACGCCCGGGCGGGGCTGAACGAGAGCGCCGGGTTCCTCGCCGGGTGGATGGCGCTGCTGGACTATCTGCTGGTCCCGGCGGTGGCGTATCTGTTCTCCGGGATCGCGCTGCATGCGCTGGTGCCGTCCGTGCACGCGTGGGTGTGGACGGCGCTGGCGGTGGCCGTGACGACGCTGCTGAACCTGTGGGGGGTGCGGACCGCGGCCCGGGTCGGCTTCGCGGTGCTGGCGATGGAGATCGTGGTGCTCGGGGTGTTCGTGGTGGCGGCGGTCGTCGAGCTGCTGGCCCACGGGGCGCGGCGGGGCTGGGCCGAGCCGCTGACCGGCGCGGGCGGCTTCGCGGCCGGTGCGGTGCTGTCCGCGGTGTCGGTGGCGGTGCTCTCCTATCTGGGCTTCGACGCGATCGCCTCGTTCGCGGAGGAGGCCGCGGGGCGGTCGGCGGGCGGGGCCACCGGGGAGAGCGGGGACACCGGGGAGGGCAGCCGGGGGCACGGTGGGCCGGAGCGGGTGGCGCGAGCGGTGCTCACGTGTCTGGTGGTGGCCGGGGTGCTGTTCGCGGTGCAGACGTATCTGGCGGCGCTGCTGATGCCGATGAGCGCGGCGGAGCTGGCGGCGCGTCCGGCGGAGCAGGGCAACGCCTTCTACGCGACGGTCGACGCGACGCTGGGCCGCCCGCTGCACAACCTGGTGGCGGCGAGCAAGGCGATCGGTGCGGCGTTCGCGGCGCTGGCGGGGCAGGCGGCGGCCGGGCGGCTGCTGTTCGCGATGGCCCGGGACCGGCGGATGCCGGCGGCGATGGCGAAGGTGGCCGCGGGCAGCGGGGTGCCGCGCCGGGCGCTGCTGGGTGCGGCCCTGGTGACGCTGGTGGCGGCGGTGGGGGCGGCGCGCAGGGACGACGGGCTGGCCCTGCTGTCGTCGATCGTGAGCGTGGGGGCGCTGACCGCGTTCGGGCTGCTGCACGCGTCGGTGATCGGCTGGTTCCGCTTCCGGTCCCGCGAACGGGCCGGGCTGCCGGGCGTGCTGCGGCACGTGGTGGCGCCGTCGCTGGGCCTGGCGGTGGTGGCCGCGGTCCTCGTCAAGGCGTCCGGGACCGCGCAGATCGTCGGCGGCTGCTGGCTGGTGGTGGGGGCGGTGGTGCTGGCGGTGCAGCACCACCGGGGCGGGCGCGGGCGGGTGGGGAACGGCGCCGGGCGGGCGGGGAACGGCGCCGGGCGGGGCTGAGCGCACGGGCCGGGCCGGGGCGGCCGGCGGGCTCCCGGCCCGGCCACTCCCCGCGCGGCCACGGCCACTGTCGGTGGCCGCCGCTACTCTCGCTCGTATGGCTGTTTCCACGTCCCCCGAAACGCCGATCCCGGTCGGCGAGGTGTCCCGGCTCATCGGCGGTTGGATCGACCGGCTCGGCGCGGTATGGGTCGAGGGGCAGATCACCCAGCTCTCCCGGCGGCCCGGCGCGGGTGTCGTCTTCCTGACGCTGCGCGACCCGTCGTACGACATCTCGGTGAGCGTGACGTGCTACCGCCAGGTCTTCGACAAGGTCGCCGACGTGGTGAGCGAGGGCGCCCGGGTGGTGGTGCACGCCAAACCGGAGTGGTACGCCCCGCGCGGCCAGCTGTCGCTGCGGGCCGCCGAGATCAAACCGGTCGGGGTCGGCGAACTCCTCGCCCGGCTGGAGCAGTTGAAGAAGTCGCTGGCGGCGGAGGGGCTGTTCGCGGCGGACCGCAAGAAGCCGCTGCCGTTCCTTCCGCAGCTGATCGGCCTGGTCTGTGGCCGGGCGAGCGCGGCGGAGCGGGACGTCCTGGAGAACGCCCGGCACCGCTGGCCGGCCGTCCGCTTCGCGGTGCGCAACGTCCCCGTGCAGGGGGTCCATGCCGTCCCCCAGGTGATCGGCGCGGTCCAGGAGCTGGACGCGCTGCCCGAGGTGGACGTGATCATCGTGGCGCGCGGCGGCGGCAGCGTGGAGGATCTGCTGCCGTTCTCCGACGAGCAGCTCATCCGGGCGGTGGGCGCGGCCGTGACCCCCGTCGTCTCGGCGATCGGCCATGAGCCGGACACCCCGCTGCTCGATCTGGTCGCCGATCTGCGCGCCTCGACACCGACCGACGCGGCGAAGAAGGTCGTGCCCGACGTGGGCGAGGAGCTGGCCCGGATCGGGCAGCTGCGGGAGCGGGCGTGGCGCGCGATCGACGGCTTCGTCCAGCGCGAGGAGCGCGGGCTGCACGCCGCGCTGCAGCGGCCGTGCATACAGCGGCCGCAGCGCATGGTCGAGGACCGCGAGGAGCAGGTCACGGCGCTGCTGGAGCGCGGCCGGCGAACCCTGGGGCATCTGCTGGACCGCGCCGACTCCGAGCTGACGCACACCCTGGCCCGGGTGGTCGCGCTCTCCCCGAAGGCGACACTGGAGCGCGGCTACGCGGTCCTCCAGAAGCCGGACGGGTCGGCGGTGCGCAGCCCCGGCGACGTGGGCGCGGACGAGGAACTGCGGGCCCGGGTGGCCGAGGGCGCGTTCCGGGTGCGGGTGACCGGCACCCCGGGCGCCGACGCACCCCCCGCATAGGACGACGACGGACTCTTAGGGTGGGACACATGGCGAAGGCGAAGACGGACGGCGCGGCGGACGCGGAGCAGGGCGCGGCGGCCGGGGCGGGGCCCGGCGCGACGACCGCGGTGGAAGCGGTGGACTCCACGCTCGGCTACGAGCAGGCGCGGGACGAACTGATCGAGGTCGTCCGCAGCCTGGAAGCGGGCGGCACGACGCTGGAGGAGTCGCTCGCGCTGTGGGAGCGCGGCGAGGCGCTGGCAAAGGTCTGCCGCCGCTGGCTGGACGGCGCCCGGGCGCGGCTGGACGCGGCGCTGGCGGAGTCCCCGGACGAGGCGGAGGCGGGGCGCGCCTGACCGCGGCGCGAAGCCGGCCCTCCCCCGGCCCCCTCACCGGCAAGCAGCCGGCACCCCCTGTGAACCACCTCACAATGGCCGGGATTTAGTTGAATCTTAATCTATCCGGATTACAGTAAATGCGATAGAAACCCCGCAGTGGGTGCAGCGACCGTAGGGTCCGTTGCGCCACTGACCGTTGACCACGCTGACCACCGAGGTGCCCTTATGTCTCTCGCCCTTGACGCCGCCGCGCAGGACCTCCTCTTCCGCGAGGCCCAGACCGCCAACACGTTCACGGACGAGCCGGTGACGGACGAGCAGGTCCAGGCCGTCTACGACCTGGTGAAGTTCGGCCCGACCGCCTTCAACCAGTCGCCGCTGCGGATCACCCTGGTCCGTTCCCAGGAGGCCCGTCAGCGCCTGGTCACGCACGCCATGGGCGCCAACGGCCCGAAGACCCTCAGCGCGCCGCTGACCGCGATCCTCTCCGTGGACCTGGAGTTCCACGAGAAGCTGCCGCACCTCTTCCCGCACGCCCCGGGCATCAAGGACGCGTTCTTCTCCGAGGCCACGTCCCGCGAGGCCGCCGGCACCCAGAACGCCACCCTCCAGGCCGGCTACTTCATCATCGGCGTCCGCGCCGCCGGTCTGGCCGCCGGCCCGATGACCGGCTTCGACTTCACGGGCATCGACAAGGAGTTCTTCGGCGACGGCAAGCAGAAGTCGTTCCTCGTGATCAACATCGGCAAGCCGGGCGCCGAGGCCTTCTTCCCGCGCTCGCCGCGGCTCACCTTCGACGAGGCCGTCACCGCCGTCTGAGCACCGCCGGGGCCCCACCGGGATCCCTCGTGACGAGGAGGCCGCCGCACCCCTTCCGGGTGCGGCGGCCTCCTCGTTCGCCCGGCCACCGGCGATTTCCCGCCGGTCAGGCCATGCGTTCACGTCATTCGCGGGCCACAGCCGCGCGGGCCGGGGCTCAGCCCTTCTTCGCCACCAGCGCGGCGGCCAGGTCGGCGAGCCGCCCGTACGGCGCGGTGCCCGTGACGACCGTGGTCACCCCGGGCTCCTCGCGGACCAGCGCCCGGTACTTGTCGCCCTGGTAGCGGTCCCACTTCTTGCTGCCGACGGCCTGCTTGCCCTCGGCCTTGGTCGCGCCGAGCGTGACGTCCTTGATGAACTTGCGCGGCGCCGCGTCGCTCTGCTCGACGGACGCGTACTGCTGCTCCGGGTCGAGCATGCCCAGATGCCAGGCGCCGCCCTTGCCGTCCTCGCTCGCGCGGTAGGACACGGAGGTGGCGCGCCAGGTCTTGGGCAGCCCCTGGGGTGCGGCGACCGGGTACGGTGCCGCCCGCCGGGCCGTGATCAGCTCCACGCGGTAGTCGACCGCCTTGACCGCGGTGCGCTCCGCGTCGGCGCTCTCGTCGTGCGGGATGAAGACGTAGATCACCCCGACGAGAATGCCGATCACCGCCAGTGACAGGACCATGTCCCGCACCGTCTGCCTGCCTCGCATACCTGCCACGCCCCTATGGTCCCCCATCCCCGGGGCGGCTCCGACACACCCCCCGGCAAAGCCCGCCACCTGCGCAATCGCCCTGGTTCCCGGCACCCGGGCGGCCGCTCATGCGTAGGGCCCTCTGCTCATTTTGGCGGCCGGAAGATACTGTGAGCCTCTGGGGGAAACCCCCGCACCGCCGCCCACCTCCTTCACGGCCGTCGCCGTACAGAAAGGTCGCTCGATGACCGAGCATCATCTCCCGTCCCCACTCGAGGTCAGCCCCGAGGCCCCGGACCGCAACCTCGCCCTGGAACTCGTCCGGGTCACCGAGGCCGGTGCCATGGCATCGGGCCGCTGGGTGGGACGAGGTGACAAGAACGGCGCGGACGGCGCGGCGGTGAAGGCCATGCGCGCCCTGATCCACACGGTCTCGATGAACGGCGTCGTGGTCATCGGCGAGGGCGAGAAGGACAACGCCCCGATGCTCTACAACGGCGAGCGCGTGGGCGACGGGACCGGCGCGGAGTGCGACGTGGCCGTGGACCCGGTGGACGGGACGACGCTGACCGCCAAGGGCATGGCGAACGCCGTGTCCGTGATGGCGGTGGCCGAGCGCGGCTCGATGTTCGACCCGTCCGCGGTCTTCTACATGGACAAGATCGCCACGGGCCCGGAGGCGGCGGACTTCGTCGACATCACGGCGCCGGTGGCGGTGAACATCAAGCGGATCGCGAAGGCGAAGAAGTCCTCGGTCGAGGACGTCACCGTGGTCATCCTGGACCGGCCCCGCCACGAGGGCCTGGTCAAGGAGGTCCGGGAGGCCGGGGCCCGGATCAAGTTCATCGCCGACGGCGATGTCGCCGGCGCGATCATGGCAGCCCGTGAGGGCACCGGCGTCGACCTGCTGCTGGGCATCGGCGGTACGCCCGAGGGCATCATCGCGGCCTGCGCGCTGAAGTGCCTGGGCGGCGCCTTCCAGGGCAAGCTGTGGCCCAAGGACGACGAGGAGCGGCAGCGCGCGCTGGACGCCGGGCACGACCTGGACAAGGTGCTGGAGATCAACGACCTGGTCCGCGGCGACAACGTCTTCTTCGTCGCCACCGGCATCACCGACGGCGAACTGCTGCGCGGGGTGCGCTACCGCGCCGAGAACGCCTACACCCAGTCCCTGGTGATGCGGTCGAAGTCCGGCACCATCCGCCAGATCGACTCCCAGCACCGGCTGTCCAAGCTGCGTGCCTACAGCTCGGTGGACTTCGAGCGCCCCAGCTAGCGGCGACCCGGCGGGCCCCCGCCGGTGCGCACACCTCGCCCCCGCCGGAGAGTCTCCGGCGGGGGCGAGGTAGTCCGGACGCCCGATGGCGTCCGACGAGCCGAAGCCGATGTCGCGGTGGTCAGCCTGCCGCGGGCATAGGAGCCGCACGCGGGAGTTCGGCCTCCCGGCGCCGGCGCCGGGTGAGCACGACCCGGCGCTCGGCCGCGGTCAGTCCGCCCCAGACGCCGTACGGCTCGGGCTGGAGCAGTGCGTGCTCCCGGCACTCGACCATCACCGGACAGCGGGCGCACACCCGCTTGGCGGCCTCCTCCCTGGCCAGCCGCGCGGCGGTCGGCTCCTTCGACGGAGCGAAGAACAACCCGGCCTCGTCCCGCCGGCACACCGCCTCCGCATGCCAGGGGCCGGCCTCGTCACGATCAGGCACTTGCGGGGGCGGAACGACAGCGGCATCCTGCAGAGTCTGATGCGGTAGCAGCACGGTCTACTCCTGACGACGGCTTCGGCGAGAGATCACCCTTGCCCGTCTCGCTGCGCACGGCCTTTTCGCACCCCGCAGCCGCACGAGAGACGATGCACCAGCCCTACCCGCTGTGCGCACGCTTATGCACACCGTGGCGATCGTGCGACTACAAGAAAACCGCCGCTGACGGCCTTTCCCGCGCGGGCAGTTGGCCCATGGCCCGGGGAAACCGGCTCCGCCCCGGGGCACGCACCGGTCACCCGCGGAAGCGGTCCCGGTGTTCGCGGCGTGCGGAGCGCAGCTGCTCGTGCATGTCCTGCCGCTCCTTGTACAGGTGCTCGTGGCGCTCGCGGTGCTCCTCGCGCAGCTGCTGCCGCAGTTCGCGGCGGCCCTCGCGCAGCCGGTCGCGCAGATCGCGGATCCAGGCGCCCCGCTTGGGCCGGGCGTCCACACTGCCCAGCACGGCAAGGCCGTTGACCAGGACCTGCGGGGCGTCGGGGTCCTCCGCGTCGTTGGTCTGGACCTCGAAACTGCCCAGCACGCCGGAGCCGTTGCTGCGCAGCGTGATGTTCTCCGGCACCCGGATGTCCACGCTGCCGAAGATCGATGTGGCGTTGATCCGGACCTGCTGCTGCGGGAAGACCGCCTCGGTCAGATCGATCTCGACGGAGCCGAACAACGCGAAGGCGTTGATCCGCGCGGGAGCCTGCCAGCGGCCCTTGCGGACCGAGGCGCTGAAGATCGCGACGAGAGTCTGGTCCGGCACCGGGGCGCCGGGTCCGTGGGCATAACCGCCGGAGTCCGGCTGCGGACGGCTGCCGCCCGCCGCGGGCAGATCCCGCAGGACGGGCTCCAGTTCGCCCATGGTCTTGGCGCGGTAGACCGTGTCGATCCGCTCGGCGTGCTCCTCCGGGTCCAGCCGGCCCTCCGCGAGCGCCTCGCGGAGGATCTCGGCGACCCGGTCGCGGTCCGCGTCGGACGCCCGGAGGTCGCCCTCGGCCACCGCGGCGGGTGCCTGCTTGGTCAGCTTGGTCAGTTTCACCGGCTGCCCGTCCGGCCGCCGGTCCTGCTTCTGTAGCGGTCCGGGCGGGGTCTGTGGGCCCGGTTGTCCCCCGTGGTCTGCGTTCACCGCCCCAGCGTACCGAAACGCGATAGATCGCGACCAGGGTATGTCGCATGATCAATGACGAATCAGGCCACGGTCAGCCGCGGGGAGGGCCGCGGCGGGCCGCGGGACCCGTTCCGGTGGCCGGCCGGAGCCGCGCACACCTACTGAGCCTTACCTCACAGCCGTGCCGGGCCGCCAGGGTTCTACGCTGTTCAAGCGCTGCCGTAGATGCCAGCCGGACCTCTCCGAGTAAGGAATGACCTTCAATGCCGGAATTCGCCTACACCGACCTTCTCCCCGTAGGTGAGGACACCACCCCGTACCGCCTCGTCACCGCGGAGGGCGTGAGCACCTTCGAGGCCGACGGCCGGACGTTCCTCAAGGTCGAGCCGGAGGCGCTGCGCAAGCTGGCCGCCGAGGCGATGCACGACATTTCGCACTATCTGCGCCCGGCCCACCTCGCCCAGCTCCGCACGATCCTGGACGACCCCGAGGCCAGCGCCAACGACCGCTTCGTCGCGCTCGACCTGCTGAAGAACGCCAACATCGCCGCCGCGGGCGTGCTGCCCATGTGCCAGGACACCGGCACCGCCATCGTGATGGGCAAGCGCGGCCAGCAGGTCCTGACCCACGGCGGCGACGAGGAGGCCCTCTCCCGCGGCATCTACGACGCCTACACCCAGCTGAACCTGCGGTACTCGCAGATGGCCCCGCTGACGATGTGGGACGAGAAGAACACCGGCTCCAACCTCCCGGCGCAGATCGAGCTGTACGCGACCGACGGCGGCGCCTACAAGTTCCTCTTCATGGCCAAGGGCGGCGGCAGCGCCAACAAGTCCTTCCTCTTCCAGGAGACCAAGGCGGTCCTCAACGAGGCCTCCATGATGAAGTTCCTGGAGCAGAAGATCCGTTCGCTGGGCACCGCGGCCTGCCCGCCGTACCACCTCGCGATCGTCGTCGGCGGCACCTCGGCCGAGTACGCGATGAAGACCGCCAAGTACGCCTCCGCGCACTACCTCGACGAGCTGCCCGCCGAGGGCTCGCCCACCGGCCACGGCTTCCGCGACAAGGAGCTGGAGAGCAAGGTCTTCGAGCTGACGCAGAAGATCGGCATCGGCGCCCAGTTCGGCGGCAAGTACTTCTGCCACGACGTCCGCGTGGTCCGCCTCCCCCGCCACGGCGCGTCCTGCCCGGTCGCCATCGCGGTGTCCTGCTCCGCCGACCGCCAGGCCGTCGCGAAGATCACCGCCGAGGGCGTCTTCCTGGAGCAGCTGGAGACCGACCCGGCGCGCTTCCTGCCGGAGACGACGCACGAGGAGCTGACCGAGGGCGCGGGTCCCGACCTCGACGCGGTCGCGATCGACCTCAACCGCCCGATGGACGAGGTCCTCGCCGAGCTGACCAGGCACCCCGTCAAGACCCGTCTGTCCCTCACCGGCACCCTGGTCGTCGCCCGCGACATCGCCCACGCGAAGATCAAGGAACGCCTGGACGCCGGCGAGGGGATGCCGGAGTACCTCAAGAACCACCCCGTCTACTACGCGGGCCCGGCGAAGACCCCCGAGGGCTACGCCTCCGGCTCCTTCGGCCCGACCACGGCCGGCCGGATGGACGCCTACGTCGAGCAGTTCCAGGCGGCCGGCGGCTCCAAGGTGATGCTGGCCAAGGGCAACCGCTCCCAGCAGGTCACCGACGCCTGCCACGCGCACGGCGGCTTCTACCTCGGCTCCATCGGCGGCCCGGCCGCCCGGCTCGCCCAGGACTGCATCAAGAAGGTCGAGGTCCTGGAGTACGAGGAGCTGGGCATGGAAGCGGTCTGGAAGATCGAGGTCGAGAACTTCCCGGCCTTCATCGTCGTCGACGACAAGGGCAACGACTTCTTCCAGGACCCGGCCCCGGCTCCCACGTTCACCAGCATCCCGGTCCGCCCGGGAAGCTGACCTGCCCGCAGGACCCTGCAGAGCCCCTGGCGTTTCGCCGGGGGCTCTGTTGCTGCCTCCCGGCGAGACGTCCCGCGGGATAGAGCGCGAGCCTGGTCAACGGCCTCCCCGTCCCCGGCCAGACCATCACCTTCAGCACCGGCAGCCACGTCCTGGGCACCGCCACCACCGACGCCCAGGGAACCGCCCGGCTGAACGAGACCCTCACCCTGACGCTGATCCTCCTCAACGGCGGCTACGACGCCAAGTTCGCCGGCACGGGCACCCTGCTGCCCTCGTCCGCCCACGCGGGAGTCATCGAGCCCTGACCCTTCAGCGGCAGTCACGGTGGCGCGGACATGCGCAGGGCGGCCAAGCCTGCGAGAGCCCGAAGATGTCCCACCTGTCCCCCGCCAGGACGTACAGCGGCACCCGCTCCTCCGTCACGGCTCCGTCCCGGGTGGTCCGGTAGACCCGCATCGTCATCAGCGATTTCCGGGGCGGCTGGCCCGGCGGCGTGGATGCGGCACTCACCAGACCACCTCGGCGGGCTGCGGGCGGCGCTCGTACGCGGCGTAGTACGGGCGGACCAGGGGCGAGCGGTCGCCGTCCACCCTTGGTTCGGGGGGCCTGCGGCGGTGCGCCCGCCCTGGCAGCGGTGGCGGGTTCCATGGCCGTACGAGGACCGTGCGGACCGTCACCGGGCAGTGGCGTGCCGAGGAGGCGACGGCCCGGTGCCGCCCCGACGCCTGCGGAATGAGTAAAGCCCGCACCCGGGCGAGGCAACGGGCAATAAGCTCCACCATGTTGACGCTCCTTGTGGATTAAGCGTTGGCCATGCCCCGGGGCCGTTGTGGCGGTCGCCGGGGTAATTACCTTCTGTGCCCTCATGGTTGCTCTGAGCTGGCTACGATCAACAGAGGGTTGCTGTCCCGGATCACGTTCGGGACAGGGAGGGACAGGCCAATGACCTTCGAGGCGCGAGAACTCACCCCGGATCGCTCCGTACGTGACCTCTTCGGCGCAGAGCTGCGCCGCCACCGACAGAGGGCAGGGATGTCACTGAGACGTCTTTCAGAGGTGGTGAACTACAGCAAGTCCCAACTCGCCCGCATCGAGGCGGCCGAGTCACTGCCGTACGACGACCTGCCAGCGAAGCTGGACGTGTGCTTCGGCACCGGCGAACTCTTCGCCCGATTGCATACCCTCGCGAAGAAGGAGCCCTTCCCGGGCAAATACCGCCGTGTCATCAGCGAGATCGAGAGCAGGGCCGCGGTCATTGAGGAGTACGCGTGCGCCACCATCCCTGGTCTTCTCCAGACCCGGGAGCTTGCCGAGGAGTCATTGCGCTTCGGAAACCCCTACGCCTCGGACACCGAGGTGGAAGACCTGGTGCAGGCCCGAATGGATCGGCAGGCTTTGCTGGAGAGGCCCAAACCGCCACGCTGCTGGTTCATTCTCGACGAAGCGGTGTTACGCCGCCCCGTCGGCGAAGGAAAGGTGATGCGCCAACAGCTGGCATGCCTGATCAAGACGGGGATGAAGCCGCATGTCACCATCCAGGTACTGCCGTTCGCAGCCGGCGGGCACGCCGAGGCCGGCGGCTCGCTCATGCTCTACACGCTGCCCCACCAGGCCCTGACGGCTTATGAAGAAGGCAGCCACTCCGGCACCATCATCGAAAATCAGAGCGACGTGGCAACCCGCCGGCAGAACTACGATCTGCTCAGGGCCATGGCCCTCTCGCCCCGCGACTCCGAGGCGATGATCCGAGTGGCAATGGAGGACTGGACGCCATGCGAGCCGCCCCTGACCTGAGTACTGCCGTCTGGCGCAAGAGCAGCTACAGCAACAACGACGGAGGCGTATGCGTCGAGGTAGCCGACCACATCCCCGGCCTCGTCCCCGTCCGTGACAGCAAGAACCCCCACGGCCCCGCCCTGCTCATCCCCGACCGGGCCTGGACCGCCTTCATATCCGGGCTGAAAGGCGGCCACCCCGCAGCCAGGTGACATCCGGGGGTGCCCGGGAACAGATCGCCGTTCCCGGGCACTGACATAGGTATGAGTGACAACAGCGCATTCGGCGACTCCGACGACTTCCGGACCGAGCACGACTCCATGGGCGAGGTGCGGGTGCCCGCGCACGCCAAGTGGCGGGCGCAGACTCAGCGGGCGGTGGAGAACTTCCCGGTCTCCGGGCAGCGGCTGGAGCGGGCGCACATCGAGGCGCTGGCCCGGATCAAGGGTGCCGCCGCCCTGGTCAACGGCGAGCTGGGCGTCCTGGACAAGGACATCGCCCAGGCCGTCCAGGAGGCGGCCGCGGCCGTCGCCACGGGGCAGTGGGACGACCACTTCCCCGTCGATGTGTTCCAGACCGGGTCCGGGACCTCGTCGAACATGAACACCAACGAGGTCATCGCGACGCTGGCGAGCGAGCGGCTGGGCCGCGAGGTGCACCCGAACGACCACGTCAACGCCAGCCAGTCGTCCAACGATGTCTTCCCGTCCTCGATCCACATCGCGGCGACCTCGGCGGTGCTGAACGACCTGATTCCGGCGCTGGAGCATCTCGCGGAGGCGCTGGAGCGCAAGGCGGAGGAGTTCGCCGAGGTCGTGAAGTCGGGGCGGACGCATCTGATGGACGCCACGCCGGTGACGCTGGGCCAGGAGTTCGGCGGCTACGCGGCCCAGGTGCGGTACGGCGTCGAGCGGCTGCGGGCCTCGCTGCCGCGGCTGGCCGAACTGCCGCTGGGCGGCACGGCGGTGGGCACCGGCATCAACACCCCGCCCGGCTTCCCGGCGGCGGTGATCGCCGAGGTGGCGCGGGTGACGGGGCTGCCGCTGACCGAGGCGCGCGACCACTTCGAGGCGCAGGGGGCGCGCGACGGGATCGTGGAGACCAGCGGGCAGCTGCGGACGATCGGGGTCGGGCTGACGAAGATCGCCAACGATCTGCGGTGGATGGCGTCCGGCCCGCGGACCGGGCTCGCGGAGATCGCGCTGCCGGATCTCCAGCCGGGCTCGTCGATCATGCCGGGAAAGGTCAACCCGGTCGTCCCCGAGGCGGTGTTGATGGTCGCGGCGCAGGTCACCGGCAATGACGCGACGGTGGCGGCGGCCGGGGCGGCCGGCAACTTCGAGCTGAATGTGATGCTGCCGGTGATCGCGAAGAATGTGCTGGAGTCGGTGCGGCTGCTGGCCAATGTCTCGCGGCTGCTCGCGGACCGGACCGTCGACGGCATCACCGCGCACACCGAACGGGCCCGTGAATACGCCGAGTCGTCGCCCTCGGTCGTCACCCCGCTGAACCGGTACCTGGGCTACGAGGAGGCCGCCAAGGTCGCCAAGGCGTCCCTGGCCGAGCGGAAGACCATCCGTCAGGTGGTCCTGGAGGGCGGCTACGTCGAGCGGGGACTGCTGAGCGAGGAACAGCTGGACGAGGCGCTGGACGTCCTGCGGATGACCCGGCCGGCACAGACGTAACGGCACACGTTACCCGTCCGTCACGCAAGGTGCGGCTCAGGTCACGGCGCGCGTCATACGGCGCCTCTAAGATCTGCGCATGACAGCGGACACGGTGGACACGACGGAGGGCGGATGCGGGACGCCCCGGGCGCGGCGGGCGGCGGACGATACGGCGCACGCGCGGCGCTGGGCGCCGGGGGACCACGTCCTGTGGCGTTATCGCGACAACGCCGACGCCGGCCGGTTCCACATCTGCCGTCCGATGACCGTCGTGCAGGACACCGAGGAGCTGCTGGCGGTGTGGATGGCGCCCGGTACCGCGTGCATCAAGCCGGTGCTCGCCGACGGCACCCCGGTGCACCGCGAGCCGCTGTCCACCCGCTACACCAAACCCCGCCGCACCACCCGCGACCAGTGGTTCGGTACCGGCGTGCTGAAGCTGGCCCGGCCCGGCGACCCCTGGTCGGTGTGGCTGTTCTGGGAGCGCGGCTGGCAGTTCAAGAACTGGTACGTCAATCTGGAGGAGCCGCGCCACCGTTGGTCGGGCGGCATTGACTCCGAGGACCACTTCCTCGACATCTGTGTCTATCCCGACCGGCACTGGGAGTGGCGGGACGAGGACGAGTTCACCCAGGCGCAGCGGGACGGGCTGATGACGGACGCTCAGGCCGCCGAGGTCAGATCGGCCGGCCGGGCCGCGATCGCGCAGATCACGGCCTGGCGCGGGCCGTACGCCGACGGCTGGGAGGACTGGCGGCCCGATCCGTCCTGGCGGATTCCGCCGCTCCCCGAGGAGTGGGACCGCGCGCCGGATCGTTTGCGGTCGTAAGGGAGTGAAGTGAAACGACGGGAGTGAAGGGGGCGAACCATGGAAAGGTGCGCCTATGGGCAAAGCTGTTCCACGCGGGGCGCGGAGCGGGGCCGAGCCCCCTTGCTGCGCCCCCGGCCTTCAAACGTAGGATCGTCCTCCGCAAGACTGCACAGGCGCAACTCCAGAACTGGAAAACGAACTTGACCGCGGTCGCAGGAGGGGCGAGGACGTGAGCGCGACGAGCTACGACGGATACGAGGGCCTGAACCGGTTAGCACTGGACCGGGCCGGCCAGGCCGAGGCGTTCGACGCGATCGGCGACAGATACGACGACGCCTTCCCGCACAAGGAGGGCCAGCTCGCCTCCGGCGCCTGGCTGTCCGAGGCGCTGCCAGCCGGCTCACGCATCCTGGATCTGGGATGCGGCACGGGCCTGCCGACCGCCCGTCAGCTCATGGCGGCCGGCCACCGCGTCGTGGGTATCGATCTCTCCCCCTCGATGGTCACACTGGCCCGGGAGCACGTCCCGGGCGCCGAATTCCACCGGCTGGACATCGCCGACCTGCGCGGCGGCCGGCTCGGCGGCCCCGGCTCCTTCGACGGTGTCGCGGCCTATTTCTCGCTTCTGATGCTGCCCCGTGCCGAAATCCCTTACGCACTGGGCCTGCTGCATGATCTGCTACGCCCCGAGGGGCTGCTGGCCCTGTCTATGGTCGAGGCGGATGTGGACGACTTCACGATTCCGTTCCTGGGCAACTCGATCCGGGTATCGGGTTACCTGCGGGACGACCTGCGCCGGGTCGTGCACGACGCGGGTTTCGACGTCGTCGGGGAAGACGCCTACGCATACGCCCCGGCGAGTACGGACGTACCACCCGAGATCCAGCTCTTTCTGCACCTGCGACGCGCCTGAGACGCAGCGCGCCGGGCGCGGCCGCACAAGCGGCACGCCCGTAACGCGGCGCGTTTGGCGCACAGCCCCGGACGGATGGAATCCCACGCGTGACGGAGCACCCCACCTCCCACGAACCGCGGCAGCCGGCCCCGGCCGCCGCGCCTTCGCTGTCCCCTGCCCGCGGGCCGGCCGGCACGGCGCCACTCGGCGCCGTGCCCGACCCGCGCAGCGCCCTGCAGCAGCCGGCCGCGCCGGGGTTCGCCCCGGTGCCCGGCGGCGGGTTCGCGGTGCGCGGCGGTGACGACATAGGCCTCGCCGGTGCCGCCGTCACGGCCTCGGCGGGCACGCCGGGCGGCCGCTTCGACGACGAACCGGCCGCGGACCACGGCGCGGCACGGCGGGACCCTTCGGCGGACGCGGACGGCGCCGCCGGCCACACCGGTGGGCGTGCCGGCGAGCACACCACCGGTCATCGCGGCGGCCGGGCCGTCGCACCGGACGCCTCGATCCCGTACGGGGAGGCGTATGGCGACGCGTACGGGGAGGTGCCGATGTCGGCGAGCGGACGGCCGGGCGGCGCGGCGGACGGGGGCCGGGAGGCGACCCGGGCCGGGCAGCGGGTGGCGCGGGGCGCGATGGGCCGCGCCGAGACGCCCGGGCCGGCTGAGGAGCCGCAGCACGAGCCGCATCCACGGCACGGCGGCGAGGGCATCGGGCGGCCTCGTGAGGGCGGCGGTCCGGACGGCGGCGGGCGGCCGTGGCCGCGCGACGGCGAGCCGGGCGGGACGGTGCCGGAGCAGTCGCCGCCGCACGCCGAGGTGTCGCGGGCGGCAGCCGAGTCCGGGACCGCGGCCCCCGGACCGGCGGGACCGCCGCCGGCCCGCTCGGCGCATCCGGGCGAGAGCGGTGAGGTCGCGGCGGCCCGGCAGGCGGGCGGTGACCGGCTGCGGTTCATCGGCGCCGCGACCCGGCGGATCGCCCGCGGCATAGACCTCGACGAGATCGTGCTCGGCCTGTGCCGGGCGACGGTCCCGACGTTCGCCGACGCGATCCTCGTCTATCTGCGGGATCCGCTGCCGGTGGGCGACGAGCGCCCGACCGGCCCGGTGGTGCTGCGGCTGCGCCGGACCGACCGGATTCCGGAGGAGCCGGACACCAACGGCGGGCGGCTGCCGATGCTGCCGGCCCAGCCCGATCTGGGACCGGCGATGGGCGGCAGCGCGGCGGAGCTGGCCGAGGTGCAGCCCGGCGGCCCGCTGGCCGAGGTGCTGCGGGGCGTACGGCCGCTGTTCGGCGAGGCCCAGGCGGCGCGGACGGCGCTGCCGGAGCTGCTGGGGCCGGACCCGCGGCTGCCCGGCGGCCACCGGGTGATCCTGGCGCCGCTGCGCGGCCGCCGGCGGGTGATCGGTGCGGCGGTGTTCCTGCGCCGCCCGGACCGGCCCGCGTTCGAGCCGGACGATCTGCTGGTGGCGGCGCAGCTGGCGACGCACACCGCGCTGGGTGTGGACAAGGCGGTGCTCTACGGCCGCGAGGCGTACATCGCCGACGCCCTGCAGCGCACGATGCTGCCGGACTCGCTGCCGCAGCCGACCGGGGTCCGGCTGGCCAGCCGCTATCTGCCGGCCGCCGAGACCGCCCGGGTCGGCGGCGACTGGTACGACGCGATCCCGCTGCCGGGCAGCCGGGTGGCGCTGGTCGTCGGCGATGTCATGGGGCACTCGATGACCTCGGCCGCGATCATGGGTCAGCTGCGCACCACCGCGCAGACCCTGGCGGGGCTGGACCTGCCGCCGCAGGAGGTGCTGCACCACCTCGACGAGCAGGCCCAGCGGCTGGGCACGGACCGCATGGCGACGTGCATGTACGTGGTCTACGACCCGGTCGCGCACCGGATCACCATCGCCAACGCCGGCCATCCGCCGCCGGTGATGCTGCACCGCGGCGGGCGCGCCGAGGTGCTGCGGGTGCCGTCGGGCGCGCCGATCGGCGTCGGCGGGGTGGACTTCGAGGCGGTGGAGCTGGACGCCCCGGCGGGCGCCACGCTGGTCCTCTACACGGACGGTCTGGTCGAGTCGCGGATCCGGGACGTGTGGACCGGCATCGAGCAGCTGCGGGAGCGGCTGGCGGAGACGGCCCGGCTGACGGGTCCCCATCCGCCGCCGCTGGAGCCGATGTGCGACGAGGTGCTCGACATGCTCGGCCCCGGCGACCGCGACGACGACATCGCGCTGCTGGCGGCCCGCTTCGACGGGATCGCGCCGAGCGATGTCGCGTACTGGTATCTGGATCCGAAGGCGCAGACGGCCGGGCAGGCCCGCCGGCTGGCCCGCCGGGCGCTGGCGCGCTGGGGCCTGGACGAGCTGACCGACCAGCTGGAGCTGCTGGTCAGCGAGGTGGTGACCAACGCGGTGCGGTATGCGGAGCGGCCGATCACGCTGCGGTTGCTGCGAACGGACGTACTGCGCTGTGAGGTCGGGGACGACGTCCCGCAGCTGCCGCGGCTGCGCCAGGCCCGGCCGTCGGACGAGGGCGGGCGGGGCCTCTACCTCGTCAACCGGATGGCGCGGCGCTGGGGTGCGACCCGTCTGAGCATGGGAAAGGTCGTCTGGTTCGAGCTGAGCATGCCGCCGGGGGCGCAGCAGCGCTGACGCCCCCGCGGGCGCCCGGCCCGTGTCCCACATTTTGGACCCCGTCTGAGACCGGACGGGGTCCAACTCTTGCCGACATGCCGTCCGGGGAGTTGACTGCTTGGGTGGGCGTTAAGGGACTGACTGACCCAATTCGGGACTGACCGACCCTCTACTCCCAGTCGTCGACCCAGGAGGCGCTCCTCCATGACCAGCTCCGCGCACCACGTCCCGCACACCACGAACAACGCCGGCATTCCGGTCGAGAGCGACGAGCATTCGCTGACCGTGGGTCCGGACGGCCCGATCCTGCTCCAGGACCACTACCTGATCGAGAAGATGGCCCAGTTCAACCGTGAACGGGTCCCCGAGCGGGTGGTGCACGCCAAGGGCAGCGGCGCGTACGGCACCTTCGAGGTCACCAACGACGTCAGCCAGTTCACCAAGGCGGATCTCTTCCAGCCCGGCAAGACGACCGAGATGCTGGCCCGCTTCTCGACCGTCGCCGGCGAACAGGGCTCCCCCGACACCTGGCGCGACCCCCGCGGCTTCGCGCTGAAGTTCTACACCGAGTACGGCAACTACGACCTGGTCGGCAACAACACCCCGGTCTTCTTCGTCCGTGACACGATCAAGTTCCAGGACTTCATCCGCTCCCAGAAGCGCCAGCCGGGCAGCGGACTGCGCGACCACGACATGCAGTGGGACTTCTGGACGCTGTCGCCGGAGTCGGCCCACCAGGTCACCTGGCTGATGGGCGACCGCGGCATCCCGAAGACCTACCGCCACATGAACGGCTACGGCTCCCACACCTATATGTGGATCAATGCCGGCGGCGAGAAGTTCTGGATCAAGTACCACTTCAAGACGGACCAGGGCATCGACTTCCTCACCCAGGAGGACGCGGACCGGATCGCCGGCGAGGACGCCGACTACCACCGCCGCGATCTCTACCGCGCCATCGACACCGGCGACGCCCCGTCGTGGACGCTCTACGTCCAGGTCATGCCGTTCGACGACGCGCCGGACTACCGCTTCAACCCGTTCGACCTGACCAAGGTGTGGCCGCACGGCGACTACCCGCTGATCGAGGTCGGGCGGATGACGCTCAACAGAAACCCGGAAGATTACTTCATCCACATCGAGCAGGCGGCCTTCGAGCCGTCCAACATGGTGCCGGGCATCGGCCCGTCCCCCGACAAGATGCTGCTGGGCCGGCTGTTCTCCTACCCGGACACCCACCGGTACCGCATCGGTCCGAACTATCTGCAGCTGCCGCCCAACCGGCCGCACGTCCCCGTCCACTCGTACGCCAAGGACGGCGCGATGCGCTACGAGCCGGCCCGGGTGGCGCGGCCGTACGCCCCCAACTCCTACGGCGGGCCGGCGGCGGACACCGGGCAGTACGGCGACCCGGCGGGCTGGGCGACGGCGGGCGAGATGGTGCGCGAGGCCACCCGGCCGCGGCGGGACGACGACGACTTCGTCCAGCCCGGCACGATGGTCCGCCAGGTCCTCGACGACGCGGCCCGCGACCGGCTGGTGAACAACGTCGCCGGTCACCTCTCCGAGGACGTCACCAAGCCGGTCCTGGAGCGCGCGTTCCAGTACTGGCGCAATATCGACAAGAACCTCGGCGACCGGATCGTCAAGAAGTTCAACGGCGGCTGAGCACCGCAGCGGCCACGGCCC
Source organism: Streptomyces sp. NBC_01454 (assembly GCF_036227565.1). Classification (NCBI taxonomy): domain Bacteria; kingdom Bacillati; phylum Actinomycetota; class Actinomycetes; order Kitasatosporales; family Streptomycetaceae; genus Streptomyces; species Streptomyces sp. NBC_01454. Next base: position 2,921,304 of record NZ_CP109460.1, read on the forward strand.
GCCAGGGCGGGGCAGGCGCCCGGAGCGTGGAGGCTCCGGGCGCCTCACCGTGTCCGGGGGGGGCGGCGTGCGCGTCGCACCGAGTTGCGCGTCACCCTCGGCTTCACCTCGGAGCCGCTCGCGCTCGACCACCGCGACACCGCACGGCACAAGGCGGTGCTCGCCGAGCGGATGGCCGCGCTGGGCGGTGACACCCCGCGGCTGCTGAAGGCGATGTGGCAGGCGTCCGGCTTCTTCTTCGACGCGATGGCCCAGATACACCTGGACCGCTGGTCGGACGGCAGGGTGGTGCTGGTCGGGACGCCGGATACTGCCCGTCGCCGCTGTCCGGGCAGGGCACCGGCCCGGCCCTGGTGGGTGCCTATGTCCTGGCCGACGAGCTGGGCGCGGCGGCGGGTGACCACCGCACCGCGCTGCGCCGCTACGAGGAGCGGCTGCGCCCGTTCGTCGCCCTCAACCAGGCGCTCGCCACGGAGAATCCGGGCCGGGGGGCCACCGAGGAGTCCCTGGAGCGGGCCAGGAACGCCGTCCGTCTCGACGGTTGACCGTCCGCCGGCCCCGCCACAGACGGGCGAGGGGCGCCCGGTGGTCCGGACGCCCCTCGTTCCGCTTGCCTGCCGGGCTAGTTGAAGCCGGTCAGGCTGTTGGGTTTGTTCCCGCCCGTGCCCGCGGTGCCGGTGCCCGCGGTGTCGCCGCCGGCGTCACCGCCCTGCGTCCCGCCGTTCGGGGGGCCCGAGCTGGTGCCGCCGGTCGGGGTGGACGGGCCGCCCGAGGGGCGTCCGCTGTGGGAGGGGCTCGCCGGTCCGCTCGGCTTCGACGGGGTGGGCGAGGGCGACTTGCTCGGCTTGTCGCTCGGCGAGGGGCTGGTCGACGGGGTGGCGCTCGGCGTCGGGGTCGGCGTCGGAGCCACCCCGGCACCGAAGGTCGTCTCCAGGTCGAAGGCCGGGCCGGAGCTGCCGTTCAGCGCGGCCTCGGTGTAGTCCGCCCACACCCGGGCCGGGTAGCCGCCGCCGTTGACGCGGCCGCCGCCGCCGGTGCCCTTGAGGGTGACCTGTGCGCCGCCCTTGGGCGACTCACCGAACATGCCGACCGCCGTGACCAGCTTGGGCGTGTAGCCCACGAACCAGGCCGACTTGTTGTCGTCGGAGGTGCCGGTCTTGCCGGCCGCGCTGTAGGCGGTGTTCTTCACGGCCTGCGAGGCGGTGCCGTCGTTGACCACGCCCGTCAGCACGGAGGTGAGGGTGTCGGCGGTCTTCCGCGACAGCACCTGGTCGCCGACCGGCTTCTTGAGCGGGAGCTTGGTCTCCGCGCCGTTGACGCTGTGGGTGGCCTCGGTGACCAGTGTCGGGGTGACCTTCTTGCCGTGGTTGTCGAGGGTGGCGTAGGCCCCGGCCATCTGGAGCGGGCTGGCGCCCATGGTGCCCAGTGTCATGGCCGGCTTGACGTCTATCCGGGAGCCGTCCAGGCCCAGGCTGACCGCGGTCTCCTTGACCTTGTCCAGGCCGGCGTCCTGGCCCATCTGCGCGAAGACGGCGTTGACGGAGTTGTTGGTCGCCGTCTGGACGGAGATGTTGCCGTACTGCGCCTCGTCCTCGTTGGGCGGCGCGAAGGGGATGTCGCCACCGACGACCGGACGGCGGTTGTGGCCGTCGTACACGGTGTTGGGGGTGATCGGCACGCCGCTCTGGGTCACCGCGTTGTTCTCCATCGCGGAGGCGAGGATCAACGGCTTGAACGTCGACGCCGGCTGGTAGTCGGCGCGGGTGGCGTTGTTCGTGTAGTGCTTCGGGTAGCCCGCGCCGCCGTACATCGCCACGATGTGGCCGGTCTTGGGGTCGACCGAGGTGGCGCCGAGCTGGGCGTCCGCGTCGACCTTGCGGGACTTGGGGTTCAGGTCGTCGGTGAGCTTGCGCTGGACGGCCTGCTCCAGTTCCTTCTGCTTCTTGCGGTCGATGCCGAGGGTGACCGTCCAGCCGCCGGCCTCGAACTGCTTCTCGTCGACGCCCTGGGCGAAGAGCTCCTTCTTCGCCTCGGTCACGAGGTAGCTGGCCTGGCCGCTGAGTCCGGGCAGCGGCTTGGGGTCCTTGGGTATCTCGAACTTCTGCTTGGCGCGGTCCTGCGGCGCGAGCCAGTGCATCTCGACCATGTTGTCGAGGGTGTACGCCCAGCGCTCCTTGACCCGCTTCTTGCCGGCATCGCTCGCCAGCGTCCAGTCGTACTGGTTCGGCGCCTGGAGCAGCGAGGCGAGGTAGGCGCCCTCCGCGACGGTGAGCTTGTCGACGTCCTTGCGGTAGTACGCCTGGGCCGCGGCCTGGATGCCGTAGGCGCCGCGCCCGTAGTAGCTGGTGTTGATGTAGCCGGCGAGGATCTTGTCCTTGCCCAGCTTGTTGTCCACCTTGAGCGAGATGACGATCTCCTGGAGCTTGCGGCTGACCGTCTGCTCCTGGCTCAGGTAGTAGTTCTTGACGTACTGCTGGGTGATGGTCGAGCCGCCCTGCTTGCCCTGTCCCCGCAGCGTGTTGAAGATGCCGCGCAGGGTGCCCTTCAGGTCGACGCCGGAGTCCTGGTAGAAGGTCTTGTTCTCGGCGGCGACGAAGCTGCGCTGGACGTCCTTGGGTATGCGGTTGAGCGGGACGTTCTCACGGTTGAGACGGCCCACGCGCGCCATGACCTTGCCGTCGGAGTACTTGTAGACGTTGCTCTGGAGCTTGGCGTCCGCGTTGCCGTCGGACGGCACGTCCACGTACAGGTACAGCCCGACGAAGCCGAGGATGCCCAGCAGGCACACCCCGAGAAAGGCTCCGAGGATCTTCTTCCAGGTGAAGAGGCGGCGTATGCCGGACTTCTTCTCCGTACGTTTGGCGCGGCGGGCGCTCCCCTGCCGCGCCCGTCTCGCTTCCGCTCGGCCCATCGCTTCAGCAACTCCAGTCGTTCCGCCCCCAGCTAATTCAGCTGTTGAAGCTAACACCGCATCTCTTCACAAATACTCATCGATCAAGGCTTTTCCTGACGTGACAAACAGCACTGGGACAGACGGAACCGTCGGGTGGGTGTTCTGCGTCGCACGTCTCTCACCTGGGGACTTGCCGTCAGTCGGGCTCCCTGCAGCCTCTGGACACCCGGGCAGCTCAGGGGCTAAAGTGCTAGCACTTTGCTAGACCAGTGACATCGCTTGATGCGGCGGACATCACGTACCGCATCCGCAGAAACGGGGATCCTCATGTCCGATCAGACACCGGCCGGCCGCACCACCGGCCCCGACGGCGAGCTCGCCGTCGACGCTCCCGAGATGCCCAGGCCGCAGGTCCGCGAGGTCCCGGCGCACAGCATCCCGGGCGGCGTCGCCCTGCTGCTGACCGTGGTCGGCGTCGCGCTGGGCATCGCCGCGATCTCCGTCGGCGGGGTGCTCGGCTCCGGCGGCCACGACGCGGCCGCCGCGCCGACGGTCATCGCCGGTGTCCTGATACTGCTCGGCTCGCTCTTCTGCATGACCGGCGTGAAGATGGTCGCGCCCGGCGAGGCCCGGGTCATCCAGCTCTTCGGGCGCTACGCCGGCACCATCCGCACCGACGGGCTGCGCTGGGTCAACCCGCTGACCACCGCCCGGAAGATCTCCACCCGGGTGCGCAACCACGAGACCGCGGTCCTGAAGGTCAACGACGCCTACGGCAACCCGATCGAGCTGGCCTCGATCGTGGTCTGGCAGGTCGAGGACACCGCCCAGGCGCTCTTCGAGGTCGACGACTTCCTGGAGTTCGTGGCCACCCAGACCGAGGCGGCCGTGCGGCACATCGCCATCGAGTACCCCTATGACGCACACGACGAGGACGCCCTGTCGCTGCGCGGCAACGCCGAGGAGATCACCGAGAAGCTCGCCCTGGAGCTGACGGTCCGGGTCCAGGCCGCCGGCGTACGGATCATCGAGTCCCGCTTCAGCCACCTCGCCTACGCCCCCGAGATCGCCTCCGCGATGCTCCAGCGGCAGCAGGCCGGCGCGGTGGTCGCGGCCCGGCAGCAGATCGTCGAGGGTGCGGTCGGCATGGTCGAGCAGGCGCTGGACCGGATCAGCCGGCAGGGCATCGTCGAACTGGACGAGGAGCGGAAGGCGGCCATGGTCAGCAATCTGATGGTGGTGCTGTGCGGCGACCGGGCCGCCCAGCCGGTCCTGAACACGGGCTCCCTCTACCAGTGAGCGAGCACGGCGTGCCCCTCCCCCCGGCGCCGGGCCGGGGGGCGGCCGCACCACGGCGCGCGCCGGCCGGTGCGGCCGGGGGAAGCGAGGTCGCGGCATGAGCACCGGCACCCCCGAGGAGCCCGGCGTCGCGGGCGAGCCGTCTCCCGCGCGACGGCCGCAGCAGCGCAAGCAGGTACTGCTGCGGCTGGACCCGCTGATTCATGACGCGCTGACGCGATGGGCCGGCGACGAGTTGCGCAGCGCCAACGCGCAGATCGAATTCCTGCTGCGCAAGGCGCTGTCGGAGGCGGGGCGGCTGCCCCGGGGAGCGGGGACGATCCCCCGGCGGGGGCGTCCGCCCAAGGAGCCGGGCGACGGTTAGGCGGCCGGCGAGGGCCGTATACCGCCCGTGTATACACGGGCGGCACACCGCCGCGTAAGCTGGCCAGCATGTCAATCGGTCATACGCTGCTGGGCCTTTTGGAGTCCGGTCCCCGCCACGGCTACGACCTCAAGCGGGCCTTCGACGCACACTTCGGCCAGGACCGGCCGCTCCACTACGGGCAGGTCTACGCCACCATGTCCCGGCTGCTGAAGAACGGTCTGGTCGAGGTGGACGGCGTGGAGGCGGGCGCCGGTCCGGAGCGCAAGCGGTACGCGATCACGGACGCCGGGATCACCGATGTCGCCCAGTGGCTGGCCCGCCCGGAGAAGCCCGAGCCCTACCTCCAGTCGACGCTCTACACCAAGGTCGTCCTGGCGCTGCTGACCGGGCGCGACGCCGCCGAACTCCTGGACTCCCAGCGCGCCGAGCATCTGCGGCTGATGCGCGGACTGACCGAGCGCAAGCGCACCGGCGACCTCGCCGACCAGCTGATCTGTGACCATGCGCTGTTCCACCTCGACGCCGACCTGCGCTGGCTGGAACTGACCGCCGCCCGGCTGGAAAAGCTCGCGGAGACGGTCCGCGGATGACGCCGGAGGGATCCCTCCTCGCGGCGGAGGGGCTGTACAAGACCTACGGGGCGACCCCGGCGCTCGACGGCGCGGAGTTCTCCGTCCACCCCGGCGAGGTCGTCGCCGTCATGGGCCCCTCCGGCTCCGGCAAATCGACCCTGCTGCACTGCCTGGCCGGCATCATCAGCCCGGACGCCGGCACCGTCCGCTACGGCCCGCACGAGCTGACCGCGCTCAGCGACGCCCGGCGCAGCGCGCTGCGCCGCAGCGACTTCGGCTTCGTCTTCCAGTTCGGCCAGCTGGTACCGGAGTTGACCGGACTGGAGAACGTCGCGCTGCCGCTGCGGCTGAACGGCACCCGGCGCAAGGAGGCCGAGCGGCAGGCCCGCGAGTGGCTGGAGCGGCTGGAGGTGGACGGGGCGGCGGACCAGCGGCCCGGTGAGATATCCGGCGGCCAGGGCCAGCGGATCGCGGTCGCCCGCGCGCTCGTCACCGGCCCGCGGGTCCTCTTCGCGGACGAGCCCACCGGCGCCCTGGACTCGCTCAACGGCGAACGCGTCCTGGGCCTGCTGACCGGCGCCGCCCGGGACACCAACGCCGCGGTCGTCCTGGTCACCCACGAGGCTCGGGTCGCCGCCTACTCCGACCGGGAGATCGTTGTCCGCGACGGCACGGTGAAGGACATGCCGGCGGGCCTGCGATGAGCCCGCCGCGCGCGCCCGCCGGCCCCGCCCGGTGGGCGCGCGACCTCGCGATGGGGATGCGGTTCGCGGCCGGCAGCGGCCGCGAGGGCTGGGTCCGTACCGCGCTGACGGCCGCCGGGGTCGCCCTGGGCGTGGCCGTGCTGCTGCTCGGCGCGTCCGTGCCGGGCGTGCTGGACTCCTGGCACGGCCGGGAGAAGGCCCGCGAGAACGTGGGCCAGGCCCACCCGCCCCGCGCCGGCGACGACACCCTGCGCTACGCCACGGCGGACACCGTCTTCCACGGCACCCCCGTCCGCGGCCGGCTGGTGCGCCCGGACGGCGCGCATCCCCCCGTACCGCCCGGGATCGACCGGCTCCCCGCCCCCGGCCGGATGCTGGTCTCCCCCGCGCTCGAGAAGCTGCTGGACTCCCCCGAGGGCGCCTTGCTGCGCCCGCGGCTGGACTACACGGTGGCCGGCACCATCGGCGACGCCGGCCTGCTCGGCCCCGGCGAACTCACCTACGTCGCCCGCCCCGCCGCCCTCGCCCCGGCCGACGGCTACCGCATCGACCACTTCGGCGAGGACTCGGGCCCGCCGCCGATGCCGGCGTCCGCCGTGCTCCTGGTGATCATGACGTGTGTGGCGCTGCTGACGCCGGTGCTGGTCTTCATCGGCACCTCCGTGCGGTTCGGCAACGAGCGCCGGGAACGCCGGCTGGCCGCGCTCCGGCTGGTGGGCGCCGATGTCCGCACCACCCGCCGGATCGCCTCCGGTGAGGCGCTGTTCGGTGCGCTGCTGGGGCTGGTGGCCGGCGGGGCGCTGTTCCTGGCCGGGCGGCAGCTCGCCCCGGTGGTCACGCTGTGGGACATCAACGTCTTCCCCTCGGACGTGACGCCCGGCCCGCTCGCCGCGGCACTGATCGCCGTGCTGGTGCCGGCGGCGGCGGTCGTGGTGACGCTGTTCGCCCAGCGCGGCGTCACCGTCGAACCCCTGGGCGTGGTCCGCCGCCGCCCGCCGGTGCGCCGCCGGCTGTGGTGGCGGGTGGCGCTGCCGGCCGCGGGCGCCCTGCTGCTGGTGCCGCTGGCCGGGGAACGGCCGTGGACCGACACCCCGTGGAACACCGCCCGGCTCGCGGCCGGGTCGATGCTGCTGCTGTGGGGTGTCACCGCGCTGCTGCCCTGGCTGGTGCAGGCGGTGGTCGGCCGGCTGCATCGCGGCCCGGTGTCCTGGCAACTCGCCGTCCGCCGCCTCCAGCTGAGCAGCGCCTCGGCGACCCGCGCGGTCAGCGGGATCACCGTCGCGGTGGCCGGCGCCATCGCGATCCACATGCTGATGACCGGGATGCAGGCCGGCTACGCCCAGGCGTACGCGGAGTCCGGCAAGCTGCCGCGGATCGGCCTGTGGGGCAACGCCCGGGACTGGCCGCAGACCCAGCGGGCGCTCACCGCGCTGCGCGCCACCCCGGGGGTGACCGCGGCCCGCGGCACCGTCGACGCCCTGGCCGGCCCGCCGTCCGGCACGGGCGGGGACCCGGCGGCCGCCGCCCGCACCCCGATCGCCGTCGGCAGCTGCGCCGAACTGCGCGCCCTGGCCCGGCTGGACTCCTGCCACGACGGCGAGGTGTTCGTCACCGCCACCGGCCGCGAAGCCACCGTCCCGCCCGGCGCGCCCCTCGACCTCCACCCGCCGGCGGACGCGGACGAGTGGGCGCCGGCTGGGGCGCACGAGCGCGTGCGGCCGCACCCGTGGACGGTCCCCCGCAGCGCCCGCACGGTCTCGCTGCTCTCGCCCGGGCGCAGCTCCGGCCGCATCGTCCCCGACGTGCTGGCCACCCCGTCCGCGCTCGACATCGGCGCACTCGACACCCCCACCACGGACTTCACGGTCGACTTCGACCGGGGCACCGCGGACGCGGTGGAGCACCTGCGCAACACCGCCGCCCGTATCGACCCGACGATGCACGAGTTCTCCGCGGTCGACAATCCGCATGACGCGCAGTTCTCCAGCATCCGCGCGGGACTGTTCGCCGGCGCCGTCGTCACGCTGCTGCTGATCGGCTCGGGCCTGATCATCTCCACCGTCGAGCAGCTCCACGAGCGCCGCCGGCTGCTGTCCGTCCTCGATGCGTACGGCACCCGCCGGGCCACCCTGGGCCGGTCGGTGCTGTGGCAGACCGCCGTCCCGGTGGTGCTCGGTCTGGGCCTGGCGCTGGGCTGCGGGCTGGCCCTGGGGACGCTGCTGCTGACGATGATCGACCACACGGTGACGGTGGACTGGCCGGTGGTCGCCGCGATGACCGGCACCGGCGGCGCCGTGATCCTCCTCGTGACGGCACTGAGCCTGCCGGCGCTGTGGCGGCTGATGCGCCCGGATGGGCTGCGTACGGAGTGAAACTGCGAGATCATTCCGCCACCGCAGTGCCAACCAACTGCCCCAGGGGGACACTTCATGCGCAGGCTCGTCTACTGCATCGCGTCCACGCTCGACGGCTTCATCGCCGGGCCCGACGGCGCGGACCCCACCGGCCCGGACGGCTTCTGGCCGATCCCCGAGGACTACGTCGGGCACCTGGCCACCGAACTCCCGGAGATCCTGCCCGTCCACGCCCGGTCGGCGCTCGGCGTCAGCGCGGACAACATCCGCTTCGACACCGTCCTGGAGGGCCGGCGCACCTATGAGATCGGCCTCAAGGCCGGCCTCACCGACGCCTACCCCCATCTGCGGCACCTCGTCTTCTCCCGCACCATGACCCAGAGCCCGGACCCGGCGGTGGAACTGGTCGCCGACGACCCGGTGGCGACGGTCCGCGCGCTCAAGGCCGAGCCCGGCAAGGACATCTGGCTGCTGGGCGGCAGCGAACTCGCCGGCGTGCTCTACCCGGAGATCGACCAGCTGCTCCTCAAGCTGAGCCCGCTCACCGTCGGCCGCGGCATCCCGCTCTTCTCCCCCGACACCGCCTTCGACCCGCGCACCTGGGAGCTGACCGAGCACACCCTCCTGCAGAGCGGCGCGGCCTTCTTGACGTACACCCGCCCCGCGGCGGCGTGAGGAACGGGGCGCTCAGTCCTTCGCTATCCGCACCGGCAGGCCGCGCAGCGCGCCCCGCAGCGCCCGGGCGAACTCCCCGAACTCCTCCTGGCGCGCCCCGCCCGTCCGCATGGCCAGCGCGACGGTCCGCGACGGTGCCGGATCCGCGAAGTACCCGGTGGTGAGCTGGTCGTTGCGGCCGGTCTCGACCCGCAGCGCGGTGCGCGGCAGCAGGGTCACCCCGAGGCCGCCGGCCACCAGCTGCACCAGCGTGGACAGGCCCGCCGCGCTGGTCGTCACGGGGGTGTTCTCGTCCCGGCCGGCCTCCCGGCAGATGTCCAGGGCCTGGTCGCGCAGACAGTGCCCCTCGTCGAGCAGCAGCAGATCCAGCTCCTTCAGGGCCTGGCGCGGGATGTCGCCGCGGCCGCCGAGCCAGTGCTCCTTGGGGGCGACCAGGACGAAGTCCTCGTCGAAGAGCGGGAGTTCGGTGACCTGGGGCACGCCGAGGGGGACGGCGAGCAGCAGCAGGTCGAGCCGCCCCTGGGCCAGGCCCTCCAGGAGGGAGGCGGTCTGCTCCTCGTGCACCTGGAGGTCCAGATCGGGATAGGTGTCATGGACCAGCCGCAGCACGGCCGGCAGCAGATACGGCGCGACGGTCGGGATGACGCCGAGCCGCAGCACCCCGGTGAACGGCGCGCGGGCCGCCTCCGCCTCCTCCAGCAGATCCCCGACGGCCTCCAGGACCGTACGGGCCCGCGCGGCCACCCGCTCCCCCGCGGGCGACAACAGCACCTTGCGCGTCGTACGCTCCAGCAGCTGCACCCCGAGGGTCTCCTCCAGCGCGGAGACCGCCCCGGACAGCGCGGGCTGGCTCATCCCGATCTCGGCCGCCGCCTCGCGGAAATGCAGATGCTCGGCCACCGCCGCGAACGCCCGCAGCTGGGCCAGGCTGGGCTGGCGGGGCCGGCCGCCCCCACTCACCGATGTCGCCACTGATAACCACCTCCGATCAACATCAACCAGTCTAGCTATTTCACTGATCAATGCCTCCTGTGGCACTGTGAGACCCGTCCAAGCCTCGAGGAAAGACCCCAAAAGGGAATTTCTGCGCAACAAGGAGAGTACGTGCTCACTGTCGGTGACAAGTTCCCCGAGTTCGACCTGACCGCCTGCGTTTCGCTGGAGCAGGGCCAGGAGTTCGAGCAGATCAACCACAAGACCTACGAGGGCAAGTGGAAGATCGTCTTTGCGTGGCCCAAGGACTTCACCTTCGTGTGCCCCACCGAGATCGCCGCCTTCGGCAAGCTGAACGACGAGTTCGCCGACCGTGACGCCCAGGTCCTCGGCTTCTCCGGCGACTCCGAGTTCGTGCACCACGCCTGGCGCAAGGACCACCCGGACCTGACCGACCTGCCCTTCCCCATGCTCGCCGACTCCAAGCACGAGCTCATGCGCGACCTGGGCATCGAGGGCGAGGACGGCTTCGCGCAGCGCGCCGTCTTCATCGTCGACCAGAACAACGAGATCCAGTTCACCATGGTGACCGCCGGTTCCGTCGGCCGTAACCCCAAGGAGGTCCTCCGGGTCCTCGACGCGCTGCAGACCGACGAGCTGTGCCCCTGCAACTGGTCCAAGGGCGACGAGACCCTCGACCCGGTCGCGCTGCTCTCGGGCGAGTGACACTCCGCTAGCGAACTGGAGGCTGATCTGACATGGCTCTCGACGAACTGAAGTCCGCCGTACCGGACTACGCCAAGGACCTGAAGCTGAACCTCGGCTCGGTCATCGGCAACAGCGACCTTCCGCAGCAGCAGCTGTGGGGCACCGTGCTGGCCTGCGCGATCGCTTCGCGCTCGCCGAAGGTGCTGCGCGAGCTGGAGCCGGAGGCGAAGGCGAACCTCTCCGCCGAGGCGTACGCCGCCGCCAAGTCGGCGGCCGCCATCATGGCGATGAACAACGTCTTCTACCGGACCCGACACCTGCTGTCGGACCCGGAGTACGGCAACCTGCGCGCCGGTCTGCGGATGAACGTCATCGGCAACCCGGGCGTGGACAAGGTCGACTTCGAGCTGTGGTCGCTGGCCGTCTCGGCCATCAACGGCTGCGGTATGTGCCTGGACTCGCACGAGCAGGTGCTCCGCAAGGCCGGTGTGGACCGCGAGACGATCCAGGAGGCCGTGAAGATCGCGTCCGTCCTGCAGGCCGTCGGCGCCACCCTCGACGCCGAGGCCGCGCTCGCCGAGTAACTCCGGCCGGCGCGACTCACGCAGCGCAGAACCCCGCAGACGTCAGGTCTGCGGGGTTCTGTGCGCTCTGTCGCTGTTGCGCGGCGGGCTACTCCCGCTCCTCCCCGGAGGGTTGCGGCGCGGGCGCCGGCGGCGGGGTCGGGGCGAGGGCCAGCGCCGTGGCGCCGCGCGGGGCCACCGACATCCGCAGCGCCTGCTCCCTGGAGTAGGAACGGAGGTAGCCGACCACCGTGTTGGTGACCGCCACCAGCGGGACCGCGACGACCGCACCGCCGATGCCCGCGATCAGCCCGCCCGCGGCGACCGAGAGGATCACCGCCAGCGGATGGACCCGCACCGCCCGGCCCAGGATGAACGGCTGCAGGACATGGCCCTCGATCTGCTGGACGGCCAGCACGACCGCCAGCACCATCAGCGCCGTGAACACCCCGTTCGCGACCAGGGCGATCACACACGCCAGCGCCCCCGAGACCACCGCGCCGATCAGCGGGATGAACGCGAACAGGAAGATGAAGACGGCCAGCGGCACGGCCAGCGGCACATTGAGGAAGTAGAGGCCGATGCCGATGAAGATGGCGTCGATCAGGGCGACGACGACCGTGCCGCGCACATAGGCGGTCAGCGTCCGCCAGGCCCGCGGCCCGGCGCCCGCCACGCCCTCCCGGGCCGCGCTCGGGACCAGCTTGAGCAGCCAGTTCCAGATCCGGCGGCCGTCGTAGAGCAGGAAGAGCGTGGTGAACATCGCCAGCAGGATGCCGGTGAACACCTCCAGGACGACGGTGACGCCCTCCAGGCCGGCCGAGGTGATCGCCTCGGTGTTGGCGCCGATCGCGTCCTGGAGATTCTTGGCGATGTGGTTGATCTGGGACTCGGTCACATGGAACGGGCTCTTCAGCAGCCAGCCCTTGAGCTCGGTGATGCCCTCCTGGATGCGGCTGGACACCGAGTCGATGTTGTCCTGGACCTGCCAGACCACAAACCATCCGACCAGGCCCATGATGACGAACCCGCCGATGAAGGTCAGCGCGGTGGCCGGCCCGCGCGGCAGCCCGCGCTGGCGCAGCCAGGCCACCGTGGGCTGCAGCAGCGCGGTGATCAGCGCCGCCGCGATGAAGGCCAGCACGACCAGTTCGATGGTGGTGATGACCCGCGCCAGCACCCAGAGGGTGGCGGCCAGCACCAGCAGCCGCCAGCCCGCCTCGGCGGCGACCCGTACGCCCCACGGCACCGCGTCGACCGGATCGGGAGGCGCCGCGACGGCCGGGGCGTAGGAGGGCGGCGGGGGAACGGTCTCCGGCGGCGCGGGCGGCAGGGACGACGGTGCGAGCTCGGTCGCGGGGTGCGGCACCCCGTCCGTCGCTTCCGGCAGGTGCGTACGGGGCACGGTGAGCGTGCCCAACGCGCCGTCGCGCACCGCCGAGGTGTCCGCCGGGCCGTCGGCCGCGGGGGCGTCCGCCTGCCCGGCACGCCTCAGCTCTTCCGGGTCGTCGGCGTCCCCCAAGGAGTCCGACAAGCTCCCGCCAGGGGGGACCCCCATGGCCTCCGCACGGCGGCGCTGCTGCTCCATCCGCTGCGAGAGCCGTGTCAGACCGGCGCCGAGGCCACCGACCCACTGAGGCAATCTGGACATGTGCCTTCCTCTTCCCCTCCCGCACGCCACAACCTGACGGGCACGACGTTACCCGCGCCGACGCACGAAACCCCCGACGCTGGCGCGTTCGGGGGTTTCGGACGTACGGGTGGTGGTACCCGGCGGGCCTAGTACCAGCTGTTGGCCTGCCAGAACGACCAGGCGCCGCAGGGGCTGCCGTAGCGGTCGTTCATGTAGTTCAGGCCCCACTTGATCTGGGTGGCCGGGTTCGTCTGCCAGTCGGAGCCCGCCGAGGACATCTTGGAGCCGGGGAGCGCCTGGACGAGCCCGTAGGCGCCCGAGCCGGCGTTGGTGGCGCGGTAGTTCCAGCCGGACTCGTGGTCCACGATGTTGCTGAAGCACTGGAACTGGTCGCCCGCCATCATCTGGCGCGCGATGGCCTGGGTCTCGGAGACGGAGTACGAGCTCTTGCCGAGCAGGTTGCTGACGTCACGCGAGGAGGAGCGGGACGCGGCCTGCTCCTTCTTCTTGCGCGCATCGGCGTCCTTCTTGGCCTGTGCCTCCTCTGCGGCGTCCTTCTTGCTCTTCGCCGTTTCAGCGGCTGCCTTGCGAGCCGACTCCTGTGCGGACTTCAGGGCTGCCGTGTCCGCCTGGGTGGACTGGTCGTCCGCCTGCTGCGTCAGGGATGCCGTCTGCACCTGTGCCTGGGCGCCTGCGGGGATGTCAGCGATCGTCGCGTCGGCAGCGGTCGCCTCGGTGTTGCCTACCGAGGCGGGCTCGTTGCCCGCGGCGACGCCGACCACGGCGCCGACGGTGGTGACCGCGGTGGCGGATGCCACGGCGAATCCCCGGACCGAGATCCGGCTCACACGTTTTCCTTCCAGCATCGACCGCATAGGTGACCTCGCGGACGCAATCGTGCCCCTGGCGCTGGTCTCCCCTTGTTCCGGACCCGGTTGAGCGGGTGGGACCGGCTGGTCACGGGAGGCACTGGCCCGGTACGTCCCCCTCGGGGTCCGCGTGGTGCTCGGGCGGCATACGGCGACTCACTATGAAGTTCGATCGTTCTACACCGCTGGGGGTGTTGGGTGCCGTATGCGGGGCCTGACAGGACCCAGACTCTGCCCGAACGGCACGCCGGGAATCAATTCCCCGCTGGGTGTGAAAGCTCACACCTCGTTTACCGTCAAGGATTTTCGGATAACCACGCACAGCACAACGCCGCCCGGCTAAGCTCCTTCGCTTCGCCGGGCGGCGCCGTGTTCACAACGGGTCAGATCCTGCCGTCCTCCAGCATTTCGGTCACCAGCGCCGCGATCGGCGAACGCTCCGAGCGGTTCAGCGTGACGTGCGCGAACAGCGGATGCCCCTTCAGCTTCTCGACCACCGCGACCACGCCGTCGTACCGCCCGACCCGGAGGTTGTCGCGCTGGGCGACGTCATGGGTCAGTACCACCCGGGAGTTGGCCCCGATACGGGACAGAACCGTCAAAAGGACGTTCCGCTCCAGCGACTGGGCCTCGTCCACGATGACGAACGCGTCATGCAGCGACCGCCCGCGGATATGGGTCAGCGGCAGCACCTCCAACATGCCGCGTCCCACCACCTCTTCGATGACCTCCTTGCTGGTCACCGCGGACAGCGTGTCGAAGACGGCCTGAGCCCAGGGGCTCATCTTCTCCGCCTCGCTGCCCGGCAGATAGCCCAGCTCCTGCCCGCCGACGGCGTACAGCGGACGGAACACCATCACCTTGCGGTGCTGCCGGCGCTCCAGAACGGCCTCCAGGCCCGCGCACAGCGCCAGCGCCGACTTGCCGGTACCGGCCCGCCCGCCCATCGAGACGATGCCGACGTCCGGGTCGAGCAGCAGATCCAGCGCGATCCGCTGCTCGGCGCTGCGGCCGTGGATGCCGAAGGCCTCCCGGTCGCCCCGCACGAGGCGGACCCCGCCCTCCGCGGTGACCCGCCCGAGCGCCTTGCCGCGCTCGGACTGCAGCACAAGTCCGGTATGCACCGGCAGTTCGGACACTTCCGGCACCTCGGCGATCTCCGCGGCGAACAGCTCATCGACCTGTTCCGCGGAGATGGTCAGCTCGGCCATCCCCGTCCAGCCGGAGTCGGTGATCGCGAGCTCGGCGCGGTACTCCTCGGCCACCAGCCCGACCGAGGACGCCTTGATGCGCAGCGGCAGATCCTTGGAGACGACCGTGACGTCATGCCCCTCGGCCTGCAGATTGCGCGCCACCGCGAGGATCCGCGAGTCGTTGTCCCCGAGCCGGAAGCCCGCGGGCAGGATCCCGGGATCGGAGTGGTTCAGCTCGACCCGGAGCGACCCGCCGAGGTCTCCGATGGGGATGGGCGCATCCAGCCTCCCGAACTGCACCCGGTACCCGTCCAGCAGACGCAGCGCCTGCCGGGCGAAGTAGCCGAGCTCCGGATGGTGCCTCTTGGCTTCCAGTTCCGTGACCACGACGACCGGCAGCACGACCTCGTGCTCGTCGAAGCGGGACATGGCGCCTGGATCCGCCAGCAGGACACTGGTGTCGAGAACATAGGTGCGCCGGTCGTTGTCACGGCGCTGTTTGCTGTTCACCACGGTGGGACGAACCCCCTCGGATGAGGTCGGGGTGCGACGGCGTCGCGGGGCGGTGTGCTCCTGGGTCCGCCGTGCCACCGGCTACCGCTGGGCGGCGTCCCCAGGACCCCCGGCCATCTCGTGACCGGACCGGGCTCGGACCACAATGCGCGGGCCGAGCGCCGGCCCCCCGCGTCGACCGTGCGGTACGCACGGACCTCCGTGATGTGCAAAGGGCCTCCCGGGCGGACGACTCCATGTCGTCCGCTGAGATGCGGCGCCCGATGGCTTGTTCCGGACGCCGACCTGGAAGGGATATTCCCTCGAACGCCCGCAGCCATGCCACGGCATATGACGCACGGTCGGTGAACCTTTGGCAACACCTGCCTGCCGGGCGGCCGGCACACGGAGCGGGCCGCCCGGAGGGATGCGGTGTCAGAAGGGGCCCCGCCGGGGGTTCGTGGCGCCGGCGGGGCGGAGGACGCCCGAGGGAAATATCGGGACGTAAGGGTCATACGGGACAGAGGTGAGAGAGGACTCGAATGGCCCAGCCTGCCGCCCCGTCACCCCGGTGCCGGGGCGGGGCACCGGGCGGGATGTGGCGGACCCGCCCTAGAAGCCGTAGCGGCGGTGCCGGGCGGCGTAGTCGCGCAGCGCCCGCAGGAAGTCGACCTTCCGGAACGCCGGCCAGAAGACCTCGCAGAAGTAGTACTCCGAATGGGCGCTCTGCCACAGCATGAAGCCCGACAGCCGCTGCTCACCGCTGGTACGGATCACCAGGTCCGGGTCGGGCTGGCCGCGGGTGTAGAGGTGCTCGGAGATCAGGTCGATGTCGACGATCTCGGCGAGCTGCTCGAAGGAGGTGCCGCGCTCGGCGTGTTCCAGCAGCAGCGAGCGCACCGCGTCGGCGATCTCCTGCCGGCCGCCGTACCCGACCGCGACGTTCACCATGACGCCCTTGTTGTCCGCGGTGGCCTGCTCGGACTCCTTGAGCACCCGCTGGGTGGCGGTGGGCAGCAGATCGCGGTTGCCGACGTGATGCACCCGCCAGCGGCCGTCGGCGGCCAGACCGCGGACGGTGTTCTCGATGATGCCCAGCAGCGGCCTCAGCTCGGCCTCGGGCCGGTCGAGATTGTCCGTCGACAGCAGCCAGAGCGTGACGACCCCGACGCCGGTCTCCTCGCACCAGCCGAGCAGCTCACCGATCTTGTCCGCGCCCGCCTGGTGGCCCTGCTCTGTCGTGCGCCCGTCGGCCCGCGCCCAGCGCCGGTTGCCGTCCAGGATGACGCCGATGTGCTGGGGCACCTGGGTGTGATCCAGGCGGCCCTCCACCCTGCGCGCATACAGCCGGTAGACCAGATTGCGCAGTGCGGGCGGATAAGGGATGCGCATCCCGGAAGATCGCAGCATGTGTGGTCCAACCCCTCCGTACCAATGGCGGTCACCCCCGTCGCCTCAAGGGAGCAACTTTACTTCTCGGCTGTCTCGGCAGCCCAATCAGGTGGTCACAAGTACGTGATAGGGAGATGAGCATGACTGGCACCGACTACCACGCTGCGGATTCCCGCTACGACTCGATGAAGTACCGGCGAACAGGTCGCAGTGGACTCAAACTCCCGGCTATCTCCCTTGGACTCTGGCACAACTTCGGTGACGACCGCACCCTGAGCTCCCAGCGCGCCATCCTGCGCCGCGCCTTCGACCTGGGCGTCACCCACTTCGATCTGGCCAACAACTACGGTCCGCCGGCCGGGTCCGCCGAGCTGAACTTCGGAAAGATCTTCGCGCAGGACTTCCGCCGCTACCGCGACGAGATGATTCTCTCGACGAAGGCCGGATATCTGATGCATCCGGGTCCGTACGGCGAATGGGGTTCGCGGAAATATCTCCTCTCGTCGCTGGATGCGTCGCTGCGGCGGATGGGCGTCGATTACGTCGATATCTTCTACTCGCACCGCTTCGATCCCGACACTCCGCTCGAGGAGACGATGGGTGCGCTGGCGTCCGCCGTCCAGCAGGGCAAGGCGCTCTATGCCGGTATCTCCTCCTACAACGCCGAGCAGACCCGGAACGCGGCCGGAATCCTGCGCGCCATGGGCGTACCGGCCCTGATCCACCAGCCCTCCTATTCGATGATCAACCGCTGGACCGAGGACGACCTGCTGCTGGACACCCTCGAGGCCGAGGGCATGGGCTGCATCTCTTTTGCGCCACTGGCACAGGGCCTGCTGACGGACACCTATCTGCACGGCATCCCCGAGGGCTCGCGCGCCGCCCAGGGCAAGTCGCTGGACCCGGGTCTGCTGTCCGACGAGGTCGTCCGCCGGCTGCGCGGCCTGAACGACATCGCCGCCCGCCGCGGCCAGTCGCTGGCCCAGCTCGCCCTGCGCTGGGTGCTGCGCGACGGGCGGATGACCTCCGCGCTGATCGGTGCCAGCAGCGTCGCCCAGTTGGAGGCCAATATCGCGGCCCTGGACGCCCCCGGGATCACGGACGCCGAACTGGCCGAGATCGACGAGTTCGCCAGGACGACGGACGGCGTGAACATCTGGGCCCGGCGGTAGCGGACCCCTCGGCCCGTGCCCCCGCGGGGACGGGCACGCCGCCCCTGTGCGCGGCCGCCGGTGCGGCGCCGCCCGGGCAACAAAAAGCGGGCCGGTCCGTGGGGGGGGATACGGACCGGCCCGAGGGGGGGTTTCCACCATAACCCCGCGGGCGGGGTGCTGTGTGCACCGGCGCGCGCCGCGGCGTGGCTCGCGGGGGTGGATGCGTACGGACGGGGTCCTCCCGCGCGCGGGGCCGGCGCCTCCCCGGCGCGAGCGGGGCGCGGTCAGGCGGCGGCCGCGGTGGCCGCGGCGGCAGCTCCCAGGAGCAGTCCGCAGAACGCCCCGAAGATCATGAAAGGCCCGAGCGGCATGGCCGTGTCCCGCCCGCCGCGCCGCGAGAGCAGCAGCCCGGCGCCGTAGAGCGCCCCGCTGAGCACCCCCGCCGCACCGCCGGTGACCAGGGTGCGCCAGCCGTACCACCCCAGGGCGACCCCCAGCCCGACCGCCAGCTTGACGTCCCCCAGCCCGAGCCCGCGGGGATTGACGGCATGGAGCAGGAGGTAGCAGACGCCGAGCAGCAGACCGCCCAGCAGCGCCCGCCGCCAGGCCCCGGTCTCCCCCGTGAGCCGGGCCACGAGCCCCAGCGCCCCCGCGCCCACCACGGCCAGCGACAGTGTCAGCGCGTCCGGAAGGCGCCGGACCCGCCGGTCGACGGCCGTCAGCAGCACCGCGAGCGGCGTCATCAGCAGCCAGGCGACAAGTTCCGGCCGCGGCCCGGTGGCCGCCGCCAGTGCCGCGCAGGCCAGCGCGGTGACCGTCGCCGTCGGCAGTGGGCCCGGTCCGTACGCCCCGCAGTCCCGGCAGTGCCCGCGTCCCAGCCAGCCCCGGGCCGGCCCCGTGATCGCATGCCCCCCGGGACAGACCGCGCGCCACTCCTCCCCGGGCCCGACGGCCAACCGGTGGGCAGGGCGCGGCAGGAGCAGCCCGGCCGCGGCCCCGTAGGCGGCGGCGAGAACGATCAGTGTCAGTGCCACGGGCCGACCCTAGGACTTCGCGGGCAGGACCTCGGGGCCCGGTAGCTGATAGAACGCTGTGCATGGCGCGTGGGAAGAACGGTCCGGGGGTTCTGCACGGGGCACAGGTGGGGATACCGGTGGAGATCGCGGCCTCCTACCGTGCCCGTGCCCGCGGTCTGCTGGGCCGCGACGGGATCGAGGGGGCGCTGCTGCTGACCCCGGCGAGCGGGGTGCACACCTTCCGGATGCGGTTCGCGATCGATGTCGCCTATCTGAGCCGGGACTTCACCGTGCTGGCCGTGCGCACCATGCGTCCGGGACGGCTGGGCCGCCCGCGGTTCCGTGCCCGGCACGTCCTGGAGGCGGAGGCCGGTGCGATGGCGCGCTGGGGATTGCGGCCCGGCCTCCGGCTCGGCCTCGAGTCCACCGGCT
Source organism: Streptomyces sp. NBC_01454 (assembly GCF_036227565.1). Classification (NCBI taxonomy): domain Bacteria; kingdom Bacillati; phylum Actinomycetota; class Actinomycetes; order Kitasatosporales; family Streptomycetaceae; genus Streptomyces; species Streptomyces sp. NBC_01454. The sequence goes on from NZ_CP109460.1 coordinate 2,940,553, forward strand.
GAGCGCGCCGGCGTGCTCGCCGCGGCCGGCCGGCGGCCCGCGCAGGCGGCCCGGGTCATGACGCGCGCGGGAAGCTGACCTCGACCCGGCGGTTCTTCTTGCGGCCTTCCTCGGTGCCGTTGTCGGCGATGGGGTACTGCTCGCCGTAGCCGCGGATCTGGAAGCCGACGGACGGGCCGAGGTCCTTGGCCAGTTCCTCCTGCACCGCGGTGGCGCGCCGCTTGGACAGGACCAGGCCGTGGCTCGCGGAGCCGAGATTGTCGGTGAAGCCGAACACCCGCAGGCCGGTGGCGTGCTGCTTCTTGATCTCGTCGGCGATGGTGCCGATCCGGGACAGCGCGTCCGGGGTCAGCTCGGCGCTGTCCTTGCCGAAGAGGACCTCGGCCTGGAGCGCGAAGGTCACGTTGTCGTTGGTGTCCTGGCGGCGCTCGGAGCCGTCGTCGGTCTCGACGATGGACTTGATGTTGAGGACCTTCGACGGGGCGAGCTTGGCGCCCTGGACCATCCGCAGATCGGGGTCGGTCGGGTCGATGTGCACGGGCGGGGCGGAGTCCTCGGTCACGCCCGGCGGGTCGGCGTGGGCGGCGGGCGCCGTCAGCGGCGCGACCAGCAGCAGCGCGACGGCGGCTGCGGTGACGGCGCGGCGCGGTGCGCGGCGGCCTCGGGGCATCTGGGTCGCGGTCATCGGTGCCCGCTCAGTCCGTGATCTGTACGGTGGCCGGCGGCATGGTCGGCAGCTGGAAGTCAACCTCGGTGACCTTGGCGGGGGGCGCCGGGAACTGCGCGAAGACGGGGCGGCTGGCGCCCGGCATCAGACCGCTGAGGCCGGTGGTGCACAGGCATTCGCCGTTGGTGTCGCGCAGCACCAAATACCGCTTCTTGCCCGCCTTGTCGACGAGGGTGGCGCCGGAGATCGAGGAGCGGGAGCGCAGCTCGGTCTCGTTGGAGCGCCAGTTGATGGCGTTGAAGGGGCGGTTGCCGTGATTGGCGACCGTGCCGTTGACGGTGACGAAGCCGCCGGAGTCCCGGACGACGGAGTGCAGGGTGACCACCACGCCGTCCGGCCCCTTCATCTCACCGATCACCTTGTCGGAGTCGGCGGCCGGGCTGCCGGGGCCGCCGTCCTTGGGGGCGGTGCTGCGGGCCGGCGGCTTGTCGCCGTCCGTGGCCTTCGCACCGCCGCCGTCGCCGCCACCACCGCAGCCGGCCACGACGAGAGCCAGGCCGACAGCGCCGGCCAAGGCGACCGCTCCTCTGGCGGCCTTCGCAGTGCGCCGAATGCTCATGGATGCGATTCCTTTGATCGTCGTCTGGTCGTGTCGTGGCTCGGGGCGGTGGCCGGGTGCGGCCGGTCAATGGGCGAGGCGTACGGAGAAGAGGTCGGAGGCTTCGGGGAGGTCCTGGAGGTGGTCGGGGTCGAGGGCCCAGCGCTTGCCGTCGCAGCGGAGTTCGACGGGGGCGTGCCCGGGGCCGTCCTTGCCCTTGCCGCCCCCCTTGCCGTCCGCGCCGCCCGTGCCCCCTTCGCCGCCCGGCCCACCACCGTCGTCCGCGGGCGCGGGCGCGGCGAGAGTGCAGCGGGGGCCGACGACGGACGTCGCCGCGGACTTCGCATGGGTGCTGCGGGTCATCGGGATGACCGAATTCCCCACGGTGTGACGGGTGGTGACCGTGACGGCGAACGAGGTGGGCCAGGAGTCCGGGACACAGCCGAGGCCGGAGACGTCGGCGCCGTTGCGTCCGGCGAACCAGTCCGCGCTCGCGCAGGCGGCGTCGGACGGGGCGCCGCGCCCGTTCAGCAGGTCCTTCCAGGCGGCCGGGTCGGTCGCGTAACTCCCGTCGCGCAGACCGTCGAGCAGGCTCTTGGTCAGCAGGTCACGGTACGTCTGACCGGCGGCGAGCGCGGCCGCGTCGGCGGCGGTCTGCGCACCGTTGCGGGTGGCCGCCGCCTGTCCGACGGCGAAGAAGGCGAGCGCGAGGAAGAGCAGGCCGCCGACCGCGACGATGTAGACGGGAAAGGCCTGCCCGGCATCGCGCCGGCCGTGGCGGGTGAGGGATGCCGTCACGGCGGTGGCGCCGGCCCGGCTTAAATGCCGACGACGTCGGAAATCTTGTTGGCGATGGCGTTCGCGATCTGGCTGCCGAAGTCCGTGGTCGACAGGACCAGGACGATCGCGACGACCACCGCGATGATGCCGAGGTACTCGATCGAGGTCTGTCCCCGGTCGTTCCCCAAAAACCGCTTCGCCATCGTGTTCCCCTCCATGGGCGGCCGTACCACTTTGGTCCGGCTGGTCTGCCCCCGTGGTGCCGGCGCGATCGGGCGCGCTGGTGACACCAGAAAAGTACGCCGCAACAGCGTCCCCGGAACAGGGATTGCGAACCCCGTCCTGATTCCGGAACGCGGACGACAGAGACAACGGCACATTTTGGCCACTCGCTCGCACCCCGTCCACCCCCGTTCCCCCTCCGGGACCCTGCCCCGCTCCCCTGCCCATGTGGACCGTACGGCCCGACCGCACCATAGTGCGCGCGCGACCGCAGGCCTACCCACTGTGACACAACTCGTTGCTCGTGCGAAGGAGTTGAGGGGAAGCGAGGCGGGAACCACACTCATCCGGCCGGGAGCGGCGCCCGGTCGCGCCGGAGTGCGCCCCGGCGCGGCCTGGTGCGCGGCACCGGCTCGGCGCGTCAGGCACCGGGGCCGGCCCGCCCGAAGATGTGCATCCGCAAGGACGGCCCGGAGTGACGGGGGCCGCGGAAGGTGCCGGCGGGGAAGGCCGCGGAGAGGGCGGAGAGGGCCGCGCCGAGCAGCGCCGACGGGGCCGCGTCCCGGTCCGGCGCCCGGTCACTTCCCCACCAGTGAGCCGAAGTTGGTGCCCGAGCCCAGGAAGAACCCCGCGATGAGCAGGATCATCGTGGCCGGCACCATGAACGTGGTGACGACCATGGTGGCCTTGGGAACCGCGCGGGCGGCCCGGCGCCGGGCGTTCTGGGCGTCGGTGCGGCGCATGTCGTTGGCGATCTGGATCAGGGTGTCGACGATCGGCGAACCCAGCTCCTCGCCCTGCTGGAGGGCGGTGACGAACTGGGCGACCTGTTCGGAGTCGTTGCGTTTGCGCAGTTCCTCGAAGGCCGCACGGCGGCTGACGCCCATGTCCATCTGCCGCAGCGTGATGCGGAGTTCGTCGGCCCACGGGCCCTCGTAGCGCTCGGCGACCCGGTCCAGGGCCTGACGGAAGCTCAGGCCGGCGCTGACCACGACGGCCAGCACATCGAGAAAGTCCGGAAGCGTGCGCTCGATGGTGTCCCTGCGCTGGCGGATCGCGGCCCAGATGCCGACCTCGGTCCAGAAGAGCCCGAAGAGCACCATCAGGATGCCGAGCAGCGGCTGGCCGCGCAGGAACATCACCAGCGCACCGAGGAAGCCCAGGCCCCCGTAGACGGCGCGGCGGGCCGCGTAGCGGTCGACGGTCAGCCCGCCCGGATTGCCCGCCAGATCGATCCGCCGGCGGATCCGGGCGGTGCGTGCCTCGCCCATCAGCCGCAGCACCAGCGGCGCCCAGCGCATCCCGGCGCGGTCCACCGCCGATCCGACGACCGTGGTGCGCGTGGCGCCGACCTCCAGGGACAGCGCCAGGTCGGGCGGCAGCCGGGCCTCGCGGCGGTAGAGCGCGACACCGCAGCAGACACCCACGACCGAGAGGGCGAAGGCGAGGGCCAGCAGGATTCCGATTCCCATAGCGATACCTAGACGTCGATCTTGGAGAGGCGGCGGATGAAGAAGAACCCGAGCCCGTAGAGGGCGAAGGCCACCACGACCGCGAGCTGGCCGAGGAAGGAGGAGGTCATCCGGTCGATGGCACCGGGCGCGATCCGGTTCATCAGCAGCAGGGTGCCGATGCCGAGCAGCGGCACGACATAGGCGGTCACGACGACCTGGGAGAGCTGGGTGCGGACCTCCCGACGGGTCTCCTTGCGCTCCTCCAGGGTCGTGGTGAGGTTGCGCAGCGAGCCGACGACGGTGCCGCCGGCCCGGTTGGAGAGCACCAGGGTGGTGACCAGGACGACCAGTTCACGCGACGGGAGGCGTGCGGCCAGTTCGCCGAGCGCCTCGTCGACGGAGTGGCCGACGGCGAGCTTGTCGGAGACCTTGGCCAGCTCCTCGCCGGCCGGGGCCTCCAGCTCCTCGGCGGCCATGCCCAGCGCCGTGCGCAGCGCCAGCCCGGCCTGGGTGGCGTTGGCGAGGATCCGGGAGAGTTCGGGCAGCTGGTTGATGAACTTCTCGATGCGCTTCTGCCGCTGCCAGTTGAGGAAGGCGAAGGCCGCCCAGATGGCGACCAGGGCGGCGATCGGGCCGAAGAAGGGGGCGAGGGTGGCCTGCGCGACCAGCCAGAGGGCCACGACCGTGGCGAGCATGGCGACGAAGAACTCGCCGGGGGTGACGTCCAGGCCGGTGGCGGCCAGCCGCAGTTCGAGGCGGCGGCCGAAGCGGGTGGCGCGCAGGGTGCGGTCGACGGACGGGAAGCGGCGGCGGCGTCCGGACGGCGGCAGCGCCCGCTCATCGGCGAGCCGGTCGACGACGGCCTGCCGCTGGGCGCGCCCGGCCGCGTAGGTGCGGACGCCGGCGATCGCCAGCAGCCCGCACAGCAGCGTGGCCCCGACGGCGAGCAGGGCGGGAGGGTTCATGGCGGCCGTGGTCGTCCCCCCGGCGGCGGTGGTCAGGGCCCAGCCGGTCATGAGGTGGCCTTCCGGGTGGCGAGTTGGTCGTCGGTGGCCGCCACGCCGAAGGCGGGCGGGGTGGGTTCACTGGCCATGAAGAGGCGTTCGGCGACCCGGCGCGGCAGCGGGAAGTAGCGGAACCGGCCGTGCACGACGCGGTCGGCGCCCATCGGTTCGGCGTCGAAGCGGCAGACCGTCGCGATCCGGTAGTCCTCGTGGCCGCGGGAGTCGAGGAGGGCGATCTCGCTGATCCGGCGGGTGCCGTCGGCGTGCCGGGAGAGCTGGACGATGCAGTCGACGGCGCTGTTGATCTGGTCCCGCAGCGCCTCGAAGGGGATCTTGACGTCCGACATGGAGGCCAGCGTCTGCAGCCGCATCAGGGCGTCCTCGGCGCTGTTGGCGTGGACGGTGGCGAGCGAGCCGTCGTGGCCGGTCGACATCGCCTGGAGCATGTCGAGGGTCTCGCCGCCGCGCACCTCGCCGACGATGATGCGGTCGGGGCGCATCCGCAGGGAGTTGCGGACCAGGTCGCGGATGGTGATGCGGCCCTTGCCCTCCACGTTGGGCGGCCGGGACTCCAGCCGGATCACATGGGACTGCTGGAGCTGGAGTTCGGCGGCGTCCTCGACGGTGATGATCCGCTCGCCGTCCGGGATCAGGCCGGAGAGGGCGTTGAGGAGCGTGGTCTTGCCGGCGCCCGTGGCCCCGGAGACCACCACGTTGAACTTGGCCCGCACCAGCCCCGCCAGCAGCATCAGCATCTGCTCGTCGAGGGTGCCCATGCCGATGAGTTCGGCGAGGGTGTAGGCGCGCGGGAAGCGACGGATGGTGAGGGTGGCGCCGTTCAGGGCGAGCGGCGGGATGATCACGTTGACGCGTTCGCCGGACGGCAGCCGGGCGTCGACCATCGGATTGGACTCGTCGACCCGGCGGTTGACCGTGGAGACGATCCGCTCGATGGTCTGCATCAGCTGCTCGTGCGAGGCGAAGCGGACGGGCAGCAGCTCGACCCGGCCGGCCCGTTCGACATAGACCTGGTCCGGGCCGTTGACCATGATCTCGGTGATCGAGGCGTCCTCCAGCAGCGGTTCCAGCACCCCGAGGCCGAGCGCCTCGTCGACCACCCGGCGGATGAGCTGGGCGCGTTCGGCGGTGGAGAGCACCGGGCCCTCACGGCTGATGATGTGGCCCAGCACGCGCTCCAGCCGGGAGCGGCGCTCGGCCGCGGCCAGCGAGGACATCTCGGCGAGGTCGATCTCCGCCAGCAGCTTGGCGCGGTAGACGGCCACCAGATGGCTGTCCTGGCGCGCCTCACCGGCCGGTTCGGGTGCGACGATCCGGGCTTTCAGGCTCATCGCGGGGCTGCTCCTTCGTCCGTGTCCGCGGCGGGACCGAGGCCGAGGGCGCCGGACTCCTGCGGGCGGGGCATGGTGGCGCTGCGGCGGGCGGTGCCGAAGTCGTCCACGCCGGGGATGATCGAGGGGATGGTGACCGACACCGTCGCGCGGACCGAGTCGCCGCCGTCGCCGCCCACGGTGATCCCGGCCTTGATCCAGTCGCTCATCGCGGCCCGGCCGGCGGCCTGCGGGTCGGCCGGGTGGTCGGCCTGGTCCATCGAGGCGGTACGGGCCGCGGCACGCGCTCCCGTACCGGCCTGCTGGACGGCGAACGCCGCCAGGCCGAGCTGGACCACGGCCAGCCCGACCACCAGCAGGAGCGGCAGGAAGCCGAGGAATTCCAGGGAGACCTGGCCCCGGTCGCGGCCGCGGCCGCGGAGCCGGGCGGGCAGACGGACGCTCACCTGGGGTCCTCCTTCGCGGCTCCCGCCGAGCCGACGGCCGACCACGGGAAGGTGCCCGCGCCGGGGAAGAGCACCGGGACGTCGATGCGGACCGTCGCCTTCCACACGCCGGCCACGGCGCCGCAGGAGATGCTCGCCCCGCCCCGCCAGGAGCCGGGCAGTTCGTGCGCGGCGGCGGCCCGGCAGGCACCTGCGCCGCCGCCCTCGGTCGCGGTGCCGGCCCGCGCGCCCCGGTCGGCGGAGTGGGCGGCGAGCGTATAGGCGTAGCCGACCAGGACGAGCTGCCAGAGCAGCGCGAGGACCAGCAGGATCAGCGGGAGCATCCCGAGGAACTCCACGGAGACCTGCCCCCGGTCGTCGCCGCCCAGCGGGCGCCGCACCGCTCAGCCCTCCTCGTAGGGACCGGCGGGGTCGAACGGCCCCGTCCCGCCCGTCGCCGCGGGGCCGCGGCGGCCGGCGAACCGGCCGCCGGACTGCGCCGCGCTCCCGGCGCCCGCACCCGGTGCCGCTCCCGTTACCGGCCCCGCCGCACCCCCAGCCGTCCCCGGACCGGGAGCCGCCCCCGGCGCTATGGCCTTGCGCTTGCGCCCGGTCAGCGTCGGACGCGCCCGGTGGCTGCCGCGGCCCTGCCGGGCGGCCGGCGACTCGACCAGCCCGAGTTCGGCCGCCAGGGCGCCCAGCGCCTGCTTGACCGTCGACCGGTTGTCGAGATCCTGCATCCGGCCCGCGTCGACGCAGGGCTGCAACTCCTTGAAGGCGGCCGGCACATGGGTCCTGGCGACCTGGGTGCCGGTGGCCTTGGCGACCAGTGACGGCTGGATCTCGGTGTTGCGGGTGAGGCGGTTGACGACGGTCGTGGTGTCCTCCGCCTTGCGGATCTGCAGCCGGTCCCACAACCGCACCTGCCGCTTGGCGGCCCGTACGGCCACCACGTCCGGGGTGGTCACCAGCAGTGCCGCTTCGGCGAGTTCGACCGCCGCGGCGTTGGCGGACTGCATCTGGGACCCGCAGTCGACGAGCACCACCTCGTAACGGGAGCGCAGCGCGCCCAGGATCTGCCGGGCGGCGCGGTCGTCGACCTCCTCGCCGCGTTCGCCCTCCTCGGGCGCCAGCAGCAGTCCCAGGCCGGTGTGGTGGGCGTGCACCGCGTCCTGGAGGACCCGTACGGAGATGTCCTGGATGCCGGCCAGGTCGACGATCGAGCGGCGGAACTGCACGTCCAGATAGGAGGCCACATCTCCGGACTGCAGGTCCAGGTCGACCAGTGCCACGCTGCGGCCCGCGGTCCGGGCGGCCAGGGCGAGGTGCACGGCGGTGACGGTGGTGCCGACCCCGCCCTTGGCGCCGGTGACGGTCACCAGCGTGCCGGCCGGTCCGGGCGCCGCCTCCGGGCCGGCCCCCAGGTGCACCCGTACGCCGGCCGCCCACTGGGCGGCGGCCTGCACCCGGGCGGCCAGCTCGTCGTAGCCGAGCGGCAGTCCCACCACGCCGCGGGCGCCGGCGTCCATCGCCGCGGAGAACAGCGCGGGCCCGGCGTCCGCGGTGATCAGCACCACGCCGACGGCGGGGAAGCGCAGCGCCACCTCCCGGATCAGCTCCAGCGCCGGTGCCGGGCCGGTCCGTTCGTGGACGAGCACGACCTCGGGGAGCGCCTCGACGGCGGACGGCCCGCCGGCGGCCGGCGCCTCGGCTCCCTGGGCGGCGGCCCGGGCGAGCGCGTCGAGCAGCGCGGTGGAGTCGGCGACCGGGGGCGCGGGTTCGGCGTCCGGCAGCTGGTGGAGCAGCGAGGAGACCGCGCGGGCGGCGTCCGGGTCGCCGATGGCCGAAAGGATGCGGATGGTCACCAGGGGCTCCGGGTCACTTGTCGCCGTCGAGGGTGTAGGTGCGCTGACCGGGCGGTATGGCGGTCTCGCTGCCGGGGGCGAGCAGGGCGAGCCGTACATGGGTGGCGAAGGACTCGGCGTAGGCGACGCGTTGGGCGTCGCGGGTGTCCAGCGCGAAGGTGATCGGGACGGCCTCGCCGGCCTGCCGGTTCGCGGTGGTGTCGCCCGGGTCCTTGGCGTCCAGGGGCGTCAGCTTGCCGACGTCGATGACCTGGGCGCCGGCGACGATGACCTTGGAGACCGGCTTGTCCTCGGGGCGCTTGCCCTCGAACGTGGCGTAGATGTTCACCCGCGCCCCCGGGTTGATCTTGCCGGCCACCCCGGTCGCGGCGTCGATCATGATGGCGATCTCCTGCTGCCCGGGCTGCAGCGCGGGCCGCTCGACGATCATGTCGTCCTGCAGCAGCGAGCCCTTCTTCAGCGGGGTCACGGCGATCCGGCCGCTGACCTTGTCCAGGTCGGTCACGGCGGTGGGCGGCAGCCAGCGCTGCGGCATCTTCACCTTCTCGAACTGCCCTGGATCCAGCGCCTTGTAGGCCGCGATATCCGTCTTCAGCCGGTAGGCCGTCCGCTCGGGGCCGACCTTGGACTCGACGTTCTTGATCACCGACAGCACGCCGATGAACGCGCCGATCGCACAGAGAACCGACAGGAGCAGCAGGATCGCTCCGCGGCGCTGGCGTGAGTTCATGGGGGAGGAACCTCGATCGGGACGGGGGAGCAGGGGCGGGCGGTCGGACGGGGAACGGACGGCCGGGCGGCTGCCGGACCGGCCGGGGCGGGGCCGCACTCGGCCCGGTCGGCTCAGCGCACGCGGGCCACCGTCCGCGGGGTACCGGGGACGCCCGGCCGGCCGGACAGGTCCGGATGACCGGCGAAGGAGGCCTGGCCGGGCAGGTCCCGGCGGCCGGGAGCGCGGGGGCCGTCGGACGCGTAGGGGTTGCCGGGCACCGGGGGGCCGGACCCGTACGGGTTGCCGGGCGCCACCGGGCCGCCCGGCGTGTACGCGGGGCCGCGGACGGCGGGGTGGTGCGGGGTGTGGGCGGCCGGGTGTTGCGGTGCGCCGGGGCCGGCCGGGGGCGCTTCCCGGACGGCGGCCACATCCCGTACGGCGGGTGCCTCCGGCACGGCGGGCGTCTCCGGCACGTCCGGGACGGCCGACGGCGGCTCGGTCGCGGCACTGGGTGCGGGACGGGGTGCGGGACGGGGCGCGGGCGCGGCTATGGCCGCCGGCCCCTGCGCCGGGCCGCCACCCCCTGCCGCCCGTGGCCGCGACAGCGGCGCCGCGCAGAACGCGCAGCGGTCGCCGAGGAGTTCCCGGCCGCACCAGCCGCACTGCTCACGGCGTACGGAGGTCACCAGCTGGTGCAGCACCGACAGGTCCGGTATGGCCGCGGCGAATTCGACCAGCTTCCGGGTCCCCCACCACTGGGCGGACTCGGCGGGCAGCCGGGTCTCGTACACCCCCTGCACCTGCCAGGCGGGGGCGAGCGTCGCGCTCACCCAGTCGCCGGTGAACTGGCCGCGGGCGAGCGCGAGCTGGGTGGTGAAGCCGGGCGCCGGCAGCCCGTCCCCGCCGCCGTGCCGGTCCAGTTGCAGCAGCCGCGGGGCGGGGTGGGCGAGCACCGCGAAGTGCACCCCGGGCAGCCAGGACTTCACATGGGAGCGCAGATCGACCTCGATGTGGTCCAGGCCGCTGACGCTGCTCAGCAGGGCGCCCGCGTGGATGTAGTGGCTCAGCAGCCGTGCCGCGCTGGCCAGGACGCCGGGGCTGAAGTCGCACAGCGACAGCTGCCGCAGCTGACGGGCCAGCAGGGCCACCCCCAGCGGCGGGAGGGACAGCGGCACGATGGCGATCCGGTCGCTCTCCAGGACGGCGCGCAGGGTGTGCAGCCGGCGGATGTGCGCGGACGGGCAGGCGGAGGAGTAGAGCGCGATGAGATGGCCGTGGTGCTCCAGCACCGCGCTGGTCTCCGTCAGGGCCTCGTCCAGCGGCTGGAGATGCGGGGCCTGGAGGACGACGGCGGCGGGGGTCTGCCGGTCCGTCGCAGGCAGCGCGAGGTCAGGGCTGGTGACTGCAATCGCGGTCGGCACGTCGCTCCCCCACTCCCTCCGGCCGCCGGGGGCCCCGGGACCGCGGATCGGCACAGCTCTGCGCCATCGGCGCCATACGCTGAGCACCTTATCCACAGAGATACGTCCCAGAGAACACGTTCTGAGCTACTCGTCATCACCATCGCTCCACAAGTGACGGACGCGGAGCGGCCCAGCGGCAAACACGGTAACCCCCGCCCCCGACCAGCGGCTTGACACCCGTAATGGTCTGGACCACGCACTCACGGGCACAGCCGCCACAGGGTGCACACCCACCTCTCCCGCCCCACTTCCCCGCCGCGTGCGAGCGGTGGCGAAGGGCGTGCACCCGCCGAGCCCGCACCACCCCGCACGCCCCGCCCCGTACACACCACGAGGTCCCGTGCACCGGAGCGCACGGGACCTCGTCTACCGCTTCTTGCCTCCCCTACCGCCGCTCGCCGCGGCTGCTCACCTGCGGAGAGCGGCCGGCTTCGGCAGGGCGCAGCCGTCCGCGTTCAGGTCGAGCTTGTTACCCGCGCCGAAACACTTCGGTATCCCGTAGGTCTCCTCCGCGTAGTTGGTGCCCTTGTGCACCGTGACATTGCCGTTCTCGTCCACCTCGCACGGGTTGTTCTCGGTGCACCTCTCACCGTCCTCATTGCCCGTGTTGTTGATGGCCGCGACCTTGCCCGTGGCGGTGTCGACCACCGGCGATCCGGAGGTGCCGCCGATGGTCTGGCACTGCGGGGTGTAGCGGACTGAGTCCTTCCAGGCCCAGTCACCCTCCTTGAGGGTGGGCACGAACCCGTCGATGCTGCAGGTGTAGATCTTCTTCCAGTATCCGGAGACGACGCTGATCCCGGCGCCCTTCGCCGGGTGGTCGGTGGCCAGCTCCAGTGGCTTGATCCCGTACTTCTGCTCGATCTGGGCGTAGGTCGACGAGGTCCGGTAGAGCGTGACATCGGTGTCGGTCATCGTGGCGTAGACGACCCGGTTGGCCCGGATCGTGCCCGCCCGGCCGCCCGACTTGGTCAGCAGGGTGAAGCCGCGGCTGGACGGCTGGTCGACGATGACCTCGCCCGCGCCCGGCATGCCGCTTTCCAGACAGTGGCCGTTGGTCATCACCAGCGCCGGGTCATTCGCCTGCGAGCCGGGCATCCGCACGACGGAGCCGGAGCAGTTGCTCAGTGCGACGGTGCCGGCGAAGTCCACCGCCTTGGTCTTCTGGTGCTGTCCAAGCACCCGGTGCTGCGGCGCCGCCTGAGCCGTTCCGACGGTGCCCGCGAGGGCTGCGGCGCCCAGCACGGCCGTGGCCAGGGTGCCGACGAGAGGTCGATTCATGTGGGGGTCCTCTCAACTCTTTGTCACCGAAGTCCCGCCAGGGCCTTCGGATTTGTCGTGCGCAGTGTCCGCGCGACCGCCCCCATGAAGCAATCAAATTCCCCGGATCGATGGGAAGTTGCCGGGTTGACCCTCGCGGGCGAGACCGCGGGCGAGACCGGACGTCCACCCCGACATCTGGCCGCCGGACGCCTTGACCCGCTCATGCCATACCTCGACACTCACGTCGTCGCTTCGCTCACACCCCACAGGAGACCGCATGCGACCACGTATCCGCGGCGGACGCAGCACCGTCCTCGCCGCGCTCCTCTCCCTCGCGCTCGCCGCCCCCGTCGCCGCCGCCCAGGCGACCGTCGCCCCGCCCGGCGAACCCGCCGCCGGCGCCGCCGCCCGCCCCGAACTCCCGCACCAGTACGAGGTGTCCGGACCCGCCACGCCAGCCCAGCGCACCGCGCTCACCACGACCGGCGCCACGATCGACGAGGTCCATGCCCGCGCCGTCGTCCTCACGGCCGACCGCGCCCAGGCCGCCGCCGTCCGCCAACTGGGCTACCCCCTCCGCAGGCTGCCCGACCCGCCGGCCACCCGGCCGGTCTCCCCCGGTACCCGGGTCGGGGACTTCCCCGCCGGGTACACGAAGTACCACACCTACGACGAGGCCACGAAGGAGATCGACGCCCTCGTCGCCAAGTACCCGACCCTGCTCAGCAAGAAGGTCATCGGCACCTCCCAGGAGGGCCGCAGCATCCTCGCCCTCAAGGTCAGCCGGAACGTCACCAAGGACGAGGCGGAGCCCGAGGTCCTCTTCACCGCGCACCAGCACGCCAGGGAACACCTCACCGTCGAGATGGCCCTGTACCTCCTGGGCGAGTTCACCTCGAAGTACGGGAGTGACCCCCGCATCACCAAGCTGCTGGACTCCCGCGAGATCTGGATCATCCCGGACCTGAACCCGGACGGCGGCGCCTACGACATCGCCGCCGGCTCGTTCCGCAGCTGGCGCAAGAACCGCCAGCCCAACGCCGGCTCCCGCAGCGTCGGCACCGACCTCAACCGCAACTGGGACTTCAAGTGGGGCTGCTGCGGCGGCTCGTCGTCCAGCCCCTCCTCCGAGGTCTACCGCGGCCCGTCGGCCGCCTCCGCCCCCGAGGTGAAGGTCGTCGCCTCCTTCGTCCGCAGCCGCGTCATCGGCGGCACCCAGCAGATCAAGGCCGCCATCGACTTCCACACCTACAGCGAACTGGTCCTGTGGCCCTTCGGCTTCACCGACGACGACACCGGCCCCGGGATGACGCAGGACGACCATGACGCCTTCGCCGCCATCGGCAAGAGCATGGCCGCCAGCAACGGCTACACCCCCGAGCAGTCCAGCGAGCTCTACATCACCGACGGCGCGATCGACGACTGGCTGTGGGGCGACCAGAAGATCTTCGCCTACACCTTCGAGATGTATCCGTCCTCGGCCGGCGCCGGCGGCTTCTACCCCAAGGACACGGTGATCCCCAAGGAAACCGCCCGCAACCGCGAGGCAGTCCTCCGCCTCCTGGAGAACGCCGACTGCGTCTACCGCTCCATCGGCAAGGAGGCGCAGTACTGCAAGGGCAGTTGAGCCGCACGACCTTCGGCGAGCGGGCACCCGGCACGACTCGGCGCCGGGTGCCCCCTCGTCACGTCCTCAACGACGCGGCCGCACGGCACACCGCGTCAGTCCTCGCGGCTGGTGACTTCGAGGAGGTGCATCCCGAACTGGGTCTTCACCGGTCCCTGGACCACGCCGACCGGGGCGGAGAACACGACCTGGTCGAATTCCGGGACCATCTGCCCGGGACCGAACGACCCGAGGTTGCCCCCGTCGCGGGACGAGGGGCAGGAGGAGTGCTTCTTGGCAAGCTCGGCGAAATCCGCTCCGCCCGCGATCTGCTCCTTCAGATTCAACGCCTCTGTCTCGGTATTGACCAAGATGTGACGTGCGGTAGCCCTAGCCATGTTTTGCGTCCTTTCGAGTCCTCTTCAGCGCCATCCACGATCGCGTACCCGGGGGGATTCGCTGTGGCAGCGATCACCAGTCCCGACCCGCCCCGGGTACACGTGCCGCCTTCGTAGGTCAGGCAAGCGCCACCTCAGAATCCCACAGGCGATCACCCGCGCAGGTCACCGGCCGGGGGCGGCCCCCGCGGCACATCTGCGGCCCGGTGAACCATCCGCCCCGGGCCCGCGTCTTCCCCCGCGACCGCATCCCACCTGCTGGGGAGAACAGACCATGCCCGACAAGGACGTTGAGCGCACCGACGACCGGAGCCGCGCCCCGGAACCCTGGTGGGCGGGCGTCGGCACCTGGGGAGCCCTCGCCATGATCGCCTTCGGCGCCCTCGCGGCGGCATGGGTCTTCCTCCGACTCCCCGGCACCCCACACGAACCGGCCTACGGCTACTACGGAGCCTCCAAGGTCATCGCCATCGGCCTGGTGCTCGTGGGCGGCGCCTTGCTGAGCCGCCGTCGCACCCGTGCCGCGGCCACCGAGGAAACAAACAGCCAGGGCGACCCTCAGAGCAGGTGATCGGCCTTACCGGCCTTTATCTCGCGGATGAGGGTACGCAGGGCCTCGCGACTGTCGGTGACGTACGTGCCCTCGGCGCCTGCCACGGCGATGTAGGCGTTGCCCTGGTCGTCGGTTCCTATGCGGAAGCAGTTATTGCCTTCGCCGCAGTAGGGCTCTTCCCAGCTGATGTCTCGCATGGCGACCTTCCTAGAGTGAACGTTCGACATTGCGGATGAAGTCACGCGAGGCCGAGGCCGACAGTGACGCGTTGTCCATCCAGTCCAGATGGGCGCGGTACTTCGCGAGCTGGGCTTCGGCGTGCGTGAATTCCGGTCCGTGGGCAGAGTCCAGTTGCACAGTGTCGAGCTGGGCCACGACACCCCCGGCGTACAGGAGAGCATGTCCAGCTCCTGGGAATGCGCCCACATCGACGGGGAGTACCCGCACGTCGACTCCCTCGCGTTCCGACGCTTGACACAGGTGCTTGAGCTGGTGACGCATGATGTCGGCTCCGCCGAACTTCATGCGCAGTGCGGCTTCGTGAACGTATGCAACATAGGTGAGGGGCTCGGGCCGCGCGAAGACCTGCTGCCGCTCCATCCGGTGGGCGACGCGTAGTTCGATTTCGAGCCGCGTCGGAGGCGGCAAGACGGCGGTGAAGACCGCGCGGGCATAGTCCTCGGTTTGGAGAAGTCCCGGAACGTGGACCGTCTGCGTCGTGCTGATGCGCGCGGCATGCCATTCGAGCTCCGCGATGTCCAGCATCCCGGCGGCGAGCGTGCCCCGGTGCCGCTCCCACCAACCACGCTCACTGTTCGCGGCCATGGCGACCAGCGCTTCAACGTACGACTCGTCCGGACAGGCGTAGTTGCAGGCCAGGGTGCGCACGCGGTCAGGGGAGACCGGTCTGATGCCGCCCTCCATGTTGGAGATCCGCGTCCGGTCGATGCCCAGCAGCCCGGCGGCGTATTCAGTGGTGGCGCCGGCAGCGAGACGCATCGTGCGCAGCTCGGCGCCAAGTCGCTTCTGGCGCACCGTCGGTGTGGTCCTGGTCGGCATGCGGCCCCTTCTCGTGCCGTGGTCAGGATCAGTCTGCCTCTGCCCGGCTACAGCAGTCCATTTCGACGGGGTAATTACCCCTCAGTTGAGTAGACACTGCGCCACCCACTCCCTACAGTCAGTAACGCAACGCTTACGCTCGACGCAGTCGGAAGCGCATCGCGCGAGCCTGCCCGCGACCTCCTGCCCTGGGAGAGGCGGGCCCGCGCCAGGGAGACAGGCCACCGGCTGCCGTGACATCAACCACCCGTGAAGTACAGGGAGTTGCCATGCCCGCAGCCGTGTCCGTCTGCCCGCACCCGCTCGACACCGTCACGCCCCCCGCACCCGAAAACCTGGCCTACAGCCTGACCCTCCCCGCCGCGCTGGCCAGTCCGGCCATCGCGCGTGCCGCCGCGGGCGTCCTGCTCGACGCCCATGGTCTGCGCGATGTGGCCGTCGCGGCCGTTCAGGTGGTGGGGGAACTGGCCTCCTGCGCCTGCCGGTTCACGCCGGCCGAGGACGTCTACCTGTCGCTGCGCTACCGGGACGACGCGCTGCGCGTGATCCTGTACGACGGACACCCGCGCCATACCCATCGGCGTCTCGCGGCGGCCTGCGACGCCCGGCGGCGGTCCACGCTCCTGCTGCTGGCCTGTGTGGTGCGGGACTGCGAGGGCGAGTGGGGGTTCGGGGCGTGGCAGGAGCCCGGGGACGGGACGCGGATGTGGGCCGTGCTGCCGCGCGACGGGGCACGGGCGTACGGCCGCGCGGCGTGACGCCGTATGCCGAGGGCCGCCGCCCGCGCCCCTCCCCCACCTGCCCCCCTACACCACCAGGCTCACCACGGCCGCCACCGCGAAGCCGGCGACCGAGAGCACCGACTCCAGGACCGTCCAGGACTTGAGGGTGTCGCGTTCCGTGATGCCGAAGTACTTGCTGACCATCCAGAAGCCCCCGTCGTTCACATGGGACGCGAAGATCGATCCGGCCGAGATCGCCATGATGATCAGCGCCAGATGCGCCTGGGACATGCCCTGGTTCTCGACGAGGGGGACGACGATGCCGGCCGTGGTGACGATGGCGACGGTGGCCGAGCCCTGGGCGACGCGCAGGATGAGGGAGAGGAGGTAGGCGAGGACGAGTACCGGGAGGCCGACGTGGTGGAAGGTGTCGGAGAGGGCGGTGGCCACGCCGCTGCCCTTGAGGACGGCGCCGAAGATCCCGCCGGCGCCGACGACCAGGATGATGTTGCCGACCGGTTTGAGGGACGCGGTGGAGACCCGCTCCAGGGACGTGCGGGACCAGCCGCGGCGGATGCCCAGCAGGTAGTACGACATCAGCAGGGCGATCGTCAGGGCGACGAAGGGGTGGCCGAAGAACTCGAGCACCGAGCGGCCGGTGGAGGGCGGCAGGGCGATGGAGGAGAAGGTCGCCAGGAGGATGAGGAGCAGCGGGGTGCCGATGATCAGGAGGACGGTCGCGAGGGAGACCGGTTCCTCGTCCGGCCCGGCGCCGGCCGCGCGCTTCTCCGCGGTGACCGCGGCCCTGGCCTCCTCGGCCGCCTCGACCATGTCCTGGGGGACGGGGACGAAGATCCGCTTGCCGATCCAGGCCGCGTAGCCCCAGGCGGCGAGCACCGCGGGGAGGCCGCAGACGAGGCCCATGAGGATGATCCAGCCCAGGTCGACCTTGAAGAGGCCGGCGGCGGCGACCGGGCCGGGGTGCGGCGGCAGGAAGGCGTGGGTCATGGAAAGGCCCGCGAGGAGCGGCATGCAGAAGAGCAGGATCGACTTTTTACTGCGCTTCGCCGCCGCGTACACGATCGGCGCGAGGACGAAGATGCCGACGTCGAAGAAGACGGGGATGCCGAAGATCAGGCCGGTCAGGCCCATGGCCAGCGGTGCGCGCCGCTCGCCGAAGAGGCGGAGCAGCCGGGCGCTGAGCACCTCGGCGCCGCCGGAGACCTCGAGGATCGCCCCCAGCATGGTGCCCAGGCCGATGATGATGGCGACATGGCCGAGGATGCCGCCCATCCCGGACTCGATCAGCGAGACGGCGTCGGACTTCTGCACCGTGCCGAAGAGTTCGGTGACCGAGAGCCCGGCGGCCAGGCCCACCGCGAGGGAGACCGTCAGCAGCGCGACGAACGGCTGCAGCCGTACCTTGATGATCAGGACGAGGAGCAGGGCGATGCCCAGGGCGGCGACCGCGAGCAGGCCCGCGGTGCCGGGTATCAGGGTGAGCAGTCCGCCGGTGTGCGGGGGCGGGGGCGCGGGGGCGGGCGTGGCGGCGAGGAACATGGGTGACTCCGTTGTCAGGCAGGGGCCCGCGGGTCCCTGGCAGGTGGTCCCGGGCAGGGCGGTCCGCGGCACGGCGACCCGTCGCTACGGGAGGCCGTGCCGTGCGGCGAACGGTGTGCGCCGAGCGGCGCTAACGGCAGGCGGGGCAAGGGAGTCGGCGCCTCAGCTCAGGACCGCGAGGGCGTCGATCTCGATGAGCAGGCCCGGCGGCAGACCGACGTAGACGGTGGTGCGGGCGGCCGGGGCCTCCTTGAGGCCCTGCTCCTCGAAGTAGGCGTTGTAGATCTCGTTCAGCTCGGCGAAGTGCGCCACGTCGGTGAGGTAGACGCGGATCATCATCGCGTCGTCCCAGCTCGCGCCGCCCTCCTCGAGGATGGCCTGGACGTTGGCGAGGGTCTGCAGGGTCTGTTCGCGCAGGGTGGGGCCGGCCGGGGTGGGGGCCTGGCCCTCGGTGGCGGGCAGGAAGCCGACCTGGCCGGCGACCTGGAGGAGGTTGCCCTTCTTCACGCCGTGGGAGAACTTCGCGGGCGGGGTGGTGTGGGTGGCCGGGGTGAGCGCGGTCTTCTCGATCATGGTGGTCACGCTTCCTGTGCGGGGCCGGCGGTGGACGGGGGAAGGGCGGTTCCGGAGTACTCCCGGCTGATGGCGTCGGCGGTGCGGCGGACCAGGGGGAGCAGGGCGAGGAGTTCCTCGGCGGTGACGACGACGTTCGGCGCGGAGAGGGACATGGCGGCGACCACGTGCCCGTCCGTGCCGCGGACGGGCGCGCCGACGCAGTTGATGGACTCCTCGTGGCCACCGAGGTCGGTGGCCCAGCCCTGCGCGCGGACGGTGGCCAGTTCGGCGAGGAAGGCCGTGGCGTCGGGGGTCGAACGGGGCGTGTAGCGGGGGTAGTCGAGCTTCTCCGCGAGGGCGCGGCGCTCGGGTCCGGGCAGGTCGGCCAGGAGCAGCTTGGCGACCGCGGCGACGGTGATCGCGACGGGCTTGCCGATCCGGGAGTACATCCGGACCGGGTAGCGGCTCTCGACCTTGTCGATGTAGAGGACCTCGCTCTCCTCCAGGACGGCGAGGTGGACGGTGTGTCCGCAGGCCTCGTTGAGGGCGACGAGATGGGGGTGGGCGATCTCCCGTACGTCGAGGTTCTCGGCGGCCTGCTGGGCGAGCGCGAAGAGCCGGGCGCCGAGGCGGTAGCGCTGGTCGGCCTGGCGGTAGACCATGCCGTGCTCGTGCAGGGTGCGCAACAGGCGCAGGGCGGTGGATTTGTGCACGCCGAGCCGGACCGAGACCTGTTCGAGGTTGGCCGGGCCCTCCGCGAGCAGCGGAAGGATGCTCAGTGCGCGGTCGACGGTCTGGCTCATGTGCGTACCTCACTGTCCCGGCCGCCGCCGGGGACGTGCCCTTCGGCGGTGCCCCTCCGGGCGGTGGCCGGCGGATCCGCCGTACCTGACTCGTTCACTGTGCCCGTCCCTCCACCCGTGCGGTGCGCCCCGACGGCCGTCCAGCCGGGGCCGAGTCGCAGTGTGCCCCAGTCGGCGGGGCCGAGGGCGGCGAGGCGATCGGCGAGGGCCCGGCCGGGCGGCGGGCCCAGATCGCCGGGGACGGTGAGCGAGGCGGCGGCCATCAGATGGCCGTGCCGCAGGCGGGTGAAGACGGGCAGCGCGCGCAGGGTGCCGGAGAGGAAGCCGGCGGCGAAGGCGTCACCGGCGCCGATCGGGGCGACGACGTCGACGTGGAGCGCGGGGGCGAAGGTGACGGTGTCGGTGCCGTCGGCCTGCCGGTCGAAGGCGGTGGCGCCGGCCGCGCCGTGCTTGACGACGAGGGTGGCGGGCTCGGGCAGGGCGGCGCGCACGGCGCCGGGGCCGTGCAGGTCCCAGGCGGCCGCGGCCTCGTCCTCGCCGACGAAGACCAGGTCGCAGTCGCGGGCGAGGTCCAGGAGGAGCCCCGGGCCCCGGGCGGGGTCACGCCACAGGTCCGCGCGGTAGTTGACGTCGAAGGAGACCAGGGGGCGGCCCGGTGTGCGGCGGGTGAGGGTGCGCAGCACGCCGAGGCAGCCGTCGGAGAGCGCCGCGGTGATGCCGCTGAGGTGCAGGATGCGGGCGTGGTGCAGGGCCGCGTGGTCGAGGAGGTCCGGCGCCATGGCGGAGGCGGCGGACCCGGCACGGTAGTAGAGGACTTCGGCGCACTCGGCGGTCTCGCGTTCGAGGCCGGTGGCGCGCTCGCCGGCGGTGCGGAAGTAGATGCCGGTGGGGCGCAGCGGGTCGCGCTGGACATGGGCGGTGTCGACGCCGCAGTCGGCGACGGCGGCCAGGAGGTGGTCGCCGAAGCCGTCGGTGCCGACCCGCGAGACCCAGCGCGCGGTGTGTCCGGTGCGGGCGAGGAAGCAGGCGACATTGGATTCGGCGCCGCCGATGGCGCGGTCGAAGGCGGGGACCTCGGCGAGCCGGCCGGGGACGCGGGGCAGGAAGGAGACCATCGACTCGCCGAGGCAGACGACCTCGACGTCCCGGGCGGGGGCACCGGCCGGGGCGGCGGCGGCACCGGCGTTCGAGGGCCTGGTCACGATGGCTCGCGCTCCTTCGCTGGGGTGCGTGCCCGGACGGTGTGCCGCGCGGTGGTTCACGGCCGATCCGCACCGCGTTTTGTCACCATTGACCGGGCGCTGGCCCGGATGTTAGACAGCTGCCAGCGATATGCGCAATGAGCGTTGCAGAGAATGCAACACGATTCTGGAGGAGGCCGCATGTCGGGCGAACGGCTCGTGCAGGGACTGAAGGAACTCGCGGAAGAGCGGGTCGATCACCGCTTCAAGTCGCTCCCGCCGGACGCCGACGGCCGCACCGTCGGCGATCTCGCCGCGGAGCGCCGCAACCTCTTCCGCGACGGCTTCACCACCCCCGTCCTCGCCCTCTCCGCCGAGTCGGTCGAGCACAACCTGGCCCTGATGGAGACCTACGCCGAGCGGCACGACCTGGCCTTCGCCCCGCACGGCAAGACCTCCATGGCGCCCCAGCTCTTCGCCCGCCAGCTGGAGCACGGCGCCTGGGGCATCACCGCCGCCGTCCCCCACCAGGTCCGGGTCTACCGCAGTTACGGCATCGACCGGATCTTCCTGGCCAACGAGGTCGTCGACGCGGTCGCGCTGCGCTGGCTCGCCGGTGAGCTCGCCGCCGACCCCGGCTTCCGCTTCCTGTGCTACGTCGACTCGCTGCGCGGTATCGAGCTGATGGACACCGCGCTGCGGGAGGCCGGCGCCACCCGCCCGGTCGACGTCGTCATCGAACTCGGCGCCGGTGACGGCGCCCGTACCGGCGTGCGGACCGAGACCGAATGCCTCGAACTCGCCGACGCCCTCGCCGGGGTGGACACCCTGCGCCTGGTCGGCGTCGCCGGCTACGAGGCCGACGCACCGGACGCCACCACCGAGCGGGTGACCGCCTGGATGCGCCGGCTGGTCGCGCTGGCCGAGCGGCTGGACGCCGCGGGCCGGTTCGCCGACCTCGACCGGATCGTCATCAGCGCCGGCGGCAGCGCCTGGTTCGACGCGGTCGCCGACGTCTTCGCCGAACTCCCCGAGCTGTCCGCGCCGGTCCTCAAGCTGCTGCGCTCGGGCGCGTACGTCTCGCACGACGACGGCCAGTACCGCACGCTGACCCCCTTCAACCGGGTCCCGGAGGAGGGCGCCCTGCAGCCCGCCTTCCGCCTCTGGGCGCAGGTCATCTCCCGCCCCACCCCGCAGCAGGCGTTCCTCAACGCGGGCAAGCGCGACGCGGCCTACGACCTCCATCTGCCGGAGGCCCAGGTCGTACGGTCCGGCCGGGACGGCACCCTGCGCCCGGCCGACGGGCTCACCGTCACCGGCCTGTCCGACCAGCACGCCTGGGTCAGCACCGAGCGCTCCGGCGATCTGGAGGTCGGCGACTGGGTCGCGCTGGGGCTGTCGCACCCCTGCACCTCCTTCGACAAGTGGCAGCTGATCCCGCTGGTCGAGGCGGACGGCACGGTCACGGACTTCATCCGGACCTTCTTCTAGGACCGGCCTCCGGCGGGCTCCGGCCCGCCCCCGGCCCCGGCGGTGCGTGCCGATCCCCCGCGGTGCGCACCGCCGGTCCCCCCTCCCCCGGGCCCCCGGATCCGGGGCACCCGTCCCCGGGGGCAGCGAGAAAGGCGGCCCGCCCATGGACACCGTGTTCCGTGACGTCCGCGTCCTCGACGGGTCCGGCGGTCCGTCCTACCGTGCCGACGTCGCCCTGGCCGGCGGCCGGATCGCCGCGATCCACCGCGAGTCGGACGGCGGGCGGCGCCCGGACGGCACCCGCCGGGTGGACGGCCAGGGCCTGGCCCTGGCCCCCGGCTTCATCGATATGCACGCCCACAGCGATCTGGCGCTGCTGCGGGACCCGGGGCACGAGGCGAAGGCCGCCCAGGGCGTCACCCTCGAAGTCCTCGGCCAGGACGGCCTGTCGTACGCGCCGGTCGACGACCGCACCCTGGACGGGGTCCGCGTCCAGATCGCCGGCTGGAACGGCGGTGGGCCCGGGGACACCTCCGTCGACTTCGGCTGGCGCACGGTCGGCGAGTACCTCGACCGCCTCGATCACGGCTTCGGCGGCGAGGGCATCGCGGTCAACGCCGCGTACCTCGTCCCGCAGGGCACCGTCCGGATGCTCGCGGTCGGCTGGGACGACCGGGCGGCCACCGCGGGTGAACTGGCCAGGATGCAGCGGCTGGTCGCCGAGGGCCTGGAACAGGGCGCGGTCGGCATGTCCTCCGGGCTGACCTACACCCCCGGCATGTACGCGAGCGACGCCGAACTGACCGAACTGTGCCGGGTGGTGGCCCGTTACGGCGGCTACTACTGCCCGCACCACCGCTCGTACGGCGCGGGGGCGACGGCCGCCTACGCGGAGATGATCGCCCTGACCCGCGAGGCCGGCTGCGCGCTGCATCTCGCCCACGCCACCATGAACTTCGGCGTCAACGAGGGCCGCGCGCCCGAGCTGCTCGCGCTGCTGGACGACGCGCTGGACGCCGGCGCGGACCTCTCCCTCGACACCTACCCCTACACCCCCGGCTGTACGACGCTGGCCGCGATGCTGCCGAGCTGGGCGGGCGAGGGCGGCCCCGAGGCGGTCCTGGCCCGTCTGCGCAACGAGGCGACGGCCGCCCGCATCCGCCATGCCATGGAGGTCCGGGGCGCGGACGGCTGCCACGGGGTGCCCATCTCCTGGGACACCATCGAGATCTCCGGGGTGTCCGACCCGGCGCTGGCCGGCTTCGTCGGCAAGACCGTCGCCCGCAGCGCGGCCGAGCGCGGCGAGGAGCCCTGGGTCACCGCCCGGCGGCTGCTGCTCGACGACCGGCTGGGCCCGACGATCCTTCAGCACGTCGGCCACGAGGACAACGTCCGCCGCATCATGCGCCACCGGGTGCACACCGGCGGCAGCGACGGCATCCTCCAGGGCGACAAGCCGCATCCGCGCGCGTACGGCACCTTCCCCCGCTACCTCGGTACCTACGCCCGGGAGCTGGGAGTGCTGTCGCTGGAGGAGTGTGTCGCCCATCTGACGGGCCGTCCGGCCGCCCGGCTGCGGCTCGCCGACCGCGGCCTGATCCGCGAGGGCCACCGCGCCGACCTGGTCCTCTTCGACCCCGCGACGGTCGCCGCCGGGGCCACCTTCGACGCCCCGCGCACCCCGCCCGTGGGCATCCCGTACGTCCTGGTCGACGGCCGGTTCGTGATCGAGGACGGCCGGCGCACGCAGGTGCTGGCGGGGCGGTCGGTGCGGCGGACGGCACCGAGCCGGGGCTGAGGGCCACCGGGCCGGCGCCGGGGGTCAGCCGAACCGCGAAACCTGCCCGGCCAGCCGCAGCACCAGCAGCTCGACCTCCGCGGCGCTGGTGGTCAGGTCGGCCTCCAGCTCGTCCGCGACGGACTGGCGCTCCGGGGTGATGCGGCCGGTGTAGAAGATGACCGGCCCGGTGTAGCGGCCCTCGCTCCGCAGCCGCCCGACGTGCTCCAGGCCCTCGCGCGCGTTGGCGCCCCGGCCGATGTCGGAGACGATCAGCGTCGGCTGCTCGACCGCGAGGGCGGCGTCCGCGGCATCGGAGTCCTCGGCGATCCGCACCACGGCACCCGCCGCCCGCAGCCGCCCCGCCAGGGGCTCGTTGCCGCCAGGGTGGTCGTCCACCCACAGGATCCGCACCCGCCGCAGCGGCGCACCGGACTCCTCGCTCCGCGTCGCCGGCCGCGCGCCGTACCCGGGCGACGGCACCGGGGCCGGGGTGGCCCGGACGTAGGGGGTGGGTTCGGGCTCCACGGCGGCCGGGAGCGCCGCCCCCTCGCGTAATCGCCGCAGCAGCTCCGCGGACCGGGGCAGCGCCACCAGGCCGTCGATCAACGAGGTGAACTCCTGGTCGGTGACCATCTCCGGGAAGCCGCTGGGCAGTTGGCGCTCCAGCCGGTTCAGGGTCTGCTCCCGCGGTTCCCCGTCCTGTTCGGGCAGGTCGTGTTCGTGCAGGAAGCGGGAGACCACGGGCCGCTCCGCCGCCGGGAGGGCCTCCGGCGTCCGCAGCAGCCGGCGCACCTGCCGGTAGGTGCGGAACTCGGCGATCACCTCGCCCGTACCGCCGCCCGGGGCACCGGCCACCATCCGGTAGAAGTCGGGGTAGAAATACTGCAGCAGCAGCGTACGGACCACCGCCTCGGGCGGGAAGTCGTCCCACATCGGGTTGAGCGTCGCCTCCAGCACGAAGCCGTTCACCAGCCGCTTGATACGGCGCGGGTTGCGGGCCGAACGCTCCGCGAGCATCGTGGTCAGCCGCTCGTCCAGGAACTGGTCGATGCCGGCCTTCCGGGTGCACCGCCCGATGTACTCCCGTACGCCCTGCTGGTCGGCCACCGGAATGCGGTAGCTCGTCTGGAAGATCTTCTCCATGAACGCCGAGGCGGCGGGCGACAGATCGCGCAGCAGCCCGTTGGGGGCCAGCGCCGAACGGTCGCAGCCGACGACGAACGCCAGCCCCGGGACGTCCAGCGAGACCTTGACCGCCTCGCAGACCTTGAGCACCACCTCCTCCGGGCAGCGGTCGAGGTCGTCGATGAAGACGACCAGGAGCCGGCGCGGCCGGAACTCCTCGGTCTGCGACCACTCCCGCACCAGATCGCCGATCGCCCCGCGCATCTCGTTGCGGGCCTGCGAGTCGACGGACAGGCTCTTCCACAGCTCGTCGACCAGACCGGCCACCCCCAGCGGCCCGGCGGCGACCGTCGTCA
This sequence comes from Streptomyces sp. NBC_01454, assembly GCF_036227565.1. NCBI lineage: Bacteria > Bacillati > Actinomycetota > Actinomycetes > Kitasatosporales > Streptomycetaceae > Streptomyces > Streptomyces sp. NBC_01454. The sequence goes on from NZ_CP109460.1 coordinate 2,965,526, forward strand.
GGGCCCGCGCGGCCCGCAGCAGCGCGCGCCGCTCGGACAGCCGGTGCACTCCGCGCCGCAGCACCCGCCGGTCGAACCGCATCAGGACGGACTTGATCAGCCCTTCCAGTGCGTCGTCGGCGGTCGAGGTCCAGGCGTTGAACCAGACGGTGTGGACCTCGGGGGCCCGCGCGAGTTCGGCGTCGACCAGCCGCATCAGGCTGCTCTTGCCCATGCCCCAGCCGGCGTCGACGGCGAGCGTGAAGGGGGTGGAGTCACGGGAGGCGACCAGCAGCCCGGCGAGCTGGCGGGCGGCCCGTCCGGTGCCCAGCAGATCCGCCGCCGAGTCGGTGACCGGTTCGTCGTTGAGCAGCGCGAACCGCGCGGGCGGCACGGGCGGGGCGATCTCGGTGCCGTGCGGGGACGGCGGGGCGGGGAACGGGCGGTGCGCGGGTCCGGATCCGGTGGGAGTGGTCGTCATCCTTGGGCCCCCGGTGTCAGCTCGTCGGCGTGCTCGGCGGCCGGGCGGGAGCACCGGCCGTGCACCGGCCCGGAGCGTACCGCCGGGCGGCCCCCGCCCGTGGCCCGCCGCGGAAATCGCCGGCGCCCGCCGCACCGGCACCCCGCGACAGCCTCCACCCCTCCCGCCCGGATCCTCACCGAGCGTGAGGAACCTCCCCCGCTCCGTGGGTCAACGTGGGGAAAAACACCGGGCGGCCGCCGAGAGGCGCCCGTAAGGTGGCGGACATGCAGGTGATCCAGTCAACGAAGCTCGCCAACGTCTGCTACGAGATCCGTGGCCCGGTGCTCGAGGAGGCCATGCGGCTGGAGGCGGCGGGTCACCGCATCCTCAAGCTCAACACCGGCAATCCGGCGGCGTTCGGCTTCGAGTGCCCGCCGGAGATCCTGGAGGACATCCTCCGCACGGTCGGCAGCGCCCACGGCTACGGCGACGCGAAGGGCCTGCTGTCCGCCCGCCGCGCGGTGATGCAGCACTACCAGACCCAGGGCATCGAACTCTCCGTCGACGACATCTACCTCGGCAACGGCGTCTCCGAGCTGATCCAGATGTCCATGCAGGCACTGCTGGACGACGGCGACGAGGTACTGGTCCCGGCCCCGGACTACCCGCTGTGGACGGCCTCGGTCTCGCTCTCCGGCGGCACGGCCGTGCACTACCGCTGTGACGAGCAGGCCGACTGGATGCCGGACCTCGCCGACATCGAGCGCAAGGTCACCGACCGCACCAAGGCGATCGTCGTCATCAACCCCAACAACCCCACGGGTGCCGTCTACGACGACGAGCTGCTGCGGGGCATCGCGGAGATCGCCCGCCGGCACAACCTGATCGTCTGCGCCGACGAGATCTACGACAAGATCCTCTACGACGGCGTCACCCACACCCCGTTCGCCGCCCTCGCCCCCGACCTGCTGACCCTGACCTTCAATGGGCTGTCGAAGTCCTACCGGGTGGCGGGCTACCGCAGCGGCTGGATGGCGGTCTGCGGCCCGAAGGCACATGCCGCCTCGTACATCGAGGGCCTGACGATCCTGGCCAATATGCGGCTGTGCGCCAATATGCCGGCCCAGCATGCCGTGGCCACCGCGCTCGGCGGCCGTCAGTCGATCAACGAACTGGTACTGCCCGGCGGCCGGCTGCTGGAACAGCGCGACACGGCGTACGAGCTGCTCACCCGGATCCCCGGGGTCAGCTGCGTCAAGCCGAAGGGCGCGCTGTACGCCTTCCCGCGCCTGGACCCCAAGGTCTACAAGGTCAAGGACGACCGGCAGATGGTGCTCGACCTGCTCCGCGCCGAGAAGATCATGATCGTGCACGGCACCGGCTTCAACTGGCCCGAGCCGGATCACTTCCGCCTGGTCACCCTGCCCGGCAAGGACGAGCTGACGGATGCCGTCACCCGGATCGGCTCCTTCCTCGACGGTTACGGACAGTACTGAATCACCGCGATTTTTCTATACGGATCTCAACTTTAGACAGAGTCCAAGCTAGGATGGTCTCCTGACGCTTTCAGGAGGCCGTCCCATGTACGAACCGATCCGCACCAAGTCGGTCCACACCACGGCCGCCGCCCCGCAGATCCCGCACCGCTCCCGCGAGGAGGAGCTGGACATCCGGCTCGCCACCCAGCTGACCGCACTGCTCACCGTCACCGATGAGCTACATGCGCTGGCGACGCGGGCCGACGGCGCCGCGGCCGACGGCGCCGCGCTGGCCGCCGCCGCCGAGCGCATCGCCGAGCAGGTCGCACGGCTGAGCGGCGGCCACTATCCGCTGCGCGCCGAGCCCACCGACGGCGGCGCCGCCTCCCGGGCCGCGGCCCTCCACCAGCGCGCCCACACCCTCGCCGGAAACGCCCTCGCCCTCGCCACGACCCGGAACGACACCGCGGTGACGGCCCTGGCGGTGGAGCGGATGGCGGCGCACGCCGCACCGCTGCGGGATCTCGCCACGGCCTGAGCCCGCGCCGCACGCAGCGGACGCCGCCGCCTCACCCGACCGGCCCCAATGGGCGGCCCCGATGTCGCCCGGCCCCGCACCGCACGAGCCGGGGCCCCGCACCTGTGTGGTGCGGGGCCCCGGGTGGTGCGCGGTGTGCCGCGGTCAGCCGAGCCGCTGGACCAGCGCGCGGTACTCGTCCCACAGCTCCTTCGGCGTGTGGTCACCGAAGGTGTTGAGGTGCTCGGGGATCAGCGCCGCCTCCTCGCGCCACACGTCCTTGTCGACGGTCAGCAGGAAGTCGAGGTCGGCGTCGTCGAGACCGAGGCCCTCGGTGTCCAGCGACTCCTTGGTGGGCAGCACGCCGATGGGCGTCTCGACCCCCTCGGCCTTGCCCTCCAGCCGCTCGACGATCCACTTGAGCACCCGGCCGTTCTCGCCGAAGCCCGGCCACACGAAGCGGCCCTTGTCGTCCTTGCGGAACCAGTTGACGTAGTAGATCTTCGGCAGCTTGGCCTGGTCCTTGTCGGCACCGACCTTGACCCAATGCCCCATGTAGTCGCCCATGTTGTAGCCGCAGAACGGCAGCATGGCGAACGGGTCGCGGCGCAGCTCGCCGACCTTGCCCTCGGCCGCGGCGGTCTTCTCGCTGGCGACGTTGGCGCCGAGGAAGACGCCGTGCTGCCAGGTCAGCGACTCGGTCACCAGCGGCACGGCGCTGGCGCGGCGGCCGCCGAAGAGGATGGCCGAGATCGGCACGCCCCGGGGGTCCTCCCACTCGGGCGCGATGATCGGGCACTGGCCGGCCGGGACGGTGAAGCGGGCGTTGGGGTGGGCGGCCGGGGTCCCGGACTCCGGGGTCCAGTCGTTGCCCTTCCAGTCCGTGAGGTGGGCGGGCTTCTCCTCCGTCATGCCCTCCCACCACACGTCGCCGTCGTCGGTCAGCGCGACGTTGGTGAAGACGGAGTTGCCCCACATCGTCTTCATGGCGTTGGCGTTGGTGTGCTCGCCGGTGCCGGGCGCGACACCGAAGAAGCCGGCCTCGGGGTTGATCGCGTAGAGGCGGCCGTCCTCACCGAAGCGCATCCAGGCGATGTCGTCGCCGATGGTCTCGACCGTCCAGCCGGAGATCGTGGGCTCCAGCATCGCGAGGTTGGTCTTGCCACAGGCGCTCGGGAAGGCGGCGGCGACGTACTTGGCCTCGCCCTGCGGCGGCGTGAGCTTGAGGATCAGCATGTGCTCGGCGAGCCAGCCCTCGTCGCGCGCCATGACGGAGGCGATGCGCAGCGCGTAACACTTCTTGCCGAGCAGGGCGTTGCCGCCGTAGCCCGAGCCGTAGGACCAGATCTCGCGGTCCTCGGGGAAGTGCGAGATGTACTTGGTGGAGTTGCACGGCCACGGAACGTCGGCCTCGCCCTCGGCCAGCGGGGCGCCGAGGGTGTGCACCGCCTTGACGAAGAAGCCGTCGTCGCCGAGCTGGTCGAGCACCGGCCGGCCCATGCGCGTCATGGTGCGCATGGAGACCGCGACGTAGGCGGAGTCGGTGATCTCCACGCCGATCGCGGAAAGCGGGGAGCCGAGCGGCCCCATGCAGAACGGGACGACGTACATCGTCCGGCCCTTCATCGCACCGCGGAAGATGCCCTTCTCGCCTGCGAAGATCTCCCGCATCTCGGCGGGGGCCTTCCAGTGGTTGGTCGGGCCGGCGTCCTCTTCCTTCTCGGCGCAGATGAAAGTGCGGTCCTCGACACGCGCCACGTCCGAGGGGTCGGAGGCGGCGTAGTACGAGTTGGGGCGCTTGATCGGGTCGAGCTTCTTGAACGTGCCCTTGTCGACGAGCTCCTCGCACAGCCGCTCGTACTCCGCCTCCGAGCCGTCACACCAGACGACCCGGTCGGGCTGGGTGATCGCTGCGATCTCGTCGACCCAGGAAAGGAGTCCCTGGTGACCGGTCGGAAGGGTGGGAGCCGCGTTGTCGCGCGCCACGATCGCTCCTAGATGAGGGTCTGGACGGATATCTACCCGATTCGCCGGGAACATCCGCTTCTTTTGATTGTCTGCCCCTTGGGGGCCTCGACCCGGATGCTTCGTGACCGCTCATCCGGTGCCGACCGCACTCATTTGATCATCCGACCCGGAGGGAGTTCTGTCCAGAGGGCGCCTTGGTGACCGTCACCACTCCGGTATGAATCCGTAACTTACGGTGGCGTAGGTAGCATGTCGCCATGACTTCCGCGCCCGACGCCGCCGACAGCCAGCCCCCCTCCGCGCCGCCCGCGGTCGCGGCCGTCGCCGCCGCGGCCGCGCCCCTCAAACCCAGACTGCGCGGCTGGCTGCACGCCGGGATGTTCCCCGCCGCGCTGCTCTCCGGCATCCTTCTCACCGCCCTCGCCGACAGCCCCCGCGGCCGCCTGGCCTGCGCCATCTACACCATGACCGCCTGCCTGCTGTTCGGCGTCAGCGCCCTTTACCACCGCGGCAATTGGGGACCGCGGGCCGACGGCGTGCTGCGCCGGCTCGACCACGCGAATATCTTCCTGATCATCGCGGGCACCTACACGCCGCTGACGATGCTGCTCATGCCGGGATCCCGCGGCGAGACCCTGCTCTGGGCGATCTGGGCGGCCGCCCTGGCCGGCATCCTCTTCCGGGTCTTCTGGGTCGGTGCTCCCCGCTGGCTGTACACCCCCTGCTACATCGCCATGGGCTGGGCCGCCGTCTTCTTCCTGCCCGATTTCCTGCGCACCGGCGGCGTCGCCGTCCTGGTGCTGGTCGTCGTCGGCGGGCTGCTTTACAGCGCGGGCGGCGTGATCTACGGCCTCAAGCGCCCCAACCCCTCACCCCAGTGGTTCGGCTTCCACGAGGTCTTCCACTCCCTCACCCTGGCGGCCTTCGTCGTGCACTACGTCGGGATCTCGCTGGTGGCCTACACCCACGCCTGACCGGCCCCGGCCCGGGCCCGAGCCGGCCCCGGCCTCCACATCCGGCACCCCGCACCCCCTCCCCCACATCTCCGTGGCCGCGACTTCGCGTCGCGGCCTTTTCCGTTCCCGCGGCCTTTTCCGTTCCCGTGGCCTTTCCGTTCCCGTGCCCGTCGCCGCTCACCCGGCCGACCCTCCCCGGACTACTTCACCCAACGTAATCAGTTACGCGCCACAGCGTGACACACCCCACTGACAACCGACAGCGCGCGCCCGGCCAACCGCGAGCGCGGGCGCCGTGCCCGCACCCCCGCCACGCCGTCGTTTCCGGGGCGCGAGATGGCCGACAATGCTGCCCATGGCCTCCGCACACCTCTCCCCCACCCCGGCGTCCGGGACCCCGAAGCCCGGGCTGCGGGAGCGGAAGAAGCTCCAGACCCGGCAGGCGATCCGGCGGGCCGCCCACCGGCTCTTCGCGGAGCGGGGCTACGACGCCACGCCGGTCGACCGGATCGCCGAGGCCGCCGATGTCTCACCGAGCACGGTCTTCCGCTACTTCCCCACCAAGGAGGACATCGTGCTCGCGGACGGCCGGCACGCCGTGCGGGAGGCCGGGCTGCGGGCCCGGCCCGCGGACGAGCCGGTGGTCGAGTCGATGCGCCAGATCACCGTCGAGGCGCTGCGCCGGCTCACCGCGCAGGAGCGCGGCGAACTCGTCCAGCGCGTCCGGCTGATCCGTGAGGTGCCCGCCGTCCGGGGCCGCGCGGCGGAGCACACCGCACGGGACGCCGCGGGGCTCACCGCGGTGCTGGCGGAACGCTCCGGCCGCCCGGACGGCGACCCGGAGCTGCGGGTGATCGCTGCCGCGCTGCTGGCCGCGCTCCAGGAGGCGATGCTGACCTGGGTCGAGAACGGTCCGGAGGCTGATCCGGAAGCGCTGGTCCACCGGGCCATGGACGTCCTGGCCCGGGGCCTCACGCCGTAGGGACGGGGCCCCGGGGCGGGGTGCCCGGCGCGGCGTTCAGGACGCGCTCGATCCCGGCCGCCGCGGTCAGCAGCTCCTCGTCCGCGTCGCGAGGGCCGACGAGCTGCAGGCCGAGCGGCAGCCCGTTCGCCGCACACCCCGCGGGCAGACTGACGGACGGCAGACCGGCGTTGCTCCAGGGCAGGCACATGATCGAGCTGCCGGTGGTGGTGAGGTCTGCGGGGGCGGGGCCGGTGGCGGACGGGGCGATCCACAGGTCGATGCCGGCCGCGGCACGGTCCGCCGCGAGCCGCTCGCGGAAGACCTCGCGCCGTTGCCGGGCCGCTTCGTAGGCAGGGTCCCCGATCGTGTGACCCTGCCGGATGGCCGCCGTGGTCTCGGGGCGGTAGAGGTCCCCGAAGCGGGCGAACCAGTCGGCGTGGGCGCGGGCCACCTCGTAACGGTTCATCGTGAACAGCTGCGCCACGATCTGCTCGAAGTCGTCCATCACCGGCACCTCGTGCACGGCGTACCCGGCGGCCCGCAGGAGTTCTCGCTGCGCGGTGAAGGCACGCAGCGCCTCGTCACCGGCGCGCTCCAGATAGGGCCCGGCCGGCACGCCCAGTACGGGGCGCGCCTTCCGCTCCGCCGGGCCCCGCTCCCGCCAGCCGTCGACCAGCACCGAGGCCGCCAGGGCGACACCGGCGACGTCCGTGGCGTAGCAGCCGAGGGTGTCGAAACTCGCGGCGTTGGGGAGCACGCCGTCCACGGGGATCCGCCCGTAGCTCGGCTTGAAGCCGACCACTCCGCAGTACGCGGCGGGCCGGATCATCGAGCCGACGGTCTGTGTGCCGATGGCCAGCGGCACCATCCCGGCGGCGACGGCGGCCGCCGAGCCGCTGCTCGAACCGCCGGGGGTGTGCGCCGGATCGTGCGGATTGCGGGTCGGGCCCGGCGCGGTGACGGCGAATTCCGCGGTCACCGTCTTGCCCGCGATCAGCGCGCCGGCGGCGCACAGCCGGTCGACGACGGTGGCCTGCCGCCCGGCGAGCACCTCGGGCGGCAGCGCCGAACCCGCGCGGGTGGGCAGTCCGTCGGCGTGCACGATGTCCTTGACGCCCACCGGGATGCCGTACAGCGCGGGCCGGCCGGCGCCGTCGCGCGCACCGGTCGCCGCCGTCCTGCGCGCCGCCTCCAGGAGCCGCGTACGCCGACCGGTTTCGGGCACGAAGGCCCGCACCTGCGGATCGACGGCGTCGATCCGGTCGCACGTACGCCGCACCGCGTCGACGGGGTCGTCCGTGCCGGCCCGCAGTGCCGCGGCTTCCTGGACGAGGGTGCGATATCCGAGCAAGGTCGTCACTCCGGCAGGCTACAACCGCCCACCGACAGCTGCCGGGGAATCGCCCCCGGCCCCGCCGCCCCGCCGCCCTGACCTCACAACTCCACGACCACGGCGCCCAGATGACGCCCCTCGGTGAGCTCGCGCAGTGCCCGCGGCGCCTGCGCGATGCCCCGCAGCCGGGCGTGCGGGAAGGTGAGGGAGCCGTCGCGCAGTCCCTCTCCGAACCGCTGGTTCCACTCGGGGATCAGGTCCAGGTGCTCGTACAGGGCGATGCCGCGCAGGGTGATGCTCCGGGAGAGCAGCGAGAGGGTGTCGAGCTCGAGGGTGGTCGTGCCCCCGGGGGAAAGCTGACTGGACAGGGCTCCCACGAGGGCGACCCTCGCACCCCGGTTGGCGACGGCGAGGGCGGCCCGGAGCTGTTCGCCGCCGACGTTGTCGAAGACCGCGTCGAGGCCCTCCGGGGCGGCCTTGCGCAGCTGCTCCTCCGTGGGCTCGGCGCCACGGATCACCACCGCGTCATAGCCGCACTCCCCGATCAGCCGCTCCGCCTTCGCCGGCGATCCCGTACTGCCGATGACCCGGGCGGCACCGCGCAGCCGGGCGATCTGCCCCGCCAGGGAGCCCACGCCGCCCGCAGCTCCGCTGATGAACACCGTGTCCCCGGGGCGCACTTCGGCGCCGCGCACCACCCCCATCCACGCGGTGGGGCCCTGGGAGAGGTAGGCGGCCGGATCGGGCAGCACAGCAGGGTCGAGCCGGTGCGCCCGGTCGGCGTCCAGCAGTGCGAACTCGCGCCAGCCGGAGTGGTGTTCCACCAGGTCACCGGGGGCGAAGTCGGTCCCCGGGGCGGCCACCACCTCGCCGACGGCGGCCCCGTACAGCGGCTCGCCGATCCGGTAGGAGGGCATCGGCACCACGCTGGACTCCTCCATCAGCGTGCGCATCACGGCGGCGACACCCATCACGGTGTTGCGTACCAGCACCTGGCCGGGCCCGGGATCCGGCACCGGCACCTCCACGACCTCGAAGAGGTCCTCGGTGACCGGCCCCCGGGGCCGGGCGGCCAGGTGAACTTCACGGTGTGTGCGCTGTGTCATGCCCCGAGGCCAGAACCTCAGACGTCTCCCCCCTGGAGACGTGCCGTCAGCTCCGCCGGGTCCGTCGTCGGCTGCGCGCAGGTGAAGTGGCGGCAGACGTATGCGGCGGGTGCGCCGTCGACCAGCGGGCGGTCCTGGAGGAGCGGCACCTCGTCCGACCCCGGGGCGCCCGTCGCGACGACCGCTCCCGGGGCCGTGCCGAGCAGTGCGGCACGGTGCAGTGCGGCGGTGGCCGGATCGCCCTGCGGGCCGACGACCGCGACCTCGCGCGGCCCGTCCAGCGCGGCCTCGGCGACCGCGAGGCCCCAGCCGATGAAGCGCGGGGCCCGGCCGGCGAGCGCGGTGACGATGCCCAGGGCCCGCTCCGCGGCGTCCCGGTGGAGGCCGCTGCCGGTCAGCGCCGCGTACGACAGCAGGGCGCCGGCCGCCGCGGTCCATCCGGAGGGCGTGGCATTGTCGGTCGGGTCCTGGGGGCGGCGGATCAGCGCCTCGGCATCGGCCGCGGTGTCGAAGAGCGCGCCGTCCTCGGTGGTGAACTGCAGCAGCACGGTGTCCAGGAAGAAGCCCGCGAACTCCACCCACACACCCTCCCCGGTGACCGAGGCGAGGGTGAGGAAACCCTCCGCGACATTGGCGTAGTCCTCCAGGACACCGGAGTTGGCGCCGGGCGTGCCGTCGCGGGAGGTGCGGTGCAGCCGGGCCCGGCCGTCCATGTGGACGCGGACGAGCAGATCCGCGGCGTCCAGGGCGGCCTGGATCAGGTCCGGGCGGTCGAAGTAGGCGCCGGTCTCGGCGAGCGCGGCGATGGCCAGCCCGTTCCAGGCGGCCACGACCTTGTCGTCCCGGCCGGGGCGCGGCCGCTCCTCACGCGCCGCGAGCAGCCGCCGCCGGACGGACGCCACCCGCTCGTCGTCCACCGGGTCCTCCGCGTGCGGGAGTTGCAGCACCGAGGCACCTTCCTCAAAGGTGCCGTCCTCCGTCACGCCGAAGTGGTCGGCGGCGAACTCCGCGTCCTCCTCGCCCAGTACGGCGCGCAGCTGCGCGGGCGTCCACACGTAATAGGCGCCCTCGGTGTGCCGCCCGGTGCCGTCGGCGCTGTCGGCGTCCAGGGCGGAGGCGAAACCGCCCTGCTCGGTGCGGAGTTCGCGGACCATGAAGTCGGCGGTCTCGACGGCGGTGCGGCGGGCCTCCTCGGAGCCGGTGGACCGCCACAGGTGGGCGTAGGTCCGGCACAGCAGGGCGTTGTCGTAGAGCATCTTCTCGAAGTGCGGCACGGTCCATGTGGCATCCACCGCATAGCGCGCGAAGCCCCCGCCGAGCTGGTCGTAGATACCGCCACGGGCCATGGCCGCGCAGGTCGCCTGCACCATTTCCAGGGCCCCCGCGGAGGCGGTGCGCGCATGGTGGCGGAGGAGGAACTCCAGCACCATGGGCGGCGGGAACTTCGGCGCGCCGCCGAATCCGCCGTGCGCCCCGTCGAATTCGCGGGTCAGGCCCATCAGGGCGGTGTGCAGCTCCTCGGCGCGCGGCGGGCGCCGGTCCGCGGGCAGCGAAGCGCTCAGCGACCGGCCGGCCAGGTCCGCGACGATCCGCCCGGCGACCTCGCCGACCTCGTCGCGCCGGTCGCTCCAGGCGCTGCGCACCCCGTCCAGGATCTGCCCGAAGGACGGCATGCCGTGGCGGGGCTCGGGCGGGAAGTACGTCCCGAAGTAGAACGGCTCGGCATCCGGGGTGAGAAAAACGGTCATCGGCCAGCCGCCCTGCCCGGTGGCGGCCTGCACGGCCTCCATGTAGACGGCGTCGACGTCCGGGCGCTCCTCCCGGTCGACCTTGACCGCCACGAAGTGCTCGTTGAGCAGCGCCGCGGTGGCCGGGTCCTCGAAACTCTCGTGGGCCATGACATGGCACCAGTGGCAGGAGCTGTAGCCCACGCTGAGCAGCACGGGCACGCCGCGCCGGCGGGCTTCCTCGAATGCGCCGGCGGACCACGGCCACCAGTCGACGGGGTTGTCGGCGTGCTGGAGCAGATACGGGGAAGTCTCATGGGCCAGGCGGTTCGGCATGGGGCCATCCTCTCCCAAGGAGACGCGGGGAACGGGGAGCGGAGGGAGTTTTCCACAGGCCTGCCGGAAAGCTCGCGGACGCGGAACACTGTGCGTACGGCGACGATCACCGCCGGACACTGCAGGAACGCTGGAGGGGGAGAAAGCATGCCGGGCTCACTGGCCGTGCTGCGCGAGGACCATCGCGCGGAAGCGGAAGCGCTGTTGACCAGGGCCGTCGAGGAAGAGGTGCGGCGCTCGGGCGGCCGGCTCGACGGCACCACCCTGCTCGGCAGGGGGCGGTCGGCGCTGGAGGAACTGGCCGGCAGCGCCGCCGAGGAGTACACCGCCTACGTCCGGGCGCTGGACGAGGCGGCCGCCGGTCAGCCGTCGCTGAGCCACCGGCTCTCGCGCAAGGAGCTGGGCACCCCGGCGGTGGCGACGGCCGTGGCGGCGGTGGCGGCCGTCAGCACGGACCTGGCGTACGGCACGGGCGCGGGACCGGCGCTGGCCGTGGGGGCCTCCGTGGTGCTGGCGGGCGCGACGGCCACGGTCCTGAAGCTGACCGCGGCCCACATGCCGGCCGCGCACCGGGAGGCCGGGCGGCGCGGCCAGCCCGGTGGCTCGCAGCAGCTGCGGCTGCAGTGGCTGACGGCGCTGGAGGTGCGCGGCGTCCGGCCGTTCCTGGACCAGCAGCGCATGCTGACGGCGGCGGCCCGCGGCAGCGGTGCGTCGGCCACGGCCAAGGGCGGGCAGAGCGGCCGGGGGCCGCAGCTGCGCGGTGCGGACCGCAGCGCGGCGGCCCGGCAGCGGTCCGTGCTGGAGCATTCGTTCTCCCAACTCCCCAGCCCGGAAGGACCGTTCGCCGGACGGCGGACGGAGCTGACGCAGATCGCGCAGTGGGTGCACGCGGCCCGTGCGAGCACGGAGACCAAGCCGACGGTGGTGGTGCTGCACGGCGAACCGGGCTCGGGCCGCACGGCACTGGCGGTGCGGGCCACCCATCAGCTGCGCGATCAGTTCCGTGGCGCGTGCGTGGTGGACCTGCGCAGTGACACCCCCGGCGAGGTGCCGCTGCCGACCCGGGACGCGCTGCTGCATCTGCTCAACCGCCTGGGCGCGCCGCGCGAGCAGCTGCTGTTCCGCGAGCGGCCGTCCCAGGAGCAGCACGTCAAGCGGCTCACCGAGCTGTACCACCAGCATCTGACGGACCTTCCGGTGACGGTGCTGCTGGATGACGCCGCGGATCCGGAGCAGGTGCGCACCCTGGTGCCGGAGCGGTCCGACAGCCTGGTGCTGGTCACCTCCCGCGCTCCCCTGGAGCTGCCCGGGGACCTCCAGGCATGGGTGCATCAGCTGCCGGTGGGTCCGCTGGACGCGGCGGGCACCGAGGAGTTGCTGCGCGCCACCGCCGCGGCCGGCGGCGAGGCGCCGGGCGAGGCGGGCCCCTACGACGCTCGGGCCGTCGACGAGATCGGCCGGCTGTGCGCCGGCCTGCCGCTGGCGCTGCGGGTGGCGGGCTCCTCGCTCGGCCCGCGCACGGCCACCACGCTGGCCGCGGACCTGGCCGCCTACGGGCCGGTGCCGCCGGTGGAGCGCGCACTGTCGCTGCGCTACTTCGATCAGCCCGAGACGGCCCGGCGGCTGCTGCGCCGGCTGGCGCTGGTGGGCCGGGCGAGCCTGGGGACGGCGGCCGCGGCGGCCCTGCTGGGGGTGGCGAACGCGGAGGCGGAGCGGCAGCTGACGACGCTGGTCCGGGCGGGGCTGATCGAGCATGTGCGCGGTGAGCGCTACCGCCTGCACTCCCTGGTGCACAGCTTCGCGCACGACCGGCTGGAGGACGAGGAGGACCCACAGGAGCGCGGCGCGGCCCAGGAGCGCCTGATCCGCGGCTATGCGGAGCTGGCCGACTCGGTCATCCGGCTGGTCGACGGCCGCACGTCCACCCGCGCCGACCGCTTCGGCTCCCACGGCTTCACGTCGCTGGACGCGGCCCTGCAGTGGCTGGACGACGAGAGCAGCTTCATCACCGCCGCGCTGCGCCATGCCGACCAGGGCGTCGACCAGGCGGCGGTCTCGCATCTGCTGGGCGCGCTGGCCGACTACTGCCTGCTGCGCGGTGACCTCTACCGCCTGGGCGAGCTGAGCGAGCTGACCCGGGCGGTCGGCCAGGGGCTGCTGTCCCGCTCGGTGCAGTGGCGCACGGGCATCGCGGCCCGGCAGCTCGGCGAGCTGGACAAGGCGCGTACCACCCTGTCCTCGGTGGTCGATCTCTACTTCGAGGCACAGCATCCGGTGGGCGCGGCCCGTGCCCTGCGCGATCTGGGCATCACGCTCCAGCAGCAGGGCAGTCTCGCCGAGGCCTCGGTGAAGCTCCGTGAGGCGCTGGAGCTGCAGTCGGGCCCGGACATGCACGGCGACCGGGCCTGGACGCTGCACGCCCTGGCGGCGGTGGAGCGGGACCGGGCGCAGCTCGCCGAGGCGCACGCCATGCTGCACGAGGCGCTGGAGCTCCATGAGGAGAGCGAGAGCGTGCACGGCCAGGCGTGGGCGCACTTCCAGCTCGGCCAGGTGTATCTGCGCAGGGGCGAGGTGCCGGCGGCGGAGCGCTCATTGCAGGCGGCCATGGAGCTCTACGGGCGCACGCACGACGAGCGCGGTGAGGCCTGGGCGATGACACAGCTGGCACGTGCCCGCCTGGTGGACGGTGATCCGGGGCTCGCGGTCGACCAGCTGCGGCAGGCGCTACCGCTCCACCACCAGCACGAGGACGCCCGCGGTGAGGCCTGGACCATGTACTACCTGGGCCAGGCCCTGGAGGAGCGCGGCGAGCACGATGCCGCGCTGCGCCAGCTGGAGCGGTCGAGGACGATGTTCAGCCGGATGCAGGACGCCTACGGTCTGGCCTGCGCCCGGCACCATTCGGGCCGGGTCACCCGTGATCTGCGGGCCGAGCAGACGGGCTCGCTGCGCAACAGCGGCTTCGCCCGGCAGCTGCTGCAGGACGCCCGCAAGGACTTCCAGCGGATAGGAGTACCGCACGGGGAGGCCTGGTCCTGCCTGGAGCTGCTGATCATCGATGCCGGCAACGGCCGGGCGGCGCAGGCGCTGGAGCTGGCCGACGAGGCAGCCGGCCTGTTCGCCGGCTACGGCGACCGGCGCGGCGAGGACTGGGCCCGGTTCCTGCGCTGCACCCTGCTGCCGCTCGCCTCTCCGGGCGGTTCGGTGGTGGGCGCCGCCGTGGCGCAGGAGGAGCTGGCACAGCTGGTGCGGGAGAAGCACCCGGCCCGCGATTCCCGGCTGGAGGACTGCGCGGAGACGTTCGCGCTGCTGCTGGAGCGCGGGGTGGAGCCGGAAACGGGGTGGCAGGCATGGCGGCTCGGCATGGTGCCCCACCGCCCTGCGCGCGAGGTCATGGGGGTGGCCGTCACGCCCCCTGACGGGGCATGACGGCGGGTCCGGGCCCCTCGCTCGGGCTCGGGCCCACCGCTCGGTCCCCGGGCCCGCCACGTGGGCCCGGCTCGCCGGCCGCTCGGGTCGGCGAGCCGCCGGGCCGGTCAGCCGGCCGTGTCCATCGGCCGGCCGTCGACCGCTACCCGGTCTTCACGGACCGTCCGGTCCCGGAGGCCCGGCGGTCCGGCATGCGGGGCGGCGGGTACCGCCGTCAGCCGGTCTTCGGCTCGGGTGCCGCGGCGGAGGCCGTGCCGCCGGCCTCGCCGCCCTGGGGCTGCTCCTCGAAGTCCACCTTCTTCATGTGCTTGTTCATTGACTTCATCAGCAGCCACACGGCGCCGCCGATGACCGCGAAGACGATGAAGCCGAGGACGCCGGGGGTCACCTTGTCCTTGTCGAACGTGTCGGCAAGGGTGACGAAGTGCGTCAGGGCGAGGGTGCTGGTCGCGCTCATCATGGGGTCAATTGTTGCGGATGCCCGCGAAGAGGTCGTCCTCGGGGAGGGAAGTGTCCACGAGCGACTTCGCGAGCTCGTACTCCTCCGTCGGCCAGACCTCGCGCTGGAGGTCCATGGGCACCCGGAACCACCCGCCGTCGGGGTCGATCTGGGTGGCGTGCGCGATCAGCGCCTTGTCCCGGATCTCGAAGAACTCATCGCACGGCACGTAGGTGGTCAGCGTGCGCTCGCGCTGCTCGAACTGCTTCCAGCGCTCCAGCCACTCGCCGTACGGCGAGTCCATGCCGCGCGCCAGCAGCGCCTCGTGCAGCGCGATGGTGCGCGGCTTGTTGAAGCCCTGGTTGTAGTAGAGCTTCTGGGGCTGCCAGGGCTCGCCGGCGTCCGGATACCGCTCCGGGTCACCGGCCGCCTCGAAGGCCACCATCGTGATCTTGTGGGTCATGATGTGGTCCGGGTGCGGATAGCCCCCGTTCTCGTCGTACGTCGTGATGACGTGCGGCTTGAACGTGCGGATCAGCCGGACCAGGGGCTCCGCCGCCGTTTCGACGGGCAGCAGCGCGAAGCAGCCGTCGGGCAGCGCCGGCAGCGGGTCGCCCTCGGGCAGCCCGGAGTCGACGAAGCCGAGCCACTCCTGCTTGACGCCCAGGATCTCCCGGGCCTCGTCCATTTCCTTCTTCCGTACCTCGTGGATGTTCTCCTCGATGTACGGATCGCCCTGGAGCTTGGGGTTGAGGATGGAGCCTCGCTCACCGCCTGTGCAGGTGGCGACCAGCACGTCCACCCCCTCGGACACGTACTTGGCCATGGTGGCCGCACCCTTGCTCGACTCGTCGTCGGGGTGGGCATGGACCGCCATCAATCGCAAGTGCTCAGTCAAGACTCGATCCTCAGTGAAGAGCTGGAGAAGATGCCTCCTATAGTGACCGAAGCGGGGGGCGCTGTATTCCCTGGGGCGGGGACCCCCCGGGGGTTAATGGTTCCGGCCCCCCGACCAGGAGAATTGATCATGACCGCGGTGCGTGAAGGGCTCCCCGAAGGACGCTACGGCCGCTCCGCGGACGCGCGCGCGGACCGTAAGCTCAAGATCATCGGCAGTGTCCTCGGCGTCGCCCTGCTGGGGGTGATCGGCTGGTGCGGCGTCTCGTACATCTCCGGTCAGGAGCTCAGCGGCCGGGTGATCGCCTGGGACGCGGTCTCCGACCACGCCGTGAAGGTCCATCTGGAGGTCGTCAAGGACGCCGACGACAAGGGCGTGTGCACGCTGCGTTCGCAGGCCGAGGACGGCACCGAGGTCGGCCGCAAGGACGTCACCGTCGACCGGCGCACGGGCCAGGTGGACACCGAGGTCACGCTGCGGACGACGAAGCGCGCGACCAACGCCGTACTCGTCGGCTGCACGGCCTCCGGCAAGGGCTGACGCCCCCCGGCCGACCGCGCCCGGCCCGCCCGCCCGCCGCCCAGGCACCGGGCCCGGACACGGCACCCGCCCCCTCCCGCATCCCACGCCTCACAGTTCTCGTCCCGCCGCAACCGCACCCCTGGCCACACGGCGGCCGGCCGGCCTCCCGCTCGCCGGCGGGGCGTGTCGGAACCGCCTCTGAGCAGGGATGATGTGATCCTGTGCGGCCACTGTGAAATTCCTCTTCCCCGTTTTGTGCCGGAATTGTTAGGCTCGTGGTTTCGCCCACCTGTGAAGGCGCAAACCTTCCTGGTAGGGCGTTTGATTTATCCCCAGTACCGACGAGGAGCACCTGTGACCCAGACCAGCGAGAACGTCACCTGGCTTACCCAGGAGGCGTATGACCAGCTCAAGGCCGAGCTGGAGCACCTGTCTGGTCCCGCACGCGCCGAGATCACCGAGAAGATCGCGGCGGCCCGCGAGGAAGGTGACCTGAAGGAGAACGCCGGGTACCACGCGGCCAAGGAAGAGCAGGGCAAGCAGGAGCTTCGCGTCCGCCAGCTCACCCAGCTGCTGCAGACCGCGAAGGTCGGCGAGGCCCCCGCCGCGACCGGCATCGTCGCTCCCGGCATGGTCGTCACCATTGCGTTCGACGGGGACCCGGACGACACGATGACCTTCCTTCTGGCCTCCCGGGAATACGCGAGCTCGGACATCGAGACCTACTCCCCCCAGTCGCCCCTGGGCACCGGTGTGCACGGCAAGAAGGTCGGCGCCGAGGCGGAGTACGAGCTCCCCAACGGCAAGAAGGCGGCCGTGAAGATCCTCGACGCCAAGCCGTACACGGTCTGAGTCGCGAGGCGCCCCCACACACGGAGAAGCGGCCCGGAGTGTGATGCTCCGGGCCGCTTCTCCGTGCCGTGCGCCCTGCTCAGGCCGTGGCCGAGCGGTACTTGCGGACGGCCAGGGTCCGGAAGACCACGATGATCAGGACGGACCAGATCACCGAGGCCAGCACGGGGTGGTCCATCGGCCAGGCGCCGGTCACCGACTTGGGCACCCCGTCGATGGTGTTGCCGAACAGCAGCCGGGCGGCGGCCACCGTCGCACTGAACGGGTTCCACTCCGCGATGTGCTGCAGGAACGCCGGCATGCCGTTGACCGGGACGAACGCGTTCGAGATGAAGGTCAGCGGGAACAGCCAGATCAGTCCGCCGGACGTGGCCGCCTCGGGCGTGCGCACCGTCAGGCCGATGAGCGCGCCGATCCAGGAGAACGCGTACCCGAGCAGGAGCAGCAGCGCGAAGCCGGCCAGCACCTCGGCGAGGTTCTCGTGGGTGCGCCAGCCGATCAGCAGCGCGACGACCGCCAGCACCACCAGCGTCAGCGCGGTCTGTACGAGATCGGCGAGGGTACGACCGGTGAGCACCGCCCCGCGGGACATCGGCAGTGACCGGAACCGGTCGATGAGTCCCTTGTGCATGTCGTCGGCGATGCCCGCACCGGCGCCCGCCGTGGCGAACGTGACCGTCTGCGCGAAGATCCCGGCCATCAGGAACTCGTGATACGCCTGGGCGTCGCCCACCGGGGCGCCGGGGACGTTGATGGAGCCGCCGAAGACATACGTGAACAGCACCACGAACATGATCGGCTGGATCAGCCCGAAGATCACCACCTCGGGGATCCGCAGCATCCGGATCAGATTGCGCTGGGCCACGACCAGGGAGTCGCGGACGGACCGGCTGACGCCACCACGTGGCCGCGCGGTCCGGACCGGGGCGCCCCCGGCGGCTTCGGTCACCGTGGTCACTTCACACCTTCCCTGTCGCTCGTCGCACCCGCGTCCGCGCCGGCCGTCGCGGCGCCGCTCCGGCCCCGCTTCTGCCGACCGACCGCGCCGCCGTCCGCGTCGGTCCGGCCCGCGCTCCCGTCGCCCGCGCCGTCGTCCGCCGCGTCCTCGGCGTGGTGCCCGGTCAGCGAGAGGAACACATCGTCGAGGGTCGGACGGCGCAGCCCGATGTCGTCGATCTCCACCCCGCGCAGGTCCAGTTCGCGGATGACCTCGGCGAGCAGCTTGGCGCCGCCCGCCACCGGGACCGTGAGCTTGCGGGTGTGCTGGTCGACCGTGCCCTCGCCCTTGCCGAAGCCGCGCAGGACCTCGTCGGCGACGGTGAGGTGCTCGGGGGCGTGCACCACGACCTCGACGCGCTCACCGCCGGTGCGCGCCTTGAGCTGGTCGGCGGTGCCGCGGGCGATGACCCTGCCGTGGTCGACGACGCAGATGTCGTGCGCCAGCCGGTCGGCCTCCTCCAGATACTGGGTGGTGAGCAGCAGGGTCGTGCCGCCCGCGACCAGCTCCTGGATGACGTCCCACAGCTCCTGGCGGTTGCGCGGGTCCAGGCCGGTGGTCGGCTCGTCCATGAACATCACGGGCGGGCTGACGACCAGCGCGGCCGCCAGGTCGAGCCGCCGGCGCATACCGCCGGAGTAGGTCTTGGCGATGCGGTCGGCGGCCTCACCGAGGTGAAAGCGCTCCAGCAGTTCGACGGCCCGCCGCTTCGCCTCGCGGCCGCCCATCTGGTAGAGCCGGCCGACCATCGTCAGGTTCTCCCGGCCGGTCAAGTACTCGTCCACGGCGGCGAATTGGCCGGAGAGGCCGATGGACCGCCGCACCTCGTCCGGGTGCGCGAGGACGTCGATGCCGGCGACCACCGCCTTGCCGCGGTCGGGCCGGAGCAGGGTCGTCAGGACCCGTACGGCGGTGGTCTTCCCCGCGCCGTTCGGGCCGAGCATGCCGAGGACCGTTCCTTCGGGAACGTCGAGATCGACGCCGTCCAGTGCTCGCACGTCGCCGAAGGTCTTCACGAGCCCTTCGGCGTATATGGCGCCTGGCATAGGGATACTCCCATGGCTTGGGTCAGTTCCAGGTCGAATATTACGGTTGGCGGCTTATGCCTGCCTTGTGGCATGGGTACGCAACGGACACCACGACGCACCGGCGCCCCCGCATCCGCGATCGTACGCCCACACGCGATACATCGCGATACAAATGCTCCACCTCCGCGGCCGCCGGCTCACCCCACGGCGTGCACGCCCCGCCGCCCGCTCACTCCGCGACGACGTACCCCGCCTCGCGCAGCGCTGTGCGAACCTCGTCGCAGTGCGCGGGGCCCTTGGTCTCCATGTGCAGTTCCACCTCGACCTCGGTCAGGCCGAGCTGCGGATCCGTCCGCACATGCCCGACGTCGAGGACGTTCGCGTCGACCACCGACAGCACCCCGAGCAGCGCCGCCAGCGCCCCCGGCCGGTCGGTGAGCCGCAGCCGCAGCGAGAGATAGCGTCCACCCGCGGCCATGCCGTGCCGCAGGATGCGCTGGAGCAGCAGCGGGTCCACGTTGCCGCCGGACAGCACGGCGACGACCGGCCCCTCGAAGGACTCCGGGTCGGCGAGCAGCGCGGCCACCGGGCTCGCCCCGGCCGGCTCCACCACCAGCTTCGCCCGCTCCAGGCACAGCAGCAGCGCGCTGGAGAGCTGGTCCTCGGTGACCGTACGGACCTCGTCCACCAGCTCCTCGACCATCCCGAAGGTGACCTCACCGGGGCGGCCCACCTTGATGCCGTCCGCCATGGTCGACAGCCCCTCGATCGCCACCGGACGCCCGGCCGCCAGCGACGGCGGATAGCAGGCCGCGCCCGCCGCCTGCACCCCGACGATCTTCACGTCCGGCCGCAGCGCCTTGACCGCGAGCGCGAGCCCCGCGGCCAGACCGCCGCCACCGATCCCGACGACGACCGTGCGCACCTCCGGGCACTGCTCGAGGATCTCCAGGCCGACCGTGCCCTGCCCGGCGATGATGTCGGGGTGGTCGAAGGGGTGGATGAAGACCGCGCCGGTCTTCCGCGCATGCTCCTGGGCGGCGGCCAGCGTCTCGTCCACCACCTGACCGTGCAGCCGCACCTCGGCGCCGTATTCGCGGGTCGCGGCGACCTTCGGCAGGGGGGCGCCGACGGGCATGAACACCGTCGAGCGCACGCCCAGCAGGGACGCCGCGAGCGCCACGCCCTGGGCGTGGTTGCCGGCGCTCGCGGCCACCACACCGGCCGCCCGCTGCTGCGCGGTGAGCCCGGCGATCCGTACATAGGCGCCACGGATCTTGAAGGAGCCGGTGCGCTGGAGGTTCTCGCACTTGAGGTGGACGGGCGCGCCCACCAGCCCGGTCAGATAGCGGCTGCCCTCCATGGCGGTGACCCGGGAGACGCCGGAGAGCATCTTGTCCGCGTTGCGTACGTCATCGACCGTAATTGCGGGAAGCGGGGCCGCGGCGGAGCCCTCTCCCGAGGAGGCGGCGGAGGGCTCGTGCGACGTACGCGGCGTGTGAGCGGCCATGCCGCCAGTCTTACAGTTTGCCCACCTGAGGGCCTTTTCTGTCCGGCTGTCAGGACGGCACGGGCGGCCGCGCGCCCCCGGGCACCGCACGGCCGCCCGGGGGTTACGGGGCGTTATCGGAATGGACCGCACGGGTACGCCCCACGCCGGGTCCGCGTACGCTGTCCTCCCATCCATACGCACATCCACCGAAGCGAGCTCCCGGCCATGCCCACCTCTTCGGACATGACGACCCATACCGACCCCGCTCTCCTCGACGCGCTGCAGCACCAAGTGGCCGTCTTCGCCCGCCGCGCCGAACAGAGCCGGCTCGGCGGCGTCGGACAGGCGCGCAACTCCATGGACCGCGCCGCCTACCTGCTGCTCAACCGCCTGGACCAGGAAGGCCCGATGGGCGTCAAGGCCCTGGCCGCCGGTATGGGCATCGACTCCTCGACGGTCACCCGCCAGGTCGCCCCGCTGGTCGACTCCGGGCTGGTCAGCCGCGCCACCCACCCCGAGGACGGCCGCGCCGTGGTGCTCCAGCTGTCCGAGCGCGGCCACGCCCGCCTGGACGAGGTGCGCACCTCGCGCCGTGCGCTGATGGCCCTGGTGACGGAGGAGTGGTCCGAGGCGGAGCGCGAGGCGTTCACCACGCTCCTGACGCGCTTCAACACCTCGCTCGCCGACCTCACCACGTCCCTGACACCGGCCGGCCCCGCGTCCTGACCGACGGCCTGAGCATCGCCCTCCCCGTCCCCGTGAGCGTCCCCGCCCCGCCCCCGTGACCGGCCGTGCGCGTCACGCCTCTTGACCGGGTGGCCGCACTGCCGTGCTATAGGAGCCCAGGGGTCGGGTGTCCGTCATCCGGGAGGCGTGGTGCGAGAGCGGCGACCGGCGCAGGAGCGCCGCCGCACCCGGGAGTTCGAGTCGTTCGTGGCCGGCGCCGGGGGCCGGCTGCTGTACGCCGCCACGCTGCTGACCGGCGAGCCGGCCGCCCGTCCCGCCCCGGCCGCCGAGGAGTTGCTGCTCTGCGCGCTGTCACGGACCTACGCCGCCTGGGACCGGCTGCACGGCGACGATCCGTACGAGCGCACCCGCCGTGAGCTGGCCGCCCGCTTCGCCCGTACCGCCCGCCGGCACCGCCGGCCGCGCGGCGGCCCGCTGGACCGGCTGTCCCCCCGGGAGCGTCTGATCCTCGTCCTGCGGCTGTACGAGGACGTGCCCGAGGAGCTGACCGCGGCCCAACTCGGCCTGCCCGCCGAGCGGGTGCACGCCCTGTGTCTGCGCGCCGTCGCGGACCTGCGCAGCCGCCGGCGCCCGGAACCGCCGCCCGCCCCGGCCCCGTCCCCGGCCCCGTCCCCGTCGCCGTCCCCAAAGACCTCGGCCCCATGAGCCTCTCGGGTCTCCCCGGCAGCCCCAACAGCCCTGAAAGTCCCGACAGCCCCGGCCTCCCGGACCGCAAACAGGCCGAGGTGCGAAGAATGCTGGCGGGCCCGTATCCGCTCGTCCCGCCCGCTCTGGCGGCCCGCGCCGCCGAGCGCGGCCGCCGGCTCCTGGCCCGCCGCACCCTGCTGCGCCGCCTGGGCTGGCTGCTCGCCCTGTGCGTGCTGGTGACGCTGCTCTTCCTGGCCACGGACCGGCCATGGCTGCCCCCGCCCACCCACACCACCCCTCCCGTGGAGGGGTGGTGAACGGCGGGGGCGCGAGGGCTCCGTCAGCCCAACGCCTGCGTGAGGTCGGCCAGCAGGTCGTCGACGGACTCGATGCCGACCGAGAGGCGCACCAGGTCCGCGGGGACCTCCAGCAGCGAACCGGCCGTCGAGGCGTGCGTCATCAGCCCCGGGTGCTCGATCAGCGACTCGACGCCGCCGAGCGACTCCCCGAGGGTGAACAGCTTCGCGCGGTTGCAGACCTCCACGGCGGCCTGCTCGCCGCCCGCGACCTGGAACGACACCATGCCGCCGAAGGACCGCATCTGCTTCGACGCGATCTCGTGGCCCGGGTGCTCGGCCAGCCCCGGGTAGTAGACGCGGGTGACCTTGTTGTGCGAGGTCAGCAGGTCCGCGATACGGGCCGCGTTGGCGCTGTGGCGGTCCATACGGACGGCGAGCGTCTTGATGCCGCGCATCACCAGCCAGGCGTCGAAGGGGCCGGCGACCGCGCCCATCGCGTTCTGGTGGTAGGCGAGTTCCTCACCGAAGGCGTCGTCGTTGACGACGAGGGCGCCGCCGACCACGTCCGAGTGTCCGCCCATGTACTTGGTCGTGGAGTAGACGACCGCGTCCGCGCCGAGGGCGAGCGGCTGCTGGAGGTACGGGCTGGCGAAGGTGTTGTCGACGACGAGCTTGACGCCGGCTTCCCGGGCGACGCCGGCCAGCGCCGAGATGTCGCTGATGCCGAGCAGCGGGTTGCTGGGCGTCTCCACCCAGATCGCCTTCGTACGGGGCCGCAGGGCGTCGCGAACGGCATTCGGGTCGGAGGTGTCGGCGACCGACCACTCCACGCCCCACCGCTCGACGACCTTGGAGATGAGACGGAACGTTCCGCCATAGGCGTCGTTCGGGATGACGACATGGTCGCCGGGGACCAGCAGGGTCCGCAGCAGGCAGTCCTCCGCGGCGAGGCCGGAGGCGAAGGCGAGGCCCCGGCGGCCCCCGTCCAGGGCCGCGAGATTCTCCTCCAGGGCGGTACGGGTCGGATTGGCGCTGCGGCTGTACTCGTAGCCGCCGCGCAGCCCGCCCACGCCGTCCTGCTTGTAGGTGGACACCTGGTAGATGGGCGGTACCACCGCGCCGGTGACCTCGTCGGGCTCCTGACCTGCGTGGATGGCAAGGGTTTCAAAATGCTGTGGGTGTTGTTCGCTCATGCCGCCGAGGGTAGTCGGCCGCGCGACCGAACTTTTCGGAACTTTCTGGTTGGCTGGATAGTGGATACATACGAAGGACCGCATGCCCCTTCCCGCCCCTCCCGCCCGCCGCACCGGTGACCACCCACCGCACCGGGAATCCCCGGCGGTCCCGGCACGTTGACCCTCCAGGCAGCCGTAACAAGAATTTCAGGTACAGGACACCCACATGGACGCTCTGCTCCTTCTCCTCGCCGCGCTCGCGCTCGGCGGGTTCGTCTTCCTGCCCTGGATGCGCCGGCGCCGGGCCGTACAGGACACCCGGCGCGGCCTGGTGGCGGCCGCCGACCCGATGGCCGGATACGGCTTCGTACCGCTGGAGGAGCTCGACGTACGGCTGCCGGGCCCCGATGAGGAGCTGGACGAGGCGCTGGCCGAAATGCGCCGAACACACGACTGGCGCCCGGCGGCCGCACTGCTGAAGTCCACCGGCGACGACTGGGAGCGCCGCTGGCAGCGGGTGCAGACGCTGGCCGGCGCCGCCGCCTTCGAGCTGGCCGCGCAGGAGGCGAGCGAGGAACAGCGGCGCGGTACGGCACCGGGGTACGGCGACGGC
This sequence comes from Streptomyces sp. NBC_01454, assembly GCF_036227565.1. Classification (NCBI taxonomy): domain Bacteria; kingdom Bacillati; phylum Actinomycetota; class Actinomycetes; order Kitasatosporales; family Streptomycetaceae; genus Streptomyces; species Streptomyces sp. NBC_01454. Next base: position 2,989,471 of record NZ_CP109460.1, read on the forward strand.
GGCCGCACCGGCGGGATCTGGCTGCGCACCTGGCGCACGGAGGCACCCAAGGATCCCGGTGGCGCCCAGACCCACGCCCAGTTCCTCGTCCTCCAGGCACTGCGCGATCCCGGCTCGCAGGACTTCCGCATGATCCTGGAGGAGGCCCGTACGGTCTGCCGGGAGGCGGCGCTGCTCGCCCCGGGCAGCCCCCTCCCGTACATCATCGAGCTCGCCGTCGCCCGCGGCCTCGGCGACCGCGCCGCCGACTACGAGGAGCTGTGGACCAAGGTCGCCCAGCGCGCGCCGCAGCACATGGGCGCACATCTCGCCGCGCTCCCCTACTGGTCGCAGAAGTGGCACGGCTCCCGCAAGGAGGCCGAGGCCTTCGCCGAGCGCGCCGCGGCCGGCGCCCCCGCCAAGACCCTCCTCCCGGCCCTCCCCCTCTTCGCGGTCTACGAGCACCTCCCCGAGGCCAACATGGTCCGCAGCCTCTACCGGAGCGAGGTCGTCGAGCGCGCCATCGAGGGCGCCCACTTCGCCCTCCGCGAGGCCCCCGCCGACCACCCCATGGCCCCGCACGTCCGCCATCTGCTCGTCTGGTTCCTGGTCCGGGCCGAGCGCTACGCCGAGGCCATGGAACAGCTCCGCCTGGTGGACGGCCATGTCGGCGCCGTCCCGTGGTCGTACGGCCACAGCCCCGCCGCCGAGTACGCCGCCTACCGCGCCCTGGCCGTCGCGGGCTGGGAACAACTGGGCGGCAACGCGGCGGGCTTCCCCCCGGCGGGGCCGCAGTAGGCCGTGCCCCGGGGGGGAACAGCCCCCACCCACGATCCCCACCCACCGCGGGGCCGGAATACCCCCGCCCCCTTCAGCGTTCCTCCCACTACCGCTACGAACGCCGAGTGCCGCTTCTTCGCCCAGCCCGCCCAAGCCAGCCCAGGAGCCTGATCTCATGCTCTTCTCCCGCTTCAAGACCCACCTGCCCACCCCCGAGGAAGCGCTCGAAGGCCGCCCCGAGCGGACCTTCGCCGTCCCCGACCGGCACACCGTCCTCGGCAACCCGCTGCTGGGCCCGTACCCGGAGGGTCTGGAGATCGCCGACTTCGGCCTGGGGTGCTTCTGGGGCGCCGAGCGGAAGTTCTGGCAGACCGAGGGCGTCTGGACGACCCTCGTCGGCTACCAGGGCGGCCACACCCCGAACCCCACCTACGAAGAGGTCTGCAGCGGCCACACCGGCCACACCGAGGCCGTCCGCGTCGTCCACGACCCCGCCGTCGTCCCGTACACGACCCTCCTGAAGCTCTTCTGGGAGTCCCACGACCCCACCCAGGGCTTCCGCCAGGGCAACGACGTCGGCACCCAGTACCGCTCGGCGATCTACACCCACTCCCCCGCCCAGCAACAGGCCGCCGAAGCCTCCCGCGACGCCTACCGCACCGTCCTCCACAACGCCGGCCACCCCGACATCACCACCGAAATCCTCCCGGCCGACCCCGCCCGCCCCTTCTACCCGGCTGAGGGCTACCACCAGCAGTACCTCGACAAGAACCCGACGGGGTACTGCGGGATCGGGGGGACGGGGGTCAAGCTAAGTGACCCATCCGTGGGCGGCTCGGGCTCGTGTCCAACGGGGATCGCGCCCGTCGAGGACTGACCTTGGGAATCTCGGCCGGAACAGGGCGTACGGAGTAACACCCCGCTTGGCATGGATGACATAGCCAGCAAGTCCCGCAACCAGCACGCATTCGCCTACTTGCGCCGTTTTCCAGCCAAGGAGGCAAAACCGTACAGACGGCGGGAGCAGACCCACCAAAATGCAGGCCATGGCAACCTCGGGGGCAGCAGGAAAAGGGCTAGGTGGTCTGGGCAAGTGGTGGGGGGTCCTAAGTGGCCTTCTACTGATCGCCGCGTGGATCAACCATGCGGCAGGACCAGTCGTGGTGATCGCGCTTTCAGCAGTCACTACCGCGTGGTGCTTCTTCCGAGCCCCTGTTACGTGTGGTGCTCCGGTCCGAGGGCACGATGACGGCTGCCGGAACAACGCTTCGGGGCTTCTCATGGGATGTGCACAGGTCCGCCAGCACCGCTGGGGGAAGCTTAAGGAGTTGGTCCTCCGACGCCAGCTACGCGCCTTCTGCTCAGGCCTGTTCTCGGACGGCAAGGCCATCATCGTCACGCTCGCAGGCGTAGGGAGCTTTGTCTCCGGCCTCGTCGCCCTTGTCCCAGGCATCGTCATCCACTGACCGGCCGAGCCAATCACGGGGCAACACACCCCGTTAGGGACGGGGGCAAGCAGCTAAGTGCCCCTTCCGGGACGAACTGGGGTCGGTCCTTCCCGACGGGCATTGCCCCCGCCCCCGAAACGTCGGAGAAGTGGCCGGACCGGCCTGAGTCCGGCTCAACCGGCCGTGGCGTCGATCGCCATTTGCGCGATGCCACGGCCGAGCTGTCTCGCCGAAGGGCCGAACGATCGATGCGAGGTAGCGGCACACGGGATCCACGATCTCCGTCTACCAGACGTGCTCCCAGGATTTGGGCTTGCCTGCGGTTCACCAGGGCCGCTTTCCCAAAGCGTTGAAGCAGGACCGCAAGGCATGCATCAAGCCGTCGTTCCTCAAGAGCGGCGCTCGACATGCCCCGGCCCCGTCTGCCGACACCCCTCGTGGGTACGGTCGCCTTGAAGTCTGTTGCCGGCCGCTGCTGGCTCGGCGATCTGCGCTACCGGGTTGGCGGTGTTGAGGGAGTGGATACGGGCATGCCGTCTGATGCTGAGCAGAGCACAGGAGAGGGGTTCACGTCAGGCGCCGCTACGCAGGTGCTGGCTGCGGCATGTCGACGGGCGGGGCTCGACGGTGACGGAGCGCGCCTGATCCGCTTGGGGGAGAACGCGCTGTTCCGGCTGGCTTCCCACCCTGTGGTGGTGCGCATCGCCCGTACGACGGAATACCTGGACTCGGCCCGAGGCGAGGTTCAGGCGTCGCGCTGGCTGTCGCGCGAGGGCTTCCCTGTGACGCGCGTGGTCGATGATCTGGAGCAGCCCACAGTCGTCGACGGACATCCGGTGACGTTCTGGCACCTGATCGAGGAGGGGGCCCGCAAGGCGACGTACGGAGAGCTGGGCGCGGTCCTCCGTGATCTGCACTCGCTCAGCCTGCCGGACACGCTGAACCTGCCTCCGTACCCCGTCCTGGACCGGACCGACCGACGGATCAACGCGGCGGTCGACATACCGGAGGATGACCGCGCGTTCCTGCGGAAGCGCGCGCGTGAGTTGCGGGACCGTGTGGCGGACCTTCGGTTCGAGTCCGAGAAGGGGCCCGTACACGGGGACGCTCATGTGCAGAACCTGATGGTGGACCGAAATGATCAGGTGGTCTTGATCGATCTGGAGCGGTTCAGCTTCGACCACCCCGAGTGGGATCTGATGGTCACCGCCACGGAGCATCACAGCCTGGGATGGCAAACCAAGGAACAGTACGGCGCCTTCGTCGGCGCCTATGGGCGGGATCTCCGTACGTGGTCGGGCTTCTCCACCCTCCGCGCAGTGCAGGAATTCAACATGACCACATGGCTCATGCAGAACGTGTCCGAGAGCGCCGAGACGGCCGCGGAGTACACCCGTCGAATCTCCTCACTCCGGAACGAGGACGCACCGCGCGACTGGAACCCGGGGTGACCTCGGCTACTCGTCGCCCAGCCGGTTCATGGCGTCCCGTACCTGCCCGCTGAACTGCTGAACGGCAGGGTGCGTCCCGTACACGGACACCTCGCGTTGGAAGTCGCCCACATACCGCTGGAACCGAGCGGACTCCAGGGCATCCCCGGCATCGACAGCGAGACCGGCGGTCGTCACGGCGGCGTCAAGGTCTCCGCTCAGCAGCTGGCTCTGCGCGAGCACCATGCGGCAGAACCCGAGCGTACGGGCGTATTTGGGGTCGGTGAGTTCGACAGCGCGTTCGGCGAAGTGGACGGCTTCGGCACCCTGCCCGAGATCGCGGAAACAGTGGCAGAACTCCCCGATCAGCTCGGCTTCATCCATGTACGAGAGCCATTCGGGATCGTCTGCGCTGTCGGCACGCTCGAAGAACCTCTCTGCCTCGCTCATCGCGCGGGCAGCACCTTTGTGGTCCCGCGCTGTCGAGAGGGCGCGCGCCTCATGGGCGGAGAACAGCGCCATCGCACGGGGCATGGAGGCGGCCTTGCCACCCTCCACCGACGCGCGGGCCAGTGTCAGAGCCCGGGGCACCTGGCCCAGGTAGTTGGCCTGGTGGCTCATATTGGCCAGGATGCGTGCGCCCATCATGCGGTCGCCCGCCACCTGGGTCAGCCGCAGCGTCGAGAGCATGTACCGGTCGGCGAGGGCATGGTTTCCGCTGTCGTAGGCGGTCCAGGCGAGAAGCTGTGACATCTCCGTTGCGGCCTGGAACAGCGCCTCACCCACCTTGGCGCTGTAGCTGGCTCCCAGCAGGGGCAGCACGTCTTCCCGGAAGTAGTGCCGGAACGCCTTGTGCGCGTGTCCGCCGCCGAACTGGAAGTCCAGCTGCATGAAGAACCCCGCTGCGGTCCGGATTGCGGCGACGTCACGCATGCCGACCCGACGGGCGGCGGGAACATCGGTCGGCACTCCTTCCGGCCGGGCGACAAGCCACGAGAGCGCGGCGGAGTGCACATCGACGTCCGGGAGCTGCGGCTCGTCCGACGGCCCGTCTTCCGGACGCTGGTGCGTAAGGCCGTCCAGAGCACTCAGCGTCTCGGCGAGCGAACCGGCGTAGCCCATGCCGACCGCGGGAGTGGGAGCCGGTGCGGCACTGGGAAATCCCAGATCTTGCGGGGCGACCCTCCGCCGTAACTTGTCGCTCAGCGCCTCGGCGACGAAGACGGCTGTCTGCCGCTGGATACCGCTCCCGTCCAACCATCGCTGAACGGCCACGTGCGTCGTCCCGAGGTGTTCGCCGTGCCGCTGCGCGACCTCACGGACCCGTTTGGCCAGTCCCTTGTTTGAGGCTCCGGCCTCCGCCATGACTGCGGCCAACTTGCGGTTCGGTTCTCTGCTCACGTTCTGAGCACACCCCCTGGGCGTCATGTCAAGTGTTCATCGTGTCACACCAGATGCGGCCGAGGGGGTTCATCGCGAACCCCCTTGAGCGATATCGCGAACCCCCTCGTGTGCACGTGAACCCCCGTATGAACACTGCCTCTTGGCCAAAGACGGTCGTTGACTGTCGAGACAGGACCCCGGCGGTGCGTGACGGCACCCCGGGGCATGGCCAACCTGATGGAAGCAGGTCGACATGCGGAACCATATCGGCAGGTTTTTCGAGTTGCTGCTGAAAGTCTTACTGCCCGCTCCGGGGCACCATCGCATGGCGGGGACGAGCCCAATGGTGTGCTGCGTGGACACGCCGACGATGGTCCTCAGCGTGCCGCGGGTCGCTGACCCGTACGTCTGGGGTCCGATCCGCGGTGAGGACGTTCAGCTCGTCCGTCCGTACGTCGTCGCCCACGAGCAGCAGATGCATCGACGGGCGGAGTCTGGCCGCTGCGCCGACTTGATGTGCGCCCCGGAGTGGATGGCGGTGACATGGTGAACGCCAAACCGCGCCTCCTCCCATGGCCGGGCCCGGCCGGACAGCCGTCGTACCTGGTGACCGACGACAGCAACAGCTACCTCTCCGAGCTCGCCGACGAGATGGAAGAGGTCCAGCTCAAGACGGGCGGGGAGCTGCTCGACCACGCAGCCCGAATGTTTGAAGACCCGGAGACCGACCCTGCGGCATTCCGATTCCTGAGCGCTCGACTGTGCGAAGCACTGCGGGACGCGCGCAGGGTGGCGCGGAGCAGGGGCGCACGCCTCCCCGAATCCGGTGACGACGATGCCGAGCTGGACAAGCAGCCCTCCTCTGGCAACGGGACAACCGGATGAGCCGGACCGTGGGTGAGGCACAGGGATGGGAGATCACACCGGTGGCGGGCAGGGCCGTGAGCCGTGACCCGGACGGACGGATAGCGCTGACGCTCCAGATCACCCGTCATGGCGATCCGGTCGCTTGAGCCCCGCTGTGGCTGACCGTGGCTGAAGCGGAGCGGGTCCATGCTGCGCTTTGCCATGCGCTCGACCAGGAGCCCGTGCCCAGCGACGCTCCGGAGTGCCGCAAGCCGATCCAGTACCCCGGCGGCCGACAACGTTTCTGACGCCTTCCGGCCTGTGACCGGTAAGAGGTACTACGCGCAACAACCACAGACATGACGCCGGACCACCCCTCAAACCCTGGCAGGCGCGGGGTGGTCCGGCAGGGGATCGCTCCCAAACGATCACGAACCCCGGTGCCGATGGTACCGGGGCCCTCGTCGCGTCCTCCTACGGCGTGGCCCGGCACGGACAGTGTTCAGCCAGCTTGCGGGGAAAGGGACTTGAGGAATGGACGGCATCGGGGACGACGGATTCGACGGTGAGGACCTGGACCCTGACGCGGTCCTGTGGGTACGCGGGGTGGACTACCTGGCCGGCTGGCGAGACGCGACTCAGGCGGCGGCAGAGTTGGGCGACGCGCTGGTGGAAGCGGGAGTGGACACTGCGGGAATCAAGCTGCTCGCTGCTGCGGCCTTTGATGGCTCGGGTGTGGTGCGATTGGAGTTGTCGGCGGCGGCAGCGCGCGAGGTGGCGGTGCGGGCCAGGGCGACGACTGCCCGGTGACGGGACGTCAGTTGAGGGCAGCCGCTGCGAAGGTCACCGGCAAGAAGCCGGGCAGCGACGCGGCAGCTTACGGCCGGTCAACGCCGAGCAGCCAGCAACACTGACTATTCGCATGATTGTTCGTCTGGGCGTATCCACCTCCATCCAGATAGGTCACGGTGTGGTGACGTTCGCCTTGGCTGTTGAGAGGTAGTGCAACTCTCAACAGCATGACAGTGAACGAAGATGCACCCGCTGCTGAGCCTGTCACTGTGACTCGGCCGAAGTGGTGGGGGCGGCCGCTCGCCGCCGGCGTGGCGGGCCTGGCAATCGGCGCTGGGGCCGTCGGATCGGCGTGGGCTATCCAGGCCAGTCAGGGGGCCCAGACGCATAAGGCTGCAGCGTTCACTCTGCGGGGGAAGATGACCTTGACGGGCGACCATATTCCGGCTGGTGACACTGGCGAACAGTGCACTGGCTACAAGGGGTACGACGACATCTCGGAGGGGGCGGCCGTCACGGTATACGACACGAGCGGCAAGCTGATCGCCAAGGGCGCCTTGGGCGCTGGGAACTCCGATGACGTTTCAGGGGTGTGCGAGTTCGACGTCACGGTGCCCGATGTGCCAAAGGGTGAGAAGTTCTACCAGGTCGAGGTCTCGCACCGCGGCAAGATCTCCGCAACGGCCGAGGAAGCAGAGCGAGGCGAGTTCGCGGCGTCCCTGGGGTGACAGGCGCCGAGTCTCGATTGGGCGATCTCCGGTCGGCTGGGATCGCCGTGGTTGCTGTACTTCGCTGCTGTGCAGCACAGCGGGCTGACCACCGCTTTAGGAGTTCGATCACAAGGGCGGACGCAAGAGCCCTGCCTGGTGGAAGCAGCACGGTTGCACCGGAACCCTGGGGCTGACGCTGTTCACCGTCGTTGATGTCATTGATGGATGTCAGATCCGGCGGCTCTGCACCTTGGCGAGAACCTGGCAGCCCGAAGCTTCGGAGGTCACTCCTCGTGGGGGTTCAAGTGACTCCACCGCCCGCTGCCCTCATGCCGCACCTCCATTCCCTGATAAGGCTGGCGGGAACCGGCTGGGCGGGGCTGAGCCGTGCTGATCTCAGTCACCACGATTGCTGTTGGGCGTACCTCATAGGTGACGGCCAAGTGACGATCGTCCTCGGCCCGCCACACTCCGTGGGTATTCGCTTCCTGAGTAATCCTCAGCAAGGCCGCGCCAACATCAGCCTTGTTGCTCCGGGCCAGCGCATCGAACTGCGTTCGCGCGATTTCGGCGAAGATCAGGTCTCTAATCACGCGCTACCCCCGTTGACGCGACGTGCCCGCCTAGCTGGGGGCATGAGTGAACGTTAGGCGACTACGCCCCGGAGCACCACGGGAACCTCACCATCAGGATCCGACTGCCGTGCCCCCAGCGCCAAGAGCTTACGAACGGATCACCTGGCGCATTTCCCCTGGGCGTTGTCGGAGATCTTGCTGACCTGCATTTTCGCTGTTCAGGGGCGATGGGCTAGGGCATGACTCGCTCGTCGGTGCTGGGGGGGGCAGTTGCTGTCACCTCCACCCAGCAGGCCGGCATTTGCTCCTCGGGACTCCCGCGTTGGCCGAGACTGACCGATGGATCTGGCGCGAAACTGCCACACGGAAGTCCGCCAGGGGCTGCTCCGTCATGCTGCAAGGAAGGCGCTCGATCCGTCCTCGACTGACCTGCACGTGCTACATGCTTCACGCGAATCGTCGGCGTCAAAGGCCTTTGAGTGAAACAACCATGAGAATCAAGCGGAGACTACCGCCAGCACGTCAGAGAGTCCGAAGAATCCGAGTACGAGGGCGAGGACGATGAATGCCACGACCACGGCGCTACTCGTACGTGGTGGCTGCGTTCAGGGCTTGGGCGAAGAAGGCCCAGTCGCCGCGGGGAGGGGAATCTTGACCAGTGTTCCGGTACCAGCGTCGGCATCGTCGATCCAGGCGGCCAGGGTTTCCAGGAAGGCACCGAGGTCGTCGTTTTCCCAGGAGCCAACGCTATCTTCGAATCCATGGCACAGACCGCGTACGAATGACGCGAGTGCTTCCTTGCTGTCCACCTGGTCCGAGGGCAGTGTCATGGGCATGGACGGTACGCGCCTCGCGACCATTCTTGCCGGCCGGTTGGCGATCTCCGCCGCGGCTCCGTCGGTGGTCGCCGGGCCGCCGGCGCCGGCTCCCATGTACGGGTAGGCATGCTCTCCGAGCACCGCCCCTCCATCGCCAGGGCGGAGCAGCGAGGTGCACGCGGGCACGTAGGGGCCATTTGCTCATCGTGGTTCCGGGCGCGGGTTCCATTCGTGGAGTCTGGTCTTGACCTGGTGGTTGCCTTCGACGTGCCAGATGACTTCGCCTGTGACCGTCGTGCCCACGGCAGGGAGTTCCATGTGGTGTGGCATGGACGTGATTTCTACGAGGCTCAGGGCATTGGGTACGCCGTCGATCACGAAGAAGACCCCGAACGGATGGCGTGCGATGACCTGTCCGCTGCCCTGGGTCCCGATCGGCAGAGCGGCGACGGTTGCCGGCCAGCTCTGGGCTATCGCGTAGGGATCTCGTGTGCGGGAGGGGCCTGCCCTGGGTGCTCGGACATCGGCTCATCATGGCGAGTGCGGGGGCAGCTGTCGAGGGATGACCTTCGCCGTGTGCACGGGCCCTGGGGGCACCGTCGCCAGGCGCACTGCGTCCCGGGGCGCGGTCCCCGGGATTGGGCGGATTCCCTTCCGCGCGCTACGCGTTGCTACGCGCTCGGGGCGCGGAAGGGGACTTGGCGGCGGTGGCCTCGTCGATCTCCTCGGTGGTGTGGAGGGGCGTGGCTCGGTGTGAAGGGCCCCGCTGGCCTTGACGGCGAGGCCGATGGCGGCCATGGAGACCGGGTCGGGGAAGTCGAGGATGATCACGATGTCGTTCTCTCCGAAGGTGAAGTACACGGACTCGACCTTGCCGCCGAGGTCCGTGACCACCTGGTCGACGGCGGCACGGTGCCCGCTCGCACCTTCCTTGAGCAGCCCCTTGACGCCGTCGGAGGCGTAGGCGGCCTGAATCAGAAACTTCGGCACTGGGGTACTCCCCCCGGTCACATGTCCCGTACGAGAGGCCCTTCCCGTTGACGCACCGACCGCCACGCGTCGGGCCACCTGATTCGCCCGTTGGACGCCAAGGCGGGGAGGGGCGGCTGGAAGCGCCCCGGAAATGCGTTGCACGAGACGAATCGTCTCGTCTACCTTCGTGGCCATGACGAACCCGACCTCCAGCAAACGCGCCCATATCGCCATGTTCTCCATCGCCGCCCACGGGCATGTGAACCCGAGCCTCGAAGTGATACGGGAGCTGGTCGCGCGGGGGCACCGTGTCACATATGCGATCCCGCACCTCTTCGGGGAGAAGGTTGCCGAGACCGGGGCTGAGCCGGTTTTGTACCGGACCACGTTGCCGTCGCCCGATGATGATCCGTCGGCGTGGGGGAGCACGCTTCTCGACAATGTCGAGCCATTTCTGGAGGACGCCATCCAGGCGCTGCCGCAGCTCGTCGCGGCGTATGAGGGGGATGAGCCGGATCTCGTGCTGCATGACATCACGTCGTATCCGGCGCGGGTCCTCGCTCACCGGTGGGGCGTGCCCGCGGTTTCGCTCTCGCCGAATCTGGTCGCGTGGGAGGGGTACGAGGAGGAGGTCGCCGAGCCGATGTGGGCGGAGCCCCGGGAGACCGCGCGGGGCAGGGCGTACTACGAGAAGTTCGGCAACTGGCTTGCCGCGAACGGGATCGGGCAGCACCCCGATCCGTTCGCCGGCCGTCCCGAGCGGTCGATCGTGCTCATTCCGAAGGTGCTGCAGCCGAACGCCGACCGGGTCGATGAGGGGGTGCATTCCTTCGTCGGGGCCTGCCAGGGCGACCGGGCCGCGCAGGGTGACTGGGAGCGGCCCGCGGACGCCGAGCGCGTGCTGCTGGTCTCACTGGGGTCGTCCTTCACCAAGCAGCCCGGGTTCTACCGTGAGTGCGTCAAGGCGTTCGGTGACCTGCCGGGCTGGCACGTCGTGCTCCAGGTGGGCAAGCACGTCACCGCTGACGACCTGGAGCGGATCCCTGGGAACGTCGAAGTGCACCAGTGGGTACCGCAGTTGGCGATTCTGCGGGAGGCCGATGCCTTCATCACGCATGCGGGCGCGGGTGGCAGTCAGGAGGGTCTGGCCACCGGCACGCCCATGGTGGCCGTCCCGCAGGCCGTCGACCAGTTCGGCAATGCGGACATGCTCCAGGGGCTGGGCGTAGCCCGCCACGTTCCGAGGGACGAAGCGGACGCCGCCACCCTCCGGGCAGCTGTGCTCGCGCTCGTCGACGACCCGGAAGTGAGGCGCCGACTCGAGGCCATCCAGGCGGACATGGCAGGCGAGGGCGGGACCCGGCGGGCGGCCGACCTCATCGAGGCGGAACTCCTCCGGACCGGGCCCCGGCGGCCGGTTCGCCGACGTTGAGGTAGATCACCAGTGTCTGGTCGGGCTGTTCGGCCAGGTGGAAGGCGGTGTAGGCGTACTCGACCGGGCCGTGTACCGGGTGGCGTAGCCGTTTGTGTCCGCTGTGGCGGGACTGCACCTCGTACTGGCCCCACCAGGCCCGCGCTTGTGCACTGCCCTCGGTCAACTCGTCGATCAGCCGGGTGTATCGGGGGTCGGCGGGGTGGCGGCCGGCCTGGGTCCGGAGGCGGGCGAGCAGGCCGCGGGCCTCGGGTTCCCAGTCGATGACGACGTCCCGGGCCACCGGTTCGAGGAACATCCAGCGGACGAAGTTTGCCGGCCGGGCCGCCTCGTCGCCGAGGAGCCGCGGGAACAGTTCGCCGGCTGCCCGGTTGTGGCTGAGCACGTCGTAGTTGCCGCCGATGAGGTACGCCGGGTTCGGCTGGAGCAGCAGCGGCACGGCTGCTGCCTCGGGCGTGAGCGGCTCGCGTTCCCCGGTTTCCGCCGCAGGCGGGTGACCGGCGAGCTGGAGGAGATGGGCGCGCTCGTGCCGGTCGAGCCGCAGCGCCTCGGCGAGCGCGGTCAGTACCTGTGCGGAGGCACGGATCTCCCGCCCCTGCTCCAGGTACGTGTACCAGGTGGCGCTCATCCCGGCCAGCAACGCCAACTCCTCCCGGCGCAGCCCCGGGGTCCGGCGGCGAGCGGTCCGCGGCAGGCCGACCTCGTCGGGCGTCAGGCGCTCCCGGCGGCTGCGCAGGAACGCAGCCAGCTGACGGCGTTGGTCCGGCGGCAGGGGCATGGCCAGAACTCCCAGTTCCAGAATAAATGCATTCTGGATACCAGGCTAAGCCTCCCGGAGACTTCCTGTCCTGGGTGTCCGCGGGCGCAGGCTCTTCATGAGCCGCCGCCCCGGCCTCGCACCCCGACGTACTGAACAGGAAGGAAGTCCTCATGGCCGGAACAGAGGGCAAAGTGGTGGCGATCACGGGAGCCAGCAGTGGCATCGGGGAGGCGACCGCGCTGCTGCTCGCCGAGCGAGGCGCGCGACTGGTGCTCGGCGCGCGCCGGTCCCCGCGTCTGGCGGAGCTGGTGGCCCGGATCGAGAAGGCGGGTGGCACGGCCGTGCAGATCCGTACCGATGTGACCCGGCCGGACGACCTGCACGCGCTGGTGGCGCTGGCCACCGAGCGCTTCGGCCGGCTCGATGTGCTGGTCAGCAACGCCGGGGTCGGCACCATCTCGCCGCTCGACGATCTGCGCGTCGAGGAGTGGGACCACATGATCGACGTCAATGTGAAGGGGGTGCTGCACGGCATCGCCGCCGCGCTGCCGGTCTTCCGCGCGCAAGGCGCCGGACACTTCGTCACCACCGCCTCCACGGCCGCCTTCCGCATCGTCCCGACCATGGCGGTCTACGCGGCCAGCAAATTCGCGGTCCGGGCCCTGTGCGAAGGGCTGCGCCAGGAGGCCGGCGACGCCCTGCGGGTGACCACCGTCTCGCCCGGCGCGATCGCCACGGACTTCGCCGAGGCGTCCTCCAACAGCCGGGTCCGGGCGGAGATCACGAAGATGCGGGACGACCTCGCCATCCCGCCGGACGCGATCGCCCGGGCCATCGCGTTCGCCATCGAACAGCCCGCCGCCGTCGATGTGAACGAGATCGTCGTGCGTCCCACGGCCCAGAGCTGACCGCCGTCCCACTACCCGGAGCTGACCGCCGTCCCACTGCCGGGAGCTGGCCGCCGTCCGACGGCCCGGAGCTGACCGCTGCCCGGGTCAGTCGGACGTGCGCCGCAGCACCAGGCAGACGAAGCCGAAGGTGTCCCGGTAGACGCGCAGCCATTCGGTGCGGCGGAGGGTGGCCGTCTCGAGCGCCTGCGGGCTGTCCGGGTCGTCGGGGTGGTCCAGGGCCCAGGAGGCCAGCGAGCCCCAGCAGGCCCACTCGTAGTCGTCCAGTTCGCGGCGGGTGCTGACGTGGCCGTGGACGGGAGTCCAGCCGTCGGCGGCCACGCGGTCCACCGTGGTGGCCAGGTCGGTGAAGTCCCCCAGCATCTCGACGGCCTCCGGCGACGGGCTGCGTTCCCAGATGCCGTCGCCGATGAGCACGCGTCCGCCGGGAGCCAGGTGTGCGCGTGCGGCCGCGAGGGTGGGGAGCAGGCCGCCGAAGGCGTGGGCGGCCCCGACGCTGAGCACCAGGTCGAAGGTGTGCGGAGCGGAGAAGTCTTCCGCCGGTCGGCAGTGGAGGGCGAGGCGGTCCTGGACGCCGAGATTGCGTGCGGACTCGTGGGCCTGCGCCAGGGCGTCCTCGGAGAGGTCGACGCCCTCGGCGTGCAGGCGCGGGTGCGCGGCCAGGGCGCGCAGCAGCCATTCCCCGGTGCCGCAACCGAGGTCAAGGATCCGCTCGTCGCCTCGCGGCAGGGCGCGTTCCAGCAGTTGGCGCACGGAGTCGTCGTCGAGCGGGGACTTGATCGGGTGGCCGGCATGGGCGATCCGGGACATCTGTTCACGGTTCACCGGCGCAGCTTGTCAGCGTCGGGGAGCGCGCACATCTGGTTTTCCGCAGCGCTTCGGACGCCTGTCGGGTGTCCAACGGGCGGGCCGGGAGGGGGAGACCGCACCCCGGCACGGGCCCGGCCGACGAGCGCCGCGGGCGGGGCGGGCGGGGCGCCTCGCCGGAATGACGCGCTGCTTTCCGTTCCGGGAAGTCACGGACGGTAGCTTTGGTGTGTCCGTGTGCATTTCATGGGACGGGCCGATGTCTCCGGTACGCGCATTCACCAGGGAGTGAGATGAGTCGATCTGGCACGGTCCGCCGGGGCGGTCGCGGGGTGCGCGGAGGAATTCTCGGGCCGGCCGGAATTCTGGTCGCGTGCGCGTTGCTCGGCACGGCGTGCGGTACCTCCCCTACGCATTCCGCTCTCTCGGCGGACGCGAGCGCCGATACCTCGACGTCCTTTGCGCGGCTGGTGGATGTCGGCCAGGGGCGCAAGATGTATCTGGAGTGCCACGGCAGCGGATCGCCGACGGTCATTCTTGTGCCGGGGCTCGTTGCCGCCGCCGATACCTGGAGATATGTGCGTGGCCCCGCCGGCACGATGAAGGCCAGCAGTTCCGCCGTATATCCCGGGGTGGGGCGGTTCACCCGCGTCTGTTCCTACGATCGTCCGGGAACGGCACGGGAGAGCGGCAAGCCCACCACCTCGACGTCGGTCCCTCAGCCCACGACGCCGCGTGCTGACGTCGCGGACCTGCACACGCTGCTGACCACGGCGAAGGTGCCCGGCCCCTATGTGCTGGTGGGGTGGTCGGCGGGCGGCCCGATCGTCAGGATCTATGCCGGTGAGTATCCGCAAGACGTGTCCGGGCTCGTGCTTGTGGACGCCGAGACGGAATTCCTGCAATCGCGGCTCACGCCGGGGCAGTTCGCGACCTTTCTGGCGCTGGAGCGCAGCGACGACAAGAAGCGCATCGCCCAGTGGAAGGATGTGGAAAGGCAGGACCCGGCGACCGTCTTCGGGCAGGTGCGGGCCGCTCCGCCCGTGCCGAAAGTGCCGGTGGTCGTGCTGACCGGGGATGAATTCGATCCCCGGGCATTTCGTGCCCGTCTGCCGGCCGGTGCCCCGGCGGACTATCCGCAGGTCTTCTGGCGGGCACAACTCGCCTCGCAGGGAGATCTCGCGCGGAAGTTTCCCGGAGCGCGGCACATCACGAAGACGAGGAGTGACCACAACATCCAGAACAATCAGCCGCAGCTTGTCATCGATGCGGTGCGTGAGGTGGTCGGTAAGGCCCGTCGGCGGCAGAGTGGTGAGCCGTCCGCTTCGTGACGGCGGGCGGGCGAGTGGCGGGTCCTGCTATGTCCGCGTGGCGCCGTACCGGTGGTACAGCGCGTTGATCTGGCGGATCCAGAATTCTTCCTTCGCGGCCTTGGACGCTTTGGGCGGCAGCAGGCCCAGCTCTTTGGCGAGTTCGTAGAATCCGGATCCGGCGTCGTTGGCGCCCAGGTAGTGCACCAGGGCCGAGAGCATGAGCCGTGGCGCGGCAGGGTCACGTTCGTGGTCGCGTTCGCGTTCGTGGTCGCGTAAGACGATCAGGCCGAGCAGACGGCCCATCGCGGCTCGCTCGGCGGGGAGTTCGAAGTCGAACGGCCGACATCCCGTTCGCCGCTCCAGCGTGAAGTTGAGTTCGGTGTACGTCGTGACCTTGCCGAGCCTGGCCCGCTCGATGAGGAACTTCGTGCCGGCTTCGGTGAGTTGATCCCATTCGAGGTCGTCGCGGCCGTAAAGAGACATCTGCATTCCCCCTGGGCGATGCCGGTCAGGCCCGGCCGATGCGGTCCGGTCGCGCGAAAGTACAGCGTGGGGCGGGCGGCCCACAATCCTTGGCGCCGGCTTCCGTTCCGGCCTCCGTTCCCCTCCTGGCGGGAGAGGAGAGCCGCGGCTGGGGACCGGACCGCGGAGGCTTCTAGAGTCCCTGTCATGGACTGGATGGAACGGGTGGGGAAGCTGCGGCAGTGGGCGCAGAACGGGGCGCGGGCGCCGCACAAACCGCTGCTCATGCTCTATGCGTTGGGGCGGTTCCAGCGGGAGCCGCAACAGCCGATGCGCTACTCGGAGATCGAGCACGAGCTGAGCGCACTGCTGCAGGATTACGGGCCGACGCACCGGACCTCGCCCGCCTATCCGTTCCACCATCTGGTCAGTGACGGGGTCTGGGAGGTGCGTACCGACAGTGGTGGCGGCAGCCCGGGGACGGGGGTCCGGGTGCTGCGGGAGAGCGGGGCGCGGGGGCAGCTGGCCGCGGGGCTGCGTGGTGCGCTCTCGGACGATCCGGCGCTGGTCGGACGGCTGGCACAGCTGCTGCTGGAGCGGCATTTCCCGCCGTCGAGCCATCCGGACATCGCCGCTGCCGTCGGGCTCGACCTGGAGCCGGCGGACGGGTTGGGGGCCGCCGCCGGGCCGGCTGCCCGGCGCCGGCGGGCGGCCGAACTGCGCAGGCAGGTGCTCATCGCCTACGAATACCGCTGCGCCTTCTGCGGCTTCGACGGTTCGCTCGGCCGGGTGCCGGTCGGGCTGGAGGCCGCGCACGTCCGGTGGTGGGCGTTCCGCGGGCCGGACGACCTCGCCAACTGTCTGTGCCTGTGCTCGCTGCACCACAAGCTGTTCGACAGAGGGGTGCTGGGCCTGGATTCCGGCCGGCGGATCACCGTGTCCCGGGAGTTCGTCGGGCAGAGCCGGACGGCACGTGAGCAGGTGCTCGGCCTCACCGGACGTGCCCTGATCGGGCCGCAGCAGGGCAGCGCACGGGTCGCCCCCGCCCACATCACCTGGCACACCGCGCAGGTCTTCCGTGGTGAGCCGCGGGTGCCGGAGTGCGTCTGAGCGGGGGCGCCGTCGGCGGTTACCGGGAGGCCGTGGGCACGGTGGCGTCGGGGTGCGGGCCGTAGGCCTTCAGGAAGCGGTCGCGGAAGGCGTCCATCCGCCAGACCGGGGCCTGGTGGCCGGGGTTCAGGCTGGGGGTCCAGTGCCAGTTGGAGATCCGCTTCAGCACGTCGGGGTCGTGGGCGACGAGCGCGACCGGTACGTCCCGGCTGGCGTGGTCGCCGGAGACCTTCGCGACGGGCTGGTGGTCGCCGAGGAAGACGAGCACGGTGTTCTTGTTGCCGTACTTCTCAACGTACGAGATGAGGCTGTTGAGGGAGTACTGGATGGACTTGCCGTACTCGGTGCGCACCCGGTCGGTCTGCTGCCACACGTCCACGGGGTTCTTGCCGGCCTTCTCGATGGAGCGGTAGACGGAGCCGTCGCCGACCTTGTTCCAGGGGAGCGTCTTGGGAAGCGGCGCCCAGGGGTTGTGGCTGGAGGTCAGGATGATCTCGGACATCAGCGGCTTGTCGTGCGGCCGGCCGTTCTCCAGGCGCTGGAAGGCCGAGAGGCTGTACTGGTCGGGCATGGTCGACCAGCTGAACTTGGGTCCCTGGTAGCCGAGTTCCCGTGAGTCGTAGACGTGGTCGAGGCCGTAGAACTTGGCCTCCGGCCAGGCCTTGGTGACGCCGGGCATGATGCCGACGGTCCGCCAGGCGCCGGTGCGCCGGAAGGCCTTGGTGAGGCTGAGGTGGTCTCCGGCGGTGACGGTGCGGTAGCGCTGCTGGTTGTCGATCCACAGGCCGGACATGAAGGTGGAGTGGCCCAGCCAGCTGCTGCCGCCGTAGGTCGCCGAGGTGAGCCAGCCGCTGCGGGCCGAGAAGCCGGCCGCGCGCAGCCGCTTGGTGCCCTTCGCGAGCACCGCGTCGACGCCCGGCGCCATCAGCGGGTCCTGGACGGCGCTGCGGCCGTAGCTCTCGATGAAGGTGAAGATGACGTCCTTGCCGCGCAGTCCGGTCAGCAGCTTGCTGCCCGGGGTGCTGTGGTACGGGTCGGTGGAGGCCACCCGGGCGAACTCCCGCTCGTCCTTGAGGGTTGCGCTCACACCGTCCATCCGGGCCTGGACGAGGTCGGAGGTGCTCCGGGACGCGACCGGTGCGCCGGCTATCTGCAGGCCGAGCGCCGCGCAGAGGACCCAGGCGGTCCCGAGGACGAGGGTGGTGCCGGCGGCCGCGGCGCGATGGCGTGCCATGAGGTTGCTCAGCCGGACGACGGCGAGCGCCGTGAGGACGAGCAGGCCGAGCACCAGGACCACGGCGGCGATCTCGACGCCGATCGCGCCGGCGCGGCCTATCGAGTCCTGGAGGAAGGAGGCGCCGTCGCCGAGCAGAGGCCAGTCGAACACGACATTGAAACCGCGGCCCAGCGCCTCGATGAAGCCGATGTCGAGGAAGTCCAGGACAGCCAGCAGGGCGAGGACCGCCCCGGCGAGGACCGCCGCCACCCGCCGGACCTGGCGCGGCAGGACGAGCAGCAGGGCGGCACCGGCTATGCCCTCGACCGGGATGCGGAGGAACTCGGCGGGTGTCAGGCGGGCGGGATCGTTCGGCAGCAGGAGGGTGGCGAGGACCAGCACGCCGGCCAGGACGGTGGTCGTCCATGCCAGCGTCCGCGCGGCGGCCGGGTGCCGCTCGCGCCAGCCGGGGCCGGGGGCGGGGGCTTCGGGTGCGGCGGGTGCGGGTGCGTCGGGTGCGGCGGTGTCCTGCTCACGTGGCGGGCCTTCCACGCCGTCCGGTGTCGCTTCCCCGGCGTCCGGTGTCGCTTCCCCGGCGTGCGGTGTCGCTTCCGCCGTGTCCGGGGGCGCCGCCTCCGGGCTGTCGTCCGGGGGCAGGTCCTCGGCCGCGGTGTTCCGCTCCTCCTGGGGCAGTTGGCGAGAGCTCGTGGTGTGCGACACCCGAAGGTCCTTCCGTGCGAGGCCCGGTAATGGCACGGCGGACCGGACCCGGGAGGTCGGCGCCGTCGATAGCTGTACGGGCGGCCGGCGGCTCGCGTTCAATCCGCAGGTCGTCGGCGGGGAAGAGGGGTGCCGGTGAGGGTGCGGGTGAGGGTGCGGGAGAGGGCGGGGCGGGCCGGGCCGTCCCCCGATCGGCCCGGACCGTCCCGCCCGGTATGCGAGGCCCCGCCGCCCGGCTCAGACCGTGGCGGACTGCTCCTTTTCCGCCGGGTCGGCGGGGGAACGGCGAATGCGGCGGCGCTTTGTCACCAGGACCGCGGTCCGGGTCACCACCATGGCAAGGGACATGAAGACGAAGGCATTTGCGTAGACGTCCGGGCCGCTGAGCTCATGGTCGATGCTGAAGCGGATCAGCCCCTCGGTGAACCAGTGCTCGGCACCGTAGGCGAAAAGCACGCGGGCACCGGAAAGGACGATCCAGACGAGCGCGTAACCCACTCCCCCGGTGGTGTAGATGAGGCCGTCGGTACCGCGGTGGGCGGGGAGCAGAGCGCCCGCCACCAGGCCGCAGATCACGCCCATTCCGACGCCGATGAGCTGCAACGAGGGCGCGTTCCCCGAGGTCGGGAACGAGTGCACGAAGAGCACGATGATGACCGCGATCGCGAGCACGGAGCGCAGCATGCGCATATTGGTGACACGGCGGCGGCCGAGATCGGTCGCCAGGATGATGGCGAGGACCGTGCCGCCGGCGATGAGTGCAGTGACGAACTGACTCAGATGGTTCATGAAAATCGGGGCCCTTCGGCAATTCTTCGATAGCTGTCATTTCGGCGGTGTCCGCGAATTCCGGCACCAGCAGGTGGCCGCGGCACGGCACATGCGGCATTCGGCATTCGGCATTCGGCATTCGGGCACTGGGCATTGGGAATTCGCCATTGGGAATTGGACATTCGGGGTCCGCGTTCCGCCGTCAACGACGCTACGGCGGCGGGCCGTTCCTGCGGGACAACCGACCGGTGGATTCGGCTGTCCACCGGTCGGTGGACAGCGCCGCGGAGGACGGCGGGAGAAGGTGAGGAGGCGGGTGATAGGACTGTGGCGCGCTCGCACGAGGCCCGGCGCCGCACCACGCCCCGGTGCCGCCGGCGCCCGGGCGGAGCCGATCGCAACACCGCAGACACGGCAGACACGGCAGACACCGCAGACACCGCAGACACGGCAGACATCACAAAACATCAGACACATCGGCCACAAGGGGACACGGTGAGGCTTGACGCGCGGCGCGCGGCACAGGCGCGGGTGCGCTGGTTCGGGCTGTGGGACAGCTACTTCGTGATCTGCTACCTGCTCACCACGGGGCTGGTGTTCACCTCCGCAGCCCCCCAGGGCCACCGCCTCGTCGCCATCGGCGCGCTGACGCTGACCGTGCCCTGGTACGCGGGGATCGGGCGGCCGCTGATGCGCCACCGCACGAGCGACCGGCGCAATGCCGTCTTCGCCGCCGGGCTCTTCGTGCTCTTCGGGGTGGCGACCGCGGTCGATCTGATGAGCGCGTTCGCCCTGTTCGCGCTGGTCCCGATGGTGATGATGAGCCTGGCGGCCCGGGCGGCCGTGGTGACCGCCGTGCTCGGCAATCTCGTTCCCGTGACGATGCTCTGGGTGCAGGGCGGGGGCGCCGCGGGTCCGCTGGTGGTGTTCGTGCTGCTGGTGTCGCTGCTGGGCATCGCGCTGTCCGTACTCCTCGGGCTGTGGATCAAGAGGGTGGTGCGGCAGAGCGAGGAGCACGCCGCGCTGATCGACGAGCTGCGGCAGAACCGTGAGCGGGTGGCCCGGCTGTCGCACCAGGCCGGGATCGCCGCCGAACGGGAGCGGCTCGCGCGGGAGATCCATGACACCCTCGCGCAGAGCCTGGTCAGCATCATCAGCCTGGTGCAGGCCGCCGATGCGGAGGTGGAGACCGCGCCCGCCACGGCCCGTGCACACCTCACGCTGGTCGGACGGGTGGCGAAGGAGAGCCTGGTGGAGGCCCGTGCCTTCGTCGCCGACCGGACGCCCGCGCCCTTGCGGGAGAGTTCCCTGGCCCAGGCGTTGCGGCGGCAGGCGGACGGACTGACCGCGCAGTCCGGGCTGCTGGTGCGGTTCGCCGTCGAGGGGGTGGAGCGGCCGCTGCCGATGGCGGCCGGTGTCGTTCTGCTGCGTGCCGCGCAGGAGGCCGGCGCGAATGTACGCAAGCACGCCGAGGCCCGGACGGTGGACATGGTGCTCCGGTTCGGCGAGCGGCAGGTCGGGCTGCGGGTCGCCGATGACGGCAAGGGATTCGCCACGGCGGAGGGCGAGTTCCCCACGGCCGGCGGACCGCCCGGCACGGCGGCGGGCGGGGGCTTCGGGCTGCGGGGGATGGCGGCGCGGGTGGCGGAGACCGGAGGCGTGATGAGCGTGGTGAGCGAACGGGGCGCGGGCACCGTCGTGGAGGTGCGGATTCCCTTGGCGGGAACGGTGGACGCCTCGGCAGCGGGGACGGTGGACGCCTCGGCAGCAGGAACGGTCGACGACTCGGCAGCGGGTGCAGACGCGCCCCGGACGGACGCGGTCCCGGCGGTCCCGGCAGACGCGGGAGGCCACCGATGACCGGCGGGGAAGCCGCCGCCGCTGCCCCCGCCGCTGCCCCCGCCCCCGTGGTGCGGGTGCTGCTCGCCGATGACCATCCCGTCGTGCGCGAGGGCCTGTGCGCGATGCTCGCCGCCGATCCGGGGATCGAGGTCGTCGGGCAGGCCGGGTCCGGGGAGGAGGCCGTGGCGCTGGCGCGGCGGCTGGTGCCGGACGTGGCGCTGCTCGATCTGCGGATGGGCGGGATGGACGGGGTCGGCGCGACCGGGCACATCCGGCAGCGGACGCCGCACACCAAGGTGGTCATCGTCACCACGTACGAGGACGACGCCGACATCCTGCGGGCGGTGGAGGCGGGCGCGGCCGGCTATCTCCTCAAGGGCAGTTCACGGGCGGAGCTGACCGGCGCCGTGCACGCGGCGGCGCGCGGGGAGACCGTGCTGACCCCGTCGCTGGCCGGCAAGCTGTTCCGGGCGCGGACGGTGGAGGCGCCGCTGCTGTCCGGCCGGGAGTGCGAGGTGCTGCGGCTGGTCGGGCAGGGCCTGACCAATGCGGAGATCGGCCGGGAGCTGTTCATCGGCGAGGCCACGGTCAAGACGCATCTGCTGCGGGCCTTCAAGAAGCTGGACGTCTCGGACCGGACGGCGGCGGTGCTCACGGCGCTGGAGCGCGGGCTGTTGTCCTAGGTGTATTGACCCGCAGCGTTGTTCACACGGCTGATGGGCGGTTGCCCTTTGAGTGCGGTGTGGCAGCGGTGGTGGTTGTAGGTGTGGAGGAAGTCTGTCAGGGCTTCGGTGCGCTCGGTGTTGCTGGTGTAGGGCCTGAGGTAGGCCCATTCGTCGAGCAGGGTGCGGTGGAAGCGCTCGACCTTGCCGTTGGTCTGTGGCCGGTAGGCGCGGGTGAGCTTTCCTGTTGCACCGAGGTCGGTCAGGACTTGCTTCCAGGCCAGGCCCTTTCGGTAGGACCAGGCGTTATCGGTCAGGACACGTTCGATGCGGGTGATGCCGTGGCGGTGGAAGAACGCGGCGGCCCGGGCGAGGAAGGCTGCGCAGGTGGCGACCTTCTCGTCCGCGTGGATCTCGGTGTAGGCCAGGCGGGAGTGGTCGTCGACGGCGGAGTGCAGGTAATCGAAGCCCATGCCGCGGATGGGCCGGCCTGCGTCGCGGCCGTGGACTTTGTGGCCGCCGCCGTCGGGGATCCGGCCGAGTTTCTTGACATCGACGTGGACCAGTTCACCTGGGCGTTGGCGTTCGTAGCGGCGGATGATCTGGCCGGTGGGCCGGTCGAGGAAAGCCAGCCGGTTCAGACCGTGCCGGGTCAGGATCCGGTGGACGGTGGAGGAGGGCAGTCCCAGGATCGGCCCGATGCGGGCCGGGCCGAGCTTGCGGTCCTGCCGCAGGCGGCACACCTGCGACTCGGTTCGGGCCGCGGTGCGGTGCGGTGTCGTCCGGGGCCGGCTGGAGCGGTCGTGCAGGCCCCTGTCGCCTTCGGTCCGCCAGCGGCGGACCCATTTGTGGGCCGTGACTCGCGAGATACCCATCTCGGCTGCGACATGGGCAACGGGACGCCCGGAGCGGACACGATCGACCAGCAGCCGCCTGCCGAAGACGGTCAGCCGGGCATTACGGTGGGACACGAAGACCTCCGTGTGGTGAAGCGTAGACACCTCCACCACACCGGAGGTCTTCGCCATTGATCAAGACCCAGCAGCTGTTAACAACGCTCGTGATCAATACACCTAGAAGACTCATGAAGATCTTGGAGTTCTGGCCCCGCCGCGTGAGCGGCGGGGCCAGACTGCTTGTTGTGGTGATGGGGGAATGGGCCGGGGAGACGGTCGGGCCGGATGTGTGGGAGACCTGCCGGGATTTGATCCCGGCGGGGAGTGTGTTCGCTTTCCTGGCCGAGCATCGCAGCACGCTGTTCGAAGCGGAGATGTTCGCGGACATGTACCCGTCGGCGAACGGGCGGCCGAGTATGCCGCCGCAGATCCTGGCCTCGGCGATCACGCTGCAGGCCCTGCACGGGCTGTCGGACTTCGAGACGGTCCAGGAACTGCGGTGCGACCTGAGGTGGAAGGCAGCCTGCGGACTGGGCCTTCATGACATGGCGTTCGATCCGTCGTTGCTGGCCTACTTCCGCCGCCGGCTGGCCCGTTCCGCCCGGCCGAACCGGGTGTTCGAGGCTGTGCGGGAGGTCGTGAAGGCCACCGGTGTCCTCAAGGGCAAGCACCGCCGGGCGCTGGATTCCACCGTGCTGGATGACGCGGTGGCCACCCAGGACACCGTCACCCAGATCATCGCCGCCATCCGGGCGGTGATCCGGGACGTCCCCGGGGCCGGCGAGGTGGTCGCGGTGCACTGCACCGCGCACGACTACAACGACCCGGGCAAGCCGAGGATCGCCTGGAACGACGAGCAGGCCCGTGCCGACCTGGTCGACGCCCTGGTCGGTGACGCGCTGCGGCTGCTGGGCCACCTGCCCGAGCAGCAGCTCGGCGAGAAGGCCGCGAACGCGGTCGGCATCCTGGCCCTGGTCGCGGGCCAGGACGTGGAGCCCGCCGAGGACTCCGACGGCCACGACGGGCGCTGGCGCATCACCCAAGGCACCGCACAGAACCGGATGGTCTCCACTGTCGACCCCGAAGCCCGGCACGTGCACAAGACCCGCACCCACCAGCAGGACGGCTTCAAGGCCCACCTCGCCATTGAGCCCGAGACCGGGTTATACACCGCCGTCGCCCTGCGGCCCGGAGCCGGTCCCGAGCACCACGAGGCGATGGTCGGAATCGACCTGCTCACCGACGAGGACGAGCCCGTTGACGCCTTCGGTGACACCGCCTACTCCACAGGTGACGCCCGCCACAGCCTCGAAACCGCCGGTCACCGGCTGTTCCTCAAACCCGCACCGCTGCGGCCCGCCGTCCCTGGCGGCTTCACCCTCGACGACTTCGTCATCGACACCGTCGCCGCCACCGTGACCTGCCCCGCCGGACACACCGTCCCTTTATCCGCTCCCGCCGGGCAGCACCACCAGCGCAAAGCCTCGTTCAAGGACGTGTGCGCCGGATGCCCCCTTCGTGAGCGGTGCACCAAGGCCAAGGCCGGGCGGATCCTGACCATCCGTCCGCACCACGATCTGCTCGCCGCCGCCCGCCAGCAGGCCGCCACCGATCCCGACTGGCAGGCCGACTACCGGCGCTGGAGACCACCGGTCGAACGTGCCGTCGCCTGGCTCGTCCACCACGGCAACCGCAAACTCCGCTACCGCGGCACCATCAAGAACGACACCTGGCTCCACACCCGAGCAGCCGCCCTCAACCTTCGCCGACTGATCAACCTCGGACTCAACCGAACCAACGGAACCTGGCACCTCGCCCCGGCCAGCACATAGCCGGAGGGGCCGCCCGGCCTGCGGCCGAACGACCCCTCAGCAAGATCTTCATGAGTCTTCTAGGCCGTGTCTCCCGGAGCGTCAGCCCTCCCCCAGCCGTGCCCGGTCCGCGGCCGCTGTGCCCTGGTGCCAGCCCTCCGGGTCGCGTACGCCGCGCAGACGGACCGGGGCGGTGTCGGGGAAGAGGGCGCCGGTGGTCTCCTCGACGGCGAGGTGGCGGGCGGCGAGGACCGGGCGGAGGTCGGGGGCCGCGGGGTCCGACTCGGCGGAGGCGGAAGCGGAAGCAGTGGCGGCGGCCGTGGCCGTGGCGAGCCGGTCGCGGATGCGGTCGGCGTAGGCGACGAGAAAAGTCTGGCGGAAGTCCCGGGTGCGGCGGGAGCGGCCGCGGGCGACGGGGGTGCCGCCCTGCGCCTTGAGCGCCCGGTGGTGGTCGTCGCCCGCGCGGTGCATCGCGGAGGTGGCCTGGAGCAGCAGCGAGGTGTAGAGCATCTCGGCCGCCTCCAGGTCGGGGGCGAAGCCGACGAGGGTGGAGAAGCCGACGTCGGCGGCCCAGACGGCCCGGCAGCGGTTGGCGGCCGCGACCGCGTCGAGCAGCAGGGCCTTGGCCTGTTCGTACGGGCCCTCGATGCCGATCCGGACCGCTGACGGGCCGCCGGGCCGCCCGCCCCCGGGGCCGTCGGCGCGGGCCGCGCCGTCGAGGAGTGCCTCGTCGATGCTGTGCCGGGCCATCAGTTCCTGGGCCTTGGCGGACAGCGCCTCGGCCTCCTCGGCGTAGTCGGTCGCCTCGGCCTTGGCGAGCAGTCCGCGGATCCGGCCGAGCGCACGGTCCGCGGCGGCGCCGGCCGGGCCGGATCCCGCACTCCGCGGCGGGGCCGGCAGCGGGGTGATCCGGGGCAGCCGGGCGAGCGCGCGCAGCGCCGCCAGCACGTCGTGGGCGGTCTCGAAGCGGGAGGTGCGGCGACGGGCGGTCAGGGCGTCGAGATAGCCGGCGTCGGACGGCCACCACACCTCGGCGCCGAGGTCGCGCAGCTGACCGGCCCAGCGGGGGTCCTGCGGGGGGCGCGCGGCGGGCGGGCGGGCCGCCTCGGCCGCGACGGCGTCGACGACCAGTGCGGCCAGGGTGGTGCCGTCGGCCTCGCGCCGTACGATCCGCTCCAGGTCGGCGGGGAACCAGCCGCCCGACCGGCACTGCCGCACCCCCGCCACGGCGGCGTCGACCACGGCCGCGCTGACCGCTTCCCAGCCGGCTCCGTCCGCGGCCAGCACCGAAGCGCCGGCCTCCAGCGCGTCCTCGGCGGGCGCGCCGTCCGGCGCGTAACGGACGCTGCCGAGCACCTGCCCGACCAGTTCACCGGCCGCCGGCGACGACGGCCCGCCGCGCCCTTTTCCTCCGCGCTCGCTCACCCGCTCCACTGTACGGAGGGCGGCGCCGGGTCCGTGCTCCGGTGGCGGCCGGGCGGCGGGCGGGCGGCGGGCGGGCGCTCCGGCTACGCGTCGCGGCCGGGGGCGCGCCCCGCGTGCGGTGCCTCGCCCCTGCCCCCGCCCCCGGCGTCACCGCCGTGGGCCCGCGGGGTCACTGGACCGCGCTGCCGGCCACCCACTGCGACCAGTCCATGTTCCAGCCGTTGAGGCCGTTGTCCGGCGTGACGGTCCGGTCGGGGGAGTTGATCACCTTGACGACGTCGCCGGTCTGCGAGTGGTCGAAGAACCACGCCCCGTCGGTCGTGCCGTCCTTGGCGCCCTTGACGTCCTGGAGGCCGATGCAGCCATGGCTGGTGTTGGTGTGGCCGAAGACGCCCTTGCCCCAGTAGTTGCCGTGGATGAAGGTGCCGGACGAGGACAGGCGCTGGGCGTGCGGCACATCGGGGATGTCGTACTCGCCCTTGCCGTCCTTCTTCTTGAAGCCGACGGTCGAGCCGTCCATCCGGGTCTGCTTGAACCGCTCGGAGATGACCATCTGACCGTTGTAGGTCGGGTGGTCGTCGCCGCCGGCCGAGATCGGCAGGGTCTTGATCGTGCGGCCGTCGCGCACCACCGTCATCTCGTGCTTCTTGGTGTCAACGGTGCTGACCTGCGAGTGGCCGACCTGGAAGCTGACGGTCTTGTTCTGGATGCCGGTGACGCCCGGCGAGGCCTCGACGCCGTCCAGGCCGAGGGTCATGGTGACCGTGGAGTCCGGCTTCCAGTACTGCTGGGGGCGGAAGTCCAGCCGCTTGTCGCCGAACCAGTGGCCGACGACCGGCTGATTGCTGTTGTCGGAGACCTTGATCGCCGACTGGACGGCGGCCTTGTTCGTGACCTGCTTGTCGAAGTTGACCGACACCGGCATGCCGACGCCGACGGTCGAGCCGTCCTCGGGCGTGAAGTTCCCGATGAAGCTGTTCGCCGGGGAGACCGTGGTGAAGGTGGAGTTCTCCACGGCCTTGCGGCCCTGGGAGTCCACCGCGTGCGCGGTGACCTTGTACTTCGTCGCGCGGTTCAGCGGCCGGTCCGGCTTCCAGGAGGTGCCGTCGGCCGCGAGCGTGCCGCTGACGGTCTGCTTGGCGTCGACCGAGGTCATGGTGACCTCCGTGAGCTTGCCGTTGCTGACCGTGACTCCGGCGTCGTTGATGCCGGCATCGGACGCCCCGTCCTCCGGGGAGATCTTGATCTTGGCCACGGAGGCGTCCTTCGCCGCCGCCTCGTCCACCTGCCGGGCGTTCTCGTGACGGGTGCCGTCACCGCCACCGGTGCCTTGCTCGGCCGCACTGCTGCCGCCACACGCCGCAAGCGTGAGTACGCCCCCCAGCAACGCGGCGCTGGCTATGAGGCGCTTCCGTCGCTTGCTGTCCGTCATCACACGCATCTCCATTGCTACCGGTTTCGCACGTTTCCCCGAGCGAGCTGCCCACTGCACGCAGGCCTGTCTGGTCGCAGGCATTCCGGCCGACGCCATAGGAACGCCTTTTCCGTTTCGCCGGTTCCATGCCTCCACAAAGTGTGGGGTAGGACACGTATCGGTCCGATGCCGGTCAGAAGGTGATCGCGGCCAGAAATCGGACGCTGCTGACTAGCCGGCCCCCGGACGGCGGGTGCCGTACGGGGGCCGTGGTGATCGTTCGGGGAGCGCGCCGGCGGGAGGGGGCGCGGCGCGGGAGGGGTGCCGGTCAGCCCTCCCCGTCGGCGTCGTCGGCCAGATCCCACTCCGCCGCGTCCCACTCGGCGTCCGGGTCGTAGTCGGTCAGCTCCTCACTGCTCCAGGAGGCCTGCGCGAGTTCGGTGCCCGGCACTGCGGTGACCAGGTCGAACGGGTCGATCAGATGGGCCAGTGCGTCCGCCGGGTCCTCCTTGACCGCCTCCAGGGACTGCCGGCGCTCCTCGTCGGGGAGCGAGGGGTCCTTGTCGATGTGGTCGACGGCGGCGCCGGTCAGCCGGCGGGTGTCGGTGATCTCCATGATCAGTTCGACATGAAGCCGCACAAAACGTGATGTCTCGCCTTTGCTCATAGCACGGAGGTTAGGCATGGACGGGTCCCGACTTCCCCACGACCCGCGGCTGTCATTAACATCTGAGGCCAACGGCCAATTCGCCGACCCACAAGGGGGATCGCATCCGTGACGGCACGACGACCACTGCTGACCGCCGCAGCCGCGGGATCGGTACTGTTCGCCCTGTGGTTCGTACCGTCCGCCAATGCCACCGCGGAGCATGACGGAGCAACAGATTCGGGCCCGCGGGCGGCGCTGGCACCGGCCGGGCGCCAGCTGGCCGAACGGGCCGTGGAGCAGACCCGGGACGCCGGCGACCGGTCCGCGACGACCACCGCGCACCACGAGGGCGGACAGGGCGGCACCGCACCGCACTTCCTCGCCGACACCGGCAGCCCGGACACCACGCCGTATGTGATCGGCGGTACCGCCTGCCTCGCGCTCGGCGCCGGCCTGGTCAGCTACTCCGTCCGCCGCACCCGCGACGAGAGCCTCTGAGACCGGCGCCCGCCCGGCCCGTTACGCCAGGGTGCCGGTGACCGACTCCACGGCCGCCACCAGCTTCCCGTCCTGCACGAACGTGTACGCGGCCGCCAGGTCCGGCGCCAGGAAGCGGTCCTCGCCGGGCCCCTGGACGCCCGCGGCCCGCACCGCGTCCAGCACGGCGCGGGTGGCGGGGGCCGGGACCAGGCCCTCACGCATCTCGACGGCGCGGGTCGCCGCATAGAGCTCGACGGCGATGATCCGGGTCAGGTTGTCGACCGCGGTGCGCAGCTTGCGCGCCGCCGACCAGCCCATCGAGACATGGTCCTCCTGCATGGCGGAGGACGGGATGGAGTCCACCGAGGCCGGTGCGGCCAGCCGCTTCAGCTCGCTGACCAGTGCCGCCTGGGTGTACTGGGCGATCATCAGGCCGGAGTCGACGCCCGGGTCACCGGCCAGGAAGGCGGGCAGCCCGTGCGAGCGGTTCTTGTCCAGGAGGCGGTCGGTACGGCGCTCGGCGATCGAGCCGAGGTCGGCCGCGGCGATGGCCAGGAAGTCCAGGACGTAGGCGACCGGGGCACCGTGGAAGTTGCCGTTGGACTCGACCCGGCCGTCCGGGAGGACGACGGGGTTGTCGACGGCCGCGGCCAGCTCGCGGTCGGCGACCAGCCGGGCGTGGTCGAGGGTGTCCCGGCCGGCGCCGGCGACCTGCGGGGCGCAGCGGATGGAGTAGGCGTCCTGGACGCGCGGGGCGTCGTCCTGGTGGTGGCCGGTGAAGCCCGAACCGTCCAGCACCTTGGCCATGTTGGCCGCGGCGGCCGCCTGTCCGGGGTGCGGGCGGATGGCGTGCAGCTCGGGCGCGAGGACCTTGTCCGTGCCGAGCAGGGCCTCCAGGGACAGGGCCGCGGTGATGTCCGCGGAGGTGAAGAGCCGGGCGAGGTCGGCGCAGGCCATCACGAGCATGCCGAGCATGCCGTCGGTGCCGTTGAGGAGCGCCAGGCCCTCCTTCTCGCGCAGCGCGACGGGCTCGATGCCGTGCGCGGCCAGCAGCTCCCCGGCCGGGCGGACCACGCCGTCGGGGCCCTCCGCGTCGCCCTCGCCCAGCAGCGTCAGCGCGCAGTGCGACAGCGGGGCCAGGTCGCCGGAGCAGCCGAGCGAGCCGTACTCGTGCACGACGGGCGTGATGCCCGCGTTGAGTATGGCCGCCATCGTCTCGACGACCAGCGGGCGGACGCCGGTGCGCCCGGAGGCCAGCGTCTTCAGCCGCAGGAACATCAGGGCACGGACGACCTCGCGCTCGACCCGCGGGCCCATGCCGGCCGCGTGCGAGCGCACGATGTTGCGCTGGAGCTGGGCCCGCAGCTCGGGGCTGATGTGCCGGACGGCCAGCGCCCCGAAGCCGGTGGAGACGCCGTAGACGGGGTCGGGCTTGGCGGCGAGTTCGTCGATGAAGGCGCGGGAGGCGGCGACGGCCGCGAGGGCCTCCTCGGACAGCTCGATCCGGGCCGCGCCGCGGGCCACCGCGATGACGTCCTGTGCGGTCGTGCCGGACGTCCCCAGCACCACAGTGTGCATATCCATATTCAGGCACCCTAGAGACTGAATCGCCAGATGTCACCACCGGGTTTCGGGACCACCCCTTACGGGGCGTACACGAGGACCCGGAGGTCGGCAGGGACGCGGGGCCTCACCTCCGGAAGCGCCGGCGCTCCGGCCCCGACCGACGGTCCGGGGCGTCCGCGAGCCGGACCACCGGGTCGTCCTTGCCGCCGTGCCGCCCGGCGACCACCGGCTCGCCCGACCGCGCCGCCTTGGCCTTGTACTGCGCGGCGTCCGCGAGCCGGAAGAGCCGCCGGGCGCTGCGCACCTCACCGATCGGATCGCCGGTCGAGGCGACCCCGACCGCGACGCCCTCACCGAGGTCCAGCTCCCCCGCCCGGTCGCACAGTTCACCGGCCACCTTGACCACCTCGTCGGCCGGCGCGCCCACCGCCAGCAGACAGAACTCGTCGCCGCCGAGCCGGGCGGCGAGGGTGCCCGGCAGCATGGCGCCGCACAGCGACAGCACCGAGCCGAAGCGCTCCAGCAGCCGGTCGCCGACCGCATGGCCGCGGGAGTCGTTGACCCGCTTCAGCCCGTTCAGATCGCACACCACCAGGCTGACCACCGCCTCGTCCCTGCGGTGCAGCTCCAGCGCCTCGTCCAGCCGCATGTCGACGGCACGGCGGTTGGCCAGCCCGGTCAGGGAGTCGGTGAACGCCAGCCGGCGCGCCTCGGCCAGCCGCTCGGTCTGGGCGATCCCGGCGGCCGTCACGGCCGCGAGCACACCGGCGAAGTCGGCGTCCGCCGGGCCGAAGACCGGCTCCCCCGAGCGCCGCGCGACATACAGCTCGCCCCATGCCCGCCCGTGCAGCACGATCGGCGCGACCACACAGCAGCCGCGGCCCCGGCGGCGCAGCGCGGCCACCCGCTGGGCGTTGCCCCGGCCGCCGCCCGGCTCCCCGGGCGCCACCACGGCCACCGGGAGGGCGCCGGCGCTCTCCACCCAGGCACTGGACTCACCGCCGCCCGCCCACTGCTCGTGCACGAAGCCGGCGATCTCCGGGAACTCGTGGACGGGGTAGCTCTCGTCGTCCGGGAACTCCTCCTCGCCCTCGGCGAGTTCGCCGGTGTTGACCAGCACCCGCAGCTTGCCCAGCTCACGCTCCCATTTCGAGATCGCCGCGAAGGAGCCGCCCAGGGCCCGGCACACGCCCCGGGCCGCGGCGTGCGCCGATTCGCGCGGCGTGTGCGCGGCCGCCATCGCCTGCGCCAGCCCCACCACGGCCCGCAGCCTCGCATCGCCCTCGCCCGTCACCGGATCCTCGCATTCCGTCACCGTGAGCACGCTCTGTACTTCAGCGTAGGAATGTTTAACCCCTTCCGCCCCTTCCGGTGCGCGATCGACACCCGGGCGCCCTCGCGTCCGCCCTGGTCGGGGCGGGACAGGTGACCAATCGGTGAGACCCTGCGGGCAGTTCTTACGGTGCGTCACCGGAGGCGGTCCGACCCCGGTTCACTCGCCGGGCCACTGCGGCGCGCGCTTCTCGTTGAAGGCCGCCACGCCCTCCGTCCGGTCCCCGGAGAAGGCCACACTGCGCCAGGCGCCGTCCTCCAGGTCCAGGCCGGTCCGCAGGTCCAGCCCGTGCCCCAGCCGCATGGCGCGCTTGGCGGCGCGCAGCCCGAGCGGCGAGTTCCGGGCGATCCGGGCCGCCAGCTCCAGCGCCTCCGCGCGGTCGCGCCCGTCCTCGGTCAGCTGGTCGACCAGCCCCAGCTCCGCGGCCTCGGCCGCCGGCACCCGCCGCGCGGTGAACACCAGCTCGGCCGCCCGCGCCGCGCCCACCCGGCGCGGCAGCAGCTGGGTGCCGCCGCCCCCCGGGATGACGCCCACCGACACCTCCGGCAGGCCGACCGTCGCCGTCCCGTCGGCCACGATCAGATCGCAGGCCAGCGCCAGCTCGTAGCCGCCGCCGAGCGCGAAGCCGTGCACCGCGGCGATGGTGGGCACCGGCAGTTCCAGTACGCCCGTGTAGGCGGCGCGGGTGCGCGGGCGCTGCCGCATCAGCTCCGCGTCGGTGAGGGAGTTGCGCTCCTTGAGGTCCGCGCCGACGCAGAACGCCCGCTCGTGGGTGGAGGTGAGGACCACCGCCCGTACGGTGCGGTCCGCCGCCAGCTCCTCGCAGGCCTGCGCCAGACTGTCGGCCATGGCCGTCGACACGGCGTTCATGGCCTTCGGACGGTCCATGATCAGTTCCGCCACGTGGTCATGGCGCTCGATGGCGACCCAGCCGTCCGCACCGAACCGTCGCTGTGACATGCAGCCCTCCCTGTTAACGGACGTTGACCTGACGCAGGGATCATGTCAGGTGCGTGCTCCGGGGCACAGGAGGGGGCAGGGGGCCCGCGGGGGCCCTCCGCGCGCCGGACGGCCCTCCGGCGGGAGGTGCCCCGGTCAGTCGCGGCGGCTCAGCAGCCAGGGCTCGACCACGCCCAGACCGCGCACCGGCCGCTGCCACATCGGCTGGAGCGCGAAGCGGTACGACGGGGGCGGGCTGCCGGTGCCCTCCGCGGCGGCCTTCTCCGCGGCCGCGGCCTCGGCCTCGGAGACCGGCGCCTCACCGATCCGCCCCAGTTCCTCGGCGAACGCCTCGTCCACCAGCACGGTGTCCTTCGGCGCTATCGAGGTCAGGCGGCTCGCGAGATTCACGGTCGTACCGAAGACGTCGCCCATCCGGGTCGTGACCGTGCCGAAGGCGATGCCGACGCGCAGCTCCGGCATCGTCTCGTCGTTGGTCATCGTCTCGATCAGCCGCAGTCCGATCTCGGCGGCGACCCCGGCGTCGTCGGCGGAGAAGAGGACCTCGTCCCCGAGGGTCTTGATGAGCCGGCCGCCGTGCGCGGCCACCAGGTCGGAGCAGGTGGTCTCGAACGCCTCCACCAGCTCGCCGAGTTCCTCCTCCTCCAGGCGGCGGGTCAGCCGGGTGAAGCCCACCAGGTCGGCGAAGCCCACGGCGAGCCGGCGGTCGACCATCTCGGCGTCGTCCTGGGCCCGCACCACCCGGCCGGTGGCGGCGGCGAGCTGGCGCCGCCAGACGTAGACGAGGAACTCCTCCAGCTCGGGCAGCAGCAGCTCGACCAGCGGGTAGGTGATCTCCGTCCGGGTCAGGCCGGAGTCCTGGGGCTCGGTGAGGCCCTCCAGGAAGGAGTCGATCTGCCAGTCGGCCAGTCGGGCGGTGGTCTGGCCCGTGGACCGGGCGACCTGGATGGCCATGGCCTCGCTCAGCAGGCCCGCCTCGACGAGGCCGGCGAGGCGGCGCAGGGCCAGCACATCGGCCTCGGTGAGGGCCTTGACCTGGCCGATGTCGGCGAAGCCCATGGCCCGCCAGAAGCGGGCCGCCAGATCCATCGAGACGCCGGCGCCGCGGGCCGCCTGGAACGGGGTGTAGCGGCGGTCGGCGCCGAGGATGAGCTGTTCGAGGCGGATGGCGATGGTGTTCTCGTCGTCCTCACCGCGGGCCGCCGGGGCCCCCTCGGGGACGGTGCGCGCCGGGTCGGTGCCGGCCGGTGCGGAGCCCTCGGCGGGGGCGTCGTCCGCACCGCCGCCCCCGGCGCGTGCGGAGTCGCCGTCGGGGACGCCCGCCACGGCGTCGTCCCCGCTGTCCACGTCGCGCGGGGCGGCGCCCGAGTCGTCGGCGGTCACCGGCCGCTCCCTGTCCGATCCCTGCGCACTGCCCTTCCGATCACTGCTCGCCGGTGGTCCGCTCCCTGGCGGACCGCCTCAACGATACGGCAGGTGTGCTCTGGCTCACTCTCACATGTCGGCCCTGACCACGGAAGAGGAGGGCCCGGACGCCGCGGGCGGGCACCGGGCCGCCGGCCCGCTCACCCCTGGTGACCGGCGCCGTCCCCGGGCCCGGCCGGTGGCGCGGGACGCAGATGGACGATGTCCCCCGCCCCGACCGGCCGCTGTACGCCGTTCGCGGTGGCCAGCACCAGGCGCCCGTCGCCGTCGATGGCCACGGCCTCGCCGGTGAGGTCGTCTCCCCCCGGGAGTTCGGCGCGCACCGAACGGCCCAGGGTGGCGCAGCCCGCGGCGTAGGCCTCCTGGAGGCGGCTGGCGGCGGGGTCGCCGTCGGCGCTCTGCCATGCGCCGTACCAGTCCTCCAGCGAGCGCAGGACGGCGCGCAGCAGCGGGTCGCGGTCGGTGCTGCGGGCGCCGGCCAGGACCAGCGAGCCGGCCGTGGGCACCGGGAGTTCCGCGGCGGTGAGGGTGACGTTGAGGCCGGTGCCGACGACGACGCCGTCACCGGCCCGCTCGGCGAGGATGCCGCCCGCCTTGCGCTCCCCGGCGCCCTCTCCGGCCTCTCCGGCGCCCTCCCCGGCCTCCCCGGCCTCTCCGGCGGAAGTCACCAGGAGGTCGTTGGGCCACTTGAGTGCCGTGTCGACGCCGGCCACCCGGGAGACGGCGGTGGCGGTGGCGACGCCGGCGAGCAGCGGCAGCCAGCCCCAGCGCTCCACGGGGACGCGGGGGGTGAGGTAGACGGAGAAGAAGAGGCCGGAGCGCGCGGGCGCCGACCAGGAGCGGTCCAGCCGGCCGCGGCCGGCGGACTGTTCCTCGGCGACCAGGACGGCGCCCTCGGCGGCCTCGCCCCGTGCCGCGCGCTGTGCCAGGTCGGTGTTGGTGGAGCCGGTGGCGGGCACGACGTCCAGGGAGGTCCACAGCGAGCCGGGGCGCACCAGGGCCCGGCGCAGCGCCGTGGCGTTCAGCGGGGGGCGGCCCAGATCGCTCCAGCGACCGGCGTCTTTGTCCCGGTTTTCCGGTGGTTGAGGCGTCATGGGGCCAGCCTAGGTGTGGTCAACGACGCAGTGCCGCTGAGCAGTCCCGCGGATACGCTACGAATCGGTAGCCACACCCGTACCACCCTCAGTACGCGTACCAGTCCAGGACGAGCAGGAGCCGCATCCCGATGTCCGAGCCGGAAGCACACATCCACACCACCGCGGGCAAACTGGCGGACCTGCAGCGGCGGGTCGAAGAGGCCACGCATGCCGGTTCCGCCCGTGCGGTGGAAAAGCAGCACGCCAAGGGGAAGTTGACGGCGCGTGAGCGCATCGATCTGCTGCTGGACGAGGGCTCCTTCGTCGAGCTGGACGAGTTCGCGCGGCACCGGTCGACCAACTTCGGCATCGAGAAGAACCGCCCGTACGGCGACGGGGTCGTCACGGGCTACGGCACCGTCGACGGCCGGCCGGTCTGTGTCTACTCGCAGGACTTCACGATCTTCGGCGGATCGCTGGGCGAGGTCTACGGCGAGAAGATCGTCAAGGTGATGGACTTCGCCCTGAAGAACGGCTGCCCGGTCGTCGGGATCAACGACGGCGGCGGGGCCCGGATCCAGGAGGGCGTGGCCGCCCTCGGCCTGTTCGCGGAGATCTTCCGGCGCAATGTGCACGCGTCGGGTGTGGTCCCGCAGATCTCGCTGATCGTCGGGCCCTGCGCGGGCGGCGCGGTGTACTCCCCGGCCATCACCGACTTCACCGTCATGGTCGACCAGACCTCGCACATGTTCATCACCGGTCCCGACGTCATCAAGACCGTCACCGGCGAGGACGTCGGCTTCGAGGAGCTGGGCGGCGCCCGCACGCACAACACCACCTCCGGTGTGGCGCACCACATGGCGGGCGACGAGAAGGACGCCATCGAGTACGTCAAGGGCCTGCTGTCCTACCTGCCGTCCAACAACCTCTCCGAGCCGCCGGCCTTCCCGGAGGAGGCGGACCTGGAGACCTCGGACGTCGACCGCGAGCTGGACACCCTGATCCCGGACTCGGCCAACCAGCCGTACGACATGCACATCGCGATCGAGCACGTCCTGGACGACCACGAATTCCTGGAGACCCAGGCGCTGTTCGCCCCGAACATGCTGACCGGCTTCGGCCGGGTCGAGGGCCACTCGGTGGGCATCGTCGCCAACCAGCCGATGCAGTTCGCCGGCTGCCTGGACATCAAGGCGAGCGAGAAGGCCGCGCGGTTCGTGCGGACCTGCGACGCGTACAACATCCCGGTGGTGACCTTCGTCGACGTGCCGGGCTTCCTGCCGGGCACGGACCAGGAGTACGACGGGATCATCCGGCGCGGCGCCAAGCTGATCTACGCGTACGCCGAGGCCACCGTCCCGCTGATCACGGTCATCACCCGCAAGGCGTTCGGCGGCGCCTACGACGTCATGGGCTCCAAGCACCTGGGCGCGGACCTCAACCTGGCCTGGCCGACCGCGCAGATCGCCGTCATGGGCGCCCAGGGCGCGGTCAACATCCTGCACCGCCGCACGCTGGCCGCGATCGAGGACCCGGCCGCCCAGGACGAGCGGCGCCAGGAGCTGATCCAGGAGTACGAGGACGCCCTGCTGAACCCGTACGTCGCGGCCGAGCGCGGCTACGTCGACGCGGTGATCATGCCGTCCGAGACGCGCCGGCACATCGTCCGCGGGCTGCGCACGCTGCGCAACAAGCGCGAGGCGCTGCCGCCGAAGAAGCACGGCAACATCCCCCTCTGACCGGCAGCACCCGCACCCAGGACCAGCAAAGGCAAAGGAGGACGCCGTCGATGATCAAGGTCGTACGGGGCAACCCCACACCCGAGGAGCTGGCCGCCGCACTGGCGGTGGTGCAGGCCCGCGCGGCGGCGGCCACGGCCGCCGCGCCCGGCGGGAAGGACCGCGGCACCGAGTGGTCCGACCCCGCGTCCACGGTTCCGGCCCGGTCGCGGATGCCGCACCCGGGCCCACGGGCCTGGCGGACGAGCTACTGGCCGCACTGAGCCGCCGGCGCATGCGCTGACCGGCCGGGCGGGCCGGTCGGCTCGGCAGATCGATCGGATCCATCAGATCAGCCAGATCAGCCAGATCGGTGCATGGTGCACCGTCTAGTCCTTTGCGTGTGTGGCGCCTGAGTACGCGTACTCAGGCGCCCCACGCACTTCGGGCACAGGATCGATACATGCTGTGGTCAGATCCGCCCGATGAGCCTCCTGAGGAGCTGCGCGACGTGCAGGCCAGGCTCCACCGGATGGGCATCGTGCTGGCCATCGCCGCGATCGTGGTGATGGTCCTGCTCATGGGGGGATAGCCGGCCTTGTCCGGCGGCCGGCCTTCGGGCGCGGCCAGGGTTCCCGTCCGCGGGGAGGTAACGGTCACAGCCTCCGCCGGCAACCATCACGCCGGAAATCGACTCTTTCCCTCCCGAGGGCGCACATCACGCGCCTTTCACCGGCCGGCAGCCGAACGGGAGTGGAAGAGCGATGAACAGGCCGTTGCGGCACGTAGCCGTCTTCTGCGGGGTGCTGGTGCTGGCACTGCTGGTCCGTGCCACCTGGGTCCAGTTCGTCCAGGCCGACAAACTGGCCAACGACCCGAACAACCGCCGCGTCAAGATCGAGGCGTTCTCCTACCCGCGCGGCAACATCATCGTCGGCGGCAAGCCGGTCACCGGCTCCGTGGCGACCCCCGGGGACTTCAAGTACAAGCGCACGTACAAGGACGGCCCGATGTACGCGCCGGTGACCGGGTTCGCCTCGCAGGCGCAGGGCACCTCGTTCCTGGAGGGCATCTACAGCAAGGTGCTCAGCGGCAAGGACGACCGGCTCGCCCTCAAGCAGGCCAAGGGCATGCTGACCGGCGAGAAGCCGCGCGGCGGCGATGTGCTCACCACCATCGACCCCAAGGCGCAGAAGGCCGCGTACAAGGGGCTGAGCGACCTCAACGCCAAGGGCGCGGTGGTCGCGCTCGACCCGCGCAACGGCAAGGTCCTCGCGATGGCCTCCACCCCCTCCTACGACCCCTCGCAGTTCGCCGGGATATCCAACGCCGAGGGCAAGAAGTTCAAGGCGCTGGACGCCGACAAGAGCAAGCCGCTCAGCAACCGGGCGCTGCGCGAGACCTACGCACCCGGCTCCACCTTCAAGATCCTTACCGCGGCGGCGGCCCTGGAGCACGGCGTGGTCAGCGACATCAACGCCCCCACCGGCGCCCCCACCCCGTACAAGCTGCCGCTCAGCTCGACCACCGTCGGCAACGACGTGGCCGGTGCGCCCTGCGACAATGCGTCGCTGAAGACCGGCATGCAGTGGTCGTGCAACAACGTCTTCCTCGACACCGCGCTGAAGGTCGGCAAGGACAAGATGCGCGAGACCGCCGAGAAGTTCGGCTTCAACTCCGATGTCTACGACAAGGACTTCGGCGACCTGCTGGCCAGCAAGAGCCTCTACCCCAGCAAGCTCGACAAGCCGCAGACCGCCCTCACCGGCATGGGCCAGGGCAGCCTCACCAGCACCCCGATGCAGATGGCGATGGTGACCGCCGCCCTCGCCAACGACGGAAAGCTGATGATGCCGCACGTCGTCGACGAGGTGCGCGGCCCCGACCTGTCGACGCTGGAGAAGCTGGAGCCCAAGGAGCTGTCCCAGGCCGTCTCCGCGGACACCGCGAAGAAGGTGCAGGAGATGATGGAGTACACCGCCTCGGACGGCACCGCCTCCAAGGCCAAGATCGACGGCGTGACCGTCGGCGGCAAGACCGGCACCGCCCAGCACGGCGCGAACGTCAACGACGAGCGCCCCTACGCCTGGTTCGTCTCCTACGCCAAGCAGAGCGACGGCTCCTCCCCGGTCGCGGTCGCCGTCTTCGTCGACCCCAAGGACATGGACATCCCCCGGTCGGAGATCGCCGGCGGCAAGCTGGGCGGGCCGATCGCGAAGTCCGTGATGGAAGCGGTCCTCAACAAGTAGTCCGGGCTCCACCCGCGTCTGTCGGGCTCCGTACGATGGCGCACATGACCGAAGAGCCCCGCCCCCGCCGTCTCGTCCTCGCCTCCCAGTCCCCCGCCCGGCTGGCCCTGCTGCGGCAGGCCGGGCTGGCGCCCGAGGTCGTGGTCAGCGGGGTCGACGAGGACGCGCTGAGCGCCCCGACACCCGGCGAGCTGGCCCGGCTCCTCGCCGAGGCGAAGGCCGCCGCCGTCGCCGCCCGCCCGGAGATCCACGGCGCGCTGGTCGTCGGCTGCGACTCGGTGCTGGAGCTGGACGGGCGGGCGCTGGGCAAGCCCGCGGACGCCGAGGACGCCACCGCCCGCTGGAAGTCCATGCGCGGCCGCTCCGGCATCCTGCGGACCGGCCACTGCGTCATCGACACCGCGACCGGCCGCCGGGTGGCCGCCACCGCCTCGACCACCGTCCGCTTCGGCGAGCCGACCGACGACGAGATCAGCGCCTACGTCGCGAGCGGCGAGCCGCTGCACGTCGCCGGCGCGTTCACCCTCGACGGCCGCTCCGCCCCCTTCATCGACGGCATCGACGGCGACCCGGGCAACGTCATCGGCCTGTCCCTGCCGCTGCTGCGCCGGCTGCTCGCGGACCTGGACGTGGCGATCACCGCACTGTGGACCTGACGGCACCCCGGGGCCGCACCCGCGGGGGCCGGCGGGGGCGCCCCGGCACGGCCTGATCCGGCACGATCCGGGCCGATCACGCCAGATCCCGCCGCCTCCTCGCATGATCAGCCCCGAATCGCCGGAAACGCCCTAGGCTGCCCGCATGGTGACCGTGGTCGAACTGATCAGCTATCCCGTCAAGGGCTGCGCCGGCATCCCGGCCTCCGAGGCGGAGCTCACCCCCGCCGGCCTCCGGCACGACCGCAGCTTCATGGTCGTCGGGACGGACGGCGTGTTCCGCAGCCAGCGCAAGGACCCCCGGCTGGCAGTGATCCGGCCCGAGGTCGGCGCCGACGGGACACAGCTCACCCTGTCGGCGCCGGGAGTTGAGCCCCTCCGGTTCGACATCGACCACGGCGCCGGGACGGCCCGGGCGGCGGTCGAGATGTTCGGCACGCCCTACCGCGCGGTCGACCAGGGCACCGAAGCCGCCGACTGGCTCTCGGAGGTGCTCGGCGCGCCCAGCCGCCTGGTGCGCGTCCCCCCGGAGCACGACCGGGTGACCGACGGCCTCACCCCCGGCACGTCCGGCTTCGCCGACAGCAGCGCCGTGCACCTCGTCTCCCGCGCCACCCTCGACGACCTCAACGCCCGCATCACCGCGGCCGGCCGGGCACCGCTGCCGATGAGCCGCTTCCGGCCCAACCTCGTCGTCGACGGCTGGACGGAGCCGGCAACCGAGGACCGCGCGCGGCGCCTCACCGCCGGCGACTGCGCACTGGGCTTCACCAAGCTCGCCATCCGCTGCGCCGTCACCCTCGTCGACCAGCGCACCGGAGCCAAGGCGGGGCCCGAGCCGCTGCGCACGCTCGCCACCTACCGGCGGGAGCCCGGGGGCGGGGTGTCGTTCGGCTCGAAGTTCTCCGTGCTGAGGACCGGAAAGGTGGCGCTCGGCGACGCATTCCACGTCACCGACTGGGGAACCGATTGATCCGGAACGACTCGATCGCTCCGATCGACGCCATCGCGAGGAGTGCGCAGCATGCCCAAGATTCTCATCATCGCCGGCGACGCCACCGAGGACCTGGAGTTCTTCTACCCCTACCAGCGGCTCCTGGAGGAGGGGTACGAGCCTCGGATCGCGGCCCCGACGCACAAGAAGCTGCAGTTCGTCGTCCATGACTTCGTCGACAACTTCGACACCTACGTCGAGCGCGAGGGCCACTCCTGGCCGTCCGACCTCGCCCTGGCCGACGTCGATCCGGCCGAGTACGCGGCGCTGGTGCTCCCCGGCGGCCGGGCCCCCGAGTATCTGCGCAACGACCCCGACTACCGCCGCCTCGTGCGCCACTTCTTCGACGCCGACAAGCCCGTCGCCCACATCTGCCACGCGGCCATCACCCTGGCCCCGCTCGGCCTCCTCAAGGGCCGCCGGACCGCGGCCTATCCGGCCTGCGCGCCCGACGTGGAGATGGGCGGCGGGACCTTCGTCGACGACTCGGCCGTGGTGGACGGCAAGGTCGTCTCCGCCCGCGCCTGGAACGACCATCCGGACTGGATGCGCGCGTTCATGGACGTCCTGCGCGAGCACGCCCCCGTGAAGAAGAGCGCCGGGGAACACTGAGCCCCCGCCGGGCCCCGGGGGGTGCCCCAACTCGGCTCGGACGCGGGATGGTTCGGGCGCGGGCAGGGTCCGGGCACAGGCAGGGTTCGGGCGCGGGTACGTCCGGGCGCGGTGGCGCCGCCCGCGCCACCGCCGGGGACCCGCACGGAGCCATATGACCCCGGCCCCGTCACGCGCCCGCCCGGCCCCGTCAGCGGGAACGGGCGCCGGGCCACCCGGAAGCGATGCCCTGCCCTCGGGCCGGTCCCGGGCCCCGGCCGCTCAGGGGCCCCGGCCTCTCAGGCAGACGTGGGCGCGGCCGGCGGTACGCCGTTCGGAGGGTTTTCCGCGTTTCCGCGCGCGTCCCCCGTACGGCCCTCCCCGTACGCCACCAGCGTCAGCACCAGCAGCCCCAGCACGACCATCATCGCGAGGAACGCGACCCAGCCGGCCAGGCCGACGGCGAGGGCGCCCAGGACGCCGTGCACCACCGCGCAGCTGATGAGGCAGATGCGGGCGAAGCCGGCCGGAGCACGGTCCCGCAGCGCGACGCGTACCAGGACCGCGGCGCAGAACAGCAGGTAGAGGCCGAAGAGGGCGCCGCCGATCCAGGATCCGGCAGACATCGCGCGCGGCTGCAGCCCGGCCAGGGACATCTGCTGCCGGTCCACGACGATGCTCAGGATCCAGTTGAGCAGCACGATCCCGAACGCCTCCAGGACCAGGACCACCGCCGCGACCAACGCCACCGGCCGTCGGGCCACCGTCACCCCGTCCACCCACTTCCGCCGTGTACCGAGCCCGGTCGCCCAGGTGGACGCCGGTTACCGCGTTTTCCGCCGTTACCGCAAGTACAGAAGACATCGGGCACGCTACTAATGGGTAATGCCTGGGGCAAGGGTTCTGCGCGGGTGGATACGGGCCGCGGCGGGCGCAGCGCTGCGCGGCACGCCGGAGGACGGAGCCGACCGCAAAGATTCCTTCGCCCATTCGTAGGGACTCCACAAAGAATTGACGATCCGCAGGACGCCACCAGCGCGAGACCTAAGCCACACCAGGACCCGATCCGGACCCCAGGAATCCGGGCCTACCCTGGGATACCAGGGGACTTAGGTTCCTCACTGGCGCCCCGAGCACACTCCGTGTGGGCAAGCTCACCCCAGGGAACGGGTCGGCACGCGGTGTCGCCAGTCCCTAAAATCGCCGCATCCATAAGTTACGGCGAAGCGCCAAGGAAGGACCCATCGTGCGCAAGGTGCTCATCGCCAACCGTGGCGAAATCGCTGTTCGCGTTGCCCGTGCATGCCGGGACGCGGGGATCGGCAGCGTAGCCGTCTACGCCGACCCCGACCGGGACGCCCTGCACGTCCGCGCGGCCGACGAGGCGTACGCCTTGGGCGGTGACACTCCTGCCACCAGCTACCTGGACATCGCCAAAGTGCTGGCCGCCGCCGCCGATTCCGGCGCCGACGCGATCCACCCGGGCTACGGCTTCCTGTCGGAGAACGCCGAGTTCGCCCAGGCCGTCCTCGACGCCGGACTGACCTGGATCGGCCCGCCGCCCCACGCCATCCGTGACCTCGGTGACAAGGTCGCCGCCCGTCACATCGCGCAGCGCGCCGGCGCCCCCCTGGTCGCCGGCACCGCCGACCCCGTCTCCGGTGCCGAGGAGGTCGTCGCCTTCGCCAAGGAGAACGGCCTGCCCATCGCGATCAAGGCGGCCTTCGGCGGCGGCGGCCGCGGCCTGAAGGTCGCCCGCACCCTCGACGAGGTCCCCGAGCTCTACGACTCCGCGGTCCGCGAGGCCGTCGCCGCCTTCGGCCGCGGCGAGTGCTTCGTCGAGCGGTACCTCGACCGCCCGCGGCACGTCGAGACCCAGTGCCTGGCCGACAAGCATGGCAACGTCGTCGTGGTCTCCACCCGTGACTGCTCGCTGCAGCGCCGCCACCAAAAGCTCGTCGAAGAGGCCCCGGCCCCGTTCCTGAGCGACGAGCAGAACGCCGAGCTCTACCGCGCCTCCAAGGCCATCCTCAAGGAGGCCGGCTACGAGGGCGCCGGCACCTGCGAATTCCTCGTCGGCCAGGACGGCACCATCTCCTTCCTGGAGGTCAACACCCGCCTCCAGGTCGAGCACCCGGTCACCGAGGAGGTCACCGGCCTCGACCTGGTCCGCGAGATGTTCCGCATCGCCGACGGCGAGGAGCTCGGCTACGACGACCCGGCGGTGCGCGGCCACTCCTTCGAGTTCCGCATCAACGGCGAGGACCCCGGCCGCAACTTCCTGCCCGCCCCCGGCACCGTCACCACGTTCGACGCGCCGGCCGGCCCCGGCGTCCGGCTGGACGCGGGCGTCGAGTCCGGCTCGGTCATCGGCCCCGCCTGGGACTCCCTCCTGGCCAAGCTGATCATCACCGGCGCCACCCGTGAGCAGGCCCTGCAGCGCGCCTCCCGCGCGCTGGCGGAGTTCACCGTCGAGGGCATGGCCACCGCCATCCCCTTCCACCGCGCCGTGGTCACCGACCCGGCCTTCGCCCCCGAACTCACCGGCTCCGCCGACCCGTTCACGGTCCACACCCGCTGGATCGAGACCGAGTTCGTCAACGAGATCACGCCGTTCACCGCGCCCGGCGCCGACGAGGCCGAGGCGGACACCCGTGAGACGGTCGTCGTCGAGGTCGG
This sequence comes from Streptomyces sp. NBC_01454, assembly GCF_036227565.1. NCBI lineage: Bacteria > Bacillati > Actinomycetota > Actinomycetes > Kitasatosporales > Streptomycetaceae > Streptomyces > Streptomyces sp. NBC_01454. The sequence continues at coordinate 3,033,129 of NZ_CP109460.1, forward strand.
CGGCAAGCGCCTGGAGGTCTCGCTGCCGTCCTCGCTGGGCATGCCGCTGGCCCGCGCCGCGGTCGCCGGCGGCGCCAAGCCCAAGCGCAAGGCCGCCAAGAAGTCCGGCTCCGCCGCCTCCGGCGACGCGCTCGCCTCCCCGATGCAGGGCACCATCGTCAAGGTCGCCGTCGAGGAGGGCCAGCAGGTCACCGAGGGTGAACTGGTCGTCGTCCTCGAAGCCATGAAGATGGAGCAGCCGCTCAACGCGCACCGCTCCGGCACCATCAAGGGCCTGACCGCCGAGGTCGGCGCCGCCCTCACCTCCGGCGCCGTCATCTGCGAGATCAAGGACTGACGCCACGTCATCCGGCTCCGCGTGAGGGGCTCCCGGCACATCCGCCGGGAGCCCCTCACGCATTCCGGGCCGCTCCCTGGCCGCCCCTGACCGCGGCGGCTAGGAATTCCCCACGACATCCTCCGGGAACGTCAGCGAGCGGCTCATCCACTGAAGCGCCGCGGGCAGCTCACGCCGCCAGGTGGCGAAGTTGTGGCTGCCGTGGTCGAGCATCACGGAGTCCGCCTTCATCGGCGGCTTCACGGCCGCCAGAAACGCCCTGGCCGCCGGGTAGTTCTTCTCCCCGCTGCGGCTGGTGCCGATCAGGACGTTCACCCGGGGCGCGGGCAGCTGCCGCAGACGCCACATCAGATCGTGCTCCTGACGGCGCCGCGCCCGGTCCCTGCCGCCACCGAAGAGATCGCCGGTCGTGGGGTCGTTGCTGACCTTGTAGTCGGGCGAGAGCGCGGCCGCCGAAGTGTACGTACGGTCGTGCCGCATGGCGAGCTGGAGGGCGCAGCTGCCGCCCGAGGAGTAACCCATCACGCCCCAGCCGCCGGGGTCGTGGCCGACCCGGTAGCGCGACCGCAGCGCGTCCGGCACATCGCGGGCGAAGAACGTCTCGGCCTGCGGGCCGCCCGGCACATCGACGCACTGGGTGTCGCGCGGCGGGGCGATGGTGGGCCGCAGCATCACGACCACCGTCGGCTGCATCCGCCCGGCCCGCATCAGCCGGTCGGCGGTCTGCGGCAGCCGCAGATGCTGGCCGAGCAGAAAGGTGCCGCCCGGATAGCCGCTGAGCGCCACGATGACGGGGAAGCGCTGCCGGGCGTACTGGGGCTGGAAGTACTGCGGCGGCAGATAGACGTACGCCGGATCCACCGCCCGGGTCCGCTTGCCGACGATCCGCACCGACTCCACCCGGCCCGCGGTCGCCGGCGCACCCTTCGGCAGACCGTGCACCTTGTCCAGCCCGTCCGGCCCCGACGCCTGCACCAGACCCTTCGACGGGTCACCGACCGGCCCGGCCCCTCCCCCGTCGCCCCACTTGCCGACGGCATCGGGCGCATCGTCGTAGAGCCCGAGCAGCTCGTGCCAGGAGGCGTAGAACTGGAAGTTGGCGTTCACGGCGAGACCGAGCGCCGCCACGATGACCAGCTGCGTCCCGGCGATCACCCCGAGCCGCCCCAGCAGCGCCCGCACCCCGTGCCCCGCGAACCGCGGCCACAGCCAGAGGGTGAGCCCTACGCAGACCACGGCAGCCGCGGCCACGGCGTACCCCAACGACCGGCTGGTCAGTCCCATGACGATCCCCAGATGTCCGCGCCGCGGCCCGCTCCCCCGGCGGCCTGCCACGACGTATTCCCAGGCCCCCGGAACAGCCCGGAAGACCTCATTGCGCCTGGTTTGATGGCCCCTGGAGGGGCGGCGTTGCGGGCCCCGCGAGGTGTTCGGACGCCCGACTCCTGCGCTCTGCCGGAACTTCACGCACCGTCCCCCGGCACGACACGGCCGGGTCCGCGGGAGCGGTGGCCCAGGGCGGCCCGCCCCCGCCCGGCCCCCCGCTCGCCGGGAACTCCCCGGGGCCCCCACCGCGCAATGGCATCCTGGACCCACCGGGCCGCGACCGGCCGGGTCGAGGGAGGACGGCGATGGCCACCGAAACGGCAGGGCAGCGGCAGACGGCGCAGGGGCCGGCGGCGTCCGCGGCGGTGCGGGCGCAGGACGTACGCCCCATGCGGGCCGACGCGCGCCGCAACTACGAGCGGCTGCTGACCGAGGCCCGTACAGCCTTCACCGCGCACGGCACGGACACCTCACTGGAGGACATCGCACGCCGCGCCGGCGTCGGCATCGGCACGCTCTACCGGCACTTCCCCAACCGGACCGCCCTGATGGGCGCGGTCTTCCAGGGCGAGGTGGACGCCCTGCTGACCTACGCCCGGGAACTGGCCGACGCACCGCAGCCGTGCGCCGCGCTGGTCGCCTGGCTGCGCGCGATCATCACCCACGCCAGCACCTACCGCGGGCTGTCACGTGCGCTGATGACGGCCTCGGCGAACGAGAACTCGGGGATGGCGCGGTGCAGCGTCCCGATGCGCGAGGCCGGTGCCGCGCTGCTGACCCGCGCCCAGCAGGCCGGGGCCGTACGCCCCGATGTGAGCATCGGCGATCTGATGCAGCTGACCAACGGCATCGCGCTGGCCGTCGAGGAGTCCCCGGACGACCCCCAGCTCGCCGACCGGCTGCTGACCCTCACCCTCAGCGGACTGAAGGGCGAGCGGCACTGAACGGTGCCGGTACGGCGCGCCCGGCGGGCGCGCCCCCGGCTCCGGTCCCTAGCGCCGCCGCGGCGCGAGATCGGCGACCCGGCCGCCCGCGGCCTCGGACAGCGAGGGGGCCGAGCGGAGCTGTGGCCCCCCGCCCGCGGCACCCGGACCATGGCTGCGGCGCTGCCCCGGCAGCGGGACGTCCCGCCGGGGGCCTCTCCGGTCCGCAGCGCCGCCTTCCGTCCCCGGCTGCCCCGGCCCGTGACCGGTGGCGCCCGAGCTGTTGGCGACGGCGATCTGCACGCCCTGATCGGCCAGCGCCTGCAGCTCCGTGGCGGCGCGGTCGTCATGGCCCGGCGGCTCGTCGGTGACCAGCCGGGTGATCACATCCGTCGGCACGGTCTGGAACATCGTGTCGGAACCGAGCTTGGTGTGGTCGGCGAGCACCACCACCTCCCCCGCCGCCTGCACCAGCGCCCGGTCGACGCTGGCGGAGAGCATGTTGGAGGTGGACAGCCCGCGCTCGGCGGTCAGACCGCTGCCCGACAGGAAGGCGCGGGAAACCCGCAGGCCCTGGAGGGACTGCTCGGCACCGCTGCCGACCAGCGCATAGTTGGAGCCGCGCAGGGTGCCGCCGGTCATCACGACCTCGACTCGGTTGGCATGGGCCAACGCCTGGGCGACGAGCAGGGAGTTGGTGACGACGGTCAGGCCGGGGACCCTGGCGAGCCGGCGGGCCAGCTCCTGGGTGGTCGTTCCCGCACCGACCACGATGGCCTCGCCCTCTTCGACGAAGCCCGCGGCGAGATCGGCGATGGCCGTCTTCTCCGCGGTGGCCAGATGGGATTTCTGTGGGAATCCTGATTCGCGGGTAAAGCCTCCCGGCAGGACCGCACCGCCGTGTCGGCGGTCGAGGAGTCCTTCTGCCTCCAGCGCCCGCACATCCCGCCGTACGGTTACTTCAGAGGTCTGGACGACGCGGGCGAGCTCCCGGAGCGATACGGCTCCGTTGGCGCGCACCATTTCAAGGATCAATTGGCGACGTTCTGCAGCGAACACGAAACTGACAGTAACGCCAACGACCGTCTGTTTTCAGCAGGTTGCACCAATTAACGGAAGTTGTTCACACCGCGGAGCGTGACGTGGTATGCGGTGTGCATATGTCGTCCGAATGTCGAACGGCCGGCCGACGGGACCCGCTTGCCGCCTGGTCAGCCGCCCTGTCGGGCCCCCGCGGCGCCGGGCGGCCGGGCGGAACGGATCCCGGCCCGTGCAGGGACGTTTCATCCCCAGCGCTCATCGGGGGCACAAAGATTTCAATCGACCGCCGCCGCCCGCCCGCCGTCCGGAGCCGACTACTCGGTGCCCGCCTTCCGCGTGTGCAGCTGCCGGGCGACCTCCGCGATCGAGCCGGACAGCGACGGGTAAACGGTGAAGGCACTGGCGATCTGCTCGACGGTCAGATTGTTGTCGACCGCGATCGAGATCGGGTGAATCAGCTCGCTCGCGCGCGGGGAGACGACCACACCGCCGACCACGATGCCCGTGCCGGGGCGGCAGAACAGCTTGACGAAGCCGTCGCGGATGCCCTGCATCTTGGCGCGCGGGTTGCGCAGCAGCGGGAGCTTGACGGCCCGGGCGTCGATCTTGCCGCTGTCGACATCGGCCTGGGAGTAGCCGACGGTGGCGATCTCCGGGTCGGTGAAGACGTTCGCGGAGACCGTCTTGAGGTTCAGCGGCGTGACCGCGTCGCCGAGGAAGTGGTACATCGCGATCCGGCCCTGCATCGCGGCCACCGACGCCAGCGCGAAGACACCGGTGCAGTCACCCGCCGCGTACACGCCCGGGGCGGTGGTGCGGGAGACCTTGTCGGTCCAGACGTGGCCGGATTCCCGGAGCTTGACGCCGGCCGCTTCCAGGCCCATGTCCTCGGTGTTGGGGATCGAGCCGACCGCCATCAGGCAGTGCGTACCGGAGATCGTGCGGCCGTCGGCGAGGGTGACCTCCACGCGGTCGCCGACCCGTTTGGCGGACTGGGCCCGCGAGCGCGCCATGACGTTCATGCCGCGGCGGCGGAAGACGTCCTCCAGCACGGCGGCGGCGTCCGGGTCCTCGCCCGGCAGCACGCGGTCGCGGGAGGAGACGAGGGTGACGCGGGAGCCGAGCGCCTGGTAGGCGCCGGCGAACTCGGCACCGGTGACACCGGAACCGACCACGATCAGCTCTTCGGGCAGCTCGTCGAGGTCGTAGACCTGCGTCCAGTTCAGGATCCGCTCGCCGTCGGGGAGCGCGTCGGGGATCTCACGGGGGTGCGCGCCGGTGGCGATCAGCACCGCGTCCGCGATCAGGCCCTCCGAGGTGCCGTCGGCGGCGGTGACGGTCACCTTGCGGGAGCCGTCCGGCGCCTGCCCCGGCTCCAGCCGCCCGCGGCCGCGCATGACCCGGCCGCCGGCACGGGTCACGGAGGCGGTGATGTCATGCGACTGGGCGAGCGCGAGACGCTTGACCCGCCGGTTGACCTTGCCGAGGTCGACGCCGACGACCCGGGCGGGCCGGTCCACGTACGGGGTGTCGTCCTCGACGATGATGCCGAGCTCTTCGTACGACGAATCGAAGGTGGTCATCACCTCGGCCGTGGCGATAAGAGTCTTCGACGGCACGCAGTCGGTGAGCACCGACGCCCCGCCCAGACCGTCGCAGTCGACGACGGTCACCTCCGCGCCGAGAGAGGCGGCCACCAGGGCCGCTTCGTATCCGCCGGGTCCGCCACCGATGATCACGATCCGAGTCACGTACTCCATTCTCCCGCACGCCCGTACGTCGCTCACGCCCGGGGGCCCACCGCCGCGCTGACCGGCACCGGGGCGCGCCGCCCGGCCGGTCCCGCGAACCTCCGGTACCACGGGTCCCGCGGTCAACCTCCCGTACTCTCGGAACCATGTCGCTCTACGCCGCCTACGCCGGCAACCTCGACGCGCGGCTGATGTCCCGCCGCGCACCGCACTCGCCGCTGCGCGGCACCGGCTGGCTCAACGGCTGGCGGCTGACGTTCGGGGGCGAGCAGATGGGGTGGGAAGGCGCACTGGCGACGGTCGTCGAGGACCCGGCCTCCCAGCTGTTCGTCGCGCTCTACGACATCGCGCCCATGGACGAGGAGTCCATGGACCGCTGGGAGGGCGTCGGCATGGAGATCTACCGCCGGATGCGGGTACGGGCACACACCCTCGACGGCGACGAGACGGCCTGGATCTACGTCCTCAACGGCTACGAGGGCGGCCTCCCCTCGGCCCGCTACCTGGGCGAGATCGCCGACGCCGCCGAATCCGCGGGCGCCCCGCACGACTATGTGATGGAGCTGCGGAAACGCCCTTGCTGAGGCACGGGGGCCGTGGCCGGCGGGGTGCCGCGACACGCCCGGGCCGGCGTTTGGCACAACCCACAAGACAACGATCCCGGCACCGTGGGCAACGACATCTACGCGCGTAGGGGAATACCGGCTACCCTCGTCCGCGTGAACGCATCTGTTACTCCGGACATCGCGCGCGACCCGCAGGGTGCCGCCGCCGACGCCGCCGCCCGTCTGCGCGAGCTGACCGGCGCCGAGACCCATGACGTCGCCCTGGTGATGGGCTCGGGCTGGGCACCGGCCGCCGAGGCCCTGGGCGCGCCCGAGCACGAATTCCCCGTCACCGAGCTGCCCGGCTTCCCGCCGCCGGCCGTCGCCGGCCACGGCGGCAAGATCCGCTCGTACCGGGTGGGCGAGAAGCGGGCGCTGGTCTTCCTGGGCCGTACGCACTACTACGAGGGCCGCGGTGTCGCCGCGGTCGCCCACGGCGTGCGCACCGCCGTCGCGGCCGGCTGCAAGACCGTCGTGCTCACCAACGGGTGCGGCGGCCTGCGCGCGGGCATGCGCCCCGGCCAGCCGGTCCTCATCAACGACCATCTGAACCTGACCGCCACCTCCCCGATCGCCGGCGCCCACTTCGTCGATCTGACCGATCTGTACTCGCCGCGACTGCGCGCGCTGTGCAAGGAGATCGACCCGAGCCTGGAGGAGGGCGTCTACGCCCAGCTCCCCGGCCCGCACTACGAGACCCCGGCCGAGATCAAGATGCTCCGGACACTGGGCGCCGACCTGGTCGGGATGTCCACCGTCCTGGAGGCCATCGCGGCCCGCGAGGCCGGCGCCGAGGTGCTCGGCCTGTCGCTGGTGACGAACCTCGCCGCCGGCATGACGGGCGAGCCGCTCAACCACGAAGAGGTACTGCAGGCCGGCCGCGACTCGGCGACCCACATGGGCTCCCTGCTCGGCCAGGTCCTCAACAAGATCTAGCGGAGGGCCGGTCGGGGCCGGTCCGTCGGCTCAGGCGGTCCGTCGGTTCGGGCGGGCGGAGGTCAGTCCCGTCCGGTCCGCTCCGCTCCGGTCGGAGGCCGGAGCGGACCGCTCGGGCGAAGGCACGATCGGGTCGCTCGGGCGGAGGCCGGTCGGTCCCGTCCGGCGGAATCGGCTGCCGCCGGACGGGTCCGATTCGGCTGAGCCGGTCCGCGGCCGGCATCGAGCTGACCGGCCAGGCGCCGCCTGCTCAGTTCGAGCTGATGCAGGGCGAGCTGGTGCAGGGCGAGCTGGTGCAGTACGAACACGGTCTCGGCCTCGACCTCGACCTCGACCTCGGCCTCGGCCTCGGTCTCGGCCCGATGCAGTCACGGTCCGGTCCGGTTCGAGTCCGGCCCGGTTCGAGTGCGACCCAGATCGGTTGAATCGGCTGAACCGGTTGAATCGGTTGAATCGGTTGAATCGAGTGCGGCTCGGTTCGGCTGATGCGGGCGTTTCGGCGCCTTGCGTGCTGCCTCCTCCTCTTACCCCGGCAACGATTACGGAGAGTAAGTCGTTCCTCACTCGGTTACATTCTGTGACGGGGTGAGGGAGGCGTCAAGGGCAGGTGGCACGTGGGCCGCCGGTGGCCGGATGGCGTCGTTCGCCCCTCACGCGGGGTAAGGGGTACGAGCCGGGCGCGCACCGCGCAGGCGCCCGGCCGGCCGCAGGCCCCCGCACACAACCCCCGCCCCCGTACGCAACCCCCACCACGCACCCACCGTCAGGAGCATCACGTGGCTACCGATCCCGCGGAGCTGATCAACCGGGCCAAGGCATGGCTGGCCGAGGACCCGGACCCGGAGACCCGGGCCGAGCTGTCCAAGCTCATCGAGGCGGCCGACGACGACGCGTTCGCGGCCGAGCTGGCTGCCCGTTTCGCCGGCACCCTCCAGTTCGGCACGGCCGGGCTGCGCGGCGAACTGGGCGCGGGCCCGATGCGGATGAACCGCTCCGTCGTCATCCGGGCGGCGGCCGGGCTGGCCGCGTACCTCAAGGCGCAGGGCGAGGGCGCCGGGCTGGTCGTCATCGGCTACGACGCGCGCCACAAGAGCGCCGACTTCGCCCGTGACACGGCGGCCGTGATGGTGGGCGCGGGCCTGCGCGCCGCGCTGCTGCCGCGCCCGCTGCCCACCCCCGTCCTGGCCTTCGCGATAAGGCATCTGGGTGCGGTGGCCGGTGTCGAGGTCACCGCCAGCCACAACCCGCCGCGCGACAACGGCTACAAGGTCTATCTGGGCGACGGCTCGCAGATCGTGCCGCCCGCGGACGCCGGTATCGCCGCCGAGATCGCCGCGGTCGGCCCGCTGGACGGCGTGCCCCGCCCGGAGGCCGGCTGGGAAACCCTCGACGAGGCGGTTCTGGCCGCCTATCTGGAGCGTACGGACGCGGTGCTGACGCCCGGGTCCCCCCGGGACACCAGGGTCGTCTACACGCCGATGCACGGCGTCGGCCGGGACACCCTCGTCGCCGCCTTCGCCCGGGCCGGATTCCCGGCCCCGGTGGTCGTCGCGGAACAGGCCGAGCCGGATCCGGACTTCCCGACGGTCGCCTTCCCCAACCCGGAGGAGCCGGGCGCGATGGACCTCGCGTTCGCCACCGCCCGGGCGGCGGGCGCGGACATCGACATCGTGATCGCCAATGACCCCGACGCGGACCGCTGCGCCGTCGCGGTCCCCGCCCCCGGCACGCCGGAGGGCTGGCGGATGCTGCGCGGCGACGAGGTCGGTGCGCTGCTCGCCGCCAGTCTGGTGAGCAAGCGGGCGTCGGGCACCTTCGCGACGACCATCGTCTCCTCGCAGCTGCTGTCCCGGATCGCGGCCGCCTCCGCGCTTCCGTACGAGGAGACGCTGACCGGCTTCAAGTGGCTGGCGCGGGTGGACGGTCTGCGGTACGCCTTCGAGGAGGCGCTGGGCTACTGCGTCGACCCGGAGGGCGTCCGTGACAAGGACGGCATCACCGCGGCGCTGCTGATCACCGAGCTGGCCGCGGAGCTCAAGCAGGCCGGCCGCGGCCTGACCGATCTGCTCGACGACCTGGCGCGGGAGTTCGGGCTGCACGCCACCGATCAGCTCTCGGTCCGGGTCGAGGACCTGTCACTGATCGCCGATGCGATGCGCAGGCTGCGGGAGCAGCCGCCGACCGTACTGGCGGGCCTGGCCGTGTCCCGTGCCGATGACCTGACCCGGGGCACCAAGGCGCTGCCGCCGACCGACGGTCTGCGCTACTACCTGGCCGGTTCGCCGGAGTCGGGCATCGAGTCCGCCCGGGTCGTGGTCCGTCCCAGCGGCACCGAGCCCAAGCTCAAGTGCTATCTGGAGGTCGTGGTCCCGGTGGCCTCGGCCGAGGCGCTCCCCGAGGCCCGGACGACGGCGGCGGCGGCGCTGGCGGCGATCAAGCGGGAGGTGTCGGCGGCGGCAGGGATCTGACCGTCTGACGCCCGGTCGTGCACCGGAGGGCGGCCGCCTTGCACCAGGGCGGCCGCCCTCGGGTGCGACCGGCCGTCCCCTCCGCCCCTCACAGCACCAGCATCACCACAAGCCCCGCCGCGCCCACCACGAGCGGTGCGAGGACCGGGTACGACCAGCGCACCGCCACCGGCTCGTCCTGGGGGCTTTCGCGGCGGGAGGCGCGTTCCCGGACCTCGCGCAGTTCGTCGAGGGCCTGGTCGGCCATGGCGCGCGGGGCGGGGCTGGCGTCGGCGTCGGCGTGCGGGCCGAAGCGGGGCCTGGACACCGTGCCGCCCCTCGCCTGGCGGCCGGCTTTCTTGCGCTGCCGCAGGGAGACGGGGATCGCCCACATCTGGTAGGTGCCGCCGTCGGTGCGGACCTCGGTGGAGTAGCCCGCCCGCAGGCCCTCGACCGCGGTCCACGGCAGGGTGATGGTGCGGAACGGGTTGCGTACCGTGAGCCGGTCCTCGCCCGCTCTGACCAGGGGGCGCAGGGTGAAGGCGGTGACCAGCGGCACGCCGAGGAGCAGGGCGAACAGTGCCGTGAGCCGGGTGTGGGTGTCGCCGCGCAGGAGGGCGTCGCCGCCGAGCCAGAGGCCGAGCAGGAGGAGCAGTGCGCCGCCGGCGAGGGCCGCGGGCGAGCGGTAGCTGCGTTCCGCGTACTGCTGCTGGGGCGGGGTGGACCGGTCCTGGCTCGTCATGCCGCCGATTCTGCCCGACCGTCCGGATGCCGGACATTGCGTTACGGCATCATTCGGGGGCGTGCGGCGCGGGTGTCCGGGCCCTGGAGGTGGGCCGGTTCCGGTGCCGTCACCAGGCATCTCGGCTCCTCGCGCCCGCGCGCACCGGCCGGATTCGGACTGTCCAGGGGGATGACATGGCGCTACGCGCGTAGATATGCTCCCCTCGTGACCATGCCCATCACTGTTCCCGCATACGGCAAGGAAGCCGCGGGGCGTCTGGCGTCAATGGCGGACGTGACCGCCGACGACGGTGCGCTGCGCCGCTTCCTCCACGGCCTCCCGGGCGTCGACGAGGTCGGCCTCCAGGCCCGCGCCGCCACCCTCGGCACCCGCTCGATCAAGACGACGGCGAAGGCGTACGCCATCGATCTCGCCCTCTCGATGATCGACCTGACGACCCTCGAAGGCGCGGACACCCCGGGCAAGGTCCGGGCGCTGTGCGCCAAGGGCGTCCACCCGGATCCCACGGACCGCACCGCCCCCAAGGTGGCGGCGATCTGCGTCTATCCGGACATGGTCGCGACGGCCAAGGAGGCGCTCGGCGACTCGGGGGTCCATGTGGCGTCCGTCGCCACCGCCTTCCCGGCGGGCCGGGCCGCGCTGCCGGTCAAGCTGGCCGACACCCGCGACGCGGTGGCGGCCGGCGCCGACGAGATCGACATGGTGATCGACCGGGGCGCCTTCCTGTCCGGCCGGTACATGGACGTCTTCGAGGAGATCAAGGCCGTCAAGGAGGCGTGCGCGCGCCCCGACGGGACGGTCGCGCACCTCAAGGTCATCTTCGAGACCGGTGAGCTCCAGACGTACGACAACGTCCGCCGGGTCTCCTGGCTGGCGATGCTCGCGGGTGCCGACTTCATCAAGACCTCGACCGGCAAGGTGGCCGTCAACGCGACCCCGCCGGTCACCCTCCTGATGCTGGAGGCGGTCCGCGACTTCCACGCCGCGACCGGTGTCCAGGTCGGGGTGAAGCCGGCCGGCGGTATCCGTACGACCAAGGACGCGGTCAAGTACCTGGTCATGGTCAACGAGACGCTCGGCGACCCCTGGCTGACCGCCGACTGGTTCCGCTTCGGCGCCTCCAGCCTCCTCAACGACCTGCTGATGCAGCGCCAGAAGCTCAGCAGCGGCCGCTACTCCGGCCCCGACTACGTCACGGTGGACTGAGGCTCCCATGACCTTCGATTACGCACCCGCACCCGAGTCGCGCGCGGTCGTCGACATCGCGCCGTCCTACGGCCTGTTCATCGACGGCGAGTTCGCCCCGGCCGGGGACGGCAAGGTCTTCAAGACCGTCTCCCCGTCGTCCGAGGAGGTCCTCTCCGAGGTCGCGCAGGCGAACGCCGAGGACGTCGACCGTGCCGTGCAGGCGGCCCGGAAGGCCTTCGAGAAGTGGTCCGTGCTGCCCGGCGCCGAGCGCGCCAAGTACCTGTTCCGGATCGCGCGGATCATCCAGGAGCGCTCGCGCGAGCTGGCGGTGCTGGAGTCGCTGGACAACGGCAAGCCGATCCGTGAGTCCCGGGACGCCGATCTGCCGCTGGTGGCCGCGCACTTCTTCTACTACGCCGGCTGGGCCGACAAGCTCGACCACGCGGGCTACGGCCCGAACCCGCGCCCGCTGGGCGTCGCCGGGCAGGTCATCCCCTGGAACTTCCCGCTGCTGATGCTCGCGTGGAAGATCGCGCCGGCGCTGGCCACCGGCAACACCGTCGTCCTCAAGCCCGCCGAGACGACGCCGCTGTCGGCGCTGTTCTTCGCGGACATCTGCCGTCAGGCCGGCCTGCCGAAGGGCGTCGTCAACATCCTGACGGGTGACGGTTCCACGGGTGCCGCGCTGGTCGCGCACCCGGGCGTCGACAAGGTCGCCTTCACCGGCTCCACCGCGGTCGGCAAGGCCATCGCCCGTACGGTCGCCGGCACCGACAAGAAGGTGACGCTGGAGCTGGGCGGCAAGGCGGCGAACATCGTCTTCGACGACGCGCCGCTCGACCAGGCCGTCGAGGGCATCGTCAACGGCATCTTCTTCAACCAGGGCCAGGTGTGCTGCGCGGGCTCGCGGCTGCTGGTCCAGGAGTCGGTGGCCGAGGAGCTGCTGGACGCCCTCAAGCGCCGGATGCAGACCCTGCGCGTGGGCGATCCGCTGGACAAGAACACCGACATCGGCGCCATCAACTCCGCCGAGCAGCTGGCCCGGATCACCGCGCTGGCCGAGGCGGGTGAGGCCGAGGGTGCCGAGCGCTGGTCGCCGTCGTGCGAGCTGCCCGACGCCGGCTACTGGTTCGCCCCGACGCTGTTCACCGGCGTCACCCAGGCGCACCGCATCGCCCGCGAGGAGATCTTCGGCCCGGTGCTGTCCGTGCTGACGTTCCGCACCCCGGCGGAGGCCGTGGAGAAGGCCAACAACACGCCGTACGGCCTCTCCGCCGGCATCTGGACGGAGAAGGGCTCGCGGATGCTGTGGACGGCGGACAGGCTGCGCGCGGGCGTCATCTGGTCCAACACGTTCAACAAGTTCGACCCGGCGTCGCCGTTCGGCGGCTACAAGGAGTCGGGCTTCGGCCGCGAGGGCGGCCGGCACGGTCTGGAGGCGTACCTCGCCCCGTCGAGCCCGGAGGGCGCGCGCTGATGAACACTGTTGACCGCTTGAGTGTGCTCAAGACCTACAAGCTGTACGTCGGGGGGAAGTTCCCCCGGTCCGAGAGCGGGCGGGTGTACGAGGTGACGGACTCCAAGGGCACATGGCTCGCCAATGCGCCGCTGGCCTCCCGCAAGGACGCCCGGGACGCGGTGGTCGCCGCCCGTAAGGCGTTCGGCGGCTGGTCGGGCGCCACGGCCTACAACCGCGGGCAGATCCTCTACCGCGTCGCCGAGATGCTGGAGGGCCGCCGCGACCAGTTCGTGGCGGAGGTGGCCGCGGCCGAGGGGCTGTCGAAGGCGAAGGCCGCGGCGCAGGTGGACGCGGCGGTCGACCGCTGGGTCTGGTACGCGGGCTGGTCCGACAAGGTCGCCCAGATCGCCGGTGGCGCGAACCCGGTGGCGGGCCCGTACTTCAACCTGTCCTCCCCCGAGCCGACCGGTGTGGTCGCGGTCCTGGCCCCGCAGGACTCGTCCTTCCTCGGCCTGGTCTCGGTGATCGCCCCGGCGATCGTCACCGGCAACACGGTCGTCGTGGTGGCCGCGCAGGACGCGCCGCTGCCCGCCCTCTCCCTGGCCGAGGTGCTCGCCACCTCCGACCTCCCGGGCGGTGTGGTCAACCTCCTCTCGGGCCGTACGGCGGAGATCGCCGCGCCGCTCGCCGCCCATCAGGACGTCAACGCCATCGATCTCGCGGGCGCCGGCGGGGATGTGGCGAAGGAGCTGGAGGTGGCCGCGGCCGACAACCTCAAGCGGGTGCTGCGTCCGGCTCCGGTGAACTGGTCCGCGGATCCCGGCACCGGCCGGCTGATGAGCTTCCTGGAGACGAAGACGGTGTGGCATCCGAAGGGCGTTTAGGTCTGTTCTGGCGGCCTTGTGACCGGCCGTCGCCCATGCCGTGTGCGGGGTCTCACCTTCGGGTGAGGCCCCGCACCGCTGTCCGGTTCTTTCACTACTATTGATCTTGGACGGCAGCACGACAACATTTCGGGGGAGATCTGTGCCGGAGCAATTCAGCGCTGCTCAGGAAGCCTTGCACGCATTCGCCAGGAGCGCCGATCAGCGGGCGGAGAAGGTGCGGGCGATCCGCAGCGGTCTCGCCTCGCACTCCGTGCACCGCGAGGCGTTCGGAAAGCTCCCGGAGTCCGATGAGATCAGCACGGACTACGAAGAGCGCCAGAAGGACGTCCTGGACACGCTCGAGGACATCGCCACCTTGCAGGAGAAGATCAGCGAGGGCGTCACGGCCACCGCGCGGTCCTACCAGGACAGCGACGACGACGTCGTTCAGGCCATGAGCAGCGTGCACCACGGGGGTGGCGGCCGATGAGCGGGCCCGCATCGACGGCGGTCGGCGCCTACAACAAGGTCAACGGCTGGATGAGCGGGATGGACGACATCGTGGACGGCATCATGCGTCCACTCGTCGAACCGCTCGCCGATCAGCTGGAGTGCGTGACCGGCGATCCCGAGACGCTCAAGGAAGCGGCCAAGCTGTGGCGGGACAAGGCGGCCGACCTCCGGGACGTCGTGGCAGATCAGCGGCGCGACCGGGCGGATCTCGCGCACGAGTGGACCGGCGAGTCCGCCGAGGCCTTCCAGCACCACCTCGCCGAGCTGGAAACCGCCATGGAGGCGGAAGCCCATGACATGGACGAGACGGCCCACGTCCTGGAGCAGGCCGCCGAGCAGGCACGGATGGCGCAGGAGCTGGTCGAGGCAGTCCTCCGCGAACTCATCGAGTGGGCGCTGATCACGCTGGCGGCGGCGGTGGCGCTGAGTGTCGTGACCGTGGGTCTCTCACTGGCCGGCGAGGCCGCGATGGCCGCGACCGAGGCCGGCGTCGCCACGAGCCGTATCGCCAGCCTTGTGCACCGGCTCGGCAGTGAGCTCAAGACCCTTTCGAACATCCTGAAGATGCTCAAGCAGGCCAAGAAGCTGTCCAAGGTGAAGAAGTGGAAGCCCTGGACCTGGAAGCACCTCAAGAACGCCGACGAGGCGGAGAAGTTCGCCATCGCCTACGGCGCCAAGAAGACGCATAAGGCGATCAAGCACGGCGCCAAGGGCGTGATGGGCGGTCTCGGCTTCACGGGCAATCCGGTGGGCGCCGCGGCGGGGGTCGCCGTTGGCGACGGGGTCGACGCCGCTGCCGAGAAGATCGACGAGGTGCTGACCGGCGACAAGTCCTCGTCCGGTGATGGCGGTTCGCCCCGCTCCGGGCACGGCGACGTCCACCTGCCGCCCGCGTCGGACTTCGCCGGGCCGCCCACCGCGTACGATCCGCCGGTGACCGGGACCCCCGCCGACCGGACGCCGGTCGCCCAGGATCCCCTCAGCCGCTACCGCGAACCCGCAGTTGAGCAGGGCCCACGGCCCGTCGCCCAGGACCCGCTGAGCCGCTCCCCGGAACCCGCCGTCGAGCGGGACCCCCGGCTGTTCGCGCGCCCGG
Organism: Streptomyces sp. NBC_01454; assembly: GCF_036227565.1. Lineage (NCBI taxonomy): Bacteria > Bacillati > Actinomycetota > Actinomycetes > Kitasatosporales > Streptomycetaceae > Streptomyces > Streptomyces sp. NBC_01454. The sequence goes on from NZ_CP109460.1 coordinate 3,048,362, forward strand.
CCGCCGTTCGGCAACCCCTCGATCCCGACAACCCGTTCGGCTGACCCGCCCTGCCCCATGAGAGGAGCCGCGCCGGATGAGGCCGGACTATCGCGACTGTTTCCCGCCCTATCTTCAGCCAGGGGAAAGGCTGATCATCGCCTCGGACTACTGCGAGAACTCGGGGCTTCCCTCCGTCCCCGCCCCACTGCGCACGCCTCGCACCCCGCCCCCTCCGTCCGCGCTCGAACAGCGGGTCCGGGGCGCGCTGGGGAGCGTTCTGGGCAAGGTGAGCCGTCCGCTGGAGGCCATGGGCAGCAGCCGGGTGACCAACAACCCGTTGATCCGGGCAGCCGACCGCGTCGGTGACCGGGTCGAGAATGCCGCGATCGACCTGGAGCACATCGCCGACCGGGCGGTCGAAAGGGCGATCTGGGGCAGCGTCATGGACGGCGGCTGGAACAGCATGGCCGGGCGCTTCCTGGTCGATCTCACCAACGCGGGCGGCGATCCCAAGCGGCAGGCGCTGACCGACCGCCGACTGATCGTGCTCGTGGACCGCAACACGAGCTGGCGGAACCCCGCCCCGCAATGGGATTTCGGAGCAGCGGTGCCCCGTACGCACATTGCTCGGGTCACGGCCCATCCGAAGGCCGTCAGCCGAGGGCGATTCGATGTCGCCTTCGTCGATGGATCGTGGATCGCTCTGGGCAGTCTCCTGCGCAACAACATGGAGGGTTTCGTCGCCGCCTGGAACCACGGGATCTGATGCCGAAGATCGACCATGCCACCCCCTGCCGCCGTTTCCTCCAGCCGGGCGAGGCGTTGTGGGAGGCCAGGGGCTACGACGAGTACCCGGATCTGCCGCTCGTGCCCGCCCATCTCAGGGCGCCACGGAAGCGGTCGCCGCGTGCGAAGGGTCTCCTGGGGAAGCTGAGCGAGGTCCTCGACAAGGCGTCGCAGCCGTCCGCCGGTGCGGTCACCGGCCGGCCGGCCGACAGCCGCCTGCTCGACAACCGGCTGCTCGACAACCGGGGGACGCGCGCGGTCGGCAATGTGGCGGAGGGGCTGAATGAGGCCCAGGAAAACATCGAGGACGCCCTCGACGACGCCGCGAACCGCGCGCTGTTCGGAAAGACCATGGAGGGCGACTGGGCCGGCATGGCCGGCCGGTTCCTCGTGCAGGTCACCAACGCGGGCGGCTCGCCCCGGCACCAGGTGCTGACCGACCGCCGGCTGTTCGTGCTGACGGACCGGGCCACGGGGTGGCGGGAGCGCGCGCCCGAGCTGGAGGTCGCCGTGCAGATACAGCTCTCGAACATCGCGGAGCTGCGGCCCCGGCCGCGTATGACGTTCCCCCGCGGCCGGTTCGACCTGGTCTTCGTCGACGGCTCGTGGCTGGCGCTGAGTTGTTCGCTCAAGGACGACATGCGGGCGATGGTCGCGGCCTTCCACGGGCGCTGACCCGGGCCGGCCGCGGCCCCGGTGAGCGGGTGGGCGGCCGGCCCGGACGGCTCACGGATACCGCCTGAGGGCCGGGCCGCCGCCCGGTCCTCAGCCCGGCAGTACCTTCGTCACCGCCCCCACCAGCGGCAGGTCCCGCAGTGCGCTGCCGCTGGAGAGGGGGCCGGTCACCAGGGTGGTGCCCACCGGCTTGAAGTCGGCGATCTGGGTGCCGACGGCGTTGGCGAGCGGGTCGACGGGGGTGTTGGCGAGCGGGTCGACCTTGAGGTTCTTGACGGGGCCGATGCCGCCGGCCGCGGAGTGCAGCAGTGCGCCGGTCAGCGCGGAGGCGGTGGCGCCGGTGTCGGTGCTGTGTTCGGTGGCGGACGCGGGGGCGGCGCTCGCCGTTGCCGCACCACCCGCCGCGATCGCCGCACCGGCCGCGGAGAGCACCAGTCCGGCACGCAGCAGGGTGCGCGGGATGCGGCTGGGCTTGGGACGTGCGTGGGAGGGCATGTGCCACCTGCCTGTGGATTCGGAGTGGTCGAAGTGCTGTGCGAGCACGAGGGGCCCACGAGGGTTCGGTAATCGGTTGACTGCGTAGCGTAGTTGAGGGGCGGGGGCCGATCCACCTCGCGCGCCAGGGGTACCCCACACGGGCCAATACGCGACAATGGGTGCCCGTGAGCATCCACTCCTCCTCGCCCGCCGCCCAGGTCGTGCTGCTGACCGGCCCCTCGGGTTCCGGCAAGACGTCCCTGGCCGCGCGCAGTGGCCTGCCCGTCCTCAATCTCGACGACTTCTACAAGGAGGGGACGGACCCGACGCTGCCGCAACTGCCCGACGGCGGCGGCGCCGACTGGGACTCCCCGCTGTCCTGGGACGCCGAAGCCGCCGTCGCGGCCATCGAGACGCTGTGCCGCACGGGGCGCGCCGACGTCCCGCGGTACGACATCGCCACCAGTGCCCGCATCGGCGCGTCGGGCCTGGACCTCGGCGGTGCGCCGCTGTTCCTGGCGGAGGGCGTCTTCGCCGCGGATGTCATCGCACGGTGCCGGGCGGCGGGGCTGCTGGCCGATGCGCTGTGTCTGCGCGGGCGTCCGTCCACCACGTTCCGCCGCCGGCTGGCGCGGGATCTGCGCGAGGGCCGGAAGCCGGCTCCGTATCTGGTGCGCCGCGGGCTGCGGCTGATGCGCGGCGAGCGGTCGATCGTCGCCCGGCTCACGGCGCTGGGCGCGCACCCCTGCGCCAAGACGGAGGCGCTGGCCCGGATAGCGGCCGCGCGGGCGGTGGATGCGGTGGGCGCGGCGGCGCGTTCCTGAGACGAAGTGCGGTGGCCTGCGCACGAAGAAGCGGGTTCGGACGGCCCCCCCGGCTGTCCGAACCCGCTTTTCTTCCCCCGTGTTCCCCCGTATCCCCCGATACGTCCGGCCGTCACCGAGCGGCGAGCGCTCCGTTCGTGCCGGTCCCCCGTGTCCCCCTCGGGTTTCCCCCCGGTCCCCCTCGGGCTTTTCCCCCGTCCTTCAGGCCACCAGCTCGCCGAAGGACTCCTCCTCGTCACGGCCGAAGCTGAGGACCTCGTCCTCGCGCAGCCGGCGCAGGGCGCGCCAGATGCTCGACTTGACCGTGCCGACACTGATGTTGAGGATGTCCGCGATCTCCGGGTCCGTGCGGCCCTCGTAGTAGCGCAGCACCAGCATCGTGCGCTGCGTCTCGGGCAGCCGGACCAGCGCCTGCCACAGCACGGCGCGCAGTTCGGTGCCGCGCATCGCGTCCGCGTCGGCCGCCGTCTCCGGCAGCTCCTCGGTCGGGTACTCGTTGAGCTTGCGCCGGCGCCAGGCGCTGATGTGCAGGTTGGTCATGGTGCGGCGCAGATAGCCGCCGAGTGCCGCCTTGTCGCTGATCCGGTCCCAGGCGCGGTAGGTCGAGAACAGGGCGCTCTGCAGCAGGTCCTCGGCCTCGTAGCGGTCACCGGTCAGGTGGTAGGCGGTGGCGTACAGGGAGGCGCGGCGCTCCTGGACGTAGGCGGTGAAGGCCGCTTCGGCCTCAGCCGTCTCCGACGCGGAGCGCCCCTCTCCCGTGGCCTTCCCGTACGCCGCTTCCCCGTTGTTCCCCCCGTGGGCGGCGTCTGCCCCGTGCCGCCCGCCTTCCGTGCCCAGGGACACCGTCGTCGCATCGATGGCCACCCGGAAGGGCGGCCGCTGACGGCCGGTGGTGCGGGCGCAGCCGCGTCCGCCGCTGAGGGAGGTGGCCCCCGCGGCGCCGGGCTTGTCGTTCCTGACGATGTCGTGGAGTCGCGTGATAACTGCGCTGGTAGTGGTGCCGTGCAGTGTGTTCATCGCGCGCCCCCCGTCGTAGAGCCAGCTCGTTCGGTGTGTCCCGGTTGTTGATCTCTCCCGGTGCCCCAAAGACTGCCAAGCCAGTTTCATCGCGTTGTCCGCCGACTGTCACAGGCCTGTCACAGGGGTCTGTGCGGCGCGTCGCGGGGGTGCGGGGGGTGCGGGGCTTGTGTACGAGAGCGCCACTGGTCGATCTCGCGGCGCCCCATGGGCCAGAATGGCTGATGTGCCTTTCCTGTTGCTGATCGAGGACGACGACGCCATCCGCACGGCCCTCGAACTCTCGCTGTCCCGCCAGGGTCACCGTGTGGTGACCGCGGCGACGGGCGAGGACGGTCTGAAGCTGCTGCGTGAGCAGCGCCCGGACCTGATCGTGCTGGATGTGATGCTGCCGGGCATCGACGGTTTCGAGGTGTGCCGGCGGATCAGGCGTACGGACCAGCTGCCGATCATCCTGCTCACCGCGCGTAACGATGACATCGACGTCGTGGTGGGGCTGGAGTCCGGCGCCGACGACTATGTCGTCAAACCGGTGCAGGGGCGGGTGCTGGACGCCCGGATCCGGGCCGTGCTGCGCCGGGGTGAGCGGGAGTCCAGCGATTCGGCGACGTTCGGTTCGCTGGTGATCGACCGGTCGGCGATGACGGTCACCAAGAACGGCGAGGATCTGCAACTGACACCGACCGAGCTGCGGTTGCTTTTGGAGCTGAGCCGCCGGCCGGGTCAGGCGCTGTCCCGCCAGCAGCTGCTGCGGCTGGTGTGGGAGCACGACTATCTCGGTGACTCGCGCCTGGTGGACGCGTGTGTGCAGCGGCTGCGGGCGAAGGTGGAGGACGTGCCGTCCTCGCCGACGCTGATCCGTACGGTCCGCGGGGTCGGCTACCGGCTGGATTCGCCGCAGTGAGGGAACGTTCCGCGGGCGGCGCCGCGGACGGGGACACGGCTGCCGGGGCGCCCGGCCCGGCCGGGGGCGGTGGCGCGCCGGCGGGCGGCCGGCGGGCGCTGCGGCTGCTGCTGCGGGCGTCGGGGCTGCTGCGCTGGACCAGTCTGCGGCTGCGGCTGGTGGTGGTCTTCGCGCTGGTGGCGCTGACCGCGGCGGTCTCCGCGTCCGGTATCGCGTACTGGCTCAACCGCAACACGGTGCTGGACCGCACGCAGAACGCCGTCCTGAACGACTTCCGCAAGGCGCTGGAGGACAGCACCCGGTCGCTTCCCTTGCGTCCGCGCTGTGCCGAACTCCAGGACGCGGCCCGGCAGATGGCGGCGGGTCCGCAGAATTACGCGGTGCTGCTGATCGGCGTGGACCGCAAGGGCCAGGACTGTGCGGCCACCACCGACAAGGATCTGCTGACGCTCACGAGCGTGCCGGCGTCGCTGCGTACCGCGGTCGACGAGGCGCGTCCGGTCGATGAGTCCAACCGTTACGCGCACCATCTGTACTGGCAGCGCAAGGAGGTCGGGGACACCCCCTATCTCGTGGCCGGGGCGAAGGTGACCGGCGGCGGCCCCACCGGCTACATGATCAAGTCGCTGGCCGCCGAGCAGCAGGACCTCAATTCGCTGGCCTGGTCGCTGGGGATCGCGACGGCGCTGGCGCTGGTCGGTTCGGCGCTGCTGGCGCAGGCCGCGGCGACGACCGTGCTGCGGCCCGTCCAGCGGCTGGGGCATGCGGCGCGGCAGCTCGGTGAGGGGCGCCTCGACACCCGGCTGCGGGTGACCGGGACCGACGAACTCGCGGATCTGTCGCGGACGTTCAACCGTACGGCGGAGCGTCTGGAGCAGCGGGTGGAGGAGCTGAGCGGGCGGGAGGCGGCGTCCCGGCGGTTCGTCGCCGATATGTCGCACGAGCTGCGGACGCCGCTGACCGCGATCACCGCGGTCTCCGAGGTGCTGGAGGAGGAGGCCGACTCCCTCGATCCGATGATCGCGCCCGCGGTGCAGCTGGTGGTCAGTGAGACCCGGCGGCTGAACGATCTCGTCGAGAATCTGATGGAGGTCACCCGCTTCGACGCGGGGACGGCCCGGCTGGTGCTGGACGAGGTGGATGTCGCCGATCAGGTGACCGCGTGCATCGACGCGCGGGCCTGGCTGGACGCGGTCGATCTGGACGCGGACCGCGGCATCGTGGCCCGGCTGGATCCGCGGCGGCTGGATGTGATCCTGGCGAATCTGATCGGCAACGCCCTCAAGCACGGGGGCTCGCCGGTACGGGTCTCGGTGTGCACCGAGGACGCGGCGGGTGCCGCGGGCGGCAGGACGGGCAGTACGGCGCTCGGCGCGCGGGACGAGGCGGACGCCGCGGCCGGGCCGGAGGCGGACGGCGGGCCGCAGGTCCCTGCGGGGGACGGCGGGCCGCAAGATTCCGGGCCGGACGCGGAGACGGGGCGGCCCGGGGGCGGGAAGCTGGTGATCCGGGTACGGGATCACGGCCCCGGCATCCCCGAAGAGGTCCTTCCGCATGTCTTCGACCGCTTCTACAAGGCGAGCGCCTCCCGGCCGCGGTCGGAGGGCAGCGGTCTGGGCCTGTCGATCGCGCTGGAGAACGCGCACATCCACGGCGGGGAGATCACCGCCGCCAACCTCCCTGAGGGCGGCGCGGTCTTCACGCTCCGGCTGCCGATGGACGCCTCCCCGCTGACGGACGGCGACCGGCGCGACCGGGCGGACGGCGCGGCGGACGAGGGCACGGAGGACGACCGATGATGCCGACCATGCGGCGGGGGCGGCGCACGGCCGCCCTGGCGGCGCTCGCGCTCGCCGCCGCGGGCTGCGGGATCCGCGGCACGTCCGTGCCGGTCGACGCGGGCGGCGCGCCCTCCCGGGTGAGCTGCAAGGCGCCGGCGACCGCGCCGGCGCCGGGCCCGCCGGGCACCACCCAGGCCACCGTCTATCTGGTGTGCGGCTCGGCACTGGCGCAGGTGGAGCGGACGGTGACGCTGCCCAAGGGGGCGTCGGCCGCGGACCCGCGGCTGCCGACCGCCCGTGCGCTGCTGGGCGAGTTGCAGCGGCGGCCGTCGGCCGACGAGGAGCAGGCCGGGTTCAGCAGTGCGCTGCCCCCGCATCTGAAGGTGACGGGGCCGCGGGCCGGCGATCCGTCGGATGCGCTGCGGCTGAGCATCCGGCCGGACGATCTGCCGTCCTTCGCGCTGGCGCAGCTGGTGTGCACCTACGGCGCGAGCACCGCGCTGGGCCGTACCCACGCGGCGGTGCTGGCCGGTCCGGGCGACGAGACGGCGCACCGCTTCGACTGCTCGGCGGATGTGCTGGCCCATCCCGACATCGCGGAGAACGCCGGGTGGGGGGACCCGTTGTCGGACGTGGGGTGAAGGGGCGGGCCAAGACGGGCGCAAGGGGGCGGAACCGCGGCCCCCGCTCGCGGCGTCCTGGCCTGTGTGCAGCGTCATGGCCCCGGCACCACCGCCGCCCCCCGTATGCGCGTCACCGGACTTCTTCTCCTCGTGGCGCATCTGTCGATCGTCAGCTGGCTGACGCTGCGTCCTCGTACGGTGCCGTGGGTACCGGCCGCGAATCTCGAGCCGCTGGCGACGATCCGTGCCGAGCTGGCGCTCCTCCCGTCGTGGGAGGCCGTGCAGCATCTGGGCGGCTCGGTGCTGCTGCTGGCGCCGCTGGGGGTGCTGCTGCCGCTCTCGGCCGGCCGGCTGAACGTTTCGCCGCTGGTGTCGTTCGCCCGGACCACGTTCGCCGGGGCGATGATCGCGCTGGCCATCGAACTGCTGCAGTCAGGGATCCCCGGACGGGTCCCGGACATCGACTCGGTGCTGCTGGGCACGCTCGGCGTGGCCCTGGTGCACCTGACCGTCGTTCCGGGGGCCCGGTACCGGCTCCGCCGCCGGGAGGAGCATCTCAGGGGGATGACCCCGACGATCCCCAGGGTCGAACTGGCTCCCCAGGCTGATGTTCTCTCCGGCAGCCGGACCTACCTTTGAGACATCGGGGCAAACGTCCCACCACGTCATAAAGGAGTCGCCCTCATGGCCACCGCACTGGTCCGTCCCCGCAACAACCGAATGATCGCCGGAGTGTGCGCGGGCCTGGCCCAGCGCTTCGGTACGACGCCGACGACGATGCGCGTGATCTTCGTGGTGTCGTGTCTGCTGCCCGGCCCGCAGTTCCTGGTCTACCTGGCGCTGTGGATCCTCCTGCCCACCGAGGGCCGGACCGCCGCCACCTCCTGGTGACCGGACCGGCAGCGTGGCCCGGGTCCGGCGGCCCGCGGGAGGCTCGGCCCGCCCGCCGGCCGCACGGCAATGCCCCGGCCGTACGCACCAGGGCGTAGGACCGGGGCACAGCACCCGGCGCGTCCCTCACGGGACGGGCCGGCGGGAGGTTCAGCCGCCGAGGGGGAGGGTCTTGGTGACGGCGCTGGTCGGCAGGCCGCCGAGCAGCTTGTTGCCCTGGGAGTTCATCTTGGTCTTGACGTCGTTGCCGGCCGCCTTGGTCTTGGTGAGACCGGAGACGGTCTTGGCGGCGTCCTTCACCGGCAGGCTGTGCAGCACGCCGGTGGTGTCCCCGGCGGCGACCGCCGGGGCCGCGCTGGCGACACCCGCGGCGGTAACGGCGAAGGCGGCGCCGAGCGCGGCGACACCGAGAGTCTTGATGGTTCCCTGCTTCATCGAATTACGTCCTCGTTGATGGGGGCTTGACCGGCCAATCAACCTAGTGATGCGCCAACCGGCGCCGCAAACAGCCACGGCGAATGGAAAAACGGCCGGTGGACAATCCACCGGCCGTTGCGCTAGCGCTCACGCTTTCCCTTACGCAGGGTCAGAACTGCTGCTCACAGCGGTCGTTGTAGCTGCCGGGCGGAACAGCCATTCGGCCCGCAGTTCCGCGTAACCGGGCTTGATGACGTCATTGATCATGGCCAGACGTTCATCGAAAGGAATGAACGCTGATTTCATCGCATTGACTGTAAACCACTGCATGTCATCGAGCGTGTATCGGAATGTCTTGACCAGGTGCTCGAATTCCTGGGACATGTTCGTCCCGCTCATGAGCCGGTTGTCGGTGTTGACCGTGAGCCGGAACTGCAGCCGGCGCAGCAGGCCGAGGGGGTGCTCCGCGTAGGAGGGGGCGGCGCCGGTCTGGAGGTTGGAGGTCGGGCACATCTCCAGCGGGATGCGCTTGTCCCGGACGTACGAGGCGAGCCGGCCGAGCTTGACCGAGCCGTCCTCGGCGACCTCGATGTCGTCGATGATCCGGACGCCGTGGCCGAGGCGGTCGGCGCCGCACCACTGCAGGGCCTGCCAGATGGACGGCAGGCCGAAGGCCTCACCGGCGTGGATGGTGAAGTGGTTGTTCTCCCGCTTGAGGTACTCGAAGGCGTCGAGGTGGCGGGTGGGCGGGTAGCCGGCCTCGGCGCCCGCGATGTCGAAGCCGACGACGCCGGTGTCGCGGTAGCGGTTGGCGAGTTCGGCGATCTCCAGGGCGCGGGCGGCGTGCCGCATGGCGGTCAGCAGGGCGCCGACGCGGATGCGGTGGCCGTTCTCCCGGGCACGCCGCTCGCCCTCACGGAAGCCCTCGTTGACCGCCTCGACGACCTCTTCGAGGCTCAGGCCCTGCTCGAGGTGCTGCTCGGGCGCGTAGCGGACCTCGGCGTAGACGACGCCGTCGGCGGCCAGGTCCTCGGCGCACTCGGCGGCCACCCGGGCCAGTGCGTCGCGGGTCTGCATGACGGCGCAGGTGTGCGCGAAGGTCTCCAGGTAGCGCTCCAGCGAGCCGGAGTCGGCGGCCTCACGGAACCAGACCCCGAGCTTTTCCGGGTCGGTTTCGGGCAGTCCCTCGTAGCCGTTCTCGCGGGCCAGCTCGACGACCGTGGCGGGGCGCAGGCCGCCGTCGAGGTGGTCGTGGAGCAGCACCTTGGGGGCGCGGCGGATCTGTTCACTGGTCGGAAGAGTGGTGGTCTCGCTCGTCATTTCGGCACTCTAGCCCCTACGCGCGTAGATCTCATCGAACGATACGTAACAGTGACCCGTCCATAGGGTGGCGGGCACCTCTTGGTCTGCCATCGTTCTGGTCATGGCTCAGCAAGCACTGCCGGTGCGCGAAGCCCGGCTGGGAAAACCGCTGGGAACGAGTGGCGGGCACGGGGCGCGCGAGGTGCTCCCGTGGAGGGGTGGTGGCCGCCGGGAGGTGAGCGGGGTCGCGCTGCTGCTGCCCGGGGGCGGGCCGACGGGGGTGCGGCGGCCGTCCCCGGTGACGGCGCTGGCGATGCGCCCGCTGGCGGTCCGGCTGGCGCGGGCGGGGCGGCCCGAGGGCCTGACCGCCCATGTCGTGCGCTACCGCCACAGCGGCTGGAACGGGAGCGCGGCGCATCCGGCGGGCGATGCGGCCTGGGCCCTGGAGGAGGTCGTCCGCCGCTACGGCGATGTCCCGGTGTGCCTGGTGGGGACGGGGATGGGTGCCCGCGCCGCGCTGCACGCCGCCGGCCATCCGGCCGTGCACTCCGTGCTGGCGCTGGCGCCCTGGCTGCCCGATCCGCAGCGGGAGCGGGCACAGCCCGATCCGGTCAAACAGCTCATCGGCCGGCAGGTCCTGCTGGTGCACGGCACCAACGACGAGCGCACCGACCCCGATCTGTCCTACCGCTACGCCGAGCGCGCCAAGAAGGTCAACCGCGACACCTGCCGCTTCGAGGTGCACTCCGACGGCCACTCGCTGCACCAGCACCGCGGCGAAGTCCATTCCCTGGCGGCCGACTTCATGCTGGGCTCGCTGTTCGCGCGGGACTTCGCCCGGCCGGTCAGGGACGCCCTGGCCGCGCCGCCGCCGCTGGGGCTGCGGATGCCGCTGGCGGCGGGCTTCGGCGCGTCGCTGCGGCACTGAAGCACTGAAGCACTCCCCCGCGCGGGCAACTCCCGTCACCTGAGCAGCAGTTTCCCCCGCCGGCTCAGCAGGAACTTCTTGAACGCGGCCACCGGCGGGGTGTCCGGGTGCCCCTCCAGCCAGGCGACGCCGATCTCGCGGACCGCCCGCGGCGCGGTGACGGTCAGCTCGGCCACCCCGGGCCGCGGCACGGCGGGCGGCGGCAGCAGCGCCACCCCCAGCCCGGCCGCGACCAGTCCGCGCAGCGTCTCGGCCTCCTCCCCCTCGAAGGCGACGCGGGGGGTGAAGCCCGCCTCGGCGCACAGCGCGTCGGTGATCCGGCGCAGCCCGAAGCCGGGTTCGAGGCAGACGAACAGCTCCCCGGCCGCCTCCGCGAGCCGGATCCGCTTGCGGGCGGCCAGCGGGTGATCGTCCGGGACGACCAGGCGCAGCTTCTGCTCGTCCAGCCGTCGGGCGATGAGATCCGGGTAGTCGGGGACCGGCGAGGTCAGGCACAGGTCGAGGTCGCCGGCGCGCAGCCGCTCGATCATCGCCTCGCCGTAGGTCTGGACGAGCTGGAAGCGCACCCGCGGGTGATCGGTGCGGAAGCTGCGGATCAGGCCGGGCACCGTCTCGGAGCCGAGGGTGTGCAGAAAGCCGAACGCCACCTTCCCGGCCGCGGGGTCGACGTCGGCCCGTACGGATTCGGTCGCCCGCTCCAGGTCCGTCAGCGCGCGTTCGGTGGAGGCGAGGAAGGCGCGGCCCGCCGGGGTGAGGGAGAGGGTGCGGCCGTGCCGGGCGAAGAGGGCGACACCGAGGTCGTCCTCCAGGCGGACCAGGGCGCGGCTGAGTGTCGGCTGCGGGATGCCGAGTTCCAGGGCGGCGCGGGTGACGTGTTCGTGCCGGGCGACGGCGGTGAACTGGGCGAGGCGCGGGGCGAGGACGGCCGCCCAGGAGCCGGCGGCGAGCTCGACGGGCTCCGCCTCCCCGCCGCCGCGAGCTGTCTTTGTGGTGTCTTTTTTGTTGCGGCCTCGCAACAGAACCTCGTCTGACCTGGGATCATGTGCCACAGCATGGATTATGCCGTTTCCATGCATTGGACGCATGAAACACACGGGCCTACTTTCGAACCATGCCTCCCGCTGATACCGGGGCGTCCGTCACCGACCGTGCGGCCGCCTCTCCCTTGTCGTCCACCGGATCCTCTTCTTCCTCCTCCGCCGCGTCCGACCCCGAGTCGGCGAAGCTGCGGCCGGGCGGCCCCGGCTACCGCCGGATGAGCTTCGCCCTCTTCGCCGCCGGAGTGGCCACCTTCGCGCTGCTCTACTCCACCCAGGCGCTGCTGCCCGCGATCTCCGCCGGCCTGCGGGTGAGCCCCGACCAGGCCAGCTGGACCGTGTCCGCGGCCACCTTCGGCCTGGCGCTCGGCGTGATCCCGCTGAGCGCGGTCTCCGAGCGTTTCGGCCGGCGCACGCTGATGACGCTCTCCCTCTCGGTGGCCACGCTGATCGCGATGCTGGTGCCGTTCGCCCCGTCGCTCGGCGTCCTGATCGCGCTGCGCGGCATCCAGGGCGTGGCGCTGGCCGGGCTGCCGGCCTCGGCGATGGCGTTCCTGTCCGAGGAGGTACGGGCCAAGGCCCTGATGGCGGCCATCGGTCTGTTCGTGGCGGGCAACAGCATCGGCGGGATGTCCGGCCGGATCCTGACCGGCTGGGTCGCCCAGGCCTGGGGCTGGCGAGCCGCGCTCGGCGCGGTGGGCGTGCTGGCCGTGGTCTGCACGGTGACCTTCCGGCTGCTGGTCCCCAAGGCCCGGCATTTCACGTCCCGTTCGGTGGGCCCGCGGGCGCTGGCCCGCACCCTCGGCGGCCACCTCGCCGACCCGCTGCTGCGCCGCCTCTACGCCATCGGCGGGCTGTTCATGACGGTCTTCGGCGCGGTCTACACGGTCATCGGCTACCGCCTGGTCTCCGAGCCGTTCAACCTCCCCCAGGGCATCGTCGGTTCGATCTTCGTGGTCTACCTGGTCGGTACGGTCTCCTCGGCCGCGGCCGGCCAACTGGTCGCCCGCACGGGCCGCCGCGGCGCCCTCTACCTGGCCGTCGGCACCACCACCACGGGCCTGCTGCTCTCGCTGTCCGACTCCGTGTACGCGGTGCTGGCGGGCCTCATCCTGATCACCGCGGGCTTCTTCGCGGGCCACGCGGTCGCCTCGTCCGCGGTCAGCCGCACCGCCAAGACGGCCCGCGCCCAGGCCTCGGCCCTCTACCAGTGCGCGTACTACGCCGGCAGCAGCCTGGGCGGCGCCCTCGGCGCCGCCGCCTTCCACGCCGTCGGCTGGGACGGCACCGTCCTCCTCGGCCTCGCCGCGATGGTCGGCGCCGCCTCCATCACCCTCTACGCCACCCGCCGCGCCGTGGCCGAACGGCGGCTGCTGCACCTGGAGCAGGCGGCGTAACCCCCTCAGCGCGAAGGGCCCGCTCCGCCACCTGTCCTGGTGGGGTGGGCCCTTCGTCGTGCGTTGTGGCCCCGCGTAACCAGCCGCCGCCCTGGCCACACGCTCCCCGTCCTGCACGGCATTACCCACCCGCTCATTCGAGTAGCACGACGCCCCGGATCCGGGTTCAAACGGTCTTCCGGTGCTGGTGCCAGGTGGTCGCGGCGGCTGCCAGGCGCAGGGTCCACGGGTCGGGGTCGGCGGTGCTGATCTCGTGCCAGACATTGCGGTTGGCGGCGGCGAAGGCGGTGATGCCCTCGGCCGGTGCGGTGTGCCACGTGGGAATCTCTGCGGCCCAGTGTTCCGCCGAGGCGGGGGTGTGGCCGGAGGCGACGAGCCAGATGACCCAGTAGGCGGCGTCGAGCCAGGCGGCTCCCCGGGTGGCCCAGGCCCAGTCGACGAGGCGGGCCCGATCTCCTTGCGGGGCACGGCCGTTGACGAGCACGTTGGTGTCGTTCAGATCCGTGTGCAGGAGGTGGTCCCCCGCGAAGAGGCGGAGGTCGTGGGGGTGGGCTGCGTAGCGCTCAAGGCGCTGTTCGGAGTGCCGCAGTGCGATGTCCGGGCAGCGGGTTGCGGCGAGACGGCGCAGGAGGGCGGCGACTTCCGGCAGGTCGGGGGAGCCGGGCGTGTAGTCGGCGTGATGGCCGTCCAGGGCCTCGAAGCCGAGCAGGTCCCATCCGGCGGCCTCGACGCGCCAGTGGAGCGCGGGAGCGACGCCGGTGAGGAAGGGGGCGATGGCTGCCTCGCGGCGCTGGGTCCAGGCGCGGGGGTGGTCGGTGCGCAGGCCCTTGATGTGCCAGGTCCCGGTGGCGGAGGTGACGCGGGCAGCGATCTCGCTGTTGAACCCCTCGGTGGCCTCCACGACCTCCCGTAGCGGGCCGGTGTGCTGGTCGACGGCCGCGCGCGCGGCGGCGGGCAGCCGGTCGAGGTTGATGCGGGTGGTCGCCATGGGATCTCACTCTTCCACGGGGCGGTGGTGCGGGGGCTTCGGAGGGAAGAACACCAGGAAGCCCCCGCGGTTCTCTACGGGCGGATGCCTACCGGTAGGGGTTGTCCTCGTTGCAGCCGGGGACGGCGCCTTCGGTCAGGGCTTCCAGGTCCTCCAGAAGGACGATTCCCCCGGGCTCTTCCCGGACCGGCGGGCGGGGGCTGATCTCCACCGTGACAGTGGTCATTGTGCTTCCTCTTTTCCGTGCTGGCAGTAGGTGTTCAGTGGTGCCTTCGCCTCCTGGTAGGCCTTGGCGAGCGGTCGGCAGACCCGGCAGGTGCCGGAGAGCCGGCAGCCGCCGCAGCCACCGGTGCGAAGCATCTGGGCATCGGCGATGCCGGGCAGGCGGAGGAGTCCGCCCAGCCCCTCGGTCATGAGGTCGACGGGGTTGTCGCGGCCGACCTTGCACATGGTTGCCAGGCCGTGCGGGTCGACGTGGAAGAAGGTGTGGCCGGCGGGACAGCTCGTGAACACGCCGGTCTTGTCCAGGAAGCCGGGAGCCTGCGCGGCCAGGGGCTCGGGCGTGCCCGCGTACGTCGGGGAGATCGTCCCGTACTCCGTGCGGGCCGCCCCGTACCGGTCGGCGAGGGCCCGCATGGCGTCCAGCTCGTGCGCGTTGTGCCTGGTGATGATCAGCGCCACTTCGAGCGCCATCCCTGCCTTGTGCGCGGCGACGAGCCCTTTCTCGACCAGTTTGAACGCCCCCGGCTTACGGGTGAGGGAGTCGAAGCTATTCGGAGTCGCGCCGTAGAGGGAGACGGTCACCTTATGCGGCGGCAGTTCCCGCAGCAGTTCGATGACCTCGGGCCGGTGAAGCCGGGATCCGTTGGTGAGGATCTCGATCAGCATCCCGGACCGGTAGGCGAGCACGTACGCGTCCATGAAGTCACGGTCGATCAGCGGTTCGCCGCCGGTGAACTGCAGCCACAGCACCCCGGCGTCCCGCAGCATGCGCAGGAGCCGAGCCTTGCCCTCCCACGGCAGACCCTCGAACTTCCGCTCGGCCAGGTAGCAGTGCTCACAGTTGAAGTTGCAGCCCTTGTTGATCTCGTACGTGGCGCGGCCGTAGCCGAGCCGGGTCTGCGGGCGCACCAGGACGGCATCCCTCATGGACAGGCCCGCCAGGTCCAGGCCCCAGGCGGTACGCGCGCCGTCCAGGAGCCAGTCCGGCAGGGTGCTGCCGCTCGCCGCGATCGAGGCGAGCAGCTCGTACATTGATCGCGGAATCTGCATCCCCGCCCGCCCGCCGGGGCGGGCGACGAGGAACGTGTCGTTGTACGGGCTCACGATCAGCTGATGCACACGACCTCCTCCACGGGGTGGACCTCTGCCCAGGTGTGCCGTTCGGCGTGGCCGGCGAACAGGCAACAGCCCTCCCCGTCGGGGCCGGGGCCGACCACCGGACAGTCCCGCAGCACGACCAGCGCCACGCCGGTCCCGTCCCACCGGAACCACAGCGCGGTGCCGCACTCCACGTCGTCATCGAGGAGGCCGTAGTGCTCGCCGTCCCCGTGCGCGGACAGCTGGCACCGAACAGTGCTGTCGACGAAACCCGAAGCCGCCCTCCGCCCTGCTTCCCGTGCCAGGTCCAGCGGCACTCGGCGCCAATGCGCGCACCTCATCACGACACCATTCCGAGAGAGCCGACGGAGTTCCGCTCCGTGCACCGGCGGCACGCACACGGCGGAAGGCCGCCGGTGGCGTCGGGGACCACTGGGTCCGCGCCCACGCGTACCTCCGTGAGGGAACCCCACGTCCGGCCGGAGTCGCGCGATACCCGCAGCGTCATCCGTACGTCTTCCTGTCCGTTCGCCATGGTCAGAAGAATCGCGATATGCGGGTCGGACCGGAAAGGCCAAGCGGATTACCCAACTTGGGCAACATCACTCATGGTTAGCTATGAGCGGCGATCCGTAGTCCTAGCGCCGGAGAGTGCCCGATGCCCGAGCCACCCCGCCCGAAGGACCTACCGGCCAGCCTGCTCACGGATCCGGTGATGATCAGGGCATGCCAGGTCAGAGACTTCGGCCGCATCTTCAAGCTGGTCAAGACCCGCGCAGGCATCTACCCGTCGATGATCGCGCGACGGTGCGACCTCACTCCCAGCCGTGTCGGCGAGGTGATCGCCGGGCGCCGACAGCTCCTGCACATGGACGTGATCGAGCGGATCTCGGACGGCCTGCGCATCCCCGGGCACATGCTCGGCCTGGCTCGGCACGCGTGGGAGGCCCCACAGAACCTGGCCGTCAGACCACGAGGATCGATCGAGACGCCGCCACCGGCGAACGAGCCATTGGCGGCGGGGTTGCCGGGAGCGGACGTGGACAGCATCCTCGCCCTGGCGGCCGAGCAGGACCTCAGCTCATCGACGCTGGACGCGCTACAGTCGTCGATCTCGGACTACTGGCGCCAGGACGACGAGCACGGCGGTGAGACCTTACGGCCGGCGGTCGTCGGCCAGCTTCGCTACGTGGTCGACCTCCTCAAGGAACAGCGTCCTGCTCCCATGCGGCACGGTCTGCACAGCATCGCCGCCGAACTGGCCCGGCTCACCGGGTGGACGTACTTCGATGCCCGCAAGTACAGCCAGGCACGCGCCTACTTCACGGAAGCTCTCGGGCTGGCCAGGGCCGTGAACGACCGCCAGTTCATGGCCAATGTGCTCGCCTGCATGAGCCTCCAAGCCACCTATCAGGACAAACCAGGGGACGCCCTCGCACTCGTCACGGCGGCCCAGGACCAAGCCCGGGGCCCCGACGGAACGACACCACGCGTGCTGGCCATGCTCGCGATGCGCGAAGCCTTCGCCCAGGCCACGCTGGGGAATCACGGCGCCGCCCACGGCGCGATTTCGGAGGCCCACACCCACTTCGGCCGGATCCGTGACGACGATCCGGACCCGGCATGGGTGGTCTACTTCGACGAGCCGAAGCTCATCGTCGACACCGGTATCGCGCACAGCCGACTGGGCGAATCAGCCATCGCCGAACCCCTGATCTCTGACGCCCTGCGCCGCGAACACCGGTCGAACCACCGAGGCCGTGCCTTCCACGCCATCTGGCTGGCCCGCACCCAGCTGCAGCGCGGAAAGCTCGACGAGGCGTGCCACACGGCCATGGACGCACTCGCCCCGGCGGCGGCCGTCGGCTCACCACGAGTCGCCGGCCACCTCCGGGAGTTCTACGAGCAGTTGGAGCCCTTCCGTCGGGATCCGGCCGCCGTGTCTTTCGAAGTCCGGCTCCGGGAAGTGCTACCCGCCCAGGTCAGCGGATCGCCTCGTCCATGAGCAGGTAGAGGAGTCCGACGAGAGAGCCGCTGCTGACGATCTCACGCCGGTCGATCATCCCTCGGATGTCGGCCAGGGGGATCCACTCGACCCGGTCCGACTCGTTCTTCTCGGTCGGCGGACCCTCGTACGTCGCCCCGTCGGCTCTGAACACGTAGTGCTGGGAGTCGGTGATGCCGTTGGCCGGCTCGGCGTAGATCAGGGGTTTGACGGGATCGGCACACCAGCCGGTTTCCTCCAAGACCTCACGGACCGCCGCCTCGGCCGGGGTCTCGCCCTCCTCGACCAGGCCCATGGGCAGTTCCCACGCCCAGGCGTTCGTGATGAAGCGGTGCCGCCACATCATCAGCACCTCGCGTCGCTCATTGACCACTGCGGCGACGGCCAAGTGGCGGAGCTTGACGACGTGGTGTTCCCAGCGGTGACCGTCCGGCGTCTCGACGTCGGTGAGCCACAGGTTCACCCACTCGTTCTCGTAGATCGGACGTTCCCCGTGGATCTTCCACTGCATCGCTGCGGCCCCTCTCGATCGGCCTTCAGCATCGCAGAGCCCGGCTGTACTTCAGCCGGATTCGAGAGATTTCACGTCACAGTGACGAATACAGTGTCGATTCGAAGACGAACGAGAGGTGCCGAATCGCGCGCGGTGGAAGCGTTCTTGCGGTGCCTCGCTGAGAGCCGCCGCCTTCCACGCCGTCGGCTGACGGCACCGCCCTCCTCGGCCTCGCCGCGATGGTGTGCGCCTCTGTCGGTATGTCACCGATCCCAGCAAGCCGAACGGGACCGGCGAAAGTCCACCGATCCCGTTCACATGTACAGGCCGCGTCATCAGCGGCCTCCGGCCGCGGGCCCAGGTCAGGCGATACGTTCCAGCACCACCGGGGTGGCGGCGAAGGCGGCGTTCTCGGGGCCGATGAGGACGCCGCCGTCGAGGGCCTCCAGGGCGTAGGGGAGCTTCTCGGGGGTGTCGGTGTGGAGGGTCAGCAGGGGCTGGCCGGCGGTGATCGGGTCGCCGGGCTTGGCGTGCATTTCGATGCCCGCGCCGGCCTGGACCGGGTCCTCCTTGCGGGCGCGGCCGGCGCCCAGGCGCCAGGCGGCGAGGCCGACGGCGTAGGCGTCGAGGGTGGTGAGGGTGCCGGAGGAGGAGGCGGTGACGACGTGCTGCTCGCGGGCGACCGGGAGGGGGGCGTCGGGGTCGCCGCCCTGGGCGGAGATCATGCGGCGCCAGTGGTCCATGGCGGAGCCGTCGGCGAGCGCCTTGGCCGGGTCGGCGTCCTTGAGGCCCGCCGCGTCGAGCATCTCGCGGGCAAGGGCGAGGGTGAGGTCGATGACGTCCTGGGGGCCGCCGCCGGCCAGCACCTCGACGGATTCGCGGACCTCGAGGGCGTTGCCGGCGGTCCGGCCGAGCGGGGTGGCCATGTCGGTGAGCAGGGCGACCGTCTTCACGCCGTGGTCGGTGCCCAACTCGACCATGGTGGAGGCAAGTTCGCGGGCGTTGTCGAGGTCCTTCATGAAGGCGCCGGAGCCGACCTTGACGTCCAGGACGAGGGAGCCGGTGCCCTCGGCGATCTTCTTGGACATGATGGAGGAGGCGATGAGCGGGATGGACTCGACGGTGCCGGTGACATCGCGCAGCGCGTAGAGCTTCTTGTCGGCGGGGGCCAGGCCGTCGCCGGCGGCGCAGATGACGGAGCCGACGTCGCGCAGCACGTCCAGCATCGCGGCGTTGGAGAGCGTCGCGCGCCAGCCGGGGATGGACTCCAGCTTGTCCAGGGTGCCGCCGGTGTGGCCCAGGCCCCGGCCGGAGAGCTGCGGGACGGCCGCGCCGCAGGCGGCGACGAGCGGGGCGAGCGGGAGGGTGATCTTGTCGCCGACGCCGCCGGTGGAGTGCTTGTCGGCGGTGGGGCGGGGCAGGGAGGAGAAGTCCATGCGCTCGCCGGAGGCGATCATCGCGGCGGTCCAGCGGGCGATCTCCGTGCGGTTCATGCCGTTGAGGAAGATGGCCATCGCCAGGGACGACATCTGCTCGTGGGCGACCTCGCCGCGGGTGTAGGCGTCGATCACCCAGTCGATCTGGGCGGGGGTCAGCTCGCCGCGGTCGCGCTTGGTACGGATGACGGAGATGACGTCCATGGACGGTTCCTTTCGAACGGGTAGGCCCCGTTCTACACGCATAGACACGAGGGTGGCCAGACCGGACGGGATCCGGCCACTCCTCGTGCGTCAGTGGGTCATCAGTGGGTCAGATGCCCCGGCCCGAAGGCGTCCGGGAGCAGCTCCGACAGCGGGCGGATGCCGGCCGCCGTGTCGCAGAGGAGGTCCGGGCCGCCGTGTTCCCACAGGAGCTGGCGGCAGCGGCCGCAGGGGACGAGGAGCTCGCCGTTGCCGTCCACGCAGGTGAAGGCGGTCAGCCGGCCGCCGCCGCCGGCGAACAGGGCGGAAACCAGGCCGCATTCGGCACAGAGGGAGAGGCCGTAGGAGGCGTTCTCGACGTTGCAGCCGGTGATCGTGCGGCCGTCGTCCACGAGGGCGGCGGCGCCGACGGGATAGCCGGAATAAGGGGCGTAGGCCCGGGACATCGCGTCCCGGGCCTGCGCGCGCAGTGCGGTCCAGTCGACCGGCACCGTGGGTGTCATGTGCCTTGTCCTCGGCGGTAGGGCCTGCCGTTCGCCTTCGGGGGCCGCAGCCGCTGGGCGGAGAGGGCGAGGACGAGCAGGGTGGCGATGTACGGGCTCGCCTCGACCAGTTCCAGCGGAACGGTGTCGGCCAGGAAGTACCAGCCTATGAGGGCGGCCGCGGCCACTGCCGACAACGCGGCCTGGGTGCGCTTGGCGGCGCGCAGCTTCAGCAGCGCGATCACCGTGAGCAGGGCGGCCAGGCCCAGCAGCAGGGCGTGGACGGTCGGGCCGCCGCTGCGCAGCTGCATGGCGTCCATGAAGCCGAACAGGCCCGCGCCCATCGCGACGCCGCCGGGACGCCAGTTGCCGAAGATCATCGTGGCGAGACCGATGTAGCCGCGGCCGCCGGTCTGACCGTCCTGGTAGAAGTGCACCCCGATGGAGAGGAAGGCACCGCCGAGGCCGGCCAGGGCGCCGGAGACCAGGACCGCCGCGTACTTGTACGAGTAGACGTTGACGCCCAGCGACTCGGCCGAGACCGGGGCCTCGCCGCAGGAGCGCAGCCGCAGGCCGAACGAGGAGCGCCACAGCACGTAGAAGGTGCCGACGAACAGGCCGATGGTCAGCAGCGTGAGCCAGGAGACGTTGGTGACGGCGGCGCCGAGGATGCCGGCCAGGTCCGAGACGAGGAACCAGTGGTGGCCCTCGACGGAGTTGAGCCAGTCCGACAGGCCGGGGACGGTGAAGCTCGGCATGTCGGGCATCGGCGGGGACTGCTTGTCGTTGCCGCCGGCGAGCATCGCCGCGCTGCCCTCCTGGCCGAACCACAGGGTGGCCAGGTACTGGGTGGCGCCGAGCGCCAGGATGTTGACCGCGACGCCGGAGACGATGTGGTCGACGCCGAAGGTGACGGTGGCGACGGCGTGGATGAGGCCGCCGAGCGCGCCGCCGATGATGCCGGCCAGTGCCGCGGCCCAGGGGCCGTGCTGCCAGCCGATCCAGCCGGCCGCGAACGAGCCGAGCATCATCATGCCTTCGAGGCCGATGTTGACCACGCCGGCCCGCTCGGACCACAGTCCGCCCAGGCCCGCCAGGCCGATCGGCACGGCGGCGCTCAGTGCGGCGCCGAACTGGCCGGTGGAGGTGAGGTCCGCGGTGCCGGTGACGGCCCGCAGGACGGAGACCGCAACCAGCGCGCCGGCGACGATCAGCAGGATCCAGGGGTAGGTCAGCTTGCGCCGCCCGCTCTTCCCGGGGACCGCGAGCTTCGTCGCGGTCTTGAGGTCCGTACTCACGCCGACACCTCCGGCTTGTTGTCCGACTTGTCGGCGGTGGACAGGGCGGCCAGCTCCTCGCCGACCTTGCGCTGCTGCAGGCGCAGCCCGTAGCGGCGCACGATCTCGTAGGCGATGACGACGCAGAGCACGATGACGCCCTGGATGACGCCGACGATCTCCTGCGCATAGCCCTCGAACTCCAGGCGGGAGCCGGTGCGGTCGAGGAACGCCCACAGCAGGGCGCCGAAGGCCATCCCCACCGGGTGGTTGCGGCCGAGCAGGGCGATGGCGATACCGGTGAAGCCGATGCCGGCCGGGAAGTCCGTGCCGTACTGGAAGGACTCGCCGAGCAGGGTGGGCATGCCGACCAGGCCGGCCGCGGCACCCGACAGCAGCATGCTGCTGACGACCATGCGCTTGACGCTGACACCGCTGGCCTCGGCGGCCGACTCGGAGGCGCCCACGGCGCGCAGGTCGAAGCCGAAGCGGGTGCGGTTGATGCCGAACCAGTACAGCGCGCCGGCCAGTACCGCGATCACCACGAAGCCGTAGACCGGCTTGGGGTGGGTGGGGAAGGAGAAGAAGTGGCTGGAGGCCGGGAGGAACTTGGTGTGCAGGAGGTTGCCGTCCTTGATGGCGAGGCGGCCGTCCTGCAGGAAGTAGCCGATGATCGAGGCGGCGATGGCGTTCAGCATGATCGTGGTGATCACTTCGCTGACGCCGCGGGTGGTCTTCAGCAAACCCGCGATGCCCGACCAGAGGGCGCCCACCAGCATCGCGATGACGATGAGCAGGATGATCTGGATCGCGCCGGGGAGGGCAATGGCCCCGCCCACGGCCGCGGCCGCGAACGCCGCCAGGCGGTACTGGCCGTCGACGCCGATGTTGAAGAGGTTCATGCGGAAGCCGATGGCGACCGCCAGCGCCGAGAGGTAGTACGGCACCGCCTTGTTGATGATCCAGACCTGGCTGTCGCTGTAGTGGCCGTAGTCGGCCATGATCCCGTAGGCCCGGAAGGGGTTCTCGCCGGACGCGAGGAACACCAGGGAGGAGATCACTATCGCGGCGACGATGGCCAGGACGGGCGCGGCGATCGCGAGGATCACCTTGTCGCGGGTGGCGCTGCGGGCGATGGCGTCCACGACGGGGTTCTTGCCGGCGTTCTTGGTGGAGGTGCTCACTTCTGCTCACCGCCCTGCTCGGCGCCGTTCGGCGTACCGTCGTCCGACGCGCCGTCCTCCGGCGCGGTGAGGTGGCCGCTGGCGGCACCGGTCATGGCGGAGCCCAACTCCTCCGGGGTGATGACGGCGGGATCCGCGTCCGCGACCAGCCGGCCCCGGTACATCACCCGCAGGGTGTCGGACAGCCCGATCAGCTCGTCCAGGTCGGCAGAGATCAGCAGTACCGCCAGGCCCTCGCGCCGCGCCTCGCGGATCTGTTCCCAGATCTGCGCCTGCGCGCCGACGTCGACCCCGCGGGTGGGGTGGGCGGCGATCAGCAGCTTGGGCCGGTGGCTCATCTCGCGGCCGACGATCAGCTTCTGCTGGTTGCCGCCGGAGAGCGAGGACGCGGTGACCTCGATGCCGGGCGTGCGCACGTCGTACTCGGCGACGATGCGCGCGGTGTCCTTGCGGGCGCCGGCCAGATCGAGCAGCTTGCCCTTGCTGTTGGGCCGCTCGGTGACGTGGCCCAGGATGCGGTTCTCCCACAGCGGGGCTTCCAGCAGCAGGCCGTGGCGGTGGCGGTCCTCGGGGATGTAGCCGATGCCGCCCTTGCGCCGGGCGCGGGTGGAGGCGCCGGACAGGTCCGTGCCGTCCAGGGTGACGGTGCCGTGGTCGGGGCTGCGGGTGCCCATGACGGCCTCGACGAGCTCGGCCTGGCCGTTGCCCTCGACACCGGCGACGCCCAGCACCTCGCCCTTGTGGATGGTGAAGGAGATGCCGTCCAGGACGGTGCGGACGACCCCGTCGGAGTCGGTCGCGGACAGGTGGAGATCGCGCACGCGCAGCATCTCCTCGTCCGTGACGGTCGACTCGCGGGTCTGAGGCGAGGGCAGTTCGCTGCCGACCATCAGCTCGGCGAGCTGCTGGGACGTGGTCCCGGACGGCTCGACCGAGGCCACGGTCGTGCCACGCCGTATGACGGTGATCTCATCGGCGACCGAGAGCACCTCGCCCAGCTTGTGCGAGATGAAGATGACGGTCAGGCCCTCGGACTTGAGCTCGCGCAGGTTGTCGAAGAGCGCGTCGACCTCCTGCGGGACCAGGACCGCGGTCGGCTCGTCGAGGATGAGGGTGCGGGCGCCGCGGTAGAGGACCTTGAGGATCTCCACCCGCTGGCGGTCGGCGACACCGAGGTCCTCGACCAGGACGTCCGGGCGGATGTGCAGCCCGTAGGCGTCGGAGAGTTCCTTTATCTTCGCGCGGGCGCCGGCACCGATGCCGTGCAGCTTCTCCGCACCGAGGACGGTGTTCTCCAGGACGGTGAGGTTGTCGGCCAGCATGAAGTGCTGGTGGACCATGCCGATGCCGCGGGCGATGGCGTCGCCCGGGGTGTGCAGGGTGACCTGCTCGCCGTCCAGCACGATGGTGCCCTCGTCCGGCTTCTGCATGCCGTAGAGGATCTTCATCAGGGTGGACTTGCCGGCACCGTTCTCGCCGCAGAGGGCGTGGACGGTACCGCGGCGCACGGTGAGATGGATGTCGTGGTTGGCCACGACGCCGGGGAACCTTTTGGTGATTCCGCGGAGTTCTACAGCGGGGGCGTCCGGGCCGGCCGGGCCACTGCTCGTGGATGCTGCGTTGATGGCGCACTCCCCTCGGGGATGACGGTGCGGAAAGGACGAAGAACAAGAAGGCGGGACCGGAAGGTCACAGGGGGACGCGGGGACCGCCCCCCGGGGCCGGCGCTGCGGCGTCCCGGGGTGGACCGTCGTCCCTGGCTACGGCGACTGACTACGGCGTCTCCTTGACCTTCACCTTGCCCTCGATGATCTTCTTCCGGGCCGCGTCGATCTGCGGCTGGATGTCCTTGATGAAGCCGCCCGAGGTAGCGAGCGAGACGCCCTGGCGCTTGAGGTCGTAGGCGTGGATGCCGGTCAGCGGCTTGTGGTCCTCGTAGCTCTTGATCAGGTCGAACACGGCCACATCGACGTTCTTCACGACCGAGGTCAGGATGTGGTCCTTGTACTGGGCCAGACCGGGCTGGCGGTACTGGTCGGAGTCCACACCGATCGCCCAGACGCCCTTGTGCTTGCTGATCTCCTCGATGGAGCCGGCGCCCGACTGTCCGGCCGCCGTGTAGATCACGTCGATACCGCTGTCGATCATGCCCGCGGCCTTGGCCTTGGCGGCCGCCGGGTCGTTGAAGCCCTTGTCGTTGTTCGGGTAGAGGTACTGCGAGACGACCTTGGTCTTCGGGTCGGTGTCGCGTACGCCCTGCTCGAAACCGGCCTGGAACTTCTGGATCAGCGCGTTGTTCACGCCACCGATGAAGCCCACTTTGTGGGTCTTGCTCTTCAGCGCCGCGGCCACGCCGGCCAGGTAGGAGCCCTCGTGCTCGGCGAAGACCATGGCGTCGACGTTCTTGCCCTGGGGCACGGCGTCCACGACACCGAAGGTGGTGTCGGGGAAGTCCTTGGCGACGTTCTGCACGGACTGGCTGTAGGCGAAGCCGACGCCGATGACCGGGTTGTAACCGGCTTCGGCGAAGGACGACAGCCGCTGCTCGCGGTCCGCCTCGGTCTCACCGTTCTTGGCGGTGAGCATCTTGACCTTGACACCCAGCTTCTTCTGGGCGTTCTCGGTACCGCGGGCGGCCGCCTCGTTGAACGAGTGGTCGTCCCGGCCGCCGATGTCGAAGGCCAGTCCGACGCCCGCGTGCTTGGCGCGATTGGCCTCGGCGAAGCTCTGTCCGCACGCGGTGGCGGTGAACGCGAGACACGTGGTCGCGGTAGCCGCGGCGGCAATCCTGATGACCCGACGCACGGGGCCTTCCCTTCGCTCTAAGCGCCCCCTTTGGCGCTGGCTTGTGGGAGATTAACGCGCGTAGACCTGGCGCAAAACCCTCCACTGCGTGGACGTTATCGATTCGAGGCGTAGAGCCCCTCGCCCCGACAACCCGGGCGATTTGCGAAGCCCGTCCGGACTGACCGCCGGAACATACAGATATGCGCGCTTTGCGAATACTGGCCCGCCCCATGAGTTCGATCTTGAGTGCCGCGACAAGGGCGGTCCGGGATCGCCTCGACGACGGGGCGTGCGCGCTCGGGGAAGCAGAGGCGCCCGGGGATGGCCCACGCCCCGCCGGCCGCGAAAGCGGCACACACCGTCGTCCGTGGATAGCCGGACTTTCACGAGCAAGCCATATTTGTCCTTATTTGTGCTCTTGATATGCAAGAAGCCGTACCAGATGTATTGCACCGGACAGCGCTGGATTGTTTGATCGTTTCTGTTGGGCGTCGTGCCGAGGCCGACGCGGGAGGCCGGTGAGACCACCGGCCGCCACGAGGGGATCCGGCCCTGGGCATCACCAGGGACCGCGTAAGCAGGGGGAATCGTGACCATGGCCACTGAGCCGCGCCGCCGTACGGGCATAGGCGCGGACAGCATCCGATACGTCCACACACTCGGCCCGCACGGGACGAATCTGGAATCCGCGGCCCACGAGTGGCTGCACCGGCGGGGCATCGACGGGAAGGTCGAACTCCACCCCTCCCTGGAGGCCGCCCTGGATGCGGTGCCCGACGATGGGGAGCACGCGCTGGCGGCCTGTGCGGTCTACCCGGCGCTGCACACGCTGACGTTCGGGAACCTGCACCGACTGCACATGGTCGACAGCTTCCTCATGCCGACCCACAACATGGTCCTGGCCAGCGCGGGAGCGGACGCTCCCCGCACCGTCTCCACCCACCCCGCCCCGGTCGGACTGGTGTCCGAGGAAGCCGAGCCCCGGCTGGTGCTGAGCAACTCCCAGGCCGCCATCGACTGCGCGGCAGGCCGAAGCGAGGGGTGCATCACGACCATCGTCGCCGCTGAGCGGTACGGGCTGCGTGTCCTGCGGGACTACGGCCCGGTGCCCATGGTCTTCACCATCCACCAGGTGTACGCGGTGGACGCAGTGAAAGCAGTGGACGCAGCGGCCGGCCGGCCGGCGAGCACGGGAGCGCGGCTGTGACGACGAGTGCCCCCATCGGCGCCGCCCTGCGTGCCGAGGCGGCGGACCTCGCCGGCTCCCTCATCCCCAAGGTCAACCGCTTCCGCCTGCGCCAGGCCGACAACGGTGCGGTGCGCGAGCCGGGTGCCTCCGATCGGGAACTGCTCACCGGGATCCGGGACGAGGCCATCGCCTGGTACAGCCGTAACGGGCGGGCCCACCAGGCCGACGCACTGGCCGACGACGTGCACGACTGGCTCGCCGACGGCCTCGACCACGCGCCGCACTTCGCCCGTTCCCGGGACGCGCTCCAGCCGCCGGCCGACGGGACGCCGGTGTTCTTCCTGGCTCCCGCGCAGAGCACCAACAGCGTGCCGCCGGTCGGCAAGCGCCTGGACTGCTTCTTCGCGCTGCGCAGAGAACCCGCGGCGCTGCCGCGACTGGCCACGGCCTTTCCCCATCCCAAAAACAACTGCCAGTCGCTGGTGCTCCTCACAGGCAGCCACGGCTTCGCGCACGGCAACTGCATCGTGTTCTTCCCCGAGAACGTGGCCGCGCGCGACAGGGTCGAAGAGCAGGCGTACGCGATGTTCTTCTACAACAAGATGCGGAAGATCCACGAGACGTACGCCCTGCCCGGGGCCGAGGCGGTGCTCACCGCCGACTCCGTGCCACGGGCCTCGTCCGGCCTGGCCCCGGAGGTCTGTTACGAGGCCCGCGCGATCTGGGGCTATCTGCACGACTCCCTGCACTACCAGGGACGTTGGCCGTTCGATCAGCACATCTCGCTGAAGATGAACTGGTTCGTGGGCCTCCTGGAGGAGACCAAGGTCGACGCCAGGACCGTCCTCGCCTGTGCGGACGGCGGGGTGCCGTTCGCACAGGAGCAGATCGACATGATCCTGCTGGAGCGCGTCTTCCGCTACCCGCTGGCGGACGACGCGACGCGGAACTTCGACTCCGGCACCGGCGTCTTCCTCTACTCCTGGCTGCGCGAGCACGGCGCGCTGACGGGCTCGCCCGAGGCCGGCGGCCTGCTGCGGCTGGACCGGGACAAGGCACTCGACGCCCTGCGCCAGTACGTGGCCACCGTCGAGGAGCTCGAAGAGCGGGTCGCCACCGACGACGAGTACCGGGCCGCCGCGAAGGCCCTCGTCCGTACCTACCTGCCTGCGGGCGAGCCGAAGCAGCGGTACCGGTTCACCGAGGACCAGAGCGTCCTGCTGCGGGCCAAGCGGCCGCTGGCCGGGCTGCCGCCGCTGCGCTTCGCGGAGGCGGAGTGGTGAGTGCGGCCCTGCCTCATGAGGGCCGCAACGGCCGCCTCGTGGTCCCCGTCCTGTCCTGCCTGATGGTGCTGCTGCTGGCGACCGGATGGGTGGTGTCCGGGAAGCTGGTCAGTGACACCCCTCCGCTGGCCGTCGCGGCCGGTCGCACCGCGGCGAGCTTTGTGGCCATCAGCGCGATCTCCGCGCTGCGGCCCCGGACCTGGCCCGCGATACGGGCCGGCGCCGGCCGGTGGCGGGCCGTCGCGCTCCTCGCGTTCCTGGGGTTCTTCGCCTACTACACGGGGACGCTGCTCGGCGTCGACCGGATCGGCGCGTCCCGGGTGGGCCTGGTGGTGTCCCTCCTGCCGTGCCTCACCTTCGCCATCGGCATCGTGGCCTTCCGCGAACAGGCGGGCCTGCGCAAGGTCGTGGGAGCCGTCCTCGCTGTCGCCGCGGCGCTCGGCTATGCGCTGGGCGACGGGCCGGCGAGCGGCGGCGCCGGTAGCGGAGTGCTGGTCACCGGCGTCCTGTTCGCTCTCGCGGGCACGTTCGCCTACGCCCTGTACGGCTACGTCTACCGGCAGCACATGTCCGACGTGCCACCCATCGCCGCACTCCCCGCGGTCACGGGCGCGGGCACCGTCATGCTGGGAGCGGCCGCGGTCGTCCACGTACCGCTGGGCACCATCAGCGCCGGTCAATGGGCGGGAGTCGCGGCGCTCGGCGCCGCGCTCACCGCGCCCGTCTTTCTGATCTCCCATGAACTGATCCTGCGCAAGGGCCCGTTGTTCACGTCCGCCGTCGCACTGACGGTGCCGTTCCTGGTGCGGCTGGGCGAGTGGGCGTGGGGCGAGGCGCCCGCGCCGGGCCCGGCCGCCTTCCTGTTCCTGGCGCTGTGTGCCGTGGGCGTGTGGATGACGGTCGCCGCGACACCCCCCGCGCCGGTCCCGACGCCTGCCGCGGCGCCGGTCGCGGAGAACCACCAGCCCCTGAGCCCGGCCGAACCCGAGAGAAGCACCTCGTGACAGCAGCACGCGCACCGCGCCCCACCGTCGTCCTGGTGTACCAGCGCACCTCGCTCCCCTGGGTCTTCGACAGCGCGCGGCGAGCAGGTATCGACCTCATCCTGGTCCCGCGCCCCGACGAGCCCGTGCCCCCCGACCGGTTGCCGCCCGCCGTGGTGGACGTGCTCCCCCTGGACGTGGAGGGCGATCCGGCCGCGGCCCTGGCCGCCCTGGGCGAACGGCACAAGAACGTGCCGTTCGACGGGATCACCACGCTCTACGACCCGGCCGTTCCGTTCGTCGCCGAGGCAGCCGAAGCGCTCGGACTGCCCGGTCTCGGCAGTGGCACCGCGAGGGCCGTGCAGGACAAACGGATCATGCGCCGCCGCCTGGCCGAAGCGGGGCTGAACGTCCCCGGTTTCGTCGTCCTGGACGACCCCGGTACACCGGCCGACGCCACCGGGCTCGACTTCCCGGTCGTGGTCAAGCCGGCCAACGGCTTCTCCAGCCTCGGTGTGACCAAGGCGGACAGCGCGGAGCGGCTCGGCGCCGTGGTCGACGAGGTGTGGCAGGTCTGCCGGAGCAAGTTGCACCAGGTCACAGGTCTGGTCGTCGAGGAGTTCCTGGACGGCCCGGAACTCGCCGTGGAGTCCTTCGCCCACCGTGGCACGGTCCAGGTGCTGACCGTCGGTTACAAGGGCGAGCCGGTCGGCCCGCACTTCGAGGAGGGCGTCTACCGAGCCCCGGCCCTGCTTCCGCCGCACGTCCAGGACGCCGTGGTGCGCGAGGTCGTCGCTGCCCACTCGGCTCTCGGGGTGACCGACGGTCCGACCCACACCGAACTGCGGCTGCGCGGCGGCGAGCGCCCTTACCTGCTGGAACTCGGCGCTCGCATCGGTGGTTCGGGCGTCTCCCACTACATCGCCGAGCACGTCACCGGAGCCGACCTGGCCGCTGACGCGCTGCGCCTGGCCGCGGGCCTCGCTCCCTGCTCCCTGCCCGACTCGCCGGCACAGCCGGCCCGGGCGAGGGGCGCGGCGGCCAACTACATCGTGCCGTGCGGGGGCTCGGGACGGATCACCGCCCTCCACGGGCTGGCGGAAGTGGCCGGGGACCCCCGGGTGGACCACGTCGTCCAGATGCTGTATCCGGGCGACGTCGTACGCCCCTACCCCCACTTCACCGGCTATCCGGCGTTCATCCTCTCCCACCACCCGTCCACCGAGGACGCGGAGGAATTCCACCGGGACCTCGCACACCTCATCCGTATCGACTACGCACCGGCAGGGGACGCCCAGTGAGTACGCCCGCTCTCGACGACCGCGACGGCGTCATCTGGCTCGACGGCCGGTTCGTGCCCTGGCGTGACGCCCGGCTGCACGTCCTCACCCACGGCCTCCACTACGGGGGCGGCGTGTTCGAGGGCGAACGGGTCTACGACGGCCGGGTCTTCAAATTGACCGAGCACACGCAGCGGTTGCACGCGTCGGCGCGGGAACTCGGCTACCGCATTCCGTTCTCCGTCACGGAGCTGGAGGAGGCGACGCGCGAACTCATCCGCAGGCAGGGCATCGGCAACGGCTACGTCCGGCCGGTGGCCTGGCGTGGCAGTGAGCAGATCAGCGTGTCCAGTGGGGACTCCTCCGTCCATGTCGCCCTCGCCACCTGGGAATGGCCCCATGTCTTCTCGGCCGACGCCAAGAAGCGCGGCATCCGGTTGGGCACCTCGCGCTGGCGGCGGCCCGCGCCGGACACCGCTCCCGTCCGGGCCAAAGCGGCCTCCCTGTACAACATCTGCACCCTGGCGCGCGATGACGCCGACCGGGCCGGCTTCGACGACGCGCTGCTGCTGGACTACCGCGGCCATGTCGCGGAGGCCACCGGAGCCAACCTCTTTCTCGTGGCCGGGGAAACGCTGCACACTCCGACGGCCGACTGCTTCCTTGCCGGCATCACCCGGCAGACGGTGCTCGACCTGGCGGGCGACCTCGGCATCCGCGTGGTCGAACGGCACATCCGCCCCGAGGAACTCGGCGGGTTCGACGAGTGTTTCCTCACCGGTACGGCCTACGAGGTCCAACCGGTCCGGGCGATCGACGCGCACGAGTACCGGGTGGGCAGGACGACCACCGCCCTGGCGGAGGCCTACGCCCGGCTGGTCCGCTCGGCGGACCGCAGTACAGCGGCCCGTTGAACGGCGCGGGGCCGGCTCCTGTGGGGCCTCCCGCAGCCGGAGCGCGCCGGCACTCCCGGCCCTCAGTCCGCGAGGTCCCCGTCGAGGAGCGCGCAGGCGGTGAAGAGTTCGACGCCCACCTTGATCGCTTGTTCGTCGACGTCGAAGTCGCCGCGGTGCAGGTCGCGGTGGGTGGTCTCGGTGGGTGGGTGGACGCCGAGGCGGGCCATGGCGCCGGGGACGTGTTCGAGGTACCAGGAGAAGTCCTCGCCGCCGAGGGACTGCTCGGTGTCCTCGATGGCGCCCTCGCCGCGGCGGGCGGCCATCGCGGAGTGCAGCAGCTGGACGGTGACCGGCTCGTTGACCACCGGCGGCACCCCGCGGACGTAGGTGATCTGCGACTTCGCGCCGTGCAGCGTGGCGACCTCGTCGATCGCCGCGTGGACCAGGTCCGGGGCCTGCCGCCAGGCGTCGAGGTCGAGGCAGCGGACGGTGCCGGAGAGTTCGGCGTGCTGCGGGATCACGTTGCAGGCGTGGCCGGAGGCCAGGCGGCCCCAGGTGACCGCGAGCCCGGCGCGGGCGTCGACCCGGCGGGAGAGCAGCGCGGGGACGTCGAGGGCGACCCGGGACGCGGCGGTGACCATATCGGTGGTCAGGTGCGGGCGGGCGGTGTGGCCGCCGGGGCCGTCGAGGCCGACCTCCAGCCGGTCGCAGGCGGAGGTGATCGCGCCCACCCGCAGTCCGATCCGGCCGGCGTCGACGCGCGGGTCGCAGTGGACGGCGAGGATCCGGCCGACGCCCTCCAGGACGCCGGACTCGATCGCGTCGGGGGCGCCGCCGGGCAGCACCTCCTCGGCGGGCTGGAAGATCAGGCGTACCGGGCGGGGCAGGGCGCCGGCGCGGGCGAGTTCGGCGAGGACCAGGCCGGCGCCGAGGACGACGGTGGTGTGGACGTCGTGACCGCAGGCGTGCGCCCGGCCGGAGATCGTCGAGGCGTAGGCGACCTTCTTGGTGTCCGGGATGGGCAGGGCGTCGATGTCCGCGCGCAGGGCCAGCAGGGGGCGGGCGGGGTCCGCGGCGAGGGCCCGGCCGTCGGCCGTGGCGTCCGGGGTGCCGATGTCGCACATCAGGCCGGTGCCGGTGGCCAGCACCCGCGGGCGCAGCCCGGCCCGCTCCAGCCGCTCCTTGAGCGCCGCGGTGGTCCGGAGCTCCTGGTTCCCGAGCTCGGGATGCATGTGCAAGTCGCGCCGGAACACGCTGAGTTCGGCGCGCAGCGCGTCGGGGAGCGCGCCGGGGAGCTGGTCCCCGGCGGGGGTACGGGCGGTGCCGGCATCGCGGGACATCAGATGGTTCACCTGGGGAAGGCTACGGGCCCCGATGGGGCAACTGTCCCTCGATCAACAAAAGTTCAGCCCGTTAGGGGAAGAAAATCTAGGCCGCTCGGCGCATGGACGGTTTATGCGAAGGGTATGCAGTAGGGCTTTGTGCGCGGTGCCGCCACCCTCAGTCCGCTCTCAGTCCGCGCTCAGTCCACCCTCCAACGGTCCGCAGCCGGTCCTCAGCCGGTCCGCAGCCGGTCCTCAGCCGGTGGCCATCCGCTGGGTGAAGGGCAGCCGCTGGACATCCCGGGCGGTGCCGGTGACCCCGTCGAGGAAGCCCTGCGCGCGCGGTGAGGCGTGGGCGGTCAGCCACTCCGGGTCGATGTCGCAGACCGCGACCTTGACCTCGGTGCCCCGCAGGGCGAGCGGCAGGGTGTGCACGACGGTGGAGGGGAAGCTGACGATCAGCCGCCCGATCGGGCCGCGCCGGGCGATCAGCTCCAGCGGCAGGTCCGGGCGGACGATCTCCAGACCGGTTTCGCCGGACAGCCGGCGCAGCTTCTCGGTGCTCTCCTTGCGGTGCGCGAAGTAGCGGGTGGCGCCGTGCGTACGGGCCAGGGCGCCGACCGCGGCCAGATAGCGGTCGGCGTCGACGACGCCGGTCTCCACCAGCGAGGTGCCGACGATGTCGGCGGCGCGGGTGAGCCGGGGCGGGCCGAAGCGGCCGCGGGTCCAGGCGAAGTCGTTGGTGGTGACCTCGACGCCCGGCGGCACCTCGACGGGCATGGAGCTGAACAGCCCGACGGTGCGCCGGCCGCCCTCGGGCGCGGGGGTCAGCCGGCGCCGGGCGGTGGCCGAGAACGGCGCGAAGGCCAGGTCCCGGGCGCCGCGCCCGCTGCCGCTGCGGTGCCAGCGCACCAGCCTTTCGCCGTGGGCGAGTTGGGAGATGAACTCCATGGTGGCGGTGCCGTCGTCGACCACGACCAGGTCACGCGCCCTGGTGAGGGTGAGCAGCAGCTGGACGTAGCGGGAGAACGGGTCACCGATGACGACGCGCCGGGCGCGGCGCAGCAGCGGGGTGAGGCCGCCGATGGTGCGCACCGGGGCGGTGGGGCCGCCGCGGGCCTCTTCCCAGCGCACCGCATGGCCTTCGTCGCGGGCGAGTTCGGCCATCCGGCGCAGCTGGCCGCGGGTCATCGGGTCGTGCGGGGAGAGCACGACGACGGTGAGCGCGGTGGCCTGTGCCGTGTGCGCCCATTCCAGGACGTTCAGCAGCTGCACCGGGCTCTCGACGAAGGCGAGGGTGCCCGTGCCGCGGGCGGTGGCGGCCCGGCCCCCGCCGGCGGTCCGGTGGCGCTGGCGCGGCACCCCCCGGAGACGACGGGCGGGAGAACCCGTCGTCTCCGGGGGCGGGACCTCGGCGCCGGGCGGGACGGGCTCGGCGCGGGCCCCTTCGGGTGAGCTCACCTTGGCTCCCGTCGGTTCGTCGGTGGTGCTCAGACAGCGGCCGGCTCGGCGGCCTCGGCCTCGGCCTCGGCGACCACACCGGCGACGCGGCGCAGCTTCTTCATCGGGCCGCGCTCGCTGTCGTAGACCTTCTTGACGCCGTCACCGAGGGACTCCTCGATGGTGCGGATGTCGCGGACCAGGCGGGACAGGCCGCCGGGCTCGACGGAGGCGGCCTGGTCGGAGCCCCACATGGCGCGGTCGAGGGTGATGTGGCGCTCGATGAAGGTGGCGCCGAGGGCGACCGCGGCCAGGGTGGTCTGCAGACCGGTCTCGTGGCCGCTGTAGCCGATCGGGACGTTGGGGTACTCGTCCTGCAGGGTGTTGATCATGCGCAGGTTGAGCTCCTCGGCCTTGGCCGGGTAGGTGCTGGTGGCGTGGCAGAGCAGGATGTTGTCGCTGCCCAGGACCTCGACGGCGTGCCGGATCTGCTTGGGGGTGGACATGCCCGTCGAGAGGATGACGGTGCGGCCGGTGGCGCGCATGGCGCGCAGCAGCTCGTCGTCGGTGAGCGAGGCGGAGGCGACCTTGTAGCAGGGCACGTCGAACTTCTCCAGGAAGGCGACGGACTCGACGTCCCACGGGGAGGCGAACCAGGCGATGCCGCGCTTCTTGCAGTACTCGTCGATGGCGCGGTAGCCGTCCTCGTCGAACTCCACGCGGTGGCGGTAGTCGATGTAGGTCATCCGGCCCCAGGGGGTGTCGCGCTCGATGTCCCACTGGTCGCGCGGGGTGCAGATCTCCGGGGTGCGCTTCTGGAACTTCACCGCGTCGCAGCCGGCGTCGGCGGCGGCGTCGATCAGCGCGAAGGCGTTCTCCAGGTCGCCGTTGTGGTTGATGCCGATCTCGCCGGTGACGTAGACGGGGCGGCCGGGGCCGGCCTCGCGGGCGCCGAGGGTGCGGAGGCGGGAGGTGTTGCTCATGGGGAGATTCCTTCGTGTCGATCAGGGGATGTGCGGGGGGGACTTGGGGTTACGGGGGTTACTGGGGTGACGGGGACGGGCGGGTGGGAGTCACAGGGCCGGGTGGGTGGGAGTCACAGGGACGGGCCCAGGAGCCAGGCGGCGATCTCGCGGATGGCGCCGCTGCCGCCGGGCGTCGCGGTGACCGCGCGGGCCGCGCCGCGCACCACGTCGTGTGCGTTCGCGACCGCCACGGGCCAGCCGACGAGGTCGAAGCACGGCAGGTCGTTGACGTCGTTGCCGACGTAGAGCACGCGCTCGGGCGCGATGCCGGCTTCCTCGCACCACTGCTTGAGGGCGAGGTCCTTGCGGTCGATGCCGTGCAGGACGGGCACCCGCAGCTTGCGGGCCCGGGCGGCGACGACCGGGTTGGTCTCGGTGGACAGGATCAGCAGCTTCAGCTCCGCCTTGCGCAGGGCGGCGATGCCGAGGCCGTCGCCGCGGTGGACCGCGACGATCTCCCGTCCGTCGGCGTCGATCAGCACCCGGTCGTCGGTCTGGGTGCCGTCGAAGTCGAGGACGACGGCGTCGATGTCGTCCCTGGTCGGCAGGGCGCCGGGGCGAGGGGCGTCCAGCAGCGGGGCCAGTGCGCGGGCGCGGGCCAGCTCGTGCGGGTCGTCGATCTCCAGCACCCGGGCGGGGTCGGTGCGGACGAGTTCGGTGCGGCCGAAGAAGCGGTGGCCGCCGGCGCGGAAGCCGGCCGCGTCCATC
The DNA here is from genome assembly GCF_036227565.1 of Streptomyces sp. NBC_01454. Classification (NCBI taxonomy): domain Bacteria; kingdom Bacillati; phylum Actinomycetota; class Actinomycetes; order Kitasatosporales; family Streptomycetaceae; genus Streptomyces; species Streptomyces sp. NBC_01454. Next base: position 3,083,705 of record NZ_CP109460.1, read on the forward strand.
GCGTAGGCGGCGCCGGTCTCCAGCAGGTCCTGGGGGCGGTCCTGGCGCCGCGGCCGGAAGGACTTGTCGTGGTTGACGCCATGGCCGCCGTCGGTGGCGGCGTCCGCGCCGGAGACGGCCCGTTCGGTGGATTCGGCGGGTTCGGCGTCGCGCCAGACGAAGCCGTGGAAGGGGGCGACGGTCAGCGCGCTGTCGGCGCCGCCCTCGACGACCGCCGCGGCCACCCCGTCGATGTCCTCACGGACGAGGAAGGGGCTGGTGCACTGGACCAGCAGCACCGCGTCGACCGTGGTGTGCTGCTCGCTCTCGTAGGCGTCCATGGCGTGCAGGACGGCGGCCTCGCTGGTGGCGGTGTCGCCGGCGATGTCGCCGGGGCGGCGGACGACGAGGGCTCCGGCGCCGCGGGCGGCGGCCGCGATCCCGGCGTCGTCGGTGGAGACGACGACATCGGTGACCAGGCGGGCGGCGCGGCACTCACGGACCGCGCGGGCCACCAGGGGCACTCCCCCGACGGCGGCGAGGTTCTTGGCGGGTACGCCCTTGGATCCGCCGCGGGCGGGGATGACGGCCACAACAGTGGGTGGCATTGCGGGCTCCTCGGTAGGGCTCGGGGCGGTCACAGCTGCCCCCAGCGGCGGATGGCGGGGGCGACGCGCTGGACGCCGTGGCGGTAGGCGCCGCGGGCGGCCTCGCGGACCGTCTCGCGGGCGACCCTGCGCAGTCCGCCGGTCTCCTCGGGGGCCTGGTCGTATCCGGCGAGCGGCTCGCCGTGCGGGTCGAGGCCGTGCCGGGCGAGGAGGCCGGGGAGGTAGCCGGGGGCGGTGCGGGGTGTGTAGTAGGGGGCGAGCGGCGGCAGCAGGCCGGCCTCGCGCAGCACGGTGACCCGGGCGCGGGCGGCGTCGAAGGCCTTGTCGTAACTGCCGTCGGCGGCTACTCCCTGCCGGGCCAGCCACTGACCGTCGGGCTCGGGGCGGTGGCCGGCGTCCAGCTCGTCCCAGGAGGCCAGGCAGCCGGAGCCGAGGAAGTGGTGGTTGCCGAGGGCCTCGCGGACGCCGAGGTCGGTGAGGACGGCGGTGGGGATGCCGCGGTGCAGGGATTCCAGGGCGGCGGTCGAACTGACCGTGACCATCAGGTCGGTGCGGTCCAGGACCTCGCCCATGTTGCCGTACACCAGGCGGCAGTTGGCGGGCAGTCCGCCGGGCACCTTGGCGGCGAGCTTCTGGTAGGGCAGTTCCTCGATGTGGGTGGTGTGCTCGCCCGGCTTGCTGCGGAGCTTGATCAGCACCTCGCGGCCGGGGTGCGTGCGGGCGTGCTCCACCGCCCTGCGCAGCAGGTAGCCGCGGTCCGCGCGGCTCTCCGGGACGGAGGGCTGGGCGGCGAACACCACGGTGTAGGGGGCGTGTTCGCCGGTGTACCGCTCGCCGCCGAGGAAGGGCAGGGCGCATTCGACGACGCTGTGGTCGTCGGCGCCGACGCCGCGGTAGACCTCGCGGAACCGGTCCGCGTCGTGCCGGGAGTTGGCGAGCACGACATCGGCGCCGTGCCGCAGCAACAGCCCGTCGGCGAGCTTCTCGTAGACCACTCCGACGTAGCCGGTGACGACGACGGGGCGGTGCTGCCCGGTGGCGGCGTCCGGTGTCCCGGCGCTCCAGGCGCGGGCCAGGCCGTGCAGCATCGCCTGCACCGCTCCGCCCACGCAGGCCAGCACGATGACGTCATAGCGCGTACGGTCGAGGGACCGCACGAAGTCGACGCCCCTGATTTCGCGCAGCGAGTCCGCACGGGCGCCGACCTCGTCGAGCTGGCGGACCGTGGGGGTGGCGCGGCCGCGGAGGAGGTACCCGTCGAGTCGAATGTCCGATTGGATTCGGTACGCTGTCAAAGCGCCCCATTTCCACCGGGTGTCCGAGTCGGCGAGCACGGCGACTCGCGGCGTGGAATCGGTACGTGATGGCACATCGAAGACGCTAGGAAGGCATTCCGTTTGGCGGACCAACTGGGCCGCAACAAACGGTTAACAGCGGGTCGACGAATGACGAACCGGCCCGATTGTCGGTCTGGTTAACCATCCCGCCATTCTTCGTTCACCCTGGGGTCCGCACCCCGTAAAGACGAATGCCGGGCTCCGCGCCTAACGTCACCCAGGTGGTTAAGCTCTCCGTCATCGTGCCGTTCTACAACGTGCAGACATACGCGCCCGACACCCTGAAAAGCCTGGCGGCCAACGCCCGCGAGGATTTTGAATTCCTGCTCGTCGACGACTGCTCGCGCGACGAGACCCCGGACATCCTCGCGCGCGCCGAGCGTGAGCTGCCGGGCGCCAGACTGCTGCGGCACACACAGAACGGCGGTCTGGCCACCGCCCGCAACACCGGCCTGGACGCGGCCCGCGGCGAATACGTCACCTTCCTGGACGGCGACGACTGGCTCGCCCCCGGCTATTACCCCCGCCTCCTCTCCGCCATCGAGGGGCTGGGGTGTGACTTCGTCCGCACGGACCATGTGCAGTGCACCGCCCGGGCGCGCACGGTCCACCGGGTTCCGCACGGCCGGCGCGGGGTGGTGCTGGACCCGCGCGCGGTGATCCTGCCGGCCGACCGCTCCACCTCCGTCGACTACGCCTACGCCTGGGCCGGGATGTACCACCGCCGGCTGCTGGACGACGGGGTGCTGCACTTCAAGGACGGGCTGCGCACCGCGGAGGACCGGCCGTGGATCTGGCGGCTGCACCGCGAGGCCGCCTCCATGGCGGTGGTCGGCCTGCTCGGCGTCTTCTACCGGCGCGGAGTGGCGTCCTCGCTGACCCAGATCGGAGATGTGCGGCAATTGGACTTCATCCGCGCCTTCGATCAGGTGATCGAGGAAACCGCCCAAGATCGCGATGCGGAATTCCTGCTGCCCAAGGCGGTGCGCACCTATTGCGCGATCATTTCCCACCACCTCGGTTCGATCGAACGTTTCGAACCGCAGGTCGCCCGTAAATTGCGCGCGATGAGCGCAGCGGCCATGAAACGCATGCCGCAGGACGTACTGAAGGAAGCCCTGGATTCCATGGATGTGCAGCGCGCGTCCCGGCTGCGGCGGCTGCGCCGCCGCCCGGTCCCGGCGGAGGTCGCCGCCTGATGTCCACCCGGCCCCGTACCCAGATCTTCATGGCGTCCACGCTCTACGGCGCGGCGACGCTCGCCGCCGCGCTGGACGCCGACTGCTTCGCCCCGGCCGACCGCCGGCTGCTGCTGGTCAGCAACAACGCGACGACCCCGGAGACCAGCGCCGCCCTGGACACCATGCCCGGCTTCGAGCGGCTGCGCGGCCGCTTCGACCGGGTGCTGTCCTGGAACGAGACGATCAGCCCGTTCCACCCCGGCGGCTGGTCCCCGCGCGCGGACGACGCCCCGCTGTGGGAGCGGCATCTGCGGCTGCTGTGGGACCTGGGCGACGACCACGTCGAGCTGGTCGTGGAGTCCATCCAGGTCAACCCGGCGTTGGCCCTCGCCCAGCTGTTCCCGGACGCGCCGATCGACGTCTACGCCGACGGCCTGATGAGCTACGGCCCCACCCGCAACAAGCTCGACCCGCTGATCGGCACCCGGATCAACCGGCTGCTGCACCTGGACCTGGTCCCGGGCCTGACGCCGCTGCTGCTGACCGAGTTCGAGGTCGAGCCGCAGACCGTGCCGGCCGACGCCTTCACCAAGGTGCTGTCCGAACTCTCCGACGCCAGCGGGGAGCTGGCCGTCCCGGAGGGCGCCGCGCTGCTGCTCGGCCAGTACCTCTCCGCACTGGGCATCCTCACTCCCGAGGAGGAAGAGGAGCTGCACGTACGGATGCTGCGCGGCGCGGCCGAGCGCGGCCACCGCGAGATCGTCTTCAAGCCGCACCCGTCCGCCCCGGCCCGCTGGTCGCGGCTGCTGGAGCGGGAGGCGGAGAAGCTGGACCTCGCGCTGACCGTGCTGGAGCGTCCGGTGCCGGCCGAGGTGCTCTACCAGCGGATGCGGCCCGCGCTGGTCGTCGGCTGCTTCTCCACCGCACTGCTGACCGCGGCCACCTTCTACGGCCTGCCGACCGCGCGCACCGGCACCGGTCTGCTGCTGGAGCGGCTCGCCCCGTACCAGAACAGCAACCGCATCCCGGTCACGCTCGTGGACGCGCTGGTGCCCGACCTGGGCGACCGCAGCGAGCGCCCGCGCGCCTTCGCCACCGCGGACAGCGTCGGGGGCCTGGTCACCGCGGTCGGCTATGCGATGCAGCACCAGATGTACCCGCAGCTGCGGCCGCACGCCGAGCGCTATCTCGCGGGCGGTCTCGACCAGTTCACCTGGCGCTACTTCAAGCGCCGCCGGCTGACCGCACTGGCGCTGCCCGGCGCGATCCCCTCGCAGCTGTCGTTCATCCCGCGCAACGCCACCGTCCGCCGGGTCGCCCGCCGGGCGCGCGCGGTGCAGCGGCGGCTGAAGAAGCGGGCCGCGTTCGGATGACCGCCTCCCAGCTGACGCCCGGCGCGCCACCCGTCACGCCGGTCGCCGTCGCCGCCCCGGGGCCCGCGATACGGGGGCGCAGCCGTGGCGGGTCGTCGCGGCTGCGCGCCCTGGACGGGCTGCGGCTGCTCGCCGCGCTGATGGTCGCCGCGTACCACTACGCGGGGCGCAGCGGCGAGATATCCCACGCCTGGGGCGGCTCGCCCGCCCACCAATTCCCCACCCTGGCACCCCTGTTCGCCTATGGCTGTCTGGGCGTCCAGATCTTCTTCGTGATCAGCGGCTTCGTCATCTGCCTCAGCGGCTGGGGCCGGACGCTGCGCGCCTTCCTCGCCTCCCGCATCTCCCGCCTCTACCCGGCGTACTGGGCCGCGATCCTCCTGATCACCGCGGTCTTCGCGCTTCCCTGGGTCGCCTACAAGACGCTGCCGCCCAGCGAGGTGCTCACCAATCTGACGATGCTGCAACAGCCGTTGGGCGTGGACCGGGTGCTGGGCGTGTGCTGGACCCTCTGGGCGGAGATGCGGTTCTACGCCCTCTTCGCGCTCTGCGTCGTCCTGCCGGGTGCCACCCGCGGCCGGGTGGTGCTCTTCTGCGCCGGCTGGACGCTGGCCGCCGCCCTCGCCCAGGCCGCGCACGAGCCCTTCCTCGACACCGTGCTGATGCCCGAGTACGCCCCGTTCTTCATCGGCGGCATCGGGCTGTACCTGCTGCACCGCTACGGTGCCCGCGACCCGATCGCCTGGGCGATAGTGCTGGTCAGCTGGCTGGTCGGGCAGCATTACGCGGTCGCCGGGCTCTGGCACGCGCCGTCGGTCACCGCGTTCTCCTACCGCTCGACGGCCGGCATCATCGCCGTCGTCACACTCGGCTTCGCCCTCGTCGCGGCCGTCGCCCTGGGCCTGCTGCGCTGGGCGAACTGGCGCTGGCTGACCGTCGCGGGCGCGCTGACGTACCCGTTCTATCTCGTCCATGAACACCTGGGCTGGGTGGTCGTGCGCGCCCTGCACCACACCCTCGGCCTGCCCTCGTACGCCACGCTGCTCGGGACGGTGGGGCTGATGCTGCTGCTGGCGTGGCTGCTGCACCGCTTCCTGGAGCGCCCGCTGACACCGGTGCTCAAGCGCGCGATCGATCCCCGGCGCCCCGCGGTGTGACGTCCGGCCGGGGGCGCGCGGCCCGCACCGGCCCCCCGGCCGTCCGTACGCCTACCTCCCGGTCGTCACCTCGACGCCGGCCACGATGATCCGCAGCCCCTCCTCGAAGCCGCGCTCCAGGTCACCGAACATCTCGTCACCCGCCCGCACCGCCAGCGGATACCGCTCACCGAGCTGCTGCGAGCGGCTCTGCAGGTCGTAGGCCGGATCGCGGCTCTCCGGGCGGCGATCCGCCGGATCGCCCGGGTCCGGATAGACGGACTGCTCCTCGATCACCACGCCGACGGTGTAGTGGTAGGCGGTCCACCACGCCCGCGTCGCCTGGTGCACCGAGAAGCCCGCCGCCGTGAGCCGGCGCAGGAGTGCGTCCAGCGGCACGGCGTAGCTCTCGTCGGTCATCCGGGTGCCGCTGAAGACCTTGCCGCCGTCGCGATAGCCGAGCAGCTCGCGGCGCAGCGCCCGGCAGCTGGCGGACAGGGCCTCCTGCCAGGTCTCGCCGAGGGCCGTCCACCCGGGATCCGTCACCGTCAGCGACGCGGTCATCCGCCGGAGCATCTCGGTCGCCATCTCGTCCAGCAGCTCTTGTTTGTTCTTGAAGTGCCAATACAGGGCGGGAGCCTGGACGTTCAGCTCCTTGGCGATGCGGCGCAGGGTGAGCCCGTCGAGGCCCATCTCGTTCAGCAGCCGCAGGGCGGTGTCCACCACCTGTTTCCGGTCGATGCGAGAAACCATGTTGACAACTTAACACCGTTAAGGTCATGCTCGGAACATGGAATTTAACAACGTTAAGGACAGTGTCGGTCCGGCGGACGGCGCGGCGGACGACCTTCCCGCGACCGTCGACGTACTGATCGCCGGCGGGGGCCCGACCGGCATCGCGCTCGGCATCGACCTCGCCCGGCGCGGGGTGCGCGCGCTGATCGTCGAGCGGCAGGACCGCCTCTCCCCCGGCGCCCGCGGCACGGGTCTGCAGCCGCGCAGCCAGGAGGTCTACGAGGACCTCGGAGTGCTGGACGCGATCCGCGAGGTCGGCGGCCGCTACCCGCCGATCGCCCTGTGGGAGGACGGCCGGATCACCGAGGTCCACGAGATGATCGAGCGGGTCGACCCCACGCCCGACGCGCCCCACTCGAACGCGCTGATGGTGCCGCAGTTCCGCAACCTGGAGGCGCTCCACGCACGGCTGACGGAGCTCGGCGGCAGCGTGCTCTTCGGCACCGAACTCACCGAATTCACCCAGGACCCGGACGGGGTGACGGCCCGTCTGCGGCGGGACGACGGGACGGAACACACCGTGCGGGCCGCCTATCTGGTCGCCGCCGACGGCGGGCGCAGCACCGTGCGCCGGGCGCTGGGCACCGCGATGAGCGGCCCGGACCTGGAGCCCGGCGTCGCCCTCCTCGCCGATGTGCGGGTCGACGGCCTCGACCGGGACCACTGGCATCGCTGGATCCTGCCGACCGGCGGCTTCCTCACCCTGCTCCCGCTCGCTGGCACCGACCTCTTCCAGACCATGATCGCGGGCCCCGTCGGGACGACTGCCGCCTCGCCGGAGACCGTCCGCGCGCTGCTCTCGCAGCACACCCATCTGGCGGCCGGGCAGATCCGCGAGGTGGTGTGGACCTCGCTCTTCCGCCCCCGCGCGGGCATGGCCGACAGCTACCGCGAGGGCCGGGCCTTCCTCGCCGGCGACGCCGCGCACGTGCACTCCCCGGCGGGCGGCCAGGGCCTGAACACCAGCGTGCAGGACGCCTACAACCTCGGCTGGAAGCTCGGCCTGGTGCTGCGTCACGGCGCCCCCGACGCCCTGCTCGACAGCTACGGCGCCGAGCGCCGGCCGATCGCCGCGGACATCCTCGACACCAGCACCCGGCTGCACCGCTCCGGCAGCCTGCGCCGCAGCCGGGATCTGCACCAGCTCGGCATCGGCTACCCCGACAGCCCGCTGTCGCGGGAGCTGCGGACGGACCTCGCGGCGGGCGTGCCGGTCGCCGGCGACCGGGCCCCCGACGCCCCGTGCCGCACGGCCGACGGCCGGCCCACCCGGCTCTTCGACGCCTTCCGGGGCCCGCACTTCACCCTGCTCGTCCTGGGCGACGCCGCGCTGGACGAGACCGCGCTGCCCGCCGACCCCGCCCTGCTGCGGATCGTCCGCGTCGGCGGACCGGACGCCGATCTGCTCGACGCCGACGGCCATGTCCGCGACGCCTACGGCAGCGGCCCGGCCGTCCTCCTGATCCGCCCCGACGGCTATCTCGCCCTCGGCGCCCCGGCCGGGGACGCCACGGCTCAGGTGTCCGCCGCCCTGGCGGACATCATCGGCACGGCCGCCCTCCAGCCGGCCGGATGACCTCGTGCGCACGAGGCCGCACCGGCGGAGCTGTGCCGGTGCGGCCTCGTGGCCGGGGAACGGGCGCCTTGAGGGGGGTGGGGCGCCCGGGGCGTCGACCGCCCTGCGGGACCGGGGCGCTACAGGACCAGTGACAGCAGCAGGATGCAGACGATCCCGACGACCGAGATCAGCGTCTCCATCACCGACCAGGTCTTCAGCGTCTGTCCGACGCTCAGGCCGAAGTACTCCTTGACCAGCCAGAATCCGGCGTCGTTGACATGGCTGAAGAACAGCGACCCGGCCCCGATGGCCAGCACCAACAGCGCGGCGTGGGTGGTGCTCATGTCCGCGGCGAGCGGGGCGGCCAGCCCGGCGGCGGAGATGGTGGCCACCGTCGCGGAGCCGGTCGCGAGCCGGATGGCGACCGCGATCAGCCAGGCCAGCAGCAGCGCGGAGACGTGCCAGCCCTTGGAGAGGTCCAGGATCATCTGGCCCACGCCGGCGTCCACCAGCGTCTGCTTGAAGCCGCCGCCCGCGCCCACGATCAGCACCACACCGGCGATCGGGCCCAGCGACTTCTCCACGGTCGTGGCGATCCGGCCGCGGGTGAAGCCGGCCGCCCGCCCCAGCGTGAACATCGCGACGATGACGGCGGTCAGCAGCGCGATCAGCGGCGAGCCGACGACGTCGAAGATCCGCTGTACCCCGGCCCCGGGGTCGTCGACGACGATGTCCACCAGCGCCTTGGCCAGCATCATCACCACCGGCAGCAGCACGGTGGCCACCGTGATCCCGAAGCCGGGCCGCTTCGCCAGGTCGTCGGTGCCGCGCTCGGGCACCAGGTTCTCGGGCGGGCGGACGTCCACCCAGCGGGCCGCGTAACGGGAGAAGACCGGGCCGGCGATGATCGCGGTCGGGACGGCGACGACGACACCGAGCGCGAGGGTGACACCGAGGTTGGCGCCGACCGCGTCGATCGCCGCCAGCGGCCCGGGGTGCGGCGGGATCAGCCCGTGCATGACGGACAGTCCGGCCAGCGCCGGGATGCCGATCCGCATCAGCGAGAAGTTGCCGCGCCGGGCGACCAGCAGCACCACCGGGATCAGCAGCACGATGCCGACCTCGAAGAAGATCGGCAGCCCGACGATGCCGGCGATCAGCACCATCGCCCAGGGCATCGCCCCCCGGCCCGCCTTCGCCAGGATCGTGTCGACGATCTGGTCCGCGCCGCCGGAGTCGGCGAGCAGCCGCCCGAGTACGGCACCCAGCGCGATCAGCACTCCGGTGCCCGCGACCGTCGTGCCAAGCCCCGTGGTGAAGCTGGTGATGGCCTTGTCGAGCGGCGCACCGGCCACCGCGCCGAGCACCAGCGAGCCGACGATCAACGACAGGAAGGCATGCAGTTTGCACTTGGTGATGAGCAGGACGATGACGGCTATGCCGGCCAGGACGGCGATGCCCAGCTGCGCGTGACCGGCCGAGGTGATCGGCTCGGTCGCATCCGCTGCGAGCATCTCCACGCTGAGATGTGTCACGGCGATTCCCTTGGTTGGACGGAGGGGGAAGCAGGGAGAGGGTGCTGCGGTGGGGGGTGGTGCGGGTGTGAGGGGTGGTGCGGGTGTGGGGGGTTATCCGGCCGGTGCGGTCCTCGCGCGCAGCGCGCTGACGGCCCGTCCGGCGATCTGCCGCGGGGTGCCGGTCACGTCCACGGCGACGCCCGCCTCGTCGCGCCCGAGCGGTTCGAGCGTGGCGAACTGGGAGTCCAGCAGCGCGGCCGGCATGAAGTGGCCGGTGCGCTCGGCCATCCGCGCCCCGATCAGCGCACGGTCCCCGGTGAGGTGCAGAAAGACGAGGCCGGGGGCGGCGGCGCGCAGCCGGTCGCGGTAGCCGCGCTTGAGCGCGGAGCTGCTGACCACCCCGCCCTGCCCGGCCCGCCCGTGCGCCCAGGCGCCGATGGCGTCCAGCCAGGGGCCGCGGTCGTGATCGTCCAGCGGGATGCCGGCCGACATCTTGGCGATGTTCGCCGGCGGATGGAAGTCGTCACCCTCGGCGTAGGGGACGCCCAGTGCGGCGGCCACCAGCGGGCCGATCGTGGTCTTGCCGGTGCCGGCCACACCCATCACGACGATCACGTCGGGCTGCTCATCCCGTGGTACCTCGCTGTCCTCATCGACCCGCTGCGGACCCCACTGAAACCCATTAGGTACGACGTATTCAAGAGCCTGTGATGCAAACGTCATACTTAATTGGCCGGGGTGCGGGAACGTAGGCTTGGCCCATGGAAAACGAGGGGAAGGGACTGCACGCCCGTGTACTGGAGTCCCTCGGACCCGCGATCACCGCGGGCGACTACCCTCCGGGCACGGTCTTGCGCACGGACGAGCTGGAGCAGCGCTTCGACGTCTCCCGCACGGTCATCCGCGAGGCGGTCCGGGTACTGGAATCCATGCAGCTGGTCGCCTCCCGGCGCCGGGTGGGCGTGACCGTCCGGCCCACCGAGGAGTGGAACGTCTACGACCCGCGGGTGATCGGCTGGCGGCTGGCCGGCCGGGACCGCCCCCGTCAGCTGCGCTCACTGACCGTGCTGCGCTCGGCCGTCGAACCGGTCGCCGCGGGCCTGGCCGCCCGGCACGCCACCCCCGCGCAGTGTGCCGAACTCACCGAGCACGCCATGGGGATGGTCGCCACCTCCCGCGGCCAGCAGCTCGACGGCTATCTGGTCCACGACGTGGCCTTCCACCGGATCGTGCTGACCGCCTCCGGCAACGAGATGTTCGCGCGCCTCGGCGAGGTGGTCGCCGCCGTCCTGACCGGCCGCACCCAGCACCATGTGATGTTCACCGACCCCGACCCGGCCGCGGTCACCCTGCACGTACAGGTCGCGGAGGCGGTACGCATCGGCGACTCGGCCCGGGCCGAGTCCCTCACCCGTGAGATCACCGCCGGCGCCCTGGCCGAACTGGACGTCCTCGCCCCGTAGTTGCCCCCCTCCCGGGCCCGCCTCAGAACAGCGGCTGCTGGCCCGGCATCGGCGGCTCCTCCGGGTCGAAGAGCTTCTCCGCCGGCGCCATCATCGGCGCGATCCGGCGCGAGCCCGGGCAGGAGATCAGCTCCAGCACCGTCCGCCGCCCCGGCGGGTCATGACGGGCGAAACGTCCGCCGACAACGGCGATCTCTCGAGTACAGACGGGGCACACACGGCGGGGTGACGACATACCCACAGTCTGACGCAGCCGCCGCCGGGGTTCACAAGCTGCCGCCCCGGCGGACGCCCGCGCTCCGGCGTACGACGAGCGCCGCAGTCCGGAAGCGGCCGCGGCCCGGGGTCACTTGCCTGCCTCCCCCTCAGAACGCATCCGTCGGCATATACGTCCCCCACACCTCCCGCAGCGCCTCGCACACCTCACCCACCGTCGCGCGTGCCCGTAGTGCCTCGCGCATCGGGGGGAGGACGTTGTCCGTGCCTTCGGCGGTCTTGCGCAGGGTGTCGAGGGCGGTGGTGACCGTGCGGGTGGCGCGGCGGTCGCGGAGCAGGGAGAGCCGTTCGACCTGGCGGGCCTCGATCTCGGGGTCGACCCGCAGGGGTTCGTAGGGTTCCTCCTCGTCCAGCTGGAAGCGGTTGACGCCGACGACGATGCGGTCGCCGGCGTCGGTCTCCTGGGCGAGGCGGTAGGCGTTGCGCTCGATCTCTTCCTTCTGGAAGCCGCATTCGATGGCGGCCACCGCCCCGCCCAAGTCCTCCACCCGCCGCATGAGCGCAACGGCCTCGTCCTCCACGTCGTCGGTCATCGACTCGACGGCGTAGGAGCCGGCGAACGGGTCGACGGTGGCGGTCACATCGGTCTCGTACGCCAGCACCTGCTGGGTGCGCAGGGCGAGCCGGGCCGCCTTGTCCGTGGGCAGCGCGATGGCCTCGTCGAAGGAGTTGGTGTGCAGTGACTGGGTGCCGCCGAGGACGGCGGCGAGCCCCTGGACGGTGACCCGGGCGAGGTTCACCTCCGGCTGCTGGGCGGTGAGCTGCACGCCCGCGGTCTGGGTGTGGAACCGCAGCATCATCGACTTGGGGTTGCGCGCGCCGAACTCCTCCCGCATCACCCGGGCCCAGATCCTGCGCGCGGCACGGAACTTGGCGACCTCTTCGAGCAGCGTCGTGCGGGAGACGAAGAAGAACGACAGCCGGGGCGCGAAGTCGTCGATCTCCATGCCGGCGGCCACGGCGGTGCGTACATAGGCGATGCCGTTGGCGAGCGTGAAGGCGATCTCCTGCGCGGGCGAGGCGCCGGCCTCGGCCATGTGGTAGCCGGAGATGGAGATGGTGTTCCACCGGGGGATCTCGGCACGGCAGTACTGGAAGATGTCCGCGGTCAGCCGCAGGGAGGGCTCCGGCGGGAAGATGTAGGTGCCCCGGGCGATGTACTCCTTGAGCACGTCGTTCTGGATGGTCCCGTTCAGCCGGTCGGCCCGCACCCCTTCCTCCTCCCCCACCAGTTGGTAGAGGAGCAGCAGCAGCGCGGCGGGCGCGTTGATCGTCATCGAGGTCGACACCTTGTCCAGCGGGATGCCGCCGAACAGCACCCGCATGTCCTCGACGGAGTCGATGGCCACCCCGACCTTGCCGACCTCGCCCGAGGCGATCGGGGTGTCGGAGTCGTGCCCCATCTGCGTGGGGAGGTCGAAGGCGACCGACAGGCCCGTGGTGCCGTGCGCGATCAGCTGCCGGTAGCGGGCGTTGGATTCGCGCGCGGTGCCGAAGCCGGCGTACTGGCGCATCGTCCAGGGCCGTCCGGTGTACATCGACGGATAGACGCCGCGGGTGAAGGGGTAGCCGCCGGGCTCGCCGAGCCGGCGCTCCGGATCCCAGCCGTCCCGTGCCTGCGGCCCGTACACCGGCTCGATGGGCAGACCGCTCTCGCTGTACCGGACAGTGCCCGACTCGTGCGCCATGGGTGCATGCCTCCCACTGGGTGACCGATATCCGGTGTGGTGGTCTTTGTCCACAGCATGCCCGCAGGTTCGCCGCGCCGCAGCACTGGGCAGAGTCACCGGTGGCCGGTCGGCCCACCGAGATCCGGGGGTGCGCATGCAGCGCAGCAGGGGAAGACGTACGGCGCCCGCGATGGCGGCGATGCTGGTGGTGGCGGCGCTCGCGGTGGGCTGCCGCCCGGTGACGGTCACCGGAGCGCCGGACGGCAAGCTCGCCCGTTACGCCCCCACCACGCCCGCTCCCCCGCCGCTCGGCCGGCACGGTCCCCCCGCTCCGCACTCCACCCCGTCGCGCGCCCCGTACAAGCCCCCTCGCGCCCCGCATCGTGCGCCGCGGGCCGCCGGGCCGCTGCCGGCACCCGGCTCACACGGCGCGCGGGTCCGCGAACTCCAGGCGCGACTCGCCCAGCTGGGTCTCTTCGGCCGCGCCCCGACGGGTTCCTACGCCGTGGTCACCGCGTCCGCGGTGCGTGGTTTCCAGCGGCGGCAGGGCCTGCCCCGTACGGGTGCCGTGCAGCCCGCGGCCTGGCTCGCCCTGCGCTCGCAGACCCGCCGGCCCACGCATGCGGAGCTCTATCCGCCCACCGCCCGGCCGGTCGGCGCCCTGGACCCACGCTGTATGAGGGGCCGGGTGATCTGCATCAGCAAGCGGAGCGACACCCTCGCGTGGGTGGTCGACGGCCGGATCGTCTCGGCGATGGATGTCCGCTTCGGCTCGCAGTACACGCCCACCCGCGAGGGCACGTTCGCCCTCACGTTCAAGAGCCGCCACCATGTCTCGACGCTCTACCACACGGCCATGCCGTACGCGATGTTCTTCAGCGGCGGCCAGGCCGTCCACTACTCCGCGGACTTCGCCGCCCGCGGCTACCGCGGCGCCTCACACGGCTGCGTCAACGTCCGGGACAAGAGAAAAGTCGCCGCCCTGTTCGAGGCCACAAGGAAAGGCACCAAGGTCGTGATCTCCCCCTAGCCCACCACCCGCACGCAACGCCACGGGCCCAGCCCTCGAACTCAGTGACCGAAGCGAAATTGAGCAACCCCCACCACGGGGACCACATCCGCGAAAGCGGCGCCGGATTAGGCGCAAAGGGAGGGGCGCCGGCTCAGGCGCAAAGGAAGGGCGCCGGCTCGGGCGCAAAGGAAGGGCGCCGGCTCGGGCGCAAAGGAAGGGCGCCGGCTCGGGCGCAAGAGAAGGGCGCGGGCAGGGCCGGGGGAACGTGCCCCGCCCGCGCCAGATGCGCTGAGCCGTGGGTACGGGGGGAACCCCGGCTCCTCGCGCAGCCGATGACCAGTCGGCTTCACTCACTACTGCGTCACCGGTTCGAAAAACGTCACACCTACGTGGCGGGGGCCGCGCCGGTTGCCGCGTTCACGGGATCCGTGGCGGTCGGCGAGGGGGCGGGGGTGGACGTGCCGGGGCTCGGGGTGGCACCGGGCGACTGGGAGGGGTGACCTTCGTCGTCCTCGCCGCCGGTGACGCCGCTGGTCGAGCCGGTGCCGCCGGTGGTGGTGCCGAGGCCGCTGCCGCCGCCGGAACTGCCGGGGTGCTGGTAGCGGGCCAGGTAGGCGCGGCAGAAGGCGAGCACCTGGTCCGCCCCGCCGGCCTTCTGTTCGAGGCGGCGCAGCGCGTCGCGGTCCATGCCGCCCCGCTTGCCGGACGCGTAGCTCTGGCACAGCGAGAGCAGGAGGTTCTTCTTGTCACCCTTCCCGGGGTTCGCGCCGGTGCCGCCGTTGCCCTGGTGTCCGGGGCCGGGGGTGCTGCTGGGGGGCGTGGTGTCGCCGGGGCTGCTGGGCGCGGAGGTGTCACCGGGGCCGCCCGTTTTCCCGTGCGGGGTGGGGTCGGGGGTGCTTTCCGTGGTGCCGTCGGTCTGGGCGCCGGGCTCGGGGGTGTCGAGCGGGCCGGGCGATTCGGCGGCCGAGACGCTGGAGGCGGGCTGGGGCTCGCCCCCGCGGAAGGGGGTGGGCAGCACGCCGGTGCCGGCCGCGACGGCGACGCCGCCGATGGCGCAGGCGGCGAGGGCGACCGCGAAGCCGCGCCGCACGGGGCGTCCGAGCCGGGTGCGTTCGGCGACGGCGGTGCCGCGCCCGGCCGGGAACGCCTCGCCGCTGCCGTGGCTGCGGGTGTGGGCTCCGGCGGCGGCGCCGGCGGTCCGGCGGAACGCGGCGACGGCGGCCTCCTCCCCGGGCAGCTCGACCGTTTCCGGCGCCTTGGCGCCGACCGCGGCGGCGGCCTGGAGGAGCTGTTCGAGTTCGCGTGCGCCGTCGCCGTGCCGGGCACCGACCCGTTCACCACGCAGCAATCGCTCCGCGGCGTCCTTGTCGAGCCAGTTGTAGCGGTCGTCGGCCATCACATGTCCTTCTGCGTTCGTGCGGCCGTTTCCGTCACACCTGGTACGTACGATTCCGCCACGCCGTCGCGGCGTCTTCGCCCCTGTACGGGCACCTCACTCACCGTCCCGCCCCCTCCCCGCGGCCGCCGTGCGGCCCGGCCGGTGGGGGCACTTCCGTCGTGCTCGGCGCCTTCTTCGCCGCCGTCGGGACGCTCGTCCCACATGCTGTCCTGCGGTGTGTCCCGGCTGCCGCCGGATGCTTCGCCGATCAGTTCGGCGAGCCGTCGCAGCCCGCGGTGTGCGGCGGTGCGCACCGCGCCGGGCCGTTTGCCGAGCACCTGCGCGGCGCTCTTGGCGTCGAGTCCGACCACCACCCGCAGCACCACGGCCTCGGCCTGGTCCTGCGGCAGCCGGGCTATCAGCCGCATGGTGCGGCCGGTGCCGAGGGCTTCCATCGCCTCGCCCGCGGTGTCGGACGCGGCGGGGGTGTCGGCGAGTTCGCTCTCGTCGCCGCCGGTCGCCGGGCGGCGGCCGCGCATCCGGATGTGGTCCAGGGCACGGTTGCGGGCGATGCGGGCGGCCCAGCCGCGGAAGCGGTCGGCGTCGCCGTTGAAGCGCGCGAGGTCGCGGGTGATCTGCAGCCAGGCTTCCGAGGTGACGTCCTCAACGTCCGGTTCGCTCACCAAAGTCCGCACATATCCCAGTAGTCGGGGATGCACGGCGCGGTAGACGGTACGGAACGCCGCCTCGTCGCCGGCCTGCGCCGCCTGCACGGCCACCGTCAGCCGACGGTCGTCCGGCTGAATGTCGTCCCCTCGCACGGGTCCATCCTGTCGCACGCGGAATGTCCGCCGCCCGGTCCTTGCTGCACTGTCGCTCCGCCCGGCCACAACCACCGGGCACCGTGGCTGCACTGCCGGCTGCTGCCGCCGCCGGCCGGGAACCCCCGGTAACCGGGATGTTCCCGCAGACCGTAACGCGTGGGCCGCCCGGTGCCGAACCCGGGAGGGGCGGCACCGTCCGCCGGATGGTGCCGGACGCCGGTAAGCCCCCGGCGGCCGGAGCGCCCGCCCGGGGCACGCCCGCAGGCGCCACGAACCCCCGGGGCGGACGGCCTGTCCACCGCCGCCGGAAAGCCGTACGAAGTCCACGCTCACCTGCACGGATGGGCAGATTACGGCGCTGCCCCGGGGCTCGTCCAGACCACTGGCGGTTCGGTGGCCCACACCCCGTGTGACGCTTTCGGGCCGTTCGGCGCTGTACCGGGTAGGGGGCCGTCACGGCCCTTCGCGAACGACGGCCGGGGCCTCTCCTGTGGGGGGTGGCGGCCCCGGCCGTCCTTTCGCTTTTAGCGCTCTGACCTGGGACGTTGCGCAGAGTCGGTGACCAACGCGACCCACGCGTGACCAACCGCCTGAGCCTCGCAGAGCTGGTCAGAGCGGCGGAGGCGGCGGGATCCGGCCATCACCCTGCGAGCCCTGAAACCGCCAGTCGAGACATGTCCTGTGACGTATAAGCGTCCACCACGCGACGAACAGGCAGAGCCGTCTCCCCACAATGAGATGACCCGGTCGCAGGACCTCCCATGAATGAGAAGGTGCCGCGACCGAGCCGATAGAACTTCGGCGGCTCAGGGACGTTGGCGTCCCCTCTTCGCCGACTTTCGATTATGCCGCTTGGTGTCCCACCATTCCTCCAGCAATACACGAACAATATGCACGAGTTGCTGAAGTCGTTCGGGGTCCGGGGAGGGCGAGGTGAGCACATCCAGAAAAGACTTGTCATCCCAAGGAAGAGTGAATTCCCAATGCTCTTCCTTGAGCCCTTGCCTTTCCACAGTGAGCCAGTACGTCAAGGTCACACTTCGATCCGGTCGATGATCGACCGAAAGTTCAGTGACGTTGAACCTGACTTCCCCATCGCCGGTGGTGTAAGAACAGGCCAGAGCCTGCTCAGTCGGCGTTTGGGCCGTCATGCCTTGCCGGCAGGAGTGCCGATGATGGTACGGAATTTCTCGTAACTCGGGCATGACCGGGTGTAGGTGCAGTAGCCGCCTCGCCCGTTTGGAGCACCGGACCAGATGGCTGCGCTGATGTACTTGCCCATGGTCGCGTTCCAGCCGTGGCCCGCCTTCATGTGCTTCCAGCCCCACGTCTTGGTGCCACAGCGCAGTGTGTAGTGGGCAGGTCCCCGGTAGTAGTTCCGCACGACGTAATTGCGACTGTGGTGCTTGCACGTTGCGTCGATGCTGTTGACAGCGACCCCGCTCGCGTGGCTCGAAGGCGTTGCAGCCGTCGCGGAATTTGCCGTCGGAATGACGAGCGCTGATGCGGCGACAGCGCTCGTCACCGCAGCCTTCACTATGCGGGATGCATTGATCCGCATGAGTTCCCCCCAAAAACTTCCCCGTGGTCCTCGATGTGGGCTTGGTCGCGCCCACTCCGAGGTTGCGGTTGACACTCCATCACGCCGCTCTGTCCACGTAACAGACATCAGTCACTACCCGGTCCGGACCTGTTCTGGCCTCGCGACCTCCCCGGGGCGTTGACGGCGCTTATCACTGCCCCGTCCTGCATTCCGTACTCCTGGGCCTCCATGCGGGCTGTCGCACCAGCGAGATATCCACTTCTGGCGCGACAGCCCGCAAAGGCCGGCCCGACGGCTGGCACGTGGCCAACGCGTGACCAACAGCGGCCAGGAGCCGTCAGACACACCTGGATAAAGGCCGATCCAGGCGGAAAGCAAGAACCTGCATTCGTACGACAAAACGCCTGTTCACATGCCCTGTATGGCAACAGAAGGGCCAGAGCTGGCGGCCTCGGCCGTCCTCGTTCGCGCTGCGTGCGCTGCGTGCGCTGCGTGCGCTGAGTTCTCTCACCTGATTCACACCCGGTTGGCCAGCGCCTGGAATTGCGTCCAGGACAGCGCGGGCGTCCCCGGATCCCAGGTCTTCTGCGCCAGTGCCGCCAGCGGCAGCCGGATGCCGGCGGCCACCTGCTGCGCCGTCTGCGCCTGGGACCGGTCGCACCAGATCGCGAAGCGCGCCCCGGGGATCCGGTCCGGGCCGGTCATGCTCGCGGGCACCGCCACCGGCTGGGTGCCGCGGATGACCATCGGGGTCCAGCTCTGGTAGATCCGCTGGCCGGTCGGATACGTGAACTGGTTGGGCTCGCCGAGGACGTAGTAGAGGTACTCGTCGTTGAAGTTCATGACGTTGCGGCCCTCGCGCAGGAACGACGCGGGATCACGCTTGCCGATCTCCTTGCCGGTCCAGTAGTCGACCATCCGGTTCTTGTCGGCGGACGCCGCCGGGCTGGAGAAGAATCCGTCGTTCCAGGCCTCGATGCGGTTCTTGCCCTTGGCCTCCACGGTCTTCTGCCGGTCGTTGAGCCAGCCGGTCGTCAGGTCCTCGACGGTGCCGGCCGAGCCGTACTTCTGCCGGGCGGCCCGCGCCAGCTGCGGATACGAGGTGGACGGGGAGGACGACATCAGCGCCTGGTACTCGTCACCGCCCAGGTGCCAGTAGGCCGGGGCGCCCTTGGGGTTGGTGAACAGCTCGCTCATTTCCTTCAGCAGCGAGTCGATCAGCGGGGCGGCCTTGGGGTTGGAGATGTCGATCGCGCCGGGGATCACCCGGCCCTGGGCGTTGCGCAGCAGCAGATCGGGATAGTGGTCCAGCACCGCGCCCAGATGGCCGGGCGAGTCCAGCTCCGGGACGACGGAGATGTGCAGGCTCCGGGCCAGCGCGATGATCTGGCGGACCTGGGCCTTGGTCAGATGGTCGGCGGAGACGACCTCGGGGTGGGTGTCGCTCTGGATGCGGAAGCCCTGGTCGTCGGAGAAGTGCAGCTGGAACTGGTTGAGCTTGAGGTCGGCGATCTCCCGCAGCCGCGCGTCGATCCAGTCCTGGGTGAACGGCTTGCGGGCGTTGTCCAGCGACATGCCGCGCTGCGGACGGTCGGGCCGGTCCTCGATGGTGCCCTCGGGGAGTCCGCCGGCGGCGCGTACGGCCTGCTTGACGGTGCGGGTGCCGTAGAAGATTCCGGCGTCGGTGGGGGCCGTGAGAGTGAGCCGGGTCCCGCTGGCGGTGAGGGTGTAGGCCTCGTCGGCGGTGCTGCGGACGGGCACGTTGTCCGGCTGGTTCGCCGTGTTCTTTCCGCTCAGCTTCACCTCGATGTCACCCGGCCGCACCGTCTGACCGCCGTAGACGACGGGCAGCCCGCCGAGGTCCTTGGCCAGCCGCTGGGCCTCGTCGGCGACATTGCTCTTCTCGCCGGCCGGCACGACGACACGAGCCCCGCGGGACGGGCGCCAGCCGCGTCCATCGGCCCGGCGGAAGCTGCGGACGGCGGGGATGACCTGCGGAGATCCGGTCACCGGTGCCCAGCTCGGGGTGGCCGCCGCGGAGGGGTTCATCTTGGCGCTGGTACTGCCGGGCGGCTCGGCGTCGCCGCCACCGGAGCAGCCGGCGAGCAGCAGCGCACCGGTGAGCGCGGCGGCCGGCAGGGCGGACCGGGCGGGGACGCTGCGCATGCTCGTCCTGGGGCGGCGGGAGGCCGAGGGCCGCGGGGTGCGCGGCGGCCACATCGGGTTCGACATCGTGCAATCCTCACTTTTCGGGGCGAAGGCATTGCCAGGTGTGCGGAGCCGGTCGTCCACTGAACGCGCGAAAGCTCTCTCATCCGGGTGAAATTCGCGCATCCGTCGGACAGTGGTCGACAAGCGTCGTTAGCGTGGCGTCTCCAGTGGTCACCCCCTTCACAGGGCTCTCCAGGAACCGCCGGATACCGCCGGGGTGTCGTGTCCCACGCACCACCGTCACACCCTCCGCCGCTTCGTCCGCGTCCCGGCTTCGGTCCGCTTCTCCCCAGCTTCCTTCAGCAGCCCGCCCCGCACCCGTCGAAACCCTCCATTCGCATCCGTCCGAGGAGCCCACGCTGTCCGGTGACACCCCGGCCGCCCGGCCGCCGACGCTGCCCCCGCCGCACACCCCCTGGGGCGGCATATCGTCGTGGGTCCGCGGCACCGCGCTGCCGCGCCCCCGTCCCGAGGGCCTCGGGCTCGCCCGCTTCAACAGCCTGCCCCTGGACGACAACCTCGCCGTGCTCCTGCGCTGCTGCGGCAGCCGCCGTTGGGCCGAGCGGGTCGCCGCGCACCGCCCGTACCCAGACGTGGAGTCCCTGCTCGCCGCCTCGGACGAGGCCTGCTACGACCTGAACCCGGCCGAGCTGGGTGAGGCGCTCGCCGAGGAGTCGCTCTCCCCGCAGCCCCTCG
Organism: Streptomyces sp. NBC_01454; assembly: GCF_036227565.1. Taxonomy (NCBI): domain Bacteria; kingdom Bacillati; phylum Actinomycetota; class Actinomycetes; order Kitasatosporales; family Streptomycetaceae; genus Streptomyces; species Streptomyces sp. NBC_01454. The sequence goes on from NZ_CP109460.1 coordinate 3,104,262, forward strand.
TCGGCGCCCGCGGCCCCGGCACGCTCGCCGCCCACACCGCGCTGCGCGCCGCGCACGCCGAATACGAGCGCCGCTTTCGCCATGTGTTCGTCATCTGCCTGGACGGCTATCGGGACGACGAGCTGCTCGACCAGGTGCTGTCCGCCCTCCGCACCCGGCTGGGCAACGAGGCGGACGAGGAGCGGGCGGTCACCGCGGACGAGCTGCGCCGGCTGGCCCGCGGCCGGCTGAGGCGGCTGCTGGGCGCCACGCCGTAGCGAATCATCACCTCTGTCCGGGAACATCCCGGTTCTCACTGGTGTGATAGCCCGTTGGGTGCCTGTTTGATCACACCTAAGGACCCCCGCGCGAGGAACCGACAGCTCGTCGATACGATGACGAGCGGCCGGAGGACCGTACCCGGCCGGGCCCGACCGACAGAGAAGCCGGCTGGCGCCCCAATCCCCGCTCCCGGAGGGTTTTTCCGTGCCGGCTGGAACGCTGTACCGCGGCCGGGAAGGCATGTGGTCCTGGGTGGCTCATCGAGTCACCGGCGTCCTCATCTTCTTCTTCCTGTTCGTACACGTCCTCGACACCGCTCTCGTACGCGTCTCCCCCGAGGCGTACGACAACGTCGTTGCGACATACAAGACGCCGATCGTCAACGTGATGGAGTACGGCCTGGTGGCCGCCATCCTCTTCCACGCACTCAACGGCCTGCGGGTCATCGCGGTGGACTTCTGGTCGAAGGGCCCGAAGTACCAGAAGCAGATGCTGTGGACCGTTGTCGGCGTCTGGGTCGTGCTGATGGCCGGTGCCTTCTACCCCGTGCTGCAGCACACCCTGCGCACGCTGTTCGGGAGCTGACGCGAGATGTCTGCTGAAACCACCTCCGCTGAGGCCACCGCAGCGGGCGCGTCCGACGGCGTCACGCTCTACGACGTGGACAATCCCGCTCCGGTCATCGAGCCGCCGCGCAAGCGCACCAAGAAGACCGGGAGCGCTTCCCGCGGCAACTTCGAGATGCAGGCCTGGCTGTTCATGCGGCTGTCCGGCATCGTGCTGGTCGTCCTGGTCCTGGGTCACCTGCTGATCCAGCTGGTCCTCGACGGCGGCGTCTCCAAGATCGGTTTCGCGTTCGTCGCCGGCCGCTGGGCCTCGCCGTTCTGGCAGGTCTGGGACCTGCTGATGCTGTGGCTGGCCATGCTGCACGGCGCCAACGGCCTGCGTACGGTCATCAACGACTACGCGCAGCGGGACAACACCCGATTCTGGCTGAAGATGCTGCTGTACACCGCGACGGTGTTCACCGTCCTTCTGGGCACGCTGGTGATCTTCACCTTCGACCCGAACATCTCCTGAAGCCGGGGCTGACTGGAACCATGAAGATCCACAAGTACGACACCGTCATCGTCGGCGCCGGCGGCGCGGGCATGCGTGCGGCCATCGAGTCGACCAAGCGCAGCCGCACCGCGGTCCTGACGAAGCTGTACCCGACCCGGTCCCACACCGGCGCCGCTCAGGGCGGTATGGCCGCCGCCCTCGCGAACGTCGAGGAGGACAACTGGGAGTGGCACACCTTCGACACGATCAAGGGTGGCGACTACCTGGTCGACCAGGACGCCGCCGAGATCCTCGCGAAGGAGGCCATCGACTCGGTCCTCGACCTGGAGAAGATGGGCCTGCCGTTCAACCGCACGCCGGACGGCACGATCGACCAGCGCCGCTTCGGCGGTCACTCCCGTAACCACGGTGAGGCCCCGGTCCGCCGGTCCTGCTACGCCTCGGACCGCACCGGCCACATGATCCTCCAGACGCTGTATCAGAACTGCGTCAAGGAGGGCGTGGAGTTCTTCAACGAGTTCTACGTGCTCGACCTGCTGCTCCAGGACGTCGACGGCGTCAAGAAGTCCGCGGGCGTCGTCGCGTACGAGCTGGCCACCGGCGAGATCCACGTCTTCCAGGCGAAGTCGATCATCTTCGCTTCCGGCGGCACCGGCAAGTTCTTCAAGGTGACCTCCAACGCGCACACCCTGACCGGTGACGGCCAGGCCGCCGCCTACCGCCGCGGGCTGCCGCTGGAGGACATGGAGTTCTTCCAGTTCCACCCGACGGGCATCTGGCGCATGGGCATCCTGCTGACGGAGGGCGCCCGTGGTGAGGGCGGCATCCTCCGCAACAAGGACGGCGAGCGCTTCATGGAGAAGTACGCGCCCGTCATGAAGGACCTCGCGAGTCGCGATGTGGTGTCGCGCTCCATCTACACGGAGATCCGCGAGGGCCGCGGCTGCGGTCCCGACGGCGACCACGTCTACCTGGACCTGACCCACCTGCCGCCCGAGCAGCTGGACGCCAAGCTCCCGGACATCACCGAGTTCGCGCGGACCTACCTCGGCATCGAGCCCTACACGGACCCGATCCCGATCCAGCCGACCGCGCACTACGCCATGGGCGGCATCCCCACCAACGTCGAGGGTGAGGTCCTGAGGGACAACACCACCGTCGTGCCGGGCCTGTACGCGGCCGGCGAGGTGGCCTGTGTCTCCGTGCACGGCGCCAACCGCCTGGGCACCAACTCGCTGCTGGACATCAACGTCTTCGGGCGCCGGGCCGGCATCGCGGCGGCGGAGTACTCGGCCACGGCCGACTTCGTCGAGCTGCCCGAGGACCCGGCGCAGCAGGTCATCGACCAGGTCGAGCGGCTGCGCAACTCCACGGGCAGCGAGCGGGTCACCGAGATCCGCAAGGAGCTCCAGGAGACCATGGACGCCAACGTGATGGTGTTCCGCACCGAGCAGACGATCAAGACCGCGGTCGAGAAGATCGGCGAGCTGCGCGAGCGCTACCTGAACGTGTCCGTCCAGGACAAGGGCAAGCGGTTCAACACCGACCTGCTGGAGGCCATCGAGCTGGGCAACCTCCTCGACCTGGCCGAGGTCATGGCGGTCTCCGCGCTGGCCCGCAAGGAGTCCCGCGGCGGTCACTACCGCGAGGACTTCCCCAACCGCGACGACGTCAACTTCATGCGGCACACCATGGCGTACCGCGAGGTGGGCGCAGACGGCACCGAGTCGATCCGCCTCGACTACAAGCCGGTCGTGCAGACCCGCTACCAGCCGATGGAGCGTAAGTACTGATGAGCACCCCGACTCTCGACAAGCACTCCGCCGCGCTGGACGCGGCCGAGGACGGTGCCGCGCATCTGATCACGGTCACCTTCCGGATCCGCCGGTTCAACCCGGAGGTCTCGGAGGACGCCGGCTGGGAGGACTTCCAGCTGGAGATCGACCCGAAGGAGCGCGTCCTGGACGCCCTCCACAAGATCAAGTGGGAGCAGGACGGGACGCTGACCTTCCGTCGTTCCTGCGCCCACGGCATCTGCGGCTCGGACGCCATGCGCATCAACGGCCGCAACCGTCTCGCCTGCAAGACGCTGATCAAGGACATCAACCCGGAGAAGCCGATCACGGTCGAGGCCATCAAGGGCCTGACCGTGATGAAGGACCTTGTCGTCGACATGGAGCCCTTCTTCCAGGCCTACCGCGATGTGATGCCCTTCCTGATCACGACCGGCAACGAGCCGACCCGTGAGCGCCGGCAGTCCGCCGAGGACCGTGAGCGCTTCGACGACACCACCAAGTGCATCCTGTGCGCCGCCTGCACGTCCTCGTGCCCGGTGTTCTGGAACGACGGCCAGTACTTCGGCCCGGCGGCGATCGTCAACGCGCACCGCTTCATCTTCGACTCGCGCGACGAGGGCGGCGAGCAGCGCCTGGAGATCCTCAACGACAAGGACGGCGTCTGGCGCTGCCGGACGACCTTCAACTGCACGGACGCCTGCCCGCGCGGTATCGAGGTCACCAAGGCCATCCAGGAAGTGAAGCGCGCGCTGATCACCCGCCGCTTCTGATTCCGGCGGCGCTCCGGGCCCCGCCCCGGCCGCCGAACAGCACCGGTACCTCCCGAAGGGCCTCGCCTCCGTACCACCGGGGGCGGGGCCCTTCGGCCTGCCCGTCCGCCGTCTCCCGCGCCGGGTACACGAGCACCGGCGGCAGCGCGTCGTCCACCAGCGCCAGCGGGTGGTCACAGGAGAAGTACGAGGGGACGAAGACCAGGCCCCGCCCCTGGAGATGCAGCTCCCGCTCCACCGGGTAGTCCACCTCCAGCACCGGCGGCCGCCACCGCATCAGCGGGCCGAACGTCCCCAGCATGGCCTCCGCCCCCGACTGGACCAGGGCGTGCCGGCGCACCTCCCGGTCCGCGCCGACCCGTTGGGCGATCCGCGACCAGGCCGGCGCCACCGCGAGATGGTGGTAGGTCCGCAGACTGCCCGCGAGCCGGCGCAGTGCGGCCGGCTCGCCCTCGCCGATGCCGCGGGCCCACCCCGGCAGCGCCCGGTGCCCCGACAACCGCGTCAGCTCGGTCCGCAGCCGCTGCCGCGGGGTGCTCATCACGGCCTCCAGACCGGGCTCGACCCCGTACTGGGACGCGGACGGCGTGAGGAAGTCGGGGAAGTACCCGTACGTCGGGACCAGTTCGAACAGCGTTCGCAGCGGCCCCGGCCCGTGCCGCACGGCGTGCTGCCGCCAGGCCGCCAGCGCCGGCTCGTGCCGGCGCAGCCGCAGGCTGTGCAGGCTCAGCACCGTCTCCCACAGCGGGTCGGCCCCGTCGGCCAGACGCGTACGTGCCAGATCCTGCGCCGTGAAATGCACCCTGAGCACATGTCCCCCTGCTTCTGCGCCACTTCCCGAGCCATGCCGACACGAGGATCTGTCCGGCGGGTGGATGGTGGCAAGCGGAACCGGCCGGTAGCATCCGGCCCTCCGCCCGGGGGTTTCGCCCACCGCCGTCAGGCCGACCGCAGCGCCCTGGTCGCCAGTGCCTCGTCCTCCGCCCGGCGCTCCCGCATGACCTGCGCATACGCCCCGAGCGCGGCGCGCCGTCGGGACAAGTCGGCTATCTCCGCGTCGAGTTGGATCATCTGCCGTTCGACGATGCCGCAGGAGAGCGCGCAGGGCGTCAGGCCGGGCCCACCCTGGGCGCAGGGCAACAAGGTGCGGATGTCGTCCGTATTGAGCCCCGTGGCGAGAAGCTCCCGAATCCGGCCGACGATCTCCACCGCTTCCTCGTCGTCGTAGCGCCGGTAGCCGTTGGCGTCCCGCTGAGCGCGGAGCAGCCCCCGCTGCTCGTAGTAGCGCAGGGCTCGCGTACTGACTCCCGTATGCCGCGCGAGCTCGCCGATTCGCATGCGGTCCCCCTCCCGGTCGATTCTCATTGATTCGTGTCGTGTTGCCACGTGTTGCTACACGTTGCGCCGATGCATGACATGCCGATACGTACGCTTTCCGGACGTTGCCGATCGCACCGTGGCAGGCTTTCGTCGGCCGTCGACTTGACCTTCACACCGGCGTCAAGGTGCAACCTCTCTCCCATGACGCAGATTCCCGCCGGACCTCCCCCGGCTCCCGTCCCCTTTCCGCCCCTCTCCACCGCGGTCGCGGGCGACCCCACCGGCCCCGGCATCCTGCTGGCACACGGCGCGACCGGGAGCGTCAAGGGCAACTACGGCGGCCTCATCCCCGCGCTGTCGGCCTCCGGCCATCACGTGGTGGCGCCCGACTACCCGGGGTCCGGTGACTCCCCGCGTGCCACCGGCCCGCTGGAACTGGACGCACTGGCCGACGCCGTGGTGGCCGCGGCCACCGGGGCCGGTCTGGAGACCTTCACCGTGATCGGCTACTCGATGGGCACGGCCGTCGCCGTACGCGCCGCCGCGCGGCACCCCGAGCGGGTCCGCGGCCTCGTGCTGACCGCGGGACTCGCCCGCGCGGACGCCCGTACGACGGTGTGGATGGACCTGTTTCTGCACCTCCTGGAGCGGGCGGACCATGTGGGTTTCGCCCAGGCCCGGGCCCTCAGCAGCCTCGCCCCCGAGCGCTTCAACGCCCTGCTGCCCGCCGAACTGGCCGCCGTACTGGACCCGGACCCGTCCCTCCCGCCCAGCGGCTCGGCCGAACAGGCCGCGCTCGTCCGCACCTTGGACACCACGGCCGACCTGCCCGGCATCACGGTCCCGACCCTGGTCATCGCCACCACCCTGGACCCGCTGGTGCACCCCTCCCACTCCCGGTACCTGGCGGACCACATCCCCGGCGCCGCGTACGCCAAGATCGCCACGGGACATCTGCCCATGGTCGAGCACCCGCAGGAGTGGCAGAGCATGATTCAGGAGTTCCTCGCGCGGCACGGGCTGTGAAGGGGATATGGGGAGCGCCGGCGCAGAAGGGTGTCGTCAGTGGTCGTGGGCGCACGAAAGGTGTCGTCAGTGATGGTGGGCGCCGGAGAGGCATCACAGCGCGGACCTCACCTGCGTGGCTGGAAGAAGCTGGACGGCTGGAAGCGCTGGCTCACAGTGCGCGATGCCGGCCACTTCACCTTCATCGACCTGCCGGTACTGGCCGCACAGATCGGCGTCACCGACCCCACGGCCCCGATCTCCGGCAAGCGCTCCGGCGAGATCACCCGGGACTATGTCAGCGCCTTCTTCGACCAGCAGTTGCGCGGACTGCACCGTCCCCTGCTGGACGGCCCGTCCGCCGCCAACCCCGAGGTCGTCTTTCAACACCCCTGACACCGCGGCAGGGGAAGGGGAAGGGGAAGGGGAAGGGGAAGGGGAAGGGGAAGGGGAAGGGGAAGGGGAAGGCTACCTGCCCTCCCCCATTCCGTTCCGCTCCTACTTGCCCTCGCCCTCCAGCACCTTGTCCAGAAAGGCGTCCAGGTTGCGCACGGTGCGGGCGATCCGGTCCTCCAGCGGGAGCGTCTCCTCGTGGCGCCCGGCGAGCTGTGAGCGCTTGCGCCCCCGGACGTAGAGGGAACAGGCAAGGTCGGCGCACAGATACGTACCGACGGTGTTCCCCTGCCTCCCCAGGGCGCCGGCCCGGCGCGCGGCAAGCAGGCTGACACCAGATCCCGGGTGCCCGGTCACACAGACCGAACACACCGCCGTCTTGGTGAAGCTCCGCCGCACCCCCTGCGGCACCCGCAGGGTCACCCCGACGAGCCCGTCCCCCCGCGGCGCGACCAGATAACTCCGGTCCGGCGCCCCCGGATCACGCCACCCCAGAAAATCCAGGTCATCCCAGGGGAGCCCGGCCAGCCCCAACGGCAGATGCATCCTGCTCGCCTCGCCCTTCGAGCAATTCACGAAGGAGGCACGTATTGCTTTTTCACCTACGGGGTCCATGACCTGGGAAACTAGCCGGACGGCGGGGGTGGCGTCGCCTGATTTTTTCCCGCGACAAACGCCCGCCGCCCGGGTATGCCGTGCGGCTCAGCCCCAGGCCTGATGGCTGCTGTTCTTGCGGCGGCGGACGGAGACCACGATGGCGATGATGACGCCGGCGACGAGGAGGACGCCGAGGGCGATGCCGCCGTAGAGCATGATCGCTTGCTTGCCGCCCATGGGCGGGTTGGGGTCGAAGCCCTTGTCGGCGGCGTTCTGGGACGACGCCTTGGCGTCCGGCATCGGCAGCGGGCCCTGCGCCGGGCCGGCCTGGATGGTGCGCCGGAGGGCCGGGCCGGGCTGGATGAAGCCGTAGCCGTAGTGGGCGTCCGGGAGCTTGAGGTGCTTGTCCTTCTCGGCCTGCGCCAGTCCGGCGGTCTTCACGAGACGGTTGGCGATCTGGCCGGGAGTGAGGTCGGGGAACTTCTGCTTGAGGAGGGCCGCGGCGGCGGAGACATACGCGGAGGCGGCCGAGCTGCCGTCTGCGGACGTGCGGTAGTCGGAGTCGCTCTTGCCCATCGCCACGGGAACCTTCACTCCGGGCGCGAGCAGATCCATGTCCGAGTTGTAGTTGTTGTCGTCGGAGGCCTCGCCGTACTCGTCGACCGACCCGACGCCGATCGCACCCTTGCAGCCCACCGGATAGCTCTTCTGGGACCAGCCATCGTTGCCCACGGCGGCCACGACCACGGCGCCCCTCTTCAGGGCGTACTGGATGGACTCGCACATGTCACCCTCCATGTCCCCTCCATAGGACATGTTGATGACGTCCGCACCGTGGTCCGCGGCCCATCGGGTGGCCTGGCCGCTGTTCTTGTACTCCGGGACGGGCAGAATCTTCGCGTCCGGTGCCAACCCCTTGACGCCTTGGGAACCGTTCGGGCCGTGTCCGTGCCCCGCGATGATTCCGGCCATGGCGGTGCCGTGGTCCCGGATGTCCTCATGGGCGGAAAGGTGCTTGGCGCCCTCGGCCTCCGTGGCCTTTCCGAAGTCCGGGCCGGGAAGGAACTGGCCCTTGAGGTCCTGGTGCGTCTCCCGGAAGCCGCTGTCGAGCACGGCCACCGTCACGCCCTTGCCCGTGGCGTCCTTCCAGAGCTGCTGGGCCCCGAACGCCTCCAACGGCCACAGATCCTTGCGTACTTGATCCGCGGAGGCGGTACCGCCCGCAGCCAGCAGCAGCGCTCCGGTCAGCGCAGCACCCGCCGTCGCGCGCAGTGTTCGGGTGACCCTCATCCTCGCTCCTTCTTGCTGTGCTCCGGGCGGCATTGTTCCGCCTGAGAAAAGGCCCCGCACACCCGGGGGGTGCGGGGCCATGCCTCATTGGCCGCATGCGACGTTACGTCGGCCTACTCGATGACGCGAGGGGCCACCTGACGTTCGGGCGTCCAGGTCTCCTCGTCCTCGACGAGGTAGTCGGGACGCTGCCCGGTGGTGCGCTCCTTGCCCTTCTTGTCCTTGCCCTTGGCTCCGGCGGCACCCGTGCCCGCCTGGTTGCCGCCGCGGCTGCGGTGCAGCCCCGAGCCGCCCTGCTTGGCGCCGCCCGCCGGGCCGCCCGGCTTGCCGACCAGGCCGCCACGGGTACGCGCCTGCGGACCGCCGCGCCCGGCCGCACCGGCCTTGCCCGCACCGAGGCCGGCGCCCGGCATACCGCCACCGCGCATACCGCCGGCTCCGATGGCTCCTGCCGCGCCGATCGCCCCGGACGCCAGCCCACCACCGGAGAATCCGCCGCCCGAGCCGCCGGGCATGCCGTGCCCCGCACCCGCCGTGCCACCACTGATACCGCCGCCGGCCGACGGCGGAGCGAGGGTGCCGCCCTGCACGCTGTCCAGCCCGGTCGTCACCGGCACTTCGGGCCGCACCAGGTGGTGGGGGCTGTCGAAGCCCTTCGGGACGGCGTGGCCCCCCGCACCGTTGTGCGTGCCCGAGTCCGACGACGACGTCTTCGGGTGGCTGCCGCCGATCACGGGCATCCGCACCGGAGGCGGCGGCGGGGACGAGGACGCGGGCTTCGGCCAGTCGTCCCCGGGGCCGCCCGGCTCGACCCCCTCGTTGAGCCGCTTGCCCTGCCCCTCGTAATGCGCCGCCAGCTCATCCATCACGATGACCGCCTCGACCTGGCGCTCCTTGCTCAGGGACAGGTTGTCCCGGTTGAGCTCCAGTGCCATGCGGGTGTCCATCTTCGGGTTCTGCATGTCCTGCTTGAACTGGCTGTCGTCGCCCTTTTCGTCCGTGGCCCGGTCGACCATGCCCGGGTCATGGATCTTGGACATGGTCTGCTTGGCCTGGCGCAGATTGTGCGCGACGCCGACCTCCGGTCCCGAGGCGCGCGAACCGATGAGCGTGGACTCGACGTTGCGGGAGTGCTGGTAGGTCCGGTCGATCTTCTCCAGGACCTTGCCGGCCTGCCGGCGGAAGGCCTGGGCCGCCGAGCCCTCCCAGTGCGCCGTGGCATGCTCGACGGCGTCCATGAAGCCCTTGCGGATGCCGCCCTGGCCGTCCTCGCCGGCGAGGCGGTCGGCGGAGGCGCGCCAGTGCTGGCCGGAGGTCTCGATCGCCTCGGGGTTGGCGTTGGCGATCATTGCGCGGAGTGCGTTGATGCCGTGGTGATGGAAGTCGGAGGGTGAACGGGGGGTCAGATGCTGCCCCTTGAACGACTTCAGCCGCTCGTCCCGCTCGTGGTTCTTGCGCTGCTGCTCCATCGCCTTGGCGTTGTCGTACTCCTGCTTGGCGTCAACCATGCAGGCCCCCCTTCATCTGCGGCTCCGTCTCTCTTCCGTGCATCCCGCGGCCGCTCAGCCGTTCATCGACGTCTTGGTCTCGTGCTCCTGGTCCTCGTACGCACCCCGGCTGGCTTCCGTCTTCTCGCCGAACTGGTGGATGAGGTCCTGGAGCGCATTGATGACCTGCGACATGTACTCCTGCATGCCGTCATGGGCCTTGGCGAGTTTCCCCGCCTCCAGGAAATCGACGCCGAATGCCGACTTCGGGATGGTGGTGCTGTATTTCACCTTCTGGCTGGGTTCATCCATATCGGCCCGCAGGCGCCGGAGCTGGCGTACCACGCCGTCCAGTTCGTCGAGGTCGACCTTGAACCGCTCGCTCATTACCGCTCTCCCCGTTCCCCGCTCGTCCCGCTCGCACCGCCCCGCAAAGCCGTCACGCCAAGGACAATATGAAGTCAATAAATACTAGGGAGTTGGCCCCTGCCGCTGCAAGATCGAAAGTCATGATCTGTCCGGATTAACGCGGGATGGCGCCGCAGTTTGTAGAGCGGTTGTTACCTTCGCGGCGCAACCGATCCGTTCGGTGATCACCGTAGCGATCACGCGTGGAGCGAGGCGAGTTCGACGACCGTGATGTCCGGTGGGGCTCCCAGGCGTACCGGTGGTCCCCAGGCGCCGGCGCCGCGGGTGACGTAGAGCTGCGTGTCGCCGTAGCGCTGGAGGCCGGCGACGGTGGGGTTGGTGGCGGCGGCGACGTAGGTGAAGGGCCACATCTGGCCGCCGTGGGTGTGGCCGGAGAGCTGGAGGTCGACCCCGAAGTGGACGGTGTCGTGGATGGTGACCGGCTGATGGGCCATCAGGACGACGGCGCGGGCCGGGTCCCGGCCAGTGAGGGCACGGTCGTAGTCCGGGCCCGCCTGTTCGGTCTGGCCGGTGATGTCGTTGACGCCGGCGAGGTCGAAGCCGGGGAGTTCGGTCCGGGCGTTCTCCAGCGGATGGATACCCAGTTCGCGTACGTGGTCGACCCATTGGTCGGCGCCCGAGTAGTACTCGTGGTTTCCGGTGACGAAGAAGGCGCCGTGCCGGGAGCGCAGGTCGCGCAGCGGCTCGGCGGCCGGTCCGAGGTCGGCGACGCTGCCGTCGACCAGGTCGCCGACGATGGCCACCAGGTCGGGGGTGGTGCTGTTGACGGCGGCGACGACGCGCCGGGTGTGGGCGCGGCCGAGGATCGGGCCGAGGTGGATGTCGCTGACGACGGCGATGCGGTAGCCGTGGGCGGCGCGCGGCAGTTTGGCCAGCGGGATCGTCACGCGCTTCACCACCGGGCCGCGCAGGGTCGTCGCGGTGCCGTATCCGACGGCGGCCGTGGTGGCCAGGGAGGCGCCGGCGGCGACCGCCCGGGCGAGGAAGAGCCGACGGGGCGGGGTCGGGGGCGGCGGCAGGGCGGATGTGCCGGGCGGGAGGAGGGTGGGAGAGGTGGGCGGTGTGGGTGAGGGAGGAGGTGTGGGGGAAGGGGGCGCGGGAGCGGTGGCCGGGGGGTCGGGTTCCGTGGGCTCGTGGTGGCGGAGGGCCCGGAGTCCCAGCGCACGGACCACCTCTCCGGCCAGCAGCGCCAGTGTGAGATAGAGCACCATGGCCAGCCACAGGTAGCCGGGCCAGGCCAGTGCCTGCTGGACGGGGAAGGGGGCGCCGGCCCGGCCGGACAGCAGGGCGGCGAGGGCGGTCAGCGGGAGGACGAAGGCGGCGGCGGTGCCCGCACGGCGGAGCCGGCCGCCCGGTTTCGTGGTGTCACGGACCAGCCGGCACCACAGATAGCGGTGCACGCCGAGGAACAGTCCGAGCACCGGGACCACGATCAGCGCGAAGAGCACGGCGGCTCCCGTTCCGGTGGCTCAGGAGGCGGGCGGGGAAGGGGGGACGGGCTGGTCAGCGGCGTGGTCGGGGGTCTCGCGGCGCAGCGCACGGACACCGCGGAACCCGATCACGCCAATCACCGTCCCCAAGAGAAAGGACACCACCGCGAGCAGCAGATGGACCCAGAAGTAGGCGGTCGGGTCACCCGCGTCGTCGAAGGCGAGACCGCTCCCGTCCTGCCAGAGGTTTTTGACGAAAGTGATCCAGATGAACCAGCTCCACACCCCGAAGGCGAGCAGGAACCAGGACACGGGGCGAGTGAGCTTCATAGATCCCAGTATGGGCAGCGGCTCCATCCGGCGGTCGGCAGGGGCACTCTTCCGTGGGGTGCTGTCGGCGTCGCGGGTAAAGCCGGGTACGTTCACCGACGTGCCGACGACCTTTAGTGCCTCCACGGCTTCCACCGCTCCCACCGCCCTGCCCTCATCGGCCGCCGCGTCCGGCGGCGCGGGGCGCGCGGCGCGTCACGGCTTCCCCCTGCGTACCGCCGCCGCGCTGGCCGTCTCCGGACTGGTGGCCTCGCCACTGCTGGCCGGCACCGCGTACGCCGACCCGAAGGCTCCCGCTCCGCCGGCGAAGATGTCGAAGATCGGCGGGGACCGGATGGGGACGGCCGGCGTCCAGGTGGCGCCGAAGCCCGGTGCCCCCAAGCTGCCGGGGCCGGACACGCTGACGGCCCGTTCCTGGATCGTCTCCGACGCGGAGACCGGCAAGGTGCTGGCCGCCAAGAACCCGCACTGGCGGCTCGCGCCGGCCAGCACGCTGAAGATGCTGTTCGCCGACACCGTGCTCCCGAAGTTCCCGAAGGACCAGAAGCACACGGTCAAGCCGGCGGACCTGGCGGGCATGGGCATCGGCAGCAGCCTGGTGGGGATAAAGGAGAACCTGAGCTACACGGTCCACGACCTGTGGCTGGGGGTCTTCCTGCGGTCCGGCAACGACGCGGTGCACACGCTGTCGGCGATGAACGGCGGGACGAAGGCCACCGTCACGCAGATGCAGCAGCGGGCGAAGGAGCTGAACGCCACCGACACGCATGTGGTGACGCCGGACGGCTATGACGCGCCGGGCCAGGTCTCCAGCGCGTACGACCTGAGCCTGTTCGCCCGGGCGGGCCTGCAGAACGCCGATTTCCGCGAGTACTGCTCGACGGCCAGCGCGCAGTTCCCCGGTGACAAGGGCAAGAACGGCAAGCGGGCCTCGTTCGGCATCCAGAACACCAACCGGCTGCTCAGCGGCGACTTCGACATGAAGCCGTACCCGGGGATCGCGGGGGTGAAGAACGGCTCCACCACCAACGCCGGATCCACCTTCACGGGTGTTGCCCAGCGCGGTGACCGCAAGCTGCTCGTCACGGTCATGCACCCGGAGAAGCGCGAGCACAACGAGGGCTACCGGGAGGCCGCCAAGCTGCTCGACTGGGGCTTCGCGGCGGCCGACAAGGTGGAGCCGGTCGGCCGGCTCGTCGGCCCCCGCAGCGAGGACGACGGCACGGGCGCCGTGGGCCCCAAGGACAAGAAGGGCGCGAACGACAACACCCAGGCCGCTCTGAACACCTCCGACGGGACGGGCGGCGCCTGGACCGCGGTGGGCATCGCCGGCGGGACCCTGGCGCTGCTGGGCGCGGTGGCGTTCGTCGTGCACCGCCGCCGGCCGCTGCCGGAGCGGACGCGGGGGCGCCGGTCCCGTAAGTGAACGGGCGCCGGGCCGGGTGACGTGGGTGGGCCGGGCGGGAGCGAGCAGCTGGGCCGGGCGGGAGCGAGCAGCTGGGCCGGGCGGGAGCGAGCAGCCGGGCCGGGCGGGAGCGGGCAGCCGGACGGGAGCGGGCAGCCGGGCCGGCGCGGGGGCGGGCAGCCGGACGGGAGCGGGCAGCCGGGCCGGCGCGGGGGCGGGCGGGGTCAGGTCGCCCGGGGGTGTTCCGGGCCGCCCCGGCCCTCCGGCCCGTCCGGCCGTTCCTGCCCCGGGGGCCCGTCCGGCCCCTCCGGCACCTTGAGTTCCTCGCCCACCGTGTGCTTCTCCGCCTCGGTGGCCGTCCAGGAAGCGCAGTACACCAGCAGCTTCGCGGTGAAGTTGATCCACAGCAGCAGCGCGATCGGGGTGCCGAAGGCGCCGTACATGCTGCGGGCGGCGACGCCCTGGAGATAGCCGCTGAGCAGCAGCTTGAGCACTTCGAAGCCGATCGCGCCGAGGAGTCCGGCGACCACGACGGAGCGCCTGGGCGGATGGACGCCGGCGAGCCTGGTCAGTATGTAGGCCAGCAGCAGGAAGTCCGCGAGGACGGCGATGACGAAACCGGCGGCCGAGAGCAGGATGCTGCCGACCCCGCCCTCCGGCAGGCCGATCACCTCGGCCACCTTGCCCACCGCGGCGGACGCGAAGGTCGAGCAGGCGAGGGAGAGCACGGCGACGCCGCCGACCCCGAGCAGCAGCGCGCCGTCCCGGAGCTTGCCGAGAAAGAAGTTGATGTCCTCGTCGGGCTTCTCCCACACGGCGCGCAGGCAGTCGCGCAGCGAGTCGACCCAGCCGATGCCGGTGAGCAGCAGCACGGCACCGGCGACCAGGCCGACGGTGGTGGCGTTGGCGACGAGGCCGGCGATGTCGAGCTGGTCGGCGAGGCCGGGGAGCTGTTCGGCGAGCTTGCCCTCGAGCGTGTGCAGCCGGTCGTCGCTGAGCAGGGCGGCGCCGACCGCGGCGGCGACGGTGAGCAGCGGGAAGAGCGCGACGAAGCTGGTGAAGGTGATCGCGGCGGCGAGCCGGGTCCAGTGCACCCGGAGCATGCGCATCCAGGCGTGCCAGAGGTGAGTGGTCATCAGGCGGTCGATGACCGGGCCGATCATCGGGCCGATCACCGGCAGTGTGCGCAACCAGTCCATGGCAGTCCCCTCGTGCCCCTGCGCCCGCCGGCCCGGGCTGAATCTTCCGGCCGGTGCCCCGACTGACCGGAACACTAGCGTCCGGGTACCCCGGAAGTGCCGTGACGCTACGTCCCGGCGGCCCCCGGCCGCGGCGGCGCCCGTCCGGCCCGCACCGGCCCTCAGTTAGCCCATCCACACCGTTCCTCACCCGTTTCGGCGAGGGGCTGCGGGGACGGGCAGCGGATCGCCGCGAAACCGCGGATACCCGGCGCTACCGTCGCTGCCGTGCTGTCCTGTCCCCCGCAGCGGATCCCGCCCCCGGACCCGCCCGGCGCCCGCCACCCGGCCGGTACCCCGCCGCCTCGGCCCGTAAAGGAATCCGCCCGTGAAAGACGCCTCCGGCATCCCGCAGTCCCTGCTCATCCTGGGCGGCACCTCCGACATCGCCCTGGCCACCGCGGCCCGCTTCGCCGTCCACCGCACCCGCACGGTCTGGCTGGCCGGCCGCCCCACCCCGGCGCTGGAGGAGTCCGCCGACCGGCTGCGCGCCCTGGGCACCCAGGTCCGTACCGTGCCCTTCGACGCGCTGGACACCGGCCGCCACGAGGAGACCCTCGGCAAGATCTTCGCCGAGGGCGATCTCGACATGGTGCTGCTGGCCTTCGGCGTCCGCGGCGACCAGCGGCGCGACGAGCAGACCGCGGCCCAGGCGCTCCGGGTCGCCCAGACCAACTACACCGGCGCCGTCTCCGCCGCCCTCATCTGCGGCCAGGCGCTGCGCCGGCAGGGCCACGGCTCGCTGGTGGTGCTGTCCGCGGTGGCCGGCGAACGCGCCCGCCGCACGGACTTCCTCTACGGGTCGAGCAAGGCGGGTCTGGACGCCTTCGCCCAGGGGCTGGGGGACGCCCTGCACGGCACCGGGGTGCATGTCATGGTCGTCCGGCCCGGCTTCGTCCGCACCAAGATGACCGCCGGCCTGCCCGCCGCGCCGCTGGCGACCAGCCCGGAGGCGGTCGCCGAGGCGATCGAGAACGGGCTGCGGCGCCGCGCCGAACTGGTGTGGGTGCCGGGCGTGCTGCGCTGGGTGATGGCGGTGGTGCGGCAGCTGCCGCGGGCGGTCTTCCGGCGGCTGACGCGCTGAACGCAGGCGAGGGGCGTCAGCAGGACGGCGCGGGCGGCCGGGAGAGATCGGCGGCCTGGCGCGGTACGCCGGCCGTCTGCGGCGGGAAGGGGAACTCCCGCTCCAGGCGCCACACCGCGTCCGCGCCCTGCTCGTAGAGCGCGAAGCCGCCGATGGTCCAGGTCGCGCAGAAGTCCCGGAGGCCGCTCTGGGCGCGGTCCATGGCCTCGTCGGCGATGCCGTGGGCGACGGTGACGTGCGGGTGGTAGGGGAACTGCAGCTCGCGGGCGCACGGGCCGGAGGCGGCGCGGATACGGGCCTGCAGCGCGGTGCAGCCCGCCTCGCCCTCGGCGACCTTGACGTAGACCACCGGGGAGAGCGGGCGGAAGGTGCCGGTGCCCTGCAGGCGGAGCGGGAAGGGGCGGAAGCCGGCCGCGACGTCGGCGAGGTGGCGTTCGATGCCGGGCAGCGCCTCGGCGGCGACCTCCGTCGGCGGGAGGAGGGTGATATGCGTGGGGATGCCCGGTGCGGCAGGGTCCCCGAAGCCCTCGCGCTTCCTTTGGAGGAAGCTGCCGTAAGGCTCCGGGACCGCGATCGAAACGCCCAGCGTTACGGTCCCCACTGCGTTCTCCCTCCTGACGTGTGTGCGGCGCGCTCGCGCACCTTCTCAGTGTGCCGGGTACGCGCCCTTCCCGGGGAGCCTCCCCGGCTCCTGTGACAAGCGGGCCCCGGCGCCCGCGGGGGTGGATTTCCCGGGCTCCGGCCGGCTCGCGCGGCCGGAGCCGGACCGTCTCGCGGACGGTCCCCTCAGTGCTTGGCCGACAGCAGTCCGAGCCGGTCATAGGTGGTGGCGAGGGTCTCGGCGGCGACCGAGCGGGCCTTCTCCGCACCCTTGGCCAGGATCGCGTCCAGGGTCTCGGGATCGTCGAGGTATTCCTGGGTGCGGTTGCGGAACGGTGTGACGAAATCGACCATCACCTCGGCCAGATCCGTCTTGAGCGCGCCGTACATCTTGCCCTCGTAGGACCGCTCGAGGTCCGGCACGGCGGTGCCGGTGAGGGTGGAGAGGATCGTCAGGAGGTTGCTGACGCCCGGCTTGGCCTCGCGGTCGAAGCGGATGACCGTGTCGGTGTCGGTCACCGCGCTCTTGACCTTCTTCGCGGTGACCTTGGGGTCGTCGAGGAGGTCGACGATGCCCTTGGGCGAGGAGGCGGACTTGCTCATTTTGATCGACGGGTCCTGAAGATCGAAGATCTTCGCCGTCTCCTTGACGATGTACGGGTTGGGGATCGTGAAGGTGTCGCCGTAGCGGGTGTTGAAGCGGTCCGCGAGGTCGCGGGTCAGCTCCAGGTGCTGGCGCTGGTCCTCGCCCACCGGGACCTGGTCGGCCTGGTAGAGGAGGATGTCGGCGACCATCAGCACGGGGTAGGTGAACAGGCCCACCGTCGTACGGTCCGCGCCCTGCTTGGCGGACTTGTCCTTGAACTGGGTCATCCGCGACGCCTCACCGAAGCCGGTGACACAGTTCATGACCCACCCGAGCTGGGCGTGCTCGGGCACATGGCTCTGGATGAAGAGCGTGCAGCGCTCCGGATCGAGGCCGGCGGCCAGCAGCTGGGCGGCGGCGACCCGGGTGTTGCGGCGCAGTTCCGCCGGGTCCTGCGGGACGGTGATCGCATGCAGGTCGACCACCATGTAGAAGGCGTCGTGGGACTCCTGCAGGGCCACCCACTGGCGTACCGCACCGAGGTAGTTACCGAGGTGGAAGGAGCCGGCGGTGGGCTGGATGCCGGAGAGCACACGCGGACGATGCTGCATGGCGGAGTCATTCCCCCTGAGGGCGGTGGTGGGCGGGCGGGTGATCGAGAGCCATGCCATCGATTGTCTCAGGTCCGCAAGGGGGGCGAGGCGCATGGTGGCGCAAGCCGGCGGCGCGGCCGCGGGGTGCGCCCGCGGGGACGGGACGGCGGCGGCCCTGCGGCGGCGCGGCGGCGGCCTGTTCGGGGCGGGCGGGAGCTGGGATCGTGGGCGGTGCAGTCGTGGTCCGCGCCCGTGCGGGCCGGTGCACCGCCCCGGATCTCCGCCCCGACCTGTGAGGACCGCCGATGACCGACGCCATCCGCCCCGCGCCCCCGGCCGGTGCCGCCTGCCCCGCACAGTCCGGCCGGGTGCCGCACCGGCTCGCCCCCGGGGGCGCCGGCCGGGCCGCGGCCGACGCACGGCTGCGTAAGGACGGGGCGGTGGTGCCGGTGCTGCTGCCCGGGGAGGTGCCCGCGGTCGCCGTCACCCGCCACGAGGTGCTGCGCGAGATGCTGACGCACCCCGAAGTCGCCAAGAACGCCTGCCACTTCACCGCCCTGCACGACGGCACGGTGCCGCCCGGCTGGCCGCTGACCCTCTTCGCCGTCATCGAGGGGATGACGACCGCCGACGGGACGAACCACCGGCGGCTGCGCGGCCTGGTGACCCAGGTGTTCACCGGGCGGCGGGTGGCGGCGCTGCGGCCCCGGATCGCGGAGCTGACGGCCGGGCTGCTCGACGCGCTGCCGCGGGCCGCGGACGCCGACGGCACGGTGGATCTGCGCCGGCACTTCGCCTATCCGCTGCCGATGAACGTGATCTGCGAACTGCTGGGCGTGGCGGCCGCGTTACGCGACCGGCTGCACGAGCTGTCGAACCTGATCGTGGGCACGGCCGGCACCGCGGCCGAGGTGCTGGCCGCCAACCGTGAGATCACCGCCCTCCTCACGGAGGTCGCCGAGGCCCGGCGTGCGGAGCCCGGCGACGATCTGACCAGCGCGCTGCTCGCCGCCCAGGAGGCGGACGGTGACCGGCTGAGCGCCCGGGAGCTGGTCGGCACCCTGCTGCTGATGATCATCGCCGGGCACGAGACCACGCTGAACCTGATCACCAACGCGGTCCGGGCGCTGTGCACCGACCGCGGCCAGCTGGAGCTGGTCCTGGCCGGGCGGGCGAGCTGGGACGACGCCGTCGAGGAGACGCTGCGCTACGACAGCCCCGTCGCCCACTTCCCGTTCCGCTACCCCGTGCGGGACCTGGAGATCGGCGGCACGCTCGTCCCGCGCGGCACCCCGATGCTGGCCTCCTACTCGGCGGCCGGCCATGATCCGGACGCCTACGGCCCCGACGCGGACCGGTTCGACGTCACCCGGCGGCCCGCCGCCCGGCACCTCGCCTTCGGTCACGGCCCGCACTACTGCCTGGGCGCGCCGCTGGCCCGGCTGGAGGCGACCGTGGCCCTCCAGGCGCTGTTCACCCGCTATCCGGCGCTGGACCTCGCCGTCCCGGACGCCGAACTGCCGCCGCACCCGAGCTTCGTCAGCAACAGCACCGACGTCCTGCCGGTCCGGCTCACCGGCTGATCACGGGCCCCGGGAGGGGCGGGCGGCCGGTGAGCCGGGAGGCCGCGGACTCAGTCCGTCGGCAGACCCGGCGCCGGGTAGGCGGCCATCAGCTCCGCGACCTCGCCGCGGATCACCGCCAGCGCCTCCTCGTCGCCCTTGGCCGCGGCCTGGACGCTCCGGTCGATCCACTCGGCGACCAGCGGCATCCGGTCCGTGCCCAGTCCGCGGGAGGTGAGGGAGGGGGTGCCGATGCGGATGCCGGAGGGGTCGAAGGGCTTGCGGGTGTCGAAGGGGACGGTGTTGTAGTTGACGACGATGCCGGCCCGGTCCAGCGCCTTGGCGGCGACCTTGCCCGGGACGTCCTTGGACGTCAGGTCGATCAGCACCAGGTGGTTGTCGGTGCCGCCGGAGACCAGGTCGTAGCCGCGGGCCAGCAGCGCCTCGGCGAGCGCCTTGGCGTTGGCGACGACGGCATGGGCGTAGTCCCGGAAGGACGGGGCGGCCGCCTCGCGCAGGGCGACCGCGATGGCGGCGGTGGTGTGGTTGTGCGGGCCGCCCTGGAGGCCGGGGAAGACGGCCTTGTCGACGGCCTTGGCGTGGCTCGCCCGGGACATCAGCATCGCGCCGCGCGGCCCGCGCAGGGTCTTGTGCGTGGTGGTGGAGATGACATCGGCGTGCGGCACCGGCGACGGGTGGGCGCCGCCGGCGACCAGACCGGCGATATGGGCGATGTCGGCGACGAGCACGGCGTCGACCTCGCGGGCGATCTCGCCGAAGGCGGCGAAGTCGATGGTACGCGGCACGGCGGTGCCACCACAGAAGATGATCTTCGGACGTTCCTTGCGGGCGAGGTCGCGCACCTCGTCGAAGTCGATCAGCGCGCTGTCGGCCCGGACGCCGTACTGCACCCCGCGAAACCACCGGCCGGTCGCCGAGACGCCCCAGCCGTGGGTGAGGTGGCCGCCCATCGGCAGCGCCATGCCCAGCACGGTGTCGCCGGGCTCGGCGAAGGCGAGGTAGGCGGCGAGGTTGGCGGGCGAGCCGGAGTACGGCTGGACGTTGGCGTGCTCGACGCCGAAGACGGCCTTGGCGCGCTCGACGGCCAGCGTCTCGACGCGGTCGATGTTCTGCTGGCCTTCGTAGTAGCGACGGCCCGCGTACCCCTCGCTGTACTTGTTCTGCAGGACGGTGCCGGTGGCTTCCAGGACGGCGGCGGAGACGTAGTTCTCGCTGGGGATCAGCCGCAGGGTGTCGGCCTGGAGCTGCTCCTCGGCGCCGACCAGCGCGGCCAGTTCGGGGTCGGCGGCGCTCAGCGCGGGATGCGGAAGAGATTGCGGAAGGGATTGCGGCAGGGGAAGCGACATGGTGTCCTCCGGGGCGGTCGATCGGTGGTCCGGTCGTGGTCCCGGGGTGCCCAGGCGGGGCGGCACCTCGTGAGGTTCCCGCACACCGCTTCCTCGAGGTTGCTTCCCCGTACGCCAGTCGCGCTGTGCACCGCAGAGTCTAGAACACCCCGGCCCCCTGTGCGGCGGATCTCCGCAGGTCCGGTCGGCCGGGCCGGGCGCAACAATGGAGGGGGACGCGGCAGTGCCCGCGCCCCGCAGGGTCTACCGAACGGAGTCACCGGTGACGTCCACGGAACGCTTCCTCGCCGCCGCCGAGGCCCACAGCGCGCACAACTACCACCCGCTGCCCGTCGTCGTGGCCACCGCCGAGGGTGCCTGGGTGACGGATGTGGCGGGCCGGCGCTATCTGGACCTGCTCGCCGGGTACTCCGCGCTGAACTTCGGGCACGGCAACCGCCGGCTGCTCGACGCGGCCCGGGCCCAGCTGGAGCGGGTCACGCTCACCTCCCGCGCCTTTCACCACGACCGGTTCGGCGACTTCTGCACCCAGCTGGCCGAGCTGTGCGGGATGGAACTGGTGCTGCCGATGAACACCGGCGCCGAGGCGGTCGAGACGGCCGTCAAGACGGCCCGGAAGTGGGGCTATCAGGTCAAGGGCGTCCCGGACGGCCGGGCGAAGATCATCGTCGCGGAGGGCAACTTCCACGGCCGGACGACCACCCTCGTCTCCTTCTCCACCGACCCCGAGGCGCGCGCCGGCTTCGGCCCGTACACCCCCGGCTTCGAGGTCGTCCCCTACGGTGACGCGGCCGCGCTGGAGGCCGCCCTCGACGCGGACACGGTCGCGGTGCTGCTGGAGCCGATTCAGGGCGAGGCGGGCGTCCGGGTGCCGCCGCCGGGCTATCTGGCGCGCGTACGGGAGCTGACCCGCAGCCGGAACGTGCTGTTCATCGCCGATGAGATCCAGTCGGGGCTGGGCCGCACCGGACGGACCTTCGCCTGTGAGCACGAGGGCGTGGTGCCCGATGTGTATGTGCTGGGCAAGGCGCTGGGCGGCGGGGTGGTGCCGGTGTCGGCGGTGGTGTCCTCCCGCGAGGTGCTCGGCGTCTTCGCGCCGGGCGAGCACGGCTCGACGTTCGGCGGCAACCCGCTGGCCTGCGCGGTGGCGCTGGAGGTCGTGGCGATGCTGCGGACCGGCGAATTCCAGCAGCGGGCGGCGGAGTTGGGCGAGCATCTGCACAGCGAGCTGGCGCAGCTGGCGGCCGGTGGCGCGGTGGCCGCGGTGCGCGGCCGCGGACTGTGGGCGGGCATCGACATCGACCCGTCGCGCGGCACCGGACGGGAGCTGTCCGAGCAGCTGATGGCCCGCGGGGTGCTGGTCAAGGACACCCACGGCAGCACGCTCCGGCTGGCTCCGCCGCTGGTGATCAGCAAGGAGGATCTGGACTGGGGGCTCGACCAGCTGCGCGGCGTGCTGGAGGCGTAGGAACGCGCCGGCCGCGGGCGAGGCGGCACACGCGGGCGCCGGGCCGCCCTCGGAAGAGGACGGCCCGGCGCCGTGTCCACGGTGGGTGAGGGGTCGGCGGGTCAGGGGAGCACCGTCTGGGTGTCCGTGTCGGTGGAGCCGGTGAAGTTGGTGTCACCTCCGTAGACCGCCGTGATCAAGTAGAGGCCGGGTGTGATCAGCGGGCTGCTCACCGCGGCGACTCCGGCACCGTCGAGGGTTCCGGTGAGGTTCAGGGTGGTGATGCCGTCGGTGATGGTGAAGGCGACCGTCCCGGTCGGGACGCCGCTGCCCGGTGCCACCGGCCCCACGAAGGCGAGGAACGCCACGGAGTCGCCGGCCGTGGACGGGTCGGGGAACGAGGTGGCCGTCAGGGTCGTGGCCGTCTGGTTCACGGTCTGGGTATCGGTCCCACTGGAGCCGGCGAAGTCGGTGTCGCCGTTGTAGGTGGCGGTGACGTTGTGGACGCCGGCGTCGAGGGTGGCGGTGGTGACGGTGGCCGTACCCGCGGCGACGGTGCCGATCAGCGTGCCGCCCCCGCCGCCGTCGATGACGAAGGTGACGGTGCCGGTCGGCGTGCCCGCACCCGGCGCGACCGGCGCGACGGTGGCGGTGAAGGTCACCGGCTGGCCGAACAGCGACGGGTCGGGCGCCGAGGTGACCGCGGTGGTCGTGCTCGCCTGGACCACGGTCTGGGTGTCCGTGCCGCTGGAGGTGCTGAAGTCGGCGTCACCGCTGTAGGTCGCCGTGACGGTGAACGTGCCGACGCCCAGCGCACTGGTCGAGGCGGTCGCGACGCCCCCGGAGAGCGTCCCGACCAGCGTCGGGCCGCCCGTGATGACGAAGGTGACCGTGCCGGTCGGCGTCCCCGCACCGGGCGCCACCGGCGCCACGGTCGCCGTGAACGTCACCGACTGCCCGACCACCGACGGATCCGGTGACGAGCTGACCGTGGTGGTCGTCAGCGCCTGGTTCACGGTCTGGGTCCCGGACCCGGTGGAGGCGGTGAAGTTGGCGTCCCCGCTGTAGGTCGCGGTCACGCTGTAGACCCCTGCGGTCACCAGCCCGCTGGTGGTGACACTGGTGGTGCCGCCGCTGAGCGTGCCGGTCAGCGTCACCGTGGTGGCCCCATCGGTGATCACGAACGCCACCGTGCCGGTCGGGGTGCCCGCACCGGGCGCGACCGGCGCCACGGTCGCCGTGAACGTCACCGGCTCCCCCACCACCGACGGATCCGGCAGCGAACTGACCGTCGTGGTCGTCAGCGCCGCGGTCACGGTCTGCGTGTCCGTACCGGCGGAGGCGGTGTAGTTGGGGTCACCGGAGTAGCTCGCGGTCACGCTGTACGTTCCCGCCGTCACCAGCCCGTTGGTGCTGACGCTGGTGGTGCCGCCGCTGAGCGTGCCGGTCAGCGTCACGGTGGTGGGCCCGTCGGTGGCCATGAAGACGACCGTGCCGGTCGGCACACCCGCACCCGGCGCCACCGGCGCCACGGTGGCCGTGAACGTCACCGACTCCCCGACGACGGACGGATCGGGCGACGAGCTGACCGTCGTGGTGGTCGGCGCCGCGGTCACGGTCTGGGTGTCGGACCCGCTGGAGCCGGTGAAGTTGGCGTCCCCGCTGTACGTCGCGGTCACGGTGTACACGCCCGCCGTCACCAGCCCGTTGGTGGTCACACTCGTGGTGCCCCCGATGAGCGTGCCGGTCAGCGTCACCGTGGTCACGCCGTCGGTGGCCACGAACACCACCGTGCCCGTCGGCACACCCGCACCGGGCGCCACCGGAGCCACGGTCGCCGTGAACGTCACCGGCTCCCCCACCACCGACGGATCCGGCAGCGAACTGACCGTCGTGGCCGTCAGCGCCGCGGTCACGGTCTGCGTGTCCGTACCGGCGGAGGCGGTGAAGTTGGCGTCCCCGCTGTAGGTCGCGGTGACCGTGTACACGCCCGCCGTCACCAGCCCGTTGGTGGTCACACTCGTGGTGCCCCCGATGAGCGTGCCGGTCAGCGTCACCGTGGTGACCCCGTCGGTGGCCACGAACACCACCGTGCCCGTCGGCACACCCGCACCCGGCGCGACCGGCGCCACGGTCGCCGTGAACGTCACCGGCTGACCGACCACCGAGGGATCCGGCGACGAGCTGACCGCCGTGGTCGTCGACGCCTGGCCCACGGTCTGGGTGTCGGCCCCGGTGGAGGTGCTGAAGCTGCCGTCCCCGCTGTAGGTCGCGGTGACCGTGTAAGTGCCCGCCGTCACCAGCCCGTTGGTCGTGACACTCGTCGTGCCACCGCTGAGCGTGCCGGTCAGCGTCACCGTGGTCACGCCGTCGGTGGCCACGAACACCACCGTGCCGGTCGGGGTGCCCGCACCCGGCGCCACCGGAGCCACGGTCGCCGTGAACGTCACCGGCTGACCGACCACCGAGGGATCCGGCGACGAGCTGACCGCCGTGGTCGTCGAGGCCAGGCCGACGGTCTGGGTGTCCGTCCCGCTGGAGGTACTGAAGTTGGCGTCACCGCTGTAGGTCGCGGTCACGGTGTGGATGCCGACGCTCAGGGCGCTAGTGGTGACCGTCGCCGTGCCACCGGAGAGGGTGCCGACCAGCGTCGGGCCGCCGGCGATCACGAACGTGACGGTGCCGGTGGGAGTACCGGCCCCCGGCGCGACGGGCGCGACCGTGGCCGTGAACGTCACCGGCTGGCCGAAGAGCGAGGGATCCGGCGACGAGCTGACCGTCGTGGTCGTCGACGCCTGCCCCACGGTCTGGGTGTCGGCCCCGGTGGAGCTGATGAAGTTGGCGTTACCGCTATAGGTCGCGGTGACGGTGTACACGCCGGCCGTCACCAGCCCGTTGGTGGTCACACTGGTGGTGCCCCCGATGAGCGTGCCGGTGAGGGTCACCGTGGTGACCCCGTCGGTGGCCACGAAGACGACCGTGCCCGTCGGGGTGCCCGCACCGGGCGCGACCGGCGCCACCGTGGCGGTGAACGTCACCGGCTGGCCGACCACCGACGGGTCCGGCGACGAGCTGACCGTCGTGGTCGTCGACGCCTGCCCCACGGTCTGGGTGTCCGTCCCGCTGGACGTGGTGAAGTTGGCGTCACCGCTGTAGGTCGCCGTGACGCTGTGGGTGCCGACGCTCAGGGCGCTGGTGGTGACCGTCGCCGTGCCACCGGAGAGGGTGCCGACCAGCGTCGGGCCGCCCGTGATCACGAACGTGACCGTGCCGGTAGGAGTACCGGCCCCCGGCGCCACCGGCGCGACCGTGGCCGTGAACGTCACCGGCTGACCGACCACCGACGGATCCGGCGACGAGCTGACCGTCGTGGTCGTCGACGCCAGGCCGACGGTCTGGGTGTCCGTGCCGGAGGAGCCGGCGAAGTTGGCGTTACCGCTATAGGTCGCGGTGACGGTGTACACGCCGGCCGTCACCAGCCCGTTGGTGGTCACACTCGTCGTGCCGCCGCTGAGCGTGCCGGTGAGGGTCACGGTGGTGAGCCCGTTGGTGGCCACGAAGACGACCGTGCCCGTCGGGGTGCCCGCGCCGGGCGCGACCGGCGCCACGGTGGCCGTGAACGTCACCGGCTGCCCGACCACCGACGGGTCCGGCGACGAGCTGACGGTGGTGGTCGTCAGCGCCGGGGTCACGGTCTGGGTGTCGGTGTCACTGGAGCCGCTGTAGTTGGCGTCGCCGCTGTAGGTCGCGGTCACGGTGTACAGGCCGGCGGTGACCAGCCCGTTGGTGCTGACGGTGGCCACGCCGGAGCCGTCGAGGGTGCCGCTGAGGCTGACCGTGGTCGTGCCGTTGGTGATGACGAAGGCGACGGTGCCGGTCGGGATCCCGCCGCCGGGGAACACCGGCCCCACGAAAGCGGTGAAGTTGACGGTCTGCCCGGTCACCGAGGGATCGGGGAACGAGGTGACCGTGGTCATGGTCGATGCCTGGCCGACGGTCTGGGTGTCGGTCCCGGTGGAAGTGGTGAAGTTGGCATCGCCGCTGTAGGTCGCGGCGACCGTATGGACACCGGCGGCCAGCGCACTGGTACTGACACTCGCCGTGCCCCCGGACAACGTGCCGGTCAGGGTCGGGCCCCCGCTGATGACGAACGTCACCGTGCCCGTCGGAGTCCCCGCACCCGGCGCCACCGGCGCCACCGTGGCCGTGAACGTCACCGACTGCCCGACCACCGACGGATCCGGTGACGAGGTCACCGTCGTGGTCGTCGACGCCTGCCCCACGGTCTGGGTATCGGTCCCGCTGGAGCCGGTGAAGGCGGCGCTGCCGCTGTAGGTCGCCGTGACGGTGTGCGTACCGGCGGACAGTGCGCCGGTCGTGACGCTCGCGGTGCCCCCGGACAACGTGCCGGTCAAGGTCGGACCGCCACTGATGACGAAGGTGACCGTGCCGGTCGGCGTCCCCGAAGCGGGCAGGACGGGCGCGACGACGGCCGTGAAAGTCACCGGCTGTCCGACGACGGACGGATCCGGCGAAGAGGTGACCGTCGTGGTCGTGGCCCCCTGGCCGACGGTCTGGGTGTCGGTCCCGGTGGAAGTGGTGAAGTTGGCATCGCCGCTGTAGGTCGCGGCGACCGTATGGACACCGGCGGCCAGCGCACTGGTACTGACACTCGCCGTGCCCCCGGACAACGTGCCGGTCAGGGTCGGGCCCCCGCTGATGACGAACGTCACCGTGCCCGTCGGAGTCCCCGCACCCGGCGCCACCGGCGCCACCGTGGCCGTGAACGTCACCGACTGCCCGACCACCGACGGATCCGGTGACGAGCTGACCGTCGTGGTCGTCGACGCCTGCCCCACGGTCTGGGTATCGGTCCCGCTGGAGCCGGTGAAGGCGGCGCTGCCGCTGTAGGTCGCCGTGACGGTGTGCGTACCGGCGGACAGTGCGCCGGTCGTGACGCTCGCGGTGCCCCCGGACAGGGTGCCGGTCAAGGTCGGACCGCCACTGATGACGAAGGTGACCGTGCCGGTCGGCGTCCCCGAAGCGGGCAGGACGGGCGCGACGACGGCCGTGAAGGTCACCGGCTGTCCGACGACGGACGGGTCCGGCGAAGAGGTGACCGTCGTGGTCGTGGCCCCCTGGCCGACGGTCTGGGTGTCGGTCCCGGTGGAAGTGGTGAAGTTGGCATCGCCGCTGTAGGTCGCGGTGACCGTATGGACACCGGCGGCCAGCGCACTGGTACTGACACTCGCCGTGCCCCCGGACAACGTGCCGGTCAGGGTCGGGCCCCCGCTGATGACGAACGTCACCGTGCCCGTCGGAGTCCCCGCACCCGGCGCCACCGGCGCCACCGTGGCCGTGAACGTCACCGACTGCCCGACCACCGACGGGTCCGGCGCCGAGGTCACCGTCGTGGTCGTCGACGCCTTGTTGACGGTCTGGGTGTCCGTACCGCTCGACGGCGCGAAACTGCCGCTGCCGCTGTAGGTGGCGGTGACCGCGTGGCTGCCCACACTCAGGCTGCTGGTGGAGACGCTCGCCGTGCCGCCCGAGAGCGTCGCCGTCAGCGTGGGGCCGCCGGCGATGACGAAGGTGACCGTGCCGGTCGGCGTCCCCGAAGCGGGCGGGACGGGCGCGACGACGGCCGTGAAGGTCACGGACTGCCCGAAGACCGAGGGGTCGGGGGACGAGGTGACCGTGGTGGTCGTCGCTGCCGGCGCCGCCACCACCGTCTGGGTATCGGTGCCGGAGGACGCGTTGAACTGGGTATCGCCGTTGTAGGTGGCGGTGATCAGATGCGTGCCGACGCTGAGACTGCTGGTGGTGACGGTCGCCGTACCGCCCGAGAGGGTGCCGGTCAGGGTGCCGCCCCCGCCGCCTTGGATGACGAAGGTGACGGTGCCGGTCGGTGTCCCCGCGCCGGGCGCGACCGCGGTGACCTGGGCGGTGATGGTGACCGTCTGCCCGGAGTTCGACGGGTCCGGCGAGGAGGTGACCGTGGTGGCGGTCGAAGCCTTGAACACCGTGGCGGAGCCGGCGGAACTGGACGGGCCGAATTGCGCGTTGCCGTTGTAGTTCGCGGTGTAGGTGTGGAATCCGACGCTCAGGCTGTTGGTGGTGACGGTGGCGGTGCCGCCGACGAGGGTTCCGGTCAGGGTCGGCCCGCCGGGGATGACGAAGGTGACGGTGCCGGTCGGCGGGCCCAGCCCGAACGGGATGACGGTGGCCGTCAGCGTGACGGTCTGACCGAAGACCGACGGATTGGGCGCGGCGGAGGTCAGCGTGAACGTGGGCGTTGGCATGGAGGGCCCTCCGAGGGCAGTGAGGGTGGCGGGCCGTTCGGCCCCGCGGCTTCCGGATTCCGTGGGAAGGCGTCAACTACCTGTGGGAGGGGGCTCGTTGTGGGCAGCCGAGGGACATGTGCACCTGCATTTCAGTCCTCCAACAGGTGGGGGCAGCCCCGCCGGTCGATGGCATCAGTAGGCGCGTTATTCCGGCCACCACGCCATGCCCGTGCGCAGTTTTACCCTGAATGGCGCAGCGCAGGGCGGCGTACCCGGCACCCGCGGACGTGCGCCGCGCAGCGCGCACGTCCTCCGCGTGGACACAAAGGAAGCGGGGGCATGGCGCACCCCTGCCGGGAGCCACTCCCCCACCACCGCCAACGCCGTTGCACCACCGCGCGGTTGGCCATACCGGCACGCTCCGGCGAGGGCATTTCCGGCCTTCGCTTTACCCGTTGCCAGAGCAATGCGCAACAGTCGCCCGGGGAGTCGGAGTGGAGTTCAAGCCAGGCGGGAATCCCACTCAAAACGCTTACTCAGAAGCGGAGTTGGGAGAAGCGGGCGGCGTTGTCCGGGGCCTTCGGGTGGCAGTCGCAAGCGGAAGGCGGAAAGGAGGGTGCGCCGGTTGCGCGCCGGGGCCCCTCCCTTCGCGGTCCTGACGGACGGATACGGCAGGCATTCCACTGGGTCGTGTCCGGACCGGCACTCCGGAGACCAAGCCGCCGTACGCCTCGTATCGCCGGGCCAGGCCACCGCCGTTCAGGCGCTTGTTGCCGACGACGGACGGTCGTGGTGGGCCCGCAGCACGTACGGGCCCCCTCGCGGGTCGCGCCGGGCCGCGCCGCGCTCCGGGTGCAGCTCCAGGAGGTTCCGTTCGCGCCGTCGTCCGATGCCGCGGGCGAGCCGGACGTCTCGGCTCCGTGGCCTGCTCACCGCAGGGCGAACGGTCCTGCGGTGATCCCTCGCCCGGGCACGGTTCGACCGGTCGGCGGCAAGGCCCCGGGGCCGCCTCGACGGGCCACCCCGGGAACGGGCCGTGCGGACGCTACCGTCCGGTGTAGGTGAACTCGTCGGCCGGGCTGGTGGAAGAGGTGGCCTTGCCGACCGTCACGGTGACGTTCACCGTCTGGTGGTCGTCGAGCTGACCGGGCGCGGTTGCGGTGATCTGCCCGGTGGAGACGAACTTGACCGCGTCGGACGGCTTGTCCTTGAAGTGCACGGTGGCGCCATTGGCGAAGCCCGAGCCGCTGATGGTGACCGGAGTGCCGACCTTTCCGCTGGTCGGGCTGACCGCACTGACCACCACAGGTGCGGGTCCGCCATAGGCGAACTGCCCCATCGCGACGGCCGGGGAGGTGCCGAGGGTGTTGGTGACGCGGACGTGGACGATGCCGGTTCCGTTGGGGACCTGAGCGGTGATCCTCCTGCCGGAGGGGTCGATCTGGCGCTGGGTGCAGGCGAAGCGGCCGAAGTCGACCATGCTGTCCTGACTGAAACCGCTGCCGTTGATGGTCACCGTGGCGCCTGATGCACCGAAGGTGGGGGTCATGTCGGTCACGACCGGCGCGGAAGGGACGGCAGGCGCCCCCACCAGGTCCAGGTAGGTGGAGTTGGCGTGCTGGAAGGCGACCTGGCCGAGGAAGTCCTGGGTGGTCTTGTTGACCAGGTTCTTGGCAAGGGTCGTGTAGCTGGTGTTCATCGGGCGGAGCGTGCCGGGCTGGACGTAGACGTTGCCCTTGGTGCGCTGGGCGATCGTCCCGATGAGCAGCTTCACTTCGTCGGTCGCCTGCGGTCCCGGGCTCGGGTACCAGCCGGCGGTGGTGGGGAGATCGGCCCATGCGTGCGGTACCAGGTCGTAGGCGTTGTTCTGGCGCTCGTCGATGACCCACGGCACGGAGTCGACGTAGTCGACGAAGCTCTGCACGCCGGCGGTGGGAGCGGCATAGGTGATCACGCCGAACTTCGGCTGATTCGTCCAGGTCTGCGCCTGCAGGTACGGCGCGAGCATGGTGGCGATGCAACCGCCCAGGCTGTGACCGGTCACGTAGACGGTCGGCTGCGGCGAGGAGGGCGCCGCCTTGAGCGCGACGGCGAGCGCCTGAGCGAGCGTGACGTTCGGGGAGGGTGAGGCGATCGAGCGGGCGGTGACCACCCGTTTGAACGCATCCATCGCCCCCTTGGAAACGGCGATGGGCTTCGGCGATCCGCTTTCGGGGAACGGGACGACCGTGCCGACCTCGAGGTCCTCGAGGATGTCGGTCCAATCGGCGTCCGTTCCGCGAGCGACCACGGCGAACTCGTTCGAGCCGTTGGTGCTCCGTGCGAGGTAGGCCATATTGGCGTTGGCCTCGCTCAGAGCGAGCCACACCAGCTCCCAAGCGCCCTCCGTCGCAAGGCCGGGATCGCTCAGTTGCGCGTCGATGCCGGTGATGATGCGTGCGGTCTGCTGCTCCAGGGTCTCCCCGGACGGACGCGGGGTGGCCCCGGTGGATGCAAGGGCAGCCAGGGTCATGGTCACCTGGGCGATTGTCGGATCTGGTGCCATCGTCGTTCCTGCTCCTTGGAGGTGTTGCCGGTGCGGAGACGGGGCGGCCTTTCGGCAGCATCAGGGCAGATCGGTGCCGAACCGACCGTCAGAGTGGATCGCACACCATCAGACCTCCCCTCCGCGTTGTCCGGTGCCTTTCCTGCCTGCAGGCTGACCAGGTTCACCTTGTTGGCCGTTCGCCCTCCGTGCGTGCGGCGCGCCGAGCCAGGTGCGCGGCGCGGCCGGGAGAGCGCCGCGGTCGGCAGGGGCGGCCGCCACGGTCGGCAGGCGGTCCCGCCCTCCGGCCGCGTCCTCGAAGCGCCGACGTCCCCCACCGCGCCCCTCCGCGCGACCTCTAAGGCGCCGGCGGCAGCGCCCGGAGCAAGGCGTCCAGGACCCCGGCGAAGGAGTGGTCGGGCGGGGTGCCGTAGCCCACGACCAGGGCGTCGCGGACGGGCTGCGGGGCGGCGGGGTCCCGGAAGCGGCTCAGCCCCTCCAGGGCGAGGCCCTGCCACCGGGCGGCCTCGACGACGGCCTGTTCGGTGCCGGGCGGGAGTTCCAGTACGGCATGCAGTCCGGCGGCGATGCCCGAGACCCGGACGTGGGGCGCGCGGTCGGCCAGGGCGGCCACCAACTGGTCGCGGCGGCGCCGGTAGCGCAGCCGCATCCCGCGCAGATGCCGGTCGTAGGCGCCCGAGGCCAGGAAGTCGGCGAGGGTGAGCTGGTCCAGCGCGCCGGACTGCCATTCGCCGGTGCCCTTGAGCGCCAGCACCGGGTCGACCAGCCGGTCCGGCAGCACCATCCAGGCCACCCGCAGGGCGGGGGCCAGACTCTTGCTCGCGGTGCCGAGGTGGACGACGTGGTCGGGGTCCAGGCCCTGGAGAGCACCGACCGGCCGGCGGTCGTAGCGGAACTCGCCGTCGTAGTCGTCGTCCAGGACGAACCCGCCAGTGGCCCGGGCCCAGTTGACGGCGGCGGCGCGGCGGTCGGGGTGCAGCGGGACGCCGGTGGGGAACTGGTGGGCGGGGGTGAGCAGGGCCGCCCGGACGTCGTCGAGCCCGGCCAGTTCCCCGGTGCCGGCGCCGTGTTCGTCGACCGGCAGCGGGACGGTGCCCAGGCCCGCGCGGGTGATGACCGCGCGGTGGAAGTCCAGGCCGTAGGACTCGACGGCGATCCGTCCGGGGCCCAGCGCCCGGCTCAGCAGGGACAGCCCCTGCGGGAAGCCGGCGCACAGCACGATGCGCGCGGGGTCGGCGCGTACGCCCCGGGCGCGGGCCAGGTAGTCGGCGAGGGCGGTGCGCAGTTCGGGGCGCCCGGCGGGGGTGGTGTGGCCGAACGCCTCGCTGGGGGCGGCGGTCAGGGCGCGGCGGGCGGCGGCCAGCCAGGCGGTGCGCGGGAAGGCCGAGACGTCGGAGGTGCCGGGGGTGAGGTCGAAGCGCGGCCGGTCGGGGCGGCCGGCCGGGCCGGGGGCGTGCCGGGCGGCGGGCGTGGTGCGCGGCGGGGCGCTCTGCCGGGCACCCCCGACGTCTCGGAGGTGCCGCCGGGCGACCTGGGTACCGGACCCCTGCCGGGCGGTCAGCCAGCCCTCCGCGACCAGTTCGGCGTAGGCGTCGGCGACGGTGTTGCGGGCGATGCCGAGGTCGGCGGCGAGGGAGCGGGAGGAGGGCAGCCGGGTGCCGGGGGCGAGCCGCCCGGACCGTACGGCGTCCCGCAGCGCACGGATCAGTCCGGCCCGCAGCCCGCCGGGGCCGCTGAGGTCCAGATGCAGATCACGGCCGAAAGTGGCCCAGGAATGTGGCATGAAAGTGGACCATACAGCTGCGCCATTACCAACGTAGCGTCAGAGACATGACGCCAACGACCACACCCGCTCCCGCCGGCTCCGAAAGTGCCCCGGCGCACCACCACGGGCCCCGGATGCGCTGGGTGAAGCATGCTCCCGAGGTCTATCAGGCCATGATCGCGCTGGACGCGGCGGCCAGGAAGGACATCGACCCGGGCCTGGCCGAACTGGTCAAGGTCCGCGCCTCGCAGCTCAACAAGTGCGCCTTCTGCCTCGATATGCACCTGACCGACGCGCGTAAGGCCGGCGAGTCCGAGGAGCGGCTCCAGCTCCTCGTCGCCTGGGCGGAGGCACCGGACCACTACACCGCGAAGGAGCGGGCGGCCCTCGCGCTCACCGAGGCGATCACCGTCCTCACCGACGGCTTCGTCCCCGACGACGTCTACGCGCAGGCCGCCGCCCACTTCGACGAGACCGAACTCGCCCAGCTGATCGCGCTGATCACCACCATCAACGCCTGGAACCGGTTCGCCGTGAGCACCCGCATGACCCCGGGGAAGGCGTGACCACGATGAGCCGGCGCATGGTGTTCTGGGAACAGATGTCCGCGTTCGGCCGGGCCCAGCTCCGGCTGACCACGGCCGCCAAGAAGGGGCTGGGCGATCCGGTGCTGGCCGAACTGGTCGTGCTGCGCGCCTCCCAGCTCAACCGGTGTGCCTTCTGCATCGACATGCATGTGAAGAACCTGCACGAGGCGGGGGTCGAGCCGCGGCGCATCGATCTGCTGCCCGCGTGGGAGGAGACCGGCGACCTCTACACCGCGAAGGAGCGGGCCGCCCTCGCGCTCACCGAGGCGATCACCGTCCTCACCGACGGCTCCGTCCCCGACGACGTCTACGCGCAGGCCGCCGCCCACTTCGACGAGACCGAACTCGCCCACCTGATCGCGGTGATCGTCGCGATCAACAACTGGAACCGCGTCAATGTCACCGTCCGCCAGCCTCCGGGGGAGGAGCTGTGAGCGCCACCGCGGCGGCGTTGCGCGACCTGCACCACGGCCGGACGCCGGGCGACCCGCTGGTCCTGCCCGGCCCGTGGGACGCCGCGAGCGCCCGGGTGTTCGCCGACGCGGGCTTCCGGGCCCTGGCCACCCCCAGCGCGGGCATCGCGGCCTGTCTCGGCCACGCGGACGGACAGACCCCGCCCGACGAGATGTTCGCGGCCGTCGCACGGATCGTACGGGCGGTGGACATCCCGGTCTCCGCGGACGTGGAGGCCGGATACGGGCTCGGCGCGGCGGAGTTGGTGGACCGGCTCCTGGAGGCCGGCGCGGTCGGCTGCAACCTGGAGGACACCGACCACGCCACCGGCGCCCTGCGCGACCCGGAGGAACAGGCGGACTACCTGGCGCAGGTACGCGCCGCGGCGGGCGACGGCCTGGTGATCAACGCCCGGATCGACACCTACCTGCCCGGCGTCGGGGGCGGGGCGGCCGGGGACGGGGCGGCCGGCGACGACGGGAAGGCCCGGAAGGACGACACGATCCGCCGCGGCCGCCGCTACGCCGAGGCGGGCGCCGACTGCGTCTACCCCATCGCCGCACCGCCGCCCGTGCTCGGCGAACTGGCCGCCGCCCTCGGCCTCCCCCTCAACGCGCTCGCCCTGCCGGACGGGCCCTCACCCCGCGCACTCGGCACCCTGGGCGCCACCCGCATCACCTTCGGCCCGGGCCTCCAGCAGCGGGCGATGGCGGCGCTGCGGGAGACGGCGGAGGAGCTGCGGGCGGAAGGGCTGCGGGCGGAGGGGTAGTGGACGGGGGGTAGCGGACTGGGGGTAGTGGACGGAGGGGGGCGGTGCGCGGGTGCGGCCGCGACGCCCGGCCACTCCGCGGCCACCGGCCCCTCCGCGGCTACCGGTTCGCGAACTTCCGGCTCATGTCGGCGAAGACGCGCTGCGCCTCGGGCCCCAGGTGCGGGCCGGCCAGCCAGGTGTGGGCGCTGGAGCTGATCGAGGTGTTGGACACCAGGGTCAGCTTGCCGCCCCGGTTGACGAACCAGCCGCCGCCGGACGTGCCGCCGGTCATCGTGCAGCCGATGCGATGCATCGCGGGCGTGCCCTGCTGCATGACGAGACGGCCGGGGCGGGCGGGGCAGTTCATCATCCGGGCGCCGTCGTACGGGGCCGCGGCCGGGTAGCCGAAGGCGTCCAGGGAGCCGATGCCGTTGGCGGCGGGGGCGTTGAACCAGACCTGGGCGGCGGCACCCACGGTCTCCTCGAGGGACTTGCCGCCGCCGTTCTCCGGCTTGACGTGCAGCACCGCGAAGTCGTAGGCGGAGCCGCCGTTGCCGGTGTCCTCGCTGCCCATGTCGATCCACTCGCCGGAGGTGGTGATCCAGTCGGCCCAGAAGCGGCCGTAGGGCGTGACCTGCTGCGCGGGCGTGCGCCCGACCTGGTTCATCGGCACGCCGTCGTCGTTGTAGGACGGCACGAAGACGATGTTGCGCATCCAGCCGCCCCGCTTGCCGGAGTGCACACAATGCCCGGCCGTCCACACCAGGTTGGACTGTCCCGGGTGCGCCGGGTCCTCGACGATGGTGCCGGAGCAGACCATCGGCCCCTTCGGGCTGTCGAAGAAGATCTTTCCGACCGGCGCCATGTGCCGGTGGTAGGGCCTGGCGACCTGGGCGGCGCTGACCGGCCGCGGCTCGGGGTCGGTCGCCTCGAACTCGCTGCCCGCTCCGGTGGCCCGCACCCCGATCTCGGGGGCGGCCTTCGCCTGCGCCAGCCGGTCCGTCCGCCAGTGGTCCTTGATGACCGGATTGGCGAAGTCCGACGCGCGGCGGGCCCACGAGTTCCAGTTCTTCCAGCCGCCGTCCTTCCACTGCTTCAGGTCGTCCAGGCTGGTGGGTATGCCCTTCGGGAGCCTGAGTCCGCCGTCGGCCGGGTCCTTGTGGTCGGCGGCGGCCGCGGCGCGGTCGTCACCGGGTCCGCAGGCCGTGGCGGTGCCCGCGAGCAGTACGAGGAGTGCGGCGGCCGCGGCGGTGGAACGGCGGATGGATGGCATGGTGCGTGAGTCCCCCTGATACGTGCCGGCGTCCCGGCGAACGGCGCGCCGCGGCTTGTCATGTCCCCTCATCGGGTGCGCCTTACTATGCCGTCCCGCGGGGGCCTGCGGGCAGCCGGGGCCGCACGCGGGCCGAGGGCGGGCCGAGGACAGGAAGCAGTCAGGAGGACAACGGGGGCACCGGCGCGGCCCGTCGCCGGGAGCCGGCCGGGGGCAGCGCCGTCGGCGTCCTACTGCCGGCCCGCTCCGGCCCTGGGGTCCCGGTACGAGGAGTGCGGCGCCCCGGCCGACGCCCCGTCGCGGAAGTCCGCGAGCTGTTCCGCCGTCGGGTACCACTTCTTGTCGCAGCGGCAGCACCACCAGCGCCAGTTGTCCCAGTCGGTGTCGGTGGTGGCGGTGTCCTTCCACAGCCAGTCATGGCAGTCGGCGGTGGGGCACTTCGGCGGCAGGGGCATCGCGGGCCTTCCCTCGGCAACGGTTCCCCAGCGTGCTGCGCCCGTCGTGGCGCGGTGCGGCAACACGGCGCCGCCACCCGAACGAGCGAGGGACGCGGCGGGCGATGGACGCGGCGGCGCCACCGGCCCGGAACGCGCCCGCGGGCGGCCGCACCCATGGTGCGACCGCCCGCGGTCCGCTGCTCTCCCCGTACGGCTACTTCTTGGGGAGCCACTTCTTCCAGACGTCCGGGTGCTTGTCCACCCATTGCTTGGCCGCCTCGTCGGCGGTCAGCCCCTTCGAGGCGATGGACTCGGAGACCTCGTTCTGATCGTCCTTGGTCCACTGGAAGTTCTTCAGGAAGGCCGCGGCGCTGCCGCCCTTCTTGGCGAACTCGGTGTTGAAGAACTTCTGAAGCGGAGTGGTCGGATAGGCGCAGTCGATCGACGTGGGATCCTTCGTACCCTTCGCCGCACAGGCGTCGGTGTACTTGGGGAGCTTGACCTCCACCATCGGCACCTGGTTGAAGAGCCACTGCGGCTCGTACCAGTACGTCAGGAAGGGCTTCTTCTCCTTGGCGAACTGCTGGATCTGGGTGATCTGCGCCGCCTCGGAGCCCGCGAAGACGACCTCATAGTTGAGCTTGAGGTTCTTCACCAGCGCCTTGTCATTGGTGACGTAGGACGGCGAACCGTCCATCAGCTGGCCCTTGTTGCCGCTCTCCGACGTACGGAGCTGCTTGGCGACCTTGTTGAGGTTCTTCCAGTTGGTGACCTCGGGGTGCTTGTCGGCCCAGTACTTGGGGACGAACCAGCCGATGTGGCCGGTGACGCCGTTGCCGCCGGCAGCAGTGATCGTCTTCTTGTCCTTGACGTACCGCTTCTCCTGGTCCGGGTGGCCCCAGTCCTCCAGGATCGCGTCGACCCGGCCCTGGCTGAGGGCGTCCCAGGCGGGGATCTCGTCCACCTGGACGGTGTCGACGTGGTAGCCCAGCTCGTGTTCGAGCAGGTACTTCGCCACCGCGACGTTGGACTGGGCGCCGACCCAGGTCTGGACGGACAGGGTCACCGACTTCGAGCCCTTGGCCGCCGCGAACGGCGAGGTCTGCTTGGTCATGTCGGCCTTGCCGCAGGCGGACAAGGAGAAGGAGAGGACCGCCGTGCCGGCCAGCGCGGCCGTCCCGATGATCATCGAGCGCTTACGGGACATGGTCAGGCTCCCTTCCCCGTCATGCGGCGTTCCGTGGGCTGGGACACCCGGTCGAGCATCAGGCCCAGGCACACGATGGCCACACCCGAGACCAGGCCGAGGCCCAGGTCGCCGGTGGCGAGGCCGGTGACGACGTCGTAGCCGAGGGCACCGCCGCCGACCAGACCGCCGATGATGACGACGGCGAGGACGAGGACCACACCCTGGTTGACGGCCAGCAGCAGGGCGGGCCGGGCCAGCGGGAGCTGGACCTGGCGCAGCATCTGCCAGCGGGTGGCACCCAGCGAGCGGGCCGACTCCACGGCCGCCGGGTCGACCTGGCGCAGGCCCTGGGTGGTGATGCGGATGACGGCGGGCAGCGCGTAGACCACGGCCGCGGCGACGGCCGGGGCGCGGCCCACGGCGAACAGCGCGACCACCGGGATGAGGTAGACGAACTGCGGCATGGTCTGCATGACGTCCAGGACCGGACGCAGGATCGCTTCCATCCGCTTGCTGCCGGCCGCGAGGATGCCGATGCCGAAGCCCAGCACCAGGGTCACCACCAGGGCGGCGAGCACCTGCGAGAGGGTGTTCATGGACGGCTTCCACACGCCCAGCACACCGATGGCGGCCATCGCGAGGACGGCGGTCAGTGCGGTGCGCCAGGTGCCGATGAGCCAGGCCAGCGCGGCGACGATGAGCAGCGTGCCGTACCAGGGCAGCGCGGTCAGGCCGTCCCGCAGCGGGTTGAGCACCCAGTCGGTGAAGTGCGCGGCCCAGTCGGCGGTGCCACCGATGACGGGGACGCCGGAGTAGAGGTGGTTGACCATCCACTCCTTGAAGTGGTTGACCGGGTGGGCGATGTCCACGGCCCAGGCGTCCGGATAGACCAGGGAGCCGCTCAGCCGGCCGAGACCGGCGAAGAGGGCGGTGACCACGGCGGCCCCGGCCCAGACCCGCCAGCCACGCAGCCACGCCGGGCCGGTGACGGGGGTGTCCGCGCCGAGCCGTTCGCCGGCCGCCGCGGTGGTGCGGTCCATGACGATGGCCAGCAGCACGATCGGGACGGCGGCGGCGAGCGCGGCGCCGACGTCGACCGAGGCGAGGGCCTGGTAGACGCGGTCACCGAGACCGGCCGCGCCGATCATCGAGGCGATGACCACCATGGACAGCGCCATCATGATCGTCTGGTTGATGCCGAGCAGCAGCTCCTTGCGGGCCAGCGGGAGCCGCGCGGTCACCAGCCGCTGGCGGCCGGTGGCGCCGAGCGAGGAGACGGCCTCCAGGACGCCGGGGTCGGCGCCGCGCAGACCGAGCGCGGTCAGCCGGGCCATCGGCGGGGCCGCGTAGATGACGGTGGCCAGCAGCGCGGCGGGGACGCCGATGCCGAAGACCAGCACCACGGGCAGGAGATAGGCGAAGGCGGGCAGGACCTGCATGGTGTCCAGCACCGGGCGCAGGAGGCGGAACAGCCGCTCGGACAGGCCGGCGGCCAGGCCCAGCAGGGCGCCGACGACGACCGAGAAGGCCACCGCCACGACCATCAGGGCGAGCGTCTGCATGGTCGGGACCCACATCCCCAGCAGGCCGCTGACCAGGAAGGAGATCAGTGCCGTCGCGGCGATGCGCAGTCCGGCGACGCGCCAGGCGAGCAGCGTCACACCGGCCGTCACACCCGTCCAGCCGAGCGCGAGCAGCAGCAGGTAGACGCCGCGGACGGAGATCACCACGGCGTTGCTGAGGTGACCGAGGAAGTAGACGAACAGCCAGTGGCTGTCACGGTTGTTGATGATCCAGTCGCTGGTCTTGCCGAGCGGGCCGGAGACATCGACGGTCAGCGCGGACGGCCAGGCGGCGCCGTACTTGGCGGCCAGCAGCGGGGCGAGGACGGCCGCGGCGACGACGAGCAGCAGGATCTTGGCGAGGCCACGGCGGCGTAGCAGGACCTGCAGCGGTCCGGTCCGGGCGTCGGTGTCGCCGCCGAGCGCGCGGGGAGTGGTGGTGGGTGCGGTGGTGCTCATGCGCGCCCCCGCTTCACGGTGCCGGCGGGGATGTTCAGGGCGGCGCAGCGCTGGGCCTCGCGCCAGTGGCGCAGCAGGCCGGCGCGCAGCCGGGCCCGCGGGGTGGCCGCGGGAGCTCTGGAGCCGACGGCACGCAGGGCGCCGCCGCGGGTGGTGGCGGCGTACATCAGGCTGCCACCTCACCGTGTTGGGGAGCGTCGATCCGGGCGACCACGTTCAGCAGACAGGCGTGGTCGACGATGCCCACGCAGCGGCCGTCGTCGACGACGCGGACCGCGCCGCCGGAGCGGGCGACCGCCTCGATGGCCTCGGAGATCAGGGTGTCGGGGCTCAGCGCGGGGCCCTGGTCGGCCTCGCCGTCCTCGACGGGGCGCATCGCGCGGCGCACGGTGAGGACCTGCTCGCGCGGGACGTCGCGGACGAAGTCACGGACGTAGTCGTCGGCCGGGGAGCCGACGATCTCCTCGGGGGTGCCCAGCTGCACGATCTGCCCGTCGCGCATCAGGGCGATCCGGTCACCGACCCGCAGCGCCTCGGCGAGGTCGTGGGTGATGAAGACCATCGTCCGGCCCTCCTCGCGGTGCAGGCGGACGACCTCTTCCTGCATGTCGCGGCGGATGAGCGGGTCGAGGGCGCTGAACGGCTCGTCGAAGAGCATGACCTCGGGGTCGACGGCGAGCGCGCGGGCCAGCCCGACGCGCTGCTGCTGACCGCCGGAGAGCTGGCCGGGGCGGCGCTTCTCCAGTCCGGCCAGTCCGACCTTGTCGACGATCTCGCCGGCCTTCTCGCGGCGCTCCGTCTTGCTGACGCCCTGGATCTCCAGGCCGTAGGCGACGTTGTCGACGACGGTGCGGTGCGGCAGCAGCCCGAAGTGCTGGAAGACCATGGCGGCCCGGTGGCGGCGCAGATCGCGCAGCGCGCCGCGGTCCATGGCGCGGACGTCCTCGCCGTCCATCTCCAGCTCGCCGCTGGTCGGCTCGATCAGCCGGGTCAGGCAGCGGACGAGGGTGGACTTGCCGGAGCCGGACAGCCCCATGACGACGAAGACCTCGCCCTTGTGGACGTCGAAGGAGACGTCCCGGACGGCGGCCACACAACCGGTCTTCTCGCGCAGCTCCTGGGCGCTCAGGCCGGTGACCGAGGCGTCGTCGGGGATGCGGTCGGCCTTGGGACCGAAGACCTTCCAGAGGTGGCGGACGGAGAAGACGACCTCACGGCCGTCGGACTCCTCGGCGGGGGAAGCGTCCTCGGTCGTGCGGGCGTTGGGTATCTCGGATGCGCCGGCGGAGGTGGTAGCCATCACGCATCACCTCCTTGGGTCGGAGCCTTATGGAGCAGGTCGGCGCACTTCTCCCCCACCATGAGCACGCCCAGCATCGGGTTGACGGCCGGCAGAGTCGGGAACACGGAGGCGTCGGCGATGCGGATGCCCTGCATGCCCCGGATCTTGAGCTCCGGGTCGACGACGGCGAGCCGGTCGTCGACCGCGCCCATCCGGCAGGTGCCCGCCGGGTGGTAGACGGTGTGCGCGGCCTTGCGCACCAGCTCGCTGATCTCCGCGTCGTCGGTGACCTCGGGGCCGGGGAAGACCTCGCGCGTGAGCCACTTGGCGAAGGGCTCGGCCTGGGCGATCTTGCGGGCCAGCTTGATGCCGTCGACGAGTGTCCGGCCGTCGTAGTCGCCCTCGTCCTCGAAGTACCTGAAGTCCAGCGCGGGCTTGACCTCGGGGTCGGCCGAGGTGAGGTAGAGGCGACCGCGGGCGCGGGACTTGGGGATGTTCGGGGTCATCGACACGCCGTGCTCGGGGCGTTCGTAGCCCATCCGCTCGGGGTGGTCGGTGTACGGGATTTGGTAGAAGTGGAACATCAGGTCGGGGCCCCGGTGCTCCGGGTCCCGCTGGACGAACAGGACCGCGTCGGAGTCCATCGCGGAGTTGCCCGGGATCGGCCCGTCGGTCTCCCAGACGATGACCGACTCGGGGTGGTCCATCAGGTTCTCGCCGACGCCCGGAAGGTCGAGCACACAGGGCAGGCCCAGCGCCTCGAGGTCCTCCTTCGGGCCGATGCCGGAGTGCATCAGCAGCCGTGGGGTGTCCACGGCGCCGGCGCAGACCAGCACCTCGCGGGCGGCCTCGAGGTAGACCTCCGCGCCGTCCTTCGTGCGGACGTGGACGCCCTTGGCCCGGGTGCCGTCCAGCTCCAGCTTGTACGCCCAGGTCTCCAGCAGCAGCGTCAGATTGGGGCGGTCACCGGCCTCCATGTGGGGGTGGAGGTAGGCGACGGAGGCGGAGGACCGCTTGTTGTTCTCCGGGTGGTAGGCCAGGTCTAGGAAGCCGACGCCCTCGTCGAAGGGCTTGTCGTTGAAGCCGATGATCTCGGGCACGCCCAGGGCCGTCTTGGTGGCCTTGATCCAGTCGCTGGCGATCTGGTTCTGGTCCTTCTCGGCCACCCGCACGATGTTGTTGCGCAGCTTGCCGAAGTACGGGTCCATGGTCGTGGCGTTCCAGCCGGCCGCGCCCGCCTCCTCCCACTCGTCCCAGTCCGAGGGAAGCGGCTTGAAGGCGATCAGGGTGTTGTGCGAGGAGCACCCGCCCAGGACCTTGGCGCGGCTGTGCAGGATGTTCGAGTTGCCGCGCGGCTGCTCGGTCGTCGTGTACCGGTAGTCCAGCTCGCCGCCGAGGAGGCCGATCCAGCGGCGCAGCGTCAGGACGTCGTCGCGGTCGATGTCGCTGGGACCGCCCTCGATGACGGCCACGGTGACGTCCGGGTCCTCGGTCAGCCGGGACGCGATCACCGATCCTGCGGTGCCGCCGCCGACGACGACGTAGTCATACACGGTCATGGGAGGTGCTCCTTCTACCTGCAAAAACTGCTGTGTCTGCAAAGTGCGTGCGAGTACGCGAGGGCGAACAGACGGACGTACTGGGCGTTGTTGAGGGGGTGACCGGGGCGACGGGGTGGTCAGCCGGCGAACCAGCGCACCGGCTCGGGCCGGAGGTTCTCGTAAATGTGCTTGCTTTCGCGGTACTCGTCCAGACCCGTGGGACCAAGTTCTCGTCCGATACCGGACTTGCCGAAGCCGCCCCACTCCGCCTGCGGGAGGTAGGGGTGGTAGTCGTTGATCCAGACCGTGCCGTGCCGCAGCCGGGCGGCGACCCGCCGGGCGCGGGCGGTGTCGCCCGAGAACACCGCGCCGGCCAGGCCGTACTCGGTGTCGTTGGCGAGCGCGACGGCCTCGTCCTCGGTCGTGAAGGTCTCGACCGTCAGGATCGGGCCGAAGGTCTCCTCGCGGACGACCTTCATCTCGCGGTGGCAGCCGTCCAGCACGGTGGGCGCGTAGAAGTAGCCGCTCGCGGGGCGTACGTCGCTGGGCTCGGGGCGCTTGCCGCCGCAGCGCAGCTGGGCACCCTCGGCCAGCGCGGAGGCGACATAGGCCTCGACCTTGTCGAGCTGCTGCTGGGAGACCAGCGGGCCGCACTCGACGCCGTCCTCGGTGCCCCGGCCGAGCTTGATCTTCTCGGCGCGGCGGGCGAGTTCGGCGACGAAGCGGTCGCGCACCGACTCCTCGATGATCAGCCGGGCACCGGCCGAGCAGACCTGGCCGCTGTGGATGAAGGCGGCGTTGAGCGCCTGGTCGACGGCGGTGTCGAAGCCCTCGTCGGTGGCGCAGGCGTCGGCGAAGACCACATTGGGGTTCTTGCCGCCGAGCTCCAGCGCGATCTTCTTGGCGCCGGAGACCGCGGCCGCGCCCGCCTTCGTGCCGCTGACCAGGCCGCCGGTGAAGGAGAACAGGTCGACGTCGGGGTGCTCGGCCAGCCGCTGGCCGACCGGCAGGCCCGCGCCGGTGACGATGTTGGCGACCCCGGCCGGCAGCCCGGCCTCGACCAGCAGCTTGATCAGGTGCACGGTCGACAGCGGGGTGACCTCGCTGGGCTTGATCACAAAAGTGTTGCCGGCCGCGAGGGCCGGCGCGATCTTCCAGCTGGCCTGGAGCAGCGGGTAGTTCCAGGGCGTGATGAGTGCACAGACACCGACCGGCTCGTGCACGACCACGCTGTGCACCTCGGGCGATCCGGCGTCGACGACCCGGCCGCCGCTCTCGTTCATCACCACGTCGGCGAAGTACCGGAAGGCATTGGTGACGTCGTCGACGTCGACCCGGCCCTCCTCCAGCGTCTTGCCGGTGTCGCGGCTCTCGATGAGGGCGATCACCTCACGGTCGCGCTGGAGCAGGTCGGCGACCCGGCGCAGCAGCCCGGCACGCTCGCCCACGGGCGTCAGCGGCCACTCGCCCCGGCCGCCGTCGAAGGCACGCTTGGCGGCCGCCACGGCGGCGTCCACGTCCTCGGCGCTCCCCTCGGCGACCGTGGCGAGGATCTGTGCGTCGGCGGGGTCGAGGACCTCCCGCGAGGCGCCGGATGCGGCGGTGCGCCACACCCCGTCTACGTGAATCGTCTCGAGTGCCGACACGCTGTTCTGCCTTCCAATGACCGATTTGTTCCCGCTGATTCACACCAGCGACTTCCACCCCTCCCCGCATCGTCAGTTCATATGCCTGAACATTCCTGGAAAGTGACCTGACTCACTCCACTTTCGCGCCGATGTCGACAACCTCGCCACACCCACACACGGAGGGTGACGCCGGCGGCCCGATGCCGGGCCTCCGGGCTCGACGGCGAGGGGGACGGCGCCGGGTCGTACGCCCAGGACGAAAAGGATGAAGAAGATAAAAAAGGTGAAGAAGGTGAAAAAGAGGAAAAGGCGTCCCTACGGCACCGGGCCGGTGCGGTAGGGACGCCGTCGGTCGTGGGGCCGCCGCCGGGCGGGAACGAGCCCGGACTTCCGGCGGAACGCTCAGCGCGTTGCCGCCGAACCGGCGGCGCCCCTCACCCGCTCAGTGGTCGCTGGACAGGTTGAGCATGATCACGCCGCCGATGATCATGGCAAGGCCCAGGATCTTGGCCGTGGTCACCGACTCCTCCATGAACGCCATCCCGATGAGCGCGATCGCGGCGGTGCCGAGACCGGACCAGATCGCGT
Organism: Streptomyces sp. NBC_01454; assembly: GCF_036227565.1. Taxonomy (NCBI): domain Bacteria; kingdom Bacillati; phylum Actinomycetota; class Actinomycetes; order Kitasatosporales; family Streptomycetaceae; genus Streptomyces; species Streptomyces sp. NBC_01454. Next base: position 3,148,658 of record NZ_CP109460.1, read on the forward strand.
AGGCGATGCCCAGCTCCATCTTCTTGAGCGCCTGGGACAGCAGCGTGAACGCCGCGATGTAGCTGATCGCCACGACCACACTCGGCAGCAGCTTGGTCAGCCCGTCGCTCAGCTTCAGGAACGAGGTGGCGAGCACCTCCGCGGTGATGGCGCTGATCAGCAGTACCCAGACCATGGCCGCCCCCAATCTTTCGTTCGGTCAGAGAAATCGTCCGTTGCTTTCACCACCGCCACGGCGGGCCGATGCCCTTCTTGAGCCGAGCCCGAAGCAGCACGATGCAGACGATGTCCATCGGTTACGGGGGCGATCTTGGTCAGCTGGAGGTGCAAGGGACGCGAGGGACGAACCGGCCCACCTGCTCGACCGGCGCGCACACCGGGTATCCCTGAGGGCGTCACGAGCCAGTGGCCGGACGGTCCCACGGCGGCATGCCGCTGTACGCACGTCCGATGAGGGACACCCACCGGTGCACGGAGTCCTCGATCGGCGCGAACGGGCCGGGCCGGTAGTGCGGTGAGGTGAGCCCGCGCTGGACGGACTCGCAGGCATCCCAGTCCTGCACGTTGATGCGATGCCAGAAGTCGATGGGGCTGGAGTCCAGGACCCCGTCCTGCGCGTACCAGGCGCACTCGACGCGGGTGTGGCCCGGGGAGTCCGGCACCAGATGATGGATCAGCACGTAGTCGGGGTGCAGTGAGAGGAACAGGTTGGGAACCAGCGCGGCATAGAAGACCTTGTCCAGGTCGACGCCGGGCAGCAGGGCGCCACCGGCCCGCCCGTCCATCGACATCGTCTGCGCGCCGTCCGCCAGGTCCATGGTGCCGCCGACCCAGGCTCCCGGCTCGTCGGCGATGTAGGAGGCGCTGTTGGGCGGGGCCACCGCGGTCAGCTCGGGGTGGATGTGCGGGCAGTGGTAGCACTCCTGGTAGTTCTCGACGATGACCTTCCAGTTCGCGGCCACCTCGTAGGTGCGGCCGGCGGCCAGCTTCAGCCGCTCGGGCGCGTAGGGCGCGACATGACCGGCGAGCGCGCCCAGGTGGTCGGCGAAGGACGCGGCGTCGTCACTGGCGTTGACGAAGACCCAGCCGTGCCAGACCTCGGCCGGGAGTTCGATCAGCCCGTGATCCTCCGGCAGTTCCGGGAACCGGGGCGCCGTGCGCAGCGAGCCGTCCATCGTGAACGTCCAGGAGTGGTACGGGCAGTGCACCACCCGCTTGCCGGAGGAGCAGCCGTCGGCCAGCAGTTCGTGTCCGCGGTGCCGGCAGGTGTTGGCGAACGCGGCAATCCGGTCGCCGTCCCTGGTCAGCAGGACCGGCACGGTCCCCACCTGCTTGGCGTACTGGGTCGCCCCCTCGGGGAAGATCTCTTCCACCCGGCCGAGGCAGCTCCACGTGCCGGCGAAGAGATGACGCCGTTCCCAGTCGAACACCTCCGGTGCGGTGTAGGCCGCCGCCGGCAGCATGCTGGACTTCCCGAACGGCCCGGTCACGCGTTTCAGTTCGTCAAGAGGTAGCGGAGCGTGCGGCCAATCGGCTGGTGTGGTCGTCGTCATCAGGCGTCCCCTCCGTCAGTCTGGCGAGCGAATATCTCGGTTCCTGTCGTGCTGTGGGCCACGGTCGTCACGGGCGCGGGTCCTCCCGGGCAGTGCGGGCCGGATCCCGTTCGACGACCGGGTCCAGAATCTCGTCGATCTGCGTGCGCAACTCCTGGTCCAGGACGACACCCGCCACCGCGACGTTCTCGATCAGTTGCTTCGGGTGGGACGCGCCGACGATCGCGGAGGCGACATGGGGGTTCTGCAACGTCCACGCCACCGCGAGCTGAGCCGGCGTCAACCCGGCCGACTCCGCCAGCGGCCGGAGCCGCTGCACCCGGGTGAGCACCTCGTCGCGCATGAACGGATCCAGCCACTGGCGCCCCTCCGCGTCGGCGCCGCGTGAGCCGGAGGGCGGCTGCCGGCCCGGCAGGTACTTGCCGGTCAGCACGCCCTGGGCGAGCGGCGACCAGACGATCTGCCCGATGCCCAGCTCCGCACAGGCGGGAATCACCTCGGATTCGATCACCCGCCACAACATGGAGTACTGCGGCTGGTTGGCGATCAGCGGAATGCGCAGTTCCCGGGCGAGCCGATGCGCGGCACGGATATCCTCGGCACGCCACTCGGACACTCCGATATAGCGGACCTTTCCCGCCCGGACAATGTCGTAGAACGCCTCCATCGTCTCTTCGAGCGGCGTCTCGACGTCGTATTGGTGGGCCCAGTAAATGTCCACGTAATCGGTCCGCAGGCGGCGGAGCGATCCGTCGATCGAGTCCAGGATGTGTTTGCGGGACAGACCGCGGTCATTGGGTCCCGGTCCGGTCGGCCAGTACACCTTGGTGCTGATTTCCAGACCCGCCCGGCGCTGCTGGGCCAGTGCCCGCCCCAACACCTCCTCGGCGCGGGTGTCCGCGTACATGTCGGCGGTGTCAAAGGTGGTGATTCCGGCGTCAAGTGCCGCTCCCACACAGGCGTACGCGGCGTCCTCGTCGATCTGCTGGCCGTGGGTGAGCCAGTTTCCGTACGCGATCTCGCTGACCATCAGTCCGCTTTTACCGACGTGACGGTGTTCCATCACTCCTCCTCGAAGTCGTCTTCGCCCACCAGGACGGTTCAGTCCTGGCCATTCGGTGCGGGCAGGAAACCGGAATCGACGAGGTATCCGATGTACCGGTCGAGAAGAGCGGGATCGATTTCGGGGCAGTCAATACCCGATGCGGCGAGGCCACGCTCGGTGTGGGTCCGGTCGTAGCCGTAGTCATCGAGCTGAAGGGAATCCACCGCCGAGCTGACCAGGACGAGGGTCGCCCGTACCGAGCTGTCGCGGTCGTCGGCAATGGCGTCCGCGTGACGCTGGAGGCGGCGCATCCAGTCCTCGTACGGCACGGACTCGACGCGGTGGCCGGCGGCGCGGATCCGGTCGATGATCGTGTGGATCCGGACGGTCAGCGGATTGGTCAGGTTGAACTCGCCGCCGATCGACTCCGGCTCCAGCGCGAGTCGCACATAGGCCCTGGCGACGTAGTCGACCGGGACCACGTTCACCTCGGTCCATCCGGCCCCGGCGTGCGGTACGGCGCCGACCTCCACACACGCGCGGAGGTAGTGCCACAGTCCGTCGTTGCCTCCCACGGCGCCGGTGGCGGTGTGGCCACCGATCTGCGCGGGCCGGTACACCGCCGAGGGAATGCCGCGCACACGTGCGATGCGGAGCATCTCCTCGGCCACCCACTTGGTGCGTGCGTATCCCTCGGTGGGCATCAGATCCGGATCGACCCGCCGGTCCTCGGCCAGGGGCTCCGGGTTGTTCGCGGTCCCGATCAGCGCGCTCGTCGCGGAGACGTAGTGCAGCGGCTTGACCCGCTTGCTCGCGGCCAGCCGCAGCACCTCCCGGGTGCCGCCGACGTTGGCCGCCCTGAGCCGGCTGTAGGCATCGACCAGATTGACCCTCGCACCGTTGTGGAAGATCAGGTCGACCTGCTCGGCCAGCATGTCGAACTGCGGTTGCGACAGCCCGCACAGGGGCTTTTCCAGGTCACCGGCGATCGCGGTGATCCGGCCGGAGTCCACCCCTTCCGCCAGGCCGTAGGCGCGCAGGCTGTCCAGCACGCGGCGCGCCGCCTCGGTGTCCTCGCTGGCGCGCACCAGGCAGTGGATCGTGGCGTCCGTGCTGTCGAGGAGTTCCCTGAGCACGAACGACCCGAGGAAGCCGGTCGCACCGGTCAACAGGACGCTGCGCGGGGCACGGACCAGGTCCCGGTCCAGCGGCTCGCTTCCCGCGGTCGACAGGGCCGGGTCGAGGAAGGCCTCCTCGACGAGATCCACCTCGACGGCGTACTCCTCGACGGAGTCCGGGCTGATCAGCAGGTCCGCGAGGGCAGCCGGGGTCGGCCTGTCGAACACCTCGTGAACCGGCAGGTCGACGCCGGTCTGCTGCCGTATCCGGCTGGCCAGGCGGACCGCGAGGATGCTGTTGCCGAACTCGAAGAAGTTGTCGTCGACCCCGACACCCGGCACCCCGAGCACCTGGCTGAACAGCTCACACAGCGTCTCCTCCATCGAGTTGCCCGGCGCGCGACCCGATGAGGTGGTCGTCAGTGGCGGTGCGGGCAGCGCCGCGCGGTCGAGCTTCCCGTTCGCGTTGACCGGCAGGGCGTCCAGCCGTACGAAGGCCGCGGGAATCATGTAGTCCGGCAGCGTCTCGGCCAGGCGGGCCCGCAACGAGGCGGTGGGCAGGTCGGCCGCGCCGGCCTGCATCGGCGCGTTGGCATAGGAGGCCAGCGGTGCCTTCTCCCGGGCTCCGGGCCGGTAGAGGTCGGACAGCACCGGGAAGTCGGGCCCGTCCGCGGGCACCAGGACGCAGTCGAAGCTGCCGTCCGGCGCCCCGGACCAGGTGAGGATGGCCTGATACCCCAGTCGCTCGGCCAGGACACGGAGATCCTCCGGATCGACACCGCGCAGCTCGCCACGGAGCGCGGACAGCACCGCGCCGATGTCCGCGCCCTCGGCGAGACGGTCGGCGGCGGCGATCTCGTTGGCGATGCGTCCGTTCGGCACTCCCGAGAGGCGCACCGGCGCCGGCTCCCGACCGCCCAAGTGGCCGGCCAGCTCGCTCAATTCGGTGATGTCCGGCCCCCACCGAAGGACGGGCAGCTCGCCCAGCGACTCGGCCGCGGGCCCCGCGCCGTCCGACTTCTTGCGCAGCACGACGTCGTAGCGGTACCGGGTGAACTCGTTGTGGTACCGACCGGGCTTGAGACGCATGTCCACGGCCTCGACGGAGTCCATCCGCTCGGCGAGCGCGAGATAGAACTCCGGCGGCATCATCAGGTCCTTCTCCAGCGCCAGCGCGAGCTCGACGCCGCGCCGTACCTCGGCGGCGTCCGTCCGCTCATCGGCACGGTGCAGGTGGATCGCGGTCTTCAGACTGCGCAGCAGACCGAGATGGCGCACGTCCCCGACGACGACCGAGCCGCCGGGGCGGATCAGGTCCATCGCGTTCGTCAGGACCCGCACGAGGTAGTCGACCGTGGGAAAGTGCTGGATGACCGAGTTGATGATGACCAGGTCGAAGAAGTCCCGGGGCAGGCCGTCGAGGTCGTCCGCCGGCTGGCACCGCAGCTCGACCTTCCCGGCCAGCGCGGGATCCTTGTCGGCCTGGGCCCGGATGTTGTCGATGACCGGAGCCGAGAGATCGGTGCCCCAGTAGGCGTCGCATAACGGTGCCACCCGGGCCAGCGTCAGTCCGGCGCCGACCCCGATGTCCAGCACCCTGCGTGCCCCCAGCGACCGCAGCCGCGCCGCGGTGTCGTCCTGGATCTCCCTGAGCTGCTCCATCGGGAGCAGCTGCCCGTCGTAGCTGCTCTTCCAGACCCCGAAGTCCTCACCGAGCGGGGGCTGTTCCGCATCGGTTCCGGTGTAGACCGAGTCGTACACCTTCTGCCACTCGTCGACCTTCTCCCGCGCCGCCTCTTCCGACTCGGCCCGGGAGGCCGGCACCACGTAGGCCACCAGCCGCTGGTCACCGGGGGTGTCCTCGCGCACCTCGACCGCGGCCTGGCTGACCAGCGGATGGGTGACCGCGGCCGTTTCGATCTCACCGAGTTCGACCCGGTGGCCACGGATCTTGACCTGCCGATCGGCCCGTCCGACGAATTCGAGGTCGCCGTGTGCGTTCCAGCGCACCAAGTCGCCCGTGCGGTACATCCGCGAGTCACCCGGCTCGAACGGATTGTCGAGAAAGCGTTCCGCCGTCAGGGTCGGCTGGTTCAGATAGCCACGGGCCACCCCGGCCCCGGCGATGTACAACTCGCCGACGTCACCCGGTGACAGCTGCTCAAGGTCGGGACCGAGCACATAGACCTGGGTGTGGGCGAGCGGCCGCCCGATCGGCGGCGGGCCGGTGATCTCGCGCAGCGGCGCGATGGTCGACCAGACCGTGGTCTCGGTCGGCCCGTACAGATTCACCACCTCACGACCGAGGCTGAGCATCGCCCTGGCGACCGCCGGGGGCAACGCCTCGCCGCCGACCAGCATCCGCAGTCCCCGCAGGCTGTCCGGTATCTGTTCGGCGAGCATTCCCCACCAGGTCGGCGTGCCCTGTGCGAGGGTCACGCCCTGCTTCAGCAGTTCCGCCACGGTCGCCGGCTCACGGTTGGCGCCCGAGGGCGCGAGCACGATGCCCGCTCCCCGCACCAGCGGCAGGAAGAACTCCACGCCGGACATGTCGAAACCCAGTACCGAAGTGGCCAGCATCCGGTCGTCGGAGCCCAGGCCGAACCGCTCTCCGAGGTCGGTCAGCAGGTTGACCAGATTGCCGTGGGTGACCACGACGCCCTTGGGCCGGCCGGTCGAACCAGAGGTGTAGATCACGTATATCGGGTGGGTGGACCGGAGCGGCGCGACGCGGTCGCGGTCCGTCAGGTCACCGCCGGCCCACTCGCCGTCCTCCCCGTAGAGCGACAGGTCGTCGAGCGTCACTGCCGGAACACGGGCGTCCGCCAGCCCGCGGGGGCTCAGTTCCTCCGTGGTGAGGACCAGTTTCGGCCGGACGTTCGCGGCCATGAACGCGACCCGCTCGGCGGGCTGTTGGGGATCTATCGCAAAGTACGCGGCCCCCGCCTTGAGCACGGCGAGGAGCGCCACGACCATCTGCTCGGTCCGCGGCAGCGCCACGGCCACGAAGTCCTCGGGGCCGATACCGCGTGACACCAGCAAGCGGGCCAGTCCGTTGGCGCGGGAGTTCAACTCGGCATACGTGTAGGTGCGGTTTCCGGCGAGCAGCGCCACCGCGTCGGGAGAGGCGTCAACACACCCTTCGAACAGAGTCGGCATCGTCATCGGCCGCGAAACGGTCACAGCAGCAACCTACTTTCGTGCGATTTCGGCGAAAGGGCAGCCTCGATCCGTTATGGGGCAGAATCTTCCCCCAGCGGCTTGCCCGGCAAGGACCGTAACCGCCGTCGCCATGGCAGCGCCAGACACCTTGGTCCCTCCCAACACCCCAGCCACATAAGCCGGTTGACAACTCTGCAACACCAGGTCTATGCGGTGCTCAGTACGGTGAACCCGGCGAGGCCGGCCGCCTTGACCGCATCGCCGTGCAGGCGCATGACGGTGGGGCGGCACCCCACCGCACCGAACGTTCGTGCGAGTCCGGCCGCGTGACGTACGGGTCAGATCGGTGCGGCACTCAGCGACAGCGGACAGGTGCCATGCCAGCCAGAAGTTGCGCTCAGATCTGGTCGAAGATGGCCAGAATTAGCACTGGACTGCGGCACCGGATCTTCGTATACGACGGCGGTCAGTTGTGCGCGGCCGGCCTCCGCGCGCACCGAAGCGGGAACGCTCAGCACGAGGCACGACGGCCACCGCGCCGACATACGTGGAGAGTGCGCAGGCTCATTCAAAGTGCACAGGGACGTCCCGGAACGTAACCTGAATAGCCGTATGTCCATGCGGTAGGCCCCGTGTGCTCCCCTCCGGAACGGAGGCGCCGAGATGACCAGCAGACGCCGTACCGTCACCGCCACCGTCGCCCTGACCTGCGGCGTGGCCCTGATCGCCGGGTCCTCGGCCGCCGTGGCAGCCGAGGACGCGGACGGCGGCGAGGGCGACCTCGCGCACAAGTCGGCCCAGCAGATCTCCGACGACGCACTCCACCAGCTGGTCGCCGCGCAGTCCCTGCGGCTGCGCACCCGCACCAGCGCCGACCCCACGACGCTCGACCTCACCCTCGACCGCGCCGGCAACTGCACCGGCGCCGTCGCCAAGGGCTCGCTCGGCCGCGTCGAACTCGTCAAACGCGGCAACCAGGTCTGGATGAAACCGGACGCGGCCTTCTGGAAGAGCCAGCTGCCCGGCGACAAGGGCGACCGGGCCGCCGCGAAGTACAAGGACACCTACCTGCACGGCACCACCCACAACACCTTCCTGCGGGGCCTGTCCGCGGCCTGCGACCTCAGGGCGTTCCAGAAGTCCGCCGCGGGCCCCGACAAGGAGCAGACCCCGCCCGGCGCCCCGTCACCCTCCGTGACCCCCACGCTGACCAAGGGCCGGCCGACCACCCAGGACGGCACCCGGGTGCTGCCCGTCGTCAAGAAGGCCGACGGCGCGGTCCAGACCCTCTACGTGGCCATCGACGGCAAGCACTACCCCCGCAAGCTCACCGCCGAGGCCGACCACCAGAGCGCCACGATCCTGCTGAGCGACTACGGCACCCCGGTGTCCGACACGACGCCCGCTCCCGGCCGCACGGCGGACATCTCGGCCCTGGAGGACCTGGTGCAGGGGACGCGGAGCGCATGAGCGGTGCGGACGGTATCTGCGGTCTCACCGTCCGCACCGGTTGACCGCCCCGCCGTCACCCGCGCTGCCGAACCGGAGGGGCCCCCGCCGGCGGCCCGGCCGACAATGCAGGCATGGCTGACACAGCGGCGAAAGCAGTGCTCGAAGGCGGCCCCGCCGGGTTCCCCGAGCGGATCGTGCCGATCGACCCGCCCGGGACCGAGCTCAAGATCCCGTTCCGCAACGGCTACGAGCACTTCCGGGCCACCGACCGGCAGCAGGCGACCACCGAAGGGACGCTCCCCGTCTACGAGTGGTGGGAGCGCACGGAACTGCCCGGGTAGCCGCCACGGCCCGGCAGCCGGTTGGCGTGGAATCCGGCCGGGACGCGCCAGGGCAGGTGGAGGGCGTGGCAATCGTGTGGCGCGCCAGGCGATACTGGGGGCATGACCGCGCAGTCTCCTTCGTTTCCGGTGCCGAACGCGTTCGAGTTGTTGTGTGCCCAGTTCGCAAAGCGGCTGCCTGCCCAGCTCGAGGACCTGACCGGTCCCGCCCGCGGCACGGTCGAGCTCCCGCTGCACGTGGTCTGGTCGGGCCGCCGTTCCTACGGACTGGAGCAGCCGCGCTCGCGCATGAGCCTGTACCGCACCGTCCTGGCCGAAGGGCAGCGCCAGGACCTGATCGACTTCCTGAACCGGGATCTGCTCCTCGCGCAGTGGCCCGTGCTGCGCACGCTGATCAGCCGCCCGATCAGGGACGTGTGGGAATCCGCTTTCCCCGAACTCACCACCGCGACAGCCGCGACGGCCGCGTGAACCTGACAGATCTGCACCGCCGGCTCCTGGCCGACGTCCTCGCCATCGGCACCCCCTACCCGCTGGTGATCACCGGCGGGTAGGGGGTGCAGGCCCATGGCCTGGTCGACCGGCTCTCCCAGGACCTGGACGTGGCCACCGAGAACCCGGCCCCCATCGACGAGATCATTCGCACGGTCGGCGACGGCCTGGCAGAACGTGGCTGGGGCGTCCGGCACATCGAGTCCGGTCCGCTGTCGGGCCGGCTCATCGCCACCGACCCCGCGACGAGCGAGGAGTGCGAGGTGGACGTCCTGAAGGAGGCGTTCTGGGCGCCGCCGACGATCACCGAGTACGGTCCGGTTCTCGCGCTGGACGACGTGATCGGCACCAAGGTCCGCGCGCTCGCGGACCGCGGCGCGGTCCGCGACCTCATCGACGTCCACGCCGCGATCCGGCATCGCTCCACCGCCGACCTCGAAAACCTCGGCCGCCGCCACGCCCGCTTCGAGTTCAGCCTCCACGACCTGCGCGACCGCCTCGCCGGCGCCGAGTGGTGGGATGACCAGGACTTCGCCGACTACGGCCTGAGCCCTGACCAGGTAGCGGACCTGCGCGCCTGGGCCCTGAGCTGGGCCGGCGATCTCGCCACCCGGCTCTACGCCGGGGAAGATCCGGACGACAACTGACCCAGGCAGATCTCACTGCCGATGTCCGCCACCGCCGGCCGGCGGTGGCGGACGCCCCCGTCAGGCGGCGGGGGCGAAGGCACCCAGGGCGATCTGCTGGGTGCGCTCCTGCTGCGGCCAGTCGGCCTCGGTGCCCAGGACGAGCACGGCGAACTGCCGGCCGTCGGAGACCGTGAAGGCACAGTCGACGACCTTGACGCGCTCGCCGAGCTTCTTGCTGTCATAGGCATAGACCAGCTGCGCGGCGTCGCTGCCCGGGGCCGGACCGTCCAGCGGACCGAGGCTGATCTCCTCGTAGCCGGGGTTGCCGGCCAAGCCCTTCGACGCCTGCTGCAGCGCCGTGCGCGGGCTGGTGTCCGGCTCGGTGATCTCGAAGATCTGCACCAGTCCGCGGTCGTCCGGGGCGGTGTAGAAGACCCCCGTCGGGCGTTCGCTGCGCTGCCAGTCGCTGGGCACCGCGAGGGTGAAGCCCTTGTCGTCGTGGACCAGCCGGTAGCCCGCGGGCAGGCCGGTGGCGGGGGTGGGCGTGGCCGTGGCGACGGTGGGGCCGCCGGGGGACGGGACGGTGGCCGTGCCCGCCGCGGAGGCCGTGGCCGCCGGACGGGCGGCGGGCGGTGCGTCGCGGTGGCTCAGGACCAGATAGCCGCCGACCGTGGCCGCCGCGATCACGGCCACCGCCGCACCGGCGATCAGGGCGGTGCGGCGCGGGGCGGCGGACGCGGGACCGGGGAAAGGCCCGGGGCCGGAGAAAGGGCCGGGAGCGGGGTACGGGCCGGGCGCCGCCGGATTCACGAAGGCGGCCCCGTCCACCCGTGCCCCGTCCGCCCGTGCCCCGTCCGCCTGTGCCCCGTCCGCCTCGGGGGCGAACACCGGACGGGACGGCATCGGCCCCGAATAGGGCGCGGGCGGCGGGGTGCCGTCCTCCCAGCGCTGGGTCTCGTTGTTCCAGCGGGCCTGGCCGCCGCGCCTCATCGTCAGCCTCCCACCAGGGCCGTGACCGCCTGGACGGCCGCCGCGCCGGAGGCCAGCAGGCTCACCACGGCGCCGGCGTCGGTCAACGCCGTACGGAGCCGGGCCACCCGGCCGGGGCCGGCCGCACCGGTGTCCGCGATCTCCATCTCGGTCTCGGCGAGTTCGCCGCTCAGCGCCGTGACCTGCGGGCTCTGCACCGCCCGGGCCAGATCGTCGCGCAGCGCCCGCACCGCGCGCAGCAGTTCCTCCTGCGCCGGGTCCACCGCGGGGGCGGAGCCGCCCTCGTGATGGGTCACGGTGTTGTGGTTACCGATGGCGAAGGCACCCCGGACGCTGCCGATGTGGATGCCGTTGCCGCGCTCGTCAGCCGTTGCCACGCTGGCCACTTCCCTTCTCCGCTGAGTCCTGTCCGGTGGGGTCCTGGTGGGTGATCGTGTTGTGGTCGCCGATGCCGACGGCGCCCTGCGCGGACTCGACGTACACGCCGCCCTCCGCGACATGCACGACCCGCCGCTCGAACTCGTCCGTCTGGTAGCCGGCTTCGTGCAGTGCCGTGGTCACCCCGGCCGCCACCCGCTGCTGCACGGTCTTCAGATAGCGGACCACGTCCATGTCCTGGAAGAGCGAGGAGTCCCCGTAGGAGCCCAGCTCGCGTACCGCGGCACCGGGGCCCTCGGGCAGCGCCGCGCCGTGCCCCGCGGTGGCCAGCCGCCAGGCGGACAACAGGCCCCGCCCCAGCGTCAGTACGGCGTCCCCGGCCGACCGGGGCGTGCGGGTCAGCGCCCACACCGCCTTGCCGAAGTGGTGGTGGTGCCGGTACTGGTGGGCGAGCCGGTCGGCGTCCTGGAAGCGCTGCCGCAGCGGCCACAGCACATGCGGCGCGACCTCCATCATCAGCATCCCGCCCTGGGTGTGCACCCGCACGAACACCGTCGCGACGATGCCCTCGTTCCAGCCGCCGACCCGGATGCGCAGGAAGTGCCGGCGGGTCTCGCCGCCCTCCTCCACCGCGTCCCGCCGGTGCGCCTCGAACGCCTCGGGGGCGTACGGCGCGGCCGCCCGGGTCGGCAGCCCCTCAGCCGGCAGGAAGACGCACTCGTCGATCTCCAGCGCGCGCAGCCGGTCGCGCACCGCGGCCGCCACCTCCGGCGAACCGTGCGGCGACGGCACCCGCAACCCCTCCACCAGCGGACGGATCCGGGCCAGGATGGCGCTGTTGTCCAGCGGTTCGGGCGTGCGGTCGGTCCGGGGATTCAGCTCCACCGTCAGCGACCAGGTCCGGTAGGAGTCACCGGCGCCGCAGAACGGGTCGGCGGCCCGGTACATCACCAGCGGTCCGTGCTGCTCGATGCGCACCCGCTCCCGCAGCCGCTGGAAGCGGAAGCCCTCGGCCCGCTCGGCGGGGTCGGACATGACGTCGGGGAAGCGCTCCCGGGACAGTTCGCGCGCCAGCGCCCGGGCGAACTGCCCGCGCTGCAGGGCGACCAGCACGGCCAGCATCAGCGGCAGCAGCACCGCGACCCACACGGCCAGCACGGCGACGGCGCCCACGAACGCGCCGTCCGTCCCGAGCCCGGAGGAACTGCCCAGCGAGCCGCTGTCGGAGCCCAGCCCGTCCGGGAGCAGCGCGGACAGCGGCCAGCCCGTGCCCATGATGCCGATCGTGCCGCCGAACGCCGTCACCAGCAGCGACAGCCACAGGAAGGCCAGCGCCAGCCGGCCGTACCAGCGCAGGCCGGCGGCGAGGGTACGGGCCAGCCACTGCGGGACGGGCGCCTTGCGGACGGCGCGGCCCAGCGCCATGAGGACGACGGGGAGGACATAGAGCGCCGCGAGACCGAAGGACAGCGGGACCGCCATGATCCACACGGCCAGGATCGCCGCCGCCCAGCCCAGTTCGAGCCGCCGGGCCCGCAGCGCGTGGGCGAGGACCCGGGCCGCGTCGATGCCCAGGGAGGGCGCGGCGAACCGCTCCTCGTGGACGTACAGCTCGTCGATGACCGCGTCACGGAAGGTGTCGTCCAGGTAGGTGCCGGCGCACAGCAGCCGGGTGGCCTCGCTGGCGCCCGGCGGGACGGGGACGAGCGGCGGGGGTGGGGGCGGGGAGCCTCCGGGCGTCTTCCGTAACCGCTGCGGACCGCCGGATTCACCGGGCTGCGCAGGCACATCCGTCCGAGTCATCGTCCTCCCCCGATTGCCAACTGACGGCCCCGGCGGCCTGGTTGGCGAGCGCGCGACGTCGGCCGGACGCGGGGCGGTACGGAGCCGCAGCATAGGGGAGCCGAGCACTCCGTGTCAGCGCGATAACCCAAGGTCGCCGACGGGTCAGACGGCCGCGGGGAACTCCCCGCTCTTGAGGGCGGCGACGAACGACGACCAGCCGCCCGTCGGGAAGACGAGCACGGGGCCGTGCGGGTCCTTGCTGTCACGGACGGGGACGGCGTCGGGGATACCGGGGGCTACTTCGATGCAGTTGCCGCCGTCGTCGTGGCTGTAGCTGCTCTTCATCCAGGTGAGTGCCACTTCGACGCAGTCGCCGCCGTTGTTGTCGCTGTAGCTGCTCTTGACCCATATCGCTGTGCTCAGCTGGTGCTTGTCCATGATCCCCGTACCCTTCCATGAAGTCGCAGATCAGAGCGGCAGATTCGGGGGCTGACAGAGCATCTGCCCGGAGCACATCATAGGTCTGGCTGTAGCGTACGTAGACTGCCGGATCATTGTTGAAGTAGCCGCGGTCCAGCGACTCCGAGTACACCCACCGCCCGTCGGCCAGCTCGATGAGCGACATGGAACCCCTGGGGCGAACGAGCCCGAAGACTCCCGCAGGGGCCACCTGGATACGGATGTTGGGGCGCTGACCAACACTCAGCAGATGCGCGCACTGGTCACGCATGACCTCCGGGCTCCCCACCGCATTGCGCAGACAGCTCTCGTCCAGGACGGCGATGTACAGCGGGCCGCCGTCGGCCAGGAAGCGCGGCTGGCGGCTCAGCCGAGCACGAACGCGCTCCTCCACCGCAGCGCCACTCGCGACCTGAGAGAACAGCGCGTGCGCGTAGCCCGGCGCCTGCAACAAACCAGGAATAACCCGCTCTTGATATGCACGCAGGGCCACCGCCTCGGCATCCATCTTGGCTCGACGCTCGAACCAGTCCGGATGTTGCACCTCCGGATACCAGTCGATCCGCCCCCACAACCGCAGCAGCACGCCGCCCGTACCCAGGATGTCGTCGCACTGCTTGGCGAAGGTCTCCTGGGGGACGCGGGTGCCCGCCTCCACGCGGGCGACCTGTGAACGGTCGCAGGGGATCTTGTTCGAGAGTTCCTCCTGCGTGAACCCGGCCGCCTCCCGGAAGTGCCTCAGCACCTCCCCGAACACGGCGGCGTTGGTGGCTGCCGGCCCACTCGCGGCATTGCGTCGTCGTCGGCTCACCGCATCCCCCTTGGTGCCAGATGGTGAGTGTCACGCGTCTGACGTTGCACCCCGCACTACGGGGCGCAACGCTGAACACACCCAACGTAATGGGTCGTTCGGCCGCCTGCGCCGCCTTCTCGCGCAACCAACCTGTGGGAGTCAATGAGCATGAGTTACGACCGGGACGCCGTCCCCGTGAGCCTGCCGGGGCTGCGCCTGCTGCCGTGGGAGGGCGAGGGCGGGAAGCCGTGCTTCTTGTCGGCGGACAGCGCCGGGGGTGTGCTGTCCCGGCTGGCCGATGAGGTCGAGGCTGAGCAGCTGTGTGACGGTGCCGATGTCATCAAGGGCGCGGTGGCCGTACTGAACGACGGCAAGGCCGGGGAGCATGCGCTGCGGCTGGCGCTGCGGGCGACCACGCAGTCCTTCTCAGATGTGCTGCGCGTCGCCGACAGCCGGGGCGCTCGCCTGCCCGTGCCCGTATGAACAGGCCCACATGACCGAGCCCGCACGGCCGTTGTGGCCGTGCGGGCTCGTCGGTGCTGCGGTGCCGCCCGGACGGGGCGGCCGCGGCGGTGGGTCAGCCGAGGAGGCCGAGACCGCGGACGGCCTCGCGCTCCTCCGTCAGCTCCTTCACCGACGCGTCGATGCGCGCGCGGGAGAAGTCGTTGATCTCCAGGCCCTGGACGATCTCGTACGCGCCGTCCTTGGTGGTGACGGGGAAGGAGGAGATCAGGCCCTCCGGGACGCCGTAGGAGCCGTCCGAGGGAATGCCCATCGAGGTCCAGTCGCCGTCGGCGGTGCCGTTGACCCAGGTGTGGACGTGGTCGATGGCGGCGTTGGCGGCGGAGGCGGCCGAGGACGCGCCACGGGCCTCGATGATCGCCGCACCGCGCTTGGCGACGGTCGGGATGAAGTTCTCGGCCAGCCACTTCTCGTCGTTGACGGTCTCGGCGGCGTTCTTGCCGGCGACCGTGGCGTGGAAGATGTCGGGGTACTGGGTGGCGGAGTGGTTGCCCCAGATCGTCAGCTTCCGGATCTCGGACACCGGGGTGCCGGTCTTCTTCGAGAGCTGCGAGAGCGCGCGGTTGTGGTCCAGACGCGTCATCGCGGTGAAGCGCTCGGCGGGTACGTCCGGCGCGGCGGCCTGGGCGATCAGGGCGTTGGTGTTGGCCGGGTTGCCGACGACCAGGACCTTGATGTCGTCCGCGGCGTGGTCGTTGATGGCCTTGCCCTGCGGCTTGAAGATGCCGCCGTTGGCCTCCAGGAGGTCGCCGCGCTCCATGCCCTTGGTACGGGGGCGGGCGCCGACGAGCAGGGCGACGTTCGCACCGTCGAAGGCGACGGTCGGGTCGTCCGAGATGTCGATGCCCTGGAGCAGCGGGAAGGCGCAGTCGTCGAGCTCCATGGCGGTGCCCTCGGCGGCCTTCAGACCCTGCGGGATCTCCAGCAGGCGCAGCTTGACCGGCACGTCCGCGCCGAGCAGATGTCCGGAAGCGATGCGGAAGAGGAGTGCGTAACCGATCTGGCCGGCGGCGCCGGTCACGGTCACATTGACGGGAGTGCGGGTCATGGCGATCTCCTGCGCGGTGTTTTCCGGGGGCAAGCCCCTGGACCACCATGGGTGGCGGTGGGTGTCCCTGCCCAGCTATCGAGGTCTCTTGGTATCGAGAGACCCGGCCGTCAGGCTATCGGACCCCCGCCCGCCCGAAGTGCCGGGCCGGTGTGGAACACCTCACCGGGTGCCCGGTGGCGTCCGTACGGCGGCCCGTGCACGGCTGTGCGGGGGAGCGCTGCGAGACCTGTCCCGAAGGGGCGGCGGCCGCCCGCCTATGGAGGGGGGAGTGCGGGCGGCCGCCCAGTTGTGCCACACCCGTGGGGGGGATATTCGTCGCCTGCCCGGGATCCCGGAGGGCATGCCTCCCGTATTTCGGACAACCTCCGGGGGCGGTGTCACCCGGCCGGAGCGGGCCCTGTGGACCCGTCGGCCGGCGCGCTACCGGGGCGTCCGGGAGGGTGCGCCCGAGGGGGCCGCGGCACCGGCCGCCGTCGTCGGAAGGGGCCGTGAGCAGCCCTTCACGCCCGCCACGGTGGTCCCGCAGGCCGCGACCTTCGCCGGGTCCCCGGACACCGCGACCATCGGCGTGTAGGCGTCACCGGCCCGCTCGGCGCGCGCCGTGGCGCGGTGACCGCCGGCGCTGATGGTGGCTTGATCTCCCTGCGCGGCACGGCTGATCCGGGCCCAGGCGGTGTGGCAGACGGAGCTGTAGCGGACCTCGATCAGGGTGCGGCCCGCCAGTCCGCGGGACGGCGTGACGGCGTGCTGCCCGCCGCACCCCATCGCCTCGGGGTCCTTGCCCACACAGCCGTCGCCGGTGCAGCGCACCCCGTTCGGCAGCGCCGGCTCCACGCTCGGCGGCGGGGCCGCCTGCGTCCGGGGCACCGCCTCCTTCTTGGTCGCCTCGGCGCCGGGCTGCAGCAGCAGGACGCCCGCGACGGCCACCAACACGGCGCCGACCGCGCCGACCAGGATCATCGGGGTCCGGTAGCGGCCGCCGCGCCGGCCGGACATCCCGTCGGCGGGCGCCGGGTCCGGGGACGGGGCTGCCGCCTCCCACTGGGGGAAGTCCGCACTGGAGGGCACCTGCGACAGCGGCGCCGGGCCGGGCTGCGCGGCGCTCCCCGGCTTCTCGGATGTCTCGGATATCCCGGGCTTCGCGGGCTCCTCGGAATGCGCAGCCTTCGCAGCCTTCGCGGACGGTGCGCCCGTCGCGGCCGGGTCGGCGTCCAACTCCCCCAGCGCGGCGCGCGCCTGCGCCACGCGGATCGCCTCCATGGTGACGTCCTGGCGCATCTCCGCCCGGCTCCAGGCGCGTTCGGCCAGCTCCCACAGCGTGGTGAGGTGCGAGGGGTGCGCGCCGGTCTGCTCGGCGAGTGCGAGCACGGCGCGCAGCGGCGGCAGCAGCCGCCCGTTGAGATAGCGCTCCCAGGACGTTTTGCTGTAGCCCGTGCTGTCCGCGACGGCGGCCACGCTCAGCCCGCTGCGGTCGATGAGCCTGCGCAGCTGCCCGGCGAACTCCCGCACCTGCGGATCGAGCTCTTCCGGCAGCGCCTTCCAGCGAGGCATTGCCTCCCCCTATCCCCCCCGCTTACGTGCCCATGCGCGGCTCCCCCGGCCCGCCTCCTTGCTGCCCGCGGGGCTGCCTCCCGGTCACGACGGCAGTCCCCGCTTGAGGGCACACGGGAGCATCCGGACATATACCTCTGGCCCGAGCACACTCCGTGCCCCAGCAGTGTGGCATTTCCGGACGAGACACTACGAGTTCCGTGCGAATTCCGACAAGAACCGGTCAGGATTCGATAAAAAGTGCAGTGATACCGCCCCACGCGCTATCGGGGGCGGCGCACCCCGAACTCCCCCGCCCGGCCCGGTAGTCACCCCGTGAAGCCGGTGCCCTCGCCCTTCGCGCCACCACGCGACGGTGGCCCGCCCCTCCCGGAGGAGAGACGGGCCGCCGTCATCGCGGTGCCGGCGCGCCCGGGGCGGTCAGCGCACCGTGAAGTGGACGATGTCGTCCAGGAACGGGATGTGGATCCACGGCTTGGGTTGCACCATCAGGGACAGCATCACGATCACGAAGCCGAGCCCCCCGTACGTCAGCATGTCGGTGAAGCGGGAGCGCACGGCCAGCATCCCCACCGACGGCAGCGCCCACCGCAGCACCGCGCCGGCCAGCATCGAGAGCCCGATCAGGATCGAGCCGATGCGGTACGCGCCGAGCGACACGAGCAGCAGCCCGATCGCGACCCCGCCCATCACGCTCAGCAGGGGCCACTGCCGGGCGGGCGCGGGGTAGCCGCCCGAGGCGGCCCGGCCGCCGCCCTCCGGCCGGGCGGTGTCGCGGGTCAGCGTCGGAAAGCGGCGCGAGGAGCGCTGCGGCTCGGAGGCTCCCTCCGAATGCGCTTCGGCAGCCATGGCGGGCAGTCCCTTCCGGTGTCCGGATCCGTCTGTCAAGGACAGGGTCTCAGGTCCTCGGTCCCGACGTCGTCAGCCGGCCGCGCGCTCGGCGGCCTCGACGACGTTGACCAGCAGCTGGGCGCGGGTCATCGGCCCGACGCCGCCCGGGTTGGGGGCGACCCAGCCGGCCACCTCGGCCACGCCCGGGTGCACATCGCCGACGATCTTGCCCGCCTCGTCGCGGCTGACGCCGACGTCCAGGACGGCCGCGCCGGGCTTGACGTCCTCGGGCTTGATGATGTGCGGCACACCGGCCGCGGCGACGATGATGTCCGCCTGCTTGAGGTGCGCGGACAGATCACGGGTGCCGGTGTGGCACTGGGTCACCGTGGCGTTCTCCGACTTGCGGGTCAGCACCAGCGGCATCGGGCGGCCGATGGTGATCCCGCGGCCGACGACCACCACGTGCGCGCCCTTGATCTCGACCTCGTGGTGCCGCAGCAGCTGGACGATGCCGTACGGGGTGCAGGGCAGCGGGCCCTCGATGCCCAGCACCAGCCGGCCCAGGCTCATCGGGTGCAGCCCGTCGGCGTCCTTGGCCGGATCCATCAGCTCCAGGACCCGGTGGGCGTCGATGCCCTTGGGGAGCGGGAGTTGGACGATGTAGCCGGTGCAGGCCGGGTCCTCGTTCAGCTCCCGTACGACCGCCTCGATCTCCTCCTGGGTGGCGGTCTCCGGCAGCTCGCGCTGGATCGAGGCGATGCCGACCTGGGCGCAGTCGCGGTGCTTGCCGTTGACGTACCAGCGGCTGCCCGGGTCGTCGCCGACCAGGAGGGTGCCCAGGCCGGGCTGCACGCCCTTGGCCTTCAGGGCCTCGACACGGACGGTGAGCTCGGACTTGATGGCGGCTGCGGTGGCCTTGCCATCCAGAATCTGGGCAGTCATGCCCCCATCCTCCCGGATGAGGGCGGTGACCTTCCAATCAGGGCACCCCGGGACGTCCATGGCCGGAATTGATCATTGCACTTGGACAACGGACAGCAACCCGAACTGGACAGAGTGAATGCGCAACTAGAAGGATTGACGCGCAGTGCCGCAGGCATCGTCGGGGGGTCGCCAGTGAAACCTGTATTTCCTCCACGTCACGCCGCGTCGTCCCCATGGACCCAACGGAGGAAAACCGCAGATGAGTTTCGGTGACCCGAACAACCCGTACGGCCAGCAGCCGCCGCAGGCCCCGTACGGCCAGCAGCCGCCGGTCCCGCCCCAGGGACAGCCCGGCTACGGGTACCCTCAGCAGCCCCCGCAGCAGCAGCCGTACGGCTACCCCCAGCAGCCCGTTCCGCCGCAGCAGGGCTACGGCTACCCCCAGCAGGCGGCGCCCTACGGCCAGCCGGGCATGCCCGGTATGCCGGGCATGGGGCTGCCCACGGGGTACGCGAGTTGGGGCGCGCGCCTGTGCGCACTGCTCATCGACGGTCTGATCGTGGGCCTGGTGCCCGGCATCCTGTACGGCATCGCGGCCGTCATGGCGGCGTCGTCCGCGAGCAGCGTCACCAGCTGCGCCTACGACGACTACCAGTGCCGGGCGGACGCGGCCTCGGCCGGACCGCCGGCCTTCGCCGTCATCCTGATCGTGCTGGCCGCCCTGGCGGGCATGGTGGCGGGCATCTTCATGCTCGTCAAGGAGGGCAATACCGGCCAGACTGTGGGCAAGAAGGCCATGAGCATCCGCCTGGTCCGTGAGGACACCGGTCAGCCGCTCGGCTTCGGGATGGCCTTCGTCCGCCGCCTCGCGCACTTCCTCGACAGCATCGCCTGCTACATCGGCTGGCTGTGGCCGCTGTGGGACGACAAGGGCCAGACCTTCGCCGACAAGGCCGTCGGCTCGGTGGTCGTCAAGACCCAGTAGCGGTCGGGGTGACACCCCGGCCCGAGGTGCACCACTGTGTGAAGGCCCCCTCGCCACTGGGCGATCGGGGCCTTCACGGCTCCGTTCACGCCGCCTGAAGGACACGCCCGTGAGTTATCCCCCACAGAACCCCTACGGTCCCCCGCCGGGCCAACAGCCCGGTTACGGCTATCCCCAGCAGCAGCCTCCGCCCTACGGCCCCTACCCGGGCGGCCAGATGCCCGGCATGCAGCCGCAGTACCCGATGGTGATGCCCGGCGGGGTCAAGGCCGCGCGGGTGATCATGTTCGTGCTCGCCGGACTGAACGTCATCGGCCTGATCGTCGCCGTGATCGGCCTGGGCAGCGTCAGCAAGGCCGCGCACCACACCTCGCCTTACGCCACCACGGACACCACGTCCATGCTGAACGTCGGCAAGGGCCTCCTGATCTTCGCCATCGTGCTGATCGTGATTTTCTCGGCGGTGGCGATCACCCTGGCCCTGCAGTGCGCCAACGGCGGCAAGGGCGTCCGGGTCGGCGCCATCGTCTTCGGAGTCGGCACCATCCTCGTGAGCCTGATGACCTTTCCGTTCGGGCTGGTGCACACCGTCCTGGGCATCCTGGTCATCGCCTTCATGGCGAAGGACGAGAGCAACGTCTGGTTCGTCCGGCCGCGTTACTGACCGCCGCGCCCGCACGGCGAAGGGCCGCACCCCGCTCGGGGTGCGGCCCTTCGGCTTCGGTGGCCCGACGGCTCAGTGGAAGAAGTGCCGGGTGCCGGTGAAGTACATCGTCACGCCGGCCTTCGCGGCGGCCTCGATGACGAGTTCGTCCCGCACCGAACCGCCCGGCTGGACCACGGCCTTGATGCCGGCCGCGGTGAGGATCTCCAGGCCGTCGGGGAACGGGAAGAAGGCGTCCGAGGCGGCGTACGAGCCCCGCGCGCGCTCCTCGCCCGCGCGCTCGACCGCGAGCTTCGCGGAGTCGACGCGGTTGACCTGGCCCATGCCGACGCCGACCGAGGCACCGTCCTTGGCGAGCAGGATCGCGTTGGACTTGACCGCGCGGCAGGCCCGCCAGGCGAAGGCCAGCTCCGCGAGCTCGCCGGCGGACAGGGCCTCGCCGGTGGCCAGCGTCCAGTTCGCCGGGTCGTCGCCCGCCGCCTGGAAGACATCGGTGTGCTGGATGACCGCGCCGCCGGAGAGGAACTTCACCTCGCCCGGCCGGGTCGGCAGGCCCTCGACCTTCAGGACACGGATGTTCTTCTTCTTGGCGAGGACCTCGACCGCACCGGCCTCGTACGCCGGGGCCGCGATGACCTCGGTGAAGATCTCCGCGACCTGCTCGGCCAGCTCGATGGTCACCGGACGGTTGACGGCGATCACCCCGCCGTACGCGGAGAGCGGGTCGCAGGCGTGCGCCTTGCGGTGCGCCTCGGCGATGTCCTGGCCGGTCGCGATGCCGCAGGGGTTGGCGTGCTTGATGATCGCCACGCACGGCTCGTCGTGGTCGAAGGCGGCACGGCGCGCGGCCTCGGTGTCCACGTAGTTGTTGAAGGACATCTCCTTGCCGTGCAGCTGCTCGGCGTTGGCGATGCCGCCCGGCTCGCCGTCCGTGTAGAGGGCGGCGGCCTGGTGCGGGTTCTCGCCGTAGCGCAGGCTGCCCTTGCGCTCCAGGGTCTCGCCGACGAACTCCGGGAGGCCGTTGTAGGCGTCCTCGGGGGCGTAGCGGTCGGTGAACCAGGACGCGACCGCGGTGTCGTACGCCGCGGTGTGCTGGAAGGCCTCCGCCGCCAGGCGCCGGCGATCGGCGAGCCCGAAGCCGCCGGCCGCGACCGCCTCGAGGACCTGCCCGTAACGGGCGGGGTTGACGACGACGGCGACCGACGGGTGGTTCTTGGCGGCGGCACGGACCATCGAGGGGCCGCCGATGTCGATCTGCTCCACGCACTCGTCGGGGGTGGCGCCGGAGGCGACGGTCTCCCGGAACGGGTAGAGGTTGACGATCACCAGGTCGAACGGCTCGACACCCAGCTCGGTCAGCTGCCGGCGGTGGTCATCGAGGCGCAGGTCGGCCAGGATGCCGGCGTGCACCTTCGGGTGGAGGGTCTTGACCCGGCCGTCGAGGCACTCGGGGAAGCCCGTCAGCTCCTCGACCTTGGTGACCGGCACCCCGGCCGCGGCGATCTTCGCGGCCGTCGATCCGGTCGACACGAGCTGAACGCCCGCCGCGTCCAGCCCCCGCGCCAGCTCCTCCAGCCCGGACTTGTCGTAGACGCTGACCAGCGCGCGGCGGATGGGCCGCTGCGTACCTTCGGTGGCGGTCACGAGATACGTACCTTTCGTCCCTCAATGCGGTAGCCGTGCCGGGCCAGTTGCCCCACGACCTCGACGAGCAGCGATCGCTCGACTTCCTTGATGCGCTCATGCAGCGCGGATTCCTCGTCCTCGTCCCGGACCTCGACCACGCCCTGGGCGATGATCGGGCCGGTGTCGACCCCGTCGTCGACGAAGTGGACGGTGCATCCGGTGACCTTCGCGCCGTACGCGAGCGCGTCGCGCACGCCGTGGGCACCGGGAAAACTCGGCAGCAGCGCCGGGTGGGTGTTGACGGTCCGGCCGCCGAAGCGGGCGAGGAACTCCTTGCCCAGGATCTTCATGAAGCCGGCCGAGACCACCAGATCGGGCGCGTACGCCGCGGTCGCCCCGGTCAGGGCCGCGTCCCACTCCCCGCGGCTGTCGTAATCCTTGACCCGGCAGACGAACGTCGGCAGCCCCGCGGCCTCGGCGCGCTCCAGGCCGGCGATCGCGCCGCGGTCGGCACCGACGGCCACGATCTCGGCGCCGTAGGTCTCCGAGCCCTGCTCGGCGATGGCGTCCAGCAGCGCCTGCAGGTTCGTGCCGGAACCCGAGACGAGCACGACGACGCGGGCCGGACGGCCGGGTCGGGCGGGCGGGGCGGGGGCTGGGGAGGAAGCCACGGCGGGGCTCTTTTCCGATCTCGCGTGCTTTGTGTGGTCGTACAAGACTGCGGGTACCGCAGATCCGGGGAACCCTACGAAGGCGCCGACCGTCAGCAACGATACCGGCACACCGCGCGGCCCCCACGGGACGGGGGCGGGCACGGGAGGTAGCGTCAGGCGTAAGACTGCATGCAGTTCGTGGTAACCGGACGTCGGCCGCGAAGGCCCGCGTACGGACGAGACAAGGGGAAGACGCACACCAGATGACGGACCGACGCCGCCGCGCGGCCCTCCCGCTCCTTCCCGCAGCTACCGCTGGGAGGTACCCCCGGCCCGCCACCACCCCCGGGACGGTGCTGCTGCCGCGTGAGGGCAAGCCGTCGTCCGCTTCCCCGGACTCCCCCGCGCCGGACTCCCCGGGCCCCGACCGCGACAACCCCTTCGCGCCGCCCCCGGCCGACGCCCCCGACCAGGAGTGGCGCCCCCGCCACCCCGCCCCGCACGGCTCCGGGCAGGACGGCCGGGACGAGAACGGGGAGCCGTCGAAGGACGATCCGGCGCCGAGCTGGGGCAGCCAGTGGAGCCCGCGGCAGCCGGGCCGGCAGAACGGCGGCTTCGGCACCCGGCCGGGCGGCCGCGGCGGACCGCAGAGCGGCGGCCCCGGCGGTTCCGGCGGTTCCGGCGGCGGGCTGCGCTGGGACCCCACCGACCCGGCCCAGCGCCGGGCGCGCTATGCCCTGCTCGCCGGCATGTGGGCGTTCTTCTGCGTGCTGTTCAGCCTGCCGGAGCTCTCCCTGCTGCTGGCCGCGCTGGCGCTCTACTGGGGCATCAGCTCGCTGCGCGCCAAGCCGGACTCCTCGAAGGCCACCGCCGAGGCGACCACCGCCGCCATGGAGGGCCGCCCCGCCCCCGCCGCTCCCCCGGCCGGGAAGTCCGGTGCCCCGTCCTCCCAGGGCAGCACCCGCCCGCAGGTCACGGCGGCGATCGCGGGCCTGGTGACCGCGTCGCTGGCCCTGATGATGGTGGCCGCGACCTTCACCGTGCAGATCGTCTACCGCGACTACTTCACCTGCGTGAACGACGCCCTGACCCAGTCGTCCGGCAAGTCCTGCGAGAAGCTGCTGCCCAAGGAACTGCGACCGCTGCTCAGCACCAGGGAGTAGACGAGAGCAGGGGGAGCAGGCAGGAGCAGGCGGGGAACCGGCCTCGGGCCGGGGGCCGGCGGGCAGCGGACCGGGTCAGGCGACGGCTCCTCCGGTGCCCGTTGTGGCGTCCGTCCTCTCCGCGGCCGGTCCCTCGTCCTTGCTCTCCCCGCCCCCCGTGGCGGCTTGTTCGCCGCCAGTCCTCGCGCCCCTGGCGCTCGTCACGGCCACGGCGACCTTCACGCGCTTCAACCCCTTCAGGCCGGTCGCGGCCTTCCTGTCGCCGGTGGCCGCCGTGCCGCTGAGGGCCGCCACGTCGTGAGGACCTGTCGCACCCGTCGTGGCCTTCACGCCCCTTGCGCCCTCCGGGCACTCGGCAGCCCCCGGCTCGCCCCGCCCCGCACGGTCCGCCCGCCGTCCCATGTGCCGCCGCCAGACCCGTAGTGCGACCGCGCCCGGGATGCCCGTGGCGGCGGTCCAGGCCGCCGCCGCGAGGCCCGTACGCCACCAGCTCGGGCCGAAGGCGGCGAGTGCGCCGGTGCCGAGGGCGCCGCCGGCGAGGCCGGCGAGCACGGCCATGGCCGCGCCGCAGAAGCCGGCCCCCAGGGCCGCCACACAAACCGTCGTCCACCAGGACCAGGGCTCGTCCGTGGTGCCGGGCGACGGCTCCCCGCCACGGGCCACCGAACGGGCGAGCAGCACCCCCGCGACCAGCGGCAGCACTGCCACCGCCCAGGTCAGCGGGCCTCCCGCGCCCGCGTCCGGCACCCCGCCGAGCAGCGGCAGCTGGGGCAGCACGGGATGTGGCGAGGTGCCCAGCGGGCCGACCGTGCTGCCCGCGCCGACCGTGAATCCGGGCCCCAGGCCGTACGCGGTGCCCCACACGGCCGCGTTCGGGAGCAGTACCAGGCACAGGAGCAGCACCGTGGCACGGCTTGCCCAGTCGGGCGCCAGCTGGAGGAGGTCCGTGCCCACCCGGTCCGCGTGCAGACCGAGCCCGAGGAGGGTCAGCAGGGCGCCGGAGCCGAGCAGGGCGACGAGGGCGAAGGCGGCGGCCCGGCCGGCGGCGGCGCACCGGGAGCCGCCGAGGAGGGTGCGCAGACCGTCCGGCACCCGCGCGCAGGCACGCAGGGCGCGGTCGGGCAGCAGGTCGGCGCCGGGGTGCCGCAGCAGGCGCCAGGCCGTGGCGGTGAGCGTGGCGGCCGCGGTGGCCGGGACGTACACCAGGACGCTGAGGGGCTCGGCGCGCAGTCCGCCGGCGCAGGCGTAGAGCAGCACGCCGGCCGCGAGGGACAGATACCCGGCGAGCAGCGCCCCGAGCAGGGTGCGCGGCGCGACCGCGGAGGCGGCGCCGGGGCCGTCGGCGGGAGCCGCCGGACGGCCGTCGGCCGCGGTCGCCAGGGCATGGCGGGCGGCCCGGTGCAGCAGCCAGACCGGCAGGACCACGAGCAGCAGCGGGGTCACCCCGACCGGGGCCGGGACGCCGGAGCGGGTCCCGGTGCGCACCAGATCACCGCCGTGCGCCGACAGCCACAGATCGGCGGCGAGATGAAGGGCCCGGGACGGGCCGCTGTCGGGGGAGGGCGAGGCGACCCAGAGCAGCAGCACGGCGACCGTCAGCGCGCCGAGCCCGAGGCCGGCGGCCGTCACACCACCGAGGAAGGCCGCGCCGATCGCCGAGGAGCGCTGGGCGGCGGTTCTGCCGTGCGAGGACAACGCAGGGCCACGATCGGTGAACTGGCTCACGCGGCCATGCTGCCAACAAGAGGCGTTTCCGCCATGTACTGGCGAAATGCCCGACGTGTCGCGCCGCATATGGTTCCGCAGGTTTTCCACACTGCTGGGTATGACTCCGCGCGAGCAGGCCACCGCCGCCTTCGACGAACTCCACTCCCGGCACGCCGTCGCGCTGACCCGGCAGGCGTTCCTGCTCACCGGCCGGCCACGGCTGGCCGAGCGGGCGGTGGAGCGGGGGTTCCGGCGGGCCTGGCAGCACTGGCCGCGGGTCGCGGTGGACCCTGATCCGGCGGGATGGGTGCGGGCGGCCGTCCACGAGTACGCGCTGACGCCGTGGCACCGGCTGTGCCCCGGGCTGCGGATCGCCCGTACGCCGCACCGGCACACCGGGCAGGCCGAGCCGTCGGACGAGGCGCTGCTGGCGACGCTGCTGAGCCTGCCGGCGCCGTACCGGCGGACGCTGGTGCTGCACGACGGGGTGGGGCTCGGGCTGTGCGAGACGGCGGCGGAGATCGAGGCCAGCCGCCCGGCCGCGGCCGGGCGGCTGGCCCATGCGCGCGAGCGGATCGCCGGGCGGCTGCCGGAGCTGGGGCTCGGCGGGCAGCCACCGGCAGGGCAGGGCGAGATCCTGCGGGCCCGGCTCGCCGGGCTGGCGGCCGCGCAGCGGATGACGCCGCCCGCCGCGGAACACGTCCGGTCCGGCAGCGAGCGCAGCGCCGAGCGGACCACCCGGGCCGTGTTCGGGCTGACCGGGCTGTTCGCGCTGGTCACGCTGCTGACGATGATGCTGGCACCGGATCACCGCACGCCGCCGGACCAGTCGCTGTCGAGCGCACCGCACGCCCCGGTGTCACCGGCCCGGCACCCTGACGAGAGCGCACACCGCACCGCGAGCGCGCACGAGCACGACGGTCCCCACAAGCAGGGCGGTGCACACCGGCACGCCGGTGCGCACAAACGCCACAGCGCGCACCGGCGCGGGAGCGCACACCCTCAAGGGAGCGCGGCCGCGGCACGCAAGAGGCTCCAGCAGGCCCGGCTGACGCCGGAGAGCCGTTAGGAGCCCGGTCCGCAACGCACACCGCCGGACCCTCGCCCGGTGACCGGCCCCGGCGCGGCGGAAGGAGCTTCCGCCGCGCCGGCGCGGTGTCACCGGAGCGAGGGTCCGGCGGTATCGAGGACGGACGCCGCGCGGGCGTACCTCCGATCCGGCGGGCCCGCCGGGTGGCGCAATCAGCTGCCGAGGATCTCGCGGGCGAGCCGCGCGGTCTCCGACGGGGTCTTGCCGACCTTGACGCCGGCGGCCTCCAGGGCCTCCTTCTTCGCCTGGGCGGTGCCGGAGGAGCCGGAGACGATGGCGCCGGCGTGGCCCATGGTCTTGCCCTCGGGCGCGGTGAAGCCCGCGACGTAGCCGACGACCGGCTTGGAGACGTTGGCCTTGATGAAGTCGGCCGCACGCTCCTCGGCGTCGCCGCCGATCTCGCCGATCATCACGATCAGGTCGGTGTCGGGGTCGGCCTCGAACGCGGCGAGCGCGTCGATGTGCGTGGTGCCGATGACCGGGTCGCCACCGATGCCGACGGCCGAGGAGAAGCCGATGTCACGCAGCTCGTACATCATCTGGTAGGTCAGCGTGCCGGACTTCGACACCAGACCGATGCGGCCGGGCTTGGTGATGTCGCCCGGGATGATGCCGGCGTTGGACTGGCCGGGGGTGATCAGGCCGGGGCAGTTCGGGCCGATGATCCGGGTCTTGTTGCCCTTGGACTTCGCGTACGCCCAGAAGGCGGCGGAGTCGTGCACCGCGATGCCCTCGGTGATCACGACGGCCAGCGGGATCTCGGCGTCGATCGCCTCGACGACCGCGGCCTTGGCGAAGGCCGGCGGCACGAAGAGCACGGACACATCGGCGCCGGTCTTCTCCATCGCCTCGGCGACCGAGCCGAAGACGGGCACGTCGGTGCCGTCGAAGTCGACGCTGGTGCCGGCCTTGCGGGGGTTCACACCGCCGACGATGTTGGTGCCGTCACCGAGCATCAGCTTGGTGTGCTTCATGCCAGTGGCACCGGTCATGCCCTGGACGATGACCTTGCTTTCCTTGGTCAGGAAGATAGCCATGGTTGTTGTGTCCTCGTCCTTTACTTAGCAGCCAGCTCGGCGGCCTTGTCGGCCGCGCCGTCCATGGTGTCCACGCGCTGCACCAGCGGGTGGTTGGCCTTCGACAGGATCTCGCGACCGAGCTCCGCGTTGTTGCCGTCGAGACGCACGACCAGGGGCTTGTTGACGTCCTCGCCCTTGGACTTGAGCAGCTCCAGGGCCTGGACGATGCCGTTGGCGACCTCGTCGCAGGCGGTGATCCCGCCGAAGACGTTGACGAAGACGGACTTGACGTCCGGGTCGCCGAGGATGATCTCCAGGCCGTTCGCCATGACCTCGGCGGAGGCGCCGCCACCGATGTCGAGGAAGTTGGCGGGCTTGACGTTGCTGTGCTTCTCGCCGGCGTAGGCGACGACGTCCAGGGTGCTCATGACGAGACCCGCGCCGTTGCCGATGATGCCGACCTGACCGTCGAGCTTGACGTAGTTCAGGCCCTTGGCCTTGGCCGCAGCCTCGAGCGGGTTGGCTGCGTCCTTGTCCTCCAGCGCCTCGTGCTCCGGCTGACGGAACTCGGCGTTCTCGTCGAGGGAGACCTTGCCGTCGAGGGCGAGGACATCGCCGCTGGCGACCTTGGCGAGCGGGTTGACCTCGATGAGGAGCGCGTCCTCGGCGATGAAGGTCTTCCACAGGGTGACCATGATGTCGGCGACCTGGTCGGCGACCTCGGCCGGGAACTTCGCGGCGGCGACGATCTCGGCGGCCTTCTCCTTGGAGACGCCCTCGTTGGCGTCCACCGGGATCTTGGCGAGGGCCTCGGGCTTGGTGGCCGCGACCTCCTCGATGTCCATGCCGCCCTCGACGGAGGCCATGGCCAGGAAGGTGCGGTTGGTGCGGTCGAGGAGGTACGAGACGTAGTACTCCTCGACGATCTCCGGAGCGGTCTCGGCGATCATCACCTTGTGGACCGTGTGGCCCTTGATGTCCATGCCGAGGATGTCCGTCGCGCGGGCGACGGCCTCGTCCGGGGTGGCGGCCAGCTTGACGCCGCCGGCCTTGCCACGGCCGCCGACCTTCACCTGCGCCTTGACGACAGACTTGCCGCCCAGCCGCTCGGTCGCCTCGCGGGCTGCCTCAGGCGTGTCGATGACTTCACCGGCCAGCACCGGTACACCGTGCTTGGCGAAGAGGTCCCTCGCCTGGTACTCGAACAGGTCCACGCGCGTCCGTCCCTTGTCTTCTCAGAATCGCCGTAGTGATCGCGGATCGTTGTCTGCGATGGGCGTGCCGCGAAGGGCAACGTGACGGCGCTGTCACAGGGGAGGCGTACACGGTGACCGGATACGCGGCATGTCCGTCCCGCAGGTTATCGCCGCGGGCCGTGAGCCCCTAAATCACAGATCACACTCCAGCGGTGATTACCATCACAGATCTTTGGGTCACGTTACGTCCCCTCGTGATTTCCGCATGTCGGCGGCGGCGGGGCGCCGCCCGTCCGCGCTCCGGAAGAGGGCCGGGAGCGGCCCCGCGCATCCGGCGCCCCGTGTCACACACCGTCCCGTTACGCACCGTGCACTGCCGCTTCGGGCGACATGTGTGGGCTGCTTCGTGAGCCGCTTCGTGGGCCGCTTGGTGGGCTGCTTCGTTGGGCTTCGTGTGAGGGGGTGCGCCGGTGGTCGACCGCGGGGGGGGAGGGGCCCGGGCCGGGGCAGGGAGGGGGGCCGGATGGCGGGGCTCAACTGCGGGGCGTCGAAGACCTCTTGACGGGGTTTCGGAAACGCCAAAGCCGGGCGGTCCTCCCCCAAGAGGGCCGCCCGGCTGTTCATGGCTGTTCCGGTCTCGGCTGCCGCCGCAGCCGATGAACCGGGGTTACTGACTCAGAGAGCCTCAGATGCCCTGGACCGGGAGGGCGGGCAGCGCCGGGATGTTGGCGGCGTTGGTGAGGTCGGACAGCTCGGCCGGGACGGCCGGGACGGCGACGGCGTGGGCCGGACCGGCCGGAACGACGTCGGTCACGTTGCCCGGAACGGACGGCACGGACGGCACGGACGGCACGGCGGGGACGAACGGAACCGACGGCACGGACGGGACGGACGGGACCGAGGGAACGGACGGGACCGACGGAAGCGACGGCACGGACGGCACGGACTTGACCGGCGTCAGGCCCTGCGCGCCCGCGACGGTCTGGTGGGCGGTGCCCTGGGCGTCGGTCACGACCACCGCGGCCATGCCCTGCGCGAACGGAGTGGCGTCAGCGGCCACACCCTTCGCGAACGGGGTGGCGTGGGCCGCGACGCCCTTGGCGAACGGCACCGCGTCGGCCGCGACACCCTGCGCGAACGGCACCGCGTCGCCGGTCTCGCCCTGCACGAGCAGCTGCGCGTGGCCGCCGACCGTGGCCACGAACGGGGTCGCCTGGCCGGCCGCGTCACCGGCGAGCTGACCGGCGTTGCCGGCCGCACCCTGGGCGACCGGAACAACCTTGACGACGACCCGGCGGACGGCGGGCGGCAGCACGTCGGAGGCGGCGTGGTCGACGACCGGACGGGCCGTGGCCAGACCGCCCTTGGCCTGGTTCGTCAGCTGCTCGGGGCGGACACCCGCACCGGCGAGCCCGGCCAGCAGGTTGTCGGCCGAACCCGGCGCCTTGGGCAGCGCGGGGGTCTTGGGCAGCGCCGGGGTGGCGGGCAGGCCCTTGGGAAGGCCGTTGGTGAGCTGGGCGGCCGGAACGCCCGTGGCGGGCAGCGCCGGGACGGCGGGCAGCGTGCCGTCGGTGAGGCGGCCGGCCCGGACCGGACCGGTGGCGCCCTTGGCGGTCTTCTTGACGGCCTTGACAGCCTTGACAGCCTTCTTCGCCTTCTTCACGTCGGCGGTCTTGCGGACCGCACCGGTGTCCGGCAGGCCGAGGCCGTGGGTCAGCTTCTGCACGCCGCCCGTCGCGGGCAGGTCCTGGGTCGACACCTCGCCGCCGAGCACGCCGGTGGCCTTGCCCGCGGTCTGCGCGGCGGTGTCGGTGACCTTCTTGGCGGTCGTCGTCGCCGTGCTGGTCACGTCGCCGGTGGGCAGCTTCTTGGCGGTGTCGGTCACCGTGCCGGCGGACGGCAGGTCACCGGCGGTGGGCAGCTCGGCGGCGTTGGCGGCGACGGAGCCCAGGGCCCACAGTCCGGTGGCGGCAGCGGCAACGACGATGGAACGGCGGATGTTGGAGCGCATGGAGGTGAAGTCCTTCGAATTCAGGAGGGGTGAAAGGGCAGACCTGTCCCGCCCCCGCGCGGCAGGTCGGTTACAGACGCGGAGCGGTCTGCCCTAGCCCGGGAATTCGAGGATTTCTTCGGCACGCCGACGCGTCGGAGCGCCATCGGCCGTGCGGACGCCACCGGGCAGAAGCCGGAAGCGCAGGGAGTCCGCCGGATCGGCGGCGTGCTGGTCCCCGCCACGGGGGCCGTGGCCGTCACCCGCGCTGTGCGGGGCGGGCGCCACCGGGCCCTGCGGGTACTGCCCCGGAAGGCCGTGGTGGCCCGCGTCCCGCTGCTCGTGGATGGTGGCCGACGGGTGCTCGGCGGCCGGCGTGCGCGGGCCGTTGACGAGGTGAGCCGCCCGGGCCGCGCCCGCGTCGGCCTGCGTGCAGGCGCCGCGCGAACCGGCCGGCCGGTCACCGTCCGGCGTACGGCCGTGCTGCTGCGCACCGCCGTCTCCGGGGCGACCGGCGTGCTCACCGGACGGGAGGTGGACGGGCAGCGCGGCGCGGGCCGAGTCCCCGATCTCCCCTACGACGCGGCTCACCGGCCGGGTGACGCCACCGGTGGCCGATGCGGCCTGGTCGGCGGCGGGCCGTACGGCGTCGGCCACCTTGTCGGAGGCGGTGTGGGTGCGCTCGGCCAGCCTGGCCTCTGACGCCTTGCCCTGCCGACCCAACGCGGCTCCGGAGCCGGACAGTTGGGCCGTCCGGTCGGCCTGGCCCGCCGACCCGTCCCGGGTGGCGGCCCGGTCCGGGGTGGACGCCCCGGCCGCGGCCTGGGCCGGGGCCGTGGCCCCGGGCAGGTCCGCCGTCCGCGTCCGGTCGGCGGCATGGGCGCCGGGACCGAAGGCGAAGCCGAGGGCGACAAAGCCCGCCAGGAAGAGCCCGGCCAGCAGTGCACGCCGCACGGCGACCGTGCGCGACAGGCGCACGGCGGCAGGCAGGGCGAGCACAGCGGACAAGGAGGAGACCTTCCCATACGGACGGGGACGACCGGGCACACAGCCTCGGTGTCACGCGCGTCGCGGGCGATCGAGCGATGGCCTGATCCTTGCATGAGAAACCAGGTGCCACGCAAGTCCTCCGGGGGTACCTGTCACCGTTGCTCCGCCATGTCCGGTATGGGCAGCGGTCGTTTCTCCAGGGCGGCCGCCATGACGTCGGGGAACAGATCGGGCGTACAGGCGAACGCCGGTGCATCCAGGGCCGCAAGGGCCGCCGCGTGGTCCCGGTCGTAGGCCGGTGTCCCCTCGTCGGACAGTGCGAGCAAGGTCACGAACTGCACCCCGGACGCCTTCATCGCGGCGACCCGCTTGAGCATCTCGTCGCGGATACCGCCCTCGTAGAGGTCGCTGATGAGGACCACGACGGTTTCGGCGGGGCGGGTGATCCGGGACTGGCAGTAGGCGAGCGCGCGGTTGATGTCCGTGCCGCCGCCGAGCTGGGTGCCGAAGAGCACGTCGACCGGGTCGTCGAGTTGGTCCGTCAGATCGACGACCGCGGTGTCGAAGACGACCAGACGGGTGTCGATGGCCCGCATGGACGCCAGCACCGCGCCGAACACCGAGGCGTGGACGACGGAGGCGGCCATCGACCCGGACTGGTCGATGCAGAGCACCACTTCCTTCTTCACGGACTGCGCGGCCCGGCCGTAGCCGATCAGCCGCTCGGGGACGACCGTGCGGTACTCGGGGAGGTAGTTCTTGAGGTTCGCGCGGATCGTGCGGTTCCAGTCGATGTCGCGGTGGCGCGGGCGGCTGATCCGCGCGGAGCGGTCCAGCGCACCGGTGAGGGTGGCGCGGGTGCGGTTCGCCAGCTTTCGCTCCAGCTCCTCGACGACCTTGCGGACGACGGCGCGTGCGGACTCCCTGGCCGTCTCGGGCATCAGCCTGTTGAGCGAGAGCAGGGTCCCCACCAGGTGGACGTCCGCTTCGACGGCCTCCAGCATCTCCGGCTCCAGCAGCAGCGCGGACAGCCCCAGCCGGTCGATGGCGTCACGCTGCATCACCTGCACCACGGAGGACGGGAAGTACGTACGGATGTCGCCGAGCCAGCGCGCCACCCCGGGCGCCGACGCCCCGAGCCCCGCCGCACGCCGGCCGCCGTCGGCCCTCTTGCCGCCGTTGCCGCCCTCCCGGCCGTAGAGCGAGGCCAGCGCCCCGTCCATCGCGGCATCCCGCCCCCGCAGCTCGCACCCCGTCCCGTCGGCCCCGCCACCACCGAGCACCAGCCGCCAGCGACGCAGCCGTTCGGCCTCGGAGGTGGCGGGGCCGGGGGCGGCGGGAACGGCGGGGGGCGCGGCGGAGGGGGTGGGGGTGGCCGGGGCGGGTGTGGGGGCGGGTGCCGGAGTGGGTGTCGGGTCGGGTGCCGGGGCGGGTGTCGTTGTCGCCGACGGGCTCGGTGTCGTGCGGGTCATGTTCGTGCCCCCATGAGGTCGTCGGCCGATCGGGTCGGGTCCGCCGGAGGTGCGTGGAGCGGCCGGGCGGTGGGCGGTTGTGGGTCGTGGGCCGCGGCGGGTGGGGTGGGCGGACCGGGGAGTGCGGCCGGCTCGGGTGGCGCAGCCGGCCCGGGCGGCTCACTGTCGAAGCCCTGGTGTCCGATTCCCAGGAGCAGGCGCAGCGTGGGGAGTACGGCGGCGGCGCGGTCGCGGTCCAGGCCCGGGCCGAAGCCGGGCGCGGCGGCGTCGGGGGCGTCACCGGGCGACCGGTGGGACGGCGTCGTGGGCCCGCGGCGGATCAGCTCGCCGAGGGTGCGCCGCACTCCGGCCTCGTACTCGGCGAAAGTTCTGCGCAGCAGCGGCAGCACGTCCGTGAACGCCGCGTCCGGCACCCCGGTCAGCCAGCCGTCGACGAGGGCGAGCAGCCGTGCGTCGTGGACCAGCAGCATGCCGCCGTCCCCGCCTCCGACGAAGCCCTCGATCCAGCCGGCGGCATCGACGGGCGGGGTGCCGGGCGAGAGGGCGAGGCCCATCAGCCGCTCGGCGCCCTCCTCGCCCAACTCACCGTCGTCCAGCAGGAGTCTGACGGCGCGGCCGCGGAGCAGTCCCGGTATGGCGTCCCGTTCGCTCACCGTGCGCAGTACCGCGGCCCACCGCGCCCGCAGGCCGTGGGGGGCGGGCCTCTGTCCGGGCTCCGGCCGGGCGAGCAGGCCCACGGCCTGATGGGTGGCGTCGAGCGGTTCGCGCAGGGCGGCGGCGCCTTCGGCGTCCAGGCCCGCGCAGGCCGGCGGCAGTCCGACGAAGACCCGCTCGACCAGGCCCATGGCGACCTCGCGGAGCGCCGCGGATTCCGTGCCGCGGACATCGCCGTAGCGCACGGAGCGGACGAGGGCGGGCAGTGCCCGGGCGAGATGGCCCACGTCCGCGTCAAGCGCCGCACGGTCGGCCAGTGCCCGCATCACCACCGGCAGCGCGTCGGGGAGTCCGGCGAGCAGACAGTGTTCGGCCAGCGCCGTCACCCCCGCCAGCGTGGCCGCCTCCAAGCCCTCGGACACGGCTTTGGCGGTGGCGGCCGAGAGCACCGTCGTGCCCCAGATGCCGGCCTCCGCGACCCGCACCGAGAGTTCGGGCTCCCAGCGCAGCCGCCAGGTCTCCCGGAAGGTGCCGGTGCCGGCGCGGGAGTGGGCGGGCTCTCCCCAGGGGATGCCGAGCAGCCGCAGCCGGTGCAGCAGTCGGCTGCGGGCGGCGTCGGTCTCGTTGCGCAGATCCAGCTCCCGTTCCCGCTCCACCGCCTCCGGGGTGAGCCGGAGCGTGCGCCGGATACGGGCGATGTCCCGCTGCAGCGGGACCGCGGGGGCGTCCTCGGGGACCTCGCCCAGCACCTCACCGACCACCAGCCGGTCGTGGATCAGCAGGGACGGGGCGTCGGAGCCGTCGCCCATGACGGCCCGGACCGCGTCCTCCAGCTCCGTCAGCCCGGGCAGCGGGCGGCCGCGCACCGTGGCCAGCCCCTCGGCGAGCCGCACCGCCTCGATGACATGCGCCGACGAGACGGCGTAGTCCTCCTCCCGGAGCAGCCCGGCGACCTTGGTCAGCCAGCGTTCGACGGGGCGGTCGGGGGCGCTGAAGAGATGGCCGTACCAGCCGGGCGAGGCGACACCGGCGCCGTACCCGCTGTGCCGGGACAGGCGCCGGTGCGTCCAGGGCACCCAGGTCACCGTGGCCTTCACCTTCGGCAGACCCTTGAGCAGCTGCCGGTCGGCGGCCATGGTGGTGCGCCGCGTCAGGGCCGGGACGTGCCAGGCTCCGCACACCACGGCGATGCCGTCCCCGAACTCCTTGCGCGCGGCCCGCAGTCGGAGCCGCATATGGGCCTCGCGCACCGGGTCACGGTCATGGCCGCCGTCGCCGTAGGTCTCCCGCAGCGCGCCCATCGCCTCGGCGAGCGCCGCGAACGGCGCAGCCGCGTCGGGCTCTTCCTCGCACCCGGCTCCGCTCGGCGCGCGGGAGGTCCCCCCGCCTCCGCGGTGCTCGACCACGTCCTCCCACCAGCGCTCGGGGTCGTCGTACCCGGCCGTCGCTGCCAGCACGCGGATCGGGTCGACCCGCACCTCGGCCGGGGTACCGCCGGTCCGGGCGGGCCCGCAGGCGGCTTCCCCGGGCGCCTCGTCTCCGGGCCGCTCCCCTGCCGTCCGCTCCTCGTCCTCCGTCATCGCCAGGGAGTGGGCCGCGGGCAGATCGATGAAGCGGACGGGGACGCCGTGGTGCAGGGCCCAGCGCATCGCCACCCACTCCGGGGAGAACTCGGCCAGCGGCCAGAATGCCGCGCGGCCGGGGTCGTCCTGCGCGTGGGCGAGCAGCGCGACCGGTGGCCGCATCCCCTCCTGGGCCGCCAGCGGCACCAGTTCGTCCGCCTCCGGCGGCCCTTCGATCAGGACCGCGGCGGGGGTGTACTGCTCCAGGGCGGCCCGCACCGCCCGCGCCGATCCGGGGCCGTGATGCCGCACCCCCAGCAGCAGCGGCCCGGTCATGCGCTCACCTCACGGCAGGCGCGGTAGAAGTCCTTCCAGCCGTCGCGCTCCCGCACCACCGTCTCGAGGTACTCCTGCCAGACGACCCGGTCCGCGGCCGGGTCGCGGACCACGGCGCCCAGGATGCCCGCGGCCACGTCCCCGGAGCGCAGCACGCCGTCCCCGAAGTGGGTGGCCAGCGCCAGGCCGTTGGTCACCACCGAGATGGCCTCGGCCGTGGAGAGGGTGCCGGAGGGCGACTTGAGCTTGGTCCGGCCGTCGGCGGTGACGCCGGAGCGCAGCTCGCGGAAGACCGTGACGACCCGGCGGATCTCGTCCAGTCCCTCCGGTCCGGCCGGGAGATCCAGCGAGCGGCCGATCTGC
The DNA here is from genome assembly GCF_036227565.1 of Streptomyces sp. NBC_01454. NCBI lineage: Bacteria > Bacillati > Actinomycetota > Actinomycetes > Kitasatosporales > Streptomycetaceae > Streptomyces > Streptomyces sp. NBC_01454. The sequence continues at coordinate 3,185,207 of NZ_CP109460.1, forward strand.
CCGACCCGGCGCGAGACGATGTCCACCTCCTCGTCGGGGGTCGCGGGCAGCGGCAGCACGACGGTGTTGAAGCGGCGGCGCAGCGCACTGGAGAGTTCGTTGACCCCGCGGTCGCGGTCGTTGGCGGTGGCGATCAGATTGAAGCCGCGGACGGCCTGCACCTCCTGCCCCAGCTCGGGGACCGGCAGGGTCTTTTCCGACAGGACCGTGATGAGCGAGTCCTGGACGTCGGCGGGGATCCGGGTCAGTTCCTCGATGCGCGCGGTCATGCCCTGCGCCATCGCGCGCATCACGGGGCTCGGGACCAGCGCCTCGCGGCTGGGGCCGTTCGCGAGCAGCTGGGCGTAGTTCCAGCCGTAGCGGATCGCCTCCTCGGGGGTGCCCGCCGTGCCCTGCACCAGCAGGGTGGAATCGCCGCTGACGGCGGCAGCCAGATGCTCGGACACCCAGGTCTTGGCGGTACCGGGCACGCCGAGCAGGAGCAGCGCGCGGTCCGTGGCGAGGGTCGTCACCGCGACCTCGACGATCCGGCGCGGGCCGACGTATTTCGGTGTGATGACCGTGCCGTCCGCGAGCGTGCCGCCGAGCAGATAGGTCGCGACCGCCCAGGGCGAGAGCCGCCAGCGCTCCGGCCGCGGCCGGTCATCGGCCTTGGCGAGGGCCGCGAGCTCCGCCGCGAAACTCTCCTCGGCATGCGGCCGCAGCACCGCCCCGCCGACGGGTTCCGCTGTCGTCCCGCCCGCCGGATTCCCGGTGTCCTCCGCCGCGTCGCCGGCCGCCCTGAAGCTGTTCCCGGACATGTTTCCCCCTCGTCTCGCGTCTGCGGCGGCACCCCGCGAATTCGCTGCCGGCCGCCTGCGGAATCAAGCCTGCACCAGACCACTGACAACGCCCCGAAAACCGTGCCTGACCTGGGAGTTCGGGGCGGGCCGGGGAGATTGTCAGTGGCACGTCGTAGCGTCGGGGACATGAATCCGCAGGGGGAACGCTGGACGACGGATCAGGTGCGCGCGCTGGCGCCTGACGAGGTCTCACGCAAGGCGGGCGGCAGGCTCGCGGCGCCCGGGCCGTGGTCGGAAACGGGCGCGGACGACGCCGCGGTGTGGGGGCAGTGCAAGGGCAGCGGCAAGAAGCCGTACCGGACCGTCGTGGACCTCACCGGCCCGGCCTACAGCTGTAGTTGTCCGAGCCGCAAATTTCCGTGCAAGCACGCGCTGGGACTGCTGCTGCTCTGGGCGGGCGACGAGGGGGCGGTGGCGGCCGGGGAGCCTGCGCCGTGGGCGGGCGAGTGGCTGGCCGGGCGCCGCGAGCGCGCCGGGCGGTCCGCGGGTGCGCCGCCGGGTGCGGGTGCCGGGTCGCGGGCGCCCGCCGACCCGGAGGCGGCCGAGCGGCGGGCCGCCCGGCGGCTGCGGCGGATCGGGGCCGGCGCCGTGGAGCTGGAGCAGCGCCTGGAGGATCTGCTCCGGTCCGGCCTGGCCTCGGCCGGCCACACCGGAGGGGGCGCCTCCCGCCCGGGCGGTTCCGGGAACGGGGGCGGCTCCTGGGACGAGACCGCCGCCCGCATGGTCGACGCCCAGGCTCCCGGACTCGCCTCGCGGGTACGCGAGTTGGGGGCGGTGGCGGCGTCCGGCCCCGACTGGCCGGCCCGGCTGCTGGAGGAGTGCGCGCTGCTGCACCTCCTCGATCAGGGATTCCTCGGCCTCGACCGACTGCCGGCCCCGCTCGCGGCGACGGTCCGTTCCCGGGTGGGACTCACCACGGAGGCGGCGGACCTGCTGACCGGGCCCGATGCGGCGACGGTCCGGGACCGCTGGCTGGTGCTCGCCCAACAGGACGGCGCTGACGGCACGTTGCTCACCCGCAGAATCTTCCTGCGGGGCGAGCGGACCGGCCGGATGGCGCTGCATCTCTCGTTCAGCGGCGCCAACCGCCCGCCGGACCTGGCCCTGCCGCCCGGTCTGATCCTCGACGCGGATCTCGCCTACTACCCCGGCGCCCGTCCGCTGCGTGCCGCCCTGGGCGAGCGGCACGCCCCGGCAGTCCCCGGTCCGGTGCCACCCGGCTGCGGCATCGATGCCGCGCTGGCCGCGTATGGCGATGCGCTGCGCGACGACCCGTGGCTGGATTCCTGGCCCGTGGTACTCACCGACGTCACCCCGGTACCGGGCCGCGGCGGGTCGGGCGGGCAACTGGCCGATGCGGACGGGGAGTCGGCGCTGCCGCTGGATCCGCGCTGTACCGGCAGTGCGAGCCGCTGGCAGCTGGCCGCGATATCGGGCGGGGCGCCCGTCACGGTCTTCGGCGAATGCGGCCACCGCGGCTTTCTGCCGCTGACCGTCTGGGACCCCACCCCGGTGTCCCTGTGACCCGCGCCCCGGCCCGCCGGCCCCCGGCCCCGACCGCCACGGCTCCCCACCCTCCGCGGAAGCCGTCCCCACCGATGCCACTGATGCCACTGATGCCACTGATGCCACCGATGCCTGGAGGACGGGCATGACGAGCAACACCCACGCCCTGAGCAGCACGAACAGCACCTCACCCACTACACCCGCTTCTCCCGCCTCACCCCTCGTGCCCGCCTCACCCGCCTCGGCCGCCTCGGCCGCCCCCGCTGACTGGTCCGCCCTCGTGAGTGCCGCGCTGCTCGGGACCGAGCGCCGGACCCCGCCGGTGGCGATGCGGGCCGGGCAGGACGGCGCGGCGGCGCTCCTGGACGCGGCCGCGGTGAGCACGGTGCGCCGGCGCGCCGCGCTGCGCCCCGCGCCGGCCGGCGAGCGGCCCGCCCCGGCCCCGGCCGATCCACGTCCCGTGCTGCCGCCCGCGGCACGCCGCCGGCTGTCCCTCCTGCTCGCCGACCGCGGCGCCGCCGGCGGCAGCCGCCGCGGGACGGCCCCCGACCTCACCGAACTGCTCCCCCAGTGGCTGGCCGCCGCCGGCGAATACGGCTACCGCGCCCCGGAGGCGCTGCTTCCGGCGCTGCTCGACGCCGCCCGGGCCCGTACGGATCTGCGGCCCGCCGCGCTGACGCTGGCGGGACCGCGTGCCCTGTGGCTGGCGCGGCTCAACGACGAATGGAAGTTCGCGCTGCGCGGGATCGGAGGCCCGGCCGGGTTCCCCGTCGGTGACGACCCCGAGGGCATACGGCAGCGGTGGGAGGAGGGCCTGTTCGCGGAACGGGTCGCCCTGCTGACCACGCTGCGCCGGCACGACCCGCCGGCCGGCCTGGCCCTGCTGGCCACGACCTGGCCCACGGAACGGGCCGAGGACCGCCTGATGTTCCTCGACTCGCTGCGCGAGGACCTCTCGGCGGCGGATGAGCCCTTCCTCGAACAGGCACTGTCCGACCGCAGCCGCAACGTCCGCGCCACGGCCGCCGAGTTCCTCTCCGCCCTGCCCGGTTCCGCGTTCGCGGCCCGTATGGCCGAGCGTGCGCACACCTGCATCGGCCCGGACCGCATGTCGGGCAGCACGATGATCGCGGTGGAGGCGCCACACGAATGCGATGCGGCGATGCAACGGGACGGCATGGCGCCCACGCCGCCCTCCGGACGGGGTGAACGCTCCTGGTGGCTGGGCCAGTTGGTGGAGGCGGCGCCACTGGAGGGCTGGCGCGCACGCTTCGGGGGCCGCGCGCCGGCGGCGATCGTCGCGCTGCCGGTGGCCGACGACTGGCGGACGGAGCTGCACGACGCCTGGTGCCGCGCCGCCGTGCGCCAGCAGAACGCCGACTGGGCGCGGGCGCTGCTGGGTGCGCCGGGCGCACCGTCCCCGGCCTCCGACGTCTCACCGGCCGGCTCGTCGCGGGATCTGACGAAGCTGCTCGCCGTGCTGCCCGCGGACGAACGGGCCCGGTGGGTGGCGGAGTTCATCGCGGCGCACGGCCTGTCGGACGCCTTCCGGATGCTGGGGGTGTGCGCGGTCCCCTGGGCGGAGCCGCTGGGCCGCGCGGTCGTCGACGCGCTGGACATCGCCCGGGACGCGGGCAGCTACCCCTGGAGCTTCAGCGGGGTGATGGGCCTGGCCGAGCGGTGTCTGGACCCGGCGGCCGCGGACCGTCTCGACATGCTCACCGCCGTCACCGACGAGCCCGAGGGCGCCTCACCGGGCTCCGGCGGCTACTGGTCCGAGGCCTTCCAGCGCCTGGTCACCACCCTGCGGCTGCGCGCCACGATGCGCGCCGAGCTGGCGCCGCCGCCCGCCGCCGCCGATCCGGCCGGGGAGCCCGGCCGGAGGGCGCCATGATCCTTCGTGCCGCGGCCGCCCCGGGGGGAGTCCGCGTGGTCCGCCTGCCCGGCGCCGCCTCAGACCGCCAGCGAGCGCACGTTCGCCCGGACCCACTCCACGATCGAGGCGGTCGTCGCGCCCGGGGTGAAGATCTCCGCGACGCCCTGCGCCTTGAGCGGGGGGATGTCGGCCTCGGGGATGATGCCGCCGCCGAAGACCTTGATGTCCGCCGCGTCGCGTTCCTCCAGGAGGGCGATGACCTTCGCGAAGAGGGTGTTGTGGGCACCGGAGAGGATGGACAGCCCGATCGCGTCGGCGTCCTCCTGGATCGCGGTGTCGACGATCTGCTCCGGGGTCTGGTGCAGCCCGGTGTAGATCACCTCCATACCGGCGTCGCGCAGGGCCCGCGCGATGACCTTGGCGCCCCGGTCGTGCCCGTCCAGGCCCGGCTTGGCCACCACCACACGGATCGGCCCCGACCTGCCCGCCGCGCCCTGGCTTCCCGCTTGTGCCCCGTCCTGCCGCGCCACACTCATCACTGCCTCCAAGCCATGCACGGCACTGTGGTGCCGCCGAGCCGACAATCGATCGCGCGGCCGCGATCCGGCGGCCACGAGCGTGAACGAACGTTATCGCCAGCATCCCGTACCCAGCCGTTTCGTGACATCCGGGGAGGGGGAAATCACACATGGGACACGTTCGCTATGCGCCGCGTTCCGCTCGTCGTCATGTCACGGCCTCGTGGCACAGGGCGCGCGGACCGGGCGCACGGGGAGCCGCAGTCGGACCACCGCGCCGCCGGGCGCGCACCAGGGCGGGCGAGGAGAAGGCCCGCCGTCGCTGCTGACGGCTTCCCACGAGGGCACACGGGGGTCACAGCCGCCTCCCGCGTGCCGTTCGGGAGGTCGGCCATGCAGGCCCTGCCCTTTCTCTCCGCACCCCTTCTGCTCGCGCGCCTGCTTGCCGCACCGCTCCAGTGCGCGCGCCTGCTCCCCACCCGCACCCCTTCCCTCCTGCTCCGCAGCACGGTCGTCGACCTGGCGGTGCTCGCCGCCCACCTTCTGCTCTATCCGACCGGCATCCCCCGGGAACGCCCCCTGCCACACCCCGCCGCCGAACCCCCGCAAGGACATCTGACGCCGGAGGTCCCGCAGCCGGCCACCACCCCGCCGACCCTGCTGCCGACCGTGGGCCGGGCACATCCGCCGGTCCTCCTGCTCCACGGCTTCATCGACAACCGCTCCGTCTTCGTCCTGCTGCGCCGCTCACTGCACCGGCACGGCTGGCGCCATGTCGAAGCGCTCAACTACTCCCCGCTGACCTGCGATCTCCGCAAGGCCGCCGAGTTGCTCGGCCGACATGTGGCGGAGGTGTGCGCGCGGACCGGTCATCGCCGGGTGGACATCGTGGGCCACAGCCTCGGCGGACTCATCGCCCGCTACTACGTACAGCGGCTCGGCGGCGACGCCCATGTCCGGACGCTTGTCACGCTCGGCACCCCGCACTCCGGCACCCGTATCGCGCCCCTGATGTCGGCGCACCCGATCGTGCGGCAGATGCGGCCCGATTCCGAGGTGATCAGGGAGTTGTCGCTTCCGGCGCCGAATTGCCGCACCCAATTCGTGGCCTTCTGGAGCGAGGAGGACCAAGTGATGATTCCGGCCACGACGGCCAGAATCGATCACCCGGATGTGCTCGCGTACAACGTCCAAGTCACCGGTGTCGGGCATCTCGCCCTGCCGGTCAACGGCACCGTCGCCGCCGGAATACGGGAGGCACTGTCGTCGGCGGAAGAGGCACAAGGAACGGCGGACACCATTTCGGTGGCCTGACCCGAGGCCGCCGCAACGGCACACCGCCGCCCCGGATTGCCGCTTCGCACGACGCGGAAATGACATCCCAGAGGCGACACGATCTCGACGTGTTGTCGAACAAACCTCGAACGGGGCGCCAAGAGCACGCATGGGCCTGCCGAAAGGCGGCCAAATGCCCGGTCTGGCCGAGCGCAAACCCTGTGGAAGATTGTCGCCATCGCATACCGCCGGGTACAGTCGCCGCTAATTCTCCTGCTGTCGAGGCGAAAGAGAAGTTGGTGAACGACCGTCACCCATCGGAGGCTCAGCCTCTGACCGGCTCTCCTTCCGACGCCTCGTATGCGCACTATCCGGCCTACGACTCCTACGGGCACCAGTCCCCGGCCGGCACCGCCGAATACGGCGACGGCGACCCGCTGTTCGGCTCGCTTCCCGGCTCGTACGAAACCGGGATGTATGACACCGGCACCTATGACACCGGGATGTACGACACCGGTGCGTGCGGCGCGGGTGCCAACGGAATGAGTACGTACGGCACGGGCACCTTCCACGCCGGCGGGTACGGCGGCGGGGCCGGTGCGGCGGACGGCGGTCAGGCCGCCTACGACACCGGCGCCTACCCCACGATGCAGTGGGACACCGGCGCCTATGACACCGGCGCCTACCCGCAGGCGGCTGCCGGGGGCTACGACCCGTACGCGCACACCCCCCATGAGCAGCCCGCGCAGCACACCACCGGCTACTCCCCCTCCCCGTATGAAACGGCCGGGTACGAGACCGCCGGGTACGAAACGGGCGGGTACGAGACCGCCGGATACGAGACCGCCGCGTACGGAACCGGCGGATACCAGGCGACCGCGTACGAAGCCACCTCGTACGGGTACGGCGGGTTCGACACCGGAAGCTTTGCCACCGGCGGCTATGACACCGGTGGTTACGACACCGGCAGTTGGGCCACCGGCGCCTACCAGACCGCCGAGACCTTCGAGAGCACCGGCGGCTTCGACGCCCTCGGCCGACAGGCCACCACGGTCCAGGAGACCGCGGATCACGAGGCCACCGCGGTCTGGTCGACCATCGACCAGGGTCTGATCGCTGGCATCCCGGCGCAGGCCGGCCCGCCGGCGGCCGAGGCCGGCCACTGGGACAACGCCACGTGGGACGGCACCGCGCCCGCCGACCACGCCGGGAGCGACCGGCACGGCGGCGGCGCGTACGAGTCCGGTGCGTACGGATCCGACGCATACGACACCGGACGGCACCACGCGGACGGCACCTCCGGCGCCGATGACGCCGCCTCCGTCGCGGACGCCATGACGCAGGCGATGCCGATCACCCTCGCGCCCGACGCCCCCGCCGGCCGCCGGGCCGCCGGGCCGGACGCCGGGAAGGCCGGCCGCGGCCGGGGCCGGCGGCGCCCGGTGAAGCGGTCGGCGCTGCTGACCATCGCCGTCCCCTCGGTCGCCACCCTGGGAATCTGCGCCGTGGCCGCCGCGTCCGTCGCCCACTTCGGCGAGGACGACAAGACCGAGGCGACCGCCCAGTCGGCGCCCGACGCGACGGCCGTCAAGCCGTCCGCGGCCAACAGCAAGCTCGACACCCAGCTCGCCGGGCTCAGCGCCAGCGCCGATGACTTCCGCGACCGGGCCAGCCGGACGCAGGAGCGCATCGACCTCAAGGAGCGCCAGTCGCTGGACCGCAAGCGCAAGGCGGAGGACGCGGCCCGCAAGGAGGCCGCACGCCCCAAGTTCGTGCTGCCCGTCACCCAGCACGGGCTGAGCGCCACCTTCGGCCAGGCCGGCGTCAACTGGATGTCCGTGCACACCGGAATCGACTTCCCGGTCAGTTACGGCACCCCGGTCATGTCCGCCACCGACGGCACCATCCGCACCCAGTGGAACTCCGCCTACGGCAATATGGCGATCGTGACGGCGCCCGACGGCACGGAGACCTGGTACTGCCATCTGAGCAGCACCAAGATCCGTTCCGGGGAGGTCAAAGCCGGTGAGCGGATTGCCTATTCGGGCAACTCCGGCAACTCCACCGGGCCGCATCTGCACTTCGAGGTGCGCCCGGGCGGCGGCGCGGCGGTCGACCCGCAGCCGTGGCTGCGCGACCACGGCCTCAACCCGAACTGACCGCCCCCCGCACACCCGCCGTTACGGCTCCCCCACCGGCTACAGCTTCTCCACCGGCGCGTACCGCAGCAGCAGCCGCTTGGGCTTCTCGCCGCCGAAGTCGATGGTCGCCTCGGCGTTGTCGCCGCTGCCCTTGACGCCCACGACCGTGCCGAGCCCGAAGCTGTCGTGGGTGACGCGGTCGCCGACGGTCAGCGAGACGACCTGGCGGTCCTTGGCCCGGCGGGTGGCGAAGCCGCTCGGCCCCTTGGTGCGCGACGACAGCGCGGAGCCCAAGCCGCCACCGGCGCCGCCCGAGAGCCCGCCCATCGACGCGGACGGCGTCGCCTGGCCCGTGCGCTTCCACTCCACGTACTCGCCCGGGATCTCCTCCAGGAACCGGGAGGGCGGGTTGTACGAGGGCTGGCCCCAGGCGCTGCGCATCGTCGAGCGGGTGACGTAAAGCCGCTCGCGGGCGCGGGTGATGCCGACGTAGGCCAGCCGGCGCTCCTCCTCCAGCTCCTTGGTCTGGCCCAGCGAGCGCATGTGCGGGAAGACGCCGTCCTCCATGCCGGTCAGGAAGACGACCGGGAACTCCAGGCCCTTGGCGGTGTGCAGCGTCATGAGGGTGATGACGCCGCTGCCGTCCTCGTCCTCGTCCGGGATCTGGTCGGAGTCGGCGACCAGGGCGACCTGCTCCAGGAAGTCGGAGAGGGTGCCCCCCGCAACGGCAGTGCCGGGTGCCTCCGCATCCACACCGCGGTCCTGCTCGAATTCCAGGGCCACGGCGGCGAGTTCCTGGAGGTTCTCGATCCGGGTCTCGTCCTGCGGGTCGGTGGAGGCCTGGAGCTCGGCGAGGTAGCCCGTGCGCTCCAGGACCGCTTCCAGGACGGTGGCGGGGCCGGCGCCGGACTCGACGATGGTGCGCAGCTCCTCCATGAGGACGTTGAAGCGCTTGACGGCGTTGGCGGAGCGGGCCGCCATGCCGTACGCCTCGTCGACCCGGCGCAGCGCCTGCGGGAAGGTGATCTTCTCGCGCCCCGACAGGGCGTCGATCATCGCCTCGGCGCGGTCGCCGATGCCGCGCTTGGGGACGTTCAGGATGCGGCGCAGCGGGACGGTGTCCTCGGGGTTGGCGAGCACCCGCAGATACGCGAGGACGTCGCGGACCTCCTTGCGCTCGTAGAAGCGCACTCCGCCGACGACCTTGTAGGGCAGCCCGACCCGGATGAAGATCTCTTCGAAGACCCGGGACTGGGCGTTGGTGCGGTAGAAGACGGCGACGTCGCCGGCCTTGGCGTCGCCGGCGTCCGTCAGGCGGTCGATCTCGTCGGCGACGAACTGCGCCTCGTCGTGCTCGGTGTCGGCGACATAGCCGGTGATCCCGGGGCCGCTGCCGGCGTCGGTCCAGAGGTTCTTGGGGCGGCGGTTCTCGTTGCGCTCGATGACGGCGTTGGCGGCGGACAGGATCGTCTGCGAGGAGCGGTAGTTCTGCTCCAGCAGGATCGTGGTCGCGTCGGGGTAGTCCTCCTCGAACTGGAGGATGTTGCGGATGGTGGCACCGCGGAAGGCGTAGATCGACTGGTCGGCGTCGCCGACGACGCACAGCTCGGCCGCCGATTCGGCGGGGCCGACCAGCTCGCGCACGAGGGTGTACTGGGCGTGGTTGGTGTCCTGGTACTCGTCGACGAGGACATGGCGGAAGCGGCGGCGGTAGTGCTCGGCGACATCCGGGAAGGCCTGGAGCAGACTGACCGTCGTCATGATGATGTCGTCGAAGTCCAGGGCGTTGGCCTCGCGCAGCCGGGCCTGGTACATCGCATACGCCTCGGCCAGCGTCTTCTCGAACCCGTCGGCGGCCGTCCCGGCGAAGCTCTCCTCGTCGATGAGCTCGTTCTTGAGGTTGGAGATCTTCGCGCTGAAGGACTTGGGCGGGTAGCGCTTGGGGTCCAGATCCAGATCGCGGCAGACCAGCGCCATCAGGCGCTTGGAGTCGGCGGCGTCGTAGATCGAGAAGGAGGAGGTGAAGCCCAGCTTCTTGGACTCGCGGCGCAGGATGCGGACGCAGGCGCTGTGGAAGGTGGAGACCCACATGGCGTTCGCGCGCGGGCCGACGAGCTCCTCGACGCGCTCCTTCATCTCGCCCGCGGCCTTGTTGGTGAAGGTGATCGCGAGGATCTGGCCGGGGTGGACATGGCGCTCGGCCAGCAGATGGGCGATGCGGTGGGTGAGCACCCGGGTCTTGCCGGAGCCGGCGCCGGCGACGATCAGCAGCGGGCCGCCGGTGTGCACCACGGCGGCCTTCTGCTCGTCGTTGAGCCCCTCGAGCAGCGCGGCGGCATCCACGGCGGGGCGGGCGGCGCCGTCGCGGTAGTGGGTCTCTCTGGGGCCGGGCGCGTCGAATTTCCCGCCGAAGAGGTCGGCGGGGATCTCCTCGGGGGCTGGCTCGTGCCCGTCCTCGGGAGGCGGCGGGTGCTCCTCGCCCTTGTGGCCGAGGTCCGCCAGGAAGCTGTCGTCAAAGAGGCTGCTCATCGCCCACCGAGTCTAGGCCGCCGCACTGACAACCCGCCGCGCAGTGCCGATTGTCGGCCGTATACCGGGCGCGCGGGGCGGCGCGCTGGTCAGGCGGCCGGGCCCGGGCCGAATGGTGCGGCGCCCCGTCTACCCGAATCCGACATCTGCCACAACAACCCCCGCATCGCGTTCAGGTCACAAAAAGGTTTCGGGCATATCGAACATCAGCCTTCACAGGAGCCACACGAGTTGGCTAACGTCCTCGCTCAGGCAGCCCGCCTCCCCGCGTACGACAGTGTCCGCACGGGCCGCCGCGCCGAGTCCGGCCCTGCCATGAGGCACCCGGAGCCGGGGACCCACCAGCACCACCGGGGTGAATCGATCCGTACGGCCGTCACAGACGGACGTCGGACCGTAGGGCAAGCCTTCCGTCATCGACACCGCCCGAACCCGACAGCTAACCCGGTAGGCGGTCACGGAAGGAGTTGCCGGCCTTGGCGTCCCATCGCAAGCCGCGCACCAGCGTCCTCGCCTCGCCCGGAGGCCGCCGTACGGCTGCCGGGCTCACCACCGCTGCCCTCGCGTCGGTCACCCTGCTCTCGCAGACCGCCGACGCGGCCCCCAGGGCGCCGAAACCCACCGTCGAAGAGGTCAAGAAGAAGGTCGACGACCTCTACCACCAGGCCGAGGTGGCCACCGAGAAGTACAACGGAGCCAAGGAGCGCGCCGGCGAACAGCAGCACACCGTCGACGGCCTGCTCAACGCCGCGGCCAAGCGCGCCGAGCAGATGAACAGGTCCCGGCACCAGCTGGGCATGTACGCGTCGGCCCAGTACCGCACCGGCGGGATGAACCCGACGGCGCAGCTGATGCTCGCCAAGGACCCGCAGCAGTTCTTCGACCGCAGCCATCTCATGGAGCGGCTGACCGGCCGGCAGAAGCAGGCCGTCACCGACTACCAGGAGCAGGCGGCGGCCGCGGCGCACCAGCGGGCCGAAGCGACCGACAGCCTGGAGCGGCTGCAGAAGTCGCAGGCGTCCCTCAAGGAGTCCAAGCGCTCCGTCCAGGACAAGCTGACCGAGGCCCGTCAGCTGCTGTCCCGGCTGACCGCGCAGGAGAAGGCGCGGCTGGCGCAGCTGGAGCGCGAGAAGGAGGCGGCCGCCAAGCGCAAGGCCGACGAGGAGGCGCGCAGGCAGCGCGAGCGGCAGCACGACGGCGGCGGTTCCGCGGGCGGCCAGACCGGTGGCGGCTCGGACGGCGGCGGTTCGACCGGCACCCCGTCCTCCACCAAGGCCGCGCAGGCGATCGCCTTCGCCCGCGCCCAGATCGGCAAGCCGTACGTCTGGGGTGCGACCGGCCCCAGCTCCTACGACTGCTCGGGGCTGACGCAGGCGGCGTGGAAGGCGACCGGCGTCACGATGCCGCGGACCACCTGGGACCAGGTCAAGATCGGCACGCGGGTGTCCACCAAGGATCTGCAACCCGGTGACCTGGTGTTCTTCTTCGACGACATCAGCCACGTCGGGATGTACATAGGCGACGGCAAGATGATCCACGCGCCGCACCCGGGCGCCAGCGTCCGGGTGGAGTCGATCTACTACATGCCCATCTACGGGAGCGTCCGCCCGGGCTGAGGCCCGGCGCCCTCCGCTCCCCCACAGGCCACCCCCCACGGCCACCCCCCACACGCCACCGCGCGGCCGTCGCCTCCGATATGGAGTGCGAGGACCGCGCGGTGTGCCGTGGTGGGGCGGTGGTCCGCGCCGTCAGGTCCGGCGCGCCGCTCAGGTCCTTCTCAGGTCCAGAGCACCGCGATAAAGATGTTGGCCACCGTCAGCGCGCCGACCGCGCCGAAGAGCGGCTTGTCGACCGTCTCGTCGTCGCGCTTGACGTAGACCAGCGCCAGGATCACCACCAGGACGGCCATCTTGATGCCGATCTTGAGGGTGTTGACGTGGTGGCCCTGGGCCTCGTTGAGGCCGACCAGCGCGACGCCGGTGACCAGCATCGTCAGCGCGCCGTGCAGCATGGCCGGCACGAAGCGGGCGGTGCCCGCGCCCATCGCCTTCATCTGGGTCAGGAAGCCTCCGAGCAGGGAGGCGATGCCGATGATGTGCAGGGCGACGAAGAGATTGATTACTACGTCCATAGTGCGGGATCGTAGCCGCCGCATAGCACGGCCCTGCGGGCAGGGCGCCCACAATCGTCGCTTCGGTCATGGGCGGGCCGGTACCGGCCGTCCGGCCGTCGGCCGCACGGTCATCGGCACACCCGCACCGGTCGAAAGCGAACAATGCCGGGCAAGCGGACCCCCCGGCGCAACACCCAGGCTTAGCGTCCTCCTCCAGGCGGTCGACTCCCCGCCGTCGCCGGCCCCCCACCGGCGACCCGTCGGCCGCCTCGCCGCGAGGTGCGGCGGCGGTTCGTTCCCCCGTTACGGACCGCCGCCGGCCCCCGGCTCGAAGGGAAGGAAGTGACGGCCACCGTGGCCTCGCACCGCAAGCCCCGGCAGCATCCGCTCGCCTCGCTGACCGGCGGCACGCGCACCGCGCGCACCGCCGCCACGCTGGCACTCGCCGGTGCCGCCACCGCCACCGTCTTCGACGGCACCGGCCAGGCCGCGCCCCAGCCCACCCCCGCCCAGGTCAAGGGCCGGATCAACGCGCTGTACCAGGAGGCAGAGGTGGCCACGCAGAACTACAACGGTGCGAAGGAAGCCGCCGGCACCGCACGCCGGGAGCTGAGCCGGCTGCAGGACGAGGCCGCCCGCAGGACCCAGAAGCTCAACACCGCCCGCACCGAGCTGGGCGCCCTGGCCGCGAGCCAGTACCGCTCCGGCGGGGTGGACCCGACCGTCCGGCTGCTGCTGTCCGCGGATCCGCAGCGCTATCTCGACGGCGCCGCGGTCCTGGAGCGTACGGGCAGCCATCAGGCGACCGCGGTGGCCGGTTACGCGCGCCGGCTCGGCAGCGTACGGCAGGTCCGGCAGCGGGCCGAGGAGACCGCGGAGCGGCTGGCGGCCACCGAGGCCACGCTGAAGAAGCACCGGGTCACGGTCGTCCACAAGCTGGACGCCGCCGAGCAGTTGCTGAACCGGCTGACCGCCGAGCAGCGGAAGCGGATGGCGGGCCGGGACGGCGACGGCGACGGCGACGGCGACGGCAAGGAGGCTGCCGGCCGGGACCACCCGGACCGGGGGACGCGCGGGGACGGCCCCCTCGACGGGATCACCCACGGCGCGGGGATCGCCCCCGGCGCCGGGGGTGCCGCGGCGGCCGCCCCCAACCCCCGTGCCGCGCGGGCCGTTTCCTTCGCCTACGCCGCGCTGGGCAAGCCGTACGTCTGGGGCGCGACGGGCCCCTCCGCGTACGACTGCTCGGGGCTGACCCAGGCCGCCTGGAAGTCCGGCGGCGTCGCCCTGCCCCGGACCACCTACACCCAGATCAGCTCCGGCCCGCGGGTCGACCGGTCCCAACTCGCCCCCGGTGACCTGGTGTTCTTCTACTCCGGCATCAGCCATGTGGGGCTCTACATCGGCGACGGCAAGATGATCCACGCCCCGCATCCGGGGGCGCCGGTACGCATCGCGCCGATCGACCAGATGCCGTTCGCCGCGGCCACCCGTCCGGCTTAGGAGCGGCCCCGGCGGCCGGCCCGGCGCGGGGCCGCGGGCGCGGACGGCGTGCTCACGCCCGGAGCTGCCTCCCCAGCCAGTGGAAGATCTCCGGTACCTGGTGGCGCCACACGGCCGTGGTGTGGCCGCCCGCGTTCGCCGGGATCAGCTGCACGGCCACCGTCGTGGGGCGCTTGGCGAGCTGGCGCAGCCCGATGCCGGCCTGGTAGCCGTCGCCCGCCGCACCCGACACGTACAGGGCGGTGCGCGGCGGCTTGCCGGCCGCGTTGGCGGCCTTCAGGATGTGCAGCGGGTTGGACTCGATGCGCAGCTTGGGGTCCTTGCCGGCGAGCGAATCGCGTTCCAGCGCCGGGTCGTTGTAGCCGGACATGGCGACCGCGGCACGGTAGCGGTCCGGGTGGGCCAGGGCGAGCTTGGCGGCGCAGTGCGCGCCCGCCGAGTAGCCGGCCAGAGCCCAGGAGCCCGGCTTGTCGCCGGCGCGGAAGTTGTCGATGACCATCTTGCGTACGTCGACCGTCAGCCAGCTGTCGGCGTTGACCTGCCCGGGGATGTTGACGCATCCGGTGTCCGCGCCGGCGAGGAGGTTGGTGCGCGGCGCGACCAGGATGGCCGGCTTGACCTGGCCGCTCTGCATCAGCGGCTGGAGCTGTTCGGCGGCGTGCAGGGAGCCCAGCCAGGACTTCGCCGAGCCGGGGTAGCCGGGCAGCAGCTCGACCACCGGGAACTTCTTGTTCCGGTAGGCCGGGTCGTTGTACTGCGGCGGCAGCCAGACGTACACCTCGCCGACGACCCCGGATATCCGGCCCTTGAGGTCGGTCATCCGCACACCGGCGCCCACCCGGGGGTCGTCGGCGGGGCGGAACTGCTGGATCTGCTTGGGCTCGTTTTTGATCTGCTGGCCGCCCATACCGTCGGGGCCGAGGTCCCGGGCCGCCGCGACATGACTGTCGGTGCCGAGCAGATCGCCCCAGGTGTCGTAGAGATTGTTGGCGTTGTTGACCAGGACGAAGACCAAGGTGATGGCCGTGACCTGGGCGAA
Organism: Streptomyces sp. NBC_01454; assembly: GCF_036227565.1. Taxonomy (NCBI): domain Bacteria; kingdom Bacillati; phylum Actinomycetota; class Actinomycetes; order Kitasatosporales; family Streptomycetaceae; genus Streptomyces; species Streptomyces sp. NBC_01454. The sequence continues at coordinate 3,200,549 of NZ_CP109460.1, forward strand.
CAGCAGCATCAACAGCCGTGCGAGACCGCGCACCAGAGGCGGGCCGGCTACCCGGCCCCACAGGGCGAGCGGCAGCACGACGGCGACAATCAACAGCGTGATCGAGGTGAGGAAGAAGGGCGTGCCCGTCAGGCTCATCGGGTCTCGCTTCCAGGACAGCTACGCGAAGGATGGGGGATGGTTCCGGCCCCGCCTTCGGCAGTGAGCCTCTCCGCGCCCTTAGATGGTGATCCTCGCGGTCCTGGTTGCCCGTCTTTGGTGCTTCTTTACACGCTCGTCACGCCCCCGTGTGCCGTCCGCCGCCCCGGCTTCTGCGCCGGGGCCGCAGGTCAGACCCGTCAGACCAGTCGCCGGGCCGCCGCCCAGCGGGTCAGCTCGTGGCGGTTGGAGAGCTGGAGCTTGCGCAGCACCGCGGAGACGTGGGACTCGACGGTCTTCACGGAGATGAACAGCTGCTTGGCGATCTCCTTGTACGCATAGCCGCGGGCGATCAGCCGGAGGACCTCCCGCTCGCGCTGGGTGAGGCGGTCGAGGTCCTCGTCGATCGGCGGGGCGTCGGTCGAGGCGAAGGCGTCCAGGACGAAGCCGGCCAGCCGCGGCGAGAAGACCGCATCGCCGTCGGAGACCCGGAAGACCGCGTTGACCAGGTCCGTACCCGTGATCGTCTTGGTGACATAGCCGCGGGCGCCCCCACGGATGACGCCGATGACGTCCTCGGCGGCGTCGGAGACGGAGAGCGCGAGGAAGCGGACCGGGCGCTCGGCGTCGGCCATCATCGCGGCGCTGCGGCGCAGCACCTCGACGCCGCCGCCACCGGGGAGGTGGACGTCCAGGAGGACGACCTCGGGGCGGGTGGCGGTGATGACCGTGACCGCCTGGTCGACGTCGGCGGCCTCGCCGACCACCTCGACGCCGGTGCGCCCGGTCTCCCCGATCTCGGCCTGGACGCCCGTACGGAACATCCGGTGGTCGTCGACCAGTACGACCCGTACGGTCCGGTCGCCGGCCGCGCCGGTGCCGGTGCCGGTGCCGTCCTGCTGTGCGCCCTCGCTGCTCATCTCTTCCGCCCGTCCCTCGGTGTCTGCCCCGCCATCATCCCGTGTGCCGGCCCGCGGTGTCGCCACCGGCCGTTCCTGGCCGGGCGCCGTCATGCGTCGTGCTCCTTCGCCGCGCGCTCCATCTCCAGCTCGACGACCGTGCCGCCCTCGGGAGCGGAGCGCAGCCGGGCCGTCCCGCCGTTGCGCTCCATGCGTCCGATGATGGACTCCCGTACGCCCATGCGGTCCTCGGGGACCGCGTCCAGGTCGAATCCGGGGCCGCGGTCGCGCACCGAGACGAAGACCGTGAGGCCCTCCACCTCGGCGAACACCTGCACCGCGCCGCCCTCGCCACCGTACTTGGCGGCGTTGACCATTGCCTCGCGCGCGGCCTGCATCTGGGCGCCGAGCGCCTCGTCCAGCGGGCAGTCACCGACGACCACGACCTCGATGGGGACGCCGTGGTGGTCCTCGACCTCGGCGGCGGCCTTGCGGACGGCCTCCGCCACGGTGGCCGGCTCCTCGTCCTCCTCCTTGCCGCGGCCCTCGGGTTTGTAGAGCCAGGCGCGCAGTTCGCGTTCCTGGGCGCGGGCCAGCCGCGCCACCTCCCGGGGCTCGTCGGCGTTGCGCTGGATCAGCGTGAGGGTGTGCAGGACCGAGTCATGGACATGCGCGGCCACTTCGGCGCGTTCCTGGGCGCGGATGCGCATCAGGCGCTCCTCGGAGAGGTCCTGGGTCATCCGGACGAGATAGGGGCCCGCCAGCAGCGCGATGCCGACGACGACGGCGAGGGAGGCCTGCAGCACCGAGCCGAGATGGCGCACCGAGCCCTGCAGCACGACGATGATCGTCACCCCGACGCAGACCAGCAGCACTCCGGCCGCACCGCGCAGCACGGGCAGCACGCCCTTGCGGCGGCCCAGCTCCAGCCACTGGGCGCGGCGGGCGTTGTCCGCCTGGCGCCACACCAGGGCGACGCCGGCGCCGATCAGCAGCACCGGCCAGACATAGCCGTCGGCCCGGCCCAGCTGGAACCGGGAGGCGACGATCGAGGCGCCGATGAGCAGCGCGATCAGCGCGAAGACCTGGCCCCGGTCGGGCTTGTGCCGCAGCAGGCGGCGCTTTCCGTCGGCCGCGGTGGCCTGCCGGTGCTCCACACCGCCGACGCCCAGCGGGACGAAGAACCAGAACGCGGCATACAGCAGGGCGCCCATGCCGTCGGCCATGAACAGGGCCACGAACACGATCCGCACCCAGGAGACCGGCAGCCCCAGATGCCCGGCCAGACCGCGCGCGACACCGCCGAGCAGCCGCCCGTCGGCGCTGCGGTACAGCTTGCGCACGGGCGGGTCATCCGGGTCCGGCGCCGGGGCGTAACCCGTCTCGGCGCGGGGTGGGGCGGTGGTCATGTCCCCGATCGTCACACGGCGCCGGGGCGCGGGGCATCAGGGACGACCCTGAAGCCGTCCCTGAGCTTTCACCAGGCGGGCCCGGAGCGGGGCGGCCGGGCCGGGACCGGGCGGGGCGGGACCGGGCGGGGCGGCCGGAGCCAGAGGGAGCGGCCGGGGCGGCCGGACCGGGCGGCGCAGGGCCCGGTTCCGGTCGTCAGTTGTTCGGACCGGTCCTGCGGAAGCCGTCCTTGACGTTCGTGAAGAGCTTCTCGAACTTGGTCCAGTTGTCCTTCGGCGCGGTCACACAGATCGCGTATTCCTTGGCTCCTTCGCGGCCGAACCCCAGGTCCATGCCCCGAAAGGCGCGGGCCCGTCCCTGGAAGGTGAACTCCCAGATCGCGGCGGGGTCGCCCTGGAAGACCGTGGGCTGCATCCGCAGCCGCGTGTAGACGGGGTACATCTTCTTGAAGGACTCCTCGACCGCCGTGAGGTGCTGCACCTGGTCGGGCGAGGAGAAGTCCAGCACGCTGAGGGTCATCTGGGCACGTTCGGCCGCGGAGGAGTAGATGATCTGCCGTCCGCTGTCCCGGGCCTCCCGCTTCCAGCCGTCGGGCAGCGGGAAGGACACGCCGAGCGCGGACTCCGTGATCTTGCGGTAGCCGTCGGGGAGCGCCGGCGGCGGTCCGATGCTGTTGGCCGGGACACGGGGGCTCACCGGGGTGGCCTTGTCCGCGGCCGTGTGGGACGTGCCGGCGTCGTCGCTCCGCATCAGGTACCAGGCCGCGCCCGTACCGCCGCCGGCGACCAGCACACCCACGACGGACCAGACCGCGACCCGCGCGCCCCTCCGCTTACGGGGCTCCTTGCCGCCGGACGGCACCGCCACCGGGCCGGTCGTGGCCTCGCCGCCGGCATGTGTGCCCGTACCCGGGCCGGTGCCGGTGCCGTTGCCGGTGCCGTTGCCGGTGCCGTTGCCGGTGCCGTTGCCGGTGCCGTTGCCGGTCTGGGTCCCGGTGCCGGCGCCCGTGGCCGCCCGTCTCGCGGTGCCGGTGCCGGTCGCGGCGTGCTCCGGGGCGGCGCCCTGTCCGCCCGTGTGCGCCACGGCGCGGGTCGTCGCCTCCGTCTGCCCGTTCGCCGTGGCCGCGTCCGGGGCGCCGAGCCCGACGGTACCCAGCGCGAGCGTCGGCCAGCCCATCATCGCCGTCTCCACCTCGGCCTCGGCGGCCCGCAGGGCCTGCTCGACGACGTCGGCCGACGGCCGCTCCTGCGGCTCCTTGGCGAGCAGCGCCTCGATCAGCGGGGCCAGCGAACCGGCGTTGCGCGGCGGATCGTGCGGGTCCATGGCGATCGCGTAGGCCGTCTCGACCGCGGTGTTCTTCCGGAACGGGGGCCGGCCCTCGACCGCCTGATAGAGCGTTGCGCCCAGCGCCCACAGGTCGGAGGCGGGCCCCGGGGTGCCGCCCTTGACCCGCTCGGGCGCCAAGTAGTCGATGGAACCCACCAGCTCACCGGTCTTGGTGAGCGTGGAGGTACCGCTGGCGACCGCGATCCCGAAGTCGGTGAGCACGACCCGGCCGTCCTCACCGAGCAGGACATTGCCCGGCTTGACGTCCCGGTGCAGCACTCCGGCGGAGTGCGCGGCACGCAGCGCCGCGATCATGCCGCGTCCGATACGGGCGGCCTCGCGCGGGGTGAGGGAACTGTCGGCACGCGCGGCTTCCTTGATGGCGTCGCCGAGCGTGGTGGAGGGGACGTATTCCATGACGATGCACGGCAGCCCGGCGTCGTCCACGACGTCGTGCACCCCCACCACGTTGGGGTGGTTGATACGCGCCGCGGACTGCGCCTCGCGGGTGGTGCGCTCATGACGCGTCGCCAGTTCGTCCTCGTCGAGCTGCGGCGAGACATGCAGCCGCTTGACCGCGACCTGACGCCCGAGGAGTTCGTCCCTGGCCCGCCAGACGGTTCCCATACCGCCCTGGCCTATCCGTTCGACCAGGCGGTATCGCCCGGCGACCAGTCGCCCCTCGTTCACCGACGCCGCCTCCGTCACAGCACGCCCCTCCGGAGCCCCGTACGTATTCAGGGCGCAACGATAGTCGCCACAGCGGGCGGACTGAGCTTTGGCCACCGCACGTACATGCCCTTCTTTCCCGCCTCGACAACAGCCCGGGGGCATATGCGAACCCACGAGGGATTTCGGGACCCCCCTGGGGCATCTCAGGGGGACCGGACGGGCATCTCAGGGGGACCGGACGCGCATCTCAGGGATCCGCCAGGGTTTCCACCGATGCCGCGACCCCGCGTCGCTTGTCACCATGGGGCCATGAGCGAGAGAGACCCCGTCGAGGAACCGGCGCCCGGCGACCCCGCCGGCCCCGCCCCGGCACCTGCCCCGCTGCGCCGCAGCAGGCGGCACAAGGTGATCGGCGGGGTGTGCGCCGGGCTGGGCCGGCAGTGGGATCTCGATCCGGTGATCTTCCGGATCGTGCTCGCCGTGCTCTCCGTCGGCGGCCTCGGCCTCATCGCCTACGGCTTCGCCTGGCTGCTCATCCCCCTCGACGGCGAGGAGGAGAACGAGGGCCGAAGGCTGCTCTCCGGCCGCGTCGAGGGCTCCGCGCTGACGGCCCTGCTGTTCGCGCTGGTCGGCTGCGGGCTGTTCCTGACGACGCTCGGCAAAGGCAGCATGATGTCGTTCGCCATCATGCTGATGCTGGCGGTGGCCGGCTCCGCCTACTGGTCGCGCCGACGCCGGCAAGTGGTGGCACAAGGACCGGAGTCGGTGGACTCCGCCACCGCCCAGGCCGTCGCCGATGCCCCGCCCGAGACCACCGCGCCCCCGGTGCCGACCAGCCCCTCCTGGTGGCGCGACCCACGCTCCAGGGAAGCGGCCGGTCCGCCGTATCTGTGGGGGCCGGAGAGCACCCCGCTCCCGCTCGACATCAACTACCGGTTCGCGCACGGCACCGGCGCGCCCACCGCCCCGCACGGCTCCGGGCCCGGCGGCAGCCGTCCGCCCGGCCCCGCCGAGCCGCCGCGCGGCGCCCCTCCCGCCCCGCGCCGAACTCGCCGCAGCGGCCGTCCGATCGGCGGCCGGACGTTCCTGCTCGCGCTGCTGGCCGGCGGCGGCACCGCATTCGCCGTCTCCCGGCATGACGGCCTCGCCCCGTCCCTCCAGGCCGGTCTGGCATGTGCGCTGGCCGTCTTCGGCCTCGGTCTCCTGCTCAGCGCCTGGTACGGGCGGACGGGCGGCGGCACGGTCTTCATGGTGGTGGTGACCGCCGTGCTGCTGGCGGGGGCGGCGGTGGTGCCTCACAACCTCACCGCCGACTGGCAGCGGCGCACCTGGACGCCCACCAGCGTCGGCGAGGTCCGGCCGCACTACGCGGTGGGGTCGGGGGAAGCCACGCTGGACCTCGGTGACCTCCCCCTCAAGGACGGCCGTACGGTCCACACCGCGGTGAACGTGGCGTTCGGCCGCCTGGAGGTGCGGCTGCCGCGGGGCGTCAGCGCCCGCCTCCATGTCTCGCTCGGGGTCGGCGATCTCCAGCTGCCTGGTGAGTCGCCCCACGACGTGGATCTGTCGGCGGGAGACGGCCGGCGGACGGTCACACTGCCCGCCGACGGCCTCAAGAAGGGCGAGAAGCCGCACGGTTCACTGGATCTGGACCTCACCATCGGCGCCGGGCAGATCGCCGTCCAGCGCCTCGCGCCGGACTCCGCGCCGCCGGCTCCCACCCCGCCCCTTCCCGTCGCGCCGACCGCCCCGACCCCTCAGGGAGCCTCCCGGTGACACGTCACCCCTTCGAACCGGCCCGCCTTCTCGCGGGCCTCGCCGCCCTCACCGTCGGCTTGGGCTACGGCCTCGACGCCCTCGGCGTCTGGCGGGCCCCCGGCCTCTGGCTGTTTCTGGTCCTCCCGGTCGGCCTCGCCCTCTCCGGCGCCGCCGCCGCCTGGACCTCGGTCCGCCGCCACCGCACGCCGCCCACGGATGCACCGCCCCCGTCACTGTCCTGACCTGGCACCGGGCCGCACCGGGCCGCACCTGGGCGGACGCCCGCGCCGGCACCGGCCCACGCCCCAGCGGACACCCACGCAGCCCACAGCTGCCTGAACGCCCGGCCGACCGGACGCCAAACAGCCTCGCCCTTCCACCCCGCCCGACTGGCCGCTCCGCCCGACTGGCCGCTCCGCCCGCGCTTCCCGTTCCGCCCTCGGCTCTCCCCCTCAGCCGTACAGCTGCGCCCCGTGCCGCTTGCGGCGGTTCGAGAGGGCCGAGTCCAGGGAGAACCTCGGTGTTCCGGCCAGTACGAGCGGGACCCAGGCCATCAGGTAGGCCAGGTCGTTGCCGTAGTAGTACGGCGTGGTCGCCCAGCTCACCGTGAGCCACAGCATCAGCGAGATCAGCGCACCGCCGAACGCCGCCAGCCGCCCCAGCAGTCCCACCAAGGTCCCCAGGCCCACCGCCAGTTCACCGGCCGCGATGGCGTAACCGAAGATCACGGGATTTTGCTGCGCAAGGTCGATGAGCTGCGGAAACGCCGCCGCGTCGTGGACCTGGCGCAGCGTTTCACCGAGCGAACCCGCGCCGGAGGCCGACAGAAACGCCGAATTCGTCAGCTTGTCGATGCCTGCGTAGAGAAAGGTGGCGCCCAGGAAGAGCCGCAACGGGAGCAGCGCGTGGCGCGCCCACTGTCCCCGCATTCCGGCGGCGGCGCCGTCCAGGCTCGCACCTCCGAATTCGGCACCCACCGTACGATTCGCGTGCACCATGACGTCCGCCTCTCCGTTGCCACCGGGCGCAGCCGATTGTGCCCGCGCCCGCGCCTCGTGGGGAGATACGTGCGCACATGCGCAAGAGGTTCAACGGACGGACGCACTTCCGGCGGCCGCCACACACAAAAGCGTCACGCACCGGCCGTCACGCCCCGCGCACGCCCGGCCGACGACGCCCCTGTCAACGGCGGCACGCCGGCCCGGTCAACGGCGTCCCCGCCGGCCCGCGCCGGCTACCGGTCGGCCCCACCTGCCCCGTCGGCCGTCCGCCCCCACCCCCTCAGTCCAAGATGTCCAGCACATACCCCGCCGTCTCCACCCCCGCGGCGGTGATCACCCGGACCTTGACCCGGCCCGGTTCGACATCGACCGGTACCGGGACGGTCAGCACCCCGTCCGTGGGATTGGCGAAGCCGCCGGCGACCGGGACCAGGGGGACGGGGACGTGCACATCACCGATCCGCACCACGGTCCGGGCGAGCCGGTCGGGCGTGCCCGCGCCCGGCGGGACGAAGCCGGCGCCGCGGATCTCGATGTCGTCGCCGGTGCGGACCGGCGCGGCGAGGTCGCCCAGCTCACGGGAGCGCACGATGGAAAGGATCACCGGACGGCCGCCGGTCACCAGCTTCCCCAGCAGGGAGGTGGCCCCGGAGAGCCCCGCCAGGAGCACCAGCCCCCAGGGCAGTTGCGGCAGTTCGTTCGCCTGTCGCGCCAGCCGTACCAGGGCGCAGGCCAGCACGGCGAGGTTCACCAGGACGTACTGCACGTCCAGGAAGCTGCCGCGCCCCGCGTCGTCCGTCAGCAGATCGGCGGCGCGCGGCCGCTCCGCGGGCACCTTCTGCAGCCACCCGGACCGCACCCGCGCCCCCACCAGCCCGTAGGCCAGCACGGCCACCGCGCAGGCCACGGCGAGCATCGTCAGCAGGGAGCCGGACCGGGCGAGCGCCAGGCCCTGGAGCAGGGTGCGCCGCGCCTGTGGGGTGCCGGCGATCGCCAGTTGCCCCGCGAGCGTCAGGACGGCGTACAGCACCGCGGCCGCCCAGCCGGCCGCCACCGTCCGTGAGGTGGACAGCCGCCCGTCCTCCCCGATCAGCGGGGCCAGCGCCCCGCCGTGCGCCCGGTGCCACCAGGCCGCCGCCGTCATGGCCAGTCCGAGGACGACGGCCGCGAGCAGCCCCGCCGTACGGGTCGCCGTCCAGCCGTGGGCGAGGGCGGTCAGCGCCTGCCCGAGCAGCACGGCCACCACCGCCGCCCAGACGGCGAGCAGGGTGCGCCGCCGTACCGTCGTCAGCCAGGTGACCCGCTCGGCCGCCCGCCGCTTGGTCAGTTCGCGGGCCGACAGGGCGAGTTCGTCCGACACCCACTGCCGGGCCGCACCGGCGGAGCGGGCGAGCCCGGCCGGCACTCCGCGCCCGGCGGCGAAGTCCTCCCGCAGCGCGACGAACGCGGCGACCGCCTCACGGTGCCCCACCCGGGCGCCGTGCGGACAGTGCCCGCACCGGCACTCGCCGCCTTCCGCGCCCTCTACGCCCTCCCCCGGCTCGCCCGTACCGGCCATCCCGCCCGCCGCATTCACCGCCACGTCAGCTACCGCCCCGCCACCGTCATCAACTTGTCCCGTACAACGGCGAATTGTGCCGTAGAAAGCCAGGGCCGATGTCAAACCTCCAGCTGACGGCGGGTGGTGGGCGCATCGGCGCGTTGACGTACGGCATCGGGCGGGCCGGGAAGCCGAATGCGCCCCGGTGTTTCCGTACCGGCGTACGGTTCCGTCCGCACATCTGACCGGCCGCGCGCCGGGAAATACGGCCGGGTCCCCTATTCGGGCGAACCGGGGTACCGCGACGGCTGAGTTGTCCGCGCGCTGCGCAAGCTCTCGCCGTGTGCCACGTACCCGGACCGCACAGGTCACTCGGACCACCCCGCCCGGAGGGGCCACCGCCACGCCGGCCAGGCGACCGGCGGGGCCCCCGTCCCCCGCAACTCCTGCGCACCCTGGGGCACCTGGCGCCCCGGCTGGTGGCGGCCGCCGCCGTCTGTCTGCTGCTGGCCGGTACCGCCGCGCTGCTCGTCCCCGCGCCGGCGGCGGCCGCGCCCGCCCCGTACGGGCACCCGGTCACCGGCGACAACTGCGCCTACGCCGGGACCGCCCCGCCGGTGGATGTGCCGACCGGATTTCCCATGCCGCGCGGCTGGCACTTCCCCTGCACCCGGACCACACCGCCGGCCCCGCCCACCCACGCGCCGGCCCCTCGTCCGCACATCCCCAGGCCGGCGCCGCCGCCCCCGCCGCCTCCCAGGGCCCGGCCGGCCACTCCTCCGCCGCCTCCGCCGCCTCCGCCACCCCCGCCACCCCCGCCACCGCCGCCCACTCCCCGCGCCCGCCCGGTGCCGCCGCCCCCCGCTTCCCGGCCGGTCCACAGCCCGCCCCGCCGACCGTCCCCGCCGCCACCCGTCCTGCCCCGCAGTTATGCGCCGGTGTCCCACAAACCGCGCGCCGGGCGCTCGATGGTGACCACGACCTTGCTGCTCACCGCTCCGGCCGTGCTGGCCGGGGCCGCCCTCCGTCCCCGTTCGAGCTCCTCGTCCGGTTCCGCCGGACGCCGTTCCTCGTAGGAGGTCTCCATGTCGCAATGGCTGGTGCTGACCATCGCCATGGCCGCGGTCTGCGGCGTCGTCCTGACCATCACCGTCCTCAAGGAGCGGCGGATCACCGAGGACGACGACCCGACCGAAACACCGGATGTGATCGAGTATCTGACGATGATGGTGGGGGTGGTGTACGCGATCGTGCTGGGTCTGGCCATCGCCGGTGTCTGGGAGGCGAAAAGCGCGGCCGAGGACACCGTGCGGACCGAGGCGCAGGCGCTGCACGAGGTCGCTGCGCGGGCCCGGGCCTACCCCGCGCCGGTGCGGGACAGGATCCGTTCGGATGTCGGGGCCTATGTGACGTATGTGGTGCACAAGGAGTGGCCGGTCATGGCCGGGCAGGGGGAACTGACCCGGCACGGCAGCGATCTGCTGACGAAGGTCCGGGCGGACGTCACCGACTACCACCCGCGCAACGACTTCGAGGGGCAGTCCTACCAGCCGCTGGTCGATCAGGTCGCGGTGGCCGACGGGGCCCGCGCGGCCCGTGCGGACGCGGCGGATTCGACGCTGCCGGGCGTGGTGTGGTTCGGGCTGGTCGTCGGGGGTGCCATCTCCATCGGCGTGATGTTCACGCTGCAGATCCGGCGTTCGGGGCGGGAGCTGCTGATGGCCGGCCTCTTCAGCGCGCTGATCGCCTTCCTGCTGTTCCTCGTCTGGGACTTCGACGCACCGTTCAGCCATGGCATCTCCGCGACCGTGGCACCCCTGCGCGAACTGCTGCCACCCTCGTGAGCCCGGGCCCGCGGGACGGCGGAACGGCCGGCCGTCCCGCAGGCGCCGGTGTGCGGAGCTCGCGCTCCGGGGTCCCTCCGGTGAACGCATCGCGTGGCCAGGCCGCGCCGCTGTTTGCGGCAGTTGATGCCGCGCTCGATGCTGTTCGCCACCCGGCCGCCGCAATGGGCTGACCGGCGCCGTCAGATGTGCAGCTCGGCGGGAAAGCCCGTCCATCGCAGTGCGTTGGACAGATGCCGCATGTCGTTGGAGACGAGGAGGGACGCGGGCCGGCCGGGGGCATAGCGGATGACGTTGAGTGCCGCGTTGCAGTGGTTGAGGCCGAGCCATCGCCACTTCGGAGCATGCATGGCATCCCGGACGAGCCAGGCGACCAGGAAGTTGTGGGTGACGACCAGTTCGTGCCGATCCTGTTCGCCGTCCACCGGCCCGGTGAACAGATCCAGCGCCTGACGGGCCAGCGCAGCTCCGCTTTTCCGCTCCTCGTCCGTGGTGCCGGCGAGGAAGCGGAGGGAGGAGTCTGCCGATTCGGCCGGAAGTTCGTCCTTTTCCGGCATGTAGGGCACGTAGTCACCAGCGGCTTCCGAGACATGCCGAGGGACGCTCTTCAGTTGATCGCCGATCAGACGTGCGGTCTGCTCCGCCCGCGGCAGGTGACCGTGGTGAACAGCTGCGAGGGGGACGTCCCGAAGACGTTGGCCGAGCAGTGTGGCCTGCCGCCGGCCGGCCTCCGTCAGCCTGCTCTCGTCCGGTGACGCCTCGCCGTGCCGGACGAGATAGAGGTAACGGGTGGCCGTGCCGGTCATCTCAAGCTCCTCTGCGCCCGTAGCGATCTTGTGCATCAGTGGACGCTGCCCCCAGGGCGCCGGTTCCCTCCACTCATCGACGAGACAGGCCCTAGAAGACTCATGAAGATCTTGGAGTTCTGGCCCCGCCGCGTGAGCGGCGGGGCCAGACTGCTTGTTGTGGTGATGGGGGAATGGGCCGGGGAGACGGTCGGGCCGGATGTGTGGGAGACCTGCCGGGATTTGATCCCGGCGGGGAGTGTGTTCGCTTTCCTGGCCGAGCATCGCAGCACGCTGTTCGAAGCGGAGATGTTCGCGGACATGTACCCGTCGGCGAACGGGCGGCCGAGTATGCCGCCGCAGATCCTGGCCTCGGCGATCACGCTGCAGGCCCTGCACGGGCTGTCGGACTTCGAGACGGTCCAGGAACTGCGGTGCGACCTGAGGTGGAAGGCAGCCTGCGGACTGGGCCTTCATGACATGGCGTTCGATCCGTCGTTGCTGGCCTACTTCCGCCGCCGGCTGGCCCGTTCCGCCCGGCCGAACCGGGTGTTCGAGGCTGTGCGGGAGGTCGTGAAGGCCACCGGTGTCCTCAAGGGCAAGCACCGCCGGGCGCTGGATTCCACCGTGCTGGATGACGCGGTGGCCACCCAGGACACCGTCACCCAGATCATCGCCGCCATCCGGGCGGTGATCCGGGACGTCCCCGGGGCCGGCGAGGTGGTCGCGGTGCACTGCACCGCGCACGACTACAACGACCCGGGCAAGCCGAGGATCGCCTGGAACGACGAGCAGGCCCGTGCCGACCTGGTCGACGCCCTGGTCGGTGACGCGCTGCGGCTGCTGGGCCACCTGCCCGAGCAGCAGCTCGGCGAGAAGGCCGCGAACGCGGTCGGCATCCTGGCCCTGGTCGCGGGCCAGGACGTGGAGCCCGCCGAGGACTCCGACGGCCACGACGGGCGCTGGCGCATCACCCAAGGCACCGCACAGAACCGGATGGTCTCCACTGTCGACCCCGAAGCCCGGCACGTGCACAAGACCCGCACCCACCAGCAGGACGGCTTCAAGGCCCACCTCGCCATTGAGCCCGAGACCGGGTTATACACCGCCGTCGCCCTGCGGCCCGGAGCCGGTCCCGAGCACCACGAGGCGATGGTCGGAATCGACCTGCTCACCGACGAGGACGAGCCCGTTGACGCCTTCGGTGACACCGCCTACTCCACAGGTGACGCCCGCCACAGCCTCGAAACCGCCGGTCACCGGCTGTTCCTCAAACCCGCACCGCTGCGGCCCGCCGTCCCTGGCGGCTTCACCCTCGACGACTTCGTCATCGACACCGTCGCCGCCACCGTGACCTGCCCCGCCGGACACACCGTCCCTTTATCCGCTCCCGCCGGGCAGCACCACCAGCGCAAAGCCTCGTTCAAGGACGTGTGCGCCGGATGCCCCCTTCGTGAGCGGTGCACCAAGGCCAAGGCCGGGCGGATCCTGACCATCCGTCCGCACCACGATCTGCTCGCCGCCGCCCGCCAGCAGGCCGCCACCGATCCCGACTGGCAGGCCGACTACCGGCGCTGGAGACCACCGGTCGAACGTGCCGTCGCCTGGCTCGTCCACCACGGCAACCGCAAACTCCGCTACCGCGGCACCATCAAGAACGACACCTGGCTCCACACCCGAGCAGCCGCCCTCAACCTTCGCCGACTGATCAACCTCGGACTCAACCGAACCAACGGAACCTGGCACCTCGCCCCGGCCAGCACATAGCCGGAGGGGCCGCCCGGCCTGCGGCCGAACGACCCCTCAGCAAGATCTTCATGAGTCTTCTAGTCGAAGAGGTCCGGCTCGCTGCGGGAGATCTGCTGGTACAGCGGCTGGTAGTTGATCCAGGCCACCAGGTCGTTGCCCAGCTGTTCGCGGGTGTGGACGGCGTTGTGGTGATCGATCAGCACCGGCTTGCCGGCCGCCTTCGCGGTGAGCTGGACCTGGCAGGAGCGCTCCATCGTGAGGAACCACCACGCCGCCGCGTCGACCGAGTCGCCGACCGTCAACAGCCCGTGGTTGCGCAGGATCACGGCCTTGTGCGGGCCGAGCGCGGCCGCGATCCGCCGCCCTTCCTCCTCGTCCACGACCACACCCGTGTAGTCGTCGAAGAGCGCGTGGTCCTCGTAGAAGGCGCAGACGTCCTGGGTGATCGGCTCCAGCAGCTCGCCCAGTGCGGACAGCGCCCTGCCGTACGTGGAGTGGCTGTGCGCCGCGGCGATGACGTCCGGGCGGGCCCGGTGGACCTGGGCGTGGATGGCGAACGCCGCCTGGTTGACGTGGTGGCGGCCCTCGACGACCTTGCCCTCCGCGTTCACCAGGATCAGATCGCCGACCGTGATGTGCCGGAACGACATCCCGAAGGGGTTGACCCAGAAGCACTGCGGGAACTCCGGGTCACGGGCGGTGATGTGGCCCGCGACGCCCTCCTCGAAGCCGAAGCGCCCGAACAGGCGCAGCGCCGCGACCAGGCGTTCCTTGCGGTGGCGCCGTTCGTCCTCGACGGTCTCGTGGGCCGGCGGCATCGCGAAGTGCAGCTGTTCGGTGGGGACGGGCGTCGGCTCGGGCATCGCGGCTCTCCTCCTGGCACGTACGGCTCTTGATGCTCGAAGCGGAAGCTACCTCTCGGTACCGCAGGTCACCAGGGCCGGGACGGACACAGATCGGTCGGCCTGCATCATGAACGCACCAGAAACGGCAGCGGAGGGGCACACAATGAGGGCCGTATCGGTCAGCAAGGACATCCACGCCACACCCGGGCAGCTCTTCGCCGTCCTGCGGGACCCGGCCCGGCACACCGAGCTGGACGGCTCGGGCATGCTGCGCGGCCGCCCGGAGGGGCCGTCGCCGCTGGGTATCGGCGACCGGTTCAGCATGGGCATGGCGCAGGGGCGTCTCGCGTACCGGTCGGTGAACGTGGTGGTGGAGTACGAGGAGGGCCGGCTGTTCGCCTGGGAGACCTGGGGCGAGGTCGGCGGCCGGCGGCTGGTCGGCGGGCAGCGCTGGCGCTACGAGCTGGCGCCCGGGGACGGCACGGCGCGCACGGACGCCACCGGGGGCGCAGGGACCACCCGGGTCACCCGGGTCACCCACACCTACGACTGGTCGCGCGCCCGGCTCCCCCGTCTCGTCGTCGAACTCCCCGGCTTTCCACGGCGGATGGGCCCGGCGATGGCCACGACCCTGGAGCGCCTGGCCGCGGCCGTGGAGGGCTGAGGGAGGCGCGGGAGCCGGGGAGCGGCCCGCCGGGCACGGCGATCCGGGGCGCACCGGCAACGCACCACGCCGCCGCCCGGTGGTCCGGACGGCGGCGTGGGTCAGGCGGCGAGTGGGGTCACTCCCACTCGATGGTGCCCGGCGGCTTGCTGGTGACGTCGAGGACGACGCGGTTGACGTCGGCGACCTCGTTGGTGATGCGGGTGGAGATGCGGGCCAGCACGTCGTACGGCATCCGCGTCCAGTCCGCGGTCATCGCGTCCTCGGAGGACACCGGGCGCAGCACGATCGGGTGGCCGTACGTCCGGCCGTCGCCCTGGACGCCGACCGAGCGGACGTCGGCGAGCAGGACCACCGGGCACTGCCAGATCTCGCGGTCCAGACCGGCCGCGGTCAGCTCCTCGCGGGCGATGGCGTCGGCCTCGCGCAGCAGGTCCAGGCGCTCCTTGGTGACCTCACCGACGATGCGGATGCCCAGGCCGGGGCCGGGGAACGGCTGGCGGTGGACGATCTCGTCGGGCAGGCCGAGCTCGCTGCCGACCATCCGGACCTCGTCCTTGAACAGCTGGCGCAGCGGCTCGACGAGCTGGAACTCGATGTCCTCGGGGAGCCCGCCGACGTTGTGGTGCGACTTGATGTTGGCGGTGCCCGTGCCGCCGCCGGACTCGACGATGTCCGGGTAGAGCGTGCCCTGGACCAGGAAGGCGACTTCCTCGCCCTCGGCGCCGGCCTCGGCGACCAGCTCGGCCTGGGCCTGCTCGAAGACGCGGATGAACTCGCGTCCGATGATCTTCCGCTTCTGCTCGGGGTCGCTGACCCCGGCCAGCGCGGTCAGGAAGCGCTCCTCGGCGTCGACGACCTTCAGCTGGACGCCGGTGGCGGCCACGAAGTCCTTCTCGACCTGCTCGGACTCGCCCTTGCGCTGGAGGCCGTGGTCGACGTAGACGCAGGTCAGCTGCTCGCCGATGGCCTTCTGCACGATGGCGGCGGCCACCGAGGAGTCCACGCCGCCGGACAGCGCGCAGATGGCGCGCTTGGTGCCGACCTGGGCGCGGATCGCGGCGACCTGCTCCTCGACCACGCTGGTGGTGGTCCAGTTCGGCTCGATGCCCGCGCCGCGGTAGAGGAAGTGCTCCAGGACCTGCTGGCCGTGCGTGGAGTGCATGACCTCGGGGTGGTACTGGACGCCGTAGAGCTTCTTCTCGTCGTTCTCGAAGGCGGCGACGGGCACGACGTCCGTGGACGCGGTGACCGTGAAGCCCTCGGGGGCGGCGGAGCAGGCGTCGCCGTGGGACATCCACACCGACTGCTCGGCAGGGGTGCCCTCGAACAGGGTGGATCCGGGACGGGAGACAGTCAGCGGGGTACGGCCGTACTCGCGGGCGCCGGTGTTGTCGACGGTGCCGCCGAGGCTGAGGGCCATGAGCTGGAAGCCGTAGCACATGCCGAAGACCGGGACACCGGCCTCGAACAGGGAACGGTCCAGGCTGGGGGCATCTTCGGCGTAAACCGACGAGGGGCCTCCGGAGAGGATGATCGCCCTGGGGTTCTTGGCGAGCATGTCGGCCACCGGCATGGTGGACGGCACGATCTCGCTGTAGACCCGGGCCTCACGGACCCGGCGGGCGATGAGCTGGGCGTACTGTGCGCCGAAGTCGACTACGAGGACGACGTCCGGGGCAGCGGCAGGGGGCGCTGATGGCACTTCGGCGGCCTTCCGGCGGTGTGGAGCAGGGTTGGACTTTCGATTCTAACGGGCTCATACTGAGCCCCATGAACAAGCAGCTGACCTTCGTCTTTACCTATGGCACCGGCCCCACCGGCTGCCATGGTCGTGCTGCTTGATCAACTGACGAGCAACTTCCCAGGCGCCCCGGGCCGACAAGGTCCGGGGCGTCTGCGTCTGTCGGGACCGTCGGCTCCGGGCCACACTCCCCAGGAGACGGACATGAGCAACGCGACCACCACCGCAGTGACCACGGCAGTGACCTCGGCGGACACCGCAGCGGAGACCGGCGCACGCACCCCGGAGGCCGTCGGGATCATCACCGACGCACGGCAGCGGATCGACGATCTCGACGGCCGGATCATCGGTCTCGTCCAGGAACGGATGGCGGTCTCCGCCGTGATCCAGCGTGAGCGCCTCACCTCGGGCGGGCGGCGGGTGAACCTCTCCCGCGAGATGGAGATCCTCGCCCACTACCGCGACCAGCTCGGCAAGCCGGGCACCGCGCTGGCGATGACCCTGCTGGAGCTGTCGCGCGGCCAGATCTGAGGCAACCCCTGAGAGTGCCCGAGCCCGCGACATGGCTGGTTCCCGACGGTGTGCGGTCGGCTTCCGGTAGGCGCCGGAGCACGTGGCGGAGCGGGCGCGCCCCGGCGCGGCTGCCGGATCTGAGTTCGGTTGCCGACTCACCCGTACGGCGCGTGACCGGCCGCCGCGAGGCTTCGTTGTTCCCGGTGCCACGCCAGCCAGGCGCGGCCTGCAGGACTACGCGTAGACGCCGCCCCACGGGCGGAACCCCGGAGCGATGAGACGCCGACCGCCAGCCGCGGTCCGCGTCGTGGGACCTCGCTCCGGTGCAGTGACCGGTCGGCAGGGGACAGCAGCCCGGTCACATCCGATGGGGTGGTCGGTCCTGGGGACGCCCGGGACCGACCGCATCCGGTCGAAACGGTTGCGCCAGGTGAGGCGCATCCAGGACGATGCTTGACGCACCACACACCGCAGTCCGCAGGGACCTTCGGCACCGCCATGCCGCCCGGCCGGCGCGGGATCCGCACCCTCGAGCACCACTCCAAGAGCCAGCGGCGCTACCCCCCCCCAGCGCCGCCCTCGGTACCGGCGCCGCCCTGACGCCGGCACCGAAAGCCAAGGGCCCCGTGGCCGTCCGCACCCCCCTCGCGGACGGCGTCCGGGGCCCTTCGCTATGGGGGGCCGCGCGCCCGGCGCACGCCCTCCGCCGGACCTTGGCTGTGGGTTTCCCTTGAGAGGCCTGCGAGACGGCTGTGACAGATGTGACGGGCATCACGACGGCAATGCTGGTTTAGTGAACAACCATTTTCGGCCATGGCTGGTCATGTACCTGCAATCGCACGGCCATACCGCGCCCCACCGCGACGGCCCGCTACCCACTTGTGCCGGCTTTCGGCACGCTGGACCTTGAGAGGTCTTCTCGATGAAGCTTCGCCGTGCCCTGACGGCCGCCGCCGCGACGGCCGTCATAGCGCCCGCCGCCCTGATGGCGGCCCCCGCCGCGTTCGCGACGACCGGTCCCGAGACCGAGTCCAGCGCGAGCGCCGAGCCGACGCCGGGCACCCCCGGTGCCGAGCAGTCCGGCGACACCACCACCCAGCCGGCGACGCCGGGCGCCGGTGACGCGAGCGCGCCGCACGACACCACTGCGGGCGACGACGGCACGACCGGTGAGGTGACCGGGGACGGGACGGCCACCAAGCCGTCCACCCCGGCCACCCCCGGCAACGGCACCAAGACCGGCGGCCCCGCCAAGCCCTCCGCCTCCGCCGAGCCCACCGAGCCGGGCGACGACGGGGACGAGCCCGAGTGCACGGTCGACGACGCCGCGATCAAGGTGACCGTCGCCCATCTGCCCTCCAAGCTCGTCGCGGGCGGCGGCTGGAAGGGCTTCAGCGTGCACCTGTCCAACACCACGGACCGCACGCTCGACGAGGTCTACCCGGTCATCTACGCGGTGCCGACCGAGCACATGGACCACCCCAAGTCCCAGCTCGACCTGGAGTACCAGAACCCGGACACCGGCAAGTGGACCTCGTTCGACGAGTGGACCGACGGCCAGTACTTCGGCTGGTTCCAGCTCGACGGGCACCAGACCGCCGAGCTCAAGATGCGCATCCGCGCCGACAAGGGCGCCACGGCCGGTGACGGCTTCGCGCTGGTCGCGGGCGACTACCAGAACAAGGATGGCTCCTGCGGCTGGGCGAAGGAGCAGTGGTACGACTTCACGATCCTGACCGCCGGCAGCAACCCCGGCGAGATCCCGCCGGCCAAGCCCGGCAAGCCCGGCAACAAGCCCGGTCCGCAGGGTGGCGGGAAGCCGGTCGGCACCGCCAAGCCGAAGGCGGGCATGGACAAGCTGCCGGTGACCGGCAACCTCGCCGAGACCGGTGCGTCCTCCGCGCTGCCCACCCTCGCCCTCGTGGGCGGGGTCGCCATGGTCGTGGGCGCGGGCGCGGTCTTCGCCGTCCGCCGCCGTAAGACGAACGGTGGCGCCGCCGCGTAACGGCAGACGCAGTGCAGTGGGGGCCGCATCCGGAGCGGGTGCGGCCCCTCGTCACGAGCAGGTGCGCGGTGCCGGGTGATCCGAAGGCGTGTCCTGGCCGGCGGACGTGGACTTCTTCGGCGGCACCGGCGGGACGGCCAGGAGCGGCAGGTGCAGGGCGCCGAACGCCTTCGCGGGGACGGCCGGCCGGACCGGCTCGACCGGCGTCAGCCGCCGGTAGCCGCGGCCCTGGGCGGGGCGCGGGTCCGGCTCGCCCTTGTTGGGCCACAGCGACATCGCCCGCTCGGCCTGTGCGGTGATGGTCAGCGACGGGTTGACGCCCAGGTTGGCGGAGACCGCGGCGCCGTCGACGACCGAGATGCCCGGGTGGCCGTAGAGGCGGTGGTAGGGGTCGATCACGCCCTGGCCGGCGTCCGCGCCGATCGGACAGCCGCCCAGGAAGTGCGCGGTCAGCGGGGTCCCCATCAGCTCCCCGACATTGCTGCCCGCGAAGCCGTTGATCTCCTGGGCGAGCAGGGTGGCAGCCTCGGTGGCCGCGGCGATCTGCTCGGGGTTGGGCGCGCCATGGCCCTGCCGCGCGGTGAGCAGGCCCTTGCCCAGGCCGTTCGGCTTGCGGTACGTCGTCAGCGAGTTGTCCAGGGACTGCATGACCAGACCGATGATGGTCCGCTCCGACCAGCGGCGGTTGGACAGCGACCGCAGGGCCAGCAGCGGGTGGCGGGCCACGTTCGCCAGCCAGCCGGCGACCCGTCCGGTGGGGCGGTAGGGCACCTGGAGGATGGTCAGCCCGCCCATCGCGTTGGAGCCCCGGCCGTAACGGACCGGCTCGATATGGGTGTGGGCGTCCGGGTGGATCGACGAGGTGATCGCCACGCCCCGGGTGAAGTCGGCCTTCGCCCCGTGCCGCTTGCGGTAGCGGCGGTTGTCGGTCTGCGCGCCCACCAGGGCCTCGGAGTTGGTGCGGGTCAGCGCGCCGAGCCGGCCGGAGACGTGCGGGAGCAGACCGCTGTCCTTCATCCGGTGCAGCAGGGTCTGCGTGCCGTAGGTGCCGGCCGCGAGGACGACGCGGCGGGCGGTGAACGTACGGCCCGCGCCCTTCTTCTTGTTGTCCGTCGGGAGGGTGCCCGCGGCGAAACCGCCGCGGGAGTCCTCGGTCAGCGAGACGACCGAGGTCATCGGGTGGATGACCGCACCGGCGCGTTCGGCGAGGTGGAGGTAGTTCTCGTTGAGGGTGTTCTTGGCGCCGTGGCGGCAGCCCGTCATGCACTCCCCGCACTCGGTGCAGGCGCTGCGGGCGGGGCCGGCGCCGCCGAAGTACGGGTCCGCCGCCTCCGCCCCCGGCTTCGTCCGCGCGCCGCCGTCCGCGTCCTCGCCGTCCCCGAAGAACACCCCGACCGGCGCCATGTGGAAGGAGTCGCCGACGCCCATGGCCTCGGCCGCCGCCTTCAGATGGACGTCGGAGGGCGTCATCGTCGGGTTGAGCCGCACGCCGAGCATCCGCTGTGCCTGGTCGTAGTACGGCGTCAACTCCTCCTGCCAGTCGGTGATGTCCTTCCACTGCGGGTCGTCGAAGAAGGGCTTCGGCGGTACGTAGAGGGTGTTGGCGTAGTTGAGCGAGCCGCCGCCGACGCCGGCGCCCGCCAGGACCATGACGTTGCCCAGGAGATGGATGCGCTGGATGCCGTAGCAGCCGAGCGCCGGGGCCCACAGGTAATTGCGCAGGTCCCAGGAGTTCTTCGGCAGCGTCTGCCGGGTGAAGCGCCGGCCGGCTTCGAGGACGCCGACGCGGTAGCCCTTCTCGGTCAGCCGCAGGGCGGAGACCGCCCCGCCGAAGCCGGAGCCGATGACGAGCACGTCGTAGTCGTAGCCGTCCGCCCCCGTGCCGTCCGGGTCCTGGGGGCGGGCAGAGTTCTCCTGTGGCACTGGCTCTCCCTGCTGGTTTCCCTGCTGGTTTCTGGCGGAGCGGCGCGGCCGGCCGGCCTGCCACGGGCGGCCTCAGCGCAGGCGGAACGCCTTCATCGCGCGCAGGCTGCGGGTCATCAGCTGTGCGTACTTCTCATCGGTCAGCCCGAAGGACGGAGCGATCGGCATCAGCCGCTGCTGGGCGACGGTCTGGCCCTCGGTGTACTTGAGGATGCCCTCGGAGCCGTGCCGGCGGCCCAGGCCCGAGTCCCCCATGCCGCCCATCGGCGACTGCACGCTGCCGTAGCCGGCGGCGTAGGACTCGTTGACGTTGACCGTGCCGGTGCGCAGCCGGGCGGCGACGGCACGGCCGCGGCGGCCGTCCTTGGTCCAGACGCTGGAATTCAGGCCGTAGGGCGTGGCGTTGGCGAGCGCCACCGCCTCGTCCTCGTCGCGGAAGCGGTAGATCGAGACGACCGGACCGAAGGTCTCCTCGCCGCAGACGGCCATCGGGGCCTGTACGCCGTCGAGGATGGTGGGCTCGTAGAAGAGCGGGCCGATGTCGGGGCGGGGGCGGCCGCCGGCGATCAGCTCGGCGCCCTTGGCGACGGCCTCCTCGACATGGCGGGTGACGGTCTCCAGCTGGCGCTCGCCGACCAGCGAGCCCATATCGGCGCCGTAGGCCAGGGAGTTGCCCAGCCGCATCGCCCTGGTCCGGGCGGCGAACCGCTGGAGGAAGTCGTCGGCGACGGACTCGTGGACGTAGAGCCGCTCGATGGAGATGCACAGCTGGCCGGCGGAGGAGAAGCAGCCGCGGACGGCGCCGGCGGCGGCCTTCTCCACATCGGCGTCCGCCAGCACCAGCATGGCGTTCTTGCCGCCGAGTTCGAGACTGACGCCGACCAGACGGGCGGCGGCGCCCTGGGCGACCTCGCGGCCCGTGCGGGTCGAGCCGGTGAAGGAGACGTAGTCGGCGTGCTCGACGACGGCGGGGCCGACGACCGGGCCCTCGCCGATCACGACCTGCCACAGGTCCTCCGGCAGCCCGGCCTCGATGAGCTGCTCGCGGGCCCACAGCGCGGTCAGCGCGGTCTCCGTGTCGGGCTTCATGACGACGGCGTTGCCCGCGACGAAGGCCGGCAGGGCGTCACCGACGGACAGCTCGAAGGGGTAGTTCCAGGGGGCTATCTGCCCGATGACGCCCCGGGGCTGGCGGAGTTCGGTGACCTTGGTGAGGGTCGGGACGACGCCGGTGTGCCGCTTGGGCCGGAGGTAGGCGGGGGCCTTGCGGCCGTAGTGGCGGGCGGTGACGGCAACCGCCAGCACCTCCTCGTGGGCGTGCAGCCGCGCCTTGCCGGTCTCCAGCTGGATCAGGTCGAGCACCTCGGCCTGGCGGCGGAGCACCAGGTCGTGGAAGCGGAGCAGGACCGCGGCACGCTGCCGGAGGGGGACCTCGGCCCAGCGCTCCTGGGCCGCGCGGGCCCGCTCGAAGGCGGTGGCGACGTCCTCGGGGGTGGACTCGGGCAGGTCGGCCAGCTTCTCCCCGGTGAACGGGGTGTGGTTGGCGGTACGGCCGCCCCCGCTGACCACGCCCCGGGTGAGCCGGGCGGCGATCTCAGGGGTGACCACCTCGGCCGCCGTACGGGCACCGGCCGGCGCGGGGGCGACCGGGTTGCCGTCGGCCCGCGCCGGGGCGGTCGCGGGGGTCGCCGTGCCCGTGGTGGCTCCGACAGTCGTGGTGGCCGCGGGAGCCTCGTCGGGGGCCTCGTCGGAGGCGAGGGGGGCCTCTCCCGCTCGCGCGGAGCCGAGAGCGGAGGCAGCTGTTCCGGTGTCCTGCGAGTCCGTCATGTCGGCGAGGGTATGCCTCCCCGGACGCTTTGTGTACCCGGCAGTAACGAGTTTTCACGGCATGCGCACCATCGCACCATCGCGCCAGTGTCCGCTGGCCGCATGGGCGCTGGTCTGGGGCGACCGCGAGCCCGGGCTCACGCCCCCGGCAGCCGGAAGGCGTCGAGCGCGGTCTCGAGGTGGCGCCGGGCCTCGCCGCGCGCGCCGAGCGGGGCGGAGATCCACACCTCGACCGTCCGGCCGCGCTCGTCCCAGCTGAGGTCACAGGTGTACCGGGGGCCGCCGTCGTGCGCGCCGCCGTCCCGGACGAACTCCCACCGCCCGGCCCGCACTCCGTGGCGGGTGGTCCCGGTGACCCGGCCCCGGCGGTAACCGGGATAGTCGGCGGGACCCTGCGCGTCCGCCGCCCGCAGCGCGCCCAGCGGCCCCTGGGGCAGCTGCTTCCGCAGCCGGACGCCGAGAAGGAAGCGTCCGCCCCGGGAGGCGTAGGAGATCCGGCCGTGCGCGGACGCGCGGGTGAAGCCGGCGGGTACGGCGATCACGAAGCCGGCCGGGTCGCGGACGAGCCGGTAGCCGGCCGGGAGGGTGCCGGTGGGCGCCGACGGCGGGGGTGCGGTGACCGTGCCGGTGGACTGCGCGCCGCCGGCGCCGGTGCTCCGTGCCGGAGCCGGGCCCGCGGTGAGCGAGGAGCGGCCGGGCCGGCCCGTGTGGTCGTCGGTCCCGCCGCGTTGCGTCAGCAGTACGGCGAGGCCCGCGCCCGTACCGCCGATCACCACCGCCGCCAGCGCGACCAGCAGGACGGTGCGGGTACGGCCGGTGTGCGGGCGGGCGGCCGCGGCCAGCGCCCGGTCGTCGAACGCCGCCCGGATCGGGGTGGCCGGGGCGCGGCCGCCCGCCCGGCCGCCGGTCCGTCCGGCGCCGCCCGCGGCCGGGGCGGGACCACGGCCGGGCGGCGCCCCCGCGTCCAACGGGTCCTCGCTGGGCGGGTGTTCACCGGGCCGACCGCCGTCGGACCCGTCGCGCAGGGCGGCATGGGCGTCGGCATCGGCGTCGGCATTGGCGTCGTGCGGGGCCGCCGACCCGCCGGGGCGCCGTCCCCCGGTCCCCCCGCGCCCGCCGCGGCCTCGGCGGCGCGGCCGGCGCCCTGGCCGCGGCCGGACCCGCCCGCACCGCGCTCGGGGGCGCGGCCGGACCGCAGATAGCCGCGCAGCAGCTGCTCCGTCTCGGCGAGGCCCAGCCGGCGCCGCGGATCGCGCTCCAGCAGGCCGTCCACAACGGCGCGTAACGGGCGGGCGGCCTCGGGGAGTTGGATCTCCTCGTGCACGACGGCCCGCAGGACGGCACCCAGCGAGTCGCGGTGGAAGGGGGACGCGCCGCTGAGCGCGGCACACAGCAGCACCCCCAGCGACCAGAGGTCGGCCTCGGGCCCCGTGCCGCCGCCGGCCATCCGCTCCGGCGCGGTGTATTCGGGCGAGCCGACGAAGCCGCCCGCGTCGGTCAGTGTCGTGACGCCGGAGACCTGGGCGACGCCGAAGTCGGTGAGCACGACCCGGCCGGTGCCCGGCTCCATCAGGACGTTGGCGGGCTTGAGGTCGCGGTGCAGCACCCCGCGGGTGTGCGCGGCCCGCAGCGCGCCCAGCAGCGCGAGGCCGATGCGGGCCGCCTCGCGGGGCGCGACCGGTCCCCCGCTCCGCAGCCGGCCGGCCAGCGACGGCCCCTCGACCAGCTCCATCACGATCCACGGCCGGCCGTCCTGCTCGACGACGTCGTGCACCACGATCACATGGGGGTGCTGGATCCGGGCGACGGTCCGCGCCTCGCGCATCGCCCGCGCGCGCTGCACCCGCGCCCCGGGCTCGTCCGCGCCGAAGTGCAGTTCCTTCACGGCGACCCGGCGGCTCAACAGCTCGTCATGGGCGCGCCAGACGGTCCCCATCCCGCCACGGCCCAGCCGGACCTCCAGCCGGTAGCGGCCGCCGATCAGTCTGCCCTCGCCACCGACGATCCCCATGGCCCCATCTTGCCGCACCGCCTCCCGGCCGGCAGGGGTCGCGCCGTACGGACCGGCCATGGCGCGCGCACCCTGCCGCCGGCCCGGCCCGCTGTGATCCACTGCTCCCATGGAGGCAGTTGTGGCAAGTGTGGTGGCCGTCGTCGGCACCCTGCTGGGTTCCGGCATCACCCATTTCTTCCAGAGCCGGGCGACCGACCGCAGCGAGCGGTTCGCCCGCGCGGAGCGGCTGCGGCAGGAGCGGATCGACGCGTACTGCGCCTACGCGGGGGCGCTGCTGGACTACCGGCGGGTCCTCGTCCACCGCTGGTTCGTGGTGCACGAGGACGAGCGCTGCGGCGAGGACACCCCGGAGCTGCGCGAGGAGATCTACAAGAATCGCTATGCGGCCCAAGAGGCCATGTTCCGGGCGCAGATGGTGACCGACGACCCGGAGATACTCGACCGCAGCGAGCAGGTGATGTCGGCGGTGACCGAATTGCACTGGGCGCCGGACCTCGAGGCGCTCACCGCGCTGCGGGCCACCACCCGCCAGGGCATCCGGGAGTACGTCACCGCCTCCTCCCGTCATGTGCGCTGATCATGCGAAACGGGAACCACCCGACACACGGGGTGGAACCTCCACCGGCTCTCCCGCCGTCCTTGACACAGTGAGGCTGTTGTACGGGAAGGGCCGGTGCGACGGCCGCGGGCGGCGGAGCGGGGGTCGGTCATGGTGATGCAGGACGGAGGAACGGTGGACGTCCGTCCGGGCCCCGACCCGGGCCGGGCCGCTCCGGAGCACCACGACGCCTATCTCCTCACCGGCCTGTGTCTGGCCCTCTACGCGGGCGCGCTGCTCGCCTGGACGGTCTGCGGCATCGCCCAAGGTGACGGCAGCGTCTGGGACTTCGTCGAGGGCCTGTTCAATCCCGGTGCCGCCGCCGCGCCCCAGCTGCTCGGTCCGTACGAATGGGCCTTCACCGCCGCGTTCCTGGTGATCGCCGGGCTGGCGCTGGCGCAGCGCCGGCTGGCCCGCTCCGCCGCGCTGCTGTCGGGCTTCCTGCTGCTCGCCGCCTCGCTGCGGGAGGGCGTGGGCCTGTGCCACGCCGCCTACCGCCACCAGTACAGCAACGACCCGCTGGGCAGCTGGGCGCTGGCCACCCGCGGCCTGGGGCTGGTGGTGGCGCTGGTCGTGCTGTGCGTGATGTTCCCGGCGAGCGAGCGCTGGCGCGGTGCCCGCCAGGGCGGCCGGCGCGCGCCGGCCCCGGAGGCCGGCCGGCACCGCTCCTCGGTGATCTGCGGGGTGCTGTTCCTGCTGATGGGGCTGGCCCGGCTCGGCTGGGTGGTGGCCGACCTGACGGCCACCGAGGCGGACGCGCTGCGCTATCTGCACGGCGCGGTCGACGGCTCGGTGCTGGGCACCCTCGACCTGTCGGCGCCCACCGAGTTCGCCACCCTGGGGTCGGTGCTCGTCCTGCTGGTCCTGGGCGTACTGGCGGTCCGCGGCCGGCACGAAGTCCGCGGCGCGCTCCTGGTCTTCGCCGCGATGGAGCTGTATCTGACCGTACGCACCGTGGTGTGGCTGACCGTGACGGACTTCTTCCACCGGTCCGTCGAGACGACCACGGGCGCCCTGTCCATGGCGACGACGGCATACGGCCTGGCCGCCATGACCTCGGTCGTCGTCCTGGCCACCGGGCGCGGGTTCGGACCGTACGGCGGGCTGCGGACGGAGGGCCTGCGGGCGGCGGCGGTGGGACGGAACGGCGGCGGGCTCTAGGAGCACCCGCCGGGCCGCTTCCCAACTGGCCGCCCGCGCCTGCTCCTTCATGTCCTCCACGGCCTCTTTTCGCTGCTCACAGCCGTGTTAGCCGGACGTTAGCGGAGCGGCAGCCCTGCGATAGCCGCCCCGGGCAGAGTGGGTGACGTACCGAGGAAACCACGACACCGACTGCCTCCCGGGGGACCCGAAATGCGCTCCAACACCACTGCCCGCACCGCTCGTCGCCGCACCCTGCGCGTGGCCGCCGCGGCCCTCACCGCAGCCGCCGCCCTCAGCCTGACCGCCTGCTCCGGCTCGGACGCCGCCGGCTCGAAGCCCGCCGGCCAGTCGGGCGCGGGCGCGGCCGCCGCGACGTCCGGCGGCGCGGGCAACTCCGACGCGGCGCCGGGCTCCGACGCCCAGGCGACGCCCGGTGCCAAGGCCGACGCCAAGACGGGCGCCAAGACGGGCGCCGCGGGCAAGCAGTCGGGGAGCGCGTCGGCCGCCAACGGTGGCGGGGCGGGCTCGGGCGGGGAGCGCTGCCACACCTCCGGCCTGAAGGCGGCGTTCGCCACGGGCGGCGACGCCGCACCGGACCCGAACGCGGGCGGCTCGACGACCACCAGCATCGTGCTGACCAACAAGGGCAGCCGCGCCTGCAAGATCGGCGGCTTCCCGGGGGTGGACCTCAAGTCCGAGAACGGCGGCGAGCGCTGGTCGCTGACCCGCTCGTCGGCCAAGCACGGCTCGATCACCCTGCAGCCCGGGGACAGCACCGACTTCACGCTCAACGTCGCCCTGACCAAGGAAGACAAGGGCTTCTATCAGCCCGCCTTCGCGGACGTCACCCCGCCCAACGAGACCACGTCGCTCACCATCGCGTGGCCCTGGGGCACCCTCGTCGACCAGCGCAGCGCCACCCACCCGGCCACCTTCGTCAACCCCATCGGCTGACACCTCGGTACCGCCCTGCACGAGCCAGAACCCTCCGGGCCCGACCAGCTCGGAACGCGAAAGACGAACCAAGGAGAAAACCATGAAGTCGTGGCGTACTCGTATCGGAGTCGGTCTCGCAGTCGGTGCCGCCGCGGTCGCCATCCCGCTGTCCGCCACCAGCGCCTTCGCCGCCCCGCCGCCCGGCGACGGCTGGATTCCCGTGGGCGCCGAGAAGTACCCTTCCAAGGCGGCGTGCGAAGCGGCGGAACTCCCCAACGCCCAGGCGAACGGCTACCACGAGGTCTGGTGCGACGACAGCAAGGAGATCATGCCGATCTTCAACCGCTGACCCGTCTCGAAGGTCCGCCGCCCCGGGGTGTCGCTCGGGGGCGGCGGACTTTTCGCGTTGCGGGGCTGCGCCTCGGCCGCGCCGCCGCGCTCAGTCGTGGGCGCTGAGCGCCTCCACGAGCTGACGCCCCTCCCGGGCTCCCTTGCGCAGCAACACCGATGCCGTGGTGTGCAGCTCGTTCCACGCGTGGGGGCGCCCGATCTCGGATGCGTCGGGGACGCTCGCGAGGGCGGCCGTCAGGGCCTGTTCGGCTTCGCCCGCTGCCGCGTGGGCATGAGCCAGGCAGGCCCGGTACCACGCGCGGTCCCTGCGGTAGGAGACCGGCACCGCGCTGAGGCCGGACGCCAGGTGGCGGGTGGCGCCCTCCCAGTCGCCGAGGTGCATGGCGGCCATGCCGCGCTGAAGCGTGAACCACGTCTCGTCGTAGAAATACATCCACACGGGTTCGTCCTCGGGGCGTTGCGCGGCGCGGCTGATGAGGTGCTGGGCCTCGTCCAGCAGGCGTCGCGCCGCGTCGGAAGCACGGTTGAGCGCATGACCACGCGCTTCCATCTGGGCAGCCATCCCCTGTACGCCCAGCGACGTTCCCGGCGCCGACCACCGAGCCGCCTGCGCGAGCCGTACGCAACGCTGCCCCCGGCCGCCGGACCAGGCCATATGTGCCTTCATGCTGAGCGTCGTGGCGGCCATGTCAGCGTCTCCGGCCTCCAGGGCCCACTCGTGGGAGCGGTCGTACCACGCCAGTGCGGCGGCCGTTTTCCCCTGGTCCTGGGCCATCCACGCGAGGAACTGGGCGTGCTCGGCGGCGAGTCGGACGACCCGCTCCGCCAAGGGGCCGCGTGCGCCCGCATGGAGATTCACGACCGTGCGCAGTTGCTGACCCATCACCTCGACGAGGGGACGGGAGCCGATGTAATCCTCCGCGCTCCTGTGCTCGGCCAGAAGCCGGTCGAGCCAGTCCAGCGTCGCGCCGTCGACACGATGCGCACCGTCCACGGCACTGGTGACGCGTACCAGCAGGTCCTCGTCGGGTGCGAGGCCGGAGAACGCCAGGCCGGGCACCGGCAGCTCCTGGGCTCCCGCCGGGGCCGGTGCGAGACGCCCACGCGGGATACCGAGGCCCTCGATGATGCGCTGGCGCACCTCCATGGACGTGACACGACGTCTGCCGCGCTCGATCTCCGACACATCGGGTTGGGCCAGCCCCACCCGCCCACCCAGCTTCATCTGGCTGACTCCGGCGAGCTGTCGATACGTCCGGAAGAGGGCGCCCCAGTCCTCGTCGGCGACAGCTGCCAGGAGCCGGGGGTGGGACCACAGGCCCGTATCGCATTCGCCCATGTCGCCAATATAGGGCCGCCCTATAGGCAGTTGAGATCGCTATGGGCGGTATTGGGCGCGAGGGTCAGGAGTGACAGCCGCTCCCGGGCCGACGGCCCGCGGGCCGGACCCGCCTGACGAAGAACAGGTCGACATGACGCACGACATTCCCCCCACCCCCCGCCTCCTCCCCTGGACGGCCCCCGGTGGCAAACCCTGCTATCTGCTCAGCGATCGTGACGGCGGGCCCGTTGCGGAGCGGGCCGATCAGGTCGAGGGACTGCAACTCGACATGGGCGACGAGCTGCTGGGGCACGCGGAGGTGCTGCTCGGCGATCCGCGGGCGGGCGCGCGGGAGGTGCGGTATCTGGCGGCGCAGCTCACCACCGCGCTCGGGGACGCGTTACGGGTCGCCCGCAGCCGGGGTGCGCGCCTGGGCGCGAAAGATGCCCCCTCTGCGTGACACCGCCGCAAACGCCCTGGTTGTGCGGGGGAGATCCCCCTCCGAACCGCCCCCGCACAGCCAACGACGGCCGTCGCGTGTGGGGGTCGCGGCGGCCGCCGATGTGAACTGCAACGCGTCCTGGGCTTGTGGCCTCTTCAGTGGTGCAGCATAAGGACCACTCTGCCAACGGGGCCCTCCCCGGGGCATCCTCCCGAGGTCGCGGGCTGACCCCCGCCGCTCGGCGGGGGTACGGGGCCGCCGCAGGGCGGACCCGGGTGGCAGGGACGGAGTCGCGCAGCGCCGGGCGGTTCCGCGGGCTCGGGCGGGTGCGGAGGAGAAAGGGGCGGCCGGTGATCCGTGTCGCTGTGGTGGACGACGAGCGGCTGGTCAGATCCGGACTGCGGATGATCCTGGGGACCGCCCCGGACATCGAGATGGTCGCGGACTGCAGTGGCGCGCAAGCCGTGGAGACCGTGCTGGGATGCGCGGCCGAGGTCGTGCTGCTCGACATCCGGATGCCGGACGTGGACGGGCTGACCGTGCTGCGCCGGCTGCGCGCCGCCCCCGAACCGCCCGCCGTGGCGATGCTGACCACCTTCGACGCCCAGGAGTACCTGAGCGCGGCGCTGCGCGAGGGCGCGGCCGGGTTTCTGCTCAAGGACTCCGACCCCGAGCAACTCGTCCGCGCCGTACGGACGCTGGCGGACGGCGGCAGCGTGCTGGATCCGGGCGTGACGCGGGCGGTGATCGGCGGCTATCTGACCGCCGAGGACCAGAACGCGGCGGCCCGGGCGGTGCGCGGGCTGACGCCGCGCGAGTCGGAGGTGCTCGCCCTGCTCGGCGAGGGGCTGGGCAACGCCCAGATAGCGGACCGGATGGGGCTGGCCCCCAGTACGGTCAAGGACCATGTACGCGCCCTGCTGGGCAAATTGGGCGGCATCAACCGCGTCCAGGCGGCCATCGTCGCCGACCGCGCGGGCCTGGTGACCGGCGATCCGCGGGGGGCGTGGTGAGCGCCGGCGGCGGGCGGACGCGCCGCCGGGGGCCCGCCGGGGCAGCGGCGGCCGCGTGGCGGGCGGCGGCACACGGGGCGCCGGGCCGACGGCTGCGCAGGGTCGCGCCGGTGATGATCCCGGTGCTGCTCGCGGTCGCCGACGCGATGCTGGTCAACGGCGTCGGACCGGGCCTGGAGCTGGGCGTCTCGATCGCCGCCGCGGTGGTGCTGCTGGTGCGCCGGCGTTTCCCCCTGCTGGTCTTCCTGTTCACCCTCCCCGGCCTCTACATCGGCTACATCTGGTTCGCGCCGATGATCGGGCTCTACACCCTGGCCGCCCGCCGGCCCGGCCGGGCGCGGCTGGGCATCTGTGCGGTGCTGCTGATCGCCGCGCACTTCTTCCCGTATCCGATCTCCGACTTCGAACTCACCGACTACCGCGAGAACACCCTGGTGCTGATCGACGCCACCGTCACCTCGGCCGCCCCGATCGCCCTGGGCCTGCTGATGCGCACCCGGCGGGAACTCGCCTCCCGCGTCGAGGACCTGACCCGCAGCCTGCGCCGCGAGGACCGGCTGCTCGCCGACCGGGTCAAGACCACCGAACGCGCCCGGCTCGCCCGGGAGATGCACGATGTGGTGGCCCACCAGGTCAGCCTGATCAGCCTGCAGGCGGGGGCGGTGCAGGTCAGCACGGAGGACCCGGCGGCGCGCGCCGGGGCCCGGACGATCCGGGAGCTGTCCGTGCGGACGCTGGAGGAACTGCGGCACATGGTGGGCGTGCTGCGGGCGGACGGCGGCGGTGCCGGCGAGGCGCAGGACCTCGCGCCGCAGCCCGATCTGGCGGAGCTGCCGCGGCTGATCGAGATGAGCGCGCTGGACGTGACGTACGAGGGCGGCGTGGTGGCCGGTGCGAAGGGCGCGAAAACCGTCGAACGGGCGGCCTTCCGTACGGTCCAGGAGGCGCTCACCAACATCCGCAAGCACGCACCAGGGGCGCGGGTCCGGATACGCGTGGATCCGCTGGCCGCGGTGCGGGCGGACGGCACGGGCGGGTCCGGGCGGGCCGGGGAGAGCCGTGCGGGGCACGGGCTGCGGGTGGAGATCCGCAACGGTCCGCCGGACGCGACGGCGGCCGCCCTCGGGCTGCCCGGCGGCGGACACGGGCTGGTCGGGCTCCGCGAGCGCGCCCAGAGCCTCGGCGGAACGCTGGAGGCACGGCGGACTTCCGACGGCGGCTTCGTCGTGCGGGCGGAGTTGCCGTACGGGCGGGTGGGTACGGAGGCGGGGTGAGTGCCGGGCCGGGGGCGTGCGGGGGCCCGGCCGCGGTGGGCGGAGGCGGCCTCGTCGTGCGGGCGGAGGGGAGCGCGGCCGGCCCCGTCCGCGTCGGGCGGAGGGCCGCGTCGGGTGGAAGCCCGCTTCGAGTGGAGGCCCGCGTCAGTGAGCGGGCGAGCGGGGCGTCAGGCGGAGAGCGGTGCGGCGGCCTCGTCGACGGCGGTGCGCAGGTCCGGGTAGACCTCGAAGAGCCGGCGGACGCCGAGTGCGGCCAGCACCCGGTTGACGTGCGAGCCGTCCACGGCGCCCTGCGCCGGGAGGATCAGCCGCAGCCGCCCCTGACAGGAACGCATCAGCCGGCGGGCGGCGATCAGCACGCCGACGCCGCTGGAATCGCAGAACCTCACCTCGGAGAGGTCGAGCACGAGGGAGCGCCGGCCGTCGGCCACCGCGTCGTGCACATGCTGGCGCACCGCAGGCGACGTGACCAGGTCCATCTCGCCGGAGACCTGCAGTACGGCCCATGGGCCTTGTTCGTCTTCTGCCACCTTCAACGACACGCGCTCGAAGCCTTTCGCTCGCTCTCGTACCGGATGTTCCCCGCGATGTCCGGAACTCACCCTTCCCCGCCTCGACTGCCCGGCCTCTCTCCCCTGAAACACCTGGGAACCCTTGGCGCAACAGGCCGTCCCGCCCAAGGCTATGCCCAGGCACCCCCTGCCTTTCGCCGACATCCGGTCACACACGGATAACACATACCTCTGAGCGGACAAGAACGATCGGCATCGATCCGCTTCGATCGGGCAGTATCGCCACAAAGCGAGGACGGGCGAGGACGGAAGACATCCGGTGGCCGGCTCTTACCATTCCCCGCCCGCACGGGGCGCGGTTTGCCGCAAAGGAGCGTGCGTTGTCGGACCCGCCCATTACATTCGATGGCACGGCGGGCCCTGTGATCGTGCGCACTGGTCCCGGAGCGGGTGCAGGAGTGACGGCTGAGGTGTGAGCCCGGTGGCGGCGGGCAGGGATGAGGACCCGATGGGACACGACGCGTCACCGCGTTGGGACAGGCGCATGCAGCAGCGGCTCGCGCACGGCGAGGCCGCGGCGCTCGGCGAGCTCTACGACCGCTTCGCCTCTCTCGTGCACAGCCTCGCCCACCGCGTCCTGGACGACGAGGACGCCGCCGACCGCGTCACCCGCGAAGTCTTCGCCTCCCTCTGGGAACACCCGGATTCCTACGACCCCAAGCAGGGCACCCTGCGCTCCTGGGTCGCCGCCGTCACCCGCCACCAGGCCGTCCAGCGGCTGCGCCAGACCGAGGCCGCCTCGGCGCGCGACGGCGGGGCCGGGTCCCCTGAGTCCGCCGAGATAGAGCAGAAGATTCACGAGGCCTCCACCGCCGCCCGCGCCGACTACATCGTCACGTCCATGCCCGCACCCCTGCGGGCCGCCCTGGAGCTGGCGTACTTCCAGCGCCGGGACTACCGCCAGACCGCCGCCGACCTGGGCGTCACGGAGGACGAGGCCCGGCGCCGGCTCCGTCTGGGACTGCAACTGCTGTCCACCGCCCACCATCACCAGGCCCTGCCGCCGGCCCACCGCACCGCGCACCCGGCGCACCCCGCCCGCGCCCCGCACGGCCCGCACGCTCCCCGCGGCCCGCGCCCGCCAGGCTCCCCGTTCACCGGCCCGGGGACCTCCGCTCCGCCCGGCCCGGGCCATGGACGGTCCCTGTGAACGGCCCGGACGAGTGGGACGGCCGCGAGCTGCCCAGCAGCCCCGGCGAACGGCCGCGGATACCGTCACCGCGCTCCGCCGCCGAGGACCACGGCCCGCTCCCGGACGCCCCGCCCCCGCCCGTCCCCGAGCCGGAGGGCGCCGAGGACGGCCCCCACCTGCCGGAGGCCGTGGTCGAGCCGCCCGTCGCCCCCGTGATCCTTCCGGCGCCGGCCGGCGACCCGCCGCACCGGGTCCTCAAGTCGCTGCTCGGCGCCTGGGCACTGTCGGCCTGCTCCGCGGAGGAGACGGCCGCCGTCGAGGCCCATCTGACCGACTGCGCCTCCTGCGCGGACGAAGCGCTGCGGCTGCGCGAGGCCGTCGGGCTGCTGCACCCCGCCGACAGCCTCGACCTCGATCCGCTGCTGCGCTCCCGTGTGCTGGAGGGCTGCCTCGGCCGGCGGCCGGCCCGTATCCCGGTACCCGAGTGGGCGACGCCGTACGACGCGGAGACCGCCAAGCTGGACGCGCTGCTGCGGGACATGGGCGAGGCGGAGTGGCGCGCCCCGGTGCGGCTGCGCTGGTTCGAGGGCGAGCGCCCGGTCGAGCGGGAGACCACCGTCGCCGGTGTCATGGGACATCTGATGGCGGTGGACGGCCTGGTCGCCACGGCCCTCGGGCTGACCGACCCGCTCGGCACCGCCGCCCCGCCGGGCACCCCCGACCCCCTCATCCGTACGGAAACGTTCTGGCGGGCGGCGGACGAGGAGCAGAGCCCGCTCGCCACCCACGCCCCGTGGCGCGACCAGAGCAGTGCGCTGATCCGCCAGGTGTCGTTCGCCGGCACCAGGGTCGCCGAACTCGCCGTGCGCTACGGCGACTTCCGGCTCCCGCTGCGCGATTCGTTCCTCGACCGCGCCTTCGAGTGCTGGGTCCATGCCGGCGACATCGCCGAGGCGGTGGACTATCCGTACGAGCCCCCGGCCGCGGCCCACCTCCACCAGCTGGTCGACCTCGCCGCCCGGCTGCTGCCCAGTGCGCTGGCCGGCCGCCGGAGGGCCGGGCTCGCCGCGCCGCCGCAGCGGCTGGTCGAGGCGGGCGCCCCGGGCCGCACCCTCCATCTGGAGGTCGAGGGCAACGGCGGCGGCCACTGGTACATACCGCTGGATTCGCCGGCCGCCCTCGGCACCCCGGAGCACACGGTCGCCCATATCGCCCTGGACAGCGCCGAGTTCTGCCAGCTGGCCGCCGGCCACATCTCCCCCGAGGAGGCCGCGGCGGGCCAGCTCGGCGAACGCGACGCGATCCGGGACGTCCTCTTCGCGACCGCGTCGCTCTCGCGCCTTTAGAGCCGGCCATACCTCTGGAGCTCGCCAGTACCTCTGGAGCCGGCCGGTGCCTCTGGAGCCGGCCAGTAGGGGGCGGTCGAACATGTCCCGTAGGGGGTCTTGGCGCCCCCTCGGGGCCACAACGTGAGCGGTGCGGAGGGTATTCCGTGTCGGGGGAGGGACTCGGTCAGGCGAAGACGACCGTGCGGCTGCCGTTGAGCAGGACCCGGCGCTCGCTGTGCCACTTCACGGCCCGGGCCAGCGCCTGGCACTCGACGTCCCGGCCGATCGCCACGAGCTGGTCCGGGGTGACCTCGTGACCGACCCGCTCGACCTCTTGCTCGATGATCGGGCCCTCGTCGAGGTCCGCGGTGACGTAGTGCGCGGTGGCGCCGATGAGCTTCACACCGCGGGCGTGGGCCTGGTGGTAGGGCTTGGCGCCCTTGAAGCTCGGGAGGAAGGAGTGGTGGATGTTGATGATCCGGCCGGACAGCGCCTTGCACAGATCGTCGGAGAGCACCTGCATGTAGCGGGCGAGGACCACCAGCTCGACCTGCTCGGCCTCGACCAGCTCCAGCAGTCGCGCCTCGGCCTCGGCCTTGGTGTCGCGGGTGACCGGAATGTGATGGAAGGGGATGTCGTACGAGCCGGCCAGCGCGGCGAAGTCCGTGTGGTTGGAGACCACGGCCGCGATCTCGACCGGCAGCGCGCCGATCCGGGAGCGGAAGAGCAGGTCGTTGAGGCAGTGCCCGAAGCGGGACACCATCAGGATGATCCGCATCTTCTCGTCGGCCCGGTGGATCTGCCAGTCCATGCCGAAGGAGTCGCCCACCGCCGCGAAGCTGGCCCGCAGCTTGTCGACGCTCACCGAGGCGTCGGCGCTGAAGTGGACCCGCATGAAGAACAGCCCGGTGTCGTGGTCGCCGAACTGCTGGCTGTCCTCGATGTTGCAGCCGGTGATGAAGAGGTAGCTGGACACGGCGTGCACGATGCCCTGCTTGTCCGGGCAGGACAGGGTGAGGACGTACTGATCGTTCCGACCGTGCGGACCGGGCTGGGTGGGCTGCGACTCGCTCATGACCTCATAGGGTCGCACACCTGCGGAGCAGGTCAGGCCGGGGCGTCCGCCTGACCGGTCATGATGGCCAGCACCTCCAGCGAGCGGGGCGCGGTGTCGGGGTCCTCGCCGTCCGCGGTCGCCAGCTGCACATGGGCCTCCCGGGCCGCGCGGACGGCGTCCGGCCAGCCCTGGTGCTCCATGTACGCCGCGACCGGTGCGTCCGCGCCGACCTGGTGCATGAGGCGCAGCACCCGCAGCACGGCGGCGTCGACGAGCTGGGCCTCCTGGCTGTCGCGGAAGATCGTGCCGACGTACTTCTCGGCGGACCAGTTGTCCAGCCAGGTGTCCTCGACGAGCCGGTAGACGGCGTCGGTGACATCGCCGTAGCCGGGCCGGCCGGTCAGCCAGGTCTCCTGCTGGAAGGCGGGGTCGGAGAGCATGTGCAGCGCGGAGCGCACATTGCTGCGCCAGCGCCACCACGGCATGTCGTTGAGCGGCATGCCGCCCATGGTGCTCGAGCGACGGCCGCGACGGGAAGACTTCTCCGAACCTTGCACAGTATTGGATCGTACGTTCCGGTCAGGTGATCTCAAGCAGCCCCCTGGAGTTCACCTCAGCGTCACCATCCCTTGCCTTATCGTCACTCGCCCGTTCCGGGCAGGACGGAAGGCTGCGGTGTCATGACCGGACGGCGACGCCCCCTCCCCCGCCCCTTCCCCCGCGCGCGCGTGGTCCCGATCGCCTCGGCGGCGGCATGTACGGCGGTCATCGCGTCGCTGCTCGCGGGCTGCGGCGCGCTCCCCGGCTCGGGGGATTCCGGGGAGAAGCCGCCGATCACGGTCATGACCTGGGCGCCCGAGGACACCAAGGCGACCAATATGCCGGGGATGCCGGCCATGGCGCAGGCCTACGCCCGCTGGGTCAACTCCCGCGGCGGCATCAGGGGCCACCATCTGAGGGTGCTGACCTGCAACGAGCGCAATGACTCGGTGTACGCCGCGCAGTGCGCACAGCGCGCGGTGGAAGCGGGCGCGGTCGCCGTCGTCGGCTCGTACAGTCAGTTCGGCCGCTCGTTCATGTCACCGCTGGAGGTCAAGGGCATCCCCTTCATCGGCGGTTACGGCGCCTCGGACGAGGAGTTCGAGAGCCCGCTGTCCTACCCCGTCAACGGGGGCCAGGCCTCCCTGCTCGCCGGGAACGGCCGCCAGCTGGCCGGCGACTGCAAGCGCGTCGCGCTGGTCCGCCCGGACACCATTCAGGGCGACCAGATGCCGTCGCTGCTCAACTCCGGCCTGACGAACGGCCACCGGCACCCGGCCAAGGACATCAAGGCGCCCGAGGACGGCACCGACTACTCGTCGGAGGTGAACCGCGCGCTGGACGGGGTGGACGCCGACCCGGCCGTCCACGGCACGGCCCAGGCCGGCGGCACGGCGGACGGCTCGTGCGTGACCGCCTCGCTCGGCGACCACACCGACACGTTCTTCGACTCGTTCCGGCGGCTCCAGGAGGACAGCCCCCGGGTGCGGGTCGCCTCCGTCCTCGGCAGCGTCGGCCAGTCGCTGATCAACCGTACGGGCGGCACGGCCGGGCCGCTGGAGGGCGCGGACATCACCGGCTGGTACCCGGTCGCCGGGGATCACCGCTGGGACCCGATGCGCAAGGTGATCACCGACTTCGCCTTCGACGACAACCGCATCGACCCGGCCGACCAGGGCGTCCAGACCACCTGGATCGCCTACACCGTGCTGCGCTCGCTCATCGAGCAGCTCGACGACCGGGGCACCGAGGACATCACCTCGCACACCCTGCAGCAGGCGCTGGACCGCGGGGACCGCGCCGTCGACACCGGCGGGCTGACCCCCAAGCTGCGCTGGCGCGACGAGGACATGCTCGCCGTCCAGGACTTCCCGCGCATCGTGAACGGGACGGTGACCTATCAGGTCGTACGGAACGGCGAGTTGGTCGCCGCCCGGAAGGGCTTCGTGAACGTCACCGGCACGCTGGAGCGGCGGCACACCGACAACTGAGCGGGACGGGGTGGGCCGCCGCCCGCCCCCACGGGGCTCAGAGCTGCTCGGGGCGGCGCTCCGTCAGGCCGTACTTCCGGGCGAGCGGGTTCCAGATCTGGGCCGCCTGCCGTTTGGCCTGGGTCGCCTGGCCGCTGGCCACATTGGCCTGGGCGGCCTGCCCGGTGCCCCTGGCCCGGCCCTTGTGGCAGCCCTTCTTGCCGCCGACCTGGCCGGCCCAGGCCGCGTAGTGGTTGTCCGCGGCGGCCGAGGACTGCCAGGCCTTGGTGAGGGCGGCGGTCAGCCGGGCGTGGTCGGGGATCTTGTCGACGGAGAGCTGCTGCAGCCGCTTCACCAGATCGTTGCGCTGCCCGGCCGCGGACCGCAGGTCCTTGGCCGCGCCGCCGAGGTTGCTGCAGGTCTTGATGCCGTTGACGGCGCCGATCACCGAGGAGCGGCTGTTGTTGCTGTCGCCCAGCAGCGCGTCCAGGTCCTTGGCCTGTGCCTGGGCCGGGTCGGCGGACGGCTTCGGCTGCTCCGACTGCTGGGGCGCCGTGGAGGCACCGGCCCCGGAGTCCTGCTTCTTCGCGCTGTCGTCACTGCTGCCGCCGCTCAGCGCCCAGCCGAGGCCGAGGCCGGCGCCGGCGAGCACCACGATGACGATGCCGATGACCGCGGCCGCGGGGAGCCGCCGGCGCCCGCCGCCGGCGTCATCGTCATCGTACGGGGCCTGCGCGCCGTGGCCGCCGGGCGGCGGGAACTGCTGGCCGTACTGCTGCTGGGGCGGCTGGCCCGGCCCGTACGGCGAGTGGCCCGGGTCCTCGAAGCGCGGCAGCTGTGCCGTGGAGTCCGGTGCCCCGGTCTGTCCGGGCGTGCCCGGTCCGTCGCGGAAGAGGCCGTCGAACTCGGCGGGCGTGGGGCGGTCGCCGGGTGCGCCGGGGCGGACGCCGTACGGGGCGCCGGGCGGCGGGGGCGGCGCGCCGGCGCCCACCGGCGGGATGAGCTGGGTGGCCTCGGCGTCGCCCGCGCCCTGGGCGCCGGGCATCGGCTGGGCGGCGCCCCGGGGGCCGCCGTGCTGCGGCTTGATCGCGCGCAGCATGGTGGTGGACTCGTCGGGCGTCTCCGGTCGGGAGCGCGCCTCGGGCGGCAGCGGCGCGGCACCGCCCGGCTGCCCGCCTATGGGGGGAATCAGCGCGGTGGCCTCCGCATCGCCCGAGACGGGCGGCAGCGGTGCGCCGGTCTGCGGGGTCGCCTTCACCAGCGCTCCGGACGGGCCCTGGGGCTGCTGTCCGTACGGCTGCTGGGGCGGGGGCTGCTGGCCGTATGCCTGCTGAGGGGGCTGGTGGCCGGCGTCGTAGGGGCCCTCGGGCGGCAGTGCGCCGGGTGCGCCCTGGCCGCCGTACGTCGGCGCGGCCTGGCCCTCGGGACCGGCCGGCTGCTGCGGCATCGCGGGCGGGACGGGCGGCAGCGGCGGCTGCCCCTGGGGCGGCGCCGGGAAGCCCTGGCCGCCCTGCGGCTGCGGCGGCCCGGGGGCCTGCGGGTGCTGCGGCTGTCCCTGCGGTGCGCCGTGGCCCTGCTGTTGATCTTGGCTGAAACCGTACTGCTGGTCCTGGCCGTAACCCTGCGGCGGCTCCTGCCCGTACCCCTGCGCGGGCGCCTCGCCGTACGGCTGGGGGGCGGGGGCGGCCTGCTCACCGGGGCCCCAGGGCTGACCCCAGGGCTGGCCGGCGGCCGGCGCGGGCTGCTGTTCGGGCACCCACGGCTCGCCGTTGGCGGGCAGCACAATGCCCTCTCGGGCGGGACCGGCCGCAGAATTCTGCGGGTCGTGACCCTGTCCGCTCTGCGTCACCGTGACTCCTACCAACGTGCAGACCTACGGAATCGTCGGCTGCACGCTACCGGGTCGCAGCAACGTTCGACACGTCGCCTGGTCACCACCCCCGCCCGCCCCGGAACGCGGCGGACGGACCGCCTCCGCCGGCCCGCCCGCGCCGGACGACAAACCCGACGCCGCGCGACAAATGCCGTCCATCCACCCGCACGAGGCGTTGCTCACGCCGCGGCGGCCCGCAGTTCCAGCCGTGCGCTGAACTCCCTGACGACGGGTTCGTCCCGGTATGGCTCCAACCGCAGCTGGAAGTCCTCCAGATACTCCGCGCCCCGGTCCGAGCGCAGCCCGCCGAGCAACTCCACCGCCTGGGTGCCCGTGTGGCAGGCCTGCTCCACCTCGCGCTGCTGCGCCTGCGCACCGGCCAGCAGCAGCAGGCCGATGGCCCGGCGCCGCGCCCGGCCCTCCGGATGCCCGTCCAGCGCCTCCTGCGCGCGCTGTCCGGCGGGGCCCGGCTGCCCCAGATCCCGGTGGCAGTGGGCGAGTTCATCGGCCAGATAGGCCTGGTCGAAGTGGGCGATCCAGACCGGGTCGTCGCCCGCGTCGGCGGCCGCTTCGGCCCGTTCCATCGCGGTGACCGCCCGCCCGGCCACCACCTGGAAGGCCCGGCCGTCGCCCATCAGCGCATGGCCGCGCGCCTCCGCCGCACAGAACATCGCCTCCGCGCGCGGGGTGACATGGCCGCGGGCGCCCTCCTGCGCGGCGCGGGCGAGCTGGGCGATCTCGCGTGGATTGCCGAGCGAGGCGGCGAGGTGGCTCATGCTCGCGGCCAGGACGTAACCGCCGTAGCCGCGGTCACCGGCCGCCTGGGCCAGCCGCAGCGCCTGGATGTAGTAGCGCTGGGCGAGGCCCGGCTGGCCGGTGTCGACGGCCATGTAGCCGCCCAGTTCCGTCAACCGCGCGACGGCGGCGAAGAGTTCGCGCCCCACCGACTCACGGTAGGAGCCGGCCAGCAGCCCCGAGACGACGCTGTTGAGGTAGTGCACGACGACCGGCCGGACATGCCCGGCGCCGAAGCGGTGGTCGAGTTCGCTGAGCGCCGAGGTCATCGCGCGGACCGCCTCGACGTCCGAGATCCCCACGCGGGCCCCGGCGTTGCGGGCGACCTGGACATCGGCGCCGGTGATCAGCCAGTCGCGGCTGGGCTCGACCAGCGCCGAGGCCGCGACCGTGGAGCCGCTGAGGAAGTCGCGCCGCCCGACATCGCTGCGCCACAGCTCGCAGACCTGCTCGATCGCCCCCAGGACGGTCGGCGAGAACTGCAGCCCCACCCCGGACGCGAGGTTCTTGCCGTCGGCCATCCCGATCTCGTCGATGGTGACCGTGCGCCCCAGCTTGCGGCCCAGCGCCTCGGCGATGACGGCCGGGGCCCGGCCCCGCGGCTGCTGTCCGCGCAGCCACCGGGCCACGGAGGTCTTGTCGTAGCGGAGGTCGAGACCGTGTTCCGCACCGCACATGTTGACGCGGCGGGCGAGCCCCGCGTTGGAGCAGGCGGCCTCCTGGATCAGCGACTGGAGCCGTTCGTTGGGCTGCCGTGCGACGAGTGGCCTGGCGGCCATGCTGTACCCCCTGTGTACTGCTGTGCGCGTTCACCGGCGAACGCCGTTCCCCGTGATCGATTCCCCAGGCATATACCGGATATCCGAGAGTTCCGGGATATGCACGATAAATGGGCTCACAGCGCCATACACCTTGCCGAGGATGCGCGGTTGTGCGCGGTTGATGAGCGGGGTGGATCCGGTCCTGTGCATCCTCGGTGCGCGGCGCTCGTTCAACGGGTGGGACGGTGCGCGGTGTCGGTACGCGGCTCGCGGCGCCGCCGTGCCGGGCTCCCCCGGGGTCCACGCCGGCCTGCCGCCGGGCGGCCTCTCCGCCCGTCAGGCAGGTGGCTACCCGCTCGCCGGGCCCCACCCGCACACGCGCCCCCACCGGTGCCCCCATGCGCCCCACGTGCGAGAACAATGCGCCGGGGCCGTCAGCCATTTGGGCGTAACCCTTGGTCACCACGGGAGTTGTCCTGGGCGTGGAAAAGACCATCGGAGTCACAGGGACCCCGCAGATCCCCGCGCAGCGCGGCGAGCAGCTGCTGGACACTGCGGTGCGTTACGCGGAGGAGCGCCACTGGGACGTGTTCCCCGGCGCATGGCTGGAGCACGACGGCCGGACGCCGCGCTGCTCGTGCCGCGCCCGCGACTGCGCTGCGCCCGGCGCACATCCCACCGCGCCCGGCTGGGCCGGCGAGGCCACCGGCAGCGCGAGCACCGTCCGCCGGCTGTGGAGCAGCCGGCCGCGGGCCTCGATCCTGCTGCCGACCGGCCGGACCTTCGAGGCGCTGGAGGTCTCCGAGACCGCGGGCTGTCTGGCGCTGGCCCGTATGGAACGGATGGGGCTGCCGCTCGGCCCCGTCCTGTCCACCCCCGACCGCCGGATGCTCTTCCTCGTCCTGACCGGCGCCTCGGCGAAGGTGCCCGCGCTCCTGCGGGGTCTGGGCTGGGTGCCGGCCACGCTCGATCTGCTCTGCCGCGGCGAGGGCGAGTACATCGCCGCGCCGCCGACCCGGGTGGGCACGCACGGCGTGGTGCAGTGGGCCCGCCGCCCCAGCGCCGCCAACCGCTGGCTGCCGGACGCGGAGGAGCTGATCAGCCCGCTCGGCTACGCCTGCGCCCGGGAGGCGGTCGCGGCCCGGACCCGCTGACCCGCGGCCCGTTCCGTCCACCGGCGCCTCGACGCCCGGCGGAACGGCTCCCTCCGGCAACCCGGCCGTATCGTGGGACGCCGGACGGGGGTCACGACCGGCCCCTGCGGGGACGTCGAAGGGCGGGACCGGTGGCGAATGAGCCGGAACACATCGAGGGGCGGGCCGAGACGGCGCCGCCGCAGCACACCACTGTCGCTCCGGGCGGGCCGGTCACGGCCGCCGGCAGCGAGGTGACCGGCCCGCCGGCCGTCCGCATCCAGGGCCTGTGGAAGAAGTTCGGCGAGCAGACCGCCGTCCACGGCATCGACCTGACGCTGCCGGCCGGCCGCTTCATCGGCCTGGTCGGCCCCAACGGCGCCGGCAAGACCACCACCCTGTCCATGGTGACCGGCCTGCTGCGGCCGGACGCGGGGAAGGTCGAGATCGGCGGGCACGACGTCTGGCAGGACCCGGTGTCGGTCAAGT
Source organism: Streptomyces sp. NBC_01454 (assembly GCF_036227565.1). NCBI lineage: Bacteria > Bacillati > Actinomycetota > Actinomycetes > Kitasatosporales > Streptomycetaceae > Streptomyces > Streptomyces sp. NBC_01454. Next base: position 3,243,433 of record NZ_CP109460.1, read on the forward strand.
CCCGGATCGGGGTGCTGCCCGAGGGGCTGCGGCTCTTCGAGCGGCTGTCGGGACGCGAACTCCTCGGCTACATAGGCCGGTTGCGCGGCCTGCCGGGCGACGAGGTCGACAAGCGCGCCGGGCAGCTGCTGGAGGTGCTCGGGCTGTCGGGCGCCCAGCACAAGTTGGTGGTGGACTACTCCACCGGCATGCGCAAGAAGATCGGGCTGGCGGCCGCGCTGCTGCACAACCCCGAGATCCTCTTCCTCGACGAGCCCTTCGAGGGCGTCGACCCGGTGTCGGCGCAGACCATCCGCGGCGTCCTGGAGCGCTACACCGCCTCCGGCGCCACCGTGATCTTCTCCAGCCATGTGATGGAGCTGGTCGAGTCGCTGTGCGACTGGGTCGCGGTGCTGGCCGCCGGGCGGATCCGGGCCGACGGCCCGCTCGCCGAGGTACGCGGCGCGGCGCCCTCGCTGCAGGACGCGTTCCTCGAACTCGTCGGCGCGCAGGGCCGCGGCGCGGGCGTGGACCTCGACTGGCTGGGCGGTGGCCGCGCCCGATGAGCACCGAATCCGCCGCGGCCGCCCGCCCCGCCGCCGCACCGTCCCTGACCGCCGTCTTCGTACGGCTGAAGCTGTCGCTGCTGCGCAACGGGCTGCGCCAGTCGACCGGGCGCACCCTGGCGTATGTCGCCTCCATCCTCGTCGGGCTGCTGTTCGCCGCCGGGGTGGTGCTGGGGCTGAGCGCGCTGCGCGGCAACCCGCACGCCGGTGCGCTGGCCGTGCTGCTCACCGGGATCCTCACCGTGGGCTGGGCGGTGATGCCGCTGTTCTTCCCCGGTGGCGACGAGACGCTCGATCCGACCCGGCTGGTCATGCTGCCGCTGCGACCGCGGCCGCTGATCGTCTCGCTGCTGATGACCTCGCTCGTCGGCATCGGCCCGGTGGTCACTCTCGCGCTGGCGACGGGTGCGGTGATCGCGGTCGCCCACGGTGCGGTCGCCACGGTCGTGGGGGTCGTGGCCGCCGTCCTGGTGCTGTTGGTGTGCGTGGCGCTGGCGCGGGCCATCGCCACCGCCTCGGTCCGCCTGCTGACCAGCCGCCGCGGCCGCGATCTCGCCGTGCTGGGCGGGCTGTTCGTCGCGCTCGGCGGGCAGGGCGTCAACATCGCCGCCCAGCGGCTGGGCCGGCCGGACGGCTTGTCCGTACTGGAACCGCTGGGCGAGGTGCTGCGCTGGGTGCCGCCGGCCTCCGCGATCGGCGCGGTCGACGACGCCGGGCACGGGGCGTACGGGCGGGCACTGGCCGGTCTGGCACTGACGGCGCTGGCGCTCGCCCTGCTGCTGTGGTGGTGGCAGCGCACCCTGACGACCCTGATGACCTCCCCGGACTCCTCCACTCTCCAGGCGCTGGAGAAGGGCGGGGCCCGCCGGTCCGGCACCGGGGAGCGCGGGCTCGCGCGGCTGCTGCCGGACGGCCGTACCGGCACCGTCATGCTGCGCTCCCTGCGCTACGCCTGGCGCGACCCCAAGTCGAAGATGGCCTGGGCCACCGCGCTCGGCGTCGGCCTGCTGGTTCCGATCGCCACTTCCGCGCAGGGCAACGGCAGCATCTACACCGCCTTCTCGGCGTCCGCGCTGCTCGGCGCGCAGATGTACAACCAGTTCGGGCAGGACACCTCGGCGTTCTGGATGGTCGCCTCGACGATCGCCACGTCCCGGGACGCGTATCAGGAGCTGCGGGCCCGTGCGGTGACGCTGGCGCTGGTGGCCGTCCCATACGTCACGCTGGTCGTCATCGGCGCCGCGGCGCTGATCGGGCCGTGGTCGGACTTCATGGAGGTCTACGGGCTCTCGCTGGCCGTGCTCGGCGCGCTGCTGGCCACCGGCGCGGTGTCCTCCGCGCTGTTCCCGTATTCGATCCCCTCGGAGAGCAACAAGAGCGTCGCGCCGGGACAGGGCGCGATCGCCTGGTTCAGCCTCTTCGGCGGCGTCCTGGTCGCCGCGGTGCTGTGCAGCCCGCTGCTGGGTCTGACCATCTGGCTGCATGTGGCGGGCCTGCACCAGCTCCTGTGGGTACTGCTGCCGGCCGGAGCCCTCTACGGCACGGGACTCGCCGAGCTGGGCCTGCGAGTGGCGGCCCCCCGGGTGACGGCACGACTGCCGGAAATCCTGGCGGCGGTCAGCAAGGGCTGAGGAATCCGGCGGGGCGGGCCGGCGGGGGCCGGGGGGAGCTTCCCCCCGGCCCCTTCGGCTGGGATCCGCCGGATTCCGGGCGGGTCTGCCGGGCCCGGCGGGGGCTGCCGGAACCTGCCGGGTCGGTCATGGGGCGCCGTGGGCGAGACGAGGCGCCGTGGGGGCGGCGCGGGGCATGGGCGGGGAGGCGTGGGGCCTGGGCCGGGAGGCGTCGGCCATGGCTGCCGGCGCGGAGAGTCGCATACCGCGCCTCGGATGACGTAGCCCGGGCGCGCGTTCAGCCCGGCATCGTGGCCGTGTGGAGAAACGGTTCGATGGCGGCGTACCAGGCGTCGGGTTGTTCCCAGGGGAGCAGATGCCCGGCGTCGGGGATTTCGGCGTAGGCGCCGCGTGGCAGTACCCGGACCATCTCCTGGGCTTCGGCGCGGCCCAGTTCGGCGTCGAGGCCGCGGACGACGAGGGCCGGGCAGGACACCTGGGCGAGCTCCTCCCAGTGGGCGTCATGGACCCAGGTCTCACGGGCGGTGAGCATCTGGCGGCGGGAGAAGACGGGGCGCCAGCCGTCGGCGCGCTCGGCCATCACCTCGGCGAAATACTCGCCACGGGCCGGCCGGGGCCGCTCCAGGGTCGGATCGTCCTCACCGAACCACTTGCGGACATCGGCGAGGGTCGCGAACGGCATCGGCCAGGAGCGGAACCACTCGGTCCATTCCCGCTGCGAGGCCGCGCCCAGCGCCGACGCCCGCATGTCGCAGATGACCAGCGCGCTGACCAGATCCGGTCTCCGGGACGCTAACTGCCATGCCGTCAGGGCACCCATGGCATGCCCCACCAGAGCGACGGGGGCGAGGCCGAGCTGCTCGACGGCGGCGATGGCATCGTCGACATACGCCCCGCGGTCATACGGCCCCACGGCGGGCTTCTCGCTGCGGCCGTGGCCCCGCTGGTCCAGCGCGACCGGGCGGTGACGGGCGCTCAGCCGGCGTGCGGTGCCGGCCCAGTGCGAGGCGCGTCCCATCAGCCCATGGAGCAGCAGCACACCGGGACGCCGCTCCGGCTCCTCCAGACCGCTGCCGCTCTTGGGCGGGTCGGAGAACTCCCAAGCGGCGAGACGCACGCCGCCGGCCCCTGCTACATCGATGCGTCGCACCATGTGCCCTGGCACCCCCAATCGTCCCGTGAGCACTTCCACACTATCGAACCCCTATTCGAACGCGCCGCTTTGGCGCGGAATACCCCTCGTTCGAGTGACCTCACTCGGGGATTGTCCGCGCCCGCCACGGGGAGACATCTGCCGGGAGGCGGGCCCTACCGGGAAGGGGGCCCGTGGGGAAAGACCCTGAGAGCTCGGGGCTCCGGGTCTTGGGTGGGGGACATGGGGAGGCAGGGCCCCGGCTGCTCGCAGCGCCGGGGCCCTGACTGTTCCCACCACGGGTGGATGCATCCGAGCCCCCTCCCGGCCAGGACAGGCCGCCGCACGACCAAGCGTCAGCGTGACACGACACCGGCCGTATCGCACGGATTCGCACAAGTCCGTTCAACAGGCAAGAACTTGCCGAGCCCGCCGAACGGCGCGTCAGCGCAGCTCAGCGGGCTCGTGAGGGAAATGCGGGCGGGAGTGCGAAAAGGAAAGAGTCTGAAACTGCTTTCAACGCTTGGCGACAAAGACATGCGAGGCGATCTCGGCGCCCAGCTCGGCGGCCTCACCGCTGCTGCCGACCAGCACCCCGGCCGGCGACTCGGTCACGCTCACCACCGCGCCCGGCTGCACACCGGCCCGGCGCAGGGTGTACATCAGCTGGGCGTCGGCCTGGATGGGCTCGCCGATCCGGCGCACCACGGCCGTCTTGCCGTCGGCCCCGGCGTCCAGGTCCATCAGGCTCACCATGCCGGCGTCGAGGAACGGGTCGACCTCGGACTTCTCGCCCAGCTCTGCCAGCCCGGGGATGGGGTTGCCGTACGGGGACTCCGTCGGGTGCCGCAGCAGCTCCAGGACGCGGCGCTCGACCGCCTCGCTCATGACGTGCTCCCAGCGGCAGGCCTCGGCGTGCACCTGCTCCCATTCGAGGCCGATGACGTCGACGAGCAGGCACTCGGCCAGGCGGTGCTTGCGCATCACCCGGGTCGCCAGCTGCCGGCCCTCTTCCGTGAGCTCCAGATGACGGTCGCCCGCGACCGTCAGCAGCCCGTCCCGCTCCATGCGTGCCACGGTCTGGCTCACCGTCGGGCCGCTCTGTTCGAGGCGCTCCGCGATGCGTGCGCGCATGGGCACCACACCTTCCTCTTCCAGCTCGAGGACGGTGCGGAGATACATCTCCGTGGTGTCGATCAGTCCTGACATGCGTGCCCCTCGATGTGTGGTGCGGTGGCCCTGTTCTCAATTCTGACGCATCCCACCGACATCGGTGCCGCGCCGTGTGCGGCGGCGACCCCGCACCGCCGTATTGACAGGGCACTGGTCCAGACCGCAACGTGATCCGCGCCACTGATCACAGACGGCCAGATCCGACGAGAGTCCGACGAGAGGGGGCCGCGGCAATGGCGGAGAGCGACCGGAGCGACCGGCTGGCCGGGAACTACTTCGACGCCGCGATCGACCTGCTGCGACAGGTCCGCGACGCGGAGGGCGACCGGATCACCGCGGCCGGGACGCTGCTCGCGGACGCCGTCGCGGCGGGCGGGCGGATCTTCTCCTTCGGCGCCGGCCACTCCTCGCTCCCCGCTCAGGACACGGTCTACCGCGCGGGCGGCTTGGCCGTCATGAATCTGCTGTCGGTCCCGGGTGTGGTGGGCGTGGACGTGCGGCCGGCGATGCTCGGCAGCGCGCTGGAGCGGGTCGACGGGCTGGCCGCGGCGGTCCTGGACACCAGCCCCCTGGAGGCGGGCGATGTGCTGGTGATCATCTCGCTGTCCGGGCGCAACCCGCTGCCCGTGGAGATGGCGGTCAACGCCCGCGCCCTGGGGATCAAGGTCATCGGCGTGACGTCCGTGGCGTACGCGGACGCCACCAGGTCCCGGCACGCCTCCGGCAGCTTCCTCAAGGACCACTGCGACCTCGTGCTGGACAGCCGGATCCCGCTCGGCGACGCGGAGCTGACGCTGCCCGGCATCGACGCGCCGTTCGCCCCCGCCTCCACCGTCGTCACCAGCGCGATCATGCAGGCCATGGTGGCCACGGCCGCCGGCACCCTCGCCGAGCGGGGCATCGACCCGCCGCTGCTGCGCTCCGGGAACGTCGACGGCGGCCACGACTGGAACGCCTCCGTGATGGGCGCCTACGCGGACCGGATCTTCTACCGGCAGTGAGCCGGGGGCGCGCCGAGCGCCGCGGCGCCCGCGAGGTCGAGGGCGGTGGCGATCCGCGCCGCCACCTCCTCCGCGTAGTCCGCGTCCGCCCGGTCGAAGGGGCGGCGCGCGGGGGTCCGCAGAAAGGTCGCGACGCCCAGGGTGCGGCCGCGGCTGCGGAGCACCACACACAGGCCGTGCACGGTGCCGTCCGGCCAGTGACGGGCGGCCGCCCAGCCCTCGGGTGCGGCGGATCCGGCGCCGGTACGCACCGGGCCGCGCCGCTCGCAGGCCTGGAGTGCCGGATGGCCCGGCGCGTACGGCACGGGCAGGCCGGTCGGCGGAAGCCGCTCGGCGGGACCGGGCGCCCCGGCCGGGGAGGCCAGCGCCCGCACCAGCCGGAGCCTGCCGCCGGGCAGCGCGCCCGGCGTGCCCGCGTGGCCCGGCGTGCCCGCGTCGCCACCGCCGTACCCGCCCTCATACGCACCGTCGTGCGCCTCGTTATCGGCGTTCTCGGCGTTCTCGGCGTTCTCGGCGACCACCCCGTACGGCGCGGGCGGGGGTGTCGTGGCGAGGTCGACCAGGCCGTGGTCGGCGAAGCCCGCCAGGGCGAAGTCGAGGTGGACGGCGGCGGCCTCGGCCGGGTCCGGGCACTCCGCGGCCGCCCGCCCCGCCCGGTGGAGCTGCCGTGCGCGAAACCGCAGCAGGGAGCTCTCCTGCGCGGCGCGCTTGGTGTCCGTGACGTCCTGGAACAGCCAGGCCACCCCCAGCGGCACCGGTTCCTCGCCCAGCGGGGAGGCCAGCCGGACGAAGCCGCTGCGCCAGCACCGGCGTGGGAGTTCGGCCCCCTCGGAGCGCAGCGTCACCCACAGCTCGGCGGTGGCCGGCGGGGCGCCCTCGGCGAGGACATGCTGCAGGGCGCCCTCCAGCTCCTCGACGCCCTGCGCCAGCAGCTCGCCGAGGGGGCGTCCCAGCAGGGCCGTGCGCCCCACGCCCAGGATGCGGCCGGCGTGGGCATTGACGACGGCGGGCCGCAGATCGGCGTCGATCAGCACCACGCCCCACGACGCGTCCTCGAACAGCGCCTCGGCCAGCGCCACGGACCGCTCCAGGTCCAGCTGGGTGTGCACCTTGCTGAAGGCGCAGTACACGCCCATGACCCGGCCGCCGGGCCCGCGGACCGCGGAGGACTGGGTGCGGACCAAGACGCGGTGGCCCTCCTTGGTCAGCAGGGCGAATTCGTGCACCTGGCGGCCCGGGGAGCGCATCGCGGCCGCCAGGGCGGCCTCGAACCCGGCGGCGTCCTCCTTGCGGACCGCCCAGCCGGTCAGTCCCGTACGGCCGACGGCCTCGGCGGCGGTCCAGCCCAGGATGCGCTCCGCCTCGTGGTTCCAGTGGGTGACCGTGCCGTCCGCGGCGAAGGCGGCCAGGGCCGCGTCCATGCCGTCCAGGAGCGCGGCGAGCAGACCGGAGTCATCGCTCTTCCCGGCGGCGCGGCACGCCGGTACCGCAGGGCCGGAAGCACCCGGAAGGCCGGGAACCCCGGGGGGACCGGAGAGATCTGAAGAAGCCGAAGAAGCTGATGAAGCTGATGAAGCTGACGAAGCAGTCACTGGCACCCCTCACGAACGCGGCCACACATGCTCCACCTGGGAACATTCAACTGGAACGTGACACAGAGCACCCGCGATTCACGGAAATCGTTGCTTCCGGGAAATGTGGTTGTGCCGGGCGGACCTGCTTCCTAATGTGTGGAGCACACGAGAAGGGAGGTGGTTCGGAAGATGATTTCGCACCGGACGCGTGAGGTGGCTGCGGGCTAGCGGCCCGTCGCTTCACCGAAGTGCAGCGCCGGACCGGCGCATACTGCAGATGCGCAGCCGGCCAATCCCAAGCAGTCACCCGACCCGCGGGCTGCCGGTTCGTCCGACCGGCCCTTCGCGCCACCGAGCGCGGAGGAGGCAGCCCGCGGGTCGTCTGCGTGTACGGCGCCCGCCGCCCCCGGCCCGTGCGTCTCAGGGGGCCAGCCGCTCCACTCGCCAGCCGCCGGGCTCGGCGACGTACCGCAGCCGGTCGTGCAGCCGGTTGAGCCGGCCCTGCCAGAATTCGACCGTCGCGGCGGCGATCCGGTAGCCGCCCCAGTGTGGCGGCGCGGGCACCTGCTCACCCTCCGGATAGCGGGCCGCCAATTCCTCGTAGGCGCCCTCCAGTTCCGCGCGCGAGGCGACCGGAGCGGACTGGTCGCTGGCCCAGGCGCCCAGCTGGGAGCCGTGCGGGCGGGTGCGGAAGTAGGCCGCGGTCTCGTCCCGGCCGATGCGTTCCGCGGTGCCGGTCACCACGACCTGGCGGGCGAGGGGGTGCCAGGGGAACAGCAGCGAAATGGCGGGATTTTCGGCGAGTTCACGCCCCTTGCGGCTGTTGTAATTGGTGAAGAACACGAAGCCGCGGTCGTCGAACGCCTTGAGGAGCACGGTCCGCGAGCTGGGCCGGCCGGCGGCGTCCGCGGTCGAGACGACCATCGCGTTCGGCTCGTGCAGCCCGGCCACGGTCGCGTCCTTGAACCAGCGGGCGAACTGGTCGTAGGGGCCGGCGGCGAGATCGGACTCGGCGAGTCCCTCGGCGCGGTAGTGCGCACGCATGGAGGAGGGGTCGGGGTTCTCGGCATGAGACGCGTCGGCTGGGTGCACGGCCTCATCTTGCAACATCGGCCGCGGCCCGGTCAGCTGGAGGGCGGAAGTCTGCCCCCGCCCGCCGGGCCGTAACCCTCCCGACGGCAAATCGACCACTGTGCCGGATCTCACGCTTCCCCGCAGGTGAGGGACCCGACAAAATCATGGCCCGGCCCACTGTGGGCTTCGGACACGGAGAGCTATCGTGTCCGTCCGGCTGTATCGACGCACCACACCGCCGCACCGCCCGCCCGCGTCCGACCACTGCGGGCAGGACCCTCGCGTGAACGGTGCCCTGGCAGGGCATCACCTGGGCGCCCGGTTCGGACCGCGAGCTGCCAGCAGCCGCGTAGCCGCGCGGGCGCCGCACACCACGACCGCACGGCAGCCGCTCACGGAGCGTCTGCCGGCCCCAGCTTGAGGAGCCGCCTGATGTCCGACTTCGTACCCGGACTCGAGGGAATCGTCGCGTTCGAGACGGAGATCGCCGAACCGGATAAGGAAGGCGGTGCCCTTCGCTATCGCGGGGTCGACATCGAAGAGCTCGTCGGTCACGTGTCCTTCGGCAACGTCTGGGGGCTGCTGGTGGACGGGGCGTTCAACCCCGGTCTTCCGCCCGCCGAACCGTTCCCGATCCCGGTGCACTCCGGGGACATCCGGGTCGATGTGCAGTCCGCGCTCGCCATGCTGGCGCCCGTGTGGGGCCTCAAGCCGCTGCTGGACATCGACGAGGCGACGGCCCGTGACAACCTCGCCCGCGCCGCGGTGATGGCGCTGTCCTACGTCGCCCAGTCGGCGCGCGGGCAGGGCCTGCCGATGGTGCCGCAGAAGGAGATCGACACGGCGGAGACGGTCGTGGAGCGCTTCATGAAGCGCTGGCGCGGCGAGCCGGACCCCAAGCACGTCAAGGCCGTCGACGCCTATTGGACCTCGGCCGCCGAACACGGCATGAACGCCTCCACCTTCACCGCCCGGGTCATCGCCTCCACCGGCGCGGATGTGGCGGCGGCGCTCTCCGGTGCGGTCGGCGCGATGTCCGGTCCGCTGCACGGCGGCGCGCCCTCCCGCGTTCTCGGCATGATCGAGGAGATCGAGCGGACCGGCGACGCCTCCGCCTACGTCCGCAAGGCGCTGGACCAGGGCGAGCGGCTGATGGGCTTCGGCCACCGCGTCTACCGCGCCGAGGACCCGCGGGCGCGGGTGCTGCGGCGCACCGCCAAGGAGCTGGCCGCCCCGCGCTTCGAGGTCGCCGAGGCGCTGGAGAAGGCCGCACTGGAGGAGCTGCACAACCGCCGCCCGGACCGGGTGCTGGCCACGAACGTCGAGTTCTGGGCGGCGATCGTGCTGGACTTCGCGGAGGTCCCGGCGCACATGTTCACCTCGATGTTCACCTGCGCCCGCACGGCCGGCTGGAGCGCGCACATCCTGGAACAGAAGCGGACGGGCCGGCTGGTGCGGCCGTCGGCCCGGTACGTGGGGCCCGGGTCCCGGAGCCCGCGGGAGATCGACGGCTACGGAGCGATTGCGCCTCGCTGAGGCTTCCCACGTTGTTGGCTTTCCCGCCGTGGGGGTTGCTCGACGGTTGACGCCTGCTGCGCGGTGCGCCCGTCGTTGCGCCTTTCCGCTGCGCGGGGCTGATTCCCGTGTTGTCGGCTTTCCCGCCGTGGGGGTTTCGCGCCGTTGCGCCTGCGGCGGGCGGGTGGGATTCGGGTGCGGTGACGGGCCTCCGGGGCCGGTGTGTGGGACTGCTTCGCTTTACGTCCCACACACCGGCCCCTCCGGCCCGTCCCCTCCCGTGAGTGGGTGGGTGGAGGGCCGGTGGGGGTGCACGTAAGAGGTCGGGTGCCGGGCCGGGCGAGTTCTCGTTCTGGAATTGCTTCGTCCTGCCCGTCCGAATTCATGGCGTCCGCCGATTCCCGGGAATGTTCAGGGAAAGGCGAGCAGCGGTTTGGTGCATGCCGATGGCGGTCGCCGGAAAATGATCGGCGAGCGGGTACCGTACGGGCACCTGAGGGAGTCGAGCCTCTTGAACAGGCCGCTGGACGCATGAGATCCGGCTCGGATGATGGAGGGTTATATGAGCAACGCCCGTGTCGTGCACTCTCCCGATGCTCCGGACAACACCGGCATCAACGCCGGCAATTTCTCCCAGGCGGCGAGGGTGGGCGATACCGTCTACATCGGCGGCACCCTGGCCATCGACCAACACGCTCAAGACGTCATCGACCAGGATGCGCGCGCGGCGATGCGCCGGGCCTTCACCAATCTCGGCGCGATCTGCCGGCAGGCAGGTACCGCATTGACCGACATCGTCATGCTCACCGCGCTTCTCACCGATCTGGACGATCTGGACGCGCTCAACGAGGTCCAGGCGGAATTCTTCTCGGCGCCGTTCCCGCCGCGCTCCACGCTCAAGGTCGCCGGGCTCCCGCACGGCCGAGTCGAACTCACCGCCGTCGCCGTCGTGGGAAGCGGTCCTCTTGTTCGGGAGGATTCCTGAATTCGCTTGTGCTTTATCAGCACTTTCCCAACCGGCCCTGATCCGCCGGGTTCAGCATGCCGTCGATGATCTTCGCCCACTGTTCGACGACCCGGTCGCGGCGGGCGGAGTCGTCGGTCAGGAGGTTGGCGAGGCCCAGGCCGCGGGCCATGTCGAGGAGGCCCTGGACCGTCTCGCGGACGCCGGGCACCGTTTCGTCGGCGTCCAGGAGGGTTACCGCCGTGCGGTGGGCCTCCCGGCCGACCTTCGCTTCCAGGGCGGTGACCCGTTCGCGTAGTTGTTCCTCGTCGGAGGCGGCCACCCACAGGTGGAGCGCGGCGCGGAACAGCGGGCCTGTGTAGAGGCCGACGAGTTCCTCGACGATGATCCAGGTGCGGGCGACGGAGCCGGCCGGCGGGAGGTTGTGGGCGACGGCCTTGACGGCGCTCTGGCGTTTCTCCGCGACGTGTTCGACGGCCGCGGTGAAGAGGTCCTCGCGGGTGCGGAAGTGGTGCTGGGCGGCGCCCCGGGAGACGCCCGCGCGTTCGGCGACCACGGAGACCGTGCTGCCGCTCCAGCCGCGCTCGGCCAGGCAGGAGACGGCGGCCTCCAGCAGTTTGAGGCGGGTGGCGCGGCTGCGTTCCTGCTGGGGCTGCTTGGGGCCGCGGGCGGGGGTCAGCGCGCCCATGCGGGGGCCCGTCGCTCCAGGAAGGCGGTCATGCCCTCGCGGGCCTCGGCGGAGCCGAAGAGCCGCACGGACTGTGCGGCGAGCGCCTCGGTGTCCCGGTCGAAGGTGTCCAGCACCTGGGCGGTGACCAGCTTCTTCGACTCGGCCAGGCCCTGCGGCGAGCCCTTGCGCAGCCCGTCCAGCACGGGCGCCAGGCCGCTGTCGACGTCGTCGGCGGCGAGGGTGACCAGGCCGATCCGGGCCGCCTCGGCCGCCTCGAACGTCTCGCCGGTCAGGTAGTAGCGGCCCGCGGCGCGCGGGTCCAGGCGCGGCAGCAGCGGCAGGGAGATGACGGCGGGGGCGAGGCCGAGGCGGGCCTCGGTGAAGGCGAAGGTGGCGCCCGGTCCGGCCGCGGAGATGTCGCAGGCGCCGAGCAGGCCCAGGCCGCCGGCCCGGACGTGTCCGGTGACCCGGGCGACGACCGGTTTGGGCAGCGCCACGATGCCGCGCAGCAGCCGGGCCAGGCCCAGCGGCCCGTCCGTGGCCGCGCCCGAGGTGGCCTCGGAGAGGTCGGCACCGGCGCAGAAGGTGCCGCCGGTGTGCGTGAGGACGACGGCGCGGGTCCCGTGGTCGGCCGCGGCGTCCGCGAGGGCCTGGTGCAGTTCGCCCACCAGGCGGGTGGAGAGTGCGTTGCGGTTGTGCGGGGAGTCCAGGGTCAGGGTGGTGATGCCGCGCTCGTGGGAGCGCAGCACCAGGGGTGTCGCGGAGGCGTCGGTCATCGGGGCGTCGAACTCCTTTCCCTGGCGCGCAGTTCGCGCCGCAGGATCTTGCCGGTGGTGGCGCGCGGCACGCTGTCCAGGAACTCCACGCGGCGCACCTTCTTGTACGGGGCCACCTGCCCGGCAACGTACGTGATGACCTCGTCCTCGGTGAGCCGGGCCCCCCGCTGCCGGACCACGAACGCCTTGGGGACCTCGTTGCCGTCCGCGTCCGGGACGCCGATGACCGCGGCGTCGGCGATCGACTCGTGCCCGAGCAGCAGCGCTTCGAGGTCGGCCGGGGCGACCTGGTAGCCCTTGTACTTGATCAACTCCTTGACGCGGTCGACGACATGGAGCCAGCCGTCGCCGTCCGCCCGGCCGACGTCGCCGGTGTGCAGCCAGCCGTCGGGGTCGATCATCGCGTCGGTGTCGGCGGGCCGTCCCAGATAGCCCTTCATGACCTGGGGGCCGCGGATGAGGATCTCGCCGCTCTCCCCCGGCGGCACGTCCACGCCGGTCTCCAGGGACACCAGCCGCATCTCCGTGTTGGGGATCAGCTTGCCGACGGCGCCCGGGGGCGGGTGCGGCGCGTCGAGGGGGACGACGTGGGTGCCCGGGGACAACTCGGTCATTCCGTAGGCCTGGAGGACCGGGGGCAGGCCGAGGCGCCGGGAGCAGGCCGCGGCCAGGTCGGCGTCCAGCGGTGCGGCGGCGCTGACGAGATAGCGCAGCGAGGACAGGTCGTAGTCGGCGACCAGCGGGTGTTTGGCCAGGGCCAGCACGATCGGGGGCGCGACGTAGACGGCGGTGATGCGGTGGCGTTCGATCGCGGTGAGAAACTGGCGCAGGTCGAAGCGGGGCAGCACGACGACGGTGGCGCCCTGCCGCAGCGGGGCGTTCATCAGGGCGGTCAGGCCGTAGATGTGGAAGAACGGCAGGACGGCCAGCACCCGGTCGTCGGGGCCGCTGGAGATCAGCGGGGTGAGCTGGGCGAGGTTGGTGGCGATGCTGCGGTGGGTGAGCATCACGCCCTTGGGGGCGCCGGTGGTGCCGGAGGAGTACGGCAGGGCGGCCAGGTCGGTGGCCGGGTCGAGGGCGACGGACGGTTCCGGGTCGGTGCAGGCGGCCAGGTCCTGGATGCCGCGGTGGCCGGGGGCCCGGTCGCAGACGAGGATCTCGGCGATGCCGCCGGCCTTCCGTGCCGCGCCGCGGGCGGTGTCCAGCAGCGCCGAGACGGTGACGATCCAGCGGGCCCCGGAGTCGGTCAGCTGCTTGGTGAACTCGTCCTCGGTGGCCAGCGGGTGGACGGTGGTGACCGCCGCGCCGCAGCGGGTGGCGGCGTAGAACACGACCGGGAAGAGCACGCTGTTGGGGCTGTGCAGGGCCAGTACGTCGCCCTTGCGGACGCCGGAGGCGGCGAGTGCGGCGGCCGTCCGGCGGCTGAGGTGGTCGAGCCGGGCGTAGCTGAGGGTGGTGCCGTCGAGGCCGTCGACGAGGGCGGGCCGCTCGCCGTACTCCGCCGCCCTCCCGAGGACCGCCTCGTGGATCGGCAGTTCCACGGGGGCGATGTCGGCGTACTCGCTGCGGAAGACAGGGGACACCATCCTGGGCCATTCCCTTCGGGGCGGGAGGACGACGGGCGGCACGGTGCCGCCCGGCCGGGCGGGTGGGCCGTCCGGCGCGAGCAGCATCGCGCGCTCAGTACGACTTGGGCAGCCCCAGCGACTGGTGTGAGACAAAGTTGAGGATCATCTCCCGGCTCACGGGGGCGATGCGCGCCACCCGGGCCGCGGTGACCATCGAGGCGAGGCCGTACTCCCGGGTGAGGCCGTTGCCGCCGAGGGTGTGCACGGCCTGGTCGACGGCGTGGACCGCGGCCTCGGCCGCCGCGTACTTGGCCATGTTGGCGGCCTCACCGGCGCCCATGTCGTCGCCGGCGTCGTAGAGATGGGCGGCCTTCTGCATCATCAGCCGGGCGAGTTCCAGCTCGATATGGGCCTGGGCGAGGGGGTGCGCGATGGCCTGGTGGGCGCCGATGGGCTCCTTCCACACCTGCCGGGTACGGGCGTAGTCGACGGCCCGGTCCAGCGCGTAGCGGCCCATTCCCAGGGCGAACGCGGCGGTCATGATCCGTTCCGGGTTGAGCCCGGCGAAGAGCTGGAGCAGCCCGGCGTCCTCGTCGCCGACCAGCGCCCCGGCGGGCAGCCGCACCTCGTCCAGGGTCAGCTCGAACTGCTTCTCCGCGGCGGCCAGTTCCATGTCGATCGGGCGGCGGCCGAAGCCGGGGGTCTCGCGCGGGACGATGAACAGGCAGGGCTTGAGCCGTCCGGTCCCGGCGTCCTCGGTGCGGCCGACGATCAGGGTCGCGTCGGCGATGTCGACGCCGGAGATGAAGACCTTCCGGCCGTTGAGGACCCACTCTCCCCCGTCCCGGCGGGCGGTGGTGGTGATGCGGTGCGAGTTGGAGCCGGCGTCCGGCTCGGTGATGCCGAACGCCATGGTGCGGGTGCCGTCGGCGAGGCCCGGGAGCCAGGTCCGCTTCTGCTCCTCGGTGCCGAAGCGGGCGATGACCGTGCCGCAGATCGCGGGCGAGACCACCAGCATCAGCAGCGGACAGCCGGCAGCCCCCAACTCCTCCAGGACCAGGGAGAGTTCGGCGATGCCGCCACCCCCGCCGCCGTACTCCTCGGGGAGGTTGACGCCGAGGTAGCCGAGCTTGGCGGCCTCCGCCCAGAGCGCGTCGGCGTGCCTGCCCTCGGCCACGACCTGCGTGATGTACTCCCGGCCGTAGCGTTTGCCGAGGGCGGCGACGGAGCTGCGGAGGGCGCGGTGTTCCTCGGACTCGATCACAGGGTTGCTCATGGCGGCTCCATGTGTGCGGTGGGTGAGGTGGTGCGCGGGCGAGGGGGGAGGGCGGGGCGCGGTCAGTCCGCGTCTGCGGGAGTCGTGGCGTCGACGACGGCCAGCAGGGCCCCCACTTCGACCTGCCGTCCGGTGTGGACGGGCAGTGAGGTGAGGGTGCCGGCGGCGGGTGCGGTGATCTTGTGTTCCATCTTCATCGCCTCCAGCCACAGCAGCGGCTGGCCGGCCTCGACCCGGTCGCCCTCGGTCAGGCCGGGGGCGATCCGGACGACCGTGCCGGGCATCGGCGCCAGCAGCGAGCCGGGCTCGGTGCGGGCGGCGGGGTCGGGGAAGCGGGGCAGTGCGGTGAACGACCACGCGCAGGGGGCGGCCGCGCCGGACAGCGGGGGCGCGTCGACATGGACCCGGTCGCCGTAGCGCGCGACCGCGAACCGCCGCCGGACGCCGTCGACCTCCAGCACCACCTCGTGGGCGCCGAGGGTCAGCAGCCGTACGCCGGGGAAGTCCTCGGCCGACAGCCCGTCCCGGCCGAGCCGGTAGCGGATCGCGTACGCGGTGTCCCCGCAGGCGTACGTCTTGGTCTGCGGCCCCGAGGGGACGTTGCGGAAGCCTCCGAAGCGGGAGCGGCCGGCCGCGTCGGCGAGGGCGGCGGCGAGCGCGAAGACGCCCCCGCCGGCCGCGCCGGACCCGGTGAGCGCGGCGAGGTTGCGGTCGTAGAAGCCGGTGTCCAGCGCGCCGGGGTCGGTGAACTCCGGGTGGCGCAGGGACCGTACGAGCAGGTCGCGGTTGGTGACGGGACCGTGGATCACGGCCCGCTCCAGGGCGCCCGCCAGCTTGCGTACCGCCTCGTCCCGGCTCGGCGCCCAGGCGATGACCTTGGCGAGCATCGGGTCGTAGTGGACGCCAATGGTGTCGCCGTCGCGCACCCCGGAGTCCAGCCGGACGCCCTCGGGCAGGGCCAGCCGGTGCAGGGTGCCGGTCTGCGGCTGCCAGCCGGCGGCGGGGTCCTCGGCGTACAGCCGCGCCTCCACGGCGTGTCCGTGCGGCCGGGGCGGCTCGCCCTCCAGGGGCCGGCCCTCGGCGACCCGCAGCTGGAGGGCGACCAGGTCGAGTCCGTGGACCGCCTCGGTGACCGGGTGCTCGACCTGGAGGCGGGTGTTCATCTCCAGGAAGTACGCCCGGCCGTCCGCGGAGACCAGGAACTCCACGGTGCCCGCGCCCCGGTAGTCGATGGCGCGCGCGGCCCGGTCCGCGGCCCGGTGCAGGGTCTCCCGCAGCGCGTCGGGCAGCGCGGGGGCCGGGGCCTCCTCGATGACCTTCTGGTGGCGGCGCTGGAGGGAGCAGTCGCGGGTGCCGAGCGTCCAGACGGTGCCGTGTGCGTCGGCGAGGATCTGCACCTCGACATGGCGTCCGCCCACGACGTACGGCTCGACGAACACCTCACCGTCCCCGAAGGCGGCCGCCGCCTCGGCCTTGGCTGCCGTCAACTCCTCGTCGAGGGCGGCGAGTTCGGTGACCAGGCGCATTCCGCGGCCACCGCCGCCGGACGCCGCCTTCACCAGCAGCGGCAGGTCGGCCGCGGTGGCCGCGCCGGGGTCGACGGGTGCCAGCAGCGGCACCCCGGCGGCCGCCATCAGCTCCTTGGCCCGGGTCTTGGAGGCCATGGCCTCGATGGCGGCGGGCGGCGGGCCGATCCAGGCCAGGCCGGCGCCGGCCACCGCCGCGGCGAAGCCGGCGTTCTCGGAGAGGAAGCCGTAGCCGGGGTGGACGGCATCGGCGCCGGCGGCCCGCGCGGCCGCCACGATCAGATCGCCGCGCAGATAGGTGTCGGCGGGGGCCTCGCCCGGGAGCCGTACGGCGGTGTCGGCCTCCTGGACGAAGCGTGCGCCGGCATCCGCGTCCGAGTACACGGCGACGGTGGAGATGCCCAGCTCACGGCAGGTGCGGAAGACGCGCCGGGCTATTTCGCCGCGGTTGGCGACAAGGACGGAACGGATCACTTCTGCCTCACATCCGGAAGACGCCGAAGCCGCCCCGCGCGCCCTCGACCGGGGCGGTGTGGAGGGCGGACAGGCACAGGCCGAGGACGGTTCGGGTGTCGCGCGGGTCGATGACCCCGTCGTCGTAGAGCCGCCCGGACAGGAACATCGGCAGCGACTCCGACTCGATCTGCTGCTCGACCATGGCGCGCAGCCCGGCGTCCGCCTCCTCGTCGTACGGCTGCCCCTTGGCCGCGGCCGAGGCGCGGGCGACGAGGGAGAGCACGCCGGCCAGTTGCTGCGGCCCCATGACGGCGGACTTGGCGCTCGGCCAGGCGAACAGGAAGCGGGGGTCGTAGGCGCGGCCGCACATGCCGTAGTGGCCGGCCCCGTAGGAGGCGCCCATGAGCACGGACAGGTGCGGGACCTTCGAATTCGACACCGCGTTGATCATCATCGCGCCGTGTTTGATGATGCCGCCCTGCTCGTACTCCTTTCCGACCATGTAGCCGGTGGTGTTGTGGAGGAACAGCAGCGGGATGTCGCGCTGGTTGGCCAGCTGGATGAACTGGGCGGCCTTCTGCGACTCCGCGCTGAAGAGCACGCCCTGGGCGTTGGCGAGGATGCCGACTGGATAGCCGTGCAACTGCGCCCAGCCGGTGGCCAGGCTCGGCCCGTAGAGCGGCTTGAACTCGTCGAAGTCCGAGCCGTCCACGATCCGGGCGATGACCTCGCGGGGGTCGAACGGCGCCTTGAGGTCGCCGGGGACGATCCCGAGCAGCTCCTCCTCGTCGTACACCGGCGGGGCGGCCGGGACCGGATCCGGGTGCGCCTTGCGCCAGTTGAGGCGGGCGACCACCCGGCGGGCCTGGCGCAGCGCGTCCGGCTCGTCCAGCGCGAAGTAGTCCGCGAGGCCGGAGGTGCGGGCGTGCATCTCGGCGCCGCCCAGCGACTCGTCGTCGCTCTCCTCGCCGGTCGCCATCTTCACCAGCGGCGGCCCGCCCAGGAACACCTTGGCGCGTTCCTTGACCATGATGACGTGGTCGGACATGCCGGGGACGTAGGCGCCGCCGGCGGTGGAGTTGCCGAAGACCACGGCGACGGTCGGGATGCCGGCCGCCGACAGCCGGGTGAGGTCGCGGAACAGCGCCCCGCCCGGGATGAAGATCTCCTTCTGGCTGGGCAGATCGGCGCCGCCGGACTCGACGAGCGAGATCAGCGGCAGCCGGTTGGCGAAGGCGATCTCGTTGGCCCGCAGCGCCTTCTTCAGCGACCAGGGGTTGCTGGCGCCGCCGCGCACCGTCGGGTCGTTGGCGGTGATCAGGCACTCCACGCCCTCGACGGTGCCGATGCCGGTGACCACCGAGGCGCCGACGGGGTATTCGCTGCCCCAGGCCGCGAGCGGTGACAGCTCCAGGAACGGGGTGTCGGGGTCGAGCAGCAGCTCGATGCGCTCACGGGCGAGCAGTTTGCCGCGCCCCCGGTGCCGGGCGACGTACTTCTCCCCGCCGCCCGCGGTCGCCTCGGCGTGCGCGGCCCCGACGTCCGTCAGCTTCGCGAGCATCGCCGCCCGGCGCTCGGTGTACTCGGCGCCCGTCGTGTCGAGCCCGGTTGCGAGCACGGTCAAAACAACACCTCCGGTATGTCCATGTGCCGCGCGCGCAGCCACTCCCCCACGGCCTTGGCCTGCGGATCGAACCGGGCCTGGGCGGCGACGCCCTCGCCGAGCAGTCCCTCGACGACGAAGTTGAGCGCGCGCAGATGCGGCAGTACGTGCCGGTCGACCGGCAGGCCGGCGGTCTCCGGCAGCAGCTGCCGCAGCCGTTCGACGGTCAGTTCATGGGCCAGCCAGCGCCAGCCCTGCTCGGTGCGGGCCCACACCCCGATGTTCGCCGAGCCGCCCTTGTCCCCGCTGCGGGCACCGGCGACCAGGCCGAGCGGCGCCCGCCGGGTGTCCGTGGCGGGCAGCGGCGCGGGCAGCTCCGGGTCGGGCAGCCGCTCCCACTGCCTTGTGTCACCGGATGGTTGGCAGTGGACTTCGGTCCCGTCCGGGAGGACTGCCAGGTGGGCCACCTCGGCCGCGTCCACCGCCACCGCCTCGAAGACCCCGTACGGGGTGCCCTTGCCGGGCGGTGCGGTGACGTGGAAGCCGGGGTAGCTGGCCAGCGCCAGTTCGACGGCGGCGCCGCTGACCGCCCGCCCCACCGCGTCCTGGTCGGCGTCCCGCACCACCAGCCGCAGCAGCGCGCTGGCCTCCTCCTGGACGTCCGCGTCGTCGTGGTCGGTGCGGGCCAGTGTCCAGCGCGCCTCGGCCGGGCGGCGCTCCGCGGCGTCGAGGGCCGCCTCCATCTGCCGGCGGACCAGCGCGGCCTTGGCCGGGACGTCCAGCCCGGTCAGCACGAAGGTGACCTCGTTGCGCCAGCCGCCGAGGCGGGTCAGCCCGGCCTTGAGGGTCGGCGGCGGTGCCTCGCCGCGCACCGGCCCGATCCGGACCCGGTCCGGCCCCTCCTCCGTCAGCCGCACGGTGTCCAGCCGCGCCGTCACGTCCGGCCCGGCGTAGCGGGCGCCGGACGTCTCGTAGAGCAGCTGGGCGGTGACCGTGCCGAGGGTGACCGCGCCGCCGGTGCCGGGGTGCTTGGTGATCACCGAGCTGCCGTCGGCGGCGATCTCGGCGAGCGGGAAGCCGGGCCGCCGCACGTCATGGGCCCCGAAGAAGGAGTAGTTGCCGCCGGTGGCCTGGGTGCCGCACTCCAGCACATGCCCGGCGACCACCGCCCCGGCCAGCTGGTCCCACTGCTCCGGCCGCCAGCCGAAGTGCGCCTGTGCCGCGCCGCTGACCAGCGCGGCATCGGTGACCCGCCCGGTCACCACCACATCGGCGCCGGCCCGCAGGCACGCGGCGATCCCACCGCCGCCCAGGTAGGCGTTGGCGGTCAGCACCCCCTCGCCCCACCCCCCGCGGGCCAGCAGATCGTCGCCCTCCACATGCGCGACCCGGACGGGCACCCCGGCCTTGTCGGCCACCTCCCGTACGGCGTCGGCCAGTCCGGCCGGATTCAGTCCGCCCGCGTTGGTGACGATCCGCACCCCGCGCTCGACGGCCAGCCCGAGCCCGTCCTCCAGCTGCCGCAGAAAAGTCCTGGCGTAGCCGCGCGTGGGGTCCTTCAGCCGGTCGCGGCCGAGGATCAGCATGGTCAGCTCGGCGAGATAGTCGCCGGTCAGCACGTCCAGGGGGCCGCCGGTGAGCATCTCGCGCAGCGCGTCGAAGCGGTCGCCGTAGAACCCGGAGGCGTTGCCGATCCGGAGCAGGGCGGGGTCCGCTCCTATGGGGCGCACGGGTCCGGCGCCGGCCGCGGGGGCGTCGCTCATGCCGTGGTGCCGTTCCCCGACGGCGCGCGTCCCTTGCCCGGCGGGCCGGCGAAGGCCTGCGCGATCCCCAGCCACCGTTCCGCGTCGGCGCCCTCGGCCCGCAGGGAGGGCAGATCGCGGCGGTGCGCCCGCTGGGTCACCAGCAGACAGAACTCCCGCGCCTCGCCGGTCACCCGCTGCGCCGCGTCCGCCGGTCCGTACTCCCACACGCCGCCGTCCGGCGCCCGCAGCTCGACCCGGAACTCCTCATCAGGCGGGGTGAGTTGATGCGTGGCATACGCGAAGTCCCGGGTGCGCACCCCGATCCGGGCGATGTGCCGCAGCCGCGCGGTGGGCTCCCGGGTGACACCCAGCGCGTCAGCGACGTCCTGGCCGTGCGCCCAGGTCTCCATCAGCCGTGCGGTGGCCATCGACGCCACGCTCATCGGCGGCCCGTACCAGGGCAGCTTCTCGCCCGCCGGCCGCTCGGCGAGCGCCGTCAGCAGCCGCGCGCGGCCGGCCCGCCAGTCGTCGAGCAGCTGCGCCGGCGGCGTGCGGGCCCCGGCCTCGGCGGCCTCGTCGACGAAGGTCAGCGGCGCGGCGAAGGCCTCCTGTGCGGCGCGCGCGAAGCCCTCCGGATCGGTGGCCGAGAGCAGCGCCTGCCGGTCGGTCCAGGCCAGATGCGCGATCTGGTGGGTGATGGTCCACCCCTCGGCGGGCGTCGGGGCCGCCCAGCGCTCGGCGGGCAGCTCGGCGACCAGCGCGTCCAACTCCTCGCTCTCCGCCCTGAGATCCGCCAGTACGGCGCCGGGATCGGACACGCGACACTCCCCTCGTCGTCCCAACTGCCGTGGCAGCGGGGCATGGTGACATGCGGCGACGGCCGCTGCTGCGGCCGTGCGGGTGCGGTGCGGTGTGGTGCGGGTGCGCTCCGAGCGTGGCAGCGCGGCCGGAAACAATCAAGCACGCCTGCATGATTTTCTGGTCGGTGATGCGGATGGCGAGGGCGCTCCGGGCGACGGCCTGACCGACCTGCGACCGGGAGCCCCGGCTGCCGCTCCGGGCCGGGGGGCACCGCGGGCCGCCCCCGCCCCTCCGTCCCGCCCGCACCGCCACGAAAAGCGGCGCCCCCGCCTCCCCCGCAAAAGGCCCGCCCCCTCCCCAAAAGCCCCCCACGGATAGGGGCTCAGGCCTTCAAGGATCGTCAGGAACGCTTCAGGAATCTTCAGAATCTTCAGGAATGCTTCAGGAATTCAGCCGCTCTTCAGATTCCCTCGCCCTTGCTGGTGAATTCATTACGAGCCGGGCCGTGCGCTTTGAATCCTCCGCCGGATGCCTTAGCGTTTCGAGTGCCGCCACAGCCTCCACGCGACCCCGACGAATTTCTTCATCCCACCCTTTCCCTTCTTTTGATTGCGTCGCTCACCGACGTGTGACCAGCACCGGGGCCACCGCCCCGGCGCACTGCTCTCGCGTGACCGGACGGCCAGGAGGCTGCTGTGTTCTTCGCCCGATACGCCGCACTGCAACATCAACTCGCCGTTCTCCGCCTCAATGCAGGAGGAATTCCCGTGACCCACCCCGTGGCGGAAGCGGCTCCCGTGCCGACCCTGCGGCTGCAATGGGACGCTGATTCCTCTCCCGTGACCTACTTGCTGGTCGTTCCGGACGAGCAACAGCGGCGAAAGATGACCCTGAACGGCATGGTGTACGACCCGCTCGTCCACGCTGCCTGGATTCTGGCGCAGCGCGGCCACGACAGTTCCTGTCTGTCGGACCGGTTGGGCATTCCGCAGGGGGCCGCACGCCACGTCGTCAGATCCGCACGCCGGCAGTCCACGGCACCGCTCATGCGCGACGAGGAGCCCCCCACCCGCAGCGGTCAGTAACCCCGCCGCACGTTGTCCACGGCCGCGTCGTCGCGCCGTCGGTCGCGCCGCTGCCGTTCGGCCGCCAGCTCCTGTATCGCGTCCTCAACAGCCGTGATCACCGTGGTCACCGCGTCATCGGTCACTTCCGGTGCGTCGTCGGGCCGCTCCTCGCTGATGCCGGCGGCCGCGGCCAGGGCGACGAGGACGGGTTCGCCGGAGGTCCAGCGGTACGCCGCCTCGCGACGGGCGGGCGTATCGACCAGCACCACCTCATCGGTCCGCAGCAGCAGCCAGCGACGGTGACGCTGCCGGGTCAGCTGCCCGTCCGCCTCCAGCGCGGCCAGATACGTGTCGGCCAGCCCGCGGCCCCTGCGCCACAGCCACTCGGCGACCGGCTCGTACGGCATCTGCTGGACCACCGAGGACGCCGCCTCGTCCAGCAGACGGTCGGTGATCGCCGGCCGGTAGCCGGGCACGATGCGCTCCCCGTCCAGCCCGATGGCCCGGGCCTCCAGCAGGTCGATCGCCTCGGCCGCGGCCAGCGCGAGCGCCAGATCGCCGCGCTCCACGGCGCGCACGGGGGCCGCGTCCATCGCCACGATCAACAGATCCCGCGGTGTGGTCATCCCCGATCAGCCCCTGACACCGGAGGCCGCCCCGGCGGCTTCCCGTATCTGCCGCGCGACGCCGGCCACGGTGAAGCCGGGGCCGACACCGTCCACCAGGATCAGATCACTGAGGGCATTGTTCGCGCGGAGCGGCAAGATCTTGCGGTATTCGGGCGACTCGTACCAGGCTTGCGCCTCGGCCATCCCGGGGAATTCGATCAGCACCACCAGCCCCGGCCATGCGCCCTCCACCACCTGCGGTTCGCCCTGCGCCGGCCACTTTCCGCCGTGCGCGGTGACAGTGCTTTCCACCTGCTCCAGATACGACAGGCCCTCTTCCGTCGGAATGCCGCCGGGTAGCCGCAGATGATTGATCAAATAGGCGCTCATCTCAAACACTCCAGCGTAACGCGGCAAGTGCCACACCGCACTTCAGAGTTGCCCGCCCGCCACCCCGCCCCACGGGGCACGGAGCCCACTTGCTGCGAAGAAGGGAATATCCCCTTCGCCCTTCCCAGCATAGGGGCTTCGGCCCTTTCATTCCCTTCCGCACGGACGCCGTGCGGAAGGGAAGGGGCCTGACTTCTTCGCCGTGTCGTCGAGACGGTGTCGTCGAGATGATGTCGTCGAGCCAGTCATAGATGCGAGCCGTGGCGGAGCGCAGGGCGCCGGGGAGCACGGGCGCCCCTGGATGCATGTCTCTCCGGAGGCACACGAGCAAGTACCCACGCTCCTCGCCAAGTTCCGTACCCGGTCAGAGGGGCAGAGGGTCAAAGGGCCAGAGGGTCAGGCGGTCACCGGGTCAGTGCGCGCCCGCCGTCGCGCTCCGTACCGCCCCCACGCTCGCCACCACGACCAGCCCGATCGCCAGCACCTCGGCCCAGCCCAGCGCCTGGTGCAGCACGAGGAATCCGGCGGTGGCCGCCGCGGCCGGCTCCAGGCTCATCATGACCGCGAAGCCGGAGGCCGGGAGCTTGCGCAGGGCCAGCAGCTCCAGGGTGTACGGCAGCACCGACGACATCATGGCGACCGCGGCGCCCAGCCCCAGGGTGACCGGGTCCAGCAGCGCCGTCCCCGCACTGGCGACACCGAGCGGCAGACTCAGCAGCGCCGCGACGGTCATCGCCAGCGCCAGCCCGTCGGCCTGCGGGAAGCGCTGTCCGGTACGGGCGGAGAGCAGGATGTACGCGGCCCACAGCCCGCCGGCCGCCAGCGCGAACGCCGCCCCGGCGAGGTTCAGCCCGTCGAGTCCCTCACGCCCCAGCAGCACCACACCGCCCAGTGCCAGCGCCGCCCACAACAGGCTCAGCATCCGGCGGGAGGTGGCCACCGACAGAATCAGCGGCCCGAGGAACTCCAGGGTGACCGCGGCGCCCAGCGGAATGCGGTCGATCGCCTGGTAGAACAGCGAGTTCATCCCGGCCAGGGCGACGCCGAAGGCCAGCACCGTCGCCCAGTCGCCCCGGGTGTAACCGCGCACCTTCGGGCGGCAGACGACCAGCAGCACCAGCGCGGCGACCACCAGCCGCAGCGTGACCACGCCCAGCGCGCCGGCCCGCGGGAAGAGCAGCACCGCCACCGACGAGCCGAACTGCAGCGAGACGATCCCGCCGATGACCAGCGCCACCGATGTGATCCGCCCCCGCGCACCCGCCGCACCGGCGGTCCCGGCCTGCGCCTCCGCCGTCAGCACCTCGGGCGAGGCCGGCACGGGGTACGGAATGCCCTCGCCGACGACGGGCACGGTGGGGGCAGGAGTGGCAGGAGTGGCAGGGGCGTCAGTGGCGGGCACACGGCCATCGGGGCTCTCGGACGAAGCGTTCACGCCACCACGCTACGGCCCGCCCTCCGGTCCGTGAAATGCCACTTTCCCTGTTGTTATGCTCCGCACGCATGAGCATCGAGCTGCGTCATTTCCGCTGCTTTCTCGCCATCGCCGACACCCTGAGCATCACCCGCGCCGCCGAGCGGCTGCATCTGACCCAGCCCGCCGTCTCCCGCACCCTGCGCCAGCTGGAGCAGGAGCTCGGGATCCGCCTCGTCGACCGCTCCACGCACCATCTCGCGCTCACCCCGGACGGCGAGACGTTCCGCGACCGGGCCCGGATCGCGGTCACCGCCTTCGACCGGGCGCTGGTCACCGCCCACCACGCCGACTGGCCGCTGCGTCTGGGCCACGCCTGGTCGGCCGCCGGGACCGACACCACCGCGCTGCTGCGCCGCTGGCACGAGGAGCACCCCCGCACCCCGCTGGAACTCCTGCGCATCGACGACCGCACGGCCGGCTTGGCCCGCGGTGACGTGGACGCCGCCCTGCTGCGCGGCGAGGTCCGCGCACCCGGCCTGATCACCGAGCAGCTCACCACCGAACCCCGCGTCGCCGGCCTCCCCGCCGACGATCCGCTCGCCGACCGCGCCACCCTCTCCCTCACGGACCTGGCCGACCGCACCATCGCCCTCAACACCGTCTCCGGCACGACGACGCTCGACCTGTGGCCCGCCGGTGCCCGCCCCGCCTCGTCGATCACCATCGGCAACACCGACGACTGGCTCGCCGCCATCACCGGCGGCCGCGCCGTGGGCGTCACCACCTCCGCCACCGCCGAGATGCACCCGCACCCCGCCATGTCCTACGTCCCGCTGACCGACGCCCCGCCCGTCCCGGTCGTCCTCGCCTGGCGCGACGGCCCGGGCCACCCGCGCATCCGGGACCTGATCACGCTGGCCCACGAGGTGATGGGACGGCCCGCCGACACGACATGACGGCGGACGGCGGACGGCGGACCGCCGTCGTGGGGCGGCGAGTTCAGAATGCCGGTGGGCCGCACCCTGCCGATCTACCGCAGCGGGCAGGCGTAGTCCCGACGCACCCGGTGCGGACTGCACGCAATCAGATTGACCGAGAGAAACCGCCCCCCGCTCACCCACCACCCCCCGACCCGGTCCTCCCCGGCAGCCAGCGCACGCACGGTCTCGTCGTACGACGGGTCCGGCATCCCCGCCCCGTCGAAAAGCCCGGCGTATCCCTGGAGTTGCGCCGCATACCACTCGGCCCCCTCCTTCGGCTCCTCGAACGTCGCCTCGATCCGCCCGGCCGTCTTCAGCAGCCAGTCCGCGCACTCCAGCGGCATCACCTGGGCAGTGCGAAACTCCGGGTGGCCCGGACGCCGCTGCGCATCCCCCGGCTTGACGAGGACATCGCCGCTGCCGAGCCAGACGTAGGCGTGGTGATGAGGTCCGGCCATCTCTCTCCTTCACGCGAAGCCCCACCGGCACTGGTCCGAACGGTCGGCCCCCGCCGCGGTGGAGGCCGAGGGCCGCCCGGATTCACGGCCTACTGACGGCCACAGCCCTGCCCGTCACCGCAACCTCCGTTGGGGCTACCGCCCTGGTCGTCGTCCTCATCGCCGCCGTACTTGACCGGGTCGAGGCGGAATCGCATGGTCATCTCCTCGGGTGCTGACTCGGCGCACGGTCGGTCCGCGCGTCGCCGTGCCCGTACGAGGCCCCCTTAAGGGCCCACCCGCTCCGGCCGTGTCCTGCCAGGGAATGACGGCCGGGGCGGGAGCTTTCACAGCCGCCCGCTCCCGCTCACGACTCCGCCCCGTGCCGCGCACGATGGCGCGCGATGAGGACGTGGAAGTCGGTCACTCTGCTGAGATCCCGGGCCGCCGCGGCTTGCTTCCGGCCGCGCTCCAGGTCTTGGCATGTGGGGCAGCGATGCTCTGCCTGGACTCGCCCCAGCGCCACGAACCGCAGGTCAGATGACGCATCGTCGCCTTGGGGCGACAGGGAGGCGGTCCCGCCAGAGGCCAGGGCATCGCGCGAGGACTCAGCCCCTTCGGTGGGGTCGGCCCGACGCTGCTTGTCCGGTGTGGTCATGGACGGGACGTTAGGGACCCGCAGGTGGGCATCGCGAGGAAAGTTTCTCGAAGTTTCTCGTGCCGCGACAGGACTTTCTCTACTCTTCTCACCTAGGTGGGCGGACCCTGTACCGCCGCGCTTCGCGCCCTTGAATGCTGAGTGAGTCAGTCCAAACGAAGGGACGTAATCATGAGGCGACTGCGCTTCAACGGCACCGGAAGCGGCACCGACGGATGCCCTTCCGTCCATGAGGACCTGGACACGGGTGAGATCATCGTGCACGGTCCGCCACTCACCGACCGCCGCGACATCACCCAGCTCCAGCACCTGTCCGAGGGCGAGACGGCGATCGTCTTACCCTGTGAGTTGCTGGTTGACTTCGGCCCGAAGGAGACCACTCGCGTGCCACGCATCATCGACCTGGACGAATTCGGCCGGCTCTTCACCTCCTTCAAGCACACGGCGTGGCGGCTGGAGACTCGGCGCCGCTATGCGAGCGACGAAGGCACCGAAACCTACGCGCAGTTCAACCGGGGCGAGCCCGTGAAGTGGGAAGGCGTCGACTCGGAGTGGTGCGTCAAGCGTCGGGAGCAGTCCGCGCTCGGTAAGCGCTTCGAGCGAGTCCGCATCGTCGACAACCCTCCGACTGCCGGACAGCTCTACCTGCTCGACAACGCGAAGCGGAACAGCGCCGTGGGCGAAGACATTCGCAACCTCTCGCGCGCCGATGCCGAGCAACTCCATTTGCCGGAAGAGGACTTCTGGATCTTCGACTCCCGGTTCGTCGCTCTGCTCAACTTCGACGACTCGGACAACCTGATCGACGTCGAGCTGATCACCGAACCGGTCGCCGTCAACCGCTACGCCCAGGCACGCGACGCCGCCTGGCATTACGCCGTCCCGTACCAGAAGTTCGCGGAGGCGACAGCCGCGGCGCAACGGTGACAATGGCCCGGTGAGTACTGACTTCCAGCAGGCGCGAGAAGCCCTGGGCGACCGACTCAGGGAGCTGCGACACTCCTGCCCTGAAGGTCGGCTCACCGGAGCCCAACTTGCCGAACGGCTGCGCTGGCCACACTCCAAGATCAGCAAACTGGAAAACGGCCGGCAGACTGCCACCGCCGGTGACCTGCGAGCCTGGGCAGAGGCCACCCGCCAACCGGAAACGGCAGGAGAATTGATCTCCCGGGTGGCCGCCCTCGAATCCCAGGTTCGCTCGTGGCGTCGACAGCTCGCCTCGGGGCACCGAGCCGTACAGGACACCCACAATGCGGAGCACGTGCGGACTTCCGTCTTCCACGCATGGCAAGGCGCCATGATCGTGGGGCAACTTCAGACAGCTGACTACGCACGTCACATCTTCACGCGCTATGCGAGCTTGCACGAGTCGCCCCGCGACACCGAGGACGCGGTCCGAGCACGCCTGCAAAGGCAAGAAGGTCTGTACAAGGCGGGGAAGAAGTACCGGATCATCATGTGGGAGGCAGTCCTGCATGCTCTGGTTTGCCCGCCTTCCGTGCTTGCCGCTCAGCTCGACCGCCTTGCGGGTCTCATCGGTCTCGACACGGTTGAATTGGGCATTGTGCCCTTCAGTGCGCCGCTGAAGATTCCGCCGGCCAATGGCTTTTGGGTACTGGATGAGCGGGTCGCGATCGTTGAGGACTGGCACGCGGAGCTTTGGCTGGACGACGCGCAGAGCGTCACCACATACATGAAGGTCTGGAACACGCTGCAGGAATCTGCGGTCTACGGCCCCAAGGCGCAGAACGTCATAAATGGGGCCCGGCGAGCCCTCAGCGCACACTGATTCCGTGCAATTCAAAGCGCCCATTCAGTGCTGAACTGAAGTCAAGGAGGCCACCAAGTGTCCACTACTATCAATCTGAACGAGTTCAATGAGCTTTTCAAGACTTTCGAGCACTCAGCATGGCGCCTGGAGAGTCGCCGCGGCTATGCCTCCGACCGTGAGGACGCGACCTACCGCGAGTTCATCGAGACGGGCACAGTGGCATGGGACCCCGATGACGACTGGTGCCGGAACATGCGTGCGCAGACGGCGGCCGGTAAGTGCGTCGGCCGGGTCCGTATCGTCGACAATCCTCCGACGACCGGTCAGCTGTATCTACTCGACAACGCTAAGCGGAACTCAGCCACAGGAGAGGACA
Source organism: Streptomyces sp. NBC_01454 (assembly GCF_036227565.1). NCBI lineage: Bacteria > Bacillati > Actinomycetota > Actinomycetes > Kitasatosporales > Streptomycetaceae > Streptomyces > Streptomyces sp. NBC_01454. Next base: position 3,272,167 of record NZ_CP109460.1, read on the forward strand.
TGCGCAACCTGTGGCGCGCCGACGCCGAGCGGCTCCAACTACCCACCGAGGACTTCTGGATCTTCGACTCGCGATTCATCGCCCTCTTGCATTTCGACGAGGCAGACACCCTTCTCCATGTCGAATTGATCACGGAGCCGGCGGAAGTGATGCGGTACGCCCAGTTCCGCGATGCCGCGCTTCATCACTCCTACCCCTTCGGGCACTTCGCGGCGTTGGTATCCGCAGCCCACGAGTGAGTCGTAACCGGATTACTGGATGCAGAAGGGGAACGAAATTTCGCAGTCACCGAACTCCGGGTCGACATACACCGAGTGGCACCATCAGATGCGCGACGGGCTGAAGCCCCTACAGGAAAGCTTGGGTTCGTTATTCCACGAGACCCAGCTGTTCCGCATCTACTCCTCCACCCTCATGCCAGGCCTGCTGCAGACCGAGGGCTATGCGGCCGCAGTGCTGCGCACAATCGCCGAATCCGAGGAACTTCCCTTCGACGACAGTGCGGAGGCCGCGCGGGCGCGAGTCGAGCGGACCCGCATCACCCGTGAGCCAGGGCATGAGTCTGTTCTGATCATCGAAGAAGCTGTGCTGTACCACCAGTTCGGAGGCAAGGAGGCGATGACTCGTCAGCTGGGCCACCTGCTGACGATCGATGCCCTGCCGTCCGTATCCCTCGGAATCATCCCGAAGACGACGAGCCAGCGGGTGCAGCTGCCGCACGAGACGTTTCACGTATACGATGCCCGGTTGGTCTCGGTCGAGCTGCTATCGGCAGAGGTGAAAATCACCCAGCCCTCCGAAGTCGCCCTCTACGTGAAGGCGTTCGAGCAGCTTCAGGGCATGGCCGTGTTCGGCGCGGAGGCGCGAACGCTCATCTTGAAGGCGCTTGAGGGCTTGCGCTGAGGCTGCCTGTGACGGCAAGTGCCCCCTGGGCCAAATGCTTGACCAGGGGGCACTTTCTTGCTTACTACCAGCCTCACGCCCGCAGCCTCAAAAGGCCGTGGGGTGGTCCGCCTTCAGCTTCGCCAGGAACGAGGTCCACGCCCTTGCGCCGAAGGCCAGGCTGGGGCCGGCGGGGTGCTTGCTGTCCCGTACGGGAACGATGCCCGGCAGACCATCAGCGACTTCCACGCACTGACCGTTCGCACTGCTGTAACTGCTCTTCCGCCACGCTATGCCGGAGAGGTCGTAGCCCATTCCCAACACCTCTTCTTAGTCTCTCGCTGCCGCAACCTTAGCCAGCAGGGCAGCACTGTCGTTCGGCCCCAAGGCCACGGCTTGCAGGTGCTCGAACATCGACTTGTAGCGGCGCATCTCCGCCTCAGACTCCAGGAACAGATCACCCGCCGGGGTGTCTACGTAGACCAGCTCCGGGTCCGCAGGATCCGGGAAGTCCATGTGCACGAAGCTGCCGGGCATACCTGCATGCGCCCCCTTGTCGAAGGGGATCACCTGGAACGTGACGTTCGGTTCCTCCATGAGCCTGAGCAGGTGACGCGCCTGCTCCTGCATCACCTTGCTCCCACCGACCACCCGTCGTAGAGCCGCCTCATCGACAATCGCCCAGAGCTGTAGCGGGTGTTCCTTGCCGAGCAACGCCTGGCGCTCCATGCGCGCCTGGACTCGCTGCTCCACCTCTTTGTGGCTGGCCGCTGCCCACACGCCCCTGATGACTGCGCGGGCGTAGTTCTCGGTCTGGGCGAGACCGGGGAGAAACAGCGACTCATAGTTGCGCACCGTGCGCGCTTCCGCTTCGAACCCGATGTAGGCCGTGTATTCCTCGGGCAGTTCCGAGTGGTACGGACGCAGCCAACCCTGATCGTTGGAGCCCGTCTGGATGGCCAGGAGGTCGGCCCGCTGCACGTCGGTCGCCTCGTACACGTCGAGCAAGGCGACCAGCGTCCGCTTCTGCGGTCGGGCGCGCGCCTTCTCGATGCGATAGAGCGTCGCCGCGTTGATCCCCTTCTTCTCCGTGACCTCCTCACGGGTCATCCCCGCAGCCGCACGTAGCCGGCGCAGCTCCGCGGCCAACCGCCGGAGTCTCACGGTTGGGGGATGTTGTCGCTTGTCCGCCACGTGCGGTCCCTTCGATGGCTCGGCGATACCGCGAGTCTGGCGACCACCACGGCTCAACTCAACCCAGTTCGAACACGCTGAAGCAGTTCGCAATCATTGCGTTCTCATTGTGGGCGAGTGCACTCTATGCGTAACATCACTGAGCGTTCAAAGCTCGTCACACACAAGTGATCTTGACGCTCCGTCATGCGCAGCAAGGGGATAGCCATGTCCACACGCGCCCGACCAGTAGCAACACGACTCACCACCGATCCGCCGCCCGCTGCCGCCCACCGCTTCCCCGTCGACAGACGGTGCCCCGGCCACGCCCGTCGGGCTCTCTGGCACCAGCTTCAGGCCTGGCAGATCCGTGGAGAACTGGCCAACACCGCCGAGCTGTTGCTGTCCGAGCTGGTCACCAACGCCGTGCAGGCGCAGGCGTCCGACGCACCGGACGTCGGTGTCCGGTTCGCGTGGGCGGGCGGCCGGCTCCGGCTGGAGGTGTGGGACGCGAGCGACGAACTGCCCGTACGGAACGAAGCCGAGGAGGACAAGGAATGTGGGCGTGGATTAGTGCTGGTGGACGCCTTGGCAAGTGGCTGGGGCGTCGACCGGGGCGCCACCGGAAAGACCGTGTGGGTCGAGTTGGCCGTCGGCGACGCCTCGGCCCCCTGCCTGACACCAGCGCGGTACCTGCCGTGACGACTCCGAGGCTCGTGGCCTACCGGGCGGAGGCCTCGCACGGCATCCGGACGGTTCCTCGATCGACCTCGGTGGCTGGACGTCGTACTCGCCGGGCCATGCCCTGAGCTGGGTCCGGGTGCGGGCGGAGCACGTGGCGCAGCAGTTAGGCGCCCCGTATGCCGGAGTGGTGCACGCGTGGCTGGAGGATGCGGCCGGATACCGGTGGGCCCGGGACGGCCTCGCTGCCGGAATCCTCGTCGTCGTCAGGGCAGTTGATGCGGAAGGGTGCGCCTACGCGCTCTCGGCGCATCCGGCCGACCGGGCCCACAGCGCGAACCCCGTTGGGGCCCCTCGCATCCGGGAGGCGGCATGACGCGGGAGGCGGCATCGACGCTCCTCACGCCCGGCTTCTGGTGCGAGCGGTTCGCGTATCGCTCCGCGCAGGCGGATCGTCTGGCCTCCTGGACGGCTCTCGCCACGCACAGCCCTGTATGTGCGGTGCGGTTGATGGGTGGGGATGCAAGGAAGGTGGCTGCTGGTCTCCCCGAGGGGGAACGGCAGCGGGTGCTGGGAGTGTTGGGCGGCCCAGGGCAGGTGGGGGCCATGGCCGCGCTCCAGCGAAGCGAGCCTTGCGGCCTTGCCCTCGATTGCGCCGGGTCGTGGGTGGAATGGTCGGCCAGGCCGGTCCTCTTTCTGTCCCTCGCCGACGGTGCGCCGGGAACACCTGGTCCGCGCCGAGCCGATCAGTCGACGGGGTTCGGGGCGCCCCTGACGCCGGACGAGGGCGTCCCTTAGGGAATCGGGACCGCCTGCCCGCGGCACGCGCCCCGCCCGGATCAAGCTACGGCTTGTTCAGGTAAGTGAGCACGGCGCGGACGCGGCGGTTGCTGTTGCCGTCGTCGGTGATGCCGAGCTTGCCGAACAGGGAGGTGGTGTCTTTGCTGACGGTGCTTTCGCTGAGGAAGAGGCGGCTGCCGATGGCCTGGTTGGACAGTCCCTCGGCCATGAGGCCCAGTACTGAGCGCTCGCGTTCGGTGAGCCGGTCGAGTCCACGGGCTGGGAGCTGCTCGAATACCGCCACTCCGGCCTCCCCCCTCGGCGAGCAGGGTGCATCCGCTGCCGATGCCGGCCCGGGTACGGCCCTGAGAGGCGTGAATTGCATATCTCGCTACTCTGGAAGAAAGGCGTCCAACGGCAGGACATCGTCCGGCTGTGAGGCCCAACTGCTCTCCCCTGGAAGGCCGAGCGCAGTGGGGTGCGGCCGTGGGCGAGGAGACAGGTGCCCTGGTGGGGCCGGGGGCCGGGGGCCGGGGCCGGGGGCCGTAAGTAATGGGACCCCCGCGGTGAGCCTTTTCCGTTCAGATGGTCAGAGCGTCAGGAGGGCTGAGGCAATGACAACCGAACAACACGCGTTCGTCGACTGGACGTCCCGCGATAGTGATCAAAAAGCCACCGGAGCCATGGACGGCAGAACGGTGACGGTCACCGGGCCCCTGGGCGAAGCAGATCTCCACGAGGAATACACCGGATTCGGAACATCGTCATTCGACCCCTCGCTACCCACGTCCGACGCCATAGAACTCGCAAGCAAGCCCGCGAACCCCGAGTTCACCGTCGACTTCGGCGCCGAGGTACACGACGCCGTCTTCTACCTGGGATCGCTCGGCTCCATCCTGACGCTTCCCGTCGATACCGTCGCCACCAAACTCAGCGGCGACCAAGGTTTCACCATCGAGAACAACAACGTGGTCCTGGGCGTCGCGAAGAACGCCACGGACACCACACCTGCTGATTCCAACGGCAGCATTCGCATCAGCAGGCCCCAGCCCTTCCGGTCGATCACATTCAACCTGAAACCGAACGCCGCCATCGAGCGGGACGGCGTCATGCTCCAGATCGGCAGGGTAGAAAAGTTCGTCGACTGGACGTCCCGCGATAGTGATCAAAAAGCCACCGGAGCCATGGACGGCAGAACGGTGACGGTCACCGGGCCCCTGGGCGAAGCAGATCTCCACGAGGAGTACACCGGGTTCGGAACATCGTCATTCGACCCCTCGCTGCCCACGTCCGACGCCATAGAACTCGCAAGCAAGCCCGCGAACCCCGAGTTCACCGTCGACTTCGGCGCCGAGGTACACGACGCCGTCTTCTACCTGGGATCGCTCGGCTCCATCCTGACGCTTCCCGTCGATACCGTCGCCACCAAACTCAGCGGCGACCAAGGTTTCACCATCGAGAACAACAACGTGGTCCTGGGCGTCGCGAAGAACGCCACGGACACCACACCTGCTGATTCCAACGGCAGCATTCGCATCAGCAGACCCCAGCCCTTCCGGTCGATCACATTCAACCTGAAGCCGAACGCCGCCATCGAGCGGGACGGCGTCATGCTCCAGATCGGCAGTTAGGACCCGTTCGAACCCGCCCTACCCCCGCCGCACGCCCGGCTTCCCCTCCGGCCCTCCCGCTCCGGCTGAGCCGTCCTCCCCCAACGCCTCCGCCAGCACCTCCGCCAGATGCCGCCCCGGGCGGTCGCCCAGCTGGTCCAGCTGGGTGCGGCAGGAGAAGCCGTCGGCGAGGATTTCCGTGTCGGGGGTGGCCTCGCGTACGGCGGGCAGGAGTTGGTCCTCGGCGCAGGCCACCGAGACGTCGTAGTGGCCTCGCTCGAAGCCGAAGTTGCCGGCCAGGCCACAGCAGCCGCCGGCCAACGGGCCCGTGAGGCCGGCGCGTTCGCGCAGCCGGCGGTCGGCGGCGTCGCCCAGGACCGCGTGCTGGTGGCAGTGGGTCTGGCCGGCGACGGGGCGGTCGAGGCGCGGGGGCCGCCAGTCGGGGGCCAGCTCCTCCAGGGCCTGGGCGAAGGTCCGTACGGAGCGGGCCAGGCGGGCCGCCCGGGGGTCGTCGGGGAGGAGTTCGGGCAGGTCCGTGCGGAGGGCGGCGGCGCAGCTGGGTTCGAGGACGACCAGGGGGCGGCCGTCCCGCAGGAGGGGGCCGAGCACGTCCACCGTGCGGCGCATGACGGCGCGGGCCCGGTCGAGCTGGCCGGTGGAGACGTAGGTCAGGCCGCAGCACAGGGGGCGGTGGCGGCGCGGGAGGAGGCCGGCGGCGCCGGTGCGCGGGGGCGCGGTCGGGGGGAGGAGGGGACGCAGGCCGGCGGCTTCCAGGACGCGGACGGCGGCGTGGCCGACCTGAGGGGAGAGGTGGTTGGTGAAGGTGTCGGGCCAGAGGACGACGGTACGGCCGGCGGCGTCGGGGGCTTTGGTGGTCCGGCGCCGGTGCCACCACCAGCGGGTGAAGGTCTCGGTGGCCAGTGCGGGGATCGGGCGCTCGGGGGCGATCCCGCCGAGGCGTTTGCCGAGGGCGGCCAGCGGTGTACGGGCCAGCGCGTTGAGGGCGGGGGCCAGGGGGGCGGCGACGTGCAGCCACTGGGGGAGGCGGCCCATGGAGTAGTGGGCGGCGGGCCGCAGCCGGCCCTCGTAGTGGTGGTGGAGGAACTCCGCCTTGTAGGTGGCCATGTCGACGCCCACGGGGCAGTCGCTGCGGCAGCCCTTGCAGGAGAGGCAGAGGTCGAGGGCGTCGCGCACCTCCGGCGACTGCCAGCCGTCCGTGATCACTTCCCCGGAGAGCATCTCGTGCAGCAGCCGAGCCCGGCCCCGGGTGGAGTGCCGCTCCTCGCCGGTGGCGCGGAAGGACGGGCACATGACGTCCGCCGAGCCCGGACCCGTCGTGGTGTTGCGGCATTTGGCGACGCCCACGCAGCGGCGGACGGCCGCCGAGAAGTCGCCGTGGTCGTGCGGGTAGCCGAACTCGACCGGGACCGGGCGCCTGGGCAGCGACGCGAAGCGGAGGTTCTCGTCGAGCCGGGCGGGACGGACCAGCATGCCGGGGTTGAGCCCGGCGGCCGGGTCCCACAGCGACTTGAACCGCTCGAAGACGCCGACGAGTTCGGGGCCGTACATCTTCGGGAGGAGTTCGGCGCGGGCCTGGCCGTCGCCGTGTTCGCCGGAGAGCGAGCCGCCGTGCGCGACGACCAGCTCGCCCAGGTCGTAGGAGAACTCCCGGAAGCGGCGGATGCCGGGGGCGGTCAGCAGGTCGAAGTCGATACGGATGTGGATGCAGCCGTCGCCGAAGTGGCCGTAGGGGGTGCCGCGCAGGCCGTGCTGGGTCAGCAGGGCGCGGAAGTCCCGCAGATACGGGCCGAGTCGGGCCGGGGGGACGGCGCAGTCCTCCCAGCCGGGCCAGGCCTCACTGCCGTCCGACAGCCGGGTGGCGGTGCCGGAGGCGTCCTCACGGATCCGCCAGAGGGCGCGCTGGCCGGCCGGGTCGGTGACGAGGGTGTGCGCGGTGGTGCCGTCCGCGGCCGCCCGGCACAGCGCCTCGGCGCGGGCCGCCGCCTCACCGGGGCTCGCGCCGCCCATCTCCACGAACAGCCAGGCACCGCCCTTGGGCAGCCCGGCCGCGTCGCCCACCAGGTCGGCGGCCATGCCCTCGACGGTCATCGGGCGGTGCGGGAGGAGGGTGTGCGCGGCCTCGGCGGCGGCGCTCTCGTCGGGGTAGCCGAGGACGGCCAGGGCCCGGGCGGCGGGGGTCTCCACGAGCCGCACGGTCGCCTCGGTCAGCACCCCGAGGGTGCCCTCGCTGCCGGTGAGGGCGCGGGCGAGGTCGGTGCCGGCCTCCGGGAGCAGGGCGTCCAGGGCGTAGCCGGAGATCCGGCGGGGGAGGTCGGGGTAGCCGGTGCGCAGCAGCGCCAACTCCGCGTCCACCAGCGCCTTCACGCCGTCCCGCAGCCGCGGCGGGAGGCCGGTGGGCGCGCCGGTGCGGTCCGTGCCGCGGCCGGCCCGTACCTGCTCGCCGCCGTACGTCAGCAGCGCCAGCTCGCGGACGCTGTCGGCGGTGGTGCCCCAGGCCACCGAGTGCGAGCCGCAGGAGTTGTTGCCGATCATGCCGCCGAGGGTGCAGCGGCTGTGGGTGGAGGGGTCGGGGCCGAAGGTCAGCCGGTGGGCGCCGGCCGCCGCCCGCAGGTCGTCCAGGATGACGCCGGGCTGGACGACGGCGGTGCGGGCCGCGGGGTCCAGCGACACGATGCGGTTCAGGTGCCGGGTGAAGTCCAGCACCACGCCCACCCCGGTCGCCTGCCCGGCGATGCTGGTCCCGCCGCCGCGCGGCACCACCGGCACCGCATGCTCCCGGCACACCCGCAGCGCCGCCGCGACGTCCTCGGCGTCCCGGGGCGCGACGACCGCCATCGGCACCCGCCGGTAGTTCGACGCGTCCATCGTCATCAGTGCCCGGTCGGCCGCGGCGAACGAGACCTCCCCCCGCACCGCGGCCGCCAACTCCTCCGCCAGATTCCGCTGCTCCGTCTCCGTGCGCTCAGCCATGTCCCCAGCCTGCCCACTGCGGCGGGGTCATGGCCCGTCGGCGGGGCCGGTAATTGCGGACGGCGAGGCTATTTCCGGACGGGGGCCGGCGCTCCGTCCCCTACTGGCCCCGGTCCGCGGCCCCGTCGCCGAGTCCCCCCGGATGGAAGCGGAAGACGTTCTCCGGGTCGTGGACAGCCTTGAGCGCGGCCAGGCGCCGGTGCTCCCCCGCGTCGTGCACACTGCGCGCCACCTCGGCGGCGTCCGGCCGCGCCCCGTGCCCGCCGAAGAGGAAGTTCACGCTGCGGCCGAGCCGCCAGGGTGCGACGGCCGCCAGCGCCTCGGCGTGCAGCGCCCGGACGGCCGCCAGGGACGGGCCGCCGCCCTCGTCGCCGGCCCCGCCCAGCGGCGACAGCAGCCGCAGCGCGAACCGGGCGTCCCGGTGCCCGACGGCCCCGGCAGCCCCGTCCGTCCTCGCCATCGCCCCGCCCAGATGGTTCAGCTGGACCACGCACATGGCCGGGGCCGCCGGCCCGGTCAGTGCCGCCACCCGCCGCAGCGCCGCCGGGTCCAGCCCGCTCAGCAGCGCGTTGTCGCCGTCGTAGGCGTGCGGGTCGCTCGGGTCGCGGTGGATGGTGTGCGACTCGGCGTACGGCATCTCGCGCAGGTCGTCGCGCACCCGCGGCCCGACCGCCCGCAGCGGCGCCACCAGCCGCTCGCCGTCGGCGGCGCCGCCCGTGAAGGCGATCCGGACGTGCGCGAGATGGCGGCCGCGCAGCGCCTCGGGCAGCTGCGGGAGGTCGGGGTGGACGAGCAGCGCGAGGGAGGAGGTCAGCTCGTCCGGAACGGTCGCGGTCCAGTCCAGGTACGTCGCCAGGACCTCGTCGAGCTGCTCGCCGCCGAACACCAGCTGCCCGCCGTACACCTGGGCCACCGGCACCAGCGCGCACTCCATCGCCGTCACCACCCCGAAGCCGTGCCCACCGCCCAGCAGCGCCCCGAACAGCTCGGGATCGCGCTCCGCGGTCAGGTGCCGCAGGCGGCCGTCAGCGGTGACGAGGTCGACCGACCGCACCAGGTCGGCGGCGTACCCGTAGGTGCGGGCCAGCACCCCGACGCCGCCCCCGAGGGTGTACGAGATGACGCCGACGCCCGGGGAGGAACCGTTGAGCGGTGCCAGCCCGTGGGGCGCCGCCGCCGCGACGACCTGCCCCCAGACGGCGCCCGCCGCCACCCGCACGGTGCGGGCGGCCGGGTCGACCGTCACCCCGGCCATCCGCCGGGTGCTGATCAACAGCCCGCCGTCGGTGGCCGCCGACAGGCCGTGCCCGGTGGCCTGGACGGCGATCGGCAGCCCGTGGTCGCGGGCGAAGCGGACCGCGGCGACGACATCCCCGGCGGACTCCGCCCCGACGATCACGGCCGGCCGGTGCCGGTACGCCAGCTGGAACCCGGACCGCTCGGCGTCGTACCCCTCGTCCCCGGGGACGAGAACGGGGCCGCGGACACCTCGCCCGAGAGCGGCGAGGGCGGCGGCGTCAGGGGTGGAGGGAGCGCCGGGGGTGGGTGCGGGGGTGGGTGCCGGGGCGGGTGCGGGGGCGGGCAGTTGTGCCAGGTCGTCGTGCGTCATGCCCCGCACTCTGGCGCGATAACTTGACACCCACCGTCATATATAAAGGCCCGGATGAAATCGGACCGTCTGCTCTCGATCCTCCTGCTGCTGCAGACCCGCGGCCGGGTGCCGGCCGGCGAGCTCGCCGAGCGGCTGGAGGTCTCCCGGCGCACCGTCTACCGCGACGTCGAATCGCTGTCGGCGGCCGGGGTGCCGGTCTACGCCGAGCGCGGCCGGCACGGCGGGATCGCGCTGCTGCCCGGCTTCCGTACGGACGTCACCGGCATGACCGCCGACGAGGCCCGCGCCCTGTTCATCCTGGCCGCGGAGGGCGCCCACACCGCCCTCGGCCTGGACGAGGCGCTCGGCTCGGCGCTGCGCAAGGTGATGGCGGCGCTGCCCGCCCCGCACCGCCCCGCCGCGGAACTGACCGGCCGCCGCATCCTGGTCGACCCGGACCGCTGGCTGGGCGGCCCCCGCCCCTCGGCCGACCTGGCCGAGCTGCAGTCCGCCGTCTTCAGCGACCTGCGGCTGCGCCTCCGCTACCGCCACAGCGGCGAGACCCAATGGCGGACCTACACCGTCGACCCGTACGGGCTGGTCGCCAAGGCCGGCACCTGGTACCTCGTCGCGGACCGGCGCGGCGCCCCGCAGCTCTTCCGGGCCGACCGGGTGGCGTCCGCGACCCTGACCGACGCCCCGGTACGGCGCCGCGCGGGCGTGGAGCTGGCCGAGGTCTGGCAGCAGCTGCGGCGCCAGGTGGAGGACCGGCCCGCGGGCGTCCGGGTGACCGCACGGATCCGCCGGGACCGGCTGGACCTGGCGGTACGGATCCTCGGCGGGGCCCTGACCGGGCTGCCCCGTACGGGTGAGGGCGGGGGGACGGGGGGCGGCGGGGACGACGGGGGCGACGGGGACGGCGGAGACAGTGCGGACGGCGGGAAGGGAGCGGCTGCCGGGGACGTGGCCGACGCCGACGCCGAGTCCGGCTGGGCGGTGATCGAGCTGACCTACCCGGTCATCCGGGCCGTCCGTCAGCTGCTGCAGTTCGGCGACTCCCTGGAGGTTCTCGGCCCGCCCGAGGCCCGCCGGGTGATGGCCGAGGCGGCGGCGGCGCTCACCGCCGTCTACGCCGCCGACGATCCGCCGCCGTGAGGCGCCGCCGCGGCCGTCCACCGTACGAGCGGCCGGCATCTCACCCGCTGGACGCGCCGCAGAACCCCGCAGCACGACGGATTAGGCTTCGTCCGTGGCTGATATCCAGATTCCCGCTGACATCAAGCCCGCCGACGGACGCTTCGGCGCGGGCCCTTCCAAGGTGCGAACGGAGGCGCTCGGCGCCCTGGCCGCGACCGGTAGCTCCCTTCTCGGCACCTCCCACCGCCAGGCCCCGGTCAAGAACCTGGTCGGCTCGGTGCGCGACGGCGTACGCGACCTCTTCCAGCTCCCCGAGGGTTACGAGGTCATCCTCGGCAACGGCGGCTCCACCGCGTTCTGGGACATCGCGACCCACGGCCTGATCGAGCGCAAGTCCCAGCACCTGTCCTTCGGTGAGTTCTCCTCGAAGTTCGCCAAGGCCGCCAAGCTGGCCCCGTGGCTGGAGGAGCCCACCGTCCTCTCCGCCGACCCGGGCAGCCACCCGGAGCCGCAGGCCGAGGCGGGTGTCGACGTCTACGGCTTCACCCACAACGAGACCTCGACCGGCGTCGCGGCCCCCCTCAAGCGGGTCGCGGGCGCGGACGAGGGCGCCCTGATCCTGGTCGACGCCACCTCCGGCGCCGGCGGTCTGCCCGTGGACATCACCGAGACCGACGTCTACTACTTCGCCCCGCAGAAGTCCTTCGCCTCCGACGGCGGTCTGTGGCTGGCGGCCTTCTCCCCCGCCGCCCTGGAGCGCGCCCGCGCCATCCACGCCTCGGGCCGCCACATCCCGGAGTTCTTCTCGCTGCCCACGGCGATCGACAACTCCCTGAAGAACCAGACGTACAACACCCCGGCACTGTCCACCCTCTTCCTGCTCAACGAGCAGCTGGAGTGGATGAACGGCCAGGGCGGTCTGGACTGGGCGGTGCGCCGCACCGCCACCTCCTCGCGCACCCTCTACGGCTGGGCCGAGGACTCCAAGTACGCCACCCCGTTCGTCACGGACCCGGCCAAGCGCTCGCAGGTCATCGGCACCATCGACTTCGACGAGGGCATCGACGCCGCCGCCGTCGCCAAGGCCCTGCGTGCCAACGGCATCGTCGACACCGAGCCCTACCGCAAGCTCGGCCGCAACCAGCTGCGGATCGCCATGTTCCCGGCGATCGACCCGGCGGACGTCGAGGCCCTGACGGCCTGCGTCGACCACGTGATCGGCAAGCTGTAGCGCGGCGGGTCCCTCCCGTCCGCACACCGCGGCACAGGCCCCGGCGGATCTCCGCCGGGGCCTGTGCCGTTGGGTCATGGGGCCCGGTGTCGGGCCTTCGGGGCTCGCGCCGCCACCGAGCGGGTCGCCGGCCTCGGACTCCCCCGAACGGACGCACCGCATTGTGGCCGAACGGGCGGATATGCCTGGATGGGTGCCATGACGAATCCCCCGGTGCCCGGCCTCGCGCCCTTCGAGCGGCAAGCAACGATCTTGCTGACCACGTACAAGCGCGACGGCAACGGCGTCGGCACACCGGTCAATATCGCCGTCGACGGCGATCACGCCTATCTGCGGACGTACGGCAGCGCCTGGAAGGCCAAGCGGATGCGGAACTTCCCGGAGGTGGAGATCTGTGCGTCCACCTGGCGGGGGCGGCCCACCGGACCCGCCGTCAGGGCGCGGGTGCGGCTGCTGGATCCGCAGACCCGCGAGTACCGGCGCGCGGAGCGCTCACTGACCCGGAAGTACCCGCTGCTCCACGGGCTGCTGGTACCCCTGGCCCACCGCCTCAAGAAGGAACGGACCCTCCACTACGAGCTGCGGCTGGCCGGGGAGTCCCCGGGCGCCGCAGCGTAGGGCACGGGCAGAAACGGCTGACGCCCCGCCCTCCCCCGGCCGGGTGACCCGGGTGATGGCCCCTCAGTCGCCGAGGTCCTGCCCCACCGTGACGGCGTCACCGGGGTACGGGAGGGACGGCAGCTGGGCACCGGGGGCGATCTTCCCGAGGGTGACGTACTGGTAGCACGGGAAGCGGACGCAGGTCACCTTCCGCGCGGGGCCGTACCGCAGGGTGAAGTGCGTCCCGTTGGCGAACGACCGGGCCGACGCCGGCAGCTTCACACCGTTGGTCCCCGCCTTCTCCATGTCCGACGCGGGAATCACCGTGACGGCGCCCGACAGCCCGGACCCGCTGTAGGTACACAGACTCCCCGCCGGACAGCTCGGGGCCGCCTGCGCCGGAGCGGTGAAGCCGACGGCGCCGAGCACGAGGGCGAGGGCCGAGCCGGCGAGTGCTAACGCACGCTTGCGGACCATTGATCTACTCCGAATTCTTCGGGGACGACGTGGGTTCAGAACTGCGGAATTCCCTGAATTCCGGACCGCACTCACTGTGCCACGGGTTCCGGGCGGACCGGACCTCATGGACCCGATTGCGCCTCACGACATCCCATTAGCGGACATCACATTTTTGTCCGGTTGCGCTCGCCCGGTACTCCGTTCTTTGTGGCAAACCCACTCCCGCGCAGGCGCCACGTTTTTCCCCTCACCGCCGGACCCGCCCCGACGATGACCAGATCCCTCCCCCCCCCGCCACGAAGGCGACCGCCCCCTTCCGTCCGGCACCCACACCTCCCTGCGGAAAAATAATTTCCCTGACACGGGAGACATCCGAAGTTCCCGCACGACCCCTATGCAGAAGCGGCATCACAGGATCCGGTCGCGGAAGGACCGCAAGAGATGAACGGGATCCGGCGGACCGAAGGAGTTCACCGAAGCGCCACCACCAACCCGCTTTGACACCCCCTCACTCACTGAGCTCTTTCAGCGTTGCCGCTCCAGCGTGAGGACAGCGGCGGCGATTGACGTCATTCGATTCGGGCTGCACCGGGATCGGCGGAAGATGCGCCAGGACTTCAGTCGTGCGACGCCGCGCTCAACCGGGGCCCGGGCCGCGGACAGTGCACGGTTGACGGTTTGCTGGGTCGGTGTGAGCTCGCGGCCCGGCGGGCGTCTGAGGGGTGTCGTCACCCACGCGCCGGCTCCCATGTAGGCCCGGTCAGCGAGGACTGGGACGCCTTGGCGTTCGCAGATCCGGATGATCCGGTGGTTGCGCGCTGCCGTCAGATCGTGGGCGCGGCCGGGCAGTGCGGGTGAGATTCACAGAAGTCGGCCGTCTGGATCGGTCACCAGCTGCACGTTCACCCCGTGTCGGCGGTGCTTGTGGGAGTAGTCGGCCCGGCTGTCGCCGACCCGGTCGCACTCCGCGAGGGTGCCGTCCAGCAGGACGTAGTCGGGGTCCGCTTCGCGCAGGGCACGGAGCAGGCCGGGTGCGCGGTCGGCGAGCAGATTGACGAAACGACGGCGGCTGTGTAGGCGTGGGCGGTGCCCACCGAGATGCCGAACCCGGCGGCGATCTGGGCGAGGGTGTCGTGCCGGCGCAGGTACACCAGGCCGACCAGCGCACTCTGATGCGGCGGGAGCTTGCAGCGGCGGTCACCCTCGCGGGTGACGATGAGCATCGTGACCCACTCGACCAGGGCGTGAGGCAGGTCGAGTGCGGCAGAATACGGAACCAACGCGGCTCCTGTGCCTGTGGGTTGAGACTTCGAACACCTCCCCCAACGGCACGGGAGCCCCGTGCATTTCGCACACCACCAGCGAAACCCGATCCGTGGCCGTGCTGAAAACGCTCACTGGTTGCCGGAGCCGTCGGGGCACACTACTTCGGCGGACACATGATCGGTACTCTTGCCGGAACTAAGATCCTTTCCCGCTGCGGACACCGAACTCTCACATTCAAGTGTGGGCCTTACTGTTGCAGTAAAATTGACCAATCCGTTCTGTTTCACGTCCGCCGTCCCCTGCGCCAAGGTCCTTCCCCCTGTCGTGAACACAAAATGAGCCTTTCCGCCCGGCGTGAAGTCCTCACCATCAACTATGAGTGAAGTGACAGGATGACGGTGGGGGATTTCGACGGGGAGATCGTTGACGGCATGGACGCCTCTGATCCGAGGGATGGGTTGGGTCATGTTGCGGTCCTCTGCGTCGGCTCACGTCTCCATGACCTGAGTGATGGAACCTTCGTTTCCAATGTGTGGCAAGTCCGGTATCACTGCAACCTGGGCGTAGGCACCTTCTGGTTCCGCTGACCGGAGGCCCAGTGACAGAGCCTCAGGACTCGGACACCGGGGAACTCGCCACTCGCCGACTGCGTGATTCGGCGGAACGTCACGGCCGAACCCGGGAGCACGGCACCCACTCGTGTGCTGAAGGCGCCGCGGACGGATCGCAACCAGTTGCGACCGTCCGCGGCCGATGCACAATAAGAGGCGATCTCTCAGTGGAGGGCGTGGGCGCGCTGACGCCAAGCAGTGGGCGGAGTCCGGAATTGTCAGAGTGAGCCGGGCACAGCGGCCGCCAGGGACGGGCCGCTCGCGGGCGGGGCCGTCGTGGCCACCGGCAACATGACCGGCCCGCTCGCCGCCCTGTCCCGCAACGAGACGAACGAGCTCATCGAACGCGTCGGCGTCAGAGCCGAGGGTGCAGGGAGCTTGCTCAGTCGCGCTCCCTGCGAGCCGTTCGCATTGGCCATCCGGCAACTACGCCCAGGCCGCCGATGAGAATGGTTGGCAACGCGTCAGGCACCCAGAATCCTTAGTGGCTGTTGTCGTTCCGAATGTGAGGGCAGCGTTTTCGCTGGTCAGGCATAGCGTGGGTGACTCGGTGGAAGTGGTGGCATGTCGTGTCGTCGCTTTCCGGGAGGTTGCGGATGCCGTCGGTCGTCGGACTGCTGGAACGGCATGAGCTGGCCGCTCGCCGTCGAGTCGACGGGTTGCGTGAGGAAGCCGACCGCATCCAGGCGGAGCTGGCTGCGGCCGAGCGGGAGTGGGAGGAGTGGGCGATCGCCCGCAGGCGAGTGGGCACGGTCCTGGCTCCGGACGGCGGCAACATCGCTGATGAGGAGACCGCCTCCGGCCCGCGGGACACGGACGCGCCCCCGGCGCCCAGGCAGGCGGCGAGACCGAAGTCGCAGGTGCCGGTGTGGCGTGAGGGGCTGGCCTGGTCGGTGCTGTCGGTGGACTATCAGCGCATCCTCGAGGCCCTCGCGAGACGACACCGGCTCCATCAAGGGCCGCTGACCTGCCAGGAGTTCGCCGTGGTGTTCGGCCTGGACGCGGTGCCGGCCAAGGTGGAGGCACTGCGGTCGAAGGCGAAACGCCTGGTCGCGCGGGGCTGGCTGGCCGAGCGACAGCCGGGACAGTTCACCCTCGCCCAGGGCCCGGCCGGGCAAGGCGACGCGTCATGAGCAGGGTCATCGACCAGTAGACCATCGCCTGGCACTGGCGGTGCGGCGTTCGAAGTCGCGCACCAGACGGCGGGTGCGCATCAGGTGGCGAAGAACCGCTCGACGATCCACCGCTTGGGCAACACTACGAAGCCGCGCATGTCATCGCTGCGTTTCACGATTGCCAGGACCAGCGCGAACGCGACCAGGCAGTGCTCGACGAGGCTGCCGGTGTAGCCACCGTCGGCCCAGACCAGCTCCAGCCGGTGGTGCACGTCGGCGACCTGCCCGAGCAGCACGTGGGCGGCGGTGCGGTCGCCGGTGTCCGCGGCGGTGACCATCACGCCCAGCAGCAGGCCGAGCGTGTCGACCACGACGTGCCGCTTGCGGCCGTTGACGAGTTTGCCGCCGTCGAAGCCGCGGCTGTCCGATCCGCCGAATGCGTCCGCCTTGACCGACTGCGAGTCGATCACACCGGCCGTCGGTGCCGCGTCGCGGCCCAGTTTCTCGCGGACCTGTCCGCGCAGCCGGTCGTGGAACTCCTTGACCAGGCCGTGGTCGCGCCAGCGGCGGAAGAACGCATATACCCGGTCCCATGGTGGGAAGTCCCCGGGCATCGCACGCCACTTGATGCCGTTGTCGACGAGGTAGCGGATCGCGTCCAGCATCGCGCGGTGGCAATACGCCTCCGGCTGCCCACCCCGGCCGCGCAGCCAGGCCGGCATCGGCAGCAGCGGCCGGACCGTCTCCCACTCCGCGTCCGTCATGTCCGACGGATACCGCCGAACACGCTCCGGGTGATCGGCCGCATTCCCGAACCGGTGAGCGACACAATCACACGACAGTGCAGTCGAGTTGAACTGAACTGGCGCGAACGCGTACAACTGCGGCAACAGGGTCTCCTGGATCTCGGTTGGCTTCGCAACCCCGAGCTACCAAGAGGCCCTGCCTTCATGCCGACGGCCAGCGGCGATCACCCGATCGAGACTCCCGTTCGACGCACACCCCTCAAGATCGGAACGACAACAGCCACTTAGTGAACTGTTCAGCGCCATAAGGTACATATCAGGACCTTTTGACCTGCCTACTGAATTTGAACTCGTGATGTCGGGTTCATCGCGGGCTGAGGTGTGTCAGATGTGGGCCCTGTTTTGCTGCACTGGATATCCGAGTGCGTCCCCGACGGCGGTCAGTTCCTCGTCGCTGAACCAGGCGCGCTCGGGGTTCCAGATGGCGATCTCGAATCGAGCAAAGCCACAGGGCCAGTCGTAGTCTCCAGTGCGTCCAGCGAGGTCGCGGTGCCGCAGCAGGGGACCACCACGGCGAGGGTTGCGAAGCCGTCGTCGCAGTGGGCTTCGAGTAGGTCGCCCCACCACTCGGTGTCGATCGACGCGCCGCAGTGGGGACAACCGATCTTCTGCAGATTCTGACCACAGTCGACGACGGTGAGTGTGTCGTGCCAGGTGACGTCAATCTCGACGTCGACGCCGTCGGGGAGTCCGGGGGCCAGGTCCTCCACGATCGACGCAGTACGGTCAGCCGCGGCCTGCTCGGGCTGCCAGTGTGGGTCGGTCGGAATGACAGAGAGGACGTCGTCGCTCATGGGCTCACTCGATTCGTCGGGCGGAAACCTCGAATGTGCCCTCGCCCATCAGAGCGTGCTGGCACAGCGGACAGGTGTGGACCCCGTCGGTTTCATTTTCCTTGAGGCCAGGAGCGGGTTTGCAACACGGCGCTTGAGCTCCTCCACCAGCCTTCATCGCCTGGCGAACGCCCCGTGCAGTGGACTCCTCGGCCGCCAGCATCGGGCGGTGATGGGTCTGCGGGCCGCCGACGGGCGTCCTAACCTGAGAAGAGGCATGACAGACCCGCGCCCCTCCGAGGCGTCGAACCCGAAGCCCTCCCACACGGAAAAGGGGACCTTCGTCATGACCACCCAAGCCACCCAGTTCACTTTTGAGACCGTCGACGACTCCGGTATCGTCCTCGGCCAGTCCTTCCTGACCGTGGACGGCAATGGCGATCCCGCCATCGCCTACCTGTCCGGCTCGGAGGTCAACCCCGCCGTGATGGTGGCCCGTCGGCAGAACGGTCAATGGTCGCGGGAGAACACCGGCGGCACCGCAGCACCGGACACCGTGCGGATAAGCTTGGGGTTCGACTCGCAGGGCGTTCCGCGGCTGGCCTACCGAGACCGCAGCACCGACCACGGGATCTTCGCCACCAGGGGAAACGGCATCTGGTCGTTCGAGGAGATCCCAACCGAGGGCGGGATCGCCGTGGGGGCGTCGTGGACGTCTCGATGCAGATCGAGCCGAATCTGCACAACCCGCCGTTCGCCGACGCCCCGACAGTCGCGTTCCGCGACGCGTCCCAGGGAGATGCCCTGCGCGTGGCGAGGAAGATCGGCGGGTCGTGGCAGATCAGCGGCGTCGACGGACCGAGCGACACCAGGAGCGGCGTCTCGCTGGCCTTCGACAGCAGCGCCGGGCTCACCGTCGCCTACTTCCAGGGCTTCGACACCGGCGCGCCCGCCATCAGGGAGCCGCTGAAGCTGGCACGGGAACTGCCCAGCGATGTGACGGACACCCGGCCGCCGGACTTCGACAGCCAGGTCATCGACAAGGACTTCGTCGCCGCCGAAAGCGTGTCCATGGCCAGCGGGCTCCTTGGCCCAGCGCTCATCGCCTACGCCGACCGCAAGTCCCGCACCGTCCACGCCTGGGTCAACGAACTGTCGGGTGAGCCTCCGAGGATCGAGGTGGTCGCGGGGGGCAACGTCACCAACGGCCCCCGACACCCGTCGGCGGCCGGCAACCCCCACCAGAACCTCTTCGTCGCCTACCTCGACAACGGTCAGGTCGTCCTCGCCAGGCGCAGCACACTCACCAGCGAGTGGACCAGCCAGCCGGTTGCCACCGGCGACGGCTGGCCGTCCCTCGAGTTCGGCAAGGACGGCACGGCCCATCTGGCCTACGGCACCGGGAAGTTGATGTACGCCAGAAGCGCCACCCCCGCCTGACGGGCACCGTCCGAGCGGCCCCGCGGGGGTGCCTCTATGCGCTTCGTCAAGGAAATCGGGCTGTGTTCGGGAGGCGGGGCGGGCAGCACCGAGTGATGCCAAGTCTGCTGTTGGGGCGACGTCAGGAACTTCTTCGACCCCTCTCGCCCGGACAGGAAGCGCATGACCTCACGGAGCCCGCGCACCTTGCGGGGACTTCCTCATCAAAGCCCCCGATCACAGACGGGTGATCAGCAGCGCGGACACCAGGAGGGCGGTCTGATGCAGGGCTGCCGGGCCGCACCCACGATCTGACCGCGGCCCGCACCCACCGCATCATCCGGATCTGCGAACGCCAAGGCGTTCCCGTCCTCGCTGACCGCGTCTACATCGGCGCCGGCTCCTGGGTGACCACGTCGATCAGACGGCTCCCGCACCAGGACCTCAACCCGACCCAGCGGACGATCAACCGAGCTCTGTCGGCTGCGCGAGCGCCAGTCGAACGAAGCGTGGCGCAACTGAAGGCCCTGGCGGATCTTCCGCAGGGCTCGCTGCAGCCCCAACCGCCTGTCGTCAATCTCCGCCGCCGTCCTCACCCTGGAGCGTCAACGCTGAAAACGCTCACTCTGTACGTTCCCTTTCCCCTAACATGACGATGCGTCAGATTCACTTTCCTCAGCCACCCTTACGGAGAGAACATGCAGGTGAAGAGGTGCATTACCGCCGCGATGCTGGTCGTGGCGTGCACGTCCGGCCTCTCGGTGACGGCAGGCGGCACCGCCCGGGCACAGGGCGGGAACGGCGACGAGAAATCGGCCGGCAACTCCGTCTGCTGAGGTTCGAGCCGAACACCACGACGGCAAAACTGGCCTGGGACACCGCTTCCTAGGCAGCACCCCGTAGACCGCGAGGCGCTGGGGCCGGCACCGGTAGCGGACCGCGGCTACCGGTCATCGCTTCGGTCCCCGGCGCAGCAGTCTGCGAAGGCCCACCACCAGAGCCGTGGCCGCCGCGAGGACCATGGCGCCCTTGATGAAGGACGGGTCCAGGTCGTCGGTGTGTGAAGTGCCCTTGCCCGCATGGTTGTTGTCCGCGGGGTCGCCGTTCTCCGGGTCGTTCTTCGTGGTGTCCGGCAGTTGGTCGTTGCTCAGGCCGACCGGCTTGACCTCGCTGTCCGTGCCCTCGGAGCCGTACATCAGGGTGCGGCCGTCGGGGGTGAAGGTGACCGATTCGCCCTGCTGCTGGATCGGTACGCCCACGCTGCCGAGGTCCTTGGGGCGGCCGTCCTGCCAGCGGAAGATCCGGGCGCCGAAGTAGCTGCGCAGCACCAGCCGGGTGCCGTCCGGGGAGAACGCGCCGTCGGTCACCCACAGATCGACCGGTGCGACCTTGCGGAAGGTGTTGGTGGCGCCGGCGGCCAGCCGCTGCGGGCCCTCGTAGAGCGCGCCGCCGCCGTCCTGCTTCTTGCTGGCGATGTAGACCCGGCCCGTCTTGGGGTGGACCATCAGCGCCTCCGCGTCACGCGGGCCGTCCGCGTACTTCACGGTGAACTGGGTGGCGGTGACGGTGGCATCGCGCAGGGTCTTGGGTTCCGGGAAGCGGTAGATCCAGACGTGGTCCCACTTGCCGCCGAGGTTGTCGCCGATGTCGCCGAGGTAGAGGTTGCCGTCCGGGCCGAGCGAGATCGCCTCGACGTCACGGGGCGCGCCGATACCGCGCAGGGTGATCCGGGCGACCGTACGGCCCGACCGGGAGTCGACGGCGTAGACGTAGGGGCCGTCGTCGCTGTCGTTGTGGGTCCAGTAGATCCCGGGGTGCGCACGGCTGGCGGCCAGACCGCTGGACTCGGTGATCCGGGGGTCGCTGATGCTGAAGCCGTCGGGCTCGTCGGCGGCGGCGGGCACCATGGACGCCGACCACAGGATTCCCGCGGCACCGGCCGCGCACAGAAGCGAACGCATGGGCACAGAGTGCCATCCCGGGCGGCGGCACGGGGCCGGCCGCGGGCTTCACGGCGCCCGGCGGGCGGGGCGTGGCCAGCGTCACGTACCGGGCAGTAGGGGTTCTCGGCCATCATGACCGGATGAGGATCATGTTCGTCGGTGACTCGATGACGATAGGAAGCACCGGCGATTTCACGTGGCGCTACCGGATGTGGCAGCACCTGAACGCGACATCCGGCGGCCCGTACCGCATCGTCGGCCCGCGCCGTGCGCTCTATGACCCCGCCACCGGCACCGCCGCCTCGTCCGCCTACGCCGACCCCGGCTTCCCCGAGGAGGCCCGGTGCCACCTCGCCGGCTGGGGCGAGGGCTGGCTGCACATGGCACCGGTGATCGGCGACGCGGTGCGCCGGTACGAGGCCGACACCCTGCTGGTCTCGCTCGGCCTGATAGACCTCGGCTTCTACACGAACGCCGTGCAGACCGCGAAGAACGTCCGGCACTTCGTGGCACAGGCCCGCGCGGCCGCGCCGCACCTCCGGGCGGTGCTGATGCCGGTGATACCCAATGTGCGGGCCGCGACGGACAGCGCGTTCGGGGCGGAGTGCGTGCGCTTCAACGAGCTGCTGGCCAAGGCCGTGGCCGATCTCTCCGCCCCCGGCTCGCCGTTGCTGCTGGCCTGCGAGCCGGACGGGTGGGACATCGAGCGCGCCACCTACGACGGGACGCATCCCTCGGAGCGGGGCGAGCGGCTGCTGGCGGGGGCGTTCGCCGAGGCGATGCACCAGGCGTGGGGCGTCGGCGGCCGGTATCCCGTCGCCGGGCTGCGGGAGGCCGTGCCCACGCCGTGAGGTGCCGCATCGTGCGCTGTCCCGCAGGCGCACCGTGAGGCTCAAGAAGGTGTCGGCGCGGTCCACGAGTCGGCCAGCGCGCACAGGTCCGCCAGCGCCGCCTCCGTGCGCGCGCGGTCGCCGGTGACCAGGAAGTCGGTCCGCAGGCCCGCATAGGCGCTGTTCAAAAACGTGGCGCGGACCCGTGCCGGGCCGGGGGCGAGACCGCGGGCGCGAAAGGCACCGGCGACGAATTCGGCGCGGTCCGCAAGGAACTTCGGGACCCGGCCGCCTAGCCGGCCGGCCGCCGCCAGCCCCTCGATCTCGTGGAGGAGGCGGGTCGCACCGATGTGTTCGGGCTCCAGCTGGCGCCGCCAGGAGTCCCGTACGAGCCCACCGATGCCGCGCGAGAGGTCGCTCCAGCCCTCGGTGGCGCGCAGCTGGGCGTGCTGGAGCTCGTCCAGCCGCGCGAGGACGGCCGTGAGGAGATCGTCCTTGTCCGCGAAGTGGTGGGTGAGCACCCGGGTGCTGTGCCCGAGCGCCCGGGCCAGCGGGCGCAGTGAGAGATTGACGAGCCCGGTCTCGGTGAGATGGCCGATGGCCGCGTCGAGGATCTCGGTACGGCGGTGGGGGTCGCGGGGCCTGGCCATCGGTCGGACTCCTCGTGGGGCGGGATCGCTGGGCGAACGGGGGGCTCCGGGCGCTGCGAGCTGCGCGGGTCCGGTGTGGACCCGCCCTCCACCCTAATTAAGAAAACGGACGTTACGTCAACGGCCCGCCCGGCGCGCCGCCTGCGCAGAGGCGCCACCCGTCCCCCTCGCTCTGCGCCCTGACGCTCCGTACCGTCACCCTCCGGACCGGCGGCCGCCCGCCCCCGCGGCGCACCGCCCGTACCCAGCAGCGAATTGACGCTTCGTCAGGAAGCCGAGCGGCCGCCCCGCCGCGCCGGGACCATCCGGCGGCACTCCCCGCGGGTCCTTGCTTCGAGCGCACTTCAAGGCGTTGGCTGAAACCATGAAGTACACGCAGCTCGGACGCACCGGACTCAAGGTCAGCCGACTCGTCCTCGGCACGATGAACTTCGGACCCCAGACGGACGAGGCCCACAGCCACACCATCATGGACGCGGCGCAGAGCGCGGGCGTCAACTTCTTCGACACCGCCAACGTCTACGGTTTCGGCGCCGACAAGGGCCGCACGGAGGAGATCGTCGGCTCCTGGTTCGCCAAGGGCGGCGGCCGGCGGGACAAGACCGTGCTGGCCACCAAGGGCTACGCCAACATGGCACCGGAGGGCGACAAGGTCTGGCCCAACCACGACAAGCTCTCCGCGCTCAACATCCGGCGCTCCGTCGATGCCAGCCTCAAGCGCCTGGGCACCGACTACATCGACCTCTACCAGTTCCACCACGTCGACCGGGACACGCCCTGGGACGAGATCTGGCAGGCGATGGACGTCCTGGTGCGGCAGGGCAAAGTCCTCTACGTCGGCTCCTCCAACCACGCCGGCTGGCACCTCGCCCGCGCCAACGAGACCGCCGCCCGTCGCGGTTCGTACGGCCTGGTCAGCGAGCAGTGCCTGTACAACCTCGCCGAGCGGCGCGCCGAGATGGAGGTCATTCCGGCCGCCGAGGGCTACGGCCTGGGGGTCATCCCCTGGTCGCCGCTGCACGGCGGGCTGCTGGGCGGCGCGCTGCGCAAGGAGCGCGAGGGCGGCGGGGCCCGCTCGGCCGTCGGACGCTCGGCCGAGGCCCTCGCCAACTCCACGATCCGCGCCCGGATCCAGTCCTACGAGGACCTGCTCGACAAGCACGGCCTGGAGCCCGGCGAGGCCGCACTGGCCTGGCTGCTCACCCGTCCCGGCGTCACCGGCCCGATCGTCGGCCCGCGCACCACGGACCAGCTCTCCTCCGCGCTGCGCGCCGTCGAGCTGACCCTCCCCGACGAGCTCCTCACCTCGCTCGACGAGATCTTCCCCGGCCCGGGGCCGAGCCCGGAGGCCTTCGCCTGGTGAACGGTCCGAGCGTCCGGAGCCGGCGACGGCCGGACGCCGGGCGCTCAGCGGCGGCCGCGATGGCGACTGCCGTGGCCGGTGCCGCCGGCGCTACAGGTGCGCTCAGTGCAGCGCCGCCGCCACGACCACGACGATGAGCAGCACGGCGAGAAGTCCGGACATGATCCGGTTACGGGTCTTGGGATCCACCCCCTGAGCGTAACCGGGGCAGATCCGAACGTTTCATCGGCCCATGGCTGAGCGGCCGGGCGGGGCCCGGCGGCTCAGTGGCCGAGGGGCCAGGACCCCACCGCCTCGTACCGGGGCTGCCGGCCCGCTTCGCCGGGGGCGGGGGGACGGCTGTGCATCAGGGCGAGGGCGTCGACGGTCCAGGGGGTGCCGGCGAACTCCTTGAGGGCGTGCGCGTACGGGCGCAGATCCAGGTGGGGAACCCGGTTTCTGGCCAGCGTGAGGTGGGGGGTGTACGGGCGGTGCTCGTCGTCCATGGCGAGGCCGGCCCGGCGGCCCGCCGCCGACGCCGAGTCGGCGAGCCTGCGCATGGCGGGGCGGTCGCCGTCGGCCCCGGCCCACACCACCCGGTCCGAGAAGCGGCCGCCGCCGGCGATCCGCAGCTCGTAGGGGTCACGGCGGTGGACGGCGCGGGCCAGTCGCTCCCGGAGTCCGGGGACGACGTCCTCGGGCACCTCGCCGTAGAAGGCCAGGGTGAAGTGCCAGCCCTCGCGGCCGGTCCACCGCAGCCGGTCGGCGGCCGGGAGCGCCTTCAACTGTGCGACCTCGGCGGCCAGTTCCTCCAGCGCGCGAGCGGAGGGCAGGACGGCGGCGAAGAGTCTCATGCGGCCAGTGTGGCGCAGCACACCCGCGGTCCGGCGGATACCGGGGAGGCGGCCGGACGACGGGACCGTGCGGACGGACACGCACACGGCCCCGTACGGACCCGTCCTAAGCAGCCGGCGCCAGATCCTTCTCCGTGGACGCGGTGGTCCCGCAGCTCCGGGGGACGACCGCGAGGTGCCGGCGGCCGCGACGCAGGTCGACCTGGAGGCGCAGACCGCCCACCCGCGCGAGGATCAGGCCGATGACGACCGCGGCCCCCATGGAGATCGCGCCGCCCGCCACGAAGCCGGTCCGGGCGCCGTAGGTGTCGGTGACCCAGCCGACGAGGGGGGCGCCGAGCGGGGTGCCGCCCACGAAGACCATCATGAACAGGCTCATCACCCGGCCCCGCATCAGCGGGTCGGTGGCCATCTGGATGCTCGAGTTGGCGGTGACGTTGATCGTCAGACCGACCATGCCGATCGGGGCGAGGAGCGCCGCGAAGACCCAGAACGACGGGGCGAGCGCGGCGGCGATCTCCAGAGCGCCGAAGAGCAGCGCCGCACCGACCAGCAGCCGCAGCCGGGAGCGGGCCCGGCGGGCCGCGAGCAGCGCGCCGATCAGCGAACCGGCCGCCATCAGGCCGTTGAACAGGGAATACGTTCCGGCGCCCTGGTGGTAGACGTGATGGGCGAACGCGGTCAGCCAGATCGGGAAGTTGAACCCGAAGGTCCCGATGAAGCCGACCAGCACGATGGGCCAGATCAGGTCGGGGCGCCCGGAGACATACCGCAGGCCCTCCCGCAGCTGCCCCTTGCTGCGCGGCACCCGCACCACCTCGTGGAGCTCGGACGTCCGCATCATCAGCAGTCCGGCGATCGGGGCGATGAACGACAGGCCGTTGAACAGGAAGGCCCAGCCGCTGCCGAACGCGGTGATCAGCACACCGGCGACGGCCGGCCCGACCAGCCGCGCCGACTGGAAGTTGGCGGAGTTGAGGCTGACGGCGTTGCGCAGCTCGTCCTGGCCGACCATCTCGGAGACGAACGCCTGCCGGCAGGGGTTGTCGACGACGGTGACCATGCCGAGGGCGAAGGCGACCAGGTAGACGTGCCAGACCTGCACCTCACCGCTGAGCGTGAGCACGGCGAGGGCCAGGCCGGTCAGGCCCATGGCGGACTGGGTCAGGAACAGCAGCGTGCGCTTGGCGAAGCGGTCGGCGATGACGCCGCCGTAGAGGCCGAAGAGCAGCATCGGCAGGAACTGCAGCGCGGTGGTGATACCGACCGCGGTGGAGGAGCCGGTGAGGCTGAGCACGAGCCAGTCCTGGGCGATGCGCTGCATCCAGGTGCCGGTGTTGGACACCATCTGGCCGGTGGCGAAGAGGCGGTAGTTACGTATGCGGAGCGAGCTGAACGTGCCCTTGCGCGGCGTGGCGGCGGGGCCTGCGGCGAGTGCCGGGGCGGGGCCCGGGGCGGTCGCGGTCGCGGTCGCGTCGTCGGAAACCGTGTCGTCGTGGGAGTTCGGTGCGGGGGCGGAGGGTGCTCCGGATCCCGTACTCAAAGTGGGTTCGCCTCCTCGGCCTCGGGGGTTCTACAACTGTGCGAGCTTCTCCAGCACGGGCGCGGCGGCCCGCACCTTCGCCCACTCGTCCTCGTCCAGCCCGGAGGCCAGCTCGGCGAGCCAGGCGTTGCGCTTGCGGCGGCTCTCCTCGAGCATCGCCTCGGCCTGTTCGGTCTGGGTGACGACCTTCTGACGGCGGTCGTCGGGGTGCGGTTCGAGCCGGACCAGTCCCTTGGCCTCCAGCATGGCCACGATGCGGGTCATCGACGGCGGCTGCACATGCTCCTTGCGGGCCAGCTCCCCGGGGGTGGCGTGGCCGCAGCGGAACAGGGTGCCGAGCACCGACATCTCGGTGGGGCTCAGCGATTCATCGACCCGCTGGTGCTTGAGCCGGCGCGACAGGCGCATCACGGCGGACCGCAGCGCATTCACCGCGGCTGCGTCGTCTGGGGGCACCTCACGGCCGTCAGGCTCGGGGCGGGACAGTTCCGGCATGTTCCTTAGCGTAACTCATTACCTTAGCTAAGGAAAGCCGGCGTCTCCGCATGAATCACCCGAACGAGTGAGGGCGCGCGGGAAAGTGACGCGCCTGGCCGCGGGGGAACGGGACCGTGTCCGCATGGGATCGCAAGTGCTCAGCGTGCGGGTGGACGGGGAACTGCTGGAGCGCATCCGGCAGCATGCCGCAAAACGCGGAATGAGCGTCCAGGACTATGTGGTCCGGACGCTCATCCGCGAGGACTTCGACGAGCGGTTCCAGTCCTCGCTCGACAAGTCGGAAAAACTGGGGTTCCCGTAGCCGGCTACTTGACCCCGAGTGCCTGCTCGATCGGGTGGAGCAGGAAGTAGACCAGGAAGAAGAACCCGACGACGTTCAGCAGCCAGGGGATCTCCTTGAAGCGCCCGGTCGCCGTGCGCAGCAGGATGAAGGCCAGGACGCCGATGCCGATGCCGTTGGTGATGCTGTAGGTGAACGGCATCGAGACCATCGTCAGGAACGCCGGGATGCCCACGGTGAAGTCGGCCCAGTCGATGGCCTGCACGTTCGAGGCCATGATCAGGAAGCCGACGACCACCAGCGCGGGCGTCGCGGCCTGCGCGGGGACGACCGTCGCCAGCGGCGTGAAGACCAGCGCCAGCAGGAAGAGGCCGCCGGTCATCAGGTTCGCCAGGCCCGTGCGGGCGCCTTCGCCGACGCCGGCGGTGGACTCCACGAAGCAGGTGTTGGCGGAGGCGGAGCCGAAGCCGCCGGCCGCGACGGCGATGCCGTCGACCATGAGGATCCGGCCCATGTTCGGCAGCTGCCCGGTCTCGTTGTCCAGCAGACCGGCCTCCTCGCCGACGCCGATGATGGTGCCCATCGCGTCGAAGAAGCCGGACAGCAGCACGGTGAAGACGAACAGGCAGCCGGTGAGCACACCGACGTCCTTGAAGCCGCCGAACAGGCTGATCTGCCCGATCAGCCCGAAGTCCGGGGTGTCGATGATCTGGCTCGGGACGTTCGGGACCGCCAGGCCCCAGGCCGCGTCCGGGATGGTCACGAGCGCGTTGATCACGATCGCGACGACCGCCATGCTGACCATGCCGATCAGGATCGCGCCCTTGGTCTTGCGCACGACCAGCACGAACATCAGCACCAGACCGGCCACGAAGACCAGCACCGGCCAGCCCTGGAGCTGTCCGCCCTGGCCGAGACCCAGCGGGACGGTGGTGTGCGCGGCGTCCGGGTTACGCGTCACGAAGCCCGCGTCGACCAGGCCGATCAGCGAGATGAACAGGCCGATGCCGATGGCGATGGCGCGCCGCAGGCCGTTGGGGATCGCGTCCATCACCCGCTGCCGCAGGCCCGAGGCGACCAGGATCATCAGCACCAGACCGGCGAGCACGACCATGCCCATCGCGTCCGGCCAGCTCATCTTGGGCGCGAGCTGCAGCGACACCACAGCGTTGATGCCCAGGCCGGCGGCGATGGCGATCGGGACGTTGCCGATGACGCCCATCAGGACCGTGCTCAGACCGGCCATCAGCGCGGTGGCGGTGACCAGCTGGGCGTTGTCGAGGTGATGGCCGAACTTGTCGACACCGGAGCCGAGGATGATCGGGTTCAGCACGATGATGTAGGCCATCGCGAAGAACGTCGCCAGTCCGCCGCGCAGTTCGCGGCTGACCGTCGACCCCCGCTCGGAGATCTTGAAGAAGCGGTCGAAGGCGTTCGTGGGCGGCTTCGGACCGGAGTTCGTGAGGGTGTCGACCGGCGGGGTGGCCGAGGGGGACATGCGGACCTCAGGTGGGACGGGCCTGGGCAGGCGTGGGGGCCCGAGGGCCCGGAACACATACGGATACAGAAGCAGGAGTAGAGGGATCAGATTGGATGAATCGACGATGCAATCCAGTCAGACCCAGAAAGGTTCAGTATGAATAAACAATTCGTTGATCGCTATCTCCGCGCGTAGACCCTTGGGGCGCGCCGTCCCGCGGCCTTTCCCCTCGACCGCCCACCGCGCCCACGCCGCCCGCGGACCCCGCTCCCCGCCCCCGTAAGCTGGGCGCCATGTGGAAGAAGTCCGAACTGCGCGAGGCCCCGGCGCCTCTGGAGGGCCCCGTCGTCGGCACGGTCACCGGCGGCACCATCATCTGGTTCGTGCTCTTCCTCGGCCAGCTCCCCTTCTACGGCTGGTACGCCGACCACGGCCACGCCTGGTGGGTGTGGACCTGTCTGGCCGGCGGCGGCCTGGGACTGGTGGGCATCTGGTACGTCCGCAGGCGTGACGCCGCCATCAAGCGGGCGGCCGCGGCGGCCGCCGACGCCCCCTCCTGAACGCGGCGCCTCCCCGCACCGGACCGCGCCCGTACCCATACCCGCCCATCCAGCGGGTGAAGTGCACATTCCGCCCGTAACGTCGAGGCATGACGGAGCGGGCGAGGGCCGACACCGAGCACCCCGGACCCGGCGGTGAGCCGGCCGGCCGGCCCGTCCGGGAACCGGTCAATCCCGGGCTGACCGCCGCCGAGGTCGCGGAGCGGGTCGCCCGGGGCGAGGTCAACGACGTCCCCGTACGGTCCTCCCGCTCGGCCGCCGAGATCGTCCGCGCCAATGTCTTCACCCGCTTCAACGCGATCATCGGCGTGCTGTTCGTGATCATCCTGATCGTCGGGCCGCTCCAGGACGGCCTGTTCGGCTTCGTCATCGTCGCCAACACCGGCATCGGCATCGTCCAGGAGCTGCGGGCCAAGAAGACGCTGGACAACCTGGCGGTGGTCAGCGAGGCCAGGCCGACGGTGCGGCGCGACGGCACCGCCGTCCAGGTCCCCACCGCCGAGGTCGTCCTCGGCGACCTCCTCGCCCTCGGCCCGGGTGACAAAGTCATCGTCGACGGCGAGGTCCTGGAGTCCGACGGCCTGGAGATCGACGAATCGCTGCTGACCGGCGAGGCCGACCCGGTCCTCAAGAAGCCGGGCCAGCCGGTGATGTCGGGCAGCTTCGTGGTGGCCGGATCCGGCGCCTTCACCGCGACCAAGGTCGGCCGGGAGGCGTACGCGGCCCAGCTCGCCGAGGAGGCCAGCCGCTTCACCCTGGTCCACTCCGAACTGCGCACCGGCATCAGCCGGATCCTCAAGTACGTGACCTGGATGATGATCCCGACCGCGATCGGTCTCATCCTCAGCCATCTGCTGACCCTCGGGCTGCCGGGCGACGAGGCGATCCGCCGGATGGTCGCCGGGATCGTG
Organism: Streptomyces sp. NBC_01454; assembly: GCF_036227565.1. Taxonomy (NCBI): domain Bacteria; kingdom Bacillati; phylum Actinomycetota; class Actinomycetes; order Kitasatosporales; family Streptomycetaceae; genus Streptomyces; species Streptomyces sp. NBC_01454. The sequence goes on from NZ_CP109460.1 coordinate 3,302,183, forward strand.
CCGATGATTCCCGAGGGCCTGGTGCTGCTCACCTCCGTCGCCTTCGCGATCGGCGTGATCCGGCTCGGCCGAAAGAAGTGCCTGGTCCAGGAGCTGCCCGCGATCGAGGGGCTGGCCCGGGTCGATGTGGTCTGCCTGGACAAGACCGGCACGCTCACCGAGGGCGGGATGGACGTCCGGGCGCTGCGGGTCCTCGACGGCGACGAGGCGTACGCCGCACGGGTCCTGGGCGCGCTGGGCGCCGCCGATCCGCGCCCCAATGCCTCCCTCCAGGCGATCATCGACGCCTATACGGCGGACGACTCCTGGCACTGCACCCGGACGCTGCCGTTCTCCTCCGCCCGCAAATACAGTGGCGCGACCCTCGACGGCCCGGACGGCGAGCCCACCACCTGGCTGCTCGGCGCCCCCGATGTGCTGTTGCCGGCCGGCGACCACCGCCTCGCCGACGTCGACGACCTCAACGCGCAGGGCCTCCGGGTGCTGCTGCTGGCCCGGTCCGCACACGAGCTGGACGATCCCGAGATCGCCCGGGACGTGCGGCCCGTCGCGCTGGTCGTGCTGGAGCAGCGGCTGCGCCCGGACGCCCCCGGCACCCTGCGCTACTTCGCCGAGCAGGGCGTCCGGGCGAAGGTCATCTCCGGCGACAATGCCGTGTCGGTCGGCGCGGTGGCCGCCCACCTGGGGCTGCCGGGCGCCGACGCCCCGGTGGACGCGCGCGAACTGCCCTCCGACAAGGCCGCGATGGCGGCCGCACTCGACCACTCCGCGGTCTTCGGCCGCGTCACCCCGCAGCAGAAGCGGGACATGGTCGCCGCCCTCCAGTCGCGCAGCCACACCGTCGCGATGACCGGTGACGGCGTCAATGACGTCCTCGCCCTCAAGGACGCCGACATCGGCGTCGCCATGGGCTCCGGCTCCGAGGCGACCCGCGCCGTCGCCCAGATCGTGCTGCTCAACAACAGCTTCGCCACGCTGCCTTCGGTCGTCGCCGAGGGCCGCCGGGTGATCGGCAACATCACCCGGGTCGCCACCCTCTTCCTCACCAAGACCGTCTACTCGGTCCTCCTGGCGATCCTGGTGGCCTGCTGGCAGATCCCCTATCCGTATCTGCCCCGGCATCTGACCCTGCTGTCCACCCTGACCATCGGCATCCCCGCGTTCTTCCTGGCGCTGGCCCCCAACAAGGAGCGCGCCCGGCCGCACTTCGTCCGCCGGGTGATGCGCTACGCGATCCCCTCCGGCCTGATCACGGGCGTCGCCGCCTTCGTCACCTACCTCCTGGCCCGCGGCTACTACTCCGGCCCCGGCTCCCTCTCCGCCGAGACCAGCGCCGCGACCCTGACCCTCTTCCTCGCCGCCCTGTGGGTCCTGGCGATCATCGCCCGCCCCTACACCTGGTGGCGGATCGCCCTGGTCCTGGCGATGGGCCTGGGCTTCGTCCTCGTCCTGATCACCCCCTGGCTGCAGCACTTCTTCGCACTGCGCCTGGTCGGCACGACGATGCCCTGGGCGGCCGTCGCCATCGCGGTGGCGGCGGCGGTGCTGCTGGAGATCACCTGGCGGTGGGTGGGCCGGCGTTTCCCGGCCTGAGCACGGGCGCAGGCCCCCGCATGCCGGCACCCGCCCCGTCTCCCCTAAAGTCCGTGCACATGACATTCCACCCGGGGGACCGCGCGCACGAACTACTGGCGCGCTCGCACCATCACTACAGCCATTACAGCCATTACTCCACCGGCCACAGCTCCTCCTCCGGCATCAGCTCCGGCGGCTGGTGGATGATCGTGGTCGGCGTCGTCATCGGGGTCGGCTGGGTCGTCGTCAAACGGCGGTTGCGCACCGGCTGACAGCGCACCACGAGCCACGCCGCCCGAGCGCAATCCGTCCCCGTCCCGAGCCGTCCGCCCGGTGCCCCGAGGGCGAGTTGCCGCACTACACTCCGGCCCCATGACACTCCACTCGGGGGACCTGGCCTACAGGGTGCTGGCACGCTCGCATCACCACTACCACCACCACACCGGCGGCTCCTACGGCGGTACCGGTGGCGGCACCATCGACTGGTGGGTGTGGCCCCTCCTCGCCCTCTCCGCGATCGTCGTCATCTGGAGCCTGGTCAAGCGGTTCCGCTCGAACTGACGCCGCGCCACCGGGCGCCGCAGGAGGCCGGCGGGTGCAACAGGCGGGCTTGCGCCTTCCGTTACGTCAACTCCTACGGTCTTCCATGTGGCCGGAGAAACCGGCCCGGCGACGGGAGGCACGACATGGCCTGGTCGATCTCGGATGTGGCCCGGATGTCCGGGGTGACGTCCCGGACGCTGCGGCATTACGACGAGATCGGTCTGCTGCCGCCTGCGTGGATCGGAAGCAACGGGCACCGCTACTACGAGGAAGCCGATCTGCTGCGCCTGCAGCAGATTCTGCTGATGCGGGAGTGGGACCTGGGGCTGCGCGAGATCCAGGCGGTCCTGGACAGCCAGCTCGACCAGGTGACCGTGCTCCGTGAGCACCACCAACGGCTGCTGGCGGAGCGGGACCGGCTGGAGACACTGGCCCGCACGGTCGGCCGCACCATCGCCGAACTGGAGGAAGACAAGGACGACAACGCCATGACAAAGATCAACAGGCCGGAGAACCTGTTCGAGGGATTCGAGCCCCGGGCCGAGGCCGAGGCCGAGGTGCGCGAGCGGTGGCCGGCGCAGTGGGAACAGTCCCGGCAGGCCGTCGAGACGATGACCACCGAGGACACCGAGCGGTGGCAGCGTGAGGTGACGGCGCAGATGATCCGCCTGGCGGAGTTCATGGTGGCCGGCACACCGGTGACCGACCCCGCGGTGCAGGCCGAGATGGACACCCACTACCAGGGCATCTGCCGCTTCTGGACCCCGAACGCGTGCGCGTACAGGGGCCTGGGCCAGACCTACGTCGACGACCCGGAGTTCCGCACGAACTTCGACAAGATCGCCGACGGGCTGGCCGTCTACCTGCACGACGCGATGGCCGTCTACGCCGACGCCCGCCTGAGCTGACCGACGGCTCACCCTGCCGGGGGGCTGCAGACCCCCGGCGACAGCCAACTCTCCCCCACACTCGGCCCTTCCAAGAGGCGTTCGGTTGGACGCCCGCTGACTACGGACCCACGTACACCGACGTCGGCGGTGCCGGCGTGGGGCTGGGGTTTCAGGCCGATCCGGAGGAGCGGACCGGTGCACCGCTGGTGGCCATCCGAACCGACGACCTGGAGGCGGCCCGGGCCGCTGTCGAGGCTGCCGGTGGAGCGATCACGGTGGAGGCTTTCGATTTCCCCGGAGGACGGCGATTTCACTTCCGTGAGCCGGGCGGCTGCGAGCTGGCGGTGTGGCAGCCCGCCGACTGACGGCCCGCACTCAGCGGCGCTGTGCGGCGGCATTCCCAGCGCATCGCCGGGCGCCGGAACCGGTGCAGGAGGGCCAGGGTTTGCTCGACGACATACCGCCCACAGCCCGGCCGGAACACGTCTCAGCAGTCGCCCTGGACCCGGGCGTGAAGGTGCATGTCATGCCAGCCGTCCTGTTGCAGATGCGCGCTGCGGCGAGTGCCCTCCAGGGTGAAGCCGGACTTGGCGGCCACCCGGCAGGAGGGCGCGTTGGCGGTCGAGTGGGCGAGTTCGAGGCGGTGGAAGCCGGCCTCGTCCAGCGCCCAGGCGGCCAGCGTGGCGAGGGCGCGCGGGGCGACGCCGGTGCCGCGGGCGGGCGGCAGGACCCAGTACACGCACTCGGCTTCGCCATGGACCAGGTCCATCCGGCGCAGACCCGCCCGGCCGAGGACCTCGCCGCCGTCGGCCCGGGTGATGGCCCACTCGGCGTCCCGCTCCTCCTGCCAGGAACGATGAGAAGCCGCGATCCGCTCCTGCGCTTCGGCCGGAGACGTCACATGGCGCATGTGCCAGCGCCGGATCGCCCCGTCCTGGAAGGCGGCCTGCAGGACGGGGGCGTCGTCCGTCTCCCAGGGGCGCAACAGCAACTCGCCGCCGCGCACGGGCAGAGAGGGCTGCGGGGTGGACGAAAGGGCTCCGGCGGGAACGGCGGGCGTGATCGCGAGGGGCATGGGCGGCATCATCTCGCTGCGCTTGCGTGCGGCGCCACGGTGTGCGGTCGGCGGCCCGTGGGGCTCCGTTCCACACCGTCCGGAACAGGCACCCGGCCGTCACACCCACCCGGGCGGGCCCAGCACCGGGGCCCGCTCCCGTACCTCCGTCAGCACCTCGTACCGGGACAACACCAAACACAGAGACTCAGACCTCAAGTACCCCGAGCCGGCGAGCCCTCCAGGCGCGATGGCGGGCGGTGGAGGCCGCCCGCCATGGGAAACCGCCCGGTCCGCCCGTCAGTCGAACCACCGCGCCCGCGCCAGCTCCTCCCCCCGGTCCGGGTCCTCCAGCAGGGCCGCGACCTCGAAGCGGCGTGGCCACTGGCCGGCCGCCCAGGCCAGGCCCGCCGCCACACCCTCCAGGGTTGCGGCGTGCACGGTGCCGTCCGGTGTCCGGCGCCAGTCCAGCTCGGTGGGGCCGTCGGGGCCGTCGGGGCCGTCGATGAGAAGCTCCTCGTGTTCCAGGTACGCCTCGGGGGTGGCGGCGCCGAGGAGGGCCCGTACGGCCTGCGGCACCTCGTGGCGTACGCCCTCGGAGCGGACCTCGGCACCGAGCGCCTCGCTCAGCCGCGGTACCTGGAGCAGTTCCGCCAGCGCGGCGGCGCGGGCCGGGCGGACCGGCAGCAGGGCCAGGTCGCGGGCCAGCGGCATCAGGTCCGGCGCGTCGGCGACCACCGCATCGGCCGCATCCACCACCCGGACCTCCCGGTCGACCACGGCGCGCAGATCGTCGGGCAGGGTCACCTGGTCGGGGTCGAGGCCGGCCAGCATGCCGTAGAGGGCGTGCAGTTGGGCCGTGCCGACGGTCAGGTCCGGGTCGGCGAGCCGGGAGAGCAGCTCCGCCGCGCCGCCCGGCTCGTCCAGGAGCGCGGCGACGGAGGTGCGTACGCCGAGCGCCCGCAGGACCTGCGCATCGACCTCCCCGGCGTCCGCGGACTCGTACAGCCCGGCCAGCAGCGCGTCCCCGCCCGCGGACCGCAGACCCGCGGGCCGGCGCCCGTCCAGCACCGGGTGTCCGCGCAGCCACCAGGCGGTGTACGGGCGGACCGACTCGGTGGTGCCGTCGGGGAGCAGGACCCGCACGGGCGCGGTCAGGGCGTCGCGCAGCGGCGGCTGGGACAGCATCGCCAGCACCTGGGGCCAGGCGTCGTCGTCGACCAGATCGAGGTCGCGGACCGCGACGAGTTCGGTCACCACCGGCGGAACGGGCGTCTCCGGCAGCGTGTCGAGGACGTCCTCGCACCACACGTCCACCGCGTCCAGCAGGCCGACGTCGTCCGGCTCGGCGAAGTCCCCGTCCCGCGGCTCCATTTCGTCCGGGTCGAGCACGACATCGGTGGCCCGGACGAGCGCGAAGGCGGCCATGACGCCCACGGCCGTCAGCGGCTGCTCACCCCACCGGTCGGCCAACTCGGCGTCACAGGCGGCGAGTTCACCCTCACGGATGACCCGCTCGAAGGCACTGCCCGGGTACACCAGCTCGCCGGCGGGCGCCAGCTCACCGTCCTCGTCGGGCAGCGCGAGCGCCCCGAGCCAGGGCTCGTCACCCGGCGCGAGGTTGGCGTCCCGGACCAGGCCGAGCACGGTCTCGGCCAGCTCCTCGGCACCCAGCGGGGCCCCGCCCGTCTCGTCGGCGAAGACGTCGTAGGCGTCCTCGTCCGCGTCCAGGGAGTTCGCCACGGCCGCCCGCACCTGGGGCGTGGTCAGCACGGCGCGCGGGGCGGCCGGGGTGGCGCCCAGCTTCTCCAGCAGCGGGTGCACCGCGTCGGGGTGGGCGACCTTCAGGCCGAGCCGGGCCAGCGTGCGGTGCCGCGCCGCGGCGTCCTCGCCGGAGCCGGGCGGCGGCAGCAGCACCTGACGCGGCCCGATCGTGGTCCGTACGGTGCCGTGCGCCCCGCCGGGGCCCTGGCCCGCCGTGCCCGCCAGCGGCACCGGCAGCCCGCTGAGCCGGTCCGGGTCGGTGCCGGCCAGCGCGTCGTAGAGCCGCCACCACCAGCCGGGCGACCTCTCGACGCCCGCCAGCCGGTCGACCATCTCACCGAGCGGCACCCGGGCCACGCCCAACGCCCTGAGCTCCGGACGGCGTTCGAGGCCGGCCGGCAGCAGGCTCGGGAACAGCTCGGCCAGCACCCCGACGGTCGCCGCGCCCGCGCCCTCCACCAGCTCGGCGTCCACCGGCCGCAGCACATAGCGGTCCACGCCGCCGTCGTCCGCGTCCCATTCGCCCGCCGCCGGCGCCTCGGGCTCGGCCTCCGCACCGTCGCGCGGCGCGCCCGCACTCGGCAGGAACCGCACCCGCGGCAGCAGTTCCAGCACCTGGCGGCGCAGCTCACCGTCCAGGCCGCCCTTGCCCAGCGGCCCCGGCACCAGGTCCAGGGTGCCGGTCGACACCGGCTGCCACTCGCCCAGCAGCGAGGCATAGACCGCGGCCGCCCGGCCCACCAGGAAGTCCGTCAGCGGCCCCGGGGCGACATGCCGCCGGGTCGGCTCCAACGGGAAGGAGGCGATCAGCAGCGCGGGCAGTCCCAGCGGCTCATCCGTCGGCGTCGGTGCATGGACGACCGGCGCCGTCCCCGGCCGGGCCGGTGCGCCCTCGCCGTCCACCGGCACCGCCCAGGTCACCGACCAGACCGGCCGCAGCCGCTCTTCGACCGGCCGGTCCGCCAGCAGCGCCGCTGCCAGCGGACCGCCGTCGCTCGCCACCCGCCACCGGGTGGCGCCCCGCTCACTGTCCTCGATCAGGACGTACGGACCGTCCTGCCGCCGCCGCAACTCCCGTACGCCCTCGGGCGTCTCCACCACGACCTCGGCCAGCCCCGGCAGCGTCAGCAGCAGTGCCGCGTCGATCCCCGCCAGCAGCCGCCCGGCGAGATCCTGCGCCGCGACGTCCCGCAGCGGCAGCACGACGGCGGTGTCATATCCCTCGGGCGCGCCGCCCTCCGCGGGCAGCGGCAGCCGCAGCAGCGGAACGTGCCCGTCCCGGCGGCGCAGCTCCCCGCCCAGGCCGGGGCTGTGCGCCGCCACCTCCTCCGCCATCGCCCGGGCCTCGGCCAGCGACCAGCGCACGCCTCCGGTACGGCCCACCAGCGCCGGCTCGTCACTCACGGACAGCACCGCGGCGAACCCGACACCGAACCGGCCGACCGCCCCGGCCGCGACACTGGGCTCCCGCTTGGCGGAGGCCCGCAGCGTCGACAGCGACTCGACGCCGGTGGCGTCCAGCGGTGCACCGGTGTTGGACGCGACGAGCACGGCGGGCGCGTCGCTGTCGGCCGCGTGCAGGGTCAGGCGGAGCCGGCCGGCGACACCGGCGCGGGCCGCCGCGTCCGCCGCGTTCTGCGCCAGCTCCACGACGAGCCGGTCACGGTAGCCGCCGAGCGCGAGGTCCTCCTCGGCATTGGCATCCTCCCGGAACCGCGCCGGCGACGCGGCCCACGCATCCAGCACCCCACGCCGGAGCCGCCCCGTCCCGAACGGATCTCCGGCTGCGCCTCGCACCCAGGACGTAGCTGTCACTGTCCGTCTCCCTCGTCTGTCGGTGAGGCCGACGGTATCTTCCCCGCGTTGCCGGGTTTCCCGCCGTCTCTGTCCTGTGGGTCGTTCCCCGCCTTCGGCGGGAGCGGAAGGGGTTGTGGGGTGGGGTCCCGGTAGCTGTGTGGTGGTGGCGGGGGCAGGGGCTCCGGGGTGTGTTGTCGGACTGCTTCGCTTTACGTCCGACAACACACCCCTCCGCCCCTGCCCCCTCCCGTCGTTTCCCGGGCCCACCCCGGTGGAGGGAAGAGTCAAAGACAAAAACCAGAAGCTCGGCCGGCGTACGACACGGCCGAGCTTCTGGCTCTTTGACCCATCCCCCCACCGGACGGGGGCGCCATCCCGAGCGGGAGGTGGGGGGCCGGAGGGGCCTGTGTTGTGGACGTAAAGCGAAGCAGTCCACAACACAGGCCCCGCAGGCTCACCACCGGCACCACCACAAAGCCACAGGCGCCCCCGCCCAAACACCCCAGCCCCGCCGAAGGCGAAAGAAAGGCCAACGGTGCCGCAGCCGAATTCGTCCGCCGGGCCGCCAGGCTCAGCTGTGGCCGAGCTCCTCCCCCGGCCCCGTCTCCTCCACCGAGCCACCATCCCGCTCGGGGCGCAGCGACAGCGGTTCGACCACGGTCTCGTCCACCACCGGCGCGGCCGGCCGCGGCGGCTTCGGCATGACGGCGGCCTCGGAGTGCGCCCCGCAGCCGTACGCGAGGGAGACGACCCGGCCGTCGGCGGGGGCGAACTCATTGGCGCAGACGCCGAAGGCCTGGCGCAGGGAGCCGGTGAGCGGGGTGAGGAAACCGCAGGTCATACAGGTGGCGGGGGCCGCCTGGGCCATGGGGGACTTGGCTCCGTAGGCGTCGTCCCAGCGGTCGGCCGCGGCGTGCAGGCCGTAGCGGGACAGGACCCGGGCGCGGCGCATGCCCAGTTCCTCGGCGACGGCCGCGATGCCGCCGCGGTCGGGGGCGGGCTGGATCGCGGGCGACCCGGGCAGGACGGTCGCCTCCTCGGTGTCCGCGACCTCGGCGGCCATGCCCTCCGCGACGACGGAGTTCGGCGGCGGGACGTCGTCGCCGGTGAAGCCGGGCTCCAGCCGCAGGTCATCGGCCTCGGTGGGCAGCAGATCGCCGGGGCCCATGTCGCCGGGGCGCAGCCGCTCGCTCCACGGGACCCACTCCGGCGCGAGCAGCGCGTCGGGTCCGGGCAGCAGGACCGTCTCGTCGAGCGTGACGGCCTTGGCGCGGGAGGCCCGGGCGACCGTCACGGCCCAGCGCCAGCCGCGGTAGCCGGGCTCATTGCAGGCGAAGAGGTGGGTGACGACGCGGTCTCCGTCGGCGACGGCATCGATGTGGTCGCCGACCATGCCGGGCAGCGCATCGTCCTCCGCCGCCTCCCGGGCGAGGTCGACCGCCTCGGCGCACAGGCGGTCAGGGGTACGGCTTCGCATCGCAGCACTCACAAGAATCGATTCTCTCTTCTACGCCAGTCTCACGAGCGCGCCAGCCGGAGCTGTCCTTGTCCTGTCCGGACGACCGGCGGTGCCGGGGCGGGCGGAGCGGACCTGGGGACCGCGTCGACGTCCGCGCCCGGTCGTTTCGGTCGAGCGCACCTCTCACATCCCATTCTGCGGGATCGCGAGGAGGCACGCGGCCAAAAACGACCGCCGGTGGCGCGCTACACACGCTACCCCTTCAGCGGTGTACGACCCCTCGGCGGGAGTGGCAAATGTCCGCAGGGGCGGCCGCGGGCCGGTGCGCCTCGCGCGCCAGCGCGGAGAAAGTGCCCCCTCGTGGGCGAGTTGGGGCACTATGGCCGAGTGGCTGCCGCAAGGGTGTCGAAGGTGTCGAGGACCTCTCGGACGTCGGCACGGACGTCGTCCGCGGGGTCGCGCGCCTCGACACGGAGCGGATACGGGGGCGACCGGGCGCGCCGCGCCGGGCGCGCTCTGGGCCGGGCGCTGCACCGGCCGTTCACGGGCGCGGCGCGCGGACTGCGGCGCGCCACGCATGCGCACGGCGCGGGCGAATCGGGTCTGGGCAAGCTGATCGAGCTGCACGCGGTGAACTCCGCCGGCGACATGATGATCACGGTCGCGCTGGCCTCGACGGTGTTCTTCTCGGTGCCGACGAACGAGGCGCGGGGCCGGGTAGCCCTGTATCTGGCGGTCACCATGGCGCCGTTCGCGCTGCTGGCGCCGGTGATCGGGCCGCTGCTGGACCGGGTGCCGCACGGCCGGCGGGCGGCGATGGCGGGCGCGATGCTGGCCCGGGCGCTGCTGGCGCTGACGATGTCGGGCGCAGTGGCGACCGGCGGTCTGCAGCTGTATCCGGCGGCGCTGGGGGTGCTGGTGTCGTCGAAGGCGTACGGCGTGATCCGCAGCGCGGTGGTGCCGCGGCTGCTGCCACCGCGGATTTCGCTGGTCAAGGCCAATTCGCGGGTGACGCTGGCGGGGTTGCTGGCGACCGGGGTGGCGGCGCCGATCGGTGCCGGGCTGCATCTGATCGGGCTGGGCTGGCCGCTGTACGGGGCGTGCGTGGTGTTCGCGGCCGGTACGTTCCTGTCGTTCTCGCTGCCGCACAAGGTCGACTCGGCGAAAGGCGAGGTCCGGGCCCGTCTGACGTCCCGGGAGGCGTCCGCGCGGGCCGCGGCGCGCGGCGGGCGGAAACCCGGGCTGCGCACCGTCGGGCCGTCGGTGCTGCACGGGCTGCAGGCCAATGCCTGTCTGCGGGCGCTCTCCGGCTTCCTGACGTTCTTCCTGGCGTTCCTGCTGCGGGAGCGTCCGCTGGGCGGGCTGGGGGCGGCGGCCTCGCTGGGGCTGGTGGCGGTGGCGGCCGGCGCCGGCAATGCGCTGGGGACGGCGGTCGGCGCCTGGCTGAAGGCCCGCGGGCCGGAGGCGATCATCGCGGCGGTGCTGGGGCTGGCGCTCTGCGCGACGGTGCTGGCGGCGGTGTTCTACCAGGTGATGGCGGTGGTCGTGGTGACCGCCGCGGCGGCCGTCGCGGGGCTGTGCCAGGCGCTGGCGAAGCTGTCGCTGGACGCGATGATCCAGCGCGATGTGCCGGAGGGGGTGCGGACCTCCGCATTCGCCCGGTCCGAGACGGCGCTGCAGATGTCGTGGGTGGTGGGCGGCGCGATCGGGATCTCGCTGCCGCTGATCGGCACGCTGGGGATGACGGTGGCCGCGGGGCTGGTGCTGCTGGGGGTGGCGCTGGCCGTGCGGGGGCTGCTGAGCGCGGCCCGGCGCGGCGGCACGCCGACCCCTCGGGTCGCCTGACCTCCCATGGGCGCGCGGCACGCCGTACCCGGGCGTGGCGTGTGCCGGGGCGCCCGATAGCCTGCCCGTATGACCGCTGCGTTGATCTCCTGGGGCAAGGGCCGCCGTGCCGCTGCCGCCATCGGTGCCGTGTCCCTGGGTCTCATCACCCTCTCCGCCTGCGAGAAGCCGACGGCGCTCTCGACCGTGACCGTCGGGTCGACGACGGTGCAGGCCGAAGCCACCCCCGGCTGCAACGGAGACGGCAAGGTCCTCTCCAAGAAGGCCATCTCCGCCTGCCTGACCAAGAAGGGCGAGAAGACGATCACCGTGCACCCCGGTGAGAAGGTGCGCGTCGGCGTCGACCCTCAGGTCGCCAAGTCCGGCTGGATCGTCATCGGCGCCGGCCCCGTCATGCGCGAGCCCAGCAAGCAGACCTACCGCAGCTTCGACGCGGACACGCTCTTCATGCAGCAGAACCCGCAGACCGGGCAGACCACGTACAGCAAGGACGTGACCCTCCAGGTCGCGGAGCTGAACGCGGGCGAAGGCCCCAAGGCGATGTGGCACTTCACCCTGAAGCAGGAGAACTGAGCCGGAGGGCCGTGTGATGCGGGTCCTGGTCGTCACGGCGGTCGCCGCCGAGCGCGACGCGGTGTGTGCCGCGGCGGAGTCCTGCGACGAGGCGACGCTGCCGGGCGGGTACCCGCTGCGGCGGATGCCCGGCGCGCCGGTGGCGATCGAGGTGCTGGCCGCCGGTGTCGGTCCGGCCGCCGCGGCCGCCGGCACGGCCACCGCGCTGACCGCCGCCGCGCTCGCCGAAGCGCCCTACGACCTGGTCGTCTCGGCCGGGATCGGCGGCGGTTTCCCGCCCGGTGCCGCACCGGAGGGTCCCTCGTCCGGCGCGCCCGTGGGGTCGGTGGTGGTCGCGGACGCGATCGTCGCGGCCGATCTGGGCGCGGAGACCCCCGACGGCTTCGCCCCGGTCACCGAACTCGGCTTCGGCACGGTGCTGCACCGTCCCGGGGCGGCGCTGGTGCGGGCGGTCGCCGCGGCGACCGGCGCGGCCACCGGCCCCGTCGTCACCGTCTCGACGGTCACCGGCAGCGCGGCCCGTACCGCCGAGCTGGCGGCGCGTCACCCGGGCGTGCTGGCCGAGGCGATGGAGGGGTTCGGGGTCGCCGAGGCGGCCGCCGCGCACGGGGTGCCGGTGCTGGAGATCCGTACGATCTCCAACGCCGTCGGCCCCCGGGACCGCGGCGCCTGGCGCATCGGCGCCGCCCTGGCAGCCCTGACCGACGCCTTCCGTACGCTTCCCGGAGCCCTGACGGCCGCCGAACCGGCCGGGGGGTCGCACCATCCCAGCTGAGGAGGACCCCGTGACCCGGCCGCTGAACATCGCGTACTCGCCCTGCCCGAACGACACCTTCGTCTTCGACGCGCTGGCGCACGGCCGCGTCCCGGACGCGCCGGAGCTGGCGGTCACCTTCGCCGACATCGACGTCACCAACGGCATGGCCGAGCGCGGTGAGTTCGATGTGCTGAAGGTGTCGTACGCGGTGCTGCCGTGGGTGCTGAAGGACTATGCGCTGCTGCCCTGCGGCGGGGCGCTGGGGCGCGGCTGCGGGCCGCTGGTGCTGACCCGGGAGCAGGGCGCGGCCGCGGATCTGGCCGGCAGGACGGTCGCGGTGCCCAGCGAGCGCTCGACGGCGTATCTGCTGTTCCGGCTGTGGGCGGCGGCCGAGGTGCCGGGCGGCGTCGGGGAGATCGTGGTGCTGCCGTTCCACGAGATCATGCCGGCGGTGCGCGACGGCAAGGTCGATGCGGGCCTGGTCATCCACGAGGCGCGCTTCACGTACCAGAACTACGGGCTGGTCTGCCTGGCCGACATGGGCGAGCACTGGGAGCTCACCACCGGCCTGCCGATCCCGCTCGGCGCGATCATCGCCAAGCGGTCGCTGGGCGAGCCGGCGCTGCGCGCGCTCGCCGCGGCGATCCGCAGCTCGGTCCTGATGGCCTGGGACGATCCCGAGGCGTCCCGGCCCTACGTCCTGGCGCACGCCCAGGAGATGGATCCGAAGGTCGCCGACCAGCACATCGGGCTGTACGTCAACGAGTTCACCGCCGGCCTCGGCGAGGACGGCTATGCCGCGGTGCGCGGGCTGCTCACCCGCGCCGCGGCCGAGGGGCTCGTACCGCCCCTCGGCCGCGATGCGCTGAGCTTTGTGTGAAGGCTGCCGGGCGGGCCGGCGGCGCGGGCCGCCGGTCTCAGACGTCCAGCTGGTCGGCGACGGCGCGCAGCATGCCGGCGATCTTCGCGCCGTGCACCTTGTCGGGGTAACGCCCGCGTTCCAGCTGCTGGGTGACGTTCTCCAGCAGGGTGGTGAGGTCCTGGACGATCGAGGCGAGTTCATCGGGCTTGCGGCGCTGGGCCGCGGCCACGGAGGGTGCCGGGTCGAGGAGGGTCACGGTCAGCGCCTGGTCGCCGCGCTGGCCGGCGACGACGCCGAATTCGACGCGCTGGCCAGGCTTGAGTGCGGCCACGCCGTCGGGCAGGACCGACGAATGGACGAAGACGTCACCGCCGTCATCGCGGGAGAGAAAGCCGAAGCCCTTCTCACTGTTGAACCACTTGACCTTGCCGGTAGGCACGTCTGTCCTCGTCCTCGTACTCGTGGGAAAAGAATGGGCTGGCGATACTGGGATACGGAGAAATTCTGCGGCAGAAACCGGTCCGGATAGCACTGCAGCGGGCCACAGGACCCGCCATCACCAAGGCTAATGGTCCCAAGGCCGGTGACAAGACGCCGCCGGGTGGATCCTCGGTGCTTCTCGCCCGGACTTACCCTGGTCAGGTGTCTGACGAAACTCCCCAGGCCGGGGATCTGCTGGTCCGAATCGGCGCGATCATGTTCCTAGTTGGCGCAGTGGCCACTCTCGCCACGGTGACGCCGCTGTTCCTCGGAACCGAGCCGCTGCCGTCCGTTTTCTACTGGCTGTGCATGTTGATGGGCGCCGGCTTTCTGGTCGCCGCGGCCGGAGTGATCCGCTCCGCTGTCGCCGAGCGCCGTCAGGCGCAGGCCCCCGCCGACGCATCCGCCCCGCCCGCCCCATCGGCCCCTTCCGCGACGTAGCGATCCAGCCACGACGGGAATTCCGTCAGATCGCCGAGCAGCACCTCCGCGCCGGCGGCCCGCAGCTCGTGCGCGTCGCACGGGCCGGTGGCGACGGCGACGGACAGCGCACCCGCGGTGTGCGCGCCCCGGACGTCCCCGGTGTGGTCGCCGACGTAGATCCGCGCCCCGTGCGCGCGCAGCGCCTCCGCCTTGGCCTCCGCCCACAGGGAGCCGATGACGGCGTCCGGCGCGAGATCCAGGTGCGCCATGTGCAGCTGGGCGTTCGGTTCGTATTTGGCGGTCACCACGATCGCCCGTCCCCCTGCCGCACGCACCGCGGCGAGGGCCTCGCGGGCGCCGGGCATGACCGTGGTGGCCTCGATCGCGTGCTGCGGGTAGAGCGCGCGGTAGAGCGCGCTGATCTCCGTGACCCGCTCCTCGGGGAACCACCGGCGGACCTCCTGCTCCAGCGGCGGGCCCAGCCGGGTCACCGCGGCCTCGGCGTCGACGAAGGTGCCGGTCCTGGCGGACAGCTCCTGATAGGCGGCCTTGATGCCGGGGCGGGAGTCGATCAGCGTCATGTCGAGGTCGAATCCGACCGTCAGGGGGTGCGCAGCCATGCCTGCCATTGTGCCCGCGGCGGCAAGGGGGCCCGGAGGCGGCCGGAGCCCGGGCCGGACGGGCCGGGGACGCGGCTCAGCGCGGCACCCGCCGCATCCGCCACACCAGGAACAGCGCCGAGGCGACGGCCGCCACCCGGACCATCCCCGGCAGCCCGTCGAGCATCTCCTGCCCCAGCCGGCCCTGGGCGATCGGTGTGCCCCACCGTCCCTCGAAGCGGCCCCACAGCCACACCACCAGACCGCCCATGACGGTCCCCGGCACCCCGAACGCCGCGAACTTGGCCTCGGGACGGCTCAGCCGCCGCGAGGCGTAGGCCAGCCCCCAGCCGCCCGCCAGCGCGAGCCACGACCCCAGCGCCGCGCCGGCCACCAGCAGCAGCACGGCCAGCGTCAGGACCGGGCTGAGCGGCGGGCGCGCCGGGACGGCCACCGCCTCTTCCTGGTCGCCGGCCCCGGCCGGTGCGACCACCGGGGCGGGCCGCCGGCCGAGCGCCCGCCGCAGCAGCCGGGACAGCGGGCGTCCCCGCAGCCCCGCCCCGTCGCCGTCCGCGCCCCGCGTCCCGTCCTCGTCGGCCGCCGGCTCGCCGTCCTTCCGCAGCGACAGCGGGCGTTCGCTCTCCGGGCGGTCCCACATCTCGGGGATCTCGATCCCGCCGACGAACCCCGGCACGGTCTCCCCGGGGCCGAACGGCCCGGGCTCCACCCGCCACCAGTCGGGCGCCGCGCCGTCGCCCAGCTCCTCCGCCCCGGCCAGATGCGGCGGCAGGCCCACGGACGGTGCGGCGGCCGCTGCCCCGTCCCGCGGGCCGGGCACGGTGCCGTTGCCGGAGGCCGGGCCGCCGGCGGCCGCCTTGCCGTTGAGGGGGTTGCGGCCCGTCAGCCCGCTGCGCCGGGCCAGGCCGGTCAGCAGGTCGCGGGCGGTGGGCCGCGGCGGCTCCGGCTGCGACGGCCCGCCGGGCAGCGGGCCGAGCGGCACGGCGGGCCCGTCGCTCTGCGGGGCGGGGCGGGCCGCCGGGCCCTGCGCCGTCCCGGAAAAGCCGCCGCGGGGGGCGTCCGGCGTCCGGCCGGCGTCGCCCCCCGCGGCCGCGACCACCGCTTCCGGGGTCCCCAGCCGCGCCAGGATCCGCTTCACGCCGGCCACCGAGTCGGCCCGCTGTCCGTCTATCTCGGCCCGCAGCCCGCTCACCAACCGCATCCGTGTGCCGGACGGCAGGCCCCGCTGCTGAGCCAGGTCGCCGACCCGGCTCAGATAGTCAAAGACGAGCTGATCGCTCTCGATCCCCACGAAATCCCCTGCGGCGTCCGCTGGTTGCTCCCTCGACGGTACCCCGTCGGCCGGCGGCCGGGCCGGAGGGCGCGGCGCCCGGCCGGGCGGCGCGGCGGCGGCGCCGGGGCGACGGCGCACGAAACCACGCCGCCACCCGGTCCCCCGTCCTCCCGCGCCCCGCTAACGTAGGACGAATGACCGGTACACCCCGCACCCTCGCCGAGGAGCTCAGGACCCGCCCGGACGGCGGGCTCGTCGGGCTGCTGCGGGCCCGGCCCGATCTGCTCAGCCCGGTGCCGGGCGATGTCACCCAGCTCGCGACCCGGGCCGGGACGCGGGCGTCGGTGGTGCGCGCGGTGGAGCGGCTGGACCGCTTCGTCCTGCAGGCCGCGGAGGCGCTGGCGGTGGCGCCCGACCCGTGTCCGTACGACACGCTGGGCGCGCTGATGGGCGGGGACGCCGGGGATCCGGCGGTCGCCGCCGCGCTGCCGCGGGCGGTGGCGGAGCTGCGGGCGCAGGCGCTGGTGTGGGGCCCGGACGACCGGCTGCGGCTGGTGCGCACGGCCCGTGAGCTGCTCACGCCCAGCGCCGTGCACCCCTCGCCGACCGGCCTGGGCCCGACCGTCGCCGAGGCCGTGGCGGGGATGTCGCCGGGGCTGCTGCAAGAGATCATCGCGGCGGCCGGGCTGCCCACCACCCATGACCCGGTCACCGCGGCCGCCGCGCTCAGCGCGCTCTTCGGCGACCGCGAGCGGATGGCGGCGCTGCTGGACACCGCGCCCGCCGAATCCGTCGCCGTCCTCGACAAGCTGCTGTGGGGCCCGCCGTACGGCGGGGTCACCGACCGGCCGGCCCCGCATCTGCGGTGGCTGCTGGACCGGGGCCTGCTGCTCCCGGCGGGCGCCCGCAATGTCGTCCTGCCCCGGGAGGTGGCGCTGCATCTGCGCGGCGGGCGCGCCCACCACACCACCGAGCCGGCCGCGCCCCCGCTCTCGCCCACCACGGAACGTGATCCACAGCTTGTGGACAACGCCGCCGCGAGCCAGGCGTTCACGGCGCTCGCGACCGTCGAGGAACTGCTCAAGGAGTGGGACCTGGGCGGCCCGGCCGTGCTCCGCGCCGGCGGGATGAGCGTCCGCGACCTCAAGCGGACCGCCACCGCCCTGGACACCACCGAGCAGCTCGCCGCCTTCTGGCTCGAACTCGCCTACGGGGCCGGGCTGATCGCCTCCGACGGCGAGGCCGACGAGCGCTTCGCGGCCACCCCGGCCGCCGAGGAGTGGCTGCAGCTGCCCGATCCGGAGCGCTGGGCGGCGCTGGTGGCCGGCTGGCTGTGCGCGACCCGCACCCCCGGGGTGGTCGGCACCGCCGACGCCAAGGGCCGCGCCCTGGCCGCCCTCGGCCCGCACCTCGACCGCTCCCCCGCCCCCGAGGTCCGCCGCCGCGCCCTCGCCCTCCTCGCCTCCCTGCCGCCCGGTATCTCCGTACCGGCCTCGGCCGTGCTCGCCCGGCTGCGGTGGGAGCGCCCGCTGCGCGGCGGCCGGCCGGCCGCGGGCCCGGCGGCCGCCGACGCCACCGGCGACGGCACGGCGCCGGCCGGGACCGTCCCCGCACCGGCAGACGACCTCCGCTCGCGGCTGGCCCGATGGACCCTGACCGAGGCCGAGTTGCTCGGGGTGACCGGGCGCGGCGCGCTCTCCGCCCACGGCCGCAGCCTGCTCGACACCCCGTCGGACGGCGCCGACCCCACCCCCGACGACACCGCCGCCGCGGCGGCCCGCGCCGCCGCGCAGCTCAAGCCCCTCCTGCCCGAACCCCTCGACCACGTCCTGCTCCAGGCGGATCTGACCGCGGTCGCCCCGGGGCCGCTGCACCGCCCGCTCGCCGAGGCGCTGGGCGTCCTCGCCGACATCGAGTCCAAGGGCGGCGCGACGGTCTACCGCTTCACCCCCGGCTCCGTACGCCGCGCCCTGGACGCCGGTCGCTCCGCCGCCGAACTGCAGGAGTTCCTCACCAGCCACTCCCGCACCCCGGTCCCCCAGCCGCTCGCCTACCTCATCAACGATGTGGCCCGCAGACACGGCCATCTGCGGATCGGCGCGGCCGCCGCCTACGTCCGCTGCGACGACGACGCGCTGCTGTCCGAGATCCTCGCCGACCGCCGCGCCGCGCCCCTGCGGCTGCGCCGGCTCGCCCCGACCGTGCTCGCCGCCCAGACCTCGCCCGACCAACTCCTCGACGGTCTGCGGGCGATGGGCTACGCGCCGGCCGCCGAGTCCGCCGCCGGTGACGTACTGATCGCCCGCGCCGACTCGTACCGCACGCCGCCGCGCACCGCCCCCACCCCGGTCCCCGACGGCCCGCCGTCCCCCGACCCCACCCTGCTCGCGGCGGCGGTACGCGCCATCCGCGCCGGCGATCTCGCCGCCACCGCGGAACGCAAGCCGGTGCACGCCCCCGCGCCGGCCCCCGGCTCCCTCCCCCGCACCACCTCCGCCGAGACCCTCGCCACCATGCAGGCCGCGGTCCTGACCCACTCCGCGCTCTGGATCGGCTATGTCAACGCCGACGGCGCCGCCAGCCAGCGGGTGATCGCCCCGGTGCGGGTCGAGGGCGGCTTCGTGACGGCCTACGACCACACCGCCGACGAGGTCCGCACGTATCCGCTGCACCGGATCACGGGCGTGGCGGAGCTGGCGGACGACTCGGTCTGAGCGGGGCCGTCGCGCCCCCGGACCCCTTGCCGCAGAAGGGGCCCGCCGTCCTCACTGCCGCCCGCCGCGCCGATGCGGCACACTGGACGTTTGGCCGCATCCGTGGCCGATGTCCGCGGTGGTGATCCACCGGCCGGGCTCAGGCGGCCGACGGCCGGAAGCGAAAGGCGAGGCGCGTGAACGGACCTCTCATCGTCCAGAGCGACAAAACGCTGCTCCTGGAGGTGGACCACGAACTGGCGGACGCCTGCCGCCGGGCCATCGCCCCCTTCGCCGAGCTGGAGCGGGCGCCCGAGCACATCCACACGTACCGGCTGACGCCGCTGGGACTGTGGAACGCGCGGGCCGCCGGGCACGACGCCGAGCAGGTCGTCGACGCGCTGGTGCAGTTCTCGCGGTATCCGGTGCCGCACGCGCTGCTGGTCGACATCGCGGAGACGATGTCCCGCTACGGGCGGCTCACGCTCACCAAGCACCCTGCCCACGGGCTCGTACTGAGCTGCACGGACCGCCCGGTGCTGGAGGAGATCCTGCGGTCGAAGAAGGTGCAGCCGCTGGTCGGGGCGCGGCTGGACCCCGACACCGTCGTCGTCCACCCCTCCGAGCGCGGGCAGATCAAGCAGACGCTGCTCAGGCTGGGCTGGCCGGCCGAGGACCTGGCCGGCTACGTCGACGGTGAGGCGCACCCGATCGAGCTGCACGAGGACGGCTGGGCGCTGCGGCCCTATCAGCAGCAGGCCGTCGAGGGCTTCTGGCACGGCGGCTCGGGTGTCGTCGTGCTGCCCTGTGGCGCGGGAAAGACGCTGGTGGGGGCCGGTGCCATGGCCGAGGCCAAGGCGACCACGCTGATCCTGGTGACGAACACGGTCTCGGCCCGGCAGTGGAAGCACGAGCTGGTGAAGCGGACCTCGCTGACCGAGGACGAGATCGGCGAGTACAGCGGGACGAAGAAGGAGATCCGGCCGGTCACCATCGCCACCTACCAGGTGCTGACGACCAAGCGGAAGGGCGTCTACCCGCATCTGGAGCTGTTCGACTCCCGGGACTGGGGCCTGGTCATCTACGACGAGGTGCATCTGCTGCCCGCACCGGTCTTCAAGTTCACCGCCGATCTGCAGGCCAGGCGGCGGCTGGGGCTCACCGCGACGCTGGTGCGCGAGGACGGCCGGGAGTCGGACGTCTTCTCCCTGATCGGGCCGAAGCGGTTCGACGCCCCGTGGAAGGAGATCGAGGCGCAGGGGTACATCGCCCCGGCCGACTGCGTCGAGGTGCGGGTCAATCTGACCGAGACGGAGCGGCTGGCGTACGCGACGGCCGAGACCGAGGAGAAGTACCGCTACTGCGCGACGACCGCCAGCAAGCAGTACGTGACCGAGGCGCTGGTCCGCCGGCACCAGGGCGAGCAGACCCTGGTCATCGGGCAGTACATCGACCAGCTGGACGAGCTGGGCGAGCATCTGGACGCCCCGGTGATCAAGGGCGAGACCACCAACGCGCAGCGCGAGAAGCTCTTCGACGCGTTCCGGCAGGGCGAGCTCTCGGTGCTCGTCGTCTCCAAGGTCGCGAACTTCTCCATCGACCTTCCCGAGGCGACGGTCGCGATCCAGGTGTCCGGCACCTTCGGCTCCCGCCAGGAGGAGGCCCAGCGGCTGGGCCGGGTGCTGCGCCCCAAGGCGGACGGGCACGAGGCGCGGTTCTACTCCGTCGTCGCGCGCGACACCATCGACCAGGACTTCGCGGCGCACCGCCAGCGCTTCCTGGCCGAGCAGGGCTATGCGTACCGGATCGTGGACGCGGACGAGCTGCTGGCGGCGGACGAAGACGTCTGAGGCGGCGGCCGGGCGGCCCGGCCGCCCGGTCCGGACGCCGGGGCTCACACCGCCGGGGAGCGGCCGGACAGCTGCCGCTCGGCGCGCGGCGCGGGCAGCCGGCCGCCGTCCGCGAGGGCGGGAATGCCGGACGGGCGGCGCGTCCACCAGATCACCGCCGCCAGCAGGCCGAGCCCGAGCACCGGGTACGGGGCCGCGAACGGCTGCTGCCACCAGGGCAGATGCAGATCGAGCGGGCCGGCGTGCGGGGTGATCCACATGGTGCGGGCGGCGAAGACGAGGGTGGCGGCGGCCAGCAGCGCCCTGCGCCACAAGGCGCCCCGGGTGTGCGCGGCGAGCGCGAGGAGCAGCGGCACGCACCACACCCAGTGGTGGGACCAGCTGATCGGCGAGACCAGCAGCGCCGTGACGGCCGTGCACAGCACGCCCCAGTGGTCCAGGCCGCGCCGCACATACACCCGGCGGGCCGCGTACAGCCCGGCCGCGGCGGTCAGCACGGCGGGCACCGCCCACAGGAGGCCGGGCTCGGGGTCGTGCAGCACCCGGGTGATCAGGCCCTGGAGGGACTGGTTGTCGACGATCCAGGCCTTGCCGACCCGGCCGGTCTCGAACATCCGGCGGGTCCAGTACTCGACACTGGCGTCGGGCAGGGCCAGCCACCCCAGCAGCACCGAGCACAGGAACCCGGCGAGGGTGGTGCAGGCGGCCTTCACCCGGCCGGTGATCAGGAGGTAGACGGCGAAGAGCGCGGGAGTGAGTTTGATGCCGGCCGCGAGGCCGGTGGCGAACCCCTTGAGGCGGGCGCCATCGGGCCGGGAGAGGTCCCACAGGACCAGGCAGGCCAGTGCGAGGTTGACCTGGCCGAAGACGAAGGTCTGGAAGACCGGCTCCAGCCAGAGGCCGAGGGCGGTGGCGGCGAGCAGGAAGGGCGCGTTGCCGGCGGCCCGGCGCAGGCCGGCGGCCTTGCAGGAGAGGTGGATGAGCAGCGCGAGCAGGGCCGTGTTGAGCAGCACGCCGAGGATCTTGAGGACGCCGAGCGAGAGCCAGGTCGTCGGTATGAACAGCACCGCGGCGAACGGCGGATAAGTGGCCGGAAGAGCCCACTTGCTGACCGTGAAGCCGTAGAGATCGCCGCCGGTCGCGGCCGCCTCCCCCTCGGCGCGGTAGACCACGATGTCGGACATCGGCATCTGCTGGACCTGGTGCAGCGCCCAGAATCCGGCGAGCGACACCATGAACAACGCCGCTGCGAGCAGCATGCGGCGGGGGCGGGGGCGGGCGATGCTCCGCGCCCAGACCCGTCTCGGCTTCCCCGGCCCGTCGGCGGCAGACACCCCTTGACCCCTCCCCGTTGCGCTGAGCGCGCCCTCGCCGGCGACGCTAGTGGATCGAGGCCGACCGGCCGTAACGGTTTCCGGTCATCTGGATGTCGACGCGGGTCGGCTCTTCACCGGTGGCCGCACCCGTCCCGTGCCGGTGGGTGCGCCGGTTTCCCGACCGCGATTGTGCGCGGTTTGTCAGCTTGTTGCCGAAATGGTGACGCGTTCAGCTCCATGCGGCGGCCGCGGGGTCAATCGTCCGCGTACTCACCCATGACGACGACGCCGAAAGCGGCCGCGGCGAAGACCTTGATCGCGCGGAGCGCGTTGCCCACGGCATGGCGGTGCTCATGGACCGGCGCCGCACCGTGCCCGGGGTCGCCGCCGAGGGCCGTGGCGCCCTTGGCCGGGTGCAGGGAGGGGTGGACAGAGGCTGGGGGAATCGCTGCGCTGCTCATACCTCCATGATGAAATTCACGCGATTGCAGCACATCGGTCCATAGGTCCATCCCTGGAGGGCCGGACGTCAGCCTCCAGGCCTATCCCACCCCCTACGGGAGATATACCGGCGGGCCGGGCCGGGCCGGGCCGTCCGTCCCCGGTCCCCTGCCGCCCTGGCCGCCCTTTTAATCCGTTGGCGCCGCCCCGGGCCGCCCACTACACTCGCGCGTCTGCCTGCCTCCGTCGAGGAGTGCCGCCGCCCGGTCGGAAACCGGCCGGCTCTTCGCTTCACGCCGCTGACCCGCGCACCGCAGGACCTGCGCTACGCACCGCCACCGGCCCGCCGCGCCCGACCACCGTGACGCGCCCGCCGACGTACCGCCACCGGAGGCAACGCCGTGCCCTCGCACGCCCACCGTCCCGCACCGCAACCGCCGCACGCCGAGCGTCCTGCCGCGCCGCCCGGGGACCCGCTCCAGCGCGAGAAGGCCCACCTCGCCGCCTCCCGCTCCGCCCTGCGGGCCATGCGCGAGGACGCCGAGGCGCTGAACATCGCCGATGTGACCGCGAACTGGGTCAACGCCGAGGTGCTCCAGGGCGAGATCGACGCCCGGATCAAGGCGCTCGCCGACCTGGCCCACACCCCGCTGTTCTTCGGCCGCCTCGACTACCTCCACGCGCCCGGCCTCGACCTCGCCGAGGGGGCCACGGGAGAGAACTTCTACATCGGCCGCCGCCACGTCCACGACGCCGACGGCGACCCCATGGTCATCGACTGGCGCGCGCCCGTCTCCCAGCCGTTCTACCGGGCCTCCAAGAAGGACCCGATGGATCTCCGGCTGCGCCGCCGCTTCGGCTACACGGCGGGCGAGTTGACCGCCTACGAGGACGAGCACCTCACCGACCCGGCCGAGGCCGAGCAGACCAGCCGGCTCCTCCAGTCGGAGATCGAGCGCCCGCGCGTCGGCCCCATGCGGGACATCGTCGCCACCATCCAGCCGGAGCAGGACGAGATCGTGCGCGCCGGCATCGCCGGCTCGGTCTGCGTCCAGGGCGCGCCGGGCACCGGCAAGACGGCGGTCGGCCTGCACCGGGTCGCCTATCTGCTGTACGCGCACCGCGAGCGGCTGGCCCGCTCCGGCACCCTGGTCATCGGCCCGAACCGCTCGTTCCTCCACTACATCGAGCAGGTGCTGCCGGCCCTGGGCGAGCTGGAGGTCAAGCAGGCCACGGTCGACGACCTGGTCGGGCATGTGGAGGTGCGCGGCACGGACGAGGCGGCCGCCGCCACGGTCAAGGGCGACGCGCGGATGGCCGAGGTGCTGCGGCGGGCGGTCCGCTCGCACATCACGCCGCCCCAGGAGCCCTGTGTGGTCGTGCGCGGTTCCCGCCGCTGGCGGATTCCGGCTTACGAACTCGAGGAGATCGTGCGGGAGTTGATGGACCGCGACATCCGCTACGGCGCGGCCCGCGACGCGCTGCCGCAGCGGATCGCGCATGCCGTGCTCGTCCGCATGGAACAGGCCGGCGAGGCCCCGGACGACCGGGTGCAGGACGCGGTGGCCCGCAACCCCGCGGTGAAGGCCACGGTCAAGGCCGTCTGGCCGCCGGTCGACCCGGCGAAGCTGGTGCTGCGGCTGCTGGGCGACGCGGAGTTCCTGGCCGAGCAGGCCGAGGGGATCCTCACGCCCGAGGAGCAGAAGACGATCCTGTGGACCAAGCCGGCCCGCAGCGTGAAGAGCGCCCAGTGGTCCTCCGCGGACGCGGTGTTGATCGACGAGACGAGGGACGTGGTCGCGCGCACCCACTCGCTGGGCCATGTGGTGCTGGACGAGGCGCAGGACCTTTCCCCCATGCAGTACCGCGCGGTCGGCCGCCGCTGCACGACGGGTTCGGCCACGATCCTGGGGGACATCGCCCAGGGCACCACCCCGTGGGCGACCGACACCTGGGAGGAGGCGCTGAGGCATCTGGGCAAGCCCGGTGCGGCCGTCGAGGAGCTCACCCAGGGCTTCCGCGTCCCGCGCGAGGTCATCTCCTACGCGTCCCGGCTGCTGCCCGCCATCGCCCCCGACCTGACGGAGGCCACCTCGATCCGCGAGTCGGCGGGCGACTTCGAGATCCGCACCGTCGAGCCGGCGGACCTGACCGCCGCCACCCTCGCGGCCTGCGACGACGCGCTGCGCAAGGAGGGCTCGATCGGCCTGATCGCCGCGGAGGCCCGCATTCCGGCGCTGCGTACGGCCCTGGAGGAGGCCGGCGTGACCTGCCTGGCACCGGGCGAGGAGACCTCGGCCGCCGCCCGCCTGACCCTGGTACCGGCCACGCTCGCCAAGGGCCTGGAGTACGACTACGTGGTCCTGGACGAGCCGGCCGCGATCGTCGACGGCGAACCGGACGAACGGACCGGGCTGCGCCGTCTGTACGTCTGCCTGACCCGGCCGGTGTCGGGCCTGACGGTGGTCCATGCGGCGGCCCTGCCGGACCGGCTGACGGACGGCTGAGGCCGGGACCGCCGCCGGCCCGGCCGGGGGACGGGGCCGGGGGGACGAGGGCTGGGGGACGGGGGCTGGGGGGACGGGGCGCTATCGTGCCGCCGGCTTGTGGAGCCAGGGCGCGCTGGTGGCCCAGAAGAGGCCGTCGGCGCCGAGGGTGTTCGTACCGAAGTCGGTGAACTCC
The DNA here is from genome assembly GCF_036227565.1 of Streptomyces sp. NBC_01454. Classification (NCBI taxonomy): domain Bacteria; kingdom Bacillati; phylum Actinomycetota; class Actinomycetes; order Kitasatosporales; family Streptomycetaceae; genus Streptomyces; species Streptomyces sp. NBC_01454. The sequence continues at coordinate 3,327,077 of NZ_CP109460.1, forward strand.
TGCCGGGTGTACGGCTTCTTGGTCTTGGGGTTCTTGTACTGGAAGTCGGGTTCCTGGACGGCCATGGCCACCATGGGGAGCTGTCCCCGGTACTTCTTGAAGAAGGGGTACGAGTTCTCCATCTGCGGCTGGCGGTTCGGCAGGACGTCAGGCCCGCCCAGGCCGATGCCGTGCTTCTTGGCGAACTCGAAGGTGCGGCTCATGTACGTGCGGCTGTTGTTCCATTCACCGGGCCAGAAATTGACGTACTGGATGAACGGCGTCTTGGTGAAGACCTTCCTGCCGTAGGCCATGTTGTCGAGTTCCGCCTTGAAGTAGGCGTCATTGCTGTAGCCGGTGTGGTCCTTCTTGGTGTCCACCTCGGTGGCGGTCTCCGGCAGGTTCACCCCGGCGAGGCGGCCGTCGAACCGCTGCGCCATCGCCTTCAGCAGCTGCTGGAAACGGTCCCGCACCTGCGGATTCCATTGCGCCGCGACCGCCCCGGGCTCACCGGGACCCAGGCCGTTCTCGTTCTTGGTCGGCGCCGCGCCGCCCTTGTACTCCGGGTCCTTCAACAGATAGTCCGGGAGCCTGGTCGGCGGCGCGAAGAACCGGTCCTGGACCTGGATGAACAGCTTCTTGTGGCGGTCCTGCACATACTTCAGCGCCCGGTCGATCTCGGAGAAGTCGTACTGATTCTTCTTCCGTTCCATCGCCTTCCACGGCACCACCAGCTGCACGCCGGCGACGTCCGGGCGATCGAGCAGCGGCTTGACCTTGGCGTCGAAATCCCCGATGGAGGAGTACAGGTAGTTCTTCGCCGTCTTTTTGCCGGATGCCGCGGCGGAAGCCTTGCCGGACTCCGGGGCGGGAGCCCCGGAAGCCACGGCCGCGCCCGTCAGGCCCATCGTCACGAGGATTCCGACACCGACAGCAATGCGTTTGGTCTTCATGAAACCCACGGTGGGGTGCGGTTGTGAGAGGGATGTAAGAAGCCCGCGACGTGTGGGGGGCGTGTCCGCACCGTCCCGTCGTCCGCCCGGAGGGCCCTAGCCCACCGCGCGGTCCAGCGCCGTCCGCCACTGCGCCACCGCCGCCGCGTCCACCGGCGCGGACCAGCCGGCCGGGCGGGCGGCGCCGCCGATGTGGAAGGCGTCGAGGCCCGCCGCGCACAAGGTCGGCAGGTGGTCGAGGCCGAGTCCGCCGCCGACCAGGATCCGCGGCGCGTATCCGGGCTCGCCCGCCGCCGTGCGCGCCTGCTCGGCCAGCAGCGTGGGCAGCCCCTCGGCGACGCCCTGTGCGGAGCCGGCCGTCAGATAGGTGTCGAGCCCCGTGGTCCCGGCCGCCGCCGACAGCTCCTTGCGCAGCGCGTCCCGGTCGGCGGCCCGGTCGATGGCCCGGTGGAAGGTCCACCGGCAGCCGTCGATCACCTCGGCCAGCGCCGTCACCGCGGCGAGGTCCGGCCGCCCGTCCGGCGTCAGAAAACCGAGGACGAACTCCTCGGCGCCCTCCGCCCGCAGCGCCTCGGCCTCCTCGCACAGCGCCCCGACCGCACCGGCCGCGAAGCCGTCGGTGGCGCGCAGCATCACCCGCAGCGGAAGGCCGACGGCCGCCCGGACCGCCGCGAAGACGGCCCGGGGCGGGGTGAGCCCGTCGGCCGCCATGTCCGTGACCAGTTCCAGGCGATCGGCTCCGCCGGCCCGGGCGGCGACCGCGTCCTGCGGGCCGAGCGCGATCACTTCCAGCAGCGCGCGCTTGCTCATATGACCCAATCCTCCGATGACGGCGTGACGGGACGGAACCCCAAGAGGTCTAGTCCAATATCCCAGGGTACGGGCCGCCCGGCCTTCCGGGGACCGGATCGCCACCGGCACGTCCGGAATCCCCCCGAACGCCGACCCGGCCGGGCCGCACCCCGCCCCCGTACCGGGTTGCCCCGCACCGGGCACAATGGCTCGCATGACTCCCGTGTCCCGTACGGCAGACACCACCGACCCGACGCCGGAGCTGCGGCAGCGCTGGGCCCTGACCCTCGCCGAGGCCCGCGGCAACAAGCACCCCACGGCCCCCGACCCCGCCCCGTACGCCGACAATCTGCTGTCCCGCTGGAGCGAACCACAGCGCCGGTACCACACCGTCGAGCATCTGGCCGAGGTCCTCTACCGCATCGACGAGCTGGCCGAGCACGCCGATGACCTGGCCGTCGTGCAGTTGGCGGCGTGGTTCCACGACGCGGTCTACCGCCCGGACCGCTCCGAGAACGAGGAGCGCAGCGCGTCCCTCGCCGAGCGCGCGCTGCCCGAACTGGGCGTCGGGGCGGCCCGTACGGCCGAGGTCGCCCGCCTGGTGCGGCTGACCGTCACCCACGACCCGGCGCCCGACGATCCCGACGGCGAGGTGCTGTGCGATGCCGACCTCGCCGTACTGGCCGGCTCCCCCGAACGGTACGCCGCCTACGCCGCCGCCGTCCGCGAGGAGTACGGCTTCGTCCCCGACGCCGATTTCACCGCTGGCCGCTCCGCCGTACTGAGCCAACTCCTGGCCCTGCCACGCCTGTTCCGGACCCCTCGCGGCTACGACCTCTGGGAGCACCCCGCCCGCCGCAACCTCACCACGGAGCTGGATCTGCTGCGCGGCACCTAGGACGTGTCCGCAAAGTCCAGCTCCTGGAATGCACGCCGTCCTACCGTGGTTAGTACGTGATATGTCCGCACCGCCCGACCGCTCCCGCCTGCCCCTCGCCGTCTACGTCCTCGGCCTGTCCGTCTTCGCCCTCGGCACCTCCGAATTCATGCTCTCCGGCATCCTCCAGCCGCTCGCCCGCGATCTGCGGGTGTCCATTCCGCAGGCCGGGCTGCTGGTCTCCGCCTTCGCGATCGGCATGGTGGTCGGCGCCCCGGTACTCGCCGCGGCCACGCTCCGGCTCCCGCGCCGGACGACGCTGATCGCGCTGCTCGCCCTCTTCGGCCTGGGACAGGTGGCCGGCGCGCTGTCACCGTCCTACGGCGTGCTGTTCGTCTCGCGGGTGCTGAGCGCGCTGGCCTGCGCCGGCTTCTGGGCGGTCGGCGCGGCGGTCGCGGTCTCGCTGGTGCCGGTCACCGCGCGGGCCCGAGCGATGGCCGTGATGGTCGGCGGCCTGAGCATCGCCAATATCGCGGGCGTCCCGGCCGGTGCGCTGCTCGGCGAGCACGCCGGCTGGCGCGCCGCCTTCTGGGCCGTGGCCGGTCTGGCCGCGGTCGGCCTGCTCGGAGTGATCGCGGCGGTGCCGCACACGGCAGTGCCGACCGGCGAGGACCGCCCGCGGCTGCGCCGTGAGCTGACGATCTACAAGGACAAGCAGGTCTGGCTGGCGCTGACCGCCACGGCGCTGAACGGCGCCGCGGTCTTCGCGCTCTTCTCGTACCTCTCGCCGCTGCTGACCGACACCGCCGGCCTCGCCGAGAGCTGGGTGCCGACGGTGCTGGCGCTCTTCGGCGTCGGCGCGCTGATCGGTACGTTCCTCGGCGGCCGGATCGCTGACGCCCATCTCTTCGGCACGCTCTTCGGCGGTATCGCCGCCTCCACCGTCGTGCTGGCCGTCCTGGCGCTGACCGCGCGGAGCCCGGTCGCCGCGGTCGCGCTCTCGCTCCTGCTGGGGGTGACCGCGTTCACCACCGCCCCGGCCCTCAACGCCCGGATGTTCAATGTGGCGAACGCCGCGCCGACGCTGGCCGGGGCGACCACCACCGCCGCCTTCAACATCGGCAACACCCTCGGCCCCTGGCTCGGCGGGCTGACCATCGGGGCGGGCTGGGGCTACCCGTCCGTGGCCTGGACCGGCGCCGCGCTGGCGGCGGGGGCCGTCATCCTGACCGCCTTCGCCTTCCGGCTGCACCGCGCGACGACCACCTCTCGGCTGATCGCCTCCTCGGCGGGGGCGCACGCGTCGCAGACGACTCGGGGCGCGACGTGGAGCACGGGGGCTGAGGAGGCCGCGGAGACGGCCGAGGCAGGGGGGCGGCGCTGAGCCGCGTGGGGTGTGACCGGGCGGCTCGGGGTGGCGCTCCCCCGGCCGTCCGTGCCCCGGCCGGTCAGGCTCCGCCGTCGAACCGCCAGCGGGTCTGGCTGTAGGTCTCGCCCCGCCCGAAGCCGAAGGCCGTGACCGGCTCCACCCGGAAGACCAGGGCCCGGCCGCCCTGTCCGTGGAAGGCGCCGTCGCGGACGTCGAAGTGCCAGTCGCTGCCGTACTTCTCGACGTACAGCGCGGCCAGCCGGTGCAGCGTCGGCTCGTCCCGGAGCTGCACCGCCTCGCCCTCGACGACCACGTCGAGGCCCGCATGGAGATCGTTGCCACCGGCGGTCGAGGTCGTCAGCACGCAGTGGGCGTTGGTCTCCAGGTTCTTGGCCTTGCGCTCGCCGGGGCCGGTGCAGAAGTGCAGCGCGCCGTCCGACCAGACGGCCAGCAACGGGGTGACATGGGGGCGGCCGTCGGGGCGGACGGTGGTGAGCCAGAAGATCTCCGCCTCGGTCATACCGCCGACGGCCGCGGACCAGCCAGTCGCCGTGGCTCCCTCGCTGCTGTAGTCGGCGGCGAGATCGGTGGCCGGCTCGTTGCCCGGTTCGACGGCTGGCATGGCTGTCCCCTTTCGGTACGGCGCGCGCTCAGCCCATCGTGCGCGGGCTCCCGGCCCTGCCGTCGTTGCGACGCGCCGCAACGGGACCGGGACGGCACGGGCCGCCGGCGGGGGCGGCAGGCTGCGGGGCCGCCGACTCGGGGGCGACCCGACGCGGCCGGTGCGGGGCGACCCGACGCGGCCGATGCCGTGCCCTACGGCCGGGGCGGCGGCCGGTGCTTGGGGCGCCGCAGTCCCGCGTCCGTCAGCCGGCGCAGCAGCTCCTTGCTGCCGACCGCCACGGCTCCGGCCCGCAGCGCCTCGGCATACCGCTCCGCCGGCAGGTCGTAGTGGTCGCGCTCGAAGGCACGCCGGGGCGCGCCGATCCCCGCCGCGAACTCGTGCAGTTCGTCGAAGGACTGGTCGCTGACCAGATGCGACCACATCCTGCCGTGCCCCGGCCACGTGGGCGGATCGATATATATCGCCACGTCAGTTCTCCGCCCGGATCGCCGTGTCAGCCCGCCGCACCCTCGGTCACCTCAGCCCTCCAGAGGAGCGCCGAGCCGCCCGACCCGGGCCACCGCGACGGCCGTCTTGGGGCAGACCCAATGCGGATCGGGCCCCAACTCCGGTTCGACATCGAGCGCATGGGGATCGCCCGACTCCGTGCACACGGGGCACAACGGCCAGCGGCCGTACCGGTCCAGGAGGGCGTCCTGGACGTCCTGCGCTATCAGTCCTGCGACGAATTCCACGCCCTGCGGCCATTGCTCCACCCACCACCGGCGGTGGACGACCGCGTCCTCCACGAGCGAGACGATGTCGGCGTCGGCCACCTTGTCGGCCATCAGGTCGGCGAGCACCAGCGCCCGCGCGGCGTGCAATGCCTGTTCCAGCTCCATGGCCCCATTGTCTCCCGACGCTCCGCCGGCGAGCGGAGTTGTCCACAGCCCCCGGCGGATCATGCGCTCCGTCCACAGCACTCACCGAGGGTATTGACGCCGGCTCTCGATGAAATTACTTTTCAAGAGTGAGCAGCAGCGTGAAGGAAACTTTCAAGGACGCGGCCGTCGAGACCCGACCGGCCCCGGCCCCACCCGCCCCCGCGGCGCTGGCCGCCAAGGTCCGCACCCTCGCCCCGACGATGACCCGCTCCATGCAGCGGGTCGCCGAGACCGTCGCGAGCGACCCGGCCGGCTGCGCCGCCCTCACCGTCACCGGCCTCGCGGAGCGCACGGGCACCAGCGAGGCCACGGTCGTGCGGACGTCCCGGCTGCTCGGCTACCCCGGCTACCGGGATCTGCGGCTCGCGCTCGCCGCGCTCGCGGCCCAGCAGGCGGCCGGCGGCGCCCCCGCGGTGACCGCGGACATAGCGGTCGACGACTCCCTCGCCGATGTCGTGACGAAGCTGGCGCAGGAAGAGCAGCAGTGCCTGGCCGACACCGCGGCCGGGCTGGACGTCACCCAGCTCGAGGCCGCCGTCACCGCGCTCGCCGGTGCCCGCCGCATCGATGTGTACGGCATCGGGGCCTCCCACCTCGTCGGCCAGGACCTCGCCCAGAAGCTGCTGCGCATCGGGCTGATCGCGCATGCGCACGCGGACCCGCATCTGGCCGTGACGAACGCCGTGCAGCTGCGGACCGGTGATGTGGCCCTCGCCATCACCCATTCCGGGCGGACCACCGATGTCATAGAGCCCCTGCGGGTGGCCTTCGACCACGGCGCCACCACGATCGCCATCACCGGCCGCCCGGACGGTGAGATCGCCTCCTACGCCGACCACATCCTGACCACGTCCAGCGCCCGCGAGAGCGAGCTGCGGCCGGCCGCGATGTCGTCCAGGACCAGCCAGCTGCTGGTCGTCGACTGCCTGTTCATAGGCGTCGCGCAGCGTACGTACGAGACGGCTGCCCCGGCGCTCTCCGCCTCCTACGAGGCCCTCGCCCACCGCCACTCCCCCCGCAGCCACCAGCGCTGACGCCGCCCGTCCCCCGGAGGCCGGCAGGCCACCGGACGGCCCGTACGGGCACCGCGGCAGCCGCTCGCCACCCCAGCCGAAGCCCTCCCCCACAGCCACCGGCGCACCCCGCACGGCCGGCCGCCACCGCCTTGTACCTCCCGCCCGGAAAGAGCCGCCACGCCATGACCTCCCCCGCCGACCACGCGCATCTGCGCGCCGAGCTGGACACCCTCACCACCGAGGCGTTCCGGCCCGATCTCGCCGACATCGACCGCCGCTCCACCCTGGACATCGCCCGCACCATGAACGCCGAGGACGCCACCGTCCCCGCCGCCGTCGCCGAACGGCTCCCGGAGATCGCCGCCGCCATCGACGCCGTCGCCACCCGTATGGCCCGCGGCGGCCGGCTGATCTACGCGGGCGCGGGCACGGCCGGCCGCCTCGGCGTGCTGGACGCCAGCGAATGCCCGCCGACGTTCAACACCGACCCGTCCGAGGTGCTGGGACTGATCGCCGGCGGCCCCTCCGCGATGGTCACCGCCGTCGAGGGTGCTGAGGACAGCAAGGAGCTCGCGGCCGAGGACCTGACCGCGGTCAAAGTGACCGATATGGACACCGTCGTCGGCATCTCCGCCTCCGGCCGCACCCCCTACGCCATCGGGGCCGTCGAGCACGCCCGTTCACTGGGTGCCCTGACCATCGGCCTGTCCTGCAACGCCGGTTCGGCCCTGGCAGCGGCCGCCGAGCACGGCATCGAGATCGTGGCCGGCCCCGAGCTGCTGACCGGCTCCACCCGGCTCAAGGCGGGCACGGCCCAGAAGCTGGTGCTCAACATGATCTCGACCCTCACGATGATCCGTCTGGGCAAGACCTACGGGAATCTGATGGTCGACGTCCGCGCCTCCAACGAAAAGCTGCGGGCCCGCTCGCGCCGGATCGTCGCACTCGCCACCGGCGCCGGTGACCGGGAGATCGAGACCGCGCTCCGCAGCACGGACGGCGAGGTGAAGCACGCCATCCTCACCCTCCTCGGCGACGTCGACGCCCCCACCGCCGCCCGTCTGCTCGACGCCGCCGACGGCCATCTCCGCGCGGCCCTCCAGGCCGCCCGGCCGCACTGAGACCCCGCACCCCGCACGACCCGCCCTGCCGAGCCCCGCCCCCACCCCCCCCTTCCGGAATGGTCACCACAGCAAGGCGCCACCTATGTCCGAAGACAAGAACCGTGCCACCGCCGCCGCGCTCCTCCCGCTCGTCGGCGGCGCCGGAAACGTCACCTCCGTCGACCACTGCATGACCCGGCTCCGGCTCGGCATCCGGGACCTCACCCTCGTCCAGGACGAGGCCCTCAGGGCGCTCCCGGCCGTGCTGGGCCTGGTCGAGGACGACACGTACCAGATCGTGCTGGGCCCGGGGACGGTCGCCCGGGTCACCCCCGAGTTCGCGCGTCTCGTGGCTGAGGGCCGCACCGAACAGCCGGCCACCGAGCCGACCGCACCCGCCGGGACCACCGAGCCCGGGACCGCCGGCCGCGAGGCCACCACGCCGACCGCCGGCCCGTCGGCCACCACGCGGCCCACCGCCCCGGCCAACACCCCGGCCACCACCGCGGACGAACTGGCCGCCCAGGGCGCCGCCCTCAAGGCCCGGCAGAAGTCCAGGAACGCCACCCCGGTGAAGCTGTTCCTCCGCCGGATCGCCAACATCTTCGTCCCGCTGATCCCGGCCCTGATCGGCTGCGGCATCGTCGCCGGCATCAACGGTCTGCTGACCAACCTCGGCTGGCTGCCGTCGGCCGTCCCCGCGCTCGCCGCCATGGCCTCCGGTTTCATGTCGCTCCTCGCCGTCTTCGTCGGCTACAACACCGCCAAGGAATTCGGCGGCACACCGATCCTGGGTGGCGCGGTCGCCGCGATCATCGTCTTCCCGGGCGTCGCGAACATCACCGCCTTCGGCCAGAAGCTCTCTCCCGGCCAGGGCGGGGTCCTCGGCGCGCTGGGCGCGGCGCTGCTCGCCGTCCAGGTGGAGAAGTGGTGCCGCAAGGGAGTGCCCGAAGCGCTGGACGTCCTGGTCACGCCCACTCTGACGGTCCTGCTCACGGGCCTGGTCACGATCTTCGGCCTGATGTACGCCGCAGGCGAGGTCTCCACGGCCATCGGCACCGCCGCCACCTGGCTCCTGGCCCACGGCGGCGCGCCGGCCGGCTTCGTCCTGGGCGGCCTCTTCCTCCCCCTCGTGATGCTGGGCCTCCACCAGGCCCTCATCCCGATTCACACCACCCTCATCGAGCAGCAGGGCTACACGGTCCTGCTCCCGATCCTCGCCATGGCCGGGGCGGGCCAGGTCGGCGCCGCCCTCGCCGTCTACTTCCGTCTCCCCCACAACCGCTCGATCCGTACGACCATCAAGTCCGCCCTCCCGGCAGGCTTCCTGGGCGTCGGCGAGCCGCTGATCTACGGTGTCTCGCTCCCCCTGGGCCGCCCCTTCATCACCGCCTGCATCGGCGGCGCGTTCGGCGGCGGCTTCGTCGGCCTGTGCAACCAACTCGGCGACGCCGTCGGCTCCACCGCCATCGGCCCCTCCGGCTGGGCCCTGTTCCCCCTGGTCAAGGGCAGCCAGAGCATCACCACCACCCTCGTCGTCTACGCCTTGGGGCTGGCCGTCGGCTACCTCACCGGTTTCCTCGCCACGTACTTCTTCGGCTTCAGCAAACCGATGCTGGCGGAGCTGAACATGCCCGCCGACGCCGACGCCCCCCTGCACACCAGGGACGAGCCCACGGATACCGACCCGGCGCCCACCTCACCCGGCTCCGGCCGCGCCCATGACACCCCCGACACCCACGACCCCCACGACACCCACGGCCCGGCAGTCACAGCAGTCACGGCATCCGGCTCTGCCGGTTCAGCTCTCTGACGCGAGCCGCAGCACGGCGCACGGCCGGGCGGCCTCCAGCACCTGCGGCGGGCAGTTCCACTGCACGCCACCGCACGCCACCGCCCGGCGGCCGGAGCTGCACGCACGGCCCCGCATGGCCGATGCCCAGACCGATGCGGCCGTCCCGCTCGTCCACCGCATAGCTTCCGGGCACCGGAATCACGGTCACCGCTCCTCCTCGCCGTGTCCCGGTGCGGCGGTCCGGACGTAGTCCGCCGGAGACCCCGATCCGACCGACCCCGATCCGACCGACCCTGATCCGACCGACCCTGATCCTGCCTCCCCGTGGCGCGGCGGTACGTAGTGTCGGCGCCATGCTGATCCGATTACGCCGCCCCTGGCGCGCCAGGCTGATCGTGGCACTCACCGTTCTCGTGCTGACCACGGGCGGCGTGGCACTGATCCTTCGGGGCGAGGCGCCGCCCCCGCTCCCGCCGCTGCCTGCGACACACGGCAAGGTTCTGACCCAGGTCGTCTTCGAAAGCTCCCTCGACCGCGACGCCCCGCCCGCACCGGCCACCCTCTGCGGCGCCGTGATGCTGTCCGTGGCGGGGGCACTGAGCCTCGTGGGCTGTCTCATCGTCCGCCGTCGGCCGTGGCCCGCCGAGTAGTCCCCGGCGATGCCCGCAAACGCCGCCGGGGCGGCACCCCCTGGGAGGAGGGTGCCGCCCCGACGTACGTCTGGACGTGTGGTCCGGGAGGACCAGCGTCTGATCCGCGAGGATCAGAAGTCCATGTCACCGCCCGGCATGCCGCCCGGAGCGCCCGCCGCGGCGGCCTTCTCCGGCTTGTCGGCGATGACGGCCTCGGTGGTGAGGAACAGCGCCGCGATGGAAGCGGCGTTCTGCAGCGCGGAGCGGGTGACCTTGGCGGGGTCGATGATGCCTTCGGCGATCATGTCGACGTACTCACCGGTCGCGGCGTTCAGACCGTGACCGACGGCCAGGTTGCGCACCTTCTCCACCACAACGCCGCCCTCGAGGCCGCCGTTGACGGAGATCTGCTTGAGCGGGGCCTCCAGCGCGAGCTTCACGGCGTTGGCGCCGGTGGCCTCGTCACCCTCGAGGTCCAGCTTCTCGAAGACCGAGGAAGCCTGGAGCAGGGCGACGCCACCGCCGGCGACGATGCCCTCCTCGACGGCCGCCTTCGCGTTGCGAACGGCGTCCTCGATGCGGTGCTTGCGCTCCTTGAGCTCAACCTCGGTGGCGGCACCGGCCTTGATGACGGCCACGCCGCCGGCCAGCTTCGCCAGACGCTCCTGGAGCTTCTCGCGGTCGTAGTCCGAGTCGCTGTTCTCGATCTCGGCACGGATCTGGTTGACGCGGCCCTGGACCTGCTCGCTGTCACCGGCACCGTCGACGATGGTGGTCTCGTCCTTGGTGATGACGACCTTGCGGGCGCGGCCGAGCAGTTCGAGACCGGCGTTCTCCAGCTTGAGGCCGACCTCCTCGGAGATGACGGTGCCACCGGTGAGGATGGCGATGTCGCCGAGCATGGCCTTGCGGCGGTCACCGAAGCCCGGGGCCTTGACGGCGACGGACTTGAAGGTGCCACGGATCTTGTTGACGACCAGGGTCGACAGGGCCTCGCCCTCGACGTCCTCGGCGATGATCAGCAGCGGCTTGCCGGACTGCATGACCTTCTCCAGGAGCGGCAGCAGGTCCTTCACGCTGCTGATCTTGGAGTTGACGATCAGGATGTACGGGTCGTCGAGCGCGGCTTCCATGCGCTCCATGTCGGTCGCGAAGTACGCCGAGATGTAGCCCTTGTCGAAGCGCATACCCTCGGTGAGTTCCAGCTCCAGACCGAAGGTCTGGGACTCCTCGACGGTGATGACGCCTTCCTTGCCGACCTTGTCCATGGCCTCGGCGATCAGCTCGCCGATCTGGGTGTCGGCGGCGGAGATGGAGGCGGTCGAAGCGATCTGCTCCTTGGTCTCCACGTCCTTGGCCTGCTCGAGCAGGGCGGCGGAGACGGCCTCGACGGCCTTCTCGATACCGCGCTTGAGGGCCATCGGGTTGGCGCCGGCGGCGACGTTGCGCAGGCCCTCGCGGACCAGGGCCTGGGCCAGGACGGTCGCGGTCGTCGTGCCGTCACCGGCGACGTCGTCCGTCTTCTTCGCGACCTCCTTGACCAGCTCGGCACCGATCTTCTCGTACGGGTCCTCGAGCTCGATCTCCTTGGCGATGGATACACCATCGTTGGTGATCGTGGGGGCGCCCCACTTCTTCTCGAGGACGACGTTGCGGCCCTTGGGGCCGAGGGTGACCTTGACGGCGTCGGCGAGCTGGTTCATCCCGCGCTCGAGCCCGCGCCGCGCCTCCTCGTCGAACGCGATGATCTTGGCCATGTGAAGTGGTCCTCCCGGACTAATGGGGTCTCCCCTGCTCGAACGCAGTTGAGAGCGTGGGGAAGGATTGCTCCGGACCGCGCTGGCGCCCGCGACGGACGGCCTGCAAACCCTGGCGGTTCCCTGCCCCACCCGGCCTGCGGGCCTCACCGACCCGGTCCTTCGTTGTCACTCTCACTCGGAGAGTGCTAACGCCAATGATTAGCACTCGAGGGGTGCGAGTGCAAGCGCCCATCAAGGGGTGCCCCCTTCGGGGCGGACAGCAGAAGGCCCGTACCCCCAAAGGGCACGGGCCTTCTTCGCGCAGCAGTCGGTCGGCGCCTCAGCCGGCCACCCGGACCATGTCCGCCTGCGGCCCCTTCTGGCCCTGCGAGATCTCGAACTCGACCCGCTGGCCCTCCTCAAGGGTGCGGTAGCCGTCCATCTGGATCGCGCTGTAGTGGACGAAAACATCCGCACCACCGTCGACCGCGATGAAGCCGTACCCCTTCTCCGCGTTGAACCACTTGACGGTGCCCTGAGCCATGCCTAACTCCCCTATTACTGGCCCTTGCGCAGGACCGCACTTCGCGGACCCGGGTCAGACCTCACCCCGCGAAAGGCCCGTGGGGTGTGCGCCGGAACGCGTCGACCGCCGCTGAATGTATCTGCACAGATGCCCAGAGCAACAGGTCAATCGGACGAGAATTCTGGGGCCGGAGAATCGGCAATTTAAGGTGAAATCCCAGTTCTTCGGGGCAAGTCGGGCCGGGCGTAGCACACATAAGCGACAAATGCTGCTCACACTTTGAGCACAACTGATCGCTGTCTCATATGCGTTCGGCACGCGCACGGTGATATCCGGAAGGGGATCACCCCAATGGTATCCCCTTTCACAACATGGAATTGCCCCGTCCGCTTTCTGGCGGACGGGGCAATTCCGGTCAAGCAGGGGAAGAGTTGGCGCAAATCAGCAGCCGCCGGCGACCGCGGGAATGATCGAGATGCCCGCGCCGTCCGGGGTCGGCGTCTCCAGGCCCTGCTCGAAGCGCACGTCGTCGTCGTTGACGTAGACGTTCACGAAGCGGCGCAGCTTGCCGGCGTCGTCCAGCACACGGGCCGCGATGCCCTGGTGGTTCCGCTCCAGGTCCGTGATCACCTCGGAGAGGGTCGCGCCCTCGGCGGGGACCTCGGCCTGGCCGTCGGTGTAGGTGCGGAGGATGGTGGGGATGCGGACCTTGACGCTCATGGTTCTGCCTTCCGGTGGTGCGGTGTACGAGTGCGTGGCTGGGGCGCGGTGCCCGTCCGGGGACGGGCCGGCGGCCTCAGCCGGCCAGGCCTGCCGCGCGGAACGCTTCCAGGTCCGGGCGGATCGTGGCCGTGGGACCGGACGTCGGCGCGACCGCGTCCAGGGTCTTGAGGCCGTCACCGGTGTTGAGGACGACGGTGGTCAGGGACGGGTCGAGCAGACCCTCCTCGATCAACTTCTTGGTCACGCCGACGGTCACGCCGCCCGCGGTCTCCGCGAAGATCCCCTCCGTACGGGCCAGCAGCTTGATCGCGTCGACGACCTGCTCGTCGTTGACGTCGTCGACCGCGCCGCCCGTACGCCGGGCGATGTCGAGCACATACGGACCGTCCGCCGGGTTGCCGATCGCCAGCGACTTGGCGATGGTCTTCGGCTTCTGCGGGCGCACCACGTCGTGCCCGGCCTTGAAGGCCGTGGACACCGGCGAGCAGCCCTCCGCCTGTGCGCCGAAGATCTTGTAGGGCTTGTCCTCGACCAGGCCGAGGGCGATCAGCTCCTTGAGCCCCTTGTCGATCTTCGTCAGCTGCGAGCCGGACGCGATCGGGATGACGATCTGGTCCGGGAGCCGCCAGCCGAGCTGCTCGCAGATCTCGTACGCGAGGGTCTTGGAACCCTCTCCGTAGTACGGACGCAGATTGACGTTGACGAAGCCCCAGCCCTCGCCCAGCGGGTCGCCGATGAGCTCCGAGCAGAAGCGGTTGACGTCGTCGTAGTTGCCCTCGATGCCGACCAGGTCGCCGCCGTAGACCGCGGCCATGACGACCTTGCCGGCCTCAAGGTCGTGCGGGATGAAGACGCAGGACTCGAAACCGGCGCGGCGCGCCGCGGCACCGACCGCACCGGCGAGGTTGCCGGTGGAGGAGCAGGACAGGGTGGTGAAGCCGAAGGCACGGGCGGCCTCGACGGCGATCGCCACGACGCGGTCCTTGAAGGAGTGCGTCGGGTTGCCGGAGTCGTCCTTGACGTACAGCCCGCCGGTGACGCCCAGCTCGGCGGCGAGCCGGTCGGCCTTCACGAGCTTGGTGAAGCCGGGGTTGAGGTTGGGCTTGTCGGCCACGTCGGAGGGGACGGGCAGCAGCGGGGCGTAGCGCCAGATGTTGTCCGGCCCGGCCTCGATCTGCTTCCGCAGGCCCTCGGGGTCGCCGCTCGGCAGGTCGTAGGCGACTTCGAGCGGCCCGAAACATTCCTGGCACGCGAAGATCGGGCCGAGCGCGAAACGCTGTCCGCACTCGCGGCAGGACAATGCCGCGGCGGGGCCCAGAGCGACGGTGGGGGTGTTTTCGGTGACTTGCACAGCCATGGAGGCGAGGCCCTTTCTCCTCATCTTCCTCGCGGCGAATCTCGCCACGAGACGGATTTGGCACCTTCCCAAGCCGGGAGCCTCGCGCGCGGGACGAAATCGAGCGTCCTTGCGGCAAGACCGGCTGGAGGGTTGCCGGGGCTTCAACGGGCCGTATCCCTCTGCCCCTCTGGATGAGCGGTATGGCGCTGGGCCGAAACCCAGGCGTTTGTGGCGCGGACCCCGACATGCGACGGTCATCCGCGTTGTTCAAGACTGTAACCGACGGCACTGACTGTTGAGATAGTCGTCCGAACCGCGAGATGGATCACACAGGCCGCCCTCCGGCGGCGACCGAGGAGTCGTAGACGTGCTGGAAGAGGTGGAGCGCTGGCTGGGCGCCCGTTCCTGGTCCGCCGCGGATCGCCCGCTGGGGCAGCTGCTGGAGGCCAAGCGCCAGACGGGCCGGACGGTCAGTGTCGTGCTGCCCGCGCTCGACGAGGAGGCCACGGTCGGCGCGATCGTGACGACCATCCGTGGCGCGCTGATGACCGACGCGCTGCCGCTGGTCGACGAGCTGGTGGTGCTGGACTCCGGCTCCACCGACCGCACCGCCGAGGTCGCGGCGGCGGCCGGCGCCCGGGTGGTGCACCGCGACAGCGTCCTGCCGCGACTGCCCGCCCTCCCCGGCAAGGGCGAGGTGCTGTGGCGCTCCCTCCTGGCCACCACCGGCGACATCATCTGCTTCATCGACGCCGACCTGCGCGAATTCTCCGCCACCTTCGTCTCCGGGATCGTCGGACCGCTGCTGACCGACCCGGACATCCAGTTCGTCAAGGCGATGTACGACCGGCCGCTGGAGACCGGCCCCCACCGCACCGGCACGGGCCAGGGCGGCCGGGTCACCGAACTGGTCGCCCGCCCGCTCCTCAACCTCCACTGGCCCCAGCTGGCCGGCTTCGTCCAGCCCCTGGGCGGCGAGTACGCGGCCCGCCGCTCCCTGCTGGAACGCCTCCCCTTCCCCGTCGGCTACGGCGTCGAGCTCGGCCTGCTCGTCGACGCCCTGCACACCGTCGGCCTCGACGCCCTGGCCCAGGTCGACGTGGGCGTCCGCAAACACCGCCACCAGGACGGCCAGGCCCTGGGCCGGATGGCCGCCGCGATCTACCGCACCGCCCAACTGCGCCTGACCCGCGGCCACTTGGTACGCCCCCGCCTCACCCAGTTCGACCGCGGCGAGCACGGCTTCGTCCCCCGCACCACGGACGTGGACACCGAGGAACGCCCCCCGATGACCGACATCCCGGAGTACACGGCCCGCCGGGCGGCGTGAGGGGTCACGCCCTTGGCCGCTTCCGTACGTTTGCGTGGTTCTGCGGCGGGTTACTTGTCGCGACATGGTGTCCGAGCGCAGTGCGGTGCAAGCAGGTGCCGAGGTTCTGGTCGCGTCCAATCGCGGGCCGGTCTCCTACAGCCTGGGGGAGGACGGGACGCTCACCGCCAAGCGGGGCGGTGGCGGGCTGGTGTCCGGGCTGTCGGCCATCGGGCCCGAGACGGGCGCGGTGTGGGTGTGTGCCGCGCTCGGGGACGGTGACCGCGAGGCCGTGCGGCGGACGGGTGGTGTGCTGGAGCCGGGCGACACGGGTGGACAGCGTGTCCGGATGCTGGACATTCCGGCCGAGGTGCATGCCGCCGCCTACAACGGCGTCGCGAACTCCGTGCTGTGGTTCGTGCACCACATGCTCTACCAGACACCGCTGGAACCGGTCTTCGACGCGGAGTTCCGGGCGCAGTGGGCGGCGTACGAGACGTACAACGCGGCCTTCGCCGACGCGCTGGCCGAGAGTGCGGCCGACGGCGCGGCCGTGCTCGTCCAGGATTACCACCTGGCGCTGGTCCCCGGCATGCTCCGTGAGCGCCGCCCCGATCTGCGGATCGCGCACTTCTCCCACACGCCGTGGGCCCCCGCCGAGTACTTCGCGATGCTGCCCGACGACATCCAGCGGCAGCTGGCGCTGGGGATTCTCGGCGCGGACCGGGCGAACTTCCTCACCCGGCGGTGGGCCGAGAACTTCCTGGCCTGCGCCGCGACGGGGCTCAGCGGGCAGTGCGAGCGGGTGCGGCCGGAGGACGGGTCGCCCGGCATCGTCGCGCTCGTCCCGGAGCGCAAGGCGCACACGACCTGGATCGGCGTGCACGGGCTCGGCGCCGACGCCGCGTTCCTGCGCGAGCGTGCGCACCGCCCCGATGTCGAGGAGCGGATGACGGCGCTGCGCGCCCAGATCGGCGGGCCGGACCGCAAGACGATCGTCCGCGTGGACCGCACCGAACTCTCCAAGAACATCGTGCGGGGGCTGCTCGCCTACCGGCAGCTGCTCGCCGACCACCCCGAGTGGCGCGAGCGGGTCGTGCACCTCGCCTTCGCCTACCCCTCGCGTCAGGATCTCGCCGTCTACCGCGACTACACCGCGGAGGTCGAGCGGGTGGCCGGGGAGATCAACGCCGAGTACGGGACGGCCGGCTGGCAGCCCGTCGTGCTGCACGTCAAGGACGATTTCGCCCGCTCGCTGGCCGCCTACCGGCTCGCGGACGTGGCGCTCGTCAACCCGATCAGGGACGGGATGAACCTGGTCGCCAAGGAGGTCCCGGTGGTGTCGGACGCCGGCTGTGCGCTGGTGCTGTCACGGGAGGCGGGCGCGCACGAGGAGCTCGGTGAGCATGCGCTGACCGTCAATCCCTACGACGTCATGGGGACCGCCGAGGCGCTGCACGAGGCGCTGTCGATGGACGACGGCGAGCGGGCGGCGCGCACCGAGCGGCTGGCCACGGCGGCCACCGCGCTGCCGCCCGCCCGGTGGTTCCTGGACCAGCTGCGGGCACTGGGCGGCTGAGCTGCGGCTTCGGACGCGCCGTCCGGGGCCCGCGCCGTCCGGGTGCCCCCGCCCGCGGCGCGTGCCGGGGCGGGTCTAGCGTGGTGGCCCGTGACAGTGACAACCCTTTCGGCCGCTTTGCCCCGGGCCACCGCGGGGCGGCTGGCCGACAGCTGGCAGCTGGATCCGTACGCGCTGGTGCTGGTGCTCGTGCTGGGCGGCCTCTACGCGTGGGGTGTGGTGCGGCTCGCGCGGCGCGGTGAGCGGTGGCCGCTCGCCCGGATCGCGGCGTTCACGGGGATCGGGCTGGGCGCGATCGTGGTGGCGACGATGTCCGGGCTGGCGGTCTACGACCACGAGCTGTTCTGGACGGCCGCGGTGCAGAACATCGTGCTCGATCTGATCGCCCCGTTGGGACTGGCGCTCGGCGACCCGCTGGCGCTGGCGCTGCGCGCGCTGCCGGACCAGCGGCCGGCCGCCCGGCGGCTGCGGGCGGCGCTCTCCGGACGCCTGCTGCGGCTGCTGACGTTCCCCCTGGTCAGCACGGTGCTGGTGCTGTCGTCCGAGCTGGCGATCTACTTCACGCCGTACTTCCCGACGGCGCTGCGGCACGGCCCGCTGCACGAGATCATGTATCTGCAACTGCTGGTCACGGGCAGCCTCTTCGTGCTGCCGATGCTCACCCGCGAGGAGCTGCTGCCCGCCTGGTGCAGCCACCCGGTGCGGGCGCTGCTGGTGCTGCTCGACGGGCTGGTGGACGCGGTGCCCGGCATCGTCGTGATGACCAGTGGCACCCTGATCGCGGGCGGCTGGTACGCGTCCCGGCACCAGCCCTGGGATCCGAGTCCGCAGCAGGACCAGATGATCGGCGGCGGGCTGATGCTGACCATCGCCGAGCTGGTCGGACTGCCGTTCCTCATCGCGGTGTTCGCGGAGTGGGTACGGTCCGAGCGCGGGCGGACGGCGGCGCTGGACGCCCGGCTGGACCGCGAGCTCACGGTGGTGGGCGGGGCGGCCGCGGCGGATCCCGGCGCGCGCCCCGGGCGGTCGGACGGAGCGCAGGCGCCGGTCGTACCGCAGACTCCGGCCGTATCGCAGCCGGAGCTGACGCGCCCCTGGTGGGAGACGGACCAGGGGACGGTGGGCGAGCGCTTCCGGCAGGGCGGCGGGCGGTGACCGGCGCCCGCGGCTAGGAGTGTCCGGCGCTGCGGGGTGCCCCCCGACGGCGGGCGCCCGCCCCTACGGCGTGCCCGCCCCGCTCTCGTCCAGCCGGTCCGCGAGGGCGCCGAGCAGGCCGACGACTCCGGCCGGGCCGTCGACCACCAGGTCCGCCCGGTCGGCCAGTTCGGCGACCTCGGCGCTGCCGCTGCACACCAGGATGCCGGCGGGCCCGTCGGAGCGGAGCTGCTCGACGGCGCCGAACGCGGCGAGGTCGCCGAGGTCGTCGCCGGCGTAGAGGACGGTGCCGGCGCCGGTCTCGCGGACCCAGTCGGCGAGCGCGACGCCCTTGTCCATGCCCGGCGGGCGGAGTTCCAGGACCAGCCGGCCGGGCTCGACGATCAGGCCGTGGCGTGCGGCGAGGGCGGTGAGCGGGGCGCGCAGCCGGTCGAAGGCGTCCTGGGGGTCGGGGGCGCGGCGGGTGTGGACGGCGAGGGCGCGGCCGCCCTTGCGCTCGACGGCGGTCTCGACCCAGGTGCCGTGCCAGACGCCGGAGGAGTCCAGGACGCCGGGGAGTTCGGCCTCCAGGGCGGCGACGCCGGGGTGTGGCGGCGGGGCGTGGAGGGTGCCGGTGGCCGCCTCCCAGCGCTCGGCGCCGTAGTGGCCGAGGACGGTGAGGTGGTCCAGGCCGGGGACGTCCGCGAAGCCGCCGAGGCGGACCGCGACGGCGGCCGGGCGGCCGGTGATCACCGCGGCCGCGCGCAGCCGGGGCACCAGGCGGCCCAGGGCCGCGACGGCGCCCTCATGGGCCCGGGCCTGCTCCGGGTCGGGGACGATCTCGGCGAGGGTGCCGTCGAAGTCGAGGGCGATCACGGCGCGTTCCGGGTGGGCCAGCAGCGCGGCGAGGCCGTCGCGGCCGGCGGGGGTGTGCGGCCTCGGCACGGGTCCGGGGTCGGGGTCCGGCTGGGAGTGCGGCGCGGCGTTCGGGGGGCTGCCCATGCGCCGACCCTACCGGCGGGCGGCGGGCGGCCGGGGGCGGCTCGGCCGGAGCTGCGGAGGCCGTGGGGGCGGGCCGGGCGGCGCCGTCAGCGGCGGGCGCGGCGGGCGTCGCGTATCCGGCGCAGGCGGTTGACCGTGACGGGGTCGTGGGCGAGCGCCCGGGGGTCGTCCAGCAGGGCGTTGAGGAGCTGGTAGTAGCGGGTCGGGGAGATGCCGAGCCGTTCGCGGATGGCGCGCTCCTTCGGGCCGGGGCCCGGCCAGGAGCGGCGCTCCACGGCGAGCACCGCTTCGTCCCGGGCGGTGAGCCCAGGGGTGCCCTCGGCGGGCCCGGGCGCGCCGAGCCCCTGCTCGTCGCCCGGGCCGCCCGTCTCCGCCGTGGCGCCCGTCATCACGCTTCCACGATAAGCGCACCGTCCGACAGCGCCCGGCTCTCCGCCGCGGCGGAGAGCCGTCGGCGCCCCTGTCCGCCCCTGGTCATTCGCCGGAGTTGTCGGCCGCGTCCGCGGTGTTCTGGATGTCGGTGAGGACCCCGGACGGGTTGCCGTTCGGATGGACCGCGGCGCCCATCTTGGCCTTGACGGTCTTGGAGATCAGCGGCCACGAGGTCTTGTCGGCCGGGTAGAACTCGGCGGTGGCGAGCTGCTCGAGGAAGCCGTGCATCTTGGCGAACTTGTCGTCCTCCTGCATCGCCTGGGAGGCGGAGGTGGTGACGGGCAGCAGGCCGTATTCGCCGGAGAACTTCTCGACGTTCTTGTCGCTGTAGACGTAGTCCAGGAACTTGCCGGCCTGCGCGCGGTGGCCGTTCTGCTTGAACGCCATCATCCAGTCGGCGACACCCATGGTGGCCTTGGCCTTGCCCTTGGCGCCGGGCAGTTCGACGGTGCCGTAGTCGATGCCCTTGGCCTCGGCCTGCTTCATCAGGGTGGGGTGGCCGTTGAGCATGCCGACGTCGCCGTCCGCGAAGGCCTGGAACGCCGTCCCGCGGTTGAGCTTGGCGGGGTCGGTGCCGGTCAGGCCCTTGCCGACGAGGTTGTCCTTGAGCCAGGTGAAGGTCCGGACGTTCTCCGGCGAATCGATCGTGTACTTGCCGATGCTGTCGGTGTAGCCACCGCCCCCGCTGAGCATCCACATCAGGGTCTCGGCCTGGGTCTCCTCCGGGCCGAGCGGCAGCGCGAACGGCATCTTGACGCCGTGTGCCTTCAGCAGCTGGGCGTCGTGGGCGATGTCGTCCCAGTTCTGCGGCGGGCCGCTGATGCCGGCCTGGGCGAACAGCTTCTTGTTGTAGAAGAGCCGCCGGGTGCTGGCGCCGAAGGGCAGGCCGTACTGGACGCGCTTGTATTCACCGGCCTCCTCGAGGGAGGGGGTGAAGTTGGCCTGGGTGGGGATGGAGAGCAGCTGGTCGGCGCTGTAGAGCTTGCCCTTGGCGGCGTAGTCGGCGTACGCGCCGATCTGTGCGAGGTCCGGGGCGTGGCCGGAGTCGACCATGTCCGCGACCTTCTTGTCGACGTCCGTCCAGCTGTAGACGTGCACATCGACCTTGATGCCGGGGTGCTTCTTCTCGAAGCCGCGGGCGAGTTCGTCCCAGTAGTGCCGGGAGCCGTTGGACTTGCCGCTGCCGTAGTCCGCGGCGACCAGCTGGAGCGTGACGTCGCCGCCGGAGCCGCTGCCGCAGCCGGTGAGAGTCACCGTCATGGTGGTGGCGATTGCCGCTGCCGTCAGGCCCAAGTACCGCCGCTGCACTGCTGTTCCGCCTTTTGTTCTGTGTTTCCGCGCTTGCCGGGCCGCGGCCCGTCGCCGCGGGGTCTCCCCTCGCGCGGCATGAAGTACGAGTCTCCCCCGAGCCCTTCCGGAGGTCTACACCACCCCCCTCGTTCCCCTTCCGACCCGGCTTCCGGGCGGCTCACCGGGCGCGATCCGTCCGGCGAGTGGACTAGACCTTTCATGCCGGATCGCGCGAAACTGTTCCCGTGAGACACGTCATCGCCCTTGATGTGGGCGGCACCGGAATGAAGGCCGCCCTCGTCGGGGTGGACACCGCGACCTGCGGGGAGGCCTCCGCCGGTGCGCCCCTGCTGCTCCACGAGGCACGGCGCCCCACCGGCCGCGACCGCGGCCCGGACGCGGTCGTCGAGACCATCCTCGGTTTCGCCGCCGAGCTCCGCGCTCTCGGCGCGGCCCGCTACGGCGTCCCCGCCGCGGCCGCCGGCGTCGCGGTGCCCGGCATCGTCGACGAACGGGCCGGCCAGGCCGTCTACGCCTCCAACCTCGGCTGGCGGGACGTCCCGCTGCGGGCGCTGCTGTCCGAGCGGCTCGGCGGGGTGCCGGTCGCCCTGGGCCATGACGTCCGCACCGGCGGGCTGGCCGAGGGCCGCATCGGGGCCGGGCGGGACGCCGACCGGTTCCTGTTCGTCCCGCTGGGCACGGGGATCGCCGGCGCCATCGGCATCGGCGGACGGATCGAGGCCGGCGCGCACGGCGGCGCGGGCGAGATCGGCCACATCGTCGTACGGCCCGGCGGGCTGGAGTGCGGCTGCGGTCAGCGCGGCTGCCTGGAGACGGTGGCCTCGGCCGCGGCGGTGGGCCGGGACTGGGCGGCCGCCTGCGGGGATCCGCTGGCCGGTGCGGCGGACGCGGCCAAGGCCGTGGCGTCCGGCGACGAGCGGGCCCGCGCCGTGTGGCACCGCGCCGTCGACGCCCTCGCCGACGGTCTGGTCACCGCGCTCACCCTGCTCGACCCGCAGACGCTGATCATCGGCGGCGGGCTCGCCGAGGCCGGCGACACGCTGTTCACCCCGCTGCGGGAAGCCGTCCGCCGGCGCCTGACGTTCCAGCGGCTCCCCTCGATCGTTCCGGCGGCCCTGGGGGACGCCGCCGGGTGCCTGGGCGCAGGGCTTCTCGCCCGGGATCTTCTCTCCACGGAGGTAACCGCCTGATGGCTCAGCAACAGTCCGTGCCGCGGCCCTCGGGCCCCGGGCGCACCGTCCTGGCCGGCGCCCGTATCGCCCGGCCGTCCGGCATCGTCGAGCGCGGCCGGATCGCCGTCGAGGGCGGCCGGATCGCCGCTGTCCACAGCCGGGACGCCGACCTCGGCCGAGGCGGGTCCCTGGCGCCGGCCGCAGCCGCCGCCGACACCATGGACCTGTCGGGCCATCTCATCGTCCCCGGCTTCGTGGACATGCACGTCCACGGCGGAGGCGGCGGCTCCTTCTCGTCGGCCGACCCCGAGGAGTGCCTGACGGCGATCGCCACCCACCGCCGGCACGGCACCACCTCGATGGTCGCCTCCACCGTCACCGGCGAACTGACCGATCTCGCCCGGCAGGCCGCGGTGCTCGCCGAGCTGGTCCAGCAGGGCGAGTTGGCCGGTATCCACTTCGAGGGCCCGTTCATCTCCCCGCACCGCTGCGGCGCCCACCAGCCGGAGCTGCTGCGCGATCCGGACCCGGCCGAGGTCCGCCGGCTCCTCGACGCCGCGCGCGGCACCGCGTCCATGATGACCGTCGCCCCCGAACTCCCCGGCGGCCTGGACTCCGTCCGCCTACTGGCCGACGCCGGGGTGATCGCCGCCGTCGGCCACACCGACTCCACCTACGACGCCACCCGCCGGGCCATCGAGGCGGGCGCCACCGTCGCCACCCATCTCTTCAACGCGATGCCCACGCTGGGCCACCGCACGCCCGGCCCGGTCGCCGCGCTCCTGGAGGACGAGCGGATCACCGTCGAGCTGATCAACGACGGCACCCATCTGCACCCCTCGATCCTCCAGTTGGCGGTCCGGCAGGCGGGCGACGGGCGGGTCGCGTTCATCACCGACGCCATGGGCGCGGCCGGGATGAACGACGGGATGTATCCGCTGGGCCCGATGCGGGTCGAGGTCAAGGACGGCGTCGCGCGCATCAGCGAGGGGCCCACGGCCGGTTCGATCGCCGGCTCCACCCTCACCCTGGACCGCGCCTTCCGGCGCGCCGTCACCGTCGACGGCCTGACGGTCGACCAGGCCGTACAGGCACTTTCGGCCACCCCCGCCCGCCTCCTGGGCATCGACGGCCGCACCGGCTCCCTGAGCGACGGCAAGGACGCCGACCTGGTGGTGCTGGACGCGGCCTACGCCGTGGTGGGGGTCATGCGCCGGGGCGAGTGGCTGGTGCACCCGCAGAAGGGGTGACGGCGGGGCCGGTGTTCCTCGGGTGCGGTCCCGTAGCCGGCACGGCGGGCGCGGCCGGCGTCCCCCGCCCGGTGACCACAGGGCCTCCGGGCGACGGGACATCCGGGTGTCCGGCCGCTCGGGGCCGCCCCGGAGCAGGTCGGCCGGACCGGGTCTGGGCCAACGGCCACCGGCGATGGCATGATCGCTCGCGCACTTGTCCGTATGCACCGCCGCGCGCGGTCGCCCGACGCCCGGCCGCCCGGCCATGACTGCCCGGAGGGGCGACCATGATCCTCACGGTCACGCTGAACGCCGCCCTGGACATCACCTACCGCGTTCCCCGGCTCCGCCCGCACACCACGCACCGGATCACCGAGGTGTCCGAACGCCCCGGCGGCAAGGGCCTGAACGTCGCCCGGGTACTGGCCGCGCTCGGCCACCGCACGGTCGCCACCGGCTTCGCGGGCGGCGGCACCGGCGAGGCGCTGCGCGCACTGCTCGCGGAGACCGAGGTCACCGACGCCCTGGTCCCCGTCGGCGGCGCCACCCGACGCACCGTCGCGGTCGCCGACACGGCCACCGGGGACACCACCCAGCTCAACGAGCCGGGCCCGGTCGTCACCCCCGCCGAATGGGACACCTTCCTCGCCACCTACCGCGAACTGCTGGGCGAGGCACGGGCGGTGGCACTGTGCGGCAGCCTGCCGCCGGGCGTCCCGGTGGACGTCTACGCCCGGCTCACCCGGGCCGCGCGCAGCGTCGGCGTCCCGGTCCTGCTGGACACCAGCGGCGAACCGCTGCGCCGGGGCCTGGCCGCCCGCCCCGACCTCGCCAAGCCCAACGCCGAGGAACTCGCCGCCCTGACCGGCAGCACCGAACCGCTGCGCGCCGCCCGTGACGCCCGCCGCCGCGGCGCCCACGCGGTGGCCGCCTCACTCGGCCCGGCCGGCATGCTCGCCGTCACCGCCGGCGGCGCCTGGCAGGCCACCCCGCCCGGCCGCATCGCCGGCAACCCGACCGGCGCCGGCGACTCGGCGGTGGCCGGTCTGCTGTCGGGACTGGTGGAGGACCTGTCCTGGCCGGAACGGCTGACCCGCGCGGTGGCCCTGTCCGCCGCGACCGTACGCGCCCCGGCGGCGGGCGAGTTCGACGCGGCTACGTACGAGGAGCTGCTGCGGACGGTGGAGGTGGCAGCGCCCTCTCCGGAGGGGCGAAGCGCTTGAAGTGGCTTCCCTTCAACTGCGCTGGCCAATATGTCACTTGTGATGCCACATTTTCGCTGGTTACGTTGCCTTTACCTTGATCATTATCTCTTGGAGGCAAAGGTGAGGACCACGAGAAAGCTCGTACGCATCGCGGCGACGGGAGTGGCCACTCTCGGGATCGTGGCGGCCATGGGCGCCACCGCGACGACGGCGGGCGCCGTTGCCGCGGAGCAAGCCGGCGTTTGGGCAAAGGACGGCCATTCCTTCACCATCCGAGCCAATGCCAACACGTCCTCGGCCAAGCTGAAGACCATCAACGACCCTGGGGCAACGGTTGCTTGCACCCACACCCCCTGCGTGAGGAACAACAACGGCGGTTCCTACACCTGCTGGCGCGGGGGGCCGTCGGACAACGACTGGCTCAAGGTGACGTGGGGCAACAGGTCGGGGTGGGTCGCCGCTGCCTGCGTGGAGGGCGGCCGCATCTAGCCTGACGAGCCTCCAGCTCGTCAACCTCTGCACGTCGGTTTGTCGGCCTTTACCCAGAAGCCGCCAGCGAGGCGGATCGCGCCCCCTGGCGGCGACCGGCGCGGATCGGATCTCCACCCATCAGGGCATGCGATTGCCCGGCTCACAGGGACGTCGTGCGAACGAAGGGGGTGTGTCCCCGCTCCTGGGCAGATCGCTCGCCCACGCGGCCGACGCGCCTGCCTCGCCGAGCGCCACGGGGGCGGCTGTCACCGGCGGCGCCGGTGGTCCCTCAACTCCTGGCCAGCCAGAGCTTGTCGAGGTTCACATCGCACTGGTTGCCGCTCTCGCAGGACAGCTTGATGGTGTTGGCGCCCTGATTGAGCTGCACATAGGACCAGGTCTTGGTCCAGCCCTTGTCCCAGGCGCCCTCCGGGGCGTGGGCGAAGTTCTCCATGTTCACGGGCCGGCTGTCGGGCTTGTCGTTCACGGCCATCGTGAGGTTGGCATCCTTGCCGGGTACCCCGTAGCCGACCCAGAGCTTGTACTTGCCGGCCTTCTCGACGTTCACTGTCCAGGTTGCCGCGGCACCGGGGGTGTTCATACCCGCCACATACGTCCCGTTGGCCGAGCGGGCGCCCGGGACGTCCTTCGCGGTGCTGGCACCGCCGTCCAGCCGCATGGCGCCCGCGTCCTCCTTGGGCAGCTCACCCGGCTTGGTCTTACCGGGCTTCTTGCCGCCGGGCTTGACGGAGTCGCCGGCCGTCGGGCCCGACTTGCCGGCCTCGCTGCCCTTCGAGTCCTTGCCGTTGGTGAGCATCGCGACGCCGATGCCTATGCAGACCACCGCAACCACCGCGACGGCGCCTATCAGCAGGCCGTTGCGGTTGCGGCGCGGCTCGGGGCCGTCGTGGGCCGGGACGCTGCGCGTGCGGTCGCCGCCGGGCAGCGTCTCCGGCGCGGCGTAGTGGGCGTTCTGCTGCCCGTACGTCGTCGGCTGCTGGGGCTGCTGGCCGTACTGGCGCTGGCCGACCGCGCGCACCTGATTGTAGGACGTCCGCGGAATTCCCGGCTGGCGCGTCCCCGCACCGGCGCCCGCCGAGCCCGGTGCGCCGCCCTCGCCGCCTTCCGAGCGGTAGAGATAGGCGAACGGGTCGTCGTTCTCCGGCGTGTCCGCGCCGTTGTTGCCGGCCGTCATTCCGTGTCACTCCCAAGCGATCTGTGCGCGTCTGTCACGCGTCTCAACGCGTTCGCAGGCATCTTCTGCGCGAACTGTCTTTCGGGCCCCCGGCGGCGCCGCGCCGCATCGGCGCAGCCTACCCCGTCGACACGCCCGCACACCGAGCCCGGAGGGCCACAAGATCGCTACGGAACGGTGAACTGCTGGTGCGGGGGCCGGAGCGCGGCGGGTGTGAGATACGCAGCATCGGGCGCCGGCGGCTCGCTGCGGGCCCGGTGGAGGCCGCCGCTCAGCCCGCGGCCCGCCGGTTCGCCTTCGAGCGGGAGCGCTTTTCGACGTACATCCGCTGGTCGGCCGACTCCAGCACTTCCTCGGCCGTCATCCCGCAGCTCGCCCAGCCGATGCCGAAGCTGGCGCCCACCCGCACCGCCCGGCCCTCCACCCTGATCGGCGGGATGATCGCGTTGCGCAGCCGCACCGCGAGGTCCTGGGCGTCGGCCGTGCCGAGGCCGTCGGCGAGCACCACGAACTCGTCGCCGCCGAGCCGGGCGACCGTGTCGCCGTCCCGGACGCCGCTGGTCAGCCGCCGGGCGACCTCTATCAGCACGGCGTCGCCGGTGTTGTGCCCGAAGCGGTCGTTGATCGACTTGAAGCCGTCGAGGTCGCAGAAGAGGACCGCGAGCCCCTTGGACCCGTCGTCGGCCGGCCCGTCCGCGGGGGCGACGAGATGCACATGATGGTCGAACGGTGCCGGAGTGTTGCCCTCGAAGCCGTCGATGCCCTCGAACGGCTCCTTGCCGTCCGCCCGGAAACCGTGCGGATCGATGCCGAGGCCGCCCGAGGAGGCATAGGCGTCCGCCATCGAGCCCGGCGGCAGCGAGCACAGCCGGGCGCCGAGGCGGGCCCGCAGCTCGGCGCTGTTGGGCAGCCCGGTCAGCGAATCGTGGCTGGCGCGGTGGGCGAGCTGCAGCTCGTGCCGCTTGCGCTCCTCGATGTCCTCGACGTGGGTGAGCAGGAACCGGGGGCCATCAGCGGTGTCGGCGACGACGGAGTTGCGCAGCGAGACCCACACATAGGTGCCGTCCCGGCGGGCCAGCCGCAGCTCGGCACGGCCACCCTCGGCGGAGGTGCGCAGCAGGGTGCCGATGTCCTCGGGGTGGACGAGGTCGGAGAAGGAGTAGCGGCGCATCCCGGAAGCCGGGCGGCCCAGCAGCCGGCACAGCGCGTCATTGGTGCGCAGCAGCCGTCCGTGCTGGTCACCGCCCATTTCGGCGACGGCCATCCCGCTCGGCGCGTACTCGAACGCCTGCCGGAAGCTCTCCTCGCTGGCCCGCAGCGCCTGCTGCTCGCGCTCCAGCCGGACCAGGGCGCGCTGCATGTTCGCCCGCAGCCTGGCGTTGCTGATCGCGATCGCGGACTGGAAGGCGTACATCTGCAGGGCTTCCTGCCCCCAGGGAC
This sequence comes from Streptomyces sp. NBC_01454, assembly GCF_036227565.1. Taxonomy (NCBI): domain Bacteria; kingdom Bacillati; phylum Actinomycetota; class Actinomycetes; order Kitasatosporales; family Streptomycetaceae; genus Streptomyces; species Streptomyces sp. NBC_01454. The sequence goes on from NZ_CP109460.1 coordinate 3,354,950, forward strand.
CGGGCCGCCGGCCATTGCGCGGCCGGTCCACGGAGATCACCCCGAGCAGCTCACCGCCGCCGTTGGCCGCGGTGTACATGGGCGCGAAGAGGCGGTCCATGGAGTGCCACTCGTCGGGGAAGCGGGGCGCGGGTCCGGCCGTGTGCCACTGGGGCACGTCGTCGTCATCGAGCACCCAGCCCTCGGTGTGCGGGATGAAGATGAGGTCGCCCCAGCGCTCGCCCATCGACAGCCGGCGGTCCCAGGCCGCCCGGGAGCCGACCCGCCCGGCCATCAGTGCCTCGGCCCCCGCACTGCCGGCGACCGCGGCGACGACGAGATCGCCGTCGGGGCGGACGAGATTGACCGCGGCCAGCTCGAAGCCGAGCCCGGTGATCGCGCCGTCGGCGACCGTCTGCAGGGTGTCCGCAAGGCTACGTGCGGTATTCAGCTCCGCGACCACTTGATGAAGCTGCCGCAGGGTCGCAAGGCGGACGTATGGCTCCGACTCGGTCTCCATCGTTCGCTCTCCCCGAGACCTCGACAGCAAACTCCACGATTCTTTGTCGTCCGATTCCACGCTCACTGAATCACAGTGAGCTGTTCACTCGGTACACAGGGTCAACAATTAGCGCCTGCTGTGACTCAAGTCACAGACCGTGAGGGACGGTTGGCGATCTTCCATATAAGCCGCAACGGGAGCGCGCCTTCACCCTTTCTACACTTCCTGAACGCAAATTCCGAGCGTTCCGGGATTCCGTCGTCAGACCTAGGACGCGAGTGGTCCGGGGGTCCGATGCGCGCCGGGGCGCGCCGAAGTTAGCGTTTATGGCGTGTTCACGAAAACCCCAGCCGATTCGACGGCCGCCGGGCCCGCCACCCCTTCCGCCCCGACCGTCGCCCTCGCCTCCGTGCCGGGCGACGCTCCGATCCCGCATTCTGTTGGGGTGAGTGACGACGAGTTCCGCGCTGCCCTGTCCCGCCTCGCCGCCGGCGTGGTGCTGATCACCGCCCATGATCCGGACGACGGACCGCAGGGCGAGGACGTCGGCATGACCGCCACCGCCTTCCTGTCCGTCTCCCTCGACCCGCCCCTCGTGATGGTGAGCGTTCGCAACGATTCACGGATGGACGACCTGCTGGAGCTGCAGCCGTCGTGGGCCGTTTCGGTGCTGTCGGGGCATCAGCGGCAGATTGCGGGGCGATTCGCGATGAAGGGCCGCATCAGCGACAGACTCCTCTTCAACGACATCCCCTTCATACGGGGCGAAGCGTCCGGCGCTCCGCTCGTCGAGGGCGCGCTGGCGACCCTGGAATGCCGCACCGAACAGCGGATCGTGGCCGGCGACCACACCCTCGTCATCGCCCGCGTCCTGACCAGCTCGGTCTCGAACGAGGACGACGGGCCGCTGACGTACTTCCGGGGGAAGTACCGGTAGTTGGGGTGAGGGGGCCAGGGGCGGGTGGCCGCGGGCGGGACGGGGCCGGACGGTCAGGTCCAGTCGCGGCCCGAGCGGCCGCGCTTGGTGTCGCCGCGCTGCTTCTTCTCGCGCAGCCGCCGCTCGTTGATGCCCCGCGGGATCCGTGACTTACGGCGCGGCTTGGGCGGCGGCGCGGTGGCCTCGGCGAGCACCGCGGCCAGCCGGACGGCGGCGGTCTCGCGGTTACGCCATTGGGAGCGGTGCTCGGAGGCACGTACGGACAGCACGCCGTCGACGAGCCGGCCCGCCAGCCGCTCCAGGGCGCGCTCCTTCCACACCGGCGGCAGCGCCTGCGTCTTGTCGAGGTCGAAGCGCAGCTCGACCTGGCTGTCGCTGGTGTTGACGTGCTGGCCGCCCGGACCGGAGGACCGCGAGAAACGCCATACGAGCTCGGCCTCCGGAAGGGCGACCGAACCGCGGATGACATAGGGCCCGGACATGAGTCCTATGATCCCGCGCGCCACGGAACCCGTCACCCGCTTTTCCCGGTCCATCGCGCCACATTCGCCCGCAGGGTTCGGCAAAGAAAGTAAAGACACCTGGAACCTCCTGGTCCCCTGATGGCGTTGTGGTGGGTGACGGTAGCTTCGTGCGCAGTACGGAGCCCGACGCTTCGACGAGTCGACAAGGAAAGGGACATCCCATGGCTGTAAGCCTGTCCAAGGGCGGCAACGTCTCCCTCACCAAGGAGGCACCGGGCCTGACCGCCGTCACGGTCGGCCTCGGCTGGGACGTCCGCACCACCACCGGCACGGACTTCGACCTCGACGCGAGCGCCATCGCGGTCAACGGCAGCGGCAAGGTCTACTCGGACCAGCACTTCGTCTTCTTCAACAACAAGGCCACGCCGGACCAGTCGATCGTGCACACCGGTGACAACGTCACCGGCCAGGGCGAGGGCGACGACGAGCAGATCAACATCAACCTCGCGGCGCTGCCGGCCGACATCGACAAGATCGTCTTCCCGGTCTCCATCTACGACGCCGAGAACCGCAGCCAGAACTTCGGCCAGGTGCGCAACGCCTTCATCCGCATCATCAACCAGGCCGGCGGCGCCGAGATCGCCCGCTACGACCTCAGCGAGGACGCCGCCACCGAGACCGCCATGGTCTTCGGCGAGCTCTACCGCAACGGCGCCGAGTGGAAGTTCCGCGCCGTGGGCCAGGGTTACGCCTCGGGCCTCGTCGGCATCGCGCAGGACTTCGGCGTCAACGTCTGAGCCGTCCGCCTGATTTCCGGCGCGCTGCGCGCTACGGAGGGCCGGTTCCCCTTGGGGGAGCCGGCCCTCGGCGCGTTCCCGGGGACGGCGGCCGGGCGGCTGCGCGCCGCCCCGTCAGGCGACCGCGTCCTCCACGGCCTCCCGGGACGGGGCGGCCAGCGTCGCTACCTCGTCCAGGGACAGCCCCAGCGTCCCGGCCAGCGCGGCAACCGTGAAGAACGCCGGTGTCGGCGCCCGCCCGGTCTCGATCTTCCGCAGCGTCTCGGCGGACAGTCCCGCCGCCGCCGCGACGTCGACCATGCTGCGCGCGCCGCGCGCCGCACGCAGCAGCGCACCGAGCCGCTCACCGCGTTCACGTTCCCAAGGAGTCAGTGGAGTCCGCACCATGCCCGTGATACTAATACCGGTAAAGAAATACCGGTAAAGTAATAACGCCTGCCGCGGAGCACGGCCGGCGTTCTCGGGAGGTTGTACGCATGGTGGAGCTCAAGACGGATGCCCAACTCGACGCGATGCGGGCGGCCGGCCGGGTGGTGGCCGACGCACTGGCAGCGGTGCGCGCGGCGGCCGCCCCGGGCGTACGGCTGCTGGACCTCGACGAGGTCGCCCGAACGGTCCTGCACGAGGCCGGCGCCGACTCACCGTTCCTCGGCTACCGCCCGTCCTTCGCCCCCACCCCGTTCCCCGGCGTCCTCTGCGTCTCCGTCAATGACGCGATCGTGCACGGCATCCCGGACGGCTCCCGGCTGCGCGACGGTGACCTGGTGAGCATCGACTGCGGCGCCCTCCTGGACGGCTGGGCCGGTGACGCGGCCCTCAGCTTCACGGTCGGCACCGCCGCCCCCGAGGACCAGCGGCTCATGGACACCACCCGGCAGGCCCTGGAGGCGGGCATCGCGGCAGCCGTCGTCGGCGCCCGGATCGGCGATATCGCCCATGCGATCGGCACCATCGGACGCGCCGCCGGCTACGGCATCCCCGAGGACTTCGGCGGACACGGCATCGGCCGCCGCATGCACGAGGACCCCGGGGTCCCCAACGAGGGCCGCCCGGGCCGCGGCCTCGTCCTCCGCCCCGGCCTGGCCCTCGCCATCGAGCCGATGTTCCTCGCCGGCGGCAAGGACACCTACTACGCAGCCGACGACGGCTGGACCCTGCGCACCACGGATGCCTCCCGCGCCGCCCACTTCGAACACACGGTGGCGGTGACGGAGGAGGGGCCGCGGGTGCTGACGGGGGTGTAGGACCGCGGCGCGCGTGTGCGGGGGGGGCGAACCGCGACAACACGGGCCAGTGGCCAGCAGCCAGCAGCCAGCAGCCAGCAGCCACGATGATCAATCGCGGCACCCCCCCGTCAGCGGCTGTGGCGGGCGACCGCGACAGCCGACGCGGCCGGTCGCCCGCCACACCGGCGTGACACCATCAGCACGTGATCGACGTCGGCTACTCCCTCTCCCGCCGCTTTCCGGACCCGCCGCAGACGGACTACCGGACCGCGGATGTGCGCACACTGCGCCATGACCTCTTCTGCGGCGACGTCTACATCGCCGACACGAAGACGGACCGGGAGCTGTCCACGGCCTGGGGCTGGGTGCCGGTCCTCGACTTCGCCTGGGCGCTGTGCGACATCGTCGAACAGCTCGACACCGACCCCCGCGGCAACCGCTCCGCCCGTCCGGTCCACGCCGAGCTGGACTTCACCGAATCCGCCGACCGGATCTTCTTCGAGCGCCGCTTCGGGTGGGTGGACGTCGACGCCGACTGGATGACGGCCGACGAGGCCCCGCTCACCTTCAACCACTCCGCGCTGCGCCGCGAGGCCCGCGACTTCCTGCACGACCTGATCGCCGACCTCACCGATATGCACGACGGCCTCGGCGACAACCCCGCCATCTGGGACCTCCAGGCCCGATTCCCGCGCGTCTGACCACCACCCCGCGCTCCGGACCCGGCCCCCTCCCCCGTCACTCCGCCCACCTCACTCCACCCGTACTCCTATCTGCGCGGCGAACGCCGGGGCGAGATCGAGCAGTTGGGCAGCGCTGATCACCGCGCCCGACAGACGGTCGATCCCCCGCGCGATGTCCACCGCGGCCGCACCCCGGAGATCGACGTCCTTCATCCGCGCCTCGGAGAAGTCCACCCGCGCCAGGGTGCAGTCGTCGAACGTCACCCGCTCCAGCTGCGCCCCCGCGAAGTCCGCCTCGATCAGCACACACCCCTCGAAGGCGACATCCCTCAGCTTGGCCATGCGCAGATTCGGGAAGTCGATCTTCCCGCCGCGCACCACCACCCGTTCCAGCACCGCACCGTGCAGCTGCGTCCCGCCCAGCCGGGGGTCCGACACCTCCACATCGCGCAGCGAGGCCTGGGACAGATCCGTGCCCACTCCGCGCACCCCGCTCAGCACGCTGTCGATGATCCGCGCCCGGCCCAGCCCCGTCTCGTCGAGCGTGCACCTCCTGACCGCGCAGTCCATGAACCGGGCACCGCGCCCCGACTGCCCGCCCCAGTCGGCGTCCGCGAACTCCAGCCCGTCGTAATCCCCCTCCGCCTCCAGCTCCCCGCCGTCATACGCGGTCAGCTCCGGCAACCGCACCGCCGGGCGCCGCACCGCCCGCACCGCCCGCACCGTCCCCTTGTCGCGCCCTGCCACGCGGTCACCGCCTTCCGTCCCGCCGCGCCGTCCGTGCCGGCCCACGACTCTCGCCACCTGCACGATCCATCGTGAACCACCCCACTGACAACGCACTCCGACCTGCGACGCAGCCACCGGCCGCCACGATGCCGACCGACGAAGCCCCTGAGCCAGAACACACAAACGGGGCCGGCCGGCCAGGCCGGAAGGCCGGACCCGGAAAAACTCCCTCCCCTATCCCCATCACCTATCCCCATCACCTATCCCCCTCCCCTACCGCACCACCGCCATCTCCCGCCCCGTCTCATTCAGCCGCCGCCCGCCCGACTCGGTGCACGTCACGATGTCCTCGATCCGTACGCCGAACCGCCCCGGCAGATAGATCCCCGGCTCGATCGAGAAGCACATCCCGGGCACCAGCGTCAGATGCTCGCCCTCGACCAGATACGGCGGCTCGTGGGTGGTCACCCCGATGCCGTGTCCGGTCCGGTGGATGAAGTACTCGCCGTAGCCCGCCGCCTTGATCACCTTCCGAGCCACCCGGTCGATGTCCTGGCACGCGACGCCCGGCCGCACCGCCTCGAACGCCGCCTGCTGCGCCTCTCGCACGATGTCGTGCACCTTGCGCTCCTCGGCGCCCGGCTGCCCGACGTGCACGGTCCGTGTCGTATCCGAGCCGTACCCGTCCTTGAGGCCACCGAAGTCGAGCACCACCATGTCGCCGTCCTCGATGACCCGCTCCCCGGCCTCGTGGTGCGGATTGGCCCCGTTCGGGCCCGAGCCGACGATCGTGAAGTCCACCTGGCTGTGTCCGTGCTCGCGCAGCAGCCGCGCCAGATCCGCCGCCACGTCGGACTCCCGCCGCCCGCCGAAGGGCAGCCGCACGATCTCCTCGTACGTCGCGTCCGCGGCGGCCCCGGCCGCGGCCAGCCGCGCCACCTCATGAGCGTCCTTGACCGCCCGCAGCATCGGCAGCCCCTCCGACAGCGCCGCGTAGGCGCTGCCCGGCAGCGACCGCTGGAGGCCCAGCAGGTGCATCGCCCAGGTCGAGTCGGACACCCCGTAACGCCCCTGCGGGTCCACCCACTTGGCGACCTCGGCATACGGGTCCGCACCGTCGGCCCACCCGGACACCTCCAGCGCCCGGGCCCCTGCGGCATGCTCCGCGTCCGGCTGCTCCAATACGGGCACCAGCAGCCGCGAGCGCCGCCCCGGCTCGATCACCAGCGCGGTGAGCCGCTCGGTGACCGCCGTCGGCCGGTAACCGCACAGCCACGTCAGATCCGGCCCCGGCGTCACGATCAGCCCGGCCAGCCCGGCGTCAGCGGCAGCCCGCCCCGCCCGCACCATCCGCCGCTCGTAGTCCTCACACGTCATCGAAGTCACCATGCCGCCGAACTTACGCCGCCCCACCCCCACCGACCCACCGACCGGGCCGTCTTGTCGGCCATCGCCGACTGTGCTCCCCTGGAGGCGAGTTGAACCGACGGGTGGGAGCTGTGTGGGGGACTTACGCACGGAACGGTGGCGCCGCTACGGACACGATCGCGTGTACGTGAACCGTGCAGCGGATGCGGCCGCAGTGGCCTGGTACGACTGCAGAACCGGAAAAATCAACATCCTCGACGAGAGCTATCGCGCCGAAGCCTTGTCCGCCCTGGCGCCGTTCCTGACCTCCGCGCCGGACGTCACACCCGTCGCGGCCCCGCCAGGCCGCCCCGCTCCCCCACCGGTCGCCGCCCCGGCACCGAGCCAAGACCTGGCCACCAACAAGCCGGGCGCCTCGCTACGACGTCGCATCGAAGATGTCGAGCCGAGCCCCCTCCTCCGCACGCTCAAACGGTGGTTCGGGCTGGACGCCGCATTACGCCCCTGGGAGACCGGCTTCCGGGGCGAGCGCATCGCGGGCAAGAGCTTGAACCGGCTGCGGCGCGACGGCTGGTTCGTCCTGCACTCGGTGGAGCTCCCGAGCGGCGCCGACATCGACCACGTGGCCATCGGACCACCCGGTGTTTTCACCATCAACACCAAGCATCACAGAGGCGGCAGGATCTGGCTGGGCGATCACGCCGCCATGGTCAACGGCCAGTCGACCCCATACGTCCGCAACAGCCTCTTCGAAGCACGGAGAGCGGCACGACTCCTGACCCACACCTGTGGCTTCCCGGTGGAGGTCCACCCCGTACTGGCCGTGGTAGGCGCCGCCACGGTGACCGTCCGCACCGCGACTCCCTCGGTACGCCTGATCGACGGCTCCCACGCGGCCCGCGAACTGTCCGGCCTCTCCCCCGTTCTCACCCCCTCCGACATCGAGCGCATCTACACCGCCGCACGCGAGGGAAACTCCTGGCTGACCCCGTCGAGAAAACCCGACCACACATGAGGCCCCCGGCGCCCTGACCACGCGCAAACAACCCCCCGCAGCCGGAAACCCGCATCCACAGCTGCCCCGGTCGACCCGGCCCCGAACGACCGCCCCGCGCCGACACCCCCACAGACGTCAGAAGCCCCAGGCCATCCACCGGCCCGGGGCTTCGTCCCTGTTCAAGCTAAGAGCCCCCTGTCGGATTCGAACCGACGACCTTCGCTTTACAAGAGCGGTGCTCTGGCCAGCTGAGCTAAGGAGGCGCGCGTGAAGCAGTGTACCCAGGGTCGACGGATGTCCGTTCCCCAATTCGTGACTGCCGGCCTACTGACATCGGGAGCGGGCGCGGGTACCGTCGCGGAGAGTCCATATCAGTGGACTACACCACTCCTTTTACTCGGATCGTCCGGCACGTTCCTGCCGGTGAAGGGATTTTTCACCATGGCTACGGTCACGTACGACCAGGCAACCCGTATCTACCCGGGTTCCGACAAGCCCGCCGTCGACAAACTGGACATCGCCATCGAGGACGGCGAGTTTCTGGTCCTGGTCGGCCCCTCCGGATGCGGCAAGTCCACCTCTCTGCGGATGCTCGCGGGGCTGGAGGACGTCGACGGAGGCGCCATCCGCATCGGGGACCGCGAGGTCACCCACCTTCCGCCCAAGGACCGGGACATCGCCATGGTGTTCCAGAACTACGCGCTCTACCCGCACATGACGGTCGCGGACAACATGGGCTTCGCGCTCAAGATCGCCGGTGTGCCGAAGGCCGAGATCCGGCAGAAGGTCGAGGACGCGGCCAAGATCCTGGACCTGACCGAGTACCTGGGGCGCAAGCCCAAGGCGCTGTCCGGCGGTCAGCGGCAGCGCGTCGCGATGGGCCGGGCGATCGTCCGTGAGCCGCAGGTCTTCCTGATGGACGAGCCGCTGTCCAACCTGGACGCCAAGCTGCGGGTGCAGACCCGTACGCAGATCGCCGGGCTCCAGCGCCGGCTCGGCATCACCACGGTGTACGTCACGCACGACCAGGTCGAGGCCATGACGATGGGCGACCGGGTCGCGGTGCTCAAGGACGGGCTGCTGCAGCAGGTCGATTCGCCGCGGAGCATGTACGACCGGCCGGCGAACCTGTTCGTGGCGGGCTTCATCGGGTCGCCCGCGATGAACCTGGTGGAGGTGCCGATCACCGACGGCGGTGTGAAGTTCGGCAACAGCGTCGTGCCGGTCAACCGCGAGGCGCTGGCCGCGGCCGCGGACAAGGGTGACCGGACGGTGACGGTCGGCGTGCGCCCCGAGCACTTCGACATCGTCGAGCAGAACGGCGAGGCCGCGAAGTCGCTGTCCAAGGAGACCGCGGACGCGCCGGCCGGGCTGGCCGTCACGGTCAATGTCGTCGAGGAGCTCGGCGCCGACGGCTACGTGTACGGCGCCGCGGAGGTCGGCGGCGAGGTCAAGGACCTGGTCGTACGGGTCAACGGCCGCCAGGTCCCGGCCAAGGGCGCCCGGCTGCACGTCGTGCCGCGCCCGGGCGAGACGCACGTCTTCTCGACGTCCTCCGGTGAGCGCCTCACCGACTGACAGCCTGACAACGGGGCGGGAATCGCGTGAGAGCGGCGGCGGTCCGGGGAAGAACTCGGTACCGCCGCCGCTGTGCTGCCCGGCTGCGCGGCATCGCCGCTACAGGGACATAACCGGGCTTTTCCTACCAGTACGTCAACACCTGTACCGCACTGACGGGCCATTGCGTCCCTCGATAAGGTGACCAAATGTCGCCAAATCATCACTCCTCGCTACCATCTCGACCGTGAACTCCGCAGCCCGCCGCATCGGCAGAACTCTCGCCCTGGTCCTTCCCGTCGTCCTCGTGCTGTCCGGGACCCTCGCGGTCACCCGCGTCCCCTGGGCATCGACGGCCACCGACTCACAGGTGCTGACCGCGTCCACCGGAAGCGCCGCCAAGGCCGCGCACCTCGCCCCGGAGGAGGCCCTGCGCCAGCGCCTCCTGGTCGAGCTCCAGGAGAAGGATCCGGGCACCGCCCTGACCCACCTCCAGGAGGCGACCACCAAGCGGCCCTCGCTGGCCAAGCACTGCGCGTCCATCGCCCGTGACCTCGGCCGTGCCGCGGTCGCCAAGTACGGCGCCGCACACCGCGCCCAGGCCTTCTCCCGCCCGGTCTGCGACACCTCCTTCGCCACCGGCGTCGCCGCCGCCCAGTGACCCCCGCGCGCACCGCATAGGGTGCGCACCATGACAGGTGCCCAGCATCCTCATCCCACGCAGGCCGTGGTCCTGGCCGGCGGCCAGGGCTCACGTCTCCGCCCGTACACCGACGACCGCCCCAAGCCGATGGTCGAGATCCCCGGAACCGGGACCCCGATCATCGGCCATCAGCTGAACTGGCTGGCCGAGGAAGGCGTCACGGACGTGGTCGTCTCCTGCGGGCACCTCGCCGGCGTCCTCCAGGACTGGCTGGCCGACGCCCCACTCCCCTTGCGCGTGACGACCGTTGTCGAGACCGAGCCCCTGGGCCGCGGCGGCGGGCTCAAATACGCGGCCGGCTCGCTGCCCCGCCCGGACGAGCCCTGGTACGCCACCAACGGCGACATCTGGACCCGCTTCCCGCTCCGTGAGATGGCCGCCTTCCACCACGAGCGTGACGCCGAGGCCACCCTCGCGCTGGCCCGCCCCCACATCCCCTGGGGTGCCGTGGAGACCGACGCGTTCGGGCATGTCCTGGACTTCATCGAGTCGCCGCCGTCGCCGTATCTCATCAACGCCGGCGTGTACGTGTTCTCCGCCGCCTTCACGGACCTGCTCCCCACCCGCGGCGACCACGAGCGCACCACCTTCCCGCGCCTCGCCCGCGAACGCCGGCTGGCCGGTTTCCCGCTCCCGCAGGGTGCCTACTGGCGCGCGATCGACACCGCCAAGGACCTCACCGAGGCCGCCAAGGAGCTGAGCGCGCACGGGCGTTGAGGCAGCGGAGGGCGTGGAGGGGCCGTGGGACCCGTTGAGACGAGGCCACGGAGCCCACTGAGGCCGTGAAGGCCGCAGCAGGCCCTTGAGGCCGTTGACCGCAGCCGCCGCCCGCGCGGGCCCCGCCCTGAAGCGGTCGGCTCTCACACCCGTCCGTGGCCGCGCTCTCCGCCTCCCTCGCCCGCCACGCCCTCCTCGTCGCCGGGCTCCCCGCCCTCACCGCTCCCCCGCCACCACGCTCCCGTACCCGCCTGTCCCGTACGGATCCGCTCCCACACAGGCCAGTCCCCGACCACCCCGCCCTCCCCGTACCCGCCGGTGGATACGGCCGTACGGAGCGAGCGGGGCGATCGGGGACAGGTGCGGGCGGCGGGAAGCCGGTCAGCCCAGGAGGCCGCCGAGGGTGTCGCCGCGGCTGGAGTCGCCTCCGGAGCCGCCGTTCCCGGAGCTTCCGGTGCCGGTGGTGCCGCCGCCGGTGCCGCCCGCGCTGGTCGGCACCCGGCTCGGTACCGGGGCGCGGCGGGTCGGGACGGTCTGCTGCGGCGCGCTGGTGGTCGCCCCCGGCTGCTGGGAGAGGCCACTGGTGCTGCCCGCCGACCGGCCGGTGCCGGGCGCCGAGGCGGACGGGGTGCCGGGCTTGTGGGCCTTGCGCGAGGCGTCCGCGGAGGGCGTGCCGGGGCGCGGGGCAGCGCTGCCGGGGTGCCGCTTGCCGGGCCGGGCGGTGTGCTTGGGGCGGGGCAGCGGGGAGCCGGGCAGGTTGTTGATCGCGGGCTCGCCGGGCCGCGGGACGGTCGCCACCGTGGCGGACCGCACGGCGCCGCCCAGCAGCGAGCCGATGAGCAGGGTCAGTCCGGCCACCATCGTGGTCATCATGGCGCCGCGGCGCAGCACCCGGCGCCGCAGGTCGGCGACCTCGACGCGGGGACCGAGCCGCCGCCAGGCCTCGCCGGCCAGCCGGCCGTCCATGGAGTAGACCGGGGCGCCCGCGATGATCAACGGGCTCCAGGCGGCGAGGTAGATGATGTGGGGGGCGTCGTAGGCGGGGATGGTGCGCCAGCTGACGGTCATCAGCAGCGCCGCGGACAGCAGGGCGCCGATCGACGCGGCGACGCGCTGCCACAGCCCGCAGATGGTCAGGACGCCGACGACGACCTGGAGGAAGGCGACGGTCAGACCGGCGCCGACCGGGTGCGAGACGGCGAAGTCCCGCAACGGCACGGCCAGTGCCCAGGGGTCGAGCGCCTGCAGCCACTTGACCATCGAGCCCCGCTCGCCGCCGTCGAAGTAGACGGGGTCGCAGAGCTTGCCCATACCGGCGTAGACGGAGATCAGGCCGAGGAAGATCCGCAGCGGGAGGAGGACGACGCCGAGGTTCATCCGGCGGCCCGGGTAGTACGCATGCCGCACGGACTCGGCGCCACGCCGCTTGGCGCCGGGGTCGTAGCCGTCCGGTGCCTCGAAGCGGTCGTCGTCGTAGCCGTCGTCGAACCGGCCGCGGTCGCGGTAGGGAGGGTTCCGGTAGGGATCGCTGTCGTATGCGCCGCCCACGGGGCGTACGCCGCGCAGCAGGGAGTCGGCGTCGGCGGGGCCGCGCTGTCCGATCACGGTCTGGGCGGGGGCGCCGTCGCCGAGACGGATCCGGGGCAGGACCTGGGTCGTGCCGACGTCCTCGGCCTGGCCGCCGTCGAGGCCGATGCCCGCGTCGCGCACCGCGTGCAGAAGCTGGCTGGTGGCGCCTGCCGTGCCGCCCGGTGCGGTGCGGCCGCTCCACACCACGGGTGCCCGGCGTCTGGCACCGGCGGCCGGGCTGCGGAGGGCGGGGATGCGCGCGGTGTCCACGGCGTGGCGCGCCACGGGCTCGGCGAGCTGTACGCGGAAGCTGGCGTGGTTGACGATGACCTGCGCGGGATCGCACGGCACCTTGACCGAGCTCAGGCCCGGCTCGTCATCGAAGCCCGGCGAGCGTCCCCCCGTAGGCGTGCGGGGTGTTCTGGTGTCCACGCTCATCTAACCGAGTGACCCGCGCTTAAGACACTGCCTTGACCGGGTCGATCTGTCCGAGACCCGTCAAAAAGATCACGGGATAGCGCAAAGACCTACCGTGGGTCAGGCCTTGCCCCAGGGTGGGGCACCGGTACGTACCGACCACCCCGGGGCACCAGGACTCAGCCGCGGCGGCGCGCCGCTTCCCACAGGACGACACCGGCCGCGACACCGGCGTTCAACGACTCCGCGCCGCCCGGCATCGGGATCCGCACCCGGACGTCACAGGTCTCGCCGACCAGCCGCGACAGGCCCTTGCCCTCGCTGCCGACCACGATGACGACCGGGCCGTCCAGCGCCGCGACGTCCTGGAGCTCCAGCTCGCCGTCCGCGGCCAGACCGACGACCGTCAGACCGGCCTTCTGGTACGACTCCAGGGTCCGGGTCAGGTTGGTGGCGCGGGCGACCGGCGTCCGGGCCGCGGTGCCCGCCGAGGTCTTCCACGCACCGGCCGTCATACCGGCCGCGCGGCGCTCCGGCACGACCACGCCGTGGCCGCCGAAGGCGCACACGGAGCGGACGACCGCGCCGAGGTTGCGCGGGTCGGTGACGCCGTCGAGCGCGACGATCAGCGGGTCGTCGCCGTTGTCGAAGGCGGCCGCGGCCAGGTCCTCGGGGTGCGCGTAGTCGTACGGCGGGACCTGGAGGACCAGGCCCTGGTGGTTGAGGCCGTTGGTCATCCGGTCCAGCTCGGGACGCGGCGCCTCCATCAGGTTGATGTCGCCGCGCTCGGAGGCGAGCTGGAGTGCGGCGCGCACCCGCTCGTCGCTGTCGATGAACTGCTGGACATAGAGAGTGGTCGCGGGCACGCCGTCGCGCAGCGCCTCGAAGACCGGGTTACGGCCGACGACCAGCTCCGCGGTGCCCTTGGCGCCACCGCGGCGCGGCGCCGGGCGGCGCGCCGCGGCCTGCTTCGCCTGGGCGTTGGCGACGCGGTTCTTGACGTGTCCCTTACGAGCGGAGGCGGGCGGGGTCGGGCCCTTGCCCTCCAGGCTCCGGCGCCGCTTGCCGCCGCTGCCGACCTGCGCGCCCTTCTTGTTGGACGTGCGGCGGTTCCTGCGCTGGCTGTTGCCGGCCATGGGTCACCTGTTTCTTCACTGCTCTCGACGTCTCGCGACGTGGAGTGGGTACGAACGTATGGAATGAGTGTCGCCCGAGGCCACCGGGACGGTCGAATCCGGGTGGCCTGCGAAGGGCGGGAGGGGGGTCAGGACAGCGACCACCGGGGGCCGGAGGGGGTGTCCTCGATGGCGAGTCCGGACTGCTGGAGCTGGTCGCGGATGGCGTCGGCGGTGGCGTAGTCCTTGCGGGAGCGGGCGGCCTGGCGCTGTTCGAGGACGAGGCGGACCAGGGAGTCGACGACGCCGTGGAGGTCCGCACCGCGGTCCGTGCCGCCGGCCCAGCTCTCGTCGAGCGGGTCCAGACCGAGCACACCGAGCATCGCCCGCAGCTCGGCCAGCCGGGCCACCGCTGACTCCTTGTCGTCGGCGGTCAGTGCGGAATTGCCCTGGCGGACGGTGGTGTGCACGATCGCGAGCGCCTGCGGGACGCCCAGATCGTCGTCCATCGCCTCGGCGAACGCCTGCGGCACCTCGGCCGCCGGCTCGACGGCCTTCCCTGCTTTTTCCACGACTCGCTGGATGAATCCCTCGATCCGCGCGAACGCGGACTCGGCCTCGCGCAGCGCGTCCTCGCTGTACTCGATCATCGAGCGGTAGTGCGGGGTGCCCAGGTAGTAGCGCAGCACGATCGGGCGCCAGCGCTTGACCATCTCCGAGACCAGCAGGGAGTTGCCCAGCGACTTGGACATCTTCTCGCCGCTCATGGTCACCCAGGCGTTGTGGGTCCAGTACGCGGCGAACTCGTCGCCGAAGGCCTTGGCCTGCGCGATCTCGTTCTCGTGGTGCGGGAAGATCAGGTCGATGCCGCCGCCGTGGATGTCGAACGCGGCGCCCAGGTACTTGTGCGCCATCGCCGAGCACTCCAGGTGCCAGCCGGGGCGGCCGCGGCCCCAGGGGGTCTCCCAGCTGGGCTCGCCCTCCTTGGCCGCCTTCCACATCGCGAAGTCGCGCGGGTCCCGCTTGCCGGTCTCCCCCTCGCCGGAGGGCTGGAGGAGGTTGTCCAACTCCTGGTTGGACAACTGGAGATAGCCCGGGAAGGACTTCACGTCGAAGTAGACGTTGCCGTCGGCGGCGTAGGCGTGCCCGCGCTCGATCAGGCCGCGCATCATCTCGATCATCTCGGGGATGTGGCCGGTGGCGCGCGGCTCATAGGCCGGGCGCAGGCAGCCGAGGGCGTCGTAGGCCGCGTTGAAGGCGACCTCGTTCTCGTAGCCGACCGCCCACCACGGGCGGCCCTGCTCGGCCGACTTCTTGATGATCTTGTCGTCGATGTCCGTGATGTTGCGCACGAACGTCACGTCGTAGCCGCGGTAGGCGAACCAGCGGCGCATGATGTCGAAGTTCAGGCCCGACCTGATGTGCCCGATGTGCGGGGCGGCCTGCACGGTGGCACCACAGAGGTAGATCGAGACACAGCCCGGCACGAGCGGGGTGAAGTCGCGAATCTGCCGGGCGCTGGTGTCGTACAGGCGAATCGTCACGGAACCAGGGTAGTCGGAACGAGGCAGTGCCCCGCGACCCACAGGGCCACGGGGGAAGGGATCGGCGCCAACCGCCCGATTCGCCGGAAGTGTCCGACGGAGCGCGGCGGGGCCGGCGCCGCCGTCAGATGCTGCCGACCACCTTGCGCGGGGTGATCCGGACGACGACCCGCGGGGCGTCGCCGCCCGCGGCGGGGTTGAAGTCGGCGTACGGCTTGCCGGTGTACTTCTGCGACAGCTCGTCGATCAGCTGCTGACCGCCCTCGGTGCTGAGCGAGGCGGCGCCGCGCACCTCGGCGTAGGTGTACGGCGCGTCGAAGGGCTGGATGACGACCGAGACGCGGGGGTCGCGCCGGATGTTGGCCTCCTTGCGGCGGCCGAGGGTGGTCGAGAACAGCAGATCGTCGCCGTCCCGCTTCACCCAGACCGGGGAGACCTGCGGACTGCCGTCGGGCTGGATCGTGGCCACGGTCACGAAGACCGGGGAGTCCAGGAGCTGCTTGAGGTCGTCGGACAGGGTGGCGGTCACGAGGGGTCCTTCCTGCGGGCCGAGCCGGTGGACACGAACACTCCGATCCTCCCCCAACAGCCGTGCGGCACCCGGAATTCCCGCGCCATCCGGGGGAATGCCGGGCGCCGCCACGCGCCTCGCGCCGGGCCGGGACGTCAGGCCGTACGGAAGACGAGCGCGGTGGCCACCGCGGCCAGGCCCTCGGCGCGGCCGGTCAGCCCCAGCCCGTCCGAGGTCGTCCCGGAGACCGAGACCGGCGCCCCGACGGCCGCCGACAGCGCCTTCTGCGCCTCGTCCCGCCGCTTGCCGACCTTCGGGCGTACGCCGATGACCTGCACCGCGACATTGCCGATGGTGAAGCCCTCGGCCCGGACGATCCGCGCGGCCTCGGCCAGCAGGGTCACGCCGGAGGCGCCGGACCACTCGGGGCGGCCGGTGCCGAAGTGGGCACCCAGATCGCCGACGCCGGCCGCCGAGAACAGCGCGTCACAGGCGGCGTGTGCGACCACATCGCCGTCGCTGTGGCCGGCCAGGCCGTATCCGTCACTCTCCGCGGCGTCCCACAGCAGCCCGGCGCACCAGAGCTCACGCCCCTGCTCGAAGGCGTGCACGTCCGTGCCGATGCCGACGAGGGGCAGCACGGGGGGCTCGGCGGCCGGGCGGGGCGCGCTCTGCTCAGACATAGCCATCGGTGGCCCTCCTGCGGGCGAGTACGGCCTCGGCCAGGACCAGGTCCAGCGGCCGGGTCACCTTGAACGCCTCCTCGTGGCCAGGGACGACCACGACCGGCGAGCCGAGCCGTTCGACCAGCCCGGCGTCGTCCGTGGCGCCCTCGCCCTCGACGACGGTGTCGTGCGCCTTGCGCAGCGTCGCCAGATCGAAGCCCTGCGGGGTCTGCACGGCCCGCAGCAGGGACCGCTCCGGGGTGCCGACCACCGGCTCGGGCGTGCCCGGCGGCTGTGGGTCGACCTGCTTGACGGTGTCCGCCAGCGGCAGCGCGGGGACGACGGCGGGCGCACCGGCCCGGACGGCGGCGACCACCGCATCGACCGTGTCGGCCGGCACCAGCGGGCGCGCGGCGTCATGCACCAGCACGACCTCGATGGTGTCCGGGAGCGCCGCCAGACCGAGCTGTACGGACTCCTGGCGGGTCTGTCCGCCGGGGACGACCACGAGGTCGGTGCGCTCGGCGAGCGGATGCTCGTGCAGGAGGCGGCTGACCTCGGTGGCGCCGTCGGGTGGGGCGACCACCACGATGAGCGAGACGGCACGGGAGGCGGCCATCGCGCGGACGGCGTGCACCAGCATGGGAGTGCCGCCCAGTGTGCGCAGTGCCTTGGGAGTGCCGGGACCGAGCCGGACACCGCGGCCGGCGGCGGGAATCACCGCGGCGGTGCGGACCGGGCGGGAGGGATCTGACATCGATGACTCCGAAGTCCGGGGCGAGCCCGGAATTGGCGCAGACAGGTTTGTTTCCTCGGGCGGGGTGGGTATGGCCTGGGGGTGCCCCCTGCTCCTGGAGTCTGGGGGAGTGCCGGGCGCGACGCCTCGACCGGACCCTTCCGTGACACGGTTCGAGACAGCTGCCCGGGCCCGGCACGCCACAGTGAGTCGGCGGTCCTCGGCGAGGTTCATGAGTCGTGTCATGAATCGCCGATTCGCCAGCAGATATGCCGCAGCGCCCGGCAACAGACCACTCCGCTTGGGAAGCGGTCGTCACTCGGGCACCGCGGCATTACTACGTCGGCATTGCTATGTCGTCGCTGCGTCGGCCACTTCGCCGGCGGACGCGTGACCCACGCATGCATGACCCTCACACGCTTGACCCACACACAGCGTCGTCAGGACGCGAGCACCTCGTCGAGCAGGGCCTCGGCCTTGTCCTCATTGGTGTTTTCCGCGAGAGCGAGTTCGCTCACCAGAATCTGGCGTGCCTTCGCGAGCATGCGCTTCTCACCGGCGGAAAGCCCGCGCTCGCGCTCACGCCGCCACAGGTCGCGCACCACTTCGGCAACCTTGATCACATCACCGGAAGCGAGCTTCTCGAGATTTGCCTTGTAGCGACGGGACCAGTTCGTCGGCTCTTCGGCATACGGTGCGCGAAGCACCTCGAAGACCCGGTCCAGCCCGTCCTGACCAACCACGTCGCGTACGCCGACGAACTCCGCATTGTCCGCTGGCACACGAACAGTCAAGTCGCCCTGGGCGACCTTCAGCACCAAGTAGGTCTTGTCCACGCCTTTGATCTGGCGAGTTTCGATGGCCTCGATCAGCGCGGCCCCGTGATGGGGATAGACCACGGTGTCGCCAACCTTGAACGTCATGTGACAGGTACCCCTTCCGTGGCTATCCATGCTAACACGGGAACGGGCCGTTCTGAATGGCGTTTTCGCAGGTCAGGGCATATCTCGGGGCTTGACAACAGTAACCGGAACGTGCTGCGAGGGGCCTCGGAAGGCGGGTATTCGCAGGTCGGAGGGGCTGCACGGGTGAGTCGAAACACGCCCGCCACACACCGGGAGAGCGCCGTTCGAGGGGCTGAACGTCCCGTTTTGCGCAGATCCACATGAGCGAGTTCCGCTACTCCGTTCGGCTGCTCGGGGACCTCTCCCGAGCGATTCTCGAATTGATCACCACGCGCGGGCCGAAGAGTGTGATCAATTCCGCGAGGCCTTCACATTCCCTGCGAATACTGCTTTTCGCCGGGGGAACCTGCCGGCCGTCACCCGAACGGCCGCTTGTCGAAATTTCGGCCACGTTCTCGGTGTGTGTTCTCGTGATGCGGCCGGATCTGTGCGCCGAGGTGTGCGCCCTCGGTGTGCCGCTCCGCGTCCCTTCCGTGGCGCCCGCTCTCCTTTCTTCCGTTCCGTGCCCGCCTGCGCGGTGGCCGGCGCCCCTCCGGCCTCCGGGGGCCGCGCCCGAGGTCCGGGGCCGGAAACCGGCTGCGAGCGGCGGTGGCGGGCCCCTGATCGCGCTGGGGGCGGGTCGGGTGCGGCGGCGTGAGGACGGCTCGGTAACCTAGCGGCGCTGACACACCCTTAGGGCGGCTTTACGCACCCGTCGTCGTGACGCGTACGCAGTGCCGCCCCAGCCGTCCATCCGCGACCGGGCACGAAGTTCGGCCGCCGTAGCTCGTCAAGGAGATGCCGCCGCCGTGAGCCGCAGCCTTCGACGCGGCGTCCTCGCCGCCACCGTCCTTTCGCTCTCGATCGCCACGCTGTCCGCGTGCGGGGCCGGGAACGACGCCCAGACGCTGGGGGTCAAGCCGGACAACGCCGCGACCTCCGTCGGCGATATCAAGATCCAGAACGCGTCCGTCATCACCCAGCCGGACGTGAACGCCAAGGGCCCGGCCGCGATTTCCGCGACGGTGTTCAACACCGGCGCCAAGGACCAGAAGCTGACCGCGATCTCCGTCGACGGCACCGGCCAGTCGGCCAAGCTCTCGCCGGGCGGTTCCGGCAAGGGCCAGGTCACCGTGCCCGCCGGCGGGTCCCTCGTGATCGGCGGCAAGGGCGCCGCCTCGGCCGTCCTGGCCAGCGGCCGGGAGGCCGTCAAGGACGGGAACGCCCAGCCGCTGACGTTCACCCTGAGCTCCACCGGCACGGTCAAGATCAACGCCTATGTCGTCCCGGCGAAGAGCTACTTCGCGGAGTACGGGCCCTCCCAGGTGCCGCAGCCGTCCGGTTCGCCGTCCCCGTCGGGTTCCGGCAAGCCCTCCGCGTCGGGCAAGCCGTCGGGTGCGCCCAGTGCGTCCGGTTCCGGCAAGCCCTCCGCGTCGGCGGGCAGCGGCCACTGACACCGGCCGGCACAGCACGACGTTCAGGGGCGCCTCTCCGGTCCGGAGGGGCGCCCCTGCGCGTACGGCGGCCCCCAGCCGGGCGGGCCGGCGGCTGAGCCGCTCAGGCCGCGTTTACGGCTCGAACTTGTAGCCCAGGCCGCGGACCGTGACGAGGTAGCGCGGTGCGCCCGGGTCGGGCTCGATCTTGGCGCGCAGCCGCTTGACGTGCACGTCCAGGGTCTTGGTGTCGCCCACGTAGTCGGCGCCCCAGACCCGGTCGATGAGCTGCATACGGGTCAGCACCCGGCCGGCGTTGCGCAGCAGCATCTCCAGGAGGTCGAACTCCTTGAGGGGCAGATCGACCTTGCCGCCGGAGACCGTGACGACATGGCGGTCCACGTCCATCCGGACCGGCCCGGCCTCCAGGGCCTGCGGGGTGACCTCCTCCGGCTCCCCGCGACGGCGCAGCACGGCACGGATACGGGCGACGAGTTCGCGGGAGGAGAAGGGCTTGGTGACATAGTCATCGGCCCCTATCTCCAGACCGACGACCTTGTCGATCTCGCTGTCCTTGGCGGTCACCATGATGACCGGGACGTTGGAGCGGCCGCGCAGCTGGCGGCACACCTCGGTGCCGGGCAGGCCCGGCAGCATCAGGTCGAGCAGGACGAGGTCGGCGCCGTTGCGCTCGAATTCGTCCAGTCCGTCGGGGCCCGTGGCCGCGATGGCGACCTCGAAGCCCTCCTTGCGGAGCATGTAGGACAGCGCGTCGCTGAACGATTCCTCGTCCTCGACGACAAGCACTCGGGTCACGGAAGGACCTCCGGGGCTGGGTGAGCAGGGAGTGGATCGTTGAAGGTCTCGTACGGGCGGTCCTCGTCGTCGAGGCCCTCCGCGGAGAGGTCGGCAGGGCGGTCGCGGTCGCGGCCGGCCCCGGCTTCCGGGAGACGCAGGGTGAAGGTCGAGCCTTGTCCCTCAGCGCTCCACACCGTGACCTCCCCGCCGTGCGAGGCGGCCACATGCTTGACGATGGCGAGACCGAGGCCGGTTCCGCCGGTGGCGCGCGAGCGCGCCGGGTCCACGCGGTAGAACCGCTCGAAGATGCGGTCCCGGTCCCTCTCGGATATCCCGATGCCCTGGTCGGTCACCGCGATCTCGATCAGGTCGCCGCCGGGGGCGGAGACCCGCCGCCCGGCGATCCCGACGCGGGTGCGCGCCGGGGAGTAGTTGACGGCGTTCTCGACGAGGTTGCCGAGGGCCGCCGCGAGCTGGCCGCGGTTGCCCCAGATGCTCAGCTCGGCGCCGGCGCCCCCGGGCCGTGCGCCGCCGCCGCGGGCGGCGGAGCCGTCGGGCCCGCCGATCGACGTGGCCATGGTGATCTGCTTCGCGCCGGCCTGCTGGCGGCAGCGGTCGATCGCCTCGGCGACGAGTTCGTCGACCCGGACCGGCTCGGCGTCCTCCAGCGGGTCGTCGTTCTGCACCCGGGAGAGGTCGATGAGCTCCTGGACGAGGTTGGTCAGGCGGGTGGCCTCGTTCTGCATCCGGCCGGCGAAGCGCTCGACGGCCTCGGGGTCGTCGCTGGCGTCCATCACGGCCTCGGAGAGCAGCGAGAGCGCGCCGACGGGCGTCTTGAGCTCATGGCTGACGTTGGCGACGAAGTCGCGGCGGACCGCTTCTATGCGGCGGGCCTCCGTGAGGTCCTCGACCAGCAGCAGGACCAGCCGGGAGCCGAGCGGGGCGACTCTGGCGGAGACCGCGAGCGCCTCGCCACGGCCGGTGCCGCGGCGCGGCAGATCCAGCTCGACCTGGCGTATCTCGCCGTCCCTGCGGGTGTCGCGGGCCATCTGCATCATCGGTTCGACGGCGAGCTTGCCGCCGCGGACCAGCCCGAGGGCGTAGGCGGCGGAGCTGGCCTTGACGACGGCGTCGGCCTCGTCCAGCACCACGGCGGAGGAGCGGAGCACGGACAGCACGGTGTCGACCCCGGGCGGCAGCACGGCGTCCGTGTGCAGGGAGGTGCGGGTGGGTTTGGCCTGGTCGCGTTCGCTCCAGCGGAACGCCAGCATGGCGAAGACGCCGGTGCACAGGCCGGCGATCGCTGCCACTGCGGCGACGGCCGCGTCCACGTTCATGACTCCAGGTTATGCGCCGGGTCGGACACTTCCCCAGGGTTGCGGGGCGCTGCCCGAACACCCGTCGCCCAGAGTTCACCGTGGCGTCCGCGCTGGTTCACTCCGGGGGCCGGTTGCGGGCGGGCGGCTGCCGGCCGGGTGTCCCTTGGGGATACGGCACGCGAGCCCCACCCCGCCGGAGTGTGGCCAGGTGAACCGCGCGGCCGGCCCCCCGGCAGTGGATGCGTCGCCCAGAATTCACCTTCACGTCGGTGCCGGTTCACTCCCGGTGGCACCGCAGGTCGCGCGGTGCCCGCAGGGTGAGGGTGCGGGGGCCGGATCCCTTCCGCACCGCCGCGCGCCCGGACACCCGGAGTGACCGCGGGGCGACGGCCCGCCGGCACACCGGTGCCGCGGAGTGGTTGCTCCGCGGACCATCGCCCTTTCGGGGATGCGGCTCGTGCGGGCACCGACCGTGAGAGCGTGGGCAGAGGTCACCTGTACCCGTCCACCTCCCACACCACCACTCGATGCGAGAGAAGGTCACAGATGCGGGACGCGTACCACGAGGAGCTTGATTCGATCGGCGAGGGCCTGGTCGAGATGGCCCGGCTCGTCGGCTCCGCGATCGGGCGCGCCACCACGGCGATTCTCGACGCGGACCTCAAGCTGGCCGAGAACGTCATCGCCGCCGACGAGAAGGTCGACGGCCTCCAGCGCGATCTGGAGGCCCGGGCGATCGCCCTGCTGGCGCGGCAGCAGCCGGTCGCCACCGACCTGCGGATCGTCGTCACCTCACTGCGGATGAGCGCCGACCTGGAGCGCTCGGGCGACCTGGCCCAGCACGTGGCCAAGCTGGCCCGGCTGCGCTTCCCGGAGACGGCCGTACCGCAAGATCTGCACGCCACCATCCTGGAGATGGGGCAGCTGGCGCAGCGCCTGATGGCCAAGGCCGCCGAGGTCATCATCACCAAGGACGTCGACCTCGCGCTGCAGCTGGAGCAGGACGACGACGCGATGGACATGCTGCACCGCACCCTCTTCCAGCACCTGATGGACGACCGCTGGAAGCACGGCATCGAGACGGCCGTGGACGTGACCCTGCTGGGCCGCTACTACGAGCGCTTCGCGGACCATGCGGTCTCGGTCGCCAAGCGGGTCGTCTACCTCGTGACGGGTGAGCACGCCGACGAGATCGCCTCGTCGGCGGCGGCGGTGGAGGGCGCCTGACCGGAGGGGAGCGAAGGGAACGAGTCCGCTTCCCGCACCGGCGTGCGCGGTGGACGTGTGCCTCCACGCGCCGTTGACGCGCCTGGTCACCCGGGCATGCAATGGGCACCAGGTGACCCCTAGGAGGCAATGCATGGCACCCATGGCGGACTCCCCCACCCCCGTACCCCACGGCGCCCCGACGGCCGTCGAGCGCCCGCGGCTCCCGCTGCTCGGCGCCTGCGGCTGCGGCCCCGGCTGCAGCTGCGGCTGCCAATCGGGCGGGCCGTGCCAGTGCGGCGGCAGCTGCTAGCGACCCCGACGGCACAGCGCGACGGCGGCCCCGACCGGATGATCCTCCGGTCGGGGCCGTCGCTGTTGCCGCCGCGTTGCCGTCGCTGTTGCCGTCGCCGTGCTTCCGTCGCCCCGGGATGGCCGGGGCGCACCGGTCGCAGCGGTACGTCCGCGTCACAGGCTGAGCGGCACCGGGTGGATCTCGTCGGCCTTGTGGCCGGCGCGCTCGTGGATGCGCTGGACGGCGTCCGCCGAGGGGCCGTCCGACAGACAGAAGACGTCGCCGGAGTCGGGGTCGGCCCAGGTGTGCTCGAAGTGCACACCTTCCTGGGACTCGATGGCGAGGTCGGCCTGGTGCGCCGCCTTCAGCTGGTCGGCCGTGAGGCCCTCCATACCGCGGTGGATGTCCATGAACTTGGGCATCTGTCTCATCCTCCAGATTGCGGACATGTGCCCCTCTTCCATGCTGCCCCCGCACGCCGCGGCACGCCGGGCCGCAGGGGCGGACCATGCCCGGCAGTCACCGGCCCCGCACCGCACAAAGCCCCCCACCGGCGGGAAATCCGCAGGCAGGGGGCTTTGTCGAGCGGCCTTCGACGGCGCAGGGACGGCCCGGAAGGCGAGCCGATCCGGTCTGCGGCCCGATGCTGAAGTGAAACGGTCCGTGGCCGGCTGTCGAGGCCGCGGTCACTTTTCGGAGCTAGCTCGCCCTGCGCTGAGCTGCTTCGACGCGTGAGAGGGAGGCCGGTGTTTCGTCGAGCGGAGAGGTCTCGTTCTCCCCGAGGTCCGGGGCCTGGAAGGGATTCGTCGCCGGAGGTGGCGATGCCGCACCGGCATGGCGGGGCGCCCGTTCCGGAGCGGAGAACAGCGAGGTCAGGTCGATGAGGGGTCTCCCATTGGTTACAGGGCCACGAAGGTGTCCGGCATGCCGTGACGGGCAAGTGCTGCTACAGCTTGCTCATCTTGGCGTACGGGCTCAAGATCCGCTCTTGAGCCGAACCGAAATCCACGAGTGCCGCGATTCCGTCCTCGATACCGATCACACGGCCGAGGCCGTACATGTCGTGTGTGACCTGATCGCCCACGGCGAACCGCTTGGGGGACGGTGCGACAGGGGCCTTGAAGGGGCTGGTCGACAGATAGCGCTTCGGTGCAGCTGACTTTGTCATTGGCACCAGTATGGGCCTGCGGGTGCCCCTCGGTGCAGCTGTCCGCGTCCAATTGTTCGTCACATGGGCCGGGCGGCGAGGAGTGCCTGGCCCGGAAGGGCTGCGGAATCCGGCCGCTGGCCTGGGACTTCGACGCGCTGTGCCCCACCGGATACTGCCCCGAGTTTCCCGCTGATTCCCGTCCGATCGAGCACCGAGGGCACCGCCTCCACCGGTACGGCCGGTACGGCGGCCCGGCCCGGCGCTCCGGCCGCAAGAGCCGAGGCGCTGCGGGCCCAGCGTGGGTCCGGGCCGCGAAAACGCCCCCGATCTGCACCATAAGCGCAGGTCGAGGGCGTGATCACCACTCCTACTTCTTCTTCCCCTGGTTCTTCACTGCCTCGATGGCTGCCTTGGCGGCCTCCGGGTCGAGGTAGGTGCCGCCGGGCTTGACCGGGCGGAAGTCGGCGTCGAGCTCGTAGGCGAGCGGGATGCCGGTGGGGATGTTCAGGCCGGCGATGTCCTCGTCGGAGACGCCGTCGAGGTGCTTGACCAGGGCGCGCAGGCTGTTGCCGTGGGCGGCGACCAGGACCGTGCGGCCGGTGAGGAGGTCCGGGACGATGCCGTCGTACCAGTACGGCAGCATGCGCGTGACGACGTCCTTGAGGCACTCCGTGCGCGGGCGCAGCTCGCCGGGGATGTCGGCGTAGCGCGGGTCAGCGCTCTGGGAGAACTCGGCGCCGTCCTCCAGCGGGGGCGGCGGGGTGTCGTACGAGCGGCGCCAGAGCATGAACTGCTCCTCGCCGAACTCGGCCAGTGTCTGCGCCTTGTCCTTGCCCTGGAGCGCACCGTAGTGGCGCTCGTTCAGCCGCCAGCTGCGGCGGACCGGGATCCAGTGGCGGTCGGCGGACTCCAGGGCCAGCTGCGCGGTGCGGATGGCGCGCTTCTGGAGCGAGGTGTGCACCACGTCGGGGAGCAGGCCGGCGTCCTTGAGCAGCTCTCCGCCGCGGACTGCCTCCTTCTCGCCCTTCTCGTTGAGATTGACGTCCACCCAGCCGGTGAACAGGTTCTTCGCATTCCACTCGCTCTCGCCGTGGCGGAGGAGGATCAGCTTGTACGGTGCGTCGGCCATGGCGTCGAGCGTAATCGAATCCCGGTCGGAGCCCTGTGGGGGTCCAGGACCTGGGCTTTGTGGCCGGGTATGACGCTTCCGGGCGGTGGGACGGCGGGGGTGACCTTGGCCGAATACGGGTTCCGCTCCGCCCCTGCGCCCCGGTGGCCGCGGGCCGGCACCCCGATCGACCGGCTCGGCGCCTTCGCCGCCCATGAGGACGCCGCCGGGGCCCTTTTCACGGGCCCCGGCGGCGTACCGCACGGCTTACCGCCTCAGTCGGTCACGAGGCGGAGGGAGTCGGCTCAGCGGAAGGAGTGCGCCATCGCTCCGCCGCCGGTGTGGATGCCACCGATCGGCCGGTAGTGACGGTGGTGGTGACGACGGTGGTGGTGCCTGCACTTGTGGTGGTGGCGACCCCAGCGGTGGTCGTCATCGCCTCTCCGGTGCTCGTCGTGGCGGTAGCTCGACGCCGAGTATCCACTGTCCGTGTCACGGCCCTCGTCCGCGGACGAGGCAAGCGCGGTGGGAGCGGTGACCGCGAACACCGCGGTGATCACGGCTGAGGCGAACAACGTACGGGCAGTGCGCATAGGAGATGTTCCTTTCTGCCTACTGCGAAGGGAGACACATCGTCGGCCATCTGCATCACAGTAGTGATATGACCCACAGTCAGCCTTTATGCCACGTTTCCTCCCGTGAACACGGCCCCCACGAGCGGAGAGTTGAGCTTTCCGGGTGGACTGCGCGCGTTTTTGACCCATCAGGCCGAACGGCGCGCCGGGGTGGGGTTTGGGCCGGGTGATGTCCGCCCAGGGCGGCCGGTGCCTGACGTGTCCGCCGCCGGCTGTGCGCAGCTGACGGCTCCTCACGTGCGCCCGTCACGCTGAGGGGCACGGACAATCAGCTGCCGTTCCCGAGCGGCCCTTGTGCGCGAATTCCCCTGCCGATCCCGCTTCAGGCCCTTCCTCGCCGTCGCGCCTGCTTCAGAATTCCTTCAGGAATTCAGGACCTCTTCAGGAATTCAGGAATCCTTCAGATAGGTGGGCTTTGAGGGTCTGGATTCACCGGGAAGGGGGCGGGAAAATGACGCGCCGCATTCAGGGTGTTACCGAAAGAAACACTTGGAGATAATCGGCGGATCTTGCTTCAAACGGGAGACATTCGGGTGTTACGGTTCTGGCAACTCCTGGCCGAGGTGCACATCGGCCGTTCAGGTATTGCGTACCCCGGAGGCGCCCTGGCGTGTATTGCGGTGCCTGAATGGAGAACAGGGGTTTTCCGGGGATTGAGCACACGGCTCGTTCCCTGCACGGAACGGAAAGGACACAGACATGGACTGGGTTAGCTCCCTCATCTCCGCCATCGGCCCGATCATTTCCAACCTGGTGACGCACTTCCTGGGCTAGGACCTTTAGACCGGGAGCCGTGAAGGTTTCTCGGTAGCGGGAGTATGGGGCGTGGAATATCCCGCCCCATACTTCTCGTTTTTCAGCCCTCCGGCTGCGTGCGTCCCCGGGTCAGATGCGTGAAGGCGTCCAGATTGCGGGTGGATTCGCCGCGGGAGACGCGCCAGTCGTATTCCTTGCGGATGGCGGTGGCGAAGCCCATTTCGAGCAGGGTGTTGAAGCTGCCGTCGGCGTTTTCCAGGACGGTGCCGAGGAGGCGGTCGAGTTCGTCGGGGGTGACCGAGGCGAGCGGGAGTTTGCCGACGAGATAGATGTCGCCGAGCTTGTCGATGGCGTAACTGACGCCGTACAGGCGGGTGTTGCGCTCCAGCAGCCAGCGGTGCACGGCCGCGTGGTTCTCGTCGGGGTGGCGGACGACGAAGGCGTTGAGGGAGAGGGAGTGCTTGCCGACGATGAGCGAGCAGGTCGTGGACAGCTTGCGGGTGCCGGGGAGTTTGACGACATAGGTCCCGTCGGTGGGGCTCTCCCATTCCAGGCCGGCGCCGTCCAGAGCCGCCTCGATCACCACGCGCGCGTCGTCACCCATGGGGTGATCGTAGGTGACGGCGCCGCTCCTGCATCGCGGCGGTGTACACCTCTGCGGTCGCCGCGGCGGCCGTGTCCCAGCCGAAGGACTGGGCGTGGCGGGCGGCGTCGGTGCCCATGCGGGCGGGCAGTGCCGGGTCCGCGAGGAAACGGCTCAGGGTGCGGGCGTAGTCGGCGGGGTCGTGACCGGCGACGAGGAAGCCGCTGACGCCGTCGCGCACGGCCACCGGCAGGCCGCCGACCGCGGCCGCGACCACCGGGGTGCCACACGCCTGGGCCTCGATGGCCACCAGCCCGAAGGACTCGCTGTACGAGGGCATGACCAGCACGGACGCGGCGCGGTACCAGTCGGCGAGCTGCTCCTGGCCGACCGGCGGGCGGAACTGCACCAGATCGGCGACACCGAGCCGGGCGGCCAGCTTCTGCAGGCCCTCGGGCTTGGCCAGCCCGCTGCCGCTGGGGCCGCCGACGACGGGCACCACCAGGCGGGAGCGCAGCGAGGGATCCTCGTCGACCAGGGCGGCGACCGCCCGCAACAGGATGTCGGGGGCCTTCAGCGGCTGTATGCGGCCGGCGAAGAGCGGGATGACCGCGTCCTGTGGCAGGCCGAGGCGGGCGCGGGCCGCGGCCCGGCTCTCGGCGACCTCGCCGCCGGTGGGCCGGAAGCGGTCGAGATTGACGCCGGGGTGCACCACCGCGACCTTGCCGGGCTCGGCCTCGTAATGCCGCACCAGCTCGTCGGACTCCTCGGCGGTGTTGGCTATCAGCCGGTCCGCGGCGCGCACGATCTGCGTTTCGCCGATGACCCGGGCGGCCGGCTCGGGGGTGTCACCGGCGGCGAGTGCGGCGTTCTTGACCTTGGCCATGGTGTGCATGGCGTGCACCAGCGGGGCGCCCCAGCGCTCCGCGGCCAGCCAGCCGACATGGCCGGACAGCCAGTAGTGGGAGTGGACCAGGTCGTAATGGCCGGGGCGGTGGCCGGCCCAGGCCTGCATCACGCCATGGGTGAAGGCACACAGCTGCGCGGGCAGCTCCTCCTTGGCCAGACCCTCGTAGGGACCCGCGTCGACATGCCGTACGAGGACGCCGGGGGCGAGTTCGACGGCGGGCGGGAGGGTGCCGGTGGTGGCGCGGGTGAAGATCTCCACCTCGATGTTGATCGAGGCGAGCTTCCTGGCCAGCTCGACGATGTAGACGTTCATGCCGCCGGCGTCGCCGGTCCCGGGCTGGTGCAGCGGGGAGGTGTGGACGCTGAGCATCGCCACCCGGCGCGGGCGGCGGGGGCTGCCCGGCAGGCGCAGCCGCGGCTGGCCCGCGAACTGGCCATGGGGACGGCCACGGAGCCGGGACACGTATGGGCTCACGTCGAGCTACCTCCTAGGCGGGGCGGGCGGCACGCCTCCGACCCCGTCCAACAACAGACCCCGGCCATCCATTTCCGTCCCGGGCGCTCCGCCCGCACTTTGCCAAAGCGTGACCAAGTGTGCAGCGGGAGTACGCCGGGGAGCCGCCCGCCGACGGGCCGAGGGGCCTCGGCGGAGGGCCCGCGCCCTGTCACCCCATACTCTCGACGGCATGGCCCGCCGCCCCTCCGTCTCCGCCGCCCCGGCTCTCGCACCGTCCCGACCGGTCGGAACCGCCACCCGCGGGACCACCAACCCCAACCGACTGCGCCGCATGGACCGCTGGATAGCGGCCGAACACGGTGCGGTGCTGCGCCGCGCCGCCGACCCCGTGGCGGTCGACCTGGGCTACGGCGCGGCGCCCTGGACCGCGGTCGAGCTGCTCGGCCGGCTGCGGACGGTCAGGCCGGACGCCCGGGTCGTCGGCATCGAGATCGACCCGGCGCGGGTCGAGGCCGCCCGGTCCTACGAGCGGCCCGGGCTGGACTTCGTCCACGGCGGCTTCGAGGTGCCGCTGCCCGGCCGGCGCGGCGGGGCACCGGTCCTCATCCGGGCGGCGAACGTGCTGCGGCAGTACGACGAGGACGAGGTGGCCGCCGTGTGGCAGCGGTTGTGCGCCCGGCTGGCGCCCGGCGGACTGCTGGTCGAGGGCACCTGTGACGAGATCGGACGGCGGCACGTATGGGTGGCGCTGGGACCCGAGGGACCGCGCACGGTCACCTTCGCCGCCCGGCTCGGCTCCCTGCGGGCGCCCTCCGACCTGGCCGAACGCCTGCCGAAGGCGCTGATCCACCGCAATGTCCCGGGCGAGGCGGTCCATGCCTTCCTCCGGGACTTCGACCGCGCCTGGGCCGCGGCGGCCCCGCTGGGCACGCTGGGCGCACGCCAGCGCTGGCGCGCCGCCGTCCAGGCCCTGGCCACGGACTGGCCGCTGGCCGGGGATCCCCGGCGCCGCCGCCAGGGGGAGGTCACGGTGCGGTGGGAGGCCCTGGCCCCCAGGGGCTGAGCCGGTCGTTCCCCTGGGACACGCCTAGGGTGTGTCCGCCCCCGCGGCGGCCACGGACCGCCGCTCCCCCGCCACCCGCGCCCCGAGCTCCCGCAGCCGGCGCTCCGTCTGCGACCCGCGTGGGGCCGTGTACGTCACCAGCGCCTGGTCGGGGTCGGTGCTCAGCCGGAAGCTCTCGAAGGTGATCAGGAGCTCGCCGACGTGCGGATGCAGGATGCGCTTGGTGCCGCGCAGGCACTCGTACACCGCCTGGGTCTCCCACAGCCGCCGGAAGTCCGCGCTGCGGTCGAGGAGTTCGTTGACCACGGCACAGATCCGCGGGTCGTCGGGGTGCCGGCCACTGTCGGCACGCAGATTGCCGACCACCTCCAGGGCCTTCGCCTCCCAGTCCGGGTGCAGGGCGCGCGCCACCGGGTCGAGGAAGACCAGCAGCGCGGTGTTCCGCCGGTCCGGGGCGAGCGCCTCCAGGTCGAAGGCGAAGCGGCCGCCGAGCGTGTTCCAGGCCAGGATGTCCAGGCCGCGGCCGACGACCATGGCCGGGACGGTGGTGTCCATCGCGTCCAGCAGCTGCTGGACCTCCGGGCGGACGCGCTGCCCGGCGCCGGCCCCGGCGAGGCCCGAGTCGTCGGCGCCCGGGCGCCGCGGCAGGGCGACATTGCGCAGATACGTCACCTCGCCGCCGGTCAGCCGCAGCGCCCGGGCGATCGCGTCCAGCACGGAGTCCGAGATGGCGTGCGCCCGGCCCTGCTCGATCCGGGTGTAGTAGTCGACGCTGATGCCGGCGACCTGCGCGACCTCCTCGCGCCGCAGCCCGCGCACCCGGCGCCGGTTCACCCCGCCGGGCAGGCCGAGCTCGGCCGGGTCGAGCGCCGCGCGGCGCGCCTTGAGGAACGAGCCGATCTCGATTTCCGCGTACAGCATCGGTCCAGTATGCGTCGCGCAGCCGGTCGGGTGGTTCCGCCGGACCCGGGCTGTGACGGGCCTGGTCCGCTCCGTGCACGCACCGCAAGGTGGTGCGAACACGCCTCAGGGGCGCCCCGGAGACGAACCGGTCCGCACTCGCCGCGGGACGGCCCGCCCGGCGCACGCCCCCGAGCGACCCCTCAGACCTGGCACAAGGAGCGGTTCATGCAGCGCAGGATCCTCGGCGGCACCGGCATCTCGGTCAGCGAGTACGCGCTCGGCGCGATGATGCTCGGCGCCTGGGGCAACACCGACCACGACGAGTGCGTACGGCTGGTGCACCGTGCGCTGGACGCCGGGATCAACTTCGTCGACACCGCGGACGTGTACGCCGCGGGCGAGTCCGAGGAGATCGTCGGCAAGGCGCTCCAGGGCCGCCGCGACGAGGTCGTCCTGGCCACCAAGTTCTTCCACCCGATGGGCCCGGACGCCCACCACGGCGGCAGCTCCCGGCGCTGGATCGTCCGCGCGGTGGAGGACAGCCTGCGCCGGCTGGGCACCGACCACCTCGACCTCTACCAGGTGCACCGGCCCGACCCGGCCACCGACATCGACGAGACCCTGTCCGCCCTCTCCGACCTCGTCCGGTCCGGCAAAGTGCGGGCGATCGGCACCTCGACGTTCCCCGCCGAGCAGCTCGTCGAGGCCCAGTGGACCGCCGAGCGCCGCGGCCACCAGCGCTTCCGCACCGAGCAGCCGCCGTACTCGATGCTGGCGCGCGGTGTGGAGAACGCGGTGCTGCCGACCGCGCAGCGCTATGGCATGGGCGTGCTGACCTGGGGTCCGCTCAGCGCCGGCTGGCTGTCCGGCCGGGAGCTGTCGGCCAGTTCACGGGCCGGGATGGAGACCCGGAAGTTCGACCTCTCGGTTCCGGAGAACGCCCGGAAGGCGGAGGCGGTGCGCGCGCTGTCGGCGGTCGCGGCCGAGGCGGGCCTGCCACTGCCGCACCTGGCGACCGCGTTCGTCCGCAGCCACCCCGCGGTGACGTCCGTGATCATCGGCCCGCGCACCCTCGACCAGCTCGACAGCATGCTGGAGGGCTCGGACGTCACCCTCGACGCGGACCTCCTCGACCGGATCGACGCCATCGTCCCGCCCGGCACCGACCTCAACCGGGCCGACAACTACTACACCCCGCCGGCCATCGAGGACGCGTCGCTGCGGAGGCGGTGAGGGGCCGGGCCCAGGGCGGGGCCCCTGCACCGGGAGCAGGCCACCGGATTTCCGGACCCTTCCCCGGAGAAAGATGGCTTCTCGATTGTCCCATTGAATTCCGCGGTCCTCGCGGAGCCGTGACCCGGCGATATGCCGCTCGAATACCGGCCGAATCCGGTGAACCCACGGACCGGCGCGCCCCGCCTTGGGGCGCCGCCGAACCACCCCCTTTTCCGGGAAGCGGCCGACTCCCTCATGCGGACGCCCGCCGAGGCCCCCGCCCACGGGGGTCCCCGGCAGCTTTTCCGGCTTTACCGGCTATTTCTTGGCCTTCCCGTAGGCCTCACGAAGGGAGGCGGGCACCCGGCCTCGCTCGCTGACCTCGTACCCCTTCGACTTCGCCCATGCCCTGATGGCGGCGGTGTCCTCGCCGCCCGTCGCCGGTTGCCGCGGCTTTCTGGACTTACGCGTCCGGCGGCCCACCCGCGTGAACGGCGCGACGGCCTCCAGCAGCTTGTCGTAGCTGTCCGGGCCCAGATCGATCTCGTAAGTGACGCCGTCAAGAGACAAGGTGTGAGTGGTGACCTCTGCGGTTTCTTCACCCGTGAGATCATCCGCGTAGATGGTGATTACTTTCTGTGCCATGACGCGATTTTACGTCCCCCCGGCGAAATCACCGCATCACGGATCCGGCAGGCCAGTTATGGATCCGTGCGGAGAATAGTACGGGCTCCGCGCATGAGCGTTTTCGGCGTCGCGCACATGGATGCCGCGCCCCGCCCATGCCCGGCTCTCACGCCAGATGCAGCGCCGCGAGCAAGGCGTCCACCAGGGGCCGGTCCCGCTCCTGCGTGAGGCGGCGGCGGGCGTCGGCCGGGGAGAGCCACACCAGGCGGTCGACCTCACTGTTCGGCGTGAAGGCGCCCGCGAGGGCCTCGGCCGCCCAGTAACGGACCTGCTTGGGGTGGCCGTTGGCCACATAGCAGGAGGTGGGCAGCGGCGCGCCGGGCCGGCAGTCCATGCCGGTCTCCTCCGCCACCTCGCGCACCGCCCCGGCCAGGGCGCTCTCGCCGCGCTTCAACTTGCCTTTGGGGTGCGACCAGTCGTCGTACTTGGGGCGGTGCACCAGCGCGATCTCCAGGCCGTCCTCGGAGGCGGCGCGGCGCCACAGCACACAGCCCGCCGCCCGTACCGGCCGCTGGATCACCGTCACGTCCTCATCCCCTGCTGCCCGGTCATGGCATCCCTCCGGTGTTGTGGGGCGTTCCTCAGCCGGTCCGCTCGGGCGTGCGCGGCAGCCATACCCGGCCGAAGGCGTAGCGGGCCGCCTCCACCTCGTGCCGCTGGTCGGCGTGGAGCACGCCGAGGGCGTAGGCGGTGGCCGGGGCGATGCGGGGGGTGCGGGCCGCGGCGGTGGCCGCGGCGGCCGCCTCCGCGGCGTCGCGGTGCCACTCCAGGGCCCGGCCCGCCTCCGCCAGTCGTTGCTCGGCGTACTCCGGAGCGATGACCTCCCGGGCGTAACGGCTCAGCCGCACCAGCATCCGTACCTGGTGCCAAGGCGCGTCCTGGCGCTGGTCGGCAGCGAGCGCGGCGGCGTTGTACGGGTAGCCGGCGCGGGACAGCGGCAGCGTGGCCACCGCCTCCACCAGCCGCCGGTACGCCTGGTCGGCGAGCGGCGGCAGCGCCTCGGCGGCGGGCAGTTCGGCGTTCTTGCCGGCCGGCGGGGCCTCGGAGGCGAGCACCGCCACGGAGTCGGCGACGGCGTGGAAGCGGGAGGAGCCCAGGGCCTGGAGTGCGGCGGAGTGGGCGCGGGTGCGGGCGAGGGTGAGCTGGCGGTCGAGCAGCGCCCCGGCCCGCGCGGCACCGGCCGCCAGGGCGCCGTCGGGGTCCGGCTCGGTGGCGGCGTCGGAGGCGGTGTCAGAGACGGCGGGCGGGGCGGCGGCCGCCGTGGCGGCGCGCCCCGGTGGCGTACGGTCCCGCCGGTTCCGCTGGTCGCGCTTCGCCTGGTCCCGGTCGTCGGGGCCGCCGCGGTCGGGCCGCTCCCCCCGGCCCGTGAGCCGTTGCAGGGCCGCCATCAGCCGGTCCCGGCGGGCCGCGCAGGCCTGTTCGCGGGCCAGGGTGCCGGACAGCCAGCCGAGTTCGGCGCGGAGCTGGTCGGCCCAGGCCTCCTCGGTCAGCGGCCGGTAGGTGTGCAGGGTGGCGCTGATCCGGCGGGCGGCGCGGCGCAGCTGCCGGGCCGCGTCGCCGGCGCCCTCCGCGTCCGCGCCGCTCTCGCGGTGCAGCCGCAGACTGCGCAGGAAGTCCGCGGCCTGCTGGTGCAGATAGCCGGCGAGGACCTCCTCGGCGGTGCGGGCGGTGAGGCCGGTGCCGGGGTCGGCGCCGGTGCCGTCGGCGTCCCCCGAGCCGTGGGTCATCAGCGGTCCGGGTGAGGTGCCGCGGGGGCTGCCGTCGTCCGCGCAGGGTGCGTCCACCACGGCGGAACGGGCTCCGGGCGCCCCGCCGGGCTCGTATCCGATGCCGATAAGACCCGCCGGCCCTCCGGTCTGCTGGTCATGTCGCTGGGCCACGCCGGCGCCTCCGGGCGTCAATGAGCATTTCCTGTATGTTGCGCAGCGGCGCGCCGTCCGCGTCGGCCGCGTGCCGGGTCCAGTCGCCGTCCGGGCCCAGGTGCCAGGAGGACGTGGCGTCCGATGTCCCGGTCTCCAGCAGCCGGTTGAGGGCGACGCGGTGGGCCGGGTCGGCGACCCGCACCAGTGCCTCGATCCGCCGGTCCAGATTCCGGTGCATCATGTCCGCGCTGCCGAGCCACACCTCGGGCTCGCCGCCGTTGCCGAAGGCGAAGACCCGGGAGTGTTCCAGGAAGCGGCCGAGGATGCTGCGGACACGGATGTTCTCGCTCAGACCGGGGACTCCGGGGCGCAGCGCGCAGATGCCGCGTACCAGGATGTCGACCGGCACGCCGGCCTGCGAGGCGCGGTAGAGCGCGTCGATGACGGCCTCGTCGACCATCGAGTTGACCTTGATGCGGACGTAGGCCGCCCGGCCCGCGCGCTGGTGGGCGATCTCCGTGGTGATGCGCTGTATCAGGCCGTCCCGCAGGGACTTGGGCGCGACCAGCAGGCGGCGGTAGGTCTCCCGCCGCGAGTAGCCGGAGAGCCGGTTGAACAGGTCCGAGAGGTCGGCGCCGACCTGCGGGTCGGCGGTCAGCAGCCCCAGGTCCTCGTAGAGCCGGGCCGTCTTGGGGTGGTAATTGCCGGTCCCCACATGGGAGTAGCGGCGCAGCATCTCGCCTTCCTGGCGGACGACCAGCGAGAGCTTGCAGTGCGTCTTGAGGCCGACCAGCCCGTAGACGACGTGACAGCCGGACTCCTCCAGCTTCCGGGCCCACTTGATGTTGGCCTGCTCGTCGAAGCGGGCCTTGATCTCGACCAGGACGAGGACCTGCTTGCCGGACTCCGCGGCGTCTATCAGGGCGTCGACGATCGGGGAGTCGCCGGAGGTGCGGTAGAGCGTCTGCTTGATCGCGAGGACGTCCGGGTCGGCGGCGGCCTGCTCCAGGAACGCCTGGACGGAGGTGGAGAAGGAGTCGTAGGGGTGGTGCAGGAGGACGTCGCGGGCGCGCAGGGCGGCGAAGATGTCCGGGGCGGAGGCGGACTCCACCTCGGCGAGGTCGCGGTGGGTGCCGGCCACGAATTTGGGGTACTTCAGCTCGGGCCGGTCCAGGGCCCCGATCCCGAAGAGGCCGGTGAGGTCCAGCGGGCCGGGCAGCGGGTAGACCTCGGCGTCGGAGATCTTCAGCTCCTGGACGAGCAGATCGAGCACGGCCGGGTCGATGGACTCCTCGACCTCCAGGCGCACCGGCGGGCCGAAGCGCCGCCGCATCAGCTCCTTCTCCAGGGCCTGGAGGAGGTTCTCCGCGTCGTCCTCCTCGACCTCCAGGTCTTCGTTGCGGGTGACCCGGAACATGTGGTGGGCGCGCACCTCCATCCCCGGGAACAGCTCCTCCAGGTGGGCGGCGATGACGTCCTCGATGGGGACGTAGCGCTGCGGGGAGGCCTCCAGGAAGCGGGAGAGCAGCGGCGGCACCTTGACCCGCGCGAAGTGGTCGTGGCCGCTGACCGGGTTGCGTACGACGACGGCCAGATTCAGCGAGAGGCCGGAGATGTACGGGAAGGGGTGCGCGGGGTCCACGGCCAGGGGCGTGAGCACCGGGAAGATCTGCTGGCGGAAGAGCGTGAACAGGCGGGCCTGCTCCTTCTCGGTCAGCTCGGGCCAGCGGATCAGATGGATGCCCTGGTCGGCCAGCTCGGGGGCGACGTCCTGCTGGAAACAGGCGGCGTGCCGGGCCATGAGCTCACGCGAGCGGGTCCAGATCAGATCCAGCACCTCACGGGGCTGGAGTCCGGAGGCGGAGCGGGTGGCGACGCCGGTGGCTATCCGTCGCTTGAGTCCGGCGACCCGGACCATGAAGAACTCGTCCAGGTTGCTGGCGAAAATCGCAAGGAAGTTCGCCCGTTCGAGGAGCGGGGTGGCCGGGTCCTCGGCCAGTTCCAGCACCCGCTCGTTGAAGGCCAGCCAGCTGCGCTCGCGGTCCAGGAACCGGTCACCGGGCAGTTCCTCGCCGTCCACGCCCACCACGCCGCTGTCCTCGTACGCATCGGGATCGGCGTCGAGGTCGGGTTCCAGCCCGGGCACCGTCCCCCGGACCGCCTGCGGGCGGTGCGCGGCGATGGAGCCCACGGACGGCTGGGCCGAGGGGGCCGCGGCCTTGGGGGGCTTCGGGGTCGACGTCTCGGGCTGGACCTGTGCCTGAGCGCTGGGCTGCTGGTTCATGTCCTTATTCTTCCGCGTACCCGGGGTTCCAGGCGCGTCAGGAAGAGGCGGCGGCGCGACATGGAGCCTGGGAGTCGGGACGTTCGGCACAGCGGGCTGCATTCAGCGATGCTCGCAAGCGACGTTGAATCGCCGGTAACGCGGATATGGCGGCCAGGCAAGCGGGGTGCTACTCCCCGGGGTATTCCGGGGGTGCCGGGCCCGGGCCGCCGGGGGTGTCCGGGCCCGTGTCCGGGTCCGCGGCCCGGCGCGTGACGCTGTGCGGGGACGTCCGGTCCGGTGCCGTCGGGCGGCGCGGGACGCCGGGGGCGGCGCCTCCCGGAGTCCGTTCCGGCGCCGGGCTCCGCGGTGCGGCGCGCCCCTGGTGCCTGCCCCGACGCGGCCGTAGTCACACGCCCGATTATAGACGGGAAATGCCCGGCCCTTTTGGATCACATTTGATCAAGCGGCAGGGTACGGAAAGGGGGCCGAAGGGGGCCGCCTGTTTCCGTTTCCCCGTTTATCAAGGATGCGACTTCCCACTTTGTTGGCCGCTCGTATGCGTTCGGGGCGGCGGGGAAGGCGTGGCGGGAGGCCGGAAGCCCGACCGGCCGGGCGGGGACTGCGCGCGATGCCTTGCGGGCGGGCGTGGTCGCCGGCCGCCCCGTCCGCCGCGGCGTACGGCGAACGGCGAACGGCGAACGGCGAACAGCGAACGGGGCCCGGCCTCAAGGCATTTGGTCACCGGAACGCTCCGCCACCCTCCCCCGGGAAGGAAATCCTCCCGGGGAAAGGAGAGACGGAGCGCAATGCACCGGAGAAGGAAATACGGGAGAGCGCGGAGGGGGTGGAGGGGGAGGAGGGGGTAATTCACCGAGCGGCCGCGGACCGGGAAAAGCCGGAAAGCGCCGTAAAAGGCCGGGGACCCCGCCCGCGCCCCCTCACCCGTGCCGGCGCCGCATCACCCGGAAGGCGAGCACGGTCAGTACCACCGCCGCCACCAGCACGATCCCGGCCTCGGTCCACGCCAGGGGCCAGTGGTGCGACACCGGGTGGTGGTCCATGTACTGGCCGGCCACGTGGTGCCGGCGCAGACAGCCGGTGAAGTCCTGGTCGGGGCGGCACGGCAGCTCGGGCAGCCGCTCGCCCGAGGTGGTGTAGTACCCCTGCCCCACCAGCCAGGAGCTGTCCGGCACCTGGGTGGGCTCATCGGTCCCGAACTTGGTCGTGGTGAGCGGCATCAGATAGGGCCTGAGCTGTATGAACGCCGCCTGCACCAGGACCGTGGCGGTCAGCGTGACACCCATCGCCACGACCGTGCGGCGCAGCAGCAGACCGGTCAGCGTGCCGATCGCCAGGCCCAGCAGGGAGTAGGCGACGGGCACCGGGCCGAGCGAGTTGAAGCCGAGGGTGGAATACCAGTACGCACCGGACACCTCGTCGCCGCCGACCTGCCAGAGCCAGGTGTAGGCCGCCGACAGCAGCGTGCCGACGGCGAGCACGACCGCGGCCGGCAGCGCCATCTTCGCCGTCAGCCAGCGCAGCGGACCGACCGACTGGGACAGCACAGGCTTGTGGGTGCCGGCCTCCAGCTCCCGGGCGATCAGCGGGGCGCCGAGGAACAGACCTACCAGCGCGGGCAGCAGCACCAGGCCCGCCTCGGCCAGTTTCAGCGACGAGCCGTAGGCGCCGCGGAAGGCGGTGACCGCGTCCTGGGTGCCCGAGCAGCGCGCGACGAGCGAGATCTGCGAACAGCCGGCGATGTGGTGCGCGTCGATGAACCCGGCCATCCGGCCGCGCAGCACCGCGCACCAGACCGCGCCGCCGACCGCCGCGGCGAGCAGCACGCCGAAGACCAGCCGGTGCTGGCGCCACACCAGCCAGACGAGGCCGCCCAGCGGTCCGCGGCCGCCCGTGGCGCGGGGGTGCTCCGGTGTGTCCGCGGTGCGCCCGTGCCCGCTCGCCCCGAGGTGTGCCGTGCTGGTCATGCCGCCGCTCCCTTGCCGCTGTGATGGTCGTGCCGTGTGCGTTCCGTGCTGCGCGGCGGGCTCTCCCGGCCACCCGGCAGCCCCGCCGGGCGGGGCGGTCCGTTGCGCGGCATGCCGGGGATGCCGGGCTTGTGGCCGGGCCGGCGGCGCGGCGGCGCGGAGACCGGCTCCGCGCTCGGCGCGATCAGCTCGGGTGCGCCGGGCGCGCGGAGATAGGCGAGCAGAAGTTCCTCCAGGGACGGTTCCGCGGTCTCCCAGGGCCCGGGGGCGACCCGCCCGTCCCGCCGTACGAGCGCGGTGAAGCCCGGCCCGGACAGCTGCGCCTCGACGACCGGGTGCGCGGCGACCTCCGGCGGCAGCCCCGGCCCCCGGCGCCGCCCCATCACCAGGGCGTGCGCCCCGATGACGTCATCGACCTCGCCCGCGAGCCGGACCCGGCCGCCGCCCAGCACCAGCAGATAGTCACAGACCCCGTCCAGCTCGGCGAGCAGGTCCGACGACAGCACGACGGTGGTGCCGTGCTCGGCCGCCTCGGCCAGCAGCAGCGCCGCGATCCGGTGCCGTACGAGCGGGTCGAGGTCGGCCAACGGCTCGTCGAGCAACAGGAGTTCGGGGCGCTTGGCGAAGGCGAGGGCGAGCGCGAGGCGGGTGCGCTGCCCGCCGGAGAGGGTGCCGACACGGGCACCGAGGGGGATCTCGCCGTCGTGGACGAGCCGCTCGGCGTACCGCCCGCTCCAGCGGCCGGGGTTGAGCGCGCGGCCCAGCTCCAGCGTCTCGGCGACGGTCAGCCGGCGGTAGAGCGGCTTGTCCTGGGCGAGATGGGCGATCACGGGGCGGGCCGGGGCGGTGGCGGGGGTCCCGCCGCAGACCCGTATCGAGCCCTCGCTGGGGCGGGTCAGCCCGGCGGCCAGCGAGAGCAGGGTGCTCTTGCCGGCGCCGTTCGGTCCGACCAGTGCGCAGATGCGGCCGGCCGGCAGCCGGAAGGTGCAGTCGCGCAGTGCCCAGCGGCGGCGGTAGCGCTTGCCGAGGCCGATCGCCTCGATGGCGGTGCGCCCCGAGGCCCGGCCGGCCCCTTCGCCCCTGGTCATCGGCCGCATCGCCGCCCCCCTCTGATGCATTCCACTAATTAAGTAGTGAAAGGGTGAGGGAAGTGGGCTGCACCTGTCAACCTCCACTGCGTACGCTGCCCGCGTGCCCCTGCCATCCGTGCCCGTGAGGCCACCGCTGCCGTACACGCCCGACTACCCGATACGCACCGAACGCCTGGATCTGCGCCCCGTCACCCACGACGACCTCGCGGCGATCCACGCCTACCAGCGCCTCCCCGAGGTCTGCCGCTACCTCTACTGGGGACCGCTCGACGAGGCCGGTTCCCGGGCCTCCGTCGCCGCCAAGACCACCCGCACCACGCTGCGCGAGTCCGGCGACGTCCTCCAGCTCGCCGTCGTGGTCCGGGCGAGCGGCGTCCTGGCCGGCGATGTCACCTTCGTCTGGAAGAGCCGTGAGCACCGCCAGGGCGGTATCGGCTACGTCTTCCACCCCGGCCACGCCGGCCACGGCTACGCGACCGAGGCGAGCCGGGCGCTGCTGCGGCTCGGCTTCGAGGAGCTGGGGCTGCACCGCATCCAGGCGGAGCTGGACGGGCGCAACACCGCCTCGGCGCGGCTCCTCGAACGGCTGGGGATGCGCCGCGAGGGCCATCTGCGGGAGAACGAGTTCCTCGACGGGGAGTGGGCCGACGAGGTCGTCTACGCGATGCTGGCGCGCGAGTGGCGGGCGCGGCAGCAGCCCGGACCCGGGCGGTGAGGAGCGGGGCGGGCCGCCGTGGGCCCGCCCCGTGAGGTGTCCTCAGCGGCCCGCTCCCGCGGGCCCGGCGCGCTCACGTCTCCGAGCGGTACATCAGATCCGTCTCATGGGTGGCGAACCCCATCCGCTCGTACACACTGACCGCCGCGGCATTGTCCGCGTCCACGTAGAGCATCGCCGTCGGCAGCCCCTCGGCGGCCAGATGACGCAGCCCGACCGAGGTCAGCGCCTTGCCCAGGCCACCGCCCTGCGCGCCCGGACGGACCCCGAGGACATAGACCTCACCGAGCCCCTCGTCGACGTGCACCTTGGTCCAGTGGAAGCCGACCAGCCGCCCCGCCTTCTCCGCCAGGAAGAACCCCTTGGGGTCGAACCACGCCGCGGCCTTGCGGTCGTCCAGGTCGCGCTGGACCAGTGAGCCCTGCTCCGGGTGGTGCGCGAACGCCTCCGCGTTCACCTCCAGCCAGGCCGCGTCATCGGTACCCGGCTGGAAGGTCCGTACGGTCACCCCCTCGGGGAGCACCGGCTCCGGCAGCTCCAGATCCGTCAGCGGGCGCCGCATCTGCCGCAGCTCCCGGAACATCGTCAGCCCCAGGGTCTGGGCGAGGTGCCGGGCGGCCGGATGCCCGCCGTGCGCCCAGACCCGCAGCCGGCGCCCGGACTGCTCCAGCAGCTCGCCGCCCAGCGCCCGGCCGTGCCCGCGGCCGCGGTGCCCGGGGTGCACCACCAGCTCGGCGGCCGGCGCCTCCACCGGGTCGGTGTCCTCCAGCTGCCCGTAGGCGACCAGTTCCTCGCCCTCGGCCTCGTCGCCGGGTACGTACACCAGCACATGGCGCACGCCGGGGCGCCGGCCCCCGCGCAGCTGCAGCCGCCCCTGCTCGGACACGGCGGGCTGTCCGTCCGTCCGTGCGGCCCGCTCGATCAGATCGACGACGGCCGCGGACGTCTCCGGCGCGACCTCGTCGACCACCTGGATCCTGCGGCCGACCCGGCCCATCTCCTGTGCAGCGTCAGTCATGTGTGAAGCGTACGACCCTGCCGGGTTCCCCGAGGGGTACCACCCGCGCACCCCGCCCCTGACCCGCAACCAGGTCGTCACCTGTTCCCCCTGTTGCGCTACGCGCGTCGACAATAAGCTGCCGTCCGCTCAGGACCATCCAGGAGGGGAACACATGCCAGCGAGACCGCAACGGCGCCGCACCATCAGCAGATTGACGATCGGCGCCGCCGTACTGGCCGCGGCCGCCACGGTCACCGCCGCCGCCCTGCCGGCCGGCGCCGACACCGGCCACGGCGCACACGCCGGCCGCACCGTCGAGGTGCAGCTGCTCTCCTTCAACGACTTCCACGGCAACCTCGAACCGCCGCAGGGCTCCTCCGGCACCGTCGAGGAGCTCCAGCCGGACGGCAGCAAGAAGAACATCACGGCGGGCGGCGTCGAGTACCTCGCCCAGTCGCTGCGCACGGCCCGTAAGGGTCACCCCTACTCCGTCACCGCGGCGGCCGGCGACCTGGTCGGCGCCAGCCCGCTGCTGTCGGGGCTGTTCCACGACGAGCCGACCATCGAGGCGATGAACAAGCTGGGCCTCGACGTCACCTCCGTCGGCAACCACGAATTCGACGAGGGCCGGGCGGAACTGACGCGCCTGCAGAACGGCGGCTGCCACCCCAAGGACGGCTGCTACGAGAAGGGCAAGAAGTTCCGGGGCGCCGGCTTCCCGTACCTCGCCGCCAACGTCACGGACGAGAAGAGCGGAAAGCCGCTGCTCAAGCCGTACACCGTCTGGAAGCACAAGGGCGTCAAAATCGGCTTCATCGGCGTGACGCTGGAGGGCACCCCGAACGTCGTCAGCGCCAACGGCGTCAAGGGCCTGAAGTTCCACGACGAGGTCGAGACGATCAACAAGTACGCCAAGGTCCTCAACCACCAGGGCGTGAAGGCGATCGTCGCCCTCATCCACGAAGGCGGCCTGCCCGCCTCCACCTCGTACAACTACCACTGCGACAGCCCCGGCCCCGGTGACGGCATCTCCGGCCCGATCACCGACATCGCCAAGCACGTCACCCCGAAGGTCGACGCGCTGGTCACCGGCCACACCCACCAGGCCTACGCCTGCACCATCCCGGACCCCTCCGGCCGGCCCCGCACCGTCACCTCCGCGGCGTCCTACGGCAAGCTCTACACCGACACCACGCTGACCTATGACCGCCGCACCCAGGACATCGTGCGCACCCGCGTCAAGGCGCCCGGCGCGGTCAACCACGTCGTCGACCGCACCCAGCCCAAGGCCGCGGACATGACGTCGCTGATCGCCCGCTGGAACAAGCTGGCCGCCCCGGTCGCGAACCGCCCCGTCGGCCACATCTCCGCCGACATCGCGGGCCGCGGCGCCGAGGCCCCCGAGTCACCGCTCGGCGACGTCATCTCCGACGCCCAGCTGGAGGCCACCAAGGCCGCCGACAAGGGCGGCGCCCAGCTCGCCCTGATGAACCCCGGCGGCATCCGCTCCGACCTCGCCTTCAAGGCCTCCGGCCCGGAGGGCGACGGCGTGGTCACCTACGGCGAGGCGTTCACCGTCCAGCCCTTCACCAACATGATGAACGTCGTCGACCTCACCGGCGCCCAGCTCCTGACCGCACTCCAGCAGCAGGTCAGCGGCCCCAACGAGGCCTCCCCGAAGATCCTCCAGGTCTCCAGGGGCCTGACCTACACCCTGGACATGAAGAAGTCCGGCGCGGACCGCCTCGTCAAGGACTCGGTGAAGCTGGACGGCACCGCCCTCGCCCCGGACAGGACCTACCGCGTCGCGATGAACGAGTTCCTGGCCGGCGGCGGCGACGGCTTCCCCGTCTTCAAGGACGCCAAGAACAAGTACGTCGGCCCCTCCGACCTGGACGCCCTCACCACCTACCTGACCGCACACTCCTCGGCATCCACCCCCCTGACCCCGCCGAAGGCGGACCGGATCACGGTGGTGAAGTAGCCCCGGCTCCGCCCCTTCACCGCGCCCCCGCTCCGGCCGTGTGCTGGGGCGGGGGCGCGGGTCGTGAGTGGGCCTCACGCGGTACAGACGAGCATTCCGCCAAGACACCCGATCTCGAACGCGCCGTTCCTCTCGATGTGCTCCGTCACGATCTCCCGGGCCCGCTCCACCGTCTCCTCGAACGGGACCGCATGCTGATCGGCCCACGCGCGATACGACTTCATGTGCGCGATGACCGGCTCGGGACTGCGCACGGCGATGGTTCCCGGCAGCTCAATCGTCTCGACCGTGCCGAACGCCGCGCCGAGCAGGTCCGATGCCCGCTCCAGTGGGAAGCGGGCACTCAGCGAAATCCTGGCCGGTCCCTTCTCCACACCGAGCACATCGCCCGCGGAACGCTCCCACAGACGGTCGAGTTCCGCTTTGTCCCGGGCACTGTTGGTGGACGCCACCACCACTCCGCCCGGTGTGACGACTCGGGCGAGTTCCTTGATCGCCGCCGGAATGTCCTCGACGTGGTACAGCATGTGCAGGGCCAGCGCACCGTCGACACCCGCCGACGCCAACGGCAGGTGCGCGGCATCCGCAACAGCGACGGGACGCGGCACTCCGGCAAGGATGCCGAGCGAGACATCCAGACCGAGCAGCCGCAGGTCGGGCCGGTCCCGCCGCAGACGCTCGATGAACCTCCCGTTGCCGCATCCCACATCGACGACCGTGCCTCGCGTCCGCCGCAACCGCTCGACGACGATGCCCGGCAGGTCGTAACGCGGCGTTTGCCACTGATAGATCGACTGCCGGGCGGAGAGGTGCCGCCCGGTGTTGTAGGCACTCCCGGCAAGGATCGCGCGATCGGTCACGGCGGCGTCGTGCTCAGTCGAATGGTCGGTCACGTCAGCGGCTCCGGGGAGTAGCGGCAGACGCTGCCGCGGGCACAGCAGCGTGCACAATGCGAGCACGCAGATGAGCAATCTGCGGTGAGCCACGGTACTGCGCGGCTCCCAGCTCGTCGGCCAATGCTCCAAGCCGGTTGAGGATGCTGGCGGAAAGCTGCCCCGGCCCGGAGTCCAGAACCGCGCCCAGCAGCACCTCAGCCGCCTCGGTCTCCCCCGC
This sequence comes from Streptomyces sp. NBC_01454, assembly GCF_036227565.1. Classification (NCBI taxonomy): domain Bacteria; kingdom Bacillati; phylum Actinomycetota; class Actinomycetes; order Kitasatosporales; family Streptomycetaceae; genus Streptomyces; species Streptomyces sp. NBC_01454. Next base: position 3,399,643 of record NZ_CP109460.1, read on the forward strand.
GAGCATGCGCCCCCGAGCGAGGTCGAGGTTTGCGGCGAGCAGGTCGAACGTCGAGCGGTCGTCGGGTGCGGCTGCGTGGTACAGGTTGACTGCCGTCTCAGCGCAATCGATCGCCTGCCGCACATGTTTTGGGCCGCCAATTGCCAAGTGCATGGTTCCGGCGTACGTGAATTGCTTGGCGGTGGGGAAGCCGAAAACGCCGGGCATCATGTCCGGCCCCTTCATCGCGTCTCTGACCTTCTCGGCTGTCATCAGCGCCGCGACGGCGCCTTGTGCGTCACCGGCGACGGCGAGAGCCCTTGCCTCAAGACTCGCGAGCCGAACACCCACGCTCCCGTGGGCCACGTAGCGCTGACCGTGCTTGGCGAGGTCCGCCGCTCGCTGCGGGTTGCCATTCCAAAAGGCAATGAGCGACTCAACCGACCTGACCCAGGCTTGCATCTCGTGGTGCCCGGCAGCCTCCGCGCAGGACCAGGCAGCGCGCGCATGACTGCCCGCTGAGTCGTAGTCGCCGGCATCGAGGCAGACGTGGGCCGACAGACCGCACAGCCTGCTCGCGGCGACCAACAGGTCGGACGTCTGCTGTGGCCGTTGCCGCCCCCGCAGCAGATCGAACGTCTCGTCACGAAGCTCGCGAATCTCTGCGTACAGCTCCTTCAGCGGGCGGCTGACGAAGTGCCGAGCGAGCCGGGCAATATCCGCGTCGAGCTGTTCGACCGTGGTCTCATTCGAGTTCGTCGACGCGATGAACCGCGCGAACCTCGCCGACCGCGCTGCGTCCGCGGCGAGCACACAGGCAGACGGAGGCACGGCTGCCCGCCCGGCAGCGGCCATTGCAGCCGTCGGAGCTGACCGGGCCGTCTTCCCGCATTCCTCTGCCTTGCGCCGCCGACTGGACGCATGGGCCTGATCCAACAGCGCCGGGTCGACACCGAACACCCGCGCCAGGATGCTGCGCGTTCTCTCGGAGGGCAGACGCACCTCGCGCTCGTATCTGCCGATTTCCTTGCCTGTCATCGTGGGCACAGCACTGCCCTCGACCTCGTTGAATTCCGCTGCGACCTTCGCCTGCGTCACCGATCCGCGAGCGTTGCGCAGCCGAACGAGCAGCTCCCCGATACCTGACTCGTTCATCCCACCCCCCAGCACATCTGTACCGGCCCCCATATTGGCCCCCCAATTGGCTCCCTTGCAGGCTCCCGACCCGAATGAGCGATGGCAGTTCACTGAAGTCATGCCGTCACGAAACGTCAGTACTGCACCTACGCGGCCGACCCTGAGCGTCGGTACACCAAGCCCCTCGCTGCCTGGCCCTCCCGAACCTGGTCCGGACAGCCGCCGCCTGCCCGCGAATTCCCGCTCGGACAGGCGGTCGGCGACGGAAGGCTCCGCGGTGAAACCGCAACAACTGAAGTCGGCGGGTGAGGCACCCACAACGAGCCGCGACCGAAGGGCTCCCCTCGACCTCGACGCCATGCGGTACACGATCAGCCGCGCACGAGGTCAGAGCAGCGTGCCGCTCCGCTATGACGAGCTGACCGAGCTGGAGTCCGAACTCCGTGGCCACATCGAAAGGTTGCTGCCGACCACCCGCGAGGCTGTCGACAGGCTGTGGCACGGCGGGACTGTATGGCATCAGCAGATTTCCCGTCTGGACGGCATCGAGCGCCAGGTCGGACAGGGGCTGGGCACAGGTGTGCTCTCCGCACACGTGCAAGTGCAGCAGCTCGCGAAGGACTGCCAATGGCTCATCGACCACCAGAGGCAGCAGTAATGGCTGACCGGTCAGGGCCGCACCTGCCGAAGGTCGCCCCCGATCGGAGGCAGCGACCGCCACACAAGTCGTGGCTCCCGCCCTCGGGGGCCCAGGTGATCCCCGTGCGGATCGGTCCGATCCTGGACGTGGTCGAAGCCCCCGACATCATCGGCAAGGCAATGCTCGCCCTGGGGACCACTCCTGTCCCGCACATCGTCACCCCTGATGACGGCACGGTTCACTGGCTGCTGCCGCATCGCGCCGCCCGCCATCGTCCCTGGCCGTGGGCTCGCATCTCCCGATATGTCAGGGTCCTCACGGGTCTTGAGGAGTTCGGCATACCCGGAAGCTGCCTCACCGGCGGGCCCGGCCCGCACTGGGCGTATCCGGATGGCTGGGTCGGCAGCCACCTCGCTGATGAGTGGCTCGTGGAAGACCTCGCCGTTTGCACCCTCGACCACCTCGGACAGCCGGCGCAGCGCTGCGAACTGTGCCCCGAACCCCTGTGGCCCGAGGACGGCGTTCGTGTCGTTCTCCCCCGCTCTCCCTCGCGGACACTCCCCCGTGCCACCGTCCGCGTCCACGCACATTGCGCCCGGGCACAGGGCTTCACGTGACCGTCGCCGAGCCCGGAGGACCTGGAGGGGGCGGGGCGAAACCCGCCGCGATGGATCACGTCCCTGAGACGGCCCGTGCCCCACCGGTGCGGGCCGGCGACTGCACGACGGGGCGGGGAGAGTCCCCGAACCGCACAACGTGAGGAGGTAAGAGTCATGACACTCAAGGAAGCACTGAAACGCGCAGGAACCGTTCGCGGCGGTGACGAGGACGACGACGGCGGGGGCGGCAACCCGCCGACGGGCGACTCCGACGACGGGCGCGACTACCTGTGCTGACCGGCAGTAGTCTCCCCTGACCTGTGGGGCCGACCGTCTGACACAGGTGGTCGGCCCCTGCCGCCGAGAGGACTTCACCATGCCCAGCCAAGGACCATTCGATCTCCCTGGCCACGTGCAACGAGTTGTCACTCCCCTGAGCAAGCGACTCGTCATCAACCGGCGCGGCTCGACCGTCTGGGACGTACGCGCTCCCGACGGCCGATTCGCCGTCAAGCTGGGCTATCCCAGCCGGACACATGCATGGACGGCGTGGGCCCCCGCCCGGGAAGCCGCCATCCTTCGCCAGCTCATCCCCGAGGAAGTGTGGTCCGGAGAATGGGAGGAAGGCACGTGGAGCGCGCAGCCGTGGCGCGAGGGCCAATCGCTCCACGACCTGTGGGAGCCCCATCGACGGGCGAAGGAACCCGCGGCCCCTTCGCACGGGGACGCGCTTTCATGTGCGGCCGCACTGGCCAAGCTGCATCAGGGCGGATGGGCGCACGGCGACGTCCAGCCCAACCACTTCGTCCTCGGACCCACCGGAACCTTCCTCATCGATCTGGCTCTGGCACATGGCGGCGAGGTCCCCGAAAGCCACGACTTCCGATACCGGGGATGTCTGGTCCACTACGAAGCGCCGGAGATCTCGCGGAGCATCTTGGAGAGCGGCACCGCCGTGCCGACGAAGGAGGCTGACGTCTACGCACTGGGCGCTTCCCTGTTCCTCTCCGCCACCGGCTTCAGGCACGTCTCCTACCCGGACGACGCCAGCCGGGGAGACCAGCGGCAAGCCATCGTGGACAAGCCGCACCGGCCGGTCAACGTGCCGGGCCCGCTGGGCACACTCATGGAGCAGATGATGAGCCGCAATCCGGCCGACCGGCCGAGCAGTGCAGAGGTCTGCCGGGAACTGCGCGGGGCACCCTGAGCCCCTATACGCCGGCCATCCACGCTCCGCGAGCAGGGGGCACCGCCGCCCCTCCCGGAGCACACGGCGCCCCGCCCCTCAGGAAAAGTCCGCCACGTGGTCCCGGGCCCACTCGGCGTACGTCCGGCCCGGATGCCCGGTGACGCGTTCCACGGCGTCCGAGACGGGGAACGACGGCGCGTCGACCATCTTGCCGAACAGCCCGACCAGTTCCCGTGCGGCCTCCAGCGGCAGATGCGGCCCGGCCATCGCCTCGGCCGCCGCCTCCTCGGAGATCTGCTCGACCCGCGTCTCGCGCCCGGTCGCCCGGCCGATCTCGGCGACCTGCTGCGCCACGGTCAGCACCTCCGGGCCGGTGACGAGGTACGCCTGACCCTGATGCGTGCCGCTGCGGTCCAGCAGGGCGACCGCGGCGACGTCGGCGAGGTCGGCCTCGTGCACGGGCGTGCCCTGGGCGCCGGGGTGTGCCTCGCGCACCACGCCGGACGTACGGATCGACGGGGCCCAGGCGAGGGTGTTGGTGGAGTAGTTGCTGCCGCGGAGGAAGGTCCATTCCAGGCCGGAGTCGCGCACCGTGCGCTCCAGGGCGGCGTGCATGCGGGCGATGTGGTTCGAGTCGTCGGCGGGGGTGCCGGTCACCGCCATCGAGGAGTTGAGGACGATCCGGCGGACGCCGGCCGCGACGGCGGCGTCGACCAGCGCCGTCACGGCCCGGTCGCCGCCGGCCGCCAGGTTGAGGAACAGCGCGTCGGCGCCGGCCAGCAGCGGTGCGAGGTCCGGTGTGCCGGTGAGGTCGGCGCGGACCGCCTCGGCGCCGGCCGGCAGAGCGGCGCGCGCCGGATCGCGGGTCAGCGCGCGCACGGCGGCGCCGTCCGCGAGGAGCCGGCCGACAAGGCAGCGGCCGATGTTTCCGGTGGCCCCGGTGACCACGATCACGGGGGCGCGTTCAGGAGAGTTCATGGGATGAGGTCCGTCTTCCGGTTGTCGGGCCAAGGGGCAAGGGGCAAGGGGCAAGGGGCAAGGAAAGTCGAGGAGTTGGTCGGGACGGCGAGGCACGGGGTGAGGGGGCGGCGCGGGGCCGCCGGGCCGGGTGGGGCGGGGCGGCATGGATCAACGGCCCCGGGCGCGGTGGGGCCTCGTCCGGGTCACTCAGAGGTGTGACGGTAGTTCAGCGCGGCCCACAAGCAAGGCAATTTTTTGTCAAGACCGGCACGACAAGCCGGGCATACGCGACTTACGCCCGGGGCAACTTGCGTTCGAGGGACCCGCTCATGGTGGGATGTACGGATGCGCACCCCCACACGCATACCGTCGCCCACGCCCGCCGCGCCGCGTACCGATTCTCTTGCGGCGGGCAGCCCGGACGACCCCGCCGGCGAGACCAGAAAGCTCACCCCGGTCAGCCCGGTCAACCCGTACGCGGATCTGGCGGCCCTCGCCGACCCCGAGCCGGAGCCCGAGCCGGAATTCGACTCGTACGACGCCGACGGCACGCCCCGGCGGCGCAGCTATCTCAACGAGCGCGACGACAGCGACGACCCGCTGGGCCTGGGGCTGCGCTCGGACGACGAGACGGACGCGGCCTGGAAGCCGCCGAACCACCGCCGCAAGAGCCGCAAGAAGCGCGGCATCAGCCGCTTCGCGGCCATCCCGATCGCCCTGAAGCTGCTGGTCGCGGTGCTGGTCGGCACCTCGTTCCTGGCGCTCGGGGACCGGTTCGCGGTGCTGTACGCGCAGAACGCGGCCGCCAAGAAGCTGAAGGAGTCGCTGCATCTGAACGCGACCCCGGAAGTCGACATCCAGGGTTTCCCGTTCCTCACCCAGCTCGCGGACAAGCGCGTCGACCAGGTCAAGGTGACCATTCCCGACCTGGCCGCCGACCGGGTTTCGCTGGCCAAATTCGAGGCCACCGCGAAGGACGTACGTCTCGACGGCGATCTGCCCAGCTCCATCAAGGGCGCCACGATCGGCACGATGAACGGCAGTGTGCTGCTCGCCTTCGACGACATGAACCGCGAACTGGGCGCCTCGCAGGTCAAGTTCAGCGAGATGGGCCCCAACGCGGTCCGGGCGGTCGGCCAACTGCCCATCGCCGGGCATGACTTGCGGGTCCACGCCCAGGCGAACATCCACCGGTCCGGCGACCGCGGCATCTCCACCGAGATCAGCCGGATGCGCCTGGACATCGGCGACATCGCCGTCTACCGCCCCGGCACCGGCAAGGAGGAGGGGCTGCGGCTGACCCGCAAGACCGCGGCGCAGCTCAGCCGGGAGGCCGCCAAGGTCAAGGCGATGCTGAGCATCCCGGCGATCGCCGACCGGATCGGCATCCCCAAGACCTACATCCAGGACGCCCTGAGCAGCGAGGAGAAGCTGCACGAGCTGACCGGCTCGCCGCGCTTCGTCCAGCAGCTGATGAAGGTCAATCTCGTCGATGTGGTCGCGGACCACCCCTGGCTGCTGCAGAAGGTCGGCATCGACCCGAAGATCTTCGGCACGCTGTCCGGCCTGACCAAGCCGCAGATCGCCGACCAGCTGTCGCTGTCCTTCCAGCTCCCCAAGACGCCCGGGAACGTCCGGCTGCGGCACATCACCGTCGAACGGGACGGCATCCGCGCCGACCTCTCGGGGACGGAGCTGCCGTTCGGGGACGCGGCGAAGAAGCACGGCGGGAAGTAGCCGGGAAACGTCCGGAACGGGCCCCGCAGGAGCCCCCGGAGTCCGCCGCCGCTACCGCGGCGTGGGAGGCGGCTCCTGGGGCCGTTGCGGATCCGGCGCACCCGGCGGCGGGGTCGTGGCGCCCGGCAGCGTCAGCACCGCCTCGGTGCCGCCGAGGTCCGCGGACCGCAGCCGTACCGCGCCGCCCGCCTGCTCCGCCGTCCGCGCCACGATCGACAGGCCCAGTCCGCTGCCCGGCAGGCTGCGCGCGGACGGGGAGCGCCAGAACCGCTCGAAGACATGCGGCAGTTCGTCCTGCGGGATGCCCGGACCGTGATCGCGTACGGTCAGCTCGCCGCCGGTCAGCCGGACCTCGACGGTGGCTCCGGGCGGGCTGAACTTCACCGCGTTGTCGAGCAGATTGACCACCGCCCGCTCCAGCGCGGCCGGCTCCGCCCGGACGTACCAGGGGTGCAGGTCCGCCGCGAAGTGCAGCGACGGGCCGCGCAGCCGGGCCCGCTCCAGCGCCGCGCCGACGATCTCGTGCAGCGCGACGACCGCGATGGCGCTCTGCCCCGGCTCCGGGGGCCGCGACAGCTCCTGCAGATCGCCGATCAGCGCCGCCAGCTCCCCCATCTGGGCCTTCACCGAGGCCAGCAGCGCCTCCTTGTCGGCGGGCGGGATCGGCCGGCCGGACTGCTCGCTGCGCACCAGCAGATCGATGTTGGTGCGCAGGGAGGTCAGCGGCGTGCGCAGCTCGTGGCCCGCGTCCGCGATCAACTGCTGTTGCAGATCGCGGGAGGCGGCCAGCGCCGCGGTCATGGAGTTGAAGGAACGCGACAGCCGGGCGATCTCGTCCTCGCCGTCGGCCGGGATCCGGATGGCCAGGTCCTCGGTGCGGGCGACGTGCTCGACGGCGTCGGTCAGCCGGTCCACGGGTTTGAGACCGGAGCGGGCGATGACCAGCCCGGCGGTGCCCGCGCCGACGACGCCCAGCCCCGCGACGGCCGCCAGCAGCAGCGCGAGGCGGTTCAGCGCGCTGTCGACCTCGGTCAGCGGGCGCGAGATGGACACCGCGAACTGCACGCCCTGGACACCGATGTGCTTGGTCAGCACCCGCACGTCCGCCCCGCTCGTGGTGACGGCGTCGTGCAGGGTGTCCCGCTGCACGCCCAGCGCCACCCCGACGTCCGCGGTCTGCACCTTCACCGGCTGGGAGTTGGGCCCGATGCACCGCGAACCGTCGACCTGCACGATCTGGACGTTGTAGAACCCGGGCGGGGCGTTCTTGTTCTCGGTCGGGTCACTGGCCCGGCAGTTGGCGTAGGTCGCCTGCAGATACTCCGCGCCGATGTTGACGTTCTGCAGCGTGTTGTCCACCTCGTCGCGCAGCTGGGCGCGGGTGAGCAGCCAGCAGGCCAGCGCGGAGACCGCCACCGCCACCGCCACCGCGGCCGCGGTGAGCAGGGTCAGCCGCGAGCGCAGCGGCAGCCGTGCGAAGCGGGCGCCGAGCCTGCTGTACGCCGGGCCCGTGCCGCCCGTCGCGGGTGTCCTGGTGCCCTGGCTCATTCCGCACCGCCGTCCGCCCGCAGGACGTAGCCGACCCCCCGCACCGTGTGCACCAGCCGCGGCTCGCCGCCCGCTTCCGTCTTGCGGCGCAGATACATCACGTAGACGTCCAGGGAGTTGGAGGTGGGCTCGAAGTCGAAGCCCCAGACGGCCTTGAGGATCTGTTCCCGGGTGAGCACCTGCCGCGGATGGGCGAGGAACATCTCCAGCAGGGTGAACTCGGTACGGGTCAGCTCGACCGGCCGGCCGGCCCGGGTCACCTCGCGGGTCGCCAGGTCCATCCGCAGATCGGCGAAGGTCAGCGACTCGCCCTCCTCGGGGCCGCCCCCGCCGGCCGCGTACGAGCTGCGGCGCAGCAGGGCACGGATCCGGGCCAGCAGCTCGTCCAGCTCGAAGGGCTTGACGAGGTAGTCGTCGGCGCCGGCGTCCAGCCCGGTGACCCGGTCGCCGACCGTGTCGCGGGCGGTCAGCATCAGGATCGGCACCGTCACCCCGCTCGCCCGCAGCCGGCGGGCGGCGGTCAGCCCGTCCATCCGGGGCATCAGGACGTCCAGCACGATCAGTTCGGGGTCCCAGGCCGCGACCTTCTCGACCGCGTCCAGACCGTCGACCGCCTGCTCGGTCACATAGCCCTCGAAGACCAGGGAACGCTGCAGGGCCTCCCGGACCGCGGGCTCGTCGTCGACGATCAGGATGCGGGCGGGGTGGTCACCGTGCTCGGCGGGGCTCATGTGCGTGGCTACCTCGGGTCGATGGGGAACGGCCGGTCCTCAGCCTTGCACGACGGGGTGCCTCCCGCTGGGGCGACGCGAAGCGTCTCGTACCGGGGCAGGGCGGGACGGGGGACCTCCCAGGGGGAGGGCGGAGGGTCAGACGCCGCCGTTGCTGCCCCCGCTCCCGCCGCCGCGCAGTGAGTCGAGGTCGGCCTTGACGGTGTTGATCGGGATGGCGAAGCCGAGGCCGATGCTGCCCGCCGAACCGCCCGCCGAGCTGTTCGAACCCGAACTCGGCGCATACATCGCGGAGTTGATGCCGATGATCTGCCCCTGCATGTTGATCAGGGCGCCGCCGGAGTTGCCCGGGTTGAGCGAGGCGTCGGTCTGTATCGCCTTGTAGGAGGTCTTCGACGAGCCGGTGTCGCCGTTGAACTGCCGGCCGCCGAACTCGAACGGCCAGCCGCCGCCGTCGCCCCCGTTACCCTGCTGCCCCTGGCTCTCCTCCTTGGGGACGGTGACATCCCGGTTGAGCGCGGAGACGATGCCGCTGGTCACCGAGCCGGTCAGCCCCTCGGGCGAGCCGATCGCCACCACCCCGTCACCCACCGCGACCTTGTCGGAGTCGCCGAGCGAGGCCGCGGTCAGGTTCTTGGCGCCGTTGACCTTGACCATCGCCAGGTCCTTGTCGGGGTCGGTGCCGACGACCTTGGCCGTCTTCCGGCTGCCGTCGCTGAAGGTGACGCTCACCGAGTGCGCGCCGGACACCACGTGGTTGTTGGTGACGATCTCACCGTTGCTGGTGACGATCACCCCGGAGCCGGTGGACTCCCCGCCCGCGGTCCGGGCCTTGATCTCCACGATCGCCGGGCTGACCGCCTTGGCCACCCCGGAGACCCCGCTGCCGCTGGGCTTGTCGCCCGCATTGACCAGCGGGGTGGAGGAGGTGTTCTGCGTCGCCCGGTCGGTGGCGTCGGCGATCAGTGCCGCGCTGCCGCCGCCGATGAGACCGGAGATGAGGGCCACCGCCGCGATCAGCGCGACCGGGCGGCGGGGCCGGCGTCGTGAGGGGGGTTCGTACGGGGGCGGCGGTGGCACCGCCTGCCCCGTACCGCCCGGGACGCCGCCGTGGGCGTCCTGGCCGTGCGCGCTGCCGTACGCGAAGGCGTAATTGTCGGCGTGGGTGCCGTACGAGGACGGCCGGTCCTGGGGCGTCTCATCGCCGCTTCGGCGGTAGTTCTCGGTCATGTCGAAAACATTGCGCCCGGTCCATGAGAAGCGGCTGAGAGCGTCCTGAGAGACCCGACAGAAGTGGGTATGCCCGGTATAAAGGCGCCCGGGCCGGGCTCCGTCGGCTCAGCCGCCGCAGCCGCAGGAGTGCCGCACCACCAGCCGCGACGGGAACTGCCGCAGCCGCTCGCGGCGGGAGCCGACCACCCGCAGCCCGTCGTCCAGCACCAGATCGACCGCCGCCCGCGCCATCGCCTCACGGTCCGAGGCGACGGTGGTCAGCGGCGGATCGGTCAGCGCCGCCTCCTTCACGTCGTCGAAGCCCGCGACCGCCAGCTCACCGGGCACCTCGATGCGCAGCTCGCGGGCGGCCCGCAGCACCCCGATCGCCTGGTCGTCGGTGGCGCACATGATGGCCGGCGGCCGCTGTGGCCCGGCCAGCAGCTTCAGCGCGACCTGGTAGGCGTCGTAGCGGTTGTACGGGGCCTGGAAGTAGCGCCCCTCCGTGGACTTCTGGGACTCCTGCATGGCCCGCCGCCAGCCCTCGACATGGTCGGTGACCGGGTCGCCGGACTTCGGGGTCTCCTCCGTGCCGCCGAGGAAGGCGACGTAGGGGTGGCCGTGCTCCAGCAGATGCCGGGTCGCCAGCTGCGCGCCCCAGATGTCGTCCGTCATCACCGCGACGTCGTCGATGGCGTCCGGCCGGCGGTGCAGCAGCACCACCCGGGCGTCCCAGGCGTCGATCTCGGCGGCCGCGTGCTCACTGGGGCCCTGGCTGATGAGGATCAGCCCGGACACCCGCATCCCGAGGAAGGCGCGCAGATAGTGCACCTCGCGCTCGTCGAGGTAGTTGGCGTTGCCGACCAGGACCATCTTTCCGCGCTCGGCGGCGGCCTGTTCGACGGCGTGCGCCATCTCCGCGAAGAACGGCTGCCGGGTGTCCGGCACGATCAGACCTATGAGGTCGGTACGGCGGGACGCCATCGCCTGCGCCACCCGGTCCGGCCGGTAGCCGAGCTCCTTGATGGCGGCGAGTACCCGCTCGCGCGTGGCCGGGGCGACCGGCCGTGGTCCGTTGTTGATGACGTAACTGACAACGGCGGTGGACGTACCCGCCAGTCTTGCCACATCATCCCGCGTCACCTTGGCCACGCGCGGCAGTCTACGCGGGTGGTGCTACCGGCGGGCAGGCTGCGCCCCGGGGGATTCCGCGCCGGCGCCGAGCGCCTTCCCGGAGCCGTCACCACCCGGTGCGCCGCGGTCGCCCCGCTGCGCCGTGCCCGGGGTCCCCGGGGGTTCAGCCGCCTTCGCGGCCTCGCCCTTGCCCTTGCTCTCGCCCGAGCGCTCCGGCTTCTCCGGCACCACGAAGCGGTAGCCGACGTTGCGGACCGTGCCGATCAGCGACTCGTGCTCGGGACCGAGCTTGGCGCGCAGCCGCCGGACGTGGACGTCGACCGTCCGCGTGCCGCCGAAGTAGTCGTAGCCCCACACCTCCTGGAGGAGCTGGGCGCGGGTGAAGACCCGGCCGGGGTGCTGGGCCAGATACTTCAGCAGCTCGAACTCCTTGAAGGTCAGGTCCAGGACCCGGCCCTTGAGCTTCGCGCTGTACGTCGCCTCGTCCACCGAGAGATCGCCGCTGCGGATCTCCATCGGGCCGTCGTCGGTGGTGATCTGCTGGCGGCCCATGGCCAGCCGCAGCCGGGCCTCGACCTCGGCGGGGCCCGCCGTGTCCAGCAGGACGTCGTCCACGCCCCAGTCGGCGGTGACGGCCGCCAGCCCGCCCTCGGTGACGACCAGCACCAGCGGACAGCCGGGCCCGGTGGACCGCAGCAGCTGGCACAGGGACCGTACGTGGGGCAGGTCGCGGCGGCCGTCGATCAGTATGACGTCGGCCCCGGGGGTGTCGATGAGTGCTGGTCCCTCGGCAGGGGCCACCCGCACGCTGTGCAGCAACAGGCCGAGCGCCGGGAGCACCTCCGTCGACGGCTGGAGTGCATTGGTCAGCAGCAGGAGTGAACTCACGTGCGACCACCTGCCCAGTTCTCGGGTTGGTCCGCCCTTTGCTGTGTGCGGTCCTGCCTGCTTCGCTCGCCCATGACGTCTGGTTCCTCCTCGGTCCCTGCGACGGGGGCACCCCCCGGCCTCGGCCGGGGTGTCTGCGGCACTGCTTCGTACGGGTCCTGACAGCCGCGCGGCACGTGGCTGAAAGCACAAAAGGATCCGGGGGCAACGCTGCCCGGATCCTTCCTGCCCAGCAGAATAGCTCACATGACTCCCGGACCCGAGGCCGATTTTGCGCGTTCTTGTGTTCCCTCGATCACTTCGAGTGGTCAGCGGGTGTGTCTGTTGACCTCCGACGGGGTCCGGATCGAGGCCGCCCACACCCCCCGCCGGGCCCCGTACGGAGCGGATCCGGGCGCCTGCGCCGACGCCCCGGCGATCGTCCTCGCACACGGCTTCACAGGGGCGCTGGAGCGCCCCGCACTGCGTCGGGTGGCCGCCGCATTTTCCCAGCATGCGGACGTGATCACGTTTTCTTTCCGTGGACATGGCGGCTCCGGCGGGCGGTCCACCGTCGGCGACCGCGAGGTGGAGGATCTGGCCGCCGCGGTCCGCTGGGCCCGCGCCCTGGGCCACCGCCGGGTCGCCACCGTCGGCTTCTCCATGGGCGGCTCGGTCGTCCTGCGGCATGCGGCCCTCCACGGCCCGGGGGCGCACGAAGAGCGCACCGGTGCGCACCCCGACACGGCCGTCTCGGTGAGCGCCCCGGCCCGCTGGTACTACCGCGGCACCGCGTCCATGCGCCGCGTCCGCTGGGCCATCACCCGCCCCGCCGGCCGGCTCGTCTCCCGGCTCGGGCTGCGCACCCGGATCCACCCCGAGGACTGGGACCCGGTCCCGCTCTCCCCCACCGAGGCCGTGCCGCGGATCGCGCCCACGCCGCTGCTGCTGGTCCACGGCGACCGCGACCCGTATTTCCCCCTCGACCATCCGCACATGCTGATGTCGGCCGCCGACCCCGCGACGACGGAGCTGTGGATCGAGCGGGGCTTCGGGCACGCGGAGAACGCGGCGGGGCCGGAGCTGCTGGGGCGGATCGGGGAGTGGATCGCGGCCCGCACCCCGGCGTAGCGCCGCGGCGGCCGGCCCGCCGCGCTCACTCCGGCTCGGCCACCGCCTCGGCGAACTGCGCCGCGTACAGGCGGGCGTAGGCGCCGCCCGCCGCCAGCAGGGCGTCATGGGGGCCCTGCTCGACGATCGCGCCGTTCTCCATCACCAGGATGACGTCGGCGTCGCGGATCGTGGAGAGCCGGTGGGCGATGACGAAGCTGGTGCGGCCGCTGCGGAGCCGGGCCATCGCGTGCTGGATGAGCACCTCGGTGCGGGTGTCGACCGAGCTGGTGGCCTCGTCCAGGACGAGGATGGCCGGTTCCGCCAGGAAGGCCCGGGCGATGGTGATCAGCTGCTTCTCACCGACCGAGACATTGGCGCCCTCGTCGTCGAGCACCGTCTCGTAGCCGTCCGGCAGGGTGCGCACGAAGCGGTCGACATGGGTGGCCCTGGCCGCCGCCACGATCTTGTCCATGGAGGTGCCCGCGGGCGCTCCGTAGGCGATGTTCTCCGCGATCGTGCCGCCGAAGAGCCAGGTGTCCTGGAGGACCATGCCGATGTGGGAGCGCAGCTCCTCACGTGCCATGCCGGCGATGTCGGTGCCGTCGAGGGTGATCCGGCCGCCGCGTACCTCGTAGAAGCGCATCAGCAGATTGACGAGTGTGGTCTTGCCGGCGCCCGTCGGGCCGACGATCGCCACCGTCTGCCCGGGGTGGACGGCCAGCGACAGGTCCTCGATGAGCGGCTTGTCGGCCGCGTAGTGGAAGGTGACGTCCTCGAACTCGACGCGTCCCTCGACCCGCTCGGGCCGGGCCGGGCGGGCGGCGTCGGGCTCCTGCTCGGCGGCGTCGAGGAGTTCGAAGACCCGCTCGGCGGAGGCGACGCCGGACTGGACGAGGTTGGCCATCGAGGCGACCTGGGTGAGCGGCTGGCTGAACTGCCGGGAGTACTGGACGAAGGCCTGGACGTCACCGATGGACAGCGCCCCGGAGGCGACCCGCAGACCGCCGACGACCGCCACCATGACGTAGTTCAGATTGCCGATGAACATCATCGCGGGCTGGATGATCCCGGAGATGAACTGGGCCCGGAACCCGGCGGCGTACAGCGCGTCGTTCTGCTCGCGGAACAGCTCGGCGGACTCGCGCTGGCGGCCGAAGACCTTCACCAGGCTGTGGCCGGTGTACATCTCCTCGATGTGCGCGTTGAGCTTGCCGGTGGTCTTCCACTGCTGGACGAACTGCGGCTGGGCCCGCTTGCCGACCTGGGTGGCGACGACGATCGAGACCGGGACCGTGACCAGGGCGACCAGCGCCAGCAGCCACGAGATCCAGAACATCATCACCAGCACCCCGGCGATGGTCAGCAGCGAGGCCACGATCTGGCTGAGGGTCTGCTGCAGCGTCTGCTGGATGTTGTCGATGTCGTTGGTGGCCCGGGAGAGCACCTCACCGCGCTGCTGCCGGTCGAAGTAGCTCAGCGGCAGCCGTGCCAGCTTCTCCTCGACCTGCTCGCGCAGCCGGAAGACGGTCCGCTGGACGACGCGGGTGGCGATCCGGGCCTGGACGAAGCCGAACACCGCGGCGCCCAGGTAGATCAGGGTGGCCCAGAGCAGGACCCCGCCGACGGCACCGAAATCGATGCCCCGGCCGGGGACGACCGGCATCGTGCCGAGCATGTCGGCGAGCCCGCCCTGACCGTGGGCGCGCAGCCGGTCCATCGCCTGGGCCTTGCTGAGCCCCTCGGGCAGCCGGCGGCCGATCACGCCGGACATGATCAGGTCGGTGGCCCGGCCCAGGACCTTGGGGCCCACCACCGTCAGCGTCACGCTGGCGACGGCCAGCACCAGCGCGATGCCGATGACGCCGCGCTCGGGCCGCATCTGGGACAGCAGCCGCTTGCCGGAGCCCTTGAAGTCCATGGACTTCTCGGTGGGCTGGCCGCCCATCATCCGGGCGGGCCCGACCGCCGGGGCCGGGCCTCTTCGGGGCGCCGCCGGAGCGCTCTGCTCGCCGGCTGCCGGGGTCCCGGCGGCCGGCGCCCTGTCCGCGGTGGTCACGCCGCCTCCTGCTCGGTGAGCTGGGAGAGCACGATCTCCCGGTAGGTCTCGTTGCCGGCCATCAGCTCGGTGTGGGTACCGGTGCCGACGACCCGGCCCTCGTCCAGGACGACGATCCGGTCGGCCCCGCGGATCGTGGCGACCCGCTGGGCGACGATCACCACCGTCGCGCGGTCGGTCTCCCGGGACAGCGCGGCCCGCAGCGCCGCGTCCGTCGCGTAGTCCAGCGCGGAGAAGGAGTCGTCGAAGAGGTAGATCTCGGGACGGCGCACCAGCGCCCGCGCGATGGCCAGCCGCTGCCGCTGACCGCCGGAGACATTGCCGCCGCCCTGCGCGACGGGGGCCGCCAGCCCGCCCTCCATCCGCTCGACGAACTCCCGCGCCTGGGCGGTCTCCAGCGCCTGCCACAGCTCGTCGTCGGTGGCGTCCGGGTTGCCGTAGCGCAGGTTGCTGGCGACGGTGCCGGAGAAGAGGTACGGCTTCTGCGGGACCAGGCCTATGGTCCGGGCCAGCGTCTCGTGGTCGAGGGTGCGGACGTCCTCGCCGTCCACCAGGACCGCGCCGCCGGTCGCGTCGAACAGCCGCGGTACGAGGCCCAGCAGGGTCGACTTGCCGGAGCCCGTCGAACCGATGACGGCGGTGGTCTCACCCGGGCGGGCGATCAGCGAGATGTCCTTGAGGACCGGCTGCTCGGCACCGGGGAAGCGGAACTCGACGTGGCGCAGCTCCAGTTCGCCGTGCCGGCGCAGCGTGGTGACCGGGTTTTCCGGCGGGGTGACGCTGGAGTCGGTCGACAGCACCTCCTGGATGCGCTCGGCGCAGACCTCCGCGCGCGGCAGCATCATCACCATGAACGTCGCCATCATGATCGACATCAGGATGTACATGAGGTAGCTGAGGAACGCCGTCAGCGCGCCGATCTGCATGTCGTTGGCGTCGATCCGCAGCCCGCCGAACCAGACGACGGCCACGCTGGAGAGGTTCACGATCAGCATGACCAGCGGGAACATCATCGACATCAGCCGGCCGGAACGCAGCGACACCTCGAACAGATCGGTGTTCGCCCCGGCGAACCGCTCGCGCTCGTAGCCGTCGCGGACGAAGGCGCGGATGACGCGGATGCCGGTGATCTGCTCGCGCAGTACGCGGTTGACGGTGTCGATGCGCTGCTGCACCCCGCGGAAGAGCGGGCGCAGCCGGCGCACGATCAGGGAGATCAGCACCCCCAGGACCGGGACGATGACCAGCAGCAGACCGGACAGCGGCACGTCCTGGTTGAGCGCCATCAGCACGCCGCCGATGCACATGATCGGCGCCGTGACCATCATCGTGAACGTCATCAGCACCAGCATCTGGACCTGCTGGACGTCATTGGTGGTGCGGGTGATCAGCGACGGCGCCCCGAACGCGCCCACTTCCCGGGAGGAGAAGGACTGCACCCGGTCGAAGACCGCGGCGCGGAGGTCCCGGCCGAGCGCCATGGCCGTCCGGGCACCGAAGTAGACGGCACCGATCGCGCAGACGATCTGCAGCAGAGTGACGGCGATCATGAAGCCGCCGGTGCCGAAGATGTAGCCCGTGTCCCCCTTCACCACGCCGTTGTCGATGATGTCGGCGTTGAGGGTGGGCAGAAAGAGGGTGGCCAGCGTCTGGATCAGCTGGAGCAGCACGATCAGGGAGATCGCGCGTCTGTGGGGCCGCAGATGTCCCCGTACAAGTCGGACCAACACACAGTGAGCCTAAGCGAACATGTGCCCACGGCAACCGAATTTCCCCGTTCTGCCCCGCTTGGACAGACAGCCTTTGCCAGAAGTTGCCGGAACCGGAGCGGCCGCCGCGTACGCCATCATGGAGGCGGCAACGACGGGGCGCCCGCCACCACCGGCAGCCCCCGACCGACACGACGCACACCACGCACACCACGCACACGACGAACACGACGAAGAGGCCGCCGTGACAACAACTGGCACCGTGCGCTATTGGGCAGCGGCCAAGGCCGCCGCCGGCACGGCAGAGGAGCCGTATGCGGCGGCGACGCTCGCCGAGGCACTCGACGCGGCGCGGGCGGTGCACGCCGCGAACCCCGAGTTCGCCCGCGTGCTGCTGCGCTGCTCGTTCCTGGTGGACGGCGATCCGGTCGGCACCCGAGACCACGGGACGGTGGCGCTGGCCGAGGGCGGGACCGTCGAGGTACTGCCGCCGTTCGCGGGAGGGTGAGCACACGATCATGAGCGACAACCAGCCGCAGCACCGCAATCCGTATCCGCCGCACGACCCCGCCGCGCGGCACGACCCGTACGGCCGGCCGGATCCGTACGCGCCACAGGACCCGTACGCCGCGCAGGACCCGTACGCCCCGCAGGATCCCTACGCCGCGCAGCAGCAGGGGCACGACCCCTACGGGCAGCCTGCGTACGGGCAGCAGGCGGGGCACGACCCGTACGGGCAGCAGTACGGGCGGGACCCGTACGGACGCGATCAGTACGGGCGGGAGGCGTACGGGCAGCAGCAGTACGGGCACCGGCCGCAGCACGCACGGCCACAGCCGCAGCAGTCCCAGCAGCCGCAATCACAGCAGCCCCCGCAGCAGCCCCAGCAGCCGCAGCACCCGCAACATCAACCGCAGCAGCAGCCGCAGCCGCCCTACGGCCACGACGGCTACCGCATCCCGTCCGCGGAGACCTCGCAGCTGCCCACCCAGCACCAGAGCGCGCGGCCGGCCGAGGACCCCTACGGCCGCGCACACCCCCAGCAGGCCAGGCCGGCGCCCGCCGCGCCCGCGGCCAAGCCGCCGCTGCCCACCCCGCCGGTCTCCAGCGCCCCGCTCGCGGCCAACCAGCGGGCCCGCGCCGAGGGCCGCTCGCCGATCATCCCGCCCGGCATCCAGCCGGCCGCGCTGACCGCCGGGCTCGCCCTGCTGCTGGCGCTGACCGCACCGCTGAGCCGCCCGGTGCTCGCCGTCCCGGTGGCGCTGCTGCAGGCCGTCACCGCCGCCGGCTGGTTCCGGCTGAACGGCATGTGGCCGGCCCGCCAGGGCATCGCGCTCGCCTTCCTCGCCGGTCTGACCACCGATGTCGCGCTGCTGGCCACCGACCGCGCGAGCGCGCCGCTGGTGGGCATCGGCACGCTCGGCGTGTGGTGCCTGTTCGTCCTCGTCCTCCAGCTGCGCAACCGCAGCAGCGCCGACGAGCGGATGTACGCACTGACCGCGGGCCTGACCTCGACCGCGCTCGCGGTGCTCGCCGGCGGCCAGCTCGCGGCGAGCCCGCATGCGGTGGTGGTCGGCGCCGCCGGCGCCGCGGTGGCCACCCTCGCCCGTGCGCTGCCGCTGCCGGGCCCCGCCTCGATCGGCGTCTGTCTGGTGGCCGCCGCCGGCGCCGGTATCGCGGCCGGCCAGCTCACCGGCCTCGGCGTGTCCGGGGCGCTGCTGGGCCTGGCGGCCGGCGGCTGCGCCCTGATCGGGCTGCGGGTGGCCAGTTACGACTACCCCTCCCGCTTCGTCCATCTGACGGCCGGGGTGGCCCTGCCGCTGGCCCTGGCCGCCCCGGCGGTCTACGTCCTGGGACGCACGCTGGGATAACCGCCACAGGAGGCGCACACGCCGCACAATCCCCAGGACTACGCGGCGAAACGGAGCGGCGGCCACCGGACAGCGCACCCTGCGCCCTCCGGCGGCCGCCGCTCCCGCTTCCCGTTCGACGTCGTCTAGGCTCCCCGGAATGCAGGCAGGGGGCCTGCCCGGACGAGTCGGCCGGTATCCGGCCCAGGTGTGGGGGAAGTGGTTCGATGCGTGCACTTCGTGTGCTGCTGTTCGTCGTGGTCATACTCGGCGGGCTCTTCGTGGCGGCCGACCGGGTCGCGGTGAATCTCGCCGAGGACAAGGCCGCGGACAAGATCCGCAGCAGCCAGGGGCTCGACAAGACGCCGAACGTCGCCATCAAGGGATTCCCGTTCCTGACCCAGGTCGCCGGCCGCAACCTCCAGGAGGTCGACGCCGACCTCGGGGGCATCGAGGCCCGCGCCGAGGGCCGCACGCTGCGCATCGACCAGCTGTCGGCACAGTTCCACGAGGTCGCGCTGAACAGCGACTACACCTCCATCGAGAGCGCCGCCTGGGCGACCGGCAACGCCCGGATCAACTACGCCGACCTGACCCGGGCGGCGGGCGCCGACGTCAAGGTCACCTACGGCGGCCAGAAGAACGGCCGCAGCCAGGTCAAGATCTCGCCGAACATCCCGGTGCTCAGCCAGCTGGACGTGACCGGCTCCATCACCATCGTCCACGGCGACACCGTCCGGCTGCGGGCCGACGGGCTCCCCTCGATGTGCAAGGTCCTGCATGGCTGCGAGGCCAAGGTCCGCGCCCAGACCGACCATGACTGGAAGCTGGAGCAGCTGCCCGGCAACCTGAAGCTGGAGAAGGTCGTGACGATGCCCGACGGCATCTCGATCTCCGCCTCCGGCAAGAACGTCAAGCTTCCCGGCTGACCGGCCGCCCACGGCGGGCCGCCCCACCGGCCCGCCCCCGGCCCGCCGCTCCGGCGCGCGGACGCTCCTGCGGCCCGCCGCACACCGCGCCGGCGCCCCGATCCGCCCGTCCGTCCAATTCCTGAGACACCCTGGTCCGTACGCCAGACCCCCCACCGGCGAACGGGCCCCGCGGGTCGCCGGACACGCGCCCGACGACCCCCTCCATCCCGCATTGCGGACAATCACGTCTCATCATTCGACACGCCGGTGACACGCCCCGCTCTGCCTCCCTACGATCGGAGCCATGCAGAGCTCATTGAGCGGTCTCCGTCCACGGGGACGTGCGGTACTGACGAAGCGGCGGGCAGTAGACCTGTGCCGCGTCGCCGCCATGCTCTGTCGCCCTGTCTGACGGGCCTTCCCCGCCCGTCCTCAGCCGGCCGGCCCTTCGGGCCGCCGTCCGCTCGTCCCCGCACGGCGCCCGCCCGGACCCACCGCCCGGAGATCGTCCGCGCGCCCCCGGCGGATCCGCGTGCCACTCTGCAACCGCCCCCGCAACTGCCCCGGAGGAGAACACCATGAGCCGTAGCGACGTCCTTGTAGACGCCGACTGGGTCGAGGCCCACCTCGAGGACCCGAAGGTCGTCCTCGTCGAGGTCGACGAGGACACCTCGGCCTACGACAAGAACCACATCAAGAACGCCGTCCGCATCGACTGGAAGCAGGACCTCCAGGACCCGGTGCGCCGTGACTTCGTCGACCAGGAGGGCTTCGAGAAGCTGCTCTCCGCCAAGGGCATCGGCAACGACGACACGGTCGTCCTCTACGGCGGCAACAACAACTGGTTCGCCTCCTACGCCTACTGGTACTTCAAGCTCTACGGCCACGGCAGCGTGAAGCTGCTCGACGGCGGCCGCAAGAAGTGGGAGCTGGACTCGCGCGACCTGGTCGACGGCTCCGAGGTTCCCCAGCGCCCGGCCACCGCCTACCGGGCCAAGGCCCAGAACACCGCCATCCGCGCCTTCCGTGACGATGTCGTCGCCGCGATCGACAACCTCAACCTGGTCGACGTGCGCTCCCCCGACGAGTTCAGCGGCAAGCTGCTGGCCCCGGCGCACCTCCCGCAGGAGCAGTCGCAGCGCCCCGGCCACGTGCCCAGCGCCCGCAACATCCCGTGGTCGAAGAACGCCAACGACGACGGCACCTTCAAGTCGGACGAGGAGCTCAAGGCCCTCTACGAGACGGAGTCCGTGGACCTGGCCAAGGACACCATCGCCTACTGCCGTATCGGTGAGCGCTCCGCGCTCACCTGGTTCGTCCTGCACGAGCTCCTGGACCAGGCGAACGTCAAGAACTACGACGGCTCCTGGACCGAGTACGGCTCGCTGGTCGGCGTGCCGATCGAGCTCGGCGCCGCCAAGTAAGCCCGCAAGCTTCTCCTCAACCCCTCAAGGAAGTACCCCTATGTGTGGAGCACAGGCAGGCGGCCCGGACGCCTCGACCCTCAAGCCCGGCGAGACCACGATCCAGGGCAGCGTGACCCGCGACGGCGAGCCCGTCACCGGTTACGTCCGACTCCTGGACAGCACCGGCGAGTTCACCGCCGAGGTCCCCACCTCCGCGACCGGACAGTTCCGCTTCTACGCGGCCGAGGGCACCTGGACGCTGCGTGCGCTCGTCCCGGGCGGCACCGCGGACCGCACCGTCGTCGCCGAGAAGGGCGGCCTGGCGGAGGTTGCCATCGCCGTCTGACGGCATCGAAGGCCGGAAGGGCCGCACCCCAGAGGTTTGGACGCCTTGATCGGGGGTGCGGCCCTTTTGCCGTGCCCGGCCCCGCACGCCCCCGGACGCCCCCGGACGCCCCCGGACGCCCCCGGACAAGGGGTCCGCGCCCGACTTCTGTCCGGCCCCGCGCGGACTTACCGTGGAGACATGGACGCGCACCGCCGGTCGCCCGTACAGCGCCGCCATCTCAGGTACTTCGTCCTGATGGGCGTGTGCCTGGTGCTGTTCGTCCTCGCCTGGGGCGTGGTGCGGCTGTGGTCGGTGCCAGCGGCGGTGGGGATGTGCGTCGTCGCCATGGTGATCCCGCCGGTCGCGGCGATCATCGGCAACCGCCGGGAGCCCGGCGAGCGCTGGTGGGACGAGTCCGGCGATCCGGAGTCCGACCGCTGGTGGCGCGAGCTGGACGACCGGGGGGACGACAAGCACCCCCAGTAGGCCCGCCCGCGCCCGCGGGGCTCAGTAGACCAACGCCTGCACGTCGTCCGGCATGATCTCGCTGACGAACACCTGGGCACCGGCGATCCCGGCCCCCTCGATGAGGTCCTTCTGCTCGACGTCACGCCGGGCTGCGCACTGGGTGCAGACCGTGATGGCCCCGCCGCCGGCCCGGATTCCGTCGATCAGCTCCGGCAGCGGCGCCGCGTGCGGCAGCTCGAACTCCGCCGCCCGTCCCGGCAGCGCGAACCACACCGACTCCCCGGTCAGCCACAGCGACACCTCGACGCCGCTGGCGACCGCCACCGCCGCCACCGTGAACGCCTGCGAACACCGCTCGGGCGCGTCCGCGCCCGCCGTCACCTTGATCACGAGCTTCTTCGCCATGGGGCAAGACTAGGCGCGAGGGGCGGGCGGCAGACCTCACAGCGCCGCTGTCGGCGCCGCCGACTAGACTCGCAGGCGGTCCGTTACCCCCTCACTCCGTTCAAGGAGCGCGCTCGTGCTTGAGGCATTCTTCACCACCCTGCTCGTTCTGGTCGCCGTCGGCGTGCTCGGGTTCGCCGCTCTGACCTGGCAGAAGCTCTACCAGGGCCAGCGCTGACCAACCGCCGGCAGCCTTCGGCCGAGCACCTTTTGCGCCCCTTCCGCCCCCTTCTATAGATCGTCTGAGCTCTCATGATCGAGATCCCGTCCGACCTGAACCCGGCCCTGGTGCCGCTCGTCTTCCTCCTCGGCAAGTGGGAGGGCGCCGGCGTCGCCGACTTCCCCGGCACCGAGAAGTGCAACTTCGGGCAGTCGGTCACCTTCACCCACGATGGCCGTGACTTCCTCGAGTACACCTCGCACAGCTGGGTGCTCGACGGCGAGGGCAAGAAGGTCCGCCCCCTGGAGACCGAAACCGGCTTCTGGCGCATCGACGCGCACCGCAAGGTCGAGGTCGTGATGTGCCGCGACCAGGGCCTGGTGGAGGTCTGGTACGGCGAGCTGGCCGACCAGAAGCCGCAGATCGACCTGGCCACCGACGCCGTCGCCCGCACCGCGGCCTCCGGCCCGTACAGCGGCGGCAAGCGGCTGTACGGCTACGTCAACAGCGACCTGATGTGGGTCGGCGAGAAGTCCACCCCGGACGTGCCGCTGCGGCCCTACATGTCGGCGCATCTGAAGAAGGTCGTCGACCTCCAGGAGTGGGCGGAGAACCTCCCCGAGGACACGGCGGACGGCGTCTCCTTCTTCCGGCCGGACGGCACGCCCTACAACCCGTAAAGCCTGCGGGTGGAATCTTCGCCGTCCCGGGGTGGAGCACCTCATACTGGCGGTGTGGTGACCAAAGACTGGCAGAGCGACCTCCGCAGGCGCGGATACCGCCTGACCCCACAGCGTCAGCTCGTGCTGGAGGCCGTGGACAGGCTGGAGCACGCCACCCCGGACGACCTCCTCACCGAGGTGCGCAAGACGGCGGGCGGGGTGAACATCTCCACCGTCTACCGGACCCTGGAACTCCTGGAGGAGCTGGGCCTGGTCAGCCATGCCCACCTCGGGCACGGGGCACCCACCTACCACCTCGCCGACCGCCACCACCACATCCACCTGGTGTGCCGGGACTGCACGGACGTCATCGAGGCGGACCTGTCGGTGGCCGAGCCGTTCACGGCGCGGCTGCGCGAACAGTTCGACTTCGAGACGGACATGAAGCATTTCGCGATCTTCGGGCGCTGTGCCTCCTGCCGGGGCAAGGCGGCCCAGGGCGACGGCTGAGGTAGTTGCCGGCGAGTCGTAGGCTGGGCACATGCTGCGACAAACACCCGCCAGTCCCCTGCTGTCGCTGCCCGGCGCCGTCCCGGCCGAGGCCCCCGACGAAGGCGTCGCGGCGCACTACGGCGACCTCTTCCGTGAGCAGCGCGCGCTCGCCGGCGGCTCCGGCTTCGTCGACCTCTCCCACCGCGGCGTGGTCACCGTCACCGGCGCCGAGCGGCTGAGCTGGCTGCATCTGCTGCTCACCCAGCACGTCAGCGACCTGCCGCCCGGCCATGCCACCGAGGCGCTGATCCTCTCCGCGCACGGCCACATCGAGCACGCCGTCTCCCTCGTCGACGACGGCGAGACGACCTGGATGCACACCGAACCGGGCACCCAGGAGGCGCTGATCGCCTACCTGGAGAGCATGAAGTTCTTCTACCGGGTCGAGGTCACCGACCGCACCGACGAGATCGCCGTCGTGCATCTGCCGGCCGGCTCCATCGCCGAGGTGCCCGAGCACACCGTCGTCCGCGAGACCCCGTACGGCCGCGATCTGTTCCTGCCGCGCACCGGTCTGGAGGACTTCGCCGCCGCTCACGGGCCGGCCATCGGCGTGCTGGCGCTGGAGGCGCTGCGCGTGGAGGCCCACCGCCCGCGGCTGGGCCTGGAGACCGACCACCGCACCATCCCGCACGAGGTGGGCTGGATCGGCAGCGCCGTCCACCTCCAGAAGGGCTGCTACCGCGGCCAGGAGACCGTCGCCCGGGTCCACAACCTCGGCAAGCCGCCGCGCCGGCTGGTCTTCCTGCACCTGGACGGCAGCGAGGTCCATCTGCCGCCGCACGGCACCCCCATCCGCCTCGCCGCGGACGGCGAGGAGGGCCGCCAGCTCGGCTTCCTGACCACCTCGGCCCGCCATCACGAGCTCGGCCCGATCGCGCTCGCCCTGGTCAAGCGGAACGTTCCGGTGGACGCCCCACTGATGGCGGGCGGCACCGCCGCGGCACAGGAGGTCGTCGTCGAGCCGTGAGCCGCGGGCCGCGGGCGCGAACCGCGAACCGCTGCCGGGGCTACACCTCGACCAGCACCGTGAACGGCCCGTCGTTGGTCAGCGACACCTTCATGTCGGCCCCGAAGCGGCCGGTCTCCACATGGGCGCCCAGCGCCCGGAGCTGTGCGACGACCTCGTCGACCAGCGGCTCGGCGACCGGCCCCGGGGCCGCGGCGTTCCAGGTGGGCCGGCGCCCCTTGCGGGCGTCACCGTAGAGAGTGAACTGGCTGATCACCAGGAGCGGCGCCGAGGTGTCCGAGCAGGACTTCTCGCCCTGCAACAGCCGCACCGACCACAGCTTGCGGGCGAGCTGTGCCGCCTTCTGCGGGGTGTCGTCGTGCGTGACCCCCACCAGCACGCACAGCCCCTCACCGACGACCTCGCCGACCGTCTCGCCCGCCACCTCGACGCGTGCGCCGTCAACCCTCTGCACCACAGCTCGCATACCCGCCATGATGCCGGGCGGGCCGCCCCCTTCGGACAGCAGTGCCCCTACGGGGGCCGTTCGGGTGCCATGGCCCTGCAGAAGGACCGCCCAGAGTGGCACGATGCGTGCACGTGGTGCGTTTCATGGACAACATGCCCAGGACGCGGCACCGGACGAGGGGACGGAACGATTCATGAGCACTCTCGGCGCCGGACAGACACCCGGTCCCGGACCAACCGCCCGCACAACACCGACCGGACGGACGGCATCCACCGCCCCCACGACAGACCCTGCCCGTCCGGCCCCCGGCACCCCACCACCCCCCACCGCCCTGACGACGACCACGACCTCGGCCGGCGCCGAGCCCCCCGGCACGGAGGACGGCCCCATGCTCCCGGCAGGCAAGGCGCAGCACCCCCGCACCCCGGAGCAGCGCGACCGCTGCCTGCCGGCCACGACTCCCGATCTGTCCGGGCTGGGGCTGCCCGAGCTGCGGGTCGTGCGGCGTGATTCGCAGCAGAAAGAGGCCGATCTGAGCTATCTGCGGCGGCTGTTGCAGGGCCGGATCGACATCCTGCGGGCCGAGATCGCCCGCCGGACCACCCAGCACTCGCCCCTCCTCGACCGGCTCCCGGAGATCCTGACGGACCTGCCGTCGCGGCACCGTTCCTCGGCGCGGCATGTGACGCTCGGGACCCCGCACAGCGAGGAGTACCGCAGGCTGGCCGAGGACATGCTCGGCGAGGTGGAGCTGTCCGACCTCACCGCGCGCACGGACCAGGAGCTGCACGACGCGATGCGCCGGCTGATCCGCTACGAACAGCAGGTCTCGCGCCGCCGCCAGGCGCTGCAGCGCACCACCGACGAGTGCAGCGCGGAAATCGCCCGCAGGTACCGTGAAGGCGAAGCCCAAGTAGACGACCTGCTGTCCTGACCGGCCACAAGCCTCCGGGGGCACAGGTCACTCCCGGAAGGCCACCGATGACCTCGCCCACTCCGATACCCGAGCCGACCCCGGGCTCCGCCGCGTCCCCGGTTTCCGGGGCGGCGGCGCCCCTCACGGCTCACCCCGTCCTCGCCGAGGTCGTCCGCTCCGGCTTCGTCGAGGGACGGCACCGCGGCTCGCTGGTGGTCCTCGCGGCCGACGGCAGCGTGGACTGGTCGCTGGGCGAGGTCACCACGCCGGTCTTCCCCCGTTCGACGAACAAGCCGATGCAGGCCGCGGCGGTGCTGCGGGCGGGCCTGGACCTCTCCGGTGAGCGGCTGGCACTGGCCGCCGCGAGCCACTCCGGCGAGCCGTTCCACCTCGCGCTCGTACGGACCATGCTGGCCGAGCACGGGCTGACCGCCGACCAGCTGCAGACGCCGGCGGACCTGCCGCTGGACCCGGAGGAGGCGGAGGCCTACCTCGCCGCGGGTAGCGCCCGCGACCGCCTGACCATGAACTGCTCGGGCAAGCACGCCGCCATGCTGGCCGCCGCCGCACTGAACGGCTGGCCGCTCGCCACGTACCTCGACCCGGACCATCCGCTGCAGCAGCTGGTGGCCGACGGGGTCCGCACCGCCGCCGGCGAGGACGTCGCCCACATCGGCACGGACGGCTGCGGCGCGCCCCTGCTCTCGCTCTCCCTGACGGGCCTGGCGCGCGCCTTCCGGCACTTCGTCCTGGCCGGGCCCGGTACCCCGGAGCGGCGGGTCGCCGACGCGATGCGCGCCCACCCGGAGTACGTCGCCGGCACCCGCCGCCCCGACACCTGGCTGATGCAGGCCCTCCCCGGCACGCTCGCCAAGATGGGCGCCGAGGCCGTCCAGGCGCTGGCCCTGCCCGACGGCCGCGCCCTGGCCTTCAAGATCGACGACGGCGCCACCCGCACCCTCGGCCCGGTCCTCGCCCGCACCCTGCGCCTCATGGGCATCGACGCCCCCGTGCTCTCCCGCCTCGAGGACGCCCCGCTCCTCGGCGGCGGCGCCCGGGTGGGCGAGATCCGCGCCAGCTTCTGAGCGGCGGGTTTCCACAGCGGCAGGTTTTCGAGGGGCGTGTCCTGAGCGGCATGTTCTGAGCGGCATGTGCTGAGCGGCACGGCTCGGGGGCCGGGCGGCGGGCGACCGGCGCCCGGCCCGGCCGGCCGGCCCCACCGACCGCCACCGCGACAGGCATGTGCCGCTGCCGCAACGGCGACGGCCTGCATAAGGTGGCGATGACAGGGCACGCACGAAGCACCCACCACAGCAGGAGGCCGGCGACCATGAGCGACGCGAATTCCGAGCCGCAGGGGCCCGAGGCGATCGAGCACGCGCACGACCCCGAGGTACTGCAGCTCGCGGCCAAGGTGTTCGACCTGGCGCGGCACGGTGACACCGACACCGTCGCCGCCTATGTGGACGCGGGCGTTCCCGCCAACCTGACCAACGACAAGGGCGACTCGCTCGTGATGCTGGCGGCGTACCACGGCCACCCGGCCACCGTGGAGGCGCTGTTGCAGCGCGGCGCCGACGCCGACCGCCCCAACGACCGCGGCCAGACCCCGCTCGCCGGCGCGGTCTTCAAGGCCGAGGACGAGGTCGTCAAGGTCCTGGTGGCACACGGCGCGGACCCGTCGGCGGGCACCCCCTCGGCGATCGACACGGCCCGGATGTTCGAGAAGACGGAGCTGCTGAAGCTGTTCGGGGCGGAGTGATCCGACCCGGCGGACGGGCCGGCGGACGTAAACCAGGCGGGCGGGGCCGTCCGGGCGATTGCCCGGCCGGCCCCGCCCGTCCGTGTTTGACCTCAAGTTCGCTTGAGGTCCTAGCGTCGGGTCCCGACGGCACCCCGGCCGTCACCGACTCACGCGTCGTCACGCCGCGCCATCCATGAAGGGCCCCGCATGTCCGAGCATCCCTACCGCCTCACAGTGATCGTCGGCAGCACCCGGGAGGGCCGGTTCGCGCCCGTCATCGCGCACTGGTTCACCCGGCACGCCGCACGCCACCCGCACATCGACGTGGACGTCATCGACCTGGACGCGGTCCGCCCGTACACCCTCCGCCACGGCAGCGAGGAGTACGAGTCCTTCGCCAAGCGCGTGGACGAGGCGGACGCGTTCGTCGTGATCACCCCGGAGTACAACCACTCCTTCCCCGCCCCGCTGAAGCACGCCATCGACCTGCTGCACACCCCGTGGCAGGCCAAGCCGGTCGGCTTCGTCTCGTACGGCGGGATCTCCGGCGGCCTGCGCGCCGTCGAACAACTGCGGCTGGTCTTCGCCGAGTTGCACGCCACCACGGTGCGCGACACGGTGAGCTTCCCGCTCGCCGGCAACCTCTTCGACGACGCGGGCGAGCTGCGCGACCCGGCCGCCGCCACACAGGCCGCCGACGCCCTGCTCCACCAGCTGACCTGGTGGGCCGTAACCCTCCGCGAGGCACGCGCCACACGGCCGTACGGGGGCTAGGACCACCAGGACGGAGCACTGCTCCGGGCGTCCGCCGCGGTCACCACCACGGGCCACCACGGGCCACTGCGGGCGCCCACAACCGGCGGCTCCCACCGGCCCGTTGCGTTCGCCTTGCGAGGCCGCGCCACCTCGGCCGCCCGGGCCCGAGGTCAGCGCACCGCCGTCGCGACATGCATGCGCATCCCGCACGGAATGCGCCCGTCCGGCAGGGCCAGCGCCGCCGACTCCGCCTCGAAGCGGGCCCGCAGATCCGCCATGACGGAGGCATCGAGCGGCCCGACGTCGTAGTACGCGGCCACGGTGCGCCAGACCTGCTCGGGCGGGCCGGTCAGATCGATCCGTACCGTCTCCCATTCCACCGGCCCGAATCCGGCCGGACGGAACACCGCGTCGAAGCCTTCGCAGGTCCGCAGCCGCCGGTCCCCGAGGCGCGGGATCCGCTGTTCCTCGGGCGCCGCGAGGAACAGCGGCTTCGCCAGCCGCAGAAACAGCTCGCAGGCCTCGCCGCCGGCCGCCCCACCGCCCAGGACGGCGGCCAGCGTGCCGCCCGGCTCCAGCACCCGCGCCAGCTCCGTCGCAACCCGTTCCGCCTCCCCCATCAGCATCAGCGCCATATGGGACACACAGCCGTCGAACCAGCCGTCCTGGAAGGGCAGTTGTTGCGCCCGCCCCACACGGAGGTCGGCCCGGCCGACACCCGGCCGGCGGCGCGCCAGCGCCAGCTCCTCGGCGGACAGGTCGAGCCCGGCGAGCTCCCGCGGGGCGCCCCCTTCCCGCTCGGCGAGGAGTTCGAGCAGCAGCCCGTCGCCGCACCCGAGATCCAGCACCCGGCCGCACCCCGAGACCCGGTCCCGCAGGATCTGGTAGCCGGAACGGCCGTCCTCGGCCCGCCCGTGCGCCATGGCCTGCGTCGTCACCGCGGGGTGTGCGGCATGAAAGGTCCGCAGAAACTCTTCCTGATCCGTCGTCATCCACCGATCCTAGGAGCCCCGCCCCCTCCTCGGCCGCGCCGAGTCCGGAACACAACTCCCCACTTCCCGCGCCGAGTTCTCACCCCAGGGAGGGGCGCTCCTGGAGCGCCCAGCCGTTGCCGTCCGGGTCGCTGAAGTAGACGAACGAGTTCCACGCGCCGCCGGGACCGTCGACCATCGTCCCGTTCTCCACATGCTGTACGGGGCCGACCGCCACACCCCGTTCGGCCAGCTCCGCACGGGCCGAGGCGATATCGGGCACCACCAGCTGCAGCCCGTGCACCGAACCCGGCTGCACTTCCGGGTCCTCGGTACCCGCGCCGATGACGATCGAGCAGCCCGACCCCGGCGGCGTCAGCTGCACGATGCGGACATCGCCGCCGACGCACATGTCGTGATCGACGGCGAAGCCCATCTGCTCGCTGTAGAAGCGCTTCGCCCGTTCCACGTCGGCGACCGGAATCGGCACCAGTTCCAGCTTCCAGTCCATGGCGCGCCGTCCTTCCGTTCGGCCGGCGGCCCAGGAACGACGGCCGTGGGCACCGGCTTGCCGCGCTGCAAAAAGTCTAGGCAGCGGGACGCGGACGCGCCCAGGCGTGGCGGAGTGAGCACGCACTCCGTAGCGTGGAGGTGTGCCCCCGCCGCACGCCGACGCACTCCGGCGTGCGCGTCGAGCAGCGCCGAGCCGTGATCGTGGTCGCCGCGCTACCGCTGGTGGCGGAGTACGGCGCGGCCGTCACCACCAGCCGGATCGCCCGCGCCGCCGGTATCGGGGGAGGCGACGATCTTCCGGGCGTTCAAGGACAGGGACAAGGACGAGGTGCCGGACGCCTGTGTCACCGAGGCCGTCGACCCCGACCATGTGCTGCGCGCACTGGCCTCGATCTCCCGGGCCGAGCCGCTCGCCACCCGGCTGACCGAAGCCGACGAGGCGCTGCGCGCCCACATGGAGCGGATGGCCACGGCGCCGCGCTGCGCACCGCGCTCCCGCCCGTTGCCTCACCCCTCGACAAACGCGATGCTGACCTCGTCGTACCGCGTCCCGGCGATCCGGCCGGCGGGTGCCGCGGCATCGATCGCGGTGAGTTCTTCGGCGGTCAGCTCCAAGGCCAGGGCGCCGAGGTTCTCCTCCAGATACTGCTGCCGACGGGTGCCGGGGATCGGCACCACGTCGTCACCGCGGTGCTGCACCCAGGCCAGCGCCAGCTGCCCGGCGCTGACGCCCTTCTCGGCGGCGATCTCGTCGAGCTTCTCGACGATGGCCAGGTTCTGCTCCAGGTTGCCGTCGGCGAAGCGCGGCTGGCTGCGGCGCAAGTCGGACTCCGGCAGCTCCTTCACGGAGGTGTAGCGCCCGGTCAGAAAACCGCGGCCGAGCGGGGAGAACGGCACCAGGCCGATGCCGAGTTCACGGCACACCGGAGCGATCTCCTGCTCCAGATCGCGGGTCCACAGCGACCATTCGCTCTGCAGCGCGGCGATCGAGTGCACCGCATGCGCCCGCCGGATGGTCGCGGCGCTCGCCTCGGACAGTCCGAGATGCCGCACCTTGCCGGCCGCGACGAGCTCGGCCATCGCACCGACGGTCTCCTCGATCGGCACGTCCGGGTCGACGCGGTGCTGGTAGTAGAGATCGATGTGGTCGACCCCGAGCCGGCGCAGCGACGCGTCACAGGCCGCCCGTACATGGGCGGCGTCGCCCCGGATCATCGTCGGCTCACCGAGCCGGTTGGCGAACCCGAACTTCGTCGCCAGCACCACCTCGTCCCGCCGCCCGGCTATGGCCCGGCCGATCAACTCCTCGTTGTGGCCCGCCCCGTAGAAGTCGGAGGTGTCCAGCAGGCTGACCCCGAGGTCGAGCGCCCGGTGGATGGTCGCGATCGACTGCGCGTCGTCCGACTCGCCGTAACCGTGGCTCATCCCCATACAGCCGAGCCCCTGCGCGGAAACCGCCAGCTCACCAAGGTGACGCGTCGGAATGCTGGTGCTGGTCATGATGCTGTTGCCTCCTGGACATGGCGTACGACGAACGGATCCGGACCGGCCGGCATTCGGCGGTCGACAGCCCCCGTCACGGTCGACTGCCGGCCGTGAAACCCCCGACCGTCGCCCCCGTTCCGGCTGTCGCCCCGGATCCCGTCCCGGACGCTACGAGTTGAAGCGCACTCCAAGTCAACAAGGCGGCACCCGGGCGTCTGTCAGCGAGTCACTGGTCGGCAGCCGTCTCCGCTATCGCCCGCAGGGCCTGGCAGTGCGCGGCGAAGGCGGCACGGCCCTCAGCCGTGAGAGCGAGCCAGGTCCGCGGGCGCTTGCCGACGTACCCCTTGGTGACGGCGACATATCCGGCCTTCTCCAGGGTGGTGACCTGCCGCGACAGGACCGAGTCACTCACCTCGACGGTGTCGCGGACGAAGCCGAACTCGGCTTTGTCCGCGGCCGCGAGGGTCGCCATTACGGAGAAGCGAACGGGCGCATGGATCACCTCGTCGAGCCCGTGGCGCGGATGTATGCCGGGTTGCGAGGTGCTCACCGCCGGGCCTCCAAGTAGCCGCCTATCAGCCCGGGAAGGGCGACCAGCAGCGCCCCGGGCACCCACCACGCCACGACGCCGGGGAACCAGATGAGGCCGCCGCTCAGCACCCCTCCGTACAGCAGCCCCCATGCCGCGAGCAGACTCGTATGCCGTCGCTGGAAGCCCCATCGGGCAACGCGCTGCCGGGCGGCGTACACGGACAGTCCGATGAGGACGGCGGTCCAGATGCCGCAGCCGATAGCCACCCCATACGGCCCGCTGATCAGCCCGATGCTGAGCACCATGGCCGCCGCCGCGATGCCGTAGATCACCTGGTACCAGGCGTACCACTTCGTGCCGTCCCGCACGGTCGAGCGCAGCTCCTGCGCGCGGGCCAGCGCCGCCACCGCGTCCTGTGAGGCGTACTCCGCCATGCCAGTCCCCCCTGATCGCTGCTTCCGTGAACCCGACTTCCGACTCCATCGTCACAAGTACTTTCCAAAATGACAAGTACTTTCGAGTCGTTGGCTTCACCATCTCGCAACGGAGGGCGACAGACCCGCCGCCAAGCCCTCGGAATGCATGAAGGCATCTCACGGAACCCCGGGTTGGCCCAGCCCCACAGCCATGAGCCGTCGGACTCCTCAGCGCTGAAAGGGACGTTGCTCCTTCGACGGAACGGCTCCGCGCTGCCCCCTGGGCCGGCGTGCCCGGTGTCCCCGGCGTGCCCGGCGGCCTGGAAACGACGGCAGGGACGGCACCCGCCGCACGCCCTCCGCCCGTGCCGCCGCGCCCCAGGTCGGGTAATGTTGCGCTCTCAGTAGTGGACCGACCCAGGAGGTGAGACCGATTCCCCGCCAGACCAGGCAGGCGCTCCCGGCTCACGCCCCGCAGGTTCACCCGACGCAGGTGACCGCCCGACACACGTGACCCGGGACGCGCCCTCGGCGCCCCGAAAGGCCCACATGTCGTCACCTCATATCTCGTCGTCCCACCTGTCTTCACCCCGTATATCGCGCTCCCCCGTGCGGCCCGAGCCGGCACCGCGTCGAGCGGACGGCGCAGCGCCCCCCTCGCCGCCCCCTGCCCCACCCCTCTCCCGCGCCACCGTCGTCACCAGGCTGCGCGCCGCCGGCTGTGTATTCGCCGAGGACGAGGCGGAGTTGCTGCTCTCCACCGCGCCTACGGCGGACGCACTCGCCGCCATGGTGGAGCGCCGCGTCCGCGGCATTCCCCTGGAACACGTCGTCGGCTGGGCGGAGTTCCACGGGCTGCGGGTCGCCGTGGATCCCGGCGTCTTCGTGCCGCGGCGCCGCACCGAATTCCTGGTGGACCAAGCCATCGGCCTCGGGCGCGGGGCCGTCGCCCGCACCGGTCGGCCCACGGTCGTCGTCGACCTGTGCTGCGGATCCGGTGCGGTGGGCACCGTACTGGCCGCCGCCCTGGACCGGGTCGAGCTGTACGCGGCGGACATCGAGCCCGCCGCGGTGCGCTGCGCCCACCGCAACATCACGGCCGCCGGGGGCGAGGTCTTCGCGGGCGACCTCTTCGACGCGCTGCCCGCCGGTCTCCGGGGCCGTATCGATGTCCTGGTGGCGAACGTTCCCTACGTACCGACCGAAGAGGTCGGACTGCTGCCGCCCGAAGCCCGTGAGCACGAGCCGCTGGTCGCGCTGGACGGCGGCGCGGACGGGCTCGACGTCCTGCGGCGGGTGACCGCGGCCGCGGCCGAGTGGCTGGCGCCGGAGGGGCATCTGCTGGTCGAGACGAGCGAACGGCAGGCGCCACGGGCCGTCGAGCACTTCACCCGCCACGGGCTGCTGCCCCGGGTGGCCGGCTCCGACGAGCTCCACGCCACGGTCATCATCGGGACCCGGCCCGCCACCGGGGAGGGCGGGGGCACCCCGTAGTCGCCTCCCTCTTCGGGCGGGCCGCGACCCGAACGGGCCCGGCCGATGACTACCACGCCGCCGGCCGGTCGTTACCGGCGGAAGAGGAAGGGAGATCCGCCATGCCGACACACGGACCCGCACAGCACCCCACGACCGAGCTCGACGGCCGCTACAGCTCCGCGCTCAACCCCCGCCCGGGTGCCGCGGACGTCACTGCCACCGAGTGGGCCGAGGCCCGGCGGCAGCTGGAATCCGCCGAGATCTTCTGGGTGTCCACGGTGCGGCCGGACGGCCGGCTGCACGTCACTCCCGTGCTCGCCGCCTGGCACGACGGGGTGCTGTACTTCTCCACCGGAGCGGACGAGCAGAAGGCGAGGAACCTCGCTGGTGACGGGCACTGCGCGCTGACCACGGGGAGGAACTCGCTCACCGAAGGGCTCGACCTCGTGGTCGAGGGCAGGGCGGAGCCGGTGGCCGATCCGGCGGTGCTGGACGAGGTGATCGCGGCGTACGAGGCGAAGTACGGGCCGCACATCACCTCGCCCGAGGGCCCCTTCCACGGGATCGGGGAGGCGTTCCGCACGGGGGGCGTGGTGGTGTTCGCCGTCACCCCGGCCACGGCGTACGGCTTCGGCCGGAACGACGGCGTCTTCACGCACACACGGTGGGCGTTCTGAACAGCCGTTACACGGTGGGCGTTCGGAACAGCCGCGCCCCACGAGGCGGTGGGTCCGCAGGGCGGGCCGGGCGGCGCGAGCGGTTCAGGCGAGCCAGTCGGCGTAGCGGGTGGGGGCGAGGTGGGCGTCCATGTCGGTGAGGACGTCGCCCTGGACGGCGGCGAACATGCCGGCGGTGGGGTCGGTGACGACGGTGCGGTCGTCGGCCTTGTGGGCCAAGGTGAGACGGCCCAGGTCGTCGAGGGAGAAGACCTCGGGGCCGGCGATCTTGCGAATGCCTCCGAGCGGGGCACCCGTGGCGACGTCCGCCACCGCGGCGGCCACGTCCTTGGAGGCGATCGGCTGGATCGGCGTGGCGGGCAGCCGGACGGTGTCCCCGTCGGCGGTCCAGGACAGGACCGCGTCCATGAACTCCATGAACTGCGTCGCGCGGACGATCGAGTAGGGGACCGGTCCGGCCGCGAGGATCTCCTCCTGGAGCGCTTTGGCCCGGTAGTAGTCCAGCTCGGGCACCTGGTCCACGCCGACGATCGAGAGAATGACGAAGTGGCCCACGCCCCCCTTCCGGGCCGCGGCCAGCAGGTTGTCCATCGAGGTCCGGAAGAAGGCCAGGGAGGCTTCGTCGAAGGTCGGGGAATTCGTCAGATTGACGAGGACGTCGGCCCCCGCCACCGCCTCGTCCAGCCCCTGGCCGCTGAGGACATCGGTTCCGGTGGACTGCGCGTACGGCACCGCCTCGTGCCCCGCGGCGTTCAGCTTCTTGACGACCTGCGACCCGATCAGCCCGGTGCCGCCGATGACCGCGAGCTTCATGCCATGCCTTTCGTCGGGGATTCATCCGCAATAAGGCACATGATCCCCGTACGGGCGCCTGACATGAGGTCTGGGGCGCGCATCCGGGCGACGGGCGCCCGACCGGTCGGCCCGTGCGCTCAGTGGCGCTCCGAAGCCGCCGTCCTCACCCCACCAGAGCACTCCTGCTAGCGCTTGCTTGCAAAAGTTAGCACTGGGAGGCACCATCGGGGTATGGCATCACTCAACGTCGGCAACCTCGGCGAGTTCCTGCGGGAGCAGCGGCGCACGGCGCGGCTGAGCCTGCGGCAGCTCGCGGATGCCGCCGGGGTGTCCAACCCGTACCTCAGCCAGATCGAGCGCGGCTTGCGCAAGCCGAGCGCGGAGATTCTGCAGCAGCTCGCCAAGGCACTGCGGATATCCGCGGAGACGCTGTACGTCCAGGCCGGGATCCTGGACGAGCGGCACGGTCTGGACGGGGTCGAGGTGCAGACCGCGATACTCACCGACCCGGCGCTGAACGAGAGACAGAAGCAGGTCCTGCTGCAGATCTACGAGTCCTTCCGCAAGGAGAACGGGCTCGGCACCGCAGACAAGGACACCGCTGCGAGCGGGTCCGAGGTCGGGCGCGGTACGGACACCCCCGGCACAGAGGTCGACGGCGGCCCGCACGCCACCTGAGCAACCGATTCCGTTTCCAGGAGGAAATACGTCATGGCCATCTCCGATGACCTCCGCAAAACCCTGACCGACGCCACCCCGCTGTACGCGCTGGCCGGCACCGTCGATCTCGCGGCCGAGAAGCTCGGCGAGGTGCCGCAGCTCGTCGAGAAGATCCGGGCCGAGGCGCCCAAGCGCTTCGACTCCGTGCGCGGCACCGAGCCCAAGGACGTCCAGGCCCTGGTCAGCAAGCAGGCCAAGGACGCCCAGGAGAAGCTGTCCGAGCTGCTGGGCTCGCTGGACGGCGACATCAAGAAGGTCCGCGACCAGGCGCAGGAACTGGCGCTGCAGGGCGTGGGCCGGGCCGCCGAGGCCGTCGTGCGGGCCCGTGAGGGCTACGAGGAGCTGGCCGAGCGCGGCCGTGACGCGGTGGCGACCTGGCGCGGCGAGGCCGCCGACCAGGTCGAGGACCTCGCGGTGGCGATCGAGCCGGAGCCGGCGCCGAAGTCCGCGCCCAAGAGCACCGCGAAGCCGCAGACCGCCAACGGGGCCAAGGCGCAGACCAAGGCCACCCCGGCGACCCAGCCCAAGCCCGCCGCACCGAAGAAGCCGGTCGCGCAGCGCAAGCCGGCGCCGGCACCGACGAAGAAGAGCACTCCGCCGTCCGCGAAGTGAGCATGATGTGACGTCACTCACCCTTCGCTGAGGACGTCGTTTCCGAGGCCGGGCCGGGCACACTTCAGGTGCCCGGCCCGTTGTCCGGGTACGGTGGGGCCGCACGGGCGGCAGACGGCCGTGGCGAACCGGGACGAACACGACTGGCGAACGGGCGGTGGACGGCGTGCTGATTTACGGGTTCCAGAGCATTCTGAGCTGGGTGCAGCTCGCCCTGGGCGTCTATGCCGCCGTGATGCTGATCGATGCCGCCGTGCGCCGCGAGGATGCCTATCGCGCCGCGAGCAAGCAGACCAAGGGCATGTGGCTGATCTTTCTCGCCCTTGCCACGGCGCTGCTGTTCATTCTCCCGATCATGTCGTTCCTGCCGGTCATCGGCGTGATCGCGGTGATCGTCTACACCGTTGACGTGCGGCCCGCGCTCCGGGAGGTCTCCGGCGGCAGCAGCGGCCCGCGCCGCGGGGGCTCCAGCTCGGACGGGCCGTACGGGCCCTTCAACGGCGGGCGCTGAGC
The DNA here is from genome assembly GCF_036227565.1 of Streptomyces sp. NBC_01454. Taxonomy (NCBI): domain Bacteria; kingdom Bacillati; phylum Actinomycetota; class Actinomycetes; order Kitasatosporales; family Streptomycetaceae; genus Streptomyces; species Streptomyces sp. NBC_01454. The sequence continues at coordinate 3,436,579 of NZ_CP109460.1, forward strand.
CCGCCCGGCCGGGCCCCGGAGGGCTCGGCCGCTTCCCCCGCAGCCGCGTCGGCGCCGGTCTCTCGCGGCGGTGTCAGCTCCGGTCCAGCAGCAGCACGGCCACATCGTCCGTCAGCTCGCCGCCGTTGAGATCGCGTACTTCCCTGACCGAGGCATCCAGCAGCTCCTCGCCGCTGAGGCCGGCCGCCATCTTGCGGCTGACCAGCTCGGTCATGCCGTCCTGGCCGAGGCGCTGGTTGCCCACCCCGATGCGGCCCTCGATCAGCCCGTCGGTGTACATCATCAGGCTCCAGGAGCCGCCCAGTTCGATCTGCCGGCGCGGCCAGCGGGCGTGCGGCAGCAGGCCGAGCGCCGGGCCGCCGAATTCGTAGGGCAGCAGCTGCGGGCTCTCGCCGGCCCGGGCCAGCAGCGGTGCGGGGTGGCCGGCCAGGCACAGCCCGGCGCGGCGGCCGTCCGCGGAGATGTCGACGGTGCACAGCGTCGCGAAGATCTCGTCATCCGCGCGCTCGTGCTCCAGCACCTTCTGGAGGGTGGCGAGCAGTTCGTCACCGGACAGGCCGGCGAAGGTCAGCGCGCGCCAGGCGATCCGCAGCTCGACGCCGAGGGCGGCCTCGTCGGGGCCGTGGCCGCAGACATCGCCGATCATCGCGTGGACGGTGCCGTCCGGGGTGCGGACGGTGTCGTAGAAGTCGCCGCCGAGCAGCGCGCGGCTGCGGCCGGGGCGGTAGCAGGCGGCGAAGCGCAGATCGGAGCCGTCGAGCAGGGGCGTGGGCAGCAGGCCCCGCTCCAGCCGGGCGTTCTCCTGGGCGAGCATCCGCGACTCGGTGAGCTGGCGCTGGGCCAGGTCGGCGCGTTTGCGTTCGACGGCGTAGCGGACCGCGCGGCTGAGCACCGCGCCGTCCAGTTCGTCGCGGAAGAGGTAGTCCTGGGCGCCGACGCGTACGGCATCGGCGGCGCGCTCGGCGTCCGTCTCGTAGGTCAGGACGAGGACGGCGTGCGACGGCGCGAGCCGCAGGACGTCGCGCAGGACGCCCAGTTCGTCACCCTCGGCGGCGTGCGCGGCGTCACGCTCGGCGCGGTCCTCGGGGGCCTGCGGGGACAGGTCGAGCAGGATGCAGTGCACATCGTCGGTGAGCAGCCGCGCGGCCTCGGTGAGGTTGCGGGCGGTACGCAGGCGCACCTTGCGGCCCGCCCAGTCCCACATCTCGGGGACATGGCTGTTGGGGTCCTCACCGATGAGGAGCAGGGTCAGGCCCTGGTGGGTCGTTCCATGGTCGGCCGAAAGTCGCTGTTCGGCCGACTGCGGGAGGGTGGGCTCACGGAAGCCCTGCACCGCCGGCTGGGCCTCCTGGCCCGCGGCGGGGGCCGGGGCGCGGACGCCCTGGGCCGTCGCGTCCCGCGCGCCCGGCACGTCGGCGACCCGCGCGGTCTTCGCGCAGGCGTCGTCCACCGGTCCTGCCTGGTGCGGCAGCACGACCGTCCGCTGGTGCGGTACGGGTACGGGCATCGGTCTGCTTCCTTCCCTCCCCCCGAGGGGTGCGGTGGGGCACCGACGGTGCACCACCGTGCCCGGGTCCCGTCGTCCATCGGTCGAATGGAACGGGGTGGCGCCGAGCACTGACAGGCGACCATAGCGTCAGTACGGAGTGGGATGGAATGCCCGGCGGCAATCGGCCATCGTCATATGCCGAGACCGATAAGCCATTTGACCTGGAGAGGGTGGAATGCGGAATGACGAACATCACCCCGCTCGAGTGCATTCAGCAACGCGACGGCAACCCTCAGAGAGCAAACAAACAGGTCATTTATCGCGGGGTGTGAGCCGCGTCATCTCCTCCGGCATCACCATCGGGGCGGACGACGCCGAGGATCGGCATCGAACCGGCACCGGTGATCGTCACCTGCCGGCCGGGACGCGGCGCATGCACAATCGCGCCGTCACCGAGATACATCCCGACATGACTGGCATCGGAGAAATAAATAATCAGATCGCCCGGCCGCATGTCCTTCAGGGCGACCCGGGGCAGTTGCCGCCACTGTTCCTGTGAGGTCCGCGGAATCGTCCGGCCGGCGGCCTGCCAGGACCGCAGGGTCAGCCCGGAGCAGTCGAAGGTGTCCGGTCCTTCCGCGCCCCACACATAGTCCTTGCCGATCTGCGCGGTGGCGTACGAAATCGCCTTCTTGCCGTCGGCCGAGGCCTTGTTGCTGATGTCTTTGAGGATGCCGGAGTCGAGCCACTTCTGCTGCTGCTGGAACGCCTGCGCGTCCTCCAGCTTCTTCAGCCGGTCCTTTTCCTTGGCGGCCAGCCGGGATTCCAGCTGCTTTGCCGCGTCGATCTGTTTCTTGATGTCCCGCTGGGCGCTTTCCTTCTTCTTGCGGTTCGCCTCCAGCTTCTCCCAGCGATCCGTTGCGGAGTCCGAATACCGCTGCAAGTCGCCTTTGAGATGCGCCAGTTGGCTGACCACTCGCTTTGCGGCGAGCTGTCCCTTACGGGCCAGGGTGGCGTTGTCGAGAAAGCCTGCCGGGTCGGCGGTGAGCATCAGTTTCGCCTCGGCGGGCAGCCCGCCGCCGCGGTACTGGGCGCTGGCCAGCGCGCCCGCCTGCCGCTTGAGGGCGGACAGTTTGTCCTGGGTGGTGTTGATGGTGCGCGCCAGCTGGACGATTTCCTTCTGCTGGACGTCGACCTGTTCCTCGGCGGCGTTATAGGCGTCGGTGGCCTGCTCGGCCTTGCGGTACAGGGCGTCGATCTTCTTGCGTACCTCGTCGAGGTGGCGGGCATCGGCGCCCGTGGGCTTCACCGGGTCCGCGGACGGGCTTCTGCGGGCCTCGGCGTGGGCGGCCGCCGCCGTGCCGCCGAGCAGCCCCGTCGCGCACAGGACGACGGCGGTGCACGCCATCAGCCGGCCGCCCCGCCCGCCCCATCCGCCCGGAAATCCCGGAACATCCCGAACGTCCTGCCGCGCCCCCTGGCTCCCCACCAGCCACCTCCGGTCGTTCCGCACCCATTCGCGACGTCTCAGGCGCGGATGCTGCCATACCGGCCGGTAATTCAACAGGGCGACGTGCCGTTTCCCACCCCTCGAACGGCACTTATCGGCCCGCACCCAGCCGATGGCCGAGGTTCACCCTGCGTTCACTCCGCTCCATCGGCCGCTTCACCTGATCTACCTAATTTCAGCCTTACCGAGTGCGCGTCCCCCACGGCACAAGCGCAGCACGGCCGGCTTCCGCCGTGAACGCGGTAGTCATCACACACCCACATGCTCGCCGACGAAGCGGCGCGCCCCAGGAAGGAACTCTCGACAGTGAAGCTTCAGCGCAAGAACCGGGTTCGCGCCCTCGCCGTTGGCGCTCTCGCCGTCACCGGTGCCCTGGCCCTGACGGCGTGCGGCTCCGACGACACCTCCGGTGGTGGCGCCGCCGCCGCCAAGAAGTCGAACATCAAGTGTGACGGCAAGGGCAAGCTGCTCGCGTCCGGCTCGTCCGCGCAGAAGAACGCCATGGACGTCTGGGTGCAGAACTACTCGGGCGCCTGCAAGAGCACCGAGATCAACTACCAGCCGACGGGCTCCGGCGCCGGCGTCACGACCTTCCTGCAGGGCCAGACCGCCTTCGCGGGCTCCGACTCGGCCCTCAAGCCCGACGAGGTCACCAAGTCCAAGCAGGTCTGCAAGGGCGGCCAGGCCGTCGACCTGCCGATGGTCGGCGGCCCGATCGCGGTCGGCTACAACGTCCCCGGCGCGGACAACCTCGTGCTGGACGCCCCGACCCTGGCGAAGATCTTCGACTCGAAGATCACCAAGTGGAACGACGCCGCGATCAAGAAGCTGAACCCGAGCGCCAAGCTCCCGGACCTCAAGATCCAGGCGTTCCACCGCTCCGACGACTCGGGCACCACCGACAACTTCACCAAGTACCTCAAGGGCGCCGCCCCGGGTGACTGGAAGCACGAGCCGGCGAAGAAGTGGGAAGGCACCGGCGGCCAGGCGGCCTCCGGCTCGGCCGGCGTCTCCTCGCAGGTCAAGCAGACCAGCGGCGCGATCTCCTACTTCGAGCTGTCGTACGCGACGGCCGGCAAGATCCCCACGGTCAAGCTGGACACCGGCGCCAAGACGCCGGTCGACGCCACCGTCGACAACGCCTCGAAGGCCATCTCCGAGGCCAAGCAGGTCGGCAAGGGCGATGACCTGGCCCTGCAGCTCAACTACACCACCAAGGCCGAGGGCGCCTACCCGATCACCCTGGTGACGTACGAGATCGCCTGCGACAAGGGCAACAAGGCCGAGACGCTGCCCGCCGCCAAGTCCTTCCTGACCTACATCGCCAGCAAGGACGGCCAGAGCGCCCTCAAGCCGCTCGGCTACGCCCCGCTGCCCACCGAGATCGCCGACAAGGTCCGCGCGAGCGTCGCCAAGCTCTCCTGACCCACCGGGCGGCGGCCCACAGGCCGTCGTACGACCGAAGGGGCCCCCTCACAAGGGCCCCTTTCGGGCCGCCGCCCTTCCGGTGCACCGCCGCGCCAGGAGCCCTCACCGGCTCCGCAGACCGGAGAATCCATGAAGACACCCTCCTCCACGACCGATACCCCGCCCCTGCCACCGCAGCACGACGGCTCCGCCGTCTCCGGCAAGGCGGTCCGCCCCGGCGACCGGATCTTCCTCGGGCTCTCCCGGGGCTCCGGGATCGCCCTGCTGGCGATCATGGCCGCCATCGCGGTCTTCCTGACCTACCGTTCGGTGCTCGCCATCTCCGGCGACAAGGCCAACTTCTTCACCACGCTGGACTGGAACGCCAGCGGGACCGATCCGAAGTTCGGCATCGCGGTCCTCGCCTTCGGCACCGTCGTCAGCTCGCTGATCGCGATGCTGATAGCCGTGCCGGTCGCGGTCGGCATCGCGCTGTTCATCTCGCACTACGCGCCGCGCAAGGTGTCCTCCCTGCTCGGCTACGTCATCGACCTGCTCGCCGCGGTGCCCAGCATCATCTACGGCCTGTGGGGCGCGCTGTTCCTCGTCCCGCATCTGAGCGGCCTCTACAGCTGGCTGGACGACTACCTCGGCTGGACCGGCATCTTCAGCTACAGCGGCGGGGCGGCCCGCTCGCTGTTCACCGTCGGCATCCTGCTCGCGATCATGATCCTGCCGATCGTCACCAGCGTCAGCCGTGAGGTCTTCCTGCAGGTCCCCAAGATGCACGAGGAGGCCGCGCTGGCCCTCGGCGCCACCCGCTGGGAAGTCATCCGGATGTCGGTGCTCCCCTTCGGCCGCTCCGGGATCATCAGCGCCTCCATGCTCGGCCTGGGCCGCGCGCTCGGCGAGACGATGGCCGTCGCCACGGTCCTCTCGCCCAGCTTCCTCATCAACACCAGCCTGCTGGACCCGGGCGGCGGCACCTTCGCCCAGAACATCGCCAGCAAGTTCAGCGAGGCCGACCAGTTCGGCCAGGACGCGCTGATCGCCTCCGGCCTCGTCCTCTTCGTGATCACGCTGCTCGTCAACGGCGCGGCCCGTCTGATCATCGCCCGCCGCAAGGAGTACTCGGGAGCCGCAGCATGAGCGTCATGACCGGCCGCCACGCGGTCTCCGACGGCAGCCCGCTGCCCGTCTCCCTCAAGCAGGCCCGGCTGCCGCGCTGGACCCCGCCGGTGCTCGCCCTGGCCGCGGCCGGCGCGGGCTGCGGCATCGGTCTGGCCGCCGGCCTGGGCAGCACGGTCCAGTGGGGCCTGATCGCCGGCCTGCTCTTCGTCCTGGGAACGTTCGCGCTGGCCGTGGGCGTCGAGGGCGTCCGGCAGGCCAAGGACCGGCTGGCCACCAGCCTGGTCTGGCTCTCCTTCCTGGTCGCCGTCGTCCCGCTGGCCTCCCTGCTGTGGGAGACCGTCACCCGCGGCACCAAGGTGCTGGACGGCTACTTCCTCTCCCACTCGATGGGCACCACCCCGGACGCCCTGCCCGGCGGCGGCATCTACCACGCGATCATCGGCACCCTGGAGCAGGTCGGCCTGGCCACCCTGATCGCCGCGCCGCTCGGCCTGCTCACCGCGATCTACCTCGTCGAATACGGACGCGGCGCGCTCGCCCGGGCCGTGACCTTCTTCGTGGACGTCATGACGGGCATCCCCTCGATCGTGGCCGGCCTGTTCATCCTCTCGGTGTGGATCCTGATCCTCGGCTTCGGCCCGTCCGGCTTCGCCGGTGCGATGGCGCTGGCGATCCTGATGATGCCGGTCGTCGTCCGCTCCACCGAGGAGATGCTCAAGCTCGTCCCGAACGAGCTGCGCGAGGCGTCCCTGGCCCTGGGCGTACCGAAGTGGCGCACCATCCTCAAGGTCGTGCTGCCGACGTCGATCGGCGGCATCACCACCGGCGTGATGCTCGCCATCGCCCGTATCACCGGTGAGACGGCGCCCGTGCTGCTCCTGGTGTGGGGCGCGAAGACGATCAACAACAACCCCTTCCAGGATGCCCAGCAGTCGCTTCCGCTCTACGTTTTCCAGCAGTGGCAGCAGGGTTCCGAGGCCTCCTACGACCGCGCCTGGGCCGCGGCTCTGGTCCTCATCGCCCTCGTCATGATCCTCAACCTGCTGGCCCGCGGCATCGCCCGCTGGAAGGCCCCTCGCGGAGGACGGAGTTGAGCCGCGTCGGAGGCCGGGAGCCGCATCGGGGGAACGAGGGCGCGGCGCCCGGACGGCGCACGAGCGAAACAGTCCCACCCTTTGACGCAGCCCGGCCGCTGACCCAGCCCGGCGACAGAAAGAAGCAGTGATTTCCATGGCCAAGCGAATCGACGTCAGCGGCCTCAGCGCGTACTACGGCAGCCACAAGGCCATCGACGACATCTCGATGACGGTCGAGCCGCGCTCCGTGACGGCCTTCATCGGCCCGTCCGGCTGCGGCAAGTCGACCTTCCTGCGGACCCTGAACCGGATGCACGAGGTCACCCTCGGCGGCCGCGTCGAGGGCAAGGTGATGCTCGACGACGAGAACCTCTACGGCTCCGGGGTCGACCCGGTGGCCGTCCGCCGCACCGTCGGCATGGTCTTCCAGCGCCCCAACCCGTTCCCCACGATGTCGATCTTCGACAATGTCGCGGCCGGTCTGCGGCTGAACGGCTCGTACAAGAAGAGCGAGCTCAAGGACGTCGTCGAGCGGTCCCTCAAGGGCGCCAACCTGTGGAACGAGGTCAAGGACCGGCTGAACAAGCCCGGTTCGGGGCTGTCCGGCGGCCAGCAGCAGCGGCTGTGCATCGCCCGCGCCATCGCGGTCGAGCCGCAGGTCCTGCTGATGGACGAGCCGTGCTCCGCCCTCGACCCGATCTCCACCCTCGCCATCGAGGACCTGATCGGCGAGCTGAAGGAGCGCTTCACGATCGTCATCGTGACGCACAACATGCAGCAGGCCGCGCGCGTCTCGGACCGTACGGCGTTCTTCAACCTCGCCGCGGTCGGTCAGCCCGGCAAGCTGGTCGAGATCGACGAGACCGAGCGGATCTTCTCCAACCCCTCGGTCCAGGCCACGGAGGACTACATCTCCGGTCGCTTCGGCTGAGTCGCGAGCGCGCCCCGGCCGGCAACCGGCCGGGGCCGCCCCCTCCACGTCCTGCGGTGCTGCATGGCGGTGCCACCGCACGACGAAGGGCCCGCCCCTCTTCCCGGGGGCGGGCCCATTGCTGTGTCGGGGAGATCCGTCAGCCGAAGGCCAGCTCGACGATCCAGTACGCGAACGCCGCGACCAGCGCCGCGGCCGGCATGGTGATGAACCAGCCCATCACGATGTTCTTGGCGACGCCCCAGCGCACCGCGCGCGGGCGCTTGGTCGAGCCCACACCCATGATCGCGGAGGTGATGACATGGGTCGTGGAGATCGGGGCCTGGAACATGAACGACGCGGTGTACATGACCGAGGCGGCCGTGGTCTCCGCGGCGAAGCCCTGCGGGGGGTCCAGCTCGATGATCCGGCGGCCCAGGGTGCGCATGATGCGCCAGCCGCCGGCGTACGTGCCGAGCGAGAGGGTGAGCGCACACGCCAGCTTGACCCAGATCGGGATCGCGGCGTTGGGCTCCTCGGCGTCGGCGATGACCAGGGCCATCACGACCACACCCATGGTCTTCTGGGCGTCCTGCAGGCCGTGGCCGAGCGCCATGCCGGCCGCGGACACCGTCTGGGCTATGCGGAATCCGCGCTTGGCCTTGTGCGGGTTCGACTTCCTGAAGAGCCACAGGATCAGGACCATCACCAGATAGCCGAGCACCAGGCCGACCACCGGCGAGATGAACATCGGCAGGACGACCTTCTCGACCACCCCGGACCAGATCACGGTGGTGCCACCGGCCAGCGCGGCGCCGACCATGCCGCCGAAGAGCGCGTGCGAGGACGACGAGGGCAGGCCGAAGTACCAGGTGACCAGGTTCCAGACCACCGCGCCCAGCAGCGCGGCGAACAGAATGCCCATCCCCTTGCTGCCGTGGGGAGTGGCGATCAGCCCCTCGCTGACCGTCTTGGCGACCCCGCTGCCGAGGAAGGCACCGGCGAGGTTCATCACGGCGGCCATCGCCAGCGCCGCCCGCGGGGTCAGCGCCCGGGTCGAGACCGAGGTCGCGATGGCGTTGGCGGAGTCATGGAAGCCGTTGGTGTACGTGAATCCGAGCGCGACCGCAATGGTCACGATGAGCGCGAAGGTGTCCATGGGAGGCGCTCAGGACTCCTTGACCGCGATGGTCTCGACCGTGTTGGCGACATGCTCGAACGCGTCCGCCGCCTCTTCCAGGATGTCCACGATCTGCTTGAGCTTGAGGACCTCGATGGCGTCGTACTTGCCGTTGAAGAGGTGCGCCAGCAGCTTGCGGTGGATCTGGTCGGCCTGGTTCTCCAGCCGGTTGACCTCGATCCAGTACTCGGTGAGGTTCGACATGGTGCGCAGATTCGGCATCGCCTCGGCGGTCAGCTCGGCCGCCCGCGCCAGCACCTCGATCTGCTGGTCGACGCCCTTGGGGAGCTCCTCGACCTTGTAGAGGACGACCAGGTCGACCGCCTCTTCCATGAAGTCCATGATGTCGTCGAGCGACGAGGCGAGGTTGTAGATGTCCTCGCGGTCGAACGGCGTGATGAACGAGGAGTTCAGCTGGTGGAAGATCGCGTGGGTCGCGTCGTCCCCCGCGTGCTCCGCCGCCCGCATCCGCTCAGCGATCTCTGCCCGGGCCGAGGCGTCGGCCCCGAGCAGTTCCATCAGGAGCTTCGAGCCGGTGACGATGTTGTCCGCGGAGGCGGCGAACATGTCGTAGAAGCTCGTCTCCCTGGGGGTCAGACGAAAGCGCACGTGAAATCCTCGGGGTACATCGGATTCGGTCGGGTTGATGCTAGGCGCATCATCCAGCCACTGCTAACCGGCATTCCTTCAGTGTCGCCCATCGGGCAGCATGCTCTGCACGGGGTACCACAGGTGCCCGTAAAGTTCGGTACCATATACCCACCAGGGGTATATGGACGCCTAGATACCAGGGGAGACGGCCATGACGACCATGGACGCCGACACCAACGGCGGCACCGCAGCACCCGCCGCCCGCGCCACCCCGCAGCCGGACTCCGACCACCGAGGCGACGCCCAAACCGTGACCGATAACGCAGAGACTCCTCCCGCAGTCGGCCCCCACGGCTACGCACAGCAGAAAGACGCACACATCAAGCGACTGCGCAGGATCGAGGGACAGATCCGCGGACTGCAGCGGATGCTCGAAGAGGATGTGTACTGCATCGACATACTCACCCAGGTCTCGGCGAGCACCAAGGGCCTGCAGTCCTTCGGCCTCCAGCTCCTGGAGGAGCATCTGCGGCACTGCGTCGCCGACGCGGCCGTCAAGGGCCCCGAGGCCATCGACGCCAAGGTCCAGGAAGCGACCAAGGCGATCGAGCGGATGCTGCGCACCTGAGCCGGCCGGCCTTCCGGGGCGCTCCGGGCCCGACGGCGCTCCCTCGCTTCCTCGCACGGGCCGCGGCTAGCCGGGCGGCCGTCCCGCCGGCCCGGGCGGCGGGGGCACGGGCTGCGCGCGCCCGCCGTCCTCCCCCTCGACTTCGAGCACCTCGTCGATACGGTCCGGGCTGAGCCGATCCTCACTCGCGGCCGCGGCCGCGATCATCAACTCACCAGTCAGGTCGATCTCGACGAGGGCGACGTGGTCCTGGACCGTCGTAGGGCGCTGTCCGGCCACGTACAACACCTCCTCCTTCGAGCGCCTTCCCACGCCTCCGGTGGTTACCGTCAGCGTAAAGAGCGGCGCACACTCCGCGCATGGCACGGATGGACCATTTCCGCCATCCCGCACGCGCCCCCGTCATGTGACCGGCCGCCGCGACCGCTCTACGGCGTGGCCGAGGCGACCTTTCCCGCATAGATGTCGCGCTCATCCGGCAGCTGCACCGTGATCCGGGTGCCGAAGCCGGACAGCTCCGTGGTGGAGACCACCGCCGCGCCCTGCGGCGCGCCGTTGGCGAAGCGGAACCACTGGCGCACCTTGCGCAGCCGCCCGGCCCCGTCCAGATACACCTCGAACGGCACCTCGTCGGTGGTGAATCCTTCCTCCGCGGCGACCAGCGCGGACCGGGTGCGCGGCGACGCCACCTGGGCGGCCGTCTGGATGTCCGTCACTCCCCGATAGTGCCGCACCATGACCCCGTCCACCCGCTCTTCGCCCTGATATGTCACATTCCGTGCGCCACGCAGGAGTTCGGCGGCGGCCAGCGGATCGGTCGCACCGCCGGTGACCAGGTTCCCGTCGGCGAGCGAGGCGGTGGCGACCCGTACCCATTTGTCGGCGGGCACCCCGGCGCCGCGGTTCTTCATGAACAGCGCACCGGGCGCGAGGATCTCGGTGACCGGCTGATGGCCGCTGCCGGCCCGGCCCGCCGGATCGGGCAGGACGACGCGCAGCCGCCCGGTGCTGGTGGCGAAGTCGTAGCCGCCGGTGCCACGGATGGCCACGCGGGTGCCGCCGCTCACGGTCTCCATGGACGTACGGAGCTGGGCGGAGCGGGCCCGCAGCAGGGCGTCGGCGCTGTCCCGGACGTCCATGGCGGCAGCGGCGGGGCCCCGGCCGGGCGGCTCCTGGTCGTCGGCCGCGGCACCGTCCGGGGAACAGCCCGTCGTCAGCAGCCCGACCGCCAGCCCCGTCCCGCACGCCATGGCCACGGCGGCCGCGCCGCCGCCTCGTCTGTCCTGCACCACCATCGCGTACGAGCCCCCTCGGCCGCCGTCTTCGGGAACGGCCTGGGCCGGCCGGTCCGCTCGGGTGGGCCGGACGTTGCGCCACCGCCGCATCTGGCGTTCCGCCGACCGATCCGTTCAACGAGTGTCAAGGGGGCTCGTCACGCACCGGCGGACGGGGCGTAGCGTGGCGGCGTGCCCGACCGAACGCCCCATGCCACCTCCACCACCGAGCGCGGGTCCTTCTGCAGCGCCCGCTGTGACTGCGGCTGGCGGGGGCCGGCCCGCCGCGCCCGCTCGCAGGCGCGTACGGACGCCGAGCGCCATCTGGTGGACGCCGGGGCGGGCGCCGCTCCGCACCGCCGGAGGGAATGAGGAACTCCGTTCCGGGAACCCCCCGCGTCCGTACGGCATCCCCCTAGTAGGGGGAGGCAAAGCCCGCCACCGGTAACGGACTTCAGGTCTGCTACCGGACGGCGCAGGACAGGACCGGGCACAGCGGTACGCGGGGCAGCGCGCCGCCGCATCCGCCCGCATCCGCCTCCTCCGTGCACGCCCCGTATCCTCTGCCGGTCCCTCGGCGGGCGGGGCAGACCGGACGACAACGAGGGGGATCCATCCCAGTGAAGCGGCGCACACTCCTGCAGGTCGGCGGCGGACTGGCGGCCACGTCGGCCGCCTGGGCCACCGGCTGCGACACCAAGACCGGCAAGGCGGGTGCGGAGTCCTCCGCTTCCGTCACGGGGGCCGCCAACAGCGCCGGCGCGGCGCAGAACACCGCGGCCGTCGCCCGCGGCGGGGCCTCCCAGTCCTCCTGGACCGCGCTCGGCAAGAGCCTGGACGGGAAGCTGATACGGGCGTCGGACGCTGCCTACGCGACCGCCCGCCGTCTCTACAACACCCGCTACGACACGCTGAAGCCGTCGGCCATCGCCTACGTCAAGCACCCGGCGGACATCGCCGAGTGCCTGTCCTTCGCCCGGCGGCACGACACCCCGGTCGTCATCCGCAGCGGCGGCCACTCCTACGCGGGCTGGTCCAGCGGCAACAACAAGCTCATCATCGACGTCTCCGCCCTGTCCAAGGTCGGCGCACCGTCCGGTGGCATCACCCGCATCGGCGCCGGCGCCAAGCTCATCGACGTCTACGAGGGCCTGGGCGCGCACGGCGTGACCATACCCGGGGGCTCATGCCCCACCGTCGGCATATCCGGGCTCACGCTCGGCGGCGGCCATGGCGTGTCCTCCCGCGCCTACGGCCTGACCTGCGACAGCCTCGTCGGCGCCACCCTCGTGACGGCCGACGGCAAGACCATCGACTGCGACAAGAACCAGCACGCCGACCTCTTCTGGGCGCTGCGCGGCGCCGGCAACGGCAACTTCGGCGTGGTCACCGAACTCCGCTTCCGTACGCATCCGGCGCCCCGCTCGGTGATGGCCTACATGACCTGGCCGTGGTCGAAGGCGGCGAAGGTCGTGGCGTCCTGGCAGAAGTGGGGCCCCACGCAGGCCGACGAGATATGGTCCGCCTGCCATCTCGACGCCCGCCCCGGCTCCACCCCGGGCGTCTCCGTCGCGGCCTTCTCGCTCGGCAGCTACGGCGACCTGAAGAACGCCCTCGACAAGCTCGCCGACCAGGCGGGCGGTCCCGGCCCCGCCGCCGGCATCCACCTCACGCCGATCGGCTACCTGGACGCGATGGAGTCGTACGCGGGCTGCTCCTCGAAGTCCACCGCGCAGTGCCACATGCCGGGTTCGCTGCCCGGGCACACCGCCGCGGGCAAGCTGGGCCGGGAGACCTATGCCGCCCGCTCGCACTTCTTCGACCGCTCGCTGTCGACGGCCGGCATCCGCACCCTGATGGACCAGATCGAGCGCGGCGGCCGCAACGGCGTCGGCGGCAATGTGGCCCTGACGGCGCTGGGCGGCGCCATCAACCGCGTCGGCAGCGCCGACACCGCGTTCGTCCACCGCGGCTCGCGCTTCCTCGCCCAGTACTTGACGTCCTGGGGAGCCGGTGGCTCGTCCACCAAGCAGACAGCGTGGCTGAATTCGTTCCATGACGCGATGCGCCGCTACTCCTCGGGCGCCGCCTACCAGAACTACACCGACCCGGGCCTGACCGACTGGAAGTCCGCCTACTACGGCTCCGCCGCCACCCGGCTCGCGCAGGTCAAGCACACCTATGACCCGCAGCGACTGTTCAGCACCTTCCCGCAGGCGCTCTGAGACCGCCGGCGGACACACGGACGGCCCGGCCCCGCGAGGGGTCCGGGCCGTCCGCATCCGCCAGGTCGTTGTCCCTGCCGACGGGCCGTCAGGCGGCAGCGCCCGCCGGCCGCGACCGTCAGGCCGCCAGATCCTTGTCCCGCTCCTTGTGACCGGGCTGCATCCCCGAGCCCGCGGCCACCACCCGGCTGCCCTCGGGGGGCGAGCCGTCCCCGTCCGCGCCCTCGACGCCCGGCGCCCGCACCAGCCACGCCAGCTTCGACCTGCCGATCGCCGTCATCAGCGGCACCAGGAGCGCCTGCGCGAGCGGCGCGAGCAGCAGCGCGACGGCGGTGCCCAGGGCGAAGCCGCCGATCACATCGGTCGGGTAATGGACGCCCATGTAGACGCGGCAGAAGCCCTCGGCGAGCGCCAGCCCGATCCCGATCAGGCCGTACTTGCGGTGCGCGACGAACAGGCCGACACCGACCGCCATGGTGAGCGTCGCGTGGTCGCTGACGAACGAGAAGTCGCTCTTGCCGGGGATCAGCACTTCCAGGCCGGGGTGGTCCTTGAACGGCCGCGGCCGCTCGACGAACGCCCGGATCGGGATATTGGCCAGCAGCGCGATACCCGCGGCCAGCGGCGCCCAGACCAGCCCCGCGACAGCGGACGGCGCACCGGGCCGGCGGCGCGCGGACCACCAGGCGACCAGACACAGCACCGCGAGCGCGGCGATGAGGCCGTACTCGCCGATGTACTCCATCGCCTTGTTGACCCAGTGGGGGGCGTCCTTCGCGAGGCCGTTGACGCCGTCGAGCACGTCGACGTCGGGATTCGGCCCCTCGAGTGCGAGTCCAGCCATCTGCCGCGGCCCCTTATCTTTCGCGCGCGCGAGCGCCTTCGTGTGCTGCCTGCCCCCGTGGTCGTCGAGCGGGTGCTGCTGCGATTTCTGCTACGTCCCCACGCCAAGGAAACGCGATGTCCGACCCTGGCGTTCCCTTCTCTACCGGAAGATCACCAGGACGTTATCGAAGCTTGATTCATCACTGCAGTTCAGGGCCTTATGTTCACGCAGGGTTCGTGCCTGGCAGTGCTTTTGCGCCATCCGAGGTGACGCGGGTCGCGCCGATGTAGTCCGGCGAGTCGATCTTGTCGAACCGGATCACGGCCCCCGTGTACGGCGCGTTGATCATGTAGCCGCCGCCGACGTACATCCCCACATGGTGGATCGAGCGCGGGTCGTTCAGGTTGTAGGCGAAGAACACCAGGTCGCCCGGGAGCAGCTCGTCCCGCTTCGGATGCGGCCCGGCGTTCCACTGGTCGTTCGCCACCCGCGGCAGCTCGATGCCCACCGAGTGGTACGCGGCCTGGGTCAGCCCGGAGCAGTCGAACCGGCCGCCCTGCGCCGCGGTCCCCGTACCGCCCCACAGATAGCGCGTACCGAGCTTCTCCTGGGCGAAGTAGATGGCTCCGGCGGCCTGCCGCGACGGCGCCACCGGCCCGGTCCGCGCCTCGAAGCTCTTCGCCAGGGTCGTGATCGTCTTCACATAGTTCTGGGTCTCGCGGTACGGCGGCACCCCGTTGTACTGGATCACCCGGTAGGCACCGGCGTTGTACGCCGCGAGCATGTTGTGCGTGGGATCGCCCGAGGCATCCTTCACATAGCGCGCCAGCTCGCAGTCGTACGAGGCCGCCGACGCGATCGCGTCCTGCGGGTCCCACACGTCCTTGCGGCCGTCGCCGTTCCCGTCGACGCCGTGCGTCTGCCACGTCCCCGGGATGAACTGCGCCAGCCCCTGCGCGGCGGCCGCGCTCTGCGCCTTGGGGTTCCATCCGCTCTCCTGGTAGAGCTGCGCCGCCAGCAGCGCGGGGGTTATCGCCGAACAGAGCGTGCCCCACCTCTGCACCTGCGGCTGGTACGCGGCCGGCACCGCGCCCTTCGCCAGCCCCAGGGCCCGTCCGGCGGCCCCGCCGAGCCCGGCCGCCACCGTGAACGTGGCAATCACGAGCAGCCCGAGCAGACAGAGCATCAGCCCTGCCCCGAGCCCACCGGCCACCCAGAATTTCCGCACCCCCCAACCCTCCCTCATCCAGCCGCGGTTCACTGCCTTTTTCCGGCCGCACCCGCGCGCCCCGCGCCGTGAGGTGCCGCACGACAGCGCACGACGCGGCGCAGGGGGCGGCACAAGGGCGGCACGGGGACGACACGGGGGCGGCACGGGGCGGCACGGGGCGGCACGGGGGCACACCGCCGGAAGGGCGAGTGCGCGCGCTGACGCACCCGGAACACCGCCGGATGGGGGACACTGCGACCGAGCCCCGAGACGGCCTGCCCCGTCCGCGGCCGCCACACGAACGGACCAGCCCCGCACGGCGCGCCGGACCGGCCACCGACGCTTCCGATGATCATTGCTCAGGGTTATCCACCGTGATACACACAGTGAGACTAGTCGGTTCAATGGATGGCGTGCGCCCGCACATACACGCCACTCCCACGGGATCCGTCAAAGAAAGGCGCCAAGTCGACAGCTGACGGCTCGTTTGTCGGCGAAGATAGAGGCTGACCTGTACCGCGCCGGCCAGGCGCACAACTACCCATCAAGGGGCGGTGAGTTCACACATGTTCATTGCGGCCGACAAAGGCGACATCACCACCATCATCGGCGGAATCGCCCCGGACTGGGGGCCGTTCGGGACCCTGGGCAACGAGGCCCGCGTGATGATCGAGGTGGTCATGGCGGTAGCGATCCTGCTGTGCCTCGGCATCGCGATCTGGGGCGCCGCCAAGCAGCGCATCGGCGCCACCGCGCTGCGCGACACCTTCAGCGCCGAACAGGGCAAGGGCCTGATCGTGGCCGGCCTGACCGGCGTCTTCATCATCGGCTCCCTGGGGACGCTGTTCACCATCGTCTACGGCATGGCGGTCTAGGCACGCCGAAGCCCGGGCAACCCCCGTCGGCACACCCTGACACGCGCCCGTCCCCGCGCCGCCCCCCATGCGCCCCCGCCCGTCCTCTCTCCGCCTCCCCGTGCCCCCACTCACCCCCACCGGATCCCCCTTCCCTGCCGAGGCCACATGCTGACGCCCACTCACGCCGGCCCGACGCCACCGCCCCGCCCCTCCGCCGCCCCTGCCACCAGCGGACCGACGGGGCCGGCCGCTGCCCGGGGACAGGTGCATCCGGGAGCGGGACGGCACAAGAAGGCGGTCGCGACCGTGGGGCGGGCAAGGGGCGCAAATGCCCCAGAGTCCCCCATTCGCCTCCGCCGTACCGCATCTGAGGACCCGTCACGGTGAGATGTACTCGAACCACAGCACCCGAGTCGCCGCGCGCGCGGCTACGGTCATATGAGGGCGGCAACACCACGGCACGCACGGCGACGGCGGCAGAGGGGGCACAGGCGCGATGAGTCTCAGCGACGACGGCGGCTACGGCGGCGACAGCCACCGCGGTCCCGAGACGGGCCAGACACGGACCAGACTTCCCGACAACGACGGTGACGGCTACGGCTCGGCACGGCGCTCCCGCACCGGCCTGTCCAGCCGCAACCTCATCACGATCGTCGGCGTGGTCGTCCTGCTGCTCGCGGCCATCGCCTTCGCCAACCGCGGCGGAAGCGGCAACAGCGAATCCCCCTCGACCGACTCCCCCAAGGACACCGGCGCCGCCCAGCCCACCGCCCCCACCGGCACCAAGCCGGTCACCGGCAAGAACGGCGACATCGCGAAGGGCTTCGCCAAGACGGAGCAGGGGGCGGAGTCGGCGGCGGCGAATTATGCGGTGGCGCTCACCAGCGACGGTATGTACAAGGCCGCCAGAAGGCGCGAGATCGCCGACGCCGTCTATGCGCCATCCGTGGCAGCGGCACGCAGGAGCGCCCTCGACAAGGTGTACTCCGACCCCGCCTTCCTCGGCCGGATCGGTCTCAAGCCGGACGGCACCGCCCCCAGCGGCATGACGTTCGTTTCGCGCGCGAACCCGGTCGGCACAAAGACCGAATCACTCAAGGGCGACACCGCCAAGGTCTCGGTCTGGTATTCCGCCCTCTTCGGCCTGGCCGGCGCACAGTCCAAGAACCCCGTATCGGAGAGCTGGTACACGAACACGTTCGACCTGAAGTGGATGGGCGGGGACTGGAAGGTCACCGACTTCACGCAGAAGGACGGTCCCGCTCCGGTCGGCAGAGACCAGGCTGCCGCGTCGGCAGGGGATATGACCAAGGCCGTGCAAGGGTTCGGAGGGTTCACCTATGCCCGCTAACAGCCGTCGCCGAGCCCTCTCCCTGGCCGCGTTGGTGACGGTCGTCCAGACGAACGCTGTGCTCCTGGCCTCCCGCGCTTTCGCAGCGCCGGACCCGACGCCGAGCAGCGACCCCTGTGACCTCGTCCGCGGCCCCGCCAAGGCCTACTGCCAATCCGGTGACAAAGCCGGCTCCGGTGCCCCCAAGCAGCCCGGCGGCCTCACCGACGACAACCCCCTCGACCCCCTCAGCTCCCTCGCCAAGGGGTTCGCCAAAGCCGCCTCATGGATCGTCAGCAAGCTGTCGGACGCGGTGCAGTCCACCTCCCACGTGGACTTCACCAATGCGGCCTTCCTGCGGCAGTACGCCGTCGTCTTCGCCGCCTCCACCATCCTCACCCTCGTGCTGTGGCTGCTGGCCGTCGCCAAGCGCGCCGTGCGCGGGGTGCGGCTGACCGAGGCGATCGGTGAAGCCGTCGGATTCCTCTGGCTCACGGTGCTCGCCTCCGCCTTCACCCCGCTCATCCTCTACACGATCGTGTCGGCGACCGACGGCGTCACCGAGATCATCGCGAAGGGGACAGGGGCACAGACCGACACCTTCTTCGGCGCGTTCTCGCAGGCGCTCACCAAGGGCACCGACATCGGCGGCGGACCGATCATGCTGATCGTGGTGTCGCTGGTGTCCGTCCTCGCCGCCGGTGTGCTGTGGCTGGAGCTGGTGATCCGGGCCGCGCTGCTGTACGTCGGGGCGCTGCTCGGCACGGTCGTCTACGCGGGCCTGGTCGACAAGAACATGTGGGGCCATGTGCGCCGCTGGGCCGGCATCATGATCGCGGTGATCATGGTGAAGCCGGTCATCGTGATCGTCCTCGGTATCGCCGGTGCGCTCTCCCACGACAAGGGCCCGAACGCCTTCTCCGCCGTCGTCTCCGGCCTCGCGATCATCATCCTCGCCATCTTCGCCAGCGCCGTGATCTACCGCTTCGTCCCCGGCTTCGGCGACGAGATGATCTCGGCCCGTACGCACAAGGGCCGGGCCACCGACGGCAGCCAGGCCGCCGCGATGATCTCCTCGCCGGCCGCGCTGGTCTCCCAGGGCATCAAGACCCACAGCTCCCGCCGGTCCGGCGGGGAGGGCGGCGGAGCCTCGCAGGGCGCGCAGGGCGGCCAGTCCCGTCCGGCCGACGCGGTGGCCGGCGGCGTCGCCGCGCACAGCTCCCGCACCGGCGGCGGCCGCGGCTCCGCACCCGCCACCCCCGCGCCCCGTACGAACCCGCACTCCGGCCCGAGCAGCAGCTCCCGCACCGGCAGGACAGCAGGAGGTGAGGGGCGTTGAGCACACAGTCCCACCCGATCACGCCACGTCGCACCTATCTGATCGGCCGCGCCCGGCCCAACGCGATCGTCGGCAAGAACCGCGAGACCGGTGAGATCGCGCTGATCATCGTGGGTGCGTTCCTCGGCATGATGTGCGGTCTGCTGGTGCCCGTGCTGCCGCTGCGGATCGTGTCCCTCACCGGCTTCCCGATGCTGGGGCTCGCCCTCGTCTATGTGCCGTACAAGGGCCGGACGTTCTACAAGTGGTTCGAGATCCGGCGCAGCTTCCGCCGTACGGTCCGCCGCGGCGCCACGTACCGCTCCGGCGTCGCCGAGGCCGGCATCCGGCTGGACGGCCGGGAGATCGAGATCGGCCCGCCGCCCGGCATCGGCCGGATCAACTGGCTGTCCGCCCCCTTCGGGCCGGACGAGATCGCCGTCCTGCTGCACGCCGACCGCCGTACGGTCACCGCCGCCATCGAGATCGAGGGCCCGGGCGTCGGCCTGCGGGACAGCGAGGACCAGGAGGCCCTGGTCGACCGCTTCGGGACGCTGCTGAAGCACGTGGCCAACGGCGACGGGTATGTGACCCGACTGCAGATGCTCGCCCGCACCCTGCCCGCCGACCCGGACGCACACGCCAAGGACGTCTCCCAGCGCGGCGACCGCTCCTCCCCGGCCTGGCTGCAGGAGTCCTACGACCAGCTCCAGTCGATGGTCTCCACCTCCTCCGAGCAGCACCGCGCCTACCTCGTCGCCTGTATGCACTACACCCGTGAGCTGGCCGCCGAGGCGCAGACCATGGCGCGCGCCGCCCGGATGCACCAGGGCGGGCTGCTGCGCAAGAAGCTGGACCGGGACGCCGGCCTCGCGGTCGTGATGGCCCGTGAGCTGACCGACATCTGCGCCCGGCTCGCCGAGGCCGACATCCGGGTGCGCCAGCCGCTGGGCCAGGCCCGGCTCGCCTCCCTCGTGCACTCCATGTACGACCCGGACCACCCCATCGACCACATCCAGGCGATGAGCAAGCGCAACACCTGGCCGGCCGAGCTCGACGCGATGGAACCGACCTATCTGCAGGCCAAGACGCGGGAGTCGACGACCCGCGCGCCGTGGTGCCACGCCACCGCCTGGGTCAAGGAGTGGCCGCTGACCCCGGTGGGCGTCAA
Organism: Streptomyces sp. NBC_01454; assembly: GCF_036227565.1. Taxonomy (NCBI): domain Bacteria; kingdom Bacillati; phylum Actinomycetota; class Actinomycetes; order Kitasatosporales; family Streptomycetaceae; genus Streptomyces; species Streptomyces sp. NBC_01454. Next base: position 3,456,712 of record NZ_CP109460.1, read on the forward strand.
CTTCCTCGCGCCCCTCCTGGTGCACACCCCGGACGTGATCCGTACGGTCGCGGTCTGCATGGACCTGGAGCCCACCGAGGTCGCCATCGAGCGGATGCTGACGGAGAAGACCAACGACGACGCCGAGGCCAGCCGCGCCGCCAAGATGAACCGCGTCGTCGACCCGCGGGACGTCGCCCACCACGGCCGCGTGGACCAGCGCGGCGAGGACCTGGCCTCCGGCGCCGCCGGCGTCAACCTCGTCGGCTACATCACGGTCTCCTCCCGCTCACCCGAGGCGCTCGCCCGCGACAAGCGCACCATCCGCGCCTCGGCCGGCAAGTCCTACCTCAAGCTGGAGTGGTGCGACCGCGAGCACCACCGGGCGTTCGTCAACACCCTGCCGTTCGCGACCGGGATCCGCCGCTAAAGCCGCTGGGAGGCGCGTACGTCATGGCCATGCTCGATCCGCTCGGAGCGCTCACCGACGCGTTCACCAGTTTCCTGTTCGGGAAGGTGGAGACGACCCGGCTGCCCGTACGCACCTCCACCGGCCAGGCCCAGGCGGTCTATCTGCCCACCGCGGCCCCCGGTCTCGGTGACTCCGGCGTGATCATCGGCCGTGAGGTCTACAGCGGCAAGGGATACATCTACGACCCCTTCCAGCTGTACGGGCAGCAGCTGCCCGCCCCGCACTGGCTGGTCCTCGGCGAATCCGGCAACGGCAAGTCCGCGCTGGAGAAGACCTACGTCCTGCGGCAGCTGCGGTTCCGCGACCGGCAGGTCGTCGTGCTGGACGCGCAGGGCGAAGACGGCGTCGGCGAGTGGAACCTCATCGCCCAGGAGCTGGGCATAACCCCCATCCGCCTGGACCCGACCGCCGCCCTCAACGGCGGCATCCGACTCAACCCCCTCGACCCGTCGATCACCACCACCGGCCAGCTGGCCCTGCTGCGCACGATCATCGAGGTCGCGATGGGCCATGGCTTGGACGAACGCTCCGGCTTCGCCCTCAAGGTCGCGCACGCCTACGTGATCGAAACCATCACCGACCGGCAGCCCGTCCTGACCGACATCGTCGAGCAACTGCGGCATCCTGAACCGGAGTCGGCGGAGGCGATGAATGTCGACATAGACGATGTCCGGGCCTGGGGTCTGGACGTCGCGCTGGTCCTCGACCGGCTTGTCGACGGTGACCTGCGCGGCATGTTCGACGGGCCGACGTCGGCAGGCATCGACCTCGACGCCCCCCTCATCGTCTTCGACCTCTCGCACATCGACCGCAACTCCATCGCGATGCCGATCCTGATGGCGATCGTCGGCGTTTGGCTGGAGCACACCTGGATCCGCCCCGACCGCAAGAAGCGCATCTTCCTCGTGGAAGAGGCCTGGCACATCATCAACTCCCCGTTCGTGGCCCAGCTCTTCCAGCGGCTGCTGAAGTTCGGCCGGCGGCTCGGCCTGTCATTCGTGGCCGTCGTCCACCACCTCAGCGATGTGGTCGACGGCGCCGCCGCGCGCGAGGCCGCGGCGATCCTCAAGATGGCCTCCACCCGCACGATCTACGCCCAGAAGGCCGACGAGGCACGGGCCACGGGGCGGGTGCTCGGCCTGCCGCGCTGGGCCGTCGAGATCATCCCGACCCTCACCCCCGGCATCGCCGTCTGGGACGTCAACGGCAACGTCCAGGTCGTCAAACACCTCATCACCGAGGCCGAACGCCCGCTGGTCTACACCGACCGGGCGATGACCGAGTCCTCCGCGATGCCGACGGACGAGGCGCGCGCCCTCCAGGCGGCCGCGGACGCCGAGGCCGAGGCACGCGCCGAGGCCATGGCGATGGAGCGGCAGTGGAGAGACGAGTCGAGCGAGACGGTGGCGTGAGGCGCGGATACGACGACGAACGGGGCGCCGCCGGCTACCGCGACGCGCCCGGCCCCCGGGGGCGCGGCATCCCCGACTCCCTGCTGGTCGGGCTGCTCGTGTTCCTGCTGGGTCTGACCGTGCTGGTGTGGAGCGCGACGGGCCTGGCCGGCGTGTTCGCCCACGGCGCCTGGCCCACGGGCGTCACCTACCCCGGCACCCCGATGGCGCTGCGTCATCTCGTCTCCGCACCGCACGACATGGCCGCCGCCTGGCCCGACACCCCGAAGGGCCAGCTCTCCGGCTACGGCCTGTTCTGGGGCATCCTCATCGGCGAGCTGATGGTGCTGCTGGTCCTGACGATCTTCACGCTGGGGACGGTCACCCGCTATCGCGCCGTACGGACGGCCCGCCGGGCGACGCCCCGGCCGCTCACGGCACCGGACCACGCGGCGTACGCACCGCGGCCGCCGGCCCACCAGGCGGAACGGGAGGCGTGGCAGGCCCGGGAAGCCCTCCAGGAGACGGCCCGCACCGCCCCCACGGCGCCCGGCGAGGACCCGCGGCCCGCACCGGCCGTCCCGGTCACACCGCCTCCCCCGCCCGCCGGGGCCACGCCCACCGGCCCGCTCCCGGAACAGCGCACCTCACCCCCGGCCCCGGCCACCGCGGCCCCGCACCCCGGCGACACGGACGAACCCGCCCTCCCCCGCCTCCAGTTCTCCGCCGCCCGCGGCGCCTCCCTCGCCACCACCCTCGCCGCCGCCACCGCCGCCCCGGGCCCGCTGATCGTCGCCACCACGGATCCCGCCCTCTGGTCCGAGACCAAGGACGCCCGCGCCAAACTCGGCCCCCTGCTGACCTACGATCCGACGCACCGCCTCGACACCCCGGCCCGGCTGCGCTGGTCGCCGACCTCCGGCTGTACGGACCTCGCCACCGCCACCGCCCGTGCCGCCGCCCTGCTGGCTCCCGTACGTCCCTCCGCCGCCTCGGACTCGGCCGTCGCGGACGCCGCCCAGACCCTGCTGCGCTGCTGGCTGCACGCCGCCGCGATCGATGGCCGCCCGTTCCGCCAGCTGCACCGCTGGGCCCATGCCGCCGGCGCCGCACAGGAGCCCGTACGCATCCTGCGGACCAGCCCGAAGGCCTCCGGCGGCCAGGCCGGCGAGCTGGAGTCCGTGCTCACCGCATACGCCGAACGCCGTGAAGCCGCCCAGCAGTTGGCCGGCCGCGCCCTGACCGCGCTCTCATCGATCCACATCCGGGACGCCTGCAATCCACTTCGAGCAGATTCGGCGCTTCTCGAATCATTTATCGACGAGGGGGGAACGCTTTACGTGGTAGGCGATCCCATCGAGGATCCGCGTACCGACCCGGGTGCGATGCCACTGCTCACCGCACTCCTCTCGAGCGTGGTCGAGCACGGCCGCCGCATGGCCGAACGGTCATCTGACGGTCGGCTCGACCCACCACTCACCCTCGTCCTGGACGACATCGCGGCCCTCGCCCCGTTGCCCGCGCTGCCCGGTCTCCTCTCCACGGGCCCCAAGAGCGGCCTGCTGACGCTGGCGACGATGCGCTCCCAGGAACAGGCCCGCGCCCGCTGGCCCCACCACTCCCTGACGGCCTGACACCCGCCGCCACGGTGACGGCCGCACCGCGCTACTCCCTCTTCAGCACCATCTCCCGCTCCCGTGCGGCAGGATCCTTCGGATCGGCGTCGGTCCGCCCCGTCTCCACGAACCCCAGCGCCCGGTAGAACGCCTCGGCCCGCCCGTTCTCCTCGTGCACCCACAGCCGTACCCGTTCGACCACCGGCTCGGTGAGTTCCCACGACCATCCGAGCGCCGCCCGGAACAACTCCCGCGCCAGCCCGGTCCCCCGGTGCTCGGGCCGCACATACACCCCCACGAGATGCGTCTGCGGCACCTCCTGGTCCGTTTCGACCAGGACCACCACCATGCCGCCCCACCGGCCGTCCGCGGCTTCCCCGATGAACGTCAGCGGCGCGACGCCCTTTTCGCTGTACGCCGCCCGGCGTTGCCAGAGCTCGTCGGGCCGGCCGGCGGCCTCCTCCAGAGTCTCGTTGAACGCCACCCGGGCCACCGGATCCGCCAGGGCCGCCAGCCGCAGTTCCCTGAGCCGCTGCCACTCCGCCGCCTTCACAGGCCTGATCACATACGCCATGACGCACAGGATCCCAGCACCCCGCCCCCCAGGCCAGAGAATTCAGCCCCGGGAAGGAGGGGTGTCCCGGAACGCAGAAAAGCCCCGCACCATAAGGTGCGGGGCTTTCCCACAATGATTGTTCGGCGGCGTCCTACTCTCCCACAGGGTCCCCCCTGCAGTACCATCGGCGCTGAAAGGCTTAGCTTCCGGGTTCGAAATGTAACCGGGCGTTTCCCTAACGCTATGACCACCGAAACACTATGAAGTTAACCAACCCGGCATGGACACAGGTCATTACTTCAGAACCTACACAGTGGACGCGAGCAACTGAGGACAAGCCCTCGGCCTATTAGTACCAGTCAACTCCACACCTTACGGTGCTTCCATATCTGGCCTATCAACCCAGTCGTCTACTGGGAGCCTTAACCCCTCAAGGGGGTGGGAGCCCTCATCTCGAAGCAGGCTTCCCGCTTAGATGCTTTCAGCGGTTATCCTTTCCGAACGTAGCCAACCAGCCATGCCCTTGGCAGGACAACTGGCACACCAGAGGTTCGTCCGTCCCGGTCCTCTCGTACTAGGGACAGCCCTTCTCAAGACTCCTACGCGCACAGCGGATAGGGACCGAACTGTCTCACGACGTTCTAAACCCAGCTCGCGTACCGCTTTAATGGGCGAACAGCCCAACCCTTGGGACCGACTCCAGCCCCAGGATGCGACGAGCCGACATCGAGGTGCCAAACCATCCCGTCGATATGGACTCTTGGGGAAGATCAGCCTGTTATCCCCGGGGTACCTTTTATCCGTTGAGCGACGGCGCTTCCACAAGCCACCGCCGGATCACTAGTCCCTACTTTCGTACCTGCTCGACCCGTCAGTCTCACAGTCAAGCTCCCTTGTGCACTTACACTCAACACCTGATTACCAACCAGGCTGAGGGAACCTTTGGGCGCCTCCGTTACTCTTTAGGAGGCAACCGCCCCAGTTAAACTACCCACCAGACACTGTCCCTGATCCGGATCACGGACCCAGGTTAGACATCCAGCACGACCAGAGTGGTATTTCAACAATGACTCCACAACCACTGGCGTGGCCGCTTCAAAGTCTCCCACCTATCCTACACAAGCCGAACCGAACACCAATATCAAGCTATAGTAAAGGTCCCGGGGTCTTTCCGTCCTGCTGCGCGAAACGAGCATCTTTACTCGTAATGCAATTTCACCGGGCCTATGGTTGAGACAGTCGAGAAGTCGTTACGCCATTCGTGCAGGTCGGAACTTACCCGACAAGGAATTTCGCTACCTTAGGATGGTTATAGTTACCACCGCCGTTTACTGGCGCTTAAGTTCTCAGCTTCGCCATGACGAATCATGACTAACCGGTCCCCTTAACGTTCCAGCACCGGGCAGGCGTCAGTCCGTATACATCGCCTTACGGCTTCGCACGGACCTGTGTTTTTAGTAAACAGTCGCTTCTCGCTGGTCTCTGCGGCCACCACCAGCTCACACTGCAAAAGTGATCACCAGCAATGGCCCCCCTTCTCCCGAAGTTACGGGGGCATTTTGCCGAGTTCCTTAACCATAGTTCACCCGAACGCCTCGGTATTCTCTACCTGACCACCTGAGTCGGTTTAGGGTACGGGCCGCCATGAAACTCGCTAGAGGCTTTTCTCGACAGCATAGGATCATCCACTTCACCACAATCGGCTCGGCATCAGGTCTCAGGCACATGCTGTCCGGATTTGCCTAGACAGCGCCCTACACCCTTACCCCGGGACAACCACCGCCCGGGCTGGACTACCTTCCTGCGTCACCCCATCGCTTACCTACTACCACCTTGGATCGGCGGCTCCACCACGTCCCTTTGTCCGAAGACTCCAGGCCGGCTTCACGGCCTTAGCATTAATGGATTCGATACTGGGCGTTTCAAAGCGGGTACCGGAATATCAACCGGTTGTCCATCGACTACGCCTGTCGGCCTCGCCTTAGGTCCCGACTTACCCTGGGCAGATCAGCTTGACCCAGGAACCCTTAGTCAATCGGCGCACACGTTTCCCACGTGTGTATCGCTACTCATGCCTGCATTCTCACTCGTGAACCGTCCACAACTCGTTTCCACGGCTGCTTCACCCGGCACACGACGCTCCCCTACCCATCACAACGGACGTTGGTCCACATGTTGCAATGACACGACTTCGGCGGTGTGCTTGAGCCCCGCTACATTGTCGGCGCGGAATCACTTGACCAGTGAGCTATTACGCACTCTTTCAAGGGTGGCTGCTTCTAAGCCAACCTCCTGGTTGTCTCTGCGACTCCACATCCTTTCCCACTTAGCACACGCTTAGGGGCCTTAGTCGATGCTCTGGGCTGTTTCCCTCTCGACCATGGAGCTTATCCCCCACAGTCTCACTGCCGCGCTCTCACTTACCGGCATTCGGAGTTTGGCTAAGGTCAGTAACCCGGTAGGGCCCATCGCCTATCCAGTGCTCTACCTCCGGCAAGAAACACACGACGCTGCACCTAAATGCATTTCGGGGAGAACCAGCTATCACGGAGTTTGATTGGCCTTTCACCCCTAACCACAGGTCATCCCCCAGGTTTTCAACCCTGGTGGGTTCGGTCCTCCACGAAGTCTTACCTCCGCTTCAACCTGCCCATGGCTAGATCACTCCGCTTCGGGTCTTGGGCACGCTACTCAACGCCCTATTCGGACTCGCTTTCGCTACGGCTTCCCCACACGGGTTAACCTCGCAACATACCGCAAACTCGCAGGCTCATTCTTCAAAAGGCACGCAGTCACGACACAGAGACAAGTCTCTGTGCGACGCTCCCACGGCTTGTAGGCACACGGTTTCAGGTACTATTTCACTCCGCTCCCGCGGTACTTTTCACCATTCCCTCACGGTACTATCCGCTATCGGTCACCAGGGAATATTTAGGCTTAACGGGTGGTCCCGCCAGATTCACACGGGATTTCTCGGGCCCCGTGCTACTTGGGTGGTTCTCAAACGAGCCGTTAATGTTTCAGCTACGGGGGTCTTACCCTCTACGCCGGACCTTTCGCATGTCCTTCGCCTACATCAACGGTTTCTGACTCGTCTCACAGCCGGCAGACTGCAAAAGAGAACTCCCACAACCCCAACCACGCAACCCCTGCCGGGTATCACACGTGACTGGTTTGGCCTCATCCGGTTTCGCTCGCCACTACTCCCGGAATCACGGTTGTTTTCTCTTCCTGCGGGTACTGAGATGTTTCACTTCCCCGCGTTCCCTCCACACTGCCTATGTGTTCAGCAGCGGGTGACAGCCCATGACGACTGCCGGGTTTCCCCATTCGGACACCCCCGGATCAAAGCTTGGTTGACAGCTCCCCGGGGCCTATCGTGGCCTCCCACGTCCTTCATCGGTTCCTGGTGCCAAGGCATCCACCGTGCGCCCTTAAAAACTTGGCCACAGATGCTCGCGTCCACTGTGCAGTTCTCAAGCAACGACCAGCCACCCACCACCCCAACCCGAAGGCTGAGTTCACTGGGGCCGGCATCGCGAAGGTCCAGACAACAGTCCGTACCCTCAGATACCCAACAGCGCGCCCGGCCCACCCGATCAGTCCCCACGTTCCACGCCGAAGCAGTACTAGTGACAACCCATCAAGTGTGCCGAATAGTCAACGTTCCACCCATGAGCAACCAGCATCAGACATTCGCTGATGTACTGGCCTCTGACCCGGACAAGTCCGAGTAAGAAGTGCTCCTTAGAAAGGAGGTGATCCAGCCGCACCTTCCGGTACGGCTACCTTGTTACGACTTCGTCCCAATCGCCAGTCCCACCTTCGACGATTCCCTCCCACAAGGGGTTGGGCCACCGGCTTCGGGTGTTACCGACTTTCGTGACGTGACGGGCGGTGTGTACAAGGCCCGGGAACGTATTCACCGCAGCAATGCTGATCTGCGATTACTAGCAACTCCGACTTCATGGGGTCGAGTTGCAGACCCCAATCCGAACTGAGACCGGCTTTTTGAGATTCGCTCCACCTCGCGGTATCGCAGCTCATTGTACCGGCCATTGTAGCACGTGTGCAGCCCAAGACATAAGGGGCATGATGACTTGACGTCGTCCCCACCTTCCTCCGAGTTGACCCCGGCAGTCTCCTGTGAGTCCCCATCACCCCGAAGGGCATGCTGGCAACACAGAACAAGGGTTGCGCTCGTTGCGGGACTTAACCCAACATCTCACGACACGAGCTGACGACAGCCATGCACCACCTGTACACCGACCACAAGGGGGCGCCTGTCTCCAGACGTTTCCGGTGTATGTCAAGCCTTGGTAAGGTTCTTCGCGTTGCGTCGAATTAAGCCACATGCTCCGCTGCTTGTGCGGGCCCCCGTCAATTCCTTTGAGTTTTAGCCTTGCGGCCGTACTCCCCAGGCGGGGAACTTAATGCGTTAGCTGCGGCACGGACGACGTGGAATGTCGCCCACACCTAGTTCCCAACGTTTACGGCGTGGACTACCAGGGTATCTAATCCTGTTCGCTCCCCACGCTTTCGCTCCTCAGCGTCAGTATCGGCCCAGAGATCCGCCTTCGCCACCGGTGTTCCTCCTGATATCTGCGCATTTCACCGCTACACCAGGAATTCCGATCTCCCCTACCGAACTCTAGCCTGCCCGTATCGAATGCAGACCCGGGGTTAAGCCCCGGGCTTTCACATCCGACGTGACAAGCCGCCTACGAGCTCTTTACGCCCAATAATTCCGGACAACGCTTGCGCCCTACGTATTACCGCGGCTGCTGGCACGTAGTTAGCCGGCGCTTCTTCTGCAGGTACCGTCACTCTCGCTTCTTCCCTGCTGAAAGAGGTTTACAACCCGAAGGCCGTCATCCCTCACGCGGCGTCGCTGCATCAGGCTTTCGCCCATTGTGCAATATTCCCCACTGCTGCCTCCCGTAGGAGTCTGGGCCGTGTCTCAGTCCCAGTGTGGCCGGTCGCCCTCTCAGGCCGGCTACCCGTCGTCGCCTTGGTAGGCCATCACCCCACCAACAAGCTGATAGGCCGCGGGCTCATCCTTCACCGCCGGAGCTTTCCACACACAGACCATGCGGTCGTGTGTCATATCCGGTATTAGACCCCGTTTCCAGGGCTTGTCCCAGAGTGAAGGGCAGATTGCCCACGTGTTACTCACCCGTTCGCCACTAATCCCCTCCCGAAGGAGGTTCATCGTTCGACTTGCATGTGTTAAGCACGCCGCCAGCGTTCGTCCTGAGCCAGGATCAAACTCTCCGTGAATGTTTACTCGTAATCGAGTGAAACACACACGAGAGCGGAACGACTAGACGGAATAGGTCCGGTCGTTCACAGCGTCCTCGCTGTGTGTGCCATCCGCACCACATGGGCGCCGATGGACTTTCAAAGGAACCTCATCCACCGAGGTGGACGGGGTATCAACATATCTGGCGTTGACTTTTGGCACGCTGTTGAGTTCTCAAGGAACGGACGCTTCCTTTGTGCCTGTTTCACCAGGCTCTCCGGGCGCTTCCCTTCGGTCTTGCGTTTCCGACTCTATCAGATCCTTGCGGGCCCGATTTTCGCCGGTGCGTTTCCGCCTTTCGGCTTCTTCGCGTTTCCAACCTTACCAGATCCGTTTCCGTGTCCGGCGCCCTGTTGGAGCGGGCTCGGCCGTTTGGCTTTCGCTTTTCGGCCTTTCCGACTCTATCAGATCCGTTTTCGTTCCGTTGCCGGTCCGAATTCGTTTCCGATTCCCCGTCGGAGGAGGGTTGCCGTGGAGCGGCTATTTGAGCTGCCGCGCCTTTCGGCGTGTTCACTACTTTAGCGGAATTCCTCGCTGACGCATAATCACGTCACGGTTCGAATTTCGGCATGCCGAAATAAGTCCCGTTGAGGGGCCGTGCAGTAGTGGTGTGCCGCGAGGCGGCGGGATGGCTGCTGGTACCTGTCGGCTCCGTGGCAACTCGGAGAACACTACACGAGGGGGTCAGGTGCTTCAAACCCGTGCCAGGGCCGGGTTGGCGGGGTACTTTGGGCCCATGACTCCGCATGCGCTCGTACAGCAGTGGTGGCTCGCCTGACGGCGGCCGGACCACAGCGCATGCATGACCACGGCCGCCGCTTCGGCGGCCGTTCGCGTTTCTCCCTCTCGCAGCCGGCCGGTGAGGCAGGCGGTCCCGAAGCACCCGGCAAGGGTGCGAAAGACAAGGACGGACGCGATGGCGATGGCGGAGCGAGCACGGATCTTCAGTGGAGTGCAGCCGACGGGGCATCTGACGCTGGGGAACTACCTCGGGGCGATGTGGCGGTGGGTCGAGGAGGACCAGCACCGGGCGGATGCCCTCTTCTGTGTGGTGGATCTGCACGCGCTGACCGTGGAGCACGATCCGGCGCGGGTGCGGCGGCTCACCCGGCAGGCGGCGACGCTGCTGTTGGCGGCGGGGCTGGATCCGGCGCGGTGCACCCTGTTCGTGCAGAGCCAGGTGCACGAGCATGTGCGGCTGTCGTATCTGATGGAGTGCACGGCCACCGACGGTGAGATGCGGCGCATGGTCCAGTACAAGGAGAAGGCGGCGCGGGAGGAGGCGCGGGGCGGGAGCGTGCGGCTGTCGCTGCTGACGTATCCGGCGCTGATGGCGGCGGACATCCTGGCGTACGGGACGCATGAGGTGCCGGTCGGCGCGGATCAGGCACAGCATCTGGAGCTGACGCGGGATCTGGCGGTGCGGTTCAACCAGCGGTACGGGGCGACGTTCGTGGTGCCGAAGGCGACGTATCCGGCGGTGGCGGCGCGGGTGATGGATCTGCAGGACCCGACGTCGAAGATGGGGAAGTCGCACGCCAGGACGGCCGGGACCGTCTATCTGCTGGACGAGCCGGAGGCGGTGCGCAAGAAGGTGCTGCGGGCCGTGACGGATACGGCGAGCGAGGTCGTCTACGCGCGGGACGAGCGGCCGGGAGTGGCGAACCTGCTGGATGTGCTGGCCGCGTGCGGGGGTGGGGAGCCGGCGCGGCTGGCCGAGGGGTACACCTCGTACGGCGCGTTGAAGAAGGATGTGGCGGAGGCCGTGGTGGAGGTGCTGCGGCCGGTGCGCAAGCGGCATGCGGAGCTGGCCGCCGACCCCGCGTATGTCGATGAGGTGTTGCGGGCCGGCGCGGAACGGGCGCGGGGACTGGCCCGGCCGCGGGTGGACGCGGCCTACCGGGCGGTCGGGCTGTCGGCCTAGGGACCGTATGAGGGGAGAGAACCCTCTGTGGGAGAGAACGTCCGGGCGGGAGCCGTATTCGCGGCTCCCGCCGTGGGTCAGCCGTTGCCGGAGGCCAGTTCGCGGCTGCGGTCGCGGGCGGCTTCCAAAGCGGCGATGAGGGCGGCGCGGACGCCGTGGTTCTCCAGTTCGCGGATGGCGTTGATGGTGGTGCCCGCCGGGGAGGTGACGTTCTCGCGGAGGGTGACGGGGTGTTCGCCGCTGTCGCGGAGCATCACCGCGGCGCCGATGGCGGCCTGGACGATGAGGTCGTGGGCCTTGTCGCGGGGCAGGCCGAGGAGGATGCCCGCGTCGGTCATGGCCTCGACGAGGAAGTAGAAGTACGCCGGGCCGGAGCCGGAGAGCGCGGTGCAGGCGTCCTGCTGGGACTCCGGGACGCGCAGGGTCTTGCCGACGCCGGAGAAGATTTCCTCGGCGCGGGTGAGGTGGGCGCCGGTGGCGTGGGTGCCGGCGGAGATGACGGACATCGCCTCGTCGACGAGAGCGGGGGTGTTCGTCATGACCCGTACGACCGGGGTGCCGGCGGCCAGGCGTTCCTCGAAGTAGGCGGTGGGAACGCCGGCGGCGCCGCTGATGACCAGGCGGTCGGCGGGGAGGTGCGGGGTCAGCTCCGCCACGAGGGTGCCCATGTCCTGGGGCTTGACGGTGAGGATGAGGGTGTCGGCGGCCTTGGCGGCCTCGGGGTTGCTGACCGCTTCGACGCCGTAGCGGGCGCGCAGCTGTTCGGCGCGCTCCGGGCGGCGGGCCGTGACCAGCAGGTCGGACGGCGCCCAGCCGCCCCGGATCATGCCGCTGAGCAGGGCTTCGCCGATTTTTCCGGTGCCGAGTACGGCGACCTTCTGGGTCATGCTGCGGTTCACCTCGCCGGTGGTGCCCGGGCGGTGGCCCGAGGGCCGGCCCGTTGCGCGGTCGGTTACGTCGTCATCCTCGCACCTGGCGGGTGTGCGGCGCGGCCGCGTTCCGAGGGCCGGGACGGCGTCAGGCCGTGCGACGGCGCAGGGTGGCGGCGCCGAGGGCGAGGACGAGGAGGGCGCAGCCGGTGACGATGACGGCGTCGCGGACGAAGTCGCCGGTGATGTCGGGGTGCCGGAGGACCTCGTTCATCCCATCGACGGCGTAGGACATCGGGAGGACGTCGGAGAGGGCTCTGAGTGCGGGCTGCATGGTGTCGCGCGGGGTGAACAGGCCGCAGAGCAGCAGCTGGGGCATCAGGACGGCGGGCATGAACTGGACGGCCTGGAATTCGGAGGCGGCGAAGGCGGAGACGAACAGGCCGAGGGCGGTGCCGAGCAGGGCGTCGAGGACGGCCACCAGGAGCAGCAGCCAGGGAGAGCCGATGACGTCCAGGCCCAGCACCCAGACGGACAGGCCGGTGGCGAGGGCGGACTGCAGGACGGCGAGCAGGCCGAAGGCGAGGGCGTAGCCGCTGATCAGGTCGGCCTTGCCGAGGGGCATGGCGAGCAGGCGTTCCAGGGTGCCGGAGGTGCGTTCGCGCAGGGTGGCGATGGAGGTCACCAGGAACATCGTGATCATCGGGAAGATGCCGAGGAGCGAGGCGCCGATGCCGTCGAAGGTCTGCGGGCGGGCGTCGAAGACGTAGCGCAGCAGGGCGATCATCACGCAGGGGACGACCAGCATCAGCGCGATGGTGCGCGGGTCGTGGCGCAGCTGGCGCAGGACCCGGGCGGCGGTGGCCAGGGTGCGGGACGGGGACCAGGGCGCGGGGGCGGGGTGCGGTGCGCCGGCGGGGAAGGGTGCGGTGGTCATCGCGCGGACTCCTCGAGGGTGGTGCGGGCCGCTTCCGGGGGCCGGCCGGTGGCTCCGGCCTCGTCGACCAGGTGGAGGAAGGCGGCCTCGACGGTGGCGGAGCCGGTGCGCTCCCGGAGGGCGTCGGGTGCGCCCTCGGCCAGGATGCGGCCCTCGCGCATCAGGAGCAGCCGGTGGCAGCGCTCGGCCTCGTCCATGACATGGGAGGAGACCAGGAGCGTGGTGCCGCGGTCGGCGGCGAGGGTGTGGAAGAGGTTCCACAGGTCGCGGCGGAGGACGGGGTCGAGCCCGACGGTGGGCTCGTCGAGGACCAGGAGTTCGGGGGCGCCGAGCAGGGCGACCGCGAGGGAGACCCGGCTGCGCTGGCCGCCGGAGAGGTTGCCGGCGAGGGCATCGGCGTGGCGGGTGAGATCGACGTCCTCGATGGCGCGCGTGACGCTCTCGCGGCGCAGGGTGCGGGCGGCCCGGCCGGGGTGGAGGACGGCGGCGAAGTAGTCGAGGTTCTGCCGGACGGTGAGGTCGTCGTAGACGGACGGGTCCTGGATGACGTAGCCGATGCGGGGGCGCAGCCGGGGGTCGCCCGCGGGCCGGCCGAGGACGTCGAGGGTGCCGGTGACCTTGGCCTGGGTGCCGACGATGGCGCGCATCAGGGTGGATTTGCCGCAGCCGGAGGGGCCGAGGAGGCCGGTGATGCGGCCGCGGGGCACGTCGAAGCGGAGGGCGTCGAGGACGGTGCGGCCGCCTCGGACGGCGGTGAGGTCCTGGGCGTGGACGGCGGGGTCGCGGCCATAATTCATCATGTGATGAATAGTGCTCCCGGCGGGGTGGGGCGTCAAGCGGGTGGGCAGGGGAAATGCGGCCGGGGAGAGACCCGGGGAGAGACCCGGGGAGATGCTCGGAGAGAGGGGGAGGGCGAGGGGGAGGCCGGGCGGCGCGACGGGGCTCCGGAAGGGGCTCGGGTGGCGGCTGGGCCGTGCGGGGCCGCGGGGCGGGCGGATGGGAGCGCGGGGGCAGCGCATTGCGGGGCGGCGTGGGCATGTGTGGGCGCCGGAGCGAACGGAACCAGCCATTCCTGTCCGATAACTCCGCGTTCACAGGGTGGTTACATACCGAGGTGCGGCGCTGCGTGTTCGCTTGGACACAATGGGGTGACCTGTCCCGCCGCGCCGAAAGGGGCGACATGGCGAAGACCCGGGCCGGCCGTCTCGGCCGGCTCCTGTTGCTCGTCGTCGCCCTTGTGCTGGCCCTGCCGGCGGTCGCCGGTGGCGCGTACGGGGCGAGCGGGCCGGTGACCGCGAAGAGCGCCGCCCGCGGTGATTCCCCGGATGACGCGCAGTGGGCGTCGGACACCTCCGAGCACCAGGAGTCCGGTGGTGACCGCTGCCGGACGCGCCATGGCGGACGCTCCACGGCCACCGTCTCCGCGCCGGTCCCCCCGCGCACGACCGTGTCGAGTGCCGGTCCGGTACACGCCGAGGGCGGGCTGAGCCGGACCGTCCCGCTCACCGGCCGGCGGGCCGTTCCCGTCTCGAGATCGGGCGAACTGCCGGTCCGGCACCTCGTCTTCCGCTGCTGAGAGCCGAGAGCCGCCCCAGGGCCTCCCCCGGCCCGCGCACCCGACGGATCCAGCCGTCATCCCTTTCCTGGCGTGCGCCGCATGACACGGCGTTGCGGCGAGTGACCGCGGCCTTCGGGCCGGTGGTCGCCGGCCCGCTGCCGCGTCGCGTTCCGCTCGTGTGTCCCGGTGCGTTCTCGTGCGTACCCGGTGCCCGCGCGCGCCGCCGTATCCCGCACTCACTGGAGGCATGCTCATGCGTAGGTTCCGTGTTGCCCGGCTCCGCCCGTCCCTGCCCTCCATACCGTCGCGCCGGACGCTGGCGCGCGGGCGCGCCGATGTCACCGCCTCGCTCGTCGTCTTTCTCGTCGCCGTCCCGCTGTGTGTCGGGGTGGCCGTCGCGTCCGGGGTGCCCGCCGAACTGGGGCTGGTCACCGGGATCGTCGGCGGGCTGCTGACCGGGCTGCTGCCCGGCAGCAGTCTGCAGGTCAGCGGCCCGGCCGCCGGGCTGACCGTGCTGGTCTACGAGGCCGTGCGGGAGTACGGGCTCGGCGCGCTGGGCGCGCTGGTGCTGCTCGCCGGGGTGTTGCAGCTGGTCATGGGGGCGCTGCGGCTGGGCCGCTGGTTCCGGGCCATTTCCGTGGCGGTGGTCCAGGGGATGCTCGCGGGCATCGGACTGGTGCTGATCGCCGGGCAGTTGTACGCCCTGGCGGATGCCAAGGCGCCGGGCAACGGGCCGGCGAATCTGGGCGGGCTGCCGAATCTCGCGGAGGACACCCTCTCCTCCGGTCCGGCGCTGACGGCGCTGGCCGTGGGCGCGGGCACCGTCGTGCTGCTGGTGCTGTGGCCCAAGTGGCGGCCGGCGGCGCGGGTGCTGCCGGCGCCGCTGGTGGCGGTGGCGCTGGCGACGGCCGTGGTGGTCGTGCTGGATCTGCCGGTGGCCCGGGTCGAGGTGGCGGGCCTGCTGGATGTCGTCCAGCCGCCGGGCGGTGCGGATTTCGCCCGGCTGGCGGAGGCGGGGGCGCTGGCCGGGGCGCTGGGCACCGTGCTGGCGTTCGCCCTGATCGCGTCGGCGGAGTCGCTGTTCAGCGCGGCCGCGGTGGACCGGCTGCACGACGGGCCGCGGACCGATTACGACAAGGAGCTGATGGCGCAGGGCGCCGGCAACACGGTGTGCGGGCTGCTCGGTGCGCTGCCGATGACCGCGGTGATCGTCCGCAGCGCCGCGAATGTGCACGCCGGGGCGCGGACGAAGGCCTCGCGGGTGCTGCACGGGGTGTGGCTGCTGGTCTTCGCGGCGGCGTTTCCGGCGGCGCTGGGCGTGGTGCCGATCGCGGCGCTGGCGGGCGTACTGGTCCATGCGGGCGGCAAGTTGATCCCGGTGAAGCAGTGGCATCCGCTGTGGCGCGAGCACCGGGGCGAGGCCGTGGTGCTGGCCGCGACGGCGGTGGCGATCGTGGCCACGAACATGTTCGAGGGGGTGCTGCTGGGGCTGCTGATGGCGGTGGCCAAGTCGGCGTGGGAGACCTCGCACGTCCACCTGGAGATCGTGGAGCGGAGCGAGCCCGCGGTGGGCGACGGCGGGCCGGGCCGCGCAACGAAGGGCCAGGACGCCATAGGCCGGGACGCCGCGGGCCGGGACGCCGCGGGCCACCGCCCAACCGGCTCCGGCGCGCCCGCCCTTGGGGCACCCGGCCGCGGCACCACGGCCACCCCGCTCCCCCGGCGTCCGCTCCTCGTCCGGGCCGTCGGCAACGCCACCTTCCTGCGGCTGCCGAAGCTGCTCGACCAGCTGGCGGCGCTGCCCGAGGACCGGGAGATCGAGCTGGACCTGTCCGGGCTGCGGCACCTCGACCGTGCCTGTGCGGCCGCCCTCGGCAGCTGGGCGGAGCACCGGCGCGGACCGGACGGGTCCACCCGGCGGAAAGCACCGTCCAGCACCCCGTGACACGGGCGCATGAGGGACCGACGGCAGGGCGGAAATGACCGTAGTGTCGGCATGCTGATGACCGCCGACCCTTGGAGTGCCGTGAACCGCCGGCCCCTTCGCTCCCGTGGTGCGACCGCCGCCCTCTCCGTCGCCCTGCTGCTCTCCTCGTGCGCCGGCTGCGGCCCGCGGGGGGCGGCGGGCGGCGGCGGAGTGGGTGATCCGCTCTTCCCGGCACTGGGCAACGGCGGCTACCAGGTGCGCCATTACGGGCTGGATCTCGACTACGACGTGCAGCAGAAGCGGCTGGACGCGACCGCCGACCTCAGCGCCGAGGCCACCAAGGACCTGCGTTCCTTCCAGCTCGACCTCCAGGGGCTGCGGGTGTCCGGCGTGCGGGTCGACGGCGAGGACGCCGCGTTCTCCCGCAAGGGGCACAAGCTGATCGTCCGGCCGCCCGACGGGCTCCGTAAGGGCGCCTCGTTCCGTACGACCGTCAGGTACGCCGGGAGCCCGCAGGAGCTGACGGATCCGGACGGTACGACGGAGGGGTGGGTCAAGACCCCCGACGGGGCGTTCGTCTCGGGTGAGCCGGCCGGGTCCATGACGTGGTTCCCCGGCAACAACCACCCCGAGGACAAGGCGACGTACGACTTCAGGATCACCGTGCCCAAGGGCTACACCGCCGTCGCCAACGGGGAGTTGCGGTCGCAGAAGACCGCCGGGGGCCGGACGACCTTCCAGTGGCACAGCGGCAGACCGATGGCCAGCTATCTCGCCACCGCCACCATCGGCAGATTCGACGTCCGCACCTCGCGCACGCCCCAGGGACTGCCGCTGTACGTCGCGGTGGACCCGGCGGAGGTCAAGGCGAGCCGGGGGCCGCTGGCGAAGCTGCCGGAGATCCTGAAGTGGGAGAGCGGGCTGTTCGGCCCGTACCCCTTCGCCTCGGCGGGCGCCATTGTCGACAACACCCCTGCCCGGATCACCTGGATGGCGCTGGAGACCCAGACCAAGCCGGTCTACGCCGGGGCGCCGGACACCGTGACCGTGGTGCACGAGATGGCCCACCAGTGGTTCGGGGACTCGGTGACGCCGAAGACCTGGGCGGACGCCTGGCTCAACGAGGGCTTCGCGACCTACACCGAGTGGCTGTGGGCGGAGCACAAGGGCGGCAAGACCCCGCAGCAGCAGTTCGACGCGCTCTACAAGGACGACCCGCACAACGAGCGCTGGGACTTCCCGCCGGGCCGTCCGGGCGCGGCGAAGAACGTGACCGGCCCGGCCGTCTACGAGCGGGGCGCGATGGTGCTCCAGCAGCTGCGGAACGCCGTCGGCGACAAGACGTTCTTCCGGATCCTCAGGGAGTGGCCCGCCAAGTACCGCTACGGCACGGCCGATTCGGCGGACTTCATCGCCTTCTGCCAGGAGCGCACGGACGTGGACCTGAAGCCGCTGTTCCAGGCCTGGCTGTACGGGAAGGGCAAGCCGAAGCTGCTGTACTGACCCGATCGCGCCGGGCACAGGATGTCGGGTCCGGCAGGCCGGCCGCTTCCTAACGTGAGGGGTCGAAGGGGAAGGAGACCGGGGTGCTGGAGCGGCTGAACCAGGCCATGGACCACATCGAGTCGCATCTCGACGAGCCGGTCGAGGTGGCCCGGCTCGCGCAGATCGCCGTGACGTCGGAGTACCACTTCCGCCGGCTGTTCTCCGCGCTGGCGGGCATCCCGCTGTCGGAGTACATCCGGCGCAGGCGGCTGACCGTGGCGGGCGCGGAGGTGCTGGCCGGTGAACGGACGCTGCTGGACGTCGCGATGCGCTACGGCTACGGCTCGGGGGAAGCCTTCGCGCGTGCGTTCCGCGGGATGCACGGCGTGGGTCCGGGCGAGGCCCGGCGGACCGGTGCGGCGCTGAGCTCCCAGCCACGGATGTCCTTCCGGCTCATCGTCGAAGGGAGCAGCAGTATGCGATACCGGATAGTGGAGAAGGAGGAGTTCCGGGTGGTGGGCAGGATGGCCCGCGTCCCGCTCGTCCATGCGGGGGTCAACCCGGCCATCGCCGAGTTCGTCGGGGGTATCGGCCCCGAGACGCTACGGCGTATGACGGAGCTGTCCGACCAGCGGCCGGAGGGGATCGTCGCGGTGTGCGACCAGCTCGATCCGAGCCGGGCGGAGGGGACCGAACTCGACTACTACCACGGTGTGGTGACCCGGGCCGAGGCGCCCGAGGACATGGACGTCCTGCCCGTTCCGGCGGGCACGTGGGCCGTTTTCGAGAGCTCCGGCCCGTACCCACAGGCGTTGCAGTACCTGTGGCGGGACGTGTTCACGCAGTGGTTCCCGTCGAATCCGTACCAGACCAGGCAGGGTCCCGAGATCCTGCGCGTCCGCCCGTCGCAGGACCGGGCGCAGGCGGACGCGGAGCTGTGGATTCCCGTGGAGCGGTCCGCCGCCTGAGCGGGCAATACGGCGGCCCGGGCGCCTGCCCGGGCCGCCGTGGCGTGCGGAAGAGGCGGCCGGCCCCGGTCCGGCGGTGACCGGGGCCGGCCGCGGCCGTTCACAGCCGGTCGAAGTCCAGGTGACCCAGCTTGTCGGGGTTGACGACGGCGTCCACCTCCGTGATCCGCCCGTCGTGGACGGTGAAGGCGAGGACCGCGGCCTGCCCGCTCGCCGGGTCGGCGAAGAGCAGCCCGGCGGCACCGTTGACGTCCGCCCTCGCGACCCGCAGCCCGCCGCGCTCGACGCCGCGGGTGACGACCCCCCGCACATAGCGGGCGACCTTGTCCCGGCCGAGCACCGGCCGGCGGGCGGTGCTCACCTTGCCGCCGCCGTCCGAGCGCCAGACGACCTCGGGGTCGAGCACGGTCAGCAGTGCGTCGAGATCGCCGCCCATCACTGCGGACAGGAACGCCTCGACGGTACGGCGGTGCTCCGCGCGGTCGACGGTGCGGCGCGGCGCCTCGGCCCGTACCCGCTTGCGGGCGCGGGAGGCCAACTGCCGTACGGAATCGGGGGTGCGGCCGACCGTCCGGGCGATCTCCGGGAAGGGGACCGCGAAGACGTCGTGGAGGATGAAGGCGGTCCGCTCGGCCGGAGTGAGCCGTTCCAGGACGGTGAGCAGCGCCATCCCCACCGATTCGTCGAGGGTGACCCGGTCCTCGGGACCCTCGGTCCGGCCGGCGCCCGCCACCCCGACGGTCAGCGGAGCGCCGGCGCCGTCGAGCAGCGGCTCCGGCAGCCAGGGCCCGACATAGGTCTCGCGGCGGGCGCGGGCCGAGCCCAGCAGGTCGTAACAGATCCGGCTCACGACCGTGGTGAGGTAGCCCCGCGGGCTGGCGACGGGCGGCTCGGCGGGCACGGCCTGCCAGCGCAGCCAGGCCTCCTGAACGGCGTCGTCGGCGTCGGAGACCGTGCCCATGATCCGGTAGGCGATGGCCCACAGCCGCCCGCGCTCCTCCTCGAACTGCGCGAGCCGGTCCCCGCCCGGCGCGCCGGTACCTTCGGTCGTCTCCCTCACCGTCTCCCTCGCCGTCTCCCTCGCCGTCTCCCTCGTCGTCTCCGTCTCCGTATCCGTCTCCGTTCCCGTCCCTGTCTCCCTGTCGGCCGCTGTCACGGTCTCCGTCCGCGCCCTCACCCGCACCCGCTCCTCCGCTGCCGCACGCGGTCGCCTACCGCGGTGCCTGCCCTTCAGGACGGGACGGGCGGCCGGAGTGTGACAGTGACGTCCAGCGCATAGGCCTCCTCGACGATGCCGTCCGGGAAGACGTCCAGCAGCGCGGTCCGCTCGTCCGCGAGGACCGGGGCGGCGGCCTCGGGGCCGATGGCGGCGAAGTACGAGCGGCTGCCCAGCATCGCGAGGTGGGTGTCGAGGGGGACCTGCCGGGTCCAGTGCAGGACGCGGGTGACCGGACGCAGTCCGAGGCCGAGGCCGCGGATCAGGTCGGCGGCCTCCGGCGCGACGCCGTGGGCGTGGTACTCGGGGAGCCGCCGGGCGATCCTGGCCTCCTGGGCGGCCGCCCAACCGACGTCCGGGTCGGGGATGTTCCACCACAGGGCGAGCGCGCCGCCGGGCCGCAGCACCCTCAGCGCTTCCGGGACGGACCGGGCGGGATCGGTCCAGTGCCAGGCCTGCGCATAGCCGACGAGGTCGAACCCCGCGTCGTCGGAGAACGGCAGCGCGTCGCCGAGCGCGCGGACGAGCGGGGTGCCGGGGTGGGCGGCGCGCAGCTCGGCGGCCATGGCGGCGCGCAGCTCGGCGGCCATGGCGGCGCCCGGCTCGACGGCGGTGACCCGTGCGCCGCGGGCGGCGAGCAGACCGGTGGCGATGCCCGTCCCGGCCCCGGCGTCCAGCACCCGCGCGCCGGCCAGTGGCTGCCCGGTCAGCTCCTCGATCGCGTCGAAGAGGGCCGGTGGATAGCCGGGCCGGGCGGCGGCGTACTGGGCGGCCACCGCGTCGAACGACCGGGCCAGGGTGGCATGGGCCGGGGGCGGAACGGGCGCGAAGTGCTGCGGCGGCTGGGGCCGCTGGGGCTGTGGCGATTCCGGCATGCACGTCATCCTGCCCACGTCACGGAGAGCGCGGAGGCCGGGGAAAAAAGTCAGACCCGGTTTAATTTTGAACCCGGTATGGCTACAGTCGGCGTCATGGCGGGATTGCGTGAGCGGAAGAAGGAAGAGACGCGGCGGCGGATCGCGGCGACGGCCTGGCGGCTGTTCGCCGAGCGGGGCTTCGAAGCGGTCACGGTCAATGAGATCGCCGAGGCGGCGCAGGTGGCCAAGGCGACGCTGTTCAGCTACTTCCCGACCAAGGAAGCGCTCGCCCTCCAGGGCGTGGGGGACGACGACCTGGCGGGCGTCGTCACGGGACGGACGGCCGGCTCGACGGCCCTGACCGCGCTCCGGGAGCACTTCCGGGCGTTCGCCGCCGGGCCGATGACCGGCGTGGACCCGGAGGTGCTGGTCTCCCGGGTCCGGGTGATCTTCGACAGCCCCGCGCTGAGCAGCGCCGCCAACAGCCTGCTCTATCAGCAGCGGCAGCGGCTGGCGCAGGCGCTGACCGCGGAACTCGGCGAGCGGGTGGCCGTGTTGGCGGCGGCGCAGATCAGCGCCTCGGTGGTGACCCTCCAGGAGGGCTTCTTCCGTCGGCTGGCCGACGGCACCTCGCCGGAGGACGCCCGCGGGCAGCTGGGCGAGGAGATCGAGCTCGCCTTCGACCTGCTGACCCGCGGAATCGGCGGGCACGACGTCGCGGCCGGCGCCCAGGGACCCGACGTCGCCCACGGACCCGTCGGGGCGCGCAGCCCGGCGGGGGACGGCCGCGACGGCCGCGACGGCCGGGAAACCCCGGAAGACCAGCAGAACCAGCACGTTCGGAAAACCCAGAGAGGGCAGTGAGACGCGGTATGCGCGCACGGGGCATCAACTACGACGTCGGGTTCCTCCCCGGCGAGGAGCTCTCCCGGAAGACCTTCACCGTCGAGGCGGTGCGGCAGGACCTCATGGCCATCGCGGAGGAGCTGCACTGCGACGCGGTGCGGATCTCGGGCGGCGATCCGGAGCGGCTGAGCATCGCCGCGCAGTGCGCCGCGGAGGCCGGACTGGAGGTGTGGTTCGCGCCCTTCCCCGTCGATCTCACCCCCGAGGAGCTGCTGCCGTACTTCGCGGACTGCGCGGAGCGGGCCGAGGCCGTACGGGCGGGCGGGGCGGAGGTGGTGTTCGTCGCCGGGTGCGAACTGAGCGCGTTCTGTGCGGGCTTCCTGCCCGGGGACACCTACAGCGCCCGGCTGCAGGCGATGATCTCCTCCGACAGGGACTGGTGGGTGTCGCTGGGCCCGGTGCAGGAGCGGCTCAACGGCTTTCTCGCCGAGGTGGCGTCCGTGGCCCGGTCCCGCTTCGGCGGCCGGATCAGCTATGCCTCGGGCCCCTGGGAGAGCATCGACTGGCAGCCGTTCGACCTCGTCGGTGTGGACGCCTACCGGGCCGCGTACAACGCCACGACGTTCCGCGACGAGCTGCGCGCGCACCGCGGCCACGGCAAGCCGGTCGCGGTGACCGAGTTCGGCACCTGCGCCTACCGCGGCGCGGGCGAGCGGGGCGGGCTGGCCTGGCAGCCGCCGGCGGGGGCGGTGCCGGACGAGAGCGAGCAGGTGCGCTACCTCACCGAGCTGCTGGACATCTTCGAGGAGGAGGGCGTGGACACCGCGCTGTGGTTCACCTTCGCGGGCTTCAAGACACTCAAGGGTGCGGACCTCACCTCGTACGGGGTGGTGCGGATGCTCGACGAGACGCACTGGGAGCCGCGGGAGGTGTTCCACACGATGGCCGCCCGGTACGCGAGGGACGGCGAGGAGACCGGGGGCGGCGACGACAAGGACGCGCAGGGCTGAGCCACCCGCCCCGCGGGCCGCGGCGGCGCTCGCTCAACGGCGCTTCTTGGCCCCGGGCTTGCGGGCGGCCGGGTTGCCGGTACGGGCGCCGCGGCGGCGCTCGAACCGCTCGCGCGCCGCTTCGTACTCGACGCGGTACCGCGTCTCCCCGGGAGCCTCGACGAGACTGCGGCAGAAGTAGGCGAGCAGCGAGCCGAGGAAACCGATGAGCATCAGGCCCTGACCGGAACTGTCGGCCGCGCGCAGTGCGGACGGGCCGGGGCCGCCGGTGAAGCCCGCCCAGGTCTGGCGGAAGGCCAGGGCGCTGCACACGGCGATGCCGACGACGACGAGCGTGCCGACGAACGAGCCCACGGCTGCCGTCTCCAAGCCCTGGAACGCGAGGCGCAGCACCGCCCCACCGGCCGCGATCAGCGCGAACGAGCCCACCGCGACCCCGGCCCGGCGCAGGCCGTAGCCACCGTCGTGCCGGACCCAGGTGGTGCCGAAGAACCGGATCCGCTCCGGCTCCGGGCCGCCGCGCTCCGCCTCGCCGGACTCCCGGCCGTCGCCCTGCCCCGGATCCGCGGTGGGTCTCTGCTGCTCGCTCATGGCCCGATTATCCCCGGTGGGGCGCGGCGCAGGGGCCTGCGGGCGCGGCGGACCGGCCTGCGGGCATGCGGCCCGGGGCGCGGCGGACCGGGTCAGGACGTGCAGAGCGGGGCGACCATGCCGCTGCTGCCCGTGTGGACGTACGTGTCGGAGATGTACTGGCCGGGCGCGACGTTGTCCCAGATGTCCGAGGTGCCGTACGGGCCGCTCACCCGCTGACCGTGCCGCTGGCAGCGGATCTGCACCCGGGCGCCCTCGGCCAGTGTGCGGACGACGAGTGCGTCGGTGCTCGGGCCCTGGCGGACCTTGACGCGGTAGCCCGGCGCGAGCGGGAAGTCGAGGCCGCCCGCCGCGGCGAGCGCCTGCTCGTCGGCCGGCTCCCGTGCGCTCTGCTGATCCTGTGTGGTCATCTCTCATTCCCCCGTTGGATGCTGATCTCTTGTGCCGCGGCGGCGAAGCCCGCCGTGACAGCTCGCCCGGCGGTTCACCGTCACGGTTCACGGTGACAGTTCGCCGGGGCTGTGCGCCTCGGTGGCGCAACGCGCACGCTAGCAAGCCTCGTTCAACTCGCACGCGCTATCGACTAAGCTCCGCGCGTCGCACCTGCGACCGCATGGCAAGGGGAATGACACGGGGGTGGATCCATGCCAGCGCTGCGCGATTCCGGGCCGGGCCCGGAAGCGGAGCATCCGGAATACGCCGGGCAATACCGTCTGGAAGCCCGCCTGGGCTCCGGCGGAATGGGCGTGGTGCATCTGGCGCGCTCCACGTCCGGACTGACCCTGGCGGTCAAGGTCATCCATGCCGAATTCGCCCAGGACCCGGAGTTCCGCGGGCGGTTCCGGCAGGAGGTGGCAGCCGCGCGGCGGGTCAGCGGGGCCTTCACGGCGCCCGTCGTCGATGCCGATCCGGACGCCGAGCGACCGTGGATGGCGACCCTTCACATTCCCGGTCCGACGCTCTCGGACCAGGTGAAGCGGAGTGGCCCGATGGTGCCCGGCGAGGTGCGGCAGCTGGCCGCCGGACTCGCCGAGGCGCTGCGCGACATCCACCGCGCCGGAGTGGTGCACCGCGATCTCAAGCCGGGAAATGTGCTGCTGGCCGCGGACGGTCCCAAAGTCATCGACTTCGGAATCTCGCGCCCGTCCGACAGTGAAATGCGCACCGAGACCGGCAAATTGATCGGTACGCCGCCGTTCATGGCGCCGGAGCAGTTCCAGCGCCCGCGCGAGGTGGGGCCCGCCGCGGATGTCTTCGCGCTGGGCTCGGTGCTGGTGCACGCCGCGACCGGGCGGGGGCCGTTCGACTCGGAGAGCCCGTACATCGTCGCCTACCAGGTGGTCCACGACGAGGCCGATCTGGCGGGCGTGCCCGAGGAGTTGGCGCCACTGATCGAGGGCTGCCTGGCGAAGGACCCCGCGGACCGCCCGACACCGGACGCGCTGATGGAGCTGCTGCGCACGCACGCACCGGCGGACGCACGGCCGCCCACGCCGGCGGAACGGGCCGCGGCTGCCTCCCCACGCCCCGAGACGACGCACGTCCGCGCCGCCGCCCCCGACAACCCCGCCGGCCCTCGCCGCACCGCACGCCCCCGCACCGCCCGCACCCGCCGCTGGCCGCTGTGGGCCGCCCTCGCCCTGGTCGTCACCGGCGCCGGCACCTTCACCGGCATCCGGGCGCTGGCCTCGGCGGGCGACAGCCAGGAC
Source organism: Streptomyces sp. NBC_01454 (assembly GCF_036227565.1). Taxonomy (NCBI): domain Bacteria; kingdom Bacillati; phylum Actinomycetota; class Actinomycetes; order Kitasatosporales; family Streptomycetaceae; genus Streptomyces; species Streptomyces sp. NBC_01454. Next base: position 3,481,925 of record NZ_CP109460.1, read on the forward strand.
CCCGCGCTGCAGACCCGGCCGTCGTACGCCGACCAAGCCGACTTCCGCCCGTGGCACACCACGCTCGTCAAGCGCCCCCGGGGCCACGCCGCCGAGCTGCCGTTCTGCACCACCGGCTCGGGCGCCGTCTTCTGCGGCCAGCCCGGCGTGCTCGCCGCCCGGCTCGCCCCGGGCACCGGCCAGGTCGCATGGCGGCGCAAGGACGACGCCGCCACCGGCAAGAACTCCCTCAAGAACGCCGCCTCACCCACCCCGCCGGCGCTCTCCGGCGGACTGCTGTACGTCTTCTCCGCCGACGCCGAGCGACTGACGGCGCTGGACCCGTCGGCCGACGGCAAGGGCGCCACCCGCTGGACCAAGGACATCTCCGGGTACGAGGGCGGGGCCCGGATCGTCGGGGACCAGGTGCTGCTGACGGCGGCGGACGGCACCGTCACCGCGCTGGACAGCGCGACCCACCGGCAGCTCTGGCACCAGCGCTTCACGGGCCACGCCCTGCCCGCCTTCACCGCGTTCGGCGACCCGCACACCGCCTACGCGGCCGAGAACACCCCCGACGGCACCGGCACCCAGGTCACCGCCATCGACCCGGCCCACGGCAGGGTCCGCTGGTCACACCGGCTCCCCGGGCTGCTCGCCGTGGCCGGGCCCGGTACGTCCGGGGCGCTCTATCTGACCGTCACCGACCCGACGTTGTCCTACCGCACCACCGCCGTCCTCCGTTACGACCCGGCCACCGGGCACACCCGGCGCCTCAAGCTCACCGCACCGCTGGACGGGGCCCTGGCCGTCGTGCGCGGCGAATCGGTGTACCTGCTGGCCGAGGGCGGTGCGCTGCAGTCCGTCGGCGCACGGACCTGGGACACCGAGACCTCCGTCAGCCGGGGTTCGGCACCGGTGGTGAGCGGCGGCCGGCTGTATTTCACCGCGGCGGACGGACGGCTGCTCGCGGTCGACACCCGCTCCGGCGAGCTGCTGGGCCAGACGCCGCCCCGGATGAACGGCCGCCACAACGGGTTCGTGGAAGCGCTGCCGGCCCCGTTGGTGGACGCCCGGCACGGCCGCGTCTACGCGGCGGCGCCGGACGGCAGCATCTTCTCGGCGGCGTCCGGGGACCCGGCGGGCTGGTGACGGCCGGGCCCGCCGCCGCCCACCGCATGACAGCGACACACGCAGCACTCGCGCCGCACCCCGGGGACGGCCGCGGCGGTCTCGGGCCCGGGGCTGCCCTTGGTGCATCCGGGATGCCTGCCGACATGGCAGGCCGGCGAGACGTACGGGGCGCCCTCGCTCACCGGATCGCCCTCTGGAGCACCGCGATGAGCTTGCGGGTCGTCTCCACGTTGCAGCGCCCCAACTCGACCAGCACGCGCGGCGGTTCATAGCCGAACGTCACCGGGTCGACGGCCAGCGACGGCAGCACGATGCCGGTCTGCTTGAGCACGGCGGCCAGCTCGCCGCAGGCCGCCTCGGCCTCGTTCCTCGCGTCGGCCACCGCCCGTCGTTCCGTCGTCATCCGTACCGCTCCCGTCTGCCGTTTTCCCTGTCCGATACCCCCGGAGCGCCACTACCGTGTGTGTTCCGGCCGTTACGAGGATGGACCCGGAAAAGGCGCGAATGCCGCTTGCGGGCCGTATTTCACCACCCCACACCGCTAGTTCCACACCTTCCACGGAGGAGGTCACCATGCCGCCGCGACGAGCAATCACCGGCCGGAGCCAGGAGCCGCGCCAACGGTTCGCCGACGAGCTGCGATTACTGCGCGCCAAGAAGGGCGACACCCTGCGGCAGCTCGGCGACGCCCTGGGCTGGGACTGGTCCCTCTTCGGCAAGATGGAGAGCGGCCAGACGATCGGCAGCCCCGAGGTCGCACAGGCGCTGGACCATTACTACGGCCTGCCGGACCTGCTGCTGACGCTGTGGGAACTGGCGGCGGGGGATCCTGCGCAGTTCAAGGAGCGGTACCGGCGGTACATGGCCTTGGAAGCTGAGGCGGTGAGTCTTTGGCACTATGCGGTGAGCGTCCTCCCTGGCCTGCTCCAGACGGAAGGCTACGCACACGCGTTGCTCTCGGCGGGCGGCATCATGGGAGAAGAGCTGACGCGGCAGGTGGAGGCGCGGATAGGACGCCGCGAGTTGCTGGATGGCGATGACGCACCTCGATTCCGCGCCATCCTGTCCGAGGCTGTGTTGCGCACACCCTTGGAGGATGCCAATGAGTGGCAGAAGCAGCTGGAGCACTTGCTGGACATGGGAGAACGACGAAACGTCATGATTCAGGTCGTCAGGCAGGAAGCCGGTCTCCACGCCCTGACGAACACCCACACCATGTTTCTACGGCTTCCTGACGGTCGCACTGTGGCATGGGTGGAGACCGGTTATTCGGGCGAACTTGTCCAGGAAGCGGCAGCAACCGAACGACTTCAGCTCAGCTACGATCTGGTCCGTGACCTAGCCCTTTCCCCGGTCGAGTCACGGAAGTTCGTCAAGCAGATGTTGGAGGAAGTGCCATGCGATCCATCGATCTGAGCACCGTGACCTGGCGCAAGAGCACCTACAGCAACCAGGACGGCGGAGAGTGCATCGAGATCTCCGACGACTTCCCCGCCGCCACCCCCGTCCGCGACAGCAAGGACCCCCAAGGCCCCGCCCTCCTCTTCAAGGCGCCCGCCTGGTCGTCCTTCGTCGCCGCCGTGAAGAGTGGGCGGCTCCCCAGCGCCTAACGCACCCCCGGCCCCTGAAGGACCGCCCCACAGACCGGCCCCCGTCGCTCGCCCGCGACGGGGGCCGTTGTCCGAGCACGACCTTCCCTCGCCGCACCCTCCCTGCTGAACTCGCTCAACGACAGGCCCCATTGAGCGCCCACGAGGAGGAAGCGCCATGCGATCCATCGACCTGACCACCGCCACCTGGCGCAAGAGCACCCACAGCAACCCGGACGGCGGCGCCTGCATCGAGGTAGCCGACAACCTCCCCGCCCTCGTCCCCGTCCGCGACAGCAAGGACCCCCCAAGGCCCCACCCTCACCTTCGAGGCGACGGCCTGGACGTCCTTCGTCACGGCCGTGAAGCAGGGCGCACCGTAAGGGATTCGACGTCACGGCAGGCTGCCGACGAGGGCGCGCCCGCCCCACACACGAGCCGAAGTCGTAGCTCTACCGGCCCCGCGACGGCTCGCTTGATAGCGTTCCCCTTCGCACAGAGTTACGGGGAAGGGGCTCTAAGTGTCCAGCACGATGTCGGTTCAGCCCGGCGAATTACGCGCATCCGCGCACGCCCAGGGCAGCATCGCCGAAGACATCAAGAAACCCAGCGACAAGGCCGTCAGCGAGACCGGTACCGCTGCGGATTCCGCCAAGGGGTGGTCCGTCGCCGCGGCCCTGCACATGGTGAGTGAGACCTGGCAGCCCGCTCTCGACGGCCTGCACAAGCGCCTGCTGCAAGGCGCCGCCAACCTCCGCGACACCGCCGACAACCATGACTGGAACGAGGACATGGTTGACCAGGACTTCGAGGACTTCAACGGGGACAAGGTGGGTGTGATCATGTCGGCCCCCGCCTCGGGAAGCGGGCCCGGCTCCACGGTGTACGCCGGGCTGCCGCACCCGGGTGACCGTGGCAACGACCAGGTCCGGGATGCCGTCGGCGAGTACCAGCCGCCGCCACCCGGTACGCCGTCGCCCAGCACGGACGACATGATGCGCGCCAGGCCGGCCATGCCCGTGTACGACCCGGGCGAGGCGCTCACGGAGCCCGGCCGTGGAGCCACACCGCGGCACACCGACGACAACCCCTTTGGATAAGTGATGGCTTCCGACTACGCACGTCTGCTGAAGCAGGACTTCGCGGACATGACGGCTGCCGCCGACTCCTGGCAGCGGGTATCGCGGGAGATGGACAGCGCATTCGACCAGCACCGTACGAAGGTGACCGGTCCGCTGCATGCATCCTGGCAAGGGGACGACGCCAAGGCCGCGCTGACGTTTCTTGAGGACATCGAGATGCGCATCAATGTGGTCCGCACCGAGTCGATGACCATCTCGAAGGCGATCGACACGGTTCGGTTTCGTATGGAGCAGGCACAGACGGACTTACGCAACGCGGTGCGGAGCGCGGAATCCGAGGGATTCGTCATCGACGACTCCGGGGCCGTCGGAGAGGCTTCCTGCGAAGTGGGCGAGTCGCCGGGGGAAGCGCAGAACAAGCTGGAACGGATGAAGCACTTCCAGGAGGAGATCGACACCGCGGTCAAGGATGCGAGGAAGGCCAGCGACGACGGTCATCACGCACTGGGGGAACTGCGTGGCGAGATCATGGACCGCACCAACAAGCACATGGCCGCCGAGTCCGCGGGCGACAGCCAACAAGCCATGAAGGACCTGGGCGTCAACGGGCCGCAGATCCCCAAGGACCCCAAGGACGCCGCCGCTTGGTGGAAGGGCCTCGACGACGCGTCTCGCCAGGAGTACGCCACCATGTACCCGGAGCGGATCGGCAAGGCGAACGGCCTGCCGAGCACCGTCCGCGACGATGCGAACCGGCTCGCACTCGATCAGGAACTCAACTTCGTCAGCGGCAGCGACCAGGCCATCCCCGGTATCCCGGAGGACCGTCACAACCTTGAGGTTCTGAAGGCGGAACTCGACAAGCGTGACGGCGCAACGGGCAACAAGAAGCTCTACCTTCTCGACTTCGATGACTTCGACGACGGTAAAGCCGTCATCGCCATGGGAAACCCGGACACCGCTGACAATGTCGGGGTGCAGGTGCCCGGCACGGCCACGACGATGGACTCGACCGGGGGCCAGCTGTCACGGATCGAGAAACTGCAGCGAGCCGCTGGCGATGCCGATCCATCGGCGAACACCTCGATGGTCTACTGGCTCGGTTACGACGCTCCTGAAATTCCCAGCACCGATGCACCGAATCTCGCCGTGGCCGGCACCGGCCGGGCTGACGATGCCGCACCGGATTTGCGGAATTTCACCCACGGCCTGCGCGCCTCACATGAGGGGGCGGATCGTGCGCACATGACCGTGCTGGGGCACAGCTATGGTGCCTCGGTTGTGGGCGACGCGGATGCCGGTGGCAACGGGCTCGACGCCGACAGTATTTCCGTCGTCGGCAGTCCGGGTATGACAGTCGGCAGCGCATCCGACCTCCACGTCGATCCCCACCACTTCTACACGGGAATCGCCGACGACGACCCCATCAGTCAAGCACAGGACTTGACGCTTGGCCCCGACCCGAACACACAGGCCTTCGGCGGCACCCGGTTCGTGACCGATACCCATGGGCACAGCGGCTACTGGGACGACCACAGCAAGAGTCTCGCCAATCAGGGGGCAATCATTGCAGGTTTTGAGCCGAAGAAGGCACCACCCACCCCCGTCGATATGTGAGGACCAACCCTTGGAGAAAATTCACTCTGAGGTGACGATCAAACCCTTTAGGCGAACCCGCCTGATCGCATTGGCCACCTCAGTCATCTTGCTCACCGGAGCCTGCATGTCTCAGCAATCCAACGACCCCAACAAGGCGCTGCCGCGTAAAAGCCGTGAGCAATCATTGACTTGGGCGAAGCAATACACCTCGACCATGGCCCACTATGCGGAAGTCAAGATAGGCAGTAAATTCGGCCCCTTCACGCACTTCGAGGACTGCGTCGGCCAAAATGATGAGGTGGCGGACGATGGCCGGTACACCCTGACGTATACCGTGTACGCCAACCTTCCACGGGAAGATCACGCTTCGACCCTCCGCAAACTCCGGATGGCGCTTGAGAAGCATGCGGGAGTCAAGGTCACCGACTACGAAGAGCACCCGCGGGCCATTCTCTACGGTCACCATGCCGGAGAGAACTTTGATCTCATTGCCGACACCGTGAAGCCCCCCAACACCCTCCGCCTGTCCGTCAGCACCCCCTGCTTCCTGCCCCCCGGGGCCACCCAGCAGAAGTTCTGAGACACGCACGGGCCGCCGTGGCACACAGTGAGAAGGCCCCCGCCGGATGACGGGAGCCTTCTCACTGCTTCGTGCGTGCGGGGCCTCAGCCCAGCTTGCTCACGTCGCGGACCGCGCCCTTGTCGGCGCTGGTGGCCATGGCCGCGTAGGCGCGCAGGGCCTGCGAGACCTTGCGTTCGCGGTGCTTGGGGGCGTAGACGCCTTCCAGGGCCAGCCGGCGGGACTCCAACTCCACGTCGCCGACGAGGAGTTCGATGGTGCGGTTCGGGATGTCGATCTTGATGCGGTCGCCGTCCTCGACGAGGGCGATGGTGCCGCCGGATGCCGCCTCGGGAGAGGCGTGGCCGATGGACAGGCCGGACGTGCCGCCGGAGAAGCGGCCGTCGGTGACCAGGGCGCAGGCCTTGCCCAGGCCGCGGCCCTTGAGGAAGGACGTCGGGTAGAGCATCTCCTGCATACCGGGGCCGCCCTTGGGGCCCTCGTAGCGGATGACGACGACGTCGCCCTCCTTGATCTGCTTCTTGAGGATCTTGTCGACGGCCTCCTCCTGCGACTCGCAGACCACGGCCGGGCCCTCGAAGGTCCAGATGGACTCGTCGACGCCGGCGGTCTTCACCACGCAGCCGTCCTCGGCCAGATTGCCCTTGAGGACCGCCAGACCGCCGTCGACGGAGTAGGCGTGCGCCAGGTCGCGGATGCAGCCGCCCTCGGCGTCGACATCGAGGGTGTCCCAGCGCTCGGACTGGGAGAAGGCGGTCGCCGAGCGCTTGCAGCCGGGGGCCGCGTGCCACAGCTCGACGGCCTCGTCGGACGGCGAACCGCCGCGCACGTCCCAGGTCTTGAGCCACTCGTCGATGGAGGAACTGTGCACGGTGTGCACGTCCTCGTTGAGCATCCCGGCGCGGTAGAGCTCGCCGAGGATGGCGGGGATGCCGCCGGCCCGGTGCACGTCCTCCATGTAGTACGTGCCGCCCGGCGCGACGTTCGGCGCGACCTTCGCCAGGCAGGGCACCCGGCGCGAGACCGCGTTGATGTCGTCCAGGTCGAAGCTGAGGCCGGCTTCCTGGGCCGCGGCGAGCAGATGCAGGATCGTGTTCGTCGAGCCGCCCATGGCGATGTCCAGGGCCATGGCGTTCTCGAAGGAGGCGCGGGTGCCGATGTTGCGCGGCAGGACGGTGTGGTCGTCCTGCTCGTAGTGGCGCTTGGTGATCTCGACGACGGTCCGGCCGGCGTTCTCGTACAGCGCCCTGCGGGCGGTGTGGGTGGCGAGCACGGAGCCGTTGCCGGGCAGCGAGAGGCCGATCGCCTCGGTCAGGCAGTTCATCGAGTTGGCGGTGAACATGCCGGAACAGGAGCCGCAGGTCGGGCAGGCGTTCTCCTCGATGCGGAGGATGTCCTCGTCCGAGATCTTGTCGTTGACGGCGTCCGAGATCGCGTCGACCAGGTCGAGGGTGCGGACGGTGCCGTCGACCAGCGTCGCCTTGCCGGACTCCATCGGGCCGCCGGAGACGAAGACGGTCGGGATGTTGAGCCGCATCGCGGCCATCAGCATGCCCGGGGTGATCTTGTCGCAGTTGGAGATGCAGATCAGCGCGTCCGCGCAGTGCGCCTCGACCATGTACTCGACGGAGTCGGCGATCAGGTCGCGCGAGGGCAGGCTGTAGAGCATGCCGCCGTGGCCCATGGCGATGCCGTCGTCGACCGCGATGGTGTTGAACTCGCGCGCGATGCCGCCCGCCGCGTGGATCGCCTCGGAGACGATCCGGCCGACCGGCTGGAGGTGGGTGTGGCCGGGCACGAACTCGGTGAAGCTGTTGGCGACCGCGACGATCGGCTTGCCGAAGTCCTCGCGCGCTACCCCGGATGCCTGCATAAGGGCTCGGGCGCCGGCCATGTTGCGGCCATGGGTAACGGTGCGGGACCTCAGCTCGGGCACGATGGTCACTCCCTCGGGATTACGTCCGTATGACCGCCTGCGCCGGTACTGACCCGTGCCACGTACCGGGTGGCGTCATATATAGGCTCCAGTCGAGGTTACGCCCCTGATCCAAGATCTGGACAGCCACTCCGGGATGTGAGACGGCTGCCCGGAGTGCGGACACCGGGGCGGCGGGCGTTCGCGCAGGTCACGGGCGTACCGGAGGCCGCGGACCGGCGCGCGCGGGGCTTGTCAGGGCAGGGTCAGAACGCGGGCGTCAAGGCTGGATCACGACTGCGTCAGGTACCGCTGGAGGGCGGGGGCGACCATCGCGATGATCTCCTCCGTGTCCGCGGAGGCGACCGGGTCCATCTTGATCACATAGCGCAGCATCGCGATCCCGATGAGGTGACCGGCGGCCAGCTGCGCCCGGAACTCCGGGTCGGGCACGTCGAGTTCGCCGGCCACCCGCTGGAGCATCCGGCGTTCGATCAGCCCGCGCAGCACGGCCGCCGCGGTGTCGTTGGTCAGCGCGGAACGCATGATCGCCAGCAGCGGCTGCCGGCTGACCGGGTTCTCCCAGATGCCGAACATGAAGCGGGCCATCCGCTCACCCACGTCCGCACCGCCGCCCGCGAGGGCGTCGGGCATGGTCAGCGCGGGGGCGAAGGTCAGCTCGATGGCGGCCGCGAAGACCTGTTCCTTGGTGCCGAAGTAGTGGTGCACCAGCGCGGAGTCCACCTCGGCCGCCTTGGCGATCCGGCGCATCGAGGTCTTGTCGTAGCCGCGCTCGGCGAACTCCGTACGGGCCGCGGCCAGGATCCGTTCCCGGGCGCCGGGACCGGCCTCGGCGGCGGCCCGGGCGGGACGGCCCCGGCGGCGGGCCGGCGGAGGCGGCGTACCGGGCTCCGGGGACGCGTCGTCCGGCCCGTCGGCGCCGCCGCTCACGAGCCCGGGACCCAGGTCGGCGAGGCGAGGTGGAGGCGGGTGAAGGCCAGCGCCTCGGCCAGGTCCGCCTCGCGTTCGGCGGCGGACATCGCCCGGCGGGTGTTGACCTCGACGACCACATGGCCGTCGAACCCGGTGGCCGCCAGCCGCTCCAGCACCTGGGCACAGGGCTGGCTGCCGCGGCCCGGCACCAGATGTTCGTCCTTGGCGGAGCCGTTGCCGTCGGCCAGATGCACATGCGCCAGCCGGTCGCCCATCCGCTGCATCATCTCCACCGCGTCGTTGCGGGCGGTGGCGGTGTGCGAGAGGTCGACCGTGAAGTGCCGGTAGTCGTCGTTGGTGGGGTCCCAGTCCGGGGCGTACGCCAGCATCTCGCGGTCCCGGTAGCGCCACGGGTACATGTTCTCGACGGCGAACTTCACATCCGTCTCGTGCTCCATCCGCCACACCCCGCGGACGAACTCCCGCGCATAGCTGCGCTGCCAGCGGAACGGCGGGTGCACGACCACCGTCGAGGCACCCAGCTTCTCCGCGGCGCTGCGGGCCCGCTGGAGCTTGACCCACGGATCGGTGGACCACACCCGCTGGGTGATCAGCAGACACGGTGCGTGCACGGCCAGCACCGGCACGCCGTGGTAGTCCGAGAGCCGGCGCAGCGCGTCGATGTCCTGGCTGACCGGGTCGGTCCACACCATGACCTCGACGCCGTCGTAGCCGAGGCGTGCGGCGATCTCGAAGGCCGTCGCCGTCGACTCCGGATACACCGAGGCCGTGGACAGCGCGACCTTCGCATCCGGGATGCGCACCACTGGCTCTGTCACGAGGGACAGCGTACGGGCCGGTGCTGTGCACGGGGCACGAGGTCCGGACGGCCGTGGCCCGCCGCCGGGGACGTGCGGGCCGCGGCCCCGGGGCGATCCGGAAGACACGCCCTACGGCAGGTGGTCCAGCCGCCGCAGGATGACCCCCTCGCGCAGCGCCCACGGGCAGATCTCCAGCGTCTCGACCCCGAACAGGTCCATCGCCGCCTCGGCCACCAGCGCCCCGGCCAGCAGCTGCCGCGAGCGCCCGTCGGACACACCGGGCAGCGTGCTGCGTTCCTGCGCGGGCATCGCGGCCAGCCGCGGCACCCACTCCTCCAGCTTCTTACGGGTGAGTTCCCGCTGGACGTACAGCCCCTCCGCCGAGCGCGCGGCGCCCGCGATCCGGGCCAGCTGCCGGAAGGTCTTGGACGTGCCGACGACACGGTCGGGTGTGCCGTAGCGGGTGAATTCGCTCACCACCTTGGCGATCTCGGCGCGCACCCGGCGGCGCAGCGTGCGGACGTCCTCGGCGTCCGGCGGATCGCCGGGCAGATCGCCCGCGGTCAGCCGGCCGGCGCCCAGCGGCAGCGACACCGCCGCGTCCGGGTCCTCGTCGAGGCCATAGGCGATCTCCAGCGAGCCGCCGCCGATGTCCAGCACCAGCAGCCGGCCCGCGGACCAGCCCAGCCAGCGGCGGGCGGCGAGGAAGGTGAGCCGCGCCTCGTCCTCGCCGGAGAGCACCTGGAGCTCGACCTCGGTCTCCGCGCCGACCCGGCGCAGCACCTCTTCGCCGTTGGTGGCCTCGCGGACGGCGGAGGTGGCGAACGGCAGCACGCTCTCGACGCCCTTGTCCTCGGCGACCTGCAGCGCCTCCTGCACGGTGGCCACCAGCCGCTCCACCCCGTCCTCGCTTATCGCGCCGCGCTCGTCGAGGAGTTCGGCAAGGCGCAGCTCCGCCTTGTGCGAATAGGCGGGCAGCGGGCGCGCGCCCGGGTGTGCGTCCACCACCAGGAGATGGACCGTATTCGAACCCACATCGAGGACACCGAGTCTCATACGGGGAAACCTACTGCGCGCGGCGGACACTCCTGTCGGCGCGGTGCCCGCCGCCGCTCGCCTTACGCTGGAGTCGTGGCTAAGACGAAAAAGGCGAAGCACGAAAAAGCGCTGAAGAAGGAAGATAAGCGGCGCGCTCAGGCGGCCCAGGAGGCGCGGTCCCCGGGCGGGGCCGGGGCCGACGAGGTCGGCCTCGACTTCGCCCGCGCCTGGGTCACCTTCCCCGACCCGGCCGACGACGAGCAAATCTTCCGCTGCGACCTGACCTGGCTGACCTCCCGCTGGACCTGCATCTTCGGCAGCGGCTGCCAGGGCATCCAGGCCGGCCGGGCGGACGACGGCTGCTGCACGCTCGGGGCGCACTTCTCGGACGAGGAGGACGAGGAGCGGGTCGCGCAGCATGTGGCACGGCTCACGCCCGACCTGTGGCAGCACCACGACGTGGGCACCACGACCGGCTGGACCGAGGAGGACGAGGACGGCGACCGGCAGACCCGGCGCTGGCAGGGCTCCTGCATCTTCCAGAACCGCCCCGGCTTCGCGGCCGGCGCGGGCTGCTCGCTGCACATCCTCGCGCTGCGCGAGGGCCGCGAGCCCCTGGAGACCAAGCCGGACGTCTGCTGGCAGCTGCCGGTGCGGCGTACCTACGACTGGATCGACCGGCCCGACGACACCCAGATCCTCCAGGTGACGATCGGGGAGTACGACCGGCGCGGCTGGGGCCCCGGCGGCCACGACCTGCACTGGTGGTGCACGTCGGCGACCTCGGCGCACGGCGCGGGCGACCCGGTGTACGTCTCGTACAAGCCGGAGCTGACCGAGCTGATGGGCAAGAAGGGCTACGCCAAGCTCGTCGAGCTGTGCGAGGAGCGGCTGGCGGCGACGCTGCCGATGGCGCCCCATCCGGCGGACCCGGCGCCGCAGCGGCAGGAGTGAGCGCGCGCCGGGGCCGCCGCGGGATCCGGCGGGCCCCGGTGTGCGCTCAGCGGGCGGGGCGGGTGGTGCTGGAGGGCGTGGAGCCCGGTGCGGGCCTGGTCGGCGTGGGTGTCGGCGTCCCGGACGTGGCGGTGGGCGTCGGAGCCGGCGGGGTCGGCGTGGGTGTCGGTGTCGCGGACGGCCGGGTCGGCCGCGGCCTGGGGTGCGCGGGCGTCGGACGCTGCGGGCCCGGAGCGGGACCGGTCGCGCCGTAGCCCTCCATCGTGACGGCGGTGTTGCCGGGTTCGATGGCGATCCGGGCCCGCCAGTGGCCCACGGGCTCCCGGTCGTGGTCGATGTAGACCGTGATCGTGGTGGACTGCCCCGGCCGCAGCGAGCCCGCCGTATGACTCATCTGCAGCCAGGCCGCGCCCGCGGCGGCGTGCCAGCGCACGGGGTGGGCGCCCGAGGCGCTGAGCGTGATCACCGTGGTGCGGCCGCTCGGCTGCGCGGCGACCGTCAGCCGGCCCGCCGACTCCGGCCGGCCGTCCGGCCCGCCCGTCCGCCCCGGGCCGGCGCTCGCGCTGATCACCTCGACGGAGACATCGTGCGAGCCGTCGCCGGTGGTGAAGCCGGGTCCGGGCGTCGTCCGGGCGTTGCCGGCGTTCTCGTACGGGCGGCCGCCCATCCGCTCCCCGGTGTGGGATTCGCTGGCCGTCACCGCGGGCGAGTCGTCCGCCGCCTCGCCGGTGGCCGGTGTGCTGTGGTACGCCGCCCACAGGGCCAGTACGGGCGCCGCGACGACGGTGGCGACCACGGTGGTGGTCAGCGCCCGGCTGCGCAGCCGGCGCCGGCGGGCCACCCGGTCCGTCGGGGGGCCGACGGGGAATCCGCTGCGGTCATAGCGAGGAGAACCGTTTGCCCCACCTGCCCGGCCGCCGCGTCCCGCACCGGGCATCCCCTTCGCCCGGCCCGACTTGGCGCGCCGGGCCGCCGCCAGCGCACCGAGGACGGCCTCGCGGGGCGCGGGGACCAGTGGCAGCGCGCCCCGGTCCACCGGCGCGGTACCGGGCCAGGCGCCGGGGGCGGTGGCCCGCTCGGCGGTGCGCCGGCACACCGTGCAGTGGTCGACATGGCGCACCAGCTCCCGGCTGAGCGCCGGGCCCAGCAGCACCTGGGTGTCGCCCGCCAGCTGCGCGACCTCACGGCAGCGGCCGGACTCCACGACGGCCAGCGCCGCGCGGGTCCGTTCGACCTCGCAGGACGCGGCGGCCAGCAGCGCGCGGGTGGCGACCGGGTCGGCCCCGAGCACCGCGGCGACCTCGTCGGCCGAGAGCTGATGGCGCACCGAGAGCTCCAGCGCCTCCCGCTGCTCGGGGGTGGTGCCGGCGGCCTCCGGCCAGGCCAGCGCGGCGAGTTCACGCTGCCGCAGCTCGGCGTCGCGGGCGGCCTCGGCGTCCGGCGTCGCGGTGTCGCGCCGCTTGGTGTCCGGATTGCGGCCTCCGGGCCCGGTCCGCTCGGCGAGCCGGCACAGACAGGACCAGCGGGCCAGGGCGTAGAGCCAGGAGCGGTGCAGCGCGGGGTCGGCGGGGCGCCGGTGGTGGTGCCGGTCGGCGAGCGCGAGCACCTCGCCGAGCACCGCGATCGCCGCGTCGTGTGCGCACAGCACGGAGAGGCAGTAGGTGAACAGCCCGTCCAGGAAGGGCTCGTAGCCATCGTGGGTGTCCGCGGAGCGCGGCGCGTCCGGGGTGTCCGGGTCGGGCCGCCGGTCGGACTGCGGCCGGCTCCGGCGCTGCGCGTCGCCGCGCGACCGGTGTGCGCCGGTGGAGTGCGTGGGGTGCTCGGGCCTGCTCATCACCCCGGCGACGGTAGGCGGATGATGCAGCCAGGCTTGCTCGCGTTGGCCACTTTTAACCCTTACGGGTGACCAGATCCCTCAAAAGAGGACACGAATCAGCCATTCCGCGGCTGGCGCACTGCGCGCAGACCACTCTCCGGTGCCACCGGCGGCTCCCCGGTCACGGCTGCCCGGCTGCCCGGGTCCTCCCCGCACTCTCGGGAACGCACTGTCGGACCCCGCCGTTACGGTGACCCCATGGCAACGCGTAAATCGTCGGGCAAGGAGCGTCCCTCCTACCGCTGCACCGAATGCGGCTGGACCACCGCGAAGTGGCTCGGCCGCTGCCCCGAGTGCCAGGCATGGGGCACGGTCGAGGAGTTCGGCGGCGCCCCGGCGGTGCGCACGACCGCGCCCGGCCGGGTCACCACGGCCGCCGTGCCCATCGGCGAGGTCGACGGCCGGCAGGCCACCGCCCGCTCCACGGGCGTGGACGAGCTGGACCGCGTCCTGGGCGGCGGGCTGGTGCCGGGCGCCGTGGTGCTGCTGGCCGGCGAACCCGGCGTCGGCAAGTCCACCCTGCTGCTGGACGTCGCCGCCAAGGCCGCCTCCGAGGCCCACCGCACGCTGTATGTCACGGGCGAGGAGTCCGCGAGCCAGGTGCGGCTGCGCGCCGACCGCATCGGCGCCCTCGACGACCATCTGTATCTGGCGGCCGAAACCGATCTGTCGACGGTGCTCGGTCATCTGGACACGGTCAAGCCGTCACTGCTGGTCCTGGACTCGGTGCAGACCGTCGCCTCCCCCGAGATCGAGGGGGCGCCCGGCGGCATGGCCCAGGTCCGCGAGGTGGCCGGCGCCCTGATCCGCGCCTCCAAGGAACGCGGCATGTCCACCCTCCTGGTGGGCCATGTCACCAAGGACGGCGCCATCGCCGGCCCCCGCCTGCTGGAGCATCTCGTCGATGTCGTCCTGCACTTCGAGGGCGACCGGCACGCCCGGCTGCGCCTGGTCCGCGGCGTCAAGAACCGCTACGGCACCACCGACGAGGTCGGCTGCTTCGAGCTGCACGACGAAGGGATCACCGGCCTCGCCGACCCCTCGGGCCTGTTCCTGACCCGCCGCGCCGAGCCGGTGCCCGGCACCTGCCTGACGGTGACGCTGGAGGGCCGCCGCCCGCTGGTCGCCGAGGTCCAGGCACTGACCGTCGACTCCCAGATCCCCTCCCCGCGGCGCACGACCTCCGGGCTGGAGACCTCCCGGGTCTCGATGATGCTCGCCGTTCTGGAGCAGCGCGGCCGGATCACCGCCCTGGGCAAGCGCGACATCTACAGCGCGACGGTGGGCGGGGTGAAGCTGACCGAGCCCGCCGCGGACCTCGCCGTGGCCCTCGCCCTGGCCAGCGCCGCCAGTGACACCCCGCTGCCGAAGAACCTCGTCGCCATCGGCGAGGTCGGCCTCGCGGGCGAGGTCCGAAGGGTCACCGGCGTCCAGCGCCGGCTGTCCGAGGCGGCCCGGCTCGGCTTCACCCACGCCCTGGTTCCCAGCGACCCCGGCAAGATCCCCGACGGCATGCGGGTACTGGAGGTGGCCAATGTCGGGGAGGCCCTGAGCGTCCTGCCCAAGCGGGTACGCCGGGAGGCCCCACAGGAAGAGGGCGCACGCCGGTAGACTTTGCCCTGGTCTCGCCCGTCACCGCAGAATTGCCAGTCGGCCGCGTACGCTCCGCTGGTACGTCAACCACAGCACGGCCGGGCGGCCTGCGGACCGACAGACCTTGCGACGGAGGAGTGCAGTGGCAGCCAACGACCGGGCATCGACTCCCGGCAGGGCCGGTGGCAGTTCCGGCACCGAGAGCCTGATGCGCGCCACGCTGAGCGCCGTCGCGCCCGGCAGGGCCCTGCGCGACGGTCTGGAGCGCATCCTCCGCGGCAATACGGGCGGACTGATCGTGCTGGGCTTCGACAAGACCGTCGAATCCATGTGTACCGGCGGATTCGTGCTGGACGTCGAGTTCACCGCCACGCGGCTGCGTGAGCTGTGCAAGCTCGACGGTGCGCTGGTCCTCGACAAGGACATCACCAAGATCCTGCGGGCCGGTGTGCAGCTGGTCCCGGACGCCTCCATCCCGACGGAGGAGACCGGCACCCGTCACCGCACCGCCCAGCGCGTCTCGATCCAGGCCGGTTTCCCGGTCGTCTCGGTCAGCCAGTCGATGCGCCTGATCGCCCTCTACGTGGACGGCGAACGCCGCGTCCTGGAGGAATCGGCCGCGATCCTCTCCCGTGCCAACCAGGCGCTGGCCACCCTGGAGCGCTACAAGCTCCGGCTGGACGAGGTCGCCGGCACCCTCTCCGCCCTGGAGATCGAGGACTTGGTCACGGTCCGCGATGTCTCCGCGGTCGCCCAGCGCCTGGAGATGGTCCGCCGGATCGCCACCGAGATCGCCGAGTACGTCGTCGAGCTCGGCACCGACGGCCGGCTGCTCGCCCTCCAGCTGGAGGAACTGATCGCCGGCGTGGAGCCGGAGCGGGAGCTGGTCGTGCGCGACTATGTCCCCGAGCCGACCGCCAAGCGCTCGCGCACGGTCGCCGAGGCGCTCGCCGAGCTGGACGCGCTCAGCCACACCGAGCTGCTCGAACTCCCCACCGTGGCCCGCGCGCTGGGCTACAGCGGCTCGCCCGAGACGCTGGACTCCGCGGTCTCGCCGCGCGGCTTCCGCCTGCTGGCGAAGGTGCCCCGGCTGCCCGGCACGGTCATCGAGCGCCTCGTCGACCACTTCGGCGGTCTGCAAAAGCTCCTCGCGGCCAGCGTCGACGACCTCCAGACCGTGGACGGCGTCGGCGAGACCCGCGCCCGCTCGGTCCGCGAGGGCCTGTCGCGCCTTGCCGAGTCGTCGATCCTGGAGCGGTACGTCTAGCCTGCGCCGACCCCGGCCGCCCGGAGCGCGTCGCCGCTATCCCAGCACCGCCGCCTCCTTCTCCGGAGCCAGGCCGAGCAGCGGCCGGTCCGCGCGCTGGGGCGCGGTGCCGCCGAGGGACCGCAGCCAGGCCCAGGTGTCGGCGACCGTTTCGCCGACGGGCCGGCAGCGCAGCCCGGTCGCCAGGGCCCTGGACACGTCGGTGCCGTAGAGCGCGTCCCGCAGTTGACCGGGCGCCAGCCAGACCGGCAGCTCGGTCCAGGGCTCGATACCGGCGGCGAGGATGTCCTCGGGGGCGGTCCAGCGCAGTTCCGCGTCCGCGCCGGTGACCCGCGCACAGCTCTCCAACAGCTCGCCCATCGTGGCGTGCCCGGCCTCGCTGACCAGGTTGTACGCCCCGCCGAGCCCGGACTCCAGGGCGCCGAGGGTCCACTCGGCGAGATCGCGGGCGTCGATGTACTGCAGCGCCAGCTCCCGCGGCCCCGGCGCGAGGACCGGGCCGCCGCGGGCCATCCGGCCCAGCCACCACGGCAGCCGCCCGAGGTTCTCGTACGGCCCGAGGATCAGTCCCGCGCGGACCAGCAGCGCCCGGTCCCCGAACGCCTCGGTCGCGGCCAGTTCACCGCCCCGCTTGGCCGTCGCGTAGTCGTCGGACGTCGTGTCGTCGGCGGATCCGGCGACCAGCGGCCCGTCCTCGTCGAGCCCGCACGGGGCCGGATGGGCGTACACGGAGCGGGTGGAGACATAGGCATAGCGCCCGGTGCGGCCGGCCAGCAGCCGCGCCGTGTCCCGCACCGCCGAGGGGGCTTTGCTCCAGGTGTCGACGACGGCGTCCCAGCTGCCGTTCTCCAGGGCCGCGAGCCCGGCCGCGGTCGTGCGGTCGCCGTGCAGGGCCGTCACGCCCGCCGGCGGTGCGTGGTTGCCGCGGTGGAAGACCGTGACCTGCCACCCCCGCGCCACCGCCGCCTCGGTGACCGCCCGGCCGACGAACTCCGTACCGCCCAGCATCAGTAGCTTCATGAGGCGACTGTGCCGGACGCCGGTGGCCGGGGCCAGGGCTGCACGCTCTCGGCGGAATCACTCTGGGCGAAACAAGCGGAGGGCGGGCTCCCGGATCATTCCGGCGGGCCCGCCCGTGCCGGCGACCGTCCGGGCCGTCAGCCCTTGGCCAGCACGAATGACGTATGGGCCGGGTCCAGCCCCGGGACCTCGGCCTCGATCCGGTAGGTGCCGGACGGCACCATGGCCGAACTCGGCGTCGCACACTGCGGACCGCTGGCCCGCCGGTCCCAGACGACGGTGCGCTGTACCGCACCCTTGGCCGGCACCTTCAGCAGCGCGGGCGCGGTGCCCGACGGGCAGTCGTTCGAGGCCCACACGCGGTCGTCGCCCGCGCTGTCGGTGATGGTGAGCACCGCGGCCTTCTTCCCGAGGTCCACCTTGCAGGCCGTACCGGCCGCGTTCTTGACCGTCAGCTCGAACTTCGGCTCGGTGCCCGGCGGGTAGGAGTGCTTGACGCTGCGCAGGACCAACTCGGCCTTGTCGGCGACACAGTTGGGGAGGGAGGTGCCCGCCTCGACGGCATTCGCGCCGGAGCCCTGGCCGATCGGCCCGCCACCGGAGCCGCCGGAGCCGGCACCGCCACCGGAGGCGTCGTCCTCGCCACCCGCCGAACCGGAGCCGCCGGAGCCCGAGCCGCCGCTGCCCGACTCCCCGCGTCCGCCCGGTTTTTCGCTGATCGCGGGGCCACTGCCGGAGGGGCCGGGGGTGATGGACGTCGCGGGTCCCTGTCCGTGCGGCCCCTTGCCCTCGTCGCCGCTCCCGCCGCCACCCCGGCCCAAGTTGAGGGCCCACACCACCAGAAGGGCGAGCAGGACGACGGTGGCCAGCGCAACGGCCCTCCGCCGCCAGTAGATGGAGGAGGGAAGCGGCCCGATCGGATTGCGCAGTGATCCCACGCGGAAACTCTACGAGAGATCGGCAGCCGCACTGGCCAGTACCCGCCGCATCCGGTGCAACTTTTCTCATCATCGGCCCGGAGACGGCAGCCCGGCCGCGGTTACCTCCCGAATGGGCGCGATGCCCCGTTGGGGCCGGTCCCGTACGGCAGTTGATCATGAACGCCCGGGCGCGGGGCCACCCCGGAGGGAAACCGGGCCGGGAGGCGCGGGGCGCCCGGCCTCACCCCCCACGTCCCGGGCACCCGGCCTCACCCCCGCGACCACTCCTCCTTGTGCCCGAAGCCCTGACCGTTGTCGATCAGCCGCAGCCAGTCGGGGCGCAGCTCCCACAGCGAGGTCCGCTCCAGGGCGCCGCGCAGCCGCTCGCTCCCGGCGACGAAGGGGAAGCGCGCGAGATAGACCTGCCGGCCCGCGGCCCGCTCGGCGCCGGCCAGGACGCGGCAGCGGCCCCGGCCCTGAAGCCCGGTCAGCCCGCTCCACTCCTGGCCGTCCCGCTGCGCCGTGAACGCGGCCCGGGCGCCGGGGGCAGCCAGCGCCCGGCCGTGGCGCGTGGTGGTCGCGGTGACGAAATAGAGCACCGGCCCGGCGCCGGCCGCCCCGCCGCCCGCCGCGTCGGCCGCGTAGAGCACCGCGCAGGCCTGCGGCCCGTCCTCATCCGTGTACGCCAGCGTCATCGTCGTGTGCGCGCCGAGCGCCCGCCGGATCGCCTCCGGGCAGGCCGACCCGCCCGTACCGTTTGTGATTTCCGCACCGGTCTTTTCCGCCATGACCGCATCCTCGCCCGGCGGGACCGGCCGGCGCGCGCCGGGCCCCCGCCCCGGGCGCAGCACCGGCTACCGCATACCGCCGGTAACCGCCACCCGTGCACCCCCGGCCGTCCTGCGCGCGGGTGGACGCGCGGCGGGGCGGGCCCGGCGCGTTTCCCGGGCGCCCCCCGACGTGCCAGGATCGGCAGTGCCATGACTTCGACGCCTGTCACCACCACTGCCACGACCGCCGCCGCCGAGACCGCCCCCGCCGCCGACGCGGCCGCGGGAGCCGCCGACGGGACCGCGCTGCACGGCCCGGTCACCGACTGGTTCGACGAGCACGCCCGCGATCTGCCCTGGCGCCGCCCCGAGGCGGGCGCCTGGGGTGTGATGGTGAGCGAGTTCATGCTGCAGCAGACCCCGGTCAGCAGAGTGCTGCCGGTCTACGAGCAGTGGCTGGCCCGCTGGCCGCGCCCCGCCGACCTGGCCGCCGAGGCGCCGGGCGAAGCGGTGCGCGCCTGGGGCCGCCTCGGCTACCCGCGCCGCGCCCTGCGTCTGCACGCCGCCGCCTCCGCCATACAGGAGCGGCACGGCGGTGACGTGCCGCGCGAGCACGCCCAGCTGCTGGCGCTGCCCGGCGTCGGCGAGTACACCGCCGCGGCGGTCGCCTCCTTCGCCTACGGGCAGCGGCACGCGGTGCTGGACACCAATGTGCGCCGGGTGTTCGCCCGCGCGGTGGCCGGCCGTCAGTTCCCGCCGAACGCCACCACCGCGGCGGAGCGCAAGCTCGCCCGCGCCCTGCTGCCCGAGGACGAGCAGCTGGCGGCGCGCTGGGCGGCGGCCACGATGGAGCTGGGTGCGCTGTTGTGCACGGCGCGCTCGCCGGAGTGCGGCCGCTGCCCGATCGCGGCGCAGTGCGCCTGGCGGCAGGCCGGGTCTCCGGCACACGACGGTCCGCCGCGGCGCATCCAGACGTACGCCGGTACCGACCGGCAGGTGCGCGGCAAGCTGCTCGCCGTGCTGCGCGAGGCGGTCACACCGGTGCCGCAGCAGGTGCTGGACGCGGTGTGGGACGAGCCGGTGCAGCGGGCCCGGGCACTCGACGGGCTGGTCTCGGACGGTCTGGTGGAGCCGCTCGGCGGTGGCCGCTACCGGCTGCCACTGACGTAGCCCGGCGGTCACCGTTCAAAGATGCACAGGGGCGCGGCCGCTTCGGCGGCCGCGTCTCGCGTTTCCGGGCAACCGAATCTGACTTCGTCTCATCTTTCAGGGTGCATTGCCCGGATCTTTCCGGGCGCGATGACCGAAAAGCGCTGGAATGTGCCCTGAAGAAGGCCCTCTCGCGGGCCGGTTGCCGCGCCGTCACAGCCCCTAGACCTTCCGGCGGGGCGCTTCTCCCCCCGGAGTATGACGCCCGGGAACCCGCGCTCCGTCCGAGGTATGACCCCTCGCGGGCTGTTACACAACCGAGGGTTTTCCGTGCATCCGCTGTGGTGCCGACGCACACTACGCCGCAACACCCCCTCCGTAGCGTCTCCCTCACGTGCTGGAGATGACCGCCAGCACGGTCAACGTGGGGAATCGAAAGCGGATCGGAGGCGTCGATATGGCGACCAGCGGCGGCAAGGTACTGGACTTCGAAGAGTACGTGCGGACGCGGCAGGAGGCACTGCTGCGGAGCGCCCGGCGTCTGGTACCCGACCCGGTCGACGCCCAGGACCTCCTGCAGACGGCACTGGTGCGCACCTACGGCCGCTGGGACGGCATCGCGGACAAGTCGCTGGCCGACGCCTACCTCCGCCGCGTCATGATCAACACGCGGACCGAGTGGTGGCGGGCGCGCAAGCTGGAGGAGGTGCCCACCGAGCAGCTTCCGGACGCGAGCGTGGACGACGGCGCCGAGCAGCGCGCCGACCGCGCCCTGCTGATGGACATCCTCGGGGTGCTGGCGCCCAAGCAGCGCAGCGTCGTCGTGCTGCGACACTGGGAGCAGATGAGCACGGAGGAGACCGCGGCGGCGCTCGGCATGTCCACGGGTACCGTGAAGAGCACCCTGCACCGCGCCCTGGCGCGGCTGCGCCAGGAGCTGCAGATGCGTGACATCGATGCCCGGATGCTGGAGCGCGGCGAGCGGGGGCGGGGGCAGGAGCGGTGCGCGGCCTGACCGGCGGCGCACGGCCCGTGACGCACCGCACGACGCACCGCACGGCGCGGCGTACACGCACCATCATGGCGTTATCAAACAAAGCGGACACATCGGCGGGTGCCTTACGGCTCCCAGCTGTACGCGCGACAATCACATCAGGAACAGCAGCGGGAACAGCAGCTGTGCGAGCAGCACGGTGAGCGGGAGCGGATTGTCCAGGAACAGGTTGACCAGAACGGGGTTGACCAAAGGCGGCGCGGCCACGGCAGGAGTGGCCGCCGTCGGCCTTTTGCTGGCCGGATGCAATCCCGGCGGCGAGGGCGTGCGCACCGAGGGGTCGGCCGGCACCACCCCCGCTCCCAAGGGTGCGGTGAACACCACCCCCACCCCGACCTCGGCCCCCAAGGGCAAGAAGGTCAACGCGATCCAGCTGCTGCGGGGTGACCCCAAGGTCGGCGCGTATGTGAAGAAGACCCTCTACAAGCCGTGCGCCGCCGACGCGTACCCGGTCGAGGTGACCTATGCGTCCCTGACCGGCAGCTCGTCCCCCGATATCATCGTCAACGTCATGACCTGCGCGGACTCCGTCGGCATCGGCTCCTACGTCTACCGCAAGCACGGTGGCGCGAAGGGCGGGTACGACGAGGTGTACGCCAATGAACAGCCGTCGGTGTACGCGGGGATCAACAAGGGCGAGCTGGAGGTCTCCCGACAGACCTACGCCGCCCGTGACAAGGTGTGCTGCCCTTCCGGAGAGGACGTGACCAGCTACCGCTGGAAGAACGGCCGCTTCACCGAGCACACCAGCTCCCACACGGACTACAACAAGGCCACGCCGGACGACGGCACGGAATCGGAGGGTTGAGACAACCGCATGGCCGAGACTCACGTGCTCTTCGTCGAGGACGACGACGTCATCCGCGAAGCCACCCAGCTCGCACTGGAGCGGGACGGCTTCGCGGTCACCGCGATGCCCGACGGGCTCGCGGGCCTGGAGGCGTTCCGCGCCAACCGCCCGGACATCGCGCTGCTCGATGTGATGGTGCCGGGGCTGGACGGTGTCAGCCTGTGCCGGCGGATCCGCGATGAGTCGACGGTCCCCGTGATCATGCTGTCGGCGCGCGCCGACTCCATCGACGTGGTGCTCGGCCTGGAGGCCGGCGCCGACGACTACGTCACCAAGCCGTTCGACGGCGCGGTGCTGGTCGCCCGGATCCGCGCCGTGCTGCGCCGCTTCGGCCACGCCAGCGGCCCGGACGGCGCCGCGGCCGTCCGCACGGAGGCGGACGACCCCGCCGAGACGCTGCTGCGCTTCGGCGATCTGGAGGTCGACACCGAGGGCATGGAGGTCCGCAAAGGCGGCGAGAACGTCGCGCTGACGCCGACCGAGATGCGGCTGCTGCTGGAGTTCTCCCACGCACCGGGTACCGTCCTCTCGCGCGACCGGCTGCTGGAGCGGGTCTGGGACTACGGCTGGGGCGGTGACACCCGGGTCGTGGACGTCCATGTCCAGCGGTTGCGCGGCAAGATCGGCCAGGACCGGATCGAGACGGTCCGCGGCTTCGGATACAAGCTGAGAGGCTGACACCGCCGGTGGTCAGGCTGGCCCTGCGGACGGGGCTGAGATGGAAGCTCAGTGCCGCGATCGCGCTCGTGGGAGCGCTGGTCGCGATCGCGCTGAGCCTTGTCGTGCACAACGCCGCCCGGCACTCCATGCTCGACAGCAGCCGCGATGATCAGATCGAGCTGCTCGACCTGACTCAGCGGATCTTCGAGTCGACCAACCGGCTGCAGTTCGGCGCCAAGATCAACGATCCGGAGCTGCCGGAGCCGCTGCGGGACGAGGTCGCCAAGGACAAGCGCGCCACCTACCTCGACGACACCGGGGAGGCCGCCCCCGACGTGTGGGCCGCCGCCCCGCTCGGCAACGGCCGGGTGCTCTCCGTCCACAAGCGGTCCCCCAACCGCTTCACCGTCCTGGACGACCTGGACCAGGCGCTGGTCATCGGCTCGACCGCGGTGGTGGTCGGCGGATGTGCGCTGGGCGTCCTCGTCGGCGGACGGCTCTCGCAGCGGCTGCGGAAGGCCGCCGCGGCCGCCGGGAAGCTCGCCGACGGCGACACCTCGGTCCGTATCCGCGACGAGGTCGGCAGCGGGCGGGTGCGCGATGAGACCGACGATCTGGCCTGGGCCGTGGACGCCATGTCCGACGCCCTCCAGGAGCGCATCGAGGCCGAGCGGCGGGTCACCGCCGATATCGCGCACGAGCTGCGCACCCCCGTCACCGGGCTGCTGACCGCCGCCGAGCTGCTGCCGCCCGGCCGCCCCTCCGAGCTGGTCCGCGACCGGGCGCAGGCGCTGCGCACCCTCGTCGAGGACGTCCTGGAAGTGGCCCGGCTGGACGGCCATGCGGAGCGCGCCGAGCTGCAGGACGTGGTGCTCGGCGAATTCGTCTCCCGCCGGGTGCACGCCCTCGACCCCGGCATCATCGTCGAGATCGCGCGGGATGCCGACGTCACCACCGACCCGCGCCGCCTGGAGCGGATCCTCGGCAACCTCATCGCCAATGCCGCCCGGCACGGCCGGCCGCCGATCGAGGTCACCGTCGAGGGCCGGGTCCTGCGGGTCCGCGACCACGGTGCGGGCTTCCCCGAGGCGCTGCTGCGGGAGGGCCCGAGCCGCTTCCGCACCGGCAGCAGCGACCGGGCCGGCCGCGGCCACGGCCTGGGCCTGACCATCGCGGCCGGCCAGGCCCGCGTCCTGGGCGCCCGCCTCACCTTCCGCAACGCCGATGAGCTCACCGACGGCTCGACCGGCGCCGTCTCCGTCCTCTGGCTCCCGGAGAACGCGCCCACCAACACGGGCAGCTTCCCCGTCATCCAGCTTCCCGACCGCTGACGAAGGCGGCGCCGGTCTTGCCGGGCCCCGGGCCCGGCGGTCCACGGCGTCCCGCGCCCTGCACGGCCCGGCCCGGAACCAGCACAGCGGCCCCCGGCAGACTTCTGCCGGGGCCGCTGTGGCCGAGAACTGGGACCGGGTCAGACGGTCTCCGCCATCGCCATCCGGTCCACCGGAGCGTCCCCACCCTCCGGGCTCTCGGCAGTCGGTGTCGGGGCGCCGCGCAGCGGCACCTCCTTGAGGAACCAGGCCGCGGCGAAGCCCACAATGCTGATCACCGCGCCCCACAGGAAGACGTGGTGGGTGCCGGTGGCCACCGCGTGGTCGTACGCGTCCTTGATCGCCGGCGGGAGCTTGGCCAGCCCCTTCGGGTCCATCTGGGCCCCGCCGCCGGTCATCTTCGCGCCGGCCGCGCCGATCCGCTCGGCCATCGTGGTCTGCACCTGGTGGGTGAAGATCGCACCGAAGATCGCGACGCCGAAGGAGCCGCCGATCGTGCGGAAGAGGGTCGCGGAGGACGAGCCGACGCCCAGGTCCTTCATCTCGACGCTGTTCTGCGCGATCAGCATCGTGGTCTGCATCAGGAAGCCCATACCGGCGCCGAGCACCGCCATGTAGAGACCCGACGTGAAGCGGGTGGTGCCGGTGTCCATCAGGGACAGCAGCGCCAGGCCCGCGGTGATCAGGCCGCCGCCGACCACGACGAAGATCTTGTACTTGCCGGTCCGGGTGGTCACCCGCCCGGCGAACAGCGACACGGCCATCATCGCGAGCAGCATCGGCAGCAGCAGCAGACCGGAGTTGGTGGCCGAGGCGTTCTGCACGGTCTGCTGGAACAGCGGCAGGAACGTCATCGACCCGAACATCACGAAGCCGACCAGGAAGCCGATCAGGGTGACCAGCGCGAAGTTGCCGTTACGGAAGATGTGCAGCGGCAGCACCGGCTCGCCGACCTTGCGCTCCACCACCACGAAGAGGGCGAGCGCCACGACGCCGAGCGCCCCGAGGCCGATGATCTGGCCGGACAGCCAGTCGTACTCGGTGCCGCCCCAGGTGGTGATCAGCACCAGCGAGGTGATGCCCAGGGTGAGCAGCGCGGCGCCGGCGTAGTCGATCCGGGTCTGCGACCGCTTCTTCGGCAGATGCAGCACCGCGGTCACCATGACCAGCGCGATCGCACCGAGCGGCAGGTTGATGTAGAAGCTCCAGCGCCAGCCGAGGTGGTCGGTGATGCTGCCGCCGACCAGCGGTCCGCCGATCATCGCGACGGCCATGACACCGGCCATCATGCCCTGGTACTTGCCGCGCTCCCGCGGCGGAATCAGCTCGCCGATGATCGCCATGACGCCGACCATCAGACCGCCCGCGCCCAGACCCTGCACCGCGCGGAAGCCGATCAGCTGCCCCATGTCCTGCGCCATGCCGGACAGCGCGGAGCCGATCAGGAAGAGCACGATCGACGACAGGAAGACGCCCTTGCGTCCGTACATGTCGCCGAGCTTGCCCCAGATCGGCGTCGAGGCCGCGGTCGCGAGCGTGTACGCGGTCACCACCCAGGACAGGTGGTCCATCCCGCCCAGTTCACCGACGATCGTCGGCATCGCGGTGCCGACGATCATGTTGTCCAGCATCGCGAGCAACATCGCGATCATCAGCGCGAAGAGCACCACCCGCACGCTGGCCGGCTGCTTGTCCCCCGTGTGCTGTGCGGCGTCCGGTCTTCCCGTCGACGCCGGTATCCGTCCGTCCCCCGTCGGGGTCGCAGAGCGCGACTTCCCCATTACTCACTCCCACTTACTTGCCGCCCGGCTAGTTCAGTACAGTGAAGAAGGTAGGCGGCCAACTTGCCGGGCGTCAAGTAAGTTTCTCTCCGGCCCGACCGGGCAGCCCTCTGACCAGTACCGACGACGCAGGAGAGCACCATGAGCACACAAGGGCGCAGGGGGAACACCCACCAGCGCATTCAGGACGTCGCTCTGGAGCTGTTCTCCGAACACGGCTACGAGAAGACCTCGCTGCGCGAGATCGCGGAAAAGCTGGAGGTCACGAAGGCGGCGCTGTACTACCACTTCAAGACCAAGGAAGACATCGTCATCAGCCTGTTCCAGGACCTGACCAGGCCCATCGACGACCTGGTGGCCTGGGCCGGGGAACAGCCGCGCACCCTGGAGACCAAGCAGGAGATCATCCGCCGCTACAGCGAGGCGCTGCGGTCGGCCGAACCCCTCTTCCGTTTCATGCAGGAGAACCAGGCCGCGGTGCGCGAGCTGAGCATCGGCGAGCGCTTCAAGGAGCGGATGCTGACGCTCTGCGACCTCCTGAAGGAGCCCGAGTCGGAGCTGGCGGATCAGGTGCGCTGCGTCACGGCGCTGTTCTCGATGCACGCGGGCATGTTCGCGATGCAGCACGTGGAGGGCGACCCCGAGGAGAAGCGCAAGGCCATCCTCGAGGTCGCCACAGAACTGGTCACGGCGGCAAACCCGCCGAGCCGCCGGCCAGCCCGGCCGGACTCAGCTCAGACGGCGTCGCCGTGAGCCCGCAGGAATCCGGTCGGCTCGATGCCCGACCCGTAGTTGGGGCCGGTGCGGACCTCGAAGTGCAGGTGGGGGCCGGTGGAGTTACCCGTGCTGCCGGACAGGCCGATGTTCTGGCCGGTGCCGACCTGCTGGCCGACCTGCACCTGGATCTGTGACAGGTGGGCGTACTGGGTGTACATGCCGTTCTCGTGCTGGATCACGATGGCGTTGCCGTACGCCGGGCCGTCGCCGCCGCCCCAGGGGCCGGCCTTGACGACGGTGCCCTTGTGGACGGCCTTGACCTGGGTGCCGGTCGGCACGACGAAGTCCTGACCACTGTGCTTGTGCGACCAGTGGCTGCCGGCGATGCCGAAGGGCTCGCCCAGGGTGTACTTGGCGACCGGCTTGACCCAGGCGTCGGCCTTCTTGGCCGCGTCCTTCTTCGCCTTGGCCGCGGTGGCCTTGGCGTCGGCGACGGACTTGACCTGCGCGTCGGCCTGCGCGGTGACGGTGGAACCGACACCCGAGGCGAGGTGCTGCAGACCCGCGTCGGCGGCGGTGGCGATACCGGCACCCAGCGCGGCGGTCACGCCGATACCGGCGGCCACGACGGCGGCGCGATTGCGCAGCGCGGACTTCTTCGAATTGCGGAGAGCGGTGAACTTGGACATGCGGGTTTTCCCTCCAGAGAATTGATTGGCTTCCCGGCTGCGGACCGGGGTTGCCATTCCTTGGTAACCCGCCTGCGCCGCCCCGCCAAGGGGCCTTCCTACTAACCGAGCCCGTATCAAAGGCCGGTCAAATCCGGCCCTTGACCCCGCGCCCGAACACCGCACGAAACCGCCAAATTAGGACATCTCGGATGCGGTCGATGTCTTGCGGAGCCTGTCTGAACAGGTCCTTTACCCCTTCATTGCACGGGCGCCCCCCAGCCCGGCCCTTACCTCGCCCTCACCCCGCACCCGCGCCCCCCGAAACCCCCGAACCGCCGCCCCCGGCCTCCCCTAATATCTTTAGTAGGGCCAAAATCGCCTGTGCGCCATGTCACCGACAGGCAAGATCAAATACCTTTTCGCTGTGACCTGGGCTACTCGGAATGCTGTGACGCGGGTTACTCGCGGCCCGCCGGAAAGCAATTCGTCCGGCAATACGGGGGCGAATTCCGTGACCGGCGCCACAGCTTTCCGCGCCGTGCCGCCATCCCGCGCGGGCGCCTGGCCGAACCCCACCCGCCGCACCGACGGCCGCTCTAGCCTGGCCGGACGACAGCACCGGCCACGGGGGAGGGCGGATCGCACGATGGACCCGTCAGCACTGGGTGTCCGACTCGCCTCCGGCGTGGTCGCACCCCTCGTCAGGAAGCTCTTCGTCAAGGAGGGGCCGGGCGCCGGCCTGGTGGCGAAACCGGTACGGATCTCCGGGCTGGTCAGCTTCCAGGGCGAGCAGCGGACCCTGTCCGACCAGGACCTGCACAAGATCGCGGCGGAGCTGGTGGCCCGGGCCGTACGGACCGCCGGGCCCGGCGAGCGCCCCGTGGCCGCGGACGAGGAGCGGGCGGTGGCCGATGCGCTGGCCACCACGCTGCACGGCCTCGGCGACCTCGACCTGGACGACGTCCAGGCCGTCCGCCTGGGCGCCACCGCCCTCGCCGAACGCCTGGAGGCGGCGAGCCCGCAGGCCGTCCGCGGCCTCTCCCGGGACGGCGCGCTGCTGCACGGCACCCTGCTCGGCACGGCCTGCCTGCACATCGTGCACTTCTTCACCCAGCGGTCGGCCTTCGTGGCCCGCACCCTGGTCCAGCAGAGCCGGAGTCTGGACAGTCTGATCACGCGCATCGACGAGTTCCTCGCATGGCACCCGTCCCCGCGGGCCGCGGACGCCGCGTTCGAGCGCGACTATCTGACGTACGTCGCCCGCAAGCATGGCCGGCTCACCATCTACGGGATCGACCTCGCCCACTCGCCGGACCGGTGGCCGCTCGATGCGGCGTACATGAGCCTGGAGGCGACGGCGGCCCCGGCCCGCGAGGTCACCGCCGGCGCCCCCTGGGACGAGGAGGGCGGCCCCCGTACCTGCCCGGTCGTCCCCCTCCCCGTCCCCGCAGACCAGGCCCTGGCCGGCCGCGACCGGGTCCTGCTGCGCGGCGTCGCCGGCTCCGGCAAGAGCACCCTCGTCCAGTGGCTGGCCGTCTCCTGCACCAAGGCTCCGGGCGAAACGGCCCTCCCCCACCTCTACGGCCGCATCCCCTTCGTCCTCCCCCTGCGCACCCTCACCCGCGAGGGCGCCGCCCTGCCCGCCCCCGGCCGCTTCCTCGAAGCCGTCGGCTGCCCGGTCTCCGGATCGCAGCCGGCCGGCTGGGCGGACCGCGTACTGGCCTCCGGTCGGGCGCTCCTCCTGGTCGACGGCCTCGACGAGATCCCCGAGCGGGAGCGCGAGCTGACCCGCCGCTGGCTGCGCGACCTGCTCGACGCCTTCCCCGGCAACCTGTGGATGGTCACCTCCCGCCCCTCCGCCGTACGCGACGACTGGCTCGCCTCCGACGGCTTCGGCGAGCTGACGCTCTCCCCCATGAGCCGCACCGAGGTCGCCGCCTTCATCGGCCGCTGGCACACCGCGGCCCGCTGCGACGCCGACGACCCCGAACGCCTCGACGCCTACGAGCAGTCCCTGCTCTGCGCCGTCCACACCAAGCAGGACCTCGCCCGGCTCGCCACCAACCCCCTCATGTGCGGCCTGATCTGCGCCCTGCACCGCGACCGCCGCGGCTATCTGCCCACCGGCCGCAAGGAGCTGTACGACGCGGCCCTGGGCATGCTGCTCTCCCGCCGCGACCGCGAACGCGACATGGGCGCCCCCACGGGCATCGAGCTGAGCGAGGAGCCGCAGATCCAACTCCTCCAGCGGCTCGCCTACTGGCTGATCCGCAACGGGCGTACCGAACTCGACCGGGAGCGGGCGGAGCGGCTCGTCGGCGAGGCGCTGCCGGCCGTACCCGCCGCGGCCGGGCAGGGCGACGCAGCGGCGGTTTTCCGCCATCTGCTGCTGCGCAGCGGCCTGCTCCGCGAACCGGCCCCCGGCTCGGTCGACTTCGTCCACCGGACCTTCCAGGATTACCTCGGCGCCAAGGCAGCCGTCGAGGACGGGGACATCGGGCTGCTGGTGGCGCATGCGGGGGACTCCCAGTGGGAGGACGTGATCCGGATGGCCGTGGCCCATGCCCGGCCGCGGGAACGGGCGGAGATCCTCACGGAGTTGCTGGCCCGGGGCGACCACCTCCAGGACGACGCCGCCCGCCTGCGCATCCATCTGCTCGCGATGGCCTGCCTGGAACACGCCACGGAGCTGGACCCGCGGGTACGGGCGGAGGTGCACACGCGCGCCGGGGCGATCCTGCCGCCACGCACCCGAGAGGAGTCGCAACTGCTCGCCGCGGTGGGACCGCTGGTCCTGGAACTGCTACCGGGCCCGGAGGGACTGGCGGGCGACGAGGCCCAGGAGGTCGTGGCCACCGCCGCGCTCATCGGCACGGACGCGGCGCTGGAGGTCATGAAGGGCTTCCGTCATCACACCGCTGTGGGAGCCCGGTCCCAACTCGGCCACTCCTGGAGCCATTTCGACACCGAATGCTATGCGGACGAGGTCGTCCGGCACCTCTCCCCCACGACCACCGTCTGTGTCGGCACCACCCCGGAACTGCGCGCCCTGAAGACCCTGGGAGGCCGGCCCCGCACCGAGGTCTCCGGCCCGTTCAGCGGCCATGAACTCGTCGCCTCGCTGAACGGCGACCGCCTCACCCACCTGGCACTCTCCGACAATCCCGCGCTCACCGACTTGGCGTTCCTCCGGGAGTTCCCCGCACTCGAGTCACTACTGCTCCGCAACTGCCCCTCGGTGGAGAGCCTCGCTCCCCTCAGGGATCTGCCGCTGCACACGCTGAGCATCTCCGGGCCGGCCGGCACCACGGTTCCCCAAGGGCTCGACGCGCTGTGCCACACACGGCACTTGCTGATTTTCGCCGAGCTCCCCGACGAGCTGGCCGCGCTCCCCGCCCGCGCCCCGCTGACCAGCCTGTCGCTCGGCCACCCGATCGGTTCCGGCTTCACCCGCGTGACCTCCTGGCCGCGCCTGGAAAGCCTCTGGCTGCACCGCATCAGCAGCGACTTCGCCGAGGACCAATGGCGTGCGCTCGCCCTGCTCCCCGCGCTGAAGGAGTTCTCCTTCGGCCTGGCCGAAGAAGGCGCCGCCCTGCGCATTCCCCCCGGCCTCCAGCTGCCCCGGGTGGAGACCCTGAGTCTCGTCAACCCTGAACGGCGCCCCGCCGCCGATCTGAGCCATGCACTGGCATCGGCTCTCCCGGCCTTTCCTCGCGTCCGGAAGATCCAGCTCTACGGAACGATCGACGCCCCGATCGCTCTCCCCCCACTGACGGACCTGCCCGACCTCCAGGAGCTCACCCTCTCCTACCTCCGCCCGGAGCCCACCCTCGTCCTCCCGCCGCACGTCACCCTCACCCGCTACCCCCGCCCTCGCGCCTAGGCAGCCCGGGTAACCCGCCCCACACAAAACTGCCCCGGACCCGTGCGAAACGGTTCCGGGGCAGTTCCCGTGCGAGAGGTACGCGCGGCGCGCGGTGCCTTACGCGTCCTTGCTCAGGTTGGGGCCCGAGCCGCCGGTCGCGGACTCGATCGGCGGGGCGTCCGGCAGTGCGGACTTCTCCTCGCCGCGGAAGGTGAACTTGGCGGTCTCACCCTCGCCCTCGACGTCGACGACCACGATGTGGCCCGGACGCAGCTCGCTGAAGAGGATCTTCTCCGAGAGGGCGTCCTCGATCTCGCGCTGGATCGTGCGGCGCAGCGGACGGGCGCCGAGCACCGGGTCGTACCCGCGCTTGGCCAGAAGCGACTTGGCCTCGCTGCTGAGCTCGATGCCCATGTCGCGGTCCTTGAGCCGCTCGTCCACCTTGGCGATCATGAGGTCGACGATCTGGATGATGTCTTCCTCGGTCAGCTGGTGGAAGACGACGGTGTCGTCCACACGGTTGAGGAACTCGGGGCGGAAGTGCTGCTTGAGCTCTTCGTTGACCTTGTTCTTCATCCGCTCGTAGCTGGACTTGCTGTCGCCCTGGGCCGCGAAGCCGAGGTTGAAGCCCTTGGAGATGTCCCGGGTGCCGAGGTTGGTCGTCATGATGATGACCGTGTTCTTGAAGTCCACGACCCGGCCCTGGGAGTCGGTCAGGCGACCGTCCTCCAGGATCTGCAGCAGCGAGTTGAAGATGTCCGGGTGGGCCTTCTCGACCTCGTCGAAGAGCACGACGGAGAACGGCTTGCGGCGCACCTTCTCGGTGAGCTGGCCGCCCTCTTCGTAGCCGACGTAGCCGGGAGGCGAACCGAACAGCCGCGAGACCGTGTGCTTCTCGCTGAACTCCGACATGTCGAGGGAGATCAGCGCGTCCTCGTCGCCGAAGAGGAACTCCGCGAGCGTCTTGGACAGCTCGGTCTTACCGACACCGGACGGACCGGCGAAGATGAACGAGCCGCCGGGACGCTTGGGGTCCTTCAGGCCGGCGCGGGTACGGCGGATGGCCTGGGAGAGCGCCTTGATGGCGTCCTTCTGGCCGATGACGCGCTTGTGCAGCTCGTCTTCCATCCGCAGCAGCCGGGAGGACTCCTCCTCGGTGAGCTTGAAGACCGGGATACCGGTGGCCGTCGCCAGAACCTCGGCGATCAGCTCCTCGTCCACCTCGGCGACGACATCCATGTCGCCGGCCTTCCACTCCTTCTCCCGCTTTGCCTTCGCGGCCAGGAGCTGCTTCTCCTTGTCGCGCAGGCCCGCGGCCATCTCGAAGTCCTGCGAGTCGATCGCGGACTCCTTCTCCCGGCGCACATCGGCGATCTTCTCGTCGAATTCGCGCAGGTCCGGCGGCGCGGTCATCCGGCGGATGCGCATCCGGGAGCCGGCCTCGTCGATCAGGTCGATCGCCTTGTCCGGCAGGAAGCGGTCGGAGATGTAGCGGTCGGCGAGCGTCGCGGCGGCGACCAGCGCGGAGTCCGTGATGGACACGCGGTGGTGCGCTTCGTAACGGTCCCGCAGACCCTTGAGGATCTCGATGGTGTGCGGCAGCGACGGCTCCGCGACCTGGATCGGCTGGAAGCGGCGCTCCAGGGCCGCGTCCTTCTCCAGGTGCTTGCGGTACTCGTCGAGCGTGGTGGCACCGATGGTCTGCAGCTCGCCTCGCGCCAGCATGGGCTTGAGGATGCTCGCGGCGTCGATCGCGCCCTCGGCGGCGCCCGCACCCACCAGGGTGTGGAGCTCGTCGATGAACAGGATGATGTCGCCGCGGGTGCGGATCTCCTTGAGGACCTTCTTCAGGCGCTCCTCGAAGTCACCGCGGTAGCGGGAGCCGGCGACCAGGGCACCGAGGTCGAGGGTGTAGAGGTGCTTGTCCTTGAGGGTCTCGGGCACCTCGCCCTTGACGATGGCCTGCGCCAGGCCCTCGACGACCGCCGTCTTGCCGACGCCGGGCTCGCCGATGAGGACCGGGTTGTTCTTGGTACGGCGGGACAGCACCTGCATGACCCGCTCGATTTCCTTCTCGCGCCCGATGACCGGGTCGAGCTTGGTCTCGCGAGCGGCCTGCGTCAGGTTGCGGCCGAACTGGTCCAGGACGAGGGAGGTCGAGGGCGTGCCCTCGGCGGGGCCGCCGGCCGTGGCGGCCTCCTTGCCCTGGTATCCGGAGAGCAGCTGGATGACCTGCTGCCGCACCCGGTTCAGATCGGCGCCCAGCTTCACCAGGACCTGGGCGGCGACGCCCTCGCCCTCGCGGATCAGGCCGAGCAGGATGTGCTCCGTACCGATGTAATTGTGGCCGAGCTGGAGGGCCTCGCGGAGCGACAGCTCCAGGACCTTCTTGGCACGGGGGGTGAAGGGAATGTGCCCGGACGGGGCCTGCTGGCCCTGCCCGATGATCTCCTCCACCTGCTGGCGGACCGCCTCGAGCGAAATCCCGAGGCTCTCCAGGGCCTTAGCGGCGACACCCTCACCCTCATGGATCAGGCCCAGGAGAATGTGCTCGGTGCCGATGTAGTTGTGGTTGAGCATCCGGGCTTCTTCCTGAGCCAGGACGACAACCCGCCGCGCGCGGTCGGTGAACCTCTCGAACATCGTTAATCGCTCCTCAGAGCGGTCAGGCAGTTAGGGGTCGGTCCCCTCCCTGTCCTTCCGCATGCTAGTCCCGCGGGGCGGGACAGCTCATTCCAACTGCCGACACCCGTCCGGATCACCCCCGCTCCGGCGGGGAAATTTACTGCCGAACAGCTGACATCTGCTCCAACTCGATGGTGCGAGACGATGTTCCCGCAGGCCAGGCATATACGCCCTCTGCCACTACGCCCGTGGCGAACGCGCCGGGTGCCGACACGCCGTCCGCCGCCGGCCACCGGCCGGGGCGTATCGCCTCGGGCGCCGGTCACACGGTCTCTTCCCACTGAGACTGTCTTACCCGCTGCCACGGACACTCCATGCGGCGTGAGCCGCTTCCATCCGCTACGGGCGAACATCCGCACGCCACCGCACACCCCTCCGCACGCCTCAGGTGGAAACGGAACGTATCCATACCTCTACACAGCGTAACTTCCTGGCATTTCGGCAGTTGCACCGGGCATGGCCCGCGTGCTTCCGCGCCCCCGCAGCCCCCTCGCCACCGTCCGACGGTGGTACGAGGAGGAAATGGGCTGGCCGACCACCGGAGGGGATCCGGTGGAACTGCTGGCGGGGCTGCGCTTCGATCTCCTGGAGATGCCCGCCGATGCGGGGTACGCCGTACTCCGCCGGCTGCCGTGTACCGGCCCGGTGGCACTGCTTCGGACCGGACGCGACGGGAATCGGCCGGGTAATCGGCCGAAATTGCTCATCTTCATCGCAGCCGGCGGCGCCGAGGAACTCCCGGGAATCCTGGAATGGCTGGAGTGGGGTGCGCTCGCGCCGGATCTTACGGCGCGTGGGACCGGAGACCGGATGCCCGCACCGGCGTTCCCCACCGGCCCAGCACTGTCATACGGATTCGGTTCGAGGGAGGCCGCGGGGTGGGTGCGACCTCCCCGACCCGGGTACGAGGCGGAGAATTCCCTGCCCACCACGGGGCCGGGAGCAGGAATCAGGGACGTCGGAGGCGCCCCCGACCTCGTACGGCTCGTGAGCGCAGCGGCCACCGAGTGCCACCGTGCCCGGTTGGTGCGTGCTGGTAATGCCCAATCGGACCGCGCGTACGGCGATCAGCCGTTGGCCTTCTCAAATGCCTCGCGAATGTCGGCGGGGACCCGGCCACGGTCATTGACGTTGTAGCCGTTCTCCTTCGCCCACGCGCGGATCTTCGCGGTGTCCTGGCTGCCGCCGGAAGCCGCCGCACGGGACTTGCCACGACCGGAAGAAGCGCGGCCACCGGTACGGCGACCCGCCTTCACGAAGTCGGCAAGCGACTCGCGAAGCTTCTGGGCGTTGCTGTCGGAGAGGTCGATCTCGTAGGACTTGCCGTCGAGAGCGAACGTCACCGTCTCGTCCGCCTCGCCACCGTTGAGGTCGTCGACAAGAAGAACCTGAACCTTCTGTGCCACCGGTTTCCCTTTCATCGAATGCGGATTACGACGGAAAGCAAACCGCTTTTCCGGGAAAAACACAAACCCTTGGGTAGGGTTCACTTGCCCACAGACCGGGGAACGCATGCTTCCGTACCCATGAGATAGGGGAGCGATTCGGACATAGAACACTCCTCACAGGTGCAGAAGCATCCGGCTGTTACCCAGGGTGTTCGGCTTCACTCGTTCGAGGCCCAGGAACTCCGCAACGCCCTCGTCATAGGAACGCAGCAGCTCACTGTAGACATCACCGTCTACCGGGGCATCGCCGATCTCCACGAAGCCGTGCTTGGTGAAGAAGTCGACTTCGAAGGTGAGACAGAAAATGCGCCGCACTCCCAGCCAGCTCGCGGTGCGCACCAGCTTGTCCAGGACCTGATGGCCGACTCCCGACCCCTTGAGCCGCGGATCCACGGCCAGCGTGCGGACCTCCGCCAGGTCTTCCCACATGACGTGGAGCGCCCCGCAGCCCACGACCTCGGCGTCTTCGTCGCGCTCGGCGACCCAGAACTCCTGGATGTCCTCGTAAAGCGTGACGGTGGCTTTGTCGAGCAGGATCCCGTCACGTGAGTAGGCGTCGATGAGGCGGCGCACGGCCGGAACATCGCTGGTCCTGGCGCGGCGCACGGTGAGGCCTTTTGAATGCGGAGGCATGCGGGGACGCTATCGCCCCTTGCCGGTGGCGTTCGCCCCGGGTTCATCCCCTTCGGCGGATCCGGCTTCCCCGGCTGCTTGCGGTGCCGCTTGCGCGCGGTCCACTTCCGCCGGCGCGGCCTCTTGTGCCTGTTGTGCCTGTTGTTCCGCGCCTTCCGCCGGCTCGTCGACTTCCACCATCCGCACGGCATCGCGCAAGGCCTGGCGCTGTTCCGGCGACATCATGCCGAAGAAGGCCACAAGGGCGGCCCCGGGGTTGTCACTGGCGGACCATGCCTCGTTCATCAGTGCGGCCGCGTAGGCGGCGCGAGTGGAGACCGCCTCATATCGATAGGCGCGGCCTTCTGCTTCGCGGCGCACCCAGCCCTTCTGGTGGAGGTTGTCCAATACGGTCATGACCGTGGTGTAGGCGATCGACCGTTCCTTCTGCAGATCTTCCAGGACTTCGCGAACGGTGACCGGGCGGTTCCACTCCCAGACCCGCGTCATGACCGCGTCTTCCAGATCACCCAAGCGTCTCGGCACACAAGAAGAATAGTGGGAGATGTCGTGAATGCCCGTTGATCTCGTGGCGTTTGTGCCGGAAAAAGGAGTACGACCCGGGACGGTGTTTCCCGGGTCGTACCGTGCGTGCGGGCCGCCGAATGGCGGCGGGGGCTCAGGCGCCGTGCCCCCGGGGCTCCTGGGCGGACTCGGCGCGGGCCAGCACGGCGTCCACGGCGGCGTCCTCCTTGGACTTGTTCGCCCCGCCCTGGCTCTTGACCATGGTCACGATCAGAGCGGTGAAGGCCACGGCCATCACTACGGGCGGGAGCAGCGCTGCGACGTAATCCATGCCGTTCGGCCTCCTTCAGGAATGTGACCCTTCGAGAGTACGCAGCGCTCAGGCGGTACGGCTCTCGGGGGGCGGGGCCGGCTTCCGGCGGGGCGGGAAGACCTCGCCCGGCGTGGGGATCGGCCGGTCCGGACGGGGCGTCTTCGGCTGCGGCGACGGGGCGGGTTCCGGTTTGCGTTCCGGTTTGCGGTCCGGTTTCGGCTCCCGGTCGGGCTCGCGCTCCCGCCCGTCGAGGGCCGCCGAGCGGCCGCCCGGGAGCGCGCGCAGCCGGGCCCGTACGGAGTGCTCGGCCAGCTGCTCGCAGTGCCGCAGCAGGGCTTTGCGGCGTTCGCATTCGGCCATCGTGGCCGGCCGGGCGCTCAGGTCGCGCAGGGCGGCGAGGTCGTCGGGCCCGGGGACGTGCCCCGCGGCCAGCGCCTCGGTCAGCTGCGCGAGGTAGCCGACCGCCGAGCCGGGCAGGGCTTCGCGGTATCGGGCGAGGTCGGCGAGGAGGAAGGCGCGCAGCCGGCCGCTTTCGCGGACCGCCTCGTCCACCGCCTCGGCCAGCCGGAGATATTCCTGGATGTCCTGTGACCACTCGGGCACGGGGGCCTGGAGCGGGGCGGGGTGGGACGTCGACTCAAGGGCATGGGCGAGGGCGCGACGGAGCACACGCAACTCATCGGCGCTGAACGCCATGCCGCCGCGGGTTCCGTTTGGCATTGGCATATGGCGACTTTACGACCGATTTCGACAAAAGCCGCTTAATTCGTGAACGGTGGCGCGGCAGCGAGCCGCGCCACCGGGCGCTCGGCGTACCGCCGGCCGGCGAGGACCGGCCGGGGACCCGCGGCGGACGGGCGCCGCTCCCCTACGAGCGAGCGATTACGAGCGGGCGATATTGCGCTCGTAGACCAGCCGCAGACCGATGAGGGTGAGCCACGGCTCGTGCGCGTCGATCACCGACGACTCACCGAGCACCATCGGGGCCAGCCCGCCGGTGGCGATCACGGTCACCTCCTCCGGGTCGTCGGCCAGCTCCCGTGCCATTCGCTGCACCACACCGTCGACCTGGCCCGCGAAGCCGTAGAGGATGCCGGACTGCATGGCCTCGACGGTGTTCTTGCCGATGACGCTGCGCGGCCGGGCCAGTTCGATCTTGCGGAGCTGGGCGCCCTTGACGCCCAGCGCGTCGACGGAGATCTCGATGCCCGGCGCGATCACGCCGCCGACGTACTCACCGCGCGCGCTGACCGCGTCGAAGGTGGTGGCCGTGCCGAAGTCGACGACCACCGCGGGACCGCCGTAGAGCTCGACGGCCGCCAGGGCGTTGATGATCCGGTCGGCGCCGACCTCCTTGGGGTTGTCCATGAGGATCGGCACGCCGGTCTTGACGCCCGGCTCCACCAGGACGGCCGGGACGTCGCCGTAGTAGCGGCGGGTGACCTCGCGCAGCTCGTGGAGCACGGAGGGCACCGTGGAGCAGATCGAGATGCCCTCGATGCCGTCGCCCAGGTCGTCGCCGAGCAGCGGATGCATCCCCATCAGGCCCTGGAGCAGGACGGCGAGCTCGTCGGCGGTGCGGCGGGCGTCGGTGGAGATCCGCCAGTGCTCGACGATCTCCTCGCCGTCGAACAGGCCGAGGACGGAGTGGGTGTTGCCCACGTCGATGGTCAACAGCATGGTGGTCAGCCGTCCTCGCGCGCGGCGGTGTCCGGGGCGAGCGCCGCGTGGTCCGCGTCCTCGCGCAGGTCGAGGCCGATGTCGAGGATCGGGGAGGAGTGCGTGAGCGCCCCCACCGCGAGGTAGTCGACGCCGGTCTCGGCGTAGGGCCGGGCGTTGTCGAGCGTCAGCCGGCCCGACGACTCCAGCATGGCGCGGCCGGCGACCAGCTCGACGGCCTCGCGGGTCTGCTCCGGCGTGAAGTTGTCCAGCAGGATCAGGTCGGCGCCCTGGGCGAGGATCGGCGGGATCTGGTCGAGGCGGTCGACCTCCACCTCGATGGGCACCCCGGGGAACTCGGTCCGTACGGCCTGGAAGGCCGCGGCCACGCCACCGGCCGCGACCACGTGGTTGTCCTTGATCAGCGCCGCGTCCGACAGCGACATCCGGTGGTTGACGCCGCCGCCGCAGCGCACCGCGAACTTCTCCAGGGCGCGCAGCCCCGGCGTCGTCTTGCGGGTGTCGCGGACCTTGGCCTTGGTCCCCTCCAGCGCGTCCGCCCAGCGCCGGGTCGTGGTCGCGATGCCCGACAGGCGGCACAGGAGGTTCAGCGCGCTGCGCTCGGCGGTGAGCAGATCGCGGGTGCGGGTGGTGACGCTCAGCAGCGGGGTGCCGGCCTCGACCCGGTCGCCGTCCTCGACGTGCCGCTCGACGGCGAACTCGGCGGTGCACACCATGGACAGCACCGCCTCGGCGATCCGCAGCCCGGCGACCGTACCGGCCTCACGGGCGGTGAAGTCGCCGGTGGCGACGGCGTCTTCGGGGACGGTCGCCACGGTCGTGACGTCCACGCCCTGGTCGAGGTCCTCCTCGAGGGCGAGGTGGGCGATGTCCTCGACCTGCACGGGGTCGAGCCCGGCGGCCACCAGGAGCGCGGCCAGATCGGGATCCAGGCCGCAGCTCAGCGGGTCGAGTTCATACGAGCCGTCGTCGCCGCCGCAGCCGCAGGCGTCGCCGCAGCCACCGCCGGGGGTGTCGCCGGTGGGCCCGCCGATCTGAAGGAGGGGGAGGTCGTCGCGGGTGCTGCTCACGGGGTGGCTCCGTATTCGGGGAGGGGGGTGGGGTACCCCGGGGGTCTGTCGTTGCGGTCGATCGGTGGTTACGGGGTGGCGGTGGCCCGGGGGCCGTCGTCGGCGGTCGGCGGGAATCCGGCGGTCTCCGTCGTACGGAGGGCCAGCGCCCGGTCCGCACCCAGGGTGATGCGGAAGTGCCGGCGCCAGGAGGCATCGTCCCGCTCCGGGTGGTCCTCGCGCCAATGGCAGCCGCGGGTCTCCGTACGGCGCTGTGCCGCGGCGACCAGTACCCGTGCGACGCACAGGAGGTTGGTGGCTTCCCATGCTTCCACGCCGGGCTCGGGGGCCTTGTGCGCGGAAGCCTGGGCGCTCGTCTCCGTCGCCTCGCGGTGAAGGCGGTCGAGGGCGGCGGCGGCCTGCGCGAGGCTCTCGGCGCTGCGCAGCACCCCGGCACCGGCGGTCATGATCCGCTGCACGGCACCGCGGGTCTCGGGGGCGAGGAGTGGGAGGGTGGTACGGGGCGCGGGCGCCGGCGCGGGGTGTGCCCCGGGCGCCGGGGCGGGGCGCGTTGCGGGGCCTCCGGCGATGTCCGCGGCGATCCGCTCCGCGAAGACCAGGCCCTCCAGGAGGGAGTTGGAGGCGAGACGGTTGGCACCGTGCACGCCGGTGCAGGCGACCTCTCCGCAGGCGTAGAGGCCGGGGACGGTGGTGCGCCCGCGCAGATCGGTGCGCACGCCGCCGGAGGCGTAGTGCGCGGCCGGGGCGACCGGTATCGGCTCGCTGACCGGGTCGAGGCCATGGCTGCGGCAGGCGGCGAGGATGGTCGGGAAGCGGCTCTCCCACATCTGCGCGCCGAAGTGCCGGCCGTCCAGATACATGTGCTCGGCGCCCTGTTCGTGCGCCCGGCGCGTGATCGCCTTGGCGACGATGTCGCGCGGCGCCAGTTCGGCGAGTTCGTGCTGCCCCACCATGAAGCGGGTCCCGCCGGCGTCGACGAGATGGGCGCCCTCGCCCCGCACGGCCTCGGAGATCAGCGGCTGCTGGCCCTCGGCTTCCGGGCCCAGATACAGGACGGTGGGGTGGAACTGGACGAATTCCAGGTCGGAGACCTCCGCGCCGGCGCGCAGCGCCAGCGCCACCCCGTCGCCGGTGGAGACCGGCGGGTTGGTGGTCGCGGAGAAGACCTGCCCCATGCCGCCGGTGGCGAGCACCACCGCCGGGGCGTGCACGGCCCCGACGCCGTCGTGCTGGCCCTCCCCCATCACGTGCAGGGTGACCCCGCAGGCATGGCCGTCGGCGTCCGTGAGCAGGTCGAGGACCAGGGCGTTCTCGACGGTGCGCAGGCCGGCGGCGCGGACCGCCTCGACGAGCGCGCGGGAGATCTCCGCCCCGGTGGCGTCGCCGCCGGCGTGCGCGATACGGCGGCGGTGGTGGCCGCCTTCGCGGGTGAGCGCGATCTCCTCGCTGTCCGGTGCGGTGTCGAAGCGCGCGCCGGTCCGGATGAGGCGGTGGACGGCGTCGGGGCCCTCGGTGACCAGGGCCCGCACGGCCTCCTCGTCGCACAGTCCGGCGCCCGCCACGAGGGTGTCGGCCAGATGCTGCTCGGGGGTGTCGCCCTCGCCGAGCGCCGCGGCGATACCGCCCTGCGCCCAGCGGGTGGAGCCGTCGTCCAGGCGGGCCTTGGTGACGACGACGGTCCGGCGGCCGGCCGCGGCGCAGCGCAGCGCGGCGGTCAGCCCGGCCACCCCGGAGCCCACGACGACGACGTCGGCCTCGATGGACCAGCCGGGGGCGGGGGCCGTCAGACGTATGCCGGTGCCCGGGAGGGGTCCGGGTCCGGTACCTGTTCCGGTGGCGGTCATCTGCTCGCTCCGAGGGGGCCGTGGTGGTGGGAGGCGGCCGGGTCTTCGGCGGGCGGGCCGGAGCCGGCGGTGTGCGGGGTGGCTCCGCCCGCGTCGGCGGGCGTGGTGTCCCGGGCCCCGAAGAGGAGACGGATGTTGTCGATGAGCCGGGTGGTGCCGACCTTGGCGGCGACGGCCAGGATGGCCTCGCCCTCGTAGGAGTCCGGGACCTCGGTGAAGTCGCACGGATCGACCAGCGCCAGATAGTCGAGCGCCAGCGGCGGGTCGAGCAGGGCCGCGTCCTCCAGCACCGCGCGGGCCGCGGCGCGTGCCACCGAGGGCCCGTGCGGGGGCACCGCGGCGGCGTAGGCGACGGCGTGCGCGTCGGCGGCGGCCCGGTCCTCGCCGAGGGCGGCCAGGGCCGCCGCGCGGTCCTGGGCGGGGTGGCCGGCGCAGGCGGCGCGGGCGCGCAGCGCCTCCTCGGCGGCGAGCCGGTCGCGGGCCGCGAACAGCGCCCCCGACAGCGCGAGCGCGGTGTGCCGCTCCGGGGCGGAGAGGTAGCGGTTACGGCTGGACAGGGCGAGCCCGTCCTCCTCGCGGACCGTGGGGACACCGACGATCTCGACGGGGAAGTTGAGGTCGGCGGCCATCCTCGTGATGACCGCGAGCTGCTGGGCGTCCTTCTGCCCGTAGAACGCGCAGTCCGGGGCGGTCAGATGCAGCAGCTTGGCGACGACGGTCAGGACGCCGTCGAAGTGACCGGGGCGGCTGGCGCCCTCCAGGAGGCCGCCCATGGGGCCGGCGGCGATCCGGATCTGCGGTTCCCCGCCCGGGTAGACCTCGTCGGCGGACGGCGCGAAGACCACGTCCGCACCGGCCGCGGCCGCCAGTTCGACATCCGCCTCCAGGGTGCGCGGATAGCGGTCCAGGTCCTCGCCGGCGCCGAACTGCAGCGGATTGACGAAGACCGTGACGACGACCTGCCCCTGGGGGCCGACGCGGCGGCGGGCGGCGCGGATCAGGGTGGCGTGGCCCTCGTGCAGCGCGCCCATGGTCATCACGACCGCGCGCTCGCCACCGGAGCGGCGGGGCAGATCGCGCAGGGCCGCGGCGGTGTGGAGGAGGTGGCCGGGGCCGGGCCGGGCCTGCTCGGCGGGGAGGGCCGGGTCCATGGGCGGCTGCGGTTCCTGGTGCTTCACCGGTCGCCTCCCCCGGGGCCGGCGGCGTCGGGGCCCGGGCCCCTGGAGCCGGGGGCGGTGCCGGAACCGTCGTCGGAGCCGGCGAGGACATCGAGCAGGTCCTCGGCCAGTTCGGGCTTGAGCAGACCGTGGGACAGCGCGCGGTCCGCGGTCGTCCGGGCCATGGCGAGGTAGCCGGCGACGCTCTGCGGTGCGTGCCGGCGCAGCTCGGCGATATGGACGGCGACGGTGCCGGCGTCGCCCCGGGCGACCGGGCCGGTCAGCGCGGCGTCACCGGACCGGAGCGCGTTGTCCAGGGCGGCGCCGAGCAGCGGGCCCAGCATTCGGTCGGGGGCCTGCACCCCCGCGTCGTGCAGCAGCTCCATGGCCTGGGCGACGAGCGTGACCAGATGGTTCGCGCCGATGGCGAGCGCCGCGTGATAGAGCGGACGGGCCGATTCCGCGATCCACTCGGGCTCCCCGCCCATCTCGATGACCAGCGCTTCCGCCGCCATCCGCAGCTCGTCGGGCGAGGTCACCCCGAACGAGCAGCCGGCCAGCCGCTGGACGTCCACGGAGGTGCCGGTGAAGGTCATCGCCGGATGCAGGGCCAGCGGCAGGGCCCCGGCGCGGGTGGCCGGGTCCAGCACCGCGGTGCCGTACCGCCCGGAGGTGTGCACCAGCAGCTGGCCGGGCCGCACGGCGCCGGTCTCCGCGAGGCCGCTCACCAGGCCGGCCAGGGCGTCGTCGGGGACGGTCAGCAAGACGAGGTCGGCGCGGGCGAACACCTCGGCGGGGGTGACCAGCGGAACGTCGGGCAGCAGCTCGGCGGCGCGGCGCACGGAGGCGTCGGAGACTCCCGACACGGCAACCGGGCGATGCCCCGCGAGCTGCAACGCGGCGGCGAGGGCGGGCCCGACACGGCCGGCGCCGACGACTCCGACGGTCAGCCGGGCGGGTCGGTCCTGGGCCTCGGTGGGTGGGTGTGCATTCACGCGGCGATGGCCTTCCGTTCCAGTCCGCGGGGGGTACCGGACGATTCTTCGCCATGCTACGCGAGTGTTTCCGGCGGCCTTCAGAGTTGTGCACAAGGTGAGACGGGGTCTCGCACACGAGTTATCCACAGGGGTCGCGGGCCCGCGCCGGGCTGGGCAATGATCAGTGCGACGCCGCGCGAAACGCACGAAACGACAGCGCGGAGAAATACCAGGTAGGGGGCGTGTGAGGCGTATGGGAAACGCAAGCAAGGACGGCGCGGGGAGCGCGGGCGGGGGCTCACCGGACGCTGTGGGGGAGGGCTCGGGCGGGCAGGCGCGGGACAGTTCGATCCCTGGGGCCGTGCGGAGTGGATCAGCCGGCGGCAGGGGGGACGTCCCGGGCGGCGCTCCGGCCGCGGCGCGTGGCCCCGCGGTCGAGCGGGAGCGGATGTTCGCGGCGATCCGGGCCTCGAAGCGCGTGCTGGCCGGCAGCGCGGGAGGGGCCAAGACGATCCGCGACCGGCTGGACCGCCTGACGGCCGACGCCCCGGCCGCCTACGACCTGGACGGCTGGACCGACGTCTACGGCAACGACGACAG
This sequence comes from Streptomyces sp. NBC_01454, assembly GCF_036227565.1. Classification (NCBI taxonomy): domain Bacteria; kingdom Bacillati; phylum Actinomycetota; class Actinomycetes; order Kitasatosporales; family Streptomycetaceae; genus Streptomyces; species Streptomyces sp. NBC_01454. Next base: position 3,525,984 of record NZ_CP109460.1, read on the forward strand.
CATCATCGGCGAGCTGGAGCGCCGGACCGCCGACGCCCTGGGCACCGAGGCGGCCGCCTTCTTCCCGACCGGCACGATGGCCCAGCAGGTCGCGCTGCGCTGCTGGGCGGGGCGAACGGGCAACGCCACGGTCGCCGGCCATCCGATGTCGCACATGGAGGTGCACGAGCGCGATGCCTATGCGGCGGTCAGCGGGCTGCGCATGGTGCATCCGACGAGCGCCGCGCGGCCGCCGACCGCCGCGGAGATATCCGGCCTGGCCGAGCCGTTCGGCACGCTCGCACTCGAACTGCCGCTGCGCGATGCCGGATTCGTCCTGCCGACATGGGACGAGCTGACCGCGGTCGTGGCAGCGGCGCGGGACCGTGATGCGGTGGTGCACTTCGACGGCGCCCGGCTGTGGGAGTGCGGCCCGCACTTCGGCCGCTCGCTCCCGGAGATCGCGGCCCTCGCGGACAGCGTGTACGTCTCCTTCTACAAGACGCTGAACGGCATATCGGGCGCCGCGCTCGCGGGCACCGAGGACTTCATCGACGAGGCGCGGGCCTGGCGGCACCGGTACGGCGGCCAGCTGTTCCAGCAGTGGCCGGCCGCCCTGACCGCCCTGACCGGCCTGGACCGTGAGCTGCCCCGGCTGCCGGAGTACGTGGCGCACGCGAAGACCGTGGCCCGCGCGCTGGGCGAGGGCCTGGCCGGTGCCGGTGTGCCGTGGTTCCGGGTGCATCCGGAGGTGCCGCACACCCATCAGTTCCAGGTGTGGCTCCCGCACCCGCCCGAGCTGCTGAACGAGGCCGCCGTACGCCAGGCGGAGGAAACCGGGACCACACTGTTCCGCTGGTGGTCCGAGCCGACCCTCGGCGGCCCACCCGGGGTGGCGATCACGGAGCTGACGATATCCGCCTCCGCCGTGGAGTGGACGGCGGGAGAAGTACGCGCGGCGGTCGGGGAGTTCGTGGCATTCGTGGAACGCGTGAGGGAGGAGCGCGTTTAGGCCGAGGGCGTCGGGGGGGCCGACTGGGTTGAGCGTGGCGGGGGTTGGGCCCGTGGGGTGGGGTGAGGGGGCTGGGCTGGGCTGGGCTGAGCTCGGCCTGGCGGGGGCGTGCGGGGTTGGGCTGGGCTGGGCTGGACGGGGTGAGGCCGGCGGGGGGTGAGGGGAGGCGGGGGGGCGGGCCCCCCGGGGGGGGAGGCGGGGGACGGGAGGAGGCCGACAGGTGACGGCACGGCTGCGCCGGCGCACCCCTCCCCCTACACATGCAGCAGACGAACGACCCGCTGCACCGCACCCGCCGCCGCACGTCCCCGCCGCCCCACCCCTCGTGCGTATCGCCTCGCCCGGCTCGCGAGCCGGCCCGCGAGCCGGTCGGTGGGGTCGGTGACGACGGCCCGGAAGCGGTACCACTGGCGGATCTCGTGTGCGGTGCGGACGGTGTGCGTGCCCGGGGCGGGCGGGGTGGCCTCGCCTCGTCGGGTGGCGCGGTAGGTGTCGAGAAGGTGCTGCTGGGCGGCGTTCATGTCCCTCACTGTGCGGCGCTCCCCCGGCCCGCCGCGCGTCGATTGACCAGAGCCGTCAATCGACGTTCGCGCAGGTGGCGCGCTCGCGCATGATGTGCGCATGGCCAACGTCATCGACATCACCGGGCTCCCGCCGGAGCGCGTCGTCTTCTCCCCGTCCCCGCTGGCGGAACTGGGCGCCGCGCTGCACGCGCTGTCCGAGCCCGGGCACCACCCCGGGCTGCACGGCTGGGTCACCGCCACCACCGCGGCACTGCACACCGACCTCGCCGACCGGCTGTGCGAGGCGGACTTCCTGTGGCGCTCCTCCCGCTCCGACATCCTGCTGCCGGCCCGGCCCGGGGCGACGCTGGCCGGGGAGCTGGACGAGCTGGACACCATCGACGACGAACGGTTCGTGGCCGCGGCGTTCGAGATCACCTGCTCGGCGTCCTACACCCGCTGCACGCCCTCGCCCCTGGTCGACCCGGACGAGCGGGCGCGGGTACGGGAGATGGCCGCCGCACGCGGCCCTCGGCAGGCGGCCTTCACCGACCGGATGCTCACCGATCCCGACGGCCTGCGGCGGTGGCTGCGCCGGCTGTTCGAGGACTGCGAGGAGGCGTTCTTCGGGGACATCTGGCGCCGGGTGGGCATCCAGCTGGCGGCCGACGCCCGGCACAAGACCGAACTGCTGCGCCACAAGGGCCTGGCCGAGACGCTGTCCGAGACCTCGCGCGCGCTGACCCTGGAGGTCGACCGGGACGGCGGCGGCGCCACCCGCATCCTGGTCGACAAGCTGGCCCAAGGGCGTACGACGGCGTTCGCGAACCCCGCGGATCCGGGCGTCACCTTCCTGCCGACGTCGTTCGGCTGGCCGCATCTGCTGTTCAGCCATGCCCCGGGATGGCGCCCGGTGCTCCAGTACCCGGTCGCCGGAACGGAGTTGCCGGCGCCGGCCGCACTGGAGCTGGTGCAGCAGCGGCTGGAGGCCCTGGCGCATCCGATGCGGATGCAGCTGTGCCGTTCGCTGTCGCGGGGGCCGCATACGACGGGGGAGCTGGCGCACGCGTACGGGATCACCCCGCCGGAGGTGTCACGGCACATCGCCACGCTGAAGAAGGCCGGGCTGATCCAGACGCGGCGCCGTGGGCGCTATGTACTGCACCAGCTGAATCTCCAGACGGTGGCCAGGCTGGGCAGCGACTTCCTTGAGGGCGTACTGCGTTGAGGCCGGGCCGGCACCGAGCCGGAGCAGCCCCCGGACCGGTCCCCGGACCGGTCCCCGCTCTCCCCCACGCCCCCGAGCCGGATCAGCCCCGCTCCCCCTGAGCCCCCGCTCCCCCGGCCCGCACCACTCCCGTCTCGTAGGCGAGAACCACCGCCTGGACGCGGTCCCGGAGGTTCAGCTTGGTGAGGATGCGGCCCACATGCGTCTTGACCGTGGCCTCGGAGAGAACCAGCCGCGCCGCGATCTCCCCGTTCGACAGGCCCTGGGCGACCAGCAGCAGCACCTCCCGCTCCCGGTCCGTCAGCCGTCCCAGCTCGGGCCGGGAGGGCTCGGCGGAGCTGGCGGGCAGCATCGGCGTGAAGCGGTCGAGGAGCCGGCGGGTGGTGGACGGGGCGACGACCGCGTCGCCGCTCTGCACGGCACGGATCGCGGCGAGCAGGTCACCGGGCGGCACGTCCTTGAGCATGAAGCCGCTGGCCCCGGCCTTCAGCGCGGAGAAGGCGTATTCGTCCAGGTCGAAGGTGGTCAGGATGAGCACCTTCGGGCCGCCTTCCGGCTGTCCGCCGGCGCAGATCCGGCGGGTGGTCTCCACCCCGTCCAGATGCGGCATACGGACGTCCATGAGGATCACGTCGACCTGGGTGGCGCGCAGTACCTCCAGCGCCTCCACCCCGTTCCCCGCCTCCGCGACGACTTCCATGTCCGGCTGTGCGGCCAGCACCATCCGGAATCCGGTGCGCAGCAGCACCTGGTCGTCGACGAGCATCACTCGGATGGTCATGGCAGGGGGTTCCCTTCGTGCACGGGCGGGGGCGGGACGGGGCGGGGCGTACGGAGCGGTGTGGTGGGGTGGGGCGGAGCGGTGTGGTGGGGGGCGGTGGTGGTCGTCGGGGCCGGCCCGGGGGCCGTACCGGGGAGGCAGGGGCGCGGTGGCGTTCATCGGGCGGGTTTGAGCGGGAGTACGGCGACGATCCGGAAGCCGCCGCCCGGCCGTGGCCCCGCGGTCAGGCTGCCGCCGACCATGCCGACGCGTTCCCGCATGCCGATCAGGCCGTGGCCAAGGCCGTCCGCGCCGCCCTCCTCGTAGCACTCCTGCTGCGCGCCGCGTCCGTCGTCCTCGACGAGGAGTTCGAGGTCCTCGTCCCGGTAGGAGACGCGGACGGTCGCGCGGACGTGGGGGCCGCCGTGTTTGCGGGTGTTGGTGAGGGCTTCCTGGGCGATGCGGTAGACGGTCAGCTCCACGCTGCTGGGCAGCTCCCGCGGCTCGCCCTCGACCCGGAAGTCGACCGGCAGCCCCGCGCCGCGCACCTGGTCCATGAGGTCGCTGAGCTGCTCGACGCCGGGCTGCGGCACATATTCGCCGCTCTCGGACTGTTCGCCGGTGCGCAGGACCCCGAGCAGCCGGCGCATCTCGGCCAGCGCCTGGCGCCCCGTGCCGGAGATCGTCTCCAGGGCCTGCCGGGTCTGTTCGGGGGCGGCGTCGAGGACGTACGCGGCGCCGTCGGCCTGGACGACCATCACCGAGACGTTGTGGGCGACGACATCGTGCAGTTCGCGGGCGATACGGGCGCGCTCGGCCGCGACCGCGATCCGGGACTGTGCCTCGCGCTCCTTCTCCAGCCGTGCGGCCCGCTCCTCCAGCTGCGCCCAGTAGGCGCGGCGGGTGCGCATGGAGTCGCCGAGCACCCAGGCCAGGATGAACGGCACGGTGAGCAGGACGGCGGAGAGGATGCTCATCCTCAGCGACTGGCCGTCGTCACCCGAATAACGCCAGAACGACAGGGCGGGACCGACGACGGCACCGGCCAGGGCACAGCGGGAGGCCCAGCGGGGGGCGGCAGGTGCGGACGCCACGGTGTAGGCGATCACGAGCATCCCGAAGTCGCTGAGGTTGGGCTTGACGCCGACGATCAGTTGCCCCACGCCGATGGCGGCCGTCAGCAGCAGCATCTTCACGGGGGCCTTGCGGCGCAGCGCCACCACCAGGCAGAGGCCCAGGGTGAAGAGCACGGTTGCGGCCAGGTGCATGCTTCCGACACCGTCGAGCACGAGCGGCAGGCTGCTGAACCCGAGGAGCACGACCGCCCAGAAGGAGTCCACTCCCGTCGGGTGTCTGCGGAGGAAGTCGTAGAGACGCTGCACGTAACCCAGCGTAGGCAGCCTGTATAGGTGTACGGGTCAACCGGAGGAGCGATCCTGTTGCGGCGGGTCTACTCCCCAAGGTGGAGATCCGGCTCGCCACCTGCGGCGGGCAGCGGCCCCACCTGCGCGGCTTCCCGTACGGGCGGCCGGTGCGGGCCCGTAGCGTGGGGCAGATGAGGAACGAGTGGTGCGGGTGGCGCGAGGCCACGGAGCGGGCGCTGTACGGCCCGGGCGAGGGCTTCTACACCCGGGCCGGGGGCCCCGGACCGGCCGGGCACTTCCGGACGTCGGTGCATGTCTCCCCGCTCTACGCGGGCGCCGTCGCCACCCTGCTGTGCCGGGTCGACGCGGCGCTCGGTCATCCCGCGGAGCTGGCGCTGGTCGATGTGGGCGCGGGGCGCGGTGAGCTGCTGACGGGGGTGCTGGCCGCGCTGCCGGGCGAGGTGGCGGCCCGGCTGCGTCCGTACGCGGTCGAGCGCGCCGCGCGCCCCGAGGGCCTCGATCCGCGGATCGGCTGGCACGGCGAGCTGCCCGTGCCGGGCTCGGTCAGCGGGCTGCTGTTCGCGAACGAGTGGCTCGACAACGTGCCGGTCGATGTCGTCGAGACGGATGCGGACGGGGTGCCGCGCCGGGTGCTGGTACGGGCCGACGGCACGGAGCGGCTGGGCGGGCCGGTGGACGGCGCGGACGCGGAATGGCTGGGCCGCTGGTGGCCGCCGGCCCCGGACTCCGCCGCCTCCCCCGGGCTGCGCGCCGAGATCGGCCGTCCCCGGGACGAGGCCTGGGCGCGGGCCGTGGGCACGCTGCGCGCCGGGCTGGCGGTCGCCGCCGACTATGCGCACGAGCGGGACGACCGTCCGCCCTTCGGCACGCTCACCGGCTTCCGTGACGGCCGTGAGGTGCCTCCCGTGCCGGACGGCAGCTGCGACATCACGGCGCATGTGGCGCTGGACTCCTGTGCCGGGCCGCGGGCGGAGCGGCTGACCCAGCGCGAGGCGCTGCACGCCCTGGGCGTGGACGGCCGGCGCCCGCCGCTCACGCTGGCCGCCGCCGACCCGGCGGGGTACGTACGGGCCCTCAGCACGGCCGGGGCGGCGGCGGAGCTGACGGATCCGGGCGGCCTCGGCGGCTTCGGCTGGCTGGTGGAGCCGGTGGGCGGCGCGTACGCGGGGCTTCTCAGGGAGTGGGACGGCTGAGGGCTCCGGGGTCCGCCGTCAGGGCGTCCTGCGAGACTGTTCCCATGACGGAGACGACGGTCGGCATCGGCGGCGCGGCCGAGAGCACCGACATGGTGCTGAACATCGGCCCGCAGCATCCCTCGACGCACGGCGTGCTGCGGCTGCGCCTGGTCCTGGACGGCGAGCGCATCCAGCACGCCGAGCCGGTGATCGGCTACATGCACCGCGGCGCCGAGAAGCTCTTCGAGGCGCGCGACTACCGCCAGATCATCATGCTCGCCAACCGGCACGACTGGCTGTCGGCGTTCTCCAACGAGCTGGGCGTGGTGCTGGCCGTCGAGCGGATGCTGGGCATGGAGGTGCCCGAGCGCGCCGTCTGGTTGCGGACGCTGCTCGCCGAGCTGAACCGCGTGCTGAACCATCTGATGTTCCTCGGCTCCTACCCCCTGGAACTCGGCGGCATCACGCCCGTCTTCCATGCCTTCCGGGAGCGGGAGGAGCTCCAGGCCGTCATGGAGGAGATCTCCGGCGGCCGGATGCACTACATGTTCAACCGCGTCGGCGGCCTCAAGGAGGACCTGCCGGCGGGCTGGCTGGGCCGGGCCCGGCACGCCGTCGCCGAGGTGCGCTCCCGCATGGACGTCTTCGACAATCTGGTCCTGGGCAACGAGATCTTCCGCGGCCGTACCCGCGGGGTCGGTGTGCTCGCGCCGGAGACGGTGCACGGGTACGGCGTCTCCGGACCGATCGCCCGTGCCTCCGGCGTGGACTTCGATCTGCGGCGCGACGAGCCGTATCTGGCTTACGGGGAGCTGCAGTCCACGCTGAAGGTCGTCACCCGCGGGGAGGGCGACTGTCTGGCCCGCTTCGAGTGCCTGCTGGAGCAGAGCCACAACGCGCTCGATCTCGCGGACGCCTGCCTGGACCGGATCGCGGAGCTGCCGCCGGGGCCGGTGAATCAGCGTCTGCCGAAGGTGCTGAAGGCCCCCGAGGGCGCGACGTACGCCTGGACCGAGAACCCCCTGGGCATCAACGGCTATTACCTCGTCTCCAAGGGCGAGAAGACGCCCTACCGCCTCAAGCTGCGCTCGGCGTCCTTCAACAACATCCAGGCGCTGGTGGAGCTGCTGCCGGGCACCCTGGTCGCCGACATGGTCGCCATTCTCGGTTCGCTGTTCTTCGTCGTGGGAGACATCGACAAATAGGCGACAAGTAGGCGCCGCGGGGCGGGGCATCGCCGCCCCGCCCGGGCTGTCCACACCTTGTGGACAACGACTGGCGCACATGGCGCACACCCCTCACCGAAGGGGGACGTACGCCGGGACCCGGGAAAGCTCAACGGACCCTCGCAACAGCGCGGCCCCGGAGCCCTTGCAGGCTCCGGGGCCGCGCGGCGGCGGACGGCGGTCAGGAGATGGCGCTGCGCAGTCCGCCGAGGTCGAGTTGCTCGGTCTCGTCGTGAGCGGTCAGATCGATGACCTCGCCGGTGCCGTTGGTCGTGTCGCCCTCGGCCCGCTCGTCCCCGGCCGCGCCGCCCTTGGCGGGCGTCTCCTTACGGGCCGAGTGCTCGGCGACGGCCTCGTCCCCGACGACGTCCGCCAGATCGTCCTCCAGCGGTGCGGTCAGCTCGCGGGGGCCATCGCCGGTCGCGTTGCCGAAGAAGTCGAAGCCGCCCAGGGCGCGGGACGTGGCGCGGCGGGACGCGGCGGGGCGGGACGGTGCGATGACGGCGGCGGCGGCCGGGACCGTACGGAGCGCGGGTGCGGCGGCGTCGGCCGGGCGGGCGTGCGAAGCCCCGTCCGTGCGCGGTGCGACGGCCGCCGGTGCCTTCCCCCGGCCGCTCTCACCGTCCTGAGCCTCACCGCCGGACGGCTCGGGCCGGGCGGCCGCTTCGCTCCGGACGCCGTCCCGCGGGGTGCGCGCGGCCTTCTGGGCGGTGCGCTGGCGGGCGGCGTTGCGGGCGAGGCGGCGAAGCGCCTGGTCGGCCTGCGCATAGGTCGCCGGAGCTGTACGGTCCCCCTCCGTGCCGGGCTCGCGCCGGGCCCGGATCGAGGACTCCCCCGCCCGGACGAAGCGGAGCGCACGGGGCAGGCGGGCGGCGGCCGGCAGGGCGCGGGAGGGCGTAGCAGCCTCGATGGCGAGCAGCCGGCGGCCCTCCAGGGCACTGGCCCGCTCGGTCTCGGCGGTGGCGTAACGGCGCAGCAGATCGGCGTGTTCGCTGCGCAGCCGGGCCAATTCGGCGCGCTTGGCGCGGAGTTTGGCGTCCAGGGCGGTGCGCAGCTCGCGGGACTCCTCGACGTCCGTTTCGAGTTCGGCGATCCGCTCCTCGGTGCGCCACTCGTCGCGCAGCCTGGCGCGGGTGAGTTCGGCGACCCGTCGGCCGGCGTTGCGGTCCCAGGTCCGCAGCAGGACCGCGCCGGTGAGTGCGGCGGCTGCCGCGCCCACGGCGAGCACCCGTTGCACCAGGTCGTCGCCGACGAACCACGCGCCCGCGGCGCAGGCGATCGACGCACCGGCGACCGTCGCGGGAGGAAGCAGCCGGTGGAGGGGTGGTGATTGGCGGTGGCGTCCTCGTGGCATGGCCAGAAACTTACCGTGCGTGCGGGATCTATGGGACCGCGCACACCAATCCGTTTCCCGCTGGTTACTTCTTGACCAACCCCGCCTCCTCCCCATATGCCCGCGCATCTTCCGCCGGTCCGCGAAACGGCCGGTCTCGCACTTGGCGTCCGATGTGGGCGTACGCTGCGGCGATTTACCCGGGCGGAGGGGAAGGTCCGCCGTTCCCGGCGGCCCGGACAGCCGCTTCACCACCGCGCCCCGGAACGAATTCGGCGCGCAGCGCGGCGAATTCGTTGCGGGGTACCTGCTCGGGCTCTTCACACGGGCGACATCCCGCGGGCGGCGAACGGGGAACAGAAGTGATCTTGGAAAGGGATTGCCGCACGGCCCGGCCTGCTCTACCCGGGCCCGGCCTGCCGCTGCCCGGCCGCCGAGCGGGGCCGCGGCGCCACGGCCCGCACGCCCGGACCGGACGCGCCCGGCCTCACAGCGCCGCGTCCACCCCGCCGTTGCCCTTGCCGTCGTCCTCGGGCAGCTTGCACACCCGCTCCAGGAAGATCGCCGCCGCGACGACGGCGGCCCCGGCGAGCACCGACAGACCGGCGTAGATCGCCTGGTCCCGGCGGGGTGCGAGATCGAGGCCCGAGGTCAGCCAGAAGACGCCGACACCGCCGTACAGCCCGGCCACCAGCGACGCCACCAGCGCGCTCGCCTGCCCGAAGACCACCGCACGGACGGCCACCAGCGGCTCGACCCCCCTCGCGCCCGGCCGGCGCTCGCGCTGCGCCCGCAGCCGCGACCGGAAGGAGACGGCGGTCGCGGCGAGCACCGCGGCGATCATCGCCAGCACGATCGGCGCGGCCACCGGCACGCTGGGGAGGGTGCCGAACGCGTCCCACAGCCGGGCGCCGCCCCAGGCCAGCACCCCGGCCACCAGAAACAGCCCGACCAGCACCTTGATGTGTAGCTGCTTCACCGAGCGCTCGCCCTTCGCACCGTCATGACTCTCCCTGCCGTCACGACCATCCCTGCCGATATGGCCGCCTTGCCGGTTTCCTACGGATGCATCCCGCAGGGAACCGACCCGCAACCCTAACGACTACTCGGGCAGTCGCAGTTCCAGGTCCGCCCGCGGCGCGACCCCCTCGTGGCCGACCGCCGACAGCAGGGCGGCCACCGCGCCGTGCCCGGGAACCTCCGCCTCCGGGTCGATGTCGAGCCACGGCGCCAGCACGAACGCGCGCTGATGGGCCCGCGGGTGCGGCAGCGTCAGCCCCGGGTCGTCGGAGACCACGCCCTGGTAGGACAGGATGTCGACGTCGATCGTGCGCGGCGCCCAGCGCTCCTCGCGGACCCGCTCGAAGGCTTCCTCGATCGCCTGCCCGCGCTCCAGGAGGGAATCCGGCGGCAGCGTCGTCTTGATCAGCACCACGGCGTTGAAGTACGTCGGCTGGGAGCCGGGCTCCACGCCCCACGGCTCGGTCTCGTAGACCGGGGAGACGGCCTTGACCCGCAGACCGGGGGTGTCCTCCAGCGCGTCGACGGCGCCCTGGAGGATCTCCAGGCGGTTGCCGAGGTTGCTGCCCAGGGAGATCACGGCGTGTTTGGGGTTGGAGAGCGTCACATCCGCGGCGTCCACCTGCTCCACCACGGAGGCGGGCACCGGCTGCACGGTCGGGTCACCGAAATCCGGGCGCGCCTGCGCGGTCCCGTCGGCGGTGAGGGTCGGGTGGCGGGTCGGCTTCATACTCGGCTCCGAGTGATTGTGATGGTCACGTCGTCGAAGGGGACGGTGATCGGCGCTTCCGGCTTGTGCACCACCACCTCCACCTGCTGCACGCCCCCGTGCTTGAGGCACTGGTCGGCGATGCGCTCGGCCAGGGTTTCGATGAGGTCGACGGGCTCGCCCTCCACGACGGCCACCACCTCCTCGGCCACCACGCCGTAGTGCACGGTCTTCGCGAGATCGTCGCCGGCCGCCGCCTCGCGGGTGTCCAGGCCGAGGACCAGGTCGACGATGAACGTCTGGCCTTCCTCGCGCTCACGGGGAAACACCCCGTGGTGGCCCCGGGCCCTCAGCCCACGCAGCGCGACACGATCCACGCGAATCACTCCCACTGGTCCACGGCACCTTGGGCGCCACTGTTCGTCGGATTCCGGGCAGCCGCCGGAGCGATCCGGCAACACCGCCTCGCCATCGAATCTACCTTCGAGCACCGACAGTCCTCGCCCACGGGGGCCATGGACAAGACCCCCTCCTCCTGCTAGGCACCGCCCGGTGGGGCGGCGACCGGCAGACCGGGAGATCGTCCGCGCGGCCCTCTTACCCCCGTGCCCACGCCCCACCCCTCCCCATGCCGCACTTGGCTCGAACGGGTGCGCCCTCGCCCGGATGGCTGACGCCTGGCGGTGGCCCCGGGGCGATCCGCAGCCCCAGGCACGCTGTCAGGCCCGTCCAGACCACCGGCGCGCACGGCATGGCAAGGCTCACACCACCGCCACGCGCCGGATCACCCACGCCCGGCGCCCGCAACCCCCGTGAGCGCCCTCAGAGGGCGTCCGGGGCACCCTCGCCCTCGTCGGGTCCCCCGGGGCCCCCGGGCCCCCCGGGCCCCTCATCGTCGTCCTCGTCGTCGTCACGGTCCGCCAGCACCGGCGAGCCGTGGTGCGACCACACCCGCCAGCCCTCGTCGGTGCGCCGGAAGACATTGGTCGCCACGACCAGCTGGCCGATCAGCGGGCCCACCGAGCCGTCGTCCTCGGCGGGGCCGCCGCTGAGGATGTTCTCGGTGCAGGTCACCAGCGCGGTGTCGCCGAGGACGTCGATCTCCACGTCCGTGAGGAAGAACTGGATGTACTCGGTGTTCGCCATGATCAGGGCGTACGAGCGGAGCACCTCGCCGCGCCCCCGCAGCACCGGCCACCCGGGATGGACCACACTCACCTGGCCGTCCAGCCACAACCCGGACAACGCTTCGTGATCGCCGCGCTCGATGGTCTCGTACAGGGTCGTGTTCGCCTGCTCGACCAGCTCGATGTCCGTCTGTGGGCCCAAGCCGCTCACACCGTTCCCGTCGTGTTCGCCGTCGTCCCATCGGCGCCGGCCGCTGCCGCCGCGCCCTCCACGGCACGGGCCACCCGCACCGCGTCCGCGCTCGCCCTGACCTCGTGCACCCGCACCGCCCAGGCCCCCTCTCGCGCCACGATCGCCGACACCGCCGCCGTCGCGGCGTCCCGTTCCCGGGCCGGCGGTGGGGCGGCTCCCTCGCCGCCTGCCAGCACCCTGCCCAGGAACCGTTTCCTCGATGCGGCCACCAGCAGCGGACGGCCCAGAGCGCGCAGCCGCGCCAGGCGCGCGACCAGCGCGAGATCGTGCCCGGCCTCCTTGGCGAAGCCCAGGCCGGGGTCGAGGACGATCCGGTCCGGGTCGACCCCGCCGGACACCGCGCGCTCCATGCTCCGCGTCAGCTCGTCGACGACCTCGGCGACCACATCGCCGTAGACGGCCCGGTTGTTCATGTCGATGGACTGGCCGCGCCAGTGCATCACCACGAACGGGACGTGGTTCGCCGCCACCACGGGCACCATCGCCGGGTCGGCGGCGCCCCCGCTCACGTCGTTGACCAGGCGCGCTCCGGCCTCGACGGCCCGCTCGGCGACCGAGGCGCGCATGGTGTCGACGGAGACCACCACGCCGGCGGCGGCCAGCTCCCGGACGACCGGAACCACCCGGCGCAGCTCCTCGGCCTCGTCCACCCGCGCCGCGCCCGGGCGGGTCGACTCACCGCCCACATCCACCATGTCGGCGCCCTGCGCCACCAGATCGAGGCCGTGTTTGACGGCGAGTTCGGTGTCGAACCAGTCACCGCCGTCGGAGAACGAATCGGGCGTCACATTGACGACGCCCAGCACCGCGCAGCGGTCCCAGTCCGGCAGTCCGGCCACCCGGCCACGCAAGGTACTCATGGCACCAGCGTAGGCCGTGTGCCGACCGGCCGGATTGCCGCTGCCGCGGGCCCGGACCACGTGGGCGCCGGGCCGCCGCAGGCCGTGCGGAACGGCCCCTCGGGCGCCCCGGGACCGGGCCCGTCAGGCCACCCGTTCGACGGCCGAGGCGCCGACCGGCTCCGGCATGTGCGCACACGGCTGCGGCTCGATGGTCTTCCGGCGCCGCAGGACGCGCGGCAGGCTCAGCTCCAGATACCCCTCGGCCTGGAGCGCCGCCAGGCCGATCCGCGGGATGTCACGGCTGTTGCGGAAGACCACGAAGCGCGGCTCCCAGCGTGGCCGGAACTTGTCGTTGAACTTGTACAGCGACTCGATCTGGTACCAGCGGGAGAGGAAGATCAGCATGCCGCGCCAGACCCGGATGACCGGCCCCGCGCCGAGCTTCTCGCCGCGCTCCAGGGAGGAGCGGAAGACCGCGAAGTTCAGCGACACCTGCTTGATCTTGAGGCCGGGGGCCGCCTGCAGCGCGGCGACGATCAGCAGTTCGTTCATCCCGGGGTCGGCGCTGCGGTCACGCCGCATCAGCTCCAGGGAGATGCCGTCGCCGCCCCACGGCACGAAGTGCTGCATGGCCTTCAGATCCCCGTACGGGCCGGGCTCCTCGCCCTCGCCCGCCGGCAGATGCGCGGTGGCGATCACCGCGTCGCCGTCCGCCACCGCGTCGATCCGGCCCAGCGCCATGGAGAAGCCGCGCTCGGTGTCGGTGTCCCGCCAGGCGTCCGCGGCCTTCTGAATCCGTGCCAGCTCGGCCGGCTCCAGGTCGCGCACCCGGCGCACCCGGGTCTCGTAGCCGTTGCGCTCGATGCGCTTGACCATCTGCCGTACGTTGCGCATCGCGCGGCCGGTGAGGGTGAAGTCGGCGACGTCCACGATCGCCTCGTCGCCCAGCTCCAGCGCGTCCATCCCGGTCTCCCGGGTCCACACCTGGCCGCCGGTCTCGCTGCACCCGGTGACCGCCGGGGTCCAGGAGTGCGCCCTGGCCTCCTCCATGAAGCGCTCGATGGCGCCCGGCCAGGCCTCGACGTCGCCTATCGGGTCGCCGCTGGCGAGCATCACACCGGAGATCACCCGGTAGCAGACCGCGGCCTTGCCGGTCGGGGAGAAGACCGCGCCCTTGTCCCGGCGCAGCGCGAAGTAGCCCAGCGAGTCCCGGGCGCCGTGCCGCTCGAGCAGTTCGCGCAGCTGCCGCTCGTCGTCGTCGGTCAGCCGGGCGGCCGGGTGCTCGGGACGGAAGGCGAGGTAGGCGGTGGTGGCGACGGTCAGCAGGCCGAGGGCGCCCAGGGAGTAGCCGATGGTGTAGTCGACGTGATGGGTGTAACCGATCGGGCCCTCGAAGCCGAACAGGCCCCACAGGACGTGCTGGGCGCGCTCCCACACCGTGGGCGAGCCGACGGTCTTCCCGGGGTGGGAGCTGACGATGACCAGGCCGATGCCGAAGCTCGCGCCGCCGAGGACGATGAAGTTGGCGACGGCCTTCCAGCGGCTGCGCGGATCGGGCAGGGCCGCGAATTCCCGCCGGTGACGCACCAGGAACACCAGGAGCGCCAGCGAGAGCACCGCGCCGAAGACCGAGTGGCGGTACACCAGCTGCGCCGCGATGCCCACCGGGAGCAGCGCCACGGCCGCCACCCAGGCCCGCCGTTTACGCCGCTTGAGCCCATGGGCCAGAAGGAGCAGCAGGATGCCGACGACGATCGAGGCGGCGGCCGCCAGCGGGCTCACCGCTCCCGGCAGCACCTCGGCCACGGCATGCACGCGACTGTGCCGGAACCGCGGGAACACCCCGGCCGCGAGGTTCAACAGACCGACGATCACGCCGGCGGTACCGACGACACGCGGCACCGCCTCGGGTCGCGGGCCGCGGAGCCAGCGTGGCGTTCGCCACGCAACCGTCTCCGACTTTTCGCCATCTAGCCTGTCAGACATCACTTTCCCGTCGCCCCGGTCGAGAGAACGTGCGAGCCTTGTCGCAGCATCTGGACTTTTTGCGCCCTGTATGACGGCGTTTCAGGGCTAGGGGTTCCACTAGCGGTACGGAAGGCCCGTCCGCCCGGAAGAAAGCACCACATGGGTCTCACCAGTAAGAAAGTGCTGCTTCTTGCCGTCCTCGTCGCGGTGGCACTGTTCGTCCTCACGATTTGGCTCTGGCCCCGGCTGTCCAAGGGGAACTGGCGGGCCGTCCTCGGCCGTGTCGGGCTCCTGCTGGCGACCCAGCTCGCCGTCTTCGCCTCGATCGGCCTTTACGCCAACAATTCCTTCGGTTTCTACGCGTCCTGGGCCGATCTGTTCGGCCAGGAGCAGGAGCCGGGCGTGGTCACCAATTACCAGACCGGTCCGAACGGCACGAAGCTGCAGATGCTGGGCACGGAACGGATCAGCGTCAAGAACGGGGGCCGGCCGGCCTCCGCCGGCCGGATCGACAAGGTGCTGGTCCGCGGCGAGCACTCCGGCATCGCGAGCCCCGCGTATGTCTATCTGCCGCCGCAGTACTTCCAGAAGAAGTACGCGCAGACGAAATTCCCGGCGGCCGTGGTGCTCACCGGTTACCCCGGTACCGCCGAGGCGCTCTACAAGAAGCTGCATTTCCCGCAGACCCAGCACGACCTGCTCAAGAAGAACCGGATGCGGCCCACGGTCCTGGTGATGATGCGCCCGACCGTGGCCCCGCCGCGCGACACCGAGTGCATGGACATACCGAACGGTCCGCAGACCGAGACGTTCTTCACCAAGGATCTGCGCGCGAACATCGCGGGGCACTACCGAATAGGGCGCGAGGCCAAGAGCTGGGGAGTCATCGGCGACTCCACCGGCGGCTACTGCGCGCTGAAGATGACGATGCGCCACCCCGACGCGTACTCCACCGCCGTCGCCCTCTCCGGCGCCTACAAGGCCCCCCGGGACGCCACCACCGGTGATCTCTTCGGCGGCAATCCGCAGCTGCAGCGGGAGAACAATCTGTTGTGGCGGCAGCGGCATCTGCCCGCTCCCCCGGTGAACCTGCTGGTCACCAGCAGCAAGCAGGGTGAGGGGAACTACCACCAGACCCTGCGGTTCATCCAGCAGACGAAGTCTCCGAGCCGGATCTCGTCGATCATCCTCGACAGCGGCGGCCACAACTTCAACACCTGGAGCCGCGAGATCCCCGCCGCCCTGGAGTGGCTGGGCAACCACCTCAAGGCCTGACGGGCCGCTGCCCCTCCCCGCTGCCACCGACGACGGCCGGGCCCCTGCTGTGCGGCAGGGGCCCGGCCGTCGGAGTATCCGGAGCCGCGGGCTCGCTCGTCCGGTGACGGAGCGCCTAGCGGGCGAGTATCAGGCTCATCGCCTCGGCGCGCGTCGCGGCGTCGCGCAGCTGGCCGCGCACGGCCGAGGTCGTGGTCTTGGCCCCCGGCTTGCGCACCCCGCGCATCGTCATGCACATGTGCTCGCACTCGATGACGACGATCACGCCGCGCGGCTCCAGGATCTCCATCAGGGAGTCCGCGATCTGCGTGGTCAGCCGCTCCTGGACCTGCGGGCGCCGGGCGAACACATCGACCAGCCGCGCCAGCTTCGACAGCCCGGTGATCTTCCCGTCCGCGGACGGGATGTAGCCGACGTGCGCCACCCCGACGAACGGCACCAGGTGGTGCTCGCAGCTGGAGACCAGCTCGATGTCCTTGACCAGCACCATCTCGTCGTGACCCAGGTCGAACGTGGTCGTCAGCACGTCCTCCGGCTTCTGCCACAGGCCGGCGAAGATCTCCTTGTACGCCCGTGCCACCCGTGCCGGCGTCTCGAGCAGCCCCTCGCGGTCCGGGTCCTCGCCCACCGCGATGAGCAGCTCACGGACGGCGTTCGCGGCGCGCTTCTCGTCGAAAGTGCCGATCGTGCCGTCGACGTCCAGCGTCACAGGGTCGGTCATGTGGTGCCTCGTTCCTTCTGCGCCCGCTCGAAATCGCGGAATGCCGCGCCCCCCAGGCTAAACCTGGGGGGCGCGGCATTTATTCCGGGGCCCGAGGGGCCTTGGGGATCAGCTCTCGGGCTGCTGCTCCTCGGGAGCCTCCGCCTTCTTCTTCTCCGTGGAGACGGTGGCGGTCGTCGTGACGGAGCCGTTGGCCGGAGCCAGCTCCTTCGGCGACAGCACCGGCGGGCGGCTGGAGGGCGTACGGCGCGAGGAGCCGGTCCACGCCGGGCGGGCCGGACGCTTGACCACGTGCTTGAAGAGCTCGGCGATCTCGTCCTTGTTGAGCGTCTCCTTCTCCAGGAGCGTCAGCACGAGGTTGTCCAGCACATCGCGGTTCTCGACCAGGATCTCCCACGCCTCGTTGTGCGCGGTCTCGATGAGCTTCTTGACTTCCTCATCGACCAGCGCGGCGATCTCTTCCGAGTAGTCGCGCTGGTGACCCATCTCACGGCCCAGGAAGGGCTCGGAGTTGTCGGTGCCGAACTTGATCGCGCCGAGCCGCTCGGTCATGCCGTACTGCGTGACCATCGCGCGGGCCGTGGCGGTGGCCTTCTCGATGTCGTTCGCGGCGCCCGTGGTCGGGTCGTGGAAGACCAGCTCCTCCGCAGCGCGGCCGCCCAGCATGTACGCCAGCTGGTCGAGCATCTCGTTGCGGGTGGTGGAGTACTTGTCCTCGTCGGGCAGGACCATGGTGTAGCCCAGGGCCCGGCCGCGGGACAGGATCGTGATCTTGTGGACCGGGTCGGAGTTCGGTGAGGCCGCCGCGACCAGGGCGTGTCCGCCCTCGTGGTACGCGGTGATCTTCTTCTCCTTCTCGGACATGATCCGGGTCCGCTTCTGCGGGCCGGCCACGACGCGGTCGATCGCCTCGTCCAGGAAGTGGTTGTTGATCAGCTTCGCGTCACCCCGGGCCGTCAGCAGCGCGGCCTCGTTGAGGACGTTCGACAGATCGGCACCGGTGAAGCCGGGGGTGCGCTTGGCGACGGCCGAGAGGTCGACGTCCGGGGCGACCGGCTTGCCCTTCTGGTGGACCTTGAGGATCTCCAGACGGCCCTGCAGGTCCGGACGGTCGACGGCGATCTGCCGGTCGAAACGGCCGGGGCGCAGCAGCGCCGGGTCGAGGATGTCCGGACGGTTCGTGGCGGCGATCAGGATCACGCCGCCCTTCACGTCGAAGCCGTCCATCTCGACCAGCAGCTGGTTCAGGGTCTGCTCACGCTCGTCGTGGCCACCGCCCAGGCCCGCACCGCGGTGCCGGCCGACAGCGTCGATCTCGTCGACGAAGACGATCGCCGGGGCGTTCGCCTTGGCCTGCTCGAAGAGGTCACGGACACGGGAGGCACCGACACCGACGAACATCTCGACGAAGTCGGAACCGGAGATCGAGTAGAACGGGA
Organism: Streptomyces sp. NBC_01454; assembly: GCF_036227565.1. Classification (NCBI taxonomy): domain Bacteria; kingdom Bacillati; phylum Actinomycetota; class Actinomycetes; order Kitasatosporales; family Streptomycetaceae; genus Streptomyces; species Streptomyces sp. NBC_01454. The sequence goes on from NZ_CP109460.1 coordinate 3,543,939, forward strand.
CGCCCGCCTCGCCGGCGACGGCGCGCGCGAGCAGGGTCTTGCCCGTTCCGGGCGGGCCGTACAGCAGCACGCCCTTGGGGATCTTGGCGCCCACGGCCTGGAACTTCGCCGGCTCCTGGAGGAACTCCTTGATCTCGTGGAGCTCCTCGACGGCCTCGTCCGACCCGGCGACGTCCGAGAACGTCGTCTTGGGGGTGTCCTTCGTGATCAGCTTCGCCTTCGACTTCCCGAAGTTCATCACCCGGGAGCCGCCGCCCTGCGCCTGGTTCATCAGGAACAGGAAGATGATGGGAAGGAGGATGAAGGGGAGCAGCGTGATCAGCACACCGACGAACGGGTTCTGCTTCGACGGGGAGACGGTGTACCCGTCCTTGATCTCGCCGGTCTGGTACTTGGCCTGCAGGTTCTTCGCCACGTCGACGCCTTGGTCGCCGATGTAGCTGGCCTGGATCTTGTTGGAGCCCTCAATCTTGTTGGAGCCCGACAACTCGATCTTGATCTTGTTTTCGTCACCGGTGGTCAGCTCGGCGGATTTCACCTTGTTGTCAGCGATCGCCTTGACGACCTGACCGGTGTCCACCGTCTTGTAGCCGCCGGACGAGCCGACGACTTGCATCAACACGACCACGGCGAGGACGGCCAGCACGATCCACATGACCGGCCCACGGAAGTATCGCTTCACGTCCATCCATACGGAGCCGTTGAGGCCCCGTCCCTCCTGCCACAGTGAGGCACAACGCCCTTGGGAGGGTTGGTCGTGCGTACGGTGTATTACTGGCCCGAAAAAGAATTGCCTTCGGACGGTACCCCAGCATCGTCACCCGGCGCCTGCGCCGACAGTGAACATGAAGCCGAGGATTCTGCTCTCCCTGCTCCAACGGCGGGAAGCCCCGAAGGGTTCCCGCCGGTCCGCGGGAGCCTCTTCAGCCGCCGTAGACGTGCGGCGCGAGAGTACCGACGAACGGCAGATTGCGGTACTTCTCCGCGAAGTCCAGGCCGTACCCGACGACGAACTCGTTCGGGATGTCGAAGCCGATCCACTTCACATCGATCGCGACCTTGGCCGCGTCCGGCTTGCGCAGCAGGGTGCAGACCTCCAGTGAGGCCGGCTCCCGGGAACCGAGGTTCGACAGCAGCCAGGACAGCGTCAGGCCGGAGTCGATGATGTCCTCGACGATCAGGACGTGCTTGCCCTTGATGTCGGTGTCAAGGTCCTTGAGGATGCGGACCACACCGGAGGACTGGGTGCCCGCGCCGTAGGAGGACACGGCCATCCAGTCCATGGTGACGGGGGTGGACAGCGCGCGCGCCAGGTCCGCCATGACCATCACGGCGCCCTTGAGGACACCGACGATGAGCAGGTCCTTGCCCGCGTACTCCGCGTCGATCTTCGCCGCCAGCTCCGCCAGCTTCGCGTCGATCTCTTCCTTGCTGATGAGTACCGACTGAAGGTCGGAGCCCATGTCCTTGTCGTCCACCCGTGCCACTCTCGCTCTGTTCGGTGTTCGCGTCAGTCGTGAGACTTCGGATGCGGGGCAGCGTCTGCGGCTCAGCCCTGCCGGATGACCAGTCTGCCACCCTGCCGTCGCACACCTACTCGCCCGGGGAGGTTGATGGCTCCCTGCCCCCTCCAGGCCGTGATCAGGCGGTCCACTTCCTCGATGTGGCGAGCGAAGAGCGAACCGGCCGGTGCGCCGGCGGCGATGGCGGCCCGGCGCAGCACCCGGCGGCGTACCGCGGGGGGCAGGGCGAACAGTGCGGTGACGTCGAGGGTGCCGGCCTCGTCGAGGACCGTGCCCTCGGCGTCGGCGGCCCAGGCGTCCAGGGCGTCCGCGTCGTCGCGGGAGAGCTGGGCGGTACGGGCCAGGGCCTCGACGACGCCCTTGCCGAGCGCCTTCTCCAGCGCGGGCAGTCCCTCGTGGCGGAGCCGGGAGCGGGTGTAGGCGGGGTCGGTGTTGTGCGGGTCGTCCCAGACGGGCAGCGACTGGATCAGGCAGGCCTTGCGGGCGGTCTGGCGGTCCACGTCGAGGAAGGGGCGGCGGTAGCGGCCGCCGCGGCCGCTGGTCGCCGCCATGCCGGACAGCGAGCGGGTCCCGGAGCCGCGGGCGAGACCCAGCAGGACCGTCTCCGCCTGGTCGTCGCGGGTGTGGCCGAGGAGGACGGCGGTGGCGCCGTGGCGCTCGGCGACGGCGTCCAGGGCTGCGTAGCGGGCGTCGCGGGCGGCGGCTTCCGGCCCGCCCTCCCGTCGCCCGCCGCCACCCCGGTAGGAGGCGCCGTGCGCCACCCTGTGTGATTCGCCCACTCGGACGGCGACGGCCTCGACGGGGTCCAGCCGCAGGCCCCGCAGCCGCAGGGCGACCTCGGCGGCACGGAGGTCCGAGCCCTCCTGCAGGCCATGGTCGATGGTGACGCCCCCGGCGCGGACCCCGAGCTTGGGGGCCTCGAAGGCGAGAGCGGAGGCGAGCGCCATGGAATCGGCGCCGCCGGAGCAGGCGACGAGCACGAGCGGGGGCTCGGGCCGGTCCTGCGTGCAGTGGTGGGTGAGGACGTCGTGGAGTACGCGGCGGACCGCCAGGCGTATCGCGGCGACCGCTGGATGGGGACCCATGTCCGTTTCCAATCGTTCAGCTGGGGAGCCTCGAGCCGGTGAGGGCAACTTCGTCACACAGAGTGCCTAGATGGTGACAGAGGCGAGCGGTTCCCCGAGCATTGCACGCCTATCCATCCGTAACGGTCCCTCAGACGGGTGATTGAAGGGGCGCGCTACTGCCGCCCGGCGTGCCCAGCTCACGCCGTTCGCTTACGGTGCCCCGTCCGCCTTGCGGTGCACCCGCGCGATCCAGTCCGCCGGTTTGGCGATCTCTTGTTTGGTGGGGAGAGTGTTCGGCGACGTCCAGACGCGGTTGAAGCCGTCCATGCCGACCTCCTCGACGACGGCGCTGACGAACCGCTCGCCGTCGCGGTACTGCCGGAGTTTGGCGTCCAGCCCGAGCAGCTTGCGCAGCGCCTGGTCGAGCCGGCCCGCGCCGCTGGCCCGGCGCTTTTGGAACTTCTCCCGGATCTCGGCGACGGTGGGCACGACATCGGGGCCCACCCCGTCCATCACGAAGTCTGCGTGCCCCTCCAGCAGGGACATCACGGCGGTCAGCCGGCCGAGGATCTCGCGCTGCGCGGGCGTCTGGACGAGATCGACGAGCGAGCGCTCGTCCTCGCCCTCCTCACCCTCGGGCCTGGCGCCGGCCAGCGACTGGGCGGCCTCGCGCAGCCGCTCCAGGAGGGCGCCGGGGTCGATGTCCGTCTCACTGAGGAAGGACTGGATCTCGCCCTCGATGTGGTCGCGCAGCCACGGGACGGCGGTGAACTGGGTGCGGTGGGTCTCCTCGTGGAGGCACACCCACAGCCGGAAGTCGTGCGGGGCCACCTCCAGCTCGCGCTCGACGTGCACGATGTTCGGCGCGACGAGCAGCAGCCGGCCGCCCTGTGCCGCGGCCGGCAGGTCCCGGGAGGCCGGGGCGAACGTCTCGTACTGGCCCAGGACCCGGGAGGCCAGGAACGACAGCAGCATGCCCAGCTCCACACCGGTGACCTTGCCGCCGACCGCGCCGAGCACCGCGCCGCCGGGGACCGTCGAGCGACGGTCCTCCATCTTGGCCAGCAGCGGCTTGAGCACGGCACGGAACCCGGCGACGTTCGCCCTGATCCAGCCGGGCCGGTCCACGACGAGGACCGGTGTGTCATGCGGCTCCTCGCCCATCGCGTCGGGCTGTGCCATGCGCGTGAAGGCGCGGACATGCGCTTCGGAGGCCTTGGCGTGCTTGCGCAGCTCGGCGACGATCGCGCGTGCCTCGTCCCGGCTCACCTCGGGACCCGGCCGCACGAACCGGGTCGCGGTCGCGACCGCAAGATTCCAGTCGACCATCTCGGTTCCACCGATGCTCGTCATGAGTTCACCGTACGTGGGCGCCTGGCGTCGGGGTAGCCGACTGTCGCCTTCCCACGTTGTCGGCTTTCCCGCCGTGGGGGTTTCGCGCCGTTGCGCCTGCGGCGGGCGGGTCCGCTGCGCGGGGTTGTCGGGTGCGGTGACGGGCCGGAGGGGCCGGTGGGGGTGGGCGGGGGTGGGCGGGGGTGGGGAGGTGAACGTAGGTGGCTTTGTGGCTTTTGGCTTATCGGCAGCCGCAATTGGCCACCGCTGAGGCGAGTTTGTCCAGTGCGCCCTGGGCGCCCTGGGGGTCGGTGGTGCCGGTGGTCATGAACGAGAACACCAGGAGCCGGCCGTCGGCGTCGACGACGGTGCCGGCCAGGGTGTTCACGCCGGTGAGGGTGCCGGTTTTGGCGCGCACGGCGCCGGCGCCGGCGCTCTGGCCCCGGTAGCGGCTGCTGAGGGTGCCGGTGAAGGCGGCCACCGGGAGGCCGGTGACGACCGGGCGCAGGGCGGGGTGGTCGCTCGCCGCGGCCTGCAGCAGGAGGTGGGAGAGCAGGCCGGCGGTGACCTTGTCGTCGCGGTTCAGGCCGCTGCCGTCCTTGAAGACGGCACCGGACAGGGGCAGGTGCTGCCGGGCCAGGGCGGTGCGGACGGCGTCCCCGGCGCCGGCGAAGCTGACCGGACGGCGGGAGCCGAGCGCGGTCTGGCGGGCCAGGGCCTCGGCGATGTCGTTGTCGCTGTAGGTGAGCATCCGCTCGACGAGCCCGGACAGCGGAAGGGAGTGGACGGCGGCGATCCGCCGGGCCTTCCCGGGAGCCTCGGCGTCGGCCGGTTCGCCGTCGACGGTGATGCCGCGCTGGTGGAGCAGGCCCGCGAAGGCGCGGGCCGCGGCGGGGGCCGGGTCGGTCTCGCGGGGGGCCGGGCCGTGCTCGCTGTCGTCGAGGCGGGCCTCGTCGGTCATCAGCGGGGTGACGGGGGCGAGGTTCTCGTTCGGGCCGATGGGGTGCTCGACGGGGCCCGAGTAGGCGCCGGTGTCGTAGCCGAGGCCGACCTCGGTGAGGTGGCGCTGCTTGAGGGCACGGGCGGTGGCGTCGGCGAGGGCGCGCAGACTCGCGGGCTGCTCCTCGGCACCGTGCCGCGGGGCCCGGGCGGTGAGGGTGGGGTCGCCGCCGCCGACCAGCACGATGCGGTTCTTGCCGGACAGCACGACACCGGTGTCGATGCGGTGGTCGGGGCCGAGCACGGAGAGCGCGGCGACGGCGGTGGCGAGTTTGACGGTGGAGGCGGGGGTGGCGGCCTTGTTCTGCCCGGCGCCGAAGACCTCCCGGCCGCCGGCGACGTCCACGACGGAGGCCGTGCGCAGCGGGCCGAGCGCCGGGTCCGCCAGCAGCGGGGCGAGCGCGTCGGCCAGCCCCGCGTCGGTGGGCACGGGGGCCGCGCCGCGGCCGGCGGCACCGTGCGCGGGGGCACCGAGTGCGGGCAGCACGGCCGGTGCGCTGGGCGCGGGTGCCGGCTTCTCGGCGTGATGCTCGCCACTGGCGTCGTCCATCACCGCCGCCTCCGCGCGCTCGGCCGTACGCTGACCCGAGTCCCACGGTCCGGCCGCCGCCACCGCGACGAGCGCGACCGCCAGGCCGGTGCCCGCGGAGACCGCCGTGAGCCGCCAGGTCTGCTGTGTGTGGCGCGGTGTGGCCTGCCAGGCCTGCCGTGCGGCATCGGCCGCTGCCCGCGCCGACCGGCTCGCGGCATGCGCCGCCGTGCGCACGGCCTGCCCGGACGATCGCACCGCCGCCCGCGCGGAACGCTGCGCCGACTGCCATCTGACCTGCCATGTTCCGGTCTCCGGCACCTCGGACCAGCCCCTTTCGCCACCACACACCTGCGTGGGGGACACTTAATCACCAGACGTATGTGTTGATCATGGAGGAGCCACCCGTGGAGTTCGACGTCACCATCGAGATCCCGAAGGGTTCGCGGAACAAGTACGAGGTGGACCACGAGACCGGTCGGATCCGCCTGGACCGTCGACTCTTCACCTCGACCAGCTACCCGGCCGACTACGGCTTTGTCGAGAACACCCTGGGCGAGGACGGCGACCCGCTGGACGCCCTGGTCATCCTGGACGAGCCGACCTTCCCCGGTTGCCTCATCAAGTGCCGCGCCATCGGCATGTTCCGGATGACCGACGAGGCCGGCGGCGACGACAAGCTGCTGTGCGTGCCGGCGTCCGACCCGCGCGTGGAGCACCTGCGGGACATCCACCACGTGTCGGAGTTCGACCGCCTGGAGATCCAGCACTTCTTCGAGGTCTACAAGGACCTGGAGCCCGGCAAGTCCGTCGAGGGCGCCGACTGGGTCGGCCGCGCCGAGGCCGAGGCCGAGATCGAGGCCTCCTACAAGCGCCTCGAGGCGCAGGGCGGCGCGCACTGATCCAGAGTCACCGTCCCGGCGCCCGGCCCGGTTTTCCCGGCCGCCGCACGCCGGGACAGGCACTCTGATTTTCGTACGCGAATGGGCGGCACCCAGTCGGGTGCCGCCCGTCGTCCGTGTCACGGCGTCGCCGGCGGACGTGCGGTGTCAGGGGCAGGGCGTGGCCGGGGGCGGCGGTTGCCCAGGGCGAACTGCCGCGGCGGCCCGGCACGGCTCTTGAGGGGGCTGAGGCTCTCAGGACGCGCGGGGGCGGCGACGCGCCCGCGCCCGTCCGGTCACGGGCGGAGCGACGCGGCGGCCGTGCAACGGCCCGCAGGAAGGCCTCCGGCGACGCGGGCCGTGGACGGCTGACGGGCCTTACGTGAGGGCTCAGCCGTTACGCAGAGGCGAGGGCAGGGGCCGCGGCGGCCTTTTCGACCGGTGCCGCGCGCTTTTCGTTCTGCAGGAAGACGTAGAGAAGTGCCGGGTGGGTGGCGCCGAAGGCCAGCACGAAGCGGTTGAGACCCATGAACTGCCCGATTCCCAGGTGGAACAGGGTCATGGAGCCGAGATAGGCCTTCGCCGCGGGCTTGGGCAGCACGAAGACCAGCGGGAAGCCGACCTCTGCGGCGACCGTCGTCCAGGTCACCAGCTTTCCCAGCATCGGGTACTTGTGCACGAGCTGGAAGATGCGCGGGTCCCCGTAGTTGTGCGTGCGGATGACTCCGCTGAACGCCTCTCCGCTCAGCCACACCGGGGACACCAGCTTGACCACGCCGGAGGCGACGTACGAGATGGTCGTCTCCAGGGCCAGGGCGCGCATGGCCACGTCACGGGCCTTCTCGTCGTCCTTGAAGGTCCCGGTCGAGGCGAGCACCACGTTGACCACCTGCTGCAGCTGGTCGGCACCGTCCCCGCCGAAGGGAGTGTGCAGCCGGCCGGCCGCGCCCGTCACCGCCAGCACGGCGCTGCCCGCCGCGCGTACCCCGCGCTTGTGCGCCCAGATCAGCGTGGCGGCGGAAGCACCCGCCTGCACTCCGTACAGGGCGACCGCTGCCTTCTTGGAGCTGAGGGCGCGGGTCAGCCGCGGGAAGCGCTTGGCGAACTGGGGGCGCATGCTCGCCAGCTGGCCGCTCAGCAGCTCACCGTCCTCGAACTTGCGGTGCTGGCTCAGCATTTCCAGTGCGGAGACCAGCGTGCCCAGCGAAGCCACTCGGCGTGCCGTGACCTCGGGTGGAGCGCTGAGAAACATGGGTGAGTGCTCCCTGTGAGTTGAGAGGAAGATGTGGGTATCAAAGGGCGGGGGCGCGGTACGTGTATCGGGCGTACCGTGCCCCCGCCCTCATTGATCAGTCGGCCGGATGGTTCAGCCGGCGATGTTGTGCGTGATCTTGTCGACCGCGACCGCGGTGGCAGAGGTCGCCGCGAAACCGATCGGCGTCGCCTCCGGGGTGGCGATGGTCGCCAGCGGGGTCATCATGGTCGGGGTCGCGTCGGCACCGATACGGCCCGGCTCCACGTCGACCAGCTGGGCGTTGGCAAAGTCAGCCAGCATAGACATTGCTGTCCTCTTTCTCTCGGTTCTCACAGTGAGCACTCCAGCCATTCGGCGGGAGGGCACGGACTCACGCGGTGGTGGAACTGCCGAGTGAGTGCGCGGCTTCCGGCCGAGCGGGCCTGAACAAACTGCTAGGCGGCTATCGGAAGGGTCTCCGGACGGGGCGTGCCGGCGGTCGGCAGCGGAATGTTCTCGGAGACGAAGAAGGGCTCGATCTCCCGGTTCTCCGGGGCGGCGAGGTAGGAGTGCATCAGCAGGAACTGGCTGTGCGAGGCACCTTCGGTGTGGGGCAGGTGGTGCTGGATGTAGCGGGAAAGCAGCAGGTACCCGGGCGACCAGACCACGGGGCCCATCTCCGATCCGGCGGCTGCCGCGCGGGCGCGGATGCCCTGGACGGCGTCGAACAGGGCCTTGGGGGAGCGGTTGCGGGCGTTCCAGGCGAGTGCGTACCAGGGCCTGTCGCGGGTGACCGGGATTTCCTTCCACTCGCCGGGCTTGCCGTCCGTGAGGTCCCGGTAGAGAAGATGGCTGTCCTTGACTCCCGGATTCGGCCCGAAGAAGCGCCAGTTGGGGGTCGGTATGCGCCGCTTCCCGCACCACAGGAGACTGTCGAAGCGCGTATCGGGCAGCTGCGCCGCGGCCGTCACGACGAGCCAGGTGGCAAGCGAGGCCGTGACCGCGACCGTCTTCACGCGTTCCGTGTTCACGCTCAGGTTCACGTCAGCTCCTTTTCGCGCCCGCGGCGGTCTTGGCGGCGGGACGGTCCCCGGCGGACTGCCGCCGTTCCGATCCGGTCCGCTCGGTCGGTGGGTCGCCGGCGATCACCTCTGCCACCTTCTCGGCGTGTGCCTGGACGGTGAGCAGCGACTCGTGATCGGCGCCGTCGATGATCTGGTGCCGGGAACTCTTCGACAGGGCGGCCATCTTGGCCTGGACCGCGTGGTGCGCGGCGTTGTCCCCGTGGTTGTTCTCCGCGGTGACCACGCTCAGCGGGACGTCCAGGGCGGTGAGGGCCGGATAGGTCATCGCGTCCCGGTAGTCCCGGTAGGCCAAGGCCCAGGTGCGGGGCTCCGCCAGGAATGCCGTGGAGCTCCGGTTGATGTCCGGGCGGTAGGTCTTGTTCTTGTTCAGGGCGGGGCGGAAGGCCGACAGGCCGGCCAGGGCGTACACCTGCTCCATGATCATCGACTGCTGGGACCAGCGGTCGACCTCGCTGCGCCGGGAACTGCGCAGATGGGCCACGTCGGTGGCGTCGACCATGACCACCGCGCTCACGCCCTCCGCCGCGCCGGGATGGAGCGACGCATAGGCGGCGACGAGGTATCCGCCGAGGGAGTGGCCGGCCAGCACCAGCGGAAGGCCGGCGGCGTACGTCTCGCGCAATTCCTGCAACAGCGCGAAGTGCCGCTCCAGACCGTACTGCGTGGTCGGCGTGCTGAGCCCGTAGCCGGGAGCGTTGAACCGCACATATCCCATGTCCGCGGGAAGTGCGCCGCAGACCCAGTCCCAGTATTCGTGCGGCATGCCCATACCGTTGTCGAGCAGGACAATGCGCCGGGCCTTAGGAGGAATATCGACGGCCACCTCGATAAGGCTGCCATCCGGCCGCTCGTGCAGCATGAAGCGGCGCGCGCGTTCACGCCTGCCGGTGAATCGCATTACTGCGCCGGCCAGCAGGCTCGCGCCGGCCAGTCCGGAAATTCCTACGGCAAACTGGCGCTCCAAAGACGCCACATTCCCTCCCCCGTGATTCGAAGTGGCTGTTACCCAGAAATCTAACACGCGATGCCGGACTCAAATAATGAGTTAGTTGACTCTCCGGCCGGGGTGGGTATTCCCCCGGGGCACCGGAACACGGCCGATGGCACTCCGGCTGTACTTCCGGAGTTCTATGTACAGCTCGCCTATCGTGGCCTTCAGCGTGGCGTTTTCTTTGATCAGTTCCGCTATCCGCGCCGCACTCTCGGAGTCCCTGCCGCCCTCACCGGCCAGGCCATTACGGCCTCCCTCGATGAACTGTCGACGCCAGTTTGATACGGACTGTTCGGAGACCGCTGCTTCCCGCGCGGCTTCCGCTGCGGTCAGTTCGCCGGTCACCACTCTGAGTACGAGGGCGAATTTCTTGTCGGTCGGCAATATCGGAGGACGTCCCACGGCAACCCTCTTCTGTCATCTGCGTTTCTGAGTGTGCTGCCGCATTCAGGGCTTGACGTAGCAACAGATGAACATGGGGGCCCGTTCGCTGTACGGGGTGCCGTCCCACCGCGCCATGTGGGCCTCGGGCTCCAGCCCGGCCGCGCGAGCGTAGCCGTCGATGTCGTCCGGGGTGGTCAGCCGGGTGAGCTCGGAACCCACCCGGGTGGTGCCGTCGGACTGGTAGAGGATGTGCGAGCAGTGCCACAGACCGCCGTCGAGCAGCGTGGAGTGGGTCTGCACGCCGGTTCCGGGCTCCGGATAGGGGACGAAGTAGGTGGTGCGGGTGCGTCCCTCGTGCAGTTCCAGGATCGGCGGCTTGTTGTGGGTCTCGATCACCAGCCGGCCGCCGGGGGTGAGGAGATCGGCCGCGCGCTGAACGGCCCGCTGCTGGTCCTCGGGGGTGTGCAGGATCGACAGGGTGGCGCAGACGCAGTACACGAGGCCGTAACGGGATTCCGAGGTATAGGTGCGTATGTCCCCGTGCACCGGCTCGACGTCTCCGCCGTCCTTCAGTTTGACGCGCAGCGTGTCCAGCATCTCCGGTGAGGAGTCCACGCCGGTCACCTGGCCGATACGCGCGGAGAGCGGGAGGGCAATCCGCCCGGTACCGACGCCGAACTCGAGGGTTCCCGTCTCGGGTGCGGGATGGAGGGCCACCAGCCCTTCCACCGCCTCGGCGGTAATCCCGTCATCCGGGATCAGCCGGTCATACCAGCCCTTGAACTGTCGCCCATAGCCAATGTCTTCAACCCCGTTTTGCACCCGAGCTTCCTCTCATTATCCCCACTGTCGATACCGATGGGAACGTCGCGAAGCCGAGGAGCTGGAACGAGGCAAGACGTGATTCGCCAACAAGGCGGCACGGGGTCACCGCAGCCGTCTGCATGGTTGGTCAGACCAGCAGTTCCTGTCGATCCAGTGATGACGCCTCAACGGAGCGTGTGGGGGGGTACTTACATTTGAGACAATATCAGGTCGCTATGGCCTGTCCAATGAATTTTCGGCGACCCCGGCACACGTCACTGAGCAGGCCCTGAGCGCAAGTTGACGCAGCATCAGATTCTTGACTCCCGCTTTAGCCGGCACGCCCGCATTCGAATGGTGCGGGCGTGGGCGCCAGATGGGGTGCATTGCGTATGCCGAAACACCGCCGAAGGGCGGAGAGAGCTGCCATATAGCCGGACATGCCGTGCACACTGGGCCCCGGCGGGGTGGCCGAGGAGCACAGGAAGACCCCGGGCAGCGGTGTCCGATAGGGGTCGATGCGGGGGACGGGCCGAGCGATGCTCTGATACAGCGTCATGGCGCCGGAACCGATGTCCCCGCCCACGTAGTTGGGGTTGTAGGCCTCGTAGTGGGCGGCCGCCATGGAGCGGTGGTCGATGATCGTGTCCCCGAAGCCCGGGGCGTAGCGCTCGATGCGGGCGCGCACCAGGTCGTAGGGGTCGGTGGGATCGCCGTTCGGCACATGCGCGTACGCCCACACGGGACGCTTGCCGGGCAGCGCGCGGCCCGGGTCGGCCACCGCCGGGTCCACGAGGAGGACGAAGGGCTCGCCGGTCCGCACGCCGCGCGCGGTCAGGGTCTCCTGCCGGACCGTCTCGGCGCGGGTGCCGCCCAGATGCACCGTTCCGGCGCGCCCCACCGCGGGGTCGGACCAGGGAATCGGCTCGGAGACCAGGAAGTCGACCTTGGCGGCGCCCGGGCCGTAACGGAAGCGCTCCAGGCCGCGTGCGTAGGCGCGGGGCAGCCGGCCGCCCGCCAGGGCCAGGAAGCCCTTCGGGCTGGTGTCGAGCAACACCGCCCGCGCACCGCGTAGTTCGTCCAGGGTCTCCACGGTGTGCCCGGTGTGGAAGACGCCGCCGTGCGCGGTGATGTCCTGGGCCATGGCCTCGGCGATGCGGCCGCTGCCGCCACGCGGCAGCGGCCATCCCGTCCCGTGGGCGAGGTGGCCGAGCAGCATGGCCACCGCGCCGGAGGCGAGGCTCGGCAGTCTGCCGACCGCGTGCGCGGCGACGCCGGTGAGCAGGGCGGCCGCCTCCTCGCCGCGGAAGCGTCCCGCGCCGAGCCCGCTGCCGTGGACGGCCACCCGGTGCGCCAGCAGCAGGGCGGCCGCCGGGTCCCGCGGCAGCCCGCGCCGGCCGGAAACGAGCAGGTCGACGACGCCCTCGCTGTGCTCCAGCAGCGGGCTCATCAGCTGCCGCCAGCGCGGGCCGTCGGGGCCCAGGTGCGCGCAGGTCTTTGCCAGCGAGCGGTAGGCCAGGGCCGCACGGCCGCCGTCCAGGGGGTGGGCGTAGCTGATCTCGGGGTGCAGGAGTTCGACCCCGCGGGCCGCCAGGTCGAACTCCCGGAAGAACGGCGAGGCGGCGGCCATGGGGTGGACGGCGGCGCAGAGGTCGTGCACGACGCCGGTGTCGAAGAGCGGGGCCGTGCGCAACCCGCCGCCGATGGTCTCGGCGCCCTCGTAAAGCTCCACCTTCAGGCCGGCCCGGGCCAGGACCACCCCGGCCGCGAGGCCGTTGGGCCCGGTGCCCACGATGGCCACGTCGATGGTGCTCACCACCGCTCCTCATTCGTGATGGCCCGCAGGCGCACGGTCTGTTCGGTGAGGCCGGCGTACGCGGGCCAGCCGATCGCGAAGGCGGGCGGCGGTGTCCACGGTTCCAGGGGCACGGGGGCGGCCGCCGGGGCGATGTGGCCGGGCCCGGCGTGCAGTTGTGAGCCCGCCAGCCGCCGGTAGAGCTCGTCGTGGTCCATCAGGTCCTGGTGCACGCCGGTGGCCCGGACCCGGCCGCCCTCCAGCACCACGATCTTCTCGGCGTCGATCACCGTGGAGATCCGGTGGGCGATGGCGATGACCGCGCACTGCCGGGAGACCCGGCGCAGCACGTCGCGGAAGTCCCGCTCCGAGTCGGAGTCGAGGTTGGAGGTGGCCTCGTCCAGCAGCATGACCGCGGGCTTCTGCAGCAGCGTGCGGGCGATGCACAGGCGCTGGCGCTGGCCGCCGGACAATCCGCTGCCCTGGTCGCCGAGTTCGGTGTCGAGGCCCTGCGGCAGCTGGGCGATCACGGTGGTGAGGCCGGCCATCTCCACCGCCTCCTGGATGTCGTACTCCGTGGCGTGCGGCTGGGCGTAGGTCAGGTTGTCCCGGACCGTTCCGCGCATGGCGGCGCTGTCCTGCTGGACGTAGCCGACCAGCCCGCGGACCGTGTCGAGCGGCAGCGCCTCGATGTTCTGCCCGCTGAGCTGGACGCGGCCGCCGTCCGCCGCGTAGAAGCGTTCGATCAGCTGGAACATGGTGGTCTTGCCCGCGCCGGACGGCCCGACGACCGCCGTCAGCCCGCGTGCCGGCACGGTGAACGAGACGCCCTTGAGCACCGGCGTCCAGTCTTCCTGCTTCCCGCGCCGGTAGGCGAACCGTACGTCGTGGAACTCGACCGCCGGCCGTTGCCGGGCCAGCGGCCCGAAGCCCACGGTGGGCTGCGCGGCCGTCGTCCCGCCGCCCTCCTGGGGCAGGCGGGCGAGCTCGTCGACCCGCTGGATGGCCGCCCGGCCCTGGACGAACTGGCCCACTCCCATGAAGAACGTCACCAGGGGCGAGACCAGTTGGAACAGGTACATGATGAATGAGGTCAGGGTGGCCATGTTCATCTCGCCGCGGGCCACCCAGGACATTCCGACGCCCACGACGACGGCCAGCGCGCCCTGCGTGCCGACGTTCATGGACGGCATCAGCAGGGCGTTGAAGGCGTTGACCCGGATACCCGAACGCCGCGCCTTGTCGGCCAGCTTGCCGATGCGGGCGGCTTCGCGGGGCTCGGCGCGGGAGGCCTTGACCGTGGGCAGCGCGGAGAGCACCCGCTGAATGTCGCTGGCGAATTCGCCGGTGTCGTCCCGGTTTTCCAGTGCGACCTTGCGCAGCTTGCGGGCGAGCGCGATGGAGACGACGCTGGCGGCGCCGAGGCAGCTCATGGTGATGAGCATCAGCCATGTGTCGATGAGGAACATCAGCACGACGCCGCCGATGACCGTGGCGCCGCTGATGATCAGTTGGGCGAGGCTCTGCGAAAGGGCGATTTTCACCAGTGAGGTATCGGTGACCGTGCGGGTGAAAATATCGCCCTGGGACTGCTTTCCGAATGCGGTGAGATCGGCGCGCAGCAGCCGGCCGGTCAGGATCTCGCGGACGTCGAAGACGATATTCTCCCCGGCCCGGCCGATAATGTAGGCCTGCAACGAGGAAAAGAGGGCGCCCGCACAGAAGAGCAGGACGAGCTGTGTGATGGGTTGTGCCAGCGACTCGTCCCGGCCCGCCGCCTCGATCAGTTTGCCGATGGCCCAGGGCTGGGTGAGCGAGGCGCCGACCCCCAGCAGACCCAGCAGCACGCCCGTGACCAGCAGCGTGGTGTGCTGTCGGGTGACACTCGCCACCGACTCGACGCCGTCTTTGGTCCCGCCTCTCAGGCTCGCTTTGTGCGCATGACTCGCCATGAGTGCTCCCCCCGTTTTGACGACGGTCGCTTTGTGCGCGCGACAGCCCGGTCTGATGGGGATCCGTCGTCAAGGTGTTCGAAGCTAGCACGCCGCCCGGTATCAAGTTATGCGTTAGTTGATTTGCCGGCACAGCCCCCTTGAACAAATGGCAGCCGTGCGCGGCGGGCGTCAGTTAATTGCTTTGTTTCTTACTTGGGGCACGGTCGCGTACGGCCCGCTGTGCGCCCTGAAGGACCGCCGGCCGGTGCGGCCGGACGCGCCGGCCGCACCGTGGCGCCGCCCGGTGGGCGGCACATCGCGGTGGGCGTGAATTGCGCCAAAGATTCGCAATCCACCTGATGATTTACTTTTTCCGGCTGATTCGCCCCACCGGATCGCGCGGTGAACCGCCCTAGAAACCGCGGGTGCGCTTGGCGGCGCGGCGGCCGGCGGCGGCCTCCTCGACACCGGGCCCGCGCAGGAACAGCCGGGCGACCTCGGCACCGAGATTCACTCCGACGGCGATGGCGAGCGCCAGCGAGGCGGCCTGCACCAGGGACGGCAGCCCCTGTGCCAGATGCCCCTGGGCGAAATTGAGCAGGCCGAAATACGTGGCACTACCGGGCAGCAGCGGGCCGATGGCCGCCGTGACGTACGGCAGCGCGGACGCATAGCGGTAGCGGGAGAGCAACTGCCCGAAGAGACCGACCAGTCCGGCGGCGATGGCGGTGGCGGGCACCACGTTGATATCGGCGCGGTAGACGAGGGTGCCGTAGACGACCCAGGCGACCCCGCCGTTCAGCGTCGCGAACGCCACCGTGTTGCGTTCCTGTTGGAGCAGCACACAGAAGGCCAGCGCAAGCAGCATGGCCGCGATGATCTGGACCAGTGGCTCGTTGTACCCCCTCAGCGCCTGCTCCGGGTTGAGCCGGCGCAGGTCGGGATTGAGGTGCAGGCCGATATAGAGCACGCTGAGCACGCCGACGACGATGCCGACGATGAGATAGCCGACCTCCAGCAGACGTGCGGCGGCGGTGATGTAGTAGCCCGTCAGTCCGTCGTGCACACCGGCGACCAGCGCCCGCCCCGGGATCAGCGCGAACAGCCCACCGGTGATCACCGCGGACGCCGAGACGCTGGCGTGCGCCAGACCGAAGGCGACACCGACCGCGGCGGGCGGCATCGCGGCGACCACGAACTGGTAGAACTCCGGCAGTCCGCGCCCGGAGGCGAGCCAGGCCAGCCGGTCGCCGAGCATCGAACCCACCGCGGCCGCGACGAACACCAGCTCCCCACCGCCGACCAGCATCGAGGCCGCGCCGGACAGCAGCCCGGAGGCCAGGGTCAGCGCCCAGCTGGGGTACGGGTGGCGATTACGGCGGATCTCGGCGAGGCCGCGGTAGGCCTCTTCGAGGGTGATGCCTTCGGAGGCGATCTCGTCGACGAGCCGGAAGACCGCGGACAGCCGGTTGTAGTCGACGCCGCGGCGCCGGACCGTCCGGCTGGCCGTCACCGGGTCGTCGACCAGCGAGGGCTGGTAGGAGATCGACAGCAGGGTGAACGTGACGGTCGGCTCGACGCGCTCCAGCCCGTAGGCGTGCGCCACACCGAACATCGCGGCCTCGACGTCCTCCGCGCCCTCGCCGCCGGCCAGCAGGATCTCGCCGATACGCAGCGTCAGGTCGAGGACGCGGGGAACGGCCGGACCGGTCTCCTCGTCGCCGCGCTCCGGACGCTCGGGCACCGGCCGCTCCCCCACCGGCATCCGCAGCATCGTGCGCATCCGGTCCTGCCAGGGCGCCTCCTTGGTGAGGCGGACGACCGGTATGCCGTGCGGCGGGGTGAAGGCGGCGCCCATGGCGGTGGCGCCGACGGGCATCGGGTGCTGGCCGGTGGTGCTGCTGGGCGGCGTGAACGCCGACCCCTCCTCCTCGGCCGGGGTCTCCGGACGCAGGCCGGCGGGCAGCGCGAACTCCGAGGTGGGGTGCTCCTCCTCAGGGGCCGGCGGGTACGGCACGCCCAGCGGCGGGGTGAAGGCACTGTGTGCCTCGTCCGACGCGGGCTTGCGCTCCTCGGGGGCACCGCTCCGGTCCGGGGCACCGCTGCCGCCGCTGCTGCCGCTGGTACCACGCTGGCCGCGTTGTGGGTCCGACGCCACGGATCTTCGCTCCTCGTAAGCCTCCTGACGGATGTCAAGGACACGATGCCTGATGGCTGTGCGCTGCGCTTCCTTGGGGCGGGCGTTTTCGGCTGCGGCGCCGTGCGGATCGGTGGAACTCACCTGTTTCGCCTGCCCCGGGCCCCGGGGAGCAAGCACCGCGGGCGGCTTCACGGGGGAGGCGGACGGAGGCGGCGGGGTGTGGCGTGGCGCGGGAGGGAGCCCGGCGGCGGGTCCGGGCGCGGGTCAGCGCTTGGCGTGCCGGCCGCGGCGCGAGGGCTCGGCGGGGGCGCCGCCCCGCTCGGTGTCCGGCGCGCCCGGCGCGGGAGCTTCGTCCCGGGTCTTCTTGGCCTTGCCGCGCGCCCGGAGGAACTCGATGGCGATCGGCACCACGGAGACCAGCACGATCGCGAGGAGGATCAGCTCGATGTGCTGGTGGACGAACTTGACGTTGCCGAGCAGGGCGCCGAGCAGCGTGACCCCGGCGCCCCACAGGACGCCGCCGACGACGTTGAAGGTGAGGAAGGAGCGGTAGTTCATCCGGCTCACACCGGCGATGATCGGCGTGAAGGTCCGCACGATCGGCACGAAGCGGGCCAGGATCAGCGACTTGGGGCCGTACTTCTCGAAGAACTCGTGCGCCTTCTCGACGTTCTCCTGCTTGAAGAGGCGGGAGTCGGGGCGCTTGAAGAGCGAGGGGCCGACCTTGCGTCCGAAGAGGTAGCCCACCTGGTCGCCGATGACGGCCGCGAGCACGATCAGGAAGCACACCAGCGCCAGCGGCTGGTCCAGCTTGTTCGTCGTCACCAGCAGGCCCGTGGTGAACAGCAGCGCGTCACCCGGCAGGAAGAAGCCGATCAGCAGGCCGGACTCCGCGAAGACGATGACCAGGACGCCGATCAGGCCGAAGGTCGCGATCAGATAGTCCGGGTCCAGCCACTGGGGGCCGAGCGCGAGAGTATTCACGGGGTGAAGGCTCCTGGGTCGAGGGCGCCGGATCGTGCGGTGCGACGAGCGAAGCGACGGGGTGCAGGCGCGTGTGCGGCCCAAAGCTATCAACGCCGGACGGCATGTCGTGGTTCCAGGCGGGCGCCCGGGCCCCCACCCGACGGCCCCCGACCACTGGCCGCGGCCCCGGGACCGGGTGATGCTGGCCACCAGGAGGTGTGCGGCATGGGCATCGAGGAGTACGGCGGCGGGCAGCGCGCCCAGTCCGACGTCCTGGTAGTGACGACCAACGACGTCCCGGGGTTTCACGTGGAACGGGTGATCGGCGAGGTCTTCGGCCTGACGGTGCGCTCACGGCACCTCGGCAGCCAGATCGGCGCGGGCCTGAAGTCGATGATCGGCGGCGAGCTGCGGGGCCTGACCAAGACCCTGGTCGAGACCCGTAACCAGGCGATGGAGCGGCTGGTGGAGCAGGCCCGCTCACGGGGCGCGAACGCGGTGCTGATGTTCCGCTTCGATGTCACGGAGGCCGCGGACGTGGGCACCGAGGTGTGCGCCTACGGGACGGCCGTGGTGCTCTCCCCGCTGAGCTGAGCGCGCCGGCCCGGCACCGTCCGGGCCGGGGGCGCGCTTCCCCGGCCCGGACGGCTCACAGTCGGCGGACGGCGTTGGCCAGCATCGCGTCGCGCATGTACACGGCGAGGCCGGGCCGGATGGCCTCGTAGGTGGCGGTGAACCGTTCGTCCGTGACGTACATCTCGCCGAGCCCGGCGTGGATCTCGTAGGTGCAGTCGTAATACGCACCGCTGATGAACCGCCGGTGCTCCTCGGCGACGTCCATGGCCTCGGCGGCGTCCGGCGGCACGCCCCGGCCCAGCAGCTCCGCCATCCGGTGGTGGATTGCGTCGAACTCGGCGGTCAGCCGCTTCCAGTCGTCCTTGGTGTACGCGGCCGCCCGGCGCCGGGACTCCTGGTAGGCGGCGGTGTCGCCCCAGCGTTCCCGGGCCTCCGCGACGTGTTCCTCGGGGTCGAAGTCCCCGAAGACCTCGAATCTCTCCTGTGGGGTGAGCCGTACGTTCATCCTGCGTGCCTCCATCGTGTGGGCGACGGCCGCGGCCATCTTCTGGAGCGTGCCGATCCGCGTGGTCAGCAGGTCGTGCTGGCGCCGCAGATGTTCCTGCGGGTCCGCGTCCGGATCGTCCAGGAGGACCGCGACCTCATCGAGCGGAAAGCCGAGCTCCCGGTAGAAGAGGATCTGCTGCAGCCGGTCCAGGTCGTCCTCGCCGTAGCGGCGGTGACCTGCGTGGTTGCGGTCGCTGGGCGGCAGCAGCCCGATCTCGTCGTAGTGGTGCAAGGTGCGCACGGTGACGCCTGCGAGGCCGGCCACCTGCCCTACCGAATAGCTCACGTCCGCTCCCTCCTCGGTACGCACTCCACGATGGCTCCTCACGCCGCGTGAGGAGCAAGTCCGGATCCTGAAATCCGCGGAGCCGGCGCAAAGCGGGTGAGATCCTGCCGCCCATGCTGGGGATAACGGATCTGTCGACCTATCTGGTGGGGCTGGCGCTGATCATTCTGCTGCCGGGCCCCAATTCGCTCTATGTCGTGTCGGTGGCCGCCCGGCGCGGCCCGCGGGTGGCCTACCGCGCGGCGGCCGGTGTGCTGTGCGGCGACACCGTGCTGATGACGCTGTCGGCGGGCGGGGTGGCCTCGCTGCTGCAGACCAGCCCGGTGCTGTTCACCGTCGTCAAGTTCGCCGGCGCGGGCTATCTGACGTGGCTGGCGGTCGGGATGCTGCGCGGCGCCTGGGCGCTGTGGCACGGCCGTCAGGCCCGCCGGGACGAGCGGGCGGGCCAGGCGCCGCGGGCGCCGAAGGAGGCCGTCGAGCGGCCGTACCGCAGGGCGCTGGTGGTCAGTCTGCTCAACCCGAAGGCGATCTTGTTCTTCATCTCCTTCTTCGTGCAGTTCGTGGACCCCTCGTACGCCCATCCGGTGCTGTCGTTCCTGACGCTGGGCGCCTGGGCGCAGCTGTTCAGCCTCACGTATCTGTCGGTCCTCATCTTCAGCGGGACGTATCTGGCGGCGACCTTCCGCCGGCGCCGGCGGCTGACGGCCGGGCTGTCGGCGGGCGCCGGGGCGGCGTTCCTCGGCTTCGCGGCGAAGCTGTCGCTGGCGAGCGCGGGCTAGGGCACGGACAGCCCGTACGAGCGGGGAACGGGCGGGCGGCGGTCCTTCGGGGCGGCCGCCCGCCCACTCCCGCTTCCACTGGGTGAATCCTGGAGGCCACCTACCCCTGATGCCCTTATTGTCGGGTTCCAGGAGGTACGTCCATGTCCGTCCATGACGTCAACGTCGCCGTCATCTACTACTCCTCGACCGGCACCGTCGCCGAGCTCGCCCGGCGGATCGCCGATGCCGCCGAGCACGCCGGGGCGGACGTACGACTGCGCCGGACCGCGGAACTCGCCCCGCAGACCGCGATCGACGCCAACCCGGCCTGGGCGGCGAACGCCGCCGCCACCGCCGACATCATGGAGGCCACCCACGAGGACATGCTCTGGGCGGATGCGGTGATCTTCGGCTCCCCCACCCGCTTCGGCAATGTGACCTCGCAGCTCAAGCAGTACCTCGACACCCTGGGCGGCCTCTGGCAGCAGGGCCGGCTGGCCGACAAGGTCTACAGCGGCTTCACCGCGAGTGCCACCAAACACGGCGGCCAGGAGTCCACCCTGCTCGCGCTGTACCAGACCATCCACCACTTCGGCGGCATCCTCGTGACGCCGGGCTACACCGACCCGGCGAAGTTCTCCGACGGCAATCCCTACGGCACCTCCCACGTCGGCGGCCCGGACATCCCGCTCGACGACGACGCCCGCACCGCCGCCCGGATCCAGGCGGAGCGCGTCGTGAAATTCACGAAGGCCATCAAACGCGGCCTTTCACCGGCCAGTTGACGGGTAGTGGCGACTCATGACTCTGCACAAAGGCGCATCGGAATCCGACCGCAAGCACACCGGGCACCCGGTCAACCCCTTCTACGGCGAGGCCGACCCGGTCGCCGGCATGGAGACCGCGCCCCCGCAGCACACCCTGCCCGACGGCCCGCTCGCCCCGCACAACGCCTATCAGTTCGTGCACGACGAGCTGATGCTGGACGGCAACTCCCGGCTGAACCTGGCGACGTTCGTCACGACCTGGATGGAGCCGCAGGCCGGCGTCCTGATGGCGGAGTGCCGCGACAAGAACATGATCGACAAGGACGAGTACCCGCGCACCGCCGAACTCGAGAAGCGGTGCGTGGCGATGCTCTCCGACCTGTGGCACGCCCCCGACCCGTCGGCCGCCGTCGGCTGCTCCACCACGGGGTCGAGCGAGGCCTGCATGCTCGCCGGGATGGCCTTCAAACGGCGCTGGATGCAGCGCAACAAGGACCGCTATCCGGGCAGCGCCCGGCCCAACCTGGTCATGGGCGCCAACGTCCAGGTCTGCTGGGAGAAGTTCTGCAACTTCTGGGAGGTCGAGGCGCGCACCGTCCCGATGGAGGGCGACCGCTTCCACCTGGACGCGGCCTCGGCCGCCGAGCTGTGCGACGAGAACACCATCGGCGTCGTGGCGATCCTCGGCTCGACCTTCGACGGGTCGTACGAGCCGGTGGCCGAGATCTGCGCGGCGCTCGACGAGGTCCAGGAGAAGCGGGGCTGGGACATCCCGGTCCATGTGGACGGCGCGTCCGGCGCCATGATCGCGCCCTTCCTCGACCCGGAGCTGATGTGGGACTTCCGGCTGCCGCGGGTCGCCTCCATCAACACCTCGGGGCACAAATACGGACTGGTCTACCCGGGCGTCGGCTGGGCGCTGTGGCGCGACTCGGAGGCGCTGCCCGAGGAGCTGGTCTTCCGGGTCAACTACCTGGGCGGCGACATGCCGACCTTCGCCCTCAACTTCTCGCGGCCCGGCGCCCAGGTCGCCGCGCAGTACTACACCTTCCTGCGGCTCGGCCGGGCCGGATTCCGTGCCGTCCAGCAGGCCACCCGCGACGTGGCCTGCTCGATGGCCGAACGTATCGGCGCGCTGGGCGACTTCCGGCTGCTCACGAAGGGCGACCAGCTGCCGGTCTTCGCCTTCACCACCGCCGACCACGTCACCGCGTTCGACGTCTTCGACGTGTCCCGGCGGATGCGGGAGCGCGGCTGGCTGGTGCCCGCCTATACCTTCCCCCCGCACCGCGAGGACCTGTCCGTCCTGCGGGTGGTCTGCCGCAACGGCTTCTCCATGGACCTCGCCGATCTCTTCCTCGCGGACCTGGAGCAGCTGCTGACCGAACTCCGCGAGCAGCCGGGCCCGATGAAGCGTCCGGAGAACGTCGCCACGGCATTCCACCACTGAGGGCGCCCGGCTACCCCTGCTGGGCCGCCCGCTCCTCGTCCACCAGCACGAAGGCCGTCTTGCCGTCCAGGGACTCGCGGAGGATGTCGGCGTGACCGGCGTGCCGGGCCGTCTCCTCGATCAGATGCAGCAGCAGCCAGCGCATCGACTGCCGGGCCTCGGGCGGGAACCACGGCGCCTCGGGCAGCGGGAAGGTGTCGTCCAGGCTCGGCAGGGAGCGCACGAACTCCTCCGTGCGCCGGGCGACCTTGTCCCAGAACGCCAGCATCTCGGGCACGCTCTCGCCGTCCCCGGGCTCGAAGCTCAGATGCCAGGTCTCCATGGTCCGCTCGATGGTGTGCGGCCGCTGCTGCGCGGTCTCGACCCAGCCCTGCTCGGTCTCCGCGACGTGCTTGATCAGCCCGGCCGGCGTCAGTGCGCTGACGCCCGGACGGCTCCGGGCCTGCTCCTCGGTCAGCCCCAGGACCGACCGCCGCAGCCCGCCGCGCTGGGCCTCCAGGAAGGCCAGCAGCGCGCCGGCCTCGTCACCGTGTGCCTCGGCAGGAACGTGAGTGGGCATGGACTCGCCTTTCGTGGGATCCCCCGGCGGCCGGCCGTTTCGCCGTCCGCCTTTCGACCTCACTCACAGTAGGAGCCCTTGCGGTCAGCTTCTGTCCTCAACCCGCAAGCGATCGCCGCGGACCCTCCGCCGATCACCGCGGACCCTCCGCTCAGAACGGGAACCGGGACCGCCCGTGCTGGATGGAGATCCACTTGGTGGTGGTGAACGCCTCCACCATCGCGTCGCCGTTCAGCCGCCCCACACCGGAGCTCTTCGCGCCGCCGAACGGCACGATCGGCTCGTCGTGCACCGTGGCGTCGTTGACGTGGAACATCCCGGTCTCGATCCGCTTGGCGAACCGCACCCCGCGCTCGATGTCACCGGTGTGCACGGCGCCGCTGAGCCCGTACGGCGTCGCGTTGGTGAGCCGCACCGCCTCCTCGTCACCCTCGAACGGCACCAGCAGCACCACGGGGCCGAAGATCTCCTGCTGGAGCAGCGGGGAGTCCGCCGGCAGCCCGCTCAGCACGCTCGGCGCGACCAGCGTGCCCCGGGTCTCGCCGTGGAGCAGCGCCGAGGCACCGTCCGCGACGGCGCGGTCCACCAGCGAGGTGACGGCCTCGGCCTGGCCCTCGTTGATCAGCGGCCCGATATGGGTCTGCGGGTCGGTGGGGTCGCCCACCTTCAGGGTGCGGACCTTGGCCACGAACTTCTCGGTGAACTCCCGCTCCACGGCGCGGTCCACCAGCACCCGGTTGGCGGCCATGCAGACCTGCCCCTGGTGGACGAAGCGGCTGAAGACCGCGGCGTCGACCGCGTAGTCGACATCGGCGTCGTCGAGGACGACCAGCGCGCTGTTGCCGCCCAGCTCCAGCACGGAGTGCTTGAAGTGCGCCGCGGCGACCGTCGCGACATGCCGGCCGACCTTCTCGGAGCCGGTGAAGGAGATGGTCTTGGGCACCGGGTGCTCGAGGAGCGCATCGCCGATCTCGGCGATGTCGGTGACGACGACATTGAGCACGCCCGCCGGCAGCCCGGCCTCCTCGAAGATCCTGGCGACCAGCCCGCCACCGCAGACCGGGGTGTTCTGGTGCGGCTTGAGGACGACGGCGTTGCCGAGCGCGAGGGCCGGCGCGACAGACTTGATCGACAGCAGGAACGGGAAATTGAACGGGCTGATGACACTGACGACCCCGACCGGGAGCCGGTAGAGGCGGTTCTCCTTGCCGTCGATCGGCGAGGGGAGGATGCGGCCCTCGGCGCGCAGCGCCAGCTGCACCGCCTCGCGCAGGAACTCCCTGGCCAGATGCAGCTCGAAGCCCACCTTGGCGCGGGTGCCGCCGACCTCGGCGGCGATCGCCTCGGCCAGCTCCGCCTCACGGTCGTCGATGATCCGCAGCGCACGCTCGAAGACCAGCCGGCGGCTGTACGGATTGGTGTCGCCCCACGCCCGCTGGGCGCGCTCGGCCGCGCGGTAGGCCTGGTCGATCTCCTCGACCGTGGCCACGGGTATGGAGGTCAGCTTCTCGCCGTTATAAGGATTGAAGTCGACGATGTCCCACGAGCCGCTGCCCGAGCGCCACTCACCGTCGATGAACTGATACGCCAACTCGTCGAAGTAGGACATGCTATCCCGATCTGGAGAACAGGGCGCTCAGGGCGCCGCATTGGGGGGTGCTGACTCCTGATGGCACGCCATCCTACCGACGCGTCACATCAGTTGGAGCAGCCCACGCAGCAGGTCCCGGGTCTCGGCCGGATTCGGCCCCTCTTCCTGGAGGCGGTCCATCACCCGCCCGTACTGCGCCACCTCTTCGGGCTTGTCCACATAGAGGGCGCTCGTCAGCTGCTCCAGATACACCACGTCCGGCAGTCCCGACTCCTGGAAGCCGAGCATGGTGAAGGCGCCGCTCTCGCCCGCGTGCCCGCCCAGACTGAACGGCATCACCTGCAGCCGCACATTGGGGCGCTCGGACACCTCGATCAGATGCCTCATCTGCTCACGCATCACCGCGCGTTCGCCGTACGGGCGCCGCAGCGCCGCCTCGTCCAGCACACAATGGAACTGCGCCGACCGCTCGGCCACCAGCAGCTTCTGGCGCTCCATGCGCAGCGCGACGCGGCGCTCGATCTCCGCCGGACCGGCGTCCGGCATGCCGCGTCTGACGACCGCCTGGGCGTAGTTCTCCGTCTGCAACAGCCCGTGCACGAACTGGACTTCGTAGACCCGGAGCAGCGAGGTGGCGCCTTCCAGACCGACATACGTCTGGAACCAGCCGGGCAGCACATCGGTGTAACTGTGCCACCAGCCCGCCACATTCGCTTCCCGTGCCAGGGACAGCAGCGCCTCCCGCTCCTGCACGTCGCCGACCCCGTACAGGGTGAGCAGATCCTCCACATCACGTGCCTTGAAGCTCACGCGGCCCAACTCCATGCGGCTGATCTTCGATTCGGACGCACGGATCGAGTAGCCGGCCGCCTCGCGGGTTATCCCGCGCGACTCACGCAGCCGGCGGAGCTGCGACCCGAGCAGGATCCGCCGCACCACCGACCCGCTCGACTCACTTGCGGACACCTCTCAGACCCTCCTGTGACCCCACCCCGTCCAACAGAGGGCCGCAAGTCTGCCACGTTCGGGCTTCGTTGAGTGCTCATCCGGTTACGGATGTGTGAGGCCCCCGCAAGCCCTCCACACAAACCACGGGGAAGAATTCCCCTCGAACCGGTGCGTGCCCCCGCAATCACGGCACGTGCACGTGCATCTGCCCTTGCATCTGTCTCGCACATTGGGAACCATGGGCGTCGCACGCATGCACGCTCGTGAAAGATCCGCCAGATCCGGCTGACCGGCCAGGGTCATGACGTCCGCGAACGCCAGGAGTGCCTCGCATGGGGACCAAGGTTTTGACCATGCTCGAGCCGTTATGGCAGGGCTTCCCTCCCGTCGACCCCCTGGCCGTCTCCGGATCCGCGTCCCGCACGCTCCCGCCGCGCTATGAATCGGTGCGCAGCGCACGGGCGTTCACCCGCGAGACCCTGCGGGGCTGGGATCTCGACGACCTCTTCGACTCGGTCGCCCTGGTGGTCTCCGAACTCGTCACCAACGCCCTGCGGCACGCGGTCCTCGCCGCCCCGGAGCACCACGACGCCACCCCGCCGGCCCGGCTGCATCTGATGCGCTGGTCCACCCGGCTGGTCTGCGCCGTACGGGACCCGAGCGACGACTCCCCGGTGGCCGGCGAGGCGGACTTTGCCGCGGAGTCGGGACGCGGGCTGTATCTGGTGGACTCCTTCAGCGACAGCTGGGGCTGGCACCCGCTGGCCGGGGCCTCCCACGGCAAGATCGTGTGGGCGCTCTTCCGGCTGCCGTAGCCGCTACGCACACCGGGCGCACGTCATGGGCGGGCGCCCGGTTGTCGTGTGCCCGCGGCCCTTGCGCCGCGCGGGCACTCAGTCCCGTACGAGGTGGTCGAACTCCCCGTCCTTGATGCCCAGCAGCATCGCCTGGACCTCGGCCGGCGTGTAGATGAGCGCGGGGCCGTCCGGGAAGCGGGAGTTGCGGACGGCGATGTCACCCCCGGGCAGCTTGGCGAACTCCACACAGGAACCCTGGGAGTTGCTGTGCCTGCTCTTCTGCCACGCCACCTCATGGAGATCCGTGGCGGCCATGCCGTTGTATGCGTGGGGCACAGGGGTCTCCCAGTGATAAATGGTGTCAACTGCCCCGGAGCATAGCCGCGTTCTCATGCGGATGCATGCGCAGATGCACGTGCACGACAGCCGGTGCCGAGCCCGTCACAGCTCGTCGAGCACCACCCCGAGCCGCTCCCCCACGACCGCCCGCAGGCCACCGGCCGCAGGCCACCCGCCACCGGCCGGGTCATGGCACGGTGCGCCGGTACTGCGCGGTACTGCGCCGGTACCTGATACGGATCACCGGGCCCGAAGCCCTCACGGACAGGGAAGAGACGTGTGCCACGGCCCCGGGGTTCCAGGGCCCGGGCGATCCTCCGGCCGGCGCTGCCGTCGGCGGGCCCGGACCCTTCCCCCGGGGGCCACCCTCACCGTGACGGATACGGCAGCAGCGCCATCTCCCGGGCGTTCCTGATCGCCCGGGCCAGCTGCCGCTGCTGCTGGGCGCTGACCCTGGTGATCCGGCGATGGGGGCACCTCCCGGCCGAAGGCTGGGGGAGGATTTTGCCGCGGTCCGAGAGGAACTTGCGCAGCAGATCGGTGTCCTTGTAATCGATGTACGTGACGCCCGCCGCATCCAGCGGGTTGCGGCGCGGGGTGGGCGTGCGGCGCGGGTCGTGCCGACGGGGCATGAGAACTTCCTTGTGCGTGCGGGGCGGCCGTCACAGGGGGACGCGGCCGCCGTTACGAAACGGGGTCGAGCAGTGCGTCGAAGGCGGGCGGCAGGCTCTTCCAGGACGGCGGGCCGCCCGCGTACTCGGCGTCGGTGAGCAGACACGAGTCCAGCAGGGAGCGCAGGCCCTCGCGGTCCAGGCCGGGCGAGGTGAAGACCAGGTGCTGGGTGCGGTCGCCGTGCTCGGGATGCCAGTCCAGCGCGGCCGCGGCCCGCCGCATCGGCGGCACCAACTCCCAGGCCGCGTCCGGCAGCGCGGCCAGCCACGGCCCGGCGTTCTCCACGCACAGCGCACCGCCGGCCGCGTCCCAGGACAGCAGCGTGTCCGGGCGGTCGGCCAGCCAGAACCGGCCCCTGCTGCGGGCGGCGGCGCAGGTCAGATCCTCCAGCGCGGTGTAGAGCCGGCCGGGGTGGAAGGGGCGGGTGTGCCGCCAGACGAGGGTGCCGACGCCGTCCGCGTCGGCCTCCTGGGGCAGCAGCGCACAGGCCGGGTGCTGCCGCGCCGCGGCCGCCGCCACATCGAAGCCGGCCGTCGCCGCGGCCGCCAACTCCCCCGACGCGACGGGCACCTGGAGGGCCATCGGGTGCAGCTGGGCGAGCAGCGCGAGGTCGGCCGGCTCCGCCTCCTCCTCCCCCGCCGCGATCGCCAGCACCGGGGCGTACTCCAGCTGCCGCGCCCAGGTGTCGGCGACCGTGCGCTGGTCGGAGGCCGCGGCCGCCAGGCCCGCCTCGGTGAGGTCGTCGCCGCAGCCGAGGCACGCCAGCAGCAGGGCCGGGTCGACGGCGGTGATCACGCCGGTCAGCGCGAGGTTCTCACTGCCGCAGGAGGTGATCACCTCGGCCATGGCCTTGGGCTCGACCGAGTCCCACAGTTCGACGACCGCCAGCCGGCAGGTCCGGCCGGCGGCCAGCCGCTCCAGCTCGGGCACCAGGTCCTCGCGCAGCGCACAGCAGGCGCAGTCGTTGACCAGCGGTACATCGGCGGTGTCGAGCGTGCCGCCGGCATCGCGGACGGTGCGCCGCACGGTGCCCTCGGCGGCCGAGGCCAGGTCGTGGTGGAGGGCGACGCTGCCGGGCACCGAGCGCAGCAGCCGCTCGACGGCGGCCCGCCGCGCGTCCGCGTGCAGACCGCCGAGCAGCACGACGTCGAGCCGCTCCATCAGCGGGCCCGCTTGCCGTACCGACGCTCGAACCGCTCGACGCGGCCCGCGGTGTCCAGCACCCGGGCGGCGCCGGTGTAGAAGGGGTGGCTCGCCGAGGAGATCTCGACGTCGATGACGGGATAGGTGTGGCCGTCCGCCCACTCGACGGTCTTGTCACTGGTGGCGGTCGACCTGGTCAGGAAGGCGACATCGGCGGCCCGGTCGCGGAAGACGACGGGCCCGTAGGCGGGGTGGAGTGCGGTCTGCACGGTGCTCAGCGCTCCTCTCGGAAAGCGACGTGACGGCCGGCCACCGGGTCGTACTTGCGCAGTTCCAGGCGGTCGGGGTCGTTACGGCGGTTCTTGCGGGTGACGTAGGTGTAGCCCGTGCCGGCGGTGGACCGGAGCTTGACGACCGGGCGTAGTTCGTTGCGAGCCATGTGGGTAGTATACGGAAATGGTTTCCATTTTCAATAGCCTCGCACCGGGGGCTCCGACCGGAAGGACCGCACCGTGTCCGCCCACTGCCAGCTGACCGGCCGCACGCCGGGCTTCGGCAATGCCGTCTCCCACTCCCACCGCCGCACCCCGCGCCGCTTCGACCCCAACATCCAGCGCAAGCGCTACTGGCTGCCGAGCGAGGGCCGGCACATCCGGCTCACCCTGAGCGCCAAGGGCCTCAAGACCGTCGACGTCATCGGGATCGAGGCGGCCGTCGCCCGCATCCGCGCCCGGGGGGAGAAGGTCTGATGGCCAAGCAGAGCAAGATCGCAAAGGACGCGAAGCGCCGCGCGACGGTGGCCCGCTACGCGGCCCGCCGCGCCGTCCTCAAGTCCGTCCTGCGCAGTCCGCACACCCCCGAGGAGGAGCGCACCGCCGCCCGCCGCGAGCTGTCCCGCCAGCCGCGGGACGCCAGCGCCACCCGGGTACGCAACCGCGACGCCGTCGACGGCCGCCCGCGCGGCTATTTCCGGACCTTCGGCCTGTCCCGCGTACGGCTGCGCGAGCAGGCGCACGCGGGCCACCTGCCGGGCGTCCGCAAGTCCAGCTGGTAGCCGCGGTCCGGCCGCCCGGCGCCGGGGGCGACCCCTGCACCGGGCGGCCCGACCGTTCGGGTAATACTGGACAGAACGTCCCCCGGCCCTGATGAAAGCGAGCGCGCCCATGCTCCGCAACGCCTTCGAGCCCTGGCACCTGATCGTGGTCCTCGCGGTGCTCGTGCTGCTCTTCGGTTCCCAGAAGCTCCCCGACATGGCGCGCGGGCTCGGCCGCTCGATGCGCATCCTCAAGTCCGAGGCAAAGGCCCTCAAGGACGACGGGCCCGCCGAGGCGCCCCGCCAGGGGTCCGCGGGCGGTCACTGACGACGGACCGGGCGGCCGGCCTCAGTGGTCGCCGCCCTCGTCGATCAGCCGCCGCACCTCGCGGTCGATCAGACCCAGCCGGGCCTCGGCGACCAGCGGCACCGCCCGGCGCTGGCGCCGCGCCTCGGAGAGATCGACCTCGATGGTGACCAGCGCGGGCTCCCACTTGGGCGCCTGCGCCACCACCGCGCCCCGCGGGTCGACCACCCGCGAGCCGCCCCAGAACGCCGCGCCGTGCTCATTGCCCACCCGGTTGACGAAGACCACCCAGCACTGCAGCATCTTCGCCGTATAGGACAGCAGGGTGTCCCAGTACAGGCCGGTGTCCATCGCCTCCGGATCCAGGCTCGCCGCGCTGTTGGTCGGCACGAACAGCACCTCGGCGCCGTCCTGCACCGCCAGCCACGGCAGCGCGGGCTGCCAGGCGTCATTGCACACCAGCGTCGCGCCCCGGCCGCCGCTCCTGGACTTCGTCAGGTCGTAGGCGCGCAGTGACTGCCCCGGGCTGACGTGCTTGCGCTCCTCCCAGGCCAGGTAGTTGGGGAGATACAGCTTGCGGTGGGCGTGCAGCAGCGCACCGTCCGCGTAGTGGCCCGCGGTGTTGTACGCCCGCAGGCTGGTGTGCTCGTGGAACCCGACCAGCACATCGGGGCCGAGGGTGCTGAGTTCCAGCAGCCTCGGATCGTTCGCCTCGATGGATGCATCGCGTGGCAGCACGCCCAAGTGGTAGCCGTGCAAGCTCAGTTCGGGAAAGATCACGAGATCCGCGCCCTGCGCCGCCGACTGCTCGATCTGCGCACGGGCGATGTCGAGGTTCGCCTCCACGTCACCGAGCACGCAGTCCGTCTGCGCCAGCGCAATGAGCATGTCCCCACCTCATCGACCGATCGCTTTTGCGGCCTTCATCCCTATTTTGCCAGAGGCGGCCGGACGCGGCACGGCTCGGCCTCGCTGACGTGTCCGGCCCGCGTGGGCGGGGTGCGCGGCCCCGGCGGCCCGGGCCGGGCGGCCGGATGCGCCCGGCCCGGCCGCCGGCGCTCACCCGCGGCGCGGTCGGTTCCTGCGCAGCAGCAGCACCCCGCCCGCCAGCAGGCCGCCGCCCGCCGCGGCGACCGCCGCCAGCTCGTCCACGCCGGTGGACGCCAGCAGCGGGGTGTCCGCCGACTCCCTGGCCCGCGATACGGCGTCCACATGCGCCTCCCGTGCAGGGTGCCCGGCGGGCCGGGAGGCATGCTCCACCGGCGCCGGGCCAGGGCGCTCGGCCCGTTCCGTACCCGGGCGCCGCGCCGGCTCGGCGCGCTCCGCCGGCTCGGGGGCCGTCCGGTGCACCCCCGGGGCTTCCGCCGTCCGCGGTGCCCTCTGGACCCCCGGAGACCGCCGCCCCGAGAGCGGTTGCCGAACGCCCGGCGCACCGTTCCCGCACGAGTTGCCCATCGCCGGGTTGAGCGCCGCGCCCGCGTCCACCGAATTGCCACACGCATTGACCGGGGTGTCCACGGTCACCTGGATGCTGTTCCCGGACAGCACCCCGGGAGAGTTCGTGGTGCTCCCCCCGGCGCCGGCATCCGCGTACGCCGTGCCGCAGCTCGCGCCGAGCACACCGGACGCCGCCACCACGAACATGCACGCCTTAAGGCTCTGTCGCATCTCTCGTCCTTCCTCCGCAGTCATGGCGCACGGACCGCCGCCCGCCGCTCCCCCGTGCCGCTCGCACGACCGGGCGGCCGGCAGCGCATACGCGGCGCCGACCGCCCGGAGACACAAGCGGTGGAAATGTCCCGACCGTTGGTCGTCAGCCGTTGCCGACACCGTTCCCGGAGAGGATCGGAATGTCGTCGACGAGGTGCGACAGCGGATCGTCGCCCTTGACCTGCGACGAGTTCTCGGTGCACTGCTGGTTCTGCGCGCTGGACAGCACATTGACGTCCTGCGCCGCAATCGGCACCGCGCCGGCGAGGATTTGGAGATCCAGCTTGCCCAGACCGAGGCACGGCTGGTTCAGCGAGCCCTGGACGAGCCCGAGCTGCGTGCTCAGGTCGCCGCGCGTGGTGGAGTTGCCGTAGACCGACGCCGCCCCGTTTCCGTTGACCGTCCTGGTGCCATGCTGGTCACCGATCGCCATGGCCTGCGGAGCGGCCATGGCAGAAATGCCGACCAACGACGCCGCCGCAGCCGCGCCCGCGATCATCTTGTTCATCACGAAACCCTTCAGGAGAAGGAACTCCCGACACGGGAGCCCTGTTTGAACAACCCGCCATACCGGCTTGAGTTCTGCACCATCACCCGAATAGCTGGCACGAATCTCCCGCAAAGACATCATCGTCGCTGCGGCGGCCGGAAATGCCCCAATTCGCGTACCGACAATGCGACTTGTCGAGCCGGTACGTCAATTCCCTTTGCATGCCACAGGGCCTGCGATACCGATGGAAGGATTCGCAGGCCCTGCTCAGTTTCGGACGGCATGCCAATGCCCTGGCAGCCCCATCAATCCCACAAGGGCATTGGCAGCTTCCCTCCACACACCATTCCTAACGATCCGGCTCACCGGAGTTCAGTCACGAGCGAATAACATTTCCACTCGGGAGCCGGACAGCGGAAACCCGGGCCGCCCGGAAGAAGGAGGACCGGGCGGCCCGGGTCGTACGCGGCCGGTCAGTGGTTGTGGGCGCCGTTGCCGGAGAGGATCGGAATGTTGTCCAGCACGTGCGACAGCGGGTCGTCGCCCTTTGCCTGAGTCGAGTTCTCGGTGCACTGCTGGTTCTGCGCGCTGGACAGCACATTGATGTCCTGCAGCCCAATCGCGGCCGCACCTGCGAGGGCCTGGACGGGCACCTTGCCCACGGCGATGCAGGGCTTGTTCAGCGAGCCCTGGATCAGGCCGATCTGCGGGCTCATGTAACCATACGTGGTCGAATTCCCGTAGAACTGCGTAGCGCCGTTGCCGTTGACGGTAGACGGCCCGTGCTGGTTACCGATCGCCATCGCATCGGGGGCGGCAGCGGCGGCCACACCGACAATGGAAGCAGCCGCGGCCGCGGTCGCCAGAACCTTCTTGATCATTTTGGTCCTTCGTGTTTCGGGATGCCCTTGGGCCGGGCAATATGCCCAACTCACAAGGATGATTTTGGTTGTTCTCATTCACTCAAACAGCTGCGCCCCGAGCCGTTTTCGCCGCTCGGCTTCGCGACCGGGCACCTGCGCTCGGAATGAGAAACGGCCGAGCCGTGGCGCGGCGCCGGGCACCTCAATCCGCAGCCACGTACCGCGAAATCTCGATGTCATCGAACTCACCTGCCGCGGCGGCGGAGCCGGGAAGTCCACACCCGTCGCCGCTCTGGGCCGGGCAGCTCCGAGGGCCGCCCTCCGACGGTCAACGCCACCCGTCCCGGAATTACTTGAGCGGCAGCCCACCGAGCAGCGGAGTCTTCTTTGCCGTCCCGGTAACGCCACGGAGCAGCTTCTTCGCGTTGGTCGACCTGACCTTGCCCTCCGCGGCCTTGACCGTATTGATCAGCGGAGTGAGCTGGTGGCCGTCCAGCTGCTTGTTGCTCAGGGCGTCGGACAGCCCGCCATTGAGGCTCATGGTCGGAGCGCCGGGCTGGGCGGCGAAAGCGGGCGCGGCGACGCCCAGTGCCATAACGGAACCGGCGACAACCGCAGCAGACTTTGCGTACTTCACTTCAACTGTCCCTTCTCGGGCGGTGCTTGACGGTGCCGCGACATCAGCGCCACGTGAGCAATCACTTCGCTGCTCGGATCACCGCTTTCAGCATGATTAACGAGTGCCTTCGTCCGGGGAAACCCTGAAGTTCCGCCCTTCTCGGCCAATCCGCCCGAAAGTTGGAGGGTTGTGCAGGTGCCCATTTGGAGATGAAGGGCAACCGGCCCCGGTGCACAGGGGACCGTGCACCGGGGCCGGGTCACATCGAAACGGCTCGAATTCCTTCGAGTCAGTGGTTCAGGCAAGTGTTGCCGAACGCCGGGTTCAGCAGAGCGACGATGTTGACGGTGTTGCCGCACAGGTTGATCGGGATGTGAACCGGAACCTGGATGGCGTTGCCGGAGATGACTCCGGGGGAGTTCTTGGCGCCCCCTGCGGCCCCCGCGTCGGCGAACGCCGGCGCTGCCGAGCCCACCGCCATGATCGTGCCGGCAGTGATTGCTGCGACCTTTGCGTACTTCACTTTCTGCCCTTCCTTGCAGCGGGTCCGTAGCGCACACGACCGTCGTGTCGCTCGGGCGCTGTGTTGCTCGCCCGTAACGCCGCTGCCGATATTGGTAACGATTTCCCCTCGTGGACGAAACTCTTGCCCGGAGGTTTTCGGAGGAATCGCCCGAAGGGTGCACAACCGTTTCGAGAGATTGCCACCGCGCATACGACGCGGAAAAAACACCGGAGTTCGAACAGACGAGGCATCCGCCGAATACGAATTCCTACCGAAAGGAGGATCGAGAAATTCCGTCCTTACGGTTCGTAACGGGGTATCGCAGGCCCCGGGCCGCTCTGGAAATGAGAGCCGGCGGTCCAGGCCTGCGACCGATGGCCGGCTCAGCGGTTGCCGACGCCGTTGCCCGACAGGATCGGGATGTCGCTGAGGATGTGCGACAGCGGGTCGTCGCCCTTTGCCTGAGTCGAGTTCTCGGTGCACTGCTGGTTCTGCGAGCTGGACAGCACATTGATGTCCTGCAGCGCAATCGGGGCCGCACCTGCCAAGACCTGGGCGTCCACCTTGCCCAGAGCAAGGCAGGGCTTGTTCAGCGAGCCCTGGATGAGCTCCAGCTGCGGGCTCATCCGGCCCACGGTGGTGGAGTTGCCGAACGCGCTCTTGGCGCCGTTCCCGTTGACCGTGGACGTGCCGTTTTGGTTCCCGATCGCCATGGCCTGCGGGGCGGCCGTCGCCGAGATTCCGACGACGGACGCGGCTACAGCCGTCGTGGCCAGGACCTTCTTGATCACGATTTACCCTTCTCGAAGCGGAGTGCCCGTATCCGGAGCGCCCTGGTCAACTCGCTTCCGAGGGAGCGGTTTCGCCGTTTCACCCGAATGCCACGAAACCAATAGACACATATCATTGACGCTGAGCCACGTTGCGCTGCCGGGGCCTTTGGGCATACGAAAGGCCGGTACGGAATGCGTACCGGCCTTTGCCGCCGAGAGGCCCCGCCCGGGCAAGGGCCGGGCCTCAAGCACCGTATGGTGGTCAGAGGTTGACGCAGGTGTTGCCGAAAGCCGGGTTCAGCAGCGCGACGACGTTGATGGTGTTGCCACAGACGTTGAGCGGCAGGTCGACCGGGACCTGAATGAGGTTTCCGGAGATAACGCCGGGCGAGTTCTGGGTGACGCCCGCAGCGCCGGCGCCGCCGTAGGCGCTGGCCACACCGGCCCCGCTCACAACGGCAATGCCCGCGGCGGCGGACAGGACAGCGGCCTTGGAGACAAACTTCACGGTGAACCTCTTCACTGAGCAGCAAGCAGATATCGATGATGCGCCGCTTTGAGCGACAAGCTGCTCAACGCATCAACAGGGGGAAAGTAGCGCTTCATTCGGGTGAATACGTGAGCCTGAGCCGCAGGAATTCGGTGCCATCGATTTCCTCGTCATGGCAGCTTGCGCCAATCACCGTTCACCATGCGGCAGTTGTGGGGGCATTCGTGCCCCTCGTGGCGTCGTGGCCTCGTGGCGTCGCGGCCTCATCGTCGCAAGCCCGTATCGCCGCACGGCCGTATCGCCGCACGGCCGCATCGCCGCACGGCCGCATCGCCGCACGGCCGCATCGCCGCACGGCCGCATGACGGTGGCTGCTGAGCAGGTGCTGGGCCCGCCGCGGGCGGCTGTGCCAGGGGCTGCCCCCGGCCCGTTCCCGGCGCCTGTCGTCCGCGCTGGTCAGGGCCGACACCAGGGCCGTTGTCAGACCCCGGTGCGAGACTCAGGGGCATGAGATGGGCGGTGGTGGAGACGGGCGACGGGGGTGCTCGTCTCTGCCCGCTCGCCCAGGACGGACGGGCCGCGGGGCCGGTGCTGGAGGAGCCCTCGCTCGCCGAGGCCGTGCGCAGCCGTCCCGAGGTCGAGCGGTGGGTGTGGCGGTCCACCGCGGAGATCTACCGGCCGCTGCTGGCGGCGGGAGTGCGGGTCGAGCGCTGCTACGACGTGGAGGCCGCGGAGGCGCTGCTGATCGGCCATGAGGAGGGGCAGTACGGGCAGCCGCGTTCCCTGGCCGCTGCCTGGGCGCGGCTGCACGGCCTGCCCGTTCCGCAGGACGGGCCCGCCCGTACGGCGCAGACCCAGCCGTCCCTGTTCGAGCCGGGTCCGGTGCCGCTGCCGCCCGGCACGGACGAGCTCGCCGCGCTGCTGGAGGTCTATGCCGGCCAGGTGGCGCGTACGGAGAAGGCGAAGCATCCCGATCGGATGCGGCTGCTGCTCGCCTCCGAGTCCGCGGGCATGCTGGTGGCCTCGGAAATGGGGCGGTTCGGGGTGCCCTGGCGGGCGGATGTGCACCGTGACCTGCTCGCCCGGCTGCTGGGCGAGCGCTATCCGGGCGGGCTGGAGCCACGGCGGATGGCGGAGCTGGCGGAAGAGGTGTCCCAAGCGTTCGGCACGGGCGCGCGGGTGCGCCCGGATCTGCCCCAGGAGATCATCAGGGCCTTCGCCCGCGCCGGGATTGCCCTCACCTCGACCCGCAAATGGGAACTCCAGCGGATCGACCACCCCGCGGTGGCACCGCTGTTGGCGTACAAGACGCTCTACCGTCTGCATACCGCCCATGGCTGGGCGTGGCTCCAGCAGTGGGTGCACGACGGCCGCTTCCGCCCCGAATATCTGCCCGGCGGCACGGTCTCCGGCCGGTGGACCACCAATGGCGGCGGCGCGCTCCAGATCCCCAAGGTGATCCGGCAGGCCGTGCGTGCCGATCCGGGGTGGCGTCTGGTGGTCGCCGACGCCGACCAGATGGAGCCCCGGGTACTGGCGGCCGTCTCCCGCGACCGGGGCCTGATGGAGGTGGCCGGCAGCGGCGAGGATCTGTACGCGGATCTGGCGGCCCGGGCGTTCGGCGGCGACCGCGACCGGGCCAAACTCGCCCTGCTGGGTGCCATTTACGGCCAGACCTCCGGCGATGCCCTCAAGCACATGGCCGATCTGCGCCGCCGCTATCCGGCCGCGGTGGCGTATGTGGACGAGGCGGCACGCGCGGGCGAGGAGGGCCGGCTGGTGCGCACCTGGATGGGACGCACCTGCCCGCCGGTGTCCGTGACGCCGCCGGACGAGGCGGGGCTGCCCCAGGAGGACGACCAGGCGGTGGGGTACGCCGGCGGCTCGGCCGCCGCGCGGGCCCGCGGCCGGTTCACCCGTAACTTCGTCGTCCAGGGCAGCGCCGCCGACTGGGCGTTGCTGATGCTGGCGGCGCTGCGCCGGGCGCTGGCGGAGGGCGGACTCCGCGCCGAGCTGGTCTTCTTCCAGCACGACGAGGTGATCGTGCACTGCCCCGCCGAGGAGGCGGCGACCGTGTCCGAGGCGATCGCCGCGGCGGCCGCGGCGGCGGGGCGGATCGCCTTCGGGGACACCCCCGTCCGCTTTCCGTTCACCACGGCGGTGGTGGAGTGCTATGCCGACGCGAAGTGACCGGGGGCGCCGGCGGGGAGGGAGTCGGTGAGGGCGGGGAGGGTGTCGGTGGTGGTGAGAAGGGTGCTGTGCGAGCAGAATGCAGGGCCCCTACGCGATCACCGGAGGCCCCTGTGCCCTTCCCGCCGGGAAGAGCCGTCCATCCTGAACTCGCCCCGTATCTGGAGGGCTTGCCGCCGTACTCCGATCCCTACCAGGACATCAAGGCGACCCGTGCGCGGTTCCGGGAGCTGCTGGCCGCGACCCCGGCCGACCGCACCGGGGTGTGCAGCCGGCGGTACGACATCCCGC
The DNA here is from genome assembly GCF_036227565.1 of Streptomyces sp. NBC_01454. Classification (NCBI taxonomy): domain Bacteria; kingdom Bacillati; phylum Actinomycetota; class Actinomycetes; order Kitasatosporales; family Streptomycetaceae; genus Streptomyces; species Streptomyces sp. NBC_01454. The sequence continues at coordinate 3,581,309 of NZ_CP109460.1, forward strand.
GGGAGGACGGCAGCACCCTGACCGTCGAGGTCTACCGTCCCGAGGGTGCCGAGGAGAACGAGGGCACCGGTGCCGGCGGCGCGCTGCCCGCCGTGCTCCATTTCCACGGCGGCGGGTACGCCATCGGCCGTGCCTTGCCGGGACAGGACAAGACGGCCATCGATCTCTGCCGTGGGCTGCCCGCCGTAGTCGTCTCCGTCGAATACCGTCTCGCGCCCGAGCACCGCTATCCGGCGGGTGTGGAGGACTGCTATCGCGCGCTGGAGTGGACCGCGGGGCAGGCGGCCGGACTCGGCATCGACCCCGAGCGGATCGCCCTCACCGGGAACTCCGCGGGCGGCGGGCTGAGCGCCGCCGTGGCCCTGATGTCCCGCGACGGCGGCGGACCGTCTCTCGCCTACCAGTCGATGTGCGTACCGGACCTCGATGACCGCGTCGCCGGGGAACCACTCCCGGCGGATGGCGAGAACGTGCCGAGCCCGTGGGTCAACAGCCTCCGCACGATCCGTCTGTCGTGGCAGCACTATCTGCCCGAGGGGACGGCGGCGGACTCCTACGCAGCGGCGGCCCGCGCCGAGGACCTCACGGGGCTGCCGCCGGCCTATGTCCTGGTCTGCGATCTCGATCCGCTGCGGGACGCGGGGCTGGCATACGCCCGGCGCCTGATGGACGCAGGGGTGCAGGTCACGGTCCGCAATGTGCCCGGAGCCTGGCACGGCTTCGAGCTGTACGCACCACGGACGCGGCTCGCGCGGGAGAGGACGGCCCACTGGACGGGGCATCTGCGGGCGGCGTTGTATCCGGCGGCGGACTGAGACGCCCGGTCAGGCGTCCGGTCAGGGCGTCCGGTCAGGGCGCCTGGTCAGGCGCCCGGTCGCCCTGACTCGTGCCGCCCGGGCTCGTGCCGCCCGGGTGACCGACCGTGGAGATCAGGCCACGGGTGAGTCGCACCATCGCGGCGACCAGGGGCTCGCGCGGGTGGTCGGGGCGCTCCAGCCACCACAGGGCGAGGCCGTACAGCGAACTGCGGATCGCCTCGCCGAGCGGCTCCAGTTCGGCCTCGGGGATGCCGGGTACGAACTCGCGCAGCAGCGCCATGTCCGTCTCCCGCTGTCTGCGCTGCAGCTCCTGGTGGAAGGCCTGCACCTCGGCGTCCCCGGTGGTGTCCCGGAACATCATGCGCCAGGTGTACGGATGGCTCTGCACATGCGCGAACCAGGCGTCGTACATCGCCACCAGCCGGGTGTCCAGCTCGCCCTCGCCGTGCAGGAGTTCACCGATCGGGGCGGCGGCCAGCTCGTCGCGGTGCCGCTCCAGCAGGGCGAGGTGCAGCTCCTGTTTGGAGTCGAAGTGGCGGTAGAGCATCGGCTTGCTCAGGCCCGCCGCGGCCGCGATCTCCCCGATGGTCGTGCCCGCGAAGCCGCGCTCCGCGAACAGCCGGGCCGCGGCGTCCTCGATACGCGTCCTGGCCTCGGCGCGCGCGGCGCGGCTCCGGTCGATCTCGCCCATACGCTCCCGCCCCTGCGATCTGGCTCATTCCGGCTGGCGTTTCGGGTCGCCAGGGCCCAGACCGCGCTCACCGGCCTCATCGCCGCCGGCCCGCCCCGGCTGCGCCCCGGCCGGGCCACCCTGCTCGCCTCCTGGGAGGACGACGCCGCGCTCGACCGCTTCCTCGCCCAGGATCCGCCGGCGCGACGGCTGGCCGGCGGCTGGCAGGTGCGGTTGCGGCCGCTCCGCATTTCCGGTTCCTGGCCTCCGCTGCCGGTGGAGATCGACCCCGATGCCGCTCGGGGCGAGGAGGACGGGCCGGTCGCCGTGCTCACCCTGGGGCAGTTGCGGCTGCGTCGCGCGCTGCCGTTCCTGCGCGCCAACTCCCGGGCCGGCGGCCGGGCCGCGGCCGATCCCTCCCTGGTCGCCTCGGTCGCCGTGGCCAGACCGCCCCGCTTCGTCGGCACCTTCTCCCTCTGGCGGAGCGCCTCGGCGATGCGCCACTACGCCTACGGTGCCGCCCGGCCCGAGCACAAGGAAGTCGTCGGGGAGCACCGGGCGAATCCGTTCCACCACGAGGCGGCGTTCCTTCGTTTCCGGCCCTACGGTGCGCGGGGAACGCTGGACGGCCAGGAGCTGGAGGCGCTTGAATCCCTGGGGGGAGCGAACCCCCCGCATGCGTGAACGGCCGGGACGAGCGCGGGAGCAGGGATGACGACCGAGAACGGCGAGAACGGCGAGAACGGCGAGCACGCCGCACAAGGCGAGAACGGCGTACACGGCAGGGGCGCGGACGCCCCGCGCGACGGGCTGGAGCGCATCAATCCACCGCATCTCGCGCCGCCGGCCGGCTTCAGCCATGGCGTGCGCGCCGCCTCGGGCACCATGGTCTTCCTCGCCGGGCAGACCGCGCTCGACGGATCGGGCCGGATCGTCGGAGACGGCGTCGTCGAGCAGTTCGAGCGGGCGCTGACCAATCTCCTGGACGTCGCGGCGGCGGCCGGCGCCGGGCCGTCCGACCTCGCCAAACTCACCGTCTTCGCCGTCGATGTCGCCGACTACCGCCGGCATGCCCGCGATCTCGGCCTGGTGTGGAAGCGGCTGGTCGGCGGCGACTATCCGGCGATGGCGGTGATCGGGACCACCCGATTGTGGGACGAGGCGGCACTGGTCGAGATCGAGGGCATCGCCGTCGTCCGGTAGCGGCGGCGCATCTCCCGCCCCGCCCCGCACACACCAGAGGCGCCCGCCCCACCGGTCCTCCGGTGGAACGAGCGCCCTGAGGTGTGCGGGCCGTGTCCGCTCCGCTCAGTTGCGGCTGCGGGCCATCCCCACCGGGTCCTTCGTGAACGCCCAGGTCATCTTGGGCTCCATGGCGAACCGGAAGATCCGCTGCACGGGTGGTGTGCACAGCACCGTGATGACGCTGCCCGCGATGAGCGTCAGCAGTACGGCGCCCCAGGGCGTGTGCACCCACGGGGTGTCGTACCAGTTCCAAAAGCGCGACCCCTTGGCCAGGAAGCCGTGCAGCAGGTAGCCGTACAGGGTGCCCGAGCCCAGCGCCGTGCACCACATCGTGCGGCCCGGGATCCAGGCGAAGAAGCAGGCCACGAGCACCAGCGAGCAGCCGAACATCGCCAGCGTCATCACCGCGCCGCTCCACCACGGGGCGGCGAGTTCCTGCGCGGCGTCGCGGTGGTAGAACCATGCGGCGTTCATCCGCGGCGCCGCCCAGTAGGCGAAGACCAGCGCGGTGGCGAAGACCGGAACGGCCAGAATTCGCGCCTTCTTGCGGCGTACCAGCTTGAAGTGCTCCGGCCGCAGCGACAGCCCGATCACGAAGAACGGCAGGAACTGCAGCACCCGCTGGAGGTCCAGGTCGTCGCCGATGTCCGGGGAGACGGACGCGAGCACGGCGATGGCCAGCGCCAGCGGGACCGGCCAGCGCACGATCTTCCACAGCGGGGTGGTCAGGCGCCAGATGAACAGCGCGAGCAGGAACCAGGTCAAATACCAGGGGTCCGTGAGACTGATCGGATAACCCGGGTCGTCATCCGCCCACCTCTTGAAGAGCGTGTAGGCGACTTCGAAGAGGATGTAGGGAACGGCGACGCCGGTAATCAGCCGCTGCAGGCGGTCCTTGCGCATATCGAAACTGCGCGAGAAATAGCCGGAGATGATGATGAAGGCCGGCATATGAAAGGCATAGACGGTGATGTAGAGCGCCGCCGCGGACCGGCTGCCGTCACGCAGCGGCTCCCAGGAGTGCCCCATCGCCACCAGCACGATGGCCAGATACTTCGCATTGTCGAAAAAGGCGTCCCGCGGCTTCGCCTTGGCCTCGCCCGTGGCCGCGCTCTTGGCGCGGCTGCCGCCCCGTCCCCCGGCACGGTGCTGGGGCCGGGCCGGTGAAGTGCCGCCCGCGGCAGGGGGATCGGCGAGCGGCCGGTCCACCGTCGCCGTGGCGGAACTCGTCGCGACGGGTGCCATGGTCGCCGTCGCACCTGCGGCGTGCGACGACGCCGCGGCACCCGTACGCGTCAGCGTTTCCTGTGGCATATGACGTGGCGGGGGCAGGGGAACCCGCCGTTCGCCGTACGCCGGAAAGTCGTTCGTCAAGGAGCCTCCCGAAAGGATCCCAGGGGAGGAACTGGACGCTGGCCCGCACCGGGCCGCACATCGGAACCCAAAAGCCAAATCCTGCGTCTTAGTTCTTTTACGGGGAGTGTGGCGGCGTCGAACATCTCAGGCACCTTAGCCTCGCGGCGGGAATCACGTAAATCCCCGGCTGCGGCTGCCACACACGCAGCATCCGCCCTCCACAGCTCCTTCACGCAGCGCGGAGGGCGGTGCGACGTCATGGCGTGGCCGGCACCGCGGGTGATCTGGACAATGCCCCTCGAACCACCGTCCGTTACCCATTATTCAATAACACCGTCGGCGCCCCGCGCGCGCACGGACCGCGCGGTGGTGTTCTTCGCCACGTCCCAGGCGTAGACCTCCAACGGGCGCCCGTGCGGCCCGCGCAGCCGGTGCACGGCCGCCAGCCAGCGTGAACTGAGCGCGGATTCCGGGGGGTTGATCTGGTCGGCGAACCGCGCGTAGCGCGGCAGCAGGCCCACCCCGGGCGCGCCCAGGATGCCGGTACGCACCTGCGGTGCCCGCTCGTGCACGGTCCGGACGCACCGCACGGAGAAGCTCTGGACCACCAGGCGGCTGCGGACATGGGCACGATCCAGCCAACCCGCCACCCGTAGCTCGCGGAGGACCTGTGCCTCGATACCGGGGTACTTCTCCGGGGCCTTGATCTCCAGCAGCAGCCGCTGCCCGTTGCGCTCCAGACGGCGCAGATAGGCGGCGAGCGTCGGCACCCGCTCCCCCGCGAACCGTCCGCCGAACCAGCTCCCGGCGTCCAGCCGCGCGATCTCGGCGGCGGTGAAGTCCCCCACCCGCCACGGCGCCCGCCCGGGGAACACCTTCGCGGCGTCGGTCGTGCGCTCCAGTGTGGCGTCGTGCAGCACCACCAGCCGGCCGTCCTTGCTGCGCTGCACATCGTTCTCCACCCATATGAGTCCGCGGCGGTGTGCGGCGTCGACGGCGGCGAGGGTGTTCTCCGGCGCGTCACGGGAGGCGCCGCGGTGCGCGATGACCCGGGCCGCCGCGGCGCCGGGACCGGCCCGGGCGCCACTGGTCACGGCGCCGTCCGCGTACTCCCCCGGTCCGGCGGAGAGCACGGACGACGAGACCGCGGCCGTCACCAGGAAGGCGAATCCGGCAGCGGGTATCCGCAGCGATCTCCGAAGCATGCGGGAGCCTCCCGGTCCACTCATCCGCAGACGGCCCCGTCTGCGCCAGGTACACCCCGCCCTTCCTCCGGTCCAGGACACGGCTGTCACCTCAACATGCCGGTGTCCCCCCGCACCCGCCACGCGAACACGTCCCCCGGCCGCCGGGGTCCGTCCGCCCTTCGGGGAACATTTCCCCAGGTCAATGTGGGGTTGGGAGGGAGCCGGGCAGACGGGTGACGAGGTCTCGTACGGGCCCGCCATCCGGGCGGCCCGCCGTCGTACGAGCCCTCATCCGTACGGGCCGTCGTCCGTACGGGCCCTCGCCGGTACAGGCCGCCGTCCGTGCGCACCGCCGCCGGAGCGCCGCGGCCCCGCACCGCCGCCGGCCGGGATATCCCAGGCCCGCCGCGCCCCCCGTGCGGGGGCATTCCGGCCGGTGGCGATTCGCCCATTGATCGCCGACGACCGGGAGACGGCCGACCGGGGAGTGCGCCGCATCGTGGAGAGCCGGCCCGACATGGAAGTGGCCGGTGAGGCGGCCGACGGCGTGGACGACGTGGAGCTCGGGCGCATCCGGGAACCCGATGTGGCGCTGATGGGCATCCGGATGCCGCGGAGGGACGGCCTGAAAGTGACCCGCCTGCCGGCCGGCCCCACGGATGTCACCGGGCCGGCGGCCGGGCCCCGCACCCGCCGCCGTGATCCGCTGCTGACCGGGCGGGAGGTCGAGATCGCCGGGCAGGTCGCCGAGGGGAAGACCCGTGCCGATATCGCCCGCGAGCTCTTCCTCTCCGCGGGCACGGTCAAGACCCATGTCGCCGGAGATTCCCGTACGGCGCGGGCGAGTTGTGGACGGGCGTCGAGGGGAGGGGGCGGGCGCGCCGCATTGCGGGACCGCGGGCCGTCCGCCGCGCCGCGGGGCCCGCGGGTGCCCGTCCTCCTCAGGTGGCGCCGGCGGGTGCGTCCTTGAGCAGGCCCTGCTCCGAGACCAGATAGCCGAGTTCGGCGCGGCTGCGGCTGCCGAGCATCTCCGACACCTTTCTGATGTGGGTGGAGACGGTGCGCGAACTCATGCCGAGGCGGGCCGCGATGACCTCGTCCGTGCAGCCGCTGACCACCATGCGCAGCACGCTGCGCCGGACGACGTCGGTGAGGGGTTCGGGGCGGTACTGGCCCATGACGGCGGTGATGGGTGTCGCCCGCTCCCACATGTGGTCGAACGCCTTGGACAGGAACCCCACGACGCCGGGGTGCCGGATGGCCACGGCGTGGGTCCTGCGGTCCGGGGAGCCGGGGATGAACGCGATCGAGCGGTCGCAGATGATGACGCGCTCGAAGATCTCGTCCAGCGTCTGGATCTGGCCGCCCTCGGCCAGTATGCGTTCGATGTAGCCCAGCGTCGGGGCGTGGGACCGCACGGTGTGCTGGTAGAGGGTGCGCTGCTGGACCCCCCGGCGGAGCAGCGCGAGGTCGCGGGGCAGTGCCTCGGCCAGCAGGTGGGTGGACCGGCCGCCGCCCGGCTGTGCCGTGAGCAGTTCCCCCTGGCACTTGTCGATGGCCATCTGGAGCGCCTCGCTGATCACGTCCTCGCCCATCAGCGTGTCGATGGGGATCGCCACCTGCTGTTGCACTTTGCGGTAGACCCCCTTTGCGGCGAGAAAGGAGGTGTATAACTCGGTCAGGACCTGCTGAGAATTCTGGATCTTCTGCTCGACGGGCCGCGCCAGATCGGACTCGGCGATTTCCGGTGGAATAGGAATGTAGACGCCGACCGATCCGGGCAGCGGACGCAGCAGTCCGCAGGCGAGCAGGCAATCGGCCACATCCCCCGACATGACCCCGGCTTCAAGGGCTTCACGGTATTGCGTCAGCCCTTGCTCGCAGAGGCGAACTGGACCCGCCTTTCCGCACATGTCCTCATGTGAGCCCATCTGCCCCCCCTTCCTGTTGTCGCACTTCCTGATCATGATGCCAGTCGGGCTGGCCTCAGAGCGGAACCTGGCGCAAGATCAATGAGTCGTCAAGGAAAGTCCTGGTCAATGACGCGACCAGCCATCTCGGATCCACCGGCTGTTCAGCCGCTCGTCCGCCCGAATCATGGACAGCGACACTGCCCGACCCGGGAAGTTTTTCCTTAAACAGACAAAACACACATAAATGAACGGGGATGTCCTCATGTCGATAGCCACCAAGCCCGCACCCGCCCTGATTTCCACTCTCGCCCTGGTTCTGCTGCCGTTAGTCGGCATTGCGGTCTCGACGGATGACGCCCGGCAGACTCAGGCAATCGCCGACACCGCCGGAGATGCGCAGCGGTACAGCGATTCCGCCTGGGGATAAACTCCAGGCATGCCGAAGAAACAGCCCGCCCCCTCGGGCCGGCTGCAATTCTGAGGACGACCCGGATTTCCGGACCGGTGCGGTGCGTACGCCGGTCCGCGGACCGAACGCCGTCCTCGTGACGGATGGGTGCAGAGTACACCGGTCGGGTGCGGCGGTCGGCGCGGAGACGGCGGCCCTGCCCGAACGGACAGCGCAGGACGGTACGGGTGTGAATGCGGCCGCCGGGTGCGGGGCGTGAGCAGTCGGTGGCCGGCCCGCACCCACGCCCGCACCCACGCCCCCACCCACCTGCGGCCGCCCCGCGCGCGGCCCGGTCACGCCGCCCGGACCGCGCCCAACGGCCCCTCGCCGCCGCTCAGTCGGAGACGAGCTCGTCCGGGGCGGAGCGGGCGAGATCCGCGAGCACGGCGAGCGCCTGCGAGAGCACCTCGATCCGCGGTGAGGCGAGCCCCAGACGGATCGCGTTGGGGGCGCGGTACTGGCCGACCGTGAAGGCCGCGGCGGGGGTCACCGCGATCCCGTGCCGCGCCGCGGCGGCCACGAACATGTCGGCCCGCCAGGGGCGCGGCAGCTCCCACCAGCAGTAGTACGAGCGCGGATCGCTGCGGACCGGGAAGGTGCCCAGATGTCGCTCGGCCACCTCCTGCCGGCGGGCCGCCTCCTGCTTCTTGCCCGCCACCAGGGCCTGCACCGCACCCTCCGCCTGCCAGCGGGCCGCGGCCTCCAGCGCGAAGCGCATGGGCGTCCACCCGCCGGAGCGCAGGGCCGAGGTGAGGCCGGCGGCGACCGCGGGCGGGGCCACGGCGAAGCCGAGGGTCAGCCCGGGGGACAGCCGCTTGGACAGGCTGTCGATCACCACCGTGTGCTCGGGCGCCAGGGCGGCGAGCGGCGGACGGTCGTCGTAGAGGAACGCCCAGATGGTGTCCTCGACCGCGTAGAGGTCCAACTCCCGCAATACGCCGGCAAGTTCGCCCCGGCGCCGCTCGCTCATCGTGAGGGACAACGGATTGTGCAGAGTCGGCTGGACGTAGACGGCGTGCAGCGGTGCGCTGCGGTGGGCGGCCCGGACGGCCTCCGGCACCAGCCCGTCCTCGTCCATGGCCAGCGGCACCAGGGTGATCCCGAGCCGGGCGGCGATGACCTTGAGCCCGGGGTAGGTGAGTTCCTCGATGCCCAGCCGTGCCCCCGGCGGGACCAGCGCGGAGACCGCGGCCGAGATCGCCTGCCGGCCGTTGCCGGCGAACAGCACCTGGGCCGGGTCCGGGCGCCAGCCGCCGCGGGCGAGCAGATCGGCCGAAAGTTCACGGGTGGCCGGTGTACCGATTGCACCGACCGGCCGCAGCACGGTCTCGAGCACGTCCGGCGCCGCCAGCCCGGCCAGTCCGGCCCCGAGCAGCCCGGCCTGCTCGGGCACCACCGGATAGTTCAGCTCCAGATCGATCCGGCCGTCCGCGGGCTCGCTCAGCGCGGGCGCGACCGGGTGGGCGGTGGCGCGCACGAAGGTGCCGCGGCCCACCTCGCCGACCGTGTGCCCCCGACGGGCCAGTTCCTGATAGACGCGGGCGGCCGTGGAGGCGGCGATGCCGTGCTGCCGGGCGAAGTCGCGCTGCGGTGGCAGGCGGTCGCCCGCCCGCAGCCGGCCCGCCGCGATGTCCGCGGCCACCGCGTCCGCCGCCTGCACATAGTCCTTCACGACTCTCTCCTCACCCGCGCCGTTCCCGACCGCCCCTGCTTCCCGCCTCATGGTCTCAGAGGTAGCAGAACATTGCCCTCGGTGCAATATAAATCTTGCGCCGAGATAGTCAGATCAATATGCTCGATTGTGCTCCGACCCGCACGGCCGCACCCGCCAAGGAAGGGACCACGTGACCCCGTCAGGAACTAGAGGCCGCATGTCGCTGACGTCGGTTCGGTGCGAACGGTGCGGGTTCACCAGCGAGGCCTTCCACCGTCGCGAGGTACCGGCCGTCCTGCGGGCGTGCGCCGGGCAGTGGCGCACGATCCTGGACGACCCGCACCTGAGCCGGCAGAAGACCGGCCCGCTCGGCTGGTCGCCGCTCGAATACGGCTGTCACGCACGGGACATGTGCGTGCTCTTCCACCGGCGGCTGATCGCGATGCTCCGCCTGCCGCCGGTGCGCCGGTCCCGCGAACCGGGCCGCAAGCGCAGCGAGCCGGACCTGCTCACGCGCTACAGCGAGGAGGACCCCCGGCAGGTGGCACCGGAACTCGGCTGGGCCGCGGAGTCGCTGGCCTGCCGGTTCGAGACCTTCACCAGCGCCGACTGGGGCGGCAGGGACCCGCGTTCGGGCGCCCCGGGGCTCAGCGTCGAGCTGTGCACCGAGCACTTCATTCACGATCTCGTCCACGACCTCTCCGAAGTGGCGCGCCTGAAGGCGCCCTGAAGCAGAGCGGCAACGGCGGACCAGGCACTACAGCGGATACACCGGAGAGGGAAGAAGACATGCTTCAACTGAGCGGAATCCTGGGCGTGGTGGTGGTCGCGCTCGGCATGGTGCTGACCCCCGGACCGAACATGATCTATCTGGTGTCCCGGAGCATCACCCAGGGGCGCCGGGCCGGGATCGTCTCCCTCGGCGGCGTCGCGGTGGGCTTCATGATCTACCTGATCGCCGCCAACCTCGGACTCTCGGTGATCTTCATCGCCGTCCCCGAGCTCTACGCGGCCATCAAGCTGGCCGGCGCCGCGTACCTGCTGTGGCTGGCGTGGAAGGCCCTCAAGCCCGGCGGGGTCAGCGTCTTCACCCCCGAGGACGTGCCGCACGACTCGCCCCGCCGGCTGTTCATGATGGGGCTGATGACGAACCTGCTCAACCCCAAGATCGCCGTCATGTACCTCTCGCTCATCCCGCAGTTCGTGAACCCGAAGTCGGGGCATGTGCTCTTCCAGGGGCTCGCGCTGGGGACCATCCAGATCGTGGTGAGCATCGGCGTGAACTTCATCATCGTGCTCGGCGCGGGGGCCATCGCGGTCTTCCTCACCCGCCGCCCGTCCTGGCTGAAGGCGCAGCGCTACATGATGGGCACCGTGCTCGGGGCGCTGGCCGTCACCCTCGCCCTCGACACCTCCGGTCCCGCCTGAGGCAGCCGGGCAGCACCGTACGTCCGAGGCCGGACCGCTCCGCACCACCGGAGCGGTCCGGCCTCTTGCGTTGCCCCGCTGTGGCCGTTTCATGGCGTTATGCCCCACGGTCGGGTTCCCGCAATGCGCGATCCAGCCGCCGGGAATTACTTCTGCTGACGGCTGCATTCGTGAAGGATTCACATGTGCAGCGGAACGAATACATGGCCGGAAACCTTCGGGTACCCGCCATCCACTCGGTAATGCGTCGCACATCGAATAGAGGTTTCGGAATTGACCTAAAGGGAAAAGGCGGAGGTGTCGGGTGCCCGGCAAGGTAGTGGTGACCGGTGCGAGCAGCGGAATCGGTGCGGCAACGGTCCGCCGGTTGACCAAGGACGGTTTCGACGTCGTGGCCGTCGCCCGGCGCGCGGACCGGCTGGCCGCGCTCGCGGCGGAGACCGGCGCGCAGGCGCACCCCCTGGACATCACGGACGACGACGCCGTGCGGCAGTTCGCCGCCGGTCTGGACTCCTGTGACGTCCTGGTCAACAACGCGGGCGGCGCCCTCGGCGCGGAGCAGGTGGCACTCGCCGCGCCGGACGACTGGGCGCACATGTTCTCCGTCAACGTGCTGGGCACCCTGCGGATGACGCAGGCCCTGCTGCCCCTGCTGCGGGCGGGCGGCGGCACGGTCGTGACCATCACCTCCACGGCCGCGTTCACCAACTACGAGGGCGGGGGCGGCTACAGCGCCGCCAAGCACGCCGAGCACGCCCTCAGCGAGACACTGCGGCTCGAACTGTGCGGAGCGCCGGTCCGGGTCATCGAGGTGGCGCCCGGGATGGTCCACACCGAGGAGTTCGCCCTCAACCGGCTGCGCGGCGACGCCGCCGGGGCGGCCGCGCTCTACGAGAACGTCGACGCGCCGCTGAGCGCGGACGACGTGGCGCAGTGCGTGTCGCTCGTCGTGGGGCTCCCGCAGCACGTCAACGTCGACCGGATGGTGGTGCGGCCGCTGGCGCAGGCCGCCCAGCACAAGCTGCACCGCGGCCCGCTCCTCGGCACCTGAGCGTGCCGCCGGCCCTTTTCTCCGGCGTCCTGAATTCTTCTCCACCTCCGTTTCTCCGTTCCTTCTTTCACCGCGTACACGCCACGGACCACCCAGGTCCGTGCGCGCCGCCGTGCGCCGGTCCGGAGGAATGTCCGCACACGATCCGAGGAGCTTTCCCGTGAAACTGCACCGCGACGAACTGACTCCGCAGCACCAGGAGTACGCGCGGTTCGACGACCGCGGCGAGGCGCGCTATCTGCCGTACCTCATGTATTTCCACCAGGCGGAATACCGGTCCGCGACCATCAACACGGACCGGGCCGGATTCCGTATCTCGCACGGCCCCGGCGGCGCCACGGCCTCGGCGGCGGAGAATGTTCCGGCGGGTCCGGTCCGGCTGATCGCCGGCAGTTCCACCGTGCTCGGTATCGGCGCCACCAGTGACGCCACCACGCTGGCCTCCCAATTGTGGAGCAAGCACGCCCCCTCCGCCCCGTGGCTCAATTTCGGTGGCCGCTGCTACAACTCCACGCAGGAACTCCTGCTCTTCACGCTGTACCGGCATCTGCTGCCCGAGATCGAAGAGATCGTCATTTTCTCGGGGCTCAACGATCTGACCGTCGGCAGGCTGCCCGAATGGCAGCAGGGCGACCACGGCGCATTCTGGTTCTGCGGCGAGTACTTCGAGAAGATGGAGGAGCTGCGCGAGAGCAACCGCAAGGCCGCCAAGCCCTTCGGCCGGCGCGCCGAGCGGCGGCGCACCATCTCCACCCACGACGACGTCCGCCGTGACATCCCGCAGGTCATCGCGTCGGCGGCCGACCTCACCCTGCGCCACCTGGACAGCTGGCGCAGGCTCGCGGGCCCCCACACCCGCGTGACGTACGTCCTGCAGCCCATGGCCCAGTGGATGCGCGACACCCCGGCCCCCCAGGAAAAGCTGCTCTTCGACGAGATCGACCGGATCTCCAAGCTCGGTACCTGGGAAGCGCTCTACGGCGACATCTCGACGCCGGAGGTCGCCCGGGAATTCTCCGAAACCCTCCGGACCGGCTGCGAAAAGCTCGGCGTGGGATACCACGACCTGAATCCCGTCGTCGCCGACGCGGTCAGCCAGAACGACTGGATATTCGTCGACCGGGCGCACTACACGGACCACGGATACGACGTCGTCGCCAAAATCATGGCAGACACCATCGGACTGTCCTGACCCCCATTGTGCTTTACCCGCAGAGGAGTTACTGAAATGTCCTTCGTGCGAAAGATCGCCAACGCGCTGTTCCGGCGCAACAAGCGCGCCAAGCGCAAGAACGACGCCTCCATCTACCCCATGTTCTGACCGGTACGGCCGGCGGCAGCACCGCGCGCCGGATGGTCCACGAAGCAGAGGAAAGGAGAAGGATGCAAGGCCATCAGGCAGCCGGCACGGCCACGCGGCGCCAGCCGGCGCAGGACGACGACACCGCACGGACGGTGTACGCGTACGCCGCCGACCCGGAGGCGGCCATCCCCGGGGGCCGGTTCACCGACGAGGTCCGCGCCGAGCTGCGCCGGCCCGCCGCCGGTGCGGAGACGGACCTCGACGCGGCCGTCCGCCGGGCCGCCGACTGGGCGCGCACCGAGAGTGCCCGCTTCCGGGCGCTCGACGTGGCCGGGAACGCGGAGCACACACCCGTCACCGGTGACGGCGCGGACGGCGCCCGGCAGGCCCTCGTCCGCCGGGCGGTGCTCGGCTGCGCCCCGCTCGCCCTGGTCTCGGGGGCGTGGCTGCAATGGCTCAGCGCCCCCGGCAACGCGGACGAGCCGGCCGTCCTGCGGACCCTGGCGCTGTACGCCTCCGATGTGGGCGCCGGACATCCGGGTGCCTCCCGGGGCCATGCGTACCTGGGGCTCCTGCGCCATCTGCGGCTCTCGGAGAACGCGGTACCCAGGGCCCGGCTCACCGGCGACCAGCGCATCGGGGACCGCACGTTCCGCTTCCCCGCGCTGCTGCTGGCGATGAGCCGCCGCCCGGAGGACTTCCGCGGCGAGATCCTCGGCGCCGACCTGTGCCTGCGCACCGTCGGGCTGCTGCCGCCGCTCGCCCTGGTCGCCCGGGCGCTGCCCACGGAGGCGGACTGGGCCGCCCTCGACCTCTCCGACGGCCGGGGCCAGGAGGGCGAGCCGCCGCCCCTGATGTGCCGTGCGGCGGTGGACGAACTGATCGCCGACGGCGGGCCGGCCGCCGCCGACGCGGTCCGGCTGGGCTTCGACTGGGCCCTGGCCGAGCTGCGGGACTGGGCGGAGCTGCTCCACGCGGAGCTGACGGCGTCCAAGGACCCGGCGTACGACATGGCCGAGCTGATGCGGCTGCGCTCCCGCGAAGGGGCCGTGTATCACCACGGATTCGAGCTGGAGGGGCGGCCGCTGAGCGCCTGGCTGGCCGACTGCCGCACCGACGCGGGTCCGCTGCTCGGTGTCCTGGCCCGCAGCCGGCTCGTCAAGCCCGGCCGCTCCGGCGCCAGTTCCCTGGTGCGCGGCCTGGTCGGCGAGCGCGGGCCGATGTTCCGGGTGTTCTCGCCGGAGGACCTGACGGTCATCCGCCGCTGGATCGACTCGCTGCCTGCGGTGGCGGAGCCGGAGAGCGCAGCCGCACCGCAGACCCGGTCCCCCGCCGCCGCCCCGGCGGCCGGCGGAGCGCTGACCGCGGTGGCCGCCGCGCTGCGGGCGGGCGCACCGTCCGCCGGACGGGCCCCGGCCGATCTGCGGGACGCCTACCACCTGCTGATGGGGCGCACCGACACCCCCGCGCTGCGCGCCTGGGCCCTGGACTACACGGCGGGCTGGCTGGCGCGCTCCCGGCACGGGATGGACACCGGAACGATGCTCCTGCCGGACGCCTGGGGGCGCGAGGGGCTGCGGCCCTGGCTGCAGACCCAGCACGACCGGCACGGCGCGGAGTTCGAGGAGAACGCGGAGATCCCGCTGCCGACCCGGGAGGCCGTGGTCGAGGACACCGTGCAGACGGCGCCGCTCACCCTCATCGACGGCAGCTGGCTCCAGGGTTTCACCGACTACGAGCAGGCCGCGTCGGAGATCGGCCACTCGCTCTTCGAGACCTACTGGGACGAGCTCGGCAACGGCGAGCCGAAGCTGAACCACCCCTTGATCTACCGCGAGGTCCTCAAGGAGATGGACGTCGAACTGCCGCCCACCGCCTCCCCGGAGTTCGCACGGTGGCCCGGCTTCCACGACGCCTCGTTCGAACTGCCGGTGTACTGGCTGTGCGTGGGCCGCTTCCCGCGCACCTTCCTGCCCGAAGTGCTGGGCCTCAACCTGGCCATGGAGCTGTCGGGGGTGGGCGGGACGTACCGCAGGGCCCGCATGGCCCTGAAGACGTACGGCTTCAACACACGCTTCGTGGACATCCACAACACCATCGACAACGTCGCCACCGGGCACTCCGCATGGGCGGCCGACGCGATCGACACCCTGATGGCCGCCCTGCCCGACACCCCGGGACCCGGCGCGCGCACGGAGGTCTGGGAGCGGGTCAGGGCCGGTTACCGGTCCCTGAACCCACCGAGCGGCATGGGGGCCCGCAGGGCGGCCCGCCGCGGCAGGTCCGCGCGCAGGCGCCGGTGAACCACCCCGGCCGGCCCATCCCAGGAGCGACCGCACACAGCGGTACGCGTACCCGGTCACGCATCGGCGTGACCCCGACCACGGCGAGGGACAACACCAGTGACTGACCTGGTTCTCGGCATCGCGGCCTACTACCACGACAGCGCGGCGGCACTCGTCGCCGACGGCGTGCCCGTTGCGGCCGCTCAGGAGGAACGTTTCAGCAGGCGTCGGCACGACCCCGCCTTCCCGGCCCAGGCGGTGGAGTACTGCCTGGACGAGTACGGGGTGAGCCTCGACGACGTCTCCGCGATCGCCTACTACGAGGACCCGCGGCTGAAGTTCAAGCGGGTGCTCTCCACCTTCAAGGGAGCGGCGCCCATGGGCTTCGCCTCCTTCCGCGACACCCTCCCCGCATGGCTCTCACGCGGCGGCAAGCTGCACACCGCGGACACCGTCCGCGAGGAATTCGCCGCACTCGGCCGGGGGCGGGTCCCGGAGCTGTCCGTGCGCCGCCACCACGAGTCGCACGCCGCCTCGGCGTTCTTCCCGAGCCCGTACGAGTCCGCGGCCGTGCTGTGCATCGACGGCGTGGGCGAGTGGGCCACGACCACGCTGTGGCACGGCCGGGGCACCGAGCTGGAGCCGGTGTCGGAGCTGCGCTTCCCGCACTCCCTCGGGCTGCTCTACTCCGCGTTCACCTACTTCTGCGGCTTCAAGGTCGACTCCGGCGAGTACAAGCTGATGGGCCTGGCCCCGTACGGCACGCCGCGCTACGCCGACCTCATCCGCGAGCGCCTCATCGACATCAAGCCGGACGGCTCCTTCCGCCTGGACATGCGCTACTTCGAGTACATGCGCGGCCAGGTGATGACCGGCAAGGGCTTCGAAAAGCTCTTCGGCGGCCCCCGGCGCACCCCCGAAGCCGCGCTCACCGAGCGGGAATTCGACCTCGCCGCCTCCGTGCAGGAGGTCACCGAGGAAGCCGTGCTCCGGCTGGCCCGCTCCGCGCGGGAGCGCACCGGTGAGTCCCGGCTCTGCCTGGCCGGCGGGGTCGCGCTCAACTGCGTCGCCAACGGCAAGGTGATCGACGCGGGCATCTTCGACGAGGTGTGGATCCAGCCCGCCGCCGGCGACGCCGGCGGGGCGCTCGGCGCCGCCCAGGCCGTGGCGATGGAGCGCGGGGCCCGGCGCGAGCACACCGGGAGCGGACAGGACGCCATGAGCGGCTCCCTGCTCGGCCCCGGCTTCGACGACGCGGAGATCGCCGCGTACCTCGACGCCCACGACATCCCCTACCAGCACCTGGACAGCGACACGCTGGCCAAGGCGGTCGCCGAACAGCTGGCCGAGGGCAAGATCGCCGGTTTCTTCCAGGGGCGCATGGAGTTCGGCCCCCGGGCCCTGGGCGCGCGCTCCATCGTGGGCGACCCGCGGAACCCCGCCATGCAGTCGGCGATGAACCTCAAGATCAAGTTCCGGGAGTCCTTCCGGCCCTTCGCGCCCGCCGTCCTGGAGGAGGACGCCAAGGACTACTTCGACCTGCCGCAGAAGAGCCCGTACATGCTCGTGGTCTCCCAGGTGGCGGCGGCCCAGCGCCTCGCGGAGCAGGAGACCGGCGCCGCCGGCCTCGACCTGCTGAAGGTGCCGCGCTCCACCATCCCCGCGGTCACCCACGTCGACAGTTCGGCCCGCGTGCAGACGGTCACCGAGCACAGCAACCCGGCCTACCACCGGCTGCTGACCGCCTTCAAGGCCCGCACCGGCTGCCCCGTCCTGGTCAACACCTCGTTCAACGTGCGCGGCGAGCCGATCGTCAACACCCCGCACGACGCCTACACCTGCTTCATGCGCACCAACATCGACCTGCTCGCGCTCGGCAACTTCCTCCTGGAGAAGAGCG
Organism: Streptomyces sp. NBC_01454; assembly: GCF_036227565.1. NCBI lineage: Bacteria > Bacillati > Actinomycetota > Actinomycetes > Kitasatosporales > Streptomycetaceae > Streptomyces > Streptomyces sp. NBC_01454. The sequence continues at coordinate 3,598,570 of NZ_CP109460.1, forward strand.
CCCAGCCCGCCTGGTCGGAGGAGTCCGACTGGCGTGACGAGATCCCGCTGGACTGACGCAGCCCGCAACCGGCGCCGGCCCCCGGCCCGCCCCACAGATCGGAACGCCATGCGCACCTTCGTGCTCCTGCTCGTCTACATCCTCTTCATCACTCCGGCAGGCCTGCTGGGCCGGCTCGTACGGGACCCGATGGCCCGCCGATGGAACCGGAGTGCAGCGACCTACTGGATTCCTTCGGCAGATCGCTGAGTCGCGCACAACGGCGTGCAACTTATTGATCGGAGAAATTCATGACCAGCTTGCTCCAGCTCACCCGGTTCCACGTCGAGGACAGCGCCCGGGAACTGTTGGGCAAGGAGATTTCGGAACGGGTCTCCGAAACCCGCCTGGACTCGGATCTTGACGACGCGATCCTCGCCAGGATCGGTGCCTACGCCCTGCGCCGCTACCTGCCGGGCGAGACCCTGCACGGAATCCAGGTGTTCACCGCCGGGGGCAGTCATGCGCTGACCCTCACCAACCTGCCCACCCAGGACTTCCCCGAGACCCCGGTCTCCGGATTCGGGGACGAGTCCCGGCTCGCCGTCACGAACGCGCTCCACCTCGGGCTGCTGCGGCTGCTCGGGTGCACACCGTTCGCCGTGACCTACGAGAACGACGGGCGTCTCATCCGCAACGTCGTGCCCAATCCGGAGGCCTCCGGCACGACCAGTTCCTGGGGCGCGGACTCGGAGTTCTTCTGGCACTCCGACAACCCCCACCAGCCCTTCAGCCCGCCCGGCTCGGACCCCCGGCTGTACGCACCGCCGTACCTGAGCTTCTACACCGTCCGCAACGAGGAGCGTGTGCCGACCGAACTGGTCGCGCTCGACGATGTCGTCGTACGGCTCGACGAGGACACCCGGCTCGCGCTGCTGGCCCAGGAGTTCCAGGTCGGGGCGCCCGCCTCCAACGACCAGCAGTCGACGGCGCCCCTGACGAAGACCTCCGTGCTGGAACCCGGTCCGGACGGCCGCCACCACCGCGCCCGCTACGACCGCGGCACCACGGTCGGCTGCACCGACGCCGCGGCCGCGGCACTGGAGCGCTGGTCCGGCGCGCTGGGCACCGCTCCGTCCACCGAACTCGTCCTGCAGCCGGGTGAGTTCATGATCTTCGACAACTACCGGGTGCTCCACCGCCGCAAGGCGTTCCTCCCGGCCCCCAACGCCACGGCGCGTTGGCTGCGCCGCTGCTACGCCGCCTGACGGCAGGCCCCGGCGCACCCCGTTCCCACCCCTGACACACCCCCTCACCGAAAAGGACGCACCATGGCAGGCAAGTTCCGCGTAGCGGTCATCGGCGGCAGGCCGGCACCCATCGCCGGCGCCAAGGAACTCGGCATCGACGTGGTCCTCGTGCACGAGGAAGGCGCCTACGACCCGGCGATAGCCGTGCACTGCGAACGCATCGTGCACGCACCCATCGCCGACGGCCAGGCCCTCCTCGACACCCTCAAGCCGCTGCACGACGAGCGCCCCTTCGACCGGGTCCTGACCACCACCGAGCCCGCGGCCGAGTCCACCGGCTTCGTCGTGGACGCCCTCGGCCTGCCCGGCGTGAGCGAGGCCACGGCCCGCGCCCTCAAGGACAAGGCGCTCACCCGCGAACTCCTCGCCAAGCACCACCTGAGCCCGGTCCTCTACCGCATGGTGCACAGCGCCGCGGAGATCGCCGCGTTCCAGGCCGAGGTCGGCGGGACCGTCATCGTCAAGCCCGTCGACGGCGTGGCGAGCCTGCACATCCACCCCGTCGAGAACGCGGACGACGCCGAGGCCGCGTGGAGCGCGCTGCAGGCGGCGGAGATCTCGGGCGTCATCGCCGAGGAGTACCTCGACGGCCCCGTCGTCAGCGTCGACTCCTTCTCGCACGAGGGCCGGCACCTGACGATCGGCTACTCCGAGTACCGGATGAACGAGAAGTACGTGGAGTGGGAGGTCAGCACCCCCAGCCGGGTCGCCGTCCCCCAGCTCGAGGCGCTGCGCGAGCTGACCCCCAAGTTCCTCGACGCCGTGGGACTCACCGAGGGCCCCTCGCACAGCGAGTTCGTCCTGACGAAGCACGGGCCGCGGGTCCTGGAGTCGCACGCCCGGCTCGCGGGCAGCGGCGCCCCCGAGCTCGTACGGCGAGCCTTCGGACTGAACCTGAACCGCATGTTCCTCACCGTCCCGCTCGGCATCGACGAACTGCCGCAGACCTCGCCGGAGCCGCTGGGTGGCGCCGCGGTCCGCTTCTTCACCCCCGAGCCGGGCCGGATCACCGCCCTCGACGTCCCCGAGGACGCTGCCGACGTCATCCGCCACGTCCCCCGGGGCGAGGTGGCCCAGGTCTTCCTCCCCTACCTGGACGAGTTCATGGACGTCGACGTGGCGGCCGTCATCGCCAAGAGCGAGGGCGACACCGTGCCGCCGCTGCTCACCGTCGCGGACTGCGTCTCCGGGTACGTCATCGCCTCCGGGCGCGACGCCGAGGACGCGGTCGCCAAGTGCGAGACGGCCAACGCCCGGATCCGCTTCGAGACGAGCTGATCTCGCACGGCCTCCCGGCGGAGGTCCGACGCCGCGATGAATTGCTGCGAGCACTCGGGCTTCGCGCCCGGGTGCTCGCCGAACGATGACCAGTCCCACGGATATGGATGAGAAGAGAGTGCCCGTGAGAACGATCGCTGCCGCTGCCTCGGCGCCCCCCGCCGCCCCGGCCGACTCCGTCACCCAGTTGAGGAACGTCCGCCGCCTGGTCGAGAAGGAGTTCGCGGCGGACCAGCCGCTCACCCGCGCCGCCCTGCACCTCATCGACTGCGCCACCGACGTCGTGGCCCGGCTGCCCGAGGGCGACCTCGACGCGGCCCGCGAGGCGCTCGGCTCGGCCCGCGCCGCCGTGGTGTCGGCGACGTACGCGGTGGGCAGCGTCCACAGCCGGACGCAGCTGGCCAGGAAGAGCGCGCTCACGGCGCCGGAGGCGGGGCAGGCATGAAGGACCACCTCCTCGTCATCCACCGGTGGCGCGACGGGTACGCGCGCTACGAGAACTACCTCGACCACGAGGCGTACGACGTCACCTATGTGACGACCAACCTGGGGCTGCCCTCCGTACCGGCCGGCGCGGCCGCGGTCCGCATGGTCCCCGCCACCGACGACTTCGACGGCGTGTGGCCGGCCGTCGCCCACCTGAGCGCGCGGTTCGGCCGGCCGCAGCGCGTACTGGCCCTCAACGAGGGCGACCTGGACACCGCGGCACTGGTGCGCGAGAAGCTCGGCTGCGCCGGGCAGACCCCGGACCGGCTGGCCCGGTTCCGCGACAAGCTGACCATGAACCGCGTGATCGCGGAGGCGGGCATCCCGGCTCCCGCCTTCGCGGACGCGCCTGACGAGGCCGCCGTGGAGACCTTCGCGCAGACCCACGGCTGGCCCGTCGTGGTCAAACCCCGCCGCGGCACGGCCAGCCGCGGCGTCGTACGCCTGGACTCCGCGGCGGATCTGCCACTGCTGCGCACCCTGCCGCCGGAGCCGCGCCTGGTGCAGACGTACTGCGCCGACCCGGTGCTGCACATCGACGGCCTGTGGACGGGCGAGGCCCTCGGCCCCTGGCGGGCGTCCCGGTACGTCAACACCTGCGTGGACTTCACCGAGGGCGAGGCCCTCGGATCGGTCGAGATCGACGACCCCCACCTCCTGGATCTCATAGGTGAGTTCACCGCCCGCGCGGCCGGTGCGCTGAGCACCGAGCCCTGGGTCTTCCACCTGGAGCTGTTCGCCGGCCGGTCCCCGGACGGCGCTCCCGTGCTGCACTTCCTGGAGGCGGGCTACCGCGTCGGCGGCGCCGAGATTCCCTTCGTGTGGCGGGAGGTGCACGGCATCGACCTGATGGCCGCAGCGGCCGACATCCAGCTCGGCAACCGTCCCGACCTGCCCGTACCGTCCCATTGGCACACCGGCGGCTGGCTGCTCGTCCCGCTCCCCGTGCCGGCCCCGTGCCGGGTGGTCTCCTGGGACCTCCCGGCCGGGCCGGACCCGGACGAGGGCCCCTACGCCTCCGTCGTCCCGCCCGTGGGGCATGTCCTGCCGCGCATCGGCGGATACGAGCACGTGGGGGCGCGGTTCCGGTTCCGGGGCACGACCAGCGGGGACGTCGAGAAGGCCGTGCTGAGGACGGCCGCCGAGTTCCGCCTCGAGTGCTCGGCCGAGGTGACCGCTCCGGTCGCCGGACGCCGCCAGGCCTGCGGACTGGACCGGTGACCCAGGTGACGCTCTCCACCCGGGGGGCCGTCCGGGCTCCCGCCGTACTCGTCCTGGAGGACGGCCGCAGCTTCCGCGGCCGCGCCTACGGAGCCGTGGGGCAGACCCTCGGCGAAGCCGTGTTCAACACCGGCATGACCGGCTACCAGGAGACGCTGACCGACCCCTCGTACCACCGTCAGGTCGTCGTGATGACCGCTCCGCACATCGGCAACACCGGGGTGAACGACGAGGACCCCGAGTCGCAGCGGATCTGGGTCGCGGGCTATGTGGTGCGCGACCCGGCCCGGACCACCTCGAGCTGGCGTGCACGGCGCTCGCTGGACGACGAGCTTGTCGCGCAGGGTGTGGTGGGGATCAGCGGCATCGACACGCGTGCGCTGACCCGCCATCTGCGCGAGCGCGGCGCGATGCGGGTCGGCATCTTCTCCGGCGACTCCCTCGCGGACGAATCCACCCTGCTGGAACGGGTGCGCCGGGCCCCGGAGATGGTGGGCGCCGACCTGTGCGCCGAGGTCGCCACGAAGGAGGCGTATGTCGTTCCGGCGATCGGCACGAAGAGGTTCACGGTCGCCGCGATCGATCTGGGGATCAAGGGCATGACGCCGCACCGGATGGCGGAGCGCGGTATTGAGGTGCATGTGCTGCCCGCGACGGCCACTGTCGAGGATGTCTATTCGGTGCATCCGGACGGGGTGTTCCTCTCCAACGGTCCCGGCGACCCGGCCACGGTCGACCTCACCGTGATCAAGGCCGTCCTGGAGCGGAAGACGCCGCTGTTCGGTATCTGCTTCGGCAACCAGATCCTGGGCCGTGCGTTGGGTTTTGGGACGTTCAAGCTGAAGTACGGGCATCGGGGGATCAATCAGCCGGTGCAGGACCGTACGACGGGCAAGGTGGAGGTCACCGCGCACAATCACGGTTTCGCCGTCGACGCCCCGCTCGACAGGGTCTCCGAGACGCCCTTCGGCCGTGCCGAGGTCTCCCATGTCTGCTTGAACGATGACGTGGTGGAGGGTCTGCACCTCCTTGACCAGCCGGCGTTCAGTGTTCAGTACCACCCCGAAGCCGCCGCGGGTCCGCATGACGCCGCGTACCTCTTCGACCGCTTCGTTTCCCTGATGGAGGGCCAGCGTGCCTAAGCGCACCGATATCCAGTCCGTCCTGGTCATCGGCTCCGGTCCGATCGTCATCGGCCAGGCCGCCGAGTTCGACTACTCCGGCACGCAGGCCTGCCGGGTCCTGAAGGCCGAGGGCCTGCGGGTCATCCTGGTGAACTCCAACCCGGCGACGATCATGACCGACCCGGAGATCGCCGACGCCACCTACGTCGAGCCGATCACCCCGGACTTCGTCGAGAAGATCATCGCCAAGGAGCGCCCGGACGCGCTGCTGCCCACGTTGGGCGGGCAGACGGCGTTGAACACGGCGATCTCGCTGCACGCGTCGGGCACCCTCGATAAGTACGGCGTCGAGCTGATCGGCGCCAACGTCGAGGCGATCAACAAGGGGGAGGACCGCGATCTGTTCAAGGAGGTCGTCGCGGCCGTCCACGCCAAGATCGGGCACGGTGAGTCCGCCCGCTCGGTGATCTGCCACTCCATGGACGACGTCCTGGCGGGCGTCGAGACCCTCGGCGGCTACCCCGTCGTGGTCCGTCCCTCCTTCACCATGGGCGGCGCCGGCTCCGGCTTCGCCCACGACGAGGAGGAACTGCGCCGCATCGCCGGCCAGGGCCTGACGCTGTCCCCGACGACCGAGGTGCTGTTGGAGGAGTCGATCCTGGGGTGGAAGGAGTACGAGCTGGAGCTGATGCGCGACAAGCATGACAACGTCGTGGTCGTGTGCTCCATCGAGAACTTCGACCCGATGGGTGTGCACACCGGTGACTCGATCACGGTGGCGCCGGCGATGACGCTGACCGACCGGGAGTATCAGACGCTGCGGGACATCGGGATCGCGGTGATCCGTGAGGTGGGGGTCGACACCGGCGGCTGCAACATCCAGTTCGCGGTCAATCCCGAGGACGGCCGGGTCATCGTCATCGAGATGAACCCGCGGGTCTCGCGCTCGTCGGCGTTGGCATCGAAGGCCACCGGCTTCCCGATCGCGAAGATCGCCGCGCGCCTCGCGGTGGGCTACACGCTGGATGAGATCCCCAACGACATCACCGAGAAGACCCCGGCCTCCTTCGAGCCGACGCTTGACTACGTCGTCGTCAAGGTGCCGCGGTTCGCTTTCGAGAAGTTCCCGGCCGCCGATGCGACGCTGACCACGACCATGAAGTCGGTCGGCGAGGCCATGGCGATCGGCCGCAACTTCCCCGAGGCGCTGAACAAGGCCCTGCGCTCGCTGGAGAAGAAGGGCAGCCAGTTCGACTTCGTCGGCGAGCCCGGTGACCAGGCCGAGCTGCTGGTCAAGGCCCAGGTCCCCACCGATGGCCGGATCAACACCGTCATGCAGGCCATCCGTGCCGGGGCGAGCCCCGAGGAGGTCTTCGATGCCACGAAGATCGACCCGTGGTTCGTCGACCAGCTCTTCCTGATCAAGGAGATCGCGGACGAGATCGCGGCCGCCGAGAAGCTCCACCCGGAGATCCTTGCGGATGCGAAGCGGCACGGTTTCTCCGATGCCCAGATCGCGGCGGTCCGCGGGCTGCGTGAGGACGTCGTCCGCGAGGTGCGCCACGCGCTGGGTGTCCGTCCGGTCTACAAGACGGTCGACACCTGTGCCGCCGAATTCGCCGCGAAGACGCCGTACTTCTACTCCTCCTACGACGAGGAGAGCGAGGTCGCGCCCCGCGAGAAGCCGGCCGTGATCATCCTCGGCTCCGGTCCCAACCGCATCGGCCAGGGCATCGAGTTCGACTACTCCTGCGTCCACGCCTCCTTCGCGCTGAGCGACGCCGGCTACGAGACGGTGATGGTCAACTGCAACCCCGAAACCGTCTCCACCGACTACGACACCTCCGACCGCCTCTACTTCGAGCCGCTGACGCTTGAGGACGTCCTGGAGATCGTGCACGCCGAGACCCAGGCCGGCCCGGTCGCCGGCGTCATCGTCCAGCTCGGCGGCCAGACCCCACTCGGCCTGGCCCAAGCCCTCAAGGACAACGGCGTACCGATCGTCGGCACCCCGCCGGAGGCGATCCACGCCGCCGAGGACCGCGGCGCCTTCGGCCAAGTGCTCGCCGAGGCCGGGCTGCCCGCCCCCGAGCACGGCACCGCCACCACCTTCGACCGGGCCAAGGAGATCGCCGACAAGATCGGCTACCCCGTCCTCGTCCGCCCCTCGTACGTGCTCGGCGGCCGCGGCATGGAGATCGTCTACGACGAGGCCCGCCTCTGCACCTACATCGCGGAGTCCACCGAGATCAGCCCCACCCGCCCGGTCCTGGTCGACCGGTTCCTCGACGACGCGATCGAGATCGACGTCGACGCGCTCTACGACGGCCACGAGCTCTACCTCGGCGGCGTCATGGAGCACATCGAGGAGGCCGGCATCCACTCCGGCGACTCCGCCTGCGCCCTGCCCCCCATCACCCTGGGCGGCTACGACATCAAGCGCCTGCGCGCCTCAACGGAGGCCATCGCCAAGGGTGTTGGCGTCCGCGGCCTGATCAACATCCAGTTCGCGATGGCCGGCGACATCCTCTACGTCCTGGAGGCCAACCCCCGCGCCTCACGCACCGTCCCCTTCACCTCGAAGGCGACCGCGGTGCCGCTGGCCAAGGCCGCCGCCCGGATCTCCCTGGGCGCGACCGTCGCCGAACTGCGCGCCGAGGGCATGCTCCCCGCCACCGGCGACGGCGGCACCCTGCCGCTGGACGCGCCGATCTCCGTCAAGGAAGCCGTCATGCCCTGGTCGCGGTTCCGCGACATCCACGGCCGCGGCGTCGACACAATCCTCGGCCCGGAGATGCGCTCCACCGGCGAGGTCATGGGCATCGACTCCGTCTTCGGCACCGCCTACGCCAAGTCACAGACCGGCGCCTACGGTCCGCTGCCCGCCAAGGGCCGCGCCTTCATCTCGGTCGCCAACCGGGACAAGCGTTCGATGATCTTCCCGGCCCGGGAACTCCTCACCCACGGCTTCGAGCTGCTCGCCACCTCCGGCACCGCCGAAGTCCTGCGCCGCAACGGCATCGACGCCACCGTGGTCCGCAAGCTCAGCGAGGGCGAAGGCCCCGGGGGCGAGCGGACGATCGTTCAGCTCATCCACGACGGCGAGATCGACCTCATCGTCAACACCCCCTACGGCGCCGATGGCCGTCTCGACGGATACGAGATCCGCACCGCCGCCGTGGCCCGGTCCGTACCGTGCCTCACGACCGTCCAGGCGCTGGCCGCGGCCGTCCAGGGCATCGAGGCCATGTCCCGCGGAGACGTCGGCGTCCGCTCCCTCCAGGAACACGCCATGAAGCGCTGAGGGTTTCTGCCGTTCGGTGATCCCGTACTGCCCGCCCCGATTCCCCCCGGCGACCCCGCAGCGATTCCCGAACTGCCCACTCCCCCGCCGCCCCTGACCTGCCCCGTTCCACAACTCCCCGCCCGGGGGAGGACGTTGCCGGCCACGGATCGCCCTATGTGGATCGTGTGACAGCCGCCGATGGACGGCTGTTACACGGCTGACAGACCACCGAGAAGCACCCCCCATAGCTTCTGAACCGGCCGAACGACCCCCACGAACCGGAGCAGAAGCCATGAACCTCAGCACGAGCAGGTCGCAGCGCATGAAGACGGCCTTCGGCGCCGGACTCGCCGCCGTCGCCGTCCTCGGCACGTTCGCCACCGCCCAGTCGGCCGACGCCGCCACCGCGCAGCACCCCGCGAAGGCCGCCCGCGCCGGCAGCGCCCCGTACGTCATCAACCACTACGGCGAGGAGAACGCGGACCAGGGCCGCGCCGAGCGCAGCCCCGCGCACCTGGTGCTCTCCGAATTCACCTCGGCCCAGGGCCTCCACTGGAAGCAGTGGGACGCGAAGAAGGCCGTGGCCACCGGGCGGCTGTCCGGCACCTTGTGTCTTCCCAAGTGCACCGGCACCGGCTATCCGGCCACCATCGAACTCAGCCGTCTGGAGCGCCGGGAGAACGTCTCCTACTACACCCGCGCCGCCGTCCACTCCGACCGTCTCCCGCCCGGCGGGCACGACGGGGCGGGCGATCTGAGCGCGGTGCGGCTGCCCGTCCCCGAGTCCTAGGAACTGCCGGCGATGACTGACGTGCTGCTCATCGAGGATGATCCGCTGCTGCGGGAAGCCACCCAACTCTCCCTGGAACTGCACGGATACGGGGTCCGCACCGCCTCCGACGGCCACGCCGGACTGGCCCTGTTCCACGACCGCGCGCCCGATGTCACCGTCGTGGACGTCATGCTGCCGCCTGCACCGAGCGGCTGGACGTTGGTCTTCTCCACGTAGCTGTTGAACTCATCGGCTTTGCCGCCCGGTACCGCGTCAGGAGCTCAACACCGCTGCAGCTCGTGACGCTTGGATCCAGAGTGTGCTGCCCTGTCCGCACACGCATCGTCACGCACATCAATGGCCCGGGCTCGATAACCCGGTGGTGGGGCGGGTGGGCCATCGTCCACACTGCGCCGATGAATAGCCGATGCCCGTGTCCATGTTGCGGGCATCTCATCCTTGACGACATGCCCGGCTCCTTCGAGATCTGCTGGCCGGCGATGGCGGGCGGAGCCAATCCGACCTCACTCATCGACGCACAGCGCAACTATGAGGACTTCGGCGCCTGCGACCGACAAGGCTTGGCCCACGTCCGCCCACCGGCCGCGACGAACCGCTCGATCCCGCTTGGCGCCCCATCGATCAGTCCCACGACTCCTTCGAGGACTGGGGCTCAGGGCCGCGGGCCCCATGACCCGAGGACCGCTCGGTGTTGTGCCGGCGGCTGCCAACCTTCTGGAGCCGCGACACCTCGACGAACACAGCCTGAGCCAACCACTCCCGAGAGAAACCCGCAGGGCATCCCGAATCGAAGCTCTCGTCCCGCAGTTGGACGGCGATGCGGCCGAATCCGTGGATGCCCGCGCCGAGCCGCAGGCGAGCCGGTAGCGACGCTGTGCCGCGACAGGAGCACAAGGTCGTAGCTGGGCGTGGACATGCCCACGATCATGGAGATCCTGCGGCACACCCAGATCAGCCAGACCCGCCGCTACGTGAAGGGGCGATCGCACCTGTCGAAGGGCGCGATGACCCGCATGGAGAACACCTTCCTCCCTCGGCAGGAAGCCACCTCTGAGACCAGAACTGAGACCGCCGCCACCCGCGCAGACCGCTCCCGGCGCCGTCGCCACATCCGCTGAACGAGAAAACCCCAGGTCAGAGTGATTCCGACCTGGGGTTTCAAGATGAGCCGCCTTCGGGATTCGAACCCGAGACCTACGCATTACGAGTGCGTTGCTCTGGCCAACTGAGCTAAGGCGGCGTGGTGCGCGGCCCAGTCTACACATCGTTGAGGGGTGCATTGTCACCGGTTTAGGGGCTGGTCAGAGGTTGGCCGGAAGGTGTGTGAGGGGTGTGGTGCGGATCACTTGCAGCGTTTGCCCTTCGGGGGGACGGTGCCGTCGAGGAGGTAGGTGTTGATCGTGGTGTCGATGCAGTCGCTGCCGCGGCCGTAGGCGGTGTGGCCGTCGCCCTCGTAGGTGAGGAGGGTGGCGCTGGAGAGCTGGCGGGCAAGGGCCTTGGCCCAGACGTAGGGGGTGGCCGGGTCGCGGGTGGTGCCGACGACGAGGATCGGGGCGGCGCCCTTGGCCTCGATGCGGTGGGCCGTGCCGGTGGGCTTGACCGGCCAGTACGCGCAGTTCATGGCGGCCCAGGCGAAGCTTTCGCCGAAGACCGGGGAGGCCTTGCGGAAGCCCGGCACGGCGGCGCGGACCTGGGCGGGGCTGCGGAAGGCGGGCGCGAGGTCGATGCAGTTGACGGCGGGGTTGGCGTACATCTGGTTGCTGTAGGTGCCGTTCGGGTCGCGCTCGTAGTAGCTGTCGGAGAGGGTGAGCAGCCCGCGGCCGTCGCCGGCCTTGGCCTGGGCCAGGTACTCACGCAGGACCGGCCAGGCCCGTTGGTCGTACATGGCGGCGATGACGCCTGTGGTGGCGAGGGATTCGGTGAGCTTGCGTTCCTGGCCCGTCGCCGCCGGGTGGGCGTCCAGCTTCTTGAAGAGGGCGGACAGCTGGCGGCCGGCGTCCGTGGTGCTCTTCGTGCCGAGCGGGCAGTCCTTTTGCTTGATGCAGTCCGCGGCGAACGACGTGAAGGCGGTGTTGAAGCCGGCGGTCTGCTCGAGGTTGGTGGCGCGGGAGTCGAGCTCCGGGTCCATGGCGCCGTCGAGGACCATGCGGCCGACGCGGGAGGGGTAGAGGCCGGCGTAGGTGGCGCCGAGCATGGTGCCGTAGGAGGCGCCCACGTAGTAGAGCTTCGCATCGCCCAGGACGGCGCGCAGGACGTCCATGTCGCGGGCGGCCTCGATGGTGGAGACGTGCGGGAGCAGCTTGCCGGAGCGGGATGCGCAGCCCTTGGCGAACGCGCGGTAGGCGTTGACGAGCTTGGTGGTCTCGGCCGAGGAGTCCGGGGTCTGGTCGACCTCGGTGTAGCGGTCCATCTGCTTGTTGGACAGGCACTCGACCGGTGCGCTGCGGGCCACGCCGCGCGGGTCCATCGCCACCATGTCGTAGCGGGCGCGGACGGCGGCGGGCTGGGGTGCGTACTGCTGGAGGTAGTCGATAGCGGAAGCGCCGGGGCCGCCCGGGTTGACCATCAGGGAGCCGATCCGGCTGCCGGGGCCGGTGGCTTTCTTGCGGGCCACCGCGAGCTTGAGGTCGTTGCCGGTGTCGGGTTTGGCGTAGTCCAGGGGGGCCTTCATCGTGGCGCACTCGAATCCGGACACTCCGCAGGGGCGCCAGCTCAGCTTCTGGTCGTAGTACGGGCGGAGGTTGCCGGGCGTGGAGGACGCAAGGGGCGCAAGGGTGGCGTCGGCGGCGGGGCGCTGGGCGCCGGCTTCCGTGGTGCCGCCCGCGGACGTCTCGCCGTCGGGGGACGAACTCCCCGAGGAGCAGCCGGAGATCAGCAGAGCGGTGGCCGCGAGAACAGCGGCGGAGGTGCGGAGCAGACGGCTGGTGGCCATGGGCGGTGTCCCTTGGTCTCGGTCCGTGGAATCTGGAGTGCGGTGCGGTGCGGTCCTTGGAGGTGGAGTGCGGGGCGGTGGGGGTGTCGGGCGGGGAGCCGGTGGGTGGGGTGGGTGAGGGTGACGGCTCCTCAACGGAGAGTATCCGGGTGGGGACGTTGTGTGTGCGGTTCCGGGGGCGGGAAGGGTGGGGATCGGCGGGAGGGGTGGGGTCGGGGTGGCGGGCCCCGCTCGTGCGGTGCCGGTCAGCCGGCGCGGAGGGCCGCCGTCATGGCCTCGACCGCGAGGAGCGGGGCCACGTTGCGGTCCAGGGCCTCGCGGCAGGCGATGACGGCTTCTATCCGGCGGAGGGTGCGTTCGGGGGTCGAGGTCGTGGCGATGCGCTGGATGCTGTCGCGCACCTCGTCGTTGGCCAGCGCCACCGAGGCGCCCAGCTGGAGGGTGAGGACGTCGCGGTAGAAGCCGGTGAGGTCGACCAGGGCCAGGTCGAGGCTGTCGCGCTGGGTGCGGGTCGAGCGGCGCTTCTGTCGGTCCTGGAGCTCCTTCATGGCACCGGCCGTGCCGCGCGGCAGCCGGCCGCCGGTTCCCGAGGCGGCGCCGAGCGCGGCGCGCAGCTCCTCGGTCTCCTTGGTGTCGACGTCCTCGGCCACCTGCTTGGCATCCTCACCCGCGGCGTCGATCAGCTCCTGGGCGGCCTTGAGGCAGCCGCCGATGTCGTCGATGCGGAGCGGGAGTTTGAGCACGGCCGTCCGGCGGGCGCGGGCCCGCTCATCGGTGGCGAGACGGCGGGCCCGGCCGATGTGCCCCTGGGTGGCGCGGGCGGCCCGGGCGGCGGCCGCCGGCTCGATGCCGTCCCGGCGGACGAGGACCTCGGCGACGGCGTCGACCGGCGGCGTGCACAGGGAGAGATGGCGGCAGCGGGAGCGGATGGTGGGGAGGACGTCCTCGACGGAGGGGGCGCAGAGCAGCCAGACCGTACGGGGGGCGGGCTCCTCCACGGCCTTGAGGAGGACGTTGCCGGCGCCTTCGGTGAGGCGGTCGGCGTCCTCCAGGACGATCACCTGCCAGCGGCCGCCGGCCGGCGAGAGGGAGGACCGCCGGACCAGGTCACGGGTCTCCTTGACGCCGATCGACAGCAGGTCCGTACGGACGATCTCGACATCGGCGTGCGTGCCGACCAGGGCGGTGTGGCAGCCGTCGCAGAAGCCGCAGCCGGGGGCGCCGTACTCTCCCGCGCGGTCCGGGCTGACGCACTGCAGGGCGGCGGCGAAGGCACGGGCCGCGGTGGCCCGGCCGGAGCCCGGCGGGCCCGTGAACAGCCAGGCGTGGGTCATCTGGGAGGCACCGCTCCCGCCGGCGGACGGCGCCGGCCGCGCACCGCGCCCGGCCCCGGCCGCGGCCGCGGCGTGCTCCGCGGTGATGAGGGCGTCCGCATCGTGCGCGGCCGCGGCCAGCTGCACCGTCACCCGGTCCTGGCCGACCACGTCGTCCCATACCGTCATCGCTGCCCGCCGTTCCTGTCCGTTCCGTACCGCTCGTGGTGTGCGGAGTGCGCCCGCGCCCGGCCGCGCACACCACGCATTGCTCCGCGCCCGACCCATTGTGGTGCACCCCACTGACAAACGGCTCCGGAACCCGGCGCCGGACGGCCCGGCGGACACGTGCGCAGGAGCGGAAACGGCCGTGGCCGCAGCTTTCGGGCTGCGGCCACGGCCGTGGGTGAGCGCTTCCGGGCCGGTGCTAGCGGCGCCGTCCCCGGCCGCCGCGGCGGCCGTTGTCGCCCGCGCCGCCGCCCGAGCCGCTGTCCGTTTCGTCGTCGTGCTCGCCCAGCAGCTCGTCGGCGAGCGTCGGCAGATCGTCCAGCGGGGTCTCCTCCGCCCATTCGGGGCGGGGGCGGCTGCGCTGCGGAGGCTCGACGGGGTGACCCGTTGCCGGGTCGATCTGCGGGAGTTCGCGGGTGCGCTCGACGCGCGACTCGGCCGGGGAGCCGGACCGCCGTCCCGATGCCGTGGCGTGCCCGGTCTCCGGTGTTCCCGGCGTCTCCTTGCGGAACATCCACGACGGCACGCGGTCGGCGGGGTCGCCCTCCCGGTCGTGCCGGAGCCGGCCGGCGGTGCCGCTTCCACCGGCGTCCCGTACGGGCGGCAGGACGGCGGTCTCCTCCGCGTCCGTGCCGGCCCCGCGGTCGTGCCGGGCGTCCCGGGCGTCCCGGGCGTCCCGGGCGTCCCGGGTGTCCCGCACGGAGGGCAGCACAGCCGTCTCGTCCGCCGCACCGGACGGGTGTCCGCCCTGCGCCTCGGGCCACGACACGACCTCGGTCCGCTCGGTGTCCGCGCCGGAACCGGACGCCGCAGGCTCCTCGGGCGCGCTCTCCGCCAGCCGCTTGCGCAGATCCGCGACCGGCGTCTCCGCGGTGGGAGCGTCCGCCGCCTCGTTCGCGGCCCGGGCCTCGGCCGCCGCTTCGGCCGCCGCCTTGGCCTCCGCCGCGGCCGCCGCCTCCGCGGCCGCCCGCCGTGCCTCCTCGGCACGGACCAGGGCTGCCTCGGCCTTGCGCTGCTTCTCCAGGCGGCGCTCCTCGGCCTCCTTGCGCAGCCGCGCCTCTTCCTCGTGCTGCCTGCGCAGGCGCTCCTGCTCGGCCTCGCGGGCGCGCTCCTCCGCCTCGCGGCGCTGCCGCTCCGCCTCCGCGGCCTGCCGGGCCTCGTCGGCGCGCTTGCGGGCCTCTTCGGCCTGCCGGGCCTCCTCGCGCGCCCTGGCCTCCTCGGCTTCGCGGCGCTTGCGCTCCTCTTCGTCGGCGCGCAGCTTGGCGAGCTGCTCCTGGCGCTCGCGCTCCAGGCGCTCTTCCTCCGCCTTGCGCGCGGCCTCCTCCTCGGCCTTGCGGCGGGCCTCCTCCTCGGCGGCCTTACGGGCCTCGGCCTGCGCCTGGATCTCGGCCTCGGACAGCGGGAGGACCTGGTCGAGGCGGTGCCGCACGACGGTGGTGACGGCTTCCGGCTCCTGGCCGGCGTCGACGACCAGATAGCGCGCGGGGTCGGCGGCGGCCAGCGTCAGGAAGCCTGCCCGCACCCGCTGGTGGAACTCGGCGGGCTCGGACTCCAGCCGGTCCGGTGCCTCGGTGAAGCGCTCCCGTGCGGTCTCCGGGGAGATGTCGAGCAGCACCGTCAGATGGGGGACGAGGCCGTCCGTGGCCCAGCGCGAGATGCGGGCGATCTCCGTGGGCGCGAGGTTGCGCCCGGCGCCCTGGTAGGCGACCGAGGAGTCGATGTACCGGTCGGTGAGGACGACCGCGCCGCGCTCCAGGGCGGGCCGGATGACGCTGTTGACGTGCTCGGCCCGGTCGGCGGCGAACATCAGCGCCTCCGCACGGTCCGAGAGCCCGGACGTCGAGACGTCCAGGATGATCGAGCGCAGGCGCTTGCCGATCGCGGTGGCGCCCGGCTCGCGGGTCACCACGACCTCGTGGCCCTTGCTGCGGATCCACTCCGCGAGCGCCTCGACCTGGGTGGACTTGCCGGCGCCGTCGCCGCCTTCGAGGGCGAGGAAGAAGCCGGTGGGGGCGGGCGCCTGGGCCGGGTCGCCGCCGCGCAGCGCCTCGCGCAGGTCGCGCCGCAGCGGCACGCCCTGCCGGTCGTCGACCTTGCCGAGCACCAGGGCGGCGACCGGCAGCAGCAGCGCGCCGGCCAGCATCAGGGTGTAGGCCGCACCGCCGTAGGCGAAGTTGAAGGTGCCGTCTCCGAGGTGGTGCGGGCCGATGACGGCCGCGAGCAGCGGCGCCACGATGGCGGCCACCGCGACCGAGAGCCGGACGACGGCGTGCAGATGCTCGGTGGTGCGGGCGGTGCGGGACTCCTCGGACTCCTGCTCCAGCAGGACGTGCCCCGTATTGGCGGCTATGCCGGCGCAGACACCGGCCAGCAGCGCGAGCACCAGCACCGTCGTCGGGTCCGGGACCAGCCCCATGGCCAGCAGCGCGAGGCCGGTGGCGGCCACCGCCAGGGCGAGCAGCCGGCGCCGGGAGAGGGCGGGCAGCACACGGTGGGCGGCGCGGATGCCGATCACCGTCCCGCCGGTCAGCGCGAGCACCAGCAGCGCGAAGGTGGCCGGTCCGCCGGCCAGGTCGTAGCCGTGCAGGACGGCGAGCGCGACGGCGGCGGCGATCGCGGCGGCCACCGCGGCGCAGGTCGTCACCAGCAGCGGGATCACGCCGGTGCGGCCCTTGTCGGCGGCCGCCGGGGCCGTGCCCGGCTCGGCGTTCTCACCCGGGGCCGGCTGTCCGGTCTTCGCTCCCGTGGTCCGCGGGCGGCGCAGCCCCTCCAGGGGGGAGCGCGGCCGCGGCGTCGGCACACCGGGGAGTTCGATGAAGTAGAGGATCGATACGGAGGCGGCGAACAGACCGGCGGCGACATACGAGCCGAGCGCGGCCTGGTGCAGGTGGAACCAGTCGATGCCGGTGCCCAGCAGCTTGCTGACGAGGGTGACGACCACGAGCGCGGCGGCCGCGATCGGCAGCGAGACGAAGCCGGTGCGCAGCGAGAGGCGGCGCAGGGCGTCCATGTTGTCCGGGAGCGGCCGGACGGCGGCACCCTCGGGGGGCGGCGCGGGCAGCAGCCCGGGGGCCGCGCTCTCCCGTGCAACGGTCCAGAAGCGTTCGGCGACGCCGATGACGAAGACCGTCACCAGCAGCCAGGCCAGTGCGTCGTCCGGCGTCCAGTTGATCCACAGGGGCGCGATGACCAGCAGCGCGAGCCTCAGCAGATCCGCGCCGATCATCGTCCAGCGCCGGTCCAGCGGCCCCGAGGGCGCGGTGAGCGCGGACAGCGGGCCCAGCAGGACGGCCCCGAAGAGCAACGTCGACAGCATCCGCGCGGCGAAGACCACGGTGACCGCGAGAGCGGCACCCCGATAACCACCGCCGAAGACGGGCTCGCCGCCCAGCGGTACGTACAGCGCCGCCTGCAGGGCGAGGAGTACGAGGACAAGCATGGACAGGGCATCGCCGATACCCCCGACGAACTGGGCGCTCCACAATCGCTTCAGTGGGGGGAAGCGAAGCAGGGCTCGCACGGCGCGCTCGCGGGAATCCGCCGCTAGGGCGCCTGAAGTGGGGGTCACGACCGTTGGCTGCTCGGCACGCGTCATCTCGCCAGCCTATCGGGACACCCCACGCCGTCGAGCGCCCACCCGAACAAATGGGCGGACCCGACGGAAGGAATCCGTCGGGTCCGCCTCTGTCCTGCGGGTTGCCGCCGAGCCGGCCGGGCCGGGCCCGGCCGCGCGGTGGCTAGTCCTCGGCCGGCGCCGCCGCCTTCTTCGCCGCCGCGGTCTTCGCGGTGGCCTTCTTGGCGGTCGTCTTCTTCGCCGTGGTGGTCTTCTTCGCCGCGGTCTTCTTGGCCGTCGTCTTCTTCGCGGCCGTCTTCTTGGCCGGCGCCTTCTTGGCCGGCGCCTTCTTGGCCGGCGCCTTCTTGGCGGTCTTCTTCGCCGGCCCCTTGGCGCGCTTCTCCGCCAGCAGCTCATAGCCGCGCTCGGCGGTGATCGTCTCGACCTCGTCGTCCCGCCGCAGGGTCGCGTTGGTCTCGCCGTCGGTGACATACGCACCGAAACGACCGTCCTTGACCACCACCGGCTTGCCACTGACCGGGTCCGTGCCCAGCTCCTTCAGCGGCGGCTTGGCGGCGGCCCGCCCGCGCTGCTTGGGCTGGGCGTAGATCGCCAGCGCCTCGTCGAGCGTGATCGTGAAGAGCTGCTCCTCGCCCTCCAGGGAGCGCGAGTCGGTGCCCTTCTTCAGATACGGGCCGTAGCGGCCGTTCTGCGCGGTGATCTCGACGCCCTCGGGGTCCTTGCCGACGACGCGCGGCAGCGACATCAGCTTGAGCGCGTCCGACAGGCTCACGGTGTCCAGGGACATCGACTTGAAGAGCGAGGCGGTGCGCGGCTTGACCGCGTTCTTGCCGGTCTTCGGGGTGCCCTCGGGCAGGATCTCGGTGACGTACGGGCCGTAGCGGCCGTCCTTGGCGACGATCTGGTGGCCGCTGTCCGGGTCCATGCCCAGCTCGAAGTCGCCGCTCGGCTTGGCGAGCAGCTCCTCCGCGTACTCCACCGTCAGCTCGTCGGGCGCCAGGTCGTCGGGGACGTCGGCGCGCTGGTGGCCCTCGGCGTCCTTCTCCCCGCGCTCGACGTACGGGCCGTAGCGGCCGACCCGCAGCTTGATGTCGTCACTGACCGCGAAGGACGAGATCTCCCGGGCGTCGATCGCGCCCAGGTCCTCGACCAGTTCCTTCAGGCCGCCGAGGTGGTCGCCGTCGCCGTTACCGGCGTCCGCGGCACCCCCCTCGCCGTGGCCCTCGCCGTAGTAGAAACGCCGCAGCCACGGCACGGACTGGGCCTCACCGCGCGCGATGCGGTCGAGGTCGTCCTCCATCCTGGCGGTGAAGTCGTAGTCGACCAGCCGACCGAAGTGCTTCTCCAGGAGGTTGACCACCGCGAAGGACAGGAACGACGGGACGAGCGCGGTGCCCTTCTTGAAGACATAGCCGCGGTCGAGGATCGTGCCGATGATCGACGCATAGGTCGACGGACGGCCGATCTCGCGCTCTTCGAGCTCCTTGACCAGCGTGGCCTCGGTGTAGCGGGCGGGCGGCTTGGTGGCGTGCCCGTCGGCGGTGATCCCCTGCGCGGCCAGCGCATCGCCCTCGGCGACCTGCGGCAGCCGGCGCTCGCGGTCGTCGAGCTCCGCGTTCGGGTCGTCGGCGCCCTCCACATAGGCCTTGAGGAAGCCGTGGAAGGTGATGGTCTTGCCGGACGCGCTGAACTCGGCGTCCCGGCCGTCGGCGGAGCGGCCGCCGATCTTGACGGTGACGGAGTTGCCGGTCGCGTCCTTCATCTGCGAGGCCACGGTCCGCTTCCAGATCAGCTCGTAGAGCCTGAACTGGTCGCCGCTCAGACCGGTCTCGGCCGGGGTGCGGAAGCGGTCGCCGGAGGGGCGGATCGCCTCGTGCGCCTCCTGGGCGTTCTTGACCTTGCCCGCGTAGGTGCGCGGCTTGTCGGGGAGGTAGCTCGCGCCGTACAGCTGCGTCACCTGCGCCCGGGCCGCGGTGACCGCGGTGTCCGAGAGCGTGGTGGAGTCCGTACGCATATAGGTGATGAAGCCGTTCTCGTACAGCTTCTGCGCCACCTGCATGGTGGCCTTGGCGCCGAAGCCGAGCTTGCGGCTGGCCTCCTGCTGGAGGGTGGTCGTCCGGAACGGGGCGTACGGCGAGCGGCGGTAGGGCTTGGACTCGACCGAGCGCACCGCGAAGTCGGTGTGCTCCAGGGCGGCGGCGAGCGCGCGGGCGTTCGCCTCGTCCAGATGGAGCACATCATTCTTGAGCTGCCCGTTGGGACCGAAGTCACGGCCCTGGGCGATACGGCGGCCGTCGACGGTGTTGAGGCGGGCGGTCAGCACCGACGGGTCGCTGACGTCACCGGCCCGGCCGGTGGCGAAAGTGCCGGTCAGGTCCCAGTACTCGGCGGAGCGGAACGCGATGCGCTCGCGCTCCCGCTCGACGACGAGACGGGTCGCGACGGACTGCACCCGGCCGGCCGACAGCCGGGGCATGACCTTCTTCCACAGGACCGGCGAGACCTCGTAGCCGTAGAGGCGGTCGAGGATCCGGCGGGTCTCCTGGGCGTCGACCAGCTTCTGGTTCAGATCGCGCGGATTGGCCACGGCCTCGCGGATCGCGTCCTTGGTGATCTCGTGGAAGACCATCCGGTGGACGGGGACCTTGGGCTTGAGGATCTCCTGGAGGTGCCAGGCGATGGCCTCGCCCTCGCGGTCCTCATCTGTGGCGAGATAGAGCTCATCGGACTCGGCCAGCAGCTCCTTGAGCTTCTTGACCTGGTCCTTCTTATCGCTGTTGACGACATAGATCGGCTGGAAGTCGGCGTCGACATTCACGCCGAGACGGGCCCAGGGCTCGCCCTTGTACTTCGCCGGGACCTCTGCGGCGCCGTTGGGCAGGTCACGGATGTGCCCGACGCTGGCCTCGACCACGTAGCCAGGGCCGAGATAGCCCTTGATCGTCTTCGCCTTGGCAGGCGACTCGACGATGACGAGTCGGCGGCCGCCGCCTGTGGTCTCGCTGGTCGGGGACAACTTCGCTCTTCTCTCCGGTCGACGCTGGGAATACCCCCCGGTCGGACGTTGGGGGCGCACTGCGGTGACGCTTGACGCTGCGGAGTGTGACGGTACCTCCCGGCCCCGTGTCAAACGGAAAAACCCCGCAACGCCACTCGAACGGTAACCCGACTACATGCCTTCATGCCGCCCGGACCGCACCAGGCGTTCCCCGCGGGCCGGGAACGGGACCGGTGGATCATGGCGGGCCCGCGCCGCATTGCTGCGTCCACCTCGGACGACTCCCGCGGACCGCGGTCCGCGGCACCACCGGTGATCTCACACGGTGACGGATCCCCGACGGTTCGCCGGTCGCCCGGCGCCGGTCTCCGTACTGTCCGCGAGCGGCGAACCGTCACAGGGCGGCGCCGAATGCCGTCATTGCCTTGATACAGCATGTGAGCGGGCTGGCAGGATGGACACGGCACGGCTCGCCGTTCGAGCCGAGTACAGCCGTCGTCACGCACCCTCGGGGGGACCACTCATGGCGCACCAGTACCCCGGACCGCCGCCGGAACAGCCGCCCGGCCAGAACCCTTACGCCGCACCGGACGGCGGCGCGCCCGCCGGCTCCGGCTACGGCTTCCCGCAGGGCGGCCGCCCCGGGGAGCCCGCATACGGCTATCCGCAGACCCCCTCGCAGCCGCCGCCCGGCTACGGCGCTCCGCACGAGGGCGCGCAGCAGCCACCCGCACCGGGCTTCCCGCCGGCCGCCCCGCCGCAGCCGGCGCCGGGCGGCCACCAGGGCGGAGCGCAGCCCGGCGGGATGATGCTGTCGCTCGGCGACATCGCGGTCAGCGGCGACATGATCATGACGCCCGCCGGGCCGATGCCGCTGAAGGGCGCGGTGTGGACGGCGACCGATATGTCGCGGACGGAGGAGCGGATGCCGACGCACGCGGTCGTGCTCGCCATCGTCTTCTTCCTCTTCTGTCTGCTCGGTCTGCTCTTCCTGCTGATGAAGGAGCGGGTGACGACCGGGTTTGTGCAGGTCACGGTGAACAGCGGCGGCCGGCACCACTCCACGATGATCCCGGTGCAGTCCCGCGAGCAGGTCATGTTCGTGCTCAACCAGGTCAACTACGCCAGGTCGCTGAGCGTGTGAGTCCGAAGGAGCTGTGGGGTCCCGCCGAGTCCGCGGGACCCACGGGGGCGGCGGTCCGCCGGCGCACTCTGCGCAGCGCGTCGCTCGCGCTCGGCCTGGGCGTCCCCGCCGCCGGCTATCTCTGGCACACCGATCCGCACCGGCCGGGGCAGTTGCTGCTCCCCTGCCCGTTCAAATGGGCCACCGGGCTGCTGTGCCCGCTGTGCGGCGGGACGCGGATGGCGTACGACCTGATGCACGGCGAGGTGGTGACGGCCTTCCACGACAACGCCGTGCTCCTGACGCTGGGCGCGCCGGTGGCGGCGTACGCCGTCGCACGCTGGCTGATCGCGGGGCTCGGCGGGCGCACGTACCGGCCGCGGGTGACCGGCCGCGGCAATGCCGTGGTGCTCGGCATTGCCGCGGTGTGGATGGTCGCCCGCAATCTCGTCGGATAGGGGCGCGGCCGCCGGAGCGGCCGGGGGACGGTCCGGCGACCGGACCGTCCGAGGTCAGCGGACGGTGACCTTGACCACCGGCGAGACGGTGCTGCCGGCGCCGATGCGGAGCTGGTTGACGCCCTTGATGCCGAGCTTGACCCGCACCGAGTAGGCGCCCTTGGAGTTGACCGGCGACTGCGCGGGCAGCGCGACCCACTTGGCGCCCTGCTTCTGCTGGACGGTGACCTTGGTGCCGGCCTTGATGCCCTTGGCGGCGCCGGAGATCCGGAACTCCTGCCAGGCGTTGACCGTGGTCGTGCTCGCCTTGGCCGTCAGGCTGGCGGCGGCCGGCGCGGCGGCCACGACCGAGGCGGGCGTGTGGAGGTCCTGCGGCGCGGCGAAGGCCGCGGCGGAGCCGCCGGCGAGCAGGGAGACGGCGATGACGCCGACGGCGGTGTAGCGGAGTGCACGGTTCATCTGAGTTCCTCACTGATGGGGTCGGTACGCCTGCCGGTGGTGGCCATGGGCCGACCGGCTTGCTGAGACCTTCTTCACTGAGGAACATGAGCGGCAGCACCGGAAAGTTCCCGCGTACCGCCACAGATCGGCCAACTACGACAGAACTGGCCTGAAGTGAACGTCGTGCCTCGTCAGAGCTGTGGAGGGTGAGGCCGTCGCACGACGGCGGGGGCCCGGCAGGCGGCTAGAGAGCCGCCAGCAGCCAGCAGCCCGTGGCGAGGAACGCCACCCCGCACAGCAGCGCCGTCGCGGTGGCGACCGGACGGCTGACTCCGTCGGCGACCGGCACACCGGTCCGCAGGCACACGCCCGTCCATGCCAGCAGTCCACCGCCGAACAGCGCGAACGCCGCACCGGCGAATGCCTCGGGTCCACTCTCCATGCGGGGAGCGTGGCACGCCGGGGCGGCCACCTGGCGAACGCCGGATGAACGGCTTCCGCGTGTCCCGCGCCGCCCCTTCCTCGCCCCGGTCAGCCGCTCGCCGCCACCGGCTCCAGAAACCCCTGCTCGACCAGCATCCGGATCGATGCCGGGGTGCGGTCGCGCAGCAGGACCGGGTCCTCGCCGACGAGTTGGGCGATGGCGTCCAGAATCCGTCCGGCGGGCAGCGAGCCGTCACACACCCCGGCGAACCCCGCGCCGACCGTGTCCACCTTCGTCGCCCGCCGCATACCGCGGTTCTGACGCAGCACCACATGCTCCGGGTCCTCCGCCCCGGGCAGCCCGACCTGCTCCTGCACCACCCCGTCCGCGAGCCGGAAATGGGCGGCCAGCAGCGCCGCGTCGTCCGTGTCCCGCAGATAGTCCCGGCGGGCGAAGTGTTCCACGACCGACTCCCCCAGGGGCTGCTCGACCGGATGCGGCCATTCCTCGACCGTGATCGAGGGGGTCTCCGCCCCGGACTTGCGCAGCGTGATCCAGCCGAAGCCGACGGCCCTGGTCTTGTGCGCCTCGAACTCGTCGAGCCAGGCGTCGTACCGCGCGGTGTACGTCTCGTCATCGGCGCGGTGGTCCCCCGCGTCCCGCAGCCACAGC
The DNA here is from genome assembly GCF_036227565.1 of Streptomyces sp. NBC_01454. Classification (NCBI taxonomy): domain Bacteria; kingdom Bacillati; phylum Actinomycetota; class Actinomycetes; order Kitasatosporales; family Streptomycetaceae; genus Streptomyces; species Streptomyces sp. NBC_01454. The sequence goes on from NZ_CP109460.1 coordinate 3,622,210, forward strand.
TCGGCGTACTGGGTGATGTCCTGCACCTCGCGCTGCACGATCCAGGCGTCGCAGCCGCGCGGCACCCAGGAGCGCAGCCGGTCCTGCCACTCCTCGCCCGCCACGTGCTGCCAGTTGGCCAGCAGCTGGCAGTACCCGCCGTCGTTGAGCCGCGCGGCCGACTGCTGGACGAGCGTGCGGCACAGGTCGTCGCCGCCCATGCCGCCGTCGCGGTACGTCAGCCGGGCCCCCGGCGAGATCACGAACGGGGGGTTGGACACGATCAGGTCGTAGGTCTCCTCCCCGACGGGCTCGAACAGCGAGCCCTCCCGCAGATCCGCCGGCCGGGCCCCGGAGAGCGCCAGCGTCAGCGCGGCGACCCGCAGCGCCCGGGGGTTGAGGTCGGTGGCGGTGACCCGCGTCGCGTGCTGCGCGGCGTGCAGTGCCTGGATGCCGGAGCCCGTACCGAGATCGAGGGCCCTGGCGACCGGGCGGCGCACGGTGATGCCGGCGAGGGTCGTGGAGGCGCCGCCGACGCCGAGCACCAGCTCCGAGCGGTCCGCGTCCCCGGCACCCCGGATGCCGCCGGCGCCGCCGACCGCACACCCCAGATCGGAGACGATCCACCAGTCCTGCCCCTCGGGACCGCCGTACGGACGGACGTCCACACTGGCGCGCAGCTCGTCGCCGTCCCGCACCAGCCAGCCGTCGGCGAGGCAGTCCGCGACCGGCAGTGCGGCCTGTGCCCGCGGCAGCGCCACCGGGCGCTGCAGCAGGAACAGCCGCACCAGAGTCTCCAGCGGACCGTCGCCGCGCGTCGCCCGCAGCGCGGGGACGGTCTCGCTGCGCGCCAGCGCGGCATAGGCCGGGGCGCCGAGCAGCTCCAGCAGCCCGTCGGCGGTGAAGTCGGCGGCCAGCAGCGCCTCGCGCAGCCGGGCGGTGCGGGCGGTGCTCTCGGGGTCCTGGGCATCTGCGGTGGGGAGGTGCGTACTCACGCCCCCATTGTCGGCCCTGCCACCGACAATCGGCGACGGCCCGGCGCCACGTCCCTTCCGGGCGCGTCGCCGGGCCGTCCCGGGCCGTGGCGGGGCCGCGTGCACCGCGGTCCGCCGCCGCTTCGGCCTTCCCTGCCGTCCCCGGCCGCTAGGACTTCTTGGACTGCGTGGGGGCCGGGGAGCCGGACGCGGCCGGGTTCTGACAGCCCTTCTGGTTGGCCATCGCCGTACCGACGTCGCCGGCCTCGAGGTTCTTGAAGGCGGCCTCGCTCTGCTTGTTGAGCTTGTTGATGCCGTTGGACAGGTCGCGCAGACCGTCCGCGAACTTGAGCTTGTCCGAGGTGTCCAGTTTGTTGACCTGCTTCTGGAGGTCCGCGTATCCCTTGGACAGCGAGTTGAGCTCCTTGACCGCGTTCTGCTGGGCCTGCTTGCCCTGATCGGTGGGCGGCGGCCCGGCCTTCTCCAGGGACTTGGCCAGCGAGGCGTACGCCTGGGAAATCTTCTGGAACGCCGCCGAGTCGGTCTGCTGGACCTTCTTGGAGTCCGTGTTGCCGTTGTCGGCCGTCTGCATGGCGCCGTTGGCGTCCTGGATCTGCTTGAACTGAGCCTGCGCAGGGTCGCAGAAACTCTTCGCCCAGTCGTTGAGCTTCTTGTTGCTGTCGTCGCTGCAGCCGGTCAGCGCGAGCACCAGTGCCGCACCGCCGGACAGTGCAGCCACAAGCTTCTTGTTCACCGGATTGGTCCCTTCCATGGCTCTCGGCCCCGGAACATACACGTCCAAAGGGCCTGGGCATCGGGTCGGCCATCGCGGCCCGTCCTCATTGCAGCCATTTGCACCAAGCGCCGCAGGGCCACCCGGGCACACGGAAGGCGGGTGGCCGGCGTCGGTAAAAAACGCCGTCCACCCGCCCAGTTGAGCGGTCCGCGCGCCCTTCCGGTGGTCCTTTCCGGCTAGGAAGCCACCACCGTCTTGGCCGATTTGGCGATGCCTTCCGGGTCTTCGGAGTTGCCTTCGTCACCCACGGCGATTCCGCGCCGCTTGGAGACGTAGACCGCGCCGATGATGACGGCGATCGCCAGCAGCGCGACCACGAGCCGCACGCCGTCGCTCTTGTCCTGCCCGTAGGAGAACTTCACCACAGCCGGCGCGATCAGCAGCGCCACCAGGTTCATGACCTTCAGCAGCGGGTTGATCGCCGGGCCCGCGGTGTCCTTGAACGGGTCACCCACGGTGTCCCCGATGACCGTCGCGGCGTGCGCCTCACTGCCCTTGCCGCCGTGGTGGCCGTCCTCGACGAGCTTCTTGGCGTTGTCCCACGCACCACCGGAGTTGGCGAGGAAGACCGCCATCAGCGTGCCGGTGCCGATCGCACCGGCCAGGAACGAGCCGAGCGCGCCGACACCGAGCGCGAAACCGACCGCGATGGGGGTGAGCACCGCCAGCAGCCCGGGAGTGGCGAGCTCACGCAACGCGTCCTTGGTGCAAATGTCGACGACCCGTCCGTACTCGGGCGTCTCGGTGTAGTCCATGATCCCGGGGTGCTCGCGGAACTGCCGGCGCACCTCGTAGACGACCGCTCCCGCCGACCGCGACACCGCGTTGATCGCCAGCCCCGAGAACAGGAAGACGACCGAGGCGCCGAGGATCAGCCCGACCAGGTTGTTGGGCTGCGAGATGTCCAGGCTCAGGCCCATGCCGGTGGCGGCGGTGCCGACCTCGTGGACGGCGGTGGCGATCGCGTCCCGGTAGGAGCCGAAGAGCGCGGCCGCGGCCAGTACGGCCGTCGCGATCGCGATGCCCTTGGTGATGGCCTTGGTGGTGTTGCCGACCGCGTCCAGGTCGGTCAGGACCTGCGCGCCGTCACCGGTGACGTCCCCGGACATCTCCGCGATGCCCTGGGCGTTGTCGGAGACCGGGCCGAAGGTGTCCATCGCCACGATCACGCCGACGGTGGTCAGCAGGCCGGTGCCGGCCAGCGCCACCGCGAACAGCGCCAGCATGATGGAGGCCCCGCCCAGCAGGTAGGCCCCGTAGACGGCCAGTCCGATCAGCACCGCCGAGTAGACGGCCGACTCCAGGCCGAGCGAGATGCCGGAGAGCACGACCGTGGCCGGGCCGGTCAGCGAGGTCTTCCCGATGTCCCGCACGGGACGCCGGCTGGTCTCGGTGAAGTAGCCGGTCAGCTGCTGGATCAGCGCGGCCAGCACGATGCCGATGGCGACGGCCACCAGCGCGAGCATCCGCGGGTCGCCGGTCCGGCTCAGGATGTCGGTGTCGGTGACACCGGTCAGGTCCGCGTAACTGGACGGCAGGTAGGTGAACACCGCGACGGCCACCAGGACCAGCGAGATGCCCGCGGAGACGAAGAACCCGCGGTTGATCGCCGTCATGCCGCTGCGGTCGCGGCGCCGCGGCGCGACGACGAAGATGCCGACCATCGCGGTGAGCACGCCGATCGCCGGGACCAGCAGCGGGAAGGCGAGCCCGGCGTCACCGAAGGCGGCCATGCCCAGGATGAGGGCGGCGACGAGGGTCACCGCGTACGACTCGAAGAGGTCGGCGGCCATACCGGCGCAGTCACCGACGTTGTCGCCCACGTTGTCCGCGATGGTCGCGGCGTTGCGTGGGTCGTCCTCGGGGATGCCCTGCTCGACCTTGCCGACGAGGTCCGCGCCGACGTCCGCGGCCTTGGTGAAGATGCCGCCGCCGACCCTCATGAACATCGCGATCAGCGCGGCGCCGAGACCGAAGCCCTCCAGCACCTTGGGCGCGTCGACCGCGTAGACGAGCACCACGCACGACGCGCCGAGCAGGCCCAGCCCCACGGTGAACATGCCGACGACGCCACCGGTACGGAATGCGATCTTCATCGCCTTGTGGGAGACGGCCGTAAGATCCTTTTTCCCGTTGTCCCCCTCACCCGGAGTGGCTTCCCGGGCGGCCGCGGCCACGCGCACATTGCTGCGCACCGCGAGCCACATGCCGATATAGCCGGTGGCCGCCGAGAATCCGGCGCCGATCAAGAAGAAGGCGCTGCGTCCGGCGCGCTGCGTCCAATTGTCCGCGGGAAGCAGCATGAGCAGGAAGAACACCACGACGGCGAATACGCCGAGGGTCCGCAACTGGCGCGCCAGGTAGGCATTTGCGCCTTCCTGCACGGCCGCCGCGATCTTCTTCATACTGTCGGTTCCCTCACCGGCCGCGAGCACTTGGCGGACCAGTACCGCCGCGACAGCCAGTGCCGCCAGGGCGACCACGGCGATCGCCAGCACGATGCCGCGGTTGCCCGTCGTAAGAGACGGCCCGGCCAGAAAAGTGGGGGTGTCAAGCAACTGAGGGGTGTAAGGCCCCGCCATTCGTCCTCCTTGACGTTTGGCACATGGGCGCGCGGAAGCACGCTCAGGCGTCCTGAGCAAGATGTGGACGGATTGTAGGGAGCCACGGTTGATCAAAACAGTGCGCGTCAAAGGGAATTCGCCGGTAGCGGCGAAGATCAAAAGGTCGACGCCGCTCAGAATTCGCCCGGACGAAGGAATGCGGTGAATTCACTGACCGCCGCCCGATGATCTCTCTGTCGTACTGATCATTCATGCCCTGTGTACTGATCGCCGCTGCTCAAGGATGCCGCCCGGGAACCCGGGCCGAGGGAGGCCGGCGTGACACCGGAGAGAATTGATCCGCCCGTCTACGGCTGAACGGGTGGCCCACCCACGCGCCCACCGCCTCCCGGCAGCCGGTGAAGGAACATCAGATCAAGTCCGGATCGCATCGCATGAGGACGGCGTGACGCCTGGCGAGGGGGCGGGCCCAGGAGGGTGGTGGGCTCATGAGGGTGGTGGGCCCAGGAGGGTGGTGGGCCCAGGAGGGTGGTGGGCCCAGGAGGGTGGTGGGCTCATGACCGCGGGCTGCCCTCGGGAGGGTGAGCGGGCTCATGACGGCGGGGCGTGCGGCCCGCAGGGCGACGGCCGGGCCCTGTGGCCGGGGAGAGAACCTGGGCCGCGGCAAGGGGCGAGGGCCGGGGCCGGGGCCGGGGCTCAGAGCGTGTCGGGGCTGCATGGGGGCTCGTACCGCGGTCGGGACGGGGCCAGTCGCCCGTGGTGCGCGGGGGCCCGCTCGTGGGACGGCAGGAGGCACCTGACGAGGCACTTGGGCCGCGGCGTGCGGAGTACGGGCACGGGCACGGGCACGGGCACGATCAGTCAGCCCGGCCCGGGGCGCAGAAGTGGGTGGCAGCCGTGACGGCCTCTGCTGCGCGCTCGCGGGCTCGGGAAGAAGGCGGCCCGCCGGACGGCTCTGAAGGCCGTCCGCAGCGCTCCAGGCGACTCCGGCGCTGCGGGCCGGTGCGGGTCCGCCACGGCGGTGCTAGCCGCCCTGCGGCAGGACCGCTGTCGTCGTGGGCCAGGTCATGCGGATCATTCCGCCTTCCTTGCCGGCGGTGACCTCGACGTCGTCGACCAGCCCGCTGATGACCGCGAGGCCCATCTCGTCCTCGCCCTCGGCGTCGCTCTCCGCGGCACCCTGAGCCCCACCGGTTTCGTGCGCGCCGGAGTCGCCGTTCACTCCGTCGCCCACCTCGATCGAGAACTTCTTCTCGTCCTCGATCAGCAGGACCCGCACCGGCGAGTTGATGTCGTGGCTCTCGTGCAGCCCCACGGCGCGGCTGCACGCCTCGCCGACGGCGAGCCGCACCTCGTCCAGCACGGCCTCGTCCACCCCGGCGCGCCGTGCCACGGCAGCCGCGACCAGACGCGCGGTGCGGACATGCTCGGGAAGGGCGCTGAATCGAAGTTCGACGGTGGCCATGCCATCCCCCTCGTTATGCGGGCGTGCGACGCAGGGGGCCGGACACGACGTCCGGTACCCCCCACTGCTTCCTCCCCCCGCGCCTGAGGGCGCGGGGGTCCGGTGAAACCGTCAGTCGGTAGCGGAGACGGCTTCCTCGACCGAGGTGTGAATCGGGAACACCTTGGTCAGACCGGTGATACGGAAGATCTTGAGAATGCGCTCCTGGTTGCAGACCAGGCGCAGCGAGCCCTCATGGGCACGCACCCGCTTGAGTCCGCCGACCAGCACGCCGAGCCCAGTGGAGTCCAGGAAGTCGACACGTTCCATGTCCACCACGAGGTGGTAGCTTCCGTCGTTCACAAGCTCGACCAGCTGCTCACGCAGCTTGGGCGCGGTGTATACATCAATCTCGCCACCGACCTCGACGACCGTACGGTCGCCAACGGTCCGGGTCGACAGGGACAGGTCCACGGATCCTCCAGCACCTTGCTATCGAGCGGTCGCCCCCCTGGGGCCTCCCCACCGACGGTAGGGGCGGATCTGGCAGCCGCGATGGCATTCAATCACTTACCGGCAGGCGTGCACGACGCCCTTTGAGCATTGTCCGTCACTCCGGTGACACACTCGGTGCCGATGGCCTCCAATCCACTCCCGCCGGATGCGGGCGCGCGCCCTTCCCCAGGCATGATTCTCGAACGTCTCGCCCGGGGCGCGACCCGCGCTGCGCGCATCACTCATACGGAGCACTTGCCCCCGCGCATCGGCAGCCATGCCGACTGGCCCGAACAGATCCGGCCGGAAGTGATCGACGCCATCCGCTCGGCCGGAATCGATCGTCCCTGGGCCCACCAGGCACGGACATCCGAACACGCGGTGCGCGGCGAGTCGGTCGTCGTCGCCACCGGGACCGCGTCGGGGAAGTCGCTGGCGTATCTCGCGCCGGTCCTCTCCACGCTCCTGGACGGTTCGGAGGCCCCGAACGGGAGGGGGGCCACGGCTCTGTATCTGGCCCCCACGAAGGCGCTGGCGGCTGATCAGCGGCGCGCCGTACGCGATCTGGCCACCCCGCTGGGCACGGCCGTCCGGCCCGCGGTCTACGACGGTGACACCCCCGTCGAGGAGCGCGAATGGGTCCGCCAGTACGCCAACTACGTGCTGACCAACCCCGACATGCTGCACAGCGGCATCCTGCCGTCGCACCCGCGCTGGTCCTCCTTCCTGCGCGCGCTGCGCTATGTCGTCATCGACGAATGCCACAGCTACCGCGGCGTCTTCGGCTCGCATGTCGCACAGATCGTCCGCCGGCTGCGCCGGCTCTGCGCCCGCTACGGCTCCGATCCGGTGTTCCTGCTGGCCTCCGCGACCGCCGCCGAGCCCGGGCCGGCCGCGACCCGGCTCACCGGTCTGCCCGTGGTGGAAATCACGCAGGACACCTCGCCGCGCGGCGAGTTGGTCTTCGCGTTGTGGGAGCCGCCGCTGACCGAACTGCACGGCGAGCAGGGCGCCCCGGTCCGCCGCACCGCCACCGCCGAGACCGCGGACCTGCTCACCGATCTCGCCGTCCAGGGCGTGCGTACCGTCGCGTTCGTCCGCTCCCGGCGCGGCGCCGAGCTGATCGCCCTGATCGCGCAGGAGCGGCTCGCGGAGGTGGACCGTTCGCTGCCCGGACGGGTCGCCGCGTACCGGGGCGGCTACCTGCCCGAGGAGCGCCGCGCCCTGGAACGCGCGCTGCACAACGGCGATCTGCTCGGACTGGCCGCCACCACCGCGCTCGAACTGGGCGTGGACGTCTCCGGACTGGACGCCGTGGTCATCGCCGGCTACCCGGGGACCCGGGCCTCGCTGTGGCAGCAGGCCGGGCGGGCGGGCCGCTCCGGACAGGGCGCGCTCGCCGTGCTCGTGGCCCGCGACGACCCGCTGGACACCTACCTGGTCCACCATCCCGAGGCGCTCTTCGACCAGCCCGTGGAGAGCACCGTCCTCGATCCCGACAACCCGTACGTGCTCGCCCCGCACCTGTGCGCAGCCGCCTCCGAAATCCCGCTCACCGAAGGCGACTTCGCTCTCTTCGGCACCGCGGCCGCCGGGCTGATGCCCCAACTGGAGGCCGCGGGTCTGCTGCGCCGGCGCGCCCGGGCCTGGCACTGGACGCGCCGCGAGCGGGCCGCCGACCTCGCCGACATCCGCGGTCAGGGCGGCTCGCCGGTGCAGGTCGTGGAGGCCGGCACCGGGCGGCTGCTGGGCACCGTGGATGCCGCCGCCGCGCACACCACCGTCCACGACGGCGCGGTCCACCTCCACCAGGGGCGCAGCTATGTCGTCCAACAGCTCGACCTGGACGACGATGTGGCGCTCGTCGAGGAGGCCAACCCGCCCTATTCCACGACCGCCCGCGACACCACCGCCATCTCCGTCCTGGAGACCGACACCGAGATTCCCTGGGGCGATGCCCGGCTGTGCTTCGGCTCCGTCGAGGTCACCAATCAGGTCGTCTCCTTTCTGCGCCGGAAACTGATCACCGGCGAGGTGCTGGGCGAGACCAAGCTCGATCTGCCGCCCCGTACGCTGCGCACCCGTGCGGTGTGGTGGACGGTCACCGAGGACCAGCTCGACGCCGCCCGCGTCAATCCCGAGCAGCTGGGCGGCGCCCTGCACGCCGCGGAACACGCCTCCATCGGCATGCTGCCGCTCTTCGCCACGTGCGACCGCTGGGACATCGGCGGTGTCTCCGTGCCGCTGCACCCGGACACCCTGCTGCCGACCGTCTTCGTCTACGACGGCCACCCGGGCGGCGCCGGATTCGCCGAGCGCGCCTTCCACACAGCCGCCGACTGGCTCACCGCTACCCGTGACGCCATCGCCGCCTGCGAATGCGAGGCCGGCTGCCCTTCCTGCATCCAGTCCCCCAAGTGCGGCAACGGCAATGACCCGCTCCACAAACGGGGAGCCGTTCGGCTGCTGGGCGAACTGCTGCGCGGGGCGCCGAAGGGGGCGTAGGGGGTGCCGCAGGAAGCGCGGCGGGCGTTGCAGGGGGTGCAGGAGGGCTGGCAGGGGTCGCGGGAGACCCAGCGGGGGTCGTAGGCGGCGTTGAGGGTGTCGTGCGGCGCGCTGTGGGCGGCCCGCAGCAGGCTGTGGGCGGCCCGCGAGCGCCGTGGGGACACCGGCCGCGGCATCCGGACCCGCGGGATGCCCTCCCCCGGCCCGCCCCGCGGGCGGTTGCCCCGCCGGGCCGGCCCGGGCACGTACCCGGGAGGTGAGCGGGGGACTGCCCGCCTCGGCTGAGACATCGGCGATCTGGCCGTCCACCGCGCAGCGCACCAGGAGGGCGTGCTGCGCCGCCGCGACCCGGCGCGCCGCCGCGCAGGCAACAGCCGGTCCCTGCAGGGCCCGATCCGCTGCGGCCAGCGCCGCCAGGTCCGCGGCGCCGCCTGCCCGGTGTCGCGCCGCGACGGCCTGGCCCACTCCCATCAGGGCGACGAAGACCGCACACAGCGCCGCCGCCGCGACAACCGTCCAGACCGTCGCCGAGCCCTCGTCACCGCACCGTTTCCTCCGCAAGAGCCACCGCCTCCCCTCGGACCCGCACCGTCAGCCGCGCCACACCGGGCAGCTGGGCCTCGACCCGTACGCGCACCAGATCGCCCTCCCCCGCCAGCACCACGCGCGCGCCCCGAGGGGCCGCGCCCCGCGCCGCCGAGATCACCGCCGACGGTGGTTCCGATCGCGCCGCGGCGCGGGCCCCGGCCCGTGCCGCGTCCACGCACTCGATTCGGGCGCAGGCCGCCATCAGTCCCCAGATCAGCGCCGCCACCACGGCGACCAGCACGGGGAGGACCACCGCGGTCTCCGCCGTCACGAATCCGGCGTCGCGGGTCCTCGGCGGGGCGCCCCGAGCCCGGGGGCGCGGGGCGCTGCCCTCAGAACTGGACATTGATCGCCCGCTCGATCACCGACCGCAGCAGCGCCTGCACCGGTCCACTCGTCACGACCTTGTAGAGCACCGCCGCCAGGGCACACGCCGCGAGCGTCCCCACGGCGTACTCGGCCGTGGTCATCCCCCGGTCATCGGCCCCGATCGTGCGCAACCGCGCCCACCACCGTCGGACCACTCCGCTCCCGACCACTCCGCTCCGGGCCACTCCACACCCGGCCATTCCGCTCCGGACCACTCCACTGCGCACCATGTCCATCCCCCTTGGGACGTCGTCTGCTGATGAATGTCTTCTGCTGAGCCGTTGTCGCCTGCTGATGGCCTGTCGCCTGCCGATGAGCTGTTGACCTGTTGACCTGTTGAGGAGGCGTTCGCCTGCGGCCCAGCCAGTGGAACGGCGCCTCCTGCTGCGGCCGCATCCGCGCTCGTCGCCGGACCCGGCCCGGCCCGGTCACGTCCTCCTTCGCACTCGCCACACCGTCCGCTCAGTTACGCCCCAGCAGCCCACTCGCCAGCCCGATCAGTACCGGCGTCACTCCGAGCACCAGGAACGCCGGCAGGAAGCACGCCGACAGCGGCACGGTGACCAGCACCCCGGCCCGCCGGGCCCGGGCGAGGGCCGACCGGGCCTGTTCCGCACGGAGTTCGGCGGCGGTCCGGGAGGCCGACTCGACGGCCGGCACCCCGGATATCCCGGCCCGCTCCATAGAGCGCGCCAGCCCTTCCGCACCGGGGAGTTCGGCCAGCCGCGGCCATACGGCCGCCGGTTCACCGCCCAGGCGCAGTTCCGCCGCCACCTGCCGCAGCCGCTCCGCCACCGGCCCGTCGAGCGACCGGCCCACCGCCTCGGCCGATTCCCGCGGCCCGGCTCCCGCCGCGAGGCAGGCCGCCAGCAGATCGCCGGCCGGCGCCAGTGCCGCCCGCACCTCCGCTGCTGCCAACCGCGCCGACTCCGCACCTCGTTGGCGGGTCAGCGCGCGGTGCGCTCCCCAGCCCACGGCGAGCCCTGCCAGGACTCCGCTCGCGCCACCGACGAGGATGAACATCAGGACGGCCGCTCCCGCAGGTCCGGCCCACTCGCTCAGCCGGCCGTGGGCCGCGCCCTTCACCGTCGCGGCCCGGCTGCGCCACGGGGGACGGGTCGGCGCACCGGGCCGGGGTCCGTCCGCCCCGTATCGGTCGGGACGGGTGACCGCCCAGACCGCCGAGACCCGTCGCCTCACGGCCCGCCCACGGCGTGTCTCCCGCAGCAGTGCCGCGGCGCAGAGCATCGCCGTCACTGCCGCAACCGTCATCCCCAGCCTGTGGACAACTTCTGCGCTCATCTCCTCCCCCTCCTCAAGTACCTTCCGCGGCCGCGACGATCCGGGCCGTCCAGACCACTCCGCCCCATTCCAGGAGGCCGCCGATCACCAGACAGCCCCACCCGGCAGGGGTGTGCAGCAGCACCCTCAGCGGGTCGGCGCCGAGTGCGCTGCCCATCAGGAGCCCGCCGCCGGGCAGCAGGGCGAGCATCAGCGCGGTGGCCCGGGGGCCCGCCAACTGGGCCCGCAGTTCGTCGCGTTGCTCGCGCTGGGCACGGAGACCGGACGCGATCCGCTCCAGCCCGCAGGCCAGTCCCGCGCCGCCCTCCACCGCCACCTGCCAGCACGCGGCCATGCCGATCAGCCCCTCGGCCCCCGGCAGTCGCCCCGCCGCACGCAACGCCTGGGGGACATCCCCGCCGTACCGCGCTGCCGCGGTCACCCCCGAGCCCGCCGCTCCCAGCCCCGGCGCGCCCGCGGCGAGCAGGGCCTGGGCGGGCTGCCGCCCGGCCCGCAACTCCCCCGCCACCGCCGTGCACAGCGTGATCACCGCGGCAGCCCGCCGGTCGCGCGCCCGCACCGCTCCGCGGGCGACCAGCCACCGCCGGACGAGGAACGCCGCCGCCACGGAAGCCACCGGCGGAAGCACGGACCCGCCCAGCACCCCCAGCACCAGCCCGGCCGGCAGACACCACAGCTCCCGCCCGACGTCCCCCAGGGGCCCCAAACGCCATCGCCGCCCCGCATCACCCTCGACCACCCGCTGTTCGCACCACGTCCGCACCCCCTGGCCCCGCAGCCGGGCCCGCCACCCCACTGCCGCATCCCTCTCTCCAGGGGACCCGAACAGCGCCCGGGCCCGCCGTCGTACGTCGTCCGGCCGGCCCCGTGCCAGCCGGCCCGCGGCTCCCGCGCAGAGCGCCGCGGCCATCAGCGCCGCCCCGCCGGCCGCGCTCACCGGAGCCCGCCCCCGCCCCGCTCGCACAACCACGTCAACCGCCCCCAGCCGGCCGCCTCCTGGAAGCCGGCGGGGCTCCGGACGGCGGCCGGTACGGTCACCACGAAGCCGTCGCGGTCCCGCTCCAGGACATGGATTTCGGCGATCCGGCGCCGGCCGTTCCGGTCGCGTACGAGATGCAGGACGACGGAGACCGCGGCCGCCAGCTGGCTGTGCAGCGCGGCGCGGTCCAGACCCGCGGTCGAGCCGAGGGCCTCCAGACGCGCCGGGACGTCGGATGCGGCGTTGGCATGGACCGTGCCGCAGCCTCCCTCGTGCCCCGTGTTGAGGGCCGCCAGCAGTCCGTGACCTCGGGGCCGCGTACCTCGCCGACCACCAGCCGGTCCGGGCGCATCCGCAGCGCCTGCCGTACGAGGTCCCGCAGCGTCACGCGGCCGACGCCCTCCTGATTGGCGGGCCGGGTCTCCAGCCGCACCACATGGGGGTGGTCCGGACGCAGCTCCGCCGAGTCCTCGGCCAGGACGATCCGTTCGTCCGGGCCGACCAGGCCGAGGAGGGTGCTGAGCAAGGTGGTCTTGCCCGCGCCCGTACCGCCGCTGATCAGAAAGGACAGCCGGGCCGCCAGGAGCGCGCGGAGCAGCCGGTCGCCGCCCGGCGGGACCGTGCCGGCCGCCACCAGCTCCGCGAGGCCGAAGGCCCGTGGTCGCAGTACCCGCAGCGACAGACAGGTCCCGGCGACCGCCACCGGGGGCAGCACGGCGTGCAGCCGGGTGCCGTCCGGCAGCCGGGCATCCACCCATGGCCGGGCATCGTCCAGCCGCCGGCCCGCCACCGCCGCCAGCCGCTGGGCGAGTCTGCGCACCTGCGCTGCGTCCCGGAAGCGGACGTCCGTGCGCTCCAGTCCGCCGCCGCGGTCGACCCACACCTCGTCCGGCGCCGTGACCAGGACGTCCGTGACATCGGGCGCGGCCAGAAGCGGCTCCAGCGGGCCGCTGCCCACCATCTCCGAGCGCAGCACGGCCACCACGCCCAGCACCTCGGCGTCCCCCAGGAGCCGCCCCTGCTCGCGCAGCGCCAACGCCACCCGCGCCGGCGTCGGATCCGCCCCGTCCTCGGCGAGCCGTCGGCGCACCGCCTCCAGCAGGTCCCGGCTCATGTCCGGCCTCCGCCCCGGCAGGGCGCCTGCTCCCGCTCCGGCCCCGCACCGGCGCCCGGCCCACCGCCGTCCCCGCTCTCCGCCACCCGCTCCCAGAACCCCGCACAGAACCGCGCCAGCGGACCGCGCGGCTGCGCCCCCGGCGGCACCCCGCGGGCGAGCTCCGCCGACAGCCCCGCCTCCCACGGCACTTCACCGGCCAGCGGAAGCCCCATCAGGCCGGCGATCTCGTCCGGCGGCAGGGCGTGCCCATGGCGTCCGGGGGTTTCACAAGCCACCACCCGCAGATCGCCGAGCACCTGCTGCACACCGAGGGCCACCCGCTGGGCGGCCGCGACCGCGCGCAGCTCCGTAGGGACGAGCAGCAGTCCCAGGTCCACCTGGGACAGGGCCTCTGCCGCCGCCTCGTCGACCCTGCGCGGCAGGTCCACCACCACGACCCCGCCGCGCCGCCGCGCCGCCGCCATGACCGCGCGCATGGCCGGCGGCGGGATGACGACATCGGAGTCCCGGTCCCAGCTGAGGACCCGCAGCGAGTGCAGCCGCGGCAGCGACTCGGCCAGGGCGCCGCAGGCCACCCGCCCGCGCGATTCGGCGAAGGCGGGCCAGCGCAGGCCCTTTTCCTTCTCTCCGCCCAGCAGGACGTCCAGCCCGCCGCCCAGTGGATCGCCGTCGACGAGCAGGGTGCGCCGGCCCGTCCGGGCCGCGGTGAGTGCCAACGCACCGGCCAGGGTGCTCGCTCCGGCGCCACCGCGGCCGCCGATGACGCCGACGGTCAGAGCGGGCGGCCCGACGCCCTCGACGGCGTCGGCGATCCGGTCCACCAGCCAGCGCTCGCCGTCGGGCAGTGCGAGTACGCGCTCCGCCCCGAGAGCGACGGCTTGGCGCCACAGGTCCGGATCGTCCGCGTCGCGGCCCGCCAGCAGGACGCCCGCCCGGCGTCCGGCGCCGCGTAACCGGCGGGCGCAGTCCGCGCCGACGATCACCAGGGGCGGTGCCTCCCACTCCCCTCTGCGGGCCGGCAGCCCGTGCGCCACCTCGGGCAGTGCGCCGGCCGCCGCACACAGCCGCACAAGATCGTCGAGGAGTTTTTCGTCCTCGGTGACGATCAGCGGCCCGCTGTGCTCCCCACCGCTTCCCGCCAGCCGTTCCGATGACATGAATCCGGCCACGTTCCGTCCCCCTATCGCTACGCAGCTCGCACATCCGCGAACTCGCGGACTTTCACGGTGCAGCGATCGGGAAAATCTTGTGGATCTTGAAGAAAATCTGTGGACAACGCCACGGCTGTGTATATCCCTGTCACCTATTCCGGCGAGGAACGGCTGCTTCCGGGGGTCAAGAGGGCGTTCCGCAGAGCATCCCGGCAACTACGGTGAGTAATGGATCGTGAGCGTCGTGACCCCGGTCGCCGCATGAGCAGGGAGAGAAGCGGATCTGCGTCCGATGACGGGAAATGCGTCCGGACATGCGACGACCCCCGCCGGGGGGGAGAGCGGGGGTCGTCCCCACGGCCGACTCGGGGGGGAGGAGCCGGACCGGGTTAGCACGGTCGCGAACGATCCGTGACTTCCATGGTGTACCCGAGAGCCTTCTCAGGCAAACCCACGCGCCACACCTTACGCCGAATGGTGGGCGCCTATGCTCGCCCCGTGGAAAACCACTCCGTGCCTCACTCGAGTCCCCGTACTGCCGCGTTCTTCGACCTGGACAAGACCGTCATTGCAAAGTCGAGCACGCTGACCTTCAGCAAGTCGTTCTACCAAGGCGGCCTGATCAATCGGCGGGCCGTACTACGCACCGCGTACGCCCAGTTCGTGTTCCTGGCGGGCGGCGCCGACCACGATCAGATGGAGCGAATGCGGGAGTATCTCTCCTCACTGTGCCGCGGCTGGGACGTGGCACAGGTGCGGGAGATCGTCGCCGAGACGCTGCACGATCTGATCGACCCCATCATTTACGACGAGGCGGCCTCGCTCATCGAGGAGCATCACGCCGCGGGCCGGGATGTCGTGATCGTGTCCACCTCGGGCGCCGAGGTCGTCGAACCGATCGGTGAACTCCTGGGCGCGGACCGGGTGGTGGCCACCCGCATGGTCGTCGGCGAGGACGGCCGCTTCACCGGCGAGGTGGAGTACTACGCCTATGGCCCGACCAAGGCGGAGGCCGTCCGGGAACTCGCCGAATCCGAGGGCTACGACCTCGCGCGCTGTTATGCGTACAGCGATTCGGCAACCGATGTCCCGATGCTCTCGGCGGTGGGTCACCCGTGTGCGGTCAATCCGGACCGGGCGCTGCGCCGCGAGGCGGCCGCGCGCGGTTGGCCGGTTCTCTCCTTCAACCGCCCGGTCCCGCTCAAGCAGCGACTGCCCACGCTGTCGATGCCCTCCCGGCCGGCGCTCGCCGTCATGGCCGCGGCGGGCGCGGCCGTCGCCACCGCGACGCTTGTCTGGTACACGAGCCGCCGGAAAACCACAAAGCCCCGCCTCAGCTCTATTGCCCGTGGTCCGCTGGCCGGCGCCGACCGCGTTTGACGTCAAACGTAAAGATCTGCGAAGCAGGGTTCCGCTTGACTCACCCGAGGAGTACAAAGGACTTAACGGCCCGCGAGACCAAGGACATCCGAGAGGAACACCTTTAACGCAGGAAGTGGCCCACGGACCGATGCATGAAAGCCAGGCACCCACGCGACGCCGACCCGTCGATTACGGGCCAGCCGCACCAGGTAACCGGACAAAGATTCCGACCTGATGGGCACATTTTCGAGCACGCACTGGTAACCCGGCGGACATGCCAGCGGCGGTACCACCCATTGGTACCGCCGCAACCCTGTTCAGGGGCGAATGAAGCAATACTTCCGGAATTCCCGGGTACCGCGCCGGGCTTTCCGCCCGCTGGCGTTATGCCGCGCCGCGCTGCAGCGCCTCACAGACCGCGGTGCTCTCCCGGACGCCGAGTTCCACCGCACGTCCGCAGTGCGCGATCCACGCCGCGACGCCCTCCGGGGTGCCCGAGACGTAGCCCTCCAGGGCGGCGACATACGCCGCGCGGCCCAGTTCGGCGTGCCCGACCTCGGCGGGACAGATCGACTTCGGGTCCAGCCCGCTCCCGACCAGCACGATCCGCTCGGCGGCCCGCGCGACCAGCCCGTTGCAGGAGACGAACGGCCGCAGCGCGAGCAGCTCGCCGTGCACGACCGCCGCGGTCACCAGGGCAGGCGCCCGGGTGCCCGCGAGCAGCATCCGCGCCAGCCCGTCGAGCCGCCCGGCGACCTCGTCGGCGTCCGGCAGCGCCAGCTCGACGAGCGGCTCGTCGACCGGTTCGCCGGCCAGCCGGGGCCGTCCCACCGTCTCGTCCGCCGACTCGCCGCCGGCCGCCACCAGATGGAGCCGCGCCAGCACCCGCAGGGGGGACTGCCGCCACACGCTGAGCAGCTGGCCGGACTCGGCCGTCAGCCGCAGGGCCGCGCCGACCGTCCGCGGCTCGCCCTCGACGCCGAAGTCGGTGCGGCGCCGGACCTCTTCGAGCGCCCAGTCGGCCCCCGAAAGAGCCGCGGAACCGCGCGCTCCGCGCAGCGCCGCCTCGGAGGCGACCTCGTTGCTGCGGCGTCGCATGACCCGGTGCCCGTAGACGCGGTCCACGCCCTTGCGCACCGATTCCACGGAGTCGGCGACTCCCGGGAGCGAGGCCAGGGTCACGAGCGGATCATCGCTCGCTCGGGGAGGTGCGGGGGAGGTCCCCCGGGAGATTCCAGCCATGACCACGACCCTACGCACCACCTGGCCATACCCCTCGAAGGAGTGGTCTTCCTCACGCGGCGCTCTCACTCAGGGCCATGCCAAGATTACCCTTGGTGAACATGAAGATCGCTTTCGTAGGCAAGGGCGGCAGTGGCAAGACCACGCTGTCCTCCCTGTTCATCCGGCATCTCGCCGCCGCCCGGGTCCCCGTGATCGCGGTGGACGCCGACATCAACCAGCATCTGGGCGCCGCCCTCGGACTCGACGAGACGGAGGCCGCCGCGCTGCCCGCGATGGGCGCCCATCTCCCACTGATCAAGGACTACTTGCGCGGCAGCAACCCCCGGATCCCGTCCTCCGAATCCATGATCAAGACCACCCCGCCCGGTGAGGGCTCGCGGCTGCTGCGGGTGGGTGGGTCCAACCCCGTCTACGACGCGTGCGCCAGGCCGGTGGAGCTCGACGACAGCGCCGTCCGGCTGATGGCGACGGGCCCGTTCACCGAGTCCGATCTGGGCGTGGCCTGCTACCACTCCAAGGTCGGCGCGGTGGAGCTGTGCCTGAACCACCTGGTGGACGGGCGCGAGGAGTACGTCGTCGTCGACATGACGGCCGGCTCCGACTCCTTCGCCTCCGGGATGTTCACCCGCTTCGACATGACCTTCCTGGTCGCCGAGCCGACCCGGAAGGGCGTCGCCGTCTACCGCCAGTACAGCGAGTACGCCCGGGACTTCGGCGTCCCCCTGAAGGTCGTGGGAAACAAGGTGCAGGGCCCCGAGGATCTGGCGTTCCTGCGCGACGAGGTGGGCGACGACCTGCTGGTGACCGTCGGCCACTCCGACTGGGTACGCGCCATGGAGAAGGGCCGCCCGGCCCGCTTCGCCCGCCTGGAAGAGGCCAACCGCGCCGCCCTGCGGACGCTGCACGACACGGCCGACGCCGCCTACGGGGACCGGGACTGGGAGCGCTATACGCGCCAGATGGTGCACTTCCACCTGAAGAACGCGGAGAGCTGGGGCAATGCGAAGACCGGGGTCGATCTGGCGGCCCAGGTCGACCCCTCCTTCGTGCTCTTCGAGGGGGCGGCTACCCCACAGCCCGCCTGACCTGCCAGGCGGCGTGGGCGGGCGCGGGCGGCTCGGCCGGTTTGCTGGTCGGTACGGACGGAGCCGGTGCGGACGGCCCCGGGGAACCACTGGAGAGGTACGCCGCCCACCCTCCGCCCGGCGCCCGGCCCACCGGCAGCGCCCGCAGCTTCGCCAGCACCTCCGGATCCTGGACGTCCAGCCAGTCGGTGAGCTGCTTGAAGCTGACGCACCGGACTCCCTGACGGGGGCAGATCTCCTTGATGGCCTGCTCCACGGCCTTCATGTACGTGCCGCCGTTCCAGGACTCGAAGTGGTTGCCGACGAACAGCGGGGCGCGGTTGCCGCGGTAGGCGCGGTCGAAAGCCGCAAGGAGGCCGTCACGCATCTGCCGGCCCCATGCGGCGTGCCTCTGCGGGTTGCCCTCCGTGGTGCCGGACTGATTGGCGAGGAAGTTGTAGTCCATCGAGAGCGTCTCGAGGCCCCGCCCAGGGAACGGGATCTCCTGGAGCGGGAAGTCCCAGATACCGTCGATCCGCCGTGGCCAGGTCTGCCGGCCGCCCACCGAGCTGGCGTCGTAGCGAAAACCCATCTCCTTGGCCGCGGGGATCAGGTTGCGCTGCCCCTCCAGGCAGGGAGCGCGGCCGCCGACCAGCTCCCGGGAGTAGTCGAACGGCAGCGGCGGTTCGGCGGCCAGGCCCGCGTTGGTCTTCCAGTGCTGCACGAACGCCTCGGCCTGCTCGATCTCGCTGATCCACTCGTCCGGCGACCAGGTGCCGACACCGCCGTGCGGGCCGCAGAAGTGGCCGTTGAAGTGGGTGCCGATCTCATTGCCCTCCAGCCAGGCGGCGCGCATCTGGGACACGGTGTTCCTGACGCCCTGGATGTCGTTGAAGCCGATGTCCGAGGTGCCGGCCTTGTGCCGGGGCGGCTCGTACAGCTCCCTGCGGTCGGCGGGGAGCATGTAGACGCCGCTGAGGAAGTAGGTCATGGCCGCGCCGTACTTCTTGCCGACCGCCCGGAAGTGCGAGAACAGCTTCTGGCCGTCCTCGCCGGCACCGTCCCAGGAGAACACCACGAACTGCGGGGGGCGCTTCCCCGGGGGGAGCCGGCGCGGCCTGGGCTGGTGGGGCTGTGCGCCGGTGTACGCCGTGGAGCCGTCGCCGATCAGCCGGAGCGTCCGGGTGGGCGCCTTGGGCACCGCCCGCCCCTTCCTGGTCCCCTGGGGCGGCCCGTTCTGTATCGCCACGGAGCAGCCGGCCATCGCCGCCAGCGCGACCAGCGTCGCTATGGATGCCGTGACTTTTGACGCCGTCACCCTTGCTGCGGCCGTCATCGGCCACCCCATTCCCGGTGCCTGTGCGCACCTTCCGAGTGATTAATCGGATAATTGCGTGCAAGCTTCCATACACCAAGAAAAGGCACTAAAGGTGCAAGTGATTAGTCATCATATTCACCTGATGGAGGGAAGGATTGCGGCGTTTGCCCGCAAAGTCTTCTCCTGACCTTTACCTGCCATTACGGTTCATTTACCGATGCTTGAGAGTCACCGGACCGTCACTCCACAGCGACGGCCGCCGGCCGGCTCGCGTCCCGCCGCAGTACACCGCCGCCCCACGATCGCGCCCCGCGCGACCGCGTCGCCCCGGAGGAGACGGGAATGTCGCAGATGGAGAAGTCGCCGCCGCAGCCGCCGCGCACCCAGCACCACCCCGAGATCCCTCCCGGGCCCCGGGCGGCGGCCGAGCCCACCTCCCGTACGGAGCGGGCCGGCCCCGCCGTCTGGCGGCGGGACATCTCCGCCTCGGTCGTGGTCTTCCTGCTCGCCGTCCCGCTGTCCCTGGGCGTCGCCCTGGCCACCGGCGCCCCGCTCCAGGCCGGCCTGGTCGCCGCCGTCGCCGGCGGTCTCGTCGCCGGTCTGCTCGGTGGCGCCCCGCTCCAGGTGACCGGCGCGGCGACCGGCCTCCTGGCGGTCACCGCCGACCTGGTCCAGCGCTACGGCTGGCGCGCCACCTGCGCCGTCACGGTCCTGGCCGGTCTCGCCCAACTCGCCCTGGGGGCGCTGCGCGCGGCCCGGGCGACATCGGCCGTCAGCCCGGCGATCGTGCACGGCCTGCTGGCCGGCATCGGGGTCACCATCGCCGTGGGACAGCTCCATGTGGTGCTCGGCGGCAGCCCCGACGGCTCGGCGCTCGACAACGCCGCGGCGCTGCCCGGCCAGTTGGCGCATCCGCACGCCGTCGCGCTGCTGATCGGCGCCGTCACCGTGGCGGTACTCCTCGGCTGGGGGCGCCTCCCGGGCCGCGCCGGGCGGTGGGCGCGGGTGCTGCCGGCGCCGCTGGCCGCCGTGCTCGCGGCGACGGCGGTGAGCGCGGGCACGTCGGTGGCGCGCGTCGAGCTGCCGTCCTGGCGGGTGCCCGAGCTGCCCGCGCTGCCGGACGCATCCGTGCCGGCCCTGGCCGCCGCGGTCCTGACTGTCACCCTGGTCGCCGGCATGGAATCGATGCTCTCGGCGCTGGCCGTCGACCGGCTGGCGGCCGAGCGCCCCGGCCCGCCGGCGGGGCGTGCGCGGCTCAACCGCGAGCTGGCCGGCCAGGGGGCGGCCAATGTCGTCTCGGGGCTGCTGGGCGGGCTGCCGGTCTCCGGGGGCGCGATGCGCGGCTCGGCCAATGTGCGGGCCGGCGCGGTCACCCGGCGCGCCACCGTGCTGCACGGCGTGTGGGTACTGCTGTGCGCGGGCCTGCTGGCCGCCGCGCTGGAGGCGATCCCGCTGGCGGCGCTCGCCGCGCTGGTGATGGTCGTCGGCGTGCAGATGGTGAGCTTCGCGCACATCCGGCATGTGCGGCGGCACCGCGAATTCCCTGTGTACGCCGCCACATTGGGCGGTGTGATCCTCCTCGGTGTGCTCCAGGGGGTGGCGGCGGGCATCGCCGTCGCGGTCTTCCTGGCGCTGCGCCGGCTGACCCGCACCCGGGTCACGGTGACGGAGGAACCCGACGGCTACCGGGTGTACGTCAGCGGGCAGTTGACGTTTCTGGCGGTGCCGCGGCTGACCCGGGCGCTGGCCCGGGTGCCGGCGCACGCCGAGGTCGTCGTCGAGCTGTGCGGCTCGTTCATGGACCATGCCGCCTACGAGGCGCTGCAGTCGTGGTCCACCGCCCATCGGGCGCACGGCGGCCGGGTGACCCTCGGGGGCCGCTCGGGCCGGCCGCCCGCCAAGGCGGCCGGCGCGCACTCCTGCCGGCCGTGGACGCCCTGGCGCCACCACCACTGCACCCGGCCCGCCCCGGACAGGGCGGCGGAGCCGGCGGACAGCGGCAGCCAACTCCTGGGCGGGGTCAGCGCCTTCCAGCGCCATACGGCCCCGCTCGTCCGCGAGGAGCTGGCCCGGCTGGCGCGCGAGGGCCAGCGGCCCACCCAGCTGTTTTTGACCTGCGCCGACTCCCGGCTGGTCACGAGCATGATCACCTCCAGCGGTCCGGGCGACCTGTTCACCGTGCGCAATGTCGGCAATCTGATGCCGCCGCCGGGCTCGGACGCCTCCTGCGACTCCGTCGGGGCGGCGGTCGAATACGCGGTGGAGGTGCTGCGGGTCGGCTCGATCACGGTGTGCGGGCACTCGGGTTGTGGCGCCATGGGAGCGCTGCTGGGCGCCGCCGCCCCGGAGGAGGCCGAACCGACCCCGCTCGCCCGCTGGCTGCGGCACGGCCGGCCGAGCCTGGCACGTATGCAGCGCATCGGGCGACTGGGGCGGGGAGAAGTCGCCCTGCACGAGCGTCCGGTGAATGATGATCAGGAGCGGCTGGCGCTCGTCAACGTCATGCAGCAGCTCGACCACCTCCGGGCACACCCGTGCGTGGCCCGCCGGGTGGCCGAGGGCTCGCTCGCCCTGCACGGCATGTATTTCCACGTCGGCGAGGCCCAGGCCTACGTGCTCGACGAGGCCACCGGTCGTTTCGGCGCCGTCCGCGGCGAGCCGGTGCCGGTGACGGCCTGACCTGCGCAACATCCCCTCGACAGCCCGGAAAAGGGCCGTCCGTACAGTGGTCTACACCAATAATTGTCCACAGCCCTTGTCAGGCCAGGCACGGGCTGATGAGCTAGGACCTGGGGACACTTCGGACGCCCTGGGAATGGGAGATGTTGTGAGCAACGAAAGCCTTGCCAACCTGCTCAAGGAGGAGCGGCGGTTCGCACCGCCCGCTGATCTGGCCGCGCACGCCAACGTCACGGCTGCCGCGTACGAGCAGGCCGCGGCAGACCGGCTGGGCTTCTGGGCCGAGCAGGCCGAGCGACTGTCGTGGGACACCGCGCCCACCCAGACCCTCGACTGGTCCCACGCGCCCTTCGCGAAGTGGTTCGCCGACGGCAAGCTCAATGTCGCCTACAACTGCGTGGACCGCCATGTGGAGAACGGCCTGGGCGACCGGGTCGCGCTCCACTTCGAGGGCGAGCCGGGCGACACCCGCACGATCACCTACGCCGAGCTCCAGCGCGAGGTCTCCAAGGCCGCCCATGCGCTGACCGAGCTCGGTGTGCGCAGCGGCGACCGGGTCGCCATCTATCTACCGATGATCCCGGAAGCGGTCATCTCCATGCTGGCCTGCGCCCGTCTGGGCGCCCCGCACTCCGTCGTCTTCGGCGGCTTCTCCGCGGACGCGCTGGCCACCCGCATCAACGACGCCGACGCCCGCGTCGTGATCACTGCCGACGGCGGCTACCGCCGCGGCAAGCCGTCCGCCCTCAAGCCCGCCGTCGACGAGGCGCTGACCAGGCCCGGCACCGAGAACGTCCGCAGCGTGCTGGTCGTTCGCCGCACGGGCCAGGAGGACGTCGCCTGGCACGAGGGCCGCGATGTGTGGTGGCACGACCTCGTCGAGCGGCAGAGCGACCAGCACACGCCCGAGGCCTTCGACGCCGAGCACCCGCTGTTCATCCTGTACACCTCCGGCACGACGGGTAAGCCCAAGGGCATCCTGCACACCACCGGCGGCTACCTCACCCAGGTCTCGTACACCCACCACGCGGTGTTCGACCTCAAGCCGGAGACCGACGTCTTCTGGTGCACCGCCGACGTCGGCTGGGTGACCGGCCACTCGTACATCACCTACGGCCCGCTCTCCAACGGCGCCACCGAGGTGCTCTACGAGGGCACGCCCGACAGCCCGCACCAGGGCCGCTGGTGGGAGATCGTGCAGAAGTACGGCGTGACGGTCCTCTACACCGCGCCGACCGCGATCCGTGCCTGCATGAAGTGGGGCGATGACAT
Organism: Streptomyces sp. NBC_01454; assembly: GCF_036227565.1. Lineage (NCBI taxonomy): Bacteria > Bacillati > Actinomycetota > Actinomycetes > Kitasatosporales > Streptomycetaceae > Streptomyces > Streptomyces sp. NBC_01454. The sequence goes on from NZ_CP109460.1 coordinate 3,645,413, forward strand.
CCCGGCGAAGTTCGATCTGTCGTCGCTGCGCATCCTGGGGTCGGTGGGCGAACCGATCAACCCCGAGGCATGGATGTGGTACCGCAAGCACATCGGGGCCGATGCGACGCCGATCGTCGACACCTGGTGGCAGACCGAGACCGGCGGGATGATGCTCAGCCCCCTGCCGGGCGTCACGACGACCAAGCCCGGCTCGGCCCAGGTGCCGCTGCCCGGTATCGCCGCGACCGTCGTGGACGACGACGCCCGTGAGGTCCCCGACGGCGCCGGCGGCTACCTCGTGCTGACCGAGCCCTGGCCGGCCATGCTCCGCACGATCTGGGGCGACGACCAGCGCTACCTCGACACGTACTGGTCCCGCTTCGAGGGCAAGTATTTCGCCGGCGACGGCGCCAAGAAGGACACGGACGGCGACATCTGGCTGCTCGGCCGGGTGGATGACGTGATGCTGGTGTCCGGCCACAACATCTCCACCACGGAGGTGGAGTCGGCGCTGGTCTCGCACCCGAAGGTGGCCGAGGCCGCGGTCGTCGGCGCCACCGACCCGCAGACCACCCAGGCCATCTGCGCCTTCGTCATCCTGCGCGGCGGTGCGGCGGAGGACGAGGGCCTGGTCGAGGAGCTGCGCGCCCATGTCTCCCAGCAGCTCGGCCCGATCGCCAAGCCCAAGCGGATCATGCCGGTGGCGGAGCTGCCCAAGACCCGCTCCGGCAAGATCATGCGGCGGCTGCTGCGCGATGTCGCGGAGAACCGTGACCTCGGTGATGTCACCACGCTGACCGACTCCTCGGTCATGGACCTGATCCAGGCGAAGCTGCCGAGCGCGGCAAGCGAGGACTGAGCGGAACGGATGACGGGGGCGTGCGGCCGGTGCGGCCGGACGCCCCCGTCGTCGTACCCGGCGACCCGGCAGGCCGTTCCGCCGCACGTCCTCCGGCGCCCGGATCCGTCGGGCCGGCGACCGGCCACGGCCCGTTCACCGGAGGGCCGAGCGGTCGTTTTGCCCGTAAAGTGAGGCCAGCGGACAGCGCCCCGCACCCACCCGGTAAGGTAGGAACCGCGTCAACGAAACGCCAAGAAACTCTGGGTGCGCCGGGAAGTCTGGTCGGCAACTGCAACAGCCGTACACAGCTGCCGAAGGCCGGAGGTCACCCCCGTGAGTGCGCCCAACAACCGCCGCTCCATATTCCTGGGACGCATGTCCCTGCCCGAGCGGAACTACCTCGCGGAAGCTCTGCGTACCGAAACCGTCGGCGGCATCCTTCTCCTGGCCGCGGCCGTAGCCGCTCTGATCTGGGCAAACACCCTCGGCGCCAGCTATGAGGCGGTCCGCAACTTCCACCTCGGCCCGTCCGCAGTGGGCCTGGATCTGTCCGTCCAGCACTGGGCCGGCAACGGGCTGCTCGCGATCTTCTTCTTCGTGGCCGGCATCGAGCTCAAGCGCGAACTGGTCGCCGGTGAGCTGCGCGACCGACGGGCCGCCGCGCTCCCCGTGATCGCCGCGATCTGCGGCATGGTGACGCCCGCGGTCGTCTACTTCGCGGTCAGCAGTCTCGGCGGCGGTTCACTGCAGGGCTGGGCGGTCCCCACCGCCACCGACATCGCCTTCGCCCTCGCCGTCCTGGCCGTGATCGGCACGTCCCTGCCCGCCGCGCTGCGCGCCTTTCTGCTGACCCTCGCGGTCGTCGACGATCTCTTCGCGATCCTGATCATCGCGGTCTTCTTCACCTCGACGATCAACTTCGTGGCGCTCGGGCTCTCCGTCGCCGGCCTGGTGCTCTTCTACCTGCTGCTGCGCAAGGGCGTCCGGGGCTGGTACGTCTATGTCCCGCTCGCCCTGGTCATCTGGGCCCTGATGGAGAACAGCGGGGTGCATGCCACCATCGCCGGCGTCGCGATGGGCCTGATGCTGCGCTGCACCCGGCGCGAGGGCGAGGCCCACTCCCCCGGCGAGCACATCGAGCATCTGGTCCGCCCGCTCTCGGCCGGCTTCGCGGTACCGCTGTTCGCCCTGTTCTCCGCGGGCGTGTCCCTGTCCGGCGGCGCGGTCCACGACGTCTTCACCCGGCCGGAGACGCTCGGCGTGGTGCTGGGCCTGGTGGTGGGCAAGACGTTCGGCATCTTCGGCGGCACCTGGTGCACCGCCCGCTTCACCAAGGCCCAGCTCAACCCCGACCTCAAGTGGCCGGATGTCTTCGCCGTCGCCTCCCTGGCCGGTATCGGCTTCACCGTCTCCCTGCTCATCGGCGAACTCGCCTTCTCCAAAAACCCGGTCCTGACCGACGAGATCAAGGCATCGGTGCTGATCGGCTCGCTGCTGGCGGCCGTCTTCGCCGGCATCCTCCTCAAGGTCCGCAACACCAAGTACAAGAAACTGTGCGAGGACGAGGAGCGGGACGAGGACCAGGACGGCATCCCGGACATCTACGAACTCGACAAGCCCGACTACCACCTGCGGATGGCCGCCATCCACGAAGCCAAGGCCGCCGAACACCGGCGGCTTGCCGAACTGGCCTCCGGCACGCACGCCGGAGACGATGGTCCGGCATGATCTGAGAGGCTTTGCTTCCGGGTGACGAGAAGAGGGAGACGGCGATGAGCGCAGCCGACAACGGCACGGAACGCAGCCTCGGACAGCTGATGGCCACGGCCACGGCCGAGATGTCCGCGCTGCTGCACGACGAGATCGCGCTGGCCAAGGCGGAGTTCCGGCAGGACGCCAAGCGGGCGGGCATCGGCGGTGCCGCGTTCACGGTGGCGGGCGCGCTGGCGCTGTTCGCGCTGCCGGTGCTGAGCTTCGCGGCGGCGTACGGCATCCACAACCTCGGCCTCGGGCTCGCCTGGTCCTTCCTGATCGTCGGCGGCGCCTTCCTGGTCGTCGCCGGGCTGCTGGCCCTCCTCGCGGTGGCGAAGATGAAGAAGATCAAGAAGCCGGAGCGCTCCATCAGCTCCGCCAAGGAGACCGCGGCGGTGCTCCAGAAGGCCAAGCCGCACCCGCGTGTGGCGCCGGTGGAACACCCGATGCTGGAGTCTGTGACACGCTCATCGGTATGACAGCCCCTGACAGCACCGCCTCGGTCGTCCGGCTCGACGTCCCCGGCGGGAAAGCGGTGTCCCACCGTGACGTCGCGGCCAACGGCGCCCGCTTCCACATCGCGGAGATGGGCGACGGCCCGCTGGTGCTGCTCCTGCACGGCTTCCCGCAGTTCTGGTGGACCTGGCGGCACCAGCTCCCGGCGCTGGCCGAGGCGGGCTTCCGCGCGGTGGCCATGGACCTGCGGGGGGTCGGCGGCAGCGACCGCACCCCACGCGGCTACGACCCGGCGAACCTCGCCCTGGACATCACCGGCGTCATACGGTCCCTGGGGGAACCGGACGCCGCGCTCGTCGGGCACGACCTGGGCGGCTATCTCGCGTGGACGGCGGCGGTGATGCGGCCCAAGCTGGTGCGCCGGCTGGCCGTGGCCTCGATGCCGCATCCGCGCCGCTGGCGCTCGGCGATGCTCGCCGACGTCCGGCAGAGCGCCCGGAGTTCGCACATCTGGAACTTCCAGCGGCCCTGGCTGCCGGAGCGCCGGCTGACGGCGGATGACGCGGAGCTGGTGGGCCGGATGATCCGCGACTGGTCCGGTCCCCGGCAGCCGGACGAGGACGCGCTCGCGGTCTACCGGCGGGCGATGAGCATCCCCTCGACGGCACACTGCTCGATCGAGCCCTACCGCTGGATGGTGCGGTCGCTGGCCCGCCCCGACGGGATCCAGTTCAACCGCCGGATGAAGCGGCCGGTCCGCGTGCCGACGCTGCATCTGCACGGTTCTCTGGACCCGGTGATGCGCACCCGCAGCGCGGCCGGCTCCGGTCAGTACGTCGAGGCGCCCTACCGCTGGCGGCTGTTCGACGGCCTGGGGCACTTCCCGCACGAGGAGGACCCGGTGGCGTTCTCCACGGAGCTGATCAACTGGCTGAAGGACCCGGAACCGGACCGCTGACGAGCCGCGTACGGCGTGCGGCCCGGGGCAACACACGCCCCGGGCCGCACCGTTGAGGCCCCCGTTCCGCCCGGTTCGTCCCTACTTCCGCGCCCCGCCGGGCGGGCGGACCGCACGGCTGAACGGGGCACCCGCACCCCGCTCTCGAACGCTCGTATGACGAACAGCCAATTGCCCGGCGCATAGGCCAATTGGCCGTCCCCGAGGCGGTTACCGACCTTGGGCCAGGGGCAGAGTCGAAAGTATGGGCTGGACGCACGACTACCGTGACGTGGCACGCAACCGCCGCAGCAGTGCCGCTGCAGTGGGTACTCAGGACAGGGGAACCCCGGACCTCGGGTCCGGACCGTCCCCCGACCCGGCGCACCCGATGGGCATCCCGCGGATCCTGCGCCGCAGAGCGCGCTGGATGAGCGCGCGACTACGCCATCCCCGCACCTGACACACCCCCGGCCCGCCGGCGGGCGCGGAAAGCACCGCGCCCGGCCTGCCGCCCCCGCGGACTCAGATCGCGCAGCCCTGGCTGTCGACCTGCTGCTCGGCCGTACGCCCCTTGGCGATGTCCGCACGGATCTCGTCCGCGGTCAGGGCATAACCGGTGTGCGAGTCGTCCAGCGACTTCGCGAAGACGACGCCGTAGACCTCACCCTTCGGGGTGAGCAGCGGGCCGCCGGAGTTGCCCTGCCGGACCGTGGCGTAGAGGGAGTAGACATCGCGGCGGACCGTGGCGCGGTGGTAGATGTCCGGGCCGTTCGCCTGGATACGGCCGCGGATACGGGCGGCGCGGACGTCATAGCCACCGTTCTCCGGGAAGCCGGCGACGATAGCGCTGTTGCCGCTGCGCGCGTCCGGGCCGGCGAACCGTAGTGCCGGGGCGTTCAGCTGCGGCACGTCCAGGACCGCGATGTCGCGCTGCCAGTCGTAGAGCACGACCCTGGCGTCGTACGTGCGGCCTTCGCCGCCCACCTGGACGGTCGGCTGGCGCACCCCGCCGACGACATGGGCGTTCGTCATCACGCGGTGCCGGCCGAAGACGAAGCCGCTGCCCTCGAGGACCTTGCCGCAACCGGGAGCCGTACCGACGACCTTGACGATGCTGCGCCGGGCCTGCGCCGCCACCGGGCTGGTGACCAGCTGCGGGTCGGGCGCGGGCACATTGTTGATCGGCTCGTTGGAGAACGGCGTGAAGACCTGCGGGAAGCCGTTCTGGGCGAGGACCGAGGAGAAGTCGGCGAACCACGTGCTGGCCTGCTGGGGCATCACCCGGGACACGCCCAGCAGCACCTTGGAGTTGCGGACCTCCTTGCCGAGCGTCGGCAGGGACGTACCGGCCAGCGCCGAGCCGATCAGCCAGGCGACCAGCAGCATCGCCAGGACGTTGACCAGCGCGCCGCCGGTCGCGTCCAGGGCTCTGGCCGGCGACCAGGTGATGTGGCGGCGCAGCTTGTTGCCCAGATGGGTGGTGAGCGCCTGGCCCACGGATGCGCACACGATGACGATGGCGACCGCCGCGATGGCCGCGAAGGTACCGGGTGTGGCATCGCCGGTGACCTCGTTCCAGATCACGGGCAGCAGATAGACCGCGATCAGGCCGCCTCCGAGGAAGCCGATCACGGACAGGATGCCGACGACAAAACCTTGCCGATAGCCGACGATCGCGAACCACACGGCCGCGACCAGCAGCAGGATGTCCAGGACGTTCACGCCGGACACCGTCTCACGAGCGCCAGTCGAGTGGGACCGCCTTGTCACGGTCCCACGGAATCTCCCAGCCCGCGTAATGCAGGATCCGGTCGATCACTCCGGCCGTAAAGCCCCAGACCAGAGCATTCTCGACAAGGAATGCGGGCCCGGTGTGGCCGCTGGGATGGCGCGTCGTCACACGATGCGCCGGGTCCGTGAGATCCGCCACGGGAACCGTGAACACCCGTGCGGTCTCCGCCTGGTCGACCGCGCCGACGGGGCTCGGCCGGCGCCACCACCCCAACACGGGTGTCACCACGAAGCCGCTGACGGGGATGTAGAGCCGCGGCAGCACCCCGAAGACCTGCACCCCGGACGGATCGAGGCCGGTCTCCTCCCGGGCCTCGCGCAGTGCCGCCCGCACCGGGCCGGGCCCGTCGGCGTCACCGTCCTGCGGGTCGAGGGCGCCGCCGGGGAAGGAGGGCTGACCCGCATGGGAGCGCAGGGTGCCGGCGCGCTCCATCAGGAGCAGCTCGGGGCCGCGGGGGCCGTGGCCGAAGAGGATCAGCACCGCGGACTGCCGGCCGCCGCTCTCCGGCGGCAGAAAGTGGCTGAGCTGGCGCGGCTGGACCGTGGCGGCCGCGCGGGCCACCGGGGCCAGCCAGTCGGGCAGGCCGTCGGCGGAGACCGGGACCTCCGGACCGGACGCCGCGTCACGCATGCCCGCCTCCTCGTCGTACCGCTGCTCCCGTGCACTTCTCATACGCGCCCCCTCAGGCCTGGCGTGGATCGTCGGTCACCTCTGGACGGCTGCCCTCACGGGGCGGCCGCCGGGGGCGCCATCGGGGGCGCGGGCTGCCCCGGATAGTCGGCCGGCGGCTTCAGCCGCTGCCCCGGCCGGCCACCCAGCTCATACTTCAGCAGCTTCTTCGCCTTCTCCGGGTCCGTCTCGCCCTCGCCGTACGCGGGGCACAGCGGGGCGATGGCGCAGGCGCCGCAGGCGGGCTTGCGGGAGTGGCAGACGCGGCGGCCGTGGAAGACGACGCGGTGCGAGAGCATCGTCCACTCGCTCTTGGGGAAGATCTCGGCGACGTCCGCCTCGACCTTCTCGGCGTCCTCCGCGGTGGTCCAGCCGAAGCGGCGGGCGAGGCGGCCGAAGTGGGTGTCGACGGTGATGCCGGGGACGCCGAAGGCGTTGCCCAGCACCACATTGGCGGTCTTGCGGCCGACCCCGGGGAGGGTGACGAGGTCCTCCAGGCGGCCCGGCACCTCGCCGCCGAAGCGGTCGCGCAGCGCCGCGGACAGGCCCAGCAGCGATTTCGCCTTGGCCCGGAAGAAGCCGGTCGGGCGGATCAGCTCCTCCAGCCGCTCCGGGTCCATGGCGGCCATGTCCTCGGGCGTCGGGCAGACCGCGAACAGCCGCGGGGTGGTCTGGTTGACCCTCAGGTCGGTGGTCTGCGCGGACAGGACCGTGGCGACCAGCAGCTCGAAGGGGTTGGTGAAGTCCAGCTCGGGGTGGGCGTACGGATACAGCTCGGCGAGCTCACGGTTGATCCGGCGGGCCCGCCGCACCATGGCGACCCGGGACTCGGGCTTGCGCGCGGGGGTCTTCTTGGCGGGGGGCTTCCCGGCGGCCGTCTTGGCAGCCGACTTCGCCGTCACCTTCTTGGCGGGGGCGGATGTCCCGGCCGCGGTCTTCTTCGCCACGGCCTTCTTCGCTGCGGTCTTCTTGGCTGCGGTCTTCTTGGCTGCGGTCTTCTTGGCTGCGGTCGTCTTCGCCACGGCCTTCTTGGCGGCCGCCGGCTTCTCGGGGGTTTCGTTCACGGCGGCCTTCTTCCCTGCCGAGCTCTTGCCTACCGGGCTCTTCTCGGCGGCGGTCGGTGCGGTGGTGTCCTGCGCCGACGGTCGCGACGCGCCGGGCATCCGGACGGCGGGCTTCCGGACGGACGCGTCGCCGGAGGTTGATTTGTTACGTTCATCCGAATCCGAGGCGCGACCGGACGACTGTTCGCCCACAGCGGAATCACGTCCTGCGCTCACTCGACCGGCCCCCCAGTCCTCTGCTCTCACCGGCGTATTGGACACTCGGCCAGACTAAGGCCAGCCACCGACATCCGGCTTGATCGCCGGTATTCGTGACTCCAATCGGCCCCCTGCCTTATGGCTCGGGGCACCGGTCCGGCAAACTTGTGATTGATCGCACTGTTTTGCATTCCGGCATGATGGGGACCACAGTCCCCCGGAGCATGTCGACAAGGAGAGATCTCGTGGACGACGTTCTGCGGCGCGCACCGCTCTTCGCGGCGCTCGATGACGAGCAGGCGGCCGAGCTGCGCGCCTCAATGGGAGAGGTCACGCTCGCCCGCGGCGACGCCCTGTTCCACGAAGGGGACCCCGGCGACCGCCTGTACGTGGTCACCGAGGGCAAGGTGAAGCTGCACCGCACCTCCCCCGACGGCCGGGAGAACATGCTCGCCGTCCTCGGCCCCGGGGAGCTGATCGGAGAGCTCTCGCTCTTCGACCCGGGCCCGCGCACAGCCACCGCTTCCGCCCTCACCGAGGTCAAGCTCCTCGGTCTGGGGCACGGCGACCTCCAGCCCTGGCTGAATGCCCGCCCGGAGGTTGCCACGGCGCTGCTGCGGGCGGTCGCCCGCCGGCTGCGCAAGACCAACGACCAGATGTCCGACCTGGTCTTCTCGGATGTGCCGGGCCGGGTGGCCCGCGCCCTGCTCGACCTGTCGCGCCGCTTCGGTGTGCAGTCCGAGGAGGGCATCCATGTCGTGCACGACCTGACGCAGGAGGAGCTGGCCCAGCTGGTGGGCGCCTCCCGCGAGACGGTCAACAAGGCGCTCGCGGACTTCGCGGGCCGCGGCTGGCTGCGCCTGGAGGCGCGCGCCGTGATCCTGCTGGACGTCGAGCGGCTGGCCAAGCGCTCGCGCTGACCCGGCGCACGGACTGCCTGGAAGGGCCCCGCTCCGGCGGGGCCCTTCGTCATTGCCGAACCGCGCACCGGGGCCGTCAGGACGCGCGGCGGCCCCGGTACCGCGCGTCCGCCCTGCCCGCCCCGGGACCGTTAACCGCTCGCGGCGCCGCCGGCCGCTTCGCCATAGTGGCGCCCATGACCCACGGCACCGGACTGGACGAGGACGGCTACTTCGTACGGGAAGGCTCCCTGGACCGCGTGTCCGCGCGGTTCGCGCCCGTCGTGGCGGGGCTCGGTGACCGGCTCGGCGCGCATTTCGGCCCGGAGCGCCTGCACAGCAGCTATCTCTTCGGCAGCGTCCCGCGCGGCACCGCCGTCCCCGGGGTCTCCGACCTCGATGCGCTGCTCGCCCTGCGGGCGGAGCCCACCGACGCCGATCACGCCGCCGCCCGCGCCGTCGAGGAGGACCTCGACACCGCCTTTCCGCAGATCAACGGTGTGGGCATCCTGCTGTTCAGCGCGGCCCGGCTGCTGAGCGAGCTGGAGCGCCACGACCTGGGGTGGTTCGTGGCCTGCCTGTGCACCCCGCTCGGCGGCCCGGATCTCGCCGCCCGGCTGCCCCGCTACCGCCCCACCTCGCTCCTCGCCCGCGAGACCAACGGCGCTCTCTTCCGCGACCTGCCACGACTGCGCGAGCGGGCCGCCGCGGCCACCACGGAGGCCGCGCGTACCCGGCTGACCCGGGGCGTGGCGCGGCGGCTCGTGCGCACCGGGTTCACCCTGGTCATGCCGCGCTGGGGCGGCTGGACCAGTGACCTCACCGAGTCCGCGGAGGTCTTCGGCCGCTACTACCCGGCGTGGGCCGGGCAGATGCGCGCCGCCGCCCGCGCCGCCCGGACGCCCGCCGCCCACCCGGAGCTGCTGGACGAGCTGCTCGCCGGCCTCGCCCCCTGGCTGGCCGGCGCATACCTGGCCGTCCACGGGGCGAAGGCGCCCCGTCCGGGGGACCACTGACGGCGCCTCGCCGCCGGGGGGCTGCCGCCGACCGGGGCGTCAGCCGTCGATCAGTCCGTGTTCGCCCAGGTAGTCCAGCTGTGCCCGGACCGACAGCTCTGCGGCCGGCCACAGGGAGCGGTCGACATCGGCGTACACGCTCGCGACGATCTCCCCGGGCGTGTGGTGGCCGGCCTCGACGGCGGTCTCCACCTGGGCGAGCCGGTGCGCGCGGTGCGCCAGATAGAACTCCACGGCCCCCTGGGCGTCGTTCAGCACCGGTCCGTGGCCCGGCAGGACCGTCGCCACCCCGTCGTCGACGGTGAGCGCGCGCAGCCGGCGCAGCGAGTCGAGATAGTCGCCCAGCCGTCCGTCGGGGTGGGCGACCATCGTGGTGCCGCGCCCCAGGACCGTGTCGCCGGTGAGGACCGCGCGATCGGCCGGGAGGTGGAAGGAGAGCGAGTCCGCGGTGTGGCCCGGGGTGGGCACCACCCGCAGCTCCAAGCCTCCGGTGGTGATGACATCGCCCGCGTCGAGCCCCTCCCCGCCCAGGCGCAGCGTCGGGTCGAGCGCCCGCACGGCCGAACGGGTCAGCTCGGCGAAGCGGGCGGCGCCGTCGGCGTGGTCCGGGTGACCGTGGGTCAGCAGGGTCAGTGCGATGCGCTTGCCGGCCTGCTCGGCGGTGTCGATGACGGCCTGGAGGTGGCCCTCGTCGAGCGGCCCGGGGTCGATGACGACGGCGAGGTCGGAGTCCGGTTCGGCGACGATCCAGGTGTTGGTGCCGTCCAGCGTCATCGGCGAGGGGTTCGGGGCCAGCACACAGTGGGCGCGCGCGGTGGCCTGCCCGGAGAGGGCCCCGCCACGCGGCCGGCCGGGAAGAGCGGTCGGTTCGGTCATGCGGGGGTCCCTCCCGAAGGGCCGGGGCGGTCCGAGGGGCCGTCGGGGCCCCCAAGAGCACCGGATCCCGTGTCCGTCTGCGTGATGTGCTTGGTGAATTCGTCGTGCCCCGGCCAGCTCAGCTCGATCTCGTCGCCCACGATCCGGGCCCGCGCCAGCACCGGCGTCAGGTCCTGGGCCTTGGCGGCTGCCAGCGCGTCGGCGGCGGTGGCGTACGGCTGGAGCCCGCGCAGCGTCGCGATGGTCGGCGGCATCATCAGCAGCTCGCCGCGGTCGTAGCCGTCGGCCGCCTCCTGTGGCCGGATCCAGACCGCGAGATCCGCCTCGGTGGAGGCGCTCGGTGTCGAAGGGCGTGAGGTCTGGGGGCTTGCCTCCGGTCCTTGGGGGAGGGTCCGCTGGCCCTCGGGGAGCTCCGCGACGAAGAACCAGGTGTCGTAGCGCCGCGGCTCGAACTCCGGGGTGATCCAGCGGGCCCAGGCGCCCAGCAGGTCGGAGCGCAGGACCAGTCCGCGGCGGCCCAGGAAGTCGGCGAAGGACAGCTCGTGGGCGATGAGGGCGGCGCGGTCCGCCTCCCAGTCCTCGCCCCTGGTGTCGGCGACGACCGTGTCGGCCGAGGCGCCGGCGAGCAGCACGCCCGTCTCCTCGAACGTCTCGCGGACCGCGGCGCAGACGATGGTCTGTGCGGTGGCCGGATCGACGCCCATACGGACCGCCCACTGGGCGCGCGAGGGACCGGCCCAGGCCACCGGGCGTGCGTCCCGCGGATCGACGGACCCGCCCGGATAGGCGTACGCGCCCCCGGCGAAGGCCATGGAGGTGCGTCTGCGCAGCATGTGGACGGCGGGGCCGCCGGCGGCGGAGTCCCGCAGCAGCAGAACGGTCGCGGCCCTGCGGGGCTCGGCAGGGGTCAGCTCGCCGTTCGCGAGTGCCCGGATGCGGTCCGGCCACTCCGGCGGGTACCACTGGCCGTTGGTCGTGGACGCCATGGCCGGATGCTATGCGCTCGCGCGCGGATGTTCGAGGGCCACTTTCGCGCCGGAGGGCCCCTGCTGACGCGGGGCCCTCCGGGGCACGGCACACGGGGCGGACGTCACCGCCCCCATGACGGGACTATTCGGCGATCTCCACCTGGATCTCGACCTCGACGGGCGAGTCGAGCGGCAGCACCGCCACGCCCACCGCGGACCGGGCGTGCACGCCCTTGTCGCCGAGGATCTCGCCCAGCAGCTCGCTGGCGCCGTTGAGCACGCCCGGCTGACCGGTGAAGTCCGGCGCGGAGGCGACGAAACCGACGACCTTGACCACGCGCTGGATCTTGTCGAGGTCGCCGACGACGGACTTCACGGCGGCCAGCGCGTTGAGCGCACAGGTCGCGGCGAGTTCCTTGGCCTGCTCCGCGCCGACCTCGGCGCCGACCTTGCCGGTGGCCGGCAGCGCGCCGTCGACCATCGGCAGCTGGCCGGAGGTGTGCACATAGGCGCCGGAGCGCACGGCGGGCTGGTAGGCGGCCAGCGGGGGCACGACCTGCGGCAGCGTCAGACCGAGCGCCGCGATCTTCTCCTCCACCGCGCTCACGCCTGCTTCTCCCGCTTCAGGTAGGCCACCAGCTGCTCGGGGTTGTTGGGGCCCGGAACGACCTGGACCAGCTCCCAGCCGTCCTCGCCCCAGGTGTCCAGAATCTGCTTCGTCGCGTGCACGAGGAGCGGCACGGTTGCGTATTCCCACTTGGTCATGGGGCGAGCGTAATACCTGTCCACGGCGGCGGTGGACGCCGTGTGCCGCGGCCCGTCCCCGCCCGTCCCACGCGGTGTCCGCGAGCCCGTCACCCGACCCCTACGGCACATCCCTGACCCGTCCCCGACGCACCGCGGCCGGATCTCCGGGGTGTCCCAGGCGCCATCCCGGGCGTAGTCGGGACGCAGACTGGTTAGGCTCCTTGGCGTGAGCAGGCTCCATGTCGTCAGCGGCAAGGGCGGCACCGGCAAGACCACGGTCGCCGCCGCCCTCGCCCTCGCCCTGGCCACCGAGGGACGCCGTACCCTCCTGGTCGAGGTCGAGGGCCGGCAGGGCATTGCCCAGCTGTTCGAAACAGAAGCGCTTCCCTACGAGGAACGCAAGATCGCGGTGGCTCCGGCGTCGGACGGCGCGGCGCTCCGGGTCGCCGCCGGGACCGGGTCCGGTGGCGAGGCACCCCGGGGCGGCGGCAGACGCGCGGGCGGCGAGGTCCACGCCCTCGCCATCGATGCCGAACGCGCCCTTCTGGACTACCTCCAGATGTTCTACAAGCTCGGCAGCGCGGGCCGGGCGCTGAAGAAGCTCGGCGCGATCGACTTCGCCACGACCATCGCGCCGGGCCTGCGGGACGTCCTGCTGACCGGCAAGGCGTGCGAGGCCGTCCGCCGCAAGGACAAGAACGGCAGGTTCGTCTACGACGCCGTGGTGATGGACGCCCCGCCGACCGGCCGCATCACCCGCTTCCTGAACGTCAACGACGAGGTGGCCGGCCTGGCGAAGATCGGGCCGATCCACAATCAGGCGCAGGCCGTGATGCGCGTCCTCAAATCACCGGAGACCGCGGTGCATCTGGTGACGCTCCTGGAGGAGATGCCGGTCCAGGAGACCGCGGACGGCGTCGCGGAGCTGCGCGCCGCCGGCATCCCCGTGGGCGGCATCGTCATCAACATGACCCGCCCGGCGCTGCTGGACAACGGCGACCTCGACATCGCCGCCCGCGGCGCCCGTGCGGGCGTCGCCAAGGCACTCTCCCAGGCCGGTCTGGGCGGCGCCCGCCGCGGCGGGCTGGCGGACCGGCTGATCGACCCCCTGCTGGAGCAGGCGCGCGAACACGCCGAGCGGGTGGAGCTGGAGCGCGCCGAGTACGCCGAACTGACCGCAATCGGCCTGCCCACCTACGAGTTGGAGCTGCTCCCCGAGGGAGTGGACCTCGCCGGGCTCTACCACCTGGCGAGAGACCTGCGGAAACAGGGGCCCATATGACCGCGGACACCACGACGCTGGACGCCTCGGCCCCGCGGCTCGAGGTCGATGCCCTGATCGACGACCCGCACACCCGCATCGTGGTGTGCTGCGGCTCGGGCGGTGTCGGCAAGACGACGACCGCCGCGGCGCTGGGCGTGCGCGCCGCCGAGCGCGGCCGCAGGGTCGTCGTGCTGACCATCGACCCGGCCCGGCGGCTGGCCCAGTCCATGGGCATCTCCGAGCTGGACAACGTCCCGCGCCAGGTCAAGGGCGTCGACGAGTCCACGGGCGGCGAACTCCACGCGATGATGCTGGACATGAAGCGCACCTTCGACGAGATCGTCGAGGGCCATGCGGACGCCGACCGGTCCCGCGCGATCCTGGAGAACCCCTTCTACCAGTCCCTGTCGGCCGGTTTCGCGGGCACGCAGGAGTACATGGCCATGGAGAAGCTCGGCCAGCTCCGCGCGAACGACGAGTGGGATCTGATCATCGTCGACACCCCGCCGAGCCGCTCCGCGCTGGACTTCCTGGACGCTCCCAAGCGCCTCGGCTCCTTCCTGGACGGCAAGTTCATCCGGGTGCTGATGGCCCCGGCGAAGGTCGGCGGCCGGGCCGGCATGAAGTTCCTCAACGTCGGCATGTCGATGATGACCGGCACCCTCAGCAAGCTCATGGGCGGCCAACTCCTGCGGGATGTACAGACGTTCGTGGCCGCCATGGACACCATGTTCGGCGGCTTTCGCACCCGCGCGGACGCGACGTACCGGCTGCTGCAGGCTCCCGGCACCGCGTTCCTCGTGGTCGCCGCGCCGGAGCGGGACGCGCTGCGCGAGGCGGCGTACTTCGTCGAGCGGCTGGCCGCAGAGCAGATGCCGCTGGCCGGCCTGGTGCTGAACCGCGTGCACGGCAGCGGCGCGTCCCAACTCAGCGCCGAGCGCGCACTGGCCGCCGCGGAGGCACTGACGGACCAGCGGGCCGAGGACACCCATGCGGATGGCGCGGACGCCGGGGACACCCCCACACCGTCCGCCGCCCACGCAGAAAATAATCTTGAAGCCGAGGGCATTGTGGATCTCGACGGCGGGAAGGCTGGACCACGTACCGCCGGCGGCCCCTCCCCCGCCGCGGCGGAGCATGTGACACCCACCTCGGCCTCGGCAGCGCAACTGGCCGCCGGGCTGCTCCGACTGCACGCGGAACGCATGCAGGTACTCGCACGCGAACGGCGCACGCGGGACCGCTTCACCGCGCTGCATCCCGAGGTTCCGGTGACGGAGGTCGCCGCGCTGCCCGGCGACGTCCATGACCTCGCGGGACTGCGTGCCATCGGCGACCGTCTGGCGCTGAACCTCACGGACACCGATGACTGAACGGCGCCGACGACTGAACGGCGCCGACGACTGAACGACAGCGACGACTCAACGCCGCTGCCTCAACGACATCGAGGGCTCAACGACGCCGACGACTGAGCCGTACGTACGCCGGCTCAGCCACCCACCCCTTCAACCGCTCGCCCACCACCGGGCCCAACGACCGGACCGAGCCATCAGCCGAACGTTCTCGGCCAAGTTCAACCGGCTCTCCCCGTTCTCCCGGTGCTCCCGGTTTCCCGGTTTCCCGGCCGGCGCCGCTACCCGACCGCGGCGAACTCGTCGAACATCTCGTCCTCACAGTCCACGGACAGGATGCCCGTGCTGCGCTCGTACTCCGTACGCGCTGTCTCCAGCAGCCGGCGCCATGACGTCACGGTCGGGCGGCGACGCAGCAGCGCCCTCCGCTCGCGTTCGGTCATCCCGCCCCACACTCCGAACTCCACCCGGTTGTCCAGGGCGTCGGCCAGGCACTCCGTGCGCACCGGGCATCCGGTGCACACCGCCTTGGCGCGGTTCTGCGCCGCTCCCTGAACGAACAGTTCATCCGGATCGGTAGTGCGGCAGGCTGCCTGTGCACTCCAGTCGGTTACCCAGCTCATGCTGGCGCCGTCCTCTCCCGAATCGAGGCTCCCCCACGGCGGCAAGCGGCATATTCACCGTTGCCAGTTGAGGACGTTACGGAAGGCAGGCAGGGCGCAACACCCCCTTCGGGCCCAATCTTGAATGGCCCGAACGGACTATGCGTATGCGGCAGATCACCCAACGGAGTGACCGCAGGGCATACCTCACTTTGCGCCCAAGGCGGGACAGTTCACCGCCCTGACACGGGAGATTTACCGTCATACGGGGACACGTGGAGATGCGGTCCGCGAGGAGTGGGGGTTGACGAACTCACGCGTAACCGTTCAGCTGGGCAGCCGAGAACAGGCTAAACGAACAGGTGCACCCCTGTCCGGCGGATTGAGAACGTAGGGTGCCCTCATGCCTAAGAAGCGCGATGGCGGAGGTCTGTCCAAGACGCAGCAGGCCGCCAAGTTCCTCGGTGTCAGCGTCCTGGCCGGAGCGGTACTCGCCGGTCTCGCGCTCCCGGCGGCCGGGGCGCTCGGCCTCACCGCCAAGGGAACCGTCGAGGGCTTCGACGGCATCCCGGCGAACCTCAAGACCCCACCGCTCAGCCAGCGGACCAGGATTCTGGACGCCGACGGCGGTGAAATCGCCAAGGTCTACTCCCGTGACCGCACGGTCGTCGGCATCAAGGACATGTCGCCGTACATCCAGAAGGCGATCGTGGCGATCGAGGACGCGCGCTTCTACCAGCACGGTGCCATCGACCTGAAGGGCATCCTGCGGGCGGTCAACAAGAACGCCCAGTCGGGCGGTGTCTCCCAGGGCGCCTCGACGCTGACCCAGCAGTATGTGAAGAACGTCTTCATCGAGGAGGCGGGCGACGACCCGGACAAGGTCGCGCAGGCCACCCAGCAGACCATCGGCCGCAAGATCAAAGAGCTCAAGTACGCGATCCAGGTCGAGAAAGAGCTCGGCAAGCGCAAGATCCTGCAGAACTACCTCAACATCACGTTCTTCGGGCAGCAGGCCTACGGCGTCGAGGCGGCCGCCCAGCGTTACTTCAGCAAGCACGCCAAGGACCTGAATCTGCAGGAGTCGGCGCTGCTGGCCGGCCTCGTCCAGTCGCCCAGCCGCTATGACCCGCTCAACGACCCGCAGGAGGCCACCCGGCGGCGGAACACCGTCCTGCAGCGGATGGCCGACCTCAAGGACATCACCCAGGCGCAGGCCGACGCGGCCGCCAAGAAGCCGATCAAGCTGGCGGTCAGCCGCCCCAAGAACGGCTGCATCACCGCCACCGACGGCGCCGGCTTCTTCTGCGACTACATCCGCAAGACCTTCCTCGGCGACAAGTCCTTCGGGAAGACCCGGAAGATCCGTGCGCAGCGCTGGAACGAGGGCGGCATGACCATCCGCACCACCCTCGATCCCCAGACCCAGAAGTCGATCCAGGCCTCGCTCGGCGAGCACGTCTACGACGACGACCCGGTCGCCGGTGCCGCCAGCATCGTCGAGCCGGGCACCGGCAAGATCCTCGGCATGGGCCAGTCGCGCCCCTACGGCTTCGGTGCACACCAGACCGTGATCAACCTCTCGGTCGATCACCGCATGGGCGGGGGCGCCGGCTACCAGCCCGGCTCGACCTTCAAGCCGGTGATCGCGGCGGCCGCGCTGGAGCAGGGGACCAGCCCCGAGCAGGAGTACCCCTCGCCGTACCGGATGCCGTACCCGAGCCCGGTCCAGACCTGCGACGGCGAGTGGCAGGGCACCGACACCACGCAGAACGAGAACAAGGAAGAGGTCGGCCCGTACGGCATGAAGGAGGCGACCGCGAAGTCGGTCAACACCTACTTCGTGCAGCTGATCAGCGACATGGGCATCTGCCCCGCGGTGAAGATGGCGCAGAAGATGGGCATCGAGCGGGCGGACGGCAAGCCGCTCCAGCAGGTGCCGTCGATGACCCTCGGTGTGCAGGAGATGTCCCCGCTGACCATGGCCGCCGGCTACGCCGCCTTCGCCAACGGCGGTGAGTACTGCTCCCCCGTCGCCATCGAGTCGATCACCGATGCGCGGGGCCGGGCGATGAAGGTCCCGCAGACCAGCTGCCGCAGCGCGATGTCCAAGAAGACCGCGGACACGATAAACACCCTGCTCAAGGGCGTGGTCGAGGACGGCACCGGCAAGGAGGCCGGTCTCCACGGCCGGGACAGCGCCGGCAAGACCGGCACCAGCGACAGCCGCTACGCCGCCTGGTTCGTCGGCTACACCCCGAACGCGGCCGGTGCGGTCTGGGTCGGCGACCCGCAGCACAAGCGCAAGATGTACGACATCACCATCGGCGGCGTCCCCCACGACAAGGTCTACGGCGCCGACACCCCCGGCCCCATCTGGCGGGACGCGATGACCGGCGCCCTGGACGGCCGGCCGGCGCCCGCCCTGCCCACCGTCCCGATCGACGATCCCGTCAAGGACAAGAGCCAGGGCGACGACGGCGACAAGGGCCCCGGCAAGCACAAGCCCGGCCAGGGCGGCCACGGCAAGAAGCCGGGCGGCGGCTGGCACATCCCCGGCTTCCCGGACATTCTGGGCGGCGGTAACGGCGGCTGGTAGACGGCCGGTTGGCCCGTAGGACAGGCGCCGACGCCGGTTGGCGTACGGCACGCAGCGAGGGGCGCCCCCACCACGGGGGCGCCCCTCGGCTTTCCGGCGGAACCGCCGCGGCCGCTCAGCCGGCCAGCAGCTTCTTCACCACCGCGGCCACCCGGCCACCCTCGGCGCGGCCGGCCACCTGGGGGTTGACGATCTTCATGACGGCACCCATCGCCCGCGGCCCCTCGGCGCCGCCGCCCTTGGCCTCCGCCACGGCGGCCGCGACCAGCCGCTCCAGCTCGTCGTCGGTCAGCTGCTGGGGCAGATACTCCGCGAGCACCTCGCCCTCGGCGCGCTCCCGCTCGGCCTGCTCGGCGCGGCCGGCCTGGGAAAAGGCGTCCGCGGCCTCCCGGCGCTTCTTCGCCTCCCGCGCGATGATCTTCTCGACCTCGTCGTCGGACAGCTCGCGTGCGACGGTGCCCGCGACCTCCTCCTTCTGGATCGCGGTCAGCGTGAGGCGGAGGGTGGAGGACCGCAGCTCATCGCGCGCCTTGATCGCGACGGTGAGGTCATCCCGCAACTTGGACTTGAGCGTGGTCATGCCGTCGAGTATGCCCCCACCCACCGACAACCGCCGCGCCTTTTCCCGCCGGGCGACCGCCCTACCCCCACCCGGCGGACCCCTCCCCGCCCGTGCGCTGCGCCCACCCCCGTCACTCTGCGACGATGGAACCATGCGCGCGCGATACGGAGTACCCCTGGCCCTGACCGCAGTCGGCGCAGCCGGCCTGACCTACGCCGCCGGCTTCGAAGTCCGCTCCTTCCGCCTGCGGCGCGTGACCGTGCCCGTACTGCCCCGTGGCATGCGGCCGTTGCGCGTCCTGCAGGTCTCCGACATCCACATGGTCAGCGGACAGCGCAAGAAGCAGCGCTGGCTGCAGTCGCTCGCCGGGCTGCGCCCCGACTTCGTCGTCAACACGGGCGACAACCTCTCCGACACGGAAGGCGTCCCCGAGACGCTGGACGCGCTGGGCCCGCTGATGGAGTTCCCCGGCGCCTACGTCTTCGGCTCCAACGACTACTACGGCCCCAAGCTGCGCAACCCCGCGCGCTATCTGGTCGAGCGGGTCAGGGGGCGGCACGGTCTCAACGGCAACGCGCCCGTCGTGGGGGCGGTCCACAACCCGTGGGAGGACCTGCGCGACGCGTTCGACGCGGCCGGCTGGGTCGGCCTGTCCAATTCCCGCGGCCGCCTCAAGCTGGAGGGCATCGAGATCGCCCTGACCGGCCTGGACGACCCGCACATCAAGCGTGACCACTACGCCGAGGTCGCCGGCGGCCCGGAATCCGGCGCCGACCTCTCCCTGGCCGTCGTCCACGCCCCCTATCTGCGCTCCCTGGACGCCTTCACCGCGGACGGCTACCCGCTGGTCCTGGCCGGCCACACCCACGGCGGCCAGCTCTGCATCCCCTTCTACGGGGCCCTTGTCACCAATTGCGACATCGACACCGACCGGGTGAAGGGCCTATCCACCCACACCGCCGGCGGCCACACCTCCTACCTCCACGTCTCCGCCGGCTGCGGCACCAACCGCTACACCCCGGTCCGCTTCGCCTGCCCCCCGGAGGCCACCCTGCTGACGCTGACGGAGCGGGCCTGAGGGCCGGGGGAGGTAGGACGACGCCGGGATCGGCCAAGGTCAGAGCGGCGTGGGCGGTCGGTGAACGCGAGCGGCGCGGGCAAGTGACGCCGTACGGGCTGACACGGTCGGGGGACTGAGGCGGTCGGGGCGCTGACGCGGTCCGCCGGGGCGCTGACGCCGTCCGGGGCCCGGGAATCCACGCCCCTGCTCGTTCCGGCCCTTCCTCCGGAGGGCGAAGGGCCTGCCACGGGCTCCCCCGGACCGGAGTTTTGCCGGACGGGGGCTCCCCCGCTCGCTGATCATCGCCGTAACGTGGAGGAATGTCCGACCCCACCCGGACCTCGCAGTCCACGCGTCACGCCACCGGCCCCGCCGGCGCCGCCGCCCGTACCCCGGCGGCGGCCGTCGCCCCCAGGATCCGCCGCCCCCGGGCGGCCGCCTTCCGTGTCCTCCTCAGCGTGGCCGCCCTGACCGGCCCGTTCCTCGCGGCCGCCGGCGCCACCGCCCCGGCCGCGCTCCTCGCCCGCTTTCCCGTGCAGGCACACCTCGCCGCCGCTCTGGTCTTCGCCGGCTCGGCCCACCGCGCCTGGACCGGCCGCCGCGCGGTGAGCCCGCGTCTCACCGGCGCGCTGCTCCCCTTCCTCTTCCTCCCCGCCGTCCTCCACTACGCCTTCCCCGCCGCCGACTCCACGGCCTTCGCCCTGCCGCACGCCACCGCCCCCACCGTCCCCCAAGCCCTCGCGCACCAGCTCCTCTACGCCGTCATCCCTTTGGCCGCCCTCGCCGACTGGCTCCTGCTGACGGCGCCCCGCGGCTTCCGCGCGGCCTGCGCCTGGCAATGGCCGGCCTACCCCCTGCTCTACCTCGCCTTCGCCCTCGCCTTCCCCGCCACCGCCGGAGCCCCGCCGCCCGGCGCCGCCCTCGCGCTCACCATCGGACTGGCCGGCTGCCTCCTCCCCTTGATCGTCATCGGGATCGACCAGGTCAGGCCCGCTCCCCGGCTCCGCGGGAACCGGATTTCACCTAAGGGGATCGGTCCGCTAAAGTAGAGCTCGTTGCTTCGGGGTGTAGCGCAGCTTGGCAGCGCGCTTCGTTCGGGACGAAGAGGTCGTGGGTTCAAATCCCGCCACCCCGACTGAAGGAACACCAAGTCAGGTCCGGTTTCCGTTTAGGGAAACCGGACCTGACTTACTTCCCGGGTCGCATCTGGGAGTGAGCGGGGAGTGGATCATGGAAATCCCACTCCCGGGAGTGAGGCGGGGAGTGAGCGGCCCACGTGGCCTCTGCGCCGAGTCAGCTCAGCCTCGGCCGCACAACGCAAAAAAAGGGGCCGTCCTCCCGAGGGAGAACGGCCCTTTGTCGCGCCTACTGCAGACGCTTCCTCAGCAACTCATCGAGCGCCCCGACCGCCGACCGCGGATTCAGAGCAAGCCTCGCATCGAGCGCCTCCTCCCACTGTTCGGTGAGCGCCTCCAGAAGGCGCCGACGCATCCCTGCCGTGATGTGTGTGTACCGGGCCTGAACGGAACCGTCCTCGTGCCCGAGGCGCTCGTCCATGAGCTTCGGTGGCGTCCCCAGGTCCTCCATGACGGTCTTGTGGGTGTGCCGGAGGCCGTGTGGCGTAAGGCCCTTGGCGATTGGGAGCCAGCACGCCTCGGCCCGTCCGGATGCGTTCCTGCCGCGGACGGGGAGCCCCGGCCACGGGCCTGCACTCACCGGTACCGAATGCGCTTCTTGCGGCGCCTTCTTCGGGTACCACCCCGTAGAGGCAGGTTGGAACAGCCACGTGGCGAACCCATTGCGCCTCCAATGCGGTGCGGGAGCGCCGGCGGGACCGCTTCGGACGTAGCCGAGCTCCGACATCGCCGTGACGACCTTGACCCGGGTCTCTTCCGCGACCGTCGCCGGCCGGTTGAGCACGTTGGACACCGTGCCCGTAGACACTCCCGCCAGACGGGCCACGTCTACGAGCTTGGGCCCGGTCTGGCGCACGGAGTGGTTGGACTCACGCAGGCCACGGAAAACGTACGTGAGCCCGTGGCAGGGACACGGCTGCGGCTTGCTGCGGGTGATGTGCCCAGCAACCAGATCGAGCAGCCACGGCATCACGTCGATGTCCCGATACGAGTCCTCCTTGGGCGGGCATCGGTGCAACTCCCCGGAGTCGAGCTCGTAGAGCTGCCACTCGATCCGGAGCGTCTGGGCTCGCACGAACCTCTTCTCCAGGCCCACGATCTCGCCCCAGCGCATGCCGGTGTAGCCCTTGAGGACCATCGCCACGAACTCGTCGTCCCGCCCCGCCAGGAGGGCGGCTCGCTCGGAGATGAGCAGGATGCCGAGGGCATCCGTCACCGCCTTCTCCGGAGCGCGGTTGCGCGATCTTCCCGCCCGCTTTCCACGTCCCCTACGTTTCGTCGCTGGGTTCTCGTCGCGGAGCCCTTCCTCGACCGCATCGGCAAGGATCGTGTGGAGCGTCCCCCGCCACGTCTTGATGCTCGATGCGGCGTAGGAGAGTTCGCGCTCCTTCCTCTCCCAGTTCGCGATGTCCGCGCGATCTATGTCCGAGATCGTCTTCTCCTCGAATGCCGGGAGAAGGTGCTCCTCGATGTGTCGCTTGTAGTTCTGCATGGTGGAGGCTGCGAGTTCCTGCGCCTCATACCAGCGGTTCACGTACTCGCCGAAGGTCTCCTTCCCGGTGTTAGGGTCCCTCCACTTCCCTTCCCTGACCTTCGCTTCGAGGTCGTTCGCTGCCTTTGCGGCTTCCCGCTTGGTCGTGAAGCGCACTGTCCTGCCGTCGGCATCCTGCACGGTCCGAAGGACACCCGGTCCAATCCAGTACCGCCCGCGATACCAAGTGCCCCGCTTCTCTCCGAAGCCCAACTCTCTTCTCCCTGCTCTCGGTTCAGGCCGCTGCGAAGGCGGGCTTGGCACGGCGAGGACTCTTGGACCTCAGTCGGGTGGCCCCTGCGAGGCTCGCCTTCAGACGACGCGGGACCTGAGCGGGAACTGGTTCAGGAGCAGGTGCAGAAGCGCGGCGCGGGCGCTCTTCGAAGACGCTGATGATCTCGGCGTAGTGATCGGCGGTGAAGCGGTAGCCGCCGCCGAGGCGGGTGAAGGGAATGCGGCCCTTTCGGGCCTGCTCCTTCACCCACCACTCGGAGACACCGAGAGCCTCAGCAACCTCCGCCGGCCGGTACAGGTGCGGCAGCGGCGGGCCGTCCGTGACAGTGACTGCGGTGACACTGTGACTGGTGTGACTCGTCATCCCTGTCCCCCGTTCTCGCTCGGTACGACGTACCCGCCGTCCTTGCGGATGAGCTGGACATCCTTCGCCATGCGCGAGCAGGTCTGCCGTACGAGGTCAGACACGAGCCCGGTCCCCTCGGCGATCTGCTTCGGTGCGGCTCCGGGGTTCTCGCGGACGTACCGCAGGATCGTCGCGCGACTGTCGCTGATCGTGTGGTCGGCGGCGGGGCCTTCGAGGAGCTGCCACGTACCCGCTTCCGCGTAGAAGCGGAGCGCATACTCGGCCTCGTCGACATCGCGGCCGGTGACGTGCAGGACGCCGTCCGCCTGGCCGCGCGAGCGCTTGAGGACGAGCGTCGCGTCCGCGGCGCCGGCGAGGCCGTTCGTGCCGGAGACCTCGGCGAGGAAGTCGTCCGAGCCGGCCTTGCGGACGTGGTGGACCAGGACCATCGCGATTCCGTAATAGTCCGCGATCCTCTTCGCGTGGCCGACGGCCGCGTAGTCGGCGTCGTACGCCGAGGAGCCCGGTGCCGACGTCCCGCGCATCTTCGCGAAGACGTCGATCACGATCATCCGGGCCTCCGGGTTCCGTGCGCACCACTGGGCGATCTGCTCGGCCCCGCCCTGCGGCAGCGGCGGACACGACGTCGCCAGGGTGAGCGTGGAAGGTGCCCGGTCGCCCCCGAGGACCTTCCGCATGCGGGTCTGCAGCCGGCGCGGAGTGTCCTCAAGGGCGAGGTACAGGACCGGCCCGCCCTCTACCGGGACGCTGTCCATGGCCTGTCCGCCAGCCGCGACCGAGAGGGCCAGACCGAGGGAGAGCCAGGACTTGCCTACCTTCGGCGGACCGGCCAGGAGGTTGACACCCTCGGAGAGGAGCCCGGGGACGGCCCACTTGGGCTCCGGGAACTCCATGCTCATCAGTTCGTCCGCAGTCCACGCCGTGCGGATGCGCTGCTGTGCGGGCTGGAGAGGGTGAGGTTCCGGTCCGGTCGGCTGTACCTGGAACGGAGCGTTCGTGCCGTAGTGGTCGTTCTGGGTCACGCCGTGCCGTCCTCGACGTCGTTGTGCTGTGCCGCGATCCACTTCGCTGCAGCGGCGAGAGAGCGGAGTCCTTCCTCCGCACGGCTCCACCGAATGCGGTCACGACCGTAGGCACTGCCGTACTGGCCATCCATGCCGGGCACCGCGCACGCGGCGTACTGCGTGCCACCGCGTGCGCCGCGCACCTGGTGGATCTCCCCGACAGCGTCCGTGGGCGCGATCCGGTGCGGCTTGTCCAGCGTCACGAGCCACTGATGCGGCTCCTCGTCGAACCAGGGCTCACCGGGCCAGACGTACAGGCCGGCCTTTCGGCGAGGAATCTCGCCGATGCCGGTCGTCCTCGTCGTTGTGTGGTGCATGCTGCGGGTCTCGCCGCAGACCAGGTGGGCCGCATGGCACGAAGCACAGATCAGGCGCACCGTCGTACGCGAGTAGGAGCTGCCGTGGTCGCAGTCTTCGTTGACGCACTCGTGCCGGACGGTCGCGCTCCCGTACGACGCGCGATAGGCGCTGCCCTCGCGCACCTCGGCGGTCCATGCCGGGCGAGCGCAGCCCTGCGTGTGCTGCAGTTCGGCCCAGCCGAAGTACGTCTCCTGGATGTCGAGATTCATGCCGCACTCCCCTGCTCGAACGTCCGCGGGCGCTTGGCACCGGCGCGGAAGCCGGAGGCGATGGTGCGACGGGCCTCGATCTCGCCGAGGCCGACGAGGAGCGCAGCCTGGGTCAGGTGCTCAGTGACGAAGGCCGTGCAGAGCTCACCGCCCGCGACGAGCTGCCCGAGGGCGATCGAGGCTTCGTAGAGGGCGTTGTTGCGGTGCCCCTCGGGGGCGCCCGTGACCCGCTCACGCTCGGCGTTGACGACGAAGGTCAAATACGCGCCCCGACGGCCTTCCGCAATCAACGGCACGCGGACGGGACGCTGAGGCGGCAGCGGGGCCGGTGCGAGGAGCTTCTTCAACCACTCGGGAAGCGGGGCCACATCGGCATTGCTTGCGAGCGTGTACGCGGTGTCGGCAACCATGCTGCCGGTGCCGACTACGTAGCCGCCGCCCGCGCGCGTGTCGATCTTCCAGCCGAGGGTCCCAGCAGTGTTCCGCAGGCTCATGCTCTCCGG
This sequence comes from Streptomyces sp. NBC_01454, assembly GCF_036227565.1. Taxonomy (NCBI): domain Bacteria; kingdom Bacillati; phylum Actinomycetota; class Actinomycetes; order Kitasatosporales; family Streptomycetaceae; genus Streptomyces; species Streptomyces sp. NBC_01454. The sequence continues at coordinate 3,670,456 of NZ_CP109460.1, forward strand.
GGTCTCGAAGTAGAGGTGGGTGCCGCCGCTGGCCGTGCGGATGGTGTACGTGTCGCCGGGCCACGGCTGGCCGTGCTGCTCGGCGAGCTCGGCCAGGGCGTCAGCGCCGCTCGTCACGGTCGCCGGCGTGCCAGCGGGCGGCACGTCCTGGTCGTGCTTAGGCACGTCCAGGTCGACGACAACGAGCCGTGACGGGCCCGTCGCGATGCCGATGTTGTACGCGCCCGAAGTCCAGCAGCGGGCGATACGGTCCGTGTCGGTCGTGGCGCGCTGTTCCCACGAGCGGACGGCCGGGCGCTTGGCACCCGGGACGAGGGGGAAGATGCGCCAGCCGCGCTCGGCCGCAGCGAGTGCGGCGTGACGCAGCGAGCCAGGGGAGTTGTAGGGCATCCTGAGGACACCTCCTGATTCCTGGTTGGGATGGGAGGACCGGAGCAGCGGGCTTCGTTGACCCGTCGGCCGCTGCTCCGGGCACATTCATGCGGCCTGTGAGCGAATCCAGGCCAGGTACTCGGTACGGACGTAGTTCCGGTAGTCCTCGGAGAGGACCAGGTCCTGCCCCTTGCGGCTCAAGCCGCGGTGCCGGATGTCGTACTCGATGAGCCACTCGGCAGCGACCGTCGCGGCCTCGTCGGCGTCGGCCGCGGCGCGGGCATCGCCATGAGCGAGTTCCCGCAGCGCGACGCGGTCCAGGAGCGCGGCCTTGCGAAGCCGGAACTCGCGGTCCTTGCTGACGTCGGACGGACGCGAGTCAGTGGCCTCCGCGATCAGGCAGAGCTCCTGGCAGATGGTCGGAGCGCTGGCGTAGGCGTCGTCGGGCAGAGGGCGGTGCGGATCAGCGATCAACTGGCTTCCTCAGTGGTGCGGGGCGTCTTGGCGCCGATGAGTACGTAGTGGAGGGCGCGCTCGACCGCTTCGCCGTACTGGTACGCGGCGGCAGCCAGACCGGCGGCGTATTCGGAGGCGTCGGTCAGTTCCGTGCTCTTGTAGTCCGACAGGTCCTCGTAGAAGGCGAAGTCTCGGACAGCGAGGTCGGCCCGCTGATGCTCGGTGACGATCTCTCGGAGAGTGACGAGGTTCGGGCCGCCGATGTACTGGTCGAGCGCGCCTTGGAAGTCGGGCAGCAGGCCAGCTCGGATCTCGTACATGCCGTCCCGGCGGCCGAGTTCGACATGTGTGGGCTGCTTCCCCCTGAGCACGGCGTTCACGGCGGCGGCCGTGCCGTACGCGTAGGCCAGGGAGGCGTTCTCGTACAGGTTCTTGGCCTCGGTCTCTACACGGTCGTGGAGGGCCTTGACCCTCATGACCGAGTCATCGTGCGGGCGGATGTAGTCGCGGCCAGCGACGCTCATTGCGCCGGCTTGAGGGCAGAGGCGCGCCAGGTCGTAGGACCAGGCGCTGGACTGCGCAGCCTGGTGTGCCATGCGGTACTCACGAGCAGCAGCGCCAAGCGCGTGGACGCTGTCGGACAGACTGAGGAACCACGCGAGCGCGGGCTTGGGCATGAAGTCCTCCACGGGTGAACGGGGCCGGGCTGTCCGTCCCTCTGCGCGGCCCCTCCAACCGGTGCCGGACGGGCAGCACAGGGAAGCGTCAGACCAACTTCGGCTTGCTGGCGGGAGGCTCAGCGGCAGCGAAAAGGAGTTCACGCAGGTCGCTGCCGATCACACCGGCAAGCCGGTGCTCGATGGCGTGCCAGGACTCGGTGTCGATGGCCATCAAGGCGGCGATGGCGGCAGGGCCCTTGCCTTCCTCGATCGCGGTCAGTGCGTCGCGGAGCTCGCCGGAGGCCATGAGCGATATGCGGGGCGGGGCCGAGGAGTTCGTGTGAGTCATGTGAGTTCCCCTGAGGTCGGTGTCGGGCGGAGCTGAGGGTCAAAAGCTGCCGAGGAAGTGGCCGAGCGACGCCATGAGTTCGTCGATGGCGGGGCTGGCCGGGCTGGCGGCGAGGTAGTAGCCGAACATCACGCCGACGAAGGCAGAGCCGGGCCCGACCGCCTTGAACTTGATCAGCACGGCGAGGAAGAGGCCGAAGAGGAGAAGGAGCGAAACGGAGAGAACCACTGGGTCTCCATTCGTGGTCATCGGGTGGGATAGGAGGTGAGCAGCAGCGCTAGCGCGGCGCCGAGCAGGACGAGCCGAAGGAGCGCGCGCATCAGCGGGTGCCTTCACGGCGCAGGCGGGAGAAGGCGTTGTAGGCGCGCCGGCCTATGCGCAGGCGGTACCCGTAGCCGTCGCAGCGACGGCAGGACCTTCCCCGCTTGAGACGGCCGGAGAAGCGGCTGACCTTGACCTTCGAACCCCACCCCTTGCACTTGCGGCAGGAGCCGAACGGGCTTGCCGCACAGACAGCCGCGTAACAGAGCGTGATGAAGAGAAGGCCGGGCAGGTACGAGAATGCGTGCATCGTGGAAAACCCCCCTCAGGGCAGGATTCGGGAAGTGCTGGAGAGATGGCGCTAGGAACTAGTTCGCAGGTCAGAAGCCGCGCGTGGAGCTAGCAGGGGTGCTAGACCTAGCGGGGGCGGCCGCTAGGTCTAGCGGGCGGATCTACTACGCGGCTTCGGCGCTTCCGTCACGTTCTGCGACCGCCTTGAGGAGATCGGCGCGCTTGATGCCACGCCGGTTGACGCCCTTGCCGTCCTCGGCCGTACCCCAGACCTGGCCGGTACGGATACCGTGCGGCTTGAGCCCGGCGGCGAGCTGTTCGAGCGTCCATTCCCCGTAGATCTCGGGGCGGAGCTCAGCGAGCCGGCCAAGGAGTGTCTCGGACCAGACCTTCGGCTCCTCAGCGGGAACGACGGCCAGGACGTCGCTGAGGACGTCGCTCGCGTGGACCGGCTCGACGTCCGGCAGCTCGCCGAGCGCGTGGCCGGCGAGGGTACCGGCGCGCTCGCGCAGACCACGCGCGCGGAGGGCGATGCGGTCCGCTTCCACGGCGTCGATGAAGGCCGAGCGGACGATGCGGGCGTCGGCTCCCTCGCCAAGGAAGTAGCAGATGCCCTTGTCGCCCCAGGCGAACATGTTGGCGCGGACGCCACGCTTGTAGGAGCCGGTGCCGAGCACCATGTCGTTCTCGATCTGGCCCATGACTTTGAGGCACCACCGGGCCGAGGCGTTGGCGCTGATCGCGGTCGGAATGGAGTCCTTGTCGGGGCGCTGCGTGGCCAGGAGAAGGACGATGCCGGTCGCCGGTCCGCGCTTGACCAGGTCGGTGCAGATTTCCTTGAACTCCGCACCGTATTTGGAGTGCTCGAACCAGATCTGACACTCGTCGACGCCGATGGCGATCGGGTGCAGGCCGAGCGACCTCCGGGAGGCGAGCTCCGTGGTCACCTTCGATTCCGGGCAGAGGTCGCGCGGCAACGAGCGGATCACTTTCGCGCGGCGGCGAAGCTCGCCCTGCAGCTCGCGCATGTCTGCAATGGCGTACTCGATGTCCTCAATCTCCTCGCCAGCCCGGTGCCGGTAGGCCACTCGATCGCCGACGCTGTCGAGATCGCCGGTCCCCTTCAGGTCGTACGTGTGGATCTCGGCTCGGACGTCGAGTGCCGCGATCAGGAGAAGGAGGCGCAGGAGGAATGTCTTGCCCATGCGCGGGATGGCGCCGATGATGCCCGCGATGAACATCAGGGTGATGCCGACCCAGCGTCCCCGCTGGTCAGTCCCCCACTTGACGGGCTTGAAGAGGTCCACGCCGCCCGACGTGGCGAGCGGCCACTTCGCAGTGGTCGTCTGCGACATGTCCTGATCGCCGACCCAGAGCCGGAGTCGGCCGGTGTGCTCGTCGGGCACCGACTCAGGCCAGACACAGCCGAGCGGCCGGCGCAGGCCCGACGCGAGCTTCTCCCGACGGTCGGCCACGTCCGTCACCGTCACGCCGTACGGAAGGTCGCCTTCGGCCAGCCAGCCGGGGCCGTCCCGCGTGATCGGCGAGGTGAAGTTGAAGCCGTCCTCGCCCCGGGACTGCGCCTGATTGATGGCCGGGATGCCGAGCGATCCCAGCGCACGGAGCACGATGTCACTGGTGAGCTTCGTGGCCTTGGGGATCTCCACAGACCTGTGGACAACCGGAGCATCCGCAGGCTGGCCGAGCCAGCCGAGGGCGAGCGCCGCTGAGACGCCGACCGTGGCGAGGAGCCAGTCCGGGGCCAGGACGTACACGGCAAGCACGGTGGTCACGCCCATGATCGAGGCGGCGACCCCGACGGCCGTCCGCCAGCGGACGCGCCGGTCACGCTGCCGGGAGAGCTTCAGATAGCGGTCGATGTCCGCGTGTGCGGCCGCCTCCTTGCGGAAGACGTCGCCCTCCGCGTCCTTCATCCACCGCAGACTCTCGCCCACGAAGCGGGCGGCGCCGAGCGGAGACTGCAGCATGAGCCTCGTCGCGTACCACGGCGTGCGGATCGCGTGATATGAGGCGATGTGCCACGCGTACTTCAGGACTCCCTGACCCGCCTGCTTGAACTCATCAACCGAGCGCGTCCACTTGGGGATGACTGGCCGACGCTTCGCGCCACTCACCCGGTCCATCAGGGTCGGGCCCGACGGACCGCCAGCGCGGTCGACGTTCACGACCTTGCTCGGGTCGGCCTCGGTCGGCTCAGGGTCGGGCTCTGTGCCGGAGTCCGGCTTCCCTGACCAACGGTTGATGAAGTCGAACGCGGACCCGCCGGAGGCGGCGTCCTTCATCTCCTTCTCCAGATGCGCGAAAAGCTCGCGCTCCGAGCCGTCGTTGTCCTCGTGATTCACTGGCACTTCCTTCCTGTACGGGAGGTATGGCCAGGGCCCGCCCCTACCCGCCAAAGCAGCGGGCGGGCCCTGTGCTGAAAGCGAGCGAGCCGGTCCGGATCAAGCGCCCAAGCTGGCGGTTTCCTCTGGCTCGCGCTCCGTCCGGAGGACGTCCCGAAGCTGTCGGGAGCGCTCCTGACTGCATCCGATGGCCTTGCGGATCGGCTCGGCGTCCAGACGCCCGTACGGCCAACCGGCCGTCTCCAAACGGGCTTTGTCGAGCGCCTGCTCCCACGTCATGCGCGGGTTGTTCCTGTCCTGGCGTGCGGGGCGGCGGCGCCTGGGCGTTTCCTGCCGGGGCCCCAGCTCATCGCCCGACTCTTGCTCGTCCTTCTCGTCGGGCGGGGCCATCCCGCCGGGCGTCAACGCACCCAATTTGAGGAGTACGAGATCCCGGCGCGGCGCCTTCCAGCGCCAGCCCGACCCGTAGGCCTGACGGAACTCGGCACGGAGGAGGAGTCGATCCTTCTCCAGGCTCAGGGCCTTGCGATAGTCGGTCAGCTCCCACAGGACCATGCGTCGCCACAGCATCGTCGTCGTCCAGGGAGCGATGAACCACCGGGACCGCCGGATGCGCTCCATGCGCTTCCCGGTCGCGACGCCGATCCGTACCGCGTAGACATGCGCGGCGATCTCGCTCAGCCCCACCCAGATCAGCGGCATGGACCCATGCGCGATCTTCGCGGAGACGGAGTCGCCGGCAGCGACGTTCAGCCAGCACGTGACGAGAGTCAGCGCCCACGGAGCGAAGTGCACCCACGCAAGCGGCATGCCGAGCCGGATCAGCAGTAGCCGGGCCGCCGTGAAAACAGGGATCGCGATGTCGATTCCGATCGGAAGCATCCACGGCTCCGAGAACCCCCATGACGAGGCGGCTCTGCCGACGGAGTTGTACGAGGACGCGAGCCCGAGAGCTCCCACCCCCGCTCCCGCGAGGATCACACCCCAGAGCAGCAGTCTCTCGCTTTGGCTCAATGGGTGCGCTTCGACGGTCTGCGCTGTCGTCACGCTCAGGCCGCCTTCCGCATCCTGCTCAGGCGCGCGCTCTTGGTCTGGTTCCGAAGGTTCGCGACGCAGACGAGCTGAGCCGCGTACGCGGCGTTCACCCGCTCAATCTCGTCGCCTCGGCCGGCCTCCAGGAGCTCGCCGAGGACGTCCTTGGCGGCGAGTTCGCGGGCCTTGCGGTCCTCGTCGGACTCGCCGGGCCAGCCCAGGAACAGATTCCGGAAGTCGTCCGTGCTGTCCTCACTGAAGAGCAGGTCCTGCAGTTCGTCGGGAAGGTCGGCGGCAATGCCACCGGCCAGCTCGACGAACTCGGCAGCGGTCGCGGCCTCCTGGTGGCCGATATAAATACGCATGTATCTCTCCTGGCTCCTGGTCGGGATGGGGGAGCCAGCGCGGCGGGCTGATTTGACCCGTCGGCCGCCGCGGCCGGCTGAAGTGCTTGGTGGGATCAGACGCGAAAGCGTCGGGGACCGGTCAGCCTCTGGTACCAGCGGAAGCCGATCTCGAAGAGCTCGTAGCCGCCGAGGGCTGCCAGCACCATCAACAGGCCGTTTCCGCCCAGCGCGTGGACGGAGTGGGCCGCGACGTACGCGGCGAGCAGCGCCAGAAGGAAGAAGAATGTGCCCATCAAGCGGAGGCGGTTCGTCGTCGGTGGCGTGTAGCGGCTGACAACGTCCAGGTCCTCGGAGAAGACGGCGCGCGGGACGCTGCCCGGCACCGTCAGGACGATGCGACGGTCCACGTTGTAGACGCGGGCAACTATCCCGAGGGCCAGGTCTCTGCGGTCCCGAACGACGTCCCCAACAGCGAGGTACATCAAGGTCTCCTCATGGGAAGTAGGGGAATCCGGGCTTCGCCGCGTCTGCCGTTGGCACGGCAGACGCGGCCCCGAGCCGGAGGTTCGGGCGCGTCATCGTCACTGCTCTGACGCAAGCAGGGCGGCGCGAATCAGGTGGCGCCCCCGGGACTGACCTCCAGGAATGGAGGGTGATCCCCGGGACCGTTCTCCAGAGCTGACGCGCAGGAAGTGGCCGCCGGACGGTCCTCACCCGGCCGTCACGGGGACAGGGAGTCTCGCCCCGTCGAGTTGTCACGCTGTTGAGTTCTGAATCCACAGGTGCTTCCTCCGTACTCACCCCCTCGGGCTTTCCTTCGGGCACTCCTCTCCTAAAGAGGTCTTGATCTCAAGACCTCTTTAGGAGTTCCCATGACTATGGGGTACGACACCACCACTCGTCAAGACCTCTTTAGGAGCCGTATGCTGAGTGGCAGAGAACGACAGGACGGTGAGTTCGGATGGCGAAGGCCTACGAGAAGATTGCGGACAACCTTCGCGAGCAGATTCGCGCAGGCCAGTACGGCCCTGGCGATCGCCTGCCCTCCGAGGCCGACCTCGTCAAGAGCAGCGGCCGGAGCGGGCCAACGGTCCAACAGGCCCTGCGCGTGCTCCAGGCCGAGGGGCTTATTGAGAAGCGCCACGGCATCGGCACGTTCGTGCGCCGGCCACGCACCCCCGTCCTCCGCGACAACGCGCGACACCAGTGGGAGAAGGAACGTGCCCTCGCTCCCGAGGAGCAACGCCTCGAAACAGGCGCGACTGAGCACGACACGGGCTTGGAAATCAACGACCTCGTCTTCCACGCCACCTACCGCGACATCAAGGCCGCCAAGGAAGTCAGTAAGGCGATGGGTGTCGCCGAGGGCACACCGCTCGTGGAGCGCACCTACCGGACTCGGTACAGCGCCGAACGCGAGCCCTTCAGCCTGGTGACCTCGTACTTGATTCGAAGCCTCGTCGAGTCCAACCCGGATCTCCTGGACGAGACGAAGGAGCCGTGGCCGGGCGGCACGATGAACCAGCTCCACACCGTGGGCATCGAGATCGACCGCATCGAGGAGCGCATCACCGCCCGCCCCCCTACCTCCGAGGAAGCCGAGGAGCTCGGCCTGCCGCCGGGCACCGCGGTGCTTGTGCTCCGCAAGACGCAGTACGACACCAAAGACCGCGTCGTCGAGTTGTCGGACGTCACGTTTCCCGGGGACCGCACAGAAATGCTCTTCACGACTCACTTGGAAAGGTGGTGAGCCGTGAGCCGGCGCATCATTATCGTCACGGCCGTTCACGCCCCCTCGGCGCACTTTCTCCCCGATGCATACAAGTCTCTGTGTGACCAGGAGCTACCTGAGGGGTGGGATTGGCACTGGCTGATCCAGGAAGACGGCCAGACAGAACAGGTCCGCCCGCACGTGCCTGACGACGAGCGGATCACCTTCCGTCAGGGACGCCATGGCGGGCCCGGCGTCGCACGCATGATGGCGCTCGCCAACGCCGATGGCGAGTATGTGAAGGTCCTGGACGCCGATGACCAACTCCCCCCGGGCGCGCTCGCGCGGGACCTGGCGGCGCTCGAAGCGGACCCCACCATCGGGTGGGCGACGTCCCGCGTACTGGATCTGATGCCGGACGGTTCAACCGTGGGGTTCCCCGGAGACCCCGAGCCCGGACCCATCGAGCGTCAGACTGTCATCGACTACTGGGCCGAGCACAGCTACCGAGCCTCGGTACACCCTGCGACCCTGTTCGTCCGGCGGGATCTACTCCTGGCGCTCGGCGGATGGATGGCCCTTCCGGCCTCCGAGGACACGGGCCTCCTCCTGGCCCTCAACTCTGTTGCCCGCGGCTGGTTCTCCTCCGAGGTCGGGCTTCTCTACCGCAAGTGGGAGGGGCAGGCGACCGGCCAGGACGCGCACGTGGATGCCAGCGAGCGTGATGCCCGCATGGCCGTCGTGGAAGCGCGAGCCCGCGCCCTCGACTACTTCCAGTGGCGATACCCGGTCAGCTCCGATTGACAGGAAGCTCGTACACGATCTCACAGAGCACGGACGGGACGACGATGTCCGCTGTCTCAACGGCCCGCCCGTCATCGCTGTAGAAGGACCGCTCGATGCGAGTGCAGGGCGTGCCGCGCTGAACGCCGAGGAGGTGCGCCTCCTCGGCGTTCGTCGTTCCTGGCTCGGAGCGCTCCTGTGTGCGTGTGACCGAGATGCCGAGTTCGGCCATGCGCCGCACCACACCGGCGCCGGCCAGCGGGCCGCCGTCAGGCAGTACCACGAGTGAGCCCTTCGTGACGTCGTACGGCTCCCAACTCGTCGTCAGGTACACGGGCTTGTCGTCAACCAGGTGCTCATAGGCCGTCCGGACGCAGTAGGCGCCCTCGTCGACGCCGAGGCGCGCAGCGATCTCCGCCGGAGCTGGCGTCATGACATCGCTGCGCCCTTCCCAGGTTTCCCCCTCGCCAAGCACTCCCAGGTCAGGTCCCCTGTAGCCCGCTCCCGCCTGATATGTCGTCTGGAAGCGGGCCATGCGGCAGCGCTTCCGTTGCGCGGCTACGTACGTTCCTGAGCCTGCACGGCCCTCCAGCACTCCATCCGTGATGAGGGCTTCCTGAGCCCGCCGGATGATCGCGCCGCTGACGCCGAATTCCCGAGCGAGCGCCGCTCGCGACGGCAGCTGCTCGCCCGAAGCCCACTCTTGATCGGCAATGCGCCGACGGAGGTCGTCGGCGATCCGAAGGTAAGACGCCTGCTCTCGCATATGGAAAATCTAGACCACTACCTCTAATCTAGACGTCTAGCTATAGGCTGGACGTCTAGGTAAGTTAGTGGGATCCAGCGGCACCGGAGGAACGCCCTTGTGCACTGCAGATGCACGAGCAGACGAACTGATGGCGAGCCTCAGCGCCGCCGGATTCAGCCCACATCGGTACGACCACGGCGAGTACGTCGTCGTGGAGATGGAGGTCAGAAGGCCACTGCCGGCCGAGGACTGGAATCAGCTCTACGAGCTTCTGGGGATGGTCGCCGGCTGGGGCGGCAGGTGGGGGCTCGTCAGCAAAAAGAACGGCCTCACCGCCCACGCCTCCATCAGAAAGACCCCCGCGACACACGAGTGTCCGGGGGCATGGCCTTCAGCTTTAGGGAGCTAATCAGCGTGTTCAACGCTATCTGCCGTGTTGCACCACTGACCAGACGGCAAGGGATACAGACAACTCGGCGCAACGGATGGGGGTGAACGGTGACCGCTGTTCAGCGCCGCGTTCACGTGTATCACTCGGCAGCCTGCCGGATCGGTCAGCACGAGACCTGCGATGAATCGACCGCACTGTCCCACCCGCCCGGCGCGTGCCACCTGCGCCCTGTTCCCTCTCAGGTCGGCGGAACGGCGAGGGGGGAGACGGCATGACGCCCCCCAAGGCCGGAGTCGTCGGCCAGACGACCGAAGTCACGTCCGGCACGATCCGCCCCGGCGACGTCCTGCACATCGGCGGCCAGGCGTTCCAGGTCCTGAACCTCATCGAGTTGCACGCCCAGGACAAGGCATTGCGCTTCACCACGGGCGAGGTCCTGAACATGCACTCCAAGACTCGGCTGACCGTGGTCCGGGCAGCCAGAAGGTGGTGACTGCCGATGGCCCAGAACCGTCACGTGCACATCGCGAATGACCTGCGCCGCAGCATCAAGCGCGGCACCTACGCCCCTGGTACTCCGATCCCTCCGGAGACCGCATTGATGGAGCAGTACCGGGCCAGCCGGCCCACGGTCCGGATCGCTCTGGCCCAGATCGAGAACGAGGGGCTGCTGATCCGTCTTCACGGACGTGGGAACTTCGTCCGGCATCAGTCGGGGCTCATCGCCTACAGCGCCGGAAGCCGCACGGCGGACCGCATCGCCGACACGAATGCCGCGCTGCAGGTCAGTGTCAGCCAGCGGAACGTGAACGCCAGTGACGACCAGGCCGCGCTTCTCGGGCTGCCAGTCGGCAGTGCCCTGGCCGAGTACCGCTACCAGGGGCACTACCGAACTGACCCCTGCAGCCTGACGTTGATCTACGTGCCCCACTCGGTCGGCACGATCGATATCTCCGTACACGACGCTACCCCGACCGGCGAGGACGTACGGGAGGCACTCGCGCAGGTAGGCGTTCATATCGCCGAGACGCGAACGCGTGTGGCCTCTCGTCTCCCGAGCCCGGAAGAGACGAGGACCCTGGCCATCGGATCCGGTGCACCGGTCATGGAGATCGAGCGGGTCTCCCTCGATGCCGAGGCCCGCGTCGTCGAGCTCGCTCGCATCGTCCTTCCGGGGTTCAACGCCGAGGTGCACTTCGACGATCGGGCACCGGCGCCCAAGTTGGAGGCAGCGTGACCAGTCACGAGGACGAGAACGGCCCACAGGCGTGGCCAAAGGCTGCTGCGACCACGGACAGTCTGCGGCTGCTGACGTGGCACAGCCCCAGTGGCAATCGCTGCTACCTCAGCACTGACGACGCCAACAGCAACGTGGCGCGACTGGCGGACAATATCGAGAAGGTTCAGACCGACGCAGCCGAGCAAGTCCTGGACGCCGCAATGGCGGTATTGGAGGATCCGCACGCCGACGCACAATCGCTGCGGTTCGCCCTGAGGCGGATGCGTGAGGCTCTTGTCGACGTGCTGCTCGTCGCAGAAAGCCGTGGGGGGCGGCTTCCCATTCTGCGGGATAAGGAGGAGGGCCAGGATCCCGAAGAAGAAGGCCCGAAGCTCCCCCCGGAGTCGTTCTGATGGCCACGCCGACGAGTCTGAACCGAGTCGGTGGAGGGGCCACCCGGCAGGCCGCCCTCCGCGCCGGCCACTCGGAAATCTGCGGCCTCTGCGCCGGCCACCGGGAAGTCTGGTGCCCCGAGTGCTTCGGCTTCGACGGCTGCTACCCATGCCGGCACACCCGGCGCGTTCGGTGCCCGGAGTGCGCGGGTGGGCAACTCTACCCGTTGCGTTGGTGATCGGCTGACGCGGTAACTGCCCTGCTGAGAACGGCGACCTCGGACAGCTTGATGCTGCCCTGTGGCCCGGTTCCTGATCCGTCAGGGACCGGGCCACTTCGCGTCAGCTGACGTGCGGCAGCGGCGGGGCTGGGGTTTCGCTCCGGCGATTCGCCCCTGGCTCTGGCTCCTCCTGTCGTCAGCTCATTCCGATCTGCAGCCCGATCCTGCCGGATCGTGGCTCGCGGTTGGCCGGATCCCAGAGAACCAGGTCAGGCAGGTCAGCGCAGCATCTCGGCATCGACTCGCGAGAAGATCAGCTCCGTCTCCCCCAGGATCCGATCTCGCCAACGAATGGGAGGCACGGGGTGGCGGATCGCGCGGGGGTAGCTGACAGGCGAGTAGTCGGTGGGGAGTCGGTACATGTGGAAGCCGTGCTTGCGCATGGTCTCCAGCAGCTCCTCGGCCGAGTCGCCGAGCAGTTCCATCCGGTCCGGGGTGATCTCCAGGGCGATCTCGACATCCGTCCGAAGCTCGCCGAGTAGCGGCTCCAGGCCGCGGACGACGCTCCCCTCTGCACCCTCGACGTCAATCTTGATCACACGGGCCCTGGCGACCTCGTCCGGCGTCAGAACGTCGGCTATGGAGAACGCCTCCATCTCGAAGCTGGACTCTGCCGACCCGTCGTACGGGACGATCGAGTTGGCACCCATGTTGTTCGAGCTGGCCAGCACGAAGGTCAGTGTCTTGCGCTCGTCGGAGACCGCCACATTGGCCGCGCGGATGTTCTCGCAGTGGTTGAGCTCTGCATGCTGAAGCACCCGGCGGTGGAAGGTGGGGGACGCTTCGATCGCCACCACGCTGCCGGTGCTGCCGACGAGGCGGGAGCCGAGCACGGAAAAGACGCCGATGTTGGCCCCGACGTCCACAAAGACGTCGCCCGGCTCCAGTCGGGTCTCCAGCCAGTGGGACATGTGCGGCTCCCACACCCCGAAGAGGTAGAGGTACCGCTGAATCAGGTCCTTGGTGTCGACGGCGAAGGCGTCCCCAGCCGCAGACCGGACGACCCGGCGCCGAGGGTGTTCTCGAAGGCGCGGGTTGAGCCAGTGCTCTGCCATCTGGGCCTTCGCCAGCGACAGCGGCGCATTACGCACATAGCGGGCCCCTAGGGTGGTCAGCACATCCGAGGGAGACATGATCACGCGCCCGCCTTCCGTAGAGTCCACGGACACGCTATCCCTCACCCCCGCTGCGCAGCAGCGAAGAGATCAGCGTCCCGGGAACCGCGCCACCGCGGTACGCCAGGAGCTGCCTCGCACCCTGATACGGGGGCCCGTCCTATCAGCGACCGTGCTGCAGGACGGTGTCGGGGCGACACACCAGACACGACACGGTGACGTCCGGCCCGGCGAGTGCCTCCAGCGCCTCCTGGTCGGTCACCATGCCACCCGACGACTGCGCCTGCGCGCAGTCGGGGCGGTGGAGGCAGGCGTCAGCCCAGGAATCGCCGGGGGGCGGCGGGGACAGGCGCCAGCGCTTGCGCTCCTCGGGCGGCGGGAGATCGAGGCTGCTGTAGTCCTCCCCCTCAATCCGCTGGACGACGGGGTACGGGGCGCAGAAGGTGACCGTGCGCGATGTCAGGGCCGGCCCGTGGCGGCGGTCGACTCGGTCGGGCAGCTCGATTTCCAGGTCGTACCACCACACGCCCGAGCGGTCCCGGCGCCGGCGGACCACCGCCGCCTGCAGGTGCTGGCCATTCGGGAGCGTGACGTCTGCCTGGGGGCGCGAGACGTCGGGCGTGAAGTCGCCCTTGTCATTCATCTCGGTTCGACGGTGCCGGTTCCGAGACGTGCTTGAGTGCGGAGCGCGCGGTGACCGGGTCCGGGCACGAGGCCCAGAAGCCGTGGACGAAGATATGGGTGACGAGCTGCATCTGACGAGCACGCAAGTCGCTGACCTGCTGCTTTTCCTCGTCGGTCCAGCCTGAGGAGTCCGGGCGCTTGGACTCGCAGTAGCGGCCGCCCTCCCTGGTATGCGTCCACCTCGGCAGAGGCACCACCGACCACGGCAAGCGCTTGTACAGGGCGGACAGCTCCGACTGCACGCTGCGCAGCTCCAGCTGGGCGTCCACCAGGTCACGCGGAAAATCGAACATCTTTGCCATTGCGGCTCGATCCTACAGCCGCCCCACTGCGCAGCCCCGGCTGCTGGGCGGCGATCCGCTCCGGCAGGGCGTGGCTGATAGGGAAGAGCGGGCGAGTCGAGGACGGCCCGGACTCGTGGATGACGATCGAGACCGCCGAGCAGAGCCAGCTGGCTGTTGAACCTGCCCGGCACGATGGCCGAGGCACGCTGGTCGAGGGCACCTCACTGCCGTCTGACCAGCCCGGCCCCTTACCGCGCCCAGATCGCACACCGCTCCACCGCCAGCTGCTGACGGCGTGCAAAACGCCTGCCATTCCAGTGGGACGGCGTCGATGGCCCTGGGATGAATGCTGGAGGCCGTCACCATCAGGTGACGGCCTGTTCCAGCAGCAGCACGCCCGGGCGGGTCACGACAGGTAGTCCTCGAAGCCGCCGGCGCGGTGTGTGGGTGAAGCAGTGGAACCCACCCCCGAACAACCCCCTGTGCCGGTGGCGTACGGGCGCCACGTCGAGGCCCTCGGTCTCCAGGAGCTTGGCCAGGCCGGTGCACTCCTCGTGCGTTCGTCGCAGAGAGCACGTTGAGGTCGATGCAGGGGCTGGTGAGGACCAGGTCCTCGTAGTCGTCGTGGACCGGGAACGCGCCCGCGTCCGGCTCCGGCGGCACGATGTAGCGCCACGAGCGCAGCGGTTCGGGCATCAGGTCCCGGATGCCGTCGTGCCGGGCCAGGAGCACGCCGGGGCGCAGGGCGAGCACCATGCTGTCGATGTGGTTGTCCGCCATCGGGCTCGATCGGCGGGACTGGGTAGCTCACGTCAGGCGCTGGCGAGGAAGTCGATGGCGCGTTCGTCTAGTTCGGCTGTGCAGCGTACGCCGCGGGTGCGGAAGCGGGCGAGGTCGCCGCGCATGCGGGTGACGGCCTTACGGGTGCGAACGGACCGTACGCCGTCCATGTGGTCCAGGGCCCGGTTCCAGGTGGCGCACGCTTGCTCGATCTGGCCGCGCTTGAGCTGCATTTCGGCGCCGGCGACCAGGTCCAGGGCGACGATCCTCGCGTAGGTACCGGCGGGGCGGGCGGCGGCGGCGTGGCCGTACTGCTCGGCGGCGGTCCGGTGATCGCCGAGCGTTTCGTAGACCTTGGCGTTGCGCGAGTACACCGAGGCGGCCGGAGGTCCCCAGGCCAGGGCCCAGAACGGCACTGCGTCGCCGGGGCCGGCGGTCAGCAGGGCGCTCGCGCGCTCGGCTTCGGCGAGGGCGGTCGTGCGCTGTCCGGCCTTGGCCAGGGTGTGGGCGTGGACGACACGGAAGAGGGATTCCGTCTGGGTATCGACTTTGCCCTTGGCGCGATTGAGTCCTGTCTCGGCCAGGCCGAGGCAGTGTTCGGGCCGGTGCAGCTTGAGCCCTTGCATGGCCATCGTGCGCATCACGAACCCGTCGTGCCCGGTGACGTCGGATTCGACGGCGAGTGCGTAGGACTGAAGGTAATAGCGCTGCGCGAGTCCTTGCTGGCCTGCGTCGTAGGACTTCCAGCCCAGCAGGTGCACGCCGCGGGAGGCGGCGGAGAGCATGTGCTGGCGGATTTCCCCTGTGCGGAAGCGCCCCCGGCACAGGGGGGCGACGTCGTCGCGCAGGTACTGCACGAGCGCGCTGCGGCCGTGTTGACCGCCGTGGCGTTCGTCCATCTCGGAGAAGACGCGCACCATGTCGCGCACGGCGGCGACTTCGGCCATGCCGACGGCCTGACCGGAGCGGGCCGCAGCGGTGCGGTCGGCGATCTCCTGCACGTAGGTCAGGGGCAGAGCAGCGGCGGCCACCGAGTACGCGGAGGATGTGAGGAAACGGCGCCGGTCCAACTCGAACCTCCACATCGGCAGCAGGGCGTCGATCGGGTCGGCCCCGAGGGCCAGCCCGATGCTGTCATCCTCCTCAGGCTCAGCTAATCCGAGGTCGGCCGGGGTGAGCAGGCGGCCGAGGCGCCTGGACAACGCGACGGCGAGGTAACGGCCGGTGTCGCCCTGGGGGGTAACGCCGGCGATCCAGTGCTCGACGGTCGACTTGTTGGTCCGTAAAGACGTGCCGCATTCGGCGGCCACCGCGCGCACCGCCTTGGCCACGGCTGCATAGGTCAAGCCGGACTCGGCGACGAGCCCTTTGAGCTGCTGGTTTGGCGTGCGCGTGGCCATGGGAGCACCTGCCCGTATACCCGATATACCGCTTGCCCTGCCCGCCACCGTACCGCCCTACCCGTGCCATGGGTTGACTGTTCATCAGGCCGAGCGGCGGGGGCCAAAGCGGTTTCCCCGGCCCTGCCGTTCCGCCCGGTACGGCCGTCTGCCTCGCGCCCACTGGAGGGCGCGGGGGACACAAAACCTGGAGGTTTCGATCATGGAGCAGAACACCACCCCCGTCTACAGCACGCCGGTCGTCCTGGACGCCGGCGACGTCGTCGAGGTGACGCTGGGCACCAACACCTTCGACACCGCCGACGACACCCAGTACAAGAACGCCTGAGTCCGCGGACTGCCGGGGCCGGCAGGCAATGAGCGCCACGGCCGGCCCCGGCACCAGGAGGCGCCGGGCCTGTCCGTTCCTGTGCTGGGGCACGGGAAGGGGCGGCCCGGCGCCTCCGCCTTTCGACGAACGCGTAGATGGGAGAGGCCCGATGAGGTGGAGCGCGGGATGGTACGGCGGCACCGGGCACGACCGGCTGCCAGCCGGGGGCCGGGCGGTGCCGGGTCTGGACGGAGCATGGGCGGTCGGGTGGCCGGGGGCACGGGTCCGCGCCGTGGGCCAAGGCCCCGTCGCGCTCGCGGTGATCGGCGAATGCGGAGCCGACAAAGACCAGTTGGAGCGTGCCCTGCCGGTGGCGCGGGCGAAAGAATGGCGAGCGCTGACCCGCTGGCCCGGCTCCTACCTGACGATCGCCCGCAGCGGCGAGGTGCTGGCGGTGATCGGTGACCTGGCCGGTCAGCACCCGGTGTACTGGCGGACCGACGGCGCCGGGACATGGTGGTCGACCTCCGCCGCAGCTTTAGCGGCGCTGGACGGGGCTCCGCCCGATCCCACTGCGCTGGCAGCCCACCTGGCCCTGGCCCAGCCGGATGTCCTGGGGCAGTGGAGCCTGTTCCGGTCGGTGAGCCGGGTGCCGACCGGGCACCTGCTGCTGATCACCCCGGAAGGCGCGTGCGCCGTTCGGTACGAGCCGGCCGAGTACGAGCTGGTGGATCTGCGCGATGCCGCGCCGACGGTGCGGGCCGCACTCACCGAGGCCGTCGGCACACGGTGTGACGGCCGGCCGGTCAGCGCGGATCTGGCGGGGCTGGACTCCACCGCTCTGGCCTGCCTGGCCGCCCAGCGCGGGCCAGTGACCGCGGTGACGTTCGCCGACGCACGCCTGCGGGACGACGACCTGGCCTACGCGGTCCGCACCGCGGCCGCGGTGCCGGGCCTCGCCCACCGTACGGTGCCCGGGAGCCCGGACACCGTCTACTACGCCGGCCTTGAGGACCTCTCGGCGCTGCCGGTCACCGACGTCCCGAACGCGTACGTGGTGACGGCCGCCATCAAGCGCACCGTCCTGGACACCGTCGCCGCACGTCAGCCCGCGGGCGTGCATCTGACCGGGGCGGCCGGGGACGCGGTACTGTCCGCGCCTTCGGCGTATCTGGCCGACCTGCTGCGCGAGCGGCAGCACCGCCGCGCCTGGCAACACGCGCAGGCCCACGCCCGGCTGCGGCACACCTCCGCCCTGGCCCTGCTGCGGCGGGCCCGCCCGGCAGCCCGTACGGGCCTGGCCGGGGCCTGGCGGCAGACAGCTGCCGAACTTCGGCGTCCTTCGCGCCCGTGGGTGCCGCAGGCAGAGCGGCCGGTGGCCTGGACGCCGCTGCTGGCAACCGCCGACTGGATGAGCCCCGATGTCCGCGACCGCCTCGCGAGCGCCCTCGATGTCGCCGCCGAACTGACCGACGGACCCGCCCGGCTGGCGGCATGGGCGGACCGCCAGGACCTCGCGCGGGTCGGGTCGGACACCACCGGATGGCGTGACATCGCGTTCGCCGGGCGCGGCATCGAGGTCGCCGCCCCGTTCCTGGACAACGAGGTCATCCGGGCCTGCCTGGCCGTGCCTGCCGATCAGCGCGGCGCCCCGGGCCGCTACAAACCGCTGCTGGGTGAAGCGTTCGCCCAGGCCGGCGTGCTGCCGCCCTTCGTTCTGTCGCGGGTGACGAAGGGCGGCTTCAACGCCCTCGCCTACGCCGGCCTGCGCGAACACGCCTCCGTGTTACGGGATTTGCTCGGCCCCTCCTCGCGGCTGGCCGCAGCCGGCCTGGTCACCGAGACGCCGGTGACCTCGATGCTCCAGCGGGCCGCGCTCGGACAGCCCACCGCCCAGGGCGCCCTGCACCTCGCTGTCGCCGCCGAAGTGTGGCTGCGGCAGCTGGAGACCGCCCCGGCCTGGTGGGAGGTGAACTCCCATGTGGCGACTGCGTGAGAGCACCCATCCGGTCCTCACCGACGAGGGCGGCGCCCTCCTGGACGAGCGCACCGGACGCTGGACGCACCTGACCCCGACCGCGTCCGCCGCCGTGATGCTCCTGCTGGCGGGCGCCACCGAAGCAGAGGCCGCCCGGCAGTACGCCACCCGCTACGGCATCGGCTTCGAGCAGGCCGCCGCAGACGTCCGTACTGTCGCCGCCGCGCTCACCGCGCAGGGCCTCGCCGCCACGGAATCTCCGCGCCGCGGTCGCCACTGGTGCAGGTGGTGGCGATGACGAGCATGGAGGCGTACTCCACCATCCGCATCGGCACCTTCCTCGAACGCTGCGCTGCAGCGGCCGGCCTCGCACTGGCCCTGGTGCTGCTGCGGCTGCCCTTCCGCCACACCCTCCGCACCGTGCGCTGGGCCCGGCGGGCAGGACGCCGCCCGCTGACCGCAGCGCAGGCGGAGGCTCTGGTCGAAGCGGCGCGGCACACCAGCCGGCTGTGGCCGGGACGCGCTGCCTGCATGGAGACCTCGCTCGGCGCGGTCCTGGCCGCCGCCCTTCTCGGGCGCCGCCTGCACTGGTGCGTGGGAGTGCGGTTCGCCCCGCCGCCGGTGGAATACCACGCCTGGGCCGAACTGCCCGAAGACGGCCCGGTGGGCGAGTACACCGAGGCCGGCTGGCACCACCACACCGCCCTGACGGTCTGACCCCAGCCCCGCCCTCCGGCGCCGTGTCCTTCACCCGTCCGGGCCAGTTGTCGCATACGCGTACCCAACCCAGTAAGGAGCCGAACCGTGAACACCGTCGCCTTGGCCGCCGAGCAAGTCCCCGAGCGCCACTACACCCACCACGAGGGCCGCGGGCCCACCCCGCACCGCTCCAACCCCGTCGTCATCCACCGCGAACTCACGACCCTCGACCTCCGACAGCACATGCGCGTCGCCGAGTACGGCACAGGCTCCGGCTACTCCGGCGGGCTCATCTCCCAACTCGTCGGCCCCGAAGGTGAAGTGACCAGCCTCGACATCGACCACTACCTGACCCGCTGGGCCAACGTCATCCACCACGAACGGGGCCTGGAGAACATCCGGTGCCACACTGCCGACGGCACAGCCGGCTTCCTTGAGCGAGCCCCGTACGACCGGGTGGTGGCCTGGTGCACCCCACCGCTGCTGCCGAAAGCATGGACGGACCAGGTCGCCGACGACGGACTGATCGTCGCGCCGCTGCCGATCGCCGACGTGCCCAACATGACGGTGGTCGCCAAGGTCCGCGTCCGCGACGGCGAGCCCGTGGTGGAGGCGGTGTTCACCGGGGGGTATATCGAGGCGACCGCCTCCCCCAAGGGCGACCTCGACCTTCCCGGCCGGTGGGTGGACTGGGAGCACCGCGTCCCCGGCCCCTCCTGGATCTCCCTCGCCTGGCGCGCACAGGACGACCGGCTGCACACCGGTGCCCGCACCGCCCTGGACAGGCTCCTGAACGCCGAGCACACCGAGCCGTACGAGGGCGGAGACGTTGACGTCGACTGGCCCAGCTGGCGCACCTTCGCCGCCGCCCTGGGCAACCCACAGCTCACGATGGCCGGGCTCCGACCGGACCTGTGGGCCATCGGCCACTCCACAAACGAGAGCGCCGCAGTGATCCAGCAGGACGGCGTGATCCTCGCCGACAGCTCGAACTCCCCCTCGCTTTTCGCCCTGCGGGACTGGCTCACAGCCTGGGACAAGGCCGGCCGCCCGGCCCCTGAGACCTATACCCCAGCCCTCGTCCCCGCAGGCGACGGCCAGGGCCCGGCTGGCTGGCACCTGCGCCTGTCCCCCTAAGACCGATCACCGAGGAGGCAGGCGGTGCCGCGCATCGAAATCACCGATGACAAGGGAGACCGGCCATGGCCGCGCAGACCACCGCCACCACACGGCGCCGAGCACCGGCGGCTTCGCGCCGCAGGTCAGCACCCACCAGGTGCCCCCATCACCCTGGGCCGCCAGGTGTTCAACGACTCGGACAAGTCCAACTACTTCGAGGGCTGACAAGCCCAGGACCTCACGGAGCACCCCGGGTGCCGGCCGCATGACGGTCGGCCCCCGGTCGCGTCACAGGGCTGATCGAAGGGGAGGCAAGCAGGGCGACCTGGCCGGCATCCGGGCCGTCTGAAGAACTCAGTCACAACGAGACACGTGATGGCCGAAATTACTCCCACAGCAAGATCGAACACGTGTTAGAATCATGCCCGCCGTAAAGACGGTGTAAAGAATCGGGGGGAATTGTGAACTCGCGCTATCGCGTGGCAGCTGCCATTGCGTCTGTCGTTACTCTTGTGCCTTTCATGACCGCCGCCAGCGCAAGTGCCGCAGAGGCAAAGCCGGGAATGGCTAAGGCGTCCGCCTCGTCCTACAGCTGCCCGCACGACGGGTACATCACGAACTGGGACGTGTGTACGTCGCTCGGTAATGGCGTTCTGCTCATGAACTCGACGAGCAAGGGAACCTACATCGACGTCTCATACGACAAGACGGCAGGCGGTTCCGTTTCCTGCAAGGTCGGCTATCTCCGGAGTGGTTCAAACCACTGGAGTGGGACCAAGACTTGCAGCACTTCGCTGATCGCCTCGGCGCATTGGTCCCCTTCAGCGTCTTGCAGCCCTGACGTTGGCCTTCTCCTTTCCGGTGGAACCACTTATCAGACCCCTCCCACCAGGAAGTGCTGACGTTTTTCATGCTGGTACGGACCATTCTCATTGAGGGTTAGTCGGCCAGCTCAAGGTTTCACGGGACTGCGCCGTGATGCCTAACGCGCCCCCTTGCGGAAATCGCCGGGGGGCGCCGCACGTTCACAGAACCATCCCAGGGGAGCTGTCCATGCTTGAAGCCGTCTTCAAAGGCCATACAGCATTCACCCTTACCGCCACCGCTATTTGCCTGGTCTTCTTTATGGTGGTCCTTCTCGCCTCGAAGAAGAGAACGGATCGCCCGCTTTCACTGGCGCTCTGGTGCACTTCGATGCTGAGTGTGAGTCTCTTGACGCTGTGGACCACGGGCGGCAGCCAAGGGTCAGGCAGGTGCGTTGTAAATCTCAAGCTCCTCGAACCCTTCGGTACCGAGCAGGGCATATTGAACTGCCTCATGTTCGCGCCAGTGGGCTTCATGGGCGTACTCGTAGCGCGCAGGTTCCTTCCCCCCTTCGCCTGCGGAGTGGCCCTCTCAGCCGTGATCGAGACCACGCAAGGCGCGCTGCCCGCCATCGGAAGAGCATGCGACACCAGCGACTTCGTATCTAATTCTACTGGTAGCTTGCTGGGTGCGTTTATAGCGTTCCTTATCGTGCGATTTCAGAAAAGCGACGCGCCCCCCTGGCGAATTCGTGGCCTGGGGGCAGCAATCACGTGCGTGACCTTCTCTGTGATTCTTGGGGCAGTCTGGGTGACCTCTATCCAGCCGCATTCTGTGAAAGCTACTGAGGCGGTAGGGGCAGCGGCCGGCGATCAGCGCAATGCCGTTGCCAAGGCCGTCCACGAGGCATTCGGAAATCACTACGCGGTTGGCAACGTGCAATTCTCATCCTCCCCAGATTCTGACAGTGGAACTGTCATGGCGAGTCTGCCAGTGGGGTTCGTCCAAATAAATTGGCCAGAACGCAATGAGATCACGGCCAGCCTGGACATGTCGAACAGTGGGAAGCCGTCCGGTTTTCCAGTACCCGGAGCGCCAGCGCAGGTCACAAATTCGATGCAGGCGAAGCAGACTGCTACCATATACGCCGAGGCGCATTTCCCGTGGGCTATTCGAGACAGTGAAATCGAAATCTCGCCAGTCGGCGACAAGGCCGCCCTGGGCTGGCTCGTTAGTTGGCGGAGGCATCGAGATGCCGTACTCATGCCTATGCGACTGGACGTCCAGATCGATCGCACGGGGCACGTGTCTCAACTCTCGACGCGCAAAGCATCCGATGTCTCGGTCCCTCCCACTCACATCAACAAGCAAAAGGCACTCAAGCTCGCCAAGAGTTCTGTGCCAGGATGCCAAAAGGTCGAAGTGGGCGAATTGATGGCTGTGCAAAAAGGCTCGAACTGGCATGCCGTTTGGCGCATCATGGTCACCTGCGAGCGATCAAGCGTGCTCGTCCATATCAATGCATCTTCCGGCGCCGTGGAGATGAAGGAAAAGCACCAAAATCCGGCCTGACGAACGAGCTCCGGGCGGCTCCGCAGCCCGGCCAGCAGAAGTCCCCGCACCCCGGAGTGGTGCGGGGACTTCTTTGCATCGTTCGGCGGCAGCCTGTCAGAGCCGGCGTACGGCAGAGGGCGCGGGAAGCAAACCAGGGGGCGCATGGTGAAGCCCCGCGGGGGGCCACGCCGCCGACCACCTGGCTTCACCGCCGCTCGCGAGCGTGCCAACTCCCACGCCGACGGACTCGTCACCGCCGGCCGCTGCGAGCTCGTGGCAGTGTCGTCGAAGGACATCAACGCAGCCGCGTCCCCCGGGAACTGTGAGACGGGCCTGTTAGAGGCGGTGCCGCGCATCGGAGGCGTTCTCGTGGACCGCCTTCAACCAAGCCCGGCCTCGACCTCCAGGTAGCGGCGGCCGCCGGGGCCACGGACCTCCACAGTCTCGAAGCCCCAGCTGCGCAGCACCGCCTGGCAGCGCTGGAGCTGCTCCTGTTCCTGGTAGCGGGCGCCACTCCCCCGCGGTCCCACCCAGCGCACCTGGACCTGCCCGGCCTGGTCGCCTTCGCTGGTGCGGTATCCGGTCCGCACCGGCTCGCCGGCCCGGTCGACGGCCGACGGGGGAAGGCCTTCGGCTTCCAGCAGCAGGCTCACCGTGCGCAGCAGCCGGCGCTGCTCCCACTCGGCGGGGCGCGCACCCGGGTCGGATCCGAGGTTGGTGAGGTTGCGGATGCTGCGGATGCCGTCAAGCGCGGATCGCAGCTCAGCTGACCGCGCCCCGGTCTGCCCCATCTCCGCCTCGTCAGGAGGTTCAGCACCGGTGTGTACTCGCAGGCGGCCCGCCTGGCTGTGCTGGTCCTTCATCATTACCCCGACCTGGTTCGGCTCTCTCTGGTAACGACGGTACGGCGCCGTGTCTGGCGTGGTGCCCGTCGGCGAGGCCTGGTCGGTGCGGGAGCTGGTCACTCCCGGATCCCGGGTGTGACCTGGTCGGAGAGGAAGACGCCGCGGATGGCTTCCATCCGGTGCACCACGGTGAGCGGGCGAGGTCTCGCGGTAGGGCTCGTGCGGCTGCGGGTACACACTGCCCCCGGCGCCATTGTCCCGAGGTGACGCGCACCTCTTCGATGACGGCGGGCCAGCAGGGCAGTAGTGCCCGGCTGGCCCGCCACACCACCTGCTCAGCCATTGGTGACGTGGCGTCGCCACTGCTCCGCTTCCTCGTCCCAGTAGATGGTCACGGTTCCGCTGGCCTCGGCAGGGGCCGCTAGGGCTTCGAGATCGGTTGAGGCCAGGGCAGCTAACGCAGTGTCGGGGAGACGCGGTGGCACGATGAAGCGCAGACCAGCAGCCGTCTCTTCGACGACCACCTGCGCCCTCCGGTGGATGGCAGGGGCATCGGCTGCATACCGGCTAATCATGCGGCGGCTGGTCGCCCGTGCTGCTTCGAACGCTCGCTGGCCGGCCTGTGTGGCGAGCGATTGCAGGAAAGGTAGAACCGCGGCGGTCACGGTCATCCCTGCAACGGTTGCCGCCGCGGTGATGATTCCCGTGTTGTTGGGTCCCCCGAAGACCCGGATCTGGAAGACAGCGTGCGTGCCAACTTCATGCCAATCCGGGTCCATGCCGGGGGCGGTCAGATGGTCCAGGAGCTCCTGCAGGAGGAGGGTGCTCTCGGTCGAGCGGGGCTCGCCGGCGGCCTTCGCCCGATCCAGCCACTCCCAGACGTCTACACAGGTAGGTGAGCCCGTCAGAAACTCCGCATAGATCGACAGGACATCCCCCCGCTGAGCCAGAGCTTTCTGGTCGCTCGTCATGATTCCCCTCTCTTGACTGCGGCACCGAGCTCCAATGGTGCCGAGTCAAGCGAACGGCCGATACACCGTCGGGGCCTGCTCACCCGAGCCTTGTAGGCCACCCGTCAATACACCAAAGTTCGACGCGGCCGTAGCGGGCGATGGTCTTGTTCAGCTGCTTCTCGTCGGCGGCCTCAACGAGCTCGTTCACCAGTTTCGTGGCGAGCGTGTAGCGATCCATCCAGGCGAACGCCTTGGCCATCACGCACAGGAGGGCGCCGTCACGACCTGGACGAAGATGTTCGACCCCCATCCGCTGTTCGCGTTCGTCGACCACGGCCGCGTGGGCGCTGGCGTGATCGGGGCGGGTGTCAGCGGATGCCGACCTTGGCCAGGGCGGTGGTCCAGTCGGTGGCAATGGCGCTGCGCGCGGCGTCGAGTTTGACGGTGCCGTTGCACACGGCAACCTTCAGCTTGTTCTCCACGGAGTCCTTGCTGGCGGCCGGCTGCTTGCCGTAGCGGGGCTCTGGCCACAGGTTCTTCGGGTCGCGGGGTGCGCCGCCCAGTTCGAGGGGGACGAGGTGGTCTTCCTCGTAGTCGGCGGTGTTGGTGTCGGAGTAGCCGTACTCGCCGATCTGCTTGATTTTCAGCGGGGTGGTGTAGGAGACCGGCGGTCGGACGGTCTTGGTCCAGCCTGGCACGCAGATCGTCGATTTGATCGTGGACTGGGTGACGTTGGGGTTGTAGGCACCGGGCTGGCAGGTGGCGTCGGGCAGCGGCAGGTGGGACTGGGAGCAGGTGGCGGCGTGGGCGCTGCCGGTGGTGAGGATGAGTCCTGCGGCGGTCAGCGCGATGGCGGTGGCCGCGGAGGCGAGTCGGTGTGTCGATCGCATGGGGGGTCTCCGTGGTTGGGCCCGGCGGAATCCCAGGCACTTGACGCCATGTCACCAGCGCGGGGTCTATGCGGGTAGAAGCAAGCGGTGAACAACAGGTGTCCATGCCCACTTCTGACCCTCAGGCGGGCTGCTCTTGGCCAACTCGTGGGCTGTCGAGGGGATTGAATATCCCCGGCGCCCCCGCGGGGAGGTCCTGAGCCCCCTCCCGGCACAGCTTGCACAGACCGTCGACCAAGGCCCAGCGCTCGGGAAGATCCGGCAACCGCACTGCAGCAGGGCCCGCGCGGCAGGTCTTCCACTGTCGCTGCGCTCCTACCTCCTGTGGCTCGGCCGGCGCTCGTAGCGGACGCGGGGGGCGGCGGGGCCGGCGTCGCGGTAGAGCTGACGGATGTCGCGGACGATGTCGTCGTGGTCGCTCAGGTCGATATAACTGGGGTCGACGGCGTGTCCGATGAGGCCGAAGAGCATGTGCATCCGCTTCTGCTCCGCGGGGGTCGGCGAAGCCGCGTCGGTGCGGTCCCTCAGGCACTCTGCGAGCAGGCCAGGCCAGGGCATACGGACGGGCGCCGGAAGGGGCGTGCCGGCCTTCTCGGCGAGTTCGGCAGCCCGAGCGTTGGCGCTCGCCGCGTTGGCGGACCGGTCGGCGCGCTGCTGCAGATCGGGGACGGCCAGGAGCCGGGCGGCCAGGGCGACGATCTCGTCCTGGTGCCGGTCGGCCCACAGGGCCTCGGCGCGGCGGTCGCGCTGGGACCGGTAGTAATCCACGCGATCGGCCTGGTTCAGGGAGTCGCCGTAGGAGTCGTCGAGGTCGGTGCGCAGTTGCAGGTAACGGCGCTCGGCGGACTGGCGGGTGCGCATCTCCAGCGCGGTGGCCACCCGCGCCCATGTGACCTTCTTGGCGCGCACCGCGCCGATGATGCGTCCCTCATCGAGCTGCAGCTTGTCGCGCAGCGTCCGAAGCACCAGGAGCGCGGCGAGCAGGTCCGTCTCCGTGGCCTCGTCCGCAGCGTGGCGCTCGATGAGCCGGGTGACGTGGTCGTACTTGGCCGCCACGTCGCTCAGGAGCCCGCTGGTGCGGAGTGTGGTGACGGTTCTGGCCAGCTCGCCGGCCCACTCGTCCTCTGGCGGAGGCTGCAGGGTTCGCAGGTGCTGCCAGGCGTAATGGCGATTGGATTCTGCTTCGGGATGTTCGGGCGGTGTCGTCTGCCGGATGACGCTCTTTGTCGTCTCTCGGACGACTTTCTCTGAAGACATCAAAGTTACTGCTCCGGAAACTGGAAAACGGAAACAAGAAATAGCTACTCGCTGCTCTGGTCAGGGATCTGCGGCAGTTCGGACGCGGGGCGCCGTCGGCGCCGGCGCCGCACCGCCGTGGCGGCCTGGGTGACGATCCAGATGGTCGTTGCGACGCCGAGACCGGCGATGTACTCGGGCCAAGCCTGTGTCAGAAAGTGAATCATTGCAGGTCAACGCACACTTCGGCTTCGGTGTGCGCCGCGCTCCTTTGCGCTCGTGTCAGGCAGAACGGGAGCTGCCCGGCATCGGGGCAGCCGGATGGGGCACCACGCCACAGCCATCCGATGAACATTCTTATGGCATGTGCCCGCGCATAACGGCCGCTTTCCTGCGCCCATGGGATTCGCCAGGGTTCGCCACCCTGCGCCGCATGCGAGATGCGCCAATTACGCGGATTGAAAGAAATCGAACAAAAGCGGAATAGACGCTTCGCGGGAATTCTGCTAACCGTGGCTCCCGTTGCGGGCGCGCCGGGTGTCGCGCACGGATTCCTCCAGCGCGGCCATCAGGTCCACCGGCGGCTGCGGCTCAAGCAGCGGCTCTGCCCTGTGGCCGGCGGCGAGGGTGTCCACAAGGAGGTTCAGCGCCTGGGCATAGTCGTCGCGCAGCTCGCCGAGGTCGACACCCGCCATCTCGGTCATCAGCAGCTCGGCGATCTCCAGCTCCCGCTCGGTAGTCGGTGCCGGGCTGGACAGGTCGCCGGGGTCACGGATCTCCTCAGGCCAGTGCAGCGTGTGCAGCACCAGGATCCCGGTCCGCGGCCGCAGGACGGCCAGCCGCTCCCGGGACCTCAAGGCCACCTTGCACACCGCGAGCCGGCCGGACCGGGCCAGGGCTTCGACCAGCAGGGCATACGGTCGCTGGGCTCCGGGGCCGTGGGCGCCCACCCAGTACGGGCGGGCGTACAGCAGTGGGTCGACCTCAGCGTCGTCGACGAAACCCAGGACATCGATCACTCGCTTTGTGGGCAGCGGTAGAGCTTCCAGGTCGGCGTCTTGGATGACCACTGTGCGGCCATCGGGTGCCTCCCAGCCGCGGGCGGTCTCCTCCGGCCCGACTTCACGGCCGTCCAGCTCGCACACCCGACGGTGGCGGATGCGACCGCCGTCGGCGGCATGCACGAGATGGAGGCCAGGGCCGTGGTCTTCGGTTGCCGCGAACAGGTTCACGGGCAGTGCGACCAGGCCGAAGGAGACCGTTCCCTGCCAGAGCGATCGCATGACTCGACGGTATGCACAGACCACTCAGGGCGCCGCCCCTCAGCATCCGTCCGGGGCGGGGTGTGGTGGCCGCCGCCGTCGAACTCGGGCACACCAGCCCGGTGCGCCTACACCCGGCCGCCTCGCACCCCGCTGCACCAACACCTCCACCGCGGCCAGCCCGCACCGTCTGGCCAACGAAAATGCTGCCCGGACCTGCGAGGTCCGGGCAGCATTCTGTATCCGTTGGGATCAGCTCGTCATCCGGTACGCGGTGACGCCCGTACCGACCACGAAAAGATGATCAGTTCTCGTTCGGATCCTTGCCGACCAGGGCGGTCAGTAGCTCGACGATCTGGGCCTGGTTTCGGTCGATCTTGGCGTTCAAGCCTCGCATCTCTTCGGCGAGCTGGCTCACCTTCTCGTCCAGGCCGCCCACCTTTTGGTCCAGGTTCCCCACCTGGAGCCGCACCGCGGTGAGATCCGACTTGACGATCCCGAACTCACGGTCTGCGGTCTCCTGACCCTGCTCGAAACGACGGGTGAGAGCGGAGATCTCGCTCTGCGCGATCGGGTCCTCAGCCACGCGGGGCACTCCTGCCAGATCATGGAAATCAGCGGTCATCAGGCGCTCCACGATATCGCGCCGACTGGGAACCGCGCTCACCCGTTCGGCCCCGCCCTCGAAGGTGCGCGTCGACGGCAGCACGGCACGTGCGGATCCCGTTCCCGGTCAGTGATGGGGACCGTGTTGCGTACGGGACCATCCCCGCGGGCGCGGGGAGCAGCCGGGTAACCTCGCCGGTGTTGTGCTCGACGCGGGACCATCCCCGCGCGTGCGGGGAGCAGGCCATTCACCAGCTGCACCGCCCGGCCAAGGAGGGTCCATCCCCGCGTGTGCGGGGGGCAGGCCGCCTCCTCGAGACCGGCAGCCCATCCATCGGGTCCATCCCCGCGCGTGCGGGAAGCAGCTGGCCAGGTTGTCGGCCTTGGTCAGCGCCGTGGGTCCATCCCCGCGCGTGCGGGGAGCAGTGCCCCTTGATTTTCGGGTCGAGGAGTGCGGGGGTCCATCCCCGCGCGTGCGGGGAGCAGACTCACAGGGATACCCAAGAGCACTCCGAAGCGGGGTCCATCCCCGCGCGTGCGGGGAGCAGGCCACCACCCCTTGTTGCGGCACCTGGCCGGGGGGGGCCATCCCCGCGGGTGCGGGGAGCAGCGGTGGCAGGTCGGGCGGCCGAGCCACCACTCGGGTCCATCCCCGCGCGTGCGGGGAGCAGTGGGCGGCCCAGTGGGAGACGTGCTCGATGTGGGGTCCATCCCCGCGCGTGCGGGGAGCAGTGCTTGGCCAGGGCCTTGTCGCTCGTCTGCGCGGGTCCATCCCCGCGCGTGCGGGGAGCAGCTTTCGCCGCTCTCCAGGGTGATCCATTTGTCGGGTCCATCCCCGCGCGTGCGGGGAGCAGTCATCAACAGCCATCGGTGCACGGCTTCCGGGGGGTCCATCCCCGCGCGTGCGAGGAGCAGGCGGCGGTGATGCGGACCGCGCCCAGGGCCTGGGGTCCATCCCCGCGCGTGCGGGGAGCAGATGACGTCGGTGTTCTTGCTGGACTTGTAGTGGGGTCCATCCCCGCGCGTGCGGGGAGCAGTCTTCGTGACCTGCATCGTTACACGCGAGCGACACGTTTTTGAACCACTTTCACCAACTCCGGCATTCATGACATTCGCGTCGTTCCATTTCAGCTGGGCGCTCTTAACCGCGCACCGCCAGCCTGGAGCTCGGGCGATCCCCGCGGGCGTGGGGATCGGTTATCGGACCGCGTGTACCAGCCGAAGGGCACGGGAACATCCCCGCGGGCGCGAGGAGCAGTTAGCGCGTTCGAGCCAGTGGTTCAGCAGCTCGGGACCATCCCCGCGGGCGCGGGGAGCAGCATGGGAGACCGGCCCCAGGAAACCGGCCCGAGGGACCATCCCCGCGCGTGCGGGGAGCAGTTGCTTTGCGCATCGTACGAAATGACCTCGGCGGGACCATCCCCGCGGGCGCGGGGAGCAGACGCGGCGCTCCCGCTTGATGCGGATGTACTCGGGATCATCCCCGCGGGTGCGAGGAACATGGACCGAATGAGAAGTATTCTGGTCCATCCCCATTGACATGGGGATCAGTCGTTTCTGACTGCGGGGCTGGAGTTTACTTGTCAGTCAGGTGTGGTCGGAGGCCAGGGTGCTGCGACGCACTGGGGGCTGCTTGATGCTAGATCTGTTCGAGTCCAGTCATGGGGCTGTATCGGATGCCCAGTGGTCCGCTGAGGCACGTGCCGTCCGGAGCCAGGATGGCTACCGGGGACCGGCGTACTGGCGGGTGGTCAAGGATGGGCCAGGTCCGGGGTGGGGGGAGGGACTTCTTTCCGGTGAACCAGTGTGCCGGTATCGGCAATGTGTTGAGCATGAGGTCGGTCTGCTGCTTTCGGTAGAGCGTCTTCTCCCTCATGGTTCGTTGGGCGCCTCGGTATCGCAGGTCGGTGGCCTGCTGTCCCTTGGGGTCGTAGGTGAGGGTGTCGTCGGGCTGCTGGTAGAGCGCGATCGCGTTGATCGTCGGTTCGCCGAGTCGTGAAAGGGCCTTGATGCCCCGCAGCCCGGCCCCTTCGGTTTCTCCGTCCCCGATGTCTTCGCCGCTTGCCAGTTGACTCATCCTGACCGGCGTGCCGTCCGCGTCGTAGGGGGCGATGATGCGGGCTTGGGCTTCCTGGTCCTCGTCGGTGAGGTTGGCTTGCCACGCGGCCCAGGCACGGTCCAGCAGCTGGCCTGCCGTCCCGGCGGAGATCTGCCGCTCGCCGTAGACGGCTTCGATCAGCTCCGCGCTATCCGCTGGGGTGTTGAGGATCGTGAGGCCGTTCGCGCCTTGCTTGTGCTTGATGACGCGCCAGCTGGCCAGGAGCGGATAGGGGCTGTAGACGAGTCCGTCCAGGTTCGCCGGGGCCGTCCTTCCCTTCTCCGGGGGCTCGACGACGGGCAGGCCGTCGATGCCCGGCTTCCACAGCACCTGCATCTTCGGCATGTGCAGTGGCGTGCCGTCGTGGAGCAGCTGCTCGTGCCAGCACCAGCTGGGGCGCTGTTCGTCATTTGGCTTGTGCCGGTGGACGCGTCCGCGGCGCTGGATCAGGAGGTCGGTGGGGGCGAGGTCGGTGATCAGGAGATCGAAGTCGATGTCCAGGGACTGCTCGATGACCTGGGTGGCGATGACGATCATTCGCTTGGGGCGGCTGGGATTCGGCTTCGCCTTGTTGTCGGGATTCGGGCCGAGCTTTCCCTCGATCGTTTGTTCCAGAGGCTGCCTGTCCCGGGGCATGAAGCGACTGTGCAGGAGCACCACCTCGTGCGGGTCCCAGCCGCGCGCGGCGGTCTTCTTCCGGACCAGTTCGAAGAGCTCCACGCAGGGATCAACCCGCGTACGCAGCACGGCCAGTACGCCTCCGTGCTCTACTCGGGAGATGATGTCCTCGGCCAGAGCCTCGGGGCCGGGATCCGGCTGCAGGTCAATTGCTGTCCACAATGACGGCACCGCCTCCGTGGGACCGGTGCGGGTCACGAAGCCTTGGGCGTCGATGACGGTGATCGGGCCGGCTGCCCCACTGTCGGTTGCCTTCACCCGGTGCCCCTTGCACCAGGCCTCGGTCAGCGAAGTGCGGATCACCGTTGGCAACGTGGCGGACAGCACCACCACCGACGTGCCGGCATCCGCCAGCCACGCGACGGCGGCATCCAGCAGGCGCTGTTGATATAGCTCATAGGCGTGGGCTTCGTCGATGATGACGGTCTTCGTGCACAGCCCAAACAACCGCACCGCCCAGTGCTTGGAGCGCTGCGACCCCAGCACGATCTGGTCAACGGTTCCCACCGCGAACGGGGACACCAGCCCGAGCCACCGGCGCAGGTACCACTCGTCCAGCACCGCGCTCCCTCGTTCTGGCTCGGACTCCCCGCTCATGGCCAGCCCCATGAATGACGTCAGATCGAACAGGTCGGTCTCGGCCTCTGCTTTTGCCTTCTCGCCGGCGTCGAGCAGCGCGTGGACTCTGCTGTCCGCCTTGGCGGTCCCGTGAACTACCGCGAGGGGCGCTTTCACGCCCGGTGGCAGAGCGAAGCGCAGGAAGTCCTCCAACACGCCAGCGACTTGACCGGCTGAGGCTCGGGTGGGCATGGCTTGATACACCCCACCGGCGCCGGTCACCTGTGCCACGTGGTGCGCCGCGGCGAGCGCGAGCTTGGTCTTGCCCGATCCGGTGTCCGATTCGACGAGCATCATCACCGGGCCCGTCGTCGGGAGTGCGGCGAGTCCGGCGGCCTGGAACGGACGCGGCGTCGGGGTGTCGGGGAATAGCTCGGGCCAGCCGCCGGGCGCCGTCGGCCACGCCTTGAGACGCAGGTCGTCGATCGCCTGGTGGGCCTGATCCCGTGCGGTCTTCCACCAGCCGGAGCAAGCGGTGCCGAGCCGGCGGTAGGGGAACCGGGTCTCGTCGGAGGCGAGCCAGTCAGAGATCACGATCAGCCCGAGAGCCAGGGGTATCGCCGAGGGCCGCTGCGGCCGCAGCACTGCTGCGAACTCGTCGCGGCCGATCCCGATGGTCTCCAGCACCGCGTCGACCAGGTCCTGGTGCACCGGCTCCCAGCCGTCGCCGGCCGTCTCGGCGGCCGTGGCCGGGTAGGCGCTTTGCACCGTCGCCGGGTTCGGGATGTGCCCGTGGTGCCCGCCGAGGATGTCCGCGGCAGCGTGCAGGCCCTTCGCAGCGTTGTTGTAGCGGCCGGCCCCGCCGCATCGGCGCCGGCACTCGCAGCCCAGGATCCGCGGAAGAGCTTCGGCGGTGATGTGTTCGTGCCGCGCCCACGGCGCTCCGGCCATCTGGGCGTCATCGGGGAGGGGCAGGCCCGCGGCGCGGGCCTGCCGTCGCCAGTCCTGGCTGGCCTGGTCGAGTTCGGGGTCTTCGCCCCGGTAGGAGTCGCCGACCATGCGGAGGAAACAGGGTGCGGCCTTGCCCAGGTCGTGCAGGGCGGCGAGGACCATCACCACCTTCTTCGCCAGAGCCTCCTCTCCGCCGCCGAAGGCTTCGGCGAGCCTGGTGCGGGTGAAGGGCGGCAGGTAGTGGTCCCACAGGGCCTCCGCGCAGGCCGCGGTATCCAGCATGTGGGCGAACAGCGGATTCCACAGGGGACCGCCCGTCGCGCGGCTGGCTCGGCGGAGGTCGGTCTTGCCGACGACCCACAGCCACGGCTTCGGAGCATTCTTTTGAGTTCGATCCACCCCAACTCCTTTGCTGCTGTACGGTTTTGGCGCCGACGCTACATGAGTCCAACGAATACTTCTCTTTAAAACGGAAGGAGGTGGAGGGTGCAGACAGCACGACGTCCCTGGGACCCGCGGACCACAGCATGCATCCCGGCACTGACAACCGACCGAGTCCAACCGCAACTGATGAATCTGGTCCAAGTTCTGACCGAAGCCGACCGGATCAAGGCGATTTGCGGCTCGACGCCCGGCGAGACCATCGCGATCATCGAATACCTGCTCGGCATCATCCACGCGTTTGAGCACTGCCCCGCCGACGAGGACGAGTGGTGCGACTGGGTAGAGGGCCAGACCTCACTGGCCCCGGCCGCCGCGCGGCTGGCCGAGGACCCTGCCGACAGGTGGGACCTGTTCCACCCCAAGCGGCCCCTGGGCCAGAACAGGCTCCTCGCCCCCTGGATGAACTCCCATGGCGTCGGCCCCGCTCAGCTCGTGATCGAGCACGCCGCGGACTACAACCAGCTCTTCGACCACCGGCACCTGCACGCCGCACAGCCCCTGCCCGTAGACCAGGCCTTCCGAGCGATGCTCACCCAGCACGCCTACGGGCTCGGCGGAAAGGCAAAAGCCAAAGCAGACTGGCTCGGCCCCGCCCTGCCCAACCAGGCAGTCGGCCGACTCAACGCCCGTGTAAGGGTCCTGGCCTGCGGCGACACCCTCGCCGACACCCTGCGCCTAAACCTCACCCCCACCCCGAAAGACAAGCAGGGGAACCTGAACTACTCCTGGACCGACGGCCGCCCCCGGCGCGCCTTCACCGGCACCAAGGACAAGGCGATGCGAGCCGTCGACGGCCCTGCCGACCTGCACACCGTCCTCGGCCGCTCCATCCTCCTGCACCCCGTCGACCGCGAAGACGGAACGATCGCCGTCGACCGGGTCCTGGTCGCCGCCGGCGAGCTCCTCAAGGACCTCCCCGCCCAGCATCTGCAAGACGCCATCGTGGAGGAGAAAGCCACCAAGGACGGCACGACCTACCGCACCTTCCTCAAGGCCAGCGAGACGCGAGCCCTATGGCGCGAGGCCCACGCCCTCTACGCGGCCGTCGCACCGAAGGAGAAGGGCACCGACCTCTACAGCCGCCTCGCCCAACTCGGCAACTACCGCACCAGCCTGTGGGCCGTCGGCATCGTCGCCCGCCAGACCAAGGCCATGTGCTGGCTCAGCGACACCTTCCCCCTCATCCCCGCACGCCAGGCGGCACTCCACCACGCCTCCACCACCGGCTCCCAAGTCGCCGAACACGCCGCCAAGGCCCTCTACGCCGCCGCGAGCACCGCCCGCGAGATCGCTTACCCCAACCCCAAACCAGCCGACAAGCCGGCCCAGCTCGCCCGCTTCAACGGCTCCCCACTCCTCTACGCCGAAGCTGGCGACCTCTTCCACACCCTCATGGACGACGTCGCCAACGGCACCACGGCATCAGAGGCCCTCACCACCTACGCACGAGCCATCACCACCACGAGCCGACGCGTACTGGCCGAACGGCTGCGCTCCATGCCCTCGTCCGCGACCGCCCGGCAGGCGAGAGCAGAAGCCACCAAGCGCCTGCAAACGGTCCTCACCAACAAGACAGCCCCCCTCGTGCTCAAGGAGGCCGCCCATGCCTGACGAACCGCCCGCCCTGTTCGACCTCGACGAGCCCCTCGCCCCGCCGAGCGCGGAATCCGAAGACGAGCGGGCCCCCGCCAAGCAGCTCTCCGACTGGCTCACCAGCCTCGTCCGAGGCAACCAGAACGGCCCCCTGGCCGACCTCCGCCGCCCCAAGGCCCGCACCGTACCCGGCATGATCGCCGCCAGCTTCTCGGGCCCCGACGCCACGCGCGACCAGCGCGACGTCTACCGCCAGGTCGCCTTCCTCTTCGCCGTTTACCACCGCGGCTCCACCCGCGACAAAGCCATGCCGGGCCTCGGCACCATGGGCGCCGCCTGCGCCCGCATCGGCACCGCCGCCGGCCGAGGACGCAAGAACGAAGGCGCCGTCCGCATCATGCACCGCCTCCTCGCCTCCTCCCGCCGCATCCCCTGGCGCCACCTCCAACACGCCGTCGAACGCCTCCGCTCCTGCGACGCCGCCGCCCCCAACTGGCAACGGCTCGCCGACGACCTCACCGCCTGGCTGACCGACCCCGACCCGATCGCAGACCAGTGGGGGGCCGACTTCTTCACCCCCACCTACACGTCCAACAAGGCCAAGACCACCGAGAACGGAGCCGCAAAGTGACCACCACCATCCCCGCGACCTTCGCTGGACACCAATACCTGTCCATGCACGCGCTCATCCCCCTCGTCGCCGTCCTCCCCGTCCGCGACGAAAACGGAATGCCCAAGGAGATCGTCTACGGCGGCGAGGCCCGCAACCTCATCACCTCCCAGGCCGAACGCCGCGCCGACCGCACCCATGCCCGCGACCGCGCCAACACCGGCGAAGGACACCTCGCCGGCTACACCATGGGCGTCCGCACCCGCGAATGGGGCCGCCTCACCCGCAACCAGCTCGCCACCACCCACGGCTGGGACCGCACCGAAGCGATGAACTACGCGCGCGCCGTCCTGACCGCGACCGGCCTGAAGTTCGGCGACAAGGACACCACCAGGGACCTCACCCAAGTCCTTCTCTTCGCCCCCCAGGACGCGGACCACCACATCGCAGTCCTCATCAACACCCACCGCGACACCCTCACCCCGTGGTACGCCGAGTTCACCCAGGCCGAAGAAGCAGCCAAGAAGCCGGCCAAGGGCCGGAAGAAGAAGACCGACCCCGATGAGACCCCCGAGGCCACCGACTCCAAGGAGACGGAAGGAACCAAGTTCCCGCCCCTCCCCGGCGACCTCCGCGCCCAGGTCCTCACCGCCCTCGCCCCCCGCGACGCCATCGACATCGCCCTCTACGGCCGCTTCCTCGCCGAGATCGCCGACTCCCCGAATGTCGACGGCGCCATCCAGACCGCCCACACCTTCACCGTCCACGCCGCAGAGCAGACCGACGACTTCTACGCCGCAGCCGACGACGCCAAGCTCATCCGCAAGGAGAACGCCACCGCTCTCGACTACCTCGACGCCGCCGACAACGCAGGCGCCGGCATGACGGGCTACCAGGCACTGATCTCCGGCGTCTTCTACCGCCACACCGTCCTCGACCGCCGCAAGCTCCGCCTCAGCCTCGCAGCCGCCGGCATGGCCCCAGAATCCTGCGAAACCGCAGCTCAGGCAGCTGAGAAGGAACTGATCGACGCCTTCGTCAACGCGATGCCGCAGGCAAAGAGGAACTCCACGGCGAGCACAGGCGCCCTCCCGTCCATCACCCTCGTCTTCGACGGCAAGCGCCCCTTCAACTACAGCGGAGCCTTCTGCAAGGCCATCGACGAGAAAGTCGACGGGACCGCAACCATCGCCGCAGCCAAGCGCCTCCTCGCCCACCACCGGCTCATCACAAGCCGCCGCGACGACGCCAACCCCGGCCGCATCCTCTCCTACGACCTCGACATCGACGAGCTGATCGACGAGCTCACCCAGGCCGGAAAACTGACGGGAATCCCCGTCAACCGCATCGACGAGCTGCCCACCAACTAGTCATCACACCTCCCTGCCTCCGTAGGGACGACCCCGCCCTCGCCCACAAGCCCCGTGGATGGCGCACACCCCCGCTCCCCGCTCAGTGGGGAAGCCCAGCCCCGACTGCCCGAAGGAGGAAAGGCGCGCCCCGGCATCAACCACCGGACCGTGCCCCATCACCCATGGCCACCATCCACACACTCCTCTTGCGCCTGGCAGGCCCGCTCCAAGCCTGGGGTGACTCCTCCAGGTTCGACCGCCGCGACACCCACAGCCACCCCACCAAGTCCGGTGTCATCGGACTGTGCGCCGCTGCCCTCGGCCTCGACCGCACCGCCCCCCTCGGCAAACTGGCTGAACTCCGCTACGGCGTCCGTATTGACCGGCCTGGCACGATGATCAGCGACTACCACGTCACCGGGGCCGGCTCATATCCCCTTCGCCCCCGAGACCTCATCACCGACCCCACCCGCGCAGCGAAGCACGCATCCAAACTCCCCGACCTTGACGAAACGACCAGCACCCACCCCTTCGGCCACGACGTCGCCGTGGCGCTCACCGGCTGGTACGGGGCCCCCAAAGGCATCGCCCCCACCCGCGGCGGGGCACTGGTCGCCGGGGCTGTCGACCGCTCAGCAGTGCTGTCCACCCGCTGGTACCTGTCCGACGCGGTATTCCTCGCCGCCCTCGAACACCCCGACCACGACCTCCTTCAGGACCTGGCCGCGGCCCTCGAAGCCCCCGAGCGACTTCTCTGGCTCGGCCGCAAATCCTGCCCCCCAACCGGCAGCATCGCTGCCGGCGTACACCCCGGAACGATCCTCGAGGCCCTCACCGCCGCCAGCCCCACACCCAACCCCGCCGCCTACGACCCCACCCAGCCCCACCGCACCGCTCCCTTGCCGCCGACGAGGCTGACGGCCTGGATCGAAGCCGAACCACACACCCCAGGCGCCACCCGCCTCAACGACCAGCCCGTCGACTACGCGCTCCGCACCCACGCCCCCCGCTGGGAAACCCGCACCCCCATCACCACCACCAACACGATTAGCCTCGAGGACTTGCTGCCGTGACCGACAACAACACCCCCCAGGACGCCCGATTCGTCGCCCACCACAGCATCCTCCAGTTCGACACCCAGCACCCCTTCGCCCTCAAATCGATGCTCGACGTCCACGAGATGCACCGCACCGTCATGTGCGGCTTCTACGGCTGGGTTCCCATCGAAGAGCAGGGCCCCCGCGCCGCGATGGGCGTCCTCTCCACCTGGACCGTCGACCTCAAGAACGATCGCCTCGTTCTTGTCGTCCAACACCGCACACCCGCCGACTGGTCACAAATCCCCACCGATGCCCTCGTCGACAAGCCCAAAACCCTCCCCGTCGACATGACCATCCGCGCCGGCGACACCTACGGCTTCCGCACCGTCGTCAACCCCATCCACCACCGCCCCGGCAACAAAACCCCCGACGGACGCTCCCGCCGCTTGGCCCACAAGACCCCCACCCACGTCAGCAAGTGGTTCACCGACCGCCTACAAGCCCCTGGGCAACCCCCGACCGCCCCCAACGGCATCACCCGCATCGGCGCCACCACCGACTCCACCAAACTTGCCGTACGCATGCTCCCCACCATCGGCTCAGCACACCCCAAACGCCGCAACCTCAAAGTCGCCCGCGCCGAAATCGCCGGCCAACTCACCGTCACCGACCCGACCGCCCTGACCTCCACCCTCGCTGCTGGCATCGGCAAAGCCCGTGCCTACTCCACCGGCCTGCTGCTTCTGCGGTAACGTCCGTCGTCGCGTCCGCCGCAGACAGGTCAGCGGCTGCTCCCCGCACCCGCGGGGATGTTCCCGGGGAACAGCGCCACGCTGGCCGAGGTCCCGGCTGCTCCCCGCGCCCGCCGGGATGTTCCCGTCGCGCAACGCCTGTCCGTGGCCCTGGTGCACTGCTCCCGCGCCCGGGATGTTCCCGCGGTGTGGCGTACGTATGTCGCAACCCCGTGCTGCTCCCCGCGCCCGCGGGGCCCCTCCGACCGCCGACGGCCGGAGGTCGACGCGTTCTGCTCCCCACCCGCGCGGGGATGGTCCCTGGAAGGCGAAGATGCCTGTCGCCACGTTGGGCTGCTCCCCGCCCGCGCGGGGATGGTCCCGTCACGATGCCAGGTGGAATCCTCTCGAGCATCTGCTCGCCGCATGTGCGGGGATGGTCCCGGCAATCGCTACGATCCGACCGCCAAACTGCTCTGCTCCCCGTGCCCGCGGGGATGGTCCCACCGTCACGCTGCCCCGCTCGAAGAGTGCGGGCTGCTCCCCGCGCCTACGGGGATGGTCCCATCGTCCGGCGCAACGAGTGGAGCGAGGTGACCTGCTCCCCGCACGCGCGGGGATGGTCCCCGGCTCAGGTCCATCGCGAGCTCCAGGCCCCACTGCTCCCCGCTCCCGCGGGGATGTTCCCAACCACCTGCAGTGGTTCGTGTCGTGGATCGCCCTGCTCCCCGCGCCCGCGGGGATGTTCCCCCGGCCGGGTAGGCAACCGACCACGGGCGCCCCTGCTCCCCGTGCCCGCGGGGATGAACCCACCGCGCGCACAGGAGCGCGTCGGCTGCTCACCTGCTCCCCGCACGCGCGGGGGTGGACCCTGCGGAGGCTGGCGTCAGCATGCGCAAGTAGCCTGCTCCCCGCGCCCGCGGGGATGTTCCCGGTCCGGCCAGGGACTGCTCCTGGTGGACGAGCTGTTCCCCGCCCGCGCGGGGATGGCCCCATCCGGTGTGGGATCAGCACGGTCCTCTCCGCCTGCTCCCCGCGCCCGCGGGGATCGCCCGAGCTCCACGCCGGCGGTGCGCCGTTAAAGGCGCCCAGCTGAAATGGAACGACGCGAATGTCATGAATGTTGGAGTTGGTGAAAGTGGTTCAAATCCGCGTTGTGCGCGTGTAACGATGCAGGTCACGAAGACTGCTCCCCGCACCCGCGGGGATGTTCCCTCCACCTTCCCCGGCATCCCGATCGGTCGTTCCTGCTCCCCGCATCCGCGGGGATGGCCCCATCCGCACCTACGGCGGCGGCGTCCTCGACGACTGCTCCCCGCGCCCGCGGGGATGGTCCCGACAAGGTGGCCGCGGCCGCCGTCATCCGCGACTGCTGCCCGCGCCCGCGGGGATCGCCCGAGCTCCACGCCGGCGGTGCGCCGTTAAGAGCGCCCAGCTGAGCTGGAACGACGTGAATGTCATGGATTCCGGAGTTGGTGAAAGTGGTTCAAATCCGCGTTGTGCGCGTGTAACGATGCAGGTCACGAAGACTGCTCCCCGCACGCGCGGGGATGGTCCCTGGTGGGCGGTGATGGCGGCTTGCTTGCTGGCCTGCTCCCCGCACGCGCGGGGATGGTCCTTCGATGCACGCCGACCCTCGCACGGTGCACCGCTGCTCCCCGCGCCCGCGGGGATGGTCCCGCGTCGGTGCGGTTGCCATGAGTCCGTGTTGTCTGCTCCCCGCGCCCGCGGGGTTGGTCCCGTCTGGCTTCAGGCTGCGAACGTTGTCCTCACCTGCTCCCCGCACCCGCGGGGATGTTCCCATCTGGGGATCGGTCGAGAAGAGCGACCCGACCTGCTCCCCGCGGCCGCGGGGATGTTCCCGCGGCTTGGTGGTCGGCCTCGCCTCGGCCGTCCTGCTCCCCGCGTCCGCGGGGATGGTCCGAGGTCCAGCACCAGGCACGTCACGATCGCCGCTTGCTCCCCGCGCCCGCGGGGATCGCTCGAGCTCCACGCTGGCAGTGCGCTGTTGAGAGCGCCCAACTGGACTGGAACAACGTGAATGTCATGAATGCCGGAGTCGGTGGAAGTGGTTCAAATCCGTGTCGTGCGCGTGTAACGATGCAGGTCACGAAGTCTGCTCCCCGCATGCGCGGGGATGGTCCCGTCGGGGTAGAGATCGGACTCGTCCAGAGCCTCTGCTCCCCGCATGCGCGGGGATGGTCCCGTCGGGGTAGAGATCGGACTCGTCCAGAGCCTCTGCTCCCCGCATGCGCGGGGATGGTCCCGCCCGAGGCAAGCTGCCGCGCGCTGGCACAGGCTGCTCCCCGCATGCGCGGGGATGGTCCCTCTTCGTCTGGTGGCGGGGGCGGTTCGGGTGTCTGCTCCCCGCATGCGCGGGGATGGTCCCTCGGCGCAGTACGAGAGGTCGCCCTTGAAGTTCTGCTCCCCGCACCCGCGGGGATGGTCCCCAGTTCCAGCTCCCGGGCCCGCAGCTCCTCAACTGCTCCCCGCGCCCGCGGGGATGTTCCCGACTACGAGACCTACCTCGATCTCGACCCTGACTGCTCCCCGCGTCCGCGGGGATGGTCCCGGTGAGCGATGTGAAGAACTCGGGCTTGATGGCTGCTCCCCGCGTCCGCGGGGATGGTCCCTGGACGGCTGCGGCGCTCTGCCGGGTGGCGGTCTGCTCCCCGCGCCCGCGGGGATGGTCCCAACGCCGACGGCATCGCGATGAGGAGCGGCGCCTGCTCCCCGCGTCCGCCGGGATGGTCCCCCCGAGCCGTCCGTTCGCTTCAAGGTCCTGCACTGCTCCCCGCACCCGCGGGGATGTTCCCGCCATCCTCACCGCCCAGGCGACCGGCGCCGACTGCTCCCCGCACGTGCGGGGATGGTCCCGCCGACCGCAGAGACAGAAACGCGCCCATCGTCTGCTCCCTGCACGCGCGGGGATGGTCCCAGCTTCGACGAGTTCACGCGGCTCGACGAGGTCTGCTCCCCGCGCCCGCGGGGATCGCCAGAGCTCCACGCCGGCAGTGCGCGGTTAAGAGCGCCCAGACGAACTGGAACGACGTGGATGCCCTGAATGTCGGAGTTGGTGAAAGTGGTTCAAAACCGTGTCGTGCGCGTGTAACGATGCAGGTCACGAAGACTGCTCCCCGCGTCCGCGGGGATGGTCCCACCAGCACGAGCACCCCCGTTCTCGAAGTCGACTGCTCCCCGCGTCCGCGGGGATGGTCCCCGCTCCAGCTGCCTGACGATGCCGGCCTTGCCCTGCTCCCCGCGTCCGCGGGGATGGTCCCTGGGGTTGAGCCGCCGCGCATAGTCCTGGGCGCTGCTCCCCGCGCCCGCGGGGATGGTCCCTGCGCCGCGCTCATCCGAATGTCCTGCACTTCCTGCTCCCCGCGCCCGCGGGGATGGTCCCTCGTTCTGGCCGGTGTCGGGGTTGTAGACCGGCTGCTCCCCGCGCCCGCGGGGATGGTCCCGCCTTGGCGACCTCGGCGACCTCGGCGGTGATCTGCTCCCCGCGCCCGCGGGGATGTTCCCAGCCTTGCCCTGGGCGGGCTCGGGTCGGGCAACTGCTCCCCGCGCCTGCGGGATGGTCCCCCTGCACAGTGACCGGAGTTGCGTGCGGCCGGCTGCTCCCCGTGCCCGCGGGGATGGTCCCGTCCACCTCAACAGGAATAACCTGGTCGTGATCTGTTTCCCCGCGCCCGCGGTGGATGGTCCCACCGCGTCGATCCGACCGCCCAGGGCGCCGGCCTGCTCCCCGCACACGCGGGGATGGTCCCAGGACGCCCTGGGTGGAGTTGCCGAAGTCCCGCTGCTCCCCGCGTCCGCGGGGATGATCCCGGCGCCAATCCCCGCGCCGTGGAGTTCGACCCCTGCTCCCCGCGTCC
Source organism: Streptomyces sp. NBC_01454 (assembly GCF_036227565.1). Lineage (NCBI taxonomy): Bacteria > Bacillati > Actinomycetota > Actinomycetes > Kitasatosporales > Streptomycetaceae > Streptomyces > Streptomyces sp. NBC_01454. Next base: position 3,712,563 of record NZ_CP109460.1, read on the forward strand.
GCGGGGATGGTCCCACCGACGGCGGGGACCGGGACTCTCTGGGGCTCTGCTCCCCGCACGCGCGGGGAGGGTCCCGTGGTGTCGGTGTCCCACTCGGTGACGATGTCCTGCTCCCCGCACGCGCGGGGATGGTCCCGCACCGCGGGTCGGGTCGTCCGGCTAAGACCGCTGCTCCCCGCGTCCGCGGAGATGGTCCCGGTCTCGGCGGGGGTGGCAAGGCCTACCCCGGCTGCTCCCCGCGTCCGCGGGGATGGTCCCGAACCACGACAGTCGCCACCACCCCGGTGGTACTGCTCCCCGCACACGCGGGGGTGCTCCCCAAGAACGAACTGCACGCCGCTGAACAGGAAGTCCATCATCAGATGCTGAAACATTGGGGCCTGTCACACCGGTCACAGCGTCACAGACCGCTTCGTTGAGCCGCAAACGACCGTGACCGGGAGTGACACCCCCCTGTTTCAGGGTTCCTCCCCCGCCCCAACGCAGACGCCCGTACGATCGTGCAGTCATCTTCAGGAGTACGGCTGACCAGGGGGAACCGGTGGACACGGGCGGCCAGCTCATCACGATCGCAGCTGTGCTGCTCGGCGCATTGAGCACTCACCTGACCACGTGGTTCATGGAGCGCAGCCGCAAGAAACACGAACGCTCCGTTCGCTGGGACGAACGGAAGCTGGCGGCCTACGAGAACTACATAGATGTTGTGCGCGCGTGCATCTTCCTGTCTGTGCAGCTCTACGAGGCCAGGGAAGGCCTCCGTGAGAGCGACCAGACCGACCGCGAGATACTCGCCGAGTTGCATGATGCGGCCCGCCTCAGGGGTCGCGTCTTCGAACGCATCATGCTCCTCGCCGGCGACAACGTCATTGAGGCAGCACACAAGCTGAACGAGGTGGCCCTGCAGCTGGACTGGCAGGCAAACGGCAAGGTCACCGGCACCCTGGCCGAGTGGCGAGATCGAAACCGCATTGTCTTCGCAACGATCAACGCATTCCACGATGCCGCACGCGAAGACCTCGGAGTCAGCGGCAGCGTCACGGGTGAACATCACCCTCAACGGGACCTCCTGCTCCCCCCGCAACAGCGGAACTCCTGATTCCTTCCAGTGAAACACGCTGAACACCCGTGAATCTCTGGCCTATTGAGCGGCGAGCTGCCACCCTGCCAGACGCCTCGTCGACCCCTTCGGCAAATGCGCCTGCGCGCGGGGTACCGGCATTCAGCGGGCTGTCCGATGACAGACAGGGAGTAGGCCGATGACTGAGCGCAACGAAGGCGAACAGCAGGCAGCGGCTGCGGCCCTCAGGAAGGGCCATGCCGCGCGCGCGGAGAGCGCTGCGGCTCGGGCGGCGGCACTCAGCCGGTACGTCGAGCAGCACGCATCCGACGGTCACGCAGACGCAGTCTGGAAAGCCGCCCACGCTGCTCGTGTGGCAGCTCAAGCCCTTGCGGTGTTCGCCGAGAACTCCGCCGACGCAGCAGCAGAATCGCGTTGCGCCAGGAATGCGGCCGCGGCCGCCGCGCAGGCCTCCCAGATGGGTCAACTCGTTGCAGCCGACACCGACCATGCCGGCGCCGCGCTTGAGCTTGCTCTGAAGGCTGCCTTCAAAGCGTCGCAAGCGGCGGGGGCAGCGGCAGGAGCACCCTATGGCGGGGCTCGCGAGGAACTGAACGCCGCTGCGGATGTGGCTGAGGCAGACGCCGTCTCCGCTGCTACGCAGGCAGGCTGGATCCGCCCGGGCGAGTCCGTGCCGAGCGTGGACATCGGCGTCCGAAGTAGTGAAGTGCTGTCGATGCTCCACTTCTGACTGAGCCGTGCACTTCAGGTTCTGTGCGGCTGACGGCAGGCTCTTCGGTCCGCTGAGAGGGCGTCTTCGCCAGTGACTCCCCGGGGAGTGAGCGGGGAGTGGATCAAGAAAAGCGGTCCACCGGCCACTGCCCGAGACCAACGCAAAACAACGCCCTGACCTGCACCGGAGCAGAAACCGCCTGGTCACGACGTTGTCCGTACTTAGTTCGGGACGAAGAGGTCGTGGGTTCAAATCCCGCCACCCCGACTGAGAAGTAGCAGATCAGGCCCGGTTTCCGGAAACGGAAACCGGGCCTGATGCGTTCTCCGCTCGGGTGGGGGAGAAGGCCGGGGAGAAGGTCTGGAAGAAGGCGGGGAGCGGAACGTGACATGCGCGCCCGCGAGCGCCACCCGCTGACGCTCCTTCAGGGGCTTTTCCTCGCGCGCCGGGCACGACATCGAAGTGATCCGCGCCACAGCCGGCAGGCGGAGACAACGCCGCCCGTCCGAGGAGCACTTGACCGCCACGGCGTCCGGGACCGCACGTCCTCCCCCACGCCGCGCCGTTCGGTGCCGGTCCCTCCCCTCGTGGGGACCGGTACCGAAGGGCGCGGCTGCGCCGATCCGCGCCCCCCGTACCGGCGCGGATCGAGCATGGCGGGACCCGTGGTCGGCGCGGCGGCAGTCCCCGGGCGGGACCGGCGCGCCACGGGGTCGCACGCTCCTGCGCCGGGACCGTGACCGCCGGCGTCACTCCGGCGGAAGCTACGAGACCTCGCCCCAGGGGTTGTCTTTCCGAGCGCCGGGCTGTGGCCTGTGAGGGCGACGCCGCATTGTTGCGCTGCTGCGTCGTGATCCTGTCAGGTGTGGCTCCCCCCGAGGAGCTTCCGGCATCGGGCCGACGGCATCGTCGCAGGTCAGCCAGATAAGGTGAGTTTTCCGGTCCGGATGTCCAGGCGCGGGGGGAAGTAAGGAGTGGAGACCTTGAGTTCCGACTCAGGGGCACGCACGGCCTTCGCGGAACGTCTCGCGCTGCTGTACAAGGAGGCCGGCAACCCTCCCCTCAAGAAGGTGGCCGAAGCGGTCGTCCGGCTTCAACGGGTCGACGAACGAGGGCGGCCGGTGCGGGTGTCCGTGCAGCGGATCAGCGACTGGCGGCGGGCCAGGAACGTGCCTGCCCAGTTCGCCGCCCTCGCCGCGGTGCTGCACGTCCTGATCCCCCAGGCACGGCGTGTGCGACCCGCGCCGGTGTCCGCGGGCCTCTACGACCTGGCGCAGTGGCAGCTGTTGTGGGAGCGCGCGGTCGGCGACCGTGCCGCGTCCTCCGCGGAGGACGAGGCGCGCATCCCGGCCGAGGCCCCCGCCGTGCCCGGTGTGTGCCCCTACCGGGGGCTGGCCGCCTACCGTCAGCACGACGCCCGGTGGTTCTTCGGACGGGAGCGGAGTACCGCTGCCCTCGTTGCCCAGCTCCGCGCGGCGCAGGAGTCGGGCGGTCTGGTCATGCTCGTGGGCGCCTCGGGGGCGGGGAAGTCCTCGCTGTTGAACGCCGGCCTGGTGCCCGCCGTGCGAAGCGGCGCCCTGGGCGACGGGAACGGCCGGGCCAGGGAGGTCGTGCGGCTGGTGCCGGGCGCCGATCCGCTCGCGGAGCTGACCCGCCGGATACCGGAGCTGGCACCCGTCGCCACCGCCGCGCGGGAACCAGCGGGGAAGGAGTCCCGTACCCCGCACCGCGCGCAGGCGGTGCGGGAGGCCGCCGCGGCATGGGGGCGACGCGCCACGTCCTCCGGGGCCCGTCCGGTCCTCCTCGTGGATCAGTTCGAGGAGACCTTCACACTCTGCTCCGACGAGGCGAGCAGGCGCACGTTCATCCAGCTCCTGCACGCCGCGTGCACGCCCGCCGGCCCGGGTGACCCGGCCCCCGTCCTCGTCATCCTCGGCATCCGCGCCGACTTCTACGAGCAGTGTCTGGGCTATCCCGAACTGGCCGATGCGCTGCAGCACCGGCACATGGTGCTCGGGCCGCTGACCGCCGCGGAGTTGCGCGAAGCGGTGACCGGTCCGGCCAAGGCGGTGGGACTGGAACTCGAACCGGGGCTGGCGGAGCTGATCGTCCGGGAGGTGAGCGCCGACGGAATCAGCGGCGCGCACGACGCGGGGGCGCTGCCGCTCCTCTCCCACGCCCTGCTCGCCACCTGGCAGCGGCGCAAGGCCGGACGGCTGACGCTGGCCGGCTACCGCGCGGCGGGCGGCATCCAGGGAGCGGTGGCGGCGACCGCCGAGCGGGCCTGGTCCGGCCTCGACCCGGCCGCACGCACGGCCGCGAGACTGCTCCTGCTCCGACTGGTCCGGCTGAGCGAAGACACCCAGGCCACCCGCAGGCGGGGGACGCGGCGCCAACTGGCGGAGGAGTCCACGGACCCCCGCAAGACGGCGGAATCGCTCGAAGCGCTGGTGCACGCCCGGCTGGTGACCCTCGACGCGGAGGCCGTGGAGATCACCCATGAAGCGCTGCTGCACGCCTGGCCCCGTCTGCGCGACTGGATCGACGAGGACCGGAACGGCAACCTGCTGCGCCAGCGGCTGGAGGAGGACGGCAGGGCCTGGGAGGGCTCGCACCGCGACACCTCGCTGCTCTACCGGGGTTCGCGGCTGGAACAGGCCCGCACCTGGGCACAGTCCGCCGGTGACACCTTTTTGACCCGGAGCACGGTGGAATTCCTGGCCGCTTCGGTCAGGCTGCGCAGGCGCACGGTCCGGATCAGCCGCGGTGCGGTGGCGGCACTGGCCGTCCTGGCGGTGGTGGCCGCCGGGGCGGCGGTGGTCGCGTGGCGGCAGCGGGACGACGCGGTGTTCGCGCAGGTGCTCGCCGAAGCCGATCGCGCCCAGTACACGGATCCGTCGTTGTCCGCCCGGCTCGACCTGGTGGCACACCATTTGCGGCCGGACGACACGGGCACCGACAACCGGTTGATCTCGACGGTGAACGCGCCGCTGGCCACGCCGCTTCTCGGCCACACCGGCGCCGTCTACCTCACCTCGTTCAGCCCGAACGGTCGGATCCTGGCCACCGCGAGCTACGACCGCACCGTCAGGCTGTGGGACGTGGCGGACCCGGCTCGCCCCGAACCCCTGGGCAAGCCCCTGACCGGCCACACGAGCTGGGTGAGCACCGCGGTCTTCAGCCCGGACGGACACACCCTCGCCAGCGCTTCGGACGACGGCACGATCCGGCTGTGGGACGTGCGGGACCCCGGCCACCCGCGCCCGGTCGGCGCGCCCCTGGCCGGCCACGGCGGCTCGGTCTACCTGCTCGCCTTCAGCCCGGACGGACGCACGCTGGCCGCCGCCGACGAAGACCACACGGTCCGCCTGTGGGACATGAGCGGCCCGCACCGGCCGAGGCCGCTCGCCGTCCTGACCGGCCCCACCGACGCCGTGCGCTCCGTGGCGTTCAGCCCCGACGGACGGACGCTGGCGGCCGGTGGCGACGACGACACGATCAGGCTGTGGGACATGGCCGATCGGCGTCATCCGACACCGGTCGACCGGGTGTTGACGGGCCACGGGGGCACCGTGCACTCCGTGGCCTTCAGCCCCGACGGCCGCACCCTCGCCAGCGGCAGCGCGGACGACACCATCCGGCTCTGGGACGTGGCCGCGCCACGGCGCGCGAAACCGCTCGGTGCGCCCCTGACCGGCCACACCGGCCCCGTGTGGTCGGTGTCCTTCAGCCCCGACGGAACGATGCTCGCCGCCGGCAGCGCGGACAGCACCGCGAGCGTGTGGAACGTCCGCAATCCGGCGTACCCGTCGCAGGTCGGCGAGCCGCTCGCGGGCAGCAGCGGCGAGATGTACGCCGTGAGCTTCAGCCCCGACGGACGCACCCTCGCCACCGGGAGTGGCGACAACAAGGCCCGCCTGTGGTCGATACCGGCGTCGGACATGATCGGCCGCATCGGGGCGTTCCGCCCGGACGGGCGGGTGCTCGCCACGGCCGCGCGCGACGGCCGGGTGCGGCTGTGGAATGTGCGGGCTCCCCACCGGCCCGTCCTGCTGGGCGCACCGTTCACACCCGGGAAGGGTGGCGTGCGGTCAATGGCCTTCTCCCCCGACGGCCACACGCTCGCGGTGCTGACGGGAGACCACGCGGTGCGGCTGTGGAATGTCACCGACCCGGCCCGGCCCGGCCCCTGCGGGCCGCCCGTCGCGCTGCGGACGCGCTATGCGGGCGCCGGCGCGCTGGCCTACAGCCCGGACGGGCGCACGCTGGCAACCGCCCACGACGACCGCACCCTTCAGCTGTGGGACGTCAGCGCCCCGTCCCGCATGCGTCCGCTCGGCGCGCCGCTCGCCGGCCACACGGGCTACGTCAACTCCCTCGTCTTCAGTCCGGACGGCCGCACGCTCGCCAGCGGCAGCGCGGATGCCACGGTCCGGCTCTGGAGGGTGGCCGACCCGCGGCATGCCGCCCCGCTCGGCGCACCCCTCAAGGGGCACCTGGGACCCGTCAACATGCTCGCCTACAGTCCGGACGGCCACACCCTGGCCAGCGGCAGCGACGACAACACCGTCCGGCTCTGGAACGTCACCGACCCCCGCAAAGCCACCGGGCTCTCCACCCTCAAGGGCCACACCGAAGCCATCGTGTCGCTGACGTTCAGCCCGGACGGCCGCACCCTGGCCAGCGGCGGCAACGACGACCGGGTCCAGCTCTGGAACGTCACCCGCCCCTCCAGGGCCGCTCCCCTCGGCCCATCGATGAGCCCCGACGCCAAGACCGGCAGTTTCCTGTCGTTCAGCCCCACGACCCACCTGCTCGGGGTGTCGAGCGGCGCCGATTCCGTGCGGCTGTGGGACCTGGACTCCGACGAGGCGATCCGCCGCATCTGCTCGACCACCCGGGGCGTGCTGACACCGGAGAAATGGCACGAATACCTGCCCCGTCTCTCGTACGCGCCCCTGTGCGGCGGGTAACCGGGCCGAGACACGGCCGAGGCCGGTTTGCGCCGGTACCGGACGGAATGATTCCGATCGCCGCCCCCTGTACGACCCCTCGGCCCCTGTTTCCGACCCCCGAGGGGCCACGCCGCGTGATCCCGGTCACAACACGTCATTGCAGTTGGGAAGTTGGCTCCCGCCGCACAAGCAGCCTTGTTAGTGTTGCCCCCAGCCCGATCGCTGGTGCATCCCCCGTCGCCAGCGGTCGGGCATTTCTATGTCGTGCGCCGGTACCGGACTCGCCGATCCGAGGTGCGTTTCTTCCGGGAGATCGGGTGGGCATGGTGACGGACAGACCTCCCCCTGGACGCGACGCCGGACGGGGCCCCGCGCCCCGCCCGGCCGATCACCCTTGATCGAAGGGCAGTTCCAGCATGCGGATCGCATTTCCGCGCAGGATTTTGTAGGTCACGTCCTCCGGGAGGCCCGTCACGTGCTCGGCGGCCACCTGCTTCGTGTGCGGCCAGGTCGAGTCGACGTGGGGGTAGTCGGTCTCGAACGTCGCATTGTTGACGCCCACGGTCTCGATCGCCTCGACGCCGTGCTTGTCCCGGAAGAAGCAGCAGAAGATCTGCCGGTAGTAGTACGACGACGGCGGCTCGGGGATCAGGTCCTTCACCCCGCCCCACGCCCGGTGCTGCTCCCAGACGTCGTCGGCGCGCTCCAGGGCGTACGGAATCCAGCCCATCTGCCCTTCGCTGTAGGCGAGCTTCAGCCGTGGGAACTTCACCAGGACGCCACTGAACAGGAAGTCCATCATCGACGCCATGGCGTTGTTGAAGCTCAGTGAGGCCTGCACCGCCGGAGGTGCGTCCGGCGAGGCCGCCGGCATCTGTGACGACGACCCGATGTGCATGTTCACGACGGTGCCGGTCTCCTCGCACGCGGCGAAGAACGGATCCCAGTACCCGCAATGGATGGACGGCAGCCCCAGATACGTAGGGATCTCGCTGAAGGTCACCGCCCGTACGCCGCGCGCCGCGTTGCGCCTGATCTCGGCGACGGCGAGGTCGATGTCCCACAGCGGGATGAGGCACAGCGGAATCAGCCGGCCGCCGCTGTCCCCGCACCACTCCTCCACCATCCAGTCGTTGTAGGCCCGGACGCAGGCGAGCCCGACCTCCTTGTCCTCGGCCTCGGCGAACGTCTGGCCGCAGAAGCGCGGAAACGTGGGAAAGCAGAGCGACGCCTCCACGTGGTTGAGGTCCATGTCCGCCAGCCGGGCCTTGGGGTCCCAGCATCCGCGGCGCATCTGCTCCCGGGTGATCCCGTCCAGCGTCATCTCGTCGCGCGAGAAGCCCACGGCGGCGATGATGCGCTTGTACGGGAAGATCAGCCCCTCGTACTGCCACCAGTCCGTGAGCTGGCCCTCGGGATCCGTGGTGAACCGGTACTTCCCCCCGACGTACGCCAGCTCCCCGATGCCGGCGGTGAAGGGCTTCGGCCCCTTGTCGCGGTACTTCTTCGGAAGCCAGGTCTCGAAGAGGTGCGCGGGCTCGATCACGTGATCGTCCACGCTGATGACCTTGGGTAGCTCCGCCGTGCCGCTGCTGCTGCTCACGCTGTACCCCCAACTGCCCGCCGGCGCGTCACACCCTCACACTCCGGAACGATTTCTGACGGTCCATCAGTTCTGAGGTTATGGGCTGCCCCCTTCGACGACAAGGCGCGGCCGGGAACTCCACCCCTTGCGTGATCGCACGGTGTCCGCTGAACTGACACATCGTCAGTCAATGGGTGAGGCGAGGGGGCAGCATGCACACGATCTGGCTCAGCGGTGCCGAGTGGTTCGCCGTCCTCCGTATCGGCCTCGGGCTGTGGTGGCTGGAGAGCTGGCGCCACAAGGACAAGAAGACCTGGTTCGCCGGTGGCGGCATCACCTGGGCGGCCGGCATCGCGGCGGATCACCGGTGGCCCGCGGTGCGCAGGAGCTTCGACCGCGTCGTGAAGCCCCACCCACGACTGATGGCATCTCTCGTCGCCTACGCGGAACTCGCTCTCGGCCTCGGGCTGATCGTGGGCTTCCTGACACCGATAGCCCTGGTCGCCGGGGCCGTGCTCAACCTGATCTACCTCGTGCTGATGATCCACGACTGGGCGGAGCAGGGGCAGAACCTGATGATGGGGCTGATCTCCCTCGCCGCGTTGCCGGCCATGAGCTGGCAGACCTGGTCACTCGACGGCGCCTGGGGACTGTTCCTGAACTAGGGCGTGGCCGAAGCGTCCCGCCGGCACGAACGAGGTCACCGCAGTGGCACGACGCGCTGCCGGCCACCGAGGCGCGTCGCGGGACGTACCTCCGTGACGCGGCGGCCTCGGGGTGCTGTCAGCAGGCTGTCAGCAGGTACTTGGTCCAATGGGCGGTGTCTGTGGTGGCGGAGCCGAGAGTGGTCGGCGGTGACGGGCGGGAGGCTGTCCATGGCCTGGACGGAATGCAGTGAGAACCGGCCGTTCGCCGCTCAGCGGCTGATCTGCTTCCCGCACGCGGGCGGCTCGTCGTTCTTCTTCCGGGAGTGGCGCAAGGGGCTGCCCGAGTTCGAGGTGCACGCGGTCTGCTACCCGGGGCGCGCGGACCGGTTCGGGGAGCCGGTGGCCACGGACCTGGTGGCGATGGCGGAGGAGATCGCGGAGGCGGTCCGGCCGCTGATGGACCGGCCCACGGCGCTGTTCGGACACAGCATGGGCGCCGTGGTGGCCTACGAGACGGCCCGCGCGCTGGAGGCCTCGGGAGGGGGGCCGACGCACCTGTTCGTGTCGGGCGCCCGTGCCGCACACCTGGTGCGACGGGATGCCAAGGCGGCGGCGATGAACGACGAGACGGTCGTCGCGACGCTGGTGGAGCTCGGCGGCACCGACACCGAGCTGCTGGACAACCCGATGTTCCGCGAGCTGATCCTGCCGTACGTGAAGGGCGACTTCCGGATGCTGGGTGCCTACGGGCACCGGGTGGGCGTACCGCTGGCGTGTCCGGTCACCGCGGTGGCCGGCGAGAGCGACCCCCGGGTGACGCCTGCGCAGGCCGGGGAGTGGGCACGGCTCACCGAGGGCCCCTTCGTCCGGCGGATGGTGCCCGGCGGGCACTTCTACCTGGCCGACGCGCCGCCGTACGCGCTGGTGCGGGAGGCGTGCGCCGAGGAGCGGGAGGAGAGGACCGGAAGCCGGTAGGCGGCGCCGGAAGGACCGCCGGCAGAACCGCCGGTGTCCGCGAGCGAAGGTCACGGGACACGGGGGTACGGAAGTGCGAGCGGAAGTCGGGTTCGGCAAGGGGCGGTTCGCCGCGGCCGCGTTGATGGTGGTGGCGCCCCTGGCGGTGATCCTCTGGGCGGCGACGGACGCGGTGACGGGCCAGGCGTCGGGCAAGGGGACCCTGGAAGCGGCGCACGGGCTCGACAAGACCGGGCACTTCTTCCTCGCGGTGGCGGTCATCCTCGTCGTCGCCTACCTGGGCGGGCTGCTGGCCGACCGGCTGGGCCAGCCGCGGGTGATCGGTGAGATCTGTGCCGGGATCGCGCTGGGGCCGACGCTGCTGGGACGGTACGCGCCGGTGGCCGGGCACTGGCTGTTCCCGAAGGACACCCTGCCGATGCTGGACGGTCTGGCCCAGATCGGCCTGATCTTCTTCATGTTCGGGGTCGGGCGGGAGCTGACCGGGATGCGGCTGCGGGGCAACGGGCCGCAGGCGCTGCTGGTGAGCAAGTCCTCGTTGCTGCTGCCGTTCGCGGCGGGGACCGCGGCGGCCGTGCCGCTGGTGCACGACTTCCTGGGGCGGAGCGCCGACCCCATGGCGTTCGTGCTGTTCGTGGGGTGTGCGCTGAGCGTCACCGCGTTCCCGGTGCTGGCCCGCATCCTGACCGACCTGGGCATCACCGGGACCCGGCAGGGGCAGTTGAGCCTCTTCGCGGCGGCGGTCGGGGACGGTGCGGTGTGGCTGGTGCTCACCGGAATCCTGGCGGGGCTGCACGGGAGCAGCCCGGCCGGCGTGCTGTGGAACGCGCTGATCGCCGCGGGCATCACCGTGGTGTTCCTGGGGCCGCTGCGGCTGGGCCTGGCCCGCTGGGTGCGGTCCCGGTCGGCGGCCGGTGAGGGCGGCGCCGGCGGTGAGGGCGATGCGACCACGATGGTGCTGCTCGCCGTCGGGATCGCCGCGACGTCCACGCTGACGACGATCGTCGGGGTGCACCAGCTGATCGGGGCGCTGCTGGTCGGGCTGGCCTGGCCGGTGGGCAGCGCGCGGGCGGCCCGGGTCGCCGACCGGCTCTCCAGTACGGCCAAGACCGTGCTGCTCCCGTTCTTCTTCTTCGGCTTCGGGCTGAGCATCGACCTGGGGTCGCTGCACTTCGACCGGTCGTCGGCGCTGGCCCTGGTGACGCTGCTGGTGCTGGGCGTCGTCACCAAGGTGCTCGGGCCCACGCTGTCCGCCGTCCTCACCGGAATGCGGGTGCGGCCGGCCCTGGCGCTCGGCTGGCTGCTCAACTCCCGCGGTCTGACGGAACTGGTCATCCTGCAGATCGGCTACCAGGCCGGCATCATCGACCAGCGGCTGCTCAGCATCCTCACCATCGTCGCGCTGATCACGACCATGATGACCCGGCCGATGCTCCGGCTCCTCGGGCCGGACGCGGTCGAGCCGGTGCCCGCCCCGCACGATCAGGAGCGGGCCGGCGCGTCCGCACGGGAGGCGCCCGAGTTCACCTCCGCTCCCCGGTAGGAGCCCCCGTGCCCGCGGGCCCCGCTGTCCCCCAGTGCAAGGCGGCCACGTGATCGACGAGATGTTTCCTGGGGCCGTCGCGGCCGTCGAGTCCTTCGGGGACCCTGCCGACGCCCGCCTGTTCCCCGGGGAGCGGGCCGCGCTGGTCGGGGCCGGCGAGGCCCGCCGGCGTGAGTTCACCACGGTGCGGCACTGCGCGCGTCGCGCCCTCGGCGTATTGGGCCTGCCGCCGGTGCCGCTGCTACCGGGCGTCCGGGGCGCCCCGCGGTGGCCGGACGGCGTCGTCGGCAGCATGACCCACTGCGCCGGCTACCGGGCCGCGGCCGTGGCGCGCCGCTCCCAGGTGCTCACCCTCGGCATCGACGCGGAGCCCCATGAGCCACTGCCGGACGGCGTCCTGCGGCACATCGGGCTGCCCGAGGAGCGGGCGCGGCTCGCCGGGCTCGCCCGGCGGGAGCCCGGCGTGCACTGGGACCGGCTGCTGTTCTGCGCCAAGGAGGCCGTCTACAAGGCGTGGTTCCCGGTCACCGGGAGCTGGCTCGGCTTCGACGGGGCACTGGTCTCACTGCTGCCCGACGGCACCCTCCGCGCCCGCGTCCTGGCCGCTCCGCCGCCCGAAAGAGCTGGTGCCCCGAGGGAGTTCGCGGGGCGTTGGCTGGTGGGGAGCGGCCTCGTGCTGGCGTGTGCGGTGACCCTTGAGACGGGCCCGGGGGGCGGCCCGGGGGCGACCTCCTGGGCGGCCACCGGGACGCGCTTGTAGGGCGTCGGGCGCCCGGTGCGGCTGCTCCGGGACCTCACCGGCGCCTCCGCAAGCGCCCCCGGAACCGCGGACCGGACGCCTCGGAGCACGCCCCCCCCCGCGGGCACCGCCGCCACCACCCCGGCGACGCCCCCGACCACGCCCGCCCGCGCCCCGCCGCGGACCTGCGCGCGGGGCTTCCGCGCGGGCCCCGGAGGGGTTTGACAGCCTTTCTCGCCATGTGAAAGATTTGACTTACACATACAGTCCGGCATTCGGGGAGGTGGACGTTGAACAGCGAGGAGCTGCTCACCTTTCTCGCCGCGGTGGGCCACGCGCAGCGTCTCCGGGCCATCGCGGGGCTCGCCGACGGCCGGATGTACGTCAGTGAACTGGCCCGCCAGCTGGGCATGTCCCGCCCCCTGCTCTACATGCACCTCGAACGCCTGGAGAAGGCCGGCCTGGTCGTGGGCAGTCTGGAACTCTCCGACGACGGGAAGGCTCTGAAGTACTTCGAGCTGGCTCCGTTCGAGGTGCAGCTCAACGTGCAGACGATCCTGGACGTCCTCCGGGCGGACGAGGAACAGGCACACGAGGCGGACGGGCCGACCGATGAGAAGGGTTAGAACGTTATGAGGGGGACCCGGACATGACCGGCGCCATCGTCGCCATCGCCATCGTCTTGATCGTCGTCGGAGGAATCACGGCGGCGGTGGTCTCGCACTTCAGACTGCAACGCCACCGCGCCGACGCCGTCGCCATGGCCTCCTACCGCAAGCTCGCCGAGGAAGCGGTGGCCCGACAGGAGTCCTTGCAGGCCGAGTTGGCCGAGCTGAAGGCCCGGGTGGGGTCGATCGACGAGATGCTGCGGAGGATCGAGTGATCAGTCTGCCCCCGGGCCGGCTGCGTCTCCCCGGCTCACTGCTCACACTGCCCTTATCGGCGGCTCCCTGGCTCGCTGCCGGCTACCTCGCAAGCTACCTCGTGGCCGGCGGCGTGCTCTTCGCGGTGGCCACGGCGGCCTTCCTGGGCGGGGTGGTGCTGAGCCAATTCACCGTCACGGTGCCGCTGGTCGTCGGCTCGGCGTGGGTGATCCGCGGCTGTGCGCAGGTCGAACGGGGTCGCGCGCTGCTGATCGACCGGCCGATCCCGTACCGCTACCAGGAGGTCACGGAGCCGGGTCTGACCGCCCGCCTCAAGGCCCGCTGCGCCGATCCCGCGATCGTCCGGGACTGCGCCTACCTCATCCTCCTCTTCCCTCCCCTGCTGTTGCTGGACCTCCTCGCCCTCGTCGTCTGGCTGGTGCTGCTCGGCCTCCTCACCCTGCCGCTGTGGTACTGGGCCGTGACCGTCTCCGGCGGATCGGCAGGACAGGGTCACGCCCTCCTCGCGATCGACACCCTGCCCGGAGCGCTGGCCGTCGGGGCCGTCGCCCTCGTCCTGCTTCCCCTCGCCGCCCGGCTCCTCGTGACCGCCGCACGACTGCACCTGGCCGTCGCCCAGGCAGTGCTCCGTCCGCCCGGTGACCCGCTCGCGCAGATCAAGGGCGTGCTCGCTCGTCCCGGTCCGCTCTCCGCACGGAGCGGACGTCGCACCCGCACTTCCACAGAACCGACATCTGATTGGGAAGCCCATGAACCGAACACAGGGCGGGCCGGCTGACGCCGTCGTCCATCTGGACTCCGTGTACAAGGTCTACGGCGGCGGCAAGAACAAGGTGGCCGCGCTGGACGGGGTCAGCATCGGCCTGCGACGGGGCACCTTCACCGCGGTGATGGGCCCCTCCGGATCCGGCAAGAGCACCTTCCTGCACTGTGCCGCGGGGCTGGACCGGCCGACCTCCGGCACGGTCCAGCTGGACGGCGTGGAGCTGTCCCGGCTCAAGGAGCGGGAGTTGACCAAACTCCGGCGCGAGCGCGTCGGTTTCGTCTTCCAGGCGTTCAACCTGATGCCCTCGCTGAGCGTGCGGGACAACGTCACCCTTCCCTTACGGCTCGCGGGTCGCCGCGCCAAGGCATCCGAGGTCGACGAGGTCATCGAGCGCGTCGGCCTCGCCGCACGTCAAAAGCACCGCCCCGGCGAGCTCTCCGGCGGCCAGCAGCAGCGCGTGGCGATCGCCCGCGCCCTGGTCACCAGGCCCGCCGTGGTCTTCGGTGACGAGCCGACCGGCGCCCTGGACACCCGCACCGCCCGGGACGTCCTCACCCTGCTGCGGGAGGCCGTCCAATGGGCCGGGCAGACCATCGTGATGGTCACCCACGACCCGGTGGCCGCCGCGCACGCGGACCGCACCCTCTTCCTCGCCGACGGCCGGATCGTCGACGCCCTGGAGCGCCCGACCGCGGACCTGGTCGCCGAGCGCATGACCCACCTCGGCGCCTGGGCCGACGAGCAGACGGCACAGGGCGGCAGCACAGGGCGCCAGCACGGAGCGGCCCGATGATCGGCCTCGCGCTGCGCTCCCTGCGGTTCCACAAGGGCGGCTTCATCGCCTCCTTCATCGCCCTGTTCTTCGGCGCCTCGATCGTGATCGCATGCGGCGGACTGCTGGAGACCGGGCTGCGCGGACTGGCCGCGCCGCAACGGCTCGGGGCCGCGCAGGTCGTCCTCACCGGGGACCAGAACTACCCCGGGTCGAACAAGGTCTTCCAGGAGCGGGTCCGGCCGGCCGCCTCCGATGTGCGCAAGGCCGCGGCGGTGCCCGGCGTCCGGGCCGCGGTGCCCGACCTCTCGATGCCCGTCGCCCTGGTCCCGAAGGGCGGCAAGGGCGGCGCCACCGCCACCGGCCACGGCTGGGCCTCCGCCCGGCTCGGGCCGTACCGCCTGGTCAAGGGCAGCGCGCCGACCGCTGCGGGGCAGCTGGCGGTGGACTCCCGGCTGGCCGCGAAGGCCGGGGCCGGCGTCGGCGACCGGATCGCCCTCGGCGTCCACGGCTCCGTCCACCCGTACGAGGTGACCGCGCTGGTGGACGGGCCCGGCGAGGCCGCGACGGTGTTCCTCTCCGACACCGACGCGGCGCGGTACGCGCCCCAGCGGGGCAAGGTCGACTCCATCGGGGTGCTCACCGACCCCGGCACGGATCCCGAGCAGGTGCGGTCCGCGCTCGCAGGTGCCTTCAAGGGCGCGCCGGTCGCGGTGCTGACCGGCGACGAGCGGGGCCGGGCCGAGTTCCCCGACGTCGTCACCCGCGGCAAGAACCTGGTGTCGATGTCCGCGGTCTTCGGCGGACTGGGCGCGATGGTCACGGTCTTCGTGGTGGCCAGCACGCTCGGCCTGTCGCTCCAGCAGCGGCAACGGCAGATGGCGCTGCTGCGCGCGATCGGCTCGACACCGGGTCAGGTCCGGCGGATGGTCCTGGCCGAGACCTTCACCGTCGCCGTCTTCGCCACCGCGCTGGCCTGCCTGCCCGGACCGCCACTGGGCAAGTGGCTGCTGGGCCGGTTCGTGGACGGCGGTGTGGTGCCGGATGTGGTGATGTACCGGGCCGGCTGGCTTCCGATGATCGCGGGCGGCGGCGCGGCGCTGCTGACCGCCCTCGGGGCGGCGTACATCGCAGCCCGCGGTGCCGCCCGCACCCGCCCGACCGAGGCGCTGGCCGAAGCGTCGGTGCAGCGGCGCTGGTTGAACTGGATCCGGCTGCTCGTGGCCCTGCTCTGCCTGGCCGGCGGCGCTGCGCTCGCCCTGGTCACGGCGCAGATGGACGGGGCGAAGGCCGGCAGCGCGGCGACGCCCGCGGCGATGCTGTGGGCCGCGGCGTTCGGCCTGCTGGGGCCCGGCCTGACCAAGCTGATGACAGCGCTGCTGCACTGGCCGCTGCGGGCGGTCACCGGCTTCGCCGGGCAGCTGGCCCTCCTCAACGCCAAGGCCCGCGCGGTCCGGCTGGCCGGCGCGGTCATGCCGGTCATGCTCGCCACCGGCCTGGCCACCGCGCTGATCTACCTCCAGACCACGCAGAGCGAGGGCGCCCAGCAGGCGTTCAAGGACAACCTCCGGGCCGACCTGGTGCTCACCTCGGCGACCGGCGGGGTGCCGGACTCCCTGGTGGACCGGGTCGCACAACGGCCCGGGGTGGCGGCGGCGTCCGCCTACGTGCCCAGCTCCGGCTTCCTGGAACCGTCGAAGGCCGAGTGGGCCGGCTACAACGGCAAGGGCCAGAAGCCGAAGGGCACGCCGGTGCAGATCAACGGCGTCTCGCCGGAGGGCATCGAGCGGACCACCGCGGTCCGCGCGGTGAGCGGCAGCCTCGCCGGGCTGCGCGGCGACACCGTGGCATTGCCCGAGTCGGCAGCCGGGGGGCACCGGCTCGGTGAGCGGATCCCGATGCGCATGGGCGACGGCACCAAGGTCGAGCCCCGGCTGGTGGCCACGGTCGGCGAACGGCGCGGCTACGGCACCGTGTTGATGCCCGCCACGGTCGTCACCGCGCACACCACCAAGGGCGTGGTGCCGCAGGTGCTGGTATCCGCCAGGCCCGGCACCGACGCCGCGCGGCTGGCCGCCGAGCTCACCGGCCCCGGCTCGGGGACACCCGGACTGCACGCGGTCGACCGGTCGTCGCTGGTCACCGCCCAGGTCAAGCAGAACGACACCCAGACCTGGGTGGCCTACCTCCTGGTCGCCATGGTCGTCGGCTATGCGGTCATCGCCCTGGTGAACACCCTGGTGATGGCGACCGCCGAGCGGCGCCGGGAGTTCACCCTCCAGCGGCTCATCGGCGCCACCCGCGCCCAGGTCATGCGGATGATGACGGTGGAGGCACTGCTCACCGCGTTCGCCGGGATCGCGCTGGGCCTGCTGGTCGCGGCCGCGACGCTGGTTCCGCTCAGCTACGCGGTGCTCGACCGGGCCCTGCCCGCCGGGCCGCCCTCGATCGTGATCACCGTGGTCGCGTTCGCGCTCGTCCTGACCCTGGGAGCCACCCTGTTGTCGGCCAGGATGGCGCTTCGCACCCGGCCCTCGGCGGCGGTCGGCACCCGGGAATGACCTGACCCGAAAATAACTCGCCCACATCACCTGCGAACTTCGCCCACCACTTAACAACGTGGTGGGCGAAGTCTTGTGAAACCTACGCTCGCTCTTATGGCGTTGAAGCCTCTCAACACCGTCTTGTCGCGGAATTGGAGTTTCCCAATGCTCAATAGAGTCGTGATCGTGGGTGGCGGTACAGCCGGCTGGATGACCGCGTCGTATCTCAAGGCAGCATTCGGTGACCGGATCGACATCACCCTCGTCGAATCCGGAAAGGTCGGCACCATTGGTGTCGGTGAGGCCACCTTCAGCGACATCCGGCACTTCTTCGAGTTCCTCGGTCTCAAGGAATCCGACTGGATGCCGGCGTGCAACGCCACGTACAAGCTCGCGGTCCGCTTCGAGAACTGGCGGAAGCCCGGCCACCACTTCTACCACCCGTTCGAACAGATGCGGTCGGTCGACGGCTTCCCGCTGACCGACTGGTGGCTGAAGAACGGCCGCACCGACCGCTTCGACGCAGACTGCTTCGTGATGGCCAACATCTGCGACGCGGAGCGCAGCCCGCGCCACCTCAACGGCGCGATGCTCTCCCAGCCGTACGACGAGCGCGCGGCCGAGCCCGAGGGCCTGACGATGTCGGAGCACCAGGGCAAGACCCAGTTCCCGTACGCGTACCACTTCGAGGCCGCGCTGCTGGCCAAGTACCTCACCACGTACACGGTGGACCGCGGCGCCAAGCACCTCGTCGACGACGTCAAGGACGTCACCCTCGACGAGCGCGGTTGGATCAAGAGCGTGGTGACCGCCGAGCACGGCGAGCTGGAGGGTGACCTCTTCATCGACTGCACGGGCTTCCGCGGACTGTTGCTCAACAAGGCCCTGCAGGAGCCCTTCATCTCCTACCAGGACACCCTGCCCAACGACAGCGCGGTCGCGCTGCAGGTGCCGCAGGACATGGAGAAGAGGGGCATCCGGCCCTGCACCACCGCCACCGCCCAGGACGCGGGGTGGACCTGGACCATCCCGCTCTACGGCCGGATCGGCACCGGCTACGTCTACGCCAGCGACTACCTCTCCGCGGACGAGGCCGAGCGCACCCTGCGGGAGTTCGTCGGTCCGTCGGCCGCCGAGGTCGAGGCCAACCACATCAAGATGCGCATCGGTCGCAGCAACCGCTCCTGGGTCAACAACTGCGTGGGCATCGGCCTGACCAGCGGCTTCGTCGAGCCGCTGGAGTCCACCGGCATCTTCTTCATCCACCACGCCGCGGAGCAGCTGGTCAAGAACTTCCCCGGTCCGGACTGGAACGAGGTGCAGCGCGGCAGCTACAACAGCTCCGTCGCCAACGTGATGGACGGTGTCCGCGAGTTCCTGGCACTGCACTACGCGGCCGCCGCCCGCAACGACACGCAGTACTGGAAGGACACCAAGACCCGTCCGCTGCCGGACGGCCTGGCCGAGCGGATCGAGCACTGGAAGCACCAGCTGCCGGACAGCGAGTCGGTCTTCCCGTACTACCACGGGCTGCCGCCGTACTCCTACATGTGCATCCTGCTCGGGATGGGCGGCATCGACCTCAAGCCCTCCCCCGCCCTCGCGCTGGCCGACGAGACAGCAGCGCAGAAGGAGTTCCAGGCGGTGCACGACCGGGCCGCGACCCTCATCGACCAGCTCCCGTCGCAGTACGAGTACTTCACTCACATGCGCCACTGAGCCCGCCGGCGCCGTGCCGGGCCCCCGTGGCCGGTACGGCGCCGTGTCCGTCGTCCCAGGAGCGTCCCCCATGACCGAACTGACCCAGCTGACCGACCCCGCGCAGCCGACCGCCCCGCTTCCGGCGGCGGCCGTCGCCGAGGGCCAGCGCGCCATGATGAGCGGCTTCCCCACCGGGGTCGCCGTGCTCACCGCCGTCGACCACGCCGGCACCCCCCGCGGGATGACCATCTCCTCGGTGTGCAGCGTCACGCTGGCCCCACCGACCCTGCTGGTCTGCCTGCGGATCGGCAGCCCGACCCTGGAAGCCGCCCTGAACTCCGGCCACTTCGCGGTGAACCTGCTGCACGGGGCGGCACGGCAGGTCGCCGAGCTGTTCGCCTCGGGCGCGCCCGACCGGTTCGACCGGGTGCGCTGGCAGCACGACGCGGACGATCCGTACGCGGCAGGGCCGCACCTGTTCCACGACGCGCACGCCATCGCGGACTGCCGGGTGAGCGACCGGCACCGCAGCGGGGACCACCTCGTGGTCTTCGGCGACATCCTGCGGGTCACCCCGTACCCGGACCGGCAGCCACTGGTCTACGGCAGGCGGAAGTACCGGGCATGGCCGGTGGGCCCGGAGGACCGGTAGCCGCCGCCCGGCCGGGCGGCGGCTGTGCGCGGTTGCGGACGCCGCTCAGGCGCCGGCCGGCGACGGCACGGCCGGCGCCGGCCCGAGGGACCGGGCGGCAGCGATGACCGCGGGATCCACGACCTTGCCGTCCAGCAGCGCCATCCCCAGCGGGGTCACCGAGTGCAGCACGGTGTTGCGCACCCGCAGGGTGGTGATCAGCCCGGACTCCCGGAGTACGGCGGTGTGCTGGCTGGCGCAGGGCGCGGAGATGCCCAGCCGGTCGGCGAGCTGCCCGGTGGTGCACGACGCCCGCAGCTCGCGCAGGGCCGCCGCCCGGGTCCGGCCCACCAAGGCGCCGAGCGCCTGCGAGGAGACAACGGTCTCGCCCCACAGGACGCCGGACTGCTCGGCGTCCGGCGGCGCGGCGAACACCAGGACGGCCGGGGCGGCGGGGCCGCCCGGCCGTTCCGTCCCGCGCTGCCGGTCGCCGTGGAAGAGCCGGGCGGGGCGGTGGCCGAGGAAGACCGAGGGGCTGAGCACCAGGCCCCTGCCACCGAGATGAATGTCCTCGTCCAGGCCGTCGGGGAGCTCCAGAACCTGGCCGTTCCAGTGAGCCCGGCGCCCCAGGCCGGCGAGCAGCTGCTCCACCCCGCCCGCCATCAGCATCCGGCCGCGGGCGTCGCACTCGGCCTCGCAGTAGGCCAGCACCCGGCTCCAGTACGGGGCCACCGCGGCCCGCCAGAAGTCGGCCGGGGTCGATGCCACCGACGGCTGGGCGCCCGCCCTGGCCCGCAGCCGGCGGTACACCTGGCGGCGCCACCGTGCGTACACGTGGCCGGCGCCGCGGGCGAACAATTCACGGGCCAGGCCCGCCTCGATTTCCGGTCCTGCGGTGGTCCGCAGGCGGGTTCTCCCCAGATCCGGTGCCGTGAAATGAATTCTCTGCATTACGGTTCCCCCGTCGTCCCCGTAGTTACTTTGTATGGCGTCCACCCCACCGGGGCAGCCGACGGGGGGAATCACCTTCCGTACCGGCCGGAGCCGGCCGGATCAGCCCACGCTCCGCCCGGTGAGTTCGGCGAAGGCGTCGTCGAGAGTGGGCCGGCGCACGGCGAAATCCGCGACGGTCACGCCGGCCTTTTCGAGTGCGGTCGCGGCGGCGGCGATAGTGCCCATTCCGTCGACGAGCCGCAGGGAGATGACGCCCTTTCCCGGGTCCACGGCGGGCTCTTCGGCCGCGTCCGTGCCCAGGGCCGTGAGGGCGTGGCCGACCGCGCCGTCGCCCACCACGCGGATCTCCAGCCGGTCCGGGCCGACGGATCGCTTGAGGTCGTCCGGTGTGCCCTCGGCGATGACCCGTCCGGTGTCGACGACCGCGATGCGGTCGGCCAGGTAATCGGCCTCTTCCAGGTATTGAGTGGTCAGCAGGACGGTCACCCCGTCCGCCACCAGTTCGCGCACGGCGCTCCACAGCGACATCCGGCTCACCGGGTCCAGACCGGTGGTGGGCTCGTCAAGGAAGAGCACCGAGGGCGCGGCGACCAGGCAGGCCGCCAGGTCGAGCCGACGGCGCATACCGCCGGAGTAGGTGCGGGTGGGCCGGTCGGCGGCGCCGGTCAGGTCGAAGCGCGCGAGGAGTTCCTCGGCGCGCTGCCGGGCGGCCCGCCGGCCCAGGTGGAGCAGCACGCCGATCAGCACGAGGTTCTCCCGGCCGGTGAGCAGGCCGTCGACGGCCGCGTACTGGCCGGCCAGGCCGATCCGCCGGCGGACCTCGGCGGGCTGCCGGGCCACGTCGAAGCCGGCCACCTCGGCGCGGCCGCCGTCCGGTGCGAGCAGGGTGCTGAGCACCCGTACCGTGGTGGTCTTGCCGGCTCCGTTCGGGCCCAGCAGTCCCAGGACGGTGCCCGTCGCAACGGAGAGGTCAACGCCGTCGAGGGCCTGGTGGTCCTTGAAGCGCTTGCGCAGGCCCTCGGCCCGGATCGCGGTTTCCACGTCTCTCGCCGGCCGGCCGGGACGCGGTCAGGCGCCGTGGCCGGCGGCGGGCTCGCGGAGGCTGCTGGGCCGCAGATCGGTCCAGTGCTCCTCCACATGGGCCAGGGCGGCTTCCCGGCTGCTCTCGCCCAAGGACACCGTCCATCCGTCCGGCACCTCGGCGAAGGCGGGCCACAGGCTGTGCTGGCCCTCGCCGTTGACGAGTACGAGGAACGTGCCGTCCTGGTCGTCAAAGGGGTTCGTCACGTCGCGCTCTCCAGATCTGAGGGGAAGGCCACAGCGGGCCTCGACGCGAAACATCGTGTCGAGGCCCGCTGACACCGCACTGACCGCGCCCTGAAACCTCCGTGCTACGCGGGAGTGGCCGACTGACGGGACACCACGAAGCGCGCCACGTCGTTCACCGTGCGGAAGTTCTCGATGTCCAGGTCGGTGGGCTGCACCGCGACCCCGAAGGTCCGCTCGACCCACATCACCAGCTGCACGGCGAACAGCGAGCTGACGCTGCCGGTCGCGAAGATGTCGTGGTCGTCGGTGAGTTCGGTGTCCCGGACATGCTCGGAGATGAAGCCGCGGACGGTCTTGACGATGTCGTCTGTCATCAGGCACCTGCCTTGTTCCCGGCGATGGCCGGCTCGTACGAATAGAAGCCGTGGCCGCTCTTGCGGCCGAGTCGGCCGGCGGCGACCAGCTTGCGCAGGAGCGGCGCCGGGGCGAACTTGGAGTCGTTGAAGTTGTCCAGGAGGACCTCCAACGAGTACATGACGGTGTCCAGGCCGATCAGGTCTGCCGTCTCCAGCGGGCCCATCTGGTGGCCCAGGCACTGCCGGAAGAGCCGGTCGATGTCGCCGGCCTGCGCGACGTTGTCCTGCAGCAGGAGGATCGCCTCGTTGACGCTGAGCATCGCGACGCGGTTGGTGACGAAGCCCGAGGAGTCCTCGACCACCACGATGTCCTGGCCGATCGTCCAGAACAGCCCGCGGGTCAGCTCGATCGTCTCCGGCGAGGTGTGAAACCCCCGGATCACCTCGACGAGCTTCTTCAGCGGCACCGGGTTCATCAGATGGGTCCCGACCACCCGGTCCTGGCGTGTGGTCACCGAGGCCATCTTGGTGATCGGGATGGCCGAGGTGTTCACGCCGAAGACACAGTGCTCCGGGGCGACAGCGTCCATCTCCCGGTAGAGCTTCTCCTTGATGTCCCAGTTCTCGGTGACGTTCTCGACGACGAAGTCGGCGTCCGCGAGCCCCTCGAGGCCGGTGCGGAACTCGATGCGGGCGAGCACCTCGTCGGGGGTGTCGGCGGCGAGCTTGCGGTCGAGCATCCCGTACAGCCGGGCGTTCTCCCCGATCAGCTCGCGGGCCCGGTCCAGGGCCTCGTCGGTGGTGTCCACGAGCACCACCGACAGCCCGGCCGCCGCGAAGGCATGGGCACCGCCGATGCCCATCGTGCCGGCACCGAGTACTCCCACGCGCCGGATCTGGCTGGTCTCAGTCATCACATTCCCTCGGGCGGTTGTGGTGTGCGGGGTGGTGTGGTCCGGCACCGCTCGGCGAGCGGCGCCGGCCAGTCGTCGACGTCCCATCCGTACTGGCACAGCAGGGCGTAGGTGAGCCGCTCCAGGCCGAACCCGACGCAGGCGGAGTGGACCGTGCCGCCGTCGGGGCCCTTGATGCCGAAGGCGTCACCGAAGTGCTTTTCGTGCAGGTTGAACGAGCCGACCGAGATGCTGTCCCCGGGGCCCACGTCCAGGTGGAGTTCGTGCTTGAGCTCCAGCAGCCGCTGCGAGGAGACCTGCGCGGCGGTCGCCGCCCCGGCGAAGAACGGGTCGCTCGCCACCTCGCACCGGCCGGCCAGATCGAGCCGTTCGACCAGTTCGACGGCGCGTCGGCGGAACCGGTCGCGGGCCTCGCGGACGAACTCCGCCGTGCCGAGGAAGACCGTCTCGCGGATGGTGAAGTCCGCGAGCCGCTCCAGCGTGCGGTGGTAGCGGGACTCGTGCCGAAAAGAGCCGCCCTTGGCGGTGACCACGGTGTTCTCGTCCGGCAGGGTGGCGCCGGCGAACTGGTCGAAGGTGTGGTAGCACATCGTGGGCGGCAGGACCCGGTCCACCGGCGCGCAGCGGTGCAGCACCCGGTCCCCGATGGTCTCCCGCGCCCCGACCTCCTCGGCGAAGGCACGGTAGGTGTCGACGTCCCCGTCGAGCCGGGCGGCGAACATCATGTGCTGCGGGAACGAGGAGAGGTAGCCGCTGCGGTGCAGCGCGGTGACCGGCAACAGCGTCGGGTAGCGGTACTCCCGCGCGCCGAACTCCGCGCGGATGATGTCGTGCAGCAGTCCGTCCAGCGCGTCCAGCGCCGCCAGGGCCGGGGCGCCGAGCGCCACCTGCCCCGGGCCGATCTCGTGCACCACGCCGTCGGCCAGCAGCCCGGCGAACGTGTCGGGGCGCGGGACGCGGTCGGAGGGCGAACGCCACAGCACCTTGGGGGGCGTGCGCAGTTGGGGACGTACCTCGGTGTCGACGACGTGCCGGAGCTTCTTGCCCAGCGCCTCGGCGTCGACGGGGTGCTCGGTGGTCACCACGACGGCGCCGACCTCGTCCCCGCCGGGGCCCTCGGCGGCGACCAGCCGGAAGCCGGTGATGGCCTCGGAGATGTAGTAGACCCGTCGGTTCAGCTCATCGAGGTGTGCCCCCGAGACCGGTTCGTCGAGGTCGAGTTGGTAGGAGTGCATGTCGGCTGCCTCTCGTCCTTACGCCGCGGTGGGCAGGCCCAGCAGGCCGGCGATGATGGACCGCTGGATGTCCGAGGTGCCGCCGTAGATCGTGCCGGCCAGCACGTCGCGCACCTCGCGCTCGATGCCGAGCTCCTCGGTGTAGCCCCGGGCGCCGTGGATCTGCATGGCGTCCAGGGCGGTGGTCTTCAGGCTCTCGCTGACGTAGAGCTTGAGCATCGAGGCCTCGTGCATCGCGAGCCGGCCCTGGGAGCGCAGCCAGCCGACCTTGTAGAGCATCAGCCGGGACAGCTCCAGCCGGACCCGCATGTCGGCGATCTTGTTCGAGACGGACTGGAACGAGCCGATGGCGCGGCCGAACTGGCGGCGGCTCGCGGCGTGCGAGACGCAGCGGTCCAGCAGCCGGCTCATCACCCCGACCTGGCTGGCGAACATGAAGCCGCGTTCCCACTCCATGGTGGCGGTGAACAGCTGGTACCCGGCGCCCTCGGCGCCCAGCCGCTGGTCCTCGCCGACCACGCAGCCCTCGAAGGCGATCTCGCCCATCAGGGTGCCGCGCAGGCCCGCCTTGGGGATGTCCCGGGCGGTGAGTCCGGGGGTGTCCGCCGGCACGACGAAGGCGGTGACGGCGCGCTGCGGGGCACCGTCCGTGGCGGTGCGGGCGAAGACGATGAACAGGTCGGCGCGCGGCCCGTTGCTGATGAACTTCTTCGTCCCGTTCAGCACGTAGGTGTCGCCGTCGCGCTCGGCGGTGGTGGTGAGCGAGAGCATGTCGGAGCCGGCCTCCGGCTCCGAGAGGGCGTGTGCGCCGACCAGCGAACCGTCGCACAGCGAGGGCAACCAGCGCCGGCGCTGCTCCTCGGTGCCGTGGTCGGCGAGGTAGACGGCGCAGGCGAAGAGGTGGTTGTTGATCGCGAAGACCAGGCCGTTGTCCACGCAGCCCTCGCCGAGCGCCTCGTAGGCCATGATCGCGGTCAGCGGATCCAGCCCGCCGCCGCCGTACTCCTTCCTGATCGGCCAGCCCAGGACGCCGAAGTCGGCGCAGGCCTGCCAGCCGGCCTCGTCAAAGGTGGCGTTGCGGTCGTGTTCGGCCGCCCTGGCGCCGAGGTTCTCCCGGGCGAACCGGACGACCTTGTCGCGCAGCGCCTGCTGTTCCGGCGTGGGTGCAAAGTCCATCAGTTGTCTCCGTGGTCGGGGGGCGCGGTCCGGGTGGGTGCGGGGCTGCTGCTCAGACCTCCCACAGGGTCACCGCCCAGGCGGCCACCGGGCTGTTGTTGAGCACCAGCACCAGGTCGCCCTGCTGCAGTCCGCCGCCGGTCAGCAGGGCGTCGAGGTTCAGCACCACGTCCATGGCGCCCAAGTGCCCGTATTCGGCGAGGTTTTCGCCGCAGACCGGGTGAATGGTCAGGCCGAGCAGGGTGGCGTAGAAGTCGTAGGCGGCGGCGGTGACGTTCTGCATCAGCGTGGTCTTGACCCGGTCGCGGCTCACTCCGGCGTCCGCGAGGACCTGCTCCACCAGCGCGCCGAGCTTGCGGGAGCTGAGGGTGGCCAGTCCGAAGCGGTAGCGCGAAGGGTCCTGGCACACCTCACGCCACTCGTACCAGGGAGCGTCCTTGTAGTCGACGCGGAAGAGGTCGTGGAAGCTGCCGTCGGTCTCCTGGCGGTGCGCCCGCAGTACCGGCCGGCCGCCGCGGACCAGGGTCATCGCGTAGGCGGCGTCGCCGATGACGGTGACCGGGAAGCGGATCCGGTCCACCCCGGTGGGGCGGCTGGCGTGCGCGATCACGATCTGCTCACGGGCCGGGTCGGCACGCAGCAGGTCCCGGGCCAGGGCCCACGCCGCGCTGGACCCGGTGCAGCCCAGGCCGTCGACGGTGAAGGCGAACGCGGAGGTCAGTTTGGCTTCGCTCTGCACCCGGCAGACGTCCGAGCCGAGCAGCACGTCCGGCGCGCGGGGGCCCACCAGCAGCAGGGCGTCCGGTTCGCCGGGGTGTGCGGCGTACAGCTCCTGGCAGGCCCGGGCGGCGAGCGGCGCCTGCTCGGTCTCGTCGAAAACGCTGACGGTCCGTACGCCGCTGCCGCGCGCGAACGCGGCGGTGTCGGCGTCCAGCATCCCGAATTCGGGGAGCTCCTCGACCGGCACCTTGGTGTCGGACAGCAGGCAGTGGATGGCACCGATGCCGATGGTGTCGACACTCATGCGACGCTCCCCTCCACAGCCGGCTCGGCGGTGAGCGCGACCCGCAGTCCGCTGTAGCCGTTGACGAAGTTCGAGAAGAGCCGCTTGGGCGGGCCGGCCAGGTGGATGTCCGCGACCTGGGTACGCAGCGCGTCGAGCATGGCGTTCACATGGACGCGGCCGAGGAAGGCGCCGAGGCAGAAGTGCGGGCCGTGTCCGAAGGCGACGTGCTTGTTGGACGTGCGGGCCAGGTCGAAGACGTGCGGGTCGGTGAAGACGGTCTCGTCGAAGTTCGCCGAGCTGTTCCACAGGCTGACCACGTCACCGGCCTTGATGGTCACGTCCCGCAGCGGGACGTCCACCAGCGCCCGGCGCCCGAAGTGCATGGCGGGGGTGGTCCAGCGCAGCACCTCCTCGGTGGCGCTGTCCACGTCGACCGCGCCGGACTTCAACGCCCGCCACTGGTCGGGGTGTTCGGACAGGGCGATCAGTCCGCCGACGGAGGACATCCGGCTGGACTCGTCGCCGCCCAGGATCAGGCTGTAGCAGTTGAAGACGATCTCGTCCTCGCTGAGCAGCTCGCCGTCGAGGGTGGCGGTGGCCAGCGCGCTGATCACGTCGTCGCCGGGGTGGCGCCGGCGGCGGGCGG
Source organism: Streptomyces sp. NBC_01454 (assembly GCF_036227565.1). Lineage (NCBI taxonomy): Bacteria > Bacillati > Actinomycetota > Actinomycetes > Kitasatosporales > Streptomycetaceae > Streptomyces > Streptomyces sp. NBC_01454. The sequence continues at coordinate 3,739,650 of NZ_CP109460.1, forward strand.
CGAGGTCGGAGAAGTAGAGGAGGATCTCGTTGCGCGCCATCCACTCCTCCATCTCGCTGTCGTCGGCGCTGTGCCGGGAGAGCGTCTGGGTGTTCCAGGCGACGAGCTGCTCGCGGTCCCCCTGCGGGACGTCCATGAGGTCGCCGATGGTGTTGATGGGGATGTGGTCGGCCACATCGGTGACGAAGTCCAGTTCGCCGTGGGCGAGGGCCCCGGCGACCAGCGCCCGGGTCCGCTCGTGCACACCGGCCACCACCGGCTCCAGCACCCGGGGTGAGAAGGACTTGAGCATCAGGTTGCGGATCTCGCGGTGCCGGGCGCCGTCGGTGACGGCGAGCATCTTGCGCGAGGCGGAGTCCTCCCCCTGCAGCAGGGTCGCCAGGACGTTGCCGCGCTCGGAGGTGAACTGCTTGTTGTCGCGGTAGAGGGTGACCACGTCCTCGTAGGTGGAGATCACCCAGAACCCGGGGCCACGATCGGTGGCCCGGTGCCAGAAGACGGGGTGCTCGGCCCGGAACCTGCGCCACATGTCCGCGAGGTCCACGTCGAGGAACGTCTGCGGATCGGTGAGGTCCACCGTGGCCAGGTCGTCCGCGGTCGACCGTAGTTGGGGCTTCATGTGCTGTCTTCCTCCAGGACTGCGGATCAGGCGCCTGCGGTGCGGTATCGGCGGAGACTCACCAGGGAGCAGAGGGCGAGGAGCAGGCCCAGTGACACCCCGGCCACCACCCACGGGTGGTCGGCTGGGAAGGTGCCGCCGGCCGTCGCGGGGTTACCCCACAACCGGCGGCAGCAGGCGATCACGGCGCTGACCGGGTTCCACTCCGCGACCGGCCGGATCAGCGACGGGATGTTCTGCGGGGCCAGGAACGCGTTCGACAGGAAGGGCAGCACGATCACCACGAACGGCGTGATCACGCTGATCGTCTCCACGTTGCGCAGGGTCAACGCGAACAGCACGCCCAGCCAGAGCATGGCGTAGACGAACACCGCGATCAGCGCGAAGCCCGCCAGGACCCGCAGCGGCCCGGAGTTCGGGCGCCAGCCGAGCAGCAGCCCGGCGCCGGTGACGACGGTCAGCCCCAGCAGCCCGACCAGGAGGTCGGCCAGGGTGTGCCCGAAGAGCACCGCGGACCGGCTGATCGGCAGCGACCGGAACCGGTCGGTCATCCCGCCCTGGAGGTCCAGCGCCACGGAGACCGCGGTCGGCCCCACACAGGCCAGGGCGACCTGGACCGCGCCGCCGGCGAACACGTACTCCCCGTACGAGCCGCCGGCCGGCAGGCTGATGGAGTCGCGGAACAGGTAGCCGAGCATGACCATGCTGACCAGCGGGCTGAGCGCGACGCCCAGCACCCGGGCGGGCGCCCGCCGCAGGTGCCGCAGCCGGCGCCCGGTCACCGCGGCGACCTCCGTGAGGAGCGCCGCCGCGGGAGCGGGCCGGGGTGCCACCGCCGTCGTCATGACCGCCCGCCTTCGTGCTCGGCGTGCCAGCGGTCCAGTTCGGCGGTGACGGCCGGGCCGATCTCGTTCAGCGGCCCGCGGCTCATCATCTCGTCGTGGGTGCAGGCGACGTGGTGGACGTCCATCGGCCCGTCGAAGACCGGCTTCCACAGCCCGACCTTGTGCGTCCGCTCGCCGTCGGAGAGCGGCGACTCGGAGACGAAGAGCTGCATCCTGCCGTCATAACGACCGGGCGCGTACAGCGACTTGAGCGTCTGGTGGTGGGCCATCAGGTCGACCATCCGGGCCATCCGGCGCTCCCCCATCTCCGCCAACGGGCTGTGGTCGCGGCGCAGGGTCTCGAAGATGTCCTGGACGCTCAGGTCCCGGTCGCCGAACTCGGCGCGGTCGTGGCCGATGCCCTCCAGCAGCCAGGCGAAGAGCGACTGTTCCTCGCGGTCGTCGGGCACCCCGGTGCGCGGATAGGCGTCCAGGACGGACAGCACCCCGACCTCCTCGCCGGCGGCCCGCAGCTGCACCGCCATCTCGTAGGCGATGGTGCCGCCGAACGACCAGCCGAGCAGGTGGTACGGGCCCTCCGGCCGCACCTTCTTGATCATCTGCAGGTAGTCGGCGGCGGCCTCCTCGACGGAGGCGGGCAGCGGCGCGTAGTCCACCACGCAGGGGGCCTGGATGCCGTAGATCGGGTGCTCGGCACCGAGGTGCCGGGCGAGCGGCAGGTAGGGCAGGCTGAACCCGACACCGCCGTGGATGCAGAACACCGGGGGGCGGCTGCCGGTCGGCCTGATGCACAGCATCGCGCTGAACGGGTCGGACAGCTCCAGCTCCGCGGAGGCGCCGAGCGCCCCGGCCATCACCTCCGCACCGCTGTGCGGCTCCGGCGTCCCGGCCGTACCCGCGGTCGCCGCGGTGGTCGCGGGTGCGGAGGCGAGCGGCCCGGGGCGGCAGACCTCGGCGAGGGCGGCCACGTTCTGGTGTACGAAGACATCGGCGACGGTGATCTCCAAACCGGCGTTCCGCGCCCCGCTGACCAGCCTCAGCGACTTCATGCTGTCCATGCCGACGTCGAAGAAGTTTTGCTCGACGCCGAACCGGGGCAGGCCCAGCACCTCGGCGACCACGCCGTGCAGCGCCGCCTCGGTCCCGTCGCGCGGCGCGGTCCCGGGCGCCTCCTTCGCCGCCTCCGGCGCGGGCAGCGCGGCGCGGTCCACCCGGCCATCGGCGGTCAGTGGGAGGGCGTCGAGCGCCACGAAGGCGGACGGCACCAGGTAGGCGGCGAGCGACGTGGCGGCGGACCGGGCGAGTGCGGCGGTGTCCACCGTGGCTCCCTCGCCGGGCACCACATAGGCCACCAGCCGGACGTCGCCCCGGCGGTCCTCGCGGGCCACGACCACCGCCCGCTCCACGGCGGCCTCCCGCGACAGCACGGACTCGATCTCGCCGAGACCGACCCGGTAGCCGCGGATGCGCACCTGGTCGTCCGACCGGCCCACGTACCGCAGGCTGCCGTTCGCATCCCACTTCACCAGGTCACCGGTACGGAACATCCGGGACCCGGCCGGGCCGTAGGGGCAGGCGACGAACCGTTCGGCGGTGGGCGCCGGGCTGCCGGCGTAGCCGCGGGCCAGGCCCGCACCGGCGAGGTAGAGCTCACCGGTCACACCGGGTCCGACCGGCCCCAGCCAGGGGTTGAGCACATACGCCCGGACGTTTGCGATCGGCCGGCCCAGCGGCAGGGTGCCGGTGCCGGTCTCCTGGCCGGGCTCCACGGCCCCGGCGACGGCGCCCACCGTGGCCTCTGTCGGGCCGAACTCGGTCAGCACCCGCACCTGGGGGTGGGCCTTGCGCCACTCGTCCAGCTGGTCGGCCGCCACCGGCTCGTCGGCGAGGACCAGTTCACCGGTCGGCGAGCAGCCGTCGGGCAGCACGTCGAGCACCGCCAGGTGGCTCGGGGTGCCCTTGAAGAACGCGGCGCCCGCCCCGGCCACGGCGTCACCCTCGGCCAGTTCGCCGAGGCGCACCGTGCCGCCCGTGGTCAGCGGCAGGAACAGCCCGGTTATCGAGACGTCGAAGGACAGCGAGGTGGTCAGCAGCGCGTCGCCGGACGCGGAGCGGTAGGTCTCCCGGGCCCAGGCGAGGTAGTTGACCACCGCCCGGTGCTCGACGACCGTGCCCCGGGGGCGGCCGCCCGCGCCGGCGGTGTAGATCACATAGGCCGGGTGCGCGGGGAGCAGCGGGTGCCGCCGGTCCGCCGCGGTCAGCGGATCCGCCGACGTCCCGGTCACCGCGGGCCCGTCGAGCGCCACCGGCGGTGTCCCGGCGGCGAGCATCCGGCGGACCAGACCGGCGGTGGTGACCACCCGCAGCGGCGCGGCCTCGGCGAACATCCGCTTGACCCGCTCGACGGGCTCGTCGGTCTCGACCGGCAGGTAGGCCGCGCCGGACTTGAGCACACCGAGCACGGCGACGACCGCCTCGGGGGACCGGGGCAGGGCGACCGCCACGGTCGTCTCCGGGCCGGCGCCGGCTTCGATCAGGTGGCGGGCCAGCCGGTTCGACCGGGCGTCGAGCTCCGCGTAGCTGAGGGACCCGGACTCGGCGTGGACCGCGGTGGCGTCCGGGGTGCGGGCCGCCTGGGCGGCGAACAGCTCCGGCAGGGTGGCCTCCGGCACCTCACGGGCGGTGGCGTTCCAGGCGCCGAGCACCCGCTCCCGTTCCTCCTCGCCCAGGACGTCCACCCGGCTCAGCCGGATGTCCGGGTCGGCGGCCACCGCCGCCAGCAGCCGGGTGAAGCCCGCCACGACGCGCTCGGCGGCGGCCCGGGTGAACAGGTCGGTGCTGTAGCCGAGCAGACCCCGCATGGAGCCGTCCTCGGGCCACTCCAGCAGCTGCAGGGACAGGTCGACCTTGATCCGGCCGGACGGGACGAACTCGGGGCGCACCGTCAGACCGGGCAGCACCAGCGGCGCGTCCTCGTTGTTCTGCAGCGTCAGCATGACCTGGAACAGCGGGTGCCGGGCCAGCGAGCGGGCCGGGTTGAGGGCGTCGACGATCTGCTCGAACGGCACGTCTTGGTGCGAGTAGGCGGCCAGGTCGGTCTCCCGGACCCGGGCCAGCAGCTCGGTGAACGTCGGGTCGCCCGCGGTGTCGGTGCGCAGCACCAGGGAGTTGACGAAGAAGCCGACCAGGTCACCCAGGGCGTCGTCGGTCCGGCCGGCCACCGAGGTGCCCAGCGGGACGTCGGTGCCCGCGCCGAGCCGGGTGAGCAGGGCCGCGAACGCGGCCTGCAGCACCATGAATTCGGTGACGCCGGCCCGGCGGGCGATCGCCACCAGCGTGGCGTAGAGCCCGGCGTCCAGCCCGAACATCAACTCACCGCCCGCGTTGCCGCTCACCGCCGGCCGCGGGAAGTCGGTCGGCAGGGCCAGCTCCTCGGGCAGCCGGGCCAGCGTTTCCTTCCAGTACGCCAGCTGCCGGGAGACGTGGCTGGTGGCATCGTCCGGGGAGCCGAGCAGCTCCCGCTCCCAGACCGCGTAGTCCGCGTACTGCACCGGGAGCGGTGCCCACTCGGGCGCCCGGCCGGCGCAGCGCGCCCGGTAGGCGGCAGACAGGTCGCCCAGCAGCGGCGCCATCGACCAGCCGTCGAAGGCGATGTGGTGGAGGACCAGCAGCAGGACGTGTTCGTCCTTGCCGAGGGTGAACAGCCGTACCCGCAGCGGCGGTTCGACGGTCAGGTCGAAGCCGAGGTCGTACTCGGCGGCGAGGGCGGCGGCCAGGCCGTCCGCCGGCAGCGACCGGACCTTCAGCGCCGGGCCGCCGGCGGCTGCGTCCAGCACCCGCAGCGCGGGCCGGCCGTCGTGCTCCGGGATCACGGTGCGCAGCACCTGGTGCCGGCCCGCGACGTCGCGCAGTGCCTCCCGCAGGGCGTCGGCATGCAGCCGCCCGGTGAGCCGGAAGGTCATCGGCGAGTTGTAGGTGCCGGTGGCCCTGCCCTCGCGGCGGTTGAGGAACCACAGCCGCTGCTGGGCGAAGGACAGCGGCCGGCCGCGGTCACCGTCCTGGACGCGGGCCGGTACCAGCGCCGGGCGGGCGGCGTCGGCGGAGTCCAGCTGACCGGCCAGGGCGGCCACGGTCCGCGCCTCGAACAGGGCGCGGATCGGCAGCTCGACGCCCAGTGCCGCGCGGGCCCGGCTGACCAGCCGGGTAGCCAGCAGCGAGTGGCCGCCGAGGTCGAAGAAGTCGTCGTCGATGGTGACCCGGTCCAGGCCGAGCACATCGGCGAACAGGCCGCAGAGGATCGCCTCCGCCGGGTTGCGCGGCTCCCGGCCCCGCGGCGCGGTGTGCAGCTCCGGCGCGGGCAGCGCCTTGCGGTCCAGCTTGCCCTGCGGCGTGAGCGGCATGTCGGGGAGCGCCACCACGGCGGCGGGGACCATGTAGTCGGGCAGCGCCCCGGCGAGCTGCTCGCGCAGCCCGTCGGCGACCGCTTCCTTGTCCGTGAGGACCACGTACGCCACCAGCCGGCGGTCGCCGCCCGCTTCCTCGCGCACGTCCACCACGGCCTGGGCGACGCCCTCCTGGGCGAGCAGGGCCGAGGAGATCTCGCCGAGCTCGATGCGGAAGCCGCGTAGCTGGACCTGGTCGTCGGCGCGGCCGACGTAGTCGAGTTCGCCGTCCTCCAGCCACCGCACCAGGTCGCCGGTGCGGTACATCCGCTCGCCCGGTGCGCCGTACGGGTCGGCCACGAACCGCTGGGCGGTCAGCCCGGTGCGGTCCAGGTAGCCGCGGGCGAGGCCGCCCGCCACATACAGCTCCCCGGTCACGCCCACCGCGGCCGGCGCCAGGTCACGGTCGAGGACGTAGACGCGGTGCGCGGAGGTGGGGCGGCCGATCGGCGGCCGGCCGGAGCCGGCCAGCGGGCCGCTGACCGTCGAGCTGACCACGGCCTCGGTCGGGCCGTAGCCGTTGTACAGCCGCACGTGGGAGGCCCAGCGCTCGACGGTCTCGGCGGGCACGGCCTCACCGGCGACCGCCAGGCGCAGGTCGGCCGGGAGCGTGCTGCCCTCGGGGAGGCCGTTGACGACCACCGGCGGCAGGCCGGCCAGGTTGACCCGGGCGTGGTGGATCAGGTCGACCAGCGGCCGGCCCGGGGTGCGGCACTCCTCGTCGGCGATCACCAGCGTGCCGCCGTTGAGCAGCGCCAGCATGATCTCCCAGACCGACGCGTCGAAGCTGAACGAGGCGAACTGCAGCACCCGGGTCTCGCTGTCCAGGCCGAACCGCTCCACCAGGCTCGCGACCATCGCCAGCATGCCGGTGTGCTCCACGACGACGCCCTTGGGGCGCCCGGTGGATCCGGAGGTGTAGATGACGTAGGCGGGGTGGCGGGCGTCCAGCGGGGCGCGGCGCTCGGCGTCGGTGACATCGTCGCCGGAGCACTGCGCCAGTTCCGCGACGGTGCCGGCGGCGTCCACCGCCACCGCGTCCCTCCCGTCGGGCAGCCGGCCCAGGATCTCCTCAGTGGTCAGCAGGGCCACCGGACGGGCGTCGTCCAGCATGTACGCGATCCGGTCCGCGGGGTACGCGGAGTCGACCGGGAGGTAGGCGGCGCCGGCCTTGAGGACCGCGAGCGCGGCCACCACCATCGTGGCCGACCGCGGCAGGGCCACCGCGACCACGTCCTCGGGGCCGACCCCGCGGTCGATCAGCAGCCGGGCGAGCCGGTTGGCGCGGGCATTGAGGTCCCGGTAGGCCAACTCCTCACCGCCGTCCCCGTACACCACGGCGGTGGCGTCGGGGGTCCGGGCGGCGTGCTCCTCGAAGACCTCGGTGGCGGGACGCGAGGCGGCCGGCGCGGTGCTGCCGGCCCAGGCGCCGAGCAGCTGTCGGCGCTCGTCGTCGCCCAGCGCGTCGACCGAGCCCAGCCGTGCGCCGGGGGCGGCGACCAGGGCCCGCAGGACATGGACGAACCGCTGGACGACCGTCTCGACCTGCGGGGCGTCGAACACGTCGGAGCGGTACTGCGCCTCCAGGCGCATCCGCTCGCCGGGGAACACCCCGAGCGCCAGCGGGTATTCGGCGATCACCCGGGCCTGCCACGCCAGCATGGACAGGCCGGGGATGCGCTCGCCGATGCCGTCGAGCACACCGGTGGGGTAGTTGTGGAAGCTCACCACGGTGTCGAAGAGTTCGCCGAGGCCGGCGCCCTGCTGCACCTCGGCCAGCCCCAGGTGCTGGTGCGGTTCCAGCGCGAGCCGGCGCGCCTGCAGGTCGACCAGCATCTCTTCCAGGGTGGTCTGCGGGGTGAGGGTCACCCGCACCGGCAGCGTGTGCATGAACGAGCCGACCATCTGCTCCACGCCCGCCAGCTCGGCGGGGCGCCCGGAGACGACTGCGCCGAAGGTGACGTCGCCGCGGCCGGTCAGCCGGCCGAGGGCCACCGCCCAGGCGCCCTGGGCCACCGTGTTCATGGTCAGGCCGCGGGCGTGGGCCCACGAGGTCAGCGCGGCCGTCAGCTCCTCGGGCAGTTCGACGGTCCAGGTCTCCGGCAGCGTCTCGACGCGGGCGCGGTCGGCGGGGCCGAGCCGGGTGGGCTCGGCCACCCCGGCCAGTTCCTGCCGCCAGGCCGTCCGTGCGGCCTCCTTGTCCTGCTCCCCGGACCACTGCAGGTATCCGCGGACGGAGGCGACCGGCGGCAGCGCGGAGGCGTCCGCGCCGTTGGACCACAGGACGACCAGCTCGTGCGCCAGCACGGCCGACAGGGACCAGCCGTCGACGAGGATGTGGTGCGCGGTCCACACCACCCGGTAGCGGTCCGGGCCCAGCTCGTACACCGTGAAACGGGTCAGCGGCGGCTCGGCCACGTCGAAGCGGCGCAGCCACTCCTGGTCGGTCAGCCGGACGGCCTCGGCCTCCCGCTCGTCCTCCGCGAGCCCGGTCAGGTCGACCTCGGACCAGGGCAGTTCGACGGATCCGGGGATCAGCTGGACGGGGTCGCCGGCGTCACGGTCGCGGAAGCAGGCCCGCAGGGCGTCGTTGCGCTCCAGCAGCGCGGCCACCGCGCGGCGCAGGGCGGCCTTGTCCAGCGGCCCGGCGATGTCCATGAGGACCTGCAGGGTGTAGGCGTCCATCCCGTGCCGGTCGAACTCGGCCTGGAACAGCAGGCCGCGCTGCAGCGGGGACAGCGGCAGGATGTCCGTCAGCCCCTCGACCTCGCGCTCGTAGTCCTCGATCTCGCTCTGGGCCACGGTGACCAGCGGGAATTCGGACGGGGTCCGGCCGCCGGCACCGGGCTTCCGCGCGTGCTCGGCGAGCTGCTCCAGGGCGCGGAACCAGCCCTCGGCGATCTCCCGGACGTCGTCCTCCGCCAGCAGCCCGCCGGCGTACGTCCAGGTGGCCGCGAGCACCGGCCCTCCGGGGCGGTCCTCGGTGACGGAGACGACCTCGACCGGGTAACGCAGCGGGGTGTCCGGGTGTGCGGTCTGGCCGGAGGCGCCGGCCGCCATCTGCCAGGCCTCCCCGGTGCCGACGGTGAACCGGCCCAGGTAGTTGAAGCCGATCTGCGGAACGGCGTGCCGCGCGAGCACCCGGGCGGCCTGCGGGTTCAGGTGCCGCAGCAGGCCGTAGCCGATGCCGTGGCCGGGGACGGCGCGCAACTGCTCCTTGATGCGCTTGAGCGCGGTGCCGAAGCCGGGCCCGGCGTCCCGCAGCTCGTTGCGGTCGAGGTCGCCGAGGTCGCCGAGGTCGCCGAGGTCCAAGGCGACCGGGAAGACGCTGGTGAACCATCCGACGGTGCGGGAGAGGTCGAGCTCGCCGGCGACCGGCTCACGGCCGTGCCCCTCCAGCTCGATCACGGTCCGGGCGGCGGGCGCCCCGCGCCCGCGCCGCCAGTCGGCGACCGCCAGTGCCAGGCCGGTCAGCAGGACCTCGTTCACCTCGGCGTGGAAGACCGCCGGGACGGTGGTGAGCAGCGCGGCGGTCCGCTCGGGCGACAGCTCGATCCGCACCTCGCCGGCGGTGGCGCAGGTGTCCCGGGACGGGTCCAGCAGGCGCGCGCCGAGCGCCGGGGCGTCGCCGGCCACCTGCGCGGTCCAGTGGGCCAGTTCGCCGACCCGCTGCGCGGTGCGGGCCTGTTCCGAGAGCGCCTTGGCCCAGCCGCGGTAGGACGTGGCGACCGGGTCGAGCCGCACCGTGCGGCCGGCGGCCACGTCGCTCCAGGCGGCCTGCAGGTCGGGCAGCAGGATGCGCCAGGACACCCCGTCCACGGCCAGGTGGTGGACGACCAGCAGCAGCCGGCCGGGCCGGTCGGGGCCCGCGTCGAGGAGGACCGCCTGCAGCATCAGCCCGCCCTCGGGGCTCAGCCGGCCGCGGGCGGCGGCCAGCTGTGCGGGCAGCGGGTCGTCGTCGGCCCCGGAGACGTCCACCCGGCTGACGGCGTCCGCGGCGCGCACCGCACCGGCGGGCAGCACCTCCAGGGACCACAGTCCGGGAGCCGGGGCCACCAGCCGCATCCGCAGGGTGTCGTGGGCATCCATCAGCGCCTGCAGGGCCGTGGTGAGCCGCTCGGGGTCGGTCCCGGCGGGCACGGCGACGGTGACGTACTGGGCGAACTCGCGGGTGGGGTCGGGCAGTTCGCCGAGATCCTCGCGCAGCTGGTCGACGATCGGGGTCAGCTCGATCTCGCCGACGCCGTCCTGTGCGGCCACCGGCGTCCGCGCCTCGACCGGCTGGGCGGCCGCCGCGATCGCCGCCGGGGTGCGGTGCAGGAACACGTCACGGGAGGTGATGACCAGACCGGCCCTGCGGGCCCGGCTGACCACCTGGATGGAGCTGATGCTGTCGCCGCCCAGGGCGAAGAAGCTGTCGTCCCGGCCGACCGACGGCAGTCCGAGCACCTCGGCCAGCACCCGCCCGATGGTCTCCTCCGCCGGGCCGCGCAGGGCCTCGGGGACCGAGGAGGCGGCCGAGGACGGGGCCGGGGCCGGGGCCGCGAAGTCGGGGGTGGGCAGGGCCTTGCGGTCGACCTTGCCGTGCGCGGTCAGCGGCAGCCGGTCCAGGGGCACCAGGGCCGCCGGGACCATGTAGCCGGGCAGCACGCGGGCCAGTCCGTCGCGGACCGCCACGGTGTCGGGGCCGTCGTGCTCGGGCACGAAGTAGCCGAGCAGCCGCTTGTGTCCGGCCTGGTCATCGCCCGCGATCACCACCGCGTCCGAGACGCCCGGCAGGGCCCGCAGCGCGGTCTCGATCTCGCCCAGCTCGATCCGGTGGCCGCGGATCTTGACCTGGTGGTCGCGGCGCTCGATGAAGTCCAGCTGCCCGTCGGCGCGCAGCACCACCCGGTCGCCGGTCCGGTACATCCGCGCCCCGCCGCCCACGAACGGATCGGGCACGAAGGTGGTGGCGGTGCGGCGCGGGTCGGCGAGGTAGCCGCGGCCCACCCCGGCGCCACCGATGAAGAGTTCACCGGGCACGCCCTGCGGCACCGGCCGCAGTTCGTCGCCCAGGACGTACAGCAGGGTGTTGCGCAGCGGTCGGCCGATCGGGACGAACACCCCGTCCAGGACGTCGCCGTGGCGGACGTAGGCGTGCGTCACGTCGTCCGAGCACTCGGTGGGCCCGTACATGTTGACCAACGGGATCGCCGGGTAGCCGGCGAACCAGCGGTCGCACAGCTCGGGGGCGAGCGCCTCACCGTTGGAGATCATCCAGCGCAGACCGGGCAACCGTGGGGCGTGGCCGGTGGTGTCCCAGGCGTCGAGGGTGGCGCGCAGCAGGGACGGGACCACCTCCAGCACGGTCAGGCTCTCGTCGCCGATGACGCCGAACAGGGCGTCCGGGTCGGCCGCGGTCTCCCGGCTCACCACCCGGACGCGCCCGCCGACCAGCAGGGTGGTCAGCGTCTGCCACACCGTGATGTCGAAGGTGACCGGGGCGTTGTGCACCAGGCTGTCCGCGCGGGTGAGGGAGAGCTCTTCGACCTTGGCCAGCAGGTGGTTGATCATCCCGCCGCGCTGCACCATCGCGCCCTTGGGCTTGCCCGTGGACCCGGAGGTGAAGATGACGTACGCCAGGTCCGCGGGCCCGCCGACGACCGGGGCCACGGCGTCCGGTGCGTCCTCGGCGCCGTCCAGGACCAGCAGGTCGATCTCCCGTCCGGCCTCGCCGGCCAACCGCCCGGCCAGCTCCCGGTTGGCGGGGTCGGCCACCAGGCAGGTCGCGCCGCTGTCGGCCAGCAACGCGGTCAGCCGGGCGTGCGGCGAGCGCGCGTCGAGGGGCAGGAAGGCGCGTCCGGCGCCCAGCACGCCCAGCTCGGTGACGACGAAGTCCCGCCCGGGCTCGGCCAGTACGGCCACCAGACCGGTCCCGCCGAGCCGCCGGGAGAGCGCGCTGGCGCGGCCGGTGAGCTGGGCGTAGGTGAGGCTGCCGGTGTCGTCGGTCACCGCGACGGCGGTGGGCCGTTCGGCGGCCCGGGCGCGTACCCGCTCGACGACGCCGAGGTAGGGCTCGCGCCGCTCCGGGCCGGTGAGCACCCGGGTGAGCCGCTCGTCCTCGCCGGGCGCCAGCAGCTCCAGTGCGCCCAGCCGGTCGTCGGCGCCGGCGGTCACGAAGCGGCCGAGGTAGCCGATGAACCGCGCCAGGTGCCCGCGGACCTCGTCGCGGTCGTAGCGGCTCTCGTTGGCGCTGAGGTCGACGCCGACGCCGGCCGCGCCCTTGTCCGCGACGGTGAACTCCAGGTCGTCCACCAGCCCGGTCGACGGGCTGTACAGGACCGCCTCGCAGGGCCCGATGGCCAGCTTCTCGATCTGCGGCATCATGTTGAGGAACGGGCCGAACGGGCGCCGGTCGTCGCTGCCGAGCCGCATCTCGCGCCGCACCTTGCTGACCCGGTAGCGCTGGTGCTTGAGCGCCCCGGTGACCTCCTTGTGCGCGGCGGCCAGCAGCGCGCCCCGGGTCGTGCCGGGGCTGATCCGCATCCGCAGCGGCAGGTAGTTCACGACCATGCCGGGGATGTTCTGCATGGTGGCGCCGACCCGAGCGGTGACCGGCAGCGACAGCAGCACGTCCGTGGCGCCGGTCATCCGCTGGGTATACGCGCCGAGCGCGGCGACCAGCACGGTCTGCCAGGTCACCCTGGCGTCCCAGGCCACCGCCCGCAGCCGCTCGGCGAGTTCCTCGGAAAGGACGGTCTCCTCGCGCAGGAACGACTGGGCCGGTTCGGCGTCCCGGCGGGCCAGGGTCACCAGCTCGGGGGCGTCGGTGAAGTGCTCCGCCCAGTACGCCTTGTCCCGCTCGTGGCGCGGGGAGCCGGCGTAGGCCGCCTCGGCCTCGATCAGCGTGGTCAGCGGCGCGAACCGGCCCTCGTCGAGGGAGGTGCCGGCCGTCATCGCCTCGTAGATCGCGGAGAGCCGCTGCCAGTAGATGACGTAGCTGAAGCCGTCGGAGACCAGGTGGTGGTTGAGGAGGCAGAAGAACGTGCGGTCCTCGGCGAGCGTGAACACACTCAGCCGGAACAGCGGCACCTCACCGCCCACCGTGAACGGCACCCGCAGATCGGCACGGATGGCCTCGCGGGCCGCCGCCACCGGGTCGGCGGCGGCGGAGACGTCGGTGACGGTCAGCGGCAGCCGGTCGAGTTCCTCGACGACCTGCCGGGGCTCCCCGTCCACCTCGAAGAAGCGGACCCGCAGGCACTCCGACTCCTCGGCGAGCCGGGCCAGCGCGGCCGCGAACCGTTCCTGGTCCAGCGGACCCTTGATGTCCCAGTAGATCGCGGTGTTGTACGTGGCACCGCCGCCGGTGAGCTTTTCGTCGAACCAGATGTCGTTCTGGCCAGCGGTGAGCGGCAAGCCGGCCGTCGGCACACGCGTCATTGCAATCCCCTCGGAAAGGTTCATCAGGTCCGTGCCGCCGTAGCCGACGTCACCCCACGGGCGCGGTGCGGCGTCCGGAGGCACGGAGGGCGGCTGTGGTCCGGGCGGGTGGCATCCGTGCCACCCCGTCCCGAGCCACGCACGCGTACTGCCCCTCGCCGGCTGTCCGGGGCGGCAGGGGGCAGCGTCGTCTTCGATGGTGTCCGAGTGCGCTGACAGCGCACTGACCGAGAACTGACGGTCCGCGCGGGCGGCCGGTCAGCCGCAGCCGCCCGCGTGCCCGTCGTCGGCCGACCGGCCGATGCCGATCGCGCCGGCGACGGCGGCGGGCGGCGCGGACCCCGCCGGCTCCTTGTCGCGCAGGTGCGCCACGAAGGCGTCGAGGCGGTCCAGTCCCCAGTACCGGGTGAAGCCCCGCACGAAGAACGGCACCCCGAAGACGCCGTCCTTGCAGACGTCCATCAGGATGTCCACACCCTGGGCACGCAGGTCCTGGTCGTCCTTGGCATGGGAGATGATCTCGGGGTCGAGGCCCAGTGCGCGGCCGATGTCCGCGATCGTCTCCGGGTCGCAGACGTTGCGGCCCTCGCCAAATCTGGCCCGGTAGACCGCGGCGATGTAGTCGTGGCCCCGGCCCTCCCGCGCGGCCACCAGGTAGCCCAGGTGCGGGACCTCCCAGACCGGGTCCTTGTCCACCGGCCAATTGACCGTGATGCCACGGGACTTGGTGATCCGGCCGATGTCCTGGAGTACGTACATGTTCTTCGCCCGGGACATCTCCGAGTACGGGAACGTGCCGCCGCGCTCCTGGAGCAGCCGGGCGCTGACCTCGTCCGGCTCGAAGAACGGCAGCCACTGCAGCCGGTCGACCAGCTCGGGATGGCGTGCCATCAGGTCCCCGTAAGCCAGCCAGGAGTACGGGCTGCGCAGGGAGAAGTAGAACCGCGGTGTCTTGTTCTTGGGCATGCTGCTACCCCACATCCGATTTCTGGGTACGACGGGGCGGGCCGCGCGGGGGCCCGCGCCCGGTTCAGACGACCAGGCCGCCGTCGACGCCGAAGACTTGTCCGGTGATGTACGAGGCGCGGTCGGAGACCAGGAACGACACCAGGTCGGCCACCTCCTGGGGGCGGCCGAGGCGGCCGAGCGGGATCCGCTCGGTCATCGTCCGGGTGTGCTCCTCCGCGAGCCCGGAGAGCATGTCGGTGTCGATGAAGCCGGGCGCGACGGCGTTGGCCCGCACGCCGTAGCGGCCGGACTCCTTGGCCAGCGCCTTGGTGAACCCGATGATCCCGGCCTTGGACGCGGAGTAGTTGGTCTGCGTCGCGTTGCCGTACACGCCCGCGACGGAGGACATCGTCACCACGGTCCCGGCCCGGCGCTTCATCATCGAGAAGACCGCTGCCTTGCACAGGTGGTAGGTGCCGTCCAGGTTGGTGCGCAGCACCGCGTCCCAGTCCTCCTCGGACAACATCACCAGCGGGTTGTCCCGGACGATGCCGGCGCAGGAGACCACCGCGTGCAGTGGGCCGAGCGCCTTTTCGGTGGCCTTGACGAAGCCGCGTACCGCGGTGGCGTCGGCGACGTCGGTGCGGGCGGTGAACACCGCCGCGCCCTCCTGTTCGGCCTCCTTCGCCACGGACTGCGCGGCGTCCTCGTCGGACCGGTAGCACAAGGCGACGTCGAAACCGTCCCGCGCGAGCCGGGTGACCACGTGCCGTCCGATGCCCCGGGAGCCCCCGGTGACCAGCGCGACCCTGCGGGCAGTTGTCTCCACGTTCACTTCTCCTCATTCGTCGGGGCGGCGAGCAGCGCGCAGCCGGCCGTTCCGTCCCGGTCGACCGCCGTCACCAGCGCGAGTCCCCCGGGTGCGGCGGCTTCCTCTTCGAGCACCGTCAGGACCGCGGCGAACTGCAGGCTCGCGGCCGCCGCCGAGGTGTCGCCCAGCAGCGCCCGGCTGCCCAGCCACCTGGGCCGGGCCGCGGCGCCCAGCGCGTCGCCGACCGCTGCCTCCTCGACACCGGCGAGCACCCCGCCGGTCTCCACCGGGGCCACCAGCCGGACGTCCCCGGCCGACGCCCCGGCCTGCTTCAGGGCGTCGCGGATGCACTCGGCCAGCGCCCCGCGGGCCCCGGCCGGTGTGCCGAAGGCCCGGAAACGGGTGGTCAGCAGGCGGGCACCCACGGGCCGCCCGGCGGCCCGGGCGTCCTCGGCGGCCTCCAGCAGGAAGACCGCACCGCCCTCGCCGAGCGGGGTCCGCCGGTCGTCTCCGTCCCGGCCGTGCCACTCCAGCCAGGCCCGCTGCACGGAGTACTCCTCCGCCGCCCCGCACAGCACCCGCGCGCAGTGCCCGCCGCGGTGCAGCCGGGCGGCGTAGCTCAGCGCGGTCAGGCCGGTCAGCCGGCCGCCGGCGATGGTGGTGTTCGGGCCCTTGATGCCGTGCCAGATCGCGCTCTGCCCGGCGGCCCGGTTCATCACCGTGTTCGGGAAGCGCGCCGGGTCGACGTGGTACGGGCGTTCCCCGACGAGCGAGTCGCGGGTGAAGTCCATGATGCTCTGCACGCTGCCCGAGCCGGTGCCCAGGACCAGCCCGGTCTCCTCGGGCCGGGCGATCAGTTCCGGTCCGCCGTCGGTCAGCAGCCGGCCGACGGCGGTCACCGCGATGGCGGTGACCCGGTCCATGGTGCGGGTGCCCTTCTTGCCGACGTACGCGGCGGCGCTGAAGTCCGGCACCAGCGCAGCCTGCGCGAACGGCCCGGGGTGGGTCTGCGGGTCGAGGTCCGCGACGGCGCTGCGGCCGGCCCGTATCCCGGCACGGAACGGCTCGCTGCCCACCCCGAACGGGGACACCGCCGACCAGGTGGAGAAGACCAGTGCGGACATCAGACAGCCTCCCGGTGCCGTCCCAGGATGAGCACGGCGTTGTTGCCCGCGAAGGCGAGCGCGTTGTTCTGCACCACCGAGAGTTCGGCCGGCCGCGCGTGGTTGGGCACGCAGTCGACGCCGCAGTCCGGGTCGGTCTCCCGGTGGTTGATCGTGGGCGGGATGAAACCCTCGGCGATGGCCAGTGCGCAGGCCGCCGAGCCCAGGGCGCTGGCCGCGCCCATGCTGTGCCCCACCATCGACTTGATGGAGACGGTCGGGGGCGGCGCGTCGAAGACCTGCCGGATGGCGCCGGCCTCGGTCACGTCGTTCGCCCTGGTGCCGGTGCCGTGGGCCGAGATGAAGTCGACGTCCCCCGCGGTGATCCCGGCGTTGCGGTGGGCCAGCGCCATGCACCGGGCGAGGCTGTCCTGATCCGGCGCCACGGGGTGGTGGGCGTCGCAGTTCAGCCCATAGCCGAGGACCTCGGCGTAGATCCGGGCACCGCGCGCCTGCGCGGACTCCAGGCTCTCCATCATCAAGATGCCCGCGCCCTCGCCGGTGAGGATGCCCTTGCGGTCCCGGTCGAAGGGCTGGCACACCTCGGGCGCGATGGTGCCCAGCCGGTAGAAGCCGGCGAAGGTCTTGCGGCACACCGCGTCCGCCCCGCCGCACAGCGCCACGTCGACGTCGCCGGCCCGGATCGCGTCGTAGCCGCTGCCGATCGCGTAGTTGCCGGCCGCACAGGCGGTGGGGATGGTCAGCGCCTCGACGTCGACCAGCCCGAGCTCACGGACGATGCTGGAGGACAGCCGGCTGGCGTGCGCACGCCGCACCACCTGCCGGGAGAGCTGTTCCGGGCCCCGGTCGAGCTGCTCGCCGGCCAGCACATCCAGGTCGCGGGACTCCGCGTCGGTGGTGCCGACCGACACCATCGCCCGCCGGCCGCGCAGCTCCGCCGGGCCGATCCCGGCGTCCGCGACCGCCATGTTGGCCGCCGCAACGGAGAACTGGGTGGCCCGGCCCAGCTCGTCCGGCTCGACGCCGTGGATCCACTCCGCCGGGTCGAAGTTGGTGACCTCGCACCCGAAGGAGTGGGCGAAACCGGCGGTGTCGAACGCGGTGATGGGCTTGGCCCCGCTGCGGCCGGCCCGCAGGCCGGCCAGGAACTCCTCGACCCCGAGGCCGATGCTGGTGACCAGGCCGAGTCCGGTGATCACCACCTGGCGGGGCCGCTGATCGTTGTCGTACACCCTGCACTCCAGTCCCTCACGCCCGGCCCCGGACGGCCCCGAGGCGGGCAGCGCCGGCTACTTGGCGGCCACGGCCTCGTCGACGACGATGACCACGGCATCGAGGTTGACCATCCGGGCCAGCACGCTCTGGTCCAGGTCGATCGCGAAGGCACGCTCGAGGGAGGAGAGGATTTCGATGGCACCCATCGAGTCGGCCTCGTGGTCCTCCTTGAACCGACTGGTGTCGGTCATGTCGGCGGGCTCGATCTCCAGGATGTCGCAGATGATGTCCTTGATCTGGGCACGCCGTACGGCGCTGGTGGCTTCAGTAGTCATGCGCACGATGCTGGAGCAACGGCCTGACAGCTGGCTGACCGTGAACTGACGCGGATTCCCGCCGACTTCAGGCAGTTCCGTCCTCAAACGGCGCTGGGCAGGGGCAGGGGCTTGCCGGACAGGAACTGCGCGACCTCGCGGAACTCCTCGGGGTGTCCCGTCATCCAGGACCAGTAGCGCGGGATGGTGCGCGCGTACTCGCAGTAATAGCGGCGCACGCTCTCGACCAGCCGCCACAGTGTCGTCCGGCCGATCGACTCGCTGCGCCACACCAGCAGCAGTTCACAGGTGTGGGCGTCGGCGATCGGCACCAGACGGATGTCCTTGGTGGCGCCGGTCGGGGTGGTGAGCGCGGCCACTCCGGCGTCCCGGACCCAGCTCATCGCCTCGTGGTGGCCGCGCACCCGGTGCACCGACGTGGGGCGGCCGTCGACGAGGTCGGCGAACGCCGCCTCCTCGACGTCGTGGAACCAGTGGCCCCGCGCATAGCGCACCCACTCGAGCGAGTGCACCTGCGTGCCGTCGACCGGTTCCTTCCCGGACAGCCGGTGGCCGGGCGGCAGCGCGAGCCAGACCGGCTCGCGGACCACAACGGCCGTGCTGAGCGGGACCTTTCCGGTGTCGGCCGGCGGACGGCTCGACACGTTGGGCACCAGCGCCAGCGTGAGCAGGCCCTCGCTGACCGCGTCCATCGCGTCGGCCGGATCCACCGTCTCGGTCTGCACCTCGGCGGCCGGCAGTGAGGCGGCGATCGCCTCGCGCAGCGTGGGCGGCGTCCACTCCACGTTGCCGATCCGCACGGTGTTGGTGCTCTGCGCGGCCACCTCGGCGAGGAAGGCGTCCCCCCGCCGGGCGAGGTCGACGAGCATCGGGATCAGCCGCTCGCCGAGCGGGGTCGGGACCACGCCGGCGTGCGACCGTACGAAGATGTCGCCGCCTAACTCGCGCTCGATGCGCCGGAGTTGGGCCGAGAGTGCGGGCTGCGGAAGGTTGAGCTGTGCAGCCGCCTTGGATATACTCTTGGCGGTCGCAATACCTGCCACGAGTCGGGCATGCCGTAACTCGACGTGCATTGCAGGTCGGCCCCCCTGGCTCCCCCGGACACACGCATCACATGTGTCACACATTGAGGCGCACGCCAGACCGCCCTCTACGCCCCGTGGGTCGCATCCTATCCGCGGCTCTCAGGCGCGTCCACGGATTTTCACGGCACCGGTCAGCCGGTGAGCGCCAGGGACCGACGCGGGCTCCCGAGGATCTCGTCCTGCTTGAGGATCGCCTGGTAGATCTCGTGCAACGAGCGTCCCGGCTCCAGGCCCAGGTCGTTCGCCAGGCGCCGGCGCGTTCCGTGGAAGACCTCCAGCGCCTCGGTCTGCCGGCCGTCGCGGTAGAGCGCCAGCATCAGCAGCTCGCTGAGGCGCTCCCGACCGGGGTGCTCGACGGCGAGATGGCGCAGCTCCGGGACCGACACCCGCTCCGCGCCGACCGCCAGCTTCGCGGTGATCAGGTCCTCGTAGGCGGTGAGCCGGCGTTCGTCCAACTGCGCCGCCTCGGTGCGGCAACGGAACCCTTCGCAGATGTCCAGCAGCGCCGGCCCCCGCCACATGCCCAACGCCTGTTCCAGCACTTCGGCCGCCGGCGCGGCGTCCCGCGCGACCAGGGCAGCGCCCCGGTCGGCCAGCGTGAGGAAGCGGTGCGCGTCCACCGATTCGGCCGGAACGTCGAGCAGGTAGCCGCCGCCGACCGTGCGGACGAGGTCGCCGCCTCGCCTTCCCGTGATGGACGCCAGGAGCTTACGCAGCCGGGTGACGTTCGCCTGCAGGGCGTTCTTCGCGTTGGCGATCCGTCCGTCACCCCACAGTTCGTCCACGAGCTGGTCGAAGGGGACCGGCTGTCCCGGTGTCAGGGCGAGCAGGGCGAGCACGGAACTCACCCGCTTCGATGCCACTCCCCACCGCTGGGTGTCCTGAGTCAGAGCGAGTGAACCAAGTATGTGGATCTCCACCTTTTTACCCCCGTCTTCGACTGAGCCAAATCCTGGCCCGTCGACACACCCCTGGGAAATACCATCCCGTCGGTTCTTCCATACCTGTGCAGGTATGGCCCTCGGGCACCGTCACGCGGAAACGAGTGCTGGGCCGCTCGGAGGGAGCGGCCCAGCACCTGGCCTTCCCGGGGGTGGAAGGCCGATCGCATAGCTGCCGTGACCGGCAGCCGTGGTTCAGAAGCGCCCGGTTTCCTGCGTTTGGCGAAGATCACGCACGGTGGAATCAGCCGTACCGGTTGGTTGGGACTGCGCCCGGCGCATACCGCGGGACGGCCACCAGCTCGCGTTGCCCAGCAGGGTCAGCACCGACGGAAGGATCATGATGCGCACGATGAACGCGTCCAGCAGGACCGCGACCGCGAGGACGAAGCCCATCTGCTTCATCTCGACCAGGTTGAGGAAGACGAAGCTGGCGAAGACGGTGACCATGACGACCGCGGCGCTGGTCACCACGCCCGCGGAGCTGCCGATTCCGTCCAGCACGGCCTTACGGGTGTCCAGGCCGCGCAGCGCCGCCTCCCTGATCCGGCTGACCACGAAGACCTGGTAGTCCATCGACAGCCCGAAGAGGATGACGAACAGGAAGAGCGGAACCCGGGACCCGATCGCGCCGGTGGAGTGGAAGTCGAGGAGGCCCTGTGCCCACTGGCCCTGGAAGACCACCACCAGCAGACCGAACGCGGCGGCCGCCGAGAGCAGGTTGAGCGCGATGCCGATCAGGCCGATGACCACCGAGCGGAAGGTCACCACCGTCACCAGGAACGTCACCAGCAGCAGGAAGCCGACGACGAGCGGGAGCTTGGAATTCTGGTGGTCGAGGTAGTCGGAGTCACGGGCGATGTCACCGGTGACGTACGCCTCGGTGCCGGGCACCTTGCCGACCGTGGCGGGGAGGTAGTCGTCGCGGAGGTGGGCGAGCGAGTCGAGCGCCTTGGACGAGCTGGGCTTGATCGGCACGGAGAGCATCAGGCTGCTGACGCGGTGGTCCGTCGAGGTGCTCAGCGTGAAGGGGACGCCATGGGCGAACAACGGGTCGGCCTGGGCGCGCCGGGTGAGGTCCTCCAGCGCCTTCACCACCTGCGGTGAACGGTCCGCGTCGGCCCGCACCACGACCTGGTGCTGGACCAGCATCTCCGGGAACGCGGCGGTCAGCCGGTCGTAGGTCTGCACCGCGGGGATCTTGCGGGAGAAGGTGTCCTTGCCCAGCACGCTCAGCTTCAGTCCGAGCGCGGGGGCCGCGAGGCCCAGCATGATGAGCACCGAGACCACCAGGGTGATGCCCGGACGCCGGGTGGCGGGCCGCAGCATGGTGCTCCACACCTTGCCGGTGCCGGCGTGGTCCCGGTTCCGCTTGCCCTCGGCCGCGCGGCGGGCGTCACGGCGCTCGGCGCGGGCCCCGAGCTTGGTCAGCAGGGCGGGCAGCACGGTCAGTGAGCTGGCCATGGCGACGAGCACGACGATGATGGTGCCGGTCGCCAGCGAGGAGAAGATGACGTCGGTGGCGAGGTAGAGCGTCGCGGTCGAGACGATCACTGCGAGGCCGGAGACCACGATGGCCCGGCCGGCGGTCGCCGCGGCCAGCTGCACGATGGCCTCCGAGCCGAGCCTGCCGCCGGCCCGGGCCCGCTCCTCGCGGTCCCGCTTGAGGTAGAAGAGCGAGTAGTCGACGCCGACGGCCATGCCGATGAGCAGGATGATGTTGTTGCCCACGCCGGCGTCCGGCAGCACATGCGAGGCCAGGGCGGACAGGCCCATGGCGGCGGCGATCGAGGAGAGCGCCAGCAGGACGGGGACACCGGCCGCGATCACCGAGCCGAAGGCGATCATCAGGGTGATGACGGTGACCGGCAGGGTGAGCATCTCGGAGAACGCGAGGTCGTCACCGCGCTGCTGGTCGAGGCCCTTGCTCATGGACGGGCCGCCGGTCTCCTGGACCCGCACGCCGGGGTGGCTCTTCTGTACCGCCGCGGTCTGCGCGACCAGCGGGTCGACGTGCTTGCGCGCCGCGAGTTCCTCGCCGTTCATGACCACCTGGACCCTGAGGACCTTGTGGTTCTTGGACAGGACCGGCTTCTCGACCCCGTCAACCTCCGGCAGCTTGTGCATCCGGGCGGTGACGTCGGCGGCGGCCGCGCGGGCCGCCGCCTCGTTCAGCGCACCGGACGGGGAGTCGATGACGATCTGCTCGACCGGCCGGCGCTGCAGGCCGCCCTGGGTCGCGATCGCCTCGGCCTGCCCGGCCTTGCCCACCCGGTAGTCCTCCGTGGTGGCGCTGTGCGTCCCCGCGACAGCGGACGCGGCCAGGCACAGCGCCACGAAGAGGAACCACCCGACGATTGCCCGCCAGGGATGCGCCGCGCTCCAGCTCGCCACCCTCACAGTGACCGACTGTTTCTCCACTGACTCCATCCCCTTACTCGCGTCGCACCTGACTTCTACCTGTCAGCCACACATTACATGTGAATGAGGTCGCGTCAATCGGGCTTCGGAAACAAACCCGTTGGTAGGTGGGGCACTTGAGGCGTTCCGCTGCGCTCGGCCGCACCCGTACGTGCGCGGCCGGCCCCCCCGTAGGGGTTAATCGCCATTGCGCCGGCGACGGGCCCCGCACGTGCGCGGCTGTCCCACCGCGGTTGCTGGTCGCCGTTGCGCCTGTCGCGGATGTGTGTGGGGGGGGCGGTGCCGCTCCTCCGGACCGTGTCCCGCGGCGCGGCCCCTCCCGTGAGGGGGAGTGAAGCGGCCGGTGCGGGTGGAGGCCGTCTGTTCACTGTCCGCAGGGACCGGCGTTCACTGTCCGCAGGGACCGGCGTTCGCTGGCCGCGGGGGACCACCGGGCCCGCCCCCACCGGTCTTTTCTTCACCCACCCACGGGAGGGTGGGGGCCGGTGGGAGAGGCGGCCCGGAGGCATGGCGAAGCAGTCCGGGGGCCCCTACCCCGGACGCCCGTACCCGCAGCCCACAGCGCCGTGGCGCCTGCGGCGGACCAGCCCGCCGCAGGCGCCACGGTGAGACGACCACACGGGCGGGAAGGGCGAACACGTGACGGTCAGGCCACGTGCAAACGGACCAGCGCAGCGGCTCGTTCCAGGGCCTCGGTGACCTCGGCCCGGGTGTCGCCGACCGCGACGATGTGGCCGATCCGCCCGTACGCGTCCGTGGGCGGGGCGACCCGGCGGCCCTCGGCGGCGGTGACGGTCACCCGCTCCACGCCGGGGACGGCCCGGGCCTCCGCCACTCCGGTGACGCGCTCCAGGACCCCTTCCTCGGTGGGCAGGATGAACTGGATGCCGGCGTGCCGCCGGATGCCGTCGGGCAGCACCGGGGTGGCGCCGGTGGCGTACCCCACCTGTGCGGCGAGCAGGTCGACGCCGGTGGCCAGGCGGTAGAGCTCGGGGATGAGACCGCCGGCGAGCCGCGGGTTGATCTCGACGACGGCGCTGCCGGACGCGGTCCGCTTGACCTCGGTGTGGCTCGGCCCGCGGGTCAGGCCGGTCGCGGCCAGTGCGGCCGTCACCGCCTCGGCCATCTCCCGCGCCGCCTCTTCGGGCAGCTCGGCCGGCACGAGGTGCCGGGACTCCACGAAGTGCGGGGCACCGGTGACGGTCTTCTCGGTGATGCCGATGAGCTGGTGCCGGCCGTCGATCCCGAACATCTCCACGCTGTATTCGGGGCCGTCCAGGTACTCCTCGACCAAAGCCTGACCGGCCGTCGGCTGGCCGCGCCCGTTGGTCCGGACGGCCACGATCTCCTCGGCGAGCGCCGCCGCCTGCTCCGCGGAGTCACAGCGGCGCACCCGTGTCGAGCCGGAGTCGTCGACCGGCTTGACCACGCAGGGCGTGCCGAGGCGGGCGGCCGCCCGGGCGGCGGACGGCCCGTCCTGCACCACCGCGAAGTCCGGCTGGCCGATGCCGGCCCGCTCCAGGGTGCGACGCAGTTCGCCCTTGTTCCGGCAGCCGGCTATCGCCTCCGCCCGTTCCGCGGGCAGCCCCACCGCGTGGGCCAGCGCGGCCGCCGCCACCAGGTAGAACTCGCTGGTGGTGGACACCCCGGCGATGCTCCCGGGTTCGATCGCCTTGGTCACCGCACGGACCAGCGCGTCGGGGTCGTCGGTGTCGTTGGGGTCGTTGGTGTCGCAGTCCACGACCGTGGCGCCGGTCTCCGCCAGCCCGGCGTAGCGGGTGGAGTCGGCGGTCGCGAGGACCGGCTCGTAGCCGGACTCCGCCGCGATCCGCAGGGCCAGCATCCCGGTCCCGGTGGTGTTGGACTCGACGAAGACGAACGCCGGGCGCGGGGCATCCGCGCGGTTGCGGCGGAACGACCAGCTGTGCACCTCGGTGCCGTCGAGCACCTGCCGCGGCACCGTGGCCAGCGGCAGCCGCTCCAGGTTCTGCTCGGCCCAGTGCGCGGCGCTGTGCACGGTGTCGGCGTAGCGGTCCCCGCGGTCCGGGAAGATGCCCACGACGGTCGAGCCCGGGGTGGCCCGGGCGGCCATGGCGCCCAGCACCCGGTACACCGAGCCGGAGGTGTTGCCGGCGAACAGCTTCTCCTCGCGGGCCAGGTCCCGGGTGGCCCCGAACGCCTCACGGTCGTTGAGCCAGTGGACCTCGTCGATCAGGTCGTGGTCCAGGTTCTTCGGGTGCAGGCTGTTGCCGAGCCCGCTCTGCAGCCGCTTGGGCCGATCGGGCTGGCCGAACAGCACGCTGCCGACGCAGTCCACCCCGACCACGTACAGCTGGGGCAGGGACTCGCGCAGCACCCGCGACGTGCCGCACAGCGAGCCGCCGCTGCCCACCGCGCCGACCAGGACATCCACCGACTCCAGGTCGGCGAGGAGCTCCCCGGCGAGGTGCCGGTAGGCGGCGGAGTTCTCCGGGTTCTCGTACTGCCGCGGCCAGAACGCCCCCGGATTCCGGTCCATGATCTCCCGCAGCCGGGTCAGCCGGGCGCCCTGCCAGCCGCGGTCGTCCATCGCAGCCACCACGTGCACCTCGCAGCCCAGCGCCTCCAGCTTGGCCAGCGTGATCCGGTCGATCCGCGGGTCGGTGACGATGTGCACCGGATGGCCGAGCGAGGTGCCCACCAGGGCGACGCCCAGGGCCATGGTGCCCGAGGAGCTCTCCACGATCGGGGCGCCCTCGGCCAGCGCACCGGTCCGGCGCGCCTCGGTGATGATCTGCTTGCCCACCCTGTCCTTCATCGCGAACAGGTTGTTCATCTCCAGCTTGGCGTAGACCGCGACGCCCCGCTCGGCACCCAACCGCAGGCGCACCAGCGGCGTATGGCCGATGGCCTCGATCACGTTCTGGCTCAGCATGTGCGCTCTCTCTTCCCGTCCCTGCGCCCGGCCGCCACCGCTCCGGACGTCATCGGTCGAAGCTCAAGGTCCGATAGACCGTCACGTTGCCGACGAGCTCGGAGCACGCGCTCGCGGCGTCCACCACCCGTTGCGGGTAGGAGGGATCGGTGGTGTCCAGCAGCACCCCGAGGCTCGTGCCGCTGTGGCCGATCACCACACCGAGCCCGCCGACCTGCCGGCACATCTCGATCATCGGTTCCAACGTCCGTTTGGGACGCAGCACTTGGTTCATCAGGGCGCTGCGGGTGGCCACCGCGCCCACCTCGGCGAGGTCGGCGCCGGCCACCGCCGTGCTGATCCGTTCCAGCAGCCGGGCGTACTCCACGCGGTCGGCGGCCGAGAACGGTTTGGGGATGCGGTTGAAGGCGACGGTGTCGATCTCGCCGCCCTCGTCGGCGCCCACCACGGTCATCGACGGCAGCGACCCCAGTTCGGAGTGCAGCGCCACCCGCCGGTGGTAGAACGCCACGATGCCCGGGTAGAGGACGCCGTCGGTCGGCTCGATCTCGGCCAGCAGCGACTCGATCCGCCGGGGCGGCATCGGCTCCCCCAGCGCGTTGGCCACCGCGCGCGCCGTCGCCACGAGGTCGGCGGAGGAGCTGGCCAGCCCCTTGCCCTCGGGCAGGGTGCTCTCGATCGTCAGCACCCCGCCCATCGGCGTGGCCGACGACTGCGTGATCATTCGGGCGAGCCGGAGCGCCTTGCGCTTGTGGGCCGGGTACACCGTCAGCGCGTCGGTGCCGGGCGTGCCGTGGAACGTCACCCGGGCCCAGCGGGCGATCGGCAGGGTGACCAGGAAGTCGGTGTTCTCCGCCGGCAGGACACCCTGCAGCAGCTCGCCGAAGGTGCCGGACGCGGTGCTCATCCCGGTCACCGCCGCGTACGGGGCCTCCCGGCGCCCGAGGACGTCCTGCACCGCTCCGTCAGGGACCGTCGCCACTAATGCCGCCCCTCCGGTCCGGCCAGCAGCCGGTCCAGACCGGTCGCCGCCTCCGCGAGGTCCGCGCGCCGGGCGCGCCAGCGCTCCGCCACCACGTCGATGGCGGCCTCCTGGTCGGCGAGCAGGGACCGTACGGCCTCCGGGCCGGTCGAGCCGTCGGAGCACTTGGCGGCGAGGCCGCCCGGCACGCTCATCGCCTGCGCCAGCAGCCCGGCGGCGTCGTCGGCCCGGTGGCCCTCGTCGGCCAGCAGGGCATCCAGCAGCGGCCCGTCCGGCTCGGCGGGCGAGAGTCCGCGCTCGACGGCCCGCACGATGTAGCGCCCGGCGACGACCTGGGAGGTGCGCCAGGGCACCCCGGCGCGCAGGGTCAGGAGATTGGCGAGGGTGAAGCCGCCCAGGTACTCGCTCTCGCAGGCCGCCCGCATCCGGTCCGCCCGGAGCTCCAGGTTCTCCAGCACCGCGCCGAACAGCCGCAGCACCGACCCGAAGGCGTCGAAAGCGGCCGGCACCCCCGCGTTGGCCTCTTTGGAGACCTCTACGGAGTTGCTGTACGGGGTGTTCCGCTGGCCGGTGGCGATGTCGGTGTAGGCGGCGCTCAGGTGCGCCGTACGCGCGCGGATGCGTTCCAGGACCGGGTAGTTCTTCTTCTGCGGCATCGCGGAGGAGATGCCCGACCAGTGGTCCGGCAGGTCGACGAAGCCGTAGCCGGCGCCGCCCCAGGTCATCAGGTCGGTGACGAACCGGCTCAGGGCCACGCCGAGCAGGGAGAACTCCGCGCAGGCCTCCAGCGCCCAGTCGCGCTGCGCCACGGCGCGCAGCGCATGCCGGCGTACCTCGGTGAAGCCCAGCAGCCGGGCCATCCGGGCCCGGTCCCAGGACAGTTCCTGTCCGGCCATGGCCCCGGCGCCCATCGGGGAGGCGCTGGCCGTGCGGTACACCGCGTCCAGCCGGTCCAGGGTGTGCAGCACCTGGTCGCACAGCGCGGCGAAGTAGAAGCCGGGGCTGATCACCTGCGCCGGCTGCAGATGGGTGTAGCCGGGCATCACCAGTCCGGCGCCCCGGACGGCCAGCCGGTGCGCGGTGCGGCCGAACTCCAGCAGCGCCTCGGCGCTGTCCAGCAGCCGGCCGCGGCCGTACATCAGCTGGGCGGTGGCCTGCAGGTCGTTGCGGCTGCGGTCCACGTGCCAGGCGGGCGGCACCTCGGCCAGCCGGCGGGAGACGTAGCGCTCCAGGGTGAAGGCGATGTCGCTCATGCTCTCCCCGGCCTCCTGCTCGATGGCCTCGGGGGTGACGCGGTCGAGGAGGTCGGCGACGGCGCCGACCTGTGCGCCGTCCATCAGCCCGAGCCGCCGGTACTCCAGCAGCAACACCTTCTCCAGCTGGACGTATCCGGGCAGCAGGGCGTCGATCTCGAAGCGGAGCTGCGGTTCGAGCACCTCGGCGCGCAGCAGGGCGTCCGGGCCGGACGCGATCCGCCCTGTCAGCCCGCCCGGCCCGCCGCCACGGGGCGCCGTCACATCGTCGTTGGGCATGGTTTCCTCACGGGTACGAAGGGGTCTCACAGGGACGGAGGGGCGGGGCGCGACGGCACCGGGGCCGGAACGGGCGAGGCCGGCGCGGTCGGCGCGGCCAGCGCGGCCAGCACCAGCTCCTTGGCGTCGGCCGCCCGGGTGCGGAGGAAGTGCGGTCTGCCGGAGTCCAGTTCGTGGTGGGTGACGTCGTCGGAGAGGAGCTGCCAGTCCCCGTGGGCGTGGGCACCGGGCGGGGTGCCGTCGGGGGCGCCGGCGGCCACGACGAGTGCGAGGGGCGCGGTGATGCGGTGGGCCGCGGGGTGCTGCCAGGCGGCCAGCAGGAAGCGTCCCGCCGAGTGGACGTCGTGCCGGTAGGCGGGGCCCATCAGCCGGGCCCGTTCGGGCTTGAGCCCGTCGAACTCCACGTAGGCGCCCTCGCGGAGCAGGGCCGCGGTGACCTCCTGGTCGCTCATGGCGCGGACCCGTTCCATCCGCTCCGGCAGTCCGGCCGCCCGGCCGGGGGCGGCGCCGCCGACGAAGACCCGGCGGGGGGCGCCGGGACCGTCCTGAAGCAGCCGGGCCAGTGCCAGGGCGTGTGCGGCGCCCTCCCCCTGGCCCCACAGCAGCAGCGGTGCGCCGGGCAGCCGCCGCAGCTCCTGGTGCACCCGGCGGGCGGCCTCCGCCACGTCCACCAGGTCCTGCGGGCCGGGCACGAAGTCGTGGCCCGGCAGTTCGACGCCGTACACCTCGACTCCGCAGGGGGCGAGTTCCCGGGCGAGGGCGAGGAAGTTGACGGCGTTCCCGCCGGCGCCGGGGAAGCAGACCAGGCGCCCGGCCGGTGCGGTGCGGTCCGGGAGCGCGACGGTCAGCGACCGCAGCAGCGGTGCCGCGGTGTCGTCCGGTGCGGTGCCGTCGCCCGCGTCGATGACGGCAGCCAGGTCGGCAAGGACGGGGTGGGCGACGATCCGGGCCAGGGAGACGAGCCGGTCGAGTTTGACCACGAGCCAGGTCGCGGAGAGCGAGGTGCCGCCCAGTGCGAAGAAGTTGTCGGTCCGCCCGATGCACTGCAGCGGCGCGTTCAGGGCCTCGGCCCAGGCCATCGCGAGGCGCTGTTCGGTGGGAGTGGCGGGGGCGGCGCCGGTGGCGTCGGCATGGCCGAGGGTGCCGGCCAGCTCGGTGAGCGCCTTGCGGTCGACCTTGCCGTTCTCGCTGACGGGCAGGGCGTCCAGCCAGTGGCAGTAGGTGGGGATCAGATAGTCCGGGAGGTGGCCGGCGAGGACGTCGCGGAGCCGGCCGGTGTCGGGGCGGCCGGTGCCGACGAGGAAGGCGACCAGCACCTTGTGCCGGTCGCTGCCGGCGGAGGCGACGACCACCGCGTCCTTCACCCCGTCGACGGCCAACAGCCCGTTCTCGACCTCACCGGTCTCGATGCGATATCCGCGGATCTTGACCTGCTGGTCGCGGCGGCCGAGGAACTGCAGCCGGCCCTCGGGCAGCCAGCGCCCGAAGTCGCCCGTGCGGTACATCCGTTGGCCCGGCCGGAACGGGTCGGGGACGAAGGCCGCCCGGGTGCGTTCCGGATCGTTGACGTAGCCGCGGCCGACCGCGACGCCGGAGAAGACGATCTCCCCGGTGGCACCGAGCGGGGCCAGGCCGCCCTGTTCGTCGAGGACGTAGCCGCGCACGTTGCGGCGCATCCGGCCGAGCGTGACGAACCCTCGGTCGGGCACCCGGTCGAGGATCTCGTGCATGGTGTCGTCCGAGACCTCTGTCGCGCCGTACGCGTTGACCAGCCGGATGTCCGGCCGGCAGGCGAACCACCGGCGCACCAGGTCCCGTTTGAGCTCCTCGCCGGTCACCGAGACCACGCGTAGCGCGCCAAGGTCGCGGGGGTGCCGTTCCAGGGCCGTGATCAGCGCGTCGAAGTAGGACGGGACGAGCTGGACGACGGTGGCCCGCGCGGCGGTGAGTTCGGTGAGGAAGCGGTCCACGTCCAGCAGTACGTCGGTATCCACGATGCGGGCGCTGCCGCCGGTCAGCAGCGGTGCGACGAGCTGCCACAGCGAGATGTCCAACGACTGAGCGGCAGTTTGCGCCACCACCGCACCGGGCCCGATGCCGAGGTCCGTCACCTTCATCAGCAGGTGGTTGAGCAGCCCGGCGTGCTCGCACATCACACCCTTGGGCGTGCCGGTGGAGCCCGAGGTGAAGTAGATGTACGCGAGCCGGTCGGGTGCCGTGCGCCGTCCGGGGGCGGCGGTGGTGTCCGTGGCCGGGCGTACGCCCCCGCCCGCAGCGGGGTCATCGGCGCACAGGGCGGCGGCGTCCAGTGTCCGGCGCCGGCCGGCGCCGTCGGGCGCGGGGGGTGCCGTGGGACCGGCCCCCAGCACGAACCGGCAGTCGACGCCGTCGAGTTGGGCGGCGATCCGGGCGGGCGGGAAGTCCGGCTGCACGGGGAGATAGCAGCCGCCGGCCTTGAACACGCCGAGGGTGGCAGCCGCCCACTCCAGGCCGCGCTCCATGACGACGGCCACCACGTCCTCGTCGGCGAGGCCGTCGGCCCGCAGGGCGTGCGCGATCCGTTGGGCGTGGGCGTCGAGCCGGCGGTACGTCCAGGTCCGGCTGCGGTGCGTGACCGCGACCGCATCCGGGGTCCGCCGGACCTGCTCCTCGAACCGCTCGACGAACAGCCGTCCGTCGGAGGGCTCCGCCGGGCCGGCCAGCCCGTAGATCTGGAAGTGTCGTTCATCCTCGGCGAGCAGGCTGCGCTCCCCCGCAGGGGCGTCCGGGTGCGCGGCCAGCAGCTCCAGGGCCCGGCCGTGGTAGCCGACGATCCTGGTCAGCTGATCGTCGGTCATGACGTCGCTACGGGACCGGGCCGTCACGACCACGCCGCCGGCGTGCACCGCGATACGCACCCACAGCGCCGGGGTGTCCTCGGGGGCCTCCGCCGGATCGGTGTCGGACAGGTCGAGGACGGACTCGGGACGCGGCGGGATGCCGCCGCCCGGCCCACCTTCCGTGCCGGGCGGCCGGCAGCCCTGCCCGGCCTGGCCGATGAGTTCGCGCCAGGTGGTTCGCAGCACCCCGCTCGCGCCGACCGGGTGCGGCGCGGCCGGGTCGCCGCCCGCGGGCACGTACCCGGTGACCGGCTCCTGCCGGGAGGTGAGCGCGGCAACCACCCTGAGGTGGGCGGCCAACAGCACGGCGTCCAGCGGGGCGGCGCTCTCCTCGGCGACCGCTTGCAGCCGGGCGGTCAGCCGCGGGGGGAGGACGATGTCGGCGGCCGGCACGGCGGGCGGCGCACCGGCCCCGGGTGCGGTCCAGCGCGGGATGCGGGCGGCGGCATCCGCCGCGGTGTCCCCCGAAGCGCGCCCGCCCGCCGCTCCGGCCGCGACGGAGCGGCCCAAAGTCTTCGACACGTGATCGCCAACCTACGGAGGAATGTACGGAGGAATGTGCTGTCCGGCATCGCCTGCGTCACCATGCTGGCGAGGTGCACTGACAGGCCGCTGACGCCCCGTTACCGGTGGTGTGCCACGAGACCGTCGGTCCCCTCACCGCCGGGGGCGCGCCACCGGTCTCCGGTCACCGACCGGCGGTCGGGTGCCGGGGCCGCGCCCGATGCGGCTCCCGTACCCGGTGGCGCCGTCGACGCGCTCGTTCCACCTCGCGCGATGAACCTCCCGCCCGTCGTCAGGGCCCGTACGTTGTCGCATTCGGCGAAGTTGTCCACAGCCTGGTGACCCTCGCCGACGGATCCGCGACGCCGGGCGCAGAATGGGCTCATGACTGACGAGACGACCGCAGGCCCAGCTCACGCCACCGACCCGAAGCCTTTGCCGACCGATACCCACCAGGGGCCCGGGGCGACAGATGCGGCAGGCCCCATAGCGGGAGCGGAGGGGTCGGCGGCGGGCTCCGGCGGCGCGGTGGACGCGATGCCGGACTGGGAGAAGCGCTTCCGTGCGCCGCGGATCGGGCTGCCGGACTGGGCCGAGGACGCCCCGGCCCGTTCCCTGTTCGTCTCGAACGCCACCGGCACCTTCGAGCTGTACTCCTGGGACCGGTCGACCGGCGAGCAGCGGCAGGTCACCGACCGGCCGAACGGCACGACGGACGGGACGCTGTCGCCGGACGGCCGGTGGATCTGGTGGTTCTCGGACACCGACGGCGACGAGTTCGGCGTCTGGATGCGGCAGCCCTTCGAGGGCGGCCCGGATGAGCCGGCCACCCCGGGGGTCGCCGCCGCCTATTCGGGAGGGCTGGCGATCGGCCGGGACGGGACCGTGGTCGTCGGATGCTCCACGGATGAGGAGGGCTCCACGGTCCATGTCGTACGGCCCGGAGAGCCTCCGGTGGAGATCTACCGGCACCGCGAATCCGCAGGCGTCGGCGATCTTTCTCACGACGGCTCCCTGATCGCCCTGGAGCACACCGAGCACGGCGATGCGATGCACTCCGCGATCCGCGTCGTCAGGCCCGACGGCTCCACGGTCGCCGAGCTCGACGACACCGACGGCGGGACCCAGGAGCTGGGCCTGTCCGTGATGGGCTTCGCCCCGGTCGACGGGGACGCCAGGCTGCTGGTCGGACATCAGCGCAGGGGCCGTTGGGAGCCGATGATCTGGGACCCGCTCACCGGGGTGGAGACCGCCCTGGAGATCGATCTGCCCGGAGATGTGGGCGCCGACTGGTGCCCCGACGGGTCCGCCCTGCTGGTGGAGCACGAGTACCAGGCCCGCAGCGAGCTGTGGCGCTATGAGCTGGGCGAGCCGGGCGGGGCTGCGGGATCGGCGGCCGGACGTCCGCTGACCCGGGTCGAGACCCCGGCCGGCACGGTCTCGGGTGCGACGGCCCGCCCGGACGGCACGGTGGAGTTCCTGTGGTCGTCGGCGGCGCAGCCCCCGGAGGTGCGCTCGACGAGCGGCAAGGTCGTGCTGGACCCGCCCGGTATGAAGGCCCCCGGGTCGGTCCCGGTGCGCG
Source organism: Streptomyces sp. NBC_01454 (assembly GCF_036227565.1). NCBI lineage: Bacteria > Bacillati > Actinomycetota > Actinomycetes > Kitasatosporales > Streptomycetaceae > Streptomyces > Streptomyces sp. NBC_01454. Next base: position 3,772,254 of record NZ_CP109460.1, read on the forward strand.
ACGTCTGGGTGGAGGGCCCGGGCGGCCGTATCCATGCGCTGGTGCAGCAGCCCGCAGGCGAGGGTCCCTTCCCGACGGTGTTCGACATACACGGTGGTCCGACCTGGCACGACAGCGACGCTTTCGCTTCGTCGCCCGCGGCGTGGGTCGACCACGGCTTCGCGGTCGTCCGCGTCAACTACCGCGGTTCGACCGGCTATGGCCGCGCCTGGACGGATGCGCTCAAGCATCGCGTCGGACTGATCGAGCTGGAGGACATCGCAGCGGTACGCGAGTGGGCGGTCTCCTCCGGTCTGTCGGACCCGGAGCGACTGGTACTGGCGGGCGGCTCATGGGGCGGCTATCTGACGCTGCTGGGGCTCGGCACCCAGCCGGAGGCCTGGGCGGTGGGCCTGGCGGCGGTCCCGGTCGCGGACTACGTCACGGCGTACAACGACGAGATGGAAGCCCTCAAGGCCATGGACCGGACCCTGCTGGGCGGCACCCCTGAGGAGGTCCCGGAGCGCTTCGAGGCGTCGTCGCCGCTGACCTATGTGGACGCGGTGCGGGCGCCGGTGTACATCTCGGCGGGCGTCAACGACCCGCGGTGCCCGATCCAGCAGGTGGAGAACTACGTGAAGCGTCTGGAGGGCCGCGGCCATCCCCACGAGGTCTACCGCTACGACGCCGGCCATGGCTCCCTCGTCGTGGAGGAACGCATCAAGCAGGTCCGCCTGGAACTCGACTTCGCCCAGCGCCATGTGAGCGCGAAGGACTAGCGACTCGGCTGGGGCCCCCGCGTCTGCGTGCGTCGACTGCGGGGCGGGCGAGTGGGGTCGGAGGGTGCGGTTCGGGCAGCTGCCGACGGGGATGGTCGGCTGCGCTGGGACTGAGCTTTGGCCGGGGCCTGGCTGGGCCTGGGCCGGCCCAGGCCGTAGCCGGCCCAGGCCGTAAGCCGGCCATGGGCAGGTGGTGGTGGAGGAGGGTGGGAGGGGGAAAGCAACCGAACCGGCCAGCTCAGCTCAGCTCAGTTCACCTCACCCCACCCCACCCCCTCCCCATGATGAGCCAACACCGCATGCGGGTCCGTGCCGTTGCTGGTGTGGTCGGTGTGGACGGTCGCCGCGGTGAGGCGGGGGACGGCGTGGAGGAGGGCGTGTTCGGCGGCGACGGCGAATGCATGCGCCTGCACCACGGTCAGCCGGGAGTCGACGACGATATCGGCCTCGGCACGCAGGGTATGGCCGATCCAGCGCATCCGGACCTGTCCGATATCGCGGACACCGTCCACGCCACGCAGCGCGTCCTCGGCGGCGTCGATGATCTCGGGGTCGACGGAGTCCATCAGCCGCCGGTAGACCTCCCGGGCCGCGTCGCGCAGCACCACGAGGATGGCAGCGGTGATCAGCAGGCCGATGAGGGGGTCGGCCGCCCGCCACCCGAGGGCCGCGCCGCCCGCGCCGAGAAGGACGGCGAGCGAGGTGAAACCGTCGGTACGGGCGTGCAGACCGTCGGCGACGAGGGCGGCCGAGCCGATCCTGCGGCCGGTGCGGATGCGGTAGCGAGCCACCCACTCGTTGCCGAGGAACCCCACCACGGCGGCCGCGGCCACGGCCCACAGATGGGTGACCTCGCGGGGGTCCAGCAGCCGGTCCACGGCTTCGTAGCCGGCCAGCGCCGAGGAGGCGGCGATCGTGAGCACGATGGCGATACCCGCGAGGTCCTCGGCACGGCCGTAGCCATAGGTGTAGCGGCGGTTCGCGGCCCGTCTGCCGAGCACGAAGGCGATGCCCAGCGGCACGGCGGTCAGCGCGTCGGCGGCATTGTGGATGGTGTCGCCGAGCAGCGCCACCGACCCCGACAGCGCGACGACCACCAGTTGGATCACGCTGGTCAGGCCCAGGATGCCCAGCGAGAGCCACAGGGTGCGCAGGCCCTCGCGCGAGGTCTCCATCGCGGCGTCGACCTTGTCCGTGGACGCATGGCTGTGCGGGGTGACCATGTGGGCGAGCCGGTGGCGCATCCGCGACCAGCGACGGGCACGGTGCGGCGGCTGAGGCCCGGACGCCTGCTCGGGACCAGGGCGACGACCTGCGTCGACGTCATCATGGCGGCCACCGTGCACGTGATCATCGAGGCGGTGGTCACGGCGCGCGTGCTCATGGCCGTGCGGGTGAGTGTGATTGCCTGCCATACGGCCTACCGTGGCACGGCAGCCCCATTGCAGCTACTGCCGTGGTACGCCCTCTGACCAGGTGCAACATCGTTGCAGCAGCGACAGTCGCCCGGCCTCAGACCTGCCCGGCCCGCGCCGTCTCGCCCCGCTCCTCGGCCCGGCCGTCACCCGGGCCGTCACCCGGGCTGTCAGCCTGGTCGCTCCCCTGCTCGGCCTCGGACGAGGCCCCGGCGCCGGACGGGGCCACACCCGCACCGGCTCCCGCACCGTCTCCCACACCGATTCCCCCGCCGTCCGGCCCGCCGTCCCCCTCCGGCACGATGCCCAGCGCCGCGTCCTTGGCGGCTTCGGCGTCGCGGCGGAAGAGGCGGAACCACATGAAGACCACGAAGCCCGCGAAGACGAACCACTCGCCGGTGTAGCCGAGGTTCTGGAAGGCCTTGAGGTCCAGCCCACTGCCCTCGGCGGCGGCCGGCGGCACGGCGCGCAACGGCGCCCGGGGGTCGGTCTGTGTGATCCATGCGTCGTAGACCGTGTACGGCACGATGTTGACCAGCGACGCCGCACTGATCATGCCGAGCTGTCCCTGCGGCAGCCCGCCGCCGGCCTGCACGCCGTCGGTGCCCTGGTTCTCGGAGGCCTGCAGCGCTCCGGTGACCGTCACCTCGCCCTTGGGCGGCGCGGGCACCTTCGCCGTGTCGGCCGTCGAACCGGCGTCGCCGGGCAGCCAGCCGCGTACGACCGGGAGCGCCTTGCCGCCGTCCGTACGCAGCAGATCAAGAACGTAGAAGCCCTGCCGCTCGCCGCGCTTGTCCTTCAGGGTGCGGTCCGGTACGAGCAGTTGGTGGGCGGCGTCATAGCGCCCGCGGGCGCTGGCCTGGCGGCCGGAGGTCACCGTGTCGACGGGGAGCAGACGCTCCACCGGGCGCGCGGCCGCCGCCTTGGCGCGGGCGGAGCGGCTCTCCTGCTGCTGGTGGCTCTGGACGCGGCCCTCGAAGCGGCTCAGCTGCCAGCTCCCCATGAAGATGCAGAGCGGAATCGCCAGTACGGCGAACACGTTGATTCCCCACCACCGCGGGGTCAGCAGGAACCGGTACACGCCATTAACGGTACGGGGCCCACGCGGCCGGGCCGCACCGCCCCCTCCGCACCCGGCCCCGCCCACCGGGACCTGGCCCTTCCCCCGCCGGCCCCCACCTAGCGCGGAGCCGCCAGCGCTTCCGTCCGGTACACCGTCCCGGCGCACGCGTCCGTGACCTTGGCGTCGGCCGCCGCGGGCTCGCCGGCCTCCGGGGTGTGGCTGAGGACGATGCCTCCGGCCGCGGCCCCGCTGTCGCCGGAGCCCGTGTCGCCGCCCGCCTGGCCGCCGCCGTCGCCCGCCGCCGTGGACCCGGTGTCCGCGGACTGGCCGGCGTCCTTGGTGGGTTCGGGAGTCGGTGAGGGCCCGGGGTTGACGCAGCCGGTGGTGCCGCCGCCCGATTGCGGGATCCAGGCGAACTTCACCTCGTACGACTCCCCCGGCTTGAGAACCAGCTGGTCAGGGGTGGTGGCCGGGTCGGGCAGACCGGTGGCTTCATCGCCGGAGGTGTGGTCGACGACATGGATGCGGTCGGGGTTCGTGGAGCCCCGTGCGACCACGCCGACGGTGCCGCCGCCCTCCACGGAGCAGGCGGTGCTGGAGGTGTTGACCACCCGGAACGCGCCGTAGATGCGGCCCGCGGAGTCCGCCGTGCCGACCGTGCTGGTGCCCTGGCCGAGCTGTTCGCGCCCGCAGACCGGTGAGGTGACGTCCATCGTCTCGTCCGGCGCGGGGGTGCCGGCGCCCGCTCCGTGGCCCGCGCCGTTCTTGCCCGCGGACCGGTCCCTGCCGCCGTGCCGGTCCGCGCCCGGCAGCCCGCCGTCCACGCCGGGCTGCCGGGGCCCGGCCTGCTCGGTGCCCTCGCCGTGCGCGCCCTCGTCGCTGCCCTGGGTGTGCTGGCTGCTCGCCGCATTGGCGGGCCGCTCCCCGGAGCTGTCGGCGAGGTTCGCCACATGGACCATGGCGGGGATGGACGTGCCGCCGAGCAGCAGCGCGGCCGCCGCGCCCACCACGGCATGGCGGCGGCGCTGCCGGCGGGCGGGCACGGCGCGGCGCAGCTGCTCCAGTGCGTCCGGTGACGGTTCGAGGTCGCCGACGCGGGACTGCAGCAGCCGCCGCAGGTCGTCCTCGCCGCCGAAGCCGCCCGTGGGATGGCCGGAGCCGGGCCCCTCGCCGGAGCCGCCGCTCCCGCCTCCGAAGCCGCCGCCTCCGAAGGCGCTGCCGTCGAACGCCGCGCGGTCGTAGGCATGAGTGTCATCGTCGTCGTAGGCCCGGCTGCCGCGGCTGTCGTAGGCGTGACCCTCGTCGCCGTCGTAGGCGCGCCTGCCGTGTCCGTCGTACGCGCAGTGGTCGGCCGCGCCACCGGTGTCTGCCGTGTGCGGTGCGGCGGCGGTGTCCGGTGCGCCGGCCACGACACCGATGTCATCGCCGTTGCCGGATTCTTGGCCGGAATTCGCGCCTGTCCCGCACGGGGCGCCGCGCCGGTGGCCGTCCTCGGGTCCGCCGCCCCCGGGGCCCTGTGCCGTACGCGCCGCACACAGCCCCCGCACCGTCTCGCCGGGCCTGCCCCGCGCGACGGCCAGGCCGCCCGGGCCATGCCGCCCCTCCGCGCCGGGAGAGCCCGGGCGCCGGTGCTCGTCAGGGGAGCCGTACGGGGCGCCGGGCGGCGGGGGGCCGGTCGGGGCGAGCCGGTTGCCATGGGGAGTGCGGTGGTGCATGAGATCTGTGGGGTGAGGTGAAGTGCCGGGGTTTCTCAGGGTGATCGGGGTGTTTGAGGTGAGCGGGGGGCTCGCCTCGTGCGCGCCGCGCGAGTCGAACGGGTCGTACCGGCCGGACGTGGTGCCGTTCATGCCGGAGTCTCCATCGCGACGCGGAGCGCCGCGATGCCCCGCGACCCGTAGGCCTTGACGGAGCCGAGCGATATGCCCAGCGTCTCGGCGACCTGCGCCTCGGTCATATCGGCGAAATAGCGCAGCACCAGCACCTCACGCTGCCGGCGCTGGAGGCCGCGCATCGCCTGGATCAGCTGGTCCCGCTCCAGCAGGTCGTACGCGCCCTCCTCGGCGCTCGCCATGTCGGGCATCGGCTTGGAGAGCAGCTTGAGCCCGAGGATGCGGCGGCGCAGCGCGGAGCGCGAGAGGTTGACGACGGTCTGCCGGAGGTAGGCGAGGGTCTTCTCGGGGTCGCGCACCCGTCCACGCGCGGAGTGCACGCGGATGAAGGCCTCCTGGACGACGTCCTCGCAGGAGGCGGTGTCGTCGAGGAGCAGCGCGGCGAGCCCGAGCAGGGAGCGGTAGTGCGCGCGATAGGTCTCGGTGAGGTGGTCGACCGTGGTGCCCGCTGCCATCGCGTCGTCAGAGTCCCCGCGTTGAGGAGGGATCTGTGCGGGACGCGCGGTGGGCCAGGGAGCGATCACCGGCATGCTCCCGGCCGCACGGGAACGCGGCGGGCACACTGCCGCACCTGCCGCTGCGCCCGCTGGGGCGATGGTGAATCCGAGTACCTCTGCCACGCTTGTTGGACACGCTTCCCCCCACAAGGGTTGTACGCGCAAGGCACCGCTTTTGACGATGCATCAAATGCCCTCATGCGTACCAGCTCTTCCTGAATGCCCTGTTTACCCCGACGCGCATGCCCCGCCGTCCGGAACTCACTCTGCGGCCCGCGGATCCCCCGAGCCACCCCTGAAGGCGGCCACGATGACGCACCCCGTCCAACTGCCGGTTGCAGTGGGGCGGGGAGCGCATGGTCGAACGGATCGTCAGCCCAGATCAAGAGCGGGGTGCTGGCGATTCGCTCACATAATCTTCACACGCTCCGCAAAGTATCTCCCAGACGGCCCGCGTACGGCGACCGATCCCGCCAAGTCGCGTACTCCACAGGGCCCGAGCCCGGACTCGCTCCCCTACCTCCGGGAGTGCCGCCCCCGCAGCTCCGCCGCCACCAGCTCCCCCAGCTGCGCGGTGTTCAGCGCCGCCCCCTTGCGCAGATTGTCCCCGCACACGAACAGCTCCAGCGCCCGCGGGTCGTCCAGCGAACGGCGCACCCGCCCGACCCAGGTCGGATCCGTACCGACGACATCGGACGGGGTGGGGTACTCGTCCTCGCCCGGATCGTCGCACAGGACCACTCCGGGCGCCGCGGCCAGGATCTCGTGGGCGCCGCGGACCGTGACCTCGTTCTCGAAACGGGCGTGCACGGTCAGCGAGTGGGTCGTGATCACCGGCACCCGTACGCAGGTCGCGGTGACCGGCAGGTCCGGCAGCCCGAGGATCTTGCGGGACTCGTTGCGGATCTTGAGCTCCTCGGAGGACCAGCCGTCCTCCTGGAGCGAGCCGGCCCAGGGCACCACATTGAGCGCGATCGGCGCCGGGAACGGCCCCAGCGTGTCCCCGGCGGCCCTTCGCACATCGCCGGGTGCGGTCCCCAGCTCCGTGCCGGACACCGCGGACAGCTGCCCCCGCAAGGTGTCGATGCCGGCCTTCCCCACCCCGGAAACGGCCTGGTAGGAGGAGACGATCAGCTCGCTCAGCCCGTACTCGGCATGCAGCGCCCCCAGCGCGACGATCATCGAGAGCGTCGTGCAGTTCGGGTTGGCGATGATGCCGCGCGGGCGCACCCGGGCCGTGTGCGCATTGACCTCGGGGACGACCAGCGGCACGTCCGGGGCCATCCGGAACGCGCCGGAGTTGTCCACGACCACCACGCCCTTGGACACCGCGACCGGCGCCCAGCGCGCGGAGACCTCGTCGGGGACGTCGAACATCGCCACGTCGATACCGTCGAAGGCCTCCTCGCTCAGCGCGACGACCTCGACCTCCGTGCCCCGCACGGTCAGCTTGCGGCCGGCCGAGCGGGGGGAGGCGATCAGCCGGATCTCGCCCCAGATGTCGGCCCGCTCGGAGAGGATGCCCAGCAGAACGCCGCCGACGGTGCCCGTGGCACCGACGACGGCGAGCTGTGGCCTGGCGGCCGAGCGGGCGTCCGCCCCCGCCGTGTCAGCGTGGGACGGACGGCCCGCCTCGGCCGGAATCATCGCCCGGTGCCGCCATAGACCACGGCCTCGTCACTGTCGGTGTCGAGTCCGAAGGCGGTGTGGACGGCGCGCACGGCCTCGTTCACGTCATCGGCGCGGGTGACGACCGAGATGCGGATCTCGGAGGTCGAGATGAGCTCGATGTTCACGCCCGCGTTCGACAGCGCCTCGAAGAAGGTCGCCGTGACGCCCGGGTTGGTCTTCATACCGGCGCCGACCAGGGAGATCTTGGCGATCTGGTCGTCGTAGCGCAGCGAGTCGAAGCCGACCGCCGCACGGGTCTTCTCCAGGGCCGCGACGGCCTTACGGCCCTCCGTCTTGGGCAGCGTGAAGGAGATGTCGGTCAGACCGGTCGACGCGGCGGACACGTTCTGCACGACCATGTCGATGTTGACCTCGGAGTCCGCGATCGCACGGAAGATGCGCGCGGCCTCGCCCGGCTTGTCCGGGACTCCGACGACCGTGACCTTCGCCTCGGAGGTGTCATGTGCGACGCCCGAGATGATTGCCTGCTCCATCGGCTGGTCCCCTTGCGGTTCGTTGCTGACCCACGTGCCCTGCAGTCCCGAGAAGGACGAACGGACATGGATCGGGATGTTGTAACGGCGTGCGTACTCGACGCAGCGGTGCAGCAGCACCTTGGATCCGGAGCTGGCCAGCTCCAGCATGTCCTCGAAGGAGATCCAGTCGATCTTCCGGGCCTTCTTCACGACCCGCGGGTCGGAGGTGAAGACACCGTCCACATCGGTGTAGATCTCACAGACATCGGCGTCCAGGGCGGCCGCCAGCGCGACGGCGGTCGTGTCCGACCCGCCGCGGCCCAGCGTCGTGATGTCCTTCTTGTCCTGGGACACGCCCTGGAAGCCGGCGACGATGGCGATGTTGCCCTCGTCGACGGAGGTCTTGATACGGCCCGGCGTGACATCGATGATCCGTGCCTTGTTGTGCACGGAATCGGTGATGACACCGGCCTGGCTACCGGTGAAGGACTGCGCCTCGTGACCGAGGTTTTTGATCGCCATCGCCAGCAGGGCCATGGAGATCCGCTCTCCGGCGGTCAGCAGCATGTCGAACTCGCGCCCCGACGGAATCGGGGACACTTCCTGCGCGAGATCGATCAGCTCGTCCGTCGTGTCGCCCATCGCCGAAACCACCACGACAACCTGGTTGCCGTTCTTCTTGGCCTCGACGACTCGCTTGGCAACGCGCTTGATGCCCTCGGCATCCGCAACGGATGAGCCGCCGTACTTCTGCACGACAAGGCCCACGTGCGCTCCTCGCAACTGTCTCATCGGGAGTTTCCTCCCGGACCCCCGGAAATGGGGGTACTGCGGTCGGCTCAGTCTAACGAGCAAGCGGAGTCCGCCCTGCTGATACCGCATCCTGAGACGCGTGACTCACTGTTTGACCACCGTGATCGGCTTGATCACCATGGCCACCTGAACTCGTGAGTTCCGCGTCCCACGGCGGTATCCACACGGCGCACCGTTGCGCCTGCCCGGCGAGCACATGCCCGCTCCAGCCCGGTACACACGAAAACGTAACCCAGCTCACAGGGTCCGGCCACGGCGCGAGGCATCACGGGAGAGCCGGCGCCAGGCGCCTCGTGCGCCCCGGCGGCGGACGGCGGACGGGGAGCGCGGACCTGGCGGCGGACGGCGGACGGGGCTCACGGCCCCGGCGCCCGCCCCCGGGGTCAGCTTCCCCGCAGCCCCAGCGGGCCCGCGATCTCGGCCGCCATGACCTTGCCGGCCTCCTCGGCGAGCCGCTCCTCGTCGGCGGTGACGTCGCTGTCGGTGTCCAGGCCGTCCAGCTCGACCAGCGGCTGGTCGAGGCGTACGTGGGCGACCAGCGACTGCAGCGCGCGCAGGGCGGCCGAGGCGGTCGGGCCCCAGTTGGAAAGGTAGGAGAACTGCCACCACCACAGGGCCTCGCTGACCCGGCCCGCGCGGTAGTGCGCCAGGCCGTGGCGCAGATCGGTGATGATGTCGGCCAGGTCGTCGGAGATCCGGCTGGCGACCGGCTCGCTGCGCGGCACGTACGGGTCGAAGACCTCGGAGTAGACGTCCACCGGTTCGAGCAGGGTCGCGAAGCGCTCGCGCAGCTCGTCGACGTCCGGTTCCGGGCCGATGTCCGGCTCGTACCGCTCGTCGGGAACGAAGTCCTCGTGAGCCCCCAGGCGGCCGCCGGTCAGCAGCAGCTGGGAGATCTCCAGCAGCAGGAAGGGCACCGCGCTGTCCGGCTCGTCACCCTTGGCGACCTCGGTCACCGCAACGATGAAGCTCTCGATCGAGTCGGAGATCGATACGGCGAAGTCGTCCGGGTCCTGTGTCGCGTTGTGCAGCGTGGCATCAGACATCGAGAAGTCTCCTCCCTTCGAAGGCCCGCCCGAGCGTGACCTCGTCCGCGTACTCCAGATCGCCCCCGACCGGCAGTCCGCTGGCCAGTCGCGTCACTCTCAGGCCCATGGGTTTGATCATGCGGGCCAGATAGGTGGCCGTGGCCTCGCCCTCCAGATTCGGGTCGGTGGCCAAAATCAGCTCGGTGACGGTGCCGTCCGCGAGCCTGGCCAGCAGTTCCCTGATCCGCAGGTCGTCGGGGCCCACGCCCTCGATCGGGCTGATCGCCCCACCGAGGACGTGGTAGCGACCGCGGAACTCACGGGTCCGCTCGATCGCCACGACGTCCTTGGGCTCCTCCACGACGCAGATGACCGCCGGATCGCGCCTCGGGTCCAGGCAGACCCGGCACTGCTCCTCCTGCGCCACATTGCCGCAGGTGCCGCAGAACCGGACCTTCGCCTTGACCTCCATCAGCGCGTTCGCGAGCCGGCGGACATCGGTCGGCTCGGCCTGAAGAATGTGGAAGGCGATCCGCTGCGCGCTCTTGGGACCGACGCCGGGCAGCCTGCCCAGCTCGTCGATCAGGTCCTGAACCACGCCTTCATACACGGAACGTCTTCTTTCTCTTCTGCCGTGCTGCGTACGCTAGTTGGCTACTCCTCAGAAGGGGAGACCGGGGATCCCGCCACCGCCCAGACCCTGGGCGAGCGGGCCGAGCTTCTGCTGCTGCAGCTGCTGGGCGCTGGCGTTGGCGTCCCGGACCGCCGCCAGGATGAGGTCGGCGATCGTCTCGGCCGTCTCCTCCGCGGAGTCGGTGTCGACCGCCTTGGGGTCGATGACCAGGCCCGTGAGCTCACCGGAGCCGGTCACCGTGGCCTTGACCAGGCCGCCGCCCGCGGAGCCCTCGACGGGTGTCTCCGCGAGTTCCTGCTGGGCGGCCGCGAGATCCTGCTGCATCTTCTGGGCCTGCTGAAGCAGCTGCTGCATATTGGGCTGACCACCGGGGATCACGACGTGACTCCTGCCATACGACAACGATTGGTGCGGTAGCCCGAGCCTACGTGTTTCACGGGCCCCGCGCCCTACGCCGTAGGGAGGAGCACGGATGTACGTCCGGTGGACGTCTGCTGACCTGCTCAGCGGCTGGTCCGGGGCGCTTGTGGGCGCCGTCTACTCGTTGTTGAACTCTTCGAGCACCGTCGCACCGAGCTCGCGGACGATCAGGTCGTGGCCGCTGAGCGCGGAGTCGACGAGATCGGCGTCGTCCTCGGCCGGCATGTCGTACTCGATCGACGTCGGCGGGGGCTCCGGCGGCGTGTACGAGGGCTCCGCCACAGGCCCGCCCTGGCCGCCGCCCGCGGACGCCGCCGGCGACACGGCCTCCCGGGCCATCCGCGCGCCCTGGCTGCCGCCTCCGCCGCCACCGCCGGTTGCTTCACCGCCCGGTCCGTACCCGCCCCCGGACGACGGGGGCCCGGCCGGGCCGCCCTGCTGCGGCGGGGGTTGCGGGGCGCCCTGCTGCGGGGCGGCGGGCGCTCCGCCGCCGAAGCCGCCGCCACCGCCGCCGCGGGGGGCACCACCGGCCGGCGGGCCGGCGCCGCCCGACGGGTCGACGATCGCCTCTACCCGCCACTGCAGCTGGAACCGCTCGGCCAGCACATCCTTGAGGACGTCCTCGCTGCCGCCGTTGGCGAAGCTGTCGCGGGCGCCGGCGTTGGGGAAGCCGATCTGCAGCGTCGTGCCGTCGAAGCCGGAGACCTGGGCGTTCTGGCTCAGCAGGATCCAGGTGAAGCGCCGGCGGTCCTTCACCGCTTCCAGGATGTCCGGCCACATCTGCCGTACCTGGGCGGCACCATGCGCCGCTCCCGGGGCCGTACCGGCCTGCGGGGTGGACTGCTGCGCTGCGGGCGCGGGCGGGCCGGCCGGCGGTGCGGACGCGGCGGGGGGCCCGGACGCGGCGGGCGCCCCGCCCTGCCCCGGTGCCACGGCCGTGGGCCAGCCGCCGGGCTGCCGTCCGGCGCCCCCGCCGGACCCGCCCGCCGTGCTTCCGCTGCCGGCGCCGTTGCCCTTGGCCGTACCGCCCGGCCAGGCCCCGGGCCGGGTGGCCGCACCCGCAGGGCCGTCGTCCTGCCCAGGGGGCTGCTGCGCCTCCGCCGGGGCAGCCTGCTGCGTCCCCGCGGGGCCGCTCGGCTGTTCACCGCCGGGTACGGCCGCCGGGGCGCCGGACGCCGCCGTTCCTGCCGTCTGCGGCCCCGGAGCGGCCACGCCGCCCCCCTGGCCGCCGCTCGCCGCGCCCCGGACCGCGGCGCGCGCCGCGGCCGGACCGGACGGGCCGGCGGCCGGCATCGCCGGATGCGCCTCCGGCCCCGGCACATAGCCCGCTGCGGGCCCGCCACCGGACGCCACCACCGGCGGGGCCCCCGGCCCCAGGTCTCCTCCGTGGCCCGCAGCGCCGCCCGCACCACCGGCTCCGCCCAGCAGCGCGGCACCGGCACCCCGCTCCAGCCGGTCGAGCCGCGCCTGCACCGACCGCTCGTCGTCGTACGCCGCCGGCAGCAGCACCCGCGCGCAGATGAGCTCCAGCTGCAGCCGCGGCGAGGTCGCCCCGCGCATCTCCGTCAGGCCCGTATTGACCAGGTCGGCGGCCCGGCTCAGCTCCGCCGCCCCGAAGACGGACGCCTGCGCCGTCATCCGCTCCACGACATCGGCGGGGGCATCGATCAGCCCCTTCTCCCCCGCGTCCGGCACGGCCGCCAGGATCACCAGATCCCGCAGCCGCTCCAGCAGGTCCGCCACGAAGCGCCGCGGGTCGTTGCCACCCTCGATGACCCGGTCCACGACCTCGAAGGCCGCCGCCCCGTCCCCCGCGGCGAAGGCCTCCACGATCGAATCCAGCAGCGACCCGTCGGTGTAGCCCAGCAGCGCCGTCGCCATGGCATAGGTCACACCGTCGGATGCGGCACCGGCGAGCAGCTGGTCCATCACGGACATCGAGTCACGCACCGACCCGGCACCGGCGCGCACCACCAGCGGAAGCACACCGTCCGCGACCGGGATGTCCTCCTGCCCGCACACCTGAGCCAGGTACTCGCGCAGCGTCCCGGGCGGCACCAGACGGAAGGGGTAGTGATGCGTACGCGACCGGATCGTCCCGATGACCTTCTCGGGCTCGGTGGTCGCGAAGATGAACTTCAGATGCTCCGGCGGCTCCTCGACGACCTTCAGCAGGGCGTTGAAGCCCGCCGAGGTCACCATGTGCGCCTCATCGATGATGTAGATCTTGTACCGGCTGCTCGCCGGCCCGAAGAAGGCCTTCTCCCGCAGCTCACGGGCGTCGTCCACGCCACCGTGCGACGCCGCGTCGATCTCGATCACATCGATCGAGCCCCGGCCGTTCCTGGCCAGGTCCACGCACGACTGGCACGTCCCGCAGGGCGTGGGGGTGGGACCTTCCTCACAGTTGAGGCAGCGCGCCAGGATCCGCGCGCTCGTCGTCTTGCCGCAGCCACGCGGCCCACTGAACAGATAGGCGTGATTGACGCGATTGTTCCGCAATGCCTGCTGCAGCGGATCAGTCACGTGCTCTTGCCCGATGACCTCGGCGAAGGTCTCGGGGCGGTAGCGGCGGTACAGCGCGAGGGACGACACGCATACGACGATATCGGCCCGCACTGACAACCGACCGGCCCGCAAACGCAAGCGCCCCCCACGCACCCGCCAGAGCCGACCTACCCTTGCTGCCTTCCGGCCCTGGGGGAGTTCAGTCAGATAGCGCCACGTGAGGGGCTGCGCACCACAGTAGCGGATCCCCGGCCCGGGAAACGACCCGTACCCCCGCCCCCGACCCACCCCGCCCCCTCGCGGGCCCCCTCCTGCGGATCATGTTCGCGAGCACTCCCCAACGTCTTGTATTGTTTGCGGCGGAGGATTCGCCTAGTGGCCTAGGGCGCACGCTTGGAAAGCGTGTTGGGGGCAACCCCTCACGAGTTCGAATCTCGTATCCTCCGCCATTGCTCTCACCGGGCAATACGTCGAAGGGCCCCACCGCTTGCGGTGGGGCCCTTCGACGTTCTCCGTCGCCGTTCTCTGTCGCCGCTCTCGTCTCGGTGCTCGTCTCGGTGCTCGTCACAGCCGGCCGCGCGCGATGCCCGGAGCGTCCCTGGAATTGCTGCGTGGCCTTCCGGGCATCAGCCCGGTGAGGCGCAGGTGCCGAGCGCGCATCCGGGCCGCTCCCCGGGCTTCCAGGGCTCCCAGGGCTCCCCCGGGATCCCACCCCAAGATCGCGAGATCGCGCCGAGCAGGACGATCGGACCGCCGAGGAGCAGCAGAGGTCTGCCCCCGCTGGAGGCAGTAGCCGGCTTCCGTCCGCAGGGGTCGTCCCCGCATCCGTGCGCGTAGTCGGACCGAAGTCGGTTGGATCGAGAAGCTCACCGTCGACGCGGCGCCCGACCCGCCGAGTAGGTTTCATGATCGCCGCATGGCTGGCTGGCGCGCGGCTACCGGCCGGGTGGACCGTTGGGGAGATCCGGAAAGTCTCCGGCGATCAGGAGGCCATGGCTCTCGACGCCGATCGCTCCGTCAAAGCGATCTCTACGAGGCACTTCGCGGTCTGTCGCCCGGCGGGATCAACACCGGCCCAGCGCACGACGGGACACCATCGGAAATGTGGTGGCCGCCTGACACGTGGTTCCGTACCTTGCCTCCATGACCGACGACCGAAAGGGCAATGCCGCGTAGGCGCCCGTCAGCCCTGCGGGGCGAAGTTCCGCTCCACCGTCCGAGGCGGCGGTACCCGTTCATTGATCGTCTTTCAGGGGCCTGCCAAGCGGACCTCCGTAAGCTGGAACGCACCCGCTTCTGGCCCGGAGCCACGGAAGAAGCGTTCTGGCACTGGAAGGCACTTGCCCAGGGCCCTGTCAGGCAACTCGTGGACCAACTCGAAGCGTCTGATTGCGGCATCCTTGAGTGCGGGTGTTACGGCGTCGGATTCCGCAGCCACCTCGAGGTCGTGCTGCACGCGCTGCCCAGGAAGAGTGCGCGCGAGTTGCGTGCCCTTGTGGGGGCCCTCGACGAGAAAGTTCTGGCGAGAGCCCAGGCCATCCCGGCTGACGGCCTGGGCGCGCCGTGGTGGTGAGGTCAGTTCCGGAGAGGTATCCCGACGACAGCCTCGACGCCGGCTTCAGTCTCGCCGAGGCGCAGCTCGGGCCGCCAGAGCCCGGCAGCGTCGAGGCCGCGCTCATCGACGCCGGACGGGGCGACGGGATCACCCTGTCCGACCTGCGCCGGTCACCGCGGGACGCTCAAGGGGCGCCACTGCTGCACCGGATCCGGATGCAGAGTTCGGTGCAGCGCGTCCCGATCCCCGCGGCGTTCGATGCCGTGCTCGCCGTTCCGACCGTCACCCGGGATCGCTCGGTGCGCTTCTGACAGTCCCCCTGGGGGATTCCGGCATCGTCGATTCCGGTGGCGCGTCCGGGAATTCCTGGAGTGGGCCACGGTAAACCGTCGAACGGGTTTTGCGGGTTTTCCCGTTCGACGGTTTGTCGGTGGGTGGCTCGATCTCGTCGTGAGGCCGGGGCGGGGTCTGCCGGGTAGATGCCGGAGGGAGGAGTGCGGGGAGGGAATTGTCTGCCCGATGCGTGGCGGCAACCGGCATCGGCCGTGCTGAACCCGCGGGCGTACCGGTACGGCGCGGCCGCGCTTTCCCGGGCGCTCGCACACGACGGTCACGAGCGGGGTGAGAATGCCCGGCGGTCCGATTCCGGTGCGCCGGCGGAGTGAGCCGGGAGTGCGCCCTCACTGCGGCAAGGCCCGGTCGCCGCACGAGCGAGGTGGGGCCCGGGTCCGGGGCCGGCACCGCCGCGCCGCGCCGTTCACTCACGTGGGGGTACCCGCGGCGCGCCGGACCCGCCTTTTTTCGTCTTCCGGTTTTGTGGGTGGCGCATACACGGAGCTGGTTTTCTTGCGAACTGCTTGCATTCCACTGGGTAGTTCATGTGATCCAGATCACAGAGGCGATGTTCGGCCCGGTGCTACGTTCCGCAATCACAAGTCCGTATTGCTGGTGGCAAAAAACGGAGGTGGCAATGCCCGAGCAGTCCGAGCAGGCGCCCACGGAATACATTCCGCCGATGCTGGTCGAGGTCGGCGAGTTCACCGAAGACACCCTGGGCAACTGGCATGGCACGTCGCCCGATTGGTTCTTCAACTACTACTGGTAAACCGTCTGCCGGAAGTAGTGACCGACGGGGGGAGCCGGGCCTGCCTGTGTGGAGCCCGGTCTCCTTCTTCATTCATGAGGGCTCCGGCCCGCCGCGGCGTCGAGGCATTCGGTGCTTCCGCGCGGCGCGCTCTTCGGCCAGGGGGCCGGCGGGGGGATGGCGCAGTTGAGTGCTGGGTTCGTGGTCCTGCCGGACACCGCCGACGGTGCGGAGCTCCGGTCGCTCGTGCCGTTCGCGCAGGCCGGAGTGCTCGCGCACGCCTCCGGGCGGCCGTGGCTGGTCGGCGAGTGGTCCCGCGATCAGGTGCGGGTGGCCGCGGCGGGGCCGGTACGGCTGGCCGTGCTCGGGTCGTGCCCGGTCACGGATGACGGGCTGACGCGGCTCGCCGCCCGCGTCTCCCGGATGTCCGATGTGGAGCGGGCCGTTCCCTCGCTGCTCGGGTCCTGCCATCTCGTGGCCTCGGTGAACGGGGAGGTCCGGGTCCAGGGCAGCGCCTCCGGGCTGCGCCGCGTCTTCCACACCCGGGTGCACGGGGTGCGGGTCGCCGCGGACCGGTCCGATGTCCTCGCCGCGATGACCGGGGCCCCGGTGGACGAGGAAACGCTGGCGCTGCATGTCGCCTGCGGGTTGCAGGTGCCCTATCCGGCCAACGCGCGCAGCGCATGGTCGGGCATCGGCACGCTCGCCCCGGAGAACTGTCTGCTGTGGGACGGCAACCGGGACCGGGAAGCGGTGTGGTGGCGTCCGCCGAAGCCGGACCGGTCGCTGCGCGACGGAACAGCGGCGGTACGGGACGCCCTGACCTCCGTGGTGGACCGCAGTGCGCCCCGCGAAGGCCGGTTGAGCGCAGATCTGTCCGGCGGGCTGGATTCGACGTCCCTGTGTTTTCTGGCGGCCCGGCACACGCCCCGGCTGCTGACCTTCCGTTGGGGCGAGGCCGACGCGGGCAACGACGACGCGGCCTACGCCGGGCATGCGTCGCGGCTGCTCGACCGTGCCGAGCACCTCGTCGTGCCGCAGCACGAACTCCCCGAGATCTTCGCCGACCCCGGGCGCGCGGTGTCCGCCGAGGAGCCCATCTCGCTGACGCGTGCGACCGCCCGGATCCGCCGGGGCGCCCGGCTGCTCGCGGACCGCGGGTCCCGCCGGCATCTGGCGGGGCACGGCGGCGACGAGTTGTTCTCCCCGATGCCGTCCTATCTGCACGCGTTGCTGCGCCGTCATCCGATGACGGCCCTCCAGCACGTACGGGCGCACTGCGCGTTGAAACGCTGGCCGCTGAAGGCGACGCTCGCCGCGCTCGCGCAGCCGGGAAGTCTCCCCTCGTGGTGGCGCGACCAGGCCGAGCTGCTGACCGAGCCCCGCCCGCCCCTGCGGCGCCCCGCGCTGGGCTGGGGCCTGGGCCCCGTACGTGCGGCGCCCTGGATGACTCCCGACGGCGTCGCGCTGGCCCGGGACGCACTGCGCCGCGCCGCCGACCGTGCGCGACCCCTCGCCGAGGACCTCGCCACCCACACGATGGTGCTCATGATCCGTTCAAATACGGTCAGTTACCGGTTGCTGGCGGGGCTGTACGCCGAGTCCGGGGTGGAGCTGGACATGCCGTATCTGGACGACACCGTCCTCGACGCCGTGCTCCGCGTACCGGCACACGAACACGCCGGGCCCTGGCGGTACAAGCCCCTGCTGGCCGATGCGATGCACGGCATCGTGCCGGACGCGATCCGGGCGCGGTCCACCAAAGGCGAGTTCGGCGAGGACATCAGACGGGGGCTGCGCCGCAACCTGCCCGCCGTTTTGGACCTGTTCGCCGATTCCGCGCTGGCGGCCCGCGGTCTGATCGACACCGCCGCGCTCCGGCTGCGGCTGGCCCGGCCGCAGCCGGACAACACCACCGCCCAGGCCCTGGAGAGCCTGCTCGGCTGCGAGACCTGGCTGCGCACCGCCGCCGACCACGGCACCACCCCCCGTACCGGCAACGGCACTGTCACTTCGGAGGTCTGACCCCTATGCGGCTCCATCCCGACGTCTCCATGACGGACACCGACGACGGCACGGTGCTGCTGCATCAGCGCACCGGCCGCTACTGGCAGCTCAATGTCACCGGCAGCCGCGTACTGCACCGCCTGCTGGACGGAGACACCCCCGAGACCATCGCCGCCGGCCTCGCCGCCGCCCACGGCATCGACCCGCAGCGGGCCCGGCACGACGTCGCCGCGGTGGTCGGGCAACTGCGCACCGCCGAACTGACGGTGGCCACATGAGCCAGTCCATGGCGCTGGACCAGCGGGCCCGGCTCCCCCTGCGGCGCAGGCTGCTGCCGCTGCTGGCCGTCGGGGTCGCCCGGCCGCTCGCCCGCCTCAAGCCCGCACGGCTGCGCGCCGTCCTCGAATTCGCCCGCCGCGGGGCGGCACCGGCCGGTGCCGGCCAGGCTCAGCGGGCACGCGACCAGGTCGTCTCGGTGAGCCTGCGCTGTGCGGGGCAGAACTGTCTGCAGCGTTCCCTCGCCACCGCCCTGCTGTGCCGGGCCCGCGGCGTGTGGCCCACCTGGTGCACCGGTGTGCGCACCCATCCCTTCGCGGCCCACGCCTGGGTCGAGGCCGACGGCCGGCTGATCGGCGAGCCGCACCCCAAGGACTACTTCAAGCCACTGCTGACCGTGCCGCCCCACCCCCCGGCCGGCGCCGGGGAGCGCTGAACGCCGCCCCACCGAACGATCGGCGGCCGCCCGGACACCCCCGTTCCTCCGCAACGACCGAAGGGCTGAACCGTGCACACCCTCCCTCTCCCACAGCAGGACGTGGCCGCCCGATGACCGCCGTGGACACGGACGGGGCGCACCGCCCCGCCGCCGGCGCGCTCCGGCTCGTCGAGAGCCGCACCACCCGCCCCACGACGGTGGAGATCACGGACTATGTGCGGGCGATGTCCGTCCACTGCCCCTATCTCGCCCCCTCCGTGGAGCACGGGCTGACGACGTGGACGGTGTACGAGGCGGCCGGGGACCCGCCGGATGTCGAGGCGGAGGTCTTCCGTGCCGGGGTGCGGGCCGCGGAGTGGGTCCGGACCCGGCTGAACAGCCCCCGCGGTGCGCTGGCCTGCGAGAACATCGCGGTCTTCGGCGCCGGCCGGGAGGTGCTGGCGTGGCCGCACTGGGCGCTGAAGAACCTCTACGGCCCGGTCGGGGTGATGTTCGGGAAGTTCCCGCTGGGCGATCAGGTCACCGACCACCGCGGCCGCATGGTCCCGGAGCCACCGGTCTCGTTCCTGGCCGTACGGGCCGCCGTACGGGCCCGCGATCCGCTGTTCCTGAGCCGGACGCCGGACCTTGCCGCCCTCGTGGCGGAGGCGGCGGACGACGGCCGGGACGTCTTCGCCGAGCTCCCGAGGGAGTGGAAGGACGTCAAACTGTGGGCGCAGCGCCGGCTGCCGAAGCGGTAGCGAGGGTTCTCCGCCGCGGAACGGCTTCCTCCGCCGGACCGCCGCGCCCCCTGCCCTCGCTCACGCTCCGCCGCGTGCCCCGTGCACCACGAAGTGGCGACCTCGGGTTCGAATCGCGAACACCGTCCCGAAAGCGGCCTCACCTACGGGAAAGGGCAGGTCAGGGGCGTTGGAACCGCGCGCAGGACCCGGAGAAACAGATCGCCGAGATCTCAGGTGGCGGGATTTCGACGTTGCGATTGAGTGAATGTCTCGTTCTTCTGGTGCAGCGGCACCCCAAACTGGTTACAGTTCTGGTTACAGCCGCGGTGGCGCAGTGGGCCACACGATCTCATGCGGGGTGCTGGTGCCACGGGAACAGGCTAGTCCGGCACGGTTCAGACAGCTAGGCAGGTGAAGGGGTGAGCGCTCTCAATGTATCCGGGACGCGAGGTCTTCCTCCACGCACCACTGGTCTATGTGACAGCTGAGATCACCCTTTCCTATGAGCCACGGGTCAACCAGCCCGCAGTGCGCGACGCATTCGCCGAGGGTGTCCGGCAGAGCTTTCCGCTGCTTCAGCAGGAGCGCGCACTCGCCGTGAAGCTGGAGGAGGTCGATGAAGACATTCCTCCGCAAGTCTTGCCGGCCATCCGCGCGCTCACCGCCGACTCCGAGGCTTCCGCCCTTCTCAAGGCCAGCGCACTGACGGTGGATACGACCGCCTATTCGCAGTTCGAGAAATTTGACGCGTTGCTCGGAGTGGCGCTGACGGCGCTGGCGGAAAGCGTTCCGGAGGCCATGGTCCGCCGGGTCGGCGTCCGCTACGTGAATGAGATTCGCGTACCGGGAGACACCACGAAAGATCCTGATTGGCCGACGTGGGTATCCGATTCCCTGCTGGCAGGCCAGGGGCTTTTGCCGAGAGGGCATGCGGCGGGCTCCATGGGTCATGTGCTCTTCCATCTCGAGGACGACTACTGGACCGGATTTCGCTATGGCGATGTCATCGGCACCACCATCGTCGACCGGGACGTGGCAGTAGGACGGAAGAAAAGCACGGAGCCGGAAAACAGCAGGTTCTTCGCTCTCGACATCGACAGCTTCTGGGATCCGAGCGAGCCCGTGAAGTTCGATCCCGAGCAGATCCTCAAGATCTGCGATCGACTTCACCGCCCCGCCGGCGAACTGTTCCAGGCATCGATCACGGAGCGCGCGAGGAAACATTTCAGGGGGGATCCGCATGAATGATCCGAGGGCAAGAGGGCGCATCGACTTAGATGTCTTGCGGGCCGTGGCGGACAGCATCCGGCCACGCGCCGAGTGGGCCGCGGAGCAACAGAGTTACACCAGCTATCAGTCACTGGATGCGCAGTGGCGCGAAGACAGCCAGCGGCTGCGCATGCGCCACCGGCGGCTCGAGCGGGGACGCCAGGACCACCGCAGGAAGTGGCTGCAGGAAAAGCGGCAGGAACTGGCCCGGTCGCTGTCGGTTGCGGACATGCTCCGTGAACTGTCGACGGAGCAGGGCCTTTCGTGGGTGGCGATGTCCCGGATGCTCGGGGTGAGTGTGCCGGCGTTGCGAAAGTGGCGTAGAGCCGGCGGTGTGACTCCTGAGAACAGAGATAATCTCGCCGGGCTGGTCGCATTTCTCCGGATCCTCGGCGAAGCGGGCGTGGCAGATCCCGCTCAGTGGATCACGCTTCCCGTCCTTGACGGGTACACCGTCACTCCCCTCGATCTCTATACGCCTCTCACCGCAGTGGATTTGCTCGAACTGGGGGCAGGAGACGAACAACCGGCTACTCTGTTGGAGCGACTGCTGCCCGAGTGGAGCAGTACCCACAAGAGTGAGTACGAAGTATTCATTGCCGAGGACGGAAGGCCATCGCTCCGGCCTCGAAGTTGACGGAGGCGTGCATGGCGGAACAGCTCGACCAGATTCCATGCATCGGCGAGCTGTACGCCTACAGGGGCGTCCCCGATGTAGACGAGGACGCCCCTCCGCTATGTCTTCCGTGGCATCAGGGCGACATCTTCGAAAACGTCGACTTACCGGGCCTGGAAAGCACCATGGGCATGCTTTTTCTGCATCCCTGCACGATGCGGAAGCGCGCGGCCCTCGTGGAGCAGGTCACGATGATCGCCGTCGAGGAGTTCAGCGGCAAAAAGGTACTGGACGGTGACGACGCATGGGATCGTCATTGGAAAAGCCGGTATTCGGTGATGCCGCTCGCCAACTTGCGCAACCGTGAGGTGCGCGGCGGTACACATGTCGCCGACTTCTCCAAGCTCGCCACCGTCCCCTCCTCGGAATTGAACCGGAGTAAGCGAATAGCCGCCCTGACGGATGCGGGCCGGCTGCATCTCCTCCAGCGCTCGTTCCATCACTTCTCGCGGCTCGTCGTCCCGCTGGGCGATCTCCGGGCCGGGATGCGGGGAGTGAACAGGGAGATCGAGCTCCAGCACGACTGGGTCGAGGCGGCCTGCGACGCGTGCAAGGAGTGGACCGACGAGAGTGTGGCGCGGGCGGAACGGGACTTCGACGCGTACCTGACGGAGGAGGACCGCCGGCAGCGGCTGTCCGACATCCAGCAGGAGACGGACATCGTGTGCGAAGTGATGAAGGAGATCGAGAGCCGCTACAAGTCCTGAGACCGGCCCCTCAGCGTCCGGAAGTGGTCGATGAGGGTACCGACTCGCCCTCCTCCTCGCGTGTGACGGCTGCGTCCACCGCCTCGGGCGGCATCGCGAGACGCACGGCGGTGTAGAAGATGACGAGGCTGAAGACGATCACGATGATCAGGTCCCACCAGGCCGGCAGGGCGCGGATGCCGCCGTAGCGTCCCAAGCGGCCGATGAGGACCATGCCGCCCAGCCAGGGCCAGATCCAGACGGCCGATCTGGCGCGCAGGCCGCTGCGTTCGGCCACCGGGATGCCGCGGCGGGTGAGGGCGAGGACGGCGAAGCCGAGCAGGGCGGCGAGGCCGAGTTTCCAGTCCGCCTCGTAACCGGACCAGTAGAAAATCAAGTTGGCGAAGACGAACCCTGCGGGGGCCATGACGGAGCCGCGGGGCAGGCGGTAGGGGCGGTGGCGGCCGCCGTCGCGTGCGCGCAGCGCGTGCAGGGACACCGGCGCGAAGGCGTACATGATCGCCGCAGCCGAGGTGACCAGGCCGACCAGGGCCTGCCAGCTGGGGAAGGGCAGGAAGGCCAGCTCGCCGACCACGAAGGCCAGGAGCGTCGAGACGACGGGCACGCGGCTGCGGCCGAGCTGGGTGAGGGGCCGGGGCAGGACCCGCTCGCGGCCCATGGCGTACGTGAGCCGGGCGGCGCCGGCCATGTAGACCAGGCCGGTGCCCGCCGGGGAGATCACGGCGTCGACGTAGAGGATGGTCGCCAGCCAGCCGGCCCCGATGGCGGTGGCGAGGGTGGCGTAGGGGCCGAAGTTGCCCTTGCCCACCGGGTTGTCCCAGCTGTGGGTGAGGACGCTGGGGTCCAGGGCGGCGATGAAGGCGACCTGCAGCAGGAGGTAGAGCCCGGTGCCGATCGCCATGGCCACGATCACCGCGCGGGAGACGTCGCGCTGTGGATCGCGTGCCTCACCGGCGAGTTGGATGGCCTGCTCGAAACCCAGCAGCGCGAACACCACTCCAGCGGGCAGCGCCGCGAAGACGCCGTGCGCCCCGTGCGGTGCGAAGCCGCCGCCCGCGGTGAAGTTCGAGCCGTGGAAGGACAGCGTCATCAGCACCACCACGGTCAGCAGCGGTACCGCGGTCTTCACCACGGCGGTGACCGAGTTGATCCCGGACAGCAGTCGGACGCCGAGGACGTTGATGACGGTGAACAGCAGCATGAAGCAGGTGCCGATGACCAGGCCCGCGGCGGTGAGGGTGCCGTTCGGGTGCAGCATCTGCACCCGGTCGCGGACCCAGCCGATGCGGTCCAGGTAGGAGAGCGTGGCCTCGACTTCGATCGGCGAGATCAGGACCGACCGCAGCCAGGACATCCAGCCCGCCGTGAAGCCCACCAGCGGGCCGAAGGCGAAGAAGGGGAATCGGGCGGTGCCGCCCGCAATCGGGTAGGTGGCGCCCAGCTCCGCGTGGGCCAGCGCGAGCACGGCGAGCATCGCCGAGGCGAGCACCCAGGAGACCAGTGACGCCGGTCCGGCGATGACGGCGGTGGTGAGGGCACCCAGCAGCCAGCCGGAGCCGATGATCGATCCCAGGGAGATGAACATCAGCCCCCAGAACCCGACCGCCCGGCGAAGGTGGCGGGCTCCGGCGGCGCTGTCACTCCCGGCTGCGGCCGGCCTCGTCACGCGCGCTCCTGGTTCACGGGACCATCTTGGGCCCGGGAGGCGGGCCTGACGGGACCGACGCGCTGTGTGTCACCCCGTGTACCACGGGTGACGGAGGGGGTGGTGCCCGCGGGTCCCGGCGCGGGGCGTCATCTCCTGCGGTGGCAGGCGCCGGGTCTCCGGGGGTGGCAGGCACCGGCTCTCCTCCGGCGGAGACACGCGTCAGCGTCCGTCACCCGGCCCGGCCGTCCCCCTGCCCGCCCGTCACCCGGCCCGTCGGTCGCCGTCGGTGAGGGGCCGGACGGTGGGTGAGGCGTGCACGGTGCCGTTGTGGTGCGGGGGGCGGGTGTGGAACAGCGTGGCGTACAGGCCGCGTTGGGCGAGGAGTTGAGCGTGGGTGCCGGATTCCACCAGGCGCCCCTTGTCCAGGACCAGGATGCGGTCGGCGTCCGCAGCAAGGGCCAGATCGTGCGTGATCACGAGGGTGGTGCGGCCTTCGGCGAGGCGCCGCAGCGGCCCGAGGATGCGCTGGGCGGCGAGGGTGTCCAGGCCGGTGGTGGGCTCGTCGAGGAGGAGTACGGGCGCGTTGCGCAGCATGGCGCGGGCGATGGCGATGCGCTGCAGCTGACCGCCGGAGAGCCGGGAGGTGCCGGGGGCGATGACGGTCTCGTAGCCGTCGGGGAGGGCGGTGATGAAGGTGTGGGCGTCGGCGGCCCGGGCGGCGCGGATGACGTCGTGGTGGGTGACGTCGCGCCCGCAGGCGATGTTCTCCTCCACGGTGTCGTGCAGCACGAGGGTCTCCTGGGGCAGCAGGGTGATGTTGCTGCGTATCTGGGCGAGGGGCAGCCGGTTCAGGGGGATGCCGTCGAGCCGGATGCTGCCGGTGTCCGGGTCGTAGAACCGCAGGAGCAGGGCGGCCAGGGTGGACTTCCCGGCGCCGCTGGGGCCGGTGATGCACACGAGTTCCCCGGGTACCGCGGTGAACGAGAAGTCGTGGAGGGCTTCGTCCTTGTTGCCGGGGTAGCGGAAGCCGACCCGGCAGGCCTCGACCGCGCCGACCGCGCGCTTCGGCGCCGGCACGACGGCGGAGGGCTCCGGGTCGGTGACGGCGGGCCGGGCGTCGAGGATCTCCAGCAGCCGCTCGGCTCCGGCGGTCGCCTCGGTGACCGTCAGTCCGAGCTGGCCCAGTCCGCGGATCGGCGGGTAGAGGTAGCCGATGAAGGCGGCGAAGGCCAGGAGCTGGCCCAGTGTCATCCGCCCGGCGGAGATCTCCCAGGCGCCCAGGCCGATGATCGCGAGGACACAGAATGTTTCGAGGACCTCGACCAGCTGCCCGTACAGCTCGTTGAGGCGGGCGCTGGTCACCGAGGCCCGCAGCCAGCGGCGCGCCTCCCGGCGGAGCCGTGCCTGTTCGTCGCGCTGCCGGTTGTAGGCCTGCGTCAGGACGACGTTGACCAGCCCCTCCTCCACGACGGAGGTGATCGCGCCGTCCGCGACGCGTTCGCGGCGGGACACCTCCTTGACCCGGCTGGTGAAACGGCTGGCGGCGATCAGGAACAGCGGGGCGAGGGCGAAGGTGGCGAGCGCCAGGTCCCAGCGCAGCCAGAGCGCGGCACCGGCATAGAAAAGGACGGCGAAGCCGGCCGAGACCGCCTGGACGAGACCGGTGACCACCAGTTGCTCGATGGCGTCCACATCGCCGGTCATCCGCTCGACCAGGTCACCCCGGCGGTTGCGCTGGAAGAAGTGCGGCGGCAGCTTCTGCAGATGTGCGAAGAGCCGTGCCCTGAGCCGCATCACGAAGCGTTCGGCCGTCCAGGCGGCGAGCGAGTTGCCCAGATATCCCACGATCGCGCCGGCGACGGCCACCGCGAGCCACAGTCCGGCGGGCCCCCAGAAGGCGCTGACCGAGCCCTTCTGCAGGGCGTTGTCGGTGAGTTCGGCGAAGAGCAGGATGGCCGCGGTCTCCGCCAGCGCGGCCACGATGGCGCTCAGACAGACCAGGACGATCCAGCGCCGGTCGCCGCGGGTCAGCGGCCAGAAGCGGCGTACGGCCTCCTTGAAGCCCACCCGCCGGGTACGGATCGAGGTGTCGACGACGAGGCTGTGGAACACGTTGTCCGTGTCCGAGGACCGTCGCCCCCGTGTCCGTGTATCGGCCCCCGGGAGACCGGAGTCGGCACGGTCTCCGTAGTCGTCAGGATCCCTGTCCGGCAGGGGGGAACCCCGTCCAACGGGTGGTGGTTCCGCACCTCGTTGAGGCGCTTCGAGGCGCTCTCGGCGCCGGCGTGAGCTGCGCAGGTGCATGGTCGCGACTCATCTCGTCGCTGCTGCTTCGGCTGTTGACCGGGACCACGTGGCACGGCCCCCTAACAGACGAGGCGGACCCGCGCGGTACGCGAGCCAGCCTCGAACTCAGGGGTTTGCGTCAGTAACCGCGCTCGCGGTCCCGGTCTCGTCCGTTCCGCCTGCGGCGTCCGCGCCCGCAGTCGTCGTACCCGCGGCCGTGGTCACGGCGGTCATGGTCGCGCCTGCGCCTTCTCGGGAAGACCTTACGGAAGCTCATCTTCGCCTCCTCATAGAGTGTTCCTTGTTGTCGAACCGATACCGGCTACGACAACTCCCAAGCTACGACGCTCACCTGCGTCCAACAAGGAAATTTGCGTGAAAATTCAGACATAAGCCAATATTCTTCTCAAACGTGACGAAGAGTGTTGGGCGGTTGCTCTCCGGATACCGATTTACCCCCCTCGACGGCAGCTGCCGGAGGGGGCGGAGGGGCCCGGCGACCGGAATTTCACCCGGTCACGAGTGGTCAGTTGAGGGAAGTCGGGGCTGGTCGGGGCGCGGACGGCTGCCGTTCGGCCTGGCGGGGCGGGGGGTGGTGGCGGTGTCGCATCCGGCCGTGCCGCCCGGTTCCGCCGGACTTGCCGGGCGGCTTCTCGCACAGCGTTCCGCGCGGCATACCGTCAGTCACGGCGCCGACAGCAGCGGCGCCGTGCACCGTCAGTCACCGCACCTCACCCGTCGCTGTGCACGGGGAGCCGGGTCCGCCGTGCTCCCCCACCATCCCGGCGAACCCCTCCGCGGCGCCGCTGACGGATGGGCGGGAGCGGCGCCGCGGGGGTCCCCGGCAGGGGTCAGGTTGCGCTGAGTGCCACCGTCGGGTGGAGGCGGGAGGCGCGGATGGCCGGATAGAGGCCGGCGATGACGCCGATCAGCAGGGTGGCGCCGAGTCCGCCCGCCAGGGACCAGGGGGGTACGACCGCGGTCCACCCCTGGGCGCGGGCGAAGGCGACCGTGGCGGCGGCGCCGAGGGCCGCGCCCACCAGCCCGCCGAGCGCCGACAACAGCAGGGACTCGGTGAGGAACTGGAGGCGGATCGAGCCTCTGGTCGCCCCGAGGGCGCGGCGCAGGCCGATCTCCTGGCGGCGCTCCAGCACCGAGATCACCATGGTGTTGGCCACGCCCACGCCGCCGACGAGCAGCGCCACCGCGCCCAGCCCCAGCATCAGCGTCGTCAGCCCCTTGTCGGTGGCGGCCTTGGCGGCCAGCGCGTCGGAGGGGCGCGAGACCTTCACCGAGCCCTCGTCGCCCGGGTTGACCGTGCGGGCCAGGACCCCCCGGACCGCCTCCACCGAGGCATCCGTGGAGCGCTCGAAGAGCGTGGTGGGATGGCCGTCGAAACCCAAGTAGCGTTCGGCGGAGGGGTATCCGACCAGCGCGACGCGGTCCAGGGTGGGCACCAGCTCGACGGGGGCGAGGAGGCCGGTGACGACGTACCACCGGTCGTTGAGCAGGATCTTCGCGCCGGGCGCGGTCACCCCGAGGCGGTCCGCGGCCACCGAACCGAGCACGACGGTGGGCAGTCGTTCACTGGCACGGTTGAGCCAGCTCCCCTGGCTCGTACGGGCGTTGAGGGCCGTGAGCAGGTCGGGGCGGGCGGCCTGGACCGTGACCCCCGAGGCCAGCTCCTCCGGTACGACGTCGCTGCGCCGCACCCGGGCGTTGACCGCGCCGGTGGCGGTGGCGTGTTCGACGGGGCCGATCCGCTGGACCATCGCCACGGCGCTCTTGGGGAGCTTCACGTCCTGGCCGAGGGCGTCTTTGCCCGCCTCCGCGGTGAGCAGATTGGTGCCCAGCCGGTCCAGGCGGGCGAGCAGGTCGGCGCGGCTGGAGGTGGACAGTCCGACGACGGCGACCATGGTGGCGATGCCGATCGCGATGCCGAGGGCGGACAGGACGACGCGGGTGCGGCGGCTGCGCAGGCCCTCGGCGCCGACCCGCAGCACATCGGCCGGGGAGAGCCGGGCCGCCCGCAGTGTGGGGCCGCTCATGGGGTCACCTCCTCGGTGTGCTCCGACGGGGAGCCGGGTAGGGGAGCCCGCTCCGGAGGGGAGCCGGTGGCGACAGCGGCACCGGAGTCGTCGACGATCTCGCCGTCCCGGAAGCGGATCCGGCGGGGCAGCGACTCGGCGATCTCGTGGTCGTGGGTGATGACGCAGACGGTCCGTCCTGCCGCATGCAGCGCGCGGAGGAGGTGCATGACCCGTGCGCCGGAGGCGGAGTCCAGTGCGCCGGTCGGCTCGTCGGCGAGCAGCAGATCGGGCTCGCCGACCAGCGCACGGGCGATGGCCACCCGCTGCTTCTCGCCGCCGGAGAGCTGATGGGCGAGGTGGCCGGTGCGGTGGCCGAGCCCCACCTCTTCCAGGGCCGTGCGGGCGCGCGAGCGGCGCTCGCGCAGCCCCGTCCCGTCGTAGAGCAGGCCGTCGGCGACGTTGTCCTGGGCGGTGCGGCCGGGGGCGAGGTGGAAGTGCTGGAAGACGAAGCCGATGTGGCGGGCGCGGAGTGCGGAGAGCTGGGCGTCGGACAGCCGGCTCACGTCGTGCCCGGCCACCCGGACCTCGCCCGAGGTGGCCCGGTCGAGGGTGCCGAGGAGGTTGAGGAGGGTGGATTTGCCGGAGCCGGACGGGCCGACGATGGCGAGCAGTTCGCCCCGCGCCACCCGCAGGTCCACGCCTCGCAGGGCGTGGACCCCGCCCGGATAGGACTTCGTGGCCGCCCGCAGTTCGATCACGGCTGGGGTCATTGCTCGGCCGCTCCGACCTTCATGCCCTCGGCCAGTCCCGGTCCGCTGACCTCGATCCGGCCGTCGGCCGACAGACCGGTGGTGACCGGCACCATGTGGGACGTGGCGCCCTGGACCACCTCCAGGCCGTAGCCGCCCTCGCGCAGCGCGACGACCGCGTCGACCGGAACCGTCAGCACGTTCTTGCGGCTTTCGCTGACGAACTTCACGCTCAGGGTGCCCTGCTGGTCCTTCTGCCCGGGCTTGGCGCCGCCGTCGAGCGTGACCTCGACCTCGACGTCCTCGCCCGCGGAGGGGGCATCGGAACCGCCGCCGGCCGCGCCCTCGCCGGAGTGCGCGCTCTCGGGCGAGGCCAGGCCGCTGACCTTCCCCTGCCGGGTGCCTCCGCTGGGCATGGCGACCTCCACCTTGGTGCCGTTGGTGGCCAGCGCCCGGTCGGCGGCATCGAGCGAGGCCCGGACGACGGGCTTGGTGGAGGCGACCGTCAGGACCGTGTCGGAGGGGCCGACCGTGTCGGAGAGGGCGGCTTCGGCGGCCACCACGCGTACCGGGCCGCGCTGGAAGACGATGTCCCCCTTACCGACCCGGCCGTTCGCGTCGATCACGCCGAGGGACTTCTGCCACGCCTTGACGGCGGCCTCGGTCGCCGCGTCATAGCGGACGTCCACATACAGCCGGGAGCCGAAGCCCAGGTCACGGAGGTTGCGCTCCAGTTGGAGGACGTCCGGACCGCGGTCGCCCACCTTCATCGCGCGGAACATCGGGGTCGCGCCGTAGAGGAGGACCACCGGCCGGGCGTCACGCTCGTACAGCGGCTGGCCGAGCGACACGGTCCTCCCCGGCCGGGCGGCCTTGGTGACCGTGCCCTCCACGGGGGACTTCACCGCGCGGCGCTGTGCGTAGTCGAGATGTCCGTCGACGGTCTTGCTCACCGCCAGATCGGTGCGGGTGATCTCGGTCGTGGTGGCCGGCCCCTTGGCGCGCCGGCCGTCGGCCGCGGCGTCGTTGCCGTTGTGAGTGAGGAGCATGACGCCTGCGATCACCCCGGTCGCGGTGACCGCGGCGACCAGGGCGATCAGGCCCCGGCGGCGCTTCGCGGGATTGCTCACTGCATGCCGTCCAGTCCGTCGAGGAGCTTGTCCTTGCACGCCTGGCGGGCCTGCTGGTACGCGGGCGAGTCGGGGGAGACCTCGGGCGAGGAGGGGTTCGGGTCCCCGCCCGGGATGACATTGCCGTCCTGGAGCTGCGGGTTGGTGAACTTGGAGACGCCATGGGTGCGCATGCACTTGGCGTGCGCGAGCATCGACTCGTATTCCTTCTGGACGTCGCGGCGCGGCTCCTCCCTCGATGCCTTGAGCATGTCGCCGGTGCAGACGCCGCCCTTACCGCCCTTGGCGATCTCCTCGTTGCCCGGCTTCTGCTGGAGTTCGTTGATCTTCGTCCAGTCGAGATAGCCGCTCAGCTTGGGGTCGGGGAAGTCCTTGTCGACGTTCTTGCGCATGCACTGGACGTACTTCATCTGTGCGTCGTAGAAGGCGCTCTTTCCCCGGTCCGCGGAGCTCGACGAGCCGGAGCCGTCCTGGCTCCGGTCGGTCGAGGGCGCGTTGCTGACGGAGGCGACGCCCTCGTCCGACGACTGGGTGCCGCCACAGGCGGTGGTCAGGGCGAGGGCGGGTACGGCGATCAGCAGCGCGAGGCGCGCGGCTCGGGAGCGGGGGGATGTCTGCGGGGTCATGCGGCTAATTTCGGGCCGATAGTTGGTGGTCGTTCCATGGCCGCATGATGGGAACGTAACAATGCCACCGGACCGCACCCCCGCCCTGTGGATAACTCCTGAGCTGCGCGGACGTCGCCCATACTCGGCCACATGCCTCATGTACTGCTGGTCGAGGACGACACGTCCGTGCGGGACGGAATGGAGCTGGTGCTGCGCCGGCACGGCCACGTGGTCGACGCCGTCGCCACCGGCGAGGAAGGGCTGACGCTGCTGTCCCGGCCGCGCGGCGGCGGCATCGAGATCGCGGTGGTCGATCTGATGCTGCCGGGCATCGACGGCTTCGAGGTCTGCCGGCGCATCCGTGCCCGGAGCCAGCTGCCGATCATCATGCTCACCTCGCGCGGTGACGATCTGGACGTGGTCAGCGGGCTGGAGGCGGGCGCCGACGATTACGTGGTCAAGCCGATCACCGGCCGGGTGCTGGAGGCCCGGATCCGGGCGGCGCTCCGGCGGGCCGGGCCGGCCGCCCGCACCGACAGCGACGACTTCGCCGGGCTGGTCATCGACCGGGCCGGTCTGACGGTCACCAAGCACGACGCGCCCGTCCCCCTCCCGCCCACCGAGCTGCGGCTGCTGCTGGAACTGTCCGCCGCCCCCGGCCGCGTCTTCAGCCGCGAACAGCTCCTCGAACTCGTCTGGGAGCACGACTTCCTGGGCGACTCCCGGCTGGTGGACGCGGCGGTCGGCCGGCTGCGCGCCAAGCTGGAGGACGTCCCCGCCAAGCCCCGCTACATCCAGACCGTGCGCGGCTTCGGCTATCGCTTCGGACCGCTGTGAGCATGCGATGACGAGGGCCACCAGGACCAGCCCCGGGGACAGCACCACACCGGAGCCTGCCGCGAAGACGGGCGGCCGGCGGGCCGCGTCGGCCCGTGTGCGGCTGCCGCGCATCGGCGGCCTGCGCGGCCGGCTCATCGTCACCGTCGTCGTGGTCGCCCTGATCAGCGCGGTCACCGCGACCGCGCTGGCCTACCGGGAATCGCGTGAGGCGGTGCTCAAACGGGCCCAGAGCGCCGCCGTCGACGACTTCCGCAACAGCGTCGAGCGGCTGTCGCCGGAGCTCGACGTCCCCGCCGATCCCCGGTCCCTGGCCCGGTTCGCCGACGAGGTGTCGTCCGGATTGCGCGGCTCGCTGGTCGTCGCCCGGTACCGCGAGATCACCGCCGTCTCCGCCCCGTCCGCCGACCGCACCCGCCTCACTCCCGCACTCCGCGCGGCCGTGCGCAGCCACTCGAGGGTCTCGATCCAGCGGGTGGAACAGGGCGGGCAGCCCTGGCTGGCCCTCGGCGCCCCGGTCGGCCTCGACGCACCGGCTCGTCACGGCAGCGCGGCCCGGCCCTCCGGGGTGGAGGTCTACGCGGTCGTCTCCCTGGCGGAGGAGGAACGCGACACCGCCGAGCTGGTGCGCAGCGTGCAGGGCGGCCTGGTGCCCGTGGTGCTGCTGTCCGCCGTGCTCGCCCTGCTCGCGGCCCGTACGGCGCTGCGGCCGGTGCGCAGACTGGCGCGGGCCACCCGCCGGCTGGCCACCGGCGAGCTGACCATCCGGGTCGAGGAGAAGGGGCGGGACGAACTGGCCGAGCTGGCCCACACCTTCAACGAGACGGCCGGCGCGCTGGAACACAGCGTCGGCGAGCTGCGGGAACAGGAGGCCCTGGCCCGGCGCTTCGTCGCCGATGTCTCCCATGAGCTGCGTACCCCGCTCGCCGCCATGACCATGGTCTCCAGCGTCCTGGAGGAGGACGCCGACCAGCTCACCCCGGACACCGCACACGCCGCCCGTACGGTCAGCGCCGAGACCGCCAAGCTCGCCCGGCTCGTCGACGACCTCATCGAGATATCCCGCTTCGACGCCCGGGCCGTGGCACTCACCGTGCACGAACTGGATCTGGCCGAGGCGGTGCGCGCCACGCTGGCGGCCCGTGGCTGGAGCGATCGGGTCGAGGCCGATCTGCCGCCGGGCATACGGGCGCGGGCCGACCGCCGACGTCTGGATGTCATCGTCGCCAACCTCGTCGGCAACGCCCTGCGGCACGGCGCGCCCCCGGTGACCCTCACCGTGCGGGCGGCCGAGGACTGGCTGACCGTCGCCGTCGCCGACCACGGCCCGGGGCTGGCCCCCGAGACCGCCCGCCATGTCTTCGACCGTTTCTACAAGGCCGACAGCGCCCGCGCCCGCTCCGAGGGCAGCGGCCTGGGGATGGCCATCGCGCTGGAGAACGCCCGTCTGCACGGCGGCACCATCGAGATCGCGCCCCCGGCGCCCGGCGTCGGCGCGGTCTTCACCCTCCGTCTCCCTCTCCGTACGGACTCCGCCTCATGACGCGCCCCCGCGCCCTCGCCGTCTGCTGCCTGCTCGCCGTCTCCGCCACGGGATGCGGTATCCGCCCCACGGGTGTCACGGACGGCGGCGCGGCTCCCACCGGGATCTCCCAGGGCATGCGGGTCTACTTCGCCTCCGACAGCGGCCCCCGCGGGGTGTCCCGGCCCGATGCCAGGATCACCGACCTCAACGCCGCCTTCAAGCTGTTGCTGGCGGGCCCGACCGCCGAGGAGCGCGCCGCCGGGCTGGCCAATCTGGTCACCCGGGACCAGGCGTTCAGCGCCACCTCCCGCCGCGGCAACGTCACCATCAACGCCCCGGGCCACTATGCCGGCTCCCCGCAGGACCAGAGCACGGGCCAACTGGTCTGCACCGTCGCCCGGGCAGAGGTGCTGCTGCACGGCACCCGCCCGGACAAGGTGCAGGTGACCGTCGTCGGCGCGGACGGACGGGCCGGGCCGTACCAATGCCAGCAGTTCCTGTCGCGCTGAGCCAGTCGCCGCGGCCGGCGGGCCGACCTCTCCATCCACAGGCAAAAGCAAACCCTTTGCGTTAAGTCGCACCAGCGCCTATGGTGAACTAAAGCAAAGAGTTAGCTTTTGCGATGACCGACGCTACTACCGCCGCCCCGCTCCCTGCCCTGACACCTCTCCAACTCTCCGATTCTCCAACTCTCCGCCTCTCCGCCTCTCCGACCGAAAGGCTGGGCATGACCGCCGCAGAACTCACCCCGCAGGAAGGCGCCCGCTGGGCGCTCCGCGCCGGACTCCCCCTGATGGACGACCGCCTCGCCGCCGTGACCGCCACGGCGAACCACATCCACTCCGTCCTCGGCGTCCTGCGCGAGCTGGACCTCGGGCAGACGCCGCCCGCTCCCCTCTACCAGGCAGGAGGAACCTCCCGTGCTTCCGTATGAGTTGACGCTGGCCGCCGCGGCCGCCGCCATCCAGGCGGGAGAGCTCTCCCCCGTGGAACTGACCGAGTCGGTGCTCGGCCGGATCGGCGCGGTGGAGGACCGCCTGGGGGCGTATGTCACCCTCGCCGCGGACTCCGCGCGCCGGTCGGCCCTGCGGGCGGAACGGGAGATCGTGGCGGGCCGGCACCGCGGCCCCCTGCACGGCATCCCGTTCGGGCTGAAGGACCTCATCGACGCCAACGGGCTTCCCACGACAGCCAGTTCGCGAGTCGGCGCGCCGCACCCCCCGGCCACGGACAGCGCCGTGGCCGCCCGGCTCTCGGCTGCCGGTGCCGTCCTGGTGGGCAAGACCCACACCCATGAATCCGGCTACGGCCTCACGACACCGCAGACCCGCAACGCACGGGACCACACCCGCGTCGCCGGCGGATCGAGCGGCGGTTCGGCCGTCGCCGTGGCCGCGGGAACCGCCACCTTCGCCCTCGGCACGGACACCGGCGGCTCCATCCGGGTCCCCGCGGCGCTGAACGGCGTGGTGGGCCTCAAGCCCACCTATGGTCTGCTGCCGCTGCGGGGTGTGACCTCGCTGTCGTGGTCGCTGGACCACGTCGGCCCGCTGACCCGCACGGTCGAGGACGCCGCCCTCGTGCTCACCGCCCTGCTCGGCCGCCAGGGCCCACCCGGCGACCCGGGCCCGGCGGACACCACGGGCCCCGCCGTCCGCGCCGGCGCTTCGGCGGCTCGCTCGGCGCACTTCCTGTCCCCCGAAAGCACCGATCTGACGGGGCTGCGCATAGGCATCCCCCGTCAGCACTACTTCGAGCGCGTGGACCCCGGCGTGGAGGCCTCGGTGCGGGCGGCCATCGACCAACTGCGGGCGCAGGGAGCCGAACTCGTGGACATCGACATCCCGATGGTCCGCTACCTCCAGGCGACCCAGTGGGGGCTCATGGTGCCCGAGGCGACCGCCGCCCATGAGCGGACGCTGCGCTCGGTACCGGAGCGCTACGGCGAGGACGTCCGGGTCCTGCTGGAGGCCGGCGCGCTCGTCCCGGCGGGCGACCATCTGCGCGCCCAGCGCTCCCGCGCCCTGATGCGCGAGGCCTGGGCCGAGCTGTTCCAGCAGGTCGATGTGGTCGCCGCCCCCAGCGTGCCGATACCCGCCGTCAGGGCCGGACAGGAGACGGTGCAGTGGCCGGACGGCTCGGTGGAGTCCGTCTCCGACGCCTACGTCAGGCTCTGCGCACCCGCCAACATCACCGGTATCCCCGCGCTGTCCCTGCCCGTCAGCCCGGACGGCACGGGGCTGCCGGCCGGTCTCCAGCTGATGGGCCGGCCCTTCGACGAGGCCACGGTACTGCGGGTGGGCCGCGCCTACGAGGCCGCATCCGGCAGCGTCGGCCGACCGGTTCCGGTGGCCGCCTGATGCGCCCGCACACGCGCCCGGCAGACACGGTCCCGGCGGTGGGTGCCAGGGCCCGCACGCCGGTAGTGGGTAGCCCCGTCCGCGCTTCGGCGGTGGTTACCCCGGTCCGCACCTCGGGGTGGGTGCCGCGGTGCGGACCGGGGAGCCCGAGCTGCGGGTCTCCACCGTCACTCCCTGGCCGCCCCCGCCCCCCTTGAAGCAACTCCTTCGCCTTAAGCCGTAAGGTGGAGCCATGAGCCCCAGGCCGATGTCCCGCCCCGGGGGGCGCAGCGCCCGCGTCCAGGAATCGGTGCACGCAGCCGTGCGTGCCCTCGAGGCCGAACAGGGCCGTGCCGCGCTGACCGTTCCCCTGATCGCCGCCCGCGCCGGCGTCACCCCGTCGACGATCTACCGCCGGTGGGGAGACCTCCAGGAGCTGCTGTCCGACGTGGCCGTCGAGCGCCTCCGCCCGGAGACGGAGCCCACCGATCACGGAGCGCTGCGCACCGATCTGGAGGCCTGGGCCGAGCAGTTCCTGGAGGAGATGGCCTCGCCCCCGGGCCGTGCCTACATCCGTGACGCGCTCGCCGGTGATCCGGACGGCAGCCATGCGGGTCAGTGCTCGGCCTACGCCGCCGAGCAGGTGGGCGTCATCCTCGCCCGCGCGGC
Organism: Streptomyces sp. NBC_01454; assembly: GCF_036227565.1. Lineage (NCBI taxonomy): Bacteria > Bacillati > Actinomycetota > Actinomycetes > Kitasatosporales > Streptomycetaceae > Streptomyces > Streptomyces sp. NBC_01454. Next base: position 3,807,982 of record NZ_CP109460.1, read on the forward strand.
CGACCGGGGCGAACAGGCCCCGGACGCCGAAGTGGTCATGGACCACATCGTGGCGCCGATGATGTACCGGCTGGTGTTCCGGCCGGGCCCGCTGGACGCGTCGTACGCCCGCGGCCTGGTGGAGACGACGCTGTCCGGGCTGATGCCGCCCGGCTGACGCGGCTCTCCTGCGAGTGCAGCGGTAGGGCGCGCACCCTACCGGGGCGGGATGCCCTGCCGGGGCCGGATGCACTGCCGGGGCGGGATGCCCTGCCGCGCGGGCCGCCCTGCCGAAGCGGGCCACCGTGGCTGTCCGGCAGACCGGAGCACGACCAACGTCCCTCCGCGGGCCCACCGTTGCTTCAGTCGGCCGTCCGCTCGCAGGCCCAACGGCCCACCGGCCTACCGGCCGCCTTCCGGCGATCCCCTGGCAGGACGGCGGATGCCCGACATCGCCCGGACGGTGGCAGGTGCGGCGGCGACGCGGGGCGGAGCGTTGTTGCCGCCCGCCCGGTTCGTCCTGCTGGACCTCGCGGGCGACGACGAGGACCTGGAACGGGCCGTACGCCGCGGCTGGGAGGCGCGGGCCCCCCACCGTCACCCGGCACGACCACCGCACCGACCTCGACGGGGTGCGGGAGATCCTCGTCCGCCCCGACGGCCATATCGCCTGGGCCACCGACCACGTCGGTATCCGCCCGCCGCACCGAGCGGAACCACGCGCTGACCAGCTGGGCCGGCCACCCCGCCCGGGGATGACCGCAGGGCGGGAGGACCACTTCGGGACGGGGAGGACCGCGTCAGGCCGCCCGCCCTCCACCGAGTGCCCCTCCGCCGAGTACCCGGCTCACGTAAGCGGCCAGCCGGGCCCGCATCCGCGCGGGCGTCAACCCGCCCTGGCCGGCGAGGTACTCGACCAGATCGGCGCGGGTGGCGGCCAGCAGGGCATGCGCCATGAAGTCGCAGTCCTCCGCGCGGCCGGCCACCGCACCCCCGCCCGCACCCTTCTCCGCGCCGTCGCTCTCACCGCCCCCCTCACCGCCCCCCTCAGCGTCCGCCGCACCGTCCACCACATCCGGCAGCCGCTCCAGCGTTTCCCGCAGCACGCCGTGCCACCACGCGTAGGACGCCCCCTCGTACGGGCTGCCGCTGCCGGCCTCCTCCAGGGCGAGGGAGAGATGACGGTGGTCGAGCTTGAAGCGCAGGAGGGCGTCGAGCAGCGCCGGCACCCGGTCACGCGGTGCGGCCGACGGGCCGAGCGGCGCCGGCCCCTCCTCCACGGCATGCCGCAGCGGCTCGATCCGCGCCTCGAACACCGCCCGGATCAGACCGGTGCGATCGCCGAAGCGGCGGAAGAGGGTGCCCTTGCCGACGCCGGCCGCCGCCGCGATGTCGTCCATCGACACGCTCCGGGGGCTGGCGCTGCGGGCGAAGAGCTCATCGGCCGCCGTCAGGACGGCCTCACGGTTGCGGAGCGCGTCCGCGCGCGCCTTGCGTTCGGCCATGACGACCTCCCGACCTCCCCTTTACGAAACGGACCGGCAGTCCGTATAGTTTCGACAACGGCAAGCGGACTGCTGGTCCGCATTGCATTCCCGTCAGTGTAGAGGCGAGGCACCCCCATGAACGACGCCGCCCACCAGGACCACACGACACCCACCGCATCCCGAGCGCCGGCGCCACCCACGGCGGCCCCGCCGGACACCTCCCCGCCGGACACCTCCCCGCCGGATCTCTACCGTCACGGGCTGCGGCTGCTCCTGGACAAGGACATCGACGGCTGGGTGGCCCTGTGCGACGACCATGTCGTCTTCGAGTTCCCCTTCGCCCCGGACGGCTATCCGAAGCGGCTGGACGGCAGGGCGGCGATCGCCGCGTATCTGCGGGACTATCCCGATCACATCGATCTCCACGCCTTCCCCCACGTCGAGATCCACCGGACCGGGCGCCCGGACACCATCGTCGTCGAGATGCGCGCCACCGGCCGGATCGTGGCGACCGGCGCACCGTACGAGATGGACTACGTCGTCGTGATGACGGCCGCCGGCGGGCGCATCACCCGCTACCGCGACTACTGGAACCCGCTGGGCATACCGGCCTCCATGGAGGCAGCGAAGACCCGGCCCTCCCCGGGCGGCGCACAGCACCCCCACCCCACCCCGCACCCTGGCGGAGCCTCATGACCGACCACCCCACCCCGGCCCACCCCACCCCGGCCCACACGACACCAGTCCCCACGACACCGACCCACACAACACCACCCCACACCACCCCGCCCCCGACCGATGTAGCCCGCGAGACCATCCTGGTCACCGGCGCCACCGGCAACACCGGCAGCCGCCTCGTGCCCCGGCTCACCGCACTCGGCCACCCCGTCCGGGCCGCCGCCCGGCGCGCCCCCGAACTAGCCGGCGCCGAGGCCGTGTCCTTCGACTGGCACGATCCCGCCACCCACGACGCCGCCCTGCAGGGCGCCGCCCGGCTCTATCTCGTCCCGCCCGTCGGCGACCCGGACCCGGCCGCGGTCATGCTGCCGTTCCTCGAACGGGCCCGTACGGCCGGTGCGCGCCGCGTCGTGCTCCTCAGCTCCTCCGCCCTCCCCGCCCAAGGCCCGGGGGTGGGCCGGGTACATGCGGCGCTACCGGACTACGTCGACGAGTGGGCGGTCCTGCGGCCCTCCTGGTTCATGCAGAACTTCACCGGCGACCATCCGCACGCGGAGAGCATCCGCACCGATGGCGTCTTGCTGACCGCGACCGGCACCGGCCGCGTCGGCTTCATCGACGCGGACGACATCGCCGCCGTGGCCGCCCACGCCCTCACCGACGAACCGGCCCCCGCCGGCGACCTGATACTCACCGGCCCCCAGGCCCTCGGCTACGACGACATCGCCGCCCTCGTCACCGAGGTCACCGGCAGGCCCGTGCGCCACCGCCCCCTCACCTCCGCACAATTCCAGGAGCGCCTGGCCGCCACCGTGCCCCCGGAGTTCGCCGCCCTGCTGGCCGGGCTGGACCGCGCCATCGCCGACGGCGCCGAAGACCGCGTCACCGACACCGTCGAACGCCTCACGGGCCGCCCTCCACGGAGCTTCCGGGAGTTCCTGGGCCGTACGGCGGGGCGGTAGCCGCACGGCCGGGGACGCCGGCCGCACGGCACCGTGGCGCCATCGGCCCGCGCACCCCTGCCCCGTCACACAGCCGACCGCCCCTGCCCGTGCCCCTATGCCCTCCCGTGCCCTTACGCCTTTCCGTGCCCCTGGACCCGGCCGTGCCCCTGGGCCTGCCCGTGGCCCTGCGCGCTGTTCGTCCCCCGGGTGCCGTCCGGGTCCTCCGGGTTCGCGGGGCTCTCCGGGTTGTCCGACGGGTCGGCGCTGTCGGCGGGGTCGGCGGGGTCGCCGTTGTCAGACGGATCGCCGGCGTCAGAGGGGTCCCCGCTGTCGGACGGGTCCCCGTTGTCGGACGGGTCGTCGTCATCCGTCGGGTCGGCGCGATGTGCGGGGTCCGGGCGGGCGGACGGGTCGGCGGTGTCGGACGGGTTCGGGCGGTCCGAGGGGCCGGGGTCATCGGAGGGCTCCGGTTCGCGGGGGCCGTCCGAGCTCAGCTGGAGGCTGCCGAAGCGGGCGTTGCGCCAGTCGCGGCTGGGCACCACGGTCACCACGGAGCCGGTGCAGTCACGCCCGTTGTACAGGACGAGGTCGGTGGGGGTGTCGTTGTCCACCGTGCCGTAGCCGTCCCCCACTCCGTAGCAGTGGTCGTCACCCGGGTCGAGGATCTCGTGCGGCCGGTTTTCCGGGCGGGTGTGGTACGTGATGATGCCGGTCACGGCCTGGGCGCCATGGGGGCCGAACGCCACGAACGCCCCGGTGAGGGCCAGGGCGCCAAGGAAAGCGGGCATGCGTCGCACAGTCGGAACTCCTCGTCAGCCACGGGCGGCGGTCCGAACGGCCCGGGTCAGGCCCTTACGGGATGTCGCCATGTGGGGTTCCCGACGCCCCATCAGAATATTCACTTCATAAGGGATATTCACCACGCAGCAGGACATGTCGAGAGGCGTCCGGCGGCCGACCGGCGTGGCTCCCCCACCCCCGCCGGCCCGCCGCCCCCACCGACCAGCCCCCGGACTACCCCACCCCCACCCCCACAGCCGCGCGGCTGAGGCGGGCCGCCGATGTGCCCAGCCCGGTAGGTGCGCCCAGCCACCCCGGCGAACCCATCGGGTGGCGCAGTTCGGGCTCGCGGTAGCGGCGGCAGCCCTGGTGCCAGGTGAGGATGCCGGCCATCCAGTTCTCCAGCTCGTGGACGTATCCGTCAAGCGTCGCGCGGGCCGCCGGGGAGAGGTCGAAGTCGTCGCAGACAACGGGGAGTTGGTGGGCGGCGACGTGCCGGAACTCGTTCATGCGCGAGGTCATGAGGTCATGGACGATGTGCAGCGCGGCCGGGTAGTCGCAGCCGAAGAAGGTCTGCACGACCAGGATTCCGTTGTGGACCTCCCCCTCGTACTCGATCTCCTTCTGGTACGAGAAGACGTCGTTCAGCAGGCAGGCGAAGTCGGCGGCGGCGTTCTCCAGTGCGCGCAGGGTGCCGGTGCGGTAGACCTCCGGCGGGACCTGCCGGCCGTGGCCGAGGCGGCTCAGGCTCATGGTGAGCTCCGAGCCGAAGGTCGCCCGGCGCATCTCGATGTAGTCGACGGGGTCGGGGATCCGGTTCTGGACGTGGTTGTCCAGCTCCCAGAGCCAGCTCGCCGTCATCGTGTCGACGGCCTCGCGGAACACCCGGCGCGCCTCGGTGGTCATCGGGCCCGCCGTACGGGACCACAGGTCCGCCAGCCCGCGTTCGAGGGCGTTGACCGGCTCCGGTGCGGGGGCCGAGAGGTCGAGGGGCATGAAGGACGACAGCCGCGCGGTGCACACCTTCGCGGCGGCGAGGTCGCGCGGCCGCCCGAAGACCTGCGGGTAGTAGTCGTCCGCGTAGGTGCCCCAGGCCAGCCAGGCGGAGCCGAGGTCGAGTTGGTCGGGGGTGGCGTCGGGGTGCAGGCCGGCCGCGCACAGCGCCAGATCGTGGCGGATGATCGCGGGCTCGTCCCAGACGTCGGACAGCGGCACACCGGGCTGCGGCCGCAGCATGCCCATCCGGTGCGCCCATGCGACGAGCCGGCCCCGGGCGCCCGCCAGATGCGGGCTGAGGGTGGTGGTGAACGGCATGGGGATCTCGGGGATGCGGGACGGGCCGACCTTGGGGTGCGGCACATGGGTGGTACTGCGCAGGCGGAGCGCGGCGGCCGTGGCCAGGGCGGTCCGCAGGTCCGCCGCCGAGGTGCCCGGTCCGCCGAGGGAGAAGGGCGACCAGGTGGGCGCGGTGCCGGCCGCGGATCCGCCGCCGTTCATGTAGCGGCTGGAGCGCAGGTGCCATTCGTGGCCGCCGGACTGCCAGTCCTGGAGCCCCTTGGCGTACGCCAGCACGTCCGCGCAGGACTTCGCGTCCAGGCCCTGCTCGGCGAAGAGCACGGGGAGTTCGGTGACGACGGTGTTCTCGAACTGCTGCAACCGCGAGGTGATCAGGTCGTTGACGGAGTCCGCGGCCTCCTGGGTGGTGCAGTGCAGGAAGGTCTCCAGCACCAGGACGCCATTGCTCAGCTCGCCCTCCTCCTCCGTCTCCCGCTGGTAGGAGAAGAGGTCGTTGCGCAGATGGACGGCGTCGGCGAACGTGTCCCGCAGCACCCGCAGCGGCCGGGACCCGGCGACGGCGGCGGGGACCTCGGCGCCGGTCGCGTACTCCACCAGGCCCGCCGACCAGGGCGCGCCACCGACCTTGCGGCGCATCTCGATGTACTCGACGGGGTTGGGCACCCGGTGGATGCCGATGTTGGACAGTTCCCAGAGCGATTCGTTGAGCAGATGCTCGGTGCTCTCGGCGAACCGCCGCCGCCAGTCCATGGACATGTGCGGCACGGTGCGCGCCCACAGGTCGGCGAGTCCCGCCTCGACGGGGTTGGCCGGCTCGGGAACGGGCGTGGACAGGTCCATCGGCATGAACGCCGGCAGCCGGTCGAGGTACTCCTTGCCGCCCGCCCGGTCCAGCGACCGCTTGAACTTCTCCAGGAAGTGGTCGTCGAAGAAGAAGACCCAGACGTACCAGTCGGTGACCAGCGAGAGCGCGTCCGCGTCGCAGTCCGGGTGGGTGTAGGCACACAGCAGGGCGTAGTCGTGGGCGTCGAGGTCCCGCTGCTCCCAGATGCCGGAGCCCTCCAGCATTCCCATCCGGCGCGCCCACGTCCGGGAGTGCGTACGGGCCGCCGCCAGATGCGGGTTCAGCCGCGCCGGGTGGGGCGTGTAGAAGGGGGGCAATTCGAATGGCTGCTGCGACACCGTTGCTGGCCTCTTTCCTTCGGCTTTCCTTCGGTTTCCCTGCGCATTCCCTGCGAGTTCTCTGCGAGTTCCCTGCGAGTTCCCTGCGCACGGAAGGAAGGCGCGCCGGGTCCGCGCCCCCCTTGACGGGGGCAGCGCTACCCCGGCGATCGGCGGCTTAGGCCTTATGGAGGAGGAGCTTCCGCCTCCACGCCGCTTCGGTTCGATGCGCTCCGAACCGGGCTTATTTGCCGCTGACTTCTGGCAGTTTTCTTTCGCCCGTGGTGGTCGTGGGGCCGGTCGCCGCGGTGCGCAGGGCGAGTCCGGCGAGCGCCTCCGGGGCGCCGGACTGGCCGCGGATGCCGGGGAAGGCGTTGATGTCCACGAGCAGCGGGGCGCCGCCGCCGGCGTCCAGGACGTCCACGCCGTAGACGTCCAGGCCGAAGACCTCGCCGGCCCGCAGCGCGGCGGCCCGCCAGCTCGCGGGCAGTTCGCCGGCCGGCAGCGACCGGGTCGGTCCGCGGCCGCCCGGGGCCAGCTCCGAGCGGCGCAGCCCGGCGAAGAGCCGGCCGTCGACCACCCACAGCTTGTGGTCCCAGCCGCTGTTCGCGGTGAACTCCTGGACCACCACCGGCTCCTCGGCCCAGTCCACGGCCAGCTCCCGCAGCCGTGCGGCGCCGTCGGCGCGGGCCACCAGGTCGTGGCGCCGGCTGAACCGGCTCTTGAGCACCAGCGGGGTGGCCGGCTCCCCGGCCGCCGCGAGCCGGCCGACCGTGGTCACCGCGGTGGTGGCGGCGAACGGCAGCCCGGCCGCGCGGGCCACCTCGGCCATCGCGACGCGGTCCTGGCAGCGGGCGGTCGCCGCCGCGGAGTTGAGCACCGGGGCGCCGTGCTCCTCCAGGAAGGCGGCGAGCGCCAGCGCCCGCGGCGTGCGCGCCTTGAGCAGATAGACATCGGCGAGCGGGAAGAGGCCGGGGCCCGCGGTGGCGGTGCCCGGGTCCAGGGGGACGACGTGGTGCTCCGGCGGCAGCAGCGCGGTGACCGCGGCCAGCAGCGGATGGCCGGGGTCGGCGGTGAGCAGACCGACCCTCACCGGCCGCCGCCGATGGGTGCGGCGGGCCGGACGGGGCGCGGGACGGTCGGCACGGTGCGCGGGGGCTGCGCGGCGGCCCCCACAGGCTGCCCCGCCGCCCGTCCGGCGCCGGGCCCGCCCGCCCCGCGCCGGGCGAGTTCCAGCACCGCGGCGGACACCCGGGCGACCGCGTCCGGCACCTGACGGAAGCTGGGAAAGTCATTGATGTCGACGACCACCGGGCCGTCGGGCCCGAGCAGGATGTCGACGCCGTAGAGGTCGAGGCCGAAGACCTCACCGATCCGGGCCGCGATCCGGGCGACCTCGGCGGTCAGCGGTACCTGGCGTTCGCGGACGGCGTGCGCGGGGTGCAGGGGCGAGCACCGTTCGGTGGCGTACAGCTCACCGGCGACGCTGTAGACCTTCAGGTCCGTACCGGAGTTGGGGACGTAGGGCTGGGCGATGAGCAGCCCGCCGCCGCTTTCGTCCGGGGCGGCCGCACCGGCCGCCGCGGGCTCCCGCAGCCGTTCCGGCGTCGCCACCAGCCGGACGGCGCGCCCGGAGCTGCCGTCCGCGGGCTTGACCACGAGCGGGAACTCCGCCGCGGGTATCTCCGCGAACTCCTCGGGCCGGGCCGCCGCATACGTCACGGGGACCGGCAGCCCCGTATCGCGGGCGATCACCGCGGCCAGCGCCTTGTCGCGCACCCCCCGGATCGCCCGGACGTCGTTCACCGTCGTCAGCCCGGCGGACGCCGCCGCCTCCAGCAGGGTCAGGCCCGGGCCGCCGGAGACGGTCTTGAGGACCCAGGCGTCGTGGCTGCCCGCACGTATCGCCTCGGACAGGGAGATCAGCGAACGGCCGGGCCACAGCACGTCCACCTGGTGGCCCCAGGCGCCGAGTTGGCGGATCACGTCCAGCGGCATGCCGTCGTGGCGGTACTGCTCCTCCACCAGGAAGCAGAGTCTCATCGGGGCACCCTCGTCATCGCCGCACGTCCGTCCACCGTCCGTCCGGCAGATCCATGACGCACCAGGATCCCATGCGGGGCCCGGGCGGCGCCGTGCACCCACGTACCCGGCGGCCGGTATCGCTACCGTGAGGCCACCGCCACCGGGCGGACCGGGCAGGACGCAGCGGGACCGGATGCAACGGGAGATCCAGTGACCCACAAGGCCGCACCCTTCGACGACCTCGACCGCAAGATCATTGCGGCGCTGATCGACAACGGCCGGGCGAGTTTCGCGGAGATCGGCGGCGCGATCGGGCTGTCGGCCACCGCGGTGAAGCGGCGGGTGGACCGGCTGCGCGAGAACGAGGTGATCACGGGGTTCAGCGCCACCGTCCGGCCCTCCGCGCTGGGCTGGCTGACCGAGGCGTACGTCGAGGTGTACTGCGACAGCGCCGCCCCGCCCCGCCGTCTCGCGGAGGTCGTCCGCAACCATCCGGAGATCGCCGCGGCGATGACCGTCACCGGGGGCGCCGACGCACTGCTGCATGTGCGGGCGAACGATGTCGAGCACTTCGAGGAGGTGCTCGAACGCATCCGGGCCGAACCCTTCATCCGCAAGACGGTCAGCTACATGGTGCTGTCCCACCTGCTGCCGGACAGCCCGGAGGCGGGTGCCCGGGGCCCCTTCGATCAGGGTGACGCAGATATCGTGCAGAAATAGCCATTGATACGCAGCATTCCTGCGACAGTGCGCAGCATTTGCCGCTTGTTGCCGGAATCCCCGGCTCCGTACCGTGGAAACACCCCAGGTGACAACCCTTTACGGTCTGTCAGGGCAGGAGCGGAGGGATGTTTCTGTGTCGACGAGTCGTGTTGCGCGCCCGCGGCGCTTTCTGGTCTGCGAGCCCCGGCATTTCGATGTGCGGTACGCCATCAACCCCTGGATGCGCACGGACGCGCCGGTCGACACCGTGCTGGCGGCCCGGCAGTGGGAGGCGCTGACAGGCGCCTACCGCGCGCACGGGCACACGGTGGAGGCCGTGGTGCCGGTGCCCGGACTGCCCGACATGGTGTTCGCGGCGAATTCGGCCCTCGTCATGGCCGGGCGGGTCTTCGGCTCGCTCTTCCACGCTCCGCAGCGGCGGCCGGAGTCCACCGCGTACGAGACGTGGTTCAAGGCCGCCGGCTTCGACGTCTACCGTCCGGAGTCGGTGTGCGAGGGCGAGGGCGATCTGGTCCCGGCGGGCCCCTATGTGCTGGCCGGCACCGGATTTCGCACCACGCGCGCCGCCCATCAGGAGGTACAGGAGTTCTTCGGGGTGCCGACCATCAGCCTCCAGCTGGTGGACCCGCACTTCTACCACCTCGACACCGCGCTCTTCGTGCTCGACGAGGAGAACATCGCGTACTACCCCGAGGCCTTCTCGCCCGGCTGCCGCGAAGTGCTCGCTCGGCTCTTCCCCCGTGCGGTGCTCGCCACCCGGGACGATGCCATGGCCTTCGGGCTCAACTCCGTCTCCGACGGCCGCCATGTGTTCATCGCCCCGCAGGCGACCGGCCTCATCGGCCGGCTCACCGACCGGGGCTACGTCCCCGTCCCCGTCGACCTGTCCGAGTTCCACAAGGCCGGCGGTGGCATCAAGTGCTGCACCCAGGAGATCCGCTGATGACCGCTCCCACCCGTACCGCCGCGGTGCTCGCTCCCCGTTCGTCCGCGGAGCTGATCCAGGCCGAGGGCCCGGTTCTGGCGCACAACTACCACCCGCTGCCCGTGGTGGTCGCGCGCGCCGAGGGCGTCTGGGTCGAGGACGTCGAGGGGCGCCGCTACCTCGACATGCTGGCCGGCTACTCGGCGCTGAACTTCGGCCACCGGCACCCGGCCCTGATCGATGCCGCGCACCGCCAGCTGGATCAACTGACCCTGACCTCCCGCGCGTTCCACAACGACCGGCTCGCCGGCTTCGCCGAGGGCCTCGCCGGGCTGACCGGCCTGGACATGGTGCTGCCGATGAACACCGGCGCCGAGGCGGTGGAGAGCGGCATCAAGGTCGCCCGCAAGTGGGCGTACGACGTCAAGGGCGTCCCGGCGGACCGGGCCACGATCGTGGTGGCCGGCGGCAACTTCCACGGCCGCACGACCACCATCGTGGGCTTCTCCGACGACGAGGAGGCCCGCGCCGGCTTCGGCCCCTTCGCGCCCGGCTTCCGCACCGTCCCCTACAACGACCTGGCCGCGCTGGAGGCGGCCGTGGACGAGACCACGGCCGCGGTGCTGATCGAGCCGATCCAGGGCGAGGCCGGCGTCCTCATCCCCGACGACGGCTACCTCACCGGCGTGCGCGAACTGACCCGCCGGGCCGGCTGTCTGCTCATCGCCGACGAGATCCAGTCCGGCCTGGGCCGCACGGGCAAGACCCTGGCCGTCGAGCACGAGTCCGTCGTCCCCGATGTGCTCCTGCTGGGCAAGGCCCTCGGCGGCGGCATCGTCCCGGTCTCCGCGGTCGTCGCCCGCCGCGAGGTGCTCGGTGTGCTCGGCCCCGGCCAGCACGGCTCGACCTTCGGCGGCAACCCCCTGGCGGCCGCGGTCGGTTCGGCCGTGATCGAGCTGCTGGCCACCGGCGAGTTCCAGCGCCGCGCCGCCGAACTCGGCGAACGGCTGCGGACCGGCCTGGCCGCGCTGACCGGCAAGGGCGTCACCGGTTTCCGCGCCCGTGGTCTGTGGGCGGGCGTGGACATCGACCCCGCGCTCGGCACCGGCCGGGAGATCAGCGAACGCCTGATGAAGGAGGGCATCCTGGTCAAGGACACCCACGGCTCGACGATCCGGCTGGCCCCGCCGCTGACCATCACCGCCGAGGAACTGGACGCGGCGCTCGGCTCACTGGCCCGGGTCCTGATCTGACCCGCTCACCCTCCCCGTCCCGTCTCCGCGCCCCGTCTCCCCGTCCCGTCTCCGCGCCGCCGGGCAGGCCCGCACCAGGGCCTGCCCGGCGGTTCGCTGAGAAACCCGCCCCGGCGCCCCCGGAAACACCCCCGGGACGGCCTTCGGCGGACGTCCGGACGCGCCGCCACCCCACCCGTGGCCCCGGCCCCCACCCTGCCATCGCCGCGCCCCTCACGCCCCGCGTCACAGCCTCCCCGCACACCGCCTGACCTGGGCTTCCGCACCGTCCAGACCTACGATCGGGGCACCGGGAAAGGGGATCTGATGGACCGGCACATCCGCACCCTCGACGACGTACTCACGCTCCTGGACGGCCTGTTCGCACCGGAGGCCGACCGCTGGACCGCCGACGGAGCCTCCTGGTGGGACGGCTTCTACGCGGACCGCTCGAAGCCGGTGCCGTTCTTCGTGGCGAAACCCGACGAGAATCTCGTCTCCTGCCTCGACCGCGGGCTGCTCACCCCGGGGCGCGCCCTCGACCTGGGCTGCGGTCCGGGCCGCAACGCGCTCCACCTCGCCGCCGCCGGCTTCGAGGTGGACGCGGTCGACCTCTCCCCGGCCGCCCTTGCCTGGGCCCGGGACCGGGCCGCGGAGACCTCGTCACCGGTCCGCTTCCTCTGCGGTGACGCCTTCGCCCTCGCCGGCACCGCACTCCGCGGCCCGTACGACCTGATCTACGACTCCGGCTGCTTCCACCATCTGCCACCGCACCGCCGCCTGAGCTACCTCGCCCTGCTCGACCGGTCCCTGGCCCCCGGCGGCCATCTCGCCCTCACCTGCTTCGCCGCCGGCGCGATGGGCTCCGAGCTCGACGACCGTGACTTCTACCGCCACTCCGGCCTCCAGGGCGGCCTCGCCTACACCCCGGACTCCCTGCGCGCCATCTTCGCCGGCCTGACGGAACGCGAACTGCGCCGCATGCACGACGAGCCCCCGGACTCCCCGTACTTCGGCGAGCCCTTCCTGTGGACGGCCCTCTTCCGGCGCGACGACCGGCCGTAGCCGCCTGCCGCCGCGACCGCGGTATCCGGTCAGCGGCCCGCGGCTTCCTTGCCGCGCAGCTCCGTCCAGGCCCGGGCGCCGAGGTCGGGACGGAGCAGCACATCGGCGGCGGTGCAGGCCAGCGCCTCGGCGGAGGCCGGCATCGCCTTCCGGCCACGGGGCCGCCGGCCGCTTCGGCGAAGCGGCGTTGGGCGTGAGGAAGCCGGTGCCCAACTCACCGGCCCGACGCGCCTCCCGCGAGAAGAGCCGCGGCGGCGCTACGGGCCTGCCGGGCGGCGGAGGGCTCCCCCGTGATCGCGGCCGTGGTGATCGCCCCGTCCACCAGCAGCGCCAACTGACCGCCCAGGGCGTCCGGTTCACCGGCCCCGGCGCCCCGGGTGAGGTCGGTCAGATACGCGCGCAGCGCCCGCTTGTGCTCGCGGGCGACCCGGGCGACCCCGTCCGAGGTGGCCCCCAGCTCGCCGAACGAATTGATGAAGGCACAGCCGCGGAAGTCGGTGCCGGAGAACCAGTCGTGCAGCCAGTCGAAGACCGCGAGCGGACGGGCATCGGGGGTGCCGGCGCGCTCGGTGACGTACCCGGCGAGGGCGGTGCGCCACCGGGCGTCACGGCGGCGCAGATACGCCTCGACGAGGTCGTGCTTGGCGGGAAAGCACCCGTAGAGGCGCTTGAGCGACACCCCGGCGGTGGTGCGGAGTTCATCCATGCCGACGGACTGGATACCGCGGTCGTAGAACAGCGTCTCCGCGGCGTCGAGTATCCGCGCACGGGCTTCGTCGTGGTCCATGGCCCTTCCGGCACTTTCCAGGAGAACGGTCGTTCTCTACACTAGCCGAACGAGGGAGAACGATCGTTCTCCAGACCGTGAGAGGGAGCCCGCCATGCCGCCACGCCCACCGTTCCCCCCGTTCGACGAGGCAAGCGCGCTGCAGAAGGTGCAAGCCGCCGAGGACGCCTGGAACACCCGCGCCCCCGAGCGGGTCGCCCTGGCGTACACCGAGGACTCGGTCTGGCGGAACCGGGACACCTTCCTCACCGGCCGCGAGGAGATCGTCGCCTTCCTGCGCCAGAAGTGGGCCCGCGAGCTGGACTACGCGCTGCGCAAGGAGTTGTGGTCCTTCCACGGCAACCGGATCGCGGTGCGCTTCCAGTACGAGTGCCACGACGCGGCCGGCCAGTGGTGGCGCTGCTACGGCAACGAGCTGTGGGAGTTCGACGAGGACGGCCTCATGCGCCGCCGGGAGGCCGGCATCCACGACGTACCGATCACGGAGCCGGAACGGCGGATCTTCGGCCCCCGCCCCGCCTCGGAACAGGGCCGGCCACTTCCGTTCCGGTGAGCGCCCCGCAGGGTCACCCGGAGCGGGGGAGCTCCCCGTCCTTGACGGCGGTGACGAACGACGACCATGCAGATATCTCAAAGACCAGCGCAGGACCGTGCGGGACCTTCGAGTCACGGACGGGGACGCCGGAGCGGTGGTTGTCCAGGACCTCCAGGCAGCTGGCACCTTCGTTGTCGCTGTAGGACGACTTGCGCCAGCCTCGCAGCGTGGCGGAGTTCGGAATCGCGAGTTCAGTCATGGTGTCCGTATTCCTTCGCTGTCGCCCTCATCAGGGCCAGGGACTCCTTCAGCGGCAGAGCGTCGCTCAGTGCGAGATCGTAGGCGCCCTGCAGCCGTTGGACCACGGCCGGCGAGTCATGAACCTTGCTGACGGACACCCCCTCCGAATAGGCCGCCGGAGGCTGATCCTCGAACCACATCAGCGTCACCATCCCCGCCATCAGCGGATGCGCCCCCAGACCAAGGGGCAATACATGCACCCGCACTCGCTCCTCTTCCACCAAGCGGACGATGTGCATGATCTGTTGAGCCATGGCGTCCTTGCCGCCCACCGGCCGACGGAGGACCGCCTCATCCAGCAGGGCCCACACCACGGGCGTCACCGGAGCAGTGAGGATCTTCGATCGCTCAAGCCGTGTGACAACGAACCCGTCACACTCCTCCTCACTCCACGGAGGGTAGGCCGTACGCATCACCGCACGCGCGTACCTATCCGTCTGGAAGATGCCGGGAACGAGGGAGGACGCGAATTCACGGATCACCGTGGCTTGTTGCTCAAGTTTCAGCGCCGCCGCGAAGCGTTCGGCAATCGTCGTGTCGTCCGGGGGAAGAAAGCTACTCAGCACGTTTCCGGTGTTCAGAGCCTTGTCCAGCCGCTGCGCATCCTCTCTGGAAGGAATCCGCCGTCCCGCCTCGATGTGGGCGATGTGGGAGCGGGTCATCATCGCCGCGACCGCCAGTTGCTGTTGTGTCATGCCGGCCAACTCGCGTTGTTCGCGGAGCCAGTCCCCGTAGGCGCTGCCCATTTCGTCAACTCCCCTGTGACGAATGTGTTGTCACGCTCTGTGCACTGGCGAGGCTAGCGTCGTGACCCAACGCTAGGGGGGTGTACGGAAAAAGACTCCCGCGACCGGTGACCGGCCCCGGGGTCTCGCCACCACCCCTTGGAGGTTGACGACTTGAGGAACACGACCGGCCGCTACGACCCCGACAACCCCCAGCGGCCGGGGTCCGGGCTGCGGCTGCTGCCGTGGGCGTCGCTCGCAGGGAACCCGTGCTTTCTGCGGAGCGACGACGCCGGCGGCGGCTTTCTCGCCCGGAAGGCCGACCTGATGGAGGCGGAGCAGATGCGCGAGGGGGCCGCCGTACTCCTCGACGCCGAGGAGGTGTTGGAGGATCCGGCGGCGGGTCCGCTCACCCTCCGGGTCACGCTGCTGCGGACCGCGATGGCGCTCGGCGACGTCCTGCGCATCGCCGACAGCCGGGGCGGGCGGCTGCCCGTACCGGAGCCGGACCGTCACGAGCAGCACGACCACCACGACCGCCGGGGCGAGCACGACCACCACGACTAGGAACGCTGCAGCGCCCACACCTCCGGCGCGCCGAGGTCGTCGTAGAGCCGGTCGCGCTGGTCGGGGCCGAGGGTCGTGGAGAGCGCGGCGAGGGTGGCGCCGGCCTGCTCCCGCGCGCTGTCGACGACCTCGCGCACGATCGCCGCACGGGGCGCGGGCGGCAGAGCGGGCAGCATGCGCCGAAGGTCGGTGAGCGCCTCCTCAGGAGTTTGCGAGGAATGGAAGGCGTCGAATACGGCGCTCAGCTCCTGCTCGCTCGCGGACTGCCACAGCGCCGGCATCGCGACCGTCTCCTCCAGGTGCAGATGCGCGAGATAGGCGCTGATCACTTCGCTCAGCGCCAGGTACAGCGCGTGCTGGGCGTCCGGCAGGGCGTCGGCAGCGGTGCCGGGCAGGGCACGCGCCCGTTCGTCCAGCGCGGTGAAGGTGGCGTCGAGACGGCCGTGCTCGGCCTCCAGTGCGTCGGCCGCCTCCGGCGCCCGCTCCCGGAGGAGCTGATGGATGAAGGTGTCTTCGTGGTCGGCGTGCTCGCGCAGTTCCTGCGTCATGGCGAGGCAGCGGTGCGCCTGCTCGGCGACGGCGCCCCCCTGGGACAGGTCCGCGGCGCCGAGTTCGACGGCAAGCGTGAACAGTCGGGCACGCTGCCCCATGTGTACGTTCCGGTAGAGATCGGTCCTGGGCATGGTCTGTCCTTCAGGTCGCCATTCCGATAGGATGACAACATATTGCTCTACTAGCAATATGTTGTCAAGAGAGGTGGCGTGCAATGCCGACCAAGCTGTCGAACGAGGTGCCGGACGAGACCGCCCTGCTGATCGCCGATGTCTTCGAGGCGGCCGGGGCCCTGCGGCGACTGGGCGAGCGGACCGCCGGCGCGGAGGGGCTCACCCAGGCCCGGTGGCAGCTGATGAGCGTGGTGTCCGAGGACTCGCTCACCGTTCCGCAGGCCGCGCGCCGCCTGGGCGTCAGCCGCCAGAACATCCAGCGGGTCGCCAACGACCTCGTGGCGTTCGAGCTCGCCGCCTACGCGTCCAACCCGGATCACCGCGGCTCGCCCCTGCTGGCCCTGACGCCACGCGGCGCGGAGGCGCTCGCCCGGGTGACCGACCGGGCGACGACGCTGCACCGCACGCTCTTCGCGGACCTGCCGGACGACGAGATCTCCGCCACCAGGGCCTCGCTGCGCCGGCTGCTGACCGCGCTCGACCGCCATGAAGGGGCGTCGGGCAAACGGTAGGCGCCGGCGGCGAGTTGTCGGTTCCCGACCAGGTCGCAGACGAAAATAATGTGTGCATCGGGCAACCGGTTGACAGGCTGAGGGTATGACTCGCGAGCACGCTCCCGTTCCCGGCTCCTCCGGCGCGCCCCTGGCGCCGGGCTGCAGCACCACGCCCCTCACCGCGGATCTGCTGCGCGGCGCGCTCGATCTGGAGCGGACCGCGCACGGCCTGCTGCCGCACCGGCTGCCGGCCCGGGCCCGCGCGCAGTGCGACGACGGGCAGCTGGCCACGGCGGAGGCCCAGGCCTCGGGCGTACGGCTGGTGTTCCGGACCCGGGCCACCGCCGTCGAACTGGACACGCTCCGCACCAAGGTGGCCTACCGGGGCGCACCCCCGCGTCCGGAGGGCGTCTACGACCTGCTCGTGGACGGCCGCCTGGCCGGCCAGGGCGGTGTGACCGGCGGAAACGTCAGGATGGTGGACTTGACCACCGGGTCCGTGGATGTCCTGCCCGGACCGGTCGGCACTGTCCGGTTCAGCGGTCTGCCCGAGCGGGTGAAGGACGTCGAGATCTGGCTGCCGCACAACGAGGTGACCGAGCTGGTCGCCCTGCGCACCGACGCCCCCGTCGAGGCCGTGCCGCAGGGGGGCCGCAAGGTGTGGATGCATCACGGGAGTTCGATCAGCCACGGGTCGAACGCCGCGAGTCCCACCACGACCTGGCCGGCGCTGGCCGCCTCCCTCGGCAAGGTGGAACTGATCAACCTCGGCCTGGGCGGGAGTGCCCTGCTCGACGCGTTCACCGCCCGCGCCCTGCGGGACACCCCGGCGGACCTGATCAGCATCAAGATCGGCATCAACCTGGTCAATGCCGATCTGATGCGTCTGCGCGCCTTCACCCCGGCCGTGCACGGGTTCCTCGACACCATCCGCGAGGGACACCCGGACACGCCGCTGCTGGTCGTCTCCCCCCTCCACTGCCCCCTCCACGAGGACACCCCCGGCCCCAGCCTCCCGGACCTGAGCAATCTCGGCGCCGGGGAACTGCAGTTCCGGGCCGCGGGGGATCCCGCGGAGCGGGCCGCCGGGAAGCTGACACTGGGCGTCATCCGTGCGGAGCTGGCCCGGATCGTGAGACAGCGGGCGGCCGAGGACCCCCACCTGTCCTACCTCGACGGGCGCGACCTCTACGGCGAGGCGGACTTCGCCGAGCTGCCGTTGCCCGATCAGCTCCATCCGGACGCGGCCACCCACCGCCGCATCGGCGCACGCTTCGCCGAGCTGGCCTTCGACGCCGGGGGGCCGTTCGCGGGCCCGGCTGCCTGAGACGCCTCCGTGGTGGGCGGCGCGCCGGCCCTGTGGTCAGCGACCACCTGTGGTCAGCGGGCCAGCCCCGCCTGGGCGAGCGCGCTGCTCACCATGTCGGCGCAGTGGTTCAGCTTGTTCCGGATCTGTACCGTGGCGGCCGGGATCCCGGAGGCGGCGAGTCCGAGGCCGTTGGTCGTGGCCTCCATGACCAGCCGGTCGTCCTGAATGGTCAGATTCATACAGAGTTTGAAGGTGAAGAGTCGGCTCCGGATCTCGCTGCCGCCTTCGCGCACCTCCGCGCTGGTGTTGGTCTGCGGCACCCAGTGGTAGCCGTGCCGCTCCAGCGCCGCGCGGGCGACGCCCAGGGCCTCCTGCGGCGCGGCTCCCGACGTCAGTGTGATCTCTCGATTGCGCACGAACCCTCCGTCTACTGTCAGCTCCGCCTGCGAATTCACTCGTATCACGCGATGCCGCTCTTCGTGCCGGGGCACACATTCCGAGAGTTTTTTCAGGACTCCGCACGAACTTCTGACCTCGAAATCCTGTCTCGAAATCCCGCTCGCGAAATCCTGGTCCCAGAATTCTGTCAACCCGTCATGCACCGCATGCTGCTTACCGGCGGGCAGGAGAAAGTCGCCTGCGGCAGGGGCGTTCGGTGGCACACTCCGGCACCGCGGAGGTCCGGCGTCCGGGGCACCGATCCCGGCTGATCTCACCGCGACCGGAGGCTCTGCACGCCTTCCGGCTCCTTTCGAAGCCTACGATGCGACTCTTAGGTGATTCCCTAAAGCGGGCCGTTGAACAATCCAGGAGAGTGCGGCTTGCCTGGATTGTGTCATTCGCTCTGCACACCTCGCCGACTGCCCAGGCCCTTCGAGGCCCTCGGCCGGCTCTTCCCCCGGCCCTTCCCCGCCACCCGGCACGGAGGGGCCGGTTCCGTATTCCGTCCACCGGGCCGTGGACGACAACGCGTCACCCCGTGAGCAGAACGGGCCTTCCCCTGGACCGACCGGAAAGACCACCCGGAATCCATACCCGCAATTCGTTCCGCTCTCAGCGCGTTTCCGGCGGACGCGCCCGGTGGCCCCAACGCGCCGTGATCCCCCCATAGGCCATCGCCCGCCGGAGCGCTATGGTCGTTTCACCAGGAACGTAACGGGGGAGGGCCGCCGCCGATGGCACAGGACGATGCCGTGATCGGCTGTACGGGAGTGCTGCTGATCGGCACTCGTGGAGCTGCCGGTCCCGGTGAGGTCCTGGTGCGGATCAGGGGCGGCACGGAGGCCTTTCTCGCCTGGTCCGCCGAGCCCCTTCCGGTAGGGGCCACCGTGCTCGTGATCGAGTCCCGTGGCAATCGCCAGGTCGACGTCATGGAGTGGGCGGATCCGTTGGACGCGTTGCCCGGCGATGCCGGCGACGCCGGTTGAGGAGACGAAGGATGTTCGGTTACCGCGTTCCTGCCCCCGATCAAGCGATGCTGATCTCGGGAGGCAGGCGTGGACAGGGGGGCGCGCCGTTCCGAGTGGTCACCGGACACGGCAAATTCGTGCTGCCGGTCTTCCGCAAGGTCCGCTTTCTGACGCTGGCGATGTGCGAGGCGGAGGTCTCGGAGACCTGCGTGACCCGGCAGGGCATCGCGCTGACGGTGCGTGCCGTGATCGCGTTCAAGGTCGGCAACGACACCGAGAGCGTGGTCAACGCCGGCCAGCGGTTCCTGTCCGACCAGGACCAGATGTCGGTCCTGACCGGCCGGATCTTCGCCGGTCATCTGCGGTCCATCATCGGCTCGATGACGGTCGAGGAGATCGTCACCGAACGGCAGAAGCTGGCCACCGAGGTCCTGGAGACCTCCAAGACCGAGATGGCGAAGATCGGTCTGATCGTCGACTCGCTGCAGATCCAGTCGATCGACGACGGCGAGACCGGCTACATCGAGGCGATGTCCGCCCCGCACAAGGCGGCCATCCAGCGGCAGGCGCAGATCGCCCAGGCGCAGGCCACCCAGGCCTCGGCCGAGGCGGAGCAGGAGGCCGTCCGTAATCAGGCGGAGTACTCCCGGCAGACCGCCGTGGTCCAGGCCGAGTACGCCGCCGAGGTGGACCGCGCCAAGGCCCGGTCCGCCCAGGCCGGCCCGCTGGCGCAGGCCCACGCCCAGCAGGAGGTCCTCGCCGCCCGGACCGAGCTGGCCGAGCGCGCGGCCCTGCTGCGTCAGCAGGAGCTGGTGGCCGAGGTCGTCAAGCCCGCCGAGGCGGAGGCCGAGCGCATCCGGCTGCTGGCCCTGGCCGAGGCCGAGCGGATGAAGATCCAGGCCGAGGCCGCCGCGTCGCACGACCGCGTGGCCCTGGACCGGATGCTCATCGACCAGCTCCCGCAGATCGTCAAGGAAGCCTCCGCGGGCCTGGCCAACGCCAACGTCAATGTCCTCAACGGCACCGACGGCCTCGGCGAGATCGCCGCGGGCCTGGTCGGCCAGGGTCTGACCATCCTCGACTCGGTCCGCCGCAACCTCGGGGCCCCCGAGGGACCGGACCACACCGCCGGCCGCAACACCACCACCGGAACGGACAAGGGCCACAACGGCCGCGTCGAGATCGAGTGACACCGGACGGGGTGGGGCCCTGCCCCACCCCGCTCACGCCCGCCCGTGCTTCTCCCGGGCGTGCGCCACCAGATGATTGAGCACGGCGACGGTGGTGGCGATGTCGGCGTCGTCGAAGCCGGCGAGGGCCTCGTGCAGACCGGCCTGGCTGGTCTTCTGCAGACGGTTGAGGATGGCCTTGCCGTGCGGGGTGATCGCCACCTTCCGGGCCCGGCGGTCGAGGGAGTCCGGGGTCCGGGCGACCAGGTCCTGGGATTCCAACTGGCCGATCTGGCGCGTGACATGAGGCGGTTCGACCATCAGCAGGTCGGCCAGATCGCCGACCCGGCTGACGCCTCCGCTGTCCTCCAGGGCCATCAGCAGCCACAGATCGGACCGTGCCGCCGTGACCCCCGCCCGGGCGGCCTGGCGTTCGTGCGCCCGGGAGCGGGTGAGCAGATAGGACAGCGTGGCCAGCACTCTTTGCAGTGCGGCGGTGGGGTCCTGGTCTCTTCCGGGGTCCGGCATGCAGGCACTTTAGCCGTCCGTGGAGGGCCGGAAACCCCGCTGCGCCGACCCTGTCCGGGCCGGGCCTCCGCTCGGTTTGAGCCAACCTCGTACGACTCGCGATCTCCCCTTCCCTCCCCCGTCCGCGGTGAGTTAGCGTTCCCTTAGTTGCTTAACTTAGGTAACTAGTTACCGGTCCGTCCGTCCCTTCAAGGAGTGGCGCCACCCGCACCGTTTGCCACGGCAGTGCCGTGTCCCGTACGTGGAAGGACCAGCCGTATGACGACTGCAGAACGCACCGAGACGGACCCCGGCACCGAGCCGGGCACGCGCCTCCCCTCACTCGGCATTCCGGCCGCACGGGCCGCCGGCTGCCCCTTCGACCCGGCACCCGGCGTCGAACGGGCCCTCCGGGAGGAGCCGGTCACCCGGGCGACACTGTGGGACGGGTCCTCCTGCTGGCTGGTGACCCGGCATCAGGACGTACGGCTGGTGCTCGGCGACCCGCGGTTCAGCGCCGATGCGACCCGCCCCGGGTTTCCGTTCCTCACCGCCGGCGGGCGGGAGATCATCGGCACCGACCCGACCTTCCTCCGCATGGACGACCCCGGGCACGCACGGCTGCGCCGGATGCTCACCGCCGACTTCATGGTGAAGAAGATGGAGGCGATGCGCCCCGAGGTGCAGCGCCTGACCGACGAGCTGCTGGACCGGATGACCGAGGGGCGCACCTCGGCGGACCTGGTGGCCGAATTCGCGCTGCCGCTGCCGTCGTTGGTGATCTGTCTGCTGCTCGGCGTCCCGTACGAGGACCATGAGTTCTTCCAGCAGCACAGCGGGGTGCTGCTCAACCTCCGGTCGACGCGCGAGGAGGTACGGGCCGCGCAGGACGAGCTGGTGGGGTATCTGGTCCGGCTCGCCGAGTCCAAGCGGGACCGGCCGGACGACGCCATCATCAGCCGGCTGGTCGCCCGCGGCGATCTGAACCCGGCGGAAATCGCCGCCATGGGACGGCTGTTGCTGATCGCCGGCCATGAGACCACGGCCAACATGACCGCGCTGTCCACGCTCGCCCTGCTGCGCAACCCCGACCAGCTGGCCCGGCTGCGCGACGATCCCTCGCTGATCAAGGGCGCGGTGGAGGAGCTGCTGCGCTATCTGACGATCGTGCACAACGGCCTGCCCCGGGTCGCCACCGAGGACGTCCGCGTCGGTGACGTCACCATCCGGGCCGGCGAGGGCGTGGTGTGCACCCTCAACACCGCCAACCGCGACGAGGACACCTTCCCCGGGGCCGACGGACTCGATGTCGGCCGCGACGCCCGACGCCATGTGGCCTTCGGCTTCGGCATCCACCAGTGCCTGGGCCAGCCCCTCGCCCGCGTGGAACTGCAGATCGCCCTGGAGACGCTGCTGCGCCGGCTGCCGGGTCTCCGGCTCGGCATCCCCTTCGAGGACGTCCCGTTCCGTCACGACATGGGGATCTACGGGGTGCATGCACTGCCCATCGCGTGGTGAACCGCGCCGCCCCGCCGGCCGGAACCGACCCGCCCCTCCCGGCCATCTGTCCTCCCGTCACCACTCGTCCGCCCCGGCCCCAGGACAGCCGGGCAGTCCGACCAGGAGAGAACCATGCGCGTGCTCATCGACCAGGACAAATGCTGCGGCGCCGGAAGCTGCGTGCTGTCCGCGCCCGACGTCTTCGACCAGCGTGACGAGGACGGCATCGTCGTCCTGCTGAACGCCGAACCGCCCGCCGCACTGCACGAAGCGGTCGAGGAAGCGGCGGCGATCTGCCCGGCCGCCGCGATCTCGGTGGAGCAGACCGAGCGGGTCTGATGCTCCCCGCCGGATGCGCGGGCGGGCCGGTGCGCGGGCCCGCCCGCGGTCCGCGCTCCGGTCGGCGGTGCGCGGCCCGCGGGCGCGGCCTACGGCCGCGGCACCAGCCCGTCCTCGACCAGTCCGGCCAGCACCGCCTCGCCCAGTGCCTGCACCGCGGACTGCGGCCGCACCATCACCGTGAACTCCTTGATCCGGCCCGCCTCGTCGAACTGCAGCAGATCGATGCCGTGGATCTGCTTGCCGCGCACGGTGGCCCGGAAGACCAGGATCGTCGACTCGGCGGAGCCGCCGTCCGCGCCCGCCGCCGTCTGGGCGCTGCCCGCCAGCTCGCCGACGTAGTGGAAGTCCTCGAAGGTGCGCAGCAGCACCCCGAACAGCCCGAGCACCATCGGCCGTCCCTCGAACGGGGTGAACTTCACCGGGCTGTAGAGGCGGACGTCCTCGGTGAACAGCTCGTCCAGCGCGCCCAGTTCCCGTGCCTGAACCGCCGCCTTGAAGCGGTCCGCGGTCGTCCCCATGAGCTTCCTCCTCGCCTCGGCCGGGCAGCGAACCGGCCGGGACCGGATGTGGTCCCGGCGCCTCGGCCCTGCGCTCCCATAGTCACGACTATGATTAGTCATATTCTTGAGTATGGGAAGGGGTGGCCGGGGAGATGGCTCTCAAGCACGCGGTGCTGGCGGCGCTGCTCGACGGCGAGTACAGCGGCTATCAGCTGGCCAAGGCGTTCGACGTCGGCCTCGCCAACTTCTGGCACGCCCTGCCGCAGCAGCTCTACGCGGAGCTGACCAGGCTGGAGGCGGAGGGGCTGGTCGCCGGGCGTCAGGTGGTCCAGGAAACCCGGCCCAACAAGCGGCTGTTCCAGGTCACCGACGAGGGCCTGGCCGAGCTGGAGCGGTTCGCGGCGGCCGCGTCCCGGCCGTCCTTCATCCGCGACGATCTGCTGGTCAAGGTGCAGGCCGTGGACCACATCGACGCCGCACCCGTGATCGGGCAGCTCACCGAGCGGGCCCGGATGGCCGCCGCCAAGGTCGAGATCTTCGAGCAGCTGCTGACCCGGCTGCGCGGCGGCGCGGACGAGGCGGAGTTCCTGGCCCACGGGGCGCGGATCGGCCCGTATCTGACCTGCCTGCGCGGCCTGGGCTTCGAGCGTCAGACCCGCGACTGGTGCGAGCGGATCGCCGGCGTCCTGCGGGCGCGCAGCGGCGCACCACACCGCCCCTGAAGGCCCGGCGAGCCTCGGCCGGGATCCCGGGGAGGGCCCGCCACCGGGATCCCGGCCGATCCGAACAACAACCGAGCGAGCGTCCCGCCGGAACTCCTTCGTGTGACAACGGACATCACGGGTCGTATGCCTGGGCACCACACATTCCGCACGGAAACGGAATGAAAGGACCTCCCATGCGTCTTCGTCACACCGCCGCCACCGCCGTCAGCGCCCTCGCCCTGGCACTGGCCCTGCCGGCCTCCTCGGCCGGCGCGTCCACCGGCCCCTTCACCTACGTGTACAACGACGGGGACGGCACCCCGCGCGTGAGCCTGCTGTCCGATCCGCCGAGCCGGGCCTGTCTCGCGCTGCCCGAAGTGACCGATCCGAACGTCCTGCCCGCGCACTCCCCGAAGAACTACACCTCGTCCGTCGCCACCGTCTTCACCGGCCCCGACTGCACCGGGAATTACTACACGCTCCGGCCCAACGGCGGTCGCGCCTCCGAGCTGCTGAAGCTCCGCTCGGTGGTCTTCTCCTGAGCCGACGCCAGCAGCCGGAGCCCCTCGGCCGACCGCGACCCCGGTTCCGCGTGGTAGGTGATCACCTGCTGGCCGGGGTCGGCGGGCAGCGTCAGGGTCTCGTACGCCAGGGTGAGCCGGCCGGCCAGCGGATGGCGCAGGACCTTGACGCCGAAGCCCTTGTCCTGCACCTCGTGCGCGGCCCACAGCAGCCGGAACTCCGGGCTCTTGAGGGAGAGTTGGCCGATCAGCGCGGCCAGCGCGGGATCGTCCGGGTGGCGGCCCGCATCGCGCCGCAGAAAGCCGACCACATCGGCGGCCTTGGCGTCCCAGTTCTCGTACAGCGCCCGCGCCGCCGGGTCCAGGAACACATGCCAGGCCAGATTGCACTCCTCGCGCGGCAGCGCGGCGAGGTCACCGAGCAGGACGCGGGCGAGCCGGTTCCAGCCGAGGATGTCCAGCCGCCGCCCGATGACGTAGGCGGGGACCTGCTCCATCGCGTCGATCAGCTGCTGCAGCGCGGGGCGGACCCGCTGCGGCCGGGCGGCCGGGCGGATCCGCCGGGAGACCGGGCGGGCGAGATGGGTGAGGTGGTCGCGCTCGGCGGGGGTCAGCCGCAGGGCGTCGCCGAGGGCGTCCAGCACCGCGGACGAGACATTGTGGCCGCGGCCCTGTTCGAGGCGGATGTAGTACGCGACACTCATCCCGGCCAGCTGCGCCAGCTCCTCGCGGCGCAGCCCCGGCACCCGGCGCAGCCCGCCGTGCTCCGGCAGTCCGACGTCCCGCGGCCGCAGCCGGGCCCGCCGGGAGCGCAGGAACTCGCCGAGTCCGGTGCGCGGATCCGGCGCCGCGGGCGGCTGGGTGGTTCCGTCAGTAGTAGGCACGCCATGCATAGGTTCAAGGGTGCACTGGTTCCACCAAGCGGAGCGACGCATTCTCGGTGGCATGACCCACACCTCTGTCGCTGCTGTCTCGGCGTATGCCGCCCCCGCCCCGAAGGCCCCGCTGGAGCGGATCACGATTCCGCGCCGCGAGCTGGGTGCCCACGACATCCTCATCGACATCAAGTACGCCGGAATCTGCCACTCCGACATCCACACCGTGCGCGCCGAGTGGGGCGACGGCGGGAACTTCCCGATCGTCCCCGGCCATGAGATCGCCGGTGTGGTCGCCGAGGTCGGCGCCGAGGTCACCCGCTACCGGCAGGGCGACCGGGTCGGCGTCGGCTGCTTCGTCGACTCCTGCCGCGAGTGCGAGAACTGCCGCGCCGGACTGCAGCAGTACTGCACCGGCGAGCTCGGCAATGTCGGCACGTACAACGCGACCGGCCGGGACGGCGAGCCCACCTACGGCGGCTACTCCACCCACCTCGTGATCGACGAGAACTACGCACTGCGCATACCCGAGAGCATTCCGCTGGACGCCGCCGCCCCGCTGCTGTGCGCCGGGATCACCCTCTACTCGCCGCTCGCCCACTGGAAGGCCGGCCCCGGCCGCAAGGTCGCCGTCGTCGGTCTGGGCGGTCTCGGCCACATGGGCGTGAAGATCGCGCATGCGATGGGCGCGGAGGTCACCGTGCTGAGCCAGTCGCTGCGCAAGAAGGACGACGGGCTGCGGCTGGGCGCCGACCACTACTACGCGACGTCCGACCCGGCCACGTTCGAGCAGCTGGCCGGCACCTTCGATCTCATCGTCAACACCGTCTCGGCCAACCTCGACCTGAACGCCTACCTCGGACTGCTGCGCACCGACGGCACCCTGGTGCAGCTCGGCGCCCCGGAGAGCCCGCTGCCGGTCGCGCCGTTCGCCCTGATCCCGCAGCGCAAGTCGATCGCCGGCTCGATGATCGGCGGCATCCCCGAGACCCAGGAGATGCTCGACTTCTGCGGTGAGCACGGGCTGACCGCCGACATCGAGGTGATCAGCGCGGACCGGATCAACGAGGCCTACGAGCGGGTGCTGGCCAGCGATGTCCGCTACCGCTTCGTGATCGACGCGTCCACGATCTGAGCACCCACCTCACTGGACGACCCCCCTTGTACGGCCCCGCCCGGGGCGGGGCCGTACAAGGGGGTCCGTCCCGGGCGGGGCCGTACGACAGCCGGGAAGTTTTTCCGCCGCCCTCGGCAACCCCGGCCCCGGCCGCACGTCGTCACGGGTGAGGGCGCCTCCCCGGGCGCCACCCCGTCGACGAACGTGGAGCAGCCGACCGTGAAGTCCCTCCGTACCCCCCGCACCGCCGCCGGTTCCCGGCCGTCCGCCGTCCGCCCCCTGCCCCGCGGCGCGGCCGGCGCCGGACTGCTCGCGGCGCTCGCGCTGGCCACGCTGTCGGCGGCCGCCCCCGCGCACGCCGACGCGCCGCAGCCGCGGCCCTCGTACGCCGGCCAGGCGTCCGCGTCGCCCACCCCGCCGCCGGGCGGGAACAGCGCGACGCCTTCCCCGGCCACCAGCGCCACCCCCGGCGCCACCGCACCCCCGCGGCCCAGCGCCTCCCCCACCTCCCCGGGCCCGCGGCCGACCAGCACCGAGGCCCACCCCGGCACCCCGACCGCCCCGCCCACCCCCGCCGCTTCCGCCCCCGCCCAGGGCGGCGGCAAGGACCGCGAACTCGCCCGCACCGGGGCCTCGTCCACCACCACCATGGCGCTCGGCGGCACCGCCGCCGCCCTGATCGCCGCGGGCGGCGGCACCGTCTACGCGCTCCATCGCCGGCGCGGCTGAACCCCGTGCCCGGCCGCCGCGTCCCGAGGAAGTGATGGAGTTCTCCGCCGGTCCGCACCTCGCCCCGGTACGGTTCGCCGTGCCGGGGCCCCGGCCTGCCCTGTGGCGGTGGCTGCTGCGCACCGTCCGCCCGGCGGCCGCCCACCGCGACACCCCGCACGCCGGACGCCCGCCCGGGTGCGCGGCGGACGGCGAACTGCCCGGCGGCGGCGTCCGGTTGTCGGGCGGCACCACCACCGTGCCGCCCGACCCGCCGCCGACGATCAGCGAGCTGTACCACGCCCACCGGCTGACCATGGTCCGGCTGGCCGTGCTGCTCGTGGACGACCGGGCCACCGCGGAGGACGTCGTCCAGGACGCGTTCGCCGCGCTCTACAAGCGCCACGGCGAACAGCTCGGCGAGGTCGACAACGCCCTCGCCTATCTGCGCACCGCGGTCGTCAACGCCGCCCGCTCCGTACTTCGGCGCCGGCGCACCGCGCGCAACTACACCCCGCCGTACGAGGCCGACGCCCCGTCCGCCGAGGAGCGCATCGTGCTGGACGAGGAGCACCGGGAGGTGTTCGCCGCGCTGAGCGGACTGACCGCCCGCCGCCGGGAGGTCCTCGTCCTGCGCTACTGGGGCGAGCTGACGGAGGCGCAGATCGCGGCGACGCTGGGCATCAGCCGCGGCTCGGTGAAGTCCCTCGCCAGCCGCGCTCTGGACTCGCTGGAGAAGATCTTGGAGGCGCGGTCATGAACGGCCCCGGCACGGGCCCCGTCCCCGACGGCACCGCCCCGCACGGCCCCGTGGAGGAACGGCTGCGACAGGCCCTGGCGGCCCGTGCCGAGAGCATCGGCATCCGGGACCTGCGGCCCGCCGCACCGCCCGGGCCGCACCTGCGCCGCGGCCGGCTGTCCGTCCTGCGGCGGCCCTGGCTGCGCCGGTTCGGCCTGCCGCTGGCCGCCGCGGCCGCGGCCGCCGCCATCGCGGTGGGCCTCCTGGTGACCGCCCCCGACGGCCCGCCGGACCGGCCGCTGCCCGCCCGGCCGCCGAGCCCCGTGAGCCCCGCGCCCTCCACCGGCTCCGACCGGCCGTCGGCTCCGGAGCCCTCCCCGACCAGGCCGCCGGCCACCCCCCACCACAGCACCGGCCCCTCCGGCGCACCCCCCGGCACCGCACGGCCGCACCGTCCGGGCACCGCCACGGCCGGGGCGACCGCACAGCCGGGCGACGGCAGCACCGGTACCCCCGGGCCGCCCTCCACACCCCCGCCGGCCACTCCCACCCCGGAGGGCACCAGTACCGCGGGACACCCTGCCTCTCCCTCAACTCAGGCCGTACATTGAGTGATTGATGCATACTCCATCGATCCGGCCACCACCCCCCGCACCAGGACCACGACAGCCCGCGGCCACCCGGCACCGGCCTGCGTTAGCCGCGCGTTAGCGGATCGCCAGCACCCACGTCGAAGGTCGTGTTCACGCCACCGTCCCGGGGGAGCTCCCTATGCCGTTCACCGCCACCACCAGCCGGGCCGTCACCGCGGGTCTCCTCGTCGCCGCCGCGCTGGCACTGGCCACGGCCTGCCACGGCTACGACGACCGGGCCGACGGCCCCGTCACCGCCGTCTCACCGGCCCCCGAACACCCCTCCACGGGAGACGGCCGGATTCCGCCCCCCGCCCCCGGCCGACCGCCGGCCTGCACCCCCGAGATGCTCAAGTTCCACGCCGGCGCGATGCCGCGACGGAACCACCGGATGCTGCTGACCGTCACCAACATCTCCGACCGGACCTGCGACTTCGCCGCCCAGCGCTACCCCCTGCTGCGGTTCGGCGACGGCCGGCGGCCCGCCCTCCCGGTGATCGCCGGCAGCCGTCCGTTCTTCCCGGTCGCCCTGAAGCCCGACGCCACCGCCTACGCCATGGTCGTCACCCGCAACGGCGGAGGGGGCGGCCCGGGGCACCACCGGATCTCCCAGTTCGGCGTCGCGCTGGCCGCCCGCACCGCCCCCGTCCAGGTCGGCCTGGACGGCGCCCCGGTCCGGGTCGACCCGCGCACCGCCACCGTCACGTACTGGCAGCCGAGCCGGGCGGCCGCCCGTCAGTGGTGACCCAGGGGTGCGCGGCGCGGGCCGGGGAGCCGCCCACCGGGCGGCGCGGTAGGCCGTTCGGGTCGCTTCCGGCCATATCCTCCGGGTCGCCGCTCCCCAATGATCCAAATTTGCCACCAATGATCCTTTTGCACTGCTGCGGCATGGCTGCGCCCGGTGCCGCTCGCCCGGTAGGCTTTCCGTGTGATCTTCAAGCGCATCGGAAACGGCCGGCCGTACCCGGACCACGGCCGGGAGAGCACCCGCCAGTGGGCGGACGTCGCCCCGCGCCCGGTACGCCTCGACCAGTTGGTGACGACCAAGCAGCAGCTCGATCTCGAGACGCTGCTCGCCGAGGACTCGACGTTCTACGGCGACCTCTTCGCGCATGTCGTGAAGTGGGAGGGCGACCTCTATCTGGAGGACGGGCTGCACCGCGCGGTGCGCGCGGCCCTGCAGCAGCGCCAGGTGCTGCACGCCCGCGTGCTCGAGCTCGGCTGACCCGCCGCACCCCGCCGCCCAACAGGCCGGAAATCCCCCCTTACCGCCCGGCGGCACCCAAGTCACCCTGTCCGTATTGACCCTTTTGGGTTGGGTCTCGCGCCACGCGTTGATCATCTAGTAGGCACGGACGGCCACCCGCACTACGCTGCGCCCATGAGCATGCTGACGCCCCCGGGCATGGGCGGGAAGTACCGCATCACGGGCGACAGGTATCCGCGGATGCGCCGCCCCCGCCACCGCCGACGGATCGTCCTCACCCTCGCCGCCACGGCCTGCGCCCTCGGCCTGGCCGCCTGGGGTTCCCTGCAGCTCATCGACGTGTTCGGCGGCCGGTCCAACACCGCCCACGCCGCCCCGGGTGAGCGGCACTGCGCCGAGAGCGCCAAGGCCGGGACGGCACAGGCCCACAACGCCGCCCGCAAACTGCCCGCGCCCGGCACCCTGACCGTCAATGTCTTCAACGCCACCCCGCGCTCCGGGCTCGCCAAGCGCACCGCGGACGAGCTCGAGAAGCGCGGCTTCAAGATCGGCAAGGTGGGCAACGCCCCCGCCGCCTACGACAAGAAGGTCAAGGGCACCGGGATACTGCTCGGCCCCGCGGCCGCGCTCCAGGGCCCGATGAAGGTGCTCTCCACCCAGCTCGCCGGCGCGCAGCAGAAGACCGACACCCGCAAGGGCGCCGACCTCGACCTGATCATCGGTGACACCTTCAAGAACCTCACCGCCCAGCAGGACGCCGCGAAGTCCCTGGCCCTGCTGACCCATCCGTCCCCGGCCCCCTCGGACGACGCCAAGTGCTGACCGCACACGGACGGGCCCCGCACCACGCGTGGTGCGGGGCCCGGACAGTTAATCGGGTGAGCAGGGCGCGGTGGGCTCAGCCGGCCGTGCCGTACATGCGGTCGCCCGCGTCGCCCAGGCCCGGCACGATGTAACGGGCCTCGTTGAGCCGCTCGTCGACCGCCGCGGTGACCACCGTCACCGGCGTACCGGCCAGCTCCTTCTCCATGACCGCCACGCCCTCCGGCGCGGCCAGCAGGCAGATCGCGGTGACATCGTCCGCACCGCGCTTGATCAGCTCACGGATCGCCGCGACCAGCGTGCCGCCGGTGGCGAGCATCGGGTCGACGACGTACACCTGACGGCCCGAGAGATCATCGGGCATCCGCGTGGCGTAGGTGTGCGCCTCGTACGTCTCCTCGTTGCGGACCATGCCCATGAAGCCGACCTCGGCGGTGGGCAGCAGCCGGACCATGCCCTCCAGCATGCCCAGACCGGCCCGCAGGATCGGTACGACCAGGGGGCGCGGGTGCGACATCCGCACACCGGTGGTCGCCGTCACCGGGGTCTCGATGTCGACCCGCTCGGTGCGCACATCACGGGTGGCCTCGTAGGCGAGCAGGGTGACCAGCTCATCGGCGAGCCGCCGGAAAGTCGGGGAGTCGGTGCGCTTGTCGCGCAGCGTGGTGAGTTTGTGCGCCACCAGCGGGTGGTCGACGACGTGGATCCGCATGACATCGACAGTAACCGAGCCGGAAGGCCCCGGCGCCCGCCGTGCGGTGCCCGGCCGACCGGCGCAACCGCGGCACATTGCGGGCATCAAACCACCGAAAGGAGGGAAAGTGGGCACGTACGCCCGATCGGCTGTCCTGTCAGAGGGCGAGGATTCCGCCCGAGGTGGTGTGCGTGTGCTCGACCGCAATCGGACCGACGACTCGAACGACACCGTCCCCGGCGGTCAGGACCTGGCCCCGGACGACGGGACGGAAGCGGCGCGCCGACGGCGCCGTGCCCAATTTCTGCGGGAACTGCACGAGGCCAAGGAGCTGCGCGACCGCGTCCAGCCGCGCCGCGCACGGGCCGAACGCATGCGTCAGGCCGTGCGGATGCGTACATTCCGCTGGTAGCGGAACACCCCCGCGCACCCGTCTGCGCTGCGGCACGTGAGCGACATCTCTCACAACCTCCGCACGACGCAGCACCGAAGACCCCGCGCGGCGGCGTTGTTTCTGCCACGATTCCGAAAGGGGCGGGACCAACGGCGTGCAGCGCCGCCCCGCCCGGCCCGGCACGCCTATGACCAGTGGGAGAGTCACGGTGTACTTCGCCGCACTGCTCGCGCGCACCGAAGACGGGTGGGAAGCGAGCGATACGGAGCTCGACGATGTGGAGACGCTGACCGATCTGGCCGATCTGGCCCGAGAGGCGGCGGTCGACGACGACACGGTGGTGGCCTTCATCGAGCAGGAGGACGCCTGGTTCGGCGTCATCCGGGTGGACGGGGAGGACGACCCGCGGGTCTTCCTCTCCAACGCCGCCGCCGCCGCCAAAAGCTCGTACGGCGCGATGCTGACCGACGAGCTGCTCGGCCGCGAGGAGGACGACGCGGCCGACGACCTGGACAGCCTCGACCTGGACGGCACGGAGGACGGCGAACCCGACCCCGGCCCCGACCCCGACCCCGACCCCGACCCCGACGACAACGCAGCCGACGACACCCTGGACGTGGTGAACGGCTCGGACGGCCCGCCCCGCGGTCCGCTCGGTGACGCCGCCCTGCTGGCCGACCTGGGGGTCAGCGAGCAGGAACTGCTGGCCCTGGACGGCGATGCGCTGAGCACCATCGCCGACTCGCTGGGCTGCACGGAAGTCCTCGAAGCCGTGCGCTGAGCGGCCCCGGCCGGGCCCCCGCCCCCCAGGGGCGGGTCCGGCCCCCCGGTCACGTCCCCGACACTGGGGGCATGACCGTCCCCCCTTCCGCCTCTCCCCCCTCCCCCGCGCCCGACCCGCTGCGCGATCCGTGGATCGCACCGATGCGGCAGGCGCTGGGCGAGGCCGCCCGCGCCCCCGGGACCGGTGACGTCCCGGTGGGCGCCGTGGTGCTGTCCGCGGACGGCACGGTCCTCGGCACCGGCCACAACGCACGCGAGGCCACCGGCGACCCGACCGCGCACGCCGAGGTCCTTGCGCTGCGCGCGGCGGCCCGCAGCGCCGGGCAGTGGCGGCTGACCGGCTGCACGCTCGTCGTCACCCTCGAACCGTGCACGATGTGCGCGGGCGCGATCGTGCTCTCCCGGGTCGACCGGGTCGTCTACGGCGCCCGCGATGCCAAGGCGGGCGCGGCCGGTTCCCTCTGGGACGTCGTCCGTGACCGCCGTCTCAACCACCGCCCCGAGGTCATCACCGGTGTCCTCGAAGCCGAGTGCGCCGGCCTGCTCACGGCCTTCTTCCGCGAGCGCTGAGCGCGCCCCGGTTCCCCCTCGGCCGCGTCCCGGAATCCGATTTCGGCGCACGGCCACCCGTGGGCTAAGCTCTCTCTCGGTAGCGTGTCCGAGCGGCCGAAGGAGCGCGCCTCGAAAGCGCGTGAGGGGGCAACTCCTCCGTGGGTTCAAATCCCACCGCTACCGCTCAAGGCGAAGGCCCCGATCCTCAGGATCGGGGCCTTTGTCATGCCCGGGAGCCGGCCGCCCCGGGCCGCCGGGCGGTTGCCGCGGCGGCCGGGGCGGACCCGCCCTAGGCGTTGCGGCGGTTGCGGCCCGCGCGGCGGAAGAAGCGCACGATCAGCCAGATCACCAGGATCACGACGACGAGGAAGAGGACGAAGAGCACGACCAGGAAGATGCCGAGCTTCTTGAAGAAGCCGCCCTTCTTCTTGGCCTTCGACTTCCACTTCGACTTCTTGACCTTGAAGGCCGAGGTGAGCTGCGCGGAGTGCCGGTGGGCGGTGGCGGACCGCGCGGGGGCGGCCGCGGGCCGTACCGAGGCGCCGTGGCCGTGGCTCGGGGCGCTCGCGGTGGTCACCACCCGTGCGGTGTCGGGCGCGCCGCGGCCGGCCGCCGTTGCCGGGGCGACGGCCGCCGCCAGCAGGCCGGCCAGCAGCGCCAGCACGACGGCCGGCCGCCGCAGCAGCGTGCGCGGGTGGGCGGGCCGGGCGTGCGCGCGGGACGAATCGGGCCGGGACGGTGCGGAGTTCATGGACATGGTGTGGTTCCCCCTGGGGTCGATCGTTCAGCCATTATGGGCGGCGGCGGGCACTCCGGCCGAGGTCTCGACCTCCAGCAGGGAGGCGCTGTGCCGCTCCGCCTCGAAGGCCGCGTGGCCGCCGCGCAGCCCGAACAGCCGCTTGGTGACCGCAATGTAGAGCACCGCGAGGATGTTGATCACCAGCGTGGCGATCTTGAGCCAGCTGACCTTCTCGGTCAGCTCATAGATCTCCAGTGGCAGGAAGGCCGCCGTGGCGACCACCGTCAGATACTCCGCCCACCGCTTGGCACGCCACAGACCGACGCCCTCGACGATCTCCACGAGGGCGTAGACCAGCAGCAGCACGGCCACCAGCACCAAAGTGGAGTGCCGGTAGCCGAAGGTCTTCTGGATGGTGCCGACGACCGGCGAGTGGTCCAGGTCGTAGTGGAAGTGGCGGGCCACCGGGCGGAGCACGGCGATGTACTCGTCGAAGAACTGGCGGACCGCGTCCTTGCGGTTGCTGAACTGCCATACGCCGACCGCGGCCAGCACGATGAACACCCCGCGCACCGCCCGCTCGACCGCCAGGAAGCGCAGGATGAACAGATCGCGCAGCACCTTGCCGCGCGGAACCAGCGGGGCGTCGGCGGCCGGGCCGGAGCCGTGCGGGTCGCCGAGGACGAAGTCGCCGCAGCGCAG
This sequence comes from Streptomyces sp. NBC_01454, assembly GCF_036227565.1. NCBI lineage: Bacteria > Bacillati > Actinomycetota > Actinomycetes > Kitasatosporales > Streptomycetaceae > Streptomyces > Streptomyces sp. NBC_01454. The sequence goes on from NZ_CP109460.1 coordinate 3,842,335, forward strand.
ACAGCGCCAGGCCTCGCCGAGGGCGGTGGCGGCGTGCAGCCTCTCCCGGAGGTGCTCCTCGTGCGGGAGGTAGGTGATGTGCCCGCGGCGTGCGCAGGTACGCCGGTCCCAGTCGATCTTCATCGTTGGAGCCCGTGTTCCTTTCTGGTCCCACGCGGCCCCACGCCGCGGCGCGGCGCGCTGCCGCGCTCCGTTGTGTCGCGTACATGATGCATCGCGGGCCCGTCCGGACACGTGAGGCGGAGCACCCGGGACATCCGAGTCGTACGGAGTGCAGGACGCGGCGGCGCTTCCTCTTGGTTGCGCTCGTGGGGGATCGGTGCGTCACACCGGCCACGGGCGCCCGGTACGGCACGCGGCCGCCGGCCGCCGACGGCGCACGACAAAGCCCCGCCTCGGGGCCGTGTCCAGGCCCCCGGTGATCTCCGGGGGCGGCGCCGAGGCGGGGCTTGGGTCGAGCGGGGGGAGCGGCGTCGACAGACGGCCGCTCCCCCCGATGCGGACGAACCCCCAAGTCCGCGCCGCCGTCCGGGGACGGTCGGCGTGGACCCCGCAGTGAGGTCCGGTCCCGGGCCCCCTGGATTCCTGCCAGATCCAGCGGACCACGCTGCCCATGGTGCCGCCGGGAACCGCCTCAACAGGCAGGCGAAGGGCCCCCTTTGGTGGGCCTTTGGTCCATAAAATCCGGATCAGTGGCAGATGCCGGATCGTGCGACCGGTCCGGTGCCCGCCCCGCGGGCCCGGCTCCCTGGATCGAACACGTGTGGTTACACTCGCCCGACTGCAGAAGGGAACTGCAGACACTGCCGTAGGGGACTGCGTAGGGGAGTCGGGCTGATGGCGCAGGCCAAGAAGATCGTGCTGTACCTGCTGATCGTCTTCGTGCTGTACACGATCATCACCTCCCCCAAGCGGGCCGCCGACCTGGTCCAGATAGGCTTCGAGGGCATCTCGTCCGCCGCTCAGGGTGTGGGCCAGTTCATGACCCAGCTGGTCAGCTAGGCCGCGTCCGGCCGGCGGCGCCGAAGCCGCCCGGCGACCCGCCCCGCGATCGGCCGGCACCCGGCCCGGCCGTACCGGTCCGGCCGCACCCCGCCCGCCCTCGGAGGCCCCTGTGATCCGCCACCTGGTCCTGTTCAAGCTCAATGACGGTGTCTCCCGCGACGAGGAACGCGTGCAGGCCGGCGTCCGTGCGTTCGCGGCGCTGGAGGGCGAGATTCCGGAGCTGACGTTCTGGGAGTACGCCTGGAACATCACCGACCGCCCGATCGCCCACGACTTCGCGATCAATTCGGCCGTGGCCGACAAGGACGCCCTCCAGCGCTACCTGGAGCATCCGGCCCATCAGGCAGCCGCCGCACAGTGGCGTGAATTCGCCACCTGGGTGATCGCCGACTACGAATTCTGAGCCGCGGCACCCCCGCTTCCGGCACCGCCGAGCCCCTCGCCCCTCACGGGCGGGGGGCTTCGCCGTACCCCCGGGCGCCCACCGCCGCCCACCGGCCCCCCGGATGCCCCGCACCCACCCCAACTCTCAGTTCAACACGGCGTTATGGGGTGCTTGCACACAGTGCACATGTCTTGTGATGCTATGACCGCTTTTGCCGGATACATGCACTGTGAAGGGTGGCGTGACCGTGACGGCCCGTACTGCGCCCAAGGCTCCATCCCGCGAGAGCCGAAGCGCGGACACGCGGGCACTCACACAGGTGCTGTTCGCCGAGCTGACGGACCTCGACCCCGGCACCCCGGAGCACACCCGGGTCCGCGCCGCGCTGATCGAGGCCAATCTTCCGCTGGTCCGCTATGCCGCGGCCCGCTTCCGCAGCCGCAACGAACCCATGGAAGACGTCATCCAGGTCGGCACCATCGGCCTGATCAACGCGATCGACCGCTTCGATCCGGACCGGGGCGTCCAGTTCCCCACCTTCGCGATGCCCACCGTCGTCGGCGAGATCAAACGCTACTTTCGAGACAATGTCCGCACGGTCCATGTGCCGCGCCGCCTCCACGAACTGTGGGTGCAGGTCAACGGCGCGACCGAGGACCTGACGGTGCTGCACGGCCGCTCCCCCACCACCGCCGAGATCGCCGAGCGCCTCAAGATCGGCGAGGACGAGGTGCTGGCCTGCCTGGAGGCCGGCCGCTCGTATCACGCCACCTCGCTGGAGGCCGCCCAGGAAGGCGACGGCCTGCCCGGACTGCTCGACCGCCTCGGCTACGAGGACCCGGAGCTGGCCGGGGTCGAGCACCGCGACCTCGTACGGCACCTCCTCGTCCAGCTTCCCGAGCGCGAGCAGCGGATCCTCCTGCTGCGTTACTACAGCAATCTGACGCAGTCCCAGATCAGTGCGGAGCTGGGGGTGTCGCAGATGCATGTCTCACGGCTACTGTCGCGGAGCTTCGCCCGGCTGCGATCCGCAAACAGGATCGACGCCTAACCGGGACGGGCGACCCGTCCCGCACAGCCTGCGCAGATATGTCGACATGGCGCTACAGCGTGTTGCCGACATGTGACATTCTGCAGGAACCGCGTTTGCCGTAGCGCTGCCTCCGGTATTCAGGTGGAGGTATCCCTCCCCGGTCCACCCCGGCCCGGGGACGCCGCAGCGACCCGTCCGCGACCTCAAGGGGGTGGCATGTCCGTAGAACTGGGCAGCTCAAAGGTGCTTTCCGTGATTCCCGCGCCCGCACCGCACGTGCATGACGACGACGCCATCAACACCCGCACGCTCTCCCGCTCCCTGTTCCTGCGGCTCGCCTCGCTCGACAAGGACTGCGCGGAGCGCACCTACGTCCGCGACACGCTCATCGAGCTGAACCTCCCGCTCGTGCGTTACGCGGCCGCCCGCTTCCGCAGCCGCAATGAGCCGATGGAGGACATCGTCCAGGTCGGCACGATCGGCCTGATCAAGGCGATCGACCGTTTCGACTGCGAACGCGGCGTGGAATTCCCGACGTTCGCGATGCCGACGGTGGTCGGTGAGATCAAGCGGTTCTTCCGTGACACCTCGTGGTCCGTGCGGGTCCCGCGCCGGCTCCAGGAGCTGCGCCTGGCCCTCACCAAGGCCAGCGACGAGCTCTCCCAGAAGCTGGACCGCTCCCCGACCGTCCCCGAACTCGCCCTGTGCCTGGGAGTGTCGGAGGAGGACGTGGTCGACGGCCTGGCCGTCGGCAATGCCTACACCGCCTCCTCGCTCGACTCCCCCTCCCCCGAGGACGACGGCGGCGAGGGCTCCCTCGCGGACCGCCTCGGCTACGAGGACAGCGCGCTGGAGGGCGTGGAGTACCGCGAGTCCCTCAAGCCCCTGCTGGCCAAACTCCCGGCCCGCGAGCGCCAGATCATCATGCTGCGCTTCTTCGCCAACATGACGCAGTCCCAGATCGGCGAGGAGGTCGGCATCTCCCAGATGCATGTCTCCCGGCTGCTGACCCGCACCCTGGCGCAGCTGCGCGAGGGCCTGATCTCCGACTGAGGAACGGTCCGCCGAGGGGCCGTACGGCGCTCCGTGCCGCTCGGCGGACAGTTACAGAGGACCGGAGGCCGCGGGACGTGGCGCCCACGGCGCCCGCCCGTTCGAGAGCCGTGCGTCCGCCCTCTGTACACCTGACACTCCGTCAGCAACACTGGCCCGATGCGACGGACGACTGCTGCCCGTGCCTCTGCGGCCGTGCTGTGTCTGGGTGTTCTGCTCACCGGCTGCGGAAGCGCGGCCGGGCAGGGCTATGCCGCGGTGGGCGCGGCAGACCCCGCCGACGGCCATCCGCCGGCCACGCCCGTACCGCCCCGGGACGGTGTCGCACTGACGCCGCTGGACGGCGACGACGGCGGACACGACAGCGGACACGACAGCGGAGACAGCGGTCACGGCAGCGACGCCGGTACGCACTCCGGACGCCCCGGCGCGAGCACCTCTTCCCGCCCCGGCTCCGGCCCCGGCGAGGCGGCCGGTGACGCCGCCACCCCCGGCGGTCCCGGCGCCCGCACCACGCCCTCCCCCGGGAAACCTGCCGGCCAGGGCGGTGGAAGCGCTCCCTCCACACCGTCGGCCACCCCCAACTCGCCCACGCCGCCGCACGGTTCCCGTCCGCCGGCGCACGGTTCACCCTCCCCCGAGCCGCCCTCCCCCACCATGCCGCCCGGTCCGGGCGCCCCCGCCGGCCTCCTGATCGGCAGGCCCCGCCTCGCCGATACCGATGTCCGCTGGTGCGAGAAGGTCACCCTCGACTTCCTCAACACCGGCGACCGGCCCGTCACCGCCGGGACCGTCACGTTCGGCACGCACATCATCGGCGCCCTCGGCATCGACTGGGCCACGGTCACCTCTACCCACAAACTGCCGCTGCCGCTCGCCCCGGGCCGGAAGAAGTCCGGCAGCTGGCGGGTGTGTGTGGACGGCTGGCGGGTGCCGGCGGGCATGCACCTCGACACCAGGGACGTGGCCTTCAGCTGGAAGTAGCGCGAAGCGGGGGCCGCCCCCGCTCACTCGCGCAAGCTCCCCTCCCCCGAAAGCCTTGGATGTTCCTTCCTGGATAGCGATGAGTTCCGAGGGGTGCGACGGTCTGAAGAGGCACAGCCGCGGCCACCGGCAGCGCATCCGTCCCAGGGAGAAGACCATGCCCAAGATCACCCCCAACCTCTGGTTCGACACCAAGGGCAAGGAGGCCGCCGAGTTCTACTGCTCGGTGTTCCCGAACTCGCAGATCAAGGAGGTCACCCATTACAACGAGGCGGGCCCGCGCCCGGCGGGCACCGTGCTGACGGTGGTGTTCGAGCTCGACGGCCAGGAGTACACGGCGATCAACGGCGGCCCGGACTTCACGTTCAGCGAGGCGATCTCCCTGATGATCAACTGCGCCGACCAGGACGAGATCGACTACTACTGGGCCAAGCTCTCCGAGGGCGGCGAGGAGGGCCCCTGCGGCTGGCTGAAGGACAAGTACGGCCTGTCCTGGCAGGTGGCGCCGGGCGGGATGGCGGAGATGCTCAACGATCCGGACCAGGAGCGGGCGGCCCGCGCCATGAAGGCCATGCTCGGCATGAAGAAGATCGACATCGCCGCGCTCCAGGCGGCGGCGGACGCGGCATAGGGCGGCCGACAGCGTCCCGTATGCCTGCGGTGGCGGCCCGGACGGGGCCGCCGCCCCAGTGGGGCGTTCCTCGGACGGCGGCGTTCCGGCCGCTCACGAGCGGCTGCGGTTCCGTCCCGTGCGGAGCGGCCGTGGGTCCGGGCCACGCCGTATGCCGACCTCGCGCAGCGCCCGGGCGGCCGCGTGCACGGCCGTGGGGGATGCCTCGGCGAAGACGGCCTCGTGGGCGTCGGCATGGGTGCGGACGGCGTGCTCGGCGGTGTGCACCCCGTCCGGGGTCAGCCGGATCATGGTGCTGCGGCCGTCCTCCGAGGAGGGCTCCCGGAGCACCAGACCGCGGGCGGCGAGGTGGTTGACCACGTTGCTGATGCCGCCGGAGGACAGCAGCAGGGCGCGGGCGAGTTCGTTCGGCTTCCTCGCGTACGGCTCACCCGTTCGGCGCAGCGCGGCCAGGATGTCGAACTCCGCGACCGTGAGGCCGAGTTCGGGCAGTATCCGGCGGGTGGCCTGGTCGAGCGCGCCGGCCAGCTGCGTTATGCGTTTCGACAGCTCCGTCGTCGGGCGCAGCACGTCGGGCAGCTCGGCCCGCCAGGCGCCCATCAGCGCGTCGACGGGGTCGGATCCTGGTCCGGGCGCGGCGGTCACGTCCGGCAGGATAGTTCAGCATCATGATAGCTTTCTACAAAGCTTTCTTCCGAGCGTGTAGAGGTGTGATCTGCCATGGGAAGCGAAAGCCGTCGCCCCCCGCGCCTGCTGCTGCGCGGCGGTCTGGTCATCGACACCGACCCCCACCCCACCGTCCACCCGCACACCGATGTCCTCGTCGAGGAGGGCCGGATCGCCGCCGTGGGCCCCGGGCTGCCGCTCGACGGGACCGAGCCCGGCGTCGAGGTGCTCGACGCCCGCGGACTGATCGTGCTGCCCGGCTTCGTCGACACCCACCGGCATGTGTGGCAGGCGGTGCTGCGCTCGGCCGCGGTCGACGCGAGCCTCGACGGCTATTTCAGCCGGATCCTCGACGACCTCGCCGGCCGCTTCACGCCCGCCGACGTGCACACCGGCAACCTCCTCGGCGCGCTGGAGTGCCTGGACTCGGGGATCACCACCGTCCAGGACTTCTCCCACGTCCAGTACACGCCGGAGCACACCGCGGCCGCCGTCGAGGCCCTGCGCGAAGCGGGAATCCGGGCCGTCTTCGGCTACGGCTACCCCGTCTTCGACGAGGCCGCCCGGCAGGCCGACTGGGTACGCAAGGCCCGCACGGTGCACTTCCCCTCGCGCGAGGCCCTGGTCACGATGGCCCTGGCCCCGATCGGCCCCTCCTTCACGCCACCGGAGACGGTGCGGGAGGACTGGCTGCTCGCCCGCGAGCTGGAGCTGCCCGTCGCGGTCCATGTGAGCGCCGGGCCGGTGGCACAACGGCCGATCGCCGCCCTCCAGGAGCTGGGGCTGCTCACCGCCGGCACCCTGTACGTCCACGGGAATTCTCTGCCGGACTCCGAGCTGCGGCTGATCGCCGAATCCGGTGGCGCCGTGGCGATCACGCCGGCGCTCGAGGCCTCGATGCGGTTCGGCGCACCGATGGCGGGACGGCTGCGCCGGGCGGGCGTCACCACCGGGCTGGGCGCGGACGCGGTCACCTCGGCGCCGGGCGATATGTTCTCGCAGATGCGCGCCGCCTTGATGAGCAGTCACTTCGACGGTGACGACGCTCCGGGAGAGCCCTCGGTCACGGCGGCCGACGTGCTGCGCATGGCCACCGCCGAGGGGGCCACGGCGCTCGGCCTGGGCGACGAGGTGGGATCACTGGCCGTCGGCAAGCGCGCCGATCTCGTCCTGCTGCGCGCCGATGCGCTCAACCTCGCGCCCGTGACGCACGATCCGATCGGTGCGGTGGTGACCGCCGCACACCCCGGGAACGTCGATACGGTCCTGGTGGCCGGGCGCGCGGTCAAGCGCAACGGACGGTTGCTGTACGGAGACCTCGCCGGCGTACTTTCCGAGGCCCACCGTGCAGTCGAGCGCCTTGAGGCGTCGAGGTCCTAGTACTCCAGCCGTATTGATCACGAGCATGGTGCACAGTCGGCGGGCTTGATCATGGCGAGGACCTCCGGTGTGGTGAAGGTGTCCACGTCTCACCGCACGGAGGTCTTCGTATCCCACCGTCATGCCCGGCTGACCGCTTTCGGGAGGCGGGGCTCGGGCCCGGGAAACAGGGACCTGGCCGGCGTCCCTCCTGCACAGTCCCGTTCGGCGTCTCGTACGGTGTCCGAGCACGGCTGCACTGGCCATGTACAAGGCCTCAAGTACACCCAGCACCAGGACTCGTACCAGAACGTGAGCCTGCAAGGCCGACTGCCGGCAACGGAAAAGGCCGAAGGGCAGCAGAAGATCCGCATCGTCCGCCCGCACCCGGATTGGTACGGAGAGGCATGGCCGACGGAGTCACTCAGCACGAGGCACGGCCGCATCCGTCCCGGCGCTGGTGGGCAACGGTTTTTCCGGTGCTCTTGCTTTCGGCGGCTGCTGTCGCCTGTTTCGTCACCACCCTGGCGCTGTCCAGCGCCCACATCCACCACCAGTCGGCTGCCTGTCGCTACATGGCAGTGCCGTGGACACACTTCGCATCTGCCTACGGCGGCCTGCTCGCAGCCGTAGCGGCGGTGCTCGTCCACCTGCTGATGTCCCGCGCCGTACGCCGTGGCGGGATCCAGCCCACGTCCGGCCGGCAGAGCTGGGTTCCCGCGCTCTTCGTCGTCATCGCCGGCTTCATGATTTCCCTGACGGCGGTGGCGGTCGCCCTGACCCACAAAGACGCCGCCGAGGTAGCCGCGAACATCGGAAAGCCGCTGTGTGAGGGCCAGGACGAGACATGCCTCGGTGTCGCCGCTCAGGACGGCGGCGGCCCCGTCGTGGCGCTGGAAGCCGCGAGGGGTGCGAGGGTCGCGTCAGGCACCCGGTCGCCGCTGCGTCACGAATGAGCCCATGCCGGGTGTGGTGACGATGAGCCCTTCGTCCCGGAGGGCGGCGGTGACCTTGCGGATGGTCACGCGCGCGACGCCGAACTCCTGCTCCATCCGCACCTCGGAGATGAGATGGCGTGGTGGGTATGTGCCGTCCGCGATCCGCGCTCGGATCACGTCGGCAATCTGCGTCCACTTGGGCACCGTCGGGTCGAACTCCATCACGAACGGGACTGTACGCACGGGTAATTAGACAGGCATAGAGGGGTATAGCTATAGACAGGGGCTAACAGGAGCCTTTATGGTGGCGCGACAAAGACCCCGGCGGGTGCGCCAACACCCCCGGGGCACGGCCAGCGCTGCTCAAGGAGCGTCGACATGCAGAACCTTATGCGCCGCCTGCTCGCCCGGTTGGGGAGGCGTCGGGTCCACCCCGCCCCCACGGTCACGCACCGGCCACAGCGACCGCCCCGCCGACCCCTCCACCGCGGCCCCGAATCCCCGATCGACGCAGAGACCACCCTCCTCGTACGGCCCTACCTCCTCGCTCACGAGCGCCAAGAGGCGCAGCGCGAGGGGGCGTTCCTGCGCGCGATGGCGGTCGTCTCATGAGCGGCGGGATGCGGCTGCTGCCCTGGAGCGGGCCGGACGGGCAGCGTTGCTACCTCTCCAGCGACGAGGGCGGCGGGTATCTGTCAGAGCTCGCCGACGACATGGAAGCGGCTCAGCTCGGCACCGGCGAGGAGCTGCTCCGGCACACGGCCGAGCTGCTGAACGGGCCGGCGGAGGCGACCGCCGACGCACTCCACTTCTGTGTCCACAGGCTGTGTGAAGCGCTGCGGGACGCACTGCGGATCGCGGAGAGCAGGGGGCGCGTGACGTAGCCGGGGGCGGACAGGCCGAGGGCCCGGCAGTGCGATGCCGGGCCCGTACGCGTGAAGACGACTGCGTGAGACCGTCCGTGGGAAGACAGCTGCGTGAAACCGTCCGCGTGAAGAACGGCTGCGTGGGACTCGTTACGCCAGCGCCAGCCAGGCCGCGCCCGCGATGACCAGGACCGCGACGATCACGCCGACGATGACGCCCACGCGCGGACCGGACGACTGCTGCGGGGCCGGCGCGCGGCGGCTGCCGGTCTGCGGGGTGCCGCCCTCGTCCACGAAGGCCCGGAACATCTGCGTATTGCCCGCCGGGTCGTAGTTGCCGCCGGCCTGGTTCTGCGGGTTGGTCGCCATGGGCAAGGACCCTAGCGAACCGGGAACGAGCGGGCACCCCTGGGTGCGCACCGCGGGCGCCTACGGAGCGGGGACGGAGCGCGCACAGGGTGTGGGCGGGGTCACGGGCGGGTCGTCTGAGGGTGTCCCGCTACCGACCGGTATCGGCCGGGCTCCCCGATGACGCCTCCGACCTGCGCCTTTGCGGGGCGCATCGCACCCGTTGACCGCCGACCGCCACAGACTTTCCTTTTCCTTTACTTTCATTCCGGACCAATCGTTTGCCTTCAGCAACCAACTTGCCTATGGTTGCCTCAAGCAACAAAGTGCGCGCGAGGATCGTGGAGGAGCCGGTGGCCGCTCACCGTCAGTTCGAGGAGCTGGCCAGGCAACTCAGCGCCATCGGCGCCGTCAAGCGCGAGATGGGGCGGATCCTGCCCCAGGACTGCCCGCCCGCCTCGGCCGGCGTGCTCACCCTGCTCGACCGGCACGGCGAGATGCGGATGAGTCAGCTCGCCGAGCTGCTCGCCATCGACATGTCGGTGACCAGCCGGCATGTGGCCCATGTCGCCGAGCGCGGCTGGATCGAGCGGGAGCCCGATCCGGCGGACAAGCGGTCCCGGCTGCTGCGGCTGACGCCGAGCGGCCGGGAGCTCCTGGAGGAACTCTCCGCGCGCTGCACGGCCACGCTCGCCCGCTATCTGAACGACTGGACCGACGCCGACGTCGGACACCTCAACGAACTGCTCGCCAGGCTCCGTACGAGCTTCGGCGACTGTCGCCCCCGGGCGCACCACGACTCCACCACCCGTACACCCGCGGAATGAAAAGGAACCACATGGCTACGACCACACCAGCCGGTGTGCGGGGCGGCCACGCCAGACATGGAGGCGGACACCACGCCTCCGACGGGGCCCCGATGACCCACCGTCAGATCATGGAGGCACTGTCCGGGCTGCTGCTCGGCATGTTCGTCGCCATTCTGTCGTCGACGATCGTCTCCAACGCGCTGCCCGAGATCATTCACGACCTCGACGGCGGGCAGAGCTCCTACACCTGGGTCGTCACCGCCTCGCTGCTGGCGATGACCGCGACCACCCCGCTGTGGGGCAAGCTCTCCGACCTGTTCAGCAAGAAGCTGCTCGTCCAGTTCGCGCTGATCATCTATGTCACGGGCTCGGTCATCGCCGGTCTGTCGCAGAACACCGGCATGCTGATCGCCTGCCGGGTGGTGCAGGGCATAGGCGTGGGCGGGCTGTCCGCCCTGGCCCAGATCGTGATGGCCGCGATGATCTCCCCGCGGGAGCGCGGCCGTTACAGCGGCTACCTCGGTGCCACCTTCGCCGTCGCCACCGTCGGCGGCCCGCTGCTCGGCGGCGTCATCACCGACACCAGCTGGCTCGGCTGGCGCTGGTGCTTCTACGTCGGTGTGCCGTTCGCGATCATCGCGCTGGTCGTGCTGCAGAAGACCCTGAAGCTTCCCGTCGTCCGGCGCGAGGGCGTCAAGGTCGACTGGGCGGGCGCCTTCTTCATCAGCGCGGCGGTCTCGCTGCTGCTGGTGTGGGTGACGCTGGCCGGCGACAAGTACGACTGGATGTCGTGGCAGACCGCCGCGATGGTCGGCGGCGCGGTCGTGCTCGGCGCGGTCTTCGTCTTCGTGGAGACCAGGGCCAAGGAGCCGATCATCCCGTTGCGGCTGTTCCGCAACAAGACGATCACCCTGGCCTCGCTGGCCTCCCTCTTCGTCGGCGTCGCGATGTTCACCGGCACCGTCTTCTTCAGCCAGTACTTCCAGCTGGCGCGCGGCAAGTCGCCGACGATGTCCGGTGTCATGACGATCCCGATGATCGCCGGCCTGTTCATCTCGTCGACCGTGTCGGGCCAGATCATCACCAAGACCGGCCGCTGGAAGGCCTGGCTGGTCTCCGGTGGCGTGCTGCTGACCGCCGGCCTCGGCCTGCTGGGCACCATCCGCTACGACACCGAGTACTGGCACATCGCGATCTTCATGGCGCTGATGGGCCTCGGCATCGGCATGATGATGCAGAACCTCGTGCTGGCCACGCAGAACCAGGTCGCCCCCGAGGACCTCGGCTCCGCCTCGTCCGTCGTGACCTTCTTCCGCTCCCTCGGCGGTGCGGTGGGCGTCTCGGCCCTCGGTGCGGTGCTCGCCACCCGCGTCACCCACTACGTCAAGGACGGCCTGGCCGACCTCGGTCCCAAGGCCGCCCGGGCCGCCGCGCACGGCGCCGGCAACAGCGGCGGCGGCATCCCCGATCTGGACTCTCTCCCGGCACCGCTGCGCACCGTCATGGAGAGCGCCTACGGTCATGGTGTCGGCGATGTGTTCCTGTACGCGGCGCCCTGTGCGCTGCTCGCCTTCCTCTTCACCCTGTTCATCAAGGAGGTCGCGTTGAAGACGCGTGGCGGACTGCACCAGAGCCCGGAGGGCGAGGAGGCCACGGCCACCGCGCCCGCCACCCCGTCCCTCACCGGCATCCCCGCTCAGGCCGCCGTCCCGGCGCCGTCCGAGGAGCGGGAACTCGCCCTGGTGGGCGCCCCCTCGGTGGCCCCGGACGACGACGCACACGTCCCCTCCTGGGCCCAGCCGGCCGCCGCGACGGCCACCCGGCCGACGGCCGCGTACGCCTCCGCCGGCGGCGGTGACGCCACCCCCACCGGCTCCGCGATCCACGGCTTCGTCCGTAACGCGGACGGCAACCCCGTACCGCGGTCCGCGGTGACGCTGATCTCGCTCGGCGGGCGTCAGTTGGGCCGCGCGGTCGCCCAGGCCAACGGCTCGTACGTGCTCAGCGCCCCCGGCGCCGGCTCGTACGTGCTGATCGCGGCGGCCGACGGCCACCAGCCGCAGGCCTCCACGGTCGTCGTCGGCGACCAGCCGCACGGCTACGACATCCTGCTGAGCGGCACCAGCGGCCTCGGCGGCCAGGTCCGCAGCGCGGCCACCGGGGAGCCGGTCGAGGGCGCGATGGTCGTCGTCACCGATGTCCGCGGCGAGGTGCTGGCCACCGGAGTGACCGGCGCCGAGGGCCACTTCGCCTTCGACGAGCTGGCACCGGGCACCTTCACCGTCGCCGTGAACGCCCCGAACCACCGCCCGGCCGCGCTGCCGGTCGAGGTCGGCGGCCAGGGCACGACCCGGATCGAGGTCGAGCTGCTGTCCGGCGCGCGGGTGCAGGGCATCGTCCGCGCGGGCGGCGACCGACGGCCACTGCCGGACGCCCGGGTGACGCTGGTGGACGCGGCCGGCAACGTCGTGGCCACCTCGACGACCGGGACGGACGGCGCCTACGCCTTCACCGACCTGGACGCCGGCGACTACACGGTCATCGCGAGCGGCTACCCGCCGGTCGCCACCGGCCTCGCGGTCGACGCACGCGGGGTCGACGGATACGACGTGGCACTCGCCCACCCCGGGGACTGACCCCCGGGTCCCGGGACATCCCCCGGGAGCAAGACCCCGGACCGGGGCGCGCGTGGAGCGGAGGCGCGCCCCGGACCGGACCCCAGGGCTCCGGCGGCGGCGTGGCACACAGGCAGGGGACGGCCTGCACGCCGCCGTCCGGAGCCCGACACTCCCCCGGCCCGCGGCGCCGCTCCGGGCAGGGGGCACCCCACCAGGCAAGAATCGGGAGAGGCAATGACTTCGACGGGCGCGGGACTGCGGGCCCAGATCCGCACACGGGACGGCTGGGCGGTCCAGCACGCCGTACTGACCGTCACCGACATGACGGGCGCGCAGGTGCTGCGCGCGGCGGCGGACGAGGAAGGCGCCGTCCGCAGCGCCGAGCCGCTGCCCCCCGGCCCGTACACGGTCATCGTGACGGCCGTCGGCTACGCGCCGGCCGCCTCCACGGCGATCGTGACGGCCGGCGGCCGGATGGACGTGGGCAGTGTCGTCCTGGCACGGCAGGGCGGGGCCGAGCTGCCGCCGCCCGGCGCCTGGACCATCGACCCGATGCACTCGTCGGTGGCCGCGGTCGCCCAGCACCTGGGGATCTCCAGCGTGCACGGCCGGTTCACCGAGTTCAGCGGCCGGATCGAGATCGCCGAGGACCTGGAGAAGTCGCGGGTCGAGGCGGTCATCAAGGCCGCCTCCATCGACACCGGCAACGGGATGCGCGACGGCCACCTGCGCTCCGAGGACTTCCTGAACGTCGAGGCGTACCCCGAACTCACCTACCGCAGCTCGGGTCTGGCGCCGGCCGGCACCGACCGCTGGACGGTGCACGGTGAGCTGTCGCTGCACGGCGTCGTGCGCCCCGTGGACCTCGAACTGAGCTATCTGGGCACCGGCCCCGACCCGTGGGGCGGGGTGCGCGCCGCGTTCCGTGCGACCGCGGAGCTGCGCCGCGAGGAGTTCAAGATGAACTACAACCAGGTGGTGGCGGCCGGCATCGCGGCGATCGGCACGACGCTCAAGGTCGAGCTGGACATCCAGGCGGTGCAGGGCGAGAGCCTGCCGATGGGGTGAGGCCCCGGGCCTCCCCCGGGCCCCTGGTCTCCCCGGCTCCGGCCGTCAGTCCGACGGCCGGTCGCGCATCGCCTCGATGCCCGCGATCTGCAGGTCGAGGGCGAAGGCGAAGTCGCGGTCGCGCATCTCCGCCATGGTGGCGCCGCCGCGGGCCGCCATGACCTTGGTGGAGTTCTCCAGCGTCTCGGCGAACTCCGGACGGCCCTCGACCGCGCTCATCACCTGCCGGAAATACTCGTCGACGGGCATCCCCGCCTCCGCGCAGCGGGCGTTGAACAGGCCCTCGATGGTGGCGAAGCCGTAGACGAACTGGAAGACGGCGGACAGCCCGCCGGTGATCTGCTCCAGCGACAGCCCGCTCTCCCTCATCACCCGCATGCTGGCGTTGGAGAAGGCGGTGGAGTGCGGGCCGATGTTGATGTACGTGCCCATCAGGCGGGCCACCCAGGGGTGGCCGGTCAGCAGGGCGCGGTATGCGCCGGCCAGTGCGCGCAGATGGTCGGGCCAGTCCTGGCCGGCGTCGCTCTCGTCCGGCAGCCGCATCTCGCCCATGACGCTGTCCAGGGCGAGTTCCAGCAGGTCGTCCTTGGTGTCGACGTACCAGTAGACGGACATCGCGGTGACGCCGAGCCCGGCGGCGAGACGGCGCATGGAGAACTTCGCCAGGCCGTCGGCGTCCAGCAGCCGGACCGTCGCCGCGACGATCTTGTCGAGGCCGAGTCCGGCCGGCTGCTCCGCCTTCCGTTTGGGCGGGGGGCGTTCGGTCAGCCAGACACTGTTCGGCCGCTTGTCGGCGCGGCCGTCCGTCGCTGCCATGGCGCCCTCCCTGTTCCTGAGCGTCGTCCGGGGAACGGCCCGTACGGGTGCGGTGCCCGCCACCCGTACGCGCCGTTCACGATCATGTGCACGGACGATGCTATTCCGCCGCGGCGGCGGCCGGTTCCGGGCCGGAGGGTGCGGCCGGCACCACCGGCCCGGGGCCGGTGCGCTCGGCCCGGCTCAGCAGCACCGCGGCGAGCAGTCCGCCGAGGAAGACCGCGGCCGCCCCCGCCAGCTGGCTGACGCCGATGCCGGCGGCGAAGGCGTCCTGCACGGCGATCCGTTCGGCACCTGTACGGGCCCGGTCGAGCGCCGCGGGCAGCGAGCCGGCACCCGCCGCGACCAGCGGAAGCAGCGCCACGAAGCGGGAGTTGAGGACCGCGCCGAGGACGGCGACGCCCAGGCCCAGGCCGAACTCCATCAGCGTGCCGTTGACGCCGGCGCCCACCCCGGCCTTGGCCGGCGGGATCGCGGACATGATGGCGTTGGCCATCGCCGGCATGGCGAGCGCCACGCCGACGCCCATCACGAGCAGACCGGTCAGCAGGCCGCCGTAGCTGTGCCCGCCGAGCAGCGCTATGGCGGCGAGGCCGGCCGCGAGCAGCGACATCCCCGCAATGATCATTCCGGGGGTGCCGATCCTGGGCATCAGCCGGACGCCGAGACCGGTGAAGTTGATCAGGATGACGGTGACGGCGAGCGGCGCCATGCGCAGCCCCGCGTCCAACGGGCCGTAGCCGAGGACCAGTTGGAGGTGCTGGGTGAGCAGGAACAGCGAGCCGCCCATCCCGAAGGCGACGAGGATGCCGCCGGAGACCGCGCCGATGAACCGGCGGTTGCGGAAGAAGTGCATGTCCAGCATGGGATACGGGACCCGCAGCTCCCACAGGGCGAAGGCCGCGAGACCGGCAGCGCCGACGGCGGCGGAGATCAGGACCCGGCCGGACAGCCAGCCGGCCTGCGGCCCGGAGATGATCGCGAAGACCACCCCGCCCATGCCGATCATGGACAGCAGGGCGCCCGGCAGATCCGGCCGCTCACCGCCGCGGCTCCTGGACTCCGGGACCAGGGCGACGACGGCCACCACCGCCATGACGGCGACCGGCAGATTGACCAGGAACAGCGAGCCCCACCAGAAGTGGTCCAGCAGCGAGCCGCCGATCAGCGGCCCGGCGACGAACCCGAGGGAGTTGACCGAGCTCCAGATGCCGATGGCCTTGGGCCGCTCCGCGTCGTCGAAGATCTGCATGACGACGGCGAGGGTGGTGGTCACCAGCAGTGCGCCGCCCACCCCCATGCCGGCGCGGGCGGCGATGAGCTGGCCGGGCGACTGGGCGAGGGCCGCGCCGAACGAGGCGAGGCCGAACAGCACCAGGCCCGTGGCGAGCATCTTCTTGCGGCCGTAGCGGTCGGCGGCGTTGCCGGCAGTGAGCAGCAGACCGGACTGGACCAGCGAATAGGCGTTGATCATCCACTGGACGTCGGCAGTGGTCGCGCCCAGTTCCCGGGTCAGGGAGGGGATGGCGACGTTGAGGACGGTGTTGTCGAGGACCACCGTCAGCTGCGCGAGGCAGATGACGGCGAGGATCAGCCAGCGGGCGGCGTACCGGCCCGTCGGCTGGAGCGTGGTGGCGTCGGAGGCCACGGCGGACATACGGGCTCCCTGTACGGTGCGAGGCGGACGCCTTACACCGTACAGGGACAGCTATACGCCGTACATTTCATTTCCGCCGCGCCGGACGAGGCGGCTCGCGACGCCCGCGTTCCGGCGCGTGGGCCGGTCCGCGCCGGTCAGACCTTCCGGGTCAGGTCGTAGAAGGTGGCGCTGCCGACGGTGACCTTCTGGAAGGTCTTCTCCACCCAGGAAGAAATCTTCGAGGAGTCGCCGCTGCCGCCGGGACCGCCGCGTCCGCCGCCGTGGCCGCCCTTTCCGCCGGGACCGCCGCGTCCGCCGCCGCGTCCGCCCTTTCCACCGGGCCCTCCCCACTTACCGCCGGGGCCGCCCTTTCCGCCGCCGAAGCCGCCCCGTCCGCCCGCGATGAAGTAGTGGATCTTCCCGTCCGCGACGTCCCGCTGGAACTGGGCGAGGGTCGGCGAGGGGTCGCTCCCGTTGAACCCGCCGATCGCCATCACCGGCTTCTGGGTGGCGAGTTGATAGCTCGCGGCGTTCTGGGAACCGATGGCCGCGGCGGCCCAGGTGTAGTGCTCCGCGTCCTTCTCCACCAGCGCCTTGGCCCCCTCGCTCACCTTGGCGCCGTTGAGCAGACCGCCCATCCCGCCACGCTCGCCGAAGCCGCCCGGGAAGCCCTGCCGGCTCCCCTGCTTGCCGCCCCGGGCCGGGCCGCCGGCCGCCGGCGGCAGGCCCCGCCCGCCCCGGCCCGCGCCCGGTACGCCACCCGGCACACGGCCGTTGTTGCCGCGCCACATCCGGCCCTGGCGGCCGCCCGGGAAGCCGCCGCCGGGCCCGCCCATGGCACCCCGTACCGAGGGCCCGGCCGTGACGATCGACCCGTCCTTGGGGGTGTTGACCGTGTCGAGGGTGTACGCCACCGGCCCGGCCAGCGCCGTCACCACCGCGAGCCCGGCCGCGAGCACCGCGACCCGCCGGCCCGCGCCGGCCCCGTCCCCGTCCGCACCGCCGTCCGGCGCGGCCCTCCACAGGGGCGCCCCCGGACGTGCCGCCGACAGCAGACCGGCCGCCGCGAGCAGACCGAGCACCAGCGCCGTCCAGCGCAGCCACGGCAGCCACTCCGGCGAGCGGTTCAGCAGCACGAACGACCATCCGGCGGTCACCGCGACCGTGCCGGCCAGCACCGCCGCGGCGAGCCGCCCGCCGCGCCGCCACAGCAGCGCCGCGCCCATCCCGACCAGCGCCGCGATGTACGGGGCCAGCGCGATGTTGTAGTACTGGTGGAAGATCCCGGACATGAAGCTGAAGATCGTGAACGTCATCAGCAGCGCGCCGCCCCAGACGAGGAACTCCGTGCGCTGCGCGGCCTGTTCGGCGGCCACCGCACGCCGCGCCCGCCACAGCACGCACACCGCCGCCACCAGCAGGATCAGCGCCGCGGGCAGCAGCCACGAGATCTGCCCGCCCATGTCGGACGAGAACAGCCGGGTGATCCCGGTCTGGCCCCATCCGCCTCCGCCGCCACCGCCGCCACCGCCACCGCCGCCTCCGCCGACACTGCCGGTCTCATTGCCGCTGATCCGCCCGAAGCCGTTGTAGCCGAAGGTCAGCTCCAGGAAGCTGTTGTGCTGCGAGCCGCCGACGTACGGGCGCGAGGACGCCGGCCACAGCTCGACGATCGCCACCCACCAGCCTGCGGACACCACCATCGCCAGCCCGGCGAGCAGCAGTTGGCCCAGCCGCCGGCGCAGCGTCACCGGCGCGCAGCAGGCGTACACCACGGCAAGCGCCGGCAGGATCAGCCACGCCTGGAGCGTCTTGGTGAGGAATCCCAGGCCGAAGATGACCCCGGCCAGCACCAGCCACCTCGTGCGGCCGTCGGCCAGGGCGCGCAGCACCGCCGCGACCGCGCAGACCATCAGCAGGCACAGCAGCGCGTCGGGGTTGTTGAACCGGAACATCAGCGCCGCGACCGGCGTCACCGCCAGCGCCCCGCCCGCGAGCAGCCCGGCGCCCGCCCCGAACCGCCGCCGCACGGCCGCGTACAGCACCCCGACGGTGGCCACGCCCATCAGCACCTGGGGCACCAGGATCGCCCACGAGCTGAGCCCGAAGAGCCGTACGGACAGCGCCATCGGCCACAGCGCGGCCGGCGGCTTGTCGACGGTGATGGAGTTCGCCGCGTCCGAGGAGCCGAAGAAGAAGGCCTTCCAGCTCTCGCTGCCGGCCTGCACGGCAGCCGAGTAGAACTGATTGGCATAGCCGGAGGAGGACAGGCTCCAGAGGTAGAGCACCGCCGTGACCAGCAACAACGCCAGCAGCGCGGGCCGCGCCCAGCGGGGGTCGGCCACCTGGTGCGGCGCCGCGGATGGCTCCCGGGAAGCCGGCGGCGCTCCCTCCGGTGGCGTCGCGGGGGTCGGATACGGCGGCCGGGCCGGCGTACCGGACGGGTGCGGGGTCATCGAGCGCTCCTGGAGAAGTCGTTACGGTCGTGCGGAACGGGCAGCTGCGCCGCGGCGGTCTCGTCCGCGCGCTCACGGTCCGGAAAGACCCAGGCGCGGAAGAGCAGGAACCGCAGCACGGTCGCCGCCAGATTGGCGGACACCAGCACCGCGAGTTCGGTGCCGTGCGAGGGGATGCCGCTGGCGGCGTCGAGAGCGGCGAGGGAACCGCTGGTCAGGACGAGTCCGATGGCGAAGACCACCAGCCCCTGGGCCTGATGCCGGACCGCCCGGTCCCGGCCCCGTACGCCGAAGGTCAGCCGCCGGTTGGCGGCCGTATTGCCGAGCGCCGAGACCAGCAGGGCCGCCGCGTTGGCCGGCTGCGGACCCACGCCGAGCCGGAAGAGGGAGTACAGCCCGAGGTAGAGCAGGGTGCTCAGCCCGCCGACGACACAGAAGCCGACGAGCTGACGGGCCAGCCCGCCCGGTACCCCGGACAGTTCGCGGTCGCGCGGATCGTCCCCGAACGGACGGGCCAGCCGGTCCAGCGGCAGCGCACCGGTCGCCAGCGCCCGCCCCACCCGCCACACGCCCTTGAGGTCGTCGGTGGCCGTCCGCACGAGGTGCACGGTGCTGTCGGGATCGTCGATCCAGTCCACCGGCACCTCGTGGATCCGCAGCCCGGCCCGCTCCGCGAGGACCAGCAACTCGGTGTCGAAGAACCATCCGGTGTCCTCGACCATCGGCAGCAGCCGCGCGGCGACCTCCCCCCGGATGGCCTTGAACCCGCACTGCGCGTCGGAGAAGCGGGCGGCGAGCGAGCCGCGCAGAATGAGGTTGTAGGCGCGCGAGAGGAACTCCCGCTTCGGCCCGCGCACGACGCGGGCACCCCGGTTGAGCCGGGTGCCGATCGCCAGATCCGAATGCCCGGAGATCAGCGGAGCCACCAGCGGCAGCAGCGCGTTGAGGTCGGTGGACAGATCGACGTCCATATAGGCCAGCACCGGCGCCTCGGACAGCGACCACACGGTGCGCAGCGCCCGTCCGCGCCCCTTCTGCTCCAGCCGCACCGCCGTGACCTCGTCGATCGCGTCGTCGAGCCGCGCGGCGACATCCGGCGTACGGTCCGTGCTCGCGTTGTCGGCGATGGTGATCCGGAAGGTGTACGGGAAGGTGCGGACGAGGTGCTCGTGCAGGCGCCGCACACAGGGCTCGAGGTCCCGCTCCTCGTTGTGGACGGGGATCACCACATCCAGCACGGTCGCGATCTGGCCGAGGCGCAGATGCTCACGGGGCGGCAGGGAGCCCAGCGGCGGGCCGGGCGGCTGTGTCGTCGTCATGCCGACGACACTCACCAACCCCGCTGTCACACCGGTGTGGTGAACCTGTGCCTGGGCTATGAGTGGGGGGCGGGGGGTGTGCTCGGAGGTGCCGGGGGTGCGGGCGGGGGCGGCTCGGTGGATGCGGGGGCGTACGCGGGACGGCGTGCACCCGGGGTCACGGCAGGGGCCGAGGCAGCCGACGCAGCCGAAGCGGCCGACGGCAGTGTCACCGTGAAGACGGTCCGTCCCGGCACGCTGTCCACCCCGACCGTACCGCCGTGCGCGGCGACCACCGCCTGCACGATGGCGAGGCCGAGCCCCGTGCTCCCGGCGGTCCGCGAGCGCGAGGCATCGCCCCGCGCGAAGCGCTCGAAGACGTGCGGGAGCAGCCCGGCCGGAATGCCGGGGCCGTCGTCCCGCACCGCCAGCCGCACCGGACCGCCCCGGCCGGCCGCGACCACCCGCGCGGTCACCGTGGTGCCCTCCGGCGTATGGGTACGGGCGTTGGCCAGCAGATTCACCAGAACCTGGTGCAGCCGCTCCCCGTCGCCGACCACCAGGGCCGGCTCCTCCGGCAGCTCCAGCCGCCACCGGTGACCGGGCCCCGCCACCCGCGCATCGCTCACCGCGTCCACCACCAGCGGCGACAGATCGGTGGGCGCACACGACAGCGGCCGTCCCGAGTCGAGCCGGGCGAGCAGCAACAGGTCCTCCACCAGCCCCGTCATCCGCTCCGCCTCCGACTCGATCCTCCCCAGCGCATGCCGGGTCTCCGGCCCGGGCTGCTCCCGTCCGCGCCGGGTCAGCTCGGCATAGCCCCGGATCGACGCGAGTGGCGTGCGCAGCTCATGACTGGCGTCGGCGACGAAGCGCCGCACCCGCATCTCGCTCTCCTGACGGGCCGAGAGCGCCGAACCGACATGCCCCAGCATCCGGTTCAGCGCCGCGCCGACCTGCCCCACCTCCGTCCGCCCGTCCGACTCGGACGCCGGCACCCGCACATGCAGCGCCACCTCACCACGGTGCAGCGGGAGTTCGGAGACGCGGGTGGCGGTGGCGGCGACCCTGCGCAGCGGGCGCAGCGCGATGCCGACCATCGCGGATCCGGCGATCCCGGCCGCGATCAGCCCGGCGAGCGTCACACACCCCTCGATGAGGACGAGCCTGCCGACCGTGCCCTGGACGTAGCGCAGCGGCAGGCCGAGCATCAGCGTGCCGTTCTTGCCGGTCTGCACCCGGTAGTCACCGAGCCCGGGCACCTCGGTGGTGTGCGGCCTGCCGTCCCGGGGTACCGCGTTCAGCGCGGCGAGCTGGCCCGCGTCCAGCTGCGCCAGCCGGTCCTCGGGCAGCCGCTGGGTCGAGTTGCTCAGCTTCGCCCCGTTCCGGACGGTGCCGTCGGGCCCGATCCGCGCCCCTACCGTCCCCAGGGGCTGGCCTCCCATGGCCACGAAGTCCAGGCCGTTGCCCTGGTTGCGCATCGGATCGTGCGGCCGCGGATCCTCCGTCCGCCGCACGGATTCCTTGACCTGCCCGTCCAGCTGCCCCTGCAAATAGGAGTGCAGGGCAATGGTCGTCACCGTCCCGATGACGGCTCCCACCGCGGCGATCATGACCACCGCCGACACGACGAGCCGGGTCCGGAGCGACCAGCGGCGGCGGGGCGCGGCGGCCCGTCCACCCGGCTCGCCCGACTCGCCCGGCTCGCTCGACTCGCTCGGCTCACGCCGTCCGGATGTCTGAGCCGGTTGTTCGCTCACCGGCCGCCCGGTCACTCCGCTACCCACCGGGCTTGATCAGATAGCCCGCACCCCGGCGGGTGTGAATCATCGGCGCCCGCCCCACGTCGATCTTCCGCCGCAGATACGAGATGTAGAGCTCCACGACGTTGGCCTGGCCGCCGAAGTCATAGCTCCAGACCCGGTCGAGGATCTGCGTCTTGCTCAGCACCCGCCGCGGATTGCGCATCAGATAGCGCAGCAGCTCGAACTCGGTGGCCGTCAGATGGATCTCCTGGCCGTCCCGCCACACCTCATGGCTGTCCTCGTCGAGCACCAGATCGCCCACCGTCAGCCGCGACTCGCTCCGCGCGGCGGTCGCGCCGGCCCTGCGCAGCAGTCCGCGCAGCCGGGCCACGACCTCTTCCAGGCTGAACGGCTTGGTGACATAGTCGTCGCCGCCCGCCGTCAGCCCGGCGATCCGGTCCTCTACCGCGTCCTTGGCGGTCAGGAACAGCACCGGGACGTCCGGCAGTTCCCGCCGCAGCCGGCCGAGCACCGTCAGCCCGTTCATGTCCGGCAGCATCACATCGAGCAGGACCGCGTCCGGCCGCCAACTACGGGCGCAGCGCAGCGCGCCGGCGCCGTCCCCCTCCGCGCGGATGTCCCAGCCCTCGTAGCGCAGCGCGAGCGACAGCAGGTCGGCGAGCGAGGACTCGTCGTCCACGACCAGGACCCGCACGGGACTGCCGTCGGCCCGCAACAGCTCCGGCTGCTTCGCGGGCGCCCCCCGGGAGGTCGAGGCCGAAGCCGGCGTACGGAACGACGCTGAGGACGACGAAGTCACGGTCATGCCCGTGAGCTTGGGAGGCCGCCGTGAGAGCTTCCTTGCGCCTTTCTGTGAATTTCCTGAGAATCCCCCTTGCTCCGCTTCCCCCTCCCCCCGGGGGGCTCGCCCCCACCCCACCCCACTCGCCCCGCCCTGGCCGTACGCGTTCCCGACCGGCCTGGGCCGCCCCCCGCGCGGTCCAGGCCGATCACCACGTGCAAAGCATCGCACCAGCCACTGACAATCGATCTGACCAGCAGTTCTGCCCCCAACGCCGCACGCACCCCGACCCGTTCACCCCTCCCCGTCCGCCGACCCCCGGTCCCTCCTCACGCCGTATTTCGGGTACCGCGTACCGTCACACCATGAGACTCCTCGCCCTCTCGGGCAGTCTGCGGGCACGCTCCTCCAACGGCGCGGTGCTGCGCTCCGCACTCTCCCTCTGGGACGGTCCGACCGGCCTCGCGGACATCGGCGCACTCCCCCACTTCAATCCCGACCTGGACGGCGACGACGACATGCCCCCCGCGCCCGTCGCCACCCTGCGCGCCGAGGTCGCCGCCGCCGACGCCCTGCTCCTCGTCAGCCCCGAGTACGCACACGGCGTCCCCGGCGTCCTCAAGAACGCGCTCGACTGGCTGGTCAGCAGCGGTGAATGCGTCCACAAGCCGGTCGCGGTGATCACTGCCTCGCCGTTCCCCACCGGCGGCGACCACGCCAACGCCCAACTCCGCGAGACCCTGCGCATGATGACCGGCACGGTCGTGACGGCGGCCTGCCGCGAAATCCCCGCCATCGGCCCCAAGGTCGACCCCGCCACCGCACGCGTGGCCGACGAGGACACCCTCGCCGACCTGGGCAGGGCCATGACTCACCTGGCCGAGGCCGCCGCCGCCCCGCTCACCCTCTGACCCCGCCCCGGAACGCCCGGGAACCCTGGCGGGAGGCCCCGCCCCCACCGCTCGCCCGGCCCCTCCGCTCCGCTCACACCCCGCTCACACCCCGAACAACCGCGCCGCGTTCCCGTAGCAGACCCCGCGCAGCCACTCCTCGCCCAGCTCCAGCCGGGTGAGCGCCTCCAGCGCATGCGCGTACCCGTAGGGGATGTTGGGGAAGTCGCTGCCGAACAGCACCCGTTCACCGAGGTCCTTCAGCCGGCCGCGCTCCTCCCGTGGGAACGGCGCGGTCCGCTCGGAGAAGTCGGTGAAGGCCATCGTCGTATCGAGGTGCACACCGGGATAGCGCTGTGCAAGGTCCAGGAAGTCGGCGTACTCCGGCATCCCCATATGGGCGATGATCAACCGCAGCCGGGGATGGCGCGCCAGCAGCCGCGCGATCGGCTCGGGCCCGGTGTGCTTGCCGGGCGCCGGGCCCGAGCCGCAGTGGATGACCACCGGCACACCGGCCTCCGCGAGCGCACCCCACACCGGTGCGAGCCGCGCATCGGCCGGGTCGTACCCGCCCACCTGCACATGCGCCTTGAAGACCCGTGCCCCGCCCGCGAGTTCGGCGTCCACATAGCGGCCGGCGCCCTCCTCCGGGAAGAACGTCGCGGTCCGCAGACAATCGGGCGTACGGGCCGCGAAATCAGCCGCCCAGCCGTTGAGCCACTGCGCCATCCCCGGCTTGTGCGGATAGATCATCGAGGTGAACACCCGCACCCCGAAGCCCCGCAGCACCGCCAGCCGCTCGTCCTCCTCGAACCGGTAGGTGATCGGCCATGCCCTGCCCACCAGCGGCCCGGCTGCGTCAAAGTACGCCCAGACCTTCGCCATCACCCGCTCGGGCATGAAGTGCGTATGCACATCGATCACCCCCGGCAGCCCCAACTCCCGCCAGAATGCGCCGACCCGCTCATCCCCGTCCGCCACGCCGGGCCCCTCCCCTTACGGTTACGCCCCTACGGACCCGCCCGACACGGCTCCCGACAGCGACTCGCCCACAGCTACCTGCACACAGCTACCTGCACACAGCATCCAACGCCCCCGCAGCCCCCGGAACAACCCCCCTCCCCCGGCTCAGAACAACCCCTCCTGCCCACCGTCCTCCCGCTCCCCCGCCCCGCTCACCGCGGCCCGTCCCCTCACCGGCACCGTCGTCACCCGGCCCCCGGCCGCCCCCAGCACCCACCCCGACAACACCCGCGCATCCATCACCGCAATCAGCCCACCGCCCCCACCGGCCCCCTCCCCCTCAAGCTCCCTCTCCCCCTCCCCTTGCTCCCCCGCCAACCGCAGATACACATCCGACCCCACCCCGGCCAGCACCTCCCCCACCACTTCCGCCCCCGCCGTCATCCCGCCCAGCTCCGCCACCTCACCCGGAATCCGGTCGAGCCCGAACAGCTCCGTATGGTCGGTGCACGCGAACTCCACCGGCTCCAGCGTCTCCGGCCAGAGCGCCGGCTCCCGTGCCCTGCCGTGCAGTTGGGCCAGCTCGGCCACCCGCTCCGCCACCGGTGGCAGCGCCCCACGCGCCGCCCGTTTCGCCGCCTTCGTGAACCTGTCGGGCACCGCCAGCGCGCTCTCCAGCACCGCCTCCGCCCGCCGCGCCGCCATCAGCGGCCCCCGCCCCAGCCAGGCATACGCCACCGCACCCTGCTCCACCAGCCGGGCCGCCCCCCGCTCGGCAGCCGTGATCCCCACCTTCAGCAGGCCGGGCCCGAAGTACGCGAGATAGACGCCGTACGGACGGGGATCGTCGGCCATGGTGTCCGCGGCCACCGACCGCGACCGGTCCAGCTGGGCGCAGCGCGCGCACTGGTCCTTGGCGCTCGCACCGTCGAGCACCGCCGCATACGGGCACACGATCCAGCGGCCGGCCCGCCACACGCCCAGACAGCGCCGTTCCCCCACCGCCGCGAACCCCAGCGTCTTGCCCGCGGGGAGCAAGCTCGTCCGCGTCTCCCCGCGCTCGGCGCAGTACCAGCCGAGCCGCTGACCGAACCGCCCCGCCGGCTC
Organism: Streptomyces sp. NBC_01454; assembly: GCF_036227565.1. NCBI lineage: Bacteria > Bacillati > Actinomycetota > Actinomycetes > Kitasatosporales > Streptomycetaceae > Streptomyces > Streptomyces sp. NBC_01454. The sequence goes on from NZ_CP109460.1 coordinate 3,867,814, forward strand.
CGTCCCGCCGCCCGACCAGCGCGGTCCCGTACATCGCCACACACCGCCAGCGTACGACCACCCACTGACAACCCCGCCCGCGCTCACCCCCCGCCGGTGCCCGCCCCGCCCTCGTTCCCGGGCCCCCGGAAGGTGCTCCGATAGGCCCGCGGCGAGACCCCCACCGCCGACTGCAGATGCTGCCGGAGCGAGGCCGCCGTCCCGAAGCCGGCCTCCGCCGCGATCCGGTCCACCGTCAGGTCCGTCTCCTCCAGCAACTGCCGTGCCCGCTCAATGCGTTGCTGGGTCAGCCACTGGAGCGGCGAGATCCCGACCTCCTCCCGGAAGCGCCGGGTGAAGGTCCGTACGCTCATCGACTCCCGCGCCGCCAGTTCCCGCAGACTCAGCGGCCGGTCCAGATGGTCCAGCGCCCAGGCCCGCGCCACGCCCGTGGAGGAGAGCTGCGGCTCCGGCACCGGCCGCCGGATGTACTGCGCCTGGCCGCCCTCCCGGTGCGGCGGCACGACCGTCCGCCGCGCCACGTCGTTGGCCACCGCCGCCCCGTGATCACACCGGACCATGTGCAGACACAGATCGATCCCGGAGGCGACACCGGCCGCCGTCAGCACCTCGCCGGAGTCCGTGTACAGCACCTCCGCATCCAGCTCGACCGAGGGGAACAGCCGGCGGAAGTCGTCCACCGACCGCCAGTGCGTGGTCGCCCGCCGCCCGTCCAGCAGCCCGGCCGCGGCCAGCACGAACGCCCCCGTACAGATCGACGCGACCCGCGTCCCGGGCCGGATCCGCCCCAGCGCCCCGGCCAGCTCCGCACTCAGCCGCCCGGCCCCGCACCCCTCGCTGCGGTCGTAGTCCGCCCCGGACGCCGGTACGACCACGGTGTCGGCCGTCGCCAGCACCTCCGGCCCATGGGCGACATGAACCGTGAAATCCGTGTCCGTCAGCACCTCGCCGGGCCGCAGCGCACACGTCACCAGCTCATACAGCGGCTCCCCGTCCGCCGACCGGGCCTCCCCGAAGATCCGGTGGACGATGCCCACCTCCATGGGCAGCATCCCGTCCCGCACCAGCACCACCACCCGATGCCGGCGCCCACCGCTCTCCTCCACACCCATGGCTCGATCCTGACACACAATGGCCATCGGGCCACTCGTTCGTCCCCCTTCACCCCCAGAGAGTGGAGGACATGAAGGTCCTCTGGCTGTTCGCCCACCCCGACCAGCGCTCATTGAGCGGCGCCCTCATGACCGAGGGCCTGCGCACCCTCGAGGCCCACGGCCACCGGCACCGCGTCTCCGACCTCTACGCCATGAAGTGGAACCCGGTGGTCGACGCCGCCGACTACGACCACGACCCGGCCGACCGCCTCCTCGTCGGCGAGGCCTCCCAACGCGCCTACAAAGGCGGCCACTTGGCCCCCGACATCCGCGCCGAACAAGAAAAGATCACCTGGGCCGACACCTTGATCGTCCAGTTCCCCCTCTGGTGGTACGGCATGCCCGCCATCCTCAAGGGCTGGTTCGACCGCGTCTTCGTCAAGGGCTTCGCCTTCGGCCTCACCGACCCCGCCACCGGACGCCCCCGCCGCTACGGCGACGGCAAACTCACCGGCAAGCGCGCCATGGTCGTCACCACCGCCGGCGCCCGCGCCGCCACCCTCGGCCCCCGCGGCGTCAACGGAGACCTCAACGACCTCCTCTTCCCCCTCCAGCACGGCACCCTCTGGTACACCGGGATCTCCGTCGTCCCGCCCCTCCTGATCCCCAGCGCGGACCGCACCACCCCCACCGCCTACGCCACCGCCGCCACCCGCCTGCGCGAACGCCTCCACACCCTCCCCACCACCACCCCACTCCCCTTCCGCCACCAAAACAGCGCCGACTACGACGCCAACCTCCTCCTGCACCCCACCCTGACCCAGCCACCCCACACCGGCCCGGCCGCCCACTACACCACCCCACCTCCGCCGGCCCACCTCTGAACGCCCCCGGCTGAACCGCACGCACAAAAGCCGCAGGCCCAGTGGAAGTGAATCCACTGGGCCTGCGGCTATCAGTAGCGGGGACAGGATTTGAACCTGCGACCTCTGGGTTATGAGCCCAGCGAGCTACCGAGCTGCTCCACCCCGCGTCGGTAAACAGAACACTACGCGACTCCGACCCCAACACCTAATCGCTTCCCTGACCCCGCCCCCACACCGCTCAACTACCCCACCTCTACCCCACCTCGCAGACGACTTGTCCATACATATGCCACCCCGCCCCTGAATGAGACCGCACCGACAAGCTCAGACTCCGCCGTCGAACTCCACCGTCAAAGCTGCCGCCCCTTGACTGAATCGACCCCCACCTTTGGGCGCGCGATTCCTCCCATGGGATCCACGCGCCGACCCCGCGGCTATCGGCCTGGGCGTCGTGCCGTACTCGATCGGACGGGGCGGCGCGATCAACAATGGACACGCCCCATGCAGTGCTCCACCTTCGACCGCATGGGGGACATGTCGAGAGGTGCCGGCAACCGCCGGACGATGACGACAGCACGAGCCACCTGACCGGCCTCACGCCGACCACCCGAGGCAGTTGCTGTACCTCGCTGCCGTACGGCACGAAAAAGCCCCCGTCCGGATGATCCGGCGGGGGCTTTGCCTGCTGTGCGCTCGGCAGGATTCGAACCTGCAACCTTCTGATCCGTAGTCAGATGCTCTATCCGTTAAGCTACGAGCGCTTGGCTTTCCGGCAGTTTTTCTTGCCGGTCGGCGTTGCGGGAACAACATTACATGACCTGCGCCGTGAGGCGAAATCCATTGCCCGTAGCCCTTCTGACCTGCGGAAACGTGCTTGTGGGGGTGTTTCGTGGGCTACTCGGGCCAGGGGGAGTCCTCGATGATCCGGACGAAGTTCGGGCGGGTGTAGCCCTCTTCGAAGCGGTCCAGGACGTCGGCCTTCACATTGCCGAAGGTGGTCGCGGGACGGTGCGCCAAGCCCGCGTGGAAGGCATGGAGGATGCGGCGCTTGAAGTCGGGGCGCGGGTGGGCCGCGACGACGGCTTCGCGGGTTGCCGTGGGGAGGGTGTCGTAGCCGATCCCGAGGACGTCGAGTTCGACGCCGGCGGTGACGAGCGCGACCTCCGGGGCCATGTGGTGCGGGATTTCCGGGGTGGTGTGCAGGGCGATGCCCTCCCACACCAGGCGGGCGCGGTCCTCGGGGATGCCGCGGGCCGTCAGGAAGGCACGGGCCTCGTCGGCGCCGTCGAGCTCGAAGCGCTGTTGGGAGGTGCGGAACTTCCCGGTGAGACCGAGGTCGTGGAAGAGCGCCCCCACGTAGAGCAGCTCCGGGTCGAAGTCCAGGCCCTGGTGGAGGCCGTGGTGGGCGCCGAAGAGGTAGACGCGGCGGGAGTGGTGGTAGATCAGGTCGTCGGTGACGTCCCGGATCAGTTCGGTCGCTTCCCGGGCCAGTGTGCTGTCGGGGACGGGGATGCCGCCGATGGCGGGGCCGTCGTCGGGACCGGGCGGGGGCACGGGCGGGCGGTTCGGGGTCATGGATTCAGGGTGGCGCGGTTCGGCTCCGGGTGCCCAGTGTGCGAGCGGGGCGGGTTACCACCATGGATGACCGATATCGGCCGGTTGCCCCTGGCCGCCGGTCGCCCGCAGCTGTGGACAGGTGGGGCGCTCCAGGGGCGTAAGGGGTCCGGGAAGCCCGGAAGCCAGGAAGCCGGGCCATGATCATTGCGGGGGAGCCCACACCGGCCAGAAAAGCGGTCGGGCCCCGGTCAAAAAGACCGGGGCCTGAACGAAGAGCGGAGGCGGAGGGATTTGAACCCTCGATGGGGGGTAAACCCCAAACCGCATTAGCAGTGCGGCGCCATAGACCGGACTAGGCGACGCCTCCACACACCCCACGCGCGCAGATGCTCGCTGTGGCGTGTCCAGATGATGGCACAGCTCCAAGGGCTGTCACCAATCGCCCCCTACGGTACTAGGCGCGCGGGCCACCCGGCAAAGACGTTCCTGCGGCGCAACGTCGGGGGCGGCGGCGCGTTAGGAGTGTGGGGCCGTCGCGACGTCGTTGTCGTGCGCCCCCGGCGTGTACGCACCCCGTGCCGCCCCGCACTCGCCTCTGGAGCCTGTGATGCCGCACCACCGGACGTCATCCCTTTTCTCCGCAGTCGTCGGCGCCGCCGCCACGGCCGGCACCCGCCTGGCCGCCACCGCGGCCGCCGTGTCCCTCGTCTCCGCCGCCGCGCCGGCCCTGGCGGGGCCCGCCGCGGCGGCCGCCCCGATCCCGCTGCCGCACCACTGGTCCGGTGCCGGCCTGGTCGGCGCCGGCCACCACGCCGCCGGCCCGCGCACGCCCGGCGGGCCCTCCCTCCCGGCCGGCTACCGGCCGGCGGCGGACCTCGCGGGCGGCGACCACCTCACCGTCACCGTCCACCACTCCGGCTCGGCGCGGACCGACGGCACCTTCGAGCTGTACTGCCACCCCGGCGGCGGCAACCACCCCCACGTCAAGGCCGCCTGCACGAAGCTCGACGGGATGGCGCGGTGGGGCCGGGACCCGTTCGCCCCGGTGCCGCAGGGCGCGAACTGCACGATGATGTACGGCGGGCCGGCCACCGCCCATGTCACCGGAACCTGGGCCGGGCGCCCCGTCAACGCCGATTTCCGGCGCACCAATGGGTGTGAGATCGGCCGCTGGGGCCACTTCGAACCCCTGCTCCCCTCGACCCGTTCATGAACCGGTTCGTACCGTAGTAGCGCGGCAGGTCAGGACGAGGGGCACATGTCGGGCGTGCGGTGAGTCGCACAAGGCCGTGGCATTACCTCCTCGTCATCCGCCTCCGCGTCCCGGGCAAGTGCCCGTAGACTCCATCCCAGCGGTCCGCCACGGTGGATCCGGCAAGGTGCGGTAACAGGGAGGAAGCGTCGTCGTGAGCAGCAGGCCATCCCGAGGCGCTGCTCGCCTCGCAGCCATACTCGACGCCCTCCCCGACGCCCTGTTGCTGGTGAACTGCAACGGCACCGTCGTCAACGCCAACACCATCGCGCTGGAGACCTTCGAGGCGCCGGGCACGGCCCTGGTGGGGCGCGGGCTGCTCGATCTGCTGCCGTCCTTCGACTCCAAGCGGATCCCGGGCTCCATGCGGCGCCTGGACGAGGAGGAGGAGCGCACCCGTACGAAGCCGACGCGGATGGTCGCGCGGCGTACCGACGGGACCGAGCTGCTGGTCGAGGTGACCAGCGCCAATCTTGAGGACGGCCGCACGCCGTACGAGTCCGCCTTCGAGGCCGCGTACGCCGATCACCGCAACGGCTACACGGGCAACGAGCTGCTGATGCTCGTGGTCCGCGATCTGACCGGGACGCTGGACACCGAGACCGAGCTGGCCCGTCAGCAGCGGCAGACCGAGATGATCCTGCGGGCCGCGGCCGAGGGTGTGGTCGGGGTCGACGCCGAGGGCAAGGTCGTGCTCGTCAATCCGTCCGCGGCGCAGATCCTGGGCTACCGGGCGAGTGAGCTGGGCGGCAAGGAGCTGCATCCGCTCATCCACCACTCCCGGACGGACGGCTCGGCGCTGCCGTGGGAGGACACCCCGCTGGCCGACACGCTCAAGTCGGGGCGCAAGCACCGGGTGCGCGGGCAGGCGCTGTGGGCGAAGGACGGGCACGCGGTGTCCGTCGATCTGACCACGGCGCCGGTGCGGGACGGCGATCAGCTCGTCGGCGCGGTCATGACCTTCACCGACCGCCGCGCCTTCGACGCGCTGGCGGCCCGCCACTCGCAGCTGCTGGCGGTGCTCGACCAGGCGCTGCGCGGGCCGTTGGAGGAGCTGAAGGGCGAGCTGGGCACGCTCGCCTCCGACCCGGCCGGACAGCTGTGGCCCGAGGCGAACCAGATCCTGCACCACCTCGCGGCCGGCCACGCGCGGATGACGACGCTGGTGGACAACGTCCTCAGCTTCCAGCGGCTGGACACCGGCAAGGAGAAGCTCAACCGCACCACGGTGTCCATGGACGCGGTGGTCGCGGCGGGCGTGGAGGGCGCGATCGAGCTGATCGGGCCGGGCCGTGCGCAGTTCGCGGTGCATGCGCCGCCGATAGAGGCGACGGTCGACGCGGAGCGGATCGCGCAGGCGCTGTCGCATCTGATCGCGGATGTCGCCGGGGTGGATTCGACGGGCCGGATGCCGGCCGGTGAGCCCGCCATGGGCGGGCGTTCGGGGCCGATCCCGGGCGATTCGACGATCGTGGTGGCGGCGGCCAAGCGCGGTGATGTCGTACGGATCGAGGTGCGCGGGCCGTTCGGCGGCGGCGACCCGGTCCATGAGCCGATCGTGCGCGGCATCGTGCGGCAGCACGGCGGGCTGCTGCAGACCCACGACGTGCCGGGGGCGCCCGGCGCGGGCGGCAGCGCGTATGTGCTGGAGCTGCCGGTGGCGGCGGACGGCGCGGCCCTGGACGCCGCGACGGCCGGGGCGGACCGGGCGCCCGAGCTGACCGGCAACGAGACGACGGTGATGCCGGTGCCGGCCGCGCGTGCGCGGGGCACCCAGGGCGCGGCGGATTCCGCGGCCGGCGAGCGGCCAGCCGATGAGGGCGGCGCGGGCGGTGCCGGCGGCGCGGGCGGCGGGGGCCGCCCCGGTGGTGACGACGGGCCCGGTGGATCGGGTGGCACCGGTGGATCGGGGGGCACCGGTGGGTCCGGGCAGCCGCTCGGGGGCGGCGGTGCGGGGCACGGCGTCGTGCCGGCCCAGGCGGGCGGGGCACAGCCGACCGGTCGCCGGCGGGCCCGGCACTCGGGTGCCGAGCAGGGTGCGCATCCGGGCGGACCGGCCACGGCGAGCGGCCCGCAGGCCGCCGGTCCGCACGGTTCCGTGGGCGACGGCGTCCAGGGCGGGACGGGCTCCGGCGGGACCGACGGCGGCCGGGGCGCCCACCCGCAGCACGGTGACGGTACGAACGGTGCGGGGCTGCCGCCGGGCATGGCGGGCGCCGAGTCCGTGCCGCCGACCGGACGGCGCCGGGCGCGGCAGGGGGCGACGGAGGGCCGCGGCCTGCCCGCGCTGCCCGCGCTGCCCGCCGGTACGAACGCGACGGCGCCGGCGGCCGAGGCGCCCGGCCAGGCCCCGGCGGCGGTTCCGGCGCGCCCGCAGATTCCGGGGCAGGCTCCGGCACCGGATCAGGCCACGGCCCCCGGCCAGGCCCACATTCCCGGTCAGTCCCCGGGCCCGCAGGGGCTCGCACCCGTACCGCAGAACGGCCGGCGGGCGCGCCGGGCGCTGGCCGAGGCGCCCGAGCGTCCCGCGCAGGGCGACGGGGGCCAGGCGGTCGGTGCCCCGCAGGCGTCCGGTGCCCGCACGGCCTTCGCGCTGCCGCCCGCCGCGGCGGACCGGACCCCGCAGTCGTCGCTGCCGGAGCTTGCCGCGGCCGCCGACCAGCTGCCCGGCGGGGGCCCGTCCGACGGCAGCGGCACGGGACGCCGTCGGGCGCGCCGTCCGGTGGCCGGCGGTCCGGAGGCCACGGCGCCCGGTGGGCAGCCGGGCTACGAGCTCGCCGCGGCCGCCAACCCCGCGCCGCCGCAGGGCGACTGGGAGGGCGAGCCGACCGGGAGACGGCGGGCCAGGCGGGCCGCCGCCGAGGAGCGCGCGGCGGCCGCGATGGCCGACTCCGAGTCGTCCGGCACCTTCGTGGCGGGCCCGGAAGGGCTCGTGGCGCAGCCCTCCGAACCGGCCGAGGCGACAGGTACGGCCACCGGCACGGCGGCCGGCATCGACCCGGCGCCGGAGACCGGTACCCCCCAGGCGGCCCACGCGCCCGCCGCCCCCCAGAGCCCGCAGGCCGCCGAGGCCCCCGCCCCCACCGGCCGCCGGCGCGGTCGTCCCAGCCCCGCCGAAGAGGCCGCGGGCCCGGCGGCGGCTGCGCAGGGCGGGCCGGCCGCGGCACCGCACCGTCAGCCGCTGCCGCCCGCCGCCGAGGACGACGGGCACGCCGCGGGGCACTCCCAGGGGCGGGCGTTCAGCGTGCGGACGCTCGGGCAGGGCGTGCCGTTCGCGCAGCAGATCGCCGACCAGCAGCGTCCGCCGGTGCCGCCCGGCGGCACCCCGCCCGGCGGTACGTCCGCCGGTTCGGGCCGCCGCCGCAAGCTCGCCGCGCCGCCGAAGGAGGGTGAGCGGGCGGCCGCCGCCGGGCCCGCGGCGGCCGAGGCGCGGCCGCACCCGGGGCCCCCGCCGCAGCAGGCACCGCAGCAGGCCCAGCACCCGGCCGCCGCCCCGCCGCAGCCGCATCTGCTGGACGCGAGCGAGGGCCGGGCCTTCGCGATCTCCGCGCCCGACGAGGGCAGTGAGGGTCCCGAGCCGCTGGACGGTCCGAACGGCGCCATCGAGGTGATGGACCGTCAGCCGATGCCGAGGGACGACGAGCTGCCGCCGGAGCCGCTGGACAACCCGCGCCGGCTGCTGGTCTGGCCCGCGCCGGACGGCGCCACCCAGCAGGCGCTCAGCGACCGCGGCTACCGCCCGGTGATCGTCAACTCCCGGGAGGAGGTGGACGCCCAGATCGCCGCGTATCCGGCGGCGCTCTTCGTCGACCCGCTGACCGGGCCGATCACCCGCACCGCGCTGCAGTCGCTGCGCCAAGCGGCGGGCGCGGCCAAGGTCCCGGTCCTGGTGACGGCCGGTCTGGGGCAGGCCACCCGGGAGGCCGCGTACGGCGCCGACCCGGCCGTCCTCCTCAAGGCGCTGGCCCCGCGGGACAGCGAGGTGCACCCGCCGCGGGTGCTGCTGATCGAGCAGAACGACGACATCGCGGCGGCGCTGACCGCCTCGCTGGAGCGGCGCGGGATGCAGGTCGGCCGGGCCTCCGCGGATGCCGACGCGGTCACCCTCGCCACGCAGATGCGGCCGAATCTGGTGGTGATGGACCTGATGCAGGTGCGCCGCCGGCGGGCCGGCATCGTCGACTGGCTGCGCGCCAACGGGCTGCTCGACCACACCCCGCTGGTCGTCTACACCTCCGCCGACATGGATCCGGCGCAGCTGCCCCGGCTGGCCGTCGGTGAGACGGTGCTCTTCCTGGCGGAGCGCTCCACGAGCGCCGAGGTCCAGTCCCGGATCGTCGACCTGCTCGCCAAGATCGGCACGAACTGACCGGAGTGAGCGGGGTGCGCGGAGGGAGCGGGGTGAGCGCGGCAGGCGGGCCGGACGCCCACGCCGTGGACGCCCGGCCCCGGAGCAGCGCTCACGGCCGTCGGCTCACGCCAGCAGGGTGACGTCCAGCTGCCCGTCCGCGTACTGCTTGCGCAGCACCTTCTTGTCGAACTTGCCCACGCTCGTCTTGGGCACCGCCGGGATCACCGCCCAGCGCTCCGGCAGCTGCCAGCGCGCGACCCGCTCGCCGAGGAACGCCTTCAGCTCCTCGTAGCCGATGCTCACGCCGTGGTTGAGGACCACCGTCGCCAGCGGCCGCTCGCCCCACTTGTCGTCCGGTACGGCGACCACCGCGGCCTCCGCCACATGCGGGTGTGCCATCAGGTGGTTCTCCAGCTCGACCGAGGAGATCCATTCGCCACCGGACTTGATGACGTCCTTGGCGCGGTCGGTCAGGGTCAGGAAGCCGTTCGGGGTGATGGTGCCGACGTCGCCGGTGCGCAGCCAGCCGTCGGGGCTGAACTTGTCCTCGGGGCGCAGCGGTTCACCCTGCGCGCCGCCGTAGTAGGCACCGGCGATCCAGGGCCCGCGGACCTCCAGTTCGCCGGCGGCCCGGCCGTCCGCGGGGAGCCGTTCACCGTCCGGGCCGATCAGCCGGGCCTCCACGGAGGCGGGGAAACGGCCCTGCGTGGCGCGGTAGGCCCACTCCTCGTCGCCGCTGACCCCGGCCGGCGGGTGCGCGACGCTGCCCAGCGGGGAGGTCTCGGTCATGCCCCAGGCGTGGACGACCCGGATGCCGTGGCGCTCCTCGAAACCGCGCATCAGGGCGGGCGGGCAGGCCGAGCCGCCGATGACAACCGTCCGCAGACAGGCCACGTCCCGCTTCGTGGCGTCGAGTTCGGCGAGCAGGCCCTGCCAGATGGTGGGGACGGCGGCGCCGATGGTGGGCCGTACGGTCGCGATCATCTCGGCGAGCGGCGCGGGCTGCAGGAAGCGGTCCGGCATCAGCAGGGAGGCGCCGGCCATGAACGCGGCGTGCGGCAGGCCCCAGGCGTTGACGTGGAACATCGGCACCACCGGCAGCGTGATGTCGCGTGAGGTGAGGGCGAACGCCTCGGCGGAGTTGACCTGCATCGAGTGCAGGTAGAGCGAACGGTGGCTGTAGAGCACGCCCTTGGGGTCGCCGGTGGTCCCCGAGGTGTAGCAGAGCGCCGCGGCCTCCCGCTCGTCGATCTCCGGCCAGGCGTAGCTCTCCGGTTGCCCGGCGAGCAGCTCCTCGTAGTCGTGCACGCGGACCGTGGCGCCGGCCAGTACGGAGCGGTCGCCGGGGCCGACGACCACGACGTGCTCCACATGGGGCACCTGCCCGAGCAGCGGGGCGAGCAGCGGCAGCAGGCTGCCGTTGACCAGCACGACCCGGTCCTGGGCGTGGTTGATGATCCACACCAATTGCTCGGCGGGCAGCCGCAGGTTGAGGGTGTGCAGCACCGCCCCCATGGAGGGGATCGCGAGGTAGGCCTCCAGGTGCTCGGCGTTGTTCCACATCAACGTCCCCAAAACACTTCCCTCGGTCACTCCGAGTTCGTCGCGTAGGGCGTTGGCGAGCTGGGCTGCGCGGTTGCCGATCTCGGCGAATGTGCGGCGATGGGGCTCAGGCTCGCCGGTCCATGTCGTCACGGTTGCCTGTCCGTGGACGGTGCGGCCGTGCTCAAGAATCCGGCTGATCAGAAGTGGTACATCTTGCATCGTGCTATACACAGATCCTCCTGAGAGCGCCGTCGCCACTTCGCGACCAGTGGGAAGATTCTGCGCACATACCACACGGTATGTCACTACCTCTCGGTAGCGTCGGGCTGCTTTCGGTCGCGCCACGGGTCCGGTTCCCACACTGGGTGTATGTGGATCTCGTGACTTTCGGCCCCGGGACCGTGACGCACGATGGCGACACGGCGTATGAGTTTCCGCAGCAGGTTGTTTCTCTCGCGGGTGTCGAGGGTCGGCCACTCCTCGACCGTGCCCACGATCAGGGGTACGAACTCCTTCCGTTCCGGTATGGGGTCCACTTCGGGGATGCTGTCGAGTAGTGCCTGTGCCTCGGCCCGCTTCTTGCGGATGAGGTCGGCGGCCTCCTCGTACTCTCCTGGGCCGTAGTCATCCGGGTTGGCTGCACGGTCGGCGCGGAGCCGGGCGAGGGCCTGGCGCTGCATCTCAACCTCGGCCTGTGCGCGGGCACGGGCGGCCGTGTTGGCGGCTCGCTCGTCCGCGAGGCTCCGTTCGGGGGCGTGCTCGGCCGCGGGGGCGTTGTCGATTCCCGCCGCCGCCTCGCGCTTGAGCCACTTTCTGACTTCTGCCTCAACCTCGGTGCGCTGGATGAGGATTCCGTCGCACGCGAGCGCTCCCGACTTGGCGCGCTTGCTGCATCGGTAGGCGAACCCTGGAACGTTCTTGCCTTCGCGGGACGCGCTGTTGAGGCTGGTTCCGAGGCGGCAGCCGGCGCACTTGCACAGGCTAGTCAGTTCGTAGATGCCGGTCCGTGAGCGGGGCGTGGTCGCCTTCACCTCTTTTCGTCGTTGCAGGTATGCCTGCCACAGGTGGAAGTCGATCAGTTCCTCGTGCGCGCCCTGGATGAAGATGTGGTTTTTGCAGGCCCCGTCGGTCTTGCGGCATCGGCACTCGGGGTTGTGCACGGTGAGGAGTCCGGCGGCAAAGCCGCTGTCCATGTACCGGGCCAGGGTTTCTGTGCTCCACAGGCTTCCTTGCGTGGTGCGGTGCCCGGCGCGGTTCAGCTTCCCGCACAGGAGGCTGAATCCGAACCCGGCGACGTAGTCGCGGTACAGGTCGGCGATGACCGGCCCTGTGGTGGGGTCGGGTTCGTACCGCTCTTTCTGGATCTTGCCCGTGGCGGGGTCGTAGCGGCGGTGCCAGATGTACCCGAACCGCCGTCGGCCGTGCGCGGGCAAGTGGAGCTTGTAGCGGCGGTGGTCGTGGGTCTCCTTCCACTGCTCCCCGGCGCGGTCGCTCTCGAACGCCGCGAACTCAAGGATCATGCCTCGCTGGAAACGGCCGATGGCGGTCGAGGCGTCGACCGGTTCGGTTGCCGAGTCCAGCTCGCCGCCGGCCTGCTGGAGTCTGGCGAGGTTGATCGCGTTGCCGGTGCGGTCACGGCCGAACCGGGAGTATCGCCAGACGGCGACGCCGCGTACCTCGCCGGCCTCCACGCGCTCGATGCACTGCATGATCTTGCGTTTGAAGTGTCGACCGGACACGTCGAGGTCTTCAATCCACCCGACGATGCGGCGGCCGGTGCGGCGCGCCCATTGGGTGATTGCGTCTCGCTGTAGTTCCGGGCTGATCTTTTCTTCTTTCCACGTGGATACGCGGATGTAAGCGAGCCACGGCTCGCCGTCCTCGTCGGTCGGTGAGCCACGGAATGTGGCTGGTGCGTCTAAAAGGGTCACTGTGCCTTCCGTTCGGGTCGGTCGTTGGCGTTCGGGCGCAGTGTGATCACGTTGCCCGTGGCCTGCTCGGTCTCGGTGGGGTGGCCTCCGTTCGGGGGTGCCGCATGCTGGTCGAGTAGGCCGCGGGCGACGTGATCGAGGGCACGGCGGTAGCCGGCGTTGTCTGCTTCGGCGAGCTGTTCGGCGGTGACGCGGTGCGCGTTGTGCACGGTGTGAGCAATGAGCGGCGGCATGCCGATGAGGGTTAGGAAGATCCCTCGCCGCATCGTGTCGTTGTTGCCGCTGAGCAGGCCGGAGGCGCCCATCACGATTCCTGCGCCGAGTAGAGCGAGGGTGAGTCCGGGCAGGAGTCGGCTGATCACTGTGCCTCCGTGGCGTTGGTTCTATGCGAGGCGGCCCTCGTCATTGCCGGGGGGTGGCTGGCGTTGCAGGGTTTGGGTCATCGAGATGAAGACGCGCCGTGCCTGGTCGTCTTCGATGCCGAGTTCGGTCGCGGCCTGCTCGGGTGTGATGCGGCGGGCGCCTAGCTCTGGCTGGCGTACGGCCTTAAGTTCGTCCTCGTCGAGGATGCCGGCGCGTACGAGTACGTCGCTAAGTGGCAGGTGTAGAGCCTCGGCGAGTAGGGCGAGGACGCGGGTGTCTGTGGCGCCGTGGCCGCCCAGCATGCGGCTGACGGTTGCGCCGCTGATCTTTGAGTCTTTGGCGAACTTGCCTTGTCCGCCGCCGCGGGGGCCGAGGTCGTAATTGCGGCTTGTGAGTTGATCTCGGAGCCACTTGGCGAACTGCTCCGGCGTTCTGCTTGTTCGTTCCATGGATGGAACATACCGCGCGCGAATAATTGCGAGCACGCCAGGTTCCGGCCACGCGTGGCCAGTGTTCGCCTCATGGCCGGATTCCCCCTCCTCTTGGCCGATCTGTGACTGATTCTGAACGCCCGTCACTCCGATGTCAACGCATAAGAAACCGGACACGCGGTATGTTCTCCGCCACGTGCACACCCTCGCTGAAATTCGATCGCAGATTCGATCACCGTGCTAGCGTTCCAGCCCTGGAAGAAAGCGATCCAAGCCTGGAAGGATGTTTCTCGTGTACGACCGCGCCGCCTTCATCGCAGCCGCTCAGGGCGCAGGGGACCACTCCCCCTCAGACACAGCCAGGCGCTTACAGGTGGCACGAAACACGGCATGGCGCCTATGGAACGGCCACACCGCCCCATCTGCCGCACTGGCCGCCGCAGTTGAGCGCCACTACGGCATAACGGCCGGAGATCTTATGCAGCGGACGGCCGCATGAACAGCGACGTGACCCCCCGCGGGCAGGCGTTCGCCAACGCACGCCGAGTCCTCGACGCCGCACGCCAGCGGCGCGACCGCGACCGCGCCGCGGGGCGCCTCGCCCCCGAGGTCGAACTCATCTTGCGCCGCCTTGAGCGCCAGCAGCGCACCGCGCCGCCCCCAGCCGCCGAGCGCCGCACCGCGGCATGAATCCGCGGGCCCCAACACACCGTCCACGCGTGGACCGTCCGCGTGTGGACGGAGCACGGCCCACGATTCCCGCCCGCTGGGCCCCCTTCACGATCGAGGAGGCGCGCCGGTGATCCGCCCCCAGTTGTCCGCCGATGGCCTCGCCGTCCGTCTGCCGATCGCCGCCCGCGTCGAGCAGCTGCTCGACGGCCTCGCCCTCGCGTACGCCGAGGACGCCGACGCCGTCGGGCGCCTGCTCACCACCCACGGCGCGAACGTCGTCCGCCTCGATCACGCCGTCGTGTGCGAGGACATGCCCGAGTACGAACGGGCGATGCGCGCCGCCGCCGCCGACGGGAGCCGCGAGGCCCTGCTCGCCGAGGCGCCGGTCGCCGACGACCTCGACGACCGGCTCGACCCCGATACGGCGATCACCCTTGCCGGCCGCCTTACCCGCCTCGCCGCTCACATCCGCCACCGCACGAACCGGAGCCCGCGCCCGTGACCGTCACCACCCTGCCCACCGCCCAGGCCGCCGCCGAGCGCATAGGCGCCACGGTGCGCGCCATCGCACAGACCGAAATCACCTACGTGCCGGCCCCCGCGGGCGGGCCCACCGACGCCCCGCGCATCTTCGCTGTGATCAACGCCGTAATGCGCGACACCATGCCCGTCAGCAAGGACAAGGAGAACCAGCAGCAGCGGTACAAGTTCCGCGGAGTCGATGACGCCATGTCCGCCATGGCCGGCCCGATGCGGACTCACGGGCTGTTCATCCTGCCGAGCATCGCCGACCGCACGTCGGAACGCCGCGGCGAGAAGATGACGCACGTCGTGATCCAGATGCGGTACCACGTCTACGGGCCCGCAGGTGACTGCCTGATCGCGGACGTGCCGGGCGAGGCATCCGATTTCGCCGACAAGGCCACCAACAAGGCCCAGAGCGCCGCCCTTAAGTACCTCCTGTTCACCCTGTTCATGATCCCCGTGGACGGGCGCAGCATCGACGACGGCGACCGCGACCACCCCATCGAGCCGCCCGAGCACCGCGCCGAGCACGCCCAGCGCCAGCAGCGCCGCGGGCAGCAGCGCCAGCAGGGCAGGCAGCAGCCGCGCCGCGGCAACCGCGCCGAACCCGGCCCATGGGAGCAGCAGGCGCCCGGCCAGCAGCAGCGCCCCGCGGGCCCGCGCCGCGACTACGTCGCCGAGGCCAAGCAGGCACCGACCCCCGAGGCGTTCGCGAAGGTGCGCGCCGACGCTGTCGCCGCGGGGGCCCCCGACGACTTCCTCGCCGGCCTCGACCAGGTCGCCGCGCAGAAGCGGGCAGCCGCCCAAACGCCGCAGCAGGCCCCGGCCGAGCAGCAGACGACCGCGGCGACCGTCGACGAGGAGCGCGCCGCATCGCTCGCCGCGTACTACGACGCCGCGCAGGCCGCCGGCCTCGACGGGAAGGCCGAGGCCGACCAGACGTTCGCCAATCGCTACCAGTGCCAGCCGTCCGAGGGCACCCTCGACCAGCTGCGCACGCTGCGCGACGACCTGCTCGACGCCGCGAAGGGGGCGCCCGCATGACCGCCGCACAGCAGCCTGAGCAGCCGGTCGAGTCTCTGCGCGACCTCGCCCAGCAAGAGGCCGTGTTGAAGCTGCTCGCCGAGCGTGTGGCCGCCGCACAGAAGGACGTGAAGAAGCGCGTACAGGCCGCACTCGACACCGCCGAGAAGCGCGACGGAACCGAGCGCGTCGGGGCGTACCTCCCCAACGGCGAGCAGGTCGCCACCATCTCACTCCGCAAGGGCGAGACCGGCCCCGTTGTCACCGACGAGGAAGCCCTCGCCCGATGGGTCCGGCAGATGTGGCCCGACGAGGAGTGGACCGAAACCCGCATCGTGCGCAGGGTCAAGCCATGGAAACTCGCCGAACTGCTCGGCGAGATAGGCGCCGCGGGCGTCGCGAAGCTGGTCGACAAGGCCACGGGTGAAGTCCTCGACGTGCCAGGCGTGACGATCAAGCCCACGCGCGCGCGGACGCACGCGATCACGTGGCGCAACGGCGGACGGGACGCCACGGCCGACGCATGGCGAACAGGCGCCCTGTCCGCGCAGCTTGCGGCGATCACCGCGGGCGACCAGGCCGAGGGCAAGGCAGCATGACCGCCGCCACCCTCGACCGGCCGCGGGTCGAGCAGGTACCCGGACAGCTGGACCACTCCCAGGCATCGAGCCGGACCGGCTACCCGCTCCCGGCCCGTCCCTGGAACGGCCTCACGGTCCTCGACTGTTGCTGTTGCGCGGGCGGCGCCGGCATGGGGTACTACCTCGCCGGTTACGACGTGGTCGGCGTCGACATCATCGACCGGCCCCGCTACCCGTTCCCGTTCATCAAGGGCGACGCCGTCGAATACGTCCTCGCGCACGGGCACGAGTACGACCTCATTCACGCGTCGTGGCCGTGCCAGCGGTACACCGCGCTGACCAAGGGCACGAACCGGCGCCGCGGGAAGGTGTACCCGGACCTGATCGCCCCCGGCCGCGAGGCCATGCTCGCCACGGGCCGCCCGTACGTGATCGAGAACGTACCGGGCGCCCCGCTCCGGCCCGATCTCACCCTGTGCGGTACGCAGTTCGGCCGCCCGTTCCTCCGTCATCGCGTGTTCGAGGTTCACGGTTGGTTTGCCATGCAGCCGCAGCACCAACCACACCGGGACCGTGTGCGTGGCTACCGGCACGGCGTGCGCTACGACGGCGGGTATCTGCCGATCTACGGCGACGGAGGCGACAAGGCCACCGTCCCGGAGATTCAAGCCGCGTTCGGCATGCCGTGGACGGACGTGCGCGAGGAGCTGACCGAGGCCATACCGCCGGCGTATACGCAGTTCATTGGTGACCTCGCCGCCGAGCAGATTCTCGCCGAGCGGTTGGGGGTGGCCGCATGACGATCGCCACTGTCCCGACCGGCCTCGCGAAGGCTTTCGCCGCCCGTACGCGCGCCATCGATGGCGGACACCGTGAGTGGACCGGCCGGCCCGCGTCCGGGGGCGGGCACTTTCGCCACCAGGGCCGCGACTACACCGCCGCACGGGCCGCGTTCATCCTGCGGACCGGCCGCGAGCCGGTCGGCACCGTCCGCCCCGTGTGTGACCGGCCCCAGTGCTGCGACCCCGCCCACGTCGACGACCAGGCCGCACGCCAGCGCGACCGCGCCGCCCTCGCCGCCGTCACGGGCATGAGCCACCGGCCGCCGTCATGCGACCACGACCAGGCCGAGCACGGCCGCCACCGGGCCAACGGCAAGCGGTACTGCAACGCGTGCAACAACCCGCCGCGCCCGGCGGCGAGTTGCGGACACGGCAACCCACAGTGCGGCGCCCAGCCGGCCCGCCTCTACCCGTGCGGGCCCAGGTGCGAGGAGCACCAGCCCGCCCGCACCCGCCCCTACTACTCCGCCGCCTGACGGGCCCCGGGTCGAGACGAGCCGACCAGCCCCTCGCCCCGGGCGCCGCACCCTTGTAAGGAGCCAGCCGCCTTGTCTTGGTTCAAGGTCGACGACACCACGCATGCCCACCCCAAGGTTCTGCGTGCTGGAAACGCGGCCCTCGGCCTGTGGGTCCGTGCGGGCGCCTACGCCGCCCAGCACCTCACCGAGGGCGTAATCCCCGCAGTGGTCGCCCAGCTGTACGGCACCGCCCCCCAGGCCCGGAAGCTGGTCACCGTCGGTATGTGGCACGCCCACGGCCACGCATGCCCCCAGTGCCCGCAGCCGCCCGCCGGCGATTACGTCATGCACGACTACCTCACCTACAACCCGACCCGGGCCCGCGTCGAGGACGACCGCGCCAAGGCCGCCGCACGCCAGCAGCGGGCCCGCGAGAAGGCCGCCGAGCAACGGAACCAGGAGCGTAATCCGCTCGATTCGTCGCCGAATCAAGGGCGAATCGACGACGATCCGTCGACGGAAAACCGTGAAAGCCCCACGAATCGAAGCGCGTTTGGCGATGACATCGCAGGTCAGGGCGCCCCGTCACACGGTGACACCCCGCACCCGTCACGGTCCCCCCGACCCGACCCGACCCCTAGTACCTCCTACGGAGGTACTAACCCCCCTGCCCCCCACGACCGCCCGGGTACGGCAGGCCCGGCCGAGCAGCTGCTCGCCCGATGGTGGGAGACCTACGGCCGCCGGACCGCCCAGAGCCGGAGCGCCATCGGCCGCGCCATCGCCGCCGCCCTCGCCAACGGCCTCGATCCCGACGCCCTGTGGCCCGCCCTCGCCCGCCTCGGCGATCTGTCCAAGCCCGTCACCGGCGGAACGCTGCAATTCGCCCTCGCCGAGCTGCGCAAGCCGACCCGGGGCGCCGACGTGATCCCCCTCACTGCCGCCCGCCCCTCGACCACCGATCAGCGCGTCGCCGCGGGAATGGACCTCGCCGCCCGACTGCGCGCCCAGGAGGAGCCCGCATGACCCCCGCCGACGCCGCTGAACTGCTCACCCTCGCCGCCGCTTTCGACCGTCGCACCGTCGGCGAGGCCGACGCCCGCGCATGGGCCGCCGCCCTCAACGCGATGCCCCTCGACGACGACGCCCGCGCCGCCGTCGCCCGCCACTACGCCGAGACCGACCGATGGATCACCCCCGCGCACGTCCGCCAGCAGCGCGCGAAGATCCGGGCCGAGCGCATTGAGCGGGCGAACGTGTTCGACGACGGCCGGCCCGACGAGACGCCCGCCCAGTACCTCGCCCGCCGCCGCGCCCTCACGGCCGCCGTTGCCGACGGCCGCCTCGATACGCAGACCGCGACGCAGGCCGTCGGCCTCGCCCCCTCGACCGCGCCGCGCGCCCTTACCGGCGGGCCCGCGCCCGAGGTCGCCGAACGCCTCGCCGCGCTCGGCCGCCGCATACCCGACGCTGTCGCCGACGAGCTGCGCCCGTACCGGCCCGTCCGGGCCGAGCGTGAATCCCTCGCCGCCCACGGTGAGCCCGACCCGCTCGACGTGCCGTGCACGCACCCACCGTGCCGCGCCCCCGCCGAACAGCCGTGCCGCAACATCCACCGCGCCCCGCGCGCCATCCCCCACCCGACCCGCCTCGACCGCGCCGCCCTCGACGACCACCAGGCCGCCGCATGATGCCCGCCGCCGCCCTCGCCGTCATCGAGGCCGCCGTCGAGAACGCACAACGCCGCGGCCTCGACAGCCCCCAGGACATGGCCGAGCACGTCGTCGGCGAACTGGTCGCCCACGGCTGGACGATCGCCGTCGCCGACCAGGACAACCGCCCCGCAGCCGCGTAACCACAGGCAGGGGCCCGAAATCTCTGGACCAAGGGCCACCCTCGCGCGCTATCTTCCATCCATGGATGGTCAATGACCATCACTGGAAGGACATTCAGGCCGACTACATCCCGCAGGAGGTACACCCATGGACCGGAAGACACCCGCCCAGCGGTTCGCCGCCAAGGTCGACACGACCGGACCGCTTCCGCTCATCCGCGGAGTCCTCGGCCCCTGCCACCTGTGGACCGGCAGCCTCAACAACAAGGGCTACGGCACCTTTTGGGCCCACGGCCACACCGTCAAAGCCCACCGCTACGCCTACGAGCATGCCCACGGCCCGATACCCGACGGCCTCGAAATCGACCACCGATGCCGGCGCCGGAACTGCGTCGCGCTGCACCACCTCGACGCCGTGACCCACCGCGTCAACATCCTTCGATCGGCAAACCACGTCGCCGCCCGCGCCGCCGTGACGCACTGCCCTACCGGCCACCCCTACGACGACGCCAACACCTACCGGGCGCCGAACGGAACCCGGAAGTGCCGCACGTGCAAGAACGCGCGCAGCCGAGCCGCCCGCGCCGCCAAGCGTGCCCCGCAGCTCGCCACCGTCGAGGCCATCCACCCCCACACCGACCACACCCTCGAAAGGGCCGCGTAACCCATGAGTGGCGAGACCACATTCACCATGACCGGCAACGTCGTGAACGACCCGGAACTCAGGTTCACCCCGTCGGGCGCCGCCGTCGCCAACCTCCGCGTAGCCAGCACGCCGCGGAAGTTCAACCGGCAGACCAACCAATTCGAGGACGGCGAGCCCCTGTTCCTCGGCGTCGCCGTATGGCGCCAGCAGGCCGAGAACGTCGCCGAGTCCATCACCCGCGGCATGCGCGTAATCGTCGTCGGCCGCCTCACCCAGCGCCAGTACGAGGACCGCGAAGGCAAGACCCGTTCCTCGTACGAAATCCAGGCCGACGAGGTCGCCCCCTCCCTGCTCCGTGCAACCGCCGTCGTCACCAAGGCCACCAGCAACCCCCAGGGCGCCCCACAGCAGCACCAGCAGCACCAGCAGCACCAGGGATACGGCTACGACCAGCAGCCCGCCGCGGACCCGTGGGCAACCCAGCAAAGCGACGAACCCCCGTTCTAAGCAGGCCCCGCGATCGGCCGCGCGACCGGTCGCGGGCCCGCCCGCGCGCGCGAGCCGCGCCTCGCCCTAGACCCGAGACAGGAGCCACACACCCCATGACCCGCACCCCCTCCGCCTCGCACCGCCCGGCCGGTCTCGACGCCCTGCTCGACCACGTCGCCGCCAACGTCGAGACCCCGGAGCAGCAGCCCGCCCCGGATTGGGTCGACGAAGTTCGGTCGGCCCTCGCGTTCAACGAGTCCGCCAGTCACCCGGCTGTCATCACGCTGCGCGATGTCCTGCTCGACGACGCCCCGCGCACCCCCGAGCAGGCCCTCGCCGCCGCCCTCATCCTGCTCGCCGCGCACACTCGCGAACTCGCCCGCCTCGCCGAGCAGGAGACCGAGGAGAGCCGCGAGCGGTACGGCGTGACCCGCAGTTCGCGCGGCCTGCTCACCGGCATGAGCAACGTTCGCAAGCTGCTCGACCGCCACGCGATCAGCCTCGACGACCAGGCCGGCAAGTGAGCGGCGCAGCGTGGGCAACTCTCGCCCTGGTCGCCGCATCCAGTGTGTTCCTCGCCCTGTTGGTGTGCCTCCCTGGCCCCCTCGCCGGCCGCCGTACCCGGGCCCGCGCCGACCGCGCCCTGTTGCGCCTTGCGGGGCGTTGCCCGAGCGGCTGCACCACATGCCGCGCACTGACCGACCGCACCGAGGAGACCCACCCGTGAGCCGCCGCCGCACCCGGGCCGACCGCACCCAGGGCGCCGCCGCGCGCGACGCCCGCCGCGAGTCCCTGTTCGTCCTGCTCGCCCGCGTACAGCGGGGCGCACCGCTCACAGCGGCCGAGGCCGGCCTACTGCGCGCCCACGTCGAGGCCGAACTCGCCGAGGGCGACCAGGCCCGCCGCGCCGCCGCCGGGCAAGCCGCTGCCGTCCGCAGGGAGCAGCAGCGCACGCGCGCCGCCGAGGACGCCATCGCCGAGGCTGAGCAGGACCGCGAGCGCGCCCTCGCCGCACTGCGCGACGCCCGGCCCTGACCAGCACCGCCCGCACTACAGGAAGGGAGCCGCGCCCGTCATGACGACCGCCCTCGACCTCACCCGCTCACCCCTCGCCCGCCGCGTCGAGGATGACCTCGCCGCCGTACGCGAACAGTGGGGCGACCTGCTCGCCGCCATCGCCCGCCCGCCGGCCGCGGAGTGGCCGCCGCGTGAGCGCCGCGGATTCCTCGACCAGCTCGCCGCCGACGACCACACCGAGGATGACGAGCAGGTGGTCGAGCCCGTCGTCGGCCGCCTTCCGCTCACCATCCGCGAGCACCCCGCCCCGCTCAACCTCGACGCCCTCGACGCTGCGATCGAGGTCGAGCGCGAGTTGTTCGGCCTCGCCGACCGCGTCGCCGCCCAGGTACAACGCCCCATCCGAACGGCGCGCGACGACCGCGGCCGATTCATCACCGACCAGGCCGACGCGACCGACCCCGCACGGTGGCACTACCAGGCGCCCACCTCGCCCGGATCACGCACGTACGGCCTGCACTGGGCAGCTGTGTGGATAGCCGGCCGCGCCCTCGCCGAGGACGACGCCGACGGCCTGTTCGAGCCCCTGCCCGCCCGCCTGCTCGACGAGGTCGCCGCGCACGCAGGCACCGCCCGCCGCACGGTCGAGCGCGCCCTCGGCCGCGACGGACGCACGACCGACCTCGCCGAACCCTGCCCCTGGTGCGGCGGACAGCTCACCGGCCACACCCGCCCCGGGGGCGAGCCTGTGCTCACCTGCTCGACCGGAGAGGCGTGCGAGGCACCCGTCGACCTCGACAACCGGCGCCGCCGAGCGTGGCGAGGCGCCGATCTGGTCGGCCTGTGGGTCGCCCTCGACACCCGCCGGCAAGGCGCCGAGGCGTAGCCCATCCCGAGGCAACAGGCAGAGGGGGCACCGGAGTTGACGGGGCCCCCTCATGCAATGAACCGAGTTCACTGATCCTTGTGTACTCAGTTCTCACTGCGCTACGGTGAGGTTCTGCCGGACTCCACCCGGCCGCCGGACTCCACCCGGCACCACCGACCAAGGGAGCAACCCCCATGGACATCGAGATTTGGGCCACCACCCAGAGCTACGGCCTGTTTCACGCGTTCGACGATGAGGGCCGCGCACTCTGCCGCCGCACCATCCGACCCCGCTCGACGTTCCGCATCACCCGCGAGAAGATCGCCGACTACCCGCTCACCACCCCGTGCGAGCGCTGCACGAAGAAGGCCGACGCCCTGGTAACCGAGGCCAAGGCCGCCGAGCAGGGCGCCCCTGAGGGCGAGCAGGCCACCACCTACGCCGCGCGCGGCGCCGTCCTCAAGACGACCGGCCACTATCGCCGCCCCGGTACCCGTGACCTGTTCTGCGGGCGCCCCGCCGGCGGGCGTAACGGCATCTTCGCGAACGTGAGCGGGTGGCACCTGTGCGCACGTTGCGTCACGGCCGAGGCCCGCGACCGCGCCGAGGCCGCGGTCGTTGCCGACACGCACCTCGCTGCCCCCGTCGAGGACGACGACCAGGCCGTCACCCTCGAAGACCTCGCCGACGCCGTCATCTGCCCCGAATGTCACGTCGCCGCGGGCGTCCGTTGCATCACCCGCGCCGGCAAGCCTGCCCGCGAGCCGCACGGCCGCCGTTTCGAGGCAATGGAGCAGGCCGCCGGCATCACGCAGCACCGCGCCACCGCTCGCCGCGAGGCACAGGCCCGCGGCTATACGTCGACCGGCCTCGACCACAAGGCCGAACAGGCCCTACTGACCGCCTACGCCGCCCGCATCAACGCCTGCGCCCAGGTCGACGACGAACAGCGCCTCGCCGCCGCCCTGGTCACCGAGGCCGACGCCACCGACGGAACGTGGCAGGGCGCATGGATCGGGCAGGACGCCGACGCGACCCTGTTCGAGCGCCCGGCCGATCAGGGCGCGTTGTTCAGCTGACCACCGCCCGGCCCGCCCTCGACCGAGGGCGGGCCCCGAACCACCAGCAGGAGCAGCACCCATGGACGCCACCGAACAGCCCGACGAGCCCACCACCGCGCATTACACCCGCGCGGACGCGAGCAAGTTCCCCACGACCCCGGCCGGCCAACAGGCATCGATCGAGGGCATGGTCGCCGCCATGGGTGGCACCGAGGCAACGCGCATCCACAACCGCCGGATGCTCGCCGAGCGCCGCGCCCAGGAGCAGACCGAGGGCACGGCCATGGGTCGATTCCAGGCGCATCTACTGGCCGAGTTGACCCGGTACGAGGAGGAGCGCGAAGCCGAGCGGCGCCAGTACGAGGCCGCCGAGGGGACCGCCCTCGACCTGCTCGCCGAGGGTTTCCGCAAGGCGAGGAGCACCGCGGAGCGCCACGACCTCGCCGAGCAGGTCGGTTCGTCCCTGCCGCTCGCAGAGGCAGGCGTCATCCGCCGCGTGGCGAAGGCCCTTGAGGCGTCCATGTCGGGCGTAGTGGTCGATGCCAGGGTCGACGGGTGGACGGCGAAGGAGATCGCCGCGGAACTCGATCTCACACCGTCGTACGTCTACCGGATGCTGCGCGACTACCCGTGGGAAGCCCAATGGGTCCTGTATGTCCAGCCGGACGGATGGACATCCGGCAGCGACGACGAGCCGTGGCAGCGCATCGCCGACGGGATCGAGGAGAGCGCCGGCGAGACGGCCGACGAGGTCGCCCGCCGCATCCTCGACGAACGCCTCGACGACGACCTCGCGACCAAGTGCGTGCGCGTCGCAGTCTGGCGCGCGGGCGACGGCCTCGACCTCGGCGACGCCCGCGGCGATGTCGAGCGCGACCCCAACGAGTAAGCCCCCCAACAACAGCGCGGGCCCGCACGCGGCGACTCCACCGCCGGACGGGCCCGACTAACCACATGGGAGCAACCCCCACATGGCCGATAGCAACCCTACCCAGCAGCCGCCCCAACCCTCGAACCTCCCGCCCGCCGTCGGGCGGTCACTGTCCGTGCGCATCCTCGACGAGGGCATGTACGACGACCTCGCCGTCATCATGCGAACGGGGTGCGACGCTTCCGCCGCCGTCCGACAGGCGCCGTAGGGCCGGACACGAGAGCGTCGTACGTGCGTGTGTGATATCCGCTCGTGTGAATTCCCGGCGTCCGGCGAACCACCGCGGCCGGGCCGCGCGTGCCCGACGACATGACCGACACCGCACCATGGGCCGGCCCCGGCATTGTCCGCGTGGACATCACCGCCGCCGACCTCGCCACGGCCCGCGCCGCAGCCGCCCGCATCGCGTCTCTGTGGGAGTCGACGGGAGGTGACCGCGGACAGCTCGCAGAGGAGGGCACCCGCGCGAGCTTGTACGCCGACATCACCCGCCGACCGTCGCCGCGCCGAACGCTGGCAGTCCGTCGCCCGCACGTAAGGATGCGCATTGCGCACCGTTACCGTTCCGTGATCTAATGGGCCGCGTCTTCGGCGTGCCCAGAATCGGCCGCCGATGCCCCCGAACGCCCCGTCGCTCTCCCCCGTGCGGCGGGGCGTTCGCATGTCCACCGGCGAGGAGGTGACCGCCCATGGCGCGCCCCATCGACGACCGCGACCGCGAGCAGGTTCGCCGCCTGCACGCCGAGGGCAAGGCCCGCAACGAGATTGCCCGCGCGATCGGCCGCAGCCCCTCGACCGTGTCGAAGATTGCCGGACAGTTCGACCCGCCCCTCACGTTCGAGCGCGGCCCAGAGGTAGTCGCCGCGACCGAGGCGCGCCGCATCGACCTCGCCGCCCGCCGCGCCCAGCTCGCCGAGCAGCTGCACACCGACGCCGAGCGTCTGCGGGCGCAGCTGTGGGAGCCGTGCACCATCGGCGCGTTCGGCGGTAAGGACAACGTTTGGTCCGAGACCCGCCTCGACCGGCCCGCGTTCGGCGATCAACGGCAGATCATCGCCGCGACCGGGACGGCGATCGAGAAGTCGCTCAAGCTCGCACCCGCCGAGGGCGGCGAGGACGCTGCCCAGGTTCGTTCGATGCTCGGCACGCTCGGCGAGGCCCTTACCCGCGCAGTCGCAGACGACACCGACGACGGGGGCGCCGACGGGGGGGTGAGCGTTGCTCGACCTCGACCGCTTGCCCCTGTCCCGTAAGCAGCTGCGCAGCATCGGCCGCGCCACGGCCCGTATCAACATGTGGCACGGGTCTGTTCGGTCCGGCAAGACGATCGCCTCGCTGTTGGCGTTCGTTATCGCCGTTGCCACCGCGGGCCCGTCCGGGCTGATCATCATCTGTGGGC
Source organism: Streptomyces sp. NBC_01454 (assembly GCF_036227565.1). NCBI lineage: Bacteria > Bacillati > Actinomycetota > Actinomycetes > Kitasatosporales > Streptomycetaceae > Streptomyces > Streptomyces sp. NBC_01454. The sequence continues at coordinate 3,893,550 of NZ_CP109460.1, forward strand.
GCAGCCTGCAAACGATCGAGCGCAACTGTCTCGAACCCCTGCAAGATGGCGGCCTTTTCGGGCCCCTCGCCCGGCATGTTCAGCACACCCGCGGCGCGACCACGGCGACGATCCTTGGCCGCACGGTCCACCTGATCGGCGCCGCGGACACCCGCGCCGAGGGTCGCCTACGTGGCCTTACCGCGCAGCTCGCATACGTCGACGAGGCGACGCTCGTACCCGAGGGTTTTTGGACGCAGCTACTCGCCCGCCTGTCCGTTCCCGGGGCGCGCCTGTACGCGACCACGAACCCCGACTCGCCGCGCCACTGGTTGAAGACCGGGTATCTCGACCGCGCCGGCGAGCTGAATCTCAGGGCGTGGCACTTCAAGCTGGGCGACAACCCGTCGTTGTCGCCCGAGTACGTCGCCGACCTCGCCGCCGAGTACGTCGGCCTGTGGCGCCGCCGCATGATCGACGGCGCGTGGGTCGTCGCCGAGGGCGCCATCTACGACATGTGGGAAGAGTCCCGGCACGTCGTGACTGCGCTCCCCGAGATGCGCCGGCACTGGTGCGCCATCGACTACGGCACCACGAACCCGTTTGCCGCGCTGCTGCTCGGCGAGGGCGTCGACGACCGCCTGTACGTGGTCGCGGAGTGGCGCCACGACTCCCGCGCCGCGCACCGCAGCATGACCGACGCCCAGTACAGCCGCGCCGTACGCGCATGGCTCGACGGCCTCGGCATCGTGCCCGAGTGGACGTTCGTCGACCCCTCGGCCGCATCGTTCAGTACGCAGATGTGGCAGGACGGATACCCCGGTCTCGCCCGCGCGACGAACGACGTTGCCGATGGCATCCGGTCCGTATCGAGCCTGCTCGCCGCCGACCGCCTGCTCGTACACGAGTCATGCGAGGGGTTGCTCGCCGAACTCCCCGCGTACAGCTGGGACTCGCGCGCTACCGAGCGCGGCGAGGACGCGCCGTTGAAGGTGGACGACCACAGCGCCGACGCACTGCGCTACGTCGCGCACTCCACCGCCCACGAGTGGCGCCACCTGCTCACCGCGCCACCGAAGGAGACCGCCGCCGCATGACCGAGCCCACGCTCACCCTGCCCGTACAGCTCACCGTCGGCGAGCACACGGTCGAGGTCGGCGCCCTCACCCTCGCCGCCGGCGAGCAGGTGGGCCCGAACCTCGCCGCCCTGTTCCGCCAGGCCGCCGCCGCGTTCGAGGCGACCGTCGAGGAGGTGAAGCCCGATGGCTCTCCCTGACAACGGCGCAGCATGGCCCCCGCCGCAGTGGGCCCCGTACTACGCCGAGATGCGCGTCAATGACGCGTGGTACAGCGGCGATGCGCGCCGCCTCGCCCGCGCCTACGCCAATTCCCCGCGCCCCACCGACCGGCGGCGCCTGTGGGGGCGCACCTCGGGCGAGCCCCAGGTCGACCGGCGCGAGCGGCTGCATGTCCCGCTCGCCGGCGACATCGCGTCGACAAGCGCCGACCTGTTGTTCGCAGACATGCCGATGATCACTGTCGAGGACACGGCGACACAGGCACGTCTCGACCAGCTGCTCGACGAAGGCCGCGCACAACAGACGTTTCTCGGCGCCGCCGAGCAGGCCGCCGCCCTGTCCGGGGTATTCCTACGGGCCACGTGGGACCGCGAATTGGTCGACCGGCCCCTGTTGACCGTCATGCAGCCGGACGGAGCCCTGCCCGAGTTCCGGTACGGGATGCTGCGCGCCGTCAACTTCTGGCGTGAACTCCCGGGCAGCAACGATGCAACCGTGTGGCGCCACGTCGAGCGCCACGAATCGGGGCGCATCCTGCATGCCCTGTACGAGGGCACGCTCGATAACCTCGGCCGCGCCGTGCCGCTCACCGAGCACCCCGAAACGGCCGACCTCGCCGACTCCCTCGGCGACGACGGGGTCAGCATCGCCACCGGCATACGCGACCTCACCGCCGCGTACATCCCCAACATGCTGCCCAACCGGCTACACCGCGGTTCCGAAGTCGGGCGCAGCGACTACGACGCCCCGATCCGTGACCTGTTCGACGCCCTCGACGAGACGTGGTCATCGTGGCTGCGCGACATTCGCCTCGCCCGTGCCCGCCTGATCGTTCCGGACGGGTACCTACGCAACGAGGGCCCTGGACAGGGCGCGTCGTTCGACGACGATCGCGAGGTCTGGCACTCCCTGAAGATGCCGCCCAACGAGGGTGCCGGCATCACCTTGAGTCAGTTCGATATCAGGGTCGAGGAGCACCGCGCCACGGCCGAGGCGATCACCCGGCAAGCCGCGCAGGCCGCCGGATACTCGCCGCAGTCGTTCGGCCTCGACGGCGACGGCCAGCCCGTCACCGCGACCGAAGTCGACAGCCGCGACCGACGGTCGGTGGTGACCCGCCGCAAGAAGGCCGGGTATTGGCGCCACGGCGTCGCCGACATGCTGCACGTGATGTTGCAGCTTGACGCCCACCAGTTCGGCAACCGGATCACGCCCGCCCGGCCCCGCGTCGAGTTCGGCGACGGGGTCGCGGAATCGGAGCAGTCCACCGCGACCACGCTCGACCTGCTCAACCGCGCGGGCGCCGTCAGCACCGCGACGAAGGTCAAGATCCTTCACCCCGACTGGGACGACACCGCGGTACGGGCCGAGGTCGACGCGATCCTCGCGGAGACCGGAGCAGCCGCCCCCGACCCCGTCGGCACCTTCCCCATGGCCGCATGACGAATGCAGCGCTCTACGGCGAGGGAGCACCGCCGCCCCCGAAGAGGCTCACCAAGAGACGTTCAGCCCGTGCCCGAATCACCGGATCGGGGTGCGAAAGGGCGACCACGAGAAGCATGGCCAACAAGCCGAATAACGAAACGGAAAGGGCGTTTACCTGTACTTCGATTCCCATGCGGAACACCCTACCGAAGCCCCGATACAAGGAAGTTCCGCCAGCCCACGAATTGACTCTTAAAGCTTTACTGACCTGCGGTTTTACCGTCAAGCTTTAAGAGTCACCCCCGTATCAATAATGACATTAGGCCCAGGTCAGAAGGGGGCTTGATAAGGCAGAATTAGGTTCCTCGTGAGGCCCTGCAGAACGGTATGTGATTTGGATCACTTTCGAATTCGAGTGACTGAAACACCCTAAATGCGAGATATGCCGGGGGTGAATCGATGCCGATCCACCCGGGCATGGTCGAACCTCTCGCCGACCGCACACGCGACCTGTACGCCGCGGCCGAGGTACGCCTACTCGGCATCATCGCCCGTCAGCTCGCCGACGGCCTCGACGCCCCGGGGTGGGCCGAGCGCAAGCTCGCCGCCATCCAGCAGCTACGCAGGGCATCACAGGGCGTTGTCGATGAACTGGGCAAGGCGGTAACCCTCGACGTGTTCGACGTGGTCGCCGAGGCGTACAACGAAGGCCACCGGGCCGCAGTCGCCGAAATCGGCGCACTGTCCGACACCGCCCGCGCCCTGGTCGACGACGTGACGCCGAACGCGCAGGCCGTCGACCGCCTCGCACAGGAAACCGTCGACCGCGTCACCTCGACGCACCGCTCGATTCTGCGCGCCGTCCTCGACGGATTCCGCCGCATCATCGCCGAGGTCACCGCCACGCCCCTACTGGGCACCGGCACCCGCCGGCAAGCCACACAGGACGCCATGCGCCGGTTTGCCGACGCCGGCATACGCGCGTTCGTCGACAAGGCCGGCCGCCGTTGGCAACTCACGTCGTACGCCGAGATGGCGGTACGCACGTCCGTTGCCCGGGCGGCGACCGAGGCGCACATGCGCACGCTCAGTGACGCCGGTATCGAGCTGGTCATCGTGTCCGACGCCCCACGGGAATGCCCGCTGTGCCGCCCATGGGAAGGCAAGGTGTTGACCATCGAGGGGCCGACCGGCGAGCGCACGGTCGAGGTCGAGCACGCCATCGACGACGGCCGCATGATCCCCGTACAGGTCTCCGGCACCCTCGACGAGGCCCGCCTCACAGGGTTCCAGCATCCGAACTGTAGGCACTCCGTCAGCGCCTACACCCCGGGCCTTACCCGCGTCGAGGACGCCACCAGCGACCCCGCCGGGTACGAGGCTGGACAGCGACAGCGCGAGATCGAGCGGCACATCAGGAAGTACAAGAAGCGCGAGGCCGCCGCCATCACCCCCGAGGCGCAGCGCGCCGCACGGCTCAAGGTGCGGCAGTGGCAAGGCGCCATGCGCGACCACCTCACCGCGCACCCCGACCTACGACGATTGCGGCACCGCGAGCAGCCGGGCGCCTCGAACCTCCCCGAGCGCACCGAGGCAACCGAGCAGCAGCTCGACGCCGCACGCGTGTGGTCCGGCGACGGGCAGACCGTACGCGAAATGAGCGACGACCAGCTCGCCGCCGCCGAGGGTTCGCGGCTGCTCGACGACCGCGCCCGCGCCCGTATCGAGGTTGAGGCCGACCGCCGCGACCTCGACGACCTGCTCGCCCGCGTCACGCCGGGCGGCACTCTCGCTGAGGACCTGACGCAGTTCAGCGACACCGAACTCGCCCGCGTGTACCGGCACCTCGACGACGGCGACGCGTTGCGCGTCATGGCGGAGATGGACCGGCGCGACCGCGCCACCCGCCTACCGGGCGTGTCCCCGGACCTGGTCGGTCTGTCCGACCACGACCTCGCCGCCCGCGCCCGCGGCGCCGACCCGGCAACGCTTGCCCAGCTCGCCGCCGAGGCCAACCGGCGCGACCTGCTCACCCGCCTGTTTCCCAGCGGGCAACTGCTCGGCGACCTCGCCGACGTGTCCGACGACGAACTCGCGTGGTGCATGCAGTACGCCACCGCCGACGAACTCGCCCGGATCGCCGCCGAGATAGACCGGCGCGACGGCATCGAGTTACCCGCCCCCGCCGACACTGGCGATGCGGCGGCCGACATGCTCGCCGACCGCGAAGCCCTCGCCGACGCCATGTCGCCCGCGCCGGACCCGGACGAGTGGGGGCGCCTCGCCGACGACGAGACATTCGCGACCGAGGCCGCCGCCCTCGCCGTCACCCACGACCAGGAGGGGGGCGACACCGACGAGCGCCGCACGATCACCCGTCGCGAGGCCCGCGCCCTGTACGACGAGTACGTGTATCGGCAGTACCTACAGGCCGAAGACGACTGCCGCGGCTACCTACTCACCAAGAAGGCCCAGGCCGCGGGTATCAGCCCGGTATCCCTGTTCAGCGGGCCCGCACGCATCGCGTACGCGCGCGCGTCGGACGAGCTGAAAGAGTGGTGGGCCGAACACGGCCGACTCACTCAGGCCGAGTTCATCGAGAAGGCGACCGGCCAGGCGCAGCGATGGGCCTCCGGCGCCCGCAAGAACGAGTCCGACCAGCAGGGCAAGAGGTAAGGGGCAGCGTGGGCACGCGCGAGGACATCGTCAAGGCAGTCACGGCCGGCCGCTCGGCCGGCGAGCGGGGCGAGGCGCCGACCGTGTGCCCGTACCCGCACGCGTCGACGCTGCGTACCGCGTGGATTCGCGGCTACGCCGAGACGCGCCCTGTGTCCGCTCAGCCGGAGACCGCCGACTAGCACCCGCCACCGACAGCACCACCCCACGGGGCCCGCCAGGAGCGGGCCCCTTTCGCATGCCCACACGCGCCCGCCAGGAGCAGGCGCCCACCGCACCAGGAGTGCACCCATGAGCGACCCCTCGACGAGCAGCACCCCCGCCACCACGCCGCAGAGCGACCCCGCCACGACGCCGACCGGGCAGGCCCCGACCAGCACCGCGCCGACGCCGATCGCGGCGCCCGCCCCGGCACAGGGCGAAGACACCGCCGCGACTATCGCCCGCCTCGAATCCGACCTCGCCGCCGCCCGCGCCGAGGCCGGAAAGAGCAGGGTCACGGCCAAGCAGCGCGCCGCCGACGAGGCCCGCATCCAGCTCGCCCAGGACATCGGCCGTGCCCTCGGCATCACCCCGGACGGCCAGGAAGCCGACCCCGCGCAGCTGACAGCACAGCTCACCGCGTCGCAGGCGCAGGCCCGACAGACCGCCGTCGAACTCTCCGTATACCGGCACGCCGCCGAAGCGGGGGGCGACGCCGACGCCCTGCTTGACTCCCGGGCGTTCGCCACATCCCTCGACGACCTCGACCCGGCCGACACCGCCGCCATACAGGCCGCCATCGAGGCCGCCGTCACCGCAAACCCGAAGCTCGCCACCGCGCCGACCGGGCCCGCCCGCGGCGGGGCGGAGTTCACAAGCCCGCCCGCCGCTGAACAGCACCCCAAGACGCTGTACGACGCCATCGCCGCCCGTCTCGGAAATTAGGCGCCAGCCTCGTTGTCTCTCCTGCTGGCTTCCTCTGCCGGTTCGGCTTCTCCGCGCTCGCCATCGGCGGCCGTTCGGCCCAACCGCGCCCGAATCATGTCAGCGCGCGCAAGGAGGAGTTGCGCCCACGCCCTAATGATTGCGGCAACCCCTGTTAATCCGGCCGTTGTGAGTGCTGCGATCGAGGCGATCAGGCCGACCGAGCCTCCCGAACTCTGGATCGAATTCTCACTAATATGTACGTTTCCGCGACGCATCGCGTCTTCCGCGCTCTGCGGTAACTCCTCCTCACGATCTGTCGGCCGGCTCTGGCCCTCCTCCGGCGAATCCCCTAACTGACCGTCCCTCGTTTCCTCACCCATGCAAGGAGTCTCCTATGGCGATCACCCTCGCCGAGGCCAAACTCAACACACAGGATGATGTCGACCTTCAAATCATCGATGAGTTCCGTAAGTCGTCTTGGCTGCTCGACAATCTCCAGTTCGACCAGGCCGTCAACCCCGCCGGGGGTGGCGCGACCCTGACGTACGGATACACACGCCTCGTTGCCGAGCGCGGCGCCGCCTTCCGCCCCTTCAACACCGAGTACGACGTCGCCGAGGCGCGGCGCGCCCGCTACTCCGTCGACCTGGTGCCGCTCGGCGGCGCGTTCGAGATCGACCGCGTCCTCGCCAACCTCGGCCCGGCCGCTACCAACGAAGTCACCCTTCAGATGGGGCAGACCATCAAGAGCGCCAACGCGTTCTTCGCCGACCAGGTGATCAACGGCGAGCGTATTCCGACCCCGAACGGCGAGACCGGTTTCGACGGCCTCGACGTTGCCCTCGCCGGTAGCGCGACCGAGATCGGCGCCACCACCGTGCACGACTGGACCGGAGAAGCCCTCGGCGACGACCGCGCGCGAGCGAACGACGCTCTCGACCTGATCGACGAATTCCTCGGCCTGCTCGACGGGACCCCGTCCGCGATCCTCGGCAATAAGCAGACCATCGCCCGCGTGAAGTCCCTCGCCCGCAGGGCGGGTTACTACACCCGCAGCGAGGACGCGTTCGGCCGCACCATCGACGGATACGACGGCATCCCTCTTATCGACCTCGGCGCCAAGGCCGGCACGAGTGACCCCGTGATCCCCGTGGATGTTCGGCCGATCGCCGCAGAGGAGGACGGTGAGGCCGCCCCGGTCGCCGGCCTGTCCGACCTGTACGCCGTGCGCCTCGGCCTCGACGGTTTCCACGGCGTGACCACCACTGCGGGCAACCTGGTGCAGCAGTGGCTGCCCGATTTCTCGACCGCCTACGCCGTCAAGCGCGGCGAGGTCGAACTCGGCCCCGTCGCCGTCGCACTCAAGGCCACCAAGGCCGCCGCAGTGCTGCGGAACATCAAGGTCCGGTGACCTGAGTTGCGTTACGAGATCACCGCGCCGGACGGGCGCGAGGGCATCGTCGCGGGCATCGCATTCACCGACGGCCGCGCCGTCGCCGAGAACCCCTCACCGGGGGCCCTGCTGTACTTCCGGCGCCATGGCTACACCGTCACCCGCCCCGACGTACCCGACTCCATCCCCATCGGATTCGCGGCAAACGAGAGCGCCGCCCCGGCCAAGCCTGCCCCGCGCCCGCGCGGCAAGCAGCGCAGCAGCAAGGAGGAGTAGCCGCCATGGGCCGAACCTACGCCACCCCCGAACGACTCTCGGCGTGGACTGGCAACCCGGCCCCGGCGAGCGCCGAGCGGCTGCTCGCCCGCGCCAGTGAGGACGTGGACGACGCCCTACTCACGGCCGTATACGCCACCGACAGCGCCGGAATGCCGACCAATCCCGAGGTCGCCAACGCCCTTGGCGATGCCACCTGTGCCCAGGTCGAGTACCAGCTCGCCACCGGCGACGACGGCACGGGCACGGCCAGCCGATGGGACTCCGTCAGCATCGGCTCCGTAAGCCTGTCCGGGCGCAAGGACACACCGACGGCACCCGGCGAGGTCGACCTCGCCCCCCGCGCACACCGCGCCCTCACCCGCGCCGGCCTGCTCCCGGGGGTGATCTGGTGAACGTCCCCACATGGCTCTTGCCGCACCGCATCACCGTCGAGCCCTACCTCGGCGACAGCGCGTACGGCCAGCAGTACGGCCCGCCCGTCGAGGACGTGCCCGCCTTGGTCGCGGAGACGATCCGGACCGTGCGTGACCGCGAGGGACGCGAGGTCACCAGTACCGCGCAGATCATCGCCGAGCCCGGCCTCGACTGTCCGGCCGAGTCACGGATCACCCTCCCCGACGGCCGCACCACCAAGGCGATCAGCGTCGCCCACCACACCGCGCCAGGGCTCCCCGTACCGCAGTCAACGGAGGTGAGCGCCGAATGACGCAGCGCGCCCGCCTGCGATGGCACGGCGAGCAGGCCCTCGCCGGCACCCACGCCGGGGCCGTGCGAGGACTACGCATCGCCGCCGAACACGTCCTCGCCGCGTCCCGCCGAGTCGTTCCGATCGAAGAGGCCACCCTCGAACGCTCCGGCGTCGCGAGCGTCGACGAGTCGCAGCTCAAGGCCGGCGTTTCCTACGACACCCCGTACGCGGTCAGACAGCACGAAGAACTCAGCTACCGGCACGATGCCGGCCGCAGCGCGAAGTACCTCGAACGGCCCCTCACCGAGCAGGCCGGCGCGGTCGCCGAGATCATCGCGGCGCAGCTGCGGAGGTCGTTGCGTGGCTGACCTCGACCCGCTCGACGGCGTCGCCCGCCTGCTCGACGGCCGCGGACTGGTCACCTACGACCCGACCGGCACGGCCGGTGACCTGTTCGTCGAGATCATGCCGCCCGCCCCCGATGCCGCGGTCGCCCTGTGGCTGTACGACGGCGCCGCGCCCGATGCCCGCAACGCCTACGACACCCCTCGCCTACAGGTGCGCGTACGCGGCGGGCCCGACCCGCGCGTATCTCGCCGCCGCGCTCACGCGATCTACAGCGCACTTCACGGCCTCGCTGGGCGAGAGCTACTCGACGGGACGTGGCTTGTCCTCGCCGCCGCACGCGGCACCCCGGCCCCCATGGGCCCCGATTCGTCCGGCCGACACGAACACGTCGTGAATTTCGACCTCGACATCGGGGCGCCGACCACACACCGCGCCAACTGACAACAACAGAGAGAGAGTTCCCCACATGGGACGACCGATTGACGCCCGCGGATGGGTGTTCGAAGTCCTCGACCAGTCGCACGCACACCACAAGCGATGGCTACCGATCGAGAACCTGACGAGCTGGTCGCACAACGCGAGCGAAAACGAGGAGACCGCCGAGACGACCTCTTTCGACTCGGCAGGTTGGTACGAGCAGGACGTTATGCAGCGTGGCGGACAGATCGAAGTCGAAGGGCAATGGGCCCTCGACCCGGCCACCGGCCGTCAGGCCGAAGGACAGGCGTACGTCGACCGCTATTGGGGGCAGCGCCTCGGCATCGACTCCCGCAACCTCATCCGGTGGCGGCACGACTCCCAAGACACATGGGTCATTTGGGAGGCGACCGTCACGCCGGACAAGTCCGAGGGCGAGGTCAACGACAAGACCAGTTGGACCGCATCGTTCACCCAGTGCGGCCGGCCGCGCTACGCCCCCGCCTTCACCATCTGCGCCGAGGAGGCAGCGTGAGCGACCAGCACACCCGCCAGGTATCCGACTTCGACGAGTTCTTTGCCGAGGAGCAGGCCACCGAGCCGCGGTTCGGTGCGGTCCTGCGGCTGTACGGGCGCGAATACGTGCTCCCCACGTCGCTCCCGCTCCTTTTCACGCTCCAGATGGAACGCGTCAAGCACAGCAGCGACCCCGACGACATCCGCCGCCTGCTCTCTTCCCTGTTCGGCCCGCGTGCGCTGGATGAGTGGGCCGAGAACGGCATGCAAGACGATCAACTCGGCATCGTCCTTATCTGGTCCGCCGCCAACAGCCGCGAACCCGGATGCCTGTCGATGCGCGAGGCGGCCGAGCTGTATTACGAGCGCGAGGCCGACCAGGAGGGCGAGCAGGGAAAAGCCCCGCGCCCGACCCCGGCGACGATCAGGGCCGCTTCTGGCAAGCCGTCCTAGCCAACTGGAGCGCGGTCGAGGCTGACCTCGCCCGCGAATACCACCTCACCGCCGCCGACCTCGCGCAGACGAGCACCCGGCGGTTTCTCGTACTGGTCGGCGGATTGCCGGCCGAGGCGGCATTCCGCCGCGCGTGGGGGCGCACCCCGCGCGCAGTCACCAACCCGCGAGAGATCGCCGCGCTGACCGGCGCCCCCGTCTGACGACGGGTGCGCCCACAACTGCATACACAACAGAACAACAACCGCACCACACAACTGCACACATAACTGAATAAGTGGGGTGGCCTGCGCATGGCGCTCAACATTGGCGAGCTGGTCGGAACCATCGACCTCGACGCTTCCGGCGCCGATCGTGGCGTCGCGCAGGCCAACCGCGCCCTACAGGGTCTCCAGCGGTCCGCCGACGGCCGCCTACGCGATGTGCGCGGGCGGTTCGTCAGCGGTTCTGCCGCCCTCGGCGCGGCAGTCGGCAACGGCATCGCCAACGGCACGAACCAGGCTCGTGGGGCGATCGACGAACTCGGCGACGCCCTCGCTACTGGCGTTGCGGCCGGCGCCGACCAGGCACGCGCCAGTGCCGCCGGCCTCGGCGATCAGGTCGGCAACGAGATCGGGGGCGGCGCCGAGCGGGCCCGGAGCGCGCTCGGCGCGCTCGGCCCGGCCCTCGCCGTACTGCGCACGTCCACGATCGCCCTGTCGGGCGGCGCGCTCGCCGCCGGCGGCGCCCTCGTTGCGATCCCGGCCCTGTTTGCGGGCATCGGCATCAAGGCCGCCGCGTCGTCCGAGCAGGTCAAGAGCGCTTTTACCGGCCTCAAAGATCACGCCGTCAAGCAAGTACAGGCCATGGTCGGGCCGATCGAGAGTCAGCTCGTGTCCATCGCGGGCAAGGCGCGCAGCGCGTTCGACCAGATCGCCCCGAGCTTGCAGAAAGCATTCTCCGCGGTCGCCCCGCAGATCGGCACTCTCGCCGACGGCGTGCTCAGCATGGTGCAAAAGCTCGCGCCCGCGCTCGCGAATGCCGTCGGTTCCGCGGCGCCCGTGATCAAGGCGATAGCCGGCGGCCTGTCCTCACTCGGTACGGGTCTCGCCGGATTCTTCCAAGGGATCTCGACCGGCGCGGCCGGCGCGGCCCAGGGGCTTTCGGGTCTCTTCGCGGGCGTCTCGCAAATCCTGCCCGCGCTGGGGAAGCTGATCGGCCAGCTCGCGCAAGCGGGCGGCCCTGTGCTCTCGACCCTCATGGGGGCGATAGCGCCGCTTGTCTCCCAGCTCGCCGGAGCGCTCGGCCCCGCGCTGGCGCTGCTCGGCCCGCCCCTGCAAACGCTGATTAGCGCGCTCGGCGCCGGATTGCGGCCGATCGTCGCCGCCCTCGGCCCCGTTCTGTCGGCCGCGGCCGGCGCGCTCGGCCAGCTGGTGACCGCAGTCTCCCCCCTGCTCCCGATGATCGGGCAACTCGCCGCCGCGCTGCTGCCGGCGCTCACCCCGATTCTGTCCGCGGTCGGCGCGATCTTCGCCCAGCTCGCCCCCGTGGTGAAGCAACTCGGCACCGCCCTGATGACGCTGCTCGCCCCGATCCTCGCCCAACTGCCCGTGATCGTCCGCCCAATCGTGGGGATCTTCACCACGCTCGCCAAGGGCGTCTTTCCGGTCCTGTCGCAGTTGATTAAGGCACTCGCCCCCGCACTGGGAACCCTCGGCAGCGCGTTCGCTCAAATCATGGTCGCGCTCAGTCCGGTACTCACCGCGCTCGGACAACTCGTTGGCAGCGTCCTCAAGGCCATCATGCCGATTTTGACACCCATCATTGGCCTGATCGGCAAGCTCGCGAGCATCCTCGCGAACGTCCTCGCCAAATACGTAACGGGCATCGTCGTGCCCACACTCAAAATCCTCACGAGCCTGTTGCGGGGCGACTTCTCCGGAGCCTGGAACCAAGCAAAAACGCTCGTTGGGAACGTCGGCGAATTCCTGCACTCCCTGTTTCTGAAACTGGGCGTGTGGGTGATGATCGGCATCAACAAGGCCGTCGCCTGGATTAAGGGATTGCCGGGGCGCGCCATGAGCGCACTCGCCCCGCTCGCTGGCCAACTGTGGACATCGGCAACGAATGCGTTTAACCGGTTCTATCTCGCGATCATCGCGAAAGCCGGTCAGGCTCTCGCCTGGCTACGCGGACTGCCCGGCCGCATGGTGTCGGCACTCGGCAACCTCGGGTCGTTGCTGGTCAACGCAGGCCGGGACGTGGTGCGCGGCTTGTGGAACGGCATCCAGTCCATGGGTAGTTGGCTGCGCTCGACCCTCACCTCGTGGGCGAAGAACCTCATTCCCGGCCCCATCGCTAAAGCGCTCGGGATCGCGTCGCCGTCCAAGGTCATGGCGCGCGATGTCGGGCGTTGGATTCCTGCCGGCGTCGCCGCCGGAATCGCCTCCGGGCAAGGCGCGGTCGAAGGCGCCATGCGCCGACTCGTCCCCGTCCCCGCCGTCCCCGCAATGTCCCCAGCAGCAGCCGCGGGCGCGGCCGGATACGGCAGCAGCGCATATGGACGTAGCGGCGGGCCACTGCTGCATATCGAGAACTTCCACAACGCCGCCGGTCACAGTCCGGACCAGACTGCCGCGGCCCTCAATTGGCGTATGAAAGCGAGGGGTTAACCAGGATGGACCGCACAACGATCGATGCCGCCGGTATGGCTGAGGGGATGGTGCCCGGACAACTCCGTTACGGCGAGCTGCTGCTCGGCGCCGGCACCCCCTATCGGTGGCGCAAGCTGACGGGCTGGGAGGAATTGCCCCCGCAGGATTCCGGCAACGTGCCGCGCTCGGGGGCCCACGGTGCGCACTTGGGGCGCCTGCTCGCCCAGGTGCGGACCGTTGGACTTGAGGAGGTGATCGTTCGGGCCGAGGCGTACCGGTTCGGCGCGGTCGTCGACACGCTGAATGCCGGGACCCCGCTCGCCCTCGACGAGATACCGCTCCTGGTCCACCTCGACGACCGCGGCCCCCTGCTGGCATGGGCACGGATCACCAATCGGAACGTGCCCGTAGAACTCGGGTACTCCGTCGGAACGGTGACCGGCGGCGCGCTGGAGTGGGAGGCCACCGACCCGCGCCGCTACACCCCCGCCGTGCAGTGCGCCGAGACCGGACTACCCGAACCGTGCCTCTCCTGGCACACCGCCCCTGTCACCGGCGCCCGGCGGGGCGCACCAGCGAGTACGGGCGACGTGACCGCGTACAACCTCGGCACGGCGCCATCACATCCCGTGATCGTCTTCCGTGGACCGGTCGACACCCCGGCCCTGATCAACCGCACCACGGGCAAGCGGCTCGAATACCGCGTCGCCCTCGATCCGTGGGAAGAACTCACCGTCGACACCTTCGCCGGTACGGCCATCCTCCCCGACGGCGAGAGCCTGCTCACGCACGCCAGCGAGGCGAGTTGGCCCGAGGAAGAGTTCACCCTCGACCCGGGCAAGAACATCCTCGAATTCCGGGGCGCCGCTTCCGTTCCCGCCGACCCGCGCGCCGCCGTGTCTCTGCGTTGGCGCTCGGCCCACTGGTGAGAGGGGGGAGCGCATCCATGGGAACCCCCGCGTACCGCGTCCTGGTGTGTGATCTGCGCAGCGACGCCCTGCTCGACGTGCTGCCCGTGACCGAGGTCAGCGTCGAGGACTACATCGGCAAAGCCGGGTCGCTCCATGCCACCGTGCCGGTGCCGAACCGAGAAATCGCCGACCGTGTGCGCCCCATCCTGCGCGGCGGCCGAACGGCCCTGTGGGTCGAACGCGACCGCGACATCTGGTGGGGCGGCATCCTGTGGTCAAAAACCCCCAAGATCGACGAGCGCGGATACGCGTCCTACGAGATCCAGGCCGGCACTTTCGACACCTACCTCGATCACCGCCGCCTGTTCGAGTCGCTGCGCGCCGAGAACATCGATCAACTCGACATCGCCCGGAACCTCGTCGACTACGCGCAGAGCCTGCCCGGGGGCGACATCGGCATCGCGTACGACACCCACCTCTCAGGCATCAAGCGCACCCGCAGCTACAGCAAGCACGACCAGACCCCCATCCGGGAACTGCTCGACAAGCTCGCCGCCGTCGAGGATGGGTTCGAGTGGCGCATCCGGTGCGACCGCACCGCGGACACCGGTCGGCGCCGCAAGCTGCTCGAACTCGGGTACCCGCGCATCGCCCGCGGCGAGGCCGACATCGTGCTCAACCACCCCGGGCCCGTGCTCACCTACGAGCACCCTGAGGACGCGACCACCGTCGCCAACGTGTGGCAGGCCCGCGGGGCCTCGAACAACAACAACCAGGCTGCCGAGAGTAAGCCCCTGCTCTCCGAGCTGCTGGTCGACGAGCAGGCCCTCGCCGACGGATGGCCGCGCCTCGACGGCGCCAGCGATCACAGCAGCGTGGACGACGCCACCACCTTGGGCCAGTACGCCCGCGGCGAGGCCGCCCACGCGCGCCGGCCGCAGGTGATTCCCGCCGTGACGTGCCGCCTCGACCAGGGCGTCACCCCCGATCTGATCGGCCGCACGGTGCGCCTGCGTGCCCGCGACCTGCTGTACCCCGATGGCTACGACACCCGACACCGCGTCGTCGGCATCACCGTCACCCCGCCCACCCGCGACAAGGGCGAAACCGCCACCCTCACACTGGAGGCCGCCGCCTGATGGCTACCGTTCCTAACGACCTGCTCGACCGCATCCGCGATCTTGAGCGAAAGGTGCGCGAGCTTGCCGGCCGCGCGCAGACCCGCCCCGCAATGGACGAAATCCGCGAGGGCGACGTAAAGATCACCGAGGGCGGACAGCTGACCGTCACCCCACCCGGCAAGGACTATTCAACGTTCACCGTCGGCGAGTGGCCCGACGGGAGTTACGGCACCGTGCTGCGCCGTTTCGACGGGAGTTTCGCGCTCACCGTCGAGGGCGAGAAGGAAGACCGCGGCACCTGGCGCCTCTGGTCGCGTGACCTCGCCTCGCCCGACCGCATTCTCGTGATGGACGACCGGCACAGCGACCGATTCCTCGGCCGCCCGTGGCTCCCCCTCGGCCTCAATCCCACCGCCGACCAGAGCAGCACCTCGGACCAGTGGCGTTACGCGTGGGTCGGGGGCGCCCCCGCACACAACGCCGTCGCCGTCCTGAAGCTGTCCACCCTCGCCGAGACCGGGGGCACGGTCCGCGTACGGATGCTGCCCGAGGGCGGGAAGCCCGTCACCGTCGACGAGTGGGAGGTACCCGCGGGCAAGTGGACCGCGCGCACCATCCAGCGCCCGCTACACGGGGTCGGATTCCTCGACTACCTCGGATGGCAGATCGAGCACCGCAGCGCCAAGGCACGCAAGCCGGTCGAGACGCGTCTGTTCGCCGCCCACGGCCGCAACACTCTCGCCGCCGCCGAGGCACCCGACGCCCCCGCGGGCGAGGCCGCCGACGCCAGCAGCAAGCCCGACCCCCGCCTCGCCGTCGAGACCGACGACGACCAGGCCGCCAAGTAACCCACCGAAAGGGAGCCCCCGCCCATGTCTGACGCCGCCCGCCGCACGGCCCGCACCGTCGTACAAACCGTTCTCGGCCTCGCCGCCGCGCTCCCCCTGATCATCAACGCATCCGGCGTCCCGCGCACCGCCGCCGGGGTCGGTGTGGCACTCGCCGTCGCCGCCGGCCTCACCCGCGTGATGGCGCTCCCCGCCGTGCAGAAGCTGCTGCCCAAGTGGCTGCGCACCACCGCGCCGGATACCGGCCCCGGCAATGGTGGCGAGCAGCCGTCGACCCCGCCGGCCGCGAACGACGGGGGCGGTATGTGACTGGACCTGACCCGGTCGACATCGCCCTCGAAGTCGCCCAACTCCGCGGCAGCGTCGAGGCCGGATTCGCCAGGATCGATACGCGCCTCGACGGCCGTTACGACCTGCTCGCCCAACGCCATGACCAGGCCGAGCGCCGCCTCGACGAACACGACAACCGCCTCGACCAGGTCGAGCAACGCCTCTGGCCTTTGCCGGGCGTCGCCGCCCTAGTCGCCCTTGCTTCCCTCTCCCTGTCGGCATGGGAAGTCATCCGCTGAATCACACAACGCCCCCTGTACGGCCTGCTCATGGGCCGTACAGGGGGCGCTTTCTGCGTTATCTGCCACAGGTCAGACGGCGTCGAAGTCACCACGCTGCATGCAGATGACCGCCGGACCGAGTGCTCAAACAGCGCCGAACTCTCCGGCCTTGACGCCCGCCACGAAGGTCGAGAACGCGTCGGCGGGGAAGTCCAGAACCGGGCCATGCGGGTCCTTGCTGTCACGGACGGGGACCACGCCGCGCGAAGCGATAAGGTTTGCGGCGACCTCGATGCATGATCCGCCGTTGCCGCTGTAGGAGGACTTGAACCAGGTGAGGGGTAGGGAGTCGGTCGTCACGGGGTGCCCTTTCGTACCTGCTCTATCGTGGCCACTGATTCCGCCTGGGAAAGCGCTTCGGCCTGTAGTTGATGGTAGGCCCTCACCAGCGGCAGTACGGATGTGATTTCCCTGTCCAGCTGCCCGTTGGTCTCGGACTCAACGTAGGACATGACGGAGCGGTCGGGCAGGGTCAGCAGATTCACCAGCCGGTTGAACGGGCGGCGCTCGCCTATGGCGTAGGGGGCCAGCTGGAGTGTGGTGTCCGGCTGGTCAGCGAACTCGATCAGCCGGGCCAACTGTCGCTCCATGACCTCGGCGCCTCCGATCGGCCGCCGGATACAGCTCTCATCCAAGACCACGATCACCATGGGCGGATTGCGCCGCACCAACGCCGCTTGCCGTTCTGCCAGGAACTCAACCCGCTCAGAGGCTTGTTCGGGGCTGAGCGTGCCCCGCTTCACGTTGCCCTCTTCCATGGCTCTGGCGTACTCCGGTGTCTGGAGCAATCCAGGAATCACCCCTACATCAAACAGCCGGATCTCTGCCGCGCGAGCCTCCTGCCCCAGGTACTCCGGGAACCCTTCCAGCAGACTGCCGTTCCGGATCTCCCCCCACGCGCGCTCAAAGGACTCTGCGGTCCCTGTGAGTCCGAGGGCAGTGTCTAAGCTCCGCGAGAAACGGCGAGTTGGCGGTTTGCGGCCCGTTTCGACTGCTGAAATATGCCTGCCTGAGTAGCCCACCCGCTCAGCCAACTCGTCCTGCTTCCACCCACGTGCCTCCCGCGCGCTGCGCAAACGCGCGCCGTAGGCCGCTTGGGGTGAGGTGTTCGGGTTCAACTCCTTCAGGTTTACCAATGTGCCCTCCGTTTCTGGAACGTTGAAGACAGCCTGACTGTAAGCCACCCTGAGTCGCCCTGGTAGTGGAAGCACTACGGAGAGGAGCGGGCCCATGGCCGCCCCAATGGTTCGAACACCTCATCAGGCCACAAACGACGTACGTGTACGTCTGGACGATGCCTTACGCCGAGCTGGATTCGACGCCGCGCCGTCGATGGTGACGAGGGCCGAGGTGGAGGGCGTCAAGGTCAACCGGGTTCGCATCCCGGCGTTGTCGCTCACACAGGCCCAGTGGCTCGCCAGGAAGCTGGGAGGCCAGGTGACGAGGAGCGACCAGCCGACGGCGAGTGCCGTCCGGAAGGAACTTGACGGGGCTCTGCGGGCGGCCGGCGTGATCGTGCAGCCGTCGACTGTCGTGGTGACCACCTCGTCCAGCCGTCGGGAAAACCGGCTCATCCCCCCGTCTCTGTCCATTGGCCAAGTTATCCGCGTCGCGAAGATCCTGGAGGCCCACCAGTGAGCGGCAGCACCGACGACTTGAGCGAGAAGAACCGCCAGAGGAACAAGGAATCGTCCAACGGTTCTGATGCGGGCAAGAACACCGGTCGGAAATGGTAAAGACTGTGCGCTGCCCCATAATGGCCACTCACAACATGCAGCAGCTGAGTAGATCGGCGTACAACTGCGAGGAGCACGGCGTAACTGTCGTGCTCCACAACAACTCGCCCCTTGAATTCCCACCCCACCCCCGGCCCGATACACGAGGCTCCCCCTTTCACGGCCGCCCTGCCCCTGATGACCCGGTGTATATCACCAAAGGCAAGGGAGAGCGGTACCACGAAATTGACAGCTGCTACACCCTCGGCAGGGCCAACCAATCGCCGGAGGTCGTTGTCGTGTCCCGAAGCATGGCGGAGCGAGATGGCCGAACCCCCTGCCTCTCCTGCTCCAAGAAGCCCTAACCCCTACGTGCCGCTGCGCCGTCACCTCGGCGCGGTGCACGCAAGACCCCGCCCCCTGCTTTGGTCGACCGGTCGTGTCCATCCCCCCGACACGACCTCCCAAGACAGGGGTGCGGGCTCCATCCGCCGTGTCCCCTCTCTCACGGAAGCACACAACAGATGGATCTAGGACCGGTCGGCCGCGATTACTGGTCAAACAGCGACAGGGAACAGGCCGAAGATAACGCCAGTGAGTTCGTTAGCGCACTCCGGCGCCTCGGTATCGACTTTCCCGATATCGAAATCAAACATCCGTGCAACGATTGCCGAAATCCGGGCACCGATTACAGAATCAATATTGGGGCGATGTCCGTAGCCGA
This sequence comes from Streptomyces sp. NBC_01454, assembly GCF_036227565.1. Classification (NCBI taxonomy): domain Bacteria; kingdom Bacillati; phylum Actinomycetota; class Actinomycetes; order Kitasatosporales; family Streptomycetaceae; genus Streptomyces; species Streptomyces sp. NBC_01454. The sequence continues at coordinate 3,912,494 of NZ_CP109460.1, forward strand.
AGCTGCCGACTTTGCCGCAAAGGCCGACCAGGCAATGGATCAACTCGCCCAGTATCGGAAGCTGTACGGCCCCCTCAAGAAGCCAGCAACCGAGGACGGCGCGAGCTAGCCATCTCCAAGACTCCGCCCTCTGCCGGGCTTTCCGGAGACCTCACCGCCGCAAGCCCGGCAGGGGCGGGACAGACCTCATCGGGTTGCCTTCCCTGGACAGCGGCAGACCGATGGGGAGCAAGAAGCGACCCCAGCCAAGTTAGTCAGCCTCAACAAGCGAAGGGATTTACCCATGAGCGCCACACAGACCTTGGCCCACCCCCGCGAGGCGTTCCCCCTGGCGCCCGAAGGTGGGCGCGTCCCCCACAGTGCCGAGCACCCGTCCGGGCCGACTAGCCGCCCGTGGGTCCTCCGCTACGCCCAGACGCCCGACGCCACACAGGCCACCCCGCTCCCCGCTGCCCTCTATGACGAGGAACTGCAACTCTCCATCGGCGTCGACACCGACCTCCTGCCGTTCATGCAGACCCACAGCCCGACCATCCCGGATGGCAGCACCACCAACCCCCCGCCCCTCGACGAGGGACCGAAGGACTGACCACCGTGTCCAGCATCCTCGTTGTTGCCGCACGCGAAGACTGGCCAACCGATCGCGTCGTCAAGACGCTGACCGATCGAGGGGCGACCGTCTTCCGCATCGATGCCGCCGACTTCCCCCAAGAGGTCACGCTCGCCGGGTACATCGGCAACGCGCACGGTTGGGGTGGACGACTGCGGACCTCGCAGCGGGAATTGGACCTGGGCGACGTATCGGCCTGCTACTTCCGCGCGCCCAACCCGTTCCGCTTCACGGCCAACATGTCCGAGCCCGAGCGCCGGTTCGCCGCCGCACAGGCACGCGCCGGTTTCGGCGGAATCCTCACGGCGCTCAGCTGCCGATGGGTCAACCACCCATCAGCCATGTCACGCGCCGAGTACAAGCCCGTGCAACTCGCCGCGGCGCGTCTGGCCTGCCTCTCCATCCCGCCCACCCTGATCACCAACAACCCTGATGAAGTACGGGCGTTCGCACGCGACATCCCCGGCCCGATCATCTGCAAGCCGGTCGCATCGCCCGTCTTCATCGAGGGCGACGAACTCAAGACCGTTTACACCCGACGCCTCACCGAGCACGACCTCGACGACCTACGAGGCATCGACACCACGGCCCACCTGTTCCAGGCGTGGGCGGACAAAGCGCATGAAGTGCGCCTGACCGTGGTCGGTGAGCGCATGTTCGCCGCCAAGGTTCACGCCACCAGCCAAAAGGCACACGACGACTGGCGCAGCGACTACAAGTCGCTCAAATACGCGCCTACCGAGGTCCCGCCCGACATCAAAATCAAGGTGTGCGGACTGATGGAAGACCTCGGCCTAAGCTTCGCGGCCCTGGACTTCGTCGTCTCACCGTCGGGTGCGTGGACGTTCTTGGAAGCGAACCCGTGTGGGCAATGGGACTGGATCGAACACGCCACCGGTCTACCCATCGCCGACGCCATCGCCGACGAGCTGCAAGGAGTGATCGCGTGACCAAATCCGCCATCGACGCTGCACGCCCTTACGTGGGTGCTTTGGTCGATGAACTGTCAACGGCGGGCGCCATCCAGATGCCTGCATGGGCCGAGGCGTTCGCCACCGTTCCTCGGCACGCCTTCGTACCGCGCTGGTACGAGCAGGAGACCAACGACAAGGGCATCACGGTCTGGCGCCTGCAACACGCCCTCCACGAGGGTCAGCTCGCGCGCGTCTACCGCGACACCACCCTCGTGACCGCCCTCGACCCCGACACCGCCGAGCAGGTCGAAGAGGGCACGTGGACGGGCATCCCCACGTCGTCGAGCACCCTGCCCAGCCTCATGGCCGGGATGCTGGAAGACCTCGCCGTCGAGGACGGTAACCGCGTCCTCGAAATCGGCACCGGCACCGGCTACAACGCCGCCTTGCTGTGCGCCCGACTCGGCGAACAGTTCGTGTACTCCGTCGATGTCGACGCGACCCTCGTGGACGCCGCGCAACGCCGGCTCTCCTCCATCGGCTACGAGCCACAGCTCGCCCCCGCCGACGGCCGCAACGGCTACCCCACCGGGGACCAGTTCGACCGGGTCATCGCCACCTGCTCAGTGCCCAGCATCCCCGCGCCGTGGATCGAGCAGACCCGCACCGGCGGCGCGATCCTCGCCGACGTGGCCCTCGGGATCGAGGGCGGCCTCGTACGCCTCACCGTCGACGCCGAGCAGCGCGCCGAAGGACAGTTCACGGGCACCAGCGGCCGTTTCATGGCTGCCCGGGGCGACGCCCAGACCTACCCGCGGCGCAAGCGCGCACCGTACGCGCCCGAGGCCGGCACCCGACCCACGAAGGTCACCGCGGCGGACGTCCGGCAGCACTACCCGTTCCGGCTGGTGCTGGCCTTCCATCTGCCCGGCGTCGAATTGGTCTACCACTCCGACGAAGCCACCGGCACCATGTCCGTCCAGCTCCAGCACACCGACGGCTCATGGGCCCGCGTGCCCCTGACCGGCGAGGGCGTCGACACCGTCACGCACGGCGGCGCGGTGGAGATCTGGGAACAGGTCGAGGCAGCGTGGACATGGTGGAACGACGCCGGGCGCCCGGCTCAAGACCACTTCGGCTACGCGCGCGAGCCTGACGGACACGCCTCCGTATGGCACATCCCGGACGGCCGCCGCTGGAACATCGGCGTCCAGTAGTCCCACAGGCTGTGTCGCCCCGACGACCGTTGCACCGGTCGTCGGGGCAGTACGTCACCAGCTCATCCGAGGACCCGATAACGCAATGCGTGACCTTATCGCCTGCCTGTGGATCTGGTCAGGGGAGCCGCTGCGCCGTGCCCTACGTGCCGCGTATCAGCACGTGCACGACTGGTTCACCCCTCCTCCGCCACCACCACAGGCCCCCGTGATCCAGCCGGCCCCGGCCTACCGCCGCGACCCCCGATCCCACCTCCGCGACCCCCGCGAGTTCGTCAACGGCGACGTGCTCGACCTCGTGCCCGCCTACTACCGCAAGCACGAGGCGACCCTCACCGCAGCCACCGGCTAAGCAACACGCCCCACAGAACAGAGCACATGGCCACCGTCAAATTCTGCTCCACCTGCAACGGACAGAAGCAGGTTCAGACCATGCAAAGAGGCAAGGTCGTCGTCATTCGGTGCCGCGACTGTCGAGGAAGCGGCTACCAGACCACCAAGTGACCCCAACCGCCTGCAACCGCACGAACCGCCCGCCGCGCACCTGAGCGCGGCGGGCAACTGCTACCCGGCGCGACTTCTCACTCGCCCGCGGCAGGCTCGCCCGGCTGGTGCTCGGCCACGTAGGACCCTCGCCCCCACTCGGTCACGATGACCCCGCGCTCCCGTAGCACCCGCACCGCGCGGCGCGCCGTCTCCCGGGCTACGCCGTGTCGCTCGCACAGCTCGGACTCTGACGGGATGCGCTCTCCGGGCTTGATGACGCCCGCCTTGATATCGGCCGTAAGGGCCTCCAACACCCGCATGTACGGCGCACGCGCGCTATGTGGATGGCTCGGGCTCTCAGGCATGGGGAGAGCGTAGACAACTCGCCATTCTCGGGCGAGTTAGACAGGCAGATGAGTTAGACAGGTAGACGAGTTAGACGTGTTGTCTTACCGTCGTCTGGAACGCGAAAACAGAACGCCCCGAGCAGACCGATTAGGCCCGGTCCGCTCGGGGCTCGCCGACAGCTAGTAGGAGCTGAACGACGTATGCGCGATGCTATCGCCCGCGCCCTTACATGGGTGCTCACCGTCCTCCCCTGGACCCGCCGCCCTGCGCCCGGACGCCACTCCGCCGCCCACTTCGCCCAGCAGGCCGCATACGAGCCTGTGAGCGTCAACCCGTGGCGGAAGCCATGGCGGGGACCGAGCGCCGCAACAGTCCGCGAGATCTTCCACGCTGAGGAAGTCCGATCACTCACACCAGAGCAGCGCGAACGCTGGTGGGCCGCCGCATTCTCGGCGATCGATGTCGACTACGACTTCCCCACGATCAACATCACCGGAGCCCATCGGACGGTGTCAGCATGACCGCCGTCTGCCTGCTCTGCACCCGCGAGACAGTCGCCCCCGTAGCCGTGGGGCACATCGAGCGAGTAAGCGGCCCCGGAGTGACGCTGTACGCCTGCCCCGACTGCGCGCCCCACTTCAGGCCCGGCCCCCTCCCCGCCGAAGTGGCCCGACCCCGGCGCGGCTGACTCGCCGCGACGCCCTGCCCGCCCCGCCCGGAGCATCCGGGCGGGGCTTTGTCGTCCTTCGGGCATGCCATGCCCTTACGGCAACAGACCGAGGCCCCGGCACCAGTCCAACGGTGCCGGGGCCTCGCCTCACCCCTCGCCCACATTTCCGCAGGTCACAGCCTGAGTGTTTTACCTGCACTGCTGCACATCAGGGTGCCGACGCGTTCCTCGTCGGCCACGGACAGCTGCTCGCGCAGCGCGTGGGCCAGCCGGGCGGCCCGGCGGCCGATCTCGGCGAAGGTGCGGCGGTGCGGGTCCCCCTCGGTCCAGGTGACGACCTGCGACTGACCGTGAACCGTCGATCCGTGGGCCAGGATTCGCGAGACGGTGAGCGGTACGTCCTGCATCGTGCTGAGCACCGGGTGCCTCCGCTTTATTACGGGCGGTTAGTGGTGCTGCGATTGTCATCGCATACCAATCGGTATGTCACGCCCTCCGGGGTGTGTTCTTGCCCGCTCATGCCCGGATACGGCCACGGCCGGGCCGCGTGCCCCGCCCCGGCCGCCCTCGCGCGCGCAGGTACGAGCCGGGTCAACCCGCCGGGCTGCCGGGCCGCCCCTTTCACCCGCAGGGAGGGCCCTTACGGCACGTTGCTTGTGCCGTCTGCGCGCCCCGCAGCACGCTGACGATCACCCGGAACCCCGGTCACTCGTTTTCCTCTTCTGACAGGAGCGTCCCATGCGCCCCCACCTCGGCCGTTGCCTCGTCCTTGCCGCCCTGGGCGGGGTCGGTGCGCTCGCCTGCGGCACCGCGCAGGCGGCCCCGCAGACCGCACCGGCCCCGCGTCCGGCAGGCGACGGCCCCTCGGCCGTCCGCCCGTTGTTCGCCGGGCAGTTCGACCCCGTCGCCGGGAGCGGCGGCGGGGTGCTCGCCGGTGGCGGCAGGCCGGTGGCCCTCAAGGCCGACGGCCGGCGCTGATACCGCGGCACCGGCCACCGCCCGCCGTGAGGTCCGGGCGGTCGCGCGCCGGCCGGCCTCACGGGTGCCGGTCGGCCTCACGGGTGCCGGCCGGCCTCACGGGTGCCGGTCGGCCGCCGGGGTCACCGCCTGCAGGACCAGCACCGACAGATCGTCCTCGACCGGGCCGGTGCCGAAGTCGTGCGCGGCGCGCCGGACGTGCTCGGCGAGGGCCTTGGCGCCCAGCCCCATGCCGTCCCGCAGCACTTCCATCAGACCGTCGTTGTCGTCCAACTGCCAGTTGCCGCTGCGGCGTTCGGTGACCCCGTCGGTGACGCACAACAGCGTCTCGCCCGGTGCGAGGGTGAAGGTGTTGGCCTGGAATTCGGTGCCCTCGTCGATGCCCAGCAGCATCTGCGGCTCGGAGGCCGATTCGACGGTGCCGTCGACGAACATGTGCAGCGGTGGCGGGTGGCCGGCCGTGGCGACCGTGCAGCGGGCCCCGGGCACGCCCGGCTCGACCTCCAGCTCGCCGTACAGCAGGCTCAGAAAGCGGGAGGAGGCCTGCTCGCCGCCCAGCTCCACCGCCTCGGCGCTCTCCTCCGCCATGGCCAGATTCAGCCGGCTGAGCACCGACTCGACGCCGTGTCCCTCCCGGGCCAGCAGCCGCACCAGGTGGCGGGCCAGGCCGGTGACGGACATCGCCTCCGGGTCCTTGCCCTGGACGTCGCCGAGCAGGAAGCACCAGCGGCGGTCGCCCATCGGGAAGACGTCGTAGAAGTCACCGCCGACGGTCTGACCCTCCCCGTGCGGCTCATAGACGATCGCCGTGTCGACGCCGACGATGCTGGCGAGCGACGCGGGCAGCTGCCGGCGCTGGAGCGCCAGGCTGATCGTGGTCTGCCGGGTGTACTGGCGGGCGGTGTACACGGCCTGCGCGACCCGGCGTGCCACGTCCTCGACCATCCGCACCACGGTGTCGGTCATCTGCAGGTGCCCGGCGCGGCCGAGCAGCAGTACGCCCTGCTCGGCGTCGCGGGCGACGAGGGGAAAGGCGAGCGCCGAGCCGCCCGTGGAGGCCGCGCCGGCGCTTTCCGGCCAGGGCCAGGGGATGCCGGCGGTGCGGACGGCCTCGGTCGGCGGATCGCTGCGCTCCAGGTCGTCGCGGAGCGGGGTGATCCGCCGCTCGTCGACGTGCCAGACCCGGGACAGCTCCATGCCGCCGCCCTCGGTGGTCAGCCAGATCGCGCACCAGTCGGCGAGCCGGGGCACCAGCAGCTGGGCGGCGAGCGCGGTGACCATCTCCTGGTCCAGCTGCCCGGCCAGCAGCTCGCTGGTCTCGGCGAGGAAGGACGGGCCGCCGCGGTCGGCCCATTCGGCGGCGAACCCGGGCCGGCGGGCAGGCTCCCGCATCGTGTGCGCCGGCGGCCCGGGCGGCTCGGAGCGGCGGCTGTCGAGCTGCGGCGAGGGGCTCCCGGCGGTTCCGGCCTCGCCCGCGGTGGCCTCCAGGCGGAACCAGACGGTCTTGACGGCATGGCGGTAGGTCACGCCCCAGGACTCCGCCAGTGCGCTCACCAGCTGGAGCCCGTATCCCGGCTCTCCACTGCGGGCGTCCACCCCGCCGCGTACCCCCCGGGAGGGGTGGCGGTCGGAGACCTCCATGACGACGCCGACCCTGGCCCGGCCCGCCCACTCCCCGCCGCCCTCCTCGCCGGGGGGCGGGCCGTACTCCAGGCGGCAGGTCACATCGATATCGGTCCCGGCGTACATCACGGCGTTGGTGACGAGCTCGCTGGTCAGCAGCACGGCGTCGTGGATCAGCTCCTGGCTGATCGCCGCCGCCCCGCGCCCGGCCGTGGCGGGTGGCGCGGCCGCCCGTTCGGAGAGCAGCGCCCGCACGAACTTGCGCGCGCCGGCCGCCGCAAGCTGGTTGGCGGGCAGGTCTTTCCGGGAGACGGTTTCCGTCGTGGGCGGGGAGGACAGCGAGGTCACTGCACCCCCTGGAGACGCCGGGAAAATACATCTACGGGCGCTTTATACTATGTCATACCTGCCCAAATTGATCACTCTGCCCGATCGGATCTTCTCCATATCGATCATTGGGGGGATGGTGTGTCATGGCCCTCGACCCGCCCCGGCGCGAGGCTGCTCCGCAACCCGCGGATCCCCCTGCGCCCACGCGGCCCGCCGAGGCCGACGGGAGCGCGCCGGCCACCGCGGACTCCGAGAGCCCCCAGCCCCCGGCGACGCCCGGGACCGCACGGCCCGAACAGGCCGACCAGCACCCCGACCGGACCTCGCACGACGGGCAATGGGTGCGCACCAGTGAACTGCGGCCGCTGCTCGCGGCGATGAATGCGCTGCGCGACGGGGACTTCACCACCCGTGTCCCCAGTCCGCCCGACGGCGGCTCCCCGGACGGCGTGCTGGCCGACATGATCGGCGTCCTCAACCAGATCATCGCCCGTAACGCCCATCTCTCCTCCGAGCTGCAGCGCGTACGGGGCGAGGTCATCCGGCAGGGCCGGCTGGACGAGCGGATCTCCGCGAGCCCCGGCCAGGGGGCCTGGACGACGAACATCGACGCGGCGAACACCGTGCTGGAGGCGCTGGTGGTCCCGCTCGCCAAGGCCACCCGGGTGCTGGACGCGGTGGCCGACGGCGATCTGACCCAGCGCGTCGATCTGCACGACGGCAACCGCCAGCTCCGCGGCGATCTGCGCCGGCTGGGCAGCGGCGTGAACCGCATGGTCGACCAGCTCTCGCTGTTCACCGGCGAGGTCACCCGGGTCGCCCGCGAGGTGGGCACCGAGGGACGGCTGGGCGGCCGGGCCAAGGTCCAGGGGCTCTCCGGCGACTGGCTCCATGTGACCGAGGCGGTCAACACCATGGCGTCGCGGCTGACGGCGCAGGTGCGCGACATCGCGGTGGTCACGACGGCGGTGGCCACCGGCGACCTGACCCAGCAGGTGACGGTGGAGGCCACCGGCGAGCTGCTGGAGCTGAAGCTGACCGTCAACAAGATGGTGGATCAGCTGCGGGCGTTCGCCGACGAGGTGACCCGGGTGGCCCGCGAGGTCGGCACCGAGGGCCAGCTCGGTGGCCGCGCGCAGGTCAGGGGCGTCTCCGGGGTCTGGAAGGACCTCACCGACAACGTCAACTTCATGGCGTCCAACCTGACCTGGCAGGTCCGCAACATCGCCCAGGTGACGACGGCGGTGGCCACCGGCGACCTGAGCCAGAAGATCACCGTGGATGCCCGGGGCGAGATCCTCGAACTGAAGTCGACGATCAACACGATGGTCGACCAGCTCTCCGCCTTCGCCGACGAGGTCACCCGCGTGGCCCGCGAGGTCGGCACCGAGGGCCAGCTGGGCGGCCGCGCGCAGGTCAGGGGCGTATCCGGGGTCTGGCGCGACCTCACGGAGAGCGTCAATTTCATGGCCGACAACCTGACCTCGCAGGTCCGCAACATCGCCCTGGTCGCCACCGCCGTCGCGCAGGGCGACCTCGGCAAGACGATCACCGTCGAGGCCAAGGGCGAGATCCTCGAACTGAAGACGACGATCAACACGATGGTCGACCAGCTCTCCGCCTTCGCCGACGAGGTCACCCGCGTGGCCCGCGAGGTCGGCACCGAAGGAAACCTCGGCGGTCAGGCGCAGGTCAGGGACGTCTCCGGGGTCTGGAAGGACCTCACCGACAACGTCAACTTCATGGCGCTCAACCTGACCTCCCAGGTCCGCAACATCGCCCAGGTGACCACCTCGGTGGCCAACGGCGACCTGTCGAAGAAGATCGATGTCGATGCCCGCGGCGAGATCCTGGAGCTGAAGGACACCGTCAACACGATGGTCCAGCAGCTGCGGGCGTTCGCCGACGAGGTGACCCGGGTGGCCCGCGAGGTCGGCACCGAGGGACGGCTCGGCGGCCGCGCGCAGGTGCACGGCGTCTCCGGCGTCTGGAAGAACCTCACCGACAACGTCAACTCCATGGCCGACAACCTGACCTCCCAGGTCCGCAACATCGCCCAGGTCGCCACCGCCGTCGCCAAGGGCGACCTGTCGAAGAAGATCGACGTCGACGCCCGCGGCGAGATCCTCGAACTGAAGACGACGATCAACACGATGGTCGACACCCTGTCGTCGTTCTCGTCCGAGGTGACCCGAGTGGCCCGAGAGGTCGGCAGCGAGGGCCAGTTGGGCGGCCAGGCCCGGGTCGAGGGCGTCTACGGCACCTGGAAGCGGCTGACCACCAGCGTCAACGAGCTGGCGCTGAACCTGACGACGCAGGTCCGCGCGATCGCCGAGGTGGCCAGCGCCGTCACCCAGGGCGACATGTCCGGCTCGATCACCGTGGACGCCCAGGGCGAGGTCGCCGCCCTGAAGAACAACATCAACCTGATGGTCGCCAACCTCCGCGAGACCACCCGCGCCAAGGACTGGCTGGAGTCCAACCTGGCCCGTATCGCCAGCCTGATGCAGGGCCACCGCGACCTCGTCGAGGTCGCCGATCTGATCCTGCGCGAGCTGACCCCGCTGGTGAACGCGCAGTTCGGCGCGTTCTTCCTGGCCGAGGCGGGCGCCGAGCCCGGCGAGGGGCTGGAGCTGATCGCCGGCTACGGCACCGGCCAGCCCGAGGGCCGCCGCTCCCTGCCGCGGCTGCGGCTGGGCACCCCCGGCTGGGGCCTGATCACCCAGGCCGCCATGGAGAAGAAGCGCATCGTCGTCGAGGCCGTCCCGCCCGACTACATCACCATCAGCTCCGGACTCGGCGCCGCGGCCCCCGCCAGCATCGTCATCCTCCCCATCCTCTTCGAGGACCAGGTGCTGGGCGTCATCGAGCTGGCGTCGTTCAGCCGGTTCAGCGAGGTCCATCTCGCCTTCATCGACCAGTTCGTGAACACCATCGGCGTCTCGATCAACACCATCATCGCCAACGCCCGGACGGAATCCCTGCTTTCGGAGTCCCAGCGCCTGACCGCCGAGCTCCGCCAGCGCTCCGACGAACTCCAGCTGACGAACGCCGAGTTGGAGGAGAAGGCGGCACTGCTGGCCACCTCCTCGCAGTACAAGTCGGAGTTCCTGGCGAATATGTCGCACGAGCTGCGCACCCCGCTGAACTCCCTGCTGGTGCTCTCCCGGCTCCTCGCCGACAACCCCGAGGGCCGGCTCGCCCCACAGGAAGTGGAGTTCGCCATCACCATCCACCGTGCGGGCGCCGACCTCCTCCAGCTCATCAACGACATCCTCGATCTGTCGAAGATCGAGGCCGGCCGGATGGACGTCCACCCCAAGAACCTGCCGCTGATCAAACTCCTCGACTACGTCCGGGCCACCTTCAAGCCGCTCACCCTCGACCGCGGCCTGACCTTCGACGTCAAGGTCGGCGAGAACGTCCCCAAGGAGCTCTTCTCCGACGAACAGCGCCTCCAGCAGATCCTGCGCAACCTGCTGTCCAACGCCGTGAAGTTCACCTCCTCCGGCAGCGTGGAACTCATCGTCCAGCGGGTGTCGGGCGCGGACTTCGAAGAGGAATCGCTGCGCACCGCCGACGACGTCATCGCGCTCTCCGTCAAGGACACCGGCATCGGCATCTCGCCGGAGAAACTCGACGCCATCTTCGAGGCGTTCCAGCAGTCCGACGGCACCACCAACCGCAAATACGGCGGCACCGGTCTCGGCCTCTCCATCAGCCGCGACATGGCCGGGCTGCTGGGCGGCCGGATCATCGCCGAGAGCGAGCCGGGCACCGGTTCGACCTTCACCCTGTACGTGCCCGCGCGCTACACCGGCCCCTCCGCCGCCACGGGCTCCACCGCCGGGCCCCTCACCGCGGAGGGCCCCGCCCCGGCAGGCCTCACCCCGGCCGCCCGGCCCGCGCTGGGCGAGCAGCGCACGTCCGCGCCCGCGGAGCTGGAGAGTACGACGCGCGGGGACCTCTTCCGCAGCCAGGAGGACCAGGAGCCGGCGGCCCCGGCGACCGCTCCCTCCGCCGAAGGCGACGCCGTGACCTGGCCCGAGACCACCCGCCTCAAGGACTGGCTCAGCGGACGCCCCGGCGAGGTGCTGGCCGACCGCCGCATCCTCATCGTCGACGACGACATCCGCAATGTCTTCGCCCTCACGCACGTACTCGGCCGGGTCGGCATCAGCGTGAAGTACGCCGAGAACGGTCGCGAGGGGCTGGAGGTCCTCGACCGGACGCCGGATGTCTCGCTGGTGCTGATGGACATCATGATGCCCGAAATGGACGGCTACGAGATGATCGCGGCCATCCGTCAGGCCCCCCGGTTCGCGGACCTCCCGGTCATCGCGCTCACCGCGAAGGCCATGCCGGGCGACCGCGAAAAGGCGATCGAGAGCGGGGCGAACGACTACATCCCCAAACCGGTGGACGTGGACCGGCTGCTGGCGGTGATCTGCCGCCTCCTGGACCCGCAGAACGGGGGGCCGGTGCCGCGGCCGGGGCCAGGGACCGACGGTGACGGTGACGGTGACGGGGGCATCGACGCCGGCGGGGGCTCCGACGCCGAGGGGGGCACCGACGCCGGCGATGGCGCGAGCCCGGACGCAGGCCGGGAAGCAGACCATGACTCGGACCGCGACGCAGACCGTGACTCCGGCCGTGACTCCGGCCGTGATCCAGACGGGGACACGGGCCAGGACAACCAGGGAACGACGGGGGAGCACTCATGACGACCGCTCCGGACACCTCACCCAGCATCCTCATCGTCGACGACATGGAGGAAAACCTCGTCGCGCTGGAAGCCGTACTGGGTTCCCTCACCCAGAAGGTGGTGCGCGCACGCTCCGGCGAGGAGGCCCTGAAGGCCATGCTCCGCGAGGAATTCGCGGTCGTCCTCATCGATGTGCTGATGCCGGGCATGAACGGATTCGAGACCGCCGCCAACATCAAGGGCCTGGACCAGACGAAAGACGTCCCGATCATTCTCCTCACCGGCGCCTCCGTCGACCCCAACTACGCCTACCGCGGCTACACGGTCGGCGCCGCCGATTTCCTGATCAAGCCGTTCGACCCCTGGCTGCTGCGCACCAAGGTGAACGTCTTCCTCGACCTCTTCCGCAAGAACCGCCAACTGGCCTCCCAGGCAGAGCAGTTGAGGCGTCTGCTGACCTCGGACGAGAACCCCGCAAGCGAGGGGGCACCACCCCCGGCGCCGCCGACGGTCCCGACAGGCGCGCCCACCCCCGCCGCCCCCACGGTCACGACCTCGACACCGGCGGCGGAGGAACACCCGACGCCACCGGCGCCCGGGACGGCCGGCCAGCAGGCGCACGCCCCGCACCCCGACCTCCCGCCGGTCCCGGGCGCCCCCGAGCCCCCGCCGCCCGGACCGTCCGCAAAGCCTGGCGAGCCGCAGCCCGCGGCCGGCGACGCCTCCCGCCTCGCCGAGATCGCCGGCCAGCTCGCCGAGGTGGAACTCCTCCTGCGCGACGCCAAGGGCTCCGACAAGTCCCGCCTCGCCGACCGCATCGCGGAGCTGGAACAGGCGGTGGGCAGGCTGATGGTGAGCCGGGGGACGTGAGCTGCGGGACGTGACGGGTAAGGCGCCTCCTCTCACCCGTGTCATCGACAGTCGCGGCACAAGCCGGGGCCAGGGGCACGGAAGGCGCGCTCACACCCGTCGCACGTCTGCAGCGGGTCCGGGCGGTCGGACGCCGGAGCGGAGCGGGCGGCGACGGCCGGGAGGGGTGGGGGCAGCCGTTCGTTCAGCCGGTGGGCCAGCAGGGCGGCCGGGTGGTGGAGAGCGTCCGGCAGGTCCGTGACCAGGGCATTGCGCACGGCGTCCGGAGAGGCCCCGCGTTTCAGCCAGACGGCGACAGCCGGTGCGAGGCGGTCCACGTCCCGGGCGGAGAGCAGCAGCCGGGGATCGTCACGACGCAGCCCGGCCAGGAGGTCACCGGCGGGGGTGTCGTGCGCAGGGGCGCGGGGGCGGGGGAGCCGGGCCGGTGGGGGCGGTGGGGGCTGTGGGGACGGTGCGTGCTGTGGTGACGGTGGGGGCTGTGGGGACGGTGGCCCGGTCGGCGCGGCTCGTACGGCGGGTGCGGCGGGTGCGGCTGATGCGGCTCGTACGGCGGGTGCGCAGGCAGGCTCGGGCGCGGGAGCGGGAGCCTGTGCAGGGGCGGCCGGGTGGGGCGGCGGGGCGGTCGCCTGGCGCCGCTTGGCCTCCTCGGCCTCCCCCCGGGCACGGCGGGCGCGGGTGGCCTCCGGGTTGTTGTACGAGATCGTGACCGTGACGAGCTGCCCGCCCTCGGTGCGCCGCCGGATGCGTTCGAGGTATCCGTGCGTCTCCAACTCCCGCAAGGCGGCGGCGATCCGGTCCCGGCCCTCGGGGAACCGCCTGGCGAGCGTACGGATATCGACCGGCGCGCCGTCGGGCAGCGATTGAATGTAGGCGGCCAGCCCGATCGCCAGGCCCGACAGCCCGCGGTGCTGGGTCAGGTGATTGCCGATGATCGTGTAGCCGGGGCGCTGGTACTCGGTGACCTTCTGCACGCCACCGGCGGTCGGCCGAATCGCGTACCGGGTGCGCACAGGCGCATTAAACTGCTTCTCAGCCATCTGGAAGGTACTGCTTCCTCGGTGGTCAGGCCCTCGATCGGGATGCCAGTCCCGGCCGGGGGCCGTCGTATGTGTACGGGTTGCGAGGTTTCTCGGGGTGCTGTTGCCGAGCGTGCCCCGGATCGGTGTGCGGAGGCGAATCTTCCGGTGAGGGATCACTCTGGTGGGTGACGGCCTTACCGTCAGGGCCGGTTGGGGTGGGTTTCTCACCCGGGTTGATGAGGTCTTTTACGGCCCGGCCCATCGGCGCCCGGCACACCGGCGTCCGGCTTTCCGGGCTCCGGTGAACGGGCGGCCGGCCGCCTCACCGGCCCCACATCGGAAGGTCGAATTCCGCCCAGACCGTCTTGCAGGGGAACGGCCCCCGGCACACCCCCCAGCGGTCCGCGAGCGCTTCGACGAGGACCAGACCGTGGCCCGATTCCCGTACGTCCGGCACCTGTAGGGCCGGGAGCCGGTCACCTTGCGCGTCCGTCACCTCGATACGGAGCGCGTCCGCGTCAGACAGCACGGCGAGCCGGAAGTCCCGGCCCGGTACGCACCCGTGCGTGGCGGCATTGGCAGCCAACTCGGCGATGACCTGAGCCGGTCCCTCGAACGGCAGCCCCCATGACCGGAGTTCCTCCGCGGCCAGCAGCCGCGCGAGGCGGGCGCCACGGCGGGTGGCCGACAGCTGGACCCTGAACTGGAGCTTGTACGCGGGGATTTCCTGATTCATGTCACTCAGCGTGGTCGTCCGTGTTTACGCTGAAAAGCGATTCGGCCGGTACGCACGGTGACTGTCCTGGCGTTGTCCAGGAGTGTCCCCGCTGTCCAGGAGGTGGGAGCGGATGAATGTTGACGGAACGGACGAGGCGGGCTGGGAACTCGATCCGGAAGACGAGTCGAGGGCTGTCGTCGAAGCGGTCGGCCGCCAACTCAAGCTCTGGCGGAAGGCCGCGGGCATGCGACCTGCGGAGTTCGCGGCGCTCATGGGGTACGGCGAGAACTTGATCTACAAGATCGAACGGGGTGTGCGTATCCCCCGCTCGGAATACCTCGACAAGGCGGATGAGGTGCTGGGCGCGGCCGGCAAGATCGCCGCAATGAAGGAGGACCTGGAACAGGCCAGGTACCCGAAGAAGGTCCGTGATCTGGCCAAGCTGGAGGCAGAGGCAGTCGAACTCGGCGCCTACAGCAACCACAACCTGCATGGGTTGTTGCAGACGAGGGAGTACACGACGGCCCTGTTCGAGATGCGGCGGCCCGCGTACTCGCAGGACCAGGTGGAGCGGCTCGTGGAAGCCCGCATGGCCCGAGAGGCGATTTTCGAGCGCTCACCGGCGCCAGCGCTCACATTCGTCCAAGAAGAAGTGACCCTACGCCGCCCAGTAGGGGGCAGAATGGTTCTGCGCCGACAGCTCGAACGCCTGTTGGAGGTAGGGCAGTTACGGAACGTCGAAATCCAGGTGATGCCGACCGACCGTGACGACCACGCCGGGATGGGTGGACAGATCCAGGTGCTGAAGTTCAGAGACGGCTCAGTGGTGGGGCGTGATGAAGGCCAGGTCACCAGCCGTCCGATCACCGACCCGAAAGAGATCCGAATCCTTGAGCTGCGCTATGGCATCATCCGGGCCCAGGCTCTGACGCCTCGTGAGTCACTGACCTTCATCGAGAAAGCGCTAGGAGAGACATGACCCTCAAGCCCTCTGCCGGTGACGCTTTTGAGCTGGAGTGGTTCAAGAGCAGCTACAGCCACCAGAGCGACGGCAACGAGTGCATCGAAGTCGCCACCGCCCCCGACACCATCCGCATCCGCGACTCCAAGAATCCCCTCGGCCCGCAGCTGTGCGTCCGGCCGGGTACCTGGGCAGACTTCCTGGCGTACGCCGCCGGAGACCGCTGAGTCCCGCGGCCGCGCACCGTCAGGCGATCATCCCCAGTTCCGGGTCCTCCCGGAGCTTGGCCAGGGCGCGGGAGACGGCGCTCTTGACCGTGCCGATCGAGACCTCCATGACCTCGGCGGTCTGGGCCTCGCTCAGGTCCTCGTAGTACCTGAGCACGACCATGGCCCGCTGGCGGGGCGGCAGTCGCATCACGGCGCGCCACATCGCGTCGCGCAGGCCCTGGAGCTCGGCCGGGTCGGGTGCCGGCAGCGGGTCCGGCTCCGGCATCTCGTCGACGGCGAACTCCTCCACCCTGCGCTTGCGCCACTGGGAGGTGCGGGTGTTGATCAGCGCGCGACGGACGTAGCCGTCCAGGGCGCGGTGGTCCTCGATGCGCTCCCAGGCCATGAAGGTCTTGGTGAGCGCGGTCTGGAGGAGGTCCTCGGCGTCGTTCGGGTTGCCGGACATCGACCGCGCAGCGCGCAGCAGGACCGGCCCCCGGGCCCGTACATAGGACGAGAACGTCGGGAACACAGCGGCGGTTGAGGCGCTTGTGCACACTGGCGTGGTCATGTGAACCACGCTAGAAGCGAGGGTGGGTCCCGCGGATCGCCCCCAGGTGCCGAAGCGCCATCCGCCTCAAGTTGTACGGATGGGCCCCGCCGCACCTCCTTTGGGGGGACGGGCCGGGGCACCTCCCCCCAAGGGAACCCCGACGGGGCGACACCTGCCGTCACCTCGCCGTGCGCCGCGTACGGCGTCGGCCCCGCGCCCGGGACGGTGGTCATGAGCCGTCCGCGCCCAGGACCAACCCCGAGGTCGGCACCCCGGTCCCCGCCGTGACCAGGACATGCGCCGGGGTGCCGGCCTGGTTGACGGAGGTGCCGCGCAGCTGGCGGACGGCCTCGGCGATGCCGTTCATGCCGTGCAGATAGGCCTCGCCGAGCTGGCCGCCGTGGGTGTTGAGGGGAAGGGCGTCCGCGGCGACGAAGTCGGCGGCCTCACCGGGGGCGCAGAAGCCGAACTCCTCCAGCTGCATCAGCACGAAGGGGGTGAAGTGGTCGTAGAGGATCGCGACGTCGATGTCGGCCGGGGAGAGTCCCGAGGTGCGCCAGAGCTGGCGGGCGACCACCTGCGTCTCCGGGAGGCCGGTCAGCGCGTCGCGGTAGAAGCTGGTCATCTGCTCCTGGGCGCGGCCCGCACCCTGTGCGGCGGCCGTGATCAGCGCCGGCGGGTGGGGCAGCGTACGGGCCCGCTCGGGCGAGGTCACCACGATCGCCTGGGCGCCGTCCGTCTCCTGGCAGCAGTCCAGCAGCCGCAGCGGCTCCACGATCCAGCGGGAGGCGGCGTGGTCGGCGAGGGTGATCGGCTGCCCGTGGAAGTAGGCGGCCGGGTTGGTGGCCGCGTGGCGGCGGTCGGTGACCGCGACATGGCCGAAGGCGTCCGGCGTCAGCCCGTAGGCGTGGAGGTAGCGCTGGGCTGCCATGGCGACCCAGGAGGCGGGGGTGAGCAGGCCGAAGGGGAGGTTCCAGCCGAGCGCCGCCCCCTCGGCGGAGGGCTCCCGCTGCTGGACGCCGGAGCCGAAGCGGCGGCCGGAGCGCTCGTTGAACGCGCGGTAGCAGACGACGACTTCGGCCAGCCCGGTGGCGACCGCCAGGGCCGCCTGCTGGACGGTGCCGCAGGCCGCGCCGCCCCCGTAGTGGACGCGGGAGAAGAAGGACAGTTCGCCGATGCCGGCCGCCTGCGCGACGGTGATCTCGGGGTTGGTGTCCATGGTGAAGGTGACCATGCCGTCGACGTCCGCGGGTGTCAGCCCGGCATCGTCGAGGGCGGCCCGCACGGCCTCGACGGCGAGCTTCAGTTCGCTGCGGCCGGAGTCCTTGGAGAACTCGGTGGCCCCGATACCGGCGATCGCGGCCCGGCCCCCTAGGGAGTCGGGGCGGTGGATGCTCATTCCGTGCCCTCCGGGAGGCTCACCGTCACGGTGCCGGTGACGTGGTGGCCGAGGCCGTTCGCCCCGATGACCCGCACCACGGCCGTACCGTCCGCCACCTCGGTGACGGTGCCGCGCAACACCATGGTGTCCCCCGGGTAGTTGGGGGCGCCCAGACGGATGGCGACCTTGCGCAGGACGCAGCGCGGCCCGAAGTGATCGGTGAGGTAGCGGCCGACCAGCCCGTTGGTGGTGAGGATGTTCATGAAGATGTCCGGGGAGCCCTTCTCCCTGGCCGCCTCGGTGTCGTGGTGCACGTCCTGGTAGTCACGGGAGGCGAGTGCGCCGGCGACGATCAGGGTGCGGGTGATCGGGACGGTGAGTTCCGGAAGCTCGTCACCGGCTTTCATGTGGTGCCCTCCTCCTGCCGGTTCTGCGGGTCCCGCGCGTTCCGTACGTCCCGCGCGTTCCGTACGTCCCGTGCGTTCCGTGCGTCCTGTGCGTCCTGTGCGTTCCGTGCGTCCCGGGAGGTGAGCAACTCACCCAATTCCTCCAGCACTTCGGCTCCCGAGCCCAGGTATGCGGCAAGTTGGCGGCCCCACAGGAAGTGCCGGTGGACGGGGTGGTCCAGATCGGCGCCGATGCCGCCGTGCAGATGCTGGCCGGTGTGCACCACACGGGTACCCGCCTCGGCGGCCCACCAGGCGGCGGTCAGCGCCTGCTCCCCGGCGTCCAGGTCCGCGTCCCGGCGCCAGGCCGCCTCGTAGGCGGTCAGCCGGATCGCCTCGGTGTCCATGTAGGCGTCGGCGGCGCGCAGCAGGACGCCCTGGTTGGTGGAGAGCGGACGGCCGAACTGCTCACGTGTGGCGGTGTGGGACACCGCACGGGCCAGGGCCCCGGCACAGACCCCGGCCTGAAGGCCCGCGAAGGCGGTACGGGCGGTGGCCAGGACATCGGCGTAAGGGTGGGTGGTGGACTGCTGCGCAGTGGAGGCGTCCGGGCCCAGCCGTTCGGCGGGGGCGTCGTCGAGCGTGAGCCGGCCCGCCGACCAGGGGGCGGTGGTCTCGACCGGGTCGCGTCGTACCCCGGGGGCGTCGGTACGGAGCAGCCACAGTGTCTGCGTCACCCCGTCCGGTACCAGCACATGGGTGGCCTCGCGCAGCCACGGCACCACGGGGACGCTGCCGGTCAGCCGTCCCTTCCCGTCCGCCCTACGGGGCCCTTCCGCCCTACGGGGCCTTTCCGCCTTCCGGGGGCCTTCCTCCTTCCGGGGGCCGTCCGGCCTCCGGTCCCCTTCCGTCCTCCGGGGCCCTTCCGGCCACGCCCGTACACCGCCCGGCCGGGCCGGGAACGCCCCGGTGGCGATCGCCGTACCGTCCCGGAGCGCCGGCAGCAGCCGTGCCCGTTGGTCCGTATCGCCGTGCGCACCGATCGCCAGCAGCCCGTAGACGCAGCTCGCGGCGAACGGCACCTGCGCCGTCGTCCGGCCCTGCTCCTCCAGCATCAGGACGAGCCCGAGCAGCCCGGTCTCCGTCACCGCGCCCGACAGCCCGGCCGTGCACAGCTCCTTCCAGAGCGCGGTGTCCGTATCTCCGCCGCGGTCGGCGAGGCGCTCGGGGGTGGACAGGTCGCCGAAGATCTCCGCGGCCAGCTCACTGGCCGCTGTCTGCTCGGGTGTGGGCGTGAAGTCCATGTCACCCCTCACCGCCCGCCGTGGGGCGGAAGACCGGCAGCTCGAACTCCTCGTCCACCCGCTGGAAGGCGAGCCGGACGGGCATGCCGATGCGCACCCGGTCGTGCGGGACGCCGACGATGTTGCTGACCATCCGTACCCCTTCCGCGAGTTCGATCAGTCCGACCGCGTAGGGCGGGTCGAAGGCGGGGAAGGACGGGTGGTGCAGCACGACGTAGGAGAAGACCGTTCCCGCGCCGCTCGCCTCGATGGTGTCCCACTCCGGCGACCCGCACCGCGAGCACCCCGGCAGCCAGGGGAAACGCAGCGTCCAGCACCCCGTACACCGCTGGATCAGCAGCCGGTGCCCGGCGACGCCTTCCCAGAAGCCGGCGTTGTCGCGGTTGACGACGGGGCGGGGGCGCCGTGGGGCGGACGGGGCGGACGGAGCTGAAGTGGCGGGCGCGGCGGGCGGGGCGGGCCGGGCGGGCGAAGCTGACGCGGCCGGCGGCTCCGGCTTCCGCTCCTCCGGAGCCTCCGGAGCCTCGGGGGTCTCGGGGGTCTCGGGGGTCTCGGGGGTCTCGGGGGCGTGCGGGGTCTGCCGGGCGTGCGGCGCGTACTTGAGGATCCGGAAGCGGTGCGTCCCGGCGAGCTCCCCGTCCGCCCGCACATCCATCCGCGTCGTGACGAAGTGCCCCGCCCCCAGCTTGGTCGTCTTGCGCTCCGACACGGACTCGATCACCGCGTCGAAGGTGACCTCGTCGCCCGGCCGCAGCGGCCGCAGATACTCCTGCTCGCAGTCGGTGGCGACGACGGAGGTGTACCCGGCGCTGTCCAGCAGCGCGAAGAGCGCGTCGAACGCGCCCGAACGGTCCGTATGGCCGGAGAGGCCGCCCATCGTCCAGGCCTGGAGCATCGTCGGCGGCGCGATGGCCTCCGACCCCTGGTAGGCCGGGTTGGCGTCGCCCACCGCCTCGCACCAGTGCCTGATCATCGGCGCGTTGACCGGGTCCTTGCCGACCGCCGCGGTGGCGGCCGGCCGCCCCTCGAAGGACTTGAGCCGTTCGTAGGGGAGGGACGTGTCCGGGGGCCGGGCGGTGTGCGCCGCCGGCGCCGGCTCCTCCTGGGCCACCTCGCTCATCGCCGCCCCCTCCGCATCCCCAGTCGCATCGTCGCGACGATCTCCCGCTGGATCTCGCTCACCCCGCCCCCGAACGTGTTGATCTGGGCCGCCCGGTTCATCCGCTCCAGCTCGCCGTCCCCGAAGGCGTCCGGAGAACCGGCCCGCACCAGGGCGGCGTCCCCCGCCACCTCCTGGCACATCCGGTAGACCTCGACGGCGCTCTCCGTCCCGGCGAACTTCACCCCGGCCGCGTCTCCGGGGCTGAGCGTCCCGGCGCCCACATCGCCGACCAGCCGCCAGTTCAGCAGCCGGGTCGCGGCCAGCCGGGCGTGCGCCTCGGCGAGCCGGGACCGTACCCAGGGCCGGTCCGCAGGCCGTTCGCCGGTCTCCTGGTCCGGCGTACGGGCATACGCCAGTGCCGCGTCGAAAGAGTCCTCGGCCTGCATCCCGAGGGCGGCCAGCGCGACGCGTTCATGGTTGAGCTGGTTGGTGATCAGCTGCCAGCCGCCGTTCTCCTCGCCGACGAGGTTCCCGGCCGGGACGCGGATGCCGTCGTAATACGTGGCGGTGGTCATCAGCCCGCCGACCGTCTCGATCGGCGTCCAGGAGAAGCCGGGTGCGTCGGTGGGCACAAGGAGGAGGGAGATGCCCCGGTGCTTGGGCGCCTCGGGGTCGGTGCGGCAGGCGAGCCAGATCCAGTCGGCCCGGTGGGCGTTGCTGGTGAAGCTCTTGGCACCGTTGATCAGCCAGTGGGCGTCCTCATCGGCGCACGCGTCATGATCGGCACCCGCCACGTCACGGTCGGCGCCCGCCACGTCACGGTCGGCACCCGCTCCGCCCTCGGCGCCCGCTCCGCCCTCGACACCCGCTCCACCGTCGGCCCTCGCTCCACCGTCGGCCCTCGCTCCACCGTCGGCGGCATCCACCCCACCCGGCCGTTTCACCGCGCGGGTGCGGAGTGCGGCGAGGTCGGTCCCGGCCTCGGGCTCCGTATAGCCGATCGCGAAGACCAGCTCGCCACGGAGGATCCGCGGCAGGAAGAAGTCCTTCTGCTGCGGGGTGCCGTACTTCATCAGGGTCGGGCCGACGGTGTTGAGGGTGACCATCGAGACCGGGGCGCCCGCGCGATACGCCTCGTCGAAGAACACGAACTGCTCGTCGGGCCCGCGGCCCTGCCCTCCGTAGGCCGTCGGCCAGCCCAGCCCCAGCATGCCGTCCGCACCGATCCGGCGCAGCACCGCACGCTGCTCGGCCGCATCCTCGACCGGCCCGTCCGGCAACAACTCCCTGAAGTAGGCACGTAGTTGGCTGCGCAGCTGCTCCTGGCGGGCGGTGGGGGCGAGGTGCACGTCGGCGGCCTCCCCTTCTGGTGGCCGTACGCCCGGTGCACAGGGAGCCGGGCACACGAAGGAAGCGAGCGGGTTTCTGACTGTCCGTCAGAAACCCGCTCACTGTCAAGGCCCGGCGCAGCGAACTCCGGAGCAGCCCCATTCTCTCCGTGCCGGCCCTGACGCTCACCCGCCGGTCAGCCGCGCCGCACTCCCCTTGCGACGGGCCGCCGGCTCACCGGAGACTGCCGCCGGCTCACCAGAGATTGGTGAAGTTGACGGTGGCGTTGGACTGGTCGATACGCGTGGGGCCGGAGCCGTTCACGCTCGCGGTGTTGTTCTGGTTGGAGGCACCGGCTCCGTTGGCGACCTGCTGGCCGGTGGTCGAATTGCCGAGATTGGTGCCGCCGACACCGCTCCCCGCCTGGCTCGTCGCCGCCGAACTCGACCCGCCGGTCGCAAAGCCGCCGTTGTCGGCCTGCGCCACGCCGGTGCAGAGCGCGGCCGCGAGGGGCAGTGCGGCGGCAACGGCGAGAACACGGGCGGTACGGATGCTTGCCATGTCTATTCCTCCTACGGAACACGACTTCTGGATCTACCGCGCCGGCATCCGGCGCGGTCCTGCTGCGCGGGGGTCTGATCTACAGCTCTGACATACGACTGTGCTTGTGACTGCGTTTGTGACTGCGTTTGTGAATGTGTTGATGACTGGGCTTGTGACTGGGCTTGCGATGTACGGGACCGGAAGTGCTGGATCCACTGTCCGTCCGATCCCACTCACTCCGGGCCCGAAATCCGTGGAACTTTCCTCCCTCACCGGGCAGTTGGCCGACCACCACGATGCTTTCCTCGACGTCGCGCACTCAGGCTTGCCCACGAATCCACGGCGAACCCGTCACGGGGCCCCGATTCCCCCGCAAGCATGAGCACCCCCGGATAAACCCCCGCCGCCCGGCGTGATCCGCCGCGCACGCCCCTCGACGACGACGGGGCCCGCCTGGCGCCCCGCCACACGGCTCACCTCAAGGCCCACCGCCCACACCCCACCCGCACGACGAGCCCGGCGCGCGCCCCGGCCCCCTCCACACCCCCTTCCCTTCGTCGAACATTCGTACGAAAATAGCTCCATGGCCATGCACCGACGCCATACCGGAACACCGCCCGACCACGGGCCCGACCTGCGGGCCGACCTTCCGCCTGCCCCGCAGAATGACCTGCGCGCCGACCGCCCGGATCCCCGGGAAACCGCACCCACCGATCCCCCTGACCCGCACACCGCCGCGCTCACCGAGGCGCTCCTCGCCGCCTCCGGCGGCTACCCGGTCATCCCGCTGACCCGCAACAAACTCCCCGCCATACGCTCCCCGCACCGCGGACACCCCGAGGTCCCGCCCTGCCGCGGCGAATGCGGCCGGCTCGGGCACGGCGTCCATGACGCGAGCACCGACCCGCTCACCATCCGCCGGATGTTCGCCGCCGCCCCCTGGTCCACCGGCTACGGCATCGCCTGCGGACGGCCCCCACACCACCTCATCGGCATCGACCTCGACACCAAGAACGGAGCCGACGGCCTGACCGCCCTGCGGTTCCTCGCCGAACAGCACGGCTTCCCGATCCCGCCGACCGTCACGGTCCTCACCCCCAGCGGCGGCCGCCACCTCTGGTTCACCGGCCCACCGACCCCACCCGTACCGAATTCGGCCGGACGGCTCGCCCCGGGCATCGACATCCGCGGCACAGCCGGCTACCTGGTGGGCCCCGGCTCGGTCACCGCCCAGGGGCGATACACCCACGCACCGAACACACCACGCCGCCCGGCCCCCCTGCCGGGCGCCCTGCTCGACCTCCTCATCTCCCCACCACCGGCCGCCCACCGAGATTCCCCACCCGGCGTCCCGCCCCAGCACGCCGCGGCCCTCGTACGCTTCGTCCGCACCTCCCCGGACGGCCAGCGCAACGCCCGCCTCTTCTGGGCCGCCTGCCGCGCCTACGAAGCCGGCCTCGGCCAGGAACTCACCGCCCGCCTGACGGAGGCAGCCCGCGACACCGGCCTCTCCACCCACGAGGCACACACCACCATCGCCTCAGCAGCCCGCGCCACACCCCCCTCACCACCCCCCACCCGCTAAGGCATATCCACAAAGTCCCGCCTATGCCTTACGCGCCTCCATCAGAAACCGGGTCGTCCGCGCCACAAACGCCCCCTCGCGACGGATCACCTCATCCAACTCCCGCAACCGCTCGCGATAGCGCTCCACCGTGAACCCTGGGACCATCCACACCACCTTCCGCAGGAAGTAGACGACCGCCCCGATATCGAAGAACTCGGTCCGCAACGACTCCGCCCGCAGATCGACCACCTCAAGTCCCGCCGCCTCCGCCGCCCGGCGCGCATCCTCGGGATGACGGGCCCGCCGTACGTGCTCCGGCTGCGGCCCCAGAAAGTGCTCGACCAGCTCGAACACGCTCGCCGGCCCGACCTGTTGAGAGAAATAGATGCCCCCGGGCCGCAGCACCCGGACGATCTCCTCCCACCACACGGTCACCGGATGACGGCTCGTCACCAGGTCGAACGTCGCATCGCCGAACGGCAACGGCGGCTCATCCGCATCGGCCACCACCACCGCACCGAGCGGATGCAACAGCGCGGTGGCCTTGGCGACATTCGGCGCCCAGGACTCCGTCGCCACCATCACCGGCGGCAACTTCGGCGCCCCGGCGAGCACCTCCCCACCGCCGGTCTGCACGTCCAGGGCAGCCGACGCCCGCGCCAGCCGCTCCCCCATCCCCCGCTGGTAACCCCAAGAGGGCCGCTCCTCAGTGGCTCTTCCGTCCAGCCACGAGAAATCCCACCCCTCAACCGACACGGCCTCCGCCTCGGCCACCAGTTCCTCAAATGATCGCGTCATACCCCCACAGTTACCGCAACCCCCTTCCCACGCCACCGATTTACTCGCGACTCCCCATCACAAAAACAAACTCCGGACGATCCCACATCACCACCGGCGGATTCGCCGGCACCATTCCTACGGGCCGGGCACCCACACTGCGATAAAACCCTTCGGCAGGCGGATGCGAAACCACCCGCACTCGCTCAATCCCAAGCCGCCGCGCCTCCCCCTTCATATGCTCGACCAGCATGCGCCCTATCCCATACCCCTGCGCCTGATCCGCCACAAAAATCAAATCCAACTCCCCCGGGCCCACCACCAACGCATAAAACCCCAACACCCGCTCCCCACCACGCTCCCCGCTGCACATGCCCTCCCCCTCTCCCCTCTCCACCGCCACAAAAACCCGATGCGCCTCGATGTAATCCGGCCCCACCCGATATCCCTCGACCATCGCGGCATACCGCCCCTCATAGGCCCGCGAACTGCGCACCAGCCGGGTGAGCCGCCGCGCATCCCGCCCCTCCGCCCGCCGCACCACCACGGTCCCCTTGGCTCCGCCCCCCGCCCTGCGCACACTCACGGTGACCACAACCCACTTTCCGCATACGCCCTGAGGGCACCCGCACATTCCACTCAGCGCCCCCAGGCCGCTGAACCGTAAGGAACACCGCGCCTTCCCAAGAAGGGCACGAACCCATCCACGGACCCATCCACGAACCCATCCACGAACCCATCGTCTCAATGATCGCGCCGGCCACCAGGCCTTGAACCATTCCCCACCGGGCAGCGGCACACAATATCCGGCTTGCCGGCATATCCGGTGTGCCGGCCGCGGCTCGCCCCTCGCTCCGCCTTTCCAGTGGTCCCACGACAGCAGCACCCCTACGGCACCGTGCACGGCAAGCGCCAGAATTCCTGGAGTGCCAGCGCCGGCGGAAATTCCCTGCAAGAGCTCAGGTACACAGACCGACGATGCCGGCTGTGCCCCGCCCTCACCTGCCGTCGGCGACCCACATCCACGACCGGCTTTCGAAGCCCTCGACACCTCAAGGCCAACCGTGCACGAGCTCGTCGGGCCCGGCTCAAGTCCCCGCGAGCGGGGCGGGGAACGGTCCTGTGTCCGAGAGTCCCGTGGCGTTCTGTGAGCCGTGCAGCCGCGCGTACGTCCCGCCCAGGGCCAGCAGTTCCCGGTGCGTCCCGGTCTCCACCACACGCCCGTGGTCGAGGACGACGATGCGGTCGGCGTCCGGCGCCAGGTTCAGATCGTGCGTGATCGTGATCGTCGTACGGCCGGACATCAGCCGCCTCAGCGGTCTGACCACCTGCCGCGCGGACAGCGCGTCAAGACCGGTGGTGGGCTCGTCCAGGACCAGGACGGGCGCGTTCCGCAGCATCGCGCGGGCGATCGCCACACGCTGCAGCTGGCCGCCGGACAGCTGCGCGGTGTGCGGGTCGATCCGGGTGTCGTAGCCCTCGGGGAGGGCGGCGATGAAGTCTTGGGCCGCCGCGTCCCGGGCAGCCTGGACGATCTCGTGGTCGGTGGCTCCCGGCCGCCCGCAGGCGATGTTCTCGCGGATGGTGTCGTGCAGGATGAGCGCCTCCTGCGGCAGGAGCGTGACGTTCTCGCGGAGGAAGGAGAGGGGCATGTAGTGCAGCGGCACCCCGTCCAGGCGTACGGAGCCTTCGGCGGGGTCGTAGAAGCGCAGCAGCAGCTTCGAGACGGTCGACTTGCCCGCCCCGCTCGCGCCGGTGATCAGCACGAACTCCCCGGGGCCGGCGGTGAGCGTGACCCCGGCCAGGGTGCGCTTCTCGGCGCCCGGGTAGCGGAAGCCCACCTGATCGAACTCCACCGTGCCGTGCACCCGCCAGGGCGCGGCGGCCGCTCCCGGCGGCGGGTCGGTCACGGCGGGCCCGGCGTCGAGGATGTCCAGCAGCCGCTCGGCGCCCGCGGTCGCGGCGGTGAGGGTGAGGCTGAGTTGTCCGAGGTTGCGGATCGGCGGGTAGAGGTAGCCGAGGAAGGCGGCGAAGGCCAGGAGCTGGCCGATGGTCATCCGGTCCTGGGAGATCTCCCAGGCGCCGAGCCCGATGACGGCGAGGACGCACAGCGTCTCGATGACCTGGACGAGTTGCTCGTACAGCTCGCTCATCCGCGCCCCGGTCACCGACGCGCGCATCCAGGCGTCCGCTTCCCGACGCAGCCGCTTCTCCTCGGCGGCCTTCCGGTTGTACGCCTGGGTAAGCACGATGTTGCCCAGCGACTCCTCGACCACCGAGGTGATCGCGCCGTCGGCGACGCGCTCCTCCCACGCGACGGCCTTGATCCGGCCGGAGAAGCGCCGGGCAGCCACCCAGAACAGCGGCGCCAGCACGAAGGTGGCCAGCGCCAGGTCCCACCGCAGCCAGAAGGCGGCGGTGGCGAAGAAGACCGTGCTGAACAGCGCGGACACGGTTCCCACGACCCCGGAGACCACCATCTGCTCGATGGCCTCGACGTCCCCGGTAAGGCGCTCGACCAGGTCTCCCTGACGGTGGCTCTGGAAGAAGTGCGGCGGTAGGTCCTGGACGTGGCCGAAGACGCGGGCGCGCAGGCGTAGTACGAAGCGCGCGGCGGTCCACACCGCCAGCGAGTTGCCGGTGTATCCGACTGCCGCACCGAGGACCGCCACGGCGAACCACTGTCCGGCGGGGGACCAGAAGGCGCTGAGCGAGCCCTGCTGCAGGGCATGGTCCGTCAGGTTCGAGAACAGCAGGATCGCGGCCGTCTCAGCGAGCGCGGCGGCAACCACACAGATACAGATCAGCACCAGCCAGCGGCGGTCGCCCCGAGCCAGCGGCCAGAAGCGACGGAAGGCCGCGCGCGTCGGCAGATGCGGGGTGGCCGGCTCGCCCTCGCAGCCCCTGCCACCCCCAGACGTGTTCGCGTACGGCTCGTCGTGGTGGGCGCGGTCGGCGCGGTCGGCGCGGTCGGCGCGGGGGAGCTGAGCGCTTGACGGCTGGTGGCGGCCGTACGGACGGGATGGCCCGGGACGCCGGCCTCGCCCGCGGCCGGGGGCGGGCTCGGCTCCGACCGCCCGCAGCCGCACCGTCGGCGGGTCGCCGTGGCTGAGCGCTGTGAGCACTGTGGGCGCTGTACGTGCCGTGGGCGCTGTGCGTGCTGTTGGCTCCGAGGGCACTGTCGAGGTCACGGTCTCTGTCTCTGTCTCTGTCTCTGTCTCTTACGCTCTGGCGTCCTCCGGCTGCCGGGGGCGTACCGGGTTCGGACATGGCCGGAGGCGGGCCCGTGGCACAGTGCCGCGGGCCCGCCTCCGGTATGTGGCTCAGAAACCGATCGGGCGACGGCGCTGGTGCTTCTTGTGCGCCGGCTTCGGGTGCTGGTGCCGGTTCCTCTTCCCCTCGGGCTTGCAGGCGGGCTTGACCGGAATGACCTTGCGGATGCTCATGGCGATTCTCTTTCAGTTGTTTCTTTTCTGAGGTCTCGCCTTTCGGCTTCGACGTGGAAAACATTAAGAGGGGTTTCTGTGAGTGGGATCAGCGGAACCTGTGCATACCCCAAGGGCTACTGAACGCATTCTCAGGAAATACCTGGAACCGCGGGCCAGGCGGCTGCGTCCACGCGCATCTGGGCGTGCCGAAGGGGGCCGATGGCGTGTGCCACCGACCCCCTCCCGTGACCTGGTCGGCCCAGGCCGCACTCAGCGCTCGACCAGACAACACCGGGGCTTCTTGGAGTCGCCCTTGAGGTCGCTCTTGAGGTCCTCTTCAGCTTCGGCAGCGGCTTCCGGGGCGGCTTGCGCGAGTGTGCGGGTAGCGGGTAGCGGGGCGATCTTCTTGCATCTCATTTCAATTCCGCTTTCGCCTGCTTTCGCTGCGCCTGTCCGATTCGGCGAGAAAGATGCCACCGAGGAATTCGGCAGTGGAGAGTTGAATTCCTCGGTGAGGCTCGGTCAAGGAAATGAGCGTGACGCCGGCGGAACCCGCTCGGCCGTGGTCGGCAGACCGCCCGTTGGGCCGAGCCGCAGGTAGCCGAGCATGGAGCGGGAGCAGCAGCGGGATCGTGAGTTCCGCGACGGCATCCAGCGGCGGGAGCCATCCGTCGCATGTACGGGCCTGCGGCGAGCCCGGGCCGGCAGCAGCGGACTCCCACACCTCCAGGCTCCTGAAGGGCTACGCCCTGACCGGGTCGGCGCCCGGCCGCTTGACGATCCGATCATCAACCACGATCGACTTCCAGAGCCGGCGGCTGATCCGGACCTTCAAGGATTCGCCGTCGGCAAGGCGGACCTCGACGAAGTGATACATGTTCGAGCCGTCGAGCATGCCCCGGGACTTATTGAGGACGATGCCTTCCCAGGAATCGTCTTGTCCGACTTTGCGAGATTTGAACATGCCGTCGAGCCTACGAGGATCGGCAGCCGGCCCTGCAGAGCCATGAGTCGCATCCTCGCCATGACATATGTCCTGCCGGGGCGTTGAACGGCTTCGGTACGGGGCAGGCAGACAGACAGCCACCCTGGGCATGAGCCAGCGAGACGAGCGGAACATCGCCCACGCAGAAGGGGTGCCCGAATCGCTCAGGTACCCCTTCTGACCAGCTAAGTCGCCGACCTCTGCGGAGGCTGCCGGATTTGAACCCACGGTGACGTTGCCGCCCCGACAGTTTTCAAGACCGCTCGGTTCCGCGGCACAGAACCTGCTTTGAGCTGCAACGAAGCGGCGACTCCTCAGCATCGGCCTCAACGAGAAAGCACCGCTTCAGGAATTCGATCACGGTGGGCGGCGGTCCGCCGCTACACACCTTCGGAGGGCACCTCATGGTCCTCCACTGGGCGCCTCGATGCGCCGTTACAGAGGTCGGGACTTGCGCAGCGAGTGACCTAGCGTGCTGATCACCCGGCCCAGCCGTGCGCTGGCTTCCTCAGAGCACGCCGGGATGTGCGCTCTGGCAGCAAGGTGCTCTCCTACTGGCCAAAGCACCTCGTACAGGTCGTCGGCGCCGGCACGGCCAGCCGCGGAACAACGTCGAAGAGCACGATTTCCACCGCCGCAGCATCAACTGGTCGGCTAGGCTGGCGTGTTGACTGTTCTACCTACCCAAGGCAGCCCGATGACTGGTCCTGGCAGTGACAGCTTCACCTGGCATCAGCTCCCGCCCTTTTTCCAAGATGCGGACACGGGATCGATCCGCTCGAAACGCCGCTATTTCGGTCAACTCCGCCTGACTCTGCTTCTGTTGTTCTTGGCGGCGGCCGCTGGCGCCACGACGCTCAAGTACGCCAGTAACGGGATCGACTGGGCAGGACTTATTGCCTCCCTGGCATTCATCTCCTCCATCTTGGTCCGGCTCTACATCGTGGAGCAACGAGATGAGCGGCGCTGGTACGAATGCCGGGCCGCCGCCGAATCGTGCAAGACGCTCGCGTGGCGCTACGCGGTGTGTGGAGATCCCTTCCCTGAGTCCATGCCTGCCCCCGAGGCTCGACGCCTGTTCATCCACAGACTTCGGGAGATCAGCCTCGGTCTCGATATCGTCGATGTGTCTGCAGGCTTGGACGTCAACGAGGCGATGGAACGCTGCCGCGCCACCAGTAAGGACGAGAGGATCGAGACCTACAAGAGCAATCGCTTGATGGAACAGGTCGAGTGGTATGCGCGGATGGCAAAACTCCGGGACAGGCAGTCTCGTACTTGGCGGAGTGTTGCTCTCATTGGGGAGATGCTCGGCGTCGTTGCTGGTGCTGTGAAGGCGTATGGCCTGGTTCCCATTGACCTACTCGGTGTGGTGAGTGCCGGAGTCGCCGGAATCACCGCATGGTTCCAGGCACAGCGACTTGAGACAGAAGCATCCGCATACAGCCTTACGGCTCGGGAGATCAGGCACATTCTCTCTCTTGCGGATGAGTCTGCGGACGCAGAACCGTGGGGCAAATTCGTCGACCAGGCCGAAGCCGCCATCTCACGTGAGCACACCATGTGGGCATCAGGCCGCACGGGCAACGTGGGACTGACAAGCTGACCGGGCCGGGTGAGGTCCACCGAGTACGCCGAAGTGTGACAGGAGGCGAGGGCGAAAGCGCTCTCCGCCGAGGACGCGGCGAGCCCCTTCGCGGAGGTGCCGTACCCACAGAGGGATGTCGCGCCGCCGGCCGGAATCTTGGCCACAGCCTGGCCACATGCCCTGGCCACGACGGAGGTCCGGGGGCCTGAGGTAAGACAGCAAACGCAGTCGGAGCGGGCCCGGACAACTCCGGAACCCGCTCCGACCTGCATGTTTGTCTACCTCTGCGGAGGCTGTGGGATTTGAACCCACGGTGACGTTGCCGCCACGACAGTTTTCAAGACTGTTCCCTTAGGCCGCTCGGGCAAGCCTCCCCGCGGCACCGGGCCGCGAAGGCGTGCGGTGTCGCGGGATCAGACTAGCGCGTCACTTGTCGCCTGTGCGCTGGCCCAGGGTGACTCGGGTGGTGTGCTCCTTGCCGCCTCGCTTGTAGGTCAGGGTGATCTCGTCGCCGGGCTTGTGCTGCCAGATCTCGCTGATGAGGGTGGGGCCGCTGTCGATCACCGTGTTGTCGAGCTTGGTGATCATGTCGCCGGGCTTGAGGCCTGCCTTGGCGGCCGGGCCGTTCGGGCTGACGGCATCGGTGCCGTTGTTGCCGGTCTGGGCGATGGTCGCGCCGTTGCCGGTGTCCCGCATGCCGACCTGGACGCCGATCTGCGGATAGACCGGCTTACCTGTCTTGATCAGGTCCTGGGCCACCCGCTTCGCCTGGTCGATCGGGATCGCGAAGCCCAGGCCGATGCTGCCGGACTGCTGGGACTCGCCGCCCAGGCTGCCGCCGTTGCCGGCCGACTGGATGGCGGAGTTGATGCCGATGACGTTGCCCGCGGCGTCCATCAGCGGGCCGCCGGAGTTGCCGGGGTTTATCGAGGCGTCCGTCTGCAGGGCGCTCATGTACGAGGCGCTGGCGCCGCCGCCGTCGCTGGAGGCCACCGGGCGGTCCTT
Source organism: Streptomyces sp. NBC_01454 (assembly GCF_036227565.1). Taxonomy (NCBI): domain Bacteria; kingdom Bacillati; phylum Actinomycetota; class Actinomycetes; order Kitasatosporales; family Streptomycetaceae; genus Streptomyces; species Streptomyces sp. NBC_01454. The sequence goes on from NZ_CP109460.1 coordinate 3,944,100, forward strand.
GGCGCTGATGATGCCGGTGGTGACCGTGCCGGACAGGCCGAAGGGCGCGCCGATCGCGATCGTGGCGTCGCCGACCTGCACATGGGAGGACTTGCCGAGCGGGAGCGGGTTGAGCGGGGCGTCGGAGGCGTTCTTGAGCTTGATCACGGCGACGTCGTAGCCCTGGGCGTGGCCGACGACCTCGGCGTCGTACTTCTTGCCGTTGGAGAACGTCGCGGTGAGCTTGCCGCCGTCGGCCGCGCTGGCGACGACGTGGTTGTTGGTGAGGATGTGGCCCTGCTTGTCGTAGATGAAGCCGGTGCCCGTGCCGCCCTCGCCGCCGGCGCCCTGGGCCTCGATCGTCACGACGCTCGGCAGCGCCTTCTGCGCTATCCCGGAGACGGAGGTGGGCTTGCGGTTCAGGGCCCCGGCGTCGCCGGGCGCGGAGACCGTCGTCGAGGCGTCGTCGCTGCGGCCCGCGAGCCAGAAGCCCACACCGCCGCCGACGCCGCCGAAGACGAGCGCGGCCGCCAGGACGGCCGCGATCAGACCGCCGTTGCGCCGCTTGGGGGCGGGGTTCTCGGTGAGGCCCCAGGGGTCACCGCCGCCACCGCCGTACGGGGGACCGCCCCAGCCGCCGGCCCCGCCGCCCGCTCCGGGGGCACCGTGCGCGGCGGTGCCGTACGGGGGGAACTGGGCGGTCTGGTCGGTCGTGGGCTCGTCGCCGGGGTGGCCGAAGCCGTGCTGCGGAGGGTTTCCGGCGCTGTAGGGCGGCATCCGGCCGGGGTCGTCGGAGCCGGCCCCGCCGGGGGACGAGGCGACGGTCGGCGCGAAGTCCGGGGGCGGGGGCGCCGCGGGGGAAGCGGCCGGCGGCGGGCCGCCGGGAGACCGGGCGCCGGAGGCGGAGGCGCTGTCCGGCTGCGGCCCGGCCGGCGGCTTGGCCTCCGACGGGACGGCTCCCTCGTTCTCGGTGCTCACAGCTCTCTCCTCAGCTTCACGACTGTCGGCGTCCACGGCCCGCGGGCGGGTGCCCGGCGCCTCAGCTGTCTGATGCCTGGGGCGCGCCGTCTCTTCCGGGGCTTGCGGTTCGGCCGGACCCTGGGGGTGCGTCCGGGTGGTGCGGTCTCTTGTCCTGCCGGCGGGCCGGGTGGTCCGCCGGGTGGTGCGGTTGTTCCGTTCCGGCGGGCCTGGCGGGCCCTCCGGGACGTCCGGCTCCTCGGTGCCGACGGATACGGAACCCGGTACTCCAGGATTCAGGATCCGGGATCCGGGCGCCGCGGGCGAGTCCCGGTCCGCCGGTCCGGGGCCGCGGGCCATGGCCCGGCGGTCCGTCGCAGCTCCCGTCCGTCCGCGAGACCCGGTCCGTACATCCGGTCCGGACCTTCGGCCGGATGACACGGGCGAGTCTCCGTCCCAGCCTTACCCACTGCGCGTCAGAGCACCGTAAGCCGAGACTGTGACTGTCCCCTCACCCTTTATGCCGGACAAAACCGGCGCATCCCCTGTTCCGTGGCCCGGGGTACGCGCCCGCGGGCCCGGCAGCGGTGGATGGCACGATAACGCGGTGACCTATGCACGCCCCGTTCAGGACGCCCGTCCGGATCGTCCCGCCATGTCCGTCGTAGCCCATCGCGGTGCCTCGGAGGACGCCCCGGAGCACACCCTGGCCGCCTATCGCAAGGCAATCGAGGACGGCGCGGACGCCCTGGAGTGCGATGTCCGGCTGACCGCGGACGGCCATCTGGTGTGCGTACACGACCGGCGGGTGAACCGCACCTCCAACGGACGCGGCTCGGTCTCCGCCCTGGAGCTCGCCGACCTCGCCATGCTGGACTTCGGCTCCTGGAAGACCGAGGGGTTCGCGAACGAGGCGCCGGACCGGCAGCACGAGGACCCCGAGCGGACCGCCGTCCTGACGCTGGAGCGGCTGCTGGAGCTGGTCGCCGACGCGGACCGCCGGGTCGAGCTGGCCATCGAGACCAAGCATCCGACGCGCTGGGCCGGACAGGTGGAGGAGCGGCTGGTCGAGCTGCTCGGCCGCTTCGGGCACACGACACCGGCCCCGCGCACCGACTGGACGCCCCAGGTCCGGGTCATGAGCTTCTCGGCGCGCTCCCTGCACCGCGTCCGGGCCGCGGCGCCCGCGCTCCCCGGCGTCTATCTGATGCAGTTCCTCACACCCCGGCACCGCGACGGCCGGCTCCCGCCCGGCGTCGGCATCGCGGGCCCGGGGATCCGGATCCTCCGCGCGCACCCCGACTACGTCGCCAAGGCGCACCGCGCCGGCCACCGGGTCCACGTGTGGACGGTGAATGACCCCGCCGATGTCGCGCTCTGCCGGGAATTGGGAGTGGACGCAATCATTACAAACCGCCCCAAGCAGGTGCGAATGCAGCTCGGTCTCGACTAAAACCCCTCACAGGGTGTGCACCGGCGCATTCGACCCGTATTCGATTATGTCCAGTGCGTCACCGAGTGTCGCTTGGCCGGTTTCCGGTCCAGTCCATTGGGGCATTCATCCCGTGGCGTGGGGCAAAGGAGGTCTCGGGGGTGGCGTTGGTGGTGGCACAAGAGGTGCCGACGTCGTCGATCATGGCCGTACCCCATGGACCAGTGGGTGTGGGCATGGCCAGGCGGCGCATGCGAGAAGAGCTACTGGCAAGTGGAGTTCAGGACACGGTCGTCGATGACGCGGTCCTTATTCTTTCGGAGCTGTTGAGCAATTCGTGTCGCCATGCGCGTCCGATATACGAAAACAGCGCACCGGATTCCGTAACGGCCGGGCGGGGTGACACCCCGTCGGCATCCATCCGGGCCTCCTGGCGTATCGACGCACAGGGCAGACTGACCGTCGCGGTCACGGACGGCGGCGGCCCGACCCGGCCACTTCCGGCCACTCCGTCGGTCACGGCGCGCGGCGGCCGCGGGCTGGCGATCATCCGCTCGCTCGCCAAGGACTGGGGCGTGCGCGACACCGCCGCCGACGAGGTGACGGTCTGGGCCGCACTCTCCCTCCATGACGCGTTCGCTACGCGCGTGGAACTGACGCCCGATCTGCCGCCCTCGCTCGCCGCGGGCGCGCCGATGCGCACCGGGCATCCGCTGGGGCCGGGCTTCCCCGACTTCGACGAACTCGTGTAGCGGCCCGGGCGGACACACCGGTCACCGCCACACCGGTACGGGACACGGCCGCGCGCGCAGCCGGACGCGACCGGGTACGCAATCCTCTAGGCTCGCGCCGAAACGCGTCCGTACGCCCAGGATCGACCAGGAGACTCCGTCGCCATGGCCAAGAAGCGCCGTCCCCAGTCCCAGGCCGCAGCACCGCAGATCAAGGACGGCGAGGTGCCGGTCGTCGGCGCTCGCGAGCCCTGTCCCTGCGGCTCCGGCCGCCGGTACAAGGCCTGTCACGGGCGGGCCGCGGCGCATGCCGCCACCGCACTCGTGCAGCGGCCCTTCGAGGGCCTGCCCGGTGAGTGCGACTGGGTGGCGCTGCGCGAGCTGGTGCCCGCCGCCACCGCCGAGTTGACGCTGAAGGGCGGACTGCCCGAGGGCGTCCCGTCGGTGACGCTGGCGACCGTGCTGCCGATGGCCTGGCCCGCGCTGCGCCGCGACAACGGCGCGATCATGCTCGGCCTGCAGAACGACACCGCCTCCGGCGACCTCAGCCGCGACCTCGCGGACACCCTGCAGCGCGCCCTGACCGCGGAGCCCGGCACTCCGGTCCCGGCCGGACGGCCCGCGCCCGACGGCCCGCGGCTGCAGGACCTGCTCGATGCGGACGCGGCTTTTGAGCCGACCGTCCACACCGGCTTCGAGTTCTGGGTGGAGAACCCCGAGAACGCCACCGGCGAGGTCGCCGCCTCGCTGGAGCGGGCCAACGCGGCGGCCATCCCGACCGCGCGGATCCCCGGGCTGGAGGGCGCGTACTGGTGCGAGGCCCCGGACAAGAACCACCTGCGCTGGGTCACCGGGCACCCCGAGGAGCAGCTGCTGGACGCGCTCGCGCGACTCCATGTGGCGGGCGCCTCCTCGCTCGGTGAAGACACCCGCCTGGTCGGCTCGTTCCGCGCCCACGGCCTGGTCGTTCCGGTCTGGGATCTGCCCTCGTCGATGAGCGCCGACGACGTCGCCGAGCCCGCCGCGGCGTTCGCCGAGCGGCTGGCGAAGGCCCTGGCCGCGGACGCCCCGCTGAGCCCCGAGGAGCGCCGGGCGCGGGGCGGTCTAACGAACCGTCAGGTCACCCTGAGCTGACCGGGCCGGCTCCGGCCGAGCGGAGTGGACGCCTCCGCGAAAACCGGGGCGTGACACCTGTCACAACTGCCCGTACCTGCCGGTAAATAGGCGTCCGGAATTCCACGATCGAATTTGCGAACCGCGGATCTCTTGTTACGGTTCTAAAAGCCCGGTCGCTGGTGCATCCCCCGTCGCCAGCGACCGGGCGCTTCCATGTCCGGAGGCGGACGATCCGCTTCGCCGGACCGGGGCCCCGGTGGCACCGCAGCCCGGGCATCCGCCCCGCTGGCGGCCCGTTCCCTCGACGCCCTTCCTGTCAGTGGTCCGAACCACCGCTCCGCAGAGGCGAGTTGCTGCCGGAGCGCAGCAGCAGCCGCTCCCCCGCCGCGTCGGAGACCTCCGCCACCGCGGCGTACGGCAGCCCTCCCGCGTGCACGGTCGGACCGGACGGCGTCTCGCACATCCCCGGCACCCCGGCCGCCGGCACCGCGCAGTTCACCTGGACGGCCCCGCCGTCCGGCCGCAGCAGCGTGAGGGCGGCGCGCAGCGGATTGCCCGTGCGGTTGCGGTAGTACGTCCGGGCCCGGGTCCGGCCCGCCTGGGCGAGCACACAGGTCTGGGCCTCGATGCCCTGGGGAACGGTGAGTTCGGAGCCGCAGCGGGCGGTACGGCCCGGCAGGCGGCCCGGGCCGGGGCTCGAGCGGGTGCCGGAGACGCTCCCGGAGCCGGAGCCATGGGCAGGACTCTCGCCCGGATTGATGCCGCTATCGCCCGCGTTTCCCGTTTCGACCGAAGAGCTGTTTTCGGCCTTGGCCGCTTTCCCGGACTGTGCTCCCGGAGCCGCGCGGTAGGCCGGGCCGGCCATCGCGGCACCCAGCGGCACGACGATGGCGAGCACCGCGATGCCGGCGAGCCCGGTCAAGCGGAGTTTCTGCGCACGCTGCATGGGCCCCCACCTGCGATTGAGATGCCGCCGACGACGGCTTGACGGTGGTGCGAACCTATCGGCCGGCGGGGGTGCCCCAGGACACCCGAAGCCCGTTTCCGGGCGGGATCGGGGGCGGTCACACCCGTACGGGTGATCCGCCCGCGGGCGGTGGGCGACACCGCCCGCACCGAACGGGCGCCGGGCGGACGCGCGGCGTCAGTAGGCGAGGCGGCTGCCGCCGTCGGGGGTGCTGGTGCTCGCCGTGACCAGGGCGTCCACGATGGTGGCCACCTTCGGCAGCCAGGGCGCGGCCGAGGGTGGGGGTCCCCCCTGCTCGAACGAAGTTGAGAGCTTGGGGGAGACCGGCGGCCGCTCCCAGCGGACCCGTCCGGCACCGACCGGTGAGGGCGGGAGCACCACATAGCCGCCCTCGCCGTGGAACCGCAGCGAGCTGGGCACCCAGTCCCGGGAGTGCAGCAGCTCACCCAACTCCGCGAGGTCGTAGGGCGATACGAACAATGACCAGCGGGTGGGCGTGGCCACCACGGGGCCGAGGCGTACGCCGAAGTGGTCCAGGGCCGCCAGGGCGCGGGCGCCGGCGACGGCCGGCAGGCTCACCGCGCAGGGCGCCCGGCCGCCCGTGGCCAGCACCAGCGGGGCATCGGGGCGGTTGCTCCACCACCACCGCAGCATCCGGGCGTCGGTGGTGGCGGCCAGCAGGCCGGGGTCGAAGGGGTGCGCACCGGGCACCACACAGTCGGGGTCGGGACAGTTGCACCGAGGGGCGGGCCGCTCACCGAGGCCGAGCCGGGCGCCGGCCGGCTGCCGGCCGCCTGACCTGAGGCCCACTCCGGGAAGTACGGGCCACTGCCACTCGGTGGCGCACTGGAGCGCCGCACCGAGCAGCGCCGACCTTCCGCCGCGCCGGAACAGGAGCTTGCGTCGCCTTCCGAGGATCTCGCGCATGAGCGCTCGTTCCTTTCCGTTAACGCCGAGGGCTATGTCCATCGCACTACGCATCGCACTACGCATCGCACTAAGGGCACTGCTTCCGATTTGCCATCATTGCGCCGTGCCACTTCATGCCGTTTGTGACGTTTCCTGAAGACCCGGCAGTGCAGCCGGGGCCGATCGCGCATCGATCACGTCACGTGGATCACTGGTCACCGCGTGTACAAGGCAGCGCATCACGCCGTACGCCGAGCGTGGAACATGGCGGGGGGTGGCGCGCACATGGCGCTTGCGCTTGGGTCGTGCAGTCCCCGCCGCTTGGGAGTGCGTAGCGGTCGTCGGCGTGTGAGACGCCGCTGCCCGCCGGAGGGTTCCGGTGCGGCCTCAACTGACCCCGCACCTTTCCGATTACGTACCCGCCACTGTGGTGATGACGCGCTGCTGATCGCCGTCAGTCGACCTCAAATTGACGCTCAGTGGGCTTTTTTCAGGCCAAAGTACAGACCTCGCTGACACCACAAACCCCATAGGGACAGTGCTGGACATCACATCGTTGATGCGTGTACATCTGGAGGCATTGATAGCGGAGCAGCATGACATGGGGGTTTGCGATGCTATTGAGGAAATTGAGCGGCTCACTTCACCGCACAACATCACTCAACAAAATGCCGCACTCCCTGGCAAAAAGCGGCCTGACCTGGGGTCACACCCGGCGCGACGAGAGCCGTCGGCCATGAGCGCCCCGCACGTACCGAAAGTGGCTGGAATCGAACCAGCTCTTCCCGCCCCCGCGCACACTGTCGCGCCCCACGCCGCGAATGCCCCCGCGGACGCCGGTTCCGGCGCCCCCTCCGAGGGCGCGCCGGGCGCCCCCCGGGACCCCGGTTCCGACACCCCGTCAGCCGACGTCAGCGGCACGTCCCCCGGCGTGTCCGGTGAGGAACAACCGGCCGCCGTCCAGGACCGGCTGGCCGGCTGGATCTCCGACCTCAGCACCCTGCACGACCTGACCGAACGGCTCGCGCACACCCGCACGCTGGACGACGCCCTCCGGGAGCTGCTGCGGGCCGGCGCGGCGCTGGTCGGTGCCCGCCGCGGCCTGGTCGTCCTCGCCCCGGCCGACGGCCTCGGCCCGGAGACCACCGTCGGCCTCGGCCTCGGCCACGCCGAGATCGGCCACATCGAGACCGTCCCGCGCCGCGCCCTGTCGTACGCCCGGATACTGGACGGCCTTCCGGAGCGGGGTGCCTGCGGCGAGGACGACCGGGCCGATCCGCTCGACGCCCCGGCCCGCACCGCCGATCCCCGCGCGGGCGCCGTGGCCTGCACCGAGATCTCCGAACCCGACATCCCCGGGGAGAAGGACCTCGATCCCCGCCTGCGGGAGGTCGCCGCCCGTCTCGGATACGCGGCCAGCTACGCGGTCCCGCTCACCGCCGACCCCATCGGCCGCACCGGCGCCGCGGTCTGGCTCTACGACGAACCGGCCGAGCCCACCGAACGGCAGCGCCATCTCGTCGGCCTCTACCGGGCGCACGCCGCCGAACACCTCGCCCGTCTCCTGGAACTCCACCGCAGCCGGCAGGCCACCGAGACCCTCCGCGAGGAGCTGCTGCCGCACCGGCTGCCGCGGATCCCCGGCGTACGCCTGGCGGTGCGGCACAGCACCGGTCCGCGCGGCGGCGGCGACTGGTACGACGCGCTGCCGCTGCCGGACGGCGCACTGGGCCTGGCGGTCGGTTCGGTGACCGGCTCCGGGCCGAGCGCGGTGGCGGCCATGGGGCGGCTGCGCGCTTCCCTGCGTGCCTACGCCGTCATGGAGGGCGAGGATCCGGTCGCCGTCCTGTCCGATCTCGAACTGCTGCTGCGGCTGACCGAGCCGGCCCGCAGCGCCACCGCGCTGTTCGCCTATACCGAGGCGCCGCCCGGTACGCCGGGCGGGCCGTCCCTCGCCCCCGGGCCGGGCGGGATCGACGGCCTTCCCCCCTGCCCGCCCGGCATGGCGGAGGGCACCCCGGGCGGGAGCTGGGGGAGCGCACCGGCGCGCAAGCTGGTGCTGGCCGGGGCCGGCCACTGTCCGCCGCTCGTCCTGGGCGGGACGCGGACCGAGTTCGTGGAGACCTCGCTGTCCGCTCCGCTGGGCATGCTGGCCTGCTGGGAGGCGCCCAGTGTGGAGATCGAACCGGCCGGCGGCGAGACCGTACTGCTCTACAGCGACGGTCTGCTGCAGCGCACGGGCGAGTCCATGGACCGCGCCTTCGCCCTGCTGCACGCGGCCGCCGCGGGCGTCCCCCGGGCGATCCGCCACGATCCCGAGGCGGTCGTCGACCACATCGTGCGCACGATGCTGCCGCAGGGCCTGGACGATCCGTCGTCGGAGGAGGACGTGGTGCTGCTCGCGGCGTACTTCGAGGAGTGAGCCGGCCGCACGGAGCCGGTCGCACGGAACCGGTCGCACGGAGCCGTCTGGTCCGCGGCGCGGAGATGCACCGTATGGGCCGGAGTGCCGGAGAGGTCACACCTTTCTGCCCCTGGACCGCTTTCGATCCGCACATACGATGGAAGGCGGTTCAGTCTTTAGAGGAGGCACCGTGACCGACGAGCTCACGCCGGAGACCCCGGACGAGCACGAGCAGCCGATCAAGCAGCGGAAGAACGGCCTCTACCCGGCCGTCTCCGATGAGCTCGCGGACAACATGAAGAGCGGCTGGGCCGATACCGAGCTGCGCGACCTGCGGCCGATCGAGCAGGCCCCGAACGCCGCCCGGCGGCGCGCTGCGCTGTCCGCGCGCTTCCCCGGCGAGCGCCTGGTGATCCCGGCGGGCAATCTCAAGACCCGCTCCAACGACACCGAGTACGGCTTCCGTGCCTCGACGGAGTACGTCTACCTCACCGGCGACCAGACCGACGACAGCGTCCTGGTCCTGGAGCCCCGGGGGGAGACCCACGAGGCGACGATCCACCGGCTGCCCCGCTCCGACCGGGACAACGGCGAGTTCTGGCTGAACGGCATGGGCGAGCTGTGGGTCGGCCGGCGCCACAGCCTGACCGAGGCCGAGGCGCTGCTCGGCGTCCCCTGCGCGGACGTGCGCGAGCTGGCCGAGGCGCTCAAGGAGGCCGGCGGTCCGGTCCGCGTGGTGCGTGGCCACGACGCCGGCATCGAGGCCGCGCTGACCGACAAGGTCACCGCCGAGCGCGACGAAGAGCTGCGGGTGTACCTCTCCGAAGCGCGCGTGATCAAGGACGAGTTCGAGATCGGCGAGCTGCAGAAGGCCGTCGACTCCACGGTGCGCGGCTTCGAGGACGTCGTAAAGGTCCTGGACAAGGCCGAGGCGACCAGCGAGCGCTACATCGAGGGCACGTTCTTCCTGCGCGCCCGCGTCGAGGGCAACGACGTCGGCTACGGCTCGATCTGCGCCGCCGGCCCGCACGCCACCACGCTGCACTGGGTCCGCAACAACGGCGCGGTCCGCTCCGGCGATCTGCTCCTCCTGGACGCCGGCGTGGAGACCACCTCCCTCTACACCGCCGATGTCACCCGCACCCTGCCGATCAACGGCCGCTACACCGACCTCCAGCGCACCGTCTACGACGCGGTGTACGAGGCCCAGGAGGCGGGCATCGCCGCGGTCAAGCCGGGGGCGGCCTTCCGCGACTTCCACGACGCGGCGCAGCAGGTCCTCGCCGAGAAGCTGGTCGAGTGGGGTCTGCTCGAGGGCCCGGTCGAGCGGGTGCTGGAGCTGGGACTGCAGCGCCGCTGGACCCTGCACGGCACCGGCCACATGCTCGGTCTGGACGTCCACGACTGCGCCGCGGCCCGCACCGAGTCGTACGTCAACGGCACGCTGGCGCCGGGCGTGGTGCTGACCGTCGAGCCCGGTCTGTACTTCCAGGCGGACGATCTGACGGTCCCCGAGGAGTACCGCGGCATCGGCGTCCGGATCGAGGACGACATCCTCGTGACGGAGGACGGCAACCGGAATCTGTCGGCCGGGCTGCCGCGGCGCTCGGACGAGGTCGAGGCCTGGATGGCCGGCCTGCTCGGCACGTAACGCGCAGCAACGCCTCGCCCGTCCCCCGGTGGCCTCAGCCGCCGGGGGACGCGCCGTGGGCCGGGCCGTCGTCCTTCCGCGTGTACGCGCCGGCGTGGGCGGCCGCCCGGACGGCGGTGGCGGCGGAGTCGGCGAGGTCCCGGTCGACGGGGCGGCGGGCGATCAGAATCCGGTAGTAGAAGGGCGCGCCGAGCGCCGACATCACCTGCACCGGGTCCGTGTCCGGCGGCAGTTCGCCGCGGCCGACGGCCCGTTGCACCATCCGGCCGGCCAGCGCCAGCCGCTCGTCGAAGAAGGTCCGCAGCTCCGCGGCCACCTGCGGGTCGCTGGCCGCGGCGGAGACCACCGCCTCGATCAGGCGCCGGACCCGCGCCTCCCCGTAGAAGTCGGCAATCGAGCGGGCCAGCGCCCGCAGGTCCCCGGACAGGGTCCCGGAGTCCGGCAACGGCACATCCGAGCTGAGCTCGGTCAGCAGCTCGCAGATCAGGCCCTCGACGCAGCGCCAGCGGCGGTAGACCGTGGCCAGATGGATTCCCGACCGCTGTGCGACCTTCTCCATGGTCAGCCCGCCGAACCCGCTTTCGCCCAACTCCTCGAAGACGGCGGTCAATACGGCTTCGCGGGTGCGGGCAGTGCGCCCGCCGGGGCGGGCCTCGCCCGGGGCAGGGTGCGCTGTCGTCACGACGGCTCCGTATTGCAGTGCGGGATCACGCCAAGTATTGTCCGGGAAAGGTTAATGCGAGCAACTTCGTATTAATCAGGTGTGCGCTGGTCTCGCCGGGACAGGGGACGCCGCGGGGGAGGTCCTCCCACCGCGAGACCGCGCTAACCACCTTACGCAAGGGCGATTTTCAGTCAGATATCCGACTGCCCGCGTTCGCCCCGTTTGACACCTCGCCGCCGGCACGTCACCAAGCTGCCCCCGCGCGTACCCCTCCACCCCGGCCGGCCGCCGCTCCACGCCCCGCACCACCGCACCCCGCCGCTCCGCGGCTCCCTCGGCGGCCCCTGCGCCCCCGCTCCCGGATGTGGTCCGGGCCGCGCCGGTGGACTCTGGAAGGGACCGCACCCCGGTGCCCCTCGCGGGCGCGCGGGGCCGGACGGGAGGTGGGCCGCATGGACGGACGCTGGACGGCGCGCCTGGCGCTGACGGCGGCAGTGGCGGCGGTACTGGTGCTGCTGGGCTTCGCCGGGCTGCAGAGCATCGCCCTGGTGGGGCTGGGGGCGGCCGGACTGGCCGTCGCGGCGGTCGGCCTGTGGTGGCTGCTCTCCCACAAGGGCCCGGCACGGGTGCTGGGCCTCGTGCTCACGGTGGCCGCCCCGCTCGCCGTCATCGTGCTCTATGCGATCGCCGGGCTGCTCTGGGTGGTGCTCGTCTCGGTCGTGCTGTGGGCGCTGGCCGTCTCCACCGGCCGGGCCGCGCTGGCGGCGCAGAGCGGCCCGGCGAGCCGGCCGGAGCCCGCGGCCGTGCCCCCCGCACACCCGTTCCTGATCATGAACCCGCGGTCGGGCGGCGGAAAGGTCGGGGAGTTCGGGCTGGTGGACAAGGCCGAGGCGCTCGGCGCCGAGGTCTGCGTACTGGATCCCGCGCACCCCCAGGACGTAACCGAACTGGCCCGGCGGGCCGTCGACGACGGTGCCGATCTGCTCGGGGTCGCGGGTGGTGACGGCACGCAGGCCCTGGTCGCGGGCGTGGCGGCGGAGCGCGGTGTGCCGTTCATGGTGATCTCCGCCGGGACCCGCAACCACTTCGCCATGGACCTCGGCCTGGACCGGGACGACCCCTCGACGTGTCTGGAGGCGCTGACCGACGGCGTCGAACGGCGCGTCGATCTGGGCTTCGCCGGCGACCGCATCTTCGTCAACAACGCCTCCTTCGGCGCCTATGCGGCGGTCGTGCAGAGCCCGGCGTACCGCGCGGACAAGGCCCGTACGACCCTGGAGATGCTGCCGGATCTGCTGACCCACCACGGCGGTCCGCACCTGGCCGTGCGCGCGGGCGGCACCGCCGTCGACGGGCCGCAGGCCGTCCTCGTGAGCAACAACCCCTACCGCATGGACGATCCGGCGGGCCTGGGCCTGCGGGAGCGGCTGGACTCCGGCGTCCTGGGGATGCTGGGCGTCAAGGTCGACAACGCGGCGCAGGCGGCCTGGATGCTGCGCGGCCGCAACGGTCCCGGCCTGACCTCGCTGAGCGCCCGGGACATCGTCATCGACGCGGACGCCCCCGTCATCCAGGCCGGCGTCGACGGCGAGGCCCTCACCCTGCCCACCCCCGTCCGCTGCCGCATCGCACCGCGGGCGCTGCGCGTGCGGCTGCCCCGTCACCGCCCCGGGGTGCCGCGCGGTCTGCCGCCGATGAACTGGCACCGGGTACGGCGACTGGCCCTGCGCACGGGCCGGGCCACGGCGGGGCCGCGGGGGCGAGAGCACGGGGCCCCGGCACCACCGCACGCGGGCTGACCGCCCGCGCCGGCGCTCAGGACGCCACGCCCGAACTCACCGGCGTCGTCCCGCACTTCGCGGGGGTGACTCCGGGGCCTGGAACGGAACGGACACGCTCACGACGCCAGCGGAAGCGCCGCTCCCTCGCGCCACTTGAGGATCTTGTCGAAGCTGACGACCGCACCGGGGCGGCCCGTGCGGTTGCGGTAGTGGACGTGGTCGGTGAGGGCCTCGATCAGAAAGAGCCCCCGGCCGTCCTCGGCAAAGGCGGGAGCCTGCGCGGGGGTGGGCACGGGGGCCGGCGCCAGGGCGCGGTCCTCGGCGGTATGGGGTGGGGCGGCGGGTGCGGGGCGGTGGCGGAAGCCGGGGCCCGAGTCGGTGATCTCGATGCGGCAGGTGTCGCCGTCGATGAACGCCGTGACGCGGTAGTCCTCGGAGGCGGCGTCCCCGCCGTGCTCGACGGCGTTGGCACAGGCCTCGGAGAGGGCCACCGCCAGGTCGTAGCAGATGTCCGGGTCCACGCCCGCCGTCTCCATCGTGCCCAGCAGCAGACGACGGGCGAGCGGGACGCTCGCAGCCTCACGCCGCAAATGGAGTGACCACCAGATGCTCATCGCTCCAGCCTCCTGGCCGCGGCTCGACATATCGATACCTATTGCCGTGCCTCAAGGTCCGTAAGCATGTCCGGGACGTGATACCGCTCATTCGGCGGATGCGAAGAGTGAGCGCATCGGTGTAGGTGCAGCGCTGCCCATGCGCCCTTGCGCGCCCCGCCGGGCTCCTCGGGCGCCCCGGCGGGCGCCCCTTGGTGCCGACCTGCCGTAGGCGGCCCATCAGCGCAGTGGGATGATGGCGCCGCCATGACTCCCCCGTCCGCCTCCACAGCGCGCGCAGCCGCCGACCTCCGGCTGCTGAGGGCCGCGGTCTTCGCCGCGGCCTGTGTCGCGCTGTCCGCGGCCGGGCACATCACCGCGTCGTGCGCCGGCGTCCCGCTGTGGACGCTGGGGGTGGCCGCCGTCGCGGTCTTCGCGCTCGCGGCACCGCTGGCCGGGCGGGAGCGCTCACTGCCGGGGATCGCCGCGGGTCTTGCCGTGGCGCAGCTCGCTCTGCACGCGCTGTTCGCCTGGGGCCAGAGTCCGCGGCCCGTGCCACCCCGCGTCGGCGGACACGGCATCGGCGGGCTCTCGGACCAGGCCGCGATCGCCCTTGCCCGCCATGTCACATGCGGGTTCGGCGCCGGGCGGATGGACGGCGCCCAGGCGCGCCGGATGCTCGGCTCGGGCGGCTTCGATGCGGCATCGGCCGCCGGGATGACCGCTCCGGCGGGGCACCCGATGGCCGGCCACACGGCCGCCGCGGCCTCCGTGTCCGACGCGCTGCTGCCCTCGCTGCCCATGCTGCTGGGGCATCTGCTGGCCGCGCTCGCCCTCGGCTGGCTGCTGCGGCGGGGCGAGGCGGCACTGTGGCGGCTGGTCCGGCTGTCGGCGCCGGCGGCGTACGAGAGCACCGTGCAGACGCTGGCCCATGCGGTGCGCGGGGCGCTCCGGCTCGTTCGCGCCCTGCTCACGGGCCTCGCGACGGCGCACGACGAGACGCTGCGCGCCCCCGTTTCGTACGGGGATGACAAACCCGGCCCACAGGACCCCGCGCTCCACCACAGTGTGATCAGGCGTGGGCCACCCACCCTCGCCCTCGCGGCCTGACGTCACGCGAACCACGCTCCCACAGGACGGGGTACGGGCTCGCGCGTCGTCGCCGTACGCGCGCCACCCGAACCGTTATGAGCACCTTTCTCCTTCCTGTGGAGTGTTTTTCGATGTCGAGGAATTCGAAGATGCCGCCGATGACGACGCAGTCGCAGCAGCCGGGGTCGTCGCGGACGCGGCGCCACGCGCGCCGGCTGCCGCTGGTCGCCACCGTCGCGGCCGGCAGCGTGCTGCTGCTCGCCGGACCGGCGTTCGCGCACGTCAGCGTGCAGCCGGAGACGGCCGCGAAGGGCAGCTTCGCCACCGTTAATTTCAAGGTGCCCAACGAGCGCGACGACGCCTCGACGGTGAAGCTCGAGGTCACACTGCCGACCGACCACCCGCTGGCGTCCGTCATGCCGCAGCCGGTGCCGGGCTGGAAGGTGTCGATCACCAAGGCCAAGCTCCCCAAGCCGATCGAGATGGAGGGCGAGAAGATCACCGAAGCCCCCTCGAAGATCACGTGGACGGCCGAGGACAAGGGCGTCGAGCCGGGCCAGTTCCAGCAGTTCCCGCTCTCCGTCGGGCAGCTGCCCAAGGACGCCGGCCAGCTCGTCTTCAAGGCCCTGCAGACGTACGACGACAAGAAGGTCGTGCGCTGGATCGAGCCCACCAAGGAGGGCGCGCCGGAGCCGGAGAACCCGGCGCCGGTCCTCAAGCTCACCGCGGCCGGGGCGGACGGTCACGGCGCCGCCGCGGACGACAAGAGCGGGGCCGAGGACGGTGGCCGGAACACGGCCGCCGCGGCGTCCGGCAGTGACACCACGGCCCGCGTCCTGGGTGCCGTCGGCATCGTCGTCGGCCTCGCCGGAGTCGGCTTCGGCGTGTTCGCCGGCCGGCGCCGCAGCGCCTGATCACCGCACGGGCCGGCGCCCGAACCGTGCCGGCCCGGCACCCCCTCCCGGACCTCCGGGATCCAACTCACAGGATTTATCTGCGATGCGTAGAAGGACCCTGCTGGCGTCCGCCCTCACGGCGGCCGCAGCCCTCAGCCTGACCGCCTGCAACGGCGATGACCAGAACAAGCCCGCCGCCGACGTCTCCGGCGGCACCGCCGCCAAGCCGATCGTCACGCTCGACAGCCCGATGGCGAAGCCGGACCTCGTCCTGACGGACACCAGCGGCAAGAAGTACGACCTGCTGCAGCAGACCAAGGGCCACCCCACGCTGATCTACTTCGGCTACACCAACTGCCCGGACGTCTGCCCGCTGACGATGGCCAACATCGCGGTCGCGGTGAAGCAGCTGCCGAAGGCCGAGCAGAAGGATCTGCGGGTCGTCTTCGTCACCTCCGACCCCGAGCGCGACACCCCGGCCACCCTCAAGAAGTGGCTCGGCGGTATCAACAAGGACTTCACCGGGCTGACCGGAAAGTTCGACACCATCCAGGCCGGCGCGCGCAGCGTGAATATCGGCATCGAGAAGCCGGTCAAGAAGAAGAACGGCGATGTCGTCTCCACCCATGGCGCGCAGGTGCTGCTGAGCTCCCCCAAGGACGACAAGATCCACTGGATGGGCATGCAGGAGGCGACCTCCGACAACTACACCAAGGCACTGCCGAAGATCGTCAAGGGACAGAACCCGTGAACCGCCGCACCGCCCTCGCCGCCGCCCTCACCCTCACCACCGGTCTCGTGCTGGCGGGCTGCGGCGACAGCGCGCCGAAGCTCGAGGTCGCCGACCCGTACATGCCGCAGCCGGTCACCCAGGACATGGCCGGTGCGTACTTCACCGTCAAGAACAGCGGCGGCACCGCGGACAAGCTCACCTCGGTCACCAGCGACCTGTCCAAGGACATCTCGCTGCACAAGACGGTCGGCAGCAAGATGGAGCAGGTCAACTCCCTGCCCGTACCGGCCAACGGCGAGCTGGTGCTCGGCCGCGGCGGCAACCACCTGATGTTCATGGGGCTGAAGAAGAAGCCGGCCGAGGGCGAGAAGGTCACCCTCGAGCTGCATTTCGCCACCGCGAAACCGATCACGGTGCAGGTCCCGGTCAAGGCCGCCACCTACGCGCCGAAGAAGTAGCCGGCTCCGCGGAGCCGGCACCGGCCGGTTCACCACGGACAACCCAGCAGACCCAGCAGACGCAGTAAGGGGAGCGATCACTATGGTCACCACCGGGCTTCGGCCGGGACGGTCCGCCGTGCTGCGCCTGCTGGTCGTCGCGGTGGCGCTGGCGGGTGCGCTGCTCGGCGGGCTCGGCGGTGCCGCCCCGGCCTCGGCGCATGCCGCGATGACCGGCAGCACCCCCGCGCAGGGGGCGGTGGTGGACCACGCCCCCGAGCAGGTGGCGCTCACCTTCTCCGAGGGCGTCGCCATGGGCGACGACTCCATCCGGGTCCTGGACCCGAAGGGCAAGCGGGTGGACGCCGGCAAGCTGCGCAACCTGTCCAGCGGCAGCGTCGTCAAATACGGCGCCGGGCTGCCGGCGGGGCTCGGAAACGGTACGTACACCGTCGCCTGGCAGGCGGTCTCCGCCGACAGCCACCCCGTCTCCGGTGCCTTCACCTTCTCGGTCGGCGCGCCCTCCAAGACCACCGCCGCCCTTCCTCAACAGACTGCCGGCGGCGGCCTGGTGGGCGCGCTGTACGGGATCGCCCGTGCGCTGGCGTACACCGGGTTCGTGCTGCTGGTCGGCGGCGCCGCCTTCGTGGTGGCCTGCCGGCCGGCCGCGGCCCTCGTCCGGTCCGTGCAGCGGCTGGTCGTCCAGGGCTGGGCGCTGCTGACCGGCACCACCGTGGCGATGCTGTTGCTGCGCACCCCCTACACGGGGTCCGGCGATCTCGCCGACGTCTTCGACTTCGGCGGCCTCCAGCAGGTCCTGATCACCAAGCCGGGTGCGGCGCTGGTCTCCCGGCTGCTGCTGCTCGCCGCCGCGGCGCTGCTCGTGGCGGTGCTCTTCGGGGCGTACGCCCGGACGCAGGAGCCGGCGGAGCCGGGCGAGGAGCCGCTGGACGCCACGGCGGCGGCCAGGCAGCGCAAGGACCTCACCTTCGGCCTCGGCATCGGCGGAGTGATCATCGCGGCCGGGCTCGCCGCGACCTGGGCGATGGCCGAGCACGCCTCGACCGGTCTGCAGACCGCCGTCGCGATGCCGGTCGATGTGCTGCATCTGCTCGCGGTCGCCACCTGGCTCGGCGGGCTGGCGGCGCTGGTGGTGTCCCTGTACTGGGGCCCGCCGGTCGAACGGTCCGCCGTGCGCCGCTTCTCGCGGATCGCTTTCGGTTCGGTGCTGGTGCTGGTCGCCACCGGCATCTACCAGTCCTGGCGCCAGGTCGGCAGCTGGCGCGCGCTGACCGACACCACGTACGGGTGGCTGCTGCTGCTCAAGGCGGGGCTGGTCGTGGTGCTCGTCGGGATCGCCTGGGTGTCGCGCCGGTGGACGGGGCGGCTGGCGGAGGTGCCGGCGGGGGTGCCAGCGAGGGAGAGCCTGACGGCTGAGATGGCCGAGGCGAACGAGGCGAACGAGGCGAACGAGACGGACAGGGCGAACGAGGCGAGCGAGGCGGGAGAGAAGGCTGGGGCGGAGGCCGCGGAGGCAGAGGCAGAGGCCGTCGCGGAGGTGGGCGCGGAGGCGGGCGCGGAGGTGGGCGCGGAGGTGGGCGCGGAGAGGGCCGGTGTCGGCGTCCCGGCCGCTGCCACCGCCAACGCCAGCGCCACCGCCACCGCCACCGCCGGATCGGCCCGCGCCACCGGCCCGGGGACAGGAGGCGGGTCCGGATCCACAGACACCCCTGATATCGCTGACACCCCTGACGCCCCTGACACCCCGGGCGCCCCCGACGACACCGCCACCCCCGACCCCGCCCGGGCCGTCCAACTCGCCCGGCAGCAGGCCGCGTTGGACGCCACGCAGACCAAGCGGAAGCGCGATGCGGATCCGGAGCGGCTGGGGCTGCGCCGGTCCGTGCTGGCCGAGGCGGCGGTCGCGGCCGTCGTGCTCGTGGTGACCACGGTGCTGACCGCCACCGAGCCGGCCCGGACCGAAGAGGCGGTCAAGGCCACCTCGGGCGGGCAGTCCGCCGCGGCCGCCCGGCCGCAGGTGCTGACCGTCCCGTTCGACACCGGCGGCCCGCACGGCAAGGGCACCGCCCGCGTCGACCTCACCCCCGGGAGCAGCACGGTCGCCAATACGGTGCAGCTGCGGCTCACGGATACCTCGGGCAAGGCCATGGACGTCCCCGAGGTGAAGATCGCCTTCACCCAGAAGGCCAAGAAGCTCGGGCCGCTGCCGGCCACCCCCCGCAACGAGGGCAAGGGCCGCTGGCGCGCGAGCGGGGTCCGGCTGCCGGTCCCCGGGCAGTGGCAGCTGTCGCTGGTCGTACGGACCTCCGACATCGACCAGGTCACCGAGATCAAGAACGTGAAGATCGGCTCATGAGCAAGCAGACCCCCGGCAAGAAGGCCACCGTCAAGCGGACTCCCGGCACCCGGACCGGCGGGCCGGGCGACGGGCGCATCCCCGCCCCGGCCACCGAGCCGGCCACCGCGCCGGCCGACAAGAGCGGCGCCTCCCCCGCCCCGGAGCTCTCCCGCCGCCGGCTGCTCGGCACCGTCGGCGCGGCGGGTGCGGCCGGGCTGGTGGCCGGCGGGGCCGGTGGCGCGCTCGCGGCAACCGCCGCGCAGGACGCCGCCCCCACCGCGCTGGCCAGCATCGGCTCGACCGAGGTGGCGTTCCGCGAGGCGCGCGCCGCGCACCAGGCGGGGATCACCACCCCGCTCCAGGCCACCGGCCATCTCGTGGCCTTCGACCTGGCACCGGACGCGGACCGCAAGACCGCGGCCGCGCTGCTGCGGCGCTGGTCGCGGACGGCCGAGGAACTGATGGCCGGGCGCGCCCCGGACGCCGACACGGGGGTCGCGCTCGACGCGGGCCCGTCCTCGCTGACCGTCACCTTCGGCCTCGGGCACAGCTTCTTCGGCCGTACGGGCCTGACGAAGCGGCGCCCCGTACAGCTCGACCCGCTGCCGGACTTCTCCGCCGATGCGCTGGACCCCCGGCGCAGCAACGGCGATCTGTGGATCCAGATCGGCGCCGATGACGCCCTGGTCGCCTTCCACGCGCTGCGCGCGCTGCAGAAGGACGCGGCCGGCAGCGCCCGGCTGCGCTGGCAGATGAACGGCTTCAACCGCACCCCGGGCGCCACCGCGCGCCCGATGACCGCCCGCAATCTGATGGGCCAGATCGACGGCACCAACAACCCCAAGCCGTCGGACAAGGACTTCGACGAGCGGATCTTCGTCGGGCGCGATGCCGACCAGGCCTGGATGCGCGGCGGGTCGTACGCCGTCGTCCGGCGGATCCGGATGCTGCTGGACGACTGGGAGAAGCGCTCCCGGCACGAACAGGAGAAGGTCATCGGGCGCCGCAAGGCCACCGGCGCCCCGCTGACCGGGGGCTCCGAGACCACCCCGATGCGGCTGGACGCGACGGGCTCCGACGGGCTGCCGGTGATCCCGGCCAATGCGCACGCCCGGATCGCGGCGCCGGCGTCCAACCAGGGCGCGGCACTGCTGCGCCGCCCGTTCTCCTTCCATGACGGCTTCCGGGAGGACGGCGCCCCGGACGCCGGACTGCTCTTCGTCTGCTGGCAGGCCGATCCGCTGCGGGCCTTCACCCAGATCCAGCGGAAGCTGGACCGCGGGGACGCGCTGTCGCCGTTCCTGCGGCACGAGGCGAGCGGACTGTTCGCGGTGCCCCCGGCCGCGGAGCCGGGCGGCTATGTGGGCCGCCCCCTGCTGGAGGGCTGAGCGACCGGCGGGCCCGGTCCCGGGCCCGCCGCGGAAGTCCGGCCCGGGCCCCGGACGGGCCGGTTATCGTGGCAGGGCAGGAACATCGGCGGGGTGCCCCCGCAGTTACGCGAGGGAGTCCTATCCATGTCGGCCAGCCGCTATACCTATCTCGGCCCCGAGGGCACCTTCACGGAGGCCGCGCTGCGCACCCTGCCCGAGGCGGCCACCCGCGAGCTGGTGCCGATGGTGTCGGTGCCGGCCGCCCTGGACGCGGTGCGCGCCGGTGAGGCCGCCGCGGCGCTGGTGCCGATCGAGAACTCCGTCGAGGGCGGGGTGACCACCACCGTCGACGAACTCGCCGCCGGCGAACCGCTGATGATCTACCGCGAGGTGCTGCTGCCGATCGCCTTCGCGCTGCTGGTGCGCCCGGGAACGGCGATCAGCGAGGTGAAGACGGTGACCGGGCATCCGGTCGCCCAGCCGCAGGTGCGCAAGTGGCTGGCGGCCCAACTCCCGGAGGCCGTATGGGAGTCGGCGGCCTCGAACGCCGACGGTGCCCGGCTGGTGCAGGAGGGCCGCTACGACGGCGCCTTCGCCGGCGAGTTCGCGGCCGCGCCGTACGGCCTGGAGCCGCTGGTCACCGACATCCATGACGCGCAGAACGCGGCCACCCGCTTCGTGCTGGTGGGCCGCCCGGCCCGGCCCGCCTCGCCCACCGGCGCGGACAAGACCTCGGTGGTGCTGTGGCTGGCCGAGGACCACCCCGGCGCGCTGCTGGAACTGCTCCAGGAGTACGCGGTCCGCGGGGTGAACATGATGCGGATCGAGTCCCGGCCGACCGGCGAGGGCATCGGCCGCTACTGCTTCTCGGTGGACTGCGAGGGGCATCTGACCGACCGCCGCGTCAGCGAGGTCCTGATGGGGCTCAAGCGGGTCTGCCGCGAGGTGCGCTTCCTGGGCTCGTACCCGCGGGCGGACGAGGTGCTGCCGACCGTCCGGCGCGAGATGACCGACGCGGCGTTCACCGAGGCGTCGGACTGGCTGGGGCGCTGCCTGGACGGGCGGGGCTGAGCGGGCACCTCGGGCGCGGTGCGACCCGGCGGCACGGGCCCTGCGGAACGGCACGACCTGCGGCTTTGGCAGGGCTGTGAGTTATCCACAAAGTTATCCACAGGCCCGGTTCTCGACCTGTGGGTAAGTCGACATGAGAAACGGACAGAGTCGACAAATCGCCCTACTGATCCCACATCGCTCCACAGCGCCTCACGTCGGACAGCGTCAGCACAATTCAGGTGATCAATCCTTTAGGGCGAGGCAATCCCACACGAAAGAGTGCGTGAACGGCGTTTGGACAGAGAATCCATAGCCGAGCATTTCGGGAGCGGAATGATCTCCTCCGACTTCCACAGATCTCACACACAGCCTGTGGATAACAATCCAGAAACCCCCAGCCCCTGTGGACAACCAGGGGAATCCCGGGGGATAACCCTGACCCGCACCCCGCTCGACAGCCGCCCAACTGCCGCCCCGCGCGCAGTGGATCACCGGCGGGGGCGCCGCGAAATCCCCGCCCCGGAACGACCCCTGAACGCCGCGAAAGCCCCGCGCCGACCACCTTGCACCCTGGAATGCGGAGGCATTTCCCGTCGCTTTCCTTCCGTCACCCCTAAGGGAATAAACACCCCAAAACGGACAAAATGCCGTGCGGGGGAATATCGCGTCGAGCGACGCGGTGGGGCCCCGGTAGCCTGGGGGGGTGATTGACCTTCGCCTGCTCCGTGAGGACCCCGACCGTGTGCGCGCGTCCCAGCGCGCCCGTGGAGAGGACGTCGAGCTCGTCGACGCGCTTCTCTCCGCCGACGAGCGGCGCAGGTCGTCCAGCGTCCGCTTCGACGAGCTGCGTGCCGAGCAGAAGTCGCTCGGCAAGCTCATTCCCAAGGCCGCCGGCGACGAGAAGGCCGCGCTGCTGAAGAAGGCCGGTGAGCTGTCCGCCGCCGTCAAGGCCGCCGACGCCGCGCAGGACGAGGCCAAGGAGGAGACGCAGGCGCTGCTGGCGAAGCTCGGCAACCTCGTCCACCCCGACGTCCCCGTGGGCGGCGAGGAGGACTTCACGGTCCTGGAGACGCACGGCACCATCCGTGACTTCACCGCCGAGGGCTTCGAGCCCAAGGATCACCTGGAGATCGGCGAGCTGCTCGGCGCCATCGACGTCGAGCGCGGCGCCAAGGTCTCCGGCTCCCGCTTCTACTACCTCACGGGCATCGGCGCGCTGCTGGAACTCGCCCTGGTCAACGCCGCCATCGCGCAGGCCACCGCGGCCGGCTTCACCCCCATGCTGACCCCCGCCCTGGTGCGCCCGCGCGCCATGGAGGGCACCGGATTCCTCGGCCAGGCCGCGGAGAACGTCTACCACCTGGAGAAGGACGACTACTACCTGGTCGGCACCTCCGAGGTCCCGCTCGCCGCGTACCACATGGACGAGATCGTCGACGCGGCCAAGCTGCCGCTGCGCTACGCCGGTTTCTCGCCCTGCTTCCGCCGCGAGGCCGGCACCTACGGCAAGGACACCCGCGGCATCTTCCGGGTCCACCAGTTCGACAAGGTGGAGATGTTCTCCTATGTCGCGCCGCAGGATGCCCAGGCCGAGCACCAGCGCCTGCTGGACTGGGAGAAGCAGTGGCTGACCGGTCTGGAGCTGCCCTTCCAGGTGATCGACGTCGCCACCGGTGACCTCGGCGCCTCCGCCTCCCGCAAGTTCGACTGCGAGGCGTGGATCCCCACCCAGGGCAAGTACCGCGAGCTGACCTCGGCCTCCAACTGCAACGAGTTCCAGGCCCGCCGGCTCTCGGTCCGGATGCGCGAGACCGTCGACGGCAAGCAGAAGGTCTCGCCGCTGGCGACCCTGAACGGCACGCTCTGCGCCGTTCCGCGGACCATCGTGGCGATCTTCGAGAACCACCAGCAGGCGGACGGCTCCGTGCGCGTCCCCGAGGTGCTCCGCCCCTACCTGGGCGGCCGCGAGATCCTGGAGCCCGTCGCCAAGTGAGCACGCCGGATCCGCTGCCCTACAAGCTCATCGCGACGGATCTCGACGGAACGCTGCTGCGCCCCGACGAGACCGTCTCCGAGCGCACCCGCCAGGCGCTCGCCGCGGCCACCGCGGCGGGCGCGGCGCACCTCGTCGTCACCGGCCGGGCCGTGCCCTGGACCCGGCACATCCTCGACGCCCTGGAGTACAAGGGCCTTGCGGTGTGCGGACAGGGCGGTCAGGTCTACCACGCCGGTGAGCACCGGCTGCTGACCTCGGTGACGCTGGACCGCCAGCTGGCCGGTCTGGCGCTGTCCAAGATCGAGGCGGAGACCGGCCCGCTGCATCTGGCGGCGAGCCGCGACGGTCTGGAGGGCGAGGTGCTGGTCAGCCCCGGCTATCGCGTCCAGGAGGGCCCGCTGCCGAACGTCCTGCTGGACGACCCCGGCGAGCTGTGGGCGGCCCCGCTCAACAAGGTCTACATCCAGCACCCGACCCTGGACGACGATGCGCTGGCGCTGGCCGCGCGGCAGATCGCCGGGGATCTGGTGGGGGTGACGGTGGCCGGCGAGGGCATCGTCGAGCTGCTGCCGCTGGGCCTGTCGAAGGCCACCGGGCTGTCGCTGGCCGCCCGCCGGCTGGGGATCACCGCCAAGGAGACGCTGGCCTTCGGCGATATGCCCAACGACATCCCGATGTTCGCCTGGTCCGCGCACGGCGTGGCCATGGCCAACGCCCATGACGAGCTGAAGGCCGTCGCGCACGAACTCACCGCCTCCAACGAGGAGGACGGCGTCGCGGTCGTGCTGGAGCGGCTCTACCTCTCCTGACCGTCCTGCGGCCCGGACTCCGCGGGCGGCCGGACGGCCGGGCCGGTGGTCTCCGAGCCGGTGGTCTCCGGCCCGTGCGCCCCATCCGGTGGCGCCTCCCCGGCCTCCCCGGCCTCGGCAACCGCCGCCGGAGTCAGCGGCCAGGCCGCGAAGCCCATGGTCAGCGCGATGGCATGACCGAAGTCGGTGAAGCTCGCACCGGTCAGCAGCGGAATGCCGAAGAAGATCAGCACTCCGGCGACGTAGCCGTACCGCCAGGGCGGCCGCAGCCGGTACGTCAGCACCCCGGCGGCCGCCGCCAGCCCGTACGAGACGCCGATGTCGACCACATGGGTCATCGACCGCGGCAGCCGGTGCCCCTCGATGGCCAGCAGGACGAGTTCCTGGCTGGCGAGGGTGGCGGCGATATGCGCGCCGCCGACGGTCAGCAGCCAGCGCGTGGTCCCCGTCCAGCGCTCCACGTTGGCGTGCAGCAGCTCGAACATCACCACGTAGAGCAGGAAGGACGCGGGGCGTTCGATCCAGAAGCCGCTGATCAGCAGCGACGGCAGCGGATGCTCGTTCAGCTCGTGGATGTTGCTGCTGGTGCGGTGGACGAGGAACTGCCCCAGCCCCTCGGAGGCGGAGGCGACGACCAGGCTGGTGACCCCGATGACCAGCAGCCAGATGTGCGTACCGGGACTGCTGCGGACCCACTCCTTCGCCCAGACCAGGGGATTGCCGCACCGCGTCCGCACACCGGGGCGCGGCGGCTCCATCGGTGCCCCCATCAGCGGCGCCCACGGGGGGCGGGGACGGCAGGGGAGGCGGTGACCTGCGGTCCGGGGCCCTCGATGTGCCGCAGGAGGGGCGCGGTCCCGCCGAAGTCGGTGCGGGGGCCCCGGGGGTGGCCGATGGCGTCCCCCGGGACCGTCCCGTCCTGATTCCCGTCGATTGTCACCATTCGAGGCTAGCGCGCGGCGGATTGCGCCGCCGGGGGCGTGTGAGGGCGGTGCTCAGGCCCGGACCACCGGCTCCTGGATCTCGGTGATCCATTTCTCCTGGTCGGGTGGGCACTCCAGGTAGAGCTCGCGGGCGTAACCGGCGGAGCGGTAGCCGTTGGTGTCGATCCAGTGGGCCAGGTTCTGGACGGTGGGCAGGATCCGGCTCATCGGGCCGTGGTGGACCACCGTGGCGGCGCAGTCGAGGCCGCGGAGGGTGACGACCTCGAAGCCGGGGCCGTCAGCGCCGGCCGTCGTGGACCTGCCGTCGGCCGTGAGTCCGGCCTTGTCCAGGGCTTCCCTGGTGATCACGAACCCGGCGTGGACGACGAGGGCCTCACTGCCGGGGGCCGCCATCGGGCCGCTCCCCTCCCCGGCGTTGCCCTCGTCGCCTCCGGTGGGCCGCTCGCTGCCCGCTCCGGTCCGCGGTGCGTCCTCGTAGTAGGCCAGGCCCGGTCCGGCCGGGGTCAGCCCGGCCGTCTCCAACTGCCGGCACAGCTCGGTGTAGAGCGGCTGGATGACCGGCCCGATGTCCTCGGGCCCGTAACCGGCCGCGATTCCGGTCAGCTCGGCGAGCAGTACCGTTCCGGTGCGCTTGACCACCACATCGTCGGCAGACATGCGTCCCTCACTCTCGATCGTCCGGAGCCTCGCCTCGACCTGGGCCAGCCGCGCACCCGCCGCCGTCAGCGCCGCTTCCAGCTCGGCCCGGCGCAGCCGCAGCATGCCGCGCAGTTCCGGCACGCTCACCTCCTCGGTCAGGATCGCCCCCACCTGCTGGAGGCTGAAGCCGAGGTCCTTGAGCGCGATGATGCGGTTGAGCCGGGCGAGCTGGGCCGCTTCGTAGTAGCGGTAGCCGCTGACGGGGTCGGTGCGGGCCGGGCGCAGCAGCCCGAGCGCGTCGTAATGGCGCAGCATGCGGGCCGACACACGGCCGTACCGGGCGAAGTCTCCGATGGTGAACATGACGCCTTCCAGTGGAGTGCTTTCCACAGTGTCAAGGTCAAGCGGGGGCGGTCCAGGGCCTGCCGGCGACTCCCCTGCGTCACCGCCGCCCCACAGTCGGCCACCGGGCGGCAGCATCGCGTCAAGTAGGGCCCACAACCCGTCAATGACGCGTCAGTGACCGGACGGAAGCCCCGCATCCCGGGCATAGCGTCAGAGCCGAGCCCCGGCATACGCGTTTCCCACCGGTCCGGGGCCGCTGTTCTGAACGAGGAGCGACGCCGTGTCCCACCCCCTGTACGCGGAAGATCCCGAGCCTGCCGAACCCGTCCCGGCCGGGCTGCTGTGCGTCCCTGTCCGGTCGGGCCCCGCGGGCTGCACGGCCCGCCTGTTCCGCACTCCGCTCGGCGGCCGCACCGCCGTCGGCTTCACCTCGCCCCAGCGGCTCGCCGCGGTCCTCGGCAGCGGCCAGCCGTGGGTCAGGCTCTCCGAGGCCGCGCTGCGGGCGCTGGCCGAACCCGTCGGAGCGAGGGTGCTGACCGTGGATCCGGGGTTCGTCCCCGACACGCCCCGGATGCACGGTCACCATCTTCGGGCCGTCTGAGGGAGGGCAAGCGCCATGAGTCACCTGAGTCACCTGAGTCATACGAGCCGCATGAAGTCGATGAACGGCCACACCCTGCCCCGGACCGTCGGGGAAGCCGCCGCCCCGCCGGCCGGCGCTGTCGCCGCCCCGCCGTACACCGCCACCCGGCCGCCCTCCGACAGCGAGCCGCCCTCCGGCGACGGGCCGTTGTCCGTCTGGCCCGGGTCGACGACACCGCTGGGCCAGGACGACCTTGCCGTCGGCGGCGTGCCGCTCACCGAAGTGGCCGACCGGTTCGGCACCCCCTCCTATGTCCTGGACGAGGACGAGATACGCCGCCGCTGCCGCGCCTACCTGCGGGCCTTCCCCGACGCCGAGGTCTACTACGCGGCCAAGGCCTTCCTGTGCCGCGCCATGGTCCATTGGGTGCGGGAGGAGGGCCTCGGCCTGGACGTCTGCTCCGCCGGCGAACTGGAACTGGCCGTCACCACCGGCTTCCCGCCCGAGCGGATGGTGCTGCACGGCAACGCCAAGAGCCCGGCGGATCTGCGGGCCGCACTGCGGCTCGGCGTCGGCCGGATCGCCCTCGACAACACCTCGGAGATCGCCCGGCTGGCCGCCACGGTCCCGGCGGGCACCCGGCAGAAGGTACTGATCCGGGTCGTGCCGGGGATCGCCGCCGGCGGGCACGCCAAGATCCGGACCGGGACCGACGACCAGAAGTTCGGGCTGTCGATCGCCGACGGCTCCGCACAGCACGCCATCGCCCGGGTGCTCAGCCAGCCACGCCTCGAACTGGTCGGGCTGCACTGCCACTTGGGCTCGCAGATCACCACCGTCAAGCCGTATCTGTCGGCCGTGCGACGGCTGATCGGCCTGCTGACCCGGATCCGCGAGCAGCACGGCGTCACGCTGCCCGAGCTGGACCTCGGCGGCGGCCACGGGGTCGCCTACCGCCCCGGTGAGCCGGCGCTCGACCTCGCCGCCTTCGCCTCCAGGGTCCGCGCGGAGCTGGCCGGCGGCTGCGCGGCGGCCGGCCTGCCGGTGCCCCGGCTGGCCGTCGAGCCCGGCCGCGCCGTGGTGGGTCCGGCCGGTGTCGTCCTCTACCGGGTGCTGTCGGTCAAACGGACCGGCGCCCACACCTTCGTCGCGGTGGACGGCGGGATGAGCGACAACCCGCGGCCCGCGCTGTACGGGGTGCGCTATGCCCCGCGGCTGATCGGACGCGACACGGCGGCCGCGACGGAGCCGGTCACCGTCGTCGGGCGGCACTGCGAGGCGGGCGATGTGCTCGCCGCCGATGTCCCGTTGCCCGCCGATGTCCGCCCCGGCGATCTGCTGGCCGTTCCCGTCGCCGGCGCCTACCAGCTCTCGATGGCCTCCGGTTACAACCTCGTCGGCCGGCCGCCGGTCATCGCCGTCACCGGAGGACATGCCCGCCTCCTCGTACGCCGCGAATCCCTGGCGGACATCCAGGAGCGGGACGTCGGACTGTGAGGGCGGGGGGCGCCTCCTGGTGCCCCCCCCCCGCTCCGACTCTCGCCCCCGCACGCGCTCCCACCAGGCATCTTCTTCACCCCCGCTACTTCCATGTACGATGAATCAGTCAGTTGTAGGATGACAGGGCAACTGGCACCGGGAGCTCATCGACAGGGACGGAACGGCCATGGCACTGCAGGCGGCGGGACGGCGCTCACTCGTGGACACCGTCGTCGATGCCCTGCGGGCCCAACTCGCCGCCGGGGAGTGGACGGTGGGGTCCCGCATCCCCACCGAGCATGCGCTCGCCGAACAGCTCGAAGTCGGCCGCAACACCGTCCGCGAGGCGGTGCGGGTGCTCGTCCATGCGGGGATGCTGCGCTCACGGCAGGGCGAAGGCACCTTCGTGGTGTCCACCGCGGACCCCGGTGACATCATGCGAGGCGTCCAACGGGCGGGCATCCGCGACGTATTGGAGCTGCGGATCGCGCTGGAGGCGGAGGCCGCCCGACTGGCCGCGCTGCGCCATGAGCCCGCCGACCTGGCACGGATGCGGGCCGCGCTCGACGCGCAGACCGACCTCGCGGACGCAGAGGGCCAGCCCCACGCCGACCACCTGGAGCTCTACGCCGATCACGACATCGCCTTCCACCGGGCCGTCGTCGAGGCCGCGCACAACACGGCGCTGACGGCCACCTACGGCTGGTTCAGCAGCTCGGTGCGGGAGGCGCTGGTCAGCGCGCTCGACGACCGGGCGATGCCGAGGATCCTGCACGGTGATCACCGCGCGGTCATGGACGCGATCGCGGCGGGCGACCCGGAGGCCGCGGAGCGGGCCACGCGCGCCCTGCTGGAGAAGCCGAAGCGGGCCGTCGAAGCCCTGCTGACCGACGGCTGAGGGCCTGCCTTCGGGCTGCACACCGAGGCGTTCCGTCGACTTTCGCACGCGCGAAGCCGCGGTGCCTCGGTGCCGGGGCGGGCCGGCCGGCTCCGGGGAGCGGACGCAGGGACGAGCCGCGCGGCAGATCGCCGCAGCCGGCCAGACGAGCGGAGGAACAGAGTATGCCCAGCACACCCGAGCGGGGAACCGCGGTGATCGACGCCGAGGAGGATCTGGTCGCGACACCGCCGGTCGCCACCGCCCGCCGCCGGCTGCGGGCCCACCCCGCCCTGCTCCTGGCCGGGATCGTGCTCGCCGCGCTCAACATGCGGACCGCGCTGGCCGGCGTCTCCCCGCTGCTCGGTGAGATCGGCCGGCACTTCCGGCTGACCCCGACCGCCAGCAGCCTGGTGACGACCATTCCGCTGGTCTTCATGGGTCTCGGCTCGATCATCGCGCCGAAGCTGGCGCGGCGCTGGGGCACGGAGGCGGTGCTGTGCGGGGCGCTGGTGGCGCTGTGCGGCGGCATCGTGCTGCGGATCGCGCCGCCGGTGGTCGCGCTGTTCGCCGGGTGCGCGGTGGTGGGTTCCTCCATAGCCCTGCTGAACGTGCTGATGCCGGGGCTGATCAAGCGGGACTTCCCGGAGCGGGCCGCGGGGATGACGGCGCTGTACTCGACCGCGATGATCCTGGGGGCGACCGTTTCGGCCGCCACGGCGGTCCCGCTGGAGGATGCGCTCGGCAGCTGGCAGGGTTCGCTGGTCTCCTGGTCGCTGCTGGCCGCCGTCGCCGCGGTCGTCTGGATCCCGCAGGCCCTGCTCGTCCGGTGGGGCAGCCGGCACGGCGCGCCCGCGGCCACCCCGGCGCACCACGCCGCGGCCGGGCCGAAGCTGAGCCGTTCCCCGCTGGCCTGGCAGGTCACGCTCTTCATGGGCTCGCAGTCGCTGATCGCGTACGTGAGCATCGCCTGGATGCCGACGATCTTCACCGACCACGGCATGGCCAAGAGCGAGGCGGGGCTGGTCTTCGCCTTCAGCACCCTGCTGCAGATGGCCGGTTCGTTCGTGGTGCCGGTGCTCGCGGGGCGGATGCGGCGTCAGCGCCTGCTGGGTGTGGCGGTGTCCGCGCTGATGGCCTGCGGCGTCACCGGTCTGCTGCTGGCACCGGTGGCCGGCGCCTGGCTGTGGGCCGCGCTGCTCGGCGTCGGACAGGGCGGTGCGCTGGGCCTGGCCCTGACGATGATGGTGCTGCGCTCCGGTGACGCCCACACCGCCGCCCGGCTCTCCGGCATGGCCCAGACCGGCGGCTACCTCCTCGCCGCCGCCGGGCCCCTGGTCCTCGGCGCCGTCCACCAGGTCACCGGCGGCTGGAGTGTCCCCCTGGTCCTGCTGCTCGTGGTCTGCGCCGGCCTGGCGCTGCTGGGCGCGGGCGCGGGACGGGACCGGCGGATCGGGGAGGGGAACGGCAAGTAGCGCGTACGGGGAGGGAAGCGGGCGCCGGGGGGCGCAGGGGGCGGGGCCCCGGAGATCTCCTGGGCCCCGTTTCGTGGTGGGCACCGCATGGTGTGGACGGTGTCCTACCGTGCCCCCATGAGCGAGGTTCAGCACACCGATCGCCGACCGGGACCGCGGTCCTCCCGTCGTGGCCGGCTCCTTCTTGCGGCCGCCCTGCTCGTCCTGCTCGTCCTGCTCGTTCTGGGTGTCCTGCTGCTGGCCCGGTGGCTGCGCGGGCGGCAGGCCGTGGGGACCCTGACGGTCCCGGAGGGGCAGCGGGCCGGCCAGATCTACGCCGCCGCCGACAAGGCCCTGAAGCTGCCCGCGGGTTCCACGGCGAAGGCCGCCAGGAGCGCGCACCTCGCGCTGCCGGACGACGCACACGGCAATCCCGAGGGCTACCTCTTCCCGGCGACCTATCCGCTCCGCTCGGACACCACTCCGGCGTCGCTGCTCACCTACATGGTCAGCACCGCCAGAAGGCACCTCGCCGACGACGGCGTCTCCTCCTACCGGACGGTGGTCCTCGCCAGCATCGTGCAGGCCGAGGCGGACCGGCCCGCCGATATGGGCAAGGTGGCCCGGGTCATCACCAACCGGCTCGACCACCACATGCCGCTGCAGATGGATTCGACGCTCAATTACGCGCTCGGCCGCAGCACGCTGCGCACCAGCCACGCCGACACCAGGATCGACAGCCCGTACAACACCTACCGGAAGCAGGGCCTGCCGCCGACGCCGATCGACAGTCCCGGGGCGGACGCGCTGAGGGCGGCCGGGGCACCGCCCGCCGGTGACTGGCTCTACTTCGTCACGGTCACACCGGGCGACACCCGCTTCACCGCCGACTACCAGCGGCATCTGAGGAACGTTCAGGAGTTCAACCGCCGGCACAGGGGCGCGGCGAGCGGCGGCGCGGCGAGCGGCGGCGGGGCTTAGGCCGGGTCCGTGACGTCCCGACGCCGACGGGCCCGCGGGGCGGCAGGGACGAGTTCCGTCCTGCCGCCCCGCGGGCCCGGCCGCCCGGAGGGGGTTACTCCTCGCCCGCCAGGGTGTGCGCCTTCAGACGGCGGCCGGCGTACCAGGTGGCGACGGCCGTGACGCCGACCAGCAGGCAGATGGCGGCGGGCAGTCCGACGTCCGAGGTGATCGCGCCCTCCGCGGCCACCCGCTGGCCGACGGCCAGCGCCCACTGCTGGATGCTGAGGGTCTTCGCGCCCGGGATGAGCGTCCCCATGAGCGCTTCCCAGACCAGGGCGTAGACCAGGCCGAACACCACGGCGTGCCGGGTGAGCGTGCCGAAGAGGAGGAAGAGGGCGCTGTAGGCGACCGAGGCGATCGCCGCCGCCACCGCGTACCCCACGGCCATCTGCTGGCTGTTGCCGTTGAGGAGGAAGCCGGCGAGCAGGACCGGCAGGGCGGAGAAGGCGACCGTGACGCCGATCGCGACGAGGAGCTTGGTGAAGATGATCGTCGGCCGGGGCACCGGCTTGGCCAGGAGATAGACCACCGAGCCGTCGTCGATCTCCGGACCGATCGCGCCCGTACCGGCGATGACGCCGATCAGCGGCACCATCGTGCCGAGCGCGAAGCCGCCCAGGATGCCGCCGGCGGTGGAGTCGTCCGCGCTGGCCAGCGCACGGACGGCGATGGCGAGCACCACCAGCAGGGTGGGCAGGGCGAAGAGGATCAGGGCGCGCCGCCGGCCGAGCAGGGCGCGGTAGGTGAGCCGGGCGACGGTCGGGTGGAACAGTGCGGCCTTGGGCGCGCGCGGGGGCGCGGGCGAGGCCGTCGGAGTGGTCGTGGACATGCGTCAGGGCTCCTTTCAGGCCTCAGGCCGCTACGAGGTAGGAGAAGACGGATTCCAGCGACTCGTCGGAGGGAGAGACCGTCAGCAGGCGGATGCCGTGATCGCGGGCGACCCGCGGCAGGAGTGCGGTGAAGCGCCCGAAGTCGACCGCCTGGACGCGCAGGGCGCCTTCGGCGAGATCCACCTCGATCCCGGCCGTCGAGGGGTCGGCGATCAGGGCACCGGCCAGCGCCCGGTCGTTGTCGGACCGGATGAGGTAGCGGTGCGGGCGGTCCGTCATCAGGCGGCGGATCTTGCGGAAGTCGCCGGACGCGGCGTGCCGTCCGGCCACCACCACCTCGATGTGGGAGGCGAGTTGCTCGACCTCTTCGAGGATGTGCGAGGAGAACAGGACCGTCCGGCCCTGGTCGCCCATCTGCCGCAGCAGCTCCATCAGCTGCATCCGCTGGCGCGGGTCCATGCCGTTGAACGGCTCGTCGAGCAGCAGCACGGACGGATCGTGGACCAGCGCGGACGCCATCTTCACGCGCTGGCGCATGCCCTTGCTGTAGGTCGAGATCTTGCGGTCCTGGGCGTACTCCATCTCGACGGTGGCCAGCGCCCTGGCCGCCTCCGCCCGGCCCAGGCCGTGCAACTCGGCGTTGGCGACGACGAATTCGCGCCCGGTGAGGAAGTCGTACATCGCCTCGCGCTCCGGGACGATGCCGATGTGGCGGTAGATGCCGGCGTTGCGCCAGATCGTGGCGCCGTCGAGGGTGACGGTTCCGTTGGAGGGCGCGAGGAAGCCGCCCATCATGTTGATGAGGGTGGACTTGCCGGCGCCGTTGGGGCCGAGCAGGCCGGTCACGCCGGGGCCGATGGACATCGTGATGTCGTTGACGGCGACGACGTTGCCGAACCAGCGCGAGACATGGTCGATCGAGAGGTGCGTCATGGGCGCGGCCCGTTCCTTCGGAGGGTCGTGGTGGGGCCGGGGGCGCCGCCCGGCCGGCGGCGGGCGGGCCTGCGGCGGGCGGGCATCACAGCCCGGCCTTCCGGTAGCGGCGCAGCAGCAGGGCATAGCAGCCGGCGATGACCGAGAGCGTGACGAGGAGATAGACGAATCCGACGCCGGTCGAGGGCGCTATGCCGTCGGGGAAGGAGCTGGTGCCCCCGAGGAACACCGACTGCACCCCGTCGATCAGGGTGATGGGGGAGAACAGCCCCAGCCAGCCGGCGGCGGAGTCGTTGCCCTGGATGTGGGCGATCCCCTGGAGCGCGCTCACCGCGCCGTACGGAATGGTCAGGACGGCGATCACGGCGGCGACGCCGAAGCCGCGCCGCGGGGTGACCGCGGAGACGACCAGGCCGATCCCGGCGAACAGCAGCGAGAGCAGCACCACGGAGACCAGTCCCTGTGCCAGCCCCTTGGTCTGGTCGAGGAAGTCCATCTTCGCCAGCAGCGCTCCGGCGTAGAGCACCAGCAGGGGGGCGGTGGTGAGGGCGAACAGGGCGGCGGCCATGGCCGCGAACTTCGATGCCACGTAGTCGCCCCGCTCGATGGGGCGGGAGAAGTACAGCGGTATGGACCGGAAGCGCAGATCGCGGGAGACCGACTGCGGCGCCTGGGACGCCAGATAGAGGCCGATGACCGCCTGGAGGTAGACGGCATAGCCGGAGTAACCGACCGGGAGCTTGCCGGCCTTGGTGAACACCGCCACCGCGACCATGATCGCGGCGGGCAGGCACATCACGGCGAAGAGCAGCATCGGCAGCACCTTGCTCTTGGCCGAACGGCCCAGACCGTAGGCGCCGCGCAGGCTCTGTGAGAAGAGCGACCGGCGGGCATAGGCGCGGCCCAGGCGGGGCCGTCGTAGTGGCGGTAGCCGATGTTGTGGATATGGGCGCCGCCCGGCGCACCGGCTACGGACGTCGCGGACGGGGGTGCCGCGGGCTGGGAGGTCGCGGACTGGGGCGTCGTGGGCTCAGGCGACATCGTGGGCGCCTCCGTCCTGGGTGGCGTGCGGGGCGCGCGGGGCGCCCGCGGGGGCGGGGGTGGCCTGCGCCGCGTCCGCGTCACGGAAGACCTCGGCGATCTGGTGGCGGCGCTGTTCCATCCGCACCAGGCCCAGCCCGAGCCCGGCGAGGGTGTCCCGCACCAGGTCGTAGGTCTCCTCGCCGGCCGCCTCCACATACAGGAGGTGGCCGGAGGAGGCGAGGCTCTCGGAGCCGCCGGCGGCGGTGGTCACCGCGACGCCGGCGGCGGCCAGGGCCGTGCGCAGCGCTCCGGTGCCGTCCGGATGGGCGTCGGTGTCCGTGACCTCGACCGCCAGCGAGGCCGTGACCTGCGTGAACTCATCGGTCGAGGAGGAGCGCAGGAGTTTGCCGCCATCGATGACGACGACATGATCACAGGTGCGCTCCAGCTCTCCGAGGAGGTGGGAGGTCACCAGGACGGAGATCCCGAAGTCGCGGTGGACGCGCTGGATCAGACCGAGCATCTCGTCCCGCCCGGCCGGGTCGAGGCCGTTGGTGGGCTCGTCGAGGAAGACCAGCTGCGGGTCGTGGACCAGTGCCTGGGCCAGTTTCACCCGCTGCTTCATGCCCGTCGAATAGCCGCCGATGGGGCGGTAGCGCTCCTCGTAGAGGCCGACGTGGCGCAGGGTGTCCGCGGTGCGCTCGCGGGCGGCGGTCGGCGGCAGGCCGGACATCCGGGCCATGTGCACGACGAATTCGGTGGCCGAGACGTCGGGCGGCAGACAGTCGTGTTCGGGCATGTAGCCGACCCGTTCACGGATGGTGCTGCCGTCCTTGGTCACGTCCAGGCCGAGGACATGCGCACTCCCCTCGGTGGCCGGGGCCAGTCCCAGAAGAATCTTGATCAGGGTGGACTTACCGGCGCCGTTGGCACCCACCAGGCCCGTTACGCCGGGGGCGATGTCAACGGAGAGCCGGTCCAAGGCGGTCACCCGCGGGAACCGCTTGCTCAGGCTTTCGGTCACGATCACAGTCACGTCCTAGACGGTAGTGGCGCCCGCCACACCGGTCGTCAGCCCAGACGATGGGATCTCTCTCCCCCTGCGGTAGTACATGCCCGTAGGGGTCTCCTTCTGGGAGCTCCCCCGGCGTCGGGGGCGCGGTGCCCGCACCCGCCCCCCTTGACGCAGCCGCCGGTCATTGTCACATTCATCGGTGTCAAGTTACGAGCACGTACCGCGATGAAACTGCTCAGGGACGGGACGGTTGGCGATGGCATCGGTCACCACAGCGACCGCACGGGAAGCCACGGAACTCAGCGCCGGGCTGAGGGGGTTCAGAGAGGTCCAACGGCTCGCCTATGCCTGTGCGGAGGCGGTGGCCGCACAGCTCAGGCCCGGGGTCACCGAGCGTACGGCGGCGCGGATGCAGCGCGAGTGGCTGCGCGAGCGCGGTGTACGGGACTGGTTCCATCTGCCGTTCGCGTGGTTCGGTGACCGCACCGCCTTCGTCAACTTCCGGGTGCCGCTGCAGTTCTTCCCCACCCACCGTGCGCTGGAGCCCGGGATGCCCTTCATCCTCGACATGGCCCCGGTCCACCAGGGGTTCACCGCCGACATCGGCTACTCGGGCTGTCTGGGCCTCAACCCCGTGCACGACCGGCTCCTCGCCGACCTCGAAGCACACCGGGACCTGATCCTGCGCGAGGTGCGCGAGCGTCGGTCGCTGCGGGAGATCT
Source organism: Streptomyces sp. NBC_01454 (assembly GCF_036227565.1). Lineage (NCBI taxonomy): Bacteria > Bacillati > Actinomycetota > Actinomycetes > Kitasatosporales > Streptomycetaceae > Streptomyces > Streptomyces sp. NBC_01454. Next base: position 3,979,896 of record NZ_CP109460.1, read on the forward strand.
ACGAGGACGTCGACCGGCTGATGGTGCGGCAGGGCTATGCCAACCGCCACCGCGCCTACCCCTTCGGCGTGATCGCGCACAAGATCGACCGGGTCGGGCAGCACCGCTGGTCCCCCACCCTCTTCGGGTTCGGCGCCCGCTCCCTGCGGGGACTCGCCTCCGATGCGCTGCACGGCCACCGTGACGGCTGGTCCCCGCTGTGGAGCCCGTACCGCTTCTCCGATCACCCGCCGACGCCGGGGCTGTGGGCGGTCGAACCCCACCTCGGATTCCGGGGCACCGGCGCGAAGTTCGAGGAAATCCTGGTCGTGACGGACTCGGCGGACCCCCAGGAAAGCGCCTTTTGGCTGGACGGCGATCTGCCGCATGTGCGGCGCTGGCAGGAGGAGAAGGCCGCGTGAACACGGGACGGGGACGTGGAGGGGGACAGGGGCATGGAGAGCCGCCGGAGCGTGGAGAGGGGCCGGGGAATGGGGACGGGCAGGGGCAGGGAAACCGGCAGGGGCAAGGAGAGGGGCACGGGTATGGGGAAGATCGGGGACAGGAAAGCGGGCATGGGCGGGGCAGGCGGCGTCGGCAGGCGGAGGGGCCCGGCCGGGCGAGGGGTGGGCGACGGGGCGCTGTGCGGGGGCAGGGGATGAGCCGGGTGCAGCGGGACGGGGCGGGCCGCGGGACCGGTGCCGGTGCGGGGATCGCGGGGGCGCGGGAGCGACGGGTGCGGACCGGCGGTATCGAACTGTGCGTCGCGGAGCTGGGGGATCCGGAGCAGCCCACGGTGCTGCTGGTGCACGGCTATCCCGACAGCAAGGAGGTGTGGTCCGAGGTCGCCCGCGGGCTGGCCGGCCGCTTCCATGTGGTGCTCTACGACGTCCGGGGCTGCGGCCGGTCCACGGCCCCGCGGCCGCTGCGGGGCGGCTTCACCCTGGAAAAGCTGACGGACGACTTCCTGGCCGTCGCCGACGCCGTCAGCCCCGGCCGCCCGGTCCATCTCGTCGGCCACGACTGGGGCTCGGTACAGGGCTGGGAGTTCGCCACGGTGCGGCGTACGGAGGGCCGGATCGCCTCCTTCACCTCCATGTCGGGCCCGTCCCTGGACCACTTCGGCCACTGGATCAAGAAGCGGATGACGCGCCCCACCCCCCGGCGCGCCGCCCAGCTGCTCCACCAGAGCGCCAAGTCCTGGTACGTCGGCATGCTGCACACCCCCGTGCTGCCCGAACTGGCGTGGAAGGGCCCGCTCGGCAAGCGCTGGCCGCAGATCCTGCAGCGGATGGAGAAGGTGCCTGCCGGGGACTACCCCACCGCCTCGCTGCCGAGGGACGCGGCGCATGGCGCCTGGCTCTACCGCGACAATGTGCTCCCCCGGCTCCGCCGCCCGCGCAGCGACGCCTATGCGCACTGCCCGGTCCAGCTGATCACCCCCACCGGCGACGCCTTCCTCTCCGAGCGGCTCTATGACGACCTGGAGCAGTGGGCTCCCCAGCTGGTGCGCCGCACCCTGCCGGCCAAGCACTGGGTACCGCGCACCCGTCCGGACCAACTGGTGTCCTGGCTCGGTGCGTTCATCACCGCCAAGGAGGAGGGTGATCCGGCGAAGCGGGTCGTGGCGTCCGGGCCGCACGCCGACCGGTTCGGCGGACAGCTGGTGCTGGTGACCGGCGCGGCCAGCGGCATCGGCCGGGCGACGGCGTTCGCCTTCGCGGAGGCCGGCGCGCGGATCATCGCCGTCGACCGGGACTCGGAGGGCGCGGCACGGACCGCGGAGATGTCCCGGCTGATCGGCGCACCCCAGGCCTGGGCGGAGGTCGTCGACGTCGCGGACGAGACGGCGATGGAGAAGCTCGCCGACCGGGTCCACGCGGAGTACGGCACGGTCGACGTGCTGGTGAACAACGCCGGCATCGGGCTGGCCGGCTCCTTCCTCCAGACCGCCACCGAGGACTGGAAGAAGGTCCTGGACGTGAACCTCTGGGGGGTCATCCACGGCTGCCGGGTCTTCGGCAGGCGGATGGCGGACCGCGGCCAGGGCGGCCACATCGTCAACACCGCCTCGGCCGCGGCCTTCCTGCCGTCGAAGCTGCTGCCCGCCTACAGCACGTCCAAGGCGGCCGTCCTGATGCTCAGCGAGTGTCTGCGCGCCGAGCTGGCAGGGCAGGGCATCGGCGTCACGGCCATCTGCCCGGGGCTGATCAACACCGCCATCACCAACACCGCCCGCTTCACCGGGGTCCCGGCCGACGAGGAGAAGCGTCGCCAGGACTCGGCCGCGCGGAAGTACCGGCGGCGCAACTACCCGCCGGAGAAGGTCGCCGACGCCATCCTGCGTGCGGTCGTCCACAACCAGGCGGTGGTGCCGGTCACCCCCGAAGCACGCGGCGCCCATCTGCTGTCCCGCTTCGCCCCGCGCCTGCTACGCGCCTTCGCCCGCTTCGAGCCGCGGTTGTAGCACCGGGTACCGGCCGTTGTGTGGCCGCCGGGCATGGCGCCACGCGGCCACACACAGCCACGCACGGCCACACACCGGCCACATGGCCACACGCACAGAGCCACAGACGCCTCGCATGGCCCCGGCACGACGCCGGCACGGCACTGGCCGGGCCGGCCGGAGCAGCGACCGCCCGGCCCCGGGGGGCCTGGCGCCCCCGCCGGGAGCCGGGACAACCGGCCAGGAGCCGGGATAACCGGCCAGGAGAACCGCCGGTGGCCAAAAGAACCGAGCACCCCAGGAGCACACCGCATGAGCACCCCGGACTTCCCGTCGCACCCCCAGGAGCCCCGCCCCATCGCGCCGCGGCGGGTCTCGTTCGACTGGCAGGCCACGCCGCTGGTGTGGATACCGGACGAGCCCACCGCCACCCACGTCATCAATGTGCTGCACCTGCTGCTGCCGGCGGGCGAACGATGGTTCGTCAAGGTCTTCAAGGAAGCCCTGCCGCTGGTCCGGGACGAGCAACTCCGCACGGACGTCAAGGGCTTCATGGGCCAGGAGGCCACCCACAGCGTCCAGCACTCCACCGTGCTCGACCACCTGGCCCACCAGGGCCTGGACACCGCCCCCTACACCCGGCACATCGATTCCCTCTTCGCCCGCCTCCTGGGCGAGAAGCCTCCCTCCGGCATTCCGGTCACCGACCGGGAGTGGCTGCGCTTCCGGCTCTCCGTGATCGCCGCCATCGAACAGTTCACCGCGGTGCTCGGCGACTGGGTGCTGCACGCCGAGGGCCTCGACCGCGCCGGGCCCGACCCGGTCATGCTCGATCTGCTGCGCTGGCACGGCGCGGAGGAGGTCGAGCATCGCGCGGTCGCCTTCGACATGTACCAGCACACCGGTGGCGAGGACCCCGGCCGTTATCTCCGCCGTGTCCTGGGCATGGCCATGACCGCCCCCGTGCTGCTCTATCTCTGGGGCTGGGGCGCCGCCTACCTCCTGCGGCACGACCCGCAGCTGGCCGCCCCCTCCCGCTACTCGCTGCGCGCGCACCGCCGCGCCGTCCACAAGGGGCTGCTGCCCACCTGGCGTGAGCTGGGAGCGGCGATACCGCGGTATCTGCGACGGTCGTACCATCCCTCGCAGGAAGGGTCGCTGCGCACGGCCGTCGCCTATCTGGCCTCCTCCCCGGCGGCACGGGCCGCGGCGGGTGCGGTGGGCCGAGCGGCTCTCCCGTAGCGCGCGGCCATGGTGTGAGGAGCAACCGCATGACCGAGCAGGCGCAGCCGGCCGAATACCGTATCGAGGACCTGGCCCACCTCAGCGGCGCCACGGTCCGCACGATCCGTGCGTATCAGGACCGCGGGCTGCTCCCCCGCCCGGAACGCCGCGGCCGGGCCAATGTCTACGGCGACGCCCATCTGGCGCGGCTGCACCAGATCGCCGGTCTGCTCGACCGCGGCTACACCCTGGCCAGCATCAAGGAACTCCTCCAGGCCTGGGACGCGGGCCTCGACCTCGGCGGGGTCCTGGGCCTGGTCACCGAGATCGACGGGCCGTGGACCGACGAGGAGCCCGCCCGTCTCTCCCGCGCCGAACTGGACGCCGCCTTCGGGGGCACCTCCGACGAGACGGCGATCGCCGAGGCCGTCGAACTGGGCGTCCTGGAACGGGTTCCCGGCCGGGACGACGCATTCCTCGTTCCCAGCCCGCAGGAACTCGCCGTCGCCGCCGAACTGTATTCGGCCGGCGTCCCGCTCCTCGCGATCTCCGGTCATCTGCGGGAGGTGCGCGGCCAGGTCGAGCACATCGCCGCACGGTTCCTGGACTTCACCACCGAGCATGTCTTCCAGCCGTTCCTGGACCACCCGCCCACCGGGACCGAGGCAGCGGAAGCCGCCGCCCTGGTACGCCGGCTGCGCCCCCTGGCCCAGCAGACCGTCGACGCCGAACTCGCCCGCGCCATGCGCACCCTGGCCACCCAGTACCTGCGTCACCACCTCAGCGACGCCCGCCCCGCGGAGGCACACGGACCGCACGGGGTGGCAGCGGGAACGGCCGGAGCGGAGGCCGGAACAGCGGCCGGGGCGGGGGCCGGGCCAGCCAAAACGGTAGCCGGGTCGGCCGAGGGCCCCGTGGGTGTCCCCCGGCCACGGGCCGCCACCGCACCGCCGGCAACCGTCGGGCCGGTCTCGGACCCCCGTCCTGCGACCGACCCGACGGCAGCCTCCGAGGCGGTGCCGCTCCCCGCCGACGCCGTGCGGGCCGTACGGGCGCTGGTGGGCCCGGAGAACACGGCGGCCTTCATCGCCTCCGCCGCACAGCGGGAGGTCCATGCCCGCACGATGGACGCCCTGGCGGCAGGCGGAAGCGGACCCGCACCGGCGGGCACACCGGCCGGCACCGCCGCCTCCCACCGGACGGACCGCCCGACCGCCGAGGAGGACGACCGGGGTCGCCCGGGCGGGCCCTGACCCCGCACTCGTCAGAACCTCCGTCCGCCGGCCCACACCGTCCGCAGCCCGCAGCCCGCAGCCCCCAGCCCGAGGCCCCTGACCCGCCCGTCGTACCCCTTTGGAGTTGTCAAGGTTCAGCCGGGCGCGGGCCCCTCCGCGCCCGTCAGTAGCGTCAACTGGCAGGATCCGGGAGCCAGTTGCCATGGAATCCATAGGGCACCCGCTGGGGGAGATGGACCGTGGCAACCGGGTCGGCGGATATGTCCTCCGTGTCGAGTACGACGAGATCGCTGGTATCGGTGGACGCGTCGTAGACATAGGTGATCAGCCAGCCGGGCCCTCCCGGACGGCCATCGGCCGGGGCGAAGACCGCCTCGCCCGGAGTGCGCCCGGGACCGAAGTCATGCCGGACGACCGCGCCCGTCTGCAGGTCGTAGCGGAGCAGGGCACCGGGTATCGGACCGCTGCCCGGCAGCTCTGCGGTGGTGGCATGACCGAAGCGGGCCGGTTGCCCGGCGAGTCGGTCGTCCACCCTGGGGAACTCGCAGAAGCGGTCGTCGAGTTGTTCCTCGCTGACGGTGCCGGTGACGAGATCGATCGTCCAGCGCCAGAGATGGGCCGGGGTCCCCTCGTCGAATTCCGCATAGCGGGCCACATGGAGCACGATGCGCCGGTCGCCCTCGTCGTGGGCGTTCAGGGCGTGGAAGACATAGCAGGGGTCGATGGGCAGCCAGCGGACCTCACCCCGGGGATCGTCGCGGCGCAGCACACCGAGCCGTGCGCCGTACTCGGGGTCCCAGCGATACGGCATGCCGGGGCGACTGCGGTCGAAGACGACCGGGAGGTCCATGAAGACGACATGGCGCGCGGTGAGATGGAAGTCGTGCATCATCGTCGGCCCCGGGACATCGATGGGCCGGCTGAGCACCAACTCTCCCGAGGCATCCGCACGGTGGTAGGTGAGATAGGGCGGGGTGGGGCCGCCGTAGCCGAAGAAGTGCAGCTCACCGGTGACCGGACAGGTCTTGGGGTGGGCGGTCACGGCGGTGGTGAGCCGGCCTCCGAAGTCATGGACGCCGATGGTCTCCAGCTCATGGCCGGGGCGGCAGTCGATCTCGTAGGGGAACGACGACTCGACCAGGGCGAGGGTGCGTCCGGCATGGCGGACGACATGGGTGTTGGCCACGCCCGCCGCCAGATTCCGGCGGCCCTGTGCGTCCACCGACCGCGCGCCCTCGGTGAAGGTGGCGGTGCGTACCCAGCGGTTGCGGTAGGAGACGGCCCGGCCGCCCTCCAGGCGCAGGCCGTGGACCATGCCGTCGCCGAAGAACCAGTGCGGAGTGGCGGCGTCCCGCGGGTTGGGGCCGTTGCGCAGGAACCAGCCGGTGAGTTCGGGCGGGATCGTGCCCGTGACCGGGAGGTCGTAGGCGGTCAGCTCCTCCGTCACCGGGGCGAAGTTGCCCGCCATGTGCGGTGCCGGAGCGTCGGATGCGGATGCGGTGGTCGGGGATGTGGTGGTCATGAGGCCAGGCCTCCCTGGATGTCGGTCCGCGTACCGGACTCCTGAAGGAAGCGGGCTCGGGCCCGCTCCGGATAGGCGGCGGTGAAGCGGACGGGAAGAATGAATCCGGCGAGCTGGATGAGGATCGAGACGACCACGCTCCACCCGAGGGCGGAGATGGCGGCCTGGGCGATCGCGGTGAGAGTGAAGGACGACGCCCAGGCGGTGGTGAGCACGACATTGATGCGGCGGAACAGCGGAGAGTCCCAGACCTCCGGCGGGGCCATCCGCCGCGCGAACCCCAGGGTGAAGGGCCGCCGCACGGCGATCGACACCCAGGCGATCAGCGCCAGCCAGCCCATCGAGAGGGCGCTGCCGTAGCTCTTCAGACCGCTGTCGGGCTGGGTGAAGGCCAGTATCCCGAGGGCTGCGAAGAACACGATCGTGCCGTACTCCAGCAGTCGGTGTTCGAGCGCGAGGCCGGCCGCACGGTCGGCGAGGAGCAGCACCACGGCCGTCACCAGACCGGCGAGCGCACCCCACTGCCAGCCGGCCGAGGACACGCCCGCGAAGACCAGCCAAGGAATGAAGCCCCGCAGATAGTTCATGGTTCCCCCTCGTCACCGTCACCCGCCGGCGCTCCACGCGCCGACGAGCCGCCGCCCCGCGCGGCACATTCCATTCTCGACATGTCGAAGGTAGAAGGTCCACCTTTGACATGTCAACAGTGGAAGGTAAAGTGCGGACCATGAGCCTGAAACATGCCGTGCTGGGCCTGCTGGCCGAATCCCCGGCCAGCGGATACGACCTGATGAAGCTGTTCAACGCGTCACTGTCGAATGTCTGGCCCGCCACACAGAGTCAGGTCTACGGCGAGCTCACCAAGCTCACGACGGCCGGTCTCGCCGAGGTCGCGGCCCACGGCCCCCGCGGCCGCAAGGAGTACGCGATCACCGATGACGGCCTGGCGGAGCTGCGCCGCTGGCTCGTCGATGTCGAACCCACGGGCCAGCAGCGCCATGACGGCCTGCTGCGCATCTTCTTCCTCGGCATCGTCACGCCGCTCGAGGCGCAGACCTACCTCCTGCATCAGGCCGAGCGCGCCGCGCGCCTTCGCGCCGAGCTCGAGCATCTCGACGAGACGGCCCAGTGGGACGAGGAAATGATTTCGGTCTACGGGCGGATCGCGCTGGAGTACGGCCTGCGGATGTCGGCGACCCAGGAGGAGTGGGCGCGGTGGGCGGCCGAAGAGGTCGACAGCGCAAAGGCGAGAAAGGCGAGCGACCTCGCGAGGCGGAAGCATGAGCCGAGCGGGCCGCAGGAGGAAAGTCGGCAGGACGGGGCAGGCCGGACCGCGGGGGACTGACGCCCGTCGGCCGTCCCCGCCGGGCCTCAAGATCTCCGCGCCGCAGGGCCACCACGCCTCAAGATCTCCGCACCGCTAGGCCGCCGGCCCGGAATTCAGGTGCCGCCGGGCGCGCGCCGCGCCACCCTGGAGGCATGGACAACCAGCGCTCCGTGCGCCTCTCGAAGTACCTGGCGAAGCATCTGCGCCATGCGCCGGAACGGATCGGTATCAGCCTCGACGCCCAGGGCTGGGTGCCCGTGGACACGCTGATGACGGCGGCCGCGCGGCATGGATTCCGCTTCTCCCGGGCGGAGTTGGAGCAGGTGGTCGCCGACAACGACAAGCAGCGGTACGTCATCGAGGGCGACCGGATCCGCGCCCAGCAGGGCCACTCCGTGCGCGTCGAGCTCGATCTGCCGCCGGCCGTACCACCCGGCCGGCTCTTCCACGGCACGGTGGACCGCCATCTGGCCGCGATCCGCGCCGAGGGACTGCGGCCGATGGCGCGGCACGCCGTGCATCTCTCGCCCGACCCGGAGACCGCGAGCCGAGTGGGCGCGCGGCGCGGCACGCCCGTGGTGCTGACCGTCGACGCGGCCGCGATGCACCGGGCGGGCCATGTCTTCCAGATCAGCGCCAACGGCGTCTGGCTCACCGACCGGGTACCGGCCGCATACCTCGGTTTCCCCGGCTGACCCGGTGGAGCCGGGGCGGGCCCGCCGCCCCGGGGGCACACGCCACCGCCCCGTGCCCGCGGCCGGCTCAGAGCCCCGGCGCGCCCCACACCGGAAACCACCGCGACAGGTCCTGCTCGATCGTCAGATCGTCCCCGAGCATCGCCCGCATCTGGAGTTCGAGCGGGTTGTCGCGCTTCTCGCCGGCGCCCGGCTTGGGGGCGAAGGGGTAGAACGTGCCGCGCTTGTAGAGGTAGACCAGCGCCAGCGGCCGCTGCCGTTCATCGCGGAAGCCGAGCAGCGAACACAGCAGCTGCGGGCCGAAACCCGCCTCCTCCAGCGAGGTGTTGACCGCGTGCAGGTCATTGACCAGGCCCGCCACATCCTCCGCCGGGTGCCGTGCGAGCAGCCATGAGTAGCCGTACGCGTCCTGGGAGAACTCCACCGAGCCGTCCAGCAGGGCCTGCGCTTCCTCCTGGATGCGCGAGAACGCCCCGCCCTCGACGCTCGCGAAACACACCGACCCCAGGCCGGTGGGCTCAAATCCGGCCGCGGCCTGGAGCGTCACCGCGGCGGACGGCAGCGCGAAGAGCTGGTCGAGATCGGGGCGTACCGGCTTGCTGCGGCCGAGGATGGCGTCCAGAAATCCCATGCGCGGGGTACTCCTTGCTCGTTACGGGCGGCACCGTGCGTCACGGCCGTCCCAGCTCCGCCGCGATCCGGCCCAGCTGGTCCAGCCGCTGTTCCAGCGTCGGGTGCGAGGACAGCAGCCGGTTGAAGCTCTCCTTGTTGAACGCCGGGGCGAAGTAGAAGGCGTTGAACGCCTGGTCCTTGCGCAGATCCTCGGTCGGGATCCGCGCGATCTGGCCGGTGACCTTGGTGAGCGCGGCGGCCAGCGCCGACGGACGGCCGGTCAGCAGCGCGGCGGCCCGGTCGGCGGACAGCTCGCGGTAACGGGACAGCAGCCGGGTCAGCAGGAAGCTGATCGCGTAGACCGCCACGCTGACGGCGGTGACGATGAGTACGGCGATGGCCGCGTTCTGGTCACGATTGTTGCGGCCGACACCGCTCCACAGGGCGGCGCGGGTGATGATCCCGGCCAGCACGCCGAGGAACGAGGCGATGGTCATCACCGCGACATCGCGGTGGGCGACATGCGAGAGCTCATGGGCCAGTACGCCCTCCAGCTCCTCCGGCTCCAGCCGCCTGAGCAGCCCGGTCGTGGCGCAGACCATCGAATTCTTCTGGTTGCGGCCGGTGGCGAACGCGTTCGGCACATCCGACTCGGCGATCGCGACCCGGGGCTTGGGCATATCGGCCAGCGCACACAGCCGGTCGACGGCGCCGTGCAGCTCGGGCGCCTGCTCCGGTGTGACCTCGCGTGCCCCCATGCTGAATGCCGCGATCCGGTCACTGAACCAGAACTGCGCGACGAACAGGCCGCCCGCGATCAGCAGGACCACCACCCAGGCGCCCTTGAGCAGCACCACCAGCACGCCGACGATGACCACGTACAGCAGTCCGATGAAGAACATCGTCGTGACCATGCGCGAGGTCAGCCCGCGGTCCGGGGCGAATCGGGTCTGTGCCATGGCTCCTCCACACGCCGCATTTCGCGCAGTGTGCCGACCCGCTCGCGCGCTGTCTTCGCACCGCGCGCCGCGTACCTCACACTGCGCCGCTGTCCCGATTCTCCCTCTTCGCAGCTATATGCGGAGTAAAGGTCGGGCCAGGAGAACACCGGGCGCGTCGGACGGCCCGCCCCGTAGGGCCGGCCGTCCCGGAAAAACCCTGTCTACCGGGCCGCGCCCAGCTGCGCCGGCGCCTCCGTGACGATGCGCTCGAAGACCGCGGGATCGGCCTCGAAGACCGAATCGGCGATCGGCCAGTGGAGGACCAGCTCGTCGATGCCCAGCTCGGCATGGCGCCCGGCGAAGTCGACAAAGGCGTCCACGGAGTCCAGCGGGCGGTCCGGGGTGAAACCCGTCAGCATGATCTTCTGCAGCTCGGCGCCGTCCCGGCCCTGGTCGGCGCAGGCCTTCCCGAGCCGTTCGAGCTGCCCGCGGATCGCCTCGCGCGACTCGTCGGGCGTACCGCCCCCGTTGGAGACCTTCGGATCGCCGGTCGTCACCCAGGCCTGGCCGTACCGGGCCGCCAGCTTCAGCCCGCGCGGCCCGGTGGCCGCCACCGCGAACGGCAGCCGCGGCCGCTGCACACAGCCGGGGATGTTGCGCACCTCGTGCGCGGAGTAGTGCTCGCCCCGGTAGGAGACGACGTCCTGGCTCAGCATCCGGTCCAGCAGCCCGACGAACTCGGCGAAGCGGTCGGCCCGTTCCCGCGGCTCCCAGGGCTCCTGGCCCAGCGCGGTGGCGTCGAAGCCGTTGCCGCCGGCGCCGATGCCCAGGGTGATCCGGCCGTCGCTGATGTCGTCGAGGGAGATCAGTTCCTTGGCGAGCGTGACCGGGTGCCGGAAGTTCGGCGAGGTGACGAGGGTGCCCAGGCGCAGCCGGGAGGTCGCCGCCGCGGCCGCGGTCAGCGTCGGCAGGGCGCCGAACCAGGCCTGGTCGCGGAAGCTGCGCCACGAGAGGTGGTCATAGGTGTACGCGGCGTGGAAGCCCAGTTCCTCGGCGCGCTGCCACACCTCCTGTCCGCCTTGGGACCAACGGCGGACAGGGAGTATCACGGTGCTCAGTCGCATACCCCCGAGCGTACGGCCGCCCGGAGGTGCCGCACGATCCGCCTCGGCGGCCCCGCCCGGCCACCGCGGGGCTCATGCGCGCAACCCACCGCCCGCCTGTGCACGGCGGTACGGGAAGATGGCCCCGTGACTGATGCCTCCGCCACGCCATCCCGGTGCCCCGATACGGCCGTTGCGCCCCGGCTGATCGCCACCGACCTCGACGGCACCTTGCTGCACGACGACAAGACGGTCTCCGACCGGACGATCGCCGCGCTCGCCGCCGCCGAGCGGGCCGGCATCGAGGTGTTCTTCGTCACCGGCCGCCCGGCCCGCTGGATGGGCGTGGTCAGCGACCATGTGCACGGCCACGGCCTGGCGATCTGCGCGAACGGCGCGGCCGTCGTCGATCTGCACCGCGGCGGCCGGATCGTCGAGGTCAGCCCCCTGGAGCGGACCGTCGCGCTGGCCGTCGTGGACGCGCTGCGCGGCGCCGCCCCCGGCACCTCGTTCGCGGTGGAACGCACCGGCGGGATCCACTACGAGCCGCAGTACCCGCCCCTGCTCCTGGATCCGGCCGCGGTCGTCGCACCGGCGGAGAAGCTGCTCGCCGAGGACTTCGTCACCCCGCTGGGCCCGGATGCGTCCTGGAAGGACGGCCCGGCCGGTGACGCCGAGGGCCCCGCCTTCCCCGACCAGCCGGTGATCAAGCTGCTCGCGCACCACCCCGAGCTGGATCCCGACGCCTTCCTCACGCTGGCCCGTACGGTCGCGGGCGGGCTCGCCTCCTTCACCCGGTCCAGCCCCACCGCCCTCCTGGAGATCAGCGGCCCCGGAGTCAGCAAGGCGGGCACCCTCGCTCACTGCTGCGCGGAGCGCGGCATCGCCCCGGAGGAGGTCGTCGCCTTCGGGGACATGCCGAACGACATAGAGATGCTGACCTGGGCCGGCACCTCGTACGCCATGGCCAACGCCCACCCGGATGTGCTGGCCGCCACGACGCGCCGCACCGCGTCCAACAACGACGACGGCGTCGCGGTCGTCATCGAGCGGATCCTGGCGCGGTCGTCCTCGAGCGGATCCTGAAGGAAGGCCGCCGGCAGCGCGGAGCGCGCCCCCGCGCACCCTCACAGCGGCGCCTCCCACCACACCGTCGTCCCCGTCCCGTCCTCGCCCAGCCCCGGGCCGTAGGTACTGCGGCCGCCCAGCGACTCCGCGCGCTTGGCGAGGTTCCGCAGGCCGCTGCGGCGGCCACCGTCCGGGATGCCGATGCCGTCGTCGGCGACGGTCAGCCGGACGCCGTCGGTGCCGTCGGACAGGCTGATCGTGGCGTCGACGACGACCTCGATCCGGGACGCCTGGGCGTGCCGGAAGGCGTTCGACAGCGCCTCGCGCAGCGCGGCGATCAGGTTCTTGCCGGTCAGCTCGCCGACCCGGGAGTCGACCGCGCCGACGAAGGAGGCGGAGGGCTGGAAGCCGAGCGGTACGGCGGCGGTGCCGATCTCCCGCAGCACCCGGGTCCGCAGCCCGGACGGTGCCTCGGCCGGGCCCTGCTGGAGGGCGAAGATCGCGGTGCGGATCTCCTGGATGGTGACGTCCAGCTCGTCGACGGCCTTGCCGACGCCCTGGGCCACCTCCGGCACGATCGTCCGGCGCTGGGCGCTCTCCAGGATCATGCCCGTCGCGAACAGCCGTTGGATGACGAGGTCGTGCAGGTCACGGGCGATGCGGTCGCGGTCCTCGTAGACGGCCAGCCGCTCCCGGTCGCGCTGGGCATCGGCCAGCACCAGCGCCAGCGCGGCCTGCGCCGCGAACTGGGTGGCCAGCGTCCGCTCGGCGTCGGTGAACGGGCGGGCACCGCGGCTGCGCGGGGTGGCGAGGGTGCCGAGGACCCGTCCGCCGCTCTTGAGCGGCAGCATCATGCTGGGGCCGAAGCGCTGCGCGATGTCCGTGACCATGCGCGGGTCGCTGGCCGAGTCCTCCACGAACACCGGCTCCCCGGCGAGGAGTTGCTCGACCACCGGACTGTCGTTGGGGATCTGCGTGCCGATGATCCCGGCGGGGTCGTCCGCCGACACCGCGACGATCTCCAGACCGCCCTCGTCATCGGGCAGCAGCACGATGCCGGCCGCCGAGTCCGCCAGTTTCCGGGCCTGCTCGGCGACCACCGCGAGCGCGTCGTCGACATCGCTGCCGGCCAGGAGTTCGGTGGTCACGGCCACGGAACCGTCGATCCACCGCTCCCGCTGCCGGGTCGCCGAATGCAGCCGGGTGTTGCCGATCGCGATGCCCGCCTCGGTGGCCAGCACCCGCACCATGTGCAGATCTTCCTCGCTGAAGTCCGCGCCGCCGCGCTTCTCCGTCAGATAGAGGTTGCCGAAGATCTCGCCCTGCACGCGGATCGGCACCCCCAGGAACGTCCGCATCGGCGGGTGCCCGGGCGGGAACCCGGCCGAGCGGGAGTCCTCGGTGAGGTCTCCGAGGCGCAGCGGCTTGGGATCGTGGATGAGCGCGCCGAGCAGGCCCTTGTGGCCGTCGGGCAGCGCGCCGATCTGCTCGTGCTGCCGGGTGGTCACGCCGTACGTCACGAAGTCCGAGAGCCCGGCGCCGGTCTCGTCGATGATCCCGATCGCGGCATAGCGGGCGTCGGCGATCTCGGCGGCCGTCTCCACGATCCGGTCGAGGGTGACGTGCAGATCGAGCCCCGCACCGACCGTCCGCATCGCCTCCAGCAGCTGGGGCACCCGGGCGGTCAGCTCGGGCGAGAGGCCCCGCAGGCTGCGCGTGGCCTCGGTGGCGGCGTCCATGGGGTCGGGGACCGTACCCGCGCCACCGCTCCCGGGGTCCCCCGGGTCCGGGAGCGGTGGTTCCGCAGTGGCTGCCATGCCATGAGCCTAATAACGGCTCTTTTCCGAGGAAAGTCCACGTATGGGAGGGAACTCCCTGGACCGTGCGCCTATGCCACCGGCTGGGCCGCGCCGTAGGCCGCCTCCACCGCCTGTTCGCGCTCCCACATGCGGCGGTACGGGCCGTCGGCCCCGGCCAGCGCGGCCGGGCTTCCGCTCTGCACGATCCGCCCGCGGTCCAGCACCAGCACCTCGTCGACCGCGTCGAGGCCGGTGAGCCGGTGGGTGATCAAAACCGTCGTACGGCCCTCGGTCGCGGCCAGCAGATCGGCGGTCAGCGCGTCGGCGGTGGCCAGATCGAGGTGCTCGGCGGGCTCGTCCAGGACGAGCACCGGGAAGTCCGCGAGCAGCGCACGGGCCAGGGCCAGCCGCTGCCGCTGGCCGCCGGACAGCCGGGCGCCGTGCTCACCGACCATGGTGTCCAGGCCGTCGGGCAGCCCGCGCACCCAGTCCGCGAGCCGCACCCGGCCGAGCACGTCCCACAGGTCCTGGTCGGCGCCGTCCGGAACCGACCGGTCCCGGCGGGCGAGCCGGAGGTTCTCCCGCAGCGAGCTGTCGAAGAGGTGCGCGTCCTGCGCACACAGTCCCACCAGCCGGCGGACCGCATCGCCGTCGATCTCCCGGGCCGCCGTGTCGGCCAGCGTGTACGTTCCCGACTCCTGGTCCAGGAAGCGCAGCAGCACCTGCGCCAGCGTGGTCTTGCCGGAGCCGGAGGCGCCGACGACGGCGAGCCGGTGTCCGGCCCGCAGGGTGAAGCCGACCCCGTCCAGCGCCGGCCGGTCCTGCCCCGGGTGGCGCGCGGTCAGCTCCCGCACCACCAGCGGGAACGGCGTCGCGGGAGCGTCGGCCGGTACGGCCGGCTCGCGCACCGGCTCCGGGGCGTCCAGCACCTCGAAGACCCGCTCGGCGGCGTGCCGGGTGCGCCGGCGGTACTGCACCGCGAGCGGCAGCCCCGAAACCGCCTCGAACGCGGCGAGCGGGGTGAGCACGACGACCGCCAGCGCCACCCCCGCCAGCCGGCCGGCATGCACCGCCTGGACGCCGGCGACCGCCGCCGCGGCCGTCGTCAGCCCGCACAGCAGCGCCGACAGCCCGGCACCGGTCCCGGCCACGGCGGCCGAGCGGGCGGCGAGCGCGGTCAGGTCCCGGTCCGCGCGCCGCACCGCCTCGGTACGGGCCGTGAGGGCGCCGGCCACCGTCAACTCGGCGGTTCCGGTGAGCACCTCGACGACCCGGGTGGCGAGCCGTCCGCGCGCCGGCGCCAGCTGACGCTCCGCCCGCCGGGCCAGGGCGCCCGAGAGCAGCGGCACCCCGACGCCCGCGAGCAGCAGCCCGGCGGCGAGGATCGCACCGGCCTGCGGCAGCAGCCATCCGGTGAAGCCGACCGTGCCCGCACCGACCAGCACCGCCGCGCCGACCGGCAGCAGCCAGCGCAGGAAGTAGTCCTGCACCGCGTCGACATCGGCCACCAGCCGCGACAGCAGATCGCCGCGCCGGCGCCCCGCGAGCCCGGCCGGCGCCAGCCGCTCCAGCCGCGTGAAGACAGCCACGCGTACATCGGCGAGCATCCGGAAGACCGCGTCATGGGCGACCAGCCGCTCGGCGTACCGGAAGACCGCCCGCCCGATGCCGAACGCCCGGGTCGCGGTCACCGCCACCAGCAGATACAGCACCGGCGGCTGCTGTGCCGCACGCGAGATCAGCCAGCCGGAGGTCGCCATCAGGCCCACCGCGCAGCCCAGCGCGAGGCTCCCCAGCAGCAGCGCCAGACCCAGCCGGGCCCGACGGGCGCGGGCCGTCCCGCGCAGCCGGGCGAGCGCCGCACCGCGGGCGGGGCCCGCCGTCTCCTGCGCCGCGGTCCCGGTGGCATCCGGATCCCGGGGAGCGGGGACCACCACGGCTTCCGGGCGCGCTCCGGCACCGGTGTGCGGCCGCGCCTCCCCCGCGCCGGCCGGCTCCGTCCCTGCTGCCGGTGCCGCCGGGTCCGGGAGGCGCACCACCCGGTCCGCCACCGCCAGCAGCGCCGGCCGGTGGACGACGAGCAGGACCGTACGGCCGGCCGCGAGCCGGCGGACCGCGGCCACGACCGCTTCCTCGGTGGCGCCGTCCAGGTTCGCGGTGGGCTCGTCCAGCAGCAGGATCGGGCGGTCGGCGAGGAAGGCGCGGGCGAGCGCGAGGCGCTGGCGCTGCCCGGCGGAGAGCCCGGCACCGGACTCGCCGAGCCTGCTCGCCATCCCGTCCGGAAGGGCGTCGACGAAGTCCAGCGCACCCGCGTCGGCCAGGGCGGCGCGCACCGCGGCCTCGTCCGCGTCCGGCCGCGCCAGCCGTACGTTCTCGGCGATGCTGCCCGCGAACAGATGCGGCTGCTGCGGCACCCAGGCGATCCGCTGCCGCCAGCTCGCGGGGTCCAGGGACGCGATGTCCCGCCCGTCGACGAGGGCCCGGCCCCCGGCCGGTCCGGTGAAGCCCAGCAGCACGCTCAGCAGCGTGGACTTGCCGGCGCCGGAGGGCCCCACCAGCGCGACGGTCTCCCCGGGCCGGACCTCGAACGAGGTGGCGGGGAGCGAGTCGGCGGTGCGCCCGGGGTGGCGGACGACCAGGTTCTCGACGGCCAGCGCGGTGCCCGCGGGCGCGGGTGCGGTGCCGGGTACCGGCAGCGGTGTCTCCAGCACCGCGAAGACCTCCTCCGCGGCCGCCAGTCCCTCGGCCGCGGCGTGGTACTGCGCACCGACCTGCCGCAGCGGCAGATAGGCCTCGGGCGCCAGCACCAGCACCATCAGGCCGGTGTAGAGGTCGAGTTCGCCCTTCACCAGGCGCATCCCGATGCCGACCGCGACCAGCGCGACGGAGATGGTGGCGAGGAGTTCCAGGGCGAAGGAGGAGAGAAAGGCGATCCGCAGGGTGCGCAGCGTCGCCCGGCGGTAGGTGCCGGTGATCTCCCGGATGGAGGCGGCCTGGGCCTTGGCCCGGCCGAAGACCTTGAGGGTGGGCAGCCCCTCCACGACATCCAGGAAGTGGCCCGACAGCCGGGCGAGCAGCCGCCACTGACGGTCCATCCGCGACTGGGTGGCCCAGCCGATCAGGACCATGAACAGCGGGATCAGCGGCAGGGTGAGCACGATGGTGACGGCCGAGATCCAGTCGCCGGTGACGATCCGGGCGAGCACCGCGACCGGGACCACGACCGCCAGCCCCAGCTGCGGCAGATAGCGCGCGAAGTAGTCGTCCAGGGCGTCGATACCGCGGGTGGCGAGGTTGGTGAGTTCACCGGTGCGCCACTCGGCTTCGCGTGATGCCCCTTCGGACGTGGTGGCCGGGCGCCGGGCGGGCCCGAGCTTCGCCGCCCGCTCGATCAGCCGCATCCGCAGCTCGGACTTGACCGCCGCACCGGCGCGGTGGGCGGCCAGTTCGGTGAGCCAGGAGACCAGCCCGCGTCCGACGGAGACCGCGGCGAGCAGGACCAGCGGTGTGGTCAGGCCGCCGGGACCGAGACCGTGCTGGAAGGCGCCGACCACGATCTCGGCAATCAGCATCGCCTGGCCGACGACCAGGCCCGCTCCGGCGAGCCCGAGCACCACCACCGCGACAAGGAAACCGCGGGTGGCGCGGGCGTAACGGAGCAGGCGCGGGTCGACGGGTTTCACGTGAAACATTCCCTCCTGCCGAGGCCGCCCCGAGGGGCGGCCGCTCGGCTAGTGGGCATCGGCGGCGAGGTGCTGGGTGCCGATGCGCTTGCGGAAGACCCAGTACGTCCACCCCTGGTAGAGCATCACGAGGGGCGCGGCGAACCCGGTGCCCCAGGTCATGATCTTCAGGGTGTACGGGCTGGACGAGGCATTGCCGACCGTCAGGCTCCAGCTCTCGTTCAGCGTGGACGGCATGACGTTCGGGAAGAGCGTCAGGAACAGCATCGCGACGGCGGCCACGATCGTGACGCCGGAGAACACGAAGGCCCAGCCCTCGCGCCCCAGCCTGGTGGCTCCCAGCGCCGCGACCAGCGCGGTCACCGCGACCACCAGGACGATCAGGCTGGTGCCGTCGCCCTTGTCGGCCTGCGTCCAGCCGAGGAACCCGGTCACCAGCACCGCGGCGATCAGCCCGACGGCGGTGGCCGTCCGGCGCGCCCGCTCCCGGATGTCACCGACGGTCTTGAGCGAGGCGAACACCGCACCGTGGAAGGTGAACAGCGTCAGCGTGACCAGCCCGCCGAGGAGCGCGTAGGGGTGGAAGAGGTCGAGCAGGCTGCCGACGTACTCCTTGTGGGCATTGATCTTCACGCCGCGCACGATGTTGCCGAAGATGACGCCCCACAGCACCGCGGGCAGCAGCGAGGTCCAGAAGATCGCGTGCTCCCAGTTGCGCTGCCAGCGCTCCTCGGGCCGCTTGACGCGGTACTCGAAGGCGACACCGCGCAGGATCAGGCAGACGAGGATCAGCAGCACCGGCAGGTAGAACCCGGAGAACAGGGTGGCGTACCAGTCGGGGAAGGCCGCGAAGGTACCCCCGGCCGCGCTGAGCAGCCAGACCTCGTTGCCGTCCCAGACCGGCCCGATGGTGTTGATCAGTACGCGCCGCTCGCGCCGGTCCCGGGCGAGGAGCTTGGTGAGGACGCCGATCCCGAAGTCGAACCCTTCGAGGAAGAAGTACCCGACCCAGAGGAAGGCGATGAGGACGAACCAGACGTCGTGGAGTTGCACGGTCGCCTCCTAGTACGAGAAGGCCATCGGCCGGTCGGCGTCCGTGCTGTCGCCGCCGATCCTGGTGGGCGGATTGAGGTCGGAGTCGGAGAGCTCCTGCGGGCCGGCCTTGATGTACTTCACCAGCAGCTTGACCTCGACCACGGCGAGGATCGCGTACAGCGTGGTGAAGACGATCATCGAGGTGAGCACCTCACCCTGCGAGACGCCGGGGGACACCGCGTCGGAGGTGCGCAGCACGCCGTAGACGACCCAGGGCTGGCGGCCCATCTCGGTGAATATCCAGCCCCACGAGTTGGCGATCAGCGGGAAGCCGAGGGTGACGAAGGCGAGCGACCAGTACGCCTTGGTCAGCCGGGCGCCGAGCACCTTGTTCTTGGTGAGCGCGAGACGGGGTGGTTCCTCGTCCCCCGTCCGCAGCCCCGGCGAGAGCCAGAACTTCTTCCGGGTGAGCCAGAGTCCGGCGAGCCCGATGGCGAACGACGACATCCCGAAGCCGATCATCCAGCGGAAGCCCCAGTAGGCGACCGGGATGTTGGGCCGGTAGTCACCGGGCCCGAACTTCTGCTGCTCGGACTTGTTGACGTCGTTGATGCCGGGGACCGGCGAGGTGAAGTCGCTGTGCGCGAGGAAGGAGAGCAGACCGGGGATCTCGATGGCCACGTCGTTGTGGCCCTTTTCGACATCGCCGTAGGCGAAGACCGAGAACGGCGCCGGCTCCTCCTTGTCCCACAGCGCCTCGGCGGCGGCCATCTTCATCGGCTGCTGCTGGAACATGACCTTGCCGAGCGAGTCACCGCTGATCGCGGTCAGCACGCCGGCGATCACGAGGGTGACCAGCCCCAGCCGCAGCGAGGTGCGCATGACCTTGATGTGCTTCTTGCGCATCAGATGGAAGGCCGCGATGCCGACCATGAAGGCGCCGCCGGTCAGGAAGGCCGCGGTCAGCGTGTGGAAGGCCACGACCAGGGTGGTGTCCTGGGTCAGCACCTTCCAGAAGTCGGTCAGCTCGGCGCGTCCGGTGGCGGCGTTGTACTTGTAGCCGACCGGGTGCTGCATCCAGGAGTTCGCCGCCAGGATGAAGTACGCCGACAGGATCGTGCCGATCGAGACCATCCACATGCAGAAGCAGTGGATCTTCTTGGGCAGCTTGTCCCAGCCGAAGATCCACAGACCGATGAAGGTGGACTCGAAGAAGAAAGCGATCAGCGCCTCGAAGGCCAGCGGGGCACCGAAGACGTCACCGACGAACCGCGAGTAGTCGGACCAGTTCATCCCGAACTGGAACTCCTGGACGATGCCGGTGACGACGCCCATCGCGATGTTGATCAGAAACAGCTTGCCCCAGAACTTGGTGGCCTTGAGGTACTTCTGCTTCCCCGTGCGCACCCATGCGGTCTCGAGTCCGGCCACCAGGGCGGCGAGGGAGATCGTCAAGGGGACGAACAAGAAGTGGTAGACGGTCGTGATGCCGAATTGCCATCGCGCCAGTGTCTCTGGCGCCAACGCCAGCTCCACGTCGCTTCCTCCTTACGTCACCGTTGCACTGCGCCGATGCCCCTTTTGCGCCACATAAAGCGGTGCATACCAGGGCGCGCTTGTGAACGCGTTCACATTCACAAATGATTATCCCCCACCGCCTTTCCGCCATTCCTCTGGGGGGTGCGTGACCGCGGTCACGCTCGAATCCATGGTGCGCGCGCGCAAAAAAGCCGAGGCCGCGGGTCAGGGGACCCACGGCCTCGGCGGCGGTCGTACGACGGCCTACAGCGCCTTGCGGAACTCCTCCGCGGCCTGCAGGAACAGGTCCATCGCCGGGCTCTCGCCGATCGTCACCCGCACGCCCTCGCCGGGGAACGGCCGGACCACCACGCCGGCCCGCTCACAGGCCGCCGCGAAGTCGACGGTCCGGTCGCCCAGCCGCAGCCAGACGAAATTGGCCTGCGTCTCGGGGACCGTCCAGCCCTGCCCGAGCAGCCCCTCCACGACCCGCGACCGTTCGGCCACCAGCGCGTCGACCCGCTCCAGCAGCGCCGCCTCGCTGCGCAGCGAGGCCACCGCCGCCTCCTGCGCGAGCTGGCTCACACCGAACGGCACCGCCGTCTTGCGCAGCGCGGCGGCCACCGGCTCGTGCGCCACCGCGAAGCCGACCCGCAGCCCGGCCAGGCCGTACGCCTTGGAGAAGGTGCGCAGCACACACACATTGGGGCGGTCCCGGTAGAGGTCGAGGCCATCCGGCACCTCGGCATCGCGCACGAATTCGCAGTAGGCCTCGTCCAGCACCACCAGCACCTCGCTCGGCACCCGGTCCAGGAAGGACTCCAGCTCCGCGCGGCGCACGACGGTGCCGGTGGGGTTGTTGGGGTTGCAGACAAAGATCAGCCGGGTCCGCTCGGTGATCGCCGCAAGCATGGCCTCCAGGTCGTGCACCTCATCGGAGTCCAGCGGGACCTGCACCGGAGTGGCGCCGGAGACCTGAGTGACGATCGGGTACGCCTCGAATGACCGCCAGGCGTAGATCACTTCATCGCCGGGCCCGGCAGTCGACTGGATCAGCTGCTGGGCCACGCCGACCGAACCGGTGCCGGTCGCCAGGTGCTCCACCGGCACGGAGAAGCGCTCGGAGAGCTCCGCCATCAGGCCCGTGCAGGCCATGTCCGGGTAGCGGTTGAAGGACCCGGCGGCGGTCACCGCGCGCTCCAGGACGCCGGGGAGCGGCGGATAGGGGTTCTCATTGGAGGACAGCTTGTAAGTGACGGGGCCACCGGCCGCCGCCGGCCGGCCCGGCTTGTAGGTGGGGATGCCGTCCAGCGCCGTACGCAGCTTCGGGGTCTTCTCGCTCACCGCAGGTCCTCCTCGACCGTCCCGCTCGACTCCAATACTGCACACCTTATGAGGATTAGCCCGTTCGGCGGCAGCCCCGGCCCGCCGCCGGACCGTCTCGCGCACCCCGGCACCCTCGCCTGGACGACCCCGCGCAACCTCACCGAAGGGCGCTGCCCGGTCCGGTGCGCGCCGGTGGCTCGCGCCGTGGCGCGCATCCCCCGTCAAGGTGACTTGCGGCCACTTCGGGACCGGAACCGACGGGCAGGTAAAGCTGTCGAATCTCCCCCGGAATCATCCCTCCCCTCCCTAACTACCTGGGAATCAAGGTGACTTGGCGGCTACTCGCCATGCAGAAACGTGCCTTGCCGAAGCCGTCACCCAAGCCCCGTGAAGGGGTCTCACGAGCCCTACTATCGGCTCGCCATGACAGCAGCAGGGAAGCACCAGGTGAGCCGGTCAACCGGTCGCCGGCTGGGGCGGGCGGGCATCCGGGACGTGGCCGCCGCAGCCGGTGTGTCGATCACGACTGTCTCCGACGCGCTCAACGGCAAGGGCCGGCTTCCGGATGCCACCCGTAGCCATGTCCGTGAGGTGGCCGACCGGCTGGGCTACCGCCCGTCCGCAGCCGCCCGCACCCTCCGTACCGGCAAGTCGGGCCTCCTCGGCCTGACCGTGACCACGTACGGGGATGAACCTTTCACCTTCACCGAATTCGCCTACTTCGCCGAGATGGCCAGAGCCGCCACCTCCGCGGCCCTGGCCCGCGGCTATGCGCTGGTCATCCTCCCCGCGACCTCCCGCCACGACGTGTGGTCCAACGTCGCCCTGGACGGCACCGTCGTCATCGATCCCGCCGACGGCGATCCCGTCGTCACCGAGCTCGTCCGGCACGGCATCCCCGTCGTCTCCGACGGCCGGCCCGGCGGTGCCCTGCCGGTCACCGGCTGGGTCGACAACGATCACGAGGCGGCCGTCCTCGGCTTGCTCGACCATCTCGCCGACGCCGGCGCCCGCCGTATCGGGCTGCTCACGGGCAACACCACCGACACCTACACACGACTGTCGACCACCGCCTATCTGCACTGGTGCGAGCGGGTCGGCCAGGACCCGGTGTACGAGTCCTACCCGGCGCACGACCCGTGCGCGGGGGCGGTCGCCGCCGACCGGCTGCTGGCCCGCCCGGACCGCCCGGACGCGGTCTACGGGCTCTTCGACCCCAACGGCACGGATCTGCTCGCCGCCGCCCGCCGCTACGGGCTGCGGGTACCGGAGGACCTGCTGCTGGTGTGCTGCAGCGAGTCCACCCTCTACGCCGCCACCGAGCCGCCCGTCACCACGCTGTCCCTCAAGCCGCGCCGCATCGGCACCGCCGTCGTCCAGATCCTCATCGACGCCATCGAGGGGCTCGACACCGGCCGGCCCATCGAACAGGTCATACCGACCGACCTGATCGTCCGGGCCTCGTCCCAGCGGCGCTCGCCCAGAACGACCGTCAGTCCACCACGGGGACCCACCGGCGACTGATCTTGCTCGCACATACGGAGGACCGAACGCTCACTTCAGCACGGAAAAAACCGGGTGATCCCGGGAAAAATCATCCGCGAATGCCGGGCTCCGGCGGATTGACCACCCCCGGGTGCGTCACAACCCGCTACCGGCATTCCTATGATGGGCGCACGACACCGCGGACCGCCGTCGACCAGGCAAAGGTCCGAGAGGTGCACGGCGGCGCGACGGTGGAGGGGTCGATGACTCAGGGGGCCAGTCAGGGACCCATGGTGTGGACCATGGCGGGAGCAGCTCCGGCGTCCGTACCGCCGCCCGGAGTGCCCTCCGGCATGACCGCCGGGTCCCCCGTGCCGCCTGCCGGCCCCTCGCTCCCGCTGCCCGCCGGCGCCCCGGCCGCACCGCCTGCCGCGCCCCCCGTGGTGCCGCCCGCCGCCCCGCCGGCCGACCTGCCCGAGGAGTACACGCCGACCGCGCGTGACCTGCCGGTCATCGAGCCCGGCCGTACGGACACCCTGATCGACCGGCCGGCGGTCATCCCGGAGCCGGCCCCGGACCCCGACGCGCCCGACGGCATGGGCCCGTTGTACGTCGTCGGCGATGTGCACGGCTACTACGACGAGCTACGCGAGGCGCTGGCCGCCGAGGGCCTGATCGACGCCGACGGCAGCTGGGCGGCCGGCAACGCCCGGCTCTGGTTCCTCGGCGACTTCACCGACCGCGGTCCGGACGGCATCGGCGTCATCGACCTCGTCATGCAGCTCTCCGCCGAGGCCGCGGCCGCCGGCGGCTACTGCAAGGCGCTGATGGGCAACCACGAACTGCTGCTGCTGGGCGCCAAGCGGTTCGGCGACACCCCCGTACAGTCAGGCGCCGGCACCGCCTCCTTCCAGGCCGCCTGGCTCCTCAACGGCGGCCAGAAGACCGATATGGACCGCCTGGAGGACCACCACCTCCAGTGGATGGCCCGGCTGGATGCCGTGATGGAGGAGGACGGGCATCTGCTCGTGCACTCCGACACCACCGCCTACCTCGATTACGGCGACTCCATCGAGGCCGTCAACGACACCGTGCACGACGTGCTGACGCGCAGCGAAGCGGACGAAGTCTGGGATCTGTTCCGGAAGTTCACCAAGCGCTTCGCCTTCCGTGACGAGTCCGGCTCCGAGGCCGTGCGGGAACTCCTCGACGCCTACGGCGGCGACCGCGTCGTCCACGGCCACAGCCCGATCCCGTATCTGCTGGGCGAGGTCGGCGCGGAGGACGGCGAGAGCGAGAGCGTCGCGGTCGACGGTCCGCATGTCTACGCCGATGGTCTGGCCATCGCCATGGACGGCGGTATCACGATGGCCGGGAAGCTCCTGGTCGTTCAACTTCCTTTGGCCGGCTGAGCGTTATCGGTTCGGCCGGACATGTGCCGGGGGGCCGGAGGCCGGGAGGGAACCGGGTGACGCCACGGACACAAACCGGTCGTGGCATTACTCAAATTCCGCAAACTCTCTGTCACGCCGCGCCGGTGTCGCTCTACCATCGGACTATCCGTAGCAGGCTCTCCTCCGTTTCTGCCCACAACCCGGCCCACGCCGGCCGTACGGCCCTACGGAGCATCGGGGGATCCATATGAACAGCGCTCCGCACCTGCTGAACGAGGACCGCGCGGAATTCGCGCGCATCCTCGATGAGGCGCTGCGTACCGCCGAATACCGCCCGGACGACCTCACCAGTGGCACGGGACAGCAGCTCAGCAGCGAGCAGTTGCGCGCGATGGCGCTCAGCGCCACCACCGCCATCGCCGCCTGCGCCACGGCCGAATATCAGCGTTACGTGCAGCTGCGCGCCGAGGTGCGCGCGCCGGCGCATGCACCGTCCGCGGCCGGTGCGGACGGCGAGGAGCCGGCCGGGGCCGCCGACGAGGGTGCAGGACCGGCCACCCTCGACGAGGCGGAGGCCACCGGCGCCGGGCTGACCGCCATGATCGCCGTGCTCGCCCCCGTCCTCGCCGGCATCGCCGCCGTCCTCTTCCTCCTCATCGGCTATGTGCTGAGCGCCATCAGCCCCGACAAGTCCCTGGCCCGGCCGCTGATCAACGTCGGCTGGATCTTCGCGGCGCTGACCGCCGCGGGCACCCTCGTCGCGATGGGCGGTCTGCTCCTCACGGCGCTGCGCAACGGTTCGTCCGCCCAGGCCCCCAGAGCCGATGACCTGGGCGAGGCCCTGCATCTGGCTCACGAGGCCTGGCGCGGCGCCCTCTTGGAGCGCGGCCTGCTGCCGTTTCTCCGTGAGGCCCTCGCCGACCCCGCTGCCCGGCCGGACGACGACCCCGGCCGCTACGTCCCGCGACGCACCACCTCACCCGAGAGCCGCATCCCGACCCTCGGCTACACCCGCCCCGAGTTCTCCAGCCCCGACAACGGTTCCTCCGGCTCCCGTCCGCGCTACTCCAGCCCGGACTTCACCAGCCCGGATTACGGCGGGCCGGATCACCCGCCGGAGTAGGGCGCGCGTACGGACCGCACGAGGACGAAGCGCTGTCTTGGTGGGAAGCAAGGACCTTCCCACCAAGACAGCGCGCGGGACGGGCCCCGGTCAGTCGGCCAGCGGCAGGTACACCCGGTTCCCCGCGGCGGCGAACTCCTTGGACTTCTCCAGCATCCCCGCCTCGACCTCCTCGGGCGTCGCGTCCGGCTCCCCGCCGAACTGCTCGGTGATGCTTCGGCTGATCTTCATCGAGCAGAACTTCGGCCCGCACATCGAGCAGAAGTGCGCCGTCTTCGCCGGCTCGGCGGGCAGTGTCGCGTCATGGAAGGCGCGGGCCGTGTCCGGGTCGAGGGCCAGGTTGAACTGGTCCTCCCAGCGGAACTCGAAGCGGGCGTCGGAGAGTGCGTCATCCCATTCCTGGGCGCCCGCGTGCCCCTTGGCCACGTCCGCCGCGTGGGCCGCGATCTTGTACGTGATCACGCCGGTCTTGACGTCGTCACGGTCCGGCAGGCCCAGGTGCTCCTTGGGCGTGACGTAACAGAGCATCGCGGTGCCCCACCAGGCGATCATCGCCGCGCCGATACCGGAGGTGATGTGGTCGTAGGCGGGCGCGATGTCGGTGGTCAGCGGGCCGAGCGTGTAGAACGGGGCCTCTTCGCAGATCTCCTGCTGGAGGTCGATGTTCTCCTTGATCTTGTGCATCGGGACGTGCCCCGGGCCCTCGATCATCGTCTGCACGCCGTGCCGCTTGGCGACGGTGTTGAGCTCGCCGAGCGTCCGCAGCTCGGCGAACTGCGCCTCGTCGTTGGCGTCCGCGATGGAGCCGGGGCGCAGGCCGTCACCGAGCGAGTAGGTGACGTCGTAGGAGGCGAGGATCTCGCAGAGCTCCTCGAAGTGCGTGTAGAGGAACGACTCCTTGTGGTGCGCCAGGCACCAGGCCGCCATGATCGAGCCGCCGCGGGAGACGATGCCGGTCTTGCGGCGGGCGGTGAGCGGGACGTAACGGAGCAGCACGCCGGCGTGCACCGTCATGTAGTCGACGCCCTGTTCGGCCTGCTCGATGACGGTGTCCTTGTAGATCTCCCAGGTCAGCTCCTCGGCCTTGCCGTCGACCTTCTCCAGCGCCTGGTAGAGGGGGACGGTGCCGATGGGGACGGGGGAGTTGCGCAGCACCCACTCGCGGGTGGTGTGGATGTTGCGGCCGGTGGACAGGTCCATGACCGTGTCGGCGCCCCAGCGGGTCGCCCAGGTCATCTTCTCCACCTCCTCCTCGATGGAGGAAGTGACCGCCGAATTGCCGATGTTGGCGTTCACCTTGACCAGGAAGTTCTTGCCGATGATCATCGGCTCGATCTCCGGGTGGTTGATGTTCGACGGCAGCACCGCGCGCCCGGCCGCGATCTCGTCGCGCACGAACTCGGGGGTGACCTTCTCGCGGACGGCGACGTACTCCATCTCCGCGGTGATCTCGCCGCGCCGCGCATAGGCGAGCTGGGTGACCGCGGCGCCGTCACGGCCACGGCGCGGCTGGCGGGGGCGGCCGGGGAAGACCGCGTCGAGGTTCTTGAGGCCGCCGCGCGGCGAGGTGTGCTTGAGGCCGTCGTCCTCCGGCCGCAGGGGGCGGCCCGTGTACTCCTCGGTGTCGCCGCGGCCGATGATCCAGTTCTCCCGCAGCGGTGCCAGGCCGCGGCGGACGTCGGTTTCGATATGCGGATCGGTGTACGGCCCTGACGTGTCGTAGAGCGTCACGTCCTTGCCGTTGGTGAGGTGCACCCGCCGGACCGGAACCCGAAGGTCCGGGCGCGATCCGGAGACATAGCCCTTGTGCCAGCCGATCTGCGGCTCGTTGCCGTCGCCGGCACCGTTTTCGGGCGTGCGTGCATCCTGCAGAGTCATCAGACCCAACTCCCTACGCCGGCATTACCCGGTAACAGGTTCGGCGGTCGACGCAGCGGCTTCCGTGGGTTCGGCGCCGGCGGTGTGCCGGCAGTCCCGCGGAGTCAGCGCCCTCTCAGCCCGGTGCTCCGAGCTCCCGCGATTGCAAAGGTGGCACCACGGTAGCGGCCGTTCCGCCGCGGTGAACAGGGGGCCCGGAGTTCTTGCAATGATCGGGCCGTGCCTCCTATCGAGTCCCACCACCACTCCGCCCCGCACTCCCACAGCCATGGCCACGGCCCCGCCACGCCCGTCTCGCGGCATCTGCGCAAGGTCATCGCGGCGGTGCTGATCCCCTTCGCGGCCGCGGTGGCCGTGGGTCTGCTCGTGCTCTGGCCCGGCGGTGCACCACCCCACAAGCCGTCCGGTGTCGGCTTCGACCAGCCCACCGAGCGGGCCAGAGTGACCAAAGTCGCGGACGTGAACTGCGCGGACGTCCACGCCGAGCAGCAGCCCCAGCCGCCGTCACCGGGCGGGCAGCCGCCGGCCGGGGGAGCGGCGGCCAGGGGCAAGCCCTGCCAGCAGGCGACGATCGAGGTCGCCACGGGGGAGAACGCCGGACGCACCTTCCAGACGGTGGTGACGCCGGACGCCCTGCGCCACTACACCACCGGCCAGGACGTCGTGGTGGCGTACTCCCCCAAGGCACCGAAGGAACTGCAGTACTCGGTCACCGATGTCGACCGGTCGCTCCCGATGTGGGTGCTGGCGGCGGTCTTCGCCCTCGCGGTGGTGCTCGTCGGCCGGCTGCGCGGCGTCCTCGCGCTGGTGGCCCTCGCGGCGAGCTTCATGGTCCTGACGCTGTTCATCCTCCCGGCGATCCTCCAGGGCTCCAACCCGCTGGTGGTGGCGGTGGTCGGGGGCAGCGCGATCATGCTGATCGCGCTGTATCTGTGCCACGGGCTGACGGCACGTACGTCGGTGGCCGTGCTCGGCACCCTGGCGTCACTGCTGCTGATCGGGCTGCTGGGGTCGGTGTTCATCAACTGGGCACTGCTGACCGGCAATACGGACGAGACCACCGGGCTGGTGCACGGTCTGTACCCGGACATCGAGATCCGCGGTCTGCTGCTCGCGGGGATCATCATCGGGTCGCTCGGGGTGCTCGACGATGTGACCGTGACGCAGACCGCCGCGGTCTGGGAGCTCAAGGAGGCGGACCCGTCGGCCGGCTGGCGCAAGCTGTACGGCGCCGCGATGCGGATCGGCCGGGATCACATCGCGTCCGTCGTCAACACGCTCGTGCTGGCCTACGCGGGCGCGGCCTTGCCGTTGCTTTTGCTGTTCTCGATCGCACAGAGCAGCGTCGGCACGGTCGCCACGAGCGAAGTGGTCGCGGAGGAGGTCGTCCGCACGCTGGTGGGCAGCATCGGACTGGTCGCCGCGGTACCGCTGACGACGCTGCTGGCCGCGCTGGTGGTCTCCGCGGACCGCACGGAGCGAGGAGTTCCCGCGAGCGCCGGCGGGCCGGGAGAGGGCGACGGCTCGGGAGCCGGTACGGGCACCGGGGGGCCGACTGCTGCCGGTGAGCCGGCGCTTGCCACGGTCGGGCGGCAGCGGCGGCACGGGGGGCATGGCAGGCGCCGCAAGCGGTGAGGGGTGGGGCGGGACACAGGAGCTGGGGGCGAGGGCGCTGTGCGGGACGGGCGACGGATGGGGCCGGGCGACGGGCGTGGCGCCGGGCGCGGGCAAAGCGGGGCGAGCAGGCGGGTACGCGGGATGGCCTGCGTACCCGCTGGGGTGCCCGGCATGGACGGTCGGTGCGGGACGGGACTTCCGGGGGTGCGTGGGGACGGGGTCAGCCGGCCGGTGCCTCGGTGAGGATCCGGTCCAGCACGGCCTCCAGGGTGTCGCAGACCTCTTCCTTGCCGAGCGGCACGAGCCGGTCCGTACGGTCCAGGAAGGCCACCAGCGGCGCCGCACTCACCCGGAACAGCGCACGCTCGGAGCCGACCTGAAGGCTGATGAAGACATCGCTGAGGTGCTCGGGGGAGGCCGGCTCGATGCGCACATCGCCCTCACCGGACGGCCGACTCAGTCCGTCCAGCAGCAACTCCCGGCCGAACGCCCAGGTCACAGGTGCATCGCCGGGCAGATCGAAGGTGAGGCGGACGGCGTAGGGATCGGCGCTGGCGAAGTCCAGCTCCACCGGAATCCGGAACGCAAGCTCATCCGAGACGACGAAGCTCATGATCACTTCTGCCTGAACTGTGTCGGTCATCAACCACTGCCCCGCACTTGATCGGAGATGGCCGGGAAACATCCCCCGTAGCCCTATTGGCGCCATCGTCTGCCACGTGCCAGCAGATCACAAGGAGTGAGTTTTCAGATACTGATAGAGAAGGCGAGTGTCGTTAGTGTCGCCTCCGCCATTTTTCGTAGTCGGTCCGTAACGGACCGCAATCGATGCAGTTCGTCCGCGGGCAGAGAAATCGCCAGCGCCGCGGAAGCCGCCCCGACCTGAATGGGGATGGCGGCGCACACCGTGCCAAGGGCATATTCCTGGCGCTCATAAGCGACTTGACCGCGACGCACGGTATCCAAACGGTGCAGCAAATCGTCCTCAGTTCGCACGGAAAAGGGCGTTATCGCCTGGACGGGATAGCGCGCAAGATGCTCCTTCCTTGATGCCTCGTCAAGCTGCGCGAGCAGACACTGCCCCATCGCATGGGCATGGGCGGTGCTACGGAAATCGACCCACTCCTCCACTGGCGGCCGCTCCGGATCGTCGGTGACCGCAACCACCTCAACTTCACCCTCACGGTAGACAGCGAAGTAGACGGCGGCGCCCAGTTCCTGTCCGGCCACCGCCAGCGCATCGGAGATCTGCGCCCGCTGCCGGCACCCCGCCCCGGCCCGGCCGATGGCCTCGACAGCCGCACCGAGGACGAACACGCCATGTTCGCGGTGCAGGTAGCCCTCGTGCGTCAGGGTCCGCAGCAGGTGGTAGGTCGTCGGCAGCGGCAGACCGGTCTCCCTGGCGAGCTGCTTGGCGGGCGCGCCGCCGGGATGGGTGCCCACCGCCTCCAGCAGCCGGAGCGCCCGCTGCACCGATCCGATCAAGGTGGGATGAGAGGCGGATTCGCCATTCACGATTGACAACGCCAACCCCCAGATCCGCTCGCGGTGGGGCACGGAACCCCGGTCGCGGGACCCGTGCCCGCCACCGCGCGCGTCTCCCGGGCCCGCGCGATGCCGTCCGGACCGCTCTCGCTTCACCCGGAATTTCCCGGAATGTCACCATCCGGAAGACGCCTGCGAGCCGCACTCTAACTCGGCCGATCCAGGCCGTAAGCGGAAATTCGAGGGAGTTACCCCGCCTGGTGCACGTGTGGACGTGAGCGGGCGGGATTGATTCGATATCGAAATCGATTGCACCACCCTTGGGCGATTTGAGGCGGTGCCGATCGGCCGGGCTCGGTGGCGGTGGGGTGGTGGCGGTGGGGTGGTGGGGTGGTGGCGGTGAGTTGGTGGCAGTGAGTTGGTGGCAGTGAGTTGGTGGCGGCGAGTTGAGCCCATAAGCCGGTCCGGGAGGCAGTCCGGGAGGCGGTGACCTTGAGCCGATGCCGGTGAACCCGTGTCGGTGAGTTGGTGCCGTAGGGCGGTGCCCGTGAGGCGACGCCTTTGATGCCGGTGCGCGTGAGGCACTGTCCGTGAGCTGGTGTCGGTGAGGCGGTGTCCGTGAGGCGGCGCCGGCCGGTCGCCGGTGACCGGTGGCGAGTGGTGACCCGAGCCGCTACCGAGCGGGCGGTGCCGACGACCGGCCGCGCCCCTCCCAAGGACGGCGGTGGGCCATCCCGAGGACGGCAGCGAGCCATCCCGAGGACCGGCGGCGGTTGAGCCGATGGCCGTCGAGTCGGCGGGTCGGCGGGTCGAGTCAGCCGGTTGAACCGACGGCAGTCGGCCGGCCGTGTGAGCCGCGACGTGTCAGCCGTGCGGTGCCCAACACTCGGGGCTCGGGAGCTCGGTGCCCGGGTGCCCGGGTGCGGCGCTTGCCGACCATCACCCGGCGGCCGGGCCCGCCATAACCGTCCTCGGGCGCCAGACGTACGCGAGCGCCCCGGGCGACGCACACGCACGATCACTGCACTGGTGAGCAGAGCAACGGCCCGCGCGGGCGTCCGGAGTCGGCCCTGTGAGGCCGGGGCTGCGCGCGGGCCGTTCCGCAGGACGGGCGACGGGGCGGCCGACAGCGCCAGGCCGCCCCGATCCGTCTGCCTACCAGTCGCTCTTCGACGAGGACGAGGACGAGCCGGTGAACCTGCGGACCAGGTAGATGGCCCCGGCGATCAGGGCTGCCGCGATGAGGACCTTGAACAGCAGGCCGATCAGGAACCCGAGCGCGGCAGTGATCAGACCGCCGAAGACAACGATCAGGATGACGGGCACCACGACCCAGGTGACCCACCACGGAAGCCCTGCGAATATCCCCTTACCAGCCACTGCTCTGCCCTGCTTTCTGTCTGTCGCGCTGTCGCTGTGTGCACCGCGCTATCTGTCCGCTGCGTTGTCTGCCTGCTGCGCCGTCTGTCGCACCGGAGGGCACGTTCCGTGTGCTGCGTGTCCGCCGCACACTTGCGTTTCCCTTCCCTCACGATGCTAGGACGCCGGCCGCGGCCGTGGGGGCCGCGCAGCCCCCACCCTCCCCTGACCCTTCCCCTACGGGTCCTGGGGCCCGTCCCTTAGCTCTCAGGAGGAGAGAAGACCACCATCACCCGGAGGTCCTCGCTGATGTGGTGGAACTTGTGAGGCACCCCGGCCGGGACAAAAACCACGCTGCCGCGGGCCACCGACTCCGTCTCCGTCCCGACGGTGATCGCCGCACGGCCGCTGACCACGAGATACACCTCGTCCTGGGCATGCGGCTGCTGCGGATCAGTACCGCCCGCGTCCAGTGCGTACAGCCCGACCGACATGGTGCGTTCCCGGACAAACTGCAGATATGCACCGTCGTTCGCGGCCCGCTCCGCTTCCAGCTCATCCAGTCGGAAAGCCTTCATGCCGTTCGCACCCCTCAATAGTTCAGACTCGTCTGCGACGATCTCACCATGAAGCATTTTCTGGTCAAGACGATCGCCAACGCCGCGGCGCTTGCCGTGGCCATCTGGCTGCTCAAGGACATCACGCTCACCGGTGAGAACACCGGCCGCAAAATACTCACCCTGATCCTGGTCGCGCTGATCTTCGGGCTGGTCAATTTCATCGTCAAGCCCGTGGTGAAGTTGCTCTCCTTCCCCCTGTTCATCCTCACCCTCGGCTTGATCACGCTGGTCGTGAATGCCCTGATGCTGTTGCTCACCTCCTGGCTCGCCGGAAAGGCCGACCTCGCCTTCCATGTGGGCGGGTTCTGGGCGGCACTGCTCGGCGGCGTGATCATCTCCATCGTGGCCTGGGCGATGCACGTGGTCCTTCCCGACGAGGACTGACCTTTGAAGGCCCCCTTCCGCATCTGCTTCGTCTGCACCGGCAACATCTGCCGGTCGCCGATGGCGGAGTCCGTCTTCCGCACCCACCTCGCGGAGGACGGACTCGACGGCCTGGTCGAGGTCGACAGCGCGGGCACCGGCGGCTGGCACGAGGGCGACGGAGCCGACCCGCGCACGGTCGCCGTACTGCGTGCGGGCGGCTATCCGCATGCCCACACCGCCCGGCAGTTCCACGCCTCCTGGTTCGACCACCTCGACCTGGTCATCGCACTCGACTCCAGCCATCTGCGCGAGCTGCGCGGCCTGGCCCCCACCGAGCAGGACGCCGCCAAGGTCCGCCTGCTGCGCTCGTACGAGAAGGGCGCGGCGGCGGACGCCGACCCGGGGCAGCTCCCCGGCCCCCTGTCCGACTCCGGCCTCACGGATGACCTGGACGTTCCCGATCCGTACTACGGCGGATCCGCCGGCTTCGAGGAGTGCCTGGAGATGATCGAGTCCGCGAGCGAGGGCCTGCTGGCAGCGGTCCGTACCGCGCTTGCGGCACGGACCGTGGTCACGGCCCGCACACCCGGGCACGACGGCCCGCCCGGTCTGCGGGACCCGCACCGGCCACGGAACAAGGAGCGCGCATGACGGGCGACGGCACCCGCGTCGTACGGGCCGGGCTTCCGGAGCCCGAGGCGTACGAGCCGACCCTCCCCGGGCCGGTGTTCGCGGCGCACTACCACCTCCCCGGCGATGCCGTCGGTCCGTATACGTACGGCCGCGACGCCAACCCGACCTGGACCCGTCTGGAACAGGCCATCGGTGAGCTCGAATCACCGGAGGAAACCGCCCATACCGTCGCCTTTGCCTCCGGGATGGCGGCGATCACCGCCGTCCTCTTCTCGCAACTGCGCACCGGCGACGCCGTGGTGTTCCCCAGCGACGGCTACCAGCTGCTGCCGGCCGTCCGGACCCGCCTGGAGAGCTACGGCATCGAGGTCCGTACGGCGCCGACCGCACACGACGCACAACTCGATGCCCTGGACGGCGCCGGGCTGTTGTGGATCGAGACACCTTCCAACCCCGGCCTCGATGTCTGCGACATCCAGCGGCTGTCCGACGAGGCCCACCGTCGCGGCGCGCTGGTCGCCGTCGACAACACCCTCGCCACCCCGCTCGGCCAACGACCGCTGGACCTCGGCGCGGACTTCTCGGTGGCCAGCGGCACCAAGGCGCTGACCGGCCACGGCGATGTCCTTCTGGGGTACGCCAGCACCCGTGATGCCGCGCTGGCCGATGCCGTGCGGCTGTGGCGCAAGACCGTGGGCGCGATCCCCGGCCCGATGGAGAGCTGGCTCGCGCATCGCTCGCTCGCCACTCTCGCGCTGCGCGTCCGCCAGCAGTCACAGAGCGCGCTGGCACTGGCCGCCGCGCTGACCGACCGCCCCGAGGTCACCGGCCTGCGCCACCCCGGACTGCCGTCCGACCCGTCCCACTCGCTCGCCGTCCGGCAGATGCGCCCGGGCCGCTTCGGCTCCGTGGTGTCCTTTGTGCTGCCCGACAAGGCTTACGCGGAGCGGTTCCTGGCGGCGCTGACCCTGGTGGACGACGCAACAAGTTTCGGAGGCGTGCGGTCCAGCGCCGAGCGCCGGGCTCGTTGGGGCGGTGACGCGGTGCCGGAAGGCTTCATCCGCTTCTCCGTCGGCGTCGAAGAGGCGGAGGATCTGATCGCGGATGTCGCCCGCGCACTGGACTCGGCCGTGCAGAGCTGACCCCGGCCACACCGCCACGGGTTACGCAAAGGCACGAACTCCACACGGGGGAACGGCTCGAACAACACGAGTGAGCCCGACGCCCGGTACGCCGGAAGCGACAGAAGAAGGCCGGCAGGGCATCCCCCCTCGTCGCCCTGCCGGCCTGCGGTTCCACGTGGCTCGAGCCCACGCGTTTCACGTGAAACCAAAGGTTCCACGTGAAACGACCGCTCGAACAAGGCTAGTTGACTGTGCGTCAGTGTCCAATCACGCCAGCGACACCGTCCTATCGACAAATTTATAGTTGGCCTGCGACCAGGCTTCCGAGGGGCGCGGGAGGTACGCGATGGATCTGGCTCTGCTGCGCACCTTCGTGACGGTGCACCGAGCCGGATCCTTCACCCGCGCCGCGGCGTTGCTCGGCCTGTCCCAGCCCGCGGTGACCAGCCAGATCCGGGCGCTGGAACGTCAGTTGGGCCGCCCGCTCTTCCTCCGTTATGCCCGTGGCGTCACCCCCACCACCATCGGCGACGAACTCGCGCACAAAGTGGCGCCGCATCTCGACGCGCTCACCGAGATCACCGAGGCCGGCCTGGACCGGGACTCCGTCACCCGCACCCTGCATCTCGCCGGGCCCCCGGAGTTCCTCGCCGAGCGGGCGCTCCCCGCGCTGACCCCTCTGATCGCGCAGGGTCTGTCCCTACGCACCGCCTTCGGCTCCGCGGAGGAGCTGCTGACCGGCCTGTCCTGCGGCCATCACGACCTGACGGTCACCACCGCCCGGCCCCGCGGCGGGCTGCTCACCGCCACCCCGCTGTGCGACGAGGAGCACGTACTGATCGCCGCACCGCTCTGGGCGGACCAGCTGGGAGGACCTGCGGTGCTGGAGGCCAGGGGCGTGCGGGTGCTGGATCCCGTACCGCTCGTCGAGGTCCACGAAAGCCTGCCGCTGATCGCCCGCTACTGGTCCGCGGTCTTCGACGCCAAGCCCGCCGCCTCCGCCGCCGTGATCGCTGCCGACCTCCGGGCGGTGCTGTCCTGCGTGGCGGCCGGCGTGGGGATCGCCGTGCTTCCCCGCTATCTGTGCGCCGACGCACTGGACCGCGGTGAGGTCGTCGCCCTGCTCGACCCGCCGGTACCTCCGCTACGGACCTATTTCCTGGCGGTACGGACCGGGACGCTCGGTCTGCCGCATATCGCGCGGGCGCATGAGTGGCTGCTGCGGGCCGCCGTCGCCTGGTGAACGAGAGGCCTGGGTTTCACCGGGCCTCGACTGCGGCATCTGTCCCCTATGAACGTACGGCCAGTCGTCAAACGCACCGCCCGCGCGATTCTGCTCGACGGCGCGGACCTCGTTCTGATCAAACGCACCAAGCCGGGCCGGGCACCGTATTGGATCACTCCGGGCGGCGGAGTCGAGCCCGAGGACGCCACCGTCGTCGACGCCCTCCACCGGGAACTGGACGAAGAGCTGGGCGCGAAGATCAAGGACGTGGTGCCGGTCTTCGTCGACACCGTCGAGCACTTCAGCGACGGCGGGGTGGACGGCGTGAAAGTACAGCACTTCTTCGTCTGCCGGCTCGACACCATGGATCTCTCCCGCCGGCACGGCCCCGAGGTCGACGAGCCCTGCGGGGACTACGAGATCGTGCGGGTGCCCTTCACCCGCGTCGGCATCGCCTCCGTCGAGGTCGTACCGCTGTCACTGCGACACTACCTCGACGGCAATATCGAGGGCGTACGGGCGATGCACGCCCCCGACCTGGGCTGACAATGCCGCGATGCTGCCCGCGGCTCAGGCGTCGCGGCGGTCGAACCATCCGCGGAAGCCGGGCTCGTCCTCCACGGGCCGGCGGGGCCGGGCCCGGGCGAGCACCCGCTCGACCCGGTCGAGGAACTCTGCGTTCAGCTCCTCGACGAAATCCTCCCGGCCGGCCGCCCGGGGCCCGGCACCGGACGCCGGACCGGCCTGCGCGTCCCGGGACGTGGCCGTCACCGGGCCGCTGCCGTGCACCGGAGCCTTCTCCGCATGCGTCTCGTCCTGGTGAGCCGCTCCCTGGTGGGCCGCCTCCCGGTGGGCGGCGTCCTCGATGTCCTCGTGCAGTCCGCCCCGCAGATGTTCGTTGCCGTGCGCCGCACGCCGGAAGGGCTGCCGCTCACCCGCCTCGGCCGCCGCACCGAAGAAGTCTCCGCCCTTGCGCTTGACGTCATCGGTGCCCCAGGCTCGCGCCCCGCGGCCCTGCGCCGGGACCTTCTGCAGATGCGGGATGTGCTTGGCGCAGTGGATGTACGCCTCTTCGACCTCGACCGTGACCCACAGCTGGGCGCGCCGGCCGGGAATCGGATCGACCGGGAGATCGGAGCAGCGCGCCCGCATCTCCTCGTCCATGACGACCCGAGCACGCCCGTTGATGTGCAGCCCGATGCGGTCACGGGTGAAATCGATCATCAAGATGCCCAGGCGCGGGTTCTCCGAGATGTTGCCGATGGACGCCATGACACCGTTGCCACGGTATTCCGGGTACGCCAGCGTCCGGTCGTCCAGCACCTGGACGAACCCGGACGGACCGGCCCGGAACGTCGAATCGCACTCGCCGTGGCGATCGGCCGTGGCCAGGAAGAACATCTCCTGCCGGGCCACGAACTCCTGCATACGGACGTTGAGATGGTCCAGGACCTGGTCCCCGTAGAAGCGGTCGGCGCGCTCGGTGGTACCGAGCCTCTGCTGCACCAAGTGCTCGCCGTCGCTCCCGGGGCGTTCCTGCTGCGCCATGCCCCATCACTCCCCTGTCGGACCGAATATTCGCCCTGTGCCGCAAAGACCGCCCTGTGCCGCGAAAACCTCAGTCTCCTGCCGCGACCAGCTCTTCCACGGAGTCGTGCCGTATGCGGTCGGCCGGGACGCCGGCCCCGACCAAAGCGTCCACACCGCTGCGGATCAACCCCGGCGGCCCGGACAGGTATGCGTCATATTCCTGGAACGGACCGTATTGCCGCACTGCATCCGGAAGTTGCCCGGTTTCGCTGCTCGTTCCGCCACGGGCCGCCGGCCCGGTGGCGACGACCGGGCGGACGGAGAGCCAGGGGTGCGCCTTTTCCAAATGCAGCATGGTGTCGAGGTCGTAGAGGTCGTGGTCGCTGCGGGCGCCGTAGAAGACCTCCACGGGGCGGTGGATGCCGTGTTCCGCGACATCCTCGACCAAGGCCTTGAGGGGCGCGATACCGGTGCCGCCGCCGACGCACAGCAGACCGCTGCGTGTGGTGTGGTCGACGGTCATCGAGCCGCCGGGTGCCCCGAGCCGGATGACATCGCCGGGACGGGCGCGGTGCACCATGGCGTTGGAGACCCAGCCGGCCGGGACCGCCTTGACGTGGAACGAGAGCAGACCGTCGGAGCGGGGTGCGGAGGCAAAGGAGTAGTGCCGCCAGACCCGCGGCCACCAGGGGGTTTCCACGCTGGTGTACTGCCCCGCGAGGAACGGGTAGGGCTGGTCCGGGCGGACCGTCACCACCGCGATGTCGGGGGTGCGCAGCTCGTGCGAGACCACCTCGGCGTGCCACCACGCGGGAGCCACGGCCTCATCCGCGGACGCCGCGTCGATCATGATCTGCGAGATTGCGGTGTAGGCGCGCACCCACGCGGCCTCGGTCTCCGGCCCCCAGTTGGACGTCGCATAGCGCCCGAGCGCGGCGAGCAGGCACTCGCCGACCGCCGGGTAGTGGTCGGGCAGGGTGCCGTACTTGCGGTGACCGCGGCCGAGGTTCGCCAGGTAGGCGGTGAGCACATCGGCGTCGTCGACGTGCTGGGCGGCGGTGAGCAGCGCCTTGAAGAGCCGGTCGCGCTGGGTGTCCATCGACGCGGGGAACAGCGCCCGCAGGTCGGGGTACTGGACGAAGAGCAGCGCATAGAAGTACGAGGTGACCTTGTCGGCCACGGGCTCGATCTCCGTCATGGTGCGACGGATGAGTATCGCGTCGGGAGAGGCAGGGGTGGCCGAGGAGGCCGAGGCCCGCACCGCGCCGAGCGAGGGCTCCGGGGCGGGCGCGGCGGGACGCGCCCTGGGGGTGAAGGCAGAGGCAGCGGGGGCCTGGTGATGGACGCGCGGCTGCTGGACAGCCGGTTCCTGAGCGGGCGGCTGCTGGACGGGCCGTTGTTGAACAGCCGGCTCCTGAGCGGGCGGCTGCTGGACGGGCGGCTGCTGGGCCACCGGCTGCTGAACGGACGGTTCCGGAACCGTTGGCTCCTGGACCGGGGCGGCTCCGGTGGGGCCGTGTGCCGCGGGCGGCTGCGTGGCCTGCGCCGGTTCATGTACGGGCTCGGGCTCCGGGCCCGGGCCGGACACCCGCTCCCAGACCGGCCAGCTGCCCCGGAACGGATCAGGGTCCGGGGTGGGCGCGGGCTCCGCCTCGTGAGGCGGAGCCGTGTATGCGGAGGGGGCGTACCCGGAGGCAGCTGGCGACTGGCCCGTATGGGCGGCTGCGGCGGGGGCGTCGGTGGAGGAGGGGGCGGCATACTGACGGGCCGCCTCGGCGGGCCGCGTCTGCGCAGCCTGCGGCAGCTCCGTGTCGCACTCGCGCTCGGCCGCGGTGCCTACCGGCCGGATCGGATTGACCGGACGACTGGGTATGCCCTCCCGGTCGTTCCGGTCCGTTCTTTCCTGCCGCTCATGGCGATCTCTGTACTCGCCGCGGTCGTGGTGTGCACTCCGCTCGTCGGGTTCGGTCCGGCCGTCCTCGTTCTGGTGCCGGTCCTGGCTGTTTTGCCGCTCCTGTGGATCTCCGGAGGACTTCTTCGCCGACGGAGTGAACCAACCCCAATCGCCACTGTTCCCGCCGGAAGAGCCGTTATCGGCCGACGTGGTGGTCGGAGCGTCCATGGTCTGCCTCGCCTCGAACGTCTTTCGGTTGTCTACGCACTTCCGTGATCGGAACTGCCCGGAATTCCCCCGCCCTGCCCCGGAATTGTTAATCGACTCAAGCGATCCCGGCAACGCCCTCCAAAGCAGACAAATCTCACGTCCTCGCAACAATGCGGAGCAGATGCCGCGTCAGCAGCATGCCACCCTTGCTCACCCACCGGACAAAATGCCGGAAGTCCGGGCGCCGAGGGCCGCTTCGCCGCTAGGCTGGCGAGATTTGCCCGACCTCCGCGCCCCCGCGGAAGCACTCGCCTCCGCCAAGCCGGAGTCGACCATACCGGCAGCGGTTGAAACCACAAGACCTGATCTTGGAACACACCGCACGGGCCCTCCGATAGCAGTGATCCTCCCCACAGAGTGCAATTTCAGTGGATACAGGGGGCGATTCCGCCGGGGAACTCGGAATTACCCGCCAGTACGGACCAGTTCGTATGCCTCACGCAGATCACGCCCCGCGTACGCATATGTGGCCAGGTCGTTGACATGGTGATCCGCATTCACGGCAATGGACCGCGGAACTGCCGCGAACAGTTCGGTGTCCGACATCGAGTCGCCATATGCCACACAGTTGGCCCGGGTCAACCCGTACTGCGCGCAGAGTTCATCCGCGATCCGCACCTTCGCCGCTGAGGAGAGGATGCCCGCCGGGTCCACCGGCTGCCGGATCGGCACCGCGGGCCAGCGCGAGCCGTGCGCCGTGTCGGCGCCCCAGCCCAGCAGCCGTTCGACGAAGAAGGCCGGCGACAGGGAGATCACCGCGCACCGTTCGCCTCGCGCCCGGATGTCCGCCCAGACCTCCCGGATCCCGGTCAGCCAAGGTGCGCCCTCGAAGGCCGCGGCCACTTGAAGTTCGGTCAGCTCGGCGGCCCACATGTCACATGCCAGTTGTGCGAACCGTACGGGCGTCAGCTCGCCCGCGGCGAATCCCCGTTCCAGCTCGGCGATCTCCCGCTCCAGCCCGAGCCGGCGGGAGATCTCGACAGCGGCCGCGGACCCGTGAAGCAGGGTCCCGTCCATGTCGAACAGATGCAGCTTGCCCATGCCCCCCGAGCCTAGGGGCCCGTCCGACGGGAGACCCGGACGGAACCGGGGATGGCTACGACCGGCTGCGTACGTCCCGGAACGGTCGGCGGTCGGCGGTCGGCGGTCGGCGGTCGGCGGTCGGCGGTCGGCGGTCGGCGGCTGTACGGTCCCGGGATGGGCGGCGACCGGCGGCGTACGGTCCTGGAACGGGCGGCGGCCCGCGGCGTACACAGGGGACCTACTCAAGCCCGCGTAGGCGCGGATACTCCCGCCGGCAGATGTACCGCGGGGCGCGGAACACCACCGTGGACCGCATGAAGCAGCTCAGCCGCCCCGCCCGCCGGTCCGTTCTCGTCCTCCATGTCGCCGTATCCGTCAGCTGGCTCGGCCTCACGCTGGGGCTGCTCGCGCTCGGCATCACCGGCTACGCCTCCGATTCACCCGACATGGCGGCGGCCGCCTACCGGGCGATGAAGATCTTCGGTGACTGGCTGGTCCTCCCCGTCGCCCTGCTGTCGCTGGTCAGCGGGCTGGTGCTGTCGCTGGGCACACCGTGGGGGCTGGCGAGGTACCGCTGGGTGGTCATCAAGTTCTGGCTGACGCTCCTCACCCTGCTGCTGTCGGTGTTCGCACTCCGGCCCGGCATCAACCACCTCGCCGCCGAGGCCGTGGCGTGCACCCCGGCCCCCGGCTTCCCGCTCGTCGTCGCGCCGGCGGTCGCCACCGCCACCTACTTCTTCCTCACCGCGCTCTCCGTCCTCAAGCCCTGGGGCCCGACCAAGCGCGGCCGCCGACTGCGCGCCGCGCAGTCGGCCGGGTCCCGCGCCGACCGGGCGCGAAGGAGCGGTACCGAGGGCGCGGGGGTCCGCTAGCGGGGGACAGCGGGTGTCCTCAGGCGAGACCGCGCTCCGCTATCGCCGCGAGGGCGATCCGGTGGTCCTGCTCGGGGGAGCCGCCGCCGAAGCCGAGCGCGCCGATCAGCCGGCCGTCACGGCGGAGCGGCCCCGCCGGCGAGGAAGAGCAGCGGCCGGTCCAGCGCCGTCGGCAGCGTGTGGAAGAGCCCGTCGGGTGGTGGTGCTCATGAGAGGTGCTCCTTGGGGAGGTAGTGGTGCTGGTGCTGGTCGTGCCGTGCGTGCAGCCGGCGTTCGTCAGCGCCTCCAAGGCACTGACGAACGGGCAGTTGGCCGGTGCGGTACGGGCGGCCAGGTCAGCCGTGCGCCGCGTGCGCGGGTGCGTCGGCGACCGCGGCGGGTCCGCCGGCGGCCACCACCTGACCGCGGCTCTTCTGGCGTCGCTCCAGGGCGGAGGCGAATATCGCCACCCCGAGGGCCGCGACGGTCATCAGCGCACCGACCCAGTTGGGCGCGGTGTAGCCGAGGCCGGCCGAGATGACGATCCCGCCGAGCCAGGCGGCCAGGGCATTGCCGAAGTTGAAGGCCGCGATATTGCCTGCCGAGGCGAGGGTGGGAGCCGAGGCCGCCTGGTCCATCACCCGCTTCTGGAGCGGCGGCACGGTGGCGAAGCCGAAGATGCCGATCAGCGCGATGGTGACGATGGCGGCGGTCTTGCTGTGCGCGGTGAAGGTGAATGCGGCAAGCGAGAGCGCCAGACCCGTCATCGACACAAAGAGCATCGGCATCATGGCGCGGTCGGTGAAACGGCCGGAGACCAGGTTTCCGCCGACCATGCCGAGGCCGAAGACGGCCGTCAGCCAGATCACGGAGGACGGGGCAAAGCCGGTGACCTCGGTCATCATCGAGGCGAGGTAGGTGACGGCCGCGAAGACGCCGCCGAAGCCCAGGACCGTCATCAGCATCGCCAGGCCGACCTGGGGGTTGCGGAACACGGCAAGTTCGCTGCCCATCGGAGAGGCCGCCTTCGCCCGCTGCGCCGGGATCAGCTTGACGATGCCCAGCAGGCCGATCACGCCGAGCGCGGTGATCGCGTAGAAGGTGGTGCGCCAGTCGAAGTGCTGGCTGAGCAGGGTGCCGACCGGCACTCCCACGACGTTGGCGACGGTCAGACCGCTGAACATCAGGGAGATGGCGGTCGCGCGCTTCTGGGGCGCGACGAGGTCGGCCGCGACGAGCGCACCGATGCCGAAGAACGCGCCGTGCGTGAAGGCGGCGACGATCCGCCCGGCGAGCAGGATCCCGAAGGTGGGTGCGACGGCGGTGAGCAGATTGCCCGCGATGAACAGGCCCATCAGCAGCATCAGCATCTGCTTGCGGGTGAAGCGCGTGCCGAG
This sequence comes from Streptomyces sp. NBC_01454, assembly GCF_036227565.1. Lineage (NCBI taxonomy): Bacteria > Bacillati > Actinomycetota > Actinomycetes > Kitasatosporales > Streptomycetaceae > Streptomyces > Streptomyces sp. NBC_01454. Next base: position 4,022,683 of record NZ_CP109460.1, read on the forward strand.
AGCCGTCATCAGAGGCGCCCCGACGACCACGCCGAGGGCGTAGAGCGTGGTCGCGTATCCGGCGAGCGGGATGGAGATGCCGAAGCCGGCCGCCATGTCGGGCAGCAGGCCCATGACCGCGAACTCGGTCGTTCCGATCCCAAAGGCACCGATGGCGAGAGCCAGGAGTGCGAGAGGCATGACGGATCCCTTCGAATGATTGCGTCCGTCTCTTACAAGCGTCCACAATAATTGCAGACGCGGGTTAATGGCAAGCGCGGGATATTTCGCTGGTGGCCTATCCTGGCTCGTGCGACCTATGAGGAGGTCTTCGATGACGCAGCAGACGCGCGAGAAGCAGGCGACGCAGGAGACGGCTGCCGCCGCGCCCGAGTGCCCGCCGGCAGCCGCTCCGGCACTGGCACAGGGCTGGTGCGCACTCTCCGCGCTGCACAGCCGCATCGAGACGCACATCGAGCGCGCGCTGCAGGCCCGGCACGACCTCAGCGTCCGCGAGTTCTCGGTCCTCAATGTGCTCAGCGAGCAGCACGACGGGCCGGGCGGCCATCTGCGGATGCACCAGGTCGCGGACTCCGTCGTCCTGAGCCAGAGCGCCACCACCCGCCTGGTGACCCGGCTCGAGGAGCGTGGCCTGCTCTCGCGCCACCTGTGCACCGACGACCGGCGCGGCATCTACACCGATGTCACGTCCGAGGGCCGCACGCTCCTCGTGGAGGCCCGGCCCACCCATGACGGCGCCCTGCGCGAGGCTCTTCAGGACGCCGCACAGCGCCCCGAGCTGGCACCGCTCGTCACCGCTGTCGAAACACTCGCTCCGTCCGAGTGAGGCCCGCGGGCGGGACCCGGCGGCAGGCCGGACGGTGCCGCCGACCGCCTGCCGCCCCCGAGGATCCTCGGCATAGGGTCGCGCCCATGAGCGATATCGAGATACGCCGCGCGACCGAAGCCGACCTGCCCGCCATCGTCGCCATGCTCGCCGACGACCCGCTGGGCGCCGCCCGCGAGGCACCGGACGACCTGACGCCGTACCGTGCCGCGTTCGAGGTGCTGGCCGCCGATCCGCAGCAGCACCTGGTCGTGGCGGCCCGCGAGGGACGGACGATCGGCACGCTCCAGCTCACGGTCGTTCCCGGTCTGTCCCGGCGCGGCGCCACCCGCTCGATCATCGAGGGCGTACGGATCCACCGCGATGAGCGTGGCACCGGCCTCGGTACCGAGCTGATCGAGTGGGCGGTCGCGGAGTCCCGCACGCTCGGCTGCCAGATGGTGCAGCTCACCTCGGACGCGACCCGGATCGACGCGCACCGCTTCTACGAGCGCCTCGGGTTCGAGGCCTCCCACCTGGGCTTCAAGCTCCCGCTCTGAGCGGCGGGCCGTCCAGTCGGCCCGCGGCCGCGGCTGCTCACCTCTGCCGGGTACGCCTCCGCGCCCGGTGCGCCTTCTGCCGGCAGGCACCTCCGCAGTACCGCGCGGGCCGGCCCGTGGGCGCCATCGCGAACACCGCTCCGCACACCTCACACCGCGTTTCGTTACGTTTCACCAGGTCGTGAGCAAGTTTCGTTACGACTCGCTCCGGCCGCAGCGCCTCGCACATCAGCTCCGTCATCCGGCCTTGCACCCCGTCCGCCACGCCGGCACCCGCCCGGGCACGCTCCATCGAAAGACAGCCCACCAGCAGCGCCCGGACATCCGCTATCCCGATGTCCTGCCGTACCGCGCCTGCCTCTTGAGCCCTGCAGAGCAAGACCTCCAGCGCCTCGTCGAAGTCCTTGCCGACCCCGGGCGACGGCTCGAAGCGGCCCGAACCGGCCGCCTCCAGCGCATCGCACAACGCCTTGTTCTGTGACGCGAGCCGCACGACCGACGCCAGAAAGCGAAAGAAGACCGGCCCGGGATCCGTGACATCGGCCAAGTCCCTCGCGGTGCCGGTGAAGAGTTCGATCCGGTCCACGATGGTCGCCCTGAACAGGGCTTCCTTGGACGAGAAATGCCGGTAGACGGTACCCGCACCGACCCCCGCACGACGTGCGATCTCGCCGAGCGGAACCCCCAACCCCTGCTCCTCGAAGGCGAATCGGGCCGCCTGGAGCACCAGCGCCCTGTTACGCCGCGCATCCGCACGCGAGGGCGCGACACCACCGTCCATCTTCGCCCGGCCTCCTGAGAATCGTCGACCTCGGGGTCCAGAGATCCACCCATACAAACGGGTCGCTCATTCCGATTCTAGAGGAGGATTCAAGCAAGATCGTTAACGACCCGAGCGCCCTCGCTGACGAGCTGACCGCCGCGGTGTCGGGTCGTGCGGAGCTGTGCGGTCGGACGGTCGGACGGTCGGACGGTCGGGTGTTGAGCGCCGGCAAAACGCCGACCCGTGGGGCCGCGCGCCTGCGCCTACGGCTTTGACAGTGCATGCGACGCCTTCAGCGTCCAGCCTGTCTCCGGCGCCCGGGGTGCGCCACCGGACGACTCCGGACGGACGACGACCGCGTTCCCACCGGCATGTCCGGCTCTCCCGGGGCGTCCAGAACCCTGCACCCTCGCCACCCAACTCCAGTTGCATGCACGGGACTTGAGGAACATCAGGGCTGCCGCTCAGGACATCTCCCGTCGCGGAATGCCCACCATCGGGCCTCCCGCAGCGTCCTGCCGTTTCACGTGAAACAACTCCGCGTCCAGACATAGATGTGGGGTCGCGTTTCACGTGAAACACGACCCCACATCGACGGTTCGCCCTACGCCTGGGCGCCGACCCTGCTCAGCCGGCGACCGCCGCGTCCCATGCCGCGCCCGCGGCCAGGGCCGCTGCCTCGGCATCCACCGGCACGCCCAGCGCGCGCAGCCCACCTGCCAGCGCCCTCAGCGAGGCCGTGACCACGGCCCGGTCGGCGGCGCGGCCATAGTGGTTCACCCGGATCATCTCCTTGGCCAGAGCGCCCGCCGCGGCCTGCACCGGCACTGCGGCATCCACCGCGAGCGCAGCGGCCACAACCTCCCGGGCGTCCACTCCCTCGGACGCACGGAGCGTCGTGGCGGCCGGCGCCGCGTCCTCCTCACGCACGACGTACGGAGCGAGCCCTCCCAGGGCCTGCACACCGGCCCTGGTTGCCGCGGACGCCGCCCGGTGCCGCGTGATGACCGCGGCCAGGCCCTCGGCTTCGACACGGTCCACGGCCTGCTCCAGCGCCAGCATCTCCAGCTGCGCCGGAGCGTGCGGCAGTGCGGTGCGTCCGCCGTCGATCCAGCGCTCCTTCCAGTCCAGCAGCGAGAGGTACGAGCGCTGTGGGGCCTGCTCGTTGGCGGCGATCCGCTCCCACGCCCGGGCGCTGACCGAAACCGCCGAGACCCCGGCGGGCCCGGCCACCGCCTTCTGGCCGCCGATCACGCAGAGATCCACTCCCCACTCGTCGGTGAGCAGCGACTCGGCGCCCACCGAGGCGACCGCGTCCAGCATCAGCAGTGCACCGTGCTCCCGCACCACCGCGCCGATCTCGGCGACGGGATTGGTGTTGCCGGTGGCCGCCTCGGCATGTACCAAGCTCACAAAGTCGATCTCCGGGTGCTTCCGCAGGGCATCGGCCACCTGCTGCGGGCCGACCGCACCTGTGAACGGCGCGGTGAGGGTCACGACCTCGGCGCCGCAGGAGCGCAGCCAGCCGCCGAAGGTCTCGCCGTACGGCCCGGTGATGATGTTGAGCGCGGTGCTTCCGGGGCGGACGGCCGAGCGGATACAGGCCTCCAGCGGAAGCAGCGCCTCGCCCTGCATCGCCACGACATCGCAGCGGGTGTGCAGCAGCGCGGCGACCTTGTCCTCGATCCGCGCGAAGTGGGCCGCGGTGAGCGGCGGCAGGTCGAGCAGGTCCGGGACGACGGAGTTCGCGGTCGGGTCAGACACGGCAGTCACAGGGCCTTCCAGCGGTGGCGAGCCGACACGGCGCGGCTCCTGACATCTGGCTCGACTGTACGTCCGGCCCGCGCCCCCTCGCGTACGGGCCTCACACCCGCCAGCCCGCCGGATCCACCCCGCCGGGCACCGGCCCTGACGGCTCGTACGGCCCGCGGGTGAACACGAAGGTGCCGAGATCCAGATGACTGACCGCTCCGCCCTCGTCCCGCACCACCCGCAGCGTCTCGCCCGCGTAGTAGCCGTCCAGCCCCGTCCATGTGCCGTCCTCCTCCGGCCGGAATCGCGAGGACCGCCCCGCTCCGGACAGCGGCGCGAGCTCCAGCCCGCGCTCGGCCCGCAGGCGCAGGACGTGTGGGTTCGCGCCCCAGTACCAGGGCCCGGTCAGCGCCAGCAGCTCCCGGTCCGGCGGCTCGGGCAGCGGGTGCCAGTCCTCAGGAATCCGCGGCTCGTGCTCGGCCACCAGCGCGATGAGATCGGCGGCGACGGCCGCGACCAGCGGGCCCGAAGTGCAGTTGGTGAGCACGACTGCGGCAACATCCTCATCGGCATCGGTCCACAGCGCCGCCAGATATCCGGGCATCGAGCCGAGGTGCCCGGCCAGCAGCCGTCCGTCCCGCCGCACGAGTTGAAGGCCCAGCCCGTACGCCGCGTCCCAGGCCCCCTCCGGCGGCACGGCCGGCATCCGCATCTTGGCCAGACTCGCCGCGCTGAGCACCCCGTCGTCGCCCCGCAGCAGGAACGCAGCCCATCGGCACAGATCCGCCGTCGTCGACCACAACTGCCCTGCCGGGCCCATCAGTCCGGTGTCCTCGGCCGGCTCCGGCAGCAGCACGTCGGCCCACGGATGCACCGCCCAGCCGTCGGCGGACGGCGGGTGCGGATGCGGTGTCGTACGGCTCATGCCGAGTGGTGCCAGCACCTCGCGGCGCAGGACCTCGTACCAGGGTGTATCGCCCCGCAGCCGCTCGACCAGCGCACCGAGCAGCGCATAGCCAGGATTGGAGTAATGGTGCCGGCGGCCGGCGGGCAGCCGCTGCGGCCGCTCGCCGAAGAGGTCGGCGGGCGCGGGCCGCAGCTCGCCCGCGGTCCGCTCCCACCACGGGCCCCGCGGCTCGGCGGTCAGCCCCGAACTGTGCGCGAGCAGCTGCGCAATCGTCGCGTCCGGCACCGGAGTCCCGTCCAGATGCCGGCCGAGCGGGTCCTCCAGCCGCAGCAGCCCCTCGTCCCGGAGCCTCAGCACCAGCACGGCGACAAAGGTCTTGGTGAGCGACCCGATCCGGTACTGCACCGCGCCGTGCGATGCCTCCCCGTCCACCGCACCGCGGGCCGATGTCCACACCGTTCGACCGTCGCGGACCACCGCACCCACCATCGAGGGCGCCCGCCCCTCCGACTGCCCCACCGCCAGCCGGTGCAGCAACGCCCGCCGCGTCTGCGGCAACAGCTCCACGCACTCCTCAGATGCGGCGGCCGCCCCCGGCTCGCCTGTCCCGGGCTCTTGGGGCTGCCTGGACTGTGCAATGGTCATGCGTTTCCTCCACAGCGGATCCGACTCGGTGGAGCCCATCCTCGCCGTATCACCGCAGCGCCGCCGCTCCGCTCACCGCGCCCAGCTCCGCCAGCCGTCGTAGAACCGCAGCGCGCTCGGCGCGAACCCCACACGCCGGGCGAAGGCACCGATGGCCAGCAGGTCTTCGGTGTCATCCATGCGCGCGAGGTGGAGCTTCGACCAACCTGAGAGGGAGCAAAGCCGCGGGGCAACCCGAGGGGTCCGCGACGGCCCGGCCGGCCCGCCCGTGCGACGCGTCAGGCCATCAGGCCGTCAGGCCATCAGGCCGTCAGCACAGCGGTGTTCCGGAACGTGCGCCGGTAGGTCTGCGGTGCCACGCCCACCGCGCTGTGCAGATGCTGGCGCAGTGAGGTCCCGGTGCCGAAGCCCGCGTGACGGGCGACGAGGTCGACGGGCCAGTCCGTGGTTTCCAGCAGATGCCGGGCGCGTTCGATGCGCTGGCCGGCGAGCCACTGACCGGGGCTCATGCCCACCTCGTCGCGGAACCGCCGGGTCAGGGTGCGCACGCTGACCTGGGCGTGCGCGGCGAGGTCGGTCAGGGCGAGGGGCTCATCGAGCCGGTCCAGGGCCCAGGCCCGCGTGGCCGCGGTGCCGCCCGACGCGGGCCCGGGAACGGGCTGCCGGATGAACTGCGCCTGTCCGCCGTCCCGCCAGGGCGGCACCACACACACGCGGGCCACGTCGTTGGCGACGGCGCTGCCGTGGTCGCGGCGCACGAGGTGCACACACACATCCACGCCCGCAGCCACTCCGGCAGAGGTGAGGACATCACCGTCGTCGACGAACAGCACATTGGGATCGACGCGCACGGTGGTGAAGAGGCGCTGCAGCTGTGCGGCCTCCCGCCAGTGCGTGGTGGCCGGCCGGTGATCGAGCAGCCCCGCCGCGGCCAGGACGAAGGCGCCGGTGCAGATGGCCACCATCCTGGTGCCGGGGCGCACCCGCTCCAGCGCGGTGCGCAGGTCGTCGGGCAGCCGGCCGTCCGCGCAGATCGCGCCCAGTGCGTGGGACGGCGGGATGACGAGGGTGTCCACGTCCGCCAGGACGGAGGCGTCCTGGCGGACCGTGATGTCGTAGTCGGCGTCGGTCCGCACGGTGCCTCCGTCCAGACTGCAGGTGACGACGGAGTAGAGCGGCTCCCCGCCGGCGCCGACCGCCGCACCGAAGATCCGTGCCGGAATCCCCAGCTCGAAGGGGACGACTCCGTCCAGAGCGAGTACTCCCACGCGATGCATGTCCCGGTTCATGTCCCGATTCTTTCAAACGTTGGCCATTAGGACACCGCCAGAGACCTGCCCGCCACGCAAAGCTGGCTGCAACCCGGGGAACGCGGCCTCACCCACGGCACATACGCCCCGGTCACAGCCCTCAGCATGCGAAGGAGACACCATGTCCGAGTCCCAGGCCCCGCAGATGCGCGCCGTCAGCCAGGACACCGCCGGAGGCCCCGACGTCCTCAAGGTGATCACGACCGGCCGCCCGGTACCGGGCCCGACGGAGATCCTGGTCCGGGTGCACGCCGCGGGCGTCAACCCGACGGACTGGAAGACACGGTCCGCGGGCGCGTTCATGACCGGCAGCAAGGCGCCGTTGACCCTGGGCTTCGACGTCTCCGGTGTGGTCGAGGAGGTCGGGCTCGGCGTGACCCTCTTCGAGCCGGGCGACAAGGTCTTCGGGATGCCCCGCTTCCCGCACCCGGCCGGGGCGTACGCCGAGTACGTCACCGCGCCGGCCCGTCACTTCGCCCACCTCCCGGAGGGCCTGGACCATGTGCAGGGCGCCGCCCTTCCGCTGGCGGCGCTGACCGCCTGGCAGGCGCTGGTCGACACCGCGCAGCTCCAGGCCGGTGAGCGGGTGCTGATCCACGCCGCGGCCGGCGGAGTCGGTCATCTCGCCGTCCAGATCGCCAAGGCCCGCGGCGCGTACGTGATCGGCACCGCCCGGCAGGCCAAGCACGACGTTCTGCGCGGGCTGGGCGCCGATGAACTCATCGACTACACCCAGCAGGACTTCGCCGAGACGGTGCGCGATGTCGACGTCGTCTTCGACACCATCGCGGGCGCGTACGGGGCCCGCTCGCTGCGCACCCTGCGGCCCGGCGGCCGGCTGGTCTCGATCCTGCCGCTGCACGACACGTTCCCGGCCGAGCAGGCGCGCGAGGCGCGGATTCGCGCGGGATTCATGCTCGTCGAGCCCGACCGGTCCGGGCTGCAGGCCGTGGCCGACCTGGTGAACAGCGGAAAGCTGCGGGTCCTCATCGACACCGTGGTGCCGCTGGAGGACGCCGCGAAGGCCCATGCCCTCGGCGAGACCGGCCGCACCACCGGCAAGATCGTCCTGTCGGTCGCGCCCTGACCCGGCCGGGCAAGAGCTGAGCCGCCGACTGGCGCTCCCCCGGCAGCCGCCTCAGGTCTGCGCCATGTCGACGAACCGCGAGTAGTGGCCCTGGAAGGCCACCGTGATCGTGGCGGTGGGGCCGTTACGGTGCTTGGCCACGATCAGGTCGGCCTCGCCGGCCCGCGGGGATTCCTTCTCATAGGCGTCTTCGCGGTGCAGCAGGATGACCATGTCGGCGTCCTGCTCGATCGAACCGGATTCACGCAGGTCGGAGACCATCGGCTTCTTGTCCGTGCGCTGCTCCGGACCACGGTTCAGCTGGGAGAGCGCGATGACCGGGAGCTCCAGCTCCTTCGCCAGCAGCTTGAGGTTTCGGGACATGTCCGAGACCTCCTGCTGGCGGCTCTCGGCACGCTTCGAGCCGCCGGACTGCATCAGCTGCAGATAGTCGATGACCACCAGCTTCAGCTCGTTGCGCTGCTTGAGCCGGCGGCACTTGGCGCGGATCTCCATCATCGAGAGGTTCGGCGAATCGTCGATGTAGAGCGGCGCGGCGGAGACATCCGGCATCCGGCGCGCCAGCCGCGTCCAGTCCTCGTCCGTCATGCTGCCGGAGCGCATGTGGTGCAGCGCCACCCGCGCCTCGGCGGACAGCAGACGCATCGCGATTTCGTTGCGCCCCATTTCCAGCGAGAAGATCACGCTCGGCAGATTGCTCTTGATCGAGCAGGCCCGCGCGAAGTCCAGCGCCAGGGTCGACTTACCCATGGCGGGACGGGCCGCGATGACGATCATCTGGCCCGGGTGCAGGCCGTTGGTGAGGGAGTCCAGATCGGTGAAGCCCGTCGGCACGCCCGTCATCTGGCCCTGGCGTGAACCGATCGCCTCGATCTCGTCGAGCGCGCCCTCCATGATGTCGCCGAGCGGGAGGTAGTCCTCGCTGGTCCGCTGCTCGGTGACGGCGTAGATCTCCGCCTGGGCGCTGTTGACGATCTCGTCGACATCACCGTCCGCGGCGTATCCCATCTGCGTGATACGGGTGCCGGCCTCGACCAGCCGGCGCAGCACCGCCCGCTCATGGACGATCTCGGCGTAGTACTCGGCGTTCGCGGCGGTCGGTACGGACTGCACGAGGGTGTGCAGATACGAAGCGCCGCCGACCCGGGCGATCTCGCCCCGCTTGGTCAGCTCCGCCGCGATGGTGATCGGGTCGGCCGGCTCACCCTTGGCGTAGAGGTCGAGGATCGCCTGGAAGACCAGCTCATGGGCGGGACGGTAGAAGTCCTCGCCCTTGAGGACCTCGACGACATCCGCGATGGCGTCCTTGGACAGCAGCATGCCGCCGAGCACGGACTGCTCGGCGTCCAGGTCCTGCGGGGGGACCCGCTCGAAGCCGCCGGCCCAGGAGCCGTCGTCGTCGCGCTCCTGCCGGTCGCCACGGCCGCGGCCCTTGCCCTCGCCGCGCCGGGAGCGGGCGGCCGGCAGCAGGTCGCTGGGACCGGAGTCCGCCCAAGGGTCTTCCATGGGCTCGGGAATGCTCACCCCGGCACCTCCTCCCGTCCGCGGCGCGGACCTTGCTGTGCGGTTCTTTCTTACGGCACAGCTCTGACAATCGAGACGCCCGACTCCGGTTACGGCGCGTCGAGTTCGGACGTGGTCTCAAGCCAGAACAGGCGGCGGGTGCCGGACCACGGTAGGCCCGTGGGCACCGTCCGCCAATCTGGTTATCCACAGGCCATGTGGATGACTGGCCCTCAGCTGTGGAGAAGTCCCCGGATCCTGTGCACGGCACGGGGGAAACTTCTGTGGACAAGCACACAATCACCTCACCCTCACCCTTCTGACCTGCATCTTTCTCATCCATAGCCTGTGGGGGAGAAAAACTTTCCCCAGGTGTTCAAGATCGCGACAAACGGCACACGGATGACGACTCCGCAGAGCGGTAAGTAAGGACTGCAAGGGGTTTGCATCTCTTACCTGTGGAAGATTAGATTGACCGCATGACACAGGCTCCCGCGACACCGCGGCGCACCGACCGCCGCCATGACCGCGAGATCATCGCCCTCGCCCTGCCGGCCTTCGGCTCACTGGTCGCGGAACCGCTCTTCGTCATGGCCGACAGCGCCGTCATCGGCCACCTCGGCACCCCCCAGCTCGCCGGCCTCGGCATCGCCGCCGCCCTGCTGACCACCGCCGTCTCCGTCTTCGTCTTCCTCGCCTACGCCACCACCGCGGCGGTCGCCCGCAGGGTCGGCGCCGGTGACCTCCCCGCCGCCATCCGCCAGGGCATGGACGGCATCTGGCTCGCGCTGCTGCTCGGCGCCGCCGTGATCGCGACCGTGCTGCCCGGCGCCCCCTGGCTCGTCGAGGCCTTCGGCGCCTCCGGCACCGCCGCCCCGTACGCCACGACCTATCTGCGCATCAGCGCGCTGGGCATCCCCGCGATGCTCGTCGTGCTGGCCGCCACCGGAGTGCTCCGCGGCCTCCAGGACACCCGGACCCCGCTCTATGTCGCCATCGGCGGCTTCTCCGTCAACGCCGCGCTCAACATCGGCCTGGTCTACGGCGCCGGCCTCGGCATCGCGGGCTCGGCCTGGGGCACGGTCATCGCCCAGTGCGGCATGGCCGCGGTCTACCTCGCCGTCGTCGTCCGTGGTGCGCGACGGCACGGTGCCTCGCTGCGCCCCGATGCCGCGGGGATCCGTGCCTCGGCTCAGGCCGGGGTCCCGCTGCTGGTGCGTACGCTCTCGCTGCGTGCCGTGCTGATGATCGCCACCGCCGTCGCCGCCCGGCTCGGCGACGCCGAGGTCGCCGCCCACCAGATCGTGCTCACGCTGTGGTCCCTGCTGGCCTTCGCGCTGGACGCGATCGCCATCGCCGGGCAGGCCATCATAGGCCGCTACCTCGGGGCGGGGGACCGCGACGGCGCCCGGGCCGCCTGCCGCCGGATGGTCCAGTGGGGCATCGCCGCCGGCCTGGTGCTCGGCGTGCTGGTCGCGCTCGCCCGCCCGCTGTTCATCCCCCTGTTCACCTCCGACCCCGCCGTGGAGGGGCCGCTGCTGGCCACGCTCCTGGTCGTGGCCGTGACCCAGCCGGTCTCCGGCATCGTCTTCATCCTCGACGGCGTGCTGATGGGCGCGGGGGACGGCCCGTATCTCGCCTGGGCCATGGTCGTGACACTGGCCCTGTTCGCACCGGTCGCGCTGGCCGTACCGGCCCTCGGCGGCGGACTTGTCACACTGTGGTGGGCAATGACCCTGATGATGACCGTGCGTTTGCTGACCCTCTGGCTGCGCACGCGTTCCGGTCGGTGGATTGTGACCGGGGCCTCCCGCTGAACCACCTCCCACTACACGCACCGCGTGTCAATAATGACCCTGTGCGCTCGCTTGCCAGGAAATCCCTGCTGCCCCTGACGTTCGTCGTCATGGTGGCCGCTGCCGTGGTGGGCTACGCCACGGAAGAATCCGGCATCAGCAGCATCAGCAGCATCAGCAGCGGCGGCCGCAGCAGCTTCGGCAAGTCCGGCGAGTCCAGCCAGGACCCGCAGGACCAGGACCCCAAGGCGACCGCCCCGGCCGATGACGGCAGTGCGTACACCCCCCGCAGAACCGAGCAGAACGCGCGGGTCGGCGCGGTCTTCGAGAAGGACGACTCCGGCGATCACTTCTGCACCGCGAGCGTGGTGCAGAGTCCGGCCCGGAACATGCTCATCACCGCGGCGCACTGTGCCTTCGACAGCGACGCCGGCAGCACGGTCGACGATCTCGTCTTCGCCCCGGACTATCGCGACGGTGACGAGCCCACGGGCCTGTGGAAGGTCAAGAAGGTGATCGTCGACGATCACTGGGCAAAGTCGCAGGACGAGGATTACGACGTCGCCTTCCTCGTGCTCGACAAGAAGAACGGCAAGCAGATCCAGGACGTCCTGGGCGGCAACACCCTCGGCATAGACCGTGGCTTCGACAACGAAGTCAAGATCACCGGCTACCCCACCAGCCGCAATACGCCGATCTCCTGCCAGAACCGCACCACGAAGTACAGCGACACCCAGTTGCGTATCCAGTGCACCGACTTCGAGGGCGGCACGAGCGGCAGCCCCTGGCTGGCCGACTACGACCCCAAGAGCCACACCGGCACGGTCATCGGCGTCCTGGGCGGCCACGAAGGCGGCGGCGACGAAGACGATGTCTCCTACGCCGCGTACTTCGACGAGGGCATCGCCAAGCTCTACAAGCACGCCCAGGACCAGGACTGAGAGCGGACTCCCCGGGCCGACCGCCCGACGGGGGCCGAGCCGGGGAGCGGCCCCGGACACGGCGAAGGGCCGCACCCCGGTGACGGGATGCGGCCCTTCGGCGCGATACTGCGATTACGCGGCGACGACCTCGACACCGAGCTTCGCAACGACCTCGGCGTGCAGACGCACGGAGATCTGGTGCGCGCCCAGGGTCTTGATCGGCGAACCGATCTCGACACGGCGCTTGTCGACGTCCGGACCACCGGCAGCCTTGATCGCCGAGGCGACGTCGGCCGGGGTGATGGAGCCGAACAGGCGACCCGCTTCGCCGGCACGCACGGCCAGCTTCACGTTGACGCCCTCGAGCCGGCCCTTGACCTCGTTGGCCTGCTCGATCGTGGCGATCTCGCGGATCTTGCGACCGCGACGGATCTGCTCGACGTCCTTCTCGCCACCCTTGGTCCAGCGGATCGCGAAACCACGCGGAACCAGGTAGTTGCGGGCGTACCCGTCCTTGACGTCAACGACGTCGCCGGCGGTGCCGAGGCCGGAGACCTCGTGGGTGAGGATGATCTTCATGATTCGGTCACCCTTCCCTTATCGCGCGGTGGACGTGTAGGGCAGCAGCGCCATCTCACGGCTGTTCTTCACGGCCGTGGCGACGTCACGCTGGTGCTGAGTGCAGTTGCCGGTGACCCGGCGGGCACGGATCTTGCCGCGGTCGGAAATGAACTTCCGCAGCAGGTTCGTGTCCTTGTAGTCCACGTAGGAGATCTTCTCCTTGCAGAACACGCAAACCTTCTTCTTAGGCTTGCGAGCAGGCGGCTTCGCCATTGTCTCTCTCCAATGAGTTCAAGAAGTTTGTGCTGACGCCCTCAGGCCCCCGGCCGTTCCGCAGCGCTGTTTCACGTGAAACAGCGCGGGGTCGGACCGGCTGTATGGACCTAGAAGGGCGGCTCGTCCGAGTAGCCACCACCGGAGCCACTGCCGGAGCTGCCGCCCCAGCCACCGCCTCCGCCACCCTGCTGACCGCCGCCGGCCGGGCCATTGGTCGCCCACGGGTCGTCGGCGGGAGCGCCGCCGCCCTGCTGGCCGCCGCCGGGGCCGCCGCCCCAACCGCTGCCACCCTGGCCACCGCCCTGCTGACCGCCGCCGAAGCCGCCGCCGCCCTGGCCACCGCGACCGCTGGTCTTGGTGATCTTGGCCGTGGCGTTCTTCAGGCTCGCGCCCACTTCCTCGACGTCGAGCTCGTAGACCGTGCGCTTCACGCCCTCGCGGTCCTCGTACGACCGCTGCTTGAGACGGCCCTGGACGACCACGCGGGTACCCCGCGTCAGGGACTCGGCGACGTTCTCGGCCGCCTGACGCCACACCGAGCAGGTGAGGAACAGGCTCTCGCCGTCCTTCCACTCATTGGTCTGACGGTCGAAAGTGCGGGGAGTGGACGCGACGCGGAACTTCGCGACCGCCGCACCGGACGGGGTGAAGCGCAGCTCGGGGTCGTCGACAAGATTGCCGACGACCGTGATGACGGTCTCGCCTGCCATTAGGGGAACCTCTCGGCGGGTGTGCTGCTGGCTGCTGGTGTTGCTGCTACTCGGACCCGGTTACCGCTGGCGCTGTCGCGCTCAGTGGGTCTCGGGACGGAGAACCTTGGTCCGGAGGACCGACTCGTTCAGGTTCATCTGACGGTCGAGCTCCTTGACGACCGCAGGCTCGGCCTGCAGGTCGATGACCGAGTAGATGCCCTCGGGCTTCTTCTTGATCTCGTACGAGAGACGACGACGGCCCCAGGTGTCGACCTTCTCGACCTTTCCGTTGCCCTCACGGACGACGGAGAGGAAGTTCTCGATCAGCGGGGAGACAGCGCGCTCCTCGAGATCGGGGTCGAGGATGACCATCACCTCGTAGTGACGCATGTGGAACCCACCTCCTTTGGACTCAGCGGCCACGGTCGTTCCGTGGCAGGAGGGTCAAATGCGTTTCCGCGCCGTGTCCGGCCGGTCATCCGGACAGACATAGGCGCAGACCGTACAGAGTACCTGCCTCGAGCCTTCCGGTTGAAATCCGGCCGGTACACCCCCCAATCTGGAACACAACGGGTGTGAGCGGCGTTACAGTGCGCCGCCCTGTCATCGGAGGTGCCGCATGGCACAGGCAAGGACCCAGCGCAATCTGCTCTCGATTCTCAACAGCGACGGCAAGGACCATCCCGTCGAGAACACGCTCGCGATCGTGACCGTGGTGTTCGGCGCGATCGCCGTCTTCACCTCGCTGTCTCCCAGCCTGCACCTCATCAGTTCCTGGGTCGGTCTGATCGGTATCGGCACCGGCCTGTGGGGCCAGTTCATCTCCTCGACGACGGGCGAACGCTTCCTGTTGATCATCGGCCTCGGCGCCTCGGCCGTGGGCTTCTATCTCGGCCTGGCACACGGTGGCCTTTTCGGCGGCGTGATCGGCTAGCGCCGCCGTACGGGCCCCTGCGCCATGCGGCATATGGGGTCCGTGGCCGTACGGCCCAGTCGGGGCGCTCCGCGGTCACAGTAGGCTTCGGCGCGAGAGCCGGAGCCCCGACCATGGGGACACACCTGCCGAGGAGCGCCCCGCATGAGCTTGACCCTGAGGACCATCAGCCGTGAGCAGCATCTGGCGTATATCCAGAGCCTGCCCGCGGCAAGCCACATGCAGGTTCCGGCCTGGGCGGACGTCAAGGCCGAATGGCGGTCGGAGAGCCTGGGCTGGTTCGACGCGAGCGGCGAGATGGTCGGCGCGGGTCTGGTGCTCTACCGCCAGGTCCCCAAGGTCAAGCTCTACCTGGCGTACCTCCCCGAGGGGCCGGTCATCAACTGGCACTCGCCGAATCTGGAGGACTGGCTGCAGCCGATGCTGAGGCATCTCAAGCAGCAGGGTGCCTTCACCGTGAAGATGGGCCCGCCGGTCATCATCCGCCGCTGGGACGCCCAGGCGATCAAGGCCGGCATCCAGAACCCGGATGTGAAGCGGCTGCGGGACGTCGAGGCGACGCACATCGAGCCGCGCGCCTTCGAGGTGGCCGACAAGCTGCGCCGCATGGGCTGGCAGCAGGGTGAGGACGGCGGCGCCGGCTTCGCCGACGTCCAGCCCCGCTACGTCTTCCAGGTGCCGCTGGCCGACCGCTCGCTGGAGGAGGTCCACAAGGGCTTCAACCAGCTGTGGCGCCGCAACATCAAGAAGGCCGAGAAGGCCGGCGTCGAGGTCGTCCAGGGCGGCTACGACGACCTGGCCGAATGGCAGCGCCTCTACGAGATCACCGCGGTGCGTGACCAGTTCCGGCCGCGGCCGCTCAGCTACTTCCAGCGCATGTGGACGGCCCTCAACTCCGAGGACCCCAATCGCATGCGGCTCTACTTCGCGCGCCACGACGGCGTGAACCTTTCTGCGGCGACGATGCTCGTGGTCGGCGGGCACGTCTGGTATTCCTACGGCGCCTCCGACAACATCGGCCGTGAGGTCCGCCCCTCGAACGCCATGCAGTGGCGGATGCTGCAGGACTCGTATGCGCTCGGCGCCTCGGTCTACGACCTCCGCGGCATCAGCGACTCGCTGGACGAAAACGACCACCTCTTCGGCCTGATCCAGTTCAAGGTCGGCACAGGCGGGCAGGCAGCGGAGTACCTCGGCGAGTGGGACTTCCCGCTCAACAAGCTTCTGCACAAGGCGTTCGATATGTACATGGCACGCCGCTGATCCGCTTCACCGCACCGTTCGTACCTCTGACACACCGCAGCTACGAGAAAGGTTCCGGGCCCGGCCATGGCGCTCACCCTCTACGTCGACACCGCGCGCTGGCGGGCGCATCAGCAGAGCGTTCTCCAGCAGTTCCCCGGGCTCGTCCCGGTCTGCAAGGGCAACGGCTACGGCTTCGGCCATGAGCGCCTCGCCGACGAGGCGACCCGCCTGGGTGCCGACATCCTCGCGGTCGGGACCACCTACGAGGCGGCCCGTATCAAGGACTTCTTCAGCGGCGACCTGCTCGTCCTGACGCCGTTCCGCCACGGCGAGGAGCCGGTGCCGCTGCCCGACCGGGCGATCCGCTCGGTCTCCTCCGTCGAGGGCGTCGGTGGCCTGGTCGGCGCCCGCGTGGTCATCGAGGTCATGAGCAGCATGAAGCGCCATGGCGTCAAGCCGGAGGACCTTCCGAAGCTGGCCACGGCCATCGAGGACGTCCGGCTCGAGGGCTTCGCGATCCACCTTCCCCTGGACCGCACCGACGGGTCGGACGCGGTCGAGGAGGTCATCGGCTGGATGGACCGGCTCCGTGCCGCCCGCCTCCCCCTGCACACCATGTTCGTCAGCCACCTCAAGGCCGATGAACTCGCCCGTCTCCAGCAGCAGTTCCCGCAGACGCGGTTCCGCGCGCGGATCGGTACCCGGCTGTGGCTGGGCGACCACGAGGCCACCGAGTACCGCGGTGCGGTGCTCGACGTCACGCGGATCGCCAAGGGCGAGCGCTTCGGCTACCGCCAGCAGAAGGCGGCCTCCGACGGCTACCTGGTCGTGGTCGCCGGTGGCACCTCGCACGGCGTCGGCCTGGAGTCTCCCAAGGCGCTGCACGGCGTGATGCCGCGTGCCAAGGGCGTGGCGCGGGCCGGCCTGGCCACCGTCAACCGCAATCTCGCGCCCTACGTGTGGGCCGGGAAGCAGCGCTGGTTCGCGGAGCCCCCGCACATGCAGGTGTCGATCCTGTTCGTGCCGGGTGATGCCCCGCAGCCGCAGGTCGGCGAGGAGCTGGTGGCCCATCTGCGGCACACCACCACGCAGTACGACCGCCTCATGGACCGCTGAGCCGGACGGGGCTCGCTCCGGACGGACCAAGGGCCCGGTGCCGCAGACATCTCCTGCGGCGCCGGGCCCTTGGCGCACCATCCGGCCGGGTGCCGGCTCACTCCCGTACGGTGCCCCAGCGCACCCGTGGCGCCGTCTCGAAGTGCACCGCGTGCCGGGGCTGGTGGTGGGTCCTCCCGAGCACGAACACATCGGCGCTGCGGTCCAGGACACCGCCCGAGGGATCGTCGTCCCCGTCCCTGCGGACCACATCGCGCTCCGGCAGCCAAATGTCCCGCACCACGACGGCACACAGGTACAGGGTGCCCAAGAGGTGCAGGGCGATGGCCAGTTGGTAGCCCTCCGTGGGGAGCCCCTGGTGCTTGTCGCCGTTTCCCGTGTAGGCGAGGTACATCCAGATCCCCAGGAAGTACATGACCTCGCAGGCCTGCCAGATCAGGAAGTCCCGCCAGCGCGGCCGGGCCAGCGCGGCGAGCGGGATCAGCCACAGGACGTACTGCGGCGAGTAGACCTTGTTGGTGAGGATGAACAGCGCGACGACCAGGAACGCCAGCTGAGCGAAGCGCGGCCGGCGCGGCGCGTAGAAGGTCAGCAGGCCGATACCGGCGCAGCCGAGGATCATCAGCAGTGTGGCGTAGGTATTGGCGTTCTCCAGAGGGTTCCCGGTGCGCTGCGAGATCAGCAGCCAGACCGAGCCGAAGTCGATGGGCCGTTCCTGGCTGAACGTATAGAACTTCGCCCAGCCCTCCCTGATATGGAATCCCGCGGCATCATGCGTGATCATCACCGGGAGATTCACCACCAGCCAGGACACCACGGCGCCGGTCACTGCCTTCCGGTACGCACGCCAGGCCCCCGCGCGCCAGCACAGGACCAGCAGGGGGCCCAGCAGCAGCACCGGATACAGCTTCGCCGCGGTGGCCAGTCCGATGAGGACACCGGCCGCCAGCGGGCGGCTGCGTGACCACATCAGCATCCCCGCGGCGGTCAGGGCGATCGCCAGGAGATCCCAGTTGATGGTGGCGGTGAGGGCGGCGGCGGGCGCCAGGGCGACAAGGAGGCCGTCCCAGGGGCGCCGCCGGTGAGTGCGGGTCACGCATACGGCGACCACGACGGCACAGATCATCAGCATGCCGGCGTTGACCAGCCAGTAGATCTGTTCGCGCTGCTGGATGCCGCCCGAGTGCGGCGTCATCCAGGAGGCGACCTCCATGAAGACACCGGTGAGCACCGGGTACTCGAGATACTCCATATCGCCCGGCAGCCGATCGAAGTACGGGATCAGCCCATCGGCGAAGCCCCGCCCCGCATAGAGGTGGGGGATGTCGGAGTAGCAGGCGTGGATGTACTGGCTCGTGGCACCGAAGAACCAGCCGCCGTTGTAGCACGGAAGCTTCTGCACCATGCCGAGCGCGAACATGCCGATGGCGACCAGCGCGATGACCCGTACCGGTGTCAGCCAGCTCGTTCCGAGCAGTGCGTGCCGGCCGATCGGTCCTCCGATCAGCTCGCTGCCGGCCGCCGCCACCTCATCCCGCTCCGTCGGCCGCACCGACTCGTCCCGTCGCACGCTCGTCATGGCCCCATCCTGCCGTACGACCCTGCGCGGAAGACGGCGAAGCCCCCGCCCGGACAAGCCGGGCGGGGGCTTCGTGGCTCCCTGTTTCACGTGAAACATTCAGCGTTTCACGTGAAACGGTCGGTGCTCATCAACCGGTCGGGCCGCCGAACCAGCCGCCACCGGTCGCGTCCGTCGGAGCAGGCGTCGGACTGGTGCCACCGTTGCCACCGCCCGGTCCACCAGGTCCGCCCGTTCCGCCTCCGTTGCCTCCGCCGCCGTTACCGGCTCCACCACTGTTCTTGCAGTTGATGTCCCAGGGAGAGCAGGAGTCCGAGGGGCTGGGGCTGGGAGAGTTCGTCGGGGGAGCGGACTGGCTGGGAGTCCCCGACGGGGTGTTCGACGGCGTGTCCGACGGCGTGGGGGTCGGCGTCGGAGTCGGCATGCCGGGCTCGTCCACCCGGTCCCCGATGGGCGTGGCGGACTGGAAGTCCTCCGGCGTCACGCCCTTCATCGCCTGCAGCATGTACTCGGTCCACACCTCGGTGGGCAGCGCGCCACCGTGGATCGAGTCGAAGCCACCGACACCGTTCATGGACAGCTGACGCGGGTTCTGTGCGTCCTCACGGAACATCGTGACGGACGTCGACAGCTGCTTGGTGTAGCCCACGAACCAGGCCGACTTGTTCTCGTCGGTGGTACCGGTCTTGCCCGCGGCCGGCATACCCAGCCGCTTGGCTTCCTTCGCGGTGCCGTTCTGGATGACGTTCTTCAGTACCTTGGTCACGTTGTTGGCGATGTTGGAATCCATCCCGGTCTCGGGCTTGGGCTTGTCGAAGCCCTTCAGATCCTCGCCCTCGAACGTCACCTTGGTCACCGAATACGGCTCGACCTTCGTCCCCGAATCGGCGAACGTGGCATAGGCATCGGCCATCCGGATCGCGCTCGGCGTGGAGGTGCCCAGGGCGAATGAAGGGTTCAGGTTCTTGTCGAAGCTGGCCGGCGCAATGCCCGCCGCCTGTGCCATGTCCCGGACCTTGCTCATCCCGACATCCATGCCGAGCTGCACGAACGGAGTGTTGACGGACTGCTCCATCGCCTTGGTCAAGGGGATGTAGCCCCAGCGATGGTTGCTCTCATTCTCCTGATAGAAGACCGAGTTGTCCCGCTTCCGGACGAAGTTGCCCTGAGCGTCCTTCACCTTGAGGTGGTCATCGCCGTTGTAGCGGCTGTCCGGCGAGACCGGCTGCCCGCCGCTCTTGACCGTTCCGTACTTCATCGCCGCCGCGAGCACGAACGGCTTCCAGGTCGAGCCGACCGGCACACCGAAGGTATCCGCGTTGTTGCTGAAGTGGCCCTTGTCGTAGCCCTCACCGCCGTACAGGGCGACGATCTTGCCGTCTCCCGGTACCACCGAGGCCCCACCGAACTGGACGTATTTGTCCTTCGCGCGCTTCTTGGGGTCGATGTACCGCTTGTCGACCTTCTTGACCGCGGTCTCGAGCTGATTGGTCCGCTTCGCGTCAAAGGTCGTCCGGATCGTGTAGCCGCCCTTGTCGAACTGCGCCTCACTGAGCCCGGCGTGCTTGAGCACGTACTTCTTCGCGGTGTCCATCATGTAGCCGATCTGACCGCTCTTGCTGGCGACCGGCTTCGGCAGCTTCGGCTTGGGGAACTTCCCACGGTAGGAGTCCCGCTGTGCCTTCGACATGAGGTGGTTGTCGACCTCGCGGTCGAGGATCCAGGACCAGCGCGCCTCGGCACGCTTGGTGTTCGCCGCCCGGGTGGCTCCCGGGCTGGTACCGCCCGCGGGGTCGTACAGATCCGCACCCTTGAGCACGGTGGCCAGGAAGGCGCTCTGGTCCGGCTTCAGCTTGTCGGCGTCCACGCCGTAGTACGCCTGAGCCGCCGCCTGGATGCCGTAGGCCCCGCGGCCGTAGTAGCTGGTGTTGAGGTACCCCTGAAGGATCTGGTCCTTGTTCTTCGACCAGCCGACCTTGATCGCGATGAACAGTTCCTTGAACTTGCGGTCAAGGGTCTGCTGCTGGCTCAGCATCGCGTTCTTCACATACTGCTGCGTGATCGTCGATCCGCCCTGGGTCTCGCCACCCTTGGCCATGTTGAGCACGGCGCGCGCGATACCCATCGGGTCCACACCCGAGTCCGTACGGAACGAGGCATTCTCCGCGGAGATCGCCGCATTCTGCATCGAACGCGGAATTTCATTGATCGTGACGTTCTGCCGGTTTGTCTCACCGTCGCGCGCCATGACCTTGCCATTGGCCCAGAGATAAACGTTGTTCTGCGACCTGGCGGCCAGGCTCTCGTCGGGAACGTGCACCACGGCCAGCGCGACTCCGGAAACGCCGACGATCAGCCCTATGAAACCGACGCACAGGCTGGCGACCTGTTTCCAGGACGGCACGAAGCGCCGCCAGCCGGTGCGGTGGGCACGCGGGTAATCGATCAGACGCTTCTTGGCGGGCTTCCCGCCGCCGCGACCGCGGCCCTCGGGGCCGCCACCACCGCGCCGGCCTCCGCCACCGCGACCACGACCGCCGGCACCACCGTCACCGGAGGCCGTGCCGGAGTCCTCGGACACCCTTCGACGCCCGCGCTGGGCGGCTCTGCGGGCCTCGGCGCGCCCGCCCTGCCGCGGCTCATGACCGTACGGCTCGGAGGGGGCAGGACCGGCAGCCGAGCCACGCGAAGGGGCGCCTCGACGCCCCGGTGGCTGCGGTGCGGCGCGTCGGGCCGCGGCACGTCCGCCACTCTGCGGTTGTGGCGGTTTGCGACGGTGCTCGCTCATGGAACGAATACTCCTCGGGCAGGCGCGCTATCTCGTCGCCTGAAGGCGGCAGTTGTCTTCAGGTCCCCCCGGATGCACGGCTCGCTCCTAGGCGCGAGCCGCACTACACCGAGGACGGGGACGTCAGATATAGGCCCACGGTTCCCGGCAGTCTGCATGCCGCACAGACTACGCACGACCAAAACCTGCCCAGTGTTGAAATTCACTCCAAATCAGTCAGGTTGGGTAGCACGAATCAGTGATGTGACGCCGTTCACCATCCCCCCTCTTGTTCCGCCCCGGTGACCGTTCTATCGTCTGGATGTATCGAGTCGATACATCAGCGCGACATAAAGAACGCACAGACCAGGGAGGCGGAGGATGAGCAGACGTTCCGGCATCCTTGAGTTCGCCGTCCTCGGCCTGCTCCGCGAATCCCCGATGCATGGCTATGAGCTGCGGAAACGGCTCAACACCTCGCTCGGGGTCTTCCGTGCGTTCAGCTATGGCACCCTCTACCCCTGCCTCAAGGCGCTGGTCGCCAACGGCTGGCTCATCGAGGAGACGGAGGGTGCTGCGGAGGGCGTACCGGCCGCGGCTCTGACGGGGCGCCGAGCCAAGATCGTCTACCGATTGACCGCAGCGGGCAAAGAGCACTTCGAGGAGCTGCTCGCGCACTCCGGACCGGATGCGTGGGAGGACGAGCACTTCGGGGTCCGCTTCGCATTCTTCGGCCAGACGTCGCGGGACGTGCGGATGCGGGTGCTGGAAGGCCGCCGCAGCCGGCTGGAGGAGCGCCTCGAGCGAATGCGTACCTCCCTGGCCAGATCCCGCGAGCGGCTGGACGACTACACCCTCGAGCTGCAGCGGCACGGCATGGAGTCCGTGGAGCGCGAAGTCCGCTGGCTGAACGAGCTCATCGAAAGTGAGCGTGCCGGGCGCGATCAGCGCGCACCGGGTTCCGCAGCACAGGACAGCAACCACCAGTCAGGAGATACGGGCGGCCTGCCCCGGCACCGGGGTGGTACCCGGCCGGATCCGTCCGATGACACCACCACATGAGGTTCCGTCGTACGGAGCCTCATCGAGATCACAGGGAGCAACCGGAATGGGTTCGGTTCGCGTAGCCATCGTCGGCGTGGGCAACTGCGCCGCCTCGCTGGTACAGGGCGTCGAGTACTACAAGGACGCCGACCCGAAGAGCCGCGTGCCCGGCCTCATGCACGTGCAGTTCGGCGAGTACCACGTGCGTGACGTCGAGTTCGTGGCCGCCTTCGACGTCGACGCCAAGAAGGTCGGGCTCGACCTCGCGGATGCCATCGGCGCCAGCGAGAACAACACCATCAAGATCTGCGACGTGCCGAACGCCGGCGTGAAGGTCCAGCGCGGCCACACCCACGACGGCCTGGGCAAGTACTACCGCCAGACCATCGAGGAGTCCGCCGAGGCCCCCGTCGACGTCGTCCAGGTCCTCAAGGACAAGCAGGTCGACGTCCTGGTCTGCTACCTCCCCGTCGGCTCCGAGGACGCGGCGAAGTTCTACGCGCAGTGCGCCATCGACGCCAAGGTCGCCTTCGTCAACGCCCTCCCGGTCTTCATCGCCGGCACCAAGGAGTGGGCGGACAAGTTCACCGAGGCCGGTGTCCCGATCGTCGGTGACGACATCAAGTCGCAGGTCGGTGCCACGATCACGCACCGGGTGATGGCCAAGCTCTTCGAGGACCGGGGCGTCATCCTGGACCGCACGATGCAGCTGAACGTCGGCGGCAACATGGACTTCAAGAACATGCTCGAGCGCGAGCGCCTGGAGTCCAAGAAGATCTCCAAGACGCAGGCCGTCACCTCGCAGATCCGGGACCGTGAACTGGGCGAGGACAACGTCCACATCGGCCCCTCGGACTACGTGGCCTGGCTGGACGACCGCAAGTGGGCCTACGTCCGGCTCGAGGGCCGCGCCTTCGGTGACGTTCCGCTGAACCTGGAGTACAAGCTCGAGGTGTGGGACTCCCCGAACTCCGCGGGTGTCATCATCGACGCCGTGCGCGCCGCGAAGATCGCCAAGGACCGGGGCGTCGGTGGCCCCATCCTCTCCGCGTCCTCGTACTTCATGAAGTCGCCGCCGGTGCAGTACTTCGACGACGAGGCACGGGAGAACGTCGAGAAGTTCATCAACGGCGAGGTCGAGCGCTGAGACGCCCGACGCCTCTCCCCCGCAGGCCCCCGGGTGTTCCACCCGGGGGCCTGCGGGCTGTGTGAGGCTGTGCCTCATGCATGCGGTGCGCGCCCTGTCCGTCTTACTCCGGCTACGCGACTTCCGTTCGCTCCTCGCGGCACGGCTCCTGTCGCAAGCGGCCGACGGAGTGTTCCAGGTCGCCCTCGCGACATTCGTCGTCTTCTCGCCCGAGAAACAGGCCTCGCCCGCGGCCATCGCCTCCGCCATGGCGATCCTGCTGCTGCCGTACTCGCTCCTCGGGCCGTTCACCGGTGTCCTGCTCGACCGCTGGCGGCGTCGTCAGGTCCTGCTGTACGGCAACCTGCTGCGGACCGTGCTGGCCATGGTGACCGCGGGGCTGGTCGCGTCGGAGGTCCCGGACTGGCTCTTCTACGCCTCGGCCCTCTCCGTGACGGCCGTGAACCGCTTCGTCCTGGCCGGCCTCTCGGCCGCGCTTCCCAGAGTGGTCAACGGTGAACAGCAGCTGGTCATGGCCAACTCCCTTGCCCCCACTGCCGGAACGCTCGCCGCGACGGCCGGCGGCGGGCTCGCCTTCGCCCTCCGGCTGGTCGGCTCGGATGTGGACGCGTTCGTCGTACTCCTCGCCGCGGCCCTCTACTTCTGTTCGGCCCTCACCTCACTGCGCATGACACCACAGCTGCTCGGACCGGATGCCGCACGCCTCCAACCCCATCTGTGGGAAGCCCTGTTGAGCACGGTGCGCGGCCTTGCGGAGGGTCTTCGCCATCTCGCCGAGCGGCGCACCGCGGCGCGCGCGCTGACCGCGATGACCTTGATCCGGTTCTGCTACGGAGCTCTGACGGTCATGGTGCTGATGCTGTGCCGGTACTCCTGGTCCGCCACCGCATCCGAGGGCCTGGCACTGCTCGGGATCACCCTCGCGGTGTCCGGTGGAGGGTTCTTCACCGCCGCTGTCGTCACGCCCTGGGCCGTCACACGGCTCACCGCGTTCGGCTGGATCGTCTGCTGTGCCGCCCTGGGCGCCGTACTGGTGCCGGCCCTGGGGCTGTTCTTCACGCCGGGCCCGATGCTGGCGGCCGCATTCGTGCTCGGCCTCAGCACACAAGGGACCAAGATCTCGACGGACACCATCGTCCAGTCTTCCGTCGATGACGCCTTCCGCGGACGGGTCTTCGCCCTGTACGACGTCCTGTTCAACGTCGCCTTCGTCGGCGCCGCCGCCGTCGCCGCGCTGATGCTGCCGCCGGACGGACGGTCCATCGCACTGCTGGGCGTGGTGACCGTGCTGTACGCGCTGGTGGCTGTGACGGTTGTCCGCTTCGGCCGGGGAGAGAGGCCATCGCCCGTGCGGTGAGCACCTCGGCCTCGGCGGCTGGGCCCGCGGACCGGATACCTTACGGGCGTCCTACACAAGCCTGTACGCATCAAAACCGGGGGAATCCCATGACCACGCCGCCTCAGGGCGCGCATCCGTACGGCCAGGCGCCGTACGGGCAGCAGCCCTATGGACAGCCGCCCTATGCGCAGAACCCCTATCCGCAGGCACCACCGGCGCCGCAGCCTCCTTACGGTCCGCCCCAGGGTGGCTACGGCCACCCCCCGCAGCCGCAGGCTCCGTACGGACAGCAGCCGCAGCCCGCTTACCCCATGGCTCCGCAGCAGCCGTTCATGCAGGGCGGGCCTCCCGTACCGCCGCCGCGGCCTGCCAAGAGCCGTTCCGCCAGGACCGTCCTGAGGGGCATTGGGCTCGTCGTCGGACTGATCGTCATCGCAGTCGCCTGGATCAGCAGCATGGACGACGCGGAATCCGCCGAGGTCGGCGACTGTGTGCACAAGTCCAGCAGCTCGCTCGATGACGGCCTCGAGGTGGTGGACTGCGGGACCTCGAAGGCCCAGTACAAGGTGACCGCCGTGCACAACGGCACCTCGGACACGTCGGTGTGCCCTGCGGGTCAGCCGGCCTACGTCAAGGAAACGCACCGTCGCCGGCGTGCCGACACCGCCATGGTGCTCTGCCTGACCGCTGCGAAGTAGCCGGCCTGACGGCGCCGGACAGGCGAGGAGCGGTGTTTCACGTGAAACACCGCTCCTCGTTTCACGTGAAACGTGGCGGTTGATCGACCGCGCGTTTCACGTGAAACATCAGCTCTGGGTGGCCCACCACTCCTTCAACGCGGCGATGGCCGCCTCACGGTCCATGGGGCCGTGCTCCAGCCGGAGCTCCAGCATCTGCTGGTACGCCTTGCCGACCTCGGGGCCCGGGCGAATGCTCAGGATCTGCATGATCTCGTTGCCGTCCAGATCCGGGCGGATCGCTTCCAGCTCTTCCTGTTCCTGCAGGAGCGCGATGCGCTTCTCCAGCCCGTCATAGGCGCGCGACAGGGCACCGGCCTTGCGCTTGTTACGGGTGGTGCAGTCCGAGCGCGTGAGCTTGTGCAGCCGCTCCAGCTGCGGGCCGGCGTCCCGCACGTACCGGCGGACCGCAGAGTCCGTCCACTCGCCCGTCCCGTAGCCGTGGAAGCGCAGGTGGAGCTCCACCAGGCGCGAGACATCATTGATCATGTCGTTGGAGTACTTCAGCGCGGCCATCCGCTTCTTGGTCATCTTCGCGCCCACCACCTCGTGGTGGTGGAAGGAGACCCGGCCGTCCTGCTCGAAGCGCCGCGTCCTGGGCTTGCCGATGTCATGCAGCAGGGCCGCCAGCCGCAGCACAAGATCGGGACCGTCCTGCTCGAGGTCGATCGCCTGCTCCAGGACCGTCAGCGAATGCTCGTAGACGTCCTTGTGACGGTGATGCTCGTCACTCTCCAGCCGCAGTGCGGGCAGCTCGGGCAGCACCTGGTCCGCCAAGCCCGAATCGACGAGCAGCCGCAGCCCCTCGCGCGGATGCGGCGCCAGGATCAGCTTGTTCAGTTCGTCCCGCACACGCTCCGCGGAGACGATCTCGATGCGGTCCGACATCGCCTTCATCGCGGCGATGACCTCGGGAGCGACCTCGAAGTCCAGCTGAGCGGCGAAGCGGGCGGCGCGCATCATCCGCAGCGGATCATCGGAGAACGACTCCTGTGGCGTCCCCGGCGTCCGCAGTACGCGCGCCGCCAGGTCCTCCAGACCGTCGTGCGGGTCGACGAACTCCTTCTGCGGCAGCAGCACCGCCATGGCGTTCACCGTGAAGTCCCGGCGGGCCAGGTCCTGCTCGATGGAGTCCCCGTACGACACCTCCGGCTTGCGGGAGGTGCGGTCGTATGCCTCGGAGCGGTAGGTCGTGACCTCGATGTCGAACGAGTCCTTCTTGCAGCCGACCGTCCCGAAGGCGATACCGACCTCCCAGACCGCGTCGGCCCAGGGCCGGACGATCTTGAGGACGTCCTCGGGTCGGGCATCGGTGGTGAAGTCCAGGTCGTTGCCGAGCCGGCCCAGCAGCGCATCCCGGACCGAGCCGCCGACCAGGGCAAGCGTGAACCCGGCCTCCTGGAATCGACGGGCCAGGTCATCCGCGACGGGGGACACCCGCAGCAGCTCGCTCACGGCACGACGCTGTACGTGGTTCAGCGCGTTCGTCGACTGCGGGGTCCGCTCGGAGAGCGGGGCGGGGAGGTCATTGTTGGCGTTCGGCACAACAAAACAGAGTACGTGGCCGCACGGCCCCCAGGCGTCACGTAATAAAGGGGACAGGCGGGGCGCACCACCCGCTGCGCCGCCATCATGTGGAGCAGTCCCTGGCACTCCGGCCCGGCGCACCTCGTTACCATTCGTGGACGCACATTCCGAACGACCACAGACGACGACGAGGGACGGGCGAGCGCGTGGCCGAGGCGGCAGGGTTCCAGGCGACTGAACGGCCGCGTGGTCGATGGCTGCGAAGGACTGTGACACTGCTCACGGGGGTGTTCCTTCTCGTGGGGCTGCTCCAGATGCCGCACGCTCCCACCGCTGAGGCAGCCCCCACCGGCTCCCGCACGGTCGATGTGACGATCGACTCCATGTCCCCGCCCACCCCGTCCGAGGGCGACACGGTCACGGTCTCCGGCACGCTGATCAACGACGGCCGCAGCACGATCACGGATGCCAAGGTCGCCATGCACCGCGGCAGCCCGATCGGCGGCCGCAGTTCCGTCGAAAGCCTGTCCCGCCGCACCGGCTATCTGGCGGGCGCGGACGGCGAAGCGGTCGAGGGGCACACGGAGAAGATCGACAAGCTGGAGCCCGGCGTCAGCCAGCCCTTCAGCCTCAGCATCCCGGCCAAGGATCTCGATCTCACCAAGGACGGGGTGTACCAGCTCGGTATCTCTCTGTCAGGACGCTCCGCGTCCGCGCCGTACGGGCAGATCCTCGGTTTCGACCGGACGTTCCTCCCCTGGCAGGAGTCCGACAGCACGAAGAAGACGCAGCTCACGTACATGTGGCCGCTGATCTCCTCCACGCACCTCACCGCGGAGACCGACGCCGACCCCCAGCAGACGCCGGTCTTCCGCGATGACGACCTCGCTGCCGAACTCGCGCCCGGTGGCCGGCTGCAGCAGATGGTCTCGCTCGGCAAGAACCTCCCGGTGACCTTCGTCGTCGACCCCGACCTGCTCGCGACGGTCGACGCGATGACCAAGTCGTACCGGGTGAACGGGCCGGACGGGCCCATGGGCAAGAACCAGGCAGTCGCCAAGCAGTGGCTGCACGAGCTCGAGGAAGCGGCCAAGACGCACGAGGTGGTCGCGCTGCCCTTCGGCGACCCCGACCTGGCATCGCTGGCCCACCACGGCAAGGGCGTGCCCAGCGCGCTCAGCCACCTCGGTCCGGCCACCGACCTCGCCGACAAGACCGTGGACACGATCCTCGGCGTCAAGCCGCGTACGGACTTCGCCTGGCCCGTCGACGGCGCGATCGACTCCTCCATCGTCGACGTCGCGACCTCGGCCGGTGCACACAACGTGATCACCCGCAGCGACAGCCTCCGCGAGGCCGGCGGGCTGTCCTACACCCCGACGGCCGCCCGGCCCATCGGCGGCGGCAACACGGCCGTCGTCGCGGATGCGCAGCTCTCGCGGGCCTTCGAAGGCGATATGTCGAAGGCCGGAAACTCCGCCCACGCGGTCCAGGAGTTCCTCGCCCAGACCGAGATGATCAACCTTGAGGACCCCGGCCGGCAGCGCAGCATCGTCGTCGCGCCACAGCGCATGCCCACGGTCAGCCAGGCCCAGGCGATGGCCACCGCACTCCGGGACCTCAAGCAGTCCGGCCGCTGGACCCAGCCGCTGAACCTCAGCGGTGCCGCCAAGGCCAAGCCCGACCGCGCGGCCACCCGTCACGTCCCGAGCGGCAACGCCTACCCGTCCTCGCTGCGCCGGCAGGAGCTCCCCACCAACGCCTTCCGGCAGATCCAGGGCACCCAGGCCGCGCTGGACGACTACCAGGTGATCCTGGCCCACCCGGAGCGCGTGGTGACCCCGTTCGGCAACGCCATAATGCGGGAGATGTCGACGCAGTGGCGGGGCAATCCCACCGGTGCCAAGGCATTCCGTCACTCGGTACGCAGCTATCTCGACGGCCTGACCAAGAAGGTGCACCTGATCCAGAAGTCGGAGGCGACGCTCTCCGGGCGCAGCGCCACGATTCCGGTGACGGTCCAGAACAACCTGGTCCAGGGCGTCAGGGACATGAAGCTGAAGCTGACCTCCTCGCAGCCCAACCGTCTGGACGCAGGGAAGACGCAGACCATCACGGTGGACGGCGGGCACAGCCAGTCGTTCAAGTTCGACACCACCGCGAACGCGAATGGCCGGGCATGGGTGACCGCCCAGCTCTACACAGCGGACGGAAAGCCCTACGGTGAGCCCATGACGTTCCAGGTGAACGTCACGGAGATCACCGCAACGGTGATGCTCGTCATCGCGGGCGGCGTGCTGCTGCTCGTCCTCGCCGGCGTCCGGATCTACCTCCAGCGCAAGCGGGCAGCCGGCCGGCGAGCCGAGGACGGAACCGACGGCGACGGAACCGACGGCGATTCAGGCACGGACGGCGACAACGGCGGCACGGATGGTGACCAGCCCGAGCAGCCGAGTGACCCCACGCCGGACACCGGTTCGGAAAGCTCCGACCCGTCCGGCTCAGGTGAGAAAGTGGACCGTTGATAGATGGCGGGGCCGGATGGCCGGCGACGGATGAGGTGGGGCAGCGATGAATGCGCCGTACGACGGTGACCGGGGCCGGGGCGCCAATGGCGACCCCAACGGGCCGGTCCCTCCGACGCCCCCGTTGCCCGCGGACCAGGACCCCTACGTCCAGGACGCCTACCGCAACGATCCGCACCGCGCTCAGGACCCGACGGCACAGGACCCGGTGGCCGAGGCGTTCTACGACCGCGCCGCGCACCCGCCTCCGGACCAGCCCACGCAGCCGCTCTACCCGCAGCCTGCCGCCGGCCGTCACACCCCCGATCCGCAGCTGTGGGCCTCCCCTCCGCCGCCCGAGCCGCACGGGCCCTCCCGCAATCTCCCGTACGGCGACGCCGCCGCGACCACCCAGTTCATGGGCGTCGACGACCTGATGACCCAGGCCGCCCAGGACCATCCGGAGCCGGATGCCTTTGCGCATCTCTACCGGGACCAGCAGCACTACGAGCCCCAGCACCCCGCCGCCCCCGCGGCTCCGGGCCCGGAGGCCGTACCGCAGCAGCCCGTGCCGGAACCGGAGCCCGCCCCCGTGGCGGCGGCCGGCAAGCCGTCCGGTGGCCGTGCCTCCGGCCTGTTCAAGTCCAGCGCGGTGATGGCCGCCGGCACGATGGTGTCCCGTCTGACGGGCTTCGTCCGCTCGGCGCTGATCGTCGCGGCGCTCGGTGGCGCGGTCCTCGGTGACTCCTGGCAGGTCGCCTACCAGCTCCCGACCATGATCTTCATCCTGACCATCGGCGGCGGTCTGAACTCCGTCTTCGTGCCGCAGCTGGTGCGCGCGATGAAGGAGGACGACGACGGCGGCGAGGCGTATGCCAACCGGCTGCTGACGCTGGTCGTCGTGGTCCTCGGCGTGCTGACCGTGCTGGCGGTGGTGGCCGCGCCACTCCTGGTGAAGCTGGTCTCCTTCGACATTTCCCGCGATCCGGCGGCCAACGAGGTCGCGGTCGCGTTCACCCGCTACTGCGTGCCCACGATCTTCTTCATGGGTCTGCATGTGGTGATGGGGCAGATCCTCAACGCCCGTGGCCGTTTCGGCGCGATGATGTGGACCCCGGTCCTCAACAACATCGTCATGATCGCCACCTTCGGCCTGTTCATCTGGGTCTACGGCACGGCGAAGACCTCGCACATCGGCGTCACCACCATCCCCGACGAGGGCATCCGGCTCCTGGGCATCGGCACCCTCCTCGGGCTCGTGGTCCAGGCGCTGGCCATGATCCCGTACCTGCGCGACGCCGACTTCAAGCTCCGGCTGCGGTTCGACTGGCGCGGCCACGGCCTGGGCAAGGCCGCCAAGCTCGCCAAGTGGACGGTGCTG
This sequence comes from Streptomyces sp. NBC_01454, assembly GCF_036227565.1. NCBI lineage: Bacteria > Bacillati > Actinomycetota > Actinomycetes > Kitasatosporales > Streptomycetaceae > Streptomyces > Streptomyces sp. NBC_01454. The sequence continues at coordinate 4,053,583 of NZ_CP109460.1, forward strand.
TTCGTGCTCGCCAACCAGGCGGGCGTCCTCGTCGTCACCCAGCTCTCCACCTGGGCCGGAAAGACCGCTGACCAGCAGGGACACCCGGGCACCGGCTTCATCTCCTACGCCAGCGCCCAGCTCATCTGGAACATGCCGCAGGCGATCATCACCGTCTCCGTGATGGCGGCGCTGCTGCCGCGGCTGGCACGGTCCGCGCACGACGGTGACACCGGAGCCGTCCGCGACGACATGTCGCAGGGCCTGCGCACCTCCGCCGTCGCCATCGTCCCGATCTCGTTCGGCTTCCTCTCCCTCGGTATCCCGCTGTGCACGCTGGTCTACGGCTCGTCCGGCGCCGGGGTCCCGATGGGCTACATGCTGATGGCCTTCGGTGTGGGGCTGATCCCGTTCTCGGTGCAGTACGTCGTCCTGCGCGCCTTCTACGCGTACGAGGACACCCGCACCCCCTTCTACAACACGGTGATCGTCGCCGCCGTCAACGCCGCCGCCTCCGCCCTGTGCTTCCTGGTCCTGCCGGCCCGCTGGGCCGTGGTCGGCATGGCGGCCTCCTACGGCCTGGCGTACATCATCGGCGTGGGCGTGGCCTGGCGGCGTCTGGGCAAGCGCATGGACGGCGATCTGGACACGGCGCACGTCATCCGGACCTATGCGCGGCTGGCCGGCGCGAGCATTCCGGCCACGATCATCTCCGGGGCGGCGGTCTACGGCATCATGCAGACACTCGGCAGCGGGGTCCTCGGGTCGCTGAGCGCTCTGATCGTCGGCGCTGCCGCGCTTCTGGCCGTGTTCTACGTCGCCGCACGCAAAATGCGCATCGAGGAACTGAACGCCCTGGTCGGGATGGTCCGGTCGAAGCTGGGGCGCTGAGAGAGCACAACCATCGACTGCCACCGTGTGTCGTGCATAGTGGCGGACTGTGGGCACAATTGTCTTGGCTCATTGAGCCTGCAACGGATGGGGAGGCAGGAACGACGGTGGCGGAACGGAGCACGGCTGCCGTCGACGTGGCTGACACGAGCGGTGAAGAACCGCTGACCGCCAAGGCGGGTAAGGCCACGGACGACGGTGCTAAGGCCGAGAAGGTATCCGGCAGGGAAAACGACGCCGCAGGCACCGATGAGGAGTGTGCCGAGGCGATCGAAGCCCAGCCACCGGAACTGCACAGCGGCCACAAGCTTGCCAGACGCTATCGCCTCGAGGAGTGCGTCACCCGTCTGGACGGATTCAGCAGCTGGCGCGCGGTCGACGAGAAGCTGCGCCGCGCCGTCGGCGTACACATCCTGCCCGCCGAGCACCCACGGGCCCGGCCGGTGCTGTCCGCCGCCCGTTCCTCGGCGCTGCTCGGTGATCCCCGGTTCGTGCAGGTCCTGGACGCCGTCGAGGAGAACGACCTCGTCTACGTCGTCCACGAGTGGCTGCCGGATGCCACCGAGCTCACCACGGTGCTCGCCACCGGCCCGCTGGAGCCGCACGACGCCTACCAGCTCGTCAGCCAAGTCTCCCAGGCCATGGCCGCCGCACACCGCGAGGGGCTGTCCCATCTGCGGATCACCCCCGGCTCGGTGCTGCGCACGGAGTCCGGGCAGTACCGCATCCGTGGTCTGGCCGTCATGGCGGCGCTGCGCGGCATCACCTGCGAGCACCCGCAGCGCACGGACACCGAGGCGATCGGCGCGCTGCTCTACGCCGCGCTGACCCAGCGCTGGCCGTACGAGAACGACGCCCACGGCCTCACCGGCCTGCCGAAGGGTGTCGGGCTCATCGCGCCGGACCAGGTGCGTGCCGGCGTGCACCGCGGGCTGTCCGAGCTCGCCATGCGCGCCCTGATCAACGATGGCGCCACGGCCTCCCGCCAGGAACCGGCGTGCACCACTCCCGAGGAACTGGCCGCGGCGGTCGCCGCCATGCCGCGCATCCGGCCCCCGGAGACCGCGTTCACCACGCCCCCGCCCTACCAGCGCACGGGATACCAGCAGGGCAGTCACCGGCAGGCGTCGGTCCACAACGGCCCGTCCGTCCGGCAGACGCAGCCTGTGGCCACGCCTCCGCCGCCGCTGCAGAGCCGCACCGGCCGGGCGCTGAAGTGGTCCGTCTCCGCGCTGCTCATCGCAGCGCTGGGCCTGGGCAGCTGGCAGCTGGCGGACACGCTGCTGAAGCGGGAGAACGACCAGGACAAGCCGCAGAACTCCCAGTCGCAGCAAGGCTCCAAGAAGAAGCCCGCGAAACCGCTGTCGATCGCCGGTGCCACCGAGTTCTCTCCGCTGGGGGAGGCGTTCTCCCAGGACAAGGCGTCCGCCGCGGCGGACGGCGACCCGTCGACCGCGTGGGTCACCAAGCGGTTCAAGGGGTGGCCGAACTTCGGGAACCTGCCGAACCGCAAGGACGGCAGCGGCATCGTCATAGACCTCGGCAGCGCCAAGGATGTTTCCGGCGTACAGGTCAGCATGTACCGCCCGGGCCAGACCGCGGAGATTCTGGCCGCCGGCCCCTCCGCGTCGAATCCGACCTCGCTCAGTGACTTCTCCCAGCGGCTCTCGAAGTCGTCGAAGGCCGGCGACAAGCTCACGGTGAAGCTGGACAAGTCCGTGAAGACCCAGTACGTCCTCATCCACATCACCGAGCTGCCCAGTGACGGCGAATCAGACTGGTTCCGAGGCGGAATCTCCGACGTGAAGGTCACCGGCTGAGCCGCCGGTGACCCGGCGAACGATCCACTGACTGCGCAGCGACCCGGCGCCGAACCCATGCGGTTCGGCGCCGGCATGCTTTATGGCCTCAGACGGGGCAGAAGTAGTGCCATAAGCTATGCGGCGGGCCTTGCGACCGAGGAACGATCTTGGTGAGATCACGTCAGTCCCAAAGGGAGGGGGTCCTTTCATGAGCTCGCTGGACGACCGCAGCGATCAAGACCTCCTCAGCCGCCATGTCGACGGCGACCCCGATGCCTTCGGGGAGATCGTCCGGCGCCATCGCGACCGGCTCTGGGCGGTGGCACTGCGCACCCTCGGCGACCGCGAAGAGGCCGCCGACGCCGTGCAGGACGCCCTGGTGTCCGCTTACCGCGCCGCCCATACCTTCCGCGGCCAGTCCGCCGTCACCACCTGGCTGCACCGCATCACGGTCAATGCCTGTCTGGACCGAGCCCGTAAGGCCGCCTCACGGCGCACTTCACCCGTCGCCGAGACCGAGCGGCTGGAGCAGCTTCTCGAACCGGAGGAATCCGCCGCCGCACCGGCCGAGCGTAAGGACCTGCACCGCGAGCTGCTCGGCGCCCTGCGCACGCTTCCCGAGGAACAGCGTGCCGCTCTGGTCCTCGTCGACATGCAGGGATACCCCGTCGCCGAGGCCGCGACGATCCTCGACATCCCGACGGGAACGGTGAAGAGCCGCTGTGCACGGGGCCGTGCTCGGCTCCTGCCTTTGGTCACCCATCTGCGCACCGACGACGGGGGTAGCAAACCCGCGAGCGGGGGAAGGAACCGGGCGCAGGGGACATCCGTCCCACCGACGGCAGGGCCGAAGGACACAGGTGCCGTGAAGGGCGGAGGTGGGCGAGCGTGACATCGACTACCGGCACGGGGGAGCACCCCACGGGTGAACACCCGGAGGTCTGCGAGATCTCCGAGCTCACGGACGGACTGCTGTCCCCCACGCGCACCGCGGAGCTGCGCCACCATCTCGCCGCCTGTGCGCTGTGCGAAGACGTCCATTCCTCCCTGGAGGAGATCCGGGCGCTGCTCGGCACACTCCCCGGGCCGGTGCGGATGCCGGCCGACGTTGCCGGCCGCATCGATGCCGCCCTCGCGGCCGAGGCGCTGCTGGATGCCATCGCTCCCGCCGGCGGGGTGGCTGTTTCACGTGAAACAGTCACCGCACCGGTCACCGTTTCACGTGAAACCAAGGACGAGCCGCCCAGTCGCGGCACGCCCACCCGGCCCGCAGGGCGCCCCCGGGGATCCTCCGGCCCGGGCCGGCAGTCGCCGAGCGGCCGCTCGTCCCGCGCGCGGCGCTGGCCCCGGATCCTGCTCGGTACCGCCGCAGCCGCGGCGGTCCTCAGCTTCGGTGGCCTGCTCCTCCAGAACGCCGCTGTCGACGGCACGCAGGCAAGCACCCCTCACCGGGATGCGAGCACCGAGAAGAGCACCGCTGCCGCAGGCGAGCTGACCGCCGCCAGCCTTGGCTCACACGTCCACCATCTGCTCGCGTCCAAGGGCTCACACAAGACCCCGGACCTCGGCGCCCGAAGCTCCCCCGACAGCCCGCTGCGCGGCACTGCCGACACCGTTCCGTCGTGTGTACGCCAGGGCATCGGGCGTACGGAGGCCCCACTCGCCTCCAACCACACCCGCTATCAGGGCAAGGACGCCTACCTCGTGGTGCTGCCGGACCCGAGTGACCCTAAGCGTGTCTCCGCGTATGTCATCGCGTCCTCATGTGTCTCCGCCACTCCACCCGCTCCCGGGAAGGTCCTGCTGACGCACTCGTACCAGCGAGACTGAGCGACGAGACGTGCGCTGTGACACTCCGGGAATGCTCGCCCCGTAGGATCCGTTGGGTGGGGTGAGAGGTTCCGAGAGCCCCAGCAAGCAGTCGGCAGAGACAAGGAAGACACCCGTGAGCGACGTCCGCAACGTGATCATCATCGGCTCCGGGCCCGCGGGCTACACCGCAGCGCTCTACACCGCCCGCGCGTCCCTGAAGCCGCTGGTCTTCGAAGGTGCTGTCACCGCCGGAGGCGCGCTGATGAACACCACCGACGTGGAGAACTTTCCCGGCTTCCGCGACGGCATCATGGGGCCGGACCTGATGGACAACATGCGTGCCCAGGCCGAGCGCTTCGGCGCCGAGCTGGTGCCGGATGACGTCATCGCGGTCGACCTCTCCGACGACATCAAGACCGTCACCGACTCCGCCGGAACGGTGCACCGCGCGAAGACCGTGATCGTCACCACCGGCTCCCAGCACCGCAAGCTCGGTCTGCCCCGTGAGGACGAGCTGTCCGGCCGTGGCGTCTCCTGGTGCGCCACCTGCGACGGCTTCTTCTTCAAGGACCAGGACATCGCCGTGATCGGCGGAGGCGACACCGCGATGGAGGAGGCCACGTTCCTCTCCCGCTTCGCCAAGTCGGTGACGGTCGTCCACCGCCGTGACACCCTGCGCGCCAGCAAGGCGATGCAGGAGCGTGCCTTCGCCGACCCGAAGATCAAGTTTGTGTGGGACAGCGAGGTCGCCGAGATCCACGGCGAGAACAAGCTGTCGGGCCTAACGCTGCGCAACCTCAAGACCGGCGAGACCTCCGAGCTGCCGGTCACCGGCCTGTTCATCGCGATCGGCCATGACCCGCGGACCGAGCTGTTCAAGGGTCAGCTGAAGCTCGACGACGACGGCTACCTCAAGGTCGATGCGCCCAGCACGCGGACCAACCAGACCGGTGTCTTCGCCGCCGGCGATGTCGTCGACCACACCTACCGTCAGGCGATCACCGCGGCCGGCACCGGCTGCTCCGCCGCCCTCGACGCCGAGCGGTTCCTCGCCGCACTGTCGGACGGCGAGGCGACGGCCGAGCCGGACAAGACCGCCTCCGTCTGACCCGCGCACCCAGCTTTCCCACCACCCACCCAGTAAGGAGATTGCCATGGCCGGCGCCACGGTGACCGTCACGGACGCCAACTTCGAAGAGGTCGTCCTCAAGAGCGACAAGCCCGTTCTCGTGGACTTCTGGGCCACCTGGTGCGGCCCGTGCCGCCAGGTCGCCCCGTCCCTGGAGGCCATTGCCGCGGAGCATGACGAGATCGTCATTGCCAAGCTGAACACCGACGAGAACCCGGCGACCACCGCCAAGTACGGCGTCATGTCGATCCCGACGATGAACGTCTACCAGGGCGGCGAGGTCGTGAAGACCATCGTCGGCGCCAAGCCGAAGGCCGCGATCGTGCGCGACCTGGAGGACTACCTCGCCTGAGGCACCTCGTGACGTTTCACGGGAAACGGGCCCGCCCCCACGAGGGGTGGGCCCGTTCTCTGTTTTCACGGGACGTTTCACGGGGCCGCGCGCGCCTCAGAGAGGCCGCAGCGCGGGCTCCTTCTGTACGGCTCCCAGCAAGCGGTCGAGAGCCAGCTCGACGTCTTCCTTCCACGAGATCGTGGTCCGCAACTCAAGGCGCAGCCGGGGAAAGCGTGGGTGCGGGCGCACGGTCTTGAAGCCCACCGCAAGGAGATGATCAGCGGGCAGCACACACGCCGGCTCGCTCCAGCGGGCATCGCCAAAGGCCTCGATGGCCTTGAACCCGCGCTGGATGAGGTCCTTGGCGACCGTCTGGACCATCACGCGCCCCAGCCCCTGGCCTTTGTAGCCGGGAATCAGCCAGGCCGTCAGCAGCTGCACCGCGTCCGGTGACACTGGGCTGGTGGGGAAGGCCGTGGAGCGCGGCACATAAGCCGGCGGGGCGTACATCACGAAGCCCACGGGCACTTCGTCGACATAGACCACCCGTCCGCAGGACCCCCACTCCAGCAGCACTGCCGAGATCCAGGCTTCCTTCTCCAGTTCGGGGCGGCCCGCCTTTACCGCGGCCTCGCCGCTGACGGGGTCGAGCTCCCAGAAGACACAGGAGCGGCAGCGCTTGGGGAGATCCGGAAGGTTGTCCAGCGTGAGCGGTACGAACCGACGGCCCATGAATCCAGGTCCTCACTTCCCTCGCCCGCCGTACCGCGCAGCACCGTCAGTGCCGCCTGCTCTCTGAGCAGACCTCCAACGAATCCTCCGACGGCTGCGAGGCTGAACCCCGCGGCCAACAGTCCGGTGCGGCTCACCGATCGCATGGCCCTCTCCTCGGTATGAGGTGTCTCCACATGGATGCGTGCCATACCCGAACGCATCGTAACCACCCTTTACGGGCACGGGTACCGCAAGAGAGCAAAGGGCGGGCCGTGTTCCGGTATGGCCCCGGAACACGGCCCGCCCAGGGCCGAAGCGTCAGCTCACTCTTCTTCGTTGCTCTCCTCGGCCAGGGTCTGGCCCAGGACGCGCCCCTCACCTGGGGCGAGGGTGCCGAGGATGCGCTCAAGGTCATCCATCGAGGCGAACTCGACGACGATCTTGCCCTTCTTCTGTCCCAGATCGACCTTCACTCGGGTCTCGAAGCGGTCGGACAGCCGGGAAGCCAGACCCGTGAGCGCGGGGGACACCCGGGCACCCGCCCGCGGCCCCTTGGCCTTGCTCGCGCTCTGGGGGGTGGTCCCCATCAGCGTCACGATCTCTTCGACCGAACGGACCGAGAGCCCCTCCGCCACGATGCGGCGCGCGAGGTGGTCCTGCTCTTCCGAGTCCTCCACCGAGAGCAGCGCGCGGGCATGTCCGGCGGAGAGCACACCGGCGGCAAGCCGCTTCTGGACGGACGGCGAGAGCTTCAGCAGCCGCAGTGTGTTGGAGACCTGGGGACGCGAACGCCCGATCCGGTCGGCCAGCTCGTCATGCGTGCACTTGAAGTCCTTCAGCAACTGGTCATAAGCAGCGGCCTCTTCCAGCGGGTTCAGCTGTGCCCGGTGGAGGTTCTCCAGCAGCGCGTCGAGCAGCAGCTTCTCGTCGTCGGTGGCCCGTACGATCGCGGGAATCTTCTCCAGGCCGGCCTCACGGCACGCACGCCAGCGGCGCTCGCCCATGATGAGCTCATACCGCCCCGGTCCCGTCTGACGGACGACCACCGGCTGGAGCAGGCCGACCTCCTTGATGGAGGTGACCAGCTCGGCAAGAGCGTCCTCATCGAAGACCTCGCGCGGCTGACGCGGGTTCGGCTTGATCGCATCCAGCGGCACCTCGGCGAAGTGCGCGCCGGACACTTCTGCGACACCCGCCTGCGATGTCTCCCGGCCGGCAGGTGCTTCCGTTTCACGTGAAACACCGTGCGCCGGTAGCGAGGTCACCTTGGCCGCCGCCACTCCTCGCTCCGGGGCCAAGACGGGTACGGACGACGGTGACGTCGCGCCCTGTCCTGCGGTCCTGGCGTGGTCCGTGCTCTGCGGTGCTGCGGGGATCAGCGCACCGAGCCCACGGCCCAGGCCTCTACGTCGTTCGCTCACTGCGTCCCCTCCGAGATGCTGTGCTGTGCTTCATAGTTCACGCTGAGGCCCTGGCCCCCGGTCTGCGGGGCCCCACGCAGTGCGATCTCTCGGGCCGCTTCGAGATAGGACAGCGAGCCACTGGATCCCGGGTCATAGGTGAGCACCGTCTGCCCGTAGCTGGGTGCCTCGGAGATGCGCACCGACCGGGGAATGCTCGTACGGAGCACCTCGCGGCCGAAGTGACTGCGCACCTCATCGGCGACCTGGGAAGCCAGCCGGGTCCGCCCGTCGTACATGGTGAGCAGGATCGTCGAGACATGGAGCGTGGGGTTCAGATGTCCCCGCACCAGATCGACATTCCGCAGCAGCTGGCCCAGTCCCTCAAGGGCGTAGTACTCGCACTGAATCGGGATCAGTACCTCGGCGCCGGCAACCAGAGCGTTGACCGTCAGCAGGCCGAGGGAGGGCGGACAGTCGATGAAGATGTAGTCCAGCGGCTGTTCATATGCCTTGATGGCCCGGTCCAGCCTGCTTTCGCGTGCCACCAGCGAGACCAGCTCGATCTCCGCGCCGGCCAGGTCGATCGTGGCGGGCGCGCAGAAAAGGCCCTCGACATCCAGGACCGGCTGCACCACATCGGAGAGCGGCTTGCTCTCCACCAGCACGTCATAGATCGACGGAACGTCGGAGTGATGGTCGATCCCCAGCGCCGTGGACGCGTTGCCCTGGGGGTCCAGGTCGATCACCAGAACCCGTGCACCGTGCAGAGCCAAAGAGGCTGCCAGGTTCACCGTGGTCGTGGTCTTTCCGACCCCGCCCTTCTGGTTGGCAACCACCATGACCCGAGTCTGTTCAGGCCGGGGCAGCCCCTCACCCGCGCGGCCGAGTGCCTCCACCGCCAGCTGAGCTGCACGACCGATCGGGGTGTCGTCCATCGGGGGCGGCGTTTCACGTGAAACGTCGTCCCCGAACGACTCACTACGGGGACCGGGGACCGGATCGGTCATCGGTCCCGCGATATTGGCGTCGGACCGCAAGGGTTCACTCTCCTCGACAGAGGGCTCGCAATGTTCAGAGCCTGCCATGCTTTCGGTGTCGTGAACCAGTGAGGTCCGCTCTCCTGTGGACGAACCCACGTCTGTGGATACTTCCCTGACCCTTGTGGGCCGGTGGTCGCGCGGCGCGGCGGCCGCACGACCACGACCGATGATGCCTTGCAGCAGAGAACGACGTTTCACGTGAAACACGATGCCAGCGTCGCGTCTGAATGAGCCGCGACACTCCGCCTTATGTCGTTTTGGTAGCATTTGCGGAATTTGCCGATGCCCATTCACGGATCGGCGCACTCCGCGTCTCCCTCAGCACTGATCTGCCTCACTGCGGCATCAGCGTCGGCGCCCCCTCGACACCCGGTTCACTCGGGCCGCCTTCGCCCGCTTGGCCGCAAAACGCACTCCGCCCGGGCTCTCGCCCACCTCGACCCGTACGACGGTGGAGGGAGGATCCACGATGCCCTCGCCCACATGCACCACCGAGGTCTCCACCACGCCGAGCTTGCTCAGCGCCGCCCGGGCACCCTTGAGCTCCTCCTCCGCGGCGTCCCCCTTGAGCGCCAGCATCTCTCCGTAAGGACGCAGCAGGGGAACGCCCCAGCCGGCCAGCCGGTCGAGCGGAGCCACAGCCCGCGCCGTCACCACATGCACCTGCGGAAGCTTGCCCATGACCTCTTCGGCCCGGCCGCGCACCACGGTGACATGGTCCAGCCCCAGCAGCTCGACGACCTCCTGGAGGAAGTTCGTACGCCGCAGCAGCGGCTCCAGGAGCGTGATCTTCAGGTCCGGGCGCACCAGGGCGAGCGGGATACCGGGCAGCCCCGCCCCCGAGCCCACGTCACAGACCGAGACGCCCTCGGGCACCACCTCGGAGAGCACGGCGCAGTTCAACAGATGCCGCTCCCACAGGCGCGGAACCTCGCGCGGGCCGATGAGCCCTCGCGTCACGCCGATGTCGGCGAGCAGTTCGCCGTACCGCACGGCCTCCGCAAAGTGTTCGCCGAATACCTCCTCCGCCGCCTTCGGCGCAGGAGGGAGCTCCGCTGCTGCCTCCGTCACGGGGAACCGCCCTTCCTTTGGACTGCTTTTCCTGCCGGGAACCCGGGTCAGGCACCCGGGATAACACAGAACGCTGACAACTTTTGGCCCCGCCTGCGAGCAGACGGGGCCAAGAGAAACGGGAGCGCAGAGCGGTCAGGCCGGGAGAACAACCACTCGGCGCTGCGGCTCCTCGCCCTCGGACTCGCTCCGGAGCCCGGCGGCGGCCACCGCGTCATGAACGACCTTGCGCTCGAAGGGAGTCATCGGGTCGAGCTTCACCGGCTCGCCGGTGCCCTTGGCCTCCTCGGCCGCCTTCGCACCGATCTCCGCGAGCTCCTCGCGCTTACGCGCCCGGAAGCCGGCGATGTCCAGCATCAGACGGCTGCGGTCACCGGTTTCGCGGTGGACGGCCAGCCGGGTCAGCTCCTGCAGCGCCTCCAGCACCTCACCGTCGCGGCCCACCAGCTTCTGCAGGTCGCGGCTGGACGAGTCGCTGATGATCGACACGGCGGCACGGTCGGCCTCGACATCCATGTCGATGTCGCCGTCGAGGTCGGCGATGTCCAGCAGACCCTCGAGGTAGTCGGCCGCGATCTCGCCTTCCTGCTCAAGGCGGGACAGGGTGTCGGTGCCCTCGGCGGCAGGGGTCGTGTCCGTCACGAAAGGGACTCCTTCTTACTTCTTCGACGGGTGCTTGGGCTGCTGGCCCTTGCGCTGCCCGGACTTGGTGGTGCGGGACCCGGAGGCGCCGCCCTTCTCCTTGCCGCCCTGCGCGTCCTTCTTGTCCAGCGACTGCTTCTTCCCGGCACCCTGGCCGGAGTCCGCCGTGCCGGCGTCCGTGTCATGCGCCGAAGACCCGGCACGCGTACGGTTCTGCGCACCGCCGGCCGGGGCGCCGCCGGTCTGCCGCTTGGCCTTCGTCTGGCGCTTGGGCTGCTGGCGGTTCTGGCGCGCTTCCTCGGCGGCGTGCTTCGCCTCGACGACGGCCGGGTCCTCGACGATCTTGCCCGCGGCCCGCAGCCGCTCCTGGCGCTCCTCGAAGGCCTTGCTGCCCGGAGTCGGGTTACGACGGATGACGAACATCTGCTGGCCCATGGTCCACACGTTGGTGGTCAGCCAGTAGACGAGAACACCGACGGGGAAGTTGATACCGAAGACGGCGAACATGAGGGGGAAGACGTACATCAGCATCTTCTGCTGCTGCATGAACGGCGTCTTCACCGTGAGGTCGACGTTCTTGGTCATCAGCTGGCGCTGCGTGTAGAACTGCGACGCCGACATCAGGACGATCATGATGATCGTGACCACACGGACGTCGATCACCGAAGCGCCGAGGCTCTGGATCTTCGCCGCGCTGTCCATGAACTTCGCCGCCAGCGGCGCACCGAAGATGTGCGCCCGCTGCGCGCTCTCGAGCAGCGGCAGGTCGATGACGCCGACCGTCTTGTTCTGCGCGATGTGGCTCAGAACCTGGTACAGCGAGATGAAGAACGGCGACTGGGCCAGAATCGGGAGACAGCTCGAGAGCGGGTTGGTGCCCGTCTCCTTGTAGAGCTTCATCATCTCTTCGGACTGGCGCTGCTTGTCGCTCTTGTAGCGCTCCTGGATCGCCTTCATCTTCGGCTGAAGCGCCTGCATGTTCCGCGTCGACTTGATCTGCTTCACAAAAAGCGGGATCAGGCAGATACGGATCAGCACCACCAGCGAGACGATGGACAGACCCCACGCCGCGCCACTGTCCTTGTCAAAGATGAGGCTGTAGAACGAGTGGAACTGGACGATGATCCAGGAAACAGCGATATAGAGGGGACTGAGGATCGTGTCCACGAATCAGGCTCCTTGGACGTTGGGCTGAGTCTCGGGCTGGGCGACAGGCTCAGGGACGGTGGGCCCGCCCAGGCGGCTCCTCAGCCGCTGATGCCAAACCGGACGCTTCCGGGGAGGGACGTGGTCGACGCCCCCGAGCGACCACGGATTGCAACGCAGGATGCGCCAGGCTGTCAGCGCAGTCCCTTTCACCGCGCCGTGCCGGTCGATGGCCGTATAGCCATAGTGCGAGCACGACGGGTAGTACTTGCAGACCGGTCCCAGCAGGGGGCTGATGGTCCACTGATAGATCTTGATCAAAAGCAGCAGCGGGTACTTCACTGTGCGCTCCCTCCCGGGTCCCGTCCGGGGCTCCGGGGGCCCGCGGGGCAGCTGCTGTCGGTCGCAGCCCCCGAGGGTGTGCAGCCTCTCGGTACCCCTCCCAGCAGCCGCTCGAAGGCGGCGTCCAGGTCGCGGGCCAGCTGATCGTGATCCGCGTCACCCGCGCCGGGCAGGGCCCGTACGACAACCAGGCTACCGGCGGGCAGCCGGTCCAGCCGATCGCGCACGAGATGACGGAGTCTGCGCTTGACCTTGCTGCGCACGACAGCGATGCCCACTGCCTTGCTCACGACGAAACCCGCACGTGCCGGGGGAACACTTTCCCCCGACCCGTGCGGGTCCGTTGCACCGCTACGAAAATGAACGACAAGGAGCGGGCGCCCGGCCCTGCGTCCCCGGCGTACCGCGGCCGCAAAGTCCTCGCGCCGCCTCAGCCGATGCTCGGTAGGCAGCACGTCATGGACCTGGTTTTCCGACTGCTCAGGCAGACAGGCGGGCGCGACCCTTGCCACGGCGGGTCGCGAGAATCGCGCGGCCGGCACGCGTCCGCATGCGCAGACGGAAGCCGTGGGTCTTCGCGCGGCGGCGGTTGTTCGGCTGGAAGGTGCGCTTGCTCACTCGGGGGCTCCAGGAATGCTTGTTGTCTCAAGGAGAGACAGATGTGGGGCGTCGACTGGCTGTCACCGTGCGCCCACGAGTAGCTCGCAACGCTAAGTGCACCGCTACACGATCACTCGAGCGTGATCTTTACCCATCGGAGGCAGGCGGCAGCAGCCATCGACAACTCGACCTGGTCACGGTACGCGCGGCTACGCCATCCGGTCAAACCGGCTTCTCGGCAGCCTCTTCCGGCCTCGCGCCAGGACACACTATGCACAGCCTGTGGACAACAACTTGAATCCCCAGGCCCGCCCTGACTACCGTGGCTGAACTCCGATTCCTTCCCGCCCGTCCTGAGAATCACACATTCGTGGGACTGTGAGAGAGCGTGCCCTGTGGCTGATGTGCCTGCCGATCTTGCCGCAGTGTGGCCGCGCGTGCTCGATCACCTCCTTCGTGCGGAGGCCGACGGCCTCAAGCCCAAGGACCAGGACTGGCTCAAGCGCACCCAGCCACTGGCACTGGTCGCCGACACCGCGCTGCTCGCCGTGCCCAATGAATTCGCCAAGAGCGTGCTCGAGGGCCGACTGGCGCCACTGATCGGGGAGGCCCTCAGCCATGAGTGCGGCCGCCCGATCCGGATCGCGATCACCGTGGACGACTCCTCCGGGGAGCCCGCGACACCGCCTGCGCCCCCTGCCCACCAGCAGCACCAGCCGCCTCAGCAGCAAGCCCCGCATCCTCAGCAGTCCCATCAGCAGTCGCACCAGCAGTCGCGTCAGCCGCAACAGCATGAGCAGTACGACGGCTACGAGACCCGGCACGACAGCCGGCAGGGCTACGGGCACCAGGGCGATGACCTGCCGGATGTCCGGCCCGCCTATCCGGACTACCAGCAGCCCCGGCACGAGCCCGGCGGCTGGCCGCAGCACTCCCCCATGGCCGGCGGCCCCGGCCCGCGCGACGACTACGGCTGGCAGCAGCAGCACCTCGGCGGCTTCCCCGACCGTGATCCGTACGCCTCCCCGTCGTCCCACCTCTCGCAGCACCAGCAGCGGCAGAACGACTACCGCGGGCAGACGTCCGACCGCGGCGGGCCACCGCAGCACTCCGACGGCCCGCGCTCGCGTTACGACCAGCCGCGCCGTGATCTGTCCGAGCACCAGCCCGGCGGGCACGGTCGCCCGGGCATCCCCGGCTCCGGCCCCGGCGCCGTGCTTCCGGCATCCAGCGGCGCGCCCAGTCCGCTCGCGGCCCAGCCCGCGCCGGCGACCGGCCCCGGTGAGCCGACCGCGCGGCTGAACCCGAAGTACCTCTTCGACACCTTCGTCATCGGTGCCTCGAACCGCTTCGCGCACGCCGCCGCGGTCGCCGTCGCCGAGGCGCCGGCCAAGGCCTACAACCCCCTGTTCATCTATGGGGAATCGGGGCTCGGCAAGACCCACCTGCTGCATGCGATCGGGCACTACGCACGGAGTCTGTATCCGGGCACCCGGGTGCGTTACGTGAGCTCGGAGGAGTTCACCAACGAGTTCATCAACTCCATCCGCGACGGCAAGGCGGACGCGTTCCGCAAGCGCTACCGCGACATGGACATCCTGCTGGTCGACGACATCCAGTTCCTGGCGAGCAAGGAGTCGACGCAGGAGGAGTTCTTCCACACCTTCAATACGCTGCACAACGCGAACAAGCAGATCGTGCTCTCCAGTGACCGGCCGCCCAAGCAGCTGGTCACCCTGGAGGACCGGCTGCGCAACCGCTTCGAGTGGGGCCTGATCACCGACGTCCAGCCGCCCGAGCTGGAGACCCGGATCGCGATCCTCCGCAAGAAGGCGGTGCAGGAGCAGCTGAACGCGCCGCCGGAGGTGCTGGAGTTCATCGCGTCCCGGATCTCGCGCAACATCCGCGAGCTGGAGGGCGCGCTGATCCGGGTCACCGCGTTCGCCTCGCTCAACCGGCAGCCGGTGGACCTGGGGCTGACCGAGATCGTGCTGAAGGATCTGATCCCCGGGGGCGAGGATGCCGCGCCGGAGATCACCGCGACGGCGATCATGGCCTCGACCGCCGACTACTTCGGGCTGACCATCGACGATCTGTGCGGCTCCTCGCGCAGCCGGGTGCTGGTGACCGCCCGACAGATCGCCATGTATCTGTGCCGCGAGCTGACCGATCTCTCGCTGCCGAAGATCGGCGCGCAGTTCGGCGGCCGGGACCACACGACCGTGATGCACGCCGACCGCAAGATCCGCGCGCTGATGGCCGAGCGGCGCTCGATCTACAACCAGGTCACCGAGCTGACCAACCGCATCAAGAACGGCTGAGGCCGGCGCCACGGCGCCGCACCGGCCGCCACAGGACGCCCAGGGCGCTCCGGGATCCGCTCCCGGAGCGCCCTTCGTCGTACGGGGAGAGGAGGGAATAGGGGAGACAGGGAGGGAGACAGGGAGGGAGACAGGGAGGGAGGGAGAGAGGGAGGGCGCCTTGGCCTCCGGCCGTTCCCTGGCGCTCCTGTCCTCGCGCCGACGTTCTCCCGAGCCCGTCCCGAGCGCGTTCCGAGCCCCCTCAAAGCTGCTTCAGAGGCGCTTCCGCCACGGATCGATCCGCGCCGCCGCCGTCCCAAACTTGGGGAGCGGGCCCGCCGTGTTCGATTCCGGGCCGGGTCACGGCCTCCCTCCACAGATTGGGCAACAATTTTCCTTCCACATCCTGGGGAGGGGAAAGTTATCCCTGTGGGATCCACAGGACGATGAGCTGACGGAGCATCGGAGGAGGTCAGCCGCGTGTGGATTTGTGGTCAACCGCCCTCCACAGGGTGTGGACAGAGATTTCGTCCACAGGGGAGGTGCGATCTTGTCCACCGGCCGCCCACAGGCAAGCGGCTGTTGTCCCCAGCTTCTCCACACCCCTGTCCACTGTTCGGCAACGCAACACCCGCTCTCACCGGGCCGAGTGAAAGCCGTCACACCAAGTTGATCGGTTGGGCTGTGGGGAACCGGGGTAAAGCTGGGGACGGCACTGGGGAGAAGTAGCCCTCTCCTGTGCATCGGGTGTGCAGAACTTTCCGCGGTCCACAGCGTCGCCGGCTTTTCCACCGCCGCCGCCCACAGGAGCAGTGGACAAAAAATCCGTGCTGACCTGCGCAAAGGCAGTTGTCCACGGTTTCCACAGGCCCTACTACTACGACCACGGATATCTACCGGGGAACTCGTTCGGAAACGGGGCCTGTGCACAAGTTGGCCGCCGGGCGTCCGACACCGGTCGATCCGACTTGACCCCGAGCCGCACCGACTGTCGGTGGCGTGCGTCAGACTGGTCTCCGGCAACTCAGCCGACGACGAAGGCCAGCAGGGCGAGAGCCAGCAACAGCAGGAGGCGGTTCCGGTGAAGATCCGGGTGGAGCGCGATGTACTCGCGGAGGCAGTGGCCTGGGCGGCCAAGAGCCTCCCGGCCCGTCCGCCGGTGCCCGTCCTCGCGGGCCTGCTGCTGAAGGCGGAGGAAGGCGCGCTGAGCCTCTCCGGCTTCGACTACGAGGTCTCCGCACGGGTCTCGGTGGACGCGGAGGTGGAGGAGGAGGGCACGGTCCTCGTCTCCGGCCGGCTGCTCGCCGACATCTGCCGCGCCCTGCCCAA
The DNA here is from genome assembly GCF_036227565.1 of Streptomyces sp. NBC_01454. Classification (NCBI taxonomy): domain Bacteria; kingdom Bacillati; phylum Actinomycetota; class Actinomycetes; order Kitasatosporales; family Streptomycetaceae; genus Streptomyces; species Streptomyces sp. NBC_01454. Next base: position 4,070,117 of record NZ_CP109460.1, read on the forward strand.
CCGCCCGGTGGAGATTTCCACCGACGGTGTACGGGTGACCGTCGTCTGCGGCTCCTCGCGGTTCACCCTCCACACCCTTCCTGTGGAGGAGTACCCGGCCCTGCCGGCCATGCCCACCGCCACCGGCACCGTCCCCGGTGAGGTCTTCGCCGCGGCCGCCGCCCAGGTCGCCATCGCCGCCGGCCGTGACGACACCCTCCCGGTGCTCACCGGCGTACGGATCGAGATCGAGGGCGACACCGTCACCCTGGCCTCCACCGACCGCTACCGCTTCGCGGTGCGCGAGTTCCTCTGGAAGCCGGAGAGCCCGGACGCCTCCGCGGTCGCGCTGGTCCCCGCCAAGACCCTGCTGGACACCGCCAAGTCCCTGAGCAGCGGCGACACCGTCACCATCGCGCTCTCCGGCTCCGGCCAGGGCGAGGGCCTGATCGGTTTCGAGGGCGCCGGACGCCGGACGACGACGCGTCTGCTGGAAGGCGACCTGCCGAAGTACCGCACGCTCTTCCCGACCGAGTTCAACTCCGTCGCCGTGATCGAGACCGCGCCCTTCGTCGAGGCCGTCAAGCGTGTGGCGCTGGTGGCCGAGCGGAACACCCCGGTCCGGCTGAGCTTCGAGCAGGGTGTGCTGATCCTGGAGGCCGGCTCCAGCGACGACGCACAGGCTGTGGAGAGGGTGGACGCCGATCTGGACGGCGATGACATCTCGATCGCCTTCAACCCCGGCTTCCTGCTGGAGGGCCTGTCGGCCATCGACTCCCCGGTGGCGCAGCTGTCCTTCACGACCTCGACCAAGCCCGCGCTGCTGAGCGGCCGGCCGGCCAAGGACGCCGAGGCGGACGACGCGTACAAGTACCTGATCATGCCGGTGCGGCTGTCGGGCTGACGGCCGTACGTGCGACCCGCGGCGCGATCCGCCGTGGGTCGCGGTGCCCTGGCCCCGCCCTGTGCGGCGACCGGCTGAAGGGCCCCTGATGAGCGGCTGAGCCCACAGGTGTGCGCGGACCTGCGGGCGTAGGCTCGGACTCGGGTACGACAGCAACGACTACGTGCAAAGAGGGTCTCTGATGGAGCTCGGTCTCGTCGGTCTCGGCAAGATGGGCGGCAACATGCGCGAGCGCATTCGCCGCGCCGGCCACACCGTCATCGGATACGACCGCAACCCGGACCTGGCGGATGTCAACAGCCTGCAGGGGCTTGTGGACAAGCTCAAGGGCCCGCGGGTCGTCTGGGTCATGGTGCCGGCCGGTGCCGCCACCCAGTCCACCGTCGACGAGCTGGCCGAGCTGCTGTCGCCGGGCGACATCGTCGTCGACGGCGGCAACTCCCGCTGGACCGACGACGAGAAGCACGCCGGGGAGCTGAAGGCCAAGGGCATCGGCTTCGTCGACTGCGGCGTCTCCGGCGGCGTCTGGGGCCTGGAGAACGGCTATGCGCTGATGTACGGCGGCGAGAAGGACGATGTCGCCAAGGTGCAGCCGATCTTCGACGCTCTCAAGCCCGAGGGCGAGTTCGGCGCGGTGCACGCCGGCAAGGTCGGCGCCGGCCACTTCGCCAAGATGGTCCACAACGGCATCGAGTACGCGATGATGCAGGCCTTCGCCGAGGGCTGGGAGCTGCTGGAGAAGGTCGACTCCGTCACGGACGTCCGCGAGGTCTTCCGCTCGTGGCAGGAGGGCACGGTCATCCGCTCCTGGCTGCTCGACCTGGCCGTCAACGCCCTCGACGACGACGAGCACCTCGAGAAGCTGCGCGGCTTCGCCGCCGACTCCGGCGAGGGCCGCTGGACGGTCGAGGCCGCCATCGACAACGCCGTGCCGCTGCCCGCGATCACGGCCTCGCTCTTCGCCCGCTTCGCGTCCCGTCAGGACGACTCCCCGCAGATGAAGATGATCGCCGCGCTGCGCAACCAGTTCGGCGGCCACGCGGTCGAGAGCAAGAAGTAGCAAGCAGCAGTACGAAGCAGTACGAAGCAGTACGGAACCGCAGGAACAGCCGGGGGAGGTCGGCGCCCGCCATGCATGTCACGCATCTGTCCCTCGCCGACTTCCGCTCGTACGCCCGGGTCGAGGTTCCCCTCGAACCGGGCGTCACGGCGTTCGTGGGGCCCAACGGACAGGGCAAGACCAATCTGGTCGAAGCGGTCGGCTATCTCGCCACGCTCGGCAGCCACCGGGTCTCCTCGGACGCGCCGCTGGTGCGGATGGGCGCCGAGCGGGCGATCGTCCGGGCCGCGGTCGTCCAGGGCGAGCGACAGCAGCTGATCGAGCTGGAGCTCAATCCGGGCAAGGCGAACCGCGCCAGGATCAACCGGTCCTCGCAGGTCAAGCCGCGGGATGTGCTGGGGATCGTGCGGTCGGTGCTGTTCGCGCCGGAGGACCTGGCGCTGGTCAAGGGCGACCCGGGAGAGCGGCGGCGGTTCCTGGACGAGCTGATCACCGCGCGTTCGCCGCGGATGGGCGGGGTGCGGGCGGACTACGACCGCGTCCTCAAACAGCGCAACACCCTGCTGAAGACCGCCGCGCTGGCGCGCCGGCACGGCGGCCGGCAGATGGATCTGTCGACGCTGGACATCTGGGACCAGCATCTGGCGCGGGCCGGTGCCGAGCTGCTCGCGCAGCGGCTCGATCTGATCGCGGCGCTGCAGCCGCTGACGGACAAGGCCTATCAGCAGCTGGCACCGGGCGGCGGCCCGCTGGCGCTGGAGTACCGCGGCTCCGCGGGCGAGGCGATGGCCGCCGCCGCGAACCGCGAGGAGCTGTACGGTGTGCTGCTGGCCGCGCTCGGCGAGGCCCGTAAGCAGGAGATCGAGCGCGGGGTGACGCTGGTCGGCCCGCACCGCGACGACCTGGTGCTCAAGCTGGGCCAGCTCCCGGCGAAGGGCTACGCCAGCCATGGCGAGTCCTGGTCGTACGCGCTGGCGCTGCGGCTGGCGTCGTACGACCTGCTGCGCGCGGAGAGCCCGATGAGCGTGCCCGGTGGGCCCTCGGACGGGGGCGGGCGACGGGCGGGCGAGCCGGTCCTGGTCCTCGACGACGTCTTCGCCGAGCTGGACGCGCGACGCCGCGAGCGGCTGGCGGAGCTGGTGGCGCCGGGCGAGCAGGTCCTGGTGACGGCGGCGGTGGCCGACGACGTTCCCGCGGTGCTGGCCGGGGCGCGCTACACGGTGTCCGGCGGCGCCGTGGAGAAGGTGACACCGTGAGCGACCCGCAGCCCGAGCGTCCCAAGGACCCGGAGCTCTCCGGTGTGGATCTGGCCCGCCAGGCGCTGGTGGCCGCCAAGGAGCAGGCACGGGCGCGGGGCGCGGCCGCCCAGCAGAAGAAGCAGGCCCGGCGCGGGGGGTTGCGGTCGGGCGCGCGGGCGGACGGCCGCGACCCGCTGCCGCTCGGTGCGGCGATCAACCGGCTGATCACGGAGCGCGGCTGGGAGACCCCGGCCGCGGTCGGCGGGGTGATGGGGCGCTGGCCGCAGCTGGTCGGGCCCGAGGTGGCGCAGCACTGCGAGCCGCAGAAGTACGACGAGGACGCCCGGGTGCTGACGGTGCAGTGCGATTCGACGGCGTGGGCGACGCAGCTGCGGCTGCTGGCCCCGACGCTGGTGGCACGCCTCAACGAGGACCTGGGCCACGGCACCGTGAAGGTGATCAAGGTGCTGGGCCCGGGCGGTCCCGCCCGGCGGTACGGAGCGCTGCGCGCACCGGGAAGCAAGGGCCCCGGCGACACCTACGGCTGAGCCGCGGGGCCCAAGGGTGACGCGCGTAGGACCCCCGTTCACCAACGAGGCGGGTGAGACTCCGCTCACGGTAGCCGCCGGTTGACAGCCGGAAGCGCTGAGTGCCCGTGTGAGCGCCCTGAGGCCCCTTCTCGGATATGGGGAGTCGGCGGACGCCAGTTCAGGGCGGCACATGACGACTCAGGTGGCTGCAAACCCCCATGAGTGTCGGCGCTACCGGTAGACTGATGCCAATCCCGCCCACTCGCGGAACATGTCGAACGACGCAGCCGCTCCCGCCTGTCTTCCCTGGGGTGATCCCCACAGGCGCGGAAGGGCTCGTGCTGTGCCAGAAAGGGCGCTTCGTGGCCGACTCCGGCGACCTCAACGAGAACAACACGGCTTCCACAGAAGAGGGGGTTCCTGCCGGCGTCATGGGCGACTCCTCGGTGGAGAAGTCGTACGACGCCAGTGCGATCACCGTCCTCGAAGGCCTGGACGCGGTCCGCAAGCGCCCCGGCATGTACATCGGCTCGACGGGCGAGCGCGGGTTGCACCACCTCGTGCAAGAGGTGGTCGACAACTCCGTCGACGAGGCGATGGCCGGCCACGCGGACACCATCGACGTCACGATCCTGGCCGACGGCGGCGTCCGTGTCATCGACAACGGCCGCGGTATCCCGGTCGGCATCGTGCCGTCGGAGAACAAGCCCGCCGTCGAGGTCGTGATGACGGTGCTGCACGCCGGCGGCAAGTTCGGCGGCGGCGGCTACGCGGTCTCCGGTGGTCTGCACGGCGTGGGTGTCTCCGTCGTGAACGCGCTGTCGCAGCGGGTGGCGGTCGAGGTCCGCACGGACGGCTACCGCTGGACGCAGGAGTACAAGCTCGGTGTGCCGACCGCGCCGCTGGCCCAGCAGGAGGCCACGCAGGAGTCCGGCACCTCGGTCACGTTCTGGGCCGACGGCGACATCTTCGAGACCACCGAGTACAGCTTCGAGACGCTGTCCCGGCGCTTCCAGGAGATGGCGTTCCTCAACAAGGGTCTGACGATCGCGCTGACGGACGAGCGCCCGGACCACGTGGACGAGGAGGGCAAGCCCCTCTCGGTCCGCTACTACTACGAGGGCGGCATCGTCGACTTCGTGACGTACCTGAACTCCCGCAAGGGCGAGCTGGTACACCCCACGGTCATCGACGTGGAGGCCGAGGACAAGGAGCGGATGCTCTCGGTCGAGATCGCGATGCAGTGGAACACCCAGTACAGCGAGGGTGTCTACAGCTTCGCGAACACCATCCACACGCATGAGGGCGGTACCCACGAAGAGGGCTTCCGTGCGGCGCTGACGGGTCTGATCAACCGTTACGCGCGCGACAAGAAGCTGCTGCGCGAGAAGGACGACAACCTCACGGGTGAGGACATCCGCGAGGGTCTGACGGCGATCATCTCGGTCAAGCTCGGCGAGCCGCAGTTCGAGGGCCAGACCAAGACGAAGCTGGGCAACACCGAGGCGAAGACCTTCGTGCAGAAGGTCGTGCACGAGCACCTCACGGACTGGCTGGACCGTAACCCCAACGAGGCCGCGGACATCATCCGCAAGGGCATCCAGGCGGCGACCGCCCGCGTGGCGGCCCGTAAGGCACGCGATCTGACCCGCCGCAAGGGACTGCTGGAGACGGCGTCGCTGCCGGGCAAGCTGAGCGACTGCCAGTCCAACGACCCGACCAAGTGCGAGATCTTCATCGTCGAGGGTGACTCCGCCGGCGGCTCGGCCAAGTCCGGCCGTAACCCGGAGTACCAGGCGATCCTGCCGATCCGAGGCAAGATCCTCAACGTCGAGAAGGCCAGGGTCGACAAGATCCTGCAGAACAACGAGGTCCAGGCGCTGATCTCGGCCTTCGGCACCGGGGTCCACGAGGACTTCGACATCGCGAAGCTCCGCTATCACAAGATCATCCTGATGGCGGACGCCGACGTCGACGGCCAGCACATCAACACCCTGCTGCTCACCTTCCTCTTCCGCTTCATGCGGCCGCTGGTCGAGGCCGGACACGTCTACCTCTCCCGTCCGCCGCTCTACAAGATCAAGTGGGGCCGGGACGACTTCGAGTACGCCTACTCCGACCCGGAGCGGGACGCGCTGATCGGTCTCGGCAAGCGGAGCGGCAAGCGCATCAAGGACGACTCGGTCCAGCGCTTCAAGGGTCTCGGTGAGATGAACGCCGAGGAGCTGCGCATCACGACCATGGACACCGACCACCGTGTCCTCGGTCAGGTCTCGCTGGACGACGCGGCCCGCGCGGACGACCTGTTCTCGGTGCTGATGGGTGAGGACGTCGAGGCACGCCGCTCGTTCATCCAGCGCAACGCCAAGGACGTCCGCTTCCTCGACATCTGAGCCGTGTCGGCCCGTACAACAGCCGCAGCTCGAAAGGACTTTGAACCAGCATGGCCGACGAGAACACCCCTGTGACCCCGGATGGCGTGACCGCCGAGGGCACGCCCGCCGCCATCGAAGGCGTGGGCATGCGCGTCGAGCCCGTCGGGCTCGAAACGGAGATGCAGCGCTCCTACCTCGACTACGCGATGTCCGTCATCGTCTCGCGTGCGCTGCCCGACGTCCGGGACGGCCTCAAGCCCGTCCACCGCCGGGTGCTCTATGCGATGTACGACGGCGGCTACCGCCCCGAGAAGGGCTTCTACAAGTGCGCCCGCGTCGTCGGCGACGTCATGGGTACGTACCACCCGCACGGTGACTCCTCGATCTACGACGCCCTGGTCCGCCTGGCGCAGACCTGGTCGATGCGGATGCCGCTGGTGGACTCCAACGGCAACTTCGGCTCTCCGGGCAACGACCCGGCCGCGGCCATGCGGTACACCGAGTGCAAGATGGCGCCGCTGTCGATGGAGATGCTCCGGGACATCGACGAGGACACCGTCGACTTCCAGGACAACTACGACGGCCGTAACCAGGAGCCGACGGTCCTGCCGGCCCGCTTCCCGAACCTGCTGATCAACGGCTCGGCGGGCATCGCGGTCGGTATGGCCACCAACATCCCGCCGCACAACCTCCGTGAGGTCGCCGCCGGTGCCCAGTGGGCGCTGGAGAACCCGGAAGCCTCCCACGAGGAGCTGCTCGAGGCGCTGATCGAGCGGATCAAGGGCCCCGACTTCCCCACCGGCGCCCTGGTGGTCGGCCGCAAGGGCATCGAGGAGGCCTACCGCACCGGCCGCGGCTCGATCACGATGCGCGCGGTGGTCGAGGTCGAGGAGATCCAGAACCGCCAGTGCCTGGTGGTCACCGAGCTGCCCTACCAGGTCAACCCGGACAACCTCGCGCAGAAGATCGCCGACCTGGTCAAGGACGGCAAGGTCGGCGGTATCGCGGACGTCCGCGACGAGACCTCCTCGCGCACCGGCCAGCGCCTGGTCATCGTCCTCAAGCGCGACGCGGTCGCCAAGGTCGTCCTCAACAACCTCTACAAGCACACCGATCTGCAGACCAACTTCGGCGCCAACATGCTCGCCCTGGTCGACGGGGTGCCGCGCACGCTCTCGCTGGACGCGTTCATCCGCAACTGGGTCACGCACCAGGTCGAGGTCATCGTCCGCCGGACGCAGTTCCGGCTGCGCAAGGCCGAGGAGCGGGCGCACATCCTGCGCGGTCTGCTCAAGGCGCTGGACGCCATCGACGAGGTCATCGCGCTGATCCGGCGCAGTGACACGGTCGAGGTGGCGCGCGAGGGCCTGATGGGCCTGCTGACCATCGACGAGATCCAGGCGAACGCGATCCTGGAGATGCAGCTGCGCCGGCTGGCCGCCCTGGAGCGCCAGAAGATCACCGCCGAGCACGACGAGCTGCAGCGCAAGATCAGCGAGTACAACGCGATCCTGGCCTCCCCGGAGCGCCAGCGCCAGATCATCAGCGAGGAACTCGCCGCGATCGTCGAGAAGTTCGGCGACGACCGGCGCTCCAAGCTGGTGCCCTTCGAGGGCGACATGTCCATCGAGGACCTGATCGCCGAGGAGGACATCGTCGTCACGATCACCCGTGGCGGCTATGTGAAGCGCACCAAGACCGACGACTACCGCTCGCAGAAGCGCGGCGGCAAGGGCGTGCGGGGCACGAAGCTCAAGGAAGACGACATCGTCGACCACTTCTTCGTCTCCACGACCCACCACTGGCTGCTGTTCTTCACGAACAAGGGCCGGGTCTACCGCGCCAAGGCGTACGAGCTCCCCGACGCGGGGCGTGACGCGCGGGGTCAGCATGTGGCCAATCTCCTCGCCTTCCAGCCGGACGAGCAGATCGCGCAGATCCTGGCGATCCGCGACTACGAGGCAGTGCCGTATCTGGTGCTCGCCACCAAGGCCGGCCTGGTGAAGAAGACGCCGCTCAAGGACTACGACTCGCCCCGCTCCGGCGGTGTGATCGCGATCAACCTGCGCGAGCAGGAGGACGGCACGGACGACGAGCTGATCGGCGCCGAGCTGGTGTCGGAGACCGACGATCTGCTGCTGATCAGCAAGAAGGCGCAGTCGATCCGGTTCACCGCGACCGACGACGCGCTGCGCCCGATGGGCCGCGCCACCTCCGGTGTGAAGGGCATGAGCTTCCGCGAGGGCGATGAACTGCTCTCGATGAACGTGGTCCGCGCCGGTACGTACGTCTTCACCGCGACGGACGGCGGCTACGCCAAGCGCACTCCGGTCGACGAGTACCGTGTCCAGGGCCGTGGCGGTCTGGGCATCAAGGCCGCCAAGATCGTGGAGGACCGGGGTTCGCTGGTCGGCGCGCTGGTCGTCGAGGCGACCGATGAGATCCTCGCGATCACGCTCGGCGGTGGCGTGATCCGTACGCGGGTCAACGGAGTGCGCGAGACCGGCCGTGACACCATGGGCGTCCAACTGATCAACCTGGGCAAGCGTGATGCCGTCGTGGGCATCGCACGGAACGCCGAGGCCGGCCGTGAGGCCGAGGAGGTCGACGGGGTCGAGGGACCCGACGAGACCGACGCGGCCGAGGGAACCGAGCCCACCGTGGCCGAGGGCGAGCAGCCCACGGCGGAGTAGTACGAGGAGTAGGTCGTGAGTGGAGCCACGGGCGCTGCAGCGGAGGGACCGGGAGCCGGCAAGGGCTCCTCGTCGAAATCCGCCACCGTGACGGATGCCGGCGCCCGTGGCTCCGCCGTTTCTGACACCGGCCCCCGGGACGAGGGCTCGCACCAGGGGGGACCCGTGACCGATACCCGTCAGCCGCAACCGCAGCCGCAAGGCAAGCCCGAGGGCGGCTCCTCGCAGCCCTACGAGCCGCCTCAGGCGTATCCCACCGGCGGCGGACAGCAGGGCGGGGCCGCGGTGCGCCTGCCGCGTACGGGCGCCCGCACGGCCCCGCGGACCCGCAAGGCGCGGCTGCGGGTGGCCCGCGCCGATCCGTGGTCGGTGATGAAGGTCAGCTTCCTGCTCTCCATCGCGCTGGGCATCTGCACGGTGGTGGCCGTCGCGGTGCTGTGGATGGTCATGAACGCCATGGGCGTCTTCTCCACGGTCGGCGGGACGATCAGCGACGCCACCGGCTCCGGCGACGGTTCCGGCTTCGATGTGCAGTCGTTGCTGTCGCTGCCGCGGGTGCTGCTGTTCACCTCGATCATCGCGGTGATCGATGTGGTGCTGGCGACCGCGCTGGCCACGCTCGGGGCGTTCATCTACAACCTGTCGGCGGGCTTCGTCGGCGGTGTCGAGCTCACCCTCGCCGAGGATGAGTGAGCCCGCACGGACGGGTGTGCGCAGGGCTCCCTGATCCGATTTTGGGAACGCCTCTGAAGTGCGCTAATCTTTCGGTGCAGCGAACGCGCGGCTATAGCTCAGACGGTTAGAGCGCTTCCCTGATAAGGAAGAGGCCCCAGGTTCAAGTCCTGGTAGCCGCACCGCACAGTCGGCCCGGCCGGAGATTTCTCCGGCCGGGCCGATTCGTTCTGTGCGGGCGCAAGTTGGCTCGTGGCAGGCGCCGCGCACGAGGTGTTGCCGACTGTGGGCTAGGTAACCGATCGGTATCAACCGGTGTGTATCATCGGCCGACATAGGTCCCCTACGTCAACGAAAGACGAGGTCGCGCGGTGAAGAAGCTTCTCCTGGTCGCACTGGCCGCCATCGGCGGGCTCCTCGTGTACCGCCAGATCCAGGCGGATCGCGCCGAGCAGGATCTGTGGACGGAGGCGACCGACTCCGTGCCCGCAGGTTCGGGTGTCTGAGACCCCACACGCACAGCACATTCGTACGGACCCCGACTGCCCCTGGGTGGTCGGGGTTTCGTGCATCCCGGGGCGGGCGGGGCGCTCTGCGGGGCGGGGGCCGGCGGCTGCGCCGGGGTGGCTGATGGCCGTCGCTGGAGCGTGACGGCGGTCCTCTTGAATTTGCTATAGCACACCATTTGCTTGCATAGGCAAACATTCTGTCGGTGACGTGACCAGCAGGGCACAAGGGGGGCGGCGCATGGCGCGACGATCACGCAGGGGGGTGCCGGCGTTGCTCGGGTGGCTGCTGGTGGCCCTGGCCGCCGGGCCGCTTCAGGCCGCCGCGGCCGTGCCGGACAGGGGGCCGGTCGCCGCGGGCACCGGATTGGTGATGGTGCTCGACGCCTCCGGCTCGACGGCGGGGAAGGACGGCTCCGGCGGCACCCGGATCGGCGCCGCCCGTAAGGCCGTCGGCACGGCCGTCGACGCGATGCCCGACGGCTACCCCACCGGCCTGCGGGTCTACGGCGCCGACAGGACCGAGGGGTGCGATGACACCCGGCTCGTCCAGCCGGTCGCCGCCCTTGACCGGGCGGGCCTCAAGAAGGCCGTGGCGGGCGTCCGTCCGAAGGGTGACGCCCCCCTCGGGCTCTCCCTGCGCAAGGCGGCGGCGGACCTTCCCCGGCCCGCGGCCGGCGCGCTCGGCCGGCGCACGATCCTGCTGATATCCGATGGCGCGGACACCTGCCGGACGCCGCAGCCCTGCAAGGTCGCCGCCCAACTCGCCGCCGACGGTGTCGATCTGCACATCGACACCGTCGGCTTCCGGGTGGCGGGCCGGGCCCGTGCACAGCTGGAGTGCGTCGCCAAGGCCGGCAACGGGCGGTACTACGACGCCCCGGACGCCAAGACGCTCGCCCGCCGGCTCCAGCGGGCCGGCCAACTCTCCGCGGCCGGCTACCGCTTCAAGGGGCAGCAGGTCCACGGCACGGCGACCCGCAACGGGGCACCGGTCCTCGTCCCCGGGCAGTATCTGGACTCCCTCGGGCCCCACGAGGAGCGGTACTACGCCACCGATCTGGATGCCGCCTCGGCGGCAGATTTCTCGGCGACCGCCGTGCCCCCGCCCGGTGCGGCCGTCGGCTCCCTCGACGCGCTGCGCACCCGGGTCGCCCACGGCGGCGTCGGCGTCTGCGACTCCACCACCGCGCTGTTCGGGCAGCGGGAGGGCGCGACACCGCTGACCGTGGGCGTCAGCCGGATCCCCACACAGCGCGGCACCGGCGGCTGTGACAAGGCCGGGCGGTATTGGCTGGTCGTCGAGCGCAGGGCCGCCAAGGGCTCGGACGCCGCCCGGTGGCCGCTGGAGCTGACGTTTCACGTGGAACATCCGCTGGAGAAGGGCGTCACGCCGGCACGGTCCGCACCGGAGTACGGCGCGGGCGGCAAGGGCGCCACGCTGCCCGCCACGGCCCCCGAGGACGTCACCGGCGGCACCGGCTTCAATGACGCTCCCACGCTGCACCAGGGCGTCTGGCGGGACAAGGTCCTGCCGGCGCAGACCCTTTGGTACAAGGTGCCGGTCGGCTGGGGCCAGCAGCTGCGCTATGACGTGGAGTTCGGCAACGAGCCGAGGATTCAGGGTTCCAGTGCCTCGGCGTCCTACGGCCGCACCCAGGTCTACACACCGTTTCGTACACCGGTCGGCAGCGGCACCGGTGAATTCAGCCCGCAGGTGCGCTACAACGGCCGGCCGGCGTCGCTCAGCATGGGGACGGTCCCGGTCGCCTGGACCAACCGCTACGAGTCGCACCCCGACGTCGTTCCCGTGCACGACAAGGGCGACTTCTACCTTTCGGTGACGCTGGGCGCCAGGGCCTCCCAGATCGCGGAGAGCCCGCAGGTCGGCGTGGTGCTGCGGGTCGCGGTGCTGGGCAAGGAGAAGCCCGGCCCGCAGGCCGGGGGTTCGATGGCCGCGGCCTCCCGGAGGGATTCCGGGCCCTCGGCGGACACCGCGCAGGACAGCGGTGGAGGATGGTCCACAGGACGTGTGGCGGCGGTCGCCGTCGGCGGGGTGGGCGTCCTGCTGCTGGCCGGACTGGCGCCGGCCTACGTACGTCCCCGTCGTCGGCCGGCCGCTGCCGACGGGAACGCGGATCCGAGGAGGGGTGGCTCGTGGTGACGGCGCGCAGGACGCACAGGGGCATCGCCGTACTGGCGACGCTCGGCGCGGTGGCGGTGCTGCCGGGGGCGGTGGGTGTGGCTTCGGCCGACACGATCCCCGGCTACCGCACCGCGAACGGTGCCACACGGGTCGGGGGCACGCCCAGCAACTCCGACGCACCGCGACTGAGTCCCGGACTGCACACCGACAGCATCAAGCGCGGCGAGAAGAAGTACTACTCGGTCATCCTGGACGACCGGACGAACGCGTACTTCTCGGCGGTGGCGGCTCCCCGGCCCGGCACCAAGGTCCGGGACTACGGCGACAAGCTGACCATCAATGTCCAGGACAGCAGCGGCACTACCTGCGACACGGGAGCCAGCCCGTTCTTCCACGGCGGTGGCATGGCGTATCCGATCGCCGACTACGCCACCCGCCGCATCGGCCCCGACCGCACGGCCTGCCAGAAGGCCGGCCCGTACTACCTGGTGCTCACCCGGCAGGGCTCGGCGGCCTCCGGCCCCGACAGCTGGCCGATCGAACTGGACTACCTCGAAGAGCCTCCGCTCAAGGGCAACACCCCCGCCCGGCCCGGCCAGGGCACCTGGAGCACCGCGACGCCCGCACCGCGCACGGACCCCACCCAACGCACCGCCCGGGGCGGCACCGGCTTCAACGACGCGGGCTCGGTGACCTCGGGCGTCTGGACGGACCGGATCCGGCCCGGCGAAACCCGCTTCTACCGCGTCCCGGTGGACTGGGGACAGCGCCTCAACCTCAGCGCGGAGCTGCCGAACGCGACCGGCACCACCACCGGCAGCACCACCGGCACCACCACCGGCAAAGCCATCGGCAGAACCTCCGGATTCATCGCCAGCGCCCTGGGGCTGGGCGTCTACAACCCGGCCCGCGGCGCGGTCGGCGGTGCCACCTTCGTCCCGTACCGGGGCGAGCCCGCCGCCGCCAAGCAGTTCACCGCGCCGGTCGACTACGGCAACCGCTTCAACCCCGTCGACGCGGTCAGCGCGATGCGGTTCGCGGGCTGGTACTACCTCGCGGTCTCCCTGCACCCCGATGCCGCACGGTACTTCCCCAAGGGCACGGACCTCACGCTCCGGGTGGACGTCCGGCTCCACGCCAAGGCCGGTCCCGGCTACACCCAGCCGGCCGGCATCTTCTCCGTCACGCCCGAGGACCGGGAGACGGCGCGCAAGGGGCAGACCGCGCAGGAGGCGCGGGAGACGGAGAAGAGCGGCGTCCTGATGACGGTGGCCTACGCCGGTATCGGCACCGGGGTGGTGCTGCTGGCGGGGCTCGGGACGTGGACGCTGGTGGCCCGGCGCTCGGCGCCGGTTTTGGCCGTCGCGGCGCACGCCTCCGGTGAGCCGGCCGCACCGCCCGCCGTGCCCGGGCAGTCGACCCAAACCACCCAACAGGGGCAGCGGGACGCACAGTTCGGGCCGCCACGGGGCTGGTAGCAGGGTCGGCGGCCGCTGCGCCCGTGGCGTGGTGTCAGGCCGTCAGCAGCGCCCAGACGCCGACCGCGATGCACAGCAGGGCCACGATCAGCACCGGGATCGCGACCTTCGCCGGGGGGCCCGGTCTCCGGTACGGGGCGGGCGGTGCCGCGGCCGGCGCGGCCGGCGCGGCGACGGGTGCACCGGCCGGGTGCCGGACGGGCAGCGGCTGCGGGCCCGCCGTGTAGGGGCGGGTCGCGGAGTGCTCCGGGTGGACGGCGGCCGTCGGCTCGTACGCGGGTGCCGGGGGCGGGGGCGGGGACGTCGGCAGGGGCATGCCGGACGAGGTGCCCGGCCCGGCGGGGCCCACCGGGGCGGCCGGGGCGCCATGGCCGGTGGACGGCCCCACCTGGCCCGTGGACGGACCTGTCTGACCCGTCGGCGTGCCCACCTGGCCTGTCGGTGTCCCCACCTGGCCGGTGGCCGTGCCCATTCGACCCATGGGCGCACTGCCGTACCCCGTCGGCGGACCGCCATGGCCCGTGGGCGCAGGGCCCGGCGGTGGCAGCGTTCCCGGCCTGGGCGTGGGCGTCCGCGCGGGCGCGGGAGTGGGCGTGGGCGAGGTGCTCGGCTCCGGTGGGGCCAGCTGGAAGCTGCCGGTGTCCGACATGGAGAGGTGCCCGGTGGAGGCGGTGCCCGCGGTGGCGCCGGCGGTCGCGGGCCCCGTGGCGCCCCCGGCGGCTCTCAGCGGCCCGGCCGGCCCGAAGCCGGCCGGCAGCGGGCCTATGTGGTCGAAGACCTCGACTATCTCGTCCTCGATCGTCATCTCCGGCAGCAGTTCGACCGCCGAGAGGATGGCCTTGCGCGCCCCGGTGGCCGTCTTGAAGCGCGCGTCCGGGTCGGGGTGCACCAGGGACGCCAGCACCTGCCACAGCGGCTCCGGCACACCCTCGGGCGCGTCCGGGATGCCGCGCTGCTCGAAGTGGTCGGTCAGGCCCTCGGCGTCCGGCTTGACCCCGGTGATCAGATAGAGCGCGACCAGGCCGACCGCGAACAGGTCGGCGGGGAAGTCCGGTTCGGCGCCCAGCATCTGCTCCGGCGCGAAGTAACCGGGCGTGCCCACCACATAGTTGGCCTCGGTGAGTCGTGGCTCCCCCTTGCGCATCGCGATGCCGAAGTCCGACAGCCGCAGATGCGGACGGCCGGTACCGGTGGCCTCCAGCAGGATGTTCGCCGGCTTGATGTCACGGTGCACCACGCCCTCCGCATGCACCGCGGTCAGCCCGGCCAGCAGCTGGTCCAGCAGGACGCACACGAACCGCGGCGGCAGCGGGCCGTAATCCCCGATCAGATGCGCCAGGGAGCCGCCGTTCACCAGATCCATGGTGAACAGCACCTTGTCGTCATCCGCGGCCCAGCTCGCCGGGGCCAGCACATGCGGGTGGTCGATCCGCAGTGCCTGCTCGCGGACGAAGCGCAGCAGCGTGTGCGCATCGCTCTGCTGCAGCACCTTGGCCGCGACGTAGCGGCGGCGCCGGGCGTCCCAGGCGCGCCAGACCGCGCCCACCCCGCCCCGCCCGATCGGGTCGATCAGCTCGTACCGGCCGGCGAAGATCTCACCCATGGCGCCCCGTCCGCTGTCTGAACTCGCAAGGTCCCCTGTGGCTAACTCTGGTGCGCCTCGTAGTGGGCGACCGCGTCCGCGGTGCGACCGGCACCGTAAACCCGGAGGAACTCTGCCAGTTCGGGGTGAGCGGGGGCGAGGGTGTTCGCCGCATCGATGATGTCCCCGGCGTCGGAGACGGACCGCAGCAGCGACTGGATCTCGCGCACCACGCGCCGCACCGTGGTCGCTCCGGTCGAAGATGTCTGCTGTGCGGTGTTGTTGAGCACCGAGCCCCCCGCCGTCTTCTTGATCTCTTCCATGCGGTCGGTCGCCTCGGCGGCGCTGACGCTGCCGTCGGCGACCTGGCCGGCCAGATCCTGCAGCGCCTGCACGCGCTGCACCACGGCCGGGTTGCCTATCTTTGCGCGCTGCCCGCTCATCAGCTGGGACAGCATCGGGGCGGACAGCCCGAGCACGGAGGCGAGCCGGGCCTGGTTGAGGCCGAGATCGTCGATGAGACGGCGGAACAACGCACCCAGCGGCTCCCCGTACCAACTGCGCTGCAGCTCCCGGGCCCGCGCGGTGGCTTCCTGCTGTGCTGCGTCCATACCGTCTCCCCTGTCTCCCCGGTGGCTTCGCTGCCGCGAATCTCGCGAAGCATCCTACGGAGAGCGACGGTGCGCGGCGATACCCGGTCGGGAAAGCGGCCGGACACCGGGTACCCTGGTGCGCGAAGGGGCCTTAGCTCAGTTGGTAGAGCGCTGTCTTTGCATGGCAGATGTCAGGGGTTCGACTCCCCTAGGCTCCACCATAAAGACCCCTCCGACCTGCGAAAACGCGGTCGGAGGGGTCTTTTTTGTGCCGGCTTCGCGGGCCGGTGCCGCGGCGGCGGAGGCCGGTGCGCCGAGGAACGCCCCGTCCGTCGCGCCGCGCTCAGCCCGGTGCCGTCGACGGCTCCTGCACGGCAAGGCGGGCGGCGCTTCCCAGGTGCTGGAGCATGAGCCGGACCGCCGGTACGGATTCGTGGGCGGGCAAGGTCAGGGCGACGACCTCCCGCGGGATGGTGGGGACGACGGGGACCAGGCGGATCGCCTCGGACGGCACGGAACTCAGCGCCAGCTCCGGCAGGACGGCCACCCCCATGCCCGCGCCGACCAGGCCGATCACCGTGGGGTAGTCATCGGTGGTCAGGTCCATCCGGGGGGTGAACCCGCTGCTCTCGCAGACCTTCACCACATGGCGGCGGCAGCTCGCACAGCCGAGGATCCAGGTGTCGTCGGCCAGATCGGCGAGTTCCAGTGTGTCCGCGCCGGCGAGGTGATGGCCCTCGGGGAGCAGGCCGATGAGGCGGTCGGTCAGCAGGGGATGCGCGACCAGGCCGTCCCAGTCGGAGTCTTCCGTCTCCTTCGCGCCGAGTTCGTCCGGATATGCGGCAGTTGCGCGCGGGGGCGTGCCGGGGAGCTCCGGATAGCGGAAGGCCAGTGCGATGTCGCAGTCGCCGTCGCGCAGCATGGCGATGGCGCGCGGCGGCGTGGCCTCGCTGAGCGTGACCTCGATGTCCGGCTGCGCCGCGCGCATGGTGGCCAGGGCGGGCGGGATCACCGTGGCGGTGCCGCTGAGGAAGGAGACCAGCCGCACGCAGCCCGCGTGCAGGCCCACGATGGCGGCTATCTCCTCCTCGGCCGCGGTCAGCCGGGCGAGGATGGAGGTGGCGTGCCGCGCGAGGATCTCGCCGGCTTCCGTGAGACGTGCGTCCCGCCCCGAGCGGGCCAGGATCGGCATTCCCACAGACTTCTCAAGAGCTTTTATCTGCTGACTGACTGCCGGTTGCGTGCAGTTCAGCTCACGTGCGGCGGCGGTGAATGAACCGGCCTTCATCACGGCATGCAGTACACGAAGGTGGCGGGGCTCGATCACTCGGCGAGCATACGGAATTGCCATGTTTCCGTTCAACCCCATTGAGCAGACATGGAAAAGACGGGGAAGTCGTCGAAGTCGCCTGCCGGGCAGCGTCGACAGCAAAGTTAACCCCAAGCAGAGGTAAAGAGATGGGGGTGCGAGAAATGGAGTACGGAAATCCGGATTCCAGTTGTGCCCGTCGTAAGTGGGGTAAATGGGGCGAAGATTCCGTCCGCTTGCCGCCTCAAAAGGGTTAAATGGTGTGAAGTGGGCACTCCTTTCCGGTCTCCAAAATGACTTTTATGGATACCTAAAGGACAACTTGGATTGCGGTTCCGATCATGGCCGTATAGAACTGCGCCCATGCCTGCCGAGATCGTCACAGCGATCCATGGCACTTTCGGAGAAATTCTCCAGGGGTATACCTTTGGTGCGCATGGGTTCGAGCATTTTCTTTTCACTGCCCCGATCGAGGAGTTGAAAAGCCAGGCTCGGTTGTGCCCGTATGAGGGCACGGGTAAGAAGCGACTCGGCATCACTCCTGGTGACCGGGTCAAGGCCCTTTCTGCTTTTGAATTGCTGAGCGCCGAGTTAGGACACGGCGCACCCGACTGCACTATCGAGATCGAGTCCAACATCCCGGTGGCGAAGGGCTACGCCAGCTCCACCGCGGACATTCTGGCGACCGCTCAGCTGTGCATACGCAGCCTGCACCCGGAGACCCCGGAGCCGGTCGTGCACGCACTGGCGCTCTCCGTGGCCCGGAAGCTGGAGTACGGCGACTACCTCCTGCACCCCGGAGTCGCGGCCTGCGCACAGCGCACCCACCGGCTCCTGCACGCGTACCGCACGGACCTGCGCTGGACCATCGTCGGCATCGACGAGGGCGGCTGGGTGCGCACCGAGGAGTTCCATCAGGAGAGCCCCGAGGACCTGGGCAAGGCGCGGGTCTACGAACAGCTCTTCGCGCAGCTCGACACCGCCTTGCGGGCCGACGACTACGCGGCCGCGGCCGAAGTCGCCACCCGGAGCGCCGAGTTGCACAACGACCGGCTGCCCAAGAAGTCCCTGGAGGACCTGCGGCGGATCCAGCACGACCTGGGCGCCCTGGGCGTCTGCATCGCGCACAGCGGCACTCTCGCGGGGCTCATCTTCTCCCGCCACCAGCCGGATCACGACCTGCGGGTCCGGGAATGCCGCTCGCAGCTGGAGACCTGCGGATACACCAGCGAGACATTCACCCTGAAAGAGGCCCAGCGTTGACGACCAGCACCACCAGCACGGCCCCCGACCCGGGGGCCGCTCCCGAGCCGGCCGCGCCGGACCCGAGCCCGCCGCCCCGTACCCGGTCCCAGGCCCACTACCAGGGCATGGTGCTGCTCGCCGTGTGCTGCCTGGCCCTGGGCGGGGTGTTCGTACGGATCAGCGAGATCGGCCCGGTCGCCACCGGCGCCTACCGTTCCCTCTTCGCCGTCCCGCTGCTGCTCGGGATGTCCGTCGCCCTGTCGCGGCGCGCGGGCAGGACAGCCAAGGGCGGCCAGGCCCCGGGGGAGGGCGAAGTCCCGGCCAAGCAGGCCAAGGTGACGCCGCGCGACCGCTTCCTGATCGTGCTCGGCGGGCTGTTCCTCGCGGCCGACCTGTGCCTGTGGAACATCTCGTTCCTCTACACCTCGCTGGCCGAGGCCAACCTCCTGGCCAACCTGGTGCCGTTCCTCATCGCCCCGCTGCTGTTCTTCCTCTTCGGGGACCGCATCCCGTGGAAGCTCCTCTTCCCGGCGCTGCTGGCCCTCGGCGGCCTGTACATCCTCGTCATCCTGGGCACCGGCCTCGACCCGCAGCACCTGCGCGGTGACGTACTCGCCCTGCTGACCGCCGTGTTCTACGCCCTGTTCCTCGTCGTGACCAAGGGCCTGCGCGAGCGCTACGAGGCGACCCGCATCATGGCCACCCTGAGCCTGGCCTGCGCCGTGGCCTGCTTCGTCGTCGCCGCCGTCCTCGGCGAGAGCCTGTGGCCGACGACGGCCAAGGGCTGGCTGGTGCTGATCGCGCTCGCCGTGACCTCCCAGGTGCTCGGGCAGACCCTCATGGCGCACGCGGTGAAGTTCCTGCGGCTGCAGCTGGCCGCCGTCTACGTGCTGCTCCAGCCGGTCGCCGCGGCCGCGTACGGCTTCGTCCTGTTCGGCCAGGAACTCAGCCTGATCCAGCTGGCGGGCATCGCCATCCTCCTCATCTCGATCTTCTGGGCCAAGAACCTTCTGGAGGGCCGTTCATGACCGTCACCGCCGCGCCCCCGGACCGCGTCGATCCCTACGCCGTCCTCGACGGGCTCAGCCGGCTGACCACCCTCCACGCCGGCCGCGTCGGCGACACCCGCCTCGTCCTGCGCGCGATACACGGCAGCCCCGCCACCGAGACCAGCTTCAAGTCCATCCTCGGCCTCGGACTGCTGCTCCTGGCCAGGGAGCACGGCCTGCTCGCCGAGGGCCAGCCGGTGATCGAGTCCACCTCCGGGTCGCTGGGCCTGGGCCTGGCGGCCGCGGGCCGCCTGCTCGGCCATGAGATCCACCTGGTGTCCGACCCCGGCATCCCGGCCGTGACCCGGCGCAAGATCGAGCTGGCGGGGGCCGTGCTGCACCTCGCCCCCGCGCCGCACCCCGTCCTCGGTTTCCAGCAGGCCCGGGACGACCTGCTCCAGCAGCTGCGGGCGGAACACCCCGACTACTACTGGACCAACCAGAACGACAGCCCGCTCAACCCCGAGGTCTACACCCGCTGGGTGGTCCCCCACCTGAGACGCACGCTGGACTTCGCCCGCATCACCGCCGGCATCTTCTGCGTGGGCAGCGGCGGTCACTTCTCCGCGCTGTCCGCCATGCTGCACGCCGAGGGCATCCGCTCCTATGTCGGCGACCGGCACGGCTCCATCACCTTCGGCGGCGACCCCGCCCCCAGCATCCTGCGCGGCACCGGCAACCAGAACCGGATCCCGGCCGTCATCGACTCCGCCCGGGACCGCGTGGCCGGGGTGTTCCAGGTGTCCGATGCCCAAGCCTGTGCCGGAGTCCAGGAGTTGGCGGCCCACGGGATCAGCGTGGGCGGCTCCTCCGGCGTCTGCTACATGGGGGCGCGCCAGCTCGCCGCCGCCCTGGGGCCGGACGCCGACGGTGAGATCCTCACCTTCTTCGCCGACCGCGGCGAACTGTATGGCACCACGCTACTGAACTGGGGAGACAGCAGTGATTGAAGCCGCCCTGTGGAGCTCTTGCCCGCCCACCAAGCAGCTTTTCCACCACGACCCTTACGCCACCACGGGCACGGCGACGGTTCTGCAGGTCAGTGACCGCTACGCGATCTTCGACCAGTCCGTTTTCTACGCGGAGTCCGGCGGTCAGGTCGCCGACCAGGGAACGGTCAACGGGCAGCGCGTCATCGACGTCCAGAAGGCCGGTGGCCGCCCGTTCCAGCTGCCCAACGGTGAAGTCGCCACCATCGAGGCGGTGTTCTACCACGAGTTCGAGGAGCCCTGTGCCCTCACCGTGGGCGAGCAGGTCACGATGGAGATCGACTGGGAACGCCGGCTGCACCACATGCAGATGCACACCCTGGCGCACTTCCTCTTCCATGCGACCGGCGAATACCTCGCGTCCCAGGGGCTGACGCGGTCGACACGCGGCTGCCACATCAGCGACAGCTCCGCCCGCTTCGACTTCAACTGCGCGATCGCGACGGACGCCGTCCCCGGCATCCAGGAGCGCGTCACGGAGTTGCTGGCCGGCTCCCCGGAGGCGACCGTCGACCCGCTGCCCGGCACCCAGGACGTCTTCGTGTGGCGCTCGGGAGACCTGGAGATCCCGTGCGGCGGGACGCACGTCCGCCACCCGAAGGAGATCCAGGGCACGGTGTCCGTGCGCCGCCGCACCAAGGGCAAGGGCGGCACCCGGCTCTACATCGAACTGGACCGGAATGCCGAATGACCTCCGGGCGGCGACGGCCCACCAGCCGCCGGCCCGCCCCGTTCGTCCCGCCTCCCCGGGCCGGCTGCCGGAGCGGCCGCGCTTCCTGACCGACCTCGACGCGCTGCGCGCCCGCCGCACCCTGAAGTGGCAGATCGGCCCGGACACCCCCGACCGCATCTGCCTCGGCGTCGCCGAAATGGACCTGTACCCACCGGAGTTCCTGCGCTCCGCCCTGGTCGAGGCCGTCGGCCTCGGCGAGATCGGTTACGGCCTGCCCGAGGCGCAGGAGGCGGCGTGCGGGCGCTATCTGGCCGAGCACCATGACGCCGACGTCGCCGGGCTGCGCTGCACCACGGACGTGCTGACCGGGCTGCGCTCCCTGATGCGGTCCGGTCTGGCGCCGGGCAGCCCCGTCATCGTCGAGACACCCGTGTACGGCGATCTGTTCACGGTGGTCCGCGAGGCGGGCCTCGCACCGGTGGCCGTCCCGCTGAGCCGCACCGGGGGGCACTGGCAGCACGACTGGGCCGCCCTGGCCACCGCGGCCCGGGAGGGCGCCCGGGGCTGGATCGTGTGCCAGCCGCACAACCCGGTCGGACGGGCCTGGACCCTCCAGGAGATGTCCCGGGCGATCGAGGTGTGCCGGGAGCACGACCTTCTGCTGCTCTCCAATGAGGTGCACATTCCGCTGGGGATGCCCGGCCGCGCGATGCCCTCGGCGTTCGCGGACCCCGCCGTCCACGGGATACGGGCCTTCGGCCTCACCTCCGCGTCGAAGGCGTTCAACATCCCCGGGCTGAAGAGCGCCAGCGTCTACGGCTCCGAGCGCTCGGCACAAGCCCTCACGGAGCTGCCGCAGAGCCTCCTGGGACGCCCGGGCAGCCTCGGCGCCCTCGCCACCGTCGCCTGCTACGGGCCGGAGGGCATCGCCTGGCTGCACACCCTGCGCGAGGAGCTCGCCGAGCGGGTACGGCTCGTCCTCGACGAGCTGGCGAGCCTGCCGGTGCGCGTCGGTGCGAGTGCCCCCGACGCCACGTACCTGGTGTGGGCCGAGGCCGCGGGGGAGCAGGACGCGCGCCGGTTCGCCGGGGCGCTGGAGAGCAGCGGCATACACGTCCTCGCCGGCGAGAGCTTCGGCGGCGCGGCGTTCGACCGCTGCTTCCGCATCAACGCGGCAAGCCACCCGGCGGTCCTGCGGACGGCCTTCGCCCGCCTGCGCGCCGCGCTCGGCTGAGGACGTCCCCCACGGCCGCATGCGAGCGGGCCGTGCCCGCCGGCCCCCGGGACGGGAGGGCGGACACGGCCCGGTGAGCCGGTGGCGGTCGGGTCAGGTGTTGCCGCCGCCGCGTTCATCGGCCTCGGCGTCGGCCTGCTTGGCCTGGACCTCGGGGTCGAGCGAGGCGCCCTGGCTGCCGTCGACCGCGCTCAGCCGGCCGCGGTCGCTGACCTCGGTGGGAGCCGGCGGCTCGACCAGCCAGTCCGGGTTGGCCTGCTTGTCCCACCACTTCCAGGCGGCGATCGCACCGCCGGCCAGGATGCCCAGCACGGTGAGGCGCTTGGCGAGCTTGCCGCACTTGGCCCGCCGGCTGTGCTTCTTCTGAAGCTTGGCGATCTCCTTGGCCGTCACCTGGCCGCGGAGCGCGGCGAGCGCGGCGGCACCGCGGGCGACGGCTTCGTCACGCACCGGCTCGGCCGCGGCCCGCGCGCTGGTCACGGCGTTCTCCAGCCGCGGTGCGGTGTAGTCGGCAGCCTGACGGGCGGCCTTGCGGGTCCGGCGGGCCGCGCGGGTCGCCGCGGCGTCCACCTTGGGCGGCAGCGTGCCACGGGCGTGCTCGAACCGCGGCTGCAGATGGGCGTCGTACTGCGTGCGTGCCTGGTGGGCGGCCTCGGCCACCTTGGGAGCCGCTCGCGTACGCGCTTCGTGAGCGAAGTGCACGGCGGCGTCCTTGGCCGTACCGGCATACGGAGCCACCACCTCCGCGGCGTGTCGCACGCTGTCCCTGGCCGTACCGGTCGCGGCGCGCACGCTGTCCTTGCGGGTCACGGGATCCTCCTCCTCGGTGGCGTTGTCCGGGGCTAGGGGGCCTGGTCCCCCGTGTCTGCTGTATCGCCTGTCCACCCGTTTGGAGATCATGCCCGCTCGGACGTCACACGGCATGTGCGAGCGGGCATCCGGGTCATTGCGGACCTTCCGGAGCCTTGTTGACGACAATGCCACGGTTTGCCGCTCCCGGCGCATGAAATCGGCACGAAGTCCGTCAAGAGCCCGGCAGCGGGAAAGAGTGGCGCGTGGCCCGACAGGGGTGAGGTCGGGCGACGGGCGGGCCGGTCCATGCGAGGATCGTGAACCGTCAGTGCAGACTTATGGAAGGTAGATCGTGGCTGAGCAGCTCTACGCCACCCTGAAGACGAACCAGGGCGACATCGAGATTCGGCTTCTGCCGAACCATGCACCCAAGACGGTCAAGAACTTCGTCGAGCTCGCCAACGGCGAGCGGGAGTGGACCCACCCGGCGACGGGCAAGAAGTCCACGGACCGCCTCTACGACGGCACCGTCTTCCACCGGGTGATCAGTGGCTTCATGATCCAGGGCGGCGACCCGCTGGGCAACGGCACCGGCGGCCCCGGCTACGAGTTCGGGGACGAGTTCCACCCCGACCTGGCCTTCAACAAGCCGTACCTGCTGGCCATGGCCAACGCCGGCCCCGGCACGAACGGCTCGCAGTTCTTCGTGACCGTCGGCGCGACCGCCTGGCTGACCGGCAAGCACACCATCTTCGGTGAGGTCAGCAACGACGCCAGCAAGAAGGTCGTCGACGCGATCGCCGGCACCCAGACGAACCCGCGCACGGACCGTCCGGTCCAGGACGTCGTCATCGAGTCGGTGGTCATCGAGACCCGCTGAGCCGTGTCTTGTGCCCCGGCGTGAGCCGGGGAACCATTGCGCCCCGCCCGGTCGTACATCAGGCGGGGCGCGACGCTCGTCCGGAGCCGGGCGGGAGGGCGAGTGACGGGCGCCCGGACGGAGAAGAGGACGAGGGGACCGATGGACCAGGTGCCAGGCAGCCCACAGGAGCCGCGGGACGCGCGGGGCGACGACGGCCTGCCGGGCTGTTTCCGTCACCCGGACCGCCCGACCGGCATCCGCTGCACCCGCTGTGACAAGCCGATATGCCCCGAGTGCATGATCAGCGCCTCGGTCGGCTTCCAGTGCCCGGACTGCGTACGCGGCGGCAGCGGCACCGGCCGCGCGCCGCAGGCGACGGCGCCGCGCACGATCGCGGGCGGCACGATCACGGCCGATCCCCGGCTGGTCACCAAGGTTCTGCTGGGCCTCAACGTCGCGGTCTTCATCGCCGTGTCGGTGACCGGCGGCGCGCTGAGCCCGCTGGTCAACCACCTCGACATGATCGGTCTCGCCGCCGAACCGGGCCGCTACCAGCTCGTCGGCGTCGCCGAGGGCGAGTGGTACCGCCTGCTGACCGCGATGTTCCTGCACCAGCAGATCGCGCACATCGCGTTCAACATGCTCTCGCTGTGGTGGCTGGGGCCGCCCCTGGAGGCGGCGCTCGGCCGGGCGCGGTTCCTCGCGCTCTATCTGCTCGCCGGCCTGGGCGGCAGCGCGCTGTCGTATCTCCTCGCCGCGCAGAACCAGCCCTCGCTGGGCGCCTCCGGCGCGATCTT
Organism: Streptomyces sp. NBC_01454; assembly: GCF_036227565.1. Lineage (NCBI taxonomy): Bacteria > Bacillati > Actinomycetota > Actinomycetes > Kitasatosporales > Streptomycetaceae > Streptomyces > Streptomyces sp. NBC_01454. The sequence goes on from NZ_CP109460.1 coordinate 4,094,823, forward strand.
CGGGCTGCTCGGCGCGACCGCGGTCCTGATGCGGCGGCTGCGGTACGACATGAAGCCGGTGCTGATCCTGCTCGGCCTGAACCTCGTCTTCACGTTCCTGTGGCCGAATATCGCCTGGCAGGCGCATGTGGGCGGCCTCGTGGTGGGCGCCGCGGTGGCGTTCGGGATGGTGCATGCGCCGCGCGACCGGCGGACCCTGGTGCATTTCGCGACCTGCGCGGTGATGCTGCTCGCGATCGTCGCCGTGGTGGGGGTACGGACCCTTCAGCTCACCGGCTGAGGGGCCCGTACCGCCACGTTGTCCACAGTGCGTGGCCGATCTTGTGCATGCGGTGCGGAACTCTCGTTCCGCACCGCCCTGACCTGCGTTTCCCCAGCCGGGGCAGGGGGAGAGGGCGGCCCGGGGTGGGTGCCGCCGATCACACCGGCGTCAACCTCCCGAGGGTTATCCACAGATCTTCTGAAGTTTTCCCCGACTGTGGATAACCGTGTGGATGGCCTTGGGCAGGGCTTGCCCTACTTCCACTGGGTGGATACGCCGAAGCCCACCGCGATGAAGCCGAAGCCACAGACGATGTTCCAGTTGCCCATGGCCCCGATCGGCAGATCGCCTTCGGACACATAGAACGTCACGATCCACACCAGCCCGATCAGGAACATGGCCAGCATCAACGGCGCCACCCAGCCACGGCCTGAGTTCATCTTCAGGCTGGTGGTCTTCGCCGGCGGCGGCGTGAAGTCGTCCTTCTTGCGGATCCGTGACTTCGGCACGAGGAACTCTCCTGTCGATGCGCTGCTCCCCCGCTCTCGTCCGTGCTCGAGCGGGCGGTGCCCCCATCCGCGGGGAGGTACGGAGTGTGCGCCGGGGCGCGGATGCGGTGGGGAGCGGATTCGTTTCCCGGGCGTCCGTTAGCGTAGTGCTTCCGCGGCGCCGTAAGGAGTAAGGGTACGTTGAGCAATTCCGCTGACTCCCCCGACCGCCCCACCCGGTCACGCCTGCGGCCCGTGCGCCTCCTCACTCTCGTCGTCTTCGCGCTCGCCGGGCTGCTGTTCTGGCTCAGCTTCGACACCGCGCGCGGCACGAATCTGCGCTCGGACGACTCGATGCTGCGGCTGTCCGACCTCATCCAGGAACGCAGCCACAAGAACGGCACCCAGGACGAGAGCAATGCCGCGCTGCGCGCCGAGGTCGACTCCCTCGCCCAGCGTGACAACGGCAGCTCCAAGGCCGAGGAGGCCAAGCTCAAGGCGCTGGAGAAGAACGCCGGCACCAAGCCGGTCAAGGGCCAGGGCGTGACGGTCACGCTCACCGATGCCCCGCCGAACGCCACCGCCAAGATCCCCGGCATCCCCGAGCCGCAGCCCAACGACCTGGTCATCCACCAGCAGGATCTGCAGGCCGTCGTGAACGCCCTGTGGCACGGCGGCGCCAAGGGCATCAAGGTCATGGACCAGCGGCTGATCTCCACCAGCGCGGTGCGCTGCGTCGGCAACACCCTGATCCTCCAGGGCCGGGTCTACTCCCCGCCGTACAAGATCACCGCCGTCGGTGACCGCGAGGCCCTCACCAACGCCCTGACCGCCTCCCCCGCCATCCAGAACTACCTCCAGTACGTGAACGCCTACGGCCTCGGCTGGAAAGTCGACCAGCACGAGGCGATGACTCTTCCCGGCTACTCCGGCACAGTGGATCTCCACTACGCACAGCCTGTGAAGCCGTAGCCGCGTCCCCCGGGGCAGCGGGGAGGGGCGGGGCCGGATGACGCTGCGGGGCGGGACGACGGTGCGGTGGATCGTGCGGACGCTCAGCGAAATCTGCGTCACCGTGGGCGCGCTCATCGTGCTCTTCGTGGTCTATCTCCTCTTCTGGACCGGCGTACGGGCCGACAGCGCCATGGACGGCGAGATCGGCAGACTCCAGGACCGCTGGTCCGCGGGCCCGGTCACCGCTCCCGCCCGCCCGCCGGCCCCCGGCGCCGGCGCCGGCACCGCGCCGGCCGCGCGCCCCCACGGCTACCCATCGGGTGCCTCCTTCGCCGTGATGTACATCCCGCGCTTCGGTGCCGACTGGGCCAAGCCCGTGCTGGAAGGCACCGCGGCCGACGTCCTCAAGCGCGGCCTGGGCCACTACGACCGCACCGCGCACCTCGGCGCGCTCGGCAACTTCTCCGTCGCCGGACACCGCCGCACCTACGGCGACCCGTTCAAGGACTTCCCACGGCTGCATCCCGGCGACGCCGTGGTGCTCACCGACGGCCGGACCTGGTTCACCTACCGCATCGACAACCGGCCCTACACGACGCTGCCCGGCGATATCGGCGTGATCGACCCCGTGCCGCGGAAGTCCGGTTTCCACGGCCCCGGGCGGTATCTCACGCTGACGACCTGCGAGCCGGAATGGGGCCACAGCCACCGGCTGATCGCCTGGGCACACCTGGATTCCACCCAACCCGCGGCACGGGGAAGGCCATCGGCTTTGACCGGCTGACCCACCTGCGCCCGCCCTCGCCCCTTACTCTGGTGTCGCAACGGACATCGTCATCGGCATCGGCAAGGGGACAGCGACAGCATGTACGGCTGGATCTGGCGGCATCTGCCGGGCAACACGTGGGTGAAGGCGCTGATTTCCCTGGTGCTCGCCCTGGCGGTCGTCTTCATACTCTTCCAGTACGTCTTCCCGTGGGCGGAGCCGCTGCTCCCCTTCAATGACGTCACTGTCGATCAAGGGATGGCAGCCGTCCGATGACCGCACGGATTCTCGTCGTCGACAACTACGACAGCTTCGTCTTCAACCTCGTCCAGTACCTCTACCAACTCGGTGCCGAGTGCGAGGTGCTGCGCAACGACGAGGTCGCCCCGCGGCACGCCCAGGACGGCTTCGACGGGGTGCTGCTGTCGCCCGGTCCCGGTACTCCCGAGCAGGCCGGAGTCTGCGTCGACATGGTCCGGCACTGCGCGGACACCGGAGTCCCGGTCTTCGGCGTCTGCCTGGGCATGCAGTCGATGGCCGTCGCCTACGGCGGCGTGGTGGACCGCGCGCCCGAGCTGCTCCACGGCAAGACCTCGCTGGTCGTCCACGAGGGCGCCGGCGTCTTCTCCGGGCTGCCCACGCCGTTCACCGCCACCCGCTACCACTCCCTGGCCGTCGAGCCGGACACCGTCCCCGACGACCTGCTCGTCACCTCCTGGACGGAGGCCGACGACGTCCCCGGCGGACGGATCATCATGGGCCTGCGGCACCGCGAACTACCGGTGGAGGGTGTGCAGTTCCACCCCGAGTCGGTCCTGACCGAGTGGGGGCACCGGATGCTGGCCAACTGGCTCGTCGAATGCGGCGATGAGGGGGCGGTGGCGCGCTCGACGGGGCTGGCCCCGGTGGTCGGCAAGGCCGGCGCGTGACCGCCTTGCGCCCCGAGCGTGAAGGCAGTTCCCACGAGCCCTACGAACCGGACCGGTCGTATGCGCCACAAGACCCGTACGGACCGCAGGAGCCCCACAGGCAGCCCGACGCGTTCGAGGCCGCGGTGGAAGCGCTCAACGACCCCCTGAACGATCCGCTGCCGGGCCAGGCACCCCCGGCACCCCCGGCCGCTTCGTACGGCCAGCCGGGCCGGGGACGACGCCGGGGCAAGCCGGCCCAGGAGGGCGTGCGGCAGGGCTCGCCGTGGTTCCGCCCGCATCTGGAGCCGGACACCTCCCGGCCGGACCGGCAGCCTCCCGCGCCACAGTCTGCCGGCCACGGCCAGGGGTACGGCGCCGGCCCCGCCCCCGCCCCCGCCCCGCGCCCCGCCTCGGCCGAGCCGATAGCCCGGCCCTATGCCGCGCGGGAGACGCCGCCACCCCCCGCCCCCGCTCCCCCCGCAGTGGCCGCCCCCACGCCGTGGCGGAACGACGACGAGACCATGGCGCTGCGGCAGGCCGAGAAGCCCGACGGCGACGCCGTTTCACGTGAAACCGACGCTGCTGATGTCGGGGGTGCCGCGGTTTCACGTGAAACCGCGGCGGAGTCTTCGGCCACCGGCGGCAGAGCGGCCCGGCGCAAGGCCGCCCAGGAGGCCGCCAAGCGAGGCGGCCGACGAGGGCGTCACGGCGGGCCGGCCGACACCACGGCGGCCGCCGACCCCGCCGCCGCTGCCCCCACGTCCCGGGTGGAGGCCCGGCGGGCCGCTCGCGCCGCCAAGGACAGCCCCAGCCTGATCGCCAGCCGCGCACTGGGCGAAGTGTTCATCACCCTCGGCGTGTTGATGCTGCTCTTCGTCACCTATCAGCTCTGGTGGACGAATGTCCGCGCCGAGGAGGAGGCGGGCGGCGCCACCACCAACCTTCAGCACGAGTGGGACAAGGGCGGCGGCGAGAAGAAGAACCTCGCGGACGGCGAGCGCTTCGGGATCATGTATATCCCCAAGCTCGATGTGAAGGCCCCGATAGCCGAGGGCATCGACAAGCACAATGTGCTCGACCACGGCATGGTCGGTCACTACGACAAGAGCAGCGGGACCAAGACGGCGATGCCCTGGGACAAGAAGGGCAACTTCGCGGTGGCCGCGCACCGCAACACCCACGGCGAGCCGTTCCGCTACATCAACAAGCTGACCAAGGGCGACAAAATCGTCGTCGAGACGCAGAGCTCGTACTACACCTACGAGATGGAGAGCATCCTCCCGCAGACCTCGCCGAGCAACACCAGCGTGATCGGCCCCGTACCTCCCGGCTCGGGGTTCACCGGCCCCGGCCGTTACATCACCCTGACGACCTGCACCCCGGAGTTCACCAGTACCTATCGGATGATCGTCTGGGGCAAGATGGTCGACGAGCGGCCGCGGAGCAAGGGCGAACCGGATGTGCTCACCGGCTGAGTGAACAAAAGAGGGGTGCTACGCGGTGACTGCCACCGGAAACGACCAGGTATGCGACCGGTCCGCGCCGCCACTCAAGCCGCGTCGGGTGCGCAGAGCCGTCGCCTCCGTCGTCAGCGTCATCGGTGAGCTGCTGATCACGGCCGGGCTGATCCTGGGGCTGTTCGTCGCCTATTCGCTGTGGTGGACCAACGTCCTCGCCGACCGCGCCGCGCACCAGCAGGGCGACCAGGTGCGCAAGCACTGGGCGAGCAGCGGTCCCAAGGGGCCGGGGGAGCTCGACACCAAGGACGGCATCGGCTTTCTGCACGTACCGGCGATGGACAACGGCGAGGTGCTGGTCAAGAAGGGCACCGACGCCGAGGTCCTCAACGAGGGCGTGGCCGGCTATTACACCAAGCCGGTCAAGTCGGGGCTGCCGAAGAACAAGAAGGGCAACTTCACCCTCGCCGCCCACCGCGACGGCCATGGCGCGAAGTTCCACAACATCGACAAGCTCAAGGACGGCGACCCGATCGTCTTCGAGACCAAGGACACCTGGTACGTCTACAAGGTCTTCGCGACACTGCCCGAGACCTCGAAGTTCAACGTGGACGTCCTCGACGAGGTCCCGAAGGAATCCGGCAAGCACAAGGCGGGCCGCTACATCACCCTCACGACCTGCACCCCGGTCTACACCTCGACCTACCGCTACATCGTCTGGGGCGAGCTGGTCCGCACCGAGAAGGTCAACGCGGACCGCACACCCCCGAAGGAGCTCGGCTAGCCGCCAGGGGCCCCGCCGGCCCGGTGTGCGGACAACGGAAAGCCCCGGCACCCATTCCTGGGTGCCGGGGCTCCGTTTTGCCTCGTCGTACGGGCCGCTAGCCGCCGAACGGTCCGCCGAAGATGCCGCCCCCGCCGTCGTTTCCGCCGTTACCGTTGCCGCCCCCACCGCCGCCGATGGTGGTCAGCGTGACGGTGGTGTTCGCGGGGTCGGACGGTGTCTGGGCCGCCGGGTCCTGCGTGACCACCCGGGCGTTGTCGTCCGGCGAACTGCCGCCGGCGAACTGGATGTTCTTGAACCCGGCCTGCTGGAGCGCCTGCTTGGCCTGCTTCACGGTCTGGCCGATCACGCTGGGCACCGGCGTCTGGGCGCCCGCCTTGCCGATCGTGAGGGTCACCGTGGAGCCCTTCTTGGCCTGCGTGTTGCCCTGCGGGCTCTGGGACTGCACCTTGCCGACCTGGTTGGGGTCGGTGACTTCCTGCTCGGTCTTGGTGACCTGGAAGCCCTGGTCCGTCAGCTGCTTCTCCGCCGCGGCGGCGTCCTGCCCCGTGACGTCCGGGACGCTCACCTTCGGGCTCGCCTGGGCCACCGTCAGCGTGACCTCGGTGCTCTTGGCTGCCTTGCTCTGCGCAGGGGGGTCCTGGTCGATGACGGTACCCGGCGTACGGTCGGACACCTCCTGCTTCTGCTTGACGTTCGTGAAGCCCTTCTTGCTCAGCTCCTTGAAAGCGTTCGCGTACGAAAGGCTGCTGACGTCGGGCACGGTCACCTCTGCGGCCCCGGAGCACAGCGTGACGGTGATCGTGTCGTTCTTCTGGATCTCCCCGCCGGCTGCCGGGTCCTGCTCGGTGACCTGGCCCTTCTTGACGTTGTCGCAGGCCTTGCGGCCCCCCTCGTCGACCTTGAAGCTGCCGTTGCGGCCGGACTCCTTGGCCTCCCTGAGGGTCTTGCCCACGAGGTTGGGCACCGGTGTCGTGCCGCCCTTGTTGCCGTGGGTGAACATCGCCTTGCCGATGAAGATCGCACCGATCAGGACGAGGACGGCCGCCAGCACCAGCAGGATCGTCGAGGTGTTGCTCTTCTTCTGGCCACCGCCGCGCCGCCGGTCGCCGCGGTCGTCGTAGCCGTAGCCCCCGTCGTCGGGGTTCATCGGCGGCAGCATCGAGGTCTGGCCGGCCGGATCCTGCGGGCGCAGCATCGTGGTCGGCTGGTCCTGGTCGTAGCCCCCCGCGCCCATGGCGGAGGTCGCCGCGACCGGCTGGCCCTCCAGCGCCGCCTCGATGTCGGCACGCATCTCGTCCGCCGACTGATAGCGGTAGTCCGGGTCCTTGACCAGCGCCTTCAGGACGATGGCGTCCATCTCCGGCGTGATCTCGGGGTCGAAGTTGCTCGGCTTCTGCGGCTCTTCACGGACATGCTGATAGGCCACCGCGACCGGTGAGTCACCGACGAACGGCGGCCGCACCGTCAGCAGCTCGTAGAGCAGACAGCCGGTGGAGTACAGGTCGGAGCGGGCGTCGACCTGCTCGCCCTTGGCCTGCTCGGGAGAGAGGTACTGCGCCGTGCCGATGACGGCCGCGGTCTGCGTCATGGTCATACCGGCGTCGCCCATGGCGCGGGCGATGCCGAAGTCCATGACCTTGACCTGGCCGGTGCGCGTCAGCATGACGTTGGCGGGCTTGATGTCGCGGTGGACGATGCCGGCCCGGTGGGAGTACTCCAGCGCCTGGAGGACACCGGTGGTCATCTCCAGCGAACGCTCGGGCAGCAGCTTTCTTCCGGAGTGCAGCAGCTCACGCAGAGTGGAGCCGTCGACGTACTCCATCACGATGTACGGGATGGAAACGCCGTCGACGTAGTCCTCGCCGGTGTCGTAGACCGCGACGATCGACGGATGGTTCAGCGAGGCGGCCGACTGGGCCTCACGGCGGAACCGGGCCTGGAAGGACGGGTCACGGGCGAGATCCACCCGCAGCGTCTTCACAGCTACGGTACGGCCCAGGCGGGTGTCATGCGCGAGGTACACCTCGGCCATGCCACCGCGGCCGAGCACCGAGCCCAGCTCGTACCGGCCGCCGAGGCGACGCGGCTCTTCCATAAGCTTCTCCAGCCCTCTCCGTCAGTCCCGACCGCACCGGTGTGTGGTCCGGCGGTGTGCTGTCCGGGCATACCGTACCCGGCACGCCCTACCGGACCGGGCCGGAGCCGCAACCTGATACGTGACCGGTATTGGCATGACCCGCGTCACTTCTGGCCTTCGAGTACTGCCTCCATCACGCGCTTTGCGATCGGAGCAGCGAGTTTGCCGCCGGCGATGTCGTCGCGGAGGGTGTCGGATCCCTCAATGACGACGGCGACCGCGACGGGGGTGCCCTTGCCGGTCTTCGCGTAGGAAATGAACCAGGCGTAGGGGTTGTCCTTGTTGTTCTCGCCGTGCTGCGCGGTGCCGGTCTTTCCGCCGACGGTCACGCCGGGGATCTGAGCGGCGGTTCCCGTGCCGTTCTTGACGACGGTCTCCATGATGCTCTGGACCTTCTGGGCGTTCTCCGGGCTGAGCGGCCGGCTCATCTCCTGCGGCGTGTGCTGCTGGACCACATTGAGGTTCTGCGCGACCAGCTGGTCGACCATGTACGGCTTCATCAGCTTGCCGCCGTTGGCGACCGAAGAGGCGACCATGGCCATCTGCAGCGGCGTGGCGCGGTTGGAGGCCTGGCCGATGCCCGCCATGGCGTTCTGCGGCCGGTTGTCCTTGGGGAAGATCGACTCCGAGGCGCGGACCGGGGTGTTGATCCCCGGGTCGTTGAAGCCGAACTTCTCCGCCTCGGCCTTCATCTTCTTGTTGCCGAGGTCGGCGCTGATCTTGCCGAACACGGTGTTGCAGGACCAGCGCAGCGCCTCACGCAGGGTGGCGTCCTTGCACGGGATGTTGCCCTCGTTCTTCAGCTGCAGGCCCGAGGTGTCGGGGAGCGTGTAGGGCAGCGGGGAATCGGTCTTGGAGTCGACGTCGTGGTAGAGGCCGTTCTCCAGGGCCGCCGAGGCCGTGACGACCTTGAAGGTGGAGCCGGGCGGGTAGGTCTGGCGCAGCGCCCGGTTGAGCATCGGCTCGTCGGGGTCGTTCTTCTTCTGCAGCGCGTTGTACGCCTCGGCGTCCTTGTTGCTCATCCCGGCGAACGAGGACGGGTCGTACGACGGGGTGCTGGCCAGCGCCAGGATCGCGCCGGTCTCCGGGTTGATCGCGGCGACCGCGCCCTTCTGCTTGCCGAGCCCGTCGAAGGCGGCCTTCTGGGCCTTGGCGTTGAGCGTGGTCACCACGTCGCCGCCCTTCTGCTTGCCGCCGGTGAACATGTCGACCGTGCGGCTGAAGAAGAGGCGGTCGTCGGTGCCGGTGAGAATGCCGTCGTTCAGCTTCTCCAGCTGGTTGGCGTCGAAGGCCTGCGAGGCGTAGCCCGTGACCGGCGCCCACATCTTGCCGTTCTTGTACGTGCGCTTGTACTTGAAGTCGCCGCTGTCGGTGGTCGTGGACCCGGTGACGGCCTTGCCGTCCACGATGATGTTGCCGCGCGGGGTGCTGTAGCGCTCGATGGCGACCCGGCGGTTGTGCGGGTCGTTCTTGAGCTCGTCACCCTGGACGAACTGCACCCAGTTGACGCGTACCAGCAGGGCGAGGACGAGCAGGCCGCAGAAGATCGCGACCCGGCGCAGGGGCTTGTTCACGGGCGGACCACCTGGGTCATCTCGGCGTCGGTGGACGGGGCGGGGGCCGGCGCCGGACGGCGCGCGGTGTCGCTGATCCGCAGCAGGATGGCGACGAGTGCCCAGTTGGCGATCACGGACGAGCCACCCTGGGCGAGGAACGGCATCGTCATACCCGTCAGCGGGATCAGGCCGGTCACACCGCCGGCGACGACGAAGACCTGCAGGGCGAAGGCGCCGGAAAGACCGATCGACAGCAGCTTGCCGAACGGGTCACGGGCGGCCAGCGCCGTGCGGATACCGCGCTCGATCAGCAGGCCGTAGAGCAGCAGGATGGCCATCAGGCCGGCCAGACCGACCTCCTCGCCGACCGTGGCGAGGATGTAGTCGCTCTTGGGCGCGATGCCCAGGATGAGGCGGGAGTAGCCCTGTCCCAGACCGGAGCCGAGGATGCCGCCGGACCCGAAGGAGTACATCGCCTGGGCGGTCTCGGTGACACCGCCGTTGGACAGCTCCAGCGGGTTGAGCCAGTTGTGCACACGCGTCTGGACGTGCGACTCGAACGTCGCCACCGCGACCGCGCCGCCCGCGCTGAGCAGCAGACCGAACACGATCCAGCTGGTGCGCTCGGTGGCGACGTACAGCATCACGACGAACAGACCGAAGAAGAGCAGCGAGGTACCCAGGTCGGTCTCGAAGACCAGGATCATCAGGCTCAGCGCCCAGATGACGAGGATCGGGCCGAGGTCGCGGCCGCGCGGGAGGTAGAGCCCCATGAAGCGGCGGCTGGCCAGCGCCAGCGCGTCGCGCTTCACCATCAGATAGCCGGCGAAGAAGATCGCGATGATGATCTTCGCGAACTCACCGGGCTGCAGCGAGCCGAGACCCGGAATCGTGATCCAGATCTTCGCGCCGTTGACCCCGGGGAAGAACACCGGCGCCACCAGCAGCACCAGCGCGACCACCATCGAGATGTAGGTGTAGCGCTGCAGGACACGGTGGTCCTTGAGGAAGATCAGGATGGCCAGGAAGAGCGCGACGCCGAACGTCGACCACATCAGCTGGTTGGGCGCCATCGCCTTGCCCAGCGAGGGCTCCTGGTCCAGCCGCCAGATGAAGATCAGGCCCAGGCCGTTGAGCAGGGTGGCGATGGGCAGCATCAGCGGGTCGGCGTACGGCGCCCACTTGCGGACGACGAGATGCGCGACGCCCGCCAGCAGGCCGAGGCCCAGGCTGTAGCCGAGCACACCGGCCGGCACCGTGCCTTCCTTGGCCAGGCCGACGTTGATGTACGCGAACACCGGGATCAGCACCGCGAAGATGAGCATCGCCAATTCGGTGTTGCGGCGGCTCGGAGCTCCGATGGTGCCGATAGTGGTGGTGTTGGTGGTACTGCTGCTCATGAGATCTACGGCCCCCTACGCCCTCACTGCTGGGTGCTGCAATTTTTTTCCAGCTTCAGCTGTTCCTCGGAGGGGGCCTGGCTGGGAGTGGCTGTGGGAGACGGGGACACGGGCGCGGCAAGCGTGCCTGCCGTGCTGGTGCCGCTGTTCTTGTCCGTCTTGTCGGTGGAGCCGGGCCGGGTGCTCGGGGCACCGGACTTGGACGGCGTGCCGGGCTTGGACGGCGTACCCGTCTGGCCCTTGCCGGGGTGCCGCGCGGCCTCGCGCTCGGCGGCCTCCCGCTGTTCCTTGCTGCGGCAGGCGTTGGCCTGCCGGCTCAGCTCGGTGACCTTTTCGCCGCCCTGGGTGCGGCTGTCGACCGCGATCGTCTCCTTGACCTGGTTGCGCTGGTACAGCGGCAGGTACTTGAGTTCGATCTCGGGGTGGTCCTGGTCCACGTCGTTGAGCTTTATCCACGCGAGGTCCTGGCTGATGCCCTGGTAGAGCGCGACGTGGTCGTCCTTGGTGCCGACGAAGTACTGGGTCTGCGTCCAGCGGTAGCCCGTGTAGAGCCCGCCGCCGACGACCGCCAGCGCCAGCGCGATCAACAGGGACCGCTTGATCCACCGTCCGCGCGGGCGGGGCTTGACGAAGTCCTCGTCCATGAACGCGCCGAACGAGCCCTGCGGCGGACCGCCGACCTCCGGATCACCGCTGCCCGGCGGCCCGAAGCCGCCCGGCGCGGGCGGCTGCCCGCCCGGCCGGCCGAGCTCGGCGGCCCGGGCGGCGGGCGTCTGCATCGTGCTCGGGTCGCTGAGCTGGTGCTGGTTCTCCGCGACGGCGCCGACGACGACCGGGGTGTCGTTGAGCTGCCCGGCCATCGTGTCGTTGCCGTCCACGTCCAGGACGTCGGCGACGATGCAGGTGATGTTGTCGGGTCCGCCACCGCGCAGAGCGAGCTGGATCAGCTCCTGCACGGTCTCGTGCGGCCCGTGGTAGCTGGCGAGGGTCTCTTCCAGCGTCTGGTGGCTGACCACCCCGGACAGTCCGTCCGAGCAGATCAGATACCGGTCGCCGGCCCGCACCTCACGGATCGACAGATCGGGCTCGACATGATCGCCGCTGCCCAGCGCCCGCATCAGCAGTGACCGCTGCGGGTGGGTGGTGGCTTCCTCTTCGGTGATCCGGCCCTCGTCGACCAGCCGCTGCACCCAGGTGTGGTCCTGGGTGATCTGGGTCAGTCCGCCGTCGCGCAGCAGGTAGGCGCGCGAGTCGCCGACATGGACCAGGCCGAGCCGCTGTCCGGTCCACAGCAGGGCGGTCAGGGTCGTGCCCATGCCCTCCAGCTGGGGGTCCTCCTCGACCATCACCCGCAGCTGGTCATTGGCGCGCTGTACCGACGTGCCCAGGGAGGTGAGGAGGTCGGAGCCGGGTACGTCGTCGTCGAGCTGGACGAGGGTGGAGATCACCTCGGAGGAGGCGACCTCACCGGCGGCCTGGCCGCCCATGCCGTCCGCGATGGCGAGCAACCGTGGCCCGGCATAGCCGGAGTCTTCGTTGCCCTCGCGGATCATGCCCTTGTGCGATCCGGCGGCGAAGCGCAGTGACAGACTCATGCGCACCTCACCCGTCGGCTCGGGGTACAGCCGGTCTCGTCGAGCCACACTGCCCACCCTCCGGTCGGGAGCACACCGTGGTCCGTCGAGTGGACCGCCGCGGCTCGCTCGCTCCGCTCGCTCATTGTCGTACTACTTCCGCAGCTCGATGACGGTCTTGCCGATGCGGATCGGGGCTCCCAGCGGAATCGGTGTCGGGGTCGTCAGTCGGGTCCGGTCCAGGTACGTGCCGTTGGTGGAACCGAGGTCCTCGACGATCCACTGGCCGTCACGGTCCGGGTAGATCCTGGCATGCCTGCTGGACGCGTAGTCGTCGTCCAGCACGATCGTGGAGTCGTGCGCACGGCCCAGGGAGATGGTCTGGCCTTGGAGGGCGACGGTGGTGCCGGTCAGTGAGCCCTCGGAGACCACCAGCTTGGTGGGGGCTCCTCGGCGCTGCCGGTTGTTGCCGCGGCCGCCTTCCTGGCGGCGCTGCTGCTGTGGTGGCGGTGCGGCCGCCTGTCGCTGCGTACGTGCTTCCTGTCCGCCGCGCCGCGCGGCACCGCGCTGTGTGACGCGCGTGCCGAACAGATCGCTGCGGATGACCTGAACGGCCACGATGACGAACAGCCACAGTACGGCGAGGAAACCCAACCGCATGACCGTGAGGGTCAGCTCTGACATTGCCCCCGCTTCACCCTTCGGCTTGCCGGTAAACGATGGTGGTACTGCCCACGACAATCCGCGAGCCGTCGCGGAGATTAGCGCGAGTGGTGTGCTGCCCGTCCACCACGATGCCGTTCGTGGAGCCCAGGTCCTGGACCATGGGGGGCGTTCCGACCCGGATCTCACAGTGACGCCGGGAGACACCCGGGTCGTCGATCCGTACGTCAGCGTCTGTGCTGCGGCCCAGCACGAGGGTAGGACGCGAGATCTGGTGGCGGGTGCCGTTGATCTCGATCCAGCGCCGGGTCTGTGCGTGGGGCTGCGGTCCTGCACCGGGCGGTGCCGTACGGGGTACGGGCTGTGCGCCGCCGGCAGGCGGGGACGAAGGCATGGGGGGCGGGCTCACGTGCCCGCCCCCGGGCTGGCTGCCGCGGGGCGCCGAGGCGGCGCGCTGGGCGGCCGCCGGGCCCGCGGGCTCCTGGGACGAGCTGGAGGCGAGCGTGCGGCTGCGGACGCGGTACAGGCCGGTGTCGAGATCGTCGGCCTTCTCCAGATGGACCTTGATCGAGCCCATGAAGGTGTAGCGCTGCTGCTTGGCGTAGTCGCGGACCATGCTGGAGAGCTCGTCGCCGAGCTGCCCGCTGTAGGGGCTCAGCCGCTCGAAGTCAGGCGTGCTCAGCTCGACGATGAAGTCGTTGGGGACGACCGTGCGGTCGCGGTTCCAGATGGTGGCGTTGTTGTCGCACTCGCGCTGCAGGGCGCCGGCGATCTCAACGGGCTGCACCTCGGACTTGAACACCTTGGCGAAGGTGCCGTTGACGAGACCTTCGAGCCGCTGCTCGAAACGCTTCAGTACTCCCACGGGGCACCTCCTTCCTCAGTCTTCGTCGGGGTCGTCCTGATCGAGTCGTCCTGATACTGCTTACTGATCGTATCCACGCGTAGGGAAATCGGCTGGTTCCCCTTTCCCGCCTTGAGGACGAGTGTCGCCCCTCACAGGGTTGCCCGGTGCTTGTCTGCTCCTTGCCCACTGCTCGTGCACTGCGATCGTAGATGTGCCCCGTGGACAGTGTCCCGCAACCGCCGACCGGTCCGGCCGGGCGGGGGCCGGAGTCGGTCATGGCACGGAGCCTGCCCTTCCGGCCGGCCCGGAGGCAGGCCGGTGCGCTTGCTCCGGTTGCGGCTACCGCGAGTGTGACCCCTCGGGGCAGTGCACGGCCAATGTCCGAGGCACGGCGGGGTGCCGCCCGGAGGTCTCCGCAGGGCGGGGACCGGGGGAAAGGCGTGTGAAGGCACCCCCGTCAGCGTGCTAATGTTCTGGATGTCGGCAGGCGCTCGCACAAGACCCGGACGAACAGCCCGGATCACGTGAGAGAATCAACCGGCAGCACCCATGCGCGGGTGGCGGAATAGGCAGACGCGCTGGATTCAGGTTCCAGTGCCCGAAAGGGCGTGGGGGTTCAACTCCCCCCTCGCGCACAGATGAGACCCCCGGTCTCCGGAGAAATCCGGAGACCGGGGGTCTTTCGTTGTCTTTGTCACGTTGTTGCCTGTGTCACGCGTAGGGGAGGTGCGTGATGGGTGGCCGGGGGCGGGTGGGGCGGTGTGAGGCCTACGTCACATATTTGATCTTGGGTGCGCGTGGACGCGGGCGAGGCAGCGGTTTCTGAGGCCGGGGCGCCCCCCGGGGCCGGGTGGCGTGGGTGAACCGGGCTTTCGGGTGCGGGAGTTGGGGTCTGCAGGCCTGCGGGCCTGGGTGAGCGACCGTGTCCGGCAGTGCTCACCCGGCCCCCGGTCCCGTCCCCGTTCGCTCTCCCCCGGGCGCCGGGCCGGCTCAGGCGGCGAGGCGCCCGGCGAGGGCCTTGGCCTTGGCCTGCGCGTCCTCGTGTGCCTTCTCGCGGGAGGTCTCGTACAGCGGCACCAGCTCGGCCATCGCCGGGTTGTTGGGGGCCATGGTCAGCTCCGGGACGATGAAGTCGACGTCGAGGCCCAGCCCGCCGCTCAGCACGGCCTCCAGGTAGTTCTGCACGTACTCGAAGGGCTCACGGGGCGTGCCCGGGGCGTAGGAACCGCCGCGGCTGGCGACGACGGTGACCGGGGTGCCCTTGGCGGACGGCTGCTCGCCCGCCGTGCGGCCCATGAGGATCACCTGGTCGAGCCACGCCTTGAGGGTGGAGGGGATCGTGAAGTTGTACATCGGTGCGCCGATGACGATCGCGTCGGCCTGCTCCAGTTCCTCGGCGAGCTCGACGCGCAGCGCGAAGGCCGCCTGCTGCTCGGGGGAGTGGGTGGCCGGGTCGGAGAAGCCGGCCGAGGCGGCGACCGCGTCGAGGTGCGGCAGCGGGTCGGCGGCCAGATCGCGGTGGATGACGGTGCCGTCGGGGTGCTCGGCCTCCCAGGCCTTGCGGAAGGCCGCGGTGACCGAGCGGGAGGCGGAGCCGCCCTCGGGGAAGACGGAGGAGTCGATGAGCAGAAGCGTGGCCATGAGGATCGGTCCTTCGGTACGCGGCCGGGCGGTGCGCGACCACTGGTTGAATTCCGTACGTCACTATTAATAGCACAGGAGCTTACTTTTCCGCAGTAGCAAACGAGAGAGCGGTACTCTGGGCGTATGGCGGACCACGGCGAGGCGATGTGCAGGCAGGTCGACGGCGGCATGACGCGCGTCTTCGAGGTGTTCGGGAAGCGCTGGACAGGGCTGATCGTCGCCACTCTCATGCCGGGCCCGGTGCACTTCGCCGAGCTGCGGCGGGCCATCCCCGGGATCAGTGAGCGGATGCTCTCCGACCGCCTGATGGAGCTGTCGGCGACCGGCCTGGTCGTGCGCGAGGTGGACGCGGGGCCGCCGCTGCGGGTCTCCTACCGGCTGACGGAGGCCGGTCTGGCCATGGAGCCCTCGCTCAAGGAGCTGGCGCGGTGGGCGGAGACGTATCTCACCGACGGCGGCCAGTGTCCGGAGCGGTTCCGGAAGTAGGCGGACGGGCGCGTCGGGACGGGCGGGGGGCTTCGCGGGCTTGATCCTGGCCCTGGTCCTACCCCTGTCGTTCCTGGGCGGCGTTGTAGCGCTGTAGGTAGGTCGCGAAGCGGTCGAGGTCGTCCTCGTTCCAGTCCGCCAGCCGGTCGCGGAACGCCAGGCGGCGGCTGGCGGTGACGTTGGCGAGCACCTGGGCGCCCTTCTCGGTGGGGTGCAGTACCTGGACGCGGTGGTCGTCCGGGTCGATGCGGCGCTCGACGAAGCCGAGTTTCTCCAGTGCGGCGATCTGCCGGCTGACCGTGGACTTGTCCAGGAGGTAGTGCGCGGCGAGGTCCGTGGCGCGGCATCCCTGCTGGTCATCGAGGTGGGCCAGCAAGGTGTAGGAGACCAGTGACAGCTCGGGGTGCATCCGGGCGGCACTTGCGCGGGCCCGGCGGGCGAACGCGGTCATCTCCTGCTGGATGGTCTCGACGGAGTCGTCGCGGTGGGCCACGGGTTGCCTTTCGTAGAGCTAGTTGTATAGTACAACGTGATTGAGAGTTGTAATAGCCAACTACTGGCCCAGCCGGCCAGTGGCGACAGCTGAGCCGACGAGCTGAGAAGGCCTGCCCCCATGAGTACGGACCGACGTCCCGACCACCGAAGCGATCACCCGCGCGGCCACCGTTTCGCGCGATCCCCGCACTCCGCCGGGCTGCGGCACGTCCTGACGCACCTGATCACCCCGCTGTTGATGTGCGTCGGGATGGGGCTGGCGTATCTGGGCGCCTTCGCCAACCCGGCGCCGCACCACCTGCCCGTCGCGGTCGTCGGGTCGGGCCGCAGCGCGCAGCTGCTCGCCCAGTCGATCAATGACAAGGCGGACGGCGCGCTGGAGGTACGGACCGTCGGCGACCGGTCGGCGGCGGTCGACGGGCTCAAGCACCAGGAGTTCTTCGGCGCGTATGTGAGCAACCCTCACGGCGCGAACAGCGTTTCCGGCGTGGCGGGCACGGCAGCGGACTCGGGCGTCCAGGGTGCTGCGCGTGGGGTGCGCACACCGGGTGGGGCGGATTCGCCGGGCGCGGCGGCGGCGCGGGCCGGCGCCGACAGGGCCGCGGGCTCCGCGCGGCCGGCCCCCGAGCTGCTGGTGGCGACCGCCGGGTCCGACACCAGCGCCACCGTCGTACAGAAGGTCTTCACCCCGATCGCGGCGCACCAGGGCGCGCCGCTGAAGGTCACGGACGTGGTGCCGACGGCCGAGGACGACCCGACGGGGCAGGGCATCTTCTTCCTGCTGGTCGCGATCAGCATCGGTTCCTATGCGTCGGTCGCGGTGATCGGCGGTGCCGGAGCCGTGCTGCCGATGCGGCTGCGGGCGGCGCTGGCGCTCGGTATGTCCTTCGTCGTCGGCCTGATCGGCACGGCGTTCGCCGGTCCGGTCTTCCACCTCGTCGACCACGGCCTCGAGGGCCTGTGGGGCATGGCCTGGCTCTACTCCGCCGGCATTCTGCTGATCGGCACCGGACTGCACACCTTCCTCAAGCGCTGGACCACGCTCGGTGTGATGGCCCTCTTCGTGATGCTCAATTTCACTTCCTCCGGCGGGATCTTCCGCCCCGAGATGCAGAACGGATTCTTCGCGGCGCTGCACTCGTTCTGGAACGGTGCGGGCTTCGTGGAAGGCACCCGCAGCCATGTCTACTTCGGCGGCTACGGCCTGTCCGGACATGTCTGGACGCTGGTGTGGTGGCTGGTCGCCGGCGTGGTGACGGTCGGTGTGGCGGCGCCGGCCGAGAGGCGGCGGCGCCGCGCGGAGGCGGAGGCGGTGGCCAACGCCGCGGCGGTGGCGGCGGCCGCGGTGCGGGCGACGGTGCCGGAGCCGGGTCCGGCACCGGCTCCTGTTGCGGTGCCGGCTCTGGCGTCCGCTCTGGCGTCCGCTCCGGCATCGGCTGCGTCGTGGGAGCGGAGTGGCGGGGCGGCCGGGGCGGGGACGGGTGACCGGGGTGCGGTCGTAGCTGAGGAGAGGGCGAGGGAAGAGGAGAGGGAAGAGGAGATGGAAGAGGCTGTGGGGGTGTAGGGAAGGGGCCGGCTGCCTTTGCGGTGTGCTGTGCGCCGTCGGTGGGTGGAGACTCGGCCCGGTTTCCTGGGGGTTGTGGTGGGGCTGGGGCTGGGGCCGACGGCCTTGATGAGCCGTCAGGTCGGAACGGTCGGTCGGGTTTGGTCCAGTCCGGTCGGGTCCGGCCGTTCCGAAGAGTTATCCACAGGCCCTGCAAGCCGCGCGGGGATCTCGGTAACGTCATTGCCGTCATTGTCGTCGTTGCCGTCGGAGCGCCGGGCCGTCCGCTGCCGGTCGGGCCGATGAGGGCGAAAACAGGGACACCAGAGCGCAGTTCGTGAAGGGGGAGGTGGCCGCGATGTCGCGTGTGCCGTACGTACCGGGGTTTGCGAAGGCGGAGGCACAAGGGCCGTCGCCCAAGGCAGTAGGGAAGGCGCTGCGGGAGCGCCTTCCGCGTTCCGAGCAGGCCGCACTGTCGACCGCGGCCGGGCGGCCGGATGCGGTGGCAGCGGTCGAGGCGTCCAATGCCGGCCGGTTGCCCGAGCTGACGCCGATACGGGTCGGCCGGATGGCCGCGAGCCCCTTCGCCTTCCTCCGCGGCTCGGCGGGGCTGATGGCGTACGACCTGACGGCCGACCCCACCACCGGCATCGGCGCGCAGATCTGCGGAGATGCGCACGCCGCCAACTTCGGTCTCTACGGCGACGCCCGGGGCGGCCTGGTCATCGATCTCAACGACTTCGACGAGACCTTGTACGGCCCGTGGGAGTGGGATGTGAAACGGCTCGCCACCTCGATGGTGCTGGCGGGCCGGGAGACCGGCGCGAGCGAGGACGACTGCCGCAAGGCCGCGCAGGATGTGGCGGGCGCGTACCGGCGCACGATGCGGCTGCTGGCCAAGCTTCCGGTGACCGAGGCGTGGAACGCGATCGCCAACGAAGAACTGGTCTCGCACACCGACGCCCGGGATCTGGTGGGGACGCTGGAGCGGGTCGCGGACAAGGCGCGCAAGAACACCAGCGCGCGGTTCGCGGCGAAGGCGACGGAGCGGACGGCGGACGGCGGACGGCGGTTCGTGGACGCCCGGCCGGTGCTGCGGCGGGTGCCGGATGCCGAAGCCGCAGCCGTGGGCGCTTCCCTGGCCGGCTATCTGGACACGCTTCCTGAGGACCGGCTGCCCTTGCTGGCCAGGTACGCCGTGCATGACGTGGCATTCCGCGTGGTCGGCACGGGCAGCGTGGGCCTGCGGTCCTATGTGGTGCTGCTCCTGGACCACCGGGGCGAGCCGCTGGTCCTGCAGGTGAAGGAAGCACGCGGCTCGGTGCTGGCGCCGTATGTGGAGAAGGCCGGCTTCCCGGTGCCGCCGGTAATACATGAGGGGCGCCGGATAGTGCTCGGACAGCGCCGGATGCAGGTGGTCAGCGACATCCTGCTGGGCTGGACGACGGTGCAGGACATAGCCTCGCCCGGCTCGGGCGGCGAGACCTCGGGCACCGCCCGACGGGACGGACTGCCTTTCCAGGTCCGCCAGTTCAGAAACCGTAAGGGCAGCGTGGACCCGGCGCAGCTCTCCAACGATCAGCTGGACGACTACGCGCGAATGACCGGCGCCCTCCTGGCCCGAGCCCACGCACACAGCGCCGACCCCCGTCTGGTGGCCGGCTACTGCGGAAAGAACGAGGAACTCGACGAGGCCATGGCGAACTTCGCGATCTCCTACGCGGACCGAACGGAAGCCGACCACGCAGCGCTCGCCGCAGCGGTGAAGAACGGCCGGATCGCGGCGGAGACGGGGGTCTGAGAGCGGGCTGGCTTGGAGTCCGGCTTGGAGGCCGGGCTCGGGGGGGCTGTCTGGTACGGGAGCCAGGGGGCTGGGTATCAGCTGCGGAGGCTGGGCCGGGCCGGGCTGGGCTGGTGCCGGGTGGTGGGCTCGGGCGCGGGTGAAGGCGGCTGGGTACCGAGTACCGCCTAACGGCCGTCGGTCGTCCACTGGAAGCCTTCCGCTGATCGCTGATCGCTGATCGCTGATCGCTGACCGCCGCCGCGGGTGTCTGCTGTCGGATGGTCGGTGGCTGACTTCAGCTGGTCGGTTGGTTGCCCGGCTGCTCAGGTGATCGGCCGGTTGATTGAGGGGGAGGAGGGGTGGGGCGGGGGGGCCCCGGTCAGGAAAGGGTCGGACGACTGTGGAAGCCCCGGTCCGGCATGGGCCGTACGCTGACCGGGTGACGAACTCGCACGCGGAGAACGCGCAGGACGGCCAGCACCGACCGGACGTATCGGGCACCCCGGACGACCAGGCCGACCCGCAGGCAACGGACGCCCGCGGCGGCGGTCAGGGCGCCCCGCTCGGTGACGGCGGCGGCCCGGAAGATCAGCTCGCGAGCCCCGAGGGGGTCGGTACGGGCCAGGGCGAGACGGCCGGTCCGCCCGCCGGCCACGCCGGGGCAGGCGCCGAGACGCCCGCCGGCTCGGACGGGGCAGGGGCGGTGCCTGGGCCCGGCGACAGTCAGGACGATCCAAGAGCCGAGCAGGACGGCGCGCAGGATCAGCAGGCGGCGCAGGACGAGGCGACCAAGAGGCTGGCAAAGGCGGTGCTGGCTGCTGAGCGGGCGCTGATCGAGTTCGAGATCGCGGTGGAGACCTTCCGGGTGGAGGTCGAGAACTTCTCCCGCCTGCACCACCAGCGTCTCGGCCCCATGTACGCGCGGCTGGACGAGCTGGACGCGCAGATCGCCGAGGCGGTGGCAGCGCGTACGGGCGCTCCCGAGGACATCCGCAAGGCGCAGGAGGCCCGGGCGTCGGTGCTGCCGATGCCGGAGGTGGAAGAGCTGTTCCACGGCTGGATGGGGCCGGACGGGCTGTTCCCGGAGGCGCAGGCGATGCTCACCGAACAGTCGGTGCAGCCGCCGCAGAAGGTGCGACCCAGCGAGGAAGCCCGCAAGGTCTACCGCGACCTGGTGCGCAAGGCTCACCCTGACCTGGCACGGGAGGACGCGGAGCGGGCACGGCGGGATGAGTTCATCGCGCGGGTCAATGCCGCGTATGCGCGGGGCGACGAGGCGCTGCTGCGTGAGCTGGCGCGGGAGTGGGAGGCAGGTCCCGCGCCCGAGGAGCGGCTCAGCGAGAGCGAGGAGCTCTACGCCCGGCTGGAGTGGCTGGCCGAGCGCAAGGAACTGCTGGCTGCCGCTGCCGCCGAACTGGAGGAGAGCGCGATCGGCGCGATGATCAAGATGGCGCCGGAGGACCCGGACAGGCTGTTGGAGGAGATCGCCGAGAAGCTGCTCGCCGATGTCGCAGAACGCGAGACTTACCTCGCGCAGCTGGTCGGGTAGCGTCGGACCCATGCATTTTGGTTCTGTGCCCACGGTCGGTGTCGATGCGCTCACGTCGGAAGACTTCCTTCTCGATGTGCGCGAGGACGACGAGTGGGAGGCGGGGCACGCCGAGGGCGCGCTGCACATCCCGATGAGCGAATTCGTTGCCCGATACGGGGAGCTGACCGAGGCGGCTCCTGGAGACGGCAAGGTGTATGTGCTGTGCCGGGTCGGTGGGCGTTCGGCACAGGTCGCCCAGTACCTGATCCAGCAGGGCGTCGACGCGGTGAACGTTGCCGGCGGCATGCAGGCCTGGGAAGCCGCCGGCCGGCCCGTCTCGGACGGCAAGGGCGGCTCGGGGTCGGTCGTCTAGCAGGGAGTCGGAGAGCCTTACGGGGCGCCGGCCCGCGCGGACGGGCGGCGAAGTACCCGGCGGAGGCTGCCGTCGGACAGCCGCTGGTGGCGTCGGCGGAGGCCTGCCGGACGCTGAGGGAAGCCGCCGGACAGGTCTTCCGGTTCTTGGTGACCTCAACCAGCGGTCTCGGTCAGCGGTCTCGGGCGGCGATTGACATCCAGCAGACCCGCCGCGGCTGCGAGCCCTCGGAACGAGAGCGGCCGCCGTTGGCGCGGCCTGCCTCCCGGCGGCGGTGTCTCCCTGAACCCGCCGTCGGTTTCACGTGAAACCCAGCTCCGAGGGCCCGATGCCCGGTGCCCGATGCCCGGTGCGCGTGCGGAGTCTCTCGTCTCAGCCCAGTGGATGGGTCGCGAGCAGGTCGCCGAGGGCTTCCTCGTGGGCGGCGGCGGGGCCGAGGGAGAGTTCGAGATGTTTGGCCCAGGCGTGGTAGCGGTGCAGCGGGTAGTCGGTGTCGGCGCCGAAGCCGCCGTGCAGATGCTGGGCGGTCTGGACGACGCGGCGGATGCCCTCGGAGGCCCAGATCTTGGCGACCGTCACATCTCCGGCGGGCGGTAGCGGGGCGGTCGCGTCGGTGGTGATGCGCCAGGCCGCCTGCCAGAGGGTGGCCTCCATGGCGCGCAGGTCGATGAAGCGGTCGGCGGCCTGGACGGCGACGGCCTGGAAGGTGGCCACCGGGAAGCCGAACTGTTCGCGCTTGCTGGTGTAGTCGCTGGTCATGGCAAGGACGCGCTCGCCGAGACCCAGGGCGAGTGCACAGGTGCCGGTGGTCAGAACGTTGCGCAGTGACGACCAGGCGGTGGCGTCGCCGATCATTTCCTGGGCGCTGATGCGTACGGAGTCCAGGCGGACCTCGGCGAGGCGCTCACCACTGGTGGATATCTGGTCGTCGAGTGTGACGCCGGGGTGGGTGCGGGGGACGAGTGCGAGGACGGCACGGCCGTCGGGGGTGTGGGCGGGCAGCAGGATCCGGTCCGCGGTCTGGGCCCAGGGGACGGCGGTCTGGATGCCGTCGATGATCCAGTCGGTGCCCTCCGGGCGGGCCTGCACGGCGAGTTCGGCCGGTTCGTGCCCGGTGTGGCCGCCGGTGGCAACGGTCACGACGAGGTCGCCGGTGGCGATCCGGGGGAGGACTTCCGCCCGTAGCTCATCGGATCCATAGCGCTGGAGGGTGAGCGCGGCGGCGCCGCATTCCAGCAGTGGGACCCGCGCCAGAACCTTGGCCGACTCGCGGAGGACCAGGCAGAGCGCGATCGCGTCCAGACCTGCGCCGCCGTGCTCGGGCGCGATCAGCAGGCTCAGCAGATCGGCGTCGGCGAGCTTGCGCCACAGCGTCCGGTCGAAGTCGTCGGCGACCGCACCGGGGGTGAGCGCGGGGCTGGGCACGCTGTCCGGGGCGACCCCGGAGAAGACGGCCTTCGCGGCTTCGGTGGCGGCCTGCTGCTCCTCGGTGAAGGTGAAGTCCACTGGTTTGTCCTCCCACGCGGCGCCTCGTCCTGACGAAGCGTCAAGGTAGAACAAGTTCCAGGAATTGGGAATGGTGAGAAGCGAATGCGGTGGCAGGGTGCGGGAGTTTGCCTCTCGGACCGGGCGACGACGGGTGAGGGGCCGGCGCCCGGCCGGCGGGCCGAGGCGCCCTAGCGGTCGAAATCCAGCTCGACCTTTTCCGTGACCGGATGGGACTGGCAGGCCAGGACGTATCCCGCGTCGACCTCGTCGGATTCCAGGGCGAAGTTACGGTCCATCCGGACCTCGCCCTTGACCAGGAAGGCGCGGCAGGTGCCGCAGACGCCGCCCTTGCAGGCGTAGGGGGCATCAGCGCGGTTGCGCAGGACCGCTTCGAGCAGCGATTCGCTGTCGTGGACCGGCCAGGTGCCGGAGCGGCCGTCGAGGGTGGCGGTCACGGTGCTGTGCGCGGGGGTGGCGACGGCGGGGGCCGTTGCGGTGCCGTTGTCGACGTGGAAGATCTCTTCGTGGATATGGGTGCGGGGCACGCCCAGAGCATGGAGGGCGCGTTCGGCGCCTTGGACCAGGCCGTAGGGGCCGCAGAGGTACCAGCCGTCGACGGAGTCGATCGTCAGCAGGGCGGGCAGGAGGGAGCGCAGCCGGGGCTCGTCCAGGCGGCCGGAGGGCAGGCCGGCTTGTTGTTCCTCGCGGGAGAGTGTGTGGAGGAGCTGGAAGCGCTGGGGATAGCGGTCCTTGAGGTCGGCCACCTCCTCCAGGAACATCGTCGATGCCGCCGTGCGGTCACTGCGGATGAGGCAGAAGCGGGCGTCCGGCTGCCGGGCGAGCAGGGTGGCGGCGATGGACAGCACGGGGGTGATGCCGCTGCCGCCGACGATGCCGACGAAGTGGCCGGGGCGCGGGTCGAGGGTGAACCGGCCGGCCGGGGCCATGACCTCCACCGTGTCGCCCACCGCGAGTTCCTTGAGCGCGTAGGTCGAGAAGGCGCCGTCCTCGACGAGGCGGATGCCCACGCGCAGTACCGGCTGGTCGGTGGCCGGGGTGCAGATGGAGTACGTACGGCGGATCTCCTGGCCGTCGACCGAGCGGCGCAGCGCGATGTGCTGTCCGGGGGTATGCCGGAAGGTGGTGTGCAACTCGGGCGGGACCGTGAAGGTGACGGCCACCGCATCGTCCGTGAGCCGCTCGATCTCCCGGACCTGGAGCGGGTGGAACATCACAACTCCTTGAAGTGGTCGAAGGGTTCACGGCAGGACTCACAGCGGCGCAGGGCCTTGCACGCGGTGGAGGAGAACCGGCTCAGCAGGGTGGTGTCGGTCGATCCGCAGTGCGGGCAGCGCAGGGTGAGGTCGACGGCGACCGGTCCGCCGGCCGGTCCCGTGGGGCGTGGGGGTGCGATGCCGAACTCGGCGAGCTTGCGGCGGCCCTCGGCGGTGATCGCGTCCGTGGTCCACGGGGGGCTGAGGACCGTGCGGACCTCTACCTCGGGGATGCCGCGGTCGTGCAGCACCTGCTCTATGTCGGCCGACATCGCCTCGATGGCGGGGCAGCCTGTGTAGGTGGGCGTGAGCAGCACCTCGGCCCGGCCCGGGGCCGTCAGCTGCACACCGCGCAGAACGCCCAGCTCGGCGAGGGTGAGCACGGGCAGCTCGGGGTCGGGGACGGAACCGGCCAGCGCCAGTAGTTCCGCTTCGAGGGCGGTGGTGGTCACCATGTCGCCCCCGGGTGGCTGCGGTGGAGGTGCTGCATCTCGGCGAGCATCCGTCCGAACGATTCGGTGTGCAGTCCCTGGCGGCCCGCGCCGGCCGTCCAGCCGCCGCGCCGGGGGCCGTCGGGGACGGTGAGGGTCGCTTGCTCCAGGGTGCGGGTGATGCGTGTGGTCCAGCTGTCGTGCAGAGCCGCCCAGGGCACCGTTTCCAGCCCCTCCACCGGCTCGAACAGTTCGCCGGTGAAGCGCCAGAGGGCGTCCAGCGCGCGTTGCATCCGGACATGGCTCTCGTCGGTGCCGTCACCCAGGCGCAGGGTCCACTGGTGGGCGTGGTCGCGGTGGTAGGCGACCTCCTTGACGGCCTTCGCGGCCAGGGGAGCCAACTCGCTTTCCGTGGAGGCGAGATGCTCGAACAGCAGCTCCTGGTAGGTGGAGAAGTAGAGCTGGCGGGCGATGGTGTGGGCGAAGTCGCCGTTGGGCTGCTCGACGAGCTGGAGGTTGCGGAACTGCCGCTCCTCGCGCAGATAGGCCAGCTCGTCCTCATCGCCGGCCAGGGAGAGCAGGACGCGGGCCTGACCGAGCAGATCCAGCGCGATATTGGCCAGCGCGACGTCCTCCTCCAGGACCGGGGCGTTTCCGGCCCACTCGCCCAGGCGGTGGGAGAGGATCAGGGCGTCGTCCCCGAGGGGCAGGGCCGGGGTGGCGGTGACGTTCCTCAAAGGTGATGCACCCCGTCCGGGATCTCGTAGAAGGTCGGGTGACGGTAGGGCTTGTCGCCGGCCGGCTCGAAGAACGTGTCCTTCTCGTCGGGCGAGGAGGCGGTGATCTGCGCGGAGGGCACCACCCAGAGGGAGACGCCTTCCGAGCGGCGGGTGTAGAGATCCCGGGCGTTGCGCAGCGCCATCTCGGCGTCCGGCGCATGCAGGCTTCCGGCGTGGGTGTGCGAGAGGCCGCGGCGGCTGCGCACGAAGACTTCCCACAGGGGCCAGTCGCCGGGCCGGGGAGCGGTGTCCGCTGCGGCTGCGGGGGTCTCGGTGGGGCGGGGTGTGGTCATCGGGTGGCCTTCCCGTGCTTGGCCGCGTGTGCGGCGGCTGCCTCGCGCACCCAGGCGCCTTCCTCGTGCGCCTGCCGCCGGCGGTTGATCCGCTGAGCGTTGCAGGGGCCGTTGCCCTTGAGGACCTCGTGGAACTCGGTCCAGTCGATCGGGCCGAAATCCCAGTGGCCGCGCTCGTCGTTCCACGTCAGATCCGGGTCGGGGAGGCTGAGCCCGAGGGCCTCGGCCTGGGGGACGCAGATGTCCACGAAGCGCTGGCGCAGCTCGTCGTTGGAGTGCCGTTTGATCTTCCAGGCCATGGACTGTGCGGAGTGCGACGACTCGTCGTCGGGCGGGCCGAACATCATCAGCGACGGCCACCACCAGCGGTTCACCGCGTCCTGCGCCATGGTGTGCTGGGCGTCGGTGCCGCGGCTGAGGGCCAGCAGGAGTTCGTAGCCCTGTCGCTGGTGGAAGGACTCCTCCTTGCAGACGCGGACCATCGCGCGGGCGTAGGGGCCGTACGAGCAGCGGCACAGGGGCACCTGGTTGGTGATCGCCGCGCCGTCCACCAGCCAGCCGATGGCTCCGACGTCGGCCCAGGTCAGGGTCGGGTAATTGAAGATCGAGGAGTACTTCTGGCGGCCGGAGTGCAGCTTGTCGAGCAGCTCGTCGCGGCTGGTGCCCAGGGTCTCGGCGGCGCTGTAGAGATACAAGCCGTGGCCGGCCTCGTCCTGCACCTTCGCCATCAGGATCGCCTTGCGGCGCAGGGACGGCGCGCGGGTGATCCAGTTGGCTTCCGGCTGCATGCCGATGATCTCGGAGTGGGCGTGCTGCGCCATCTGCCGCACGAGAGTCGAGCGGTAGGCGTCCGGCATCCAGTCCCGCGGCTCGATGCGCTCGTCCGCGGCCACGGTGGCGTCGAATACGGCCTCTCGGGCCGTGTCCTCCGGCGCGATCGTCGTCATGTGGTGCCCCCTCGCTGCTCCCGACCGACCGATCGTTCGGTTCAATGGTGAGTGGGCGGACCTCGGGTGTCAAGCCTGTGGATAAGGCGGGTGAGGGTGTGCCCGGCGGGGCCGCGTAGGTACCGTTCCGGAGCGGAGTTGACCGCATGGATTCTGGGAACGGGGCGGGAATGCAGTCATACGGGGACGAACCGCGGCCATTGGCCGCGCTCTCGCTGCCCTCGCGGATCATCATCGGGGTAGCGGCGTGCGCCGTCGCGGCCGTCGTCGCGATCCATCTCGCCATGATGTTTCTGCACGTCGCGCCGTCGAACACGCTCAGCAAGCAACAGGGCGCCCTGATCAGCGACTATGTGTATCCCGAGTACGAACAGAACTGGAAGCTGTTCGCGCCCAATCCCCTTCAGCAGAACATCGCGGTCCAGGTCCGCGGGCAGCTGCGCACCGGGGACGGCGCCGTGCGGACCACGGGCTGGACCGATCTGACCGCCCGCGACGGCCGCGCCATCCTCCACAACCCGCTTCCCAGCCACACCCAGCAGAACCAGCTGCGCCGGGCCTGGGAGCTCTTCAGCAGCAGTCACAACGCGCAGAACCGCCCGGTGGGCTCCCGCGGTGAGCTGTCCGAGCGCTACATCCGGCGGCTGGTGCTGCTGCGGATGGAGGGCGAGTGGACCCGGGGCGGCGGCCGCGTCGAGCAGATCCAGGTCCGCTCGCAGACGACCGCGGTCACCCCGCCGCCGTGGAGCTCCGAGAAGATCAGCGACAAGCCCGTGTACCGCGTACTGCCCTGGTGGCAGGTCACCGCAGACGACCTGCCCGAGGGGGCGAAGCAGCAGTGACATCACCGACGCCCCAGCAGCCTCAGCAGGCGCCGGACGACCGGCAGCCCCCGCACACCACGGAGCCGACCGACGTGCCTCAGCAAGCACAGGCACCACAGACGCCCCAGGAAGCCTCCCCGTACGAGGAGACCCGTATAGAGCGCGCCATAGGCCGTGGCTTCGGGTTCGTCACCGCACGGGCGCTGGCCCCGTACCAGACCGCCCTGATCCGGATCGGCTTCTCGGCGACCTGGCTGCTGTTCCTGCTGCGCGAATGGCCGCACCGCGCGGTGCTCTACGGGCCCGACAGCCCCTGGAGTCTGGACATGGCGCGCCGGCTCCTGGCCGGCAACCACGCCTTCTCCGTGCTGCCATGGTCCGACAGCCGCGGCTGGTTCGAGTGCGTCTACCTCCTGGCGGTCGTAGCCGCCGCGCTGCTGATGCTCGGCTGGCGCACCCGCACCATGTCGGTGCTTTTCATGGTGGGCGTGCTCTCGCTGCAGAACCGCAGCATCTTCATAGGGGACGGCGGCGACAACGTCATCCACCTGATGTCGATGTATCTCGTGCTGACCCGGTGCGGGCAGGTCTGGTCGCTGGACGCGCGCCGCGCCAGGCGGGCCGCGGCCGGCGCCTCGGCCTTGGGTACGGACGAAACCGCCGACGGCCCCACCGCCTCCCGTGACCTGACCGGAGTCGTGCTGTGGGCCGTGCTCGGCCTCGCTCTGGCCGTCGCCCAGCTGACCGGCGGCTACGGCCTCACCTGGTTCGGGCACGGCCCGTTCCCGCACATCGGCTGGAGCCTGGTCCTGTGGGGGCTGTGGCTGACCCACGGCCTGTGGTGGGCGGTGCAGCGGTACGCGCCCGGTGAGCCGCGGATCGTCCTGGACACCCTCGCCAAGCTCGCCCACAACGGCGCACTGCTGGTGATCATGGTCGAGGTGTGCCTGATCTACGCCACCGCCGGCTGGTACAAGATCCAGGGAAACCGCTGGCAGGACGGCACCGCGGTCTACTACCCGATGCACCTGGACTACTTCTCCCCCTGGCCCGGGCTGTCCGAGCTGCTCGGCAGCAACGGCGTGATGGTCATGCTGATCACCTACGGCACGGTGATCGTGCAGGTCGCGTTCCCGTTCACGCTCTTCAACCGCCGGCTGAAGAATGTGCTGCTGGTCGCGATGATCTGCGAGCACCTCTCGATCGCGTTCCTGCTGGGACTGCCGTTCTTCTCGCTCGCGATGATCACCGCGGACGCGGTCTTCCTGCCGACGAACTTCCTGACCTGGCTCTCCGGGCGCCTCTCCGGCCTGCGGGAACGGCTCTTCCCGCGCGGCCGGAAGACCGGGCCCGCCCCCGGGGCCGGGGGCGGAGAGCCGCCGGCCCGTACGGAGCACGGCGGCGGGGGCCATACGCTCGTGGGGTGAGCAGCGAGAACACCGCCCCCGCCGAATCCCTTCAGTACGACGAGGGGTACGGGACCCAGATCGGCGTCGGTCCGCACCCCGAGCCCTGGCCGCAGGACGAGCGGTTCGACCCCGAGCTGCTCGCGCACGGCGACCGCCGCAACGTCGTCGACCGGTACCGCTACTGGACGCGGGAGGCGATCGTCGCCGATCTGGACACCCGGCGCCACGACTTCCATGTGGCCGTCGAGAACTGGAGCCACGACTTCAACATCGGCTCGGTGGTACGGACCGCCAACGCGTTCCTGGCCAAGGAGATCCATATCGTCGGGCAGCGCCGCTGGAACCGCCGCGGCGCGATGGTGACCGACCGCTACCAGCATGTCCGCCACCACCCGGACACCGCGGACCTCACCGCCTGGGCGGCGGCCGAGGAGCTGCCGATCATCGGGATCGACAATCTCCCCGGCTCCGTGCCGCTGGAGACGACCGAGCTGCCGCGGCGCTGTGTGCTGCTGTTCGGCCAGGAGGGGCCGGGGCTGACCGAGGAGGCGCGCCGGCACGCCTCGCTGGTCTGCTCGATCGCGCAGTTCGGCTCGACCCGCTCGATCAATGCGGGGGCCGCGGCCGCCATCGCCATGCATGCCTGGATCGGCCGCCATGCGCGGATCGAGGGGCCACCGGCCCACTGACCGAACGGTGAGAGGCCCGGAAGAACGCTCCGGGCCCCCGTCCGGTCCTGGCGGCCCTCACGCCTGCCGGCGCACCTCCACCGTCCGGAAGCGGTTCGCCACGAAGGCGCCGTCGCACAGCACCGCATTGGCCGCCGGGTTGCCACCCGAGCCGTGGAAGTCCGAGAACGCCGCGGTCTGGTTCACATAGACCCCGCCGGTCAGATTCAGCGACAGCTGGGCGCACTCCTCCAGACAGGCCTCCTCCACCAGCTGCTCGACGTCGGCGGAGGTGGTGTACGCGCCGACCGTCATGGCGCCCTTGTCGCGGACCGTGCGCCGCAGCAGCTCCACCGCGTCGGCCGCGGAATCGACGGCCACCGCGAAGGACACCGGGCCGAAGCACTCCGACAGATAGGCCGCCTCGGCATCCGGCTTGGCGCCGTCCAGCTTGACGATCACCGGCGTGCGGACCGTGGCTCCGGGGAACTCGGGGTTGGTCACCTCACGGGAGGCGAGCGCCACCTCGCCGAGCCCGGCCGCGGCCTCGAGCCGCTCCTTGACCTGCGGATTGACCAGGGCACCCAGCAGGGCGTTGGCCCGGGCGTCGTCGCCCAGCAGCCCGCCCACCGCGGCCGCGAGATCGCTGACGACCTCGTCGTACGACTTGGGACCGGCGTCCGTGGTGATGCCCTCGCGCGGGATCAGCAGATTCTGCGGGGTGGTGCACATCTGGCCGCTGTAGAGCGACAGCGAGAAGGCGAGGTTGCCGAGCATGCCCTTGTAGTCGTCGGTGGAGTCGATGACGACGGTGTTGACACCGGCCTTCTCCGTGAAGACCTGCGCCTGCCGGGCATGCGTCTCCAGCCACTCGCCGAAGGCGGTCGAGCCGGTGTAGTCGATGATGCGGACCTCGGGGCGGACGGCCAGGGTCTTGGCCAGGCCCTCCCCCGGCTTGTCCACCGCCAGGCACACCAGATCGGCGGGGAAGCCGGCGTCCTCGAGGACCTCGCGGGCCACCTTGACGGTCAGCGCCAGCGGCAGCACGGCCCGCGGATGCGGCTTGACCAGCACCGGGTTGCCGGTCGCCAGGGAGGCGAACAGGCCCGGATAGCCGTTCCACGTCGGGAAGGTGTTGCAGCCGATCATCAGGGCGATGCCGCGCGGCACGGGCGTGAAGCTCTTGCTCAGCTCCAGCGGATCGCGCTTGCCCTGCGGCTTGGACCACGGTGCCTGCTGCGGGGTGCGGACCTGCTCGGCGTACGCATACGCCACCGCCTCCAGGCCGCGGTCCTGGGCATGCGGCCCGCCCGCCTGGAACGCCATCATGAAGGCCTGACCGCTGGTGTGCATCACGGCCTGGGCGAACTCATGGGTGCGCGCACTGATCCGGGCCAGGATCTCCAGGCACACCGCCGCCCGCGCCTCGGGGCCGGCGTCCCGCCAGACGGGGAGCGCGGCGCGCATGGCCGGCAGCAGGACCTCCGCATCCGGATGCGGATAGGTGATGCCCAACTCCGGTCCGTACGGGGAGACCTCGCCGCCCGTCCAGTCGTCGGTGCCGGGCTGGTCGAGCTCGAACCGCTTGCCGCGCAGCGCCTCGAACGCGGCGAGCCCGTCGGGAGCGGCGGTCTCGCCGTACGCCTTCGGGTGCTCGGGGTGCGGGGACCAGTACGCGCGGGTGCTGATCGCCTCCAGCGTCCGGTCGAGGGTCGGGCGGTGCTTCTCGATCAACTGCGCTGCGGTCATTTCGGCGGCCATCGAAGACCAACTCCTCGTCGAGCCGGGCGGAGAGTGGACAGGGGCTGGGTGCGCACAGGGCAACAGAGTTAGAGTAACCGAACGATCGGTCGGGGCAAGAGGGCCCGGCCAGGCTGTGGAAAAGTCGGGCGGGGAGGATCAGCTGGTATGACGGCAATCGGGACCAACAGCACCGTGGCAGTGGTGGGTACCGGCACCATGGGACAGGGCATTGCGCAGGTGGCGCTGGTCGCCGGCCACCGCGTACGCCTCTACGACACGGCCCCCGGGCGCGCCGGGCAGGCCGCCGGGTCGATCGCCCGGCGTCTGGACCGGCTCGTCGAAAAAGGCCGGATCTCTGCGGCCGAACGGGACACCGCCGCAGGCCGGCTCTCCCCCGCGGTGGATCTCGCGGAGCTGGCCGACGCGGCGCTGGTCATCGAGGCGATCCTGGAACAACTCCCCGCCAAGCAGGAGCTGTTCACCGCCCTGGAGGATATCGTGGCGGCGGACTGCCTGCTGGCCACCAACACCTCCTCGCTGTCCGTGACGGCCGTCGCGGGACGGCTGCGCCACCCCGGCAGGTGTGTGGGCCTGCACTTCTTCAACCCCGCGCCGCTGCTGCCCCTGGTCGAGGTGATCAGCGGCTTCGCCACCGACGAGACGGCCGCCACCACCGCGTACGACACCGCCGCGGCCTGGGGGAAGAAGCCGGTGCGCTGCGCCGACACCCCCGGTTTCCTCGTCAACCGCATCGCCCGCCCCTTCTACGCCGAGGCCCTGCGTGCCTACGAGGAGCGGACCGCCGACCCCGCCACCATCGACGCGGTGCTGCGTGACGGCACCGGCTTCAAGATGGGGCCCTTCGAGCTGACCGACCTCATCGGGCAGGACGTGAACGAGGCGGTCACCCACTCCGTGTGGAACGCCTTCTTCCAGGACCCGAAGTTCATGCCCTCCCTGGCGCAGCGCCGCCTGGTGGAGTCCGGACTGCACGGCCGCAAGGCGGGGCGCGGCTGGTTCGACTACTCCGAGGGCGCCCGCCGGCCCGAACCGCGGACCGCCGGCCCCTGCCCGGCACCCGGGTCCGTCGTCCTGCACGCGGGGCTGCCCGGTCCGGCGGCGGTGCTGCGGGAGCTGATCGAGGAAGCGGGCATCAAGGTCACCGAGGAGGGCACGCCGTACGGGCCGGAGGGCTTCCTCCGGCTGCCCGGAGGGGCCCGCCTGGCGCCGACCGACGGCCGTCCGGCGATGAGCCGGGCCGACGGCAGGTACCTCTGCTTCGATCTGTCGCTCGACTACCGGTCCGCGACCCGGATCGCCCTGGCCGCCTCGGCGCAGGTCTCCGAAGCGGACCTCGCGGAGGCCGTGGGGCTCTTCCAGGCGCTCGGCAAGCAGGTCAGTGTGATCGACGACGTACCCGGCATGATCGCCGCCCGGACGGTCGCGATGATCATCGACTTCGCCGTGGACGCGGCGGCCCGAGGGGTGGCGACCCCTGAGGACATCGACACGGCCATGCGGCTGGGCGTGAACTATCCCGGCGGCCCCATGGAGTGGGCCGAGCGGCTCGGCGCCCGGTGGGTGTGGGATCTGCTGGACGCGATGTATCACCACAACGCCGGCGGACGCTATGTACCGTCCTGGGCACTACGGCGCCGTGCGGACCTCGAGGAGTAGGTGCTCTAATCATGACCATGGCCAAGCGCGACACCTATACGCCCGATTCGCTGCTCGCGGTCGCCGTCGAGGTGTTCATCGAGCGCGGCTACGACGGCACCTCCATGGAGCACCTCTCCAAGGCGGCCGGCATCTCGAAGTCCTCGATCTACCACCATGTGCGCAGCAAGGAAGAGCTGCTGCGCCGCGCCATAAGCCGCGCCCTGGACGGGCTCTTCGGTGTGCTGGAGGAGCCGGGTGCGCTCCAGGGGCGGGCGATCGAGCGGCTGGAGCACGTCACCCGGCGGGTGGCCGAGGTGCTGATGGACGAACTCCCCTATGTGACGCTGCTGTTGCGGGTGCGGGGAAATACGGACACCGAGCGGTGGGCCATGGAGCGCCGCCGGGAGTTCGATCACGAGGTCGCGGATCTGCTCAAGCGGGCCGCCGCCGACGGCGACCTGCGGGACGACGTGGACATCCGGCTGGCCACCCGGCTCCTCTTCGGCATGATCAACTCGATCGTGGAGTGGTATCGGCCGGGGCGGGGCGGTGCGGCGCGCCGTGACGAGGTCGCCGAGGCCGTGGTGCGTACGGCGTTCGCGGGGCTGCGCAAGGCCTGAGACGCCCGCCGGGGCGTCCCCGTGCCCCCGTCGGGGCACCCCCTTGGGCCCCACGGGCAAGGCCTCGGCGGTCAGTCTCCCTCGGGCCCGAGGTCGGTCTCCTCGAAGACCAGCAGCGTGCGGGTGCTCAGCACTTCCGGGATCGACTGGATCCGGGTGAGAACGAGTTCGCGTAGCTCGCGGTTGTCCTTGGTGTGGACCAGCAGCAGTACATCGAAATCGCCGCTGACCAGCGCGATGTGGGTGGCTCCGGGCAGCGCCGTGAGTTGCTTGCGCACGGTGCGCCAGGAGTTCTGCACGATCTTCAGCGTGATGTACGCGGAGGCGCCCTGACCTGCTCGTTCCTGGTCGACCAGGGCGCTGAAGCCGCGGATCACCCCGTCGTCCAGCAGCCGGTTGATCCGGGCGTAGGCGTTGGCGCGCGAGACGTGCACCCGGTCGGCCACGGAGCGTATCGAGGCGCGTCCGTCGGTCTGGAGCATGCGCAGGATCGAGCGGTCGATGGTGTCCAGCGGGCGTGCGGGCGGGACGGGCGGTGCGCCGTCCGCGGGCGGCTGCCCGCCGGACGGTGTCTGCCCACCGGAATTGGCCATCTGTTCGTCCGGCATGTGCTCCCGCCTCCCCTTTGTGGACGCCCTGCCTTCATCTCAAGCTGTGGAGAACCGTTTGTCCACAGGCTGAACCCACCCGTAGCCAAAATGCATCAGCGACCGAACAATCGGTAGGGCAGGGCGATCCCGTCGTCCTGACCGCATGCATCCTGCCCACCCGCCGTCCGCCCACCACCCACATGAGGCGCATCGCGCCACCCCTTCGATCAGAGGAGGTGCTCGACATGACGGTCCTTGAGCAGCCCGGCAGCAGCAGGAACACGAGCAGCCTGGCCGGCCCGCCGCCCTCCTGGCGGCCGCGCACCGACCCCGCGCCTCTCCTGCCCGACCAGGAGCCGTACCGCCTCCTGGGGACGGACGCCGCCGCCCGGCTCGACTCCGGACTGCTGACCCGGCTGTACACCCAGCTGGTGCGCGGCCGCCGGTACAACGCGCAGGCCACGGCCCTGACCCGGCAGGGACGCCTGGCGGTCTACCCGTCCTCCACCGGACAGGAGGCCTGCGAGATCGCCGCGGCGCTGGCCCTCGAAGAGCGGGACTGGCTCTTCCCGAGCTACCGCGACACCCTCGCCGCAGTGGCCCGCGGCCTCGACCCCGTCCAGGCACTGACCCTGCTGCGCGGCGACTGGCACAGTGGCTACGACCCGCACGAACACCGCATCGCCCCCCTGTGCACCCCGCTCGCCACCCAGCTCCCGCATGCCGTGGGCCTGGCGCACGCCGCCCGCCTCATGGGCGACGAGGTGGTGGCGCTGGCGATGGTCGGCGACGGCGGCACGAGCGAGGGCGACTTCCACGAGGCGCTGAATTTCGCGGCCCTCTGGCAGGCGCCGGTGGTCTTCCTCGTCCAGAACAACGGCTTCGCGATCTCCGTGCCGCTGGCCAAGCAGACCGCCGCGCCGTCCCTCGCCCACAAGGCGGTCGGATACGGCATGCCGGGCCGCCTGGTCGACGGCAACGACGCACCCGCGATGTACGAGGTGCTCACCGAGGCCGTGCAGCGGGCCCGCCGGGGCGGCGGCCCCACCCTGGTCGAGGCCGTCACCTACCGCATCGAGGCACACACCAACGCCGACGACGCCACCCGCTACCGCAGCGCGGCCGAGGTCGAGACCTGGCGGGCGCACGACCCGATAGCTCTCCTGGAGCGCGAGCTGGCAGCCCGCGAGCTGCTGACCGACGCGTTCGTCGGCGACACCAAGGAGAGCGCCGAGCAGCTGGCGGCCGACCTCCGGGAGCGGATGAACGCCGACCCCGAGCTGGACCCGATGGACCTGTTCACCCACGTATTCGCCGAGCAGACCAGCCAACTGCGCGCCCAGGCGGCCCAGTTGCGCGCCGAACTGGACGCCGAGGCCGCCGGACACACCGAGGACGCGGTGGGCGCCGGCGGCTTTGCCGAGGAGGCCAGGCCATGACGACCACCGTTCCGGCGACCGCGCGCAAGCCCGCCACCATGGCGCAGGCGCTGACCCGCGCCATGCGCGACGCGATGGCCGACGATCCGTCCGTCCATGTCATGGGCGAGGACGTCGGCACCCTGGGCGGTGTCTTCCGGGTCACCGACGGTCTCGCCAAGGAGTTCGGCGAGGACCGCTGCACGGACACCGCGCTCGCCGAGGCCGGCATCCTGGGCACCGCCGTCGGCATGGCGATGTACGGGTTGCGGCCGGTGGTCGAGATGCAGTTCGACGCGTTCGCCTACCCGGCGTTCGAGCAGCTGATCAGCCATGTCGCCAAGATGCGCAACCGCACCCGCGGCGCCCTGACGATGCCGCTGACCATTCGCGTCCCCTACGGTGGCGGGATCGGCGGGGTCGAGCACCACAGCGACTCCTCCGAGGCCTACTACCTCGCCACTGCGGGCCTCCAGGTCGTCACCCCGGCGACCGTCGAGGACGCCTACGGGCTGCTGCGGGCGGCCATCGCCTCCGACGACCCGGTCGTCTTCCTGGAACCCAAGCGGCTGTACTGGTCCAAGGCCGACTGGTCGCCCGACGCACCCACCGAGGTCGCCCCCCTGGGGCGCGCCGCGGTCCGGCGGCGCGGCAGCAGCGCCACTCTGATCACCTACGGCCCGTCGCTCCCGGTCTGCATGGAGGCCGCCGAGGCCGCCCGGTCCGAGGGCTGGGACCTGGAAGTGGTCGATCTGCGCTCGCTGATGCCGTTCGACGATGACACGGTCTGCGCCTCGGTGCGGCGCACCGGCCGGGCCGTGGTCGTCCATGAGTCCAACGGGTTCGGCGGTCCCGGAGGGGAGATCGCCGCACGGATCACCGAGCGCTGCTTCCACCACCTGGAGGCGCCGGTACTGCGCGTCGCCGGGTTCGACATTCCCTATGCGCCGCCGATGCTGGAGCGGCACCATCTGCCGGGCGTGGACCGGATCCTGGACACCGTCGCCCGCCTCCAGTGGGAGTCGGACCGGACTGACGGAGGTGGTGAGTGATGGCCGTGGTCCGCGAATTCACCCTGCCCGACCTGGGGGAGGGCCTGACCGAGGCGACGATCGTGCACTGGCTGGTCGAGGTCGGCGAGGTGGTGGCCATCGACCAGCCGGTGGTGGAGGTCGAGACGGCCAAGGCGATGGTGGAGGTGCCCTGCCCCTACGGAGGCGTGGTGACCGCCCGCTTCGGCGAGGAGGGGACGGAAGTTCCGGTCGGCGACCCGCTGGTGACGGTCGCGGTGGGGGCCGTGCCGGACGATCTGGCAGGAGCCGGTCCGGGCGCGGGGCCGGGCTCCGGGACGGGGGCACAGGGCGGTGCGCCCGGCGGTGCGGCCGCCACGCCCGCTTCCGCGACGGCCCCCGGTGCGTCCGCGCAGGACGCGGCGGATTCCGGCTCCGGGAATGTGCTCGTCGGATACGGCACGGCTGCGGCGGCGGCCCGGCGGCGCCGGATCCGTCCCGGGGGAGCGAGCCCCATCGGCGGAGCACAGCGGCCGCCGGGACGGGCGGCGCACGGACCGGCCGGGACCGCGGTGGCCGGTGACAGGCCCGGTGGCTCGGGGACGGCGCAGGCCGGGGGCCCCGGTACCACCGGGGCGAACGGGTCCGCCGGAACCGGGGTGGAAGATGCCGACAGCCGTACGGTGGCCGTCATCTCGCCGCTGGTGCGCCGGATGGCGCGGGAACACGGCCTGGATCTGCATGAGTTGACGGGTTCCGGACGCGACGGGCTGATTCTGCGTACGGATGTGGAGTGCGCGATCCGCGAGCGGGACCGGGAGCTGACGGGTGCCGTGCCCGCCCCCGGGGCCGTGGCGCCCGTCGGGTCGGCAGTCGGGGCTGTGACGCCCGCCGGGTCTGCCGCCGGGTCTGCCGCCGAGGCCGCTGTCATGCCGGGCGAGGAGCGGATCCCGCTGAAGGGGATGCTCGGTGCGGCCGCGGAGAAATTCAGCCGCAGCCGCCGGGAGATCCCCGAGGCGACCTGCTGGGTGGACGCGGATGCCACCGAACTCCTCGCCGCCCGCAGGGCGATGAATGCGGCGGGCGCCCCCAAGGTGTCGCTGCTCGCCCTGCTGGCCCGGATCAGTACGGCTGCCCTCGCCCGCTTCCCCCAGCTCAATGCCACCGTCGACACCACGTCCCAGGAGATCGTGCGGCTGCCCGCCGTGCACCTGGGCTTCGCGGCGCAGACCGACCGTGGCCTGGTGGTGCCGGTCGTACGGGACGCGCACACCCGCACGGCCGAGGAGCTGTCCGCGGAGATCGCCCGGCTCACGGAAACCGCCCGGGCCGGCGGGCTCTCCCTGGCCGAGCTGACGCACGGCACCTTCACCCTCAACAACTACGGGGTCTTCGGCGTCGACGGCTCCACGCCGATCATCAACCACCCGGAGG
Source organism: Streptomyces sp. NBC_01454 (assembly GCF_036227565.1). Classification (NCBI taxonomy): domain Bacteria; kingdom Bacillati; phylum Actinomycetota; class Actinomycetes; order Kitasatosporales; family Streptomycetaceae; genus Streptomyces; species Streptomyces sp. NBC_01454. The sequence continues at coordinate 4,133,067 of NZ_CP109460.1, forward strand.
CGGCGATGCTCGGCGTCGGCCGGATAGCCGCCAAACCCTGGGTGCACGAAGGTGAGTTGGCCGTCCGGCAGGTCGTGCAGCTTTCGCTCACGTTCGACCACCGGGTGTGCGACGGCGGCACGGCAGGCGGCTTCCTGCGGTTCGTGGCCGACTGCGTGGAGCAGCCCGCACTGCTGCTGCGGACGCTGTGACCGACAGGCGGCCGGTGGCAACGGCGAGCCGGCCGACGAGGGTGAGCCGGCCGGCGAGGGTGAGCCGGCCGGCAACGGCGGGACCGGTGCCGACGGCGGTACCGACGGTCGTACCGACGGCGGGATCGGTCCCGCTGACGCCGGGATCGGTGCCGCTGTGGCAGATCTGACATCCGTCGGGGCTCCGGCAGCGGTGTGACCCCCGTACCCCTGGCGATACTCAAGGAGTGAACGACCACATCACCGACTACGACGCCATCGTGCTGGCCGGAGGTGCGGCCCGGCGGCTCGGCGGGGCGGACAAACCCGCGCTGTCCGTCGGCGGCCGCCCTCTCCTGGACCGGGTGCTCGCCGCCTGCCCCGATGCGGCGCGCACCGTCGTCGTCGGCCCCAGCCGCCCGACCGTCCGGCCCGTCGTCCGTGCCCTGGAGGACCCGCCCGGGGGCGGCCCGCTCGCCGCGCTGGAAGCCGGGCTGCGGCACACCACCGCCGCGGTGGTGCTGGTTCTCTCCGCCGACCTCCCGTTCCTGACCACCGCGACCGTGCACCGCCTCCTGGCGACGGCGACGGCCGACGGCCCCGGACCGGGCGGGGGTGACGCGCCGTGCGACGGGGCGATGCTCCGGGACGCCTCGGGCCGGGACCAGCCGCTCGTGGCCGCCTACCGGGCCGGTCCACTGCGCCGCGAGCTGGCGCGGCTGCGGGCCGGGCACGGCACCCTGGCCGGACTGCCGCTGCGCGCCCTGGGGGCCGAGTTGCTGCTCGTACGGGTCCCGGACGCCCGGTCCACGGCCTCCTTCGACTGCGACACCTGGGAAGACATCAGCGCGGCACGTGCCCGTATCAGGGAGCATGGCACCGTGCTGGACGAATGGATCACCGCAGTCAAGGCCGAACTGGGCATCGAGCTCGATGTCGACACGGCAGCGCTTCTCGACCTCGCGCGGGACGCGGCGCACGGCGTCGCCCGCCCGGCCGCCCCGCTGACGACCTTTCTGATCGGTTATGCCGCGGGCCGGCAGGGCCGGGAGGTGCAGGAGCTGTCCGACCGGGCCGCCGCGCTGGCCCACCGCTGGGCGGCGGAGGCCGAGGAGTCCGAGGAGCCCGAGGGCGCCGCCCGGCCGGGCGGCGCCGCCGGCGGCGACGAAGCGAAGCCCGCGGAATGACCGACGGGCAGCCGGACGGCACGGTGGGAGGGGCGGCGGGCGCCGCCCCGGACGAGGGGTGCTCCGGCAGCGGCGACCCGTTCGACGATGCGCTCGCGCTGGTCAACGGCCCGGGGCAGCCGCGCAAACGCCCCGGCGCCGAGGCCGCGACCGTCCGGGTGCCGTATACCGCCCGCGGAACCACAGCCGACGACGGCGGTGACATCCCCGGCACCCCCGACGCCCCCGGCACCCCCGACGTCCCCAGCACCCCCGACGTCCCCAGCACCCCCGACGTCCCCTACGCGCCCGACGACCCGTTCGCCCCAGGTGATCCCTTCGCCTCCCACGACCCCGACCCCACCGGCAACCGCCCCCGCCCCACAGACCCCACCCCTGCCGCCGCCGTCCCCTGGCACACCGCCCGGGACATCGCCCGGCGGGCCGTGACCGAGCCGCCCGCGCCGCGCACCTCGGCGCTCGGCGCGGCGCTCGGCCGTACGCTCGCCGCCCCCCTCACCGCACTGACCGACCTGCCGTCGTTCGACACCTCGGCGATGGACGGCTGGGCGGTCGCCGGCCCCGGCCCCTGGCGCCTCGACCACCCCGCCGAGGCCCCCGAAGCCGTCCCCCCGACCGGCATCCTCGCCGGTCACGCGTCCACCGACGTGCTCCTCGACGGCCATGCGATCGCGATCGCCACCGGCGCACGCGTCCCGTCCGGCGCCACCGCCGTCCTGCGCAGCGAACACGGTCAGGTCCGTGCGCCCAGCGGCGGCGGGCGGCGGCTGTACGCACCGCGGCCGGTGCCGCCCGGCCAGGACATCCGCCCGCGCGGCCAGGAGTGCCGTCGCGGCGACCAGCTGCTGCCGGCCGGCGCCCTGGTAACCCCCGCCGTCCTCGGCCTGGCCGCGGCGGCCGGCTACGACGAGCTGACCGCCCATCCCCGGCCGCGTGCCGAAGTCTTCGTCCTGGGCGACGAGTTGCTGGACCGCGGACTGCCCGAGGAGGGCCGGATCCGTGATGCGCTCGGCCCGATGCTCGCCCCCTGGCTGCATGCGCTGGGCGTCGAGACGGCCGCGGCGCGCCCGCTCGCCGATGACGCCGGCACCTTGTACGACGCTCTCGCGGCATCCACCGCGGACGTGGTGATCACCACCGGCGGCACCGCGTCGGGCCCCGTCGACCATGTGCACCCCACCCTGCGCCGGCTGGGCGCCGAGGTGCTGGTGGACGGGGTGGCGGTCCGTCCCGGGCACCCCATGCTGCTCGCCCGCCTGGCCCCGGGCCGGCACCTCGTCGGCCTGCCGGGCAACCCCCTCGCGGCGGTGTCCGGGCTGTGCACGCTCGCCGAGCCCCTGCTGTCCGCACTCGCCGCGCGCCGCCCCGCCCCGCCGTACCGTGTGCCGCTGGCCGCTGCCGTTCACGGGCATCCGCACGACACCCGGCTCGTTCCGGTGGCCTACCGCGACGACGAGCGGTACGGCCTGATGGCGGCGCCGCTGCATTTCCACGGCCCCGCCATGCTGCGCGGGATCGCCGCCGCCGACGCGCTGGCGGTCGTCCCGCCCGGCGGCGCGCGGCGCGGAGACGAGCTCGAACTCCTGGAACTTCCCTGGCCGGCGGGCTGGTCGGCGGGCTGGACACCCGATGCCGATGCGCCGACGGACTGGAACGCCTCGGGGGAGCGATAGGCCCGCTGCCGTCCCCGGAGGCCACGCGCGGATGCGGCCGGTCCGGCGGGTCAGCCGCTCGGCACCGCCTGCCGGATGGTGATCACGCGGTCGGTGAGTTCCAGGGTGGCGGCCTGCGGGTCGGTGTAATTCAGGACGCGGTGGCCCCGTACGACCGCCACGACCAGATCGTCGAGCTCGCGGGGGGAGCGGCCCGCCTCGCTCCGGGTCACCGGCCGTTCGTCGAGGTCGAGCCCGCGCCCGTACGTCAGCAGGTCCTCCAGGACGGTGCCCACGTTGGGGCTGGCCATCGACATCCCCAGCAGCCGGCCCGCCGAGCTGGAACTGGTGATGACGAGGTCGGCGCCGCTCTGCTTGAGCAGCGGCACGTTCTCGTCCTCCCGGACCGCCACCACGATCGTGGCGTGCCGGGTGAGCTGGCGCGCCGTCAGGGTGACGAGTGCGGCGGTGTCGTCGCGCTGGGTCGCCACGACCACGCGTGCGGCCCGCTGCAATTCGGCCCTGGTCAGGGTGTCGGAGCGGGTCGCGTCTCCGTGCACCGCCACGAAACCGTCGCTGCTGGCGGCGTCCACGGCGGACTGCTGCGGATCGACCACGACGATCTGGTCTTTGGGGACGCCCTGGACGATCAGGGTCTCGATGGTGTGGCGGCCCTTGGTCCCGTATCCGATGACGACGGTGTGATCTCGCATACGGGATCTCCAGCGGTGGATGCGCACCTGGTGGCGGGTGCGTGCGGTGAGGACTTCGAGTGTGGTGCCGACCAAAATGATCAGGAACAGTACCCGCAGGGGCGTGATGAGCAGGATGTTGGTCAGGCGCGCGCCGTCGCTGACCGGGGTGATGTCGCCGTAGCCGGTGGTCGAGAGGGTGACCGTCGCGTAGTAGGCCGCGCCGAGGAAGGTGAGTTCGTCGTGGGCGTTGTCGCGGTACCCGTCGCGCTCGAGCCAGACGAGCAGGGTGGTGAGCGCCAGCACCGCCAGCGCCATGAGCAGCCGGCGCAGCACCTGCTGGAGCGGCGGGGTCATGCCCTGCGCGGGCAGCACGATGGAGCGGCCGGCCTCCGTGTCGTCCTTGGCCTCGGCGTGGGAAAGCGACCAGAGCGAGCGCAGGATCGGGAATCTGCCGGGCCTGCGGCGCGGTTGCTGCGCGTCGCTCATCCGGCCGCCTCTCGGGGAACGGCCCGCTCTGCGGCGGTTTGTGAGGGGGACATACCTCCCATGGTCCGCGATGCCGACGCTCGTGCGCACACGGCGGTCGCCGGGAACGGCGGTGGGCGGTGGCGCCGCGTGGCCGGCGGTGGTGCCGCGCCGCCGGGACGGCCGAGGGTGTCGGCGTGACCCCTGCCGGCACCGGGACGGGGCGGCACGGCGGGGCACGTACCGGCGTGGGTGTGGACGGTCGTATCGGTCACGGGTTGTTGATATCGCCGCCCGTGGGGCCGTCGTGGGGCAATGCAGGGGTGGTCACCCAGGGGAGTGGCCGTCGTGCCGGCGCGGCGGGAATTCACGGGTCCCGGCCGTACCGCTCCGTCATGGCCCCCGCGGTACCCGGTGCCCCGGGCGGCGGGGTCGCCGGGCTCTGCGCAGGTGGGAAGGCCGGCCCGGTGGTGATCCGTGGCCCCCGCACCGTCGCCCCGCACGCGCACGGCGAGTAGCCTCGCGCCATGCGAGCGATCACTATCCCGGAGCCCGGTGGCCCCGAAGCACTTGTCTGGGCGGATGTGCCCGATCCGCAGCCCGCCGAGGGCGAGGTCCTGATCGAGGTCGCGGCCAGCGCCGTGAACCGCGCGGATCTGCTCCAGCGTCAGGGCTTCTACGACCCGCCGCCCGGCTCCTCCCCGTACCCCGGGCTGGAGTGCTCCGGGCGGATCAGCGCGCTCGGACCCGGTGTGCACGGCTGGGCCGTGGGCGACGAGGTGTGCGCGCTGCTCGCGGGCGGCGGCTATGCCGAGAAGGTCGCCGTCCCGGCCGGGCAGGTGCTGCCGGTGCCGGCCGGCCTGGACCTGGTCACGGCCGCGGCGCTGCCCGAGGTGACCTGCACGGTCTGGTCGAACGTCTTCATGATCGCGCACCTGCGGCCCGGTGAGACCCTGCTGGTCCACGGCGGGGCCAGCGGTATCGGCACGATGGCGATCCAGCTCGCCAAGGCCGTCGGCGCGCGGGTCGCGGTCACCGCGGGCGGTCCCGAAAAGCTGGCGCGCTGCGCCGAGTTGGGCGCCGACATCCTCATCGACTACCGCGAGCAGGACTTCGTCCAGGAGATCCGCAAGGCCACCGACGGCGCGGGCGCGGACGTCATCCTCGACATCATCGGGGCGAAATATCTGCAGCGGAACGTCAAGGCGCTGGCGGTCAGCGGACGGCTGGCGGTCATCGGGCTGCAGGGCGGGGTGAAGGCGGAACTGAATCTCGCCGCGCTGATGGCCAAGCGCGCCGCGATCACCGGCGCCGGGCTGCGTGCCCGCCCGCTGAACGAGAAGGCGGCCATCGTCGCCGCCGTACGGGAGCACGTCTGGCCGCTGATCGCCAACGGTCAGGTCCGGCCGATCGTGGACCGCACGCTCCCCATGGCCGAGGCCGCCGAGGCGCACCGCGTCGTGGACGCGAGTGCGCACGTCGGCAAGGTCGTGCTGACCGTCTGAGCCGACCGGAACGATCACCCGGCGCGCGCCCGCCCCTCCCGCGTGCCTGACGGGTAACCCGCCTGATATGTCCGAGATGCCGTGAATCTCATCACATGTGACGCTGGACGGGTCACTCGACGGCTCGGCACGGGAGGGGCACGTGGTCGCTCCAGGATTCCGTTCGCGCATTGCCACCGGCCTGTTGGTGGCCTCTGTCGTCCTGCCCGTTCCTCTGGGCGTCACCTCCGCGGTGGCTGCGGACCGACGGGCCACTCCGGTCGACCGCCCGTCGAACCTCGCCCGCCAGGACGATCAGCACGACGACGGCGGGGACGACTACGGAGCCGACGACTTCGGGCCGGACGGTTTCGGTGCCGACGATCTGACGCCCGGGCCCCCGCCGGCCGACGGGCGGGGCCGGGTGCGTCACGGGCACTCCGGGTCGTCCGCGCGCGAGCTGCCGGACCGTATCCCGGGCCTGCCGTACGCCTTCCCGGGTTTCCCGCACCGGTCTCCGCACCATCACCCCGGCGGGCGGTGGGGCCATGGCGAGTGGCGTCATCACCCACATCACCCGTTCGGCCCCGATTTCCTCGGTCCGATGCCGCCGTTCGGCCTCCCTGGCCCCGATGACGGGGGCAGGGACCTCTCCCGGCGAGGGCACCACGGGCCGCCCGGTCCTCCGGGCCCGCCCGGCGCCGACCGTGCGCACGCCCAGCCCGGCCGGCACACGCCGGCGCGGAAGCACCACAAGCCCTCGGCGTCCGCATCCCGTGCGGCGGCCGCTCCGGCGGGGTCGGCGGCCTCGCACCGGCACAACGTCGCCGACCGGCGCCTGGTGCGCTCCTACGAGAGCTTGCCGCCGCTTCCGCCCGCCATCCCGAAGAAGGACGGCGGCTCCGTACCGGACGGCGCGGACGGCGAAGCGGCCGCGACGGGCGGCCCCAACGCCCTGGAAACGCCGGCAGCCCCGGTGGAGCGGGTTCTGCCGATGGGCGCCGGCCTTGCCCTCACCGGCCTGGGGCTGGCCTTCTTCGCCCTGCGGCTGCGCCGTAGCTGACGCCTGCGGTTTCACGTGAAACGGCCGGGAACCGCTTGTTTCACGTGAAACCGTGACAGCCGGATCTCCTCAGAAGGGTGGATCACCTTCTCCAGGGGGCACCACCGTTCATAACCCCTTGTGCGAGAGAATGGCGGCATGGATATGCCGATGAACGAACGGTCGCAGGAGAACCCGCACGTCCTGGTTGTCGGCCCGGACGGCATGGCGCTCGGCAGCGCCGGCTCCGGTGGCGGGGACAACGGCGATGAGCCCCGCGAGACGCCGGTGACGGACATGGTCGAACAGCCTGCGAAGGTCATGCGCATCGGCAGCATGATCAAGCAGCTGCTGGAAGAGGTGAAGGCCGCGCCTCTCGACGAGGCGAGCCGGGTCCGGCTCAAGGAGATCCACTCCAGCTCGGTCAAGGAGCTGGAGGACGGCCTGGCACCCGAGCTGGTCGAGGAGCTGGAGCGGCTGTCGCTGCCCTTCACCCATGAGTCGGTGCCGACGGAGGCGGAGCTGCGGATCGCCCAGGCCCAGCTGGTGGGCTGGCTGGAGGGCCTGTTCCACGGCATCCAGACCGCGCTGTTCGCCCAGCAGATGGCGGCCCGTGCCCAGCTGGAGTCGATGCGCCGTGCGCTGCCGCCCGGCGCCGTGTCGATGGACGGCGAGGAAGGCCAGCCCGGTCAGGGCGGCGCCCGCTCGGGCCCGTATCTCTAGGGAATTCCCCAGAACGCCGGCCGGGCCGCCGGCGTTCCGCACCGAGACGGTCGGAAGGGGCCGGCACGCAGTGCGCGTGCCGGCCCCTTCTCAGGCTCCGGGGACCCGTGGGCTGCGTGCCGTCAGCCGCTGCGGCCGGTCGAGACGGTCAGCTCGATGGTGTCGCTCTTGCTCGGGTACCACCAGCTGATGGCGGCCGGGGTCTGATCCGTGACGGTGTTCTTGCCCCAGATCGAGCTGTCCTCTTCCTTGACGATCTTGTACTTCCAGCCCGCCGCCTCGATGCACTTCTTCACCGAGTCCAGGTTCTTGAAGCGGAACGACGGAACGAGGATCTTGCCCTTGTCGCTGTAGCTCTTGGTCGGGCTGGTGCAGTCGGACGTCAGGATCGTCGCCGTCTTGTCCTCGGGCCGGACGCTCTCGGTGGGCGAGGAGTACGGCGAGTACGTCGAGGTCGGGGTCACATCCCCGCCGTTGTCCTCGCTGGAGCCGGCGCTCAGACCGATACCGATCGCGATCGCGGTGACCACGACCACACCGACGATCGCCGAGACGACGATCACCGCGGAGTTGCTCTTGCGGCCGCCCGGGCCGCCGGCCGGCGGCATCGAGGCCGTCACGGGCGGGGGCGGCGGGGTGTACGCCGGCGGCGGCTGGAACCCGCCCGTGGTGTACGGCGCAGGGATGGGACCGGGCGTGGGCGTCGGATAGGCGTTGTTCGGCGGCGGGGGCGTCGACGGCCCGAAACCGGCCGCCTGGGTCGGCTGATACGGCTGCTGCACGCTCGGCGGGGCCGGGGTGTGCGGGGCGCCGGAAGCGGTGGGGAACACCGCGGAGGAGACCGAGGAACCGCTCGTGCGGGCCGGCGGGCCGCCACCGATGATCAGCGGCGTCGCACCGGACTGTCCGGACCCGACGATCCGCAGGCATTCGTCCCGCATCGCCTCAGCGGTGGGGAACCGCTCGTTGGGGTTCTTCTTCAGCGCCCGGGCCACCAGCGCGTCCACGGCCGCCGGCAGCGCGCTGTTGATGCTCGACGGGACCGGGGGCTCTTCCTGGACGTGGGCGTAGGCGATGGCGAGCGGGGAGTCCGCGTCGAACGGCAGCTGGCCCGTCACCAGCTCGAAGAGCATGATGCCGACGGAGTAGAGGTCGGAGCGGGCGTCCACACCGCGGCCCAGCGCCTGCTCGGGCGAGAGGTACTGCGGGGTGCCGACAACCATCCCGGTCTGCGTCATCGACGTCACGCCGGACTGCATGGCCCGGGCGATGCCGAAGTCCATGACCTTGACGACGCCGCGCTTGTTCAGCATCACGTTGCCGGGCTTGATGTCCCGGTGGACCAGGCCCATCTCATGGCTGACCTCGAGCGCGGCGAGCACATCGGCCGTGATCTTCAGGGCTTTTTCCGTCGGCATCGCGCCATGTTGGGCGACGTCGGTGTCCAGATCGGAGCGCAGCGGCTGGCCCGCGACGTACTCCATGACGATGTACGGCACCATGCCGCCGTCGAGCTCGTCCTCGCCGGAGTCGAAGACCGAGACGATGTTGGTGTGCGTGAGCTTCGCCACGGACTGCGCCTCACGGCGGAAGCGCTCACGGAAGGCCTGCTCGCGGCCGAGCTCGGTGTGCAGGGTCTTGATCGCGACCTCGCGATCGAGCACGCTGTCGTAGGCGAGGTGCACGGAGGCCATGCCGCCCGCCCCAAGAAGATCACGAAGCTGGTAACGTCCCCCGCCGACCGAACGGCCCTCGAATTGGCCTTGAGCGCCGTCCTGGCTCATCGTTCCGCTTCCCCCTACGCGCGCACTATCCCGTACGGATAGTGATCAAAATCTGGAATTCCGCAGCCAAGTCTGCCGCAGGGCCCGGACACGTCAAGCTGTGTGCCCGTTCCGTGACCAGATGCGCAAGATCCCATCACGGCGTCCAGACGATTTCGGCACCGGATCGTCCCTGGTGAACGTGCCCTCATTGGCTTCCGGCCGGTTTCCCGGCCTGTCCACGACGGACCGGTGGATGCCGCGGAACCTGTAGCGTGCTCTAGCGAAGACCGATGACCCTACCGCTCTCATGCGGATCGATTCGACGGCGAGGACCGATGGCACCGACGCAGAGCCCCCAGGGCCCGTCCGATCCTGACGCCACCGGCTCCAATATCCCCGACGCACCGGAGATGTGGGGCAACGGCGGGCTGGTCGGCGACGGCCGCTACCGGCTCACGCGACGGCTCGGCCGCGGCGGTATGGCGGAGGTGTTCGCGGCCGAGGACGTACGTCTTGGCCGCACCGTCGCCGTCAAGCTGCTGCGCTCCGACCTGGCCGAGGACCCGGTCTCCAAGGCCCGCTTCACGCGTGAGGCACAGTCCGTGGCCGGGCTGAACCACCACGCGGTCGTGGCGGTCTACGACTCGGGCGAGGATCTGGTCGGCGGCAACACCGTGCCGTACATCGTGATGGAGCTGGTCGAGGGCCACACCATCCGCGATCTGCTGCTCAACGCCGACGCCCCGCCGGCGGACCAGGCGCTGATCATCGTCTCCGGGGTGCTGGAGGCGCTGGCCTACAGCCACCAGCACGGCATCGTGCACCGTGACATCAAGCCCGCGAACGTGATCATCACCAACAGCGGCGCCGTCAAGGTCATGGACTTCGGCATCGCCCGTGCCCTGCACGGCGCCCAGTCGACCATGACCCAGACCGGCATGGTCATGGGAACGCCCCAGTACCTCTCCCCGGAGCAGGCGCTCGGCAAGACCGTCGACACCCGCTCCGACCTCTACGCCACCGGCTGTCTGCTCTACGAACTCCTCACGCTGCGGCCGCCGTTCACCGGCGAGACACCGTTGTCGGTCGTCTACCAGCATGTCCAGGACATGCCGGTGGCGCCGTCCGAGGTCGCCGACGCGGTGCCGCCGGAGCTGGACGGCCTGGTCATGCGGTCGCTGGCCAAGGACCCCGACGACCGGTTCCAGTCCGCCGAGGAGATGCGCGGCCTGGTCCAGTACTCGCTGCAGATGCTGCACGAGCAGGGCGGTCACACCGGCACCTGGAACACCGGCCCGGTCGCCCTGCACGAGGGCGGTCACACCGGGGCCATGGGCGCCGCGGCCACCACGGCGCTGCCGCACCCCGACACCGGCCAGACCACGGCGCAGCCGATCTTCACATCCGGCATGCGGGACGACGACGGCGGCTTCGACGGTGGTCCCCGGTCCGCCCGGGGCGGCGGCCGCGGCAAGATCTGGCTGATCGCGGCGCTCGCGGTGATCGCCATCGCGGTGGGTGTGGCCTTCGCGCTGCAGAACACCAGCGGCCAGGACAAGAAGAAGGAAACCCCCGCGACGCAATCCCCGTCGCCGTCCAAGGACGACAAGACGGACGAGCCGCAGACGGACGAGCCGAGCACCCCGGCGACCGACCCCGGCACCACGGGCGGTGACGGCGGCACGTACAGCAATCCGCCGCCGCAGCAGCCCAGCACGCCCAAGACGTCCGAGCCGCCCACCTCCGAGCCGCCGTCGTCGGAACCCCCGACGTCCGAGCCGCCCACCGACTCCACGGGTGGGACGGCGAACGGCGGCACCGCGGACGGCGGGACCGCCGACGGGGGCACCTCGAACGGGGGCACGAGCGACGGCGGCACGACCACCGGCACGGACAGCGGGACCACCACCGGCACCGGCACGGACGCCGGCTCGACGCTCGGCCCGGCCGGCTGACCGGCGCCCCGCCGCGGTTCAGCGGGTGAAGGCGTTCCGTACGGCCCGGTACTCGCGGGTCCACCACACGGCCAGCGCGGCCGCCGCCGGGAACTGGGGGTCGGTGCGGCGGTCGCCGAGCTGGTAGCGCCAGGTGAGCATCCAGAAGTCGTTCAGCCGCTCCCACCACACCCGGTGGACGGCCGCGGCGAGCTCCCCGGCGCCGGCTCCGCAGGCGCTGCGGTAGGCGCCCGCGTACGCCGCCACCTTGGCCAGGTCCAGGGTCCCGCAGGGGCGCACGAAGAAGATCGCGGCGGCCCGGACCGCCTCCTCGGCGCGCGGCTGGACGCCCAGCCGGTCCCAGTCGACGATCGCGGTCGGTTCCGCGCCGCGGTAGAGGACGTTCAGCGGGTGGAAGTCGCCGTGCACCCAGCCCGCCGGGGGCTCGGCACCGGGCGCCGGGCGGTGGTGCGCCTGCTCGGCCAGCAGGGCCCGGCGCTCCAGCAGACGGTGCTCGGCGAGTTCGTCGAAGCTGGTGCGCGGACGGGCGCCACGGGCCAGGGCCAGCAGGTCCTCGATCGTCTCGAAGGTCCGCTCCGGGTCGGCGCCGGCGTCCGTGCAGGGCGGCCGCGGCGGATGCGGCTCGTCGGCCATGACCTGCGCCAGGGCGGTGTGGACCAGCCCGAGCAGCGCGCCCAGCCGCCGGGACTGGCCGCGGGTCAGCGCCGCGCCGCCGAGGTGCCGGCCCTCGACCCAGGGGTGCAGGGCGTAGCAGCGGCCGTCGAGGACGGTGACGGTGCGGCCGTCCGCGTCGGCGAGGGGCGGCGCGACCGGCAGGCCGAGCGCGGCGAGCCGGCGGGTGGCGCGGTGCTGGCGGGTGAGCGCGGCGTGGTCGCCGTCGAGGTGATGCTTGAGGAAGTAGCGGCCGCGGGTGGTGGCGAGGAAGTAGCCGTGGTTGAGCAGACCCTCGGCGACGGGCTCACAGGACAGCGGCGCGCCGGCGCCGGTGTAGTGGCGGAGCAGGGCTCCGAGGGTGTCTTTGTCGGGCGTCGCCGCCGTCCGGACTACAGATGAGCGCAGCACCCACCAGATGTTAGATCAACGGCATCCGTCGGAGCGGGCGCGCCGGAGAGCCTCACACAGAGTGCGCGCCCCGGAAGGCCGGCACGTCGCTGAGGCAGTGCATGGTCACGAACTCCGGCTCGATGCGCAGGAACACCGGGGCGAAGGGGACGCCGTCGGCCAGCAGGGGCGTGCGGCCGAAGAGCTCCCGCTCGACGGGGGTGGGCTCGACGACCCGGGCGGTGCCGGTGAACTGCACCGACCAGGTGTCGTTCTCGCCGCTGTTGACGTTGTCGGCTTCGTAGGCGACCACGCTGCCGTCCAGGGCCTGGTGGTAGTCGTAGCCCTGGTGCAGCCGCAGCACCAGTCGTCCGTCGAGGACGAGGTGCCGGGCGACGGTGGTGAAGGGCAGTGCCCGCCGACTGGCGGAGACGCGCCCGTACGGCGTGCGGCTCAGCAGCTCGATGGCACGGTAGTTGTCGGTGGGCATGGGACCACCTTGCCGGGCGGAAACGACCGGCACGTAGGGGCCAGCAGCCCCGTGCGGCGGGGTCAATGGTCCTGAATCACCATGAGCCGGGCGAGGCGTCCGTCTCACCCCCTGGGCTGTGTCAGTGCCGTTCCGCCTGCATGCGCGCGACATACGCGGCGGCCTGGGAGCGCCGTTCCATGCCGAGCTTGGACAGCAGGGAGGAGACATAATTCTTGATCGTTTTCTCGGCGAGATGCAGCCTTTCGCCGATCGCGCGGTTGGTCAGCCCTTCGCCGATCAGATCGAGAATCCGGCGCTCCTGGTCGGTGAGGTTCGCCATCCGGTCGTCACCCTTGGTGGTGCTGCCGTCGCGCAGCCGCTCCAGCACCCGGGCGGTGGCCACGGGGTCGAGCAGGGACTTCCCGGCCGCCACATCGCGCACCGCGGAGAGGAGTTCGTTGCCCCGAATGGCCTTGAGGACGTATCCGGACGCACCGGCCATAATCGCATCGAAGAGGGCCTCGTCATCCGCGAACGAGGTGAGCATCAGGCATTTGATGTCCTCATCCTGCGAACGGATCTCGCGACAGACCTCCACACCGCTCCCGTCGGGCAGCCGGACATCGAGCACCGCCACGTCCGGGCGGGTCGCCGGGATCCTGACCAGGGCATCTGCCGCCGTACCCGCCTCGCCGACCACCTCGATGTCGTCCTCGACCGAGAGCATTTCGTGGACGCCACGCCGGACAACTTCGTGGTCATCGAGCAGGAATACCGTGATTTTTCCGTCTTCGCGCACGACCCCAGTCTCACACATCAAGTCTTCCCGTGCTCCAGGTCACCGATATAACGTGCCGTTGTCCCGGCGGCCTGCAACGCTGTGACCAGGAGTTGTTCCAAGCCTTAGCGATTTACTTGGAAATCCAAGCAAAATCGCAGGTCAGCGCCGTTTCCACTTCGGCTTTGACAATGGGTAACGTGCAATGAGCAGGCCACTGTCCGGGAGCTTTGTTCCACCCGGAGCCGGGCCGCGATCGCACACACCCCGTGCGCCGTATCGGATACCGGGTGAGCCGCAATACGGCCACCGGCGGACCCCGGGGGCCGGACAGACGGAGGAGCAGCACGTGACCGTGGAAGGCACTGCGCAGCGGAAAAACACCCGCGGCAGCAGCAAGCGCACCGCCGCCAAAAAGGCGACGCCGGCCAAGAAGGCGTCCCCGGCCCAGGACCGGAATTCCGGCCGGACCGAGCAGGCGGAGCAGGATCAGCTCGTACAACTGCTGACCCCCGAAGGGGAGCGGGTCGAGCATCCCGATTACTCGATCGACCTGTCCCCCGACGAGCTGCGCGGTCTCTACCGCGACATGGTGCTGACGCGGAAGTTCGACGCCGAGGCGACCACCCTCCAGCGCCAGGGCGAGCTGGGCCTGTGGGCCTCGCTGCTGGGCCAGGAGGCCGCCCAGATCGGCTCCGGCCGCGCGCTGCGCGACGACGACTACGTCTTCCCGACCTACCGGGAGCACGGCGTGGCCTGGTGCCGCGGCGTCGACCCGACGAATCTGCTGGGCATGTTCCGCGGCGTCAATCACGGCGGCTGGGACCCCAACACCAACAACTTCCACCTCTACACCATCGTCATCGGTTCGCAGACGCTGCACGCGACCGGCTATGCGATGGGGGTGCAGAAGGACGGCGCGGATTCCGCGGTCATCGCGTATTTCGGTGACGGTGCGTCCAGCCAGGGAGATGTCGCGGAATCCTTCACGTTCTCCGCGGTCTACAACGCCCCGGTCGTGTTCTTCTGCCAGAACAACCAGTGGGCGATTTCCGAGCCCACCGAGAAGCAGACCCGGGTGCCGCTCTACCAGCGCGCCCGCGGCTTCGGATTCCCCGGTGTACGGGTCGACGGCAATGACGTACTGGCCTGTCTGGCGGTGACCCGGGCGGCGCTGGAGCGGGCGCGCACCGGCCAGGGCCCGATGCTCATCGAGGCGTTCACCTACCGCATGGGTGCCCACACCACCTCCGACGACCCGACGAAGTACCGGGCGGACGAGGAGCGGGAGGCCTGGGAGGCCAAGGACCCGATCCTGCGGCTGCGGACCTACCTGGAGTCCGAGGGCATCGTCGACGAGGCCTACCTCGCCTCGATCGACAAGGAGAGCGACGCCCTGGGCAAGCGGGTCCGCGACGCGGTCCGTGCCATGCCCGACCCGGACGACATGGCGATCTTCGAGAATGTCTATGCCGACGGGCATGCGCTCGTCGATGAGGAGCGCGCGCAGTTCGCCGCCTACCAGGCGTCGTTCGTCGATGCCGACGCCGCCGCGGAGGGGAACTGACCATGGCCGTCTTCGAGAAGATCACCATTGCCAAGGCGATCAATGAATCGCTGCGTGCCTCCATGGAGGCCGACCCCAAGGTCCTCGTCATGGGTGAGGACGTCGGCAAGCTCGGCGGCGTCTTCCGCGTCACCGACGGCCTGCAGAAGGACTTCGGCGACGACCGGGTGATCGACACCCCGCTCGCCGAGTCCGGCATCGTCGGCACCGCGATCGGCATGGCCCTGCGCGGCTACCGCCCGGTCGTCGAGATCCAGTTCGACGGCTTCGTCTTCCCCGCCTACGACCAGATCGTCACCCAGCTCGCGAAGATGCACGCCCGCGCGCTGGGCAAGGTCAAGGTGCCGGTCGTCATCCGCATCCCGTACGCGGGCGGCATCGGCGCGGTCGAGCACCACTCCGAGTCCCCCGAGGCGCTGTTCGCGCATGTCGCGGGCCTCAAGATCGTCACCCCCTCGAACTCCTCCGATGCCTACTGGATGCTCCAGCAGGCCATCGCCGGAGACGACCCGGTCATCTACTTCGAGCCCAAGCGCCGCTACCACGACAAGTCGCGGCTGGACACCGAGTCGATCCCGGACCCGCTGCACAAGGCCCGGATCGCGCAGAGCGGCGCCGACCTCACGCTGGCCGCCTACGGCCCGATGGTGAAGGTCTGCCTGGACGTCGCCAAGGTCGCGTCGGAGGAGGGCAAGTCGGTCGAGGTCGTCGACCTGCGCTCGCTCTCCCCGATCGACTTCGACACCGTGCAGTCGTCGGTGGAGAAGACCGGCCGGCTGGTCGTCGTCCACGAGGCCCCGGTCTTCTTCGGCGCAGGTGCGGAGATCGCCGCCCGGATCACCGAGCGGTGCTTCTACCACCTGGAGGCTCCGGTTCTGCGGGTCGGCGGTTTCCACTCCCCGTATCCGCCCTCCCGTCTGGAGGACGAGTACCTTCCGGGGCTGGACCGGGTGCTCGACGCCGTTGACCGTGCGTTGGCGTACTGAGGGTTTGAGGAGAGTTCGTGACCATGACTGCAAGTCCCGCCCGCACTCAGCGCTTCCGCGAGTTCAAGATGCCCGACGTGGGCGAGGGGCTCACCGAGGCCGAGATCCTCAAGTGGTACGTCCAGCCGGGCGACACCGTCGCCGACGGCCAGGTCGTCTGTGAGGTCGAGACCGCCAAGGCGGCCGTCGAACTGCCCATTCCCTACGACGGGGTGGTGCACGAGCTGAACTTCGGCGAGGGCGTCACCGTCGATGTCGGCACCGTCATCATCTCGGTGGACACCGACCCCGGAGCCGGGCCCGCCGCGGCGCCGGCGGCGGACGCACCGCAGGAGGCCGCGCCGTCCGCCGAGGAGGACGCCGAGCCGCAGGGCCGTCAGGCGGTGCTGGTCGGCTACGGCGCCGCGCCGTCCTCGACCAAGCGCCGGGCACGCAAGCAGCCCGCGGTGCCGGCCCAGCCGGAGTCCGCGGGCGCCGCGCTCCAGGCGGAGCTGAACGGGCGGGCCACGCCCGTGCCGATGGTCACCCCGGTGCCCGTGCCCGCCGCACCTCCCGCTCCCGTGGTCCCGGTCGCAGGAGCGGTGGCCGGCGGCCGTCCGCTGGCCAAGCCGCCGGTGCGCAAGCTCGCCAAGGACCTCGGTATCGACCTGGCGACGATCGCGCCGACCGGGCCGGAGGGCATCATCACCCGCGAGGATGTGCATGCCGCCGCCGCACCGGCAGCGGCGCCGTCCGTGGCCGCCACCCCCGGGCCGGTGGCCGTGGCCCCGGCTGCGGTCCCGGCCGGGACCGCCGGCGGCGAGCGGCGGGTGCCGGTCAAGGGCGTACGCAAGGCCACCGCACAGGCGATGGTCGCCAGCGCCTTCACCGCGCCGCATGTCACGGAGTTCATCACCGTCGATGTGACCCGCACGATGAAGCTCGTCCAGGAGCTCAAGCAGGACCCGGACATGGCGGGGCTGCGGGTCAACCCCCTGCTGCTCGTCGCCAAGGCCCTCCTGGTCGCCCTCAGGCGCCACCCGGAGGTCAACGCGGCCTGGGACGAGGTGAACCAGGAGATCGTCTACAAGGACGGCGTCAATCTCGGGATCGCGGCGGCCACCCCGCGCGGGCTGATCGTCCCGAACATCAAGGACGCCGGATCCAAGACGCTCCCCCAGCTCGCCGCGGAACTGGGCGACCTGGTCGCCACCGCCCGCGACGGCAAGACCTCCCCTGCGGCGATGTCCGGCGGCACGGTCACCATCACCAACGTCGGCGTCTTCGGCGTCGACACCGGTACGCCGATCCTCAACCCGGGGGAGTCGGCGATCCTCGCCTTCGGCGCGGTCAAGCTCCAGCCGTGGGTCCACAAGGGCAAGGTGAAGGCGCGTCAGGTCACCACCCTCGCGCTGTCCTTCGACCATCGCCTCATCGACGGCGAGCTGGGCTCCAAGCTGCTCGCCGATATCGCCGCGGTGCTGGAACGGCCCAAGCGGCTGATCACCTGGGGATGAGCCGAGACGCGGGGCCGGGCGGTGCGACGCGGCGTTTCACGTGAAACGCCGCCCGGGCCCCGTCCGGGCTCCGCGGCCGCACGTCCGCGAAAGGCTCGCCGAGGAGTTCCGAAAGGTTCCAGCCGGGGCGCTGCGAGGAAGCTGAGGTCAGTGGCCTGCCAGGGGCCGCCCATCCGAGGCAGGAGGTCCGGCGATCATGTCCGACACCACACCCGCGCCGCAGGTATGGCCGACGCTGCGGGCTCGCGATGCCCGTGCGCTGATCCGGTTCCTGGTCGATGCGTTCGGCTTCGAGGAGACCGAGGTCATCCCCGGCGAGGGTGAGCGCATCGCGCACGCCCAGCTCTCCTGGCCGGAGGGCGGCGGCATCATGCTCGGCTCCGCCGGGGACGAGAAGGATGACCACTGGCCGCTGCGGCCGGGGACCTTCGGGGCCTATGTCGTCACCGATCACCCCGACGAGCTGTACGCCCGCGCCACCGCGGCCGGCGCGGAGATCACCGATGAGCCGGCGGTCACCGACTACGGCTCACGGGGCTTCGGCGCGCGCGATCCCGAGGGCAACCGCTGGTCGTTCGGGACCTATCGCGGGGAGCCGCGGACGGGGTAGCGAGCGGTCCGGGCCGGTGGTCAGCCGTGGATGAGCTGGACCGCGCGGCTGAAGTGTCCCACCGGGCCGTTCGTGCCGGATTCCTCGGCGCGGGCGGCGCCGCGGGTCAGGGTGACGCCGGCCCACAGGCCGGCCACGATCAGGGCCACGACGACGGTGTTCCGCGTACGGCGGCCGGCGTTCGTCCTGGGCTGCATGGTCCACTCCCCTTGGCTGTCGGAGCCTCCCCGGCTCCCTGCCTCTATTCACCCATGAGATGCGCGCCCCTCCGTACGCGGCAGGTACGGACTCGTGTCAGTCCTGAGGTGGACACGGCATCCGCCTGTGGTCTGCCTTCCGGCAGGGGCCGGGCCCGCCAGGGGAAAGCGGAATGCCGCCGACCGCGCGCCGCTCACGGTCGGCACCTCGGTCCACGACCGGATAGCCAGGCGCAGCCGGGCCGCTGACCAGGACATCGTCCCCGGCCTGGGGGTGGTCCCGGGCGGTGTGGCAGGCGCCCCCGTTTCTTGCGGGGGAGGGCGGAGGCGAACGGGCCCGGTCCGTCATGAGGTGTACCCCGCCCAGGCGGAGGACCGGGGTGCGGAGCGGGGGCGGCGGGTGGCTGCGGGGACCGGTCCGCCCGGCCAGGCAGGACATGTCCGTATCGCGGACCGAGGTTTCGCACGTATACCTGTTGTATCTATCATGTGTGCATGCCTTCCGCCTCCGCGCCCACCGCCCCTGTCCGGGAGTCCGCCGCCAAACAGCCGCCCGCCGCCGAGCGGGTCTATGCGCATATCAAGGACGCCGTCCTGGACCGCCGCTACGAGGGCGGGATGCTGCTCACCGAGGGCGAACTGGCCGAGGCCGTCGGGGTCTCACGGACCCCGGTGCGGGAGGCGCTGCTGCGGCTGGAGGTCGAGGGGCTGATCAAGCTCTATCCCAAGAAGGGTGCGCTGGTGCTGCCGGTCTCCGCGCAGGAGATCGCCGATGTCGTCGAGACCCGGCTGCTGGTGGAGAAGCACGCCGCGGCCAAGGCGGTGCCCGCGAACGAGGCACTGATCGGCGAGCTGACCGAGCTGCTGGAGACGATGCGGGAGCAGGCCGCCGCCGGCGATCTGGCCGCCGTCTCCGTCACCGACCGTGCCTTCCACGCCGCCATCGTGCGCAGCGCCGGCAATCAGATCCTGGACCGTCTCTATGAGCAGCTGCGCGACCGGCAGTTGCGGATGGGCGTCGCGGTGATGCATGCCCACCCGGACCGGATCGCCAAGAACATCTCCGAGCATGCGGAGATCCTGGAGGCGCTGCGGGCCGGGGACGCGGAGGCCGCGACCGACGTCGTGCAGCGCCACGTCAGCTGGGTCCGTCACCTCGCGCAGGGGGATGTGCGATGAGCGCCGGCACGGGGGGTGCCGACGGGGCCGGCGGTTCCGGCATAGGCGGCGGCGCCCGGTTGCTGCCCGCGGACCCGCCCGGCGGCTCCAGGGCCATAGCCGTCTGGGGCATCGGCGTCGCGGTCTACTTCGTCGCCATCACCTACCGCACCAGCCTCGGTGTGGCCGGTCTGGACGCCGCCGAGCGCTTCCACATCAACGCCTCGGCGCTGTCGACCTTCTCCATCCTGCAGCTGCTGGTGTACGCGGGGATGCAGATTCCCGTCGGGCTGCTGGTCGACCGCCTCGGTGCCAAGAAGGTGCTGACCCTCGGCGTGGTGCTCTACACCGTCGGCCAGTTCGGCTTCGCGCTCTCCTCGTCGTACGCCATGGCGCTCGGCTCCCGTGCGCTGCTCGGCTGCGGGGACGCCATGACGTTCATCAGCGTGCTGCGGCTGGGTTCCCGGTGGTTCCCGGCCCGCCGCGGCCCGATGATCGCGCAGATCGCCGCGCTGGTCGGCATGGCGGGCAACCTGGTCTCCACGCTCGTCCTCGCCCGGTTCCTGCACAGCTTCGGCTGGACCCCGACCTTTCTCTCCAGTGCCGCCGGCGGCATCGTCGTGCTGATCGTGCTGCTGGTGTTCCTCAAGGACCACCCGGAGGGCTTCGCCCCGCCGCCACCCTCCGCCGAGCACTCCGGTCCGGGCTTCGTCCGCCGGCAGATCGCCGAGTCCTGGCGTGAGCCCGGCACCCGGCTGGGCATGTGGGTGCACTTCACCACCCAGTTCCCCGCGATGGTGTTCCTGCTGCTCTGGGGCCTGCCGTTCCTCGTCGAGGCCGAGGGGCTGTCCCGCGGCACCGCCGGTGAACTGCTCACCCTGGTGGTGCTCTCCAACATGGCGGTGGGTCTGATCTACGGCCAGGTCATCGCCCGCCATCACGCGGCCCGGATGCCGCTGGCCCTGAGCACGGTCCTCGCCACGGCGCTGATGTGGGCGATCGTCCTGAGCTGGCCGGGCGACCATGCGCCGATGGGGCTGCTGATCGCGCTCTGCGCGGTGCTGGGTGCCTGCGGTCCCGCCTCGATGATCGGCTTCGATTTCGCGCGGCCCGCCAATCCGCCCGAGCGCCTGGGCACCGCCTCCGGCATCGTCAACATGGGCGGCTTCACCGCCTCGATGACGACCCTGTTCGCCATCGGGGTCCTGCTGGACGCCACCGGCGACAACTACCGGATCGCCTTCGCCTCGCTCTTCGTGGTGGAGGCGCTCGGTGTCTCGCAGATGCTGCGGCTGCGCCGGCGTGCGGTACGCCGCGAGCGCGAACGGCTGGTGGTCAGCCGGGTCGAGGCGGTGCACGTTCCGGCGTGACGCCGGACGGTCAACTGGCCGTCGGGCGGGCCCGTTTCACGTGAAACGGACAGCGCGGCTTCACGTGAAACAGCTCGCTCCGGGACCCACTCCCCGCGCGCCGGCCGGCCGGTGGGGGTGAGGGAAGTCGGCCGGTTCTTCGCCGGCCGGGCCGCCGCTACGGCGTGACGGCGAAGTTGGCCAGGACCGCGTCGGCCAGCTCGCGGTCCCCGTCGATCTTGATCTGCTCGGCGACGGCCGCCGCACGGACCCGGCCACAGGCCAGCTGGTGGAAGGTGTCCCAGTCCAGGGCGAGCGTCACGGTCGGGCCGAGCGAGACACTGCCGTCGATCGTGGCGTTGCCCTGGGCGTCGAGACGGACCGTGCGCAGGAACTCCAGTGCCCCGCTGATGTCGAAGACCACTGCCGAATCGGCCGGTGCCTGGGCCCTCTTGGCGACGATGCCGGGCAGCGCCTTCACCAGCAGATCGCGCGTCACATGGGCGCCGGGGGAGTCGAGGTTGCCGGGCTTGCCGAGCACCCGGCGCAGGTCCTGCTCATGTACCCAGACATCGAATGCCCGCTGCTGGAGGACGAATTCCAGGGAACGGTCCTCACCGAGCGGGCTGCGCACCACGGCGTCCGGCTGACGGGACTCGTTACGCAGCTGCCGGGAGCGGCGGATGACGGTGTACTCGAGTTCGCTGAGCATCTCCGGCGCGGTGTGGTGCCGGCGGACGTCGACCTGCACCTCCATACGCCGCGCCGACTCGCTGCGGACGTGGTAGAGATCGCGCGGCAGCGTGTGGATCGGTCGCGGGTCGCCCAGCATTTCGCATTCCAGGCCGATGACATGGGAGACGACATCGCGCACGGACCATCCTGGCAGGCCCGTCGCCCGGTTCCACTCGCCCTCGACGAGCGGAGTCACCAGCTCGGTTATCGCTTCTATGGAGTGAGTCCAGGCATCGACGGAGGACTGAAGGCTGGGATGGACGGTCACGGGACCCCTCGGACGGTTCGTACGCGGGCTGCTGTCTGTGCAGTTAAGTTACGCTGCGCACGGGCACCCCGGCAGTGCTTTCGGGTGACCATCGTAGGCCGATGTGCCCCGGCCGCAGAGGGGTGCACCGCGGGGCGGAACGCCCGCTTCTCAGTCCTCGCCGCGCTCCCGCTCCGCCAGCCGGATCACACAGACCGCGATGGCGATGAGCAGCGCCGGATCCGCGTCCTCCCGCACGACGCTGACCGCATAGGTGTCCCGCACGGTCAGCCAGCGACGTGAGATGTCGGCGAGCAGCTCCCCCTCGTACTCGACCGCGAACTCCCGGTCGAGGATCTTGCCGCTGACATCGAGTTCGGTGCCGTCCACCAGCTCGACGCGATAGTGGTTGCGCAGCAGCGAGAGCCGCTTGCGCTTGATCGTGGCCAGCGGCCGGTCGTCCCGCTCGATGGTCATCGTGTCGCGCAGGCTGAGCATCTTCTTGCGGATGGTGATCAGCACCCGCCGCTCGGGGTCCTTCAGCTCGAAGGTCTCCCGCAGCCGCAGCGCCTTGCCGTCGACGAGGAAGGCGTGCCGCCCGTGCTCGTCCTCGATCCAGTAGTCGTCACCGATGCCGAAGATGCGATCGCGGACCAGGTACTTACGCGAAGGCGGGGCCGGCTCCCCGGGAGATTGCAGCATGGGTGACGTGTTCCCCCCGGGACCTGCGGAATGCGCACGCACCGGAGTGACGTTGAATGTCTCCATGGCTTCCCGTGCACGCGTCCGCGCCCCCGAGCTGATCGGCAAGGGCGGCTGGCTGAACACCGGCAACAAGGATCTGACCCTCTCCGACCTGCGTGGACGCATTGTCGTCCTGGATTTCTGGACCTTTTGCTGTGTGAACTGTCTGCATGTCCTGGACGAGCTGCGCGCGCTGGAGGAGCGGCACCGCGACACGGTCGTGATCATCGGTGTGCACTCCCCGAAGTTCGTGCACGAGGCCGAGCACCAGGCGGTCGTGGACGCCGTCGAGCGCTATGAGGTGGAGCACCCGGTCCTCGACGACCCCGAGCTCGCCACCTGGAAGCAGTACGCGGTCCGGGCCTGGCCGACGCTCGTGGTGATCGACCCCGAGGGTTATGTCGTCGCCCAGCACGCCGGCGAGGGACATGCGCACGCCATCGAGAAGCTGGTCGAGGAGCTGGAGGCCGCGCACACGGCGAAGGGCACGCTGCGCCGCGGCGACGGCCCCTACGTACCGCCGGAGCCGGTCGCCACCGATCTGCGCTTCCCCGGCAAGGCGGTCCGGCTGCCGCACGGCGGCTTCCTGGTGTCGGACACCACCCGCCATCAGCTGGTGGAGCTGGCGGCGGACGGCGAGCAGGTGCTGCGCCGGATCGGCTCCGGTGAGCGCGGGCTGACCCCGGACTCCTTCAACGAGCCGCAGGGCCTGGCGCTGCTGCCCGACGGCACGGTGGCCGTGGCGGACACGGTCAACCACGCCCTGCGCGTCTTCGACCCCGAGAGCGGCACGCTGGAGACGGTGGCCGGCACCGGCACGCAGTGGTGGCAGGGCTCGCCGACCTCGGGTCCGGCCCGTGAGGTGGCGCTCTCCTCGCCGTGGGACCTCGCCTGGTGGCGGGACCGGCTGTGGATTGCGATGGCCGGGGTGCACCAGCTGTGGACCTACGACCCGGCCACCGGCACGGTCGAGGTCGCGGCCGGCACGACCAACGAGGGCCTGGTGGACGGCCCGGCCGCCGAGGCCTGGTTCGCCCAGCCGTCCGGGCTCGCGGCGTCCGGCGAGCGGCTGTGGGTCGCCGACTCCGAGACCAGCGCGGTGCGCTGGGTGGAGCCCGACGAAACGGGCGACGGCTATGTCGTCCGCACCGCCGCCGGCACCGGCCTCTTCGACTTCGGGCACCGCGACGGCCCCGCCGGCCAGGCGCTGTTGCAGCATCCGCTGGGCGTGACCGCGCTGCCCGACGGCTCGGTGGCCGTCGCGGACACCTACAACCACGCGCTGCGCCGCTTCGATCCCGCGAGCGGTGAGGTGACGACGCTGGCGACGGATCTGCGGGAGCCGTCCGCCGCGGTGCTGGCCGGCGACGACATCGTGGTCGTGGAGTCGGCCCGGCACCGGCTGACCCGGCTGCGGCTGCCCGAGGAGGCGGTGCGGGTCGAGGCGGTGGCGCACCACACCCGGCGCGCGGCCACCCGGGTCGCCCCGGGGGCGCTGCGGCTGGAGGTGGTCTTCCAGGCTCCCGCGGGCCAGAAGCTCGACACCCGCTACGGCCCGTCGACGCGGCTGCTGGTCAGCGCGACCCCGCCGGAGCTGCTCGCCGAGGGCGCGGGCGCGGGTACCGACCTCGCCCGCGACCTGGTGCTCGCGGACGGCGTGACCGAGGGGGTGCTGCATGTCTCGGCGATGGCCGCGTCCTGCGATGACGCCCCGGACATCGAGTACCCCGCCTGCCATGTGCACCAGCAGGACTGGGGCGTTCCGGTGGAGATCTCCGACGGCGGGGCGGCCCGGCTGGGGCTGGTCCTCGCGGGGCTGGACGCGGAGTAGCCGCGGGGCCGCCCGGGCCGGTCACCGGGCCGGGCGGCCGTCCGGTCGCTGTGCCGCCGATCGCTACCCGTCGCCGGCCGCTACTTGCCGACGCCCGCCGCCAGCTCGGCACCGTGGACGCTCGACGTCCAGTTGGTGACCTTGGTCTTGCCGACGGAGACGTGCAGCCGCTTCTCCGCGAAGTTGACGGTGACCGGGCCGTGGGTGACGGAGCTCGCCGAGACACCCATGAAGTCGATGGTCACCGACTTCTGCCCGGTGCCCTTGGCGGCCGCGGTGTTGGTGGGGAGGACCGCGTAGGCGTAGCCGTGGGCCGGCACGGTGAGGCGGGTGCCGTCGAGGTGACCGGGCGTGCCCTGCAGCAGCGGCAGCGCGGCCTTGGCGTTGTTGAAGCGCAGCAGCGGGGCATTGTACAGCTTGCAGTCGCGGGCGGTGGTGTTCTTGAACTTCACCGTGACGTGGCCGGCGGGGCCGCTCTGCTGGGAGAACGTGACCTTGTAGGTGCTCGGGTAGCAGTCGGGCACCCGCCGCGAGGCCGCCGTCCCCGCGCCCACTCCTGCCGCGCCGCCGCCGATGACCTTGCGCTTCTTGCTCTTGGAGGACGACCAGGACGACGAGGACGACTTCTTCGACTTCTTCGTCCGCTTCGACGAGTGACTGTTGCAGCCGGTCAGCGCGAGCGAGCCGGCCAGTCCGAGTGCCAGCGCGGCATACGCGGCGGAGCGAGGGCGGGAACGGCGTGCGGTCATGGGTGGGTCCCCCCGTGGAGTGCTGCGGTGTCAGCGAGGCGCGTCTGTCATGGCACGGCCACGATATCCATAGCCGGTGGATGCGCCAGGGCAGGTGCGCCGCCCGCCCGGGCGATCTGGCGCCATAGCAGGTCAGATGGGGCGTCGTGGGCGTGAAGAGGCCCCGGAGAGAGGGTGAAGATCAGTGCGCGGAGGGGACGGGAGGGCCCCGGACGCGGCACAGGGCGCCCGCTGGGGGTTGCGGGCGCCCTGAGTCAGGGGTGGCTCACCGGAGGTGGCTCCTCAACGGTGGCTCACCAGGCCGTCGCCTCGCTCAGGTCCGCGCGCCAGTACGTCACCCAGGCGCTGTCGTCGACGTATGCCGCGCCGCCGGGGAGCTCCACGGCCGTCGGGCCGCCGATGCTGCCCTTGCCGTCTCGGCCGGGGAGGCTGACGGACAGTGAGGTCATCATGCGGCCGTGGCGGCCGGAACCGTCGGCGGACGAGGTCAGCACGCCCGCATAACCGGACGCGCCGGGGGCGAGGGTGACCACGGCCTGCGGCTTGCTGGCCGGCAGCGCGGGGAGCGGCGACGGTGCGTCGTCGAAACGGAGGTCGGGGGAGAAGTGGAGGTCGCAGGGGGCGCCGGAGGTGTTGGTGGCCGTCAGCAGCAGATGGTTGACCGGCCGGGTCAGCACGGTGGCCGCGATGCGGACCTTCGCGGCGTCGCAGGCGGTGTGCCCGACGGTGGCGTTGCCGCCGCGGCCCGCACCGCGGGTGCCGAGCGTGCGGCCGGCCACGCCCGCTTCCGCTCCGTTGCCGACGTGCCCTGATGCCGTCCGCTCTTCCCGTCCGCTGTTGGTCTGCAGGCCGCCCGGCGTGGCGGCACCGCCCTCCCGGGCCACCGGGACGGCCTCCTGGGGCCGCGGGTGGAACGGCTTGGCGGCGCTGGTCTGGAGCGGGTTGTCCTGGCCGCCGCAGGCGGTGAGGGTGAGCGCGGCGACGCCGGTCAGCCCGGCCGCGGCGATCCGCAGCGTACGGCGGCGGACGGTCCGTGCCCGGGCAGGGCCACCGGTAGCAGTCCCGGGGACGGTCTCGGATCGGGTGTGGCTGTCCATGTCGGTCTCCCCCGGTTCGGTGGCCCGCACCATCTCTGCGGTCCGGCCGGGGTCTCCCCCGCGGCCTGGTCACCAGAGTGCCGTCGGCCGCTGGCGTGCCACTAACGTGCGCCTAACGTCCCCGCGGGGACGGGCCCGGGCACGGCTCAGCCGCGCCCGCCGCTCCCGTCACCCGTACCGCTCCCGTCCGCTTCCCCTCTCTCGCCGCGCCCGCCGCTCCCGCCGCTCTCCCCATGGGTGTCCCGTGCGAACAACTGCGTCAGGGTGCTGATGGTGTAGACGTCGGTGGCCTCTTCGTCCACCAGATGCATCTCCGCGAGCCGGTCCAGGCCGTCCTGGGTGCGCTCCTGGTCGTACCCGGCGAGCGCCGCCGCCGCCGAGGCGTTGAGGTGTCCGTCCGAGGTCGTCGCGAGCGCGCTGAGCAGCCGGGCGTCATCCGCCGACAGCCGGGCCACGGACATCCGCAGCGCCGCCGCGACCCCGGTGTCCTCCGCCGACAGCAGCGCCAGCCGCCGCCGTTCGTCGTGCAGCGCCGCGGCCAGCCGGGCCAGCCGCCAGCGCGGCCGGGCGGTCAGCTGGGCGGCCGCGGCCCGCAGCGCCAGCGGCAGTCCGTCGCACAGGTCGACCAGTTCGCGCGCGGCGGCCGGGTCCTCGGCGACCCGGTCCGGGCCGAGCATCGCGCCGAGCAGCGCCGCGCCCTCCTCGTGGCCGAGCGCCTGGAGGCCGACCGGCCGGGCGCAGTCGGTGGCGACCAGACCGTCGAGGCGGCTGCGGCTGGTGACGACCGTGGCGCAGTGCGGGCCACCGGGCAGCAGCGGCCGTACCTGCGCCGAACTGCGCGCGTTGTCGAGGACGACCAGCAGCCGGCGCTCGGCGACCAGCGAGCGGAACAGCGCCGAGGCGGCCTGGGCGGAGCCGGGCACCCGCTCCGGCGGGGTGCCCAGCGCCAGCAGGAAGTCGCGCAGGATCTCGGCGGGCGGCGCCTCGTCGCCCTCGCCGAAGCCGCGCAGATCGGCGAAGAGCTGGCCGTCGGGGAAGGCCCCGGCGTGCAGATGCGCCCACTGCACTGCGCAGGCCGTCTTGCCGACACCGGCCGGCCCCGCCACCACCGCGAGCGGGCTCTCACCGGTCGTGCGGTCGGTCAACGCCTCGGTCAGCGCGGTGAGTTGGTCATCCCGGCCCAGGAAGCGGGCCGGTGGACGGGGCAGCAGCCGGGGTGCGGCACCGGCCCGCGGGCCCGGCCCGTTCGTGGCACCCGCCCGCGCACCGGCGTGCGCCTGCGTGCCGGTGTCCCCGGGGGCCGCCGGCCGCGGCTCCTCCGCGGCGGGACGCGCCCCGCCGCCCGTCGCGGAACGAGGCCCTCCGGCGGACTCGCCACCGGAAGCGCCCGCCCCGCCCGAGGGCTTGGCCGCGGCCTTGCGCACCTGGCCGGCCGCCTCCGCCCGCAGGATCTCCTCGTAGGCGCCGCGCAGCCGCTCGCCGGGGTCGACGCCCAGTTCCTCGCTGAGCAGCCGCCGGGTGCGATGGAACCACTCCAGCGCATCGGACTGCCGCCCCGTACGGAACAGCGCCCGCATCAGCCCGGCGATCAGGCCTTCCCGCAACGGGTGGTTGACGGCGGCGGAGTAGAGGATCGCGGCCGCCTGCTCGTGCTCGCCGAGCGCGCCGTACGCCCGCCCGAGCGCCTCCACGGCCGTCAGCCGGCGCTCCTCCAGCGCGTGCGCGGCGGCCGCGAACGGCGGGCTGGTGACCGTGCCGGTCAGTGCGGGGCCCCGCCACAGTCCCAGCGCCTCGCGCAGCAGGGGTACGGCATCGGCCGGCGCGGCCTCGGGCCGGGCCAGGGTCACCAGCTCACCGAACCGGTGGGAGTCGATCAGCTCCTCCGGCAGCCGCAGCAGATAGGCGGAGCCGTGCGTGGTCAGCTCGACGCCGTAGGCCTCCGCACCGCCCTCGGCGAGCGTGGCGCGCAGCCGTGAGACGTGCCCCTGGACGACCGTACGGGCATGCTCCGGCGGCTCGTCCTCCCACAAGGAGTCGATCAACTGCTCCAGGGGAACGGTGGTGTTGGGCTGCAGCAACAGCAGCGCGAGCACACTGCGCCGTTTGGCGGGCCCGAGCGACAGCTCCGCGGAGCCGGTCGTCACGGCGATCGGGCCGAGCAGGGAGAAGTCCAACTCAGCCCTCCAGGAAGGCCGTCAGGGCGTTCGCCAGCAGGTACGGGTCCTCAGCACCGCACAGCTCACGCGCCGAATGCATGGAAAGGATCGCCACTCCGATGTCGACCGTTGCGATGCCGTGCCGGGCCGCGGTGATCGGCCCGATGGTGGTCCCGCACGGCATCGAGTTGTTGGACACGAAGCTCTGCCACGGCACCCCGGCCCGCTCGCAGGCCGCCGCGAAGACGGCCCGTCCGCTGCCGTCCGTCGCATAGCGCTGATTGACGTTGACCTTGAGGATCGGCCCGCCGTTGGGCATCGGGTGGTGCCCTGGCTCGTGCCGCTCGCTGTAGTTGGGGTGGACGGCGTGCCCGGTGTCGGAGGACAGACAGAGGGTCCCGGCGAAGGCCCGGGCACGGTCCTCGTACGAGCCGCCGCGGGCGAAGACCGAGCGCTCCAGCACCGTGCCGAGCAGCGGGCCGTCGGCGCCGGTGTCGGACTGGCTGCCGTTCTCCTCGTGGTCGAAGGCGGCCAGCACCGGAATGCCGGGCAGCTCGCCGCCGCCGGCCGCGGCGGCGGCCAGCGCGGCCGTACCGGCGTGCACGGACAGCAGGTTGTCCATCCGTGGACCGGCCAGCAGCTCCTGGTCGCGGCCCAGATAGGCGGGCGCCTCGATGCTGTGCACCATCAGGTCCCACCCCTTGATGTCGTCGGCCGGGACGCCGGTCTCCTCGGCGACGAAGGAGATCAGATCGCCCTCGGCCACCGCGCCCAGGCCCCAGATCGGCGTCATGTGGCGCTGCTTGTCGAGCTTGAGGCCGTCGGAATTCACCGAGCGGTCGAGGTGCACGGCCAGCTGTGGAACCCGCAGCAGCGCCCGGTCGACCTGGACGAGCCGGTGGCTGCCGTCCGCCAGCGTCACCCGCCCGCTGAGCCCCAGATCGCGGTCGAGCCAGGTGTTGAGCAGGGTGCCGCCGTAGATCTCGACGGCGATCTGCCGCCAGCCGCGGGAACCGGTGTCCGGAATCGGCTTGACCCGCAAATTGGGAGAGTCGGTGTGAGCCCCGACAATTCGGTACGGAGTCGACGCGCTTGCGCCCTCGGGCACGTACCAGGCGATGATCGCTCCGCCGCGCAGCACATACTTCCCGCCGCTCGTGCCGTCCCACTCGTCGACCTCGGCGACCTGGTGGAAACCGGCCTTCTCCAGCCGCTCCGCCGCATTCGCCACCGCGTGGTAGGGGGACGGACTGGCGGCGAGGAAGGACATGAGGTCGTCGGTGTGGCCGCGATCGAAGCGGGCGGAGTTGGTCATGGATTCAGCATAAGGAGCCGGACCCGGCATTCCTCGTGCGCATGCCTCGTGACTCCGTTCCCTTCCGGCCACGATTTCCGCGCGCCGGAGCGGTATCCGTAAGGGAAGGGGCAATTCTGTGTTTCCGTCCCGTTCGTCGGGGTGTCCGTCCCGCTCGTCGGGCGGACGGGTGGCTCACCGGCCGGACGGCGCCGGGCCGCGGGCGGGCCGGCGGCCGCAGATGACGAAGCCCGCCTCTCCGGGGGAAGAGAGACGGGCCACGTCAGTCTGTGCGGTCAGTCCGGGAGACCGGTGAGAACGCCGCAGCGGGCTGCGGACGGCGTGCTCAGAACGCGGCCTCGTCGAGCTCCATCAGCGACTGGTCGACGCTCTCGGCCAGACCGCGCTGGACGCCGACGCCCGGCAGGACGTTGTGCGCGAAGAACTTCGCGGCGGCGATCTTGCCGGTGTAGAAGGGCTTGTCCTTCGCCGAGGCGCCGTCCAGCTTCCCGGCGGCCACGGCCGCGCCCTTGAGCAGCAGGTAGCCGATGACGACATCGCCGGAGGCCATGAGCACGCGGGTGGTGTTCAGCCCGACCTTGTAGATGGACTTGACGTCCTTCTCGGTCGCCGCGAGGTCGGTCAGCATGGCGCCGACGATCGCCTCCAGGTCGGCGGCCGCCTTGGCCAGCTCGCCGCGGGCCTGCTCCAGCTCCTCGCCGCCGATGTTGTCGGCGAGGAACTTCTTGATCTCGTCGGAGAGGGCGGTGAGCGCCTGGCCCTGGTCGCGGACGATCTTCCGGAAGAAGAAGTCCTGGCCCTGGATCGCGGTGGTGCCCTCGTAGAGGGTGTCGATCTTGGCGTCCCGGATGTACTGCTCGATCGGGTACTCCTGCAGGTACCCGGAGCCGCCGAAGGTCTGCAGCGACTGCGCCAGCTGCTCGTAGGACTTCTCCGAGCCGTAGCCCTTGACGATCGGCAGGAGCAGGTCGTTGAGGCGGATCGCGGCGCTCGCGTCCTCGCCCGCGGCCTCCTTGACGAGGATCTCGTCCTGGACCGTGGCGGTGTAGAGCACCAGGGCGCGCATGCCCTCGGCGTACGCCTTCTGCGTCATCAGCGAGCGGCGCACGTCGGGGTGGTGGGTGATGGAGACGCGCGGCGCGGTCTTGTCGGTGAAGGCCGCCAGGTCCGGGCCCTGCACACGCTCCTTGGCGTACTCCAGCGCGTTGAGGTAGCCGGTGGAGAGGGTGGCGATGGCCTTCGTGCCGACCATCATCCGGGCGAACTCGATGATCTTGAACATCTGGCGGATGCCGTCGTGCTTCTCGCCCAGCAGCCAGCCCTTGGCCGGGTGGTTGGCGCCGAAGGTCATCTCGCAGGTGTTGGAGGCCTTCAGGCCCATCTTGTGCTCGACGTTGGTGGCGTAGGCGCCGTTGCGCTCGCCCAGCTCGCCGCTCTCCCAGTCGAAGTCGTACTTCGGCACGATGAACAGCGACAGGCCCTTGGTGCCCGGACCGGCACCCTCGGGGCGGGCGAGGACGAAGTGCACGATGTTCTCGGACATGTCGTGCTCACCGGAGGTGATGAAGCGCTTGACGCCCTCGATGTGCCAGGAGCCGTCCGCCTGCTGCACGGCCTTGGTGCGGCCGGCGCCGACGTCCGAACCGGCGTCCGGCTCGGTGAGCACCATGGTGGAGCCCCACTGCTTGTCCACCATCAGCTGGGCTATGCGGTGCTGCTCCTCGGTGCCCTCCTCGTGGAGGACGCCGGCGAAGGCGGGGCCGGACGCGTACATCCACACGGCCGGGTTGGCGCCCAGGATCGTCTCGGCGAAGCCCCAGAGGAGGGAGCGCGGCGCGGTGGTGCCGCCGAGCTCCTCCGGGATGCCCAGCCGCCACCACTCGGCGTCCATGAAGGCCTGGTAGCTCTTCTTGAAGCTGTCCGGAACCGGCGCGGTGTTGGTGTCCGGGTCGAAGACCGGCGGGTTGCGGTCGGTGTCGGCGAACGACTCGGCCAGCTCGTTCTCGGACAGCCGGGCGATCTCGGACAGCACGCTCTTGGCGGTGTCGACATCCATCTCCGCGAACGGTCCGGTGCCGTACACGCTGTCGCGGCCGAGGACCTCGAAGAGGTTGAACTCGATGTCGCGGAGATTCGACTTGTAGTGGCCCATGGGTACGGCTCCGTTAAGGGTTCGGGAGAGGGCCCCTAGGGAGGGACCTCAGACGCAATACCAGCTAGTAGCTAAATGATGCTACCCACCGGTAATAAGAATCAACCCCTACCGCGCATCTGTGACGAGAGTCCCCCACCGCCCGCCGACTCAGTACGCTGGGCCGCATGTACGGCTACGACCAGAACGCGGGTGCCGGGCAGCAGCAGTACGGTGCGCCGCCCCCGCCGCAGCAACCGGCCCCCGGGGGCTACGGCGAGCAGCCGCTGTACCCCGAGCCGTCCCCGCCTTCCCTGGCCGACGCGGTGCGCGCCTTCACCACCGGCTCGATGTCGGCGGAGGACTTCCAGGGCATCTTCTCCACATCCAAGATCTACTGCCCCCGCGGTGACAATCCCGGCTTCCTGGCGCTGCACAACACCCAGCAGCCGGTGATCCCGATGTTCACCTCGCTCAAGGAGCTGCGGCGGTACGCGGGCAAGGAGTCCAAGTACTTCGTGATCACCGGCGCCGAGGTCCTCGATCTGCTGCCGACCGGCTACGGCTTCGTCCTCGACATGGAGGGCGACCACCGGATGGTCTTCGACGCGAAGGCCGTGGAGCAGATGGTCGACTTCGCGATGCGGCGGATGTACGGCTAGCGCCTGCCTGTGCGGCGGCCGGGCCTGAGGGGTCCCGGCCGTCTTTGCTGTGCGAGGGGCCGGTCCCGGGAGGGGGCCGGCCCCTCGGTTGTGCGCCGGTGCGGGTGCCGGCCCGTCGGCCGTGTGCCGGTGCGGGTGCCGGTCCTCGTGTCGACGTGCTTCCGATCGCCTGCTTGACCTGCGGATATGCGGACGGGAATGCCGTGCCCCTTGCGGGTTGTTCACCATTCAACTAAGTTGGATGCGACCGAGGAGGCCCTGATGCCCGCTGTGACCGTAGAGAACCCGCTGACCCTGCCGCGTGTGGCGGCGCCCGTTGCGGCGCACACCCGTCCCGCGCTGGCCGTTGCCACCGCTCCGAGTGGATTCGAGGGCGAGGGCTTTCCGGTGCGCCGGGCATTCGCCGGCATCGACTACAAGCACCTCGACCCGTTCATCATGATGGATCAGATGGGCGAGGTGGAGTACGCGCCGGGAGAGCCCAAGGGCACGCCCTGGCACCCGCACCGCGGCTTCGAAACCGTGACGTACCTGATCGACGGCACCTTCGTGCACCGTGACTCGCACGGGGGCGGCGGCGTCATCAACGACGGTGACACCCAGTGGATGACGGCCGGTTCGGGCCTGCTGCACATCGAGGCGCCGCCGGAGTCGCTCGTTCTGTCCGGCGGTCTCTTCCACGGCCTCCAGCTGTGGGTGAACCTCCCGAAGAGCGACAAGATGATGGCCCCGCGCTACCAGGACATCGGCGGGGGCAACGTCAAGCTGCTGACCTCCGCCGACGGCGGCGCGCTGCTGCGGCTGATCGCCGGTGAGCTCGACGGCCACCAGGGCCCGGGCATCACCCACACACCGATCACGATGATGCATGTGACGGTGAACCCGGGAGCCGAGCTGACCCTGCCGTGGCGCAAGGACTTCAACGCCCTCGCCTACGCCCTGGCCGGACGCGGCGCGGCCGGTGCGGAGGGGCGCCCGTTCCGTATGGGGCAGGCGGTCGTGTTCGGTGACGGGGACTCGGTCACGATCCGGGCGGACGAGTCCCAGGAGTCGCGCAGCCCGAACTTCGAGGTGGTGCTGCTGGGCGGGCTGCCGATCCGCGAGCCGATGATGCATTACGGCCCGTTCGTGATGAACACCCACGCCGAACTCGCCCAGGCCTTCGAGGACTTCCAGGCCGGCCGGCTCGGCACCATCCCCGCCGGCGAGCACTGACGCCGAGTCGGCGGCACGGCGGACACCGCAAGGACCAGGGGCGGCGTTTCACGTGAAACGCCGCCCGGCCCGTTTCGGGGCCCGTACCCGGGCCTTCGGCCGTGGTGCACTGTCCGGGTGCGAAACGACTCGGACGAAAACCGGCCCGGCGCCGAGCGTGGACGGCCGCGGTCCCCGGAGCCGCTGCTCCCTGTCGAGGCCCGCCGCGCCGCGGCCTGGTGCCTGGTGGTGCTGCTGATCGCGACCGTGGTGGCCCTGGGGGTGTGGCTGTGCGTCGAACTGAGCGCGGCGGTCACCCCGGTCCTGCTGGCACTGCTGGGCAGCGGGCTGCTCGGGCCGCTCTACCGGCGGCTGGTGTCGATGCGGCTCAACCGTTCCCTGGCGGCCGGACTGACCTGCGCCGTCCTCGTGGTGGTGGTCGGCGGCGCCGGATACATCGTGGTCAGCGCGCTGGTCGAGACCGGCGACCAGATCATCGCCTCGCTCCGGAGCGCCGCCAAGAGCCTCACGGAGCACTTCGGCACGGCCGGTACCTCGCTCGACGACCTCGCCTCCCGGTCCAAGCAGCTGATCACCAAGTTCGGCGGCAGCGCGGCCTCCGGGCTGCTGGCCGGCGTCAGCGTCGTCGGACAGTTCATCGCGGCGTCGATCCTGGCTCTGCTGCTGACCTTCTTCTTCCTGCGCGACTCCGACAAGGCCGTCCGCGCGCTGAACGACTGGGCGCCGGGCAGCTCCGGGCCGCAGCTGGAGCGGATGGCACGCCGAGGGTTCCAGGGCATCGAGGGCTTCATGCGCGGCACCACCTTCATCGCACTGATCGATGCCCTCTGCATCACCATCGGACTGCTGGTCCTCCGGGTGCCGGGCGCCGTCGGCCTGGGCGCCCTGGTCTTCGTCGGCGCCTACATCCCCTACCTCGGTGCCTTCATCTCGGGCGCCGTGGCGGTCCTGGTGGCGCTGGCCGACCGCGGTTTCGTGATCGCGCTGTGGGCGCTGGGCGTCGTGGTGGCCGTGCAGGTCCTGGAGGGGCATGTGCTGCAGCCGATGATCCAGAGCCGTACCGTCCAGATGCATCCGGCGACCGTGCTGCTGGCGATCACCGCGGGTGCCAGTGTCGCCGGAATCCTCGGCATGCTGCTGTCCGTGCCGCTGGTCGCCGCCTTCTCCGGCGTGCTCCACGAGCTACGGCTGCACTACACCGCGGGCCCGGACACCGACGACGGCGGGCCCGCCGCCTCGCCGGCGTCCTCGTAGAGCTCGCACCACGTCGACTTGCCGTCCCCGCGCGGGTCCACGCCCCATGCGCCGGCGAGCAGCTCCAGCAGCACCAGACCGCGCCCCGACGAGGCCAGCTCGCCGGGGCAGCGGCGGTGCGGCAACTCGTCGCTGCTGTCGGCGACATCGATCCGGATGCGCCGGGCCCCGCGCTCGCCGGTGACCTCGGCGACCAGCAGGGCGTCCCCGTCGGTGTGCAGCAGCACGTTGGTGACCATCTCGGAGACCATCAGCACCGCCGAGTCCACCTGGTCCGGGTCGGCCCAGTCGTGCAGCAGCTCACGGACCTGCCGGCGCGCCTCGGCTAGCCGCTCCGGCTCGGCCTGGGCGACGGTGAGCACGGTGCGCCGTACGGGCCGGGCCGCCGGTCCGCCGGTGCCGATCCCGCAGCCGGCGCCGTCGCGGCGCAGCAGGAGGACGGCGATGTCGTCCTCACGGCGGTCCACCAGCGGTCCGGTGGTGTGGTGGGAGGGCGGTCCGTGCACGGCCTGGACCAGGGCGTCGGCGAGCCGCTCCAGGCTCTCGTCGAACTCACCGACCTCATGCGCCTCGATGGTGTCGCGCAGCCGCGCCCAGCCGGTGTCCAGGTCGTGGCCGCCGGTCTCGATCAGCCCGTCGGTGCACACCAGCATCGTCTCGCCGGGCTCCAGGACGAGCCGGGTGGTGGGGTAGTCGGTGTCCGGGACGATGCCCAGCGGCAGCCCGCCCGCGGTGGGCCGGACCAGCACCGTGCCGTCGCTCAGCAGGATCGCCGGGTCGGGGTGCCCGGCCCGTGCGATGTCCAGCAGGCCCGTCGCCGGATCCACCTCGATGTAGAGGCAGGTCGCGAAGCGCTGGTCCTCGCCGTGGCCATGGAGCTCGGTCGTATTGATCCCGGCCAGGAACCGGGAGGCACGGGAGAGCACCGCGTCGGGGTGGTGCCCCTCGGAGGCGTAGGCGCGCAGGGCGATCCGCAGTTGTCCCATCAGGCCCGCGGCCCGCACGTCGTGCCCCTGGACGTCCCCGATCACCAGGGCGAGACGGCCGGACGGCAGCGGGATCATGTCGTACCAGTCGCCGCCGACCTCCAGCCCGCCGCCGGTCGGCACATAGCGTGCCGCGACCGTCATCCCGGGGATGTCCGGCTGCACCGTCGGCATCATGCTGCGCTGCAGCCCCAGCGCCAGCTCCTGCTGTTCCTCCTGCATCCCGGCCCTGGCCAGCGCCTGTGCCAGCATCCGGGCGACGGTGGTCAGCACCGAGCGCTCATCGGGGGTGAAGGCCACGGGCTGGGTGAACGCCGCCATCCAGGCGCCGATGGTCCGGCCCGCGTTCACCAGGGGCACGAACGCCCAGGAGGTGCGCCGGTAGGGCGCGTCCACGGGCCAGGCGGTGGGGTAACGGCGGCGGTACTCGTCGGGGGTGGGCAGGTAAAGGGCCCGGCCGGTGCGGACGACCTCGGCGGCGGGATGGTGGTCCGCCAGCGCCGCGCCGGCGAACAGCCGTGCTTCGTTCTCGTGGGAGCCGTGGGAGCCGTGGGGACCGTGGTGGCCGATGACCGATAGCCGGTCGCCCTCGATGCCGAAGACCGCCAGCCCGTCCGGCATGAAGCCGGGCATGGACAGTCCCGCCGCCACCCGCAGCACCTCGGCGGTGGACCGTGCCTCGGCCAGCGCCCGGCCCGCGTCCAGCAGGAACGCCTCGCGTGAGCGCCGCCAGTCGCCGGTGATCGGGGTGTGCGCGGCGGAGGTCCCGGGCTGCGGCTCGGGCACCTCCTGGAGGGTGCCGACGAGTTCGAAGCCGCCGTCGACGACCCGGGGGCGGGAGCGGGTGCGCACGATGCGCTGCACCCGCCCGCGCTCGTCGACGACGCGCAGCCGTGCCTCGGCCAGCGTCTCCTCGGCGAGGGCGAGCTGCACGATCCCGTTGATCTCGGTGAAGTCGACGGGATGAAACCGGGAACGCACCGCGGCTTCGGTCAGCTCGGCGGGGGCGGCGGGCAGCCCGAGCAGCCGGGCAGCTTCGGCATCGAGGGTCACCCGCCCCGACGCGTTGTCCCAGCGCCACAGGCCGGTCGCGATGGCGGCCAGGAGGTCCTCGGTGCGCATTGCCTCACTTTATGGGCGTTTGGCGGGGCCGGGCCAGCGCGCTGGACGTGACCATCGTCCCAGTCGGGGCGCCCGCTCCGGTGCGGGCCGGCGCTGATGCGTATATGTCAACCAAGGCGTGCGGACCGGGACGGTAACCTGGAGCGGTTATGTCAATCCTGGGGTGGCCTTTCGGGTGATCCACGGGGAGAGCGACCGGGCATCCGCGCCCGTGCTCCCTTTTCCTCTCCCTCTCCCAACTCCTCACCTCGACCTCGCGACGACTTGGATGAGCGATGCATCGGTACCGGTCCCACAACTGCGGCGAGCTCCGAGCCGCGGACGTCGACACCGACGTCCGCCTCAGCGGCTGGCTGCACAATCGACGTGACCTGGGCGGCATCCTCTTCATCGATCTGCGCGACCACTACGGCCTGGTCCAGCTCGTCGCCCGCCCCGGCACCCCGGCCAACGAGGCCCTCGGTTCCCTGACCAAGGAGACCGTCGTCCGGATCGACGGCAAGGTCAGCGCGCGCGGCGCCGACAACGTCAACCCGGATCTGCCGACCGGTGAGGTCGAGATCGAGGTCTCCGAGGTCGAGGTGCTCGGCGCCGCCGACCAGATCCCCTTCACGATCAACGCGGACGACGGCGTCAACGAGGAGCGCCGCCTCGAGTACCGCTTCCTCGACCTGCGCCGCGAGCGGATGCACCGCAACATCATGCTGCGCACCGCCGTCATCTCCGCCATCCGTCACAAGATGGTGGCCCTCGGCTTCAACGAGATGGCGACCCCGATCCTCTCCGCGACCTCCCCCGAGGGCGCCCGCGACTTCCTGGTCCCCTCCCGCCTGCACGCCGGCAAGTTCTATGCGCTGCCGCAGGCCCCTCAGCAGTTCAAGCAGCTGCTGATGATCGCCGGCTTCGACCGCTACTTCCAGATCGCGCCCTGCTTCCGCGACGAGGACGCCCGCGCGGACCGCTCGCCGGGCGAGTTCTACCAGCTCGACATCGAGATGAGCTTCGTCGAGCAGGAGGACGTCTTCGGGCCCGTCGAGAAGCTGATGACCGAGCTGTTCACCGAGTTCGGCAACGGCCGCACGGTCACCTCCCCCTTCGCGCGCATCCCGTTCCGCGAGGCCATGCTCAAGTACGGCTCCGACAAGCCGGATCTGCGCGCCGAGCTGGAGCTGGTGGACGTCTCCGACGTCTTCGCGGGCTCCGGCTTCAAGGCCTTCGCCGGCAAGCACGTCCGCGCCCTGGCCGTGCCGGACACCGGCGACCAGCCGCGCAAGTTCTTCGACCAGATGGGCGACTTCGCCGTCCAGCAGGGCGCCAAGGGCCTGGCCTGGGTCCGCGTCGGCGGCGACGCGGAGAAGATCGAGCTGACCGGCCCGATCGCCAAGTTCCTCACCGAGGACGACATCAAGGCGCTGGTGTCCGCGCTGGACCTCAAGCCCGGCCACGCCGTCTTCTTCGGCGCCGGTGAGTTCGACGAGGTCTCCAAGATCATGGGTGCGGTCCGGGTCGAGGCCGCCAAGCGCGCCGGCCACTTCGTCGGGGGCGAGTTCCGCTTCTGCTGGATCGTCGACTTCCCGATGTTCGAGAAGGACGAGGACACCGGCAAGATCGAGTTCTCGCACAACCCCTTCTCCATGCCGCAGGGCGGCCTGAAGGCGCTGGAGACGCAGGACCCGCTGGACATCCTGGCCTGGCAGTACGACATCGTCTGCAACGGCACCGAGCTGTCCTCCGGCGCGATCCGTAACCACGAGCCCGAGGTCATGTACAAGGCCTTCGCGATCGCCGGTTACGACAAGGAGACCGTCGAGGCCGAGTTCGGCGGCATGCTCCGCGCCTTCAAGTTCGGCGCCCCGCCGCACGGTGGCATCGCCCCCGGCGTCGACCGCATCGTCATGCTGCTGGCCGACGAGCCCAACATCCGCGAGACCATCGCCTTCCCGCTCAACGGCAACGCCCAGGACCTGCTCATGGGCGCCCCGAGCGAGGTCGAGGAAGCGCGCCTGAAGGAGCTGCACCTCTCGATCCGCAAGCCGCAGGTGAAGTAGGCACGGCCCGGGGGCGGACCCCCGGCAGGCTCAGGGGCGGCGTTTCACGTGAAACGCCGCCCCTGCCCGTTTCGGAGCCCGGGACGCGGCCGGGCGGTCGGCACGGGGACGGGGCCGCGGGCCTGTGACGGCGGGCCGGGTGCCCCGACCGCTCCACCCGTGTGGCCGGGCCCGGGCGCCGCCCGCACTCTGGTGCCCATGCAGCAAGCCAGCCTCCTCTCCGCCACGTCCGCCCTGGGGCCGAGGGCCCGGCCGGCGCGCTCCGCCCCGGCCCGTGACCTGTGGTGGCTCGCCGCCGTCGCCGCCGTCTTCACCGCCTGTCTGCTCTACTCGGCCCTGGTCACGCCCGGGCTGGGGTGGGACGAGGCGGTGTACGTCAGCCAGGTCGATCCCCACCGGCCGGCCGCGTTCTTCAGCGCCCCGCGGGCCCGCGGCGTCTCCTTCCTGCTCGCCCCGGCCGCCGCCCTGACGACCTCGGCGCCCGTGCTGCACTGCTATCTGGCGGTGCTCTCCGGCGCCGGGCTGCTGCTCTGTCTGTGTGTCTGGCGGCGCCTGCTGCCCGCGCCCGTCCCGGCCCTGGGCGGCGCGCTCTTCGCCGGCCTGTGGGTCACGCTCTTCTACGGTCCGCAGGCGATGCCCAACCTGTGGGTCGCCTACGCCGCGCTCGCCGCCACCGGCTGCTTCCTGCGGGCCGTACGGCAGCCGCCGCGCCAACTGGCGCCCCGGGCCGGGCGGGGCGCGGCGGCGGGGCTGGCCGCCGCGGTGGCCTGTGCCGCACTGATGCGCCCCACCGACGCCGTGTGGCTGGCCGTGCCGCTCTTCGCGGCGGCGCTGTGCGTACCGGCATGGCGGCGCCCCGCCGTGCTGTTGGGGCTGCCGGCGGGGCTGGCCCTGGGGTGCGCCGAGTGGGTCGCGGAGGCGTATCTGTCCTACGGCGGGCTCCTCGCCCGCCTGCGACAGGCCGGGCGGATCCAGGGCGGCCTCGGCTGGCATC
Source organism: Streptomyces sp. NBC_01454 (assembly GCF_036227565.1). Lineage (NCBI taxonomy): Bacteria > Bacillati > Actinomycetota > Actinomycetes > Kitasatosporales > Streptomycetaceae > Streptomyces > Streptomyces sp. NBC_01454. The sequence goes on from NZ_CP109460.1 coordinate 4,173,146, forward strand.
TGTCGTTCGACGACCACGCCCGCGCCCTCCAGGGGAAGACGCTCTGCCGCCCCTGCCATCTGGCGTGGGACCACCCGGTGGCGGCGGTGTGGTGGTTCCTGCTGCCCCTGGTGGTCATCGGGGCGCTCTGGGCGGCGCTGCGCGCCCGCGAGTCCGGCGGCGCGCTGCACGGGTACGGGCCGGTGTGGCCGTCCGGGCGCCGCGACGACCGGCATCCGCTCGGGCTGGCCCCCGTCCCGCCGGAGGGACTGCGGCGGGCCACCGCCCCGGCCGACGGCGCCGGATCGGCCGAGGTGCTGCACCGCTGCCGCCCGGCCTGGTCAGGGGTGCGCCTGCGCGACTCCGCCGGCGCCGTGCACCGGTTCGGACCGGCCCCGCTCGTCATGGCGGCCCTGGTCGGCGTCTGCCTCGCCGCTCCCTACCTCCTGAGCGTGGACTACGCCGCTCCCCGTTTTCTGCTGCCCGCCTACGCCCTGCTGCTGATGCCGGCCGCCTGGTTCCTGTACTGGCTGACCCGGCTGCCGCGCCGCCGGCACGGCTGGGCGGTGGCCGCCCTGGTCCTGGTGCTGCTCAGCCATGAGGTGGTCCAGCTGACGATCGTGCACAGGATGGTGCAGAGCACCGCGCGGGCGCAGACCGGTATCGCGCAGGTCGCCGGGATGCTGCGCGAGGCGGGGGTCCGGCCGCCGTGTGTGGTCAGCGGCGAGGAGGCGGTCCGGGTGGCGTACCGGGCGGGCTGTGCGTCCCGTCAGCCGTACGGCCATGACGCCGGCATCAGCCCCGCCGCGCTGGCCCGGCTGGGCGCGCACCGCCCGGCCGCCGTCCTGCTGCTCACCGGCGGCAAGCCGCCCGCCTACGCCCGGGGCTGGCGGCCGGTCCCGCTGCGGCGGGTGCCGGGGCTGGAGCGGCTGAGCGCCTATGTGTCGCCGCCGGCCCGGCCATGAGCCGGGGCGCCGCGGCGCGTCCGGGGCCGCACAAGCGGGCGCCCGCCCGGCCGCGGGGGCCGGACGGGCGCGTGCGCTCGGGTGCGGGGAGGCCTACTGCTCGGCGCCGCCGAAGCGGGCGCGGTAGGACTCCAGGTCCTCCTCGGTGATCTTCGCGAAGAGCACCGGCGGCACGGTGAAGGGCGTCCCGGCCGGCACCGAGGCCAGCGCCTCGGCCTCCTCCGGGGAGACCCACACCGCGGTGTCGTTCTCCAGGGCGAAGGCGCCCCGCATCGCCTTGGCCGAGGCCGGAATGAACGGCTCGGAGACCACCGCGTAGAGATGGATCAGGTTCATCGCCGTCCGCAGCGTCAGCGCCGCCGCGTCCTTGTCCGTCTTGATCTCCAGCCACGGGGCCTTCTCCTCCAGGTAGGAGTTGCCCGCGCTCCACAGGGCGCGCAGCGAGGCGGCGGCCTTGCGGAACTGGAGGGCGTCCATGTGGCCCTCGTACTCGGCCAGCAGCCCGGCGATCTCCGCGCCCAGCTTCTGCTCGGCGGCCCCGGCCTCGGCGCCCGCGGGCACCTCGTCCCCGAAGCGCTTCCGGGAGAACGAGAGCACACGGTTGACGAAGTTGCCGAGGGTGTCCGCCAGGTCCTTGTTGACCGACGACGAGAACAGCTCCCAGGTGAAGGAGGTGTCGTCCGACTCCGGGGCGTTGGCGATCAGGAAGTAGCGCCAGTAGTCGGCCGGCAGCAGCTCCAGTGCCGCGTCGGTGAAGATGCCGCGCCGCTGGGAGGTGGAGAACTTCCCGCCGTAGTAGTTCAGCCAGTTGAAGGCCTTGAGGAAGTCGACCCTCTGCCACGGCTCGCGGGTCCCCAGCTGCGTCGCGGGGAACATCACGGAGTGGAACGGGACGTTGTCCTTGGCCATGAACTGCGTGTACCGGACGTCCTCGGCCTCGTACCACCACGACTTCCAGTCGCGGCTCTCGTCGGAAGCGGCGTCCGCCCACTCCTTCGTCGCCCCGATGTACTCGATCGGCGCGTCGAACCACACGTAGAAGACCTTGCCCTCGGCGGCCAGCTCGGGCCACACATCGGCCGGCACCGGAACGCCCCAGTCCAGGTCGCGGGTGATCGCCCGGTCCTGGAGGCCCTCGGTCAGCCACTTGTGCGCGATGGACGAGGCCAGCGTCGGCCACTCCTTGCTGCCGTTGCCCTCCAGCCAGCCCTCGACCTCGTGCTGCAGCTTCGACTGGAGCAGGAAGAGGTGCTTGGTCTCCCGCACCTCCAGATCGCCGCTGCCGCTGATCGCCGAGCGGGCATCGATCAGATCGGTCGGGTCGAGCACCCGGGTGCAGTTCTCGCACTGGTCGCCGCGGGCCTTGTCGTAGCCGCAGTGCGGGCAGGTGCCGACGATGTAGCGGTCCGGCAGGAAGCGGTCGTCGGTGACCGAGAAGACCTGGCGGATCGCCCGCTCCTCGATGAAGCCGTTCTCGTGCAGCTTGCGCGCGAAGTGCTGGGTCAGCTCGACGTTCTCCCGCGAGGAGCTCCGGCCGAAGTAGTCGAATTCGAGGCCGAAGCCGTCGTAGATCGCCTTCTGCTTGTCGTGCTGCTCGGCACAGAAGGCGTCGACCGACTGCCCCGCGTCCTTCGCCGCCAGCTCGGCGGGGGTCCCGTGCTCGTCCGTCGCGCAGATGTAGAGCACCTCGTGCCCGCGCTGCCGCAGATAGCGGGAGTACACATCCGCCGGGAGCATGGACCCCACCATGTTGCCCAGGTGCTTGATCCCGTTGATGTACGGAAGGGCGCTGGTGATGAGGTGTCGAGCCATTGCCGGCTGCTCCCAAGTCGCTACGGTGAGTGAGGATTTGCTTTACGGAACGTCAATATCGTACTGGACGGGGTGGGGGTGCCCGCTCGGGCTTTTCGAGGGGTGGACGAGGCCCGGCCGCCGCGCCGCAACCGGTGTCCGGCGGCTCCGCAGGGTCCCCGGGGCCTTCGCCCGCCGGGCCGCCCTCAGACCGCGGCGTCCGCCGACTCCGCGCTGTCCGTCGACGGCATCGGACCCTGCTGCGCGGGCCGGCCGTTGACCATCAGCCCGGCGACCAGGGCGGCCAGCAGCATGATGGCCGACCCCACCCCGATGGCGATGGTGAACCCGTGGACGACCCCGCTCTTGACGATCCCGTCGCGCACCGCCGGGGTGAGCCCCCCGGCGCCGCCGGCCCGCCGGGCCGCGTCCGCCAGCCGGCTCACGATAAAGGTCGCGCTCGCCGAGGTCGCGATCGTGTTCAGCAGCGCCGTCCCGATCGAACCGCCCACCTGCTGCGCGGTGTTGACCGTCGCGGAGGTGACCCCGGAGTCGTGCGGTGCCACCCCGGACGTGGCCGTCGCCATCACCGGCATGAAGATCAGGCCCATGCCGAGACCGACGAGCAGCATGGCCGGAAGGACGTGCGAGACATAGGCGGGCGCGGCCGTCAGATACCGCAGTGTGAAGAGCCCCGTGGCGGCGAGCAGCGCCCCCGGGACCATCAGGAACCGCGGCGGGACGCGGTGCAGCAGCCGCGCCGATATCTGCGTCGACCCGACCACGATCGCCCCCACCATCGGCAGGAACGCCATTCCGGTCTTCACCGGGGAGTACCCGAGCACGGTCTGCAGGTAGTACGTCATGAACAGGAACATCCCGAACAGCGCGATGACCGCCAGCGCCATGGTCAGGAAGGCGCCGCCGCGGTTCCGGTTCCGCACGATGTGCAAGGGCAGCAGGGGATGGCGCGCCCGCGTCTGCCACCAGGCGAAGGCGGCCAGCAGCACCACACCCCCGGCCAGCAGCCCGACGACCAGCCCGTCACCCCAGCCCCGCGGCTCCGCCTCGCTGCACGCGTAGACGATCGCGACCAGGCCGCTGCAGCCCAGCAGCACGCCGGGAACGTCCAGGTGGACGCGGTCCCGCTCGGGCTTGTCGCGCAGGAACACGGCGGCGCCGGTAAAGGCGATCACCGCGACCGGCACGTTCACATACAGACACCAGCGCCAGGTCAGGTACTGGGTCAGCAGGCCGCCGGCGATCAGGCCGATGGCCGCGCCGCCGCCCGCGATGGCCCCGTAGATGCCGAACGCCTTGCTGCGTTCCTTGCCGATGGTGAACGTCGTGGTCAGCAGCGACAGTGCGGACGGTGCCAGCAGCGCCCCGAAGGCGCCCTGCAGCGCCCGCGCCCCGAACAGCAGCCCGGAGCCGGTGGCCGCGCCGCCCAGGGCCGACGCGACCGCGAACCCGACCAGGCCGATCATGAACGTCTTCTTCCGCCCGACGAGGTCGGCGATCCGCCCGCCGAGCAGCAGCAGCCCGCCGAAGGCGAGCGTGTACGCCGTGATCACCCACTGCCGGTTCGCGTCCGATATCCCCAGGTCCCGCTGGGCAGACGGCAGCGCGATGTTCACGATCGTCGCGTCCAGCACCACCATGAGCTGCGCGATCGCGATCACCACCAGCCCCCACCAGCGCCGTGGATCGGGCGGCGCCGCCACGGCCCAGCGGGGAGTGCCGGCGCCGGGAGCACCGGCGGCGGCTCCCTCTTGGCTCGCGTCACTCATCACGACCGGCCTCGCTCGGCTGGTAGGGCCACCCCGCCCACCTCGCCGCCCACACCGGAGCAACCGGATCACACGGGGCATGTCACCCATTCAGCGTAGGTAGCGGGGCGGGCGCCCGCCTCTCGTGTGGTCAGGGAGCCGGGCGGGGTGGGGGAGACGCCCGCGGTGGCTCATGACAGCGGCCGCGGCCGGGCCGGTGGGGGCCCGGCCGCGGCCGGTGAGGTGTCGTGAGCGGAGCGGGGAGGTCAGCTGTCCTTGAGGATGCCGGCGCTGCGGGCCTCGGCGAGCCACTCGGGGAACTCGACCATGAGCTGCTGGTAGAGCTCGTCGTGGGAGAGGCTGCGGGGATCGCGGCCGGCGTGGAAGAAGCCGGCGTTGTCGATGACCCGCTTCTCCGGGACCGTCAGGTCGTCGAGCTTGCGGAGGAAGTCGAAGCCCTTGGCGTCCGGGTCACCGAAGCCGACGAACTGCCAGAAGAGGGGCAGTCCGGCCGCCTCGCAGAGCGCCTTCTCGGCGGCCGGCTTGGAGGTCGGGGCGCCGTCGGTCTGGAAGATGACGAAGGCCGGCGCGGTGGAACCGGACTTCTTGTAGTGCTCGATGACGGCGTTGATGGCCCAGTGGTAGTTCGTACGGCCCATGTGACCGAGGCCGGCGTGCAGTTCCGCGATGCGCCCCTCGTAGTTGGTGAGGTCGAGGTCGGCGGTGCCGTCGATGTCGGTGGAGAAGAAGATGACCGGGACGGTGGCGTCGTCATCGAACCGGGCGGACAGGCCCAGGGCCTGCTCGGCGAGGTTCTGGACGGTGCCGTCCTTGTAGTAGTTGCGCATCGAGCCGGAGCGGTCGAGGACCAGGTAGACCGCGGCGCGCTGGGTGGCGAGGCCGTGCTTGTCCAGGGTGGCGGCCGCGGACTTGACGAGGCTGACCAGGGCGGGCGGGGTGGCGGCGGCGGTGGTGTCCGCGGCCGCGGCCGCGGGTGCCACGGGTTCCGGCGCCGGGGTCGGCTCGGGGGCGGCGGCTGCCTCCGGCTCGGGCTCCGGCTCTGCGACGGCCTGTGCCTTGGGCCCGGGCTCGGTGGCCGCTGCCTCCGGCTCGGGCTCGGCTTCCGCCGCTGCCTCCGGCTCCGTGGCCGGCGGCGTCGGGTTGTCGAAGGCCTGGCTCACGAGGTCGGCGACGGTGTCGGAGGAGCGTTCGGTGGCGGTGTCGGTGGTGTCGGCGGAGGCCGCGTCCGGGCCGTCGGTCGCCGTGGCGTCCGCCGTGGGCCCGGTCTTCTCGGCGTCCTCAGCAGGGTCCTCGGCCGGGGCGGTGTCCTCCGCCGCAGACTCGTCCCGCACCTCGGCCTCGTCCCGTGCGGCGGGCTTCTCCCGTGCCGCAGCGGTCTCCGCCGCGCGCTCCGCCACATCGGGCCGGCTGCCCTGGGCCGGCAGCGTGGGAGCTGCCGGAGCCGGGTCGGTGGCCGGCGCCTCCGTGGGTGCAGTGGGTGCCGTCCGTGCGGCCGGGACCTCGGCTTCCGGGGCCGGAGTGGAGGGAGTCGGGGTGGACTCCTCGCGGGCCTCGGGAATGGTCGCGGACTCCGGGGCGCCGGCGCCGCTCGGGGCCGCGCCGGTTTCTTCACGGGTCGCCTTGGAGCGACCGAAAGCGTTGCGCAGCAGACTCCGAATGCCCATCGGCGAACCTCTCTTGCGTGTGGTGGGTGCGGCGTTTGTCCGTGAAGCACAGACATGTCCCTGACCAGGACGGATACGTAAGCGTAGCGGCCAGGACCGGCCTCATCGTGGGACCCCGCGCCTTGTGTGGTGGGCCATCCGGGGGTGTTACGGGGGTGAGGGGTTTCGGCCAGTGCCTCGTCACCGCATTCGCCCTGCGTACGAGGTTGCCGGGCCGGACGGACAGGCCTTCCGTCGGCTCTGACGGACCGTCCCTGTCTTCGCCGAATCCACCCACGGCATTTCACGAACTGCACCTCAGTAATCGCCTCACGAAGGGCACATCACGCAGAAAGCGGTGCAAAGGAAGCAGGACGCCATGCATCGCGACAGTGCGCCTGAACAACGCATTACTCGTCCATATGCAGCACACCGCACACCGGGAAAACAGGCAGCAATGCATCAGCGAAATGCGCACCGCGCCTCGTGCGTCAGGAACTGTGGAACGGGCCCGGCGGACGCGTCGGCGGGTGAGGGGCAGGTGTTCGCAAGGGCCGGACGGGGAAGGGGAGTTGATTCGGCCATGTGTGAAATGGCGGAAGTTGTGGGGCGGGTGCGGTCGCCCGCGCCGCGGGTGTCCGGGCCGCCGAGCCCGTGCCGTGACCCTGAACCCCCTTCTGACCTGGGCTTTTCATCTGGTGCGCACGCTGCCCGCGCCGCGCTCGCCCCGCCTTGGCGGGCTCCGTCGCCCCCCGTCCCACATCACGCCGCGGAAACGATGTGGCAAGAGCGAGGTAAGAACTAGGTCGTTCACGTATCCGATGCGCAGGTGTGCCCATCTTCTCCGGTGACCATTGTCCTGAGCCGCACGTTGTGCCTTAGGCGGCCGAAGACGGCAAGAACCCTTTCGCGGGTGACGGGAGATGTGGGCGCATGGGGCTGACCAGTCAGTCGCTCGAGTACACGGTGATCGTGCTGGCGGTGGCGAGTGTGGCCGCCACGGTGTGGCTCTGGCCCCGGTTGTCACGACGCGGGGTGGGCCCGGTCCTGGGCAGACTGGGAGCCATCGGGGTCACCCAGCTGTCGATCGTGTGCGCGCTCGCCCTCGCCGTGAACACGAACTTCGAGTTCTACGGCAACTGGGACGAGCTGCTGGGCAACAACGACAAGGCCCCGGTGTCCGTGAGCCAGGGCGGCGGCCAGTACGCCTCGGTGGGCAACATGAAGGGCGGGCTGATCCAGCCCGCGGGGCCGCAGGGCCTCGACCGGGTGACCGGGCTGCCCAAGGGACCCGCGAACAAGGTGGGCAAGGTCGAGTCCGTACGGATCATCGGCCGCCGCACGCGGGCCATCAACCCCGGCTTCGTCTATCTGCCGCCGCAGTACTTCCAGCAGCAGTTCCGCCGTCAGCGGTTCCCCGTCATGGTCGTCATCAGCGGCTACCCCGGCGGCATCATGAACCTCGCCCAGCACCTCCAGGTGCCGCAGAACGCGGGCCGGCTGATCGCGCAGGGCAAGATGCAGCCGACCGTGATCGTCATGGTCCGGCCGACCATCGCGCCGCCGCGGGACACCGAGTGTGTGGATGTGCCGGGCGGGCCGCAGGCCGAGACCTTCTTCACCAAGGACCTGCCGGACGCCATGAAGGCGACCTACCGGGTGGGTCACGACCCCAGTGCCTGGGGCGCGTTCGGATACTCGTCCGGCGGTTCCTGCTCGCTGCAGCTGGCGATGCGCAACCCGAAGGCCTACACCTCGGCGGTCTCGCTCTCGGGTGACTACGCGATCAAGGACGACCTGACCACCGGCAGCCTGTTCGGCCCGGGTCCGGAGGGCGCCAAGCGCGAGCACGAGCACGACCTGCTGTGGCGGCTGAAGCACCTGCCCACCCCGCAGATCTCCGCGCTGGTGGCCAGCAGCCGCAAGGGCGAGGCGGATTACGGCGCCACGATGGACTTCGTGCACGCCGTCAAGCCGCCGATGACGGTCGACTCGATCATCCTGCCGCGGGGCAGCCACCAGTTCACGACCTGGCGGCGCGAGGTCGTCCCGGCCCTGGAGTGGCAGAGCCAGCAGCTGACGTTCCCGCAGGACACCCAGGCCGTCGCCCCGCCGCGGAAGCCCGGAGCGGGCAAGGGCGGTGCCGCGGCGCCGCAGGCCGGGCCGTCCAAGTCACCGGCCGCGTCCGACGACAAGGGACACCGGCGGGTGGAGGCGGAGCGCCCGCGGGGGTGAGCCGCGGGTGAGACGTCCGCGGGCGGGCTGAGCAGCCGCGCACCGCAGGGACCCGAGCAGGGGCGCCGGAGTGATCCGGCGCCCCTGCTGTGTGTGGTGGCCGGCGTCCGGTGCGGGGCGGCCCGCCGCCCCGCATGATCGCCGCGCTCGGGGGTACCCGCACTTGCCATCGGGGCGCAGTGCCCTTCTCGGACACCGGGGAGATCCTCATGGCGCGTACGCAACAGGGCGACGGGGCCGGGTGGTCACCGGTGGCCGCACGGGCTCCGCTGGCCGTCCGGATTCTGCTGCTGGTGCTGGCGTTCGCCGCGATGGTGGCCTTCGCGGTGGCGCTGGCACGGATCACGCTGACCCCGTCGGCGGCGTCGGTACCGCTCACCCACCCCAACCTCCGCCCGGGCGACTCGATCCGGAGCTATCTGGCCACGTCGCAGGCGGCCGACGCGGCCAAGCAGCTGGGCGGCAATGTCGTCCTGGGGGTGCCGTTCGGGGTGCTGCTCCCGGTGCTGCTGCCGCGGGCCCGCGGGCTGGTGCGGGTGGGGGTGGCGACAGCGCTGGTGATGCTGCTGGTGGAACTGGTGCAGGGGGCGCTGATCACCGGCCGGGCCTTCGACATCGACGATGTGCTCCTCAACTGCACCGGCGCGCTGCTCGGTTATCTGCTGCTGGGCCGCCGGCTGGGCCGCGCCGTGCACCCGCGGCGCCGGCACTGGTGGCACCGGCTGCGCGGCCGGGGCACGGTGGGGCCGACCGAGGCCGCCGGGACCGGGACGGAGTGACCGGCGGCGGGACGAGTGACCGGCGGCGGCCGGCCGGCGGGGCCGCGCGCGGCGGGCCGGGCCCCGCGATACCTGCCCCCGCGGTACCGGGCCCCGCGATACCTGTCCCCGTCGTGCGCTACGGCCGGTAGACCATCCCCGGCTGCGGCTTCGCCGGGGCGAGCAGCTGGGAGACCGTGACCACCGTGTAGCCGCGCTTCTTCAGCTCCTTGAGGATGCCGGGGACGGCCGGCACGGTCCCGCGGTAGATGTCGTGGAGCAGGATGATGCCGTCGCGCTCGGTCTGTTCGAGGACCCGCTTGGTGATCAGGGCCGAGTCGTTGGTCTCGTAGTCCTTGGCGGTCACGCTCCACAGGACCTGTGCCAGGCCGAGTTCCTTGCTGATCGCGGAGACGCTCTCGTCGGTCCTGCCCTGCGGCGGGCGCATCAGCTTCGGCGTCTTGCCGGTGATCTTGCGGACCGCGTCCTGGACGCGGGACATCTCGCGCCGGGCCTCCGCGGGCTTGATGTCGGTGAGGATCTGGTGCGACCAGGTGTGGTTGGCCAGCTCATGGCCCTCGGCGTCGATCCGCTTCACCTCGGCGGGGCGCTTTTCGACGTGGTTCTCGCCGAGCATGAAGAACGTCGCGTGCACCTTCTCCCGCTTGAGGATGTCCAGCAGGCGGTTGGTGTTCTCGCTGGGGCCCGCGTCGAAGGTCAGGGCGACGCACTTGGCCTTGCGGCAGTCGACCTCGTCGCCGCCCGTCCCCTTTTTCCCGGCCGGGCCGTCCGCCTCCCTACCGTTCGTCCCGTTCGTCCCGCCTGTGTTCTCCCCGTTCTTCGCCTCCGCGGCCGCGGCGAGCCGGGCGTCCATCGCCTTGACGGCGGCCGCAGGTGCCTCGGCGCGGGCGTCGGCCGGGGCGAGGACGTCGTAGGAGGCGCAGCCGCTGAGGGCCAGGACCAGGGACGTGGCCGTCAGCGGCCCGGCTATGGACGTGCGGCGGGCCGCGGACATCTGCTTCGGCATGGGGTTCTCTCCTCGGGTACGGACGGCGGGCGGCAGGCCCGTGACCTGCGTTCCGGGCAGGGCGAAGCCGGCGCGGACGGGCAGGGCGGCGCCGCGCCGACCCGCGCTCACGGCGGTCGGACAGAGACTCGGAAGGGACTATACATAGGCAGTACACACGCGGTGTATACGTGGAGTGTGTACGTGAGGTGTGTACATGGGAGATGCCCGTGCGGTGGGGCGAGGGGACGGGGCGGGCCGGGCGCCTGCCGCGGCGGGGGTGGTCCGCGACCACCCCGATCGGACGCGGCCGCCGCGACACTCCGCCCCCGCCGGGGTGGACTCGTACCGTGACCGCACCGCCGCCGGACGACTGCCTGGCCCGAAACGACTGGATCTGCGGCGACTATCTGCGTACCCGTCAGCAGATCCTGCTCGACGCGGTCGCCCAGCATCTGCAGCTGACGCTGTTCTCGGTGGCGCTCGGGCTGGTGATCGCGGTCCCGCTGGCGCTGCTGGCCCGCCGCCGGCGCTGGACGGTCGGGCCGGTGCTCGGCATCACCACGGTGATCTACACGATCCCGTCGCTGGCGATGTTCTCCCTGCTGCTGCCGGTCTACGGGCTGTCCGCCACTCTCGTCGTGGTCGGCCTGGCCCTGTACTCCCTCACCCTGCTCGTACGGAACATCCTGGCGGGGCTGGACGGGGTCCCCGCCGAGGCCATGGAGGCCGCCCGCGGCATGGGGTACGGGCCGATGCGCCAACTGCTGACCGTGGAGCTGCCGCTGGCCGTGCCGGCCGCGATGGCCGGGCTGCGGATCGCCACGGTCTCCGCGGTCGCGCTCACCACCGTCGGCGCGATCGTCGGATACGGGGGGCTGGGCAACCTCATCTACGCCGGCATGAATTCCTTCTTCAAGGCGCAGGTGCTCACCGCGTCGGTGCTCTGCGTGCTCATCGCGGTCGTCCTCGATCTGCTGCTGCTCGGTGCGGAGCGGCTGCTCACCCCCTGGCGCCGGGCGCACCGGCGGACGCGGGTGCGGACCCGGGCCACGGCGGGAACGGAACAGCCGGCCGCGGCCCTCGGGCGGCGGACATGAGCACCCTCTCGGCGGTCTGGTCCTGGCTGACCACCGCCGCCAACTGGTCCGGCGAGAACGGCGTCTGGCACCGCCTCGAACAGCACGTCCTGCTCACCTTCGCCTGTCTGGTCCTGAGCGCCCTGCTCGCGCTGCCGGTCGCGCTGACCCTCGGTCACCTCGGGCGCGGCGGTGCGCTGGCCGTCAACCTCGCCAACGTCGGCCGGGCGGTGCCCACCTTCGCCGTCCTGGTCCTGCTGCTGCTCACCCCCCTCGGACGGTACGGTCAATGGCCGACGATCATTGCGCTGGTGCTGTTCGCCATTCCGCCGCTGCTGACCAACGCATACGTCGGGATGCGGGAGGTGGACCAGAACGTGGTGCGGGCCGCGCGAGGCATGGGGATGACGGGGCTGCAGCTGGTACGGCGGGTGGAGGTGCCGCTCGCCTTCCCGCTCGTGCTGACCGGCATCCGGATCGCCGCGGTCCAGCTGGTGGCCACCGCGACGCTGGCCGCGCTGGTGGGTGGCGGCGGGCTGGGCCGGATCATCACCGCGGGGTTCAACCTGGCCAGCACTCCGCAGGTGGTCGCCGGTGCGGTGCTGGTCGCGGTGTTCGCCCTGCTGATGGAGGCGGCCTTCGAGCTGGTGCAGCGGCGCGCGCCGGGGTGGGTGCGGGGGCAGGCCCGGTGAGGGCCGTCGGGTCGGCCCTGGTGGTCCTCACCGTCTTCGGCCTCGGGGCCTGCGCCGGCGGGCCGTCCCTGGAGACCCGTTCCGCGATCACCAGCTCCCCCGGTGACAGCCACGAGCTGGCCATCGGCTCGGCCGGCTTCACCGAGAGCGAGCTGCTCGCCCAGATGTACGCGGCGTTGCTCGACCACGCCGGCTACCGCACCCATGTGGTGACCGTCGGCAACCGTGAGCTGTACGAACCCGCCCTGGAGGCCGGGCAGATCGATGTCGTCCCCGAGTACGCCGCGACCTTCGCGGACTGGCTCAACGCCAAGAACAAGGGCTCCAAGGCCGCCCCGGTCGCCTCGCCCGACCTCGGCGTCACCATGGCCGCGCTGCGCCGGCTCGCCGGCCCCCGCGGACTGACCGTGCTCCCGGCCGGCCGGGCCGTCGACCAGAACGCCTTCGCGGTGAGCGCCGCCTACGCCCGCAAGCACCATCTCAAAACCCTCAGCGACCTGGGCCGGTCCAAGCTGCCGGTGCGTCTCGCGGCGGGTGACGAGTGTGTCCAGCGGCCGTTCTGTGCGCCGGGGCTGCGGAAGAAGTACGGGATCCACATCACCGCCATCGATCCGAAGGGCGTCGGCACCACGCCCGCCAAGCAGGCCGTCCAGAACGGGCAGGACCAGTTGGTGCTGACCACCAGCACCGATGCCACCCTCGACCAGTTCGGTCTGGTGCTGCTCGCCGACGACAAGAAGCTGCAGAACGCCGACTCCGTCCTCCCGGTCGTCAACCGCTCCCGCGCGGGCAGCGCACGGGTGGCCGCCGCGCTCAACCGCCTCGGCAAGGTCCTCACCACCGCCGATCTGGCCTACCTCAACGAGCAGGTGGACAGCTGGCGACGGCTGCCCGAGGACGTGGCCCGCACCTACCTGACGTCGAAGGGGCTGTTGCCGAAGAAGTGACCGGGGGCGGCACGGACAGTCGGCGCGGCGGGCGTTTCACGTGAAACGACCGGCCCTTCCCCTGCCCCCCGCCGCGCTCACTGCGTCGGAACGGAGTCCACCTCGTCCCGCTCCCGCGGTACGCCTCTCTCGCCCTGGCCGATGGTGCGGCGCAGCGCCTCGTGGAGCGCGGTCGGGGTGAGGACGCCCAGGAAGCGGTGGCCGTCCAGGACCGCGATCCAGCCGGCGTCGTGCTTGAGCATCTCGCTGAAGGCCTCCTTGAGGGTGCCGGTCACCGGGACCCAGGCCTCCATCCGGCGGGCGTGCCCGGCGACCGTGCCGGCCGCCCCCACCAGCTCCTCCGTGCCCACCCAACCGTGCAGTTCGCCCTCCCCGTCGAGCACCACGGCCCAGCGGGCGCCTTCGGCCCGCAGCCGGGTCATGGCATCCGCGGCGGGCTCGCCGAGCCGGGCGAACGGAGGGCGTTCGAGGTCGGCGCGGTCGATGGCGGTGACCGAGAGCTGCTTCAACGCGCGGTCGGTGCCGACGAATTCGGCGACATAGGAGGTCGCGGGGGCGCCGAGGACGCTCGCGGGGGTGTCGTACTGCTCGATCCGGCCCGCTCCGTAGACCGCGATCCGGTCGCCGAGCCGGATGGCCTCCTCGATGTCATGGGTGACCAGCAGCACGGTCTTGTGCATGGTGGCCTGGAGCCGCAGGAACTCCTTCTGCAGCCGGTCGCGGACGACCGGGTCGACCGCGCCGAACGGCTCGTCCATCAGCAGCACCGGCGGGTCGGCGGCGAGCGCACGGGCCACCCCGACCCGCTGGCGCTGACCGCCGGAGAGCTGATCGGGGTAGCGGGAGCCGTAGACGCCGGGGTCCAGGCCGACCAGGTCCAGGAGTTCGGCGGCCCGCTCGCGCGCCCTGGCCTTCTTCCAGCCGGTCAGAAAGGGCACGGTGGCGGTGTTGTCGAGGACGGTGCGGTGCGGGAAGAGGCCGGTCTGCTGGATGACGTAGCCGATCCGGCGGCGCAGCCGGACGGGGTCGACGCCGGCGATGTCGGCACCGTCGACGCTGATCCGGCCGTGGGTGGGGTCGATCAGCCGGTTGACCATCATCATGGTCGTCGTCTTGCCGCAGCCGGACGGCCCGACCAGTGTCACCAGCTCACCCTCACGGACCTCGAAGGAGAGGTCGTCAACGGCGGTGGTCCCGTCGGGGTAGCGCTTGGTGACGGAGTCGAACCGGATCATTGCGCCATTGAATCCCGTGGTCCGCGACCCGACCCGTCTTACGCGCAATCGGGTGGGGCGGGGTTCGGACCGACCGTCAGCGGGGGCCGGACCGGGGCCGGGAGCACCGGCTCAGCCGCGGGCGCCCGCCGTCGGTTCGCCGCTCGCCGAGGGCTCGTCACCCGCCGCCGGCTCGTCGCCCGGCCGCGTCCCGGTGCCCATCCGGTATCCGGCGCCCGGCACGGCCTCGATCACGGGTGGGTCGCCGAGCTTGGCGCGCAGGGTGCCGAGCGTGACGCGGACGGCGTTGGTGCGGTGGCGGGGCTGCTCCTCCCACACCTCCTCGATCAGCTCGTCGTCGCTGACCACCTCGCCCTGGGCGCGCAGCAGCACCTCCAGCACGCCGAATTCCTTGCGGGACAGCGCCAGCGGCCGGCCGTCGCGGACGGCCAGCCGGCGCCCGGTGTCGAGGAGGACACCGGCCCGCTCGATCACCGGCGGCCGGCCGGAGCGGGCACGGTGGCCCAGTGCCAGCACCCGGTCGCGCAACACGTCGAAGGCGAACGGCTTGGTCAGCCGGTCGTCGGCGTCGGGCTCCTGATGGCCGCCGGTGCCGGGTGCCGTGCCAGGGGCCGGGCCGGACGTGGTGAGCAGCAACACCCGGGTCGACAGCGCCTGTTCCACCACGTACCGGAAGACCTCGTCACCGTGCAGCCCCGGCAGATCCTGATCCAGGACGAGCACGTCGTAGGCGTCGCGCCGCAGCCGGTCCAGTGCCCCGCGGCTGCTGTGGGCGATGTCCACCGTGAGCGCCGCGCGGCGCAGCCCCGAGACGATCATGTCCGCGAGGAACTCCTCGTCCTCCACCACCAGAACGCGCATGGCGTCATGTGTACCCGAGCGGCCGCGCCCGGCCGCCGGACGCTCCTGCGCCGTGACCCGCGGGCCGGGGAATTCACCACGCTGGGTCCGCCCGGCGGCCAGGCGGCCCCTGCCCGGGGGGCCGTAAGAGTTGCTTCCGCCGCACCGCCTCCCCTCCTGCCGCATCCGGCCCCACCCCCGTGCTTACGATCCACTTCGGCCACCGGTCGGAAGGGTGGAAGGGAACGCCACATGAGAGCCGTAGCAGTCAGCGCATTCGGTGAACAGCCGCAGCTCATGGATCTGCCACAGCCCGAACCAGGGCCCGGTGAGGTCCTGGTGCGGCTGGCCGCCGCCGGACTCAACCCCATCGACTGGAAGATCGCCGACGGGATGTTCGGGGATGCCGTGCCGGTCTCGTTCCCGCTGGTCCTGGGGACGGACGGGGCGGGTGAGGTGCTCGCGATCGGGTCGGGGGTACGGCGGTTCACCATCGGCGACGCGGTGTTCGGGCAGTTCCAGCGGCCGGCGCAGGGCGGCGGTTCGTACTGCGAACTCGCCCTCGCCGACGAGGACCGCATCGCGCACGCCGCCCGCAGCGTCACCTACGCCACCTCCGCGGCGCTGCCGACGGCCGGCATGACCGCGTACAACCTGGTGGAGGAGACCCGGGTGGGCGAGGGCCGGCGGGTGCTGATCGTCGGCGCGACCGGCGGCGTCGGCACCTTCGCCACCCAGCTCGCGGCCGGCCGCGGCGCCGAGGTGATCGCCACCGCACGCCCCGCCAAGGCGGAGCTGATGCGCACCCTGGGCGCCGCGGAGACCGTCGACCACACCGCGGGGTCGGTCGCCGACCAGGTGCTGGCGGCCCACCCGGACGGTGTCGATGTGCTGATCGACATGACCGGCGGCCCCGAGGAGTTCGCCAAGCTGACCCGGACCGTACGCGACGGGGGCATCGCCGTCTCGCTCATCGGCTCGGCCGACGCGGACGAGCTGACCGACCACAACCTCCGCGGCTTCAACTTCGTCAACCGCCCCTCCCCGCAGCTGCTGGAGATCCTCGCCGGACACGTCGACGCGGGCCGGCTGACGGTCCTGGTGGGCCGCGAGGTCCCCCTGGAGGAGGCGCCGGAAGCCCTGGCCACCAGCCGCACCGGCCGGGCCCAGGGCAAGA
The DNA here is from genome assembly GCF_036227565.1 of Streptomyces sp. NBC_01454. Taxonomy (NCBI): domain Bacteria; kingdom Bacillati; phylum Actinomycetota; class Actinomycetes; order Kitasatosporales; family Streptomycetaceae; genus Streptomyces; species Streptomyces sp. NBC_01454. The sequence continues at coordinate 4,189,283 of NZ_CP109460.1, forward strand.
CGGTGCTGGCGCTCTGAGGGCGGGTCAGGAGCCGTCGGCACCGCGGGCCGCGAGCCGTGCGCGCAGTGCCCGGGCCGCCTGCGGGCCGCCCGCGGCCAGCGCGGCGGTCAGCGTGCCCGCGCCGATGAGCAGCCAGACCCCGGTGAGCAGCGGATCGGCGAGCGCGTCGGCGTAGGCGCCCGCGGCGGGCCGGGAGACCATGTCGGGCAGCGCGTCCAGGGTGCGGCGGCGCAGCAGCGCCAGCGCCACGGCCAGCAGCGCGGCGGCCGCCGCACAGCCCGCCCCGGCACCGATCAGCGCCCGCCGCCGGCGCCGCACCAGCAGCAGCCCGCCGGCCAGACACAGCGCCGCGGCCGGCGGCAGCAGCCGTGCCCCCGTGTGGACGCGGTCGTAGAGCGCCCGCACCCGCGGCACGTCCGGCGCCTTCAGCAGCACGATCTGCACCCCGGCCCGCGGCACCTGGCGCACGACGTCGAGCCCCATGCCGTTGTGGGACAGCTGACGTCGCACCCGCTCCACGACGGGCGTGAGATCGAGGGTGACCGCGGAGCGGCCGGGCGCGGTCAGACTGCCGTCCAGGGTCCGGTGGGCGGTGCGGTGCACCCCGTTCCACATCGCCGGGAAGCCGCGGCCGGTGACGACCTGCCGCACCTGCCGGGTCACGTACTCGCGGATGCCGCGGGTGAAGTGGCGCCGCACCGCGGGGCGTTCGGCGCGGGGGACGGCCTTCAGCAGCCCGTCGAGCCGGACATGGGCCATCACCCCGTCGGTCACATCGTCGACGACCGCCTCCTGGACGGCGGCGTTCCCGGCCAGCGGCGCCACCGCCGCCACGTAGCCGTCGGTCTCGGTCAGCTCGGTGCGCGCCCGGACGGCGGCCAGCCCCAGCGGCAGCAGCACCACGCCCACCACCAGCAGCACCCCGCCGACCAGGCCCCGCGGGCGCCGGTGCGGGCGGGGCCCGGTCGGCGGGGTCGGCTCCCCCGCCGGCACCCGCCCGCCCGGGCGTACGGGTGCGCTCGCTGACATCGCGGCTGTCCTTCCTGGCGGCAATCCGGTCTGCGTCCCCTGGCTCGGCCGGGTCCGGGGGAGCGCCACCCGGCGCGCCCCGCGGCCTGCTCCCAGGCAAGTGCGAACCCCCGCCGTCCGCGAGCGGGGCCGGTGCCAACGGGTGACCGGGCGCGCGGCCCGCGCTCGGCGCCGTGCCGCGGACTGTCTCAGCGCCGTGCCGCGGCCCGCCGACGTACCGCCCGCACCACGCCCGGCCCGAGCAGTGCGGCGGCCGTGGCGCCCACCGCCCACCACACCCAGCCGTCGCCGTCGCCGCCCTCCGGGTGCGTCTCCGGCATGTCGTCGAGGTCGCCCGAACAGGCCGTGGGCGCGAAGGATCCGCCGACGTAGACGCAGACCGTGGCGGCGGCGCGCAGGCTGCCGGGGGCCGCGGTGGCGGTGAGGTCGGGGCGGTCGCCGAGCACGGCGGTGGCGGTGAACACCTGGATGTCGTGCGCGGGCAGATCGGAGCGCCAGATCACCTTCTGCCCGCCCGTGCCCCGCCCCTCGACGGTGGCGCCGGGAGCGGTGGCGGAGGTCGTGGTGGCCGGCATCTCCTGCTCGATGCGGGCCCGGTGGACCACGGTGGGCCCCAGGTTGTGCACCGTGATGCGGTAGTCGAGCCGTTTGCCGGCCTCGGTGTCGTCGATCCCGTCGGTCACCGCGACCGACACCGAGACGGCGGGCGGTGGTGCCTGCGGGGCGGCTGCGGCGGCGGACGGTCCGAGGAACGTGGCGGCGCACAGCAGCGTGCGGACAACGGCGGTTCTCATGCCGCCATCGGAGCATCGCGGCCGCCGCCACCCGTGGCAGGCGGCTCCCTCCCGGGCACGGGTTCACCCGAGTGAGGCCCCCCGGCGGCTTTGTCAGTGCTCGTGCGGCCCCGGCCGGTGCACCGGACCGTGGGCGTCCGCGCAGTGCCCGGCCTGCTGTTCCGGCTCGGGACCGGGCCGCGGACCGAGCGTGAGGACGTCGTCGGGGGCGCCCTGTTCGCCGACGTGATCGACCTGGAGGGTGGCATGGGCGATGCCGTATTCGCCGCTCAGCAGCTCCTGCAGACTGCGGCGGACCTTGTGGCAGTCGCCGCCCGGCTCCACCAGGATGTGCGCGGACAGCGCCGGCTGCCCGGAGGTGATCTGCCAGATGTGCAGATCGTGCACCTCGACGACCTGGTCCGCGGCGCACAGATGATCGCCCAGCGCGTCCGGGTCGACCCCGGCCGGTGCGGCCTCCAGGAAGATCCGGCCGGACTCGCGCACCAGGCTCGTACCGGCCCGCAGCATCAGCACCACGACCACCAGCGAGGCGATCGCGTCCGCCTGCCGGAAGCCCGTCGTCAGCACGATCAGACCGGAGACGGCGGTGGCGATGAACCCGAACAGGTCGTTGAGGATGTGCTGGTAGGCGCCCTCGACGTTCAGGCTGGAGCGGTTGGCCCGGGACAGCATCCAGGTGCAGATCAGATTGATCACGACCCCGGCCAGCGCGGTGACCAGCACCAGTCCGCCGGTCACCGCGGGCGGCGTGATCAGCCGCTGGATCGCCTCGTACCCCAGCCAGGCCGACAGCAGCAGCAGGGTGATGCCGTTGGCCTGCGCGGAGAGGATCTCGGCGCGCTTGAGCCCGTAGGTGTACCCGCCGCGGGCCGGGCGCGCGGCCAGCCGCATCGCGACCAGGGCGAGCACGATCGAGACCGCGTCGGTGAGCATGTGGGCGGCGTCCGCGATCAGCGCCAGGGAGTGCGCCAGGACACCGATCACGACCTCGATCGCCAGATATCCGGTCAGCAGGAAGAGTGCGCCGCGCAGCCAGCGCCGGTCGGTGTCCGCCGAGACACCGTGCGCATGGCTGTGGTCGTGCCCCTGGCTGTGGGCGTGCTCGGTCATGGACGCCTCCTTTCCGGCTCCTGCCGATCTGGCTCCTGCTGGGAAGCAAACCGCACTTCGGCGAAAGATCCAAAGGCTGCACCGGTGACCGTTGTCATTACCGTCGAACGGCTGATCGTGCCTGGTCAGAGCGGTGTGGGGCCGAGGGAGGGGAGAGCGGGAAACGGAAGCCGACCGCCCGGCACCGTTCCGGCGTGGGCAACGGCCGGAGCCCGTCCGGCGCGGGTAGCATCCGGCGGCATGAGCGCTACGGGGGAGACCCGGCGGCCCGCGCCCGGCAGGGGCCAGATCATGGCGGTGCTCGGCCTGCTGGCCGCCGTCGCCATCCTGTACACCCACCAAGACGGCCTGCCCTTCTGGCTGGGCGCCCTGACCGGCGTCCTCGCCGTCCTCGGCCACCTGGCCTGCTTCGACGCGCCGCGCGGCATCTGGCAGTGGCTGCCGGCGATCCTCGGCTTCTGTGCGGCGTTCCTGTTCACGGGGCAGTTCCTGCGGGCGCTGCTGAGCTGAGCCCGTCGGCGGCGGGCGGGTGCCCGAAGCCGGCCAAGGCTCCCCGCGGGCCGGTGCGGTCCGACCGGTCAGTAGAGTTCGGCTCCCGTCCTTCCGGACGGATCCCGTCCTCTCCCGACCCCGAGGTACCCGGCAGTGAGCCCCGCACCGACCGACCCGGCCGTTCCCGAACCGCTGTGTGTCGTCGGTATCGGGGCCGACGGCTGGGACGGGCTGCCCGCCGTCTCCCGTGACGCCCTGTGTGCGGCGGAGGTGCTGATCGGCGGGGCCCGCCAGCTGGCGCTGCTGCCCGGGGAGTGCGCCGGTGTGCGCGTGCCGTGGCCGTCGCCGCTGCGTCCTGCCGTCCCCGGGCTGCTCGCCGCGTACGCCGGGCGCCGGGTGTGCGTGCTGGCCAGCGGCGATCCGATGTTCCACGGGATCGGGCGGACCCTGACCGAGGTGCTGGCGGAGCAGGCGGGCCGGGCCCCCGCGGACGGGCCGGACCCCGGCGCCGGACCCCGGCTGCGGATCCTGCCGCACCCCTCCTCGGTCTCCTACGCCTGTGCCCGCCTCGACTGGCCGCTGGAGGACACCGAGGTCGTCACACTCGTCGGGCGGCCCGCCGAGAACCTGGTCCGGGCGCTGTACGACGGCCGCCGGGTACTGGTGCTGTCCGCGGGCGCCGGCACCCCCGCCGAGGTCGCCGCGCTGCTGCGCACCCACGGCTTCGGCCCGACCCGGATGCGGGTGCTGGAGCAGCTCGGCGGCGCCCGTGAGCGGATGGCCGAGGGGGTGGCCGACGGCTGGGACCTGCCGCCCGGCGACGCCCTCAACGTCCTCGCGCTCGACTGCGTCCGCGCGCCCGGCACCCCGCACCTGTCCACCGTCCCCGGTCTGCCCGACGACGCCTACGCGCACGACGGCCAGCTGACCAAGCGTCATGTCCGCGCCGCCACCCTGGCCGCGCTGGCACCCGCCCCCGGTGAACTCCTGTGGGACATCGGCGGCGGCTCCGGCTCCATCGCCGTCGAATGGCTGCGCGCGCACCGCAGCTGCCGCGCCGTCAGCGTCGAGCGGGACCCGGTGCGCGCCGAGCGCATCGGCCGGAACGCGGGGGCGCTCGGCGTCCCCGGGCTGCGGGTGGTCACCGGCTCGGCGCCCGGCGCGCTGGCGGGGCTGCCGGTGCCGGACGCGGTGTTCATCGGCGGCGGGCTGACCGCCCCCGGCCTGCTCGACGCCTGCTGGGCGGCGCTGCCCGCGGGCGGCCGCCTCGTCGCCAACACGGTCACCCTGGAATCCGAGGCGCTGCTCGCCGACCGCTACCGCCGCCACGGCGGCGAACTGGTCCGGCTCGCGGTCTCCCACGCGGTGCCGGTCGGCGGCTTCACGGGCTGGCGGCAGGCGATGCCGGTCACCCAGTGGTCGGTGGTCAAGCCCCCGTCCGACGACTCGTCCGCCACCCCCTCCGCCGCCCCTTCCGCCTTCCCGGACACGGCCCCGTCCCCGCAGGAGAACCGACCGTCATGACCGTCCACTTCATCGGCGCGGGTCCCGGCGCCGCCGACCTGATCACCGTGCGCGGCGCCCGGACGCTGGAATCGTGCGGGGTGTGTCTGTACGCCGGCAGCCTGGTGCCGCGGGAGCTGCTCGACGCGTGCCCGCCCGGCGCCCGGCTCATCGACACCGCGCAGCTGGACCTCGACACGATCACCGCCGAGATGGTCCGCGCCCACCAGGAGGGCCACGACGTCGCCCGGCTGCACTCCGGCGATCCGTCCGTCTTCAGCGCGGTCGCCGAGCAGATGCGCCGGCTGGACGCGGCCGGGGTGCCCTACGACGTGGTGCCGGGCGTCCCCGCGTTCGCCGCGGCGGCCGCCGCCCTCAAGCGCGAGCTGACCGTCCCCACCGTCGGCCAGACCGTCATCCTCACCCGCGTCGCCCAGCGCGCCACGCCCATGCCCGAGGGCGAGGACCTCGCCACCCTCGGCCGCAGCGGCGCGCTCCTGGTCCTCCATCTGGCGGCGATGTACGTCGACCGGGTCGTCGCCGAGCTTGTGCCGCACTACGGCGCCGACTGCCCGGCCGCCGTCGTCGCCATGGCCTCGCGCCCCGACGAACTCGTGCTGCGCGGCACCCTCGACGACATCGCCGGGCAGGTGAAGGACGCGGGCGTGGTCCGCACGGCCGTCATCCTCGTCGGCCGCACCCTGGGCGCCGAGCAGTTCCGCGACAGCCACCTCTACTCGGCCGACCGCGAGCGCCCGCACGCGCCGTGCGCGGCGCCGGAGCCCACCGACACCCCGTAGGGCCGGTGCCACCGGGACCGTCCGGGGGTGATCTGACCGCATCGGGGTGAATGGTCGTTTCCTGGCTCCCGGGGACCGGTAAGGAAGCTGCGACATCCATAGGGGGGCCGAGCCAAAGGAGTACGCCACGATGCGTACCAGACTCGCCGCCGGCCTGGTCGGCGCCGCAACCGTGCTGACGCTCGTCGGCGGCCCCGTCGCCGTCGCGGACGGCAAGGACCACCCCACGCTGTCGTCGGACACCCCCGGGACGCACGACGCCTCGCCGTGGATGCACGACACCCCGAGCCGGACCGACGACACCACGGGCCGGTTCCGCGACCGCCGGGACCGCCGGAGCGACCGCCGGGACGGGCGCACCGAGGGCCGGGGGCGGTACCGCAACAACCCGCTGCAGCTGACGGCCTGTGCCCTGAAGACGGCCCTGGGCGCGCTCACCGGCAACGACAACGCCTGCGCGGAGCGGCTCAGCCGCGGCTACCGCACCTGACCGCCGGACCGGGGACGCCCCTCACCCGAGGGGCGCTCCACGTCCGGTCTCCCCGGGGCCCCGGGGTTCCACCCGCCCCACCACCATCCCCGCGCGGTCGATGCAGATGACATCGACCGCGACGGGCGCCCCCCGCAGCACGGCCAGCGACTCCTCGCGCGCCCGCGCCGCCACCAGATCCCCCAGCGGCACGCCCGCCGCGGCACACAACTGGAGTGCCGCCAGGCCCGTGTTGGCCTCCGCGACCGCCGCCGCCAGCGCCTCGTCGGCCCCGCCCTGCCGGGCCAGCTCCGCCAGGAATCCCTTGTCCACCTGGGAGCGCGCGGAGTGCAGGTCCAGATGTCCGGCCGCCAGCTTGGACAGCTTGGCGAACCCGCCGCAGACGGTCAGCCGGTCCACCGGGTGACGCCGCAGGTACTTCAGCACCGCGCCCGCGAAGTCGCCCATGTCCAGCAGCGCGTCCTCGGGCAGGTGGTGCAGGGCGACGGCGACCTTCTCCGAGGTCGATCCCGTGCACCCGGCCACATGCCGGCGCCCCGCGGCCCGCGCCACGTCCACCCCGCGCCGGATGGAGTCGATCCACGCCGAGCAGGAATACGGCACCACGATCCCGGTGGTGCCCAGGATCGACAGCCCGCCCAGGATGCCCAGCCGCGGATTCCAGGTGCTGCGGGCGATCTCCTCCCCGTGGTCGACCGAGATCTCCACCTCGACGTCCGGCACCGTGCCCGCCCGCACGCCGCCGTACCGTCCGGCGACCTCCGTCAGGTGCTCCCGGATCAGCTGCCGCGGCACGGGGTTGATCGCCGGTTCGCCGACGTCCAGCGGCAGCCCCGGCCGGGTCACCGTCCCGACGCCCGGCCCGGCCCGGAAGACGAGGCCCGACCCGGCGGGCAGCGCCCGTACCGTGGCGCGCACGAGCGCCCCGTGCGTGACGTCCGGATCGTCGCCCGCGTCCTTGACCACGCCCGCCATCGCGGAGGACCGGCCCGCCGCCAGCTCCTCCACCGCCAGCGCGAAGGACGGCGTCTGCCCCTTCGGCAGCGTGATCGTCACCGGGTCCGGGAACTCACCGCTCAGCAGCGCCGTGTATGCGGCCTTGCTCGCCGCCGTCGCACAGGCACCGGTCGTCCAGCCGTGCCGCAGCCCGGTGTGCGCGAGCTGCGCGCTGCGGCCGCCCGCGGCCTTGCCCGCTTCCTGCGGCCCCGTACCCTGCGGTTGCGCTTCAGCCACGGAGGAACCCACATCCCATGAACGACGCAGCCCGCCCGGTGCGCCACGTCCTGATTCTCGGCGGTACGACCGAGGCCCGCCGGCTGGCCGGCCTCCTGGCGCCCGACCCGTCCCTGCGGGTGACGAGCTCGCTCGCCGGCCGGGTCGCCGCGCCCCGGCTGCCCGCCGGGGAGGTACGCATCGGCGGGTTCGGCGGCCCCGAGGGCCAAGCCCGCTGGCTGCGCGAGCACGCGGTGGACGCGCTCATCGACGCCACCCATCCTTTCGCCGACACGATCAGTCGCCACGCGGCCCTGGCCGCCGGCACCGCCCATGTTCCCCTGCTCGCCCTCCGCAGGCCCGGCTGGGTACCGGGACCCGGCGACAGCTGGCACCAGGTCACCTCCCTGGACGAGGCCGCCGCCGCCCTCCCGGCCCTCGGCAACCGCATCTTCCTCACCACGGGCCGCATGGGCCTCGCCCACTTCGCCCACCTCACCGACCTCTGGTTCCTCGTCCGCTCCGTCGACGCCCCCGAGCCCCCCTGCCCGCCCCGGATGACGACCCTCCTGGACCGCGGCCCCTTCACGCTGGAGGGCGAGCGGGCCCTGCTGCGGGACCACCGCATCGACGTCGTCGTCACGAAGGACAGCGGGGCGGCCGCCACCGCCGCCAAGCTGACGGCGGCCCGCGAGGCGGGGGTGCCGGTGGTGGTCGTCCAGCGTCCGCCCGTGCCGGAGGGGGTGCCGGTGGCGGCGGGACCGGAGGAGGCCGTGGAATGGGTCCGCCGTCATTTCAGCGAGGCCAATTCGTGCTGAAGTGATTGGCCTCGCGGACCCTTTTGGCTAACTCTTCGCGGCGTTTTACGGACTCCCCGGGTTCGTCGTCCTCGCCCGGATCACCGACGCCCGTGGAATCCCCGCCCTCCTCACTCACGTCGCTCACCCCACTCACCTCACTCACGGGGCGGACTTCCGCACCGCGTCCGCGAGCCGCCGTGCGACGTCCGGGGTGCATCGCCCCAGCTCCACGAGGGGCAGCGGAAAGTGCTCGGCCAGCGAGACGACGTCCACGGCCAGCGACGGCAGGGTGATGCCCGCCCCCTTCAGCGCCGTCCGCAGCTCGCCGCACGCCTGCTCCGCGTCCCTGATCTTCCCGGCCACCGGACTGCGCTCCGTCATTCCCATTTCCTCTTCTCCGTTCGCGTCCTGACTGGGCCGCCCATTCCCTTTCGCAGCCCTAGAGTCGTCACAACGAGCCGCCTCCGATAGGGAGTTGGCGTTGTCGTCGGCACGGGACAACAGGGGATGGAGGAACGGGGAATGGTCGAAAAGAATTCCGAGGGGGATGAGGGCTCGGCGCGCTGGGTCCTCGCTTGTGAACTCCGCCGGTTACGGGAGGCGTCCGGCAAGTCGCTCGCCCAACTGGCCGACGAGATCAACTACGACCGCACGTACTTGCATCGCTTGGAAACGGGCGAACGGCTCTCGAAGCTGCCGGTGATGGAGGCGCTGGACCGGCTCTACGGGACGGGTGGGCTGCTCGTACGACTGTGGAAGCTGGCGCGGCTGGATGCCTTTGCCGACCGCTACAAGCTGTTCATGCAGTACGAAGCGAAGGCCGTCATCATGCACAAGTACATGCTGGGAATCCCTGGTCTGTTGCAGACCGAGGACTACGCCCGGCTCGTGCTCTCCTCGGCGCCTTCACCGATGTGCCCTGATGAGCTGGAGGAGCTTGTCGCTGCACGCATCGGCAGGCAAGACCTGCTGAGCGCCTCTCCATCGCCGGGCCTCCGCGTGATTCTTGATGAGGCTGCCTTCATGCGGCCTCCGGCTGATGTCCGCATCTGGCGTGATCAGCTGTCTCACCTGACCGGGGCGTCCGAGCTGTCGAACATCACGATCCAGGTTCTGCCGTTTGCCGCCGGACCGCACGACTTGATGGGCGGTTCTCTCTCGCTACTGTGGGTGCCGGACGGTGCGGCTGTTGCCTACCTTGAAGGCAACAAGTCCGGTGACTTGATCGAAGATCCGGCCGAGGTCGTCCAACTCCGGCTGTCTTACGATCACTTGCGGGACATGGCGCTCTCTCCGCCGGACTCCGTCGCACTAATCAAGCAGTTTCTGGAGGACAGCAGACCGTGAAGACGACTCCTGACCAGGCTGTCATCGCGTGGCGAAAGAGCAGCTACAGCAACGGCGGAGATGCCAACTGCATCGAGATCGCCGACGGCTTCCCCGGTGCCGTTCCCGTCCGTGACAGCAAGAATCCCGAGGGCCCGGTGCTGCTCTTCCCTACCGCTGCTTGGTCGGCGTTCATAGGTGGCGTGCGAGCTGACCGGCTCCGCTGAGGTGACTGGAGGGCAGCAGGCGATGAACACCATCCCCGATCTGGTCGAGCCCGTGTGGCGCAAGAGCAGCTACAGCGACGGTGGAGCCAACAACTGCGTCGAGATCGCCGACAGCTTCCCTGGCGCCGTCCCCGTCCGTGACAGCAAGAACCCCACCGGTGGTGCGCTGCTCTTCCCGGCCGCGGCCTGGTCGGCCTTCATAACCACCGTGAAGGGGGACGCATGGACTGGGGAACGCTCCTCGCGACGTTGAGCGGCGGGGTCATCGCGATCTCCGGGACCGTCCTCGCCGATCATCTGCGCCATCGTCACGAGAGCGAACGCAACAGCGAGGCCCGGCGGCGGGCGGTGTACATCGAGTTCATCACCGCCGCCGGGGTGGGCCACGCGCGGCTGCGGCAGATCGCCCAGAGCCCGGAGGCCGAGGCCGACCTCGCCGCTGCCGCCCGCGCGGCGCTGAGCGAGGCCGGGATCAGTGAAGTGCGCGAGCGGCTGTTCATCGACGCGACGACGGACATCGCCGGCGCCGGGCAGGCGATGTTCGAGCGGCTGCGTGTTCTTCAGCGCGTCGTCGGTGAGGGTGCCCGGCAGACCTCGCCCGCGTTCCACGACGCCTACCACCCGTACCTCGACGCCGTGTGGGCCTATCGCGTGGCGGTGCGCGAAGAGCTCGAGGGCAGGTCCTTCGAACCCGCGGCCTTCGGGTGGGAGGAATGGGACGGCAAGGACCGGTGTGTGAGCTGCCGCCGGGAGGCAACGGCCACCGGAGGCTGAACGCCGGGACTTTGGAGGCCGCCGGTCTCCCATTCCGCGTGTGGGATGACCGACGCGTCGTTCCGCGGTGCGGCTGGTGCCGCGCCACCTGCCTTCACCCTTTCGGACGCCTTCGTTGCGTCCCTGTCACTTCTCATCACACCCAAGATGACGATGGGCTCACCTCAGGGGGCGTGTCCTGTGTTGACGGGGAGGTGTCTACCTGGGCTTGACTTGATCTGTCTAGCGTCATTGGACTTACACTGATGAAGTACCGGGAACTGATCAAAAAGATCAGTGACGCGGCCAAAGCCCAGGGCGTTGCCTTCGACCTGGTCCGCCAGAAGGGCAGCCACCAAACCTGGGTGTGCGGCAGCACCCGCGTCGTGATCCCCAAGCACACCGAAGTCAACGAACTCACTGGCCAGGGCATCTGCAGGACGCTTGAGCCGGAACTCGGAGAAGGGTGGTGGCGATGACTTCGTACCGTGTCACAGCGCGCCGCGCGGGTGAATGGTGGGCCCTGGAGGTCCCGGACCTCCCGGGGGTGTTCAGCCAGGCCAAGCGCCTCGACAAGGCCGATGAGGCGGCCCGTGAAGCCATTGCCGTCATGCTCGATGTCGAAACCGAGGACGTCGAGGTGACGATCGAGCCGGTGCTGCCGCGGGACGCTGTACGGGCCATCAAGGCAGCGGAGAAGGCCGAGAAGGCTGCCGAGGACGCGAGGAAAGCCGCTCAGAAGGCAATGCAGGATGCCGCGGCCACCCTGACCGAGTCGCTGAGCCAGCGGGACGCCGGTCGTGTCCTCGGGGTTTCCTTCCAACGCGTATCGCAGCTCCTTCGGGCCCGGCCGACCGCGTCGTCGCCGAAGGCCGCGGTCAAGGCGACGAAGGCCGGATGGCCCCGCCCCGGCCACGACGAGCGTTCCGGCAGGCAGAAGCGTTCGCAGCGGGGCAGGGAACTGTCCGGGTAACCCTGCGAGGTCAGTTCTCCGGATACCTCCGCGGCGTCCACACGATCTCCGTGCCGTCGGCCCGTCGGGCGACCTCGGTCTGGGAGGAGCCGATCAGCAGGATCGTGCGCATGTCGACCTGGTGGGGGTCGAGGTCGGCCAGGCGGACGGTGCGGAGGGATTCCTCGGGGCCGCCGATGTCGCGGGCGAGGATGACCGGGGTGTCGGGGGCGCGGTGTTCCAGGAGGAGTTCGCGGGCCTTGCCGACCTGCCAGGTGCGGCTGCGGGAGCCGGGGTTGTAGAGGGCCAGGGCCAGGTCGGCGCCGGCGGCCGCGTGGAGGCGTTCGGCGATGACCTCCCAGGGCTTGAGGCGGTCGGAGAGGGAGATGACCGCGTAGTCGTGGCCGAGGGGGGCGCCGGCCCGGGCGGCGGCGGCGTTGGCGGCGGTGACGCCCGGCAGGACGCGTACGGGAATGGCGCGGTACGGGTCCTGGGCGGCGACCTCCAGGACGGCGGTGGCCATGGCGAAGACGCCGGGGTCGCCGCCGGAGACCACGGCCACCCGGCGGCCGCGCCGGGCCAGGTCCAGGGCGAGTTCGGCGCGTTCGGACTCGACCTTGTTGTCGGAGCCGTGGCGGCGCTGGCCGGGGCGCTGCGGGACGCGGTCGAGGTAGGTGGTGTAGCCGACGAGGTCCTCGGCGGCGGCCAGGGCGCCGCGGGACTCGGGGGTCAGCCAGAGCGGGCCGGCCGGGCCGGTGCCGACGACGACCACCTCACCGGTGCCGGGCGCCGGGGCGGTCTCGGTCGGCGGGCTCGCGATGCGGCTGGGGACGACGGTGACGGCGAAGTACGGGACCGTTTCCGCGTCGATGTCGGCCAGTTTTTCCGTGCGTTCGCCGGACATGGTGGCGCGTTCGACGTAGTGGGCCTCCGGCAGGCGCCCGGCGCGTTCCATGGCGCGGCGCACGGTGGGGAAGGTGCGGCCGAGCTTCATGACGACGGCGGTGTCGGTCGAGGCCAGACGGGCGGTCAGCTCTTCCTCCGGCAGGGTGCCGGGGAGGATCGTCAGGACCTCGTCGGCCTCGGCGAGCGGCCGGCCCAGGCGGGCCGCGGCGGCGCTGATGGAGGTGACGCCGGGGATGACCTCGGTGGGGTAGCGGTCGGCCAGCCGCTTGTGCATGTGCTGGTAGGAGCCGTAGAAGAGCGGGTCGCCCTCGGAGATGACGGCGACGGTGCGGCCGGCGTCGAGGTGGGCGGCGAGGCGGGCCGCCGCGGACTCGTAGAACTCGTCCAGCGCGCCCCGGTAGCCGCCGGGGTGGTCGGTCGACTCGGTGGTGACCGGGTAGACCAGCGCCTCCTCGATGTGGTCGGCGCGCAGGTGCTCGGCGGCGATGGCGCGCGCGATGGAGCGTCCGTGCCGGGCGCTGTGGTACGCGATGACGTCGGCCGCGCCGATGACCTGGACGGCCCGCACGGTCATCAGGGACGGGTCGCCGGGGCCGAGCCCGACGCCGTAGAGACGGCCGGGGGCGGGCGGGGTGCCGTCGTTGCCGGGTGCCTGCTGCTCGCTCACGCTCATTCTTCCTCGCTCGCCAGGGCGTTGATCGCGGCCGCGGCCATGGCGCTGCCGCCGCGGCGCCCGCGCACCACCAGGTGGTCCAGCTTCGACGGATGGGCGATCAGCGCGTCCTTGGACTCCGCGGCGCCGATGAAGCCGACGGGTATGCCGATGACGGCGGCCGGGCGGGGCGCCCCTTCCCCGATCATCTCCAGGAACCGGAAGAGGGCGGTGGGGGCGTTGCCGAACGCCACCACGGCGCCGTCCATCCGGTCCCGCCACAGCTCCAGGGCGGCGGCGCTGCGGGTCGTGCCCATCCGGGCGGCGAGGTCCGCGACCGACGGGTCGGCGAGGGTGCACAGCACCTCGTTGTCCGCCGGCAGCCGCTTGCGGGTGACGCCGCTGGCGACCATGTTGGCGTCGCACAGGATCGGGGCGCCGGCGCGCAGCGCGGCGCGGGCGCTCGCCACGACGCCGGGGGTGAAGGCCAGATCGCGTACCAGGTCGACCATGCCGCAGGCGTGGATCATGCGGACCGTGACCTGGCTGACGTCGGCGGGCAGCCCGCCGAGGTCCGCCTCGGCGCGGATGGTGGCGAAGGACTGGCGGTAGATCGCCGCACCGTCCTTCTCGTAGTCGAACGCGGTCACTGTGGCCTCGGGGTTGTCGGGTGCGGGCTGGCTCATGGGGTGTCGCTTCGGGCTGGTGGGGCGGGGTGTTGCGCGGGTGGCGGGGCGTCGCCGGGGGCCGGTGCGCCGGCCGGCCGGACGACCGACACCCGGTAGCCCTCCCCCGTTGCCAGCACGTCCACCCATGCGCCGTGGGGGTGGCCGCAGCGGCGTGCGCAGCCGGACCAGTGGACGGGCAGGCCGTCCGGTACGGCGGCGGGGGGAGTGCCGGGGACGGGGGCGCCCGCGGTGACGGCGGCCGCCGCGTCGGTGCGGACGTCGGTGAGGGACTTGGCGCAGCCGGGGCGGCCGGTGCAGGCGCCGAGGCGGCGCCAGGGGGAGTCCGGGTCGGTGATCAGGCCGGCCGCGGCCAGCGCGGACAGCCGGGCGGCGGCGGCGCCGGCCGGAAGCCCGGGGAGGACGATGCCGCGCCAGGGGGTCAGCCGCAGTGCGCCGCAGCCGTCGTCGGCGGCGACGGCGGTCAGCAGCCGCCACTGGGCGACCGTCAGCCGGCCCAGCGGCGCCAGGACACAGAGCGCCGCCGTGACGTCGGGGCCTTCGATGATCCCGGGGGCCGCGGAGCGGGGCGCGGACGGGGCGAGGGGTGCCGGTGCCTGCGCCAGATATGTGGCGGTGATGCCGGTTTCGTGCAGGTGTGTTGCCACGTCGCGGGCCGTCAGCCGCTGCCCGTCGGGCAGTTCGCGGACCCGCCAGGCGCCGCTGCCGCTCGCCTCGGCGGCCGACAGAAAGGACTCGGCGGCGGCGAGCGCGGCCCGCGGGGCGTCCGGGCCGGCGATCCGCAGCGCCGCCGGATCGTCGCCGACCCGCAGCAGCGCGGTGCCCCCGGCCTCGGCGGACTCCCCCGCCCGGGCCGCTTCTGCGACCAAGCTCACATCCCCGCCGAGACCCGCCAGCTCGCCCCGCCCGTCGTCCAGGACGAAGAGGAAACGGCCCGACAGCGCGGTCGCCGGCTCGCTCGCGCAGAGCAGTTCGTCCAGCTCACGGGCCCACCGCCGCACCTCGGCAGGGGTGTTGACCGTCAGCCCGGCCAGCGGGGAGGCGAGGATGTTGCGGACGCGCTCATGGCGAGCGGAGGGCAGCAGTCCGGCGTCGCGCAGCAGGGCGGCCAGCTCGGCGCCGCAGCCCTCGGGCAGGCCGCGCAGCTCGGCGTTGCCGCGCGAGGTCAAGGAGAGGTGGCCGTCGCCGAGCCGGTCCGCGATGTCGGCCAGCGCCGCTGCCTGACGTGCCGTCAAGTCCCCGGCGGGCAGCCGCACTCGGGCGAGGTACCCGTCGGCGGCGGAGTGCAGCCGCAGCGCCCCCGGGCAGGCGTCACCGCGGTCCCGCAGGGGCGGTTCTGCCCCTGGGGGGCGGAGCGAGGGGGAGGGCGGCATGGCGGCGAGCATACCTACGACGGGGCACGCCGGAACCGGCCCCGGACCCCCTCGCGGCCACCCCGGGCCGGCCGCCGCGAAGGCCCGCTTACCTCGCCCGGGCACAGCCCTTACTATGCAGGTCGGTGGGTCGGCTGATCCGCCGGACGCCAGCGACGGCGCGGGGTCGGACGACCCCAGGGAGGAAGCCCGGTGCAAATCCGGCGCGGTCCCGCCACTGTGAACCCGGCAGGCGCCGGGTGAGTCAGGAACTCCCGCCGTCCCTACGACCACCCGGGGCGCGGATACCCCGAGGAAGGCCTGCGCTCGCATGCTTCTGCTGCTGTCGACCTCCGACACCGATCTGCTCAGCGCCCGCGCGGCCACGGGCCCGGTGCCTTACCGGCTCGCCAACCCCGCCCGCCTCGACGTCGACGGGCTGCCGGCCCTGCTGGAGGGCGTGGACCTGGTCGTCGTGCGCCTCCTGGGCGGCATCCGCGCCTGGCAGGAGGGCCTGGACCTGCTGCTCGCCGAGGACCAGCACCGCCCCGTCGTCGTGCTCACCGGTGAACAGGCCCCCGACGCCCAGCTCATGGAGCAGTCCACGGTCCCGGTCGGCATCGCGGCCGAGGCGCACGCCTACCTCGCGCACGGCGGCCCCGCCAACCTCGACCAGCTCGCCCGCTTCCTCTCCGACACGGTGCTGCTGACCGGCCACGGCTTCGAGCCGCCGGCGCCCGCCCCGTCCTGGGGCCCGCTGGAGTGGGCCGGGCGCAACGACAGCGGCCCGCTGATCGCGGTGCTCTACTACCGCGCCCACCACATGAGCGGCAACACCGGCTTCGTCCGCACGCTGTGCGAGCAGATCGAGGCGGCCGGCGGCCGGGCCCGCCCGCTCTTCGTCGCCTCCCTGCGCGCCCCCGAGCCGGAGCTGATCGAGGCCCTGGGGGCCGCCGACGCGCTGGTCACCACGGTCCTCGCGGCGGGCGGCAGCAAGCCCGCCGAGGCCTCGGCCGGCGGCGACGACGAGGCCTGGGACGCCGGGGCGCTGGCCGCGCTCGACGTGCCGATCCTCCAGGCCCTGTGCCTGACCGGGCCGCGCAGCGCCTGGGAGGAGAACGACGAGGGACTCTCCCCGCTGGACGCCGCCTCGCAGATCGCCGTCCCCGAGTTCGACGGCCGGCTGATCACCGTCCCGTTCTCCTTCAAGGAGGTCGACGAGGACGGTCTGCCGGTGTACGCCGCCGACCCCGAGCGCGCGGCCCGGGTCGCCGGGATCGCCGTCCGGCACGCCCGGCTGCGCCACATCCCGGCCGCCGAGAAGCGCCTCGCGCTGGTGCTGTCCGCCTACCCGACCAAGCACTCCCGGATCGGCAACGCGGTCGGCCTGGACACCCCGGCCAGCGCCGTCGCGCTGCTGCGCCGGCTGCAGGCCGACGGCTATGACTTCGGCAGCGAATTCGGCAGCGAAGAGGTCCCCGGCCTGGTGTCCGGCGACGGCGACGAGCTGATCTACGCCCTGATCGAGGCCGGCGGCCACGACCAGGAGTGGCTCACCGAGGAGCAGCTCGCCCGCAACCCGGTCCGGATCCCGGCCGCCGACTACAAGCGCTGGTACGCCACCCTCCCGCAGGTGCTGCGCGACTCCGTCGAGCAGCACTGGGGCCCGCCGCCCGGCGAGATGTTCGTCGACCGCAGCCGCAACCCCGAGGGCGACATCGTGCTGGCCGCCCTGCGCCGCGGCAATCTGCTCATCCTCATCCAGCCGCCGCGCGGCTTCGGCGAGAACCCGATCGCGATCTACCACGACCCCGATCTGCCGCCCTCGCACCACTACTTGGCGGCCTACCGCTGGATCGCCGCCTCCGCGGACGACGGCGGATTCGGCGCGGACGCCATGGTCCACCTGGGCAAGCACGGCAATCTGGAGTGGCTGCCCGGCAAGAACGCCGGCCTGTCCGCGGCCTGCGGCCCGGACGCCGCGCTCGGCGACCTCCCGCTCGTCTACCCCTTCCTGGTCAACGACCCCGGCGAGGGCACCCAGGCCAAGCGCCGGGTCCACGCCACCCTCGTCGACCACCTCGTCCCGCCGATGGCCCGCGCCGAGTCCTACGGCGACATCGCGCGCCTGGAGCAGCTGCTCGACGAGTACGCGGCCATCTCCGCCATGGACCCGGCCAAGCTGCCCGCGATCCGCGCCCAGATCTGGACGCTGATCCAGGCCGCCAGGCTCGACCACGACCTGGGCCTGGACGAACGCCCCGACGACGCGGGCTTCGACGACTTCCTGCTGCATGTCGACGGCTGGCTGTGCGAGGTCAAGGACGCCCAGATCCGCGACGGGCTGCACGTCCTGGGCGGGGCGCCGACCGGCGAGGCGCGGGTGAACCTCGTGCTGTCCATCCTGCGCGCCCGCCAGATCTGGGGCGGTAAGTCCGCGCTGCCCGGCCTGCGCGAGGCGCTCGGGCTCGACGAGTCCGCCGCGACCCGGACGAGTGCCGACGAGGCCGAGGCCACGGCCCGCGCGCTGGTCCAGGCGATGGAGGATGCACAGTGGGACCCGGCGGCGGTGGCCGGCATCGCCGCGGGCCACTCGTCCGCGGTCGCCGACATCCTCGACTTCGCCGCCCGCCAGGTCGTGCCGCGGCTGGCCGCCACCACCGACGAGATCGACCACGCGGTGCACGCGCTCAACGGCGGCTTCGTGCCGGCCGGCCCCTCCGGCTCCCCGCTGCGCGGCCTGGTCAACGTCCTGCCGACGGGCCGCAACTTCTACTCCGTCGACCCCAAGGCCGTCCCCTCCCGCCTCGCCTGGGAGACCGGCCAGGCCCTCGCCGACTCCCTGCTGACGCGCTACCGCGACGACAACGGCGACTGGCCGCAGTCGGTCGGGCTGTCGCTGTGGGGCACCAGCGCGATGCGCACCAGCGGCGACGATGTGGCCGAGGCCCTCGCGCTGCTGGGCGTGCGCCCCGTCTGGGACGACGCCTCGCGTCGGGTCAACGGCCTGGAGCCGATCCCGCTCGCCGAGCTGGACCGTCCCCGCGTGGATGTCACGCTGCGCATCTCGGGCTTCTTCCGCGACGCCTTCCCGCACGTCATCGGCCTCCTCGACGACGCCGTCCGGCTGGTCGCCGGGCTGGACGAGCCCGCGGAGTCCAACTTCGTGCGCGCCCACGCCCAGGCCGACCTGGCCGCGCACGGCGACGAGCGGCGCGCCACCACCCGCATCTTCGGCTCCCGCCCGGGGACGTACGGCGCGGGGCTGCTCCAGCTGATCGACTCCCGCGACTGGCGCACCGACGCCGACCTCGCCGAGGTCTACACCGTCTGGGGCGGCTACGCCTACGGCCGGGGCCTCGAAGGCCGCCCGGCCCGGGAGGAGATGGAGACCGCCTACAAGCGCATCGCGGTCGCCGCCAAGAACACCGACACCCGCGAGCACGACATCGCGGACTCCGACGACTACTTCCAGTACCACGGCGGCATGGTCGCGACCGTCAAGGCGCTCAAGGGCAAGGCCCCCGAGGCGTACATCGGGGACTCGACCCGGCCCGAGACGGTCCGCACCCGCACCCTGGTCGAGGAGACCTCCCGGGTCTTCCGCGCCCGGGTGGTCAACCCCCGCTGGATCGAGGCGATGCGCCGCCACGGCTACAAGGGCGCCTTCGAACTCGCCGCCACCGTGGACTACTTGTTCGGCTACGACGCCACCACGGGCGTGGTCGCCGACTGGATGTACGACAAGCTCGCCCAGGCTTACGTCCTGGACCCGGAGAACCGCGCCTTCCTCCAGGAGGCCAACCCCTGGGCCCTGCACGGCATCGCCGAACGTCTTCTGGAGGCCGAGTCCCGCGGCATGTGGGAGAAGCCGGACGCCGAGACGCTGGCCGCGCTGCGGGAGGCCTTCCTTGAGACCGAAGGGGAGCTGGAGGGCGAGGACTGACCCGGGCGCGGGGCCGCCCCGGTCGGGGGGCCGGGGCGACTCCCTGCCCGGGGCAGCCCTGCCCCACCCTCCGTGGTCTCAGGCGGACTTCGCGGTGACGTCCCCGTTGCTGGTGGACAGGTCCAGGCGGTAGCGCCCCGCCGGGTCCTGGAGGACGCCCAGGTGCTTGTCGCCGTTGCTGGTCTCCGCGGACACGCGGTAGCGGGCCTTGGGCACCGTCACCGTGATGCTGCCGTTGGACGTCTTCGCCCGGATGCTCTGGGCGGTGGCCGGGGTGAGCTCGATCTCCCCGTTGGAGGTCTCGGCCGCGATCTGCCGGCCCGACAGCCCGCGTCCGGTGATCGCGCCGTCGATCGTCATGGCGTCGACGGGGCCGGTGACGCCGTCCAGGTCGATGCTCCCGGAGCTGGTGGTCACCCGCACCGCGCCCACCCTGGACAGCTCCAGTGACCCGTCCGAGGTCTCGCCGCTCACCGGGAGGCCCGCCGGTACCTCGACGGTGTAGTCCACCGTGCACTGCTCGCCGCAGCCGCCGAGCACCAGCACCCCGTCCTCGACCCGGTGGGTGGCGTGGCCGGGCCGGTCGCCGCGGTACGTCACCGAGCGGTGGACCGACACCGTGCCGCCGCTCTTGCCGCCGTGGACCGTGAGGCCCCCCGAGGTGTTGTCCAGCCGGACGGCCGTGATCTTCTTCGAGACCTCGGCGTCGTCCCGGAAGGTCTTGCCGGACACCAGGCCGCAGGCGCTGACGCCGCACATCCCGATGCCGGCCGTCGCGACGACGGCGATGAAGCGAGCCCGCTTGCGCATGAATTCCCCCGGAAATGATCGATAGGCGGTCCGGCGGGCCGGTGTGCTCGCCGAGCGCCCGCCGACGTGAGGCTAGGGCGGCGGGGCACGGCCGCACCATGGGGAAAACCCCCTGATCGTGGTGCGGATCGCCCCAGGTGCGGCCGGTCCGGGCCGGTGCGAGGATTTGTGTGGGGGCGGTAGATGTGCTGCTTGGGGGGCGTACGAGGAGGCTTCCGGTGACCGGCACGAAGACATGGAACGCCGAGATCAGCATCACCGAGATCGACAGCGAGGTCAGGGCCGAGGCCAGACTGCGGGGCAAGGACGGCGGACAGCTGGTCGGCCAGGGAACGGCCCGCTGCAATCCCGCCGACGAGAACGTCCCGGACATCGGGGACGAGCTGGCCGTGGCACGGGCGATGTCCGATCTCAGCCATCAACTGATCCAACGGGCCGCCCACGACATCGAGATGCGCACGGCCCGGCCGGTGGAGCGGCTGCGCGTCTGACGGACGGCGACGCATCCGGCGCGGTGCCCGCCGGACCCTGACCGTGCCCGCGGCCGGGGTCCGCCGGATGCCCGCTATTCCTGTGCCCGGAAATCCGGTCCGATCGTCAGCGTCACCGCGCCCGCCGCCGCACTGGCCGACTCCGTGGCCCTGGTCCCCGGGAGGCGCGCGGCGAGCACCTCGCTCTGGGTCTTGAGCGCGGCGGGGTAGCTGACGGTGGTCTTGTCCGTCGCCGGGCCGTTGCCGGTGCCGACGACGGTGAAGCCCAGCTTGCGCAGCTGCTCGGCGGCGGAGGCGGCCCGGCCGGGGGTGCCCGTGCCGTTGAGCACGCGGACCTGCACGGCGTGCGCGGTCACCGGGTTCTTGGCGGCCTCGGCGAGCTTCTTCTTCCCGGCGGCGCCGAGCTCCCGGTCGTGGGCGATGTCGCTGAACAGCTGGGCGGCCTGCGGGTATTGCCAGACCACATTGGCCTTGTCGGTGGGGACGTCGGCCTCGCGGTAGTAGTTGGGGACGGTCACGAAGGTGAGCCGGTCGGAGGGGATGTCCTTGACGGTCGAGGCCAGGTCGTAGAGCGGCTTGAGACCGGCCAGTTCCTTGTCGGTGGTGAGGGACTTGGTGGCCGAGTCCAGGAAGTCGTAGAGCTCGCCGGGGCTGGTGAGCTTGGCCTGTGCCTTGGCGCCCAGGGCCTTCATGAACTCCTGCTGGCGGCCGATCCGGCCGAGGTCGGAGCCGTCGCCGACGCTGTAGCGGGTGCGGACGTAGCCGAGGGCCTTCTCGTCCCGGACGGTCTGGCAGCCCGCGTCCAGGTCCACATGGGCCTTCTTGTCGTGGATGGCGTGCTTGGGGCAGACCTCTATGCCGCCCAGGGCGTTGACCATGCCCTTGAAGCCCTGGAAGTCGACCGAGGTGAAGTGGTCGATGCGCAGCCCGGTGTTCTTCTCGACGGTCTTGATGGTGCAGGCCGCGGCCTTGCCGATGTTGCCGGAGTCCCCGCCGATCGAGAACGCTTCGTTGATCTTGAAGTGGTGCGGGGCGGACTGTGAGCCGTTGCCGCGGGTGCAGGCGGGGATCTGCACCCACGAGTCCCGCGGGAAGGACACCGCGGTGGCCCATTTCCGGTTGGCGGCGATGTGCACCACCATCAGCGTGTCCGACTGCATGGTGGTCAGGCCCTTGCCGTATTTGGCATTGGCGCCGGCCCGGCTGTCGGAGCCGACGACCAGGATGTTCTTGGAGCCGGGGCTGAGGTTGACCGGCCGGGCACCGTCGACGCCGATGTCCGCGCCGTGGATGTTGCCGTCCAGGTGCTGGTAGACCCACGCCCCGACGCCGGCCGTGCAGAGCAGCAGCACGCCGAGCGTGCCGGCGGTCCAGGCGACGATGCGGCCGCGGCGGGTCATCCGCACCTTCTCCGGCCGGCCCGCCTTCCGGGAGCCGCCGGCGGACCGGCCGCCGGACCTGCCGGCCGGGTCGGCGGGCCTGCGGCGCGAGGAGGCGCCGGACGCGCGGGAGCCGCCGGGGCCGCGGGAGCCGTCACCGGCGGCCGGGGGCGAGCCGGTGGCGCCACCGGTGCCCCGCCGGGCCGTCTGCTGGTGCCTCTGCCTGTCATGCACGCCGGTGGCCCTTCTGGTCCTTCTGATGCTGCTGATGCGGGTGATGCCGTACGGGGGAGGAGACGCTCGCGGCGGCCGGCCGGGCCGGCGAGGGGGAGCGGGTCAGAGGCCGGTGCTGGGCAGGAGCAGGATCGACTCGGGGTCGTAACGCAGCCACTGCGGGCACGCACCGCCGGGCAGCGTCCGCAGCCGGCACCACAACTCGCCCGCCCCGTCCGTCCACCAGGCATTGATCCGGCCCAACGTCCATCCGCCGTCCGGGTATTGGACCTCCACCGGCTGATAGACCCATCGCACCTCCGCCTCTGGAGGCGGGCAGTCCCAGGTCAGGAGTCCGCACCTCGTCGCCATCTCCCCCTCCGGACGCGCCTGTTGCGCAGTGCGCGCAACTGTACCGGGAAGTTCTACAGTCGTGTAGAAGGTGCCGGTCATGGGGTGGCGCACGGCGCACTGCGTGGTAGCCGCCCGGTACGGGTCATGGGTCAGTGTGCACTCAGAGCGGCGTGGCCGCCTTCAGAACGACGAACAGCGCGACCGCTGCGTTGAGCGCGCAGAGCGCGGAGGCGGCGGTGCCCGCCGCGGCTACCAGGGCCGCCAGGCCCGCCGGGGTCAGCGCCGGCGGCCAGTGGCGGGCCGGCGGCACGGGCCCGAGCAGCGCCGCCACCCGCCGTGGCACCGGCCCCGGTTCGGGCCCGGCGAAGTGCGCCAGCTCCACCGGCGCCGCGGACCGCGCGATCAGCGCCGCCCGGCCCACCGCACGGGCGGTCAGCCGCCGGTCGCCCACCACCCGCGCCGCCTCCTCGTC
This sequence comes from Streptomyces sp. NBC_01454, assembly GCF_036227565.1. NCBI lineage: Bacteria > Bacillati > Actinomycetota > Actinomycetes > Kitasatosporales > Streptomycetaceae > Streptomyces > Streptomyces sp. NBC_01454. The sequence continues at coordinate 4,212,035 of NZ_CP109460.1, forward strand.
CGCCCAGCGCTCGGTGGCGAAGGCGACGGCCGAACGCAGCGGCAGCAGCAGCGGGTTGACGCAGCCGGCCAGGCGTACGGCGAGCAGTGCCCGGTGGTGACGGCAGGAAAGGTGGGCGCGCTCATGGGCGAACAGCGCGCGGACCTCGTCCTCGTCCAGGCTGTGCAGCATCCCGCGGGAGACCGCGATCCGGCCGGGCCGGGCGGGGCGCCCGGGCCGGGCGCCGATGCCGGGCACGGCGTAGGCGTACGGAGCGTCGTCCGGCAGCACCGTGGGGTCGGCGCCGGCCGGCAGCACGTCCAGTGCGCGGTGGGTGCGGGCCCGGACGCGGTGGTGCCGGCGCAGCGTGGCGCCGCACACGGTGAGCGCCGCGGCCAGCAGCGGGATCGCGGCGGCGCCGGCGACCTCGGCGAACGGGACCGCGGCCCGCACTTCCGGGTCCGACCAGCGGTCGGGCAGCGGGTTGCCGGGCAGCTGGGCGGTGCCGACCACCACCAGCAGTCCCAGGCAGAGCGTGCTGCACAGCCCGAGGACCGCGGCGAGCAGGGTCAGCAGCCGGGTGGTGGCCCGCGGATGGAGGTGCTGCTCCGCGAGCCGGGCGATCGGCAGGGCGGTGAGCGGCAGGACGAGCGGCAGGAACACGAAGACGCCCACCGGTCAGCCTCCGCGTGCTTCGTCCGTGCCGGGGGCCTCGTCCGCGGCGCGGTCCAGGAGGGCGCGCAGCAGCTGCTCGTCCTGTGCGGAGAGGGTGGAGACGAAGCTGGTCAGGACGGCGTCCCGGTCTGGTTCGCCGTCCAGGACGCGGCGCATCCGCAGGGCGGCGAGCCCGGCCTCGTCGGCGGCCGGACTCCAGAGGTAGGCGCGGCCGGACCGCTCGCGGGTGACGGCCTGCTTGGCGTGCAGCCGGGACAGGATCGTCATCACGGTCGTGTACGCGAGGTCGCCGCCGAGCCGTTCCTGGACCCAGGCGGCGCCGGCCGGGCCCGGCGCGCGGTGCAGCGCGGCCAGCACCTGGGCCTCCAGCTGGCCCTGCCCGCGACGGCGGGCGCGCTCCGGTCCGCCACCGCCGCACTCCTGCGGTCCCGGCGCGGCCCGGCCGGGCTTCCCCGCACCGCCCGGCGGCCTTCCGAAGGACTTCCCGCCCATGCCGTCGCCTCCCGTCACGCCGGGCGTCCCGCGGGCCGGGACGCCGCAGCATCCTACTGAGCGAGCGCCTCCGGCCGGGGGCGCTCGGCCGCCCCGGAGCCCGCCGCGGCCGCTCCCCGCCGGCGCACTTCTCCCCTCCCGCCTCCCCTCCGGCGGGATCTTCCGGACCGATGGGAAGGCGGGCCATATCTTGCGATAACTGCCCAGAGCATCCTATAGGCCCCCGTACAGGGATTCACCGGGCCCACTCGGGGTACCGTGAAAGCACCGGAACACCGAGGAATGCCGAGGGTGACCGAGGTATGCGGTGAGGTGAGCACATGCAGACGCTGTGGACCGTGGTCGTGCTGCTGGCGCTGGTCGGACTGGGCGTACTGTTCCTGGCCCGGCTCAACGCACAGAACACCGGGCGGATGCCCCACCACCGGTACGCGGACTGGAAAGCGTCGAGGCGGCTGCGCAGACAGCAGCAGGCCGAGGCCGCCCGGGGCGGACCGCGCATGGCCGGCCCACCGCCACCTTCCGGAAAGGCGGGAAGCGACCTGTGACGTCCGCGGCCCGCGGTGTCCCGCCGGCTCGGGACTACGACGGGATCTCGCCGTTCCCCGACAGCGGCGCCCCGTCCCCGCCGACCAGTGGCCGCAGGATGTACGTCACGGTGACCGGCATCATCGTCGTCGCCCCCTTCGTCGGGCTGGCCGTCGCGATCCCCCTGCTGTGGGGCAGCGTCGTGCACCTCACCGACCTCGTGCTGCTGGTGGTCTTCTACGTCATCAGCGGTCTGGGCGTCACCATCGGCTTCCACCGCGGCCTCACCCACGGCAGCTACACCGCGACCCCCGTGCTGCGGGTCGCCCTGGCCGTGGCCGGCTCGCTCAGCTTCCAGGGTGACGTCATCGACTGGGTCGCCACCCACCGCCGCCATCACGCCTTCACCGACCGTCCCGGCGATCCGCACTCCCCCTACCGCTACGGCACCAGCCTGCGCGGTCAGCTGCGCGGACTGGTGCACTCGCACATCGGCTGGCTGTTCGGCGACGACCCCACCTCGCACCGCCGCTACGCGCCCGATCTGCTGGCCGACCCCGGTATCCGGGCGGTGGACCGGGCGTTCCCCGTGCTGTGCCTGCTCACCCTCGGCCTGCCCTTCGCGCTCGGCTGGGCGCTCGGCGGCTCCTGGGTCACCGCGCTGACCGCCCTGCTGTGGGCGGGGTTCATCCGGATCGCGCTGCTGCACCATGTGACCTGGAGCGTCAATTCGCTCTGCCATGTCATCGGTGAGCGGCCGTTCCGCACCCGCCGCCACGACCGGGCGACCAATCTGTGGCCGCTGGCCCTGCTGTCGTTCGGCGAGAGCTGGCACAACCTGCACCACGCCGATCCGACCTGCGCCCGGCACGGCGTCGACCGCGGGCAGCTCGATGTGTCCGCCGCCGTCATCCGGCTCTTCGAACGCCTCGGCTGGGTGCGGGACGTGCACTGGCCCGACCCCGCGCGGGTGGCGGCCCGCCGTATCGGGAGCACCGTATGACCGCCGTCGCCAGAGACCACCCCCAAGCGGCCCCGCACCGGCACCACGCGGCACCGCCCGTCGCCCGCCTGACCTTCGCCCCGCACACCGATACGGCGCGGCGCATCGACGGTGTCTGGTGGCCCCACTCGGCCGACCTGCTGGCCGAACTCCCCGAGTTGCTGACCGCGTTGCCCTTCGACTGGCCGCGGATCACCCACGCCACGGTGAACGGCAAGGCCTGGCCCGCGCTCCCGGCCCACATCCTCGTCGAGGGCCATGTGGTGCGCCTGCGCAGAACCGCCGGCCGTCCCGGGCCGGACACCGTCTGCCTGGTCTCGATGGGCCAGGGCCGCTGGGACCTGCTGATCATTCCGCCCGGCATCCCCGAGCCGACGGGCGTGCGCATGATGGCGCAGATGGCGCGCACGGGCGAGCTGACACCGGCCTGAGCCCGGCCCCGCCCTGAGCCCGGCTCCTTCCCGGGCCCGGCCATATCCCAGGATTCCGTCCGGCGCACCCGCCGGCCCCCTGACCGGCGCCGCGGCGCGGTGGATAACCCCGGCCGGCCGGGCGCGCGACCTGCAATCCCTCGCCCCTCGACGGCCGCGGCTACTGCGTACGGGTGGTGTTCATCAGAAGAACGCCGATCCGGGGGCGTCGGTCCGTGAATCCTCCCATTGCGTACTCATCATAAGAAAACGCAACAGAAGCGACGCCATCTGAGCGGTGCACCCGGAAGCGGCGCCACTGGAGCGATGCATCACCGGCACGAACGAAGTAGACGCAACGGATCTCTCGGGGAGAGGTCCTCACCGAAAGTGAGGGGCCATGGCTGCGACCAAGGTCATGAAGTTCTGGGCGGTGTGCCTTGCCGTGCTCGGCAGGCTGCTGGCATCACTGGGTGTCTCCGCGACCGCCTCGGCGGCGCGCCGGGACGCCGCACTGTACGAGCGGACACCGGGCAAGGAGAGCGCGGGCAGCGAGGCCCCGGGCGCCGGAGTCCCCGAGGCGGTGGGCTGCGGCGCATCGGACCGGCCGGGAGCAGGGTCCCCGTCCGTGCCCGCTCCGCGCGGCGTACCGCTGTACGGCCAGGCCGGCTCATCAGGGCGGCGCAGGTTCCCGCGGCCCGAGCTGCCGCCGACGATCAAGCAGCGCATCCTCGCCGAGGCGCACGGCACCTCACCCGGCATGCGCAGCCGTCGCACCTACACGGCCGATCCGCTGACGACCGACGACTGCGCCGACCAGGACGCGACCGCGCCGGCCACCGCCACGCCTGCCGACGCCCACGCCGAGGCCCACGCCTCCGCCGACGCCCACGCACGCGGTGCGGTCATCCCGGCGGCCCGCAATCGTGCGCACACCGCTGGCGTCATCTGACCTCAGATTTTTCGATGGCTCGATGGCTCGATGGCTCGATGGCTCTGACGGCTCTGATGGCTCTGACGGTTCTGACAAGGACGGTCAAGGGACGCACAAGGCGTGTGACAGCTCCGCGCCGAGGAGAGTGGTTACCGGTCACCGGCACGATCCACCGGAAGCACACCGGCGTGGACCTCTGGAGCAGCTCCGGAGGGGAGATCCACCGGCCGGTCCGGCAGCGGATCCCGAGGCGGGCTCCCGTAGCGGAGCCGGACGACGGACCAGCAGCCCAAGCAACGCAAAAGCAGACGTAGAAACTGACGCAGACGCAGACGCAGACACAGAGGCGGAACTGACGTAGAGGCAGACCTGACACCGACGCAGGAACCGACGCAGGAACTGACGCAGGAACCGACGCAGACGTGTTCCACGTGAAACATCCGCAGACGCTGAACCACCCGGAACAGCCGGTCCACGGACAGACCTGAACGACCCGTATCACGCCCGGAGTTCGACGGCCCAGCCCCCACGGGGCGCCGGTCCCGGACCCTCCCCAGCTCCAGCCCGAGAACCGCACGCAGCGCTTGCGTAGCGGGATTTCCGTGGGTGACGAGCGGGAAGTGGTCGACGGCATGACCGCGCAGGGCTGTGCGGACTCCCGCCAGGCGCGCGGTGCGCCGCAGCCGTCAGAGACGGCGCGCGCTCCCGACGCGACCGCGACGTGCGGTGCGGGACACCAGGGTCGGTGCGCGGCTGTCGGCACACGCGCCGGACTCCGAGGAGCTCGGCGTACCCCGCCGCGATCCCGTCCGAGGGCCCCGACGACGCCGTCGCGGCACTCAGCTCCCCGCCGCATGCTGCGCCGCCGCACACCCCGTACGAGGCGCTGCCCGCACCCGCGGGACGCCACCTGCCCCAGCCTGGCTGCCCCCGCGGCGGCCGCCGTCCGCCGTTCCGGTCCGCCCGTGGCTGCCGCGCGCCCACCCGGGTGAAACACCCGCATGTCGCGCTCCTCAAGCATGCCAAAAACCATATTGCCGGGTTAGTTGGTGCGTGCCCACCGGTCGTGGCGAGTCACTCCGTCACGGCGTTGCCGGAGCACAGCGGAGGAAACCGTCATGCCGTCGCACCTAGCCAAACGGTCCGTCGAAACGCTGCTGTCCGTGCTGCTGGTCATGCTGGGCGTCCTCGGCCTCGCCGGCCGGGGCGCCGCCGTGTCCGGCGCGCCCGCCGGTCCACCGGACCCCGACTGGGAGCGCATCGCCGCCTGCGAGAGCAGCGGCCGCTGGCACATCAACACCGGAAACGGCTACCACGGCGGTCTGCAGATCGACCTCGCCACCTGGCGCGCGTACGGAGGCGACCGCTTCGCCCCGCGTGCCGACCTCGCCAGCCGCGCCCAGCAGATCGCCGTCGGTGAGCGCATCGTCCGCGACCGCGGCCTGTCGGCCTGGCCGAACTGCGCCCGGGTGACCTCGGCGAGCGACCGTACCGCCCCCGCCGACCAGGAGGCCCCCGCGGCCGCCCCGGATCGCCGGCAGGCCACCCCGGCCCCGCACCAGGGGCCCACCACCCGCAGCCTCCGGTCCGTCGCCGGACCCGCCGCCCGCACCTATGTGGTGCGCCCCGGTGACTGCCTTTCCGTCGTCGCCGCGCGCGCCCATGTCCCGGGCGGCACCAAGGCGCTGTACGACCTGAACAAGGACACCCTGGAGCAGGGCCCGGACCACATTCATCCGGGCCAGCGGCTGCTGCTGCGACCCTAGGGCGGGTCCGCGAGGTCGCGCCCGGCTCGCGGCGCCCGGCACGCCCCGGACGGCGTATCCCGGCGTCCGTTGGTGTGCCGTCGCAGAGGGCCGTCACGGTGAATCCGGTGATCGGTCAGGGTGAATGCGCGGGACGGGCCGTTGCTCAGGCTTGGTGGATGGGGGCATGGCCGGTAGCAAGACCGCGGGGTACCAACCGCGAGGTGCAGGAGCACACAGTGAAGAACATGGCACGGGTCAATGTGGTGATTGCGGGAGCGTGCGGTCTGCTTCTGGCCGTCGGCGGGGCCTCACCCGCCCAGGCCTGGGACGGGCCGTTCGACGACGGGGGCGGCGTGTGGAACAGCGACACCGTGGCCAGCTTCCACGCCGGATTCAACTGCTCCCACCGCGCCCGGATCTGCATCAACGGGCCGCTGAACAGCGGAAACGTCCAGAACTCGCAGAACGTCCATCTGTCGGGCAACAACAGCAACAGCGGTAGCCCGACCAACGTCAACGGCAACACCAACGATGACGCGGGCGGCACGACCGGAGCCGAGAACAAGACCAGCAACAATCAGCAGCACATCGGCCACGGCGGCAGGCAGCACCTGTGATCCGACGCTGACCCGCCACACCCTCCGGCCCCGGATCGCTCCGGGGCCGGAGTCGTTCCCGGGGCCGGGGCGCCTCGCGGGAGGCGGGGCCGCAAAGGGCGATCGCCCGGCGGAGGCCGCCGGGCGATCGGGGAAGGGCTCGCGGAGAGAACGGGCCCTGGCCGGGCCGGGGCCCGGTCCGGGTCAGTGGAGTCGGAGGATGCGCTGCAGGTTGTTGCCGCTGCCCTTCGACGCGCCGGTGACGCTGTCGCCGCTGTTGGTGGAGCCGTTGGTGTTGTGGAGATTGCCGCTGTTGTTGGGGTTCCCGTGGTTGATGAAGTTGCCGCTGTTCAAGCTGTTGCCGCTGTGTACCGGCCCGTTGATGCAGGGGTGCGGCGATCTGAACACCGGGGACTTGTAGTTGAAGTCGGCGAGGCGGTTGTTGCAGATCACTCCGGAGACCATGCCGGCCACGGTGCCGACGTCGGCACCCGCCACCGCCGACAGCAGCGACTCACCCGGAACGGTCACGGCCTGGGCGACCCCGCCACCGAGCATCACCAGTCCGCATGCCCCGACGATGCTCCCTGCCTGCGCAATTCTTCTCACGTCGCTCCTCGCCTCCGCGTCCGTCCGATGCCAGACGTATCGTCCTGCCGTTGCGCTCCCGCACCGTCGTTCAACCCGCCAGGAGCGAAACGCTCGGCGGCCACAATCAGCCGGGTGGCCCAACACGTCATGCACCCTTTTGCGCGCGGAGCGGGTGCGGGCAGGGCGGCGCGCGGAGGGAGGCAGGCGACGGCCTTCGGCGGCCACGCCGTGTCAGCGGGGACGGGCGTGCCACGGCGGGCGTGCCACGGCGGTCGCGCCCCGGGCCGGTCACCCGGCGGCCGGCCCGGCGGCGGGCTCAGAGGACGAGCCGCTCCGGCATGGGCTGCTCGACACCGTCCAGCTCCAGCGTGCACCGGGGCATGGAGGGCACGAGATGCGGCTGGCGCAGCAGGACCCGGAAGGGGTGGACGGGCTCCTCGGGGAGTTCGCCGGTCAGCACGTTCATCCCGGCGCTGTGCTCCTTCTGGTAGGCGACCACCTTGCCGTCCACCAGGAGCTCGACCTCCCCGGCCCGGCCGGGCCCGACGTTCACGGTGATCGAGTGGTCACCCTGGTCCAGGTGGAAGTGGTGGCTCTGACCCATGTCGCACCTCCCGCGTGATGTACCGGCGGACGGGGCCGCCGTCCGCACGGCCGGCCATGCTTCCGTCTCTCCAGCGTAGGGTCCGCGCGCGACAATGGTGACGTGAGGACCGGGCGGTCGCTTCCCGGAGCGCAGGCCGACGAGGCCTGCCCCAAGGGGCGGCCGGGCGCCGGGCGGGCAGGAGACGACTATGAACGGCTCGGTCCGTGTGGGACATGTGGTCGGGGTGCCGCTGCGCATGCACTGGAGCGTGCCGCTGCTGGTGGGCCTGTTCGCGTACGCACTCGGCCGGCAGGGCCTGCCCGTCTGGACGCCGGGGCGCCCGGGCGCCGTCTACGCCCTGGCCGGGGTCGTCGGGGCCGCGCTGCTCATGGGCAGCCTGCTGCTGCACGAGACGGCGCATGCCGCGATCGCCCTGCGCAAGAAGATCTCCGTCGAGGACGTCACGCTGTGGGCGCTGGGCGGCACCACCCGGATGGGGCGGCCCAAGACCGCGGCGGCGGCCTTCGCGGTGGCGGTCAGCGGGCCGCTCACCAGCCTGGTCATCGGCGGCGTCGCGCTCGGCGCCGGGTTCGGGCTGGACCGGCTGTCCGGCTGGGCGGTGCCCGCCGTCGTCCTGGCGTGGCTGGGCTGGGCGAATCTGTTCCTGGGCGTCTTCAATCTGCTGCCGGCCGTGCCGCTGGACGGTGGCCGGGTGGTGCAGGCCGTGCTGTGGTGGCGCACCGGGGACCGGGACCGCGCGGATGTGGTGGCCTCCCGGGGCGGCCAGATCATGGGGCTGCTGCTGGTGGCCGCCGGCTGGATCGCCGTGCTGCGGGGAGCGCCGGGCGGGCTGTGGATCGTCTTCGTCGGCCTGTTCATCATGGTCGTCGCCGGGGCGGAACGACGCCGTGCCGTGCTGCACACCGCGCTGCGCGGGGTCCGCGTGGCCGAGGCGATGTCCAGCCCGGTGACGACCGGCGCCGACTGGCTGACCGTCCAGCGCTTCATCGACGAGGTCGCCGTGCACTCCCGCCATTCCACGCTGCCGCTGGTCGACTTCGACGGCCGCCCCAGCGGCGTCGTGCAGCTGCGCCGGCTGGCGTCCCTGCCGGTGGCGAGCCGGGAGAGCGTGCGGGTGCGCGAGCTGGCGATCCCGTTGTCCCAGTGCGCGGTCGCCGCTCCGGACGAGTCGCTGAGCACGGCGCTCGACCGGATCAGCCTGCGCAGCGGGGCACGCATCCTCGTCGTGGACGGCGGGCGGCTGGTGGGGATCGCCACCGGCAAGGACATCTCCCGGCTGATGCAGCGCAGCTCCCTGAGCGGCAAGGAGTCCCGCTGACCGGCCGGTGACGGCGCAGCGGGCGCGCGGGGCGGGGCCCCGGCGCGACAATGGGGGGTGGGCACGCCGCGGGCCCGCCGTGGCGGAGCACCGGAGTGGGGACGCGTCCATGCAATACGTCACCGTGACCGCACTGAGCCACACCGGACTGGTCCGCGAGCACAACGAGGACAGCCTGGTGGCCGGCCCCTGGACGCTCTGCGGCACGGTGACCGAGAACCCGCAGACCCTGGTGTTCCCGCTCGGCGGCCCGCTGGTCGTCGCGGTCGCCGACGGCATCGGCGGGCAGCCGGCCGGCGAGGTGGCCAGCGCCCTGACCGTGCGGCAACTGGCGGCGTTCGGCCCGTCACTGGACGGCGAGGAGGCCGTCCGTGACGCCCTGAACCTCTGCAACCACGCGGTGTACGCGGCCGCCGAGCGGGACCCGGAGCTGTGCACCATGGGCACCACGGTCGCCGGCGCCGTCGTCCGGGACGGGTCGGTGCTGGTGTTCAACGTCGGCGACAGCCGGGTGCTGGACGCGAGCGCGGACGCTCTGCGGCAGGTGAGCGTGGACGACAGCCCGGCGCCCGCGCCGGGCCGGACGACCACCTCGCTCGTGACCCAGGCGCTCGGCGGGGCACGGGAGTTCACGCCCGTCGTCGCGCACCTCACGACCGCGCCGCTCGCCGCGGGCGCCCGCTATCTGGTGTGCACCGACGGCCTGACCGACCATGTCCCCCAGGACGACGTCGAGGAGCTGCTGCGGCACCACAACGGCGGCCGGGCCGCCTTCGAACTGTGGAAGTCCGCCATCGAGGCGGGCGGACCCGACAACATCACGCTGGCACTGATCGGCATCGGCGACTAGCACGGGGCGGCCACCGTCCGGCCCGCACCCCCGGGGCAACCCCACCGCGGGAGCGGAGGGTTGCCGGAGGGGCAGCCGCGCACGCGGCCGCCGGGTGGACGGCCTCGCACGGACGGGCGACTTGCCCGGCCGTGTGCGCCGCGGCGGCCCGCTCCGCGTCTAGGTTGGCCGGATGAGCGCGGCAGGGAGCACCGTCCGGGGAGCTGTGCTCCTGGGCACGCTGGGATCCGTGCTGCTGGGGGCCGGCGCCTGGGCATCCGGGGCGCTGCCGCCGGGAGTTCCGGACGGGGTGTGGGGCCGGCGCGGGGAACCGCTCACCTCGCTGTGTGTGGCCGTCTCCTACGCCGGGCTGGTGCTGCTGCTCACCGCCTGGTGGCGGCTGGGCAGCCACCTCGCGTCCGGGGCGGCCGTCGGGCGGCGGCAGGTGCGGACGGCGCTGTGGTGCTGGGCGCTGCCGCTGGTGCCGGGTCCGCTGCTGGGCAGCAGCGACGCCTACAGCTATCTCGCCCAGGGGGCGTTGGCGGGCCGGGGCCTGGATGTGTACGCGCTGGGGCCGGCGGCGCTGGGCGGCCCGCTCGCGGCCAACGTCCCGGGGATGTGGCACGACGCGCCGGCCCCGTACGGACCGCTGTCCGTCGCCGTGGCCCGCGCCGTGGTGACGGTCACCGGCGAACAGCACGTGGTGGCCGCGGCGCTGGGGCTGCGGCTGGTGGCGCTGGCCGGGGTGGGCCTGCTGGTGTGGTCGCTGGGGCGGCTGGCGGGCACCTCGGGCCCGGGGGCGGCCGGCGCGCTGTGGGCCGGGGCGCTCAGCCCGCTGGTGCTGCTGCACCTGGTGGGCGGGGCGCACAACGACGCGCTGCTGCTCGGGCTGGTGCCGGCCGGGCTGGTGGCGTTCCGCCGCGGGCGCTGGTGTCTGGGGACCGTCGTGCTGACCGCGGCGGTGCTCGTGAAGGCCCCCGCCGTGGTGGCGCTGCTGTGTGCGGCCGCGGTGAGCGTGGCCGGGCGGCAGGGCCGGCGGCAGCGCCGGCGGCAGGCGGCGCGGCTCGCCGGGGTGGCCGCCGCCGCGCTGGTGGCGGGGGTGGCGGCGTGCGGCCAGGGGTGGGGCTGGCTGTGGACCCTGCGGACGCCCGCCGAGGTGCACACGCTGCTGTCCCTGAGCACCGACGCCGGCCATCTGCTGGGGTGGCTCGCCGAGGGGCTGGGGTGGGGCACGGCGGACGGGGCGATGACGGCCGCGCGGCTGGCCGGGCTCGCGGCGGGCCTGGCCGCGGTGGGCCACTGCGTGTGGCGCGCCCCGCGGACCGGTGCCGAACGGGCCACGGGGACGGGGCTGCTGGCGCTGGTGGCCGCCGCACCGGTGGCGCAGCCCTGGTACGCGCTGTGGGCGGTGGTGCCGCTGGCGGCGGCCGACTGGCGGCCGCTGGCGCGGCCCGGCGCGAAGGCGGCGGTGGTGGCGCTGACGCTGGTGGTGATGCCCTCGGGGCAGGGGCCGACCTGGGCGAGCGGCTGCGCGGCGGCGGCCGGGGCGGCAGCGGCGCTGGCCGCGGTGGCGCCGTGGCGGCGCAGGGCGGGTGTGGCGGACCGCCCCGGACCCGCGGCGACGGGCCCGGCGCCCGGCCGCGTCGCCGCCTCCTCCGGGCCCGTCCCGCCCACGGGCGAGGAGCCGCCTCACGGGTCGCCGCCGTACGGGACGACGGAGCCGCGGCCCGGCCCGGGCTGACGCGCCCCGGTCGCTCCCGAAGGCCCGGTCGCTCCCGAAGGCCCGGCGGGGCCGGCGAGCCTAGGGCGCGGCCGGTGCGGGTGCCGGGCGCCGTCCTCCCGGGCGCAGCAGCCAGAGCGCGCCGGTGAGCGCGCCCAGGGGGATCTCCAGCAGATGCGTGAACGCGGCGAAGAGCAGCATCGCCGCGGCCACGGCGGCGGGGGTCCCGCCGAGGGCGACGAGGGCGACGGCGGCGGCGCTCTCGGTGACGCCGATCCCGCCGGGGGTCACCGCGATCTGGGTGAGCAGCCGGCTGGCGGCGAACACCGCGAGCGCGTCCCCTGTGCCCGTACGGGCCCCCGCCGCCTGCAGACAGACCACGAACAGCGCGCCCTGGGCCACCAGCGTGGCGGCCATCGCACACACCAGCTGCGGCCAGGAGCGGCGCAGCACGTCCCGGCCGGCCCGCACCCCCGCCGCCAGCCGCCGGGCGCCCGCGGTGATCCGGCGCCGCAGCGCTCCGGTGGGCACGCCCGGCCGGCGGGCCCGGGGCGCGCGGTGTGCGCGGACGGCCGGCCGGACGGCGGCGCACGCCGCGGGCAGGACCAGGACCACCGCGCCGGCGGCCGCCGCCCAGCCGATGCCGGGCACCGCGGTCCGGGCCAGCAGCAGGGCGCCCACCGCCGACAGGAACAGCCGGGCGGTCACGTTGCACACCCCGGTGAGCGCCACGCACACCGCCACCGCGCGCGGCGGGTGCCCCCAGCGGCGCGTCATGGCGTAGGTGACCGCGACCCCCGCACCGCCGCCGAGCGGCAGCAGATTGCTCACGGCGCTGCCGGTGCAGTGCACCAGCAGCGCCTGACGCTGCGTCAGTCCCGGCAGGGCGGCGGTCAGGACGTAGGTGTAGGCCCACAGCGCGGCCGCCGCCGAGGCGCACATCAGCGCCAGCTGCGCGCCGCCGAGGTGGGCGAGCTGGGCCCGGACGGCGGCCCAGTCGGTGCCCGCCGCTTTCGGCACGGCCAGCGCCAGCAGTACCAGGCCGGTGACGGAGGAGAGCAAGCCCAGCAGCCGCACGGCGCACGCCGGCAGCCGCCGGGTGCGGTGCGTCATCGGCGCGCTGCCGTCGCCACGGTGCCCGCCAGGGTGGCCAGCGGATCGCGCAGGACGGGCCCGGTGGGCAGCCCGCGCTGGATGTACCACTCGGTCCCCAGCACCTGGCGGAAGGCCGGTCCGGGCAGCCGGCCCAGGGCGGCCAGGGTGCGTTCGGAGTCACCGCCCTGCGCCTGGCTGAGGTGCGCGGCGAGGCTGGCGCGCTTGGCCCGCCAGTGCCGTTTGACCGGCACCCGGTGGGTGATCTCGGAGCGGGCGCCGTAGGCCTCGCGGAAGGAGTCCCGGTCGAACTGCGGCGGGAAGCGGTGCACCCAGGAGGCCGCCCGCAGCCCGCGCAGCAGCAGCGTCCGGTCGACGGTGGCCTCCAGCACCACCGGGGTGCCCGCCAGTTGTGCGGCGCGGTAGCCGACGCGGTGCACCTGGACGTGGTCGGGATGGCCGTAGCCGCCGGCCGGGTCGTAGACGGTCAGCAGGTCGGCGCGCTCCTCGTCCAGGAGGGCGGCCAGCCGGCCGGCCGCTTCCGCGACGTCCGCCGAGGCGAACGGCTGCGCGCCGCCGGGGGCGGGGGCGGCCGGGGTGCCCGAGTGCCCGGAATCGGCGTAGCCGAGGAAGGCGACCCGCGCGCACCCCAGGATCCGGGCGGAGGCATGGGCCTCCTCGCGGCGCACCCCGCCGAGGCCGCCGCCGCGCAGGGCGTCGGAGGTCAGCCCGCGTTCGCCCGCCGTGGCCAGGACCAGCACCACGCGGTGTCCCCGGTGGGCCAGGCCCGCCATCGTGCCGGCGGTCAGCAGCGCCTCGTCGTCCGGGTGGGCGTGGAAGAACAAACACGTATGTCGCACGAAGCATGATGTACCACCCCATACTGATGGACTTCACGCCAGATTTCGGAAGTGCAGCCATGATCCTTCACATTTCAGACTGCTTTGCGCCGCGGACAGGAGGTATCGAAATCCAGGTCGCCGCCCTGGCCGCCGCGCAGCACCGGGCGGGTCAGGCCACCGAGGTCGCCACCGCCACGCCCGCCGCTCCGGGGGCACCGGAGACGCCCTGGCCGTTTCCCGTGCACCGGGTCACCGCGCGGCTGCCCGGGCAGCTGCCCGTTCACCCCAGAGCGGGACAGGCGATCGACCGGCTGTTGACGACGCGTCACCCACGGGTGGTGCATGTGCACCTGGGCGCGGCCTCCCCGTTCGCCTGGGCGGCGCTGGCCTGCGCGCGGCGGCGGGGCATCCCGGCCGTGGCCACCATCCACAGCATGTGGGATCCGGTGGTGCGGGTCATGTACCGCCTGCTGAGCCGCACCGGGCACGGACCGGCCGCTCCGGTGGCGGTGACGACGGTGAGCAGATCGGCCGCCCGCCTGGTCCGGCAGGCGCTTCCGGACCTGGCCCCGCGGGTCATCCCCAACGGGATCGACGCCGCGTGGTGGCGCACCCGCGCCGAGGTGGAGCGGCAGGACGGCCGGGTGCACGTGGTCGCCGTCGGCCGGCTCGTCCCGCGCAAGGAGCCCATGGAACTGCTGGCGGCGCTGCACTCCGCACACACCCGGATGTCCCGTCAGGGCACGGCGCTGCGCGCCACCTTCGCCGGCGCCGGCCCGAGCCTCCGGCCGATACAGCGCTATCTGCGCCGCAACGGGATGGACAGCTGGATCCGCCTGGTGGGCCGTCTGCAGCCCCGGGAGGTGCGGGAGCTGCTGTCCGAGGCGGACCTGTTCGTCAACGCGTCCTGCCGGGAGTCCTTCGGGATCGCGGCCCTGGAGGCGCGCACCAGCGGGCTCCCGGTGCTGGCCCGGGTGCACACCGGTGTCGCCGACTTCGTCCGGCACAACCGGGAGGGCGCCCTGTGCGGTCACTCGGCCTTCGCCCTCGCCGATGAGGTGCTGTGGCTGGCCCGTACCCCGGGGGCACGGCGCAGCCTGGCGGCACACAACTGGGAGACCGAGCCGGTGCACTGCACCTGGCCGGTGGTCACCGACGCTTTCGCGCACGCCTACGACGACGTCACCCGCTGACGCACCGCGCCGCCCCCTCCGCACGGCGGCAGCCGGGGACAGCGGCCACCGCAACCGCCGGAAGGTATTCATGCACACGGTCCTCGACCGCGGTCACCGCACGCTCTTCGCCGTGCTGTCCCTCCTCGGCGTCCGCGGCCAGGAGCGGCTGCTGCACCGGTACTTCGACTGGTGGCACCGGCGGCCGGACCCGTGGGGGCTGGCCGTGGACGACTACGAGCAGTTCAAGTACGCGACGACCCTGCGCCAGCTGCCGGCGCGCCGCTACCGGCGGATCCTGGACGTGGGGTGCAGCGAGGGCACCTTCACCCATCGCCTCGCGACGGCCTACCCGCACGCCGACATCACCGGCGCGGACATCTCGGAGCGGGCCCTCGCCCGGGCCCGCGTCGCCGGCCCCGCTCCCCGGTTCGTGCGGCTGAACATCGTCACCACCCCGCCGGACGGCCGCTTCGACCTCGTCTTCTGCGCCGAGCTGCTGTATTACCTCGGGCGGGCCCGGCAACTACGGCGGGCCTGCGCCCATCTGACCGCGGCCGTGGCGCCCGGCGGGCTGCTGGTCCTGGTGCACCCCTGGCCGGAGGCCCGCAGATTCCGTGCGTACATCGAGGCCGACACGGGCTTGCGCCGCGTCGCCGAGCACGTGGAACGGGGCACCTGCCGGCCCTTCGCCGTCAGCGTCTACGAGGCGGCCGCGGCGGCGGACCACGGCGTCCCGTGCCGTCCCGCGGATCCCGGCCGGCGGACGGGCCGGCGGACGGGCCGCGGAGCGTGAGCCGCGCGGTCCGCCTCCCTCCGGGCGGGGCGGGCGGGTGGCGCACGACACCGGGCCGGCGCCGCACCGAGGCGCTGCGGGGGCTGTTCGCCCGCCGTCCCGGTCTGGTGCTGGTGCTGTCCGCCACGGCGCTGCTGTTGCTGGTGTGGCTCCCGGCGTGCCTGCGGACGGGCATGGTGGATCTGCGGGTCTACCGGGCCGCGGCCCCGCATCTGGCCACCGGCGATCTCTACGCCTTCCGTCTGCGGCTGCCCGGCCCCCACATGTTCCCGCTGCCGTTCACCTATCCGCCCTTCGCCGCCCTGCTCTTCCTCCCGCTCGGCCGGGTCGCCTGGCCGGTGGTGAGCGGCGTGTGGACCGCGGCCTCGGTGGGTGCGCTGTGCGCGCTGGTCCACTGCTGTCTGCGGCTGGCCGACCCGGCCGCGCCGGCCGTCCGGCACCGGCGCCGGGTGCTGCTGTGGAGCGCCGCCCTGCTGTGGACCGAACCGGTGGCCGTCACCTGCGCGTTCGGGCAGGTCAACCTGCTGCTGGCGGCGCTGGTCGGCTACGCGGTCCGGCGGCGGGCCGCGGCGACGGCGGGGCTCGGCGTCGGCCTCGCCGCGGGCGTCAAGCTGGTCCCCGCGGTCACCGGCCTCTATTTCCTGGCGTACCGGCGCTGGTCGGCGGCGGGCTGGGCGGCCGCGGTGTTCCTCGCCACGGTCGCGGCCGGCTGGTGGGTGGCCCCGCGGCCGGCCGCCGAGTTCTGGCTCCACGCGGTCGGCGAGGCCGCACGCGTCGGGCCGGTCGGCTCGGTGCTGAACCAGTCGCTGCGCGGGGCCCTGTCACGCACCCTCGGCCATGACGTGGGCTGGTCCGCGGCCTGGTGGGCGGTGGCCGTCCCGGCGGCGCTGGCGGCGCTGGCGGCGGTGGTGCGCACGGTCCGCCGCGACGACCGGCTCGGCGCGCTGCTCGCCGTCCAGTTCGCCGGCCTGCTGCTGTGCCCCGTCTCCTGGTGCCATCACTGGGTCTGGGCCGTCGCGGCCGTGCTGTGGCTGGTGCACACCCCGCGCCGGACACCTCCGCAGACCGCGGCGCTGCTCGCCTGGTGCACCGCCCTCGCCGGGTATCCCATCCACTGGCTGGAGCTGGCCCAGCCGGACATCGCGCAGTTCGGCCGGCCCTGGTACCTCGCGGCGCTCGGCTGGTGCTATCCCGTCTGCGCGGTGCTCACCCTCGTCGCGCTGTGCGCGCGGACCGGCGGCTATGAGGGCAGGCGGATGCCGTTGACGGCGTGGTCGAGGACCGGCCGGTACCGGTTCCACTGGGCGTCCGGCGCGGAGAGGTAGATGACGTACCGGGTGTGGTCGGCGCCGCTGAAGGCCAGCTCCGCCGCCCGGTAGGCGCGGGTCCGGCCCCGGAAGGTGAACTCCCAGTACCCGGCGGGCCGTCCGCGGAAGGTCGTGAGATCCATCCGTACCCGCTCATAGCCCGGGTTGTCCCGGCGGGTCTGGGCCTCCTCGGTCTCCCGCCAGTGCCGGAGCGGATCGGACCCGGCGAACGGCGCGATGTTGACCCGCAGGCCCACCAGCTTGGAGGGGTCCACGTAGGCGGCCTCACCGCCGGGCATGTCCTTGCGGGTCCAGCCGTCCCGTACGGGGAGGGAGAAGCCCGCGCCCTCCTTGGCGAGGTGGTATCCCGCGGGCAACGGCGGCGGGGAGGGGCTGGGGCTCGCCGGGCCGGTGGTGGTCCCGGACGGCCGGTCGGCCGTGGCGCCGGAACCGCCCCGGGGCCACAGCAGCGCCCCGCCCGCCGCACAGGCGGCGGCCGCCACCGCGGCGAGGCACCACAGCACCGTGCGCCGGCCGCGGTTGCGCTTCCGGGCCGGGGCGGGGTCCTGGGCGCGGTAGGGCCGGGTGGACGGTTCGGGTTCGGGTTCGGGTTCGGGTTCGGGTTCGGGGGAGGTCCGGGGGGCCGGGGCGGACGCGGCGGACGCGGCGGACACGGCGGGTAGGCCGGAGGGGGAGGACGGCTGGGTGTGGTCGGCCGGGGCGGGCGGGGCGCCGGTGCCCGGCGGGGTGCCGGCCGCGCGGCCGAGGAGGTGCTCGGCCTCCTGGGCGGCCATGCGCTGCCCGGGGTCCTTCACCAGCAGGCCCTCGATCACCGGGGCCAGGGCGCCGGCGTTGCGCGGTGGGTCGTGGGCGTCGACGACCGTGGCGTAGGCCATCTCGATCGCGGTGTCCCGCTGGAACGGGGGGCGGCCCTCGACGGCTTCGTACAGCGTGGCGCCGAGAGACCACAGGTCACAGGCCGGGCCGGGTCCGGTGTTCTGGCCGCGCAGGCGCTCCGGCGCGAGGTAGGGGATCGACCCCACCAGCTCACCGGTCCTGGTCAGGGAGGGTGTGCCGGACTGCACGGCGATCCCGAAGTCGGTGAGGACGATCCGGCCCGCGTCCCCGAGCAGCACATTGGCGGGTTTGACGTCCCGGTGCAGCACCCCGGCGTCGTGCGCGGCGCGCAGTGCGGCGGCCATCCCGCAGCCGATCCGGGCCGCTTCGCCGGGCGGCAGCGCACCCTCGCGCTTGAGCAGATCCCCCAGCGTGACGGAGGGGAGGTACTCCATGACGATGCACGGCAGGCCCTCGTCGTCGACGACGTCGTGCACCACGATCACATTGGGGTGGGTGATCCGGGCGGCGCTGCGGGCCTCGCGGCGGGTGCGCTCGTGGAGCGTGCGTACCTCGTCGTCGTCCAGGTGGGGCGGCACATGCAGCTTCTTCACGGCGACGGCCCGGCCGAGCACCTCGTCCTCGGCCCGCCACACGGTGCCCATGCCGCCGCGGCCCACGCGCTGCACCAGCCGGTACCGGTCGGCCACGAGTCGCCCCAGATCGGACACCTCGGGTCTCCTTCACCGCACCGGAACAGTTGCCGGACACCCTAGCCCGTACGCCTGAACGAGCCGCCGGGCGGTGGACGACTGCGGGTGGTGCCACTGTCGAGGGCGGCTGGCGCCTGATGTGGTGCCACCGTGGCGGCCGGTCCGCGCCCGATGTGGTGCCGTCGTTCCGGCCCGGTCGGCGGCCGCCCGCACCCTCCCTCACCTGCGGCGACGGTGGTGTGGGTCGCGATGACTGCCCATGGTGTGCGTCGCCGCTTCGGCCTCGTGACGCCATTCATGCGCCACTGGCACTTGAAGTGACGCCATGATGGTGTCACTATGGCGTTATGGACCTCACGCCGTACGTCGAAAATCTCCGGCACGAGCTCGCGGTCGCCGCGGACGCGGGCGGTGACGACTCCCGCGCCCTCGCCGAGCGGCTCACCACCCCCCTGGAGGCGGCCGCCCGGCTCACCCTGCTGAGCGCGCTGTCCAGCGCCATGGCCGAGATCACCCGCGATCTGGCGCCCGGCTCGGTCGACGTACGGCTGCGCGGAATCGACCCCGAGTTCGTGGTGATACCGCCCCGGACGGTCCCGGAGCCGTACGCCGACCGAGCCGGGGCGCCCGGGGAGGAGGCACCGGGCGGCGGACCGGCCCCGGTGTCACGGGCCCCCGCGCCACCAGCCCCCGCCCCACCGGCTGCTTCCGACGGCGAAGAGGGCGGCACCGCGCGGATCAACTTCCGGCTTCCCGCCCACCTCAAGACCCGGGTCGAGGACGCCGCCGGCCAGGAGGGCCTCTCGGCCAACGCCTGGCTGGTACGGGCCGTCGCCGCGGCCCTGGAGCCCGGCGGGCGCGGCCGCCCCGACGCCCGCAGCCACCACCGCGGCCGGCAGGGCTACACGGGCTGGGTCCGCTAGCCCGGCACCACCGCACCGCACCACCACCACCACGCGCCACCCCAACGCACGGCGCCACCGCACCACTCACGCACCCGCCCGACCGGCGGGAACGCACTCCACTGTCATGAGGACGGCACAGTCATGCCTGAATTCGCCACTCCCGGACCGCTCTCCGTCACCCTCGCATTCGACCTCGGGTCGGTCCGGATCACCGCGGGCAAGCGCACCGACACGGTCGTCGAGGTGCTGCCGAGCAACCCCGACGCCGCGGCCGACATCCAGGCCGCGGAGCAGACCGAGGTCACCTGCTCCGACGGCAAGCTGCTGATCAAGGGCCCCCGGAAGCACTCCCCCTTCGGACGGAGCGGCTCGCTCGCGGTGCGCATCGAACTGCCCGCCGGCTCGGACCTCGTGGGCAGCTCGCCGATGGCGGACTTCCACTGCACCGGCCCGCTCGGCGAGTGCCGGCTCACGACCTCGCTCGGTGACATCCAGGTCGACGAGGCGACGGCGGTGCACCTGCGGACCGACCACGGCGACATCCGGCTCGACCGGGTGACGGGGGACGCCGAACTCCTCGGCTCCGGCCGGATCGACGTCGGTGAGATCGCCGGCGCCGCGCTGGTCAAGAACGTCAACGGCGCGACCATCCTCGGCGAGGTCACCGGCCCGCTGCGGGCGAAATCCGCCAACGGCGCCCTCTCCGTCGGCGTCGCACACGACAGCGTGGACGCCACGTCCGCCAACGGCGCCATCCGGATCGGCGAGGTCGCCCGCGGCCGGGTCGATCTCCAGGCCGCCGCCGGCGACCTGGAGATCGGTATCCGTCAGTCCACCGCCGCCTGGCTCGACGTCCACACCGACGTCGGCAGCGTGCGCACGCCCCTCGGGCCGTCCGACGGCCCCGGTGACGCCGCCGAGCGCGTCGAGGTACGCGCCCACACCGCCGTCGGCGACATCGTGATCCACCGCGCCTGACCGCACACCGCCACACCGCCATACCGCCAACCCGCCAACCCGCCACAACTCCACACCGCACACGAGGGATGCCTGCCATGCCCCCATCGACCACGACGGCCCGCCCGCCGGCCCTCACCGCCACCGGGCTGACCAAGTCCTACGGCGACAAGACGGTGCTCGACGGCCTCGATCTGACCGTCGCCGAACGCACGGTCTTCGCCCTGCTCGGACCCAACGGCGCCGGCAAGACCACCACCGTGCAGATCCTCTCCACCCTCCTTCCCGCGGACGCCGGCCAGGTGCGCGTCGTGGGACACGATCCGGTCCACGAGGCCGATGCGGTACGCGCCGCGATCGGCGTCACCGGCCAGTTCTCGGCCGTGGACAATCTGCTCACCGCCGAGGAGAACCTCCTCCTCATGGCGGACCTGCACCACCACAGCCGCCGCGAAGGCCGGCGGCGCGCCGCCGAACTGCTGCGCCGCTTCGAGCTCACCGAGGCGTCCGCCGCGTCCGCCGCCACCCTTTCCGGCGGCATGCGGCGCAAGCTCGACCTCGCGATGACCCTGATCGGCGACCCGCGCCTGATCTTCCTCGACGAGCCGACCACCGGACTCGATCCGCGCAGCCGCCGCACCATGTGGGAGATCATCCGCGGGCTGGTCGCCGACGACGGCGTCACGGTCTTCCTGACGACGCAGTATCTGGAGGAGGCCGACCAACTCGCCGACCGCATCGGCGTCCTGGACCACGGCACGCTCGTGGCGGAAGGCACCGCGGAAGAGCTGAAGCGGCGCATCCCCGGCGGCCATCTCCGCCTCCGCTTCGCCGACACCCGCGAACTCGCCGCGGCCGCCGCCCTCTTCGACGCCGCGGTGTGCGACCCCGAGGCACTCACCCTGCGCGTGCCCGGCGACGGCAGCGTCCCCGCCGTGCGCGCCGTGCTCGACGCCCTGGACCACGCCTCGGTCCGCGCCGAACACCTCACCGTGCACACCCCCGACCTCGACGACGTCTTCCTCACCCTCACCGGCCACGACCGTCCCGGCGGCGGGCCCGACTCCCCCAAGGAGTACGCCCGATGAGCACCCTGTCCTACGCCGCGCGCGACTCGGCGACCATGCTGCGGCGCAACCTCAAGCACGCGCTGCGCTACCCCTCGCTGACGCTCTCGGTCGTCGCCATGCCGATCCTGATGCTGCTGCTGTTCGTCCATGTCTTCGGCGGCGCCCTCGGCAACGGCATCGGGCTGTCGGGGGGCGGGCACGGCCGCGGCAGCTACGTCGACTACGTCGCGCCGGGCATCATCCTGATGGCCGTGACCTCCGGTGCCCTCTCGACGGCCGTGTCGGTGTCCACCGATATGACCGAGGGCATCATCAACCGCTTCCGCACCATGGCGATCTCCCGTTCCTCCGTGCTGACCGGCCATGTGGCCGGCGGCGTCCTCCAGACCATGGTCAGTGTCGTCCTGGTCATCGGCGTGGCGCTGGCGGTGGGCTTCCGGCCCGACGCCACCTTCGTCGAATGGCTCGCCGCCCTCGGCCTGCTGGCCCTGCTCGCCCTCGCGCTGACCTGGGTCACGGCCGCGATGGGCCTGGTCGCCAAGACCGTCGAGTCCGCCAGCAACGCCCCCATGCCGCTGACGTTCCTGCCCTTCCTCGGCAGCGCCGTCGTCACCCCCGCCTCCATGCCGGACGCGCTGCGCTGGTTCGCCGAGTACCAGCCCTTCACCCCGGTCAACGAGACGCTGCGGGGCCTGCTGACGGGCACCCCGATCGGCAACAACGGGGTGCTCGCCCTCGCCTGGTGCACCGGCCTGGGCCTGGCCGGCTACCTGTGGGCCCGCACGGCCTTCCGCCGCACCGTGCGGACGTGACCCGCCCCGCAGAGCTCGTGCGCCACGCACCATCCACCCACCGCACTTCGCACCGGAGGACCCCATGCAGTACGAACCGCCGGCCACGAACCCCGAAGGGGCCGCCCGGCCCGGGGACGCGGCCCCGCTCCCCGAGCCCGTCGCGCTGCCGCTGACCCGCCCCGCGGGCTGCCCCTTCGATCCGCCCGCCGAGCTGGCGCAGCTGCGCGCGCAACGGCCGCTCAGCCGGCTGCAGCACGCCGACGGACATGTGGGCTGGCTGGCCACCAGCCACTCCGCGGTGCGGGCGATAGCGGCCGACACCCGCTTCAGCTCCCGCTACGAACTCATCCGCCACCCGCTCCTCACGGGCGGGCCCGGCGAGACCCTGCCCCCGGCAACGCTCGGCGACCTCACCGGGATCGACCCGCCCGAGCACACCCGCTACCGGCGGCTGCTCGCCGGCAAGTTCACCGTCCGCCGGATGCGCGCCCTCACCGCCCGCGTCGAGCAGATCACCACCGAGCACCTCGACGCCATGGCCCGCCGGGGACCGACCGCGGACCTGGTGACGGCGTACGCCCACCCCGTCCCGGCGCTGATGATCTGTGAACTGCTGGGGGTGGCGGAGGCCGACCGGGAGACCTTTCAGCGGCACGCCGCGGCGATGAGCGAGGCGGACGCGACGGTGGCGGACCAGTTCGCCGCCTTCGAGGCCCTCGGCGACCTCGTCCGCGCACTGGTCCCGGCCAAGCGCGCCCGCCCCACCGACGACCTGCTCAGCGATCTGACCAGCACCGACCTCAGCGATGCCGAACTCGGCGGCCTCGGCAGCTTTCTGCTCGCCGCCGGCCTCGACACCACCGCGAACATGCTCGGGCTCGGCACCTTCGCCCTGCTGCGACACCCCGCGCAGGCCGCCGCGCTGCGCGCCGACCCCGGCCTGGCCGACCGGGCGGTCGAGGAGCTGCTGCGCTATCTGAGCATCGCCCACACCGGGGCGCGGGCGGCGCTGGAGGATGTCGAGGTGGACGGGCAGCTGATCCGGGCCGGGGAGACCGTCACCCTCGCGGTGGGGGCCGCCAATCGCGACCCGGCTCGGTTTCCCGATCCCGACACCCTCGATCTGCACCGCAAGGCCACCGGCCATCTCGCCTTCGGCCATGGCATCCACCAGTGCCTGGGCCAGCAACTCGCCCGGGTCGAGATGCGGATCGCCTTGCCGGCACTGTTCCGCCGCTTCCCGACGCTGCGGCTCGCGGTCCCGCCCGAGGAGGTGCCGCTCCGTCCCCACATGGGCATCCACGGCGTCCAGCGACTCCCCGTCACCTGGGACGAGACATAGTCCGGCGGGCACCTGAGCGGGCGGGGACCGGACCGGGCGCGCGTGCCCGTGGCGGAACCCGCCCGCACTCAGGGGCGTCTTCCGGCGTGTCGACGTCGACGGTCCGTGGAGGAAACCCGGTGGAGAACAGGATATTGGGGCAGCGCTACGAGCTGGTGGAGCAGCTCGGGCACGGCGGGATGGGAACGGTCTACCGGGCCCTCGACCACCGGTTGCGCCGTACCGTCGCCGTCAAGACCCTCTCCGCCGAACTGGCGCTGCAGCCCGAGTTCCTCTCCCGCTTCCAGCGCGAGGCGCATGCCGCCGCCGCGCTCAACCACCCCGGCGTCGCCACCGTGCACGATGCCGGCGAGGACGCCTCCGGCGGCGTCGCCGAGCCCTATCTCGTCATGGAGTACGTGGAGGGCACGACCCTCAGCCACGTCCTCAAGGGCGGGGCGCTGCCGCCGGCGCAGGCCGTCGACGTCGTGGGGCAGGTGCTGGAGGCGCTGGAGCACAGCCACCGGCACGCCATCGTGCACCGCGACATCAAACCCGCGAACGTCATGCTCGCGGGCACGGGCCGGATCAAGGTCGTCGACTTCGGTATCGCCAAGGCCCTCAGTGAGGTGGCCACCCGGCTGACCGGCACGGGCGTGGCGGTCGGCACCCCCGCCTATCTGGCCCCCGAGCAGATCAAGGGCGGTGACACGGACCACCGCACGGACCTCTACGCCGTGGGCTGTCTGCTGTACGAGCTGCTGACCGGGCGGCCCCCGTACACCGGCGATTCCCCGTTCTCCGTCATGCACCAGCATCTGACCGCGGACCCGGTGCCGCCCTCGCGGCTCCGCCCGGAACTGCCGCCCGCCCTCGACGCGGTGATCGCCCAAGCGCTGCACAAGGACCGGGAGAACCGTTTCGCCGATGCCGCCGCGATGCGTACGGCGCTGACCGCGGCGGCCCGGGCCACCCCGCCGCCGCCCGTCCCGACACCCACCGCATACGACCCCCGGGCCGCCGCCGCGCCGGTGTACGGGGCGGCCGCCTCGCCCGCGCCCCAGGACGGCGGGCCGGCGCCGCAGCCCGCGCGCCGGCGGCCGGCCCGGGTGGTGTTCCGCCCGACGGCCGAGGGGGCGGTCGCGCTGCTGGGCTGTCTGCTGTCGCTGGTGATCTCCCGGACCCAGGTGATCGAGGGCAGCGCGTTCTCCCGGGTCGCCCTGCTCGCCGCGGCGGCGGGGGCCGTGCTGCTGCTGTGGTCGGCGCGGCTCGCCTGCGCGGTGGCCTGGGGCCCGGTGGCGGAGGCCGTGGCGGTGCTCTCCGGACTCGCCCGCGGCTACATCGGCTGGGACACCCACTACGTCATCCTCGCGCTGATGCTGGGTGTGGTGGCCGCGCTGTGCCTGGTCGCCGGCTACCGGGACGAGCGAGCGGGCGGATTCGCGCTGGTGGCCTTCTGGTTCACCGCGCTGACCGCCATCTGGTTCTTCCTCGACGACCTGCGCAAGATCGGCGTCTTCTACGTCCTGCTGCTGAGCGTTCCCCTCGCCATCGGCGCCCAGGTGCTCAAGTCCCGCACCCGCCCGCCGTCCCCGGGCCCGCACGGCGATCCACGGCTGCCGGCAACCGCACCCGCCGGCCGCCGCCGCGCCCGCGAGACCGCGGGCGGCACGGCCCGCTGAACGGGGGCCGGGGCCGTCCCCCGGCCCGCCGACCGGCCGGCGCCACACCCCGGACACCGGCCGACTCCCGTACTTCCAGGCATCTTTGGGGAGGGTTCCGGAGCCAGAAGAAGCGGCCGCCGATCCGGTCGTAGCGCGTGGCGCCCCCTCTGAGGGCCGGCTCCCACGCGACCGCCGTCAGCCCACGCACACCACGCCCAGCAGGCACACCGGTGAGGTCGGGTCGGCCGTCGGGGCCGGATTCGACGGCGAGGTGCTCGTGGCGGGCGGGTTGTTCGTGGCGGGCCGGGTGGTGGACGGGTGCGGCGTGACCCGCGGGGCTGCCGCGGCGCCTTGATCGTCGTGCGCCGTGGCCGGCGCGGAGGTGACGTGCGGGGCCGCGTGCGGGGCCGCGGAGTGGCGGGGCGCGGCGTGGGTGGCGGTCGGCCGCGGGCTCGCCGGGGTCGCGGGCGGCGTGCTCGCCACGGTGGGCTGCTGCCGGCCGGCCGCCCTGGAGGGGCGGCGGTCGTGCTGCCGCGAAGCATGTCCGTCCGGCTCCTTCGAAGACGCGCCGGTGCTCACCGTCCGGGGCGTGCCCACGCTCTCCGGACGGGGCGACCCGGCCGCCTGGGTGTGCCCGGCGGCCGGCTTGTTCTGCAGGAGGCTTGCGGTCAGACCGCCGCCCACCAGGGCGAGGGCCGTGGCCGCCGCGGCCCGCCGGCGGTACTTCTTCCACCGTGCCAGCTGCCGGCGCCGGGCCGCCCGGCCGAGTCCGTCGGGCGCGGCACCCTCGTAGCCAGCGGCCGTACCGTCGGCCGTAGCGCCTCCGTCGGCCTGCGGTTCGTCGGCCACGTCGCTCTCGACGGACCCGGAGCCGGGGTGCGGAGCACCGGGGAAGGCCCCCGCGGCGGGATCCTCCATCGAGGGCCAGGCCTCCCATGAGGGAGCGGCGGCGTCCGCACTCACCTGGGAGGTGTGACTCACCTGGGGGGTGCGGCGGCGGTAGGACGGCGGGGCGATGTCGGGGGCGTAATCACCGCATCCCGGGCACACCAGCGCCCCATTGAGATTCCGACGGCACGACGAGCAGTAATCCATCTGCGATCTTTCTGTGCTGGCTGCGCCGCCAGGGACGCCGGCGACGATTTTTCACGTTCGCACGCGGGATCGAGCGGCCAGCAACGCTAACGGCACATACGGAAGGCAACGCGTAGAGCTTGTAACGCTTCCGTGCAGATTCCTTACCCGCCGGTATTTCCGCTCCGGACATGTCCGCACGAATACCGGGATGAACCAAGGAAATTGGCGACGCCCGTCGATCCCCCTTATACGGGGCGGCAATTCACTTCCCGGATACCCGCCCCTATAGGGGAGAATTCGCTCGGTGGGCACAAGGGGGTCCGTGCCCGCAGAGCGGCCACGACGGGCCGCCCGCGCCCCGGGCCGTGGCCCGCCCGCGCCCCGGGCCGTGGCCCGCCCGCCGCACCGGGGAGGGGCTCGCCGCAGCCTCGCGGAACGCTTCTCGATCTTCCCGTTCCCACCGCGCCAAAACCTGACGCAGCCGCCGGAAACGCTTACGGCGTGCGGGTTTTGAGGAATCGTCACATGAAGCAGGAGCCGAGGGGTGCGTGGAAAGGAATTCACCGCCGGGGAGAGCGAAGTGACACCGGGGTGAAGAAGCCGCCCACCCGGAGACCGGACGCCGCGCACCGTCGGAAACCACGTCCATCGGAAACCACGTCAGCCGGGAACCGTGTCCCTCGGGAATCGCGCCCTTCGGGAATCGCATGCGTCGGGAATCTTCGGGAACCCTCGGGAATCAAGGCCGCAGGAAACGCTCCCGGACCGCCGCTGCCCTCGCGCACCCCGTCAACTCGGCCACCGGGGTACCCCCCCCGGATGCGCCGCCGTCAGCATCCGGCCGTCAGGAGCCCGTGGGCCGGTCCGGTCGGCTCTCGTGTCGGCGCAGCTCGTCGTTGAGCCGCAGGGCCTCTTCGAGCTGGTCTTCGAGAATGATGATGCGGCAGGCGGCATCGATCGGCGTGCCCTGGTCGACCAGTTCGCGCGCGCGGGCGGCGATGCGCAGCTGATAGCGCGAGTAGCGGCGGTGGCCGCCGCCGGACCGCAGCGGGGTGATGAGGCGGGCTTCGCCCAGGGACCGCAGGAAGGCGGGTGTGGTGCCGATCAACTCAGCGGCGCGTCCCATGGTGTAGGCGGGGTAGTCGTCGTCGTCGAGATGGCCGGAGGTGTTCGGCCGGGGTTCCGGAGCCATGCGCACCCTTCGTCCTGGGCATCCAGGGGCCCGGGTCCGTGTGCACCCAAGGCCCCGCCGGGGT
Source organism: Streptomyces sp. NBC_01454 (assembly GCF_036227565.1). Classification (NCBI taxonomy): domain Bacteria; kingdom Bacillati; phylum Actinomycetota; class Actinomycetes; order Kitasatosporales; family Streptomycetaceae; genus Streptomyces; species Streptomyces sp. NBC_01454. Next base: position 4,239,268 of record NZ_CP109460.1, read on the forward strand.
CGGTCTCCGCCTGTCCGCCCGGGGAACCGCGTCCGGGGTCGGGGGCGCACTCCGTGGCCCTGCTGCCAGGCAGTGCTTCTCGGCAACCCGTGGCCGCCCTGCCGGACGGCTGCGCGCTGCACGACCGAGCCTATTGGCTGGCGGTGAAGAATGTCTATTGCGGCCGCTATAGATTTCGGCCGGTCGGGGCCCGGCCCGGCGGGGTGGCGTACATGGATTCGGCGTTGAATGGCGATGAATATCTCATGTCGCGGACAGAGAAATTGCGGACGCGTGGCCACCGCTTCCGGGCTCGGGGCCGGTCGGCCGGGAAACCTCTGTGCGGTGTTGTAGGAGCCGTGCTACTGTCGATATCAGTTGCAGTTGTGGTTCCCGAAATCTTCAACGCTTCGGCCGGCTCTGAGCCGGTGGGAGCGTTTTGTGTAGCCGGAATTTTTCCGGATGGGAGAATCATCGCGGCGACGCGAGGCTCGCGCAGTGCGGGTCCAAAGAATTCCCCGAATGGAGAAATAAGATATGGCTACTGGCACCGTGAAGTGGTTCAACTCGGAAAAGGGCTTCGGCTTCATCGAGCAGGACGGTGGCGGCGCTGACGTGTTCGCCCACTACTCGAACATCGCCGCCCAGGGTTTCCGTGAGCTGCAGGAGGGCCAGAAGGTGAGCTTCGACGTCACCCAGGGTCAGAAGGGCCCGCAGGCGGAGAACATCGTTCCCGCCTGACGCTGAAGCGTGCAACGCTGGGGCCCGCGCCTTGGGTGCGGGCCCCAGCGCTTGTCTTTTCGCGGCCCACGCAGCCGTACCGCCCGGGTGGCTTCCGCCGTCCGGGGGACGGGTGGCGAGGGCTGCCGCCGCAGGCAGGCGCAGCCGGTCATCACCGGCCGTCGCCGCGGCTTTCGAGTCCTGCCGTTCGAGTCCCGTTTTCGAAGCCTGCCGTCCCGATGTCCACGGATGGCCCGCTGCGCAGAATGCCGAGAATTTCCGGCGCGCGTACCTCGAAAACCTCGTTCGCAGCCGGACCTGTTTCATATCTTGTTCGACTCGTTCTGGCGATTCTCCGTGTGGTCCGCAGGGCCGAGGATTCCTCGTACGTGTCGCTCTCGACCGAGGAAGGTTCACCATGAACCGCGCAGCACGTACGAACGGCCGCACCGCCCGAACGGGCCAGGGCAGCCCCACCGCCCGGGACCGTTCGAAGACACCCAACCGCGCAAAGGCTCCGACCCGCGCGAAGAATTCCCGCCCCTCGGGCGGCCGGAAGGGCCGCTCCGGTGGGCCGCAGGGGGAGTACAGCGTCCCGGCGTCCCTGACCCCGTCGCTGCCGGCCGTCGCCGCCTTCGACGAGCTGGACATGCCCCAGCCGCTCCTCGCGGCGCTCGCCGCCGAGGGCGTGACCGTGCCGTTCCCGATCCAGGCGGCGACGCTGCCGAATTCGCTGGCCGGCCGGGACGTCCTGGGCCGTGGCCGCACCGGCTCCGGCAAGACCCTGGCCTTCGGCCTCGCCCTGCTCGCCCGCCTCGCCGGACAGCGCGCGGAGTCCCGTCGGCCGCTGGCCGTCGTCCTCGTGCCCACCCGGGAACTCGCCCAGCAGGTGACGGACGCGCTGACCCCCTATGCCCGCGCCCTGTCGCTGCGGCTGGCCACGGTGGTCGGCGGCATGTCGATCGGCCGTCAGTCCGGCGCCCTGCGGGACGGGGCCGAGGTCGTGGTGGCCACCCCCGGACGGCTGCGGGACCTCATCGCGCGGGGTGACTGCCGGCTGGACCGCGTCGCCGTCACCGTGCTGGACGAGGCCGACCAGATGACCGACATGGGCTTCATGCCGCAGATCACCGCGCTGATCGATCTCATGCCCGCCGACGGTCAGCGGCTGCTCTTCTCGGCCACCCTGGACCGCAATGTCGACGCCCTGGTCCGCCGCTACCTGCACGACCCGGTCGTGCACTCGGTCGACCCCTCCGCGGGTGCGGTGACCACGATGGAGCATCACCTCCTGCACGTCCACGACGCCGACAAGCACGCCACGACGACCGAGATCGCCGCCCGTGACGGCCGCGTCATCATGTTCCTCGACACCAAGCACGCCGTGGACCGCCTCACCCGGCACCTGCTGAAGAGCGGTGTGCGGGCCGCCGCGCTGCACGGCGGGAAGTCCCAGCCGCAGCGCACCCGCACCCTGGCCCAGTTCAAGGAGGGCCATGTCACGGCCCTGGTCGCCACCAACGTGGCGGCCCGCGGGATCCACGTCGACGACCTCGATCTCGTCGTCAACGTGGACCCGCCCACCGATCACAAGGACTATCTGCACCGCGGTGGGCGCACCGCCCGCGCCGGTGAGTCCGGCAGCGTCGTCACCCTCGTCCTGCCCCACCAGCGCCGCGAGATGGACCGTCTGATGGCCGACGCCGGGATCACCCCGCGCTCGGCCAAGGTGCGCTCCGGCGAAGCCGAACTGAGCCGTATCACCGGTGCCCAGGCCCCCTCGGGCATCCCCGTCACCCTCGCCGCCCCGGCCGCGCAGCAAAACGCGCCGCGCACCGCGGCCTCGCGCCGCCGACGGGGAGGTGCCGGCCGGGGGCGTCGCTCCTCCACGTCGGCGCACGGCGGGCGGGCGGCCGTGTCCCGGGACCGTTCCCGTGGCGGCGCGACCGCATGATCCGTCCGTCCGGACCGCTCACGCCATGAGCGGCCGCATCGATCCGGACCCGGCAGGAAGCGCCGGTCCCTCCCTTCAACCCTGTTGAGGCACCATGCGATGTGTTATCGCCCACTTCCCCTTCGACTTCGTCAAGAGTGAGGTGGAACAGCTCATGGCGGGGATCACGCCGGAGCCCGCCCTCGGCCCCTGTGTGGTCATCGGCCGCCGCACCTACCCCGTCAAGCAGGTCGGTGCGGTGATCACGCGGCAGGACCGCCGGGACTTCACGGCGGGTGAGGTGACCAGGGCGCTGACCCGTCTGGGATTCACCTGTGTCACCCCCGCCCCTCCTGCCCCGCCGGAGTCCACCGAACTGCCCGGTCTGCAGTTCTGACCGTCGCGGGTGACGGGCCGCGGCGGTGAGGGGGAGCCGCGCGCGGCACCGCCGCCCGCGCGCCCGGCCGCCCGGTCAGCCGCGCTCCTCGCGCTCCTGCTCCTCGGCTTCCATCTGCCGGATGCCCTCGTGCGTCAGCGTGACCATCGCGGGCGTGTGATGTGTCGTCCAGTCGACCTCGACCAGTCCTTCGCCCACCAGATACGTACAGGCGGCGGCCAGATCCTGCTCGGGCAGCCGGAGGTCGTCGCGCAGCCTGGCCCCCGTGGCACCCGGACGGTTCTCCCCGGTGGCCCGGTACAGCGCCTTCAGGACCGCTGTGCGGTAGTTCTTCCGCTCGTGCAGTGTTGCCATGGCTGCCGCTCGCTCCTCGCTTCGGTATGCCCCTGGGTTCGGTACGGCCCTCCATGCGGCACGGCAGGGGCCTCGCGGGGCCCGCGACCGGCACCGGCTCCTCAGATCTCGTCCGCCTGGAGGCGGCGGTCCCCGGACGACTTGCTGGTCACCAGCCAGGACCGGGGCGGCTCCGCGGTGTGGGTGGTGTCCACCGTGAGGTGCAGGCGGGTCGCGCCCTCGCCGCCGGCGGGGTAGCTGCGCTGCTCGGTGGCGGCGAAACGGCCCCGCAGCGCCTCCGCGATCAGGCGGGCGACCTCCGGTGTCGCCGCCACGATCCGGACCTCGGCCTGCCCGGGCGGGGGCAGCGGCTGGGTGTGTTTCATCGTGGGCCTCCCGGCGGGAAGGCGGGCGGATCGGGGAGCCCGGCCGCCCGTCGGCGCGCTGCGCGCCGGTCCCCGCGCCCCGGCAGGGTCCCGCCGCGGGGGGCCGCCGCGCCCCGTCCGCCGTGCCGTGCCGTGTCCGGGCCGGCCTGTGGCCCGCTGCGCAGGCCGATCAGGTAGGCGACCACGATGATCAGGGCCAGGATCGCGGCCACGGTGACAACGGTCTCCATGCCGATCACGCCCTTCGCGCCGACGGCACCCCGCCCGGCATCCTGCCGGGAGTGGCGCCGGGTGGGAGGAACGGTCGGGCCGACGGGACGCGCCGGTGCGTGCGGAGAGTGGTATCGCTGCTGGTCTTCTCGGTCATACGGCGACCTGTCCCCGGGCTCGCGTCCACCGCGTCCCGGTGTTGCTGCTCGCGGGGAAACACACCCGCGGGAGAGCCGGTGTGCCTAGTACTCCCGGTGCTTTCACCCTACTCGCGCACCGTTGCCGACGCCGTCCGCGGACCCCGCGTCCGCCTCTGAGCAGGGCAGAAGCAGCCCGCCGTGGCACATCGGCAGAGTCCGCGCACGGAGTACCGTGAAGACGAGGCCGCCGGCACGCGCACGCCGCCCAGGCGACGGCGGACGTCCGGCTCTCCCGCAGAGAGGCGCGCCCTCATGGCCGAGTCCGACATCACCCGCGGCGCCGGGCCACCGGACGCGTTCCCGGCGTCCGTGAAGGCCGGGACGGCGCTCGTCAGGCTGGAAACCACCTCTGCCCGCGAGGGCATTCTCGACGGAGCGTGGTGGCCGCGCTCATACGACATCGCCGCCGAACTGCCCGGCCTGATCAGCGCGTTGGTCGAGCTGCTCGGCCCGGTGACCCGCGTCGGCCTGGACACCGACGCATGGGAGCCCCTCCCCACCCGGCTGGTGGTCGACGAGCGGGTGGTGCACATCGACGCGTTCCCGGTGGGCGATGACACCGTCCTCATCACCCGCGGCGAGCGGGACTACTTCTCGCTGCTGGTGATCCCGCCGCATGCGACGCCCGCCGCCGCGCACACCGCGATGGCCCGGGCCGTCCACGCCGACAACGCCGACCAGGCCCGGCAGATTCTCCTCGACACCGGCACCGGACGGGCCCGCCCGCTCATCGGGCCCGCCGGCACGGACCAGGACGTCCCCGCCCCGGACTGACGCCCGGCGCCGGCGGGCGGGCCGTTCCCCTGCACGGTCGCCCGGGCCGCTCCCCCCCCCGGGCCCGATGCCGATATCACAGTTCGGATCCGCACGCGGCACTGCATCCGAATCCCTTCCGGGGGCAGCGGGCGACCGCCATACTGTCCCTACTGAAACTCACTCAACTTCCATAGTTCGAGAGTGAGTTCGGCCATCGGGGGGTGGGTGCTCGTGCCCGAAGAGTCCGCCGCGTCGCCGCCGGACGGCGCTCCGCAGAACATCCGCAGCGAGGCCACCCGGCTGCTGTGCGCGGGTGTCTACTTCGACAGTCAATTCCGCGGCCGCGTCATCGAGCAGCTGGTCGAGCACGAGGAGCGCCCGGTCGCCCCCTCGCTCGGCATCGACGCCCTGCCGGTCCTCGCACACGCCCTGCGTGCCCGCCGGCGGGAGGCGGAGACCGGGCTGGTGCTGTTGCTCGTCTGGGCGGGGTTCCTCGCGTTCTGGCTGGCCGGCATCGGGTCGCAGACGCTGCTTCCGGTTCCCTGGTTCCTGGCGTACGGGCTGGTCTGCTTCGTGTGCTGGGGCGTACGAGGGGGCCGAGGTGCGGTCTTCGCCCTCGGCCGCGCGGTGCTCAAGGAGGCCACCCGCGGCCGGCTCAAGGCGGTGCTGCCGGTCCTGCCGTTCGCCGTGACGTTCGCGTACTGGGCGCTGGTGCTCTTCACCCTGTTCAGCGGCGGCGACGCCTGGGCCGCTGTGGTGTTCCCGGTCCTGCTGGTCCCGCCCGTGTGGGCGTACCGCGCGCACGTCTCCTCCGTGATGCGCCACAAGCTGAGCCGCGGCGCCCATGCGCGGGCGCCCCGTGAGGAGCTGCCGGTCAGCGACCAGTACCGGCGCATCGGCGCGGCCATCGACCGCGAACAGCATGCGAACCTGGCGATCTACGACCCCTTCCGGCCGTTCGTCGGGTCCGGCGAACCGTACAAACCGTGGTCGTTCGTCATGGAGCTGAAGCGGCGGGCGCCGCAGAAGCAGCTGGACGGGGTGCCGCGACCGGACGCGGGTGCGGACGCCGGGGGGCTCACGGGCCGCGAGGTCATCGACCTCATCAAGCCGCGGCTGGAGGCCCTGCGCACCTCGGCCGCGGTCAGCAGCCGCGACCGCCTCCGCTCCCTCGAGGTCGACGAGATGGTCTATCTGCCGGTCGGGGTCGCGCGCGGCGAGGTCAAGTACGACCCCGCCAATGTGCGGCGGCACCTCGACGGCGCGGTCGGCGAGGGCGGCGAGGCGCGCCGGCACTTCCTGCGCGTCCGCGTCGGGGCGTGGGACGAACAGGTCGGGGTCTCCCTCCTGGTCCGCGTCCACACCCAGGGCGGAATGCTGGTCCTGGAGGTCGTGCCGCACATCCTCACCCCGGTGCGTCCGGAGTTCCGGTCGGTGGACGTGATCGCCGCGCAGGGTGCGGACGGTCTGCTGCGCGATGCCGTGCGCGGCCTGCTCACCGGCCCCGCGGCGGGCTTCGCCGCCGCGGTCTCCCTGCTCCGCACGGCCGTCTCCCTCTTCCGTACCTGGCTGACGCTCCCGCAGTACGCCCTACCGGACGGGCCGGTCACGTCGGTGCGGGAGCTGGGCAGCGTGAACGAGGTGTCGCTGCTCCAGGAGATGGACATCAGCCGCTACGTGAAGACGCTGCAGGACCGGATCGCCAGCGGGGTGCGGACGGCGCTGCGCACGAAGGGCTACGAGTCCGGCGAGTTCGAGCAGTACGTCGTCAATGTGAACGGGGGCGGGGTCTTCATCGGCGAGATGAGCGGCGGCGCGGTCGCGACGGGCGAGCGGGCCTCGGCGAAGCAGCAGGACATCACGGTGAAATCGGGGGGCGGCAGGTCATGACAACGGGGATGCGGGAGCCGGAGGAAGACGGGGGAACGGCCGGCGCGGCCGCCGGCCCGCCGTCTCCGCCGAGCGCTTCAGGAGGAATCAGTGTCGGCGTGCTGACCGGTGGCGCGGTGGCAGCCGGGGACGGGGCGAGCGCCGAGGACCGCGCGCAGCGCGTCGGCCGGCCCGCGCCCCCGCCGTCCTCACCCGACAGCGGGGGGCCGTCGGTGGTGCCCCCGGCCGCCCCCGGCGGCATCAGCATCGGCGTCATGAGCGGGGGCGCCGCGGCCGCGGGTCCGCACGCCAAGGCCCTTGACGCCACCACCCAGGTGATCGACGCACCCGCCGAACTCCTCGCGGCCATGGGGACCCTGCGTGCGCAGTTGCGCCTGCTCAGCCCCAGTGACGAGACATCCGACGTCGACGCCCGGCTCGCCGAGGCCGAGGAGGAGGTCGGGGCCACGGGGCAGGTGCGGCGCAGCCGTCTGCAGTGGCTGCGCGAGCGGCTGGACCTCGGTGCGACGGCTGCGGCCACGCTCGCCTCGGCGGCGGCCGTGGTGCAGCAGATCACGCAACTCTTGGGCAGGCAGGGGTAGTCGGCGTGGACCAATGGGATGAGGAGCGGCAGGACTGGGCGGCGGCGCCGCATCCGGACGGGCCGCCATCAGGGAGCCGGCCCCGGCGCATGCTGGTCGTGGCGATCGCCGCGGTCCTGCTGGCGGCGGCGGCCGGCACAGGGATCTGGCTGCTGGCGCGTGACGGCAGCAGCCACATCACGGACCAGGGAGGCGTCCTGCCCGGCGTCCTGCCGTCGAGCTCACCGACCGGGGACGGGTCCGTCTCGACGACGCCGGCTTCCCCCGGCGCCTCGATCGACCCGTGCACGGCGGTCGACGCCACCACGGCCCAGCAGCTGGGGCTGGGCACGGGTCTGCCCGACGACCCCACCAACTCCAGCGTGCAGCTGAAGTCCTGCAAGTGGAGCTACTCCGGCCCCGACGGCCGCGAAACCGCCACGTTCCATCTCATCTACACCCGGGAAGTCCCCGTCTCGCCGTCGCCGACACCGATCCCGGTCGCCGGCGTACCGTCCGCCGTGGCCACGGGGAACGACAATGCCTGTGCGGTCCTGTGGCCCGCGTCGTTCGGGGAGGTGCTCGTACACGTCGCCCGGGTCAACGAGGGCCCACAACGGGACCTGTGCAGCCTGGCCTCGGATTTCGCCGGGGCGGTGGCGCCGCGGGTGCCGAAGTGAGGGTGGGGGCCGGGGGGTTCGCGATCCCCTGACACCGGCGGCCGCTGACACCTGCCGTGGGCCCCGACGCGAGAGCGCCGGGGCCCAGGACCACCCCACGGGAATGCGGACGGCTCGGCGAACCGATGGGACGGGCAGTGCAGCAGTGCAGCGGTGTGTCAGACGCCCAAGCCGCCGGAGAAGCCTGCCTGGCCGGAGACGGGGCCTATCTGCCCGCTCACGCCACCCGAAACCGAGCCGCCCAGCGCGGGCAGCGCGGGCAGGGCGGGAAGGGACGACGCTCCGTCGCCCAACACGTTTCCGGCCCCGAGCATTCCGCCGGAGACCTGGTCCAGCTCGTTGTCGGCGATCTCGCGGGTCTCGTTACGGGGCGTGGAGTCCTTGCGCATGACTGCCCTTTCCTTCGTTGTTCACGGTGAGCCTGAGCGGTATCGGCCGGCCCCGGCGAAAGCTGACTCTGCCGGTTCGACGGCCGTGACAACCGGAAGTGGATGTGAACCTTCCGATTGATGCGAGATCACACCACGTCCACGGCGGACCGGCCACCCGGACCCATCGGTCATGTCCCCAGACGGTCCGGTATCGCGTGATGTCGGCAAGCAACACGTTCAACCGGATGGTGACAACTCCTTCACCTGCCTTTGGGCAGCCCAGGATTGTCAAGCGGCGCCGGCCGTGCCACCCGAAGGACAAATCAACCCGTGCGGACCCCGCGAATCCGCGCGAAGCCCCCGTATGGCCGCGTGAAGAGGGACGCCCGCCTCGTGGAGCCGGCATTCGCAGCGCGCGCGTGACGTTTCTGCACAGAGAATGCGCAGGATTACCGGACCTCGGAAGTAGCGGCTCGTGTCAGGGGATGTCGGGTTCACCTGACGTGTCGCACTTCGGCAGGACAGCGATGCCTGCGTGGCCGGCGCGGGGACGGTGCGTGACGAGCGGAACTGGCGGGCGCGCCGTCGCAGCCCATGACGCCGAGACGAGGAGTCGAGTGAGTTGGGTGAGTCGGGTGAGTCACGTGAGTCAGGTGAGGTCCCACAGGCGGCGGTAGAAGCCGGTGCGTTCCGGGTCGGGGGCGATGCCGTATGCGTCGAGGAGGGTGTTGTCCCATCCTGGACCGTAGTTCCACTCGGTGCTCCAGGTGGCGACGGCGAGGTCGGCCCAGCGGTCCGCGACGCCCAGCGCGCCCAGGTCCACATGACCGGACCAGGAACCGTCCTCGCGCAGCAGCGTGTTCGGCGCGCATGGGTCTCCGTGACATACAACGAGACGGTCGGTCACCGGCTCCGTCATCTCTGCGGGGACATCGATTCCTGCGTACCGGGCCCGTTCCAGGCGATCGGCGACCGACCAACTGAAGGGGCAGTCGGCCACCGGCAGGCGCTCGTGAAGGGCACGCAGCCCCACCCCCAGCGCACGTACCGCGGTGCCGGGATCAGCCGTCCAGCGCGGGCTGACGGCGCTCTCACCGGGCAGCCCATGGGTGACGAGCCAGGTCCCGTCCTCGTCGGCCCCGTGGTCCAGGACGCGGGGCACCGGTGTGCACCGCCCGGCCCAGTTCAGGCGCGTGAGCTCAGCGGCGAGGTCCAGCCCGGAGCCGGCCGGCGCCCACTTGGCGAACAGCCGGCCGTCCCCGGTGCCGAGCTGGAAGGTCAGACCACCCAGCTCGTTCTGCCAGACGGGCAACAGCGGCCGCTCTCCGGCCAGAGCGGCGATCGGCGCAGGCACGCGCACCTCGCGGGTCGGCGGTCCGGAAAGGCCCATCCCCTCATGCTGCTCTCCCGGTGGTTGCTGAGGCGAGAGGTTTTCGGGGGTGCGGGCATTCACCGGCCGGCCGGGGCTGCTCCGGCACCGGCTTCGTGATCCACGCCGACATCGGCGGATGGCTCACGCCGCGCATCCGATCCGGGCGGCGCGGCCCCCACCCGGGACCGGAGAATGAGCCTGCACGGCGCTCGGATTCGGATACGGACCCGGAAGACAGACCGCACACCCACCCCCACCCCCACCCCCACCCCCACCACAAAGGAACGCCGGATGAGCATGAGCACGAGCTTGGGCACGAGCACGAGCATGAGCATGAGCATGTGGGCCACCAGGCTGGACGCCGCGGGGATTCACGACCCGCAGCTGCGCGACGACTTCACCCAGCAGCGTTCACTGGTAGCCCGTTACAAGCGCGCGGCCTACCTGGCGGTCCTGCTGCTCCTGCCGCGCCCCCTGGCCCCCCACATGATCGCCGCCACCGCGTTCATGCACCACACCGACAACCTCCTCGACCACGGCCCGCTGCCCCAGCGCGCCGCCGCCTGCACGGCGTGGGAGAACGAGGTGAACCAGGCCCTGGCCACCGGCGTCAGCGATCACCCCGTGATCCGCCCACTCCTGCACACCGGCGCCCGTCACCCCCGCCTCCTCGGACATGTCCAGGATTTCCTCCGCACCGCGGCCACCGACCTCGAATTCACGGGCTTCGCCACGGAGTCGGACTACCAGCGCTATCTCGACCACTACTCACTGCCGGCTTTCATGCTGGTCGCCTGCCTGCTCGCGCCCGGTGACGAGCCCGCCGGCTACCGCGCCGCCTGCCGCACCTACATCGACGGCAGCCAACGCCTCGACTTCGTCAACGATCTGGCCGAAGACCTCGCCGACGACCGACTGACCATCCCTCAGGACGTTTTGCTGAGCCACGGTGTGACCCGCACCGACCTCCTCCAGGCCCAGGACACCCCCGAAGTCCGCGCCCTGCTGCGCCACCTCCTCGGCCAGGCCCGCACCACCCTGGCCGCCAGCCACCACGTGACCGGGTTCCTGCCTCCCGCCCACCGCCCCTTCGTCCGTGCCCTGATCGCCCTCGAAGAAGCCACCACCGCCGCCGCCACAACCAAGGGCCCAGGACTCCTGAAGTCCTCGGCACGCCCCGCTGTCCCCACCATGCTGAAGATCCTCATACGCGAATACCGCCACGCACGAAGCCTTCGTCGCTCGCATGCCGATAGCGCCGAGTGAACCAGGCCAGAGAAAACCGAAGCCCCGCGACGAATCCGATGTATCTCCGCCGTTTCGGCGTCGCTCCGGGCGCATCAAGTGCTCACGCGCGTTTCCAGGACAGCCGACGTGTGTCACCCACGCCCGGTAATTTCGCGCTCCCATTCCGAGGTGCCTGCCAGAAAAGGCCCTGAGACCTCCTCCGCGCCTGCCGTGTACAGGAGCCAGCGCAATTCGTCACAAGCGAAGAATGATTCCCCCCAGCTATCGGTCCATACGCGGACCTGCTGCTCTCCTGCCTGCGTTGCGTCCCACCAGGACCACCCTCTGAACTCGTTATCGGGATCGAACTCGAAAAGCCACCACTGTAGATCCCACGATTTTCCGTTGACTGCCGTGTGGTAGCGATCCTTGCCGCGTCGGGAGAACTCTGTGATCTCGGTACCCAAAGCGCCGCTCACCGCCGTGAACCATTCAGGAATTCCCCCGGTCGGCAGGTCGTCGTTATCGAAAGGCTCGGTAAGGGCGAGATCGAGCGCAGCAGAGAGGACCGCTCGCGTGCGACGGAGATACTCTTGTGGATCGTCGACCGAGAGAACTACCTCGAACACGGTAAGCACGGGCGGGGCACCCTCGGTTGAGGGCCGGGTTTCCGCTCGCTGTCGTTCCTCACGTAGGTCATCGATTCCGTGAAGCACCCACACCCCTGTTGCTTGATCACCCGGCGACGTGGACCCGCGACGGCGGTGAGCGACCACGACGGCGTGGCCCGGTGGTGCCCCTCGGCCGTAACCCGGCGGCCCCCGCCGGGCAGGACGAGGGGAGAGACCCGCATGGCCACGTACACCCGGACGCGCACGTGCTGGAGTCCACCGACGACACCGGTCCCCAAGGACTTCGGCACCAGCTTCAACCACCGGCGTCAGCCGGGCGGCTCACTCGGCGGTACTAGTTGTTCTTGCACTTCTTGGTGTCCTTGTTGAGGTCCATGATCTCGTTGATGTGCGCGAACTTGTACGTGCCCTGGGCGTCGCCCTGGAAGGTGACGCACTTGTAGAACGGCGTCGATCCGTCGTTGTAGAACTTGAAGGCGGCGGTGGTGCGCGTGCCCCCGAGGCAGTGGTTGTTGTAGTAGACCGTGGTGCTCGACCAGCCGGTCTTCCACGAGAAGTTGACCCGCCCGTTCGACCCGTTGCACTGGATGCTGTCCTTCCCCGACTTCGGCGGGGCCTTTGCTGCCAGTGGGGTCTAGGCGGACGACAAAGAAGCGCCGGACACGGCAGGAACGGTGGGCGCCGCGGATGCCGGGGCGGAACTCAGGCCGAGGCTGAGGCCGACGGCGGCGAGGGCGGCTCCGGCCGAGGTGAGAGCGCGCATCGATTCCCCCAAGAGATCGCGATCACTGCACGGTGATCGTTTCAAGACGGTCGCGATCACTAAAGCTCCCGGCCCGGTAGGCGTCAACCCTCTTGGGAAGCACGGGTGTTACGCGCGCGGCGCCTACGCCACTCCCGCGGCCACGACGCGTACCCCTGGCGGGCCGGCACCGGCTCGACGTCCACGATCCGGATGCCGGCGGCCGAGGCGCAGTGCGTCGCCCCGGTCGTGTCCGGCCCGGGCGCTCAGTCGAAAGTGCCGGCCAGGTAGGCGTTGCGGACTTTGATGAGGTGGGGCATGTACCGGCTCAGGAGGATTCGGTCGACGAGGTATCCGACGGGCCCCCAGGGTGAGGCGAAGTCGATGACGTCTCTCATCACGGTGCCACCGGCACCGTCCGGTGCGAAATGGTGGGCGTGACGCCATCGCTTGAAGGGACCGGACTCCTGCTCGTCCACGAAGCATCGGGGCCGGTCGTATGCGGTGATGCGGGCCTTGAGCCGCCAGGTCAGGCCGAAGTGGCGGGCCTGGAAAGTCACCGTGTCACCGAGTGACAGTTCGCCCCGGGGCATGCCGTCAACGACTCGCTCCGACGAAGCGGCCATTGATCGCGTATGCGCCTGCACATCCAGGCATACCGCGAACACCTGGTCCGGGGGTGCGGCGATGGCTGTCACGACCTCGAAACTCGGCACAGGCTCACCCTAGGTGAACGGCACCTGGTCAAGGCGGCGGGGCCGTCACTGATCTGGAACACCGCCGGTGCACACACCCCGGAACTCAAGCAATCCTCGGTTCGCGCTTCATCGGGGGAGTGAGCCCCGTCCGGCGCGGGGGCGGGGGCTTAGGGGTGGTACTTCTCCTCGACCGTCTCGCCGGCGCCGGACTTGGGGTTCATGGTGACGCGGACGGTCACGCTGCCGGTCTTCGCCGCTTTCTCCAACTGGTCCACGGTGCACTTCGAGGTGCCGTAGCCGTCCTTGCCGATGGTCACGCGGCCGTCGGTGTTGTCGGCGCAGATCGCGGCGGCGCCAAGGATCTTTGTGGCGTTGGCGACGAAGAATGCCTGGTCCATGCCGCCGCCCTGGGGCTTGACCAGCAACTTGCCGGGCGCAAGGTACTCCAGCGTGCCGACGAGGGTGCGGTGGTTGCCTGCCTGGGCGACGCCGCCCCCGGTGGAGGCGGACCCGCTGCCGGTCTTGGCGGCGGACGACGCCTTGGCGGACGTGCCGCCGTTCCGGCCCTGCGAGCCGGAGTGGTCCGAGGAGGATCCGCTCGTGGGCCGGGTCGAGGCCGAGGCGTGCTGCGCGTCGGACGCGGTCGAGGAGCCCGAGGAGCCGGCGGCGCCGGCGGCGCCGGCCGCCCCGGAGCCGTCCCCGCAGGCCGTGGCCCCCAGGCCCAGCGCTGCCGCGGCGACGATGGCGGTGGCGATGCGGCGGGTGGTGCGGCCGCGGAAGCGGTGGGTGGTGGCGGCGGTGTTCATCGGATCTCCTGTGGCTGTGCGCTGTCGTCCTGTTCCCGGACGACAACCAGCTTCCAAGATCGAGTTGGCGCTTTGCTAACGGACGGCTAATGCGGTGCAGAGGCCCACCGCAGCGCACCTGCCGCCGACGACAGCGCCGCCGTGAGCAGGCCGGCCCCGCACCCTGAGCGGCACCAGGGCGTCGCGGGCGGGCTGGATGACCGGGTGCGGGCCGCCCGCGGCCTGTGGTTCACCTGAGGGCGGTCACCGGCGGGCACGTGCGGTGGCGGGCCCAGGCGGCGCCGGCTGCGACGGCGCCGATCATTCCGGCCGGCGCCATGGGGACGGTGAAGAAGAGCTGGTAGGTCCCGATCACGTAGGCCCCGAAGCAGCCGATCGCGACGCCCAGTACGGCCGCGGCCGCGAGAATGACGGGAAGAGCCTTGGTCAGGGCCTGCAGGGTGGCTTCACGGGCGGGGGCGCCGTGGTGCCGGAGCGTTTCGCGCACGGCGCGCCGGATCAGGAAGAAGGCGGCAAGCACGCACACCGGCAGGCCCACCCACAGCAAGGGGACGCCGGGGTTGGCGAACTCGCGTACCTCCCGCAGCAGATGTCCGTCGAGCGTGGTGGTCATGGATTCGCCGCTGGGGTCGAGGAGATGCGACCAGCACACCCACCACAGGGCGAGGGCGGCGAGGGCGGGCAGAGCGGCGCCCTGGGCCGCCGCGACGGCGGTCTCCTTCAGGTGCCGGTGCGCCGGCAGCAGACCGCGTTCGTCCGCCCAGGAGGTGGCCAGCGCCTCGACGTCCCCACCGAGGTAATCGACGACCGACCGGCCGTCCGAGGAGGCGGCAGTCAGGTCCGCGGCCAGCTCCTCGGCCATCTCCTCGGCCGCGTCCTGCTCCACGCTGAGGCGGCGCCACGTCTGAGTGGCCTTGTCCATCGCGTCCTCGACCGTCAGTGTCATGATTCCTCCCGCGCAGGTGGGTCGATGAGGGAGCCGATGCTCGTGGCGAATTCGCTCCAGTCGCGACTCCACGACCGGAGCATCCGCATGCCCGCCTCGCTGGGCCTGTAGTAGGTGCGGGCGGGGCCGCTGTCCCCACTGCGGCGTTCGATCTCGACCAGCTCGCGTGTGCGCAGGCGCGCCAGCGCCGGGTAGATCGAGCCGTCCGCGACATCGAGTCCGGTCTCGGCGAGCCGGACGGTCATCTCGTAGCCGTAGACCGGGCCCTGCGCCATCAGGGCCAGCAGGCACATGTCCAGCACCCCTCGCAGCCACTGGGCGCGGGGGGCGGGCGTCTCTTCCATGGCCAGTACCTTACACAGCATGAGTCATGCAGTGCATGCTAGTGCGCAGGGTGGGTGGTGCGGTCCCCGGATCTCCCTGCGGCACAGGCGCGCACACGGCCGTTCCGCGCCGAGCCGGCCGACGGTGGCGGACGGCTTTTCAGCCGGCCTGAGGGCCCCGCTCCCGGACACCCCGGAACGCCGGCGCCGGCGGATCCGCGGTCGCCCCGGCATTCCAACGAACCGCGCTGAACTGCCCATACCGTGGTGTCGCCGCATGTTCCGGTGCAGGTCAGCATATTCAGGGGCGCCACGCTGCGGACCCAACGGCCTGTCAGACTTCGGGTGCACGTTGAACCACTTCCGGAACGGACACGTGGTCACCAGTGACACCTGTATGCCGTACGTCCCGGGGAGATTCATGACGCGCAGATGGTCGCTCATCACCACGATCGCTGTACTGACCGTCGCGCTGGCCTTCGTCGTCGCCCAACTGGTGTGCGGCCAGGGGGCCGGGGACTCCGGGAAGGAGCAGGCCGGGGGTAAATCGGCCTCGGCGGGCCCGAGTTCGGACGCCGGGTCGCTGCGCGGCGTCGGGTGGTGGCCCCTGCACCGGTCCGGCACCGCGAAGGCGGGTGAGCACGACGCCGTCGTCAGCGGCGGCGCGCAGTGGACCGACGGCCCCGGGGGCGGCGCCCTGCGGCTGGACGGCACCAGCGGATACGCGGACACCGGTTCCCGGATCGACACCGTCGGCAAGGACTACTCGGTCGCCGCACGGGTGCGGCTCACCCCCGAGGACATGAACGGCTTCCACACCGTCCTGTCCCAGGACGGCGACCGGTTCAGCACGTTCTTCCTCCAGTACTCCGGCCAGGACCAGAACTTCGCGTTCAGTTTCACCGGCGCCCGTACCGTCGCGGAGAAGGCCGAGCAGCCGCAGGCCGGCCGCTGGTACCACCTCACCGGCACGTACCGGCAGAAGGACCACCGGATGCGGATCTACGTGGACGGCCGGCTCGCGGGAAGCCGAGAGGCCGCCGGCAAGGTGCAGCCCACCGGCGCCGTGGTGGTCGGCCGCGGCAAGTTCGACGGTAAGGCGGTCGACCACTGGAAGGGCGATGTCGCCGATGTGCACCTCTACGACCGGGAACTGACGCCCGATGAGGTGAGCTCGCTTTCCTCCCGCGAACCGGGCTGACGGCGGTACCGGGGCGGGTTCACCGCCGTCGCAGGCCGGCGGACACGCCGCACGGAGCGCACGACCGCTCGCGGCGGCGCCCGCCGGCTTCCCCGCGGCCGGCGGAATCCGTCTTCCCCCACAGACGACCGGAGAGGAAAAAAGGCCCTTGTCGGCCAGCGCTTCGACCGAAGACCGCATATCCCGCCCCCACACCGCGGAACTCCGTCCCGACGAGTTCCTCAGAGCCCTTTACCAGTGTCACGGCAGCGCGTTGCTGCAGTTCGCCGCGCGGCGGCTGGGGGGCGACTGGCACCGCGCCGAGGATGTCCTCCAGGAAGTCGCGATACGCGCCTGGCGCCATGCCGGGGAGCTCGACCCGACCGCGGATTCGGTGCGGCCGTGGCTGTTCACCGTGCTGCGCAACCTCGTCATCGACGGTCACCGGGCCCGTCAGGCCAGACCGCCGGAGGCCGGCGACCCGGAACTCGCCCACCTTCCGGTGTCCGACGACGTGGACCACATCCTCACCTCCCAGGTGCTCATCGAGGCGTTGCGGGACCTGCGGCCGCCGCAGCGCGAGGTCCTGCTGCACGTGCACTACCTGGGGCGCAGCGTGAACCAGACGGCCAGGGTCCTCGGCGTGCCGCCGGGCACGGTCAAGTCGCGGACGTACTACGCCGCCCGCGCCCTGCGCGAGGCGCTGCACAGCCGCGGGCTGCACGCGGGCGGCCAGGACCGGGCCGCCGGATGAGACTCACGCGAAACGCCCCGCGTGCCGGGTGATCTTCAGGCCGAGTGGCCCGGTGTCGAGCGAGCCGTCCGCACCGGCCCGCCAGGGCCACCCCGCGGGCGCGTCGCCGAGCACCAGCAGCGCGTCCCCGCGCCGCAGGCCGTCCAACGCCCCCTCCCGGCGCGGGAGCTGTGAGGCGTCCACGACGAACAGGTGGGGCGCCTCGCCCTCGACGGCGATCCGGCTGCTGCCCTCGATCAGCCGGAAGATCTGGGTGACGTCGGACGATCCGGGCTCCGGCTGTCCCCGGTTCGCCGAAGCCGCCCTGGCGAACGCCTCCTCCAGGCTGGCCGCGGTGTGCAGCCGCGAGGTCCGCGGCGCGTGGCCCGCGAAGAACCCGTCGCCGGCCAGGGAGCCCACCAGGGTGACCTCGGCGAGCGCGCCCACCGGGCCGGCGAGCGCCTCGGCGACGACGGCCCGTGCCAGGCTGCGCACTTCCTCGTCCGGGCCGGTCACGGAGACGGGCCCCGCCGCCCGGGAGAGGTCGACCAGCACCCGGTCGGCGCCGTCCAGTCCCACCGTCACCGTCAGCGCGTAGGGCAGGGCCGGTTCGCCCTCCGGGCCGGGGCGGTGCAGGTCGTCGGGCGAGATCGTCCAGCGCTCGCCGTCCGCCTCGGCGGTCCAGGGGGCGGGGGCGGACTCCTCCGGGCCGGCCAGCAGCAGTCCGAAGCGTTCCTCGGAGTAGACGACGGCGTACAGGTCGGGCAGCGACCGGCCGGAGCGCAGGCACTCGCCCGTCAGCCGGCGCAGGCCCGCGTTGACCACGTCCAGCGCCTCCCGCCCCACGACGGCGGCCGAGGCGGCGGCGGGCTTCGGCGGGCGGGGCCGCCGCTCGGTGACGATCAGCGCGGCCACCGCCCCGATCAGCGCCAGCCCCAGCACCACGGCCAGGACGTACCAGATCATCTTCTGACTCCTTGTCGGGACGCCCCGGCGGCGGAGCCGGGACGGTCGAAAGCGGGGGCGGCACCGCGGCAGCGTCGCGGTGCCAGGTACCCGAAGGCCACTACGGCGCCCGCCCGCGGATGGTTCACGGACGAAGGACGGTCGAATGACGGACGAATGACGGACGTGCCCGTGAACCATCCGCGGACCGGCGCCGTAGGTCCCCTCAGTGGCACGGGAGCCGTCGAGTAGGGCTCCCGCGGCCCCCATTCACGCCGGCTGGAGGACGTTTTCGTGTCGTTGATGTTGACCGTGGTCGAGGGGGGCGGTGACGCGTTCGACGTCCACCTCGACGCCGACCCCGACACGCCCGTGGGTGCCGTCGCGGAGGCGCTGGCCGGGGCGGGCGGCGTCCCCCGGCCCCCGGAGGGCCTCGGCCTGTACGCCGGTGACCGGCTGTTGCCCGCGGACCTGCGGTTGCGGGATGCGCCGCTCCAGCACGCGGCCGTCGTGGGCCTGGGGCGCCCGGCGGGCACCTCGTCGGCCGAACCGGACGGGCTGGTGGAGGTCCGTGCGGTCGGCGGGGCCGGGGCGGGCGCGGTGCACCGGCTCGACATCGGCTCGTACCGGATCGGACTGGCGCACGACGGAACCGCTCAGGTGCTGCGCGCCGTACCGCACCGTCCCTCCGCCGTCCTGACCGTGGGCCCTGGAGGACGCTGCCGGGTGGCGCCCGACGCGTCCGCGCCGGACGGCCCTCCGCAGCTGGACCGCGAGGACCTCGTCGAGGCCACCGCCTGGCCGGCCGGCGCACAGCTCCTCGTCGGCGGCTGCCTGCTCGAACTCGCCCTCCCGGAACGGCCGGACGCGGCCGTGCAGCCGTCGGAGGACGGCACCGGCTGGGACTACAACCGGCCGCCGCGGCTGCGGCCGGCCCAGAGCGCCACCCGCTTCACCCTGCCCTCCCCGCCCGCGCCGCCCGCCGCCCGGCCGCTCCCGTGGATCACCGCGGCCGCCCCGGTGGTCATGGCGGGGGTCGGGGCGCTGGCCTTCGGCCGCATGCAGATGCTGTTCTTCGGGCTGCTCTCCCCGGTCGTGATCCTCGGCAACTACCTGATGAGCCGGCGCAACGGACGCCAGTCGCACTCCGACGAGGTCGCCGCCTACGAGGAGAAGAAGGGGCGCATCGAGGGCGACGCGGAGCAGGCCCTGACGGCCGAACGCACCGCCCGGCGCCGTGGCTTCCCGGACCCGGCCGAGGTCGTCCTGACCGCCGTCGGCCCCCGGCGCCGCCTGTGGGAACGGCGTACCTCGGACGCCGACTTCCTGGAACTGCGCATCGGGACCGCCGACCTGCCCTCCGACGTGGTGCTCCAGGACCCGACCAAGGACGAACACCGCCGCCAGGACCCGTGGACGGCGTACGACGTCCCGGTGACCGTTCCGCTGCGGGAGCACGATGTCCTGGGCATCGCCGGCGAGGGTCCGGCCGCGCGCGCCGTGGCACGGTGGGCCATCGCCCAGGCCGCCGTCCTGCACAGCCCCCGTGACCTCCAGATCCACCTGCTGACGACCGGCGGGCCGGGCCGGGACGGCTGGTCCTGGCTGCGCTGGCTGCCGCACGTGCGGAAGAAGTCCGGCGACACCCCGGCCAGCATCGGCTACGGCACCGAGACCTGCGCCCGGCGGGTCGCCGAACTGACCGCGCTGATCGCCGAGCGCGCCGGACGGGAGGACCGGCACAGCCGGACCGCCGGGCCCGACGTGCTGGTCGTCCTCGACGGAGCCCGCAGGCTGCGTTCGCTGCCCGGCGTGGCGCAGATCCTGCGCGACGGACCGTCCGTCGGCGTCCGCGCGGTCTGCGTGGACGCCGAGGAGCGGCTGCTGCCCGAGGAGTGCCACGCCGTCGTCGCCGAGGAGCCCGGCGGAACCGTGCGGGTGGGACGCTCCGGGCGGGGCACCGTCGGGGGCATCCGGCCCGATGTGGTGTCCCAGGACTGGTGCCGTTCGCTGGCCCGGGCGATGGGGCCGCTGCGGGACCCGGGCGGGGACGACGAGGGGGCCGCGGTGCTCCCCCAGTCCGCGCGGCTGCTCGACGTACTCGCCCTCGATCCGCCGCAGGCCGCCGGCATCCGGGCGCGCTGGACGGCCGGGGGCCGCTCGACCCGGGCGGCCGTCGGCGTCTCCCTGGACGGCCCGTTCCACCTGGACCTGCGGCGCGACGGCCCGCACGGGCTGATCGCCGGTACCACCGGCTCCGGCAAGTCCGAACTCCTCCAGACGCTGGTCGCCTCGCTCGCGGTGGCGAACCGTCCGGACGCGATGACGTTCGTCCTCGTCGACTACAAGGGCGGCTCCGCGTTCAAGGACTGCGTGGACCTGCCGCACACCGTCGGCATGGTCACCGACCTCGACGCCCACCTCGTCGAGCGGGCCCTGGTGTCGCTGACGGCGGAACTCACCCGGCGCGAGCACCTCCTCGCCGCGGCCGGCGCCAAGGACATCGAGGACTACATCGACCTGCTGGAGCGCGAGCCGGCGGCGGGCCGCCCCCCGATGCCGCGGCTGCTCATCGTCATCGACGAGTTCGCCTCGATGGTGCGCGATCTGCCGGACTTCGTGAAGGGCCTGGTCAACATCGCCCAGCGGGGCCGCAGCCTCGGCATTCACCTGATCCTGGCGACGCAGCGCCCCAGCGGCGTCGTCTCCTCGGAGATCCGCGCCAACACCAACCTGCGCATCGCGCTGCGGGTGACGGACTCCGGCGAGAGCCAGGACGTCCTCAACTCCTCCGAGGCCGCCGGGATCTCGCAGAGCACGCCCGGCCGCGCCTATGTGCGCCTCGGCCAGAACTCCCTCGTGCCGTTCCAGTCCGGCCGGGTCGGCGGCCGCCGGCCCGGGGCCGCGGCGGCCTCGCTGCCGGCACCCTGGGCGGTGGCGGTGGGCTGGGAGCGGCTCGGCGAGCCGCTGCCGGCGCGGCCGCGCGCCGCGGCCGCGCCCGCCGAGGTGGAGACCGACCTCACCGGGCTCGTCGAGGCGATCCGCGAAGCGGACCGGGAGATGGGCATCCCCGCGCAGCACAGCCCCTGGCTGCCGCCGCTGCCCGAGAAGCTGGTCCTCGGCGACCTGCCCCCGGTCCCGGCCTCGGACTACGACCTCGCGCCCGTAGCGTACGGCGTGGTGGACCTGCCCGCACAGCAGGCCCGGCTCCCCCTGGTGATCGACCCGGCGACGCTCGGGCACCTGCACATCGTCGGCTCGCCCCGGCAGGGCCGTTCGCAGACGCTGCGCACGCTCGCCGGCACGCTGGCCCGCGTCCACTCCCCGGCGCAGCTGCACATGTACGGCATCGACTGCGGCAACGGCGCGCTGCTGGCCATGGAGGGGCTGCCGCACTGCGGCGCCGTCACCCAGCGCACCCAGCCCGACCGGGTGGCCCGGCTGCTCGCCCGGCTGACCCAGGAGCTCACCCGACGGCAGGAGATGCTCGCCGCCCGCGGCAGCGCCGACCTGACGGAGCTCCGCCGCGCCCTGCCCGAGGACGAACGGCCGCCGCACCTCGTGCTGTTCCTCGACCGGTGGGAGGTCTTCGACAAGCAGCTCGGCGAGTACGACTCCGGGAACCTGCTGAACTCCGTGCTGACCCTGCTGCGGGACGGGGCGAGCGCCGGCATCCACCTGGTGATGACCGGTGACCGGGCGCTGTTCTCCAGCCGGGTCAACGGCTCCACCGAGGACAAGCTCGTGCTGAAGCTGAACGAGAAGTCCGAGTACGGCATGATCGGCATCACCCAGCGGAACGTGCCCGACGAGATCCCGCCGGGCCGCGCGTTCCGCGCCGCCGACAAGGCCGAGGTGCAGATCGCGCTGCTCACGGAGAGCCCGGAAGGCCAGGCGCAGGCCGCGGCGCTCCAGCAGATCGCCGAGCAGTGCCGGCAGCGGGCGGCCCACCTGCCGGCCGCCACCCGGCCGTTCCGCGTCGACACCCTGCCGGACCGGCTCACCTTCGAGGAGGCGGCCCGGTACGTCCCGGGCAGGCGCTCCTCGCGTTGGGCGCTGGCCGGCGTCGGCGGCGACGAACTCACCGCGCTCGGACCGGACTTCACCGTCACCCCGACGTTCCTCGTCGCCGGGCCCGCCCGCTCGGGACGCAGCACCGTCCTGTCGACGATGTCGCTGGCGCTGCTCGCGGTCGGCATCCCGGTCGTGGTCGGGGCCCCCGCCCGCTCGCCGCTGCGCCACCTCGCCGGACGGCCCGGCGTGCGCGCGGTGTTCGACGAGTCCGACCTCGACCCCACGGCCCTGGAGGCGGCGCTGGCCTCCTCGCCCGACGGGGCCGTGGTGCTCCTGGACGACGCCGACCTGCTGCTGAAGACGAAGGCCGAGCCCGTCCTCACGCAGATCGCCAAGTCCGGTGCCGAGACCGGCCGCGGCCTGGTGATCGCCGGTCAGACCGACCGGCTCTCGTCCGGCTTCTCCGGCTGGCACACCGAGGCCCGCCGGAACCGGTGCGGTCTGCTGCTGAAGCCGCAGAACATGAGCGACGGCGAGCTGATCGGCGTCAAGGTGCCCCGCAGCCGCCTGGGCGCCACCCGTCCGGGCCGGGCGATCCTGCACCTGGGCGACGGCGTGCTGCGCACCGTGCAGGTCCCGGAGACGGTGCTTGCGGAACCGGGCGCACCTGCCTGACCCCGCTGTGCGGACGCGCGTCCGCACAGCACTGAGGGCTCCCGCCGACCTCGTCGGCGGGAGCCCTGCGTATATGCGCGGCGGGGACGTGTCAGGTCCCGCAGAGCGGAGCCGTCAGGACTCCGGGGAGAACTTGGTGAAGACGTGGCGGGGGAGCGGGAACCGGCTCCAGAGCACCTCGGACCGAATCTCCCCGGTGAGGGCTGCGTGGAGGAAGTCGCTGCAGTTCATGTCGTAGTGCTCCCAGGTCTCGCCCCGGGCTTCGTTCAGCAGGACCGTCCATGCGTCGGGGTGCTGTCCCGGCAGGGAGCGCCAGAACAGCCATTCGCCGTTGTCCGTCGTCCCCCAGGGCAGGATCCGGCTCCCCTCGACCTGCAGCTCGGGAGGCTTCTCCTCGAACTCCCAGATCTCTTCGTAGGCTTCGGCCCGTTCCCGGGTGTGACGTGCCAGGTCGTAGTGGGCGTTGGGGGAATCCGGTTCGAGGAGGTACAGGTACTCCTCGACGCGCCCACCGCCCAGCCGGTCGATCAATTCCTTGTAGTCGCTGGGAAGCGGCGTCCCCAATGCGGCTTCGGTGGATGCCCATGCCTTCGGAGCCCCGGACTCCGAGGCATGGAGCGTCTCGATGAGACGGGTCACGTGGTTGCTCATGCGGGCTCGGCCCTTTCCGTCACGCATTACTTGGGCTTGTTGGAGAAGGACACCTTGTTTGTGAGCGCCTGGGTGTCGCGGTGGGTGAACTGGAAGCCGTTGCTCCCCGTGACGTTGAGTTCCATGCTGTCCGGGAGGAGATTGTTCCCCTTGTACTTGGGCGTCACGGTGTAGGTCACCGTTTCCCCGGCGTCGACGGCCCTGCGTATCTGACCTTCATAGACGCGCATGACCGGCGTGTTCGCATAACCGTGCAGGGTGACGAAGTTCTGCGTGCTCTTGTTGGAGCCGCCCAGCTGGGCGCCGAGCAGATGGGAGCGGTGGTAGTCCCCGCCCCCCTTCCACCCCGGCGGCTCGGACGGGGCACTGGGCTTGGTCTTGCCGCCCATCATGCTCCCGTCGAGTTTCGCGGTCATTCCCGTCGGGCGGTTGAGCGAATCGAGCGGGAGGTAATTCACCCGCGGGTTCTTGCCGTTCGCGTCCTTCCAGGTGATGTTCGACTCGTCGCAGGGGGCCAGCCCCAGCGGGTCGCACCAGGTCTGCGGATCGTCGACGTACGCCACCGGGTTGGGGGCGGGTGCCAGGCCCAGGGGATCGGGGCTGGTGTACCGGCCGCTCTCCGGGTCGTAGTGGCGGAGGTAGTTGTAGTGGAGGCCGGTTTCGGGGTCCTCGTACTGCCCGGGGAAGCGGAAGGGCGTCACGGCGGTGGCATCGCGATGGTGGGCCGTGGTGCCCCACATGGTGGTGCGCGAGCGCCAGGCGATGCCGCCCTGTTCGTCGACGAGTTCGGTGGGGGTGCCGACGAGGTCGGTGACGATGGCGAAGAAGCGGGAGTCGTATGCGCCCTGGCTCTTCGGCTTGCGTTCGAGCTGGGTGAGGGGGCGGTGGCCGTCGTGCTCCCAGGTGAGGGTGACGCCGGTGGTGGTGTCCGTCTGCTCGGCGAGGCGGGTGCCGTCCCAGGTGAAGTGAACGGCCTCGACGGCGGACCGGCCGTCCTCGGCCATGCGGTACTTCGCGGTGCGCCGCCCCATCGGGTCGTACGTGTAGTGCCAGCGGGTGCCGTCGGGGGTCGTGCAGGCGGTGAGGCGGTCCTCGGCGTCCCATTCGTAGCGCCAGGTGTCGGGCTTCTTCGACAGACGGCGCTTCTGGCGCAGCACCATGCGGCCCGCGGCGTCGTGCTCGTAGCGCACCCCTCCCGCCGCCTGGATGCGGGTGCCGGTGTAGGTGCGCGCGCCCCGGGCCTCGGCCCGGTGTGCCCTGTCGGGCCAGGCGGCCTCGGTCTGGTTGCCGGCCCCGTCGTAGGCGTAGGACTCGGTCCAGCCCTCGGACGTGACCGTCAACGGGCGTCCGACCGGGTCGAGTTCCATGTCCCGGCGCAGGCCCGTGGCGGAGTCGGCGGTGGCGATCAGACGGTCGTCGGCCCGGTAGGTGTAGGACCGTGCGCGCAGGGTGCGCCCCGGTGTGGCGAGGCTGTGGGCGACCGAGCGCCCGGACGGGTCCCACGCGGTAGTCGCCGTCACGGGCGAGGTGGCTGTGCCCCATACGCGTTCCAGTTCGCGCCCGAGGACGTCGTGGGCGAAGTTCAGCCGGTGCCCGCCGGCGGTGAGGGTGTCGCGGTTTCCGTTCTCGTCGTAGGTGAGTTCGGTGACGGCGTCGGTGGGGGTGGTGCGGGAGGTGCGGCGGCCGAGGAGGTCGTAGGTGAAACGGGTGGTGCGTCCGTCGACGGTCTCGGCCACGATCCGGCCCAGGAGGTCCCGCTCGAACTCCAGCGTCGAGGTGGGGGAGGCGGCCCGGACGAGAGCTCCGGCCGCGTCGTAGGCGTACGAGGTGACGGCCCCGGCCGCATTCTTCTCCACCAGTTCGCCGGCGGAGTTGTACCGGAAGGTGATCTCCTCGCCCAGCGGCGTGGTGTGGGAGACGACCCGGCCCAACCCGTCCCGCTCGTAGGCCACTTCGCGGTCGTCGAAGTCGGACTCCGCTATGGCGTTGCCTGCCCGGTCATAGGTGTAGTCCCAGGTCAGACCCTGCGGGTTGGTGATCCGGGTACGGCGGAGCTCGGCGTCGTAGGCGAAGGTGTGGCGGACGCCGTCCGGCGTGGTCTGCGCCGCCACCTTGTCGAAGTGGGTGTACTCGAAGGTGGTGGTGGCACCCGTGGCGTCGGTCCGGCTCCGGCAGTTGCCCTCGCCGTCCCAGGTCAGACGCTCGGTTCGGCCGTCGGGTGCGGTGCGCTCCGACAGGTGGCCCTCGACGGTCCACACCGCGCGGGTGATCGCGCCCAGGGGATCGGTGATGGTGGTGGGGCGGCCGAACGCGTCGCGTGCGATCGTCGCCCGGTGCCCGGCCGGGTTGCCGACCGCCAGGGGGAGACCCGCGCCGTCGACCTCGTACGCGACCTCCGCGCCGGCCGGGTCGGTGGCCGAGGCGATCGCGCCGTTGCGGTGGTGGGTGAAGCGGTTCGTGGTGCCGTCCGGGGCGGTGACGGTCGTCAGGTTGCCCCGCTCGTCGTACTCGCTGTGCCACGTCGTCCCGTCGTGGCCGGTCGAGGAGAGCGGGAGGTTCAGCTCGTTGTACGTCGCCGTGGACCGGCTGCCGTCCGGGAGTTCGATGACGGTGGGGTTGTGGGCCCGGTCGTACTCGAAGCGGGTGGTGTTGCCGAGGGGGTCGGTGCGGGCGAGGAGGGCGTCGTAGCGGTCCCACTCGGAGGTGATGGTGTGGCCCAGCGGGTCGGTCTCGGCGGTGACCTGGTGCAGGTCGTTGAGCTGGTAGACGGTCGTGGCGCCGCAGGCGTCGGTGTAGTGCGTTCGGCGCCGGTCGGGGTCGTAGTTCCAGCGGGAGGAGAGGTAGCCCTCGGGGCCGACGGTCTCGGTGACGCGGTTGACGTCGTCGTAGACGTAGCGGTAGGTGGAGTCGTTCCGGTCCGTCCAGGCGGTGATGCGCGACCGGTCGTCGTAGGTGAACTCCAGGGCCTTGCCCGAGGAGTTGGTGACGTGCGTGAGGTTCCCGGCGTCGTCATAGCCGTAGGACATGACCTCGACGGGACCCTCGGGCGTGGTGACCGTCAGACGGGTGACGCGGCCGAGGGGGCATTCGAGGGTGGCGTGGTAGCCGCCGGAGTGGGTCAGCGTCGTCGGGGTGCCGTCCGCCAGCCGGGAGACGGTGACGTCGTTGCCGTTGCGGTCGTGCCACCGGGTCAGCCAGTACAGGCCGCTGTCGTCCGCGGGATCGCCCGCGAAGGTGCAGACGAGGCCCGTGTGGGGATCGGAGACGCGGTAGGTGGTCCCGCCCGTGGTGCCGGTCTCCGCGCAGGTCAGCGGTAGGCGGGGGCCTTCCTCGGGCCACACCGGCTCGTCGGACCCGGCGGTGGGAAGGTGCGGGTAGGCCAGGATCGAACCGTCGTCACGCGCCCACGACACCCGCCCCCGGTCGTCGGCCTCCAGGCGCTCGTCCAGGGTGGAGGCCCAGGAGGGGCCGAAGAACTGGCCGTAGCGGTAGGTCGACAGATGTGTACGGGAGACCAGCAGCGGCAGCACGCCGGGCAGCGCCAGATCGGTCTGCTGCAGCAGCATTTCCCCGCTGGCCACGTCGACCGGGTCGGTCTTGCAGGTACGGCCCTTGATGTCCCGGCTGTTGAGGCGAACGCCGCCCTGGGGGCCCTTGATCGAGGCGGGCTTGACCCCCTTCAGGGCCGAGCCGATCCCCCCGAGGCCCTTGAGGGCCGCGGCCCCGCCCCCGACCAGTCCCACGACGCCGAGCACGATCTCGAGGACGTTCCACTCGCCCGTCTCCGCCATCGTGGAGATGTTGATCCCCAACGACGCCGCGCCGGCCACGATACTGCCGATCGTCAGGGCGATTCCGATGCCCTGCAGGCCGGGCACCAGCATCGCCAGCACGCCCAGCACCGCGCTGATGATGCCCAGGGCCGTACTGAACGCCTTCTTGATCTTGTCCCACAGGCTGTAGCCCGCGACCGACTCGTCCTTCGCGTCGTCCAGCTTCTGCGCCGCGGTGGAGGCGTCCTCCTCGCGCACCTGCCGCGCGTCCTCGGCCAGCATGCGGGCGGCGTCGAGATCCGCCTGCGCGTCATCGGCGTGCCCCTGCGCCGTGGACTGCTTGCTGTGCGCCTCGTCCAGCGCGCGCCGGGTGCTCGCCCGCGCGTCCATGTCGTCCGGGGGGTGGGTGGCCGCGTCCAGCCGGCCGATGTCGGCACCGGCCGCCCGCACCGCCTCGGTGGCCGACGCCAGCCGCTCCTTGGCTTCCCGCCCCTTCTCCAGGGCGTGGTCGGCATTCCGCTGCTGATCACGCAGTGAGTGCACATACGTGTCCAGGGCGCCGGCCGCCTGGTCGTAGGAACTGTGCAGCTTGCGCACCTGCTTGGCCAGGTCGCCGAGCTTGTCCCGGAGCTTGTCCATGGTCTTGCCCTCGCCCACCTGCTGGTTCTCCAGCCCGGAGACGAGGGGGAGGGCATCGCCCGCGTTGTCGGCCACGGAACGGTAGCTGCGTGCGAGCTGTCCGAGCACCTCCGCATCACCCGGAGTCGGGTCGTCCGAGAACCCGAAGACCGATTCCCATTCGGACACCGCTGGACGCGCCATGGCCGCTACCTCACTTTCCCTTGTCTGCTTCGCCCATGGGGCCTGATCCGGCCGCTTTTGCCGCCGGATCCGCTGCGCCGGACGTGCCGGCCGGGTCCTCGAAGCGGAACGACTCCGCGATCGCGTCGAAGACGTCGTAGAACTGGTCGGCCAGATCCACGTTGGGGGTGGAGCTGGCGAGCACCAGATAGTCCCGGCTGTTCGGCACCGGGATCAGGGTGTGCCGCACCGCGGTGGGCACGGGCGTCCCCCGGTGGTCCACGTCCTCGATCCTGCTGATCCGCCCGGCCGCTCCGACTCCCGGCAGTTCCACCAACTCCACCTCGCCGGGCGGCAGTCCGGTGCCCTCCGCCGCGGTGCCGAGCTGCATGCCGGCCGCCATGACGAGGTCCGCCAGATCCTCCGACTGATCCTCGGGAACGGAGATGCGCAGCACGACCGTCGTGGCGCTGAGCACCAGGGGGCCGCTGCCCGCGCGCAGAATCCTGAGCATCCCCGACGCCCGCAGCGCGCCCTGCGCGTGCGCCTCACGGGCGGTGCGCCGGGTACTGCGGATCAGCGCGTCCACCTGCTCGCGGGTCAGCTGCGGGGCCTGCTTCACCTCGGACTCGATACGGCGGCGGATCGACGCGTCCCGGGTGCTCGGGTCGAGGTCGAGATGCCACCAGGAGTCGGGGAACCTCAGTGTGTAGCCCGCGGGCGCGCCCGCGTGCTGCTCCGTGACCGGCTGCGTCATGACGCCTTTCCCTTCCGCACGACGTCTCCCGTCACGCGTCCTTCTTCGATTTCTCCAGCGAGTTGGCGGTGTCGTCGTCCGTCTTCGTGAAGTTCTCGGAGATCTTGTCCGTGTTCTCGGAGAACGTCTTCACGTTGTCGTGGACCCGCTCGTGACCTGCCACCCACGCCTTGTCGAACCCGTCGAGGGCCTCGGCGAGGCGGGAGTCACCGGCGACGCTCTTGAACGAGCCGGACTCGCCCGTGGCGTGGTAGAGCGTCGCGGAATTGCCGATCAGATCCCCGATGTTCTGGAGCTCCCTGGCCGTGTCCTTCAGGTCCTGCACGGGCACGCTGATGCGACCCATCGGTGTCCCCTCTCCTGCTCCGGCCGTCCGGCCCCGCCCTCACCGGGAGGACGGGGCCGGACGAGGCGGGGCACGTCAGCCGATGGAGCCGGACGTCTGGTCGTCGGTGTCGACGAACGCGTCGGCGACCTGCTTGATGAACTCGCTGACGCCCTGCAGGCCCTCGATCGCCTTCTCGGTCCCGTTCTTGTACTCCTCCCAGTACGGGCGGAACTTGGTCTCGGACCCGGGGGTGGCGTAGGCCGCCTCGACCATCTCGTCCATCTTGGTGTTGGCCTCGTGGAGGCTCTGCTGCATCAGTTCCTTCTGGTTCTGAAGCCAGGTCGACGCCTCCCGCATCTCGTCCGGGCTGATATGGATGTTGCCGCCGGCCATGCCGATTCCTTCCCTCGCTGCGTATCGCCGCGGCCACCGGGGCCGCGCACACGGGGCTGTACGGGGCATCTTCCGGGGCGGTTCACGCCTGTTGCGGAACGGTGACGAAAGCAGCGGGGGACGCGCTGACCGGCCCGGGCAACGAACAAGGCCCAGGTCGCCGACCTGGGCCTCAACTAGGGAGCGGGGGCAGGGAGCTGAACCCGGCGGGGGCCGGTCCGGACGCACGCCTGAAAGTGCATCAGGCAGGACTGTTTCCGAGCTGAGGCGCATCGCCCGAGGGAAGCGGCTGCGATGCCCTGGCACTTGCGCAAAGAGGCGAATGGGCGGTCAGCCACTGCCGATTGCGGGAATTCGGGCAAGCGGGCCGGACGCATCCGCCTCGGTGCTCAGGGGACACGGGGACGGGCTGCGCCCCCTGAGCTCGCCGGAAGCACGGTCAGAGACGTCGCAGCCAGGCAGCTGCTCCGTGCCCGACGGCGAGGTAAACCAGCGCGGGGAGGGCGAAGTTGAAGAACACACGCAGCCCTTCCGTCTTCATGATGAAGATGTCCTGCGACCAGCCGGCGAGCCAGTTGGCCACACCGCGGACGAAGTCGACGAAGACATTCGCATGATTCGCGTCGAGCAGATACAGCAGGATCCACAGCCCGAGAAATCCCGCGGCGACGTCCGCGAGGCTGTGAATGATCAAGGCGATTCGGTCTGCTCCCATTCCTCTCCGGTTTCCTCGCCGACTCTCCCTGGTGTGGTAGGGGGTGTGTGGTGGCGCGGCGTTGTACGGGTCGGCCGGGGCAGGCTGGTACGGCGAGGGCGAATTGCTGGGATGCGGAGCAGGCGCTCCGGTATTCGGGAGCGGAGTCATATCGCCGCCGTTCGGCGAGTTTGATCCGCCGTGGTAGGGAGAGTTTGAACTGGAACCGTATGGGCGATTTTGCGGTATGCCGTCATTGAGGTAACTCACGGTGCCGTGCATTTCCCGTTGAATGATTCCGAAACTCCCTTCACCGCTCATTCACATCGTTGCCCTCGGGCCGCCACTTCGCGGTTGATGGCCGAGGGCGCGGACGGCCGGGGGGACCGCCCGCGCCGCGCGCGGCAACTTGAAGCGGGGGGACCGCAACATCAAGGCACCGCGCGGCCGAAATGGATCGGCACCACCCACTGCGGCGCGCCGGCCGAAAGCGTCACACGTCACCCGTTGACCAGCGGTCACACACGCACACGACCGGACGCCTGGCACAGCGCACATCACTCCGCATACCGGACCTACCGCGCGGCCGGGTAACGCGGCAGCGTCCTGCGACGCAGAACCGGATACGGGCGCGAGATCGCCCTGCTGTGCGATCACGGTCAGGGTGACTCCTGTGGGGGGTGGCCGCCCTGTCCGTGATCGCTCTCCCCTGTCGTCGATGCGCTGCGTAAGCCGGAATGCGACTCCCATGAGCCACATGCCCCAGTCCCTGCCCGTAGATGATCGGTACAAGGGCGGCCGTGGCGGTACCGCCGCCCAGCGGACGGCCTTGATCATCCACACGATCGCCGACGTGGCCGCCGCGTTCCTGGGGCTCTGGATCCTGCTCTACCTGCTCGACGCGAACCAGGGCAATGTCTTCGTCCAGTTCGTGAGGGGCATGGCGGATTCGCTCGGCTGGTGGGCGCGGGACATCTTCACCGTGGGCACCCAGGGCCTGCGCGTGGTCCTCAACTACGCCCTGCCTGCCGCGCTCTATCTGCTCGCCGGACACCTGATCGCCGGACGGGTGCGCCGGCTCTGACCACGTCCGGCTATATGTGCTGACGGGCACACCGCGAAGCTCAAAGTGTGGTCCGCGGAAGGCGTCGAAGAGCCGGAGCGACCGCCCGTCCGCCTCCGTGCAGAGCGCGTCGGGGGCGCGGTCGCCGGCCCGCAGCGCGTCGTCCGGCAGGTCTTCCCGGCGGTCCTCGGAGAGCGGCCCGCCGCGGTAGCCGATGTCGAGTTGGTGGGTCTCGGCGCCGCGCCGGCGCCCCCAGGTCCCCTGCCGTTGCTGGGTGCGGCCGTGCAGCCGGGTGCTGAGGCTGAGTACACCGGTGGCCATCGCGGCCCTCAGCCGCCAAGCCGGTGCCGGTGTTCCCCGCCGCAGGCCCTACGCGTCGACCGCGGCGGGGTCGAGGGAGTCGACGTCCTCCATGAAGCTCAGCATCCGGGCGTTGACGATGTCGGGGTGGTCGATCTGCGGTCCGTGGCCGGTCGCGGCGATGATCTCGGCGCGGGCCCCGGGGATCAGGCGCGGCACCCGCTCCAGCTGCCGCTGCGGGTGTACCAGCAGGCTGCGCTTGCCCATGATGAGGTAGAGCGGGGTCCGGATGGAGCGCAGTGCGTCCTCGGTCAGCGGCAGCGGTGCGGGGCGGCGGGTCCGGAACGCGCGGGCGCCCGCCTGGATCCACTTCCGCACCTCGGGAACGGCGATGACCGGCTGCTCCAGCCAGGAGGCGAGGCGCGGGCGCAGCGCTTTGGGGGCGAAGCTGGCGAAGAGGCTCACGAAGACCCAGGCGAAGAAGCGCAGGCCCACCTTCTCCAGGCCGCCCGGGTCGAGGGCGGTGACCGAGGCGAGCCGCCCGGGCCGGCGGTGCGCCTGGTTGAGCACCAGCCAGCCGCCGTAGGACGAGCCGACGAGGTGGACCTGGTCGAGGCCGAGCGCCTCGAGGGCCTCGTCCATCCACTGCGCGGCACGCGCGGGCTGCCACATGGGCTCGCGGTGGACGCTGCGCCCGGCGTCGCCGGGGGTGTCGAGCGCGTAGACGGGCCGTTCGGCGCTGAGCGCGGGGGTGTTGGGGTACCACATCGCCGAGCAGTAGCCCGCGCCTTGGATGAGGACCACCGGAGTGCGGGACTCGGCTGCCGGGTCCGTGGGGCCGTACCGGTAGACGTGCGTGGTGCCGAAGCTGGTCTCGACGTCCGTCTCGGAACGTGCGGCTGCGCCCTTCGCGTAGACGGCGTCGCAGGCGGCGAAGTAGCGGTCGCGCAGGGTGTCGTTGACGTAGCGGCCGACGTCGCGGCGCACACGGTTCGTGTTCTCGGGCACGGGCACCTCCGGGAAGATCCGGTCGTCGTGATACGACCGTACCATGACAATGATACGGCGGTACCATAAAGAGGTGCGGGGGGAGCCGGACCGCACACCCCATACCGACGGGCGGAGACACCAGCACATGCCGAAGCGCGTGAACCACGAGGAACGGCGCGCCCAGATCGCCGAGGCGCTCATCCAGGTCGCGGGGCGTCGAGGACTGCACGCCGTCGGCATGCGCGACGTGGCCGCAGAGGCCGGCGTGTCACTCCGGCTCGTGCAGTACTACTTCGAGACCAAGGAGAAGCTGCTCTTCTACGGGCTCCAGCACCTGACCGACCGCTTCACCGCGCGGGTGGGCGCCCGCCTCCGCGCCGCCGGTCCGAACCCGGGCCCCCGCGCGACCATCGAGGCGCTGCTGCTGGCCTCTCTCCCGACCGACGAGGAGAGCCGCACCTTCCACCTCCTCTACAGCTCCTACTCGATCCTGTCCGTGACCGACGAGGCGCTGGCCGCCCAGCCCTTCATCGACAACCCCGACGCCGCGGAGAACGCCCTGACCGGGCTGCTCGAACAGGCCCAGGCGTCAGGTCTGGCCGATCCCGGTATCGCCGCGCGCACGGAGGCGATCAGCCTGCTGGCAATGGCGGCGACCATGGGCACCAGCATCCTCGTGGGCCAGCGGAGCCCGGAGTCGGCCATCGCGGTACTGCATCACCACCTGGACCGGATCTTCACGACCGCCGAGACGCAGGCGGCCGGGGAGGGGCCCATCTGACGTGCCGGTGGCGGAGCAGCACGGTCGGACCATCATGGACCGTGGTCTACCGCTCCTGTGGGCACGATCGGGGCACTGGTCGCTCCCTGCACCAGCGGGCGCAGCATCCGCTGCACCATGCGCGTCCAACTGCCCGGCGGACGCGGCGTGGAGGACGTCCGAGACGCCCATCAGACCACCGTGTGGGTACAGGCTGCCTCAGCGGACGGTGGGGACCGGCGCGGCGTCACCCTGCGGGAAGTCGAGGGTGGCCCACTTGCCGCCGGCGACCAGGGCGGCGAAGCGGTGCAGGCGCCCGTCGGCGTCGATCCAGTAGCGGGTGCGGCGTTCGTCGGATCCGGTGGCGGTGCCCGGTGCGGGCGGGGCGGTGTCGCGGGAGTCGGGCGGCCTGGGGCCGGCGATGACGGTGACGGGGGTGCCGTTCAGCCGTTCGCTGCGCAGCCGGCTCGCGCCTCCCTGGCGCAGCAGTTGGGCGTTCTCCGGGCGGTCCGTGCCCAGGGAGAGAGCCAGCAGCAGTACGGCGTCGATGGGGTTGGTGCGGGGATCGAGGGGGCGGTGCTGCCAGCCGGAGCGTGGTGGCCTGGCAGGCAGTCGGCCGTTGGCGGTGGGGTGGAGCCAGGCGCTGCGGACGTCCCAGCGCACGAGGATGTTCTGGCGCTGTCCGGGGACGAGGACGCGGGCGTAGCCGGTGTGTGTGTTCCAGTCGACGCGGCCGGTGAGTTGCACGGTGCGTCCGGCGGCGGGGACGGCGGCACGGATCTGGCCGCGTACGCGCTGGTAGTTGAGGAATCGTACGGTGGACAGCAGCTCGGCCTCGGATGTGGTGAGCGGACGCGGGCCCCCTGCCGCCCGCTCGCCCCGGCCGTCGCCTCCGCCGCATGCGGTCAGGACGAGGGCGAGTCCGGCCGCGCCCGTGGCGAGCAGGTCACGGCGCCGCATCACGAGCCGCTCCGGCTGTGGGCGGCGAGCAGATCGCGACCCGGCAGGGGGACGCGGTCCGCGTCGACGGGACCGGGCAGGCCGGTGGCGGCGCGTACCGGGGCGGTGGCGCCGCCGGGCATCTGAGGCTGGTTCGGGGGCTCGGGCACCCTACGGAAGGGGATACCGGCGGGTGCGGCCGGCCGCGTGAGCGGTGCCGCGGACGTCATCACCGGGCCGTGGGCGTCGGTGGAGCACTGCGGCTGGGTGGCGAGGTCCTTGGGGGCCGTGGTGGACAGGGCGTTGTCCGTGAGGCAGTTGCCCCTGCCGGGGGCGCGATCGCTGGCCGCGTACACGGCATCGACTCCATTGCTGTGGAAGGTGTTCGCGGTGATCGCGTTGCCGGTCGGCGGGACGTCCTCGGCGGACATGAGGACCAGTCCGGCGCGCGGGTTCCCCTCGATCCAGTTGTTGCGCACGGAGTTGCGCTGGCCGCCCGCGATGCCGATGCCGATGCCGAAGCCGCCGTCGGCCTGCTGGGGCGTCTTCGGCTCGGCGTTGTCGGCGACGAGATTGCCCGCCACGACGGCGCCGTGCTGAGGCACGAACGCTTCCAGATAGTCGGAGTTGACGGTCATTCCCACGCGGTTGTGGGTGAAGCGGTTGCGCAGTACCCACATCTTCTCGCTGGCGTTGGTGCCCTCGTAGCCGACGGCGTTGTACTCGGCGACGTTGTCGCTCACCACGACGTTGCACGGCCTGCACTGGCCGACGTACAAGCCCGAATCGGCCCCGCCGGAGGTGTGATCGTGGTCCAGCCGCCCGTTCTGCGCGTTGAAGGCGTAGATGCCGTAGAGGCCGTTGTGGGCGGAGGTCACATAGCTGACCCGGAAGCCTTGCAGCGGCGGGAACTTCTCGGGGTCCAGGTGCTCGTATCCGTTGCTGCCGCGGGCCAGGCCCTGCCCGTCCTGAGCCATGCCGGTCACCAGCACGCCGTTGAGCAGGTGGTCGCGGACGGTGAGGTTCTCCACCGCCACGCCGGAGCCGGTCACCACGATGCCGTTGTGCCGCCGGCCCTGCCCGTCGATGATCACGCGGTTGCGGTCGGTGCCGCGCAGCACGATGCGGTCGGCGGGGATCCGCACGGTCTCGTGGTAGACGCCGGGCGAGACCAGGACCAGGTCACCGGGCCGGGCGCGTCCGACGGCCGCGCTGATCGTACGGGCGTCCTGCGGCACCCGGATGGTCTGTGGCGCAGGGGCCTTGGCGGCGCCATCTTCCTCGTCGGACGGTGCACAACCCCCCGCCGCGAGAAGCATGCCGATCAGGCAGATGAACAGGGTGATGCGGCCTCGGAACACGATTCCCCTTCAGCGGTTTCTCGAACGGCAGCATGGGGAGAATTGCTGACAATTGCCCCTCAATACTGGCAAGATGGAGTAATGGATCAGTTACGTGGCGTACCCCGCAGGGGGCTGCTCATGGGGGGTGCGCTGGCCGCGGTGTCCTCTCTGGCGGCCTGCCAGGCCGAGGACCTTCGCCCTGAACAGAAGCCCGGTGGTGACGCTCCCCACCCACTGTCGCCGGTGAGGCCAACAGGGCCCACACAAGCGGGCGTTGACAGACCTGGCACGCCACAGGAACACCTCGGTGTCGTGGTGCTCGACCTCGCCCCGGCCCACGAGGGCGTCGAAGTGTCCAAGGCCATCGCAGACCTGGGCCGGTCCGTGCAGCGGGTAACCACGGGCAACCATCCCCGTATGGCCGGTCTGGCCCCGGGCGATGTGACCGTGACGGTCGGCATCGGGCCCCGCCTCGTCTCCGGCGCAGGGCGCAACCTGCCCGGCGCGGCACGGCTGCCTGCCTTCGCCCGCGAGGAGATCCCCGAGGCGGCCCGCCAAGGCGACGTACTGCTCCAGATCTGCGGCTCGGACCCACTGGTGGTCAGCTGCGCGGAGGCGGCCTGCACCGCGGCGCTGACCGACGCGGGGGCGCGCGTGCGCTGGTCGCAGCAGGGGTTCCGGCCCCCGGCCGGACCGCACGCCGGGCGCAATCTCCTCGGCTTTCCCGACGGCATCATCGTGCCCAAGGGGCCCGGGCAGATGCGGCGCGAGGTGTGGCTCGACGGCCCGGCGCCGGTGGCCGGCGGCACGATCGCCGTGGTGCGCCGGCTGCGCATCGGCGCCGACCGCTTCCTGGCGCAGCCCGTGCACCGTCAGGAGGAGATCATCGGCCGGCGGCGCTCCGACGGGGCGCCGCTGAGCGGTGGCCGCCCCGAGGCCGAGGTGGACCTGGGTGCCAAGACTCCCGATGGCCGCTATCTGGTACCGCCCATGGCACACGCCCGTCGTGCCAACCCGCTCACCTCCGGCAGCGGACTGATGCTGCGCCGCGGCTACAGCTACCGCAACGGACCGGACGACGCCGGTCTGGTCTTCATCAGCTTCCAACGCGAACTCCGTACGTTCGTCGCCACCCAGCAGCGGCTCGACGAGGGCGATGACTTGATGGCCTTCACCACGGCTACGGCCTCCGGCACCTTCCTGGTCCTGCCAGGCTTTGAGGACGAACGCCCCTTGGGGACAGGCATGTTGGCCGGATGACACGTGGGCGGTGCGCCCTCGAGGTGTGAGGGCGCACCGCTGCGGAACGGGTGCGTCATGCTCAGCGGGAGTAGTACATACCCGCGTCGAGGTTGTGCTTGACCGAGCCCCAGTCACCGACGCGGAACTCATCGGTCTCCGCGGTGCTGTCGGAGTTCCGGTTGAACTTCGGCTTGGAGTCGATCGTCGAGTCGCAGTTGCTGTCGTCCTCGCACGCGTTGGACCACCGCAGCTTGCTGTTCTGTGGGTTGGGCCGTCCGACGGGCACGTTGGTCAGGTCCGCGGTGCTCTTGTCGAACCGGAGCTTGTACTTGCCGTATGCGGTCAGCGCGGGCACGTGAAGCGAGCTGAAGTAGTACTCGCCCTTGGCGTCGGTCGTGGTGGTGGCGAGCGTGTCGCCGTCCTCGGACAGGAGGGTGACGGTGACGCCGGGGATGCCTGCCCATTCATCGGGGTTCTGGGTGCCGGGTTGCGGGTCGTACCAGACGC
Organism: Streptomyces sp. NBC_01454; assembly: GCF_036227565.1. Taxonomy (NCBI): domain Bacteria; kingdom Bacillati; phylum Actinomycetota; class Actinomycetes; order Kitasatosporales; family Streptomycetaceae; genus Streptomyces; species Streptomyces sp. NBC_01454. Next base: position 4,276,517 of record NZ_CP109460.1, read on the forward strand.
GGTTGCCGATCTGGATCGGCGGCTGGTCGCACAGGTACTCCAGGTCGCCCAGGCCGTTGGCCTTGGCGAAGCTGCCGCTGTCGGGATCATTGAGGTACTGGATGCCGTAGCCCTGGTTGTCGGCGGCGCCGCTGGTGCGGTCGTGCCAGTTCACCCCTCCGGAATTGATCGCGTGCGCGGGATCCATGTAGGTACTGGCAATCCTGCCGTCCTGTGGGTTGAGGGCCAGCGCGCCCTGTGCCCGTTCGCCGTGGCCGGCCCAGTTGTCGCCGTAGTAGAACTCGTTGGCGCCGTCGCCCGTGTTGGTCGGGCAGCCGCCGGTGCCTTCCCACACGAAGGTGCCCGCGGCGGTGCGGCACGCCTTGTTGATGTCGCCGGCCGAGGCGGTGGTCTCCAGGTTGGGATACGCGGGGTTGGGGTTGATCATTTGGAAGCCGCCCAGGTCGCCCTGACGGTCGCGGAAGCCCAGTGCCAGGTCGCCGTTGGCCTCGACGACGATGTCACTGAGCATCGGCTGCGGGCGGGCGGGGGTGCCGTTGACGGCCGCCGGGTACTGGTTCGGGTCGTCCAGCGTCCAGGGCGTCCACTTGGCGGAGATGCCCGTGGTCAGGTTTCCGCGCGCCTGGTCCAGCCTCTGGTCCAGCACCGGCGCGGTGGAGAACGTCTGTGTCGTGGGGTTGTACGTCCACACCACGGCCCGCAGGTCGTCGGCGTCCTGAGTGGACTGCGCCGAGCACACCCCGCCGACGTACACCACACCGTCGCGCACCCCGAGGCCCATCGGGCGCCAGTCGGCGGGACCGTTGCAGCCCGGGTTGGGGATGTCGATGCTCGACTCCGGCGCGCTCGCGGTCGACTGGGTCGCATCGAAGGTGGAGAGCGTGCGGTCGTACATGTTGACGACGTACAGCTCGTCGCCCTTCTCGGAGATGTCGAGGTCCCCGAGCCCCTCCTTGCCGACGGCGCCGATGAAGTCGCCGTCGTAGCGGGCGGTGTTGGTGTTGTGCTGGGTGCTGCCGGCGGTCAGGGTGGCGAAGGTGGTGGTGGCACCGCCGCCGCGCGGCGTCACGTAGATCGCGCCTGGCCCGTCCGGTCCGTAGGTGGTGGCGCGTTTGGCGTAGGCGCCCTGGAAGATGCGCCGCTCCTTCTTGTCGTACGCCAGGCCGTAGGTCGCGCCCGTGTCGCCCTTGGTGTTGAGGGTGGTGGGCCGGGGTGCACCGGCGTTGCTGTTGCCGCGCCAGTTGTCCTTGAAGGTCACCAGGCCGCGGGAGGTGTCGGGCTTGAGCATGTCCTGCTGACAGGAGGTCGTCAGGTCGGCATTGACCTGGCAGTAGTCCGCCGGGTTCCACACCCCGAACCGCACCGTCTGCGAGTGCTCGGCCACGTTGACGAAGGTGAGCGCGGTGGACAGGTCCCTGCCGCCGAAGGCGGGCTGGAGATAGTCCGGGAGGCTGCTGGTCACCAGCTCCAGCTTGAACTGTCCTTCGGTCCCCGCAGTGGGCACCTGGATGGTGCCGTTCGGACCGGTGGTGACAATGAAGCTGTTGTCGTCGGGGTCGGTGACCCGGACCTGGATCCCGGCCACCCCTGGTTCACGGGCCGCCGTGTGCCTGCCGTCGGCGTTGACGTCGCGGATGACGCTGACCGTCAGTGTGCCGGGCTCGGCGGCGAACGCCGGCGCCGGCACCAACGAGGTCAGTAGGGCCAGCGCGGCACCGAGGCCGAACCCGGCCCGTGACACGCCTTTCGTCGTTCTTCTCAAAAGAGCCCCCTGTCGCGAATGGTGAGTGGGCGGCTTCGCCGCGGAATTCCACATGCCGCCACGGGCATACGGCGATATATGACGAGTGGCTCGAACACGAATTCTTCCCGTTCCCCGGACGAGAGGCGGCTCAACGGCGAGCGGACTCGCCCCGTCGCACGGGAACTGCACACCGGGAAGACTCCGACCGGTCAGACAAGAAACGAGAGCGCCGCATTCCGTACACCGACCGATCGACCTGCTCAGCACGGCCGCGGCCGTGATACATACCAGCTCCGCATACCGTCCATGCATCAACGAGCAGAGTACTTATGGCCTGTTGACCGCCACGGAATAGGCTTCGCCGGTAATCCCGTAAATACGCGCCGTCCCTGACATGCCCATAGATTGGCGGGGGTGCCGGAGCAACGCAACCAGCCGTTGCGTATCCGGCCATTCCACATCGCCCGGGCGAAGGCGCGGCTGTACGAACTCGGGTCACTTCGAGGAGCAGAATGACGTTCCCATGGACCTGCTTCCTGGCGTGGAGTGTGGCCTTGACACCGTCGACCCCCGCAGCACAGCGGCCCCCGGCGCACGCGGAACCCGCCTTGATCATGCCGAAAACGCGCCGCGCTGCCTCGGAGTCGCCCGTGTGTGCGCCCCTCCGATCCAGCCATGGGCTCATTTAGGGTTATAGTACGGTAACAGACCGTAATTAGTCGCAAACTCCCTCCCCCAAGTGGCGTGAATTGCCACGGGGCGCGCGCACTGCACCAACGCGCCCTTGCGGCAGCCCCAGGATGCTTCCCGCCATCCCTCCAGGTGTGGGGCAGTTAGCGGGTGGGCGATGCTGCTGCTCGGCAAGTGCCCTGTCGCCGCTGGCGATTGAGGGAAGCCAGGCCCAATGGGCCGGAGCGAGGCCGTGATGGCCGAGCGTCGACAGACTGCTTCGACGCGGCGGTGAGGTGCGGCGGTGGCCTGGCGGGAGGCGCCCAAGTGGTCAGCGGCGCGCTGGGCGGCTTCGGCCTGCTGGGCGTGGCTGCGGGCGGCGTGCCGGCTGCGGCGGCGGTCTTTATCAACCCGCTGGCCGGTGCCGCGCCGACCGAGGCCAGCACCCTCGCGCCGCTGGAAGACCAGCTGCCTTCTGGTACGGATCTGGTGCGGGACGCCTGAAGTGGTCCAGGCAACAAACAAGGCCCAGGTCGCTGACCTGGGCCTCAACTATGGAGCGGGTGACGGGAATCGAACCCGCGCTCTGAGCTTGGGAATCAACAGGGCCCGGGACGATCATTCGGCGCTGACCTGGGGAAATGCTGCTTGCCTGCATCGTCCGGTGGTGTCCCGTCGTGCCCCTCGTGACCGGTGTTGACCGGGCTGCAGGGCACGGATGGGGCACGGTCGTTCGCGGCGGCTGTGGTGTCGCTCGATCTGGGCTGCGCGTAGGGCTTTTCAGGTGGTGGAGCCTGGCCGCACGGCGTCGTCGGTCATGGCCTTGACGCTGTTATGCGTGGTTCAGGGCAGATTGCGATGTGCGGTGCTCCGCGGCATGGTGGTGTGGCTGTCGGCTCACTCCAGGACGGCGAGGTGATCGGCGGCGCCCCCGCGCCACTCGATCAGGAAGAGGGTCGCATCGTCGCTGGTGCTCCCGCCCCGCTCCTGTTTCAGGGTGTGGGAGAGCGAGCGCACCACCGCCCGCACTCCCTTCTCTGTGTGCTCGATGCGGTTGACCCAGTGGATGAGTTGTTCCTCACCGAACTGCTCCTCGCCGGCTTCGTGCTCCTCGATCAGGCCGTCGGTGAAGCACAGCACCCGGTCGCCGCGTTGGAGCAACTGCTCGCTGATCTGGGGCTCTTCACCACCGAAGCCGACCGGCAAGGTGGTCGGGCTCTCCAGCTGCCGGACAACCTGGCCGTTGCGGATCAGCAGCGGTGCGGGGTGGCCCGCGTTGACCCACTGCAGGTGGCCCGTTGTGATGTTGAGGCGCATCATCTGCGCGGTGACGAAGTGGTCGGGCCCGAATTGCTCGGCGATGGCCCGGTCCATGAACGCGTAGATCTCGGACAGGCCGACTTCGGCGCGTCTGGCGTGCCGGTAGGCGCCGATGGCGACGGTCGCCATGGTGGCGGCATCAAGGCCGTGGCCCATCGCATCGACCATGGACACGTGCAGGATGTCCTCGTTGAGGGCGTAGTCGAAGCTGTCGCCGGCGACGTTGTAGGCGGGCTCCAGGATTCCCGCCACCGCGACCTGCGGGACGGACATCGCCAGCGGCGGTAGCAGGGACCACTGGATCTCCGCGGCCAAGCTCATCGGTTCGCGGCGCCGGGCGAGGAAGAACTGGTCGGTGTAGCTGTGCTTGGTGACCAGCATGTCGGCGACGAGGCCGGCGAGCCTGCGCAACAAGCGCCGGTCATCGTCATCGACGGTGTTCAGGGTGAGGGCCAGCACGCCCACCTGGTCGCTGCCGTCCAGCAACGGCAGATACATCCGAACGCCGTCGTCCTGCGGTACCTCGACAGGGGCCCCGTACAGGAAGGCCGCGCCCGCGTGCGAGTCACCGATCAGCTCGGGCCGGCCGACGATCAGCCCCCTGCCTGGCAGGGGCGCCAGCAGCAGCTGCGCATAGTCCTGGAGGAGGATCGAGACGTGACGGCCGCCGACCGTGGCCACCTCTTCCGCGATCAGCGGGGCGATCAACTGCGGCGGCATCTCGTGCGCCCGATCCAGCAGCACTCCCAGCAGTCGCTCGCCGAACCCTTCCGAGCGGTCCACTGCGCCCTTGCCCGCCTGCTGCTCACCTGCCGCCATACCCATGCCCTTTCACCAGCAGCCTCATTGCGACTTCACCCGTCGGGCCGGCCGTCTCCAATGGGTCAGTCACCGGGAGGCCTGGCGTTCGACTTCGGTGGCTTGGCTCCGGTAGCACTGTGTGCGGGTCTCGATGAGGCGAGGGGAAGGTGAGCCGGTCCGCGAATGACTGAGCGCAGACGGGAAGCAACGAGGCCCTGCCGCACTCCACGGTCGGAGTGTTCGAGTCCGCTGCGGCCCTTCGGCTCCTCCCGCTCGGTGAGGATCTGGAGCACAAGTTCACGCCCTGCTCGGCGGCCGCCGGCCGCGCAAGGACCCACCGGCAGGCCCCCCTCATGCGACTGTGCACACGGGCTCCTGAAACCACCGTGATCGACTCGCACAGCGTGACCCAGCCAACCGGGCCAAAGGGCTCATTGAGCCAGTGGCGGCGTGTCAGACTCCTTCAGGGCACCTGGCTGAACGGCATGCGGTGGAAAGATCCGGAGAAGAGAAAGCCCCAGGCTGTTGGTCCGGGGTTTTCCTCCGGAGCGGGCTGCAGGATCGACGTCACACTCGCGATGACTGACACGATACTCAGATACCTTTCGTCGCCTCTGGTACCTGAGCAATGACTGCTTGGGCGGGGGAACGTGAGGTCGGCAGCCTTGCGCCATGGCCACCTTCGGAGTCCCAGACCGAAACCAGGGACAGTTCCATCTCCTCCGCGAGCCGGCGTTGCTCCGCTTCGTCCATCAGGGCGCTCGCGGTGAGGGCGCCCAGCGGATCGGCGGCCTCGGCCATGAGCCGGGCGGCCGTGGCGGGGCTGGTCTCCGGCGGGATCACCAGGAGGTCCCAGCGGCCGACGGTGTAGGAGAGCAGCAGCAGCTTGTGGGGATCTTGCTCGGCCTTGAACCAGCCGACACCCACCACATGCCCGTCGACGGGCACCTTCCGTGGGATGACCGGCCAGAACGTGGGGTTCACCGTGACGTGGGTGATCCGCCCCCACAGCGGGTCGAGGACGGCCATCAGTGCGGGCAGTTCCGTCGTGAGGTCACGGGAGCGGGGCCACCACGCACCGTCCAGCAGAGCTGGAGCTGTACCGGCCGGCGCCAGCATGAGTCGGAGGGGCAGCGAAGCGGCGGTCCGGTCTTCGACCGCAGGCGGACACCGAATGGTCGTGGTCATGACGCGGACCCTGCCCCGGGCCGACCGCAACCGGCCCGGTGTCGTGAATCGCCGAAAACGACACGAGCATGGAAGCTGGTGTACGGAGTGCCCTCGGTAGCTTCAGCCTACTCCCGTTAGGGCCCGCCGGACCGATCCGGAGCGACGGAGCGAACGGCACAGGAGATCTTGGGGTGGCCGGCCGGAGAATCGCCTCGTCAAAGGGAACGAAGACCAGGTGCAGGGGCGGGTGGTCAGCTGAGGAATGACAGCCGGACTTGGCGTTCCGGGCTGACCCGGTCGGTGCTCACCAGCACGACGGACTGCGAGGCCCCCAGTTCAAGCTCACCGTCGACCACGGGCAACGTGGCGTGTGGTGGGACCAGAGCCGGGAGCATGGGGGCGCTGCTGAGGCCAGGACTGCCGGGGCGGTCTTGCGAGCGGTCGTCCGCGGAAAAGATGTCGCGGAGGGCCGCCAGAAGGTCATCGTCGCTGCCCGCGCCGGTCTCGATGATGGCCAGGCCGGACGTCGCGTGGCGGGTGAAGATGTTCAGCAGTCCGTTTCGCCCGTGAGCAGCCTCCCGGAGGAACGCGGAGCATGCGTTCGTCAGGTCGTGCAGGGTCTCAGTGGAGCCGGTTGTGATGTTGATCGTGCGGGTTGTGAAGGTGCCAGCCATGGTTAACCGGTACCCCTCGCACAGCCCGAGCACTGACGGCCGGATGGGTTGATCCTCCGAAACTCCGCCGGTAAGGGCACGCGCTCCCGTCCACTGGACAGATTCCTCGTGCCGTCTCATCCGGGTCCCGCAAGTGAGATCGGGACCGTGACTTCCTCGTCCGCCCGCATCCCTTGGTTTTACAGACGATGTGGCAGTCGAACGGTCCGGACGGCGCCTGAGCATTGCGTCACCCGTGCTTTTCTTCTTCAGCCTCCATGCGTCGAATGCCTTGGTGCGTCAGCGTGACCATGTCCGGCGTATTGCCCGAGGCCCAGTCGACCGTGATCAAGCCCTCGCCCATCAGATAGGCGCAGGCGGCCGCCAGATCCTCTTCGGAGATCGCGAATTCCTGGAGCAGCTTCGCTCCGGTGACACCCAGAAGGCGGTTGCCTTCAGTGGCCTCGTACAGCGCCTGCATGATCTTTTCGCGGTACGCATTCCGGTCGGCTAGTGATGCCATGACTGCCACCTTTGGGGAAATTGCGCCATGCTGATCGCGGCCGAGGGGGCCGGGACGCCTGGTCGAGGAGCCGACTCGGTCGCAGCTGCGTATCTGAGGCCCGGCTTCCTCAGACCTCGTCCATCGGTCTCATGCCGGCCTCTCTGTCAGGCGAGGTGCCCAGGGGGCGAGGCGAAAGCTCACATCTACCGCCGCCAGTCATGGATCGTTGGCCTCCTCACCGCCCTCATCGTGCTGTCCGCGGCGAGTTGCCGACGGACGGCGGGATGATCCGGCCGTGCCCGATGTATTCACCGTACTCCGGGCGACGGACCACCGAACCCACACGAGACCAGGCGCCCGCGGAGGCGGCCCGTGCCCTCATCGCCCTCGGCGATCGGAGCGTGCGAAGAGGTCCTTCAGCACTGCGGGGGTGTCGGCGATCCCGTTGGCCTCTCTGCGCCACTTGGGTACATCACCGCTGCCGAGGCCGACCACGGCCCGCCGCGTCGGACCGCGCGCCGACGGCACGGATGACCACGCCGGGGCCGTGAGCACGTCGCTGGGCTCGGCGATGATCACATAGCTGACCTCGGCATCACCGGCCGGCAACCGGCCGTACCGGCACTGAGGGCGGCGGGGAGCCGGGCGGCAGCCGGGCTGGAACTCGGCCGCCCTCGCTCATGGTTTTCCGGCCGCGCGGTCTCGTGGTCTTCCAGCGCCGGGGCCGGGTACTGAGGAACGGGCGGGCGCGACACGGTGCCGTACTGGGCCGAGCCGCAGCGAACACAGGCCGCCGGGTAATCGGCGGCCCCAAGTCCCATGCCGGGCAAGAGAGATCGCGCTGCCCACCTTCGAGCACGCTGATCCAGCCCGCGATCCGGCATGGCTCGCGCCGCCTGGTTCGCGACCATCCATCCCTTTGTGCCGCGAACCCGCGACGCCGGCGATTCCGCTACGCGGCAGACGGAGTAGCGGCTTTGCCGTACCGGTCCCCGCTGGTTGGGCACGGCAGCGCGGCTGTGGGGCGCCCAAGCCGCTTCGCGCTCGCACACAAGTCCCACTTGCCGGAGGCGTGCCGCAGGGCACAGATGCCACACCTCGTGGTGTGAGACGGCGATGCGCCAGATTCTGACTGGAGGGCTTGTGGTGCTCAATTCGGTCCGGTAATCGGCGCGTTATGGCACGCGACCCCGAAATGGTCTGGGCAACAATCAAGCCCCAGGTCAGCGACCTGGGGCTTTCCGGTGGAGCGGGTGACGGGAATCGAACCCGCGCTCTGAGCTTGGGAATCAACGGGACCAGTGAGCTCGATTCGGCCCGTGACCAGGGGAAACGCCGCTCTACCTGACTGTTCGGTGGTGCACTGACGTACTGTTCTCGACCGTTGTTGACCGTGCTGGAGGGCACGGTTGGGGCACGAGCCTGGTCAGTGCAGCCTCAGCGCTGCTCTTGGGCCTGGCTGGGCGCGATGGTGACGCGTCTCCTATGAGGTGGGAGAAGTGGCATTGCCATCGCAAGGTATCTGCCCCTGAAGGCTGACCGCGTTCACGTCCCCGGCTCGACGTGCACTGCTGGTTCGGCGCCGCGCCGCGGGTGCTGGTGTATGTGGTTCTGCTGTACCGCGGTGAGGGCGCGGACGACGAGGATGGCGGCCACGGCCGCGCCGATGACGGCCGCGTCGGTCACCAGCAGCAGGGGCGTGTCCGTGTAGGCGCGGGCGATGACGGTGTTCGTGGTGCCGGCGTACAGGCCCGCCCCGCCCAGGAAACCGACCAGCCACAGGCCCCACCACCAGTTCACGGCGTGCGGCAAGCGCTTATCGGGCGCGCTGGCGCGGTGGATGTCCGCGATGATCCCGCGGGGGATCCACAGGCTGGCGATGGGGACGATCCAGCCGGCGTGGACCCATGGCCCGGCGTAGCGCGGGCGCTGTCCCGAGAGTGTGCCCGCGTTGTCCCGCACGCGCCAAAGCCAGAGCAGGAAGGCGACCGCGCACAGCACTATGGCCGCGTCTCCCAGGTTGATGACGAGGTGGTGGTAGTGGTTCTCGCCCTGGTCCAGCGGTCCGGATGGCGGCTGTCCGGCCACGGTGAGCCGGATCTGCCACACGGCCCGGGCCGCCCAGGCCGCGCCGGCGAGGACGAGGGTGGCGACGGCGCAGCCGGCCGCTCCCCGGACCGGGCGCAGGGCGGGCGGTGCTATGTGATCGTTCACGCGATCGTCCTTTACTGCGGGTCTCTTACGGGAGGTCGCGCCGGCCGTACATGGCATCGACGACCTCGCCTCACCGCCGACGAGCTTCGGGCGTCGAGGGGCGAGGAGTCCAGGGTGTCTGAGGGCTTGAGGAGCAGCTGACCTCGGCCGTGGCGCACCGTCGCGCCGGGGCCCGAACGGGCCCTCCGGCTACGGTACGGAACCGCTTCTGCCACAGGGTGACCTGCGTGGTCAGTATTCCGTCGGGCCGCCGCAGTGGCGTCGGGGAGTCCGGCCTGCTGAGTCCTCTCGCAGGATCCCTGTAATGGTTGTCATGCCTTGGGGTATTACATCAGCCTGTCGGTATGCGCTCTTCGACGCCCAGTGCCCCGGGCACTGACTCTTCCCACACCCACCAGCGAGACAGAACGGCCACCGGTTCCACGGAGGTTCCGTTCGCCTTGGGGAGGGCTGACCGGTGACCGGCTGCCCGGTGACTCCCTCCGGCTCACCCATCCTGGAGATGGCCCGCCGCGCGGCCGAGTATCGCGCGGAAGGCCGTCGGATCATCGACCTCACGCTCGGCGAGCCCGACTTCGCCCCGCCTGCGCACGCGGTTCATGCCGCCCAGGAAGCCGCTGCCCGCCCGTTGGGCTACGCCCCCGCCAACGGGATACCGGAACTGCGCCGTGCCGCACGGCGCGCAGTGGAACGGGACCGCGCCCTGAGTTACACGGATGCCGAGGTGGCCGTGGGATGCGGTGCCAAGCAGGTCATCTTCAACGCGTTCTTCGCCACCCTGGGCCCGGGCGACGAGGTGATCATCCCGGCGCCCTACTGGGCAAGTTACCCGGACCTGGTGCGCCTGTGCGGCGCCGTGCCCGTGATCGTTCCCTGCTCGGCCGACTCGGGGTTCAGACTCGCTCCCGACGCCCTGGAAGCGGCCCTGACCGCGCGCACGCGCTGGGTCGTGCTCAACGCTCCCGGAAACCCCTCGGGCGCCACCTACAGCCATGACACCCTGACCGGTCTCGCCGAGGTCCTGCGACGGCACCCCTCGGCGATGATCCTCTCGGACGAGATCTACGCCCACATCGGCTACGCCGAGGGCGAGTACTTCAGCGTCGCGCAGGTCGCGCCTGACCTGCGCGAGCGGATCCTGCTCGTGGACGGCGTCTCCAAGGCGTACGCGATGACCGGCTGGCGGGTCGGCTGGGGGTTCGGGCCGGCCGAACTTGTCCGTCGTATCACCGCCGTACAGACACAGAACTGCACGCAGACGGCGACCGTTAGCCAGATCGCCGCGGCCGCCGCCCTGGAGGGGCCTCAGGGGATTCTGGCGGAACGATGTGGAACATACCGTCGACGGCGCGATGCGGCGCTGGCGATTCTGCGGCAGAGCCGGCACCTGGACATGGTCGAACCAGACGGTGCGTTCTACCTCTTGCCGCGCCTTGCGAGCGGCGACGACCTCGCAGCAGCGGACACCCTCCTCGAAGCGGGATGCGCGACCGTCCCGGGCAGCGCCTTCGGCGCGCCAGGCCACCTGCGGCTCTCCTTCGCCACCGACCTCGCCACCCTGGAAGAGGGCTGCCGCATCATCGTCGCCACGCTGGACGGGATTCCGGCGTGATCGCGCTGACCGTCAAGGCGCTGATTCCGGTCGTCCTGCTGATCGCGCTGGGCTACGCGCTCAAGCGATCGATGATCACCGCCGAGCGTTTCTGGTCCGAAGCCGAGCGCCTGAGCTATCACGTGCTGCTCCCGGCTCTGTTCCTGCACAGCCTGGCGACGGCCGACACCGACGATCTGCCGGTAGCGGCCCTGGCAGGCACTCTGGTCGCCTCCACGGTGATCGTCGCCGTGCTGGTCATCGCCTTCAGGCCCATGATGCGACTGAAGGACGACGGCTTCACCTCCGTCTTCCAGGGCAGCGTCAGGTTCAACAACTACATCGGCGTGACGATCGCTGCCGGTCTGTACGGCACCCAGGGCGTCGCCACCGCCGCGGTCTGCAACGCGGTGATCGTGCCCACGGTCAACGTCTTGTGCGTGCTGGTCTTCGCACGGTTCGGGAGCGCACGCCTGCGCCTTACGGGCATCGTCAAACAGCTCGTGACCAACCCGCTCATCCTCGCCTGTGCGGGAGGCATCCTCCTTCAGGCACTCGATCTGCGCCTGCCGCCGGGCATCGAGCCGGCGCTTCAGGCACTCGGAGCCGCCTCGATGCCGCTGGGGCTGCTGTGCATCGGCGCCGCGCTGCGCTTCGGTGCGGCACGCTCGTGGGCGGCACCGATCCTCACGTCGTCGTCCGTCAAGTTCGCCCTCATGCCCGCCGTGACCTTCCTGGCGGCTCAGATGGTCGGCCTGGGCTCCCACGCGCTGATCATCGCCGTGCTCTTCCAGGCTCTGCCCACGGCATCGTCCTCGTACATCATGGCGAGACAACTCGGCGGCGACGCGCCGCTGATGGCCGGCATCACCGCGACGCAGACACTTCTGGGCATCGCCGCCGTCCCGTTCGTCCTGGCACTGGTCTCGGCATAGCACCTGCGCCAGGGCGGAACGCTAGCGCCGCGTCATGCGGTGGCGGCGGACCGCATCGGTGTTGGCGCAGCGCGCGCAGCAGTAGGCGCGGCGACCGTTGCGGCTGGTGTCGACGAAGGCAGTCCGGCAGGGGTCCAGCGCGCAGACGCCCAGCCGTTCCCCCTCGGCCTCCATGGTGAAGATGGCCAGAGCTCCCGCGGTCACGGCCTTCACGCGGCTTTGGACGTCCTGGGCGTCCGGTGCGAAGTGCAGATGCGGCCGCAAGTCGTCGTGCGTGGTCAGGTACACGCTTCCCGCGCCGTCCGCAAGCAGAGCGTTGATCCTCTCGCACCGTTCGCCCTGCGAGGCAGCCTCGAAAACGGGCCGCAAAAGCCGCGACCACGCCCTGATCTCCTCACCGGCCGAGCCGGTGACACGCGAACGCCGGATCGCATGCTCCTGCAACGCCCGTTCCAGAGCCTCAGCCCCCCAGGAACCACTCGACTCAAGATTCACCAGCGACACAGCAAGGCGAACCCCGACCATGTTGTCATGCTCAAACTTCACTCAACCATTGCACCACAGGTCGGGCCCGGAGCGGTGGTCCAGCTGTCCAGGGCACCAGGCGGCCCGACCGAGGCCGCCCCACCCACTTGACGCGTTGGTGGCGCAAGCCATAGGAGTCCCGTCTCGGGTGCCGTCCACCGTGTGACCCCTGAGGTGTCGTGCGCCACCTCTCTGTGCAATCCATAGAGGGAAGTTGGGACACGCCAAGGGCACGCCCGCACCGGAAGGTCTATACAACAAACAAGGCCCAGGTCCCCGACCTGGGCCTCAACTATGGAGCGGGTGACGGGAATCGAACCCGCGCTCTGAGCTTGGGAATCAATGGGGCGTGTACGCGCCATTGTGGATCTGACCTGCTTAAACGTGGGCTGTGGTGCAGAGTGAAGAGGGTCGGTGGGGACCCGTATTGACCGTGATTTACCGCTCGTTGGGGCATGCGGAGGGCACGGGCCTCGTCGGGAGGCAACTGCTTGCCGTCAAGATTCCCTTGCGGGCAGGTGGAAGAGAGGGGCATGTGGATACCGGCGGCGGCATTGCTGGTGCAAGTGTGCAGGGCCAGCGTGCTCACCACCCCGCTTAAAGGTTCGCCGGGGTTGCCTCAGGCAGCGTCGGGCGATCCCGGCGGGCATGGCTCACAGCGCCCGATATTCACCTTGCAGGACCGAGGCGGCCTGTCTCGAACGAGTCGAAGTTCTCGACGTGGCAGCTAGGGCGAAGACGGTTGCCGGGGCCGCGAGCACGGGCCCTCGTCCTCCCGGGTGATCTTGAGTGTGCTGACCCCGCGCCGCTGGACTGCTGATTCAGGGCAGCCGCGGGAGCTGGAACCATGGAGGGCCCTGGCAGCTCCACGCGGGGCCTTGGGGCTGTGAGAGCCGCTCGGATGTCCGGGGCCGATGCCGGAGGAAACACCGGCCCCGGTCCTCACCGGTGAGCCGTCCACGTACCACCGGCACCGGGGGGGCTGTCCGCTTCCCCGTCTCCGTCCTGCCAACGGGCGTGGTGCCGAATGGCTCACCGGTAAGTTCGAGCCGGGCTGTCCCCCGTCCTTCCACGACGGGGGACAGCCCTTGAGGGACACCCACTTGAGGGGCCGGACGCCTACCGGAGGGCCTTCAGGTCAGGGGCTGCACTGCGTGACCAGTTCTGTGCGCGAGTACCGCAGCAGGACCCGTCACGCTTCCCCGACCGATCGGGCACAGGCCGGTCACGCCGGCGGGAAGCAGGGCACCAGGGAGCCGGTCGCCTGGACCGTGACGCCGCCGACGGTGGCGACCGCCGTGTAGCTGCTGGCGCTGATCTGGAGGATGGACAGGCCGGCGTTGAGGGTGGCGACACCGCTGGCGTTGGTCACCGCGGTGCCCACCGGCAGGCCGGAGACGAAGAAGGTGACCGGGACTCCCGCTTGCGCCGGCGTGAGGGTGGCCGTCAACGTCGCGGTGAACAGGCTCGGGAACGGGAAGGGCAGGTTGACCCGCCAGCAGGCGGGCGACGCACTCAGCGGGCTCGTCTTCGGAGTGACGGTGATGGGGAGGGGCGCGGAGACGACGCCGGTGCACGCGCATCCGGTGCCTGACGCGGTGACAGTGGCGGTGACCGTGGCGGGCCCGGCGGTGTTGAAGGTCAGCGAGCCCGTGGCGACACCCGCCACATTGGTGGTGACGGTTACCGGGGCCGCGCCACCGTTGAAGGTCACCGAGGCACCCGAGACCGGCAGGCCGTTGCAGGTCACCACGGCGGTCACGGGGGTCGGCTGGCCGACGACCACCGGCCCGGCCACCGGCTGGACCACCACCAGGCAGGACGGCTGCGGAGTGACGGTGATGGGGAGGGGCGCGGAGACGACGCCGGTGCACGCGCATCCGGTGCCTGACGCGGTGACGGTGGCGGTGACCGTGGCGGGCCCGGCGGTGTTGAAGGTCAGCGTTCCGGTGGCGATACCGGCCGCGTTGGTGGTGGCGGGCACCGGGGCCGCGCCACCGTTGAAGGTCACCGAGGCACCCGAGACCGGCAGGCCGTTGCAGGTCACCACGGCGGTCACGGGGGTCGGCTGGCCGACGACCACCGGCCCGGCCACCGGCTGGACCACCACCGAGCAGGTAGACAGGGCCGGGACGGTGACCGTGTTTGTGTCCAGCGTGACGGCGGCGCCGAGAGCCAGCAACCGGCCGTCCACGATGGCTCCCGTGGTGGCGGTGATCGAGGTGAAGGCGAGGATGCTGCCCCTCAGGGTGGAGCCGGCGCCGAGCGTCGCGGAGCTGCCGACCTGCCAGAAGACGTTGGCGGACTTCGCTTGGTTGATGAGGTTGACGTTGCCGGTGGCTCCCGAGATGAGCGTGGTGTTCGTCTTGAAGATGAAGACCGCGTTGGGGTTACCCTGCGCGTCCAAGGTCAATGTCCCGTTGAGGCCGAACGTGCCGGAGGCGGAGTTGTACACGCCGGGGGTCAGGGTGGTCCCGCCGAGTTCCGTCGCGACAGTGGCCGTGACCGGCTGTACCAGCGCGTTGGCGTACCCGGTCAGCAGGTCGGCCTGGGCCGTCGCCGCGGCAGCGTCGTTCACGTGGATGGTTCCGGTGACCGTTCCAGGAGGGAACCCGGTCACCGCGCCGGCGGGGCTCACTCCGAGGTCGCCGGAGACCACGGTGAGGCCGGTGTTGGTGATCGCCGTGTTGGCGAGCACCCCGTAGGTGCCGGCGGTACCCAGAGGTACAAGTGTTGCCATCGTGGATTTCCTTTCCTGAGGCTTCCGGGGCAGCCCTGATGCCGCCCTGGAACTGTGGGAGATCGGCGCGCTTGCACCGCTTGCGACCGGCGCCTTGGGCACGGGGTGAGCTGGTGCCATGTGCTGCGCGCCGGATGAACATGAAGGCTTCGACCGAGCGTGGTGTGCGCACTCGCCACAGCTGCCTGAGCGCACTCAGCCGTCGGCGCTCGTACCGCGTGCTCCTGGTGGCGCCGCACCGGAGGTCGCCTGATGCCGGATCGTCGCCTGTGCCGGACGCCGAGGGTGTCCGGCATCCAGGACTGAGAGAGAACTGGGGGAGCCTGGAAACGGCGGAGTTGTCGCCCGAGTCGGTCAGTTGGGCGTGCTAGCGGTCGGTGGAGCCCAGTTGGAGATGGGATCCGCCAATTCCGGTACGGTCGTATTCAGCGGACTCGGCAGCGTGAGTTGATTTCCACTCACCACGACTTACGGCAGTTGATGCCTTTTCGGCTGAAAACCCTTGCCCATGTTGAGCCCTCGCGATCTAGGTCTGTATGGATCTAGTTCAGGGCTCCTCAAAGACTGACCTGGAGTCAGCCAACAGCTGGGAGGGGCAACTGACCAGCCGTCCAAGGAGCGCCCATCAGGCAATGCCGCTGGCCCCTACCGGCCAACCGGCAAAACATGAGTCCCGCGAGGGATGGGCGACCTTCGGACTCACTATTGCTATTTAAGGCGTCACCGGCGGGCCCCGAACAGAGGGAGGACTCAAATGTCGCTCGAATGGCGCAACGCTTACCCAGGGCCGCTGCTGCCACGGACCATGCGTGGACATCACGCCTTGACGGCGGAGCAAACTCACGGCCAACACAAACAAGCGGCCTGGAACTGCTCGTGCGGACCCCCTGGGGGCGGCAGTGGCTTGCCGGTCACCGGGTCGTTGCTCCGGTCGTGAGGGATGAGCCTGAGATCTGTGATGATGCGTGGGCGGTGGTCGCGCCGTTCGGCTCCTGGCAGACCGTGCACGGACGTGTTCGTCCGCCGGGCTGCCGCCTCCTGCTGGCGGTCTCGCGCTTGTGGCGCCAGTGCATCGCCGTGCGGCGGTGAATGCCGGCGTATCAAGGGGAGTTGCGGTTCGGCCCGATTCATTGGGACGAGCGTCGGAGATCATCCGCCGGGTCCCGTCGGGCACCCACTGGCGACCTTCCCCTTGCAACCTGATCACCGTCCGAGCGCGAGTGCTTTCCGTCGGAGAAGGCCGCGCTCATCTATCAGCACTCGGATCTTGAGCGGCAGCATGAGGTGGCGAGCGGACTGCATGACCTCGTGCGGGCCCGCCCGCCGCAAGGCTGATCAGAAGCCTTCCGGTGCGGATCTGGTGCGGGACGCCTGAACTGGTCCAGACAACAAAACAAGGCCCAGGTCTCCGACCTGGGCCTCAACTATGGAGCGGGTGACGGGAATCGAACCCGCGCTCTGAGCTTGGGAATCAAGGGGGCATGAGTGCTCGATATGGTCTCTGACCTGGGAAAACGATGCTGAGCCCGCCTGTTCGGGAGGGCTCTTGAGCACCGTTTATGACCGTTGTTGACCGTGCTGGAGGGCACGGTTGGGGCACGAGGCGGTAGGTGCGATGACAGGACCGCCCCGACGGCGGCCAGCGGCCGCCACCGGGGTGGACAAGACGAAGCAGCTGACCGTGACGGCCAGATCGCGCATCCACGGCTGGACCAGCAGCGACTTCCTGAGCTGGTCGAACAACTGCAGAGATCACACCTGGTCGAGGCCGACCGTACCGGACCGTGTGGGTCGCCCCTCGCCTGCGTCAGATCTTCAATTCGGCGCGCAGGCCCGCCCGGTGACGGTGGTCAGTTCGCTGCCACTGCCACTGCCACTGCCACTGCCACGGTCTGGTCCTCGTGTGCCAGCAGTTGCTGCAGTTGCTTCCTCTCGGCGTGCAGGCCCTCGAAGAGCGCGGTCCGCAGTTCGTCGGGGAGCGAGCCGATCGAGTATTTCGTCAGACGCGATGCGTCGCACCATTCGAGGAGCCCACGGTCCGCAAACCACCGCAGGAGCAGGTCATCGAGGTGCGCACTGCTGCGGAGCCAGTCCAGGGCGGTGTTGGGGTGAGGCGCGGCGACGCATATCCGGTTCTTCTCGGCGTCGTCCTCATATGTTGCCTCGACGTGGGCGGCGAAGGCGGCGCTGAACACCTGCTGGCACGGGACGAGCGTCTGCAACGTGATGCGGGAGCCACTGAACATCGGCACCACCGGCCGCGCCTCGAGGCCGTCCGCGGTGCAGTCGATGTAGAGGGTTCCGGGGCGGGCGGGGACGGTCGCCCCGCCGAGTTCCACCGTGTCGGCGCCGATGCGCCGGACCCTGCCGTGGCGGACGATGTCGGTGATCCGCCGGAGCTGTTCGAGTTCGGTCCGGCTGACGGTCGCGCAGCGATACGCCGTCGGCGTGACGTCGGAAGACAGCCTCAGCAGGAGGCCGCCGGCTTCCAGCCGCTGAAAAAGCTCCTCGACCGTGCGGGATTCCAGCACCGCGCGGATGCGAGCGGTGAACGACTCGGCGTCGCTCGCGGCGGACTCCGGTCCGGGCTGGATCTGAGCACGGTCGAGCAGCCACGAGTCGCGCGGCATGATCCAGGTGATGCCGGACGGGTCGACGCCATGCTGCAGAAGCCACAGGCACGCGTCGATGCCCGTCTTTCCCGCTCCCACCACGGTGTAGTGCGATGCCTGCTGCTCCAGGGCCGGCAGCTGGTTGGGGGTGATCAGCCGGACCCCGGAAGCCACCTCGTACTTCGGCGGGCACATCGCAGGAACCGTGACGTTCATGTAGGTGGCGTCCACGGTCCGCCGACGCACGCGGATGTCGAACTCGCCACCGGAGACGAGGGAGTGACACCGCTGGACATCCGGTCGCGCGGGATCCGCGCCGTCGTAGTGGGACATGGGGAAGTACGAGACACGACCGCTGGGCAAGAGGGTTTTGCGCATCACCTGGTCGAAATAGGTGAGGATCTCATCGGACGACGCCAGCTCGTGGAGTCCCGCGTTCCAGCCGTCCTGGTCCACTTCGTCTGTTCCCAGTTCACGGGAATTGACGCCGTAGAACGACGAAGGCTGATGCAGCCGCACGAACGGGTAGGCGACCGTCCAGTGGCCACCGGGCCGACCGTAGCGATCGACGATG
Organism: Streptomyces sp. NBC_01454; assembly: GCF_036227565.1. Taxonomy (NCBI): domain Bacteria; kingdom Bacillati; phylum Actinomycetota; class Actinomycetes; order Kitasatosporales; family Streptomycetaceae; genus Streptomyces; species Streptomyces sp. NBC_01454. The sequence goes on from NZ_CP109460.1 coordinate 4,294,570, forward strand.
GCCACGGTCGCGTCCGTCTCGGTCAACAGAGTGTCGGCGAAGGCCATGCCCATGGCTCCAGCCCCGACGATCAGGTAGTCAACCTCTATTGTTTCCCGCTCCGACACCGTATTCCCTCTCTCTTGTATGGGTGCAAACTCGCGATTGCGCTGGCAAAATGACGTCTCCGTCACCACTCACCAGTGCTTTTTCTCCGCTGTGTGCCCGTGCGTACACGGCAGGACAGCGACCCGTTTTGTCAGAACTCGCGTCCGAAGGCGGCTCGCAGTTCGGAGACGAAGAGGTGCGGAACCTCAAGGGCGGGGAAATGCCCGCCACGCTCCAGGACGTTCCAGTACCGCAGGTCCTCAAAGCGCGCCTCGACCCAGGCGCGGGGCGCTCGGAACGGCTCCTTCGGGAACACCGACACCGCCGACGGGACAGTCACCGGAGTCCAGTTCCGGGCCGGCAGGCTCTCCCAGTACAACCGCGCCGACGACGCGCCGCACGCGCCGAACCAGTAGATCGCGGCATTGTCCAGCAGCCGCTGACGGGATACCGCGTTCTCCGGGTGCCCGTCACAGTCGGTCCAGCCCTGGAACTTCTCCACGATCCAGGCGAGTTGCCCGGCCGGGGAATCCGCCAGGCCGTACCCGAGCGTCTGGGGGCGCGTCGACTGCACTGTCATGTACCCGCGCTCGGCCGCCAGCACTTCCCTGGTCGCAGCCAGGTCCGCGCGCTCGGCGTCGCCGAGATCGTCCTCGGTGAACCCTGAGGGCGGCTGGACCGGCGGCATCGTCGTATGCAGCGCCTCGACACGGTCAGGGTGCCGGACCCCCAGTGCCGTCGTCACGAACGCACCCCAGTCGCCGCCCTGGGCAAGGAAACGCTGATAGGCGAGCCGGGTCATCAGCTCGGCCCAGGCATCGGCAATACGCTCGATCCCCCAGCCCGTCCCGGCCGGCTTGTCGGAGAAACCGAAACCCGGCAGCGAAGGCGCCACCACGTGAAATGCGGGCTCACCGGCCGGCGGATCGGCCAGCTCGTCGAGAATATCGAGGAACTCCACCACCGAACCGGGCCACCCGTGAGTCATCAGCAGGGGCCGCGCATCCGCACGAGGGGAACGGACGTGCAGGAAATGAATCCCCAGCCCGTCGATCACCGTGCGCCACTGGCCGCGGTCATTGAGCTCGGCTTCGAGCCGGCGCCAGTCGTACTCCTCCAGCCAGTAACGGCACAACTCCTGGACGTAGGAACGCGGAATCCCCTGTGACCAGTCATCGACCGTCTCGCCCTCGGGAAGCCGGACACGACGCAAACGGTCGCGCACATCCTCCAGTGCTTCGTCGGAAACGCCGAGCACAAAGGGCGCGACGGTGTCGGAATCAACCACAATTACTCTCTCCCCCGCATCGCAGAAACAGCGGCGATGCGGTCGTTGCGTTCTTGCATTACCAGAAGCCGCTTTTGCGTATAGGCGGCACAAAGGAGACCGGCGCGGGTTCGCTCGCACATACCCGTAGGCCCCGCCCCGACGTCAGGAAGCCGGCGACGTCAGGCCGACCGCTCGGCGACGAGCTACTCCACCGCGGGAGTTGGCGCATCCGGCGCACGGTGAACGGGCCGGTGAGCAGCCGCCGGAATCAGGTGCTCTCCGGCGGGCCCCTCAAGATGAACTTCCCCGGCGCAGGCGGTGGCGTCGGCGCATCGTGCGCCGCGTCCCCGCCGATGCCTGCCGGGCAGGGGTTCGCGCCGAACCGCGGGATCGGCCACAACCGTCATACGGTCGTGACTGCCGCAGCGATGCCCTCCAAGGACACGCCGGTAGACGCGCCAACCCAGCAGTGCGCCGAGTGCGATGACAACCGGCCCGAGGACATCGACCGCGCCGAGGGCGACGGTCCGGCCGGACAGGAACAGCGGGATCTGGATCGCCAGCATCTTGAGATTCCCGGCGAAGACGACCAAGTTGCCTTTGGTGAAGGCCCGACGGCGCACCCTGCACCGGCGCCAGCCGGTTCCCTCCTTCGTGATCAGCCCCACCACCACGCCCATCGGCGGCCATCCGAGCAACAGCATCACGGCCGACACCACGGCCATCACGGCGTGCAGCAGCAGACTCGGCAGGAAGAAGCTGGTGGCCTGCCCGGTCCCTGCGGCCAGAGCACCCGCGACACACACGAGGCCGAGGGCCCCGAGGGTGCCCCACACGGGTTCCCTGCGCGCCGCTCGGTAGACGCAGACCGCGGCCCCGGCCGCGAGGGCAAGTGCCAGCGCGACGGCAAGCCGGTGGGTGAGCGCGAAGCTCAGGGTGAATCCGAAAACGGGCACAACATTGATCACTGCATTGCGTAGCCGATGGCGCATGGCGGACCGGATGGCGTCCTCACCACCGGCTTCGCCGTGTACTGCAGGGTCCACAACTGCTCCAGGCTCCTCGACAGTTTGCTGTTCGCTTCTTGGTGGGCCGCGGGCGCGGTGGGGTCAGCCGCTGTAGACGTCCTCGATGTACCGGCCCTGATCCATCAGGGTCCGGAGCCAGTCCTGGGCGTCCGCGCGGTCGGCGCCTTCGGTGCGCCGCAGGTACATGGCCTGGAAGGCGTCGCGGACGCCGGGGGCCATGCGGGCGCCGTCGCCGCAGACGTGTACCCGGGCTCCGGTGTTCAGCAGCTCCCAGACTTCGTCGGCCTCGGCGGTGAGGCGGTCCTGCACGAAGCGCCGGCCATCGATGGGGGCCTCGCTGAAGGCAGGGCGCAGGGCGACCGCGCCGGCCCCTTCGGCGGCGTGCAGCTCGTCGGCGTGCAGGTAGTCGGCGTCGGGGGCGTCGCAGCCGAAGTAGCACAGCGCCGGGGCGAGGGAGGTGCCGCTCGTCAGGAGTGCACGGCGGTCGGCGATGACGCCGCGGAAGGGCGCGAGCCCGGTCCCGGCGGCGATCATGATGACGGGGGTGTCTGCGTCGTGGCCGATGCGGAAGGCTTCGCGGCACGGCTGGATCCGGGCGAGCACGGTGTCGCCGGGGCGCACGGCGCCGAGGTAGCCGGAGCCGGTGCCGCGGAAGGTGCCGCGGCCCGAGCGGGCGGGGGCTTGCAACACGGAGACCATGAGGTCGGCATGGTGCGGGTCGGTCGCCGGTGAGGAGGACACGGAGTAGTGGCGGGGCCTGATCGAGGGCAGCAGTTCCAGCAGCGTGGGCCAGGTCAGGGTCTCGCGCAGGGCGGGGTGGTCCTCGATGAGGTCCAGCAGGGTGCGCTGGTCGGCGGCGCGCGCGTCGGTGTTCTCGGCGAGGGCGCGTAGTGCGGCCTGTTCGGGCGGGCAGGGGTTGAGGGCGGCCAGGGTACCGAGGTGTTCGGCGGTCGGGCGGTCCTGCAGCTCGACGTGGTGGGTGAGCAACTGGCGGATGGTCAGTGGCCGGTCGACGGGGATGCCGTCGCGGCGGGGGCGGTGGGGGGCGATGCTCAGGACGGTGTCGAGGTCGGCCTGGAGCAGCCGGGCGGCGCGCTCGACGAGGTCGGGGGCGTTGGCGGGCAGCACGGTGAGGTGGTCGGCCGTGCGGTAGGCCGTTCCCTCGGGCAGGGCCAGGCGGACCAGGCGTTTGACTCGCGGGTAGTCGGGGTGGGTGAGGCTGCCGGTGTCGGTGACGGTCATCGCCGTCATGCCGTGCCGGGCGGCCAGGGCGTCGAGCGCGCCACCGGTGACCTCGGTGACGGTGTAGGCGGCGGGGGCCGGCTCGCGCCGGGGCGGGTCGCCCGCGGTGGCGGGGTCGCCGTGGTGCTCCAGCAGCGCGGTGCGCAGTGCGGCCGTGAATGCCGTGACGCTGCCGGACAGGTCGCCGGAGGCGTCGGCTTCGGCGCGGTCGAGGAGGCGGGTGGCGCCGAGGGCGGCGAGCCGGTCGTCGATGAGGGTGGGGATGCGCTGGTAGGTGGCGGACCAGTTGCGGTCACCGACGCCGAGGACGGCGTAGTTGACGCCCTCGGCCGCGCCGGGTTCGGCTTCCTGGAGCCAGCAGACGAATTCTGCCGCGTCGTCGGTGGGTTGGCCGTTGTACGAGGCGGCGGTGATCACGACGGGCCGGTCGGTGGGCAGTGCGCCACGGTGGGCATCGAGCGGGGCGACGGTGGTGTCGCACCCCAGCTCTCTTGCGGTGTCGGCGAGTTGGGCGGCAAAGTCGCGGCAGGTTCCGTAGTTGGAGCCGTGGAGCAGCAGCAGTCCGGTGCCCTGGCGTACCCGGGTGGGCAGGTCGGTGGTCTCGGCCGGGGCGCTGTCGGACGGTGCGGCACTCGCGGTCGGCAGTGCGGTGCGGTTGGCGGCCCGGTCGGCGGGGGTACGCGGAACGAGGGTGAGGGTGAACCCGTCGGGCTTGAGGGTGAGCGACTGCTTCACCTTCAACCGGTAGCGGGCGTGGTCGATCAGCCGGTAGCGGTGGATGAGCATGGCGAGCACCATGGTCGCCTCGTGCAGCGCGAACTGCCGCCCGATGCAGGCGCGTTCACCGGCTCCGAACGGCTTGTACGCGTGCGGGGAGCGCGCGGCCACCGCTTCGGGCGCGAAGCGGGAGGGGTCGAACTGCTCGGGGTTGTCGCCCCACACCGGGTCGCGGTGGAGCGTTGGGATCACGACGCGGACGCCCTGCCCGGCCCGTAGCGGAATGCGGCCGCCCAGGACGGTGTCGTGGCGCGCCTCGCGCGCGAACGCAGGGGCGGTGGGCCACAGTCGCAGGGCCTCGTTCAGCACCTGGCGGGTGTAGTGCAGGCGGCCGACGTCCTCGAACGTGGGCTCCGGGGTGGGGGCGTCGCCCCACATCTCGTCCACCTCCCGCTGCGCGAGGCGCAGCACGGCCGGGTTCTTGACCAGGTAATACAGGGCGAAGGCCAGCGCTCCTGACGTGGTCTCGTGCCCGGCGATCAGGAAGGTGATGATCTGGTTGCGGACGTTCTCCAGATCCAAGGTGGTGCCGTCGGAAGGATGCGTCGCGGTGAGCATCAGCCCCAGCAGGTCCTGCGGCCGGCCGGTGGCAGTGGCCGGCGCGGCCGTGCGGGCGGCGATGACCTCGTCGACCACACCCGCCAGGTAGGCGGCGTCGGCGCGCATCGCCGCGTCGCGCTCGCTGTGGTCGACACCGGGGGTGCGGCCGACACTGGTCATCGCCCACTCCAGGCAGCTCACCATCGAGCTGACGAACGGGTGCGGCTCGTCGCGGTCGAAGGAGCCGAAGTCGAAGCCGAAGCCGGCGAGCCCGATGGTGTCCAGCGTCATCCGTGTCATGTCGTCGGCCACCATCACCGGATTCCCTGTGGTGGCCTGGCGGTCCCAGGATTCGACGAGCCGTTGCGCGACCTTCAGCATCACCGGCTGGTAGGTGCGCATCGACCCGAGGCCGAAGGCGGGCATGAGAATGTCGTGCGCCTTGGCCCAGTTGGGCTCGTGGGTGTACGCGGTGAACAGCCCGTCGCCCAGAAGCTGGCGCAGGTGCCCCACCCCGAGCCCGACGTTCTTGGTGAACCGCTGATCGTCGGAGAGCTCGGTGGCGAGGTCCAGCCCGGAGACGAAGAGGTTGTCCTGTCCGTTCGCACGCATGGCGAAGACCGGGCCCAGGTGCCGGGCCGCCTTCATCAGCCCCAGGATGGGCGTGCCGGTCGGATCGTAGGCGGAGAGGTCGATGACGGGCACGTCTGCGCCGCTGATCGTCTGTGGCGGAAGCAAGGTATCGGCCATGGCGGCTGCCCTTCGAAATCGGGGTTTACCGGCTGACGCCGCCAAGGTGCCGGCGCCTGTCTCCACCGTCGCGCCCCCGCAACGCCATGCCCGCCCCTCCTCCTACATAATTTTGTAGTGGCCCCGGGGTGTCCCGGACTTGCGTACGGCAACTCGGGGGCGTAACGGCGCTACGACGCGAGGGACGAGAACGCGCGATGGATCCCCAAGAACAGCAGGCAGGCTGGCTGCCACAGGACGCCGCGATGTCGGATCGCGAGCGAGCGATCTTCTGGCGCAACCGCGTCCTGACCCTGTTCGACCACGTACCGCTGCCGTCCGCCTTCTGCGAGGCGGACGGCACGATTCGGGTGGTGAACCCCGCGATGGCCACGGAGTGGGGCACCCTCCCCGGGCGCCTGACCGGGCGTAACGCCTTGGAGTTCTTCCACTCGCGGACCAGTACCCCATTCGATCCGGTCGCCGAAGCGGTACGGCTGCGCCGCAGGTCGCGGATTCCGATCGAGGTGTCCTGGACCAGCGGGAGCGGTGCCGAACGGCAGGGCGAGCTGATCGTCGACGTGGTCAGCGACCTGCCGGACGCACCCCCGAACCTGCTGCTGATGCTGCGCGTACTGGACCAACCCGCCGCGCCGCCGGCCCCCGCCCCGGACGAACGTCCCCAGGTAAGCGCCATGGAAGCGCGGATTCTCGCCCTGACCGCGGGCGGCTCCACGACCGCACAGATCGCCACGGCGCTGGGCCTGACCCCCGACGGGGTCAACTACCACTTCCGAACCCTGTCCCAACGCTGGGGAACGACGAACCGGGCAGCAGTGGTGGCTCGCGCCTACACCACAGGAATCCTCGCACCGCGAGCCTGGCCGCCCGCCGCCGACCACCGCGGCGCACAGACCTGACCGTCCGGGCGGGTGGGGAGGGATGGTCGCGCTGACGTCGAAGAGTCGGCCGTCCAGGCCGGGGAGGTTGGTGCGGGTGGAGAGTGCGTCGACCTTGAGGTAGCCCTCGGCATCCAACTCCATTTGGCTGGTGAGCAGTTCGGTGCGCTGACCCCGGCCGATGCCGGCGAGTCGTCGGAGAAGGCCGCGCTGATCTACCAGCACTCGGATCTTGAGTGGCAACAGGAAGTCGCGAGCGGGCTGGACGACCTTGTGCGGGCTGCTCGCAGCAAGACGGCTCAGAAGCCTTCTGGTGCGGATCTGGTGCGGGACGCCTGAACTGGTCCAGGCAACGAACAAGGCCCAGGTCACCGACCTGGGCCTCAACTATGGAGCGGGTGACGGGAATCGAACCCGCGCTCTGAGCTTGGGAATCAGGGCGCTTTCGCAGGCTACAAACGCCCCTGACCTGCACAAACAGTGTGCTGAGCGGGCCGTACGCGGACGCATCTCTGCTCATGGTTGACCGCTGTTTACCGCTGCATCTGGCACGGCACTGGCACGGGGGCCGTCAGAGATACGGATCGGGCCGGACTCCCAGGGCGGGTTGTTGCGACGCCGTGGTTGTCGATGTGTCAGTGACTGGTGGAAATCAGACGCCAAACGCGACAGGGCGGGGGCGGATGGAGGGTTACCGCTCCCAGTACTTCGCCGCCGCCTGTGCGTATGCCACCCGGTGGTCGAGCCTGTCATCCGGGACCCGGAACCGGCCGCGCGCGGACTCGGTCAGGGCCGCCCGGCCAAAGAGCTCACCCGGCCGCTTCCAGGCCGTCCGCAGTGGAGCGGTGGTGGCGTCGGCAGGGGAGTCGGACAGCGCCAGGGCAACCAGGTACAGCAGGACGAACGGCAGTATCACCAGGCACAGGAGCAGTGACGGCACCGTCCCCTCCCGTCCACGCAGCACCGTTCCGTCGGGCAGGTGGATTTCGTACACGGGCCGCCACCGCTTCTTCTTTGGCGGCAGGCGCAGTTCGGCCAAGTGCTCGTGGTCCGGGGTGAGCACGGCGAGGCGACCACCGTCCTTCCGGACGACCACGGCGAGCGGCGAGCCACCGGCAGGGTCAGCGGCGAGGACGAAGCGTGGTTTGCATCCCTCGGGAAGGGGGCGGCCGTCGGGGGCCCCACGGCGGACGTGGACAGGGGCGGAGCCCCGGGGGCGCAGTTCGTAGCGCTTGCCGTCGAGGTGGCGGGTGAAGGCGAGTGTCATGGAGTGTCTCGTCTCGTCAGTTCTGGGCGCCGCACAGTGTGCTCAGGGGAAACACGCCGACGCGGTGAAGAAGTGCGAGGGGGCCGACGAGCGGGCGCGCAGCGTGCGGCCGTCCGGGAGGAACACCTCGCACGACGGCAGGCGGCTCCCCGCCGCTCGCGGAACTCGAGGCGCGCGAGTTGTCGGTCGTGCGGGTCCGAGACCGTGAAACCCCTCTTCTGGCGGGCGATGACGGAGAGCGGCTCGCCGTCCGGCGTGCTGGGGAGGGTGACGCGCGGACTGTCTTCGAAGAGTCGCCCGTCGAACGACGCGGAACCGGAGACCGAGGCGATGGGCCGCGTCCTTGCCACGGTAGCCACGTACCGCAGTGCGCGGTCGCAGGCAAGCTTCTCTTCCTCGTCGGCGGAAACAGCCGTCACAGTGGGGATCACCGTGCCTCCCGCCTAACCGAACACCGCGCGCACGCCGCCGGCCGCCGGCGTCTCCGGGAGGTCCTCCGCCTGCTCCGCCGGGCGGACGACCAGAGACTCACCGATCTGCCGCAGGATACCCGTGTACCGCGGCAGGTCGGCGAAGCACGGTGTCGTGAGAGCGAGCACCACCAGCCAGCCTCGAACCGGAGAGGGTACGTACAACTCGACGTGGGCGAACTCCAGTGCCGGAAGGATGGCCTCGCCCTCCGTCTCGGTGGCGTGTAGGGAGAGCACGGCCGGGCCACAGGGCAGGTCCACCCGGGCGATGCTGCGATGCTCGTCGAAGGAGAGCGTCTCCTGGAACGAGGCGGCGACGATTTCCGGAGCCTCCGGGTCCACGGCCTCTGCCCGTACCAGGAGGTGAGCTGTGCTCGCCGCGCCGTCCTCCGTCTCGTAGAAGGCGACGGACGCGTGAAGAACGTCGTCGGCAGCCAGGGTGGCCGTGAGGTCGGAGTAGACGACGGCGGTGGTCTCGCGCTGGAAATCCGTACCACCCGGCCAGATCTTCTCCGCAAGCTCCCACAGGGCGGCGTCGAGGACGTCCGGGGGGAGGTGCAGCGGCAGCTCGTGGAAACCCTCCGGGGTGTCCAGGGCGAGTGACACGTTCTGCGGAACCGTGGTCATCAGAGCCGCCCCGCAGCCGGTGTACCGGGATTGGTGGCCTGGCTGTAGCCGTCGATGGCGAGGCCCGGCACCTGCTGGGCCACCTGCGGGCCCTTGGACCACCACGAGGTCGGGTCGATGGAGCCGTCGGCCCTGAGGGCCCCGCGCAGGGACGTCTTGACCGCGTCGGGGGTCAAGCCACTGTCCATGATCTTGGTGAGGCCCTTGCTGAGCCCCGCCTCCTTGATGCTCGCCCCCGCAACGTCCTGGACGTGGCTCGTCCACGCCAGCTTCACGCGGTTGCCGACGCCGGTGGTGGTGAAGACCTTGCTGCCGCCCACGTACTCCGCACCCCTCCCGAAGAGTGACTTACCCTCCAGAGCCCTTCCGGTGAACCCGGCGTCCCGCAACGCGCGGATCTTGTTGACCTTGTCGATGGAGGCGACGGTGCGGCCTTCCACCTGTACCAGCTTCATGGGCACCTTGGCCCCCTTCATCGCGACGGAGCCGAACTTCCCGAACGGGACCACCCCGATCCCGTCGCCCACCAGGTCCATCACGCTCACGTTCGCCCCACCGAGCTTCGCCGCCCCATGGGTGGCGAGCGCACCGAGGGAGGCACCTGCGCTGGCGAGGGCCAGGGCACCGGAGAGCGGCGGGCACCACAAGGTCAGCAGCGAGGCGACACCCAGGATGCCGGAGGCGAGAGAAAGCCAGTCACCGATCTCCTTGAGCAGGTCGGCATGCTTGGTGCACCACTCTTGGATGCTGTGGCCCATGCGGGTGAAGAGGTCACCGAGACTTTCCCAGAACCCCGGGTCCGGCGCGTTCTCCGTGGCCCGCCGGATGCGGTCGGCGATGGCCCGGGCCTTGTCCTGGTGGTTGCCGAGGAGTTCCTCAGCCCTCTTGACGATCGCCTCAAGATCGTCGGTGGCGGAGTCCAGACGGCTGCGGGCGGAGTCGAGGGCGGTGTCCGCCTTGTTCAGGCGGTCGTTCGCTGCGTCGATTTTCTTCTGCGCGGCGTCCAGGGCAGCCTGGTCGGTGTAGTAGGCGCCGGCCAGGCGCAGGTCCGGGTTGGCGGCGGCCTCGTTGTAAGCGTTGTGCGCGCGCTCGTTCTCCGCCTTCCGGGTGGCCACCGTCTGCTTGGCCGCGGCGGCATCCGCCTCGTGCTGGCGGCCCTTGGTCTGGTACGAGGAGAGCGCGGTGTGCCAGGAGCGGAGCTGGGTGACGGCGTCGTGCATGGCATCGCGACTGTCACTCACGTACTTGGGCAGGTCGCCGACCTTTCCCGCGAACGCCTTCGCCGCGTCGCCCTCCCAGTCACCGCCGCCCTTGCCGAGGCGGGACAGGACGGCGTGGGCGGAGTCCAGGGAGCGCTTGGCCGAGTCGAGCTTGCCGGTCAGGTCGTCGACGGAACCCAGGTTGCCGGGCGCCGGGTTGAAGCCGAGGGCGGGGAAGTCGTGCGTGGTCATGGAGTCACCTGTAGTAGGTCGGAGAGAAGAGGACGGTTCGGATGAACGCGCACTGCACGGCGCCTACTTGGCGTTCTTCGCAAAGGCGTCGCGCAGTGCGTGCTCAATCGACTCGTAGTTCTGCTTGACCTGCTTCAGCTTCTCCTCGATGGCCTGGGTGCCGTCGGCGATCTTCTTGATGGCGTTGTCCCAGCTGTCATGGAACTCGTCGCAGGCGTTGTCCAGAGCCTCCGCTCCCAACGACTTCGGGCCGGTGTCCTTCAGCGCATCCAGCGCCCTGCGCATGTTGTCCTGGCTGTTGTGCAGGTCCTTCAGCAGGCGTCCGAGGTTGTCTGCCTCGACCTTGAAATAGCCGCCCATGCGCCCTCCCTGGCGTTCCCCGTATCTGTGCACCGCCGTCCCACACGTTACCGTCGGCCGGGCGTTGGCCCGAACGGGCTGTCGGATGCCCGTCGAGCCTCCCCGCTTCGATGTTCGGATCGTCGAGCGCGGCTCGAACCAGTTATTGGGCTCCACGGCGTTGAGCACACGCACCCGTGTCCGCCACCGCCGCGTACTCCCCCTCGCCGACTCTGCCCGGTGCGGCGGTGCGCATTGGTGCGGGTCAGCGTGCGGGGCTCGCTTGTCGTAGGCGGCTGCCACCATGTCAGTCATGGCTGCCAAGAGATGTGACCGCTGTGACCTCTTTATCGGGGAGGGCTGTGACTGCCGGGAAGATGGATCCACTCCGCGAGTTTGGCAAGCCGCAGCTTCTCAGGCTGTGCGAGGTCCGGCTGGTCCGCCCGAGATGATTCTCATCTCCCCACACGGTGTGGCTCACCTTCCGGACCAGTGCAATCACCACCCGGAGCAGAGTCACCGAGCGGCTGGCTGGGGGTGGATATCGACACCGCCGCCGGGGCTGTGGGAGTCCATTTGCCCGACTCATCCGATTCAGGCCACCGAGGGGAACACTGCTCTCATCGCGGCGCGGCGATGTGGCAGCTGCCTGTCGTAGGGGCGTGCCTGCCGTCGGCACTGAGTGCGGCATACACGTCCGGGTAATTGGCGCGAAGCAGCAGCATTATGGCTGACCTTCGCTGACACAGGCGCAGATACGAGAGACGCCGCGCGTCGTCGAGGGGCATCAACGGGGTGATGCGATCAAGCTAGTTCGTGGACGAGGTGCGGTCGCGCGAAGGCGGACGGCCGTCCGGTCGCGGCGGGTTGGGCGGCGGCGCAGCGACGGTCCTCGTGGTGGGTGTTCTGGTCCACGGTCTGGCCCTACCTCGTCTGGGTGCTGGTTCTCGGAGGCATTGGTGGCACCGCCTGGTGGCTCTGACATACGGACCGAAGAGTCCGCGGGCGGGACCACCTGTGGCGGCAGGCTGATGGTGATTCAGTGCAAGCGCTACGCGCCGACCACGACGATCGCGAGCCGCGAGATGCGTGACCTGCTGGGGCCAAGGTGCACTTCGGGGCCGATCCCGGCGGTGTTCGTGACGACCACGCGGTTCAGCCGGCCTTCCGAAGGGGGCGCCGGACAGCACGGCATTCTCGCTGTGCACCGTGACCATCTCGGGCCGTGGAACAGCGGAGCCTCGCTGCTGTCGCTCGGCGAGGTGAACGGTGGCGGACAGGGGGATCCTCGGCACCGGACGCGCTGGAGGCAGGCGTACGGAGAGTGAGAGCCCCCGCCGGATCAGGGCGCGGCGCCTGGCTCACCCCCGCTGCTCGTCTGTCTCGTACAGCCTCCAGGCCGGCCATCGAGCGGCTTCGACTTCGCCGTTCCCGCTGCCCAGCAGGTTCCGCCGGTGCAGCATAAGCCGGAGGTGGCGCGCCGCGTCGGCGCCCTCTTCTACTCCTCTGTCGAGCAGTACAGCTCTAGGGGCGGTGTCGCCGACGCCTGCCACCAGAGCGTCCGCCGGATGCCCGTGAACGGTCTCGCCCAGCGTGACAGTGGCTCCCGCCTCGCGGGAGAGGACCTGGTACAGGCGCTTGAGCAGCACGTCTTCGCTGCTGTCATGTGAGGGCACGCCGTCGCGCTCCGCACTCTCCAGCAGCACGGCGGCCACGCCTCCCCGTTTCCGCCAGCGCTCCTTGTCTCCCACCACGATGAGGTGACTTCGCGCTCGGGTGACGGCGACGTTCCAAAGGTTCAGCTGCCCGCCGACCCATTCGACGGCACCGGGGTGCATTCCGTTCCCGGCGACGAGGGTGAACACCATGACATCGCGTTCGCCGCCCTGGAAGGTGTGTACCGTTCCGATGCGCAGACGCTCCTCGTCGTACGGTCGCAACCGCCTCCGCAGCGCTTCGGCTTGCGGTGCGAAGGGAGTGACGACGCCGACGGTGGCGTCGGGCGGCAGCTGTTCCAGGAGGTAGTTGACGCTGTTGTGCGCCTTTTGGATCTCGTCTTCGTTGACCCAGGAGCCACCCAACTGGGGGCGGGTGGCCCGTCCGGGCACGTCGGTCCAGATGACGGCGGGACGCGGCAGAGCGGGGCGGCCGCGGGTGTCGGTGAGGACGGTCAGTCCGCCATCGTAGAAGAGGTCGTTGGAGATTGCGGCGATGTGCGGGTGGCAGCGGAAATGTTCGTCGAGAAGCAACGTGCCGCCTGCGGAGCGTTCGGCGGCGTGGAAGGCGGAGTGGCGCCGGTAGGCAAGGCGGTTTTTCTCCAGCCATTCGGACCGCAGCCCGTTGCCGCGGCGAATGAGCGCCTCGCGGTGCGGGCTGGTCTTCGTGATGTGCGTGAGCTGCATCGGGTCGCCGATGACGAGGGCGCGCCGCGCGCGGAAGAGCAGCGGCAGGACATGCGGGATCGCGCACTGGCTGGCCTCGTCGATGACGACCAGATCGAACAGGGCCGGGCCCAGAGGGAAACGCCGGGCAGAGAGGCTGGTGACGGCCCACCCGGCCACCGCGGGCGTATCCGGCGAGCCATCTGAGCGGCCCAGAACCCTCCGCATCTGCGGCCAGTCGCCGCGAGCCTCGTCCTCCTGAGCGGTCAGCAGATCGAGGATGCGACGGCGCCCAGCCCAAGCGGCGGCTTGCACCGTGGTGGCGAGGAGAGTGCGTGAAGCGTCCTGAACGCTGTTCTCGGCGTCCCGCAGTGCGCGCGAGAGCGCAGTGTCGTCCACGGAGGCCGCTTGCTCGCACCCGTCACGCCACTCCATCTCGGCCGCGGCGAAGCCGGCGAGCGCGAGGCAGCCCGCGGCGGAATCGCCGTCGTACCCGTCCAGACCTGCCCCGCGCAGGAACCGGGCCCGGCGCCACGACCCGAGGAAGCGCGCGCGAGAGAGGCGGCGAGCCTTGTCTTCCAGCTCCCTCGGCCGGGGCAGACGACCGAGTAGGTCCTGGAGTTCGGCGACGGCGATCCCGAGCTGTTCCGCGTGGTGCACGCGGGCCTCGCCTGCCCGGCGGAGCCCCAGCTCCGTCTCCGCGATGTGCGCCAGGTCCCGCCGTACTTTTGTCAGACGGTCGGCGGCCAAGGTGGCCTCCATGGACGCCGTGGCCATGGTGGACGACGGCTCCGGGCCGGTGCGCAGTGCGTGCAGCGCGGCGGCCTCGTGCTCCGCGTTGCTCTTCGCGTTCTTCCGAGCCGAACCGGTCCGTACGATGCTGCCGGGCACCAGAGTGTCGCAGCGGCGCCAGACCTCGTCCACGGCCTCATTGTTGGTGGACGCGACCAGTACGGTCTGACCGGCGGAGATCGCGGTGGCGACGAGATTGGCGACCAACTGACTCTTGCCGGTGCCGGGCGGGCCGGTGGCCACCGTGAGCCGGCGGGTCATTGCGGACCGGAGCACCGCGGTCTGCGCCTCGTTGCAGGGCAGTGGAGTCACGAGGCGCGCCGGTTCGGGATCCGTGTGGCCGAGGGTTCGGTCACGCTGCGAGGTTTCGGGCGCGAGGGCCCCGAGAGCGGTCTTCTCGATCTGGTCGGTTCGCTTGGCGATGTCGGCGAAGTCTTTGAGCAGGCGCTTGGTGAAGCCTGTCTGGGGGCGCGCCGCGAAGAGGACCGCGGTGTTGCGGGCGCCGTGGCCGGGTGTGCGGACGTCGATGCGGTCGGCGAGTTGGTCGGGCTGGAGCTCCTGCACGCACGGCAGCTCGAACTCCTGCGTAAGGAGGTTGCGTACCTCCAACGCCATCCGGTCGTGCTGCCCTCGATGCCAAGACGGCTGGAACGTGTTGATGAGCTGGGTGGCCTCTTCCTCGCCGAGCCAGTCGAGAGCCAGCTGAGGATGCGGCAGGACCGGACCGTACGGCTTCAGCCTCACCTCGTCCTCGCCTTGGACGATCTCGACACGGCGTACCAGAAGCGGCGCGAACTTCGGGTGCCGCCAGGGGCGTCCGGAGCGCGGCCCGGTAAGGACCACGGCCGGGTAACCCGCCCAGAGCTCCGCGTCGTCCTCAGCCGCCGAATCCACCAGCGAGGCCGCTTCTTCGGGGAGCGCGGTGCATCCGTCGTCGTCCACGTCGCCGGAGACGAACCTCTCTGCGCCGTCCAGGCATACGTACGACGTGTTCTGGTGGCCCACCTCCATCAGAGGCGTCTCGGCGCCTTCGGCCAGAACGCACTCGCGGTAGTAGTCCAGCAAGCCGGCCCAGGCGGGTTGCGTATGAGCGGACTTCGCGGCGTGCGGCTGCGGCGGCTCCTCGGCGCCGGGGCGGGGTCGCGGACTCAGGGGATCGAGGATGGGGGCCCGGCCGAATGGACTGTCCGCGATGACGATTCGGTCGTCGACGCCGAGCGCGGAGTGCACCGGCACCTGACGGCCACCGTCCTGGGCACGCATACGCCGGTTCACATAGTGGAACAGGTCGCTGACCTGTACTTCACTGCCGCCGTCCTTGCTGACCTTCCCCGTGCGCAGCGCCTCGATGACCTCACCGGTGAACGCCGACGGCTTCACGTCGTCGCCGTCGCCCGCGTCGGCGAACGAGTCCTCCCCGGCCCGCGAGGACGACAGCACGTACACCCCCCTGCTGGTCAGCGGGGGCTGCTCGCCGGATTTCGCCACGGAGCTGTCAGGCCGTCGGTCCGACGTACGCAGACCCATGGCGAACCCGCCGCTGCGACAGCAGTCGATCATCACGATCTTCTGCGGTGCGACGCACTCTTCCAGTGAATCATTGAGGAACCCGGCGCTGACACCGGTCGCGGCCACTCTGTCGTAGTCGGTGTCCTTGGCGATGAAGTGGAACTCGCCGCCGTCACGCACCGTGCGTACACCATGCCCGGAGACGTAAACGAGCGCGAGCTCGTCCTCGTCGCGATCCTGAAGGAACTCGCCGATCACCGCCCGCATGTCGTCTGCGGTGAGATCGGATTCTGTCTGGACGGAGACGAAGTTGCCGATGTTGCGGTGCTTCAGGACCTGGGCGAGTCCCCATACGTCCGCTCGGACGGAGGCGAGGGGCGAGAAGCGGCCGTCGTCGTAGTGCTCGTTGCCGATCAGAAGAGCCCGGCGCTTATGGAAGCGGGTCACGCCGAGCTGTCATCCGGTCCGGGGCCGTCGTCGCCGGAGATCCGGTCCTGGAATTCGCGGACCATGCGTTCCTGTGCGGCGTCAGGGCGCCCGGTGATCTCGACGGAGTCGCCCGCGATGGTGACCACGACCTTGCGGTGTCGTTCCTTGGCGCACCACTCCTTGATCAGGGTGATCAGGACCTGGGACGCCGGGCGAACGACAGCGGCAGTGGTAGCGGCCCAGAGAGCCACCTCGCCCACGCCCGTACCCTTACGGCCCGGTTCGGCGGGCCCTTCGGCGTCATGAAAGCCGACGACGAGACCGTCTGCCCTCTCCAGGCTGTCGTGCAGATCCCGGGTGAGGCGCTCCTGCCGGAGTGTGTCGCCGCCTGTGGGCACGGTGAGTGTCCACTGCGGTCCCCCGTCACGCATGTGCTGCTCCTCGCGTTCGCATATTTGCTTGTCCGGTCCGTTCAGCGACTTTGGCACGAGGACGTTCGCTGGTGACAGCCGAGGTCGAAGGGAGGGGCGGCATCCGGCCACCTCCGCCCTTTGGAGGAGCGGCGTCTCAGCCGCCGACCGGCGTCTCCCCGGGTGATCTCAGGCATCGAGACGGGAGAGACGTTCTGCCGGCATCCCGTCGGCGCTGCTCAGGAGTGAGCGGCCGCGGCGTCCTTCGCCTCCGGTGCTCAGGCTGCGGCTTCGCCGGGGTCCTCGTCCTCCGGGGGGTGGACCCAAGTAGTACCGGGTGCGAGGTCGGCCCCTGTCTCCGCCTTGTACTGCGCCTGCTTTTCCTCGCTGGCGTTCTGACCCTCGGCGAGCTTCCGTAGGTGGGGCGTGGGTGACTGCCGAGGCTCGCCCGTGGTTTCAGTGACGGAGGTCTGCTCCTGATCCTCGGTGTCCTCCGGGACGCTCGGTTCCATGGAGTTCCTGGCGATCACGACAACGGCGGTCAGAGCCACGCTGCCGACAGCGCCGCCGACGGCGAGGATCTTCCCCCTGTGCTTCCTGTACAGGGCCTTCGTCCTCTCGGCGAAGGAGGTGGGCTCGCCGTCCTCGGGCGTGAAGTCAGTCACGCGCACACATCTACCGGACCCATCCCTCACCTGTCAGGCAATCAGCCGACATCGACTGATCAAGTTCAGTGGCGTGGCAGCTTCGCGAAGGTGGCCGACTGGGCGGAAGCCCGCCTTCTCGTAGGCCCGGATGCCGGCTGTGTTCGGGACGAGGACCTTGAGCCAGACCACGCGCAGGTTGGTGATGCGGAAGGCGTAGTCGAGGGTCAGGCGGGTGGCCTGGGTGCCGAGTCCGTGTCCGCGGGCTTCGGGGGCGGGCATGTCTGACGAGTCGCTGAGGGAAGGGGCGTGCGTTGCTCCCCCAGCGGCTGCCAGCTCGTCTGCCACTTCCATTTGCCGAGGGACGCGGGTCAGCCCGTGGGCGGGCACTCTGCTGCAGGGCTTTCGCTCGTACGCCCTGGGAAGTCGGAAGGCCGGGACGCCGTTTGTCGTCCCGGCCTCAGACCTGGCTTTCAGCGCAGACCGTACGCGTGGTTGTAAGGCGCTTCGGCGTCGGTGGCCCGGAGGAAGTGAGGCTGCTTCTTGGGCCTGCCGCCGCCCGTACGGCAAGCGACCCCAACCGGGGCGCCACAGTTGCGGCACTCCCAGTCAAGGGCTTCCGCCAGTCCCTGTGCCTTGATCTCGTCGAGCACCGCCCTGCGCTGCTTCCACCAGGCTTCCCTCTCGGGCCCTGTTGCCGATGGCTCCGAGTTTTGTAGCTGACGGAACGCTCGCTGGCGCTCGGGATCGGCGAGGGGGCCAGACAGGCGTTTGGTGACGACGGCGGCCTGGGCTTCCTTCTCACCCGCCTCAAGTTCCGCCTCCAAGGCGTCGACCCGCTGACGCAAGTGGTGCTCGAAGTCAGCCAGCGTCGCCTCAGGATGCGTTCCGGAGAAGTTCAAGGTCTCCAGGTGGAAAGCGCGCAGAATGCCGAGCGTGTGCTGCGCTCTGTGGTTGGTGAACTCGCGCATCGTGGTACCGGTGGTCCTCTCGTTTGGCGGCCGGGTGGGTGTTGAAGGCTCAGAGGTACCGGCCGAAGGCCGTCTCCAAGCGCTCGACGGCATCGTCGTGGGCACTCAAATGCGGCTGCATAACCCACAGGTCCTCGCGGAAGGGCTCGAACCCCAAGGACTGCCAGGTGCGTTGGGTGACCGCCTTCTCCCGTGCCTCCCGTGTCCTGTCGTCCCGTTCGTCGACGGGGATGTCGATCGGGTATGGATGTGTCGCCACGAGCGCCGCCTGGCTGGCCACCCAGCGGAGCATGCGGCCGATCAACAGTCGGCCGACGCCGCCCAGGCCACGCCAGGCCGGCGCGATCCGTGCCCGGTCGATGATGACGACGTGAGTGCCGCTCACCAGGCAGTCCTCCAGGTCGCCATGGAGGCCGAGTTCGCCGGACTTGTCGAAGAGGGGGGCGAAGTGCTCGTAGTCGGCGTCGCGCGAGTCCAGCGACGCGTAGATGTGGCCGATGCGCCACAGGTCCAGCGTGAGCCCGGACATGGAGAGGATCGTCAACTCCTGACGCTGGTCCTGCGAGGTCTGGGCTAGCGATATACCCGGGCCGAGGAGGCGGGCATTGTCGGCCACTGCCTCCTCGTCGTCCGGCTCCCACAGGGGCAGGACGGCACGGCAGCCCCATTCCAGCGTTGCCGGATCGTCGTGGGCGTCCGATGCGACAAGAGCTGCGGCGGAGTCGAAACGCAACTCCAGACGGTTCAGGCACGTCAGAAGCTCCGCCCC
Organism: Streptomyces sp. NBC_01454; assembly: GCF_036227565.1. Lineage (NCBI taxonomy): Bacteria > Bacillati > Actinomycetota > Actinomycetes > Kitasatosporales > Streptomycetaceae > Streptomyces > Streptomyces sp. NBC_01454. The sequence continues at coordinate 4,313,201 of NZ_CP109460.1, forward strand.
TGCGGGTGCGGCATCAGTCATGAGGTCAAACGCTAGCTACTGGTCCCGCTTTCTAAGGGGCGTTTCCTGATATCAGCGGCGCTCCTTTGCGCAATGGCGAGAGCCTTGGCCTTTCCTGGATCAATGGGCGCGCCGGGGAGTTGGCAAGTGGCCCAGATCACAGGCCATGCGTCCCACCGTCGGACCCGGGTGTCGACCGAGGTGGTGCGCTGCGTGCCTTCTAGGCTGGGCGCATTCGCGAGATAGGGCACGCGGAGGGCACGGCAGGTCGTGAGAGGTCTAGACAACAAACAAGGCCCAGGTCGCCGACCTGGGCCTCAACTATGGAGCGGGTGACGGGAATCGAACCCGCGCTCTGAGCTTGGGAATCACGGGCGGTCTACCTCGCGTATGGGCGCTGACCAGGTGAAACGGCCCGCCGGGGCGCTGCCGCGAACCCTTGGATCGAACCGCCGTTGACCGCGGTTCTCCGCTGCAACTGGTGCGCTTCTGGTGCGCTAGTCGTGCGGCCGTATCGGGCTGCGAGCGTCGGGCCCGGCACCGCTAACGACTGACTGGGATCTCGTAGACGATCTCGCAGAGCGCGGCGGGTACGACAATGTCCGCCGTCTCCACGGGCCGCCCTTGGTCGCTGTAGTACGTCCGTCGAATGTGAGTGACGAAGCCGCCCTTCTGGATGCCGAGGAGCGATGCCTCCTCGGCATTCGCTTGCCGCGGCTCCGGCTGCTCCACAGTGTGGCTGACCGTGATGCCGATCTCGGCCATGCGGTTCACCACGCCTGCACCCGCGTGCGGCCCTCCCTCGGGGAGGACGACGACGGTGCCGGCGGTGAGGTCGTACGGCTCCCAGCTCGTCGACAGCTGCACAGGCTTACCGTCGGCGAGGAACTCGTACACGGTGCGGACGCACAGATCACCCTCGGCGATACCGAGGCGCGACGAGATCTCGGCCGGCGCCGGCACCTTCGCCTCGGTCCGACTTTCCCAATCCCCCAACTTGCCCACGGCCTTCATGTCCGCGCGGAACGGGGAACCGTCAGGCTGCTCGCGCGCCGAGGAGCGGACCACGCGTACACGCTGACGAGGGGCGGCAACGTACGTACCGGATCCGGCACGACCTTCCAGCGCTCCCTGAGAAATCAGTAGCTCTTGAGCGCGACGAACCACGTTCTCGCCGACGCCGCATTCTTCGGCGATCTGGGCGCGCGAGGGGAGCCGGTCTCCCGGCGTCCACTCTTGCTCGGCGATCCGTCGCCGGAGCTCGTCAGCGATGCGGAGATACGGCGGCTGCTCAGGCATATGGAAAATCTAGTCCACTAGCTCTAATCTAGTTAACTAGCTTTACTCCACGTGATCGCCGAACGACGGAGGCTGCCCTGTGCCTGCTTCGGAACCAAGCGCCGAAGACATCGCAGCCCGGTTGTCCGCCGTCGGGCTCACCCCGCGCGTGGAGCACCACGCCCAACTCACGTCGATCGAAGCGGAGGTACCGGAATCGCTCTCCGCCGAGTCGTGGCGGGAGGTCTTGGAAGCAGTGGCGGAGGCCGATCGATTCGGGCTCCTCGCCAACAGCTTGAACGGCCGCACCTTATGGGCCGCCGTACGCACAGCGGCCCCCGCGACGGGCGATGTCCGGGGGCCTGGCCGTCAGCGATAGGAGCTGATCAGCGTGTTCAACCGTATCCGCCATACCGTCTCGCACACCGAGGAGCAGTGCGTTCTGATGATTCGGCGCCACCATTCCCCGGTGCCCATCGGGCCAGCCGCCGCGCCTCGCGATCGCTTTACGCACAACTGGTCCGCGATGGCGGAGGTTCTTTGATGCCTCCTCGTCAGCAGCATCGCGTGACCCATACGAAGGCCGTTCCCTACCGATCGAGTTCCTGCCGGATCGGTGCGCACTGTGAGTGCGCGCAGTCTTCCCCCGCTACCGCGCCGATCGGCATCCCCGTGGTCTACGAGGCGTGCAGTTGCTCCTGCCACACAGTGGCCGCCCGTGGTGACCGAATGGACGGATCGCAGTGAGGGGCTGGGCGCCGAGCGGTGCACCGGCCGCCCCTGTCGAGATCACCTCTGCCAGCGTGCAGCGCGGTGACGTCATCCAGATCGGCGGTCTCTCGTGTCGTGTCACCGACCTGCTCCAGCTTCCCGGCGGAGCGAAGCGTCTGTGCTTCGAGTCGGGCGAACTGCTCACCATGCACTCCCGGTCTCGGCTCGTAGCCCTACGCACGCTGAGAAGGTGGTGATGCAGCCGTGCCTTCTCGCCGTTATGTCATCGCGGATGACATTCGGAACAAGATCTCGACCGGCCGGATCAAGGCCGGCGCATGTCTCCCTTCCGAGGCGCAGCTCGCTTCCCGCTACGCGGTCAGCACGGCGACGCTGCGGAGCGCCCTCTCGATCCTGCAGGGCGAAGGGCTCGTCGAGAAGATTCACGGCAAGGGCAACTTCGTCTGCTACCCCCTCCGCAGAATCACGTACGTCGGCGGTGGTCACACGCTCAGGACGGAGTGCTCGGCCGAGTCGGCGTTACGCGTCAGCGTCCGCACCACCAACCTCCAGGCGCACGGACAACTGACCTGCCTGCTGGGCGTGTCAGCCAGCAGCCCGCTAACCGAATTCCTCTGCCTCACCCACGAGGGAAAGTCACTGCACAGCCTCGCTCGCATCTACGTACCGCGCGACCTGTCGCCGACCGACGTTCCCGCCGAATCGCACTGCTGCAAGGGCGTTGAGGCGAAGCTGGCAGAGCTCCGCCCGCCACTGGCTGAAGTCCGGGAACGAGTCAGTGCTCGTCCTCCGACACGAGAGGAAGCGGCGACCCTTCGGATCAGCTCGGCCCTGTCAGTGCTCGCGATCACACGCGTGGCGGCCGACAGCACGGGACGCGTGGTCGAGGCGGCGCTCCTGGTGCTTCCCGGCGACCGCGCCGACGCATTCTTCACCACCCACCACATGACCGACGAGAGGACAAGCGGAGGATGACGACCCACAACGAGCTGCGGCTCCTCCCGTGGTCAGGCCCCGAGGGCAACCCCTGCTATTTGAGTACCGAGGGCAGCGGCGGCTACCTGTCCCTCCTGGCTGACAACACCGAAGCGGTGCAACTGGAAATGGCAGGTGAACTCCTGGAGCACGCCCTCGAAGTGCTCGGTGACGGGGAGACGGGGCCGAACGAGATCCGGCTCCTGGCGATGGACATGACTGAAGCCCTGCGTGACGTGCGTCGCGTAGCTATCAGCCGCGGTCACCGCCTGCCGTTAACGGATTCTCCCGCCTGCGAAGGAGGCGACGAGGGCCCGCAGCTGCCGGCGGCGGCCTTCGGCTAGAGCGACACATCCAACGCCGGGGGAGCCCCAGATTGAGGATTGGGCTCCCCTGCCGTTCGCCCCGGCCCGCTGGCAGCAGCAGGACTGTCTGCTTAGAGCAACACCCCAAGGTACTTGGCTGCCTGGCTCCGCCGGTCACTCAAGCAGTTGGAGAGTGACCGGGAGCTGCTCGCTGTAGCGCCACGCGAATGTGCGATCGGGTTCGAGGTGTGCCTCTCCCCAGTGGATGACGTGGATGCCGCTATCTACGTCAGCCGTAAAGAACACACCGACAAGCTTCGTAGAGACTCCCAGTTCCTCGAACGCCTCGTGCAGCTCCAGGTACTCCTCTGTGGTCAGGTCGTCATCGAGATCGAAAAGCCCCTCAGGAGGCTGCGGCCCATGCGCCCGAAACAGCCGACGGCGCGTAGGCGAAGCATTGGAGGGCAACCGAGCAAGATCAAGAGGCCTCGGCCTGTCTGCGTACCTGAAAGGAAAGAGTGCGTGATCGTTGATCACGGCATACTCGAACCCGCGGAGGTCTCGCACGGGCTCGCCTAGCTCCCTTGCCGTATCCGCCAGCTTCTCCCGCACCGCTTCCGCGAGGGTGGAGCCGTAAGGACTCCGCTTCTTCAACCCGGCTGTGAGATGCGTGGCGTGAGCCTGCGCGTGAGCACGAGCCAACTGCACCGGAACCGCAGCAGCAAGCTTGCCGGCCTGGTGCCCAAACCGCTCGACAGCCCAGACCGAAGGCACGGCCCCATAGTCACCTGGTGCAGACATCCAGCGTCTCCCGTCCCCCGGTCATCCAGCTCTCAACTGTGTGACATGCATGCGAAGTGCACACAAGAGCGTGATCCGGCCATACGGGTTGGAAGAGTCTCAACTCCGACCTCGGACGGCCCAGCGACAGCCCGAACCTCGGGTGAGTGGCCTGGTGGTCCGCCGAAGTCCCCTGCAGCCGAGACGGATTCGCTGGCCTGGCCGGTGCCGCAGCCGTTGGTGTTGGCCGCGCCCATGACGAGGTGCCTGCGCTCACATCTGTGGAACCGCCTCCGAACCGGCGCAACAACACCTACTATCAGTTCACATCTGCTACTTGGGCACTTTCGACCTCAAAGGTGACCCTCGTACCGCACCACCGATGGAGCCGGATCTGTGAATCACCCCGCCATGAAGAAAGAGAGAGATGGCGGGTATCACGCCATTAAGGGCTTCGCCTATCAGTTCGATGCCTCCCTTCTGCGCATATTCGATAACCCCGGCGCGATGGCGGAGCTTGAAGGCAAGCAAGACCTCACTGTCGAGAATTATCACATCCAAGTCAAGCATCGATCCGAGAAGTTCTCAGTCTCAGCAATCACCTCAGCCGTACACCTGATGTTCCGCCAGTTCCATCGCGACAGCAGTTTGCAGTTCATTCTGCACTGCCACTTCACAGATCAACTGCCAGGACTTGAGAGGGAGCTGACACAAGAAGAACTCGATAGGATCCTGACGGATTTTCCAGAAGAATTCGAACGCTCGATGTGTAGCAAATTCTTGAGCGCCTGCAAGATCAGCTTCTGCGGAAATTATCAGGAGCAATTTCAGCAGGTTCTTATGCTGATCAGAGAGCGACTAAACGCCCGGGATGAAGTAGAGGCTACTCATTACCATGCGATCCTCCATGGATACCTGAAGGATGTCATCCTCTCAAACCCGATTGGGAGCCGCAGAGTAGCATTTCGGTCACTGCGCCAGGCTATCTCGTCTGCGCGAACAGCAATCTTTGAATCTGCTTACGCTGAACAGTGCGGATATGATAAATACCTGAAGGCTGTAAGGAAGCGCTACACTCTGAGAACGGTCAATGTTGCCGCGGAGCGGATTTTCTCTTTTGAATGCGACGCTGCCACGGATGTAGATACTTTGGCCGAAGTTGCCCTTCGCCTGCGGAAAAAGTACTGTTCCAGGCTGGCAGATCCACCGCCGTACATCACATTTAGAGGCGACTATGACACGCTAGAAATCAAGAAAGCCTTGTGGGATGCCGGCGCGCGTTTCAACGACGGTACTGGATACCATGGCGGCATCTTCCGAATGGAAGAACTCATCAGTCCACCGGCAAATGATCTCAAACTCAAGGTGCTTGATTGGGATCACCTCGCGAACTTGATGGACAGTGTGCGCGTAAAAGAGTTCCACGACTTCTACATAGCCGAAAGCGTGACTACTCCGCACAATGCTTCTACCGCCTCTCACGTTTTCGTCCGCTCTTACGAAGACCTGCTACAAGTTCTCTGAAGAAAGGTGCGGTGGAATGTCTAGCGCTGAGGTAGTTGCTGTATATCCGAACCGTGTCAGGATCGCCGTTCACAAAATCTCCGAATTGGCCGATGGTGAACCTGTCGAGGTGGGCTCATACCTCAAGGTATATGACAACACCGAGAGTGCGATCATTGCGATTATCGAGAATTACTCGATCGAGTTACGCCCCTCGAAGCAGGGAGACCTAGAGCGCGTCTACATGATCGAAGCTGTTCCGTTGGGCATCATCGACCGCGAGGGACATTTCGAACGCGGCGGTGGGGGTATCGCCATCCCGCCTAAGACGGTTTCGGTAGCCTTCAAGGACGAAGTGCAGAAGATCTACAACACCGTCGACCCGCAACACCGATTCCATTTTGCGCAGCTAGCGCAAGATGAGGAGGTCGATGTCCCCGTAGATGGGAATAAGTTCTTCAGTCGCCATATCGCTGTAGTTGGATCGACCGGTTCAGGAAAGTCGCACGCCATGGCTCGGATCATCCAGAAGGCGACGGAGGTCCGCGATATTGGCGAGACGGAAGACTACACGCTTAACAACACCCATGTGATCGTGTTCGATCTGCACTCGGAGTATCGAACGGCGTTCCCGAAGGCTAACCACTTAGGTGTCGAATCCTTAACGCTTCCGTACTGGCTACTCAGTTCGGAAGAGCTCCAGGACCTATTTATCGAGAGCAACGAAGAGCAATCACACAATCAGATCGCCATTATGAAAAAGAGCATCACGGACGGGAAGCGATCCAATTTCACCGGCCCTGACGATCAGCGCGAACTGATCCATTACGACTCCCCTCTTTTCTTCGATATCGATGATGTCCTTGCTGCGATCAAGGCTAAGAACGAAGAAAGAATCGACACTTCGACTCCCAGTAAGAAATCGGACAAGGCGGGACCCTTGTTCGGCAAGCTGGACAACTTCATCACCAGGCTAGAGAATCGTCGCAACGATCGACGACTCGACTTCCTCCTTGGCGAGAGATCGAAATCGGTTCGGTTGGAACAAGTCCTTCGACAGTTCACTGGATATGTAACGGGTGCCCACGCAAACGTCACAGTCATTGACCTCAGTGGCGTGCCGTTCGAGGTTCTAAGCCTGACGGTTTCCCTGGTCTCCCGGTTACTATTTGACTATGCCTACTACTTCAAAAAGGGGAGCCTGGAAGGGCGAAGTGAGACGCCGCTTCTTGTCGTCTATGAAGAGGCTCACAAGTACGTTCCTAAGAGTGGCCTAGCTAAGTACAGTTCCTCACGTAACGCCATCGAGCGTATTGCGAAAGAGGGGCGAAAGTACGGAATCACTGCGGCCATCGTTAGTCAGCGACCGGCAGAGATTTCAGAGACGATTTTCTCCCAGTGCAATAACTTCCTTGCGATGCGTCTCACGAATCCAGAGGATCAGAATTACGTCAAGCGACTCATTCCTGATTCCCTGGGGCCTCTCACTGAGTCCCTTCCTATGCTGTCGTCAGGCGAAGCGTTGCTCATCGGTGACGCGGCCGTTATGCCTTCGCGTGTAAGGCTGGAAAATGCGCATCCGCCCCCGTCCTCTAGCGACGTAATGTATTTGCAAGAGTGGGCACGACCGTGGCGCGATGTCCTTTTTGATCCCATCGTGAAGGATTGGGAGCGCTGACTGAACAGCGGAGGTCGGCGGAGCGGCTTTGGGCTGGAGCCTGCTTTGGCGCGAGGGACCATGGCCCCATAAGCTTCCGGCGCGTCGGGCAGTCTGTGGACCTGCCCGGCAAAGCACGACGTTGGGGGAAGCTCGTGCCAAATTGGCTAAAGCCGTGGAACCGACCGCCCCAGCCACGACGTCCCCCTTCTCTGGCATCAGGCGGCTGGTCGCCAAGCGCGCGGCGCGATGAGTAGGTGAAGACAGGTTTCGACAGCAGTCCGACACATTGAAGCCTGGTGCACGGTGACTCCTCGTTGCGAACTACCGGCGGGAAAGTCGCTGAGGTCGTTCGGCCTGATCAACTGGCATTCCAGGGGCTTTGTCAGTCGCTTGAGGCCGCCGCGGTTACTGTACTTCGCTGCTGTACCGCAACACTGCCGCCCGCGTGTAGGGTTCGTGATCAGCCGTAGCTGTCGACCGCTCTGGCTGATCGCCTCAGTTAGCCGTCTCCCGATCAGAGCGGTTAGCGCGGTGCGGTCGTCGTTACTGTCGTAGACAAGGCAGTTACGTGGATGCTTCCTTGGCCAGCGGCATCATGATGCGCAACGCCTACGAAACCGGGTTCGGTCCTCGGTAGTGCCCAACTTCAGGATCCGGAAGCCCGCTCATGCATAGGTCTGATCGCATCGCCTCACGTAGGTCTGCGTTCTTCAGCCAGTACATGGCGCGTAAGTGAAGAAAACGATCTCCAGTGATGCAGGGATCCTCGATCAGTAGGTCTCTGATGGCCTCCAACGCCTGTGTCACCTCGGCAGCTAGCGCAACTATGTGGCGTGGGGCAGTAAGGGACAACGCCTGCCGCTGTTGCCACAGTTGGGAACTATCGATGGCCTGGTGAATCTCGCTGAAGCGCTCTCTTTCGGAGAGGCCGGCCCTAAGGGCAGAGGCCCTCATCTGGCTGTGAGCACGACTGCTAGCCACCACAAACTCCTGGTAGACAGCCCGACGCTGCTGGATCCAGTGCTGATCACGTTCCCGGCGCCACCGCAAGCGTTCGGCAAGCAAGGCAGAGCTGACACCTACGATTGCGCCACCGATGGTGCCCACGGGAGTAATCCAGTCCATGTTGACTGTCATACCCAAGAAGCGGGGAGGCCACGGATCGACAACCAATGAGCGTGAAGGTCGGTCAACTACCTTCCGCCGGCACCACCCCCGGTTCCATCAACTTGGAAAGCTTGGGTTCTCTGGCGGCAGATGCTGCACTGACCTGCGGCGGGACGGTGATGGAGCCTTGGTCACCCCCGGGCCAGTCCCCGTTATTCCCCGTAGTTCCCCGCAGGATCTGGCACGCAAATGGCACGGCCCGTTCGTCCCGAAGCACCCTGGGCGGAAGCTCTGTCTTGGAAGTCTGAGCCTCAGTCGACGACAGTCAGCCACGACGGCGGGTGCGTTGACCGATCAGGCGCGTGCGTGTCTCGCTGTGCCGCCGCTGGCCTCGGCCACGCTGCTCGATGACGTCCGTCAGAGCAAGCCTCGACGGCGGAACCGAGATGGCGAGACATTGAGCAAAGCAATGACGTCTTCGTTCCGAACTCTCGGCTGCAAGGTCATTGTGGTCTAGGACGCTGGTCGTTGAGTCCGGGCGGGCACGTAGTCGCTACGATGCTCAGGCTAGGCATCGTAGAAGCGATGTGGGAGGGGCAGCGAGGATCAAAGATCCAGAGTACCCGGCAGCGGTCGAGGCGGCTGTAGAGATCCTTCGAAAGCGGGCCCAGCAGGGCGAGGCCATCACGTATGGAGAGCTAAGCGCCGAGCTGGTGACGCAAGGCTTCGCCTCCATCCCACCTCACCGCGGGGTTATGACCTACCTCCTCAAGGATGTCTGCCTCTACGGCAACGAGGATGGACGCGCCCCGATGCTCTCGGCGATCGTGGTGAACAAGGCAAGCCGAGAGCCGTCTGACCAGTTCTCCAGTCTTGCTCGAAGCCTCCCCTTCTCCCGGCCGGGTCACTGGAGCTGGCGAGACGAGCAACAGGAGGTGTTCGCTCGGTACGGCGAAGGGTGACGCGCCGATCCCGCGACACCTGCTTTAGGAGTTCGATCCGGGTGGAGACGATGAGGGGTCTAGCTCTGGGCAGCGTTGCCGTGCTCGACCGTTCAACGCCTCTGCTGTTCGCTGCCGTTGATGACAGCCGTGGATGTCATCCGCCCTGTGGAACAGGCTCGATGACATCGGCCCAGATGCGAGTGGCCCATGGGTTCTCGTCGCCGAGTCGCTCCGCTACGACATCGTCGAGGTAGCGCGCGGTGCGAACCTCCTTCGCCTCGCCAGGCCACCAGAAGGAATCGCATTCCGCGCACAGGGAAAAGGGCGTGCCGTCGTCTTTGAAGCGGTACCGCCGGATCCAGTCCTGGTCACAACGCGGGCAGAGCAATGATGCAGTCACCCTCGGAGGCTATCGGCACGCGCAACGGGTCGGACCGACATCGCGGGTCGCCGGCCCGGCCCTCGCTGTGTGACCTTCTGATCCATAGCTCTATGCGGGTGGGTCGGCAACCGTCATATCGGCTGTTGCACTTCGCCAGAGGATCACTACCGGACTGGGCCGGTTGCCGAGGTTGCGGTACTTCGGTGCTGTACGTCACTTCGGCCGCGGACGTCGCTCCGGGGAAGGGCACATCAGCACCAAGCCAGCCGAATTCTCCCGGGCCGGGAGGCTTTTCACTACCGCAGCGCTCATTATTCACCCGGTTGCTGCATTCAAGATGCCACATGAGGAGGCATCGCGCTAGAAATGCATCGAGACTGACGTGATCCTGAGCTTATGAGAGAAGCAGCGAAACGGCACTTCGGAGAACGATCAAAATTCCACCGCAGGATCCTGGGCTGATACGCTACCGCCTCGGGCCTGCCAGGCTATATTTGGACCATATCGAGGCGATCTATGCGGCCCTCCAGACCGCCGCTGAGGATCGAGCGAAGAAAACCGGAGATGGTCAGATTTTCCCGGTATCAATCTCCGCTAACGTAGAAACGGCCGGCGAATCGGTTGTTGCGGAACTCCCTGAAGACCTCGAAGACGCGTCATCAGAGGAACTCCGTCGAGTCCGTCTCGCCTTGAAGAAGCCCCTCATATCCGTTGATCTCTGGTACCGCATGGCAGATGTTACGGCGCAATCGTCGGACGCTGAGGGTCAGGCCGTGGCGCTGAGCATTCGCGATTATGTGAATAACCGGCGCTATTGGCGAGGCGGCTTTTGCTTCTTCGATAACTTTCGTGAAGTGCTGCTATTCGGAGCTGGCATTATAGCCGCCATCGTTTTAGTAGTGATAGATCACAGTCGATGGCCATTTTCCCTCACTATCGCCGTGATGGCGTCAGCTTCGACTTGGGTTCTAAACACTGTGCTTGCCTATCAAACGGGTACTGTCCGTGTGGTTCCGCATAGGCAAAGGACGGCCCGCAGGCTGAGCGCTGAGACGCGTAAACAGGTGATCGCGGGGCTGGTCGGTGCGATCGTCGGCGCTGCGCTTATCGGTGTTGCTGGACTATGGGCTGGCGTCCAGGTGGGTCCCTAAATTCGTGTGGCTCTACTAGGCAGAAGGCCTAGCCGAATACGGTGCTGAGGTCGGTGGAGCGGGTTTGGCCGGCGGCCTGCCCGGTTTGGGGTCGAGCATGATCAGGGGGCCATACGCTGGCTGGCAACTCGGGCAGGCTTGTGAGCTGCCCGGAATTTGAACGAGTGGCCCCCTGGTCTTGCTCGACGCGGGACCCGAACCGGGGAGGTGGGTAAAGCCGTGGAGCCGACCGCCCCACCCCCGGCCTGGTCTTTCGCCCCTTGTGGGCGCGGGCGTCGACGCCGCGCGGCCCCGGCGGCGGAGACGAGGAGGGAGCCGTGCGGCGGCGACGGCCGGCGCCGCCGCGCTGTGCGCGGCACCTCTGATCTGTGATCTGACTGCTTGCAGTTCCAGGAGGCCGGGAACGTCAGCGCTCCTGCGCCAACGTGTGGTGTGCTCCTGAACTGTCCCTACCGCGGGGCCGGGTAGCGAGCGGAGCGAGCCTTGATGAAGTAGGGAAAGTTCTATCGCATCGGCGTCAGTCGCTTGATGAAGTAGGGAAAGTTCTATCGCATCGGCGTCAGTCGCTTGCCGTCATGGCTCCGCACGTGAGGTCCCGCCCCATCCAGGGCATCCAAGAATCGGACCGCGTAGACCTCGGACATGGACTCGGCCACCTCGTCGGGCGTGAGCCAGGTGACTGCCGTCGACTCGTTGGAGGTGCGCTCCTCGCCGCCGACCGGCTTGCACCGGAAGACCAGAGCCACGATGCCTCGCGTCGTGTTCTTGTAGACCCCGGTGAGCTCGTCCACCTCGACGTGGATGCCCGTCTCTTCCCAGACCTCGCGCCGTACGCCGGCCTCCGGGGTCTCTTCGAGTTCGAGCACCCCGCCCGGGAGTTCCCAGGCCCCGTTGTCGGCTCGCCGGATCGTTAGCAGCTTGCCGTCCTCGCGGACCACCACTCCGGCCACGGACACGGAATGCAGTGGCGTTGACTGGGCTTCCGGAGCGCTGTTACTCATATACAGGAGCATAGGAGGATGGGAAGAACGATGGGAACCGCGGTAGGAGGGGGCAGAGCCGTACCTCGATACGTGCAGATCGCCGACGACGTCCTCCAGCAGATCAGGGCTGGGGTCCTCAAGCCCGGCGAGATGGTGCCGAGTGAATCGGAGCTGGTCGAGCGCTACGGCGTCTCGGGCGGCACGATCCGCAAGGCGATGGTGGAGGTCCGTGCGAGCGGTCTGGTGGAGACCCGCCACGGCAAGGGCTCGATCGTGAAGGACCGGCCACCGGTGCGGCACCGATCCTCCGACCGCTTCCGTCGCTCTCACCGGCAGGGCGGCAAGGCTGCGTATCTGGCGGAGTCCGCGCAGTCGGGGGCTACGGCCAAGGTCAGCGTTCTGTACATCGGGCCCATGGAGGTCCCCGAGGAGGTGGCCGAGCGGCTCGGGGTCGAGCCCGGCACTCAGGTCCTCGCCCGCCGGCGGCTCTACTTCCGTAACGGCACTCCGGTCGAGACGGCCAGCTCGTACCTGCCGTGGGACGTGGTGAAGGACATCCCCGAGCTCTTCGCCGAGAACCCCGGCGGTGGCGGCATCTACGCCCGACTCGAAGACCACGGGCATGAGTTCGCTGAGTTCGTCGAGACCTTGCAGGCCCGGTCGGCCACCAAGGCCGAAGCGAGCGAGCTGGCGCTCAGTCCCGGTGCCCCCGTCGTGCATCTCGTCCGTGAGGCGCTGACGACCGAAGGCCGCGTGGTGGAGGTCTGCGACACCCTCATGGCCGCTGACCAGTTCGTTTTCAGCTACCGCATCCCCGCTACGGACTGACTCCCGCTCAACTCTCCTCAGCCCGCCCCGACTTCTTCGTCGAGGCGGGTTGACTCATGTACAGGAGTCGGGCACTCTTCTTCATGTCACTCATGTACATGAGTGACGGAGTTCAGCATCTATAGAGGAGTGATCCGTAGTGCGTCAGATCCCCGTCGACACCTCCGCCGCGACCGTGATGGTCGCGAAGCAGCCGCAGATCAAGGTCAAGGACCGCCGTACCGGTGAGGTCGCCCTCGATGCCGAGACCGGGGCGAAGCTGATGACCGTGGACGTGATGTTCGCCGCCAACGACGCGGTGGAGATCCTGTCCGTCACCGTCCCCGAGAGCGGGGTCTCCGATGAGCTGGCCATGGGCACGCCGGTGGCGCTGACCGGCCTGATCGCCCGTCCCTGGGAGAACGAGTTCAACGGACAGAAGCGGCACGGAATCGCCTTCCGCGCCGTGGCGGTCACCTCGCTCGCCGCCGGCGGCTCACAGGCTGAGGCGGCCTGATCATGGCCCGCCTCTCGGTCGTACTGCTGCTGGTCGTCGCCACCGCTCTCGTGCTGCGGTGGCGGCGCCCCGCCTGGTACTGGATGACCTTCGGGGTCGTCCTCGCCGCGCTGCGGGTGTTAGCCCGGTACGCCTCGGTCATGGACGCCTGCGGCCTGACCGTCCCGCCCTCGCGCTGGCGGCTCGCACTCGCCCGCATGACCGACCGCCCGGCCCCAGAGCCGCGCGCCCCACGCATTCTCCGTCTCCGGCCGACCCGTACCGGGCTCGTCCTGCGGCTCAAACTCCGGCCCGGCCAGGACGCATTCGATGTCTCCGCCGCCACCGATCGGCTCCGGCACTCCTTCGGGATGTACGGCATCACCGCCCGGGAGATCCGCTCCGGGGTCGTCGAACTGCGAATGACCGGCTACGACGTGCTCAAGCGCGTACAGATGCCCACCAAGATCGACCGCACTCCGATGCGTGTGCCCGTCGCACTGCGCGAGGACGGGGCGGTCCACTACCGCGATTACCGGATCGTCCCGCACGGGCTCACGATCGGGGCCACCGAGTCGGGCAAGTCCGTCTACCAACGCAACCTCGTGGCCGGCCTCGCCGCCCAGGACGTCGCGCTCGTCGGCATCGACTGCAAGCAGGGCGTCGAGCTGTTCCCGCTGGCTCGCCGCTTCTCCGCCCTCGCCGACAACCAGGACACCGCACTCGATCTGCTCGAAGCCCTGGTCTCGCACATGGAGTACGTCTACCAACTCGTCCGCGAGGAACAGCGCATCAGCGTGAACGTCCCCGACGCGGAGATCGCCGCCGACATCTGGGACCTGGCCGAGGACCTGCGTCCCACGCCCGTCGTGGTCCTGGTGGACGAGGTGTCCGAACTCGCCCTCTTCGCCAGCAAGGACGAGGAGAAGCGCCGGGACCGGATCATCACCGCCCTCGTCCGCCTGGCCCAGCTCGGCCGCGCCGCAGGCATCTACCTGGAGATCTGCGGCCAGCGCTTCGGCTCCGAACTCGGCAAGGGCATCACCATGCTCCGAGCCCAGCTCACCGGCCGTACGGTGCACCGCGTCAACGACGAGACCAGCGCCAACATGGCCTTCGGCGACATCTCCCCGGACGCCGCACTGGCCGCCATCCAGATACCCGCAAACGCCCCCGGCATCGCGGTCGCCGGTGACTCGACCGGTGGCTGGTCACGCATCCGCGCCCCGCACACCTCACTGCGCGAAGCAGTGAACCTCTGCAACAAGTACGCCGACCGCACGCCGGACCCGCCCGCGCTCGCGCCCTTCCGGCCCGCCGTCGCCCCGCCGGCCTCGACTGCCGTGCGGCTCGCCAAGGCGTCCTCCGCGACTGCCTGACCCTCCCGCTCAAAGGTCGGCGCCCCCTCGACGCGCCAGTTCCCTACCCCCTCCATGCCAGATCCCGGAAGGAGAACCGTCATGGGACGCATCCGCCCGGACCCCGTTCTCGTACAAGCCGTCATCGCCGGAGCGCTCTCCTTCGCCCACCTCCACGACCTGGCCGCCGCTGCCGGACAGGACGGCTGGAAGGCGTGGGCCTACCCGATCAGCGTCGACCTGCTGCTGGTCGCGGCCTGGCGACGACTCCGCAACGACGGCCCGTCCCGGCTCGCCTGGTGCTGGTTCCTGATCGCCCTGGTGGCCTCGCTCGGCGCCAACGTCGCAACCGCCGGATTCCTCGACCTCCGGCACCCACCCGCCTGGCTCCGTTTCGGCATCGCCGGGTGGCCGGCACTCGCCTTCCTCGGCGGAACCCTGCTGGCCCACACCCGGAGCACGGCCGAAGCCGCCGATCCCACGTCGCCGGCCGACACAAGTCTGGCACCGACCCCCGCCCCGGCGTCGGTCGCGGCCGCTGAGCCTCCGGCCAGTCCGCCCGAGTGGGAAGGCGCCGACCTTCCTGCGACTGAGCCACCCACCGAACCGCCTCGACCTGCACCAGCACCTGCGCCCGTCCCGGCCGCGCTCGTCGCCCACGCCCGCAAGGTCGCCGACGAGCACCGCGCCCGGACCGGAGAACGGATCGACGCCGACACCCTGCGGGCCCGCCTCGGCGTCCCGCCCCAGCTCGCCGACTCCATCGCCGCCCAACTCACCTGACCAGGAAGGGAACTCCGTGACCCGTGACCCGGCCGACCTGACCGCCGCGGACTACCTCGACAGCGCCCGCGAGATGACCGCCGCCGACCGGCCCTACCTCGCCCACCTGCTCGCCGAGGAAGCCGTCCAGCGCACCGCCGACCCGGCCACCGCGGCCGGTATCCGCGCCGCCTACCCCGACCCGACGACCACCCGAAAGGAGAGCAACTGACATGCCCGCCCGCGACCACTTCCACTCCGTCATGCGGATCGGCCCCGTACAGATCGGCACCTACCGCGACCGCCACGGCCGCACCAAGCACGCCGCCGTCTGCACCGCCGACCGCTGCGGATGGTCCGCCGACTTCTCCAGCCGCTCGGCCGCCCAGCTCGCTGCCCGCGCCCACCGCTGCACCGTCCGCTGAACGACTGAGGAGACCCCATGGACGTCCCGCTCTGGCTCGCTTTGATCGCCGTCGGCTACCTCGGTATCAAGCTCATCCGCCCGCCCTGGTGGCTTGTGGCCGTGTTCCTCCTCGGCGGCTACCTCCTCGCCGACAGCTTCCTGTCCTCCGCCATCGACACGGCCGTCAAGTAACGCCCACGGAAGGGAGATCCGTCATGTTCCACCCCAAGGTCCCGACCAACCCGACACCCACCGGACTCGTCATCCCGTCCGTCGTCGAACCGACCGCCACCGTGCGGCGCACCCCACCGCCGGGCCCGGTCGCCCAGTCCTCGACCCGCCCCGCGGTTCACGTCACGCCCGGCACCGCGCTCGCCCTCGTCGGCGGCGGCACGGCCGTGGTCCTGGTCGTCGGCGCCGTCCTGGTCTCGATGCTCCTGGCGGTCGCCATCAGCGGGGTGTCCGTCGCCGTCTGCGCGGTCGTCCTCCGCTCGCTGCTCGCCTCCGAGCGCACGCACCGCTGACCGGCCCCCGGGCGGCCTCAACCGCCAAGTCTCCGCCGCCCGGGAGCCGTGCTCCGTCCGAACCACAGATCCGGAAGGAAGCCCCATCATGACGGACCGCACCGCCGCCCGCCCGTCCCGTACGCGGGAGGTCGCCCGTGCCTGACACGCTCCTCGACCCGACCACCCTCGGCGACCTGCTGAGGGTGGCTTCGGCCCCCGACTATGACCGCTGGGCAGACCAGATCCACCGCACCGGCGGCTGTTCCGACCCGATCCACCTCACCGGCTGGACACTCGCCAAGGACCGCACGTCGGGCGAGACCCTGCACCACTACTCGACCGAGTCCGAACCCAGCGGACGACTCCGCCTCGCCTGTGGCAACCGCCGCGCCTCCCGCTGCCCCGCCTGCGCCTGGACGTACGCCGGGGACACCTACCACCTCATCCGCGCCGGCCTGGCCGGAGACGACCGCCGAGACATCCCCGCCGCCGTCCGGGACCACCCCCGCGTCTTCGCCACCCTCACCGCGCCATCCTTCGGCCCCGTGCACAACCGGCCCGACCGAGGCATCTGCCGCTGCGGCACACAGCACCGCACGGATGATCCGGCGCTTGGCACCGCCCTGGACCCCGAGACGTACGACTACGCCGCCGCCGTCCTGTTCAACAACCACGCAGGCGACCTCTGGCAACGCTTCACCACCCGACTCCGCCGCGAACTGGCCGCCCGCGCCGGCCTCACCCAACGCGACCTCAAAGAATCGGCCCGCCTCTCATACGGCAAGGTCGCCGAGTTCCAGAAGCGCGGCGCCCTCCACTTCCACGCGGTGATCCGCATCGACGGACCGGACGGCCCCGGAACACCGCCGCCGTCCTGGGCAAACGTCGACCTCCTGACCGACGCGATCCGAGCCGCCGCCGCGCACCCCTACACCACGGTCACGGCCCCGGCCGCCGGCGACCAGCCCACCCGGACCTTCCGCTGGGGCACACAGCTGGACGTACGGCCGGTCAAGGCCTTCGACGACGGCCCCGACATCACCGAACAGGCCGTGGCCTCCTACGTCGCGAAGTACGCGACCAAAGCCGCCGAAACCACCGGAACCCTCGACCGGCGCATCGGCGAACTCACCGAGCTGGACCACCACCAGATCCCCGAACACACCCGCCGCCTGATCACCGCGTGCAAAACCCTGGACCCGCTCTACCCGGAACGTCGCCTCTGGGCCTGGGCCCACATGCTCGGCTTTCGCGGCCACTTCTCCTCCAAGTCCCGCCGCTACTCGGTCACCCTCGGCGAGCTGCGCGCGGCCCGCGCCGACTTCCGCGCCGCCCAGGAACGCCAAGCCCTCGGCCTCGAACCCCCGGAGCCGGACACCGTCCTCGTCCTGACCGACTGGCAGTACGTCGGCCACGGCCACACCCCCGGCGAGTCAGCCCTCGCCGCCACCATCGCCCGCGGCCTCCAACTCAACCGTGAGACAGCCCGGGAAGCCCTTGCCCAGGAAGGAGAGCGATCGTGACCGACTCCCTGCTCACGGTCGACCAAGCCGCCGAACGTCTCGGCACCACCGCACGCTTCCCGCGCCGCCTCATCGCCGAGCGCCGGATCGCCTTCGTCAAGGTCGGCAGCCACGTACGCATCAAAGAGAGCGCCCTGGCGGCGTATATCGAGGGGCACACCGTTCAGCCCGTCCGTCGTCGTTCACGTCTCGGGAGGGCTGCCTGATGGGGAACGCGAAAGGCAACCGCCGGCGCTTCGGCTCGGTGCGTCAGTACCGGTCTGGCCGCTGGACCGCCAGCTACCTGGGACCGGACGGGCAGGAGTTCCGCGCACCTCAGACTTTCGAGACCAAGAAGGACGCCGAGGTCTGGCTCTCACAGATCGAAGCCGATCTCACGCGTGGGGATTGGCAGGACCCGGACGCGGGTGCGGTGAACTTCAAGGAGTACGCACTCCAGTGGGTGGGCGAGCGGGGCCTCTCCGCCACCACTGACGAGCTGTACCGGCGGCTCCTGCGGCTGCACATCCTGCCCACTTTCGAGGGCTTGGACCTTGACGAGATCACGGCCCCACGCGTCCGTACGTGGCGTACCGAGCGGTTGGCGTCTACGGGTGCGGCTACGACCATCGCCAAGTCCTACCGCCTGCTCAAGGCCATCATGGAAACCGCGGTCGACGACGAGCTGATCCGCCGCAACCCCTGCCGCATCAGGGGCGCCGGCAAGGAGTCGTCCGCCGAACGCCAGATCGCCACCGTCGACCAGGTCGACGCGCTCGCCAACGCCCTCGGGCCTCGCTGGCGGCTGATGGTCTTCCTCGGCGCGTACGGTCCCATGCGACCGGAAGAACAGGCTGAGCTGCGTCGTAAGGACGTGGACCTGAACGCGATGACCATTCGCGTCCGCATGGCTGCCCCCGAGCTGACGACCGGTCGCCGTGCGCCTGGAGACACCAAGTCGGACGCGGGCAAGCGACTTGTGGTCCTGCCGGCCTTTCTCTGGACCGACCTCCGACGTCACCTCGACTGGTACGCGGAGAAGGAGCCGGAGGGGCTGTTGTTCGTGGGGGAGAAGGGCAAGCCGTTTCGGCGGTCCTCCTTCGGGCGGAAATGGCGCAAGGCTCGTGCGCTCGTCGGCCTGCCGGAGGGCTTTCGCTTCTACGACCTTCGTCACACCGGTCACACCCTGGCGACCAGATCCGGGGCAACCCTCAAGGACACGATGGTCCGCGCCGGCCAGTCGTCGGAGAAGGCCGCGCTGATCTACCAGCACTCGGATCTTGAGAGGCAACAGGAAGTCGCGAGCGGGCTGGACGATCTCGTGCGAGCCGCTCGCAGCAAGGCTCGCCAGAAGCCTTCCGGCGAGCCTTCTGGTGCGGATCTGGTGCGCGACGCCTAGCCCGGTCTAGACAACAAACAAGGCCCAGGTCGCTGACCTGGGCCTCAACTATGGAGCGGGTGACGGGAATCGAACCCGCGCTCTGAGCTTGGGAAGCTCATGTTCTACCATTAAACTACACCCGCGTAATCCCGCCTCGTATCGAGGGCGGATCATCGCCGCACACTCTACCCCATCGCCGCCTCGCGGTGCATTTGGCGTGCCCGGGTGGGGTGTCGGGGTGTGGTGCCGGGGGGTGTGTTGCGGGTGACGGCCGGGGTGGGATGTGGGTGCGGGGTGCGGGAGTTGAGGCGTACGGTGGGGCGTCGGAGTGCCGCCTTCGAGGGCGCCCAGTTCATCCCCTAATGTGGCTTTTGTTGTCCACGCAGTTGGGAGAGGGACTTGATGGAGCGCACCGTCGTACGTTGTGCCGAGGGCCACGTGTTCAGCACCGCTTCGTTCCCGATGCAGACCACCGACCGGCTCGGTCCCGGACGGCTGTTGCGCTGCCCGCGCTGTGCTCGGCTGCGGCACTCGGTGCCCGTCGCGTACGCGAAGCGGTAGTGAGCGATCGGGAGCCATCGGTAGTGGCCGGTAGCGATCGGTAGTGATCGGTAGAGCGGCAGCGGCGAGCAGAAGAAGCCGGCGGAAGTAACAGGCAGAAGCGACGTGGAGTGGTTGAGGGTCCGGTCTCCCTGGTGGGGGCCGGGCCCTCGTCGTGTGAGGGGGGTCGGGCGGGCGCGTATCCTCGTCCTCGTGCTTCTCTCAGACAAGGACATCCGGGCCGAGATCGACGCTGGTCGGGTGCGCATCGACCCCTATGACGTATCGATGGTGCAGCCGTCCAGCATCGACGTGCGGCTCGACCGCTATTTCCGGGTGTTCGAGAATCACCGCTATCCGCACATCGACCCCGCCGTCGAGCAGAGCGACCTGACCCGTGAGGTCGTGCCCGAGGGCGATGAGGCGTTCATCCTGCACCCGGGCGAGTTCGTGCTGGCCTCGACGTACGAGGTCGTCACGCTGCCTGATGATCTTGCGTCCCGGCTCGAGGGAAAGAGCTCGCTGGGGCGGCTGGGGCTGCTGACGCACTCGACCGCCGGATTCATCGACCCGGGGTTCAGCGGTCATGTGACGCTGGAGCTGAGCAATGTCGCCACGCTGCCGATCAAGCTGTGGCCGGGCATGAAGATCGGGCAGCTGTGCATGTTCCGGCTGACCTCGCCGGCCGAGCACCCGTACGGCAGTGCGAAGTACGGCTCCCGCTACCAGGGGCAGCGCGGTCCGACGCCGTCCCGGTCGTTCAAGAACTTTCACCGTTCGCAGGTATGACACGGCCGCGTCGGTGTGGGGCGCGCTCAACAGGGCGGGCGCGTGGCAGGGCGTGGACACAGAAGGTCTGAGAGAGATACGTGAGTGACGTGCGGGAGAACCTGACGTACGAGCGGTTCGGCGGGGCGATCCGCGAGCTGGCGCAGACGATCGCCGACGACGGGTACGAGCCCGATGTCGTGCTGTCGATCGCCCGCGGCGGCGTCTTCGTCGCCGGCAACCTGGCGTACGCGCTGGACTGCAAGAACATCCACCTGGTGAATGTGGAGTTCTACACGGGGGTGGGGACCACCCTGGAGATGCCGGTCATGCTCGCGCCGGTGCCGAACGCGATCGACTTCTCGGACAAGAAGGTGCTGATCGCCGACGATGTCGCGGACACCGGCAAGACGCTCAAGCTCGTCCATGACTTCTGCCAGGGCACCGTGGCGGAGGTCCGCAGCGCGGTGATCTATGAGAAGTCGCACTCGCTGGTGAAGTGCGAGTACGTGTGGAAGCGCCCCGACGAGTGGATCAATTTCCCCTGGTCTGTGTTGCCTCCATGTCGTAAGTCTGGCATACCGATCACCCCGTCGAAGGACGCGCTGTAGAACTCGTTTGAACTGGAAGATCTTCGCTGCTGGTCGGATCCTGTGCGGAGTGATCTTCTGACGTTAGCAACACACACGCCTGGGTCCCGGTGATCCTCGCTGGGGCCCAGGCGTGCTGTGCGCTCGGCAGGATTCGAACCTGCAACCTTCCGATCCGGGGCCGTGCGGCGTCCATCCAGGGTCCGCCGAGCGTGTCTCCGGCTCGTTGCTGTGAGCGCCCGTGTGCCGTCGTTGCCGTCAAGGCTGCCTTCACCGGCGTGCCTTGGCGAGAGGGCGATTGCCTTTCACCGCACCATGTCCGTTGCCGCGGATGCCAGCCTCCACTCCTCTCACTCCGGGCAATCCCTTAGGTATCTGCTGGGAGGCTCGCCTGCCGGCGCCAGACTTCAGCGTATTCCAATGACATGGGCTCGACATTGCGGGCGCCCGCCAAGTAAACCGCCCACCATAGCTCTTCCATGGGAACGCGCGGCTCCCCTTTGGTGTCGATCCAGATTCTGACATTTCCGTGGTCGTCTTCGGTGGCGTCCCACCAGGACCAGGAACGGAGTTCTGGGTCGAAAGTGTAGATCCACTCCACAGCCTCCCACGGGCGATTATCCCGAGCTGCGAGATACCGGCTCTTCCCTTCACTGCCGACGGGATCGTCATCGACACCTTCCGGATGCCCGTTGGTGAGAGCCAAGAACCAAGATGGGAGGCAATCAGGTGCGACATCCTCCTCATCGAAATCTGCCTCACGGGAGATTTCGATGGCTTCGGAAAGAAGGCTTCGCAAGCGTGCTGTGTATTCTGCGGAGTTGCATGCAGGGGCCACGATCAGAAGTCCCATCAGCTTGATGGGTTCTTGCGTCGGGCGCGCTCGCAAACGTGATAGTTCATCCGTCGGGTCGTAGCGGTTCATGGGTTCCTCTTCATGTTAACTGGCATCGATCACTCTACCGGACCCCGGGATTATTGCGTTCCTGAGCGCGTCGAAGTAATTCCTTCCGTGTTTGGTGTTATCCGGAAGGCCGAACAACCCTGGGCCGTCGGACTGATCGGGCGCAACCTTGAGTGCTCGGTTCCAGTCTCGGGCACTACCTTCCCACCAGCTGGGTTTACGTTGAGGTAGGGAGTCACGGTCGATTTCGTTGACGAAGGACCTAGGGACATCGAATGCGACGATCTGATTTCCCTTGAACGCTTCCGTGTGAGAAATGTCGCCAGTCATGTTGAGGTAGAGGGCGCCACTCCCTGAAAGTGAGACATCCCCGTTTTCGTTGACCGTGAGACGCATGGTTTCCGGAATCGAAGTATCCTGCTTCCGGTATACCGTTACCGTGCATTCTGGGGCGAGCCCGAGTGGGTCGCTCCATATATACGGGTTGTGGACGTAAGTCGCCGGATTGGGTGCAGGGGTGAGCCCGAGTGGATCGGGGGTGGCGTATCGAGCAGTTTCCGGATCGTAGTAGCGATGGAAATTGTAGTGAAGGCCGGTTTCGAGGTCGAAGTATTGACCGGGGAAGCGAAGGGGAGTATGGGCGGTGGCGCTCGTATTCCAGGTAGTGGTGCCCCACAGGGTGGTGCGCGTGCGGGCGGCGATGGTGCCGGCTTCGTCGAGGAGTTCGGTGGGGGTGCCGACGAGGTCGGTAACGATGGCGAAGAAGCGCTGATCGGTCTCGTGTTGCGGGGCGTGGGATGTGGTGCGGCGTTCGCGCTGGGTCAGGGGGGTGAGCCCCTCGTGGTCCCAGGTGAGGGTCGTTTGCCTGGGGTCTCCGTAGACGAGGGTCGTCTGCTCGCACAAGGTTGTGCCGTCCCAGGTGAAGTTCACCTGTTCGGCGATGCTCTGGCAGTCCGGGGTGAGACGTAGTTTGGCGGTGCGTCGGCCGAGGGGGTCGTAGCAGTAGCGCCAGGTTGTGCCGTCTGGAGTGGTACAGGCGATCAGGCGGTCTTCGGGGTCCCAGGTGTAGTGCCAGGTGTCGGGCTTGCGGGAGAGGCGGGTCTTCTGACGCAGGGTGGTGCGCCCGGCTGCATCGTATTCGTAGCGGACGGCTCCAGCGCGGTTGATGCGGGTGCCTGTGAAGGCGCGCTCGCCTCGGGCTTCGGGGGCTGGGTGACGGTCGGGCCAGGTGGCGTGGGTCTGGTTTCCGGCTGAGTCGTAGGCATAGCTCTCGGTCCAATTGTGGGCGGAGACGGTGGTGACCCGGCCGACGGCGTCGAGCTCGAAGAGACGGGGGCCATTGAGGTGGTCGTCGATGCCGGTGAGGTTGCCGTCCGCGCGATAGGTGTATGCGCGGTGCTGGATGGTTTTGGCGGCTGAGGTGACGTGCTGGTCGGTGAGGCGGCCGAGGGCGTCGAATTGGTTGGCGATGGTGATATCGCCGAGGGTGCGGGAGAGTTCCTGGCCGCGAGCATCGTGCTCGAAAGCCAAAGTGCGGCCGGAGACGTCAAGCCTCGTGCGCTGCCCGGCTGCGTCGTAGGTCCAGGCACTCACCGCGCCGGTTGGGGTGGTGCGGGATTTTCGGCGGCCAAGGGCGTCGTAGGTGAAGGTGGTGGTGTGGCCGTTCACCGTCTCGGCAACGACTCGGCCGGACTCGTTGCGGGTGTAGGTAAGTTCGCTGTCCGGTCCTGTGATCTGGGTCAGATGGCCGGCGGCGTCGTAGGTAAAGGTGGTGAGTTCGCCGTTGACGTCCTTGGCGGTTGTGCGGCCCAGTGCGTCGTGGGTGAAGCGGATCGTGTGGCCGAGCGGGGTGGTGCGGGAGGTCAGCCGGCCCGTCGCGTCCTGTGTGTAGGTCTGAGTGCGCCCGTCGAAGTCCGTTTCAGAGATCAGGCGCCCGGCCTCATCGTACTCGTAGCGCCAGGTCAGGCCCTGAGGGTTGGTGACCTTCATAAGCTTGAGTTCGGTGTCAAGCACGAACTCGTGGCGTGCCCCGTCCGGGTCGGTGCGCGCTTTCAATTGGTCGAAGTGGCCGTATTCGAAGGTGGTGACCTGACCCAGGGGGTCGGTGGTGGCAGTGCAATTGCCCTCGCCGTCGTAGGACCAGGCTTCCTGCGTGCCGTCCGGATTGATGCGGGTTGCGAGCTGTCCTTCCGGGGTCCACCGGACATGGGTGGTGTTACCGAGGGGATCGATGACGGACGTGGCGCGGCCGAACGTGTCCCGGCGGAATGTCGTGACGGCACCGAGAGGGTCGGTGACAGTGAGGGGGAGCCCTGCCGCGTCGCACTCGATTCGGGTAGTGCTTCCCAGCGGGTCGCTGACCGAGGTGAGATGACCACGTTCGTCATAGGTGAAGCGGGTGGTGTGGCCGGTGGGGTCGGTGACGGCGATCCGGTTGCCTTTGGTGTCGTACTCCTGGCGGAGGGTGAGGCCGTCGGGTCCTGTGATCTCGGCTGGGAGGCCGAGGTCGGTGTAGGTGGCGGTGCTGGTGGAGCCGTCCGGGCGGATGATGGAGACGAGGTGGCCGTCCTCGTCGTAGGTGAGGTGTGTGGCGTTGCCGAGAGGATCGGTGATCTGCAGCGGGCGGTCGTGGGCGTCGTAGGTGGTGCGGGTGGTGTTGTACAGAGGGTCGGTAACCGCGATGACCTGGAGGCGGTCGTTGATGAGGTACCGGGTGGGGAAGCCTTCGCCGTTGGTGCGTGTGGTGGTGCGGTGGCCCGTCTCGAGGTCGACCTCGCCGTAGGCGAACCGGTTGGCCAGGTGCCCCTCGATGCCGGACTGGGCGGTGCAGCGGTGGCGTTCGTCGTAGCTGTACTCGTAGCGGGAGTCGTTGGAGTCGACCCAGGCGGTCATGCGGTGGTCGGTGTCGTACTCGAACCGGGTCACGGCGCCGGTGGAGTTGGTGGCGGTGGTGAGATTGCCGTCCTCGTCGTGGCCGTAGGAGCGGATCAGCTGGTCCGAGCCGTCGTCGGCGGCACCGGCCAGGTGCAGGGCGGTGAGGCGGCCGTTCTCGTCGCAGGTGAGCTTGAGTTCGTAGCCGGCGCTGTGGCGGATCGCGTAGGGGATGCCGGTCTCGTCGGCGTAGTCGAAGGTGATCCGCTGTCCATTGCGGTCCGAGATCTCGTCCGGCAGGGCCAGGCCGGGGGTGTGCACGGCATCGGCGAAGTAGCGGGTCTGGCCGGTCTCGGGGTCGTGGACGGCCCAGTCGTCCTGGACGGTGCGTATCAGGGGCCAGCGCGGGCCGTGCTGGGGCAGTACGCGTTCGCCGGTCTCGGGTATCGGGTAGCGCAGCAGCATCCCGGACTCGGTGACGAAGATGACCTCGTCGGCGTCGATCTCCAGGCGCTGGTCGATGGTGGAGGACCACGACGGCCCGATGTGGCGTCCGATGCGTGTCGAGGACTCGTATTTGCGGGTGAAGACCAGTGGTAGGGCGCCGGGGAGGGAGATGTCGGTCTGGGTCAGGAATACCCGGCCCGTGGCGAGGTCGACAGGGTCCGTGCCATCGGTGCACATCCCCTTCTCCTGGCGGGTATTGGCGTTCTCGTGGTCGGCTTTGGCCTGCTCGTGGGCTCCGCCGGACCGGCCGCCGGATTGCCCACCACCGGACGGGTGCCCGCCTCCGCTCGTGCCGTGGGGCGCGTGCGGCATGTCCTGCTTGCTGTCCTTGAGGTGTTTGCCGAATTCCGCGGCCTGTTTGGCGTCGTTCTCGGCGTGGTTGGTGGCGACCTTCTTCATGCGCTGACCTGTGCCGTGGTACAGGTCCTCGACGGCCTTGCCCGCGTCCTTGCCGAGGGTCTTGCCCAGCTTTTCGGCGGCGTGCTCCAGTGCCTTGACGATCGGATTGCTCATTCGAAGCTCGCCCCCGCGGCCTTGGTCTGGAATTCGGCGGCGTGCCCGGCCACCGTCCGTGCATGTGCGTGCAGCTTTTCCGCGCGTGCTTGCAGCGCCTCCGGGTGAATGGAGAAGCTCTCGCCGGCACGCCCCCCGCCTCCACCGGCGGAGACGCCGAGAGCGGACTCGGCGGCCTGGAAGAGCAGCCCGCTCACTGCCTTGCCGACGGTCTCGACGAGGGGATTGACCGCCGCTTCGATGACCTGGCCGATGATGTACTGCTCCAGCTGTTGGACGAGGTAGTCCATGAGCTTTTCGGCGGCTTCGACGACCAGGGCTTCGGCCGCTTCGGCGAGGCCGAGGGTGGCGACGGCGGCGGCCTGGTCGGCGACGAACGTGATGGCCAGCACGGTCAGTTCGGCGATCGCCTCCACCTTCATCGCCACGATCGTGTCGGCCGCGAGGTCCAGTGCGTCGGCCACCACATGACAGGCGTTGACCAGCTCCGTCATGTGGCTGTCGGACATCTGGCCCCACTTGGCCAGCAACGCCTCGTACGACGCGCCCTGGTAGACGTCCTCCAGCTGCTTGATCGTGGCAGTGGAGTCCTTGTGCGTGTCATCCACCTTCTGCGCGAAATCCCGTACGTGAGACCCGAATTCGCGGACCTTGTCCTCATTGATGTTCGGCCAGTTCACCCCGATGAACTGAAGGAACGAAACCACCTGACCGGGCAGTTCGATCGCCATACTGCTCCCCCATGTCGAAACCTCGCAGCAGCTGACCAGGCAATATTCAAGGGGGCGCAAGGTGTGGGTAAATAGGTGGTCTAGGTAGGGCCAGCGGTGCGTCTTTTGGTCAGGATCGGCCAGAAGTGGAGGTCGCCCGCTGAAATCCCCTCAGGGATCCCCCGCCGCCCCGGTCCGCCGTCCCTCCGCCTCCGCCCCCGTACGCGGCCCGTTGCCGGTGTCCGTGCCGTCCACCGGCGCCTCCCGAAGCAGGTCAGGGCCAGGGCGCCCGTCACCGCCAGAAGCCGGTGACGGCCAGAGGGGTCAGGCCGTCGCGGGTGCGGTCGCCAAGCCAAGTGACGCCGACCAGGGCGGGGCCCAGGTTTTCGCCAAGGACCATGCCGGCGGTGGCGGCGTGACGGAGCCGCGTCAGCGGCCTTTCCTTCGTGCCCTCCCGAGGGCTCCCTTCATCGCGCCCCCGCCTCCTTGATGAACTCCTGGAGCCGCAACAGGCGCTTCTCCACGGTGTATTGCGTACCAACAGCCACAGGTCCAACCTCCTCATCCACTACGGCAACTCACGGAAGAGGATGAACGTCAGCGCGTCTCTGATGGCGGAGTCGGCCACGCCGCCGAGCCCTTCCGCACACATCGCGGCATAAATCCCTGGCCTGAGCGTGGTGTACAGGCGGGCCATGACGCCCGCGGCCACGAACCCCAGCTGGCGCACATAGGGATCCGGTGCGCGCATGGCGCGCTCCACCCGGGGCGCGAGCACGGCTGGGTCCTCGCCGTGGAGCGTCCAGCCGCCGGTCGTGCGGCGCGAGGGCCAGATACTCGACGCCTGAGCCGCGGCGGGCGGGCGGCTGCCCGCGCCGCGCATGCACCTTCCTCGGCACCCGATCGTCGTACTCCGCACAGGAGTTGGCGGTCGGGTGCGCTGCTGTGCGCCGGATCCGGCCAATCCCGTTCCGGGTGTTCCGTGCGGGTCCGGCTGCGACTACAACCCGCGGTAACAGCAGACCGGAGGGGAGTGTCCATGGTGCGTGCGAGACGTGGGCGGGGGGCGTTACGTGGGTGGCGTGCGGGGCGGCGGCTGCGGGCGGTGGTGGTGACCTCGGCGGCGGCGCTGACGGTGGTGTGCACCGTGGCGGCGGGCGGGGCGGGGGCCGCGTCCGGGGCCGTGGGGCGGGACGGGCCGGGCGGGGCCGCGGTCGTCAAGCCGCTGTCGCCCGGGCTGGAGAAGATCCGGGCGCGGGAGGCGACGAGGCTGTACGGGGATCCGGCCGAGCGGTCGGCCGGGGAGCGGAAGACCTCGTTGATCTCGCTGGGGGACAGTGAGATCTCGGGGGAGGGCGTCGGGACGTACGAGCCGGGTACCGACGGGCCGGACAACTGGTGTCACCGGTCCCCGGACTCGGCCATCCACCGGACCGGGATCGCGGCGGACGTGACCTACAACGCCGCCTGCTCGGGTGCCTCCAGCGGCAACATCGTGATCGGTGGCAGCAAGCAGTACGCCGATGAGCTGGTGCAGAGCGACAGTCTCGCCATCGCGGCCCGGAACACCCGGCTGAAGATGGTGCTCCTGGTGGCCGGCGCCAACGACGATCTGCAGTTCGGGCCGGTGATGACGGACTGCGTGGAGCGCTGGTTCCTGCTGCAGGGCACCTGCGAGCAGAAGTACCAGCCGGGCTGGCAGGCGCGGGTCGACGCGCTGGTGCCGAAGGTCGAGCGGACGGTAGGTGATCTGCGGACCGTGATGCGGGACGCGGGGTACGCGGACGGTGACTACCGGCTCGTGGTGATGTCGTATCCGAGTCCGATCGGGCCGGATGTGACGGACAACCCGCATTACCCGGGGAAGCTGCCAGGCGGCTGTACGGGCTACACCTCCGACGCGGGCTGGGGGCGCAATGCCGCGGTGCCGGGGTTCGAGAAGGGGATGCGGAAGGCCGCGCGGGAGGCGGGTGCGACCTATCTGGACGCCTCCCGGCTGTTCCACGGGCACGAGGTGTGCATGGAGGACACCTGGGCCCGCGGGCTGTGGGTGAACCTCACCAACCCCTTCCCGCCGAACGCGAACTCGGTGCGGCAGTCCTTCCACCCCAACGCCCGCGGGCACGGCGCGTTCGCCTCGTGTCTGACCCAGCTGTACGCGTCGGGGCTGCGGGAGGCGTCCTGCGCCGACGCGGCGAGCACCGGGCAGCCGACGCTGTACGCGGGGGCCTGGGACGACGCGTACCGGCCGCTGAAGAACGCCGCCACGGGCAGCTGTGTGGACGCGACCGGCGGCGCGAGCGCCAACGGGACGGCGGTCGGCGGCTGGGACTGCCACGGCGGGCGCAACCAGGGCTGGTGGTACGACCCCGAGCGGCGGTCGGTGCATGTGGAGCTGACCCAGGACCGGTGCCTGGACGTGCCCGGTGCCCGCTACGAGGCCGGGGCCGGTCTGGTGCTGTGGAACTGCTCGGGCGCGGCCAACCAGGAGTTCGTACGGACCGGTGGCACGATCCGGCCGGCCGCCGCGCCGTCGCTGTGCCTGACGCTGGGCGCGGCGAAGGAACCGCTGCGGCTGCGGGGGTGTGACGGGTCGGACGGGCAGCGGTTCGCGTAGGACGGGGGGCTGCCCATGGGGGACGCCCACCCGTACGGCGAGGGGCCCGCTCCGGAGCGTGGTGCTCCGGGGCGGGCCCCTCGCCCGTGGCCGGCAGGGCGTTACCGCGTGCCGAGCGTCACAGCGTGCCGAGCTTCAGCAGGGCGAGCAGGGCGACCAGCTGGATCGCGGAGGCGCCGAGCGCCTTGGGCCAGGGCAGGTCGTGCGACTTGCTCACCATGGAGGTGAGCAGATAGCCGGTGGCGAGCCAGGTCAGCCAGCCCAGGACCTGCACCAGGGTGCTGTCGCCGCCGAGGAACATGGCGAAGAGCAGCCGGGGCGCGTCCGTAATCGTCATGATCAGCATGGCCAGGCCGATGGTCGGCTGCCAGGCGCCGTCGCCGCCGAGCTGGCGGGCCATGGTGTGGGTGACCGTGCCCAGGATCAGACTGCCGATGATGAACATCACCGCGGTGATCAGCACCCAGGGGATGCTGTTGGACAGCGTGGCGTTCAGCACATCCGCGCGGGCCTTGTCGAAGCCGAAGACCGCGAGCAGGCCGTAGATGAAGGTGACGAGGAGGGCGGGGGCCCAGACCGCGTGGTCGCGCATCTGCCAGAACGTGGCGTCGGGGCGCAGCACGATGCCGGACAGCAGCTGCTTCCAGTGCAGCTTCGGGCCGGCCGGCGGTGCGGTGGTCTGGCCCGCGCGGTAGGTGCCGCCGGCCGCGTACGCGCCGTCGGGCCCGTTGTCGTACCCGTCCGGCTGTGCACCGTAGGCGTCCGGCGCCTCGCCGACGCTGAACTGCTGGGTGTGACCTGCGTTGTTGTCGTTCGTGTACGGCGCGTAGGACTGCTGGGGGTGGTAGCCGCCGTCGCCGAAGTACTCGGGCTCGCCGTGCTGCCCGTGCGGCTGCGGCTGCTGCCCGCCGTACTGCTGCGGTGGCTGCTGCCACTGCCCGTGCGGCGGTGGAGGCTGCTGCCCATACGGCCCTTGCTGTCCGTACGGGGCCTGCTGCCCCTGCTGCCCTTGCTGTCCGTTCTGCGCGGGGCGGGCATCCCGTCCGCGACCCATCCTGAATCCAGCCACGTACTCGAAAGTACCTGGTCCGCGTGGATCCGGTGGCGGAGCAGGGGGATCGGGGCGGGGTTTGCTGCTGACCTGTGACATCCCCTAGAAGACTCATGAAGATCTTGCTGAGGGGTCGTTCGGCCGCAGGCCGGGCGGCCCCTCCGGCTATGTGCTGGCCGGGGCGAGGTGCCAGGTTCCGTTGGTTCGGTTGAGTCCGAGGTTGATCAGTCGGCGAAGGTTGAGGGCGGCTGCTCGGGTGTGGAGCCAGGTGTCGTTCTTGATGGTGCCGCGGTAGCGGAGTTTGCGGTTGCCGTGGTGGACGAGCCAGGCGACGGCACGTTCGACCGGTGGTCTCCAGCGCCGGTAGTCGGCCTGCCAGTCGGGATCGGTGGCGGCCTGCTGGCGGGCGGCGGCGAGCAGATCGTGGTGCGGACGGATGGTCAGGATCCGCCCGGCCTTGGCCTTGGTGCACCGCTCACGAAGGGGGCATCCGGCGCACACGTCCTTGAACGAGGCTTTGCGCTGGTGGTGCTGCCCGGCGGGAGCGGATAAAGGGACGGTGTGTCCGGCGGGGCAGGTCACGGTGGCGGCGACGGTGTCGATGACGAAGTCGTCGAGGGTGAAGCCGCCAGGGACGGCGGGCCGCAGCGGTGCGGGTTTGAGGAACAGCCGGTGACCGGCGGTTTCGAGGCTGTGGCGGGCGTCACCTGTGGAGTAGGCGGTGTCACCGAAGGCGTCAACGGGCTCGTCCTCGTCGGTGAGCAGGTCGATTCCGACCATCGCCTCGTGGTGCTCGGGACCGGCTCCGGGCCGCAGGGCGACGGCGGTGTATAACCCGGTCTCGGGCTCAATGGCGAGGTGGGCCTTGAAGCCGTCCTGCTGGTGGGTGCGGGTCTTGTGCACGTGCCGGGCTTCGGGGTCGACAGTGGAGACCATCCGGTTCTGTGCGGTGCCTTGGGTGATGCGCCAGCGCCCGTCGCGGCCGTCGGAGTCCTCGGCGGGCTCCACGTCCTGGCCCGCGACCAGGGCCAGGATGCCGACCGCGTTCGCGGCCTTCTCGCCGAGCTGCTGCTCGGGCAGGTGGCCCAGCAGCCGCAGCGCGTCACCGACCAGGGCGTCGACCAGGTCGGCACGGGCCTGCTCGTCGTTCCAGGCGATCCTCGGCTTGCCCGGGTCGTTGTAGTCGTGCGCGGTGCAGTGCACCGCGACCACCTCGCCGGCCCCGGGGACGTCCCGGATCACCGCCCGGATGGCGGCGATGATCTGGGTGACGGTGTCCTGGGTGGCCACCGCGTCATCCAGCACGGTGGAATCCAGCGCCCGGCGGTGCTTGCCCTTGAGGACACCGGTGGCCTTCACGACCTCCCGCACAGCCTCGAACACCCGGTTCGGCCGGGCGGAACGGGCCAGCCGGCGGCGGAAGTAGGCCAGCAACGACGGATCGAACGCCATGTCATGAAGGCCCAGTCCGCAGGCTGCCTTCCACCTCAGGTCGCACCGCAGTTCCTGGACCGTCTCGAAGTCCGACAGCCCGTGCAGGGCCTGCAGCGTGATCGCCGAGGCCAGGATCTGCGGCGGCATACTCGGCCGCCCGTTCGCCGACGGGTACATGTCCGCGAACATCTCCGCTTCGAACAGCGTGCTGCGATGCTCGGCCAGGAAAGCGAACACACTCCCCGCCGGGATCAAATCCCGGCAGGTCTCCCACACATCCGGCCCGACCGTCTCCCCGGCCCATTCCCCCATCACCACAACAAGCAGTCTGGCCCCGCCGCTCACGCGGCGGGGCCAGAACTCCAAGATCTTCATGAGTCTTCTAGGGGGTTCCCCGAGGGGGGAGGGGGGCGGAAGGGGGCGTCCAGCGGAGGGTGAGCTGCGGCAGGTTCTCCATGTTGCCACTGCCGTCGTCCGTGGCCACGACGCGGAAGCCGTGGTGGGCGTAGAACGCCCGGGCCTCCGCGTTGAGTTGGAAGACGTGCAGGGACAGGCCGGCCGGGCGGTGGCGCTGTGCCGCGGCGAGCAGCAGGCTGCCGATGCCGGCGCGGCGGACGTCAGGGCGCAGATAGAGCTGGTCGAGCAGCTCGTCCCGGACGCTGGCATAGCCGAGGATCTCCGCTCCACGGGCGGCGACCACGGTGTGACACTGCGGCAGCACGATCTCCCGGATCCAGCGG
The DNA here is from genome assembly GCF_036227565.1 of Streptomyces sp. NBC_01454. Lineage (NCBI taxonomy): Bacteria > Bacillati > Actinomycetota > Actinomycetes > Kitasatosporales > Streptomycetaceae > Streptomyces > Streptomyces sp. NBC_01454. Next base: position 4,345,464 of record NZ_CP109460.1, read on the forward strand.
GTGACCTCGTCCTGGGTACGGCGCCGGGGCGGCAGATAGGGCATGGTGACCTGCCGCGATGCCAGGTGGATGGCGGCTATCGCCGGGGCGTCGACGGGCAGGGCGAGCCGGATGGTGAGGGGCGGGGCGGGGGCGGCAGCGGGTGGGGTGCCGGTGCTCATGTTCATGCTCGTGTTCACTTTCATGGTCCCGTTCGTGCCGGTGCCGGTGCCGGTGCCGGTGCCGGTGCTGAGGCCGAGGTCGTTGGCTGTGCTGGTGTCCGTGTCGCTGCCGGTGGCCGTGCCTGTGCCCGTGCCGGCGCGGGAGCCCGCATTGTCCATGCCGTCATGGTCGGGTCGCGCCTCGGGGGCGGGCAACTGCATTGTTCACGGGGCGGTTTGGCGGGGTGCTGACGGCGAGTCGGATGTGCCGTGAACTGTGGCGGTCGTGCGCCCACGGCCACCGCGGCCCTGAGTGGTGGTCATGAACCGGTCAGGGAGCCGTGAAATCCGCCGTGGTGAACGAGAGGGCGGGCTTCGGGGCGAGGCCTGACGGGCCGCCGGGGTGGACCGTCACCCTGTCGTGGGTGTGGCCGCGCCGGGTCAGCAGTACGAGGTCGGCATGGTGGTCGCCGTCGAAGTCGGTGAGGGCGAGGACCGTGGAGAGCGGGCGGCCGGTCCCGGGGAGGCGGGGCACCGTGAGGCGGTGCACGGTGCTGGACAGCCCCTTCGGGGAGCCGGCGAGGAAGGCCGGGCGGGTGCCGCCTATGACGAGGTCGGTGTAGCCGTCGCCGGTCACCTCGGCGGCGGCGAGCGTGGGCGTGCCGCCCGTGTCCGTGCGGAGCGTGCCGGGGCGGCCGGCGACGGACAGCAGGCCGTCGGTGCCGGCGGTGACCGGAGTCGGGCCCCGGCCGCCGGCGGAGAAGCGGCCGAAGACCGTGGCGTAACCGGGCGGATACGCGGCCGGCCCCGCGCGGACCGGGCCCCGGGGGCCGCCGAGCGCCAGACGGCTGCGGGCCGGGCGGCCGGGGCCGGCGGCGCGCACGAGGAGGTCGTCGGCGCCGTCGTGATCGAGGTCGGCGGCGGAGGAGAGGGGGGCCGCGGCGGCCAGGGCGGTGCCCGGAACGGCGACCGGTGCGCCGGCCGCCCTGGGGGCGCCGGAGCGGGTGAACGGGCCCCGGAGGTAGCTGATCCGGGGGCCGGAGGCGGTGACGGCCAGGTCCTCGGCGCCGTCCCCGTCGAAGTCGCCGCAGACGGGCTGGTCGGGCCATTCGTTGCCGAAGCGGGCCCGGGCGGGGATGCGCAGCCGCACGGCACGGCCGGCGCCGAGGCCCCGCGGCGAGCCGAAGAGGAGCTGGACGGGGACGGGCGGTCGGCCGATGCCGTCGTACGGCGGGTCGGTGGTGACGACGAGGTCGCTGAAGCCGTCCCGGTCGAGATCGCAGACGGTCTCGGCCTCGAAGGACGCGGGCACGGTGGTGCCGGTGGGCGCGGCGTTCCGGGCCGGGGTGAGCAACTCCCGGATGGCCGGGGCGAGTCCGTGCGCCGATCCGTAGACGATGCCGATGCCCGGGTCGTCGTCATGGCCCCCGGCGGGCGCCAGCAGGCTGTCGACGACGAGGTCTCGATGGCCGTCCCCGTTGAAGTCCTGGGCGGTCCTGCTGCCGTGGCCGGCGGGGACGGGGCGCGCGGCGGGGAGCGAGGAGGCGCGGTGCCGGGCGGCGGGGCGGCCGGCACCGGAGGGGGCGAACGGATGGCAGGAGCTGAGGAGAAGGGCGAGCACGAGCCCGCACCCCGCTGCCACGGCGGACCGTCCTCGCATGCCGTCCCCACCCCGTTCGTCGCGCTGTTGTCGTGTGCGTCGTGGCGCCATTCGCCGCCCCTGATGCTCCCCGGCGGCGGCCGTCCCGCAACGCCGGCCGCGGGCCTGTGGAAAACGCCGGCGGCCGGCCCCGTACCTCTACGGGACCGGCCGCCGGACAACGTGCGTCACCGTGCGGCTATTGCACCGGCTCCGGCTCGGGGGCGTCTTCCGTCGCCTCGTCGCCCGCCGGGTCGACGGGGGTCCTGACGGAGTCCAGCAGCAGCTGGGCGACGTCGACGACCTGGATGGATTCCTTCGCCTTGCCGTCGTTCTTCTTGCCGTTGACCGAGTCGGTCAGCATGACGAGGCAGAAGGGGCAGGCCGTCGAGACGATGTCGGGGTTGAGCGACAGGGCCTCGTCGACGCGCTCGTTGTTGATGCGCTTGCCGATGCGCTCTTCCATCCACATCCGGGCACCGCCCGCGCCACAGCAGAAGCCGCGCTCCTTGTGGCGGTGCATCTCCTCGTTCCGCAGGCCCGGCACCTTGGCGATGATCTCGCGCGGCGGCGTGTAGACCTTGTTGTGGCGGCCCAGGTAGCAGGGGTCGTGGTAGGTGATCAGGCCCTCTACCGGCGTGACGGGGATCAGCTTGCCCTCGTCGATGAGGTGCTGGAGCAGCTGGGTGTGGTGGATGACCTCGTACTCGCCGCCCAGCTGGGGGTACTCGTTCGCGATGGTGTTGAAGCAGTGCGGGCAGGTCGCGACGATCTTCTTCGAGGACTTCGGCTTCTTGGTCGACTCGTCCTCGTCATCCTCGCCGAAGGCCGCGTTCAGCGTGGCGACGTTCTCCGCGCCGAGCTGCTGGAAGAGGAACTCGTTGCCCAGACGGCGCGGCGAGTCACCGGTGCACTTCTCGTCGCCGCCCATGATCGCGAACTTCACGCCCGCGATGTGCAGCAGCTCCGCGAAGGCCTTGGTGGTCTTCTTCGCGCGGTCCTCCAGGGCGCCGGCGCAGCCGACCCAGTAGAGGTACTCGACCTCGGTGAGGTCCTCGACGTCCTGGCCGACGACGGGGATCTCGAAGTCGACCTCCTTGGTCCATGCCAGGCGCTGCTTCTTGGCCAGGCCCCAGGGGTTGCCCTTCTTCTCCAGGTTCTTCAGCATCGTGCCCGCCTCGCTGGGGAAGCTGGACTCGATCATGACCTGGTAACGGCGCATATCGACGATGTGGTCGATGTGCTCGATGTCGACCGGGCACTGCTCGACGCAGGCGCCGCAGGTGGTGCAGGACCACAGGACGTCGGGGTCGATGACGCCGTTCTCTTCGAGGGTGCCGATCAGTGGGCGCTCGGCCTCGGCCAGCGCGGCGGCGGGAACGTCCTTGAGCTGCTCCTCGCTCGCCTTCTCTTCGCCTTCCGCGGTCTTGCCGCCGCCGGCGAGCAGATACGGGGCCTTGGCGTGCGCGTGGTCGCGCAGCGCCATGATCAGCAGCTTCGGCGACAGCGGCTTGCCGGTGTTCCAGGCCGGGCACTGCGACTGGCAGCGGCCGCACTCGGTGCAGGTGGAGAAGTCGAGGATGCCCTTCCAGGAGAAGTGCTCGATCTGCGAGACGCCGAACTGGTCGTCCTCGCCCGGGTCCTCGAAGTCGATCGCCTTGCCCTCGCTGGTCATCGGCAAGAGCGCGCCCAGCGCCACGTCACCGGACGCCTCGCGCTTGAACCAGATGTTGGGGAAGGCCAGGAAGCGGTGCCAGGCGACGCCCATGTCGGTCTTGAGGGCGACCGTGATCATCCAGATGAAGGACGTCGCGATCTTGATCCCCGCGACGAGGTAGGTCAGATTCTGGATCGCGGTGAGGCTGAGCCCCTTGAAGGCCACGATCATCGGGTACGAGGCGAAGAACCCGATCTCGTAGTGGTCCACACCGTGCTGGACGCCCTCCAGGGCGCGCAGCGTCATGATGCACACGCCGACGATGAGGATGACGGCCTCGACGAAGTACGCCTGGCCGAAGTTGGAGCCCGCGAAGCGGGACTTGCGGCCCGCCTTGCCGGGCTTGCTCAGCTGGCGGATGACGATCAGGGTCACGATGCCCAGCGTCGTCGTCAGGCCGAGGAACTCGACGAAGATCTCGTACGGCAGCCAGTCGCCGATCAGCGGGATCAGCCAGTCGGCCTGGAAGAGCTGGCCGATGGCGTTGACGATCGTCAGCAGCAGGGAGAAGAAGCCCACGGCCACGAACCAGTGCGCCACCCCGACGACGCCCCAGCGGTTCATCCGGGTGTGGCCGAGGAACTCCTTGGCCACCGTGACCGTGCGGTGCTTCGGATCGTCCGTCCGGGTGCCGGCGGGCACCGGCTGACCCAGCCGCACGAAGCGGTAGATCTGCAGGATGGCACGGCCGAACAGGGCGACGCCGACCGCGATTAGGACCAGCGACACAATGATCGCGGCGAGTTGCATGGGTGGCTCCTCGAACCTGCGAGAGCGGAAAACTGAGCGGAACTACTAAGCGGTAACTTTTCGGGTCTGCGCTGAGGTTACCCATTCTCCCGGACCCCATGAAGCCGCCCGGCCGGTGATCTGCGTCGCGAAGGCAACCCTCTGTGGCCCTGCGGGCGTCTCCGTGGAGACGTAGTGACGATAAGCGCGATATAAAACTTGAGCGCTGCCGACTCACGTCTGTTGACAGGCTTTCTTCCGTGCTGCACTGTTGAGCCTGTTCCACTCAAGTCAGCTGGAGGAATTGAAATGGCACGTGCGGTCGGCATCGACCTGGGCACGACGAACTCCGTCGTCAGTGTTCTCGAAGGCGGTGAGCCCACCGTCATCACCAACGCCGAGGGCGCCAGGACCACGCCGTCCGTCGTCGCCTTCGCCAAGAATGGCGAGGTGCTGGTCGGCGAGGTCGCGAAGCGCCAGGCGGTCACCAACGTCGACAGGACCATCCGGTCGGTCAAGCGCCACATGGGCACCGACTGGAAGATCGACATCGACGGCAAGGGCTTCAACCCGCAGCAGATGAGCGCCTTCATCCTGCAGAAGCTCAAGCGCGACGCCGAGTCGTACCTCGGGGAGAAGGTCGTCGACGCGGTCATCACCGTTCCGGCCTACTTCAACGACTCCGAGCGTCAGGCCACGAAGGAGGCCGGCGAGATCGCGGGCCTGAACGTCCTGCGTATCGTCAACGAGCCTACCGCCGCGGCCCTGGCCTACGGCCTGGAGAAGGACGACCAGACCATCCTGGTCTTCGACCTCGGTGGCGGTACCTTCGACGTCTCGCTGCTGGAGATCGGCGACGGTGTCGTCGAGGTGAAGGCCACCAACGGTGACAACCACCTCGGTGGTGACGACTGGGACCAGCGCGTCGTCGACTACCTGGTCAAGCAGTTCCAGAACGGCCACGGCGTCGACCTGGCCAAGGACAAGATGGCGCTCCAGCGGCTGCGCGAGGCCGCAGAGAAGGCGAAGATCGAGCTGTCGTCCTCCACGGAGACGACGATCAACCTTCCCTACATCACCGCGTCCGCCGAGGGCCCGCTGCACCTGGACGAGAAGCTCACCCGCTCGCAGTTCCAGCAGCTCACCTCGGACCTCCTGGACCGCTGCAAGACGCCGTTCCACAACGTGATCAAGGACGCGGGTATCAACCTGTCCGAGATCGACCACGTGGTCCTGGTCGGCGGCTCGACCCGTATGCCGGCCGTCGCCGAGCTCGTCAAGGAGCTGACCGGCGGCAAGGACGCCAACAAGGGCGTCAACCCGGACGAGGTCGTCGCCATCGGCGCCACCCTCCAGGCCGGTGTCCTCAAGGGTGAGGTCAAGGACGTCCTCCTGCTGGACGTCACCCCGCTGTCCCTCGGTATCGAGACCAAGGGCGGCATCATGACCAAGCTCATCGAGCGCAACACCACGATCCCGACCAAGCGGTCCGAGATCTTCACGACGGCCGAGGACAACCAGCCGTCCGTGCAGATCCAGGTCTACCAGGGCGAGCGCGAGATCGCGGCGTACAACAAGAAGCTCGGGATGTTCGAGCTGACCGGTCTGCCGCCGGCCCCCCGCGGGGTCCCGCAGATCGAGGTCTCCTTCGACATCGACGCCAACGGCATCATGCACGTGACCGCGAAGGACCTGGGCACGGGCAAGGAGCAGAAGATGACCGTCACCGGCGGCTCCTCGCTGCCGAAGGACGAGGTCGACCGGATGCGCCAGGAGGCCGAGCAGTACGCGGACGAGGACACCAAGCGCCGCGAGGCCGCCGAGACCCGCAACCAGGCCGAGCAGCTCGTCTACCAGACCGAGAAGTTCCTCAAGGACAACGAGGAGAAGGTCCCGGGCGAGGTCAAGACCGAGGTCGAGGAGGCCGTCACTGAGCTGAAGGAGAAGCTCAAGGGCGAGGACACCGCCGAGATCCGTACGGCCACCGAGAAGGTCGCGGCCGTCTCGCAGAAGCTGGGCCAGGCCATGTACGCCGACGCCCAGGGCGCGCAGGCGGCCGGTGCCGAGGGCGCCGCGGACGGCGCCGAGCAGGCCAAGGCCGACGCCGCCGACGACGTGGTGGACGCCGAGATCGTCGACGACGAGAAGCCGAAGAAGGATGGTGCCGCGTGACGGAGGAGACCCCGGGCTTCGACGAGAAGCCCGACGTCCCTTCCGACGCCGCTCCCGAAGACGCGGCGCAGGCCGAGTCCGCCGACAAGGCGGGCTCGGCCCCGGCCGGGGACGTACCGGACGTAGCGCTCCAGGCGCAGCTGGACCAGGTGCGTACGGCGCTCAACGAGCGCACGGCGGACCTCCAGCGGCTCCAGGCGGAGTATCAGAACTACCGCCGTCGGGTGGAACGGGACCGGATCACGGTCAAGGAGATCGCCGCGGCGAACCTCCTGTCCGAGCTCCTTCCCACCCTCGACGACGTCGGCCGTGCGCGTGAGCACGGCGAGCTGGTCGGCGGCTTCAAGTCGGTGGCCGAGTCGCTGGAGACCGCGGTCGCCAAGCTGGGGCTGCAGCAGTTCGGCAAGGAGGGCGAGCCCTTCGACCCGACGATCCACGAGGCGCTGATGCACTCGTACGCACCGGACGTCACCGAGACGACGTGCGTGGCGATCCTGCAGCCCGGGTATCGCATCGGTGAACGAACGATCCGCCCCGCGCGGGTAGCCGTCGCCGAGCCGCAGCCGGGTGCGCAGGGCACCAAGTCCGGATCCGATGACGACGTACAGGGCGCCAAGGCTTCGGACGAGGAGAACGGTGGCCCGGACGAGGGCTGACGTGAGCGCAGACAGGAAGACCGTGCGGGAGGAGGGACGTCGGGGATGAGCACCAAGGACTTCGTCGAGAAGGACTACTACAAGGTCCTCGGCGTCCCGAAGGACGCCACCGAAGCGGAGATCAAGAAGGCGTACCGCAAGCTCGCCCGCGAGTTCCACCCGGACGCCAACAAGGGCGACGCCAAGGCCGAGGAGCGCTTCAAGGAGATCTCCGAGGCGAACGACGTCCTGGGCGACAGCAAGCGCCGCAAGGAGTACGACGAGGCGCGGGCGCTGTTCGGCAACGGCGGGTTCCGGCCGGGACCCGGCGGGGGCGGCGGCAACTTCAACTTCGACCTGGGTGACCTCTTCGGGGGCAGCCAGGGCCAGGGCGGCGGCGGTTTCGGCGGCGGCCTGGGCGATGTCTTCGGCGGCCTGTTCAACCGCGGCGGGGCCGGCCCGCGCACCCATGCGCGCCGCGGCCAGGACATCGAGTCCGAGGTGACGCTCAGCTTCACCGAGGCGGTCGACGGGGCCACGGTCCCGCTGCGGATGTCCAGCCAGGCGCCGTGCAAGGCGTGTTCGGGCACCGGCGACAAAAACGGTACGCCGCGGGTCTGCCCGACCTGTGTCGGCACCGGCCAGGTCAGCCGGGGTGCGGGCGGCGGCTTCTCGCTCACCGATCCGTGCGCCGACTGCAAGGGCCGGGGCCTGATCGCCCAGGACGCCTGCGAGGTCTGCAAGGGCAGCGGGCGCGCCACCAGTGCCCGCACGATGCAGGTCCGTATCCCCGCGGGCGTCTCCGACGGGCAGCGCATCCGGCTGCGCGGCAAGGGCGCCCCGGGCGAGCAGGGCGGTCCGGCCGGCGATCTGTACGTGGTCGTGCATGTCGACGGCCACCCCGTCTTCGGCCGCAAGGGCGACAACCTCACCGTGACGGTGCCGGTCACCTTCCCGGAGGCCGCGCTCGGCGGTGAGATCAAGGTGCCGACGCTGGGCGGCCCGCCGGTGACGCTGAAGCTGCCGGCCGGCACCCCCAACGGACGCACCATGCGGGCCCGCGGCAAGGGAGCGACCCGCAAGGACGGCACCCGCGGTGATCTGCTGGTCACCATCGAGGTGCTGGTCCCCGGTGACCTCAGCGACCAGGCCAAGGCGTCGCTGGAGTCGTATCGCGAGGCGACCGTGGGTCCGGACCCACGGGCGGAGCTGTTCCAGGCCGCGAAGGGAGCATGAGATGGACAGCCGGGGCGGGCAGCGTCGTAACCCGTATGAACTGACCGAAGAGTCGCCGGTGTACGTCATCTCCGTCGCGGCCCAGCTCTCCGGCCTGCATCCGCAGACGCTTCGGCAGTACGACCGGCTGGGGCTGGTCTCGCCCGACCGCACGGCCGGGCGGGGCCGCCGCTATTCGGCCCGGGACATCGAACTGCTCCGTACGGTGCAGCAGTTGTCCCAGGACGAGGGCATCAACCTCGCCGGCATCAAGCGCATCATCGAGCTGGAGAACCAGGTCGCGGCCCTGCAGCAGCGGGTCGTCGAGCTCCAGGGCGCCCTGGAGGGCGCGGCCAGCACGATGCGGCAGCGGGAGGCGGCGGTGCACGCCTCCTACCGGCGCGATCTGGTGCCGTATCAGGACGTGCAGCAGACCAGTGCGCTGGTGGTCTGGCGGCCCAAGCGGTCCGAGTGACGGGCCGGCCGGGCGGCCGCCCGGCGCGGGAAACGGCGAAGGGCCGGGGAGACCCGGCCCTTTTCGCTGTGTCGGGGCGGTTCAGCAGCCGCTGTATCCGGCGGTCGGCATGGACAGCCGCCGGTGTACGTGGGACTTCATCGCCAGGGTGTAGACCGGCTCGTCGAGGTCCGCGGTCTCCAGCCGGACGCCGGCCGCGGCGCACCGGGCGCTGAACTCGTCGGCGCCGTCGATGGCGTTCTCCAGCGCCCGCCGGTTGGGCGTCACGAACACATCGACCAGGCCCTCTTCGACGTCCCGCCACAGCGCGCCGTGGTCGGCGCGCAGCTGGTGCAGGCTGAGGCGGCAGGTGAGGTGGTACGCACGGGCCGCCGCCCACTGGGTGCACATGTCGTGCTGGCTGCGGTCGTCGACCAGAAACGGATCCTCGTCCAGCTCGGACAGCGGCATCAGGCAGGCGATCGCCGTGACTCGGACCGAGTTCATCGTGCCCTCCGGGGCGTGGCGACTGTGGGGGCGACGATACCCCCGTGGGCGGCCCGTGGTGGAGGGGCTGTACCGGGTGGAGAGGCGTATCCGCAGGCGTGGCAGATCTTCCAGCCGTCCTGATTGACGGCGAGCTGCCCGCCGCAGCGCGGACAGAGCTCGGCCCGGGGCCGTGGCCCGGCGGCGCCGGGACGGTGCGGAGCGGTCGTCATGAAGCGCGGGGCCGACGCCATGCGGCGCTCAGGCCCGGCCCATGGCCCGGGTCACCGCGATCTCGATCATGACGCGGTCGGGGTTGGGGGCCGGCGTCCGCCCGTACCGCTCGGCGTACCGGCGTACCGCGTCGGCCACCGATTCGGCGTCCGTACGTACCCGCGCCCGGCCCTCCAGCGTCGCCCAGCGCCCTTTGTCGACCTGGCAGACGGCCACCGTGGCACCGTCGGCGCCGGCGGCGAGGACGTTCTTGACCTTGGCGCTGTCCTTGCGGGTGATGATCCGCGCGATCCGCTGCCCGGCGTCGTAGGTCACGCCCACGGGGACGACGTGCGGGGTGCCGTCCGGGCGGGGGGTGGTGAGCGTCGGCATCAGATACTCGCCCCAGAAGGCGAGGTATTCCGGGCTGAGGGCACTGAGGTCATGGGCCATGGGGGCAAGCGTAGTTCGCGGCCGTGGCGGTGGCGGAAGCCCGGCGGGGGCGGCCGTCCCGCCCGACGGCGCGGTCGTCGTGCGGGCCGCCCGGCGTCGTCTCGACGATCATGGCGGTGCCGTCCCGGGACCTCCCGCGCGTGGCCGGAAGCCGGCGCCACCCGGGCGCGGCCGCCGGTGACGGCGGGTGCGCTGCGGTTCACTCACGGGGAGCGGGCGCGCCGGACGGGGGCCGGCACTCCCCAAACGGGCCTTGAGTGCACTAGACTCAACTTATCGCATGCTGGTGTGAGCAGGAAGTGCCGGACCGGGAGCCAGGCCGGGCAACGTGGCTGTTCAGGACGAGTCGAGGAGGATCACGAGCACGTGGACGCCGAGCTGACCAACAAGAGCCGGGAGGCGCTGAGCGCCGCCAACGAGCGGGCGGTCACCGCCGGGCATGCGGACATGACGTCCGCGCATCTCCTGCTCGCGCTGCTGGCCGGGCAGGACAACGAGAACATCATGGATCTGCTGTCCGCGGTCGAGGCGGACGCCGCCGCCCTGCGCAACGGGGCCGAGCGGCAGCTCGCCGCGCTGCCCAGCGTGCAGGGCTCGACGGTCGCGCCGCCGCAGCCGGACCGCGATCTGCTCTCCGCCATCGCGGACGCCACCCAGCGCGCCAAGGAGCTCGGTGACGCCTATGTCTCCACCGAGCACCTCCTGATCGGTATCGCCGCCAAGGGCGGGCGGACCGGCGAGCTGCTGGCCCAGCAGGGTGCCTCCGCCAAGAAGCTGCTGGCCGCCTTCGAGGCCAGCCGTGGGGGGCAGCGGGTGACCAACGCCGACCCGGAGGGCACGTACAAGGCCCTGGAGAAGTTCGGCACGGACTTCACCTTGGCCGCCCGGGAGGGCAAGCTCGACCCGGTCATCGGCCGGGACCACGAGATCCGGCGGGTGGTGCAGGTGCTCTCCCGCCGTACGAAGAACAACCCGGTGCTGATCGGCGAGCCCGGTGTCGGCAAGACCGCCGTCGTCGAGGGGCTGGCGCAGCGGATCGTCAAGGGCGACGTGCCCGAGTCGCTGCGCAACAAGCGGCTGGTCGCGCTGGACCTCGGGGCGATGGTCGCGGGGGCCAAGTACCGCGGTGAGTTCGAGGAGCGGCTGAAGACCGTCCTGGCGGAGATCAAGTCCAGCGAGGGCCAGATCATCACCTTCATCGACGAGCTGCACACGGTCGTCGGCGCGGGCGCCGGCGGCGACTCGTCCATGGACGCCGGCAACATGCTCAAGCCGATGCTGGCCCGCGGTGAGCTGCGCATGGTCGGCGCCACCACCCTCGACGAGTACCGCGAGCGGATCGAGAAGGACCCGGCGCTGGAGCGGCGCTTCCAGCAGGTGCTGGTCGCCGAGCCGACCGTCGAGGACACGGTGGCCATCCTGCGCGGGCTCAAGGGCCGCTACGAGGCCCACCACAAGGTGCAGATCGCGGACTCCGCGCTGGTCGCCGCCGCCTCCCTCTCGGACCGCTACATCACCTCCCGGTTCCTGCCCGACAAGGCCATCGACCTGGTCGACGAGGCCGCCTCCCGGCTCCGGATGGAGATCGACTCCTCGCCCGTGGAGATCGACGAGCTCCAGCGCGCCGTCGACCGGCTCAAGATGGAGGAGCTGGCGCTGCGGAACGAGACCGACGCCGGTTCCGTCCAGCGCCTGGAGAAGCTGCGCAAGGACCTCGCCGACAAGGAGGAGGAGCTGCGCGGTCTGACCGCCCGCTGGGAGAAGGAGAAGCAGAGCCTCAACCGCGTCGGCGCCCTCAAGGAGAAGCTCGACGAGCTGCGCGGACAGGCCGAGCGCGCCCAGCGCGACGGCGACTTCGACACCGCCTCCAAGCTGCTCTACGGCGAGATCCCGGGCCTGGAGCAGGAGCTGGAGGAGGCGGCCGCCGCCGAGGCCGAGCAGGAGGCGTCCAAGGAGTCCATGGTCAAGGAGGAGGTCGGGCCCGACGACATCGCGGATGTGGTGGGCGCCTGGACCGGCATCCCGGCCGGCCGGCTGCTGGAGGGCGAGACGCAGAAGCTCCTGCGGATGGAGGAGGAGCTCGGCAAGCGGCTGATCGGCCAGACCGAGGCGGTCCGGTCGGTCTCCGACGCCGTCCGCCGCACCCGCGCCGGCATCGCCGACCCCGACCGCCCCACCGGCTCCTTCCTCTTCCTCGGCCCCACGGGTGTCGGCAAGACCGAGCTGGCCAAGGCCCTCGCGGACTTCCTCTTCGACGACGAGCGGGCGATGGTCCGGATCGACATGTCGGAGTACGGCGAGAAGCACAGCGTCGCGCGGCTGGTCGGCGCGCCGCCCGGCTATGTCGGCTACGAGGAGGGCGGCCAGCTCACCGAGGCGGTCCGCCGCCGCCCGTACTCCGTCGTGCTGCTGGACGAGGTGGAGAAGGCCCACCATGAGGTCTTCGACGTCCTGCTGCAGGTCCTCGACGACGGACGGCTCACCGACGGGCAGGGCCGCACGGTCGACTTCCGCAACACCATCCTCATCCTGACCTCCAACCTCGGCTCCGGCTTCCTGATGGACCCGCTGCTCAAGGAGGAGCAGAAGAAGGAGAAGGTGCTGGAGACGGTCCGGGTCTCCTTCCGGCCCGAGTTCCTCAACCGCCTCGACGACGTGGTGGTCTTCCATCCGCTCGGCACCGACCAGCTCCAGCGGATCGCCCGGATCCAGCTGGACCATCTCCAGCGCCGTCTCGGCGACCGCCGGCTGACGCTGGACGTCACCGACCGCGCCCTGACCTGGCTCGCCTGGCTCGGCCAGGAGCCGGTCGTCGACGCCCCGGCCCCGGACATGTCCTACGGCGCCCGCCCGCTGCGGCGCCTGGTCCAGACGGCCATCGGCGACCCGCTCGCCCGCGCCATCCTGTCCGGCGAGGTGCTCGACGGGGACACCGTGCGGGTGGACGTGGACGGCGACCAGCTGTCGGTGGAGCCGGTGGGACAGGACGCCGGCTGAGCGGGGCGCTGCGGCCGTGGCGCCCGGCCCCCGCGCCCCGGCCCGGGCGCCGGGCGCACCGGCGGGGTCCGCCGCCGGGCCGCCCCGCGGGGCTTTCCCGGCCGGGCGGCTCCGGCCGGCCGGCACCCGCGGGCGTGGCCCGGACCGACACCTTGCCCGCATCCGCCTCGTCCCCGGTTGCCAGTACGGGGCGGATGTGGGGGAGGATGGCAGGGACCATACGAAGGGAATTCCACGGTGAGCATCGACCCGTCCTCGATTCCGAATTTCGGGGGCCAGCCCGAACCCGAGCCCTCGGGGCCTGAGGGTCCCGTCGTGCCTGACCAGGACCTGGTCAAGCAGCTCCTCGACCAGATGGAGCTGAAGTACGTCGTCGACGAGGAGGGTGACCTCGCCGCTCCGTGGGAGCAGTTCCGCACGTACTTCATGTTCCGGGGCGAGGAGGAGCAGCAGATCTTCTCCGTCCGTACGTTCTACGACCGTCCCCACGGCATCGACGACAAGTCGAAGCTGCTGGAGGCGATCGACGACTGGAACCGCCGGACGCTGTGGCCCAAGGCCTACACCCACACCCACGACGACGGCACGGTCCGTCTGATCGGTGAAGCATCGATGCTGATCGGCACCGGTGTCTCGCTCGAACACTTCGTGTCGAGCACGGTCAGCTGGGTTCGCGCCTCGATCGAATTCGACAAGTGGATCGTCGAGCAGCTCGGCCTGGAGGCCGAGATCGAAGGCGACTCCGACGACAAGCCGGGCGACGACGAGGCCTGAGCCCCGTCCACAGGTGCGGCTGCGCGGGCCCCGGAGCTTTCGGCTCCGGGGCCCGCGTCGTCATGTGAGCGGCTCGCCCGCTCAGAGCTTCTGCAGCCGGCCGGCCGCCTCCCGCAGGACGTCCACGCCCTTGCAGAACGCGAAGCGGACGTAGGGCGCACCCTCGTCCTTGTGGTCGTAGAACACGGCGTTGGGGATGGCGACGACGCCGGCGCGTTCGGGCAGGGCGCGGCAGAAGGCGAAGCCGTCGTCGTGGCCGAGGGGGCGGATGTCGGTGGTGATGAAGTAGGTGCCGGAGGGGGCATAGACGCGGAAGCCGGCGTCGGACAGTCCGCGTGCCAGGACGTCGCGCTTGGTCCGCAGGTCCTCGCGCAGGCCGGTGTAGTAGCTGTCCGGCAGGGCGAGTGCCTCGGCGACGGCGTACTGGAAGGGGCCGGCGGAGACGTAGGTGAGGAACTGCTTGGCCGCGCGGACGGCGGTGACCAGCTCGGCGGGCGCGGTGACCCAGCCGACCTTCCAGCCGGTGAAGGAGAAGGTCTTGCCGGCCGAGCTGATGGTGACGGTGCGTTCGCGCATGCCGGGGAACGACGCGAGGGGGACGTGCTCGCCCTCGAACACCAGGTGTTCGTAGACCTCGTCGGTGACGACGAGGAGATCGCGCTCGACGGCGAGGCGGGCGATCTCGGCGAGTTCCCCGGCGGACAGGACCGTGCCGGTGGGGTTGTGCGGGGTGTTCAGGAGGATGAGGCGGGTGTGGTCGGTGACGGCGTCGCGCAGCTCGTCGAGGTCGAGGCGGTAGGCACCGGCCTCCGGGTCCGGGCGCAGGGTCACCGGGACGCGCCGGGCGCCCGCCATCGCGATGCACGCGGCGTAGGAGTCGTAGTACGGCTCCAGCGCGATGACCTCGTCGCCCGGCTCCAGCAGCGCCAGCAGTGCGGCCGCAATGGCCTCGGTGGCGCCCGCGGTGACCAGGACCTCGGTGTCGGGGTCGTAGGACAGGCCGCGGTGCCCGTAGAAGCGCTCCTGGTGGGCGGCGACGGCGGTGCGCAGCTCCGGGACGCCGGGGCCGGGCGGGTACTGGTTGCCGCGGCCGTCGCGCAGGGCGCGCACCGCGGCCTCCCTGACCTCCGGGGGACCGTCGGCGTCGGGAAAGCCCTGGCCGAGGTTGATGGAGCCGGTCCGTACGGCAAGTGCCGACATTTCGGCGAAGATCGTGGTGCCGAATTCGGCGAGGCGGCGGTTGAGCAGCGGTCGGTCCATGCCGGCCATCCTCCGCCGAACCTCTGGAGTTCCTCAACTGTGCTTTGAGACCGCGTGGCCTGGGCATCAGCCCCGCACGAAGGACAGTGACGGCCGTCGACGAGGACGGCCACCGGCGCGGGACGGCGCCGGGGCGGCGCACCGGGCGCCGGACGGAGCGGATGCCTCGCTTCGGGGGAGCGAAAGGAGTGTGAGGCACATGGGGATCGTGATGTTTCTCGTGATCTGCGCGGCGGTCATCGGGCTGGTGGCCCTGGCCTCGCGGGGCGGTACCGGGCGCGGGGGAAGCTCCGGCAGTTCGGGCGGCTGGTGGGCCGGCGGTGACAGCTCGGGCGGCGGCCACCACGGCGGCGGGCACCACGGCGGCGGGCACCACGGCGGTGGGCACCACGGGTGCGGCGGCGGCCACTCCTGCGGGGGCGGTGGCTGTGGTGGTGGCGGTGGCTGCGGTGGCGGAGGCGGCAGTTCCTGATTCGTGGGGACCGCTTTTCACGGCATGATGCGGGGGGCTCATTGCTCATCGCATATGCGTACGGCGGGTGCGGGGGGAAACCCCAACACCCGCCGTACGCTTGGTTGTTGAACAACTGAACTGCAAGGCCCCCGCGCGGATGTAAACCCGGGTGGAGATGGGTAAAAGCGCTGTGGGCGACCGGGCTTTCATGATTCCCTCTTCATCAGAGAATCCCCCACGTTCTCCGATCCCACGTGGGCACGAGCCGGCAGGCAGTCGTACATTCCTGATCCTTCTCGGGCGGGCCGGCCCACCATTCCACTGCGTGCTTGCGGAGCCGACCCATGCTCACCACTTTGACAGCGGCGTACACCGATACCCGTGCATCCGACCTGGCCTGGGCGCTGGGCAGGGAACCCCTGCCGGCGCTCGCCGTACTCGATCTTCAACTCCATGGCGCACAGCTGCAGTTGAGGCTGCTCGGCGCCTCTCACCAGGTGCTCCTGGAGGAGGAGCGCGGTACGTGCTCCGAAACGGTCGCCTGTATGCCGGGCAGCAGCACTCCGCTGCCGCTCGGTGTGGCGAAGCGGCTGGGGGAGTGGGAGTACGAATTCGCCGCCCATGTGGAGACCCTTTCGCGCGGCTCGTTCGCCGGGCGGGCGCAGGAATTGCTCGCGCTGGTGGCCGAGCATCCGCACGGCCTGGCCGGGACGTTTCCCGGTTCGCCGCACGCCTTCACCGCGATGCTGGCGCAGTGTCAGCAGGGGCAGGTGCGCTGGCGGACCTGGCACGCGTATCCGCAGGAGGGACGCTTGGTGGCCACCCGTACCCGCGTGGGCGTACGGACGGCGGTCGCGGCGGTCCAGCGGGAACCGGGCGAAAGTGACCGGTCCGGTCGGCGGGAGCATGCGGGGGCGTGGGCGGGACGAGGAGCGCGAGCGTGATGCGCCGGGGGTGTGGAGGTCCAGCGGGGCGCGAAGGGCGGGGTGCGCGCGGTCTGTGCAGCGCGAATGCCCCCGCGGCGCCCTGTGTGCCCGCGCCGTCCCAACTGCCGTGCGGTGCCCGCAGACTGTACTCGTGTGGGTGACGGAGAGCCACGGAATCGTCACGTAACGTTCACGCATGATCGACCCGTCAGATCCCGCTCCCACCGGAGTCGTCGGGCCGCCGGAGGACCTGACACCGGCGCGGCTGCCCGTGCCGGCCGGGCTCGGCCGACTGCTCGTCCTCGGCGTCGTCTTCGTCTGCGCCGCCTGCGGTCTGGTCTATGAACTCGAACTCGTCGCGCTGGCCACGTATTTGGTGGGCGACTCCGTCACCCAGGCCTCGGTCGTGCTGTCCGTCATGGTCTTCGCGATGGGGGTGGGCGCGCTGCTCGCCAAGCGGCTGCGCTGCCGGGCGGCGGTCGGCTTCGGCGCGGTCGAGGCGGGCCTCGCGCTGGTCGGCGGCGCCTCCGCGATGGCGCTCTACGCCTGCTTCGCATGGTTCGGCCAGTCCCGCTCCGCGCTCGTCGGCTTCTCCCTGGCCATCGGCATCCTGATCGGTGCCGAGGTGCCGCTGCTGATGACGCTGATCCAGCGGGTGCGGCGGCAGGACGCGAGCGGTGCGGTCGCCGACCTCTTCGCCGCGGACTATGTCGGTGCGCTCGTCGGCGGCCTGGCCTTTCCCTTCCTCCTGCTGCCGAGCTTCGGCCAGCTGACCGGCGCGCTGCTGACCGGCGGCGTCAACGCGGTGGCTGGGGGCGTGCTGGTGCTGTGGCTCTTCCGCCGCGATCTGACCGTCCGCGCCCGCTGGGCGCTGCTCGGCGTCAACGCCCTGGTCCTCGCGCTGCTGGCCATGGGCGTGGTGCTGGCCACGCCGTTCGAACGGGCCGCCCGGCAGGCGGTGTACGGCTCCTCGGCGCGGGTCGCGGTGCAGACCGGCATCCAGGAGGTGGTGATGACCGGCGGCACGGGCGACGGAGCCGGTGCGGGGCGGGGGAGGAAAGGTTCCGGCGGGCCGCTGGCGCTGTATCTGGACGGCCGGCTGCGGGTCAGCGCGGAAACCGAGTTCCGTTACCACGAAGCGCTGGTGCATCCGGCGATGGCGGGCGGTCCGCACCGCCGGGTGCTGGTCCTCGGCGGCGGCGACGGGCTCGCGGTGCGCGAGATCCTGCGCTATCGCTCGGTCCGCTCGGTGACCGTCGTCGAACTCGACCCGGGCGTCCTGCGGTTGGCGCGGACCGACCCGGGCCTGTCCCGGCTCAACCGGCACTCGCTCGCCGATCCACGGGTGAGGGTGGTGACCGAGGACGCCTTCGACTGGCTGCGGCAGCAGGGGATGAGACGCCGGCGGCAGACCCCCTATGACGTCATCGTCTCCGATCTTCCCGACCCCGGGATCGCCGCGAGCACCAAGCTCTACTCACAGGAGTTCTACGGTCTCGCCGCGCGGGTGCTGGCCGGTGACGGGCGGCTGGTGGTGCACGCCGGGCCGCCGGTCGAACGGGCGCGGCTGTACTGGACGGTGGAGGCGACCATCCGCTCCGTGGGCCTGGCGACCGTGCCGTACCGCGTGCCCGGCCGGCTCGCGTCCTTCTACGGAGGCCCGGACCGCACGTCGCACCCTCTCCCGCTGGTGGACGCGGAGGTGCCCGCCGCCGCGCCCTCGGCCGGGCGGGGGCGGTACTGGGGCTTCCTCCTGGCCTCGCGGCACCGCCTGCGGTTCGGTCTGGCGCCCGACGCGCCCCCGCTGGCGGGCCTCGGCCGGGAGGAACTGGAGGCCGGCCGGCGGGGGGCGGTCCGTGACCGCATCCCGGGTCTGCCGGCGTCGACGCTGATACATCCGCGCTATCGCGGCTGAGCGGGGCGGCACCGGAGCCGGCGCGGTCGGCGGCCCGTAGGGGGAGCGTGCGGGCGCGGTCCGGTGCGGTCCGGTGCGCGGAAAAGCGTGCGTGGGCGGGCACGGGTCCGGGCGTGCTGGGTAGGCTCCCATGTCATGGAGCATGAGGTGTACGTTCCGTTTCCCGTCGGGACCGTGCGGCAGGCGCTCACCGAGCCCGAGCGGGTGGCGCGCTGTGTCCCAGGAGTCCAGCTCGATGCCGACGCGGCCCCCCGGCGCGCGGAGGGACGGCTGCGGCTGCGCATCGGAAGCTCCACCATCACCTATCGCGGCTCGCTGACGGTCGCCGCCGCGGACGACACCCCTGGTGGTGACGGTGCGGCCGCCGTGGTGACCTTCGAGGCGAAGGGCGCCGAGTCGCGCGGCGACGGGGCGGCGGTGCTGTCCCTGACCCTGCGGCTGTTCCCGGCCACCGAGCCCGGCCCCGGTACGCGACTGGTCTGCTCCGGCACGGTGCACAGCGACGGCCGGCTCGCCGAGGCCACCGGTCACGCCGCGGCGGTGGCCGGCCGCCGGCTGCTGGACCGCTTCGCGGCGAACCTGACGGAGGAGCTGCGGCAGCGGCCGGCGGGGCAGCCCGGGGGCGGCGCGGAGTCCGGGGCGTCCGGTACCGAGGTACCGCCGCCGACACGGGACCCGCTCGACGAGGAGGACACCCTCGGGACGGCGGACACCGGCGGGGTGGCCGGTGCCGAGGACCTCGATGCCGTCGAGGACCTCGACGCGGACGAGGCGGCGGACGCCTTCCACGCCGCGCACGAGGAGCGGCCGGAGCACGCGTACGGCCATGACGAGGACGGGCTCGCCCCCGCCGAGGCCGCTCATGCCCGCCGGACGATGATCGGGCGCAGCGCGGAGGAGGTCGACCACGCCCCGCCGCGCGGGCGGTATGCGCCGGTGCCCGCGCCCGAACCGCATACCGCCTCGATGACGCTGCGCTGGGCGGCGCCCGCCGCCGCGGTCGTGCTGGCGTCCGCCGTGGTCGTCGGCCGGGTACTGCGCCGGCGCCGCTGACCTCGCCGTTCGCGGGCCGCGACGGCCGGTTGCCGGGCGGCCGGGGTCCCGCGCGCCGTACCCGGGCCCCGCTAGGGTCGCCTGCGTGAGTACCGACAACACCACGCAGAGCGCAGCGCGGACCGAGGCGCCGGAGGGCGTACGGCTGGCCGCTGGAGACGCCGAAGTGATCGTCCGGCCGGACAACGGCTGCCGGATCGCCGGCCTCCGTGTCGGCGGCACGGAGCTGCTGCGGCAGGGCGACCATTACGGCTGCTTCCCGATGGTTCCGTGGTGCGGCAGGCTCGATCACGGGCAGTTCCGCAGCGGTGTCGCCGTGGGCAAGCGGGCGCACGTCGGCGCCGAACTGCACCAGATGCCGCTCAATGCCGCGCCGCACGCCATCCACGGCACCGGCCGCAACCTCCGCTGGCGGACGGCGCGTTCGAGCGCCACGGAAGCGGTCTTCACCTATGAGCTCACCGACCCGGCGGCCCCCTGGCCGTACCCGGGCCGGGTCACCCAGCTCGTCGAACTGGCCGGGGACGGCGGCTCGCTGACCGTCACTCTGGGGGTCGAGACGATCGATGACTCCTTCCCCGCCCAGGCCGGCTGGCACCCCTGGTTCCTGCGGAACCTGGGGGAGGGCGGCGAGGACGTCCGCCTCGACTTCGCGCCCGAGTGGCAGGAGGAGCGGGGCGAGGACCATCTCCCGACCGGCCGGCGGATCCCGCCGGTGCCGGGCCCCTGGGACGACTGCTTCGGTATGCCGCAGGGCGTGGAGGCCACGCTCACCTGGCCGGGCCGGCTGGAGCTGACGGTCAGCAGCCGCGCCGAGTGGGTGGTGATCTACGACGAGCAGGAGGCCGCGGTCTGTGTCGAGCCGCAGTCCGGGCCGCCGAACGGCCTCAACACCATGCCGCGCCTGGTCACACCCATCGATCCGCTGGAGATCTCCATGACCTGGAGCTGGCGGAGCCTGTCCGGGGACAGCGCCTAAGCTCATGCGTATGAGTGACGACGTGCGCGGCGCGCTGCTGCAGCAGATCAAGGACAAGGCCGTGGTGCACGGCAAGGTGACGCTTTCCTCCGGCAAGGAGGCCGACTACTACATCGACCTGCGCCGGATCACCCTGGACGGCGAGGCCGCGCCGCTGGTCGGGCAGCTGATGCTGGACCTGACCGCCGAGCTGGACTACGACGCGGTCGGCGGGCTCACGCTCGGTGCCGACCCGGTCGCGACGTCGATGCTGCACGCCTCCGCCGCGCGCGGCCGGCGGCTGGACTCCTTCGTCGTCCGCAAGGCGCAGAAGGCGCACGGGATGCAGCGCCGTATCGAGGGCCCGGACATCACGGGCCGCCGGGTCCTGGTCGTCGAGGACACCTCCACCACCGGCGGCTCGCCGCTGACCGCCGTCGAGGCGGCGCGGGAGGCGGGCGCCGAGGTCGTCGCGGTGGCGACGATCGTGGACCGGGGGGCCGCGTCGGCCATCGCCGAGGCCGGTCTGCCGTACCTCACCGGCTACCAGCTCGGTGACCTCGGCCTGGGCTGAGGTCCGGCCGAGCCCCCCGCTCCGGCGCGGGCGACGGCTCTGAGCTGCGGCTTTGTCGAGGGGCGGCTGGTTTCACGTGAAACCGGCCGCCCACTGTGCGAGACGGCCGGGCGGGCAATGCGGTCCGATCGGCCTTGTCTGGGAAGATGTGCTCGGCGAAGTCCTCGCCCCCTGGTCAGGGCCAAGAACGCACACCCCGCACACACAAGGAGCGGACAGATGCCCATCGCAACCCCCGAGGTCTACAACGAGATGCTGGACCGGGCGAAGGCAGGAAAGTTCGCCTACCCGGCCATCAACGTCACGTCGACGCAGACGCTGCACGCCGCGCTGCGTGGCTTCGCCGAGGCCGAGAGCGACGGCATCATCCAGATCTCCACCGGTGGTGCGGAGTTCCTGGGCGGCCAGTACAAGAAGGACATGGTGACCGGCGCGGTCGCGCTCGCCGAGTTCGCGCACATCGTGGCCGAGAAGTACGACGTCACCGTCGCGCTGCACACCGACCACTGCCCCAAGGACAAGCTCGACGGCTACGTACGCCCGCTGCTGGACATCTCCGCGGAGCGCGTGGCCAAGGGCCAGAACCCGCTCTTCCAGTCGCACATGTGGGACGGCTCGGCCGAGAACCTGGCCGACAACCTGGCCATCGGCCAGGAGCTGCTCGCCAAGGCCGCCGCCGCCAAGATCATTCTTGAGGTCGAGATCACCCCGACCGGCGGCGAGGAGGACGGCGTCACCCACGAGATCAACGACGAGCTCTACACCACGGTCGACGACGCGTTGCGCACCGCCGAGGCGCTGGGCCTGGGCGAGAAGGGCCGCTACCTGCTCGCCGCCTCCTTCGGCAACGTCCACGGCGTGTACAAGCCGGGCAACGTCGTGCTCCGCCCCGAGCTGCTGAAGGACCTCCAGGAGGGCGTGGGCGCCAAGTACGGCATGTCGGCCCCGTTCGACTTCGTCTTCCACGGCGGCTCCGGCTCCACCGAGCAGGAGATCGCCACCGCGCTGGAGAACGGCGTGGTCAAGATGAACCTGGACACCGACACCCAGTACGCCTTTACCCGCCCGGTCGCGGACCACATGTTCCGCAACTACGACGGCGTGCTGAAGGTCGACGGCGAGGTCGGCAACAAGAAGACCTACGACCCGCGCAGCTGGGGCAAGCTGGCCGAGGCCGGCATGGCCAAGCGTGTCACCGAGGCCTGCACCCACCTGCGCTCGGCCGGCACCAAGATCAAGTAGTCCGGGTGGTCCGACCCTTACGGGTTTCGAGGCCCCGCATCTCCTGGTGAGATGCGGGGCCTTCGCCGTGCAGACCGCCCTGCCGCCGGGCAAGCTCGCGGTATGAGTGAACGGCAGGAGTCCGCGGCCCCCGGCGGTGTCCGGCTGACCTCGGCACGGGGCCGGTGGGTGCTGGCGACCGCCGTGCTGGGGTCCGGGATGGCGATGCTCGACAGCACCGTCGTCAATGTCGCCCTGCCAAGGATCGGCGAGGACCTCAACGCCGATCTGGCCGTGCTCCAGTGGACGATCACCGCCTACATGCTCACCCTCTCCTCGCTGATCCTGCTGGGCGGCGCGCTCGGCGACCGGTTCGGCCGGCGCCGGGTGTTCGTGATCGGTGTGGTGTGGTTCGCCGCGGCCTCGCTGCTGTGCGGGCTCGCGCCGAATGCCGGGGTGCTGATCACGGCCCGGGCGCTGCAGGGCGTCGGCGGTGCGCTGCTCACCCCCGGCTCGCTGGCGCTGATCCAGGCCGTCTACCACCCGGACGACCGGGCGCGGGCGGTCGGCGCCTGGTCCGGGCTCGGCGGGGTGGCCGCGGCCGTCGGCCCGTTCGTCGGCGGCTGGCTGGTGGACGGCGCCGGCTGGCGCTGGGTGTTCTTCCTGAACGTGCCGCTGGCCGCGGTGTGTGTCCCGGTGGCGCTGCGGCACGTACCGGAGACCCGGGAGCGGGACGCCCGCGAGCGCCGCGGTTTCGATGTGCCGGGCGCGGTGCTCGGGGCGCTGGCGCTGGCCGGGGTGACCTATGCGCTGATCGCGGCGCCGGCCGGGGGCGTGTCGGCCGGCGTGATCCTGCCCGCGGTCCTCGGGGTGCTGCTCGGGGTGGTCTTCGTCCATGTCGAACGGCGGCGCCCGGACCCGATGCTGCCGCCGGCCATCTTCACCAACCGGCTGTTCTCCGCCGTCAATGTGGTGACCGTGTGCGTCTACGCCGCGTTCGGCGGCTTCTTCTTCCTGGCGGTGCTCCAGCTCCAGGTCGTGGTGGGCTATTCGGCGCTCCAGGCCGGCACCGCGCTGCTGCCCACCACCGTCCTGATGCTGCTGCTGTCCGCCCGCTCCGGGGCGCTGGGCCAGCGCATCGGGCCCCGGATCCCGCTGACCGTCGGCCCGCTGCTGTGCGCCGCGGGGATGCTGCTGATGACGCGGGCGGACCGGGGCTCCTCGTACCTCACCGATGTGCTGCCGGCGCTGGTGGTGCTGGGCGCGGGCATGGTGACGCTGGTCGCGCCGCTCACCTCGACGGTGCTGGCGTCGGTGGACGTGGACCGGGCGGGCCTGGCCAGTGGGATCAACAACGCGGCGGCCCGGGCCGCGAGCCTGGTGGCGGTCGCGGCGCTGCCGCTGCTGGCGGGCATCGGCCCGGAGGCCTACCGCTCGGCGGACGAGTTCGGGGTCGCCTTCCGGCGGGCGATGCCGCTGTGTGCCGGGATCCTGGTGGCCGGTGCGCTGATCGCCTGGCTGACGGTGCGCACCCCGGCGCCGCGGGCCGCCGAGCAGGCTCCCGCGGAGCGGTGCCGACCCGAGTGCACCTTTCACTGCGGGGTGAGTGCCCCGCCGCTGGATCCGGGCGAGGTACGGGCCCGGGCGGCGCGGCCACCGGGGGGCGGCGGCGCGGCGCCGGGGACCGGGTGAGAGGGCCGGTGGCCGCCGCGGAGCCTTCCCTGCGGTCCCGGCCGGTCCCACCCGGCCCCCGCGACCAGGCAGACTGGGAGGCATGGCCATTCACGAGAACCTCCTCGGGGGACCGCCCCCGACCCATCTGCCCGATGACCCCGAGCCCCGCGAGATGCTCGCCGCGGGCACCGCGCCGTCCGATGTCGCAGCGAAGTACCCGGCCTCCTCCCTGGCCTGGGCGCAGCTGGCGGACGACGCCTTCGAGGGGGGCCGGGTCGTCGAGTCGTACGCCTACGCCCGCACCGGCTACCACCGCGGCCTGGACGCGCTGCGCCGGGCCGGCTGGAAGGGCCACGGCCCGGTGCCGTTCGAGCACGAGCCCAACCGCGGCTTCCTGCGGGCGCTGCACGCCCTCGCCCGCGCCGCCCAGTCGATCGGCGAGCAGGAGGAGTACGCGCGCTGCTCGACCTTCCTGCGGGAGTCCTCGCCGACCGCGGCCGACACCCTCACCTGACGGCCGCCGCGCCCTTCCGGGGGCGGCCCGCCGACGGGCATCGGGCACGACCGGGGGCCGGCCGCATGATCGCGGCCGGCCCTTGCGCGGTCGCTGTCCAGCACCGATGATTTCAGTGGGCCGGGCCATCCCGAGCCCGAGGGGACCGGGGCTCCCGAGCCGACGAGGAAGGGGCGGACCGCTACCCGGTAGTTCGCACCTGAGGAGTCCCTCATGTCGCAGCCGTCTCCCACAGATCCCGCGGACAGCGCGGTGACCATTCCCGGCGGTCCCGGCGGTCCCGGCGGTCCCGGCGGTCCCGACGGTCCCGACGGTCCCGACGGTCCCGGCGGTCCCGACGGTCCTGGCGGTCCTGCCGGTTTCGTACCGGCCGATGCCGAGTCCGACCCGCCGTTCGCCCCCGATCTCCGCATCGGCTCCAGCAGCACGACCCCGTACGAGGACTATGTCCAGGCGGACGTCCTCACCCATCTTCAGCACCCGCTCTCCGACGACCCCGGCGAGATGGTCTTCCTGGTCACCACCCAGGTCATGGAGCTGTGGTTCACGGTCATCGTCCATGAGTGGCGCACCGCGGCCGAGGCGCTGCGCCGCGACGACCTGACGGTGGTACGGGAGGCGCTGCGCCGCTCCGCCTACGAGCTGGAGGCGCTGAACGCCGCCTGGAAGCCGCTGGCCCGGCTGACCCCGGCGCAGTTCAACGCCTACCGCAGCGCGCTCGGCGAGGGATCCGGGTTCCAGTCGGCGATGTACCGGCGGATGGAGTTCCTGCTCGGCGAGAAGTCCGCCTCCATGCTGGTGCCGCACCGCGGCGCGCCCCGTGAGCGCGCCGAGCTGGAGAAGGCCCTCCAGGAGCCGAGTCTGTGGGACGAGGTGCTGCGGCTGCTCGCCCGCCGCGGCTACGCGATCCCGGAGGCCGTGCTGCGGCGGGACCCGGCGCTGCGCTACGAACCGGATCCGGCCGTCGAGGCCGTCTGGGCCGAGATCTACGCCGGCTCGCAGGAGTCGGACCTCGTCCGGCTGGGTGAGGCGCTGACCGATGTCGCCGAGCTGGTCTGGCGATGGCGCAACGATCATCTGGTCGCGACCCGGCGGGCCATGGGCGCCAAGATGGGCACCGGCGGCTCCGCGGGGGTCGCCTGGCTGGAGAAGCGGGCCCGCAAGAATGTCTTCCCCGAGCTGTGGACGGCGCGCAGTCATGTCTGAGACCCCAGGATTCCCCGCTTCCGCGGCCGGCCCCGGCTCCCCCGCGGAGGGTGAACACGCCGTCCGCGCCGGGGAGTTGGACGCCACCGACCCGCTCGCCGCGGTCCGCGACCGCTTCGTCCTCGACGCCGCGCCGGATGAGGCTTCGGGCGGCGCCGCCGTCTACCTCGACGGCAACTCCCTCGGGGCGCTGCCCCGCACGGTGCCCGACCGCCTCGCGGACGTCATCGCCCGCGAGTGGGGCGAGCTGCGCATCCGGTCGTGGAGCGAGTCGGGCTGGTGGACCGCGCCGGAGCGGATCGGTGACAAGATCGCGCCGCTGATCGGGGCCGGACCGGGCCGGGTGGTGGTCGGCGACTCCACCAGCGTCAACATCTTCAAGGCCGTGGTCGGCGGGGTCAGGATGGCCGGGAAGGGCTGTACGGAGATCCTCGTCGACGCCACGACCTTCCCGACCGACGGCTATATCGCCCGGTCCGCGGCCCGGATGACCGGTCTCGCGGTGCGTCCGGTCGAGCCCGCGCGGATCGCCGACGAGGTCACCGAGCGGACCGCGCTGGCGCTGGTCAACCACGTCGACTACCGCACCGGCCGGCTCAACGACCTGCCCGGCATCACCCA
Source organism: Streptomyces sp. NBC_01454 (assembly GCF_036227565.1). NCBI lineage: Bacteria > Bacillati > Actinomycetota > Actinomycetes > Kitasatosporales > Streptomycetaceae > Streptomyces > Streptomyces sp. NBC_01454. Next base: position 4,371,464 of record NZ_CP109460.1, read on the forward strand.
CGCGCTGCACTCCGCGGGCGCGCTCGCCGTCTGGGACCTGTGCCACAGCGCCGGTGCGCTGCCGGTCGGCCTCGACGCGCACCACGTCGACCTCGCCGTCGGGTGTACGTACAAGTACCTCAACGGCGGGCCGGGTTCGCCCGCCTACCTCTACATCCGCGAGAGCCTCCAGGACCGGTTCGAATCGCCGCTGCCGGGCTGGAACTCCCACACCGATCCGTTCGCGATGGAGCCGGACCACACCCCCGCCGACGGCATTGCGCGCGGCCGGGTCGGCACCCCCGACATCCTCTCGCTGCTCGCGCTGGAGGCGGCGCTGGAGGCCTGGGACGGGGTGTCCATCGAGGCGGTCCGCACCAAGAGCCTGGCCCTGACCGACTTCTTCCTGGAGTGCGTGCAGGCCTATGCGCCGCCGGACCGGGTCCGCTCCCTGACGCCGTACGCGCACGAGCGGCGCGGCAGCCAGGTGTCGCTGGCCTGCTCGCCCGCGCTCGGCTCGTCGTTCGGGCAGGGGGACACCCCCGTGGCCGGCCAGGTGATGGACGAGCTGATCCGGCGCGGGGTGGTCGGCGACTTCCGCCCGCCCGACGTGCTGCGCTTCGGCTTCACCCCGCTCTACACCTCCTTCGCGGACGCGGAGCGGGCGGCCCGGGTGCTGGGCGACGTGCTGCGGGCGCTGCCCGAGGTGTCGTCGGGGGACGGCGGGTGACGGTCGCGGACGAGGAGGCGGCGCTGCTGGGGCTGGCCCCGGTGGCGCCGGACCGGACGGTGGCCTACGGGCCGCATCCGGACCAGCTCGTCGATCTGTATGTGCCGCGGGCGGGCGACGGCGTGCCCGCGGCGGCTCGCGGCCCGGTGGTCGTCCTGCTGCACGGCGGATTCTGGCGCGCGGCCTACGACCGCCGCCATCTGTCGCCGCTCGCCGCGGAGCTGGCCGGCCGGGGACTGCCGGTCGCGCTCGCGGAGTACCGCCGGGTCGGTGCGGGCGGCGGGGCGCCGCAGACGTTCGAGGACGTCACGGCGGGCATCGACGCGGCCTACGGGGCTTACGCGGCCCTGGCGCAGGCGTCGCCCGGCCCGTCCCTCGTCCTGGTCGGCCACTCCGCGGGCGGCCATCTCGCGCTGCTCGCCGCCGCCCGCCCGCGCACCCCCGTGACCCGGGTGCTGGCCGTCTCCCCGGTCGCCGACCTCGCCCGCGCCCACGCGCTGGGGCTGAGCGGCGGCGCGGTCGCCGAGCTGCTCGGTGACGGGCCCGGTTTCCCGGCACGGCTCGCCGCGGCCGACCCGGCACAGCGGCCGCCCGCCGGCGTCCCGGTCACGATCCTGCACGGCACCGACGACCCGGACGTCCCACTGGAGCTCTCCCGCCGCTACGCCGCACAGAGCCCCGCTACGACCGTGCTGCGCGAACTGCCCGGCGTCGGTCACTACGCCCCCGTCACTCCCGGCAGCCCCAGCTGTGACGTGCTGACCGGGCTCGTGTGTCGGCCGTCTAGTACCTGAGGCGGACGCGCACAGATCCCCACTGGTGAGGACGCCCGGGGGCGCGCGGTTGCTTACCGTTGTCAGCGTGAATGACACGACCCAGACGCAGGGCACCCTGCGCTCGGAAGCCCGGATAGCCCGCGGTGGGCTGCACCGGCTGCGCCAGGACCTGTTCGTCGACGCCTTCGCCTTCCGCCCGATGCCGCCGCTGGAGGACGGCAAGGTACCCCGGTGGCTGCCGGAGCGGCTGCGGCACTGGATGCGCTGGCTGCCGCACTTCTCCGTGGGCTTCTTCTCGGTGTGTGTCTTTCTGCTGACCTACACCGACAGCTATTCGGTGGGCCCGCTGCGTGGCGTGCTCGTCGGCGGCTTCAGCCTGCTGGTCGCGATTCCGCCGGTGCTCACCCTCTTCCGCCCGGTGGGTGCCTTCTGGCTGTCGCTGTGCGCGTTCCTCCTGTCCATGGGCCTTCATGCCTTCGCCCCCATGTACGGCACCACCCCCATCGTGAGCAGCGCCTACCCCACTCACCTGGTGGTGATGACCCTGGTGGTGCTGCGCACCCGTCCGCGGTTCGCGTTGGAGATGTGGCTGGTCACCTTTGGCGTCGCGGGGGCGTTCTCGGTGCTCCTCGGCGGGAGCGACTCCGGCGATCTGGCGCCGGTGGCGGTCTTCTCCGGCGTGCTGCTGGTCTCCGCCGCCGCGGTCCGCGCCTGGCGGGAGGAGCGCCGGCAGGTCGTCGAGACCCGGACCGTCACCGCCGAGGAGCGCTCCCGGCGCACGCTCCTGGAGGAGCGGGCGCTGATCGCCCGGGAGCTGCACGATGTGGTCGCCCACCACATGTCCGTGATCGCCATCCAGGCCGAGGCCGCCCCGTACCGGGTGGAGAACACCCCGCCCGAGCTGGCCACGTCCTTCGCGACGATCCGGGAGAACGCCGTCGCCGCGCTGACCGAGCTGCGCCGCATCCTGGGCGTGGTCCGCTCCGCGGATCCGGATGCCTTCGCCGAGAGCGACCCGGAGGCCCCGCAGCCCACGCTCGCCACCCTCGACTCGCTGCTGGACAGCGTGCGCGGTGCCGGGCTGAGTGTCGAGGCCGTGGTCACCGGTGCGCCGCGGCCGCTGCCGCAGGGCGTGGAACTGTCCGCGTACCGGATCGTGCAGGAGGGGCTGAGCAATGCGCTGCGGCACTCGCCGGGCGCCGATGCCCGGGTGGAGATCTCCTACGTCCTGGGCGGCATCGGTCTGCGGATCGTCAACGGCCGGCCCAGCCGCCTGGCCAAGCCGTCCCCGGGGGCGGGGCACGGTGTGCTGGGCATGCGCGAGCGGGTACAAATGCTGGGCGGTGAGATGACCGCCGACCACACCGAGGACGGCGGCTTCGAGGTCGCGGCGTTCATTCCGGTGGGGAGTGCGGCCGGCGAGGCCGCGACAGGGGGAAAGAAGGCATGATCCGCGTACTGATCGTCGACGACCAGGTGATGGTCCGTGAGGGCTTCTCCGTCCTGCTCAACGCGATGCCGGACATCGAGGTCGTCGGTGAGGCCGTCGACGGCCGCCAGGCGGTGCAGAAGGTCGGGGTGCTGCGGCCCGACGTCGTCCTGATGGACATCCGGATGCCGGAGATGAACGGTCTGGAGGCGACCCGGGAGATCGTGGCCGCCGACGCGGACGCCAAGGTGCTCGTGCTGACCACCTTCGATCTGGACGAATACGTCTACCAGGCGCTGCGCTCCGGGGCGAGCGGCTTCCTCCTCAAGGACGCCTCGGCCGGCCAGCTCGCCGACGGCGTACGGATCGTCGCCTCCGGCGAGGCGCTGCTCGCCCCCACCGTCACCAAGCGGCTGATCTCCGAATTCTCCCGGCTGGGCACCCCGCGCGCCCCGGCCCAGGAACGCATCGCCGATCTGACGGAGCGGGAGACGGAGGTCCTGGTGCTGGTCGCCCAGGGCCTGTCGAACGGCGAGATCGCCGAGCATCTGGTCGTCGCCGAGTCCACGGTGAAGACGCATGTCAGCCGCATTCTGGTGAAGCTGGGGCTGCGGGACCGCACCCAGGCGGCGGTGTTCGCCTACGAGGCGCGGCTGGTGACTCCGGGAGGATGAGGGCCGCCGCCCCGGCGGGGGCCCCGCCCGGGAGCCGTGGGCGGGGCAGGCCGGCGGCCCGGACCGGGGGCCTTACAGCTGGGGTACCTCCCGCACCAGCGTCGAGCTCCAGGGGCACCAGATCAGGCCGGGCAGGAACGGGCCGCCGGCCTCGTCCAGATGGTCTTCCACATAGGGCGTGGTGGCGTCACAGACCTCGATGGCGAAGTCGAAGAAGTCGATCGTCTCCGGGCGGAGATGGAAGCTCCAGCGCCCGTTGTACGGGGCGGGGCGCTTCTCGATCCGGCCGATGACATGCGGCTCCGACCTGGTCGCCCCGCTCAGCAGCTCCCGGGCGTGCTGGATCTTGCGGGGGTCGGTGAGCTTGATGACGAACTCGGCACGCGTGACATCGGTCATCACGAAGTAGGCCGCGGAGTCGGCCCCGGTGCGCCGGGCGGTGTCGCTCGCCTGCTCTCCCCGCGCGGGTCCGGCCGCGGTGACGGCCAGCAGCGCCGCTGCCGCGAGCATGCCGATCTTGGTGCTGATGCGTCGCATGATCCCCTCCGATGTCGCGCGCCGTGGTCACGACCACGCATACGGAAAGTAACAAGACGATCACCCTGCGCTCTAGAGTTACTGTGGGTTATCGCACCGTCAGGTGAAATGGCGCAGGGTGACTGGCCTTCGGATCCCCGATGTGCTGCCGTGGCGAGACGGCGCGCGGCATCCACACCCTGTGGACACGCTCGCGCCGCCCGGACCGCGCGCGAGTGCGCCGCCGGAGTCCGCGACGGCTCCGGCGGCGCATGGATGCGGGGGCGGCCGGGTGGCCCGCCGCCCGGGGTCAGCCGAGGTCGCGTCGGCGCAGGCCCACCAGGCCGGCGGTGGTGAAGACGGCGGAGAGCGCCAGCAGCCAGAGGAACGGGGCGGCGGTGGCGTCCGCGCCGGGCAGCTTGGGGAGGTGGCTGTACGGCGACAGATCCATCGCCCAGCGGGGGAAGTCGAGGGAGGGGCCGACCCAGCCGAGGGTCAGACAGCCGCCGACCAGGGCCCAGACGGCCGGGGTGGCCCGGGGGAGCAGGCCGAGGACGAGGACCGCCAGGCCGGTGAGCGTCCAGACGGCCGGGGCCTGGGCGAGGGCGGCGGCCAGGACCGGGCCCGTGCGGCCGAGCGGGTCGCCGGCCGAGACGCCGTAGGAGACGCCCAGGGCCAGACCGCCGAAGGCCAGGATGACGGCGCTGCCCCCGAAGGCCAGGGCCAGATGGCCGGCCGCCCAGCGGAGCCGGCCGACCGCGCCGGCCAGCACCGGCTCGGCCCGCCCGGCGGTCTCCTCGCCGTGCAGCCGCAGCACGGCGCCCACCGCGAAGAGCGCGGCGACCATGCCGAGCATGCCGGCCATCGTCGCCAGGAACGCATCGGTCAGGCTCTGCTGACCCCCCATCCGCGCGAAGATCTCGCGGGTCCGCTCATTGCCGCCGACCAGGTCCGAGGCGCCCTTGGCGAGACCGCCGAAGATCCCGCCGGCGCACACGAAGCCGAGCGTCCAGCCCGCCAGGGTGGTGCGCTGGAGCCGCCAGGCCAGGCCGAGGGGGCCGCCCAGGGAGCGCGGCGCCAGGGCCGGACCGGGACGCGCGGGCAGAAAGCTCATGCCGAGGTCGCGGCGGGCGGTCAGGGCGTAGGCGACGGAGCCGGCCAGGGCGGTCGCCGCCAGGAACAGCGGGACCAGCCACCAGCGTTCGCCGGCGTAGGCGCGCAGGTTCTGCGACCAGCCGACCGGTGAGATCCAGGTGAGCGGGGAGGTGGCGCCGTCGGTGCCGGCGTCGCCCGCGGCGCGCAGCGCGAAGGCCAGGCCGAGCACCGCACCGGTCAGGCCCTTGGCGAGCCGTGCGCTCTCGGTGAGCTGGGCGGCGATGGCGGCCAGCGCGGCGAACAGCATGCCGGTGGCACCGATGCCGAAACCGAGCGCGAGCGAGCCGGCGGCCGGCCGGCCGGAGCCGGCCAGCGAGCCCGCGATCACCACGGCGAGCGCGGCGTCGGCGATCAGGGCCGTCAGCAGGGCCGCGGTCAGCGGTGCGCGACGGCCGACCATGGCGGCACAGAGCAGCTCCTGACGGCCCGTCTCCTCCTCCTCGCGAGTGTGCCGGACCACGATCAGCAGGCTCATCACGGCGGCCAGGACGGCGCCGAAGCCGGCCATCCGCCAGGCGACGAGCCCGCCGACGGAGTCGCTGAACACCGGTCCGTACAGCGCGCGCATCGAGCCGTTGCCGTTCATCGAGACGGCCAGTGCGGCGCGGCGGGCGGCGGTGCCGTAGAGCGCCTCGAAGGACGAGCCGGTGCCGGCGACGACCGCGCCGAGGCCCAGCACCCAGGCCGGGACCAGCACACGGTCGCGGCGCAGCGCCAGCCGCAACAGGGGCCCGGTCCCCGCCAGTTGGCGTGCGTGCGCGGTGGGGACGGAAAGGGGGGCGGCCACGGTGGTCATCGCGCGATCGCCTCGCCGCGGGCGTCGTCCTGGTAGTGGCGGAGGAAGAGCTCTTCCAGGGTGGGCGGGGTGCTGGTGAGGCTGCGGACCCCGGAGGCGCCGAGCGAGCGGAGCACGGCGTCGAGCTTGTCGGTGTCGACCTGGAACGTGACGCGGTCCCCCCGCAGCTCCAGGCCGTGGACGCCGGGGAGGGTGGCCAGGCCGTTGGGTGGGCCGGCGAGTTCGGCGGCGACCGAGGTGCGGGCCAGATGCCGCAGCTCCGCCAGCGTGCCGGATTCGACGGTGCGCCCGTTGCGGATGATGCTGACGCGGTCGCAGAGCGCCTCGACCTCGGACAGCACATGGCTGGAGAGCAGGACGGTGCGCCCGCGGTCGCGCTCCTCGGCCACGCAGTTCTGGAAGACCTCCTCCATCAGCGGGTCGAGGCCGGAGGTCGGCTCGTCGAGGATGAGCAACTCGACCTCGGGGGCGGAGGCGAAGGCGGCGACCAGGGCGACCTTCTGCCGGTTGCCCTTGGAGTACGTCCGGCCCTTCTTGGTGGGGTCGAGTTCGAACCGTTCCAGGAGCTCGGCCCGGCGCCCGGTGTCCAGCCCGCCGCGCAGCCGGCCGTAGAGGTCGATGACCTCGCCGCCGGAGAGGTTGCGCCACAGGGTGACGTCGCCGGGGACGTAGGCGATGCGGCGGTGCAGTTCGACGGCGTCCTGCCAGGGGTCCCTGCCCAGCAGTCGGGCGGTGCCGCCGTCGGCGCGCAGCAGGCCGAGCAGGACGCGGATCGTCGTGGACTTCCCGGCGCCGTTGGGCCCGAGGAAGCCGTGTACCTCACCGGCGCCGACCCGCAGATCGAGGCCGTCCAGCGCGTGGGTGCGGCCGAAGGACTTGTGCAGGCCGTCGACCCGGATCGCGGGAGCGGGAGAGATTGCCGTGGTCATGATTTCGAAGATACGCTAGATTCACAAATTTGTGAAGTTAAGAAACCATGCATATAAAGTTGAGGGGCGGCGCTGATCAGGGGAGATGATGCGGACATGAGCGAGCAGCAACCGAGTGCGGACCGGTCCGCCGAGGCCCGTCCGGACCTCGCCGGGCACGCGCGCGACGACGAGGCGGTGTCGCAGTTCGTCGAGCGGTTCGCCGCGCAGCTGGTCGACGCCGGGATGCAGCGGATGTCCGCCCGGGTCTTCGCCTGTCTGCTCGCCTCCGACTCCGGTGTGCTGACCTCCGCCGAACTCGGCGAGCGCCTCCAGGTCAGCCCGGCCGCCGTCTCCGGCGCGATCCGCTATCTCTCCCAGGTCGACATGGTCAGCCGCGAGCGTGAGCCGGGCTCCCGCCGCGACCGCTACCGCGTGCACAGCGACCAGTGGTACGAGGCGCTGGCCCGCCGCGACAACGTCCTCACCCGCTGGGAGGGCACCCTGCGCGAGGGCGTCGTGAGCCTCGGCGAGGACTCGCCGGCGGGCCGCAGGATCGGCGAGACGCTGGTGTTCTTCGAGTTCCTGCAGACGGAGCTCACCGGGCTGCTCCAGCGCTGGCGCGAACACCGCGACCGGATGCGGGCCGAGCTCGAGGACGCCGGCCGCTGAGGGACCGTTTTTCCTGCGTTTCCCTGCGTTCTCCTGCGTTCCCCTGAGCTTTCCGGCGTTCTCCTGCGTCTTCCTGCGTTGTGCGGGGCTTTCCTCAGTCCCGCGGCAGCTGGAGCCGCCAGGCCCCCGGCTGCACGGTCCACGTACGGGTCCTGACCGGGCCGCCGACCAGGGCGTCCGCCCGGTAGTGGAAGTCCGCGCCGGAGACCGTCACCGCCCGCGCCCGGATGCGTACCGGCCGCGCGCCGCCCGGCCAGTGCACCACGACCTCGGCCAGCTCACCGCCGGCGCCCGGCCCGGCCCCGTCCGCCCCGGCCCGTCCGCCGGGCACCACCGACACCCCGCGCACCGGCCGGTCCAGATCCGCCAGCAGCACCCCGTCCGCCTCGATCCGCAGCCGCTGCCCCGGCACCCGTGCCCGCCGCCCGCCCGAGCGGCCGTCGTCGCCGGACCGGGGGGAGGGCCGGAGCCCGGCCGCCGGCGCGGCCAGCAGCGACAGCGCCGTACGGGCGGTGCGGGCATACGGCTTCCACCAGGGGCGGTCCCCGCCGGCCGGTTCCACCGGGCCCACCGGGCCGCCCCGCGCCGCCACGGGATCCGCCGGGGACGACTGCCGCGGCACGGACGCCCCGCGCCCCGGCCGGACCGTCCCGCTGCCGCACGGGATGCGCAGACTCCCCAGCACGATGCCGTCGCTGTCGTCCGTGAGCAGGTCCATCGGGCGCTCCCCGCCGTCCAGGACGGCCCGGGCGGCGGCCACCGTGTCCGTGGGGATGCCCAGGGCGCGGCTCAGCGCCACGGCGGCCGGGGGCCCGACCGGGACCATCGACAGCGGCACCCCGGCCAGCTCCCGCTCCTTGTGCAGCAGGCCCACCACGCGCAGCAGCGCCCGGTCGTCGCCGATCACCACCGGCCGTCGCTGCCCGCGCCGGGCAAGCATCCGCGCGAATTCCTCCGGGCCCTCCGGGAGGCAGATTTTCGCCCCCGCACCCGCGCACAGGACATCCTTCGCGATCCGCACGGCCTCGCCGTCGGTACTGCGGGCGACCGGGTCGATGACCACGAGCAGGGGGTACCCCCGAACGGAGTCCACGGGAAAGTGCCCAGAAGGCTGCGCCGACACCTCGGTCCTTCCTCAGGTAGCATCTCGGTGCAAGAGCCCCTTGCGCTATTGCGCCAGGGGCTTCGTCTATTCCGGGGCACCGGTTCGACGGCTCTGGCGATGACGTACGCGTGAACACGCACGTTGTCGCCATCCACGCACGTTGGACATGCCCCGCCCGGAAGGGGTGTACGCCTGTGCCCGCACTTGTGCTGCTCGGTGCTCAGTGGGGTGATGAGGGCAAGGGAAAGGCCACCGATCTGCTCGGTGGGTCCGTGGACTATGTGGTGCGCTACCAGGGCGGCAACAATGCCGGCCACACGGTCGTCGTCGGCGACCAGAAGTACGCACTGCACCTGCTCCCTTCCGGAATCCTCTCGCCGGGGTGTACCCCGGTCATCGGCAACGGTGTCGTCGTCGACCCGGCGGTCCTGCTCTCCGAGCTGAGCGGACTCAACGAGCGCGGCGTCGACACGTCCAAGCTGCTGCTCAGCGGTAACGCGCATCTGATCACGCCGTACAACATCACCGTCGACAAGGTGACGGAACGGTTCCTCGGCAAGCGGAAGATCGGCACCACCGGTCGCGGCATCGGCCCGACCTACGCCGACAAGATCAACCGCGTCGGCATCCGGGTGCAGGACCTCTACGACGAGTCGATCCTCATCCAGAAGGTCGAGGCGGCCCTCGAGGTCAAGAACCAGCTGCTGACCAAGCTCTACAACCGCCGCGCCATCGAGGCCGGCCAGGTCGTCGAGGAGCTGCTGGGCTACGCCGACAAGATCAAGGGCTATGTCGCCGACACCACCCTGATCCTCAACAAGGCGCTGGACGACGACAAGGTGGTCCTCTTCGAGGGCGGCCAGGGCACGCTGCTGGACATCGATCACGGCACGTACCCCTTCGTCACGTCCTCGAACCCGACCGCGGGCGGCGCCTGCACGGGTGCCGGCGTCGGCCCCACGAAGATCAACCGCGTCATCGGCATCCTCAAGGCCTATACGACGCGCGTCGGCGCCGGTCCGTTCCCGACCGAGCTGTTCGACGAGGACGGCGAGGCGCTGCGCCGCATCGGCGGCGAGCGCGGTGTCACCACCGGCCGCGACCGCCGCTGCGGCTGGTTCGACGCCGTCATCGCCCGCTACGCGACCCGCGTCAACGGCCTGACGGACTTCTTCCTCACCAAGCTCGACGTGCTGACCGGCTGGGAGCAGATCCCGGTCTGCGTCGCGTACGAGATCGACGGCAAGCGCGTCGAGGAACTGCCCTACAGCCAGTCCGACTTCCACCACGCGAAGCCGGTCTACGAGACGCTGCCGGGCTGGTCCGAGGACATCACCAAGGCGAAGTCCTTCTCCGACCTGCCGAAGAACGCCCAGGCGTACGTCAAGGCGCTGGAGGAGATGTCCGGCGCCCGGATCTCCGCGATCGGCGTCGGCCCCGGCCGCGACGAGACCATCGAGATCAACTCGTTCCTGTCGTAGCACGGCCGGAACACCGCAGGCAGACACAGCCGCGTACCTACTTCGTTTGGAGTGGGTGCGCGGCTGTTCGTCGTCCGGGAGCACGAGCCGGCCGGGAGAGCGTGACGACGGGAGAGCGGGAGAGCGGGAGAGCAAGAGAACGAGCGCGGGCCGGTGCGGCGCGGCGCGGTCTCACCCGTGCGTGGCCGGGGGGATCTCGCCGTCCTCCGCGAGGGCGTCCAGTGCGGTCGACAGTCCCTCCAGGGCCGCCATGACCTGCCGGAAGTCGTCCGGGCCGCCGAGTCGTTCGGACAGGCGGGCGGCGAACTCGGCGTGGCCGGGGGCGATACGGGCGACGGCGGCCCGGCCGGCTGCGGTGGGGGCGAGGAGCTTGGCGCGGCGGTGTGCCGGGTTGGGGCGGTACTGCGCCAGCTCGCGGTCGACCAGGAGGTCGGCGATGCGCTGCACGCTCTGCCGGGTGATGCCCATCGCGCGGGCGATCCCGGCCACGGGCAGCGGCTCGGGCAGGACGGCGCCCAGGACCTGCCACCAGGCGGCGGTCAGACCGGACGGCCGGGCGAGACCTTCGGCGACGGAGAGCAGCTGGCCGTTGAGGCGGAAGACGGCGAGGGCGGTACGGCTGAGGAGTGCGGAGCCCCCGAGCTCCGGGTCCGTCGGGGCCTGCGGCCCGGCGCCCGGGGACGCGTGAGGGCGGGAGCCGTGGGGCCGGGGCGCGGTCATGCGGAACCGCCGCCGGCGCGGGCCGCCCGTGCCGCCTGGAGCACGGGGAAGGCGGCGGCGTCGGAGCGGGCGAACAGGCGGTACCAGGCGTCGAGGGCCGGCGGCTCCATGACGTCGAGTGCGGCGAAGATCTCCCGGGCGAAGGCCACCGGCTCGGTGGGGCCCGCGGTGATCAGTCCGCCCTCGCGCACCGCGTCGGCCTCGCGGTAGTGGCTGGCACCCCGGTAGCCGGGCTGTGCGGCGAGGTACCCGGCGGCCCCGCTGGTGTGCGCACGGTCGTCCAGCAGGCCCGCCTGGGCGAGCCCCGCGGTCGCGCCGCAGATCGCGGCGACCGGCACCCCGGCGGCGAGGAACTCCCGCGCCTTGTCGGCGAAGGGCGCCAACTCCGTGCCGGAATCCCAGAGTGCGGCGCCGGGAAGGATCAGCAGCGCGCTGTCGGCGGGGTGCAGCGCGTCGAGCGCGAGATCGGGGACGATCCGCTGCCCGCCCATGGTCGTCACCGGCCGGCCGGTGACGGGGGCGACGGTGGCCACGGCGAACGCCGGCTGCGAGGGGCGGAAGCAGCCACCGTCGCGGAGGTGGGCGAGGGCGTGGCCGCACTCCCAGTCGGCGAGTGTGTCGTAGGCGGCGACATGCACGGTGGGTGCAGTGGGTGCAGTGGGTGCGGTGCGGTCGGTCATGGGAGCTCCTCGGTCGGCGGCGGAATCCCTGGATCCCTGAATCCCTGGCTGACGGACCCGGTGCCGGGTGCGGCACACCCGCCCTTATGACAGCATCCTGGCGCTACGACAGGGTGCTGTCAATTTGCCTCGCCGGGGCGGTCCACGACTGTCCGCGGGGTGCCACAACCGGCCGACTTTGTCCGAGACCCGGCGATTGCGGATGTCAATTTCCGCGTCCCGGAACTCCCAGGGGTCCGCAGGGCGTAGAACGCGTACGACAACGACGCCTCCGACAGCCACGCACCCGACGTCACGCCGAAGGAGACCGAGTGATCCCCGCCGTACGAGCCCTCGCCCGCGCCGCCATGGCCGCACGTCCGGTACCGCTCGCCGACGTCCAGGCACGGGCCCGCCTCCTCGCCCCGTGCGACCGCAGCTATCTCGTCCCGGTCGAGGTCTTCACCGCCGTGACGGCCGCACTCACCGAACGGCGCCGACCCGGCGGCGCGTTCGTGGCGCTGTGCGTCAACGGCCGCCGCTGGTTTCACTGCCGCTCCGTCTACTACGACACCCCTGACCTGCGGTCCTTCCACGAGCACCGGCTGGGCCGCCCGGCGCGCCACACGATCCGGGAGCGGCACTGCGAGGACACCGGGGAGCGGCAGTTCGAGATCGAGCTCACCGGGCGGCGCGGCATACCGGTCACGCACCGCCGGCCGCTGTTGCCGGGTGACGCGGCGCTCGGCCCGGCACCGCGCGGCTTCCTCGCCTCCGTACTGGACCGCTCCGGCGGCCGCACGGCCCCCGACGGCCTGCGCCGCGTCCTCGAAACCGAGTGCACCCGGGCCGTCCTGGCCGCGGACGGCCAGCGCCTGATCTGTGACGCGGCGCTGCGCTGCCGGGACGCGGAGACCGGCCGCACGGTGCGCGCCGAGGGTGGGCTGGTCCTCGTGCGGAGCCGGACCGGGGGCCGGCCGGGCGAGGCGGACCGGCTGCTGGCCGACCGTGGGATGTGCGCGGAGGACTTCCCCGTCCACTGCGCGGGGCTGGCGGCGCTGCGTCCGGAGCTGACCGACCATCCCTGGGGGCGGGCGGTGCGGACGGTGTTCCCCACGGCCGGCTGACCGCGCTGCGCCCGACTGCCCGGCCGCCCCGGGACGCGGAATTCCCCGCCGGCCCGTAGACAGTGTGTCCGCGCGCGTGGTGAGTGCCATACATAGTGTCGGTATCGACCGGTGCCCGTGATCCATACGCTGAGGACGTTCGCCGCGCCCATCCCCCGGCGGACCCGAGCGACCCGATCCGAGGTACTGACCGTGACCACGACGCCCTCCGCCTCCGCCGCCGACCCTGCCGCCGGTGCGGCCGTCAAGGCCGCCGACCGCGCGCATGTCTTCCACTCCTGGTCCGCGCAGGGCCTCATCGACCCGCTGCCGATCGCCGGCGCGGAGGGTGCGTACTTCTGGGACCACGACGGCAACCGCTACCTCGACTTCTCCTCCCAGCTGGTCAACACCAACATCGGTCACCAGCACCCCAAGGTCGTCGCGGCGATCCAGGAGCAGGCCGCGAAGCTGTGCACCATCGCGCCCGGATTCGCCGTGGACGTACGGTCCGAGGCCGCGCGGATGGTCGCCGAGCGCACCCCGGGCGACCTCGACAAGATCTTCTTCACCAACGGCGGTGCGGAGGCCGTGGAGAACGCGGTCCGGATGGCCCGGCTGCACACCGGCCGCGCCAAGGTGCTGTCCGCCTACCGCTCGTACCACGGCGCCACCGCCACCGCGATCAACCTGACCGGCGACCCGCGCCGCTGGCCCTCCGACACCGCCTCCGCGGGCGTGGTCCACTTCTGGGGCCCGTTCCTCTACCGCTCGGCCTTCCACGCCGAGAACGAGCAGCAGGAGTGCGAGCGCGCCCTCGCGCACCTGGAGCAGACCATCGCCTTCGAGGGCCCGCAGTCGATCGCGGCGATCATCCTGGAGACCGTGCCCGGCACCGCGGGGATCATGGTCCCGCCGGCCGGTTACCTCGCCGGGGTCCGCGAGATCTGCGACCGCTTCGGCATCGTCTTCATCCTCGACGAGGTCATGGCGGGCTTCGGCCGTACGGGCAAGTGGTTCGCCGCCGACCACTTCGGCATCACGCCCGACCTGCTGACCTTCGCCAAGGGCGTCAACTCCGGCTATGTGCCGCTGGGCGGCGTGGCGATCAGCGCCGAGATCGCGGCCACCTTCGACCAGCGTCCCTACCCGGGCGGTCTGACCTACTCCGGTCACCCCCTGGCCTGCGCCTCCGCCGTCGCCACCATGAACGCGATGACCGAGGAGCGGATCGTGGAGAACGCCGCCGAGATCGGTGAGAAGGTCATCGGCCCGGCGCTGCACGAGATCGCCGGACGCCACCCGTCGGTCGGCGAGGTCCGCGGCATGGGCGTCTTCTGGGCCCTGGACCTGGTGAAGAACAAGGAGACCCGCGAGCCGCTGGTCCCCTACAACGCGTCCGGCGCCGCCAACGCTCCGATGGCCGAATTCGCCGCGGCCTGCAAGCGCGGCGGGCTGTGGCCGTTCGTGAACATGAACCGGACGCATGTCGTCCCGGCCTGCACGATCACCGAGGCCGAGGCCAAGGAGGGCCTCGCCGCCCTCGACCAGGCGCTCACGGCGGCCGACGCCCACACCGTCTGAGCCGTCGCCCGCGGCGCCCGCCCGCATGGAAACCGCAGGTCACGGCCGCCGCGCGGGACACCCGAAGAGCGCCCTCGCCCGGCGGCCCGCCGCGGCCCTCGCCTATCGTGGGCGGGGGCCGCTCCCACCTGCGCGGTCAGGGACGTCGAAGGAGACGCAGACGATGGCCGCCGGCGGAGACAGCTCAGTCATACGACGCAGCACCCTGCGCCAGCAGATCGCCGACGCGCTGCGCGACGAGATCCTGGCCGGCCGGCTGCCGTGCGGCCACCCCTTCACCGTCAAGGAGATCGCCGAGCAGTACGGCGTCTCCGCCACCCCGGTGCGCGAGGCGCTGCTCGATCTGTGCGCCCAGGGCCTGCTCGACGTCGAACAGCACCGCGGCTACAAGGTGCACGCCTTCACCTCCGACGACTTCCGCGCCATGGTCGAGGCCCGCACGCTGATCATCGAGGGCATCTTCCGCAGCGGCGCCGACCGCGCCCTGCGCGCCACCCCCGCCGGGGTGCTGGTCTCCATCCGCCGCCGCGCCGACGAGGCCGAACGGGCCGCCCGGGCCGGCGACCTCGATGTCCTCATCGGCTACGACCTGCGGTTCTGGCGCGAGCTCAGCAGCATCGTGCACAACGCGTACATCAGCGATTTCCTGGACCGGATCCGCGTCCAGACCTGGATGTTCGCCGTGCCGCTGCTGCGCCGGCAGGCCGATCTGGGGAGCCATCTGTGGCAGGGCCACAGCGCGCTGGCCGACGCCCTGATCGACCATGATCTGCCCACCGCCCAGCGGCTGATCGCCGAGTACAACGAGCACTCCCTCGCTCTCGTCGGAACGCGCGGCTAGCACTACGCTGTCCCGATCGTCGGCCGTAATGGGCCGTACCCGTAGCCGTACGTGCGCCGGAGTCCTGTCCCCGACCGGAAGCGAGCCCACACTCGTGGCATGTGACCTGTGGCTGGTACCCCTCGTCGATGTGCTGTGCCACAGCCCCGACAACCCGTTCTCCGAAGAGATCGCCGCCTATGACAAGGCCCTGACGGAAGCGGGCCTGCCACCGGTCCCGGTCTTCGGCTACATGCCGGGGCTCTCCGGTGACGTCGCGCCCATCGCCGGCTTCGACTATGACGCCCTGCACTTCCTGCGCCGTGCCTATCTGCTGCGGCTGTGCGGCCTGGAGGTGACCCCGGTCGACGAACTGGGCGGCGACTACGAGCAGTTGCTGGAGATGTTCGAGGCCACCGCGCAGGAGTCCCATCTGGTGTGGCACTACGACCACGCGGGGGCGTACGTCCCGGTCGACTTCCCGCATCCGCTCGCCAACGACGAACTGCTGGAGGGCGGCGGCCCACTGGGCTCCTCGCACGGTCTGCTGCGCGAGCTCGAACTCGTCGCGCCGTCCCTCGGTATCGATCCGGCCAATCCGCCGGCCGCACCCGCACCGCCGGCCGGGCCCACCTCACTGGAGGAGCGGGCCAGCGCGGTCCCCCTGGACGACAGCCCGTTCGCCCGGGAGCGGCACGTATGGCTCGGCCTGCACGCGGCCGCCACCCGGAGCCTGGGCCAAGGCTCCATGATCGTCTTCAGCTGACCGGGAACGGTACGGGCGGGAGCGGGCCGGGGGAGTGACCCCGGGCGCTCCCGCCGCCCCGTACCGCCGGGCCGCCCGCGCCCGTACGACGGCGCGGGCGGCCCGCGGTCAGCGCGGGGACTCCGGCGGCCGCTGCCGCGGCATGTTCGGGCGGGCGCCCGGCGGCGGCAGCGGATACCGCGTCTGCGGCGCCGCGCCCTCCTGCCGCGGCGCGGCCCACGGCACCATCGAGAGCGTGGCCTGCGGCACCGGACCGGCCCGGAACTCCGCCATCCAGTCGGCCGTTTCGGCCCGCACCAGCTCGGCGAGGTCCTCGTTGAACCGCCGCAGCACCCCCAGACAGCGCTCCGCCGCCTCGCCCGCCGTGCCCTCGGCCGGCCCGAGCACCTCGCGCACGCTCTCCGCCGCCCAGTCGAACTGCAGCGCCTCCAGCCGCCGATGGATCGCCTGGGCGGTCGCCAGGTCCCGCATCCAGCCGGCCGTCACCCCGAAGTAGCGGTCGGCGCCCACACACACCGCGGCCAGCAGCAGCGACAGACAGCCCCAGGGCGCCCCGCCCGCCCAGACCCCGGCCAGATCCAGCAGCGGCAGCGCCCCGCCCACCGTCACGCCGGCCGCGGCACCCAGCCTCAGCACCCGCGCGCCGCGCCGCTTGCCCCGCCGGTCGCGCAGATACCAGTCGGCGGCGCGCAGCGCGCCCTCCTCGGTCCACAGGTAGAGCGCGTCCAACCGGTCGGCCGGCTCACCCCAGTCGCCGAGCGGGAAGACCCGCCCCGCAAGATCCCTCCGGCCGGAGGCCCGGCGGCCGTTCTCCCGCGTGGGGCTGCCGCCCTCCCGAGGGGGTCCCTCGGGCTGCATCTCCGGCTGACTCACCCGTGCACTCCCTCTCCAAAGCTCTCTTCCGATACGTGCGAGGCACGCATGTCATACGGGACGGTCGGTGCACGCAGCCTCCTTCCTACCGCCGAACGGCTGGCGTCGGCCCCACGATCACGCTCTTTCCGCCCGGAAGGAGTGCCATGTCGGGTATAGGGGCATCGGGCAACTCACCCGAAAGAGTTGCCGCCGCGGCGACGCGCGGTTTCCGGCCGCTTCGTGCCCTCCCGCCGCCCGGACCCGGCCGGGGTCCGGCCGTCCGGTGCTCTCGTCTAGGCTGCCACCGTGAAGGTCCTCGTCATCGGCGGCGGCGCCCGCGAACACGCCCTGTGCCGCTCTCTGTCCCTCGACCCCGACGTCACCGCGCTGCACTGCGCTCCCGGCAACGCCGGCATCGCCGAGGTGGCCGAATTGCACGGGGTCAACGCCCTCGACGGCACGGCCGTCGCCGAACTCGCCGCCGGCCTGGCGGCCGATCTGGTCGTGGTGGGCCCCGAGGCCCCCCTGGTGGCGGGCGTCGCGGACGCCGTCCGCGACCGCGGCATCGCGGTGTTCGGCCCCTCGGCCGAGGCCGCCCAGCTGGAGGGCTCCAAGGCCTTCGCCAAGGACGTGATGGCCGCCGCGGCCGTCCCCACCGCCCGCAGCTATGTCTGCACCACCCGGGAAGAGATCGACGAGGCCCTGGACGCCTTCGGGGCGCCGTACGTCGTCAAGGACGACGGGCTGGCGGCCGGCAAGGGCGTCGTGGTCACCGAGGACGTCGAGGCGGCCCGCGTGCACGCGCTGGCCTGCGACCGCGTCGTCATCGAGGAGTTCCTCGACGGTCCCGAGGTCTCGCTCTTCGCGGTCACCGACGGCGAGACCGTCGTCCCGCTGCAGCCCGCCCAGGACTTCAAGCGCGCCCTCGACGGCGACGAGGGCCCCAACACCGGCGGCATGGGCGCGTACAGCCCGCTGCCCTGGGCCGACCCCCAGCTGGTCGACGAGGTCATGGCCACGGTCCTGCAGCCCACCGTCGACGAGCTGCGCCGCCGCGGCACCCCGTTCTCCGGGCTGCTCTACGCGGGCCTGGCGATCACCTCCCGCGGGGTGCGCGTGATCGAGTTCAACGCGCGCTTCGGCGACCCGGAGACCCAGGTCGTCCTGGCCCGCCTGCAGACCCCGCTCGGCGGGCTGCTGACCGCGGCCGCCACCGGCAACCTCGCCGCCCTGCCGCCGTTGCGCTGGCACGACGACGCCGCCGTCACGGTCGTCATCGCCTCGCACAACTACCCGGACACCCCGCGCACCGGCGACCCCATCGAGGGCCTGGCCGAGGTCGCGGAGCAGGACGCCCCGGACGCGTACGTGCTGCACGCCGGCACCAGGCGGGACGACGCCGGAGCGGTGCTCAGCGCGGGCGGCCGGGTGCTGTCCGTCACCGCCGTCGGCACCGACCTCACCACCGCCCGCCGGCGTGCCTACCGCGCCGTGGACCGGATCCGGCTGGACGGCTCCCAGCACCGCACGGACATCGCCGCCAAGGTCGCGGACGAGGCGGCTCAGGCGCCGGGCGCGTAGCGGGAGCGGACGCGGGCGCGCCGGGCGCACCCGCTCCGGCCGGCGAGATCTCTTCTGGGGCATATGTCACATACCGTGGCATATGCCCCTGTCGTTGTGGGTGCAGACAGGGCCGAAGCGCTCACCGCCCACACCATCCCGGCACCGGTTCCCGGCTTTGCCCAAAGCCATTCCATCGGGTGACCGCACCACAGATCCCGCTGACGGGGCGCGCACCCCCCAACTAGGGTGCCGCGCAAGCGTCCTGCGGTGGCCGTGCCGGAATCCGGCACGCCTGCCGCGGCGGCGTCCGGCAACTGGCTCACCGGCATTGCGATGTCAGTGGCCGGTGCCACAGTGGTGGTGGAGTGCCCTCGCGCGCACCACCGACCCGCATCTCTCGTACGTCCGTCCCGTGTTCTCTCCGTCCGGCTCCGTCAGGACAGCAGGGGGTGTACAGGCTCGTGGCAAGTCCCGAAACAGGCGTCCTGGCGGCGCGTGCCCGCGCCCTCGCCGTGCTGCGGATCCGCAGCACGGCGAGGGCCGTGGCGCTGCTGCCCGCGGCTGTGGCAGTGGTGCTGTTCGCCGGCCGGGCGACCGGCCGGCTCGGCGCCGGCTGGGACCTCGCCGGCTGGATCGCCGGCGGTGCCGCCGTGATCAGCCTGCTGCTGGCCGCGCTGGTCACCGTCGTCGTGGCGCGCGCCAGACCCGCCCTCAGCCCGTCCGTGCCGATCTCCGAGAAGTCAGCCCCCGATCTCTACCGCCTCGTCCGCGATCTCGCCGAGCGCCTGGAGGTCCCCGCGCCCTCGGCCATAGCGCTGACCCCGGACTGCGACAGCTGGCTGGAGGACCGCACCCACCGCGCCCACGGCCCGCCGCGTGGCCTGCGCCGTGCGGACGGTGCCGGGCGCCGGGCCCCCGAGGCGCCGGTCCTGGTCATCGGCTCACCGTTCCTGTGGTGGATGCGGGTCGCCGAGCTGCGCGCCCTGCTGGCGCCCGTCGTCGCCGGCACCGGCCCCTCCGCCCACCCCGACATAGCCGCCGCCCGCCGGTTCATCCGCGGCCTGGACGCCGCCGTCGCGGTCGCCGCCCGTGCCGGCGGCCGGCTGCGCGGTCTTCCGCTCCGCTTCGTCGGCCGGGTGGCGCGGCTGCTGCTGCGCGCCGGCCGCGAACACGCCACGATCATGGAGCGCGCCGTCGCGGCCGCCGCCTCCGAGCGCGCCCAGAACGTCGATTACGGCCTGCGGATCGTCGCCCAGGAGCAGGTCGGCCTGGCGTACGCGGGCTGGGACCGGCTGCTGACCCGGGTCGCGCTGCCCGCCTGGCGGATGGGCCGCTGGCCGTCCCGGCTGGACGCCGGCGTGGTCTCCGCGCTCACCGAACTCTCCCGCCGCGACCGCCTCGCCGACGGCTTCGCCTCCCGCCTGGGCGAGCGCCCGGCCTGCGACCTCCTGGAGGAGCCGGGCGCCATCGACCGCGCCGCCTCCCTGCTGGCCGCCCGGCTCTTCCACGGCGGCCCCGCCGAGCCGGGGCCCGACTGGTCACCGGTCGGCTGGCAGCAGTATCCGGAAGAGGTCGTGGACCGGAAATGGCGTCTGGAGGCAGCCCGCCTCCATCGCGTTCTCGACAATCTTCCGGCGACCGCGCTTCCCGCACCCCCGCCCGCGGCCCCCGACCCCGCCGCGGCGCCCCTCTCGTACGCCCACACCCCCGCCCATGCGCCCGCCGGCCGCCGCCCGGCAGCGCCCGGGCCGGACGGCGGCCCGGCCGTGAGCCCGCCCGCCGAGGGTCCGCCGCCCGCCGACCGGGCAGCGGCCGCACCGGCCGCACCGGCACCGGGGCCGACCCTGGCCCGGGTCATCGACCGGCTCGCCCACGACGAGCGGGCCGGCGATCTGGTCGCCGCCCGGCTGGGCGCGGAGGTCGAGCGGGAGGAGCGCGAGGAGGCGGCCCGCCAGGCCGCCCGCGGCAGCCGCGAGCAGGACGCCGCCATCGGTGTGGCCTGGGGCGACGGCCTGGCCGAGGGCGGCCTCCCGCTGTTCCCGCTGCAACCGCCCCGCACGGGCCGCGAACTCCTCGCCGACCACGTCACCGCCATGGTCTGCTGCGCCGCCGTCGACACCGCCGGTGCCGCCCCCGGGCTGGACTGGCTCGACGGCCCAGCGCTGCTGGTCGACGGCGCCCGCCGGGCCGACCTCGGCCGCCCGGTGCTCAGCCTGGTCGACGACGGGGACGCCGGGCCGCTCCGGGGCTGGCTGACGACCGTCGGCGTCCGCCCCGAAAAGCCGGTCCGGCTGGTATGACTCAACGGCCGCGACTGCCCGCCACCCCGCCGTGAGGAGGCGAACCGGGCAGCGAGATCCGGGCCGGGCACCCGGGGCCGCTCGCCCCACCGGCTGAATGTTCCCTTCCAGTTCGCATTTCGGGGGCGGTGCCCTCTAAATTCACGACGAAGGGTGACGAAGTGAGTGCGTAATGTGATGTGCTGGGGGATGGCCGGCCGGGTCCGCTCAGCCGGACGCAGCACCGGCCCGTCGGCCCGGACCGACGGGGCATGCGGGAGGGGAGTGGAAGGTGGCGACGGATCAGATCAGGCGCTGGGAGTCGGGCGCGCTGGCGCACGCGGTCACGGACCCGTTCGGACAGGGCCCGCTGCCCTGGCTGCGCGGCAGTGAGACGTACTTCGAATCCGGCCGCATCGTTCCCTGGTACGTCGACCCCGCCGTGGCCCGGGGCGATCTGCGCGAGCCGGTGCCCCACAAGCACAACGGCCCGCGCACCGCCGATGACGTCCACCGCCAGATCAAAGGTTTCGCCGGCACCGGCGCGGTGGCCCCCGGCGAGGCCATCGACTTCCGCGTCTCGGTCGACCCGCCCCAGCCGTTCAGCATCGACATCTACCGCATCGGCCACTACGGCGGCACGGGCGCCCACAAGGTCACCACCAGCCCCCGCCTGGCCGGCATCGTCCAGCCGCCCCCGATGGCGGTCGAGCGCACGGTCTCCTGCCACCACTGGTGGCTGTCCTGGCGCCTCCAGGTCCCCACCTACTGGAACCTCGGCGCCTACGTCGCCGTGCTCACCACCGCCGACGGCCGCTACCGCTCCCACATCCCCTTCACGGTCCGCGACAACCAGCCCGCCGACCTCCTCCTGCTGCTGCCCGACATCACCTGGCAGGCCTACAACCTCTACCCGGAGGACGGCCGCACCGGCGCCAGCCTCTACCACGCCTGGGACGAGGAGGGCGCGCTGCTCGGCGAGGGGGACGCCGCCACCACCGTCTCCTTCAACCGCCCCTACGCCGGCGCCGGGCTGCCCCTCCATGTCGGCCACGCCTACGACTTCATCCGCTGGGCGGAGCGCTACGGCTACGACCTCGCCTACGCCGACGCCCGCGATCTGCACGCCGGCCGGGTCGACCCCTCCCGCTACCGCGGCCTGGTCTTCCCCGGCCACGACGAATACTGGTCGGTGCCGATGCGCCGCACGGTCGAGAGCGCCCGCGACAACGGCACCTCCCTGGTCTTCCTGTCCGCCAACACCATGTACTGGCAGGTCGAGCTCTCCCCGTCGCCCTCGGGCCCGGATTCGCTGCTGAAGTGCCGCAAGCGGCAGGGTCCCGGCCGTCCCGCGCTCTGGCGCGAGCTGGGCGACCCCGAGCAGCGGCTGTTGGGCATTCAGTACGCCGGCCGGGTCCCCGAGCCGGCGCCTCTGGTCGTCCGCAACGGCGACCACTGGCTGTGGGAGGCCACCGGCGCCCACGAGGGCGACGAACTGCCCGGCCTGGTCGCCGGCGAGGCCGACCGCTACTTCCCCCGCACCAGCCTCCCCGACCACAGCGAACGCATCCTGCTCGCCCACTCCCCCTACCGCGACAGCGAAGGCGCCCGCCGCCATCAGGAGACCTCCCTCTATCGCGCCCCCAGCGGCGCCTGGGTCTTCGCCTCCGGCACCTTCGCCTGGTCCCCCGCCCTCGACCGCCCCGGCCATGTCGACCAGCGCGTCCAGCGCGCCACCGCCAACCTCCTCGACCGCATCTGCAAACGGGACTGAACGCCGCAGCCCAGGCCGGCAGAAACGTTGCCGTACGCCCAGCCGTGCCGAGCGGCCGTGCCTCCGTGGCCGCACCTCCGTGGCCACCCGGGCGGCCGCCACGACCGGGCGCACGGCCCCCGCCGGTCACCACCGCCCGGCGTGAGGGAGAATCGAGGAGACTCCTGGATCAACCTACGCGGAGGAAGCGTGCCCGGTTTTGTAGAAAAGCCTGAGCCGGTGGAGGTCCCCGGGCTCACCCACCTCCACACCGGGAAGGTGCGCGACCTCTACCGCAACGCCGCCGGCGAGCTGGTCATGGTCGCCAGCGACCGCACCTCCGTCTACGACTGGGTGCTGCCCACGGAGATCCCTGACAAGGGGCGCATCCTCACCCAGCTGTCCCTGTGGTGGTTCGAGCAGCTCACCGACCTGGTCCCGCATCACGTCCTGTCCACCGACGTCCCGGCCGGCGCCCCCGCCGACTGGGCGGGCCGCACCCTGGTCTGCAAGTCGCTGGACATGGTCCCCGTCGAGTGCGTGGCCCGCGGCTACCTCACCGGCTCGGGCCTGGCCGAGTACCGGCAGACGCGTACGGTCTGCGGGCTGGCCCTGCCCGAAGGCCTCGTGGACGGCTCCGAGCTGCCCGCCCCGATCTTCACCCCGGCCACCAAGGCCGACGTCGGCGACCACGACGAGAACGTCTCCTACGAGGAGGTCGCCCACCAGGTCGGTCCCGAGGTCGCCGCCGAGCTACGGCAGACCACCCTCGCCGTCTACGGCCGGGCCCGCGACATCGCCCGTGAGCGCGGCGTCATCCTGGCGGACACCAAGTTCGAGTTCGGCTTCGACGGCGAGCGGCTGACCCTGGCCGACGAGGTCCTGACGCCCGACTCCTCGCGCTTCTGGCCGGCCGACCTGTGGCAGCCGGGCCGCGCCCAGCCGTCGTTCGACAAGCAGTTCGTCCGCGACTGGCTGACCTCGCCCGCCGCGGGCTGGGACCGTACGGGCACGCTGCCGCCGCCCGCCCTCCCGCACGAGATCGTCGAGAGCACCCGCGCCAAGTACGCCGAGGCCTACCAGCGCCTCACGGGCCTTCCCTGGTCGTAGCGCCTCCCGGCCCGGGCCCCGGTGGCCCGGGCCGGCGAGCGGCAACACGGGCATACGGGCACACCGGCACACGAAAAAGCCCCGGTCGGTATCCCTACCGACCGGGGCCTTCTCCTTCTGAGCGGACGACGAGGTTCGAACTCGCGACCTCAACCTTGGCAAGGTTGCGCTCTACCAGCTGAGCTACGTCCGCATGCGCCGCACAAGGCTCCTGGAATCAGTCGCCGCCGCGCGGTGCGGGGACCACTATAGCCAACCTCGCTCGCGGGCGAGCCGCACCGCCGCGTGGCGGTTCTCCGCACCCAGCTTGGCGGCGGCCGAGGAGAGGCAGTTGCGCACCGTCCCCGGCGACAGCGACGCCCGCCCCGCGATCTCCGTGACCGGCGCCCCGGGCCGCGGCGAATTCCAGCACCTCCGCCTCCCGCACGGTCAGCGGGGAGCCCCCGGCGCTGCTCGCGTCCGCCGCCAACTCCGGGTCGACATCACGATTCCCGGCGTGCGCCGTGCGGATGATCTCGGCCGGCCGCCGCGCCGAGACCGTCCTCGGCGCGAAGCCCCGCACCCCCGCCACCAGCGCCCGCTTCAGATGCCCCGGCCGGCCGTGGCCGGTCACCATCATCGACCGGCACCCCGGTACGTCGGCCCGCAGAGATGTGGCCACCGCCACACCGTCCGCCCCCGCCATCTGCAGATCCAGCACCGCCACCTCCGGTGCGTGCGCCCGCCCGTCTCCCCGGCCGAGAACGCCCCGTTCCGCCAGCCGGTCCGCCGGCTCCTCGGCCTCTTCGAGAGAGTGCGTGGTCAGCACGATCGTGGCCCCCTCGTCCGGCGGTCCGCGGACCAACTCCCAGGTCGTACGGCGGGCTTCGGTGGCCGGCCCGGTGGCCGGCTCGTCAAGGAACGACACCTCCGGCCGGCCCGGCAGCCGGGGACCGGACCCGCCCGCCGGTGGGCGGCGCCAGTCCCTCCGGCAGTTCGAGGGTGGAGGTCTTGCCCGCGCCGTTGGTCCCCAGCAGCGCGAACAGCTCCCCGCGGCCGACGGAGAAGTCGATGCCGCGCACGGCCTCGTGGCCCTGCGGCCCGTTCGAACGGCTCCGGCCGCCGGGCCTGCCCGCCTCGCGGTGGCGGGAGGCGGCGCCGTAGCGTCGGCGCAGTCCGGTGACGTCGATCACATCGCCCCCGGGGGTGGCACTTCCGTTGGGGCTCGCGAGGGTTTTCTCCCCGTGTTCATGAGCCCGGCGTTTCGCCGGTTCACGGCCCGGGCGGTGCGGCCTGTCATCGCGGCCGAGGGCAAATGTCAGTTGCCGGTGCCGGGAGTGCGGGAAGTGAACGGAGTGTGTGACGTGGCGTCAGGGAAATGCAGAAGGCCCCGGTCCAGAGAACCGGGGCCTTCCTATTCTGAGCGGACGACGAGGCTCGAACTCGCGACCTCAACCTTGGCAAGGTTGCGCTCTACCAACTGAGCTACGTCCGCAGGCATCCACTCGGCTTTCACCGAGCGGCGCGACAGCTACTCTACCTGATCCATGGGACCGGTTGAGCAGTCAGAGCGGGTGACAGGGATTGCACACTGCGCCTCCCCCTTGGAAAGGGGGCGCTCTACTACTGAGCTACACCCGCGTGACTCCGTGAGGTCCGGCCTGTCGGCCTCGCCCCTCGGCGTGCTCCAGACTCTAGCTGATCAGTAGGGGTGCTGTGCAAGTCGGCTGCACCCGGGCCGGGGGACGCCAGCAAGTCGGTTAGTGGTTGGCGGCGTTGAAGGCCTCGTACACCTTCTTCGGGATCCGGCCGCGCGGCGGGACGTCCATCTGGTGGGAACGGGCCCAGGCGCGGACGGCCGCGGGATCGGGGTTCACCGCGGTCCGGTGGTAGGCCTTGCCGGACTTGGCCCGCTTGCGGCCGGCCTCGACGAACGGAGCGAGGGCACCGCGCAGTTTCTTCGCATTGGCGGGATTGAGGTCGATCTCGTACGTCTTCCCGTCCAATCCGAAGGCGACCGTCTCTGCGGCTTCTCCTCCGTCGATGTCATCGGAGAGCGTTACTACTACGCGCTGCGCCACGGATATCGGTCCTTTCGTGGAGCGACCCCTTGTTGACATGGGGTGATGCTCCGGATCCGGCTGATTGGGATCAATGCTTTTTCATTTGTACAGCGATGGGCATTGCATTGTGAAGCCCAGTTAATTTTGTCAGCGTGTCTTCCCGCAATCCGGACCCCGGATCTTTTCGAGAATTTTTCCTGAGCTGCACTCCTGTCGATACCGGACCGTGATCGGGCGCAGCGTATATCTATGCGCGTAGATTTTCGAACACGGTACTGTGAGGACACCGCCTTACGCACCACACCACCGGGAGTGCCAGTGGCACGCGTCGTAGTCGACGTCATGCTCAAGCCGGAGATCCTCGACCCGCAGGGGCAGGCGGTGCAGCGCGCACTGCCACGCCTGGGCTTCGAGGGGATCGCCGACGTCCGTCAGGGCAAGCGTTTCGAACTTGAGGTGGAGGGTCCGGTCGACGACGCCGCCCTCGCTCGCATCCATGAGATGGCCGAGACCTTCCTCGCCAACACCGTCATCGAAGACTTCACCGTGCGGGTCGACTCATGACCTCGCGCATCGGAGTCATCACCTTCCCCGGCACGCTCGACGACCGCGACACCCAGCGCGCGGTCCGGGTCGCCGGAGCCGAGGCGGTGCCGCTGTGGCACCGCGACAAGGACCTCAAGCAGGTCGACGCCGTGGTACTGCCCGGCGGTTTCTCCTACGGCGACTATCTGCGGGCCGGAGCGATCTCCCGTTTTTCGCCGGTGATGGAGACCGTGATCGAGCAGGCGAAGGCCGGTATGCCCGTCCTCGGTATCTGCAACGGCTTCCAGGTCCTCACCGAGACCCACCTGCTGCCCGGCGCCATGCTGCGCAACAACCATCTGCACTTCATCTGCCGCGATCAGAAGCTGCGGGTGGAGAACGCGGAGACCTCCTGGACCGCGGACTACACGTCCGGGCAGGAGATCAGCATTCCGCTGAAGAACATCGACGGCCGGTATGTCGCCGACGCGCGCACGCTCGACATGCTGGAGGCCGAGGGCCGGGTCGCCTTCCGCTACCTGGACGGCAACCCCAACGGCTCGCTCCGCGACATCGCCGGCATCACCAATGAGGCGGGCAATGTCGTCGGCCTCATGCCGCACCCCGAGCACGCCGTGGAGCCGCTGATCGGTACGGGCCGTACCGACGGCCTCGGATTCTTCACCTCGATCCTGAAGAAGCTGGTCAACGCATGAGCGACGTACGTATGGCCGCCGGGCCGCAGACGAAGACGAATGCCGCGAGTGAAGGGTGCGAGGCATGACTCTCGACACCGTCAAGCACGCGGCCGAGACGCCGGACACCGACCAGCCGTGGGCCGAGCTCGGCCTGAAGCAGGACGAGTACCAGCGCATCCGCGAGATCCTCGGCCGCCGTCCCACCGGCGCCGAACTCGCCATGTACTCGGTCATGTGGTCCGAGCACTGCTCCTACAAGAGCAGCAAGGTCCATCTGAAGCAGTTCGGTGACAAGGCCCCCGAGAACGACGCGATGCTCGTCGGGATCGGCGAGAACGCCGGTGTCGTCGACGTCGGTCAGGGCTACGCCGTCACGTTCAAGGTGGAGTCCCACAACCACCCCTCGTACATCGAGCCCTACCAGGGCGCGGCCACCGGCGTCGGCGGCATCGTCCGCGACATCCTCGCCATGGGCGCCCGCCCGGTCGCCGTCGTCGACCCGCTGCGGTTCGGCGCCGCCGACCACCCCGACACCAAGCGTGTCCTGCCGGGCGTGGTCGCGGGCATCGGCGGCTACGGCAACTGCCTGGGCCTGCCCAACATCGGCGGCGAGGTCGTCTTCGACCCCTGCTACCAGGGCAATCCGCTGGTCAACGCCGGCTGCATCGGCGTGATGAAGCACGAGGACATCCACCTCGCCAAGGCGTCCGGCACCGGCAACAAGGTCATCCTCTACGGTGCCCGCACCGGCGGCGACGGCATCGGCGGCGTCTCGGTCCTGGCGTCCGAGACCTTTGACGACACCAAGCCCGCCAAGCGGCCCGCCGTCCAGGTCGGTGACCCCTTCCAGGAGAAGCTGCTCATCGAGTGCACCCTGGAGATCTTCAAGGCGGACCTGGTCGCCGGTATCCAGGACCTCGGCGGTGCCGGGCTGTCCTGTGCCACCAGCGAGCTGGCCTCGGCCGGCTCCGGCGGTATGCGCGTCGAGCTGGACACCGTCCCGCTGCGCGACTCCTCCCTCTCGCCCGAGGAAATCCTCATGAGCGAGTCGCAGGAGCGCATGTGCGCGATCGTCGAGCCCGGCAAGGTCGACCGCTTCCTGGAGATCTGCGAGAAGTGGGACGTCATCGCCACCGTCATCGGTGAGGTGACCGAGGGCTCGCAGCTGGAGATCTTCTGGCACGGCGAGCAGATCGTCGACGTCCCGCCGCGCACCGTCGCGCACGAGGGCCCCGTCTACCAGCGCCCCTACGCGCGCCCCGACTGGCAGGACGCCCTCCAGGCCGACGACGCCGCCAAGCTGGCCCGTCCGGCGAACGCCGAGGAGCTGCGCGCGCAGGTCCTGCAGCTGGTGGCCTCGCCCAACCAGGCATCGAAGGCGTGGATCACCGACCAGTACGACCGGTTCGTGCAGGGCAACACCGTCCTGGCGATGCCGGAGGACTCCGGCATGGTCCGGATCGACGAGGACACCAACCTCGGTGTCGCGCTCGCCACCGACGGCAACGGCCGCTACGCCAAGCTCGACCCGTACGCGGGCGCGCAGCTGGCGCTGGCCGAGGCCTACCGCAACGTCGCCGCGTCCGGGGCCAAGCCGCTGGCGGTCTCCGACTGCCTGAACTTCGGCTCGCCCGAGGACCCGGCCGTGATGTGGCAGTTCGCCGAGGCCACCCGTGGTCTCGCGGACGCCTGCCAGACCCTGGGCACGCCGGTCACCGGCGGCAACGTCTCGCTCTACAACCAGACCGGCGAGGTGGCGATCCACCCGACCCCGGTCGTCGCGGTGCTGGGCGTGATCGACGATGTGAACCGCCGTACGCCGATCGGCTTCGCGGAGGAGGGCCAGCTGCTCTACCTCCTCGGTGACACCCGCGAGGAGCTGGGCGGTTCGGCCTGGTCCCAGGTCGTGCACGACCACCTCGGCGGTCTGCCGCCGCGGGTCGACCTGGAGCGCGAGCGGCTGCTGGCCGACGTGCTGATCTCCGCCTCCCGTGACGGCATGATCGACGCCGCGCACGACCTCTCCGACGGCGGTCTGATCCAGGCCCTGGTGGAGTCGTGCCTGCGCGGCGGCAAGGGCGCCCGCGTGGTGGTGCCGGACGGCCAGGACCCGTTCGTCCTGCTGTTCTCCGAGTCGGCGGGCCGTGCGGTCGTCGCCGTCCCGCGCAGCGAGGAACTCCGCTTCACCGACATGTGCGGTGCGCGGGGGCTGCCGGCCACCCGGATCGGTGTGGTCGACGGCGCGGAGATCGACGTCCAGGGCCAGTTCAGCATCCCGCTGGGCGAGCTGAAGGAAGCCCACGAGGCGACGATCCCGGGCCTCATCGCCTGAGACCGAGCCCGGGCGGCGCACCGCGCCCCCACTGACGGTCCGACGGCCCGCCCCACCATGGGGACGGGCCGTCGCCGTTTTCCCGCACCGACCGCGTCGTACCGCTGCCGGGGCGCCCGGCGGCCGTGGCCGCGCTACCGTGCCCGGCCACCACCACTCCAGGGGGAATCGCAATGAAGTCCACAACGGTGCGAAAGCTCTCCGCGATCGCCGCCCGCGCCTGCCTGTTCGCCGTTTTCGCCTTGTTCGTGGCGAGCTTCTTCGCCGGCTTCCCCCGCTGGTGGATCTGGCTTCCGCTCGGCCTGTGGGTGCTGCTCGAATGCGGGGTGAACCGGCGCGCGGCCCGCAGGGAAGCGGACGGGATACGGGCGGCGGCCCCCGCCCCGGTGGCGGTCGCCGCGCCGGTCAGCGGCCGCTGGAGGGCCCTGAACAGCCCTGCCGACAGGGTCCCCAGCCATGACACCTGGTCCTACGGGCAGGCCTACGCCATCGACATGGTCGCGGAACCGGAGCCGCACTCCAGGCCCGGCTTCGCCTGGTGGCCGCCGGTCCGCCGCAACGAGGACTTCCCGGCCTTCGGCGCGCCCCTGCTCGCCGTCGCCGATGCCACCGTCATCCGTGCCGAGGACGGCCGGCGTGACCATCTCAGCCGCACGTCGTGGCCCGCGGCCGCCTATCTGCTCGCCTTCGAGGGCCCCGTCCGCACGCTCGGCGGCGCCCGCTGGATGCTCGGCAACCACGTGATCCTCGACCTGGGTGACGGCACCTACGCGCTCTACGCGCACGTGCGCCGCGGGTCGCTCACCGTCCGCACGGGCGACCGGGTGCGGGTGGGCGAGACCCTCGGCCACTGCGGCGACTCCGGCAACAGCAGTGAGCCGCATGTCCACTTCCAGCTCATGGACGCCGCCGACCCGCGGACCGCCCACGGCACTCCGTTCACCTGGCACGGGACCGGCGTCCCGCGCACCGGCGAGATATTCGAGGCCGGGGCGCCGCTGACGACACCGGGGAGCTGAGCGCCCGCCGCCGGCCCGCCGCGCCCGCCGTCCGGCACCGAACCGCCCCGGCGTCACGAGGAGTTGGCGGCCCGGCAGGGGCGGCGGGCGCCGCACCGCCGAAATCCGGGGGCGACTGTCAGTGGTGCCTCGTAGGCTGACGTACATGCCCCCTGCCGCCCGGAAACCGCGCCCGCGCCGGTACGACCCGCAGAAGACCCGTGCGGCCGTCACGGCCCAGCTCGCCCACGTCCAGGAGGCCGTACGCGCGCTCGCGCCCGGCCAGTTGGCGCTGCCGACCCGGCTCGGTGACTGGACGGTGCGCGAGCTGGTGGCGCATCTGTCCATGGCCGTGGGGAGCGTGGCGCGCAGTCTTGAGCGGCCGGTTCCGGCGCGGGCGGAGGCCACTTTGCTGGAGTGGTCGTCGGCGGCCGCGCCGCTCGCCTCCGACGTCGACGAGCGCACCCGCGCCCTGGCCGACGCGCATGACCCCGTGGCGCTGCTGGAGCGCACTGCCGCGGAGTACGCCGAGGCCGTAGCGCCGGAGCCGGACGACCGGCTGCTGCCGGTCCGGCCCGGCGCGATGCCGCTGGCCGACTTCCTCGTCACCCGCTGTCTCGAACTCGTCGTGCACGGTGACGACCTCGCGGCGGCGACCGGCACCACGATCCCCTTCGACCGCCAGGCTCTGGCCACCACCACCCGCCTGCTGGCCGACACCCTGGCGGACAAGGCGCCCGGCGGATCGGTGGAGCTGCGCATTCCGCCGTTCGCCGTGGTGCAGTGCGTGGCGGGCCCCAAGCACACCCGCGGCACCCCGCCGAATGTCGTCGAGACCGACCCGCTGACCTGGATCCGGCTCGCCACGGGCCGTACGACCTGGGACCGGGCGCGGGACGCGGCGGATGTCAGCGCCAGCGGCGAGCGGTCCGACATCGGCGGATATCTGCCCCTGCTGAGCTGACGGCCGCGGGCCCGGCGGAGGCGAGTGGGGCACGGCGCGCCGTGCCGACGGCGGCCGGCGGGGGCGTCGCGCATCTCACACGGAGCGGGGCGCGCCCCCGCGGCGCAAGATCCACACGGCGGGCGCCGCGCGTCCCGTGCCCCGCGGCGCACCAGGTGAGCCAAGGGATCCGGGGCGCGCCGGGGCGCCGAGCCGCCCACCACGGGCGTGGGCACGCCAAGCCGAGCGGCCGCTCGTTCATGCACTCATCCAGGTCCGGGGCCATCCCCGGTTCGGATGAATCCGCGACCTGCCCTAGACTCGGTGCCGTGCCACGTGGTGACGGACGACTCAGCCACGACCTGCTCCCCGGTGAGAAGGGCCCCCAGGACGCTTGTGGCGTCTTCGGTGTCTGGGCTCCGGGTGAAGAGGTCGCCAAACTCACCTATTTCGGGCTGTATGCGCTGCAGCACCGCGGACAGGAGTCCGCGGGCATCGCGGTGAGCAACGGCTCCCAGATCCTCGTTTTCAAGGACATGGGCCTGGTTTCCCAGGTCTTCGACGAGACTTCGCTCGGCTCCCTCCAGGGCCATATCGCCGTGGGCCATGCCCGCTACTCCACCACCGGCGCCTCGGTGTGGGAGAACGCCCAGCCGACGTTCCGTGCCACCGCGCACGGCTCCATCGCGCTCGGCCACAACGGCAACCTGGTGAACACCGCCGAGCTGGCGGATCTGGTCGCCGCGCTGCCCCGTGAAGGCGGCCGCGCGACCCAGGTCGCGGCCACCAACGACACCGACCTGGTGACGGCCCTGCTGGCCGGCCAGGTCGACGAGGAGGGCAAGCCGCTGACCGTCGAGGAGGCCGCCCCGCGCGTCCTGCCGAAGGTCATGGGCGCCTTCTCGCTCTGCTTCATGGACGAGCACACGCTCTACGCCGCCCGCGACCCGCAGGGCATCCGCCCGCTGGTCCTGGGCCGTCTCGAGCGCGGCTGGGTGGTGGCCTCCGAGACCGCCGCCCTGGACATCTGCGGCGCCAGCTTCATCCGCGAGATCGAGCCCGGCGAGATGGTCGCCATCGACGAGAACGGCCTGCGCAGCAGCCGCTTCGCCGAGGCCCGCCCCAAGGGCTGTGTCTTCGAGTACGTCTATCTCGCCCGCCCGGACACCGACATCGCCGGCCGCAATGTGTACCTCTCCCGGGTGGAGATGGGCCGCAAGCTGGCCGCCGAGGCGCCCGCCGACGCCGATCTGGTGATAGCGACTCCGGAGTCCGGTACCCCGGCCGCCGTCGGGTACGCCGAGGCCAGCGGCATCCCCTACGGCTCGGGCCTGGTCAAGAACTCCTACGTCGGCCGGACCTTCATCCAGCCCTCGCAGACCATCCGCCAGCTCGGCATCCGCCTCAAGCTCAACCCCCTCAAGGAAGTCATCCGCGGCAAGCGCCTGGTGGTCGTCGACGACTCGATCGTCCGCGGCAACACTCAGCGCGCTCTGGTCCGGATGCTCCGCGAGGCCGGGGCGGCCGAGGTCCACATCCGGATCTCCTCCCCGCCGATCAAGTGGCCGTGCTTCTTCGGCATCGACTTCGCCACCCGCGCGGAGCTGATCGCCAACGGGCTGAGCGTGGAGGAGATCGGCAAGTCGCTGGGCGCCGACTCGCTCTCGTACATCTCCATCGACGGCATGATCGAGGCGACCACGATCGCCAAGCCGAATCTGTGCCGCGCCTGCTTCGACGGCGAGTACCCGATGGACCTGCCCGACCCGGATCTGCTGGGCAAGCACCTCCTGGAATCGGAGACCGCGAGCCGGACCAAGTCCGATGTGGACGGCGTCCAGACGCTCACCGCCGGGGTCGGCGGCGCCGACGCGCTGCGTCGCCCGTAGAGCTCGTACACACACGACAGGAAAGTTCTCAGCCATGTCCGCTGAATCCTCCGGTGCCAGCTACGCAGCCGCGGGCGTCGACATCGAAGCCGGCGACCGCGCCGTGGACCTCATGAAGGAGTGGGTGAAGAAGGCCACCCGCCCCGAGGTCGTCGGCGGCCTGGGCGGCTTCGCCGGCCTCTTCGACGCCTCCGCCCTCAAGCGTTACGAGCGTCCGCTGCTCGCCTCGGCGACCGACGGCGTCGGCACCAAGGTCGACATCGCCCGCAAGATGGGCGTCTACGACAGCATCGGCCACGACCTCGTCGGCATGGTCGTCGACGACCTGGTCGTCTGCGGCGCCGAACCGCTGTTCATGACCGACTACATCTGCGTCGGCAAGGTCTACCCCGAGCGGGTCGCCGCCATCGTCAAGGGCATCGCCGAGGGCTGTGTGCTGGCCGGCTGCGCGCTGGTCGGCGGCGAGACCGCGGAGCACCCGGGGCTGCTGGGCGCGGACGAGTTCGACGTCGCCGGCGCCGGCACGGGCGTCGTCGAGGCGGACCGCGTCCTGGGCGCGGACCGTATCCGTACGGGCGACGCGGTGATCGCCATGGCATCCTCCGGGCTTCACTCGAACGGGTACTCGCTGGTCCGCCATGTCCTGTTCGACCGCGCGGGCATGGCCCTCGACCGGGAGATCCCGGAGTTCGGCCGCACGCTCGGCGAGGAGCTCCTGGAGCCCACCAAGATCTACTCGCTGGACTGCCTGGCGCTGACCCGCACCACCGACGTGCACGCCTTCTCGCACATCACCGGCGGCGGCCTGGCCAACAACCTCGCCCGGGTGATCCCGGACGGTCTGCACGCCACGGTCGACCGCGGCACCTGGACGCCGGGCCCGGTCTTCGACCTGGTCGGTTCGGCCGGCGCGGTCGAGCGCGGGGAGCTGGAGAAGACCCTGAACATGGGCGTCGGCATGATCGCCGTCGTCCCGCAGGAGTCGGTGCAGGCCGCTCTGACCACACTCGCCGACCGCGGTGTGGACGCCTGGGTCAGCGGTGAGATCGTCGACCGCGGTGACCACGCAGAGGCAGTGACCCTGACCGGTGACTACGCGAGCTGAGCAGCCCGACCGGGCCGGCGCCCGCACCGGCAGTCACCGGTGCGGCGCCCGGACCCGTCGTCATACGGTGCGCAGTGGCCGCCGCGCTCCTCGTCATCCGGGCAGCACAGAACCCGGTCCGGGCAATGCCCAGACCGGGTCCGCGATGCTCTTGCGGGTGCCGCGAGCGCAGAACGTCAAGCGCGACGACGCTGCTGGGACGAGTCGCCGTCGTCCTCATCGTCGTCGTTGTACAGCTCTGCGTACCGTGCGTACGGGTCGTCGTCCTCGTCCTCCTCGAACGGCTCTGCGTTCGGAGGCTGCTGGTTCGACGGTGCTGCACCCAGCTCGTCGGCCAGTCGTGAGAGATCCGTCCCACCGCTGCTGTACTTCAGCTGGCGGGCGACCTTTGTCTGCTTGGCCTTGGCCCGGCCGCGCCCCATGGGTCGACCCCCTCAATGACGGGGCTCGATGGCCCCAGAGTCTTGACACGCGTTCATGGATCAGAGCGGGCTCTCGACAGAGAGACCGGCCCGTAGGGCTTTAACGGTACCTGCTTCCGCGGCCATACGGTACGTCGCCCGCATCACCCGCCGCTCGGCATGACCTGCGAGGTGCCCCGTCCCCGCTGGTCAACTGCGATTTTAACCTGTCCTGCACGGCGACCCGCCGACGGGTGGTGAGGGATGTCTCCCCCGACCGCCCGCGACGGGCCGCACAAGGCTGTGTTTCAGGCCGTTCCCGGCCGTTCCTCCGGCCGGGGTCGTCCGCCGGGTCAGGCGCGCCGCGCCTCCGCCATACGCTGCTCGGCCAGCCGGTCCGCGGCCGCGGCGGGCGGGATGCCGTCGGCCTTCGCACGCGCGAATATCGCGAGCGTGGTGTCGAAAATCTTCGCCGCCTTGGTCTTGCAGCGGTCGAAGTCGAAGCCGTGCAGCTCGTCGGCCACCTGGATGACGCCGCCGGCGTTCACCACGTAATCGGGGGCGTAGAGGATGCCGCGGTCGGACAGGTCCTTCTCGACGCCGGGGTGCGCGAGCTGGTTGTTGGCCGCGCCGCAGACCACCTTCGCGGTCAGCACCGGCAGCGACTCATCGCTCAGCGCACCGCCCAGCGCGCACGGCGCATAGACGTCCAGCCCCTCGGTGCGGATCAGCTCCTCGGTGTCCGCGACGACGGTGACCTGCGGATGCACGGTACGCACCCGGTCGACGCAGTCGCTGCGCACGTCCGTGATCACGACCTCGGCGCCATCCTGGAGGAGGTGCTCCACCAGGAGGTGGCCGACCTTGCCGACGCCCGCGATGCCCACCTTGCGGCCGCGCAGCGTCGGGTCGCCCCAGGCGTGCTGGGCCGAGGCGCGCATGCCCTGGAAGACGCCGTAGGCGGTCAGCACGGAGGAGTCGCCGGCGCCGCCGTTGGCGGGGGAGCGGCCGGTGGTCCACTTGTTCGTCCGGGCCACGACGTCCATGTCGGCGACGTAGGTGCCGACGTCGCAGGCCGTGACGTAGCGGCCCCCGAGGGAGGCCACGAACCGGCCGTAGGCGAGCAGGAGTTCCTCGGTCTTGACCAGATCGGGGTCACCGATGATGACGGCCTTGCCGCCGCCGTGGTCCAGCCCGGCGAGGGCGTTCTTGTAGGACATGCCGCGCGAGAGGTTCAGGGCGTCCAGCACGGCCTCCTCCTCGGAGGCGTAGGCATGGAAGCGGGTGCCGCCGAGGGCGGGGCCCAGGGCGGTGCTGTGGATGGCGATCACGGCCTTGAGGCCGCTGGCGCGGTCCTGGCAGAGAACGACCTGCTCATGGCCCCCCTGCTCCGATCGGAACAGGGTGTGCAGAACGCCGCCGTCGGTGCCGGCGGGGGCCGGACGTACGTCAGTCACGGTGGTGACTCCCATAGGTCGCGAGGGACGCCCTCCTGCGGGTGGGGAGGGCCGGTTGACAAGAGCGTAAGACCTGCCGGGCCGGTTGATCCGGCAGGTGCCCAGGATCACCCTCTCCCGAGGGACGGGCATGGGACGATCTGGTCGTATCGCAGGCCGGCGGGGGCCTTCGGGATCTCCTGGCGGCGGACTCCCCCTTTGAAGGAGCGGGCGTGGCCCTGGCGTCGTCGGTGAAGGTCCCGTACATGGCATATCTACGGGTCTACGAGCCGCTGGCTGCATTCCCCGAGCCGGAACGCTCCCACTGGGCGCGCTATGCCAAACGGGAGGACACCCCCACCGCCCAGGACG
Organism: Streptomyces sp. NBC_01454; assembly: GCF_036227565.1. Lineage (NCBI taxonomy): Bacteria > Bacillati > Actinomycetota > Actinomycetes > Kitasatosporales > Streptomycetaceae > Streptomyces > Streptomyces sp. NBC_01454. The sequence goes on from NZ_CP109460.1 coordinate 4,407,641, forward strand.
AGCAGCGCCGGGCGCTGGCCGATCTGCTGCCCACGCCCCCGGTGCCGGTGCCGGTCCACGAGAGCGCGGACGCCTTCGTCGCCGTCGTGGACGAGGTGACCTGCGTGTGTCCGTGGCGCACCCGGCTGCGCGGCTGGCAGGCGCTGGAGGAACTGTCCGAGCTGCTGCCGGCGTCGGTGCTGGACGCGGCGCTGCCCCCGGTGGTGCGTCTGCAGGCGGCCACCGACTACGAGCGGTGGCGCGAGGGCAACCCGGACGCCCGGCCCTGGATCCGCGGGGCGACCTGGCACGTCCCGGTCCGCTGGTTCGTGCTCTTCGACGACGGTGAGCGGGAGTACACGAAGAGTGACCAGGCGCCCGTGCTGCGTTACCGGACGCCGATGGTGCAGGCCAGGCGCCGGGTCGCCCGGGGGCTGCGCACGCTGCGGGACGCGCTGGAAGAGGGGCCGCTGATCGACGGCCTGGTAGATGTGGGGCGCTGGCTCGAGGAATTCCACCCGCGTTCGCTCGTGGAGCTGGACTACGGAGGGCTGGTGCACGCGGTGCCCGAGGGGCAGCTCGCCGAGGACCGTTCCGCCGCCGAGGTGGCGGAGGGGCTGGCGGCGCTGCGCGACGGGGACGGCGAGCGGGCGGGTGTCGCGTACGAGAAGCTTTCCCAGCGGTGGCGGGCGGTCCGCGAGCGCCAGTTCTCCAGCTGAGCGCCGGCGGGCGTCCCGCGGCCCGTGGCGCGGAAGCGCTGCGTACGCTTTCCCTGCTGGGGCGGTAAAGGACGTAGGTCCTGATCCGGGCGATTGCCTCAAGCGTGACCTAAAGCACTGACTTCGGGTCTTGCTCCCAAGCCATACCCTCGTGTCAAAATAGGACAAGGAGCCCGACCCGGGCTCCTTCCGTCCAACTAAGGGCGGATAGATCGGTATTGCGTTCCTTGAGGGGTCTCGTGGCGGCTGAGCATGCTGTGACTGATCGTCACGGCCGTGTGACTGTCCGCTATGGCACGGTCCATCGGCATCCGCCGAGGTTGAACACCTGAGAGGGCAATTCCATCGGTTTGGCCGACGTGGCTGGACAGATGGTGTAGTTGTAGTGCCGAGGACAAGCCGTTCGTCCTATAACCGACTCGGCCCGCGTCCGCCATTTCGGGCAACGTGGGTCAAGGTGCAGAATTTAGAGGAAAGAACCGTGATGGTTCGGTTCTCCCGAGGAGGCCGCTCATGACCGCTCGCACCCCTGACGCCGAGCCGCTGCTTACCCCCGCTGAGGTTGCCACGATGTTCCGCGTGGACCCGAAGACGGTGACCCGCTGGGCCAAGGCAGGCAAGCTCACGTCCATCCGCACGCTCGGAGGACATCGGCGTTACCGCGAGGCTGAGGTCCGCGCACTGCTCGCGGGCATTCCGCAGCAGCGCAGCGAGGCCTGAATAACCGCATAACCAGGCCGTTTTCGGGGCCCCCAACCCGAAAATGCCTGCTTTGCACCACCATGCTTCACATAGCTCCATATGACGCGGTGCCTGCCCCAACGGGCTCCACACCCGCTCCATCTGGGTACGTCATCGATCGCGCTGGACTCCGCCGGGTCCAGCGCGATTTTTTTGCGTGCGCCTGCTTCAGGGCCCGCCGCGGCGCTCGGGTCGGCCCGGCGCCGACGCTCTCCCGGATGCCGGTCAGGGTGCCTTCACGGGTCCTGTGAGGGTCTTTGTGCGCGGACGTGGCGCCCTCGTTCCGGAGCCGTTCATGGGTGGTGCAATTGCACATATTAAATTGACCGGTTGTAGGGCAGCGGTAAGTTCCGCATCTCGCCAAACTTGTTCGGTGACACCCGTCACACTACGCGGCGCTTGAAGACGATACGTCCGCTGCGATAGAGAACGGCACCCGCCGCACCCGCCGCACCCACCGCACCCACCGCACCCACCACAGGGTCCAGCCTGTCAGCGCACGGCCGGTGATGCATGCGGCAATTGGTCACCGGGTCGCAGGACTTTCGTCCTCGGCGGCCGGCGGCTCGCAGCGGGCCGGAGGGGGTTCGGGGGCGGCCCGGGGTGCCGGAGCCCCGGAGCGGGCCGCGTGCGGCTCCAGGGCGAGCCGTAGCAGCTGGTGGCAGATGGGGCAGTGCCGCGTCAGATGGCGGTAGCCCGTGGCGGCTGCCAGGTGGGCCCGCAGCAGCGCCCTGGTCTTGTGCCGCACCGCAGTGGTCATCACGCATCCCTCCCCGCCCCGCGCCCTTCCTTCGTGGGTACCGGGGGTACGTGCCGCCGTCAATACAGCGGGCCGCAATCCGGCTACGGACCGCACCCGGTGGGGGCGGGGGAGGGGAGCAGGGCTACGGCGGGTGTCCCGGGGGAGGTGGACGTCGGTACGGGGCCGGGTCCGAAGGGTGCGGGGGGCGGGGGCGGCGATGCGGGCCGTGCGGGCGGCGACGCGACCCGTACGGGATGGCGGGGCGACCCGTGCCGGGCGGCGATGCGGGCCGCAGCGGGTGTTCCTGACGGAATGTGGGGGGCGTCCGGGGGTGGCTCCGCGGTGGGGCGGGCCCCGGCGGTGCCGGACAGGGCACAGCAGTACGGCCCGCACCGGAGAGGTGCGGGCCGTAGAAATGCGGTCCTGACGGGATTTGAACCCGCGGCCTCCACCTTGACAGGGTGGCGAGCACTCCAAACTGCTCCACAGGACCTTGCGTGTGCTTTCCGCTTGCGGCGGGCTGCGAAGCAAGACTGTACAGCAGGTCAGGGGGTGCGGTCGAACTCGATACCGGTAGCCCTGGTTCCTACGGCGCGGCGGCGTCCACGGCCTTCACGATGCGCTTGTCGGAGACCGGGTACGCGGTCCCCAGGGCATGGGCGAAGTAGCTCACCCGGAGCTCCTCGATCATCCAGCGGATCTCCCGGGCCGCCGCCGGCACCGGGCGGCCCTGCGGGAACTGCTCCAGCAGCCAGGCGTATTCGTCCTGCATCTCCTTCACCTTCGCCATGCGGGTGCGGTCCCGCTCGGCGTTGGTGGGCAGCTGCTGCAGACGGCGGTCGGCGGCCACCAGATAGCGCATCAGGTCCGGCAGCCGCTTGGCGCCGTGCGCCGTCACGAAGCCCGGCCTGATCAGCGCCGCCAGCTGCTCCTTGATGTCCGTCAGCGACGGCAGCAGGGAGGCGAACGTCGTCTCCTTCAGCCGGCGCTCGCAGGCCTGCCAGGCGGCCAGCACCTCCTGCACCTGCTGGATGGTCTTGAGGGTGACGTCCACCAGGTCGGCACGGACCGCGTCGAAGAGCTTCCGGAAGGACTCCTCGTCCCAGGCCGGGCCGCCCCGGGCCGCGATCAGGCGGTCGGCGGCGGCCGTCACACAGTCCTCGAAGAGCGCCGGGATGGAACCGTGCGGATTACGGGACAGCGCCAGCTTCTGCTGATTGCTCAGCTTGTCCTGGGCGAACTTGGCGGGATTGGTGGGGATGTTGAGCAGGATGAGGCGGCGGGTGCCCGCCCACATCGCGGTGAGCTGCTCGGCCTCGGTGTCGAAGAGGCGGACGGCGACGCTGCTGCCCTCGTCGACCAGCGCCGGGTACGCCTTCAGCGGCTGGCCCGCGCGCCGGGTCTCGAAGGTGCGGGGCAGTGTGCCGATGGTCCAGGACGTCAGACCGGTGCGCTGCTCGGGGCCGGCCGGCGCCGGCCCGTCGCCCGCGTCGCCCGTGCGGCCGCCGGCGGGCCGCTCGGCGCCCTGCTCGAAGGCCTTGGAGAGGGCCGCCCTGGTCTTCGGCTTGAGTTTCAGCCGCAGCGCCTCCAGGTCCTTGGCCTCGGCGAGTTTGCGGCGCCGCTCGTCGATCACCCGGAAGGTGATCTTGAGGTGATCGGGGATCCGGCCCGGGGCGAAGTCCGCGGCCTCGACGGGGACGCCCACCATGCGCTGCAGACCGGCCGCCAGAGAGGTCGTCAGGGCGCCCTGCAGGGGGACGGTGGAGTCCAGGAAGCGGGCCGCGAAGTTCGGCGCGGGGACGTAGTTGCGCCGGATCGGCTTGGGCAGCGACCGGATCAGCTCCGTCACCAGTTGCTCGCGCAGGCCCGGGATCTGCCAGTCGAAGCCTTCGGCCGAGACCTGGTTGAGCACCTGGAGGGGGATGTGGACGGTCACGCCGTCCGCGTCCGCGCCCGGCTCGAACTGGTAGGTGACCTTGAACTTCAGCTTTCCCTGCCGCCAGGAATCCGGATAGTCGTCCTTGGTGACGGCCTCGGCGGATTCGTTGATGAGCATCGAGTGCTCGAAGTTCAGCAGCTCCGGCTCGTCGCGGTGCTTCTGCTTCCACCAGGCGTCGAAGTGCGCCCCGGAGACCACATCGGCCGGCAGGCGCTGGTCGTAGAAGTCGAAGAGCGTCTCGTCGTCGACGAGGATGTCGCGGCGCCGGGCGCGGTGCTCCAACTCCTCGACCTCGCCGAGGAGTTTGCGGTTGTCATGGAAGAACTGGTGGTGGGTGCGCCAGTCGCCCTCGACCAGGGCGTTGCGGATGAACAGATCGCGTGAGGTCTCCGGATCGATCCGGCCGTAGGCGATTTTGCGCTGGGCGACGATCGGGACGCCGTAGAGCGTCACCCGCTCGTAGGCCATCACCGCGGCCATCTTCTGTTCCCAGTGCGGCTCGCTGTAGGTGCGCTTGACCAGGTGCTGGGCGAGCGGTTCGATCCATTCCGGCTCGATCTTGGCGTTCACCCGCGCCCACAGACGGGACGTCTCGACCAGCTCCGCCGACATCACCCAGCGCGGGGCCTTCTTGAAGAGCGCGGAGCCGGGGAACACCGCGAACTTGGCGCTGCGGGCGCCCAGATACTCGTTCTTCGCGTCGGTGTCCTTGAGGCCGATGTGCGAAAGCAAACCGGCGAGCAGGGAGGTGTGGATGTGGTCCGGCGCCGCGTCCTCCTCGCTGAGGTGGATGCCCATGGTCTTGGCGACCGAGCGCAGCTGGGAGTAGATGTCCTGCCACTCGCGTATCCGCAGGTAGTTCAGGAACTCGCTGCGGCACATCCGGCGGAAGGCCGAGGAGGACAGCTCCTTCTGCTGTTCGCGGATATGGCGCCAGAGGTGGAGGAACGCGAGGAAGTCGGAGCTCTCGTCCTTGAAGCGGGCGTGCTGCTGGTCGGCCTGCTGCTGCTTGTCGGCGGGCCGCTCGCGCGGGTCCTGGATGGACAGCGCCGCCGCGATGACCATGACCTCCCGGACACAGCCGTTGCGGTCCGCCTCCAGCACCATCCGCGCCAGCCGCGGGTCGACCGGCAGCTGGGAGAGCTTGCGGCCCATCGGGGTCAGCCGCTGCCCCTGCTGTCCCGACCGGTCGGACTTCTGCTTGGCCTCGAGCGCCCCGAGCTCGCTCAGCAGATCGATGCCGTCCTTGATGTTGCGGCGGTCCGGCGGGTCGATGAAGGGGAACTTCTCGATGTCACCGAGGCCGGCCGCGGTCATCTGCAGGATGACGGAGGCGAGATTGGTACGGAGGATCTCCGCGTCCGTGAACTCGGGACGGGAGAGGAAGTCGTCCTCGGAGTAGAGGCGGATACAGATGCCGTCACTCGTCCGGCCGCAGCGGCCCTTGCGCTGATTGGCGCTGGCCTGCGAGACCGGCTCGATGGGCAGTCGCTGGACCTTGGTGCGGAAGCTGTAACGGGAGATCCGGGCCATGCCGGGGTCGATGACGTACCGGATGCCGGGGACGGTCAGCGAGGTCTCGGCGACATTCGTGGCCAGCACGATGCGTCGGCCCGTGTGCCGCTGGAAGACGCGGTGCTGCTCGGCGTGCGAGAGCCGCGCGTACAGGGGGAGGATCTCGGTGAACGGCAGGGCCTTCTTGTTGAGCGCGTCCGCGGTGTCACGGATCTCCCGCTCGCCGGAGAGGAAGACCAGGATGTCGCCGGGCCCCTCGGCCTGCAGCTCGTCCACGGCGTCGCAGATCGCGGTGATCTGATCGCGGTCGCCCTCCAGGTTGCTCGCAGCCTGGCCGCTCTCCTCCAGCAGCGGGCGGTAGCGCACCTCCACCGGATACGTACGGCCGGAGACCTCGACGACGGGGGCGCTCGGCTTCGCTTGCTCGTCACCGGACGCGCCCGAACGATCCGAGGCGCCCCGGCCGTCGGCCGCGTCCACGGCGGCGAAGGCACCGAAGTGCCGCGCGAACCGCTCCGGGTCGATGGTCGCGGAGGTGATCACGACCTTGAGGTCCGGGCGCCGGGGCAGCAGCTGGGCCAGATAGCCGAGGATGAAGTCGATGTTGAGGCTGCGCTCGTGGGCCTCGTCGATGATGATCGTGTCGTACTGGCGCAGCTCGCGGTCCGTCTGGATCTCGGCGAGCAGGATGCCGTCCGTCATCAGCTTGACCAGGGTGTCGCCGCCGACCTGATCGGTGAAGCGGACCTTCCAGCCGACCGCCTCGCCCAGCGGGGTCTTCAGCTCCTCGGCCACCCGCTCGGCGACCGTACGGGCCGCGATCCGGCGCGGCTGGGTGTGCCCGATCAGGCCCCGCACGCCCCGGCCGAGCTCCAGGCAGATCTTGGGGATCTGCGTCGTCTTGCCGGAGCCGGTCTCACCGGCGACGATCACGACCTGGTGGTCGCGGATCGCGGCGAGGATCTCGTCCTTCTTCTGGCTGACCGGAAGCTCTTCGGGATACGTGATCCCGGGCACCGCGGCGCGGCGCCGGGCCACCCGCAGCTCCGCCTCGTCGACACCGTCGGCGATCTCGGCGAGCACGGCCGCCCGGGCTTCGGGCTTACGGATCCGGCGTGCGCCGTCGAGTCGGCGTCCCAGCCGCTGCTGATCGCGCAGCGTCAGCTCGGGCAGACGCTTGTGCAGATCGGACAGGGTGGGAGCGGTGCCGTCGGGCAGGGCGGAGGCAGGCTGACTGGACATACGTCCTCCAGGATCTCACCTCGCGCAAACGACTGGCGAACCATTTGCCCGTGCGGGCGGCTCACGGGGCCCGGGGCCGGCGCGGGGCCCGCCGCGAAAACGGGTTTCCGGCGCCGGCGCGGGTGCGTGAGGATGACGCCATGGAGAACGGATTACGACGCCTCGCCGGCGGGGCCGTGATGGCCGCCGGTATCGCCTTCGCCGCCTGGCTCGTCTTCGGCGCGCCGCACGCCTGGGAGGGTGAGGTGCGGCTGCTGCGGATGGCGCTGGGCCTGGGGGCGACCGCGGTGATCAGCGGTGGCGCCCGGCTGATCTTCTGGGAGCCGTCGGGCGAGCGCGGCCGGACCGGGCCGCGATGAAGACCGGGCAGAAAACCGGGCAGAAATGGAGAAGGCCCCGATTCGATGAATCGGGGCCTTCTCCCAAAAGGTGTGGCTGGGGCCGGGGTCGAACCGGCGACCTATCGCTTTTCAGGCGATCGCTCGTACCAACTGAGCTACCCAGCCGCAGCGGTCCTGACGGGATTTGAACCCGCGGCCTCCACCTTGACAGGGTGGCGAGCACTCCAAACTGCTCCACAGGACCTTGCATTGTGCGAAACCGGCGTGCACCAGTCTCCCACACGGTGATGCGTGCCCCCAACGGGATTCGAACCCGTGCTACCGCCTTGAAAGGGCGGCGTCCTGGGCCACTAGACGATGAGGGCTGGTGGCCACCTTGGCGTCGTTACCGGCGCCGTCGGGGACGTGAGAAGCATATGGGATGGGAGGACCGTTCGCCAAAACGGTTTACCCGGTGCGGTCCGAAGAGCTCCTGGCCGGGCGCGAAAGGGGGCCCGCCGGGGGGCCGGAGGGCGGGCCGGTGGAGTGAAGCGGAGCGGAGGGCGACGGCGTGGCGCCGGGCCGGTTCTCGCGGGGGAGGTGCCGGCTGACCTCGGCCCGGGCCAGTCCCAGGCCGCCCAGGGTGATCTCGTCCCAGGCCTGCAGCCGTTTGGTCTTCCGGTCCAGATAGAGCACCGAGGCCTGGACCGGCGCGGGCTTCTTGTTCTGCACCGCGCGCAGTCCGCCGCCGCCCGTGGAGCCCTCGACCATCAACCGGGTGCCCTGGGGGAGCGTGGTGATCTCCCGGTGGTGAAGATGGCCGGCCAGCGCGAGCGGCGCCAGGCCGTCCGCCTCGGTCGCGGCGGCGGGGTTGTGGGCCAGCGCGATGTCGACGGGGGTGCCGGCCAGCCGCTGGGTGCGCAGCGCGTCGGCGAGCCGGCCGCCGGCGGTGCGCTCGGCGGGGTCGCCGGCCGCCACCACGGAGCGGTCCGGGGTGAACTGCGGATCGCCGACGCCCGCCATCCGTACGCCGGCGATCCGGGTGACGGCGCCGTTGTCGAGGACGGTGACGTGCTTGCGGTGGGTCAGATACCGCTGCGTGGTGCGCGAGTCGTGGTTGCCGCGCACCCAGACGTACGGGGCGCCGAGGGAGGAGGCCGGGTCCAGGAAGTGGTTCTCGGCGGCCGAGCCGTGGTCCATGGTGTCGCCGGTGTCGATGATCACGTTGATCCGGTACTGCTTCACCAGGGAGGCGATGATCCCCCAGCTCGCGGGGTTGAGGTGGATGTCCGAGACGTGCAGGACGCGCAGGGTGGTGGGGTCCGGCTGGTAGGCCGGGAGCGTCGAGGTGGCGTCGTAGAGCTTGGTGACGTTGGTGACCAGGCGCGCCAACTCCTTCTGGTAGACGTGGAATTCGCTGACGATGCTGCGGGCGTTGCCCACCACGGACGGGGCCGAGGAGAGCAGTCCGGAGAACTTCGGTTCCAGTACGGACCGGGGGTTCCAGGTGGCGTACGCGGTGCCCGCACAGGCGGCGAGCAGGGTGAGCGCCAGCCCGCCGGCGGCCAGTGCGCGGCGCGGGCGGCGGTGCACGGCCAGGCTCAGCGCGGTGGCGCCGGACGCCACGGCGACGCAGGAGTGCAGGGCCAGCCGCAGGGCGCCGCGGGTGACGTCGCGGGTGACCTCGTCCTGCAGGCCGGCGAACCGCTCGGGGTGGTCGACCAGCGCCTGGGAGCGGACCGGGTCGAGCCGGTCGACATCGACATCGAGCCGGACGGGTGCGTGGTGGCTGCTCAGTTCCAGGTCGCCGAGGGGCGCGACGGTGATCCGGGTGCCGCCGGTCAGCGAGGGGCGCAGCGCCATGGTGGTGTCCATCGGGCCGACCGGGACGCGGAGGCTGCCGATCAGCAGCAGCCCCAGCCAGGCCCCGAGGACGGTGACCGCCAGCAGGCCGAGGGCGTTGTGCAGGGGGCGGCGCGGAGCACCGCCGGGCAGGGTGGCGGTGGGGGGCTTACGACGGGAGCGGTAGACGCGGCGGACGGCTGCGGGCAGTGCGCGTACGCCGTCGGGTCCGGCGAGCAGCAGCCGGTGCGGGGGGCGGGGCGAGCGGTCGGGGTGCGGTGTCCGGGAGCGCGCGGCGCGGGCCATTGGTCCCGTATGCCCCACCGTGCCGCCGTTAAGCGAGGAGCGGGGGCTTCCGGTTGGGCTGCGGTGCGGCGGGCGGTCCACGAGGATCGCCGGGGGGCCGGGTGGCGGAGAATGGTGGTGTGCTGGAAATGACGCGCGAGGAGTTCGAGGAACTGGTCGCCGAGGCCCTGGACCGGATCCCGCCGGAGCTGACCCGGCTGATGGACAACGTGGCGGTCTTCGTCGAGGACGAACCGCCGGCCGGCGACCCCGGGCTGCTCGGGCTGTACGAGGGGACGCCGCTGACCGACCGCGGGGAGTGGTACGCGGGGGTGCTGCCGGACCGGATCACCGTCTACCGGGGGCCGACCCTGCGGATGTGCGACACCCGCGAGGACGTGGTCGCGGAGACCGAGGTGACGGTCGTTCATGAGATCGCGCACCACTTCGGGATCGACGACGAGCGGCTGCACGCGCTCGGGTACGGCTAGTACGGCGGCGGCGGCGGCCGGGCCGGGCCGGTGGGCCGGGCCGGCCCGGTGCGGCATGGGCCGGGCGCCGCGACGGCTCCCTCCGGCGGTCCGGCGGGCCGCCGGGCCTCTCGGGGTGCCCCGGCGGCACTCCGGGGGCGATCCGCCGGGTGTCGCGCGTGTCCTCGGGCGGGCGGCGGGAGTTGGGCAGGGCGTCCGTGCCGCTGTCCCTGCGCTCCGGATCCGGAGGTCCCGCCGTGCGCCCGCGCCCTTACCGCCATTCGCCCCCGATGCCGACACCGTCCCCGTCGTCGTCCAGCGTCCCTGCCCCCGTCCCCGCCACCCGTCCCCCGGCGGGCCGCGTCCGCTCGCGTGCCGCCGCGGCCGTGTCCGTCTCCGTGCTGGCCCTCTCGCTGGCCGGCTGCATGAACGTGAGCGATCCCGAACAGCCGAAACCGTCCGGCAGTACGTCCCGGCACGGCGCGAAGGAGGGGGCGCCCGGCTCCGGCGGGGTGTCCGTGGACGGCCGCGGCGGCGGTCCGCGGCGGATGGGGCGCGGCGGCGCCGCGCACCCGGCCGGCGGCGACGACAAGGAAGCCGCGGAGTCACAAAGCGCGGTGCCGACACCGTCCGACCCCGGTGCGCCGTCCCTTCCGGTGCGGCCTTCGGGCCCCGAGCCCGGCGCGGGCGCGGGCCACGGCGGCCGCCCCGGGCACGCCCGGCCCTCGCCCTCCCGCCCCGACCGCCCGGCCACTCCGCCGGCCCAGACCACCCCCGCCACCCCGCCCGCGCAGCCGTCCCCGCCGCCGACCACCCCCGCGCCGCCGCCGAGCGCCCAGGCGTCCGGGCCGTCCCCCGTCTCGCCGGTGGCGTCGGAGTCGGACGTGTACGAGGACGCGGCCTAGCGTGTACGAGGACGAGGCCCAGGGCGGGCATGAGCGGTCCCGGCGGGGCGGGTGAGCGTGCCGGGCGCCGGGCGGAACGGCGAGGTCAGCAGGGCATTTGCCATCCGGGGGGCGGAGTGCGTATGGTGGTAGATCGTTTGATCCCATTTGCCCGGCGCCAGAACAGAAGCGCGCCGCGTGGCGCGTTCTCTCCCTTGCCGTGGCTGACCGCATAGAGGCGGTCGTGTGAAACACACGGAGTTTGGGCGCGTGCCGAGACTCCGGAAGGTTTCGCATTTCGCATGTCAATTTCCACTGAGCAGTCCGTCATGCCCGCATCCGACGAGCAGACGGTCCTCGAGGTGACGGCGGCCGACGAGGCGCCCGAGACCCCCGCGGCGGAAGCCGCCACCGACACCGTCACCTTCGCCGACCTCGGACTGCCCGAGGGCATCGTCCGCAAGCTCGCGCAGAACGGCGTCACCACCCCCTTCCCGATCCAGGCCGCGACCATTCCGGACGCGCTGGCCGGCAAGGACATCCTCGGCCGTGGCCGCACCGGCTCCGGCAAGACCCTCTCCTTCGGTCTGCCCGCCCTGGCCACGCTGGCCGGCGGCAGCACCGAGAAGAAGAAGCCCCGCGCGATCATCCTCACCCCGACCCGTGAGCTCGCGATGCAGGTCGCGGACGCGCTTCAGCCGTACGGCGACGTGCTCGGCCTGAAGATGAAGGTCGTCTGCGGCGGTACCTCCATGGGCAACCAGATCTACGCCCTGGAGCGCGGTGTCGACGTCCTCGTCGCCACCCCGGGCCGGCTGCGCGACATCATCAACCGTGGCGCCTGCTCCCTGGAGAACGTCCAGGTCGCGGTCCTCGACGAGGCCGACCAGATGTCCGACCTGGGCTTCCTGCCCGAGGTCACCGAGCTGCTCGACCAGATCCCCGGCGGCGGCCAGCGCATGCTCTTCTCCGCCACGATGGAGAACGAGATCGGCACGCTGGTCAAGCGCTACCTGAGCAACCCGGTCACCCACGAGGTCGACTCCGCCCAGGGCAACGTCACCACCATGACCCACCACGTCCTGGTCGTGAAGCCGAAGGACAAGGCGCCGGTCACCGCCGCCATTGCCGCCCGCAAGGGCCGCACCATCATCTTCGTCCGCACCCAGCTGGGCGCCGACCGCATCGCCGAGCAGCTCGTCGAGTCCGGCGTGAAGGCCGACGCGCTGCACGGCGGCATGACGCAGGGCGCGCGGACCCGGGTGCTCGCGGACTTCAAGGACGGCTACGTCAACGCGCTGGTCGCCACCGACGTCGCCGCCCGCGGTATCCACGTCGACGGCATCGACCTGGTCCTGAACGTCGACCCGGCCGGTGACCACAAGGACTACCTGCACCGCTCGGGCCGTACCGCCCGCGCCGGCCAGTCCGGCACGGTCGTCTCGCTGTCGCTGCCGCACCAGCGCCGCCAGATCTTCCGGCTGATGGAGGACGCGGGCGTGGACGCCTCGCGCCACATCGTCGGCGGCTCCGGCGCCTTCGACGAGGACGTCGCCCGCATCACCGGCGCGCGCTCGCTCACCGAGGTCCAGGCCGACGGTGCAAACAACTCCGCCAAGCAGGCCGAGCGCGAGGTGGCCGAGGTCACCCGCGAGCTGGAGCGTCTGCAGCGCCGCGCCACCGAGCTGCGCGAGGAGGCCGACCGGCTGACCGCCCGCGCCGCCCGCGAGCGTGGCGAGGACCCCGCGGAGGCGCTGGCCGCCGCCGCGCAGACCGCCGAGGCCGAGGCCGCCGCCGAGGCCGCCGTGCCGGCCCAGAGCACCGCTCCGGACGAGCGCCGCGACGACCGGGGCAACTTCGACCGCCGCGACCGCCGCGACGACCGCTCCGGCGGCCGTTCCTTCGACCGCGGTGACCGCCGTGACGACCGCGGTGGCTTCAACCGTGACCGCGGTGGCGACCGTGGCGGCTTCAACCGTGACCGTCGCGACGACCGCTCGGGCGGGCGTTCCTTCGACCGCCGTGACGACCGTGGTGGCGAGCGCGGTGGGTTCAACCGTGACCGTCGCGACGACCGTTCCGGTGGGCGTTCCTTCGACCGCCGCGATGACCGTGGTGGCGAGCGCGGTGGCGAGCGCGGTGGGTTCAACCGTGACCGTCGTGACGACCGTTCCGGTGGGCGTTCCTTCGAGCGCCGTGACGACCGCGGCGGCTTCAACCGCGACCGCGGCGACCGTCCCAGCCGCCCGTTCAACCGTGACGACCGCTCCGGTGGCCGTCCCGCCACCGGCGGCTACCGCTCCGGCGGCGGCGACCGTCCCTTCAACCGTGACGACCGTTCCGGCGGCCGTCCCGCCTCCGGTGGTCACCGCACCGGCGGCGACCGCCCCTACGGCCGTCGCGACGACCACCGTGGCGCCACGACCGGCTCCGTCGGCCGTCGCGAGGACAAGCCGCGCTGGAAGCGCAACGGCTGATCGCTGACGCCTGACCGGCGCAGCCACCGCGCATGACGCAGGGCCCGTACGCACGCAAGTGCCGTACGGGCCCTGTGCGTTGGGGGAGACGGGCACCCCGGAAAACGGCCCCGGGCCACCTGCCGGGAGGGCCGCACGGCTAATGGCTTCGGGCTGTGGCACCTCCTCGGGCTATGCTGCTCGGTGCGGGCCATTAGCTCAATTGGCAGAGCAGTGGACTTTTAATCCATTGGTTCAGGGTTCGAGCCCCTGATGGCCCACCGTCATCGGTCGAGGAGACCTCCTCTGACCTGCGAGGCAGCGCCCTCATCGGCTCAGGCCGGTCGGGGCGCTGTTTCGTTTTCGGCTCGTGCGTGAGCGATGCGTGAGCGGGAGCGCCTGAGTCCTCGCCAATGGGCGTTGCCCGGCGGGTCCTCGGGACGAGCTGCGCCGCCTTCTCGGCTATCTCACGATCGAGTTCGGGCAGCAGGCTCGTGTACGTGTCCGATGTCAGCGCGATGGTCGAGTGGCGCAGGACCTCCTTCACCGTGTGGATGTCCCCGCCGCCTCCGTGGGTCAGGGTGGCCGCGACGTGACGCAGATCGCGCAGCGTGATGGGCGGGAGGTCCGTGGTCGCCAGAATGCGACGGAACGTCTCGGAGACGGTTTCCGGGTGCAGGGGCGAGCCGTCCTCCTGAGTGAAGACCTTGCCCGAGTCCTGCCACGCCGAGCCCCATGGCAGGCGCTCCGCGTCCTGCCGGGCCTTGTGGGCCCGCAGGACGGCCAGATTCAAGCTGTCGAGCGCGATCGTGCCGGCGCTGCCGTCGGTCTTGGGTTCGGACTCGTACGGGGCCCAGCCGTCCACCACGATCTCCTTGGCGGGAGTGATCAGCCCCGCCTCCAGATCGATGTCCGTCCATTCCTGACCGACGCCCTCACCGCGCCGCAGGCCGCGGGTGCCGACGAGGTGGAAGAACGGGTAGAGGCGGTCGCCCTCGGCGGCGTCGAGGAAGACACCGAACTGCGCCGGTGTCCACACCATGACGGGGCTCGGCAGCTTGCCTGTCTCGCGCCACCGGCGGACGCGCTCCTCCGTCCACAGCAGAGGCTTCGGCCGCTTACCGGATTCGAGTTCGACGTGGGCCGCCGGGTTGAACGTGATGAGTTGCTGGGCGATGGCGGCGTTCAGGGCAGCGCGCAGGGTCCGGCGGATGGCCTGCCGGGTAGCAGGGCCGTTCAGCTTCCGGAACGGCTTCATCTCGGCCAGCTTCTGATTCTCCTCGGCCAACCGTGCTCGCTCGGCGGCGGCGGGCCGCCCCGGCTTGCTCGGCTTGCAGCGCGCGATCTGCTCACTGCGGGCCTGGTTCTCGGCCTCGATCACCTCGTTCTGGAGCACCATGGCATCGAACATCTCCACCAAGTGGCCGACGTGGAGACGGTCGAGGCGGATGTGCCCGATGCGCGGCTTGAGGTGGACGCGGATGTGCGACGCGTAGCCGTTGAGCGTCGTCTTGCGCCGTTTCTTGGAGGCGAACCACGAGTCGAGCCACTCCCTGACGGTGACGGTGCCACGAAGAGGCAGCCCTGCCCTCAGCCGTCGGCGGGTCTCCTCCGGCTCGGGAAGCGGCGCCTTCTCGTCGGCGGCCTCCTCCAACATGGCGGTCAGCCGCTCAGTGCTGTCCGGGTCGTCCTGGTCGACGAGAGCGAGGAGTGCGCGTATGTGGTCGAGGTCGGCCTGTGCGGCCTTGAGGGTCTCGTAGCCGGCGCGGCTGAAGGAGCGGCGGGTGCCGTCTTCGCGGGGCGGGAGTTCCTGGCGTATCGAGTAGGAGCCGTGCTTGCGGCTGATGAGCTTGGGGCAGTTCTTGCCGAGCGGCTTGCCGGTCTTGGGGTCGCGGCAGTAGCAACGGCGGTGCGTGGAGCCCTTCAAAGGCGTTCCTCCGATGTGGTGTGGGTGGCGTCCTCGGGCGGGTCGACGTCGGCCAGTGCGGGCGGCAGGTCGGGTGGGGTGGCTCCGTTGTCGCGGAGGTCCCGGCGGAGATAACGGAGCTGGTACTTGGCGGAGGTGCCGTGGTCGGCGTGCTTGGCCCGCCTGCCTTCGGCTTCTTCCTGCTGTGCGGGGCTGGTTGCTGCTTCGGCCGTGAACCGCGCCCGTTCTTCCTCTTCGATTGCGGTCAGGGCGGTGCTGACGAGGTCGGCGTGGGCCTCGAAGTCGGGCGCTAGGCCCGCGTCATGGCCGGGCACGTCCTGTTCGCCGGTGAAGCGCCGCAGGGCGTCCCAGGTGGGTACGAGGTCCTGGAAGGGCAGTTCCTGGGTCTGGTCGACGTAGCCGACCGGGAAGATCAGGGAGCCCGGGTACGTCTTCAGGGCGGCTGCCAGGACCATGACGTCCACCAGCGGGAGGCTGGCCCGGCGACCGGACTCCATGTTGGCGATCACGTTGCGCGGGATGGGGTGCCCGAGCCGCTCGCACTGGTCGGCCAGTTCCTGAGCGCTCCACCCCATCTCCTTCCTTCTCCGCCGGACTTCGCCGGCCACGTTGGCCTTGATGCGGTCCTCCCACTCAGGGAAGCCATCCTCTTCATCATCAATACCGTGTTGTGTCATGTAGACACATTAGCTTGAGGATCCTGGTTGGTAGACGCCTGGAGCCGGACGTGAGGGCCACGTTCGCCGAGGGCTGTACCGAAAGGGATGTCGTATGCGCGAAAGCGTCGCAGTCGGACGAATGAACGGGATGAGCCGGGAAGATCTCCTTGCGCTTCCGGTAGCCGTTGACCTGGAGACTAGTAATCGCGCCTTGGGGCTCGGGCGCAGCAAGGGTTACGAGCTGGCGAAGCGGGGTGCGTACCCCTGCAAGGTCCTGCGGCTCGGCAACGCCTACCGGGTGGTGACCGCGGATCTGCTGGATCTGCTCGGGTTGACGGCGTGAAAGGGCGACAGCGTAGTAGGCGATTCTGCGTTGAGCTGACACAGAATCGCTGGACTGTTGGCGGGCGTGGACGTACGGTCCGTGTTCCCTCGCGATGCCCTGGTGCCCGCGAGACGGGAAAGGGCCCCCGGCGGTGCAACGCCGGAGGCCCCAGCAACCCCGAACGGCCCGTCAAGAACCAACCCGGCGGCAAAGGCGTGCAAGCCCGCCACCGCCAGACGAGGAGCTGCCCTGTGGAACATGCGGGAGCCGAGCCCTATTCCGACTCCAACAAGCCCGTATGGCCGCCTGTCGCCGTCCCCGGCCAGCCGAGTGGCGACCCATCTCTGCCGTCACCGGAAGAGCCGCCCACCGTCATACCCGACTCCGCTCCGGTATCCGAAGGCGAGCAGGTGCTGACAGAACTGCGGGAGCAGATCCGTCGATACGTCGTGCTGCCGAGCGAGGAAGCCCTCACGGCGGTCACTCTGTGGGTGGCGGCGACCCATCTGCAGACCGCATGGCAGCACGCCCCGAGGCTGGCCATCGTCGGGCCGGCCAAGCGGTGCGGCAAGTCGCGGCTCCTGGACGTGATTACCGAGAGCGTCCACGATCCGCTGATCACGGTCAACGCCTCGGCTGCCGCGGTGTTCCGGTCGATCACCGACGCCCCACCGACTCTCTTGGTCGACGAGGCCGACACGCTCTTCGGCTCTGTGAAGGTCGCGGAGAAGAACGAAGAGATGCGCGGCCTGCTCAACGCGGGACACCAGCGCAACCGCCCCACCCTCCGGGTCTCCGGCCCCAACCACGAGGTCGCGAAGTTCCCCACCTTCGCCATGGCGGCCCTCGCGGGCATCGGGGACCTGCCCGACACGATCATGGACCGGTCGATCGTCATCCGGATGCGGCGCCGCAGGCCGGGCGAGAAGGTGGCGGAATTCCGCACCTTCCGCGATACCCCGACCCTCCACGCGCTGCGCGACCGGCTCGCCGCCTGGCTGGCGCCGCTCCACGCCGAGGCGATGGAGCTGACACCGGACATGCCGGTCGAAGACCGGGCGGCTGATACCTGGCAGCCGCTGGTCTCCATCGCTGACCTCGCCGGAGGCCAGTGGCCCGACCTCGCCCGCACCGCCTGCCGGGTCATGGCCAAGCACGAGGCCGAGCACGACCAGGACAGCAGCAGCCTGGGCATCCGCCTCCTGGCCGACATCCGCCGCGCCTTCGCCACAGAGGGCAATCCACCGGCGCTCCGCACCAGCCGCCTCCTCGACATCCTCAACCAGGACGACGAGACGCCCTGGCCGGAGCACACCGCCAACGGCCTCACTCCTCGCGGCCTGCAGATCCTGCTCAAGGAGTACGGGATCAGCTCGGCCACCCGTCGCTTCCACGGCGGCGTCCAGGCCAAGGGCTTCACGCGCCTGCAGTTCGCTGACTCCTGGGCGCGCTACTGCCCCGAGCCCACGCCGGAATCCACGACCGGCGTCTGACCCGGCACGACTCGTCGCGACTCGTCTCCGCGCAGGTCAGCGCGGGGACGAGTTGGAGACCGGCGACGAGTCGACTCGACATCACCGATGCACCCGTACCTGCTCTGACCAGGCGTGCAACGAGTCGCGACGAGTCCCCCAGACCACGGCCACATCAGCCCCCGGATACCTGGAGCACCACGCTTGCCTTCACCGCACACCGCCCCATCCGCTTCCCCGGTGCCGCTGGCCGCCGCAATCCGCGCAGGTGTGGCGCTACTGGCCGTGGCGGCCTTCGCGCTCTCCTATGACGCCCTGCGCCAGATGGCCGCCGCCAGCCACATCCACCCGGCGCTCACGTACGCCTTCCCGCTCGTCATCGACGGCTTCATCGCCATCGGGATCGGCGCCCTGCTCACCCTTCGGCAAGCGCCTCTATCCGCCCGCCTCTATGTCTCGGCGCTGGTCGGCATCGCGACCGCCACAAGCATCTGGGCCAACGTCCTGCATGCCATCCGCCTCAACGAGCAGGCCCGCCACACAGGACTTGCCCTCGACGACATCACCGTGGGCGTCATCTCCGCCATCGCCCCACTCGCCCTGGCCGGAGCCGTTCACTTCTACCTTCTCGTCGCCCGGGGCCCGGCCGCCCCCGACACCGAGGGCCACCGCCACAACAACAGCCACACACACGCCAGGGGAAACACGGCCAGCGCCACAGCACCGCTCCCCGCCAGGAATACCAAGACCGTGGATGAACCGGCCACCAAGCACGTGGCGGAAGCCGCGCACCAGCACGGCAGGCCCGGAGGCAACCAGCCATGCCTCTCCCTGGAAGAGGCCATCGACATCGGCCGCACAGCCCCCCTTGGGCGATCCGGTCGCGTCTCGCGCCGCAACATCGAAAAGGCGATCCGCGACAAGGGGTTCGGTATCTCCCGCAGCCGCCTGGATGAAGTCAAGAACCTGCTGCAGGCCGAACTCGACCAGGCCGCCGCAAGTACCGGCTGAACCCCACATCCCGCGTCACCCCTGCCCGCCTCTCCCGCGCATCAGCACGGGAGGGGCGGGCCCTCACCCGCACCACCGCTCGTAGGAGCCCACATGCATGACCCAAATGACGAACTCGAACTCCCCTCGTCCCAGCAGCGGACGACCACCGCCCCAGCTTCAGACGCAGCAAGTTGTCGGGTAAGGAGTCCTTACCCGGCCTCCGCCCCAGGGGAGGCGGAGGCATCCGGCGCCGAGGGGGCGCCGGAGTCGGCCGGCCCAGGGGAGCCGACCAAGGGAGGGGTCAGTCAGTCCTCGCCGAGCGCACCGCAGACACCTGCCCCTAGTCGTCGTCTGCGAGAGCCGCAGCTGCGTGAGAAGCGTGTGCACCCCCGCTACAACGACGACGAGTTCGACATCCTCCAGGAAGCCGCTGGCCTGAGCCACATGGCGCTCGGTGGCTACGTCGCCGAGTCGTCGCTCGCCGCTGCCCGCTCCGACGATCCCACGGCAGCCGTCGCCGACTACCGCGCCGCGGTCAAGGCGCTGATGAGCGCCAACGGACAGCTCGGCAAAATCGGCAGCAACCTCAACCAGCTCACCCGGCACCTCAATGAGGACGGCGCCTGGCCCTACCACGACCTCGTCCAGCGGCTCCTGGAACGCGTTGAGGCATCCATCGCCCGGCTGGACACCGCCATCGACCGCGTGACCACGGGGCGGTGAGCCGGTGATACCCAAGATCATCCTCGGCAAGGGCCCACACGCCACACGCCGCACGATCGGCTATCTCTTCGGCAAGGGTCGGGCCAACGAGCACACCGACCCCCACCTGGTGGCCTCCTGGAACGGCTTCGCCCCCGACCCCGGCCGCAGCCCGCACCGCAACCCCAAAGACGTGGCAGACCAGCTCGCCACACAGCTCGACCAGCCCATACGGATGCTCGGTGACAAGGCACCGAAGTTCACCGTGTGGCACTGCCCCGTCCGTGCCGCACCCGAGGACCCGATCCTGACCGACGAGCAGTGGGCGGACGTGGCGCGCCGGATCGTGGCCGCCGCCGGCATCGCACCCGACGGGGACGAGGCGGCGTGCCGGTGGGTGGCGGTGCGCCACGCGGACGACCACATCCACATCGCCGCCACATTGGTGCGCCAGGACGGCCGGCGCCCGCGCCGCGGCTACGACCAGCGCGCCGTCCAAAAGGAGGCTCGGAAGATCGAAGTGGACTACGGGCTGAGGCGGCTCAACCCGGGTGACGGCACCGCAGCCAAGCGCCCGACCAGCAAGGAGCACTTCAAGGCCAAGCGCCAGGGCCAGGACGCCACAGCGCGCGAGGTCCTGCGCCTGCGGGTACGCCGCGCAGTGGCTGCCGCGTCCAGCGAGGCCGAGTTCTTCGCGTTGCTGGACGCGATGGGCGTGACCGTACGGCCGAAGACCGGGCCCTCCGGCGACAT
Source organism: Streptomyces sp. NBC_01454 (assembly GCF_036227565.1). Taxonomy (NCBI): domain Bacteria; kingdom Bacillati; phylum Actinomycetota; class Actinomycetes; order Kitasatosporales; family Streptomycetaceae; genus Streptomyces; species Streptomyces sp. NBC_01454. Next base: position 4,427,606 of record NZ_CP109460.1, read on the forward strand.
CCTCGGCTACAGCGTCGCCCTGCCCGGCGACGTCAACAAGGACAGCGAGCCGGTGTGGTTCTCCGGCTCGACCCTCGCCGGCGACCTCTCCCTGCCCAAGATCCGCCAACGCCTCGCCGACACCCGCCCCGAACCGACCGCCGTCCGCCCTGGCGATCCGTGGCACCAGGCCACAGCCGCCACCGAACGCATCCCCGACCACCTCACCCGCGGCGACGACCACGTGGCGCAGGGACAGCTGGTCGCGCTCGGCGCGGCCCTGGACCTTCTGCCAGTCACCGCGCCTTCCACGGCGAAGGCCGAACTGCAGCAGGCCGCAGCTGCCTTCGAGCGCGCCACCCGCTCCCGCATCACCGCCGACCGCGACAGCGCACGCGTCCTGCGCCGCAGTGTCCAAACCATCTGGCGTGATCCAGGTACGGCGGGCGACGGGTCGGGGACGGCGATGCTGCTGGACGCCGCGCTCACCGCGGTGGCCTTCGCAATGCACTGGCACCGCAAGCACCAGCACGCCCAACAGGAGGCGGCAGCCCAGCAGACCCTCGTCCACCTCCAGGCCGCCTACGGACCGATCGCCGAACCCGCACTCAGCAACCTCGCCCGCCGCGCTCCCTGCCAGCAGACCAAGCACCGCTACGCCCACCACCTACGGCAGGCCGTCCCCAAACATGCCGAGCGCATTGTGGAAGACCGGGCCTGGGACGCACTCGCCACCGTGCTCGCCGAGGCAGAGGCGCGGGGCCACGACGCGGCCACAGTCCTCGACCAGGCGCTCAGCCAGCGTTCCCTGGACGACGCCCGTCACCCCGCCCGCGCGCTGACCTGGCGCATTCAGCGCCTCGGCCAGCGCCACGCCCCTGGCCCTCAGGCGCAGGCCGCCATGGCCCGCAGCACCGCGCTACAGCCCGCCGCACCAGCCTCCACCGCAGCAGCCCTCCCGTCCTCGCAAAAATCACCAGCCCGACGGCGCTGACCCTGACCGTGGGCCCTTCAATCGACCGAGGTAGTGCCGCACGCCGTCGGCCAGTTCGGCGTAGAACGGCACGCGTGCGGCTGCCTGGAGAATTTCCGTGCAGGCGGTCAGTTCGCCGATCCGGCCGGCCGGGGTGTCCAGTACATGGGCGAACTCCTTGCGGATCCGCTCGGCGACGTCCGGTACGGGCAAGGAGTGCAGGTAGAGATTCGCGGCGTCGTAGCCGAGAGGCGCCGTGCCCCAGCCCTCCCAGTCCAGGAGGGCCAGCGCCGGGCCGGTGAGATTGGCCCAGTGGAGGTCGCCGTGGGCCGTGGTCCAGGTGATCTCGCCGGGAGTGACGCCAGTGAACTCCGGTACGCGGCGCCGGATGTACTGCTCGCGCACCGCCTGGCGGCTTGTACTGACGAGTGCGATGTGCGCCAGGGCCCGGTGGAGGTCCTGCCACCAGGTATCCGGGAGGTCTGCCTGGCTGTGGAGTACCGGGCTCTTGGCCACCGGCGGCGTCGTGACGAACTCGTAGTGCTCCGCCCGGTAGTCCCAGCCGTCTGCCGACCAGTCGCACAGCCCGAGCAGCCGGGGCCGGGGCACCGCGGGCGGCAGGGCCTGTTCCGCCTCCCGGGGGCCTTCCCACAACTTCCCGCCGCTCTTCCCCTGGGGATCACTCACCAGTCGCAACCATGCAGCACCCGTGGGCGTGTGGACGGCCCCGGACAACGTCCTGCCCGCATATCCCCACACTTCTCCGCCCGTGGTCTCGACGAGGCCCAGGAGGGCACAGGCGCGGCCGCGGGCGGAGAGCATGCGGTCCCTGACAGCAGGCTCAGGGGCAGTGAACATCGTCGGCTACCTTCTCCGGCTGACGGCGGCGACACCGGCCTCGACCAGCTCGGAGACAAGGGCTGCGACGTGGCCGGCGGGGAGCCCGGAGCTTACCGACAGTTCGCCCAGGGTTGCGGTGGTTCCGTTGAGAAGGAGCTTGATCACGGCGAGGACCGGCCTGCTGAACGTCCACTCCTGGCCGCCGGCGCTGAACACAACGTGCCCGATCTCGTCCACGCCGTACCAGGCTCCGGCAGCGGTGAGCCGGACGGACAGGCTCCCGTCCGCCGGGATGCCGTCCACGAACGGCAGCGACGGCATGGGCCGACCAGGGTCCGTGCTCCCCCGTGCGTTGATGAACTCCTCGATCACCCCCTCATGCAGGGCGTCGGCGAACTCCTTGCGCAAGGCTTGGAGATACGCGGTCCGCTCGTCCGGAGGGGCGAAGTACGGCAGGTTCGCGCGGACGGTATTCGAGACGCGCAGCTGGTCCGCGAGCCACGACAGGAGGTCCGCTCCGGTGGTGGGTTTCAGGCCGCAGGTCAGGTGGAGGGACCGACCATCGGTGGCGGCGACGGCGTGCCACCATCCGCGGGGCAGATAGAGCATGTCGCCGGCCTGGAGCACGACCTCTGCGACCGGGGCCCCGGTTGGTGGCTCGGGTGCCTCGGTGTCGACGCGCAGCGGGTCGATCCGGGTGGCTCCGTAGAGCTTCCACCGCTTGGCGCCTTCGAGTTGGAGGACCACCACATCGTGGTCGTCCCAGTGCACGCCGAAGCCTTCCTTCGGAGTCCATGAGGCGTAGAGGTTGACCTGCACGTCGGTGCGGAAGTGCCGCTCCAGTGCGGTCGCGAGGTCTTCCACGCCGGGGTGCAATGCGTCCACGGCGTCCAGGACCAGCGAGGCACCGTCCTTGAGATGGTGGTGCAGGTTGGCCGGCTCGATCCGGTGCCAGACCGTGTGGCGCTTGGACACCACGGGATGAGCGTAGCTGTGTTGCGGGATCTGGCTGCCATCGTTGAAGAGCCGCAGCCGTGGGGGTTCGAGGCGGTGGCGGGCGATGATCTGGTTGAGGTCGTCCCATGTGAACAGGTCCGAGAAGTCGCCGACGCGCGGCCAGAGACGGTAGGTGCGGCCGAACGCCTCGGCGGGGAAGTCCCCGCCGAGGCTCCGGACCGCCGAGGAGATGGCGGTCATCTACGGCTCCGATCAGTCGTTGCCGTCGCCCTTGCCAGTGCCGCCGCCGTCGCTCAGCCGGTCCTGGCTGCGGGCGGCCTGCACGGAACGCTTCGAGACGATCAGGTCGTTCATCGCATGTTCCTTTCTCTCCGGTTCTCCCGCCGGGGTTCCGGCGGGAAATCTGTGGGCGCCTAGACGGGCGGCGCCGGGTCGGTGTCGGGTGCGGAGACCGGGGCTGTCAGGGTGTGGTCCGCGTCCTGCTGCACGGTCAGGGCCAGGAGCGTGAGGGTGGCCGACGCACCCAGCAGCCACAGACGCCCCAGCCAGATGTCCAGCCGCGGCTCCCCGCTGCGGTGGCGGCCCCTGGCTCCGTGCTCGGACCACGTCACCTCACGCCCCCTGTTCGTGGTGGATCTGGCGCAGCAGCTGCTGAACGGACCGGGCCAGCGACTGAAGGCGACGGACGGCCGACACCAGCCCATCGCCAGGCCCGGACCGCAGCTGGAACTGGGCGTTGTCGATCTGGGCGTGTTCCCGATACCAGGCGACCTCGCCCGGCCGGTGCTCCTGTACGTGCTCTTCGGCCTGTTCGATAAGCGGGCCGAGGTGCCCCTTGAGTGTGTCGATCAGCCCGAGGACCTCGTCGTACGGGGGAAGGACAATGGTGGAGCGCAGAGCTGCGGCGATGTCCGCCTTGATCTGGTCGATGCCGTCGGTGCCCGACGGGCGCAACTGACCCGGCATCGGCTGCTGATCGGCACGGGTGGCATCCATGGTGCAACTCCTCGAAGACGGTGGTTGTCGTCACCGCCGCCAGGGGCGAGGAGAGGCCGGCCGTACACGGCCCTTGGCGGCTGAGTACGAGTCAACCGCCGGAGCAACAGGCAGATCCGCAACCGGGTTGCGAGGTAGTAATCCCTTTGCGGGTGGGTCAGTTGACGGCCACGCCCGCGCGGCCGGCGAACGCCCGGACGCCAGGGAGGGTCTGGTCATGCCGGAGCAGGCCGCTGGCCAGGTTCTTGACCGACCCGCGCCGGATCTCCTGTGGTGCGGCCCGTTCGGCCGCCAGCAGAGCCCGGTGGCACTGCTCGGGCTTGCCCCACTGGTCGAAGCACCGGGCCACGTCAGTGAAGAAGCGCCCCTGCCGTTCGGCGGTCGGCAGGGCCGCGGGGTTGATGGTCTTGGCCAGGTCGATCGCCTGGCCGGCGTCACCGAGCAGGTAGTGGACGGAAAGCTGGTGCAGCAGCACTTGCTGGGTACCGGTGTCCGTGCGGGCCTCGGGGCTCGTCCGGCCGATTTCGGCGGCTTCGGCGGCCTCGCCGATCAGCGCGTGCGCGGTGGGCCGATCGCCCATCTTGGCCGCCGTGTACGCGGCAGTGGCCAGAAGCGAGACACTCGCGGCCAGCCGGGCGGTCTCGGGAGTGCCGCGATCCCCCCGCACGTCCTGCGCGGCCCTGACGGCGATATCAGTGGCGCGGGCGAGGTGACCTTGGCGGCGCCACGCACTGGACACCATCCGGTGCGCCTCGGCGGTCGTGAGGGCATCGCCGCCGATCCGCGCAGAGGTCAGCGCACGGTCCGCAGTGATCGCCACCAGCCCGTCCTCGCCGACCTTGATGCACAGCCGAGTGGCGATGTTGTAGAGGTCGGCGACGGCGGTGGCCGACAGCTCCGCCGGTTCCAGGCCCTGAGCTTGCGCGATCCTGCCGGGCAGGTTCCGGGCCAGCGTGTCGTAGCGGGCGGCTCGGAATTCCTCTCGGGACGCCTTCACTTCGGCAGCGACGCCGCGCGGTGACACCTCTCCGCGCTTCGGCACGGTGGCAGTGCCGTAGAGCAGGTGATCTTCCAGGGGCGCGAGGGTGCTGGCCTCGGCTGGAGAGGCACCGGCCAAGGGGGTGGTGAAGACAACCGCCGCAGCGGCCAGAAGTTCGCGGCGTCGCACGGGGTCGTCCCCCTCCTCTGGACCAAGATTGCGATCAACCCTAGCGGAGGCGGGCCGACGCCGAGTCGATACCGGCGTTGGCCCGGGCGGCGCAGCGGCGAGGAGGGCGGACAGCGAAATGCCTAAGACATCGGAGATCTGACGGAGCGTATCCAGGCTGTTGACCGGGATGACGTCCCGTTCGACCTGAGACACCCAGCTCTCCGACCGGTCGATCATCGCAGCCAGGTCCCGCTGCGGCCATCCTTTGCGCCTGCGCGCCTTGGCGATCGTCTTACCGAGTGTGAGTTCACTTCCCGCCACTGGGCACGCCCCCGAGGTCCCGTATCCGCATCGCGTGAGCACGCAACGGTACTGGTGCAAGGGGCTCATCTGTAGAGGACCGGGCAGCGAGAGTAGGCCAACTATCGGCTGGCCCACATCCCGCTGCTACGGGGTGCACCGATGTCGCACCCTGTACGCCACGTGATGCCGGGGCATCGCGCCGGACCCGTCCGCCAGAGGCGCTAGCTCTAGCTCCACTGTCCCAGCGCATTGGCGGCTCGGCACCGGCGACGAGGCAGCAAGCTCACACCGGCCCCTGATCGGCGATCTCGTCGATCAGTCCGCGAATCCGCCGCTCGATGTCGTCGCGGATCGGCCGCACGGCCTCGACGCCCTGCCCAGCGGGATCGGGCAACTGCCAGTCGAGGTACCGCTTACCGGGGAAGACGGGGCAGGTGTCGCCGCAGCCCATCGTGATGACGACGTCGGACGCCTGCACCGCCTCGGCGGTGAGCACCTTGGGCACCTCGGCCGAGACATCGATGCCAGCCTCGGCCATTGCCGCGATGACGGCCGGGTTCACGGCGTCGGCGGGGGCGGACCCGGCGGACCGCACCTGGACGCGGTCACCCGCGAGGTGCGTGAGGAACGCGGCGGCCATCTGCGAGCGGCCGGCGTTGTGGACGCAGACGAACAGCACGGAGGGCAGGGCAGCATCAGGCACGGGCAGGGCCTTCCTCGGGCAGCGGTTCGGCGATGGTGAAGTAGCGCCGTGCGTACAGCGCGACGTAGACGAGGCCGATCAGCACGGGTACTTCGATAAGCGGGCCGACCACGCCCGCGAGGGCCTGTCCGGAGGTGGCGCCGAACGTCGCGATGGCTACCGCGATGGCCAGCTCGAAGTTGTTGCCGGCGGCCGTGAACGCGAGCGTCGTCGCACGGGAGTAGTTGAGTCCGACGGATCGTCCAAGTGCCATGGAGCCCGCCCACATCAGGGCGAAGTACACGAGCAGCGGCAGCGCGATACGGGCGACGTCGAGCGGTTGCGAGGTGATCGCATCGCCTTGCAGCGCGAAGAGAATGACGATCGTGAACAGCAGCCCGTACAGGGCAAACGGGCCGATTCGCGGAATCAGCTTCGCCTCGTACCAAGCGCGCCCCTTGGCCTTCTCGCCGATCCGGCGCGTCAGGTACCCGGCCGCGAGCGGGATGCCGAGGAAGATCAGCACGCTGCGGGCGATCTCCCACACGGACACATCGAGGCCGGACCGCTCAAGGCCGAGCCACCCAGGCAGCACGGACAGGTAGAACCACCCGAGGGCCGAGAACGCGATCACCTGGAACACCGAGTTCAGCGCCACCAGGACAGCGGCGGCCTCGCGGTCGCCACAGGCCAGGTCGTTCCAGATGATCACCATGGCGATGCAGCGCGCCAGCCCCACGATGATCAGGCCCGTGCGGTACTCGGGCAGGTCCGGCAGGAACACCCACGCCAGCGCGAACATGAGCGCCGGGCCGACGATCCAGTTCAGCAGCAGCGAGGGCAACAACAGCCGACGGTCACGGGTGACAGTGTCGAGCCGGTCGTAGCGCACCTTCGCGAGAACCGGGTACATCATCACCAGCAGGCCGAGCGCGATGGGCAGCGATACGCCGGTCACGGTGACCTTGGCGAGGGCGTCCCCAAGGCCGGGTACGACGCGGCCGAGACCGAGACCGAGAGCCATCGCGGCGAGGATCCAGACGGCGAGGTACCGGTCGAGGAACGACAGGCGGCCGGCGACGGCCTGCTCGGGCACGGCGCTCACAAGGCAGCCCCGGCGGCCTCGACCGAGGCGGGCAGGGGCTCGCCGGCGGGGCGCGTCAGGATGCCCGCGAGGCGGTCCGTCATCTCGGGCAGCAGCCAGTAGTAGACCCACGTGCCACGCCGCTCACAGTCGATGAGGCCGGCCTGCCGGAGCAGCTTGAGGTGATGCGAGATCGTCGGCTGCGACAGGTCGAACGCAGGGGTGAGGTCGCAGACGCAGACCTCGCCTCCGGCACGCGAGGCGATCATCGACAACAGACGCAGCCGCACCGGATCGCCCAGCGCCTTGAACACCTTCGCCAGCTCTTCGGCCTGCCCCTCGTCGAGGGGAGCTGTCAGCAGCCCCGGGCAGCACGCACCTGCCTCATCGGCCTGACCGAGCACAACAAGCTCTTGTTTCGACATGCTTCTATGTTGACGTTTTTCAATCCAAGGCGCAAGCTTGCATCGAAAGACATCAATGTAAGCCGATGGGAGACCGCCATGTCCCGCGCACAGCTCGCCCTTCGCGTCAGCGACCTCGAAGCGTCGATCACCTTCTACTCGAAGCTGTTCGGCACCGAACCGGCCAAGCGACGCGACGGCTACGCCAACTTCGCCCTCACCGAACCGCCACTCAAGCTCGTACTGATCGAGGGCGTGCCCGGCCAGGAGACCCGCCTCGACCACCTCGGAGTAGAGGTCGAGTCCACGGACCAGGTGACGGCCGCCACGACCCGGCTCAAGGACGCCGGCCTCGCCACGTTCGAGGAGAACGACACCTCGTGCTGCTACGCCCTGCAGGACAAGGTGTGGGTACACGGCCCCGGCAAGGAGCCGTGGGAGGTCTACGTCGTCAAGGCCGACGCCGACACCCTCGGCAAGAGCGACGATCCGTCCGCAGGCACCGGCAGTGACGCCTGCTGCGCGAGCAAGCCGGTCGACGCGAACTCTGTCGCGGGTTGCGGCTGCGGAAGCTGACGCCCGCCCCTTGCCCCCCAGCAAAATCTGTGGCCAGGGGACACCCCGGACGAGAAGGACCCGGCAGGACGATGCGGAGTCCCCTGGCTCGTTGCGCCGGCCTTGCATGCGTAACCCTGTTGGCACGGCGGGCTTTTGGGCGCCATCCTTCCTCACCGACCAGCGTCCAGAGCACTGCACGACAAGCGCCACGAATGTCCGTGCCCCATCCGTGCCCTTCAGGCCGGTCAACAGCGGTCACGCGGGGCACCATCGGACGACGGCGCTAGGCAGCATTTCTGCAGGTCAGGGCCGGATGACTGCTCCAAGCCCCGTTGATTCCCAAGCTCAGGGCACAGGATAGGTCCGCGTCGCGTGGCCAAAGCTGCTTGGCAACCAGTCATTACGGGGGCGGCAGAGGGTTCCGGAGGCACACGACGCAATCGCCGGACTGGGGCTGAGGAAGGTGGGATGGTGATCCGACTTCACCAGCTCTCGTCTCACGGGTCTTGGGTGAGGAGCCGGGCATCCGACTGGAGAGGACGACAGGCCGTGACGGAACAGCGCTGCGATCGCTGTGATCTCATCATCGGGGCGGGGTGCGCCTGCCCGTCCGAGGGTGTGGCTCCTCGCATTGTTGGCGGCCAAGCACCGAAACAGGCCAGCCGCCACGGGCAGCCGCCCCACGCCATCATCGTGTCGCCTGCGGGGAACGCCCACCTGCCCGGCTGCAACCACCTCTCCGACAGCGAAATCGCTGGGCCGAAGTTCGGCTGGGTGGCTGGCCCCGATCCCGATGCCTGGTCCCGCATATCGGAGTCGCAGCCGCTGCGAGCCACCGAGGGCAACGCCGGGCGAGTGGCGACCCGTCGCTGCCTGACTTGCGATACCTACGCGTAAGACGCTGCGCCGAATGCCTGGTCAGCCGTCCGCCATGCGTGAGCGATGCGTGAGCGGACGGCGTGACACAGGCCGGTCCGGCGCTGGACCTGGCGTCAGCTGTAGGTGCCGTGACCAGGGAGAACCGGACTCCGGTGGACTACCTGGGACCCTGGGTCCCCGGTTCGTCGGGTCTTTTAATCCATTGGTTCAGGGTTCGAGCCCCTGATGGCCCACCAGAAACGGACGGGAGAGCCGTCCGCGGCGCCCACCGGCGCCCCGAGGGCCCGGGCCGGAGACGGTCCGGGCCCTTCGTCGTATGCCGCTCTCGCCCGCGGTCCCAAGTGGCCCTGACGCACGTGATCCTGGGGGCGCGCCGGCCTCGGTGCGGGCGCCCGGAGACGTCCATGGCACCCGGCCCCCGGCGGATGACCCGTCCGGCCCCCGGCGATTCGCCGCCCGGTCCCGTACCGGCAACCCTGGGGACGGCGGACGGCGGGACGGCGGCGTGGGTGCCCGCGTGGACGGGCGGCAGGGGAAGGGGCCGGTGCGGATGCGCGACGGTGCGGCGCCCCCCGAGGGCGGCGGGGAGCGGCGGGCCCCGGTGTCCCCGGCTGTCCGCCGCCTGGTGGGCCGCATCCCGGTTCTGCTGATCATCGGCGGCCTGGCCTTCGGCATGGCGGCGCCACCCGGCTGCACCGCCGCCCCCTTCTTCGCCGCCGCCCCGCCGGCCGCCGCGCCGCTGTCCTCGCTGCGGACCACCGCGCTGACGGCCCTGGCCGCCACGCTCGGCGAGATCTGGACCGTCCTCTACCGCGGCGCCGCACAGACCCGCGGGGCCGCGGTGACGGAGATCGTCCTGGTCCTCGCCGTTTCCCTGCTCGCGCCGGCCATCAACCGGGTGGTGCGGGCCGGCGGTGGCCACCCGGCAGCCGTGCAGGAGGCCGCGGCCGCCCAGCGCGCCGTCCTGCCCATGCCGCCCGCACGGCTCGCCGGGTTCGCCGTCGCCGCCCGCTACCGGGGTGCGCGAGCGGCCTCCGGGACCGGCGGCGACCTCTACGCGGCGCAGGACACCCCGCACGGCGTACGGCTGATCGTCGGCGACGTACGGGGCAAGGGCCTGCCGGCGGTGGCGTCCGCGATGACCGTCCTCGGCGCGTTCCGTGAGGCCGCGGATCAGGAGACCACCCTGGAGGCGGTGGCGGCGCGGCTGGAGCGGGCGCTGGAACGGGAGCGCGAGCGGTGCGACGGCCCCGACCGGTCCGAGGACTTCGCCACCGCCCTCCTGGCCGAGCTGCCCGCCGGCGAGCCGTCCGTCCTGCGGGTGCTCAACCGCGGCCACCCCGCCCCGCTGCTGCTCGCCCCGGACGGCGGGCTGCGCGAGCTGCTTCCGGCGGAGCCGGGGCTCCCGCTGGGGATGAGCGGGGTGGGCAGCCGGCCCGGCCGGCCGGACGAGACGTTCTTCCCGGCCGGTGCCCTGCTGCTCTGCTTCACCGACGGGGTGACCGCGGCCCGTGATCTGTTCGGCCGCAGCTACCACCCGCCGGGCAGACTGCGCGGCGGCCGCTTCCCGGGCCCGGACGTCCTCCTGGACACCCTCATCGAGGACGTCACCCGGCACACGGGCGGCGAACCGGCCGACGATGTGGCCCTGCTGGCGGTGCAGCGGCCGATGGGAGAGTAGGAGCGGGAGTAAGGAGCGAGGAGTAGGGAGCGGGGAGTAGGGGTGCGCCCGTGCGGGACGTGGTCGGCGGGGCCGGGCCGGGGCTCAGGTTCCGGGTGCGTCTGCTGGGTTTGCTGTGTTGGCTGGGTTGGCCGTGTTGGCCGTGTCTGCCGGGGCCGGCAGTCGGTGCAGGCTCCGGCCGTGCGGACCGGTGAGGGCGACCGGGCGTTCGTCCAGGGCGAGGGTGAGCCGGGCGTCCGGCCGGTCCGGGTGGGGCGAGCGGTGCGCGGGCGGGGTGATCCACGGCAGGACGGCGTGCGGCTCGTGGGAGATCCAGTGCCCGCCGCCGGGACGGCCGTCGAGCAGCGACCGGACGAGCCGCGCGAACTCCTCGCGGCGGGCGGGCGGAAGCGAGCCCAGCGCCTCGCTGTGGAAGATGACCAGGGTGGCCTCGGGCGGCGCCTCGGCGGCGAGCGCGGGCAGGTCGCCGACCAGATCGCCGCGCACCATCCGCGGCCGCGGCGCCGTCCGCACCGCCTCGACGGCCGCCGACAGCCGCGCCGCCCGCTCTCCGTCGCCCGGCCAGACGAGCGCCTGCAGCCAGCGCAGGTCCTCCGGCTCCGACACCGGGTCGAGCGGATCGGAGGTGATGCCCGCCCGCCAGACGATCCGGGGCAGCCGGCCGGCCAGCTCCTGGGCCGGCCAGTCCGTACGGCATCCGAACACCGCCGGACTCTCCGGCGCCCCGGCCTCGGTACGGGGGCCCGCACGGCCGTGTCCCAGCCCGTTCCCCGGCTCGTCCTCCGGCCCGTCCCCCGGCCCGTCCTTCGCGCCGTCCGCGAACGGGGCGTGCGCGAACGGGGCGTGCGCGTAGCGGTAGCGATAGCGGTCGGGGTGCAGGCCCAGCCCCGCGGTCGTCCCGGCCTCCAGCAGTGCCAGCGGCTGCGGCAGGGTGGCGAGCAGCGGCAGCAGTGCGGCGCAGTGGGCCGGTTCGTCGGTCCGGGGGGTGCGCCGCATGATGACCGCGCGCACCTCGTCCCAGTGCCGGACCGTCCACTCGCGCCACCGTTCGTACGCGGCCGCACCGCGCGGGCCCAGATCGGCGTGCGGTCCGTCGAGGTGGCGGACGGCGGCGAGCAGCAGGGCCGGCTGCTGCTTCTCGCCGGCGGGCAGCGCCCCCGACAACAGCGCGCAGAACTCCTCGTCCTGGCCGATCCGCGCGCTCAACTCCTCGTGCGCCTCGGACCGCCCCCGCGCCCGGTGCCAGGAGAACTCCCGGTACCGCTCCGCCACTGCCCATGCGCCACCGGCGCCCCCGACATGACCGGTGTTCCCGGCGTTGACGACCATGATCCGACGCTACTGCTCTCACGTTCCGTAACTGAGGGCCACCCCTCCGCATAACAACTGACGCACAATCACCGCGAGATCGTTTAGCGCCGGGTGGGCGACTCGCCCGGTTGCCACCCCGATGAGCCGCAAAGTCCCTGCCCCGGCTCGTGTGCCGGCCGTATCGATTCGTGGGAAGGCTTGGAATTCGGATGCGATCTCTATTACTGTCCGATAACGCAGCGCGGTCGTCCCAGCCGCCGCAAGAGGCGGCACCGTGCGCTGACGCCGAATCCCGCACGCGCTTTTCACGCACCCCCAGCACCTCGAACTGCACCAAGGGAACCGGGGAACCACTTCCTTGGGGTGAATCGGACGCCCTCCGCCAGCGGGCGCCCGTAGGAGACCTTCCTGCTCCGAACCCGTCAGCTAACCCGGTAGGCGAGAAGGAAGGAAAGGAGTGCGCCTCCGTGGCGTCCAACAGGCCTGCCCCCGAGGGTTCGTCCGCCTTTGAGCCCGATGACCGAGGTGCCTTCCGGGGCCCCGGTGATCCGGACGGAAACGGCGACGGTCCGTGGGAGGAATGGAATCCCACCGAGGAATCCGTCCGTTCCGTCCGCGGTAAGCACCGGGTGGCCAAGCAGCGTGCCGGCGGCCTCGCCCGCGGCGGCACGGTCCTGGGTGTCGGAGTGATCGCCGCGGTCGGCGCGAGCGGAATGGCCTCGGCCGAGGACCGCCCGCCGCTTCCGATCTCGATGCCCGACCTCGGCGGAATGGCCGACGACCTCTCCGGCGCCCTCCCGGACGCCGCGTCCCTCCCCGGCGTCGGCGGCCTCATATCCGACGCGGACGCGGACGCCGGCACGGCCTCCGGTTCCACGGATGCCGCCTCCGGTCCCCTCACCCAGGCCACCCGCACGGGCGCGGACGACGGCGGCGCGGGCCCCGGCGAGGCGCTGCGCAGCCGGATCCTCCAGCAGGCCGACGTGCAGCAGGGCGCCGGTGAGCAGGAGGCCCGCGACACCGCCGAACACACCGCCCTCCAGCGGGCCGAGCAGGAAGCCACCGCCCACCAGCAGTCGGCCGAGAAGGCCACCGCCGCCAAGAAGGCAGCCGAGATGGAGGCCAAGCGCCAGGCCGAAGAAGCGGCCCGTCAGAAGGCGGAGGCCGCGCGCCTCGCCAAGCTGGCCCAGAGCTTTACCGCCCCCGTCGCCTCCTTCACCCTGACCGCCGGCTTCGGCGAGGCCGGCGACCGCTGGGCCGCGGACCACACCGGTCAGGACTTCGCCGCACCGTCCGGCACGCCCGTCAAGGCGATCCACTCCGGCACCATCACCCAGGCCGGCTGGGCCGGTGCGTACGGCTACCGCCTCGTCCTCACCCTCGACGACGGCACCGAACTCTGGTTCTGCCATCTGTCCTCGATGGTGAAGACCTCCGGCAAGGTCGGCACCGGCGAGGTCATCGCCCGCGTCGGCGCCACCGGCAATGTCACCGGCCCCCATCTCCACCTGGAGGTGCGCCCCGGCGGCGGCGACCCGATCGACCCGATGCCGTGGCTGCGGGACCACGGAATCAAGGTGTAACGCCCCTGCGGGAAACCGCTGTTGGGCGCGGAGCCGCGAGATGCGGCGTGGGCGGCCGGACCCAGGAATAACTTCCGTCCCGCCGACGCTGCACCTTCGCATGACCACGACTCAAGGCCCCCGCACCCCCAAGTCCCTCGGCTCGCTCTCCGTCTCCCCGCTCTCCCTGGGCGGCAATGTCTTCGGCTGGACGGCCGACGAAGCCGAGTCCTTCGCCGTGCTCGACGCGTATGTGGCCGGCGGCGGCAACTTCATCGACACCGCCGACGTCTACTCGGCGTGGGTCCCGGGCAACAAGGGCGGCGAGTCCGAGACCGTCATCGGCAACTGGCTGGCCTCGCGCGGCAACCGCGCCGACGTCGTCATCGCCACCAAGGTCGGCGCCCACCCGGACCTCAAGGGTCTGTCCGCCGCGACGATCAAGTCCGCGGTCGACGACTCCCTGACCCGCCTGCGCACGGACTACATCGACCTCTACTACACCCACTACGACGACGAATCGGTCGAGGTCGGGGAGTTCCTCACGGCCCTCGACGACCTCGTCCGGGCCGGCAAGGTCCGTGAGATCGCCGCCTCCAACATCTCGGCGCCGCGCCTGGCGGAGTCCCTGGCCTTCTCCGCCCGCGAGGGCCTGGCCCGCTACGTCGCCCTCCAGCCGCACTACAACCTGGTCTCCCGCGACACCTACGAGGGCGACCTCGCCGACGTGGCCGCCCGCAACAACGTGGCGGCGGTGCCGTACTACGCCCTCGCCTCCGGCTTCCTGACCGGCAAGTACCGCCCGGGCACCACGACCGACAGCGCTCGCTCCGGTGCCGCCGCCAAGCATCTGACCACCGACCGCGGCCTCCGCGTCCTGCAGGCCCTCGACACCGTCGCCACCGCCCACGAGGCCGAAGTCGCCACCGTCGCCCTGGCCTGGCTCGCCGCCCGGCCCACCGTCGCGGCCCCGATCGCCAGCGCCCGCACGGTGGATCAGCTGCCGGCGTTGCTGGCGGTGGCAGATCTGACGCTCAGCGACGCCGAACTCACCTTGCTGAACGAGGCTTCGGCCTGAGCCAGGGGAACAACCACGGGCGGGGCCGGAACACGGGGCCGGCCCCGTGTTCCGCCGACCCCGGCCCTCACCCCTGCCGGCGGTCCACCACTGCCCACGACGCGGCGGCCATCCCACCCGCCACCGCGCACACCGAAGGCCACGCCCCGATCTTCTTCGCCAGCGGATGCGACCCGGCAAACGCCGCCACATAGGCCCCGCCCAACGCCACCGCCGTCGCATTCCCGGCCTTCTGCTGCCACCCCTTGGCCGCCACGGCCCCGGCCGCCAACAACGCCACTCCCCCAAGGGGCCGCTTCTTGGTCCAGCGGGCCACGGCGTAGCCGCCGAGCAGGCCGGTTGCGGCGATCACGCCTGTCGGTACGCGGGTCATGGGGAACCTCCACATCAGGGACAAGCCGTCGTAGAGCCTACGTCGGGGAGCCGCACACCGACCGGAGCACCCGCAGGGGCGATTTCAAGCCGGCCAACTATGGCGAAATCGCCATGATTTCCCGTGAATACCCATGTGCTTCAGCCGAAATTCCGAGATGGGGCACCCACTGTTTCGCGACCGGTGGCAATGCCTCCGCCCAGTGGCCGAGAATCGTGGCGTGGGCGGGGGCACCCCTTGTTCGGCTCGAGCGTCACTTGTGTGACGCGTGCGCTCGGAACACCGGCATCCCGGCCCGCGACGGGTCCGGTCCAGGGTGAGGCGAAGACGGTGGAAGATCTCGTGAGTGATGAAATCGAGCGCATGTACGAAGTTTTCAGGGATCTGCTCGACACCGGCACGCCTGAGGAATCCGTAAAGAAACTGGAAGTCCTGCAGATCGGTCAGGACGCCATTCAAAAGATCATCGAGATGCACGAGCAGCGGACCATCCGGATAAGGGAAATGGAAGAGCCGCGCTCCGTGGTTCTGGACAACCGTGACACCTGGTACACGGGCCCTCGTCCGCGGGACAAGTGCTGGCCGGCGATGGTGGATCAGTTGTGCCAGGACAGCGGGTGGTCGCTTGATTCTCCTTCGCTCGCGAGTCTGGATTCTTCGTCGACACGCATCGTGTCGCTCCTCAGCCATCCGCGTGAGAAGAAGTTCTCCACTCGCGGGCTCGTGGTCGGTTATGTGCAGTCCGGGAAAACCACGAATTTCACCGCCGTCATGTCCAAGGCTGCAGACCGCGGATACAAGTTGTTCATTGTCCTGTCGGGCATCCATAACGGTTTGCGGCGCCAGACGCAAGCCAGGCTCGTCAAGCAACTGGTCCAGGCAAACCCCACCAGGTGGTCGCAGCTCACCGGTCTCGACAAGGACTTCACGCCAGGTGACAATGCCGCCTCATACTTCGGAAGAAGTAACCGCACCCATGTGCTGTGTGTGGTCAAAAAGAATGCCACCGTGCTTCGAAAGCTTTCCGAGTGGCTGGGCTCCGCCTCCGAATACCTCCAGGACTGCCCGGCGCTGGTGATCGACGACGAGGCGGATCAAGCAACCGTCGCCACGAAGTCGATCAACCCGCTCATCCGAGAAATCTTGGACCGGCTGCCCAAGTCGGCGTACGTCGGCTACACCGCTTCCCCTTTCGCCAACCTTCTCATCGACCCGTCCGCGGAGAACGATCTCTACCCTGAGCACTTCATCGTCAATCTGCCGAGTCCCGAGGGGCACGGGTACTTCGGGACCGAGGTGCTCTTCGGTCGGTACGCTCTCGACGGGGAGGACCCGGCCGAGGTCGATGACGGATACGACATGATCCGTCAGGTGCCTGATGAGGATGTCGCGCGCGTCCGACCGTTGAAACGTGCCGATGTCGAAGGCTTCGCTCCCGAGATCACGGAAACGCTGCGGGACGCGCTCCGCTATTTCTGGCTTTGTGCAGCTGCACGGCGCGTCCGAGGAACGGGAAATCCGCACAACACGATGCTCATCCACACGAGCGTGAACACCACGGTTCACAACAGCTTTCATGCTCCGCTGGACTTCGAGAGGAAAAGTCTCGCGGGACAGCTGGGCGAGGCGAGTGTCATCGAAGAACTGCGCCGGCTCTGGGTTGCGGAGACGGAGAGGGTGCCCGCCGGTGCGTTTGCCGAATCCCCCGTGAGCTTCAGTGACGTACTTGCCGTCCTGCCGGATGTGCTCGACGATTGTCGAATCATCATGGACAACTCCAGCAGTGAGGACCGGCTGGACTACGAGAACGGTCCGGTCGTGGCGATCGCCGTAGGCGGTAACACTCTCTCCCGTGGCCTGACACTGGAAGGCTTGACAGTCAGCTATTTCGTACGTGCGGTCTCCGCTTACGACACGCTGCTGCAGATGGGACGCTGGTTCGGCTTCCGGACGGGATACGCCGACCTTCCTCGCATCTGGATGACAGGGGAGCTGCAGGGGTGGTTCCGCCATCTGGCCACTGTCGAGGCCGAGATGCGTCGTGACATCGACGTCTACATGACCGAGGACAAGACCCCGCTGACGTTTGCCGTCAGGCTGCGTACCCATCCTGCGCTGCGGGTCACGGCGGCCGCAAAGATGAAGAGTGCGGTGTACGCCGCGTCGGCGTTCGGCGGCCAACGTGTTCAGACACGCTACTTCCACACCGATGCCGAGTGGCTGAAGCGGAACCAATCCGCAGCCAGGAACTTGGTCGCCAAGGCCTTGCGCGCAGCGGCACAGCAGGAACGCCGGCCCGAGGACGGCCGCTTCCTGTTGCGTGACGTGCCGCACGATCACGTACTCGACTTCCTTGCCGACTACCGGTTCCATGAGAAGTCGCAAGAGTGCGATGCGGAGTTGCTGAGCGGTTACATCCAAAAGCGAACCGCTGTCGGCTCCCTGCGTACGTGGAATCTCGCCATCGTCGGCAACCCCGTCGGAAGCACGGAGGAGAACTTCGAGTTCGCGCCGGGTATGGCCGTGCGTCGCATCACGCGCGCGAAGATCGACACCACGGACTCTCCCGCCGGGTTCGCCGATATCAAGACGCTGATGAGCCGTAAGGATGCCGCTCTCGATCTCCAGGGCGACACGACGAAGCTGAGCGAGGAGGAGATCAAGGCGGAGCGCAGGCGCCAACTGCCGGACACCGGACTCGTTGTGCTCTACCCGATCGACAAGGTCTCCGAGCCGGTGCCGGCGAAGGCGACGCGTCGCGCCCTGAACGCCGAGGAGCACGTCATCGGCGTCGGCCTCGTCTTCCCTCGACCGTCGGGCGACGACAGCACCGTCGAATGGAACTACATCTCTGCCGATCTGTCCGGTGTGAACCTCGAGGTGGAGGACTTCAGCCTCGTGGAGGGCGAGGCCGCAGGGTGAACAGCGAGTGGAGAAATCGCCTCGATCGCCATTGGACCGCATTGGAGGCATCCGTTCCGTCGCACGAGAGGGCTCTGCGGGTTGCCGAGCTGGCGGTCGACACGAATGAAGGGGCCTTGGCGGTAGCTGTTGATCATCATGGTCACCGCCATCTCCTGGTGCCCGTGCGTGCTCATCAGAAGATTCGGGGTGGCTTCAACGGGCCTGTGCTGGAACTGCGCAAACACCCTCTTGAGGACAACGGCGACTATCAGGACTACGTGAATCTGGGATGCCTCCGCCGCGAAGTGAATGATGTCTTCACATCCCTGTGCGCGGACATTGTGGCGGCCGCAGGAGCCCTGCCCAGCAATCCCGTCAGAGCGCTCCATCACGTCATCGACCGTTGGAGGGCTCTCTTTCAGACCGGTGGTGCGTTGCTGGGGCCGGAGCAGATGGCGGGGCTCTTCGGGGAGCTTCTCGTCATGGAAAGGCTGCTTCTGGCGGACCCGAGCGCACATCGCCTTTGGCGAGGTCCGGGTGGACACCGGCACGACTTCGGCGCGGGCGTCCGTGCCGTCGAGGTGAAAGCCTTGACCGGTCGGCGGGGGCGGCGGATTCGCATCCACGGACTGGGGCAATTGGAGGCGCCGCAAGATGGAACGCTGTACTTGGCCTGCTTCGGGCTGGAGCGCGCCACCGGAGCGGGTATCGGCTTGGTCGAACTCATCGACCGTGTCATGCGGCTCGGCGATGACGAGAGTGCGCTGCTCACCCTGCTGGCGGCCGAGGGATACCGCTGGAGCGATGCTGAACGCTACCGAGACGTCCGGTTCGTCGTGCAGGAGGAGTGTTGGTATGACGTGGATGCCTCCTTCCCGAAGCTGACGGGTGAGTTGCTCCACGACGCCGGCGTGCCCATTCGTGTGGAGGACGTGCACTACACCGTTGACCTGTCCTCCGATTCGCCCCCCGCGCTTCATGTCGGCAGCGTCGACGATCATCTCCGCACTTTGATCGAGGAGAGTGCATGACCGGCCCGGCGTGGTACTCACAGCCCTTTCCACCGGAGGGGGCCAGCGCGGCCGAGGGCATCCGGAATCAGCTCGGCCGCCCGGAACTGGACGCGCTGACGATTCTTGTCCGGGAGTCCGCCCAGAACAGCTGGGACGCTCGGGTGCCCGGGACTTCTCTTCCTGTCGACTATCGTCTCGATCTCTATGCTGTCGGACCCGCGCACGTCGCGTCGTGGCGCGACATGCTGCTGCAAGGTGCGCCATTGACGTCACACCTGCCGTTGCGGACGTGCTTGCAACGACCGACGCTGCAGGTCATGGCGATTTCCGATCGGGGCACGAAGGGCCTCGGCGGCCCGACGCGTGCAGACACCGTGGTGACGAAGGACCACGACTTCGTATCCTTCGTCCGCAATATCGGAGAACCCCGTGACTCCGAACTCGGTGGCGGCACCTACGGATTCGGCAAGGGCATCTTCTACCTGCTCTCCGAGGCCGGAACCGTTCTGCTGCACACCCGGTGCAAAACGGCCGACGGGTTCGAAACCCGCCTGATGGGCTGTGCACTGTGGGAGAGCTACATCGCCCGTGATCCGATGGGCGAGCGTCGTTACACCGGTCGTCACTGGTGGGGTGACACTTCCGGCGAGGTGGTCGAGCCGTTGGTCGGCGAGGCTGCGGAGAGTGCTGCACACCGTCTCGGCCTCAGGCCGTTCGGCGCTGACGAGACCGGCACCACGATCGTGGTGATCGCGCCGAAGCTCGACGGCCTGGGTTCGGACGAGGCGGCGGATTACCTGGCGGACACGATCGCCTGGCACCTGTGGCCGAAGATGCTCAGCACATCATCCGGCTCACCGGCCATGCGCTTCACCGTGACCTGTAACGGCATCGAGCACCCGGTGCCCGACCCTCGTACCACTCGACCGCTCAATTTGTTCGTCGAGGCATTCGAGGCGATGAACGGCCCCGATCACAAACTCCTGCGTTGCCTCAAGCCGAAGCGGGACCTCGGACGTCTCGGCTTGATCAAGCGCTTTGCAGTCCCTGCGGAGCCCACCCGCGCGTCCCGGCTGATGGGCATCGAGGGGATGCTTCATCATGTGTGCCTGATGCGGCCGGCTGAACTCGTCGTGACCTACCATCCGGGGCCGAAACCCGCAGCCGAGCATGTTTCGTACGCCGGGGTATTCCGGGCGGACAAGGCCATGGACGACATCTATGCCAGGGCAGAGCCACCAACCCATGACGCATGGAATCCTCATTCCCTGGATACACCGGACAGTACGTTCGTGCGTTCCACCTTCCAGCGCATCAAGGAGTTGCTGGAACCGCTCTTGGGCATCGGGGGAAGCGCGCGTCAGGGATCCGCACATATCGCCTTGGGGGCGGCGAGCGGCAAGTTCGCCTCGCTGGTCGGCGGGGCTTGGGGTGTCGGTGGGGCCACCGACTTCAGCCGTCCGGGTGGGACCACTACGGGGCCGGCGCCGAACGGGCGTGACGTGACTGCCGCAGGCTCAGAGGGAAGCCACGCCGACCGATGCGACGGCACCGACTCAGGTGCAGGGAGTATCCCTCGGCAAGGGGCGGTGTCGCGTCCGCGCAACTCACCTTCCCGCCCCCGTGTGGAGTATGTCGGCGAACCGTACTGGGATGAACGGCTCGGGGCATCGGTCCTGGTCCAACCGTTCCGGCTCCCCGTCTCCGGCCCGCAGCGGGTGCACGCCCGTCTGGATGTTGCGCTGATGGGAGCCGGCAATCGTGAGACCGACCCACCGCGTGGGGCCGAGATGCCCGGTCTGGTGGGTTGGGAGAACTCCGGCAGGGAGATCTCGTCGACGCCCACGTATGTCATCGAGGGTGGGGACGGTGCGCTGTGGCGAGCGCTCGTCCGTCCGGCCCCGGACACCATGACGGAAATCGGCATCGTGGTCGAGGAGGTGAAGTTCAGTTGAGCCGACGTGCACTCCCCTATCGTCGACCCGCGAGCGAGGTTGCCGAGGCAGACGACTGGATGCTTCTGGTCGATGGCGAGGAACTCCCCCTTCCCGACGCGCTCAGCGACTGGGACTACCAGATGGATCTGGCGCTGCGGCGTATCATGCGGATCGATCCACAGCGAGCCCGAGCGGAGTCAGGCCTCCCACCGGACGCGGTGTTGGCGCTCACCGTCGTGTGGACGGCCACCGGTTCGAACCTTCGTGCTCCTGCAGACCGCATCTCTCTCGCCGGCACGGAAGTCAGGGATTGCGAACTGACCGCTCGTCTACGGGGGAGTGATCTGGGCGGCAACCTGATCGTGGACACGGCGCTGGTGCTTGCGGAAACCACGGACAGAGGCGCGCCGGCCTCCCCACGACGGGCCGGGTCGGTGTTGTGGAGTGACCGTCACTCCGTGCGCCTGCAGGGAGACGCTCCACAGTTCCCCATGGCCGTCATCGACTTCGCGCACACCTCGTTCCCGAATGACGCCGCATGGTATCTGCAGATACAGAACGATCTCCTCGGTGCCACCATGGGATCGATGCTCTTGCTGGTGAACGAAGCGAACGGCGCCACCACGACAGCGTTCCGCAATGCCGGAAAGCCACGACAGGTCGACCGAGCCATACTGGCTGCTGTTTACGCCGACGCGGCGAGGGTCATGGTTGAACACGCGCTTCGGCACTCCGATTTTATTGACGGCGCGGAGTTCCCGCCGGAGACACTCGGTCACACCCTGATGGGGCTCTTCCAACAGCTGTTCCCCGGGGCCACAATCAACGACATACAGCTCAGGTTTGAGCGTTCCGCGAGCATTTTCGCATCCGACCTTCAGGCAGCAGTCAAAATCTTCCAGGATGTTTGATGAGTTTCCTTTACCCACGACTGCTCTCCGGCCAGGCTGCCCCCTTGCACGAGCGCTATCGGCATCTCACCGTGACGGAATTGGCCGATCTGGCAGACACCGGGCACGTCTCAGCCGTCTACGTGGCCACCGGCGGAGATCGGGTACCGGAAACGAAGCTCGAAGAACTGCGTGCGCTCGTCATCTCGCTTGCCGAAGAGGCAGGTTTTCCCGGTGAGTCCGATCGTGAACGCAGGGCGCTATTCGATCGGCGGCTGGCGACCGCGGTGCATGCTTCGATGGAGCTGGCTCCCGCCGAGGCTGCCTCCGGTGACATCTGGGCCTTCATGGCTTTGGTGTTGCTGCCGGATGTCTCGTACTGGCGTTACCCAAGGCCACCAGGAGATCGTGTGCTCGGCACGGACCTGACACGCCATGTCGTGGGCCGCATGTGGTGGCGTGCGCAGTTGATCCACTCACCGGACGAGCCCGATCCCTATGCCGCAATGAGCATTCTCGGCGAGGATGCCTTCGACCGCATCTACAGCAGGCGCCGGGCGTTGGGCGGGAGCCCCTATCTGGTCAAGGCGATCCTCAAGGTGTGGGACAGCCTGGATCTCCAAGGCCTTCCCTACCGGGAAACTCTTGAGGATTTCCTCAAACGACTCTTGCGTCTCGCTCCGTTCGTTCTGTTCGAGTCTCTCGCACCGACGGCCCTCGATGGCGAACTCCGCGCGGTTGCGAAGGAAACGATGACCGCAGTCCTGGAGGCCTCGGAGGCCGGATCGCACGAGATCCGTCACAAGATCGACGTCGCCTTCGGCAGGTGAGGGGAGGTGCGGTCCGTCTACTCCCGCTCCCCGCGCAAAGCATGGTGGATGACCTTGGCGATGGCGGTGGCGAGGTCTACCGGGACCGCATTGCCGATCTGCCGGGCGATCTGCGACTTGCTGCCGAACCAGCGGAAATTTTCCGGGAACCCCTGAATAAGGGCGGCCTCGAGGTGAGTGATGGGCCGGTCCTCCTTCGGGTGCAGGTAGCGACCCTTTTCCGGCTTGAAGAACTCGGTTCTGATGGTTACCGAAGGTTTATCCCAGACGAGGCGCCCCATGACATCGCCGGAGCCTGATTGGTGATTTATCCAACTTTCCGTGGTGAGCAGCCTTCCGCCGGGCTTTGTGGCGTCCACAAGATTGTGCCGATTCCCGCCGGCCGGGATTGCTCGGTAACGGGCGAGCGAGAGGGCCGTGGGGTTCCTGCCGAAGTGCAGCTGGGATGTCCGGAAAGGTCCGGGCATCTTGTTGCGGATGCGGTCGATGAAATCCTGATCCAGTCGTCCCGTCTCCGTGATCTTCCGAGAGATGCGTACTGCGGCCGGAGTGCCGTGAGCGGTCCGGGAAGGAAGGTCTGTGCTTGTCACAGCCGGCGGGACGTTTCTGAGGCATTCCTCCAGCGTCTTCCAGAGGTCGAGCTTGTCAGCGGCTGAGTCCGACGGAGTTGCGAAGCTGAGCTGTGTGTTCTCCCCCGCCCGCGGTTCCGGGACGCGCGGCGGATCGGGACGCCGGTGCGTGGGGCGAGGGTGCTCCACCAGCGGCAGATCGGACTGTGTGCCGATGATGATCGTGCGCTTGCGTGCCTGGGCGACGCCGAAGTCTGCAGAATTGAGCAGCTGCTCGCAGATTTCGTAACCGGCCTCCTTGAACTCCTTCCGGAGGCTCTCGAATTCCTGTGAGGTGCTGAAACGGTCGACGTTCTCAATGACGAAAACCTTCGGTTCCGCTTCTTTGACCACTTTGAAGTACTGGCGCCACAGTTGATTTCGAGGGTCGTTCGGGTTCTCCTTTCCGAGGCCTGAGAATCCTTGGCATGGCGGTCCGCCGAGAATTACTTCAGCCTTTGGGATGGGCCCCTGTGCCCAGCGGGTGATGTCTCCGAGGTACACATGGTCTGTGCCCCCTGACAACTCGCCGAAATTTTCTGCATAGGTCATGGCTGCTGCGGCGTCCAGCTCGACCGCGGCCACGGGAGCGAACGCCGACGGCGTGGTCGAATCCCCTTCCCGAATGGTCGACCCGTCAAGGGCGATCCGGAGGAAACCCTGCGTCAGCCCGCCCGCCCCGCAAAAGAGGTCGATCATTCTGATGGGGCGGTCAGGGGCGTGCATGCTCATGCCGGCGAGTCTAGCCGGCGCCGCGGACAAGGGCATTGCCCTTGCCCGAGCGCGGCGTTGTCCCGAGCCGTGTCCAAACCCTTGGCCGGCGGGCGCGCCCCACTAGATCGGTCAGCGGCGGCGACGGGGCGCCGTGTCGACCGTGGCCGCCACCCGCTCTGCCACGAGCGCGGGATCCTCGTGTTCCCAGAACCGCAGTACGGTCCAGCCCTGCTCCATGAGATGTTCCGTCGTCTCGCGGTCGCGGGCGATGTTGCCGTCGAGTTTGTTGCGCCACCAGTCGGCATTGGCCTTGGGGCGTGTGGCGTGTTCAGGGCAGCCGTGCCAGAAGCAGCCATCGAGGAACACCGCGACCTTGGGCCCTGGGAAGGCGATGTCGATGGTGCGACGGGGGAACCCGGGCACGCGCCGCTGCAGTCGGTAGCGGTGGCCGGAGGCGTACAGGAGGCGCCGTACGGCCATCTCGGGGCCGGTGTCCCGGCGGGCCTGGACGCTCATTCGGGCTGAGACACCGGGGGACGAGGGAATGGCGGGCACATGGCCATTGTGACGGAGGGGCTGACGGGTGTCAGGGGCGATCCTCGGGGCACGGCGGTGCGTCGTGCGTCGCGTATCCGGCGTCCCACGCGAGGGTGAGCGCCGCCCGCCCCCACCCCTGGTAGTACCGCAGATGCTGTAGCAGGTGTTGTTCCCGGAGGGTGAAGTCCGGGGTGGGGCCCAGGAGGTGGGCGCGGCGGCGGTGGAAGGAGAGGGTGGTGGCGATGGTGGTGTATTCGGTGACGGCGCGGGCGGCGGCGGGGCCGTGGGTGCGGCGGGTCATGGTGCGGGCAAGGGCGCGGGTTCTGGGGGAGGAGAGGGCGGTGGGTTCGGTGGGGTCGAGCCAGCCGGCGGTGGCGTACGGGGCGAGGTAGCCGCGCAGGGAGAGCAGCTCCTGGTTGCGGGCCCAGACGGCCAGCCAGGTGAGGGCGATGAGCACGGGGACCATGAAGAGGCCGTAGACGGTGAGGAAGCCGGGCTCGCCGAGGGCGGAGGCGCCGTTCCAGATGGCGTGCAGCAGGACGGAGGTGAACAGGCCGAGGAGGGCGAGGGCGATGCGGGCACCGCGGCGGCGGGGGTAGCGGGTGGCGGCGATGCCGAACGCGAGGCCGGTGAGGATGGTGAAGAGGGGGTGGGCGAAGGGGGAGATGATGATGCGGAGGAAGAAGGTGCCGGCGGTGAGGGAGTCCAGGCCGGAGTGGCCCATGGACTGGTCCTCGCCGAAGGCGTTGCCCAGGTAGAGGATGTTCTCGGTGAAGGCGAAGCCGGTAGCGGTGATGCCGGCGATGACGATGCCGTCCGTGATCCCGTCGAAGTCGTGGCGGCGGAAGCGGTAGACGAGCACCACGGCGGCGGCCTTGACCAGCTCCTCGACGATCGGGGCGATGATCGTGGCGCCCCAGGCCTCGGCCTCGGAGGGGGACGCGGAGGCGATGTTGGCGGCCAGCCAGTCGGTCGCGAAGCCGTTGGCGAGGAGCGCGACCAGGGCGGCGGCGCAGGCACCCCAGGCGAAGGCGAACGCGAGGTTGCGCCAGGGCTCGGGTGCGATGCGGTCGAGCCAGCAGAACGCCGTGATCAGCAGCGGTACGGGGAACACGGCCAGGCCGAGGCCGACCAGCAGACCCTCGGTGCCGGTCTCCTGGCGCACCAGGCCGATGATGATCACGCCGGAGAGCGCGAGCATCGAGACCAGGGCGATCGCGCGCAGGGTCTGGCTGCGCCAGGGGGCGATCCGGCGCCGGGCGTGCGCGGCGGCGTGCTCGTGCGGGCCGGGTGTGCTGGTGGGGGGTGTGTACGGGGGAGGGGCGGGCGCGCGGCGCGGGGACGGCTGGGACGGGTACACCCATCGACCCTAACGAGCGGCCTTCGCCTTACGCGGCACGACGGCGGAACAGGAGGTCATGTACGACATGCCCCTTGTCCAGGCCCTGGCCCTCGAACTTGGTGAGCGGGCGGAAGTCCGGCCGCGGCGCATAGCCGGGGTGGAGGTTCTCCAGCGTCGGCTCGGCCGAGAGGACCTCCAGCATCTGCTCGGCGTACGGCTCCCAGTCGGTCGCGCAGTGGACGAGGGCACCGGGCGCGAGCCGGGTGCTGGCCAGGGCGAGGAACTCCGGCTGGATGAGGCGGCGCTTGTGGTGGCGCTTCTTCGGCCAGGGGTCGGGGAAGTAGATGCGCAGTCCGGCGAGGGAGCCGGGGGCCAGCATCTCGCGCAGCAGGATGATCGCGTCGCCGTTGGCCACCCGGATGTTGGACAGGCCGTTCCGCTCCGCGAGAGCGAGCAGATTGCCCTGGCCGGGGGTGTGGACGTCACAGGCGAGGATGCCGGTGCCCGGGTCGGCGGCGGCCATCTGTGCCGTGGCCTCGCCCATGCCGAAGCCGATCTCCAGGACGACCGGCAGCCCGTCGAAGAACGCGCCGAGGTCGATGCGGGACAGCCCGTCGATGTCCAGCCCCCAGGTGGGCCACCGCCGGCGCAGCGCATCGGCCTGGGTGGGCGAGACGCGGCTGCGACGGGGCTGGAAGGAACGGATCCGCCGCTCGTGGTGCGAGCCCGCGGGGTCGGCCGCGGGGCCGGTCCCGTCGGGGAACATGGGCGCACCGCGGCGCGGCGTGGCGGCGGAGACGGCGGTGGAGCCGAGGCTGCGGGCCTCGTCGGCGGCGGCTTCCGGAGCGTTTGCCTCCGGTGCGTGCGCGTCGGGGGCGGCGGACTCGGGGGTGGCGGAGTTCTCGGACACAGTGAGGTGATTCTACGGAGGGTGGGGGTGGGGAGGGGGCGCGGAGGGTCGTGGGGTGGGGAGCGGTCGGCCGTGGGGGCCGAGGAGCGTACGGCCGCGGGAGGGCGGTCCGAGCCCGTGGCGTCAGGTCGGTAGCGCTCCCAGGACCCGGCGGGCCACCTCACGGCCGATGGGGAGGGAGGCCGTGGCGGCGGGGGAGGGGGCATTGAGGACGTGGATCATGCCGGGCGATTCGGCGAAGAGGAAGTCGTCGACCATGGTGCCGTCGGGGAGGACGCCCTGGGCGCGGACGCCGGCCGGGGACGGGCGCAGATCCTCCTCGCGGGCGGCCGGGAGCAGGCGGCGGACCGCGTCGGTGAAGGCGCGCCGGGACAGGGAGCGGTGCAGCTCGCCGGCGCCGTAGCGCCAGTGGCGGCGGGCTATCCGCCAGGAGCCGGGGTAGGCCAGGGTGCCGGCCAGCTCGGCAGGGCGGATCGTGCGCCAGTCGTAGCCCTCGCGGGCCAGGGCGGGGACGGCGTTCGGGCCGATGTGGACGGCGCCGTCGATGCCGCGGGTCAGATGGACGCCGAGGAACGGGAAGGCCGGATCGGGGACCGGGTAGACCAGGCCCTTCACGAGGGTGGCGCGCTCCGGGGCGAGGGTGAAGTATTCACCGCGGAACGGGATGATCCGCATGCCCGGGGCGTCGCCGGCCAGCCGGGCGATCCGGTCGCAGTGCAGACCGGCGCAGTTGACCAGGGCGCGGGCGCGGTGGACCGTGCCGTCGGCCGTACGGACCGCCACCCGGCCGGGGCGGCGGCCGATGGCCGTCACCTCGGTGCCGTGGACGATCCGGGCGCCGGCGTCCTCGGCGAGCCGGGCGAACCGGCGGGCGACCGCGCCGAAGTCGCAGATGCCGGTCGTGCCGACATGGATGGCGGCCAGGCCGCGGACCTCGGGCTCGTACTCGGCTATCTGGGCGGGGCCGAGCTCGCGCACCGGCAGGCCGTGCTCGCGGCCGCGCTGGATCAGGCTGTGCAGCCGGGGCAGCTCGCTGCGGTCGGTGGCGACGATCAGCTTGCCGGTGACCTCGTGCGGAATGTCGTGCTCGGTGCAGAACTTCACCATTTCCGCCGAGCCCTGGAGGGCGTAGCGGGCCTTGAGCGAGCCGGGCGGATAGTAGATGCCGCTGTGGATGACGCCGCTGTTGCGCCCGGTCTGATGGCGGGCCGGACCGGACTCCTTCTCCAGGACCACGACGCGCATGCCGGGGGCGGCACGCGTGAGCGCGTAAGCCGTAGAGAGCCCGATGATGCCGGCACCGATCACCAGCACATCGCAGTCGTACGCCGCCACTGCACCTCCCCAACCGCATGACCGCAGGCCCGTCCGTCGCCGCGGACCCGCGCATCCTCACCGACGACGTATCCCATCATGACGGCCGGCACTGACAATGCCGATCCGGCGGCCCCCCGGCCGGTTTCCTGCGGCCCCGCCCGGACCTAAGCCGGCGCCGCCAGCAGTGGTCTCGCCCGTTCGCGCAGTTCGACCACGCGGGGCTCATCGCCGTACGGCTCCAGGCGGTGCAGCAGATCGCGGACGTACTCGGTGGTGCGGGCGGAGGAGATGCGGCCCGCCACCTCGACCGCGCGGGTGCCCGCCGCGCAGGCCGCGTCCAGGTTGCCGGACTCCAGTTCGGCCACCGCGGACACCACCAGGCGCAGCCCGTGGGAGCGGACGAATTCCTCGGTGGGGCGCGACAGGGCCTGCTCCGTGAAGCGGCGCACCTGGCGGGGCAGCCGCAGATCGCGGTAGCACTCGGCGGCGTCGGCGGCGAAGCGCTCGTACGAGTAGAAGTCCAGCCACGACGGGTCGGGGTCGCCGCCGCGGGAGCGCTCCAGCCAGCCCTCGGAGGCCTTCAGCGCCACCTCACAGGCGCGCGCCTCGCCGGCCTTGGCCTGCGCGCGCGCCTCCACCAGGCGGAAGAAGCTCATGGTGCGGGCCGTGGCCAGACCGCGGTTGCGTTCCAGGGCGGCCTGGGCGAGGTCGACGCCCTCGTCGGCGAAGCCGCGGTAGGTCGCCTGGAGGGACATCGAGGCGAGCACATAGCCGCCCAGGGGGACATCGGCGGCCGCGCGGGCGAGCCGCAGCGCCTGGATGTAGTAGCGCTGCGCGGCCTCCTGCTGGCCCGTGTCGAAGGCCATCCACCCCGCGAGCCGGGTGAGTTCGGAGGTCGCCCCGAAGAGCGCCCGGCCCACCTCGTCGCTGTACGAGGCGAGGAGCAGCGGGGCCGCGTCCACCCGCAGGCACTCCGGCACCATGGAGGAACGCCAGTCCCCGCCGCCGTACTTGGAGTCCCAGCGGCGCGCGTCCTCGGCGGCCTCCCGCAGCTTGCTGACGTCGCTGTGCCCGACGTGCTGCGGGATACCGGCGTCACCGGCCGCCGCGGCGTCCTTGTCGCGCGCCTCGGCCGCCTCCCGCGCCACCGAACTGTCCGCCGGGGATATCAGCCAGCGCGAGGCGGGGGTGGCGTACGCGCTGACGGCGAAGGATCCGGCCAGGCTCTGCCAGATGCCGCCCCCGCCGGCCCGCCGTCCGGCCAGATCCAGGCGGTACAACTCGGTCGCGGAGCGCACCGCGGCGCCCACGTCACGGGGGAACGCCAGGCCCACCTCGGGCGCCGGGTCCGCGTCGGCCAGCCCGATCTCGTGCAGCGGGACGGGCCGGCCGAGTTTGCTGCCGATCGCGGACGCGATGAGATGGGGCGCGGCGCCCTGCGGCACCATGCCCTTGGAGACCCACCGCGCCACCGACGTCTTGTCATAACGAAGCGTCAGTCCGCGCTGCGCACCGAGGTCGTTGACCCGGCGCGCCAGTCCGGCATTGCTGATCCCCGCGAGGGCGAGAACGGTGCCGAGCTTTTCGTTCGGCCCGCGTATATCCCTGGACATGCGCACCCCTCGACACAGCGACGGCCGCCCCGGTACCCCGGGGCATGCGTCCACCCAGAGTAGTTCGCCGGATCCTGACCGTTAAGGGCCGGTGTGCCGGATGGCGAGATTCGTGTTCAAACAGGGGTGCGGGAATTGGCATGTGCTCCGGGTACGTGTGCCCGTGCGCCCGTCCGTGCGCGCTGGCCGGGCCTCGCGGGGAGCGCTTCCATGGCTTCTGCGTGGGTCGGCCCGCTGCACTGGATCCAGTGGGCTGGGGGATACCGTCACCTCATTCCCCGCGGGTGACGGTCCGGTCCGGGGGGCGCAGCCCGCCTCCCGGACCGTCGCACAGGCCGCTCGCCGGCCTGCCGGGGTACCGGTTGACACCCTGCCCGAGAGTGTCAACTGTGCTGTACGGAAAGGACTTTGGCCGAAAGTCTACGGGTGGTGATTTCGCGCCGCCGCACATTCGGGGGTCGCCCCGGGGGCCACACGGGGGGCCTCCCGGGGCCGGGGCGGCGCCGCGCCCCACCCCCGGTGGGAGGGCGTCCGCGGCCGGCCGGCCCGGCTTCCCGCTGACGCCTCCCGCTGACGCCTCCCGCCGACGCCGTCCGTCGACGCCGTCGGCCCCGGCCGCTCCGCCGTTCGCCGCTCGCCCGCGGCGGGCCGGTGCCGTCACCGCGGTCCCGCCGGCGGCCCTCCCGGGGCCGTGCGAGGGGAACCGCCCGTATACAGGACCGCCTCAACACCTCCTCCGCGCCGCTGTCATGGCAGCATGGTCGCGACAACAGCCCGGCGGCGGCCGGGCAATCCGCTGTACGGGGTGGCCGTTGGCCCCGGCGGGCGGGGAATCGGGTGGAGGCGGCGATGCGCTGGTTGGTGGGGTGGAGCAGTGCCACCACGGGGCCGGCGGCCTCGGGCCCGGCCCCCGGTGAGGAGGGCCGTGCGGTCCTGCCCGTGGGCGCCCAGCTCGTGTGGGGCGACCCCGATCCCCTCTGGGCGGTCGGCGACTGGCGGCCGGACGAGGTCCGGGTCGTCCAGGCCGACCCCGAGACCCGGCTCGCGGTCTTCGGCGCCTGCGGGGCCACCGACGACCAGCTGCGGGTGGGCCTGTTCGCGGCGCGCGGGGGCGCGCTGCGCCACCTCACCGCCTGGCCGGGCAGCTACACCGCCGTCGTCCGGACGGGGCGGCGGCTCACCGTCACCGGTGACCTGGCGGGCGCCCGCCCCGTCTTCCACACCCGCTGGGCCGGCGGCACCGCCTACGCCACCGCCGCCCTGCCGCTCGCCGACCTCGTCGAGGCCACTCTCGACATCGGCCATCTGGCCGCGCTGCTGGCCTGCCCGGACGTACCCGAGGCGCTCGGCGACGGCACGCCGTACGAAGGGGTCCGCCGGATCCCGCCCGGCCACGCCCTGGTGCTGCGCGGCGGCGCCGGCGACATCACCTCCTTCGAGCCGACCGCCTCGCTCGCCGTGGCGGCGCCCCCGCTCGCCCCGGAACAGGCCGTGGACGGCGTTCGCGACGCCCTGGTCGAGGCCGTCCGCGCGCGGCTGGCCGGGCCCCGGCACGTCCCCGACCCGGACGGTCCCGACGGTCTCGACCCCGGGCCGGTGCCCGGGATGGGGCCCGCGGCGCGGCGCGCGGCACGGGGCGCGCCGGCCCCCGGCATCGGCGCCGACCTCTCCGGAGGCAGCGCGTCGGGGACCCTCGCCCTGCTGGCCGCCGGCCTCCCCGGCCGGCCCGGACGGCTGGGCGGCCATGGCGAACGCCTCCTCGCCGTCACCTTCAACGACCGTGCCACCAACGGCGGAGCGGCCTCCCGCGAAGCCGAATTGGAGCGCGCCCGCAGCCTCGCGGACAACCCGCGGCTGCACCATGTCGTCGTCGCGGCCGGTGAAGAGGCCCTCCCGTATGCGGACCTCGAAAGCGGCCCGCTCACGGACGAGCCGGGCCCCTCCCTCATCACCGCGAGCCGCCACCGCCGACGGCTGCTGGCCGGCAGCGCGGACCACTTCGTCGGGCACGGCGCCCGCCAGGTCCTCGACGCCCACCCGGCCCGGCTCGCCGACCTCCTCCTGGACCGCCGCCGGCGCCATCTGCTGCGTCCGGTCACGGCGCTGGCCAAGGCCGACGGCTCCACCGCGCAGTCCGTCCTCGTCCCGTTCACCGTCTACCGCGCCGCCCGCAGGCTCGCCCGTACCCCCTACGCCTCCGGGATCGCCGACACCGCGCGCCGCCTCCTGGAGCGGCAGTTCGCCGACGAGCCGGTGGCCGCCGGTGCCGTGGACGCCTCGCTGGCCGCGCTCGCCTGGTGCCGTCCGGGGCCCGCGGCGCGCTGGCTCACGGGGGAGGCGCTGGCAGAAGTATCGGTTCGGCTGAGCGAGGCGGTGCACCGGGTGCCCGCCGTGAGCCGCCCCGGGGAGCGCCGGGCCCGTGCCGCGCTGGCCCGCCAGGCCGCCGACCACCGCGTCTTCGAGCAGGCCGCCGAGGTCCGCAGCCAGCGGCTGCACGCCCCCTTCCTCGACAACCAGGTGGTGCTCGCCTGCCGCGCCCTGCCGGACACCCTGCGGGTGCAGCCGGGGGCGCGGGCCACCGTGCTGCGCTCCGTATTGGCCGGGGCCGGCGTACGGGATCTGCCGACCGGCTGGGGCGCCGCCTCGCAGGTCACCCATGCGGCAGAGGTACGCGCCGGGCTGCGCGGCGCCATAGGCGAGCTGGAACGGCTCTTCGACGCGCCGCTGTTGGCCGATGCGGGGCTGGTGGAGGCGCGGGTGATCCGCAAGGCGCTGCGGGACGCGGCGGAGGGGGCTGCGCTGCCCATGGACGGGCTGGCAGAACTGGTCTCCACGGAGCTGTGGCTGCGGCGGCTGGTGGCCCGGCGGGGCTCGTGCTGGACGGGGGCGGGGGCGCCGCGCCAGAAGGCGGTCGCGGGCGGAGTCGTTCCCCGCGCGCGGCTGACCTAGGGCGGCATCCGGGGCCGGGCGGGCCCGTTGTCGGGTGCTCCCGGCGCAGCGGCCGTTGTGGGCAACGGCCTCCCGGTGGTCACGAGCCGCCCTGGCCCCTCAACGACAGCTGAGGGTCGACCGCGCCCAGTCCCCGAGCGCCGCCGCACCGTGGGCCGCCGGTTCGGTCACCAGCCGCAGCGTCCGGTGGCCCGCCAGCGGGAGGTGCACCGGAATCCCGGCCTCCCCGCCGCGCACCGCCGGCGACCGCCACAGCCGCACCCCGTCCGCGTAGACGGAGAAGCGCAGCGCCCCCGGCCCCACGCTCAGATCGTCGACGCCCACGACGGCGTCATAGGCGGTGCACGGGCGGTTGAGGTCGATGGTCACCGAGGACAGCGCGGGCACGCTCACCCCGTGCGGATACCGCGTGCCGCCGATCGCCGGCGCCCGCCGCGCCCACAGCCAGCCGCTGCCGAGGGAGCGCACCTCAGGCTTGCTGCCGTCCCCCATGAAGTCGCGGTTCAGTGTGTTGAGTTGATAGGTCGTCAGGGACGGGAGCGGCGGTTTCGGGGCCGGCTTCGGCGGGGTGGCGCCGGGGGCCGGCCGCGTCGGAGCGGGGTCCGCCGGGGACGGGGGCCGGGCCGGGGTGGGCGGCGGCTTCTGCGGGGACGGGGCCGCGGGCGGCGCCGGCTTCTGCCGGTGGGCCGGCGCCCGGGTGTGCGGGGCAGCCGGCTTCGAGGGCGGCTTCGGGGCGGGAGCGGCCCCGGCCGCCGGCGGCAGCCCCGGCTGTGACGGCACGGGTGCCGGCTTCTGCGGCGCGGCCGGGGCCGGCCGGGCGGAGCGGGCCTGCGGTTCGGGCGCCCGGTGCGGGAGACCGGTCAGCGACAGCGCAAGCACCGTGCCGGCCACCGCCGCCGCCCCGACCCCGAGACCGACCGTCAGCGAGGTGCTCAGCCCCTTGCCCGCGGCGGCGCCACCGGAGGCGCCGGCGCCTCCCGACGCAGCCGACCCGCCACCCCCGGCGAGTCCGGCCGCGCCGGCCCCGGCCGCCGCTCCCGCCGCGGCACCCGCCGCCGCCTTGACGGCGTACCCGGCGGCCAGCCAGCCGATGACCGCGACCGGCAGCAGCGCACCGATCCGCTGATTGACGTCCTCGACCTCCAGCGCGGCCAGCCGGCACCGGGCGCAGTCCTCCAGATGTCTGCGCAGCCCCCGCTCGGCCCGCATCCGCAGCCCGCCGCGGGCGTAGGCGCCGAGCCGGTCGGCGTACCGGGCGCAGTCGCCGCCGTCGGTCAGCGACCGGCTGACGTGCGCCTGCAGATAGGCCTGTTTGAGGCCCTCCCGGGCGCGGTGCGCCAATACGGCGGTGGCGTTCGCGGTCAGCCCGAGCAGCGGGGCGACCTCGCTCGGCGACTCGTCCTCGACGGCGGTGTGCCACAGCACCGTCTGATAGCGCTCCGGGAGGCTGCGGAAGGCCCGCACGGCCAGCGACCGCTCGGCCTCCTGCATGGCGCGCACCTCCGCGCCCGGGTCCAGGACCTTCGCGTCCCCCGGCGGGCCGGCCGCGGACACGGCGAACACCGCGAAGTCCTCGACCAGCTGCTCCCGGCGGGCGGTCTTCGCCCAGGACGCCGCGACCCGGCGCAGGGTCGTCAGCAGATAGGCCCGGACCGCGGACTCCGGGCCCGCGCCGCCGCGCACCGCCTGCAGGGTGCGGGCGAAGACCTCGCCGGTCAGATCCTCGGCGGTGTCCGCGTCCCGGCAGCAGCCGCGGGCGTAGCCGCGGACCGCGGGGGCGTGCCTGCGGTAGATCTCCTCGTACGCGCCGTCGTCGCCGGCCCGCAGGTCGGCGAGCAACTGGGCGTCGGAGGCCGGGAGTTCGCCGTCCCCGGGGCCGTCTTCCGGGCCCGTCCGGCCGTCGCGGCCCCGTTGCCGCGGCACGAGGCGTGCCGCGCCCGTGGGATCGACGGCGCGCGGGGCTCGTCCGGCCGGCTCCCCGGCAGGGGTGGCCGCGTCCAACGGCCCGCTCGGACCGGGGACTTGCCCGGACGGCGCCTCGTGGTGGGCGCCCGCCCCGGACCCACCGTCGCGCCGCTCGTCCTGCCCGTCAACACTCATTGCCGAGGCTCCCGAAGCCGCCGTCCCACCCGAATACCGCCACACCGTGCCACACCGTGCCACACCGTGCCCCGGGGGCTCCGGCTGCCCGCCACTCCTCCGGGGAGCAAGGGCGGACGACCGCACGGGCGTTCACCCGTACGGGCCACCGTGCCCAGACGGACCACACCGCGCGCGGATCCCGTACGGACGATCCCGCGCGCGCCCCGCGACGCCCCGGAGGACGCGGAGACGGGACGTGGCCCCCTGTGCCGTTCCGCGGCCGGGCCCGCCCGAGAGGCCCCGTGAACGGGCCCCACCGGACGGCCCCGGCCGCCCGAACTCACCGCTGTTACCGCGAGCGCAGCCCCTCCAGCAGGATTTCCAGCAGCCGCGCGGAGGCGGCCTGCTGATGGCTGGGGTCGGGCAGCGCCGGTGCACCCGTGGCGATGACTAAGAGGACGTCGGAGACCGTCACATCGGTGCGCAGCTCCCCGGCCGCCTTGGCGCGCTCGACCAGCCGTCCGACGACCTCCAGCAGCGCATCGGCGCCCGTCGTCTCCGCCACCGGAAGCGGCTCGTCCTCCGGGACCTCGCGCTCTCCGGCAGGCCGGAGAGCGACGGGCGTCCCGTCACTGCCGGGCGCCACCCGCTGCTGCGGCACCCGCGCCTCGCTCAGGCCGTCCGGCAGCCGCGGCTCGTTCGCCCCGGACACCGACGGCAGTGCGGACCGGCCGGTGTCGGCGTCCGCCCGCAGGATGCCCGGTGGCAGCAGCCGCCCGGCCCCCGAGGCCACCGAGGTCCGCAGAAAGCGCGAGAGCGCCGCCCACGGATCGTCCTCCTGGCCCAGCGCCGTACGCGCCTGGTCCGTCAGCCGTGCGGTCTCCTCCTCCGCTATCCGGCGGACGAGGACGTCCTTGCTGGGGAAGCGGCGGTAGACCGTGCCGACTCCCACGCGGGCCCGCCGGGCCACGTCCTCCATGGGCGCGCCGTATCCCAGCTCGCCGAACACCTCACGCGCGGCGCGCAGCACATGTTCCAGATTGCGCTGTGCGTCCACCCGCAGCGGCGTGCTCCGGCCGCCCGTCCCCGCAGCGGCCCGGTGGGTCACGCCGGTGCCGTTGCCGTTGCTGTTGCCGTTCTCGTTGGTTCTGCTGTGTGCGCCACCGCTCCCGGCGCCGTCCGAGGCAGCTGCCATCGCGACGGTGGTCGGCCATTGAGAGCCCTGAGTGTGCATAGATATCCCCCGGTAATGACGTCTCCCCCCGGAGACTCCCCGCCCTGACAGTCAGGGCGTACCGACGAAACAGGGTGCACCCCAACGAGATACGAACATAGTTGAGCTGGGGTCAAGAATGAAGGGGGAGTTCCGCACAATGCACCCCCGATCGGCCCAAGGGGCGTGATCCGCCCGGATTTCACCCCTGCCTCTCCTCCGTCTCCCACCCTCTGACCAGCGCACCTCGCCACACCCGTGCGGAATGAGCCGTTCCGTCCCCAGGACCGCGCCCGGTCACACATTTCGACGGGCCTGTGGACAAAGGCGCTCCGGCGGTGCGTCATGGAACAGTGCTGTGCCTTTCCGGGGGCGCAGCTCCCGAGGCGGAGCGCCGCCGGCCGGCCTCCGCGGTCGGTGCCGTCCCGGGCCTGTTCGACACCGCGAGGAGAACCCCTGTGAAGGCTGTGTCTTCGAAGTCTTCGAACAACGTGACGCGCATTCTCGTTGTCGGCGGTGGCTATGTGGGGATGTACACCGCCCTGCGGCTGCAGCGGAAGCTGAAGCCGGAGCTGCAGCGGGGCACCGTCGAGGTCATCGTGGTCGACCCGGATCCCTACATGACTTATCAGCCATTCCTGCCCGAGGCCGCCGCCGGCTCGATCTCCCCGCGCCATGTCGTCGTCCCGCTGCGCCGGGTGCTGCCCCAGTGCAAGGTCGTCATCGGCGAGGTCACCGCCATCGACCACAGCGACCGCCGGGCCACCGTCACCACCCTGGCCGCGGAGGAGACCGGCGGCGGCGCCATCGAGGTCGCCTACGACGAGCTGGTCCTCGCGCCCGGCTCGATCGCGCGCACTCTGCCCGTCCCGGGCCTGGCCGAGGTCGGCATCGGCTTCAAGACCGTCGAAGAGGCCATCGGACTGCGCAACCACGTCCTCGGGCAGCTCGACATCGCCTCCTCCACCCGCGACCCCGCGATCCGCGACGCCGCGCTGACCTTCGTCTTCGTCGGCGGGGGCTACGCGGGGGTGGAGGCGCTGGCCGAACTGGAGGACATGGCCCGCTATGCCGTCCGCTACTACCACAACATCAAGCCCGAGGACATGAAGTGGATCCTGGTCGAGGCCACCGACCGCATCCTGCCCGAGGTGGGACCGGACATGGGCCGTTACGCCGTGCGTGAGCTGCGCGCCCGCAACATCGACGTCCGGATGGAGACCCGGCTGGAGTCCTGCGAGAAGCGGGTCGCCGTCCTCAGCGACGGCTCGCGCTTCCCGACCCGGACCCTGGTGTGGACCGCGGGCGTCAAACCGCACCCCATCCTGGCCGCGACCAAACTGCCGCTGGCCGCCCACGGCCGTCTCCAGTGCACCCCCGCGCTCCAGGTGGACGGCGTCGAGCACGCCTGGTCCGCCGGGGACGCGGCCGCCGTCCCGGATCTGACCGCCGAGCCGGCCGAGCCCGGCGGGCCCCGTCCGGTGTGCGCGCCCAACGCCCAGCACGCCCTGCGTCAGGCCAAGGTGCTCGCCGAGAACATCGCCTCGGCGGTGCGCGGCGGGCCGATCGTGGACTACCGGCACAAATACGTCGGTTCGGTGGCCTCCCTCGGCTTGCACAAGGGCGTCGCGCATGTCTACGGGCGCAAGCTGAAGGGTTACCCGGCGTGGTTCATGCACCGTGCGTACCACCTCAGCCGGGTGCCGACCTTCAACCGCAAGGCCAGGGTGCTCGCCGAATGGACCCTCGCGGGCCTGTTCAAACGCGAGATCGTCTCGCTCGGCTCGCTGGAGAACCCGCGCGCCGAATTCGAACTCGCCGCCGGCACGGGTCGGCACAACGAGGCCAGTTGACGCGCCGTACGCCCACACGAGTTGATCTGCCGTCATCCCTGGAATGACCGGTTGCGGCGGAGTACGGAACTCCACAGGGGCAGCCGGGCGCCTGACGGATGTCCGTCCGGTCGGCCACACTGGACGTGTGACCATGGGTGGGCTCGTATCTGCAAAGAGTGACAATCACGAGGATTCAGGACGTTTGCTGCATTCCGCAAAAGGGCGCCGAGAGTGCCCCCAGCCGACCCTCCCCCGGCCCCCGGCCGGGAGGCTCCGCCCTGCCGACGGCCCGATCCCGCGCGACGACGCGAAGTAAGAGGTACCCCTCCGTGATCTTCACGCGCTGGAGCGCCAGACTCCCCGGCACACAGCGGCGCGCCGCCGCGCGGTCCGACCGCGCCGCACCCCGCCCCGCCTCCGGTCTGGCGGCCGCCCCGCCCGCCCCGGCACCGTCCGCGGTGCCCGTGGGTGCGGACGACACGCCGGCCCCGCCCACGGGCGCCACCACCGGCTCGGTCCCCGCCGCCCGCGCCGAGCCCGCCGATCCGGCGCCCTCCCGGGAACTCACCCCCGAGGCCCTGCCGCCCACCGTCGACGCCCTGTCCGTCCACGACATCCTCGGCACCATCCCCGCGCTCGTCGCCGTCCTCTACGGCCCCGAGCACCGCCTCGCCTACGTCAACGGCGCCTACGCCCACGTCTTCGGCGCCCGCCCGGCCGGCCACACCGCCCGCGAGGCCCTCCCCGAGCTCGATGAACTGGGTCTGCTGCCGTTGATGGACCAGGTCCTGCGCAGCGGCAGGCCGCGGACGGTCAAATCCCGCAAGGTCCCCGCCGGCACGGGCGGCGACCGCTCCCGCGACGCCTACTACACCTTCACCTGCACCCCGGTCGAGGTCGCGGCGAGCGGCCCGGCGCCCGACCCCGAGGTCGCCTGCGTCGCGCCGCGCAAGGGCGTCCTGGTCTTCGGCGCCGAGGTCACCGACCAGATCGAGTCCGCCGAGCGGCTGCGCGCCAGCGAGGCCCGCCAGCGCGAGGCCGCGGTCACCCTCCAGCGCTCCCTCCTGCCCCAAGAGCTGGAGCAGCCCGACGATCTGCGGGTGGCCGCCACCTACCAGCCCGGCGGCACGGAGGCCGCGGTCGGCGGCGACTGGTACGACGTCATCACCCTCGGCGCCGGCCGCACCGCCCTGGTCATCGGCGACGTCATGGGCCGCGGGGTACGCGCCGCGGCCGTCATGGGCCAGCTGCGCACCGCGGTCCGCGCCTACGCCCGCCTCGACCTCCCGCCCCACGAGATCATCCAGCTGCTCGACGGCCTGGCCGCCGAGATCGACGCCAGCCAGATCGCCACCTGCGTCTACGCCGTCCACGACCCGAATGAGGGCCGGCTGGTCTACTCCTCGGCCGGCCATCTGCCCATCCTCGTCCGCGACGCGGACGGCACGGTCCGCCGTGCCGGCGAGCCCACCGGCCCGCCGCTGGGCACCGGCGGCTGGCTGCACACCTCGGGCTCCGTCCCCCTCGGCCCCGGTGGCAGCGCCGTCCTCTACACCGATGGCCTGGTCGAGCGCCGCGACAAGGACATCGACGACGGGGTCGAGGCCCTGGAGCGCGCCTTCGCCGGCGCTGCCGGCGCCCCCGACATCGTCTGCGACCGCCTGCTGCGCTCCCTGGGCATCACGGCCGCGCACGACGACGACGTCGCCATCCTCGTCCTCCAGCACCCGGAGCGGACCGGCCACGACGCCGAGCTGTTCCACAACGCCGCCCTCGAACTCCACGGCGGCATCGAAGCGGCCCCGCGCGCCCGCGCCTTCGCCTCCGGCGTCCTCGCCTCCTGGCGTTTCTCCCCCGAGCTGCACGACCTCGGCGTACTGGCAGCCAGCGAACTCGTCGCCAACTCCCTCCAGCACGGCACCCCGCCCATGCGGCTCCGTCTGCGGCGTACGGACCGCCGGCTGATCGTCGAGGTCACCGACGGGGACGACCATCTGCCGCGCCGCCGCCGCGCCGAGCCGGCCGACGAGGCCGGCCGGGGCATCTCCATCGTCGCGACCATCGCCTCGTCCTGGGGCTCCCGCCGCACCCCGGGCGGCGGCAAGGCCGTTTGGTGCGAATTCGCCCTGCCGCACGGCCAGTCGCACGGCCAGGCGCACGGCCAGCCGCAGAACCCGGCGGCCGGCTGATCCGCCCCGGACCGGGACGGATCACCACGCCGGATACGCGAAAGGCGGGGCGGAGCACCTCGGTGCCCCGCCCCGCCTCACTCCGGCCTCATACGGCCGCGGGCACCGATCCGGTGGTTTCCACCGACTCCGGCACCTCCGCACGAGGTGCCGGCACCGCCGCCACCGCACGGTGCGGATTGTCCTGCCCCGGCCGCAGCATCCGGCCCAGCCACAGCGACAGCGCGCTGATCCCCAGCGCACACACCACCAGCATCACGATGTACGACACATACATTCCGTGTCCCACCATCAAGGCACCCACCGCCGGCCCGAGCGCCAGCGCCAGTTGCTTGACCAGGGCAAACGCCGAGTTGTACTGGCCGATCAGGGAGGCCGGCGCCAGATCGGCGACCAGCGGGGCCACCGTCGGCGACAGCATCGACTCACCGATACCGAACAACGCATAGGTCGAGATCAGCAGCGCGGTGGCCACCACCTGCGAGCCGTGCACCAGCCCGGACAGACCGGCGGCTATCCACGCCACCGTCCAGACCATCCCGACCAGCGCCATGACCCGGCTGCGCCGCCGCCGCTCGACCAGCTTGAGCACCACGAACTGCGCCGCCACGATCGCCGCCGTATTGGCCGCCAGCGCGATACCCAGGCTCGCCGGCGCGATCCGGGTGACCTCGGTCGCATACGCCGCCAGCCCCGACTCGAACTGCCCGTAGCAGGCGAAGAACAGCACGAAGCCGAGCACGCACAGCCACACCATCCGCCGGTCGGCGAACATCGCCCGCCAGGCACCCTTGGCCCGTTCCTCGGTGGGGACGGCGTCCTCCACCTTCGGCGTCCGCGGCAGCCGCACGCTCGCCACCGCCGCGCCGAGCACCAGGAACATCACGGCCTCTATCGCGAACAGCCGCACAAAGCTCTCGGGGTGCGTCTCGTCGACCAGCAGCCCGCCGACCAGTCCGCCGACGCCCAGGCCCAGGTTGTTCAGAAAGAACTGGGTGGCGAACGCCCGTGACCGGGTCAGCGTCGTCGAGCACCACACGATCATCGTCGCGAGCGCTGGCTGGATGACCGCGATCCCGGCACCGAGCGCGATGGCCGACGCGACGACCAGCGGCTCGGTGGCGGACAGCCCCAGCCCCAGGGCACCGACGGCGGCCGAGACCGTCCCGACGACGGCCACCGGCAGCGGTCCGCGCCGGTCGATGGCCCGGCCGGTCAGCGGCAGGACGACGAGTGCGGCCACCGCCAGCATCGCCAGCACCACCCCGGCCGTACTCGCGCCGAGATCCCGCACCTTCGCCACATAGACGTACAGATACGGAACGGTGAAGCCGTTGCCGAACGCGCTCAGCGCGTTCCCGAGCTGGATCCGGCGCAACGCGGCGCCCATCGCGGTGGTCACACTCACCTACCTAGGTCAGGTCATCAGACGGATATGAAGGACGAACCGGCGAGCTGTGACAGGCGACAGGGCAAGACCGGACAGCAGGACCGGACAGTCTCACCCTGAAGACTTCAACTCTAAAGTTCGAAGCTAAAGAGTACACCTCGAAGAACTTCAACGCCAATGACTTCCATGTCATACTGCGCCGCATGTCTGAGCCCTCCGATGCGGCCGCCGACGCTGCCGAGCCGAGCCTCGAGGAACAGATCGCGGCCTACCAGCGCGAGTTCCAGGACCTCGACCCCCAGGTGGAGCAGGTCGTCTCCGCACTTCAGCGCCTCAACCGGCGGATGAACGTCGCCTATGGACGGCAGACCGCCACCCTGGGCCTGAGCAACGCCGAGTGGGAGGTCCTCAAGGCCCTCGTCGTCTCCGGAGCCCCCTATCAACTGGGCCCCGGCGAGCTCGCCAAGCGCCTCGGCCTCACGCCGGCCGCCATGACCCACCGCATCGACCGCATGGCGAACGAGGGTCTGGTCACCCGGGAGCGCGACGAGGCCAACCGCGTCCGCGTCATCGTCGAGCTGACCGACGAAGGCCGCGAGAAGTGGCTCGAGGCGATGCGCCTGGCATCGGTCTTCGAGGAGGACCTCCTCCAGGACCTCAACGGCGGTGAGCGTCAGCTCCTCGGCCAGGTGCTGACCCGCCTGCTGCGCCGCGTCGAGGACGCCCAACCGGACGCCGACGGGCGTCTGAGTGACCTTGACTGACGCGAGTTGACACGGTCCTGCCCCATCCGTAGTGTTCTCCGAGTTGCCACAGAGCCGGAACGGTTCTGGGACAGCCATCCCGCCGCTTCGCGGCACACCACTACTGCACGGCCCCTCAACGGGACCTATTTCGGCATGCCGAAATTCGAACCGTGACGTGATTATGCGTCAGCGAGGAATTCCGCTAAAGTAGTGAACACGCCGAAAGGCGCGGCAGCTCAAATAGCCGCTCCACGGCAACCCCCCTCCGACGGGGAATCGGAAACGAATTCGGACCGGCAACGGAACGAAAACGGATCTGATAGAGTCGGAAAGGTCGAAAAGCGAAAGCCAAACGGCCGAGCCCGCTCCAACAGGGCGCCGGACACGGAAACGGATCTGGTAAGGTTGGAAACGCGAAGAAGCCGAAAGGCAGAAACGCACCGGCGAAAATCGGGCCCGCAAGGATCTGATAGAGTCGGAAACGCAAGACCGAAGGGAAGCGCCCGGAGAGCCTGCTGAAACAGGCACAAAGGAAGCGTCCGTTCCTTGAGAACTCAACAGCGTGCCAAAAGTCAACGCCAGATATGTTGATACCCCGTCCACCTCGGTGGATGAGGTTCCTTTGAAAGTCCATCGGCGCCCATGTGGTGCGGATGGCACACACAGCGAGGACGCTGTGAACGACCGGACCTATTCCGTCTGGTCGTTCCGCTCTCGTGTTGTGTTTCACCCGATTACGGGTAAACATTCACGGAGAGTTTGATCCTGGCTCAGGACGAACGCTGGCGGCGTGCTTAACACATGCAAGTCGAACGATGAACCTCCTTCGGGAGGGGATTAGTGGCGAACGGGTGAGTAACACGTGGGCAATCTGCCCTTCACTCTGGGACAAGCCCTGGAAACGGGGTCTAATACCGGATATGACACACGACCGCATGGTCTGTGTGTGGAAAGCTCCGGCGGTGAAGGATGAGCCCGCGGCCTATCAGCTTGTTGGTGGGGTGATGGCCTACCAAGGCGACGACGGGTAGCCGGCCTGAGAGGGCGACCGGCCACACTGGGACTGAGACACGGCCCAGACTCCTACGGGAGGCAGCAGTGGGGAATATTGCACAATGGGCGAAAGCCTGATGCAGCGACGCCGCGTGAGGGATGACGGCCTTCGGGTTGTAAACCTCTTTCAGCAGGGAAGAAG
This sequence comes from Streptomyces sp. NBC_01454, assembly GCF_036227565.1. Taxonomy (NCBI): domain Bacteria; kingdom Bacillati; phylum Actinomycetota; class Actinomycetes; order Kitasatosporales; family Streptomycetaceae; genus Streptomyces; species Streptomyces sp. NBC_01454. The sequence goes on from NZ_CP109460.1 coordinate 4,470,630, forward strand.
CGAGAGTGACGGTACCTGCAGAAGAAGCGCCGGCTAACTACGTGCCAGCAGCCGCGGTAATACGTAGGGCGCAAGCGTTGTCCGGAATTATTGGGCGTAAAGAGCTCGTAGGCGGCTTGTCACGTCGGATGTGAAAGCCCGGGGCTTAACCCCGGGTCTGCATTCGATACGGGCAGGCTAGAGTTCGGTAGGGGAGATCGGAATTCCTGGTGTAGCGGTGAAATGCGCAGATATCAGGAGGAACACCGGTGGCGAAGGCGGATCTCTGGGCCGATACTGACGCTGAGGAGCGAAAGCGTGGGGAGCGAACAGGATTAGATACCCTGGTAGTCCACGCCGTAAACGTTGGGAACTAGGTGTGGGCGACATTCCACGTCGTCCGTGCCGCAGCTAACGCATTAAGTTCCCCGCCTGGGGAGTACGGCCGCAAGGCTAAAACTCAAAGGAATTGACGGGGGCCCGCACAAGCAGCGGAGCATGTGGCTTAATTCGACGCAACGCGAAGAACCTTACCAAGGCTTGACATACACCGGAAACGTCTGGAGACAGGCGCCCCCTTGTGGTCGGTGTACAGGTGGTGCATGGCTGTCGTCAGCTCGTGTCGTGAGATGTTGGGTTAAGTCCCGCAACGAGCGCAACCCTTGTTCTGTGTTGCCAGCATGCCCTTCGGGGTGATGGGGACTCACAGGAGACTGCCGGGGTCAACTCGGAGGAAGGTGGGGACGACGTCAAGTCATCATGCCCCTTATGTCTTGGGCTGCACACGTGCTACAATGGCCGGTACAATGAGCTGCGATACCGCGAGGTGGAGCGAATCTCAAAAAGCCGGTCTCAGTTCGGATTGGGGTCTGCAACTCGACCCCATGAAGTCGGAGTTGCTAGTAATCGCAGATCAGCATTGCTGCGGTGAATACGTTCCCGGGCCTTGTACACACCGCCCGTCACGTCACGAAAGTCGGTAACACCCGAAGCCGGTGGCCCAACCCCTTGTGGGAGGGAATCGTCGAAGGTGGGACTGGCGATTGGGACGAAGTCGTAACAAGGTAGCCGTACCGGAAGGTGCGGCTGGATCACCTCCTTTCTAAGGAGCACTTCTTACTCGGACTTGTCCGGGTCAGAGGCCAGTACATCAGCGAATGTCTGATGCTGGTTGCTCATGGGTGGAACGTTGACTATTCGGCACACTTGATTCTCTGGAAGTTAGTACTGCTTCGGCGTGGAAAGCATCTGAGGGTTGAGTGGGCCGGGCGCGCTGTTGGGTATCTGAGGGTACGGACTGTTGTCTGGACCTTCGCGATGCCGGCCCCGGTGAAGCATCCTGGTAAGGGTGTGTGACGGGTGGCTGGTCGTTGCTTGAGAACTGCACAGTGGACGCGAGCATCTGTGGCCAAGTTTTTAAGGGCGCACGGTGGATGCCTTGGCACCAGGAACCGATGAAGGACGTGGGAGGCCACGATAGGCCCCGGGGAGCTGTCAACCAAGCTTTGATCCGGGGGTGTCCGAATGGGGAAACCCGGCAGTCGTCATGGGCTGTCACCCGCTGCTGAACACATAGGCAGTGTGGAGGGAACGCGGGGAAGTGAAACATCTCAGTACCCGCAGGAAGAGAAAACAACCGTGATTCCGGGAGTAGTGGCGAGCGAAACCGGATGAGGCCAAACCAGTCACGTGTGATACCCGGCAGGGGTTGCGTGGTTGGGGTTGTGGGAGTTCTCTTTTGCAGTCTGCCGGCTGTGAGACGAGTCAGAAACCGTTGATGTAGGCGAAGGACATGCGAAAGGTCCGGCGTAGAGGGTAAGACCCCCGTAGCTGAAACATTAACGGCTCGTTTGAGAACCACCCAAGTAGCACGGGGCCCGAGAAATCCCGTGTGAATCTGGCGGGACCACCCGTTAAGCCTAAATATTCCCTGGTGACCGATAGCGGATAGTACCGTGAGGGAATGGTGAAAAGTACCGCGGGAGCGGAGTGAAATAGTACCTGAAACCGTGTGCCTACAAGCCGTGGGAGCGTCGCACAGAGACTTGTCTCTGTGTCGTGACTGCGTGCCTTTTGAAGAATGAGCCTGCGAGTTTGCGGTATGTTGCGAGGTTAACCCGTGTGGGGAAGCCGTAGCGAAAGCGAGTCCGAATAGGGCGTTGAGTAGCGTGCCCAAGACCCGAAGCGGAGTGATCTAGCCATGGGCAGGTTGAAGCGGAGGTAAGACTTCGTGGAGGACCGAACCCACCAGGGTTGAAAACCTGGGGGATGACCTGTGGTTAGGGGTGAAAGGCCAATCAAACTCCGTGATAGCTGGTTCTCCCCGAAATGCATTTAGGTGCAGCGTCGTGTGTTTCTTGCCGGAGGTAGAGCACTGGATAGGCGATGGGCCCTACCGGGTTACTGACCTTAGCCAAACTCCGAATGCCGGTAAGTGAGAGCGCGGCAGTGAGACTGTGGGGGATAAGCTCCATGGTCGAGAGGGAAACAGCCCAGAGCATCGACTAAGGCCCCTAAGCGTGTGCTAAGTGGGAAAGGATGTGGAGTCGCAGAGACAACCAGGAGGTTGGCTTAGAAGCAGCCACCCTTGAAAGAGTGCGTAATAGCTCACTGGTCAAGTGATTCCGCGCCGACAATGTAGCGGGGCTCAAGCACACCGCCGAAGTCGTGTCATTGCAACATGTGGACCAACGTCCGTTGTGATGGGTAGGGGAGCGTCGTGTGCCGGGTGAAGCAGCCGTGGAAACGAGTTGTGGACGGTTCACGAGTGAGAATGCAGGCATGAGTAGCGATACACACGTGGGAAACGTGTGCGCCGATTGACTAAGGGTTCCTGGGTCAAGCTGATCTGCCCAGGGTAAGTCGGGACCTAAGGCGAGGCCGACAGGCGTAGTCGATGGACAACCGGTTGATATTCCGGTACCCGCTTTGAAACGCCCAGTATCGAATCCATTAATGCTAAGGCCGTGAAGCCGGCCTGGAGTCTTCGGACAAAGGGACGTGGTGGAGCCGCCGATCCAAGGTGGTAGTAGGTAAGCGATGGGGTGACGCAGGAAGGTAGTCCAGCCCGGGCGGTGGTTGTCCCGGGGTAAGGGTGTAGGGCGCTGTCTAGGCAAATCCGGACAGCATGTGCCTGAGACCTGATGCCGAGCCGATTGTGGTGAAGTGGATGATCCTATGCTGTCGAGAAAAGCCTCTAGCGAGTTTCATGGCGGCCCGTACCCTAAACCGACTCAGGTGGTCAGGTAGAGAATACCGAGGCGTTCGGGTGAACTATGGTTAAGGAACTCGGCAAAATGCCCCCGTAACTTCGGGAGAAGGGGGGCCATTGCTGGTGATCACTTTTGCAGTGTGAGCTGGTGGTGGCCGCAGAGACCAGCGAGAAGCGACTGTTTACTAAAAACACAGGTCCGTGCGAAGCCGTAAGGCGATGTATACGGACTGACGCCTGCCCGGTGCTGGAACGTTAAGGGGACCGGTTAGTCATGATTCGTCATGGCGAAGCTGAGAACTTAAGCGCCAGTAAACGGCGGTGGTAACTATAACCATCCTAAGGTAGCGAAATTCCTTGTCGGGTAAGTTCCGACCTGCACGAATGGCGTAACGACTTCTCGACTGTCTCAACCATAGGCCCGGTGAAATTGCATTACGAGTAAAGATGCTCGTTTCGCGCAGCAGGACGGAAAGACCCCGGGACCTTTACTATAGCTTGATATTGGTGTTCGGTTCGGCTTGTGTAGGATAGGTGGGAGACTTTGAAGCGGCCACGCCAGTGGTTGTGGAGTCATTGTTGAAATACCACTCTGGTCGTGCTGGATGTCTAACCTGGGTCCGTGATCCGGATCAGGGACAGTGTCTGGTGGGTAGTTTAACTGGGGCGGTTGCCTCCTAAAGAGTAACGGAGGCGCCCAAAGGTTCCCTCAGCCTGGTTGGTAATCAGGTGTTGAGTGTAAGTGCACAAGGGAGCTTGACTGTGAGACTGACGGGTCGAGCAGGTACGAAAGTAGGGACTAGTGATCCGGCGGTGGCTTGTGGAAGCGCCGTCGCTCAACGGATAAAAGGTACCCCGGGGATAACAGGCTGATCTTCCCCAAGAGTCCATATCGACGGGATGGTTTGGCACCTCGATGTCGGCTCGTCGCATCCTGGGGCTGGAGTCGGTCCCAAGGGTTGGGCTGTTCGCCCATTAAAGCGGTACGCGAGCTGGGTTTAGAACGTCGTGAGACAGTTCGGTCCCTATCCGCTGTGCGCGTAGGAGTCTTGAGAAGGGCTGTCCCTAGTACGAGAGGACCGGGACGGACGAACCTCTGGTGTGCCAGTTGTCCTGCCAAGGGCATGGCTGGTTGGCTACGTTCGGAAAGGATAACCGCTGAAAGCATCTAAGCGGGAAGCCTGCTTCGAGATGAGGGCTCCCACCCCCTTGAGGGGTTAAGGCTCCCAGTAGACGACTGGGTTGATAGGCCAGATATGGAAGCACCGTAAGGTGTGGAGTTGACTGGTACTAATAGGCCGAGGGCTTGTCCTCAGTTGCTCGCGTCCACTGTGTAGGTTCTGAAGTAATGACCTGTGTCCATGCCGGGTTGGTTAACTTCATAGTGTTTCGGTGGTCATAGCGTTAGGGAAACGCCCGGTTACATTTCGAACCCGGAAGCTAAGCCTTTCAGCGCCGATGGTACTGCAGGGGGGACCCTGTGGGAGAGTAGGACGCCGCCGAACAATCATTGTGGGAAAGCCCCGCACCTTATGGTGCGGGGCTTTTCTGCGTTCCGGGACACCCCTCTTTGGCGGCCGGAATTCGGGTGCGGGGGGTGTGCCTAAGCTCGGGGCATGCGATACGACCTGGTCATCTTCGACAACGACGGTGTGCTCGTCGACAGTGAGCCCCTCTCGAACACCATCCTGGCCGGCTATCTGACCGAGCTCGGGCATCCCACGTCGTACGAGGACTCGATACGTGACTTCATGGGGTCGGCGATGCACCGCATCCATGAGCTCGTCCTGGAGCGCACGGGCCGCCGTCTGCCCGAGGACTTCGACGAGGTCTTCCACGCCCGGGTCTTCGAGGCGTTCGAGCGGGAGCTGCGGCCGGTGACCGGGGTGACCGAGGTGCTGGAGAAGCTGGACGCGGACGGCGTTCCGTATTGTGTCGGGTCCTCCGGCAGCCATGAGCGGATCCGTGTGGGGCACCGGACGACGGGCCTGGACCGGTGGTTTCCGGCGGGGCGGGTCTTCAGCGCACAGGACGTGGGGCGGGGGAAGCCGGCGCCGGACCTCTTTGTGCATGCGGCACGGGAGATGGGCGTGGCGCCGGAGCGGTGTGCGGTCATCGAGGACAGCCCGCTGGGGGTGCGGGCCGCGGTCGCGGCGGGGATGGACGTCTACGGGTTCACCGCGATGACGTCGGCGGAGCAGCTGACGGAGGCCGGCGGCACCGTGCTGTTCGGCCGTATGGCGGAGCTGCCGGAGCTGTTGCGGTAGGCACACCGGCCGGCAGCTGCCCGGCAGTCGCCCGCCGAATTGGTGTGGTGATCCATCTACCCAGTGGTAGGGGGGAGTTCTAGGCTGAGCCGCCATGACGGCCCCTCGGGTACCAGAAGCGCAGCTGCGGCACGGTCGGATCTCGCTCGCCCTCAGCTTCTTCATCCAGGGCGCGGTCTTCGCCCTCCTCGTGACCCGGATACCCGCGATCCAGGACCGGTATCGAATATCGGACGCACTGCTGCCGGCGTTCCTGGCGGCGGTGCCCGTGCTGGCGGGCGTGGGCAGCGTCGTCACGGAACAGCTGGTGAAGCGGGTGCCGGCCGGCCGGGTGCTGCGGTGTGCGCAGCCCGTGGTGTGTCTGGCGCTGGTGGGTGTCGGGTCGGTCGGCACGACGGCTCAGGTGGCCATGGCGCTGGCGGTGTTCGGGCTGTCGGTGGGGGCCCTGGACGCCTCGATGAACATGCTCGGGGTGAGTCTGCAGCGGGCGTACGGGCGCAGCATCATGCTCGGGTTCCACGCGGCGTTCAGCCTGGGCGGCATCGTGGGGGCCTCGCTGGCCTGGGCCGGGGCGCACTGGAAGCTGTCGCTGGCGCTGTTGTACGGGCCGGTGGTGGCGGTGCTGTTGCCGCTGGCCCTGGTCGTGGGCCGGTGGTTCGTGGACCGGGAGCGGGCGGTGTCGGCCGTGGGGGCCGTGGGGGCCGGGGCGGCTGCCGTGCCGCTGGCGATGCGGCTGCTGTTGCCGCTGTGTCTGGTGATGGCCTTTGCGTATATCGGTGACTCGACCGTCTCCAACTGGAGTGCCAAGTATCTGCAGGACGTCCTGGGGAGCTCGGAGCAGCTGGCCACCGTCCCGTACAACGTCTATATGGTCACCACGCTGCTCGGGCGGGTGGTGGGGGACCTGGGGGTGCGGCGCTTCGGTGCGGTCGCGGTGGTGCGGTGCGGGACGGTGGTCGCGGCGGGCGGTTTCGCGGTGGTGGCCGCGGCGCCCGAGCCGTGGGCCGGGATGGCGGGCTTCACCCTGCTGGGGCTGGGGCTGTGTGTGATCGTGCCGCAGACGTTCGCCGCGGCCGGGCGGTTCGCCTTCGAGAAGCATGGTCCGGGGGCTTCGGACGCGGCCATCGCACGGCTGAACATTTTCAACTATGTGGGCTTTTTGATCGGCTCTCCGCTGGTGGGGGCGCTCGGCGATGCCTGGAGCTATCGGGGGGCGATGCTCGTACCGATGGCCCTGGTGCTGGTGACGTTGGTGTATGCCCGTTCGTTCGGGGCGCCGGAGGCCCGATACGGTGACGGACATGAGCGGCCGCGCACAGCTGATGTGGGATGAGGCAGTAACGGGCTACGACTTCGGGTCCGGGCATCCGATGGACCCGGTCCGGCTCGCGCTGACCATGCGTTTGGTGGAGGCGTTCGAGCTCGACCGCGGGCCGCTGGAGGTGGTCGCGGCCAAGCCGGCGGGGGACTCCACCCTGCGGCTGGTGCATCGTGAGGACTACATCGGCGCGGTGCGCAGAGCCTCGGCGGACCCGGCCGCCGCGGATCTCTCCTACGGGCTCGGGACGGCCGACGATCCGGCCTTCAAGGGGATGCACGAGGCGTCCGCGCTGATCGCCGGGCAGTCGGTGGGCGCGGCGGAGGCCGTCTGGCGCGGCGACGTGGCGCACGCGGTGAACTTCGCCGGCGGGCTGCACCACGGGATGCCGGGCGGGGCGGCCGGGTTCTGCATCTACAACGACGCGTCGCTGGCGGTCGCCCGGCTGCTGGAGCTGGGCGCCGAACGGGTCGCGTACGTCGATGTGGATGTCCACCACGGCGACGGGGTGCAGGCGACGTTCTGGGAGGACCCGCGGGTCCTGACGATCTCGCTGCACGAGCATCCGCGGACGCTCTTCCCGCAGACCGGCTGGCCCGAGGAGACCGGCGGGGAGGGCGCGGAGGGCACCGCGGTGAATGTGGCGCTGCCGGCCGGCACCGGCGACGAGGGCTGGCTGCGGGCCTTCCACGCGGTGGTGCCGGAGCTGCTGGGGGCCTTCCGGCCGCAGGTGATCGTGACCCAGCACGGCGCGGACACCCACTTCGAGGACCCGCTGGCGCATCTCGCGGTGAGCCTGGACGCCCAGCGTGCGGTGGCCGAGGCCTGTCACGACCTGGCGCACCAGCACGCGGACGGCCGGTGGGTCGCGCTCGGCGGGGGCGGCTATGCGGTGGTGGACGTGGTGCCGCGCAGCTGGACGCATCTGACGGCGATCGCGGCGGGCCGGCCGATCGACCCGGCCACGAGGGTGCCGGAGTCCTGGCGGCACGAAGTGTTCCGCAGGACGCGGCAGTTGGCTCCGCACCGGATGACGGACGGGCGTACGCCGCGGTGGCGGGACTTCGTCGACGACGGCTACGACCCGGCCGACCGGCTGGACCAGGCGGTGCTCGCCACCCGCCGTGCGGTGTTCCCGTCGCACGGGCTGCTGCCGTAGCTGTAGCTGTAGCTGTAGCTGTAGCTGTAGCTGTAGCTGTAGCCGGGGCCGGACCACGCCCCTGACGTGCCGTCACGCCCGTGCCCCCGAGGTGCGCGGGCCGTCTGCTCCGGGGCCGGTGGCCCGCTCCCGGGGGGCGGTACCCGGTGCGGGGCCCCACGGATGTGTGACTACCCGTCGGTCGGGGCACGCGTATGCCGACCAACCGGACAGTATGGGTCGTGTGTTGGCTACCGGTGCGCTGCGGGCGCACCTGATCGAGGCGCGGCTCGCGGGGACGATCGCGACCCTGCGGGAGAAGAGTCTGGCGCGCTACCGGCTCTTCGCGGCACGCGATCCCCGGGTGCTGCTGGGGCTGGACCCCGTACGGGAGTGGCCGCTGGGTGAAGTTCTGCGACTGATGGGGCAGAAGTGCGGGGTTTCGGTCGATCCCGCGCATACTTCCGGCCCGGATGTGGTCGATCCCGACCGGACGATCGCGGCGCTGGACCGGTTCGCCGACCGGGTGGCGGAGGCGGCGCGCCGGCGGGTCCCGGTGCTGCTCGGCACCGGCCATCCGGACCGGCTGCTGGGGTTCTACGCCGCCCTCGCAGACGCTCTCTCGTCGGCGGGCTGCCCCGTTCTCACCTCGGCGTATGGCGTCCGTGTCGACATAGCGACCCGGTTCGGCGTACGTACCTGCACACTCGACTACGTACGGGGAGTCGCGCTGATGCGAGAAGCAGGCGTGCGGGGCGCGCCCGCGGTGGGGGGCGTGCACACCCATTCGCCGCTGCCGGTGCGGACCGTCCTCGCGGCCGCGGCGGACGCTTCCGGGCCGCTGCCGGCGTTGGTGATCGGGGACCACGGCTGGGTCTGCGGGGCAGGTCAGCTGGGTATCGAGGCGATCGGGCTGGCCGATACGGACGACCCGGCGCTGTTCGTCGGGGAGGCCGAGGGACGGGTGTCCGAGGTGGTGCCGCTCGACGACGCGGTGTGCGCGGCGTCCTATCGACCGCTGGCGCGCTATGTCCTTAATCGGGCGAGTCTGTCCCGATAGGCGGCTGTTCGCTGCTCCTCTTCCCCACTCGCATCACCCGCCCCTAATCTGGGGAGTGAGCGCATGGCGACGAAGAGTCACCGGAGGGGAAGCCGGTGTCCCGTCTTATGCGGAAGGTGCAGGTGTGGCATGGCTGCAGAGCAGAGGCCTCTGAACGAGGTTGTGTTCCTGACCGTGGCGGAGGTCGCCACGGTGATGCGGGTGTCCAAGATGACCGTGTACCGCTTGGTGCACAGCGGTCATCTGCCCGCGATTCGCGTGGGGAGGTCTTTCCGGGTTCCGGAGCAGGCGGTGCACGACTACCTCCGGGAGTCCTTTGTGGGGGTGGAATCAGCCTGACGGGACCTTTGCCGACCCTCGGATTACGCCGTTCGCCCGGCGCCGGGTAGGCTGGCGCGATGTAGGTAGTGTGGGCTCGGACGCCCCGCACCGAGTAATCGAAGTGAGCGAGGGTAGTCGTGGGCTCTGTTATCAAGAAGCGGCGCAAGCGGATGGCGAAGAAGAAGCACCGCAAGCTGCTCAAGCGCACCCGTGTTCAGCGTCGTAACAAGAAGTAAGCGACGCTGATCGCGAATTCGCAGCCCCCCATCGCCTTGGTGCGATGGGGGGCTGCGGCGCGTTGTGGGCCGTATGGACGGTGGTCGGACGGAAATGTGGCCGCGGGCATCCTGTGGTCATCACCGCGCAACACCGACCCGATAGCGTGGTCGGCACAGCTCGGCTAGGCGGAAGTCGCGGTGGGAAGGAAGGCCTGATCTTGGGCAGGGTCGTGCTCGTCACCGGAGTCGCACGGCAGCTGGGCGGGCGGTTCGTACGCCGTATCCAGCGCGATCCGGATGTCGACCGGGTGATCGGGGTCGACGCCGTGGCACCGGAACACCATCTGGGCGGCGCGGAATTCCTCAAGGCCGATATCCGGCATCCGGCCATTGCCCGGGTGCTGGCCGAAACGGGCGTCGACACCGTCATCCATATGGACATCAACGGCACTCCGTTGGGCAAGCGCGGCGGCCGCGCCTCGGTGAAGGAAACCAACGTCATCGGGACGATGCAGCTCCTCGGCGCCTGCCAGAAGGCCCCGAAGGTGCAGCGGCTGGTCATCAAGTCCAGCACCAGCGTCTACGGCTCCGCGCCCCGGGACCCCGCCGTCTTCACCGAGACCACCACGCCGAAGTCGCTGCCCAGTGGGGGCTTCGCCAAGGACATCGTCGAGGTCGAGGGATATGTCCGCGGCTTCGCCCGGCGCCGGCCCGACGTGGCGGTGTGTGTGCTGCGCTTCGCCAATATCCTCGGGCCGAGCGCGGATTCCCCGCTCGCCGAGTACTTCTCGCTGCCCGTGTGGCCCACCGTCCTCGGCTACGACCCGCGGCTGCAGTTCGTCCATGAGGACGACGCCATCGCGGTCCTGCGGATCGCCGCCGCCGTGCCGCGCCGCGGCACGCTCAACAGCGGCACGTTCAACATCGCCGGGGACGGTGTGCTGCTGCTGTCGCAGACCTCCCGGCGGCTGGGGCGGCCCACCGTCCCGCTGCTCCTGCCGACGGTGACCTGGGCCGGTACGGCGCTGCGGTCCATCGGCATCACGGACTTCTCGCCGGAGCAGATCCGGCTGCTCACGCACGGCAGGGTCGTCGAGACGACGCAGATGCGCGAGACACTGGGATTCCGTCCGAAGTACACGACGGCGGAGACCTTCGCGGAATTCGCCCGCGGTCGCGGACCCGGGCTGCTGCCGCCCGCGTCCCTCGCCCGCACCGTCGACCGGCTCGCCGGCGTGCTCACCGCACGCGGCGGCCTGAGCCAGTGAGGAGTTCACCCACGATGGCGGACGCCAAGGTCATTCCCTTCGGCGAGGAGCCCCGAGCGCGCAGGAAGGCCAGGCGGGCCGGGCGCGCGGGACGCGGTGCGGCGCTGGCGCCCGTACCGGAGGCGCGGGCCGAGCACCCGCCGGCGGCAGCCCCGCCGTCGCGACCGCGGTCCCTGGACGAACGGATCGCGGGCGGGCTGGCCTTTCTGCGCCGGCGGATCACCGGCGACTACGAGGTCGATGACTTCGGGTACGACGAGGAGCTGACCGACCAGGTCCTGATGTCGCTGCTGCGGCCCGTGTACGAGAAGTACTTCCGGGTCGAGGTGAAGGGCGTGGAGAACATCCCGTCCGAGGGCGGGGCGCTGATCGTCTCCAACCACTCCGGGACGCTGCCGCTCGACGGTCTGATGCTCCAGGTCGGGGTGCACGACAACCACCCGGCACAGCGTCATCTGCGGCTGCTGGCGGCCGATTTGGTGTTCGTCCTGCCGGTGATAAACGAGCTGGCGCGCAAGGCCGGGCACACCCTGGCCTGTGCGGAGGACGCCCAGCGGCTGCTGGAGCGCGGCGAGATCGTCGGGGTGATGCCGGAGGGCTTCAAGGGCATCGGCAAGCCCTTCTCGGACCGCTACAAGCTCCAGCGCTTCGGGCGGGGCGGGTTCGTCTCGACGGCGCTGAAGGCCGGTGTGCCGATCGTGCCGTGCTCGATCGTGGGCGCGGAGGAGATCTACCCGATGATCGGGAACGCCAAGACGCTGGCGCGGGTCTTCGGGCTGCCGTATTTCCCCGTCACGCCGACGTTCCCCTGGCTGGGGCCGCTGGGGGCGGTGCCGCTGCCGACGAAGTGGACGATCCAGTTCGGCGAGCCGATCCCGACGGCCGGCTATCCGCAGGAAGCGGCGGACGATCCGATGCTGATGTTCAACCTCACCGATCAGGTGCGCGAAACGATTCAGCACACCCTCTACAAGCTGCTGGTGCAGCGACGCTCGGTGTTCTTCTGAGGAAGGACCAGAAGAACACCGAGCGCGCGGCACGGAGCGTGCGCTACTTCGGGAGATCCTCGCCGTCGATGCCCAGACCGGGAAGCAATCCCGGGATCAGCGGCGGGAGGGTGACGTCGGGCTGACCGCCGGTCTCCTTGCCGTGGTGGCCACGGTGCGGGGACGGGCTGCCGCTCTTGGACGGCGGGTCGAGCAGTCCGCCCGTATTGCCGCCGAGCAGACCGTCGTCCTGGGACGGGGTGGCCGACGGGCGGGGGGCGTGCGCGCCACCGGAGTGCCGGCCGGAGGCGGATTTACTGCCGGAGGGCGCCGGGTGGCCGGCGGAGCCGGAACCGGTGCCCGCGGAGCCGGGCGTGTTGCGGTGGTGGTGCTTGCCGGCCGGGGTGGGCGGCAGCAGCGAGCGCAGCGGACCGACCTCTTGGTCTATGGCGTCGAAGACCGAGCTGACCTTGTCGCGGACGTCCATCAGCTGCACGGGGAGCTTGTCGCGCAGCTGTGACCAGGTGCCGCGGTGCGACGTGGTGAAGGAGTTCAGCGCCTGGATGGGGCCGAGCGAGCCGTCACGTTCGTACGCCTGGTGCAGCAGTCGGTGGCCCTCGCCCGCGTCATGGGTGATGCCGGCGAGCGCCTTGCGGATCTCGCCGAGCGACTCGTGGTCGAGGTCGGCGAGCCGGGCGCGCTCCATCAGGCGGCGGACCTCCATGATGCGGGTGGAGGCCTGGTCGAGATAGAGCCGGCCGCGGTCGGAGTCGTCGTCGGCCATGCCGAGCTTGAGATCCTCCATGCCGCGCTTGAGGCCGTAGAGGGAGTCGCCGGGGAGGGCGTCGGAGCTGGCCGCGGCGACGCCGGTGAAGGCCCCTGCGGCGACGCCGACCGTCAGTCCGCCCGCTGCCAGCCCCTTGGAGAGGCGGGAGCGCGGGCGCAGCCGGCCGACCGATTTCGTGGCGCGGTGCGCGCCCTTGTGTTCGCGCTGCTCGGGCACCCTGGCACCGTCGGACGGAGCGCCTTCGGCGAAGGCGGCCTCCATCGCGGCGATGAGCTGGGCGCGCTGGACAGTCTTGACCTCGGCAGCCATCTCCGGCCTCGGGAGTCTCCCGAGGCCGTCGGCGACCGCCAACAGCCGTGCTTCGCCCGGCGCTTGCGCCGGATTGTCGACCTGGTCCTCGGCCGCCGTGCCCTCGAGGACCTGCTCCTCCAGGGTCTGGGCGAAGGCGTTGGCCCGCCGGTGCACCGAGACATTCGCGATCACGGGCGGCACCTCCTCTCGTCATCCCGCTCGACTCCCCGGACTGGCTTTGACTGTCCAGACGGACCGGACGGTTGCACGCAGCTGTCCGCGGCCACTCGATCGAGTGAGAGGCAGCGGGCATGGCGTGACCGCATGGAGCCTGCATTCCGCACAACGAGCGGCGCGGCACTCGGGTTACGCACTCACGATGATCTGACCGACCGGTTATGAAAGATCACCAAGCGTAGGCGGAACACGGCGTGGGACGGGGTGTCGATTTCTGCGGATAGGGGTCGGTCAGCGGGCGTCTTCGGGGAGCAGCCGCGCCAGGGTGCGGACGGCGCGGTACTGGAGGGTCTTGATCGCGCCCTCGTTCTTGCCCATGACACGGGCGGTCTCGGCGACCGAGAGGCCCTGCAGAAAGCGCAGCGTGACGCACTCCTGCTGCTGGGGGTTGAGCTTGCGTACCGCCTCCAACAGGGCGGCGTTGGAGAGGGATTCGAGGACGGAGTCCTCGGGGCTGCGCTCGACCTCGTTGGCGTCGAGCATCTCTCCGGTGGTGACTTCCAGGCGGAAGCGGGAGGACTTGAAGTGGTCGGCGACCAGGTTGCGGGCGATGGTCACCAGCCAGGCGCCGAAATCGCGGCCCTGCCAGGTGAACGTGCCGATGCGGCGCAGGGCGCGCAGAAAGGTCTCGCTCGTGAGGTCCTCGGCCGTGGCACGGCCTCCCACGCGGTAGTAGATGTAGCGATAGACCGTGTCGGCGTACTGGTCGTAGAGGCGGCCGAAGGCTTCGGCCTCGCCGGCCTGGGCCCGCTCGACGAGGTCCATCATGCGACGGCTGTCGCTGTCGGCGGGGCGGCGGGCGGTGGTCGTGCCGGTGCCGGCGCGGCGGGATCTGCCGGCGGCCTTGCCGACCGCAGCACTCCCGTCGGCCAGGGCGTAGCAGGGGCCGGCGGCGGGGACGGCTGAGGCGAATGCGGGGACGGCGTACGCGGTGGGGACGAAACTGCGCAGGTGGTCGACGAGTGTCGTGCGCAGCGTAGCCAGGCCCGAGGCGTCAACCCCGACGTGTGGGTACACGGGACTCCCAGAGGCAGAGCTTCCATCACGTGCAGTGCGGGACCGTTCACTCGTCGTAGGGACGTGTGGGTTCCGGATTGCGTCTGAGGAGAATAACGCTTCGTACAGGCAGCGCTACACCCAGTTGCTCAAATCATCGATTACTTACGGTCCGTGCCGGGTTGGTGGCAGATCAAGTATCGATTACTGAGCAACTATTGATCGGAAGGGAACGCAATCTGCCTGGTTGGAGGGCGTGTTGTGGCTAACCGGCAGCAATGTGACTGAGCGGACGGCGGCGGGGGTAGAGACAGGGGATGGCTCGCCGTGTCGCTCGGTGATCATCCCTGGTCAGCGGCGTCGTCGCTGGAGCGCGACGGCGGCCGCGGCGCCGCCCGCGAGGGCGCCCACGCCGGCCGCCGCCGGAATGCCGATCTTGGCGGCTTTCCGGCCCGTCCGGTAGTCGCGCAGCCGCCAGCCCTGCTCACGGGCGTGCTTGCGCAGCCGGCTGTCGGGGTTGATCGCGTAGGGGTGTCCCACCAGCGACAGCATCGGGATGTCGTTGGCGGAGTCGCTGTAGGCGGCGCAGTGCGAGAGGTCCAGACCCTCGGCCGCGGCCAGCGCGCGGACCGCCTCGGCCTTGGCGGGGCCGTGCAGCGGCTCGCCGACCAGCTTGCCCGTGTAGACGCCGCCGACGGACTCGGCGACGGTGCCCAGCGCGCCGGTCAGGCCGAGGCGGCGGGCGATGATCGTCGCGGTCTCCACGGGGGCCGCGGTCACCAGCCAGACCTTCTGGCCCGCGTCGAGGTGGGCCTGGGCCAGGGCGCGGGTGCCCGGCCAGACCCGCTCGGCCATGTACTCGTCGTAGATCTCCTCGCCGATCGACATCAATTCGGCGACGCGATGGCCCTGGACGATGGACAGGGCGCTGTTGCGGACGTCGGCCATGTGCTCGGGGTTCTCCGAGCCGGCCAGGCGGAAGTAGATCTGCTGCCAGGCGAAGCGGGCCAGGTCGCGCTTGTGGAAGAAGTGCCGCTTGTAGAGGCCGCGGCCGAAGTGGAAGAGCGCGGCGCCCTGCATGACGGTGTTGTCGAGGTCGAAGAAGGCGGCGGCGGCCGTGTCCCCGACGACCGGGAACTCGGGCTCCGCCGGGGTTTCCTCGACGGGCGGCGCGTCCTGGGTGGTCTTGCGGGCGGCCTCGGCCGCGGCCTCGCCGGCCAGCACGCTGCGCGCCGTGGCGGGGCGCCGGCGGCGGGTGAACCACCCCAGGGACGGCAGCGTCCCGGAGGGCGTCCACCGGGGGCGGCGCGCGGACGGGACGAGGGGCGTCCCGTGGGGACTCCTGCCGGGGCGGTGGTCGGGAGACGGGAGAGCCATGGCGACAGCGTAGCCAGTTTGTTCGGTGCAGCCGGTTACGGGCGCGTGTCCGGAAGGCCGGCGGCGGCGGACGGGTGCGTTAAGGCCATCCCGCGGCGGGCCGTGGCGGGGGTCCCGGGCGGTCCGCGGCGGGGCCTCGGCGGCCGTGCGGGGCGGGCGGGCCTCAGGCGCCCAGTGCCGTGCGCAGGCGCTTGGGGTCGACCCGCCAGAAGTCGTGCTGAGCGCCGTCGACGAGGACGACCGGAATCTGCTCCCAGTACTTGCGGTGCAGCTCGGGGTCCTCGGTGATGTCCTTCCGCTCCCAGGACGCGCCCGTCTCGGCGCAGACTCTCTCGATCACGGCCTGGGCGTCGTCGCAGAGGTGGCAGCCCGGTTTGCCGACGAGGGTGACCATCCGGTCGGCGGGGTTCTTGCGGGAGCTGCGGCTGAACACGTTGAACGAGGGGGCCATGGCGCCATTGTGCCCGGCGCGGCCCCGGGCCCGCCGGTCCGTGGCGTGCTCCGGGCCGGACCGGGCCGGTCTGGGGCGCTTACCATCGATGGGCGATTTGTAGGTTTCCGGGGGTATGGCAATAAGGAGTGAGGGCGCGTGCTCCCGTCGGTGCTGCCTGGTCAGACGGGTGGCGCGAGCGAACGGCATGACGTGGGAGTTGGTTCCGCGAAGGCCCGTAAAAGCCGCGTGACCCCCATCACTTTGGCCGGACAAACCGGACACCATCTTTGTGCACGCGTTCACAAAGACATAGCCTGCAGAAGACAGGGCGGTCGGGTTCCAGACGGTCGCCCGCAGCCCCGCTCTACCCGCAGGAGCACCGTGGCAACTGGCCGAACTCACCGACCGGCGACCCGAAGCCGAGGCATTCCCGAGGCCACCGTCGCCCGTCTCCCGCTGTATCTGCGTGCCCTGACCGCGCTCTCCGAGCGCTCGGTACCCACGGTCTCCTCCGAGGAGCTCGCGGCCGCGGCGGGAGTCAATTCCGCCAAGCTGCGCAAGGACTTCTCCTACCTCGGCTCGTACGGGACCCGCGGCGTCGGCTACGACGTCGAGTACCTCGTCTACCAGATCTCGCGTGAGCTGGGGCT
The DNA here is from genome assembly GCF_036227565.1 of Streptomyces sp. NBC_01454. Lineage (NCBI taxonomy): Bacteria > Bacillati > Actinomycetota > Actinomycetes > Kitasatosporales > Streptomycetaceae > Streptomyces > Streptomyces sp. NBC_01454. Next base: position 4,487,167 of record NZ_CP109460.1, read on the forward strand.
GACCCAGGACTGGCCGGTTGTGATCGTCGGTATCGGTAACCTCGGCGCCGCGCTCGCCAACTACGGGGGCTTCGCCTCGCGCGGGTTCCGGGTCGCCGCGCTGATCGACGCCGATCCGGCCATGGCCGGTAAGCCCGTCGCGGGCATCGGGGTCCAGCACACGGACGAGCTGGAGCACATCATCGAGAGCGACGGCGTCTCGATCGGCGTCATCGCCACGCCGGCCGGGGCCGCCCAGCAGGTCTGTGACCGCCTGGTCGCCGCCGGTGTCACCTCGATCCTCAACTTTGCGCCGACCGTGCTGACCGTCCCCGACGGGGTGGACGTCCGCAAGGTCGACCTGTCGATAGAGCTGCAGATTCTCGCCTTCCACGAGCAGCGCAAGGCGGGTGAGGAGGCTGGGCCCGACGGTGGCGCCCCGGCCCCGGCCGCCCGTGCCGCCGCTGCCGTCACAGGCGATCGCAAGGGACCTGACGGGGATGTACCCGCCGTGATGCCGGCATGAGTCTGCTGGTCGTCGGGCTGAGCCATCGCAGCGCGCCGGTGAGCGTGCTGGAGCGGGCCGCCCTTGCCCCGGAGGCGCGCGGCAAGCTGCTGCAGGACGCGGTGTCGGCCGAGCCGGTCACCGAGGCCGCGGTGCTGTCCACCTGCAACCGCATCGAGCTGTACGCCGACGTGGACAAGTTCCACGCCGGTGTCGCCGAGCTGTCCACCCTCCTGGCCCGGCACGGCGCCGCCGGGCTGGAGGAGCTGACCCCTTATCTGTACGTCCACTACGAGGACCGTGCCGTCCACCACCTCTTCTCGGTGGCCTGCGGCCTGGACTCGATGGTCGTCGGCGAGGGGCAGATCCTCGGGCAGATCAAGGACGCGCTGGCCGTCGCGCAGGAGCTGCACACCGCGGGCCGGCTGCTGAACGATCTGTTCCAGCAGGCCCTGCGGGTCGGCAAGCGCGCGCACAGCGAGACCGGCATCGACAAGGCCGGCCAGTCGCTGGTCACCTTCGGGCTGGAGCAGCTCGCGGCCGGCTCGGACGTCGAGAGCTGGGCGCGGGGCAAGCGGGCGCTGGTCATCGGCGCCGGCTCGATGTCGTCGCTGGCCGCCACCACCCTCGTACGGGCCGGTGTCGGCGAGCTGGTGGTCGCCAACCGCACCGTCGAGCGGGCCGAGCGGCTCGTCCGCATCCTCACCGAGCCCGGCGGCCCCGGTGCCGCGAGCGGGCTCGGCGCCCGCGCGGTGGCCATGACCTCGGTCCCGCAGGAGCTGGCGTCCGCCGACATCGTGGTGTCCTGTACCGGCGCGACCGGTCTGGTCCTGGCCGGTGAGATGGTCGCGGCCGCGCGCCAGGGGAACCCGGCGCCGCTGGCGCTGCTCGACCTCGCGATGCCGCGGGACATAGATGCCGCGGCGCACCGGATCGAGGGCGCGCACCTCGTCGACATCGAATCGCTGGCCGACGCGTCCGCGGACGCGCCGATGGCGGCCGACGTGGACAAGGTGCGCGGCATCGTCTCCGACGAGGTCGCCGCGTTCGGCGCGGCCCAGCGGGCCGCGCACATCACCCCCACCGTGGTCGCCCTGCGCACCATGGCGGCGGATGTCGTCAGTGGCGAGATCGCCCGGCTCGACGGCCGCCTTCCCGACCTGGACGACAAACAGCGCGCCGAGATCACCCAGACCGTGCGCCGGGTCGTCGACAAGCTGCTGCACGCCCCCACCGTGCGGGTCAAGCAGCTCGCCAGCGAGCCCGGCGGCGCCGGGTACGCGGACGCACTGCGGGAACTGTTCGACCTCGACCCCGAGACGGTCGCCGCCGTCAGCCGGGCCGATACGCGCGATGCACGGGAGCGGGCATGAACGACAGCACCACACGAGCGCTGAGGCTGGGCACCCGGCGCAGCAAGCTCGCCATGGCCCAGTCCGGGCAGGTGGCCGAGGCGGTCCGCCGGGTGACCGGCCGGCCGGTCGAGCTGGTGGAGATCACCACGTACGGCGACACCTCCCGTGAGCACCTCGCGCAGATCGGCGGCACCGGCGTGTTCGTCTCCGCGCTGCGCGACGCGCTGCTCGCCGGGGAGATCGACTTCGCCGTGCATTCCCTCAAGGACCTGCCCACCACGCAGCCCGACGACCTGACCCTGGCGGCCATACCCGTCCGGGAGGACCCCCGTGACGCGCTGATCGCCAGGGACGGGCTCACTTTCGAGCAGCTGCCCGACGGTGCCCGCGTGGGGACCGGCTCCCCCAGGAGGATGGCGCAGCTCAACGCCTGGGCCCGGTCGCTGGGCCGGAGCGTGGAGGCCGTGCCGATACGGGGGAACATCGACACCCGCATCGGCTTCGTCGAGAAGGGTGAACTGGACGCGGTCGTACTCGCCGCCGCCGGACTCACCCGCATCGGCCGTATCGACGAGGCGACGCAGCTGCTGTCGCCCGACGTGGTTTTGCCCGCCCCCGGCCAGGGGGCACTGGCGATCGAGTGTGCTGCGGTCAACGCAGACCTCGCCGCCCAGCTCGCCGAGCTCGACGACCCGGACACCCGGGCCGCCGTGACCGCCGAGCGCTCCCTGCTCGCCGCCCTGGAGGCCGGCTGTTCCGCACCCGTCGGAGCACTGGCCGATCTTTCCCCAAGCTCTCGACTTCGTTCGAGCACGGGAGGCCCCAAGGCTGACGAGCAGGCTGTCACCGAATTGCACCTGCGCGGCGTCGTCGGCACGACCGACGGCAGCACGCTGGTGCAACTGTCCACCACCGGGCACGCACCTGCCACTCCCGACGACGTGTCGGTCCCGCTGAAGCTGGGCCGTGAACTCGCCGCCGAGATGCTCGCAAAGGGTGCGGCCGGTCTTATGGGGGAGCGAGCACTTTGAACCCCACCGCCCCAAACCACTTCGCCTCCGGTCAGGTCACCTTCCTGGGTGCCGGGCCGGGAGACCCGGGCCTGCTGACACTGCGTGCCGTGGAGGCGTTGGCCTCCGCGGACGTGCTGATCGCCGACCCGCAGGTGCTGGACGTGGTGCGCGTGCATGCACGCGCACAGGTCGACACACCACTGCAGACGCCAGCTGACGAGGCGTCAATTCCTGCGGACGTACCGGCGCTTCGCGACACCGCCAATCTTGTCATGGCGGCGGCCCGTGCGGGCAAGCGGGTCGTACGGGCCGTCATCGGAGACCCCGGCTTGGACGGCTATGTCGCCGAGGAGATGCTGGCCTGCGCCGCGGAGGGCATCGTCTTCGAGGTGGTGCCAGGAATCGCCGCGGCCGTCGGCGTGCCCGCGTACGCCGGGGTGCCGCTGCGCGACGCCCACGGCACCGACGTGCGGTTCATCGACGCCCGCACGGCCGATGAGCGCTGCTGGACCGAGGTCGGGGCCAGCGATGCCACCGCCGTGGTCTCCACCAGCCTCGACTCGGTGGCCGCGGCCGCCGGTGAGCTGGTGTCCGCCGGCCGTAAGCCGGACACCCCGCTGACCGTCACGGTCGCCGGCACCACCACCCGCCAGCGCACCTGGACGGCCACCCTCGGGTCGGTCGCGCAGGTGCTCAAGGCCGCCAAGGTGCTGCCGTCGGCGGACGGCGGCCAGCCGGTCATAGCCGTGGTCGGTGAGCGCAGTGCCGCGGCCCAGCGCGACCGGCTGTCGTGGTTCGAGTCCAAGCCGCTGTTCGGCTGGCGGGTGCTCGTGCCGCGGACCAAGGAGCAGGCCGCTTCGCTCTCCGACCAGCTCGTCTCGTACGGCGCGGTGTCGCACGAGGTCCCCACCATCGCCGTCGAGCCGCCGCGCACCCCGCAGCAGATGGAACGCGCGGTCAAGGGCCTGGTGACCGGCCGCTACGAGTGGATCGCCTTCACCTCGGTCAACGCCGTCAAGGCCGTCCGGGAGAAGTTCGAGGAGTACGGCCTGGATGCCCGCGCGTTCGCCGGGATCAAGGTCGCCGCGGTCGGCGAGCAGACCGCCAAGGCGCTGGTCGCCTTCGGTGTGAAGCCCGATCTGGTGCCGAGCGGTGAGCAGTCCGCCGCCGGGCTGCTGGAGGACTGGCCGCCCTACGACCCGGTCTTCGACCCGATCGACCGCGTCTTCCTGCCGCGTGCCGACATCGCGACCGAGACCCTGGTCGCGGGCCTGATCGAGCTGGGCTGGGAGGTCGACGACGTCACCGCCTACCGGACGGTGCGCGCCTCGCCGCCGCCGGCCGAGACCCGGGAAGCCATCAAGGGCGGCGGATTCGACGCGGTGCTCTTCACGTCCTCGTCGACGGTCCGGAACCTCGTCGGGATCGCGGGCAAGCCGCACAACGTGACGGTGATCGCCTGTATCGGCCCGGCCACCGCCAAGACCGCCGAGGAGCACGGCCTGCGGGTGGACGTCATGTCGCCCGAGCCGTCGGTCCACAAGCTGGCCGAGGCGCTCGCGGACTTCGGCGCGGCGCGCCGCGATGCCGCGCTGGAGGCCGGTGACCCGGTCACCCGGCCTAGCGAGCGGCGGCCCGGGTCGCGTCGGCGGGCTCGTAGCTGAGCGGTCCGGCAGTAGAACGGCTTGAAGGGCGCCTCCTCGCGGGGGCGCCCTTTTGCTTGCGTGCGTGCCGTCAGCGCTTGGAGGCGTACGGCAGGAAGTCGGCCCAGGCGGTGGGGGCGAAGGCGAGACGGGGACCGTCGGGGTTCTTGGAGTCGCGGATGAGGACGGTGCCGGGAGCGGTCGCGACCTCGACGCATTCGGGCCCGTCGCTGGAGCTATAACTGCTCTTTATCCATGCCAGGGCGGAGCTGTTCCCGCCGGAGGGCTTGAGTGTCATGTCTCTCCCCGCACTTTCTCGATGAAGGCAAGCGACTCCCGTGGGGTGAGCGCCTGCGCCCGGATCATGCCATAGCGCAATTCGAGGATCTGGAGCTCTTTGGGATTGGAGATCACCCGGCTGACGAGCTGGCTCTCGCTGTGCCCGACGGTGGAGCCATCCTTCAGCCTGAGCAGCTGGAACGGCCCGTCAAGCCCCGCGTTCTCTTCGCGACGCAGGGGCAGGACCTGGATCGACACGTTCGACAACTGCCCGACCTCCAACAACCGTTCGAGCTGTCTGCGCAGGACCATTGTGCCCCCGGTGCACCGCCGCAACGTCGCCTCGCACTGGACGAAGCTGAGCACCGGCAATCCTGTTGTGGTGCTGATGATCCCCTGGCGGTCCATGCGACCGGCCACGCGCCGCTCGATCTCGCTCTGCGGGAAGGGCGGCTGCCGGTTTCCGATCACCGCGCGTGCGTACTCATCCGTCTGCAACAACCCATGAATCACCGAGTTGTTGTACGCGCACAGCTCGACCGACTCCGCCTCCAGCTTCTTCAAGTCCCGTACCTTCTTCGGGTACCGGATCGCGGCCACGTCCGCCTTCAGTGCCGCGACCTTGCCGTCCGCGCCCGTCACCTCGTCCGTGCGGTCCAGGAACTCCGGCCGGGGGATCCGGCGGCCGCGCTCCACGGAGGAGACCATCTCCTCCCCGTACCCGATCGCCGCGCCCAATTCCGTCTGGGTGAGGCCGGCCGCCTCCCGCCAGAGCTTCACCTGCCGGGCCACGGCCTTCATGACCGCACTGGCCTCGTCGTCGTCCATTCCCGTGTCCCAGTCATCCACGTCTGCCGCCGCCCCTCCGCCGAGCCGTACGCGTCCAACTCCGGTCGCCCGTGACCCGTCACCCCGGACGACCCGGACAGAGCCGGACCACAGCCGGACAGTCACCGTGAGCACGGGTGTCAGCCCTTCTCAGGCTAGATACGCACGACCACTCTGTGTGACGTGAATCAGCGAATCACCCGAATCAGCAGTTCCGTTACCGGTCTCGCGACGGACCCCGCCCAGGCGCTCCGGTACTCCGTTCCGCTCTCCGCCACGCCCCGGGGAGCACGGCTGGCGCGCCTTCTGGCCGTGGAGCAACTGGCCTCGTGGGGGCTGCCCTTCGACCCGGCCCGGCTGCTTGTTGCCGAGCTGGCGGCGAACGCGGTGCAGCACGGCCGCGTCGCCGGGCGGAGTTTCCGGCTCACTCTCGCCGTCGTCCCGCCCGCTACGCTCCGTATCGAGGTGACCGACACCCGCGGTGACCGGCTGCCCGTCCGTGCGTCGGACGGCCGCGGCGCCCTGGCCGAGTCCGGGCACGGGCTGCTGCTCGTCGCGGAGACGGCGGACCGGTGGGGCGTCGAGGAGGGGCCGGTGCCGTGCAAGACCGTGTGGGCGGAGCTGGCTCTCGGTCCGGCTGCCGAGGGCTGAACCGGAGCCCGGAGACGCGGGAGCCGGTGGGCCGGGCGACGGTGCGGCGGGCTGCCAAAGACAGAGAACCCCGGGAAAGAACCTTCCCCACCCACCAAACCCCGCGTACGTCACCCATGGGGGTGAACCAGCTCAACTCGGCTGGCGCGCGGGCGACTTGGGTGGGCAGTCTCGGGCCTGACAACCACAGACATGCGACGGCCCCCGCCGGGACGGCAATCCCAATGCGAGGGCCTGACCACAGAGGAAGACGAGACCTTCCCGATGGCTGAGCAAAAGCCTAGCGCCGCCGCGCGCCCGTATCCCCGTGTTCGGCGAAGTGCCGCCCACAGCGGGGTGTCCCACATCCGGCCGTACCAGCCGGACCGGTACACGATCATCGGCAACCACCTCGCCCAGCACCGCGAGCTGTCCCTGACCGCGATCGGGGTGGGCACCCACATCCTGTCGCTGCCCGAGGGCGCCGCCGTCGACATCCGCAGCCTCGCCGCCCGTTTCCCCGAGGGGCGGGACCGGATCGCCTTCGCCCTGCGGGAGTTGGAGGCGTACGGCTATGTCGAGCGGGTGCGGGAGCGGACCGCCGACGGCCGCGTGCTCACCCGTACGTACGCCCATCACGCTCCTGGCGTCCCGGAGGAGCCCCGCGCGGCGCGCGTGCCACAGCCGCCGCCGTCCGCCCCGCCGGTGCCGGAACACGCCCCTGAAGCCATCCCTGAACCCGCCCCGGAGCCCGTCCCTGACCCTGACCCGGAAAGCGTCCCCGAGGCGGCCCCCGACGCGCACCAGGTCACGGCCCGCGCCCTCCTCGCGGCGCTGCGCCGGACCGATGACCGGCTCACCCTCTCCGGGCGAGACGTGCGGCGCCTGGCCTCCGCCGTGGCCACCTGGTTCGAGAACGGCGCCACGGCGGCGGCCGTCCACCGCACGCTGACCGCCGCTCTCCCGTCCGAGCTGAAGAACCCGGCGGGGCTGCTCGCGCACCGCCTCCGGGAGATGCTTCCGCCGCCGCTGCCCCCGGGGCGCGAGGCCGCCCCTGATACGAACGACCGTGGCTCACCCGGTCCGGAGCCGTTCCAGACCTGCGACGGCTGCGAGCGCGCGTTCCGTGCGCGGGAGCCCGGGTGCTGCCGGGACTGCCGGAGTGAGCCGGCGCCCGCCGATCCCGCCGTGGCGGCCTGAGCGGGCCGGTTTCCGGACCCGTCCGCTCCGACGACACGTCGGCAAAGGCAGGTGTACGGCGGGCGTAGCGTGGGCGGTATGACGAAGTACGGAAGCTTCCCAGGGGCGCGGCCGCGGCGCCTGCGGACCACCCCCGCCATGCGGCGGATGGTCGCGGAGCACCGGCTGCACCCGGCCGATCTGATCCTGCCCGCGTTCGTGCGCGAGGGGATCAGCGCGCCGGTGCCGATCTCCGCGATGCCGGGCGTCGTCCAGCACACGCGTGACACGCTGCGCAAGGCCGCCGTGGAGGCGGTCGAGGCGGGGGTCGCCGGGATCATGCTGTTCGGGGTGCCCGAGGACGAGAAGAAGGACGCCCTCGGCACGGCGGGCACGGATCCGGACGGCATCCTGCAGCTGGCGATCCGGGACGTGCGGGCCGAGGTCGGCGACGATCTCGTGATCATGTCGGACCTGTGCCTGGACGAGTACACCGATCACGGCCACTGCGGCGTGCTGGACGCGGACGGGCGGGTCGACAACGACGCGACGCTGGAGCGCTACGCCGAGATGGCGCAGGTGCAGGCCGACGCGGGCGTTCACACCGTGGGCCCCAGCGGGATGATGGACGGCCAGGTCGGTGTGGTCAGGGACGCCCTGGACCAGACCGGGCACGAGGACGTGTCGATCCTCGCCTACACCGTGAAGTACTCCTCCGCGTTCTACGGGCCCTTCCGTGAGGCCGTCGGCTCCTCGCTCCAGGGCGACCGGAAGACCTACCAGCAGGACCCGGCGAACGTCCGGGAGTCGCTGCGCGAGCTGGCGCTCGACCTCGACGAGGGCGCCGACATGGTGATGGTCAAGCCGGCGCTGCCGTACCTCGACGTCCTCGCGAAGATCGCGGACTCGGTGGACGTGCCCGTCGCCGCGTACCAGATCTCCGGTGAGTACGCGATGATCGAGGCGGCCGCCGAGAAGGGCTGGATCGACCGCGACAAGGCGATCCTGGAGGCGCTGACCGGCATCAAGCGGGCCGGTGCGGACATGATCCTGACGTACTGGGCGACGGAGGTCGCGCAGGGCCTGTGAGGCGCCCGGCGCACCGTTCGCCGCTGCTCCCGCCCCGGATTCCGGGGCGGGAGCTTTGTCGTTGCCACCACGTTTTGACCGCCGCCTGCCGGGCACGCACCGGTTGTCAAGGAAGACCCCGACCGACCGAGGAGCGGGTAACCATGACCGCCAAGCGCAAGATGCAGGCCAAGGGCGCCCAGGCCATCGGCGCCATGAAGGAAGTCGTCGGCCGGGCCACGCACAACCGCAAGCTCGAGGCCGAGGGCAAGGCCGAGAAGTCCGCCGGGCACGGGCTGGACGCGAGCGAGAAGACCAAGGACGCGGCGCGCAAGCACATGCCCTGACCCCTCCCCGGCCGGGCCGGCCTCCGGCGGACCTCCCCGCGGCTCAGCCCGTCACGGCCCGCGCGAGCACCCTCGTCACGCCCGCGACCAGCGGATCGTCGCTGGGCGCGGCCTGCTCGGCGCTGCCCGTCAGCACGGCCAGCACGATCGGGGTGCCGTCCGGGGTCCAGGCCACGCCCACGTCGTTGGCGGTGCCGTACGAGCCGGTGCCCGTCTTGTCGGCGATGGTCCAGTCCCGGGGCAGTCCGGCGCGGAAGCGGTCCGTGTTCGTTTCGTTGGCCTTCATCCAGGCCGTCAGCCGGGCCCGGTCGGCCGGCGTGAGCGCGTCGCCCACCAGCAGCCGGGCGAAGGTGCGGCCGATGGCGGCGGGGGTGGTGGTGTCCGTCCTGCGCCAGGGCTCGGCCGAGTTGAGGTCCGGCTCCCAGCGGTCGAGGCGGGTGGCGCGGTCGCCGAGGGAGCGGGCGAAGTCGGTGACGGCGGTGGGGCCGCCGAGTTCCCGCAGCAGGAGGTTGGCCGCGGTGTTGTCGCTGCGCTGGACGGCGGCGGCGCACAGCTCGGCGACCGTCATGCCGGTGGCGAGGTGGGCGGCGGTGACGGGGGAGTTGGCGATGAGGTCGGCGCGTGTGTAGTGGATGCGGCGGGCGAGCGTCTCCCCGTGGTGGTCGAGATCGCGCAGCACCGCCCCGACGGCGAGGGTCTTGAAGACCGAGCAGAGGGGGACGCGGGTGTCGGCGCGGTAGGCGACCGTGGCGCCGGTGACGGTGTTGTGCGCGAAGGCGCCGACCCGCGCGCGGTGTGCCCGCTCCAGACGGCGCAGGGCCGCATGAACGTCACCGGTGGCGGAGGACGGGTCCTTCGTGGCGGTGGGCGCCCGGTCCTGTGCGGCGGCGGGCCCGGCCGAACCCGCCAGCAGACCGGCCGCCAGCAGTCCGGCTCCCGTTCCGAGCAAGGCCCGCCGCGTCGGCACGGCGCCGGTCCCGCTGTTCTCGTACATCGCTGTCCTGCCCCTCCATGGTGAAAAAACGGAGCGGCCCCGTACAACAGCTGCGTTGTACGGGGCCGTTGGGGCCGGAGCCTAGGCGACGGCGGGCTCAGAGGCGCTCGGGCGTACGGATTCCGAGCAGAGCCATGCCCTGGTGGAGGGTGCGGGCGGTCAGGTCGCAGAGGAACAGCCGGCCCGCGACCTGGTCCGGCCCGCCCTCCGCCTTCAGGACCGGGCACTGGTCGTAGAAGGTCGTGAAGAGCGAGGCGAGGCTGTAGAGGTACGCGGCGAGCTTGTGCGGCTCGTACGAGGCGGCGGCCTCGGCGAGCACCTCGCCGAACTGGTCGAGGTGCAGGCCCAGCGCCCGCTCCGCCGGGGCGAGCGGAAGCTCCGGGTGTGCCGCGGGGGCCGCGTCACCGGCCTTGCGGAAGATCGACCGGATACGGGCGTAGGCGTACTGGAGGTACACCGACGTGTCGCCGTTGAGCGACACCATCTGGTCCAGGTCGAACTTGTAGTCCCGGCTGGCCGACGTCGACAGGTCCGCGTACTTCACCGCGCCGATGCCGACCTGCGCGCCGTTCTCGATGATCTCCTGCTCGGTCAGACCGACCGCCGCGCCCTTCTCGCGCACCACCGTCGTCGCCCGCCCGGCCGCCTCGTCGAGCAGGTCCTCCAGGCGCACGGTCTCGCCCGCACGGGTCTTGAACGGCTTGCCGTCCGCACCGAGGACCGTGCCGTAGCCCATGTTGTGCGCCGTGATGCCGTCGGTCAGCCAGCCCGCCCGGCGGGCCGTCTCGAAGACCATCCGGAAGTGCAGCGACTGGCGGACGTCGACGACGTACAAGAGCGTCGTCGCCTTCAGGTCGAAGACGCGGTTGCGGATCGCGGAGAGATCGGAGGCCGCGTAGCCGAAGCCGCCGTCCGCCTTCTGCACGATCAGCGGCACCGGCTGGTCGTCCTTGCCGCGGATCTCGTCGAAGAAGACCACCAGCGCGCCCTCGGAGCGGACGGCGACGCCCGACTCCTCCAGCAGCCGCGCCGTCTCGGCCATCATGTCGTTGTACGCGGACTCGCCGACGATCTCGTCGTCGCGGATCTCCATGTCCAGCTTCTCGAAGACCGAGTAGAAGTAGACCTTCGACTCGTCCACGAACCGCTGCCACAGGGCGAGGGTCTCCGCGTCGCCGGACTGGAGCGCCACGACCCGCTTCCGGGCCCGCTCCTTGAACTGCTCGTCGGAGTCGAAGACGGCGCGCGAGGCCTTGTAGACGCGGTTGAGGTTGCTCATCGCCTGCTCGCCGTCGACGTCGGCCGCCGGGGCCAGCTCGCCGGGGTTCTCGATCAGGTACTGGATGAGCATGCCGAACTGGGTGCCCCAGTCGCCGATGTGGTGCCGGCCGATCGTCCGCTCACCGGTGAAGTCCAGCATGTGGCGCAGGGCGTCGCCGATGACCGCTGAGCGCAGGTGCCCGACGTGCATCTCCTTGGCGACGTTCGGCTGGGCGTAGTCGATGACCGTGACGCCGGGCTGCTCCTTGAACGGGACGCCGAGCCGGTCGTCGGCGGCGCGCGCGTCCAGCGTCTGGATGATCGCCCGGTCGGTGACCGTGATGTTGAGGAAGCCGGGGCCGGAGACCTCGACCTCCTTGAAGAGGGGGTTCTCGCCGATCTCCGCGACGACCTTGGTCGCCAGCTCCCGCGGATTGCCCTTGAGCTTCTTCGCCAGCGCCAGCATGCCGTTGGCCTGGAAGTCGGCCCGGTCGCTTCGTCGCAGCAGCGGGTCGGCGGCGCCGGCCTCCGGCAGGGCTGCCGAGAGGGCGTCCGCGACGCGCTGATGGACCGAGGCTGCGAGGGAGGTGACCGAGGCCATGGAGAGGTGCTCTCTTCCAGAAGGGAGGTGTCGTTGGGGTGGAAGGGGTTTGCTCCTGAGTATCCCACGGCACTACCACTGATTTTCCGTCTGGGACAATGGGCACCGTCAGGCTTTTGTGCGTCCGCGCGCAGGACGGCGCAATGGGGATTCACCAGGAAGAGGAAGGGCCGATCGTGGCTCAGCAGAGCACCGAGACCGACTGGGTCTCCAGGTTCGCCGACGAGGTCATTGCCGAGGCGGAGCGCCGCGCCCCGGGCAAAGCGACAGCCGGGTCCTCCGCACCGGTGATCGTCTGCGCCTCGGGCCTGAGCCCGTCCGGCCCGATCCACCTCGGTAACCTCCGCGAGGTCATGACCCCGCATTTCGTCGCCGACGAGATCCGCCGCCGCGGGTACGAGGTCCGCCACCTCATCTCCTGGGACGACTACGACCGCTACCGCAAGGTCCCGGCCGGTGTCCCGGGCGTCGACGAGTCCTGGGCCCAGCACATCGGCAAGCCGCTGACCTCGGTGCCGGCCCCGGCCGGTTCGGCGTACCCGAGCTGGGCGGAGCACTTCAAGGCCGCCATGGCCGAGGCGCTCGCCGAGCTGGGCGTGGAGTTCGACGGCATCAGCCAGACCGCGCAGTACACCTCCGGTGTCTACCGCGAGCAGATCCTGCACGCGATGAAGCACCGCGCGGACATCGACGCGATCCTCGGCCAGTACCGCACGAAGAAGGCCCCGGCCAAGAAGTCGCAGAAGCCCGTCGACGAGGCCGAGCTGGAGGCCGCCGAGGGCTCGGGCGCGGCCGGCGAGGACGACGGCAGCGGCGGCTCGGCCGGCTACTTCCCGTACAAGCCCTATTGCGAGCGGTGCGAGAAGGACCTGACCACGGTCACCTCGTACGACGACGAGAGCACCGAACTCGCCTACACCTGCACGGAGTGCGGCTTCGGCGAGACGGTCCGGCTCAGCGAGTTCGACCGCGGCAAGCTGGTCTGGAAGGTCGACTGGCCGATGCGGTGGGCCTTCGAGGGCGTGCTCTTCGAGCCGTCCGGCGTCGACCACTCCTCGCCCGGCTCGTCCTTCGTCGTCGGCGGCCAGATCGTCCGCGAGATCTTCGGCGGCGACCAGCCGATCGGTCCCATGTACGCCTTCGTCGGCATCAGCGGCATGGCCAAGATGTCCTCGTCGCGCGGCGGGGTGCCGACGCCGGGCGACGCGCTGAAGATCATGGAGGCGCCGCTGCTGCGCTGGCTCTATGCGCGCCGCCGGCCCAACCAGTCCTTCAAGATCGCCTTCGACCAGGAGATCCAGCGGCTCTACGACGAGTGGGACAAGCTGGAGTCCAAGGTCGTGGACGGCACCGCGCTGCCGGCCGACGCCGCCGCGCACTCCCGCGCGGCCCGGACCGCCGCCGGTGAGCTGCCGCGCACCCCGCGCCCGCTGCCGTACCGCACGCTCGCCTCGGTCGCGGACATCACCGCGGGCCATGACGAGCAGACGCTGCGGATCCTCGGTGAGCTGGACCCGGCCAACCCCGTCACGTCCCTGGACGAGACCCGCCCGCGGCTCGACAAGGCCGAGCACTGGATCAACACCCAGGTCCCGGCCGAGCAGCGCACCATCGTCCGCGACGAGCCCGCCGAGGAGCTGCTGGCCACCCTCGACGAGCAGGCCCGCGGCTCGCTGCGGCTGCTGCTGGACGGTCTCGACACGCACTGGTCGCTGGACGGGCTGACCACGCTGGTCTACGGCGTGCCGAAGGTCCAGGCGGGCCTGGAGCCGGACGCCAAGCCGACGCCGGAGCTGAAGGTCGCCCAGCGCGCCTTCTTCGCCCTCCTCTACAACCTCCTGGTCGGCCGGGACACCGGGCCGCGGCTGCCCACCCTGCTGCTGGCCGTCGGCGCCGACCGGGTGCGCAAGCTGCTCGGAGGATGAGGCGTCCGCCGGTGGGCTGTTGCGGGTGAGGCGCAGGCCGCGTCGCAGGTCCGTGGGCGCGGCCGCGTCCCACCGGTGAAAAGGGGGTGGCCCCGGGGAGAAGGCATCCCGGGGCCGGCTCCCGCAGGCCGGAGCCGTGCGCGGGTGCGTTACGCGATGTGCTCCTCCATCAGCTCCGCGTTGAGGCGGTCGCTGAACTGCTCCATGTAGCGGTTCAGGTCGCGCGGCCGCGGACGGAACCCGAACTGTGCCTCCAGGTTGGCCGCGAACGCGCCCGCTGTCGGCATGCCCTCGCCCTCTATCGAGTGCCGGTACACCTGGTACAGGTCCTCGTCGCCCGGCGTCGCGGCCGGTGGCCGGGCAGCAGGCTCCGGGTCGGTCTGCGGTTCTGCCTGCGGTGCTGCCTGCGGTTTTGTCCGCGGAGTGCCCTTGCCGAGCGGACGGGTCCCCCCTGCGCCGTTCGGTACCGGGACCGGGGGTTCGGGGTCCGGCGTGCGCGGCGCCGGTAGCGGGCCCTGCTCGGGCGTCGGCAGCTGCCGGTGCTCGTCGTAGGAGGGCCGATGCTCCTGCTCCGGGACGAACGCCGGGTCGTAGTCGCCCTGGTAGGTCACCTGCTGCGGCGCCGCGAACCACTGGCTCGGCATTCCCTGGCTCGGCATTCCCTGGGCCGGCATCCCCTGGGGCGCCGGCTCCGGAGCGGGCGGCGCGGGCGGCGCGGGCTGCGGTGGCGCCGCCGGCAGCAGCTGCGGTGCGATGCCCGCCGCGGCAAGCCCCTCGGGAGCGGTCTTCGCCAGCGGCACCCCGTACCGCGCGAGCCGCAGCGGCATCAGGGACTCCACGGGAGCCTTGCGGCGCCAGCCCCGTCCGAATCGGGAACGCAGGCGTGCCTGGTACACGAGCCGTTCCTGCTCCAGCTTGATCACCGCGTCGTAGGAGCGCAGCTCCCACAGCTTCATCCGCCGCCACAACAGGAAGGTCGGGAGGGGCGACAGCAGCCAGCGCGTGATGCGCACCCCCTCCATGTGCTTGTCCGCGGTGATGTCGGCGATCCGCCCGACGGCGTGCCGGGCGGCCTCGACGGTGACGACGAACAGCACGGGGATGACGGCATGCATGCCCATGCCCAGGGGATCGGACGCCGCCGCGGCGTTGAAGGCCACCGTCGCGACCGTCAGCAGCCACGCCGCCTGCCGCAGCAGCGGGAAGGGCATGCGGATCCAGGTCAGCAGCAGATCCAGGGCGAGCAGGACACAGATGCCCGCGTCGATGCCGAGCGGGAAGAAGTACGAGAAGGTGCCGAAGCCCTTCTTGAGGGCGAGTGCCCGCACGGCCGTGTAGGAGCCGGCGAAGCCGATGCCGGCGATCACGACCGCGCCGGCGATGACTACTCCGATGAGTATCCGGTGTGTGCGTGTCAGCTTCAGCGGCGCGGCCACCCGAGGACCCCTCCCAGTCGGTCTGTTGCGAGCGACAGCCTGGCACATGCGTACGGAGGGTCGTGTGCCGGTAGGGGCGGGGCCCTGTGAAAGGGGTGCTCACACGTGGTGGCGCCCCCTCACGCGGAGGCGGACGGGAGGGCCCGCACCGGTGGACGGTGCGGCCCCTTCCGGTGGGTCAGCCGTTGGCCTTGGCGGCGGAGGCGACGGCTTCCTTGGCGGCGGCCTGGGCCTGCTTGAGCAGATCGGCGCCCTGGGGAGCGTCCGCGCCCGCCAGACCGGCACCGTTGTAGTTGATCGTGACGACGATGTTGGAGGTGCGGGCGATGACCGTGGTGTTCTTGAAGTCATTGCCCTCCTTCTTCACGTCGTAGGTGATCGCGGTCGCCTCGTCGCCGGTGCCGGAGGTCTTGACGGCCGACAGCTTCTTGGCGCCCTTGGTGTCCTTCGCGTCGCTGACCTGCTTGGTGTAGAAGTCCGTGGCGCGCTGCTCGCCGGAGCCGACGCCGGTGTCGGAGTCGTAGCGCTGGAAGCCGATGTCCAGCCAGCGGAACTGGGTGCCGTCGACACCGTTCTCGTCGGAGCTGGTCCACGAGCAGGTGCCGTGGGCGGTGTTGTCCGAGGAGTTGCCCTGGTTCCCGGAGGCGTCCTTCACCTTGGGCAGCATCTTCTTGACGTTGTCCTTGGAGAACGCCTGGCACGGGTTCGGCAGCTTCTTGAACTTCGCGGGCGTGACGGTCGGCGCGGAGGACTTGGCGCTGCTGGAGGGGGCGGAGGCGGAGGCGTCACCGGAGCTGTCGCTGTTCGAGCCGGAGCAGCCGGCGACGAGCAGCACCGGAACTGCTGCGCAGGTGAGAAGGCTGGCGAGTCGCTTGGCTGAACGGTGCATGGTTCCTTCGCTGTTCGTCGTCGGGTCGGCATGGCCGGCCTTGAGGCCCGCCCCGTCCCGTCTACGGGCAGGGCTAGACGGCACGGTACGCGGCGCGGCGGGGTGGGTGACCGATTCCTGTCGATGAGTACGCAGCCCAAAACGGGCGCTTCTTCGCCTTGTGTGGCGAGTCGGTCAAGGTGCGTGATCCGGACTATTCGCTGAGGCTGTCGGAGAGCTCACCGGCCAGCGAACGGGCCTTGTCCTGCAGTTCCTGGCTGTCCGGCAACATCGTCTTGTCCGTCGACCACTGGTCGTACGTGAGCGTCACGATCACATTCGACGTGCGAAAGACCACAGTGACGTCCCGGTGCACCCCGGAGTCCGCTGTGACCAATTTGTCATTGAGGAAGGCGTCGTCCGCGAGGTCGTCCAGGACGCGGGGGGCGGTCGAGCCGCTCGGCTCCGCGCTCGGGTCGGAGGACTGCGAGGGGCTGCCGGACGGGTCCTTCCCCTTCGTGTCCGGGGCGCTGTTCGTGACGGCTTCGGTGCCCTTGTCCTTGCCCTTCGGGGCGGACGGGGACGGCGAGGCGGGTGACGGGGAGCCGGCGCCGGACGGTATCTGTGCGGCCTGCTCCTTGGTGTCGTAGATCTCCTGCGCCTTGTCGTCATCGCTGACGGCGTTGTCGTACGACACCACGCGCTGGATGTCGAGGCCGATGTGGCGGGTGCCGGCGGTGGTCTCGCGGGTCCAGCGGCAGCCGACGCGGCGGTCGGTGTCGTAGGTGATGTCGGCCTGGCCGCGGTAGAGCTTGTCGGCCTCGTCGTGCGACAGCGACGTGTCGTCGCCGGGCAGCATGCCGCGGATGGCGCTGTGCGAGGGCAGCCCGCAGGCCTCGGGGAGGGTCTGGTAGCGGCCCGGTTCGGCGGCCGGATTCGAGCTGGCGGCGCTCCCGCCCTTGGCGTCGGCGCCGCTGCCGTCCGGGCTGGAGCCGCCGCTGCAGCCGGCGAGGCCGACGGTCAGCGCCGCGGCCGCCACCAGCGCGGCACCGGGTACGAACGACTTGCGTGGCATCGCTCGCGGCTCCTTCCCTGGGAAATCTGGTTGCCGCCGGTCGGCGGCCGATGGACACAATGTCTATCGCACGTCTTGCCGCCTACGCCGGTCCGCCGTCCAAGATCGGATAACTTGTCCGGCTTTTGCGTTTTTCATAAATTCGGGGGAATGAGGGAGTTATGTCCTACGTCGAGGTGCCTGGTGCCCAGGTTCCGATCCGCATGTGGACGGACCCGGCCGGGGTCGAGGACGTAGCCATGCAGCAGCTGCGCAACGTCGCCACCCTGCCGTGGATCAAGGGCCTGGCCGTGATGCCGGACGTGCACTACGGCAAGGGCGCCACGGTCGGTTCGGTGATCGCCATGCGCGGCGCGGTCTGCCCGGCGGCGGTCGGCGTCGACATCGGCTGCGGGATGAGCGCGGTCAAGACCTCGCTCACCGCCAATGACCTGCCCGGCGACCTGTCCCGGTTCCGCTCGAAGATCGAGCAGGCCATTCCGGTGGGCCGGGGGATGCATGGCGACCCGGTCGACCCCGGGCGGCTGCACGGCTTCCCGACCGCGGGGTGGGACGACTTCTGGGCGCGGTTCGGGGGCGTGGCCGAGGCGGTCAGGTTCCGGCAGGAGCGGGCGACCAAGCAGATGGGGTCGCTCGGCAGCGGCAACCACTTCATCGAGTTCTGCCTCGATGACGCCGGCGCGGTGTGGCTGATGCTGCACTCCGGCTCCCGGAACATCGGCAAGGAGCTGGCCGAGTTCCACATGGGGCAGGCGCAGAAGCTGCCGCACAACCAGGGCCTGGTCGACCGCGATCTCGCCGTCTTCATCGCGGACACCCCGCAGATGGCGGCGTACCGCAACGACCTGTTCTGGGCGCAGGAGTACGCCAAGCACAACCGGGCCGTGATGATGGCGCTCTTCCAGGACGTGGTCCGCAAGGAGTTCAAGAAGGCCAAGCCGGTCTTCGAGCCGGTGATCTCCTGCCACCACAACTATGTCGCGGAGGAGCGCTACGACGGCATGGATCTGCTGGTGACCCGTAAGGGCGCGATCCGGGCGGGCAGTGGCGAGTACGGCATCATCCCGGGCTCGATGGGCACCGGCTCGTACATCGTCAAGGGGCTGGGGAACGCCGCGAGCTTCCAGTCCGCCTCCCACGGCGCCGGCCGCAGGATGAGCCGGAACGCCGCGAAGAAGCGGTTCTCCACGCAGGATCTGATGGAGCAGACGCGGGGCGTGGAGTGCCGGAAGGACTCCGGGGTGATCGATGAGATCCCGGGCGCCTACAAGCCGATCGAGAAGGTCATGGAGCAGCAGCGGGACCTGGTGGAGGTCGTCGCCCAGCTCAAGCAGGTGGTGTGTGTGAAGGGTTGAGCGGGGGCGACGGACGGATCGACCGGCGGACGAACAGAGGGGCGGTCCGAGGGACGGTCCCAGGGACGGTCCCAGGGACGGAGTGACGGCGCGGCGCTGGGTGCGCCGCGCCGTTTTTGCGTTGCCGGGGCGTCGCCGGTGGTGCCGCCGGTGGTGCCGGGCCGCCGCCCCGGGGCTCATGTGGTGCGGTGCACCTTGGAGTTGGAGGCCTGGGCGCGCGGGCGGACCACCAGCAGGTCGATGTTGACGTGGGCGGGGCGGGTGATCGCCCAGGCGACGGTGTCGGCGACATCCTCCGCGGTGAGCGGCTGGTCGACGCCCTCGTAGACCTTGGCGGCCTTGGCGGTGTCGCCACGGAAGCGGGTGGTGGCGAACTCGTCGGTCCTGACCATGCCCGGGGCGACCTCGATGACGCGCACCGGCTCCCCGCACAGCTCCAGACGGAGGGTCTCGGCGATGACGTGCGCGCCGTGCTTGGCCGCGACATAACCGCCGCCGCCCTCGTAGGTGCCGAGGCCCGCGGTGGAGGACAGTACGACGACGGTGCCGTCGCCGGAGGCGGTGAGCGCGGGCAGCAGTGCCTGGGTCATGTGGAGCACGCCCAGCACGTTGACCTCGTACATGGCGCGCCAGTCGGCGGGGTCGCCGCTGGCGACCGGCTCCGCGCCGTAGGCACCGCCGGCGATGTTGACCAGGACGTCGAGGGAGGGGTAGCGGTCGAGCGTGGCCGCGAAGGCGTCGACGGCGGCGCGGTCGGTGACGTCGAGCGGGTAGGCCTCGGCGTGCGGCAACTCGGCGGTGAGCGCCTCGATGCGCTCCTTGCGGCGGGCGGTGAGCACCACGTGATAGCCGGCCGCGGCCAGCGCTCGCGCGGTGGCCGCTCCGATGCCGCTGCTCGCTCCGGTGACGACGGCGGTACGGGCCTCGGCGGTCATGCGGCTCTCCTCGGGGCGATGGGGTGGGGTCCCCGCTCCTCATGGGTGCGGGGTGTCCGGCCAGGATAGGTGGGGGTGTTCAGCGACCTCGGGGGGCGTACATGAGCACGGCCATTCCGGCCAGGCAGATCAGTGCGCCCAGGATGTCCCAGCGGTCGGGGCGGTAGCCGTCGGCGACCGCGCCCCAGGCCAGCGATCCGGCGACGAAGATGCCGCCGTACGCGGCGAGAATCCGACCGAAATTGGCGTCCGGCTGGAGGGTGGCGACAAAGCCGTAGAGCCCCAGCGCGAGCACGCCGGCGCCGATCCAGACCCAGCCCTTGTGTTCGCGGACGCCCTGCCACACCAGCCAGGCGCCGCCGATCTCGAAGAGGGCGGCGACGACGAAGAGGGCGACGGAACGGGCGATCACCATGCGGAAAGCGTACGGACAAAGCGCCTGCTCAGGCTCGGATCCGTGTCAGTGGGGTGTGAGAACTTCGAGGGCATGCTGATCGAGCGGGCTTACGTGAACCTTCCGGAGGGCTAGGGGGCGGCCGAGGACGGCTGGCCCTGGACGGTGCCGTGCGTGCGCCGGCTGGCCGAGGAGGGGCTGACCTTCCGCGCTCCGGTCACCTTTCTGGTCGGGGAGAACGGTTCGGGGAAGCCGACGCCGGCCGAGGCGCTGGCGGAAGGGTTCGGGCTGGATTCCTACGGCGGCTCGGCCGGCTACCGGTACGCCGGCTCGCGGGAGGCGGTCGCTGCTCGGCGGGCTGATGCGGTTCGACCCGACGCGGGAGGGGCGCGAGATGATCCGCGGGCCGAGGGCCCGCCGGCGGGGGTTCTTTCTGCGGGCCGAGACGGCGCTGGAAGCGCTGAACGGCGAGCGGAGGTCGAAGCGGCTGTCCCGGTCGCCGGACGAGATGAGCCACGGGGAGGGCTTTCTGCTGGCCTTCCGTGAGCGGTTCTCGCAGCGCGGCCTGTATGTGAGGGACGAGCCGGAGGCGGCCCTGTCCTTCTCCTCCTGCCTGGAACTGGTGGGGCTGATGGACGAGTTGGCGAGCGGTGGCGCACAGATCATCTGCGCCACCCACTCCCCGCTGCTGACCGCGCTGCCCGGTGCCGAGATCGTGGAGGTCGGCGAGCACGGGATGCGGCGTGTGCAGTGGTCGGAGCTGGGGCTGGTCGACCACTGGCGGCGCTATCTCAGCGACCCGCGGGCATATCTGCGGCATGTCCTGACGGGGTGAGGGCGCCGGCTATGGGGCCGTCGTCCCCGGACTCGGCAGCGGTCCAGTGCCGAAGGGCGGTACGGAGCGCGTGGGCGCGCTCGGCAGGGGCGGTGGCGTCGGTGGCCCAGGCGACATAGGCGTCGGGACGCACCAGGACGGCCGTGCGGCGGGCGCCGCGCCAGTGGACGATCACGGGGCGGTCGTCGGTGGGGTGGGCGCTGCTGGACTCGTGGGCGGGGCGCACGCTGCCGGGTTCGCTGCCGGGCTCGTCGGCGGGGGTGATCAGGACGAACCTGCCCTGGCGGAGGACCTCATAGAGGCGGCTGCCGTCGGCCAGCCGGATATCGGGGGCACGGTGGCCGGCCAGCCGATGGGCGCCGGGCCCGGCGGGGTAGGCGATGCCGAGGCCCGAGATGGTGAGGATGGCGCGGCCGGCCAGCGGCGGCAGACGGCGGAGGAGCTGGGTGGCGAGGGCGCGGGCGACGCGGCCGGGGGCGGACTGCATCAGGGCGAGCCGGACCAGGGCGCCGCTGCTGCGCAGCACCGCCTTGCCCACCGGGTGACGCTCGGTCTGATAGCTGTCGAGCAGGCTCTCGGGGGCGCGGCCTTGGAGCACCGCGGCCAGCTTCCAGCTGAGGTTGGCGGCGTCCTGAAGGCCGGTGTTCATGCCCTGGCCGCCGGCGGGGGAGTGCACATGGGCGGCGTCACCGGCGAGGAAGACCCGGCCGACGCGGTACTCGGGGGCCTGGCGTTCGTCGCTGTGGAAGCGGGAGATCCAGCGGGTCTCCAGCATGCCGAAGTCGCTGCCCAGGGCGCGCCGGGTGATGTCGCGGATCTCGTCGAGGCCGGCGGGCGCGTCGTCGTCGGCCTGGTGGTCGGGGCTCCAGCCGATGACGCGATACCAGCCGTCACCGAACGAGCTGATCAGCGCGAACGCCTCCCCGCCGGCACTGACGATGAAGGGTGACTCGGGCTCCCGGGCCAGCCGGACATCGGCGAGCAGCAGGGAGCGGATCACGGACTTTCCGGGGAAGGGCTGGCCGATGGCCTCGCGGATGGTGCTGCGGACGCCGTCGGTGCCGACGGTGTAGGCGGCGCGCAGGCTCCCGAGGCCCTCGGGGGTGCGGAACCGCACCGTCACGCCCCCGGCGCCCTGGTCGAGACCGAGCACCTCGGAGTCGGGGCGGAAGGTCACACCGGCCCGGCGGGCCCGCCGCTCCAGCAGCCGCTCGACCTCGAACTGCGGGGTGACCAGGACGAAGGGGAAGCGGGAGCGGAGCAGGGACGCGTCGACGGTGGCGCCGCCGAAGAGGCGGAGCGAGGAGAGCGGATGGCCGCCGGCGACCAGCTCGTCGGCGAGGCCGCGGGCGTCCAGCTGCTCCAGGGTGCGGGCATGGACCACCAAGGCGCGGGTGAGGTTGCTGATCTTGCCGGGCCGGCGCTCCAGCAGGGTGACGTCCAGCCCCGCCTCGGCGAGGTCTCCGGCGAGCAGCAGTCCGGTCGGACCTGCGCCCACCACGATGACGTCCGTGTCGTGGGACGCGTCGCGGGCCGTGCCGCGGGCCGCCTCCGCCGGCGCGTTCCGGGGGCCGCTGTCGCTGGTCTCGGGGTTCCTGGCATCCATGGCGTCCATGGCTTCCGCCCTCCTGTGCCCTGTGGCAACTCTGCCAACCGTGCAACCGTGACCAACCGTGCCAACGCATGTTGGTCAACGCTTGTTGGCAAGCGTAGGGCGGCTCGGTCTGGCATGTCAACAGCCGTTGGCCTACAGTTGTGGACATGGCCGAACATGCTCCCTTCGCCGCCGGCTCCGCGCCCGAAGACGCGCTGGCAGCCGTCCTGCCGGGCACGTCCGGCGACTCCGGCGACTCCGGCGATACCGGCGACTCCGGCGATACCGGTGACGCCGGAGACGCCGGAGACTCCGCCGCTCCGGCAGCCGGCGCGGCGGTGCGGACCGCCCGCCCCCGCCGCTCCGCCGCCACCCGGGCCGCGATCCTGGCCGCCGCCCGGGACCGCTTCGCCGCGGACGGCTATGAGCGCGCCACCATCCGCGCCATCGCGGGGGACGCGGGCATCGACCCGTCGATGGTCATGCGCTACTACGGCAACAAGGCGGGCCTCTTCGCCGCCGCCTCCACCATCGAGGTGCACGCACCCGACCTCACCCATGTCCCGCGCGGCGAGGCCGGCACCCGGCTCGTCCGCCACTTCCTGGAGCGCTGGGAGTGCGACGAGACGCTGACGGCGATGATGCGCGTCGGCGTCACCAACGAGGCGGGCGCGGAGCGGATGCGCGAGGTGTTCGCCGAGCAGATCAATCCGGTTCTCGCCGCGGTCTGCCCGGTCCCCGAGGAGGCGCGGGCCCGCGCCGGGCTGATCGCCTCGCAGATCCTCGGCATGGCGCTGTGCCGCTATGTCCTGCATCTCCCGCCGGCCGTGGACCTCGGCCACGAAGAGGTCGTGGCCTGGCTGGCGCCCACCATCCAGCGCTATCTGACCGCCGAACACCCCTGACAGGGCGGCCGGCGGCTCAGCGCGGGTAGGCCGTCGGCGGGACCCCGACGGTGGCGGTGACCTCGCGGATCAGATGTGCCTGATCGCTGTAGCCCAGCTCGGCGGCGAGCGCGGCCCAGTCGACCTCCGCGTCGGACGCGGCGCGCTCCAGCGCCTCGTGCACCCGGTAGCGCAGCACCACCCACTTGGGGCTGACCCCGACGTATCCGGCGAACAGCCGTTGCAGCGCCCGCAGGGACATGCCCTCGGAGCGTGCGAAGTCCGCGACCCGGCGGATCGTCCGGTCGGTACGGATCCGGTCGGCCAGCCGCATGGCGAGCCCGGCCTGGGCGAGGACCGGCGGCCCGGCCCGCAGCAGCGGGGTGAGCACGGCGTCGAGCGCGGCCACCCGGGCGTCCTCGTCGTCCGGCTCCAGCACGGCGGCCGCGGGGGCGTCGGCGTCGGTGTACCCGAAGACGGTCGCCAGCGGCAGCCGGCGGTCCGTCCAGTCGGTCGCCGGCCGCTCCGGGGTGAACGGCCGGAACCCGCCGGGCCGGAACTGCACCCCGCACACCC
The DNA here is from genome assembly GCF_036227565.1 of Streptomyces sp. NBC_01454. Taxonomy (NCBI): domain Bacteria; kingdom Bacillati; phylum Actinomycetota; class Actinomycetes; order Kitasatosporales; family Streptomycetaceae; genus Streptomyces; species Streptomyces sp. NBC_01454. Next base: position 4,510,725 of record NZ_CP109460.1, read on the forward strand.
GCCCGCGCCCCGTCAGCTTCTGGGCGAACAGCGCCCGCCCGGCCCCCGCGACCTCCCCGAAGCCCGGGCGGTCGGCGTACCGCTGGAAGACGATGTTCACGCACGGATGCGGAACGACATGGGTGGCGTACGGCTCGGACAGGTCCCAGTCGATCAGCCAGTAGTGCTCGACATAGGGGCGCAGCGCCGCGGCGGGGGTGCGGCGGCGGAACTGCACCCGCGTGAAGAGCCCGGAGGCGTCGACGATGCCCCGGGTGTCGCGCCGTGGAGCGGCCATGTCCTGGATCCTAGGCCGGTCCGCGGCGCGGGCGAGGGGGCCTGTCGCGTTTTTTCAAGCCACCGCCCCCCGTGGCCCGTAGCGTCCTCGACATGAACGGCATGAATGACATAAATGGTATGAACAGCGCGAATGACCTCCCGGGCGACACGCCCGGCGCCGAGTCGGCGGGTTCCGCGCGGACCCCGGTCGAACCGCCCCGCACGCCGCCCACCGCCCGCCCCTCGCCGCCGGTCAGCGCGCTGCTCGCCGCGGCGGGCGAGGCGGCGCTCCCCGTCCTGCGCGGCGTCGGCGAGGACCAGCTGGGGCGGCCGACGCCCTGCGCCGAGTACGACGTTCGGGCGCTGCTCAACCACCTCTTCCAGGTGGTCGTCGCCTTCCAGGAGCTGGCCGCCAAGAAGGACGCCGACTTCGGCAGCACCCCCGACCGCCTCGGCGAGTACGGGGCGCGGTGGCCCGACCGGTTCGCGGACGAGACGGCGCGGCTGGTCGAAGCCTGGGCGGCGCCGGGCGCGGAGGACGGGCTGACCGGCGCGATGAACCTGCCGGCGCGCACCGTCGGCGCGATGGTGCTGCTGGACCTGACGGTGCACGCCTGGGACGTGGCGCGGGCGACCGGGCAGCTGTACGCCCCGGCCGCCGGCTGTGTGTCCGAACTGCGCGCCCTGGTCGACCGGATGGGCCCCACGGCACGGACGATGAACGTCTTCGCCGCACCGCTCCCCGTCCCGCCCGGCGCCGGTGACCTCGAGGTACTGCTGGCCGAGACGGGCCGCGATCCGTTGTGGACGGCAGGTTGAGGGGCTCAGGGGGCCGGTGTGTCGTGGCTCCCGTCCGGGGGTGACGGCACCCGGGCCGCGATCCGCCGCAGATGCCCGTCGAACACCCCGCGGGCGCCGGGCGTCAGGGTCCGCAGGGCCACCATCGCCGTGACGATCACGTCGCACAGCTCGCCGTGCACCTCGTCCCAGGTGTGGCTGTGGCCCTTGCGCGGGTTCTGGCCGGTGGCCCCGATGACGGCCTGGGCGACCTCACCGGCCTCCTCCGAGAGCTTCAGCAGCCGCAGCAGCCGCTCCTGTTCGGGCGGCAGCCCACTCTCCCGGTCGAGCCAGTGCACGATCTCGTCGACCGTCTCCCAGAGGGCCGCTGTGTCCAGGGGTGCCGTCCCACCGGACGCCGTGCCGGGGGCGGCTGCTGACGGGCTGTCGGGCGAGGTGGCGGACATGGCCCGATTGTGCCCCGTGGCGGGCCGTCGTCGTGCCTAGGGTGGAGGATCAGCCCGTAGGCGGTGATGAGTGGGAGGCGGCCCCGTAGATGGACGACCGGCACACGCCCCGTGACCCGCTGCCCGAAGCGCTGATCGAGTTCTACGGGCTGGCGCCGCTGCCCCGCGAGGGCGGGCGCTTCCGGTGTACCTGGGCGGGGCCCGAGCGCCCCGACGGGCGGCCCGAGGGCTCGGCCATCGTGATGCTGCTGACCGCCGAGCCGGACGACTTCTCCGCGCTGCACCGCCTGCCCGCCGACGAGATCTGGCACTTCTACCGGGGCGATCCGCTCACCCTGTTCCTGCTGGCGGAAGGCAGCGGCGGCGGTGCCCGTACGGTCGTGCTCGGGCCGGACGTCCTGGGCGGGCAGCACGTCCAGTTCACGGTGCCGGCCGGTACGTGGATGGCCGCCGAGGTCGCCGGCGGCGGTGCCTGGACGCTCTTCGGCTGCACGATGGCACCCGGCTTCACCTTCGCGGACTACGAACACGGGGACGCCGCCGCACTGGCCGCGCGCTTCCCCCGGGAGGCGGCGCGGATCACCGCGCTGAGCCGGCCATGACCCGGGAAGCCCCGCAGCGGGACGACGCCGCCCGCGACCCCGGGCTGCCCGATCTGCGTGGTCAGGTCGCCCTGGTCACCGGCGCCTCCGGGGGCCTGGGCCGCGGGATCGCGCTGCGGTTCGCCGCCGCGGGCGCCGCCGTCGTGGTGCATTACCGCACGGGCGCCGAGGCGGCGCGGGCGCTGGTCGAGCGGATCGAGTCGGACGGCGGGAGTGCGCTGGCGCTGCGCGCCGATCTGGCCGTCGAGGAGGAGTGCCACCGCCTGGTGACCGAGGCGGCCGGCTGGCGCGGGCGGCTCACCGCGCTGGTGAACAACGCGGGGGTGCAGCCGACGCAGGAGCTGGCGGCGATGTCGCTCGCCGACTGGCGGGCGGTGGCGGATCCCACGGTGCACAGCGTCTTCGCCTGCACCCAGGCCGCGGTGGCCGTGATGCGGGCCGGCGGGGGGACGGCCGGGCCGGCGGGGGGCTCGGTCACCCATATCGCCTCGATCGAGGCGGACCGTCCGGCGCCGCGGCACGCCCACTACTGCGCGTCCAAGGCGGCGGTGGTGATGCACGCCCGGTCGGCCGCGCTGGAATACGGGCCCTACGGCATCCGCGTCAACAGCGTCTCGCCCGGCCTGATCGCCCGCCCCGGGCTGGCGGAGGACTGGCCCGAGGGGGTGCGCCGCTGGCAAGAGGCGGCGCCCGCCGGGCGGTTGGGGCGGCCCCAGGACGTGGGCGACGCCTGTGTCTTCCTGGCCTCACCGATGGCGTCCTGGATCACCGGACACGATCTGGTCGTCGACGGGGGTGTCTCGGCCCGTCCCACGTGGTGACGGGCGGGCCGGGGCGGGCCGGGCAGGGCAGGGCCGGGCCGCGTGAACGGCCTGGGTGGCCCCGCCCGGCGGACGGCCCGGCACCGCCGTGCACGGGCCGCCGCGTCCGCGCTGAACCGTTACGGCCACACCAGGCAGTACGCCTGATGCCCCGCCTCGTGCAGCCGGTGGCTGAAGTCCTGCCACTCGTGCAGGAGCTGGTAGACGGCGAAGGCGTCGCGCGGGCCCCCGCGGTCGGGGACGGTGGACCAGATGAAGGCGGCCGCGCCGACCGACTCCTCGCCCACCCCGCGCAGCGGGTCGACCACGGTCATGGGGAGCTTGACCACGGCGTAGTCGGGGTGCAGGACGACAAGCTCCAGCGGCGGAACCTTATGGAGCGGTATGCCCTCTATACCTGTGAGGACCATGGCGGCCATGGTCTCCGGCTTGATCTTGGAGAACATGCCGCCCATGCCGAGTTCGTCACCGCCGAGCTCCTCGGGGCGCATGGAGATCGGGACGCGGGCCGCGGTCGCGCCGTTGGGCGCGCCGAAGTACTTGTACGTCACCCCCATGCGGCCGCCCCTGATGTCCCCGCCCGTGGTTTCCTCGCGCCGGTGACGGCCGCGCTGGGCGCGCTCGGGACCCCGGTCATTGGTTCCCTCGCCCAGTTCGCCACCGCGATGCATATCTCCACCCGACCACTCGCAGCCCCAGCCGCGCAACCCGATCATCGTCTCAGAGACCTCCCCCGTCACCGGCGCGTGAAACGCCCGGCCGCACGCCCCCGTGCGCCTCTGAGACCATTGCTTGCGTGACTTACTCGTACGTCGGCCCCAGTTTCGCAGACGAGTGGGGGCTGACGCCCGGTCGAAAGCGAGAGGAATCAAAAAAGGACCGGGACTGAACCGAGCGGCTCGTGCACACGTACCGCGCGGGGAATCCCGTACCGATGCCAGCCGGGCCGCGTCCGCGCGCCGCCCTCCCCCCGTTTATGCAGGTCAGGATCACCGTGTCTTTTCCGTATGAAGCCCCTGTTTCGCAGTCGCTGTTCGACCGGGCGTCCGCCGTGACGCCGGGCGGCGTCAATTCTCCGGTCCGCGCGTTCCGCGCCGTGGGGGGAACGCCCCGGTTCATGGTGTCCGGTAGCGGTCCGTACCTCACCGATGCCGATGGCCGTGAATACGTCGACCTCGTGTGCTCGTGGGGGCCGATGATCCTCGGGCACTCGCGCCCCGAGGTGATCGCCGCGGTCCAGGACGCGGTCGCCCGCGGGACGTCCTTCGGTACGCCCGGCGCCGGCGAGGTCGAGCTGGCGGAGGAGATCGTGGCCCGGGTCGAGCCGGTCGAGCAGGTGCGGCTGGTCTCCAGCGGCACCGAGGCGACGATGTCGGCGATCCGGCTGGCGCGCGGCTTCACCGGCCGGCCGAAGGTGATCAAGTTCGCGGGCTGCTACCACGGGCATGTCGACGCGCTGCTGGCCGCCGCGGGTTCGGGCGTGGCGACCTTCGGTCTGCCCGACACGCCGGGCGTGACGGGCGCCCAGGCCGGCGACACGATCGTGCTGCCGTACAACGACCTGGACGCGGTGCGGGCCGCGTTCGCCGCGCACCCGGGCGAGGTCGCCTGTGTGATCACGGAGGCGTCGCCGGGCAACATGGGCGTGGTGCCGCCGCTGCCCGGCTTCAACCAGGGCCTGAAGGACCTGTGCGCCGGTGACGGCGCGCTGTACATCTCCGACGAGGTGATGACCGGCTTCCGCGTCAGCAAGGCCGGTTGGTACGGAATTGATGGGGTACGTCCGGATCTGATGACCTTCGGCAAGGTCATGGGTGGCGGCTTCCCGGCCGCGGCCTTCGGCGGCCGCGCCGACGTCATGGCGCACCTCGCCCCGGCCGGCCCCGTCTACCAGGCGGGCACCCTGTCCGGGAATCCGATCGCCACCGCCGCGGGTGTCGCGCAGCTGCGGCTGCTGGACGACGCCGCGTACGCGAAGGTCGACGCGGTCTCGGCGGAGCTGCGCGCTCTGGTCACCGCGGCGCTGGCGAAGGAGGGTGTGGCGCACCGGCTGCAGGTCGCGGGCAACATGTTCTCGGTCTTCTTCACGGACGCCGAGGTCACCGACTACGACGCGGCCAAGGCGCAGGACGCGTTCCGCTTCACCGCCTTCTTCCACTCGATGCTGGCGCAGGGCGTCTACCTCCCGCCGTCCGCCTTCGAGTCGTGGTTCGTCTCGACCGCGCACGATGCGGCGGCCGTCGAGCGGATCGCCGCCGCCCTCCCGGCCGCCGCGCGGGCCGCGGCCCAAGCGACCGCCTGAGGCACGGTTCCGGCGCCGCCGGCCGACGACTGAATGAATGGGTGACATGAGCAGCGAAGACATCACCGTCGTGCATCTGATGCGGCACGGCGAGGTGCACAACCCCGACGGCGTCCTCTACGGGCGCCGGCCCGGCTACCACCTCTCCGACCTGGGGCGGAAGATGGCCGACCGGGTCGCCGAGCATCTCGCGGGGCGCGACATCACACATGTCGTCGCCTCGCCGCTGGAGCGCGCGCAGGAGACCGCGGAGCCGATCGCCGGTGCGCACGGTCTGGATCTGGCCACCGACGAGCGGCTCATCGAGGCCGGCAACGTCTTCGAGGGGAAGACCTTCGGGGTCGGCGACGGCGCGCTGAAGAAGCCGGGGAACTGGAAGTACCTGACGAATCCGTTCCGCCCGTCCTGGGGCGAGCCGTACATCGAGCAGGTCGTGCGGATGATGGCGGCGCTGGGTGCGGCGCGGGACGCGGCGCGCGGGCACGAGGCGGTGGCGGTCAGCCATCAGCTGCCGATCTGGATCGTGCGCAGCTTCGCCGAGCGGCGCCGGCTGTGGCACGACCCGCGGAAGCGGCAGTGCACGCTGGCCTCGCTGACGTCGTTCACGTTCCACGGCGACAAGATCATCTCGGTGGGGTACAGCGAGCCGGCGCGCGACCTGGTTCCGTCCCACCTTCTGGCGGGCGCCAAACCCGTCAAGGGAAAGGCCAAGGCTTTCGGGGCCTGACGGTGCATCATCTGGCGGAACGTCAAAGCCAGGCAAAGTGAAAATCTGAGCGATTAGCCGGAACCCCAACGCTCAACATGCCCTCTTCTCGGTTGTCCGTTTATATGGATATCGAGTTCGGCGAGCACGGATGGGGTCGAGGGTATGCGCGCGATCAGTCGGCGAAACCTGTTGGGGATGGGAGTGGGAGCGGCCGCGGCGCTGGGCGTCGCCGGCTGCTCGACGTCGGGCTCGGATAACGCGGGGGCGGACAAGCAGCGGGTCAAGAACTCGGTCCAGGCCCGGTCGAAGCCCATCGGTGACGGTTCGACCGCGAATTCCGGCGCGCAGCCCCATCAGCCCAAGGCCCCCGAACGGCTGGCGCCCGGTCAGACCCCGCCGCAGTTCGTGATCTTTTCCTGGGACGGGGCCGGAGAGGTCGGCAATGGCCTCTTCCCCCGATTCCTCAAGCTCGCCAAGGACCACGGCGCGGCGATGACGTTCTTCCTCTCCGGACTCTATCTCCTGCCCGAATCCAAGAAGCACCTCTACGACCCGCCGAACAACAGGCGGGGCGCCTCCGCCATCGGCTACCTCAGCGACGACCACATCAAGGAGACGCTGAAGTACGTGCGGGAGGCCTGGCTGGACGGCCACGAGGTCGGCACCCACTTCAACGGGCACTTCTGCGGCGAAACCTCGACCTCGGTCAAGCACTGGACGCCCCAGCAGTGGCAGTCCGAGATCGACCAGGCGATGGACTTCGTCACGAAGTGGCGCACGAACACCGGCTTCACCGACGTCGAAGCGCTGCCGTTCGACTACCGCAAGGAATTGGTCGGCAGCCGCACCCCCTGTCTGCTGGGCCAGGAGAATCTGCTGCCCACCGCCAAGAAGCTCGGCTGGCGTTATGACGCCAGCTCGCCCGGCGGTCTCCAGATGTGGCCGAAGAAGAAGATGGGCATCTGGGACTTCCCGCTCCAGCAGATTCCCTTCCCCGGGCACTCTTTCGAGGTGCTCTCGATGGACTACAACATCCTCTTCAATCAGTCGAAGAACTCTACGAAGGCTCCGCCGGCGAACTACCCGGGCTGGCGGCAGCAGGCCACGGACGCATACATTTCCGGCTTCCGCCGGGCCTACGAGACCAATCGCGCGCCGTTCTTCATCGGCAACCACTTCGAGCAGTGGAATGGCGGCATCTATATGGATGCCGTCGAGGAAGCGCTCAAGCAGATTGCCAATGAGCAGAACAAAGACGTCCGTCTGGTGTCGTTCCGGCAGTTCACCGACTGGATCGACGCCCAGGATCCCGAGGTGCTGCGCAAGCTCCAGCAGCTCCCCGTCGGCCAGCGGCCGAACGGCGGCTGGAAGTCGTATTTGTCAGCCGCCTGACATACCCCGCCGGGTCGCGACCGGCCGTCGGAGGGGGGCGTGGAAGATCCGGAATTGGCCCATGCGAAACTTTTCACATGAGTGCCTGTCGCGTCCCACGCCGCCTCACGAGCCGACGCCGTCTGACCCTGCTCGCCGCAGGGGCCGCGGCCGCCTCGCTCACGCTGAGCGCCTGCGGGGACGGCGCCTCCGGCGGCTCGGCGCAGACCCGCTTCGTCCAGGGCAAGAACGGCATCGACACCGTCAAGAAGGACGAGCGGCAGGCGGCGCCCGACCTCTCCGGTGAGACCACCACCGGCAAGAAGCTGGACGTCGCCGCCTACAAGGGCAAGGTCGTCATCCTCAACGTCTGGGGATCATGGTGCGGCCCCTGTATCGCCGAGGCGCCGAACTTCGCCAAGGTCGCGAACGAGACCAAGGGCAAGGGCGTCCAGTTCATCGGGATCAACACCCGCGACTCCGAGAAGTCGCAGGCCACCAGCTTCGAGGAAGAGCACAAGGTGCCCTACCCGAGCCTGTTCGACCCGACCGGCCGGCTGATGCTGCGCTTCCCCAAGGGCAGCCTCAACCCGCAGTCGATCCCCTCCACGATCGCCATCGACCGGCAGGGCAGGATCGCCGCCCGGTCGATCGGCCCGCTCGCCGAGGACGAGCTGCGGAAGATGATCGCCCCGCTGGTCGCTGAGAAGTGATCACGTGATCGCGCTCGCCGCCGCCGCGGAAAACCAGACCGTCCTCAACGGCACGCTCCTCGCCGCCGTCCCCATCGCGCTCCTCGCCGGGCTCGTCTCGTTCTTCTCACCCTGCGTCCTGCCGCTGGTGCCGGGCTACATGTCGTATGTGACCGGCGTCACCGGCACCGACCTCGGCGAGGCCCGGCGCGGCCGGATGCTGGCCGGCGCCGCGCTCTTCGTGCTCGGCTTCACCGCCGTCTTCGTCTCCGGCGGCGCGCTCTTCGGCTTCGTCGGCAAGAGCCTGCTGGAGTACCGGGACATCATCTCGCGCGTCCTGGGCGTGCTGATGATCCTGCTCGGGCTGGCGTTCGCCGGCGTGCTGCAGCGTTTCGGACAGCGCGAGCTGCGCTTCCACATGAAGCCCGCCATGGGGCTGGCCGGCGCGCCGGTGCTCGGGGTGCTCTTCGGCGTCGGCTGGACGCCCTGCCTGGGACCGACCTTCGCCGCCGTCAGCACCCTGACGTTCTACGATGCCAGCGCCGTGCGCGGTGCCCTGCTCACCGTGGCGTACTGCCTGGGCCTGGGCCTGCCGTTCATCGCCGTCGCGCTGGCCTTCCGCCGGGTGCTCGGGGCGTTCGGCTGGGTCAAGCGGCACTACCAGTGGGTGATGCGGATCGGCGGCGGCATGATGATCGCGCTCGGCATCCTCCTCGTCACCGGCATCTGGGACAGCCTGATGTCCGACCTGCAGAGCTGGGCACAAAGCTCCACCGTTGGGATCTGATTGATGTCCACCAAGACCGACACCCCCCGCGAGCCGGACTCCGGGGCCGGAGCGGGCAACGATCTCGGCACCGCCGGATCCCAGCTCTCCACCGCGCCCCAGGAGGACGTCACCTTCCCCTCGCTCGGCCCGATCGGCTGGGCGCGCTGGTTCTGGCGGCAGCTGACCTCGATGCGGGTGGCGCTGCTGCTGCTCTTCCTGCTGTCGATCGGCGCGATCCCCGGTTCGCTGATCCCGCAGACCAGCATCGACCCGGTCAAGGTCGACCAGTTCAAGGCCGACCACGCCACGCTCGGCGGCATCTACGACAAGCTCGGGATGTTCCACGTCTACAGCTCGGTGTGGTTCTCGGCGATCTACCTGCTGCTGTTCATCTCGCTGATCGGCTGCATCGTGCCGCGCAGCTGGCAGTTCGTCGGCCAGCTCCGCAGCCGCCCGCCGGCCGCACCGCGCCGGCTGACCCGGCTGCCCGCGTACACCACCTGGCGCACCGACGCGGCGCCCGAGGAGGTCCTCGGCGCGGCACAGCGGCTGATGAAGAAGCGGCGGTTCCGCGCCCACCGGACCGGCACCGCCGTCGCCGCCGAGAAGGGCTATCTGCGCGAGGCCGGCAACCTCGTCTTCCACGTCGCGCTGATCGTGATGCTGGTGGCGTTCGCCGTCGGCAGCCTGTGGAAGTCCGAGGGCGGCAAGCTGGTCACCGAGGGCGACGGCTTCGCCAACAGCCTCACCCAGTTCGACGATTTCAAGTCCGGTGCCTTCTTCGACACCGACACCATGGAGCCCTTCGGCTTCACGCTGAACAAGTTCGAGGCGACCTACGAGCGCAGCGGCCCCCAGAAGGGCACCCCGCGCACCTTCCGCGCCCATGTGACGTACTACACCGGCGCGGACGGCAAGGAGCACCGCACCGCGGTCGAGGTGAACACGCCGCTCGAGATCGCGGGTTCGAAGGTCTTCCTGCTCTCGCACGGCTACGCGCCGGAGGTGACCGTCAAGGACGGCCGCGGCAAGGTCGTCTACAAGGGCGCGGTCCCCTTCCTCCCGCAGGACCCCAAGAACCTCACCTCGACCGGTGTGGTGAAGGTGCCGGGCGCGCAGACCAAGGACGGCAAGCGCAATCAGCTGGGCTTCCAGGGCTTCTTCGTGCCGACGTTCGGCGGCAAGGGCTCCGGGTCGATGTTCTCCCAGTTCCCCGCGCTGGACTACCCGGTGCTGACGCTGACCGCCTACCACGGTGATCTGGGCGTCGATTCGGGGCTGCCGCAGAACGTCTACCAGCTGCAGAAGAAATATCTGAAGCAGTACAAGGTCAAGGGCGCCCCGCTCGCCAAGATGATGCTGCCCGGGGAGACCATGAAGCTGCCGAACGGCGACGGCAGCATCCAGTTCACCGGCATCAAGAACTGGGCCAGCTTCAAGATCACCCACCAGCCCGGCAACGGCCTCGCGCTGACCGGCGCGGTCGCCGCCCTGCTGGGCCTGGCCGGCTCGCTGTTCATCCAGCGGCGCCGGGTGTGGATCCGGGCCGAACAGGGTGCGGACGGGGTGACAGTCGTCGAGATGGCCGGCCTCGGCCGCAGCGAGTCCCCGCGGCTGCCGGAGGAACTCGGCGATCTCGCGGGGGCGCTGGAGCCCGACGCCCCGCTCGTTCCGGACGCCGCGGTCGGCCCGGAATCCGATCCGCAGCCCGAGCCGGCCCCCGACGCCGGCTCCGAAGACCCCGCGGAGCCCACCGACTCTGACGGTCCTGCTGAACCCTCCGAAGGAGCGCGCGCGTGAACATCGCTGCCGCCGCCAACGAGACGCTGGCGCACAACAGCAACCTGCTGGTCTATTCGGCAATGGCGGTCTATACGCTCGCCTTCATCGCCCACCTGAGCGAGTGGGTGTTCGGCAGCCGCAGCAAGGTCGCCCGCACCGCCGCCGCGCTGACCCCCCGGGACCGGGCGCCCGCGGCGGTCTCCGCCAAGGTCGCACAGCAGGGCGGCGGCACCGCCGTGCTGGAGCGTCCCAAGGTCATCACCAAGTCCGCCGTCGGCAGCCGCGACGTCCCCGACGGCCCGGGCGCCGCGGGCGGCACGGAGAAGGGCGACCTCTACGGGCGGATCGCCGTCTCGCTGACCGTGCTGGCCTGGGGCCTGCACGTGTGCGGCGTCGTCACCCGCGCCCTGTCCGTACAGCGTGCCCCCTGGGGCAACATGTACGAGTTCTCCACCACCTTCGCCGCGGTCGCGGTGGGCATCTACCTGCTGCTGCTCGCCCTCCGGAAGAACGTCCGCTGGATCGGGCTGCCGCTGGTCACCACCGTCCTGCTCGACCTCGGGCTGGCGGTCTCGGTGCTCTACACCGCCAGTGACCAGCTGGTGCCCGCGCTGCACTCGTACTGGCTGTGGATCCACGTCAGCTGCGCGATCCTCTCCGGCGCGGTGCTCTACCTCGGCGCCGTGGCCACGCTGCTGTTCCTCTTCCGCGACCGCTACGAGGCCAAGCTCGCCGACCCGGCGGGCAAGCGGCCCGGCGCCTTCGCCACCTCGGTGCTGGAGCGGCTGCCCTCGGCCGCCTCGCTCGACAAGTTCGCCTACCGCGTCAACGCCACGGTCTTCCCGCTGTGGACGTTCACCATCATCGCGGGCGCCATCTGGGCCGAGGCCGCCTGGGGCCGCTACTGGGGCTGGGACCCCAAGGAGGTCTGGGCCTTCATCACCTGGGTCGGCTACGCCTGCTATCTGCACGCCCGCTCCACGGCCGGCTGGAAGGGCCGCAAGGCCGCCTGGGTGGGCCTGATCGCGTTCGCCTGCTACCTGTTCAACTACTACGGCGTGAACATCTTCGTGACGGGTCTGCACTCGTACGCCGGCGTCTGATCCGCGGGGCTCCGGCCCGCCCGCACCCCCCCCCGTGCCGTACGGAGGCGGGGCTCATGACGAGCCCCCGCTCCGTACGGCACCGCCGTTTCACGGGCCGTGCGGGACCCGGCGGACACGGCCTAGCGGCGCCTGCGCCGGCCCCGTTCCTGGCGCGGCGGCCGCTGCCCGGCGCCCGGCAGCGTCGGCTTCGGCAGATGCGCCACGTCCCACTGCGCCTCGGCCAGCTGCTCGGCGGTGTCGTCCGGCAGCCGCGGCGGCCGGTGGGCCGCGTGGCGGAAGCCGAACGCCGAGGTCAGATCGCCGAATGCGGACCGCCGCCAGTTGCTGATGTTGGGCTCGGCCACCCCCGTCCAGCGCTCCAGGAACTGCAGCACCGAGGTGTGGTCGAAGGCCTCGCCGGCCGCCCAGCCGCCCACCGTCCACGGCGAGATGATCAGACACGGCACCCGGAAGCCCCCGCCGATCGGCAGGCCCTGGACGAACTCGTCCTTCGTCCCCGCGGGCGGCACCGGCGGCGGCACGTGGTCGAAGAGCCCGTCGTTCTCGTCGTAATTGAGGATGAAGACGGTCTTGGCCCACACCTTCGGGTTGGACGCGATCGCCTCGATCTTCTGCGCGACGTAGTCGGCGCCGGCGGCCGGCAGATAGTCCGGGTGCTCGGACTGGTGGCTGGTGGGGATCAGCCAGGAGACGGCGGGGAGCCGGTCGGCCCGGGCGTCGTCCTCGAAGGTGCCGGCCGGCTGCGGCCGCATCCCGCGCTCGTAGAGCGGCTGGCCCGGCTGGGAGTCCCGGAACGTCTGGAACTGCTCCAGGAGGTTGCAGCCGTAGTCGTCCTCCTCCTGGTAGACCTTCCAGCTGATGCCGGCCGCCTCGAGCCGCTCGGCGTAGGTCGTCCAGCGGTACGCCTTGGGCGCGGTGTTGTTGAGCACCGGGCCGCCGCGGGTGCCGCCCGGGTCGAGGGTGCCCGTCATCCAGTAGAGCCGGTTGGGCCAGGTCGGGCCGAAGACCGAGCAGAAGTAGTTGTCGCAGAGGGTGAACGCCTCGGCGAGGGCGAACTGGAAGGGGATGTCCTCGCGGGTGTGATAGCCCATCACATACGGACCGTTGACCCCGTCGGCCTTGCGGTGCGCGGGCAGCCAGCGGTCCATCTTGCCGCCGTTCCACGCCTCGTGCTGCACGGACCAGGCGTGGCTGGTGGAGGGGATGGCCTGGGCGCTGGAGGTGTGCGTGTTGAGGCGGAACGGCAGCAGATAGCCGTCCGGGTTCACCGCGTCCGGCTGGTGGAAGACGGACCGGCCGTCGGGCAGCGTCAGCGCGTCCGGGTCGGCGAAGCCGCGCACCCCGCGCAGGGTGCCGAAGTAGTGGTCGAACGAGCGGTTCTCCTGCATGAGCATGACGACGTGCTCGATGTCGTGCAGTGAGCCGTGACGCGCGGGTCCGGCGGCGACGGCCTTCTGAACGCTGGGCGGAAGCAGCGACAGCGCGGCGGCGCCGCCGACCGCGCCGGCCGCGGAGCCGAGGAGTCTGCGTCGGGTCATGTCGGGCATATGTGCCACTCTCCCTGAGTCGCGTGAGCCCTCAGTGGGCCGACTTGACTGTGGCGGTGGCTGAGTTTCCCGGGCAGGGGGAGGTTGCTGAACGATGCAGCAATTGGCCGTGAACGGTTGTCAGTTGGCCGGACCCCACTACGTCCCGTACGCCACACGAAGCAGCGCACAACGGACCCCGCGTGCCCCGCTCTACGTGTTTGAAAAGCCGCGCCAGGACACGCGGCGAAGCCCCGGAGTTCCCCCGGGTGCCGGGTAGGGACGCTCCTCGGGCAGCAGCGCGGGGGCGGCCGGGATGTCGCCGGAGCGGAGCCGGGAGCGGATTTCTTGGGCCGGCGGCGTGACGTCCCTGATCTTCGTGCGTTCGCCGCTCCGGTGGCCGTGTCACCCGTCTGCACCGTCGGGGGCGACGGCGAGCGGCTGTCCGCTGAGGCTGGGACCTGACAGAGGCCGGTGCGCTGCCCGTTCAGGAGCCAACCGAGCAGATGGGATCGCGGCGCGGCAGGCACACGCTGCTGAAGAAAGGCGAAGGTACCTCCGCATGCCACACCATGCTGCGACGGTGCCGGGGGCCACCTGGTGGGCCAGGTGGGCGGGGGCTCTGCTGTGCCTCGCGGTGGCCGCCATCCACGTCGTGGACCAAGGCGGCATCACGGCAACGAGGGATCCCCACTACATCGGCGTCGCCTACCACGTCCTGGAGATCGCGGCCGTGGTCGCCGCCGTGCTGCTCCTCATCGGCCTCGTCCGACCGGGATGGTTGCTTGCGGCCCTGGTCGCCGTCGGCCCCTTGCTGGGCTACATCCTCTCCAGGGGTCCGGGGCTGCCCTACTTCAGCGACGATGTCGGCAATTGGACGGAACCGCTCGGGCTGGTCAGCCTGGCTGTCGAAGGAGCCCTGCTCCTGCTGTCGGTGCCGCTCTTCGTGCGGAGCCTGCGCCGCAGAACCTCCTGACGTTGCGCCGAGTGGCCGGTACGCGTGGTGCACCGGGCTGCGCGCGGTGGTGTCACCACCTGTGGATAGGTCTCGGGAGCGACTCGGGCCACACATATACCTCGACTACCTCGACCCACCACTGTACGAACGACCTGAGTGCCAGGGGCCGCGTCTGCTCGGCGCTGCCTGGGTCGACGGCAGGCGGGATGGGCGCGCCCCGTGCACGCCCTTACGCGGCCGGCACTCGCGAACGGCGCCCCGTCCAACTCGGAGCCTGAGCGCCCCCGCCGGAGGCAGGAGCGGCGCCCGCGGCGGAGCTGGGAAGCGCGATCCCGGCTCTCCCACATGTCTTTGGGGTCAGCGAGTTTCTGCTGATCGGCCTGGACGGCGGCCTGACCCTCCGCACTTCCTTACTGCGGGGCCGACCTCACCCACCCCCAATATCCTCCCGCCACAACTCCGGCCGCTTCTCGATGAACTCCCGCATCAGCTCCGTGCATGCGGGGTCGTCGAGGAGGAGGATCTGGACGCCGTTTTGGGCGAGCCAGTCGTGGCCGCCGTGGAAGGTGCGGGCCTCGCCGATCACCACGCGGGGGATGTTGAACTGGCGGATCAGGCCGCTGCAGTACCAGCAGGGGGAGAGGGTGGTGACCATCGTGGTGCCGCGGTAGCCGGGTTGGCGGCCGGCGGCCCGGAAGGCGGCGGTTTCGGCGTGCAGGGAGGGGTCGTTGTCCTGGACGCGGCGGTTGTGGCCGCGGCCGAGGAGGGTGCCGTCCGGGCCGTAGAGTGCCGCGCCGATCGGGATGCCGCCCTCGGCGAGTCCGGCGCGGGCCTCGGCGAGCGCCGTTGCCAGCATGGCGCGGGCCTGTGCGGAGGGAGGAGCGGGGTGGCCGTGCGGCCGGAGTGCGTCGCGGTCCCGGCCCCAGTCCTGCGTACGGTCCATGGCGTCACCGTACGCTGGGGCGGCGGGCTCAGGGGGTTTCTTCGGGGCCGTCCGCCGTATCGCGGTTCTTGCGGCGGAGGTCCTCCTCGCGGCGGCGCAGGTCGGCCTCCCAGTCCTTGAGCCGGGTCTCGTCCTGGCTGTCCTCGTCCTGCTTGTTGTCGTCCTTGAGGGAGCGGAGGAACTCGGGGTTGTCGTCCGGGGCGACCCACCTGGTGCCGCGGTCGCGGTGCCAGGCCGAGGGCGTGGCACCGTCGGCCGGGACCGGTCGGCGCTGCTTGCCCGCCACCAGCCAGGCGACCGGGCCGACCAGCACCTCGCCGAAGAGCAGGATGATCAGCACCCACACGACCTTGGGCAGGCCGCGCACCTGGGATTCGGGGGTGTTCAGGCAGTCGATGAACGCGTAGATCCACAGTGCCAGCACCAGGAGGAACGGCAGATACCTGAGCATTGCGGAACCACGCCCCCTGCGTGTGACGGCAGGCCCTCGGCGGGGCCCGGTGACCCGCCCAGGGTAGTGCGTACCCGATACTGGACGGCATGGCTTACGACGATCTTCGCTCGTTCCTGCGTGCACTGGAGCGGGAGGGCGACCTCAAGCGCATCAAGGCCGAGGTCGATCCGTATCTGGAAGTCGGCGAGATCGTGGACCGGGTGCAGAAGTCCGGTGGCCCGGCGCTGCTCTTCGAGAACGTCAAGGGCTCGGCGATGCCGCTCGCCATGAACGTCTACGGCACCGACCGCCGGCTGCTGAAGGCGCTCGGCCTGAAGGCGTACGAGGACATCAGCGGCAAGATCGGCGGGCTGCTCAAGCCCGAGCTGCCGCAGGGCTTCGTCGGGGTGCGCGAGGCGTTCGGCAAGCTCGCCGGCATGACGCATGTGCCGCCGAAGAAGGTGAAGGGCGAGAGCGCGCCCGTCCAGGAGGTCGTGCTCCAGGGCGACGAGGTCGATCTGGACCGGCTGCCGGCGCTGTTCACCTGGCCCGAGGACGGCGGCTCCTTCTTCAACCTGGGGCTGACGCACACCAAGCACCCGGAGAGCGGGGTGCGCAACCTCGGTCTCTACCGTCTCCAGCGCCACGACAAGCGCACCATCGGGATGCACTGGCAGATCCACAAGGACAGCCGCAACCACTACCAGGTCGCCGCCAAGCGCGGGGAGAAGCTGCCGGTCGCCATCGCCTTCGGCTGCCCGCCGGCCGTGACGTACGCCTCGACCGCGCCGCTGCCCGGGGACATCGACGAGTACCTCTTCGCCGGCTTCCTCCAGGGCAAGCGGATCGAGATGGTCGACTGCAAGACCGTGCCGCTGCAGGTGCCGGCGCACGCCGAGGTCGTCATCGAGGGCTGGCTGGAGCCCGGCGAGATGCTGCCCGAGGGCCCGTTCGGCGACCACACCGGCTTCTACACCCCGCAGGAGCCCTTCCCGGCGCTGACCATCGACTGTGTGACGATGCGGCAGCGGCCGCTGCTCCAGTCGATCGTGGTGGGGCGTCCGCCGACGGAGGACGGGCCGCTGGGGCGGGCGACGGAGCGGTTCTTCCTGCCGCTCCTCAAGATCATCGTGCCGGACATCGTGGACTACCACCTGCCGGAGTCCGGCGGTTTCCACAACTGCGCGATCGTCTCGATCGACAAGAAGTACCCCAAGCACGCACAGAAGGTGATGCACGCCATCTGGGGCGCGCACATGATGTCGCTGACCAAGCTGATCGTGGTCGTGGACGCGGACTGCGATGTGCACAACCTCCACGAGGTGTCCTGGCGGGCGCTGGGCAACACCGACTACGCCCGGGACCTCACCGTCGTCGAAGGTCCCGTCGACCATCTCGACCACGCCTCCTACCAGCAGTTCTGGGGTGGCAAGGCGGGCATTGACGCGACGCGGAAGTGGCCCGAGGAGGGCTACACGCGCGATGGGGGCTGGCCGGAGATGGTCGAGTCCGACCCACGCACGGCGGCGCTGGTCGACCGCCGCTGGAAGGAGTACGGACTCTCGTGAGCAGCGCATCCGCGGCGGTCCCGCAGCCGGGCCGGACCAAGGCGTTTCTGCGCCTGGTGATGATCGAGCACTCGGTCTTCGCGCTGCCCTTCGCCTATATCGCCTCGCTGACCGCGATGTACGAGGCGGACCGGCACATCCAGTGGGGCCGGCTGCTGCTCGTCACCGTCGCCATGGTCGGTCTGCGGACGTTCGCGATGGCCGCGAACCGGATCATCGACCGCGAGATCGATGCCCGCAATCCGCGCACCGCGCACCGGGAGATGGTCACCGGCGCGGTGTCGGTGAAGTCGGCATGGACGGGTGCGCTGATCGCACTCGCCGTCTTCCTGGGCGCGGCGGCACTGCTCAACACCCTGTGCCTGGTGCTCGCGCCGCTCGCGGTGGTGCCGATGGTGGTCTATCCGTACGGCAAGCGGTTCACGAACTTCCCGCAGGCGATCCTGGGCCTCGCCCAGGCGATGGGGCCGATCGGCGCCTGGCTGGCGATCACCGGGACCTGGTCCTGGGACGCGGCGATCCTCGGCCTCGCGGTCGGCATCTGGATCGGCGGCTTCGATCTGATCTACGCCTGCCAGGACGTGGAGACGGACCGTGAGGTCGGGGTGCTGTCGGTCCCGGCCCGCTTCGGCATCCCGGCCGCGATCCGGGGGGCGCGCGGCTGCCACCTCGTCACGACGGGGCTGTTCGTCTGGTACGGGCTGGCGACCGGCGCCGGCGTGTTCTTCTGGCTGGGACTGGTGATCGTGGCGGCGGCCTTCCTCTACGAGCACACGCTCGTGAAGCCGCATGACCTCAGCCGGCTGAACCGGGCGTTCTTCCAGGTCAACGGGTTCATCGGGATTGCGCTCTTCGTCTGTGCGCTGCTGGATCTGCTGGTCCGAGGGCTGTCCGCCTGACGGTCTGAGCACGGAGGACGGTTCGAGCACGACGGAGGACGGTTCGAGCACGGAGGACGGTTCGACCCACATCCTTCGGCCCGGCTGCCCGGCTGCCCGGCCCGACGGCCCCGAGTGCCCTCCGGCCGGCCCCGCCGCTCAGCCCTTGCTGAGCGGCCAGGCGATCAGCCGCGGGTAGGTCCACAGTTCGCCGCGGGTCGCCTTGACCGTGCCCATGATCGCGCAGACCAGACCGGCTATGCCGTACGTGCCCATGATGGCGACCACGGTCAGCAGCGGGACGGCCAGCCCGGAGCTCTGGCGCTGGGTTTCCGTGGCGACCGCGGCGAAGATGAGGGCGCTGCCGAAGTACAGCACCACGCCGATGGCCGCCATGACGGCCTGGGTGATGCCGAAGTTCAGCGCCTGGGTGGCGTGGTGGCGGACGTACGGGTCCTGTTTGTGGCGGACGTTGTTGCGGACGGACAGCGGGAAGATCCAGCCGAGGAACGCGCCCAGACCGCAGCACATCACCGAGCCGCCGGCGACGACCAGCAGGGTGCCGAGATGGGCCCACATCGCGGAGTTCGTCGAGGCCGGCGGCGGCTGGGTGCCGTAGCCGGGCTGCTGCGGGCCGGGGTAGCCGTAGCCGCCGGGCGCCCCGCCGGGCCAGCCCTGCTGCGGCGCGCCGTACGGCTGCTGTGGTCCGCCGCCGTACGGTCCGTACCCCGGCTGCTGGTAGTCGGACATGGTCTGCTCCCCCGTATGCACTGCCTGCTGCGTGTGGAGTCCGCACGAGGCGGCCGTCGTGCCCGCCCGCGGCTCCCGTTCGATTCCGAGGCTACGTGACGGGTCTGACAGCGGCCCCGGCAGCACCGGCGCGGGCACGCTCGCGGAAGACGAAGGCCGCCAGCACTCCGCCGATCAGCCCGAACAGATGCCCCTGCCAGCTGATCTGGCTGTCCGTCGGCAGCGCGCCCCACAGGATCGAGCCGTACAGCGCGCCGATGACCAGGCCGATGCCGATGTCCAGGAGGGAGCGCTCGATGAAGCCGCGCACCAGGAGATAGCCGAAGAGGCCGAAGATGACGCCGGAGACGCCCGCGGTGTTGCTGCCCGGCGCGGCCGTGAACCAGACGCCCAGCCCGCTGGTGAGGGCGATGAGCAGGACGACGGCGAGGAAGCGCCGCACCCCGCTGCGCAGCGCGGCGACGAAGCCGAGCAGCAGCAACGGCACGGTGTTCGCCACGAGATGGGCGAAGCCGAAGTGCACAAAGGCGGCGGGCACCACATCGACCAGCTCGGCGGGCTCGCGCGGCTGGATCCCGAAGGAGTCCAGGGCGCCCCCGCTGACGGTATCGACCCCTTCCAGCACCCACAGCAGTGCGACCCAGCCCAGCATCAGGCAGAGCGCGGGCTTCGCGCGTGATCTCATCTTTGGCCGTCCCTTCTCGTCCCCCGGTGGGGCGGCCCTCGGCGGGGCTCCGCGAGGGGCGCACAGGTAAGAACGGCCGTGACGGGGTCCACGGTTCCGCCGGATAGGCTCGATGCCGTGGAGCCGCCGCACAACGACACCAGCAAGCAGGACCCCGGCCGACGCCGCCCGTGGGTCGTGGGGATCTCCGGCGCGTCCGGGACCCCGTATGCGGCGTCCGTTCTGCGCGGGCTGCTCGCCGCCGGGGAGGCGGTGGATCTGATCGTCAGCCGGGCGTCGCGGCTGACCCTGCTGGACGAGACCGGCATCGCCTTCCGGGACGCCCACTGGCGCGCCGACCTGCGGGAATGGCTGGCGCGCGGGGCGGACGGCAAGCCGTCGACGTTTCCGGTGACGGAGGCGGACCTGGCGCAGGTGCGGTACTGGCCGGCCGGGGATCTGGCCGCCGGCCCCTCGTCGGGGTCGTATCCGGTCAAGGGGATGCTGATCGTCCCGGCGAGCACCGCCTGTGTGGCCGGGGTCGCGCTCGGGCTGTCGAAGGACCTGCTCCAGCGGGTGGCGAGCGTGACGCTCAAGGAGCGGCGGCGGCTGGTGGTCGCGGTGCGCGAGACGCCGCTGAACGGTCCGACGCTGAAGCATCTGGTGACGCTGGACGAGGCGGGCGCCGTGGTGCTGCCCGCCTCACCGGCGTTCTATGCGGGAGCGACGCACATCCAGGATCTGGTGGACTTCGTCGCGGGCCGGGTGCTCGACGCGGCTGAGGTGCCGCACGGGCTGTACCGGCGATGGGAGGGGGAGCTGCGGGGTGGCTCCGCGGAAGAGGAGGCCCCGGACGCTCCCTAGCGCTGCTTGGCTGCGGCGGCGCGGCCGAAGCGGCGCCGGGCCCGCGGTGCCGCGGACCGGTGGGCACGTGAACGATTGGCCTGGTCCTGCAGCTCGCGCATGCGGGCGTAGGCCATCTCGATCGAGTACACGGTGACAACTCCTGAGAATGTCTGAGTTCGTGAAAGATTCGCAGGGTGTAGACCCTGTATGCCTTAGATTCTACATGTAGAACCCGAAAATGCGTAAAGATTGGAAGGCTTGAGGGCATGGACGCGGTGGACAGGCAGCTCATCCAGGCACTTCGCGAGAACGGCCGGGCCTCGTACGCGGAGCTCGGCCGGCTCGTCGGCCTCTCCGGGCCCAGCGTCACGGACCGGATCAACCGCCTCGAAGCGGCCGGTGTGATCACCGGCTACCGCGCGACGGTCGACGCCGCCTCGCTCGGCCTCGGCGTCACCGCACTCGTGGGCATCTCGCTGTCGGACGCGACCGACCACGAGGACGTCGCGCACCGGCTGCGCGACCTCGCCGAGATCGAGGACTGCTGGTTCATCGCCGGCGACGACTCGTACATGCTCAAGGTGCGGGTGGGCGATGTGGACGGTCTGGAGCGCACCATCCGGCGGCTGTCCGGCACCAAGGGCGTCTCCCGTACCCGCACCACGATCGTGCTCTCCACCAAGTGGGAGAACCGTGTCGGCGAACTGCCCGAAGAGGCCGAATAGGCGACCGGCCGCCGGACGGCACACCGGGAGCGGACGGGCGCACCAAGGGGGCCCCGTCCGCCTCTGTTACGGGGGAGTACGCTCGACGAAGCCCGTTTCCGGCACCGAAACGGCACCGATACGGCAGAGACTGGAGGCGACCGGATGGCGGCGTCGATGGATGTGGGCCTCAAGCGTGAGCTGGAGGCGAAGGTCCACGCCGGGGAGCGGCTGACCCGCGAGGATGGCATCGCCCTCTACGAGTCCGACGACCTGGCATGGCTGGGCGGCCTCGCCCACGAGGTGCGCACGCGCAAGAACGGCGACGTCGTCCACTTCAACGTCAACCGTCACCTCAACATGACGAATGTGTGCACCGCCTCGTGCGCCTACTGCTCCTTCCAGCGCAAGCCGGGGGAGAAGGACGCGTACACGATGCGGATCGAGGAGGCCGTCCGCCTCGCCAAGGCGATGGAGAACGACAATCTCACCGAGCTGCACATCGTCAACGGTCTGCACCCGACCCTGCCGTGGCGCTACTACCCGCGCTCCCTCAAGGCCCTCAAGGAAGCCCTCCCGGAGGTCTCCCTCAAGGCGTTCACCGCCACCGAGATCCACCACTTCGAGACCATCTCCGGGCTGAGTGCCTCCGAGATCCTCGACGAGCTGATCGACGCCGGTCTGGAGTCGCTGACCGGCGGCGGCGCCGAGATCTTCGACTGGGAGGTCCGCCAGCACATCGTCGACCACCGCACCCACTGGGAAGACTGGTCGCGCATCCACCGCCTCGCCCACGAGAAGGGCCTCAAGACCCCCTCGACGATGCTCTACGGGCACATCGAGGAGCCCCGTCACCGCGTCGACCACGTGCTGCGGCTGCGTGAGCTCCAGGACGAGACCGGCGGTTTCCAGGTCTTCATCCCGCTGCGCTACCAGCACGACTTCGTCGACATGCAGGACGGCAAGGTCCGCAACAAGCTCCAGGCCCGCACGACGATGGCGACCGGCGCCGAGGCCCTGAAGACCTTCGCGGTCTCCCGCCTGCTGTTCGACAACGTCCCGCACATCAAGTGCTTCTGGGTCATGCACGGCCTGCAGACCACCCAGCTCGCCCTGCAGCACGGCGCCGACGACATGGACGGCTCGGTCGTCGAATACAAGATCACGCACGACGCGGACAACTACGGCACGCCCAACAAGCTGACCCGCGAGGACCTGCTGGAGCTGATTCGGGACGCCGGCTTCCGCCCCATCGAGCGCAACACCCGCTACGAGGCCATCCGCGAGTACCCCGGCCCGGACCCCGAGCGGCGTGAGTCGCCCCAGCCGATGCGCCTCTGAGCGGGCAGTGGCCGCTGTCAGTGGCGGGAGTTAGGGTCCGGGGCATGAACGTCCGCTTCGACCTGGACCCTTCCGTCACCCCCGCCCTCCGCGACGGGATCTGCGCGCTGTGGACCGATGTCTCCAACGCCGACGGCGCGGTCGGCTTCGTCCCGCCGGTGACCCCGGACGACGTCCGCCCCGAGCTGCTGAGGCATCTGGCGTCGATGGCCGAGGGGCGCACGCGGCTGCTGGTCGGCCGGGAGCCGGACGGTCGGGTCCTGGCCGCGGCGTTCCTCACGCTCAACGGCCGCCGGCTGACGAGCCACTGGCTGTGGGTCTACACCGTCATGGTCCACCCGTCCGTCCAGGGCCGCGGGGTCGGCCGGGAGCTGATGGGCGCGATCGCCGACGCCGCCCGCTCGCTCGACGGCATCACCGGCATCCGTCTCACCTGCCGCGGCGGCACCGGCCTCAGCCGCTTCTACGCGTCCTGCGGTTACAAGGAGGTCGGCCGGGTCCCCGGCGCGATCAAGGTCGCCGACGGGGACTTCCGGGACGACATCACCATGTGGCAGGAGCTGGCCTGAGCCTAGGAGCCGGCGTGAGCCACGGGTCCGGCGGGGGGCGCGAAGATCGCCCGAAGCGCTGTGCTTGACTGGATGCAGACCCTTTAGGTTGCCGTTGAGGAGAAGGTCCCATCCGTGAGTAGCCACCACTTCGCCACGCTCCGCTACACCGCTCTTCGCATCGGCCTCTTCGTCGTCTCGTTCGCCGTGGTGTGGGGGCTGGCCTACGTCCACATCATTCCGCTGGCCGTCGGCGCGTCCAACACCGTCTGGCTGCTGCTGCTCTCCATCGTGATCTCCGCGCCGCTCAGCTTCGTGCTGCTGCGCAAGCAGCGCGACGCGATGTCCGAGCAGATCGTCGCCAAGGTCGACCGCCAGCGCGAGCGGCTCGCGGCCCACGCCGGCCAGGAGGACGGGTCGCTGTAAAGGCCTGGACCTTATGTAAGACGCCTCACAGCCGCACCACCACGACAGGCGCCCGCCGCCATGGGCTTTGCTCCATGGCCGGGCGCCTGTCGCGTTTCTGACGGGTCGTCCGGAGCGCCGGCCCCACGAGAAGTAAAAGATTTTCTTTGAGTTCCTCAAAGTTCAAGTGTTAATGTACGTGCCATGAAGACCGCAGCCGCGCCCCCGTCCCCCAGGAGCATTCCGCTCGTGGCGCGCCTGCATGTCGATCTCTGCCGCTGTCTGTCCGCGGCCTGTTGCCGCCGCTGACTGTTTCCTCCGGCGGCCGGAGATCCCCCTCGCCCTCCGGGCGGGAGGCCCCCTGCTTCGAGCTTTCTCGAACCGCTCCGCGGCCGCTCGACCCCCTGGCGCCCCGCGCCGCCTTCCCACGCCTGATCTGTCCCCGGAGTGTGTCCGTTGTCCACGTCTGCCGAGACCGCCGAGTCCTCACCGGCGCCCCAGCCCCCCAAGTCCTCCCGCATACCCAAGGTCCCGTTCTGGGCCCAGATCCTGGCCGGTCTCGTCCTGGGCGTCGTGCTCGGCGGGATCGCCAAGAACGGTGACCTCGGCTGGCTCACCGCCACGCTGCAGCACCTCGGCGACCTCTTCGTCCAGCTGCTGAAGCTGGCCGTGGCGCCGCTGGTCTTCTTCGCGATCCTGGTGTCGATCACCAATCTGCGCCAGGTCAACAACGCCGCCCGGCTCGCCACCCGCACCCTGCTGTGGTTCATGGTCACCTCGCTGATCGCGGTCGCGATCGGCCTGGCGATCGGCCTGCTCACCCACCCCGGCGCGGGCACCGGCCTGACCCCCAAGGACGGCAAGCTCCCCGATCACGCGGGCTCCTGGATCGACTTCCTGACCGGCATCGTCCCCACCGACATCATCACGCCGTTCACCGAGCTGAACGTCCTGCAGATCGTCTTCATGGCGGCCGTCGCCGGGATCGCGGCCCTCCAGCTCGGCGAGAAGGCCGAGCCGGTCCTCACGATCAGCCGCTCGGTCCTCGAACTGCTGCAGAAGGCCCTGTGGTGGGTCATCCGCCTCGCCCCGCTCGGCACCGTCGGCCTCATCGGCAACGCCATCGCGACCTACGGCTGGAACCTGATCGGCAAGTACGCGACCTTCACCGTCGACATCTACGTCGGCTGCGCGCTCGTGCTCTTCGGCGTCTACCCGCTGCTGCTGTCGACCGTCGCCAAGGTCAACCCGCTGCAGTTCTTCCGCGGCGCCTGGCCGGCCATCCAGCTGGCCTTCGTCTCCCGCTCGTCGGTCGGCACCATGCCGGTCACCCAGCAGGTCACCGAGCGCCTCGGGGTGCCGCGCGAGTACGCCTCCTTCGCGGTGCCGTTCGGCTCGACGACCAAGATGGACGGCTGCGCCTCGATCTACCCGGCGATCGCCGCGATCTTCATCGCCCAGATCTTCGACGTCCACCTGGGCATCGGCGACTACCTCCTGATCGTCTTCGTCTCCGTCATCGGCTCCGCCGCCACCGCCGGACTGACCGGCGCGACGGTCATGCTGACGCTGACCCTCTCCACGCTGGGCCTGCCCCTGGAGGGCGTCGGTCTGCTGATGGCCATCGACCCGATCCTGGACATGATGCGTACGGCCACCAACGTGGCCGGTCAGTCGGTCATCCCGATCCTGGTCTCCGCCAGGGAGAAGATCCTGGACCGCGACGCGTACCGGGGCGCCACGAGCATCACGCCGCCGGCGGCCGACGCCGTGCGCACGGAACAGACGGCGCCGGTCGCGGACCCGGTGGCCGCCGCATAGCGCCACGGGTCACGACGCGCGGCCCGCGGGCCGTTGGCCGGCGCCGCTTTCGGCGGCCGGCCCGAGGAGAGAGCGCGGTGCCCCGGCCTTGGCGGCCGGGGCACCGTCGTGGTCGGCCGGTGCACGCCGCGCTCCTCAGTCCGCCGCCGCTCCCGTACGGGCCAGGATCGCCGCGGCCAGTGGGCGGTGTACGGCGGGCGGCAGGGCGTGTCCCCTTCCCGGGATTTCGACGAGCCGTGCGCCGCGGACGCACTGGGCGAGGTGCTGGGGGTGCGGCGGCGGGAAGAT
Organism: Streptomyces sp. NBC_01454; assembly: GCF_036227565.1. Lineage (NCBI taxonomy): Bacteria > Bacillati > Actinomycetota > Actinomycetes > Kitasatosporales > Streptomycetaceae > Streptomyces > Streptomyces sp. NBC_01454. The sequence continues at coordinate 4,536,054 of NZ_CP109460.1, forward strand.
CGGCTCGGCGGGGGCGCAGATCACCAGCGTCGGTACCGCGTTCGCGGCGAGACGGTCCGTGCGGAGCATGCCGTCCACCGCGGCGCGGGCGTGTGCGGTGCTCGTGCGGTGGTGTCCCCGTGTGGGCGATGACGCGCCGCTCGAAGGCGAGGAACCAGTCCCCGCCGAAGGGGAGTTGGTCACCGGCGAGTACCCGCCAGTGTGTGATCCGGCGGGCCGCCTCGGCCGCCGCCCCGTGATCCTCGACGGGCGCGGGATCACAGCTCCAGGACCTCGGGCGCGATGACCGGCAGCTCCCCGGCCGGGACCGTGTTGCCGTCCGGGCAGGTGTAGGGGGTGGTGCTGGGGGCGCTGGTGCCGATGAGGGTGGCGCTGAGGCATCGGTCGGGGTGGTCCGCCGGCACCATCTGGGCCAGCATGCCGCCCAATGACATGCCGACGAGATGCGCCCGGCCGATGCCTAGCCCGTCCAGGACCGCGAGCACATCCGTGGCCGGATCGGCGATGCGGTAGGGCCGTTCCTCGAAGGGCCACGTGGCGCGGCCGGTGTCGCGGTGGTCGTAGCGGATGACCCGGTGGTCCACGGCGAGCGCTTACCAGTGGTTCCGGCCGGCCGACGCCTGTCGCCCGGGCGCCCTTGACCAGCAGCGGCGGGGGCGCCCCGGCGGGCCCGCGCTGCTCGGTCCGCCGGCGGATGCCGGGGGCGGCACCGATGCACTGCGGCACGGGACTCTCCTCCGGACGGTTGATGCCGACGAGGGCGCAGCGAGACGTATCGCCTCGTGATGGGCAGGAACGCGTCAAATGTGCGGAGGGTGGGAAGTGGAGATCGTAAAGTTACTTTGCAGTAAAGGGGCGGGGATGGAGGGACATTCAGGGTGGAAGCTGTGAAGAGCAAGAGGGTGCCGCGCGCGGTCCGGGAGCAGCAGATGCTGGACGCCGCGGTGCTGACGTTCGCACGGCGTGGATATCGGGCGGCCTCGATGGATGAGATCGCCGAGCTGGCCGGGGTGTCCAAGCCGCTGGTCTATCTGTACCTGAATTCGAAGGACGACCTGTTCAGCACGGTGATCCGGCGTGAGTCGGAGTCGCTGGTGGCGGCGGTGCGGGCGGCCGTCGAGCCGGGGGAGAGCGCCGACCGGAAGCTGTGGAACGGCCTGCGGGGATTCTTCGCGTACACCGCCGAGCATCCGGACGGCTGGGCCGTACTTCATCAGCAGGCTCGCACGCACGGCGAGCCGTTCGCCCGCGAAGTCGCCGTCGTGCGGGGGGAGATCGTCGCATTCGTCACGGAGTTGCTGGGTGCAGCCGCAAAGGAGGCGGGCTGCGTCGGCGAGCTGGCCGAACGGGAGGTGGCCGGGCTCGCCCATGCCCTGGTCGGCGCGGCCGAGTCGCTTGCCGAGTGGGCCAACTGCCGTCCGGACGACGGTATTTCGGGGGAGCGGGCGCATCCGTCGGCGAAGGACAGCGCGGCCACGATGATGAACGTCGTCTGGGCGGGCCTCGGCCGGATGATGGGCGGCGAGCGGTGGGCGCCGGGCGAACTCGCGGGCCAGGGGAGCAGGTCCGGCGTCGGGGGGTGACGTGGCGCGGTGCGCGGCGGCCGGTGGTACGCCGCGCACCGGGGGGAGGGGTGCGCCGCTCGTGACCTGGACCCGTGGCCCGTGGGGTGAATTGGTGAAGGTGTCGCACGGCCATTGGCCGGCTCCCGCTCCTCACATAAGTTGACCTCTACGTAAGGTTACCGTCGGGTCAGGAGCTGGGTCGCAGATGAGTGCCACGGGTGCCCTCGCCGGGAGCGAGCCGTCCGCCGGCGGCTCTTCCCGCCGTCGCCCTGCGATCACAACTCCCCTGGTCCGGTGTGGAGTTCGGGCTGTCGGAGGCCGACGGCCCGATGGCGTCGGGTAGTTCGATGCTGAGGACGGGCGGGCCCCGGGGGTTGGCTGCCGTTGCTGCGGCCGCGGCTACGGCTGCTGCCCGTCGAGGGTTACCGGGCGTCGCCGCCGGCCTCGTGCTGCGCCGCGCTCAGGTACACCGGCCCCGCCCCCAGGGGCGCGCGGCCCCCACGCGGCACTCACCACGGCATTGCCGCGCCCCACCCTCCCCGCACTCCACAGGCGAAACGAGGAGCCGCTCGTGTTCCACCAGGACAGTGCAGCCACCGGGTCACCCGCCGAAGGAACCCCCGCCGACCCGGCCGACGCCCCCGCCCGCACCGTGACAGAGCCGCAGAAAACCCTGGTCAACGGCGCGGTCCGGGAGGTCTACGTCCCCCCGCTGGTCCCGCCCGTCCGCAGTGGCTCGCTCGGGGACCTCCCCTTCACCAATGCCGCCGAGGCCCCCGCCGAGGTCGTGCTGGCCCGCAAACAACCCAGCGGCAGCTGGCGTGACATCACCGCAGCGGAGTTCGCCGTCGAGGTCCGCGCCGTCGCCAAGGGCCTGCTTGCGCACGGTCTGCGCCCCGGCGACCGGCTCGCGATCATGGCGCGTACGACCTATGAGTGGACCCTCGTCGACTTCGCCGCCTGGGCGGCCGGTCTGGTCACCGTCCCGCTCTACCCCACCTCCTCCGCCCACCAGGCGCAGTGGATCCTGCACGACTCCGGCGCCCGGGCCTGCGTCGTGGAGAACGTCGAAGAGGCCCGCCTGATCAGCGGTCTGCGCGGCGAACTGCCCGCTCTGGACCACCTCTGGCAGTTCAACACCGGCGCCGTCTCCCAGCTCGTCGCCGCCGGCCGTGACCTGCCGGACGAGGCGGTCGACCAATGCCGTGCCGCCACCGGCCCGTACGCCCTCGCCACCCTCATCTACACCTCCGGCACCACCGGACAGCCCAAGGGCTGCGCCCTCACCCACGCCAACTTCTTCGCCGAGGTCGACAACGCCGTCGAGCTGCTGCACCCGGTCTTCACCTCGGTCAGCGAGGAGCCCGCCGCCACCCTCCTCTTCCTCCCGCTCTCCCATGTCTTCGGGCGCATGGTCGCCGTCGGCTGTCTGCGCGCCCGCGTCCGCCTCGGCCACGCCCCCAGCATCCAGACCGACGAGCTGCTCGCCGACCTGGCCGGCTTCCGGCCGACGTTCCTGCTGGCCATCCCGTACGTCCTGGAGAAGGTCTTCAACACCGGCCGGGCCGCCGCGGAGAAGAGGGGCAAGGCCGCCTCCTTCGACCGCGCGGCCCGCGTCGCCCGCTCCTACGGCGAGGCGGTCGAGGCCAGGGAACACGGGACGGGCCCCGGCCCCGGCGCCGCCCTCAAAGCCGCCCGCAAGCTCTACGACCCGCTCGTCTACCGCCGCATCCGCGCCGCCCTCGGCGGCAAGGTCCGCCACGTCCTCTGCGGCGGTTCCCCCCTCGGCCACCGCCTCGCCGCCTTCTACACCGGTGCCGGCATCGAGATCTTCGAGGGCTACGGCCTGACGGAGACCACGGCCGCCACCACGCTCACGCCCCCGCTCCGCCCCCGCATCGGCACGGTCGGCTGGCCGCTCCCCGGCAGTGCGGTGCGCATCGCCGACGACGGCGAGATCCTGATCCACGGCGGACACGTCTTCTCCGGCTACTGGGATGCCGCCCTCGGCGCGGCCCGTCCCGTCACCGACCGCGGCTGGTTCGCCACCGGTGACCTCGGGTCCCTCGACGCGGACGGCTACCTCACCATCACCGGCCGCAAGAAGGAGATCATCGTGACCACGGGCGGCAAGAACGTCGCCCCCGCGCCGCTGGAGGACCGCCTCCGCTCCCATCCGCTCGTCGGCCAGTGCATGGTCGTCGGCGACCACCGCCCCTACATCACCGCCCTGCTCACCCTGGATCCGGACGGCCTCGCCCACTGGTGCCAGATGCACAAGAAGCAGAGCGTGCCGTATGAGCAACTGCTCCGTGACGCGCACCTGCTCGACGATCTCCAGCGCGCGGTGGACGATGCCAACGAACTGGTCTCCCGCGCCGAATCCATCCGCCGCTTCGCCGTCCTCCCGGTGGATTTCACCCCGGAAGGCGGGCATCTCACCCCGTCCCTGAAGCTCCGCCGTGGCGCCGTCTCCCGTGATTTCGCCAAAGACATAGCCAGCCTTTACGAAAGCGGGTGACCCCGCTCTGGAGCCCTCGCTCGCGACGCGTCAAACTGGAACCCCGTGTCACCTCTGTGGGGGAGGTGGCACGGGGTCTGACGTGCGGTATCGCCGCTCTCGGCGGGTCGCGCCCGCGGCGGCCCCGCTCACCGGGGCGGCAGCGCGACCGCCGTCTGCATGTCGCAGGAATTGCACCAGAACGCCCAGCCGTTGGCGTCGACGGACCGCGAGCCGCAGGCCAGGCACGGGTCGCCGACGAAGCTCGCCGTCACCCAGGCCCCGGCCGTCGCCGCCCGGCGCCCCGCCGCGGCGCACTCCTCGGCGTAGCACGGAATGCACAGTCCGCCCTGCTGGCCGGGCAGCTTCATCGAACGTATCCCGCAGGTCGAGCACGGCAGCCGGCCGACGTACTGCGCGTCCAGGCCGACCGGCTTGCCGTTCCTTCCCAAGGTCGTCATGTCGCCTCCGCCTCCCCTAGGCCAGGACGGTGCCGGTGCCGCCGCAACCGGAGCACTGCGTCGTGACCTGGTCGCCGGCAGGCGTCTCCCAGTCCACGGTGCCTCTGCCGCCACAGTCGGGACAGGTCTTCTGTGGGGGCAACTGCTCGCTCATTCTGCCCACGGTATGCCGCGCCATGTTCCGATGTGACCACTTTCCGTGATCACTTCGTCATCGGCAGCAACTTCTTTGTGCCGGTGCGGACTTACGCCGAAATGTGCCGGCCGGCGCGCCCGCTCGGCAGGCGCGCAGGGGGGCCGAGAGCACGGCTCGCCGGCCGGCCGTAAAGGGCTGTGCCGGCTGCTCCGCGCGGGCACGGGTGACTTGCTTCCCCGCGTGGGTGGGCCGGTGCGTTCCGTGCCGCCATTGGTGCGGTGCCCGGCGCGGCGCCGCGAAGAATTCCGGCCGTCGCGCGGGGTGAGTTAGGTGACCGAATTCCGCCGAGTGCGGAGCCGAGAGGGCGCGCCTTGCCCGGGAAGCATTGACTTACCCCGCCATCGCTCGCACCACTGCGCGCCCGCCGCGGTCCATCGGGCCCGGACTCACGCCGGAAGTCCGCGGGTGCGGCAGCCTTACGGCCACCGCAGGAGTGCCGAATACGACGGCATTCCCGCCCTTTCCTCTGCTTCCCTCCGCTGCGGATACGCGCCTCTACGGATTCACGGCGATGGCCGCGGATTCCCGCGAGCCGGGCAGCCGGCCCGACAACTGGCGCGATAGCGACACGTTCCCCCTGGAATGCGCGCCCGGTCGCGCATCGTTCCGGCCGTCGCCGCCACCGCGCTCGCCACCTCGGCGGATCCCTTGTCGCTCACGGTTGTCGCTCACGGTTGTTGCTCGCGGTACTTTCTCGCGGCTTTCCGCTGCGTGAGTGCCGGGGCGCGGGTGTTTGTGCGCGCTTCACCGGTGTCCGGCGCGATCCGGTTTCTTTGTGACCAAACGAAAGCGCCGGCCGGAGGGCGAGAGCTGGAGGGTGAGAGCTGGAGGGTGATGGCCTGAACGGTTCTTCTCGAACGGCGGGAACTTCACGGCCGCGGGCCGGGTGCGGCCGGGCGTCGCATGCGGGGCATGCCTGCGCAGTGAGGTAGCGGCCGGAACTCCGCGGGCTCCCGTGCCGTCGGGCGGCGGGCGTCCGACGCGGCGCGCATTGCCGGTGGAATTCCGCAATGCCCCGTGCGGACGGGTGTGTCATGTGCCGGACGAGAAGAATTCATGCAATGGCCATTCATGTCGCGCCGGCAGGCAAAAGGCAGGAGCCCCACTCGCCACCGAAATGGCGGAGCGGGGCTCCTTGGGTACTGCTGGAAACGACCTGGAAAAATTCCGGGCCGGGCAACTTAGACCGGCGTGACGTTCTCCGCCTGCGGACCCTTCGGGCCCTGCGTGACGTCGAAGTTCACCTGCTGGTTCTCCTCCAGGGAGCGGAAGCCAGAGGCGTTGATCGCCGAGTAGTGGACGAAGACATCCGGGCCGCCGCCGTCCTGGGCGATGAAGCCGAAGCCCTTTTCAGCGTTGAACCACTTGACGGTTCCGGTAGCCATAAGCCCTCCTTGGGCCAAAGGGTTGCCCTGCTCCAGAACCTGCAAAGAAGTCTGAAACTACAAGAGCCTGCGGGGTCACATGCTCCGCAGGCTCTGTACTGCAAGGGAAACCAAACTGCAACTTGCGCTGAGCTTAGCATGGTGCGCTCGCGAGGCGGAAGAGCCAAAGATCACGTTTAACCGACCGCACTAACGTCCATATGCCGACCCGCCGCGCTGCCCCGAGCGGCACAGGTCTAGCCTCCGCATGTGGACAATTCAACCTTCGGAGACGCACCCGCGGGAGCCGACGCCGGCCGCCGTCGCAGCCGGCCGCGAGTGGGCCACATCCAGTTCCTCAACTGCCTGCCCCTTTACTGGGGCCTCGCCCGTACGGGCACCCTGCTCGATCTGGACCTCACCAAGGACACGCCGGAGAAGCTCAGCGAGCAGCTGGTCCGCGGAGACCTCGACATCGCCCCGATCACCCTCGTGGAGTACCTGCGGGCCGCCGACGACCTCGTGGCCTTCCCCGACCTCGCTGTCGGCTGCGACGGCCCGGTGATGTCCTGCGTGATCGTTTCGCAGAAGCCGCTGGAGCAGCTGGACGGCGCCCGGGTCGCCCTCGGCTCGACCTCGCGGACGTCCGTACGGCTGGCCCAGCTGCTGCTGGCCGAGAAGATCGGGGTGCGGCCCGACTACTACACCTGCCCGCCCGACCTCGGCGTGATGATGCAGGAGGCGGACGCGGCGGTGCTGATCGGTGACGCCGCGCTGCGCGCCAATCTGCACGACGGGCCGCGGCTGGGCCTGGAGGTCCACGACCTGGGCCAGATGTGGAAGGACTGGACGGGGCTGCCGTTCGTCTTCGCCGTCTGGGCGACCCGGCGTGAGTACCTGGCGCGCGAGCCGGAGGTGGTGCAGAAGGTGCACGAGGCGTTTCTGGCCTCGCGCGATGTGTCGCTGGAGGAGGTCGGCAAGGTCGCCGAGCAGGCGGCCCGGTGGGAGAGCTTCGACGAGCCCGTCCTGGAGCGCTACTTCACCACGCTCGACTTCCGCTTCGGACCCGAGCAGCTGCGGGGGGTCACGGAATTCGCCCGGCGCGTCGGGCCGACGACCGGGTTCCCGGCCGATGTGAAGGTGGACCTGCTGTCGTCGTCGGCCGGGTAGCCGGCCGGTGGCGGACGGGCGGGCCGAGCCGGTGGCCCGCGGGCATCGACGCCGGGCGGTCCGGTGGTACCGGGCGGGGGCACGGCGGCCCCGGTCCGGTGGCGTCCCCCGGGGTAACGGGATTCCAGGGGGCGCGGACTCCCCTGGGCCCTAGGCTGGGTGCGCTCATCTAGGGGGAGGCGCCATGGAGCCGCTGTCACCGGACGACCCACGGGCCCTGGGCGGATACCGGCTGCTGGGCAGGCTCGGCGCGGGCGGGATGGGCCGGGTCTATCTCGGGCGCAGCGCCGGCGGCCGTACCGTCGCCGTGAAGGCCGTCCATGCGCACTTCGCCGCGGACGACCAGTTCCGGGCGCGGTTCCGGCGCGAGATCGAGTCGGCGCGGCGGGTGGGCGGCGACTGGACGGCACCGGTACTGGACGCCGACCCCGACGCGGCCGTCCCCTGGATCGCCACCGGCTATGCCGCCGGCCCCTCGCTCGCCCAGGCCGTCGCCGGGACCGGGCCGCTGGCCGGGCACACCGTACGGGCGCTGGGCGCCGGGCTGGCCGAGGCGCTGGCCGCGGTGCACGCGCTCGGGCTGGTGCACCGGGACGTCAAGCCGTCGAACGTGCTGCTGACGCTCGACGGGCCGCTGCTGATCGACTTCGGGATCGCCCGGGCCACGGAGGGCACCGCCTCGCTGACCTCCACGGGGGTCTCGGTGGGGTCGCCCGGCTACATGGCGCCCGAACAGATCCTGGGCAACGGGGCCGCGGGTGCCGCCGATGTGTTCTCGCTCGGCGCGGTGCTGGCCTTCGCGGCGACCGGCCTCAGCCCCTTCCCGGGGGACTCGTCCGCCGCGCTGCTCTACAAGGTCGTGCACGAGGAACCCGTACTGGGGCCGCAACTCGACGGCGCGCTACGGGAGTCGGTGGTCGCCTGTCTGGCCAAGAACCCCGCGGACCGGCCCGCCCCCGAGGCGCTGGCGGCGCGGCTCGCGGGGGAGGGGAGCGGCGGCGCGGCGGGCCTGGTGCGTGCGGGGTGGCTGCCCGGCCCGCTGGTCGAGCAGGTCAGCCGGCAGGCGGTGGAGCTGCTGAACCTCGAGGCGGGGGAGGAGCCGGCGCGGGCGGGACACGGTGCGGCGGGTGCGGTGCCCGGTGGTGCGTTCGGGCCTCCGGATCCCTCGTACGGGGCGGTGTCCGGGCTGGTGCCCTTCGACAGTCCGGCCCAGGCCGGGGCGCCGGCGACGCGGACCTCCGGGGTTCGCGCGCAGCCGCCCGGTCCGCCCGTGCCGGTGGCGCCGTGGCCGGCGGCCGGCGGGGTGCCGTCCCCGGCAGGAACGGGCCCTTCGGCGACGGGCGGGCAGCGCGCGGCGGCCACCGGCCCGGACCGTCCGCCCGCCGCCGGCCTCGCCGACCTGCCGACCGGGGCGGCGCCGGCCGCCCCCGAGGAGCGGCGGATCGCGCTGTCCGGTGCGCTCGGCGGCGGCCGGGACCGGCCGCGGCGGCTGAGCTGCACGCTGGTGTTGTCGGTGGCCGGGGCGCTCGCCGCCGCGACGACGGCCGGGTTCGTCTTCCATCTGCTGCCCGGAGCGGGCGGCGGGGCGGACGGCGGAGCGCAGCCCGGCGCCAGGCCGCCGGCCGGCGGCAGGCCGACGCCCCGGCCCAGCAGTCCGGGTGCCGGCGCGGGCGCCGTTGCCGCGCCGTTCCTCGGCACCTGGACGGGCAGCGTCACGACCTCGCACGGCATCCCGAACGGCACGATCACCAGCGTCATCAAGAAGGGCGGCACGGGCGCGTACGTCATCCACACCACCTATGACGCGGTGCTGGTGAAGTGCCGGGCCAAGGCGCGGCTGGAGTCGGCCACCGGGAAGCGGCTGGTGCTCATGGAGCGTCCGGACGGAAAGCAGGGGCCCGGCTGCACGGGCAACCAGTCGCGGGTGACGTACACGCTGGGCCCGGGCGGCAGGCTCGCCTTCGCCTCGGACGACGACGCGGGCGGCACGCCGCGGGCGACGCTGACCAGGCGCTGACACGGGGCCGGAACAGGGCCGGTACCGGGCTGCCGCGGCGCTGACCAGGCACGGGTGCCGGGCGGGGGCTGACCGGCGGTGAGGGTGTCGGACCCCTGACGTACGCTGGTTCAGTTCGTGATGCCCGCCTGTGAAAGGGACGCCCCGGTGACCGAGAACGCCGACCTCCAGTCCGTGCTCGACCGCGCCGCGCAGGGCGGCCGGATCACGCCGCAGGAAGCGCTCGACCTGTACCGCTCCGCCCCGCTGCACGCACTGGGCAAGGCCGCCGACGCCGCCCGCCGCCGTCGCTACGCGGGCACCGAGCACATCGCCACCTACATCATCGAACGCAACATCAACTACACCAACGTGTGTGTGACGGCGTGCAAGTTCTGCGCGTTCTACGCCGCGCCGAAGGACACCGCCAAGGGCTGGACCCGCGATCTCGACGACATCCTGCGCCGCTGCGCGGAGACCGTCGAACTCGGCGGCACGCAGATCATGTTCCAGGGTGGCCACCACCCGGACTACGGCGTCGAGTACTACGAGGAACACTTCTCGGCGATCAAGAAGGCCTTCCCGCAGCTGGTCATCCACTCCCTCGGCGCTTCCGAGGTCGAGCACATGGCCCGGATCTCCAAGGTGTCCGTCGAGGAGGCGATCCGGCGGATTCACGCCGCCGGGCTCGACTCCTTCGCGGGCGCCGGCGCCGAGCTGCTGCCGGCCCGTCCGCGCAAGGCCATCGCCCCGCTGAAGGAGTCCGGCGAGCGCTGGCTGGAGATCATGGAGGCGGCCCACCACCTGGGTGTGGAGTCGACGTCCACGATGCTGATGGGCACCGGCGAGACCAACGCCGAGCGCATCGAGCACCTCCGCATGATCCGCGACGTCCAGGACCGTACGGGCGGCTTCCGCGCCTTCATCCCGTACACCTACCAGCCCGAGAACAACCGCCTCAAGGGTCAGACGCAGGCCACCCTCTTCGAGTACCTGCGCATGATCGCCATCGCCCGGCTCTTCCTCGACAACGTCGCGCACATCCAGGGCTCGTGGCTGACCACCGGCAAGGAAGCCGGCCAGCTCTCGCTGCACTACGGCGCGGACGACCTCGGCTCGATCATGCTGGAGGAGAACGTGGTCTCCTCGGCCGGTGCCAAGCACCGCTCCAACCGCATGGAGATCATCGACCTGATCCGCAAGGCGGGCCGGGTCCCGGCACAGCGCGCCACGACCTACGAGCACCTGGTCGTGCACGACGACCCGGCCAACGACCCGGTCGACGACAAGGTCGTCTCGCATCTGTCCTCGACGGCGCTCGAGGGCGGCACGGCCCATCCGGAGCTGAAGTTCGTCGAGGCCAACTGAGCCCGCGATGCTGACACTTCACCGCGTGCGCGGCGTCCGGCTCGTCCCCGACGGGGCGCCGGCCGCCGGTCACGCGGTCCTCGTCGACGGCGGCCGGATCGCCGCCATCGGGCCGTACGAGGAGCTGCTGGCGGCCCACGGTGACCAGGCGCGGGTGCGGGAGTGGGATGGCGTGCTGACCCCCGGCCGTACCGAACCGGACGCCGCGGCGCTGCTGGAGACCGTCTACCACCCCGACCCCCGCGAGGCCGGCGAGCTCGGGAGTGAGCCGGTCGGCGGCGAGGCGCTCGCCGCGCTCGACATGACCGAGGCACGCTGGGGCGCCGGCGCCCGCCGCGGCCTCCAGCGGCTGCTGGCCCTCGGCACGACGGCGCTGACCGGGCCGTTCACCCGGCCCGCGGTCCGTACGGCCGTCCAGCGGTCCGGACTCGCGGAGCTGCCCGCCGGCCGGGCGCGGACGCTGACCGTCGGCGGAGCGGCCGATTTCGCCGTCTTCGCCGGGGACGGCAGCTGTCTGGCCACGGTGCTGGCCGGCCGTCTCGTCCACCGCCGCCGCTGAAGCGGGCGCCCCGCGCCGCTCCCCGGCCCCGTCGCGCCGCTCCCCGGCCCCGTCGCGGCGCCCGGGCGTGCCCGGTGCGGGCCCGGGGCCGGGCACGGTGGACAATGGCCGGGTGACCCGAGCATCCCTGGACAAGCAGCCGCACGAAGTCGCCGCGATGTTCGACGACGTGGCGGCACGGTACGACCTCACCAACGATGTCCTCTCCCTGGGGCAGGCGCGGCTGTGGCGCAAGGAGGTGGAGCGCGCGGTGGCCGCACGCCCCGCCGAGCGGGTGCTCGACCTCGCGGCCGGCACCGGCACCTCCTCGCTGCCGTTCGCCGGGGCCGGTGCGTACGTCGTGCCCTGCGACTTCTCCGTCGGCATGCTGGGCGAGGGCAAGAAACGCCACCCGTGGCTGCCGTTCACGGCCGGCGACGGCACCCGGCTGCCGTTCGCGGACGGGGTGTTCGACGCCGTCACCATCTCCTTCGGGCTGCGCAACATCCAGGACACCGACGCCGCGCTGGCGGAGCTGTACCGGGTCACCAAGCCCGGCGGACGCCTGGTGATCTGCGAGTTCAGCGAGCCGACGTGGGCGCCGTTCCGGACCGTCTACACCGAGTACCTGATGCGCGCGCTGCCGCCGGTCGCCCGCGCGGTCAGCAGCAACCCGGACGCCTACGTCTATCTCGCCGAGTCCATCCGTACCTGGCCGAACCAGCCCGAACTCGCCGCCCGGCTCCAGGGCGTGGGCTGGACCGGGGTGGCCTGGCGCAACCTGACCGGCGGCGTCGTGGCACTGCACCGGGGGACCAAACCCGCCGGGAGCTGACGGCGGGTGAACGGCGGGGCCGCCGCCCCCGCCGACGGCCCTTGCTCCGCTGCGCCCGCTGCGGCCGGGATCCCGGCGGTTCGCGGGCGCAGCGTGCCCGGCGGCCGCGGCACAACCCTTCAGGTTTCGCTTACCGGGGCCCCCATAGACTGCACCTGCCGGTGCCGGGCGGCACCCAGAAATCCAGATATCGACTTCCGGGAGACAGCACCGTGACCGAGTCCGCGTCCGTGACCGATTCCGTGACCCAGGCCCGCTCGGAGCACAGCGCGGACGTGATCGTCGTCGGTGCCGGGCCCGCCGGCTCGGCCACCGCCTATCACCTCGCCAAGTCCGGTCTGGATGTGCTCCTGCTGGAGAAGACCGCGTTCCCGCGCGAGAAGGTCTGCGGTGACGGGCTGACGCCGCGCGCCACCAAGCAGCTGGTCGCGATGGGTATCGACATCTCCGAGGAAGCGGGCTGGCTGCGCAACAAGGGCCTGCGGATCATCGGCGGCGGCTCCCGCCTCCAGCTCGACTGGCCGGAACTGGCCTCGTACCCGGACTACGGACTGGTCCGCAAGCGCGACGACTTCGACGAGCAGCTGGCCCGGCAGGCGCAGAAGGCCGGCGCGCGGCTGTACGAGCGCTGCAACGTGGGCGCGCCGATCGTCCACGAGCTGACCGGCCACATCACCGGCGTGCACGCCAAGCTCGGCGAGGAGAAGACCCCGGTCACCTTCCACGCCCCGCTGGTCGTCGCCGCCGACGGCAACTCCACCCGGCTCTCGCTGGCCATGGGGCTGCACCGGCGCGAGGACCGCCCCATGGGCGTGGCCGTGCGGACGTACTTCACCTCGCCCCGGCACGACGACGACTACCTGGAGTCCTGGCTGGAGCTGTGGGACCGCCGCGGCGCCCAGGACCGGCTGCTGCCCGGCTACGGCTGGATCTTCGGCATGGGCGACGGGACCAGCAACGTCGGCCTCGGCATCCTCAACTCCAGCTCCGCCTTCAAGGAGCTGGACTGGCGCGAGATCCTCAAGGCGTGGTGCGCCTCGATGCCCGCCGACTGGGGCTACACGCCGGAGAACATGACCGGCCCGATCCGCGGCGCCGCGCTCCCGATGGCCTTCAACCGCCAGCCGCACTACACCAAGGGCCTGCTGCTGGTCGGCGACGCGGGCGGGCTGGTCAACCCGTTCAACGGCGAGGGCATCGCCTACGCCATGGAGTCCGGCGCGATCGCCGCCGAGGTGATCGTGCAGGCGCACGCCCGCGCCACCTACGCGCAGCGCGAGCTGGCCCTGCAGCGCTACCCGAAGATCCTCAAGGACACCTACGGCGGTTACTACTCCCTCGGCCGCGCCTTCGTGAAGCTCATCGGCAACCCCAAGGTCATGAAGATCGCCACCCAGCGCGGTCTGACCCACCCGCTGCTGATGCGCTTCACCCTCAAGATGCTCGCCAACCTCACCGACCCCACGGGCGGTGACGCGATGGACCGCATCATCAACGGTCTGAGCAAGGTCGCACCGAAGGCATGACGCCGACGGCATGACGCACGGGCCGGCACGGGGGGAGACCCGGTGGCGGCCCGCTGACCAGGCGGCGGCGGTTCCGGAACACTCTTCCGGGCCGCCGCCGTCACATTCTCCGGCCGGGATCCGTCAGTGCGGTAACGACGGAATCTCTGAAGGAGAGCAGTGATGAACGCACGGATGAAGAACCCCGCAACGGTCCTCCCCGAAGCCATGCAGCCCCTGCTCGACGTGTTCAAGGCGACGCGTCAGGGCGGGGTGCCGGAGGCGACGCTGGAGCTGGTGCATCTGCGCGCCAGCCAGATCAACGGCTGCAGCTTCTGCGTCGACGGAGGCGTCAAGAGCGCCCGGAAGAACGGGGTGAGTGACGAGCGGCTGTTCGCGGTGGCGGCCTGGCGGGAGGCGCCGTACTTCTCGGACGCCGAGCGCGCCGCCCTGGCGCTCACCGAGGCGGCCACCCGGCTCGCCGACAGTGCCGACCCGGTGCCGGACACCGTATGGGACGCCGCCGCCGACCACTTCGACGAGCGGCAGCTGGCGGCGATCATCCTGACGATCGGGGTCACCAACCTCTTCAACCGCCTCAACGCGACCATCAGGCAGCCGGCGGGCGCGGGCTGGTGACCCCGCCGGCCGGCCGCGGCGCCTGCATGCCCCGGCCGGCCCCGGCGTCACCGGCTGGGCCCCGGCGGCACCGAGGGCGGACACCGTGACGCCGGGGCGGACCGGTCCGGTCAGCTGACGGGGACGTGGGCCGGAGCCGGGAGACGGCGTGCCGGGTCCGGGGCCGGCCGGTGGCGGGACGGGTCGGCCACCCGGTGGGCCGGGGCGGTCAGCCGCTCGGCGCCCGCCGGCACCGGCACCGCCGCGAAGATCGCGTTCTGCTGTTCCTGGAGCTCACGCACCCGCGCGGACGGGGTGCCCGGCAGCCGCTCCTCCTCGTACAGCTTGTGCGTCTGCAGCTGCGCCGCCTTGCTCTGGGGCGTGTGGAACTGGACCTCGAAGAGCTGGCCGGAGCGGGGCGCGCGCCAGGCGGAGTTGATCGCCTTGTAGCCGGCGGTCCGGTGCCAGGTGTTGGCCCAGCGCGTGGAGTCGTTGCCCCAGGCGGACAGCAGGGCGGCCGCGGTGTTCACGCCCTGGCTGTACCTGCCGGCCGGCCACTGGAGGGTGTAGCGGACCGCGTCGTTGATCAGGCCGAGCGAGGTGTCCACCGACTGCCCCGGCGACTCGTGCATCCAGGTGGCGACCTTGCGCTTGAGCGAGTCCGGCGACTTCAGCCGCTGGTCGAAGCCGATGAGTTCGGCATGGCTGATCCGGGCGACGGCGCGGACCTGGGGGCTGATGGAGCGCTCGGCCCGCCGGGCGCGGGCCACGAAGGCGTCCACCTTCCGGTTGTCGGCGGCCTTCAGCCGCAGTCCGTCCTGGTGCCAGCCGCCGTGCGGGCCGGTGTCCGGGGTCCGTACGGCGTGCGGGGCGGTGGCCGGGGCGGCCGCGGTCGCGGCGGGGACGGCGCCCAGGCCGAGCGCGGTGGCCACTGCGGCCGCCATCGTGGCCCGGGAGACGGTCCGGCGGGCGGTGCGGGTGATGTTCATCGGAGCGCGCGTGTCCTCTCGCTGGGGATCCCGCACGACGTCCCCAGGGGGACATCTGCGGCATATGGCGAGAGGTGCAACGTTTCGCACCGTTCATCGGTCGCTCTTCGCACGGCCGTTGGGGGGTACCTGGCTTGTTCGTGGCGCTGTGCGGCGCGAATCCTCCGTCGGACGGCAGTGAGGACACGGCGGACGCCGAGGGCCCGCAGACCGCCGCCAGGGCCGGCGGAGGGCATGCCGAAGGGCCGTCCCTCCCGAGCGGCGAGAGGGGCGGCCCTTGTGCGGCATCAGGGCGCGGCGGTCCTACAGGACGCGCACCGCGCCGGTCGGCATGTCGTAGTTGAGCGGGCGCTCGACGATGCCGGTGCTCGGGTTCTGGGCGCCGATGAAATTGCCGCCACCGACGTAGACACCGACGTGGTAGGCGCTGCCCGCGCTGCCCCAGTACAGGATGTCGCCGACCTGGAGGTTGTCCAGGCCGACCTGGGTGCCGGCGGTGGACTGGTCCTGCGAGACCCGCGGCAGGTCGACGCCGATCTGGTTGAACGCGGCCTGGGTCAGGCCGGAGCAGTCGTACGAGGACGGGCCGCTGGAACCCAGCACGTACGCCTTGCCGAGCTGCGCCTTGAGGAAGGCGACAAGGGTCGCGGAGGAGCCGGTGGCGGTGGACGGGGCGGACAGGGTGGTCCGCTCCGAGGAGCGCGACGCACGGGCCTGCGTGGCCTCCTTGGCCTTGCGGGCCTCCTCGGCCTTCTTCTTGGCCGCGGCCTTGGCCTTCTTCACGGCCTCGGCCTTGGCCTTCTCCGCGGACTTGGCGGCCTTGGAGAAGGCGTTGTCCTGGAGTGCCTGACGCTCGTAGTTGAACGCGACCTGTTCAGCGGTGTCGGCGCTCTTCGCGGCGCTGGTGGCCAGCGCCGTCGTGATCGTCGGCATCTCCTGGGTTTCGGAGACGGGCTTCTCCGCGGCGTTGGCCGGCACGGTGGCGCCGGTGACCGCGAGGGTGAGGAAGCCACCGGTCACTCCGGCACGCAGCGCCCGCGAGGACGCGGAAGGGCGACGGGGCTTCCGGTGGCTGGGTATGAGTGCGTTCGGGGACATGGCAATAACGGGTATCAGGAGCCGCAGGTTGCTGCCAACAAAGGTGCAGTGCGCCACACTTGTCGTGTACACGGCGAACAAAGGGGACTTTTTGCTTGCCCGCGGAGCCCCCGGCGGGATGTCCGAATTTCGCGATCATGTTCCTACGCATGGCATTTGCTGCTCGATGCGGGTTCGGCGGCCGCCTACCAGTTCCCCATCCGCCACGCCAAGGCTTCCCGGGCGTCAAGGACTTAGTGCGTGAAATAGCGTGGGATAGGTCACTCTTGAGTGTCCGTTATGTTCCCGTGATCTGCCGCCGGCCGTCGCTCGTGAACGGAAGCACGTAGAGACGATCACGGCCGGGTCACGAGCGGGTCACGTCTACGGGCCGGAGTCCACTAGCAGTTGGCCGCGTCCGGCGCCAATTTGCTCTTAGCGCGCCTCACTTGATATTGGCAACCCCGCACTGACCAGCGGTAACCCAGGTGAATGTCACCTCTCGTGATCACTCGCGTGCTTCACGTATGAAGATCACCGCTCATCCGACTTCATGATCCTTCGCCGGGTGGTGGAGATCACAAAGGCGTTGGTCATCCCCGTGTCGCAGATCACAGACCGACGGGCATAAGATGCAGGCGGCTCGGGCTTGTGAACTGCCTCACATGTGCACGATCTCCACGGGGCGATCAAGGGCCCGAGCGGACCGCCATCCAGTCATCGTCGACTGAAGGGAGCGAGGACGGTGAACGCTTACGCGCCCATCCTCGTACTGGGAGCCCTCGGGGCAGGCTTTGCGATCTTCTCCGTCGTGATGGCCACCCTCGTCGGGCCCAGGCGTTACAACCGGGCCAAGCTCGAGGCGTACGAATGCGGAATCGAGCCGACGCCACATCCGTCCGGTGGTGGCCGCTTCCCGATCAAGTACTACCTGACGGCGATGCTCTTCATCGTCTTCGACATCGAGATCGTCTTCCTCTACCCCTGGGCCGTCAGCTTCGACGCCCTGGGGCTTTTCGGGCTCGTCGAGATGCTCCTCTTCGCGCTCACCGTCTTCGTCGCCTACGCCTACGTCTGGCGTCGTGGCGGCCTGGAATGGGACTAGGGGGCACACATGGGACTGGAAGAGAAGCTGCCCAGCGGCTTTTTGCTGACCACTGTCGAACAGGCCGCGGGCTGGGTGCGCAAATCCTCGGTCTTCCCCGCGACCTTCGGGCTGGCCTGCTGCGCCATCGAGATGATGACGACCGGCGCCGGGCGTTATGACCTGGCCCGCTTCGGCATGGAGGTCTTCCGCGGCTCACCGCGACAGGCGGATCTGATGATCGTGGCCGGCCGGGTGAGCCAGAAGATGGCGCCGGTGCTGCGGCAGGTCTACGACCAGATGCCGGACCCGAAGTGGGTGATCTCCATGGGGGTTTGCGCCTCGTCGGGCGGCATGTTCAACAACTACGCGATCGTGCAGGGCGTCGACCACATCGTGCCCGTCGACATCTATCTGCCGGGCTGCCCGCCGCGTCCCGAGATGCTGATGGACGCCATTCTCAAGCTGCACCAGAAGATCCAGAACACCAAGCTCGGGGTCAATCAGGAGCAGGCCGCCCGTGAGGCGGAGGAAGCGGCGCTCAAGGCGCTCCCGCTGATCGAGATGAAGGGGCTGCTGCGGTGAGTGAGCAGAAGAACCCCGAGGGTTCCGGCGGGCCGGACGGCGAGAACGGCCAGGACGGCCAGGAGGAAGCCGTGCCCGCGCAGCGCGAGGACACCGGCGAGGTGATCGGCACCCGCCGCGGGATGTTCGGCGCCGACAACGGCGGCGACACCTCCGGGTACGGCGGCCTCGTACGGACCGTCCGGCTGCCCGGCGAGAGCAGCCGGCCGTACGGCGGACCGGGCGGGCAGGGGGGCACCTCCGAGGGTGGGGGAGGCTACGGAGAGTTCGACGAGATCGCCGACGAACTGGAGGGCGCCCTCGACGAACAGGGCCTGGTCCCCGGGAACGTCATCGAGAAGACCGTCGTCGACCGCGCGGAGCTGACCTTCCACATCGAGCGCGGCGCGCTGCCGGCGGTCGCCCGGATCCTGCGCGACGACCCGGCGCTGCGCTTCGAGCTGTGCACGGGCGTGAGCGGGGTGCACTTCCCCGGCGACAAGGGCCGCGAGCTGCACGCCGTCTACCACCTGCGCTCGATCACCCACAACCGGCTGATCCGGCTGGAGGTCGGGGTGCCGGACGCCGACCCGCACGTGCCCTCGCTCGTGGACGTCTATCCGACCAACGACTGGCACGAGCGCGAGACCTACGACTTCTTCGGCATCGTCTTCGACGGCCACCCGGCGCTGACCCGGATCATGATGCCGGACGACTGGCAGGGCTTCCCGCAGCGCAAGGACTACCCGCTCGGCGGCATTCCCGTCGAGTACAAGGGCGCCCAGATCCCGGCTCCCGACCAGCGGAGGTCGTACAGCTGATGACTACTGCACCGCACTCGCACTCCTCCGGCAGCCACCGCACGGCGAGCGACTTCGACACCGAGCCGTCGCTCGCCCGGGAGACCACCGAGGGGACCGTCTACAACGTCTCCGGTGGGGACTGGGACGAGATCGCGGCTGCCGCCGTGAAGTCCGACGACGAGCGGATCATCGTCAACATGGGGCCGCAGCACCCCTCCACCCACGGCGTGCTCCGGCTGATCCTGGAGATCGACGGCGAGACCGTCACCGAGGCCCGATGCGGCATCGGCTATCTGCACACCGGCATCGAGAAGAACCTCGAATTCCGGACCTGGACGCAGGGCACCACCTTCGTCACGCGGATGGATTACCTCACCCCCTTCTTCAACGAGACGGCCTACTGCCTGGCCGTGGAGAAGCTGCTCGGCATCACCGGCGACATCCCCGACCGGGCCACGGTCATCCGCGTCATGCTGATGGAGCTCAACCGGATCTCCTCCCACCTCGTGGCGATTGCCACCGGCGGGATGGAGCTGGGCGCCACCACGATCATGATCTACGGCTTCCGCGACCGTGAGCTCATCCTCGACATCTACGAGCTGATCACCGGCCTGCGGATGAACCACGCCTACATCCGCCCCGGCGGCCTCGCCCAGGACCTGCCCCCCGGGGCGGTCGACCAGGTACGCGAGTTCGTCAAGAAGATGCGGAAGAACATCGGCGAGTACGACAAGCTCGCCACCGGCAACCCCGTCTTCAAGGGCCGGATGGAAGGCATCGGCTATCTCGACCTGGCCGGCTGCATGGCCACCGGCGCCACCGGGCCCATCGTCCGCGCGGCCGGACTGCCGCACGATCTGCGCAAGACGCAGCCGTACTGCGGTTACGAGGACTACGACTTCGAGGTGCCGACCGCCGACACCTGCGACTCCTACGGCCGGTTCCTCATCCGGCTGGAGGAGATGCGCCAGTCGCTGCGGATCGTCGAGCAGTGCCTGGACCGGCTGGCGCCCGGCCCGGTGATGGTCGCGGACAAGAAGATCGCCTGGCCCGCCCAGCTGGCCCTCGGCCCGGACGGCCTCGGCAACTCCCTCGACCACATCAAGAAGATCATGGGCACCTCGATGGAGGCCCTGATCCACCACTTCAAGCTGGTGACCGAGGGCTTCCGGGTCCCGCCGGGACAGACGTACGCGGCCGTCGAGTCACCCAAGGGCGAGCTGGGCGTGCATGCGGTCAGCGACGGCGGCACCCGCCCCTACCGGGTGCACTTCCGCGACCCGTCCTTCACCAATCTCCAGGCCATGGCGGCGATGTGCGAGGGCGGCCAGGTCGCCGACGTCATCGTCGCCGTCGCGTCCATCGACCCCGTGATGGGAGGCGTCGACCGGTGAACCCCACCGAGGCGAACCACGACGTGCAGCTGGGAATGCCCGCGCTCCCCGCCCCCGACTACCCGGCGGACGTCCGGGCCCGGCTCGAAGCGGACGCCAAGGAGGTGATCGCCCGCTACCCCGGCGCGCGCTCGGCGCTGCTGCCGCTGCTGCACCTCGTCCAGGCCGAGGAGGGGCACGTCACCCGCACCGGCATCCGCTTCTGCGCCGAGCTGCTCGACCTGACCACCGCCGAGGTCACCGCGGTCTCGACCTTCTACTCCATGTACCGCCGCAAGGCGAGCGGTGACTACCAGGTCGGGGTCTGCACCAACACCCTGTGCGCGGTGATGGGCGGCGACGCCATCTTCGAGGACCTCAAGGAGCATCTCGGCGTCGGCAACGGCGAGACCACCGAGGACGGCGCCGTCACCCTCGAACACATCGAGTGCAACGCGGCCTGCGACTTCGCCCCGGTCGTGATGGTCAACTGGGAGTTCTTCGACAACCAGACCCCGCAGTCGGCCCGGCAGCTCGTCGACGACCTGCGGGCCGGCCGGACCGTCGAGCCCACCCGCGGCGCCCCGCTGTGCACCTTCCAACAGACCGCCCGGATGCTCGCGGGATTCCCCGACGAGCGCCCCGGAGCCGTCCAGGCCACCGGCGGCGCCGGGCCCGCCTCCCTGATCGGGCTGCGCCTGGCCAAGGGAGAGGTCGCCCCGGGCCACGGCGGCGACACCGTCATCGCGCCCCGCACCGCGCGGACCGGCACCGACGAGGCGCCCGCCGCCGGCCACGGCGACGGCCAGGCGCCCCCGGGCCACCCCAGTTCGCACGACGCACCGCACGAGACCTCGGCCTCCGACGACCACCATCCGGCGGGGCCCGCAGCAGAGGAGGGGGAGTGATGACAGTGGCAGCCGAGCACGGGGGCGCCTCCCGGTCCGAGGCCGGCGGTGAGGCCGGCCCCGAAAAGCTCCTGACACCGGTCCTGTCCGCCTTCTGGGACCAGCCCGAATCCTGGACGCTGGAGACCTACCGCCGGCACGAGGGCTACGAGGGCCTGCGCAAGGCGCTCGCGATGCCCCCGGACGACGTCATCGCCTACGTCAAGGACTCCGGGCTGCGCGGCCGCGGCGGCGCCGGCTTCCCCACCGGGATGAAGTGGCAGTTCATCCCGCAGGGCGACGGCAAACCACACTATCTCGTGGTCAACGCCGACGAGTCGGAGCCGGGGACCTGCAAGGACATCCCGCTCCTCTTCGCCAACCCGCACTCCCTCATCGAGGGCATCGTGATCGCCTGCCATGCGATCCGGTCGAACCATGCCTTCATCTATCTGCGCGGTGAGGTCGTCCCCGTCCTGCGCCGGCTGCACGAAGCCGTGCGCGAGGCCTATGCGGCGGGCTTCCTCGGGAAGAACATCCTCGGCTCGGGGCTCGACCTGGATGTGATCGTGCACGCGGGCGCCGGCGCGTACATCTGCGGTGAGGAAACCGCGCTGCTGGACTCCCTGGAGGGCCGTCGCGGACAGCCCCGGCTGCGTCCCCCCTTCCCGGCGGTGGCGGGCCTCTACGCCTGCCCCACCGTCGTGAACAACGTCGAGTCCATCGCCTCGGTTCCCGCGATCCTGCACCAGGGCAAGGACTGGTTCCGCTCGATGGGCAGCGAGAAGTCCCCGGGCTTCACGCTCTACTCGCTCAGCGGCCATGTCGCCCGCCCCGGCCAGTACGAGGCCCCGCTGGGCATCACGCTGCGCCAGCTGCTGGACATGAGCGGCGGGATGCGCCGCGGCCACCGTCTGAAGTTCTGGACGCCGGGCGGCTCCTCGACCCCGATGTTCACCGACGAACACCTCGACGTCCCGCTCGACTACGAGGGCGTCGGCGCGGCCGGCTCGATGCTCGGCACCAAGGCGCTGCAGTGCTTCGACGAGACCACCTGCGTGGTCCGGGCGGTCACCCGCTGGACCGAGTTCTACGCGCACGAGTCCTGCGGCAAGTGCACGCCCTGCCGCGAAGGCACGTACTGGCTGGTGCAGTTGCTGCGAGCCATCGAAGAAGGGCGCGGCGGGCTCGATGATCTCGACAAGATCGACGACATCGCCGACAACATCAACGGCAAGTCCTTCTGCGCGCTCGGCGACGGCGCCGCCTCGCCGATCTTCTCCTCGCTGAAGTTCTTCCGCGAGGAGTACGAGCAGCACATCACCGGCAAGGGCTGCCCCTTCGACCCCGCCAAGTCGACCCTCTGGGGCGACAACGACGCTCACCTGGGGGTGAATGCATGACCGTCACCACACCGGGACCGAACAGCGGCTCGGCCGCGGGCCCCACCGGAGGCGGCGAGGCGGCGATCCCGCCGGAGGACCTCGTCACCCTGACGATCGACGGCATCGAGATCTCCGTCCCCAAGGGGACGCTGGTCATCCGTGCCGCCGAGCTCCTCGGCATCGAGATCCCGCGCTTCTGCGACCACCCGCTGCTGGACCCGGCGGGCGCCTGCCGGCAGTGCATCGTCGAGGTCGAGGGCCAGCGCAAGCCGATGGCCTCCTGCACCATCACCTGCACCGACGGCATGGTCGTCAAGTCGCAGCTCACCTCGCCGGTGGCGGAGAAGGCCCAGCGCGGCGTGATGGAGCTGCTGCTGATCAACCACCCGCTGGACTGCCCGGTCTGCGACAAGGGCGGCGAGTGCCCGCTGCAGAACCAGGCGATGCAGGTCGGCGACCCGGAGTCGCGCTTCGAGGGCAAGAAACGCACCTTCGCCAAGCCGGTGCCGATCTCCACGCAGGTGCTGCTGGACCGCGAGCGGTGCGTGCTGTGCGCGCGCTGCACCCGCTTCAGCAACCAGATCGCCGGCGACCCGATGATCGAGCTGCTCGAGCGCGGCGCCCTTCAGCAGGTAGGTACGGGGGAGGGCGACCCCTTCGAGTCGTACTTCTCCGGCAACACCATCCAGATCTGCCCGGTCGGCGCGCTCACCTCCGCCGCGTACCGCTTCCGTTCCCGCCCCTTCGACCTGGTCTCCTCGCCGTCGGTGTGCGAGCACTGCGCGGGCGGCTGCGCGACGCGTACGGACCACCGGCGCGGCAAGGTCCTGCGGCGGCTGGCGGCCAACGACCCCGAGGTCAACGAGGAGTGGATCTGCGACAAGGGGCGGTTCGCCTTCCGGTACGCCCAGCAGCGCGACCGGCTGGAGCACCCCCTGGTGCGCAACCGGGAGTCCGGTGAACTGGAGCCGGCGAGCTGGCCGGCCGCCCTGGAGGCGGCGGCCCGCGGGCTGTCGGCGGCCAGGGGCCGTACCGGCGTGCTGACCGGCGGCCGGCTGACCGTCGAGGACGCCTACGCCTACGCCAAGTTCGCCCGGGTCGCGCTGGACACCCACGACATCGACTTCCGGGCCCGGGCGCACAGCGCCGAGGAGGCGGACTTCCTGGCCGCCCGGGTCGCCGGCCGCGGCCGCGACCTGGACGACGGGCGCACCACCCGTGGGCCGGGCGGCGGGGCAGTCGTCACCTACACCGCGCTGGAGAAGGCACCGGCCGTCCTGCTGGCCGGCATCGAGGCCGAGGAGGAGGCGCCCGGTGTCTTCCTGCGGCTGCGCAAGGCCCACCGCAAGAGCGGACAGCGCACCTTCGGGCTGGCGAGTTACGCCTCCCGCGGCCTGATCAAGGCCGGCGGCACGCTGCTGCCGGCCGCGCCCGGCACCGAGACCGAGTGGCTGACGGCGCTCTCCCAGGAGGGGCTCGCGGGCGGGGCCGGTCTGGACGGCGAGGGGCGGGCCGCGGCCGAGGCGCTGCGCGCGGACGGCGCGGTGATCGTCGTCGGCGAACGGCTGGCGGCGGTGCCCGGCGCGCTGACCGCCGCGGTCCGCGCCGCCACCGCCACCGGCGCCCAGCTGGTGTGGATCCCGCGGCGGGCCGGTGAACGCGGCGCCGTCGAGGCCGGTGCGCTGCCCGGTCTGCTGCCCGGCGGCCGGCCGGCCACCGACCCGCGGGCCCGCGACGAGGTCGCCGCCGCCTGGGGCGTGGCCGCGCTGCCGCACCGGCACGGCCGGGACACCGGCCAGATCATCGAGGCCGCGGCGACCGGGGAGCTCGGTGCGCTGCTGGTCGGCGGCGTCGAGGTGGCGGACCTGCCGGACCCGGCCCGTGCGCTGACCGCCCTGGAGGCCGTCGGCTTCCTGGTCAGCCTGGAGCTGCGGCCCTCGCAGGTCACCGAGCGGGCGGATGTGGTCCTGCCGGTGGCGGCCGTCGTGGAGAAGTCCGGCACGTTCCTCAACTGGGAGGGCCGGGCCCGGCTGTTCGAGGCGGCGCTCAAGCCGGACCAGATGACCCGACGGCAGTCGCAGCCCGACTCCCGGGTGCTGGACATGCTCGCCGACGCCATGGACGTCCATCTCGGGCTGCCGGACATCCGCTCCGTGCGGCGCGAACTGGACCGGCTCGGCGGCTGGGACGGCCCGTATGCCGGGGAGCCGGCGGAGACCGGGCGGGCGCTGCCCCGGCCGGACAGCGGCGAGGCCGTCCTCGCCGGCCACCGGCTCCTGCTGGACCAGGGGCTGCTCCAGGAAGGCGACGAGGCGCTGGCCGGTACCCGCCATGCCGCCCTCGCCCGGCTGTCGCGGGCCACCGCGCAGGAGACCGGGGTCAAGGACGGTGACCTGCTGGCGGTGACCGGACCGGCCGGTTCGGTGTGGCTGCCGCTCCAGGTCACGCCGATGCCCGACCGGGTGGTGTGGCTGCCGCTGAATTCCACGGGCGGTGGCGTCGCCGCCGATATCGGGGCGCTCCCCGGTGACCTGGTGAAGATCTCCGCGGCCCCGGGCCTGCCGGAGCCGGCCGAGGAGGTGGACGCATGATGCAGCAGCTCGATCAACTCGCCGCCGGCAGCGCGCTGGCCCGGGAAGACCTGTCGATGTTCGGCCACGACCCGTGGTGGCTCGTCGTCATCAAGGCGGTCTTCTGCTTCGCCTTCCTGATGCTGACGGTGCTGTTCTCGATCGTCTGGGAACGCAAGGTCGTCGCCTGGATGCAGCTGCGCATCGGCCCCAACCGGCACGGTCCCTGGGGCATGCTCCAGTCCCTCGCCGACGGCATCAAGCTGATGCTGAAGGAGGACCTGGTCGTCAAGCGGGCCGACAAGGTGGTCTATGTTCTCGCGCCGGTCGTGGCGGCCATCCCGGCCTTCATGGCGATCGCGGTGATCCCCTTCGGCCCGGCGGGCAACGAGATCTCGATCTTCGGGGTCCGCACCCCGATGCAGCTGACCGACCTGCCGATCGGCATCCTCTACATCCTGGCCACGGCCTCGGTCGGCATCTACGGCATCGTGCTGGCCGGCTGGTCCTCCGGCTCGACCTATCCGCTGCTGGGCGGGCTGCGCTCGTGCGCGCAGATGATCTCGTACGAGATCGCGATGGGGATGTCGTTCGCGGCGGTGTTCCTCTACTCCGGGTCGATGTCGACGTCGACCATCGTGGAGTCGCAGCACAACCGGTGGTACGTCCTGCTGCTGCCGGTGTCCTTCATCATCTACATCGTCGCGATGGTGGGCGAGACCAACCGCGCGCCGTTCGACATGCCGGAGTCCGAGGGCGACCTCGTCGGCGGCTTCAACACCGAGTACTCGTCGATCAAGTTCGCGATGTTCATGCTCGCCGAGTACGTCAACATGGTCACCGTCTCGGCGGTCGCGATCACCCTCTTCCTGGGCGGCTGGCGGGCTCCCTGGCCCCTCTCCACCTTCTGGGAGGGCGCCAACCACGGCTGGTGGCCGCTGCTCTGGTTCACCCTCAAGGTGCAGCTGCTGCTGTTCTTCTTCATCTGGCTGCGCGGCACCCTTCCCCGGGTGCGCTACGACCAGTTCATGAAGCTGGGCTGGAAGGTCCTCATCCCGGTCTCGCTGGTCTGGCTGATGCTGGTCGCCACCGTCCGGGCGCTGAAGAACGAGGGCTACAACTTCTCCCAGATCGTGCTGTACGTCGCCGGCGGCGCCATCGCGCTGCTGCTGATCTCCCTGCTCGTCGACTTCTTCCGGCGCGGTGAGGCGGCGGAGGAGACCGACGGCGACGGGGCCTTCGACCCGATGGCCGGCGGTTTCCCGGTCCCGCCGCTGCCGGGGCAGCAGCTGCCACCGGTGCCCCGCCGACGGCCGCGCGGCGACAGAGAGTTGATTGTCAGTGGCGGGGTGGACACTGTCAGTGACGGAAACGCACACGACGGAAAGGGGGGCGACGGTGCCTGAGTTCCAGAACCCCGTGGCCGGCTTCGGCGTGACCTTCAAGGCCATGTTCAAGAAGCGGCTGACCGAGCAGTATCCGGAGGAGAAGAAGCCGACGGCGCCGCGCTTCCACGGCCGCCACCAGCTCAACCGCCATCCGGACGGGCTGGAGAAGTGCATCGGCTGCGAGCTGTGCGCCTGGGCCTGCCCGGCGGACGCGATCTATGTCGAGGGCGCGGACAACACCGACGAGGAGCGCTACTCCCCGGGCGAGCGCTACGGCCGCGTCTACCAGATCAACTATCTGCGCTGCATCCTGTGCGGCCTGTGCGTGGAGGCCTGCCCGACCCGCGCACTGACCATGACCAACGAGTACGAACTCGCCGACCGGACCCGCGCCTCGCTCATCTACACCAAGGAGGAGCTGCTCGCGGGCCTGGAGGACACGATGGTCGACACCCCGCATGCGATCTACCCCGGCATGACGGAGAAGGACTACTACAAGGGCCTGGTGACCGAGGCCGCGCCGGGGGCGGTCCGTCAGGTCGCCCACTCCCAGGGCGAGAGGCCGGAGTCCGAGGGCAAGGGGGCGACGGCATGACCGCTCTGGCCGCCGCGGCCTCCATGACCTCCACGGGAGAGGCCGTGCAGTTCTGGGTCCTGGGCATCGTCGCCGTCGCCGGCGCGCTGTGCACGATCCTGATGAAGCGGGCGGTGCACAGCGCCCTCTCGCTCGCCGGGACCATGATCGTCCTGGCGATCTTCTACCTCGCCAACGGCGCGTACTTCCTCGGCGTCGTCCAGATCGTGGTCTACACGGGCGCGATCATGATGCTGTTCCTGTTCGTCGTCATGCTCGTCGGTGTCACGGCCGCGGACTCCCTCAAGGAGACGCTCAAGGGCCAGCGGTGGCTCGCCGCCGGTCTGGGCATCGGCTTCGGCATCCTGCTGATCGCCGGTATCGGCAATGCCTCGCTCAAGGAGTTCAACGGCCTGGGCGAGGCCAACGCCGGCGGCAATGTGCAGGGCCTGGCGGCGCTCATCTTCACCAAGTACGTCTTCGCCTTCGAAATCACCGGCGCACTGCTGATCACGGCGGCCGTCGGCGCGATGGTGCTCACCCACCGGGAGCGCACGGAGCGCGCCAGGACGCAGCGTGAGCAGTCCGAGGCGCGGGTGCGCGAGGGCAAGCAGGTGCCGCCGCTGCCCGCCCCGGGTGTCTACGCCCGGCACAACGCCGTCGACATCCCGGGCCTGTTGCCGGACGGCACCACGTCCGAGCTGAGCGTCAGTCCGACGCTGCGTGAGCGGGGCCAGGTCCGCGATGTCTCCGGTGAGTCGCTCGCCGAGCTCAAGGCACTGGAGCGGCGCTCCGAGGACTGGCTGGGCCGGAGCACCGGGGACGAGCCGGCGGAGCCGCCGTCCGGTGGGCCGGCGCCCAGGGAGCACAAGGAGGGGGCCAAGAAATGAATCCGGTCTACTACCTCTATCTCGCCGCCCTGTTGTTCACCATCGGCGCGGCCGGGGTGCTGATCAGGCGGAACGCCATCGTGGTGTTCATGTGCATCGAGCTGATGCTCAACGCCTGCAACCTCGCCTTCGTCACCTTCTCGCGGATGCACGGGAATCTGGACGGCCAGATCATCGCCTTCTTCACCATGGTCGTCGCGGCGGCCGAGGTCGTGGTCGGCCTGGCCATCATCGTGTCGATCTTCCGCACCCGTCATACGGCCTCGGTCGACGACGCCAGCCTGATGAAGCTGTAAGGGGTCGCACAAAGTGGAGAACTTGATCGCGCTGCTTGTCGCGGCACCGCTGGTCGGTGCGGCCCTGCTGTTGTGCGGCGGCACACGATTCGACCGCACCGGCCATCTGATCGGCACGCTGTTCTCGGTGGCGTCGTTCGCCATCGGGGTGGTGCTCTTCGCCGACATGCTCGGCAAGGGAGCCGGGGACCGCGCCCTGCATCAGCAGCTGTTCAGCTGGATCCCGGTCGGCGGCTTCCGCGCCGACGTCGCCTTCCAGCTCGACCAGCTGTCGATGACCTTCGTCCTGCTGATCACGGGTGTCGGATCGCTGATCCACATCTACTCGATCGGCTATATGGAGCACGACGAGCGGCGCCGCCGCTTCTTCGGCTATCTCAACCTCTTCCTCGCGGCGATGCTGCTGCTCGTCCTCGCCGACAACTACCTCCTGCTGTACGCCGGCTGGGAGGGCGTCGGCCTCGCCTCGTACCTCCTCATCGGCTTCTGGCAGCACAAGCCCAGCGCGGCCACCGCCGCCAAGAAGGCGTTCCTGGTCAACCGCGTCGGCGACATGGGCCTGTCCATCGCGATCATGCTGATGTTCACGACGTTCGGGACCTTCGCCTTCGGCCCGGTGTTCGCCGCCACCGGCCGCACCGGCCAGGGCACACTGACCGCCCTCGGGCTGTTGCTGCTGCTGGCGGCCTGCGGCAAGTCGGCACAGGTGCCCCTGCAGTCCTGGCTCGGTGACGCGATGGAGGGCCCGACCCCGGTCTCGGCCCTGATCCACGCCGCCACGATGGTCACCGCCGGCGTGTATCTGATCACCCGCTCCGGGGCGATCTTCAATGCCGCGCCGACCGCCCAGCTGGCGGTCGTCGTGGTGGGCGCGGTCACCCTTCTCTTCGGTGCGATCGTCGGTTGTGCCAAGGACGACATCAAGAAGGCGCTGGCCGGCTCGACGATGTCGCAGATCGGGTACATGATCCTGGCCGCCGGGCTCGGCCCGATCGGCTATGCCTTCGCGATCATGCATCTGGTCACCCACGGCTTCTTCAAGGCGGGCCTCTTCCTCGGCGCCGGTTCCGTGATGCACGGCATGAACGACGAGGTGGACATGCGCCGTTACGGCGGTCTGCGGAGGTACATGCCGGTCACCTTCGTCACCTTCGGCCTCGGCTATCTGGCGATCATCGGCTTCCCCGGGCTGTCCGGCTTCTTCTCCAAGGACAAGATCATCGAGGCGGCGTTCGCCAGGGGCGGCACCGAGGGCTGGATCCTCGGCGGCGCGGCCCTCCTCGGCGCCGCGATCACCGCCTTCTACATGACGCGGGTGATGCTGATGACCTTCTTCGGCGAGAAGCGCTGGGACCCCGCCGAGGTGCATCCGCACGAGTCGCCCAAGGTCATGACGCTCCCGATGATCGTGCTCGCCTTCGGATCGGTCTTCGCCGGCGGGCTGTTCAGCATCAACGAGGTGTTTGTGAAGTGGCTGGAGCCGGTCACCTCGTTCGCGCACGGCCACTCCCCGGTCAGTGCCACCACGGTCACCGCCGCCACCATGGTGGTGCTGGTCATCGGGGTCGGCATCGCCTGGGGGATGTACGGCCGCAAGCCCGTCCCGGCGCTCGCCCCGCGTGGTTCGCTGCTGACCCGGGCCGCCCGCCGCGATCTGCTCCAGGACGACTTCAACCACGTCGTCTTCGTCCGCGGCGGTGAGCAGGTCACCGGCACCCTCGTCCAGCTCGACCGCTCCGTGGTGGACGGCGCGGTCAACGGCACGGCGGCCGCGATGGGCGGACTCTCCGGCCTGCTGCGGCAGTTGCAGACCGGGTTCGTGCGTTCCTACGCGGTCCAGATGCTGGGCGGCGCCGCCGTTCTCGTCGCCGCGACCCTGCTGATGAGGGGTGTCTGAGCCATGTCGTTTCCCCTGCTGACGGTGGTGGCCGCGGTGCCGGCGGCCGGTGCGATCGCCACCGCCGCGCTGCCCGCCGCCAAGCGCACCGCGGCCAAGTGGCTCGCGCTGCTGGTCTCGGTGGTCACCTTCGCGCTGGCGCTGGTGGTCGCGTTCCGCTTCGACCCCGGCTCCAAGAGCCCCTATCAGTTCACCGAATCGCACGCCTGGATCAGCGACTTCGGTGTCCGCTACGAACTCGGCGTGGACGGCATCGCGGTCGCCCTGATCGCCCTGACCACCCTGCTGATCCCCTTCATCATCCTGGCCGGCTGGCATGACGCCGACCCCCTGGAGGAGGCCACGCCCAACCGGCGCTGGCGGCCCACCCAGGGCTTCTTCGCGCTGATCCTGGCCGTCGAGGCGATGGTGGTCATCTCCTTCGAGGCCACCGACGTCTTCGTCTTCTACCTCTTCTTCGAAGCCATGCTGATCCCGATGTACTTCCTCATCGGCGGCTTCGGGGACCGGGCCGGCGGCGACGACGAGGACGAGGCCGCGCGCCGGCGGTCCTACGCCGCGGTGAAGTTCCTGCTCTACAACCTCGCCGGCGGACTGATCATGCTGGCCGCGGTGATCGGGCTCTACGCCGTCACCGCCGACCAGCTCGGCAACGGCACCTTCTCGCTCCAGCAGATCGTCGAGGCCCGGGCGGCCGGCCGGCTGCACATCGGCACCGGCACCGAGCGGCTGCTCTTCCTCGGCTTCTTCTTCGCCTTCGCGGTGAAGGCGCCGCTGTGGCCGCTGCACACCTGGCTGCCGGGTGCCATGGGCGAGTCCACCTCACCGGTCGCGGTGCTCATCACCGCGGTGGTCGACAAGGTCGGCACCTTCGCGATGCTCCGCTTCTGCCTCCAGCTCTTCCCCGAGGCCAGCAGCTGGGCGACGCCCGTCATCCTGGTGCTCGCGCTGATCAGCGTGCTCTACGGCGCGCTGCTGGCGGTCGCCCAGCGCGACATCAAGCGTCTGATCGCCTACGCCTCGATCTCCCACTTCGGCTTCATCATCCTGGGCATCTTCGCGATGACCTCCCAGGGCCAGGGCGGCGCGACGCTCTACATGGTCAACCACGGCATCTCGACCGCCGCGCTGATGCTGGTGGCCGGCTTCCTGATCAGCCGCCGCGGCTCCCGGCTCATCGCGGACTACGGCGGCGTCCAGAAGGTCGCCCCGATCCTCGCCGGCACCTTCCTCATCGGCGGTCTGGCCACCCTCTCGCTGCCCGGTCTGGCGCCGTTCGTCAGTGAATTCCTGGTCCTGGTCGGCACGTTCAGCCGCTATCCGGTGATCGGCATCATCGCCACCCTCGGCATCGTGCTCGCCGCCCTGTACGTCCTCGTCCTCTACCAGCGGACGATGACCGGGCCGGTGAAGCCCCAGGTGAGCGGCCTGCCCGACCTCCGGGTGCGGGAGCTGGTCGTGGTGGCGCCGCTGATCGCGCTGCTGCTCTTCCTCGGGGTGTACCCCAAGCCGCTGACCGACCTGGTCAATCCGGCGGTCGACCACACCCTGTCCGTCGTGGACAAGAAGGATCCCAAGCCCACTGTGCAGGTGGACGCCGTGCCCGGCGGAGGCCGGCACGGCCACGCCGTGCGTGAACAAGACGCGGAGGCCGCGAAGTGAGTTCCGTGGCAAGTGTCCACAGCCTGTGGACGGTGGCGTCCGGCGCACCGGGCAAGATCCCGGCGCCGCACATCGAGTACACCGAGCTGTCACCGACGCTGATCGTCCTCGGCGCGGCGGTGATCGGCATCCTGATCGAGGCGCTGGTCCCGCGCCGCAACCGCTACTACTCCCAGCTGCTGCTGTCGCTGGTGGCGCTGGCCGCCGCGTTCGCCGCGGTGATCGGCCTGGCGGCCGGCGGCTTCGGCTCGTCCAAGGCGCACATCGCCGCGATGGGCGCCGTCGCCGTCGACGGTCCCGCGCTGTTCCTCCAGGGCACGATCCTGCTGGTGTCCCTGATCGCCGTCTTCACCTTCGCCGAGCGCCGGCTCGACCCCGCGGCGCACGGCAACCGTGTGGACTCCTTCGCCGCACAGCCCGCGGCCGTCCCCGGCGGCGCGGCCGAACAGGCCGCGACCAAGGCCGGGTTCACCACCACCGAAGTCTTCCCGATCCTGCTCTTCGCGGTCGGCGGCATGCTGATCTTCCCGGCGGCCAACGACCTGCTGACGCTCTTCATCGCGCTGGAGGTCTTCTCCCTCCCGCTGTACATCCTGTGTGCGCTGGCCCGCCGCCAGCGGCTGCTGTCGCAGGAGGCCGCGGTGAAGTACTTCCTCCTCGGCGCCTTCTCCTCGGCCTTCCTGCTGTTCGGCGTGGCCCTGCTCTACGGCTACGCGGGCACGGTCACCTACGCCGGGATCGCCGAGGTGGTCTCGGACGGCGCCAAGCAGATCGATCCGGCGCTGGCCGGCACGATGGGCAATGACGCCCTGCTGCTGATCGGCGCGGCGCTGGTGCTGATGGGGCTGCTGTTCAAGGTCGGCGCGGTCCCGTTCCACATGTGGACCCCGGACGTCTACCAGGGCGCCCCGACCCCGGTCACCGGCTTCATGGCGGCCGCCACCAAGGTCGCGGCCTTCGGCGCGCTGCTGCGCCTGCTGTACGTCGTGCTGCCGGGCCTGCGCTGGGACTGGCGGCCGGTGATGTGGGGCGTCGCGATCCTCACGATGCTGGGCGGGGCGATCGTCGCCATCACCCAGACCGACATCAAGCGGCTACTGGCCTACTCCTCCATCGCGCATGCCGGCTTCCTCCTCGCCGGTGTCGTCGCCACCAGCGAGGACGGCGTCTCCTCGGTGCTCTTCTACCTCGGCGCCTACTCCTTCGTGACGCTCGGCGCCTTCGCCGTGATCACCCTGGTGCGGGACGCGGGCGGCGAGGCCACCGCACTGTCCAAGTGGGCCGGGCTCGGGCGGCGTTCGCCGCTGGTGGCCGCGGTCTTCGCGGTGTTCCTGCTGGCCTTCGCGGGCATCCCGCTGACCTCCGGGTTCGCCGGGAAGTTCGCGGTCTTCAAGGCGGCGGCACAGAGCGGCGCGGGCTGGCTGGTGGTGGTCGGTGTGCTCTCCTCCGCCATCGCCGCGTTCTTCTACATCCGCGTCATCGTGCTGATGTTCTTCAACGAGCCGAAGGCGGACGGCCCGACCGTCGCGGTGCCCAGCCCGCTGACGACCACCGCCATCGCCATCGGCGTGACCGCCACCCTGGTGCTCGGCCTGGCGCCGCAGTATTTCCTCGATCTGGCCGGCCAGGCCTCGGTCTTCGTGCGCTGAGCACGGCGGCCCGGCGGCACGGCGACGGCCGCCGCCCGGAACCCTCGGGGGGCTCCGGGCGGCGGCCGTCGCCGTACGGCGCAGAGGTCAGCTCTTGGGCATCTGGCTCGGCAGCTGCGGCATGTCCGGGATCTTCACGCTGCCGTCGCTGGACTTGGTGAACTTCTCGGTGGGGCCGTTCTTCCAGTCGACCGTCAGGGTCTTGCCGTCCGCGCCGGGCTTGAGGGTGCCCATGGTGCGGGTGGTGTCCCCGTCGGTGCACTTGAGGACGGCCATGGCCATCCCGCCCATCTCCTGGACCTTGCCCAGGCAGGCGGCCTGGTGCCCGTTGCTGAAGGCGACGGTGCCCTGGCTGATCACGAGGATCAGCGGCTTGCCGGCCGAGCCGGACTTCCAGGCCCCCTCGACCGCGCCGGTGCCCGCGGACTTGCCGGTGCCTCCCGGAGTCGACGGCGCATCCTGCGGCGCCTTGCTCGGCTTGCTGTCGCTGCCGGTGTCGCCGCTGCTTCCGCAGCCGCTGAGCAGCATCGCGGCGATGGCTGCCGCCCCGGCGATCTGCGCTGCCTTGCGCACGTGCGTCTCCTAGGTCGTGGGTCAGGTGACGTGAGGCTAACAGCGCCCCCGGCAGCCCTTCGAGTCGTCCGCACGATTGCGGCGGCGCCGGTACGGAGTTGGTGTGGGGCTGTGACGTGCGGACGGACAGAAAGTGGAGAAAGTGGAGAAAGTGGAGAAAGGTAAGGAAGGCAAGGAAGGTAAGGAAGGCAAGGAAGATGCGGAAGAGGGCGATAACGGGAATAAGGTGCCCCCGAGGCGGGTCAGCCCCCGTCTCCTGCCGACTTGTCCGCCCGTACCGCGCGCTCGACCGCCCGCGCAGTCCAGATCTCCTGTGTGAACCCCTTCATCGCACGGCGTGCGGTGCGATGGTCGCGGCCGGCCAGGACGGTACGGTCCAGGCCGGCCGCCGAGACCAGCGCGCCGAGCACCCGGCTGCGGCGGTCCGGGAATCCCGCGGTTGCCGCGGCTATGAAGCGTTCCCGGGCCGGGCCGAGAAGATCCACCGCCCCGGCCGGGAAACGCTCGTACGGGAAGAGGCCCAGCGCCCGCCGGGGCTCCCTGCGCAGTGCGCCGCGCTCCACCAGCCGCCGCAGGCACAGTTCCTGGACCGGCCGGCCGGCGCGCTGCACCCAGCGCTGTGCGGCGACGCCCCGGCGCTGCTTGGCCGGCGCCGGCAGGGCCGCCAGCGCGCCGTCCAGCACCGGATCGCCCGGCGGCAGCGGATTGACCACCGCGATCCGGCCGCCGCGCTCCATGGCGATCCGCCCCGCCTCCTCCAGCTCGGCCAGCGCCGCGCCGGCCAGCCCCCACCGCAGATACCGGGCGTTGTTCAGGGGCCGGCCGCGGGCCGGGTCATGGGCGAGCAGCAGCAGCTCCTCGGCGAGGGTGAGCGGCGCCGCGGTCATCCCGCGGGCAGGATGCGGCCGGTGACCTCGCCCAGTCCGATCCGGGCGCCGTCGGGACCGGGCGCCCAGGCGGTGAGGGTGACCTCGTCGCCGTCCTGGAGGTAGGGGCCCTTGCCGCGAGTGAGTTCGAGCAGGCAGCCGAGCTGGTCGGGGTCGGGCCCGGAGACCGTGCCGGAGGCGAACAGATCACCGGTGCGCAGCGAGGCGCCGTTGACCGTCATGTGGGCGAGCTGCTGGGCGGCCGTCCAGTACATGGCGGAGAAGGGCGGCCGGGAGACGGTCTCGCCGTTGATCCGCACCTCGATCCGCAGGTCGAGGCCGCCCGGCTCCGCCGCCGCGTCGTCGAGGTAGGGCAGCAGCGGGAAGTCCCGGGCGGGCGGCGGCGTACGGGCCTCGTCGAGGGCGTCGAGCGGGGTGATCCAGGCGGAGACGGAGGTGGCGAAGGACTTGCCGAGGAACGGGCCGAGCGGCATGTACTCCCAGGCCTGGATGTCGCGGGCGGACCAGTCGTTGACCAGGCAGACGCCGAAGACGTGCTCGCGGAAGGAGCCGAGGCCGACCGGCTCGTGGAGCGTGGAGGGCGTGCCGACGACGAAGCCGACCTCGGCCTCGATGTCGAGGCGGAGGGACGGGCCGAAGGACGGCAGCTCCTCCTCGGGGGCCTTGCGCTGGCCCTGCGGCCGTACGACCGGGGTGCCGGTGGCGACGACGGTGCCCGCCCGGCCGTGGTAGCCGATCGGCAGATGCTTCCAGTTGGGGGGCAGTGCCGCGCTGTCGGGGCGGAAGATCCGGCCGACGTTGGTGGCGTGGTGCTCGCTGGAGTAGAAGTCGACGTAGTCGGCGACCTCGAAGGGCAGGTGCAGGGTGACCTCGTCCAACGGGTGGAACAGCGGCGCCACTTCGCCACGGTGCGCGGGGTCGGTCACGGCGCTGCGCACGGCCGCGCGGATCTGCTGCCAGACGGGTCGGCCGGCCGCGAGCAGCGGGTTGAGGGTCGGTGCCGCGAGCAGTTCGGCGTGCGGACGGATGGCGGCGGGCAGGGCGCTGGGCAGCGCGCTCAGATCGAGGACCCGGTCGCCGTAGCGGACGCCGATGCGGCGCCGGCTGGGTGCGTCGGCCGTGCTGAAGACGCCGTAGGGGAGGTTGTGCGGGCCGAAGGGATCGCCTTCGGCCAGGTCGAACGGGCTCTGCTCGGGCATGGACAGCTCCTCGCGTTCGTCGTCGCCGGTGGGCGGCCGGGCCCGGTGGCCCGCAGGCCGTGGGGCCTGTTGATCAGAGTACGACCGGGCGCCGGCCGTCGGGGAGGTTGGGGCGCGACGGCGCGGATGCGTAGGAAGAGAGGGGGCCATCGCGCCGTTCGCTGCGCCTCGCGCCTCGGCAATGTCCGGAAAAGCCTTGCTGCACTACGCAATTCGGGCCTAGCTTCCTTTCCTGGCGCGGGCCGGGGAGGGACCGTGCCGTTGGGGGGACACGTGGCTCGCAGTGGCGCACGGCTCGCGGTCGACCGGAGCGTTCCGGGGCTGATCGTGAAGATCGGCTCCTACCCCCTGCACCACGGCGGTGTGGGGGCGATCCGCACGCTGGGGCGGCTCGGGGTGCCCATGTACGCCGTGACGGAGGACCGCTGGACGCCCGCGGCCGCCTCCCGCTACCTCCGCGGCCGCTTCGTGTGGCCCACCACCGGACGCGAGGAGCCGGAGCGGCTGGTGGCCGGGCTGCTGCGGATCGGCCGGCGGATCGGCCGGCCGGCGCTGCTGCTCCCCACCGACGAAGAGGCGGCGGTGCTGACGGCCGAACATGCCGAGGCGCTCGCCGGATCGTTTCTCTTTCCCCGCCCGGCCCCCGGCCTGCCGCGGCGGCTGGCCAGCAAGCAGGGGCTGCACGAGCTGTGCACCGCGCACGGGGTGCCCTCGCCGGCCGCCGTCTTCCCCCGCTCGTACGCGGACATCGAGGCGTACGCGGGACGGGCGCGCTTCCCGGTGGTGGCCAAGAACCGCGAGGCGTTCGTCCGCCGCGCGCGGCCCGCCGTCATCGGGACGACCCGCATCGCCGGGCCGGAGCAGCTGCTGGACCTGGCGCGCGACTGGGGCCCGCGGCCCGGGGTGATACTCCAGGAGTATCTGCCGCGGGAGCACGCCGAGGACTGGGTCGTGCACGGCTGCTTCGCCGCGGACGGTGCGCCGCTGGCACTGTTCACCGGCGTCAAGGTGCGCTCCTGGCCCCCGCACGCCGGCATGACGGCCTGCGCCCATGTCGCCGACAACCCCGAACTCGCCCGGATGAGCGCGCGGTTCATCCGCCGCATCGGCTTCACCGGCATCGCCGATCTGGACTGGCGCTTCGACCGCCGCGACGGCCGGTACAAACTGCTGGACTTCAATCCGCGGATGGGCGCGCAGTTCCGGCTCTTCGAGAACACGGCGGGGGTGGACGTGGTCCGCGCCCAGCATCTGGCGCTCACCGGGCGCACCGTCCCCGAGGGCGCCCAGCGCGCCGGGCACCGCTTCGTCGTCGAGAACGTCGATCTGCCCGCGCGATGGGCGTACCGGCGCAGCGGCCGCCGCACCCCGCACACCCCGGCACGGGCCGCCGGCACCGAGCTCGCGTGGTTCGCCGGCGATGACCCGCTGCCGTTCCTGACGATGCTCGCGCGGTCCGTCGGGCCGGGCGCCAGACATCTGATGCAGCTGCGGCGGGCGGGCCGCCGGGCGGGTGCCCAGGCACCGATCGAGCAAGGGGAGGGACCGAATTGAGCACTCCGGTAGCGGTGATCGGGGCCGGGCCGTACGGCCTGTCGACGGCCGCGCACTTACGGGCGCGCGGCCTGCCGGTGCGGGTCTTCGGGCAGCCGATGGTGAGCTGGCGGGCGCAGATGCCCGCGGGCATGCTGCTCAAGTCGACGCCGGCGGCGTCCGGCATCGACGCCCCGCAGCCCGGGCACGG
Source organism: Streptomyces sp. NBC_01454 (assembly GCF_036227565.1). Taxonomy (NCBI): domain Bacteria; kingdom Bacillati; phylum Actinomycetota; class Actinomycetes; order Kitasatosporales; family Streptomycetaceae; genus Streptomyces; species Streptomyces sp. NBC_01454. The sequence goes on from NZ_CP109460.1 coordinate 4,573,661, forward strand.
CCTCGCGGACTTCTGCGCGGCGACGGGGGAGGGGCCGTTCGCGTCGGACTGGGACCTCATCCCCGTCGAGGCCTTCGTCCGATACGGGCAGTGGGTGCAGCGGCGGCTGGTCCCCGATCTGGAGCAGGTGCGGGTGGTCTCGGCCGACCGGCGGGCCGACGGCTTCGAGCTGAAGCTGGACAGCGGGGAGCAGGTCGGCGCGCGGGCGGTGGTCGTCGCCACGGGGCTGAGCGGGCTGGCGCACCTGCCGCCGGAGCTGGCCGCCGCGATCCCCGACGGCCCGTCCGCCACCGGTCCGGTCTCGCACAGCTCGCAGCACCACGACCTGGCCGCGCTGGCCGGCCGGTCGGTGGTCGTGATCGGCGCCGGGCAGTCGGCGCTGGAGAGCGCGGTGCTGCTGGCCGAGGCGGGGGCGGAGTCGGTGCGGGTGGTGGCGCGCGGCCCGGCCGCGGTGGGCTTCGGTGCGCCGCCGGACCGGCAGCCCCGCCTGCGGCCGTCCTCGCCGTTCGGCAACGCCTGGTCGCTGCACGCGCTGTCGTACCACGCCGGCGCCTTCCGCCGGCTGCCGGTGCCCGCCCGGCGCTATCTGGTGCGCCGGGTGCTCGGCCCGCTGGGGGCGTGGTGGCTGCGGGACCGCTTCACCGGCCGGGTGCAGGTGACGCAGGGGCGGCGGATCGTGCGGGCCACGGTCCGCGACGGCCGTCCCGTCCTGGCGCTGCGCGGCGCCGACGGGCAGGGCGGGGAGCTGGTCGCCGACCATGTGCTGGCCGCGACCGGCTACCGGATGGACCTGGCGGCGCTGGACTTCCTGGGCCAGGGGCTGCGCACCGAGATCGTGACGCGGGCCGGCGGACCGCTGCTGAATGCCGGCTTGTGCTCGTCCGTACCGGGGCTGTACTTCACGGGGCTGCCGGCGGCCGCCTCGTTCGGGCCGGTGATGCGCTTCGTGTGCGGCACGGAATTCGCCTCGCCGCGGCTGGCACGGGCCCTGGCGCGGGCGTACGGGTGAGCCCCGGGCCCCGGGCCCCGGGCGGACGGCGGCCCGGGGCCTCGGCGGCGACGGGGCGGGCGGCCCCGGGATGGCCGAAAACGGCATGCTCCTCGCCGGTATTCGGCTCTCCCGTCACCGCGGTGACGACCGCGGCCCAGGGGAACGCGCGGGCCTCGCCGCCTCCCGTGCTCCCGCCCCGCGCGCACGTCAACGCGCGAGGCCCCACGCACCTGCCAGGGGGGTGCGGTGCTTCCCGGGCGGTTCGGGGGCGGGCGCTCACGGTGATCGAACTGCGACCGGATACGCTGGCCAACGGTGGAGACAGCGACAGATCGACATTCAGTTTGATCGTCAGCAGACAGGAGTACCCCTCGTGACCGTCGTCGGGCCCTTCGGGCTGAGCGTGCGGGACCAGGCTCTTGAGGCCGATGTCCAGGCCGGGTTGGCGGCTGTCGAGGAGGGCCTGCTGGAGGCCACCAAGAGCGACGTGCCGTTCATCACCGGATCCGCGCAGCATCTCGTGCGCGCGGGTGGCAAGCGGTTCCGGCCGCTGCTGGTGATGCTGGCCGCGCAATTCGGTGACCCCTACAGCCCCGGCGTGGTGCCCTCCGCGGTCGTGGTGGAGCTGACGCACCTGGCGACGCTCTACCACGACGACGTGATGGACGAGGCGGACGTGCGCCGCGGCGTGGCCAGCGCCAACGCCCGCTGGGGCAACTCCGTCGCCGTGCTGACCGGCGACTTCCTGTTCGCCCGCGCCTCGCACATCCTCGCCGACCTCGGACCGGACGCGGTCCGGATCCAGGCCGAGGCGTTCGAGCGCCTGGTGACCGGCCAGATCCTGGAGACCGCCGGACCGCGCGACGGCCGCGACCCCATCGACCACTACCTGGACGTCCTCGCGGGCAAGACCGGCTCGCTGGTCGCGGTCGCGGGGCGCTTCGGCGCGATGATGTCGGGCGCCGACGAGTCGACCGTCAACATCCTCACCCAGTACGGCGAGCGGCTGGGCACCGCCTTCCAGTTGGCCGACGACGTCCTGGACATCGCCAGCGACTCCCATGAATCGGGCAAGACGCCCGGCACGGACCTGCGCGAGGGCATCCCGACGCTGCCCGTACTGCGCCTGCGGGCGCGGGCCGAGAGCAGCTCCGGCACGCCCGAGGACCGTGCGCTGGCCGAGCTGCTGGCCGGTGACCTCACCGACGACGCACGGCACGCGGAGGCGCTGGCCGGGCTGCGCGCCCACCCGGCGCTCGAAGAGGCCCGGCGGGACACCGTCCGCCACGCCGAGGAGGCGCGCGCCTCGCTGGCACCGCTGCCGGCCTGCACGGCCAAGGCGGCCCTCGAGGGCCTCTGCGACGCGGTCGTGCACCGGGCGGGCTGAGCCCCGTCCCCGAGGCCCGTTCCGCCATCCCCTAGGGAGTGATCAGACTCCCGGCGTACGGAGTTCCTGCCTGAGATGACCGTGTGTCATACCTCAGCAGTACGACAAGTTGCTCCCGCGGGCTGACGCGTGGCGCCCGGGGATTTGGTGAGATGGAAACCACCAGAGCGCGGCGGACGGGCCACAATGAGCCCAGGGGTGGACGAGTGGACAGCGCAACAACCGCCGCACACGACGGAGGTAGGGCAGATGCCACGCAACGAACCGACAGAGGGCACCGACGGCTGGGACGGGGAGGGCTCCGCCAGGCGTCGTAAGGCGGCGCGGTACGCCGTGCCGGTCACAGTGGCGGCAGTGGCGGCGGCCACGATCGGACTGGTCCCGGCGTTCGCCGGCTCGGGTTCGCCGGATCTGCCGAAGATCTCGGCACAGGACCTGATAGCCAAGATGGCCAAGTCGGATGTCCAGCAGCTCTCCGGCACGGTCCGGGTCAGCACAGACCTCGGTCTGCCGTCCCTGCCGGGCGGGGCCGGCGGAGCGGGCGCCTTCGGCGGCCAGAAGGGCGGGGACGGCGGATCCGCCGCACCGCAGAGCAAGCTGATGGAGCTGGCGTCCGGGACGCACACCCTCCGTGTGGCCGCCGACGGCCCCGAGAAGCAGCGGGTGTCGATCATCGACAAGGCCGCCGAGTACAGCCTCGTGCACAACGGCAACGAGGTGTGGGGGTACGACAGCGCCAGCAACACCGCCTTCCACCACACCGCGCCCGAGGCCGGCCGGCACGGCAAGCGGCAGGCCCCCGAAGGGCTTCCCCCGGGCCCGAAGAACGCCACGCCGCAGGACCTCGCGAAGCAGGCCCTCCAGGCGGCCGGCGACACGACCTCGGTCACCGTCGACGGCACCGCCAAGGTCGCCGGGCGGGACGCCTACCAGCTGCTCATCAAGCCCAAGCAGTCGGCCTCCACGGTCGGCTCGATCCGGGTCGCGGTCGACGCGGCCAAGGGTGTGCCGCTGAAGTTCACCCTGACCCCCAAGAGCGGTGGCGCGGCCGCCATCGACGTCGGTTACACCAGCGTCGACTTCGCCAAGCCCGCCGCGAGCACGTTCTCCTTCACCCCGCCCAAGGGCGCCAAGGTCGTCGACGGCGGCGCGGCGGACGCGAAGGCGCACCGCCCGCACGGCAAGGACGGCGCGGCCCCCAAGGACATGAAGGCCGCCACCAAGGACATGGGCGGGATGAACGTCCTCGGCAAGGGCTGGACGTCCATCGCCACGGTCAAGGGTGAGGGCTCCGGCCTGCCCTCCGGCAAGGACAAGGGCAAGGACAAGGGAGCTGCCGGCGGCGCCGCGGCGTTCCTGGACAGCATCGGCGACACGGTGCACGGCTCCTTCGGCTCCGGCCGGGTCTTCAGCACCCGCCTGGTCAACGCGCTGGTCACGGACAACGGCACGCTCTACGTCGGCGCCGTCGACAAGCAGGCCCTGATCGACGCGGCCAACGCCGCCAAGTAACAGGCTCCGCAGCCCTCGCGGGCCCGCCGCGCCGTCCCCCGGGGGCGGCGCGGCGGGCCCGCAGGCTCATTCGTACGACGTGGGGGAGCCAGCCGATGCCACCGCCGCCCGCACCACGGCCGAACGGTCCGCGTGCCGAAGGGCCCCGCCCGGGGTGTGCGCCGGACGGGGAGCCGGCGATCGAGACCCGGGGGCTGACCAAGGCCTACCGCGGCGGGCGGCTCGCCGTCGACGGCCTCGATCTGGTCGTGCCGCGCGGCAGCGTCTTCGGCTTCCTCGGCCCCAACGGCTGCGGCAAGACCACCACCATCCGCATGCTGATGGGCCTGATCGGGGCGACGGCCGGCAGCGCACGGGTGCTGGGCGCGCCGATGCCGTCGGCCGGCCGCCGGGTGCTGCCCCGGGTCGGCGCCCTCATCGAGGGGCCGGCGCTCTACGGCTTCCTCAGCGGGCAGGACAATCTCCGGCGGTTCGACGCCGCCGATCCGGCCGCCGATCCCGCTACCCGTACCGAGCGCGTCGGCCGGGCGCTGGAGCGGGTGGGCCTGGCCGCCGCGGCCGGCAAGAAGGCCCGTGCCTACTCCCTCGGCATGAAACAGCGCCTCGGGCTGGCCGCCGCCCTGCTCCAGCCCCGTGACCTGCTGGTGCTCGACGAGCCGACCAACGGCCTGGACCCCCAGGGCATGCGGGAGATCCGCGCCCTGGTCCGCGAGCTGGCGGCGGACGGTACCACCGTCTTCCTCTCCTCCCATCTGCTCGACGAGATCGAGCAGATCTGCACCCACGCCGCGGTGATGACCCGCGGCCGGCTGCTCACCCAGGGCACGGTCGCCGGGCTCACCGCCACGGTCCTCGACGCGCGCGGCACCGGCCGGCTGACGGTGACCACCCCTGATCCGGCGGACGCGGTCCGGGTCCTCAACGCGCACGGCCTGACCGCCCTGCGGGCCACCGGCGACCGGGTGACGGGCGAACTGCCGCCCCTGGACGCGCCCCTGGGCACGGGCGACGGCGGGGCGCCGCCGGAGCTGGCGGACCTCAATGCCGCCCTCGTGTGCGCCGGGGTGCGGGTCCGCGCCTTCGGCACCGAACGCGCCTCCCTGGAGGACATCTTCGTCCAGCTGACCGGGGAGGGCTTCGATGTCGCGGGCTGAGGCGGCGCCGCGCACGCCCCGGCCGCTGTGGACGCTGGGCCTGCTGCGCAACGAGATCGCCGTGACCTTCCGGCGCTGGCGCACCCTGGCGCTGCTGGCCGTGCTCGCGGGCGTACCGGTCCTGGTCGGCGTCGCCGTACGGATCGAGACCGGCGGCGGAGCGGGGGACGGCGGGGGCGGCGACGCCGGTCCGGCGTTCCTCTCCCAGGTCACCCACAACGGCCTCTTCCTGGTCTTCGCCTCGCTGGCGGTGACGCTGCCGTTTTTCCTGCCGATGGCCGTCGGCGTGCTCGCGGGCGACGCGATCGCCGGCGAGGCGCACGGCGGGACGCTGCGCTATCTCCTGGTCGCGCCCGCCGGCCGCACCCGTCTGCTGCTGGTCAAGTACGCCACGACCCTGACGTTCTGTCTGGTGGCCACCCTGGTCGTGGCGCTCTCCGCGCTGGCGACCGGTGCGCTGCTCTTCCCGCTGGGGGAGGTCACCCTGCTGTCGGGCACGTCCATATCCGTCGGCGAGGGGCTGCTGCGGGCGCTGGCCGTCGCCGGGGCGGTGGCGCTGTCCCTCGTCGGGGTGGCCGCCGTCGGCCTGTTCGTCTCGACGCTCACCAGCAGCGGGATCGCGGCCATGGCGACCACGGTCGGCCTGCTGATCACCGTGCAGATCCTGGACACCGTTCCGCAGTTGCAGGCCGTCCAGCCCTACCTCTTCCCCCACTACTGGCTGTCCTTCGCGGACCTGCTCCGCGACCCCGTTTACTGGGACCAGTTGCAGAAGAATGCCGGTCTGCAGGCGCTGTACGCCCTGGTGTTCGGCTCGGCGGCCTGGGCGCGGTTCGCCGGCCGGGACATCACCGCGTGAGGCCGTCGGGGGGCCGTGGCGCCGCCGTGTGTGCCGCGGCCGTCTCTGCCGCCGACGCCGCCCGGGCGGCCTCCGCCGCCTGGATCGCCCCGGCCGCGGCCGCCTCGCCCGAGCGGGCCGCGGCGTCGGCCAGCGCCGCCCGCCCCCGCCGTGCGGTCCGCAGCGCGTCCCAGGTCAGCAGGGTCAGGGCCGCCCACACCAGCGCGAAGCCGGCCCAGCGCTCCGGCGGCATCGCCTCGTGGAAGACGGTGAGCCCCAGCAGGAACTGAAAGGTCGGCGCCAGATACTGCAACATCCCGATCATGGTCAGCGGCAGCCGCATGGCCGAGGCGCCGAAGCAGATCAGCGGCACGGCGGTGGCGATGCCGCAGCCCGCGAGCAGCAGCGCCTGGCCCACCCCGCCGGTGAGGAAGCCGGCCCGGCCATGGAGGCCGAGGTAGACCAGGAAGCCCAGGGCGGGCAGCAGCTGCATGGCCGTCTCGGCGCTGAAGCCCTCGATGCCGTCGAGCTTGACGCCCTTCTTGACCAGCCCGTACGTGGCGAACGAGAAGGCCAGCCCGAGCGCGATCCAGGGCATCTTGCCGTAGGCGACGGTCATCACGACCACGGACACGACGCCGACCCCCACCGCCGTCCACTGGAGCGGCCGGAGCCGCTCGCGCAGAAACAGCACGCCGAAAGCGATGCTGACCAGCGGATTGATGAAGTAGCCCAGCGACGCCTCCAGGACATGCCCGGAGTTGACCGACCAGATGTAGAGGAACCAGTTCGCCGAGATGACCACGGCGCTGAGCAGGATCAGCGCGAGCTTCCGGGGCTGCCGCAGCAGCGGCCCTATCCAGGACCAGCGGCGGAGCACCGCCAGGATGACGAGCGCGACGGGCAGCGACCACGCCATGCGGTGGGCCAGGATCTCGGACGGCGCGGCGGCGTCCAGGAGATGCCAGTAGAGGGGCAGCAGGCCCCACATGGTGTAGGCGGCGACGCCGTAGGCGAGTCCGGCACGCTGGTCGCTTCGAGTCGGCAAGGGACCCTCCTGGTGGCGCATCGTCGATGCTGCGAAGGTAGCGCCACGCGCCCCGTCTGTCATGTGTGTTCCGATATACGGTCATGACAGGCCGCGGAGTGCGGTGGCCGAACGGCGAGCGGGGTGCCCGCAGGGGACGTCCGAGGACGTTCCGCCACGGGCACCCCGCGGGTGCCTTCGCGGGTTCCGGTGGGCGGTTCGGCCCCGGAACCCTTGGTGAACCGGCCGTCAGCCGACGACCGTCCAGGTGTCGTTGCCGGTCAGCAGGTCGCCCAGGTCGCCCTTGCCCTTCTGCTCGATGGCGGCGTCCAGCTGGTCGGACATCAGGGTGTCGTAGACCGGGCGGTCGACGCTGCGCAGCACACCGATGGGGGTGTGGTGGAGGGTGTCGGCGTCGGCGAGCCGGGAGAGGGCGAAGGCTGTGGTGGGCGAGGGGTTGTGGGAGTCGTGCACCAGCACCCCGCCCAGGCCCTCCTCCCGGACGTCGATGACCTTGAGGTCGCCGGTGGCGGGGTCGCGGACCACGCCCTTGGAGCCGAAGCCGTCGGGGGCCAGCGCGCCGAAGCGGATGGGCTGGCCGTGTTCCAGGCGGATGACGGCTTCCTGGGCCTGCTCCTTGTCCTTGAGGACCTCGAAGGCCCCGTCGTTGAAGATGTTGCAGTTCTGGTAGATCTCCACCAGTGCCGTGCCGGGGTGGGCGGCGGCCTCGCGCAGCACCGAGGTGAGGTGCTTGCGGTCGGAGTCGACCGTGCGGGCCACGAAGGAGGCTTCGGCGCCCAGGGCCAGTGAGACGGGGTTGAACGGCGCGTCCAGCGAGCCCATCGGCGTCGACTTGGTGATCTTGCCGACCTCGGAGGTGGGGCTGTACTGGCCCTTGGTCAGGCCGTAGATCCGGTTGTTGAACAGCAGGATCTTGAGGTTGACGTTGCGTCGCAGGGCGTGGATGAGGTGGTTGCCGCCGATGGACAGCGCGTCGCCGTCGCCCGTGACGACCCAGACGGACAGGTCGCGCCGGGAGGAGGCCAGGCCGGTGGCGATGGCCGGGGCGCGGCCGTGGATGGAGTGCATCCCGTAGGTGTTCATGTAGTACGGGAAGCGGGAGGAGCAGCCGATGCCGGAGACGAAGACGATGTTCTCCTTCGCCAGGCCGAGCTCGGGCATGAAGCCCTGCACGGCGGCGAGGACGGCGTAGTCACCGCAGCCGGGGCACCAGCGCACTTCCTGATCGGACTTGAAGTCCTTCATGGATTGCTTGGCCTCGGCCTTGGGCACCAGGGACAGCGCCTCGATCTGCGAGGGCCGCTCCGAGATCGCCTCAGTCATTGATGGCCTCCTTAAAGACCTCCGCAAGCTGCTCGGCCTTGAACGGCATTCCGCTGACCTGGGTGTGCGAGCGCGCGTCCACGAGGTACTTGGCGCGCAACAGGGTGGCGAGCTGTCCGAGGTTCATCTCCGGCACGATCACCTTGTCGTAACGCGCCAGGACCTCGCCCAGATTCCGCGGGAAGGGGTTGAGGTGGCGCAGATGGGCCTGCGCGATGCGCTCTCCGGCGCCCCGGACGCGGCGGACCGCCGCGGTGATCGGGCCGTAGGTCGAACCCCAGCCCAGGACCAGGGTCCGCGCGCCCCGGCCGCTGTCGTCGGCGGGGTCGTCGACCGCCAGGTCCGGGACCTCGACGCCGTCGACCTTCGCCTGACGGGTGCGCACCATGAAGTCGTGGTTGGCGGGGTCGTAGGAGATGTTGCCGGTGCCGTCCTGCTTCTCGATGCCGCCGATGCGGTGTTCCAGGCCCGGCGTGCCCGGCACGGCCCAGGGGCGGGCCAGCGTCTGCTCGTCGCGCTTGAACGGCCAGAAGACCTCGGTGCCGTCCGCCAGCTGATGGTTGGGGCCGGACGCGAACTGCACGCGCAGATCGGGAAGTTCGTCGACATCGGGGATCCGCCACGGCTCGGAACCGTTGGCCAGATAGCCGTCGGAGAGCAGGAAGACGGGGGTGCGGTAGGTCAGCGCGATGCGGGCCGCGTCCAGCGCCGCGTCGAAGCAGTCGGCGGGAGTCCTGGGCGCCACGATCGGCACCGGCGCCTCGCCGTTGCGGCCGTACATCGCCTGGAGCAGATCGGCCTGCTCGGTCTTGGTGGGCAGGCCCGTCGAGGGCCCGCCGCGCTGGATGTCCACGATCAGCAGCGGCAGCTCCAGACTGACCGCCAGACCGATGGTCTCCGACTTCAGCGCCACACCGGGGCCGGAGGTGGTCGTCACCGCCAGCGCACCGCCGAACGCCGCGCCCAGCGCCGCGCCGATCCCGGCGATCTCGTCCTCCGCCTGGAACGTGCGCACACCGAAGTTCTTGTGCTTGGACAGCTCGTGCAGGATGTCCGAGGCCGGGGTGATGGGGTACGAGCCCAGATACAGCGGCAGGTCCGCCTGCCGGCCCGCCGCGATCAGCCCGTAGGACAGCGCGAGATTGCCGGAGATATTGCGGTAGGTGCCGGTGGGAAAGGCCTTCGTCGCCGGTGCGACCTCGTAGGAGACGGCGAAGTCCTCCGTCGTCTCACCGAAATTCCAGCCGGCCCGGAACGCGGTGACATTCGCCTCCGCGATATCCGGCTTCTTCGCGAACTTCGCCCGCAGGAACTTCTCGGTCCCCTCGGTCGGCCGGTGATACATCCACGACAGCAGACCCAGCGCGAACATGTTCTTGCTGCGCTCGGCCTCCTTGCGGGAGAGCCCGAACTCCTTGAGCGCCTCGATCGTCAGCGTGGTCAGCGGCACCGGATGGACGTTGTAGGCCTCCAGCGAGCCGTCCTCCAGCGGACTGGTCGCATAGCCGACCTTCGCCATCGGGCGCTTGGTGAATTCATCGGTGTTCACGATGATGTCCGCACCCCGCGGCACATCCCCGATATTCGCCTTCAGCGCCGCCGGATTCATCGCGACCAGGACATTCGGCGCGTCACCGGGCGTGAGGATGTCATGGTCGGCGAAGTGCAGCTGAAAGCTGGAGACGCCCGGCAGGGTCCCGGCAGGGGCCCGGATCTCGGCGGGGAAATTCGGCAGCGTCGACAGGTCGTTGCCGAACGACGCCGTCTCGGAGGTGAACCGGTCGCCGGTGAGCTGCATACCGTCACCGGAGTCACCCGCGAACCGGATGATCACCCGGTCCAGGCGCCGGACTTCCTTGCCTTCCCCGCCGGCGCCGGATGCGCGCTGTTCCCCGACAAGCGCTGCATCGGTCTGCTCTGCTGGGCTACTGACCTGGCTGGTCACTGCTTCGGACCTCCCTCGAGGGGTGCGGCGTCCCCGCCGGAGGCAGGGCTCGGGACGTGTCGTACCGACCGGTTGTCCCCTCACCATCGTACGGGGGTAAGGGTGGCCTTCCTTAGGGCGATCGCATGCTGGACGTCGGCGTGAGACACCGATCTGGTGTGTTTTGTCATGAAATCACCGCCCCCGCGACCCCCTCGCCCATGACGCTCCGGACTCCGCCATTGGTTCTACTACCAAAGTCCTGGATCCCGGCGGAAAACGCCTCGGGCCACCTCTCTGACAGGGTGTCAGACGGTCAGGAGTTGAGGTAGGTGAGCACCGCGAGCACCCGACGGTGATCCCCGTCACTCTGCGACAGGCCCAGCTTCAGGAAGATGTTGCTGACGTGCTTCTCGACCGCGCCCGCGCTGACCACCAGCTGCCGGGCGACCGCGGAGTTCGTCCGCCCCTCGGCCATCAGGCCCAGGACCTCCCGCTCCCGGGGCGTCAGATGCGCCAGCACGTCCTGCTTGCGGCTGCGGCCCAGCAGCTGCGCCACCACCTCCGGGTCCAGCGCGGTCCCGCCCCCGGCGACCCGGACCACCGCGTCGACGAACTCCCGCACGTCGGCCACCCGGTCCTTGAGCAGATAGCCGATGCCCCGGCTGGAGCCGGCCAGCAGCTCCGTGGCGTACTGCTCCTCGACGTACTGCGAGAGCACCAGCACCCCCAGGCCGGGGTGGTCCCGGCGCAGCCGGATCGCGGCCCGCACCCCTTCGTCGGTGTGCGTCGGCGGCATCCGGACGTCCGCCACCACCACGTCCGGCAGCGCGCCCCCGTCCGCCAGCTCCCCGATCACCTCGATCAGCGCCTCGGCGTCCGCCACGCCCGCCACGACCTCGTGCCCCCGGTCGGTGAGCAGCCGGGTCAGGCCCTCCCGCAGCAGCACCGAATCCTCGGCGATGACCACCCGCACCTTGTCCTCCACGGCTCAGATTCCCCCATGCCCTCAGCGCATCCCGCTCTGCCGCCTCCAGCATCCCAGCATCCGGACGGGGGCGTGGCGGGGAAGGGGGATCAGCGGCGGCGACGGCGGGGCACCGGCCCGGGAGCCGCCGGCCCGGGGGTCACCCGCGCCACGGCAGCTCGGCGGTGATCCGGGTCGGGCCGCCGTCCGGGGAGTCCACGATCAGCACGCCGTCGACGGACTCCAGGCGCTCGGCGAGGCCCGCCAGACCCGTGCCGGCACCCGTGTGCGCACCGCCCCGGCCGTCGTCCGCGACCAGCACCATCAGCCGGTCCTCGGTGCGCCAGACGTCCAGCGTCGCGCGGTCGGCCCGGGAGTGCTTGGAGACGTTCTGCAGCAGCTCGGAGGCGGTGAAGTAGGCGATGCCCTCGATCGCCGCGGCCGGCCGGCGCATGGGCTCGACGCCCACCGTGACCGGCACCGTGCAGCGCGCGGCGAGCGCCGACAGCGCCGGCCCGAGCCCGCGGTCGGTGAGGATCGCCGGGTGGATGCCGCGGGCCAGGTCCCGCAGCTCCTGGAGCGCGATCTTCACCTCGCCGTGCGCCTCGTCCACCATCTTCGCGGCGGCCTGCGGGTCCTCGGCCAGCTTCTCCCTGGCCAGGCCCAGGTCCATGGCGAGCGAGACCAGCCGGGCCTGGGCGCCGTCGTGCAGATCACGCTCGATGCGGCGCAGGTCGGCCGCCGCGGTGTCCACCACCACCCCGCGGTCCGACTCCAGCTCCACGACCCGGGTGGCGAGGGAGGAGGGCCCCAGCAGGCCCTGCACCATGACCCGGTCCACCTGGGTCAGCCCGCGGATCACCCACGGCCCGGCCAGCACCATCAGCAGCCCGATCCCGCCGGTGACGACGATCTCCGCCGGGCCGTCCAGAGTGAAGCCCGGGCCGCTGCCGTCCCCCCACAGCCGGATGTCCGGCTGGTCGACGTACGCGGGGAAGGCCCACCGCAGCAGCGGGTAGGCCAGCAGCGCCCACCCGACGGACCAGAACGTCAGCGAGCAGGCGAAGGAGAACACCGCCCACGGGAAGTGCACCAGGCCGTAGACGACGTGCCGCCAGGACGCCCCGCTCTTCAGCACCGCCCCGACCCACCCCAGCAGCCCTGGCTTGGCGGCCCGGACGGGACCCGGATCGGCGACGTCCAGCCCCAGCAGGGCACGGGCCCGGGCACGCTCCAGGGCGCCGAGACCGCGGGCGCCGGCGAGACCCCCGGCCAGCACCGGGATGCCCAGGAACGTCACCAGCAGCCCGGCGCCCAGGGAGACCACCGTCACCGTGTAGGTGAACATCACCATGGCCATCGGGAGGTTGAGGAAGAGGTACAGGGTCTCCCGCCAGGTGCGCCCGGAGAACAGGGCGCGCAGCCCCACGGGCACACGGGAGCCGCGGTGCTGCGGTGCGTATGCGGAATCCATCGTCTCGTCGTCCATTTCTGCCGGTTGCGGTGCTGCCCGCGGCCGCGGCCGCTGCCCTGTCGACGCCGTGCCCGCTCACCGGCCGTGCGTCCTTCTCCGTCCCCCCAAGGGTCCGCGCCCGGCGCCCGCCGCACCATGAGGGCCTTCGCAGTCTTCGCCGGGGGTTTTCCCCACCCCGGGAGGCGTCCGGAAGACCGCCCTCAGCGGTCCGTCGAGGCCGCCCCGGGTTCCGTCCGCGCCCGCCACGGCAGCTCCGCCGTCACCCGCGTGGGACCGCCCACCGGCGAGTCCAGTACGAGCAGCCCGTCCACCGACCCCAGCCGCCCGGCGAGCCCGGCCATCCCGCTGCCGCCGTCCAGCCGCGCCCCGCCCCGCCCGTCGTCCGACACCAGGATCAGCAGCCGGTCGCCCGCCCCTCGCCCGCCACCGCCCCGGTCCGAGGGCCCTGCGGGCCCGCCCCCCTCGACCCGCCACACCTCGACCGACGCCCGCCGCGCCGCACTGTGCTTGGAGACGTTCTGCAGCAGCTCCGAGACGGTGAAGTAGGCGATGCCCTCGATGGCGGGCGCGGGCCGCTCGGCCAGGTCCACCGAGGTGGTCACCGGCACCGTGCAGCGCCCGGCCAGCGAGGTCAGCGCGGGCCCCAGCCCGCGGTCGGTGAGGATCGCCGGGTGGATGCCGCGGGCCAGGTCCCGCAGCTCCTGGAGGGCGAGCTTCACCTCGCCGTGCGCCTCGTCCACCATCGCCGCCGCCGCGCGCGGGTCCTCCAGCAGCTTCTCCTTGGCCAGCCCGAGCCCCATCGCGAGGGCCACCAGCCGGGCCTGCGCGCCGTCGTGCAGATCCCGTTCGATGCGCCGCAGATCGGCGGCCGCGGTGTCGGTGACCGTCACCCGGTCCGACTCCAGCTCGGCGATCCGCCGCTCCAGCTCGTCGGAGGGCGAGAGCAGCCCGCGCACCATCGCCCGGTCCACGTCGGACAGCCACCGCACCACCCACGGCAGCACCGGCCACCCCACGACGAGCAGCACGAGGACGACCGTGAAGGTGAGCAGGACCCACGGCAGCCGGACGAAGGCGAACAGCGCGTGCCGCCAGGCGACCGGATCCGTCAGACACGTCCACAGCCACGGGAAGAACCCCGGCTCCCGTGGCCGCAGCCGGCTCGGCTCCGCGACCCGTAGCCCCAGCAGGGCCGCCGCCCGGGCGCGCTCCAGCCGCCCGTACTGCCGGCACGCCAGCAGCCCCGTCGCCAGCAGTGGCAGCCCGATCACGGTGACGGACAGCCCGATGCCCAGCGTGAGCCACACCAGCACCACCACGAACGCCGCCAGCCCCAGCGGGAAGTTGGCCAGGAGAAAGGCGATCTCCCGCCACATCAGGCCACTGAGCAGCGTGCGGGGCGGTGGAGGCGGGGCGCCGTCGGGGGCGTCAGCAGCGGCACGGGACCGGGATCTTTCCGTCATGGGCCCAGCCTGCCCGGCCGCGCCGCCCGGTGCCATGGGGTGCAGGGGGTGGCCGGTGGTGGGGTTTTCCGCACCCTGTCCCGGTTCGTCGGCAGCCCGTCGTGCGGGGCGGGCCGGTCCGCCGTATTCCGTGCCGGCCGGGCCGTCCCGGCCGGGCCGTATCGTGGCAGGATGACGGGCGGTGCGCGTGCGCCCGGAGTGAGCCCCACTGACAGCAACACAGGGACCGCGTCGGCATGGTGAGTGTGAGTACGGGGAGGGGTTCGGGGGCCGTGTCGGGTACCTCCCTCAGCCGGGTGACCCTGGTGGGCGAGCGGCGGCGGGTCGATCTCGTGCTCCCCGCCCAGGAGTCCCTCGGCGTGCTGTTGCCGGAGGTCCTGCGGCTGCTCGGCGACCGGCCGGGCCAAGAACCGCCGGCGCGGCGGCTGATGGCCGCGGACGGGTCGGTGCTGTCGCACGACGACTCCCTCGCCTCGGCGAAGGTGCCCGACGGGGCCGAGCTGCGGCTCGTACCGGAACACGGGACACCGGCGGCCGCACACGACGCGACGGACGAGGTCGCCGACGAACTGCGGGTGCGCGGCCGGCGCTGGGGCGCGTGGAGCCGGACGTGGACGGCCGGTGCCGCGAGTGTGCTGCTGGCCGTCATCGCCGGTACGGCGGCGGCGAGTTGGTACGGACCCGGTGCCGCCGCGCTCTGGCTCGGGATCGCCGGCGCACTGGCCGCGGCCCTCGGCGCCTGCTGCGCGGGGCTCGGCCGGCGGCCGCTGCACACCGCGCTCCTGCTGCTGGGCGGCGCGCTCGGCGTGCTCGCCTCGTGGCAGGCCTCCCCGGCCGGCGCGGCACGGCTGGCGGCCGTCGGACTGACCGTCGCGGCCGTGCTCGCGCTGCTCGGGGTCTGCACGGGGCTGGGCCGCGGCGGACTCGTCGGCGCGGCGGCGGTCGCCTGCGCGGTGGGCGCCTGGGAGGCCGGGCTGGCGCTGACCGGTGTGGCACGTACGGGAGTTGTGCTCGGCGCGCTCTCGGTGCTCGTGCTGGGGTATCTGCCCCGGCTGGCGCTGCGGGCGGCGGGGCTGACCCGGCTCGACGACCGGCACTCCGGCGGTGCGCCGGTGAGCCGTCACCAGGTGGCGACCGCCCTGGGCGCGACCCATCGCGGGCTCGCGCCGGCCACCGTCGCCGTGGCGGTCTGCGCGGGAGCGGCGGGCGTGCTGGCCGCGGGTGCGGGGGACGGCTGGTCGGCCGCCGCCGCGGCCCTGTTGTGCGGGGTCACGCTGTCGCGTGCGCGGGCCTATCCCCTGGCGGTCGAGGTCCTCGCCCTGCTGGCGGCCGGTACGGCGATCGGGGTGTGCCTGACGCTGCGGTGGGCGGCCGGTTCGGGGGATCCGGCGGGCGCGCTGGCCGTGTTGTGCGTGCTGGCGGTACTGCCGCTCGGGGCGCTCGCGCCGCGGTTGCCGGAGCACGTACGGGCCCGGCTGCGCCGGCTGTTGAATCTCGTCGAGTCGGTCGGTGTGGTGGCGCTGATCCCGGTGGCCCTCGGGGCGTTCGGGGTCTACAGCGGGCTGCTGCACACGTTCTGAGCCGGAGGCGGAGACGGACATGGCAGCGGAGGGACCAGTGGCGGCGGACGGGCCGGCGGGGAACGACGCGCAGTACGAGCTGCTGCGTGAGCAGGGTGGGGGAGCGATGACGCCGGGGCACGCGGGCGATGCCGGATCCGGACCCGGAGCCGGACCCGTATCCGGAGCCGCCTTCGTCGAGGCGAATGTGTGGGACATCCCCACGACCTCGATGGCGGAGCCGGCCGCGACCGGGGGGACGGCCGGGCCGCCCGCGGGGGCCATGCCGCCGACCGCCCATGCGGCCGCGCCCCGACCCGGCAGCGCGCCGCACCCACCGGTTCCTCCCTCCTTTCCCTCCTTTCCCTCCGCTTCCTCCTCTTCCTCCCATGCGCCGGGCCCTTCCGCGTATCCGCCCGCGCCTTTCGCGTATCCGCCGGCTCCCTCCGCGTATCCGCCCGTGCCTTCCGTCCCGCCGCAGGCGCCCGCGGCCGCTGCCCCCGCTGTCCCCGTTGCCCCCGTTGCCCCCGGGGCGGCTCCCCACCCGGCGCCGCCCCCGGAGGCCGCCGCGCCCGGTGCAGCCCCCGTGCACACGCCGACTCCCGTGCACACGCCGACTCCCGTGCACGCACCCACTCCCGTGCACGCACCCGCTCCCGTCCGCGGGACCTCCCCGGTGCGGAGGTCCGGGCCCACCCCCGTCTCCGTACCGCTGATGCCGCCCGAGCTGGACGCGCTGCGGAGCAAGCCGCGGCACGGGGAGTCCGTCACCCAGCGCGCGGGGCGGGTCGTCCGGCGGGCGATCGCCTCCTCGCCCGCGGCGGAGACCACCGCCGTCACGCAGGCCGGGTACGCCATCCAGCAGCCGGTCACCACCGGCCGGCAGATCTCGGTGACCAGCATCCGGGGCGGTGCGGGCAAATCCACGGTGTCCGCGCTGCTGGCCCTCACCTACGCGCACTACCGCGCCGATCCGGTGCTGGCCGTCGAGGCCGATCCGGCGCTCGGCACGCTCCCGCACCGGCTGGGCGCGACGGAGGTGCGCTGGTCCGGCACCGACCTGGCGCAGATAGTCGATCCGTCGATGCTGATCACGGACCTGACCGGGTACCTGATTCCGTTTCCGGGCGGCGGCTGGCTGCTGCCCGGCAGCCAGGGCGCCATCGGCACCCGCCTGGACATCGACACCTACCGGGTCGTGATGACCTCGCTGCGCCGGTACTTCGCGACCACGGTCGTCGACTGCGAGACGCTGCCCGCCGAGGTGGCGCGCACCGCGCTGGTGACGACGCAGGCCCGGATCCTGGTCTGCCCGGCGACCCCGGAGGGCGTGGCCGCCACCCGCTCCGTCCTGGACTGGGTCGGTGGCCTGCACCCCCGGATGCTGCCGACGACGGTCGTGGTGCTCAGCCATGCCGCGCCGGACACCGGGCTCGATGTCCGCAAGGCCGCCGAGCACCTCGGCGTCGGCGGCGCGGTGGTGCTTCCGCTTCCCTACGACCGCCATCTCGCGGCGGGCGGGGCGATCCGTACGGAGCTGCTGGGCGAGCGGACGCTGCAGGCGGCGGCGCGGATCGCCGCCGAGGCGATGAACCGGGCGGTTTCACGGGCTGAGAACGGCCGGCCGGGGACGGGTCAGGACGCCCCGCCGCCGGCCCGGTGACGGGGTGGCCGACGGCCGTCGCACCCCCTGGTTCGTCCGCTCTGTGAGACAGCTGCTGAGACCACCGGACGCGCGGTCTACGCTCCCTGCCGCCCAGGTAGGGCGAAGTGGGGACAAGCTCACCGTCGGCGACGACGCGGCTTCTCGGAGCAGCCCGGCCAGGGCCTAGACTCCCGTCCGTACAGATCGTCGAAGTCGTTGAACAAGCGCAGTCAGGGAGCGAGGGGCGGACGTGGTGGACGCGACCGGACGCACCACCGTCGCCACGGAGTATTTCCAGGGTTACTCGGTCGTCGGGATCATCGCCGTGATCGGGGTGCTCTTCGTGGCCGTGGCCTTCGGTGCCGGGCGGCTGCTACGACCGGTGGTACCGACCCCCGAGAAACTGCTGACGTATGAATGCGGCGTGGACCCGGTCGGCGAGGGCTGGGCGCACACCCAGGTCCGCTACTACGTCTACGCGTTCCTCTACGTCGTCTTCGCCGTCGACTCGATCTTCCTGTTCCCCTGGGCGACGGTCTTCGCCGCTCCCGGCTTCGGTGGTGTGACGCTGGTGGAGATGTTCATCTTCCTCGGCTTCCTCACCATCGGCCTGCTCTACGCATGGAAGAAGGGCGTCCTGGAATGGACGTGAACCCCGCACCCCACGGGCCCGCAGCCGCGTCCGAGGGCGCCGGCCCCGAGTTCCTGCCGGAGCCGCGGCGCCTGGGCACCCTCGCCCGGCTCGCGCCCGAACCGATGAAGGTGGTCCTCAACTGGGGCCGCCGCTACAGCCTGTGGGTCTTCAACTTCGGTCTGGCCTGCTGCGCCATCGAGTTCATCGCCGCGTCCATGGCGCGGCACGACTTCATCCGGCTCGGCGTGATCCCGTTCGCGCCCGGCCCGCGCCAGGCCGACCTGATGGTCGTCTCCGGCACGGTCACCGACAAGATGGCGCCGGCGGTCAAGCGGCTCTACGAGCAGATGCCCGAGCCGAAGTACGTCATCTCCTTCGGGGCCTGCTCCAACTGCGGCGGCCCCTACTGGGATTCGTACTCGGTCACCAAGGGCGTCGACCAGATCATTCCGGTGGACGTGTACGTCCCGGGCTGCCCGCCGCGGCCGGAGGCGCTGCTCCAGGGCATCCTCAAGCTCCAGGAGAAGATCGCCCGTGAGTCGCTGGGGGAGCGGTACGCGCAGGGCGGCACCGCCCGGCCCTCGGCGGCCGCGCTGCGCAGCGGACTTGTCACGCCGCCCGCGCCGGCGGGGGAGGAACCCCGATGAGCGAGCAGCCCGCGAATCCCGAGCAGCCCGCGAATCCCGAGCAGCCGGGGAAGCCCGAGCAGCAGCCGGCGGGTGCCGAGCAGGCGGAAGCCCAGGAGCAGCCGGTAGCCCCCGAGCGGCCCGCACCCGAGCCCGTCGTCGGCTGGCTCCCGCGGCCCGCGAGCGAGATCTTCGGCACCGGGGCCACGGCGGAGCTGGCCTATGACCTGCTGACCGTCGACGTCCCGGCGGACGGCTGGCTCACCGCGCTGACGGCCGCCCGCGACGACCTCGGCTGCAGCTATTTCGACTGGCTGAGCGCCGTCGACGAACCCGGCACCGGCTTCCGGGTCTGCGCCCATCTCGTGCGGGTGGCGCGCCCCGGCACGGTCCGCCGGCTGATCGTACGGACGACCGTGCCGCACGAGGCGGCCGCGCTGCCCACCGCCCTCGCGGTCTACCCGGGCGCCGGCTGGCACGAGCGCGAGACCCACGAGATGTTCGGCGTCGACTTCACCGGCCATCCGCACCTGGTACCGCTGCTGCTCCCCGACAGCTTCGAAGGCCACCCGCTGCGCAAGGACTTCGTGCTGGCGGCGCGGGTCGCGAAGGCGTGGCCGGGGGCCAAGGAGCCCGGGGAGCCTGCGGCGGGTGCGGCGCACGGCGGGCCCAAGCGCCGTCAGATGCTGCCCCCGGGCGTCCCGGACCCGAACGAATGGGGCCCGCTGAAGGGCCAGCTGCCGCCGGCACCGGCGCGTCCGGCGCGGGGTGCGCGGGCCGCGGGCGGTGCCGGTGCGGCCGGTGGTACCGCGGGCGAGCGCCCGGCCCGGCGGACCCGGACCGCCGGCGCGGGCTCGGCCGGTCAGCAGGCGGCGGGCGAGGCCGCGGGGACGCCGGAGGCTCCGGCGGCCCCGGCCACGCCGGCCACCGCGCCGGGGACCGAACGGCCGGAGCGCCCGGCCCGACGTACGCGGTCCGCGAGCGCCGGCTCGGCCAGCCAGCAGCAGCCGGCGGAAGCGGCCCCGGCCCCGGCCGCGGAGCCCCCGGAGACGACCCCGGAGACCCCGGAGACCCCGGAGACCCCGGAGACCCCGGAGACCCCGGAGACGACCCCGGCGGCCGCCCCGAAGGCGGCGCCCCCGCGCTCCGCCGATGCACCGTGGCACCACGCCCGTCCGGCCTTCGACGAGTCGGGGGAGCCGGGGAAGCCGGGGAAGCCGGGGAAGCCGGGGGAGCCGGGGAAGCTGGAGGAGTCCGCGCAGCCCGGGCCGGAGAGCGAACCGCCTGAGCCGCCCGGCCACGCGGCGGACGAGTCCCAGGAACCGGAAGGAGGCGACACCCCATGAGCGACGCGCTCGACATCGCGCTGCGCCTCGTCGCCGTCTTCGTCGTCTTCCTGGTGTTCCCGCTGGTCATCGGGCAGACCGAGCACAAGGTCATGGCCCATATGCAGGGCCGCCTCGGCCCCATGTACGCGGGCGGGTTCCACGGCTGGGCGCAACTGGTCGCCGACGGGGTGAAGTTCGCGCAGAAGGAGGACATCGTCCCGGCCGGCGCCGACCGGCGGATCTTCCAGCTCGCGCCCGCCGTCGCCCTGCTGCCCTACCTCCTGGTCCTGGTCGCCATCCCGATCGGCCCGCACAATGCCGTCGGACAGGCGCTGGACGCGGGGATCTTCTTCGTGCTCGCCGTCATGGGCGTCGGCGTGCTCGGCTCGCTGATGGCGGGCTGGGCCTCGGCGAACAAGTTCTCATTGCTCGGCGGGCTGCGCACGGCCGCCCAGCTGCTCGCCTACGAGCTGCCGATGCTGCTCGCCGCGGCCTCGGTCGCGATGGCGGCCGGCACCCTCTCCCTGCCCGGCATCCTCGAAGCCTTCCACTGGTGGTGGGTGCCCTGGCAGATCGTCGGCGGCGTCGTCTTCTTCACCGCGGGACTCGCCGAGCTGCAACGGCCGCCGTTCGACATGCCGGTCGCCGACTCGGAGATCATCTTCGGTGCCTACACCGAGTACACCGGACTGCGCTTCGCGCTCTTCCTCCTCGCCGAATACGCGGGCATCGTCGTCCTCTCCGCCCTGACCGCCGTCCTCTTCCTCGGTGGCTGGCACGGCCCGTTCGGCGCCGACGGCCTGGGCTGGCTGTGGACGCTGGTGAAGACCGTGATCCTCGCCTTCGGCGTCATCTGGCTGCGGGTGACCTACCCGCGGCTGCGCGAGGACCAGCTGCAAAAGCTCGCCTGGACGGTCCTCATCCCGCTCTCGCTCGCCCAGATCGCCCTCACCGGCGTCGTCAAGGTGGTGATCTCGTCATGAGCTTCCCCGGTTCCGGCCTCGCCAAGGGGCTGGCCGTCACCCTGCGGACGATGACGAAACGATCGGTCACCGCGCAGTACCCGGACGTCCAGCCCGACCTCCCGCCCCGCACCCGCGGCGTCATCGGGCTGTTCGAGGAGAACTGCACGGTCTGCATGCTCTGCGCCCGCGAGTGCCCGGACTGGTGCATCTACATCGACTCCCACAAGGAGACGGTGCCGCCGGCCGCCCCCGGAGGCCGCGAGCGCAGCCGCAATGTGCTGGACCGCTTCGCCATCGACTTCGCGCTGTGCATGTACTGCGGGATCTGCATCGAGGTCTGCCCCTTCGACGCGCTCTTCTGGTCACCGGAGTTCGAGTACGCCGAGACGGACATCCGCGAGCTGACCCACGAGCGCGACAAGCTCCGCGAATGGATGTGGACCGTGCCCGAGCCGCCGGCGCTCGACCCGGCGGCCGAGGACCCCAAGGAACTCACCGCCGCCCGCAAGACGGCGGACAAGCTCGCCGCGCAGCAGGCGGCGGAAGCCGAGGACCGGGAAGAACCGCAGCAGGACCGGCCGGAGCGCCCAGGGGAGGCAACGTGACGCTCGCCGCCACCGCAGCCGGCCACGGGTTCCTCTCGCCCAGCGGCGTCGAGATCGCCTTCGTCCTCGTCGGGATCGCCACCCTCGGCGCGGCCCTGCTGACCGTCACCACCCGGCAGCTGGTCCACGCCGCCCTCTGGCTGGTCGTCGCCCTCGGCGGGATCGCCGTGGAATACCTGCTCCTGACGGCCGAGTTCATCGCCTGGGTGCAGGTACTGATCTACGTCGGCTCGGTCGTCGTCCTCCTGCTCTTCGGGCTGATGCTCACCAAGGCGCCCATCGGCCGTTCCCCGGACGCCGATTCGGGCAACCGCTGGGCCGCCCTCACGGTGGCCCTCGCCTCGGCGGTCACGCTGGTCTGGGTCGTCGTGGACGCCTTCCGCGCCACCTGGATCACCCTCGACGGCGCCGCCCAGGGCTCCACCGAGGTCACCGGGCGCAGCCTCTTCCAGTACTGGGTGCTGCCCTTCGAGGCCCTGTCCGTGCTGCTGCTGGCCGCGCTCGTCGGCGCGATCGTGCTGTCCCGCAGGACCGGCGAGGGCAAGGCCCCGGCGGCGGCCCTCGACAACGGTGCCGCCCGCGCCCCCGCCGCCCCCGCTCCACGGGAGGAGCAGCGCTGATGCATCTCGCCTATCCGGCGGTCCTCGCCGTCCTCCTCTTCTGCACCGGGCTGTACGGCGTCCTCGCGCGCCGCAACGCGATCCTGGTGCTGATGTCCGTCGAGCTGATGCTCAACGCCGTCAACCTCAACCTCGTCGCCTTCGACGTCTGGCTGCGCGACACCCTGCACGCCGGCCAGGCGCTCACCCTCTTCACCATCGCCATCGCCGCCGCCGAGATCGGCATCGGACTGGCGATCGTGCTGCTCGTCTACCGCAACCGCGGCAGCTCCGACATCGACCGGCTCCGTGACCTCGCCGAGAAGACGGGTGCCGCGGACGGGGAACCGCAGCCGGACACCACGGCGGAGGCCGCCGCGTGACGCTCACGACCACTGCCGTTCTCGTTCCTCTCCTGCCCTTCCTCGGGGCCGTCGCCGGCTTTCTTCTGGGCCGCCGGGCACCCGGGTTCGTGCGGCCGCTGGCGGTGCTGCCGACCCTGGCCGCCGCCGCCCTGACGGTGGTCGTCGCCGTCGGGCAGGGCACCGGCCCGGCCACCGACGTGGCCACCGAGCTCACCCCGACCGGCTCGATCCCCATCGACCTGTCCCTGCACCTCGACGGCTTCGCGGTGCTGATCGCCGTCCTGGTCGGTGTCGTGGCGACCTGTGTGCAGGTCTACTCCACCGGCTATCTGCGCGACGACCGGCGCTACGCCTCCTACGCCGCGCTGGTCTCCCTCTTCACCTCCGCGATGCTGCTGGTCGTCTACACCGGCGACCTGATGGTGCTGCTGGTCGGCTGGGAAGTCATGGGCATCTGCTCCTACTTCCTCGTCGGCCACTACTGGGAGACCGAGGCCGCCCGGGCCGCCTCCCTCAAGGCCTTCCTCGTCACCAAGCTCGGCGACGTCCCCTTCCTCTTCGGCATCTTCGCGCTGGCCACCGACGCCGGAACCTTCCGCATCACCGGCATCCTCGGCTCCGTCGCCGGCGGCGGGCTGCACCACCCGACGCTGGTCGCGCTGCTGCTGCTGGCCGGTGTCGCGGGCAAGTCGGCGCAGTTCCCGCTGCACACCTGGCTCCCGGACGCGATGGCCGGCCCGACACCGGTCTCCGCGCTGATCCACGCCGCGACGATGGTGGCGGCCGGTGTCTATGTCGTGGCCCGTCTCCTCCCCGTCTTCGCCGCCTCCGCGGCGGCGCTGGTGGTGCTCGCCGTCATGGCCGCGATCACCATGGTCGGCTCCGCTCTGGCCGCGCTGGCCCAGGACGACATCAAGCGGGTCCTGGCCTATTCGACGGTCGGCCAGCTCGGCTACATGCTCGGCGCGCTGGCCGTCGGCGACCGCGGCGCCGCCGTCTTCCACCTCATCTCGCACGGTGCGTTCAAGGCCCTCCTCTTCCTCGGCGCGGGCGTGATCATCCACGCCGCGGGCACCAACTCGCTGGCCGCCATGTCCCGGATGGGCGGCCTGGCCCGGCGCATCCCGGACGCCTACTGGACCATGACGGTCGCGCTGCTCGCGCTCGCCGCCATCCCGCCGTTCGCCGGCTTCTTCTCCAAGGAAGCCGTCCTGGGCGCCGCCGAGCACGCCGCCACCGGCGACGCGCACGGCATCCCCGGCGCGGCCGGCTGGACGGTCCTGGTCTCCGGACTGCTCACCGCCCTCCTCACCGCGGCCTACGCCATGCGCCTGTGGCTGCGGGCCTTCCGCGGCAAGGGCGCCGAAGCCCCCGACCACGGCCGCCAGCCGGTCGTGATGAACGCCGTGCTGTGGGTGCTCTTCCTGCCGACCGCCGCGCTGGGCCTGGCCGCCCCGCTGCTGCCGCGGTGGTTCGACGGACGCTCGCTCGCGCCGACCCTGACCACCTCCGTCCTGGGCACCGGCGTCGCCCTCGTCGGCGGCCTGGTCACCTACGCCGCCTGGCGCCACACCACCGCCCTGGCCGCCCGCACCCCCATCGGTGCGGTCGTGGCCGACCCGGACGCCGGCCCCGAGGCCGCCGAGGAGACGGCCATCGCCACCCACGCCCCGGTCTACGGCGACAACGCCGGCGCTGCGGACCCGGCCGACCCCGGCCGCCTCCTCCTCGGCCCGCTCCAGCCGCACGCGGCCGTCGGCTTCCATCTCGACGCCGTCTACACGGCGCTGTTCGTGCGGCCCGTACGCGCCGCCGCCACCCTCGTCCGCTTCCTGGACCGCGAGGTCGTCGACACCTACGTCCGCGCCGCGGGCACCGCACCGCGCTGGCTGGGGGCCGCCGTCCGACGGGCCCAGACCGGAAACGTGCAGACCTACCTCGGCGCACTGCTCGCCGGCTCGCTCGTGCTGGCCGTCGCCGCCGTCCTCGTCGCCACGGGCACGGGAGCCTGACCGTGCCGCCATCCCCCGGGGGCCGACCCCCGCACCCCCAGCCGACAGCCCTCGTGGTCTGCCTCGCCGGAGCCGAAACCCTGAGGAGGGCCTGACCCGTGAATCACACCGCCATGCAGCTTCTCCTCGCGGGCATCGTCGTCCTCCCCCTCGTCGGCGCGCTCGCCGCCCTGCTCCCGGCGCCGCCCGGCCTGCGGGGCAAGAACCCCGACCAGGCCGTACTGCGCCACGGCGTGACCGTCACCGGTGCCGTGCTCGCCGCGGCCATCGTCCTGGCCGTCGGCTTCGACCACGGCCGGCCGGCCCGTATGCAGGCCACCACCGACCTCAGCTGGATCCCGGCGCTCGACATCCGTATCCACCTCGGCGTCGACGGCATCTCGCTCCCCCTCGTCGTCCTGACCGCGCTGCTGACCTTCCTCTGCGCGCTCTACAGCTACTTCCACATGCCAACGGGCCCGTCTCCCAAGGCATTTGTGGCGCTACTGCTCACCCTTGAGGCCGGCACCCTCGCCACCTTCGCCGTCCTCGACCTGATGCTCTTCTTCCTCGCCTTCGAGATGGTCCTCATCCCGATGTACTTCCTCATCGCCCGCTGGGGCGGTGCGCAAAAGCAGGCGGCGGCCTGGAAGTTCATCCTCTACACGCTGCTCGGCTCCGTCGTGATGCTGCTCGGCCTCCTTCTCATCGGCGTGAAATCCGGCACCTTCGACATGGTGGCACTGGCCACTGACAACGGCCCGAAAGCCCAGCTCAGCCACACGGTTCAGCTGCTCGCGGTGCTCGCGATCGGCATCGGTCTGGCCGTCAAGTCCCCGATGTGGCCGCTGCACAGCTGGCTGCCCGACGCGCACACCGCCGCCCCCACCGTCGGCTCGGTGCTGCTGGCCGGCGTGCTGCTGAAGATGGGCACCTACGGCTTCGTACGGATCGCGCTGCCCATCACGCCCGAGGGCATGCACACCTTCGCGCCGTACCTCGCCGCGCTGGCCGCCGTCGGCATCATCTACGGCTCGCTCGCCTGCCTGGCCCTCGTGCGCAAGGGCGCGGGGGGCGACCTCAAGCGTCTGATCGCCTACAGCTCCGTCGGCCACATGGGCTTCGTCCTGCTCGGCATCGCCACCATGACGCCCACCGGCGTGAACGGCGCGCTGTTCGCCAACATCGCGCACGGCCTGATCACCGGCCTGCTCTTCTTCCTGGTCGGCGCGCTCAAGGACCGCACCGGCAGCACCGACCTCGACACCCTCTCCCGCTCCGCCGGTTTCCGGCCCGCGGGGTCCGGCGCCGCCGCGCTGCTGCCCGCGCCGTCCGGCGCCGCCCTCTACGCCCGGGCACCCCGCTTCGGCGGACTGCTCGCCTTCGGGGCCGTCGCCTCGTTGGGCATCCCCGGACTGGCCGGTTTCTGGGGCGAGATGCTGGCGATGTTCGGCGCCTTCCGGCCGGCCGCCGGCCTCAGCCGCCCCGCCTTCCTGACGTTCATGGTCATGGCCGGCCTCGGCACCCTGCTGACCGCCGCCTATCTGCTGCTCGTCGTCCGCCGCGTCTGCATGGGCGGCACCTTCGACCTGGCCGGGGCCGCCGTGCTCGGCGCCACGGACCCGGCCGGCAAGAGCGGTGACGGCCCGACGGGCAAGAGCGGCTCGGACCCGGACGGCACGCCCGCTCCGGCCCCCGCCCTTCCCGACCTCGCGCGCTACGAATACGCGGCCTGGACCCCCCTGGCCGCCCTCACCGTCCTCGCCGGACTGTGGCCCGCGGCCCTCCTCGGCCTCACCGACCCGGCCGTCCAGCAGCTCCTCGGAGGCGGTAAGTGATGAGCTCGGTCCCCTCGCTGGTCCAGTCCGTCGACTGGCTCGCCCTCGCGCCGCCCACCCTCACCGCGGCCGTCGCCCTGGTGGTACTGGTCGCCGACCTCTTCCTCCCCGCGGCCCGTAAGCCGCTGCTGGGCCTGCTCGCGACGGCGGGCCTCGTGCTCGCCGCGCTCTCGCTGCTGCCGCTCCTGGGCGGCGACCGCCGCACCTTCTGCCTGTCCGGCCACCCCGCGGTCTGCAGCTATGTGGCCGACCCGTTCACCCTGGTCATCCAGTTCCTGGTGCTCGGCGGGGCGCTGCTGACCGCGCTGCTGTCCCTCGAGGCCGTCAAGGACGGGGAGCTCCCCGCCGGCGAGTACTGGTTCCTGCTGCTGTCCTCGGCGGCCGGCGCCGCCCTGCTGCCCGCCTCCAGGGACCTGGCCACCCTCGTCATCGCCCTCGAGGTCGCCTCGCTGCCCGCCTTCGCCCTGGTCGGACTGCGCCGCGGGGACCGGCTCTCCTCCGAGGCCGCCCTCAAGTTCTTCCTGTCCTCGGTGGCCGCCACCGCCGTGATGCTGCTCGGCGTGAGCTTCCTGTACGCGGCCACCGGCAGCCTGCACCTCTCCCGGGTGGCGCACGCCCTCACCGCCCTGCCCGACCCGCGGCTGGCCACCCTGGCGAGCGCCGGAGTCGCCCTCACCCTCGTCGGCTTCGCCTTCAAGACCGCCGCCGCCCCGTTCCACTTCTGGGTGCCGGACACCTACGTCGGCGCGCCGCTCCCCATCGCCGGTTACCTCTCCGTGGTCGGCAAGGCCGTCGGCTTCTCCGGCCTGATCCTCGTCACGGTCGAGGGCTTCCCCTCGTACGCCGCTGTCTGGGGCCCGGCGCTGGCCGTCCTCGCCGCGCTGACCATGACCGTCGGCAATGTCGCGGCCCTGCGCCAGGACCCCCGGCGCGCACACAGCGCCGTCCGGCTGCTCGCCTGGTCCTCGGTCGGCCAGGCCGGCTACCTCCTGGTCCCGATCGCGGCGGCCGGCTACGTCCACGACCCGGCGCACGCCATCGGCTCCACCGTCGCCTACGCCCTGATGTACGCGGCCGTGAACCTCGGTGCCTTCGCCGTCGCCGCCGTGGTGGCCCGTACCCGCCCCGCCAACCGGATCACCGACTACCGGGGCCTGTACCACCGGCGGCCCCTGGTGGCGCTCGCCCTCGGCTTCTTCCTGCTGTGCCTGGCCGGCCTGCCGCCGGGCATCATCGGCCTGTTCGCCAAGGTCACGGTCTTCTCCGCGGCCGTCGACGCGGGCCTGGCCTGGCTCGCGGTGGTCATGGCGGTCAATGTCGTGATCGCGCTCTACTACTACCTGCAGTGGACCACGGTCCTCTTCCGGGGAGCCGAGGAGAGCGCGCCGGCAGAGGCTTCCGGGGCGGCGCCCGCGCAGGCCCCGCACCGTGCCGGGATCCCGGCCCCGCTCGCCACCGCCATCGCGCTCGCCGCCGTCCTCGGCATCGCCCTCTCCGGCGCCCCGCAGCTCGTGCTGCGCTTCGCCTCCGGCGCGCTGCTCTGAGCCGCCGGCCGGCCCGCCGCACACCGCGCACCCGGCGCCCCTGACGGCCGCACGGCCGCCTGCCCACCCGTACGGAGCCATCGGCCCCACGGGGCGCATCCGGGCGCCCTGCCCGGCCCGCCGTGCGCACACCGGGGAACCAGGCTCGTTCATCCCGCGTTGACCAGTGAGTAAGGATCCACTGGTGAGTGGAGAACACAGCACAGGGTTCCCCTGCCGCACCGCTTGGAGGGCGTACCGTGCACCGCCGGCACAACGGGCTCAGGACCGCCGTACTCCTCGGGGGGCTCTCCGCCCTCCTCCTCGTCATCGGTGGCTTCTTCGGCCGTACGGGGCTGATCATCGCCGTTCTCGTCGCCCTGGGCACCAACGCCTATGCGTACTGGAACAGCGACAAACTGGCGCTGCGGGCCATGCGCGCCCGCCCCGTCAGCGAGTTCGAGGCCCCGCAGCTGTACCGCATGGTCCGCGAGCTCTCCACCACCGCCCGCCAGCCGATGCCGCGCCTGTACATCTCCCCGACCCAGGCGCCCAACGCCTTCGCCACCGGCCGCAACCCCCGCAACGCCGCGGTCTGCTGCACCGACGGCATCCTCCAGCTCCTCGACGAACGCGAGCTGCGCGGCGTCCTCGGCCATGAGCTCAGCCACGTCTACAACCGCGACATCCTCATCTCCTCCGTCGCGGGCGCGCTGGCCTCCGTGGTGATGTTCCTCGTCAACTTCGCCTGGCTGATCCCGCTGGGCCGGTCCGACGACGACGAGGGCCCCGGCCTCCTCGGCATGCTGCTGATCATGATCCTCGGCCCGGTCGCGGCCTCCCTCATCCAGCTCGCCGTCAGCCGCTCCCGCGAGTACGAGGCCGACGCCTCGGGCGCCCGGCTCACCGGCGACCCGCTGGCCCTGGCCTCCGCCCTGCGCAAGCTGGAGGCCGGCACCCAGCAGCTGCCGCTGCCGCCCGAGCCCCGCCTGGAGACCGCCGGCCACATGATGATCGCCAACCCCTTCCGGGCGGGCGAGGGCATGACCCGGCTGTTCTCCACCCACCCCCCGATGCGCGAGCGCATCGCCCGCCTCGAACAGCAGGCGGGCCCCCACCTCTGAGGGCCCGGCCGACGCCGGGAGCGGTGGCCGTCACCACGCAGCCGTCGCATCATGAATGCAACGATTCACCCGGCTCAGCGCGTCTAGCACGGCAGACACACTCTCCACCGTGCCTCGGAAGGCTGCTGATCATGAAGCTCATCCTCAACGTCCTCTGGCTGGTCCTCAGCGGTTTCTGGCTGGCGATCGGCTACGTCGTCGCAGGCATCGTCTGCTGCATCCTGATCATCACCATCCCGTTCGGCATCGCGTCCTTCCGGATCGCCGGCTACGCCCTGTGGCCCTTCGGCCGGACGACCGTCCAGCGCCATGACGCCGGCGTCGGCTCGGCGATCGGCAATGTCATCTGGATCATCTTCGCGGGCTGGTGGCTGGCCCTCGGGCACATCGTCACCGGCATCGCCCTGTGCGTGACGATCATCGGCATCCCGTTCGGCATCGCCAACTTCAAGATGATCCCGATCTCCCTCATGCCGCTGGGCCGCGACATCGTCTCGACGGAAGAGCCGTTCGCGGCGCGCTGACCCGCCGCCCGAACACACAGGTGGGGCGGCACGCCGAAGCGCGCCGCCCCATCCTGTGGCACCCGGAACCGGGCTCCTAGCGGTAGTTCACGAACTGGAGGGCGAAGTCCAGGTCCTTGCCCTTCAGCAGCTGCTGCACCGCCTGCAGGTCGTCCCGGCTCTTCGAGCTGACACGCAGTTCGTCGCCCTGCACCTGCGCCTTGACGCCCTTCGGGCCCTCATCGCGGATGATCTTGGCGACCTTCTTCGCGTTGTCCTGCGAGATCCCCTCCTCCAGCGAGGCGAAGATCTTGTACTCCTTGCCCGAGGCCTGCGGCTCCCCGGCGTCCAGCGCCTTCAGCGAGATCCCGCGCTTGACCAGCTTGGACTGGAAGATGTCGAGCACGGCCTTCACCCGCTCCTCGGCGTTGGCCCGCATCTCGATCTTCTCGCCCGACCACTCGATCGACGCGCCCACGCCCTTGAAGTCGTAGCGCTGCGAGATCTCCTTGGCGGCCTGGTTGAGCGCGTTGTCGACCTCCTGCCGCTCTACCTTCGAGACGATGTCGAAACTGGAGTCGGCCATGTTGAGTTGGCTCCTCGTACGTAGATCCGTCAGGGGTACGGTCCGACCCGGACCGCCTGCCAAGCCTAGCCACCCGACCAAGATCCAGCGCTCCCGAATCGAGTGGCGGACCACCCCCGGTCATCGGGTATGGTTTACGACGTTGCCACGGAGCGCCGCCCCGGCGGAGGTCTCCCGGCAGCAAACCCAGGCGGTGTGCCCGAGCGGCCAAAGGGAGCAGACTGTAAATCTGCCGGCTCAGCCTTCCCAGGTTCGAATCCTGGCGCCGCCACAGGGAATACAAAGGGTCCCTGGTTTGCGTAATGCGCAAGCCAGGGGCCCTTTGTGGTGTGCGCCGAACTCATCGACCGGTAACACCCCGCCTCCGCACGGCTCCCCGCGCGGCGGAAGCGGGGAGTCGTCCCGGCCGTACCCGGCGAACGCCGCTCCTCACCCCCCGGCCACCGCCCGCACCGCGTCCTTCACGGGCACCTCCCCGCCGATCAGCTCCAGCGTCAGCCCGGCGGTGCCCGGCTCGTCGAGCAGTGCCGCCAGGACGGCGGCCACATCGTCCCGGGACACCTCGTCGCGGCCGGTCGACTCGGCGAGCCGCACGAGGTCCGTCCCGGGGTCGTCCGTCAGCCGGCCGGGCCGCAGGATCGTCCAGTCCAGTCCGGCGCGGGCTCGTACGTCCGCGTCCGCGGCGCCCTTCGCCCGCAGATACGCCGCGAAGCCCGGATCGGTGCCCTCCGGGGGCTCACGGTCCGCGCCCATCGAGGACACGACGAGGAAGCGCCGTACGCCCGCCGCCTCGGCCGCGTCCGCGAAGAGCGCCGCCGCGCCCCGGTCCACCGTGTCCTTGCGCCCGACGCCGCTGCCCGGGCCCGCGCCCGCCGCGAAGACGGCCGCGTCGACCCCCTCCATGTGCCGGGCGACATCCTCCACCGACGCCGACTCCAGGTCGCAGACCACCGGTTCGGCTCCGGCGGCCAGCACGTCGCCGGCCTGTTCCGGCCTGCGGATGATGCCCGCGACCTCGTCCCCGCGCTTGGCGAGCAACCGCTCCAGCCGCAGCGCGATCTGACCATGTCCACCTGCGATGACAATGCGCATGATCCCGACCGTACGCCGAAGGGCCGCCGCGTGGTGCGGGACCGGCCGGGTGGCCGCCGCCTTCCCGCCCCCGCGGCGCAGCGCCGCGGCTCAGCGCTGCGACTGCCGCGGCAGCTCCAGCGCCACCTCCGCCGCCGAGTCGCAGTACTCCCGCACCGCGCTGGTACGGGCGACCACCCGCCCGCGGTGGATCACGATCCGGCTGTACGCCAGCGAGAGCACCCCGGCGATCCGCTCCCCGCGCACCGCCAGCAGCTCCGCCGGGAAGCCCGCCTCGACCCGCACCTCCGGCAGGCTCAGCGTCGCCCGCGCCGCCGAACTCACCGTCTCGTAGGCCGCCTCGGGCGTGGCCTCCCCCAGGGACGCCAGGAGATACGCGGCCTCCAGGGGGTCGCCCCGCCCCACCGGGTTCGCCACGTCCCGCAGCGCCCCGCTGCCCGCCGCCACCCGCACCCCGGCCGCCCGCAGCAGCCGCACCGGCGCCGGCCGCGACACCCGCGAGCCGTAGCGTTCCAGGCCCGCGCAGTCGCCCTGTGGCAGACACACGACGGCGACTCCGGCGGCCGCCAACTGCTCGGCGACCCGCGCCGCCACGCTCCGCGGCATCCGCGCCATGCCCGCACACGGCCCGAGCGCGACGCCCGGCCGCAGCCCGCCGGCCATCGCCGCGAACCGCGCCAGCCGCGCCGGATCGTCACCGTCGGTGTGCAGATCCACCGGACAGCCGTGCTCGCCCGCCAGTTCCAGGACCGTCTCGACGTACCCGGCGGGGTCGGGGTCGAGATCGGGGCAGCCGCCGATGACCGAGGCGCCCATCTTCACCGCGTCCCGCAGCATCGCCAGCCCGTCCGCACCGGCCGCCCCGGTCAGCACCCGCGGCACCGCCACCGCCGCCAGATCGGCCAGCCCGCGCAGCGACCTGCGGGCCTGCAGCACCGCCTCCAGCGAGCGCAGTCCCTGGACGTCGCCGATCCTGACGTGGCTGCGCGAGGCGGTGGCGCCGTGCCCCAGTTGCAGCAGCGCGGCCTCGGTCGTCCGCCGCTGGACGTCCTCGGGGGAGCCGGACACGGGGCCGTCGGAGTCCGCCGTCAGCGCGGTGTCGCAGTGCGCGTGGGGTTCGACGGGGGCGGGGAGCAGGAGGTACCCGGCGAGGTCGACGCGGGCGCCCTGCGGGGCGAGGCTGCCGGCCGTCCCGACGGCCTCGATGCGACCGCCGCCGAGCCGTACGTCCACCGTCCGGCCGTCGGCGAGCCGGGCACCGCACAGCACCAGCGCACCGCTTTCCGGCCTGGCGTACCGGCCGGCGCCGCCGGGCTTTCCCGGCTGGGGCTGCGGCGAACTGCTGTCGGACATCGCGCTCCTCGAAAGCACCGGCGTGCAAGATCACGCAGCGTTCTTCCGAGCCTAGGACGCCGCCGGGAGAGCGTTGCGCAGGCGCGAAATAGTCGTACCGGTGTGGTGCCCGGGGCCCTTGGGGCGCGGCCCGGATACGGATTTCACGTTTGGCGGCGGGCCGTGTAATGTCTTCATCGCTCGCCCCAATAGCTCAGTCGGCAGAGCGTCTCCATGGTAAGGAGAAGGTCTACGGTTCGATTCCGTATTGGGGCTCTGATGTGTGAGGTTCCCGTCTTCGGGCGGGGTCCCCTCGCATCACAGCGGTGTAGCTCAGTCGGTAGAGCAAGCGGCTCATAATCGCTGTGTCACCGGTTCAAGTCCGGTCACCGCTACTGACAGTAGCCGATTGTGGGGTCGGTCCTCCGATCGGCTACTCTTTTATGCGTTCATCCGTCCATTTCCGTCAAGGAGCACTCACGTGGCTGCCACCGACGTCCGCCCGAAGATCACGCTGGCCTGCGTGGAGTGCAAGGAGCGGAACTACATCACCAAGAAGAACCGGCGCAACGACCCGGACCGTCTTGAGATGAAGAAGCACTGCCCCCGTTGCAACTCGCACACCGCGCACCGCGAGACGCGATAACACAGGCTCGTTCGTGAGGCCGTCCCCATTCGTGGGGGCGGCCTCACGGCGTTATCACCATGAGTACAGGGAGGTTGCGAGCCCATGGCGCTCGACCAGTCATTTGTGGGACGCACGTACCCGCCCACCGACCCGTACGAGGTCGGCCGGGAGAAGATCCGCGAATTCGCCGAGGCCATCGGTGACACCAACCCCGCCTACACCGACGCCGATGCAGCCAAGGCGCTCGGGTACTCCGATGTGATCGCGCCGCCGACCTTTGTGTTCGCGATCACCTTCAAGGCCGCGGGACAGGTCATCGAGGACCCGCAACTCGGTCTGGACTACAGCCGGGTGGTGCACGGCGACCAGAAGTTCGCCTACACCCGGCCGGTGCGCAGCGGGGACCGGCTGAGCGTCACCTCCACCATCGAGGCCATCAAGTCCATGGCGGGCAACGACATCATCGACATCCGCGGTGAGGTGCACGACGAGGCCGGCGAGCACGTCGTGACCGCGTTCACCAAGCTGGTGGCCCGCGCCGACCGGGAGGCCTGAGATGACCGCCAAGATTTCTTACGACGAGGTCGAGGTCGGTGGCGAACTCCCGGCGCAGACCTTCCCCGTGAGCCGCGCCACGCTCGTGCGCTACGCGGGCGCCTCCGGTGACTTCAACCCGATCCACTGGAACGAGAAGTTCGCCAAGGAGGTCGGGCTGCCGGACGTCATCGCCCATGGCATGTTCACCATGGCCGAGGCGATCCGCGTGGTCACCGACTGGGCCGGCGACCCGGGCGCGGTCGCCGAGTACGGCGTGCGCTTCACCAAGCCCGTCGTCGTCCCCAACGACGAGACCGGCGCGCTGATCGAGGTCAGTGCCAAGGTCGCCGCCAAGCTGGACGACGACGACCGCACGGTCCGGGTCGATCTCACCGCGATGAGCGCCGGCCAGAAGGTGCTGGGCATGGCCCGCGCCGTGGTCCGCCTCGCCTGAGCCGCCGCCGTCCGGGGCGGCTCAGGCGAGGCGGACCACGACGCCGGACCGCCCCCGTACCCTTGGGCGCGTGCAGGAACTCCATGACGCGCCCCTCGCCCCGCTGACCACCTTCCGCCTCGGCGGACCGGCCACCCGCCTCGTCACGGCCACCACCGACGACGAGGTGATCGCGGCCGTCCGCGCGGCCGACGGGACCGGGGACCCACTGCTGATCATCGGCGGCGGCAGCAACCTCGTCATCGGCGACAAGGGCTTCGACGGCACGGCCCTGCGCATCGCCACCCGTGGCTTCGCACTCGACGGCACGACCCTCACGCTCGCCGCCGGCGAGAACTGGTCCGACGCGGTCGCCCGTACGGTCGAGGCCGGACTGGCCGGCGTGGAGTGCCTGGCCGGCATCCCCGGCTCGGCGGGCGCCACCCCGATCCAGAACGTGGGCGCGTACGGCCAGGAGGTCTCCACCACGATCACCGAGGTCGTCGCCTACGACCGCCGGGCCGGCGAGACCGTCACGATCCCCGGCGCGGAGTGCGGCTTCTCCTACCGCCACAGCCGCTTCAAGGAGCACCCCGACCGGTTCGTGGTGCTGCGCGTGCGCTTCGCCCTGGAGGACGCCGGGGGCCTGTCCGCGCCCCTGAAGTACCCCGAGACCGCCCGCGCCCTCGGTGTCGGGGCCGGTGACCGGGTCCCGGCCGCCGCCGCGCGGGAGACCGTTCTGGCGCTGCGCGCCGGCAAGGGCATGGTGCTGGACCCCGAGGACCACGACACCTGGTCGGCCGGCTCCTTCTTCACCAACCCGATCCTCACCGAGGCCGAGCACGCCGCCTTCCACCAGCGGGTCCGGGAGAGGCTCGGCCCCGAGGTCGCCCCGCCCGCCTTCCCGGCCGGTGAGGGCCTGGTCAAGACCTCCGCCGCCTGGCTCATCGACCGGGCCGGCTTCACCAAGGGCTACGGCAGCGGCCCGGCCCGCATCTCCACCAAGCACACCCTCGCGCTCACCAACCGGGGGAAGGCCACCACCGAGGACCTGCTCGCCCTGGCCCGCGAGGTCCGCGACGGCGTCCACGCGGCCTTCGGCATCACGCTCGTCAACGAACCGGTCACGGTCGGCGTCAGCCTCTAGCGGGCGCCCCGCCGACTGTCCGGCCGGTCCTGCCGGTCGGCCTCACCCCGCCAGCCAGTCGTCGATGCCCGCCAGCAGCCGCTGCTGCTCGTCCCGCGGGGCGCACGAGCCGCGGACCGACTGCCGGGCCAGCTCGGCCAGTTCGGCATCGGTGAAGCCGTGCACGCCGCGGGCGATCTCGTACTGCGCGGCCAGCCGCGCCCCGAACAGCAGCGGGTCGTCCGCGCCCAGCGCCATCGGCACGCCCGCGTCGAACAGCGTCCGCAGCGGCACGTCCTCCGGCTTCTCGTAGACCCCCAGCGCCACATTCGACGACGGGCACACCTCGCAGGTCACCCCCCGCGCGGCCAGCCGGCGCAGCAGCCCGGGGTCCTCCGCGGCCCGGACGCCGTGCCCCACCCGGCCGGCGTGCAGATCGTCCAGGCAGTCGCGGACGCTGGCCGGCCCTGACAGCTCCCCGCCGTGCGGCGCCGCCAGCAGACCGCCCTCGCGCGCGATGGCGAAGGCACGGTCGAAGTCCCGGGCGAATCCCCGGCGTTCGTCGTTGGACAGCCCGAAGCCGATCACTCCGTGGTCGGCGTAGCGCACCGCGAGCCGGGCCAGCGTGCGGGCGTCCAGCGGGTGCTTCATACGGTTCGCGGCGACCAGCACGCGGATGCCGAGCCCGGTGTCCCGCGACGCGCTCCGCACCGCGTCCAGGATGATCTCCAGGGCCGGGATCAGCCCGCCCAGCCGCGGCGCGTACGAGGTCGGGTCGACCTGGATCTCCAGCCACCGCGACCCGTCGCGGACGTCCTCCTCGGCGGCCTCGCGCACCAGCCGCTGGATGTCCTCGGGCGTCCGCAGACAGGACCGCGCGAGGTCGTACAGCCGCTGGAAGCGGAACCAGCCGCGCTCGTCCGTGGCCCGCAGCCGGGGCGGCTCACCGCCGCGCAGCGCCTCCGGGAGATGGACGCCGTATTTGTCGGCGAGCTCCAGCAGGGTGGTGGGCCGCATCGAACCGGTGAAATGCAGGTGCAGATGGGCCTTCGGCAGGTGGCGCAGGTCTCGAATGGCGGCTTCGCCGCAGGCACGAACGCTCTCCATCCCAAGATCTTGCCGCATGGGACCGGCGCGCCGGTAGGGCCTTTCCCGAAGGGGTGTCCGGGAGAACGGACGAGCGGGCGCCGGGAAGGTGTCCCGGCGCCCGCTCGTGGCACCTCCGGATTTTCGGAGGTGGCGACTGTTCTCGGAGGTCTACTTGGCCTCCGCCAGCAGCTTCTGCAGGCGCGACACGCCCTCGACCAGGTCCTCGTCGCCCAGCGCGTAGGAAAGCCGCAGGTAACCGGGGGTGCCGAAGGCCTCACCCGGGACGACGGCGACCTCCGCCTCCTCCAGGATCAGCCCGGCCAGCTCGACGCTGGTCTGCGGACGCTTGCCGCGGATCTCCTTGCCCAGGAGCTCCTTGACCGACGGGTACGCGTAGAACGCGCCCTCCGGCTCCGGGCACAGCACCCCGTCGATCTCGTTGAGCATCCGCACGATGGTGCGACGGCGGCGGTCGAAGGCGACCTTCATCTCCTCGACGGCCGTCAGATCGCCGGAGACCGCCGCGATGGCCGCGGCCTGGGCGACATTGGAGACGTTGGACGTGGCGTGCGACTGGAGGTTCGCGGCGGCCTTGATGACGTCCTTGGGGCCGATCGCCCAGCCCACCCGCCAGCCGGTCATCGCGTACGTCTTCGCCACACCGTTGACGATGATGCACTTGTCGCGCAGCTCGGGCACGACCACCGGCAGCGACGAGAACTGGGCGTCGCCGTAGACCAGGTGCTCGTAGATCTCGTCGGTCAGCACCCACAGGCCGTGCTCGGCGGCCCAGCGGCCGACCGCCTCGACCTGCTCGCGGGTGTAGACCGCGCCGGTCGGGTTCGACGGCGAGACGAACAGCAGCACCTTGGTGCGGTCCGTGCGGGCCGCCTCCAGCTGCTCCACGGTCACGCGGTAGCCGGTGGTCTCGTCGGCGACCACGTCGACCGGCACGCCGCCGGCGAGACGGATCGACTCGGGGTAGGTGGTCCAGTACGGCGCCGGGACGATGACCTCGTCACCCGGGTCGAGGATCGCTGCGAACGCCTCGTAGATCGCCTGCTTGCCGCCGTTCGTCACCAGGACGTTCGCGGCCTCGATCTCGTAGCCGGAGTCGCGCAGCGTCTTCGCGGCGATCGCGGTCCGCAGCTCGGGCAGGCCGCCGGCCGGGGTGTAGCGGTGGTACTTCGGGTTGCGGCAGGCCTCGACGGCGGCCTCGACGATGTAGCCGGGCGTGGGGAAGTCGGGCTCACCGGCGCCGAAGCCGATCACCGGGCGTCCGGCGGCCTTGAGGGCCTTCGCCTTGGCGTCGACGGCGAGGGTCGCCGACTCGGAGATCGAACCGATGCGGGCCGAGACCCGGCGTTCGGTGGGGGACGATGCGGAAGGGGTTGCAGCGCTCATACATGCATCGTTGCAGACCCCCGACGAGCCCGGCACACGGGTTTGCGGGCACCACCCGCATGGATCGTGTTCGACGCCCGGCCCCGAAGCACGTACACTCGCTGACCGTTGGCTCCCAACAGGTCGCCGCGGGACATGCACCAAGTGCAGTCGCCCGTATGCGGTAGGTTGGGGGAACCACAAAGGGTCGTAGCTCAATTGGTAGAGCACTGGTCTCCAAAACCAGCGGTTGGGGGTTCAAGTCCCTCCGGCCCTGCTACACGCACTCTCCACCACGGTGCGTGCACGCGTACGTAGGAAATGCACCGCCGTGCGGCAGGGCAGGGCGCGGCACGGCCACGATCCGGATTCAGGTGAGGACGAGTGACGGACGCCCTGGGCTCCATCGACATGCCTGAGCGCGGTCATTCCGAGGACGACACCGCGGATTCCCAGAAGAAGCCCCGTCGCGGCGGCAAGCGCGGCAAGAAGGGCCCTTTCGCGCGGCTCGCGCTTTTCTACCGCCAGATCGTGGCGGAGCTCCGCAAGGTCGTCTGGCCCACGCGCAACCAGCTGTCGACGTACACCAGTGTGGTGATCGTCTTCGTTGTCATCATCATCGGTCTCGTAACCGTGATTGACTTGGGAATCAACCGAGTCGTCGGGTACGTCTTCGGCTGATCCCGCGGAGGGCGCCTCAGCGGGCGCCTGTTTCGCATGTTCAACCCCTTGAAGCCAGGAAGAAGCAGCCACCGTGTCTGACCCGAACCTGAACGACGCCGCCGACTCCGCCGAAACGGCAGCGGCCGACGTGGACGCGGCCGCCTCGGCCGAGGTCGAGGGCGACGACACCGCGCGTGACATCGTCGAGAACGCCGACGCGGTCGACGAGGTCGACGCCGAGGACGCCGCCGCCGGTGAGCCCGCCGAAGAGGCCGCGGTGCACGTCGAGGAGGACGCCGAGGCCACCGTCGAGGTCGCCGAGGACGAGGCCGAGGCCACCACCGAGGTCGCCGAGGACGAGGAGCAGGAGCCGGTCGACCCGGTCGCCGCCCTCCGCGAGGAACTCCGTGGCCTGCCCGGCGAGTGGTACGTCATCCACACCTACGCGGGTTACGAGAACCGCGTGAAGACCAACCTCGAACAGCGTGCCGTCTCGCTGAACGTCGAAGACTTCATCTTCCAGGCCGAGGTGCCGCAGGAAGAGGTCGCCCAGA
The DNA here is from genome assembly GCF_036227565.1 of Streptomyces sp. NBC_01454. Classification (NCBI taxonomy): domain Bacteria; kingdom Bacillati; phylum Actinomycetota; class Actinomycetes; order Kitasatosporales; family Streptomycetaceae; genus Streptomyces; species Streptomyces sp. NBC_01454. The sequence goes on from NZ_CP109460.1 coordinate 4,612,470, forward strand.
TCAAGAACGGCGAGCGCAAGACCATCCGCCAGAACAAGCTCCCGGGCTATGTGCTGGTGCGGATGGACCTGACGAACGAGTCCTGGGGCGTCGTCCGCAACACCCCGGGTGTCACCGGCTTCGTCGGCAACGCCTACGACCCCTACCCGCTGACGCTGGACGAGATCGTCAAGATGCTCGCCCCGGAGGCCGAGGAGAAGGCCGCCAAGGAGGCCGCCGCGGCCGAGGGCAGGCCGGCGCCGTCCCGCAAGGTCGAGGTCCAGGTGCTGGACTTCGAGGTGGGCGACTCCGTCACCGTCACCGACGGCCCGTTCGCGACGCTGCAGGCGACGATCAACGAGATCAACGCCGACTCGAAGAAGGTCAAGGGCCTCGTCGAGATCTTCGGCCGCGAGACCCCGGTCGAGCTCAGCTTCGACCAGATCCAGAAGAACTAGGTTCTTCCGGACCACCAGCCAAACCCACCAGGTCAGACGGGCTCACAGCCGGTCTGACCTGCTCGGTTTTTGGCCGCGCGACGATACCCGTTATCGTGGTGCGGTATGCCTCCATCCGGATGACCGGATGGATCGGCGAAACCTCTCACTAGGACCCGGAGAGAGCATGCCTCCCAAGAAGAAGAAGGTCACGGGGCTTATCAAGCTCCAGATCAGTGCCGGCGCCGCTAACCCGGCTCCGCCGGTCGGCCCCGCGCTGGGCCAGCACGGCGTCAACATCATGGAGTTCTGCAAGGCCTACAACGCCGCGACCGAGTCGCAGCGTGGCATGGTCGTGCCGGTGGAGATCACGGTCTACGAGGACCGTTCCTTCACCTTCATCACCAAGACCCCGCCGGCCGCGAAGCTCATCCTGAAGGCCGCGGGCGTGGAGAAGGGCTCCGGCGAGCCGCACAAGACCAAGGTCGCCAAGATCACCCGCGACCAGGTCCGTGACATCGCCACCACCAAGATGCCCGACCTGAACGCCAACGACCTGGACGCCGCCGAGAAGATCATCGCCGGCACCGCCCGTTCCATGGGCATCACGGTCGAGGGCTGATCCCAGCCCTTCAGGCACCACCCGTGGCAGGACCAGGCGCTGGTCCGCACCACGACTCCACCCCACTGCATCAGGAGCAGAAGTGAAGCGCAGCAAGACTCTTCGCACCGCGGACGCGAAGATCGACCGGGAGCGTGTGTACGCCCCCCTCGAGGCCGTCCGTCTCGCCAAGGAGACCACCTCCGTCAAGTTCGACGCGACCGTCGAGGTCGCCATGCGTCTGGGTGTCGACCCGCGCAAGGCCGACCAGATGGTCCGTGGCACCGTGAACCTCCCGCACGGCACCGGTAAGACCGCCCGGGTCCTGGTCTTCGCGACCGGTGACCGTGCTGCGGCCGCGGAAGCCGCCGGCGCCGACATCGTCGGCTCGGACGAACTGATCGACGAGGTCTCCAAGGGCCGTCTGGACTTCGACGCCGTCGTCGCCACCCCGGACCTCATGGGCAAGGTCGGCCGCCTCGGCCGCGTGCTCGGTCCGCGTGGTCTGATGCCGAACCCGAAGACCGGCACCGTCACCCCGGATGTCGCCAAGGCTGTCACCGACATCAAGGGCGGCAAGATCGAGTTCCGCGTGGACAAGCACGCGAACCTCCACTTCATCATCGGCAAGGTCTCCTTCGACGAGACCAAGCTGGTGGAGAACTACGCCGCGGCACTCGAGGAGATCAACCGCCTCAAGCCGTCCGCTGCCAAGGGCCGCTACATCAAGAAGGCGACCATCACCACCACGATGGGCCCCGGCATCCCGCTGGACGCCAACCGCACCCGCAACCTCCTCGTCGAGGAGGACCCGGCCGCGGTCTGAGCCCCAATGGAGCTCTGAGTAGCTGAACGGGCGCTTCGCCCCCTCGTCGATATGAGGAGGCGAAGCGCCCGTTCCGTTCGCGGTATGTTCGATCCTCACTAGGGTCACAGGCTGCGCGGAGGACTATCCACACCCGAGAATCAGACGTCCACGACCAACGCCTCCCGATGCCCCGTAACGGGTACGTCTATCACGGGCTTGAGAGAGCCCCGCCCGGAGTAATGGCTGCATGGGGCGGGGCTCGTGCGCTTGGCGGGGTGAGGATCACGTCCTCCGGGCCCCCCTCGCCTTTACGGCTTGCCTAGGACAAGCCGTGAGGCACGGCTCCCGGCCACAGGTGCCTCTGTAGCCATTGGACTAGGCGGGGCGTCGGAACCGGCAGCACTCGCAGCAGAGCGGTACTCGCGGCCGATATCGGTGTGGTCAGTTCCTCGGGGACATGCCATCACCCCCGCAGTGGCTAACACGGAGGCGAAAACGGGGCTCCGAGGCAGATGTACGGGCAATCCACGCCCATCGTTGCGAGCACTGCCATGTGCGTCGGCATTCGCGAATCACCTGCAGTTCCAGAGTGCTCTCGGCCTGTCGGAAGTACTCGGCCGCTTCCTCTTTGTCGGTCCTGTCCATGCGCCGGGCAGCCTTGGATACAGCGCTTGCTCTGCCATTGTCGTTGCCAGGGGCATCCGAATGCCCCTGGCAACGGACCCATGGGCACCGGCATGTCGCTCAAGAGGTTCCTCATTTACTCACCCCGAACTCAAACCAGGAGCACTGCGGTCCGCGCTGCAAAAGATTGCAACGGGGCGTCAACTTGCTGGCGAATCAAGCAGATTTCGGTACCTGATATCTGCCGAGCGCGATGGCTGCAGTGTTAATATCACCGAAATGCTGGCCAAGGGCTGGTGTTCGACCAAAGATAAGAGGGGGATTCTATGCGCAAGTCATTGCGCCACCTGTCAGGTGGCATCGGGGTACTGGTGGCTACTACTGCTCTTCCTTTCGTTACAGCCACTCCCGCGCAGGCCGATAGGGGGGCCTGTCGCGGTGCCGTCTATAAGGCTGGCTACACGGTTGGGCCGAAGGTGCGGGCGGCGTGCATCGAGGGGGAGGCAGCGAACGCGACCGCCTTCCTTTTCTGCAACCGGGATCTGCTGGCCATTGGCATCAGCGTGGGCGCAGCCCAGAACGCCTGCATAGCAGCAGCGAAGCCGTAGCTAAGTCGCGCACCTCTTGACTTAGATGGGCTGCTCACCCGCATCGGTAGGTGGGCCTGGCGTCATGGGGGCCATACGAGCACCCTCGGCCTGACGGCATGCTTCATGGCCAGCACGGGCTACTCGGGTGCTGGTGTGGTCCCCGCGCGCTGCCCACGACTCCAAGAGGCCGTTCTCGAGTGGGGCGGGGCGGGGCTCGCCGATCTTGCATGGGGTAGGTCCAGGTCCACGGCTGCGTGCGTCACCCTCGTCGAGTTGATCGCGAGGGCTGCTACCGCTATGTAGTCGGCTTTACGTTGTCCCTCGAGATTGATTCTGTGTAGAGGCCACCAGGAGGCGGCGACCACTCCAGAGCTATGGCTTTGGAACATCGGGGGCTGTCGGACGTGTGAGAGCGCCGTGGTGGCGGGCGTCGCACTGGCCCTGACGGTCTGCGGCGGGCGGGTCGCAGACTCCGGTGACGTGTCAAACGGTAGGAGTTGAGGCGGCTCACCAAGGCGACTTGCTGCGTGGACCCTGTTCCCGTAACGTATGCGGGAAGCCAAAGACCGCTGGTTGTCTCTACGCGTCCGGACTCCGGGCGTGTGGTGGCCGAAGGATCCGCTAGCTGCGGACGGCCTGCGCAGGTGTGTATGGATGAACTCCCGGACGGAATTCCGTGCGGTCGAGTCCGCCCCGTGCGCCTGCGCCGGGGCGTTTGTTTTGCCCAGCCCCTTCTGCGCGGTCCTCATCACCCGGAAGGAGGCCGAGGCTCATGGCGACGTCTGACAAGAACGCAGCCGTTGCGGAGATCACGGAGAAGCTCCGCGACTCCACCGCAGCTGTTGTGACTTCTTACACCGGACTGAGTGTGGCGCAGCTCAAGGAGCTGCGTCGTTCTCTCGGCGAGAACGCTCAGTACCGTGTGGTGAAGAACACGCTGACCAAGATCGCGGCCAAGGAGGCCGGGATTCAGCTGGACGAGCACCTCAAGGGCTCGACCGCTGTCGCCTTCGTGACCGGTGACCCGGTCACGGCGGCGAAGGGTCTTCGTGACTTCGCCAAGGAGAACCCCGCTCTCGTCATCAAGGGCGGTGTCCTTGACGGCAAGGCGCTGTCCGCCGACGAGATCAAGAAGCTTGCGGACCTCGAGTCCCGTGAGGTTCTGCTCGCCAAGCTGGCGGGTGGCATGAAGGCGTCCATGGCCAAGGCCGCGGCGACCTTCCAGGCCCCGCTCACGAAGTTCGTCCGCACCGCGGACGCGCTTCGCAGCAAGGTCGAGCAGGGCGGTGCCGGTACGCCGGCTCCCGCCGAGGCTGCCGAGTAATCACTCGTCCGCCCAGCGGGCCCGTACGCCCGCCATTCATGTACATCCGGCACCAGCCGAATTAGTGGAAGGACCGCCACCATGGCGAAGCTCAGCCAGGAAGACCTGCTCGCGCAGTTCGAGGAGATGACCCTCATCGAGCTCTCCGAGTTCGTGAAGCTCTTCGAGGACAAGTTCGACGTCGAGGCTGCCGCCCCGGTCGCCGTTGCCGCCGCCGGTGCCCCGGGCGCCCCGGCCGCCGCCGCCGAGGAGGAGAAGGACGAGTTCGACGTCATCCTCACCGGTGCGGGCGACAAGAAGATCCAGGTCATCAAGGTCGTGCGTGAGCTGACCTCCCTGGGTCTGAAGGAGGCCAAGGACCTCGTCGACGGCACCCCGAAGCCCGTCCTCGAGAAGGTCGCCAAGGACGCCGCCGAGAAGGCCGCCGAGTCCCTCAAGGGCGCCGGCGCCTCCGTCGAGGTCAAGTGACTTCACTGAGTCTTCCGACTCACGTCCTGGGCGCCTGAGGCGTCAGGGGCACGTGCCAAGGGCGATCACCCATGCGGGTGGTCGCCCTTCGGCGTGCTTGTCACGGCTGCATTGTCTCGCGCCTGCGTGCGAGTATGGTGATCTTCGTTGCCCGGACCTGCCCCCATGTGACGATCTCCCAGAGGTGGGGGGCCTTGACGAACCGGACGCGGCGCGCAATTCTCGGGACGCGACGCAGAAGCGATCCAGGGTTCGAGGCATGGATCGCCGACGAAGAGGGAAGCATCGGTGTGCGCCACTGGCGCAGGGCTTTCGGCAGGCGCAGGGCATTGAGAAGAACAAACGAGGGCTTCCTCCGGTGCGGAGGACACGACCTCCCGGAGGGAGAAGATCGGTATCACGGTGCTGAACCGGTCTCCGGAAACTCGCTCTGGACATCAGTGGGCCGAGTGGCTACACTGACCCTTTGCGCTGCCTGTTAGCTGCTCCCTGCCCGTCACCAGGGGCATACCCGAGCCCGAGCAAAGCTGAATGATCCGCCCTGACCTGGGCTTTCCCTCAGTCTGTTCGGTTCGGGACCGGTACGCGCGTAGTGAGTCCGAGCCCTCGGAAGGACCCCCTCTTGGCCGCCTCGCGCAACGCCTCGACTGCCAATACGAACAACGGCGACAGCACCGCCCCGCTGCGCATCTCTTTTGCGAAGATCAAGGAGCCCCTCGGGGTTCCGAACCTCCTTGCGCTGCAGACCGAAAGCTTCGACTGGCTGCTCGGCAATGCCGCATGGAAGGGTCGCGTCGAGGCTGCGCTGGAGAGTGGGCAGGAAGTCCCCACCAAGTCCGGTCTGGAAGAGATCTTCGAAGAGATCTCCCCGATCGAGGACTTCTCCGGGTCGATGTCGCTGACGTTCCGCGACCACCGCTTCGAGCCCCCGAAGAACTCCATCGACGAGTGCAAGGAGCGCGACTTCACGTACGCCGCTCCGCTCTTCGTCACCGCTGAGTTCACGAACAACGAGACCGGCGAGATCAAGTCCCAGACGGTCTTCATGGGCGACTTCCCGCTCATGACCAACAAGGGAACCTTCTGCATCAACGGCACCGAGCGTGTCGTCGTCTCGCAGCTGGTCCGCTCGCCGGGCGTGTACTTCGACAGCTCCATCGACAAGACGTCCGACAAGGACATCTTCTCCGCCAAGATCATCCCGTCCCGGGGTGCCTGGCTGGAGATGGAGATCGACAAGCGCGACATGGTCGGTGTGCGCATCGACCGCAAGCGCAAGCAGTCCGTCACCGTCCTGCTCAAGGCGCTCGGGTGGACCACCGAGCAGATCCTCGAGGAGTTCGGCGAGTACGAGTCCATGCGCGCCACCCTGGAGAAGGACCACACCCAGGGCCAGGACGACGCGCTGCTCGACATCTACCGCAAGCTGCGTCCGGGTGAGCCGCCGACCCGCGAGGCCGCGCAGACGCTGCTCGAGAACCTCTACTTCAACCCCAAGCGCTACGACCTCGCGAAGGTCGGCCGCTACAAGGTCAACAAGAAGCTCGGCGGCGACGAGCCGCTCGACGCCGGCGTGCTGACCACCGATGACGTCATCGCCACGATCAAGTACCTGGTCAAGCTGCACGCCGGCGAGACCGAGACGACCGGCGAGTCCGGCCGGACGATCGTCGTCGAGACCGACGACATCGACCACTTCGGCAACCGTCGTCTGCGCAACGTCGGCGAGCTCATCCAGAACCAGGTCCGCACGGGTCTGGCTCGTATGGAGCGCGTCGTGCGTGAGCGCATGACGACCCAGGACGTCGAGGCGATCACGCCGCAGACCCTGATCAACATCCGGCCGGTCGTCGCCTCCATCAAGGAGTTCTTCGGCACCAGCCAGCTGTCGCAGTTCATGGACCAGACCAACCCGCTGTCGGGTCTGACCCACAAGCGCCGTCTGTCGGCGCTGGGCCCGGGTGGTCTCTCCCGTGAGCGGGCCGGCCTGGACGTCCGTGACGTGCACCCCTCGCACTACGGCCGCATGTGCCCGATTGAGACCCCTGAAGGTCCCAACATCGGTCTCATCGGCTCGCTGGCCTCCTACGGCCGGGTCAACGTCTTCGGCTTCATCGAGACGCCGTACCGCAAGGTCGTCGACGGCCAGGTCACGGAGGAGGTGGACTACCTCACCGCTGATGAGGAGGACCGCTTCCTGATCGCCCAGGCCAACGCGAAGCTCTCCGAGGACATGCGGTTCTCCGAGCAGCGTGTCCTGGTCCGCCGCCGTGGTGGCGAGGTCGACCTGGTCCCGGCCGACGAGGTCGACTTCATGGACGTCTCGCCGCGCCAGATGGTGTCGGCCGCGACCGCCATGATCCCGTTCCTCGAGCACGACGACGCCAACCGCGCGCTCATGGGATCGAACATGATGCGCCAGGCCGTTCCGCTGATCAAGGCGGAGTCGCCGCTGGTCGGCACCGGCATGGAGTACCGCTGTGCGGTCGACGCCGGTGACGTCATCAAGGCGGAGAAGGACGGTGTGGTCCAGGAGGTCTCCGCGGACTACATCACCGTCGCCAACGACGACGGCACGTACACCACGTACCGCGTCGCCAAGTTCACCCGCTCCAACCAGGGCACCTCCTTCAACCAGAAGGTCGTCGTCGACGAGGGCGCGCGCGTCATCGAGGGCCAGGTCCTCGCCGACGGTCCGTCCACCGAAGAGGGCGAGATGGCCCTCGGCAAGAACCTGCTCGTCGCGTTCATGCCGTGGGAGGGTCACAACTACGAGGACGCGATCATCCTGTCGCAGCGCCTCGTGCAGGACGACGTCCTCTCCTCGATCCACATCGAGGAGCACGAGGTCGACGCCCGTGACACCAAGCTGGGCCCCGAGGAGATCACCCGGGACATCCCGAACGTCTCCGAGGAGGTCCTCTCCGACCTCGACGAGCGCGGCATCATCCGTATCGGTGCCGAGGTCGTCGCCGGCGACATCCTCGTCGGCAAGGTCACGCCCAAGGGCGAGACCGAGCTGACCCCCGAGGAGCGCCTGCTCCGCGCGATCTTCGGTGAGAAGGCGCGCGAGGTGCGCGACACCTCGCTGAAGGTGCCGCACGGTGAGATCGGCAAGGTCATCGGCGTCCGCGTCTTCGACCGCGAAGAGGGCGACGAGCTGCCCCCGGGCGTGAACCAGCTGGTCCGCGTCTACGTCGCCCAGAAGCGCAAGATCACCGACGGCGACAAGCTCGCCGGCCGCCACGGCAACAAGGGCGTCATCTCGAAGATCCTGCCGGTCGAGGACATGCCGTTCCTCGAAGACGGCACCCCGGTCGACATCATCCTCAACCCGCTGGGTGTCCCGTCCCGAATGAACCCGGGACAGGTCCTGGAGATCCACCTCGGCTGGCTCGCCAGCCAGGGCTGGAAGGTCGAGGGCGTCGAGGAGGAGTGGAAGAAGCGTCTCCACTCGATCTCCGCCGACGAGGTCGCCCCCGGCTCCAACGTCGCCACCCCGGTGTTCGACGGTGCGCGCGAGGACGAGATCTCCGGTCTCTTCGAGTCGACGATCCCCAACCGTGACGGCGAGCGGATGGTCAAGGGCTCCGGTAAGGCCCGGCTGTTCGACGGCCGCTCCGGTGAGCCGTTCCCGGACCCGATCTCGATCGGGTACATGTACATCCTCAAGCTGCACCACCTGGTCGACGACAAGCTCCACGCGCGTTCGACCGGTCCGTACTCGATGATCACCCAGCAGCCGCTGGGTGGTAAGGCTCAGTTCGGTGGCCAGCGGTTCGGCGAGATGGAGGTGTGGGCGCTGGAGGCATACGGCGCCGCATACGCCCTCCAGGAGCTGCTGACGATCAAGTCCGACGACGTGACCGGCCGCGTGAAGGTCTACGAGGCCATCGTCAAGGGCGAGAACATCCCCGAGCCCGGCATTCCCGAGTCCTTCAAGGTGCTCATCAAGGAAATGCAGTCCCTGTGCCTCAACGTGGAGGTGCTGTCCTCGGACGGCATGTCCATCGAGATGCGCGACACCGACGAGGACGTCTTCCGCGCTGCGGAGGAGCTCGGCATCGACCTGTCCCGGCGCGAGCCGAGCAGCGTCGAAGAGGTCTGACGGGAGTCCGGCCGGGGACCCAGTGATGGTTCCCCGGCCGGCCCCAGGACCCCCGTTTCAGACCCCTAAGACTTACAACCCTGAGAGGGATTGACGCATAGTGCTCGACGTCAACTTCTTCGATGAGCTCCGGATCGGTCTGGCCACCGCTGACGACATCCGTCAGTGGAGCCACGGCGAGGTCAAGAAGCCCGAGACCATCAACTACCGCACGCTCAAGCCCGAAAAGGACGGACTCTTCTGCGAGAAGATCTTCGGTCCGACCCGGGACTGGGAGTGCTACTGCGGTAAGTACAAGCGTGTCCGCTTCAAGGGCATCATCTGCGAGCGCTGCGGCGTCGAGGTCACTCGCGCCAAGGTGCGACGTGAGCGGATGGGCCACATCGAGCTTGCCGCTCCCGTGACCCACATCTGGTACTTCAAGGGCGTGCCGAGCCGGCTGGGCTACCTGCTGGACCTCGCGCCCAAGGACCTCGAGAAGGTCATCTACTTCGCCGCCTACATGATCACGTGGGTGGACGAGGAGCGCCGTACGCGCGACCTGCCCTCGCTGGAGGCGCATGTCTCCGTCGAGCGTCAGCAGATCGAGCAGCGCCGCGACTCCGACCTGGAGGCCCGCGCCAAGAAGCTCGAGATCGACCTGGCCGAGCTCGAGGCCGAGGGCGCCAAGGCGGACGTGCGCCGCAAGGTGCGCGAGGGCGCCGAGCGTGAGATGAAGCAGCTGCGTGACCGTGCGCAGCGCGAGATCGACCGTCTCGACGAGGTCTGGAACCGCTTCAAGAACCTCAAGGTCCAGGACCTCGAGGGCGACGAGCTGCTCTACCGCGAGCTGCGGGACCGCTTCGGCACGTACTTCGACGGCTCCATGGGTGCCGCTGCCCTGCAGAAGCGCCTGGAGACCTTCGACCTCGACGAGGAGGCCGAGCGCCTCCGCGAGATCATCCGTACCGGCAAGGGCCAGAAGAAGACCCGTGCGCTCAAGCGCCTCAAGGTCGTCTCCGCCTTCCTGCAGACCCGCAACAGCCCCAAGGGCATGGTGCTGGACTGCATCCCGGTGATCCCGCCGGACCTGCGTCCGATGGTGCAGCTGGACGGTGGCCGCTTCGCGACCTCCGACCTGAACGACCTGTACCGCCGTGTGATCAACCGCAACAACCGCCTCAAGCGGCTTCTCGACCTCGGCGCGCCCGAGATCATCGTGAACAACGAGAAGCGGATGCTGCAGGAGGCCGTCGACGCGCTGTTCGACAACGGCCGCCGCGGCCGTCCGGTCACCGGTCCCGGTAACCGCCCGCTGAAGTCCCTCAGCGACATGCTGAAGGGTAAGCAGGGCCGTTTCCGTCAGAACCTGCTCGGTAAGCGAGTCGACTACTCGGCGCGTTCCGTCATCGTCGTCGGCCCGCAGCTCAAGCTGCACCAGTGCGGTCTGCCCAAGGCCATGGCGCTGGAGCTCTTCAAGCCATTCGTGATGAAGCGCCTGGTGGACCTCAACCACGCGCAGAACATCAAGAGCGCGAAGCGCATGGTCGAGCGTGGCCGCACCGTCGTGTACGACGTCCTCGAAGAGGTCATCGCCGAGCACCCGGTGCTGCTGAACCGTGCACCCACCCTGCACCGTCTGGGCATCCAGGCCTTCGAGCCGCAGCTGGTCGAGGGCAAGGCCATTCAGATTCACCCGCTCGTCTGCACCGCGTTCAACGCGGACTTCGACGGTGACCAGATGGCCGTCCACCTCCCGCTGTCCGCGGAGGCCCAGGCCGAGGCCCGCATCCTGATGCTGTCCTCGAACAACATCCTCAAGCCGGCCGACGGCCGTCCGGTCACCATGCCGACCCAGGACATGGTGCTCGGTCTCTTCTTCCTCACCACGGATGAAGAGGAGCGCAAGGTCATCGGTGAGGGCCGGGCGTTCGGCTCGACCGCCGAGGCGATCATGGCGTTCGACGCCAAGGGGCTCTCGCTCCAGGCGAAGGTCGACATCCGCTTCCCGATCGGCACCGTCCCGCCCCGCGGCTGGACCCCGCCGGTTCCGGAGGAGGGCGAGCCCGAGTGGCAGCAGGGTGACAGCTTCCGCCTGCGGACGACCCTGGGCCGCGCGCTCTTCAACGAGCTGCTGCCCGAGGACTACCCGTTCGTCGACTACTCGGTGGGCAAGAAGCAGCTCTCCGCGATCGTCAACGACCTGGCCGAGCGCTACCCCAAGGTCATCGTGGCGGCGACGCTCGACAACCTGAAGGCGGCCGGCTTCCACTGGGCGACCCGGTCCGGCGTCACCGTCGCCGTCTCGGACATCGTCGTGCCGGAGGCCAAGAAGGCCATCGTCGCGGGCTACGAGGCCCAGGACGAGAAGGTCCAGAAGCAGTACGAGCGCGGTCTGATCACCAAGGACGAGCGCACGCAGGAACTCATCAACATCTGGACCAAGGCGACCAATGAGGTCTCCGAGGCGATGAATGAGAACTTCCCCAAGACGAACCCCATCTTCATGATGGTTGACTCGGGTGCCCGAGGAAACATGATGCAGATGCGGCAGATCGCGGGTATGCGTGGTCTGGTGTCGAACGCCAAGAACGAGACCATCCCGCGTCCGATCAAGGCCTCGTTCCGCGAGGGTCTGTCCGTGCTGGAGTACTTCATCTCCACGCACGGTGCCCGTAAGGGTCTGGCGGACACCGCTCTGCGTACCGCCGACTCCGGTTACCTCACCCGTCGTCTGGTCGACGTCTCCCAGGACGTCATCATTCGCGAGGAGGACTGCGGCACCGAGCGCGGCCTCAAGCTGCGGATCGCCTCGAAGGACGCCGCCGGTGTCCTGCGCAAGGCGGACGACGTCGAGTCCAGCGTCTACGCACGCATGCTGGCCGAGGATGTCGTCGTCGACGGCAAGGTCGTCGCCCCGGCGAACGTCGACCTCGGTGACGTGCTCATCGACGCGCTGGTCAACGCGGGCGTCGAGGAGGTCAAGACCCGCTCGGTCCTGACCTGTGAGTCCGCGGTCGGCACCTGTGCCTTCTGCTACGGCCGTTCGCTGGCCACCGGCAAGCTGGTCGACATCGGTGAGGCGGTCGGCATCATCGCCGCCCAGTCCATCGGTGAGCCCGGCACCCAGCTGACGATGCGTACCTTCCACACCGGTGGTGTGGCCGGTGACGACATCACCCTGGGTCTGCCGCGTGTCGTCGAGCTCTTCGAGGCCCGTACGCCCAAGGGCGTCGCGCCGATCTCGGAGGCGGCCGGCCGCGTCCGGATCGAGGAGACCGAGAAGACCAAGAAGGTCGTGGTCACCCCGGACGACGGCAGCGACGAGATGGCGTACGGCGTCTCCAAGCGTGCCCGTCTCCTGGTGGGCGAGGGCGACCACGTCACGGTTGGCCAGCCGATGACCGTGGGTGCCGTCAACCCGCACGACGTGCTGCGGATCCTCGGCCAGCGTGCCGTCCAGGTCCACCTGGTCGGCGAGGTCCAGAAGGTCTACAACAGCCAGGGCGTGGCGATCCACGACAAGCACATCGAGATCATCATCCGGCAGATGCTGCGCCGTGTGACGATCATCGAGTCCGGCGACGCGGAGCTGCTGCCGGGCGAGCTCGTGGAGCGCACGAAGTTCGAGGGTGAGAACCGTCGGGTCGTGGCGGAGGGTGGCCACCCGGCCTCCGGCCGTCCGCAGCTGATGGGTATCACCAAGGCGTCGCTGGCCACCGAGTCGTGGCTGTCGGCGGCGTCCTTCCAGGAGACGACCAGGGTCCTGACCGACGCGGCGATCAACGCCAAGTCGGACTCCCTGATCGGCCTCAAGGAGAACGTCATCATCGGTAAGCTCATCCCGGCCGGTACGGGCCTGTCCCGCTACCGCAACATCCGGGTCGAGCCCACCGAGGAGGCGAAGGCCGCGATGTACTCGGCCGTCGGTTACGACGACATCGACTACTCGCCCTTCGGCACCGGCTCCGGCCAGGCGGTCCCGCTGGAGGACTACGACTACGGTCCGTACAACCAGTAATCCTGGCCCGTACGACAGCAACAGGGCGGTCATCCCTTGGGGGGTGGCCGCCCTGCGGCGTGCGGGCGGCCCTCCCCCTCCCCGTGGTAGGTGGCCGCGCGGGGGAACTTGTCCTCCCATCTCTGCGTCTGTGATGAGAAGATGGGGGAACTGTCGAGCGGGGGGAGGTTCGCAAAGTGGCATTCCAGCCGTGGCAGGGTGGGCAGCCCGCTCAGCCGTCGAATCAGGTGCCTGTCATGCGTGCTTCGCACGCCGATCGTGAGCGGGCGGTCGATGTGCTCAAGGCAGGATTCGCCGAGGGGCGGATGCAACAGCCGGAGTACGAGCAGCGGATCGCACGGGCCTACCAGGCACAGACCCACGCCGAGCTGCAGATGCTGGTGGCGGATCTGCCGCAGGGGCCGGTGCCGCAGGCGCAGTTTCTGCCGCAGCGGCCGATGCCGGCCACCTTCATGCCGATGCAGATGCCTCCGCCGGTGGCGACGAACGGCTCGGCGACGGGCGCCCTGGTCTGCGGGATCATGACACCGGTGACATGGGGACTGACGGCGATCCCGGCCGTGATCCTGGGACACAAGGCGCGCGCCGAGATCCGCCGCACCGGCGAGCGCGGGGACGGTCAGGCCCTCGCGGGCCTGGTGCTCGGCTGGCTGGGCATCGGCGGCTGGTCGCTGTTCTTCCTGCTCTCGGTCCTGCTGACCGTGTCCCACCTCTAGGGCGTCTCCGGGGCCCCAGGGCCCTGCCGGCCGGGCCCTGGGGCGGGGGCGCGGTGCCTTCTTCCGTACGGCCGTGGAGCGCACTACGGTGGCCGCAACGCCGTGTGGAGTCCGGCGTGTCCTTCGCGTGTGCATTTGTTTTGACCGCAGCCAATGCGGTAGGTACGCTCTGACCTTGTGCCTGGGGTGTCCCTGGGCTGCTGCATGCGCAATCTCCCGAGCTTCTGCCGGGAGTGCCCTCACTGCGGCGGCCAGGTTTTGACACCGCAATCTGCCGCCACGCTCGTTCCAGCGAGTCATCGGACTGCAGTATTCGACACACCCGACCGCGTGGGTCGGGGAAGTTCCAGGTTAGCTTTACCGAGACTGGCACACAGAAACCGGAGAAACGGTGCCTACGATCCAGCAGCTGGTCCGCAAGGGCCGGCAGGACAAGGTCGAGAAGAACAAGACGCCCGCGCTCGAGGGTTCTCCCCAGCGCCGTGGCGTCTGCACGCGTGTTTTCACGACCACCCCGAAGAAGCCGAACTCGGCCCTGCGTAAGGTCGCGCGTGTGCGTCTGACCAGCGGGATCGAGGTCACCGCTTACATTCCGGGTGAGGGCCACAACCTGCAGGAGCACTCGATCGTGCTCGTGCGTGGTGGTCGTGTGAAGGACCTGCCGGGTGTTCGGTACAAGATCATCCGCGGCTCCCTCGACACGCAGGGCGTCAAGAACCGCAAGCAGGCTCGCAGCCGCTACGGCGCCAAGAAGGAGAAGTAAGAATGCCTCGTAAGGGCCCCGCCCCGAAGCGCCCGGTCATCATCGACCCGGTCTACGGTTCTCCTCTGGTGACCTCCCTCATCAACAAGGTGCTGCTGAACGGCAAGCGCTCCACCGCTGAGCGCATCGTTTACGGCGCCATGGAGGGTCTGCGCGAGAAGACCGGCAACGACCCGGTCATCACGCTCAAGCGCGCGCTCGAGAACATCAAGCCGACCCTTGAGGTCAAGTCCCGCCGTGTCGGTGGCGCGACCTACCAGGTCCCGATTGAGGTCAAGCCCGGCCGTGCCGCCACCCTCTCGCTCCGCTGGCTCGTGGGCTACTCCCGCGCCCGCCGCGAGAAGACCATGACCGAGCGCCTCATGAACGAACTGCTCGACGCCTCCAACGGCCTCGGCGCTTCGGTCAAGAAGCGTGAGGACACGCACAAGATGGCCGAGTCCAACAAGGCCTTCGCGCACTACCGCTGGTAGTCGCAACCCACATCGAGACCGAGAGAAGATTGAGCCACTATGGCCACCACTTCGCTTGACCTGGCCAAGGTCCGCAATATCGGGATCATGGCCCACATCGACGCGGGCAAGACGACCACCACCGAGCGGATCCTGTTCTACACCGGCGTTTCGTACAAGATCGGTGAGGTCCACGACGGCGCTGCCACGATGGACTGGATGGAGCAGGAGCAGGAGCGCGGCATCACCATCACGTCTGCCGCGACGACCTGCCACTGGCCGCTGGAAGACGTCGACAACACCATCAACATCATCGACACCCCGGGCCACGTCGACTTCACGGTCGAGGTGGAGCGCTCGCTGCGCGTCCTGGACGGTGCGGTGACGGTGTTCGACGGCGTTGCCGGTGTCGAGCCCCAGTCCGAGACCGTCTGGCGTCAGGCGGACCGCTACGGCGTGCCGCGTATCTGCTTCGTCAACAAGCTCGACCGTACGGGTGCCGAGTTCCACCGCTGTGTCGACATGATCGTCGACCGCCTGGGCGCGACCCCGATCGTGATGCAGCTGCCGATCGGCACCGAGGCCGACTTCAAGGGCATCGTCGACCTCGTGACGATGAAGGCCCTGGTCTGGTCGGCCGAGGCCGCCAAGGGCGAGATGTACGACACCGTCGACATCCCGGACACCCACATCGAGGCTGCCGACGAGTGGCGCGGCAAGCTGCTCGAGGCCGTTGCCGAGAACGATGAAGAGGTCATGGAGCTGTACCTGGAGGGCCAGGAGCCCACCGTGGAGCAGCTCTACGCGGCGATCCGCCGGATCACCATCGCTTCGGGCAAGGCCGAGAACACCACCGTCACCCCGGTGTTCTGCGGTACCGCGTTCAAGAACAAGGGTGTGCAGCCCCTGCTCGACGCGGTCGTGCGCTACCTCCCCTCCCCGTTGGACGTCGAGGCCATTGAGGGCCACGCGGTCAACGACCCGGAAGAGGTCATCAAGCGCCAGCCGTCCGCGGACGAGCCGCTGTCCGCCCTTGCCTTCAAGATTGCGAGCGACCCCCACCTGGGCAAGCTCACCTTCATCCGCATCTACTCGGGCCGCCTTGAGGCCGGCTCGCAGGTGCAGAACTCGGTGAAGGGCAAGAAGGAGCGCATCGGCAAGATCTACCGGATGCACGCGAACAAGCGTGAGGAGATCGAGTCGGTGGGTGCCGGTGACATCGTCGCCGTCATGGGTCTGAAGCAGACCACCACCGGCGAGACCCTCTGTGACTCCGCCAATCCGGTCATCCTGGAGTCGATGGAGTTCCCGGCCCCGGTCATCCAGGTCGCCATTGAGCCCAAGTCCAAGGGCGACCAGGAGAAGCTGGGTGTCGCCATCCAGCGCCTCGCCGAAGAGGACCCCTCGTTCCAGGTGCACACCGACGAGGAGACCGGCCAGACCATCATCGCGGGTATGGGCGAACTGCACCTCGACGTGCTGGTCGACCGTATGAAGCGTGAGTTCCGGGTCGAGGCCAACGTCGGCAAGCCGCAGGTCGCGTACCGCGAGACCCTGCGCAAGCCGGTCGAGCGTCTCGACTACACGCACAAGAAGCAGACTGGTGGTTCCGGCCAGTTCGCTAAGGTGCAGATCGCGATCGCGCCGCTCGAGGGCGACGGGTACGAGTTCGAGAACAAGGTCACCGGTGGCCGTATCCCGCGGGAGTACATCCCGTCCGTGGACGCGGGCTGCCAGGAGGCCATGGAGTTCGGTGTTCTCGCCGGCTACCCGCTGACCGGTGTCAAGGTCACCCTCCTCGACGGTGCCTTCCACGAGGTCGACTCGTCGGAAATGGCCTTCAAGATCGCCGGTTCGATGGCCTTCAAGGAGGCCGCCCGCAAGGCCTCCCCGGCCCTGCTCGAGCCGATGATGAAGGTCGAGGTCACCACGCCCGAGGACTACATGGGCGACGTGATCGGCGACATCAACTCCCGCCGTGGTCAGATCCAGTCCATGGAGGAGCGCAGCGGCGCCAAGCTCGTCACGGGCCTGGTTCCCCTCTCGGAGATGTTCGGCTACGTCGGAGACCTCCGCAGCAAGACGTCGGGTCGCGCAAGCTACTCGATGCAGTTCGACTCCTACGCCGAGGTTCCCCGGAACGTCGCCGAGGAGATCATCGCGAAGGCCAAGGGCGAGTAGCTCCGTCTCCCGAGAGCCGGAACACGCTTTAGGCTTGACACCGTCTGATGGGGCAATCCCCGCAATCCGTGAGGAATGCCCCGTCAGCCGGCACCCCAGCAAAGATCACCTGGCGCCGATGAGTAAGGCGTACAGAACCACTCTTCAGGAGGACCCCCGTGGCGAAGGCGAAGTTCGAGCGGACTAAGCCGCACGTCAACATCGGCACCATCGGTCACGTCGACCACGGTAAGACGACTCTTACCGCGGCGATCACCAAGGTGCTGCATGACGAGTTCCCTGACCTGAACCCCTTCACGCCTTTCGAGGACATCGACAAGGCGCCGGAGGAGCGGCAGCGCGGTATCACCATTTCGATCGCGCACGTGGAGTACCAGACGGCCAACCGTCACTACGCCCACGTTGACTGCCCGGGTCACGCGGACTACATCAAGAACATGATCACCGGTGCCGCCCAGATGGACGGCGCGATCCTCGTGGTCGCCGCGACCGATGGTCCCATGCCGCAGACCAAGGAGCACGTGCTCCTGGCCCGCCAGTCCGGTGTTCCGTACATCGTTGTCGCCCTGAACAAGGCCGACATGGTGGACGACGAGGAGATCATGGAGCTCGTCGAGCTCGAGGTTCGTGAGCTCCTGTCCGAGTACGAGTTCCCGGGCGACGACCTGCCGGTCGTCAAGGTCTCCGCTCTCAAGGCGCTCGAGGGCGACCCGGAGTGGACCAAGACCGTCGTCGAGCTGATGAAGGCCGTGGACGAGAACGTCCCCGAGCCGAAGCGTGACGTCGACCAGCCGTTCCTGATGCCGATCGAGGACGTCTTCACGATCACCGGTCGTGGCACCGTCGTCACCGGCCGCATCGAGCGCGGTGTCCTCAAGGTCAACGAGACCGTCGACATCATCGGCATCAAGACCGAGAAGACCACCACCACGGTCACCGGTATCGAGATGTTCCGCAAGCTGCTCGACGAGGGCCAGGCCGGTGAGAACGTCGGTCTGCTGCTCCGCGGCATCAAGCGCGAGGACGTCGAGCGCGGCCAGTGCATCATCAAGCCGGGCTCGGTCACCCCGCACACCGAGTTCGAGGCCACGGCCTACATCCTGTCGAAGGACGAGGGTGGCCGTCACACCCCGTTCTTCAACAACTACCGCCCGCAGTTCTACTTCCGTACGACTGACGTGACCGGCGTGGTGACCCTCCAGGAGGGCACCGAGATGGTCATGCCGGGCGACAACGCCACCATGAACGTCTCGCTGATTCAGCCGGTCGCCATGGAGGAGGGCCTGCGGTTCACCATCCGTGAGGGTGGCCGTACCGTCGGCGCCGGCCAGGTCACCAAGGTCATCAAGTAACTGGTGAGCTGACCCGGTAGCTCCTCGGAGCGTGCGAGCCGTGTGCTCGTGAGAAGTGCCCGTACGACTTCGGTCGTACGGGCACTTCTGTGTGTGGCGGGGGAGGAGCGGCGGCGGTCCGCGGACCTTGTCAGACGGGCATGGCTCGCCGACCATGGGGGAGTCGGCGCGTACTCCTGTGCGGAGACGCGACCCTTTGCCACAGGAGTGACACCGTGCTGCGCACCATGGTCAAGTCCAAGATCCACCGTGCCACCGTGACCCAGGCCGATCTGCACTACGTCGGTTCGGTCACCGTCGATGCCGACCTGCTGGACGCCGCCGATCTGCTGCCCGGCGAACTCGTCCACATCGTCGACGTCACGAACGGTGCCCGGCTGGAGACTTACACGATCGAGGGGGAGCGCGGCTCCGGGGTGGTCGGCATCAACGGGGCGGCCGCACATCTGGTGCACCCCGGGGACCTGGTCATTCTGATCAGCTACGCGCAGGTGGACGACGCGGAGGCGCGGACGCTGCGGCCGCGGGTGCTTCACGTCGACGCCGGGAACCGCATCGTCGAGCTCGGCGCGGACCCCTCGGAGCCGGCCCCGGGCAGCGGGACGGTGCGGGGGCCGGGGGCGGTGGCGCGGCCGTAGGGGGCCGGGCGGCGGTCGGGGAGTCGCGCGAGGCCGCCGGGCCGTTTCTCCGGCGCGGCCGGACGGTCTTCCCTGAGAAAGGCGAGGAAGGC
Source organism: Streptomyces sp. NBC_01454 (assembly GCF_036227565.1). Taxonomy (NCBI): domain Bacteria; kingdom Bacillati; phylum Actinomycetota; class Actinomycetes; order Kitasatosporales; family Streptomycetaceae; genus Streptomyces; species Streptomyces sp. NBC_01454. The sequence continues at coordinate 4,631,603 of NZ_CP109460.1, forward strand.
GCCCTCGCGGCGCGACGCGGCGCAGGGGTCCCGGGCGGCACCTCTCTCGTCGGAGGGGCGGAGCGGGAGGATGAGCCGTCCTCCTGGGGCATCCGCCACGGTGCCTCTGACGAGAGAGGCGCCGGCCGGGTGGCCGGCGCGGGAGGAGACCTCGCGCAGCGGATGGACGGCATGTCCACCGTGCCGCGTGGTGACCGGATCCGGACCGGCCGGCAGGTGGGTTCTCGCCGCGTGGCGCGGAGGGAAATCGACGATTTTCCCGCGCGTTCCCCGTACCAGGGGCGCCGGTTGGGGCGGCGGTCGGGTAGTGTCTCCGGCTTCGGTTGGCCAGTGGTGTAGCCCGTGTGGCACACTGTCCAGGTTGCTCGGTTGAGTGCCGATGCTGCGCGCCTCTCGCCGGGAGGACTGGAAGCGAGTCCCAGGTATTCGTCGTCCCTTCTCAGGGCCGGAAATACGGGAATCTTCCGGGAAGCGTCAGCGGGGTGCCTCGGCCAGGCGTCCGGTGGGTGTTCTTCCCCTGCCATCTCCTTCTTGAAGGATCTCCTGTGCGGGGATTTACGAGAAGGGGTGCGACACGCCCGACCGCGTGGGTCGGAGAAGAACGGCGCTTCTCAGGAGGCGCAGCGCACCGGGTCCCAGAGCGTTACGAGAGACAGGACTACGAAGTAGCCATGGCGGGACAGAAGATCCGCATCCGGCTCAAGGCCTACGACCACGAGGTCATCGACTCTTCGGCGAAGAAGATCGTCGAGACGGTGACCCGTACTGGTGCGTCGGTCGCGGGCCCGGTGCCGCTGCCCACTGAAAAGAACGTGTACTGCGTCATCAAGTCGCCGCACAAGTACAAGGACTCGCGCGAGCACTTCGAGATGCGCACGCACAAGCGCCTGATCGACATCCTCGACCCGACGCCCAAGACCGTTGACTCGCTGATGCGCCTGGACCTTCCGGCCGGCGTTGACATCGAGATCAAGCTCTGAGAGGCGCGGAAGAGATGGCTAAGCAGATCAAGGGCATCCTGGGCGAGAAGCTCGGCATGACCCAGGTCTGGGACGAGAACAACCGTGTCGTCCCGGTCACTGTGGTCAAGGCCGGCCCCTGTGTCGTTACCCAGGTGCGCACCAATGACCAGGACGGTTACGACTCCGTCCAGATCGCCTTCGGCGAGATCGACCCGCGCAAGGTGAACAAGCCCCTCAAGGGCCACTTCGCCAAGGCCGACGTCACCCCCCGTCGCCACCTCGTCGAGGTCCGTACCACCGATGCCGGTGAGTACACCCTCGGCCAGGAAGTGACCGCTGAGACCTTCGAGTCCGGCGTCAAGGTGGACGTGACCGGCAAGAGCAAGGGCAAGGGCTTCGCCGGTGTCATGAAGCGTCACGGCTTCCATGGCGGCAAGGCCTCCCACGGTGCCCACCGCGTGCACCGTAAGCCTGGCTCCATCGGTGGCTGTGCCACCCCGGGCCGCGTGTTCAAGGGCATGCGGATGGCCGGCCGTATGGGCAATGAGCGGGTCACCACCCAGAACCTGACCGTCCATGCCGTTGACGCGGAGAAGGGCCTGCTGCTCATCAAGGGCGCAGTTCCTGGTCCGAACGGCGGCCTCGTCCTGGTCCGTACCGCGGCCAAGGGGGCCTGAGGTAACCGATGAGCACCATTGACATCCTTTCGCCGGCAGGCGACAAGGCCGGTAGCGTCGAACTCCCCACGGAGATCTTCGACGCCAAGGTCAGCATTCCGCTGATCCACCAGGTCGTTGTCGCACAGCTGGCCGCGGCCCGTCAGGGCACGCACAAGACCAAGACTCGCGGCGAGGTCCGCGGCGGTGGCAGGAAGCCGTACCGCCAGAAGGGCACCGGCCGGGCGCGTCAGGGTTCGACCCGTGCGCCGCAGTTCGCCGGCGGTGGCGTCGTCCACGGCCCCGTGCCGCGTGACTACAGCCAGCGGACCCCGAAGAAGATGAAGGTTGCCGCCCTGCGCGGTGCCCTCACCGATCGGGCCCGCAACAGCCGTATCCACGTCGTTTCCGGCGTGATCGAGGGCGACATCTCCACCAAGGCCGCCAAGACTCTCCTCGGCAAGGTCAGCGAGCGCAAGAACGTGCTCCTGGTCGTCGAGCGCAGCGACGAGGCCGCGTGGCTGTCCGCCCGCAACCTGCCCCAGGTGCACATCCTGGAGCCGGGCCAGCTGAACACGTATGACGTGCTCGTCTCCGACGACGTGGTCTTCACCAAGGCCGCCTTCGAGTCCTTCGTGTCTGGCCCCAAGGCCAACGCTGAGACCGAAGGGAGCGACGCCTGATGACTGAGGCCGTCGTCACCAGCAAGACCTTCACGGACCCGCGTGACGTTCTCGTCAAGCCGGTGGTTTCCGAGAAGAGCTACGCGCTGCTGGACGAGAACAAGTACACGTTCATCGTCGCGCCCGGCTCGAACAAGACCCAGATCAAGCAGGCCGTCGAGGCGGTCTTCTCGGTCAAGGTCACCGGGGTCAACACGATCAACCGGCAGGGCAAGCGCAAGCGCACCCGCACCGGTTACGGCAAGCGCGCGGACACCAAGCGCGCCATCGTGACCCTCGCCGAGGGCGACCGTATCGACATCTTCGGCGGCCCGGTCTCCTAACGGAGTCCGAGTCGTCCGGAATCGGACGAGGACTGAGAAATGGGTATCCGCAAGTACAAGCCGACGACCCCGGGCCGTCGTGGCTCCAGCGTCGCCGACTTTGTCGAGATCACGCGGTCCACGCCGGAGAAGTCGCTGGTCCGCCCCCTGCACAGCAAGGGCGGCCGTAACAACGCCGGTCGTGTGACCGTTCGCCACCAGGGCGGTGGCCACAAGCGCGCCTACCGAGTGATCGACTTCCGTCGTCACGACAAGGACGGCGTGCCGGCCAAGGTCGCGCACATCGAGTACGACCCGAACCGCACCGCGCGCATCGCGCTCCTGCACTACGCAGACGGCGAGAAGCGCTACATCATCGCGCCCCGTGGCCTGGCCCAGGGTGCTCGGATTGAGAACGGCCCTGGCGCCGACATCAAGCCGGGCAACAACCTGCCGCTGCGTCACATCCCCGTGGGTACGACGATCCACGCGATCGAGCTGCGTCCGGGCGGCGGTGCGAAGTTCGCCCGCTCGGCCGGTGCCTCCGTGCAGCTGCTGGCGAAGGAGGGCCGCATGGCTCACCTTCGTATGCCGTCGGGTGAGATCCGCCTGGTCGACGTCCGCTGCCGCGCCACTGTGGGCGAGGTCGGCAACGCCGAGCAGTCGAACATCAACTGGGGCAAGGCCGGCCGTATGCGCTGGAAGGGCGTCCGCCCGACCGTGCGTGGTGTCGTCATGAACCCGGTTGACCACCCGCACGGTGGTGGTGAGGGCAAGACTTCCGGTGGTCGCCACCCGGTCTCGCCCTGGGGTCAGAAGGAGGGTCGTACTCGTTCGCCGAAGAAGGCGAGCAACAAGTACATCGTCCGCCGCCGCAAGACGAACAAGAAGCGCTAGGAGCGGGTTTAGATGCCGCGCAGTCTCAAGAAGGGGCCCTTCGTCGACGACCACCTTTCCAAGAAGGTGGATGTTCAGAACGATGCCGGCACCAAGAACGTCATCAAGACCTGGTCCCGCCGCTCCATGATCGTCCCGGCCATGCTCGGCCACACGATCGCGGTGCACGACGGCCGCAAGCACGTCCCGGTGTTCGTCACCGAGTCGATGGTCGGCCACAAGCTCGGCGAGTTTGCGCCGACCCGCACCTTCCGCGGCCACGAGAAGGACGACCGCAAGTCGCGGCGTCGTTGATCGGCGGAGTGCGAAGACTATGACTGACACCGAAGGGACAACCATGGAAGCCAGGGCCCAGGCGCGGTACATCCGCGTCACGCCCATGAAGGCCCGCCGCGTGGTGGACCTTATCCGTGGCATGAATGCCACGGAGGCTCAGGCGGTCCTGCGTTTCGCCCCGCAGGCCGCGAGCGTGCCGGTGGGCAAGGTGCTCGACAGCGCCATTGCCAACGCCGCGCACAACTACGACCACACCGACGCCGGCAGCCTCGTCATCTCCGAGGCGTATGTCGACGAGGGCCCGACCCTGAAGCGGTTCCGTCCGCGTGCTCAGGGCCGTGCCTACCGGATCCGCAAGCGGACCAGCCACATCACCGTGGTCGTCAGCAGCAAGGAAGGAACCCGGTAATGGGCCAGAAGGTTAACCCGCACGGGTTCCGGCTCGGCATCACCACCGACTTCAAGTCGCGCTGGTACGCCGACAAGCTGTACAAGGACTACGTCAAGGAAGACGTCGCCATTCGTCGCATGATGACGAAGGGCATGGAGCGCGCCGGTATCTCCAAGGTGGAGATCGAGCGCACCCGTGAGCGCGTCCGCGTTGACATCCACACCGCTCGTCCGGGCATCGTCATCGGCCGCCGCGGCGCCGAGGCGGACCGCATCCGCGGCGAGCTGGAGAAGCTGACCGGCAAGCAGGTCCAGCTGAACATCCTCGAGGTCAAGAACCCCGAGACCGACGCTCAGCTGGTGGCCCAGGCCGTCGCCGAGCAGCTGTCCTCCCGCGTCTCCTTCCGTCGCGCCATGCGTAAGAGCATGCAGTCGACGATGAAGGCCGGCGCCAAGGGCATCAAGATCCAGTGCGGTGGCCGTCTCGGCGGCGCCGAGATGTCCCGCTCGGAGTTCTACCGCGAGGGCCGTGTGCCCCTGCACACGCTCCGCGCGAACGTCGACTACGGCTTCTTCGAGGCCAAGACCACCTTCGGCCGTATCGGTGTGAAGGTCTGGATCTACAAGGGCGACGTCAAGAACATCGCCGAGGTGCGTGCCGACAACGCCGCCGCCCGTGCGGGTAACCGCCCGGCTCGCGGTGGCGGCAACGACCGCCCGCGCCGCGGTGGCGAGCGTGGCGGCCGTGGTGGCCGCAAGCCGCAGCAGCAGACCGGCGCTGCCGAGGCCCCCAAGGCCGAGGCTGCTGCCGCTGCTCCGGCGGAGACCCCCGGAACGGAGGCCTGACCGACATGCTGATCCCTCGCAGGGTCAAGCACCGCAAGCAGCACCACCCGAAGCGCAGTGGTATGGCCAAGGGTGGCACCGAGCTGGCCTTCGGTGAGTACGGCATTCAGGCCGTCACCCCGGCTTACGTGACGAACCGTCAGATCGAGTCCGCTCGTATCGCGATGACCCGTCACATCAAGCGTGGCGGCAAGGTCTGGATCAACATTTACCCGGACCGCCCGCTCACGAAGAAGCCGGCCGAAACCCGCATGGGTTCCGGTAAGGGTTCTCCGGAGTGGTGGGTCGCGAACGTCAAGCCCGGTCGGGTGATGTTCGAGCTGTCCTTCCCGAACGAAAAGGTTGCCAAGGAGGCGCTGACCCGCGCCGCCCACAAGCTTCCGATGAAGTGCCGCATTGTGCGGCGCGAGGCAGGTGAGTCGTGATGGCGGCCGGTATCAAGGCGACCGAGCTGCGCGAGCTGAATGACGAGGACCTCGTCGGCAAGCTTCGTGAGGCCAAGGAGGAGCTGTTCAACCTCCGCTTCCAGGCGGCGACCGGACAGCTCGAGAACCACGGTCGGCTCAAGTCCGTCCGTAAGGACATCGCCCGGATCTACACCCTGATGCGTGAGCGCGAGCTGGGCATCGAGACGGTGGAGAGCGCCTGATGAGCGAGAAGAATGTGACTGAGACGAACGAGCGCGGTTTCCGCAAGACCCGTGAGGGTCTCGTCGTCAGCGACAAGATGGACAAGACCGTCGTCGTCGCTGTCGAGGACCGCGTCAAGCACGCGCTGTACGGCAAGGTCATCCGCCGTACCAACAAGCTCAAGGCGCACGACGAGCAGAACGCTGCCGGTGTCGGCGACCGCGTCCTCCTGATGGAGACCCGGCCGCTGTCCGCCACCAAGCGCTGGCGCATCGTCGAGATCCTCGAGAAGGCCAAGTAATCCCTCCTGGGGGGACCCCCTAGGAACAGTTCCGCCAGGCTCGGTGAGAAGCGCGAAACACTCGCGCTTCTCACCGGGAACCGGCAGACATTCAGGAGATAGACGTGATCCAGCAGGAGTCGCGACTGCGCGTCGCCGACAACACTGGTGCGAAGGAAATCCTTTGCATCCGTGTTCTCGGTGGCTCGGGTCGCCGCTACGCGGGCATCGGTGACGTCATCGTCGCCACCGTCAAGGACGCGATCCCCGGTGGCAACGTGAAGAAGGGTGACGTCGTCAAGGCCGTCATCGTTCGCACCGTCAAGGAGCGCCGCCGTCCGGACGGCTCGTACATCCGCTTCGATGAGAACGCGGCCGTCATCCTCAAGAACGATGGCGACCCCCGCGGCACCCGTATCTTCGGCCCCGTGGGCCGTGAGCTGCGCGAGAAGAAGTTCATGAAGATCATCTCGCTCGCGCCGGAGGTGCTGTAACCGATGAAGATCAAGAAGGGCGACCTGGTCCAGGTCATCACCGGTAAGGACAAGGGCAAGCAGGGCAAGGTCATTCAGGCCTTCCCCCGCGAGGACCGTGTCCTGGTCGAGGGTGTCAACCGGGTCAAGAAGCACACCAAGGCCGGTCAGACGGCTCGTGGTTCGAAGACCGGCGGCATCGTGACGACCGAGGCCCCTGTCCACATCAGCAACGTTCAGCTGGTCGTGGAGAAGGACGGCAACAAGGTTGTCACCCGCGTCGGATACCGCTTCGACGACGAAGGCAACAAGATCCGCGTTGCCAAGCGGACCGGTGAGGACATCTGATGACTGCCACCACCAACGCGCCGCGTCTCAAGCTGCGCTACCGCGAAGAAATTGCCGGGAAGCTGAAGGACGAGTTCTCGTACGAGAACGTCATGCAGATCCCCGGTCTGACCAAGATCGTGGTCAACATGGGTGTGGGCGACGCCGCCCGCGACTCCAAGCTGATCGAGGGTGCCATCAAGGACCTCACCACGATCACCGGCCAGAAGCCGGCCGTCACCAAGGCCCGGAAGTCCATCGCGCAGTTCAAGCTGCGTGAGGGTCAGCCGATCGGCGCCCACGTCACCCTCCGCGGTGACCGCATGTGGGAGTTCCTGGACCGTCTGCTGTCGCTCGCGCTGCCGCGCATCCGCGACTTCCGTGGTCTGTCCCCGAAGCAGTTCGACGGCCGGGGCAACTACACCTTCGGTCTCACGGAGCAGGTCATGTTCCACGAGATCGACCAGGACAAGATCGACCGTACCCGGGGTATGGACATCACCGTGGTCACCACGGCGACCAACGACGACGAGGGCCGTGCCCTCCTTCGTCACCTCGGCTTCCCGTTCAAGGAGGCGTGAGCGAGATGGCGAAGAAGGCTCTGATTGCCAAGGCTGCTCGCAAGCCGAAGTTCGGTGTGCGTGCGTACACGCGCTGCCAGCGCTGCGGCCGCCCGCACTCCGTTTACCGTAAGTTCGGCCTGTGCCGCGTGTGCCTTCGTGAGATGGCTCACCGTGGCGAGCTGCCGGGCGTGACCAAGAGCTCCTGGTAATCCCTTAGTTGGGATGACCAGAAGCTCTCGGTAAGCATTCGGTCGGTGGGCGCCCGGGCCCTTCTTTCCCGTAGGGTGGAAGGGTTTGGGCGCACCGCCGCCGAGACCGACCGCGGGCCGAGCCCGCATAACGTCGCTTACTACGCCGTAGGTCCCCGCGCCGCACCCGTCCCGACTCTGATCGGGGAGAGGGATGGCGCACATAGGAAACCCCGGCGAGAGAGGCCGAAGGCCAATTCATGACCATGACTGATCCCATCGCAGACATGCTGACCCGTCTGCGGAACGCGAACTCGGCGTACCACGACACCGTCGGGATGCCGCACAGCAAGATCAAGTCGCACATCGCGGAGATCCTCCAGCAGGAGGGTTACATCACCGGCTGGAAGGTCGAGGACGCCGAGGTCGGCAAGAACCTCGTCCTCGAGCTGAAGTTCGGCCCGAACCGCGAGCGCTCGATCGCAGGCATCAAGCGGATCTCGAAGCCGGGCCTCCGGGTCTACGCAAAGTCCACCAACCTGCCGAAGGTCCTCGGCGGCCTGGGCGTGGCGATCATCTCCACGTCCCACGGTCTCCTGACCGGCCAGCAGGCCAGCAAGAAGGGCGTGGGTGGGGAAGTCCTCGCCTACGTCTGGTAACCAGGGAACGGAGGAATAGCTAATGTCGCGTATTGGCAAGCTGCCCATCCAGGTTCCCGCTGGTGTGGACGTCACCATCGAGGGCCGTACGGTCGCGGTGAAGGGCCCCAAGGGTTCCCTCTCGCACACCGTCGTGGCGCCCATCGAGGTCGCCAAGGGTGAGGACGGCGTGATCAACGTCTCCCGCCCGAACGACGAGCGTCAGAACAAGGCCCTGCACGGCCTGTCCCGCACGCTGGTGGCGAACATGATCACCGGCGTGACCCAGGGGTACACCAAGGCGCTCGAGATCAGCGGTGTCGGCTACCGCGTCCAGGCGAAGGGCTCCAACCTGGAGTTCTCGCTGGGCTACAGCCACCCCATCCTGATCGAGGCCCCCGAGGGCATCTCCTTCAAGGTCGAGTCCCCGACCAAGCTCAGCGTCGAGGGCATCGACAAGCAGAAGGTCGGCGAGGTTGCGGCGAACATCCGCAAGCTGCGCAAGCCTGACCCGTACAAGGCCAAGGGCGTCAAGTACGCCGGCGAGGTCATCCGCCGCAAGGTCGGAAAGGCTGGTAAGTAAGCCATGGCATACGGTGTGAAGATCGCCAAGGGCGACGCTTACAAGCGGGCCGCTGCGAAGCGGCGCCACATCCGCATCCGTAAGCGGATTTCGGGTACCCCGGAGCGCCCGCGTCTGGTGGTGACGCGGTCCAACCGTGGCATCACCGCACAGGTCATCGACGACATCCAGGGCCACACGCTGGCCTCGGCGTCGAGCCTGGACGCGTCGATCCGTGGTGGCGAGGGCGACAAGAGCGCCCAGGCCCAGAAGGTCGGCTCCCTGGTCGCTGAGCGTGCCAAGGCCGCCGGTGTCGAGGCCGTCGTGTTCGACCGTGGTGGCAAGCAGTACGCCGGGCGGATTGCCGCTCTGGCCGACGCCGCCCGCGAAGCCGGGCTGAAGTTCTAAGCCCCGGTTCCGGAGCTAGCGGACGTAACAGAGAGAGGTAAATCCAATGGCTGGACCCCAGCGCCGCGGGAGCGGTGCCGGTGGCGGCGAGCGGCGGGACCGGAAGGGTCGCGACGGTGGCGCTGCCGCCGAGAAGACCGCGTACGTTGAGCGCGTTGTCGCGATCAACCGCGTCGCCAAGGTTGTCAAGGGTGGCCGTCGCTTCAGCTTCACCGCGCTGGTCGTGGTGGGCGACGGTGACGGCACCGTAGGTGTCGGTTACGGCAAGGCCAAGGAAGTTCCGGCTGCCATCGCCAAGGGCGTGGAAGAGGCCAAGAAGAACTTCTTCAAGGTCCCCCGTATCCAGGGCACCATCCCTCACCCCATCCAGGGCGAGAAGGCTGCGGGCGTTGTCCTGCTCAAGCCGGCTTCCCCCGGTACCGGTGTGATCGCCGGTGGCCCCGTGCGTGCCGTTCTGGAGTGCGCGGGCATCCACGACGTGCTGAGCAAGTCGCTCGGCTCGTCGAACCCGATCAACATCGTGCACGCCACGGTGACCGCGCTTCAGGGCCTTCAGCGCCCCGAGGAGATCGCGGCCCGTCGTGGCCTGCCGCTGGAGGACGTTGCTCCCGCCGCTCTGCTGCGGGCGCGTGCAGGGGTGACCGCGTAATGGCGCACCTCAAGATCACGCAGACGAAGTCCTTCATCGGTAGCAAGCAGAATCACCGCGACACCCTTCGTTCGCTGGGCCTCAAGCGGCTCCACGACGTGGTTGTCAAGGAGGACCGTCCCGAGTTCCGCGGCATGGTGCACACCGTCCGCCACCTCGTGACGGTTGAGGAGGTCGACTGACATGGCTGATTCCTCGGCGAATAACCCGCTGAAGGTCCACAACCTCCGGCCCGCCCCGGGCGCCAAGACCGCCAAGACCCGTGTCGGTCGTGGTGAGGCGTCCAAGGGTAAGACCGCTGGTCGTGGTACCAAGGGCACGAAGGCCCGTTACCAGGTTCCGGAGCGCTTCGAGGGCGGGCAGATGCCCCTCCACATGCGCCTCCCGAAGCTGAAGGGCTTCAAGAACCCCGCTCACAAGCAGTTCCAGGTCGTGAACCTGGACAAGCTGGCCGCGCTCTACCCGCAGGGTGGCGAGGTCACGGTGGCCGATCTGGTCGCCAAGGGCGCGGTGCGCAAGAACGAGCTCGTCAAGGTGCTTGGCGCCGGCGAGGTCTCCGTGGCGCTGCAGGTCTCGGTTGACGCCGTTTCCGGCTCCGCCAAGGAGAAGATCGCCGCTGCCGGCGGCAGCGTGACCGAGCTCATCTGAGCTGTTCGGTTCAACTGACCGGGGATGCCCATCGATTGGGGCATCCCCGGTTGGTCGTTCCACGGGGGTTCCGTCGCCGGTAAGGTGGCATGGACCGTAATTTCCGGGGCTCCGGCCCCGGCCCCCGCCGCGTGGACCGTTTTCCGCGTGGTTGTGGCCGCCAAGTATTCGTCGATCCTCAAGACCGTCACCTCTCGCATTCAAGGCGGGAGGCGCAGGAGGCACCGTGCTCACCGCGTTCGCCCGAGCGTTCAAGACGCCCGACCTGCGCAAGAAGCTGCTGTTCACGTTGGGCATCGTTGTGCTCTACCGGATCGGCGCACATGTCCCGGTCCCCGGGGTGAATTACGCGAACGTCGAGACCTGCATGAAGCAGGCCGGCGGCAACAGCGGGTTGTTCGCCCTGGTGAACATGTTCAGCGGTGGTGCGCTGCTGCAGATCACGATCTTCGCGCTGGGGATCATGCCGTACATCACGGCAAGCATCATCCTCCAGCTGCTGACCGTGGTGATCCCGCGGCTGGAGGCCCTCAAGAAAGAGGGGCAGTCCGGTCAGGGGAAGATCACCCAGTACACCCGCTATCTGACCGTGGCGCTCGCCATCCTGCAGGGCACCGGCCTGGTGGCCACCGCCCGCAGCGGTGCGCTCTTCCAGAGCTGCCCGGTCGCCCGTGAGATCGTGCCCAACGACTCGATCTTCACCACGATCACCATGGTCATCACGATGACCGCCGGCACCGGCCTGATCATGTGGCTCGGTGAGCTCGTGACCGACCGCGGCATCGGCAACGGCATGTCGATCCTGATGTTCATCTCGATCGCCGCCGGCTTCCCGGGCGCGCTCTGGCAGATCAAGCTCCAGGGCAAGCTGGCCGACGGCTGGATCGAGTTCTTCGCCGTCATCGCGGTCGGCCTCGCGATGGTCGCCCTGGTGGTCTTCGTCGAGCAGGCCCAGCGGCGCATTCCGGTGCAGTACGCGAAGCGGATGATCGGCCGCCGGTCCTATGGCGGTACGTCCACGTACATCCCGCTCAAGGTGAATCAGGCGGGTGTGATTCCCGTCATCTTCGCGTCATCGCTGCTCTACATTCCAGCCCTCGTTGCACAGTTCAGCGGGTCGAAGGCGGAATGGGCGACGTGGATCGCCACCAACTTCACCAAGGGAAATCACCCGGTTTACATCGTTACGTACTTCCTGCTGATCGTGTTCTTCGCCTTCTTCTACGTGGCCATCAGCTTCAACCCCGAAGAAGTTGCCGACAACATGAAGAAGTATGGTGGCTTCATCCCGGGTATCCGGGCTGGTCGCCCGACGGCCGAGTACCTCAGCTACGTGCTCAACCGGATCACGTGGCCGGGCTCGCTGTACCTGGGGCTGATCGCGCTCGTACCAACAGTGGCGTTGGTGCTTTTCAACGCGAACCAGAACTTCCCGTTCGGCGGGACGAGCATCCTCATCATCGTGGGTGTGGGCCTGGAGACCGTGAAGCAGATCGAGAGCCAGCTTCAGCAGCGCAACTACGAAGGGTTCCTCCGCTGATGCGAATCGTCCTCGTCGGACCCCCGGGGGCCGGCAAGGGTACGCAGGCTGCGTACCTTGCCAAGAACCTCGCGATCCCGCACATCTCCACGGGGGACCTGTTCCGCGCCAACATCAGTCAGGGCACGCCCCTGGGTGTTGAGGCGAAGTCATACATGGACGCCGGCAACCTGGTTCCCGACTCGGTGACCATCGGGATGGCCGAGGACCGTATGGAGCAGGCCGACGCCGCCGAGGGTTTCCTCCTGGACGGCTTCCCGCGCAACCTCGGCCAGGCCGAGGCGCTGGACGAGTACCTCAAGAACAACGGCCTCAAGCTGGACGCCGTTCTGGACCTGGAGGTCCCTGAGGAGGAGGTCGTCAAGCGGATCGCCGGCCGGCGCATCTGCCGCAACGACTCCGGCCACGTCTTCCACGCGGAGTACAACAAGCCGAAGGCCGAGGGTGTCTGCGACGTCTGCGGCGGCGAGCTGTACCAGCGCGACGACGACCGCGAGGCGACCGTCCGCAAGCGGCTGGAGGTCTACCACACGGAGACCGAGCCGATCATCGACTACTACAAGGACCAGGATCTGGTCGTCACGATCCCGGCCCTCGGCAAGGTCGAAGAGGTCACCAAGCGCGCGATGGACGCCCTTCAGCGCGGCGCATAAGCAGCAGACCGCACGGCCGCGGTGCCCCTGGCGGGTACCGCGGCCGCGGTGTATCCGGGGTGAGCCGGTCCGGCTCCCGAACGGTTACCGTAGGCAGCGACCATCGAGTGAGAGACCACAGCGGCGGTCGGCCGGCCCCGCGGGAGCGGCGGCGGACCAGCCGCGAAGGAAGGCCGTAATGGTGGAGATCAAGACCCCCGAGCAGATCGCGAAGATGCGCGAGGCGGGGCTGGTGGTCGCCGCCATCCACGCGGCGACCCGGAAGGCCGCGGTGCCGGGCGCCACGACCAAGGACCTGGACGACGCGGCACGCACGGTCCTCGCCGACCACGGCGCGAAGTCGAACTTCCTCGGGTACGGCGGCTTCCCCGCGACGATCTGCACCTCGGTCAACGACGTCGTGGTCCACGGCATCCCCGACAGCGACACGGTGCTGCAGGACGGCGATCTCATCTCCATCGACTGCGGCGCGATCATCGACGGCTGGCACGGCGACGCGGCCTACACCGCCTTCGTCGGGACCGGTCACTCCGACGAGCTGATCGAGCTCAGCAGGGTCACCGAGGAGTCGATGTGGGCGGGCATCGCGGCGGTCGCCAAGGGCAACCGGCTGGTCGACATCTCCAAGGCGATCGAGGGCTACATCCGCCGGCAGCCGCGGCCGGCGAGCGGTAAGTACGGCATCGTCGAGGACTACGGCGGCCACGGCATCGGCTCGCAGATGCACATGGACCCGCATCTGCTGAACTACGTCGACCGCAAGCGCGGCCGCGGACCCAAGCTGGTGCCCGGCTTCTGCATCGCGATCGAGCCGATGGTCAATCTCGGCACGGCCAAGACCCACGTCCTCGACGACGACTGGACGGTCAAGTCGAACGACGGCAGCTGGTCCTCGCACTGGGAGCACTCGGTCGCGCTGACCGAGGAGGGTCCGCTGGTGCTCACCGCCCCGGATGGCGGCAAGGCCAAGCTGGCCGAGCTGGGCATCACGGCGGCGCCCGACCCCGCCGCACGGTCGTAAGGACCCGGGGGGACGCCCCCGCGGGTGAGCAGGTACCGGGGGCGCGCGGCGCCCTTGGCGCGTAAGGATCACTCGCAGTGGGCAATAATGCGGGATTCGTCTTTTCCTAGGCACTGACGTAGACTGACGCGTCGGCTCTCGTGCATCCGTATGCCCTCTTGGTTGAGGGTGTGAGGCGAGAGAGTCGATCAAGGTAGCCGATTCGAAGGGCGAAGCGTGGCCAAGAAGCAAGGTGCCATCGAGATCGAGGGCACCGTGATCGAGTCCCTCCCGAACGCCATGTTCAAGGTGGAGCTCCAGAACGGTCACAAGGTCCTCGCGCACATCAGTGGCAAGATGCGGATGCACTACATCCGCATCCTCCCGGATGACCGGGTCGTCGTGGAGCTCTCTCCCTACGACCTGACGCGTGGCCGGATCGTCTACCGCTACAAGTAGATCTTGTCGCCGCCCCGCTCCCGTGGGGTGACGGCACTGACCCGGAGAACCTCACATCCCATGAAGGTCAAGCCGAGCGTCAAGAAGATCTGCGACAAGTGCAAGGTGATCCGCCGCCACGGCCGGGTCATGGTCATCTGCGACAACCTGCGCCACAAGCAGCGCCAGGGCTGACGCACGCCGACCACCTGCATTTCGCAGTTTTCGCGCGACGCAAGCAGATACGTACATACGCAGTCACCCGACCCCCGCATCTCTCGCGTGGGACGACACCCCCGGCTCGGAGGCCGGGGACCCGGCTCGTAATTCTCCAGAGTCTTACGGGAACGGTGCTGCGGAAGACCTCCGAATAGCCATCAGGAGCCACATCAATGGCACGCCTCGCAGGCGTTGATCTCCCGCGCGAAAAGCGCGTGGAGGTCGCCCTCACCTACGTCTTCGGTATCGGGCGGACGCTCTCGCAGCAGACCCTTGCCGCCACCGGCGTGGACCCGAACACCCGGGTTCGCGACCTGGCCGAGGAAGACCTGATCAAGATCCGCGAATTCGTGGACAACAACCTCAAGACCGAGGGTGACCTCCGTCGCGAGATCCAGGCCGACATCCGCCGCAAGGTCGAGATCGGCTGCTACCAGGGTCTGCGTCACCGTCGCGGTCTGCCGGTGCACGGTCAGCGCACCAGCACGAACGCCCGTACCCGCAAGGGTCCGCGTCGCGCGATCGCCGGCAAGAAGAAGCCGGGCAAGAAGTAGTCCTCAGCAGGACGCTTATCAGCGGTCTTCGCTGTAGGACCGACCACCTCCACGGGAGTAATGAATGCCTCCGAAGGGCCGTACGGCCGGCGCCAAGAAGGTGCGCCGCAAGGAGAAGAAGAACGTTGCCCACGGGCACGCTCACATCAAGAGCACGTTCAACAACACGATCGTTTCGATCACGGACCCCACGGGCAACGTGATCTCTTGGGCCTCTGCCGGCCACGTCGGCTTCAAGGGCTCGCGCAAGTCCACCCCCTTCGCCGCACAGATGGCCGCTGAGTCGGCCGCCCGTCGCGCGCAGGAGCACGGCATGCGCAAGGTCGACGTCTTCGTCAAGGGTCCCGGCTCCGGCCGTGAGACCGCGATCCGCTCCCTCCAGGCCACCGGCCTCGAGGTGGGTTCGATCCAGGACGTCACCCCCACCCCGCACAACGGATGCCGCCCGCCCAAGCGTCGCCGCGTCTGACCACCCTGAAGTAGGAGACAACTAGACAATGGCGCGTTATACCGGGGCCGACTGCAAGCGTTGCCGTCGGGAGAAGCAGAAGCTCTTCCTCAAGGGGAGCAAGTGCGAGAGCGCAAAGTGCCCGATCGAGATCCGTCCTTACCCCCCGGGTGAGCATGGTCGCGGGCGCACCAAGGACAGCGAGTACCTGCTCCAGCTTCGTGAGAAGCAGAAGTGCAGCCGTATCTACGGTGTCCTTGAGAAGCAGTTCGTGAACTACTACAAGGAAGCGAACCAGAAGACCGGCAAGACCGGTGAGAACCTTCTGCGCATCCTTGAGACCCGCCTCGACAACGTGGTCTACCGGGGCGGCTTTGCCAAGTCCCGTGACCACGCCCGTCAGCTGGTGCGTCACGGACACATCACCGTGAACGGCCGCAAGACCGACATTCCGTCGGCTCGTGTGTCCGTGAACGACATCGTCGAGGTCCGCGAGGGCTCTCGGAACCTGACCCCGTTCGCGGTGGCGCAGGCCGAGGCCGGCGACAAGACGGTTCCGGCCTGGCTGGAAGCGATTCCGTCGAACCTGCGGATTCTTGTGCACAGCATGCCCGAGCGCCAGGTGATCGACACCCAGGTGCAGGAGCAGCTGATCGTTGAGCTCTACTCCAAGTAGGAGCTGACCGGTGGGGGCGGTACGGCGCGCCAAGCGCCGTGCCGCCCGTACCCTTGTCAGTACAGCGGGCGTCAAATAGCGGGCGTCCACGACTGAAGGATCGAACACCATGCTGATTGCTCAGCGTCCCTCGTTGACCGAAGAGGTCGTCGACGAATACCGCTCCCGGTTCGTGATCGAGCCGCTGGAGCCGGGCTTCGGCTACACCCTCGGCAACTCCCTGCGTCGTACCCTCCTCTCCTCGATCCCCGGTGCTGCCGTGACCAGCATCCGGATCGACGGTGTCCTGCACGAGTTCACCACCGTGCCGGGCGTCAAGGAGGACGTCACCGACCTGATCCTCAACATCAAGCAGCTGGTCGTCTCCTCGGAGCACGACGAGCCCGTCGTGATGTACCTGCGCAAGCAGGGCCCGGGTCTGGTCACCGCCGCGGACATCGCCCCGCCGGCCGGTGTCGAGGTGCACAACCCCGACCTGGTCCTCGCCACGCTCAACGGCAAGGGCAAGCTGGAGATGGAGCTGACCGTCGAGCGCGGTCGCGGCTACGTCTCCGCCGTCCAGAACAAGCAGGTGGGCCAGGAGATCGGCCGTATCCCGGTCGACTCCATCTACTCGCCGGTGCTCAAGGTCACCTACAAGGTCGAGGCGACCCGTGTCGAGCAGCGCACCGACTTCGACAAGCTGATCGTCGACGTCGAGACCAAGCAGGCCATGCGTCCGCGTGACGCCATGGCGTCGGCCGGCAAGACCCTGGTCGAGCTGTTCGGTCTGGCGCGCGAGCTCAACATCGACGCCGAGGGCATCGACATGGGCCCGTCCCCGACGGACGCCGCCCTCGCCGCCGACCTGGCGCTGCCGATCGAGGAGCTGGAGCTCACGGTCCGCTCCTACAACTGCCTCAAGCGTGAGGGCATCCACTCCGTGGGTGAGCTCGTGGCGCGCTCCGAGGCCGACCTGCTCGACATCCGCAACTTCGGTGCGAAGTCGATCGACGAGGTCAAGGCGAAGCTGGCCGGCATGGGCCTGGCCCTCAAGGACAGCCCGCCCGGATTCGACCCGACCGCCGCCGCTGACGCCTTCGGCGCCGACGACGACGCGGACGCCGGGTTCGTGGAGACCGAGCAGTACTGAGTTTTTCCGGCAAGGGTCCGGGAGCGATTCCCGGGCCCCTGTCGCGCTGACCACCGGCTGGCGTTTCCGGCTGGGGGCCCCCGGGGTCATCCCCCGGGGAATGCAGCTGATCTTCCGCGGGGCGGCCGCCTCGTGGGAACTGACACCGGTACCTGATACGGCCGGTGCAGCAAAGAAGGAGAAACACCATGCCGAAGCCCGCCAAGGGTGCCCGTCTGGGCGGCAGCGCGGCGCATGAGCGTCTCATGCTGCGCAACCTGGCCACCGCGCTCTTCGAGCACGGCCGCATCACGACGACCGAGGCCAAGGCCCGTCGTCTGCGTCCGTACGCCGAGCGTCTGGTGACCAAGGCGAAGAAGGCGGACCTGCACAACCGCCGCCAGGTCATGCAGCTGATCTCGGACAAGAGCGTCGTCCACACGCTCTTCACCGAGATCGCCCCGCGGTTCGAGAACCGTCCGGGTGGCTACACCCGCATCACCAAGATCGGTAACCGCCGTGGCGACAACGCGCCCATGGCCGTCATCGAGCTGGTGGAGGCCCTGACCGTGGCCCAGCAGGCCACCGGTGAGGCCGAGGCCGCGACCAAGCGTGCGGCCAAGGACGCCGAGGCCACCGCGGCGGAGTCCACCGAGGCTCCGGCCGAGGAGTCCAAGGACGCCTGAGGCACCGTCTCGCGATGAGCGGGTCCGCCCTTCGGGGCGGGCCCGCTTTCGTGTGTGCGGGCCGGGCAGGCCCCCGCGGCGGGGGCGTGGTGCGCCCGCGCGGCGGGGCCGCACGTGGCGTGAGGGAGGATTGCTGACGTGAGTGACGAAGTGGAGCCCGGGTTCGTACGGGTGCGGCTGGACCTGTCGTACGACGGAGCGGAGTTTTCCGGCTGGGCCAAGCAGGCCGGCGGCCGGCGGACGGTTCAGGGAGAGATCGAGGACGCGCTGCGGACGGTGACGCGGTCCAACGAGACCTATGAGCTCACCGTCGCCGGGCGGACGGACGCGGGGGTGCACGCGCGGGGCCAGGTGGCGCATGTGGACCTGCCGGCGGAGGTGTGGGCCGCGCACGCGGACAAGCTGCTGCGGCGGCTGGCCGGGCGGCTGCCGAAGGACGTGCGGGTATGGCGGGCCGGTGAGGCGCCGTACGGCTTCAACGCGCGGTTCTCGGCGGTCTGGCGGCGCTATGCCTACCGGGTGACCGATCACCACGGGGGCGTGGATCCGCTGCTGCGCAGCCATGTGCTGTGGCACGACTGGGAGCTGGACGTCGACGCCATGAACGAGGCCTCGCGGCCGCTGCTGGGGGAGCACGACTTCGCGGCGTACTGCAAGCGGCGGGAGGGCGCGACGACCATCCGCACCCTGCAGCAGCTCAGCTGGGAGCGGGGCGCGGACGGGATCATCACGGCGACCGTGCGGGCCGATGCCTTCTGCCACAACATGGTGCGCTCGCTGGTGGGCGCGATGCTGTTCGTCGGGGACGGGCACCGGCCGCCGGACTGGCCCGGCAAGGTGCTGGCGGCCGGGGTACGGGACTCCGCGGTGCATGTCGTACGGCCGCACGGGCTGACGCTGGAGGAGGTCGGCTATCCGGCCGACGAGCTGCTGATGGCGCGCAACCAGGAGGCGCGGAACAAGCGGACGCTGCCCGGGGCCGGCTGCTGCTGAGGCGGCGGCGCGCCGCGCCCTGCGGTGGCGCCGCCGGCTTCGCGGGCGGCGCCACCGGCCGGCGTCAGGAGCGGCCGGCCTTGCGCTGGGCTTCCTTCAGCTGCCGCTCGGCGGCCTTCGCGGCCTGGTCCTTGCCGCGCTGGGTGATCTGGGCGAAGGCATAGGACCCGCCGTCCCGGGCGATCTGCTGGGCCTTGGTCTCGGAGCCGGTGACGTCCTTGCCGTTGAGGTAGCCGGCGATCGTGAAGTAGGCGTAGCGGCCGGTGGCATTGGTCGCCATCCGGCACTTGGTGCCCTGGCAGAAGTCCGAGGGGACCCCGCCGCCGGCCAGCGGCATCAGGTTGGGCTTGCCCTCGTTCATGACCTTGGTGGCCCTGGCGGGCGAGTCGAAGACCGCGACGCCGATGGTGACCGCGACGCCGCCCTTGGAGTACGTGGCCCGCAGCAGCTGCTTGCAGCCGTTGTGGGACAGCGAGGAGACCAGCGCGCCCTGGGCGGCGGCGGTGCAGTCCTTGGTGGTGGCGGTGGCCGTGCGCGGGTAGCTGTGCTCGCCGACGACCATGCTCTTCTGCGGGAAGAGGGTGGCCGGGGTGAGCGGCGCGGTGTCCTTCTTGGGGTCGGTGATGTAGTCCTGCGGGTTCGGCGGGGGCGGCACCGACACCTCGGGGAAGGACGGCTTGTCGTCCTGCGCCGCGGCCCGGTCGGACGCCGTGGGCGCCGCCGTCGGGCCGCCGCCCGGGGAGCCGCCGCTCGCCATGACGGCCGCGGTGACGATGCCGGCCACCGCGAGGGTCGCCAGTGCGCCGCCGCCGATCCACATCCAGCGTTTGCGGCGGGACCGTGCCTCGCTTTCCTCCGCGAGTGCGCCCCAGTCCGGAGTGGACGACGAAGAACCCCCGGGGCCGTCGAACGGCCCCCCTTGCCCAAAGCTCATGCCGCGCATCCTAATCGGGTTGGTGGAACGCGGAACGACCGGTGACAATCGCGCCCATGGGACATCTTGAGGCCGGGCATCTGGAGTACTACCTGCCGGACGGGAGGGTCCTGCTGGGAGACGTGTCCTTCCGTGTGGGGGAGGGCGCATCGGTCGCACTGGTGGGAGCCAACGGCGCCGGAAAGACGACGCTGCTGCGGCTGATCGCGGGGGAGCTGCAGCCGCACGGCGGGGCGGTGACGGTCAGCGGCGGACTGGGGGTGATGCCGCAGTTCGTGGGCTCCGTACGCGATGACCGTACGGTGCGTGACCTGCTGGTTTCGGTGGCCCACCCGCGGATCAGGGAGGCGGCCGCGGCGGTGGACGCCGCCGAGCTGGCGATGATGAGCGCCGAGGGCGACGACGAGGCCGCGCAGATGAGCTACGCCCAGGCGCTCAGCGACTGGGCCGAGGCCCGCGGCTACGAGGCCGAGACGGTCTGGGACATGTGCACCACGGCGGCGCTGGGGATGCCGTACGAGAAGGCGCAGTGGCGGCAGGTGCGCACGCTGTCCGGGGGCGAGCAGAAGCGGCTGGTGCTGGAGTCGCTGCTGCGCGGCACCGACGAGGTGCTGCTGCTGGACGAGCCGGACAACTATCTGGACGTCCCGGGCAAGCGCTGGCTGGAGGAGCAGCTGCGGAGCACCCGTAAGACGGTGTTGTTCGTCTCCCACGACCGGGAGCTGCTGGCCCGTGCCGCGGAGAAGATCGTCAGCGTCGAGCCGGGCCCGGCGGGCTCCGACGTCTGGGTGCACGGCGGTGGCTTCGGCACCTACCACGCCGCGCGCAAGGAGCGCTTCGCCCGCTTCGAGGAGCTGCGGCGGCGCTGGGACGAGAAGCATGCGCAGCTGAAGAAGCTGGTGATCTCGCTGCGGCAGGCGGCCTCGGTCAGCCATGAGCTGGCCTCGCGCTATGCGGCGGCACAGACCCGGCTGCGGAAGTTCGAGGAGGCCGGGCCGCCGCCGGAGCCGCCGCGTGAGCAGGACATCACGATGCGGCTGCGCGGCGGGCGCACCGGTGTCCGGGCGGTGACCTGCGAGGGCCTGGAGCTGACCGGTCTGATGCGCCCGTTCGACCTGGAGATCTTCTACGGCGAGCGGGTCGCGGTCCTGGGCTCCAACGGCTCCGGCAAGTCCCACTTCCTGCGGCTGCTGGCCGGGGACACCGACCGGCCCGTCACGCACAGCGGCAGCTGGAAGCTGGGCGCCCGGGTGGTCCCCGGCCACTTCGCGCAGACGCACGCCCACCCCGAGCTGATGGGCCGCCCGCTGCTCGACATCCTGTGGACCGAGCACGCCAGGGACAAGGGCCAGGCCATGTCGGCGCTGCGCCGCTACGAGCTGGAGAAGCAGGCCGAGCAGCGCTTCGAGCGGCTCTCCGGCGGCCAGCAGGCCCGCTTCCAGATCCTGCTGCTGGAGCTGGCCGGCACCACCGCGCTCCTGCTCGACGAGCCGACGGACAACCTGGACCTGGAGTCCGCGGAGGCGCTGCAGGAGGGGCTGGAGGCGTACGAGGGCACGGTGGTGGCGGTGACCCACGACCGGTGGTTCGCGAAGGCCTTCGACCGGTTCCTGGTGTTCGGGTCGGACGGGCTGGTGCGGGAGACCGCCGAGCCCGTGTGGGACGAGCGCCGGGTGGAGCGGAAGCGGTAGCGGGAGCGGCCCGGCGGGCGGCGGACGGCGGCACCGGGCGGCGGCCGCCCGCCGTAAGATGGGCGGTACCGACGGTGACCGCGCGGAAAGCGGCGGTCCGGAACCGTACGCCGGTTCGGGGCGTGTTTTGACCCCACTGGGGACGGCCCGGTATTCTGCCAGTTCGTTATGCGTATTGGCTTGCTCTATCTCACGTGAGGGGCCCTTACGCGGTCCCTGGGCCGACAACCAGCGGCGGACGATCGGGTTGCGTCACCCGTAGTGCCGCCCTGCTGTGTGTCAGCCATGGGGGCCAGTACAGGACCCATTCACTCAGAAGCGAAGGCTAAGACGTGCGTACGTTCAGCCCCAAGCCCGGCGATGTCCAGCGCCAGTGGCACATCATTGACGCGCAGGACATCGTCCTGGGCCGTCTGGCCAGCCAGGCCGCGTCCCTCCTGCGGGGTAAGCACAAGCCGGTCTACGCGCCCCACGTTGACATGGGTGACTTCGTCATCATCGTCAACGCCGACAAGGTGCACCTGTCCGGCAACAAGCGGACCCAGAAGATGGCCTACCGTCACTCCGGCTTCCCGGGTGGTCTGCGCTCCGTCCGTTACGACGAGCTGCTCGACAAGAACCCCGAGAAGGCCGTCGAGAAGGCCATCAAGGGCATGCTCCCCAAGAACACCCTCGGCCGTCAGATGCTCTCGAAGCTGAAGGTCTACGCGGGCGCCGAGCACCCGCACGCTGCGCAGCAGCCGGTCCCGTTCGAGATCACCCAGGTCGCGCAGTAAGTCCGGCCACCCCCTAAGACGACAGAGAATCTGAGGAGCATCGTGGCCGAGACCACTCCCGAGACCGTCATCGAGAACGACGACGCCGTCGAGGAATACACCACCGAGACCGAGGTCGTGGAGTCGGAGTACACCTCCGAGTCCCTCGCGTCCCGCTTCGGCGACCCGCAGCCGGCCGCCGGCCTGGGCCGTCGCAAGAACGCCATCGCCCGCGTCCGGATCGTTCCGGGCACCGGCCAGTGGAAGATCAACGGTCGTACCCTTGAGGGCTACTTCCCCAACAAGGTGCACCAGCAGGAAGTCAACGAGCCCTTCAAGGTGCTCGAGCTCGACAACCGCTACGACGTCGTCGCCCGCATCTCCGGCGGCGGCATCTCCGGCCAGGCCGGTGCGCTGCGTCTGGGCGTCGCCCGTGCGCTGAACGAGGCGGACGTCGACAACAACCGCGGCGCGCTGAAGAAGGCCGGATTCCTCAAGCGTGACGACCGTGCGGTCGAGCGCAAGAAGGCCGGTCTGAAGAAGGCCCGCAAGGCGCCGCAGTACAGCAAGCGCTAACCGCGCGCTGCTCCATGCAGCCCTTGGCGTACGCCCCGGTGGCATCTCCGTGCTGCCGGGGCGTTCGGCTATCCGGGACCGGACGCGTATACCTGGACGTAAATCTCTGGTCCAAGCTCATCTACTCGGAGGACACCAGTGGGACGACTCTTCGGCACGGACGGTGTGCGCGGCGTTGCCAATGCGGACCTGACGGCGGAGCTGGCGCTCGGTCTGTCGGTCGCTGCGGCGCATGTACTCGCCGAAGCGGGCACCTTCGAAGGTCACCGGCCGGTGGCGGTGGTCGGGCGTGATCCACGCGCGTCCGGTGAGTTCCTGGAGGCCGCGGTCGTCGCGGGCCTGGCCAGCGCCGGCGTGGACGTGCTGCGGGTGGGTGTACTTCCGACCCCGGCGGTCGCGTATCTGACCGGCTCGCTCGGTGCGGACCTCGGCGTGATGCTCTCCGCCAGCCACAACCCGATGCCCGACAACGGCATCAAGTTCTTCGCCCGCGGCGGCCACAAACTCGCCGACGAGCTGGAGAACCGGATCGAGCGGACCTACCGGGCGCACAGCTCCGGTGAGCCCTGGGAGCGGCCGACCGGCGCCGGCGTGGGCCGGGTCACCGTCTACGACGAGGGCTTCGACAACTATGTCGCGCATCTCGTCGGTGTCCTGCCCAACCGCCTGGACGGGCTGAAGATCGTCATCGACGGCGCGCACGGCGCGGCGTCGCGGGTCTCGCCCGAGGCGTTCGCCCGGGCCGGCGCCGAGGTCATCACCCTCGGCACCGAGCCCGACGGCCTGAACATCAACGACGGCTGTGGCTCCACCCACCTCGCGCTGCTGCGCGCGGCCGTCGTCGAGCACGGCGCCGACCTGGGTGTCGCCCACGACGGCGACGCGGACCGCTGCCTGGCCGTGGACCGCGAGGGCAACGAGGTCGACGGGGACCAGATCCTGGCGGTGCTGGCGCTGGGGATGCGCGAGGCCGCCACGCTGCGCAAGAACACCGTGGTCGCCACCGTCATGTCCAACCTGGGCTTCAAGCTGGCCATGGAGCGCGCGGGCATCGAGCTCGTCCAGACCGCGGTCGGCGACCGCTACGTCCTGGAGGAGATGAAGGCGCACGGCTTCGCGCTGGGCGGTGAGCAGTCCGGGCACGTCATCGTGCTGGACCACGCCACCACCGGTGACGGCACGCTGACCGGTCTGATGCTGGCCGCGCGGGTCGCCGCGACCGGCCGGCCGCTGGCCGAGCTGGCGGGCGTCATGGAGCGGCTGCCGCAGATCCTCATCAACGTCCGCGACGTCGACAGGGCGCGGGTGGCCACCTCGCCCGAGCTGACCGCGGCGGTCACCGAGGCGGAGCGCGAGCTCGGCGCGACCGGGCGGGTGCTGCTGCGGCCCTCCGGCACGGAGCCGCTGGTCCGCGTGATGGTGGAGGCGGCCGACATCGAGCAGGCCCGGGCCGTGGCGGAGCGTCTGGCGGACGCGGTGAAGTCCGCGCTCGGATAGCGGCTGACGGCCCGGTCCCGGCTCCGCCCTAGGTGCGTCGGGCCGGGCCCGTGTCGTGCCGGGACCACAGCAGCTTCTGGGTGGCCAGCGTCAGCGTGCCCGCGATCACGATGCCCGCCAGGTTCAGCAGCAGCTGCTCCATGGAGTGCCAGGCCTGGCCGTACTCCCCGTAGCCGAGGGCGACCGCGGCGTTGGCGGCGGCCGGGACCGTGGTCACGGAGATCGCCACGCCCACCAGCGCGCCCGACTTCGCGGAGGTCAGCGAGAGCACTCCGGCGATGCCGGCGAGCACGGCGACGACGAACGAGAACCAGTCGGGCCGGTAGATGAAGTTGGTGTTCGGCCGCGCGGCCTCCAGGGCCTCGATGTGGAAGAGCCCCACCGCATCCATGAACAGGCTGAAGCCGACGGTGACCGCCATCGCCACCGCGAACCCGACGAGCAGCGCCGTCAGGGAGCGCCAGGCCAGCCGCGGCGCGCGCCGGACGAGCGCGGTGCAGAAGCCGGCCAGCGGTCCGAACTCCGGCCCCACCGCCATCGCGCCGACGATCAGGATCGCGTTGTCGAGGACCACGCCGCAGGCGGCGATCATCGTGGCGAGCGTCAGGAACGCCAGGTAGGTGACGGAGAGCGTCGACTCCTCGTGCGTCGCGTCGCTCAGCGACTCCCACAGGACGGCGTCGGCGCCCTCACCGGGGGCCTCTTCCTCCGCACGGTCCGCGCGCAGCGACAGCGACAGATCGATGTGCTCGATCGCGATCGAACCGGTCTTGTCCAGGTCCAGCGCCCGCAGCCGGGCCAGCAGCCCGTTCCCGGCCTCCCGGGCCACATCGCACAGCACCACATCGCCCTGCGGGTCACGGGCGGCACCGCTGAGCACCGCCAGGTGGGTCGTTCCGACGGTCGTCTCCAGCAGCTCGACCACCTCGTCCGTACGGTCGGCGGGCACCATCAGTCGCAGATGCAGCACGTGTTCGTACTCCTCAGAGCTTGCGCAACGACAGCCGCTGCACCTTGTGGTCCGGCCCCTTGCGCAGGACCAGGTTCGCGCGGCCGCGCGTGGGGGCCACATTCTGTTGCAGGTTGGGTTTGTTGATGGTCCGCCACATCTTCCGGGCGTAGTCGAGGGCCTCGTCCTCGGAGACCTGGGTGTACTTGCGGAAGTACGAGAACGGGTTCTGGAAGGCGGTCTCGCGCAGCTTGCGGAAGCGCCCGAGGTACCACTTCTCGATGTCCTCGGTGCGGGCGTCGACGTAGACGGAGAAGTCGAAGAAGTCGGCGAGGCCGAGGCGGGTGCGGCCGTCCTTGCCGGGCAGCGCCGGCTGCAGGACGTTCAGTCCCTCGACGATGAGGATGTCCGGGCGGCGTACGGTCAGCCGCTCGTCGGGCACGATGTCGTAGATCAGGTGGGAGTAGACGGGCGCGGAGACCTCGGCCCGGCCGGACTTCACATCCGCGACGAAGCGGGTCAGCGCCCGCCGGTCGTAGGACTCCGGGAAGCCCTTGCGGGACATCAGACCGCGCCGGTGCAGCTCGGCGTTGGGGAAGAGGAAGCCGTCGGTGGTGACCAGCTCCACCCGCGGATGCTCGGGCCAGCGGGCCAGCAGCGCCTGCAACAGCCGGGCGGTGGTGGACTTCCCGACCGCCACGCTGCCCGCGACCCCGATGACGAAGGGGGTGCCGGTCTGGGGGCCGCCGCCCGCGTCGCCGAGGAAGGTGTTCAGCGCGCCGCGCAGATTGCTGGTGGCGCCGACATAGAGGTTGAGGAGCCGGGACAGCGGGAGGTAGACGTCGCGGACCTCGTCGAGGTCGATGACATCGCCGAGCCCCCGCAGCCGTTCGACCTCGTCGGCCGTCAGGGGCAGCGGGGTTTTCTCCCGCAGGGCGCTCCACTGCGCGCGCGTCAGATCGACGTACGGGGAGCTGTCGGCGCGGCGTCGTTGCTGCGGATCGGTCGTCGAGGGCACGCGCCCATTGTGCGCAGGCGTCACGTGCCGTTCACCTCCGGGTGCCACGCTGGCGTCTGCGAGTGGGGTTGTGCCCGTCAGGACGGGCTTGGGTGCTTCTCCACCTTGCTGTCTGTACCCGAATGGATATTGCCCGGTACGGTCGGTGGCGGGGACACGCCCGCCCAGGGCCGTGGACGACGCAAGGGGGCACGTGTGGGAGCGCGTAAGGCCGGTCTGCTGGGGCAGCGACCGTGGGGGAGGACCGCGGGTGTGGTCCGGGGCCGGGGTACGAAGGCCGCGTCGGACTGTTTCGCCGCGCGGGTGTACGCCGAGCTGGCGGAGGATCTGCCGGACGAGGATCTGGGCGAGGACCTCGCCGATTTCCTGGAGCGCTACGAGCCGGTCAGCGGGCTCGGCGTGGACGCGGAGGCGGACGAGGAGTTCCTGGAGACGGTGCGTGAGGCACACGACCGGATAGCGCTCGGGTACTGACACGGGCCGCATTCAGCCGGCCGTGACCCGCCGCAACGTGCCACTGCGGGCCGCACAGGCCCGCAGCGTACGCTGCCTCCATGTGCGGAATCGTGGGATATGTGGGCGGGCAGAGCGCCCTGGATGTCGTCCTGGCCGGGCTGAAGCGGCTGGAGTACCGCGGCTACGACTCGGCGGGTGTCGCCGTGCTCGCCGACGGCGGACTGGCCGCGGCCAAGAAGGCCGGCAAACTCGCCAACCTGGAGAAGGAGCTGGCGGACCGTCCGCTGCCCGCCGGTGCGGCCGGCATCGGGCACACCCGGTGGGCGACCCACGGCGGGCCCACCGACGCCAACGCCCATCCGCATCTGGACAACGCCGGCCGGGTCTGCGTCGTGCACAACGGCATCATCGAGAACTTCGCCGCCCTGCGCGCCGAACTCACCGACCGCGGGCACGAGTTGACGTCCGAGACGGACACCGAGGCGGTGGCCCATCTGCTGGCCGAGGCCTACTCGTCCTGCGGGGAGCTGGCCGAGGCGATGCGGCAGGTGTGCCGGCGGCTGGAGGGTGCCTTCACGCTGGTCGCGGTGCATGCCGATGAGCCGGACGTGGTCGTGGGGGCCCGCCGCAACTCCCCGCTGGTGGTGGGCGTCGGGGACGGCGAGGCGTTCCTCGCCTCGGACGTCGCGGCGTTCATCGCGCACACCCGCGAGGCGATCGAGCTGGGGCAGGACCAGGTCGTGGAGCTGCGCCGGGAGGCGGTGACGGTCACCGACTTCGACGGGGCGCCCGCGCAGGTGCGGGAGTACCACGTCGACTGGGACGCCTCGGCCGCCGAGAAGGGCGGCTACGACTACTTCATGCTCAAGGAGATCGCCGAGCAGCCGAAGGCCGTCGCGGACACCCTGCTGGGCCGGATCGACGCCTCGGGGGTGCTGTCCCTGGACGAGGTGCGGATCCCGCCGGAGGTGCTGCGCGAGGTCGACAAGGTCGTCATCGTGGCGTGCGGGACGGCGTACCACGCGGGGATGATCGCCAAGTACGCGATCGAGCACTGGACGCGGATCCCCTGCGAGACCGAGCTGGCCAGCGAGTTCCGCTACCGCGACCCGATCCTGGACCGGCACACGCTGGTCATCGCCATCAGCCAGTCCGGCGAGACCATGGACACCCTGATGGCGCTGCGGCACGCCCGTGAGCAGGGCGCGAAGGTGCTCGCCATCTGCAACACCAACGGGTCGACCATCCCGCGGGAGTCGGACGCGGTGCTGTACACCCATGCCGGGCCCGAGGTCGCGGTGGCGTCCACGAAGGCGTTCCTGACCCAGCTGGTGGCCTGCTACCTGGTGGCGCTGTACGTCGCGCAGGTGCGGGGTACGAAGTGGGGCGACGAGATCCGGGCCGTGGTGCGCGAACTCGCCGCCATCGGCACCCAGGTCGAGCAGGTGCTCGGCACGATGGAGCCGGTACGGGAGCTGGCGCGCAGCCTCGCCGACAAGAACACGGTGCTCTTCCTCGGCCGGCACGTGGGCTATCCGGTGGCGCTGGAGGGCGCGCTGAAGCTCAAGGAACTCGCGTACATGCACGCGGAGGGCTTCGCGGCCGGCGAGCTGAAGCACGGGCCGATCGCGCTGATCGAGCAGGATCTGCCGGTGGTGGTGGTCGTGCCGTCGCCGCGCGGACGGTCCGTGCTGCACGACAAGATCGTCTCCAACATCCAGGAGATCCGGGCCCGGGGCGCGCGGACCATCGTGATCGCGGAGGAGGGCGACGAGACGGTGGTGCCCTACGCCGACCACCTCGTACGGATCCCGCGGACGCCGGTGCTGCTGCAGCCGCTGGTGTCCACGGTGCCGCTGCAGGTCTTCGCCTGTGAGCTGGCCACCGCCCGCGGCAACGAGGTCGACCAGCCGCGCAACCTCGCCAAGTCGGTGACCGTCGAATGATCATCGGGGTCGGGATCGACGTGGCGGAGATCGAGCGCTTCGGGGCGGCGCTGGACCGTACGCCGGAGCTGGCGCAGCGGCTGTTCCTGCCCACGGAGCTGCATCTGCCGAGCGGGGAGCGCCGCGGTACCGCCTCGCTGGCGGCCCGGTTCGCCGCGAAGGAGGCGCTGGCCAAGGCGCTGGGGGCGCCGGGCGGGCTGCACTGGAGCGATGCCGAGGTGTACGTCGAGGACAGCGGGCAGCCGCGGCTGCGGGTGCGCGGGACGGTCGAGGCGCGCGCCGCGGAACTCGGCGTCCGGTCCTGGCACGTCTCGCTGAGCCATGACGCGGGCGTCGCCTCCGCCGTGGTGATCGCCGAGGGGTAGGGCGCTCCCCGGAGCCTCCTGGCGCCCGCCCCCGTTCGCGGCGGGCGGGCGCCGTTCTTGTGCGCGGGGTGGGAAATCCGCCGCACCCCGTCGGCGAGGGGCGAGACTTGGCGTTATGAGGACTGCCTACAGCGTGGAGACCGTGCGGGCCGCCGAGCAAGAGCTCATGGCCCGGCTGCCCGAAGGGGCCCTGATGCAGCGGGCCGCGGCCGGACTGGCCGTGGCCTGTGCGGAGTTGCTGGGGCGGGTGTACGGCGCCCGGGTGGTGCTGCTGGTGGGCAGCGGGGACAACGGCGGGGACGCGCTGTACGCCGGTGCCCGGCTGGCCCGCCGGGGGGCCGGGGTGGTGGCCGTGCTGCTGTCGCCCGAACGGGCCCACCGGGGCGGGCTCGCCGCGCTGCGGTCGGCCGGGGGGAGGGTGTCGGACGACGCGCCGCGGGACCTCGCCCGGGCCGATCTGGTGGTGGACGGGATCGTCGGGATCGGGGGACGCGGCGGGCTGCGGCCCGAGGCGGCACAACTGGCGCGGGCGGCACGGGAGTCGGCGCCGGTGGTGGCCGTCGATCTGCCGAGCGGGGTGGACGCGGACACCGGCGAGGTGAGCGGGGAGGCGGTACGGGCCGACGCCACGGTCACCTTCGGCGCGTACAAGCCGGGGCTGCTGACCGACCCGGCGCGGGAGCGGGCCGGCGCGCTGCGGCTGGTGGACATCGGGCTCACGCTGCCGGCGGAGGCCGCCATGGAGGCGTTGCAGCACGCGGACGTGGCGGAGCTGCTGCCGCGCCCGTCGGCCGAGAGCGACAAGTACCGGCGGGGCGTGGTGGGGGTGGTCGCCGGGTCCGCGCGGTATCCGGGGGCGGCGGTGCTCGCGGTGGCCGGTGCGCTGCGGGGCGGCGCGGGCGCGGTGCGCTACGTCGGCCCGGCCGCGGACGCGGTACTGGCCCGCTTCCCGGAGACGCTGGTGCACGCCGGGCCGCCGGACAAGGCGGGGCGGGTGCAGTCGTGGGTGATCGGGCCCGGGATCGGGGACGAGTCGGACGCGCTGGAGGATGTGCTGGCGTCGGACGTGCCGGTGCTGGTGGACGCGGACGGGCTGCGGTTCCTGACGCCGCGGCGGGTGCGGGAACGCGGCGCGGAGACGCTGCTGACGCCGCATGCCGGGGAAGCGGCGGCGCTGCTCGGGTGCGGACGCGCGGAGGTCGAGGCGGCACGGCTGGCGTCCGTACGGGAGTTGGCGCGGACCTTCGGTGCCACGGTGCTGCTCAAGGGCTCGACGACGCTGGTCGCGGCGGCCGGCGGTCCGGTGCGGGTGAACCCCACCGGGACCGGCTGGCTGGCGACGGCCGGGAGCGGGGACGTGCTGTCGGGGGTGACCGGCTCCCTGCTCGCCGCGGGGCTGCCGGCCCGGGACGCGGGATCCGTCGGCGCGTATCTGCACGGGCTGGCCGCGCGCCGGGCGGCCGGACGGGAGGGCGCCCCCATCCTCGCCTCCGAGGTGGCCGCCCATCTGGACGCGGCCTGGCGGGATGTGACGGGCTGACAGCTGCCGCGCCAGGCGTTACGCCCCGCGGGGGAAAGGGGCGGGCACCAGGGCGAACCTGGTGCGCGGCGGGCTTGTACGACCGCGCGGCCACGGCATGCGTGAGGGCATGAAACGCACCTTTTCGGCGCTGCTGGTCTGCGCCTCGCTGCTCGTCGCCGCCGGACCGTCCGCGGTGGCCGTCGCCCCGTCGTCCGTGCCGTCGTCCGCGCCGTGGCAGGTGTCCGGACTGGTACCCGGCATTCCGCAGGAGCCGGGCCGGCCGGGCCGGGCGCCCGCGGTCTCCCCGGACGGGGCGAGGCGGCCGCACCTCGAGTACGTGCCGCGGTCCGAGGCGGCGCCCCAGGGCCTGCGGGCGGCGGCGTGCAGCCGGACCACCGGGCCCTACCAGCGGCAGGCGGAGCGCTATCTGCGGCGGGACGTGGACGGACGGCAGAGCCAGGGGGACTGCCGGGCGATCCGGCGCTTCCAGCAGGCGCACCGCATCGCGCCGGCCACCGGGTTCGCCGGACCGGTCACCGGTGCCATGGTGCGGCTGATGCGGGCCAGGAAGGACCCCAACCGGGCCGGACACTGCCCCGACCGGGCCGAGCGCACGGCCTGTGTCGATCTGAACCGGCAGCTGATGTGGGTGCAGCAGGACGGGCGGGTGATCCTCGAGCCGGTCACGATCCGCTCCGGCGCGCCGACGATGGAGACCCGTACCGGGTCGTACCGGATCTATCTGCGGCACCGGCGGCACATCTCGAACCTCTACCACACGTCCATGCCCTACGCGCAGTTCTTCGACCGCGGGGAGGCGCTGCACGGCGTCTACGAGGACATCTACTCCGGGCCGGGCTCGCACGGCTGCGTCAATCTCACCATGACGGACGCGCGGAGGGTCTGGGAAGTGCTGAGGAAGGGCGACGTCGTGTACGTCTGGGGGCGGAAACCCAGCGTGTGAGCACGGTTTCCCCGCCCGTCCCCCGGGGTGTCACGGCGCCGCCTGCGACACTGAGGGGGATGAACGAGACAGCAAAGCGCGCCCGCGCCACCATCGACCTCGCCGCCGTGCGGTCGAATGTGCGTGCCCTCAGGGACCGCGCACCCCGGGCAGAGCTGATGGCCGTGGTCAAGTCCGACGGCTATGGACACGGGGCGGTGCGCTGTGCGCGCGCCGCCCGTGAGGCCGGTGCGGGCTG
Organism: Streptomyces sp. NBC_01454; assembly: GCF_036227565.1. Taxonomy (NCBI): domain Bacteria; kingdom Bacillati; phylum Actinomycetota; class Actinomycetes; order Kitasatosporales; family Streptomycetaceae; genus Streptomyces; species Streptomyces sp. NBC_01454. Next base: position 4,663,209 of record NZ_CP109460.1, read on the forward strand.
GCTGGGCACGGCGCTGCCCGAGGAGGCGTTCGCGCTGCGCGCGGCCGGCGACACCGGGCGGCTGATGTGCTGGCTGTGGACGCCGGGCGGCCCCTGGCGCACGGCCGTCGAGCAGGACATCGACATCTCGGTGAGCGGGCTGTGGGCGCTGCGTGAGGTGACCGCGGCGGCGCGGGAGTGCGGCCGTACCGCCCGCGTCCAGCTCAAGATCGACACCGGTCTCGGCCGCAACGGCTGCGCGCCCGCCGACTGGCCGGAGCTGACCGCTGCGGCCCGCGCCGCCGAGGCCGCGGGCGCGCTGCGGGTCACCGGCGTCTGGTCGCACTTCGCCTGCGCCGACGAACCCGGCCACCCCTCGATCGCCCTCCAGCTGACCGCCTTCCACGAGGCGTTGGCGATCGCCGGCCGGGCCGGGCTGCGCCCCGAGGTCCGGCACCTCGCCAACACCCCGGCGCTGCTGACCCTCCCCGAGGCGCACTTCGACCTGGTCCGTACCGGTATCGGTATCTACGGCATCTCGCCCAGCCCCGAACTCGGCACCTCGCAGGAGCTGGGGCTGCGGCCGGCGATGACGCTGGAGGCCGCGCTGGCGTCGGTCAAGCGCGTCCCGGGCGGCCACGGCGTGTCGTACGGGCACCAGTACACGACCCCCGGCGAGACGACCCTGGCGCTGGTCCCGCTCGGCTACGCCGACGGCATCCCGCGGCACGCCTCCAACGGCGGCCCGGTGCTGGTCGCCGGCAAGTGGCGCACGGTCGCCGGGCGTATCGCGATGGACCAGTTCGTGGTCGACCTGGGCGGCGACAGCGCCGAGCCGGGCGATCCGGCGGTGCTGTTCGGCCCCGGCGACCGCGGTGAGCCGACCGCCGAGGACTGGGCCCGGGTGGCCGGAACCATCGGCTATGAGATCGTCACCCGGATCGGAACCCGGGTCCCGCGCGTCTATGTGGACAGCGCCACACGCAGCGAAGCCGGAGGAGACCGCACGCTCACGGGGGGTACGGCATGACCGAGGGGCAGGAGGCCGCCGCGCAGGCGGTGGAGGCGGCGGCCGAGGCCGCCGGCAACTGGGCGCGGGCGGGCCGGCACGCCGGTATCGCCGGCGCCGCCATCGGCGTGGTCGCGGCGGGTGCCGCGGCCGGGGTGGCGATAGAGCGGATGACGGTCGGCCGCGGGATGCGCCGCCGGGCCCGGCTCGCGCTGGACGCCGCCGGTCCGTACGGCACGCTGCGCGGCACACCGGGCGCGGCGATCGCCGAGGACGGCACCGAGCTGTACTACGAGGTCGACGACCCGGGCCCGGAGCCCGGCCGGCCGGAGAAGGACGAGCGGGCGGGCAAGGGCGCCAAGAACGCCAGGAACGGCAAGGGCGACCGTTCGGCCAAGCCCGTCCGCGGCAAGGAGGCCCGTGCCGCGCAGGAGGCCCACAGCGGTCTGCGCAAGCGGCTGACCGCGGCGCTCGGCCGGCGCTCCATGGCCCCGACGGTCGTTTTCAGCCATGGCTACTGCCTCAGCCAGGACTCCTGGCACTTCCAGCGCTCGGCGCTGCGCGGCACGGTGCGCACCGTCCACTGGGACCAGCGCAGCCACGGCCGCTCCTCGCGCGGCCACGGCCAGATCGACGGCACCGAGGAGGTCACCATCGACCTGCTCGGCCGGGACCTGAAGGCGGTGCTGGACGCCGCGGTCCCCGAGGGGCCGATCGTGCTGGTCGGGCACTCCATGGGCGGGATGACGGTGATGGCGCTGGCCGACCAGTTCCCGGAGTTCGTCGCGGAGCGGGTGGTCGGGGTGGCCCTGATCGGCACGTCCGCGGGACGGCTGAGCGAGGTCACCTACGGGCTGCCGTCGATGGGCATGAAGGCCTTCCACTGGCTCGCGCCGGGCGTGCTCAAGGCGCTGGGCTGGCAGAGCGAGATCGTCGAGCGCGGGCGGCGGGCCACCGCCGATCTCTTCGCGGGGCTGATCAAGCGCTATTCGTTCGGGACGCCGGAGAAGGTGGACCCGAGCATCGCGCGGTTCGGCGAGCGGCTGATCGAGGCGACCCCGATCGATGTGGTCGCCGAGTTCTTCCCGGCCTTCGCGGTGCACGACAAGACCGAGGCGCTGGTGGCGTACGACGCGGTGCCCGCGCTGGTGCTCGCCGGGGAGAGCGATCTGATCACCCCGGCCGACCACAGCCGGACGATCGCCGAGGTGCTGCCCGACGCCGAGCTGGTGTGTGTCCCGGAGGCCGGGCACCTGGTGATGCTGGAGCGGCCCGAGCTGGTCAACGAGCATCTGGTGTCGCTGGTGGAGCGGGCGAGCGCGGCGGCCCGCAGCTCCCGGCACGCCCGCGCCTGAGCCACGCCCGGGTGGCCCGGCCGGCCCGCTCCACACCGCCGCCGGGCCCCCGACCAGGCATGATCCACTCGCCCGCCGGGCCCGCCCGGGACCCGGTCCGGGACCGCCCCCGCGTCCGGGCCGTACCATTTGCGGCATGAGCACCACCGGCGCGATGGCGCACGTAACCGTCAAGTCCCCCGACCAGATGCAGGAGTTGGGCCGTCGGCTGGCCCCGCTGCTGCGCCCCGGCGACCTGGTGCTGCTCACCGGTGAGCTGGGGGCCGGCAAGACCACGCTGACCCGCGGCCTGGGGGAGGGCCTGGGCGTGCGCGGCGCCGTCACCTCCCCCACGTTCGTCATCGCCCGGGTCCACCCCTCGCTGACCGGCGGCCCCGCGCTGGTGCATGTCGACGCCTACCGGCTCGGCGGCGGCCTGGACGAGATGGAGGACCTCGACCTCGATGTCTCGCTGCCGGAGTCGGTGGTGGTCGTGGAGTGGGGTGAGGGCAAGGTCGAGGAGCTCTCCGAGAACCGCCTCCAGGTGGTCATCGGGCGCGCCATGGGGAGCGACGGGGTGCCGGAGTCCGACGCGGACGATGTCCGTGAGGTGACGGTGACCGGCCTCGGCGCGCGCTGGGCGGAGGCCGGGCTGCCCGCGCTGGAGACCTGCTGACCGCGGGCGGACCGGATACCGCGGGGGTCGGACGAGCCGCAGGCCGGTAGTTTCCGACAAGCCGTCGGTAAGATGTTGCGTACCCGGTACCGGGCGTGGTGACATGGGGAGAGACCCCTAGTTAGGTCAGCCTAAGTAGCCAGCCTAGCTTCTGTCGCTTTGCCCCAGGAGCCCCGGGAGGCGTCCATGTCCGCCCACCAGCCCTCTCCCACGCCCGGCGGGCGCGGGAGTGCCGCCCTCGCGGCGGCCGGGCGCGCCGAGCACGAGGCGCGCGAGACGCCGACCATGGATGAACTGCTGGCGGCCTGCGCCGCGGCCAGCGCCGTCTCCACGCCCCCCGACGCCGCGGACGAAGCCCGCCGGAGCGACACCGCGGCGCCGGACGGCGAGCCACGGGAGCAGGGAGAGCCGGAGGGGGCGGACGGGTCCGGGACCGGACCGTTGTCCACCGGCGGCCGCGACGCGGCGTAGCCCGTAGGGGCGACACCACGGCGGCCCGGGTACCGCGCGGTCAGGGGACGACGACGACCTTGGTGCCGTGCAGCGCGAAGTCCCACATCGCCTTGCCGTCCTCGCGCGACTCACGGATGCCGCCGGTCTTCTTCCCCGCGCCCGGGTCGGGCCGCGAGCCGTCCACGGCGGCGCTGAAGCCGATCGTGACGCCGCTGACGCCGGCGAACCGCACGACGTGCTCGATCGCGATGCCGTCGGAGCCCATGACGCTCACCGACCGCGAGCCGACCGCGTAGGCGCCCCGCGGGGGGTTGACCGTACTGGGCGTGACCGTGAACGTCCGCTGCGCCGTGCCCTTCGCGTCGACCAGCCAGACCCGCTTCGCGCCGAGCGAGTAGACGATCCGCCGTCCCGCGCCGGAGGCCGCGGGAACCGGGGCCGGGGCGGGGGTCTTGTCCTTCGTGTCGTGCCGGTCCCGGTGGTCCTTGGGGGCCTGGTGGCTGCCCTGACGGGCCTGGCTGAGGGTGTCCGGGGCGGACGCCGAGGCCTGGTACCCGAGCACCCCGACCGCGACCAGGGCCGCCGCCGTCAGCGCGGTGACGATCGTGCTGCTCTTAGCGGGCACCGCTGTGCCACCTTTCCTCCCTCTCCCTGCCACCGGCGGGGAGCCCCGGTCCTGGACGCCGGGCTGCGTGCTGCTGACTACGGGGGCGACGGTAGCACCGGAACGGGGACCGCCCGCCGAGCCGTAGTCTTGAGGGCGTGCTGCTGCTAGCTCTTGACACCGCCACCCCCGCCGTCACCGTCGCGCTCCACGACGGATCCGGCGTCCTCGCCGAGTCCCGTCAGGTGGACGCCCGCCGGCACGGCGAACTGCTGCTGCCCGCCGTCGACCGGGTGCTGGCCGAGGCCGGCCACACGCTCGACGCGGTCAGCGACATCGTGGTCGGCGTGGGCCCGGGGCCCTACACCGGCCTGCGGGTCGGCCTGGTGACCGCCGCGACCTTCGGGGCGGTGCTCGGCGTCCCCGTCCACGGCCTGTGCACGCTGGACGGCCTCGCCCACGCCGCCGGGCTGACCGAGCCCTTCGTCGTGGCCACCGACGCCCGCCGCAAGGAGGTCTACTGGGCGCGCTACGAGCCCGGCACGACGCCCGGCCCGGCGACCCGGCTGACCGAGCCCGCCGTCGACCGCCCCGCCGACATCGCCGCCGAGGTGGCCGGCGTCCCCGCCGTGGGCGCGGGCGCGCTGCTCTACGACGAGGTGTTCACCGGCGTACGGCGCGACGGGCCCGAGCACCAGTCCGCCGCCGCGCTGGCCGCGCTGGCCGTGCAGAAGCTGGCGGCGGGCGAGGAGCTGCTGCCCCCGCAGCCGCTGTACCTGCGCCGCCCGGACGCCCAGGTCCCGGCCAACTACAAGGTGGTCACTCCCCGGTGAGCGTCCGCCCCTCGCCCGACCCGCGCCCCCCGGCGCCGCCGCCGGACGGCCCCGCCGACCGCGGCCTGGTGCTGCGCGAGATGCGCTGGTGGGACCTCGCGCCGGTGCTGGAGCTGGAACGGGAGCTGTTCCCCGAGGACGCCTGGTCGCCCGGCATGTTCTGGTCCGAGCTGGCCCACGCGCGCGGCCCGCACGCCAACCGCCGCTATCTCGTCGCCGAGCGGTCCCAGCGGCTGGTCGGCTACGGCGGACTGGCCGCCGTCGACGGCACCGGCGACATCCAGACCATCGCCACCGCCCGCGACCAGTGGGGCTCCGGCCTCGGCTCCCGGATGCTGACCGAACTCCTCGGCGCCGCCACCGACTTCGAGTGCCACGAGGTGCTGCTGGAGGTACGGGTCGACAACCTCCGCGCCCAGCGCCTCTACGAGCGTTTCGGCTTCGAGCCGGTCGGCTTCCGCCGCGGCTACTACCAGCCCGGCAACGTCGACGCCCTGGTGATGCGCCGCACCACCCAGACCTCCTCCGAAGCACCCCCCGTACAAGGAACTTGAGACTCATGGCTGACTCACGCGGCGGACCGCTCGTCCTCGGCATCGAGACCTCCTGCGACGAGACCGGTGTCGGCATCGTCCGCGGCCACACCCTCCTCGCGGACGCGGTCGCCTCCAGCGTCGACGAGCACGCCCGCTTCGGAGGGGTGGTGCCGGAGGTGGCCTCGCGCGCCCACCTGGAGGCGATGGTCCCCACCATCCAGCGCGCCCTGAAGGACGCCGGCGTCGCCGCCTCCGACCTGGACGGGATCGCGGTCACCGCCGGACCGGGCCTGGCCGGCGCGCTGCTGGTCGGCGTCTCGGCCGCCAAGGCGTACGCCTACGCCCTCGGCAAGCCGCTCTACGGCGTCAACCACCTCGCCTCGCACATCTGCGTCGACCAGCTGGAGCACGGCCCGCTGCCGGAGCCGACCATGGCGCTCCTGGTGTCCGGCGGCCACTCCTCCCTGCTGCTCGCTCCCGACATCACCGCCGACGTACGCCCCCTGGGCTCGACGATCGACGACGCGGCCGGCGAGGCCTTCGACAAGATCGCGCGGGTCCTCCACCTCGGCTTCCCCGGCGGCCCGGTCATCGACCGCTACGCACGCGAGGGCAACCCCGACGCGATCCGCTTCCCGCGCGGACTGACCGGTCCCCGCGACCCGGTCTACGACTTCTCCTTCTCCGGCCTGAAGACGGCGGTCGCCCGCTGGATCGAGGCCAAGCGGGCGGCCGGTGAGGAGGTGCCGGTGGCGGACGTCTCGGCGTCCTTCCAGGAGGCCGTGGTGGACGTGCTGACCCGTAAGGCCGTCCGGGCCTGCAAGGACAACGGCGTGGACCACCTGATGATCGGCGGCGGGGTGGCGGCCAACTCCCGGCTGCGGGCGATGGCCCAGCGCCGCTGCGAGGACGCCGGCATCACCCTGCGGGTGCCGCGGCCCAAGCTGTGCACCGACAACGGCGCGATGGTCGCCGCCCTGGGCGCGGAGATGGTGGCGCGCGGCCGCGCGGCCTCCGACTGGGACCTGTCCGCGGACTCGTCGCTGCCGGTCACCGAGCCACACGTCCCCGGCGAGGCGTCCGCCGACCCGGAAGCGCACGAGCACGGCCATGAGCCCGGCCATGGCCACGATCACGACCATGTCCACGAGGTGAGCAAGCACAACCTCTACTCCTGAGAGGGCGCGGCCGCCGCCGGGACTTCGTTTGTCGTTCTTCGCGCGCTGTTGCCTCCCCCCGCCCGGCGCGTGGCCCGAGGTCTTACCCTGGCAACCAGCACCGGGCGCGCACGTGGGGAGGCGGCAGGCTGTGGACTGGTTCTGGTGGGTCTTCATCTTCTTCATGGCGGGCGGATTCGCGAAGGTCGCCGACACCGCCCGGACGGCGCTGCGCACCCGGCACGAACGGAAGATGGAGCGGCTGGAGTCCGCGCGCCAGGAGCGCCAGGCACTCGCCGCCGCCCACAAACAGCCGGAGCCGGTGTGCGGTTGCACCCACCACCTCGCCAAGCACGACAAGCGGGGCAAGTGCCATGAGCGGGTCGAGGTGGCGGTGGTCTGGGACGAGGACCACCGGCCGGTGCAGTACGAAGCCGGGCAGTGCACCTGCCAGCAGTACATCGGCCCGCAGCCGCTCTCCCAGATCTACGCCGAGGACCTCACCGACCTGGCGTGACCGGCTCCCGGGGGTCCTCCGCGGCCGGCCGGCCCAGCAGCATCGAGGGGGCGCCGCCGACCCGGGTGAGGAAGATCGTGCAGGAGTTGCGGCCGCCGCCCAGCTTCAGCTTCTTGCGCAGCTCCTCGGGCTCCACCGCGGAACCCCGCTTCTTGATCACCGCGATCCCGACCTCGCGCTCGCGCAACAGGGCCTTGAGCTTCTTGACGTTGAACGGCAGCACATCGGTGAGCGCGTAGGCGGTCGCGTACGGCGTGGCCGTCAGCCGGTCCGCGGTGATGTACGCGATGGTCGGATCGATCAGCCGGCCGTCGAGCTGCCGGGCGACGTCCGCGACCAGGTGGGCCCGGATCACCGCGCCGTCCGGTTCGTACAGCCAGTCCCCGACCGGCCCCACGGGGGCACGGTCCGCCTCGTCTGAGGCGGGCGGGTCCGGCCGCGCCGCGCCCAGCAGTGAGTGGCCGGCCGGCAGCAGGGTGGCGCGGCGGCCGCCCGGGACCGGGCCGTCGGCGCCCTGCGAGGCCGGCCCGAACCACACCACGGCCTCCTTGACGTCGCCCCCGTCCGAGATCCACTCCGTCTCGGCGTCCCCGGGCAGGGCGTCGTGCGGGACGCCGGGCGCGATCTTCAACGCCGCGCACGGTGCCGCACGGGCCGCCTCGACGGCCCACGACAGCGGCGGCGCGTACGCCTCCGGGTCGAAGATGCGCCCACCCGTCGCCCGGCCACCACCCCTGCCCGAGGCGCTGCGCGCCGCCCCTCTTGCCGGGGCCTTGCTGCGCCGTGCCGGATCGACGAAGACCGCGTCATATCCCGCGGTGTCCACCTCGGTCACGTCCGCGCAGCGCACCTCGATCAGCCCGGCGAGTCCCAGTGCCTCGGCGTTGGCCCGGGCCGCCGCGCAGGCCAGCGGATCGCGGTCGACGGCCAGCACCCGGATCCCGGCCCGGGCCAGCGCCAGCGCGTCACCGCCGATGCCGCAGCACAGATCGGCCAGCGTACGGACGCCCAGCGCGGCGAAGCGGGCTGCGCGGTGGGCGGCGACGGTGGTGCGGGTGGACTGCTCGACGCCGTTCGGCGTGAAGTACATCAGCCGCGCGTCCGCCCCGAACTTCGCCGCCGCGCGCTGGCGCAGCCGGGCCTGGCCGAGGGCGGCGGAGACCAGCGGCGCGGGGTGGTCGCGGCGCAGCCGGGTGGCTGCCGCCAGCTCGTCCGCCGGGTCGTGATCCCGCAACTCGGCAAGCAGAGCCTGTCCCTCCGGGGCGAGCAGGCTGACGAAAGTGTCGAGGTCATTCACGGTGTCATTGTCTCCCCACGTTGTTGTCTTTCCCGCCGTGGGGGTCCGCTGCGCTTTTGCTTTCTTCCCGCGTTGTTGGCTGTCCCGCCGTGGTGGTTTCTCGCCGTTGCGCCTGCGGCGGGCGGGTGGGTGTGGGGTGCGGTGACGGGCCTCCGGGGGTGGGTGTTCGGACTGCTTCGCTTTACGTCCGAACACCCACCCCCTCCGGCCCGTCCCCTCCCGTGGGGGAGTACGTGAAGGTGGGTGGGGGCGGGCCGTGGATGTTCGTTTCGGTACGACCTGTCAGGCGCGCTGGACCAGCTGGGGCCACCCCCACTGGCCTTTTCCCCTTCCCACAACGGGAGGGGGCGGGCCGGAGGGGCCGGTGTGTGGGACGTAAAGCGAAGCAGTCCCACACACCGGCCCCGGAGGTCCGTCACCGCACCCCGACAGCCCCGCGCAGCGGACCCCCGCCCGCCGCAGGCGCAACGGCGGGAAAGCCAAAATCGGGCCGAGGCAAAGCGCAGCGGACAGGCAACGGCGAGCGCACCGCGAAGCGGGCGAAACACGGCGAGAAACCCCACGGCGGGAAAGTCAAAAACGTGGGGGAACTACGCCGGCTCCCGCCGGCGCTGCGCATGGTCGCTGATGCGCAGGAGCAGTGCCACCATCACCCAGTTCGCGACGAGTGAGGAGCCGCCCTTGGCCAGGAACGGCAGGGCCTTGCCGGTCAGTGGGATCAGCCCGGTGACCCCGCCGGCGACGACGAAGACCTGGAGCAGCAGCGCCCCGGAGAGCCCGACCGCCAGCAGCTTGCCGAACGGGTCGCGTGCGGTCAGGGCGACCCGCATCCCGCGCTGGGCCAGCAGCACGTACAGCATCAGGACGCCCATCACCCCGGCCAGGCCCAGCTCCTCGCCGACGGTGGTGAGGATGAAGTCGCTGTTGCCGGCGAAGCCGATCAGCTCGGGGTGGCCCTGGCCCAGGCCGCTGCCCGAGATGCCGCCGCTGCCGAAGCTGAACAGCGCCTGCGCGGCCTGGTCGGAGATCAGCCCCGGCGGCCGCTGCCCCTTGGGCAGGAAGATGTCCATCGGGTGCAGCCAGGCCATGATCCGGCCCTTGACGTGTGGTTCCGTCGAGCCGACGACGGTGGCCCCGACCACGGCCATGGCGAGGCCGCAGAGCACCCAACTGGTGCGCTCGGTCGCCATGTAGAGCATGATCACGAAGACCCCGAAGAAGATCAGCGAGGTGCCCAGGTCCCGTTCGAAGACCAGCACCAGCAGACTGATCACCCAGATCGTGAAGATCGGCGCGAGCTGCCGTCCCGGGGGCAGCTGGACGCCCAGGACCCGCCGTCCGGCCAGCGCCAGCGCATCGCGGTTGACGGTGAGATAGCCCGCGAAGAACACCGAGATCATGATCTTCACGAACTCGCCGGGCTGCAGCGACAGCGGGCCGAGCAGGATCCAGCGCTTGGCGCCGTACATGTCGGCGCCGAAGAAGGCCGGCGCCATCAGCAGCACCAGGGCGACCACCATCGTCAGATAGATGTAGCGCTGCAGAATGCGGTGGTCGCGCAGCACCAGCAGGATGACGATGCAGGTCGCCACCCCGATCACCGTCCACACCAGCTGACCGCTCGCCGCCTCGGCGATCTTCAGCCGGGGCGTTTGCGCATAGGTGACGTCCAGACGGTGCAGCAGCACCAGGCCGATCCCGGTCAGCAGCGTGGCCAGCGGCAGGATCAGCGGATCGGCGCGCGGCGCGTAGCGGCGCAGCACCAGGTGCGGGACCAGCGCCACGAACAACATGCTGACGGCGAAGCCGGTCAGCCCGCCGGGCAGCCGGCCGGTCATCGACAGTCCGGTGTAGGCGTAGCCGAAGTCCGCGATCAGGACGACGAGGACGAGCAGCCACGCCTCGGTCCGCCGGCGGTCCGGTGCCTGGGCCAGCGCGGCGAACGTCATGGTGCGTTCGGCGTCGCTCTCCGGCCGCCCGGCAGCCCGGGGAACGCTGGTCAGTCCACGCACGGGAGTCCTCCGCCATCGGTCGTCGAGGCCGCCGGCCGTCCGGGAGTGCGCCCGGTTCGCCGGTTCGGCAGCCGGGGAGGTAGACGAGGCAGCCGGTGACGTGGTTGCGAGGGAAGGGAAGGTGTGTCCGATTTGACGGAAACCGGTCGGAGCGAGGCCCCGAACCCGCCCGGATCCCGCCCCAGATGGGCCGCAAACGGGCGCCGGGAGTCGCGTCTTCGCGGGGCGGGTCAACCGGTGACGGCGGAACCTCCCCCCGCCGCGCTGGCACTCCGCTTGACCGAGTGCTAACCGCGTCATAGTCTCGGCGTTGGCACTCTCCAGTGGGGAGTGCCAGACATACAGCGACGGGCAGGTCCGGCACCCGCGACGACGGATCGACCTGGTCGCCACCTCAGACAGTTAACCCCGTGAGATCTCCGAAGGGGGAGGTCGGATCGTGACGACCGCCAGCTCCAAGGTTGCCATCAAGCCGCTCGAGGACCGCATTGTGGTCCAGCCGCTCGACGCCGAGCAGACCACGGCTTCAGGCCTGGTTATTCCGGACACCGCCAAGGAGAAGCCCCAGGAGGGCGTCGTCCTGGCCGTGGGCCCGGGCCGTGTCGAAGACGGAAAGCGCGTCGAGCTCGACGTCACCGTCGGCGACGTCGTTCTCTACAGCAAGTACGGCGGCACCGAGGTGAAGTACAACAACGAGGAGTACCTCGTTCTCTCGGCTCGCGACGTTCTCGCGATCGTCGAGAAGTAAGTCACCAGATTTGCCGTGATCTGCGCCCCTGGTTCCCGCGTCTAAACAACCCGGGGCAGGGGCGCAGTTCGTTTGAGCGACAGCGGTCCCCACTGCGTGGCCGAGGATCGCAATGAGAGGACTTGAAGCAACCCATGGCGAAGATCCTGAAGTTCGACGAGGACGCCCGTCGCGCCCTTGAGCGCGGCGTCAACAAGCTTGCCGACACCGTCAAGGTGACGATCGGCCCCAAGGGCCGCAACGTCGTCATCGACAAGAAGTTCGGTGCCCCGACCATCACCAACGACGGTGTCACCATCGCCCGTGAGGTCGAGGTCGACGACCCGTACGAGAACCTTGGCGCCCAGCTCGTCAAGGAGGTGGCGACCAAGACCAACGACATCGCGGGTGACGGCACCACCACCGCCACCGTGCTGGCCCAGGCGCTGGTCCGCGAGGGCCTGCGCAACGTCGCCGCGGGCGCCTCCCCGGCCGCGCTCAAGAAGGGCATCGACGCCGCCGTCAAGGCCGTGTCCGACGAGCTCCTCGCGACCGCCCGCCCGATCGACGACAAGTCCGACATCGCCGCCGTGGCCGGCCTGTCCGCCCAGGACAAGCAGGTCGGCGAGCTCATCGCCGAGGCGATGGACAAGGTCGGCAAGGACGGTGTCATCACCGTCGAGGAGTCCAACACCTTCGGCCTGGAGCTCGACTTCACCGAGGGCATGGCCTTCGACAAGGGCTACCTCTCGCCGTACATGGTCACCGACCAGGAGCGTATGGAGGCCGTCCTCGAGGACCCGTACATCCTGATCCACCAGGGCAAGATCGCCTCGATCCAGGACCTGCTGCCGCTGCTGGAGAAGGTCATCCAGGCCGGCGCCTCCAAGCCGCTGCTGATCATCGCCGAGGACGTCGAGGGCGAGGCCCTGTCGACCCTCGTCGTCAACAAGATTCGTGGCACCTTCAACGCCGTGGCCGTCAAGGCCCCCGGCTTCGGTGACCGCCGCAAGGCCATGCTCGGCGACATCGCCACCCTCACCGGTGCCACCGTCATCGCCGAGGAGGTCGGCCTCAAGCTCGACCAGGCCGGTCTGGACGTGCTCGGCACCGCCCGCCGCGTGACCGTCACCAAGGACGACACCACCATCGTCGACGGTGGCGGCAAGTCCGACGACGTCACCGGTCGCGTCGCGCAGATCAAGGCCGAGATCGAGTCCACCGACTCCGACTGGGACCGCGAGAAGCTCCAGGAGCGCCTCGCCAAGCTCGCCGGTGGCGTCTGCGTCATCCGCGTGGGTGCGGCCACCGAGGTCGAGCTCAAGGAGAAGAAGCACCGTCTGGAGGACGCCATCTCCGCGACCCGCGCCGCGGTCGAGGAGGGCATCGTCTCCGGTGGTGGCTCCGCTCTGGTCCACGCCGCCAAGGTGCTGGAAGGCTCCCTCGGCAAGGAGGGCGACGAGGCCACCGGTGTCGCCGTAGTCCGCCGCGCCGTCGTCGAGCCGCTGCGCTGGATCGCGGAGAACGCCGGCCTCGAGGGCTACGTCATCACCGCGAAGGTCGCCGAGCTGGACAAGGGCAACGGCTTCAACGCCGCCACCGGCGAGTACGGCGACCTGGTCAAGGCCGGCGTCATCGACCCGGTCAAGGTCACCCGCTCCGCCCTGGAGAACGCCGCGTCGATCGCGTCGCTGCTGCTGACGACCGAGACCCTGGTCGTCGAGAAGCCCGCCGAGGACGACTCGGCCGATGCCGGCCACGGCCACGGGCACTCGCACTGACGTGAGCTGACACGGTGACGGTGGGCCTGCGGGCCTGCCGTGGACCGTCCACCGAAGACCCGGTTTCCGCTTTGGCGGGGGCTGGGTCTTCGTGTTTTTCGGGTTTTTCGTTATTTCGGGGGTTTCGGGGGCGTTCCGGGCTTCCCGGGGGTGTTCGGGGTCTTCGGGGAGGGGGCCGTGGCTCTGTTCCCGGGGGCGGCCTCGGATCTCGGGGGTCCGGTCCCGGGGGTGGTGTCTTCCGTCGCTCGTCCCTGGGTGTGTTGTTTCCCCGCCGCCCACCCCCTGGGCGTGTTGTTTCCCCGCCGCCCACCCCCCTTCGGGGGGTGGGCGGGTCTGGAGGGGAGCCCCACGGCCCGTCGTGCTCATGTCGAACGGCGCACGCGGCCCGTTGCGCTATGCCGAGCGGTGCAGATGCTCCGGCAGTACGGGGTCGCTGAAGGGGCGGCCGTGTGCGTAGCGTTCGAGTTCGTCGAGGGCGTGGTCGGCCAGGCGGTGGAGTTCGGTGCCCAGGGAGCCCGCCACGTGGGGGGTCAGCAGGACGTTCGGGAGGTCCCACAACGGTGAGCCGGGCGGCGGGAGTTCGGGCTCGGTGACGTCGAGGACGGCGTGCAGACGGCCGCTGACCAGCTCGGGGAGCAGCGCGTCCGGGTCGACCAGGGAGCCGCGGGCGGTGTTGATCAGCGTGGCGCCGTCGGGCATCCGGGCCAGTTCGGGTGCGCCGAGCAGATGGCGGGTGGCGGGGAGCTGCGGGGCGTGCACGGTGACGAGGTCGCTGCCGGCGCAGAGCGCGTCGAGCGGGACCGGTGTCACGCCGAGCCGGGCGGCTTCGTCGGCGTCCACGTACGGGTCGTACAGCAGCACGCGCAGGTCGAACGGGCGCAGCAGCGCGATGACGCGGCGTCCGATGCGGGAGGCGCCGATGACGCCGACGGTGCGGTGGTGGTTGCCGGCGCCGTCGAGTTCGTGCGGCCAGTCGTGCGGTGCGCGCAGGCCCCGGTAGCGGTGGGCGGAGTGCAGCACGCGCTTGTTGGCGAAGAGGATCGCGGCGAGCGTGTACTCGGCGACCGGGAGTGCGTTGGCGGCGGCGGCCGAGCTGACGGCGATACCGCGCTCCCAGCAGGCGTCGGTGAGGTGGTGCCGTACCGAGCCGGCGGCGTGGATGACGGCGCGCAGCCGGGGCGCCGCGGCCAGGACGGCGCGGGTGAGCGGCGGGGCGCCCCAACAGGTGAGAAGGACCTCGGCCTCGGCGAGGGCGGCGGCGACCGCGGGGGTGGGGCCGGTCAGGTCGTGGGCGACGAGTGACGGGTCGGTACGGGCCAGGGCCGTCAGGCGGGTGCGATGGCGGGTATCGAGCAGCCGGCCGGCGACGCCGGGCTCCATCGACAGCAGCAGGGCGGGCCGGGCAGGAGGGTTTTCCACAGGTCCGGCGGCGTGGTCAGGGGTCGGGTGCATAGTGAGGAACGTGCTCCTTCGCGGTCGCCCGTCAGTGCGCGTCACCTGCCGCCACCGGTGGCGGGAGCGGCACCTCCAGTGTGTCGCCGCGGGGCCGGCGGTGGCGACCGTCGGGAGTGGACGGCGAGGAGCGGACCGGTGCCGAAGGGGAGGGGGTGGAGGAGTGCGGGAGTGGGGGAGTGAAGGGCGCAGGAGGAAGGGAAAGCGAGGGCCGGACGCCCGATTGACGTGTGGTCAGTCGCGGCTGAAGGATGCCGGCACCCGGCCACCGCCCACCGCGTCAGGGGGAGCCATGACCCAGCCGCAGCCCGAGCCGCAGCCCGAACCTCCCGCCGCGCGCCGCCGGCCTCCTCCGTGCCACCCGCCCTGGGCGCTGCCGCCCGAGGACCGCCGCCGCAGTCCGTACACCGGCTGGACCCGGGCCCACTGGGAGGCGACGGCCGACGCCCTGCTGCGGGCCACCGCCCGCCATGCCTCCCCGCGCCACGGCCTGATCGTCCTCCCCGGAGCCCGCCCCAGCTCCTCCGGTCCCCGCTCGGACGGCCTCGAAGGCTTCGCCCGTACGTTCCTGCTCGCCGCGCTCCGCGTGGCCGGCGACGACGGCCACGACCCGCACGGCCACCTCCCCCGTTACGCCGAAGGTCTCGCCGCGGGCACCCGAAGGCCCGGCGGCGCACGCGAACTGACCCCCGCCGATCCGGATTCCTGGCCCCGCATCGACACCGTCCGCCAGGCCCGTGTCGAGGCCGCCTCGCTCGCCCTCGGGCTGCGCCTGACCCGGCGATGGCTGTGGGACACCCTCGACGAGAACGTCCGCACCCGCGTCGTCGAGTGGCTGCTGCCGGCCCTGGGCCCGTCCCCCGTCGACAACAACTGGTGGCTCTTCGGCCTCACCGTCGGCGGCTTCCTCCGCGACGCGGGCATCGAGACCGAGCGTGCCGGCACGGCCATCGACCGTGCGCTGACCCGCATCGAGGACTGGTACCGGGGCGACGGCTGGTACGCGGACGGCGACAACCGCGCCTTCGACCACTACAACGGCTGGGCGCTGCACTTCTACCCGGTCCTGCATGCCCATCTGGCGGCCGACCGGACCCTGCTGGCGACCCACGGGCCCCGACTGCACGCCCAACTGGACGCCTGCACCCGCCTCTTCGACACCCATGGCGCACCCCTGCCCTTCGGCCGCTCCCTCACCTACCGCTTCGCCGCCGCGGCCGCCCCGTGGCTCGGCGCCCTCACCGGCCACACCCCGCTCACCCCCGGAGCCACCCGCCGCCTCGCCTCCGGCGCCGTGCGGCACTTCCTCGACCGCGGCGCCCTCACCCGGGACGGCCTGTTACCCCTCGGCTGGTACGGGCCGTACGCACCGATGCTCCAGAGCTACTCCGGTCCGGCCTCGCCGTACTGGGCGGCCAAGGGCTTCCTCGGGCTGCTGCTCCCCGCAGGCCATCCCGCCTGGACCGCCCCCGAGGAGGCGCTCCCGGCCGAAACCGCCGACGCCGCCGGGCCCTTCGGCACCACGGGCCTGCTGCTCCAGTCCACCGTCTCCGACGGCCTGGTCCGTCTCCACAACCACGGCAGCAATTCCGTCCGCAGCACCCCCGACCCCTATTACGCCCGCTTCGCCTACTCCACCCGCACCGGCCCCACGGCGCCCACCGCCGGGGACCCGGCCCCGCCCGACAACCACTTCGCGCTGCTCCTCGACGGGCGCCCCACCACCCGCGGCCCCGCCACCCCGCACGCCGCCGGACCCGACCGGGCCTCCTCCGTCCACACCCCGCGTCACGCCGACGGCACCGAACTCACCGGCATCCGGATCCTGTCCGCCACCCTCGTCCACGGCCGCGCCGAACTCCGCGCCCACCGGGTCACCGGCGCCGCCCCCGGCACCCGCGTCCGCCAGACCGGCTGGGCCACCACCCCCGACGGCCCCACCGCCCAACTCCACCCCGTCCACGGCTACGACACCCCACCCCGCCGCGCTCCTACGGGAAGCACCCTCATCGGCCCCCGTACCGAAACCCTCGCCGTGGAGGGCACCGTCACCGCCGACCCCGGGGGCACCCTCTTCGTGGCCCTGGCATCGCTGACCGACGAGCCGGACCCGGCCCCCGTCCACACCCTGGCCACCACCCGCCTCACCCGTCACGGCATGGAAGTCACCTGGCAGGACGGCACCCGCACCCCTGTGGATCTGCCCCTGCCGGGCACGGAGGATGACGGCACGCCAGGGCAGGTGTCCCGGCCATGAGGCGCAGCATCCCCGGACTCCGGCCCCGGCCCGTCACCGCCCGCCGTCACCACTCCCTGCCGTCACGGCTCTCCGTACCCCCGTACTCAGGCCCGGCGCGCCCCCACGGCGCCGCGCCCGCCGGCACGGAAGGCGACCGTGCGTCAGCGCGGCCCGAACTTCCGGCCCGTACGCGAGGTGACCCCACCCAGCACCCCACGGGGCGCCAGCTTCACCGCGCCCATCAGCGCCTTGTACCGGGGATCCGGAATGGACAGCGACTTCCCCCGCGTCAGGTCCTTCATCGCGGCATCGACGAGCTTGTCCGCGTCCAGCCACATCCATCCGGGGATGTTGTCCGTCCCCATCCCGGCCCGCTCATGGAACTCGGTTCGTACGAACCCGGGGCACAGCGCCATCAGCCGCACCCCGCTGCCCGCCAGATCCCGCGCGGCGCCCTGGGTGAACTGCACGACCCACGCCTTGCTCGCGCCATAGGTGCCGCGCGGTACGAACGCCGCCACCGACGCCACATTGACCACCGCGCCCCGCCGGCGGTCCCGCATCCCGCGCACCCCGGCCGTGGTCAGCCGCAGTACGGCCTCGCAGTGCACCTTCAGCATCGTCAGCTCGTCGGCCATCGGGACTTCGAGGTATTCGCCCTTGTTGCCGAAGCCGGCATTGTTCACCAGCAGATCCACCGGGTGCCTGGTGTCCGAGAGCCGTGCCTCGACGGCCGCGATGCCCTCCTCGGTGGCCAGGTCGGCGCTCAGCACCTCCGCCTCGATGCCGTGCCGGTCGTGCAACTCGGTGGCCTGCTCGTGCAGTCGCTTTTCGTCACGGGCCACCAGCACCACGCTGTGGCCGTCGCTCGCGAGCCGTCGGGCGAACGCCGCCCCGATGCCCGCCGTGGCTCCTGTGATCAGTGCAGTCGTCATACGGGCACGCTATCCGCCCCGGCCGCGGGGCCCGAGCCCCAACCCCACCGACTCGGCCACCCCGTCCGGCCGCCGCCGCGCCGCCCGCCGTCCGGGCCGGCAACCCATCGCCCCTCGCCCGCACGCCCCTTGCCCTCCGAGCGCCCCGCACCGCGCGTGCCGGCCGCCCGGTCCCGGGACTCAGCCGCTCCGTCGCTCCCCGTACGCCACCGCCCGCCGCCGCGCCTCCTCCGGGAGCGCCCCACCCGCCTCCAGCAGCCGCGGCAGCAACTCCCGACGCAGGGTCAGGGCCTGGAACATCAGCTGGATGCTCACCTCGTGCGCCGGGCGGTGCACCAGCTCGACGGCGTCCCCGGCGCGGATCTCGCCCGGCTCGATCACCCGCAGATACGCACCGGGCACCGCAGCCTGGGTGAACCGCTTCAGCCAGCCGTGCTCGCCCAGCCACCCCTGGAACGTCCGGCAGGGAATGCGCGGACAGCTCACCTCCAGCAGCAGCCGCGGACCGACCCGCCAGCGCTCACCGATCAGCGCTCCGGTGACCTCCACCCCTGCCGTGGTGAGGTTCTCGCCGAACGACCCGTTGGCCAGCTCGCGGCCCAGCTCCCGCTCCCAGTCGTCCAGATCCTCCCGGGAGTAGGCGTAAACGGCCTGGTCGTCGCCGCCGTGATGGCGCAGGTCGACCACCGCGTCACCGGCCAGCCCGCTGCCGCCGGTGCCCTTGGGTCCCGGGGCGGTCACCGCCACCGGGCCGTCCACGGGCCGCTTGTCGATACCCGTGCCACCCACCGCGTCGGTGTGCCCGGAGGGTGCGGGCCGCCCCACATTCACGGTCAGCAGCTTCATGCGGCGCTCCGTCGGTCGCTCGGCGTGACCCCGGAGGGCCTCCTGACCTTCTTCCCCGTTCGCCGCCCGTCATGGTCACGGGAGCGGGCGGATACCCCGTACCGAGCAGCCGCCCAAAAGCATCGATGCACTTTTTCCCGATCAACCCAAGACTCGCTTATGCTTGAGGCATGATCGAGGCCCGTCATCTCCGTGTGCTGCGTGCGGTCGCCCGGACCGGTTCGTTCTCCGCCGCCGCGCGCGAACTGGGCTGTACCCAACCGGCCGTCAGCCAGCAGATGAAGGCGCTGGAACAGTCCGCCGGCACCCCGCTGCTGGTCCGCACGGGCCGGGAGATGCGGCTGACCCAGGCGGGCGAGTCGCTCGTGCGGCACGCCGTCGGCATCCTCGCCGGCCTCACCGCCGCCGAGGAGGAGATCGCGGCCATCGCCGGCCTGCGCGCCGGACGGGTGCGGCTGGTGTCCTTCCCCTCCGGCAGCTCGACGCTGGTCCCGACCGCCCTGGCGGCCATGCGCGCCGCGCACCCGGGCACCCGGGTCTCGCTGGTCGAGGCCGAGCCCCCGCGCTCGATCGAGATGCTGCGCAACGGCGACTGTGAGATCGCCCTTGCCTTCCGCTATCCGGAAGTGCGCGGTGCGGACCCGGCAGCCGCGGCCGAGTGGGACGACCTGGTGGTCCGGCCGATCCTGGCGGACCGGCTGGTGGGCCTGGTGCCGGACGGTCACCGGCTGGCGAGGGCGAAGAGCGCGCACTTCTCCGAGCTGGCCGACGAGCCCTGGATCGCGGGCTGCCCGCGCTGCCGTCGGCATCTCGTGGAGGTGTGTGAGAGCGCGGGCTTCACCCCGCGCATCGACTTCGCGACGGACGACTATCCCGCGGTGATCGGCCTGGTCGGCGTCGGCCTGGGGGTCGCCGCGCTGCCCGAGCTGACCCTGACGTCGGTACGCCTCAAGGGAGCCACGGCCGTACGGATGGAGCCCGCCGTCCATCGTGAGATCGTCGCGCTCACGCTGCCGGATCTGGCGCACGTCCCCGCCGTCGAGGCCACGCTCGACCAGCTGGCGGACGCCGCGGGGCGCTGAGGGGACCCGCGCACACGGCCGCTCCGGCTCCGCCCTTCTGCGGGTTTCCGGCGCGCCGACGCCGCCCGCCCTGCCTCCGTCGCCGCGCCCGGCCGCACCCGACCCGCCGCTCACCGCAGCAATCTCCCACCCGAGCCCGCAGGTGCACGGCACTTGCAGGAACGTTTCTTCAGGAACGATCCGCTCCCGTGGGTCAGGCGCCCGAGGCACCCGCGTGACCGGTCATGGAGGACGCGGGGATCAGCCGGTGGCGGGCCCGGCCCATGAGCTCCTCGCGTTCGTCCTCCGTCAGGCCGCCCCAGACCCCGTAGGGCTCGCGGACGGCCAGTGCATGCGCCGCGCACTCGGCCCGTACCGGGCAGCGCATACAGACCTCCTTCGCCGATGTCTCACGCGCGCTGCGGGCCGCTCCGCGCTCACCCTCCGGATGGAAGAAGAGGGAGCTGTCCACGCCACGGCAGGCGGCCAGCAGCTGCCAGTCCCACAGGTCGGCGTTCGGGCCCGGGAGGCGGGAGAAATCTGCCATTGCTTGTCCCCTCGAAGCGATGCTGATGCGGGCTCGGTGCTCACGACGGTACATCTACTGTCGAAGTAGATGTAAATATGACTCATTGCGAATCTAGTCACAGTCACCACGAAAATGGAAGAAAGAGAGCCAAATAGGGCATAGGGTGCACGCGCGGATGCCGGTCGCCCGTTGAGTCGTCTGCGTATCCGGCTCCTCACGGAGCGTGCTGAACTCGGTCGCCGAAGCCGTAACTCTTTCGAGTGACCGTCGTTGAGTGTGCGGAGGCGATTGGCAGAGTTAGCCGTAGGGCAGGTGTCCGAGGCCGTCAATCGCAACAGGTGACGATACGTACCAGCCTGGAGGCTCAAGGTGACGCGCATCAGCTGCGGAGGACGGTCATGACATCCGTCCTCGTCTGCGACGACTCCCCGCTTGCCCGAGAGGCGCTCCGTCGGGCGGTTGCGACCGTGCCCGGCGTCGAGCGCGTGACGACCGCGGCCAACGGCGAGGAAGTCCTCCGCCGCTGGGGCGCCGATCGCTCGGACCTTATTTTGATGGACGTACGGATGCCCGGTCTCGGCGGTGTCGAGACCGTGCGCCGGCTGCTGTCCGCCGATCCCGGCGCCCGGATCATCATGCTCACGGTGGCCGAGGATCTGGACGGTGTCGCGCTCGCGGTCGCCGCCGGTGCCCGCGGCTATCTGCACAAGGACGCCTCGCGCGCCGAACTGCGGGCGACGGTGACCCAGGCGCTGGCCGACCCGACGTGGCGGCTCGCCCCGCGGCGGCTGCGGTCCGCCGAGATGGGCGCCGCACCGACGCTCACCGCGCGGGAGATCCAGGTGCTGGAGGGCATGAGTCACGGCCGCTCCAACGCCGAGATCGGCCGTGAGCTGTTCCTCTCCGAGGACACCGTCAAGACCCATGCCCGGCGCCTCTTCAAGAAGCTCGGCGCCTCGGACCGCGCGCATGCGGTGGCCCTGGGCTTCCGCTGGGGACTGGTCCGCTAAGGCGTGATGACGTGCAGCGATGCGGGGGAGTGAAGATCCCCGCCCGCCCTGCGGCGGGCGGGGTGGCAGGGTGCCCCGCAGGCCGCCGCGTCCGCCGGCGGTTCGATTCGCCGCGCGGTGCCGCATCCTTGAGGTATGGAGTTCCTCGGGGACGGGTCGGTCGGGCACGAGGGGAGGGCGCAGGACATGACAGCCGGCGCACCTGCCGCGCATAACGCTTCAGTGCACAAGTACGGACCTGATGCCGCGGATCGTGCGGCGCCAAGGCACCATGGTCCGATGCGTGAGGACGGGAAGCAGGAAATCGGCGATCTCGTCGCCCGCGCCGTCGAGGGTGACCAGCGGGCCACCCACGATCTGCTGGCCCATGTGCACCCCCTCGCCCTGCGCTACTGCCGCACCCGGCTGTCGCGGCTGCCGGGTGATGCCCGGCACTTCGTCGAGGATCTGGCACAGGAAGTGTGTGTCGCGGTGCTCTGTGCGCTGCCGCGCTACCGCGACACCGGCAAGCCCTTCGAGGCGTTCGTCTTCGCCATCGCCGGCCACAAGGTCGCCGATCTGCAGCGGGCGGCGATGCGGCATCCGGGCAGCACGGCAGTGCCGTCCGACGAGATGCCGGAGCAGCCGGACGACTCCCTCGGCCCCGAGGAGCGGGCGCTGCTGAGCAGCGACGCGGAGTGGGCCAAGAAGCTGCTGGCGAACCTTCCGGAGAACCAGCGCGAGCTGGTCCTGCTGCGGGTCGCCGTCGGGCTGACGGCGGAGGAGACCGGTCAGATGCTGGGGATGTCGCCCGGTGCCGTCCGGGTCGCCCAGCACCGTGCGCTGAGCAGGCTGCGGGCGCTCGCCGAGCAGTAGCAGATTCCTGGTCTCCGCGGCGGGGATTCGCCGTAGAAATACACAAGTGACGAGGCCCTCATCGCTCGTGGATTGGGACACTTCCTTAGGCCGTTAGCATGGGAGTCCGCGCTGAGGCAAGAGCATTGGGGAAGGTGTCATGAGTGACAACGTCGACGGTATGCCCGCCAAATTCGCCATGCTCGGGCTGACATACGACGACGTGCTGCTGCTGCCCGGTGCGTCGGAGGTGCTGCCGAACGCGGTGAGCACCGCGTCCCGGGTCTCGCGCAATGTCAACGTGAACATCCCGCTGCTGTCGGCGGCGATGGACAAGGTGACCGAGGCGCGCATGGCCATCGCGATGGCACGGCAGGGCGGCGCGGGCGTACTGCACCGCAATCTGTCCATCGAGGACCAGGCCAACCAGGTCGACCTGGTCAAGCGCTCCGAGTCCGGCATGGTCACCGACCCCATCACGGTCCGCCCGGACGCCGCGCTCGCCGAGGCCGACGCGCTGTGCGCCAAGTTCCGCATCAGCGGGGTGCCGGTCACCGACGCCGCGGGCAAGCTGCTGGGCATCGTCACCAACCGCGACATGGCCTTCGAGATGGACCGCAGCCGTCAGGTCCGCGAGGTCATGACGCCGATGCCGCTGGTCACCGGCAAGGTCGGCATCTCCGGCGAGGACGCCATCGAGCTGCTGCGCCGCCACAAGATCGAGAAGCTGCCGCTGGTCGACGACGCGGGCGTGCTCAAGGGCCTGATCACGGTCAAGGACTTCGTCAAGGCGGAGAAGTACCCGAACGCCGCCAAGGACTCCGAGGGCCGGCTGGTCGTCGGTGCCGCGGTGGGCGTCGGCGACTCCGCGTACGACCGGGCGCAGGCGCTGGTCGAGGCCGGTGCCGACTTCCTCGTCATCGACAGTGCGCACGGCCACAGCCGCGGCATCCTCGACATGATCGCCAAGGTCAAGTCCAACATCAGCGTCGATGTCGTCGGCGGCAACGTCGCCACCCGCGACGGCGCGCAGGCGCTGATCGACGCGGGCGCCGACGGCATCAAGGTCGGGGTCGGTCCCGGCTCCATCTGCACCACCCGCGTGGTCGCCGGTGTCGGTGTCCCGCAGGTCACCGCGATCTACGAGGCGGCACAGGCCGCGCACGCCGCGGGCGTACCGCTGATCGGTGACGGCGGCCTCCAGTTCTCCGGCGACATCGCCAAGGCCATCGCGGCCGGCGCGGACACCGTCATGCTGGGCTCGCTGCTGGCCGGCTGCGAGGAGTCGCCCGGCGAGATGGTCTTCATCAACGGCAAGCAGTTCAAGTCCTACCGCGGCATGGGCTCGCTGGGCGCGATGCAGTCCCGCGGCCAGGGCCGCTCCTTCTCCAAGGACCGCTACTTCCAGGACAACGTGCTCTCCGAGGACAAGCTGGTCCCCGAGGGCATCGAGGGCCAGGTGCCCTACCGCGGCCCGCTCTCCTCGGTCGCCCACCAGCTCGTCGGCGGTCTGCGGGCCTCCATGGGCTACGTCGGCTCCGCCGACATCCCCGAGCTCAAGGAGAAGGGCCACTTCGTGCGCATCACCTCCGCGGGTCTCAAGGAGAGTCACCCGCACGACATCCAGATGACCACCGAGGCTCCGAACTACACTCGGCGCTGACCTGCGCGTACGGCACCGCCCGTACGCGTGCACAAGCCCGTGGCCGCACCCCGGCCGCGGGCTTCGGCGTGTCGGGGATACTGGTACGGCAGACGTAGAGGGAAAGGCCACACACGTGACTGAGATCGAGATCGGGCGCGGCAAGCGCGGCCGCCGGGCATACGCATTCGACGACATCGCCGTCGTACCGAGTCGCCGCACCCGCGACCCGAAGGAGGTCTCGATCGCCTGGCAGATCGACGCCTACCGCTTCGAGCTGCCCTTCCTGGCCGCTCCCATGGACTCGGTGGTCTCGCCGCAGACCGCCATCCGCATCGGCGAGCTGGGCGGCCTGGGCGTCCTCAACCTCGAGGGCCTGTGGACCCGGTACGAGGACCCGGAGCCGCTGCTCGCCGAGATCGCGGAGCTGGACGGCCCCACGGCCACCAAGCGGCTCCAGGAGATCTACGCCGCGCCGATCAGGGAAGAGCTGATCGGCCAGCGCATCAAGGAGGTGCGGGACGCGGGCGTGGTGACCGCCGCGGCCCTCTCCCCGCAGCGCACGGCCCAGTTCTCCAAGGCCGTCGTGGACGCCGGCGTCGACATCTTCGTCATCCGCGGCACGACCGTCTCCGCCGAGCACGTCTCCTCCGCGGCCGAGCCGCTGAACCTCAAGCAGTTCATCTACGAGCTGGACGTCCCGGTCATCGTCGGCGGCTGTGCCACGTACACCGCGGCGCTGCACCTGATGCGGACCGGCGCGGCCGGTGTGCTGGTCGGCTTCGGCGGCGGCGCCGCGCACACCACCCGTAACGTCCTGGGCATCCAGGTCCCGATGGCGACCGCCGTCGCCGATGTCGCGGCCGCCCGCCGTGACTACATGGACGAGTCCGGCGGCCGCTACGTCCACGTCATCGCCGACGGTGGCGTGGGCTGGTCCGGCGACCTCCCCAAGGCGATCGCCTGCGGCGCCGACGCCGTGATGATGGGCTCCCCGCTGGCCCGCGCCACCGATGCGCCCGGCCGCGGCCACCACTGGGGCATGGAAGCCGTGCACGAGGACGTGCCGCGCGGCAAGCGGATGGACCTCGGTGCGGTCGGCACGACGGAGGAGGTGCTGTTGGGGCCGTCCACGGTTCCCGATGGCTCGATGAACTTCTTCGGGGCGTTGCGAAGGGCGATGGCGACGACCGGGTACTCGGAGCTGAAGGAATTCCAGCGGGTGGAGGTCACGGTCGCGCCTCGGCGGTGATTCCCACGTTGCCGGGTTTCCCGCCGTGCCTCTTCTGTGGGTTTTTTCCCGCCTTCGGCGGGAGCGGAAGGGGTGGGTTGTGGGGTGGGGCCCGGTGGCTGTGTTGGTGGTGGCGGGGGCAGGGGCTCCGGGGTGGGTGTGTGGACTGCTTCGCTTTACGTCCACACACCCACCCCTCCGCCCCTGCCCCCTCCCGTAGTTGTGGGGCCCCACCCCGGTGGGGGGAAGAGTCAAAGACAAAAGCCAGAAGCTCGGCCGGAGTGTGACGCGGCCGAGCTTCTGGCTTTTTGACCATTCCTCCCACCGGGCGGGGGTGCCGATCCGAGCGGGAGGGGGTGGGCCGGAGGGGCCTGTGTTGTGGACGTAAAGCGAAGCAGTCCACAACACAGGCCCCGGAGGTCAGCCACCGGCACCACCACAGAGCCACAGGCGCCCCCGCCCAAACACAACCCACCCCCGCCGGAGGCGAAAGGCTAGAGCCGATGCGCCGCACCGGCAGGCGTAGCCCCCCTGGTGTCCAGGAGGAGCTGGGCCTTCACCGACAGCCCCTGGAGGTCATACGTGCGGTGGGCCTGGAGCAGGACAGTCAGGTCGGCGGCGGCAGCCGCTTCGTAGAGGGAGTCGGCGCGGGGGACGGGGCGGTCCAGGACGTTCCACTGGGGGACGTACGGGTCGTGGTACGTGAGGTGGGCACCCAGTTCCATCAGGCGGGAGGCGATCTCGCGGGCCGGGGAGCCGGTCAGGTCGGCGATGTCCGGCTTGTAGGTGACGCCGAGCAGCAGGATGCGGGCGCCGCGGGCCGATTTGCCGTGGTGGTTGAGGAGGGTGGCGCAGCGCTGGATGACGTAGCGGGGCATCCGGCCGTTGACCTCCTGGGCGAGTTCCACCATGCGGAGCGGGTGGCCCGGTGAACGCCCCTTGTAGGCGAGGTAGTTGGGGTCGATGGGGGCGGCGTGGCCGCCTACGCCGGGGCCGGGGCGGAAGGACTGGAAGCCGAACGGTTTGGTTTCGGCGCAGCGGATGACGTCCCACAGGTCGACGCCGATGTCATGGCAGAAGACCGCCATCTCGTTCATCAGCGCGATGTTGAGGTGGCGGTAGTTGGTCTCCAGCAGCTTGGTGGTCTCGGCCTCGCGGAGGCCGCGGGCGCGGACGACCTTGTCGGTGAGGCGGTTGTAGAACGCGGCGGCCGCCTCCGTGCAGGCGGGGGTGAGGCCGCCGATGACCTTGGGGGTGTTGGCGTAGTGGTGGGTGCGGTTGCCGGGGTCGTGGCGGCCGGGGGAGCAGGCGAGGTGGAAGTCGCGCCCGGCGGTGAGGCCGGAGCCCTCCTCCAGGAGGGGGCGCAGGAATTCCTCGGTGGTGCCGGGGTACGCGGTGGATTCGAGGATCACCGTGGTGTGCGGGCGCAACTGTGCGGCCAGGGTGCGGGCGGCGTCGGCGATGCCGCCCAGGTCCAGGGTGCGGTCCTCGCCGAGGGGGGTGGGCGCACAGATGACGGCCGTGCGGACCCGGCTGAGGGCGGTGGGGTCGGTGGTGGTGCGGAAGCCGGCGGAGAGCAGGCGGCGGAGTTCGGTGGCGGACAGCGGCCCGTCGGCGCCCGAGAGGGCGGCGGTGTGCGGGTCGGGGTCGTAGCCGAGGGTGGTGATGCCGGCGGTGGTGGCGGCCTGGGCGAGGGGGAGGCCGAGGTGACCGAGTCCGATGACGGCGAGGTCTGCGGGCATGCTGCGGCCGTCCTTCCCGAGCGACTGCGAATGACGTGTGCGCATGACGTATGCGGATGGCGCATAAGTAGACTAAGCGGATATTTGACCCAGAATAGGGATTGGTGGATCAAGGCGGCGGGGTGTTGCCGTCGTGAGTGGAGGGTGGATACCGGAACGCAGCGCGGACAGAATCGACGGACGGGGGGTGTGGCCCCGATCACAGCGGGAGGCAGCGGTGCAGACAGCGATACTGGGACCGGCGCAGCGGGCCGAGGCGCTCGCCCGAATGGCGGAGCGGGAGCTCGACATCCTCGTGGTCGGCGGGGGAGTCGTCGGCGCGGGGACCGCGCTGGACGCGGTGACCCGCGGCCTGTCCACCGGACTCGTCGAGGCGCGGGACTGGGCCTCGGGCACGTCCAGCAGGTCGAGCAAGCTCATCCACGGCGGTCTGCGGTATCTGGAAATGCTGGACTTCGCGCTGGTCAGAGAGGCGTTGAAGGAGCGGGGGCTGCTGCTGGAGCGGCTGGCGCCCCATCTGGTCAAGCCGGTGCCGTTTCTCTACCCGTTGCGGCACAAGGGCTGGGAGCGCTGGTACGCGGGCGCGGGAGTGGCGCTGTACGACGCGATGTCGGTCTCGTCGGGGCACGGCCGCGGTCTGCCCATGCACCGGCATCTCTCGCACAAGCGGGCCCTGCGGGTGGCGCCCTGTCTGAAGAAGGGCGCGCTGGTCGGGGCGCTGCAGTACTACGACGCCCAGATGGACGACGCGCGCTATGTGGCGACGATGGTGCGGACCGCGGCGTCCTACGGTGCGGCGGTCGCCAACCGGGCGCGGGTGGTGGGCTTCCTGCGCGAGGGCGAGCGGGTGGTCGGCGCGCGGGTGGAGGACGTCGAAGGCGGCGGTGAGTACGAGATCCGGGCGCGGCAGATCGTCAATTCCACCGGGGTGTGGACGGACGACACCCAGGCGCTGATCGGGGAGCGCGGGCAGTTCCACGTCCGGGCGTCGAAGGGGATCCATCTGGTCGTCCCGAAGGACCGGATCCATTCGACGAGCGGGCTGATCCTGCGGACCGAGAAGAGCGTGCTGTTCGTCATCCCGTGGGGGCGGCACTGGATCGTGGGGACCACGGACACGGACTGGGATCTCGACAAGGCGCATCCGGCGGCCTCCAGCGCGGACATCGACTATCTGCTGGAGCATGTGAACGAGGTGCTCGCGACCCCGCTGACCAGGGATGACGTGGAGGGTGTCTACGCCGGGCTGCGTCCGCTGCTGGCCGGGGAGTCGGACGCCACCAGCAAGCTGTCGCGGGAGCACACCGTCGCCCATCCGGTGCCGGGCCTGGTCGTGGTCGCGGGCGGCAAGTACACGACGTACCGGGTGATGGCGAAGGACGCGGTGGACGAGGCGGTGCACGCTCTCGACCAGAGGGTGGCGGAGTGTGTCACCGAGGACGTGCCGCTGGTCGGGGCCGAGGGCTACCGGGCGCTGTGGAACGCGCGGGCCCGGATCGCGGCGCGCACCGGGCTGCATGTGGCGCGCATCGAGCATCTGTTGAACCGCTACGGCTCGCTGGCCGAGGAACTGCTGGAGCTGGTGGTGGCCGACCCCTCGCTGGGCGAACCGCTGGCGGCCGCGGACGACTACCTGCGGGCCGAGGCGGTCTATGCCTGTACGCACGAGGGCGCCCGGCATCTCGACGACGTCCTGACCCGGCGCACCCGGATCTCCTTCGAGACCTTCGACCGCGGCGACCGCTGCGCCCGCGAGGTGGCCGAGCTGATCGCACCGGCGCTGGGCTGGGACGGCGACCAGGTCGAGAAGGAGATCGCGCATTACCGGAAGCGGGTCGAGGCGGAACGTGAATCGCAGCGCCAGCCGGACGATCTGACGGCGGATGCGGCGCGGCTGGGAGCGCCGGACATCGTGCCGTTGTAGGCCGCGGGGACGGGGCAGCGGCTGCGCGGCGGGAGCGAGCGGGGCCCTACGGACGGGCCGGCGGGCCGGTGCCGGGCCGGGCCCCGGGCCGCCGCGGGCAGAACTCCGCGGTCAGGACGTCGGTGCCGTGCGCCGGGTCCGCCAGGTGGTCGGTGTTGACGCGGTAGCTGACGACATGACGGCCGTCGGCGGTGCCGGCGGTCCGGGCGAAGGAGCCGTTGATGTCGCCGTCGTGGCCCCAGACCGTGACGCCGCAGGGCAGCTCGGTGGCGTACAGGCCGAGGCCGTAGGCGCCGCCGGTGCCCTTCTCGCTGCGTATCTCGGCCATCTGGCGCGGCGCCAGGAACTTCCCGCCGAGCAGCGCGGAGAAGAAGCGGTTGAGATCGCCGAGGGTGGTGATCATCTCGCCGGCCGCGCCGGCCCGGCTGGGGTCCAGGGAGGTGGTGTCGACGCGGCGGTGGCCGATCCGGGAGTACGCCCGGCCGTGCGGCTCGGGCAGCACCGGGTCGGTGCCGGGGAAGGAGGTGTGGCCGAGGCCGGCGGGGACGAGGAGGCGGCGGCGGATCTCCGTGGCGTACGGGTGTCCGGTGACCGCCTCGATGACCAGGCCGAGGACGAGGTAGTTGGTGTTGGAGTAGGCGTAGCGGGTGCCCGGTGCGGCCACCGGGGGGTGGCCGAGCGCGATCCGCAGCAGCTCGCCCGGGGTGTGGCTGTCGTAGCGGTGGGTGCCGAATCCCGTGCCGCTCAGCTGCCGGGACAGCCGGGGGTCCGCGGTGTAGTTGAACAAACCACTCGTGTGGTCCAGCAGCTGGCGGATCGTCACCCGCCGCAGAGCGCTGCCCGCGCCCCCTCCCCCGGTCGGTACGCCCGGCGGGAGGTGGGCCGCGGCGCTGTCGTGGAGGGTCAGCCGGCCCTCGGCGACGAGCTGCAGGATCACGGTCGCGACCAGGGTTTTGGTGATGGAGCCGGCCCGGAAGTGGTCCCGCTGCCCGATCCGGCGGCCGCTGTGCAGATCGGCCACCCCGGCCGTGGTGAACCGCGCGGCGGCGGAGGCGCCGTCGCGGGTGGTGAGCGAGGCGGCGCCCGGCGCCCCGTCGTCGACCAGCCGGTGCAGTGACGACGCGACCGGCCCCGCCCCGTCGCCGGCCGGACGGGGCGGGGCCGGTCGCGTCGTCCCCGCCGCCGGCGGCGGCCGGTGGACGACTTGCGCAGGTGGGACGGGGGAGAGGGCGGGCCGGGCGGTGCAGGCCGTCAGGGCCAGCGCGGCCAGCACGCCCGCGTGGACCGCGGCGCGGCGGCGCCCGGCCGGGTGCCGGGCCGGCCGCGGACCACCGTCCGGGGCCGGGCGCGGCGGGCGCATCGTCATCGGGACTCCCGTTCGTCCGGGCCATCATGACGGGTACGCGGTGTTGCCCGGCACCGACCCGGGCCTTCCGCATGGCTCCGGATGAGGGAGAATGAAGGCTCTGCCAGGGTGGGTTGTCCGAGTTGGGTCAGTTTGGTGATCGATGGGATGTCGAAGCTGCCAACTCGACTGGATTGCAGAGGGGATTCAGTGGGTGACGAGGTCGAGATGGACGGCAAGGAGGGCAGGCTGCTCGCCGGCCGGTACCGGCTCGCCGATGTTCTCGGCCGGGGCGGTATGGGCACCGTATGGCGGGCACGCGACGAGGTCCTGGGCCGTACGGTCGCAGTCAAGGAGCTGCGCTTCCCGGGCGGGGTCGAGGAGGACGAGAAGCGTCGTCTGATCACCCGTACGCTCCGCGAGGCCAAGGCGATCGCCCGGATCCGGAACAACGGCGCCGTGACGGTCTATGACGTGGTCGACGAGGACGACCGCCCGTGGATCGTGATGGAGCTGGTCGAGGGCCGCTCGCTGGCCGAGGTCGTCCGGGACGACGGCCCGCTCACCCCGCGCCGCGCCGCCGAGGTGGGCCTGGTCGTGCTCGATGTGCTGCGTGCCGCGCACAGCGAGGGCATCCTGCACCGCGATGTGAAGCCGTCCAACGTCCTGATGTCCGACGACGGCCGGGTCGTGCTGACCGACTTCGGTATCGCCCAGGTCGAGGGCGACCCTTCCGTGACCTCGACCGGCATGCTCGTCGGTGCCCCCTCCTACATCTCCCCGGAGCGCGCCCGCGGCCACAAGCCCGGCCCGCCGGCCGACATGTGGTCGCTGGGCGGGCTGCTGTACGCCTGTGTCGAGGGCGTGCCGCCGTACGACAAGGGCTCGGCCATCGCCACCCTGACCGCGGTGATGACCGAGCCGATCGAGCCGCCGAAGAGCGCCGGCGTCCTCGAAGAGGTCATCTACGGGCTGCTGGTGAAGGACCCGGCGGGCCGGCTGGACGACGCCGGTGCGCGGGCGCTGCTGCTGGACGTGGTGCACGCCCCCGAGGCCCGGAAGCCCGAGCCCCCGCTGGACGAGACGCGGGCCATGGTGCTGCCGACGGTGCCCAAGGAGCGGGCGGAGGCGAAGCCCCAGGCCGCCCCGAAGCCCGCCCCGAAGCTCGCCCCGAAGGCGCGGCCGGCGCGCAAGCCGAAGGCGAAGCCGGCCGCCGCGCCGGTCACCGAGCCGGCGGCCGGGAGCGCGAGCGGATCCGGCACCGCCACCGCGGACAAGAAGCCGGCCGCACCCGGCAAGGCCGCCGCGGCGCGCACGCCGGAGCGGACCGGACGCCCGCAGAAGGCGGCCGCCAAGTCCGCCCAGGACGCCGGCGGGTCCGCGCCGGCGAAGGTGGCGGACAAGGCCACCGCCGCGGCGGAAGCGGACCGTCCGGCGAGCGCCCGCCCCGGGTTCGACGCCGAGGCCGCCAAGGAGCGGATGCGCGGTGCCCTGCAGGCCGTGCGCGCCGCTGCCGCCACCGCGAAGGCCCGTGTGGAGGCCCGCGTGGAGGCCGCCAGGCCCGGCGACGGCAACCGCCCGTCCACCCGCGCGTCGGTGACCGATGTCGTCCCGCGCCGCACGCTGATCATCGTGGCCGTGGTCGTCGCCCTGGCGGTGCTGGGCACGGTGCTGGCCCTCGCGCTCAGCGGCGGCGACTCCGCGCAGACGAACGGCAAGGCGGCCGGCACGCACGACAAGGCGTCGTCCGCGGGCCGGGCGAAGTCCTCGCCGGAGTCGGCCACCTCGGGCGGGGACACCACGAAGGACGCACCGGGGGACCCCGCTCCGCAGTCGACGGAGGTCACGCCGGCCGGTGACACGAGCGGTGCGGACACCGGGGGCGGCGGGGGAGACAAGGACGGCAAGGACGGCAAGGGGGACAAGGCGGTGCCGGACGGCTTCGCCGAAGTCTCCAACGGCGGATACCACTTCCGTATGGCGATGCCCGAGGGCTTCAAGCAGACGGGCACCGCGGGCCAGGGTTCCGGCGTCATCTACAGCGCCTCGGGCGGTTTCCCGCGGGTCCAGATCGACTACAACGCCAAGCCCGGTACCGACGCCGCGGCCTCCTGGCGCAGCCTGGAGCCGGCCGTGCGCGGCTCCAGCGAGGACTACCACCTCATCGGCATCAAGTCGGTGAAGTGGCGGAACTATCCGACGGTCGCCGACTGGTCGTTCACCCGCCGGCAGAGCGGGGAGAAGGTCCGGGTCCTCGACCGCGGATTCCGGGCCGACGACCAGCACGGCTACGCGATCATGATCACCTGCAAGGCGGACGCCTGGTCGGACAAGGCGTGTCAGGAGCTGATCAGCACCGCGTTCAAGACCTTCGCGCTGAAGGACTGAGGGACGGTCCGGGTGAAGAACGGACGGGGCGCGCGTCGTTGGGCCGAGCGGGCCGCGCGCTCCGGCGGTGGCACGTATCGTGAGACGGCGAGGACCGTACGCATCCGCATTCGGCGGGAATGCGACCGGAAGTGACCGGAGGCGCCGGCGCCGATGGGCGGCTCCGGCGCGCGACGGCAGACACAGTGCGCGCTGCGGGGAGGCGTCGTGGACGAGTACGCGGGAAGGGTGCTCGCCGAGAGATACCGCCTGCCGTTGCGGCCCCTCGGCGAGGACGAATTCGCCGAGACCCGGGCCTTTGACACCTTCAGCGGGCAGGAGGTCCTGCTCCGCCAGGTGCCGCTGCCGGAGGTCGTCGAGGCGGAGGTCGTAGGGGCCGAGACGGCGGGGCCGCCGGAAGCCGGGCACGGCGCCGGCCGTCCGGGCGGGGCACGCTCGCCGGGTACGTCCGCGGCCGACCGCAGTCCCCGGGATCCCGCCGTGCGGCGCGCGCTCGAGGCCGCGACGACGGCGGCCCAGCTGGCCGACCATCCCCGGCTGGAGCAGGTCTTCGATGTCTTCGTGCAGGACGGCAGCCTGTGGGTGGTCGCGGAACTCCTCGCCGCGCGCCCGCTGTCCGCGCTGCTCGCCGAGCGGGCGCTGTCCCCGCATCGCGCCGCGGAGATCGCCGCGGATCTGCTGACCGCGCTGCGGGTGCTGCACGCGGACGGCTGGCTGCACCGCAACATCACCGCTCGTACGGTCCTGGTCTGCGACGACGGCCGGGCCATCCTGACCGGCCTGGCGGCGGGTGCGGCCCAGGAAGCGCTGTGCGGGGACGAGGCGCCCGCCGCGGCCGGGACCCCGCGGGCCGCGGCGGCACCGGACGGGCCGGTGGAGAGCGCCACCGCACCGGGCGGTCCGGCGGCGAAGGGCGCCGCGCCGGGCGGCTCGGCTGCCAGGACCTCACTGACCAAGTCGGCGCCGGACGAGCGGCCCGCGCCGGACGAGCGGCGGCCCGCGGCGGACGGCGCCACCGCCTTCGGCCGCCCCAGCGCCGGGCTCGCCGCCGAGCGGGCGCGGCAGGCGCGGCTGACGGTGATCGGCCCGGTCACCGAGCGCTGGGCGCCGGAGCAGGCCGGACCGGTCCACACGAACTGGCAGTTGGCGCCGCCGGTCGGTCCGGCCACCGATCTGTGGGCGGTCGGGGCGCTGCTCTACCGGTGTGTGCAGGGCGAGCCGCCGTTCCCGGAGGACAGCGCCGTCGAGCTGGCGCAGCTGGTCTGCTCCCGGCCGCCGGCGGTGGCCGAGGAGTGCGGGGCGCTGCGTCCCGTCGTCGAGTCGCTGCTGCGTCAGGATCCCGCCGACCGTCCGGACTTCGAGGAGCTGAACGGCTGGCTGCGGTCGCTGATCCGTACGGCGCCGGAGCCGGTGGCCCAGAGCCGGCTGGTGACCGTGCCGGCGCTGGAGCAGGAGGCCGATCCGCGGCGGCTGCCGATCGTGCGGCGCCGCGGTGAACTGGTGCGGAAGGGGCGCCACAAGAAGACCCGGACGTCCCGGCGGGCCCGGCCGCAGCCGGCGCCGGCCGTCGTGGCGGCGTCCGCCGCACCGCCCGCCGCACCGCTCGTCCCACCGCCCGCCGCCCCGCCCGCCCCACCGCCCGCCGCGCCGGCGCCCCGCCGGGCCGCGCCGGACCCGGAGCAGTCCGCCCCGCTCGCCCCCGCCCCCCGTCCGCCCCGCCCCCCGAAGCAGCCCAAGCCGCTCCGGCCGCCCAAGCCGGCCCGCCCCGCCCGGCCGGCCGCGCCCCCGGTGCGGACCGGGACGCCGGAGAGCGAACCGGCCGAGCCGTACGGGAGCCGGTCCGGCCCGGCCGCCGCAGCCCCGTCGACGCGCCCGGCCCGCGCCCCGCGCCCGCTCGGCCGGCTGCTGCTCGCCGCGGTCGTGCTGCTGCTCGTCGGCGCGGTCCTCTACGCGCTGGCCTTCCTGCCGGACTCCGGCCAGGACTCCAAGGCCGGCGGGCACGGCGCGGACCGTCCGGGCACCGCGAGTGCGGCGCCCGGCCACAGCACCGCGCCGTCCGACGGCGGCGACCGGGGCGGCGGCACCGGCGCGTCGCAGACCACCGCGCCCGCGGGCGTCGCCAAGGGCTTCGAGGTACGCACCGATCCGGAGGGTTTCCAGGTCGCGGTCCGCAAGGGCTGGCAGCGGCGCGGGGCCAACGACCGGCGCCAGGTGCGGTACGTCGGCGGGGACTACGAGCTGGTGGTCGTGCCCGGCCGGGACACCACGGCGCGCTTCGGCACCGACCCGATGGCGTATCTGCAGAACAAGGAAGCCGAGCTGGCGCCGTACCGCTCCTCGGGCTGGGCCTCGGCCTCCGGTCTCCAGCGGATCGACGTCGGGAAGACGGCGATGGCCGAGGGCACCTTCTCCTGGCGCGACAACAGCGGCCGCGTGGTCTACGTCCGCAACCTCGCGATGATCCACAACGGTCGCTACCACCTCGTCCTGGTGATCGGCCCGGACAGCGGCCGGCACGAGATCGACCAGCTGTACGCCCAGGCGACCAGCGCCTACCGCCCGGGCTGAGCCATGTGCTGCGCGCGCCGTCATGAGGTCTCTGACTGACGGGCCGTCAGATTCCTTGTGGAGAGTGGTGGTCGACGTCTTGTCGGTCCCCGCCGCCCGCGGCTAGCCTAATTTCTGACGGTGCATCAGATCTGTCGGATGCCTGTCGACCCGGCCGGACACGGGGTGAGGGGACGACGATGGGAAACCCCATGGAGCCACCGCGCAGCATCGGCGCCGATGACCGGGTGAGCCCGCTCGCGACCCGCCCGCCCGGCCCGGGCCCCGGCCGGTAGCCGCTCCATGGACCTCACCTGTACCGAGGAGGAGGACGCCTTCCGGGCGCGGCTGCGGCGGTGGCTCGGCGAGGTGCTGCCCACCCTCCCCGCGAAGCCCGCGGTGGCCGACTGGCCCGGCCGGCGGGCGTATGACGCGGCCTGGCAGCGGATGCTGTACGACGCCGGATACGCGGGCCTGCACTGGCCCGAGGACGCCGGCGGGCAGGGCGCCACCCCCACCCAGCACCTGATCTTCCTGGAGGAGACGGAGCGCGCCGGCGCCCCCTATGTCGGTGCGAACTTCGTCGGCCTGCTGCACGCCGGGCCGACCGTCGCCACCGAGGGCACCGCGGCGCAGCGCGCCCGCTGGCTGCCGCCGATCCTGCGCGGCGACGAGATCTGGTGCCAGGGCTTCAGCGAACCGGACGCCGGCTCCGACCTCGCCGCGCTGCGCACCACGGCGGTGCGCGACGGGGACCACTACGTCATCAGCGGCACCAAGCTGTGGACCTCGCACGCCGAGGTCGCCGACTGGTGCGAACTCCTCGTCCGCACCGACCCGGACGCGCCCCGGCACCGCGGCATCAGCTGGCTGGCGATGCCCATGGACGCCCCGGGGGTGACGGTCCGGCCGCTGCGCACCCTCGCCGGCTCGGCGGAGTTCGCCGAGCTGTTCCTCGACGAGGTCCGGGTGCCGGTCAGCCACCGGGTCGGCGCGGAGAACGACGGCTGGCGGGTGACGATGGTGACGCTGTCCTTCGAGCGTGGCACCGCCTTCGTCGGCGAGGTGGTGGCGTGCCGCCGGATGCTCGGTGCCCTCGCCCGCACGGCCCGGGACAACGGCCGCTGGGACGACGCCGTGCTGCGCCGCAGGCTGGGTCGGCTGCACGCGGAGTTCGCGGCGCTGTGGCGGCTGACCCAGTGGAATGTGAGCGAGGCGGCCGCCGCCGCCCGTCCGCGCGGCGGCCGGCCGGGAGGCGGAGGCGTCCCGGGAACCGGCGGCTCGGTCTTCAAGCTGCGCTATTCGCACGCCCGCCAGGAGCTGTACGACACGGCGGCCGAGGTGCTGGGCGCCGGTGCGCTGGACGCGGACCACGAGTGGGTGGCCGGCCGGCTCTCGTCCCTCTCGTACACCATCGCCGCCGGCACCTCGCAGATCCAGCGCAACATCGTCGCCGAGCGCATCCTCGGCCTGCCGAAGGGGCGGTGAGCAGGCCGGTGGACTTCCAACTCACCGAGGACCAACGGGCGTTGCAGCGGGCCACCCGGGAGCTGCTGGCCAAGCGGTTCGGGCCGGACCGGCTGCGGGCCGCGGTCGGTGATCCGGCGCCGGACCGTGCGCTGTGGCGGGAGCTGGGCGCGGCCGGGTTCTTCGCGCTGCGGCTGCCGGAGGAGGCCGGCGGGGTGGGGCTCGGACTGCCGGAGGCGGTGCTGGTCCTGGAGGAGACCGGGCGGGCGCTGCTGCCCGGACCGCTGGTGGCGTGCCAGCTGCTGGCCGGGGTGGTGGACGGGGTCGCGTCCGGCGAGAAGATCGTCGGGCTGTGCGAGGGCGGGCGGGAGCCGGTGCTGTGGGAACACCCGGCCGCCTGCGAAGAGTTGATCTTGGTGGAGTCGGGCACGGAGTGCCGCGACGGCCCCGGCGAGGGCGCACAGGGGCGCACATGCGGTGTGTACCGGAGCGCGGCGGAGCAGGTGTCCTGCGCCCCCTTTGCTTCCGTCGATCCCCTCACCCCGCTCGCCCGCGTCACGGAGCTGCCGCGCACCGAAGCCCTCGCCCTGGACGTGCCGCGGCTGCGCCGCGAGGCCGCCCTGCTCACCGCGGCCCAGCAGCTGGGCAGTGCGGCCCGGACGGTCGAGCTGGCGGTCACCCACGCCGGCCGGCGCGAGCAGTTCGGTGCCCCCGTCGGCTCCTTCCAGGCGGTCAAGCATCTGTGCGCGCAGATGCTGGTACGGGCGGAAATGGCCCGGTATGCGGTCTATGCGGCATCGGTCACGGACGGTGATCTAGACGTCACCGGAGCGAAGTTGCTGGCCGACGAGGCCGCGGTGCGCAACGCACGGGACTGTGTGCAGGTCCACGGCGGGATGGGCTTCACCTGGGAGGCCGATGTCCATCTGCATCTCAAGCGGGCCTGGCTGCGGGCGGAGTGCTGGGGCGTCGCCGGCGAGGCGGAAGAACTGCTGGCCGCGGACTTGATCGTCTGACGGCGGGGGTGGGGCGGTGACGGCGGTGCCTGGAGGGGAGGAAGTCAGACTCTGGCAACCTCTGTGCGAAATGTCGGACTCACTACGCAGAAGCGGTCACGGAGGGTCGATATCGGGTTGTGTCCTAGGCGTGACTCGTCACAGGGGGGAGTCGGCGTTCCGCTCGGGTACGCTCCGTTGGGTGCGAGTGGTTCTGAGGCGCAACGAACCCGGTGTCGTCGTGGCGACGGCTCCGGGTGACGGACTGCGCGCCGCCCGCCCAAGGCGTGGGCCCGGTCGCCCCCCTTGTTCGACTCCCCGCAAAGTGCGTCGCACAGTATGCAGGACGCATACTCCCTTGCGCTGGAATATGCCCGAAGCGCTTGTTGGGGTGACTCAACGTCAACCATGCTGTGCTTCACCGGGGTCACGCACCGTGACTCCGTGGAGGCGCGAGGCGATGTTTCCGCCGGTTCGGATGGTGTGAGCGGTGCAGGTGCTTCAGGTGCAGTTGGACGTACGACCCGACCCCGCGGAGGTGGGGCGGGCTCGGCGATGGGCCCGGTCGCGGCTCGTGGGCTCGGGTATAGGGGTCGATGAGCCGGTGGCGGAGACGCTGATCCTGCTGATCTCCGAGCTCGTCACCAATGCCGTGGTCCACACCGGCACGTCAGCCGTGCTGCGGATGTGCTTCTCCGGGTCGGGTGCCGTGGTGGGCACGGTCCGGGTCGAGGTCGCGGACGCCAGCGGCCGCCCGCCGCGCCAGCGGCACGCCGAGGGCGACGACACCAACGGCCGCGGCCTGGAGCTGGTCGACGGTCTGGCCGACCGTTGGGGATGGCAGCAGGAGGGCGCCGGCAAGCGGATCTGGTGCGAGGTGGACCGCGGCCAGCCGCTGCTGATGGCGGCGGGGGCCGATCTGGGGGCCTTCGAGCCCCGTCGCGCGGCGCCGCGCGCCGTGTCGCAGCAGGCGTAATCCGAGGCCGTGGGCGGAGCCGGCAGGCCGACCCGGGGCCTCCTCGGTGCGTGCGGATCGTGGCGCGGCCCGGCGTGGCCGCGTCAGAGCACCGCCACGGGCGCGACCGGTGCGCCGGTCCCGCCGACGAAGGGCTCGGCCGTCGCGGACAGGAAGAACGCACCGCGCCTCTCCTCCGCGCACGCCGCGGACAGCTCCTCCAGATTCCAGTTCTGGCCCTGCAGCATGCCCATCTCGACCAGGTCGAGGGCGTGCACCGGCATCCACAGGTCCTCGATCTCCGGCGGGAAGATCTCAAAGGTCAGGGTGTCGTTGGCGACCGCCGCGACATCGCGCGCCCGGAACCATTCCGGGGTGCGCAGCGACAGGCCGGGTGACGGGAAGGCGTACGCCTGGCGGTCGCCGGCGAGGTAGTGCCGCAGCTGCCCGGTCCGTACGAGGACGATGTCGCCGGGCCGGACCGTGGTGCGGGCCAGCTCCTCGGCGGCGTCGAGGTCCTCCGGGGTGACGGCATGGCCCGGGGGCAGCCGGTCGGTGCGGTGGGCGCGGGCCACGTCCAGCAGGACGCCGCGGGAGACGATCGGCGTGGCCCGCTCGATGCCGAGGGCGGTGGCGCCGAGGTGCGCGGTGACCGTGTGGGCGGGGCGGTTGTTGTAGAGCCGCCCGGAGTGCGAGACATGGGCGAGGCCGTCCCAGTGGGTGGCGCACTGCAGGCCCATGGTGACCGCGTCGTCCGAGGTCGCGACCGTGCCGGGGCCGAAAATCTCGTGGTTGACGGCGGTCATGGTGTGCAGCGGGTTGACCCGGCCGGGGATCACGCCGGTCTGTACGCCGTCCTGCTGGAGCGGGAGGGCGAGCGGGATGCGGCGGCCGCTGCGGACGCAGGCGGCGGCCTCCCGTACGACCCGGCCGGTGATCAGGTTGAGGGTGCCGATCTCGTCGTCCGCCCCCCAGCGCCCCCAGTTGTTCACGCGTGCGGCGATGTCGTGGAACTCCTGCGGCAGGGGCATCGGCCCTCCTCGGGGCGGCGGGGTCCGTTCGGCCCGGGGTCTTGTGTTCGTACCGGGTCTGCTCAAAAATCTAACGGTCCGTCAGAAACTGTGGGAGGGGCTGGACATGGGGAACTTCTTGGCCGGCAAGGTGATCGCCGTCACGGGGGCGGGCCGCGGCATCGGCCGGGCGGTGGCGCTGGCCTGCGCGGCACAGGGCGCACGGGTGGTCGTCAACGATTACGGGGTCTCCATAGCGGGCGGTGAGCCGAGCAGCGAGGTCGCCGAGTCCGTGGTCAAGGAGATCCAGGCGGCGGGGGGAGTGGCGACCGCGGTCGCCGACGACGTGTCCACCATGGCCGGCGGCCAGCGGATCGTGGACACCGCGCTGGCGCAGTACGGGGCGATCGACGGTGTGGTCTGTGTGGCCGGGATCCTGCGGGAGCGGATGCTGTTCAACATGTCCGAGGAGGAGTGGGACCCGGTCGTCGCCACCCATCTGAAGGGGACGTTCACGCTCTTCCGGGCGGCGTCGGCGGTGATGCGCCGGCAGGGGGCGGGGACCCTGCTGGGCTTCACCAGCGGCAACCACCAGGGGTCGGTGTCCCAGGCCAACTACGCCTCCGCGAAGGGCGGGATCATCTCGCTGGTGCGCAGCGCCGCGCTGGGCATGCACAAGTACGGGGTGACGGCCAACGCGGTGGCGCCCGTCGCACGGACGCGGATGTCGGCGAACGTGCCGATGGAGCTGACGGAGATCGGCGAGCCGGAGGACGTGGCGGCGCTGGTCGTCTATCTGCTGAGCGAGCGGGCCCGGGAGATCACCGGGCAGGTCTACACCGTGGCCGGGCCCAAGATCGCCGTATGGGCGCAGCCGAGGGAACTGCGCTCGGTGTATGCCGACGAGGGCGGGTGGACGCCGGAACGGGTCGCGGACGTGCTGCCGGGGTCGGTGGGCACCGATCCGATGCCGATGCTGGCGCAGCTGTCCCAGATGGCCGCCGCGGCCGCGGCCAAGGAACGGCCCAACCGGTAAGAGGCGGGGCCCAAGGGACAGGCGGGGCCCGTGTGGGGGCGGTCGGCGGCGCGTGCGTGGGAGGTCGGCGTGGACTTTGGATTCGGGCGTGCGGACGACCGGTTCCGGGCGGAGGCCCGGGACTGGCTCGGGAGTCATCTGGTGGGGCCGTACGCCGAGTGGGCGGGACGCGGTGGCCCCGGCAGCGAGCACGAGGGGGCCGCGGTGCGCCGGGCCTGGGAGCGGGAGCTCGGGGCCGGCGGATGGATCGGGCTCGGGTGGGACTGCCCGGAGGGCGCGTACGGGAGCCGGCCGGTGAGCCTGACCCGGCAGGTCGTCTGGGCCGAGGAGTACGCGCGCGCCAGGGCGCCGGGGCGGGTGGGGCACATCGGGGAGAACCTGCTGGCGCCGACGCTGCTCGCCCACGGGGACGAGGCGCAGCGGCGGCGGTTCCTGCCGGCCATCGCCCGGGGCGAGGAGCTGTGGTGCCAGGGCTACAGCGAGCCGGACGCGGGATCGGACCTGGCGGCGCTGCGGACGGTGGCGGTCCGCGACGGCACCGGGTACCGCGTCACCGGGCAGAAGATCTGGACCTCACTGGCCAGGGAGGCCGACTGGTGCTTCGTGCTGGCCCGGACGGATCCGGGCGAGCGGCGGCACCGGGGGCTCTCCTTCCTGCTGGTGGCGATGGACCAGCCGGGGCGGATCGAGGTGCGGCCGATCCGGCAGATGTCCGGGACGGCGGAGTTCAACGAGGTGTTCTTCGACGGCGCGGTGGCCG
Source organism: Streptomyces sp. NBC_01454 (assembly GCF_036227565.1). Classification (NCBI taxonomy): domain Bacteria; kingdom Bacillati; phylum Actinomycetota; class Actinomycetes; order Kitasatosporales; family Streptomycetaceae; genus Streptomyces; species Streptomyces sp. NBC_01454. Next base: position 4,704,072 of record NZ_CP109460.1, read on the forward strand.
GGCACGTGGTCGGCGGGGAAGGCGCCGGCTGGCGGGTCGCCATGGGGCTGCTGGCGTGTGAGCGGGGGGTGTCCACGCTGGTGCAGCAGATCGGGTTCGCCGCGGAGCTGTCCGCGGTGCTCGCCGCCGCGGTCCGGGGCGGGACGCTCCGCGATCCGGTGCTGCGCGAGCAACTCCTGGCCCAGTGGGCCGAGTTGCGGGTCATGCGCTGGAACGCGCTGCGGACCCTGGGCGCGGCCGGGGACGCCGGGGCGCCGAGCGTCGCCAAGCTGCTGTGGGGCGGCTGGCACCAGCGGCTCGGGGAGCTGGCGATGCGGGTGCGGGGCGCCGCGGCCGCGCTGGGGCCCGTCGACTGGAGCGCGCGGGAGCCGTACGCACTCGACGCGTGGCAACGGCTGTTCCTCTTCACCCGGGCCGACACCCTCTACGGCGGTTCGGACGAGATCCAGCGCAACATCATCGCCGAGCGCGTGCTCGGCCTGCCCAGAGGGGAGCGGTGATGAGAGGCGTCATTTTCGACGGTGAGCGGCCGCGGGTCGTGGACGACCTGGAGGTACGGGATCCGGGGCCGGGCGAGGTGCTGGTCGGTATCCGGGCCGCGGGACTGTGCCACAGCGATCTGTCGGTGATCGACGGGACGATTCCGTTCCCGGTGCCGGTGGTGCTGGGGCACGAGGGGGCGGGGGTGGTGGAGGCCGTGGGCGCGGGCGTCGGCCATGTGGTGCCCGGCGACCATGTCGCGCTGTCGACGCTGGCCAACTGCGGGGCGTGCGCGGAGTGCGACCGGGGGCGGCCGACGATGTGCCGCAAGGCGATCGGGATGCCCGGCAAGCCGTTTCGGCGGGGGGAGACCGAGCTGTTCAACTTCGCGTCGAACTCAGCGTTCGCCGAGCGTACGGTCGTCAAGGCGGTGCAGGCCGTCAAGATCGCCCAGGACATTCCGATGGCGTCGGCCGCGCTGATCGGGTGCGGGGTGCTGACCGGGGTCGGGTCGGTGCTGAACCGGGCGAAGGTGGACCGCGGGGACTCGGTCGTGGTGATCGGCGCCGGCGGCATCGGCCTCAATGTGCTCCAGGGGGCGCGGATCGCCGGGGCGTCGACGATCGTGGCGGTGGACGCCAACCCCGCCAAGGAGCCGGTGGCGCGGCAGTTCGGGGCGACGCACTTCATCGACGCGTCGGCGGTGGCGGACAGCGTCAAGGCGGTGAAGGCGATCCTGCCGACCGGCACCGACCATGCCTTCGAGTGTGTGGGCAGCACCCGGCTGATCCGGCAGGCCGTCGATCTGCTGGACCGGCACGGCCAGGCGGTGCTGCTCGGGGTGCCGCCGGCCACCGCCGAGGCCTCGTTCCTGGTGTCCTCGATGTATCTGGACAAGTCGATCCTGGGCTGCCGCTACGGGTCGGCGCGGCCGCAGCGGGACATCGCGCTGTACGCCCGGCTGTACCGCGAGGGGCGCCTGCTGCTGGACGAGCTGGTGACCCGGACGTACCCGGTGGAGGACTTCGCGAAGGCGGCGGATGACGCGCACCACGGGCGGGTGGCGCGGGGGGTGCTGACGTTCGGCTAGGGCGGGGGCGTCGCGGCTCGGCTCAGGGGTTTGCGGGGCCCGGCCCGGTGTCTGCCCGGGGGTCTTTCGCGGCCGGGCGGGGGCCGCGGGGCCGCCGTCATTTTTCAACCGCCCCGACGCCCGCGCTCACGGACGGAAGTGGCCGAAGCCGCCCCGGTGGAAGAGGAGCGGGCCGGTGCCGGCGGCGGCCGGGTCCGTGCCGAGGGCTTCGACCCGGCCGACCACGATCAGATGGTCGCCGCCGGTGTGCACGGCCTGGACCGTGCAGTCGATCCAGGCGGGGACCTCCGCCAGCCGCGGTGACCCGGTCGCCGGCGCGGGCCCGTAGGTAATGCCGGCGAACTTGTCGCCACCGCTGACCGCGAACCCACGGCAGAGCGCGCCCTGCCCGGCGCCGAGGATGTTGACGCAGAACACGCCGGCGCGGGCGATCCGGGGCCAGGTGGTCGACGTACGCCCCACCATGAACGCCACCAGCGGCGGATCGAGGGACAGCGAGGCGAAGGACTGGCAGGCGAAGCCGGCCGGGTCCGGCTCCCCGGGGGACGTGATGATCGTGACGCCGCTGGCGAAGTGCCCCAGGACGGCGCGGAATTCGGCCGGATCCAGCGGGGCGCGCTCGTCGTCGCGCACGGCGCGCAGCGCGGGCCGCGGTGGTGCGGCCGTGGTGGGCGCGCCGACGGAGCGCAGATACCGCACGGCCGTGGCCGCCATTCCCGCATGTCCCATCATGTCCTTCATTGAATCTGATGCAGTGTCAGATGTGAAGGCCGGTGCGGCGGCGGCCACCCGCACGTGTGGTTTACCGGTGGATCGGGCCCGGCCCCGGCGGATTCGCGCGAGATTGGTCGGCGGATTCCTGATGGCGTGTCGTCCGCACGGAGAGCGTCCTGCACGGCCGCGACCGTAGCCGAACACGGGGGAGAGTTCCGGTACATGGCCGATGCGAGACCGACGACAGCTTCGCCCGCCGCGTCACCCACCTTCGACGAGGTGTTCTGCGGGCTGCTGCCCCGCCTCTACCGCAGGGCGGTGATGCTGGCGGGATCGAGACAGTCCGCGGAGGACGTGGTGCACGAGGCCTACCTCAAACTCGCCCGCCGCCCCCAGCGTTTCCTCGCCCACCCGGAGCCGTACGCCTACGCCTTCACCGCCGTGCTCAACGTCGCCCGCGACGCCCACCGCAAGGACCGGCGGCAGGTGCTGGTGGACGGCATGGAGGAGGTCGAGGAGACCGGCGCGGGCGGGGCGGCCGCGGGCGCCGGGCCCGGCGGCTGGGACGGCGGGGTGGAGCGCCGGCAGGCCGAGATCGAGGCGGTGCGCCTGCTGGGGAAGCTGTCGCACCGGCAGGCCGGCATCGTCATCCTCGTCGACCTCGACGGCTACACCCTCGACCAGGCCGCAAAGATCATGAAGGTGCATCGTGGCACCGCCGCCCGCCATCGCGCCCGTGCGCTGGACAGGCTGCGTGCCTTCCTCGTTGAATCCGAGCACGGGCAGGCCGGGAGGTGAGCGGCGCGGTGGGTGTGGGGTCACGCCACGACGGTGGTGCGGGCGGCGGCGGGCGGGACGCCGGCGGCGGCCGGGGGGACGGCGCCGGGGACGATGCCGGGGCGCTGCTGCGCGCACGGCTGCGGCGCGCGGACGAACAGATCGAGACACCGCCCGGCCTGTGGGACCGCATCAGAGAACCGGGTATCGAGCCGGCGCCCTCCGCGGTGACGCTGCCCCGGAGGTGGCCGTATGCGGTCGTGCTCACGGTGGCGGCCGCGGTCGCCGCGGTGCTGCTGGGGGTGTGGTGGCTGGTGCGTCCCGGGCCGGAGTCCCTGCGGCCGGCCGGGCCGCTCCGGACGGTGAAGATCACGGTGTACAACAGCGAACGGGCCTGCCGCACGGGCCGTTCCCTGGAGTGCGCGCTGCGGCTGGCCAGGGACCCGCGCACCGCGTACGCCGCCCGCGGCAATGCCGCCGGCCGGGTCTGGCACGGCGATGAGGTGGCCGCGCGCTGTGTCGTGACGGACGGCCTGATGGTCCGCGACGAGGAGGGCGTCACCTCCACCCGCTGGTATCTGGTCACCAGCGGGCAGGGTGTGCGGGGATGGCTCCCGGGGGTGCGGACGCGCAACACCCGTGAGGTGCCGGAGTGTTAGGACGAAGTGCCCGAAGTCGACGTGCCCGAGGACGACGTGCCCCAGGGCGGCGGGTCTGGAGGTGACGGGGGGCGCGGCGTCCCGGTGCGGCGGCGTGGGGCCGGTCAGCGCCCCCGGTACACCGGATCGCGGCGCGCCACGAAGGAGGCGACCCCCTCCTGTGCGTCGGCCGTCGTCATATTGATCTCCTGGGCGGTGGCCTCGGCGGCCAGCGCCGTGGCCCGGTCGCTGTCGAGGGAGGCGTTGACCAGCTGCTTGGTCAGCGCCAGTGCACGGGTCGGGCCGGCCGCCAGCCGCTCGGCCCACTCCCGTGCCACCGCCGCGAGTTCGCCGTCCGGGACGACCCGGTTGACCAGCCCCAGCCACTGCGCCTCCGCGGCCGGTACCGCGTCGCCGAAGAACAGCAGCTCCTTGGCGCGCTGCGGGCCGATCAGCCGCGGCAGAAGGTAGGCGCCGGCGCCGTCCGGGACCAGGCCGCGGCGGACGAACACCTCGATGAAACGGGCCGATTCGGCGGCCAGCACCAGATCGCAGGCGAGCGCGAGATGGGCGCCGAGCCCGGCCGCGGTGCCGTTGACGGCGGCGATGACCGGCTTCTCGCAGTCCAGCACGGCCGTGATGAGGCGCTGGGCGCCACGGCGGATCATCCGGGCGACATCGCCGGCGACCCGCTCCTCGGCGGACGGTGCGCCGCGCAGATCGGCGCCGGCGCAGAAGCCCTTGCCGGTGGCGGTCAGGACGACGACGCGTACGTCCGGGTCGGCGGAGGCCTCGGCGAGCTGGTCGATGAGGCGTTCGCGCTGGTCCCAGGTGACCGCGTTCAGCACCTCCGGCCGGTTGAGGGTGAGCCGGCGGACGCCGTTGTCAGTGGTGTGCAGTATCAAGGAATCGACGGGATCCGCACGGTCGGCAGAGCCGGCCCGGGCGGTGCGGCCGTCGGGCCCGGCGGGCTCGCCGGGCGCTTCGGGGGGAAGGGACGAGGGGGACGGTGAGCGGGTCATGGGTGAGCGGCTCCAAAAGGGACGGCGGGGGACGCACGGTTCGGTGCGGTCAGGGGCAGACGGCGAGTGCGTCGAGGGCCACGGCGCCCTCTCCGCGCGGCAGGACCACCAGCGGATTGATGTCCAGCTCGGCCAGTTCACCGTCGAGTTCCAGGGCCATCCGCTGCACTCTGAGCACGACCTCGACCAGGGCGTCGACATCCGCGGGCGGCGCGCCGCGTACGCCGTCCAGGAGGGCGCGGCCGCGGAGTTCGCCGAGCATCGCGCGCGCCTGGTCCTCGCCGAAGGGCGGCACACCCACCGCGACGTCCCGCAGGACCTCCACCAGCACCCCGCCCAGACCCACGGTCACGGTCGGCCCGAAGAGGCTGTCCTGGGTGACGCCGACGACCATCTCGACGCCCCGCTCGATCATCTGGCAGACCAGCACACCGTCCAGCGGGACGTCCTCGTAACGGGCGATGTCGGTGAGTTCGCGATAGGCGTCCCTGATCTGGCTGGCCGAGGTCAGACCGACCTTGACCAGGCCGAGTTCGGTCTTGTGCGCCAGCTGCGGCCCGGAGGCTTTCATCACCACGGGGTAGCCGACCAGGCTCGCCGCCCGTACGGCCGCCGCCGCGCTGGTCACCAGCTGTTCGCGCGGGACGCGGATGCCGTAGGCGCGCAGCAGCTGCTTGGCCGCGTGCTCACTGAGCTGCTGGCCCGGGCGCATCAGGGCCCGTGCCTTGCGCGCGGAGGGGGACAGGACCCGCGGGGCGTCCTCGAAGGGGGAGCGGTAGCCGGCCGCGAAGCGGTGGTGGTCGAGATAGGCGCGGACGGCGGTGACGCAGTTCGCGAAGGTGCGGAAGGTCGCCACCCGCGAGGAGCCGAGGAGGGTGCTGCGGTAGGCGTCCTCCGTGCCGACCGGCGAGCCCCACACCACACACACCAGCTTGTCCGTGCGCTCCGCCGCGTCCACCAGATCCTGCGCGAGCTTGTCGCTCATCGGTGGGAAGGGCCCGGTGATCGGGCAGATCAGGACGCCGATGGCCGGGTCGGCCAGGAGCGCATCGATGATCTTCGGTCCGCGCCAGTCGCCGACCGGGTGCCCGCCGTTGTCGACCGGATTGGCGACGCTGAGATAGTCCGGTATCCACTGGTGCAGTTCGGCCTGCTTGGCGTCGCCCAGGGTGGGCAGCCGCAGCCCCGCCGCGGTCGCCAGATCGGCGAAGTGGGCGCCGGTGCCGCCGGAGATCGAACAGACGGCGACGCCCTCGGCGGTGGGCTTCCTGGCGCGGGCCAGCAGCGCCGCGGTGTCCTGCAGCTCGTCCAGCCCGTCCACCCGGATCACGCCGAACTGCCGCATCGCGGCGTCCACGACCTCGTCGGCGCCGGTCAGCTTGCCGGTGTGCGAGGCGGCGGTCCGGGCACCGGCCTCGGTACGGCCGACCTTGACGGCGACGACGGGCACCTTGTTGCGGGCGGCACGGTCGGCGGCGAGCAGAAAGCTGCGGCCGTCCTTGAGCCCTTCCACATACGCGGCGATGGCGCCGACCTCGGGGCGGGTGGCGAAGTAGGAGAGGAAGTCGGCGGTCTCCAGATCGGCCTCGTTGCCGGTGGGGGCCCAGTGCGAGAGGCGGATGCCCAGTTCCTGAAGGCTGAAGACCGGCCGGCCCTGGTGGCCTGACTGCGTGATGAGGGCGATGGCCGGGCCGTCGAGGTCCGTGCGGAACTTCTCGAAGGCGTTGAGGTTGGTGTTCGGGCCGAGCAGCCGCAGGCCGGAGTGTGCGACGGCCTCGGCCAGCCGGGCCTGGGCGGCCGCGCCCTGCTCGCCGGTCTCGGCGAAACCGGAGGCGAAGGCCACCGCGAACTTCACTTTGGCCTCGGTGAGTTGCTCGATGACCGGCAGCGGGTCGCCGACCAGCAGGACGGCGAGATCGACGGCTTCCGGCAGATCGGCGACGGTGGCGCGGCAGGGCCGCCCGAAGACCTGGGCGCGTCCCGGGTTGACGGGGTGGAGCCGGGCCCCGACGCGTTCCGCCCAGGCGATCAGCTGGCGGGTGATGCCGGTGTTGGGCCGGCCCTCGCTGTCCGAGGCGCCGACCACCGCCACGGACTCGGGCCGGAAGAAGCGGTCCAGGTCGGGCACCGGAGCCTGCAGTGGCCGCCCGCTGACATCGCGGTCGACGGCGCCGGTGCCCTGTCCACCGCCGCCGGACTGCGGTTCACTGATGCCGTGGACGGTGTGTGGTCGTTGCTCCCCACAGGCCACGACGCGGGCCAAACGGGAGTGCGTGGTGAGGGTGCCGTGAGTCGATCCAAGCATCGCAGACGCCCGCTCCTGTGAGACGGCTCTGATTACCTGACACTCAGTCAGATTACTGAACTGACGCTGCGTCAGGAATATGGGTGCACGGTAAACCTTGGGCGGGGTGAGGCGGGGGCGTGGGGAGCGGGGCCGCTCCGCAAGGGGAGTGGAGTCCCTCCCCTTGCGTACCCGCCTCGGATCGGCTGAACTGACATACCGTCAGGAGTCATGGTTGCCGGTGGTCGCGGGCCGGTGGGCGCGGGAGGGGTGCCGGGATGCAGAAGACCGGGCGCGGTGGGGCCGAGCGGGCGCGGACCGCGGCACGTTGCGACCTGCCGGAGAGCGATGCCTTCACCCGTCCGTACTGGGACGCGGCAGCCGAAGGGCGGCTGCTGCTGCGCCGGTGCCGGGCCGAGGGGTGCGGTGCGGCCCACCACTATCCGCGCGAGTTCTGCCCGTACTGCTGGAGCGAGAACGTCGGCTGGGAACCGGCCACCGGCCGCGCCACGCTCTACACCTGGTCCGTCGTGCACCGCAATGACCTCCCGCCCTTCGGCGACCGGGTCCCGTACACCGCGGCCGTGGTCGATCTCGCCGAAGGCCCGCGGATGATGACCGAGATCACCGACTGCCCCGAGCCCGAGCTGCGGATCGGGATGCCGCTGCGGGTGCACTTCCGCGGCGCGGGGGCGGCGGGCACCGCGGACGCCGACGCCGGGTTCGCCTTCCCCGTCTTCCGGCCCGCTTGATACGCGGCAGGTCCCGGCGATTTCCGGTGGCGGGCCGTCCCCGCCCGCGGCATGCTGAGGCCGTGCTGATCCGTACGGCGACCGAGGCCGACTGGCCCGCCATCTGGCCCTTTCTCCACGCCATCGTGGCGGCCGGGGAGACCTACACCTATCCGCGGGACCTCGATGAGGCGGCGGCCCGCGAGATGTGGCTGCTCGCACCGCCCGGCCGCACGGTCGTCGCCGTCGACGACGCCGGGACGGTGCTCGGTACGGCCAAGATGAACCCCAACCACATGGGCGGCGCCTCGCACATCGCCGGTGCCAGCTTCATGATCGACCCGCAGTACGGGGGCCGCGGCGTCGGGCGGGCCCTGGGCGAGCACGTACTGGACTGGGCCCGCGCCGAGGGCTACCGGGCGATGCAGTTCAACGCCGTCGTGGAGACCAACACGGGCGCCGTCGCGCTCTGGAAGTCGCTGGGCTTCCAGATCATGACGACCCTCCCCGAGGGTTTCCGGCATCCCACGGAGGGTTATGTGGGGCTGCACATCATGTATCGGCAGTTGTGAGGCCGGCCGCCGTTCTCCCTATGGCCAGAGCAGTTCCCGCACCCAGCGCCCGTCTTCGCGGCGGTAGTTGAGGCGCACGTGTCGGCGTTGCGCATCGCCCTGGAAGAACTCGACCTCCTCGGGGTGCAGCACATACAGCGTCCAGCTCGGCACCGGCGCCTCCGGTTCGCGCCGGGCGCGCTCCCACGCGGCCTCCGAGGCACGCGCCAGCTCCTCGACCGAGCCGAGCACCTCGCTCTGCCGGCCGACCAGCGCCGCCGCCAGCGCGCCCGTGGAGCGGCGGTGCAGATCGGCCGCGCTCTCCTCGGGGCCCGCCGCGGTCACCGGCCCGCGGACCCGTACCTGGCGGCCGACCGCCGGCCAGTAGAAACCGAGGGCCGCCCGCGGCCGTGCCTGAAGTTCGCGGGCCTTGCGGCTGCCGCGGTGCGAGGCGAAGTGCCAGCCGTGCTCATCGGCGTCGTGCAGCATCAGGGTCCGTACGGAGGGGGCGCCGGCCGCGTCGGCCGTGGCGAGCGTCATGGTGTGCGGCTCGGGAACACCGGCCTCGGCGGCCTCCTGCAGCCACTGCCGGAACAGCGGCAGCGGCTCGGCGGGGGCCGCCGCCGGGTCGAACGACGGCAGCTCGGTGTCCCAGACCCGCAGCCCGCGCAGCAGCTCACGGAACGCGCGGGCCTCGGCCTCCTCGGCGTGGTGCGCCGCCGGGCTGCCGGCGGGGGCGGTGTCCGGGCTGTCGCGGTGCGCGGGGTGATCGGTCATGCCAGGCAGCGTACGGCGATGGGCGGACGGGGCGGGGGAGCGGGCGGCGTACGGGGCATCGCAGCGAAGGCCGATGACGAAGGCCGATGACGAAGGCAGGCGACGACGGCCGATGACGTCGGAGGCGGATCAGAGCAGTTCGACGGTGTCCCCGCGTCGTACCCGTCCCGGCTGCGCGACCGTGGCCAGCGCGTCCAGCCGCATGTCGGGTGCCTGCGCAAGGGCGCGCAGGATCCGCGGGGAGTGCGGCAGGTCCTGCTGGGCCTCGTTGGTCATCACGCATCGCTCGCTGGAGCGTTCGAACCGTAAGCGCAGGGCACCGCCGATACGGGCGGTGCTGCCGAACCACTCGTCCTTCACGAACGCGGGCGTGCCCGGCGGCGTCCGCACCAGCAGATTCGGCCGGAACCGGCACTCGTCGACAGGCACGCCGGGCACGCCGGGCACGCCGGGCATGGCGGCGCGGACCCGGTCGAGGGTGGCGGTGGTCAGGAGGCTGACGGGGAGCTGGTCGAAGTGGCGGCCTCGTCCAGCTCTTCACCGCCGGTGGATTTGATGGGGTACCGCCAGATCCGTTCGATCGTGCCGAGCGTCCTGCCCCTCTCCGTTCCTCCCCCCCCGTGCGTGGCTTCTCAGTTCGCTTCCATGGCGACCCGCGCCCCGAAGCCGAGGAGCACCACGCCCGTCACGCGGTCCAGCAGGCGGCGGACCCTGGGCCGTTCGAAGAACGAGCGCGCCCGGGAGACCAGGTAGGCGTAGGCCCCGAGCCAGGTCAGGGTCAGTGCCGCGTGCAGCAGGACCAGCAGTCCCATGCCGGCCGTCATGGACAGTTGGTGCGGGGCCAGCGTCGGCAGCAGACCGGTGTAGAACACGGCGATCTTCGGGTTGAGGACGTTGGTGGTCAGGCCCGTGAGATAGGCGCGCCCCGCACCCGTGGTCTGTGACCCGGCGGTCCGCGGTGCGCAGCGGCGGCTCTGCCACAGCGACTGCAGGCCGAGGACGACCAGGTACCCGGCGCCCAGGATCTTGACCACGAAGTACGCCTCCGCCGAGGCCGCGAGAACCGCCGCGAGCCCGACAACGGTGAACACGCCCCACACCAGGAGCCCGGTGGTGATGCCGGCGGCGGCGCGCAGGGCCTCCGCCCGGCCTGCGGTGATCGCGCGCTTGGTGACCACGGCCATGTCCGGGCCCGGGACCACGGTCAGCAGGGCGAGCACTCCGGCCGCCGCGAAGGTCTGCGTCCACAGAGGAGTCCACATGGGAGTCAGTCTGCTGCGAATCGGTCGCCGCCGTGATGTGAGACCGACCACGGACGGGGCGGCCGGCGCCCCACCGTCGTCACCATCGCCCCACCGTCGTCACCATCGCCGCCCCTGCGGACGTCCCGGAAGTCCTGTGCCAACTAGGACACGTTCCGTCCTCGATGCTCACTAGCGTGGACTCCGGCAGCGTCACTCGTGAAGGGGATCCGATGAGCGAGATCAGCAGCAACCAGCCGTTCGGGACGCCGACATGGATCGATCTCGGGGTCCCCGACCTCGACCGTGCGCAGGAGTTCTACCGCGCGCTGTTCGGCTGGGAGTACGCGCAGGTGCCGACGGCGAACGGCCCGCTCACCCTGTGTCTGCTGCGCGGACGGCGGGTGGCGGCGCTGCGGCCCGTCGCCGCCACCGATGCCGAGGGCGAGTCCTGGTGGCATCCATATCTCGCCACCGACGACTGCGACGGTGCCGTCCGGCGGATCACCGAGAGCGGCGGGACCCTGCTCGCGCCGCCGACCGACCTGGCGGATCTGGCCCGTACGGCCGTCGTGACGGACTCCGTCGGCGCCCGCTTCGGCCTCTGGCAGGGATATGCGCTGCCGGGCTGTGAGCTGGTCAACGAGCCCTGCACGCTGGTCCGCAACGACCTGTCGTCCCCGGCCCCCGAGCCGGCCCGCCACTTCTACGCCGGCGTCTTCAACTTCACGCTCGACGGCAACGACGCCGTCCCCGATCTCGACTTCACCTTCCTGCGCCGCCCCGACGGCCATGAGATCGGCGGCATCTTCGGGGCCCCGGCGGCCACCGCGTCCCGCTGGCAGACCGTGTTCGAGGTGGCGGACACCGATGAGCTGGTCGCCCTCGCCCGCGACGCGGGCGGCACGGCGGCCGCCCCCGAGGACGCCCCCTACGGGCGGATGGCCGCGATCACCGACCCCTTCGGAACGGCCCTCAGCGTCATCACCCGCCCGCCCGCCCCGTAGGCCTGGTCACCGCCGGCGCTCCCGCCCCTCAGTCCCGCCCCAGCACCACGGTTCCCGAGGAACAGAACCAGCCACCGGTGCCCGAGGCGACCGCGAGCCGGGGCGGCGCGCCGTCGGCCTTACGGACCTGGCGGTCCCGGCCGGCCTCACCCCGCAGCTGGCGTACCGCCTCGACCAGCAGGAACAACCCCCGCATACCGGGGTGGCAGGCGGACAGTCCGCCGCCGTCGGTGTTGACCGGCAACTCCCCGTCCCGCAGCAGCCGCCCCGTCCCGACGAACGCACCGCCCTCGCCCTTGGCGCAGAACCCCAGGTCCTCCAGCGTTACCAGGGTCATATAGGTGAAGGCGTCGTACAGCTCGGCGAGATCGATCTCGTCGGGGCGGACCCCGGCACGGGCGAAGGCCAGCCGGCCGGAGACGGCCGCAGGCGAGACGGTGAAGTCGTCCCACTCCGACATGGTGGTGTGGGAGACCGCGGTGCCCGAACCGAGCACCCATATGGGCGGCTTGGCCAGATCCTGGACGCGGTCCTCGGCGACGAGCAGGACCGCACAGCCGCCGTCGGAGCGGATGCAGCAGTGCAGTGTGGTGAACGGGTCGGCGATCACCGGGCCGCCGAGGACCTCGTCGACGGTGATCGGATCGCGGTACATGGCCTCCGGATTGGCCGCCGCGTTGGCCCGTGTCTGGACCGCCACCTGGGCCAACTGCTCCAGTGTGGTGCCGTATTGGTGCATATGGCGGCGGGCGGCCATGGCGTATTTGGCGATCAGGGTGTGCCCGTAAGGGACCTCGAACTGCAGGGGGCCGCGGGCGCCGAAGGAGAGGTTCGAGGTGCGGCGCCCCGCCTTGATGTCGGCGCGGGCGGTGGAGCCGTAGACGAGGAGCACCGCGTCGGCGTGGCCGGCGGCGATCGCCTCGGCGGCGTGCGCGGCCAGCACCTCCCAGGTGGCGCCGCCGACCGAGGTCGAGTCGACCCAGGTGGGGCGCAGTCCCAGATATTCGGCGACCTCGATGGGCGCGAGGGTGCCCAGCCCGGCCGAGGCGAAGCCGTCGATCGCCGAGCGGTCCAGGCCGCTGTCGGCGAGCGCCCGGCGGGCGGCCTGGGCGTGCAGGGCGTACGGGGTGGCGTCGTCCACGCGTCCGCAGTCGGACAGGGCGACTCCGGCGACAGCGACCTTGCGATTCCCGTAAGGGGTCCCTGAAGTCATGAATCTGACGGTACATCAGATGCGGGGTGCCCGGGCAGGGGGCGGGCAGGGGGCGGAGTGCGGCCGCCGGTCCGCCGCGGCGGACCGGCGGCCGGGGCGAACGGGGGTCGCGTGCGCCCGGGGTGCGCCTTAAAGCGATTATCGGAGATATCGCGCGACCTTTAAATGCTTTCCCGGGGAGGGTATTCTCCGTTTGCGTGTGAAATTTCCGGCGAGGTGTACGGCCGGTTCACTGCTCGCTGTTTGCCCATGCGGCGGAGCAGACATTTCCGTGTGCGGGATGCATCTTTTCCCGCCGGCCCTGGGGAGTGTCATGTTCGCCTTGATTTCATGGTCTTGGGAGCGCGCCCGAGCGCCCGGTTCCATTATTCCTCCGCATTTATGGCAGGTGCCGCCATTTCGCGGATGACGCGCGCCAGGAAATTGTCCCCGCCGCGGTCGGGGCGGGTTCCTGTGTGGCCGGCGGCAGCTTGAGCACGTGGAGCGCCACCGACTCATCCCTGGTCCCGGACCGGTGCCATCGATTCCACCACCATTCTCCCCTGCTCTCTCAGGAGAGCACCTTCAGGCACATAGCCAAGTGCATTTCCCTTCCAGTCCCACAGGAGAAATCGTGCGTCACTTCAACGTCAAGCGTCTCGCGCTGAGTGCGGCCACCGGATTCGCGGCCCTGCTTTTCTGCACGCATCCGGCATCGGCCGCCGCAGGTACCGGCGGCGGTCAGTATCCTCCCGGAGAGGAAGTATTCCAGCTGACCGCGCAGCAGACACAGGGCACTTTTGTCGATGTGGACGGGTCGTCCGGCCCCAGTCAGGGGGATGAATTCGTCATCAGCGGGAATCTCCTGCGCGGCAGTACCACGGTCGGCACCTACGGCCAGATCTGCACCCTGACCCGCACCGCCCCCGCCGATGAGTTCGACCTCCAGTGCGCGGCCGACCTCACCCTTCCCCAGGGGCAGCTCACCGTCCAGGGCCGTTTCACCGTCACCAGCGCCGGCCCCGGCGACATCGACCTCGCGATCACCGGAGGCACGGGGCGCTACCGCACCGCGCGCGGCACCATCCACGGTGTCAACACCAGCAGCACGGAAACGCAGCTCACGGTGCATCTGATCCGCTGAGCCGGGCGGCAGGCGTCCGAGGGCGGCCCCAGGTGAACCCGGGGCCGCCCACCGGAGTCCGGGCGCCGATGACTGCGGGCTCGCCCTAGGAAAGTGCACCGCCCGTCCCTACTATGACGGCCCGTCAGATCGGAAGCCGGCGGCCCGTCGGACCGGACGGGTGTTGTCGCACGGTCGGGAGGAGCCCGCCGATGGATGCCGCGTTCACCGAGGAGCAGCACGAAATCCGCCGTACGCTGCGCGAACTGCTGCTCAAGCGCTGCGGCCCGGACAGCGTCAAGGCGGCGGTGCGCACCCCACCGGGATACGACCGGGAGCTGTGGGGGGAGCTCGCCGGCCGGCTCGGACTGCCCGGGCTGGCACTGCCCGCCGCGTACGGAGGCGTCGGCTGCGGGCCCACCGAACTCGCCCTGGCCTGCGAGGAAACCGGCCGTGTCGTCCTTCCCTCGCCACTGATCGCCACCGCCGCGCTGGCCGCCCCGCTGATCCTCGCGCTGGGCAGTGCGCGGCAGCGGGCCGGACTGCTGCCGGCCCTGGCCACCGGGGAGCTGACCGGCACGCTGGTCGTACCGGGCGGGCAACTGGCCACCGCGCTGGCGCTGACCGGCCCGAACGACGGCGACTGGACGGGCGGCGGCCGGGCCGGCGGGATCCAGGCGCGGCCGGCCGACGGCGGCTGGCGGCTGTACGGCGAGGCCGGGCAGGTGCTGGCCGGGCACACCGCGGAGGTACTGGTGGTGGCCGCCCACGCCGGCGGGTTCACGCGCAGCCGCACCCTGCTCTTCGTCGTCCGGGCGGCGGCAGCGGCGGCAGCGGCGGCAGCGACGGAGGCGACGGCAGCGACGGCAGCGACGGCAGCGACGGAGGGGGCCTGCGGGCCGCGGGACGGCGGGGCCGGGGTGCCCGGTCTGCTGCGGACCCGGCAGACCGTGCTGGACGAGACCCGTGCGCAGGCCCGCCTCGAACTGCGTGACGTGCCGGCCGAGTTGCTGGGGGAGGGGCCCGCGGAGGAAGCCGAGGTGACCGCGGCGCTCGCCGCGACCGGGGTGGTGGCGGCCGCGGCGCTGGCCGCCGAGGCCGTCGGGGCGGCCGACGCGGCGCTCGCCCGTACCGTCGCCCACGTCAAGGAGCGCGAGCAGTTCGGCCGGCCGATCGGCGCCTTCCAGGCGGTGCAGCACCGTCTCGCCGATCTGTACGTACAGCTGCAGGCGGCGCGCTCGGCGGCGTACTACGCGGCCTGGTCGGCGGGCGGTGCGGGCGCGGCGGGGCCGGAGGGTGCGGCCGAGCCCGGTGCGGCGGCGCTGGCCCTCGCCCAGGCGCTGGAGACGCTGCGCAGGGTGGCGGCCGAGGCGGTGCAGCTGCACGGCGGCATCGGCTTCACCTGGGAGCACGAGGCGCATCTGTACTTCAAGCGTGCGGCCTGCGACGAACTGCTGCTGGGCCCCGTGCACCGGCTGCGGGCGCGGGCCGCCGAGGAGGTGGGGCTGTTCGCGGGCGGCGAGGGAGGTGCGGGCGCCGGCGGCGGGCCGGAGTGCGGCGGGGCGGCGGTCGGCGGGCCGGCGGCGGCCCTCGCGTCCGAGGCGGCGGACGTCTGATGCCGCCCGGTGAGCGGCTGCTCCAGAAGATCTCCGCCACCCGTGCGTTCGCCCGGATCGCGCCCCACGTCATCCCCGGACTGGACCGCGCCCTGCACCGGCTGACCCGGGGAAAGGTGCTGCTCAGCGCCCGGATGCTGCCCGGGGTGGTGCTGACCGCGACCGGCGCGAGGAGTGGGCAGCCGCGGCGCACTCCGCTGGCGTGCCTGCCGCAGGAGGACGGCAGCTGGATAGTGGTCGGCAGCAACTTCGGACGGCCGGGGCATCCGGCCTGGACCGGAAACCTCCTCAAGTACCCGGAGGCCGAGGTGAGTTGGCGGGGCCTGGACGTTCCGGTGCGGGCCCGGCTGCTGACCGGCGGGGAACGGGCGCGGGCGTGGCGGGCGGCGCTGGCGTTCTGGCCGCCGTACGCCGCGTACCAGGCGCGGGTGGCGCGGGAGATCCGGCTGTTCCTGCTGGAGCGGCGCTGAACGAGCCGGCCGACGGGGTCGTGGCGTCATGGCCGGCTGACCCCGGGGCCCCTACGGCAGCGGGCGCCGCGGCGACCCCTGGGGATCGCGCGGCGCCCGCTGCGTGGGTAATACAGCTATGGCAGGACGGATACAGGACCGACGGCGAACCGTCCCGGGCACACCGGGACTTCGGGGCACGGCGGCTTCTCGGGCCGCTTCCCCGGCTGCTGTCGCGGATGCTTCGTCAGGCGGCGGAACTCACAAGAGACGACGCTATTTGGTCGGCTTCTTTCCCGTGACGCCGAAGTGCACCAGCAGTGCCAGGTTCGGCTTGAGTTCCGTCTGCTTGACACCCCAGCTCTGGAAACCCTTCTGGTGTCCGGCGACCGCC
The DNA here is from genome assembly GCF_036227565.1 of Streptomyces sp. NBC_01454. Taxonomy (NCBI): domain Bacteria; kingdom Bacillati; phylum Actinomycetota; class Actinomycetes; order Kitasatosporales; family Streptomycetaceae; genus Streptomyces; species Streptomyces sp. NBC_01454. The sequence continues at coordinate 4,720,158 of NZ_CP109460.1, forward strand.
GCCAGCATCGCGACCAGCGAGCCGGCCATGGCGGGCGCGCTCACGTCCTTATCGACCTTGTTCTTGCTCTGGAGATCCTTGATGGAGTCCGTAAGAGAGTTGGTGACGGCATTCAGGATCTTCATGCGGATCTTGTAGAACCGCTTGTCGCCCTCGGCCGCGCCCAGGTCGACGACGCGCAGAATCGCGTCGTGCCGGCGCCAGAAGGAGAGGAACCCCTCGACCAGCTCCTCCGCCGTCTGCCAGCCGGACTTGCCCACCCAGGAGCGTTCGGCGACAAGATCGGTCAGAGTGGCGCCTTCTTTGGCCATCTCCTCGGCGATTTCGAGGACAGCGCCCTCGACGTCCGGGAAGTACTGATAGAACGTAGCGGGTGAAGTCCCCGCTTTTCGGGCTACATCGATGACCTTGACGTCCCGATAGGGGGACGAACTGAGCATTTCGCTGAGGCAGTCGAGAAGCTTTTGCCGCGTCGCCTGTCCGCGGCGGCCGGCAACTCTGCCGTCGACGGTTCGCACTTGTCCTGTCATGCCGTCAGCTTACCGAGGGGTGATCGGAGCGCGATTTGGCTGCCTGCAAATGGGGATGGGGGAGTTCGAGTTGCGTAACCCGTCCGTAGGGGCGGGTGGCGGGTCCGGCCGCGGCCGCAACGGGCACGGCCCGGCTTGGTCCGAACCGGTGAACAGTCTTATCAACAGGCTGTGGACAACTTTGGTGGATAAGTGGTCACCGCCCGTGCGGCAAGTGCATCCCGATGGCTGTCAGTTGAACTTCTGCCCCGCGCGTCACTCGCGCTCACCGGACCCGGCACAGCCCCTGGATATCGCTCAGGTTTTCGAATACTCGGCGGGCGGGGCGATCGAACCGGGGCTAGCGTGGGCGTACGGCCGGGGTGGCGGTCGTCACTGTGTGTTGCCTGACCCGCCGCGCGGAGCGATATCGGGAGAGGGTGGCGCCGAAATGGCTTTCGACCGCGCAGAATTGGGCCGTGGGGTCGCACGTCCGGGGCGAGGCGGGGAGGGCATGGCCGGTGGGGGAGAGGCGCGCGGTCGCGGGAAGGGCGTGCTTTCGGCCATCGCGGCCCTCACGTGCCGGAGAGTGTGAACCGCTTCGTGGTACGCCCGTCAAACGGAATGGTGAACGTCCATATATCGGGCGGCACCTCGCGATGAACATCCGCAACCGGCCGGTAACCCCTATGGCAACCGCCCGTCGGCGGACGTATCGGAGCACGTCAGGCGGGGTTGGGTGACTTCGGGTAACGGACTCGGTGCGGGCTACGGGGGGTATGCAGTGACACGGCGGACAGGCCCCGGGTTCGCAACCGTCGGCCCGGCCAGGAAGAATCAGCACGCGTACGGCCGTTTCGGCAGTCCGTGCCGCAGGCGGTGAGACGCTGCACGGGGCAGTGGCTCTCGGCGGCTCGTGGCTCTTGAGAGTCTCTTTTTTTACGCCCCACGGGGAGGTGGCAGGCAAGTGGTGGAGCAGCTGAAGCAGCTGACGCAGCACGATCCCCGGCGGATCGGCCCGTTCGAGGTGCTCGGCCGTCTCGGGGCCGGCGGCATGGGGCTGGTCTATCTGGCGCGCTCGGCGTCCGGGCGGCGCGTGGCGATCAAAACGGTGCGCACCGAGCTCGCCGAGGACCAGCTGTTCCGGGTCCGCTTCACACGCGAGGTCGAGGCGGCGCGCGCGGTCAGCGGTTTCTACACCGCGGCCGTGGTGGACGCCGACCCGCGCGCCGCGGTGCCCTGGCTCGCGACGGCCTACGTCCCCGCGCCCTCCCTGGAGGAAATAGTCAATGAGTGCGGGCCGCTCCCGGCCCAGGCGGTGCGCTGGCTGGCGGCCGGCATCGCCGAGGCGCTGCAGTCCATCCACGGCGCGGGCCTGGTGCACCGTGACCTGAAGCCGTCGAACGTGCTGGTCGTCGAGGACGGCCCGCGGGTGATCGACTTCGGTATCGCCTCCGGGGTGTCCAACACGCGGCTCACGATGACCAACGTGGCCGTCGGCACGCCCGCCTACATGTCGCCCGAGCAGGCGCGTGACTCGCGCAGCGTGACGGGCGCGAGCGACGTCTTCTCCCTCGGCTCCACGCTGGTCTTCGCCGCCACCGGGCATGCCCCGTTCCACGGCGCCAACCCGGTCGAGACGGTCTTCATGCTGCTGCGGGAGGGCCCCGACCTGGCCGGACTGCCGGACGAACTGCGTCCGCTGATGGAGTCCTGTATGCAGATGGAGGCCGGCCAGCGGCCGTCCCCCGCCGATCTGCAGTCCCAGCTCGCACCGCATCTCTTCGGCTCCGGCAGCGACGACAGCGGCACCGCCTCCGCCTGGCTGCCGGCCGGCGCGGTGGCGCTGATCGAGGGCCGGCGGGGCGGGCGCTCCGCCGTACCCGCCGGCGGCCAGCGGGCCGGCTCCGGCCGCGTCGCGGGCCGTCCCGCACCGGCCGCGCCGCCGGCCCCGCCCGCGTCGCCGCCGATGCCCGCGGCACAGCCCGTCCAGGCGCCGCCGCGGCCCGAGAGCGCCCCCGTCGGCGCGGAGTCCGGCTGGGGCGGCCGGCTCGGCGCGGGCCCCGGCGTGCACCGCGGCGGCGATCCGCGCGGTGCCCACCCCGGCCCGATGCCGCAGGCCGCGGTGCTCGGCCCGGAGGCCTCGACGGCCCGGGTGACCCCGGTCTCCGCGGCGCCGCCCGCCGGCGCCCTGGCCGCCCCGCCCGCCCCCGCGGACGGCGCGGCCGGCCCCGTACGCCTCGGCGGCTCGCCCGCCCCGATAGGGCCCGGTCCGCGCGCCGACGCCCCGGGCCCGCAGCCGCGCGCTCAGGCCGGTGCCGCCACGAACTGGGTGCGCCCGCCCGGCGCCCCCACGGCCGGTGTGCCGCCGCAGGGTCCGGCCGGCGCCGCGACGGAGGGCCCGGCCCGCGGTGAGGCCGCGCCGCCCGCTCCGCCCGAGGCACCGCCCGCCGAGCCGGGCCGCTGGCGCCCCTGGCGGTTCCGGATGTCGAACGACGTCTGGGGCACCCCCGCCGTCGCCGACGACCTGCTGTACGTCACGTCCTTCGAGGTGCACGCGCTCGATGTGGCCAGCGGCCGCCGCAAGTTCAAGACCCGTGACGTCGCCTGGGCGATGGCGGTCGCGGACGGCCGGATCCACGCCTCGGACGGCCCGAGCCTGTACGCGCTGGACGCCGAGGACGGCAGCGACCGCTGGCGGCTGAACACCGAGGGCTGGGTCTACGCCCTCAAGGTCGACCACGGGACGGTCGTCACCAGCACCCGCGGCGGCGGCGTCCAGGCGTGGGAGGCCGGCACCGGCGAACTGCTGTGGGAGACCGGCGGCGTCCAGACCGACTTCGAGAGCGCCGAGGCCGGGCCCGTGGTGCACGACGGCACGGTGTTCGTCTGGGCCGACGCGCGGCTGAAGGCGCTGGACGCGCGGACCGGCGCCGAGCGCTGGTCGTATCCGGTCGGCGACGCGGCGGCCTGCGGCGGGGTGCCGATGCGGCTGCTGCCGGCGCCGGACGGTGCGGTCTACGTGGTGGCCGGCACCCGGGTCCTGGCGATCGACCTCGCACGCGGCGAGGTGCGCTGGCACTTCGAGGCGCCCGCGGTGTTCCTGAGCCCGCCCGCCTTCGCCCCCGGCCCGGCCGTCACCGGCGGCGGGGTCTATCTGGCGGACTACCTCGGCACGGTCTACGCGCTGGACGCGGCGGACGGCCGCGACCGCTGGCGGATCGCCACCGAGGCGCGGCAGTCCACCGAACCGGTGCTGGTGGCGCACGGCGCGGTCCATCTGGGCAGCGGCAAGGCGCTCTACACCCTGGACGCGGTCACCGGCACCCCGCGCTGGCGGTTCCAGGCCGGTGCCGAGGTCGTGGGCGCCCCGGTCGTCGCGGAGGGCCGGGTGCACTTCGGCTCGGCCGACCACTGCCTCTACACGCTCGACGCGATGGGCGGCCAGCTGCGCTGGAAGCTGGAGACCGGCGGCGAGATCACCGGCTCCCCGGTGGCGGTCGGCGGAGTGGTGTACGCGTGCAGCAAGGACCGCTGCGTGTACGCGCTGGACGCGGCCAAGGGGACGGGGCTGGCGCGGCGGCCGTGACGCGGCGGCCGTGACGGGCGGTGCACCGGCGGCCCTTGCCATGAGGCGCTGCCGCACGCGGCGCCGTCACCGCTGCCCGGCCGGCTACTGCCGGTCCTCCGGCGGCTGTTCGGGTTCCTGCTGAGGAGGCTGTCCCGGCTCCTGACGGCGCGGCGGCCGGTCCGGTTCCTGCCGCGGCGCGGGCTGCTCGGGCTCGTGAGGCCGCGGCTGCCGGTGTTCCCTGCCCCATTCCACGGGAGGCGTGGGGGGCTGGCGATGGGCCGGCATGGTGGGCGGTGGCGGCGGAGGTTGCTGCGGCTGCTGCGGCTGCTGCGGCTGCTGGGGCGGCGGCGGTGTCTGCTGCCGGTTGGGCGGGGGTGGCGGGGGCACCGGCTGGGGAGCGGTGGGGGTGTCGTCGCCCGGCCCGTGGGCACCGCCGCCGTGGCCTCCGGGAGCGGGGCCCGCCGGCGGTCCGGCGGGGGTGGGGCCGGTCGGGTACGGCTCCGGGTTCCACTCCTCGGCCCCCGGGCGGCCCGCGTCCCAGGGTTCGGGCGTCCCCGGGGGATAGGGCGTGTCCTCGTGGTAGCGCGTGGGGGCGTCGTAGCGCTCGTCGTACGGCGGCCGTCCGTAGTACCCGACGTCATCACCGCGGTCGTCATACCGCCGGTCGTCATATCCGCGGTCGTCGTACCCGCGGTCGTCGTACCCCCGGCCGCCCTCGTCGCGGTCGAGGACCCGGCGGCCGCGGCCCCGCATGACCAGCGCGCCGAGCAGCAGCAGGAAGCCGCCGCCCAGGGCGTTGGCCACACCCACGCCCAGACCGCGGGCGCCGGCCGTCAGCTCGGTGGCGGCCTGCCCCTGGCGGACCATCCACAGGACCGTGAAACCGAGCACCACCAGGCCCGCGAGGGTGACCAGCAGCCGGGAGCGCAGGGCGACACCGATCAGGGTCAGCAGCGCGGCGAAGGCCATGGGGAGGAGGAGGGAGCCGAAGAGCGCGGCACCGTTGCGGGTGAGGCCGTGGAAGAGGTCCTCGATCCGGACGTCACTTCCGTGACGGCCGTCGTACCAGGGACGGAAGGGGCTCCAGACGGCGGCCGTCGCTCCGATGAGGGCGATCAGCGACCCGAGAACGTTGCGCACCACGGGCGTCGCCTCGCTTCGGGTCGTCCGGTCGTCCTCCGTGACCGACGCTACGCCTGGGTGTGCGCGCCCGCGAGACAAGTACGCCCGCCCGCGTGGCCGGTGCCTCGCAGGGGTGTCACCGGCGCTTGCTAGGGTGCCGTGCACGCGTCAAGCCGCGGTCTGGCGGCGAGATCGGACGTTTTCACGGGGGATTGAGCGGAGCATGAAGCAGCAGCGTATGCGCACGGGCACGGCCGGCCGCGGGGGCGCCCGCACCCGGAGCAGAGCGGTGGCCGCGGCCGCCATGACCCTGGTCGCGGCCACCACGCTCAGCGGCTGTCTCCTCCCCCGGGCGCACCCCGTGGTGCTGCCGCCCTCCCCGACGCCCACGTCGAGCGACAGCTACGACCCGCAGGACGCGACCCCGTCGGAGGACCCCACCTACTCGCCGTCGCCGGCCGAGGAGACCTACGACCCGGACGGCCGCTCGGACGTCACGGGCAGCAACTGCGACTTCTCCCATTCGCTGCGCCAGTTCACGTACACGGTCTCCATCACCAATCCGTCCACGACGGACTCCTTCTCCTACGACATGGCCGTCAACTGGATGAAGGCCAAGCCGGCCGACGGCAAGGCGTACGGGCTGCACCAGCGCTCGATCGTCGTCGGGCCCGGTGACACCGAGACGTACACCGCCAAGTACACCGTCAACCAGTCCTCCATCGGGCAGTTCTGGTACACCTGCCAGATCACGCGGGCGCAAAAGACGCGCATGTAGGCGCCGCCCCGTAGCGGTGGTCCGTGGTCCGGTGGTCACCTCACCGGGGGGCCGCCGTCGGGTCCGCCGTCCCCGTGGCCGGGCCGTTTCCGGGCGGCGAACAGCTCCGCCTGGCGGTCCGGGGGCAGGTTGCCCAGCGCGATCAGCTGGGGGGCGTGGGCCAGGGCCGGTGCCGCGGCCGCCTCCCGGGCCGCCCACAGGGCGCGCACGGTGCCCTGGACCGCCTCGGTCGGCTGGGCGGCGAGCACGGCCGCGCGGCGCAGCGCCACCTCGGCCGCGGCGCCGGGCGCGGTCAGCTCGGAGACCAGGCCGATCGCGTAGGCGCGAGGTGCGCTCAGCCGCTCCGCCGTCCCCATCAGGGCCAGCCGGGCGATCTCCCCGTAGGGCATCCGCTGGGCCATGGAGATGGACTCGTACGCGCTGACCATCCCGTAGGTGGTGTGCGGGTCGAAGAAGGTGGAGTTCTCCGACGCGATGAGGAACTCGGCCTCGCCCAGAAGGTAGAAGGCGCCCCCGCAGGCCATTCCGTCGACCGCGGCGATCACCGGCTTCCACAGGTCGTTGGCCTTCGGGCCGATGTGGAGCAGCGGGTCGTCCAGCGAGTAGGGCGAGGGCGGCTGGGGAACGTGCGCGGAGCGGTCGAGGCCGGTGCAGAAGGCCCGGCTGCCGGCGCCGGTGAGCACCGCGGCGCGTACGGCGTCGTCGTGGCGCAGCGCCCGCCAGGTGGCGGCGAGTGCGGCGGCGGTGTCCAGGTCGAGGGCGTTGTGCCGGTCGGGCCGGTCGAGGGTGACCAGCGCGACCCCGTCCTTGACGGTGGTGTGCAGGGTCATGGCCGCTCCAGGAGCCAGCGGGGCACGGTCATGCCCTCCGGGAGGGTGTGGAAGGCGGCCTTCACCGGGGCGCCGATGCGCAGCCGGGCGGGAGCGACGGAGTTGAGCGGGGCGTCGGCGGCGGTGACGAGGTTGCCGACGAGGCGGATGCGCGGGGCCTCCGTCAGCTCCACGACGATCACGTTGTAGCCGGGCAGGGCGGCGTACGCGGGCAGCAGCGGCGGGTGCGGCAGCACGTAGGACCAGATGCGGCCGCGGCCGCTCATCTTCTGCCAGCGGGCGGCGAAGGACTGGCAGTGCGGGCAGCAGGGCCGGGGCGGGAAGCGCAGTGCGCCACAGCCGTCGCAGGCCTGGACGCGCAGCTCGCCCCTGGCGGCGTACTCCCAGAACGGTGCGCCGTCCTCGTCGGGGACGGGGAGCAGCAGGCCGGCGCCGTCGTCGGGCCGGTTGTCAGTGGCGGGTGCCACGCTGGGTGTCATGGCAGCACGCACGGACTCCCGCACGGGCCCGCCGGCGGACTCACGAGTGGTCATGGCGTCTCAACTCCTCAGCAGCAGGGCCGAGGTGGGGACGCCCTCGCCCGCGGTGACCAGACAGGTGGCGGCGCCGGGGACCTGCGCGGTGCTGGTGCCGCGCAGCTGCCGGACGCCTTCGGTGATGAGGTTGAAGCCGTGCACATACGCCTCCGAGAGGCCGCCGCCGCCGGTGTTGATCGGCAGCCGGCCGCCGGTCTCCAGGGCGCCGCCCTCGGTGAAGGCCGCGCCCTCGCCGCGCCCGCAGAAGCCGTAGCCCTCCAGTGAGAGGGGGATCAGGGGGGTGAAGGCGTCATAGATCTGTGCCACGTCGACGTCCTGCGGGCCCAGGTCGGCGCCCTTCCACAGCTGCCGGGCGGCGGTCCAGGCGGGGCCGGTGAGCGGGTCGTCGTTCCAGTAGTTGACCATGCCGTGGTGCTGGGCGGGCAGGCCCTGGGCGGCGGCGTGGACGTAGACGGGCCGGTGGCGGCAGTCGCGGGCGCGCCCGGCCGCGACCACGACACAGGCCAGTGCGCCGTCGGTCTCCAGGCAGTTGTCGAACAGGCACAGCGGCTCGCTGATCCAGCGGGCGGTCATGTACATCTCGCGGGTCAGCGGGCGCTCGTACATGATCGCGGCCGGGTTCTGGTTGGCGCGGTTGCGACAGGCGAGGGCGACGTGGAAGAAGTGGTCGCGGGTGGCGCCGTATTCGTGCATGTAGCGGCGGGCCAGCAGGCCGATCTCGTCGGCGGGGCGCAGCAGTCCGAAGGGGCGCGTCCACTGCGCCGGGGTGGGCAGCTGGGCCCGGGTGTTCTTCCAGGGCCGCGGTCCCGAGCCGCGTTTGCGGGAGCGCCAGGCGACGCCGACGCTGGCCTGGCCGGTGGCGATGGCGGCGGCCAGATGCGCCACCGTCGCACAGGAACCGCCGCCGCCGTAGCCGACCTTGGAGAAGTGGGTGACGTCCCCGGCGCCGATGGCCTTGGCTATCTCGACCTCGTCGGTCTCCTCCATGGTGTAGGAGGCGAAGGCGTCCACCTCCGAGGGGGCGATCCCGGCGTCGTCCAGCGCCGCGATGATCGCCTGGCAGGCCAATGCCTTCTCGGATGCCGGGAGTTGCTTCGCGAACGGCGTCTGCCCGATGCCGGCTATCGCCGTCGCGTCCTTGAGGGTCGCCACCGTCGCCACCTCCGTGGTCGGTCGTCAGTGCTGACAGCGGAGGAGGCTACCGCTAATCTGACGCCCAGTCAGCTAGTGGTGTGGGCCGCTCTCTTCACCGGGAGGCAGTGCGATGCGTGACGACCTGGATGTGCGGGCCGACCTGGAGTACGGCGCCATTCCCCGGCTGGTGCGCGCGGCCGCCCTGCGGTACGGCCCCCGGGAGGCCGTCGTCGAGGGCCGTACCCGGGTGTCGTACGCGGAGCTGGGGGAGCGGGTGGAGCGGGCGGCGGCCGCCTGTATCGCCTCCGGGGTTCTCCCCGGTGACCGCGTCGCCGTCTGGGCGCCCAACACCCTCGACTGGATCGTCGCCGCCCTCGGGGCCGTCACCGCCGGCGCCGTCCTCGTCCCGGTCAACACCCGCTTCAAGGGCACCGAAGCCGCCTATGTCCTGCGCCGCACCCGCGCCCGGCTGCTCTTCGTCACCGGCACCTTCCTCGGCACGTCCTACGCCGCCTCGCTGCGACGCGCCGCCCGGGAGGGCACCGGCCGCGGCCCGCTGCCCGGACTCCCGCAGCTGGAGCGGGTCGTGGTGCTCGCCGACGACGCCCCCGCCGATTTCGTCAGCTGGCCGGACTTCCTCGCCGGCGGTGCGGCGGTGCCCGCGGGGACGGTCCGCGCCCGGGCCGATGCCCTGAGCCCCGACGACGCCTCGGACATCATCTTCACCTCCGGTACCACCGGCCACCCCAAGGGCGCCGTGATCACGCATGCGCAGACGCTGCGCGCCTATGACGTCTGGAGCGAACTCGCCGGCCTCCGGGAAGGCGACCGCTATCTGATCGTCAACCCGTTCTTCCACACCTTCGGCTACAAGGCCGGGGTCATCGCCTGCCTGCTGCGCGGCGCGACGATGATCCCGCAGCCGGTCTTCAGCGTGGAGACCGCGCTCGCCCACATCGCCGCCGAGCACATCTCCGTACTCCCCGGCCCGCCCACCCTCCATCAGCAGATGCTCGACCACCCCGCCCGCGACCGGTACGACCTGTCCGCGCTGCGCCTGGTGGTCACCGGCGCCGCCGTGGTCCCGCTGGAGCTGGTCGAGCGGCTGCGCGGCGAGCTGAAGATCTCCACCGTCCTGACCGCGTACGGACTGTCGGAGAGCTCGGGCATCGTCACGATGTGCCGCCGCAGCGATCCGCCCGAGGTCATCGCCACGACCTCGGGCCGGGCCCTGCCCGGCACCGAGATCCGGATCGTCGACGCCACGGGCGCTCCGGCGGCCCCCGGAGAGGCGGGCGAGGTCCTGGTCCGCGGCTATCACGTGATGTCCGGCTACTTCGAGGACCCGGCCGGCACGGCCCGCGCCCTCACCCACGACGGCTGGCTGCGCACCGGCGACATCGGCGTCCTCGACGCGGCGGGCAATCTGCGGATCACCGACCGCCTCAAGGACATGTTCATCGTCGGGGGCTTCAACGCCTATCCCGCCGAGATAGAACAACTCCTCGGCCGCCACCCGGACATCGCCGAGGTCGCCGTCATCGGCATCCCCGACCCCCGGCTCGGCGAGGTCGGCAGGGCCTACGCGGTCCGCCGGGCCGGCTCCCGGCTCACCGCCGACGATCTGATCGCCTGGTCCCGTCGCGAGATGGCCAACTACAAGGTGCCGCGGGAGGTCACCTTCGTCCCCACGCTCCCGCGCAACGCCAGCGGCAAGGTCCTCAAGACCCGGCTGCGCACCGCTGTCCAGGGACCCGCGCCCGCGTGACGCGACGGCCGCCGGGCCGGATCCGCGCGCCGCAGCGGCCTACGCCCCCGGGGGTGCCCAGTCGGGCCGGCGGCCGCTGAGCGCCACCACCCGGTCGAGCAGCGGCGCGTCCTCGGGCACGGGCACCACGGCCCCGAAGGGCCCTTCGCCCGCCTCGACCGCCCCGCCGTCCCCGGCCCAGGCGGACAGCAGCGCATGGCAGACGTCCAGGTCGGCCCGGCCGGGCGCGTACTCCTGGCCCGTGGCGCGCGCCAGGTCCCAGGCGTGCAGGACCAGCTCGTTGAGCGCGACCCGGCCCGCGACCGCGCCCGGCAGCGTCACCCCGCCCGCCTGGGTCTCCCCCTCCCACGCCTGCGGGTCGCGCCAGGCCTCGGTCATCCCGCTGAGGTTGCGGTCCAGCTCGGCCCGCCAGCCGGGCGCCACATCGGCCCGGGGCCCCGAACCGGGGGAGGTGCCGGTCATCGGGCCGAGGTTCTTGCGCGCCACGTCCTGGAAGGCACCGGCCAGCCCGACGAGATGCCCCAGGAGATGGCGCACGGCGTAGTCCTCACAGGGTGTGGGCGCGTCCAGCAGCGCCTCGTCGGTGTCTTCCGCGAGCCGCGCCACCAGCCGTGCCTGCGCCGCGAAGTCGATCATCTCGGTCATCTCGGTCATCGTCCGGGATCCTTCCGTTCCAAAGAGACCGTGCCGGCGCAGAGCTGCCGCCGCACTCCCAGTGAAGACTCCGCCCGGCCCCGGAACTCATCGCCACACCGCCCGGAACTCCCGGCTACTCCGTATACCGCTGCGCATGCCGCTGCGTGTACCGCGCCCGCAGCGCCGCCTTCAGCACCTTGTGCAGCGGCCCGCCGCGCGGCAGCTCCCCGGTGATCTCCAGCTGCTCCGGCAGCTTCTGGACCATCAGCCCGGCCGCCCGCAGATGCGCGGTCAGCGCGTCCAGGGTGAGCGGCGGCGCGGCCGGATCGGCGGGGGTGACCACCGCGCACACCCGCTCGCCGCGCTCCCGGTCCGGCAGCCCGATCACCGCCGCCTGGGCCACCGCCGGATGGGTGTGCACCAGATCCTCGATCTCCTGCGCGGAGATGTTCTCGCCCTTGCGGATGATGATGTCCTTGAGCCGCCCGGTGAGCACCAGGTGCCCGTCGGGGCGCACGGCGCCCAGGTCACCGGTGTGGAAGTAGCCCTCGGCATCGAAGGCCGCCGCGGTCAGCGCCGGGTCGGTGTAGCGCCGGAACAGCATCGGGCCCTTGAGTGTGACCTCACCGCTCTCCCCGGCCGCGGCCTCGGACCCGTCCGGCCGGGCTATGCGCACCCGCGCGCCCACGACCGGCCTGCCGACCGTCCGGGCGAGCTGCTCGTCGCTGTCGTACGGCGTGCCCATCGCGATCATCGGGCACTCGGTCATCCCGTACCCGTGCACGATCGCGCACCTCAGCTCCCGCCCGGCCTCCCGGTAGAGCTCCGGCGGCAGCGGCGCCCCGCCGCCGGACAGCAGCCGCAGCGAGGGGATCAGCCGGCCGGCCTGCGGCTGCCGCTGCCGCCGGCGCCGCGACTCGTCCAGGAACGCCTGGTAGAAGGCGGTACTGCCGCCGGCCATCGTCACCCCGTGCCGCCGGTAGACGTCGGCCGCCCGCCCCGGCTCGAAGCTGTCCAGGACGACCGCCGGAAACCCGCTGACCAGCATGGCGATGACGTAGTCCGGACCGGCGATGTGCGCGTAGGGAAAGGCGATCGAGCCGATGTCGTCCGGGGACATCCCCAGTGCGGTGGCCAGCCCGATGCCGCCGGCGATGAGCGTGGCGTCGGTGTGCTCGACACCCTTGGGGGCGGCCGTGGTGCCGGAGGTGTAGTAGATCCACGTGGTGTCCCCGTCGCCACCGGGCACCGCACCGGGCAGCCCGGCCGGATCCCCCACGGGCAGTTGCTCGTCCACCGACAGCACCCGCACCCCGTCCCCGGCCAGCGTGCGCACCATCGCGGTGTGGTCGAACCCCCGCCACACGCCCGGCACGAGCACCCACTCCGCCGCCGACTCCGCCAGAATGAAGCCCACTTCACGTTCCCGGTGCAGGGGTATGACGGGTATCTGCACGGCCCCGAGCCGGGCCAGCGCCAACGAGAGGACCACCGTCCCGATCCGGCTCGGCAACTGCCAGGCCACCCGCGTCCGGGGGCCGATGCCCAAGTCCCGCAAGCCGGCCGCCACCCGCAGCGCCTCGTCCCGCACCGCGCCGAAGGTGACCGTCCGCCCGCCCTCGTCGAAGAACATCGGTGCCCCGCGCGAGGCGTTGGCCCGGTATTCGACCAGTTCCCACAGCGACTGCATACGGGCGGGTTCGAACACGGCGCGCCTCCTGGGGGTGAGCAGGACGGAACGTGATCCGGCCCCGGCGACCTCGCCGGGGCCGGATGGCGCGACTGTAGCAGTGGAACTGACGGAGCGTCAGAGTCGTGAAGCCTCTTGCGGGGCCTACTGCGGGACGACGGGCCGGTGCCGGTCCAGGGTGGTCAGGCCCGCTCCGGGAGCGGGATGGCTGCTGTCCGCCAGCGCCGGTGCCGCGGCACCGCCGGATATGGCGGCGGCCACCGCCAGGGTCACCAGGGCCGTCTTGAGTCGGTTCATTCGCACTCCGGATGTGAAAGGTGCCGTGGGCGGAGGGGAGAGGAAAAAACGCCGCAGGGACCGGTCCCGATGGCTCCCCTCCGTGCCATCGAAACCAGCCCCTGCGATCCCCCGAAACGTCGTGCCCCGCTCAGAACTTACTGCGGGTCCACGATCGGCCTGTGCTTGTCCTTGGCGGACAGGACACCGGGCGCGGGCGCCGAAGACGCCTCCGGCGCGGTGCCCTCACCGATGATCGGCCGGTGTTTGTCCATCGGCTTGATGATGGGCTTCTGGGTCGGCTGGATGTTGCTCTCTTCTGTGCTCACGGTGACCAACTCCTGTGTATGGGCGCTGTACAGTACGCCTCGCCGGCGACTCCCCCGAGGGCCGCCGGAGAGGTGTACCAGGGCCGAACACCTTACGGTGGGGCCGGGTCACCGAGCCGCTTGCCCCCCGAGGCGGCGGATCGGTTGGTAAGAGAATGGCCGCCGGCGATGAACGATCGATAAACGCCCGCGATTACGTCGCTGACCTGTGGTTATGCGGCGGCCATGGGGGCCAGCAGCGAGCGCACCGTGATGGCCTCGGGCGAGCCGAGCCGGTCATGGATGGCCAGCGCCTCCTGCCAGCACACCCGCGCCCGGCCGGGGTGGCCGATGGCGTGCAGGGCCCGGCCGAGCGTCGTCAGGGCGTTGGCCCGCCACCATTCGCCGCCGATGCCGCGCAGCGTGGTCAGCGCCTGCTCGGCGTGGTTGGCGGCGTCCGCGGGTCGGTTCCCGGCCAGTTCGACCTCGGCGAGCCGGAAGTACGTCATGCCCTCCCAGAACCGCTGGCGGCTCTGCTGGAATATCGTCAGCGCCTTCATCAGCTGAACGGTGGCGTCGTCCAGGCGGTTGGCCAGGGTGAAGGCCAGCGCGAGGGCGTACATGCCGTTGGCCAGGCGCCGTTCGGCGCCGAGCCGGCGATAGATGGCGATGCCCTGTTCGGCGAGCTCGATGGCGCTCTCCGTGCGCCCGGTGTCCAGATGGACCCGGGAGAGGTTGCACAGCGCGCTGGCCTCGGACTGCTCGTTGTTGTCCGCGCGGAAGGCGGTGAGCGCGTGGTTGAGATAGGCCTCCGCGTCCGCGTGCCGCTTCTGCTCACCGGCGATGATGCCCCGGTCGTTGGGCGCGTTGGACGACGAGAAGGGGTCACCCACGGCCACCCCGAGAAGCATGGCCGACTTGGCGTGCTCGTCCGCCTCGTCGAGCCGTCCGGCGAGGGTGTGGACGTTGGTGAGCGAGGTGTGCAGCCGGGCCTGGGCGTGCTGGTCCTCGGCGGCCCGGGCGGCTTCCAGCAGCCGCACATTGGCCTGCTCGTACTGCCGGGCGTCGGCGCCGGACTCGGCGAGGTCCAGGGTCAGCAGCAGCAGGTCGACCGAGCGCCGCAGGAAGGCGGGGCCGGTGGCGTGCCGGGCGCAGGCGAGCACGCAGCTGGCCTCGCTGAACAGCCAGGCCAGCGCGTGCTGCCGGTCCGTCAGCTCCAGCCCCGGATAGCTCGTGGACTCCATGTGGTCGATGAGCCGGTCGCCGGGCCGCTCCAGGGCGTACATCCGGGCGGCCGTCGCCAGATAGAAGTCCAGCAGCCGCGACAGGGCCGCCTCCCGCTCCGAGGGCGGCTGTTCGTCCCGCTCGGCACAGGCCCGGGCATAGAGCCGGACCAGATCGTGGAAGCGGTAGCGGCCCGGGGCGGCGGACTCCAGGAGGCTGGCGTCGACCAGGGACTCGACGAGGTCCTCCGCGGCATCGATGCCAAGGTCGAGGACGGCCGCCGCGGCGGCCAGTGAGATGTCCGGGCCGTCGGCCAGCCCCAACAGCCGAAAGGCCCGTGCCTGGTGGGGCTCCAGCTGTCCGTATCCCAGCTCGAAGGTGGCCTTGACGGCGAGGTCGCCGGCGCGCAGCTCGTCCAGCCGGCGGCGTTCGTCGGCGAGCTTGCTGGCCAGGACGGAGACCGTCCACGTACGGCGCGCGGCCAGCCGGGAGGCGGCGATCCGGATGGCCAGCGGCAGGAAGCCGCAGGCGCCGACGACGGCCATGGCGGCCTGCCGCTCGGAGGTGACGCGCTCCTCCCCGACGATGCGGGTGAAGAGGGTCAGGGCCTCCTCGGGGCTCATCACGTCGAGGTCGATCAGATGCGCCCCGGCCAGGTCGATCATGCGGGCGCGGCTGGTGATCAGCGCGGCGCAGCCTTCCGCGCCGGGCAGCAGCGGGCGGATCTGGGCGGCGTCGCGTGCGTTGTCCAGCAGGGCCAGGACGCGGCGTCCGGCGAGGGTGGAGCGGTAGAGCGCGGCGCGTTCCTCCAGGCCGTCCGGGATGGCGGAATCGGCGGTTCCGAGCGCACGCAGGAAGGCACCGAGCACCGCCTCCGGCTCGGAGGGGGCCTGTCCGGCGCCCTGTAGATCGACATAGAGCTGTCCGTCGGGGAAGTGCTCGCGGGCGGCGTGCGCGACATGG
This sequence comes from Streptomyces sp. NBC_01454, assembly GCF_036227565.1. Taxonomy (NCBI): domain Bacteria; kingdom Bacillati; phylum Actinomycetota; class Actinomycetes; order Kitasatosporales; family Streptomycetaceae; genus Streptomyces; species Streptomyces sp. NBC_01454. Next base: position 4,735,503 of record NZ_CP109460.1, read on the forward strand.
ACGGCGAGGGTGGTCTTGCCGACGCCGCCGATGCCGGTGAGCGCGGAGACGGCCATCACGCTGCCCTCGGCGGTGGCCAGCTGCCGACCGAGGTCGTCGACGAAGGCGCTGCGGCCGGTGAAGTCGGCGACGGTGGCCGGGAGCTGCTGGGGGCGCACGAAGACCTGGTCGCTGGTGTCGGGACAGTCGTCGATGACCGGCGGCGCGTCCAGTTCGGTGTCGGCGCGCAGGATTCGCTGCTGGAGGTCGGAGAGCGAGGCGCAGGGGTCGACGCCGAGTTCGTCGGCGAGCAGCCGGCGGGTGTCGGCGTAGACGGCGAGCGCCTCGGCCTGCCGTCCACTGCGGTAGAGGGCCAGCATGAGGAGTTCGCGCAGCCGCTCGCGCAGCGGGTGGGCGGCGGTGAGCGCGGTCAGCTCGGACACCACCTCCGCGTGGCAGCCGGCTTCCAGGTCGAGTTCGAGACGGGTCTCGGTGAGGGAGAGCCGCCACTCCTCCAGCCGGGTGCGCTGGGTGTCCACGTACGGCCCGGCCAGCCCGGCCAGGGGTTCGCCGTCCCACAGCGCCAGGGCCGCGTCGAGGAGTTCCCGGGCGCGGGTGCGGTCGCCGGAGGCCTTGGCCTTCTCCGCCTCGGCGGCGTACTGCTCGGCGTGGTCGTGGTCGAGGTCCAGCGGGCGGCCGTCCACCGGACGCAGGGCATAGCCGCCGGACTCGCTGACCAGGGCCTCGGAGTCGTCGCCCAGGGCCTTGCGCAGCCGGGAGGCGTAGGTGCGCAGCGCGGCGAGCGCGGCGTGCGGCGGTTCGTCGCCCCAGAGGGCGTCGACGAGTTCGGGCGCGGTGGCGGTGCGCCCGCCGCGCAGCAGTAGTGCGGCGAGCAGCGCACGCTGCTGCGGGGAGCCCGCTGCCAGCGGCGTTGCGCCGCGCCAGGCCCGTACGGGACCGAGCACGGTGAAGCGGAGCCGCTCCCGCCCCGGACCGTCGTCCATGGTGCCCCCCTGCTGTGTGCCTCTGTCGCGCTGTACGCACAACCTCGCTGTGCGCAACGGTCAGTCTGCCTTGTCGCGCCCGCTTCCGTCAGTAGGGGTCCAGTCCGTGCACAAAGCCTCCCCGCCTGATCGGGACCGGGGCCGGGGCGGCGTGCCCCGGGGCCACGGATTCGAACGTTCCGTGCGCGCTCCGTATTCCCGTCCCGGTCACCCTCGTTGCTGACGGATCGTCAGATCGGCGCTACGGTATCCGGCATGGCGACCTTCCCCAGGATCATTTCGGTGGATGACCACACGGTGGAGCCACCCCACGTCTGGCGGGACCGGCTCCCGTCGAAGTACCACGACAGCGGCCCGCGCGTCGTCCGGGCGCCCGTGAAGGAAATGACCTTCGTCGGCGGAAAGTTCGCTCCAAAGATGGGCGCCGCGGGCGACGAAGGGCCGATAGCCGACTGGTGGGTCTACGAGGACCTGCACCGTCCGCTGACCCGCCTGGACACCGCCGTCGGCTACTCCCGGGACGACATCAGGCTCGAAGGGATCACCTACGAGCAGATGCGCCCCGGCTCCTTCAGCGTGCCCGAGCGGCTGGCCGACATGGACGTCAACCACGTCCAGTCCGCCCTGTGCTTCCCCACCTTCCCGCGCTTCTGCGGCCAGACCTTCACCGAGGCCAAGGACCGTGAGCTGGGGCTGCTGGGGGTGCGGGCGTACAACGACTGGACGGTGGAGGAGTGGTGCGGCCCGCAGGCGCGGGGCCGGCTGATCCCGCTCACCCTCGTCCCGCTGTGGGACGCGGAACTGGCCGCCGCGGAGGTGCGGCGCAACGCGGACCGCGGGGTCCGGGCGGTCTGCTTCAGCGAGATCCCGCCACATCTGGGGCTGCCCAGCATCCACACCGACTACTGGGACCCGTTCCTGCGCGCCTGCGACGAGACCGGCACGGTCATCGCCATGCACATCGGCTCCTCGTCGAAGATGCCCTCGACCTCCCCCGACGCCCCGGCCGCCGTCGGTTCGACGATCACCTTCGCCAACTGCTGCTTCTCGATGGTCGACTGGCTGATGAGCGGAAAGTTCGACCGCTTTCCCCGGCTGAAGATCATGTACGCCGAGGGGCAGATCGGCTGGATTCCGTATGTCCTGGAGCGCGCCCATGTGGTGTGGGAGGAGAACCGCGCCTGGGGCGGCGTCGCCGACAAGGTCCTGCGCCCGCCGGCCGAACTCTTCGCCGAACACATCCACGGCTGCTTCTTCGACGACGCCTTCGGCCTGCGCAACCTCGACGCGATCGGCGTCGGCAACGTCCTCTACGAGACGGACTACCCGCACTCGGACTCCACCTGGCCGAGGTCGAAGGAGGTCGGCGAGTCCCAGATGGGCCACCTGGCCCCCGACGTGGTCGAACGCATCGTGCGCGGCAATGCGATTGAGCTGCTGGGGCTGACGGGGGAGGGGCTGTGGGCGGGGGTTGGGGGCTGACCGGGGGAGGGCCGGTGGCGTGGCTGCGGCCCTCCCGCCTTTGGCCGTCGCCTGCCTTCCGCGCCGGGGATAGGCTCGCCGCATGACCGACTTTCTTCAGGTGTCCACCGCCACGGAGAACCGCGAGGCGGCCGTAAAGCTGGCCCAGTCCGTCGTGTCCGCGCGGCTCGCAGCCGGGGCACAGATCGTCGGACCCGTCGTGTCCGTGTTCTGGCATCAGGGCGAGTTCGGCACGGGTGAGGAATGGCAGCTTCTGCTCAAGGTCCGCGCCGATCGATACGCCGAGGTCGAATCGCACCTGCTGGAGCACCATCCGTGGCAGAACCCGGAGGTCTCCGCCGTGCGGATCGTCGCGGGGGCCGAGGCATATCTGAGGTGGGTGGAGACCACTACGGCATCGAGCTGACTTCAGGATGCCTGGGCCTGCTCCAGGACTTCGGCCACTGCCGGTAGCTCGCGGTGGGAACTGAGCCGTCGCAGGGTGGGTGCGATGCGGTGGCGCGGGCGGACGGACGCCACTCCTGCCGATAACTCCAAGGCGCGACTGGTTGTACTCGCGGCTTGCTCGATTTCTCCGGCGGAGATGTAGGAGTCGGCGAGCCAGGACAAGTAAAGGCTCTTGTCGCGGGCGTGGATGTCGCCGTACTCGGTTAGCGCGCTCTCCAACGCGGGGACTGCACGGAGGGGACGGCGCAGCTCCGCCCAGCAACGGCCAGTCATAATCTGCAGTTCATTACGGTCAACCCATGCTACCCAGTCGGGTTGCGGAGTCCCAGCGCTTTCCTCGAGAGCTGTCTCTGCGTCGCTGAGCGCCTCTTCTGCCGAACTCGCCTGATTGGCTATGGCGTATGCCCACGCGAGGCGCTCATACAGCAGTGCCCGGACACCAGGAGGAGCTTCTGGGCCTGCCGTGCGGCACGCAGTGACGGCAATCTCGATCCCGGCTTTCCGGTCGCCGCTGATCTTCTGGTAGGCAAGGAATGCGAGAGCATTTCCGGCAAGGGAGTTGTCCCCAGCTTGGATTGCGGCTTGGTAGCTGTCTTCGTACAGACTGCTCGCGTCAGTGTGCCTACCACCGTCGAAGGCTGCCCATCCCGCTTGTTGCGCCTGCTCTGCCAGCACGGACAGTAGCGCGCGCCCCGTTGTCTCGGTGTAGTGACCATCCCGGATCAGTTTCTTGGTGGCGAGGTGCTCGCCGAGATAGACGCGATAGGTGTCACCCCCGCCCAGTACGTCGTCTAGACGTCGGAGACGTTCCGTGCGCTTCCGTAGTTGCTCGGGAATTGCACGGCCGATCCGGCCTCCAGCCTTGAGCTGATCGATCTCAGGCAGGCCGACGGCCAGTCCAGCACTGGCCGATGCCTTGAAGAACTCTCTACGACGCACAGCGTCTTCTCCGTCCCGGCTCTCGGTGATGGTGCCTGCTGGCACGCGAGGGACTTGGCCAGAAGGTTCGGACTCCCACGTGCGGGGAGCAAGGCCGAGCATGTGGCCGGGGATGCGTAAGGCATCTGCGATCTTGGCGATTTTTTCAAATGTCGTGATGCTGCCCTGACCACGAGCCAAAGCGCCAACACGTTCCGGCTTGATGTCACACTCAGCCGCGATCTTCGAATAGCTGATACCGGCCTTGCTGCGTGCGAGATGGAACACTGCACCGAAGTCGTGTGCAGCAATCGCTGTGCTCACGTCTTTGCGGTTCAGGAAGTCCCGCGGTAATGCTGTCGCCGGTTGGTAAGCAGTCATGGCACGCCCCGTTGCGCCTGCTGGTATCAGTGTGTCGCAATGACCTGGTCGGAGCCTACCCATGATGGGGATACCCATGGATGGGAAGGCGGCAGGTTGTGCATGGCAGGACAGTTGCGGTGATGAGACCCCCGCGACCGCGGTTCGACGGCCCGGGGGGCTGGACAACCTGAGGAAAGCAGGTCGGCATGCCGCACTGTATCGCCCGTATCTTCGAGGCTCTGCCGCAGTACTTACTGCCATCGCCGGACTGCCACCAGGTGTCCGGCACGCCTCCCATCGCACGCTGCGCGGCAGCGCCGGTCGGCTGCGTGGCCCGCTCGCCGGTGCTGCCGGGTGAGGACACCGTCATGGTGCGTCCATACCTCGTCGCGCACGAACGGCGGGAACAGGCGCGACGCCAATGCGTCCGCCGTCGGCCTCTCCGGCTGGCTGTCCATGGCGTGGACCTCGACCCCTCGTTGATGTGCCAGAGGGAGGCGTCCGCACGGTGAGCGACTCGCACACGACCGTCCGGCTGCTGCCTTGGGCGACCCCGGACGGCAACCCGTGCTTCCTTTTGGGCGACGGTACGGGTTACGTCTCCCGCCTCGCGGATGACGTCGAGAACGTCCAGCTCGACATGGCCCAAGACCTGCTCGGCCACGCGGCCGACATGCTGGGCGACATCAAAGCCACTACAGATCAACTCCGCTTCCTCTCGGCAGAGTTGACTGCCGCTCTCCGCCACGTATTGCGGGTCGCGGAGAGCAGAAACGTCGGGCTGCCCCCCGCGGACAGCGAGCCCGAAGGGCACGGGAGGGACTTGCCCACGCGCGAGTAGGTGGCGCGAGTGATAGGCCCGGCTCCGGTTGGTGAGGAAGTCCGGCATCGGCCGGTCGGGGCAGTGCCGGAGTGCAGAGTGCGCTCTTTGATCGAGGAGGAATCGTGCAAGAACACGCCACACAGCCGACAGCGGCACCTTGGGGCATGCGTCGCATGGCACCCCTGCGCAATGGGTTCCCCACCCCGTGGTCCTATGCGGGGATCGACCCGCACACCCAAACCGGTCGGTGGATCGGTGGGGACGGCCGGATGACCCCTGCCGAACTCGGCAAACACGGGACATCAGTCAACACGTATCCACCCACGCAGGTCAGCAAGGACGGCCGGCTTGACGCTGACACCGGCCACGATGCGGAGCAGGACTAGGGGGAGCGGCATGGACGGACGCCCGGTGCTGGTTTCCACTCAAGACGAAGACGCAACAGCTGATCTGGTCATCGCGGAACTCAACCGGCGCCGGGTGCCCGTCGTCCGCTTCGATCCGGGCCGGGACTTCCCCGTTTCGGCAGCGTTGACGGCTCGCCTGGGGCCGGCGGGCTGGTGTGGCACGTTCACGAACGGCGGTCACACGGCTGACCTGGGGAATGTGCGTGCCCTTTATCACCGACGCCCCAGTGCGTACACGGCGAAAGCCGACTCCCAGGACAGCAACTTCGCGGCTCGGGAGAGCCGACGTGGGTTAGGCGGTGTGCTCGCTTCTCTGCCGGGTTGCCTGTACCTCAGCCATCCGCAAGCCATTGCCCGCGCCGAATACAAGCCCGCACAGCTGGCTACGGCGCGTGTGGCCGGTTTCACCGTCCCCGCGACAGTGATCACCAATGACTTGGTGGAGGCACGGAACTTCACCGCGGCACAACCCACGATCTACAAACCCTTGCACGCCGCGGCCTACAGCGTGGAGGGAGAACCTGCCTTCGACCTCCGTTACGGGGCTTTCGACTTTGCCCTGACCGCTGACGGCGCATGGTGGTTTCTGGAGTGCAACCCCAACGGCCAATGGGCATGGCTGGAGGCGGCGGCGGGCCTTCCCCTAACGGCGGCCATCGCCGACCTTCTTGAGAACGGAGAAACTCTCCATGCCTGACTCTGCATCCGCCGACCACCTCCGCCACGAACTTGTCCAGCGCCTCCGCAAGGCGGGAGTGCTGCGCAGTCACACGTGGAAACAGGCGGTGGCTTCCGTGCCGCGCGAGGTATTTCTTTCGCGCGGTTGGTTCGAGCACGACGGGGGCGGCTGGTACCGGTCCGCCTTCCCGGCCGGCTCCGGCGACGGTTTCTCCCGCGTGTACGAGGACGACACCCTGGTGACCCAGCTGGCGGGAGCGGTCTTCCCTGATCAGATCGAGGGCCGAATCGCCGCGGCTCCCACCTCCTCCGCCACGAAGCCGGGCCTGGTCGTCCGGATGCTGGAGGAGCTGCACGTCACAGCAGGGGCGAACGTCTTGGAGATCGGCACCGGGACCGGTTACTCCACGGCGTTGCTCTGCCACGTCGTCGGCGAGGACAACGTGGTCACGATCGAGACGGATCCGGAGGTCTCCACGCGTGCCGGTATCGCACTTGCGGCAGCCGGGTGTCACCCGATGTGTGTGGTCGGCGACGGCCTTGCCGGTTACCCGAGCGGGGGCCCCTACGATCGCGTGATCGCCACCTGCGCGGTGTTGACGGTCCCGGCCGCGTGGCTCTCACAGGTCCGGCCCGGTGGCCAGATCCTCGTCACGATCGGCGGACGTATGAATGCGTCCGAACTCGTCCGCCTCACCGTGACCGACGACGGCACAGCTGGCGGCCCTGTTCTGGGCGGGCAGGTCTCTTTCATGCCGGCCAGGTCCCACACTCCGCCCCCTCTGGGCATCCTGCCCAGGTTCGATGATGCCGCTGCGGAACCTGCCCGGTTGGGTGCGGATGTGCTGGACGGCTGGACTGCGCGGTTCATCGCCCAGTTCGCCGCGCCCCGAGCGCAGCGCTTCACGCTCCCCCGGGCAGACCGGACGGACCACGTCGTGATCGATGTGGAAGCCGGGGCGTGGGCATGTCTCGCTCCGGGAGTCGGCGGCTGGACGGTGCGCCAGGGGGGTCCTGTGCGCCTCTGGGACCGGATCACGGACCGGATCGAGGAGTGGCGCGCGGCGGGCGCGCCTGGTGCTGGGCGCTTGCGGGTGCAGGTAGGTCCCGAGAGGCAGTGGCTTTCCTGGGACTGAATCAGGATGGCACGCATTCCAGGACCCCTTGCCTGATGCCCCCGCAGCCACCACGATGTCCCGCGCAAGCTATATGACGATGCGTCAGATATAGCGGGAGGGCGTATGGACGGCGCGGACGGGGCGGTGTGGCGGCCCGATTCGGGGCGGGTGGCGTATGGGATGCAGCTTCCGGTGCAGGCGCAGAGCACGTTGTTCGCGGAGGGGTGGGAGCCGGCGGCGGGGCCGGCCGATCTGGTGGCGGTTGCGCGGGCCGCCGACCGGTACGGGTTCGCGTATCTCGCCTGCTGTGAGCACATCGCGATCCCGCGGCGGCTGGCCGAGGCGATGAGCACCGTCTGGTACGACCCGGTCGCCACCCTCGCGCATCTGGCCGCCGTCACCGAGCGGGTGCGGCTGCTGAGCCATGTGGCGGTGGTCGGGCTGAAGCATCCGCTGGTCACGGCCAAGCAGTACGCGACGCTGGACCGGCTCTCCGGGGGGCGGCTGATTCTCGGGGTCGGGGCCGGGCACGTCCAGGAGGAGTTCGAGGCGCTCGGGGTGGACTTCGCGCGGCGCGGGGCCGTATTGGACGAGACGGTCGACGCGCTGAAGGCGGCGCTGGGGCCGGAGGAGTTCCCCGAGTTCGCGGGGGAGCGGTTCGCGTTCGAGGGGCTGGGTCAGGCGCCGCGCCCCGTGCAGACGCCGCGGCCGCCCCTCTGGGTGGGCGGCTCCTCGCCCGCCGCCGTCCGCCGGGCCGCGGAGCGTGGCGACGGCTGGCTGCCGCAGGGGGACCGGCGGGACGCGCTGCCCGGGCAGATCGCGCGGCTGCGGCGGCTGCGCGAGGCGGCGGGGATCGAGGCGCCCCTCGTGATCGGCGCCCTCGCCGAGCCGCTGTACGTGGGCGAGCCGGGGTGGGCGGTCGGCCGGTGGACGCTGTCGGGGGCGCCGGAGCGGATCGCGGACTCGCTGCGGGAGTACCGGGCGATGGGGGTGGATCAGGTCCAGGTGCGGTTCCGCAGCCGCAGCCGGGACGAACTGACGGATCAGATGGCGGCGTTCGGGACGGATGTGGCGGCGCTGCTCAACGACTGACGGCCCGGACACGGGCGGAGGCCGGCGACGTCACGCACGGTCGTGCTCATCAACCGGAGGAGTGCAGGCATGGGCAAGCTCGACGGGCGGGTCGTCATCGTGACGGGGGCGGCGCGTGGGCAGGGGGAGCAGGAGGCGCGGCTGTTCGTCGCGGAGGGGGCGCGGGTGCTGCTGGGGGATGTGCTCGACGGGCAGGGGGAGACGCTCGCCGCGGAGCTGGGGGAGGGCGTCGCGCGCTACGTCCATCTGGATGTGACGCGGGAGGACGACTGGCAGGCCGCCGCCGTCGCCGCCAAGGACACCTTCGGGAAGATCGACGGGCTGGTCAACAACGCCGGGATCCTGCGCTTCAACGAGCTGGTGTCGACGCCGCTGGCGGAGTTCCAGCAGGTGGTGCAGGTCAACCAGGTCGGCTGCTTCCTGGGGATCCGTACGGTGGCGCCGGAGATCGAGGCGGCGGGCGGCGGGACCATCGTCAACACGGCCTCGTACACGGCGCTGACGGGCATGGCGTTCGTCGGGGCGTACGCCGCGACCAAGCACGCCGTCCTCGGGCTGACCCGGGTCGCCGCGGTGGAGCTGGCGGCCCGGAAGATCCGGGTCAACGCGGTGTGCCCGGGGGCGGTGGACACCCCGATGACCAACCCGGCCGCGCTCGACCCGGCCGCCGACCCCGCCGAGTCGAAACGGGCCGTCGACGAGCTCTACCGGAAGGTGGTGCCGCTGGGGCGGATCGGGCAGCCGGTGGAGGTCGCCAAGCTGGCGCTCTTCCTGTCGTGCGAGGACTCGTCGTACATCACCGGGCAGCCGTTCGTCATCGACGGGGGCTGGCTGGCGGGGGTCAGCCTCATCTGAGGCGGTGTCAGGTCGTCCGGTGGCGACCCTTGACGCTCCGTGCGTGCGCTGGAACAGTCGGCACATCGAATCTGACGATGCGTCAGAAACAGTCCAGGGGACGGTGAACCTCCGTGGAATTCGGGCTCTTTGTACAGGGGTACGTGGGCAAGCGGGCCGAGACCGATCCGCTCGCGGAGCACAAGGCGCTGATGGAGGAGACCGAGTACGTCATCCAGGCGGACAAGTCCGGCTTCAAATACGCCTGGGCGTCCGAGCACCACTTCCTGGAGGAGTACTCGCACCTCTCCGCCAATGACGTCTTCCTGGGCTATCTGGCCCATGCGACCGAGCGGATCCACCTGGGGTCCGGGATCTTCAACCCTCTCGCCCAGGTCAACCACCCGGTGAAGGTCGCCGAGAAGGTCGCCATGCTCGACCATCTCAGCGAAGGGCGCTTCGAATTCGGCAGCGGGCGGGGCGCCGGCAGCCACGAGATCCTGGGGTTCCTGCCGGGTATCACCGACATGAACCACACCAAGGAGATCTGGGAAGAGACCATCGCCGAGTTCCCGAAGATGTGGCTCCAGGAGGAGTACCCCGGGTTCCGGGGCACCCACTGGCAGCTGCCGCCGCGCAAGATCTTCCCCAAGCCGTACGGGGCCTCGCACCCGGCGATGTGGTACGCGGCCGGCTCGCCGTCCTCGTACGCCATGGCCGCGAAGAAGGGCCTGGGCGTCCTCGGCTTCAGCGTGCAGAAGGTCTCCGACATGGAGTGGGTGCTGGAGCAGTACAAGACGGCGATCCGGGACGCCGAGCCGATCGGTGACTTCGTCAACGACAACGTGATGGTGACCTCGACCGCGATCTGCGCCGAGACGCACGACAAGGCGGTGGAGATCGCGGTCAACGGAGGGCTCAACTACCTCCAGTCGCTGGTCTTTCGCTACCACGACACCTTCCCGCGGCCCGACGGCATCCCGGAGTGGCCCGAGCTGCTGCCCGACTACACCACGGAGGTCATCGAGCTGCTGATCGCCGAGGAGCTGATGATCTGCGGCGACCCGGACGAGGTGCTCGGGCAGTGCCGGCGCTGGGAGCGGGCGGGCGCCGACCAGCTGAGCTTCGGGCTGCCGATCGGGATCTCGTACGAGGACACCATGCACTCGATCCGGCTGATCGGCGAGCACGTGATCCCGAAGATCGACACGGATCCGGTGCACCGGACCACCCGGTTCCGTAAGACCGCGAGCAGCTGACGCCCGCCGGCCGGCCCCGCCCTCTTCCGCCGGGGAGAGGGCCCGGTCCGCCGGGGACGGGCCGGGTTCCGCCGAGCAGAGGCCGAGCAGAGGCCGAGCAGAGGCCGAGGAGAAGCCGAGCAGAAGCCGACAAGAAGCCAACGAGAAGGGGGCATCGCCCGTGCTCGACCACCTGATCAAGGGCGCGACCGTCGTGGACGGCACGGGCGCGCCCGCCCGCACCGCCGATGTCGGCATCCTCGACGGCCGGATCGCCGTCATCGCGCCGGCCGGCACCGTCACCCAGGCCGCGGCGACCAGCGAGGACGCCACCGGGCTGGTCCTCGCCCCCGGCTTCGTCGACCCGCACACCCACTACGACGCCCAGCTCTTCTGGGACCCGTACGCCACGCCCTCGCTCAACCACGGGGTGACGACCGTGGCCGGTGGCAACTGCGGATTCACCCTGGCCCCGCTCCACCCCGCACGGCCCGCCGACGCCGACTACACCCGCCGGATGATGTCCAAGGTCGAGGGCATGTCCCTGGTGGCGCTGGAGGAGGGCGCGCCCTGGTCGTGGAGCTCCTTCGGCGAGTATCTGGACGCGCTGGAGGGGCGGATCGCCGTCAACGCGGGCTTCATGGTGGGGCACTGCGCACTGCGCCGCTACGTCATGGGGGAGGACGCCGTCGGCGGGCAGCCCACACCCGCACAGCTGGAGCAGATGCTGACGCTCTTCCACGAGGCGATGGACGCCGGGGCGTGGGGCTTCTCCACCACCCGGTCCGCCACCCACTCCGACGGCGACGGGCGGCCGGTCGCCTCCCGGCACGCCGAGCCGGCGGAACTGCTCGCGCTGGCGCGGGCCGTCGCCGCGCACGAGGGCACCCAGATCGAGGCGATCGTGGCCGGCTGCCTGGACCGGTTCAGCGACGCCGAGATCGAGCTGCTGGTCGAGCTGAGCGCGACCGCCGGACGCCCGCTGAACTGGAATGTGCTGACCATCGACGCGGCCGTGCCCGAGCGGGTGCCGCGGCAGCTGCTCGCCAGCGAACGGGCCCGGCAGGCCGGCGGCCGGATCGTGGCCCTGACGATGCCGATCCTGACGCCCATGAACATGTCCCTCGGCACCTTCTGCGCCCTGAACCTGATACCCGGGTGGGGCGAGGTCCTGGGCCTGCCGGTGCCCGAGCGGATCGAGCGGCTGCGCGACCCGGACGTCCGCGACGAGCTGCTGCGGCGGGCGCACAGCGAGGAGGCGGGCGTCTTCCGGCGGCTCGCCCACTTCGGCCGCTATGTCATCGGGGACACCTACTCCGCGGAGAACGAGGGCCTGACCGGCCGCGTCGTCGGGGACATCGCGGCCGAACGCGGCCAGGAGCCCCTCGCCTGCCTGGTCGAGATCTGCGCCAACGACCGGCTGCGGACGGTGCTGTGGCCGATGCCCAGCGACAACGACCCGGCCTCCTGGGCGCTGCGTGCCGAAACCTGGCAGCACGAGGACGTGCTGCTGGGCGGGTCGGACGCGGGCGCCCACCTGGACCGGATGTGCGGGGCGCCGTACACCACGCGCTTCCTCGGCGACTGTCTGCGGGGCAGGAAGCTGAGGGGGCTGGAGCAGGCCGTGAAGATGCTCACCGACGACCCCGCGCAGCTCTTCGGCCTGCGGGAACGGGGCCGCATCGAGGAGGGCTGGCACGCGGACCTGGTCCTCTTCGACCCCGAGCGGATCGACGCGGGCAAGGCCACGCTGGTGCACGATCTGCCCGGCGACAGCCCGCGCCTGGACTCCCGGGCGATCGGCGTCAACGCGGTGTGGGTCAACGGCGTCGAGGTGATCCGGGAGGACGTGGTGACCGGCGCGGTGCCGGGGACGGTGCTGCGCTCGGGGCGCGACACGAGAACGGTGAGCACCAAGTGAGGGCCGCGGAGAGGCTGTTCATCGGCGGGGAGTGGACCGAGCCGGACGGCGGGCACCACGAGGTCATCGACCCGGCGACGGAGGCCGTCGTCGGACTCGCTCCGGAGGCGAGCCGGGCGCAGGTGCACGAGGCGGCGTCCGCGGCGCGCGCGGCGTTCCCGGCCTGGTCCCGAACACCGCCGCAGCGCCGCGCCGCGCTCCTGGACCGGGCCGCGGAGCTGATGCAGCGGGACTTCGCCGCGCATGCCGAGCTCGCGCAGGCCGAGAGCGGCGCGACGACCGCCACCGCGCGCGGGATGCAGGTCGCGGTGGGGGTGGCGCGCTTCAGGCGCTATGCGCGGGGGGCGCTGGAGCCGGTCGAGCAGGGGCTGCCGCCGCAGATCAACGAGGCGGGGCCGATGGGGAAGGCGGGCGTGCTGGGGGCGCTGGCCGTACGGCAGCCGGTCGGCGTCGTCACCTGCATCACCTCGTACAACAACCCCTGGGCGAACCCCGCGGGCAAGATCGCGCCGGCTCTGGCGATGGGCAACACCGTCGTGGTGAAGCCGGCCCCGCAGGATCCGTTGTCGGTGTACCGGATGGCGGCGGCGCTGGCGGAGGCGGGGGTGCCACCGGGAGTCGTGAACGTCGTCGGCGGGGCCTCGGCGGAGGTCGGCGCGGCGGCCGTCGACGCGCCCGACGTCGACATGGTGAGCTTCACGGGCTCCACGGCCGTCGGGCAGCGCATCGCGGAGGTCTGCGGACGCGGGATGAAGCGCCAGCTCATGGAGTTGGGCGGCAAGGGCGCCGCGGTGGTCTTCGACGATGCGGACCTGGACGCGGCGGTGGCCGGCATCGGTACGACGTACTCCTTCTACAGCGGCCAGATCTGCACGGCGCCGACCCGGGTGCTCGTGCAACGCCGGGTGTACGAGGCGCTGGTGGAGCGGCTGGCGCGGTACGTCGCGCGGCTGCCGGTCGGCGACCCCCGGGCGCGGGGGACGGTGGTCGGGCCGGTGATCTCGGCCGCGCACCGCGATCGCGTCGAGTCGTATGTGGAGCTGGGGCGCAAGGAGGGCGCGCGGGTCGTCGCGGGCGGGGAACGGCCGTCCGTGCCGCTGCGCGGCTTCTATGTCGCGCCGACGCTGCTGGCCGACTGCACCCCCGGGATGCGGGTGGTGCGCGAGGAGATCTTCGGCCCGGTCGTCGTCACCCTGCCCTTCGACGACGAGGACGAGGCGGTGGCCCTCGCCAACGACAGCGACTACGGCCTCATCGACTACGTGTGGTCCGGCGATGTCTCCCGCGCCTTCCGGGTGGCCCGGCAGCTGCGGGCCGGCGGGGTCGGCGTGAACACCGTCGGGCGGAACATGGAGGCCCCGTTCGGCGGCTTCAAGAAGAGCGGGGTGGGGCGGGACGTGGGCTCCTACGCCCTGCACGCGTACAGCGAACTGCAGGCGATCGTCTGGCCGGGGTGAGGCGGACCGACCAGGGCGTCAGCGCCGGATCACCGTCATGAGCCGTCCGGGCGGGCCAGTCCCGTCTGGTAGGCGATGACCACGAGTTGGGCCCGGTCCCGGGCGCCCAGTTTGGTCATCGCGCGGTTCGCGTGGGTCTTGGCGGTCAGCGGGGTGACGAAGAGGCGTTCGGCGATCTCGTCGTTGGACAGGCCGGCGGCGACCAGGGCGACCACCTCGCGCTCCCGCGGGGTCAGGGCGGCCAGTTGGGATGGTGCGGCCCGGCAGGGCGCCGCGGGCTGGGCCAGGAAGCGGGCGATCAGCGCTTTGGTCGCGATCGGCGAGAGCAGGGAGTCGCCGGCGGCGACCACCCGGATCGCGTCGAGGAGTTCGTCCGGGTTGATGCCCTTGCCGAGGAAGCCGCTCGCCCCGGCGCGCAGCGCCTCCGCCACGTACTCGTCGTTCTCGAAGGTGGTCAGCACCAGCACCTTCACCCCCGCGAGATCCTCGTTCTCGCTGATCAGCCGGGTGGCGGCGAGGCCGTCGAGGTCGGGCATCCGGATGTCCATCAGCACCAGATCCGCGCGGTGACTGCGGGCCAGTTCGACGGCTTCGCGGCCGGTGGCGGCCTCCGCGATGACCTCCATGTCGGGGGCGGAGTCGAGAAGCATGCGGAAGGTGCCGCGCAGCAGGGCCTGGTCGTCGGCGAGCAGCACACGGATGGTCATGGTCAGCCCTTTCGGCCGGCGTGCAGCGGCAGCTCGGCGGCGATTCGGAAGCCCCCGTCGTGGCGTGGTCCGGCGGTGAGGGTACCTCCGGCGGCCTTGACCCGCTCCCGCATGCCGATCATTCCGTGGCCGGTGCCGGCGGCCTCGGCCGCGTCGAGGAACGGGGTGGCGGGGCCGGGACCGCCGTCGTCCCCCGGGGGGCCCGGCCCGTCGTCCTCGACGGTCACCCGCAGGACGTCGGTGCGGAAGGCCAGCCGGATCCGCACCGATGTCGGGCCGGTGTGCTTGCGGGTGTTGGTCAGGGCCTCCTGGATGATCCGGTAGGCCGTCAGATCGGTGATCGGCAGCAGCTCGCCGGGGTCACCGGTGCGCTCCAGGGTGATGGTGAGGCCGACGTGGCGGAAGGAGTCCACCATGCCGTCGAGGCCGGCGAGCCCGGGGGCGGGTTCGCGGGGCTCGACCGTGTCCTCGCCGTAGCGGAGCAGCCCCACGGTGGCGCGCAGTTCGTCCAGCGCGGCCCGGCTGGTGTCCCGGATGCGTTCGAGCGCCTGGTAGGCGTGCTCGGCGTCGGTGTGCATGAGGTGGTGGGCGACGCCCGCCTGGGCGTTGACCAGGGTGATGTGGTGGGCCACGACGTCGTGCAGCTCCCGGGCGACCCGCAG
The DNA here is from genome assembly GCF_036227565.1 of Streptomyces sp. NBC_01454. Lineage (NCBI taxonomy): Bacteria > Bacillati > Actinomycetota > Actinomycetes > Kitasatosporales > Streptomycetaceae > Streptomyces > Streptomyces sp. NBC_01454. The sequence goes on from NZ_CP109460.1 coordinate 4,750,633, forward strand.
CCGTTCCGCGGTGACCCGGCTGCGGGCCTCCTCCTCCTTGGTGCGCTCGGCCCGCTCGGCCCGCTCCACGGTGGCGGCGAGCACCTCGCGGCGGCTGCGGACGGCGTCGCCGACGGCCACCGCCATCAGCGTCCAGGTGATCAGGGCGAGCGACTGCGGGAGGTTCTCCTGACCCGGCCGGAAGATCAGCGACGCGGTGATGAAGGCGGCGGCTGCGCACCCGCCCGCCCACCAGGCCAGACGGCCCGGGCGGCGGATCGCCAGCGCGTGCAGCGCGACGGCCGTGGCGGCGGGCGTGGGCCGGGCGAGCGGGAGCAGCGCGAATTGGACCAGATACACGGCCACGACCACGGAGAGCACGGCCAGCGGCCAGCGGCTCCGCGCGATCAGCGGCACACACGAGACCGCGAACGCGGCGAGCGACAGGGCGATCGAGGTGTGGTTGTAGGAGGCGGAGGCAGCGGCCAGCGGGCTGACGACGACGAAGCAGCCCACCGCGACGACCAGGTCACGCATGAGCGGCGAGGCGGCGGCCAGCCACAGCCGGAACCGGTCGATCATGTGCACTCCCTCACGGTACGCAGTTCTGGGCGGGGCCGGGCCTGGGGGCCCGCCGGGTCGGCCCTTCCGGGTGTCTTCCGGGTGCCTGCCGGTGTGGCCCCGCCCGGGTCCCGTGAGCCGCCGGGCGGGAGCCGTGCCTCCCGGCCGGCGGCGTGTCAGGCGGGGGCGCCGGCCTCGACGAGCCGGCCGCGGTACCCGCGCAGGGCGCGTGCGCTGTTCCAGCCGAGCGCGCCCACCGTGCGGCCGTCCGTCTTGTAGAGCGCGACGAACTTGCCTGCCCGCGGATCCCCTTCGACGACCTCGACCGTCGCGTCCGGGGGACACCATCCGTAGGTTTGTATCTTGGCGTCGTACTGGTCGGTCCAGCCGAACGGGATCGGTGCGTAGGGCACCGCGTCCCCCGGCCCGGCGAGGAGATTGCGGGCGGCGGCGATGGCCTGCTCGGTGGCGTTGGTGCGCTGTTCGAGGCGGACCCGGCCGCCGGCCACGGGGTGCGGCCAGTTGGCGACGTCCCCCGCCGCGTACACCCCGGGCGCCGCCCGGCAGGTGCTGTCGCAGAGCACCCCGTCGCCCAGCGGGAGCCCGGAACCGGCCAGCCAATCGGTGGCCGGCACCGATCCGATGGCCACCACGACCACGTCGGCGGGCAGCCGGGTGCCGTCGTCCAGCGTCACCGCGCTGACCCGCCCGTTCTCGCCGGTCAGGCCGGTGACCTGGCGGCGCATGTGCAGGCGGACACCGTGGTCACGATGCATGTCCCCCAGCAAACCGCCCGCCCAGCTGCCGACTTGGCCGGCCAGCGGCGTCGGCCCGATGTCGACGAGGGCGACGTCCAGACCGAGACCGCGGGTGGTGGCGGCGATCTCGCTGCCGAGGAAGCCGGCACCGATCACCACGACGCGGGGCCCGGTCAGCAGCTGGGCGCGCAGGGTGAGGGTCTCGTCCAGGGTGCGCAGGACGTGCACCCCGGCCAGGTCGTGGCCGAAGGGCAGCCGGCGGGGGCGCAGCCCGGTGGTGATGAGCAGGCCGTCGTAGCCCAGCCGGTCCCCGTCCGCCAGGCGCACGGTGCGTTCCGCCGGGTCCAGACCGGTCGCCCGGCAGCCCAACCGCAGGGTGAGCCGCAGCCGTTGGAGGTCGTCCTCCTGGCGCAGGGTGGACCGGTGCGGTTCCCAGTCGCCGGCCAGTACCTGTTTGGACAGCGGCGGCCGGTCGTAGGGCGGCCGCAGCTCCTCGCCGATCATGGTCAGCTTCCCGGTGAAGCCCTCGCGCCGCAGGGTGTCGGCCGCGGCAAGACCAGCGGCCGAGGCCCCCACCAGGACGATGTGGTCCAAGGCGGGCACTACTCCACCACCTCGATCGCCAGCGCGGGGCAACGGGCGGCCGCCTCCTTGACCTGAGCCAGCGACGAGTGCGGCGGGCGGTCGTCGAGCAGGACGACGATGCCGTCCTCGTCCCGCTGGTCGAAGACGTCGGCGGCCGACAGCACGCACTGGCCCGCGCCGACGCACTTGTCCTCGTCAATGAGGATCTTCATGGGGGTTCTCCGTGGGGTGTGGTGTTCGGTGTCGTACGGCGCGGGGCCGGCCCTACCAGGTGACGGGCAGTTCGCGGACGCCGTAGACGATCATGTTGTCGCGCATGGGCACCTCCTCCACCGGGACCGCCAGCCGCAGGTCAGGGAACCGCTGCAGCAGTGCGGACAGGGCCGCGCCCACCTCCACCCGGGCCAGCTGCTGGCCCAGGCACTGGTGGATGCCGTGGCCGAACGCCAGGTGCGGGCTGTACGGCCGGTCCAGGTCCAGCTCTTCCGGGTCGCCGGTGAAATGCTCCGCGTCCCGGTTCCCGGACATCACGGAGGCGACCACCAGGCTGCCCGCCTTGATGTGGTGGCCGTTCAGCTCGATGTCCTCCAGCGCCGTGCGCCGGGGGCCGAACTGAACGATGGTCAGGAAGCGCAGCAGCTCCTCCACCGCGCCGTCCATGAGGGACGGGTCGGCGCGCAGTGCGGCCAGCTGCTCGGGGTTGCGCAGCAGGCACATGGTGCTCAGCGCGATCATGTTCGCGGTCGTCTCGTGCCCGGCGAGCAGCAACAGCGCCCCGACACCGGCCAGTTCCTCGTCGGTCAGGTCGCCGGACTGCACCAGTGAGCCGAGGAGGTCGTCGGTGGGGTTCTCGCGCTTGGCGACCGCGAGCCGGCGGATGTACGCACGCAGTGCCTGCATGGCCTCCTGGAATTCCTCGGGGGTCGCATCGATCCGGATGATCGTGGCCGAGTACCGCTGGAACTCCTCGCGGTCGGCGTACGGCACCCCGAGCAGTTCGCAGATCACCAGCGAAGGAACCGGCAGCGCGAAGGCCTGGACGAGATCGACCGGGCCCTCGGCCTCGGCCATGAGGTCCAGCTGATCGGCGACGATCTGCTCCACGGCCGGGGTCAGCTGCCGCATCCGGCGCACGGTGAACTGCCCGGTGAGCAGCCGCCGGAAGCGGGTGTGCTCCGGTGCGTCCATCCCGATGAACATCCCGGGGAGGGGCGCGGGCGGCGGCCCGTCCAGCGTCGGGGGGCCACCGGCCCGGCCGCGCTTCGAGCTGAACCGCGGGTCGGTGAGGACCGTCCGTACGTCCTCGTACCGGGTGACCAGCCAGCCGGGCACCCCGTCCGGGAGGGTCACCCGGCTGATCGGGTCCTCCGCACGCAGCGTCCGGTACTCCTCCGGAGGGTTGAACGGGCAGGTGCGGGCGGTGGGTTGACTGCTGAGGGGCTGCTCGGTGAGAGGCTGTTCGTCGAGGGGCTGGGTGTGCGTCACGGGAGGGTCCTTTCCAGCGGGAGGGATGTCGTGGACGGGGCGTTCATGGGGTCGTGGGTGTCGCAGCGGTGCGTACCGAGCGAGTGCCGGTAGACGCGCCAGCCGAGCAGTACGGACAGGGCGAGGACGAGCGGCCCGACGCTGTCGAAGAAGCCGAGCACGATGGCCTGGTCGGACAGGTACAGCGACAGCTGGACCGTCAGCGTCACGAGACCGCTGCCGAGGACGACCAGGCTGCCGTGGGCGTAGGCCCGGCGTCGCACCGTGCAGCGGCGCCAGCCGGTTCCTTCCTTGGTGACCAGCCCCACCGCCACGCCCATCAGCGGCCACCTGAGCAGCAGCATCACGGCGTTCGCGGTGACCGTCGCGCCGTGCAGGATCAGGCTCGGCAGGAAGAAGTCGGTGGCCTCCCCGGTCCGTGCGGCCACCGCCCCCTGGACACAGACCAGGCCCAGGACCGTCAGCGCGCGCCACGCCGGTTTCCTGCGCACCAGGCGGTAGATGCTGACGCCGGCCCCCGCTGTGAAGGCGAGTGTCAGCGCGAGGGCCAGCCGGTGGGTGAGGGCGAAGCTCACGGTGAATCCGAATACGGGCGCGACATCGACCACCGCCGCACGCAGCCGCTCGCGTGCGGCTGCCCGGAGGGCATCCGCGTCCTCGTCCGCGTGGTGTGGTTCAGGGGCCACAGCTGCTCCAGATTCCTCGACTTACGGTGTGCTGTCGCCGTTTGCGGCACCACCCAACTTGCCGTCCCGCCCCGGGTCCCGTCGTCGCCCGTCCGCAGACTCTTGGCCTGCCGCGGACGCAGTACGGGGACGGCGGCGGCTACGACGAACGCAGACGGTTCGGCATGGCGGCACGGGGCATGGCGGCACGGCGGCACGGCGGCCGGGGCTTGGCGGGACTGCGGCGGGTGCGGCCCTCCCGGGTCGCGGTGCGGGAGGCGTCTGGCTTTGGCCGTCCGCAGGGCCCTCGGTCGGCCGGGGAGATGGTCCGCCGGGATCCTCGGGCCGCGGGGCGCCGGGCCCGCCGGCTCCCCCGACTCCCCCCGGGCCTGGGGCCCGGCCCAGGACTCAGCCCCAGCGCCCCACGAACACCGGGTTGGTCATCGCGGCCATCGGCCCCGGGAAGCCCGGGGTGGTGGCGGGGTGGCGGACCTCCGCGCGTATGTAGGCGGCGTTGTCGGGGGTGGTCCGCCAGCTGAGGGTGCCGGCGCCCGAGGGCGGGAGGGGGGCCGTGTGCAGCCGTCCCTGGTCGGTGATGAAGGAGGCCGTGCAGCCCGGGGCGCCGGTGACCTTCAGCTGGGCGGTGACCTCGGAGGTGCCCGGGACGTCCAGGCGCTCGCCGATCCCGGCGTGTTCGCCGTGCGCGCCGGTGACGGAGAAGGCCAGGTCGATCTTCGCGGACTCGGCGATCCAGACGCGGCCCGCCCGGATGCCGTCCTGCAGGGCGCGGCGGGAGAGGTCGTCGGCGAGCACCACGGTCTGTGGCAGGCCGACGACATCCGGATCGCGGTGGGCGTCGCTGTGACCGACGGCCGGCAGCCAGTCGGCGCGGCCCTGGATGTGAGCCACCAGGGTGTTGTCCCACTCGGCGAGGGTGACCTCGTCATCGGGGGTGTACGGGCCGTTCCACACCTCCACCGCATCGGCGTCGTTCAGCCCGAACTTCCAGTTGCAGCCGATGCAGGTGGCGTGCGGATGCGCGGGGATGACCAGGCCGCCGGCCCGCCGTACGGCACGGGCGTACTTGCCGAAGGCGTTGTCGCGGGCACGGTAGCGCCAGTCGATGAAGACCCCGGGGTCGGTGCCCATCGCCACCACGTGACCGTTGCGGGTGGTGATCTCCTCGCCGGTGAGGATCAGCAGGTCATCGCCCCACAGGCCCTCCCAGGCGCGATGCGAGGAGGTGGTGTTGTGCTCGGTGGTGGTGAGGAAGTCCAGCCCGGCGGCGCGGGCCAGCGCGGCGATCTCGGCGGGCGTGCGCTTGCCGTCGGAGTGCACGGAGTGCAGATGGCTGTCGCCGCGGTACCAGGCGCGGCCGCGGCCCCGGGCGCGCTCGGGCGGATAAACGGGAACCGGGGTGTGGCCCCGGGGGCCGTACCGCAGGGTGACCGTGACGTCGTAGGACAGCCCCTGCGGCGCGACCGTGTACGGGCCGAGGGCGAGGTGCCAGATACCGGCGTTGACGGGACCCGGGAGATAGCCCGGGGTGGCCTCGTCGGCGCGCAGGAAGAACTCCGTACGCGCCCCGCCCGACCAGCCGCGGAAGCCGGCGCCACCGAGGGCGGTGCCCCGCTCGTCGAAGATGCCGATGTCGCAGGCGTTGCCGGCCGTGCCCTCGGGGACGGCCGGCCGGTCATAGGTGTAGGAGACGGCGATCTCACGGACGCCAGGGGGGACTTCGACGGGCAGATGGACGAAGTCCGGTGCGCCCGTGGGCAGATGGCCGGTGACCCGACGGGTCTGCTCACCGGGCCCGCCTCCGGGCCGCCCGTCCGCGGGTGCCGCGTCGGCGAAGCTCACACGTCCGAGCGTAAGCGCGCCCGTCGCGCCCGCAACCGCCGAAAGTCTCAGGACCTCGCGTCGTTCCATCCCCGCCCCCTGTGCCGTGTGGTGTCCGTTCCGTGTCGCCGTGCGGTCGGCTCGTTGCGCCGCGTGAACTGTTGTACGCGGGCGGGACACGCAGCGAAAGGGCTGTGGATAACCGTTGACCGGTGAGGCACCATGCGGTCACCCACACGTCTGACGGAGGTTTCCCACATGCGGATCGCGACCACGATCTTCCTGACGGACGAGACGATCCGGCCGGACCGGCTGGGCCACGAGCTGGAGCAGCGCGGATTCGCCGGGCTCTACCTCCCCGAGCACACCCACATCCCCGTCAGCCGCGACACCCCCGCCCCCATGGGCGAACCCCTGCCCCGCGAATACGGCCGCACCCTCGACCCGTTCATCGCGCTAGGCCAGGCCGCCGCGGTCACCGAGCGGCTCGCCCTGGGCACCGGCATCACCCTCGTCGGCCAGCACGATCCGGTCGACCTCGCCAAGCAGGTCGCCACCCTCGACTTCCTCTCCGGGGGCCGCTTCACCCTCGGCATCGGCTATGGATGGAACGTCGAGGAGGCCGCCGACCACGGGGTGGAATGGTCGACCCGGCGGGAGCTGGCCCGTGACCGGGTGGCGCTGATGCGCGCCCTGTGGGCCGGGGAACCGACCGCGTACCAGGGCGCATTCGGCTCCGTACGGGCATCCCTCGCGCACCCCAAGCCGGTGCACGGCGCGCCGCGCATCCTGCTCGGCGGCGCGGCCGGGCCCAAGCTCTTCGGGCAGATCGCGGCCTACGCGGACGGGTGGCTGCCGATCGGCGGGCGGGGACTGACCGAGACCGTGCCGGCGCTCCGGCAGGCGTGGACGGACGCCGGGCGCACCGGCGAGCCGGTCGTGGTGCCGTACGCGGTCCGCCCCTCGCCCGGGAAGCTGGCGTACTACCGCGAGCTGGGCCTCGAGGAAGTGGTCCTGCAGTTGCCGGCGGCCGGCGAGGCGGAAGTCCTGCGGACGCTCGATGACTTCGCGCAGTATCTGTGACGCAGGGGAGCGGGCCGTAAGGGAATGGTGACGGCCGGGGCGGCCGGGGGCGCGACACGGCCGTCCGCACCACCCCCGTCCCGCGTCCCGGGCCGCGCTCCACCGGCGAGCCCTAGGACCATCGGCGTACCGTCCCCGGCCCAGAGGGCGACCGGAGGCTGTTCCGGGGCCGGCCTCGTGGACGTAGCGTCGGAGGTGAGGACCCGCAGGCCGGCGTCGCGGCGGCTCAGGGGTCCGAAGGAGTCCGGTCAGCGGCCCCCGGAAGAGCGACGGCCGGCCCGATCCCCGCGGAGCCGGGGCGGCGCCGCCGGTCACGGGCCCGGAGAGAGCAAGGAGATCCCATGCCCCGCCTCGACCACACGATCGTGCACAGCACCGACCGGTTCGCCTCCGCCAGGTTCCTGGCCGATCTGCTCGGCGCGCCCGAACCGAAGGCGTACGGCCCCTTCGCCGCCCTCAAGCTGGACAACGGGGTGGCCCTCGACTACGCGGAGCATGTCGCCGGCGGCCGTGAGTTCGTCCCCACGCACTATGCGTTCCTGGTGACCGAGGAGGAGTTCGACGCGATCTTCGCGCGCATACAGGAGCGTGAGCTGTCCTACTGGGCCGATCCCCTGCACAGCAGGCCGCAGGAGATCAACACCCTGGACGGCGGCCGGGGTCTCTACCTCAACGACCCCGACGGTCACAACATGGAGTTCCTGACCCGGACCTACTCCGAGGAGTTGCTGGCCGGTATGTAGGCGTGCGGTGAGCCGCCGCCGGGAAGTGCCCCCACGGGCCCGGACGACACCTCCGTCCGTAGTGATCAGCGGCACATCAACCGCCGGTTCTGCGGCGGCGGCGCTGTCGGTGGGCGCTCGTATCCTCGGAGGATGACTTCCAGCGCGCAGGGACCTGACCAGGCATCCGACCAAGGGACCGACCGCGCCCTCACCGTTGGACCCGCCCGCGGGAGCCGGCCCACGGCCAACGCCATGCGCCGTGCGCTCAAGCGGGCCCGGGACGGAGTGGCGCTGGACGCCGGCGAGGCCGCGGTGCTGCTGCAGGCCCGCGGCGAGGACCTGCGGGACCTGTGCGCCTCCGCGGCCCGGGTGCGGGACGCCGGCCTGGAGGCCGCGGGCCGCCCCGGAGTCATCACCTATTCGCGTGGCGTCTTCCTCCCCCTGACGCGGCTGTGCCGGGACACGTGCCACTACTGCACCTTCGTCACCGTCCCCGGCAAGCTGCGCCGGGACGGCCACGGGATGTTCATGTCGCCCGACGAGGTGCTGGACATCGCCCGCCGCGGCGCCGAAATGGGCTGCAAGGAAGCCCTGTTCACGCTCGGCGACAAGCCGGAGGAGCGCTGGCCCGAGGCCCGCGAGTGGCTGGAGGCGCACGGCTACGACGACACGCTCTCCTATGTACGTGCCATGGCCATCCGCGTCCTGGAGGAGACGGGTCTGCTGCCGCACCTCAACCCCGGGGTGCTGTCCTGGACGGACTTCCAGCGGCTCAAGCCCGTGGCGCCCTCCCTGGGGATGATGCTGGAGACGACCGCCGAGCGCCTCTGGAGCGAGCCCGGCGGCCCGCACCACGGATCGCCCGACAAGGAACCGGCCGTCCGGCTGCGCGTCCTGGAGGACGCCGGCCGTTCCAACGTGCCCTTCACCACGGGGCTGCTCATCGGCATCGGTGAGACGTACGAGGAGCGCGCGGAGTCCCTCTTCGCGCTGCGCCGCATCCAGCGCGCGTACCACGGCATCCAGGAACTGATCATGCAGAACTTCCGCGCCAAGCCGGACACGGCGATGCGCGGAATGCCGGACGCCGAGCTGGAGGAACTCGCCGCGACGATCGCGGTGGCCCGGCACCTCATGGGCCCCTCGACCCGCATCCAGGCGCCGCCCAACCTCGTCGACGGCGCATACGCCCTGCTCATCGACGCGGGGATCGACGACTGGGGCGGCGTCTCCCCGCTGACCCTGGACCACGTCAACCCCGAGCGCCCCTGGCCGCAGATCGAGGAGCTCGCCGCGCGCTGCGCCGCGGCCGGCTTCGAGCTGCGCGAACGGCTCCCCATCTACCCGGAGTTCCTCCAGCGCGGCGAGCCCTGGCTCGACCCCCGCCTGCTGCCCCATGTCCGTGCGCTCGCCGACCCGGAGACGGGCCTGGCGGTGGAGGACGCTCCCGTGGTGGGCCGCCCCTGGCAGGAGCCCGACGAGGGCTTCACGATGAGCTCCTCGGGCCGCACCGACCTGCACCACACCATCGACACCGAGGGCCGCACGACCGACCGCCGCGACGACTTCGACGAGGTCTACGGCGACTGGGAGGCGCTGCGCGAGGCCGCCGCCCCCGGGATGGTGCCCGAGCGCATCGACGCCGACGTACGACAGGCGCTGTCACAGGCCGCGGACGACCCCACCCGGCTCACCGACGCCGAGGCGCTGGCACTGCTGCACGCCGACGGACCGGCCCTGGACGCCCTCTGCACCATCGCCGACACGCTGCGCCGCGACACCGTGGGCGACGACGTCACCTACATCGTCACCAGGAACATCAACTTCACCAACGTCTGCTACACCGGCTGCCGCTTCTGCGCGTTCGCCCAGCGCCGCACCGACGCCGACGCCTACACCCTCTCCCTCTCCCAGGTCGCCGACCGTGCCGAGCAGGCCTGGGACGTGGGCGCGGTGGAGGTGTGTATGCAGGGCGGCATCCACCCCGATCTGCCCGGCACCGCGTACTTCGACATCGCGCGGGCCGTCAAGGAACGCGTCCCCGGGATGCATGTGCACGCCTTCTCGCCCATGGAGGTCGTCAACGGCGCCACGCGCACCGGGCTGTCGATCCGCGAGTGGCTGACCGAGGCCAGGGCCGCCGGCCTGGGCTCCCTCCCCGGCACCGCCGCCGAGATCCTCGACGACGAGGTCCGCTGGATCCTCACCAAGGGCAAACTGCCCACCGCCACCTGGGTCGAGGTCATCAAGACCGCCCATGAGCTGGGCATCCGCTCGTCCTCGACGATGATGTACGGCCATGTCGACCAGCCGCGCCACTGGCTGGGGCATCTGCGGCTGCTGGCACAGATCCAGCAGGAGACCGGCGGCTTCACGGAGTTCGTCACCCTCCCCTTCATCCACACCAACGCCCCCGTCTACCTCGCCGGCATCGCCCGCCCCGGCCCCACCACGCGCGACAACCGCGCGGTGACGGCCATGGCCCGGCTGCTGCTCCACCCCCACCTCACCAACATCCAGACCAGCTGGGTCAAGCTCGGCACGGAGGGCGCCGCCGAAATGCTCCGCTCCGGCGCCAACGACCTGGGCGGCACCCTGATGGAGGAGACCATCTCCCGGATGGCGGGTTCGAGTTACGGCTCCTACCGCTCCATCCAGGACCTGATCGCCATCGCCGACCTGGCCGGCCGCCCGGCCCGCCCGCGCACCACGACCTACGGCCCGGTCCCCGAGGAACGCCGCACCGCCGCCCTCGCCTCGGACGGCCATCTGCCGGAGCTGCTGCCGGTTGTGGAGTAGCTGAGGCGGCCGGGCCGGCGCCGGCGCGGGAGGCGGCGCCGCCGGCGCCACGAGGCCGGCTGCCTGACGGGCCGCACCCGGATCGGGCGCTCCGGCCGGCCGCGCGGCCCCGTTACTCGCCGCCCTCGTACTCGGCCTCGTGCTGCAGGATGCACTGCTGCCACTGCGACAGTGCCTCCTCGCGGTCGCCTCCGCTGTCCTGGGCGGCGACGATCAGTGCGTCGGCGGCCATCGCGGCAAGCCGTACGGCGATATGGCAGACATCGCTCTGGGGGAGCGGACGGAGGAGTTCCACCGCGCCGTCGCTGTCTCCGGAGAGCGCGGAGGCGACGACAGCCATGGTGGTGCGATCCCACTCGTACTCGGACATGGGGACAGCATGCCCAGCGGGCACCGCCGCCATGATCGAACGGTTGACCCCCTGTTCGGGGGCCGGGCGGCCCTGCCGTCCGCCGGTCACCGGCGCCGCTGCCGCCCGCCCGCGTCAGCCCAGTTCGCGGACCGGGCTGCCCGCCAGGAAGGCGGTGATGTCCTCGACGGCCTGCTGGAAGTAGCCCTCGTAGTTGCGGCGGGTGACATAGCCGAGGTGGGGGAGGGCGAGCACGTTCGGGAGGGTGCGCAGCGGGTGGCCGGCGGGCAGTGGCTCCTGGTCGAAGACGTCCAGGCCGGCGCCGGCGATCCAGTGCTCGCGCAGCGCCCGCAGCAGCGCGGACTGCTCGACGATGGCGGCGCGGGAGGTGTTGACGAGGTACGCCGTGGGCCGCATCCGCCGGAGTTCTCCCGCGCCGAGCAGGCCGCGGGTGCGGTCGCCGAGCACGAGGTGCACGGAGACGAAGTCGGCGGTCTCCAGGAGCTCTTCCTTGGAGGCGGCGAGGCGGACGCCCGCCTCCGTGGCGCGCTCGGCGGTCAGATTCCGGCTCCAGGCCGTCACGTTCATGCCGAAGGCCCGGCCGATCCGGGCGACCCGGGTGCCGATCTTGCCGAGGCCGAGCAGTCCGAGCGTGCGGCCGTGCAGATCCGCGCCGAGCGTGGTCTGCCAGGGCCCGTCGGCGCGCATCGCGGTGCTCTCGGTGGCGAGGTGGCGGGCGAGGCCCAGGATCAGTGCCCAGGTCAGTTCGACGGGCGGCTCGGTGTTACTGGCGGTGCCGCAGACGGTGACGCCGTGCCGGGCGGCGGCCGTCAGATCGATGGCGGCATTGCGCATCCCGGAGGTGACCAGGAGCCGCAGCCGGGGCAGCCGGGCCAGGAGCGAGGCGGGGAACGGGGTGCGCTCGCGCATCGCGACGACGATCTCGCAGTCGCCGATCGCCGCGACCACCTCGTCCTCGGAGCCGAGGGGCCGCCGCAGCGTACGGACGTCCACGGCGCCCGCCAGGAGGGACCAGTCGGCCATCGAGAGGGCGATGTCCTGGTAGTCGTCGAGTACGGCGCAGCGCAACGTCATGCGGATTCTCCCGGGAGGGCGACGGGGACGGCCGGGGTGGCCGGGGTGGCCGGATGGTGCTGATCGGGACCGTACCGGCCAAAAGCCTCCTTGTGAGTGACTATTCGCATTACCCTCCTGGGCAAAAATTGATCAATCCTGAACGATTACAGTGCTGCCCCGGGGGGCCTCTGCTAGGCCCCCGAACGTCGTGAGCTTCGGGAGGCGCAGTGAGCGCAGCGGGAGGCGGCGCCATCTGGGGGCGCGCGGAACAGCAGGACTTCCGCAGCCGGGTGCGCGGCTGTCTGCTCGGCGGCGCCCTCGGCGACGCACTGGGCGCCGGCATCGAATTCGACGCGCTCGACGCGATCCGCACGGCGCACGGCCAGGAGGGCGTCACGGAACTCGTGCCCGCCTTCGGGCGGCGCGGCGCGGTCACCGACGACACCCAGATGACCCTGTTCACCGTGGACGGACTGATCCGGGCGCAGGTCCGCCGCGACACCGGGGCCTGGCACCCGCCGACCGACGTCCACCGCGCCTATCTGCGCTGGGCCGCCACCCAGCGCGACTGGGGCCCGGACGAGCGCAAGAAGGACGACGGCTGGCTCGCCCGGGAAGAGTGGCTCTACTCCCGCCGCGCGCCCGGCCGGGCCTGCCTGAGCGGACTCGGCGACGAGGTGATGGGCACCCTGGAGGCGCCCAAGAACCCGGACTCCAAGGGCTGCGGCGCGGTGATGCGCTCCGCGCCGTTCGGGCTGCTGGTCGGCTGGGAGCCGCAGCTGGTCTTCCAGCTCGCCGCCGAGTGCGCCGCCCAGACCCACGGCCACCCCACCGGCTATCTGGCCGCCGGCGCCTTCGCGGTCATCAGCCACTCACTGGCCCGCGGTGAGGTGCTCGACGGCGCCGTGCAGAAGGCACTGGCGCATCTGGCCACCCGCCCGGGCCACGAGGAGACCTCCGACGCCCTCAAGCGCGCGCTCGGCGCCGTACGGCAGGGGATGCCGACGCCCGCCCGGGTGGAGTCGCTGGGCGAGGGCTGGACGGCCGAGGAGGCGCTGGCGATCGGGGTGTACTGCGCACTGGTCGCCGAGGACGTCCGGCACGGGCTGCTGCTCGCCGTCAACCACGGCGGCGACAGCGACTCCACCGGCGCCATCTGCGGCAATCTGCTGGGCACCCTGCACGGCGAGACGGCGCTGCCGCCGGACTGGCTGGTCGAGCTGGAGGGCCGGGGCACGATCCTGCAGCTGGCCGACGACTTCTCGATGGAGATGACCCAGGGAGCCGCGCTGCACGGCCCGGCCGGATCGTCGCCGGGGTGGCTGGCCCGGTACCCCAGGGCGTAGCCCGTGCCGGCCGGCGACCGGCCCTCGCGGGCCAGCCGGCCGCCCCGGCTACCGCATCAGCTCCCCCGCGTTGACCAGCAGCGACTGGCCCGTGATGGCGCGCGCCCGGTCGGAGGCCAGAAAGACCGCGGTCTCGGCCACATCCGCGTCCGTCGCCAGCTCGGGCAGCGCCATCCGTGCGGTGAGCCGGTCGAGCACCTCGGACTCCGGGACGCCCTCGGTGTGCGCCTGGAAGCGTACGTACGCCTCCACCGGCGGGCCCCACATCCACCCCGGCTGCACGGTGTTGACCCGGATCCGGTCCGGCCCCAGCTCGCGCGCCAGTGAGTACATCGCCGAGACCAGCCCGCCCTTGGACGCCGCATACGCCGCCTGCTGCACCTGCGAGGGCGCGGCGAGGGACGACTGGGTGCCGATCATCACCACCGAGCCGCCGCCGCGCGCCGTGAGCGAGGGCAGACAGGCGCGGGTCATCCGCAGCGTGCCGAAGAGATTGATGTCCACGACGCTGCGCCAGGACTCGAAGTCGGCGTCCCGAAGGCCCCCGAAGAGCGAGTCCAGCGCGGCCACATGGATCACCGCGTCGATCCCGCCGAACCGCTCCACGGCCAGTGCGGCCAGCGCCGCGCACTGCGCCTCGTCGGCGATGTCGGTCGCCTGCCAGGCCGTCCGCGCCCCCGAAGGGTCCAGCCGGTCGGCCGATGTGGCGAGATTCGCCGCCGTGCGGGCGCCCAGCACCACCGAGGCGCCGTCCCGCAGGCAGGCCGCCACGACCTGCTGGCCGAGCCCGGCCCCTACGCCCGAGACGATGACGGTCTTGTTCCGCAGCAGCATGCGCGCCTCCCGGCCGGGCCGTCCCGTACGTTCCGCGTTCCTGACGGTGCGTCAGAATAGGTGCGGGGGCGGCGGAAGGCCAGAGCCCGTCCGCGCACGGGCACGTAGCGGCGGTCGACCGCCGGCCGTGGCATTCATCCGTCCCGGCAGCCGCCGCCCGCCGCACTCATCCGTCCCCGCGGGCGTGCTCCAGTGCCTTCCGCAGCCGGCCGAGACCTTCGCGGATCTCCTCCGGGGAGTGCGTCACGAACGACAGCCGGGCGGCGGTGGCGTCCGGTGCCCCGGCGAAGAACGGTGCCCCGGGGACGTAGGCGACATCGTGCCGCACCACCTCCGGCAGCAGCGCCGTGGCGTCGTACCCCTCCGGCAGCGTCGCCCACACGAACATCCCGCCCGCCGGACGGTTCCACCGCGAGCCCTCGGGCAGCGCCTCGGACAGCCCGTCGACCAGCGCGTCCCGCCGCGCGCGGTACGCCGAGCGCACCCGCATCAGATGCGCGTCCAGATCGGCGACCGCCAGATACCGTGCCGCGGCGGCCTGGTCGACGGTCGAGGTGTGCAGATCGGCGGCCTGCTTGGCGATCACGCAGGCACGCCGCAGCGCGGCCGGTGCGCGCAGCGTCCCCAGTCGCAGCCCGGGCGCCATCACCTTGGAGAACGAGCCGAGCAGCGCCGTCCGGTCCTCGGCCCCGGGGAAGGAGGCGACCCACGGCACCGGCTCGCCCTCGAACCGCAGCTCGCCGTACGGATCGTCCTCGGCTATCCACAGCCCGCGCCGGGCGGCGACCTCGGCCACCGCGGCCCGGCGCCCGGCGGACAGCGTGCGGCCGGTCGGATTCTGGAACGTCGGTACGACGTACAGCAGCTTGGGCCGCTCGCGCGCGGTGATCTCGTCCAGCGCGACCGGGTCCAGTCCCTCGTCGTCGGTCGGCACCGGCACCACCCGGGCGCCGGCGAAGGAGAAGATCTGCAGCGCCGCGAGGTAACAGGGGTCCTCGACCAGCACCACATCGCCCGGCTCCAGCAGGGCCGTGGCCAGCAGCGTCAGCCCCTGTTGGGAGCCGGTGGTCACGAGCAGGTCGTCGGCGTCGGTGGCCAGCCCGCGCGCGGTGGTGCGCGCCGCGACGGCCGCGCGCAGCTCCGGATTTCCCTCCGTGGTGGAGTACTGCAGCGCGCGCGACGGGTCCTCGGCGAGCACCTGGGCGAAGGCGGCCGCGATGCCCTTCGCGTCGAACAGCTCGGGCGCGGGCAGCCCGCCGGCGAACGAGATGACCTCGGGCCGGGCGGTGAGCGCCAGAATCTCGCGCACGGGCGAACCGCCGGTCCGCGCCGCCCGGGCGGCGAGCCCGGGCACGGGGACACCCGCCCGGCCAAGTGGTGCGTCCGGCATGGCGACTCCCCTCGCTGCTGGTCCGCGCGACGGCTCGAGCGGCAGACGACAGGCAGCTTAGGCGGGGCGACCGGGGGTGCACAGGTTTTCCACAGGGGGAAACCCGGCCCCGGGAGGAGGTGCCGGAAGGCATGGTGCCGGGGGCGACCTGCGCGGGACGCCTTGTGACAGCCGCACCCCTGGCGCGTGACCTGACGGGGCGTCAAACTTGGTTCCCGTCCACGACTCCGCCCCGGGAGGGCCGCCATGAGCGAGGCCAGTGATCTGGAGACCTATGCCCGGCTGGCCGGTGCGGGCCCTTACGGCGTGCGCCCGGGGCATGCGCTCATCACGATGGTGGAGCCACACGCCGGGCAGGAGCGTGCCTACAACCGCTGGTACGAGGACGATCACTTCATCGCCGGGGCCATGGCCATGCCGTGGATGTACGCGGGCCGCCGGTGGGTGGCGACGCGCGACCTCCAGCTCCTCCGGTATCCGGTGGAGTCCGCGGTCGCGCGACCCGTGGCCAGTGGGTGTTATATCTCGACATATTGGGTCACGGAGGGGCGCTATTCCGAGCACCTGAAGTGGAGTGTGGGAATCAATCAGCGTCTCCATCGCGACGGCCGCGTCCATCATGACCGGACCCATGTCTTTACGGCGTTCCACAGACACCTGGCCACGGTGTATCGCGACGGAAGCGACGGCCCCCGGGACATTCACGCGCTGAATTACCCCTACGCCGGTTTGGTCGTGGAGGTAATCGATGCCGCCGGCCCCGTTCAGCGCGCAAATCTTCTGGAGTGGCTGTGTTCGCAGCACCTTCCGGCACGACTGTCCGGATCTCCCGCAGCCATGGTGCTGATCTTTCGTCCCCACCCATTGCCGGACGACCGAATGTCCTACGTCGAGCAGGTGGCCGGCGTGGATACCCGGCTGACGCTTCTCTGGTTCCTGGAGCAGGATCCGCGCGGGTGCTGGGAGGAGCACTTCACGGGGCTCGATTCCCTGGTGGCGGAACGTGCGCCGGGCTCCGTCGAATTCGTTGCGCCGTTCATTCCCACCGTGCCGGGAACCGATCGCTATGTCGACGAACTCCGCTGACGCGGGGCCGCTCCGTTCCGGGGGGGCGGTGGGCGGGGGCTGCGCGACGGGCGAGGCTGAGCCCCCTCGGCCAGGACGGCGGACCAGTCGAGAGGGCTCGTATCGTGACGCGGGCGACTTTTGTGTCAGGCGCTGCCAAGGCGTCCGTGGTCGATATCCGAAAGCAGGGCCGTCCATGCCTGCGCTGAGAAGGAGAGAACCGGTCCGCGGGGGGCCTTGCTGTCACGGACGCCGACAACGGAGTCGTCCACGCGGGCGACCTCGACGCAATTTCCGTCCTTACCTGAGTATGTCGACTTCCACCACATCAGATCGGTGTTGAGATTCCTCGTCATTTGCACTCCCGTGCGTTCAGGTGGGCGAGAAGTGGTGACTTCTCGGGGTGCTCATGACGCTACGCTCCAACATCGCTAACGGGAGGAGCCGCTCACTCAACCGGATGACATATGCCGGAGGGCTCTTCCTTCGGGGTGCGGTGGTGGTGTACTTTCCGGCCCGCCGGATCAGGCGGCGTACTCCTTGGCCACATCTGAGATGAATTTGCGTGTCTCGTCCGCATTCAGTGCTTGGGCCCGGAGATGTTCGTACATGATCCCGTACTTGTGGACGTCCCCGTGCTTCTCCAGGTAGAGGTCGCTGGTGACGCCTTCCAAATAGACCGTGGTGGAGTCCGAGGGGTCGTCGAACTCCAGGATGGAGAACGTCCCGGTCATTCCGGGGTGGGACCCCACGGAGTACGGCACCACCTGGAGTGTGACGTGGGGGAGCAGGCTCAACTCGACGAGACGCTCGAGCTGTTCACGCATCGTCCGGCGGTCCCCGACGACCCGGCGGGTGGCCGACTCGTCGATCACGGCCCAGAAACGGAGCGGGGTCTCGGTGGCGTGCAGCCGCTGCTGCCGCTTGAGACGCACGCCGACGCGGCTCTCGACGTCTTCCGGGGTGGCCTCAGGCCACATCCCGCGGATCACGGCCTCCGCGTACTCCGGGGTCTGCAGGAGGCCGGGCACCAGGAGCGACTCGTAGTTCCGCACGGAGAGCGCGTCGGCTTCGAGCCCGATGTAGACGCTGTAGCTCGGGGAGAGGCTCCCGAAGGCGTGCCACCAGCCCTGCTGACGGGACTCCTTCGCCATTTGCATCAGAGATTCGACCATGTGCTGGTCCGCCACCTCGTAGACCCCGCAGAGATCGCGCACATCCCGTTGGCTGATGCTGCGGCGGCCGTTCTCCAGGCGGCTGATCTTCGACTGGGAGACCAGCAGCCGGTCCGCCACCTCTTCTGCCGTCATGCCTTTGGCCTCTCGAAGCCTGCGCAGCTCCTGGCCCAATCGGCGTCGCCTGACGGTGGGGTTGACATTGGACGCCACGCTAAGTGCACCTCCGGCTCCGTACTGCTGTTTTCTGTTCAGCAGACTGCCACCAACGGTCCGCATCGCGCTGGCAAATGGCTGGACAAGGTGGTCAGGCTGGAAATTTGGGGCCGGAACCGGTAAAGCGCGGCCGAGCAGATGCAGAGGCGCGGGGTGGCGGGTCGACCGTTTTGGACAACGGTCGGCCCGCCACCCCGCGCCGTGTGCTGCGGCTCCCGAACGGGACTGTGGGGACGGTGCGGCGTGCTGTGCCTGTGTGCGCGCTCTACCTGTGGGGGTGCTGTCGGTAGTGCGGAACGGCGTCCGCCGGCGTCAGCGGGCGCCCACCCGGGCCATCCTGCCGTGGCTGTGCCGCGACTGGCCCGGCGCGCCGGCCGGTTCCGCGGCGGCCCGGGCCGCCGGTTGCCGTACCGGTGCCACGGCGGCGGCCTGCGGCCTCCGGGGCTGGGCCCCGACGCCGTTCTGCACATCCATGACGGCGTGAGCGACCAGCCCGCCCATGGGGTCGTGGCGGATCAGATCCCGGAGACGGGAGCGCGATGACCGCCCTTCGTTCCCGGGGTACAGATGCTTGCCGAGCCCGACCGCATGGGCCAGCGCGGCCAGCGCCGCGGTCCGCGGGTCCGGGGGTACGCCGGTGCGGATCGCGTTGTCCAGCCGGGTCCTGATCTCCCGGCTGATGGCCGTCTCCGTCGCCTGGTAGCGCGTCGTCGGCAGTACCCCGCACATATGGCCCGCCACGGCATGCACCATGCCGCACCGTTCGAGATGCGTGAGGTAGGTCTGGCGCAGCCCGAGTCGGGGCCCGCCGATCCAGTGGACCGCGCGCACCGGACTGCCGCGTCGGCGCAGCAATTCGAGCGCGGAGTCCAGTGTTGGATCTCCTGTCGGCCGTGCCATCACCACGGCGATACGATCCCCGTCTGGGGCTATCCGTCCTGCCAGAGCCAGCTCTACTAGCTGGGCCCCGGCCAGGCCGAGGTCGAGCGACTGCGGCTGTGCTGTGGTGCCCGTGGTCGGGTCCAAAGCCAGCAGCAGAAGCTCCTCCGGAATTGTTCTGCGGCTTCTGCCCATCCATGCCTCCCCGCGTGGATGAATGACAGGGTGACCCCTCTCACATTCATCTGTCGAGGGTGCGTGGGGGGTTCGGTAGGGAACCGGTAGGTATGTCGTTCTCGTCTTGCACGTCGGCGACATCTTTCTGCGGGGTGTGACGCGTGCTGATACGCGTGGCGGCGAGATGGTGCTGCGCATACACAGGACACTTGGAAACACTGGGCCGAGGCAGGCAGTGCGACAAATGAAGGAGACATCGGTGGCGGGCGAGTCCCCCGACAAGTCGGACAAGAAGCAGTCGTCGGGGGAGACGGCGCGGAGCGAACGTGATCCGCGCCTGTCCGCCTTCCGCCGTGAGCCGGACGAGCCGGCGAAGAAGAAGCAGGAAGCGGGGGCGGGGGCGGGGGAAGACGTGCGCCCGGAGGACGGTCCGGAGGGCGGTGCGGAGGCCGCGACCGGGACGAAGTCTGCGGCCAAGGCGACATCGAAGCCGAAGCCGAAGCCGAAGCCGAAGTCCGAGAAGCCGGAGGCCGCGGACGGGGCGAAGGCCGTGGAGCCGTCCGAGGAGCAGGCTGCGGACTCGTTCGAGGCGTCGTCCGGAGGGAGCGATGCCTCCGAGGCCGCTGAGGCGTCTCAGGGGGCCGCTGAGGGCGATGGGGGCGGGGAGGGTGGCGACGACCGCCTCCGCGCCGCTGTGGCCGCCTGGGTCGCAGGGACGGACGACGAGGAGGCCGAGGGCGGCGACGGGGCCGAGGGTGACGACGGCGACGACGGCGACGCGACCGCGACGGCGGAGTCGAAGCCGGCGGCCGCCGGTGCCGACGCAAAGCCGGACGCGAAGCCAGAGGCAAAGCCGGACGCGAAGCCGGATGCGAAGTCTGAAGCCAAGCCGGACGCAAAGCCGGACGCGAAGTCTGAGGCCAAGCCGAAGTCGAAGGGTGCCGCGGCGTCGGACGTGACGGCCGGGGCGAAGGCCGGGGGTGAGTCGGAGGCCGAGGGGGAGCCCGCTGCCGATGGCGCATCGCTGCCCCGGCAGGCCGGGCCCGTCGATCAGCCGACCGCCGTGTTCAAGACCACCGGGCCGCGGAACGGCAAGCCCGCCGGGGCGGCCGGCGGCGCGGATAAGGGCAAGGGCGACGCCAAGGGTGACGGCAAGGGCGCGGGCGACGGCGACGGTGGTGACGCCGAGGAGGCGCCGGCCGATGACGCGACCCGGGTGTTTGCCATTGCGAAGCTGAAGGGGAAGGGTGCGGCGGCCGAGTCCGTCGACCAGGCGACCACCGCGTTCAAGATCAACCCGCCCGCCAGGGGCAAGGACGCGGCCAAGGGCAAGCCCGAGGGCACCGGCAAGGCCGATGCCAAGGACGACCCCAAAACCACCCCCAAGGCCGACGCCAAGGACACCTCCGACAGCGACGGCGAGGCCGGTTCCGCGAAGGACGGCGACGCCAAGAAGGAGGGCGACGCCAAGAAGGACGGCGACGCCAAGAAGGAGGGCGACGCCAAGAAGGACGGCGACGCCAAGAAGGAGGGCGACGCCAAGAAGGACGGCGACGCCAAGAAGGACGGCGAGGCCAAGAAGGACGGCGAGGCCAAGAAGGACGCCGGCGGTAAGGCGAAGGGTGCGCCCGAGCGGGAGTCGGAGCGGACCAGCCAGTTCGTGGCGCTGAAGTCGGCGGACGACGGTACGGCGGGCAGGTCGCTGGGCAAGACGGCGCCCAGGACACCGGCCCGTACGCCCGACAAGCCCTCGGACAAGGCGGAGGACAAGCCCGCGGACGAGGCGGCCGCGAAGTCCGCCGGCGCGACGGCCGACAAGGTGGCCGAGAAGCCGGCGCAGAAGTCGCCGGAGAAGCCGGCGGCCAAGGCTCCCGGTGCGCTGCCCGCCGCCGAGCCCGCCAAGCCGGCCGCGTCGACCGAGCCGGCCGGCCGGACGGGCGCGACGCCGTCCGCAGCGGAGGCCACGGGCGCGTCGGCTCCCGCCGCGCTGCCCGACTCGGAGCGGACCAAGCAGGAACCGCTGCCGCCGCTCGACCTCCTGGCGCAGCTCACCAACACCCCGCCGCCGGCCCAGACCCCGCTGCGCACGGTCGTCCGCCGCTTCAAGATCTGGACCCCGCTGGCGGTGCTGCTGGCGATCGTCTTCGTGGTCGCCCAGGCGGTGCGCCCGCTGCCCAACCCGACGCTCACGGTCGGCGACGCCAAGTCCTCGTTCACCTTCGAGGGCGGCAAGCTCGCCGTCCCGTGGCCCGCGCAGGGGCAGGCCGCGATCAAGGTAGTGGGCTCCGGGGACCTGGGGACGTTCGGCCCGCAGAAGCCGGTGCCGACCGCGAGCGTGGCCAAGATCATGACGGCCTATGTCATCCTCCGGGACCACCCGCTCAAGAAGGACGAGAAGGGCCCGCAGATCGAGGTCGACGCCAAGGCGGTGGCCGAGGGCGGCTCCACGAGTGAGTCCCGGATCGAGGGGCTCAAGGCGAACCAGAAGTTCAGCGAGCAGGACATGCTCAAGATGCTGATGATCCCGTCCGGCAACAACATCGCCCGGCTGCTGGCCCGTTGGGACACCAAGTCCGCCAACGAGGCGGCGTTCGTCAAGAAGATGAACGCGGCCGCCAAGGAACTGGGCATGAAGAACACCACCTACACCGACCCCAGCGGCCTGGACCCCAAGACCGTCAGCACCGCGGTCGACCAGCTCAAGCTGGCCGAGGCCGTGATGAAGTTCGACGCCTTCCGGCCGATCGTCGCCATGCCCAACGCCGACATCCCGAGCCTGCCGAAGCGGATCAACAGCAATATCGACAACTTGCTGCTGGCCGGGCTGAGCATCAAGGGCATCAAGACCGGCTCCAGCACGGCGGCCGGCGGCACGCTGTCCTGGGCGGCCTACAAGTCCGTGGGCGGCAAGGACAGGCTGATACTGGGCACGATGATGGACCAGCACTTCAAGGGTCTGGACCCCGACGGCTCCAACAGCCTCATCCTGGTCAAGGACAACAGCCAGAAGGTCATCCAGGCCGTACGCGACGCGCTGACCTCGGCCACGGCGGTGAAGAAGGGCCAGGTCGTCGGGTACGTCGACGACGGTCTGAACGGGCTCACGCCGGTCGTCGCCACCAAGGACCTGAAGGCGGTCGGAGTCCCGGGCCAGAAGCTGGAGTTGAGCGTCGGTGACGGGGGCAAGACCATCCCGCACACCGCGAAGGCCGGTACCGAGGTCGGCATGCTGACCGTCGGCAACGGCCAGAGCATGCAGAAGGTGCCGGTCGCCCTGCAGAAGGACCTCGTCGAGCCGGGCTTCGGCTCGAAGCTGGTCCGCATCGGGTGAGCGGTGCCGGGGGCTCCGGGCGGCCGGCCCGGAGCCCCCGGACCACCGCCCGGCAGCCCCGGCCCCCCGGCCCCCCGGGGGGGCGCAAGCCATCCGGCCCCACCGCCTCTTCCGCCGTCCGACGATCCGGCCGGCCGCTCGCGTCGCCGGCCGGCCGTCCTCCCCCCCCCGAGCCGGTCATCCCCACCGGCCGCCCGCCGGCCCGTCCTTTGCTCGTGAGCCTGTCTTTCTGACTGTCTGTCCGTCCGTCCCGTGCGTGACCGGAGTCCGTCATCGACGTAGCGCAAGCACAGAAGACCTACGCGTCCGCCGTGGCCGCCCGCGGCGCGCGGGTGGCACAGGGCGCGGTGGTGCTGATGCCCTCCGGGCTGATGCTGTTCCTGGGCGCCTGGGGGATCCGCCGGCAGGACGCCGTATGGCGGGACGAGGCGGTCACCTACGACATGGCGCACCGCAGCCTGGCCGAGCTGTGGCCCACGCTCCAGCACGTCGATGTCGTACACGGCCTGTACTACGCGCTGATGCACGGCTGGTTCCTGCTCTACGACGCCACCCTCGGCGATGCGCTCGGCGCGGTCATCGGCCTGCGGCTGCCGTCCGTGGCCGCGATGACGGCCGCCGCCGCGGGTGTCGCCCTGCTGGGGCAGCGCCTGGTCGGCCGGCGGGCGGGCCTGCTGGCGGGCCTCACCTTCGCGCTGATCCCCGTCGTGCAGCAGTACGCACAGGAGGGACGCTCGTACGCCACCGTCTGTGCGCTGGTCGTCTGGGCCAGCTATCTGCTCGTCCTGGCCGGCGCGCGCCCGCGCCGCCAGCTGTGGCTCGGCTATACGGCGCTGATGCTGCTCGCCTGTCTGCTGCACGAGTTCGCCTCGCTGGCGCTGCCCGCGCACGGCGCCGCGGTGATCCTGGCGCGGCTGCCCCGCCGCGTCCTGCGCGCCTGGCTGCTCTGCGCGGCGACCGTCCTCGCCTGCCTGGCGCCGCTCGCGGTCTTCAGCACCCGGCAGTCGGCGCAGATCAGCTGGCTCATGTGGCCCGACCCCGTCCAGCTGCTGACGTTCGCCGTGCTGGCGGTCCTCGGCATCGCCTGCGCCCGCGTCCCCCTCCGCTCCCGCGGCCCGATCGGCCTGCGCGCCCTCGGCGTCCCCCTGCTCCTGCTGCCCACCCTCCTGTTGCTGCTGCTCTCCCACGTCGAACCGGCGTATGTGGACCGCTATGTCCTCTACTACGTCGTCGGGTTCGCGCTGCTGGCGGGCGCCGCGCTGGCGCGGCTGCTGCGGCCGGCCGGTGAGCAGGGCCAGACCCGGGGCCGGCGGCTGCGCCGGACGCTGGCGGTGGTGCTGATCCTGGCGGCGCTGCTGCCCGTCGACGTCCATCTGCGCAGCCCGGACAGCCGGGTCGACGATGTCACCGCGGTCGCCCAGGCGGTGCGGGCGATGTCCGAGCCCGGCGACGGGCTGCTGTTCATGCCCGCCCGGCGGCGGATCTGGCGCGCGACCCAGCCGCACGACTTCCGCGGGCTGCACGATCTCGCGCTGGCGAAGAGCCCGCAGGCCTCCCACACCCTCTACGGCACCGAGCGGTCCGGCGACGCGATCCGCGAACGGATGCTGGCCGCCCGCCGGATCGTCGTCGCCGGCGACCCGGACGGCGGGCCGGCCGACGACAACGACCAGGAGATCGCCAAACGGGCCACGCTGCACGATGCGTTCACGATCTGCCGCAGCACGGAGGTCCGGGGCGCCCGGATCACGCTGTACGGGCGGCCGGGGACGTGCCAGGGAGGCGGGTAGGGGGGCCGCTGGTAGAGGGCGGTTTTTTGGGGGGCTCGGGGTCCGTCGTGAGGGCCGGGCGGGTTGCCGTCCGGGCCCCGGCGCACCGGTCTCCCGGAGGGGGCCGCGAGCGGCGTGGCCCCCCGGGCGGGCGCGGCGCTGTACGCCGGAGTGGTCATGACTCCGGCGTCCGCCGCGAGTCTTCGGCGCCTACCGAAGGGGCTCCGGCCTACGGTGCCCGTATGAGCACCTCCCCGGAGTACGCCACCTTCCACTTCCACGCGCTGCACCACGCCGATCAGCCGCTGCTGCTGCCCAACGCCTGGGATGTCACCTCGGCCCTCGCGCTCGCCGGGGCCGGGTACGCGGCGGTCGGCACGACGAGCCTGGGCATCGCCGCGGCTCTGGGCTGTCCGGACGGGCAGGCCCGCCCCGAGGTCCGGGACGCGACGGTGGCCCTGGCGCGGCGGCTCTCGGGCCGGCTGCCCTGCCCGTACACGGTCGACATCGAAGGGGGATTCGGCGGTGACCTCGGCCAAGTGAGTGAGCTGGTGGCCGAGTTGGCGGAGGCCGGGGCCGCGGGGCTGAATCTGGAGGACGGGCTGCCCGGCGGCGAGGGGCTGCAGGATCCGGTCCGCCAGGCAGAGTTGATCAGCGCGCTGAAGGAACGTGCGCCGGGCCTGTTCCTCAATGCCCGGGTCGACACCCACTGGCTGGCGGACGCCCCGCCGCCGCTGTCGGTGACGCTCTCACGGGCTGAGAGCTACCTGGCGGCGGGCGCCGACGGCATTTTCGTGCCGGGGGTCACCGCAGACGAGGAGGTGTCGGTGCTGGCCGCCGAGATCCCCGCCCCGCTGAACATCCTCTTCGCGCCGGGGCGGCACACCGTCAGCCGTCTGGCGGAGCTCGGTGTGCGCCGCGTCAGCACCGGCTCGCTGCTCTTCCGTACGGCCCTGCAGGCCACCCTCACGGCGGCGGACGCCATCCGGACGGCCGTGCGCCCGGCGGACGCGGCGGGCGGCGAGGCGATGGGGTACCAGGAGGTGCAGCGCCTGGTGGGGGAGGAGTAGCGCGCGGTGGCGGGAGGGGCGTCCGGCTTCGGTGGGCGGCGGCTCAGGCCTGCCGGCCCCGGCTTCCGTTGCGCCGGCGGTGCAGGCCGGTGGCGACGCCGGCCACGCCCAGCGCGCCCACGCCGCCGAGCAGACCCGCCTTGGGCAGATGGCCGGCCTTCTCGGCCAGTCCGGCCAGCCCGTTGTCGGGCAGCATGATCGAGGTCCGGCTCTCCGTGGGTGCGGTGGAGTCGGCGGCGAAGGCGGCGCCCGCGGGAAGCAGCAGGACGGCCAGCGCGCCGGTCGCGACGGTGGCGGCACGGATCATGGAGCGGTACTGGGCCCGCATGGGTACTCCTCGTCGTGGGCGGCTCGTGGCCACCCTAGGGGCAGGTACAGGAGGCACGGTACGGAGCGTCCTTAACGGCAATCCGTAGGTTGTGTAACAGTCGTCAAGATCTCTGGGGTCAGTCCTGTGAAGGCATCGCCCATTCGGCCCAGTCGAAGGCCGCAAAAGCCCCGACTGGCCACGCAATGGCCGATCCGGAGATTCCGCTCGTCGCCACCTTGGATAGCGTGATGCTGGGCTACGTCCGCATATCCGATGAATTGCCGCTGCGGCGATCGTCCGGACACCCGGCCCTGTACGGCAGGGCGGCAGTGTGGCGAGGCGGCGAGACGGCGAAGGCGGTGGCGAGGAGATGCGACGGCTGCGACCACGCACGGCGCCGGCCTCCCGCCTCGTGACCGCCCTGACCTCACGCACCGTCACCTCGGCCGCCCTCGCCGCCGTACTCGCCCTGCTGGCCGGATGCACGAACCTGGAGGGCCTGCACAACGAGGGGCGTGCCAGGGACGTGGACGCGCCGCGGGTGCTGTGGCCGGACTACTCGCCCGCGCCGCCGAGCCGGAACGAGAATCCGGCGGTGCTGGTGCCGGTACCCGGCGTCCCGCGGATCCCCGGGGGCAGCATGGCCGCCGCGAACCCGCTCGCCGTCCTCGACGCGGACATCGCCGCGCAGGGCCGGACCCCGCCCGCCCCGAGTGCGGTACGCCGTCCCGTGCTGCACGACCTCACGGACGACGGCAAGCCGGATCTGCTCATGGCCGTCAACCTCGACCCGCGCAGCAGCGAACTGCGGGTCTACACCGTCCGGAAGACGGTGGTGACCCGGGTGCTCGTGCTGCGCGGGGTGCTGGCCGGGGTCGAGCTGGCGGCGGGTCATCTCGCCATCCGCGAGCCCACCAAGGACCCGCGCTATGTCAGCGTCACCGACTACGTGTGGGCCGGCCACGCGATGGACCTGTGGAACCTCACCCTCGACGACGCCCGCACCCCGCAGACCCCGCAGGCCGTCGGCGGCAGCCCGTGAGCCCGCCGGCGGTCTCCCTCCGCTGGAAGATCGCGCTGACCGTGATGGCGGTGAGCTGCGCGGTCGCCGCCGTCCTCGGGGTGCTCGTGCACAACGCGGTGGCCCGTCAGACGGTCGGTCAGGTACGCAAGGAGGCCCGTGCGAACCTGGACACCGCCCTGGACCTGTTCGAGTACGGCACCTCCCGCGAGGGCCTCAACTCCCTGCTCGACCCGCCCGAACTGCCCGTGCCGCTGCGCCGGTTGGCGCGCTCCGGCCGGCACGGCACCATGGTCGGGACCCACCACGGCCGTTCCGTCATGTGGGCGGCGGCGCCGGCCGACGGCCAGGTCATGGCGGTCTGGATGCCCTACGGCAACGTCCACCGCTCCCTGGACAAATTCGACACCGCGATCCTCGGTTCGGCCGTGCTCGCCGCCACGACCGTCGCCCTGGCCGGACTGTTCCTGGCGCAGCGCATCAGCCGCCGGCTGGGCACCACCGCGGCGGTCGCCCGCCGTATCACCGCCGGAGACCTGGACGCCCGGGTCGGCGACGGTGCCGCGCAGGGGCCGGGCGGCCGCGCGGCGGGGCAGGACGAGGTGGCGGCGGTGGCCGCGGCGCTGGACTCGGTGGCCGGCTCGCTGCAGAGCCGCCTCCAGGCCGAGCAGCGCTTCACCGCCGATGTCGCGCACGAGCTCCGTACGCCGCTGACCGGCATCCTCGCCTCGGCCGAGCTGCTGCCGGAGGGCCGCCCCAAGGAGATGATCAACGACCGGCTGCGGGCGCTGCGCCGTCTCACCGAGGACCTGCTGGAGATCTCCCGGCTCGACTCGGGCGCCGAGCACGCGGATCTCTCCGCGTACGACCTCGGGGACCTCGTCCGGCGCTGCGTCGCCGCCACCGGCCTCGACACCGAGGTACGGATCGCCGCCGACGCGGCCGTGGAGACCGACCGGCGTCGCCTGGACCGCATCCTCGCCAACCTCGTCATCAACGCGCACCGGCACGGCCGGGCCCCGGTCGTCGTCACCGTCGACGCCGCGGCCGGGCCGCGGCCGACCATCGAGGTGCGCGATCACGGACCTGGCTACCCCGCCGACCTGCTGCACCACGGCCCGCAGCGCTTCCGCACCGACGCCCCGGGCCGCGGCAGGGGCCATGGGCTGGGCCTGACCATCGCCGTCGGCCAGTCCGCCGTCCTGGGCATCGACGTCCGCTTCACCAACGCCCCCGACGGCGGCGCCCGCACCCTCCTGCGGCTGCCGCGGAGCGCCGTCGTCGGATGAGGTCACGTCACCGGTGCCACACCCGTTGATCTCCGTGCCTCACCAGTCGATGTCGTCCGGCGGTTCCGGGAGGTCCTCCTCCTCGGGCTCCGGGGGCAGGTGGCCGGCACCGGGCCCGGTGGCTGCGGTGGCTGCGGTGGCCCGGGATGTCCCGGCTGCCGCCGTGGAGCCGGTGGGTGCGCCCTCGGTGGCCTCGGCGCTCTCGTGCGGGTCCCGTCCCGCCAGTACCTCCAGGATCTGCGCGCCGTACTTCGCGAGCTTGTTCTCGCCGACTCCGTTGACCGTGCCCAGTTCGGCCGTCGTCGCGGGCCGGAGGGTGGCGATCTCCCGCAGCGTCGCATCGTGGAAGATCACATACGCCGGGACGCCCTGCTCCTTGGCCGTGCCGCCCCGCCAGCCGCGCAGCGCCTCGAAGGCCGGCAGCGCCTCCGCCGGCAGATCCACCGGCGCCGCGCGCTTGCCCTTCGCCTTCGCCCTGGCCGCCCGCGCCGGCTTCTCCGGCTCCCGGCGCATCGGCACCTCGCGCCCGCCGCCCAGCACCTCGCCGCTGGCTTCCGTGAGCACCAGCGTGCCGTAGTCACCCTCGACGGCGAGCAGCCCCTGGGCCAGCAACTGCCGTACGACGCCCCGCCATTCGGCTTCCTTGAGGTCGTCCCCCACACCGAACACGCTCAGCCCGTCGTGGTCGAACTGGATGACCTTGGCGGTCTTCTTCCCCTGCAGGATGTCGATGATCTGGCCCGCGCCGAACTTCTGCCCGCGCTCCCGCTTCAGCCGGACGATCGTGGACAGCAGCTTCTGCGCGGCCACCGTGCCGTCCCAGGTCTGCGGCGGGGCCAGGCAGGTATCGCAGTTGCCGCACGCGGTGCTCTCCTGCCCGAAGTAGGCCAGGAGGCGCACCCGCCGGCACTCCACCGTCTCGCACAGCGCCAGCATCGAGTCGAGGTGGGCCGTCAGCCGCCGCCGGTGTGCCTCGTCCCCCTCGGACCCGTCGATCATCTTCCGCTGCTGGACCACGTCCTGCAGCCCGTAGGCCAGCCAGGCCGTCGACGGCTGACCGTCGCGCCCGGCGCGCCCGGTCTCCTGGTAGTAGCCCTCCACCGACTTGGGCAGATCCAGATGCGCCACGAACCGCACGTCCGGCTTGTCGATGCCCATGCCGAACGCGATCGTGGCGACCACGATCAGCCCGTCCTCGCGCAGGAACCGGGACTGATGCGCGGCACGGGTCCGGGCATCGAGGCCCGCGTGATACGGCACCGCGGCGATGCCGTTGTCCACCAGGAACTGCGCGGTCTTCTCCACGGAGGCCCGCGACAGGCAGTAGATGATGCCCGCGTCCCCCGCGTGCTCGCTCCGCAGCAGTTCCAGGAGCTGCTTCTTGGGCTCGCTCTTCGCCGCGATCCGGTACTGGATGTTCGGCCGGTCGAAGCTCGCCACGAAATGGCGGGCCTTCTCCATCCGCAGCCGGGAGCTGATCTCCGTATGGGTGGCCTCGGTGGCGGTGGCGGTCAGCGCGATCCGCGGCACCTCGGGCCAGCGCTCGTGCAGCATCGACAGCGCCAGATAGTCCGGCCGGAAGTCATGGCCCCACTGGGCGACACAGTGTGCCTCGTCGATGGCGAAGAGCGAGATCTTTCCCCGGTCGAGCAGCCTCAGCGTCTGCTCGACCCGCAGCCGCTCGGGCGCCAGATAGAGCAGATCCAGCTCCCCGGACAGGAACTCCGCCTCGACGAGCCGCCGCTCCTCCAGATCCTGGGTCGAATTGAGGAATCCGGCCCGCACGCCGAGCGCCCGGAGGGCGTCGACCTGGTCCTGCATCAAGGCGATCAGCGGCGAGATCACCACGCCCACACCGCCCCTGACCAGCGAGGGGATCTGGTAGCACAGCGATTTGCCGCCGCCGGTCGGCATCAGGACGACCGCGTCCCTGCCCCCTATGACGTGCTCGATGATCTCCTGCTGACTGCCGCGGAACGCCTCATAGCCGAACACCCGGCGCAGCACCTGCACCGCCTCGCTTGCCTCCGAAGCGCCTTCCACATCCATGTCCACGACCACTTCCACGTCCGCCAGAGCCATTCCGAAAGCCTACGAGCTTCGCGGGGGTCGCCGTCGACCCTGTGGACAACCCGGCCCTGACGGCCGTGCCCGCCGGCCCGGCCCGCGCCGTCGTCCTGCCCGTGCCCGGCCGTCAGGGCGCC
The DNA here is from genome assembly GCF_036227565.1 of Streptomyces sp. NBC_01454. Classification (NCBI taxonomy): domain Bacteria; kingdom Bacillati; phylum Actinomycetota; class Actinomycetes; order Kitasatosporales; family Streptomycetaceae; genus Streptomyces; species Streptomyces sp. NBC_01454. The sequence goes on from NZ_CP109460.1 coordinate 4,780,614, forward strand.
CGTCGGCCCCGGTCGGGACGGCCACGGGAGCCGGCACCACGAGGATGGTATGGGAATGGTCAAGTCCGCCGAATAAAAAGGGCATTACGCCCGCACGTTCGTGTCGCCCTCCTCTGCATAACCGACCGATGAGGCAAATACGTGCAAGTATTGGGCCGCTCAACCGACCGGAGTGAAGGCTTCGGCTTCCGGAATTGATCTTTCCGTTTGTGCCGTCCGAGGTCCGCATACGCCCCGCACATTCACGCGCACCCGCAAAGCATCCGCTCCCCCCACACCCGCAGCCCCTTCCATCGCCACGTCTACCGGGACCAGGTGTGAGACCGTGCTGATTTTGCAGCGTGATATCGAAGTGAAACTCCTGCGCACTTTTGTCGCCGTGGTCGATGAGAAGGGATTCGCCCGCGCCGCTCAGGCACTCCATGTGACCCAGCCGACCGTGAGCCAGCAGATCAAGCGTTTGGAGACCATTATCCAGGCGCCGCTGTTCCAGCGCACCAAGCGCCCGTTACAGCTCACCCCCGCAGGTCGCGAGGTGATGGCGCACGCCCGCCGCGTCATCCTGCTCAACAATGAGGTGCTCAGCAAGATATCGGCCTTCAGTAGCCAGGAATGGTTCAGCATGGGCTGCTCGGTGCATTTCGCCGACGGGCTGCGGACCATGCTCGCCCAGCTCGCGGTGGAGCGGCCACGCCTCCGCTGCGCCATGGCGACCGGCCTCAGCGCCGTGCTCGCCGACCAGCTCGCCCAGGGGGAACTGGAGGCGGCGGTGCTCCTGGGGACCCGGACGCCGCGCAGCGAGATTCTGGGGCGGCTGCGCCTGGCCTGGTACGGACAGGCCCTGCCCGCCCCGGGGGAGCGGCTGCCGGTGGCGCTGGTCAGTGAACGCTCGGCGCTGAGCAACCGGATCATCGAGACGCTCGCCGAGCGCAAGGTCGCCTGGCACTCCGTCCCCCGGTGCTCCGACCCGCTGGCGGTCCGGGCCTCCATCCAGGCGGGACTGGCGTATACGGCGCTGCCGCCAACGCCCACCACCACCACCCCTCGCTGCGCCCCGCGCCGCTCGGTGCCCTCGGCCCCGCACCGGAGCCGCTGCCCGTCTATCTGGCGTTCTCGCCCTCGGTGCGTGAGCCCGTCGTCGACGCGGCGCGCGCGGCCGCCCGTGCGACGCTCAAGGACGTTCCGCTGTCCCCTCCTTGATCGCCGCCCCGGCCCGGCCACCCCGGCCGTCACCACCACGACCGTCACCACCACGACCGTCGTCCCCGCGGCCGTCCCCGCCCGGTCAGTAGGAGCTCCGGGCGGCCCTGGGCGCCGCCAGCTTCGGGCCGTAGGGCGCGGAGTCCAGCCAGGCTCCCGCCCTGCGCCCGGTGCCCGCCACGGCCGCGGCGACGCGCCGGCGCAGCCAGACCGACGGACGGTGGGCCAGCATGTGCTCCAAGGCGGAGCCGGCGCAGGCGCGGTTGTACGCGGCCGCCTCCTTCCGCTCCTGGGCGAAGCGGAGGATCTCCGCCTGGGCCGCCCCGGACGTACCGGCCGTCAGCGCCGCCTGCGCGGCCCGCACCGCCCGGATCGCGTCCGGGATGCTGGAGTTCATGCCGCGGGCCCCGAACGGCGCGAACAGGTGTGAGGCCTCACCCGTGAGCAGCACCCGGCGGTGGGCGTCGGTGAAGTCGGCGGCCACCTGCTGGGCGAACCGGTACGTCGACACCCAGCGCACCCGCTCGCCGTACGCCTCGGGCAGCACCCGGGGTATCCAGCGCCGCAGCCCCTCCGGTGAGGTGAACCGGTCCGGGTCGTCGTGCACCAGGAGGTTGAGGTCGACCCGCCAGCCGCCCGCGAACGGAACCAGGAGGACGTTGCGGCCGCCGACCCGCGGGTGCTTGTAGTGGAAGACGCGTTCCAGGAGCAGCGGGTGGGCGGGATCGTCGTCGAGGTCCACCACCACGAAGGTGTTGCGGGAGCGCGGCCCCTCCAGGGGGATGCCGGCGGCGGAGCGCAGCGCGGAGCGCGAGCCGTCCGCCGCGATCACGTAGTCGGCCGCCCACTCGCCTCCCGTGGAGTCCACGAGCCGCACCCCGTCCGGGGTGCTCTCGGCGGAGCGCACCTCCACGCCCCAGTGGAACTCCACCCCGCCCTCCCGGCAGGCGGCGGCCATCAGGTCCTCGGTGTGCACCTGCGGAAGGCTGGTGAACGGCGGCAGCCCGGCGCGGCCGGCCGGCGGGTAGGTCCGGGTGTAGATCTCCTCGCCCGCCCAGTACGACCTCTTGGTCGCCCACATCAGACCGCGGCCGGCGATCTCGTGGCCCAGGCCGGGGCTGACCTGCTCCAGCTCGCGCAGCGACGTGCCGTGCAGGTAGGCGGCGCGGCTGCCCGGACGGACCGCGTCCCGGGTGCGCTTCTCCAGGACCACCGCGGGCAGCCCGGCCGCGCGCAGGGCCAGCGCGGCGCTCAGCCCGGCCGGACCGGCGCCGACGACGAGTACGGGACGGCGGTCGCTACGGCCGGCAGTAGTGGCGCTCATGCTTCGTCCTCCGTCGCGAGGTGCAGGGTCCGGGAGGTGAAGGAGACGATGCGGCCCGCGAGGCCGCCGGTCAGCGCGGCGTGCCAGACCGCCGTGGGCATCCCGGTCACCTCCCGGCGCAGCACCACCTCGCGCTCCGTGGTGGCGAGCTCCAGATAGTCGCCGACCGCGCGGACATCCATCCCGGCGGCCTCGGCGGTCCGCACCACGGGCGCGAACTCCGGTACGGCGAGTACGTACACGGCGAGCGTCACGGCCCCGCCACCTCCCTGTCGTTGCGGACCGGCGCGGCCTTCCGCACGAGCTCTGCCTTCCGCTGCCACAGCGTCTGTGCGCAGGGGCGGGGCGACTCGGCGACGTCGGCGAGCGCGCGCAGCGTCAACTCCGCGTCCCGCGAGTCGAGTGCCGACATCGCGCGCAGCGGCCTGGTGATCTCCAGCTGGAGTCCGTTGGGGTCGTCGAAGTAGATCGATTCGATCAGCTCGTGCGGCAGCGGCGGGGTGACCCGCACCCCGTGCGCCTTGAGCCTCTCCCGCCAGGCCAGCAGCTCCTCCTCGGTGTCCACATGGAAGGCGAGGTGCCGGGAGCGGTGCATGAGGTCGCTCGGCTGCTCCTCCTCGGGCAGGCCGAAGTAGTAGAAGAACGCGATCCGGTTGCCCTTGCCCATGTCGAAGAAGAAGTGCACGAAGTCCGGGTAGTCCTCGGTGACCCAGCCGGTCGCGGTGATCGCGTGCACGAGCGGCATGCCCAGCACCTGGGTGTAGAACTCGTAGGTCGCACGCGGCTTCCAGGTGACGAAGGCCAAGTGGTCGACTCCGTCCACCCGCGGGCTCGGCGGGCCGGCCTGCGGACGGGCGGACGGTGAGGTGAGGGTCAATGCTCCTCCAGAGAGCAGGGCGGCCGCGGGCCGCGCCGTCGGAATGGGGTCAGCGCGCCGCGGCCGGGGACCGGCCGCGCAGCCCCGAGCCGGCGACGAGCGCACCGACGAGCAGGCCCAGGCCGCCGACGACCAGCGCCCAGCGGGTGCCGGCCGCCGTGGACGAGGACAGGTTGAGGACCACGCCGAGGACGGCGACACCGAGTGAGGCGCCCACCTGGCGGGCGGAGTTGAGTGCTCCGGCGCCGATGCCGGCCAGCTCGGCCGGTACGGAGCCGGCGACCCCGGCGACCAGGGCGGGCAGGGCGAAGGAGACACCGAAGCCGAAGGCCAGCAGGCCCACCACGGTGGCGACGAGCGCCCCGGCGGAGTTCCCGGTGAACGGCGCCTGGATCAGCGCCCCGGCACCCATGAGGACGAAGCCGATGGTGGCCGGGCGCCGCGGCCCGATCCGGCCGACCAGCCGTCCGGTGTAGATCGGGTTGAAGGCGGTGGGCAGGGTCAGCGGCAGGAAGGCGAGGCCCGCGGCGAACGACGAGTAGCCGCGGCCTTCCTGGAAGAACAGCGACAGCGCGAACAGCAGCCCGGACAGACCGAAGTTGGCGAGCAGGCCGGCCACCAGCGCGGAGGAGAAGCTGCGGCTGCGGAACATCCGCAGCGGCAGCATCGCCGCGTCGCCGGAGCGCAGTTCCGCGACGAGGAAGACCACCGCCGCGGCCGCCGCCAGCCCGAAGCCGCCGAGCACCCCGCCGCCGGTCCAGCCCTTGTCCGGGCCCTCGATCAGCGCGTACACCAGCGCGGCCAGTGCGACGACGGCGCTGAGCTGCCCGGTCAGGTCCAGCCCGCTGCGCTGCTTGCGCGCGGTCTCCGGGGCCAGCCGTGCGGTGATGACCAGACTGACCAGCGCCAGCGGCACGTTGATCAGGAAGATGGCGCGCCAGCCGACCGTGTCGGTGAGCATCCCGCCCACCAGCGGACCGGCGGCGAGCGCCGCGCCCGTGATCGCCGCCCAGGCCCCCACCGCGCGGGCCCGCTCGGCGGGGTCGGTGTAGGAGTGGACGATCAGGGCCAGGGAGGACGGCAGCAGCAGCGCCCCGGCGACGCCCAGGGCCAGCCGGAGCACCACCAGCATGCCGAGCGTCGTCGCGACGGCCGAGACGCCGGACAGCACGCCGAACGTCACCAGGCCCCAGAGGAAGACCCGGCGGCCGCCGAAGCGGTCGGAGAGCCAGCCCGCGGTGAGCAACAGGGCGGCGAAGGTGATGGTGTAGCCGTTGGTGACCCACTGGAGGCCGCTCAGGCCGGTGTGCAGATCACCGGCGATGGCGGGCAGCGCCACCGAGACGATCGTCATGTCGAGCAGCACCATGAAGTAGCCGAGGGAAAGCCCGATCAATAAGGTGCGCGAGGGCTTACCGGTTCGCTTCGGTGCGGCAACGGAATCCCGCTCAGGTTCCGCCCGTGTCGTCATAGGAATTCTCCTCCGTTTCGGAATCTCTGCTTTCGCGGCCCGCGCTGTTGGGGGCGGCACAATCCATTCAACCGGAATCGGAAGGGGAATTGAGGGTGGTGACGACGGGGATGGCCTATGGGTACCATCGGCCCAGCCGATAGGTCAGCTAGGGGGGCGGCACAGTCGTGGAGCTTCGGCATCTTCGGACGTTCGAAACGGTGGCCAGGACACTCAGCGTCACGCAAGCGGCCAAGGAACTGCACTACGCACAATCCAGCGTCAGCGATCAAATTCAGGCGCTGGAGCGTGATCTGGGGGTCGAGCTGCTCGACCGGTCGCAGCGCCGGGTGCGGCTGACCCCGCAGGGTGTGGCGCTCTCGGAGTACACGGACAAGATCCTCAAGCTGATGGAGGAGGCGCGCTGGGCGGTCTCCCGGCCCGGCGCAGAACTCGCCTTCGGCGCCCTGGAAACCCTCTGCCAGCACCTGCTGCCGGAGGTGCTCGCGCACTACCGCTCGCTGCATCCGCAGGCCCGGGTGCGGGTGGCGCAGGACAACCGCGGCGAGCTCTACAAGGCCGTGCGCCGCGGCGACTTGGACCTGTGCCTGACCTTCGGCGACCCGCCGGCCGACCCGAGCCTGCGTGCCGAGACGCTGGCCGAGGAGCCGCTGGCGGTCATCGTGCCGCCGGGGCACCATCTCGCCGAGCGCGGCGAGGCCGGTCTCGAGGAGCTCGCCAGGGAACCCTTCCTGGCCACCGAGCGGGGCTGCGGCTTCCGGGAGATGTTCGACAGCGCCTTCGGGGCGGTGGCCGCGAAGGAGCCGGTCGCGGAGGTGTCCAGCATCGGCACCCTCGGCGCGTGCGTGGCGGCCGGGATGGGCTGCGCGCTGCTGCCGTTGACGGCGGTGCGCGATCAGGCGAGCCGCGGCGAAGTGGCCGTCGTGAAGGCCGGCGACGGCGACCTGCACACGACGGTGACCATGACCTGGCTGGACCGCAACTCCGCGAACCCGAACCTCATCGGCTTCCAGACCGTGCTGCGCCGGCAACTGGGCGGCTGACGGCGGCGGGCGGCCGGTCACCGGTCGCCCTCGCCGGCCGCCGGCACGGGGCGTGACGCGGGCGCCGGCGGCCGCGGAAGGGGCGGCAGCGGGATCGACGTCAGCCGGTTCCGGGCGATCTTGCCGGTGACCGTGGTCGGCAACCGGTCCACGACCACGAGCTCCTCGGGCAGCTTGTACGTGGCCAGTCCCTTGCGGGACAGATGCCCGGTCACCTCGTCCAGCGTCAAGCCGGTGCCGTCGCGGAGCGCGGCCAGCAGACACGAGCGCTGGCCCAGCCGCGGATCGGGCCGCCCCACGATCGCGTGCTGCGCCAACTGCGGCAGATCGCCGAGCAGTTCTTCGACCTCGAGCGCGCTGAACTTCAGCCCGCCGCGGTTGATCAGCTCGTCGGCGCGGCCCCGGTAGCCGACCGAACCGTCCGGGTGGAGCACGGCCAGGTCGCCGGTGCGCAGCCAGCCGTCGGCGGTGAGCGCGGCGCGGGTCAGCTCCGGCGCGCCGTGATAGCCGCGGAACAGGAAGGGGCTGCGGTACTGGAGTTCTCCGGTCGCGCCCGGCCCGGCGCGGCGGCCCTCGCGGTCCACCACCCTGACCTCGCCCCCGGACACCGGCCGCCCGATGGTGGACGCCGCCTCGGGCGGATCGCCGGGACGGGTGAAGGTCCCCGCGCCGATCTCCGTCATCCCCCACTGCACGACGAGCCGCGCGCCCATCGTCCGCCGCACGCCCTCGGCCAGCTCACGGGGCACCGGAGCGCCGCCGGTGCGTACCTCCCGCAGAGCCAGAGGCGTACCCCCGGCCTCCGCATCCTCCGCATCCTCTGCCAACAGGGTGACGAGATCGCGCAGTTGAGCCGGAACCAGGAACGCCGTGGTGGCCGAGACAGCGCGCAGGGCGCCGGCGAACCGCCGCGGGTCCCATCCGTCGAACAGCCCGACCCGGCCGCCGGTGACCAGGGCCAGATGGACCGAGAGCAGCCCGAAGGCATGACTGAGCGGGCTCGCGGAAACCAGTGTGTCCCCGGGGCCCAGGCCGCCGTCCGCCGCGACGGCCGCCGCGTTGCCGAGCAGCCCACCGTGGCGGTGCACACACAGTTTCGGGCGCCGGGAGGTCGTCCCGGAGGAGGCGAGCAGCATCAGCGGGGCCTCCGGGTCCCGCGGCGGATCCGGAAGCGCCCCGGGGGCCGGGTCGGGTGCCTCGTCCAGCAGCTCCGCCGCGCTCGGCAGCGTCCCCGCGCCGGACACACCGCGCCCCGTCCGCGCGGGCCCCTCGCCCTCCACCACCCATGCGTGCCGCAGCGAGCCGCACCCCTCGCGCACCGCGAGGATCTCCCCGACGCGGTCACGGCCGCGGTAGGAGCCCCGCGCCACCAGCGCGGCGGCTCCGGCCTGGGCGACCAGGGACTGCACCTCGTGGGCGCCGTACGCGCAGTGCAGCGGCAGCAGCAGCACGCCGAGCCGGGCGGTGGCCGCGTGCAGCACCACCAGTTCCCAGGAGTTCGGCAGCTGCGCCGCCAGTACGTCACCGGACCGCAGTCCCCGCACGTACAGCGCGCCGGCGGTCCGTTCGGCCTGGCGCAGACAGTCCTGCCAGGTCCGGCCGATCCCGTCGTCCCACACGGCGGGATCCGTACGGCGGGCCGCGGCACGCTCGAGAGCACCGGTGAACGTGAAAGCGGTCGTCGTCGATTCCGTGGGGAGAGCGTTCACGAAGAATCCTCCGTTCCGGGCAGAACCAACAGTCCTTGCCTTGCCGCACGGATTCTGGGCGGAAATCGAGCGGATGGTCCAGGGGAAAACCGATAAGAACCCCTGATCCGCTGCACCGGTCCGGCCGCGATAACAAAAGCCCCCTCCCGTGATGTCGCGACGGAGCGCGGGCCCGAAGATAGGCGCGGACGCCCGCTGTCGATTGATTCTCCCGCCGCCGTTCGGCCGCGCCGATGGATGCCCCCCACACGGACAACGCGCAGCCGTTCACCGCTGCACAACCGGCGCCCGGGAGCCGGACCGCCGCGCCGCGCACCCATAAGAAAACCCACTAACGAAGCCCTGGCCTCCGGTTGAAAGTGTCACCTCGAAACGTTTCGGCAGGAGCATTCGGTGACTCCGATGAATGCCATCGAGAAGGCCGAACGTGCCGCGTTTCCCCTGGTCAATCGCTATGTCGAGCCGAGTTCCGGACGAGCGGTCCGGCGCATTCCGGTACCCGTGCGCCCAGGGGCTTGCCGGGCGCCGGAAAACCACCACAGAATTCCGACGGCCCCGATACAGGAGGTATCGATGTCCGTAGTCCGCGCGTCTCACACCACAAAGGAAAGTGTGCGTTCCGTCGGCGAATTACCCTCCGTGGACAGCGAATTGCCGGTGGGCAGTCCATTCTCCGGCACCGATCTGCGGCGGCTTGCCGACGCGATCCGCGACGCCGGCCTCGCGTCGAGCGCCCCGGTGTCGTCGCTTCTCGAACCGGCCGGGCCACAGGGCGGGGCCACGTCCCTGACCGAGCGGAACTGCCGGTTCGACCACTGCGCAGTCCTGCTGTTTCCGCAGACCCTCGCCGCGGGGTTGGACCATCTGGAACAGTGCGGCCTGGCACCGCTGCCCACCGTGCCGAGCACGGTGGTGCGCCGCAGGCTGAGCGAACGCCACGGTCTCGACCCGGCGCGCTGCGACGTCCACCTCACCCGGCTCCGGCTGGACCTGCCGGACGGACGACGCCATCCGGCGGTCGAGGTGTTCCTCTTCCCCCGCGACTGCGCCGCGTTCGACCCGCGGCTGGCCGCGTCCGAAGTCGCGCACGGCTTCGAGGACCACACCGCGTTCGTGGTGGGCCGGCCGAGCCTCCCGCTGCTGGAGAACCTCGTCACGGCCTGGCGTGCCGAGGCCGGCCTGCTGTGGGAGGGCGGCGGACACAACCCCCACGAGGGCCCCCAGGGTTCGACCGTCCTGTACTTCGTCCGCGAGCACGGGCAGCCCTCCCGGCGCCGCCGCTTCGAGCTGCACTGCCCCGGCGATCTGCGGGCCTTCCTCGACCGGGTCCCCGTGGACACCGAGGCCGTACGCCATGCCTACCGGGAGTGGCGGCACACCGGCCCGGACGTACCCGCGTGAGACCCGCCCCCGGCCCGCACGCCGCCCCGCCCCTACCCACACCGGAGACCCCATGCTGCGCAACGACACGCTGAGCCCCAGGAATCTGCCGCTCACCCCCGAGCTGCACGACTACCTGCTCGACCAGGGCCGGATGACCCCCGACCCGCTCCTGGCCGAGGTGATCGCCTGCACCGGCGCCGCGATCCCCGACCAGGCACACATGGTGGTCGCGCCCGAGGAGGGCGCCCTGCTGACCTTCCTGGTGCGCCTCCTGGGCGCCCGCCGCATCGTCGAGGTCGGGACCTTCACCGGCTACTCCGCGCTCTGCCTGGCCCGCGGCCTGCCCGCCGACGGCTCGCTGATCACCTGCGATGTCTCCGCCGAATGGACCTCGCTCGCCCGCGACTTCTGGGACCGCGACGGCGTCGGCGACCGCATCGAGCTCCGCCTCGGCCCCGCACTGGACACCCTGCGCGCCCTGCCCGCCGAGCCGCACCTGGACCTGGCCTTCATCGACGCCGACAAGCCCGGCTACATCGGCTACTGGGAGGAACTGGTGCCGCGCCTGCGCCCCGGCGCCCTGCTCCTCGCCGACAACACCCTCTTCAACGGCGAGGTGCTCGCGGAACAGCCCGGCGAAAAGGCCGCGGCCATCCGTGAGTTCAACGCGCACGCCCGCCGCGACCCCCGCGTCGAGCTGGTCATGCTGCCGATCGCGGACGGCCTGACGCTGGCCCGCCGGCTGCCGGCCGGGGAGCCGCCGCTGCGGTGACGCGAGCCCGGACGACAGGAACCAGGGCCAGGACAGGCCGGAGCCAGCAAGCACACAGCGAACCACAACACGGGGGCCGGTATGCAGTCAGCACCGCACGGCAGGACCACTCACACGACCCGACCGCCCGGCCACCCGCCGCTGCGCCTTCCCGACGGACCCGGCACGGGGCCCGACGTGCGCGCCGCCTGGGGCATCGGCTCGGCCGCACAGCAGCCGGACTGGCCCGACCCGGTCCTCGCCGCGGCCATCGGCGGCGAACTGGCCCGGCTGCCCGGCCTGGTGACCTGGGAGGAGGTCCGTCTGCTGCGGACCCTGCTCGCCGAGGCCGCGGCCGGTGACCGGCACGTGATCCAGGCGGGCGACTGCGCCGAGGACCCGGCCGAGTGCGCGCCGTCGGCGGTCACCCGCAAGGCCGGGCTGCTCGACGCCCTGGCCGGGGTGATGGAGGCCGGCACGGGCAAGCCGGTGGTGCGCATCGGACGGATCGCCGGGCAGTTCGCCAAGCCGCGCAGCGCCCCGACCGAAGCCGTCGCCGGTCTGACCCTGCCCGTCTACCGCGGTCACCTGGTCAACGCCCCAGAACCCACCCCGCCGGCGCGCCGGGCCGACCCGCAGCGGATGCTGGACTGCTACCGCGCCGCGTCTCACGCCCTCACCTGCCTGCGGCAGCGCACCAGCCCCCGGACACCGGCCACCGCCGCACCGGTGTGGGCCAGCCACGAGGCGCTCGTCTTCGACTACGAGCTGCCGCTGCTGCGCCGCACCCCTGCCGGCGAGACCCTGCTGACCTCCACCCATCTCCCCTGGATCGGCGAGCGCACCCGGCACCCGGACGGCCCGCACGCCATGATGCTGGCGCACGTGGCCAACCCCGTCGCCTGCAAGGTCGGGCCGACGACCCGGCCGGAGGACCTCCTCGCCCTGTGCGCCCGCCTCGACCCGGGCCGCGAGCCCGGCCGGCTCACCCTCATCGCCCGCATGGGCGCCCGGACGGCCGCCACCGCCCTCCCGCCCCTGGTCGCCGCCGTGCACCGGGCCGGCCACCCCGTCGTGTGGCTGTGCGACCCGATGCACGGCAACACCCTCAAGTCCCCTACGGGCACGAAGATCCGCTCGGTCCGCGCACTCCTCACCGAGGTCCGCGCCTTCCTCACCGCCGTCACCGAGGCCGGCGGCACCCCCGCCGGCCTCCACCTCGAAACCACCCCGTACGACGTGACGGAATGCGTCTGGGACGACCCGGCGGAACGCGCTCCCGCGCGCCCCATCCCCGCGGAACTCGACCCCGCCGAACGCGACTTCGCCGAGAGCGGCAGCACCGAACGCGACTTCGCCGAGAGCGGCAGCACCGAACGCGACTTCGCCGAGAGCGGCAGCACCGAACGCGACGTCACCGAACGCGACATCACCGGCGAAGAGCAGGCCGGCACCCCGGCCCCCGCCTCCCACTGCGACCCCCGCCTCAACCCGGCCCAGGCCCTCGAGGTGGCCCGCGCCTGGGCAACACCCCCACCCCCACGCCCCACCCCCCGCCTGGCCGGCTCCGCCCTCCACTGACCGACCCCGCCCGCCGCGGGGGCCCCGGCCCCCATGACGACCCCGACCAACCCCCGACGCCTCCTTCCCCGAAGCCTCCTCCCCCGACCCCGAAAGTCGCACCGGCCGTGCAGCCCGCACAGGCCGACCAGGAAAGGAACACCACACACCATGAGTGAAACCGTGATCCGCACCGACGACGGCACCTTCGCCATGATCAACGTCTTCGAAGTGGAGCCCGACCGGCAGAAGGAACTGGCCGACGTGATGAGCGAGGGCGCCGACCGCTTCATCCGGCACCGTCAGGGATGCATCTCGGTGAACATCCTCACCAGCCTCGACGGCAAGCGCCTCGTCTACTACGCCCAGTGGCGCAGCAAGGCCGACATCAAGGCGACCATGGGCGACCCCAACGTCCAGTACTACCGCGACAAGGCCGCCGAACTCGCCAAGCCCGACCCGCACGCCTACACGGTGTTCTCCGTCCACCACCCGGAGAACTGACGGACGGGCAGCCCCTGGCACCGGAAGCGAGAACGGAGAAGCCAGGTCGGGCATGGGTCCGACCTGGCTTTACCGCCCCGGAATCATCCAGACCGTCCCCCGCTTCATGAGCGCGCGACGACTCACGGCGGCGTACCTGGCTCTGCTCGCTCTCACCGCCGCACTGTCCGCCGTCTTCGGGCCGCCCGGCCCCTTCCTCAGGTGCCACACGAGCACCGACCCACGCCCCCCCCCCCCCCCCCCGCCACTCAACGACCTGATTCATCACCCCACCCGGCTCGCGGTGCCGGCGTTTCTCTCCGGCCGCGCGGAGGCGAAGTTCCGTGCCGGCCCTGGCAATGCTGTGGGTGGGGGCCGAAAACGCCTGGCGGCCGGATCGTGGTCGGCGGCACCCTGAAGCCATGAGTCGCTGGAAGCTTTCCGACAACTGGCACGCCGATCTCTCCGGCCTCACCATCGAGCAGCTCCGTGAGCGCCGAGCCTTCGCCGCCCAGCGCGCTCAGGACGCCGTGGCACGACGCATGGGCCGCAACCCCAAGGCTGCCCGCGACTGGCGCGAGAAGCTCCGTGCCGTCGAGGACGAACTCCTGAGGCGGGTCGTGCAGGAGTAGCCGGCCCCCCGAGGACCTGGCGAAGCTGGCCTCTTGCACCGTGGGCCTGCCGAGGGTGGTGGTCAGGGCGGCCCGGGCAGGGGCGGTGAGGATGCGGTCAGCGCCGTCGGAAATGACCGCGAAGGCATGTGCGCCATATGTGCGCTACGAGCACAGATGCCCTCCCGTCTGTTGGACGGGAGGGCATCTGCGCTGGTGCTTCTCTGTGCCCCCGGCAGGATTCGAACCTGCGACACCCGCTTTAGGAGAGCGGTGCTCTATCCCCTGAGCTACGGAGGCATGGGTTTGGACCCCTGACAGGGTAGCTGATGGGTGCGCTGGAGGTTGCTTGTGTTGGGGGTGAGGCCCCTGGACGTGCCGTGGGTGGCCATGGGGCTCAAGGCGGTGAGGTGGTCCGGCTGTGTGGTCACGTCGCCTCGTCGGGGGTAAGTGCCACTGAAATGATGGCTGGTTGAGCCATGGCGTGCCGATGGCGGTGGCCGATGAATCGGTCACCGCCATCGGTGTGTACGCCTGATGCCGCGCCGTCGGGGTGGCGGCGGTCGCGGGCTCATGCGTCCGGTGTCAGCCCCCGATGTGCCAGCTGATCGTGCCGTCCGTGGTGGTGAGGAGGGCGAGGAGGAGCAGGTCGGCGGCGCCGAGGGCGATGCCCAGGAGGGCGCGGCCGCGGCGGTTGGTGCCGCGGGCCAGGGCCAGGCCGCCGAGGGTCAGGGCGCAGGGGCCGAGGAGGAGGTTGAGGACCAGGGTGCCGAGCAGGCCGAGGATGAAGGAGGCCACAGCCATGCCGTCCGCGTGGGAGCGGAGGTGGGAGGCGGGCCGGTGCGGGGCCTGGAGCTCGGGGGCCGGGGCGGGCGAGATCGTCCGGGCGGCTTCGCTGAGCGTGGTCATCGGGAGGTCACCTCGTGCTGGTGGCGGCGTTCGCGGAGGAAGAAGACGAGCAGCCAGCCGGCGATGACGGCGGCCGCGACGAGGGTGACGGGGACGGGGAGGTGTGCCGCGGTGCCCAGCAGGGTCCCCATCAGGAGGAGGGCTGCGACGAGGAAGAGCATGATCTTCCTTTCCAGTTCCAGAGGACAGTTGTTCACTCAGTTCCCTCAGTCTACGACCGTCCGCGAGTGGAGTAGTTCGGAGAACGGTTGTTTACTAGATGACATGAGTCACAGTCTTGGAGTGCGGCAGGCCCAGAAACAGAAGACCCGTCAGGCGTTGCTCGACGGGGCGCTCGGGCTGCTGGAGGAGCAGAGCCTGAGCAGCCTGGGGCTGCGGGAAGTGACGCGGGTGGTGGGCATCGCCCCGACCGCGTTCTACCGGCACTTCCGCGACATGGGGGAGCTGGGTGTCGCGCTGGTCGAGGAGGCGCTGGGGAGCCTGCATGTGATGGTGCGCGCGATCCTCGCCGAGCAGGACGGGGCCGAGGAGCGGATCGACCGGACGGTCGCGGTCGTGGAGCAGCACGTACGCCGGTATCCGCTGCACATCCGGTTCGTGGCGCGTGAGCGGCACGGTGGCGTACGGGCCGTCCGGCAGGCCATCGCGGGGGAGCTGGACCGGTTTGCGGAGGAGGTCGCGGCGGCGCTGAAGACGCAGCCGGTGTCGGAGGGCTGGCGCGATGACGATGTGCGGATGCTGGCGGAGCTGTATGTGGACCGGCTGGTGACGACGGCCGCGGCGCTGCTCGACGCCGAGGCGGACGGCATGGAGGGCGCGGCCGAGCAGGTGGTGCGGGTCGCGCGCCGGCAGCTGCGGCTGATCAGCATCGGGCGGCGGCACTGGCGGGAGGAGCAATAGGGGGAGGAGTAGGGGGAGGAGTGCGGGGGCCGTTCGGGGTGCCTCGCCGGTTTGTTTCCCCGTTTGCGTGGTGACGTGGGGGCGTCAATCGCGCGCCGGGGTGACCCGTACGCGGTAGGTGCCGTCCGGGTTTTCCGTGAGGACGGTGACGGCTGCGCCGCTGGTGCGGTCGGTGAAGGTCTCGCCGGGGCCGAAGGTGGCGTCCGTCAGTTCCGGGTCGACGTATTTGTTGTCCCGGTAGCAGCCTCCGCTGTGCGGGGTGGCGTCCACGATGCGGAGCGGGCCGCGGCCCGAGGGGACGTGGGTGGCGACGCGGTAGATGAGGACGCCCGGCTGGCAGACGGCCGGGTCGAGCAGGCCGCGGATGCGGGCCTCGACGACCAGGGCGGTGCGGTGGGAGGTCGGGACGACGACGATCTTGGTGCCGCCGGGGGTGGAGAGGGGGGTGAGGGTGTGTTCGCCGGGCGTCCCGTGGCGTGGAGCGCAGTGCACCTGCTCGGCGGAGAGCCAGCCGAGCTTCCACTTGTGCCAGCCGACGAAGTCGTTGCTCGGCCCCCAGTCCTCGTCCATCGGATCCCAGTGGCCTACGGGGGGTGAGTCGTCGCGGTCGTCGGTGAAGTAGAGGTCGGGCAGGCCGAAGCTGTGGGCGTTCTCGTGGTTGAGGACGCGGAAGGCGCTCGACCCGGTTTGCCGGCTCCAGATGAAGGACGCGTTCCGGAACGGCACCCCGTCGGCGGTCCGCAGCCCCATGTCGCCACCGCTGAAGGTGACCGACAGGACCGTACGGGTCGCGGGCGGACCCGCGTTGGGGGTGGCGATGACGTTGATGACGTCGTAGTCGCGGAAGTCGACGAGCGGGTCGACGGCGCGGACCAGTTCCCGGGACAGGGCGTGATAGCCGCCGTCCGAGGTCGGGTCGAAGCTGGCACCCCGCCCGATGCCGTACGCCGCGAGCGGCCGTGACATCCGGATCCACCGGAACAGCGGTATGGGGCGGTAGGTCAGCCTGCCGTAGGAGCTGATGCGGAAATACTCCGTCGCGGCCGGGAAGAACTCGGCGAAGCGGGCCCGGGGGGAGAGGGTCGCGTGCGCGTCCGGGAAGTCGATGAAGAGGGTGAGCGCCCGTACGGGACCGGACGATCGGGCGAAACCTGTGGGGGTCTCCGCGGATTCGGCGACGTCGTCGCTGATGCCGCGCAGGGCACACGGGCCACTCGGCGAGGCGCCGGGCCCGGTGGGTATGGCCACGGCGCTGGGCGGTGAGCCCAGGGCTATCGCCGCGGCCGCGGTGGCCGCTCCTGCGGCCAGAACCGCGGATACCTTGTGCTTCATACCGATCACCTTGTGTCGACGGGTGATCGCTCGCGCGCGGGGTTACGTCAACCGGAGTCATGGCGGGGCCGGATGGGTCGGTCTGGAGAGGCGGTTCGGGTGGGGCGGTTCGGGTGGGGCGGACCCGGACCGGTCCCGGTGGGGTGTGGTTCAGGTCACGTCGGGGAGTGAAATATCCGGGGAGGGGATCCCCGTTTAACCAGACGTCCGGATGAAACGGGGGGCGAATCCCCGGTTCGGTGGGCCGGTCGTCGGGTCGCCGAGCCGGCGGGTCGCCCGGTCGTCCGGTCGCCCGGTGGTCCGGTGGTCCGGTGTGCAAGCCGTGGTCACCCGGTCGGCCGGGCTGGCCGGCGGTCGCGCCTCCGGCCGTATGGCCCGTCGGTTCGGATGGCCCTCCGGCCGCCTGATCGTCCGGAGACCCGTGTGGTCAGAGATGTGCTGAGAGATGAGAGGAGTGAGCCGCCGTGGCCGCCACCACTGCTTGTGCGAAGTCCGGGAAAGAGGGGCAGCAGCCCCGTCTGCGGGCCGATGCCCTGCGCAACCGGGAGCGGATCATCGCGGCCGCCCGCGAGACGATGGTCGAGTTCGGGGCCGAGGTCCCGCTCGATGAAATCGCTCGACGCGCGGGTGTCGGTAATGCGACGCTCTATCGTCACTTCGCGGATCGCCTGGAGTTGATCCACCACGTCACCCTGTCCGTCATGTCCCGTACCGCGGACCGAGCGGAGAGCGCCCTTGCCGAGGAGTCCGATGCTTTCCAAGCGCTGAGGCGCTTCGTCCACGCCGCGGTGGAGGAGCGGATCGGGGCGCTGTGCCCCCTGCTCTCCGACGGCGTCGACCGCGACCACCCCGACCTGCTCGCCGCGGGTGATCGTCTGGAGGCGGCCATCGAGGCCGTCATGGGCGCCGCACGCGACAGCGGCCAGCTGCGTACCGACATCGCCGTCGGCGATCTGATGGTCGCGCTCACCCAGCTGACCAGGCCGTTGCCGAGCAGCGGCGGTATGGATTTCGACAAGTTCGTGCACCGTCATCTGCAGCTGTTCCTGGACGGCCTGCAGGCGCCCGCCCGTTCCGAACTTCCCGGGGCCCCGGCCACCTTGGAAGATCTCCGGCGCCGCTCGTAACCCCGGCACCACGCCGTCATACCTCCCACGCTTCCTGCCCGACCCACCGACTCGTCCCGCCCCACCGTCCCGCTCGTCCGTCCACTCCTACGTCCCGTCCTGCGTTCGTGCGTTCCTGCGTCCTGACGGCCGCCCGGTCCGCCGGCCTTGCTCTTGCTCTTGTTCGCTCACCGCACCACTAGGTGGATCCCGTCATGCCTGAAACACCCACATACGTCGACCCCCGGCGCTGGAAAGCGCTGATATTCATCGCTCTCGCCCAGCTGATGGTCGTGCTCGACGCGACCATCGTGAACATCGCGCTGCCCTCCGCCCAGCAGGACCTCGGTATCACCGACGCCAACCGGCAGTGGGTGATCACCGCCTACGCACTGGCCTTCGGCGGGCTGTTGCTCTTCGGCGGGCGCATCGCCGACCTGTGGGGGCGCAAGCGGACCTTCGTCACCGGACTCATCGGCTTCGCGGTCGCCTCCGCGCTCGGCGGGGCCGCGGCCGACCAGGCCATGCTGATGGGTGCGCGGGCGCTGCAGGGGGTCTTCGGCGCACTGCTGGCGCCGGCCGCGCTGTCCCTGCTGGCCGTGACGTTCACCGAGGCCAAGGAGCGCGCCAAGGCGTTCGGCATCTTCGGTGCGATCGCGGGCGGCGGCGGCGCCGTGGGCCTGATCCTCGGCGGGGTGCTGACCGAGTACCTGAACTGGCGCTGGACGTTCTTCGTGAACATCCCGTTCGCCGTGGTCGCCGCGACCGGTGCCCTGCTGGTCATCCGCGAGCCCGCGGAGAGCCGTAACACCTCCCGGCTGGACGTTCCCGGCGTCATCCTGGCCACCCTCGGCCTGGTCTCGCTGGTCTACGGCTTCACCCGCGCCGAGTCCGACGGCTGGCTGGCCGCCCCGACGCTCGGCCTGTTCGCCGCGGCCGTCGTGCTGCTGCTGACGTTCGTGCTGGTCGAGTCCAAGGTGAAGGCGCCGCTGCTGCCGCTGCGGGTGGTCGCGGACCGCAACCGCGCCGGCATCTACGCCTCGCTGGGTCTGGCCGTGATCGGCATGTTCGGTCTCTTCCTCTTCCTGACCTACTACCTGCAGATCGTGAAGGGCTACACCCCGGTGACGACCGGTCTGGCCTTCCTGCCGATGATCGTCGGCATGATCACCGGCTCGACGCAGATCGGCGCCCGGCTGATGACCCGCGTCCGGCCGCGGCTGCTGATGGCGCCCGGTTTCACGGTCGCCGCGCTCGGCATGCTGGTGCTGACCCAGATCGACCTGGACACGTCCTACCCCGCGCTGATCCTGCCCGGCTTCCTGCTGATGGGTCTCGGCATGGGTACGGCGTTCATGCCGGCCATGTCGCTGGCCACGCACGGTGTCCAGCCGCGCGACGCCGGTGTCGCCTCCGCGATGGTCAACACCTCGCAGCAGGTGGGCGGCGCGATCGGTACGGCCCTGCTGAACACCATCGCGGCCAGTGCCACCACCGCGTACGCCACCTCGCACGCGGCCGGTGCCCGCTCCCTCGACCTGCTCAAGCTCCAGGCGATGGTGCACGGCTACACCACCGCCATCTGGTGGGCGGTCGGCATCCTGGCCCTGGCGGGCGTGATCGCCTTCACCTTCATCAACACCGGGCGGCCCGGCGGCGGTTCGCCGGTGGCGTCGTCGCAGGACGGCGAGGGCGCGGCGCTGGGCGAGGACGAGGTGCCGGTCCCGGTGATGGCGCACTGATCCCGTAGGGGTGGTGGGGCCACCTGGTCCCATGAGGGACGCTGGTCCCGTAGGGGTGGTGCGGTCGGGGGCGCTCGGAGCGTCGACGTCTCCGGCCCACTCTTACCGCATTCCTACCTCGCTCCTACGTGCGCCAGGGTCGTCCCTTAGGTGTGCTGGGCCTGTCCCCGTACGTGCGCCGGGCTTGTCCCGTACGTGCGCCGGGCCTGTCCCGTACGTGTGCCGGGCTTTCCGGCCCGGCGCGCCGCCGCACCGCCTCGACCGCTCCACAGGTGCCGGGCTTCTTCCGGCTTCGCCGAACCGTCAGCGGAGCCAGGGGAGGTCGGCACCTTTCGGTTGCAGCCCCTCGGTCATGACCTGGCAGATCTCGGCGAGTTGAGCGACCTGCTCCGGGGAGAGCCGGTCGAAGATCGCGGCGCGTACGGCCGCGACATGGCCGGGGGCGGCCTTCTCCAGGACCCGCATCCCCTCGTCCGTGAGGTGGGCGTTCTGGCCCCGCTTGTCGGACGAGCAGTTCTCCCGCTGCACCCAGCCGTTCCGTTCCAGGCGCGCGATCGCGTGGGAGAGGCGGGAGCGGGTGATCTTGGCGTTCTGGGCCAGCTCGGTCATCCGCATCCGACGGCGGGGAGCGCGGGAGAGCTGGACGAGCAGGCCGTAATACACGTGCGGCATTCCGGCATCGCGCTGCAGCTGGCGGTCGAGGTGATCCTCCAGGAGCGTGGTGGCGTGCAGGTAGCACTGCCAGGCGTATTGCTCCTCGTCGCTGAGCCAGTGCGGCTCGGCTGCGGCTTCGCTGCTCATACCATCCACTCTCTCACCACTCGGAGAGTTATTTAAGTTTTAACAACGCCGTATGAGGACTTTCTGCGGCGAGGGAACGGCCAGGCATCGTCCCGATGTTGATCATCCCCGACGACTGATCATTGCCGATGCCTGAATGTTCACGCGTATCGGTCTACTGCCCAGTGTGACGCCGGGGAGTGGCG